>CAWGGX010000007.1:0-941662 GCA_963822215.1 uncultured Alphaproteobacteria bacterium
CCGAGAAGGGCCGCCGGCAGCCGTTCGGCGCAAACGAAGCGCACGCGGAAATCCTCGTCCTTCGCCATCAGCATGAGCCGCTCTTCCGGCAGTCGCTCGGCGACGGCGATCCTGACCAGCGGGTCCGGATCGCCGGTCATGCGTGGGAGGGTATAGTCGGGCGCGCGCCGAGCGGCCTCGCGCCGCACCGTCGGATCGGGATCGTCCATCAGCCGCACCAGCAGCGCTGGCTCCGCCCGCCGCGCCGCAGCGAGCCTGACCGAATATTCCCGATCGCCGAACAAGCTCGCCAGCGCCTCGCCCGAGAGGCGCTGGGCGAGCGCGATGCGCACCTTGGGCTCGGGATCGTTCATCAAAGGACCGAGCCGCGCGACCGGCAAGCGCAGGGCGACCATGGCGCGCACGTCCGGCTCCGGGTCGGTGAGGAGCGCCGTCAGTCTGAATGGAGAAGCGTAGCGCGCGGCGAGCGTGCGCACCTCGAAGTAGGGGTGCGCCAGATGCCGCTCGGCGTGCGCTGGATTGGCGGCGAAGAAGCGGTCGATCCGTCGTGCGCGCCGATCCATCACACAGGCGCGGCCGAACTCGCAGCGCCCGGCCGCGCGCGTCTCCTCGTAAGGGCAGTCGGCGCAGGATACGGGATTGCCGAGCCAGTCGAACGGCCCGTCGTCCTCTTCCGGGGGTGCGCCGCAAGCCATGACGAGCCTTGAAGCCGTCAAGCTTTCACGCAAGTCTTCGGCACCGGGCAGACGCTGTTGCATTGCGGCGCGTCGAAATGCCCGTCGCATTCGGTGCAGACCTTTGCGTCGATGATGTAGGTGTCGTTCTTGAACTTGATCGCGGCCGTTGGGCACTCGAATTCGCAGGCGCCGCACACGGTGCACTGGGAAGCGATGATCTTGAAAGCCATTCCCTCTTCTCCTTTTGCTCAGGTCAGCCGGCGTCATTCGCGCCGGAATTCGTTGGCGCCTCAGGCGACCGCTTTCGCCTCGCCCTTGTCGGCAGTCGCTTCCGCGTAGAGCGCGCTGATTGCGGTCTCGGCGTATTCGTAGGCGTAGGCGTCGGTAGCCTCGATCCCGGCCGCGATGAGCATGTCCTTCGGGCAGTCGCCGATCTTGGAACAGAGCACGTGGGTCACGCCCTCGAGCGCGGCGATCGTGGCGTCGAGAGTCGCATCCTCGCCGAACCCGCCCATGCAATAGGCGTCGATCTTGCGGTGGCCGACGAACTCGACGCCCTTGGCGGAGGCCTCGTAGACCTGGAATTCGCTGGCGTGGCCGAAGTGTTCGTTGATGCGGCCGCCGCCCTTGGTCGCGACCGCGACCAGGATCGAAAGGCCGTCGGCCGAATTCTCCTTGACTGCGGCGATCGCCTTCTCCTTGGCGCGCACGTGGTCGCCGCGCTCCTCGGCGACGATCTCGCGATAGGCCTCACGCTTGCTTGGATCGTAGGTGACCTCCTCTGGCAATTGGTCGAGGGTGAATTCCTGGCCGCGGTCCTCGCCGAGCAGGCCGACCGCGTCAGCGCGGCACTGGCGGCAGTGACGCATCAGCTTCGCGCCGCCCTCGAGCTTGTCTTGCAGCGCTTTCAACTCCATCGCGGTCGGACCGCGCTGGCCGGTGAGGCCGAAATGCGTGCCGTGCGCCGGATCGGAGATAAGCGGCATGACATTATGCAGGAAGGCGCCGCGCTCTTTCACCCAGCGATTGACCTCGACGAGGTGCTCGTCGTTGACGCCCGGGATCATCACCGAATTGATCTTTGTCAGAATGCCGCGCGCGGTCAGCATCTCCAGCCCGAGCATCTGGCGCTCGTGCAGGATGGTCGCCGCCTCGATGCCGGTCCAGCGTTTGTGGCGGTAGAAGATCCACGGATAGATCTTTGCCCCGATCTCGGGATCGACCATGTTGATGGTGATTGTCACGTGGTCGACGTTCATCTCGGCGAGCTCGTCGACGTGGTCGGGGAGCGCCAGGCCGTTGGTCGAGATGCAGAGCTTGATGTCGGGAATCTCCTTGGAGATCTCCGAGAACGTCGTCTGGGCCTTCTTCCAGTCATAGCAGGCGTCGCCCGGGCCGGCGATGCCGAGAACGGAGAGCTGCGGCACCTCGTTGGCGACGGCGATCACCTTGCGCTTGGCCTCATCGGGCGTGAGCTTTTCCGACACCACGCCAGGGCGGCTCTCGTTGGCGCAGTCGTATTTGCGATTGCAATAGTTGCACTGGATGTTGCATGCGGGCGCGACCGCGACATGCATGCGGGCGAAATAGTGATGCGCCTCTTCCGAATAGCACGGATGGTCCTTGATCCGCTCCCAGGTCGACTCGTCCATGTCGTCCGGCTTGGCCGACGATCCGCACGAGGACGACGAGCAACCGCCCGACGTCGCCGCCTGCTTCATGGCGTCGAAGTCGATCGGGTTCATGAGGCTGTCGAGCGATATCGTGAACGGCTGGCTCATGTGTCGCGTCTCCTGTCGCCGCGAGCAGGAGCGCAAGGCCCGTGCCATAGATAAAATGCCATGATATCAATAATTTACGGAAGACGCGGCACCGTCGCGGTCGGACACTGGCATGTCGCGTTCGCGACAGACGAGCCCGTCCGGCGCTGGGCGCGGTCCTCGCGCGGCCGCCCGCAACCCCAACACATCAGGAGGAAGCCCGGCGGAAAATTCGGCGTGTCTCATCAGAGGGAGCGCCGCAACTCCGCGCTGCGCCATTCGAACGGCTTGAGTTCGAAGCTTTGGGCGTTTAAGTCGAAAGGGATTGGCGTGATGGCGCTTTGTTCGAGGGGAGGGGGCGGCGATGCCAAAAACGAATTATCCTGCAGATTTTTGCCAATCGCGTCTGGTCGCTCACAAGTTCGGTTCAATTGCAGGCAACCATAATTCTTCCGCAGGCGACGACAGCGCTTCGCCCGCGGAGGGAGCGGCGCTCATTCGGGCCTTCCTGCAAATCGAACAGCGCGAGATCCGCACAGCGATTATCGAACTCGTTACGCGTCTTTCGGCGGCCTCGCCCCGTTCTTGACTTCGGCGATTGCCATAGCCGCGAAATCCTCGCGGCTGTTGCGGCCCCGCTTGGCTTGTTCGGCAGGGGTGCCGATCTTGTCGCGCCAGCCGCCAGCCTTGCGCTGGCGGCGATCGTGACGGGCCTCCTGGGCTCCACCGTTCACCTCGGACGGCCGTGGCGGGCGATCATGCGTATCCGCGCCCACCGACAGGAAATCGAGGCGGCTGGGGCCTTCGGCCGCACGTAGCGATTATAGTGACAGTATATCTGCTTTTGCGGTTACTTTGTCGCTGGTATAGATACATCACCTAGGCCTGTTGCCAATATAGATAAATATGACACGTACTTGGTTGTTGCTTGACACGTCCTCAGTTCACGCATAACATCCGATTGTTAACTCAAAAGGGGACCGTGTCATGACCGAAGATTCGATACGTACCCTGCGCGACCAAGTTGACCTTGTCGGCCACCTAATCGACGTTGTCTCCATGGCCGTGACCGACTTCGACGACCCACGGTTCGGCGCCGATGAGAACGCTTATCGATCTCATTTTTGGCAAGGTCGAATGCATTTCAGCCCGGTTAGGCGAACTGCGGCAGTGACCCGCTCCGGGGCCAACCAAGTTGCCACCAACCAGTTGGGCAGACAGGGGCGGCCCCCGGGCCGTCCATCGATCGAGACGCTAGTTATTGCCAGAACACCCTAACCGAAGTTAGCCGATTGGGGCGGGTTGGAGGGAGGAAGGCGTTGAAAATATTGAGGCGACATGCGGAAGGTCGGCACTACAGGGGGAGCGTGGCGGCGGCCTGGTTTGAGGTGATTTTGGGGGGCGGCTGGTCGGGCAGTTCGATCTTCAGCCGGTGAAGGAGCAGGGTCAGATCGGGCTCCGGCTGGGTGTATCGGGTCAACTGCAGTTCTCGACCGTCGGCAGTGGGGATGAGAACGTCGATCATCTGAACGGCGGCGAATTTCTCGAACACGCTGCGCGGGGTCAGGCCCGGCGCGAGCCCTTTCAGGCGGCGGCCGAGGGTGACATGCAGACAATAGGCGAGGAAGGCGATGAAGATGTGCGCCTCGATGCGCCCTTGCTCCTGGTGGTGGATCGTCCGGACGGCGAGGTCGCCCTTGAGCGTTCGAAACGCTTCCTCCACCTGAACCAACTGGATGTAGAAGCTCCACAGGGCGGCGGGATCGCCTTCGGTCAGATTGCTGCGTAACAGATAGCGCCCTTCGCGCCGGCGCGAAGGGCGCAGTTTCTTCCGATCGAGCGCATATTGTCAATGATCATCGAAAGGGGCCAGCAATTCTAAAAGTGGTTCATTTTTGGGATTGAACGAAGCCGCTATCGCGGCGGAAGCGGAAGCGAGCGGATGATCGGCGGGATGGAGTGAATGTCCTCCTGCCTGAGAGGATGGGGTGTTCAGTAGCCCCCTCTCAGGCAGGAGTTTCAGATGGCCGAGATGAGCCCTCTGCGTCGCCGGATGGTCGAGGACATGACGATCCGCAATCTGTCGCCGGCGACCCAGCAATCGTACATCCACGCGGTTTCGAAGTTCAGCCGATATTTCGGCCATTCGCCGGATCGGCTCGGGTTGGAAGACGTCCGCGCCTACCAGGTGCATTTGATCTCGAAAGGGATCTCCTGGGCGTCGCTCAATCAGGTCGTGTGCGCGCTGCGTTTCTTCTACGGGGTGACGCTCGGCGACGAGGCGATCCCGGAGCGGATCGCCTACGCCCGCGAGCCGCGCAAGCTGCCGGCCGTGTTGAGCGCCGGCGAAGTCGTCGCTTTCTTGAAGCCGTCTCGAGCCTCAAGGCTCGGGTCGCGCTGACCACCGCCTATGCCGCAGGCTTGCGGGTGTCAGAGGTCGTCGGCCTGAAGGCGCCCGACATCGACAGCGACCGCATGGTCATCCGGGTCGAATGCGGCAAGGGCGGCAAGGAGCGCTACGTCATGTTGTCCGAGCAATTGCTCGGCATCCTGCGCAGCTACTGGCGTCTCGCGCATCCCGAACGGTTTTTGTTCCCGGGTCGCGACAAGCACAGGCCGATCGAGCCGACGGTCCTGCACGCCGCCTGCCGTTCGGCGCGCGTCGCGGCCGGCATCGACAAGCGCGTGAGCGTGCACGTTCTGCGCCACAGCTTCGCGACCCATCTCCTGGAGAGCGGCGTCGACATTCGCATCATCCAGGTCTTGCTCGGACACGAGAATCTGTCGACGACGGCGCGCTACACGCACGTGTCATCGCAGGTGATCGCCAGGACTGAGAGCCCTCTCGACCGGCTCTCGCTGCAGGTGACGCCGCCGGAGTAGCCGGTGACGGCGCGGCCGGCGTTCGAACTGGCCGATGTCTTCCACCGTCACGGCGAGACTTACGAACGAGCGAACGCCGGACATCTCGGGCGCGTCGAGCGGCGCGTGATCGGAGCGATCACGGCCTGCCGCACGGCGTCGCTCGGCGGTCATGTCGAGCTCTGCGACGATTGCGGGCTCACCCGCATCGCTTACAACTCGTGCAGAAACCGCCATTGCGGGAAGTGTCAGGGGTCGGCGCGCGCGGAGTGGCTCGCTGCTCGTCAGGCCGAACTGCTGCCGGTTCCCTACTTCCACGTGGTCTTCACCCTGCCGCCGGCGGCGGCCGGGATCGCTTTCCAGAACAAGCAAACGGTCTACGGCCTGTTGATGCGCGCCGCCGCCCAGGCGCTCATGACGCTTGCCGCCGAGCGTCTGGGCGCCAGGATCGGCCTCATCGCCGTCCTGCATACCTGGGGACAGACGCTGACCCACCACCCCCATGTCCATTGTCTGGTTCCCGGCGGCGGCGTTGCCCTCGATGGTCAGCGATGGGTCTGCAAACCCAACTTCCTGCTCTCCGTCCGCGCCCTGTCGAAGACCTTCCGCCGCCTGTTCCTCGACGGCCTGGAAACCGCTTTCCGGCGCGGCGAACTCGGTTTCTTCGGCGACCTGGTCCCGCTCGCCGAGGCCGCCGCGTTCGCCGAACGCATGCGCGCTCTGCGCCAAGGCCCCTTCGTCGTCTACGCCAAGCCGCCATTCGGCGGACCCGCGCGCGTGCTCGCCTATCTCGCCCGCTACACGCATCGAACCGCCATCGCCAATACGAGGCTCGTAGTCGTCGGCGACGATGAAGTCGCGTTCTCCTACAAGGACTATCGTCGCGGCGGGCGCCCCCGCGTCATGCGCCTCGCCCCGCACGAGTTCATCCGGCGTTTCCTGCTCCACGTCCTGCCCGACGGCTTTCACCGCATCCGGCACTACGGCTTTCTCGCCAAGGGCGACCGAGGCGAGAGCCTCGCGCGCTTGCGCCGCCTGCTTCAGCCCCAGCCGACCGGCGAGCCCGCCGCCGCCAGCGAGCCACAGCCAGACAAACACGCCCGCGAGCCGTTTGCCCGCTGCCCGGATTGCGGCGGTCTCATGCGCCGCATCGGCCTCGTTGACCCGGCCGCCGCATTCCGCTGCGACACATCATGACCTCGAGTCTCGCCCCCACCTCGATCGCCCGTCCTCGCCCCCACCACCAAGCCGCTCAAGCCGCCGGCGATGAGGCTTCTTGCCGTCGCCGCTCCGCTTCGACCCAGATCCCCTCTCTGCTAACCCTCCAGAGCGCGCCCGAATCCCGCCGCCGCGCCTCCGAACCGCTCAACGGTCTCCTCCAGCTGAACGCGCAGGACAAAGACGCGCCGTCAAACCCGAGCGCCCTCGCGCGCTTTCCCCATAGCGCCTGACCGGCCCGCGCCTTCGTTCAATCCGGCTTATGTGAGGTCGCCTTCCCTGGCCCACAAACCTGTGCGCCGGCGACCTCACATAACCCTCCAGATTCACAAATCGGGGGAAACATGATTCACGCTGGGGATGGAGATTTTGGCGGGGCTACTTTCTGGCCTGAGGGCGGTTTGCGCTGGGTTCCCGGACCCTCGCAAGGGGCGGAGCGGCAATATCGCCATGGCGGATTTCGGTTTGTCGGCGTTCGCCCTGTTCTTCATGCAGAGCGCGTCGTTTCTGTCCTTCCAGCGGGCGCTGGAGAGAGGCCAGGGACGGTCCAACTGCCAGACCTTGTTCGGAATTGAGAAAATCCCTTCCGACAATTACATCAGGGACATGCTCGACGGCGCGGACCCTGCTCTGCTCGCGCCCTGCTTCGAGAACATGGAGCGGCTGCTGTTCGAACCCGCAATGCGCGAGGCCTTCGGGCGTCTGGGCGGGCGGACGCTCGTGGCGCTAGACGGGACCGAGTATTTCTGCAGCCAGAAGATCACTTGCCCGCATTGCCAGACGCGCAAACGCAGCAACGGCAAGATCGAGAGCTATCATTCCATGCTGGCCGCGACCGTGGTCGCGCCGGGACATTCCAAGGTCGTCCCCCTGAGCCCCGAGTTCATCGTCAAGCAGGACGGCGCTGAGAAGCAGGACTGCGAGCGCAACGCCGTCAAACGCTGGCATGAGAAGCACGGCGCGCGCCTGAAACCGTTGCGCCCGGTGTATCTCGCCGACGATCTGTTCGCCTGCCAGAGCGTGGTCGAGAGGCTCGTCGCAAGCGGCGACGATTTCCTCTTCACCTGCAAGGAGACCTCGCACAAGGCGCTCTACGACTTCATCGACGGCTGCGAGTTCGAGCGCCACGAGGTCAAGGTCCGCAAGGGCAAGACGCACGAAACGCACCGCTATCGCTTCATCGAAAAGGTCCCGTTGCGCGACGGCGAGGACGCCGTGCTGATCAACTGGATCGGCTTCAAGATTTTGGACGCCAAGGGCGTCGTGAAATACAGGACGGCCTTCGTCACTTCGTTGCCGGTCACAAAAGCCAACGTCGCCGAGATTGTCGTCTGCGGCCGCGCGAGGTGGAAGATCGAGAACGAAAGCTTCAACGTCCTGAAAAACCACGGCTACGAACTCGAACACAATTTCGGCCATGGCGAGACCTATCTGGCCATGACGCTCGCCGCCCTCAACATGCTCGCCTTCGCCTGGCATACGGTTCTCGACCTTCTCGAGCCGCCGTGGCGCAAAGCCAGAGAAGCGGCGGAAAAGCGAACCAGCTTCTTCGCCTATATCGCAACCTTGACGAGCTTCGTCGTCTTCCCCGCCTGGTCCGACCTCCTCGAAGCCCTCGCTACCTTCACCATCCCGCCCGATCTCCTCTCTGTCCAAAAAAACGAATGAGAAACAAGCCACGGGGGACTTTTAGAATCGCTCGAAAGGGGCCCGCGGGTTTGCATTGAATAGGGGCTCTGACGCACTTTTGATGACGCTCGTCACGTCATGCCGATGACGCGCGCTTGGAGGAGATCGAGTTTTCCGCGCCCGTACATCTGGCGCTTGACCAGCTTGAGCTTACAGATCTGACCCTCGGCTTGGCCATTGGACCACCCCGAGGAGAGCGCAGAAGCTACGGCGGCCTTGTCTTTCGTGACGCCGTTCGCCAATGCCGCAACGAGGCTGGTCTTGGCGCGCTCGATCCAGGGATCGAGTTCCGCCGGCGCCTTTCTTCGGATCATCGCCTGGAAGCTCGCGATGATTTCGCGTGCTTGGACGAGAGGCTCGACGCCGCTCTCGATCGCGGCCACGGTTACGGTCTCGGCCTTGGAAAGTTGGTCGCGCCCGATCGTCATCAACCGGGCGATGGTTCGTGCGGAGGGAGCGCGGCTTATCGCGCTTGCATCCATCCTTTCCGATCGACGTCGTCGCGCGCTCCACTCGCTGACGACGCGAAGGCATCCGCGAAACCCTCGCTGCTTCAGGGAGCGCCATAGCTCGGAGCCGTTGCGCCGGCCCGCCGCCCATTGTTCGTCGAGCTAGGGAAGATAGGCTTCGAGCGAACTGCTGCGAACGCGGAAGATGTCCGACCTCTGCCCGCGAAGCACCTTTCGCACCAGGCCGCGGCTGTAGCCGGCGCTTCGCACGATCTCCTTGATCGTCGCGCCCTCTTTGGCCATCGCGAGGATGGCGGCGTTGGCCTCTTCGCGGCGGAGGTAACCCTCATATTGCAGCTTCTCGGCGGCGGTGAGCAGGCCGGGATTGATCGTGGCGGCGCCAATCGCGCTGCGAATCTGGCGCATCGACTTGCGCACGGCGTCGAGGACGCATGGCTTGCGTTCTCCATCAGATGCCAGCGGTCGGCGACTTGCACCGCGTGGGCAACGCCTTTTGTGCCGCCAAGGCATAGCCGCCGCCTCGATCCCGAGCCACGACCGCGATCTGCGGTTGTCCGCTCAACCACGCCTCGGCGGTCGCGGGTTCTCGATCTAGCAGCAACGCGATCGTCTTTCGGCGTTCGAGATCACAGATCAGCGTTCCGTAGCGATGGTTGCGACGCCAAGCCCAGTCGTCGATCCCGATGATCACCGGGGGCGCGAAGCTCGGGCCGCCCCGTTTGCGCACCGCGCGCAACAGGGTGTCGTTGCTGACCGGTATGCTCAAGCGGCGTGCGAAACTCGCCGCCGGCCGACCTCCAAGGGCAAGCGCCAAACACTGGACAATCTGATCGAGTTCGAGCCGTGCGACGCGCCCAAGGCTTGAGAATGTTGTCGTCGAAGCGTTCGGTGAAGATGCGCCGCTCGCACAGAACCGCCTCGCAGCGGAAGCGTCGCGCCTGGAACATCAGCACGGCGCGCCGCCCTGCGATCGGCAAGTCCGCCAAACGGCGAGGATATCGACTGTGGACCCGGTTCGAAACCGCGCCACAAGATGGGCACGGGCTGTTCACGCTCATCGCCCGGATTGTAACGGCGGCGCTGTCAACGTCGCTCAACGCACCAACCGCGCAAAACCCTGTGGGGAGCAACTCTGAAGCGCGAAAAGACGGCATGGCCCTGATTCCCTCTCGAAACCAGGCCACACCGGCGCCTCAGGTTCATCAAAAGTGAGTCAGAGCCCCGATTGGACGCACATCAGTCCCCGTAGCGGGGTCCCTATTCCATGAAAAAAGACAGGGCTCGCTGACCTGCATGCGGCTGGCCGCCTCGCGTTCCTCGGCCACCTCGCGCGGCTCTCCGGGAAATCCGCCTTCGACGCCCTGCTCGCGCCGCTGCGCCGCTCCGAATGGGTTGTCTACGCCAAGCGGCCGTTCGCCGGGCCGAAGGCGGTTCTCGCCTGTCTCGCGCGCTACACCCACCGCGTCGCGATCTCCAACTCCAGGCTCATCGCGCTCGACGACAAGGGCGTCACCTTCGAATGGAAAGACTACCGGATCAATGGTCGCGACCGGCTCAAGACCATGACGCTCGACGCCGCCGAGTTCATCCGCCACTACGGCCTCATCGCCGGAACGGCTCGCGCCCGCAACATCGAGCGCGCCCGGCAATCGCTCGCCGCCGCGCAGAATGCGCCCCAGCCCTCGCCCGCCGAGGCCGACAGTCGCGCCGATGACCTTTCGCCTGCGCGCCGCTGCCCGTGTTGCGGCGGCCGGATGATCATCGTCGAGACGTTCGAAGGCGCGCGCCCAGCGCGGCAGCGCCCGCCGAGCCGGATCAGGATCGACACCTCATGACCGTCGCCGCGCCGCCCGCCCTCCAACGTCTTCGATCGCATTCGCTCGCGCCCGCGCCCCGGACCACGACCGCGATGGCCTCACACCGTCGACAAACGCCGATCAGGCGCCGTATTCGCGCTCGTCCCTCACATTCGCGCGATCCAATACGCTGGTCATCGTCCTACCAATCAACGCCATCCGCCGCTTCAAGCCTTTTCCTCAGCCGCCGCGCCCAGTCCGCGACCCTCAAATCCCCATAGCGTCGCGCTCCTACCCGAGCCCCATCCTTCCCGCGGTTTCCTCCTTGCGAGGCTTTCGGACGCCGGCCCCCGGCGGCTCGCCCAACCGTCGTGCAAGGGGCCGGCGTCCGAAACCCTTCAGCGACTCCCGACGTTCAGTCGCTCGGGAAGAAAGCACGCTTCGAACGGACACCGGCCCCGCCGCCATCCGAAAGCTTAATGATCTTGGGGCCGGGAAGCGCGCGCCTTATCGCGAGATCGGTGAGGGCCGTGTGGGCGCCAATCGGCGGCAGGATCGCCGCGTACCAATGAATCTACCAACAATCATGCTGGACGCAAACGAGCGCCGCCGGACGTCTCTGGCCGTCTGGATGCTGATATCTCATTGATTTTGGATGGAAATGGGCGAATTTGGACGTCTCGAAACGCCAAAATGGTGCCCAGGAAAGGACTCGAACCTTCACGGCTTGCACCGCTGGTACCTGAAACCAGTGCGTCTACCAATTCCGCCACCTGGGCACGGCGCGCTTCATAGTTGCGGGGGCGGGGGCGTGTCAATGGCGCGCTTATGCGGCAGGGCGCCTTCTTAGCGGGCGGTTCTCGGGTTTGGCGCGAGGCAATCCGGGCGAATGCCCCGCGTCGTCTCCGGCCGGCCCATGGCCTTCATCTTGCTTGTCTTGCAGGATCCCCTCGCCGCGTGCGACACCTCTCGCTTGAAGCTCGATGGAGGCGCCCTCGATGGCTTTTGAACCGACGCCCGCTTCCGCCGACGCCGACGACAAGGACAAGCCGCTGCGCGACGACATCCGGCTGCTTGGCCGCATCCTCGGCGACACGGTGCGCGAGCAGGAGGGCGAGGAGACCTTCGGGCTGGTCGAGCACATCCGCCAGGCCTCGATCCGCTTCCATCGCAACAACGAGCCCGGCGCCCGGCGTGAGCTCGAGGCGACCCTCGACAGCCTGTCGGCCGATCAGACGCTAGCGATCGTGCGGGCCTTCAGCTATTTCTCGCATCTCGCCAACATCGCCGAGGACCAACATCATATCCGCCGCAACCGCGCGCATGTGGCGGCTGGCTCCGCGCCGCGTCCCGGCTCGCTTGCCTACGCCTTCCATCACATCCGTCAACACATCAGCCAGTCGGACATCGCGCCCGACTCGCTCAGCGCCTTTTTCGACCGGGCGCTGGTGAGCCCCGTGCTGACCGCCCACCCGACCGAGGTCAGGCGCAAGAGCACGCTGACGCGCGAACTCGAGATCGCCGCCCTACTCGACAAGCGCGACCATGCTCGAGGCGACGCCGCCGAACTCGCCGCAATCGAGGAAAAGCTCAGGCGCGCGGTGCTGATCCTATGGCGCACCAATATGCTGCGCCAGAAGCGGCTCCTCGTGATCGACGAGGTCGCCAACGGACTCTCCTATTACGACTACACCTTCTTTAGCGAGCTGCCCCGCCTCTACGGCGAGATCGACGACGCGCTCGGCGCCTTCGACCCCAGCCGGCGCGGGGCGCGCGTGCCGTCCTTCCTGCGCATCGGCTCATGGATCGGCGGCGACCGCGACGGCAACCCGTACGTGACCTCCGCGGTGCTCGACGAAGCGGTGCGGCGCCAAAGCGCCCGCGCGCTCGCCTACTATCTCGACGAGTTGCACCAGCTCGGCGGCGAATTGTCGCTCGCCTCGGGACTGACCGCCATCACCGCCGAGTTGGCCGCGCTCGCCGACCGTGCCGACGACGAGGCGCTGACCCGTAGCGAGGAGCCCTACCGGCGCGCGATCGCCGGGATGTACGCCCGCCTCGCCGCGACCGCGCGCGACCTCGACCACGTCGTGGCGCTGCGCCAGCCGATCGCCGATGCGCCGGCCTATGCGTCGGTGGGGGAGCTTGCCGTCGATCTCGATGTGATCGACGCGTCGCTCAGGATGAACGGCGGGACGATGATCGCGCGCGGGCGCCTCAGGGCGCTCCGTCGCGCTGTGGACGTGTTCGGCTTCCATCTCGCGCCGATCGACCTTCGGCAGAATTCCGACGTGCACGAGCGCACGGTGGCGGAGATCCTGGCGGCCGTTTCGCCGGGCCTCGACTATCGGGCTATAAGCGAGGACGAACGCGTCGCGCTGCTGAGAAGCGAGCTCGTGTCCGCGCGGCCGCTTGTGTCGCCTTTCCTCGCCTATGGCGAGGAGACGACGGGCGAGTTGGGCATTTTCCGCTGCGCCGCGGCGATCCGCGCCCGCTACGGTGCCGGCGCGATCCGAACCTCGATCATCTCGAAGACCGACAGTGTCTCCGACATGCTGGAGCTGGCGCTGCTGCTCAAGGAAGTCGAACTCGTCACAGCGGAAGGCTCGACGGCGCTCGCGATCGCGCCGCTATTCGAGACGATCAGCGATTTGCGCGCCTGCGTCGGCGTGATGGACCGGCTGCTGTCGATCCCCGAATACCGGAAGCTCGTCGCATCGCAAGGCGGCGAGCAGGAGGTGATGCTCGGCTACTCCGATTCCAACAAGGACGGCGGCTTCGTCACCTCGGGGTGGGAGCTGTACAAGGCCGAGATCGGCCTCGTCGAGGTGTTCCGCAAGCACGGCGTGTGCATCCGCCTGTTCCACGGCCGCGGCGGCTCCGTCGGCCGCGGCGGCGGCCCCAGCTACGACGCGATCCTCGCCCAGCCGGGCGGCGCGGTGCAGGGGCAGATCCGCATCACCGAGCAGGGCGAGATCATCTCGAGCAAATATTCCAACCCCGACGTCGGCCGCCGCAACCTCGAAACCCTGGTCTCGGCGACGCTCGAGGCGACGCTCTTGCGCGACGAGAGCCCCGCGCCCGATCCCGCCTTTCTCGAGACAATGGAGGAATTGTCGAAGGCCGCCTACGCGGCCTATCGCGGCCTCGTCTACGAGACCGAGGGCTTCGTGCATTATTTTTGGTCGTCGACCGTGATCACCGAGATCGCGACCCTGAACATCGGCTCGCGCCCGGCCTCGCGCAAGAAGACGCACGCGATCGAGGATTTGCGGGCGATCCCCTGGGTGTTCTCCTGGGCGCAGTGCCGGCTGATGCTGCCGGGCTGGTTTGGTTTCGGCGCGGCGGTCAAGGCCTATCTCGAGGCGCATCCGGAGACCGGACAGGAGGCGCTCCGAAACATGCACCAGCGCTGGCCGTTCTTCCAGACGCTGCTCTCCAACATGGACATGGTGCTGTCGAAGTCGAGCCTCGCCATCGCCTCGCGCTACGCGCGGCTCTGCAACGACGTGCCGTTGCGGGAAAAGATCTTCGCCCGCATCTCGCAGGAGTGGCGCGATTCGGTCGAGGCCCTGAACGCGATCATGGAGCAGCCAAAACTGCTGTCCAGCAACCCCCTGCTCGACCGCTCGATCCGCAATCGTTTCCCCTATCTCGATCCGCTGAACCACGTGCAGGTCGAACTTTTGAAGCTGCATCGGTCGCGCGCCTCGAGCGAGAAGGTGCTGACCGGGATCCAGCTCACAATCAACGGCATTTCCGCGGGGTTGCGGAACAGCGGGTGAAGCCGCAGCCGGTCGAGGGCGTCGCCGCGTAGCCGCCAATGGCGCAAGTCGACGCTTTGCGGAGGGAGCGGGTCGCGTCCAAGCTGGTTGTTGTGGCTGGGGTGGAGAGTTTGCGGCTAGCGGCTCCCCTTCTCCCATCAGGCTAGCGTGCGCACACATTCGATTCGCGGACGAGTCAAACACATTTTTTGCAAACATCGCTTGATCGTTGAGAATCATGTGTGATTCTGTATCGGCCGGCCCTTTGTTTGGAGAGGATCGGCGATGACAGACGTGAACATTGGCTTCTTCGGCGACGTGCGCCTTGAAAAAAGGGGCGCCTGGCGGTGGAGCGCATGTGCGCGCGCATTAGCGCGGGCTTTCGCCAACTGTGCGACAGCCGGGCGGAGAAGGTTGGTCTGACGCGGTTTTTCCGCAATCCGAGAGTGACGGTGGAAGAAATTCTGCGCGGCGCGGCGGAGCGGACGGGAACCGCCGCGGCGGGACGGCACGTCCTGTTGATCCAGGATACGAGCGAAATCAACTATGAAGCCAAAGCCAAGCGCAAGCGTGGCCTTGGCCGCGTCGGCAACGGCAAGGACGTCGGCCTGTTCGTCCATCCGGCGCTGGCGGTCGACGCCGCCGACGGCGGCGTCCTGGGGCTCGCGGGGGCGACGATCTGGCGGCGAACGCGGATCAAGGAGGACGACTACCAGAGCCTGCCGATCGAGGAGAAGGAGAGCAACAAGTGGCTCGCCACGCCCCTGGCGGCGAAGCGGTTCCTGAACTCGGCGACGATGATCACCGAGATCTCCGATCGGGAGGCCGACATCTACGAGCATTTCGCCCGCGTGCCCGATGGGCGAACGCATGTCCTGGTTCGCGCCGTGCGCGATCGGGCGCTCATCGAGGCGGGCGAGCGGCTGCTGTCGAAGATCGCCGCCGCGCCGGAAGCGGGCCGTCTGAGCTTCGATCTGCCCGGCCGGCCCGGACGGACGGCCCGGAAGGTCACGCTGGCGGTGCGTTTCTGTCCGGTCGTCCTGCGTCGTCCCGAGCGCGGCGCCGACCGGCGGGATCCGCCCGGCGTCGCGCTCAATCTCGTCGAGGCGCGCGAAATCGACCCGCCGCCCTCCGAGGAGCCGATCGTCTGGCGCCTGTTGACGACGCATGGCGTGAGCACGCTTGCCCAAGCGGCGTGGATTATCGAGCTCTATCGCTATCGCTGGATCATCGAGCAGCTCTTCCGCACCCTCAAGTCGCAGGGCTTCGACCTCGAAGACAGCCTCTTGCGCGACGGCGACGCGCTCGAACGCCTGGCGGCGACCGCGCTGATCGCCGCCGCGAGCGTCATGCAACTGGTCCAGGGACGGGACGAGGCGGGCGCGGCTTTCCCGGCCGCGCGCGTCTTCGAACCCGACGAAATCGCCGTTCTGGAGGCGCTGGCCGGCAAATTCGAAGGCAAGACCCAGAAGCAGAAGAACCCGCACCCCAGACGCAGCCTGGCTTGGGCGGCCTGGTGCATCGCCCGCCTCGGCGGCTGGACCGGCTACGCCAAAGAGCGTTCGCCAGGCCCTATCACCTTCGTCCACGGCCTGCGCCGCTTCCACGCCATCGCAGAAGGCTTCAATCTCGCCGCCGCCACCTCGCCTGCCCCACTTGACAGCTGAGCAAATCAAATGTGTGCGCACGCTAGCCCGGTGGGAGAGGGCGTGCCCTTCCCCCTCAGGGGGAAGGTGGCGCGAAGCGCCGGATGAGGGGACCCGCGCTCAACGATTTCTGCGGGCGGCCCTCATCCCCGTTCGTTCTCCCCGCAAGCGGGGAGAAGGAACCTCGCCTATTCAGAACTTGTAGTTCACGCCGGCGCGCAGGAGGCTCAGGTCTACGGGCGCGCGGGTCGTGTAGTAGGGCGAGTTGAAGAAGCTCGTGCTCGACAGCGGCAGATAGAGATATTCCGCCTTGGCGGTGATGTTGTTGGTGAAGGCGTATTCGACGCCGGCGCCGATCGCGCCGCCGCTGATCCATTGGCTCTGCGAGCCGCCCCAGCTGGCGAGCGGGGTCGAGAAGTTCGCGTTGGCGTTGACCCCGGCGTAGCCGCCGGTCACATAGACGAGCGCCCGGTCGAACGCGACGCCGCCGCGGGCGCGGAGGGTCAGCGTCTCGTTGACGTTCATCTGATTCGAGCTCAGCGTGAAATACTGGGTGTGGCCGACGTTCGCCCAGTCCCAGTCGCCCTCGGCGCCGATCACGAACTGGCCCATCTGGTAGTTCGCGCCGACCGTTCCGCCAAACGTCCAGCCGGAGAGGTTGCCGAACGAGCCGTTGCTGGTGCCGGCCCATCCGCCGCCGCCGTTGACGCCGAAATAGACGCCGGTCCAAGTGAACGCCGGGACGTAGATGGGCGCGGAATAAGGCGTCCCGCTTGGCGGCAGATCGGCGGCGAGCGCGGACGAAGCGACGCCGGCGAGAAGCGCGCCGATCAGCAGTCTGGTCATCTTGGGTACTCCTTGCCTCGACCCCGCGAACGGCTTCCGCCCCTCTGCGGGCTTGCCTGTGCAATAGTCGTTATGGATAACGAATCCCGTAACGGACAGATCAATTTGAGGCGTGAAGCGTGGCGAATTTTTTGCAGGAATTTGAACGCAGGCTATTGTAGAAAAGAATACCATAATACTCGTGACAATACGGCTAATAATCGGTTTACGCTGAGGAGAAGACAGCTAATATGCTGTCATTGCGTGATATGCACGGTAAACAACGAATTAACCGTGCCTGTCCGGTTAAGACAGACACCCGCTAAACACAGATTGACGGGTGCACAGCGCCGACGCGTCTGATCGGCCGTTCGTGGCCCCGAAGCTGGCATCGATCAAGGCGCCGGCGGAACATCGCGAGGAGCAGATTGCGATCAGTCGAAGCCGACGCCGGGGGCGTCTGCATCGTGAAGAAGGGCGAGAGTGCGCAAATAGCGCCCATTCGCCGATGGCTCGGCGAACGTGCCAAATCCGAACCTTTGCTGCCGTTCGCGGTCGGTCCTGCTACGTGAAGAGAGCGCCAGGGCACGAAGTCGCTGCGCTCCGGGCCGCTGCGCGGGGGCGTGAACTTAGAGGGCGGGTAGCAAGCCGATAGGATAGCGATCGCGCGACGGGCAGCCCCGTCCTGAGAATCGAGGGCCGTTCAACCTCTCTCAGGAAGGAGCGCCCGATGAGCGAGACCAACCCTGTCAGTCCGCTTCGTCAGCGTATGATCGAAGACATGGCTGCGCGTACGCTCAACCCGCGCACGCAGCGCAGCCACATCCATAGCTGCGAGCGGTTCGCCGCCTAGCTCAAACGTTCGCCCGATACGGCGACGGCCGACGAGGTGCGCCGCTTCCAGGAGGTCAAGCGCGTTCTGACCATGGCGACGAGCCTCAAGGCGCGCGCGATGCTGTCGCTCGCGTATGGCTGCGGCTTGCGGGCCAGCGAAGTGGCGCGGCTGCAGGTGTGCGGCATCGACAGCGAGCAGATGATCATTCGCGTCGTACAGTCGAAAGGCCGCAAGGACCGGAATGTGATGCTCCCCCCCCCCGAGATCCTCGGCCTGCTGCGGCAATGGTGGAAGGCGCGGCCGAAACGGCGTGACGCCGGCGTCGCGCCGGAACGACGCTGGCTGTTTCCCGATCGCACGCCCGCAGACACTGGGCGAGCAGCCGCCCTCGTCAACGCAAACGAGGGCGGCGCTTTCACTTGTATGGTGCGCCGGAAACGCCGAGAAAGCCTATTGCAGCCGCTTGGCGAGGGCGCTGCGTCCAGAAACTCTACCGACTGGCCGTCTCCGCCCCGACCGTGATGAACCACGGCTGGGAAGGGATGCCGTTGGCGACCATCTCCAGCGTGCTGTTGCCCCGCTCGATCGTCTTCGGCGCGTCGAAACGGGTTGAAACGATCCTCGCGCCGGTAGCGACCCCCATCGAGCTGAAGTCATGCGTGGTCGCGTAGGTCACGTGGCCGGTCGAGGAATTGGTGATACGCACCAACGGGTAGTTGGTCGCCACCTGGAATTCGTCGCCGAACGCGTTCGCCTGCAAGAGGCCATTGAACTGCGTGCCGGAGATGTCATAAGAGCCCGCGGCCGCGACGTCTACTGACGCCTGCTTGATCGTCGGCCGCCACCGTGAAGCTAAAGCGGAGCCCGAATATCGGCGGTCATAGGAAGTCCCGGATCAGCGCGGCCCCAGCCCGCCGCGCTGCCCAACCCCTTGCCACCCAGGCGGACCGCGCCGCGAAGCTCAGTCCTTACTTAGCACTTAACGCCCCCCCTGCCACTACAGTGATGGGTATCGGCAGGGATGGGATGCCGTTGGCGACCACCTCCAGCGTGCTGTCGCCCGTCTCGGGATTTGTGGGCACGTCGAACGAGGTTGAAACGATGGCGGAGCCGGTCGCCACGCCCATCGTGCTGAAGTCGTGCGTGGTCGCGTAGCTCACGTCGCCGGTCGCGTTGTTGGTGATGCGCACCAGCGGAAAGTTGGTGGCGACCTGGAATTCGTCGCCGAACGCATTCGCCTGCGAGAGGCCGTTGAACTGCCTGCCGAAGATCTGGTATGTCCCGCCTGGATTGACGTTGTTCGAGAAGAGGAAGCTCGTGATCGTCGGCCTCCACACGTTCAAAAACGTGCCCGAGGACTTGTAGACGAAGTTGAGGTTGAGCATCACTTCGCCGGTCGGCAAGAGCAGCAGGCTGGGTTGATTGTTACACATAGACCCCGCCGGTTCGGGGATGAGCGACGTGCCGTTGAACTCGTAGAGCCTCCAGATGCTGGTCTGCGGGCAGGCGGTCGCCGCGGTCGTCGCCTCCGGGGCGAAGCCGGGAGCAGCGGCACCGGCGGCTTCGGGCGCGAGGTGGCCCGTGTGTGCGCGGATGCTCGCGTAGCGAACGTTGGCGCGTTTGAGCCTGTCATCGGTGATTCCGGGCGGATTGGTTTGGACCAAGACATTCCCGTTCGGCAGCAGGCTGGACCAGGTATCGCCCGCGCCCTCGCCCCCCAGGGCCCCATGTGTGGGGAGGTCTGGGCCGGCCGTCCAGGAATTGGTCGTTATGTCGTAGATCGCGGTGTGGGCGACTGGCTGGTAGGTCACGCAAGCATCCGGATCGGTGGGCGGACCCTTAAGGGTGCATGCCGCGCCGCTGTTGAACACGGTGCCGTTCGGCCGGAGGATCGCCGGGCCGATCTCGCCGGGCGGGTGATAGACCCTCATGCCGTTGTCGTAAATGATGTTCTTTGCGCTGTTCGTATCTCCGATGGTCGGCAGTCTTTCCGGCGTCGACCCAGCGTTAACCCACCCCGAATTCGCCGGATTGGCGTTGGGGATGAACCGTTGCGCAAAGTTAGGATCCGTCACGTTCACGTCCAAGACCGATCCGTCGGGCAGCAGGGTAAGGCCTTCCTCGGCGAAGATATCATCCTTGGCGTGGCTGGAGACATTGGTCCACCTCAGGGTCTTAGGGTTGAACTCGGCCATAGCCTTCGAAAACTTCTCCCCGAGCAACAGATGCCCGTTGGGAAGGAGCGCCCACGGCGAGTCGCCGATGAAATCCCAATCACCAGCGGTATTGAAAGGCGGCGCGATCATTGTCCAGGTATCCGCGTTCGGATCGTAGATCGCCATCTGGTTGGTGAACGCGAAGGTGAGGGTGTTGTTTGACAGCAGCGTATACTCTCCGCCAATCAAGAGCACGCGCCCGTCTGGCAGGACGCCGCCTGAGGTGGCGTAGGGAATGTAGTTCGGCGGCAGCGCGGCGGCGGGATAAAGGGTGCCGTTCGCGTAGCTGCCTTTACTGTCGGGCTTGAAGCGGTAGAAATCCTGCAGCAAGCCGCCCTGAAAGAGGAGGCTGCCGTCGGTGAGCAGGAACCCGTAGATGACGCCGTCGGCCGGAACATTCGTCACCGGCGTGACGGTCGCGGTCCCCGCGGCCATTGCCCCAAGCGACGTCCCCGCAAGCAACGCGGCGGCGAAAATCAATTTCCTCCCGAACATCTTCGTCTCCTTCCGCTGTGATTGGGCCGTCGAACCGGAGCGGCTTGCGCGCCACGACGGGCTCTCTAGATCGACATTTGCTTAAGGTCAGGCGGTGACCGAGAGTGCTTGGCTCGAAGTCCGATAATTTGCGAAGCCGAGGCCGGCGAGGCCGAGCAGCATCATCGCCCAACTGGACCGCTCCGGAACCGCTGAGCCAACGCTCATCTGATAAGGAGTGAATGCTGCATTAGCGGAGACGGAGCCCGCGTAGAAATTATACTCGTTGGCCACGCCAATGCCGTTGTTGACCTGACTATATGACCACTCAAGGGAGCCGTTGGAGGTGGACAATTCAATCCAGTAACGGGTGTTCGCCGCCAAGGGCACATTCGAGAAGGGAGCGTAGAAGGTACCCAGAGTCGTTGACAATGCCGAGTCAACAAAGGTGTCCATAGTGATCGTAGACCCAGGACTCGTCGAATTGTCGGAGAGTAGAGAGACAGTGAAAGACCCGCCGTCGGCCGGATTATCTGCGATGACCAACAGATCGACCGCGGTCAAAGTATAGCCCGATGACCTCGTGGAGAAGGAGTCAGCGAGAGGGCCATTGTCGCCAGTAGAAGCTGAGGCGACACCGCCTGACGCAACGCTAACGTTATCGTAGAGGTAGGTCGCGTTTGCTGCGGCAGAGCCTAGGAGCGCCAGCACGAATGCGTAACAGGCTAGTCCGGTCTTTACAATACTCATCACAGACCTCCTTCTTCACCAACGGGAACAAGGAAAGGACACTTTCAATAAAGGATACTTCCGTGACATAGGTATGACGCGTGCCTATCCGGTTAACGCCCACAGCCCCTAGATGTAGGATGCGTCCACGTGCAGAGCGATCTGGCCGCAATATGGCCAGACAAAGCCGACAGGCCAACGCGCGCGATCAAGATAGGCAGCATATGCCGCGTCATACGGAAAAAGCTCATGAAACTCTGGGACTGACTGGGGAAACCCAGATCGTCGCTCTGGCGGATTTCCATGGCCGGTTTGATAACCATCACCAGCCCTGGTGGGTGTGGGCGTTAACCGGACAGGCACGGTATGACGGTGAAGGCGGATAATTACACCTTAACCCGCGATGAAAGGCTTCTTATCGTAGTAATATCAAGGAGCAAGGCGAGGAGAAGTTGTAAACGCACATCGGGCAAGCTGCCCCTACTTCGGTCGCCGACCCTGCTGTC
The DNA here is from genome assembly GCA_963822215.1 of uncultured Alphaproteobacteria bacterium. Lineage (GTDB taxonomy): Bacteria > Pseudomonadota > Alphaproteobacteria > Rhizobiales > Beijerinckiaceae > Roseiarcus. The sequence goes on from CAWGGX010000007.1 coordinate 21,468, forward strand.
GCGCAGGCCTACCGACATCTAAAGCGGCCGTTGAAGGTTAGGGGTCGCCCCAACCGCGGCGTCCACGGCCGGGTTCTCGAACGACCGCTTCACGTCGACTCGGCCGTTAAATCGTTCGCGAAGAACTCCCGCCCAGGGCGGACTTCGCGCTTTCGCTGGCGACCCCTGTAGGTCCACTTCCCCACCCATTCGGGGCGTCCATGGACACGGTCTGCTACGTCCGCTCTACTGAAGGGTTTCGGACGCCGGCCCTTGGCAGGCGCGCTGGGCCGGGCGCTGGGGCCGGCGTCCGAAAGCCTCGTAAGGGGGAAACCGCGGGTAGGAAGAGGCGCGGATTGGCTGGGCGCGACCTATGGGGATTTGAAGGTCGCGGACGGATCGCCGATGTGGCGGCGGGGGCGAAAGGCGGTCGGCGTTGCCGTCGAGAGCGAACACGACGGGCCTTTTCGGGGGCGAGGATGCGAGCAGCGGGTATGGGAGCGGCGTCGGGAGAGCGTCCGCGGCGGTCGTGAGGACATCGGCTTGCTGCTCCGGCGCGTGGCTGGAGGCGCGGCGAGACGGGGTTGCGTGGGAATCGCGGCGACGGTCATGAGGTGTCGATCCTGATGCGGGTCGGCGACGGCGGGCGGCCGGGGCGCGCGCCTTCGAAGGTTTCGACGATGATCATCCGGCCGCCGCAACAGGGGCAGCGCCGCGCCGGCGAAACGGCTTCGGCCTAGCCGTCGGTCTCGGCGTGCGAGCCCTCGGGTGCAGCCTCGGGCGCGGCGAGCGCCTGGCGGACGCGCTCGATGTTGCTGGCTCGGACCGCGCCGGCGAAGAGGCCGTAGTGTCGGATGCGGTGGAAGCCGCTCGGCAGGACGTGCAGGAGAAAGCGGCGGATGTAGCGTCAGGGTAAGCCCTGGAAAGGAGGATGAACACGTGATCTGAAACCTTTCAATGCGATCCAGAGGGTTCAACTCCCTCCCGGCAAAGGCGAGCCAGCCAGCCGGAAGTGAGCCTTGCCGGGCTGACGGCAACGTCAGTCTGGAAGCGTAGGCAGCAGGTGCCGAAGCCGCGCATTAGCCTCGAAATGCTTTTCTTGTTGGAGCCTTCGCTGTCATTCGAGCGGGGGCAGCATCGACGAGACCGCCAATGGCCATGGGCTCGTCGGTCCGACCGGGGTCTTGGAGCGGGGCAGAGGCACGGGACGGATCGCCTGGGAACCTGAGAGATCCCGCTCATGCCCACGTGAGAGCGAGCCGGCAGTTTGGGCAGCCGGCTGAACAAGTGCCCGGGCCCGGGGCCGGTCCTCCACCGATCTGGGAGCGCCATGCGGCGAGCACGAACACTGGAGGGATCGCGTGGTGCTCGGAAGCGAACCAATAAGCGACCGGGATTGCGCGAGCGGGAAGTCGTAGCGCCTTCATAGTACCAACCACACGCGGGGAACTGGACCCACCGGGACCCGACTGAGGGAAGGGAGGCGCCACGGGACGAGAGCCGTTGGCGAGAAACACGGGAGAAGACCTTGAGCTTCGCAAACCTGTCCACGAAACGACAACGGATAGCTGCGCTGGCAAGAGCCAAGCGCGGAGCGGCGCTTTCCACGCTGCACCACGTCATCGACCTGGAATGGATGAAGGAGGCCTGGCGGCTCACCCGCAAGGATGGTGCTCCTGGCATCGACGGCATGACGGCGGTCGACTATGCGAAGAACCTGGAGGCCAACTTGCTTGACCTTCTCGGCCGCATCAAGTCGGGCCGCTATCAGGCACCGCCAGTGCGACGGGCATATATTCCCAAGGCGGATGGATCGCGTCGACCTCTCGGCCTTCCAACCCTCGAGGACAAGGTGGCCCAGCGGGCGATCGTCATGGTGCTGGAGGCCGTTTACGAGCAAGACTTCCTTACCTGCTCCTACGGCTTCCGGCCGGGACGGTCGGCGCATCAAGCCCTGCAAGATCTTCGCACGGGCTTCATGAGCCACGGACTGCGCTGGGTGTTGGACATCGACATCGTCAAGTATTTCGACTCGATTCCACACTCGCACCTGCGCGACTTTCTTGACAGACGGGTCACGGATGGTGTGATCCGAAGGATGATCGACAAATGGCTGAAGGCAGGAGTCCTGGAAGATGGGCTTCTGCGCCATGCGACCGAAGGCTCCCCGCAGGGCGGCGTGATCTCACCGATTCTCTCAAACATCTTCCTGCATCACGTGCTGGATGAATGGTTCGAGAGCGAGGTGCGTTCACGGCTCGCAGGGAACAGCGCCCTTGTCCGATTCGCCGACGATGCCGTTATGGCGTTCGCGTACTTCCGCGACGCCAAGCGAGTCCTCCGCGTTCTGGGCAAGCGGCTTCATCGGTATGGGCTAACGCTGCATCCCGAGAAGAACTCGGTTCGTCGATTTTCGCTTCAACAACTCGGATGGGTCTCCTCCGGAGACGGAGGGAACCTCGTTCACTTTTCTCGGCTTTTGCCACGTATGGGGCAAGACCAGGAGGGGTGGCAAAGCGGTGCGGCAAGTGACGGCGAAGAACCGCTACGCCCGCGCCCTGGCGGCGGTCACCGACTGGTGCCGGACCAACCGGCATCGGCCGATCAAGGATCAGCACGCCCATTTGAGCGCGATGATGCGAGGCCACTACGCCTACTACGGCGTCTCTGGCAACTATCGACGACTGAGCTGGTATGCCAACGAGGTCGCGAGCATCTGGAAGAAATGGCTATCGCGACGAGACCGCCGCAAACGGTTCCTCTGGAGCCGCTTTAGCGATCTATTGAAACGATATCCATTGCCAGCGGCTCGGATTGTCCATCGCTACACCACCATGAGCGAAGCACGCCCGTGAAGAACCGGATGCGGGAATTCTGCACGTCCGGGTCTGGTGCAGCGAGGCTAGCTGCCATTCCAGCGGGTGAGAGTCCCGCCGACACAAGGAGTCCAGTCCGTGTTGTAGTCATATCCAGCGGCGGGGCGGGCGACCAATCTGCCGGAAGCCTGGAAGTAAAAGCCCTCTGGGGCCGGGAAGCCGGTTCGATCCGACAAAGGGGGGCGAGCAACCTGGCAGGCCGCAACGTAAGCAAACCGGGAAGCCTCGAAAGACGTGCCCCGCGTGAAGCGGATTGCGGGAACTTTGGGAGTGCCGAGCCGCTCAGATCTCGGCGAAGGCCATGTCGGCATCGAATACCTGGACGATAACGATGTTCGAACTCCCCGGGGTCATAGAGGACGGCATGCCAGGAAGGAATGGACAGCGAAAGCCCGGAACCGCTCGCGGGTCGCTTAGGCGCTCCCGTACAGCGAAGGCGTTCCGTATAAGCCGCCGTGCGGCGAAGTCGGGACGTGCCCGCGAGTGGGGCGGATGGGGTCGATTAAGTGATGACGGATCGGGACAGAACAACCCGGACCCGAGCGAGGACCCCTGGGGCGGAGGACTACCCAACCTCCCACGGCGGTGCATCGACGCGCAACCGTCCCGACACAGCGCGGGATTATCGGGATTGCCAAGCGATGCGCGAAGGATGGACGCAAACCGAGCGGGAAGCGGCGTATGCCGGGAGCAGGCTTAAGCCGACCAGCGTCTCGGGAAGGCCCCATCTGATAGGCCAGCCTTCCAGCCGTACTGGGGAAAACCCGCCGTACGGAATGATAGGGGGGATCAAGGAAACGTCGGCATCATCCGAAGCCCGGTCCGCGCCTTGATCCTACCCGACCGAGGGGTGAGGACTGAACTGGACCCTATTCGTGGGACCACGGGAGGTCGGATTTAAGGTGTAATCTCGCCTGCCCTTGTCTTTCATGAATCAAGCCGTTTCTTGCTGCTTCTGCCTCTGCTGTGGGTATGTGGGCAACGCGTTTGCGTTGTCCAAGCGAAGCGGCATATCCACAGCCCTCGCCGCCGCCTCGGTCTTGTCCATGCCGGCGCGCCACACCGCCATCGGCATCTGGTTGTTCATCGCCTGGTGCGGGCGCCGAAAGTTGTAAAAGGTCATCCAGGAGCCGATGCCGGCCCGCGCCTCGCGGCCGTCGGCGTAGGCTTTCAGATGCACCTCTTCATACTTGATGGAGCGCCACAGCCGTTCGATGAAGATGTTGTCCATGAAGCGGCCGCGTCCGTCCATCGAAATCGCGACGCCAGCCGCCGCGAGCTTGCCGACGAAAGCCTCGGCGGTGAAAGTGGAGCCCTGATCGGTATTGAAAATCCTCGGCTTTCCGAACCGAAGCAGCGCCTCCTCCAGCGCCGCCGCGCAGAAGCTCGCGTCGTTGGTGTTCGACAGCCGCCACGCCAGAACCGCCCGGCTGGCCCAGTCGATGATCGCCACCAGATAGAGGAAGCCGCACGCCATCGGGATGTAAGTCACGTCGGCCGCCCACACATGGTTCGGCTCGGTGATCGCCAGGCCGCGCAGGAGATAGGGATAGATCTTGTGGCCGAGGGCGGCCTTGCTCGTGCCGGGACGCGGAACCAGCGCCTCGATCCCCATCGTGCGCATCAGACGCCGCACCCGCTTGCGGTTGACTCCGCAGCCCTCCTTGTTGAGTTCAAACGTCATCCGACGCGATCCGTAGAACGGCAGTTCCAGATGCAGTTCGTCGATCCGGCGCATCAACGCCAGATCGTCCACCCCGGGCTCTGGCTTGGGGCGATAGACCCCCGAGCGCGCCACATTCAGCAGCGCGCATTGCCGACGAACCGACAAATCCGCCGGGCGCTCCACCATCGCCCTTCGATCGGGCGCGCTCATCGCCCTGGCCTCCTGGCCAAGAAATCCCGTTCAACCGTCAGCTGGCCGATCTTGGCGTAAAGCCTGGCCGCCTCACGTTCGCGCTCCTCCTCGCCATCGCCCGAAACGCTCGCCCCGCGCGCGAACAGGCTCGCGACATTGTCGAGAACCTGCTTCTTCCAGGCATAAATCTGGTTCGGATGCACCCCGTGCCGCTTCGCCAGATCCGGAACCGTCGCATCCTCGCGAAGCGCCTCGAGCGCAACCTTCGCCTTGAACGCCGCATCAAACTTCTTGCGTGACTTCATCATTTTCTCGCTCCGTCGGTTGCGACAGAGCAGGACATTTCACACCTTACCCAATGGTCCTAAATCCGGGGTCCAGTTCAGACAGCAATGTCCTCACCTACTCGGCAACTCGGCGGCGTCGAGCGTCATGGTTTTGAACCGGTCGCGTCCTTTGATGCGGTCGTCCTTCCATTTGAAGGTGACGCCCGCCTCGTCGAGCGCGACGAGCCGTGCGTTCGAGATGGCGACGCGGTGGGTATAGCGGGCGAGATAGGCGAGCACGGCTTTCGGTCCGGCGAACGGCTTCTTTCCGTAGACGACCCACTCGGAGCGGCGCAACGGCGCGAGGGCGGCGTCGAAGGCGCCCTGGTCGGCGAGCGGGGCGAGGTCGCCGAAGAAGACGAGCCGGCCAGCCGCATGCAGGGCTGTGAGGCCTTCGAGGAAGAGGCGGCGGAACAGGCGGGAGAGCACGCGCACCGGCAGGAAGAAGCCGGGCTTGCAGGCGATCCAGCGCGACCCGTCCGGCGACAGGCCGCCGCCGGGAACGATGACGTGGACATGCGGGTGATGGGTCAGCGCCGAGCCCCAGGTATGGAGGACGGCGGTGAGGCCGATGCGCGCGCCCAGATGCTTCGGGTCGGCGGCGATCGTGGTCAGCGTCTCGGCGGCGGTCCGGAACAGAAGGTCGTAGACGGCCGCTTTGGTCTGGAACGCGATCGCGCCGATCGAAGCCGGCAGGGTGAAGACGACGTGGTAGTAGGGAACTGGCAGCAGCTCCGCCTCACGGTCTTCGAGCCACTGCCTGGCCGCCGCCCCCTGACACTTGGGGCAGTGGCGGTTGCGGCAGGAATTGTAGGCCACGCGTTCGTGCGCGCAGTCCTCGCAGCGCTCGACATGTCCGCCGAGCGCGGCTGTGCGACAGGTCTCGATCGCCGACATCACTTTCAACTGGGCGAGGCTCACGTGGCCTTCGTTGGCCTCACGCCACGCCGGCCCATGGGCGCGAAAGACCTCGGCGACCTCCAGGCGGGGCCGCGCCATGCGGCCGCGGTCAGGCGGGCGGCTTTCGCTTCGTCAGGTTGACGCCCAGCCGCTCCAGCGGGCTCTTGACGTCGCGGATCGTATTGATGGCGACGCGGGTGTAGAGCGCGGTCGTCTCCAGCTTGGCGTGTCCGAGCAGAACCTGGATCACCCGAATGTCGACGTTCTGTTCGAGCAGATGGGTAGCGATCCCCGGGTCAAAGCCCGGGGATGCCGCAACGTATGCGGCGACACGCGCTTGGCGATCCCCGCCGCCTGCGCCGCGGCGTGGACCACGCGCACCATTTGGCGGGCCGACATCGGGTTGACCGGGTTCTGGCCCGGAAACAACCATGCCCGCGGCCTGGCCGCATGCCACCATTCGCGCAACAGTTCGAGCAGTTGCGGCGACAGCATCACATCGCGATCCCGCTGTCCCTTGCCCTGCTCGACCCTGAGCATCATGCGCTGGCTGTCAATGTCGGACACCTTCAGGTTCGCGACCTCAGACACCCGCAGGCCCGCGCCGTAGGCGACGCTGAGCGCCGCCTTGTACTTGAGGCCCGGCGCGGCTTCGAGCAGACGCGCCACTTCCTCCTCGCTCAGCACCACCGGCGCCTTGCGCGGCCGCTGTACGGGCGCCAGATGCCGGACGAGGTCGGGCTTTTCCAGCGTGATCTTGAAGAAGAACCGCAGCGCCGTGCAGGCCAGGTTGATGGTCGCCGGGCCAATATGCTGCTTGGCCAGATGCAACTGATAGCGGCGAACGTCCTCGGCGGACGCCTTGTCCGGCGACCGACCGAGGAAAACCGTGAAGTTCTTCACGGCCCGAACGTAGTCCCTCTGGGTGTCCTCGCCGAACCGGCGCGCCGTCATGTCGTCGATCATGCGCTGGCGCAGAGGGCTGATGGGCTTCGAGTTGTCGGGCATCGCGAAACCTCCTGTCTCGCATGGGGTTGAACCCCACGATCTTGAGACAGACCCAGGCCTTCGCGCTTCTCCTCAGCCCACTGGTCTCCGCCGCCCCTACCGCGCGAGCGGTTTAGTCCATACGTCGAGTCGTGCCGTTCAAGTGCTCGGACGAATGATACGCATCGGGCCGAGCTGATGCGTTATTTGTTTCTGTGATGGTCGCTCCTGGCGCTTGGCGCGGCAGGAAGAATGGCTCCGGCAACCCTATACGTAGCAGGTATCTGCGTTAACCGGATAGGCACGGAATTAACGACCTGCTTGTCAAGGCCGGAAGGTCCGCCACGCCGATGAACCCTGTCCGGCTCCACAGGTTCCGCGGCGGGGCGGCCTCAGTCGGCTGTCGGCAGGCGGCGCATGACGAATTCGATCTCGTCGTCGGCCAGTTCCCGCCACGATTCGATCTCGGTCATGTAGGCGGCCTTGGGGAACCGTTCGAACCATTCGCGCGCCTTGGCGCGCGCTTGCGTGCGCGGCAGCCGAAAGGTCTCCCGTCGCCAGGCGCCTTCGGCCGGCGCGTTCCAGTGGTCGCGCCGGCGGGCGGCGCGCCGCGCCACATCGCCCGGTTTTCTGGTCTCCGCCATCGAGAGGCCCTTTCGGGCTCCGAGGTTACCGCGATTTCGGCCAGGTTGGGAGTCGAGAAAGCGCGCCTTCGTGTCGTCCGAAGAGGGAGCCGCCGAGCCGTCGCGGCAGGCGGCCGTCGATGAAGGCGAGGCCGTGCGCGATCAGCGCGTAGCCGGCGAACTGCCGCGGCGCCAGGCGCTCGCCCAGCGCCAGCGCGCCGAGCGCGACCGACGTCGCCGGAACGAGCAGGGTCACCAGCAGAACGTTGGTCGCGCCCGCCCCGGCAAGAATGCGGAAATAGACGACGTAGGCGAGCGCGGTCGAAAAGTCGGCGATCGCAAGCACTGAGGCGATCGTCGCGGCGCTTGGCGCGGGCAGGGTCCACGGCCGGTCGAGGGCCAGCGCCAACGGCGCAAGCAGGAGGGTCGCCGCGGTCGCCTGGCCCGCGGCGACGTCGATCGGCTTAAGGCCCAGGCGCGGCATTCGGCGGGCGCAGGAGCCGGGCGCGCGATCGGCGCGGCGAGGGGGCGAGGCGCCGGGCGAGTTCCCGCCGCTCGTCGCCTTCCTCGCGCGCCAGGTCGCGCCAGGCTTCGCGGTCCTTTCGGGGCCTCACCCTACCAGCCGCCGCCACCACGGTCGCGAGCGTTCGGCCGCCAGTGCCGTCAGCCTCTCTGCTAGAGCCGAGAAGGCGGCCAGCACCTACTCAGTCCTCGCCCTCTCGACAACCAGGTCGGCGGATAGCTCGACCGATCGCGCCTCGGCCGCTTCCGCCCCTCGCCCTCGCGTCCGTCAGCGCCGCGCTAGCGGGTTGAGGCCAGAAACTGCGCCAGGCGTAACCCCAGCGGTCCGCCCACCAAGAGCCCCGTCGCGAGGCCTACGAAGAATAACGTCACTGCCAACCCACTGTTACCGATAAGTTAACATTCGTACCAATGGTGTCAACATTAGGGAGGCCGTATGCTTAATCGCCGACCGGTGTTGCGCGGGCAAGCCCACCGGCCTACCGCCAAATTCACCCGGCTAAACTTGTGCGCGCTGTGATCCCGCTCGCCGCGCGGAACGCTGCAATCGTGCCACGGGCGCCGCCCCCGTCGACCCGCCGCCGTCGCCGCGGTCCTTGAGCTCGGCCTCCCTCCTTGGAGCCTCTCATCCCTTCGGCCCGGAATACGACACAACCGTTAGAGCAGAAGCTTGGAAGTTGGTTGGAATCAAGCCTGTCACGCGTTCCTAACTGTAATGGAAAGCGTAACAACCCGGAGGATGTGACATTCGAATGATGGTTCGCTTTTGGACATAACAAATTGAAAAGAGTATAAATATTTAGAACGAAACTTTGAAACTGTGATATTGAACTTAAGTGATGTCACGTGACAAAGCCCCCGCGTGTTGAGCAGCTTCCTAGACTCATCCTGGCGGCGCAGGGGGGTGGACCGGTGGCCTCCCATTCGTCCACCCCTTCCTAGTAAGGGGTGGACAGGAAGAGAAGGACATTCAGCCTATGCTTAGTTTCTTCCTCGGCGTAGCGGTCGGAGTGGCGGCTGCGAACATTGGCGTGATCTGGTTGGGCTATCTCGCAAGGGATCTCTGAGCCTGTAGGCCATTGCGGCGCATCATCTTCTCTGGAACGCCGGGTTCTTTACCTTCAGCCAATTCTTGACCTGGCCCAACCCGTAGGAGGGTCCCGGAAGGTTGGAAGCACGAAAGTAAGAAAATGAGCCCAATGGAACAGATCGACACGTTGAAGGCGGAAGTCGCCTGGCTAAAGAGCCTGCTCGTTAGGCGTGAGGAGAAGGTGCCGGCCGAGTGGGGGCTTACCAAAAGCGAGACGAGAATTGCGGGGGCGCTCATGGCGAACAAGATCACCACGAACGGCCAACTGATTGAGGCCGTATATTGGGATTGCGACGAGCCTGAAGCCTCGGTGAACGACATTCAAGTGCTTGTCTATAAGCTGCGACGGAAGCTCAAGCCTATAGGCATCGAGATCAAGGTGCGGCGAGGTATCGGCTATTGTCTAGAGCCACATCCGAACTGAGGGAATCGTGAGGGATTCCCGAGCCGCCTTCCTGCCGTCAGCAATTGCCATAGGGAGAGTCTCGCCCACGATTCGCATGAGTTCAGCAATCTGGTCGACCGGCTCGGGCTTGGGCCGTTCCACGACAACCCGTGCGCGAACCCGCCATACCTAGCGGGTTGAGGCCAAAAACTGCGCGAGGCGTAACCCCAGAGGTCGGCCCACCAAGAGCCCCGTCGCGATGCCCACGAAGAATAACGTCACTGCGAACCCCCGGATACTGCTAAGTTAACATTGGTACCAATAATGTCAACATTAGGGAGGCCGTATGCTTAATTGCCGACCGGTGTTGCGCCGGCAAGCCCACCGGTCTACCGCCAAATTCACCCGGCTAAACTTGTGTGCGCTGTGATCCCGCTCACCGCGCGGAACGCTGCAATCGTGCCAGGCGCCGCCCCCGTCCAGACGAAAACAGCATAGGGCAAGGTCTAGAGGAACAGAATGGGTCCGCTGCGGGTTGGGGCTATCGCGGCGGAACCCAGGAGGGCATTGGCATGCTTGGTTTCTTCCTTGGCGTAGCGGTCGGAGTGGTGGCTGCGAATGTTGGCTTGGTCTGGTTGGGTTATCTCGCGAGGGATTGACCGAGGCCTGCAGGCCGCGATCACGTCTCATGACGTTCTCTGGAACGCCGGGTTCTTCACCTTGAGCCAGTTCCTGACCCGGCCGCTCCCGTAGGCCCCGCCAAGGCGCTTGCTGACAATTCCGTCGAAGGCTGAGCTCGACCGCCTTCTCGAGCACGATCGCGCCCTTGGCGTCGATGGCGGGTAGGTGAGTCAATCGAGCGGGGACGTAAGGACGGCGCGCTCGCAGCTCCGCTACATCGAAGTGACGAACGCTGAGCATTTCGGGACCGATCTGCCGGGCTTCGACACGCGCATGGTTCCGCTGACGCTCTATCACCTCAGGGCGCTCGACCTGATGTCGGACCACCTGACCGAGGGCGCGCCGCTGCCTGAGAGCCAGGTCGTGCGCACCACGCCGCGTGGCGGGTAGGCAGGCCACGCCCCGCCGCTCGAGGCCGCCAACGTTCCGCCGATTCCGCTCGCGCCGCGCCCGGAGGACGGAGTCGGCGTGGAGAAAGGACGCGTGAGAATCCCTCAATAATTACCGGCGGCCGGCGGCGCGCCGCCACACGGCCGGTCGTGCGGCGCCCATTGCCATCGGGCTCTTCCGGCCCCGAGTTACGGCGATTTCGGGCCGCCGGGCAGTCGCGAAAGCGCCTCTTCGCGTCGCCCGAAGAGCAAGCCGCCGAGCCGGCGCGGCAGGCGGCCGTCGATGAAGGCGAGGCCGAGCGCGATCAGCGCGTAGCCGGCGAACTGCCGCGGCGCCAGGCGCTCGCCGAGCGCCAGCGCGCCGAGCGCGACCGACGTCGCCGGAACGAGCAGGGTCACCAGCAGAACGTTGGTCGCGCCCGCCCCGGCGAGAATGCGGAAATAGACGACGTAGGCGAGCGCGGTCGAAAAGGCGGCGATCGCCAGCACGGCTCCGATGGTCGCCGCTCCGGGCATGGGCAGGGTCCACGGACGGTCCACGGCCAGCGCGAGCGGCGCGAGCAGGACCGCCGCGGCCGTCGTCTGGCCGGCTGCGACGTCAATTGGCTTCAGGCCCAGCGCGGGCGCCCGACGGGCGAAAATCGCGGCCAACGCATAGCTCAGCGCGGCGGCCAGCACGGCGAGTTCCGCCAGGAGATCGCCGCCAGCGCCGGTCAGGAGATCGGGGCCGAGCAGGGCCGCGACTCCCGCGAGGCCCGCGATCGTGCCGAAGAGCTTGAGCCGAGAGAGCTTCTCATTCGCGGTCAGGACATGCGCCGCGACCACGGTGAAGAGCGGCGTGGCCGCGTTCAGGATCGAAGCCAGGCCGCTCGGCAGGCGGGTCTGACCCCAGGCGATCAGGGCGAAGGGCAGGGCGTTGTTGGCGAAGCCGAGAACGACGAGCCCCGCGAGCGCCCTCATGTCGCGCGGCGGCCTGACGCCGAGGAGCGGCGCGCTGGCCCAGAGCAAGGCCGCCGCCAGCCCGACGCGAAGGGTCACGAGGGTCAGCGGCGGCAGCTCCTTTACCGCTACGCCGACGAAAAAGAACGATCCGCCCCAGAGGACTGAAAGCAGGGACAAAAGACCCCACTCGCGCGCGGTCATCGGGCGTTGCTGCGCGGCGGCCATGGACGATCCTCTCGAGGCTGTTCGTTCGGCAGGTCTAGCCCTCGCCCTATTCAGGGTCCGCCCAATTCCTGCGCGCCGGCGGAGCGGCGTAGCGCAATATTCGAGGAGAGCGTCCGCTGACCGGGTGTGGGATGGGGGGCGTCTCCTTCCGACAATCGGAAAACTGTCGTGTGAAAGGCTGAGGCCGCCTTCCGAACGGGCGTCCTGGCCGCGTCTTACAACCTGGCGGCGCCCGGTCTCTCGCCTCGCTTTCGCCCGCCTGTTCTTTCCCTGTTCCGCGCCGAAATCGCCTGATAATCTCCTGTTTTGGTCGTTTGAAATTCCCTGTTCCGCGCCCGCGCACGCCCACAGCTGGCGGGTTGTAAGTCCAGCAACGCGATGACATTGCAGGACTTCCTGGAACGGAGCCCCATCTGGCCCGAACAAAAATTCCCGGCTAGCAGGCCAACCGGCTTGTCGGCGGCGGCCGCGAGCGAGATGACTTTAGGCCGAACCCAGCAATTCTAAAAGTGGTTCATTTTTGGGATTGAACGAAGCCGCTATCGCGGCGGAAGCGGAAGCGAGCGGATGATCGGCGGGATGGAGTGAATGTCCTCCTGCCTGAGAGGATGGGGTGTTCAGTAGCCCCCTCTCAGGCAGGAGTTTCAGATGGCCGAGATGAGCCCTCTGCGTCGCCGGATGGTCGAGGACATGACGATCCGCAATCTGTCGCCGGCGACCCAGCAATCGTACATCCACGCGGTTTCGAAGTTCAGCCGATATTTCGGCCATTCGCCGGATCGGCTCGGGTTGGAAGACGTCCGCGCCTACCAGGTGCATTTGATCTCGAAAGGGATCTCCTGGGCGTCGCTCAATCAGGTCGTGTGCGCGCTGCGTTTCTTCTACGGGGTGACGCTCGGCGACGAGGCGATCCCGGAGCGGATCGCCTACGCCCGCGAGCCGCGCAAGCTGCCGGCCGTGTTGAGCGCCGGCGAAGTCGTCGCTTTCTTGAAGCCGTCTCGAGCCTCAAGGCTCGGGTCGCGCTGACCACCGCCTATGCCGCAGGCTTGCGGGTGTCAGAGGTCGTCGGCCTGAAGGCGCCCGACATCGACAGCGACCGCATGGTCATCCGGGTCGAATGCGGCAAGGGCGGCAAGGAGCGCTACGTCATGTTGTCCGAGCAATTGCTCGGCATCCTGCGCAGCTACTGGCGTCTCGCGCATCCCGAACGGTTTTTGTTCCCGGGTCGCGACAAGCACAGGCCGATCGAGCCGACGGTCCTGCACGCCGCCTGCCGTTCGGCGCGCGTCGCGGCCGGCATCGACAAGCGCGTGAGCGTGCACGTTCTGCGCCACAGCTTCGCGACCCATCTCCTGGAGAGCGGCGTCGACATTCGCATCATCCAGGTCTTGCTCGGACACGAGAATCTGTCGACGACGGCGCGCTACACGCACGTGTCATCGCAGGTGATCGCCAGGACTGAGAGCCCTCTCGACCGGCTCTCGCTGCAGGTGACGCCGCCGGAGTAGCCGGTGACGGCGCGGCCGGCGTTCGAACTGGCCGATGTCTTCCACCGTCACGGCGAGACTTACGAACGAGCGAACGCCGGACATCTCGGGCGCGTCGAGCGGCGCGTGATCGGAGCGATCACGGCCTGCCGCACGGCGTCGCTCGGCGGTCATGTCGAGCTCTGCGACGATTGCGGGCTCACCCGCATCGCTTACAACTCGTGCAGAAACCGCCATTGCGGGAAGTGTCAGGGGTCGGCGCGCGCGGAGTGGCTCGCTGCTCGTCAGGCCGAACTGCTGCCGGTTCCCTACTTCCACGTGGTCTTCACCCTGCCGCCGGCGGCGGCCGGGATCGCTTTCCAGAACAAGCAAACGGTCTACGGCCTGTTGATGCGCGCCGCCGCCCAGGCGCTCATGACGCTTGCCGCCGAGCGTCTGGGCGCCAGGATCGGCCTCATCGCCGTCCTGCATACCTGGGGACAGACGCTGACCCACCACCCCCATGTCCATTGTCTGGTTCCCGGCGGCGGCGTTGCCCTCGATGGTCAGCGATGGGTCTGCAAACCCAACTTCCTGCTCTCCGTCCGCGCCCTGTCGAAGACCTTCCGCCGCCTGTTCCTCGACGGCCTGGAAACCGCTTTCCGGCGCGGCGAACTCGGTTTCTTCGGCGACCTGGTCCCGCTCGCCGAGGCCGCCGCGTTCGCCGAACGCATGCGCGCTCTGCGCCAAGGCCCCTTCGTCGTCTACGCCAAGCCGCCATTCGGCGGACCCGCGCGCGTGCTCGCCTATCTCGCCCGCTACACGCATCGAACCGCCATCGCCAATACGAGGCTCGTAGTCGTCGGCGACGATGAAGTCGCGTTCTCCTACAAGGACTATCGTCGCGGCGGGCGCCCCCGCGTCATGCGCCTCGCCCCGCACGAGTTCATCCGGCGTTTCCTGCTCCACGTCCTGCCCGACGGCTTTCACCGCATCCGGCACTACGGCTTTCTCGCCAAGGGCGACCGAGGCGAGAGCCTCGCGCGCTTGCGCCGCCTGCTTCAGCCCCAGCCGACCGGCGAGCCCGCCGCCGCCAGCGAGCCACAGCCAGACAAACACGCCCGCGAGCCGTTTGCCCGCTGCCCGGATTGCGGCGGTCTCATGCGCCGCATCGGCCTCGTTGACCCGGCCGCCGCATTCCGCTGCGACACATCATGACCTCGAGTCTCGCCCCCACCTCGATCGCCCGTCCTCGCCCCCACCACCAAGCCGCTCAAGCCGCCGGCGATGAGGCTTCTTGCCGTCGCCGCTCCGCTTCGACCCAGATCCCCTCTCTGCTAACCCTCCAGAGCGCGCCCGAATCCCGCCGCCGCGCCTCCGAACCGCTCAACGGTCTCCTCCAGCTGAACGCGCAGGACAAAGACGCGCCGTCAAACCCGAGCGCCCTCGCGCGCTTTCCCCATAGCGCCTGACCGGCCCGCGCCTTCGTTCAATCCGGCTTATGTGAGGTCGCCTTCCCTGGCCCACAAACCTGTGCGCCGGCGACCTCACATAACCCTCCAGATTCACAAATCGGGGGAAACATGATTCACGCTGGGGATGGAGATTTTGGCGGGGCTACTTTCTGGCCTGAGGGCGGTTTGCGCTGGGTTCCCGGACCCTCGCAAGGGGCGGAGCGGCAATATCGCCATGGCGGATTTCGGTTTGTCGGCGTTCGCCCTGTTCTTCATGCAGAGCGCGTCGTTTCTGTCCTTCCAGCGGGCGCTGGAGAGAGGCCAGGGACGGTCCAACTGCCAGACCTTGTTCGGAATTGAGAAAATCCCTTCCGACAATTACATCAGGGACATGCTCGACGGCGCGGACCCTGCTCTGCTCGCGCCCTGCTTCGAGAACATGGAGCGGCTGCTGTTCGAACCCGCAATGCGCGAGGCCTTCGGGCGTCTGGGCGGGCGGACGCTCGTGGCGCTAGCAGCCTGTCGGACTTAACGCACCTTCGCTTTGGTGGTCGGGACAAACGTGGTTGGTGGGGGTAGAATCATGGTGTTGATTCTCGGGTATTAAACCGACGCGCATGGACAATTTCCGGACGATCGATCGGCAGACTGGGTATCTGCTGCCGCCTTCGGTGGACGAGTGGCTTCCGGAGAAGCATTTGGCGCGGTTCGTCGTCGAAGTGATCGACGGTCTCGACCTTGGCCGGATGAGCGGGGCGTATCGAGGCTCGGGGTCGGCTTCGTATCATCCCCGGATGTTGCTGGGCCTGCTGGTTTACGGCTACGCGACGGGGGTGTTTTCGAGCCGGAAGCTCGAGCGGGCGACCTACGACTCGGTGGCGTTTCGGTTCATCGCGGCCAACGATCATCCCGACCACGACACGATTGCGGCGTTTCGGCGGCGGTTCTTGAAGGAGATCGAGAAGCTGTTCGTCGAGGTTCTTCAGTTGGCGCGCGAGATGGGCGTTCTGAAGATGGGCACGATCGGACTGGACGGGACGAAGATCCACGCCAACGCCAGCCGGCACAGCGCGCTTTCCTACGAGCATGCCGGCAACCCCCGGGTCGAAGAGCCCGGGGGGAGGCGCAACTGAAGGCCGAGGTCGCCGATCTCATGGCCAAGGCGGAGGCTGCGGACAAGGCTGATATTCCCGATGGGATGTCGATCCCCGACGAACTGGCGCGGCGCGAGGAGCGCCTGCGCAAGATCGCCGAGGCGCGCGCGACCATGGAGGCGCGGGCCAAGGAACGGCATGCGCGCGAGATGGCCGAGCACGAAGCCAAAGTGGCGGCACGCGAGGCGAAGATCGCGGCGACGGGCAAGAAGCCCGGGGGCAAGCCGCCGGCGCCGCCGACCGAAGGGCCGCTGCCGACCGATCAGGTCAACCTGACGGACGCGGAGTCGCGCATCATGCCGGTGGCGGGCGGCGGCTTCGATCAGTGCTACAATGCGCAAGCCGCGGTCGCAGCGGGAAGTCTTCTGGTCGTGGCCGTCGATGTGGTTCAGGCGCCCAACGACAAGAACCAGGTCGAACCGATGCTGGAGAAGATCGGCGCGTTGCCCGAAGGCCTCGGCAAGGTCGACCATCTGCTGGCCGATACCGGTTATTTCAGCGCGGGCGCCGTGGCCGCCTGCGAAAAAGCCAGCGTCGAGCCGATGATCGCGATGGGCCGCCAGCCCCATCACCCGCCGCTGAGCGAGCGCTTCCAGAAGGCCCCGGCCGCGCCGGACGACCCGACGCCGGTCGAGGCGATGGCGCATCGGTTGAAGACGCCCGAGGGCCGAGCGCTCTACGCCTTGCGCAAGCAGACCCCGGAGCCGGTGTTCGGCATCATCAAATCCGCGCTCGGATTCCGTCAATTTTCCTTGCGCGGGCTCGAAAAGGTGCGCGGCGAGTGGAGCCTCGTGACCATGGCCTGGAATTTGAAGCGGATGTTCGTCCTCGCTCCGGCCTGACGGCGCGAAATGCTCCGGCGGGCAAGGCCGGGAGGCCCACGCAACGCCCACGCAGGCCCGACCGCAGCTGGTCCAGAGCCAAACCAGCCCATTGAACATCGCGTACCCCTCCATACCCGCAGTCGCCGTCCCAATAGTACTCAGTCCGACAGGTTGCTAGACGGGACCGAGTATTTCTGCAGCCAGAAGATCACTTGCCCGCATTGCCAGACGCGCAAACGCAGCAACGGCAAGATCGAGAGCTATCATTCCATGCTGGCCGCGACCGTGGTCGCGCCGGGACATTCCAAGGTCGTCCCCCTGAGCCCCGAGTTCATCGTCAAGCAGGACGGCGCTGAGAAGCAGGACTGCGAGCGCAACGCCGTCAAACGCTGGCATGAGAAGCACGGCGCGCGCCTGAAACCGTTGCGCCCGGTGTATCTCGCCGACGATCTGTTCGCCTGCCAGAGCGTGGTCGAGAGGCTCGTCGCAAGCGGCGACGATTTCCTCTTCACCTGCAAGGAGACCTCGCACAAGGCGCTCTACGACTTCATCGACGGCTGCGAGTTCGAGCGCCACGAGGTCAAGGTCCGCAAGGGCAAGACGCACGAAACGCACCGCTATCGCTTCATCGAAAAGGTCCCGTTGCGCGACGGCGAGGACGCCGTGCTGATCAACTGGATCGGCTTCAAGATTTTGGACGCCAAGGGCGTCGTGAAATACAGGACGGCCTTCGTCACTTCGTTGCCGGTCACAAAAGCCAACGTCGCCGAGATTGTCGTCTGCGGCCGCGCGAGGTGGAAGATCGAGAACGAAAGCTTCAACGTCCTGAAAAACCACGGCTACGAACTCGAACACAATTTCGGCCATGGCGAGACCTATCTGGCCATGACGCTCGCCGCCCTCAACATGCTCGCCTTCGCCTGGCACACCGTGCTCGACCTCACCGAGCCGCCCTGGCGCAAGGCCAGAGAAGCGGCGGAAAAGCGAACCAGCTTCTTCGCCTATATCGCAACCTTGACGAGCTTCGTCGTCTTCCCCGCTTGGTCCGACCTCCTCGAAGCCCTCGCTACCTTCACCATCCCGCCCGATCTCCTCTCTGTCCAAAAAAACGAATGAGAAACAACCCACGGGGGACTTTTAGAATCGCTCGGCCGAACCGGAGGGGGTTGAACGAATCAGCGGGGGTCTCTGGACGCAAGCGGGAAGCGAGCCATGGCTTCAAGATCGTCGAGGTCGACGCCGGCGCGGATGTACTGCCGCGCCGCGTCGCGGAACGGCTGGAAGTCCCAGGCGTGGACGGCGCCGGTCGTCAGCGCCGCCCCGACGAGGCGGCGGCGCCGCTGGCTCGCCCGCACCTCGGCGTCGAGTGCGTCGAGCCGCCACCGGCGCGCGACCTCGTCGCGGAAGGCGGTGACTTTCCCGGCATGGGCGGAATCGGCCGCGAGGTTTAACCGCTCGCCCGGGTCGGCGGCGAGGTCGTAGAGCTGATCGGGGTCGGGCGGCGAATGGATGAACTTGAACGCGCCGCGGCGGATCATCACCATCGGCGCGATCGCGCCTTCGGCCAGGTATTCGCCGAGCGCCTCGTCGTGGCCGGGCCGGCCTTGGAGATGAGGCGTGAGGCTGCGCCCGTCGATCGAGCCGCCGAGGGCGCCGTCGCCGCCGGCCAAGTCCACGAGCGTTGGCATGAGGTCGAGCAACGACACGCTGGCCGCGATGCGCCGCGGGGCGAAGCGGCCCGGCCAGGCGATGACCAGCGGCACACGGCTTGCGCTCTCGAGGAAGTTCATCTTGTACCAGAGACCCCGGTCGCCGAGCATCTCGCCGTGATCGCTGGTCAGGACGACGATCGTATTCTCGGCGAGGCCGCTTGCGCTTAGCGCCGCCATCAGGCGTCCGAGCTGGTCGTCGACATAGGCGATGGCGCCCAGATAGGCGCGGCGGGCCGCGCGCGTCTGGGCTTCCGTCACCCGCTCGGCGTCGATGGCGCAGACATGGCGCAGGCGGCGGGAATGCGGGTCGAGCGCCGCGGGAGCGACCGGCGGGGGAATGTCCGCGTCGCGATAGAGGTCCCAGTAGCGCTGCGGCACGGCGAACGGGTCGTGCGGGTGGGTGAAGGAGGCGACGAGCAGGAACGGGCGCCGGTCGCGCGACCGCGCGATGTCGAAGATCGCCCGCTCCGAGGCGAAGGCGACCTCGTCGTCGAAGTCGAGCTGGTTGGTGCGCACGCAGACGCCGGCCTCGGCCACCGAGCTCATGTTGTGATACCAGCTCGGCCGCTCATCCGGATGGTCCCAGTCCGGCGTCCAACCGTAATCGGCCGGATAGATGTCGGTCGTCAGGCGTTCCTCGAAGCCGTGCAGCTGGTCCGGCCCGCAGAAGTGCATCTTGCCCGACAGGATCGTCCGGTAGCCGCTGAGCCTCAGGCGATGGGCGAAGGTCGGCAGGTCGGCGGCGAATTCCGCGGCGTTGTCATAGACCCGCGTGCGCGACGGCAGAAGCCCGGTCATGAACGAGGCGCGCGAGGGCGAGCAGAGGGGGCTCGCGCAATAGGCGCTGTCGAACACGACGCCGTCGCGCGCCAGCGCCTGCATGAACGGGGCTTTGGCGATTCCGCCAGAGATCGGCAGGCGCCCCGCCGCCATTTGGTCGGCCATGACGAGGAGAATGTTGGGCGCGTTGGCGGTCATCGGGGGTCCAGGCCGGTTCGGATCGCGGCCGAGGATGGCTATGCGTCGCCTGCGGCCCGGTCAAGCGGCGCGGAAGTGTTGATGGCTGCGCTTACTCCCGCTAGGGAAGCGCGTCCAAGGATGCCGATGAGCCTTTTTTCCTCTGTCTTCCGGCGCGCCTACCGGCTGCGCCCGCTCGTCCCCGAGGCGAACGACCACATCGCTCAGCTGCGGATCAAGGGTCCGGCGGCGAGCCAAAACCTGTTGCTACCCTATTCGATCGGGCTCGGCTATTTCGTCATTCCGTCCGCGACCTGCGATCTCACGATCCACGGCCCGGACTTTCGAGTCGAGACGCTCAGTTGGGCGATGTCGCTGTGGGTGCGGCTGCGTCTCGCCCTGCTGTTCAAGAAGAAGAAGTACCTGGCGTTCGAGGATTTCTCGGTCTTTTCCTGTGGGCCGAAGCCGGAGCGCAAGCGGTTCACGAGCTTCAACCAGCACATGTTCAACATCGGTGTGTCGCTCGACGGCGACCTCATCGCCGCGCACCCGGAACTGCTCGACGGGTGGGACGAGGAGGCGGCGCGCCGGCCTCAGCGAGCCTTCGCGGCGGGACCCCATCCGCTGGCGATTGTCATGCACGTCTATTACGAGGAGACGTGGGGCGATCTGGCCGGCGTGCTGAGGCGTCTCGCCGTCCCCTACGATCTTATCGTCACCACGGTTGCCGGACGCGAACGCCTGATCGAGACGATCCGGGCTGAGTTCCCGGACGCCGAGATCGAGGTGATGGACAACCGGGGGCGCGACGTGCGGCCCTTCCTGGCGCTTCTCGAGCGGGGACGGCTCGACCGGTACCGCTATGTCTGCAAGGTGCACGGGAAGAAATCGAGCGACGGCGGGCGCAGGTCCTACATGGGCTCGCTCTGGCGCCGGCGGCTCCTGTTCGACCTTCTCGCCGCTCCCGGTCTCGCCCAGTCGATCATCGACATGTTCGAGCGGGACCCGTCGATCGGCATGATTGGGCCGCGCGCCTTCCGGCTGCCGAGCGAGACCTACTCGGAGGAGCTGTCCTGGTCGATCAACAAGGAGCGGGTGCTGCAACAGGCGGAGGCGATGGGCGTTCCGCGCGACCGCTTCCATCTCGACTTCTTCGGCGGGACGATGTTCTGGGTGCGCCCGGAGGCGCTCGCGCCTTTGCGCAAGCTCGGGCTCTCCTCGGCGTTTCCGGAAGAGCGCGGCCTTCTCGACGGCGGGCTCGAACACGCCACCGAGCGCCTGTTCGGCACTGCGGTCGTTGCGGCGGGCTATCGACTGGCCGACAGCGACGGTTACAACGCGTCCGTTGATGAAGGCAGCGGAGGCGTTGTCAAACCGGGACGGCGAACCGGTCTCGGATGATCGAACCGCCGCCGCCCGGAACAGCTCCGGTCAACGTGTCCCGTTGGCGCGGGCGATGATCGACGTCGTGCTGTGCCCCCGCTCAATCGGCACCAGGACGACCCTCCCGCCATAGGAGGCGACGAATTCCGATCCGACCACGGTCGCGACCGTGTAATCCGCGCCCTTGATCAGAAAATCCGGTCGCAGCAGCTGAATCAATTCCAGCGGGGTTTCCTCGTCGAACAGCGTCACCAGATCGACGCTGTCGAGCGCCGCCATGACGACGGACCGGGCGTATTCGTTTTGAACCGGTCGCGAATCGCCTTTGAGGCGGCGAACCGAGGCGTCGGTGTTGAGGGCGACGACGAGCCGGTCGCAGGCGGCCCGGGAGCGTTTCAAAAGCTCGACGTGTCCCGGGTGAAGCAGGTCGAAACAGCCGTTGGTGAAGCCGACCCTGAGGCCGTGGGCTTTCCAGTCGGCGACGATTTCCGCCGCGCTTTTTCGGTCGACGATCTTGGGGTCGCCGCCGTCTCCGTCGCCCCCCAGCGCCGCCGACAATTCGCGCGCCCGCACCGCCGCGGTGCCCCTTTTGCCGACCGCGACGCCAGCGGCCGCATTGCCGATCTTGGCCGCGGTCTTGACCGTAGCGCCGACCGACAACGCGAGCGAAAGCGCCGCGACGACTGTGTCGCCCGCGCCGGAAACGTCGAACACTTCAAGCGCATGGGTGGGAACGTGGGCGACCGAACCTTCCGGATCGTTCGGGTGATAGATGGTCATCCCCTGCGCTCCGCGCGTGAGCACGACCGCCTCGATTTTCGCCCGCTCGTAGAGGATCTTAGCGGCAATCTCGGCGTGATGGTCGTCCACGCACTCGACGCCTGTGATCGTGCCCGCCTCGGAGGCGTTCGGCGTCATCACGGTTGCGCCGGCGTAACGCGCGACATCGCGGGTCTTGGTGTCGACGACCACGGGAACGTTGCGGGCCCGCGCGATATCGATGATCCGCCGGACGAGGACCGGAATGAGTACGCCTTTGGCGTAGTCGGACAGGACCACTGCCGAAACGTCGTCGATCGCCTCGGTCAGCCAACCGCAAATCGTGTCGATGTCGTGTTGACCGAGATGAAGGCGGCGCTCGATGTCGAGCCGCATGATCTGGTGGCCGCCGGAAACGTAACGAACCTTGGTCGTGGTCGGATGGCCGTGCGCTCGAACAAACCGGCCGAGGATTCCATCGCCTTCGGCCAGCGGACCGGCGACAAGGTCGCCCCCCTCGTCATCTCCAACCGCTCCAACAAGGACCGCCTTGCCGCCCAGGGCGACGACGTTCCGCGCAACATTCGCGGCGCCGCCCAGCATGGCCTTTTCCGATTGGTGTTGAAGGACAGGAATCGGCGCTTCCGGAGAGATCCGCTCGACCTGTCCGTAGACGAACTTGTCGAGCATCACGTCGCCGACAACAAATACTTTCGCGCCGCGCCACTTGGACACCCAAGACGGGTTCGTCATCTGAACAACGTTCAATGGCTCACCGTATATGTTTTGAATGCCGGCGGCGGTTACTAAAAGAACCCGCGCTCGACGGACATTATTTGTGGCGCCGCACCCAAAGCTACGTATAATTCTAACGGGGTGTCGATGTCCACTCCTTTCCGCGAGTTAGCAGGCGTCGCGTTCCCTTTTCGTGAACCACGTCGAGTTGCTGGACGTGCACCGCAGCAAACGTTACGGCATAGACGCATGCACTCGATCTCGGCTCAGAGGAGGGCCCCAGCTTCTCCAACGCTAAGGTCGACGACGCGTACGGTCTCGCGATGAAGGCCGGCGGCCGGGTGGAAAGGTCTTGGGCCCTGAATTGGGGCGGCTTCCGACCCTGACGACCGATCTGGAAAACCGGTATCGGTTGATCAGCGCGCTCGGCGTCGCGGGCGGATATGCGAGCGCTGTGAGGCTTGACGGACGGGGCCGAGCGCTGGTCGCCGGCAAAGTCCGATGACAGCTCTGCGCGCCAGGCAAAATTGGAGACTAGGTTTGGCCAACCAATGTGCAATCCTCATTGAGGACCTGGGGAATCCCGTCGGCGGGATATCCAAGACCGCGACGAAGCCGCTCCATGACGTTGGCGGAGCGCCGTTTCTCGAGACGCTGATTAGCGAAGCAAGGCGGCGCGGATTTGACGAGATTCTGCTGCTGGCCGGACGCGATAGCGAGGTCGTCTTCGCGTTTCTGACTGAGCGCCGGATCGAGGAGCGCTTCGCTTGTCGGGTCGAGCTCTCGATTGCGCCGACCCCGTTGGGGACCGGCGGCGCCCTTGCTAATGCCCGGGACCGCCTGAAGGATGATTTTCTCCTACTCGACGGCGCTGCCTGGTTCGACTTCAACTGGCTCGATTTTTGGGCCCGCGCGCGACGAGACGGGGCGGCCGCCGCACTGGCTTTGCGTCCGATCGCCTCGCCCGATCGTCATGAAAAGGTCGAACTGGAGGGGAGCTTCGTGAGCGCGATCCGTTCCGGCGGGACGCCGCTTGCCCCGGCTCTGATCAACGGCGGAGTTTACTATTTGACGCGTCGAAGCCTCGACGGATTTGGCGCGCCGTGTTCGCTCGAGACCGAGATCTTGCCGAGCCTCGTCTCACGCCGGGCATTGCGCGGCTATCCGTACTTCGGGTTCTTCATCGACATCGGCGTCCCCGAGACGCTCGCGACTGCGGCCGAGGTCGTGCCGCGCCGCCGCCGCCGTCCTGCCGTCTTTCTCGACCGCGACGGGATCCTCAACGTCGATCACGGCTACATCCATACGCCGGAACACATCGAATGGATTCCGGGCGCTCCGCAGGCGGTGAAGCTTCTCAACGACGCCGGCTATTATGTTTTCGTGGTGACAAACCAGTCGGGCGTAGCCAGAGGGCTTTATGGCGAGAACGACGTCATTGAGCTCCACCGCTGGATGGCGAGGGAACTGGCCGTCTCTGGTGCGTCGGTTGACGACTGGCGATATTGTCCCTTCCATCCAGAGGGACGCGTCGAGGCTTATCGGGCGTCGCATCCCTGGCGGAAGCCGTCTCCGGGCATGATCGTCGATCTCCTGGAACATTGGCCGGTCGAGCGAGAGGGAAGCTTTCTGATTGGCGACAAGGCGAGTGATATCGAGGCGGCGGAGGCCGCCGGTCTGCCCGGTTACGTGTTCAATGGCGGCGACCTCGTGGCGTTCCTGCAATCGATCCGGCCTCCGCGCGCCAAATCCGGCGGCGGCCAGCGAAAGTTCACAATCGAACGAGCGGTCCGATGAATCCAACCCAGAGGTCGGGCTTCGAGCCGACGACGACGTTGAACGACATCGCCGCGCATGCCCGCGACTGGCTGTTCGTCGCCGCTCACCGCTGGCGTTCGGACCTCGATCGCGGCGCGACGCTCTTCCCCGAGCGGATGTCGATTCTCGGCGAGAAGGATTCGTGTCCGCATCGGCTGTTCGTTCAGGCCCGACATCTCTTCTCCTATTGCGAAATCGGAAGACTAGGATGGGCCGGACCGTGGCGCCCGATGGTCGAGGCGAACGTCGATTTTCTCGTCGCGCGCGGTCGCCGCGCAGACGGGCTCTACATTCATCGCTTCGATTCTGACGGCGGGGTGCTTGACGACCGCGCCGACCTTTACGACCAGGCCTTCATGCTGCTCGCGCTCGCCTACGCCGCTCGCACGCTTGGACGCCCCGAACTCTTCGCTGTCGCCGAGGCGCTCGACGACGCGCTTGACGCGCAGTGGCGCCTGCCGAACGGCGGCTATCACGAGGGCGACATCGCAGTCTGCCCGCCCTATCGCCAGAACCCGCACATGCATTTGCTGGAGAGCTTCATCGCGCTCTACGCCCTGAGCGGAAACCCGCGCTGGCGGCGCGACGCAGAGCACATTGCGGGACTGTGCGCCCGGTCGTTCCTGCATTCTGAGACCGGCGCGCTGCTCGAGTATTTCGACGCCGACTTGAATCCGATCGATGGCGAGGAAGGCCGAGTCACCGAGCCAGGCCATTGCTTCGAATGGGCATGGCTGTTCGAAAGGCTGGCTCAGTGGGGCTTTCCGGAGGCGACCCGCATTTCAGACGGGCTCGTTCGCTTTTGCCGTCGACACGGCCTCGACGCCGAGCGGGGCGTCGCGGTCAATGAAGTCGGGACCGACGGCTCGATCCGCAATCCGTCGGCGCGTCTGTGGCCGCAGACGGAACGGCTCAAGGCGGCGCTCGCGCGCCACCGTCGAACCCGTGAGGCGGAGGAGCGTGTCGAAGCGGCGGAGGCCTATGCAGGCCTTGTCCGGTATTTCGATACCCCGGCGCGGGGTGCCTGGCGCGACAAGCTCAAGCCGGACGGCGAGTGGGTCGACAAGCCTGCGCCCGGCAGCTCCCTCTATCATATCACCTGCGCCATGGCGGAGCTGATCGACGCTGCGCAGGCCAACGAGGACGGATCCGGGCGGAGCGCGCGGGCGTCGGCGGCGCGCTGACAGGAATCGGCGGGCCGAGCGGCCAACAGGCGCCAAAATCTCGCCATTTATCGACCGAGGCTCGAAAGATCAGGGACTTGCAGGCCGTCTTAACGACGGCCTTGTGAAACGCGTGAAATTTCGCATTAGCAATGTAAAATAGATCGTTTCCAGCTCTTTCCGTCTTGCGTCAGGACCGCGGCGTCGGACCGCGGCTCAGAACCTTGAGGCGATGTCGCGCGCAATCGCCAGGGATGCCGTCAGCCCCGGGGATTCGATGCCGAACAGGTTGATGAGCCCGGGCGCCCCGTGGTCGGCCTCGGTCTGGATCACAAAGTCGGTCGACGACCCGCCCGGACGAGCGATCTTCGGACGGACCCCCGCATAGGCGGGCTGCAGGGCGCCGTCCGGCAGGTCCGGCCAGTATGTGCGGATGGCGGCATAAAACGAATCTCCCCGCCGCAGGTCGACCGAGTAGTCGATCGTCTCGATCCATTCGACGTCCGGTCCGAACCGGGCCTGGCCGGCCAGGTCGAGGGTGAGATGAACGCCGAGGCCGCCGGCCGCCGGCATCGGATACACGAGCCGGGAAAAGGGAGAGCGTACGCTCAGGGCGAAATACGACCCTTTGGCGAGATGCAGCGGCGGGATTGAGTCGGCCCGCACGCCGGCAATCGTCCGCGCGACCGCCTGCGCGCCGAGGCCAGCGGCGTTGACGACAAGCGCGGCCGCAAGGCGCATCGGCTCCGCGCCGCCGGTCTCGATTACGACCCGGCCATCTTCTGCCCGGCCCGACACGACCGGCGTGGCAAGCGCCACCGTCGCGCCATGCGCCTCGGCGTCGCCCCTCAAGGCCAGCATGAGCGCATGGCTGTCGACGATGCCGGTCGAGGGAGAAAGAATCGCCCGCTCCGCCTTGAGCGCCGGCTCGAGCCCGCTCGCCTCATCGCCGGTCAGCCAGACGAGGTCGTCGACGCCGTTGGCCCGAGCTTGCGCCGCGAGCGCTGCGAGCTTGGGCGTCTCGGCCGCATCGGCCGCCACGATCAGTTTGCCGCAACACCGATGGGGGACGCCGTACTGGCGGCAGAAATCGTACAGCAGCGCCTTGCCCTCGACGCAGAGCCGCGTTTTGGCGAGTCCGGTCGGATAATAGATCCCGGCGTGGATCACTTCGCTGTTGCGCGAGCTCGTCCCCGTCCCAATGGCGTCCTCCGCCTCGACGACGATGACCTCCCGCCCCATGCGCGCCAGCTCCCGGGCGACGGCCAGCCCAACCACGCCGGCGCCGATGACGAGACAATCGGTGGAATCCACGCAAAAGCCCTGTGCGAGAATGAAGGAATCGCGGCTTCCTAGCAGGCCCGTCGCCCGTTTGATAGGCGCCGGACTTTTGCGAAGGCGTCGACGCTCGACGCAACAACCGGACGCGGAGCGTCGGATCCGGCAGCGCGTCGGATGGCGGCTTCCCTGAGGTCTGATTACGTGGAGCGAACGCAGAAAGCGCTCGACAGACAGCCAGCCGAAGTGGTAGGGCGCGGCGCGAATTCCGCTGATTTCAGTCCCTCCGGCAACGCGTCGCCTGTTAACGTCGCGGGCCAATTGACGGATAAGTCCAGCGGGCTGGTCAGCCGATATGTCTTGGGTGTCAGTCGATGAAGGCAGTTCTTCTTGCAGGCGGATTTGGAACGCGAATTGCGGAGGAAACGGACGCCAAGCCAAAGCCGATGATCGAGATCGGCGGCATGCCGATCATCTGGCACATCATGAAGATCTATTCCCACCACGGGATCAATGAATTCATCATCTGTCTCGGTTACAAGGGCTACATCATCAAGGAGTATTTCCAGAATTACTTTCTTCATATGTCGAACGTCACTTTCGATATGAAGACCAACAAGATGGAAGTGCACGACGCCTCCGCCGAGCCATGGCGCGTGACGCTTGTCGACACGGGCGAGAAGACGATGATCGGCGGGCGCATCAAGCGCATCCTTCCGTTCATGGGCGACGACAAGGAATTCCTGCTGACCTACGGCGACGGGGTCGGCGATGTCGACATCCGTGCGGCGATCGACCTTCACCGCAGGGAGGGGCGCCTGGCGACGGTTACGGCCACCCAGCCCCCCGGCCGGTTCGGCTCGCTCAAGTACCAGGGTCACCGGGTCACGGGCTTCCAGGAGAAGCCGATGGGCGACGGCGGCTGGATCAACGGCGGATATTTCGTCTTGTCGCCCGAGGTGGGCCGGTACATAGAGGGCGACGCCACCGTGTGGGAACAAGAGCCGATGCAGCGGCTCGCAGCCGATGGGCAGCTCAGCGTCTATTTCCATCCCGGCTTCTGGCAGCCGATGGATACGTTGCGAGACAAACGACACCTGGAGGATCTCTGGGCCGCCGGCAACGCGCCGTGGAAACTATGGTGAACAGGATGGAGCGGCGACGCATGCGGATTTTGATCACGGGCAATATGGGATATGTCGGGCCGGTCCTGACGCGATTTCTGCGCGCCAACCTCGACCAGCCGGAGCTTGTCGGCTTTGACGCCGGTTTTTTCGGCCACAGTCTCACGGGCGCCGAGCTGCTGCCGGAAGCGCTGCTGAACCGGCAGGTGTTCGGCGACATCCGCGAGTTTCCGCCCGAGCTGCTCGACGGCGTGGACGCGGTGGTGCATCTGTCGGCGGTCTCGAACGATCCGATGGGCAACACATTCGAAGCGGTGACCGCCGAGATCAATCAGCAGGCGAGCGTCCGCCTGGCCCAGCTCGCGGCCGAGCGCGGGGTCAAGAACTTCGTCTTCGCCTCGAGTTGCAGCATGTACGGCTCCACCGAGGGCGGAGCGCGCAAGGAGACGGATCCGACCAACCCTCTGACCGCCTATGCGCGCTCGAAAATCGGGTCCGAGCACGCCTTCGCCCAGCTCGACTTCGGGAACATGGCCTTGACGTCGTTGCGCTTCGCCACCGCCTGCGGCATGTCGGATCGTCTGCGGCTCGATCTCGTGCTCAATGACTTTGTCGCCTGCGCGATCGCCACCGGCGAGATCACTGTGCTCAGCGACGGCACGCCCTGGCGCCCGCTGATCGACGTCGAGGACATGGCCCGCGCCATTTCCTGGGCGATCGCCCGCGACCCCCAGAACGGCGGAAAGTTCCTCGCGGTCAATGCGGGACGGGACGAGGGCAATTATCAGGTGCGCGAACTCGCCGAGGCGGTCGCGCGCCAGGCGCCGGGAACCAAGGTCTCGATCAACACCAGCGCGCCGCCCGACAAGCGCTCTTACAAGGTCGACTTCAGTTTGTTTAAGAAGCTCGCGCCGGCGCACATCCCGCAAGTGACGCTGGACGAGTCGATCCGGCGGCTGCACCGGGGCCTGACCGGCATGGGCTTTGCCGACAGTGACTTCCGCAACTCGCCCTTCATGCGCTTGAAGACGCTCGAGCGTCACATGGCCGCCGGCCGGCTTGGACCGGACCTGCGCTGGCTTTCGCCCGCGCCGGCCAAGGCTGCTTAAAGGACAGGTCCGATGAAGTTCAACGCAACGCCGCTGCACGGCGCCTATACGATCGAGCTCGAGCGACGGGGCGACGACCGCGGCTTCTTCGCCCGGTTCTTTTGCGAGAAGGAATTCGGCGCGGCCGGGCTCGAGACCCGCTTCGTCCAGATCAACAATTCGCTGACCGGCGCCAGGGGCACGCTGCGCGGGCTCCACTATCAGCTGCCGCCCGCCGCCGAAGTGAAGGTCGTGCGCGCGATCAAGGGCGCGCTCTGGGACGTGATCGTGGACTTGCGCGCGGGCTCGCCGACCTATCTCAAATGGTTCGGCGCCGAGCTCAATGAGGACAACCGGAAGATGATGTATGTGCCGCGCGGCTTCGGGCACGGCTTCGTGACGCTGACCGACAATGTCGAGGCGCTCTATCTCGACAGCGCCTTTTATGGGCCCGGGGAAGAGCGCGGGGTGCGCTGGGACGACCCGGCGGTGGCGATCGAATGGCCGGTCACCCCTGCGGTGATTTCGGACAAGGACCGCAAGTGGCCGGACCTCAATCCCGAGTTTCACCAGACCGAGATGATGCGGGGCCTGGCATGAAGGTCCTCATGACGGGCGCGAGCTCGTTCACGGGGCTCTGGTTCGCCGAAGCGCTGCACGCCGCGGGGGCGCATGTCGTCGCCCCGTTGCGCGCGCCGGCGGCAAGCTACGCCGAGGGCGTGCGCGCCGAGCGCGTGCGCCGGCTGAAAGACGTCGCGGAGATCGTCGACGAGGCGCCGTTCGGGTCCGCGCGCTTTCTCGATCTGGCGCAGGCCGGGCGTTACGATCTTCTGTGCCATCACGCGGCAAAAGTCGGCGACTATCGCAGCCCCGATTTCGACATCGCGGCCGCCCTGTCCGACAACACCCACAATCTGCGCGCCGTTCTCGCCGCGCTCGCCAAGGGGGGCGTCAAGGGCGTCGTGCTGACGGGCAGCGTGTTCGAACAGGACGAGGGCGCGGGCGAGGCGCCGCTCGTCGCCTTCTCGCCTTACGGCCTGTCGAAGGGGCTGACCGCGGCGGTGGTCAGCCA
This sequence comes from uncultured Alphaproteobacteria bacterium, assembly GCA_963822215.1. GTDB lineage: Bacteria > Pseudomonadota > Alphaproteobacteria > Rhizobiales > Beijerinckiaceae > Roseiarcus. Next base: position 51,238 of record CAWGGX010000007.1, read on the forward strand.
CCGCTGCCGCGAGATCGGGCTCCCTTACGCCAAGTTCGTCATCCCCAATCCGTTCGGCCCGCTCGAGGAGCCGCGCTTCTGCGCCTATCTCGTGCGCACCTGGAAGAAGGGCGAGACCGCGCGCGTCAACACGCCGGCCTATGTGCGCGACAACATCCACGTCTTGCTTCTGGCGAAGGCCTATGCGAAGTACGCCGCCGAAACGGCTGCGGGCAGGGGGTCGGCGAAGCTCAACCCGTGCGGCTACGTCGAGAGCCAGGGCGCCTTCGCCGAACGCTTCGCCGCCGCCATGCGGCCGAGGCTGAAGCTCGCCTGCGGCCTCGAACTCGGCGTCCAGACCGACTTCTCCGAGCCCCTGATGCGGGTCAATGTGGATTCCGCGGCCCGCTACGTCGGCGAGTGGGACGAGGCGGCGGCCTGGGACGAGGCGGGGGACGGATACTTAAGTTAACCCCGGCGTTTGCTCGTGCTATCGTGGGTCTGTGAAGAGATGAATCTCAAGTCGATTTCAGAGTTGGATATCACGCCGCCGCTTTGGATGCCGAAGCTCCTCGACAAGCCGAGCGCTTGGTGGGGACACGTTCCCTTTGCTTTTTGGATCACCTCCGTCTGCAAGCCTCGGGTGTTTGTCGAGTTGGGGACTCATTATGGAGTGTCGTACGCCGCCTTTTGTGAAGCGATTCTTCGGCTGCGGCTTGTAACTCGAAGCTATGCGGTCGACACATGGGCTGGCGACGAGCAGGCCGGGTTTTACCCAGATAACATCTTTAATGATCTGTCATCTCTCAATGGTCAACAATACTCGGCTTTCTCTGAACTTTTGCGGATGCCATTTGATGAGGCTAACGAGCGTTTCAACGACGGTACCATTGATCTTCTTCACATTGACGGGTACCATGCCTATGAGGCCGTTGCGCACGATTTCAATCTTTGGCTGCCAAAACTCTCCAGATCTGGCGTCGTACTGTTTCATGACACAAATGTACATAAAGATGACTTTGGGGTCTGGCGGTTCTTCGAAGAGTTGTCGAAGACTACGCCATGCTTCGAATTCTTGCATGGATTTGGACTCGGCATCGCTTGCATAGGCGCCGAAGCTCCGGAGGTGGTTCAGGCACTTTGTCGCGTGGATGACGACGATACCGTCGCTGCCGTCCGAGAGAGGTTTTCGCAATTGGGCGCAGCATGGGCTTCCGTGAATGGCGCTTTGCTCGAGGGAAAATGGCGCTTGGAACGCATCCAACAACTGGGGCGCGAGTCGGATGAAAAGTCGCAGGCTGCCGAGAGACTGGAGGCTAGGCTCGATGAGGGGCGGCGCGGACTTGAAGCCGCTGCTGAGCGGATTTCTCGGACCGAGCACGAGCTTGCAAAGACCAAGCACCAGCTTGCAAAGTCCGAGCAAGAGTTCTCAAAGACCGAGCGGGAGCTTGCGAAGTTGCGCGAACAGGCCGAGCACGAGCTGGTAAAGTCCCAGCACGAGCTTGTAAAGTCCCAGCACGAGCTTGTAAAGTCCGAGCACGAACTTGCAAAGTTGCGCGAGCGGGCCGAGGCGGAGAGCAAGGCTGCAACCGCTCGAATTTCCAGCTTAAATGAAGAGCACGCCTTTTTGGCGCGCAACCTCAGCCGGACGTACCACCGGCCCTGGCGGCCTCTCAAACATCGTCTGAGCTACGACGTGCTTCGGTCGCTAAGCACGGTGAGCGCGGCGTTTTCAGAACGGAGGGCTTCGCGGTTTGCGCATTCAGCCCAAAAGCGCGATCCGAGCCGGTTTGACCTATACCTCTCCGATACTACCGACCCCTTGCCGCTTATGAGCTTGGTTCCGGGCTCGTCTGAAGGCTCAACGCCAGCTTCAGGCATGTCGGAGGTCCCGGCGCCTTTGCTGAGCTTAGCGGAAACGCCTGAGAACCCGACGCTAAATTCAGGCTTGTCGGAGATCTCGCCGCCCGTGCGAACCTTTGCGGAAATGTTGCGAAGCCGATTCTTGTCGCTTGAGCCCTTGCGTGTTTACCAGGCACCCCACCATGGCCCGCGCGTGACATTGGTAACAGACAGTATCAACAAAGGAAGCCTTTACGGCGGGGTGGCAACAGCAATCATCCTTGCAGTCCTTATCGCGCGTCGGCTTGGCGCCGACCTTCGGTTAGTCACGCGAGATGAACCGCCGGATGCGGCTGCGATCGGCATGGTCCTGCGTACGCATGGCGTCGCTTGGGACGGTAATGTTGAGTGCCTCTATTCGCCTTCTAGTCAGGAAGGCCGTGACATTCCGCTAGATCGTGAAGATTTGTTTGTTACCACCTCTTGGTGGACAACTCGTGCGACACGCAGCGCCGTTCCCTCCGATCGCATCGTGTACATGCTAGGGGAAGACGAGCGGCTGTTTTATCCCACTGGCGACGATTACATCCTGTGCGCTGAAACTCTGTCGGACCCCGACATATTTTACGCCGTCAACTCAAGTATTCTTTTCGATCACTTGCAAGCCAACGGCTTTGCACCCGGTGGCGTCGCATTCGAACCTGCGTTCTCGAAAGATGTCTATTACCCTGAGAACCCACGTCCATTGGACGAAAAACGCCAGTTTTTCTTCTACGGGCGCCCCAATAACTCTAGAAATCTGTATTGGCGGGGTGTCTCGGCCATTGCCGCTGCGATCGAGGAAGGAATTTTCGATCCCGACACATGGGATTTCAATTTTGTTGGCAAAGACATGAGTGAAATGGTGTTGCCGCGCGGAATTCGCCCCAGAATCCTGAACGATGCTCCGCGGGAGGAATATATCAAGCTTGTTCGCCGAGTTGATGTCGGATTGTCGCTAATCTACACGCCGCATCCAAGTTATCCGCCTTTCGATTTGGCCGCTTGTGGAGCGATAGTTGTGACCAATAGGTTCGGCTCCTCAAAGGTGGACTTAAGCCGTTACTCACCAAATATCTTATGCGTCGACCCGAGCTTGTCTTCTCTCGTAGGAGGTCTGCGATCCGCCGTCGAGCTCGCGGCCAATCGTGAGGTACGCTTTACTAATGTCTCTCGGTTCGCGATGCCAAGAGACTGGGAGACTGCATTTACCTCCGTTGTCGAACTTGTCGCAGGCCGCTTCCTAAAGAGGTAATCACTTGTACGATATTGAGATCCCCTCTGTGCAGTTTTACCCGCCTTGGGAAAAGGGCTTTGACGAACGAATGACAATGTTGAACAGCGGCGCCCCGCGAGCTGCATATTTTTATGAGATTCCAGACACGAGCACCTTTCGCTACCGCGCATATAACGTCTGGCAATCCCTGTCCGACGAGACTCCAGCCGGACCGGCGGCTTCGTGGTTTCACAACGGCGACCTCGCGCTGATGGAGCGGTTTCTCGACAAGAGCGACGTTTTGGTGTTGTGCCGTGTCCGCTACACGGATCACATCAACCGAATGGTCACCCGCGCTCGCGCTCGAGGTCAACGCGTGCTGTTCGATGTCGACGATCTCGTTTTCGACGTCCGTTACACCCATGTCATAATGGACACCCTAGACGTTGATCTTCGCGATCCTGCGGCGTTCGATTTTTGGTTCGCTTATCACAGCCGGATGGGAGGCGCCCTCAACCTCTGTGATGGCGTGGTGACCACAAACCCCTATTTGGCAGCCCGGGCGGAGGACTTCCTGGGCAAGCCGAGCAGGATCATCCCGAATTACTTAAATCGCGAGCAAATGGGCTTCTCAGCTAAGATTTGGAACGCAAAGGAGCGGTCCGGTTGGAGTCGGGACGGCCGCATTCACCTTGGGTATTTCAGTGGGTCGCCTTCGCATAACCGCGATTTCGCTCTGATTGCGCCGGTACTTGCCCGCCTAATGGATGAAGATCAGCGCCTTTTGCTTCGCGTGGTTGGCTTTCTCGAACACATTGGGTCAGATCTCGACCGGCATCGCGCACGCATAGACTCGATTCCGCTCCAGGATTTCATAAATTTGCAACATAAGATTGGCGAAGTTGAAATTAATCTTGTGCCCCTTCAAGATAACGTATTCACCAATTGCAAATCGGAGTTGAAGTGGTTCGAGGCAGCCATAGTAGGCGCTGTAACCGTCGCTTCCCCGACTGATGTCTACCGTCGGGTGATCGAGCACGGGGTAAACGGCTGGCTTTCTCCTGCACACGCCTGGGAAGAGGTGCTGCGACAAGTGATCGAGGGTGGCCCGTCGCTTTGGCGCGCTGTCGCGTTGCGCGCTAGAGAGGACGCGATCCAGAAGTACGGTTGGCGCAACCAGACCAAGTCGATCTATGCCGCCCTTTTCGAGTAGATTGTATGCGTTATTGGTCGCCCGTGAAGAAACTTCCTCAAGGGAAAACAAGGCGACGCCGCCAACGTCGTGCTCGCCGCCGCCGGCTACAACTTCCGCCGGCTCATGGCCTGGCTGGCCATCGTTTGGCGCGTCCTCGTCATGGCCGTGCTTGCCGCCGTCGAGGACAACCCCAATCCCGCGCTCGGCGGCATCTGAGCCTCAGCAAATCTCACCGCAACTTGCAGAAGTCGCGTTCTTCACGGTCGACTTATTAAACTATCAACTCAACTTCGTCCGGTTGCGCCGGTTTGCTTTTCTTTGTGACCGCGTTTCCAATCGCCAGAATGGCGAGGCAATCTTCCAGGTGAGCGAGTTGTGGATGCGCTTTAGAGATAAGTCATGCATGCGCTTTAAGGATATGTACGCTTGGTCTTTCTCGTCAATTTGTCGGTTAAGCCATTTCAATTCCTCACTCCGCCGATCCAATTCTTTGTTTAGTCGATCTAATTCAGCACGCGTGGAGACGCGCATATCTTGACAACGCTCAACCTCCACCTTCAATTCGGCGGCTTCGGCGGCCTTAGTGCGCATTGTGTATGAGTAGAGGGTATTGTAGGCGCAATCGTCCAACATTGAATGAAGAACTGACTGGGGAATGGTGGGGGCGGGCGTTATGCTCAACTCTGAGTCATCAGGGTTCCTTAGATGGACAAAAAACTCATTTCCAGTAACTTCAGAAATCGCCTCAATGTTGAATTTGGCTAAGCCGAGCTGGATTAATTGCATTAGTATTAAACGGAAGCTGTTGGGGGTTAGAACCCAACAATGGGTATCATAGTAATTTGAATCCCCTCTAACTTTTATGCTAAGGTAACGGTCATAAGCCGATTCAATTGGGTATAACAGCGTTATGTTCGCGGGATCTGCTTCTCTAGAAAAAGATGATAGAGTATTTTCTTCGAACGAATAAACGCTGTGAAAGCCGATGTGTTCGAATTGCTGCGCGGCGGTAGGTTTTCGTCTGTCTTCATGGTAGGCATCGAGCCATGCGCCCAACGTGGTAACAGGCCGGAAATAGTCAAAACAAGTCGTTTTATTGGGAACCGCCATAGATAAGTAACCGCCAGGCTTTAAGACTCTTTGGCAACCTTGAAGAAATTTTATCGGGTTGGGTATGTGTTCGAAATTATGAGAGGAGATAATGTAATCAAAAGTTCCTAACGAATAGTGTTCTGCGACAATCTGTTCAATTTCGTTAGAACTACCCAAAAGATCTACACTTTCAATCATGCCTACACTGGATTCGGGAACATTTGCGTCCCCTTTTGCTGAAGCCCGCAGCGTTTCAGTATCGAAAACGTCAAATGACTTGCAGTTGTAGCCGTCTCGCTTCGGGGCGAGCGGCGCAAACCAAGGACCGATTTCAATTCCTATTCCGTCTTTTGTGACATGTTTCAAAATTTGCCCTCGCCGGTCCATTTACACCTCGTCCGAATGAGTCATTGGCTAATAGGAGTTGGTTCGCTAGGAAGAGATATCGCGAAAGGAAGCTTGCCGTGAACGAAACTTTACAGTCCGCCCTCGACGCGGGCGACCTTTTGGACTCGGAGCGCATCTCCTTGGCCGGGGTAAACGCGGGAGCGGCTGCCTCACGCTTCGCCATAAGGTGCCTCGGTGGAAAACAGTATATCGGCTTTGGACACAAGTTCAACAAGAGCAAACCCGTGCCGCGGGACGGGTTCGGACAAACTGGGAGACCGACACGGACGGCAGTCCGGTAGCCGCGCACGAGCGCCACTCTGTGAGCAGGAAAATCTCCACCGTTTCGCCGGTGCCTTTGGCCTTGCAACCGCACCGCGGGCTCGATCCGGAAGCGCGGCAAAGTTTGACGCGATCATAAGCGAAATCGTCCGGTGCGGTCTTGTTCGCTGCAGAATTTTATCTGCACAACTATCCGGACATCTCGATCATTCCATGCTCCACGGTCCCCGCAGAGGGTCGCGATCCCAATCCACTCCTCAGCACGTCTTGGTACCTCGAAACCGAGCCGGATGTCGCGAAGGCCGCGGTCAACGCGTTGCAGCATCATTTGGCAGTAGGGGCAGAAGGAAGACCGCGATTCGGGATTGAGTTTTAGCGTAAAGATCTTTTCTGAACGGGATGTCCGCGACGCCAATCTGGAGCACTTAAACGGCTTTGACGAACGTATGGCGATTGCTTTCAACGACGTCGACTTTTGCATTTCGGCTTCGCGGAAAAGGATGGAGGATCGTCTGGAATCCGGAAGTCGAACATTTATCACCTCGAGTCGTAGAGGCTTGGCATCACAATTCTGACGGGCGCGCTCTGGCTTTCAAGGAGAAGTCAGCGAGATACGCGCCGGTTGGGGGCCCATCCCTCCGATTCCGATCTGTTTCACAAAAAGAATGTTTCGCTGCAAGACGACAAGATGGCTCTGGCGTTCTGGCCGCGGACCGCTGCGGTTTGATCGCGGCGGGATGGTGCGCTTTCGGGTAGGGTCCTATAGTGCGTGAACTTGTGGGGTCTTGGTTGACTTCAAACAGCCTCAAAATCTAGGTTATTGATCCCAGAACGAAAGCGCGTGGCTAGGACGGCGTGGCAACCATGCGGCGCTGGAGCGAGTTAGGCTGCGGGCTCGAACTGGGCGTTCAAACCTATCTCTGCGAGCCGCTACGAGAGTTAATGCCGATTCCGCAGCGCGCTATATCGACTTCGGCGAGACTGCGGCTTGGGACCTTGGCCGGAGAGCCACGTCGCGATTACTCCCCTAGCGCGTACGGTATGACAAACGGCGAAAATCATGCATCCTTTTGAAAAATCTACTGCAGAGCGGGAGGCAGCCGCGGGGATCAAGGCCGAAGGCGAGCTCGACAGCAAACTCCGACGGATCGGCGAACTCGAAGAGCTTCAAAAGCAAACCGAAGCCGCGCGTACCGAGGCTGTAGCGGAGCTCAAGGGCAAGATCCGACTGCTGGAGGAGCAATCCAATCGCGCCCGCGCCCTTATCAGGGACAGGCACAAGCTGCGAGATGACGTCGACGCGTCGGAGAAGCTCGTTGCTTACGTTTCCGAGAGGTATAGAAGCACAATTCGTAGGAGATGGTTTCGGTCGTTGCGACGTCGCCTGTGGTTCATCTTCCGCAAACTGCCGGTCGCCCGAAGCGCCTACCGACTGGTCAGTGATTCGGTCTTTTTTGAGAAGCACTTCTATCTAAACGACAATCCAGACGTTAAAGCCAGCGGAATCGACCCGGTTGTTCACTATTTGAAATGGGGTAGCCGGGAAGGTCGATGGCCAAGCCCCTACTTCTCTGAGTCGGGATATCGCGACAGATATCCAGACGTAGGCGGCTCCGGACTTACTGCCATCGAGCACTACGAGCGCTACGGTCGAGCCGAAGGTCGCCGCCTGTGGTCCTCCAACGGCCGCAGCACCCTAGGGGACTCCGCCGCTGGCGAACCCTACGAGGACTGGATCGCCGAGTACGACACGCTTGACGATAAGACGCGCGTGTTGATGAGCAACTGGGTCGAGCGGTTCGCTCTGCAGCCGAAATTGTCTATTGTCATGCCTGTTTTCAACACGGACCTGCGTTGGCTTATCGAAGCGATTGAATCTGTCCGAAGGCAACTCTATCCGCATTGGGAGCTTTGTCTCTCCGACGACGCGTCGACTTTGTCTGGGGTAAAGGAACGGCTTCTTGAATATGCCGGCAAGGACGAGCGGATTCGCGCAGTTTTTCGGGAGAAGAACGGCCATATCTCAGCAAATTCAAACAATGCGCTCTCCATTGCCACGGGCGACTTTATCGTTCTCATGGACGCGGATGATGTGATTCCCGAGGACGCACTCTATTGGGTCGCGAAGGAAATCAACGATCATCCGGACGTCGATCTGATCTTTTCCGACGAGGACAAGATCGACATCGAGGGTCGCCGCTTCGATCCCTATTTCAAACCCGATTGGAACCCGGCGCTAATGCTGTCTCAGAATATGTTTTGCCATCTCGGAGTTTACCGACGCAGTCTCGTGACTAAAGTTGGCGGCTTCCGCGTGGGTTTCGAAGGGAGCCAGGACCATGACCTTGTCTTGCGCTGCGCCGATGCGACAGAACCATCCAAAATCCGGCATATTCCACACGTTCTTTACCACTGGCGCGCGATCCCGGAATCGACGGCGTCGAGTCCCGAGGCCAAACCCTATGTGTGGAACGCCGGAGCTCGAGCGATTGAAGACCATCTGGCTCGAAGCGGGATCAAGGGCCGGGTAAAACACGCTAGTGGCGTGTTTTATCAGGTCGAGTACGAGCCACCGACTGAATGGCCGAAGGTTAGCATTGTCATGCCGTCCGGCTGCAAGCTTGAACTCCTGCATCCATGTCTGAGCGAACTTCTAGCGCGCACGACCTATCCGAATTTTGAAGTTCTCCTGACGATCAACGAAATCCGCTTCCAGAATGAGGAGCAAGCTGCCTGTCTGAAGGAATTCGCCAAGGACCCACGCGTCCGTATCCTTGCCTATAAGGACCGCGACTTCAATTACTCTTGGGTCAACAATTGGGCATCCAGGCAAGGGAGCGGGTCGATTCTTTGCTTTTTGAATGACGATATCAAGATCATCACAACAGATTGGCTCGAAAAACTTGTCGTTCGATTGCAGTTGAGTGGCGTCGGCGCGGTCGGCGTAATGCTTTACTACCCGAACGAAACGATCCAGCACGCCGGAGTTATTTTGGGGTTGGGTGGCGTCGCCGGTCATTCGTTCAAGGGTATGGCGCGTGGCTCCCACGGCTACTTCAGTCGTGCGCGGCTGGAGCAGGATCTGTCCTGCGTCACCGCCGCTTGTCTCGCGGTACGGCGCGAGATTTTTGAGGACCTGAATGGGTTTGACGAACGCCTAGCGATTGCCTTCAACGACGTCGATTTCTGCGTTCGGCTACGCGAGGAGGGCTGGCGGATTATCTGGACGCCGCAAGTCGAACATTATCATCTCGAGTCGCAGACCATTGGACACCACGCTTCTGATGATCGTGCTCTGGCCTTCCAAAAAGAGGTCCGGATGATGCGCGAACGATGGGGCGCGATCCTCGATTCCGATCCCTTCTACAATCCAAATCTCTCGCTGCAAGATGAGAAAATGGCTCTGGCGTTTCCGCCGCGCGTCGGAAGGAGCGCCGTTCTTTAAACGCGCCACCTAGTCTATTTCGCCGGCCATAGGCGATCCGCTCGGCGATCTGGTTGAGGCCGCCCAGGAAATGCCCGTCGAGACTGATGGACCCGCAATGCCCGCATATCCCCCAGACCCAGCCGCTCGGACGACCGCGCGAAATATCGGATGAACTTCTAAACGGTGCCGATGTACGATTGCTGCATTGCGGCGTCGCCGGCGACTGTTCCGGATGCGGCGGCGAAGAGGGCTCAGCGTACGCGTCCGACATGCCCCCGGCGGCGTGGCTCGCGTTGGTTGATAGGTTGATAGATAGTGGGGCCGATCGGCTACGCGGTGACGGCGGTCGTGGCGCTAGCCGTGGCTTCCTGGCGAGCCTTCCATGCCCAAGGCATCAAAGGTCGCCGACGCGATGAGCGGGATGGTCGTACGGCCTCAACTCGGCCATCGGGGACTCCTGTCTGAGGGATGGGCTTCGACAACCCACATCTTCTCAGCCAGGAGCTGCGCGCTAAACCTCGCTATCCGTCAAATCGGGGATTGAACGAAGCCGCTACTAAAAAGTAAGCGCCGTCGTTACAGTCTACTCAGAGGTAAGAGATAATAACAACCATAAAATCAGTAGATTACCCTTGGCGTTTATATCTCCGGTGACCTCTTGTTTCAAGCCGCCAAAACGGCGCGATCGCCTTCCAGGCCATCGTTCTTTTGATCTCTCCAACCTGAGCTTCGTAAAAGTCGCTCTGCTCCCGAGTCCTTATCAATTCACTTCGTAGAAAAATAAGTTCATTCTGGAATTTAGTGACTTCACTACGTAATTCGTCATTGGTAGACCCTCTCGCGTGCTTGAGCATGTACGCATAGACCGAATTGAACGCGCTCTCATTCATGGCAGCATGTAGAAGCGTCTGTCTTTCGTTGTAGAATGCTTTGGGTTCAAGAAATCCGGGGCTGGAATTATGGAGATGCACGAGAATCTCGTTCCCGCAAGCATTGCTAAGCTCTTTAACGGAGAGTTGTGTAAGACGCAGAAAGCCGATATCTAGAAACAATAAATGAAGACTTGACGGAGTGAAGGCCCAGCAATGCACATCATGATACTCCCTATTTTTATTAGTATTTTGTTCTACATAGGAGTCGTATGCGTCTTTCAGCGTGTTCAGAACAGACACGTTAGAAGGATCATTTTCGATAAAAAAGCCGGTCCTTTGAACGTCGACATCAGAATAACGGGAGTGCAAACTGTTCTGATCGAAAATTTGAGCCAAAGTTGGCCGATCTCTATTCTGAAAATACGCCTCAAGCCAATTGCCCAACGTAGAAATTGGCTTAAAGTAATCAAAGCAAGATCTCTTATCCGGAATCGCCATGGACAGATAGCCTCCAGGCTTTAGCACTTTCTCGCATCCTTGAAGGAAACGAATCGGGTTCGGTAAATGTTCAAAATTGTGCGAAGATATGATGTAGTCAAATGTACCGAGCTCGCCACGCGCAGCGATGACATGCTCAATTTCGGTCGAATTCCCCACGATATCAACAGCCTCGATCGTGGCGATACAGCTGTTGTCCGTATGAGGATCCTGTTCCGCGTTCTTCTTCAATGTTTCAGTGTCAAATACATCAAATGACAGGCAATTAAAGCCTTCTCGCTTCGGAGCCAGCGGCGCGAACCACGGCCCGATCTCGATTCCTTTCTTGTCCTTGTTGATATGCTTCGTAATCTCCATGCGGCGATCCATTCGGGCGTCACCTCGTTCGTTGCATCATTGAGTTCTGGTGTCAAATTGAGCGGCGAGACGCAAACAATGTCATCGCCGGACCATTTGGATGGTCTTTCGAATCCTCTCCTATCACGCAGTTAAAGCCCAGTTCGTCGAGCACGATCAATAAACTTTCGCGGGTTAACCAATAACTGAACGGGGCAGAGCCGCCGCAAAATCCTCTCCAATTGAGTGCGGAAAGGTATCGTTGCTGATGAAGTTCAATACATCTCCGGCCAAACGACTCGATACTGGGCGCAAGGTTGAATTTTTGACTCAGATCATCCCGCGCATTTATTACCCCTGCGTCGTAATAATGCGTCCACAACCCTATTGAGTCGGATGTTCTCGCTGCATCGCGAAGCAACTGGATGGGGTCCGGCATATGATACAGAACGCCACTGGCAATAATTACATCATATTTTGTGGAGCACCGCTCAAGGTACTTACGAAAATCGCCCAGCAAAAAAGTTGCGTTGAACTTGAGGGCGTTCTGGACGATCAAACATTTGAGAAAGGCTCTTGTATTCGATTCGATTGCTGTAATTTCCGCGGCGCCTGCTTCTGCCATCATACGCGTGTGCCCACCCTCCAGCGGCCCCAGCTCCAAGACGCGCTTACCGGCGAAGCCGCCGCATTGTTCAGCAAACCATTTGACTCGGACGTCGTCAAACAGCGCCGCATGGCCGCCGCCATATCCGGGGATATCCGAAGACCATTCCCCTTCGAACAGTTTGAACGGAGCGTCAAACGAAGGTGATTCACTGACGTAGGAATCAAGGATGGAGACGGCTGCCTTCCCGGCGAAATCGCCCAGGCTCGCCTCGACCTCCGCCAGGCGCTCTTCCAGATCTTTCTGCGACCGTCGTGATTCGTGCAAATTAACCTCGGCCTCCGCTAACCGTTCGTTTGCGACAACCAGATCGCGCTGTAGCCTTTGCCATTCTTGCGCAAAACGACGAGGATTTGAAATGAAGGCGGAGGCTGCTTTCAATGTTTTCGAGTTATGACCAATCATGTGGATTACCCGGCTGCCCAAACGCAACGTTTTCTAAGCAGGAAAAGTCGCGTGACTCAATCAGAATAGTCCTTGGCTGAGCGCTCCACGAAAACAACACGCCAAGCGTGTTGTGTGCAGCTAAGCATGCGATTATAATCGTCAAGGGGGCGGAAGAAAATCCCTGGAGTCGGCGACGATCGTTGCGATCAGTTACGGACTGGCGCGCATTCTCCCGAAAGGGGGGCCCCCGCCGCGATGATCGTATGCGTCCTCATGAACGTGGCCCCTTAGTGTCCGTCCGGGAACAAATCGAGTCATTTGAATCGGTTATCAGGTTGGTCTTGAACCCACTGATTCCGTTACCATTTCCGGCCCCTGTATCGATTTGGGGGCGTCCCGTGTGGACCAAGGAGAACCGCGCCCGCTATGACCGCAGCGGGCTGCGCTATGAGAGTGACCTGACCGATGAAGAATGGGCGGAGATCGCTCCTTTGATCCCGCCGGCCAAATCGGGTGGCAATAAGCGCACGGTCAACCTGCGCGAGGTGGTCAACGGCCTGATGTACATCCTCAGCACCGGCTGCCAGTGGCGCGCAATCCCCAAGGACCTGGCCGCGCGCAGCACAATATACGACTACTTCGATCGCTGGAGCTGGGATGGGACGCTGGATCGCGTCCACCACACCCTCTACGTCAAATGCCGCGAGCGAGCCTCGCGTGAGGCCAGCCCGACCGTAGCGATCATTGATGCCCAGAGCGTCAAAGGCGCCGAAAAGGGCGGCGCCCACGTCGATCCGCATGGCTATGACGCTGGCAAGAAGGTCAAAGGCAAGAAGCGGCACATAATGGTCGATACCCAGGGCCTGATGCTGCATGCCATCGTCACCGCAGCCGATATCCAGGACCGCGACGGTGGGGCTATGCTGCTGGCCACGCTATTCGGCCTCTATCCCTTCCTGCTGAAGCTCTACGCGGATGGCGGCTGTCAGGGACCCGAGTTCCGCGCCGCCGTGCGAGCCGCCCTGGCGTCGGTGGAAGTGGAGGTCGTCAAGCGCTCGGATCAGGCCAAAGGCTTCGTCATCTTGCCGAAACGCTGGGTGGTGGAAAGAACACTGGCTTGGCTGGGCCGCTGCCGCCGTCTCGCAAAGGATTGGGAGGCGCTCAACCACAAAGCCCGCGCATTCCTGATGATGGCCTCCATCCGCCTCATGGTCAGGAGGCTATGTCGCAGCTACGCATGATCCCGGACAGACTCTTATGGCTATGGGCCTGTCAGCCAATAGGCGAATCGGGTTGGGGCGGAGAGGCGTAGCGGGATTCCCATTGTAGACGTGGCGTCGTAGCGTTGTGGGATGATCGATGAAGAGTTGCTTCGCAAGCTCGAGACGCGCCACTCGGCGATATCGCCTCAGTTGGATGAACGTCAGCGCCGGCTTTTCGTCGCGGCTGAAGCTCGTGCGGCGGGATATGGCGGCATAGCCGCGGTGTCGCGGGTGACGGGGGTCGCCGCCAGCACGATCGGACGGGGGTTGAAGGAACTGGAAGCGCCGTCCACGACGCCTGTCGATCGCGTACGTCGGCCTGGCGGGGGCCGCAAATCGCTGAGTGAAACGAATCCCGGTCTTCTCGACGACTTGAACGCGTTGGTCGAGCCCGACGCGCGTGGCGATCCGATGTCGCCGCTGCGCTGGACATGCAAGAGCCTGCGCCGCCTTGCGGACGAACTGGGCAAGCTCGGGCACAAGATCAGCCACACGGTGGTTGGCGAATTGCTGAAGAAGCAGAAGTTCAGCCTGCAGGCCAACAGCAAGACGCGTGAGGGCGCCGACAATCCCGACCGGGACGCGCAATTCCGGGTCGTCAACGAGGCCGTGAAAACGGCCATCGGCGAGAACCAGCCGGTCATATCCGTCGATACCAAGAAGAAGGAATTGGTCGGCGATTTCAAGAACGCCGGCCGGGAATGGCGTCGCCAAGGCGATCCGGAAGAGGTGCGCGTGCACGACTTTCTGATCAAGGAACTCGGCCGCGCCGTGCCTTATGGAATTTATGATATGGCGGCCAACGCGGGCTGGGTCGCGGTCGGCGTCGACAACGACACGGCCGCTTTCGCGGTTCAGACGATCCGTCGCTGGTGGCGGGAGGTCGGCCGCATTCGTTATCCCCTCGCGCGGCGTCTCGTCATCACCGCCGACGGCGGCGGATCGAACGGCTCGCGGGTGCGATTGTGGAAGCTCGAATTGCAGCGATTAGCCGATGAACTGGGCCTATCCATCGAGGTTCACCATCTTCCTCCGGGAACCAGCAAGTGGAACAAGATCGAACACCGTCTATTCTCATTCATCACGCAAAACTGGCGCGCCAAACCGCTGATCAGCTATCGCGTCATCGTCGAACTGATCGGGGCGACGACGACGCAAACCGGCTTGACCGTCCGCTGCGAACTCGACGAAAAAATATATCCAAAAGGAATCCTCGTATCCGACGAACAGATGCAAACCCTCAACATCTCTCGCGATGATTTCCATGGCGAATGGAACTACACAATCGCCCCCTCAGTCGCTTCGCTCGTCAATGCAGTTGATTCCTGACAGGCCCTATGACAACGTCCTTCTCGGTTTCAACACGCATTTCTATTTGCTGAACGCCTTCTCCTTCGCAAGCCCGTGGCTGATGACCGGCGAGCGCGCCTGGTCAGTGCGATGGGCGGCCGGAGCGCTCGCCGCGATGGCTTCGTATTTTTGCCTCGCCTCCGGCGCGTTGACGTTCGCCGCTGTTTTCGGCGTCCATCTCCTCCAGGCGGCCGTCGGCCAAAGACGAGGGGTTCGCGAGGCGTCGGGCATGGCGGTGCTCGCCGCAACAACCCTCGTCTTGTTGCTCCTGATCCCTCACGTCCAGTCATCTGAGGCGTTCAGAGCTCATAGTATCGGCCAGTTCTTGTCGGCCTTTGCACAACTTTCGTTTTGGCCGGCTAATACGGCGCTCGGACTGTTCCTGCTGGTTCCATCTGCGCTGTTCGTCGCGCGCGTCGTGTCCGAGCGTCCGGAGCGGACCGATCCGCGTTGGATCAACGTCGCCGCTCTCGCGTGGGTGCTGGCTCAGGTCGTATCGCGCGCCAAGACACCAACAGACAACTCTTTCGCCGCGCCGACGCGGTCCGGCTCGACAACCGTTTAACGGGCAAGAGCAGCTTCCCCGACGGGCGCGGGTTCATAGCATTTTGGCCGCAATCGGGAAATTGGCGCGGCTCCGGTGAGACGCCCATAGCAGAGGTGAGCTTCGGTTGAGTCCCAGCTCCCTTGGCACCGTAGGCTTTGGCGTAGAAAGGACTAGAGCAACCCCTTTTCTATATAATAAACAAGGGTTCGGTCGGATGCGCCGATTAGGGTCATGCCAGCTTTCTCCGCAATGCGCCGCGAGGCGACGTTGTCGATCTTGATCTCGGCGCGTAAAGGTTCCGTCGCAATGTCGACGATTGCCGCCACGATCTCGGAGCCTATTCCTGATCCCCGTCGGTCCGGCGCGACGGTCCACGACAGTACCCAAACACGGTCCTCACGATCGAGCCGAATTGTGCCGACTGGACCGGTGTCGTCCTCTGCAACGAGCAACTGCCGATCCTGGTTGAGTAGCGTCTCATCTAGCCACCTCAAATGCTCATCCCAGCGCAGCTCTGCGCTGCTGTGACTCGCGGCGCGGGTTGCCGGATCGTTCCGCCACCGGAAAAGCTTCTCAGCGTCAGACAAACGCGCCACTCGCAACTGAAAGCGGGCCCAGCGGCCGACCTTTCTTTCATTTGCAACATACGATGTTTCTCTGGAATACCATTCGAGTTGCTCACGCACCAATTGAGCTCTGAATTCCGGTTCGCGGCAGCGCCTGAGACTTGAGATGATGGTTTCCACATTTCCAACTGGAAAGTACGAGGGATCAATTGCGGTATAATCCTCAACCTCGAATGGGCGCACGATCATACACGGAATGCCGCGTTCCAGTCCCTCCAACAGGGCGCTAGTGCCCAAGGACACCGACACGAACACCATGTTTGGGTAGTCCAGTTTGGCCGCCACGGTTGAGGTCACGCGCGTCCGACAACCCGGCCGCCTAAACTGGTCCAGCCATTCGATCGGCTCCCAAGTGGTCTTCGGTTTCAGGAAAATCTCAAAGTCTTCCGGCAGTGAATCGAGTCCGCGAAAGAGGTCGCGCCACGCGGCTCTGTGAGCACCCGAGGGGACCAGCGGCATGCGCAGCAGCCGGTGCGCCCCGGCGAAGACAATGATGTGAACGCGCGAGTCGGCCGGTCCCTTTGGGGTTGCGGCAGGTGTTGGCAACGTCAATCCCGAATCGACGAAGATGCTATCTGCGGGCAGCTTGGCCCGCCAAGCCTGCGCTGCGCTGCGCGTCATCGTGGTCACGCTGCTGACGAAACCTGGTTCGCGCACGGCCACGTGCACGGCATTGGTGGAATGCGGCCACACGACGACCTTTCCTCCCTTCTGTCTGACAGCGTGAGCGATCAGGGATGATCCGAAGAACAGGTGGTCACAGACGTGGGCCTCACTCGCGCCGCTCTGCTCAACGATGGCTCGAGCCCGGCCCCAAGCGGTTTCGGTGATCCGTCCGATTAACCGATAGAAAGCGAGATCCAAACTTGGAATGCTTTTGGTCGGCGACACGATGGACAGATTCCCCGAGATTCGCGTCGACCAGAGGGCGATTTCGATCACTTCGGAGGAGTCTTCTTGACCCCAAAGCGGGACAGCGGAAACGGGCAGAGCCGGTCCGATCCGCTCCAGAACCACCGAGGAGTTGCAAATGCCATCTCCGCAATAGATACGAGTCACGGACTCCACGGCGCTGGCAGCGGGTCCCTGAGACGGCCAGTCCGTGGAGGCCGTGAACGACAGAGCGCCTCGCCCGTTAGCGAAGAACTCCTCCATCGCTACGCCCTCGGCGAGGAGGAACACGGGAGCGCCGCAGCGGCGCAACTCCACGGCGATCAGCATCGGTTCGATTTCGCTCGAAGTCCAGTATCGCAGACATCTGAAATCGCGGCGAGACAATGGAATAAGGATAGGCCTGTCTTGAAATTCATGAGCCAAACCTCGAGCAAAGCGCCGCAGAGGCATCAGCGTGCAGAGTTCGGTCCAGAGCGGGAAGAACCAGGCGTCGGCGAAGGCGCGCTGGGCTTCAGCGCTTTGAATGAACCGGCGCGCCAACTTGCGGGCGACGCGCCGCGCGAGCTTCTGGGAGATGCGGCTGCCCGAACGCGGAGCAAAAATGCCGATGGGGCGGTCGAGGCCGGCAAGTCGATCCTCAACAGTGGCTTCGTCGAGGATAAGGGCTTGTGCGAGAATGGCATCGCGGCGCATCCCGGGCGGCAGGATCAGAAGATCGAACGCACCTGTTGATGCCTTCGCAAATCGAGTTAGATATCGAAGGTCTGCCTCTCCTTCGCGTCGATGCCGCGTGCGCCGGGCGATTTGAACAAGGATTGATGCGCCCTCACGCAGAAAACGCTTCGCAACTTTCCCCGGCCTTGAAGGCGCCGGGGAGACGTCTCTCCACGATATCATTTCTGCAAGACGGTCATGTTTCCATAGGTCGTGCTCTTCGGCAACAGCGGCAGCACGGCGTTTTCGATCAGCGCCATCAGCTCTCTCGCGCCCTCCCGCAGCAGAATGGATTCGAGATTGTTGTCAAACGCGTGGATGCCTTCCGCGCCGAGAGCTTTCCATAGGAAGCCATTATAAAGAAGCAAGCCGACCGGCGAGATCTCGACAACGGACAGACCCGCTGCGTGTGCGGCGGATCTCATATCGTCCTCGTTCGCGTGTGCGTAGAATGTATCGAAATTGTCGGGATCGCTGCCGTAGGGGAACCCGCAGTCGTTTCCCCTGTCGAACCCGCAAGCCTCAAAGTGCTCGCGATTGCCAAAGTCGAAGATCACATATCCGCCGGGCTTCGTGACGCGGGCCTTCTCTGCGACGACGGCGGGCCAATCAACGAAATGCTGGATGAACATGCGTGAAATCACGACGTCAAATTCGCCGTCCGCGGCTGGAATTGCGTGCGCGTCGCCACAACGGATTTCCAGCTTACGAGTTCCCTTCTCGCGCTCCAATACCTCGAGCATCTCGCAACTCACGTCGCATGACACCACGTCGTAACCCCGATCCACCAGCGTGAGAGAAACGAGCCCGCTGCCGCATCCGAGATCCAGTATGCGTGCGCCTTGCTGTGCGTAACGGCACACGCGGTCAACATAGAGATCCTGCCGAACGAGATGGAAAACTAGCTGGGATCTCTTCGTCGCGTCGTGATATCTGTTTGCGCTCTCAAGACTCTGCCAAGCCCCAGTCTTGTAGGTTTTGAGAGACACGCCGACGTCGCGTATTTCCGGTTTCGCATTCAACGTTGCTGCGAAGCCGGAATTCGCCGTCCTCCCCTTCAAAAATGATCCAAAAAAATCCGTAGGCATGTAGGTATCTCTATCACACGGGTTGGGATTGGACTAGGGTCCTGCGTACTTCGGTCCGACCTTCTGGCTTCTCCGCCATCCGCGTTCAGCGGCGTTGCTGCCCAAATATTTGGTCGAACGCAAGCGGCGTTCCTCGTTTCAGCGCGCTGGCGGCGCGTCGACCGAGTACGGTGTCGAGGTAAACCGGGGCAAGGCCGAATGCTGGACGTATAGCGCGTATGTTTCGCGCTGTAAACATTTCGCCTTCGGCGATATCCTCGACCACATACAGCGAGCGGCGAAACGCGAGCGCGCCCGTTTCCGCTTCGCTCGGTCCATAGGTGACATGACCAAGCGCCAGCCGAGCTGTTTCCGTCTCTTGCACCAGCGCACGCAACTCGGCCGGTTCAAGGGAGAACGCGGAATCCACTCCCCCTTCCGCTCGCGACAGCGTGAAATGCTTCTCGATCACGCTCGCCCCAAGCGCAACGGCGGCCACCGCGGCGCCTACGCCCATCGTATGATCGGAGAGTCCCAACTCGCATTTGAACAGTTCGCGCATATGCGGGATGGTTCGCAGATGGGTATTGTCGGGACTCGCCGGATAAGTGGAGGTGCATTTCAGGAGGACGAGATCGCGGCAGCCCGAACTGCGCGCGGTTTCCACCATCGTGTCGAGCTCGCCCAGCGAAGCCATTCCGGTCGAAATCACAAGCGGCTTGCCGGTTGACGCGACTTTTCTTATCAGCGCGACGTCGGTATTTTCGAAAGAGGCTATTTTGTAGGCCGGCGCCTGGAGGCTCTCGAGGAAGTCGACCGCGGTCGCATCAAAAGGCGTCGAGAAACACACTATACCACGCTCTTTAGCCCGCAGCATGATCGGCTCATGCCAATCCCAGGGCGTGTGTGCTTCGCGGTAAAGATCGTAGAGCGACCGTCCCGCCCACAAACTTTTCGGATCGGAGATGACGAAGGCCCCCTCGTTGATGTCCAGGGTCATCGTGTCGGCGGTGTAAGTCTGAAGCTTGATAGCATGCGCTCCAGCATCGGCCGCGGCGTCGACAATCGCGAGCGCCCGATCGAGCGACTGATTGTGGTTGCCGCTCATCTCAGCAATGACGAAGGGCCGATGGCCGAGCCCAATCGAAAAAGCGCCGATAGAAAATGAGGAGTGGAACGGCTCACGCATTGCGGCATATTCTCCGTTTCGAATAGGCGGCTCAGCCAGCCTGGATCGAACACTAATATACCTTGGCCGAGGCGAGCGAAGAGCGGATCACACCGCCCCTTTTGTGATCGCCGCCACGACCCGCCGAGCGCCGAGCCCGTCGCAAAGCCCCGCAGCGGCGGACGACATGGCCCGAAGACGAACACCGCCATCCCTACGCAGATCGGCCAGAAGACCCGGCAGACGCTGCCTGATCTCGTCAACATCGTCTAGCACCAGAGCGCCGCCGGTCGCTGCGATGTCGCCGAGGAACGTTCTCTGATTTTCGGCCAGGGCAACGAGGATGGATGGAAGCCCGAGGCACGCGCGTTCGAGAACCGAGGTTCCGGCCGCGCCTATGCAAAGATCCGAATTGGCCATGATCTCCGCCATGTTGCTGACGCCGACGGCAACTCTCGCGCTGAAGGGCAAGTTCGCCGCCCGTCGCTGCACGTCTTCGACCCAAGGGGCGGTGCGCCCCAGCACAATCGTCGCCTCGGCGTCGCCCAGCGCCTCGATGTCGCGTAATGCGTCGAGCACGGCGCCAGTCGCGTTGGTCTTGTCAACCCCTCCCATAGTGACCAGGAGCTGAAGCGCGGGATCCGCGCGGCGGCGGCCTAGACTTGCTTCACGAAGCTCGGCGAACCTCTTGCCCAAGAGGGCGAAACGGGGCCCAAGGAGGAGAGCCGTCGTACCCCTGACGCGCCCGTCGTAGCGAACTTCCCGTTCCGCGCCGATGTTCTGGTCGACAAGCCAGTCGCAATCATGCTGCCGGTCAGCCAAGTCATCAATCGCAACGATAGTCCGCACCGCTGCTCGAAGGCGCGCTTCCCATCGTCGGTCGATCGCATAATGGTCGACTACGAGGAGATCGGCGCGGCCGAAGCCGACAAGCGCTGCGTACGTCTCGTTCGCATCGTCGTTCGGGTCGGCCAGCAACCAGGCGGCATGAGGCGGTTCGCCCGCGGCGACGGGGATGCGACGAGCGGTCGGTGGCAGGGCGAGGACGTGATATCCGTTCTCTCCGATGAAACCGATGAGGCTACCGGGCAACTGCCGGCACACAAAAACTGTTTCGTGACCTTGTTCGTTAAGAGCGCCCGCCAACGCAAGGCACCGCATGACATGGCCAGTTCCGATGTCCGTTGAAGAATCGACGCGTATTGCGGCTCTCATTGAGGCGGCTCATCGCTCTCGGCAAGCGTCGCAAACATGAGTTCTGCGCGCCGCCAATCCTCGAGGGTGTCGATGTCTTGCACGCGATAGCGAGGCAGCGCGATCGGGATCGAATGCTCTGAAAAAACGGGAAGATGGGCGAGAAACGATTCCGCATAGCCCCAGTAGAACTGGCCTGCGTCATGCCAGGCTTCCTCGAGATCCTGGGATCGCGTCGTCATGTGCTCGGGCTGAAACATTGCGACTGCGCCGTCGCCACGGATGCGGAGAGCGCGCTGGATCGGAAAGGGATAGGTCGTCACCGAAAAGGCGAAGCCGTGCCCTCGCGAGGCGAGTCTGGTGTAGCCATCCCGAAGAGCCGCCGCGGTGACGAAAGGCGCCGTCGCGTAAATGCAGCAAGCCAAGTCGGCCGGCTCTCCACGCTCTGCAAAAAAGCCGAGCGCATGGCGAACGACGGCGTTTGTGCCAGTCTGATCGTCTGCAAGATCGCTGGGTCGCCGAAATGGAACTTTAGCGCCCTCACGCTCGGCGACTTCGGCTATCTCGTCATCTTCGGTCGAGACGATGACGTGATCGAAAAGTTCGGCCCGCCGCGCTGCTTCGATCGACCATGCGATGATTGGTCGGCCGTAGAAGGTGCGGATGTTTTTTCGGCGAATACGCTTCGACCCGCCTCGGGCCGGAATGACCGCGAGCTTCATGGCGTGCCTTCCGGCTGATTTCCGATCACGCGCCGCTATAGCCCGCCCGAGCGTCTCTGGCCAGCCCTCGGAGGCGGACAGTTGTCTTCCAGAGGCCGCCCCGTTAAGAGCCCACTGAAGGTAATCGTCCGCCTCGGGTAGCGCGGGCCGCGACGATAAGAGGTTTACGTGTTCAACGGAAAATCCGTTCTAGTCACCGGCGGCACGGGCTCGTTCGGACGCAAATATGTCAAGACCCTGCTGGATCGCTACGAGGTCGCTCGTCTCATCGTCTATTCTCGTGATGAGCTCAAACAATTCGAAATGCAGCAGGAGTTGAACGCTTCCTGCATGCGTTGGTTTATCGGCGACGTGCGAGACCGTGAACGCCTGATCGAAGCGACGCGCGGAGTAGATTACATCGTCCATGCGGCCGCAATGAAGCAGGTACCCGCCTCCGAATACAATCCAATGGAGTGCATCCGAACAAATATCCACGGGGCGGAGCACGTCGTAGCGGCAGCCCTCGCCAACGATGTCGAACGTGTGATCGCGCTTTCAACCGACAAGGCTGCCAATCCGATCAACCTCTACGGCGCCACTAAACTGGCTTCCGATAAGCTTTTCGTCGCAGCAAACAACATGGCTGGGCGTCGCCGCACTGCCTTTTCAGTGGTGCGGTATGGCAACGTCGCCGGATCTCGCGGTTCAGTTGTCCCGTTTTTTGAAAAGCTAATCGCGCAAGGGGCCGAGGCTTTGCCCGTTACTGACGTTGAGATGACACGGTTCTGGATCACCTTGCGAGAGGGCGTTGACTTTGTGCTTACCAGTTTCCGGCGCATGAACGGCGGGGAGATCTTTGTCCCAAAGCTACCCTCAATCCGCGTCGTCGACCTCGCCGCGGCCATGGCGCCGCACCTGCCGCAGACCGTGATTGGCATCCGCCCGGGGGAGAAACTGCACGAGGTCATGTGCCCCGCCGACGATAGCCACCTGACGCTCGAATTCACCGACCACTACGTGATCCGTCCTGCGATCAGGTTCCACGAACGTGGTCAGGATTATTCGCGGAATGGACTTGGCGAGGCTGGCGTACCGGTCGCGCGCGGTTTCGAATATAGTTCCGGCTCCAATCCCATATTCCTAACAGTCGAAGAGATACGGGCGTTCAACGAGCGCGCGAAAGCATGATTCCCTACGGTCGACAAAGCATCTCAGAGGCCGACATCGAGTCGGTCGTTGCGGTTCTTCGTTCCGATTTTCTGACACAAGGGCCGGCGGTTCCTCAATTCGAGGATTCGATTGGTCGCATCGTAGAGGCACCACACGTTGTCGCGTTCTCCTCGGCCACCGCTGCCCTCCATACCGCCTGTCTCGCCTTGGGCCTTGGCCCCGGGGGGCGGCTGTGGACCACGCCCAACACCTTTGTCGCTTCCGCTAATTGCGGGTTGTACTGTGGCGCAACTATCGATTTTGTCGACATCGACGCTCGCACCCGCAATATGGACGTTGAAGCCCTTGCAAAAAAGCTCGCTTGTGCCGAGCACGACGGCACCCTGCCTCAAGTCGTCGTCCCAGTCGATTTCGCTGGAACGCCCGTCGACCTCGCGGCAATCCGCAAACTTGCGGACCGATATGGATTTTGCATCCTCGAGGACGCAAGCCACGCGATCGGCGGCAGTTACCGAGGTCATCCGATTGGATCAGGCGATCTTGCCGACGTCACCGTATTCTCCTTCCACCCAGTGAAAATAGTGACGACGGGCGAGGGCGGTGCGGCTACAACTAGGTCGGCCGAAATCGCCCACCGTATGCGGCTCTTACGGACCCACGGTATTTCTCGCGATCCCGCCGACATGGTCGGCGAGCGGGACGGCGCATGGTATTACGAACAGGTTATGCTTGGCTTCAACTACCGCATGACCGACATTCAGGCCGCTTTAGGCGTGAGCCAACTCGGCCGTCTCGCCGAATTCATTGCGAGGCGTCACGCGCTTGCGGCTCGGTATCACGACCGGCTCGCAGATCTGCCGGTAATCCGGCAATATGCTCCACCGGACGTCATGTCCGCCCTTCATCTTTATGTGATCGAGCTTGACGATACTGTGCGTCGCAGCCGTGCCGAGGTTTTCAACGAGATGCGCGCGGCCGGGATCGCCGTCAACGTACACTATATTCCCGTTCACCTACAGCCCACTTACCGACGCTTCGGCTTCACTCGGGGGGATTTTCCGGTCGCCGAAGCTTACTACGATCACGCCATAACTCTGCCCCTATATGCAGCTCTGAATGATTCCGATCAGGACTATGTGCTAGATGTATTGACTTATACGTTGAACGATTAACGAAGTTATAAACTATACATAGTTTTTAATTTAGGCTGCAGCAAATTGAATTGTTGTTTCACAGTGGGACAGCCAATTTTTCGGCAACGGCCGGACCATTTTGACAGAGCAGAGATCAGTAGAAAAAGTTGTCGTACGAGACACTACAGCGGGCTCGGCAATTAACTGACGCAGGTGGTTAAAAGCTTTTTAGCGATAATAGTTGGAAGAAGGCGAACGATCCTTTCACTGCTTTGGTGCGCTTCGCCTTCTACGTGTCTTCGTTATTTGCGGGATCGCGGATGCAAAATATTGTTTTCGAACATGCACAGATTCGCCTGGGGATACTTATGCATATGACAACATAACACTTCATCTGGTCGAGGCGCTGACTTGCGGCATGACCCTAGTCCCGGGTTCGCCAGCCTGAGGTAGGGCGCTTACCCTTTGAGGTCTGTTTATTAAAGGGCGTACACTCTGACCATAGACTCTATTTATATTTTTCCTGCGCGGCGATTTCCCCGATCGCGCGCCGGACCGCTTCGAGGGAATTGAGCTCTGGCTCCCAGCCGAGCGCTCGAACCTTCGCCGTCGAATAGGTGAAGTGCGGAACGTCGCCAATCCAGCCCTTATTTCCAGCGCCGTAGTGGAGTGTCGCTCCCGGCGCCACCGCGGCCACCGTCTCCTCCGCGATCTGCCGGACGAATACCCCGTCGTCGGTCGGGCCGATGTTGAACGCGTCGACCTTCTTGGTCGCGCGGTCCTGAATGAGCAGCATCGCGTCGACCAGATCGGACACGTGGAGATAAGACTTCTTCTGGGTTCCATCGCCGAGCACGTCAAGGCGATCCGGCGCCTCGCAAAGGCGGCGGATGAAATCGAGAATGACGCCGTGCGTCGCAGGGACGCCGACCACGTTGGGGAAGCGAAACAGCAACGCCTTGGTCAGAAACTTCTCGGCGGCGGCGGTGATCGCCGCCTCCGACGCCAGCTTCATTGCGCCGTAGTTGGAGATCGGAAACAGGGGTCCAGTCTCCTCGGTCAGTTCCCGGTCGCCGAGGTCGCCGTAGATCGCGGAACTCGATGCGAACATCAGCGCCTTGATCCCGCGTTCCTCCATCACCTTCAGGGTGTTGAAGGTGGTCATATAGGTGTCGCGCAGGTCGATCTCGGAGGACTCGATCCCGGCCGGTATGTCCGAATTGGCCGCAAGATGCCAAACCTCCGTCACCGGACCCAGGACGGCCTGACGATCCAGGGCGGCCCGGAAATCTGCCACGAAAATGGCTTCAGCGTGGATATGGGGTCATGCGGGCACGGCCTTTGGTTCGAGGGTGACGTTGTAGCCGAGGCGCTCGAGACGCCGTTTGAGGTTGGCGACGGTTCGGGTCTGGCTGATCTGGTCGAGATAGGCTTCGCCGAGATCGCGATAGGGCAGGTTTTTGGCGAGCATGTGATAGGCGGAGACGAGGATTTTGTGAGCGATGGCGAGCGCTGCGCGCAAGGCGCCGCGGCGCGCCTTGAGGCGGTGATACTTGTCCTTGAGATAGCTGCCCTTGGTTCGCGCCGCGGAAATCGCGGCGCCGACGAGCATGGTGCGCAGATGGACATTGCCCTTGCGGGCGCGGCCGCTCTTCTGCTTGCCGGCGCTCTCATGGTTGCCGGGACAGACGCCCGCCCAGGCCGACAAATGATAGACGCTCAGGAATACACTCATGTCGACGCCGATCTCGGCGATCAGCACGGCCGCGACCACCCAGTCGACGCCCGGAATCTGCATCAGGAGCGTGTGCGGCGCGCGATAGGGCTCGAGCCGCTCGTCAATGCGCAGGTCGAGCGCTGCGATGTCGGCCTCAATGGCTTCGAGCCGGCGCAGTTGCATCGCCAGGAGGAAGCGGTGATGCTCCTCCATCCGCCCTTCGAGCGCCAGAACCAGATCGTCCCGCTTACGGCGCAATTGCCCTCTGGCAAGGTCCGCCATCGCCTCGGCCGAGGCGCCGCCCTCGATCAGAGCCTTCAACATGGCGCGCCCGGAAACCCCGAAGACGTCGCTGGCGACGCTGGCCAGCTTGATGTTGGCCGTCTCCAGGAGCTTCAGGAGCCGGTTGCGCTCGGCCGCCTGGCTCTCCACCAGCTTGCGGCGATAGCGCAGCAACTCGCGCAACTCGCGCTGCGGCGCCGGTGGGACGAAACTCTTGGCGATCAGCCCATGGCGGACCAGATCGGCGATCCACTCGGCGTCCTTCACATCGGTCTTGCGACCCGGCACGTTACGGATGTGCCGGGCGTTGCCGACGATCAGCTCGAAACACCCCTCGAGGACGGCATAGACCGGGCGCCAGTAAACGCCGGTGCTCTCCATCCCGACGTGCGTCACCCCAAGCTCTTGCAACCAGTCCCGCAACGCCTCCAGATCGCGCGTCATCGTCCGGAAGGTCCTGATCTCCTTCCTCGGCCGCTCGCCCGGGGCGCCGATCAAGACGCAGGCGACGACCGTCTCCTGATGCACGTCCACCCCGCAACACCGCTCAATGATGACCTCCATCCTCGCCTCCATCCAGGGGAAGGCGACCGTGACGCCGCAGGTATAGTCGAGACACTGCCACGCGTGCTCCCCGTTCCCGGGGGCTACAAAGAATGGTACCTCTATGCAGCGCGGGCCGGACTGCCAATCGGGGTCGCAAGCCACCGCAGTTTTGTCAGCCTTGCACGATCGCCCGTCGCAAAGACTCTGACAAATCGGCCCGCGCCGCCACCATTTTCATCCATAATGGCGCGCCGCAGGCGCTGGTTGGCTGCCAAGACCGACAACTCAGCCTTTTCAAAGCGAACCCGGTCGCCAAGGAAGGATTTACGCTTTTCCCTAGACATGGCTGGGAAAAGTGGCCCCTGCGGGGCAGTTTCCGCTGCGGGAGGCGACGCCGTTGGTCGAAATGCCCGCGGTTGGGGGGTATGCTCGCGTCCGATAGACGCGGCGCTCGGCGTCGCGTGGGGGAGAGCGGGCCTTGGCGGACGGACTGAGCGAACTCTATCGAGAACTGCTGAGCGGCAGCTACGATTGCGTGGATCGCATCGTTCTGAATGGCTATTTCGGGATGGGCCATAGTCCGGGCGGTTTCCGCGTGTGGTGGCGGGCGCTGACGGGATCGGACGAAACCCTGGATGACGCCCATCTGATGCGGCTGGCCGGCCGGTTCAGCCGGCGGGCGCGAGGCTACGCCAAGGCGCACGGCATTCCGGTCGTCGACTGTGCGGCCGGGGAGCGCAAGCACGACCTGGCCAGCGACTATTTGGCGAAGACGATGGTCGGCGAAGGCTTGTTTCTGATCCTAGTCGGTCGCGCGCAGGCGCCGGTGTGGCACGTCGGGGCCAATTATCACCTGGAGAAGAAGAAGCCATACGTGAACCACTACTCGTTTCATATTCTCGACCGCGACTGGGGTCATGTCACCATCAAGATCAGCGGGCATCCGCCGTTTCCCGCCCAGGTGATCCTGAACGGTCATGAATACGTCGCCTGTCAGGCGCGCAGGGCCGGCGTCGGGTTCATCAAGGAGGGCAACTGTTTCACCGCCATCGCCGACGCGTCCGGCTTCGCGAAGATCGCAGCGACCTTGTCCGACCCCCGGGCTATAGGGCGATTGAGCGAGGTCTGCGAGCGGTGGATTTATCGCTGCGGTTTGTGCTTCGCGATGGACTTCGAGGAGCAGAAACGCAGCGGGTTTCGCTATCGCTTCTCCAATTATCAGATGGAGTACAGCCGAAACCTGATCTTCGGGGTCGGCGGGCGTATGGAGCAAGTGTTCCAGGCGTTGATCGATCGCAGCCGGGCGCCGCTGGACCTGAAGACGATAAAGACGATCCTCGGCGACAAGGGCCGGCCAAAATACCGGCCGCGAAACATGAAGGCGGCCGAATGGGAAGTCGCGGTCGAGAGACCTACCTATGATCTGACGGTCTTCAAGCTGCATTGCGGCAAGTTGGCGTTGAAGATCTATTCCAAAGGCGAACGCGTACTTCGCATCGAGGCTGTCGCCCATAATATCGGGGAGTTCCACTGCGGTCGATTGCTGGACAAATTCCCCGAAATCGTCGGCCGATTGAAGGGCATGCTGGAGAGGTTCATGCAGGCGCTGAGTTGCATCGATCAATGCTTCATCGGCGATGAGATGCTCGATCGTCTGCCGTCGCCGTCGCGGGTCGGCAAATCGACGGTCGGAGGGATTGACCTCAACAAGCCCCGCCTACGACGCGTCGCCCAGGCCGTCATCGCGCTGTCGGCTTCGCCCGAGGGCTTCACCGCCTCGACCTTGGCCGATCAGACTCGCGCGTTCGGCGATCAGAGCCTATCCGCCTACGGTCCCCGCCAGGCGGCGTACGATCTGAAGAAACTCCGCGGCAAACAGATCGTGCAGCGCATCGGCGCGACGCGTCGTTACGAGGCGATCCAGTCCGGGCTGCGCGCGATCACCGCCCTGCTGACGCTCCAAGACAAAGCCATCAAGCCGCTGCTCGCCGCCGTTCAGGAAATCGCTCCCACCCACGGAGGACAAAACCCACGAGCCATAGATTGCCACTACCAACAACTGCGACTCGCCATGAACGGCGTCTTTCACGAACTCGGCATTGCTGCCTGATCATCGACAATTTTTTTGTCGGGCTTCGCCCTTAAGCGCCTATATTGGCGATCGAGCCCCGGCAGAGATTGTCGAGCGCCAGCACCGAATCTCCCCGTTCGAGGAGACGGCCGATCACGGTCGCCGCGACAAACCCCGCCCCGCCGGTCACCAGAACTGTCATTCGACTTTCGACTCCGTGATGTGAAACTGAATCTCCGGCACCTCCGAGGGAGCCGGACACCGGCAATAGTAGCGCGCCGGACGCGGTTTTTGTGTATATGCGCCGCGCAGGCCGCGCAAATGGACCTCGATGGCCGTGAAGCGGATTTGGGACAAGACTGTGAACGGACTTGCAGTGCCGCACACGTTCGTGCGAGCCGTCGCATTCGCGCCGGAGCGGATCTTTCCGACTGCGCCCAAGTCGACCAATCAAAATAAATCGCGTCAGGCTTGGTGGTCTCCTGCACCAGCTGAAAGAAGGCCGACGGCTGCGCGTTCTCGATCGAAACCAGGAGCGCCTCGGAGCGGCGGGACGTATTCACATGAGGTGGGAGGCGGACGAGAGCGACCGCTCTGGGAGAGAGCGGGTCGCGGTCTACGCCCACTATGCGCCTCCACCGGCCGTGTCAGCGCGATGGTTCACAAGCAACTCGCGACTAATCTGTTGAGAGTCCCCTGGGCTTCGCCGGGGTGGCAGTAGGAGTTTGACGTTTTCCGAAGTCCACCGCGATTTTTCCCGATGTAAGCCGCCAGGCACACGAAGGGTCAAATCCGATGGACGAGTTTGAGAGCTTAAGTCACTCGAAGTGGGAGTGCAAATACAACGTCGTTTTCATTCCGAAGTGTCGGCGCAAAGTACTGTATGGCGAGTTGCGCAAACATTTGGGGTGTTCCGCAAGCTTGCGGAACACCGAGAGAGCCGCGTCGAAGGGGGCATCTGCTGTCGGATCACGTTCGCATGATGCTGTCGATTTAACCCAAGTACGCGGTCAGCCAAGTCGTGGGGTACATCAAGAGCAGAGCGCGATCCATTTGGCCTGAGTTTATGGCGAGCGCCACCGAGGTTTTATAGGGCAGCACTTTTGGGCCCGAGGATATTTTGTTTCGACGGCCGGGCGGGACGAGACGGTCATCCGCGACTACATCAAGAACCAAGAGAAAGCGGACCAGCGACTGGATCAACTGAACCTCTGGCGCTGACTGGCCACTCCCAGGTTGCCCAATAAGCCGGGGACGCGTCAGCCTCCCACTCCGCCGCTTCGAGCGGCTCAGACCCCGAAAGCCCCCGGCTTTGCCGGGGGATGGTTACTTATAACGCGGCGCGGGACATTGCGGTCATCTTCGTCTCAATGTGCGCCTCCTCGCTCGGCGAAAGCGACAGGGCGGCGCTGGAGGCCCCTCGGCGCGCCTCATGCGCCCGAACAGGCGGCGCCCACCTTCAGACGTTCTTTCTTCTGGCGAGGGGCCCGTCGGTCCGACCTTCGCCTTCTTTGACGATCTGGTCTTTCGGTCGACAAGGAAATCGTGATCCAGAAGGACGAACTGGCGTTGTCTTCTATGATCTCCCGATGTGGCGTGCCGAGGTGGGCGCTCTAAGACCTGGGAAGCGTCGAGGAGTCCGCGCTCGCGGATCCTGGCCGTTCTGACAGCCTCGTTGGCGTCCAGAAGGGTCGCGCGCAGGGCCTCGGCCCAGGGCTCCTTGTCGAGTTCGCAAACGGCCTGAAGTCGCGTAGGAGATGGGCGTTGCAGTAGGCGTCATCGACGTCTTCGAGGCCGTAATAGGCGCGCCAGTGGTCGTGGACCACGCGACGCCGCCCTCGAACTCTGGCACGGCCGAGCAGGGCTCGCCGGCACGATAGAACGTGTGGGTCGTCGTCGAGGCGGTGTGCAGCCAACGGGTCGTCCCGGCGATGCGAAAGCCCGTTTCGTCGAGACAGCGCACCGGCGCCGCCGCGACGCATGCGCCGATGCCGCGATTGACGGGCGCCAGCGCTTCGGCCTTGCGGCGAACCCAGCCCGCCAGCGACGCGCTTGGACCCCTCGACGCCCAACGCCTCCGAGCCTCTGCTTAAGCTCATCTTCGCACGGCGTCGCCGCAACGAGCGGCTTGTTGCGTCTTCGGGCCTGTTCGACGAGGCGTGGTATGTCGCCAACAATCCGGACGCGGCCCATTTTGAGGGCGGCCCGCTTCGGCACTACATCGGCAAGGGCGCCCGGGCCCTACTCACACAGGGATCCCAATCCCTTTTTTGACTCCCGCTGGTATTGCGCGGCGAGACCGAGGGCGCGGCGGAATCCGCTTTTGCACTACCTGAAGAAAGGAGCGGGGGAGGGCTTGCCGCCGTCGCCCGCTTTCGATCCGGCTTGGTACCGCGAGACCTATGCTGATATCGCCGGGAGTGGTCTCGAACCGCTTGCCCATTTCCTCCGCCACGGCCGACGGGACGGCCGCCTTCCGAAGGCGCCGAGCGATTTTCGTCCGGTCGAGGAGGCGGAACTCGTTTGCCTGAAGCGCCCAGCGGCGCGGCAGGACATGGCGGTGTTCGTCACATACGCTCCCGCGGGGCGCATCAAACCGCACGTGCCTTTCTTTCTTTCCGCGCTGGCGAAAGAGGGCGTTGCGACGACCCTCGTGGTGGCGGCCGATCAGCCGGGAGCGGTGTCCATCGAGACCCTCCTCGGCCTCGTCGACGGGCTCTATGTCCGCGAAAACCAGGGCATCGATTTCGCCGCATGGGCCCATGTCGCGCGCAATCTGGACCTTTCGCGTCGGGCTCACCGAAAGCCCTCAGATCACACGACATTTCCAGAGCTATTTCCTCGTCGCTAAAGCCGAGGGGGTGGCGGCCCTGATGGCCTTCCTGTCGGAGGTGAAGGCTTATCGCGACAAGCACGCCGTGATCATCGCCTACGAGGTTCCCCTTCTGCAGCGCTACCTCAGCGCCGGCCTCCGCGCCGAAGCTCTGTTTCCGTCGACGTCACGCGGAAACGCGACGATCGAAGAGTGGAGGGACCTGATCGCGAAGGGATTTCCGTTCGTGAAAGTCGCTGCGCTTCAAGTTACGAACGACGACTGGAGAGGGGCTCTGCGAGGAGAGGGGTACGCGGAGGGCACGATTTCGCTTATCGAGAGTGCGCGCTCGAGCGGCGAACCCCTGAGGGTCCGGAGGAGGGAACTTGCTGACTTTGATCCGGGCTCAGTCCAAGCCGATTTTTCTCGCATCCCTCTTTCTCATTCTTTTCGGGTCTCGGGCCGCTCTGATCCATTGCGCCGGGAATTCGACCCCCTTCATGGACGAGTGGGATGGAGATGCAGCGCTCCTGATCAAAGCTTATGTTGACGGCCGCCTGTCGGTCAGCGACCTCTTCGCGCCGTTCAATGAGCACCGAATCGTGTTTACACGATTGCTGGTTCTCTCGATCCTTCACGTGTCCGGCTATTGGGACGTCGTGCTCCAGATGATCGTAAACGCGATCCTCGAGTCGGCGACGATCGTTGCGATCAGTTACGGACTGGCGCGCATTCTCCCGAAAGGGTGGGCCCCCGCCGCGATGATCGTATGCGTCCTCATGAACGTGGTCCCTTATGGCTATGACAACGTCCTTCTCGGTTTCAACACGCATTTCTATTTGCTGAACGCCTTCTCCTTCGCAAGCCCGTGGCTGATGACCGGCGAGCGCGCCTGGTCAGTGCGATGGGCGGCCGGAGCGCTCGCCGCGATGGCTTCGTATTTTTGCCTCGCCTCCGGCGCGTTGACGTTCGCCGCTGTTTTCGGCGTCCATCTCCTCCAGGCGGCCGTCGGCCAAAGACGAGGGGTTCGCGAGGCGTCGGGCATGGCGGTGCTCGCCGCAACAACCCTCGTCTTGTTGCTCCTGATCCCTCACGTCCAGTCATCTGAGGCGTTCAGAGCTCATAGTATCGGCCAGTTCTTGTCGGCCTTTGCACAACTTTCGTTTTGGCCGGCTAATACGGCGCTCGGACTGTTCCTGCTGGTTCCATCTGCGCTGTTCGTCGCGCGCGTCGTGTCCGAGCGTCCGGAGCGGACCGATCCGCGTTGGATCAACGTCGCCGCTCTCGCGTGGGTGCTGGCTCAGGTCGTGGCGCTCGCTGCAGGACGAGCCCAATGAGCGATTCAGAGCCGCTATACCGGCGTTCTGCTGATCGGATTGATGATCGACCTTATCAGCGCATTTTGGCTGTTCCAGTCTTTCCAGACGGCCGGCAAGCCGGTGGTCTGGCGGACACTAATTCTTGCCGCGTGGCTCGGCGTCGTCGTCGTTTCGCTGACCCATCCGCAACGGCATCTGCGCAGTTCCATCGATGAGCGACGCGACATTGCCGTGGCTGAGGCCAATAATCTCCGAAGTTATCTGGCCACGGGGGACGCCTCGTTCCTGGCTGGTACGCCCGCGCTGCAAATTCCCTACTTCGATTCACGCCGCCTGCGCGAACTGCTCGATACGCCGGCTATTCGCGCCGCGCTCCCCCCGGACCTGACGGGAGAAACACCGCGTTCTCAGGGAGTTGAGATGGTCAAGCAGACCGTTCTTCGGTTCGGTCTGCTTTGGCTCTGGCTGGGCGTTGTGTCGCTCATTGCCGTTTCGTCTGACCGATCGCCATCGTCCCTCAAGGATTTCACGGCTGAGAAGCACGCGGCGCGCCGAAGTTCGCGGAACCTCGCGTCGCGTCTTTAGCTCTGCCCGACTGCAGTTCCTAACCGGAACTGGCTATATGCGTCGTCGTGCCGCGCGTCTCACGCCGCGTCGCGCGGGAATTGAGTCCTGGCGATTAGGCTGTAGGTGCGACCTTGGGCCAAAAGGTCGCGGTGGCGGCCACGCTCCACGATCTGGCCGTGGTCGATCACGCAAATCTCGTCGGCCTGGGCGACCGTCGACAGGCGGTGAGCGATGACGAGTGTCGTGCGGCCTTCGCATAGCGTGTGCAGCGCCTTCTGGATCGCCTGCTCGGATTCAGAATCGAGGGCGGAGGTCGCCTCGTCGAGCAGGATGATCGGCGCGTCCTTGAGAAACGCGCGGGCGATGGCGATGCGCTGGCGCTGCCCGCCGGAGAGCTGCATACCGTGCTCGCCGCACGGCGTGTCGTAGCCGCGCTCGAACTCCATGATGAAGTCGTGCGCATAGGCCGCCTTGGCGGCGGACACGATATCCTCGTCGCTCGCGCCCGGTCGGCCCATGGCGATGTTGTCCCGCACCGAACCCTTGAACAAGAAGTTTTCCTGCGCGACGTAGCCGATCTGCCGGCGGACGGACTCCCGCGTCACCGACGCGATATCCACGCCATCGCAGAGAATTTGACCGCCTTCGATGTCGTACAGCCGCAGAATCAGGGCCATCACCGTCGACTTGCCGCCACCCGATCGTCCCACTAGGGCGGTCGTTTTCCCGGCTTCGGCGACGAAGCTCACCGCATGGAGGACCCGCTCTTCGGGACGATAGCCGAACACCACGTTGCGAAACTCGATCCGGCCCTGCGTGATCTCGAGTTCGCCGGCCCCCGGGGGATCTTCCTCGAATTCACGCGCGTCCAGGAAATCATAGAGCATTGAGACGCCGAGGAGGGATGTGGACATATCGACGTGGAAACGAGCGACCCGCTTCATCGGCTCGTACAGCATGATGACCGAGGTGATGAACGAGAACAGGCTACCGGGCTGGTTGCCGCGAATGATGACGGTGTAGCCGCTGTAGAGTACGACGGCCGCAATGGCGAAGCCCCCGAGGCTTTCCATGATAGGGCTTGTGCGCGAGCTCACCGATGCGAGCTTGTTGGCCGCCGCCTGGAAACCTCGGATCGCCGCCCCCTGCCGCTGGCGCATGAAGTCCTCGAGGGTAAACGCCTTGACGATGCGGATGCCCTGCGCAGTCTCTTGCAGCGACTCCATCATCTGCATCATACCTGCAAATTCCGTGGTCATGATTCGTCGCACGCGCTGCCCGATCTGGCGCACGCCGAGCGCCGCCACCGGCACGAGCATCAGGGCGAGGATCGTGAGCATCGGGTCCTGGGACACCATCACGATCACAAGGCCGACGATGGTCAGGGCATCGCGGGACAGGGTCGTGATCAGCAGGTTGAGAGCGTTGCTAGCCGACTGGGCGATGAACGCCTGCCGCGCCATGAACTCCGACGAATGCGCCTTGCTGTAATAGGTTACACTCATCCGCAGCATCTGGTCGAAGATGCGCGTCTGGATGTCGGCGACAATGCTGTTGGCGACGCGGGACAGCGAAACCTGCTGTCCGTAGGTGGCGAGACCTTTGACAGTGTAGATGGCGACGATCGCCGCGGTAATCTCCCACACCGCGCTTTGCTTGTGCGCGACAAAGATCTTGTCGACGATCCTGCCGATGATCCAGGCGGACAGCGACGTCGTGACGGCGATCAGCCCCATCATCGCGAACGAAAAGACATAGCCCTTCCAGTGCTTCGAACCCTGATCGAGCAGCAGCCGGCGCAGGGTGGCGTTGGAGGGCGCGTCAAGAAATGAATCGATGCGTTCACGGATCGCGCGCCAAACGAACAAAAGACCACTCCTTTGCGACTAGACCTGCCGCCCGACTTCCGCTTGCTCTGCAGGGCTTTCCGCAGCCGAGGCGGGTCATAGCATCTTGACCGCAATCTGGAAATTGCCGCGAAAAGGTGAAGACGCCGCAGCGGTTCGTTATTTGGGCGGCGACGAATCCCCCAAGACCCCTCTGTCAGTGGATTTCAGTGGTTCTATCAGGGGCCGAGGCGGACTGCGGCGTTTTGTGACGATTAGCGGCAGACCAAGATTTGACGGCTGTCAATGACGGCCGCGCCAGTTGGCCGCAGGATGGCGTTTCGATTCCCGAAACCCGGGAAGGAGCAGGCCGTGAACCATCATCAACGCAAGGTCCTCCAGGCGATCTTCGCCCATCCAGTCAACGCCAATCTCGAGATGAAGGACATCGAGACGGTGCTGAACGGGCTCGGCGCCGAGATGGCTCCGAAGACGAAGAGCCGCATCGGGGTCAAGCTCAACGGGAAAGAGACCGTGCTGCATCTCGCCAGCCACACGCTTATGAAAGCGGAGGTGATTGAGGTGCGCAAGTTTCTGGAGGCGTGCGGCGTTTCGGCCGGGCCGCTGCTCGTCTGAGAAGCGCAAACCTTTCATAAGGCGAGAGCAGCGTATAGAGACCCTGCCACGCGGGGAGGGGTTGGCAACCACCGTTGCGTCGCCCTGCGGCTGGACGACAACCTGCACTCAGGGTCTCGCCCTCGGCGCCGTTCAGTGCAGCCAGAACTCGCCCTCGACGGTTCGGATTTCCGCCGGCGTGATGAGCTTCGCGTGCGCCACGGTCACCGAGTGGAGGAGGCCATCGAGCTCCCGCGTCCAAAAGTCGAGGAATTTCTTCAACTCGGGAAAATGCGGGTGCAGGTCGTGCTGTTGCCAGATGTATGTCTGCAGGATTCCGGGGTGGTCCGGCAGCCGGTAAAGGATACTGGCCGTTGTCAGACCAAATCCTTCGAGCTGCCGGCGGAAGTCTGGGCTCACCATGCGGTTTCTCCAAAGACTGAGCTAGGCGATCGTGTCATCGACAACGCGATCTTGCAACGGTCGGTTCCGCAAATACTGTGCCATTTCAGACTATTGGCAGCGGGATGGATCGAGCGCTATTCATTTTGGAATTTCATGCCGAGCGTTGCGTTTTGAATTCCAGAGGAGGCGGCGCGCGCGCTTCCGAAACGCTCACAGGCGACGGTGGACGACGGCCAGAAGCTGGAGTCGGGGTCGTCCGTAAAAGCGATTCGGCGGACTGCCGTGGTCGGCGCGTCCCCTGGGAAGCCGGCTGCGCTTCGCTCTCGGGCTCGCCACTTCCGAGCCCGTTTTGAGCGTTTTCAAGCGCTTGCCGCCAGTTTTCCGAGTCGGCGTAACTCCCAAGCCCGAGTGAGTCCGAAATGCCACAGGGTTTGTGAATTTGGTTTTTGGCGCCGAATTCATGAAGACATAATGGGGCGAGTCTGACTCAAGGGTGGGATGACCCTTCCTGCGGAAGTCGAGGAGCTTATCGCTTCGCTGAATCGCCAAGTTTTGGCGCTTCAGGCGGAGGTTGTCGAACTTCGTCGTCGATTGGGTCTGGACAGTTCGACGAGTTCGAAACCGCCATCGAGCGACGGGTTGAAGAAGAAGCCGCGGGTGGCGGGCAGCCTGCGCGGCCGCTCTGGCAAGCCGAGCGGGGGCCAGAAGGGCCATCAGGGCGGCACGTTGCGTCAGGTCGCCGATCCCGACGCCGTGGTTCGGCACGAGGCCTGCGCGTGCGGCCATTGCGGTTCGTCTCTGGATCCGATGGCGGCGATTGGGGTCGAGAAACGCCAGGTGTTCGATCTTCCCGAGCGTGCGTTGTTGGTCACGGAACATCAGGCTTCGATCTATCATTGCGCGCAATGCCGGGGCGTGACGAAGGCCGAGTTTCCCGATGGCGTGGTCTCGCCGACCCAATATGGCGAGCGTATCAAGGCGGCGGCGATTTATCTCAACATCCATCAACTCATCCCCGAGGATCGGGTCGCGCAGGCGCTGAACGATCTGTTCGGCGCGCCGTTGATCTGTCCGGCCAGCGTCGTCGCCTGGGTGGGCAAGAAGGCGGGCGAACTGGGCGAAGTCTACAAGGCCATCGGCGAACGCGTGGCCGAGGCCAAGGTTCGCTGCCTCGATGAGACGGGCTATCGGATCGCCGGCAAGCTGCACTGGCTGCACACGACGTCGAGTTTGGCCTTCACTTTCTATCGCGCGGGCGAAAAGCGCGGCGACATCCCCACGGATTTGCGGGACGGCGTCGTCGTGCATGACCACTTCTTGCCCTATCGCGGGATGGACACGGTCGAGCACGCCTTCTGCAATGCGCATATCCTGCGCGAACTCCAAGCTCTCATAGAGTTTGAGAAGGAGCCCTGGGCCGAACTCATGCGCGCGGTCCTCCTCGACGCCAACGCCGCCGTCAATGGGGCGCGCGAGGCGGGCGCCTCGGCGCTCCCGCCCGAGACGATCGCGGCGTTCGTCGAGCGCTATTGGGCCGCGGTTCGGCTCGGCCTCGCCTTTCATCGTCAATTGCCCAAGCTGGAGACGAAATCTCCCGGGCGCGGACGCCCCAAACAACGCCCAGGACAAAATCTGCTCGAAAGGCTGAAGACCTTCAAGACCGAAACGCTCCGGTTCATGAGCAATTTCGACGTGCCCTTCACCAACAATCTGGCCGAGCAGGACCTGCGAATGATGAAGGTCAAAATGAAAATCTCGGGGTGTTTCCGAACCCTCGACGGCGCCAAAATCTTCGCCAGCCTCAGATCCGTCGTCTCGACAGCCCGAAAACAGGGCGCCAACATCCTCCAAACCCTCGCCGCATCGCCAAAGCAAATCATGCACGCCTTGATCGCGTCAGGGTAAGGGGCTTGGGAGTTACGAGTCGGCCGACGGACGGGGGCAGAGTTTCCGCCTCACCTGCGCCTCACAGCAGCCTGCGACGGCGGGGTCGTCCGCGCGATTTGGCGGTCCGCCGTGGTCGGCGCGTTTCCTGGAAGGCCGACGACGCTTGACTTCACGGTTCGCCATCTCCGAGTCCGTTTTGAGCGTTTTCAAGCGCTTGCCGCCAGTTTTCCGAGCCGGCCAACGGACGGAGGCAGAGTTGCCGGCTCACCAGCAGGTCGCAACGGTCTGCGATGGCGAGGTCGTCCGCGAAGCGCTTCGGCGGACCGCCATGGTAGGCGCGTTCCCTGGAAGGCCGGCTGCGCTTCGCTCCAGGGCTCGCCGTTTCCGAGTCCGTTTTGAGCGTTCTCAAACGTTTGCGGCCAATTTTCCGGGCAGATCAACGGTCAGGGGGGAGATTTCGCGTCACCTCCCGGCTTGCAGCAGCAGCCCGCGAATGCCCGGAGTTGCTGTAGCCGGGGCAGATTTCCTGGCGCCGTGTAGGGCGGCGGCGTTGACGCCGCCGGCGCGCTCAACGAGCGTGCCCTGCAAGCCGCACGGCGTCCCTCGGCAGCCTCGTGGCCAACTTCAAATGCGCCCGTCTGTCGTGCGGCAAAACCCTCGATACGCATGTCAAACAACGGTGGCTTCGCGTCAGGCAAACCGTCGCCCGGATGGACGACGACGGCAAGCGCGCATGTTTCGAACCTAACACAGAGTTCTGATATTAGGAAGTGAATGTTCTCGTGCATCCAATGCACGGAAGCCGATGGCGTGTCCGATCTGTAGGACAGAGAAGGCCGCCGACGGCCTCGTCCGCCGCCGCACTGCGCAAGACGCTACAGCGAGACGACGATAGGTTCGACCACTGCCGTCGTTGCGAGGAGCGTGAGCTCCGAAACAATCCACAGGGTCGTAGAGCGCCTCCGATCCCGTGGATTGCTTCCCCCTGGGCTCTTTGACGCGGGAGTCGCTCGCAATGACGGGCGCGAATCGACTTGAACTCATTTCAAATCCCCGCCGACATTGTGGCCGGCGGGGTTCTCGTTTCCGTTCGAAGTCCGGCTACGCCGCCTTCTTCTGCTCGCCGTAGGTTCCGTAGAACGTCTTGCCCTTCTCCGCCATTTCCACCAGCTTCTCCGGCGGGGCGAAGCGGGGGCCGTAGTTCGCCGCAAGCTCCCTCGCTCGCGCGACGAACGCCTTCAGCCCCATGCCGTCGATGAACGACAGCGTCCCGCCCGTGTAAGGCGCGTAGCCGAAGCCGAGGATCGAGCCGACGTCGGCCTCGCGCGGGTCGGTCACGACGCCCTCGAACATGCAGCGTGCGGCCTCGAGCGCAGGGGGGAACAGGAACCGGTCCTTGAGGTCCTTGACGCTGATCGTGTCCGGGTCGAGCGTCTTGCCGGCGATTGCCTTAAGACCAGGCCACAGGCTCTTCGGTCCGCTCGCGGGATAGTCGTAGAAGCCCTTGGCGTTCTTCCGGCCGAATCTCTGCTCCTTGACTGCCAGCGTTTCGATCAGTGTCTTCTGCCCGGCGTCGATCGCGCCAGCGCCGAGGTCCGCTTCGGTCGCCTTCAGGATCTTGTAGGCAAGATCGACGCCCGTCTCGTCGGTGAGCGCGAGCGGTCCGACAGGCAGGCCGGCCATCTTGGCCGAGTTCTCGATCATCGCCGGCGGCACGCCCTCCATCAGCATGAGGTGGGCTTCGAGCATGTAGTTGATCACGCAGCGATTGACGTAGAAACCACGGCAGTCGTTGACCACGATCGGCGTCTTCTTGATCGCTCGGACGAAGTCCATCGCGGTTGCCAGCGCCTTGGCGTCGGTCTTCTCGCCCATAATGATCTCGACCAGCATCATCTTCTCGACCGGAGAGAAGAAATGCACGCCGATGAACTGCTCGGGCTTCAGCGACGTTTCGGCGAGCGAGGTGATCGGCAGCGTCGAAGTGTTGCTGGCGAACACGACGTCCGGTCCGAGCACGGCCTGCGCCCTCTTCGTCGCCTCGGCCTTGACCGCGCGATCCTCGAACACCGCTTCGACGACGAAGTCGCAGCCCTTCAGCGCCTCGTAATCGGCGGTCGCCTGGATGCGACCGAGCAGCGCCTCCTTGTCGGCGGCCTTGGCGCGGCCCTTGGCGATCTGGCCGCTGACCACCTTGTCGGCATAGGCCTTGCCCTTGTCGGCCGATTCCTGATCGCGGTCGATCAGCACGACGTCGAGGCCCGCATTGGCCGAGACATACGCGATGCCTGCGCCCATGAGGCCGGCGCCGAGAACGCCAACCTTCTTGAGATTCGTCGACGAGACGCTTGCCGGTCGGCGTACGCCTTTGTTGAGTTCGCCCATCGACAGAAAGAGCGAGCGGATCATTGCCGCCGCCTCCTTGGACAGCATGATGTTGGTGAAGTACTTGCTCTCCACCGCGAGTGCGAGGTCCATCGGCAGTTGCAGCCCCTCGAACACGCTCGACAGGATCGCTTTCGCCGCCGGATAATTGTCGTAGGTCTCGCGGCGATAGATGGCGTTGGCAGGCGGCCAGATCATCATGCCGGCGGCCGAGAACACCTTGCCGGACGGCGGCTTGAACTTCGGATCGTCCCACGGCGCTTTGGCGTTCGGATTGGCTTTCACCCAGGCTATCGCGCGCTGCACGATCTCGTCCGCCGGCGCGACCTCGTGGATCAGACCCATCTTCTTGGCCGCGGCCGGCTTGAGTTGATCGCCTTTCAACAGCATCTGCAGCGCGTCCGGCGTGGACATAAGCCGCGCAACCCGCTGCGTGCCGCCGCCGCCGGGGAACAGGCCGACCTTGATCTCGGGCAAGCCGACCCGGGTCTTGTCGCCGTCCGAGGCGATCCGGTAATGGCAGGCGAGGGCAAGTTCGAAGCCGCCGCCCATGCAGACGCCGTTGATCGCGACCGCGACCGGTTTCCCGCAGGTCTCCAGCCGGCGATAGACGAGGTTCAACCGCTTCGTCTCCTCGACCAGGGCGCGCATCGCCGCCTCCTTGCCTTCGGCCTTGGCCCGGCGCTGAAATTCGGCGCCGGCGGTCTGCAGGAAGGTGAGGTCAGCGCCGCCGACACCCTTTGCAAAGGCAATGACCGCGCCCTTGATCGCAGCGTCGCCCGAGATCCGGCCGACGATCTGGCCGAGCTCGGACATGACTTCGGGGTTGATGACATTCATCGAGCGGCCGGGCATGTCCCAGGTCACGAGCGCTATGCCGTCGGCGTCCGTCTCGAAGCGAAAGTTGTTGAGGTTCATGGAAAGACTCCGTCCCAAGCGATCAGACGCGTTCGATGATCGTGGCGGTGCCCATGCCGCCGCCGATGCAGAGGGTGATGAGCGCGGTGCTCCCGCCGGTGCGCTCCAGTTCGTCGAGCGCGGTGCCGAGGATCATCGCTCCGGTGGCGCCGAGCGGATGGCCGAGTGCGATGGCGCCGCCGTTGACATTGACCTTGTTCTCATCGACGTCGAAGGCCTGAATGAACCGCAGCACGACCGCGGCGAAGGCCTCGTTCACCTCGAACAGATCAATGTCGTTGATCGTCATGCCCGAGCGTGCGAGCACCTTCTTCGTCACGTCGACGGGCCCCGTCAGCATGATCGCGGGCTCCGAGCCGATGTTGGCGAAAGCGCGGATTTTCGCGCGCGGCTTGAGCCCAGCTTTCTTGCCCGCCTCGCGCGAGCCGATCAGCACGGCCGCCGCGCCGTCGACGATGCCCGACGAATTGCCGGCGTGATGGACGTGGATGATGCGCTCGATCTCGGGATGGGCCTGGATGGCGACCGCATCGAATCCGCCCTGTTCCCCGGGAATGACAAACGAGGGCTTCAGCGAGGCGAGCGACTGCATGTCGGTCTGCGGGCGCATGTGCTCGTCATGGTCGAGCAGCGGCAGCCCGTTAACGTCCTTGACCGGGGCGATCGAGCCCTTGAACCGGCCCTCGCTCCAGGCGGCCGCGGCGCGCTTCTGCGACTGCACGGCATAGGCGTCGACGTCGTCGCGCAAGAAGCCGTATTTGGTGGCGATGAGATCGGCCGACACGCCCTGCGGCATGAAATAGGCCGGAATCGCGAGCGACGGATCCGCCGGCCAGGCGCCGCCGGACGCGCCGATGCCGACGCGGCTCATCAACTCGACGCCGCCGCCGATCGTCAGATCATGCTGCCCGCTCATCACCTGCGCCGCAGCAAAATTCACCGAATCGAGGCCCGAGGCGCAGAAGCGGTTGATCTGCACGCCCGGCACCGTGTCGCCGAAACCTGCGGCCAACGCGCCCATGCGGGCGATGTCGCCGCCGGCTTCGCCAACCGGATCGACGCAGCCCATGACGACGTCGTCGATCTGGGTCGGTTCGAGCTGGTTGCGGTCTTTGATCGCCTTCAGCGCCGTCGCGGCGAGATGTAGCGTCGATGCGGTATGGAGCGAGCCATCCGGCTTGCCGCGGCCTCGGGGCGTTCTCACGTGATCGAAGATCAAGGCTTCAGTCATAGTCATGTCTCCCTGCGGCGCTGCGACCGCGCTTCTCTCGTTCCTAGTCGTGGTCCGGATGCTGGCGGCTTCCAACCTCCGTTACGCCCACTGTCTTCAACCAATCCTCTGTCCGCGACGTCGAAAGCGTCGCCAGACCCGCGAACCAAGGCAACGCGGATTCGACGCCAAGTTGGACAGTCGGCGCAATGTCCGCCGGGCGATCAAGGCTGCCAATCGTCACCGAGATGCGGTCGCGGCCAATCAGGCGATAGGTCAGGGGCGTGCCGCAGACGGCGCAGAAGCCGCGCTCGGCGATCTCCGAACTGCGGTAGATCGCCGGCGTCCCGCGGGTGAGGACGAAGCGTTCTTGGCGCACGGTCCCTGTGAAAGCCATGAATGGAGCGCCGCCAGCCTTCTGGCACATCCGACAATGGCAGATGCTGCCACCCCGGGGAGGCGCGGTCAGCTCGTATCGCACCGCGCCACACTGACAGCCCCCGGTCAAGCGGACCTGCGCGTCTTCGCTCATACGACCTCTCCGTCCTCCCGTTTCCCAGAGCGGGATGACATAAGGTTGCGCCAGCGAACCCTCACCCTGCGGCCTTCGGCCGCTTCCCTCTCCCGGTGGGAGAGGGGCGCGCCCTTCTCCCCTTGGGAGAAGGTGGCCCGAAGGGCCGGATGAGGGGGCGCCGAGCAATTCCGCCTCACGTCATCTCGCTTCAAAAGGCCTCTGCCGGCAGCGCCATGATCGTCGCCGCGCCGGTGGTGAGGCGCGCCAGATGCGCCCCTGTCTCGGGCAGCATACGCTCGCCGAAGAACTTCGCGAGGGTCAATTTCGCGTCGAGCGCTGGACTGCTCTCGCCCTTCGCTTGCCGCGCGAGCACCGCTTTGACGATCCGCGCCCACATGTAGCCGAGTGCGGTGAGACCGAAGAGATGCATGTAGTCGGTCGAGGCGGCGCCGGCGTTGTTGGGGTCCGCCAGGCCGTTCTTCGACAGCCACATCGTCGCCTGCTGAAGATGGCCAAGGGACGCCTGCACCGCCGCCAGGTAAGGAGCGAGAGCGGCATCCTCCTTGTTGGCGGCGACGAACTGCCCGATTTCCCCAAAGAAGCCCATGATGGCGCGGCCGCCGTCCTTGGGCAGCTTGCGGCCGACGAGGTCGAGCGCCTGCACGCCGTTCGCCCCCTCGTAGATCATGGCGATTCGGGCGTCGCGGACGAACTGCTCCATGCCCCATTCGGCAATGTAGCCGTGTCCGCCAAGCACTTGCTGCGCCTTGACAGCGTTGGCGAAGCCGATGTCGGTGAAGACGCCCTTGATCACCGGCGTCATCAAGCCGAGCCGGTCGTCGGCCGCTTGGCGAGCCTTCGGATCCGGCGAG
The DNA here is from genome assembly GCA_963822215.1 of uncultured Alphaproteobacteria bacterium. Lineage (GTDB taxonomy): Bacteria > Pseudomonadota > Alphaproteobacteria > Rhizobiales > Beijerinckiaceae > Roseiarcus. Next base: position 95,232 of record CAWGGX010000007.1, read on the forward strand.
GTCAACGCCTCCTCCTGCGACAGCGCGACGGAGACGAGCAGCGCGCGCGCAGCCTCGTTGAACGCCCGGATCTCGAGCAGCATGCGCCGCACGTCGGGGTGGACCAGCAGGAGGTCGGCGGGCTTCTCGGGCTCTGCCGGTCCTTTCAGCGAGCGGCACTGCCGGCGTTCCTTGGCGTAGGCGGCAGCGTTCTGGTAGGCGACCTCCGACAGCGATAGACCCTGGACCCCGACGCCGAGGCGCGCCCCGTTCATCATCACGAACATCGCCGGCAGGCCGCGATGCTCCTCGCCGACGAGCCAGCCCTTGGCGCCGTCGTAATTGAGGACCGCAGTAGCGTTGCCGTGGATGCCCATCTTGTGCTCGAGCGAGCCGCAGACGACGCTGTTGCGCTCGCCTGGCGCCCCGTTGGCGTCGGGGAGGAACTTCGGCACGACGAACAGCGAGATGCCCTTGACGCCCGCCGGCGCGCCCTCGATCCGGGCGAGCACGAGATGGATGATGTTGTCGGCGAGGTCGTGCTCGCCGGCCGAAATGAAGATCTTCTGTCCGGTGATCGCGTAGGACCCGTCGTCCTGAGGGACCGCCTTGGTCTTGATCAGCCCAAGATCGGTTCCGCATTGCGGCTCGGTCAGGTTCATCGTGCCGGTCCATTCGCCGGTGGTCATTTTCGGCAGGTAGCGGTCCTTCAGTTCCTCGCTGGCATGGACCATCATCGCCGCGACCGCGCCGTTGGTCAGTCCGGGGTACATGGCGAAGGCGAGATTTGCGGAAGTCTGGTACTCGCCGAGCAGGACGGCGAGGAAGTGGGGCAGGCCTTGGCCGCCATATTTCAGATCGCCTGCGATGCCAACCCAGCCGCCCTCGACCAGCGCCTTATAAGCCTCCTTGAAGCCTTTCGGCGTTGTGACGCTGCCGTCCTCGTTGCGCTTGCAACCTTCGAGATCGCCGACACGATTCAGCGGTTGGGTGACCTCCTCGGCAAATTTCGCTCCTTCGCTGAGTACGGCTTCGACCACGTCAAGCGGCGCCTCGGCAAAACCGGGCGCATTGGCGTAGCGGGCGTAGTCGAAAACGTCGCTCAGCAGGAAAACGGTGTCGTTTACCGGCGCTTTGTAAGTCGGCATGGCGCTCCTCGGGACATCATGAAAACGGGGGCCCCGCGCCTATCCTCCCGCGCGCGGCTACGGGACTGTTCACATATGAACTATCTTTGCGTGCTTTGCAAGAGGAGGAAAACACGAACTTCCCGCGGCCGCGAATGCGAGGCCGTCTGTCGCAAGAGCCTCCATGCCCGAGCCGGCGCAACGGACTCGAGACGCCGTTAAGATTTGCGTCGATTCTCGGAAAGGCTGCGGTCGAAGAGGGGGACTGGCGCGGCGGCGTCTAGGCGCGTCTTTCGATTTCCCGCTGCATCGAAGCCGACGGATTCGCATAGGCCTCCTGGCGGTCGACGCTCCAGTAGCGCAGTTCGTCCAGGGGGATCGGCTCGCCCGTGACGGCGCAGCGCACAAAGGCGCCGGGTCGCAGAATGCGAAAATCGCCGTCGAGATATTCGACCTTGGCTTCGCCCGCGTGAGCGGGCTGTCGCTCGAACTTGTTCATCGCTCAGATTTCTTTCCTTACCCTCATTTTATGCCACGGCCCGACCGGGCAGGGAAAGCGCGATTTGGCGCCTTGCTGGCCCGCGGCGTGCTGGACAAGACGGCCTGGCTCTGATATTGCGCTCGCGGTTGGACGGGCCTTCTTCCGGGAAGGCGCGCGTCCTTGCTTTTCGTCAAAACACAGGTTTTTCGAGGCTCAGCCTCAAAACACAGGATAGCCCGTGCAAGTACTCGTCCGCGACAACAATGTTGATCAGGCCCTGAAAGCGCTCAAAAAGAAGATGCAGCGGGAGGGGATCTTCCGCGAGATGAAGCTGCGCGGCCACTACGAGAAGCCCTCCGAGAAGCGGGCGCGGGAGAAGGCCGAGGCGGTCCGCCGCGCGCGTAAACTCGCCCGCAAGAAACTTCAGCGCGAGGGTCTGCTTCCGATGAAGCCCAAGCCCGTCCCGGGCGCGCCGCGATCATCGACCGGTTGATCCCGTCGTCGTCGGCGGTGTTTAGCTGTATACGCGCCGTGAAGAGCGGTTCGACCCCGCCCCAACGCGGCGGGGTTTTGTTTTTTCAGTTTGCTTTTTGGGTGTGACGGAGGATCCGCGTCGACTTCCGGGACGCGGCGGAGTTTGCGGATGATGAACGGCAAGGTTGTGCTGGGGCCACCCTCGGTCAAGGCAGCATTGGTTCTTGCAATCGCGCTGGGGCTGAGCGCCTGCAGCGAGACGTTCGGCGGAAACGGTCCTTCCTCTCAGGTCGCGGAGGTCGAAGCGGGGCCGAAGGCGCAGGAGTCCAATGCCGGCAACATCGATTCGCTGACCGAGATTATCCAACGCAATCCCCGCGATCCCTCGGCCTACAACACGCGCGGCGTCGTTTACGCCAAGCTCGGCCGTTATTCGAACGCGGTCGACGATTTCTCCCACGCCATCGAGTTAGATCCGCATTTCTCGGGCGCCTACACCAACCGCGCCCTGGCCTATCGCCAACAGAGACAAGACGACCTGGCGATGCAAGACTTCAATCAGGCGATCGCTACCAACCCGAACGACGCAGCAGCCTATCTCGGGCGCGGAAACCTCGAGCGTGCCCACGACAATTACGATACCGCGCTCGCCGATCTCAATCAGGCGATCCGGCTCAATCCGGAAGGGGCGCAAGCCTATCACGCGCGTGGCCTTATCTATCAACGCCAGGGAAACAACGCTCAGGCGATCACCGATTTCAACAACGCCATTGACCGGGACCCGTTCGCTGGCGCGCCCTATCAGGCGCGCGGGCAGAGCTATCTGGCGACCGCCCAGTGGCAGAAGGCCGTTGACGACTTCAACGCAGCGCTCAACGTCGACGACCGCAATTCCGACGCCTGGGCCGGCCTCGGCCTCGCCTATGAGAAACTTGGCAACCGCGCTAAGGCGGTAGAAGCCTATAGCAGCGCCGCGTCGCTGAATCCCCGCAACGCTGAGGCGAAGGCCGGACTGGCGCGCGTGAGCGCCAGCTGACGCGGGTCTGCGGCTAGTCTTCTATATCCGGCTTGGTTTTCAGAAACCCCTCCAGCCAGTGGATGTCATACTGGCCGTTCTGAACCTCGGCGTTGCGGACCAGCGTGCGAAACAGCGGCAGAGTCGTATTGATGCCATCGACGATAAACTCGTCGAGCGCCCGCCTCAGCCGCATGAGCGCTTCGGTGCGCGTGCGCCCGTGGACGATGAGCTTGGCGACCAGGGAATCGTAGTAAGGCGGAATCACGTAGCCCTGGTAGGCCGAAGAATTCGACTCGTACGCCGAGGCCGCCCGGAGGATGGAAATACGTGATCCGGCCAGGCGAGGGGATGAAGGTCCGGGCATGCTCGGCGTTGACGCGACATTCGATCGCCGCGCCCAGCACGCGCACCTCGTCCTGGGCGATCGACAGCGGCGAGCCGGCCGCAATCTTGATCTGCTCATTGACGATATCGATGCCGGTGATCATTTCGGTGACCGGGTGCTCGACCTGGATGCGCGTGTTCATCTCGATGAAGTTGAAACGCCCGCCCTCGTACAGGAACTCGACCGTTCCCGCGCCTACATAGCCGAGCTCCGCCATGGCGCGGGCGACAATGGCGCCGATCTCCTCGCGCTGACCCGCATTGAGCGCGGGGGACGGTCCTTCCTCCCAGACCTTTTGGTGACGCCGCTGCAGCGAGCAGTCGCGCTCGCCGAGATGAATGGCCCCGCCCTTTCCGTCGCCGAGCACCTGGACCTCGATGTGGCGCGGCCTGCCGAGATACTTCTCCAGATAGACAGCGTCGTCGCCGAAGGCCGACTTGGCTTCGAGCCGCGCATTGCCTAGCGCGCCCACGAGCTCGTCCGGATCGCTCGCGACCTTCATGCCGCGGCCGCCGCCGCCCGCCGACGCCTTGACAATGACCGGATAGCCGATGTCAGCGGCGATCCGAAGCGCGTCCGCCTCGTTGTCGATCGCTCCGTCGGAGCCGTGAACGCAGGGGATGCCGAGCCGAGCCGCCGTGCGCTTGGCCTCGATCTTGTCGCCCATGAGGCGGATATGCTCGGCTTTCGGCCCGATGAATGCGATTTCGTGCTCTTCCAGGATCTCGGCAAAGCGGGCGTTCTCAGAAAGAAACCCGTAGCCGGGATGAACGGCGTCCGCGCCGGTGATCTCGCAGGCGGCGACGATCGCGGGAATGTTGAGATAGCTGTCCTTCGGGGCGGGCGGCCCGATGCAGACGCTCTCGTCGGCGAGCTTGACGTGCATGGCCTCCTTGTCGGCGGTCGAATAGACGGCGACGGTGGCGATGCCGAGTTCCTTGGCCGCGCGCATGACGCGCACAGCGATCTCCCCCCGGTTGGCGATCAGAATTTTGTCGAACATCGAGCGCGGTCCCAGTCACTCGATGACGATGAGCGGCTGGTCGTATTCGACCGGCGCGCCGTCGGCGATGAGGATGCTCACCACCTTGCCGCCGCGCGGCGCCACAATGTCGTTGAACGTCTTCATGGCCTCGACGAGCAGCAGCTTGTCGCCCGCCTTCACGGTCGAGCCGACTTCGACAAACGGCTTGGCCTCCGGGCTCGGACGAAGATAGGCGGTGCCGACCATCGGCGATCTGACCGCGTCGGTGAGTTCGGCCGCCTGCGCCGCCGCGGGCTCGGCCACGGCAGGAGCGGCTGCGACCGGCGGCGCCGGCGCATGAGCCGGCGCCGCGGGCGCGACCGCCGGAGCGCGTTCGCGAGCCAGCCGGACGCGAAACTCGCCGAGGTCGACCTCGACTTCGCTCAGATCGTATTTCGAGACGATTTTGGCGAGCTGATCGATTGCTGCGACATCGACGAGGCTTTGCTCAAACTCGTCAGATCGCATGCCGGACGGCTTCTTCATGCTCGTGTGGCTCTTTTCGGGGAAGTTGACATCGACGAGGATTCTCAGACCCTATATCCTGCCGCTTCCGGCAAATAAAGGGTGTGGACCCTGCAGTCAGGCCCGCCGCGCCCAGACGGTGGCGTCGTGGAATGCGACGCCGCCGAAAGGTGCAACGCTGTCGTCGCCGACAAGCGCATTGATCCCCCAGCCGTCGAGAAAGGCCGAGGGCGGCCAGATCCCCTCGCTAACGAGCACCCCACGTGTCGCCCCCGAAAACAGACGCGCGTGGAGGCGGGTGCGGCCGCGGTCATTGCCGATCTCGACAATGTCTCCGTTTCCGATCTCCAAGCCGGCTGCGTCGTCCGGGTTGATCAGCAACTCGGGCCGGCGCTCGCGCAAGAGCGAGGTCGCAGTTTGCGTGAAGGTTGAATTGAGAAAATTGTGGGAGGGCGAAGTCGCCAGCTTGAACGGGCGCCGCTCGTCCACAGCTTCAATGACCGGCCAGTGGTCCGGCAGAGCCGGCATGTCACGCCAGGCGCCCTTGAGACCGTCGTTCGCCAGCGGCGTGTGCGTCCAGTCTGGCTTGAAGCGGAACTTTCCGTCCGGGAAGCCGAAGCCGTCGAGGAAGTGCAACTCCCGGAACGGCGGCTGGAGATCGAGCCAGCGCCGGGCTTCCAGGGTCGCGAGGTCGCCGTAACCGGACTCCTGCAGGGTCCAGTCGATGATCTCGCGCGGCGTCATCGCGAAGCCGGGATGCTCGGCCCCGAGGCGTTCGGCGAGCGCAGCGATCACCTCGTGATTGGAGCGGCAACCCGGCGGCGGGTCGATCGCCTTCGGCGCGAACTGCAAATGCTGGTGACCACCGGCGGTGTAGAGGTCGTCGTGCTCGAGGAACATCGTCGCCGGCAGCACGACGTCGGCGTAACGCGCGGTGTCGGTCAGGAATTGCTCGTGGACGCAAACGAACAAGTCTTCGCGGGCGAATCCGCGCCGGACCTTCTCTTGATGGGGCGCAACCGCAAGCGGGTTGGTGTTCTGGATGAGCATCGCCTTGACCGGCGGACCGTTCTTCAACGCGTCCGCGTCACCGGTCAGGACGGCGCCGACACGCGACTGGTCGAGGCGGCGCACGCGCGAGTCGCGCACGTCCAGTCCTTCGATCATCGTCTTGCGCAGGTTGAAAATGCCGCTGTTACTGTGGAACGCGCCGCCGCCCTCGTACGCCCAGGCGCCGGTCACCGCCGGGATTGAGAGCGCCGCGTGCATGTTGACCGCGCCGTTGCGCTGGCGCGAGAAGCCGTAGCCGAGGCGGAAGAAGGTTCGCTTTGTCGAGCCGACGAGCGCGGCGACGGCTTCGATCTCTGCGACTTCGAGGCCGGTGATCGCCGCCGCCCAGGCCGGGTCGCGGCTCAGCACATGCGCTTCAAGTTCAGCCGGCGCGTCGGTGTAGCGCGCGAGATAATTGCGGTCGGCGAGATCGTCGCGAAACAGGACGTGCATGACGGCGCAGGCCAGCGCGCCGTCCGTACCGGGTCGCAGGCGCAAAGCGAGATCGGCCTGCCGCATCGTCTCGGTCTCGTAGATGTCGATCGCGACGATCTTCGCGCCGCGCTCCTTCCGGGCGCGGACGGCGTGGGTCATCACGTTGACCTGGGTGGCGACCGCGTTGGTGCCCCAGATGACGATACAGTCCGATTTCTCCATTTCGCGCGGGTCGGCGCCGATCAGCCGCCCGGTTCCTGCGACATAGCCCGGCCACGCGATCCCGACACAGATTGTGCCGTAGAAGCGGGAATAGCGCTTGGCGTGCGTCAGGCGCTCGATCCCATCGCGCATCACGAGGCCCATCGTGCCAGCATAGAAATAGGGCCAGACGCTTTCGGACCCGAACCGCCGCTCGGCCTCAAGAAAGGCTTCTGCGACGCGGTCGAGCGCTTCGTCCCATCCGATCGGCGCGAATTGTCCAGAGCCCTTGGGCCCGACCCGCACGAGCGGTTCAGTCAACCGGTCCGGATGGTGGATCCGCTCGCTGTAGCGGGCGACTTTCGCGCACACGACTCCCGCGGTGTAGGTCTGATCCGGCGCGCCGCGGATGCGTCCGATCCGCGATCGGCCGATGACCTCGACGTCCAGCGCGCAAACCGAAGGGCAGTCGTGCGGGCAGACGGACGGCTTGCGGACGATCTCGGCCGGGACGTTCATGCGGATCTCCCGATGCGCCCGGCCGCCAGCGGCCTTAGCCGATTCAGGATACCGCAACCTGCCCGAGACTTAGGTTCACTCGCGATGAGTTCGATTCGGCGAAGAATGCGCAGTCTCCTCATGGGGGCGGCTCAGACGCTCGGGGTCCCGGTTTCCGCCGACGCCGGCCGGCCACGCGCAGGGAAACTCATTATGACCCGGAAGAGAATCTGGAGCTAGTCCATCGATTCCTCGAAACTTCGCGCCGGCAACCCCTGGCCCCTCGCGTCCGAAATGTTGGGGTTCCATCGGCGAGATATGATTCGAGTTGTGGAAGCGCTCCACCAGGGTGGATGACTTGCGGTTCGCGCGCATCCTGAATGGACGCAACTCCCGCGGGTGAAGGCTCCGAAGGCCGCCGCCCTCATCCGTCCTCATCCGCGACCGTCCGCCTTCCAAAAAGCCGAGGCGGCTGCGGGCTCGGGAAGCCGATTCGGCTCAAAACCGTCTCGCTCTCGGGCCCGCCGCCGCCGATCCGAATTCCCTGCTAGCAGGGAATTTTTTTCGCCGCGGTCGACGCTCCGTTCCAGAAAGCGTTGCAATATCATGACGTTGCTGGCTTTGCAACCCGCCGCTTGCAGGTCGAATCGGGCGCGGAACAGGGAATTTCCGACGCTCGGAACAGGGAATTATCAGGCGCTTTCGCAGCGGAACAGGGAAAGAACAGGCGGGCCAAAACGGGGTGCGGCGCCGGGCGCGGCCAGGTTGTACGCCGCGGCCGGGATTCCCTTCCCCAACCGGGGAGGCTCGCCCTTGTGAGGGGCCGATGAGAGCGCGCTGCGCCGCTCGTGCGAAAACCTCCTGCCACCGTACGTTGATACCTTGAAGCTTCATGCTGGCGGCCCTGACCCCTCGCGTCCGAAACGTTGCAACTCAATCGGCAGGATATGATTCGAATTTTGGAAACGCTTCACTAGTGGACGCCCGCGTCCAAAACGATCCGAGCTCGAACCCCAGCGATTGTGGCGCGCCATATTTACGGATCGAACACGCCAGGGTCTGCTTCTGAACTCGCGCTCAACGGGAATCTAGCCGATTTGCCGCTCAGGCGGCTGGCGGCCTGTCCCACTCTGGCCATCCGAATCAACTCTTTGCGGCCCGCGCCTGGGAAGGCTATAGGCGTCAGCCCGATGCGCGGAAGGCCGGGCAGTCCCTTCGGCCCGCTCGGCGGGGAGAAGGTGGCGCCATAGGGCGTCGAATGACGCCCGTCTTCGACGGGCTATGGCGCCGGATGAGGGGTCGCGCCAACGCTTCGTCGTTCGCGATGCCCCTCACCCATAGGGCGTCGAAAGACGCCCGTCCGAGGACGGGCTACGCCTCTCCCCGCGACCGCGGGGCGAGGGGGAATTGGCGAAAGCGAATCGGGTATGGTGTTTTCCTCGGTCACGTTCCTGTTCTACTTCCTGCCGATCTTCCTCGCCTGCTACGCGCTGACCCCCACCGTGGTCGGCAAGAACGTCGTCACCCTGATCTTCTCGCTCGTCTTCTACGCCTGGGGCGAGCCGCGCTTCCTGCTGATCCTCCTGTTCTCGATCGTTTTCAATTACGTCGCAGCAATCCTGATCGATCGCAACGATGGCGCGGGCCGCAACTGGGCGCTGGCGTTCGCCGTCGCCGTCAATCTGCTCACGCTCGGCGTCTTCAAATACGCCAATTTCGTCACCGCCAACTTCGCCGAAGCGATGAAGCCGCTGGGGTTCGAGTTCGGCCGGACCAACATCGAGCTGCCGCTCGGCATCTCGTTCTTCACCTTCCACTGCCTGAGCTACATCATCGACGTCTATCGCCGCCGCTTTCGCGCCAACCGCGATGCGGTCGACGTCGCGCTCTACATCTCGCTCTTCCCCCAGCTCGTCGCCGGCCCGATCGTCCGCTACAAGACGGTCGCCCGCCAGCTCGACAAGCGCCGGCAGACCCTCGGGCGCGCTTCGGTCGGCGCGCGCATCTTCATCATCGGACTTGCGCAGAAGGTGCTGGTCGCCGATGTGGTGGCGCCGCTCGCCCAGGTCGCCTTCGACCACGTCCCCCACCGGACAATGCCCGAGGCGTGGATCGGGCTCATCGCCTACGCGATCCAGATCTATTTCGATTTTGCCGGCTATTCCAACATGGCGATCGGGCTCGGGATCGTGCTCGGCTTCACCTTCCCTCGCAATTTCAACCTGCCTTACACTTCGCTGTCGATCACCGAGTTCTGGCGCCGCTGGCACATGTCGCTGTCGTCCTGGCTGCGCGACTATCTCTACATTCCGCTCGGCGGCAACCGCGGCTCGGACCTTCAGACCTACCGCAACCTCGTCACTGTGTTCGTGCTCTGCGGCGTCTGGCACGGGGCCAACTGGACCTTCGTGCTGTGGGGCGTCTGGCAAGGCGCCTTCCTCGTCGTCGAACGCCTGGGGCTGAAATCCTGGCTCGCCCGGCTGCCGATCGCGCTCCGCTGGCTCTACGCGCTCATCGCCGTGCTCGGCGGCTGGGTGCTGTTCCGTTCGGCCAACCTGCCGACGGCGGGCGACTATTTCATGAGCCTCGTCGGACTGAACGGAGCGGGCGACGTCAGCTTCGACATGCATGACGCGCTGAGCGACCGGGCGGTCACGATGCTGGTCATCGGCTGCCTCCTCGCCGTCCTGCCGCGGTTCCGGCTGCGCCTTTCCGCGCCGGCGCTGGTCAAGGCGGCCGCCGACGCCGGCTGGACCTTCGCCCTGTTGATCTTTTCGATGATCACGGTCGCGGCAGGGGCCTACAGCCCGTTCCTCTACTTCAAGTTCTGACGATGCTGATCGGCCATCGGCGATATTTCGCGGCGCTGGCGTTCCTCGTGCTCGCGGCGCCGCTCGCGATCGGCGTCGTCCGGCCCGATAGCGCCGCCTCGGTGCTCAAGGAGGGCCGTCGGCCGGCGCCCGCGCCGGGTGTGCCGGCCTCGCTGTCCGAACTCACCGACTGGCCGGGCGCGGCCGACGCCTATCTCAAGGACCGGTTCGGGCTGCGGCAGGCGCTACTGCACGCCTATCGCGAGTTCACGAGGCCCATGTTCGGCTTCGGCGGCGGGACCTCGGTGCTGATCGGCCGCGACGGCCGGATGTTCTATCTCGGCGACCAGATGGTGCGGCAGAGCGCGGGCCTCGTGATGCGCGACGAGCGTGTCGCCGAGTCGGTCGATCTCGTCGCTGAGATCGCCGCGGCGCTTGAGCGCAAAGGCGTCCGCTTCCTCGTCGCCGCGCCGCCGAACGCCTCGACCATCTATCAGGACGACTTGCCCGCCTGGGCGCAGAAGGGCGGTCGCGGCACCGAGTACGACCTGTTTCTGCGCGGGGTCCGCGCGCATGGGATCCGCACGGTCGACCTCAGGCCCCCGATCCTGGCGGCGCGCGCCGAAGGCGAGGTTTTCTACCGGCACGACACGCACTGGACCTTCCGCGGCGCGATCGCCGCCTTCAACGCCTTGGCGGAAGCCGACGGACATTCGGACTGGCGGATCGACGCCGGGACCGCGCTCGGTCCGCCGGTTGCCCACGCGGGCGGCGACCTCGTCCGCATGCTCGGCGGCCAGGATTCGGCCACGGAAACCGTCCGCATGCTGGGACTGCCACCGGTCGGGAAGGCCACGACCCTCACCGACGGGCTGGCGCCGGACATCGAGATCGCGACCGGCCGCCCCGGACCGACCGTGCTGATCATTGGAGACTCTTTCACCGAGAACTTCTTTCCGCCTCTGCTGGCGGAACACGCCGGCCGGGCGATCTGGATGCATGTCCATGAGTGCGCGTTCGACTGGAACGCCGTCGAACGCTATCGGCCCGACGAGGTGTGGTGGATGCCGACCGAGCGGGCGCTCGTCTGCGACCCCGGCGCGCGGCCGCTGAACTTCCCGTCCGAAGCCGCGGCGGTGAAGTAGCATGAACGCCGAAGCCGCCGTCGGTGCACAAGATGAGCCGGAGCGGGCTGTGTCCCCTCCGGCGCTAATGGCGCGCCGCCGGCGCTGGTTCGCCGGGCTCGCCTTCCTGCTGCTTGCCGCCCCGCTCGCCGTCGGGCTCTTCGCGCCCGACAGCCCGGCGACGGTCGAGGCCGAGGGACGGCGGCTCGCGCCCGCGCCTCCGATCCCGAAAGGCTGGGTCGAGTGGCTGGCGCTTCCCGCCGCGATCGACGCTTTCCTCAAGGACCATTTCGGCCTGCGCCACGCGATGATCCAGGCGCATCACGACCTGACCAAGCCGATGCTCGGCTTCGGCGGCACAGAGGTGATCGCCGGGCGCGACGGCCGAATGTTCTATCTCGGCGACGACCTCGTTCGGCAGAGCGCCGGGCTCGTGGTGCGCGACGGACGGGTCGCCGAGACGGTCGACATGCTGGTGAGGATGCGCGACGAATTGCGGACGCGGGGGATCAGCTTCCTCGTCGCGTCGCCGCCGAACTCCGCCACCATCTACAACGACGAGCTGCCGGTCTGGGCGCAGAACAAGGGCCGGCGCACCGAATACGATCTCTTTCTCGCCGAACTCGCGAAGCGCGGGATCAGGACCGTCGATCTCAGGCCGCCGCTCGCCGCCCTCCGCGCGGTCGAGAAGGCCTACTTCATGTACGACTCGCACTGGACGGCGCCGGGCGCGATCGCGGCGTTCAACACGATCGTCGCGGCCGACGGGCACGCGGGCTGGTCTATCGAGCCGGCGACCGCGCTCGGGCCGGTCATCCCGCGCACAGCGCTCGACGTCGCGCGCGTGGCCGGCGTTGAAAAGGGCCTGAGCGAGCCGAACCGGGAACTGAGCCTCTCAGACGGCCGGCGCGAGGCCGAGCTGTCGCCGCGGCCCATGCCCGACCACGTCCAGGTCTCGGGCAGGCCGGGGCCGACCGTCATGGTGATCGGCGATTCCTTCACCACCGACCTCTTCCCCATCCTGCTCGTCCAGCATGTGGGGCGGGCGATCTGGATCAACCACCAGCGGTGCGGCTTCGACTGGAAATGGATCGACGTCTATCATCCGGATGAGGTCTGGTGGATGCCGACCGAGCGATTTCTGAATTGCAAGCTCGGCGTCTGGCCGGTCGGGCTCGAGCGGCGATGATCGCGCGCCGCCGCCGCTATTTCGCGCTATGCGCCGCCATCCTGATCGCCGCGCCGCTGGTCATCGGCCTGATCGCGCCCGATAGTCCGGCGAGCGTACTGAAAGAGGGGCGGCGGCTCGCGCCTGCGCCGGGCTGGCCGGCGACCGGCGACGAGTGGCTGACCCTGCCGGCCGCGCTCGACGCCTATCTCAAGGACCATTTCGGCCTGAGGCAGGCGATGATCCGCGCCCACAAGGACCTGACCAAGCCGATGCTCGGCACCGGCTCGGATTCGGTGCTCGTCGGTCGCGACGGGCGGATGTTTTACCTCGGCGAGGAGACGGTGCGGCAGAGCGCCGGTCTCGTGCTGCGCGACGAGCGGGTGGCCAAGTCCGCCGACCTCGTCGTGGCCATGAAAGCGGCGCTCGCCAAGCGCGGCGTGCGCTTTCTGGTCGCCGTGCCGCCGAACGGATCGACGGTCTATCAGGACGACCTGCCCGACTGGGCGCAAAACCACGGACGGCGGACTGAATACGACCTGTTCCTGGACGGCCTCGTAGCCCGGGGCGTGAAGACGGTCGACCTCCGGCCGGTCATGGCGAAAGCGCGCACGGAAGGCGCCGCCTATTTCCGCCACGACACGCACTGGACGGCGCTCGGCGCGCTTGCGGCCTTCAACGCCGTGGTCGAAGCCGACGGCCGCCCCGACTGGTGGCTCGATCCGGCCGCCGCGCTCGAGCCCCCGTCGCCGCGCCAGGGCGGCGACCTCGCCCGGATGCTCGGCGTGCAGGACGCCGTCAGCGAGGAGGTCGAGGAGCTCAAGCTGCCCCAGGGCGAGAAGCACCTCATGACCGCGGATCCCTACGGCGATTACTGGCTCGACTCCGGCCATCTGGGGCCGACGATCCTGATCGTTGGCGACTTGTTTGCCGGCGCGCATTTAGAGTCCATGCTGCTGCCTCATGTCGGACGCGTCATCTGGCTGAGCCATGAACATTGCGCCTTCGACTGGGGAGCGATCGACAGGTTCCGGCCCGATGAGGTGTGGTGGATGCCGACCGAGCGGTTTCTCGTGTGCGATCCGGGCGCCCGCCCGCGCGGATTTGAGGGGTAGGCGATGGCGGCGATTCCGATTGGCGCGCGCAGCGTGCTCGTGCTCGGCGGCGCGCGATCCGGCAAGAGCGCCTATGCGCAGGGGCTCGCCGAGGCCGCCGCGCCCGAGCGGGTCTATCTCGCGACCGCCGAGGCGGGCGATGCGGAAATGGCGGATCGGATGGCGCGCCACCGGCAGGCGCGCGGCGCCGGCTGGACCACACGCGAGGCGCCGCTCGACCTCGCTGAGGCGCTGGCCGCCGAAGCGCGGCCGGGCCGGATCGTGCTCGCCGATTGCCTCACGCTCTGGATCTCCAACCTCATGCTCTCCGGCCGCGACGTCGAGGCCGCCACCGCCGCGCTCGCGCAAGCTCTCGGCGCGCTCGAAGGTCCGGCGATCCTGGTCTCCAACGAGGTCGGGCTGGCGCTGGTGCCGGAGACCCGGCTCGGGCGCGACTTCCGCGACTTGCAGGGCCGCGCGAACGCCGCGGTCGCGGGCGCCTGCGATGCGGTCGTGTTCGTCGCCGCCGGCCTGCCGACGCTGCTCAAGCCCACGCCGCCGCTCGACTGGCGGCTGTCGTGACGGGCCGAGCTTTGTGGGCGCGATCCCTAAGGGCCTGACCCAAAGGGTCCTGGCGCTATCGAAGTCGATGGGATTCCCGGCGCTCCGCAAAGTTGGGGAGGGACGTGATTCGGCATGTGGACCAGGGAGCATCGTGAGGCGTGCAAACAATCTGGCGGCGTGTTTCCGAGTGATCTGACGGATGCGCAGTGGGCGCGACCGAGTGGTCGAGCGCCGACGAATAGGTCTCGCCTCCCGCCGCATCGGCCTCGCCCGCGCCGTCCGGGGCCATCGCATCTACGGGCGCGGATTCCATGATTTCAGAGACTTGCGGCAGATTTCCCGGGCGTTCGTCGGCTGCCGGGAAACGTCTCTTCTCCCCGTCCACGCGGAGAAGGTCAGGATGAGGGGCCGCGCGTGTTCCGACGAGGGCCAATCGCCTAGGCCCCTCACCTCGACCCTCTCCCCGCTCGCGCGGGGCGAGGGGGACCTGCGCCTTTTGGGACCGCTCGACATCTCCGGGCGTGGATTTAACCTTTTCAAGACTTTGCGCCGGATTTTCCGGGCGCTCGGCGCCCGCCGGAAGATATCGCTTCTCCTCGTTCATGGGGGACAAGGTCCTCCTCTCGACGCTGAAGTGGGGCGAGGGGGAGCTGTGTATTCCGTTCGAACACAAGGTCCCCGAAATCTTGCGGCGCGAACTCCGCGCGGCAAACGAGCGCCCCGCCATACGCCGCGGTCCCTTCGGCGGGCGCGTCGATCCGCGGGTCTCCGGGCTGTGACCCGGGGATGATCCGGGCTCGGGCCCGGGGCTCCGCCGGCCAGCGGGGGCGGAAAACCCGTGATAGCGGTCGAGCTCGCGCACGAATTTGACCGCCCGGCTCACTGCTCACAGGTTCGTTGACCGATCCAAGGGCGCGATAGGCGGAGCGGTTTCGAGGCAGGCGGACACGCGGCGATATCCTTCCGATAAGCGAAAATATAAAACATATCTGTCCGAAAGTCAAGAAATTGTCGCCCTATCCCCTTTTGCTCGCGCGGCCGGCGAGGACGGGCGATCATGACGTTCACAAAGCCATGAAAGCGACGGTAGTGCGCCGGGAGCGCAAAAGGAGCGGTCGTTCCCGGGACGGGCGCCGAAATGGTCGCATCGACCGGCCCTCCTCTTTGTGTCGGCCGCATGTTGACATCATTACCGGTTGTGGTAACTGTTGTAAACACACGCCGTGCACGCGCCAGGCGAGGGCACGAGGATTGTGGGTCAGGCGCGTTCTAGGGATCGAGGTATATGCGGGCTCTTATGATTTGCACGGCGTTCGCCGCGACAATGGCGTCGGCGTCGGCTTCCGCCCTCGCCTCGACACAGTACCTCGTCAACGGCGGTTTCGAGACCGGCGACTTTACGGGCTGGACGGAGAGCGGCAATTTTTCGTTCACGTCCGTTGTGCCCAGCCCCAACTTTTATGCCGCTCAGGCCGGCGACTACTTTGTCTTCGACGGCCCGGTCAATTCTGACGCCTATCTTAGTCAAACGTTTACGGATACCCCCGGGCAGACTCTGTATGTGAGTGGATGGGTGACAGGCTTTGGGTCGAGCCCAAGCAACGTCGATTTCATGTTCGACGGCACGACTTATGTCTCCATCGATCCGGTCCCGCTTCAGTCTTGGACGAGGTATTCGTTCATCGTTACAGCGGCAGGATCGGACACATTCTCGGTCGGATTCCGCAACGATCCCTTCTACGACGGCCTTGACAGCTTTTCCGTCAGCACGTCTCCGGTTCCGGAGGCGTCAACGTGGGCGATGCTTCTGCTCGGCTTCGCCGGCCTCGGCTTCGCGGGCTACGGCAAAGTCACGAAGGGAGCGCTTTCTGCGGCCTAATCAATCAGTCGCTTGAACGCTCGGTGAGATTGCGGCGAAGCGTTCCCTCCTTCTGCCGGCCGCATGCAGCGCGAACAGCAAGGTGAGTCGCCCCAACTATGGCGTTCGCCGTCGCGGCCTGTTGCATCCGCAATACGTCGGCAGCGGTCGTTTGGTTCGAGCAAATAGCGGGCTTTGGCCGAACCCAGACGGACCGCGCCACCGGAGCAGGGGACCGAATGCGACATTTGCGCAGGATAGGATCCATGAAATGAAAAGGCCGCTCGAAAGCGGCCTCCAAGTTCGACTGCGCTGGACCTGCGTACCAAGCAAGCGCGACGCTTGCGACCATCAGGCTGCAAGCTTCGGCGCCGCGTCCACAAGGAGTTTGTGGAAACCCTTCCACAGGGGGAGGATGCGATCGTCGGCAACGAGATGCCGGCACAGCGCGCCATGGACGTTGCTGTCCAGTGCAACGTGCTGGACAAGGAAGTGCCGGAACGCGCCCAGCGATGGTTCGTTCCAGTCCGGCGCCTTCAGCATGGCGCTGAAGACTCGCGGCAAGCCCTCGTCTTCGTAACTCGACAGGCTCATCGCTCTGACGAGCGGCTCCATCCGATGGACGTCTCCGAGGTAGGCCCGGCCGATCGTCTCGACACGCGCCCGCTCGGCCCCGTTCAAGCTCGCCATGGTGGCGGCGCGGCGAATGAACTCATCATGGTTCATTTTCTCTCCCTCCCCGGCGACGCCCGGGTAGGGGCTGAGGTTGTCCGTATCGCATTCGCCTTTTCGCAGTTCGGCGAGCTTGCGATCCGACGGATGAAGTCCGCAAGCGATGTCGACCGCTTCCACGAACTGCACGGAGAAATAGTAATATGCGGCGCAAACCGCCATGAGCTCTTCGCGGTTCAACGCCGACCAATTGAGATTGCAGATGTCGTCGATGACCGCGTGATAGCGATCGAGATTGGTGACTGCCATTTGATCCCCGACAAAGTTTCAATGAACAGCGTTATCTTACGCGCTGAGTCCGACATCGCTCAATGCAACCCGGGGCGTGGCACGATGTCGCACCCGCGACATTCTGGCCGTGCCGCGACGTCCGCCAAACGTCAACTCCGGACGTCGCGGCAGGAATCGTGTGTCGGACTGTGATCTCCCGCTTTACCGTGCGACCGGCGTCGATCGCGCTACCGCGCGGCCGCGAGCAGCCCGTCGCAGTCGAGATGCGCCTCGAGGTGGTCGGCGAGTGCGTCGAGCGCGGCTTCGACCGTCGTTTCGTAGGCGATCGACGAGGGCGCGC
Source organism: uncultured Alphaproteobacteria bacterium (assembly GCA_963822215.1). GTDB lineage: Bacteria > Pseudomonadota > Alphaproteobacteria > Rhizobiales > Beijerinckiaceae > Roseiarcus. The sequence continues at coordinate 112,290 of CAWGGX010000007.1, forward strand.
CGAGCGCGGCGAGGAAGGCCGAGCGCTGGCGGTCGTCGGCGAAGAGGCCGTGCACGTAGGCGCCCATGACCCGGCCGTTCCGCGCGACGGCGCCGTCGAGCCGGCCATCGGCGAAGCGCAGCAAGGGCCTTGCGCAGTCTGCCCCGGTCGTCCGGCCGACATGCATTGCGTAGCCGGCGAAGGGCGCGCCGCTGAGAACGTTCTCGCCCTCGATCCGTTCGAGCGTCTTTTCGGCCGTCAGCACTGTCTCGACGTCGAGGAGGCCGAGGCCCTCGACCGCGCCCGGCGGCCCTTCGATCCCCTGCGGGTCGGCGACGCGCTTGCCGAGCATCTGATAGCCGCCGCAGACCCCAAAAACCCGGCCGCCGCGCCGGACATGGGCAATGAGATCGACGTCCCATCCCTCGGCGCGGAAGAATGTGAGGTCGGCGATGGTCGCCTTGCTGCCGGGCAGGATGACGCAGTCGCAGACCGGGATCGGCTCGCCGGATTTGACGAAGACGAGCCGCACGGAGGGCTCGAGCTTCAGAGGGTCGAAGTCGTCGAAATTGGCGATGCGGGAGAGGGTCGGCACGGCGATCGTGACCGCCCCTTCGGCGCGCGCTTTCGCCGCCGGAAGCCCGAAGGCGTCTTCGGCCGGCAGGCGGGCGGCCTCGGGGACAAACGGGACGAGGCCGAAGGCGCGCCAGCTCGTGCGCTCGGTGAGCATCCGCATGCCGTCGGCGAACAGGCTTGGGTCGCCGCGGAACTTGTTGACGACGAAGCCGACGATGGTCGCGCGATCCTCGAGCGCGAGCGCGACCAGAGTGCCGAGAACCTGAGCGAACACGCCGCCGCGGTCGATGTCGGCAATGAGAACCACTGGGCAGCGGGCGGCGCGGGCGAAGCCCATGTTGGCGATGTCGCCGACGCGCAGGTTGATCTCGGTCGCGCTGCCGGCGCCTTCGACGAGGACGAGGTCGGCCTCGGCCTTGAGCCGACCGAAGCTGCCGAGCACGGCCTCGAGAAGCTTTGGCTTCAGCGCCTGATACTCGCGGGCTTTCGCATTGCCGATCACGCGGCCCAGGACGACGACCTGCGCGCCGATGTCGCTCTGCGGTTTCAGGAGCACCGGGTTCATGTCGACGGTCGGGGGAACGCAGCAGGCGCGCGCCTGGAGCGCCTGCGCCCGGCCGATCTCGCCGCCGTCGGCGGTGACCGCGGCGTTGTTCGACATGTTCTGCGGCTTGAATGGCCGGACCACGAGCCCGCGCCGAGTGAAGACGCGGCAGAGCCCGGCGACGATCAGCGACTTGCCGACGTCCGACCCCGTGCCCTGGAACATGAGCGCGCGGGCGGTCAAAACTCGATCCCCTTCTGCGCCCGCACGCCGGCCTCGAAATGATGTTTGACGAGGGCGAATTCGGTGACGCAGTCGGCGGCCTCGAGAAGTTCCGGCTTGGCGTTGCGCCCGGTGACGACGACATGCAGGCCGGGGCGGCGCGTGCGCAGCGTCTCGACCACCTCCGCCAGCGGCAGATGGTCGTAGCGGAGCGCGATGTTCAGCTCGTCGAGCACCACGAGGCGGATTGTTTCGTCGGCCATCATGCGCTTCGCCTCCTCCCAGGCGGCTTTGGCGGCGGCGACGTCGCGGGCGCGGTCCTGGGTCTCCCAGGTGAACCCCTCGCCCATGGTGCGCCAGACGATCTGATCGCCGAAGCGCTCGAGGGCCGGCCGTTCGCCGGTCGCCCAGGCGCCCTTGATGAACTGCACCACTCCGACCCGGAAGCCTCGCCCGAGCGCGCGCAGCGCAAGCCCGAAGGCGGCGGTGGACTTGCCCTTGCCCGGACCGGTGTGGACGATCAAAAGGCCCTTCTCAAGAATCGACTTGGAGGCGACCTCGGCGTCCTGCGCCGCCTTGCGCTTCTCCATCTTGGCCTTGTGTCGGTCCTCGGCTGCGGTCATGCCATCCTCGTGAGCGCGAGGGCTAGCAGGAATTGGGCGCGCGGGATACCGGGGGCGCCTGCGTCCCAGTCCGCGGTCCTTCGAATCGCTCTCGTCCGCGACGAGCCTGTTCACGTCCGATAGGGCGGCGTCAGTCCGGCGAACATCGGAAAGTGCTTCAGATTGAGCGTCGCCAAGGGCAGCTCGTGCGCTATGGCTGTGGCCGCAATCATCGCGTCGATGGGGTCCGTGCCGTGACAGGGCCCGTAGCGCTGGATGAACTCGCCGGCGAGTGCCGCGATATCGAAACCGATATCGTGGATGATATAATGGGAGAGCAAGCGATCGACGGCGCGCCGTTCCTTCGTATTCCGGCAGCCGGCCACGAGTTCCGTCACCGTCACGACGGACAGCGCAGGAGCCTCCTCAAGGCCGGTGACGAAATCGATCGCCGCTTCTTTTCCGCGCAAAACGTCGATGATGACGCAGGTGTCGAGAACCATCAGCCGCGATCGTAAATCGTGGGGAGGCGCCGCTTCGTCGCTTTGCGCAGCTCCGCGACGGCGGCCTCGGAGTCTTCACGATCGCGCCAAAGGCCCGCGACTGCGCGCGTCGCCTCGCGCCAATCCAAGTCTTTGCGCGTCCCTTCTTCGAGCAACAAATCGACGCCGCGGCGCACGAGATCGGACTGACGCGCGCCCGTCCGCGTCGACAGCAATTTCAGCGCCGCCTTTTGATCGTCGCGCAGGAACACCTGGATTTTCTGCAAGGGTTCGATCTCCGAGGAAACGACATACAATTTATATGTCGTCATCGCCGCTGTCAAAGCTCCTGAGCGAGACGTTTGACATCCCCTGGCGAAACTGAAACAGAAATCCTGCACGGTCCCTCGCGTTCGAGGGTGAAAAGGGAATGCGGTAGGCTTCGGCCGATCCGCGGCCGCCCCCGCGACTGTGAGCGGCGTGCCGGCGCGCATTCGCCACTGGGTCGCAAAACCCGGGAAGGCGGCGCCGGCGAGACGCCGCGAGCCAGGAGACCTGCCGTGCGCCGGTCAACCCGATACGGCCGCCGGTGGGGCGGCCGGGGAGCGCGCATGGGTTCGTTTCACCTTCAGTCTGTTGGCGATTGCGGTCGAATTCCGAGCGCCTTTGTGGACGCGATCCATGGCCCGCGGACAAACGGGCGTCCGTGCGGACGCGTTAAGGGTCGCGCCGGCCGCGGTCGCCAACCGCGGCTACAGTGCCGCGCCGCTTGACGCGGCGCGCCCGTCCATGAGCTCTGTTCCCCGGAATTCGCCCGCCGCTACCCTGCTCGTCTGCGTGACCTGCAGGTCCGGGGAGGACGCGGTCGGCGCGGCCCTCCACGACACGCTCGCCGCGCGGCTTGCCGATGCGGGGATCGCGGTCCGGCCGATTGCGTGCCTCTCCGTCTGCAAGCGGCCCTGTACCGTGGCCCTCGCCGCGCCCGGCAAATGGACCTATGTGGTTGGCGATCTCGACGCCCGCGACCATGTCGAGGACGTCGTGACCGCGGCCGAGAAATACGCCGCCTCCTCCGATGGGATCGTGTCGTGGCGTGAGCGGCCGGCCTCCTTCCGCAAGGGCGTCGTCGCCCGCACGCCGCCGCTCGTTCCCGCTCCCTCCGACTAGGATCTCCGATGCTGGCCAAGACTCCCGTCACCATCGTCACCGGCTTCCTCGGCGCGGGCAAGACCACGCTGATCCGCCACATCCTCGCCAACGCAGGCGGACGTCGGCTCGCGCTGATCATCAACGAGTTCGGCGACGTCGGCGTCGACGGCGACCTGTTGCAGGGCTGCGCCGACGAGGCTTGTCCGCGCGAGGCGATCATCGAGCTCGCCAACGGATGCATCTGCTGCACGGTCGCCGAGGATTTCGCTCCCGCCGTTTCGGCGCTGCTCGCGCGCGAACCCAAGCCCGACCACATCGTCATCGAGACCTCCGGGCTCGCGCTGCCGAAGCCGCTGGTCAAGGCCTTCGACTGGCCCGAACTCCGGACGAAGCTGACCGTCGACGGCGTCATTGCGGTGGTCGACGCGGCTGCGGTCACGGAAGGGCGCTTCGCCGACGATCCGGCGAAAGTCGCCGCCCAGCGCGCGGCCGATCCGTCGCTCGACCACGACAATCCGCTCGAGGAGGTCTACGAGGACCAGTTGCTCTGCGCCGATCTCGTCCTGCTCAACAAGGCCGACCTCGTCGACGCGGCGGCGCTCGACCGCCTGATCGCTGAGATCGCTGGCGCGCTGCCGCGCGCGGTCAAGATCGCCGCGACCCGCGAGGGCGTGATCGATCCCGACGTGCTGCTTGGCGTGCGCGCCGCGGCGGAGGACGACCTTGCCGCCCGTCCCTCGCATCATGATCTTGAGGGCGAGCACAACCACGACGACTTCGACACGTTCATCGTCGCGATCCCGGCGGCCGCCGACCCGGAGGCGCTGATCGGCCGCCTGTCGGCCGCGACCGAGGCGCACGACATCCTGCGCATCAAGGGCTTCGTCGAGGTCGTGGGCCGGCCGATGCGGATGCTGGTGCAAGGCGTCGGCAGGCGCTTCCGCCGCGATTTCGACCGGCCGTGGAGCGCGGGGGAGGCGCGGGCGAGCCGCCTCGTCGTCATCGCCCAGAAGGGCGTCGACCGCGCCGCCGTCGCCGCTGCGCTCGGAGGATGAGGGGGAGATGAACCGCCCGGGCCGTCATCGCGCGGAACTCCTTCCCCAGCTTACTGGGGAAGGTGGCGCGAAGCGCCGGATGGGGTGTGGTCCACCGCCTCGGCTCACGCCGGATTGCGCGACCGTCAGCGCGTACCTTCCTCAGATCCTACCTGCTTTCCGCACCCCATCCGGCCTTCGGCCACCTTCCCCGCTTCGCGGAGAAGGGGGAACCCGGCATCGCGAGCGGATAGCGCCCCGCCATGCACGTCCCGCGCATAGAAGTCCGCTCGTTCGACGAAACGGTCGAAGCCGTCGATCTTGGCCAGACGCCGGCGGACGTGGTCGTCCTTTCCTTTTCCGACAGCGACCTCAACGCGCTCGGGGGCGCCTATGCGCTCATCGGGGCGCCGAAGCCGACGCTGCGGCTCGCCAGTCTCGCGGCTCTGCGCCATCCCTATTCGATCGACCTTTATTGCGAGCGCGTTTGCGCGGCGGCGAAGCTGATCGTCGCGCGCGTGCTCGGCGGCGCCGACTACTGGCGATATGGCGTCGACGAGCTGGCGGCGCTGGCGCGACGGCGCGGGATCAAGCTCGCGCTGCTTCCGGGCGACCGCCGCGCCGACCAGCGCCTCGAGGCCGCTTCGACCCTCGCGCCCGAGGCGCTGAACCGGATCTGGCGCTATTTCGACGAGGGCGGCCCCGACAATCTCAGCGCCTGCCTCTCCTATCTCTCGGCTGTGATCGGCCGGGCGGCGGAGGCGGAGGCGCCGGCGCCCGAGCCGGTCGCGGCCTTCGGACGTTTCGAGCGGGCCTGCCGCGCTGGAGTTGCCGGCGCGCCGCGAGCGCTCGTCGTCTTCTACCGCTCGATCTATCTGGCCGACGATTGCGCGCCGATCGAAGCCCTGACCGAGGCGCTTGCAGATCAGGGCTTCACGACGACCGCCGTCTACGTGACGAGCCTCAAGGACGAGGCGGCGGTCGCGCCGCTTGCCGCGCTTATCGCGGCTGAGGCCTTCGACATCGTCCTCAACGCGACCGCCTTTTCCGCCCGGCTCGACGACGGCGAGGGGACCGTCCTCGATGCGGTCGACGCGCCGGTGTTGCAGGTCGTGCTCGCCGGCAGCGCCGAGGAGGCGTGGCGCGCCAATCCGCGCGGCCTCGGTCCGGCGGACCTCGCCATGCACGTTGCGCTGCCGGAGATCGACGGCCGCATCCTGACCCGCGCCGTGTCGTTCAAGGCGGCCCATCCGCGCAATGCGGCGACCGAGTTCAACGCCGTCGCGCACCGGCCGCTCGCTGATCGCGTCGCCTTCGTAGCAAAGCTTGCGGAGCGCTGGGCGGCGCTGCGGCGCAAGCCGGCCGTGGAGAAGCGCCTGGCCTGCGTGTTGCCCGACTACCCCGCGCGTGGCGGGCGCACAGGCTACGCCGTCGGCCTCGACACGCCGGCGAGCGCCGCCGCCATCGCGGAGATTTTGGGCGCGGCCGGCTACGACGTCGCGGATTGCGACGCCGCTTCGCTCATCGCCGCGCTTTCCGAGGGGCCGCTCGAGTCTGCGCTGACGCTGGCGGAATACGAGACGGCGCTCGCCACGGCGCCCGGCGCCTTTCGCCAGGCGATCGACGCCGCCTGGGGCGATCCGGCCGCCGATCCGGCCTGCATCGAGGGCGCGTTCCGCTTTCGCTTCGTCCGGCTCGGCCGGCTCGTCGTCGCCGTTCAGCCCGACCGCGGCGACGCGGCGACCCGCAAGGGCGACTATCACAACCTGACCCTCCCGCCCCGCCACGCCTATGCGGCGTTTCATTTCTGGCTGACCCGCAAGGAGCGGGTTGACGCGCTGATCCAGCTTGGCGCGCACGGCACGCTCGAATGGCTGCCGGGCAAGGCGGTCGCGCTGACGGAAAGCTGCGCCCCCGAAGTGCTCGTCGGCCCGACGCCGGTCGTCTATCCGTTCATCGTCAATAACCCGGGCGAGGCGGCGCAGGCCAAGCGCCGCGTCGGGGCGGCGACGGTCGGCCATCTGACGCCGCCGCTGATCGCCGCCGGCTCGCACGGGGCGGCGCTGGAGCTCGAAGGGCTCTACGACGAATATGCCGAGGCGCAAGGGCTCGATCCGCGCCGCGCCCGCGCCATCGCCTCGCTGATCCTCGAACGCGGGGCCGCGACCGGTCTGCTCGAGGAATGCGCCGCCGACGGCAAGACGCCAGAGGAGGCGCTCGTCGCCCTCGACGCCTGGCTCTGCGACCTCAAGGACATGCGGGTCGGCGACGGCCTGCATGTGTTCGGCCGCTCGCCGGACAGCGCCGACGGCTTCGCGCTCGATGCGCAAACGTCCGAGACGCTCGCCGAGCGGGTCGCGGCCTGCGGCGCCGCGGAGTCGCTCGGCCTCCTGACCGCGCTCGCCGGGCGGTTCCTGCCGCCGGGGCCGGCGGGCGCGCCGGCGCGCGGGCGGCTCGACGTGCTGCCGACCGGCCGCAACCTCTACGCCGTCGATCCGCGTTCGGTCCCGACCCGCAACGCCTGGGAGATCGGCCGGCGCGCGGCCGACGAAGTGCTCGCCCGCTACGCCCAGGATCACGGCGACTGGCCGAAGCGGATCGTGCTCGACCTCTGGGGCTCGGCCACCATGCGCACCGGCGGCGACGACCTGGCTCAAGGACTCGCGCTGATCGGCTGCCGCCCGACCTGGGACATCGCCTCGAACCGCGTCAACGGGTTCGAGATCCTGCCGCTCGCCATGCTTGGGCGGCCGCGGGTCGACGCGACGTTGCGCATCTCCGGCCTCTTCCGCGACGTCTTTCCGAGCCAGATCGCGCTCTATTCCGCGGCGGTCCGGGCTGTCGCCGCACTCGAGGAGAGCGAGGAGGACAATCCGCTTGTCGCCTTTCGCGGCGCGGCGCTCGCGCGCGTCTTCGGCGCGGCGCCCGGCGCCTATGGAGTCGGCCTCGGACGCCGGATCGCCGAAGGCGCGTGGGGCGAACGCGCGGAGCTCGCGGACGCCTATCTCGCCGCCACCAGCTACGCCTACGACAGCGAAGGCGGGACCCGTGAAGCGGCCTCGGCTTTCCGCGACCGCGTCGCCGGGGCCGAGCTCTTTGTCCATGTCCAGGACCTGCCGGGGCAGGACGCGCTCGACGCCGACGCCTTTTCCGAGCACGAGGGCGGATTCGCCGCCGCGGCCGAGCGGGTCGGGGCGCGGCCGGCGCTCTATCATCTCGATTCGACCCGCGCCGGCGCGCCAAAGGTCCGCCGGCTTGAGCACGAGATCGCGCGGTCCGTGCGCGGGCGCGCCGCCAATCCGCGCTGGCTGGCAGGCCAGATGCGGCACGGGCATCGCGGCGCGGCCGAGATCGCCCAGTCGCTCGACAATCTCTACGCTTTCGCTGCTTTGACCGACGCGGTCCGCAGCGAGCAGTTCGATCTGATGTTCGACGCTACGCTCGGCGACGACGCCGTCCGTGCGTTCCTCGTCGAGGCCAATCGGCCGGCGGTGCGACATATGGCGCGGGTCTTTGTTGACGCAGAACAACGCGGCTTCTGGCGTTCCCGGCGAAATTCGACCACAAGCATTCTGGAAACGCTCGCAAAGGAGGCGGCATGAGCACGATCGCGCCCCGGCGTAAGGGCTGGTGTCCCGGCGCTCTAAAACCGATGGAGACGGGCGACGGGCTGATCGTGCGGGTCCGGGCGTCGGGCGGCCGCCTCACCCTCGACCAGGCGGCCACCATCGCGGCGGCCGCGCGCGCCTGCGGCAACGGCGTGCTGGCGCTGTCGGCGCGCGCCAACCTGCAGATCCGCGGCGTCAGCGGGGCGACGCTCGCCGACCTGCATCGGCGCCTCGCCGCGGTCGGCCTGATCGACGCCGACCCGGACGTCGAGCGACTGCGCAATATCGTCGCCAGCCCCTTGAGCGACATCGACCAGGACGCGGCCTTCGACCTCGCCCCGAGCGTCGCCGCGCTCGAAGGGCGTCTCGCCAAGGACGAGAGTCTGCGCCCGCTTCCGCCCAAGTTCGGCTACGTGATCGACGCCCGCGGCCGTCTGCCACTCGCCGACGTTGATGCGGATATCCGCTTTGAGGGGACGTTCGAGGCGGACGAGCAGGCTTTCGCCATCTACCTCAGCGGCGACGACACCTGGGCGGCGATTTCGGCCGCTGACGAAATCGCATCGGCGGCGGCCCAACTCGCTCGCGCCTTCCTTGCGCTCGCCGGATCGGGCGACGACGCGCCGCGGCGGATGCGGGCGCTCGTCGGACGGCTCGGCGCCGACGCGGTCTTCAACGGGGCGGGCTTCGACGCGGTTCCCTATCCGCGCGCATCCGCCTGCGCTCATCTTGCTGACGCGCTCGGCGCCCACGCCTTCGGCCGCACGGTCGTCGTCGGCGCCGCGGCGCCGTTCGGCGAGATGGATTCCGACGCCTTTTCGGCGCTGATCGGACATGCTCATCGCGCCGGCGCGAGCGGACTCCGGCTTGCGCCGTGGCGGACCCTGTTCCTGACCGGCGTCACACCGCGCGGCGCGGCGTCGCTGGTCAAGGAGGCGGTGAAGCTCGGCTTCATCCTCGAAGCCGGCGACAAGCGCTTGCGCGTCGCCGCCTGTCCGGGCGCCCCCGCCTGCCTGCATGGCGTCCACGACGGATTGCGTGACGACGCCGCGCGCTGGGCGCTCCTGCTGCCGCCGGGCGAGGGCGTGATCCTGCATGTCAGCGGCTGCGCCAAGGGCTGCGTCCGGCCGATCGCGACCGCCGCCACGCTGGTCGCGACGGAGGCGGGCTACGATCTCGTCCTGGCCGGCAGGGCGGCCGACGATCCCGCTCAGACCGGACTCGCCGCCCGCGCGGTCGATGCCGTGCTTGCGGCCCAGGGCGCCCGATGGTTTCAGCCGAGGCCGATCGCGTGACCCGAGCCTACGATTACGAAAAGGACGGCGCGGCGATCTACCGCCGCTCCTTCGCCATCATTCGCAGCGAGGCGGCGCTTTCCCGCTTCTCGCCGCTCGAGGAGAGGGTCGCGGTGCGGGTCATCCACGCCTGCGGCATGGTCGAGGCGGCGGACGATCTCGTCTTTACCGCGGGCGCGGCGGAAGCGGCCGAACGGGCGCTGAAGACCGGCGCGCCGATTTTCTGCGACGCACGCATGGTCGCCGAGGGGGTGACGCGGACGCGGCTCCCGGCGGCGAATGACGTCGTCTGCACGCTCGCCGATCCGGCGACGCCGGGACTGGCGCAACAGCTCGGCACGACGCGGACCGCAGCGGCGATCGACCTCTGGCTGCCGCGGCTCGGTGGCGCGGTGGTCGCGATCGGCAACGCGCCGACCGCGCTCTTCCGCCTCATCGAGCTGATCGCGTCCGGCGCGCCGCGTCCGGCCGCCGTCATCGGCATGCCGGTCGGTTTTGTCGGCGCCGCGGAATCGAAAGAGGCGCTGATCATCAGCGGATTGCCTGCGATCGCCGTGCGCGGCCGCAAGGGCGGCAGCGCTATGGCGGCGGCCGCGATCAACGCGCTCGCGAGCGCGGCGGAATGAGCGCGGGAACACTCTACGGCGTCGGCATCGGCCCCGGCGATCCGGAGCTTCTCACGGTCAAGGCGACGCGCGTGATCGCCGAGGCGCCGGTCGTCGCCTTCTTCGCCAAGGCGGGGCGGCGCGGCAACGCGCGCGGTATCGTCGACTGCTGGCTCAAAGCCGCCCATATCGAGCTGCCGCTCTACTACCCGATGACCACCGAGTCGCATTTCGGCGATTCGCCCTATCGCGAGGCGCTCGCCGCCTTCTATGCCGAGAGCGCGGCGGCGATCGCGGCTCACCTCGAAGCCGGGCGCGACGTGGCGCTCTTGAGCGAGGGCGACCCGCTCTTCTACGGGTCCTTCATGCATCTTTTCACCCGCCTGCGGGAGCGTTTTGCCGTGACGATCGTGCCGGGCGTGTCGTCGATCTGCGGCGGCTGGGGCGCGGCCGAGACGCCGATGACCTGGGGAGATGACTCGCTTGTCGTTTTGCCGGCGACCCTGCCGTGCGAGGAACTCGTCCGCCGCCTCGCGCTTGCCGACGCCGCCGTAATCATGAAAATCGGCCGCAACTTCGCCCGCGCCCGCGAGGCTCTGGCGCTGGCCGGCATGGCCGAGCGGGCGATCTATGTCGAGCGCGCGACGATGGCGAACGAGCGGGTGATGGCGCTGGCCGAGAAGGACGATGCCCCGGCGCCCTATTTCTCGATGATCCTCGTTCCTGGCGCCGGGCGGCGGCCGTGACCGGGCGGGTGGCGATCGTCGGTCTCGGGCCGGGCCCCGCCGACTGGATGACGCCCGAGGCGGCGCGCGAGATCGGCGCCGCCTCCGACGTGGTCGGCTACGCCGCCTATGTCGAGCGCCTGGCGCTCCGGCCCGACCAGCAGGCGCACCCGAGCGACAACAGGGTGGAGCTCGACCGGGCGCGGCTCGCCTTGCGGCTGGCGACAGAGGGACGCGCCGTCGCGGTCGTGTCCGGGGGCGATCCGGGCGTGTTCGCCATGGCGGCGGCGGTCATCGAGGCGATCCGCGAGAAACCGGAGTGGCGCGCGCTCGATGTGACTGTGACGCCGGGCGTTTCGGCCATGCAGGCGGCGGCGGCGCGGCTCGGCGCCCCGCTCGGCCACGATTTTTGCGCCATCTCGCTGTCGGACAATCTCAAGCCCTGGGACGTTGTCGAGCGGCGGCTGACGGCGGCGGCCGAAGGCGATTTCGTCATCGCCCTGTTCAATCCGGCGTCCAAAGCCCGGCCGACCCGCATCGTCGAGGCGTTCGACCTGCTTCGCCGCCTCAAGGCCGCCTCGACCCCGGTCGCCTTCGCCCGCGCCTGCGGCCGGCTCGACGAGCGCCTGACCTTGACGACGCTCGGCGAAGCCGACCTGAGCCTGGTCGATATGGCGACGCTGGTCATCGTCGGCTCGACCGAAACCCGCTACGTCGAACGCGCCGGCGCGCCGCCCTGGATGCTGACCCCCCGTACCTACGGATTGGCCCGATGAGGCGGGGAAGACCAGTCCGGTCCCTTCTCCCCGCTTGCGGGGAGAAGGTTAGGATGAGGGGCGGGGCGAGCATCCGCGGCCAATCGCCCAGGCCCCTCACCCCTGCCCTCTCCCCGCAAGCGGGGCGAGGGGGCCCTGCGCTGGCCGAGTGCAAGGAATCGCACCGCGCACGAGTGAAGCGTTTCCAAAATTCGAATCCTATCCGGCCGATGGAACGCCGACATTTCGGACAAGGGGCCAGAGCCGCCAGAGGGGTGTTTCAAGGAATCGATGTCCGAGAACAAAGTGATTTTTGCACGAATCGCGCGACGCGTCCTCATTCAACCCTCTCAAAGGCAACCCTCCCCGGCTGGGGAAGGCCATCCGGGCTGCGCCTTGCAACCCGGCCGCGCCCGCTTTCGCGCCCCGTTTTCGCCCGCCTGTTCTTTCCCTGTTCCGCTCCGAAAGCGCCTGATAACGACCTGTTCCGGCCGTTGAAAATTCCCTGTTCCGCGCCCGACCCGGACCGCAATCGACGGGTTGTAAATCCGGCAACATCATGACATCGCAAGACTTTCTGGAACGGAGCGCCAACCGCAGCGCAAAAAAATTCCCTGCTAGCAGGGAAACTGGATCGGCGGCGGCGGCCCGGGAGCGAGATGATTTTGAGCCTCATCGGCTTCACCGGGCGGGGGACCGCTTCGGTTTTGCAAGGCCGCTGGTCGCGGATCAAGGCGGCGACCTTCAGGGGCTTCACCCCCAAGAGTCGCGCCCATTCAGGATCCGCGCGACCCCAAAATCATCCCACCCTCGGGAAGCGCCTCCCAAGCTCGAATCCTATCCTGCCGGTGGAACGTCAGCGTTCCCGATGCGGGGGGCCAGAGCCGCCAGCGGGAAGTTTCAAGGAGCCGATGGACGAGTCGCCCCAACCCGCGATCCACTCCATCACCGCCTCGAGATGGTGCCGCGTCTCGGCCGCGGGCGCCGGCGGCCGCTCGACCATGACGACCTCGATCCCGAGCGTCCGGGCCGCCTCGATCTTGGCATAGGTGGCGCGCCCACCGCTGTTCTTGGTGACGAGCGTCTCGACCTTTTCGGTCCGCATCAGCTCGAGCTCGTCGGCGAGCGCGAAGGGGCCGCGGGCCAGCACGAGCTTGCAGTCGGGCAGGGCGACGATTTCCGCCGGACGGTCGATCGCCCGCACGATGTAGCGGTGCCGCGGCGCCCGGGCGAAAGCGGCGAGCTGGAGCCGCCCTTGCGTCAGGAACACGGTCTTGCGGACGCTTCCGAGCGCCTCGACCGCGGCGTCCATGGTCGCGACCTCTGTCCAGTGGTCGCCCGGCGCCGGCCGCCATGGGGGACGGGTGAACACGGCCAGCGGCGTCGCGGTCAGTCGGCAGGCTTCGACCGCGTTGGCCGACATCCGCGCCGCGAAAGGATGGGTCGCGTCGACAACCGCGCCAATCTGCTCGGACCGCAGGTATTCGGCGAGCCCCGCCACCCCGCCGAAGCCGCCGATCCGCTGCGGGATCGGCGCGGGCGCCGGATGGGCGGTCGCGCCGGCGAGCGACAGGATCGCGTCGACGGTGGGCTCGCCGGCGAGGCGGCTGGCGAGGCTGCTCGCTTCCGTCGTGCCGCCGAGAACGAGCAGGCGAAGGCGTTTCACGGGGCGGCTCCATGAGCGGCGACACGCGCGACGAAAAGCGCGCCGATAAATGGCTCGCCGTGGTCGGGATCGGCGAGGACGGGATCGACGGCCTTTCTCCTGCCGCGCACGCGCTGCTTGCGCAAGCCGAACTCGTCGTCGGCGGCCGGCGCCATCTCGCGCTCGCCGGCGATCTCGCCGCGGAAACCTATGCCTGGCCGTCGCCGATCGAGGGCGCGCTCGACGTGATCGAGGCCCGCCGCGGTCGACCCGTCTGCGTGCTGGCGAGCGGCGATCCGTTCTTCTTTGGCGTCGGCGCGATGCTGATGCGGCGCTTTTCTCCAGACGAGATGATCTGCATCCCGGCGCCCTCGGCCTTCGCGCTCGCCGCGGCGCGGCTCGGCTGGAGCCAGCAGGACTGCGCGACCCTGTCGCTGCACGGACGGCCGCTCGAAGCGATCCTTCCGCACCTGCAGCCGGGCCAGCGCATCCTCGCGCTCTCCTGGGATGAGGCGACGCCGGCCAAGCTCGCGACGCTGCTCGCCGCACGCGGCATGGGACCCTCCCGCCTAACCGTCTGCGAGGCGATGGGCGGCCCTAGCGAGCGCATCCGCACCAGCGAGGCCGAGGGCTTTGCGCTCGAAAACGTCGCCGCGCTCAACACGATCGCGCTTGAAGCGATCGCGGACCGCGATGCGAAGGTTCTGCCGCGCGCGCCGGGCCTGCCGGACGACTGGTTCGAGCACGACGGCCAGATCACCAAGCGGGATGTCCGCGCGGTTACGCTCTCGGCGCTCGCGCCGCGGCGCGGCGAAGTCTTGTGGGACGTCGGTGCGGGCTCTGGCTCGATCGGGATCGAATGGATGCTGGCCGACCCCGCCAACCGCGCCGTCGCGATCGAAGCCAGCGTGGAGCGGGCGGCGCGCGCGGCGCGCAATGCGCTGAGCCTCGGCGTCCCGGCGCTCGAAGTCGTGACGGGCCGCGCGCCGGAGGCGTTCCGGGACCTCGGGACGCCGGACGCGATCTTCATCGGCGGCGGGGCGGCCCGCGCGATCGAAGCCGCGGCGGCTGCGTTGCGACCGGGCGGACGGCTGGTCGTCAATGCCGTGACGCTGGAGACGCAGGCCCTGCTCGTCGAGGAGCGGGCGAGACGCGGCGGGGACCTTGTCCAGATCGCCGTGGCGCAAGCCGAGCCGGTCGGCCGCTTCACCGGCTGGCGCGCGGCGATGCCGATCGTGCAATGGCGATGGACAAAGCCTTGAGCCGCATTGTTGCCATCGGCCTCGGATGCCGCACGGGCGTGGACGGCGCGGCGGTCGCGGCGCTCGTCCGCCGCGCGCTCGCCGAATTCGGCGCGCCCGAGAGCGCGCTACGGCTCTTTACGCTCGCCGCCAAGGGTGACGAACCGGGGCTTGTCGAGGCCGCCCGGCTCTTGGCGGCGCCGCTGACACCGCTGCCGCTCGAAGCCTTGCAGGCGCAGGCGGCGCGGGTGCTGACCCGCTCCGAGGCCGTCGAGGCGCGTTTCGGCGTTCCAGCCGTCGCCGAAACGGCGGCGCTCGCCGGCGCGGGCGAGGGCGGCCGGCTGCTTGGGCCCCGGCTCGCCGAAGGCGGCGCGACCTGCGCCGTCGCCGTCTCCAAGGAGCGCCCGTGACCGTGCATTTCATCGGCGCCGGACCCGGCGCGCCCGATCTCATCACCATCCGCGGCCGCGATCTCATCGCGCGCTGCCCGGTCTGCCTCTACGCCGGGTCGCTGGTGCCGAAGGCGCTCATCGACCATTGTCCGCCGGGCGCCAAAATCGTCGATACGGCGCCGCTCGACCTCGACGCGATCATCGACCTCTGTGTCGAGGCCACGGGGGAGGGCAAGGACGTCGCCCGGCTTCACTCGGGGGATGTCTCGATCTGGAGCGCGATGGGCGAGCAGTTGCGCCGGCTCGACGCGGCGGGCGTCCCCTATACGGTGACGCCGGGCGTGCCGGCCTTCGCCGCGGCGGCGGCGGCGCTGAAGCGCGAGCTGACCCTGCCGGGGCTCGTGCAATCGCTGGCGCTGACCCGGACCCCGGGCCGCGCCTCGCCGATGCCGGAGCGGGAGACCCTCGCCGCCTTCGCCGCGACCGGCGCGACGCTGGCGATCCATCTGTCGATCCATGCGCTCGAGCGCGTGGTCGCCGAGCTTCTGCCCCATTACGGCGCCGACTGCCCCGCCGCTGTTGTCGCCCGCGCGTCGTGGCCGGACGAGCGGATCGTCCGCGCCCCGCTCGGCGACCTCGCAGCGGCGATGCGCGTCGAGCCCGTCGACCGCACCGCCCTCATTCTCGTCGGTCCTGCGCTCGGGGCGCAAGATTTTCGCGAGAGCGAACTCTACAACGCCGCCTACGTGCGACGATTTCGGGGCGGGGCCGCAAGTGAGGAGTAGAGTGGGAAGTATATAGGTTCGACCACCATCGTCATTGCGAGGAACGTGAGCTCTAATTTATCTCGCTCTGATCAGTTTAATCGGCCATTTAACAACTGATATAGACCGATCACAAATACCGTCATCAGGAATAAGCCTGCGACTGCGATTCTTCCCGTACTCTTCCAGAACGCAAGTTCGTCGTTGTGGACTTGATCGGGTAACGACGTACTGCGGCGAATTGGAAATCGGGCGCTTCCAAAGATGGAAAGGGCGCCCCCTAGCCGCTGCCGCCACGTCCGCCGCTGATCGGTCACACCCCGCTTTGCCCGCCCGCCCTGCGCCTCGTGATTCTGGCGAATTGCGTTCTGGTCCGCCTTCACCTCGGCAAGGATGTCGAGCACGTCGGCGAGGATTTCCTCCATGGCCTGCAATTCCGCTTCGGTGGCGGCGACTCGCGTGAACAGGGAGGGCGGCAAATCTACCCTCCGATCTCGTCGAGAACCGGCCCAAGCTGCGTTTCGAATGGCATGGGTCACCTCCTCCCAACGGAGCTGAATGGAACGGGGATATCGGCTCTAGGTCTCAGATTGAACTCTGGTTTCCGTCCGCGCCTCCACGGGACTCCCTCAGCTCGAACTCGAGGACGTCGTGGCGGTCGCTTTTCCCGTCTAGCCATGCCGGCTAGACACGGGGAAGACCGGCACGGACTGCTCTCCGCAGCAAGCACCGGGCAAGATGAGGAAAAAGAGTTACCGTTAGGTAACCGTCGGCCCCTCCGGCCGACGGTTACGCGCGAACAGAAGCCGAGCTTGTGAGTTAACGGCGACAACCGGCCGCGGCTCAATGGGGCCCACAAGTCCCCTATTTTGTTTCCCGCCCAAATCCTCTGCAATGTGTCCGGCCGCGAATCAGAACGAATAGACTCAGAGAAGAGCATGCATCTGTCGGATCAGACATTGATTGTCATTTTGGTCGTCGGCGTCGTTGCCGGATGGCTTTCGGGCAAGATCGTCCGGGGAAACGGGTTCGGTCTCGTCGGCGACGCAGCGATTGGCATCGTTGGCGCGCTCATTGGCGATTGGCTTCTGCATCGCCTCGGGGTTCATTTTAGCTCCGGCGTCATCGGGCTCACGATCAACGCCACAATCGGAGCGATCGTCTTGCTGCTTGCCCTCCGCCTCGTCGGCGCGAGCGGATGGGGAGGAGGCCGGTAGCCGAGCGATCCAACCGCGCCTTGCGGCGGTCAGCCTCGAATGCAGAGAGGATTGCGAGCGATGCGCTCGAGGTTGTTCGCCGTCGTGTCAGCCGCGGTTCTGCTCGCATCCTGCGGCCGTTCGCACGAAGGCGCGAAACCGCCGAGCGCCACGCCGGCCGAGATCGACTTCGCGCTGCGGGCCGAGCCATCGCCGCCAGCGCTCAAGGCCCTGTTCGACCGGTCCTGCAAGAATTGCCACGGCGTGGCCGGCAACGGCGCGCCGCTGGTCGGCCAGACCTCCGCCTGGGCGCCGCGCATCGCCGCGCGGGGACCGGAGGGACTGCTCGCGTCGGTCAAGACCGGCCGCAACGCCATGCCGCCGCGCGGCCTCTGCCCGGACTGCACCGACGACGACTATCGGGCCATCATCGCCTTCATGAGCGCCAAGCCCGCGCCCCTGTAGCCGCGGTCGATGACCGCAGCAGCCGCGCTCACCGCGCGTGGCTACAGACGCCGAACGACGCCCGAGGAGTCAATTCCGCCAATTCCCTGTTCCGGCCCTTTGGTTCCTGATAATGCCCTGTTCCGACATCGGAACAGGGAAGTTGAATTCCCTGTTATTTAAACCTACGCAATATGTTGACTTGGGGTGCCGAGAGCGATAAAGCGATGATATATATGATCTTTTAAATCTGGATTGGAGCGACGGCGGCCTCGCCTGTCCTGTTAATTTCCCCGCTATACTCCAACTCATTGAAAAGCCGAGAAAAAATCCTTGACGGTTCGGGTGAATAGGCTTCGTCTGCGGATATGATTTTGTGGCGGATTCTCTCAGCCGGCGACCCGCCGAATCACCGAAAATATCCGCGTCATCCGTCGCGCCGATTTTCGCCTTCTCACGTGGCAGGAGTATAGCAGGGAATTGCTGTCCCGCGCTGGTCCCGTCGGCTCTACACCGGCCGAAAGCCGCTGGTTGCCAGAATGTGCCCCTCGCGCCCGACGACGGCGATCTCGAGTTCGGTCGGCGAGCCGGCGAGGACGCGCGCGGCGGTGCGCCAGGCGCCCTCCGCGATCAGCCCGGCCAAGTCGAAGCCGCCCGCCGCGGCGAGTTCGAAGGCGTGCAGACCGCTGTTGGCGCGGGCGACCGCCGCGCATAAATCCGCCGCGCCGCCCGCGTCTGCGATGCGCTCGCCGAGCGCGGAGAGATCGACCGAGCCGCGCTTGGAATGCAGGTCGAGCAGGCCCTGCGCGAGCTTGGTCATCTTGGCCGGCCCGCCGGCGATGGTGACGCGCGCGACGGGGTGGGCGCGAAGATATTTGAGCAGTCCCCCGGCGAAGTCGCCCATGTCGATCAGCGCATGGTCGGGCAGACCGTCTCGCGCGCGGATGGCGGCCTCCGAGACGTCGCCGGTCGCTGCACCGATATGGATTGCCCCGCTCGCCCGGGCGACGTCGACGCCGCGCATGATCGAGTGGATCCAGGCCGCGCAGGAATAGGGCACGACGACGCCGGTCGTGCCGAGAATCGAGAGGCCGCCGACGATGCCGAGCCGGCCGTTGGCGGTGCGCCCGGCGATCCTTTCGCCGTCGGGAACGGAAATTTCGACCTCGACGTCGGCGCCGACGCCGACCCGTTCCGCAACCTCGCTGAGGTTTGCCCGGATCATCGCGCGCGGGGCGGGATTGATCGCCGGCTCGCCGGGCGGCAGCGGCAGGCCCGGCCGCGTCACCGTGCCGACCCCTTGGCCCGCGCGAAAGGCGACGCCCGCGCCGCGCGCCGCGAACCGCACCGTCGCCAGGATCAGCGCGCCGTGCGTCACGTCGGGATCGTCGCCCGCGTCCTTGACGACGCCTGCCGTCGCCTCATCGAGCCTGAGCTCGGACTTCGCCAGGGCAAAAGCGGGCCTCAGGCCCTTCGGCAGCGCGACCGGCACGGGGTCGGGAAAGACGCCAGTCAGCAGCGCCTCGAAGGCCGCGCGCGCCGCGCCGCTCGCGCAGGCGCCGGTCGTCCATCCGCGCCGCAACGGCGCTTGCGAGTCCGCTTTGCTCATCGGGGCTCCTCCAAATCGTCCCCGCGCCTAGACTCCGCCCGCCCGCTTCACCCATTCCTCCTCGTCGACCGTCTCGACGCCGAGCTCGCGCGCCTTCGCAAGCTTCGACCCCGCGCCCGGACCCGCGACGACAAGGTCGGTCTTGCCCGAGATCGATCCCGACACCTTAGCGCCGAGCCGCTCGGCCATCGCCTTCGCCTCGTCGCGGGTCATCCGCTCGAGCGAGCCGGTGAAGACGATGGTCTTGCCGGTGAGCGGATGGCCGGCGGCGACGGCCTCCATCGATTCGACCGTCACCTCATGGAGGAGCGCGTCGAGCGCCGCCTCGTTGCGCGGCTCGGCGAAGAAGTCGGCGACCGTCTCGGCCACCACCGGCCCGATCCCGTCGACGCTTGCCAGCTCCTCCGCCGCGTCCGGCGGCCGCGCGGCGGCGCGGAGAGCCTCCCAGTCGCCGTAGTGGCGGGCGAGGCGGCGCGCGTTGGTCTCGCCGACGTGGCGGATCCCGAGCGCGAATAGGAAGCGGTTGAGGGCGATGGAGCGGCGCGCGTCGATGGCGTCGAACAGGTTTTTCACCGACGTCTCGCCAAAACCCTCCCAGTCGCGCAAGGGCGGCCGGTCCTTTCCGTCCCGCGCCCGAAGGGTGAAGATGTCGGCCGGGGTGCGGACGAGCCCTTCCTTGAAGAAAAGCTCGATCTGCTTGTCGCCGAGACCCTCGATGTCGAAAGCGTTGCGCGAGGCGAAGTGCTTCAGCCCCTCGACCGCCTGCGCCGGGCAGACGAGATGGCCGGTGCAGCGGCGCACGACGTCGGCCTCGCCGGTCTTTTCGTCGATCTCGCGCAGGGCCGCCGAGTCGCAGGCCGGGCAGGTCTCTGGAAACTTGAACGGTTCGGCGCCGGGCGGCCGCCTCTCGATCACGACCTCGACCACCTGCGGGATGACGTCGCCGGCGCGCTGCACCACCACCGTGTCGCCGATCCGGACGTCCTTGCGGGCGATCTCGTCCTCGTTGTGCAAGGTCGCGTTGGCGACGACGACGCCGCCGACGGTGACGGGCCTGAGCTTGGCGACCGGCGTCAGCGCGCCCGTGCGCCCGACCTGGATCTCAATGGCCTCGAGCACGGTCGTCGCCCGCTCGGACGGGAACTTGTGGGCCGTCGCCCAGCGGGGCGAGCGGGAGACGAAGCCGAGCCGTTGTTGGAGCGCGAGGTCGTCGACCTTGTAGACGACGCCGTCGATGT
The DNA here is from genome assembly GCA_963822215.1 of uncultured Alphaproteobacteria bacterium. Taxonomy (GTDB): domain Bacteria; phylum Pseudomonadota; class Alphaproteobacteria; order Rhizobiales; family Beijerinckiaceae; genus Roseiarcus. The sequence goes on from CAWGGX010000007.1 coordinate 132,395, forward strand.
CGTAGCCGAGGTTGGCGCGCTCGGCCTCGATGGCGCGGTAGTGGGCGAGAAGCTCGGCCGCCGAGCGGCAGAGCTTTGTCAGCGGATTGGTCGGCAGGCCGAAGCGCCCCATCGCCTCGATCGCCCCGAACTGGGTCGTGGCGAACGGCTCGCTGACCTCGCCCCAGGCATAGGCGAAGAACGCGAGCGGACGCGAGGCGGTGATGTGCGGGTCGAGCTGGCGCAGCGAGCCGGCGGCGAAATTGCGCGGATTGGCGAAGGTCGGCTTGCCGGCTTCCGCCTGGCGGGCGTTGAGCGCGGCGAAATCCGCATGCCGCATATAGACCTCTCCGCGGGCCTCGAAAATTCGGGGCGCGCCGGTCAGGCGGTTCGGGACGGCCTTGATGGTGCGGACGTTTGCGGTGACGTCCTCGCCCTCGTAGCCGTCGCCCCTCGTCGCCGCCTGCTTAAGCTCGCCGTCCTCGTAGCGGATGGTGCAGGAGAGGCCGTCGATCTTGGGCTCGGCGGTCATGGCGAGCGGCGCCGCCTCGGAAAGCCCGAGGAAACGCCTGACCCGGGCGCAGAACTCCTCGACCTCCTCGTCGGCGAAGATGTTGCCGAGCGACAGCATCGGCACGGCGTGGCGCACCTTGGCGAACTTCTCGGCCGGCGCGGCGCCCACTTTGCGGGAAAGCGAGTCGGCGTCGGCGAGCTCCGGAAAGGCGGCCTCGAGCGCCAGGTAGCGGCGCCGAAGGTCGTCGTATTCGGCGTCGGAGACGCTTGGGGCGTCCTCCTGATAGTAGCGCTTGTCGTGCTCGGCGATCTCGGCGCCGAGACGCGCGTGCTCGGCGCGCGCCATGGCGAGGGTCTGGGCCGGCTGCGGCTTTTTCGTCATGCCCCAAAGGCTAGCGCAGGGCCGCGCGCGGCGGAAGGCGCCGAGGCCGCTTCCGGGACGCCGAATTCCCTGCTAGCAGGGAATTTTCAGCTGCAGCCGGCGCGGTCTGAGGGGGAAAAATGAGGCGATCACAGGGGTTATGGCGGTTTCCGGCGGTGCGGCGCCCCCACCGGAACAGGGAATTTTCAGGACGCGTAACAGGTCAATAACAGGCCGTTTTTCGCAGGAACAGGGAATTAACAGGCGGCCCCGCGCGCACGTCGCCCGGATGGATGAGGATGTCGGGCTAAGCTCATGACAAGCGGCATGAAAAGCGCGCCGCGCGTGGTTTTTCCGATTTCCGGCCGCACCGCGCGGAAATTCGCCCTCCCCCGCGGGTGGCGCCGAGCTTGCGTATGGTTGAATGCGATGATCGAGGCCGTCCTTTTCGACATGAACGACGTGCTGTACCGCTACGACCGGCGTCGGCGCGTCGCCCGGCTTGCGGCCTTGAGCGGCCGCACTGAAGCCGAGGTCGAGGCGGCGATCTGGGGATCGGGCTACGAGGACTCCGGCGACGGCGGGCAGATGGACGCCGACGCGTATCTCGCAGGCTTCGGCGAGCGGCTCGGTTTCGCGCTCTCCGAGGACGCCTGGGCCGAGGCCCTGCGGGTCGCGGTGACGCCGATGCCGGAGACCCTGGCGCTCGCCGCAGCCGTTGCGGAGCGCGTCACGATCGGCGTGCTGACCAACAACAACCTGTTGGTCAAGCGCGCGGTCGACTCCGTCTTTCCGGCGCTCCGTCCGATCTTTGGGTCCAATGTCTTCGTCTCGGCCGAGTTCTGCGCGCGAAAACCCGAGAAGGCCGCCTATCTCGGCAGCCTCGCCCGTCTCGGCGCCACTCCCTGGGCGACGGTGTTCGTCGACGACAGCGCCCGCAATGTCGAGGGCGCCGAGCGCGCCGGGCTGATCGGCCATCTCTTCCGCGACCCTGGCGCCCTCGCCGCGGCGCTCAAGGACCTCGGGCTGGCGCTTAGTTGAGCGGCAGAGGTTGCGGAGGGCGCGCGCTGACCTGAGCGCCGAAGAGGTAGTGTCTCAGTCTGAATTTTGAAACCGTTGACTGTTGCGCGACATGCGTTCCGCGTGGGCTGCGGCCGCCGCGGGTGCGCAGGAGAAAGGGGGGCGAGCGGTCGCAGGCGTAGCGACAAGGCCGAACTCGCGGTCGCGCGCCCCAACGACGCGTCGCTGAATCGTCGCTTTGATAGCTGCTCTTACCGTCGGGCGACCGCTCCTCGTGCCGAGTTCTGAAAGCCCTGCTCGTCGGCGCGAAACTGAATGGGAACGATCACCAGCTTTCCCTCGGGGGAGCCTGTCCTCTCGAGTTCGACGACGGCCGAGATCGCCTCGGACAGCGGCACGATGCGGCCGATCGCCGGGGCGAGCTGGCTCCGCTCGGCCGCTTCGGCGATGCCCGCCAGGGATTGTGGCGTCGGATTGCCGAACACCAGGTGATGTCGCGACGGGAGCAGGCAGCCGATCCACTTGGCGGGCGTGGGGACGATGTGCAGCGACATGCCGCCGCGTTTGAGCATCGCGCCGCACTGGCTTAGTGACAACGCGCCCGCAGCATCGAAAACCACATCTAATCGATGTTGATATGGAGCGATGTCGAAGGCGCGATAGTCGACGACCTCGCTCACGCCCAGCGCCAGTGCTTCCTCGCGCCCGGACGCGCCGCAACTGCCGGCGACCTCGGCGCCGCGCATGCGCGCAATCTGCACCGCCGAACGTCCAACCCCGCCCAAACACCCGGTGATAAAGACCGACTGGCCAGCTCTCAGCCTTGCCTTCGCCACAAGCGCGTTCCAGGCCGTCGCGCTCACTATGTTAAAGGCGGCCGCCTGCTCGAACGAGATGGATGGCGGTTTGAGCCCAACGTTTTTTTCGTCTGCGACGACGGATTCGGCAAACGCGCCCGGTTGACGGATAGAGGTGACTCCGAAGACTTCATCGCCCAGCTTGAGCCGTTCCACCCCCGGCCCGACGGCTTCGACCACCCCCGCGAAATCATGGCCCAGGCCGCGCGGAAACCGGAACCCCGAAAGCGCCTTCATCTCGCCCCGGCGAATTTTCCAGTCCATCGGGTTGGCTGCCGCAGCCCTGACCTGAACGCGAATTTGGCCACGCTCGGGGTCCAACTGTTTGACCTCGTCCAGCCGCAGTTCCTCCGGGCCGCCATATTGGAGATATTGTACGCGCTTCATCAGGGCTCCTTGGCGCGCTCGAACAGAACGGCGCCCAACGATGCTAAAAGTTAGAGGTCGAGACCGGCGATGATCGGAACGATCGCCACCCTCATCGTGGCGCTCGCGAGTTGAATTTTATTCAGAGGCTGGTAGGCGTCGCTGTCCAGCCAGGCGCGGAAAGCAGCTTCAGACGGCCAACGTTGAATTGCGAGAGGAGCAAAGCCGGGTTCACCATCTACCGGCTTTCCGCCGCGTCCGACCAAGACTCCGCCCAGAGGGCCGATCAGCGCACTCGCGCGCTCCTGATAGACCTTCAGCCCCGCCGGATCCTGGACGGAAACAACTTCTATGATGACGAACACCGCGGTCTCTTGCATTGCATATCTCCGAGTTAAATTCTTCCTGGGTAGGTCCAGGCAGTTCGTCCAATCAAAGGCCCAGCGTTGGCGCCGTGGGCGCAGCTCGCCCGCGCTAACCTCGGATCGGCCAGGCTGTTTGCTTTCGAACGAGATATGGGCAACTACGGCCAGACGATCCATGCGCAATCGTCTATAACCTGTTGGAGATCGTCCAAGATGATCCGCTGTCTGATGTCATCTCAGTCCTGGGGCCGAGAAGCTATCTATGGCGGCGCACAATAATGTACGGCCTGACGCGAGATTCATGGTCCGATTTCGCGCAAATTCCGTAAGACGGATAGCGGCTCCTGACGCAGATTGGTTGAGACGTAGCGCGCAATCGCCGAGACGGACGCAAATTGATGTCACCGGTGCGCAGGCTCATTGAGACGCCTCAGAGCGGCAGACCGGCGGCGCGAATCTCGTCGATCAGTTCAGTGGAGCGCTGCGGGTTGAGGCTGCCGCGCAGGAGCCGTTTATCTGGCGGTCAGGTCGCCATATAATCGACCTTCGGATTGGCCGAGATGGGTGGAAGAAACGGTCCGGCAGCTTGGATCCAAGAACTCGGGAAACCGGCCATTCTTATTCTGACGAGGCTTTGCCGATGGCTGACCGGCGGCTTTTCGGAGAACGAACCTGGAATAGCCACCTTTGACAGCTGCACGAAAGCGACTGCCAGCGGGTCGACGTAAGCTCGCCGGCGCCATCGAGGCGCTGCCGATTACCGCCGAGCGCGCTCGATCAAGCCGCGATCGTCGGTCTTGTGCGCGGCGTCAGCGTTCACGTTCGGCGACGACACACGCGACCTCGGCCACATTCTCTGTCCCCCAATCGCAAAGCGGGACGAGCGCCTCGGCAAGGCTGCGGCCGAGCGGCGTGAGCGAGTAATCTACCCGGGGCGGCACTTCCTTGTAATCGGTCCGCGTCAAGACGCCGTCAGCCTCAAGCTCCTTTAGGTGCTGGATCAGAACCTTGTCGCTGACGTCGCGTACCGCCCGTTTCAACTCGCCGTACCGCTTCGGGCCCAGAAGCAGGAAATACAGGATTAGCGGCTTCCATTTGCCCGCGATCAAGCGGAGCGACGTGTCGAGCCCGCAGGTGAAGCCAGGGACGGATGGAGCTTTAGCTTTCATAAAAGCGATACTTACCAAAAGGTGCATACTAGTCAATAGGTCTGAGCTACGCCAAGTATGCCTTCTTAGAGTGAGGAGGCGGTAAATGAGAAGATTGGAAGGCAAGACGGCTGTGGTGACGGGCGGTGGAAGCGGCATCGGGCTCGCGTCTGCCAAGCGCTTCATCGACGAAGGGGCGTTCGTATTCATTTTTGGCCGCACGAAGGCTACGCTCGACGCGGCGCTGACGCAGCTTGGCCCGAAGGCGCGTGCCATAGGTGGCTCGATAACCGATACGGCCGACCTCGATCGGCTGTTCGAGGCAGTAAAGGCGGAACGGGGCAATCTCGATATTCTGCTCGCCAACGTCGGAATTTCAGAGCTGGCCCCGCTCGGCCAAATAACTCCTGACCAGTACGACCGGATATTCGGTACGAACGTCAAGGGCCTGCTGTTTACGGTTCAGACGGCTCTGCCGCTGATGTCGGCAGGCGGCTCGATCATCCTCACCGGCTCCAGCGGAGGGTCAATGGGGATACCGCAATTCAGCCTCTACAGTGCCTCCAAGGCGGCGATCCGCAGTTTCGCAAGGACCTGGGCGCAAGACCTCAACGGCACGGGCATCCGCGTGAATGTGCTTTCACCCGGCGCAACGCGGACGGAGAAGGCGCTGGAGATCATGGGGGAGGAGGGGCTGGACGCGGTAAGAGCCGGCACGCCGCTCGGGCGCGTCGGCGATCCCGACGAGATTGCCGCAGTGGCCGCGTTCCTCGCGTCCGGCGATAGCAGCTTCATGACCGGCAGCGAAGTGTTCGCAGACGGCGGCGTGGCGCAGGTCTGACACTGTCAGCACCGCTCGCAGCCAATTTATCATGCAAACAATAGAGGAACGACATGACTGAAAAATTTGGCGCAAAATCGACTGCCGACGACGTGCTCGCCGGCGCAGATCTTTATGGAATACGAATTCTCGTGACGGGCGCATCGTCGGGCATCGGGCTCGAAACCGCTCGCGCACTGGTATCTCGCGGCGCCGCCGTCGTGGGCGCCGTCAGGGACCTCGCCAAAGCTGAATCGGCCACTGCATCGGTCCGTGAGACCACAGGGGATCGCGGGGGCAGCCTAGAGTTGGCCGAACTCGATTTGGCATCCCTGAAAGGCATTTCGCGCTTGCGCGGAAAAACTGCTGGCTGACGGGCAGCCCTTCGACGTCATCATTGCTAATGCCGGCGTCATGGCGCCGCCGTTCGGCCGGACGGTGGACGGTTTCGAAATTCAGTTCGGAACCAACCATCTCGGTCATTTTGCCCTGATCAATCAGATCGAGCCGCTGCTCGCCGATAACGGGTGCCTGGTGGTGCTGTCTTCCCAGGCGCATCGCGTCGCCGACGTCGACCTGGACGATCCGAATTTTGAGCGACAGGCCTATGACCCGTTCGTCGCCTACGGCCGATCGAAGACCGCCAATGCACTCTTCGCCGTAGAATTCGACCGGCGGCATCGCAATCGCGGTATCCGGGCGGCGTCGGTGATGCCGGGGAACAGCCTGACCGGTCTTCCTCGTCATTTCTCGCAGGAGGCGTTGCAGGGCCTCTTCGAGAGCGTCGGCAAAGCGCGCGCGGACGCAGGGCTTCCGCCGGCAGCGCTGAAAGAGATTTCGCAGGCAGCGGCAACGTCGGTCTGGGCCGCCGCCGTAGCGGACAAGGACGAGATCGGCGGGCGAGATCTCGAAGATTGCGCGGTCGCGCCGATCGAGGACACGCCCAACCCGTTTTTGGATGGCGTAAGATCCTACGCGCTCGACGCTGACAAAGCCGAGCAGCTTTGGGCGAAAAGCGAGAGTTTGATCGCGGCCGCGTGAGATCGACAGGAGAACGGCGAAGTCACTTCTTCGTCGCTCTCCTTCTCGTCTTCAAGCTTGTCCACACCATCCTACTAGTACCGCTGCACAGTGATTAAGAACTCTTTGACCGGATAGGCTTTTTTGAGTTTTTCGCGAGCTTTTTCGGTTGTGAAGGTCCAGTCGATGGTCGCGCCTTCGTCGTTTCGACGTTTTTCCCAGGCGGCGATTTCCGAGACGAGGAAGCCCTTGTCCTCAATGCGCCGGTCGAGGCATTGGCCGCGCAGGACGCCGATCTCGATTTCGACCTTGTTCAGCCAACTGGCGTGTTTTGGCGTGTAGTGGAACTCGATCCGCTTGAGGATGCGGCGCGCCTCGTGCGCTGGGAAAGCGTCGTAGAGCGCGCCGGCGGAATGCGTTGAGAGATTGTCCATCACCAAGCGGATGATGGGAGCGAGCGGGTAGTGGAGATCGACCAGATCCCTCATGCACTCGGCGAAGTCCTTGTTGGTCCGGCGGTCGGTGACCTTGACCTTGCGCCAGGGACTGTTGGCGTCGAGGATGATGAAGAGGTTGACGGTTCCGTTCCGGCGGTACTCGCAATCGTAGCGTTCAAGCTGGCCGGGCTTGGCGGGGATCGGGTCTCTGACCTCGCCGATGAGTTGGGTTGGGCTTTCGTCGAAGCAGATCACCGGTCGCAGCGGATCCGGCGGCTCCGCATAGAGATCCAGCACATCCTCCATGCGCGCGACATACTCGCCGTCGACGTTGGGGATGCACCACATGGTTCGACGCCAGGGTTTGAGTTGGCTCTCCGCCAGCCTTCGTCGCACCGTCTCGCGCGAGAGATCGTCGTGATCGGTGAGTTTGACCATCTCATCGGCCAGGAGTTCGAGCGTCCAGCGGGCGCGCCCCGGAGGCGGCGCCGAGCAAGCGGTCGCCGCCAGAAGGGCCGTCTCCTTGATCGAGAGCTTACGTCCGGCTCCCGGACGCGGCTCGTCGCTGAGGGCGCCGTCGAGGTCGCCTTCGACGAAGCGGCGCTTGGTCCGATAGACGGTCGAACCGCTGACCCGAAGCGTCCCGGCGATCCCCTCATCCGAAATCCCCTTATCGGCCGCCAAGAGGATCTGCGCCCGCACAAGTTTGCGCGCCGCTAGCTTGCCGCCCTTGAGCATCCCCTCCAGTTCTTCACGCTCCTCCTGGCTGAGTGAACTGGACCCCGGATTTAGGACCATTGGGTAAGGTGTGAAATGTCCTGCTCTGTCGCAACCGACGGAGCGAGAAAATGATGAAGTCACGCAAGAAGTTTGATGCGGCGTTCAAGGCGAAGGTTGCGCTCGAGGCGCTTCGCGAGGATGCGACGGTTCCGGATCTGGCGAAGCGGCACGGGGTGCATCCGAACCAGATTTATGCCTGGAAGAAGCAGGTTCTCGACAATGTCGCGAGCCTGTTCGCGCGCGGGGCGAGCGTTTCGGGCGATGGCGAGGAGGAGCGCGAACGTGAGGCGGCCAGGCTTTACGCCAAGATCGGCCAGCTGACGGTTGAACGGGATTTCTTGGCCAGGAGGCCAGGGCGATGAGCGCGCCCGATCGAAGGGCGATGGTGGAGCGCCCGGCGGATTTGTCGGTTCGTCGGCAATGCGTGCTGCTGAATGTGGCGCGCTCGGGGATCTATCGCCCCAAGCCAGAGCCCGGGGCGGACGATCTGGCGGTGATGCGGCGGATCGACGAACTGCATCTGGAGCTGCCGTTCTACGGATCGCGTCGGATGACGTTTGAACTCAACAAGGAGGGCTGCGGAGTCAACCGCAAGCGGGTGCGGCGTCTGATGCGCACGATGGGGATCGAGGCGCTGGTTCCGCGTCCCGGCACGAGCAAGGCCGCCCTCGGCCACAAGATCTATCCCTATCTCCTGCGCGGCCTGGCGATCACCGAGCCGAACCATGTGTGGGCGGCCGACGTGACTTACATCCCGATGGCGTGCGGCTTCCTCTATCTGGTGGCGATCATCGACTGGGCCAGCCGGGCGGTTCTGGCGTGGCGGCTGTCGAACACCAACGACGCGAGCTTCTGCGCGGCGGCGCTGGAGGAGGCGCTGCTTCGGTTCGGAAAGCCGAGGATTTTCAATACCGATCAGGGCTCCACTTTCACCGCCGAGGCTTTCGTCGGCAAGCTCGCGGCGGCTGGCGTCGCGATTTCGATGGACGGACGCGGCCGCTTCATGGACAACATCTTCATCGAACGGCTGTGGCGCTCCATCAAGTATGAAGAGGTGCATCTGAAAGCCTACGCCGACGGCCGCGAGGCGCGGGCCGGCATCGGCTCCTGGATGACCTTTTACAACTTTCGGCGCCCGCACCAGGCGATGAACAACCAGATGCCGATGGCGGTGTGGCGCGCCGGCATGGACAAGACCGAGGCGGCGGCGAGGGCTGTGGATATGCCGCTTCGCTTGGACAACGCAAACGCGTTGCCCACATACCCACAGCAGAGGCAGAAGCAGCAAGAAACGGCTTGATTCATGAAAGACAAGGGCAGGCGAGATTACACCTTAAATCCGACCTCCCGTGGTCCCACGAATAGGGTCCAGTTCAGAGGTCGACCCGATATTTTATGTTCACCTGCGCCTCCGTTGCTCGGGGCGCAGGTGAATCCCTAATGAATCCGAAACTTGACCAAAACCCGGCCGCCGTGAGTCCGACCTTCACCGCCCTTCAGGGTCAGTACCTGGCGTTCATTCACGCCTACACCTGCATCTTCAGACAGCCGCCCGCCGAAGCCGACATGCAACGACACTTCAGCGTCACGCCGCCATCCGTTCATCAGATGGTCGTCACTCTCGAAAAGCTCGGCCTCATCACCCGAAAGCCGGGCATTCCTCGAAGCATCAGGCTCGCGCTCCCCGCCGAAACCCTGCCCGTCTTGCGCTAACTCATCAAACCGTCAGGATCACTGTGCAGAGGTACTAGAGGCGTCGCTATCCGTGACCACCATTGGCATCATCGGCGCAGGCGAAGTGGGTAGCCACATCGCGCGAGCGGCCATCGCGAATGGCTACGAGGTGGTCCTTGCCAATTCCCGGGGTCCCGAGACACTGATGGATCTCATTGCAGAATTGGGTCCGTCTGCGCGCGCCGCAACTGCCGCTGGCGCTGCCACAGCGGGTGCCTTCGTCGTTGTGGCGGTTCCTCTCAAGCTGATCAATGACATGCCCGTGGACGAACTTGCCGGCAAGGTTGTGATCGATACAAATAACTATATGGCCTGGCGTGACGGCCATTATCCAATCGTCGATGCGGGCGAAAAAACAGAACACGAACTCCGCCAGGAGCAGCTTCCATCCTCAAAGGTGGTCAAGGCGTTCACGCACATCCAGGCTCCCCGAATCATAACCTGGGGAACACCAACCGGCTCCGCCGACCGTCTGGCTTTGTCAGCCTCGAGCAACTTTTCCGAGGCCGTGGAACTCGTAGCGCAACTTTACGACCAGTTCGGTTTCGATACCGTTGACAACAGCCCACTCTGCGAGTCCTGGCGCAGCGGTCCAGGTCAACCCGCATGGAAGCAAGAGCGGCAGACCCGGCCCGAACTCATGGCCAACCTTGCGAAGGCGCGACGCATCATCCTGGGGTGACCTCACCTGAACGAAAGGCGGCTTCCGGCGGGCCAGCGGCGATTATAGATATGCGTCGCGTTCATATCGGCGAGGAAGCCACCGGCGGCAAGCCCGACAGCATTGAACGTGGAGATACATCGCCCGACTAAAAGCTTGTTCATACGAATTCCTTGGCGGCGGACGGACATTGCCTCAGCCACCGCTTACTTTCGTCTGGCTCCGAGAGTTTCTAGCGCATAATTGGGCAATTTTCTTCGATCAGGCGACGCAGACCCGGTTGAGCCGACGCATTTTCTGATCCCGATTATGTGAGGCCGTTTGGCTCTCGAGACATGTATGCAATTGAGTCCAGACGATCTATGGACTATCAGCGCAAGGTTTCTTGGAGATCGTCCAAACATGGATCCGCTGTCCGATGTCATCTCGTTCCTGGAGCTGAAAAGCTATCGCGTCGGCGGCTTCGAGGCGGGCGGTGACTGGTCGATCCGCTTCGGGCCGCATGAGGGGATCAAATGCTACGCCGTGACCTCGGGCGCGTGTTGGGTCGCGGTGGAGGGCGCCGGCGGGCCGGTGCTTTTCAGGCAAGGCGACTGCCTCCTGTTGCCACACGGCTCGCCGTTCCGAGTCGCAAGCGATCCGGACCTGCCACCCGATGATTGGCGGCGCCACTTTCTCGGCTCCCGCGAGGGCGCGCTGGTCAAGCTGAACGGCGGCGGGGGGGTCACGGTGCTCGGCGGCCATTTCCAGCTCGCCGGACCGCAGGCGGAAATGCTGCTCGGCATGCTGCCGCCCGTCGTCCATCTGCAAAGCGAGACCGAGCGCGAGACTTTACGCTGGGCCTTCGATCGAATGCGGCAGGAACTGACCGATCTCAAGCCGGGAGGCTTCGTAGTCGCCCAGCAACTCGCCTGCATGATCTTCGTCCAGGCGCTCCGCCTCCACCTCGACGAGAGCAAGGGCGTCGGCTGGCTGTTTGCGCTCTCCGACAAGCATGTTGGGGCGGCGATCGCGGCGATCCATCGCGAGCCAGCGCGGCGCTGGACGGTGGCCGCGCTGGCCCTCGAAGTCGGCATGTCGCGATCCGGCTTCGCGGCGCGATTTGCGCAACTGGTTGGCGATGGACCGATCGAATATCTCGCGCGCTGGCGGATGCTGCTCGCCGGGCGAAACCTGTCGCGCGGCGAACCTATCGGGGCGGTCGCCCGCTCGCTCGGGTATGAATCGGAAAGCGCGTTCAGCACGGCCTTCAAGCGCGTGATGGGCAGCCCGCCCCGCCATCACGCGCGCCTGGCGACGGTTGCGACAGGAGGTTAGGCCGAGGCGCTTACGGTGAAGCTCATCCGGGCTTGTACAAGGTGGCTTTCACACTTGAGAGATGAGGTCTCCAGTCGTTGCCGACCAACAAGGGGGCGGGTCGCTACGGCGATCCGCTCGCCGCTCGGAGGCGCAAACGGCGATCTATGGACGTCCATATTAGCTCATAGACTTCAACAACAGCCTTTTGGTCAAGCGCGCGGTCGATGCCGTCTTTCCGGCGCTCCGTCCGATCTTTGGGTCCAATGTCTTCGTCTCGGCCGAGTTCCGCGCGCGAAAACCCGAGAAGGCCGCCTATCTCGGCAGCCTCGCCCGTCTCGGCGCCACTCTCGGGGCGACGGTGTTCGTCGACGACAGCGCCCGCAATGTCGAGGGCGCCGAGCGCGCCGGCCTCATCGGCCATCTCTTCCGCGACCCCGCCGCCCTCGCCGCGGCGCTCATGGACCTCGGGCTGACGCTCGGCTGAGCGGGAGAGTTTGCGGAAGGCGCGCGCTCTCAAAGCCATCCGATCGCCCTTCGCGGCAACGCCCGTCCCTGCCCCGGCTTGACCGAAGGGATGTGAGCAATTACACATTCTGGTCAGCAAGATCGGGGCGCTGACCAGGCGGGACCAGCAGTGTTGTGGGGAATGATTTGTAGACGGCGTCGATCGGCAGACTCGATCCTTATGTCCGCTGTCTTTTTTCTCACGCTTTTGGATTGCTTTTCAGGGACTACAGCAACGGCTGCGACTATATCTGTCAGTCAGTCCCGAAACGACCCGACGCAAATCATTATGAGCGGCGAATTGGTTCCAGAAGACCTGGGTCGGTTCGTTGCGGCATCCAACAATGCAAGGACCGCCGTCGTACGCTTCAATAGCCGCGGCGGCCACCTCCAGACCGGTCTTTTGATTGGGCTGATCATACGTCAAAGAGGCTACACAACAGCCGTGGGAGCACGTTCGTTCTGCTATTCGTCTTGCGCTTTAGCTTGGCTGGCAGGGCGAACTCGACTGAACGACGTTAGCGCCAAAGTCGGCTTTCACGCGGCGGCGGATGCAAAACACAATTACAGCCCAGAGGGCACCGAGATGATGCGCGCCTATGCCAGAAGCCTGGGACTCAGCGCGCAGGCAGCCGAATCGTTAACCGAGGCGACTCCCGGCGATATGCGATTTCTCACTGCCGACTTGGCCAAGGAGATTGGAGTGGATGTGATCTGGGTTGGAAACGGACGGCGGTAGGGAAAACTCCTGCCCCATTGCGACGACCAAGCGCGCGATCGGCATGGCGCGACGGCTCTCGAACTGCTCGCCGGAGCCACTTCGACCAACCATTACGCACGAACGCCAGCGCGACTCAGACGGGTCACCATTCCCTGGCCCGTCACCGTCAAATGTCGCGCCGGTTTCGCGCTTGCAGCCTCCACCGTGGTGCGCCGCTCCCTATCGCCACAGCGGCATGGAGGAGCGGCGATCCCACGGCGCTCGATCGGTCGGTCACGGATAGACCGACCGGTGAACTCACGGGCAAGGATGCCGCGCGCCGTCGTAGCCGAGGTACGTCCCGGTCGCCGGATTGTACGATTTGAACCTGCTCGCGCAGGAGGCCGAGTAATTTACGCCTCCCTCCTGCGGGTAGCTGCCCTGCGGGTAACCGCCATAGCCGGAGCCATAATACGGATACTGCGAACCCAGGATCGCGCCGCCGAGCAAGCCTAAGCCGAGAGCGGCGCCCCCGTAATCGTAACCGTAGCCATTTCCGTAACCGTAGCCACTTCCGTAACCGTAGCCGCCTCCGCCGTAGCCGCCGTGCCAGCCGCCGCCATGATACCCGCCGAAGCCGCCATGAAACCCACCGCCGCCGCCGTGAAAGCCGCCGCCGCCGCCATGAAACGCGCCACCGCCGCCACCGCCGCCACCACCGCCGCGCGCCATGACCGGGGTCGCAACCAACGACACACCAAGCGCCAGAGCCGCAATCGAGACGCAGCAAGTCTTGAAGAACGTCGTAAGCATGTTCGATACTCTCAAAGGGTTTCTATGTCTCCTAACCCGGGACATAGCGAACCGGTTCCTAACGAAGATGTGTATCTGCGGGTCGCCCGCTACAATAGGCTCGGAATCTACTCACGCGGATGTGTCCCAGCCGGCCTTGCGGCCTGCGTGGGTCGCGCGTTCTGCGGGCGCCCCAATGTTCGACGATGGCTCCCAGCGCAGTCGAGGGCTTCTTCGCAATCCTCGCCAAGCGGACGCTCGGGCGCAGCGTCTTTCGCTCGGTCGCCGGCCCGCAAGCCGCAATCAACCGCTTCCGCGAAGAGCACAATCGGCAGTCCCGACCCTTCGCTTGGGCCGCAGGTCGCGACAAAACCATCGCCGCCGTCAGACGCGGGCGCCAAGTGTTAGATTCGATCCACTCGTTGCTTGAACAGCGTAGGCCCGCACTCGCGCCCCAGCGCGAGCAGTTTCTCAAGTCCCGCGCAGCGGCCGGGTCGGCGACCCGGTCCGCCAGCAAGGCGCCCCGCTGGACAGCGCCGTGGCCCGGCGGGAAAAGGGGCGATGAGCCTGTTTGAGGACGCGCCCCGTGGGGCGCCGCCGCCTGCGCCGCTGGCTGAGCGGCTGAGGCCGACGAGCCTTTCGGAGGTCTCCGGCCAGGAGCACCTGACCGGGCCGGACGGCGCGCTGACGCGGCTCCTCGAGGGGCCGACGCTCGGCTCGATGATCTTCTGGGGGCCACCGGGAAGCGGCAAGACGACGGTCGCGCGGCTGATCGGCGCCCTGCGCTCGGACGCCTTCGTCCAGGTCTCGGCGATCCATTCGGGCGTGGCGGAGCTCAAGAAGATCTTTGAGGCCGCCCGCGCCCGCCGGGCGCAGGGGCAGGGCACGCTGCTGTTTGTCGACGAGATCCACCGCTTCAACCGCGCCCAGCAGGATTCCTTTCTGCCGGTGATGGAGGACGGCGCCGTCACGCTGATCGGCGCGACCACCGAGAACCCGTCGTTCGAGCTGAACGCCGCGCTTCTCTCGCGCGCCCGGGTGCTGGTGTTCCGGGCGCTGACGGCGGACGCGCTGGAGGCTTTGCTCGGGCGCGCCGGGCGTCTGCTCGGCAAGGTTTTGCCGCTCGACGCGGAAGCGCGCGCGGCGCTGATCGGCATGGCGGACGGCGATGGCCGCGCCGTGCTGACGCTGGCCGAGGAGGTCTGGCGCGCCGCCCGGCCCGGCGAGGTCCTCGACGCGCATCGGCTCGTCCACGTCGTGCAGCGGCGCGCGCCCCTCTACGACAAGGCGCAGGACGGCCACTACAATCTGATCTCGGCTCTGCACAAATGCGTGCGCGGTTCGGACCCGGACGCGGCGCTCTACTACCTCGCCCGGATGTTCGACGCCGGCGAAGACCCGCTGTTCATCGTCCGCCGCGTCGTGCGTATGGCCTCCGAGGACATCGGGCTCGCCGATCCGCAGGCCCTCGTCGTGGCCAACGCGGCCAAGGACGCCTACGACTTCCTCGGCAGTCCGGAGGGCGAGCTCGCGATTGCCGAGGCCGTCGTCTACGTCGCGACCGCGCCGAAGTCGAACGCCGTCTATACGGCGTTCGCCGCCGCGCAGGCGCTCGCCAAGACCCACGGCTCGCTGACGCCGCCCAAGACCATCCTCAACGCGCCGACGCGGCTCATGCAGCGCGAAGGCTATGGGGCAGACTATCAATACGACCACGACGCGCCTGACGCTTTCTCGGGCCAGAACTACTGGCCGGAAGCGCTCGGGCGGCGAACCCTCTACGCGCCGGTCGAGCGTGGCTTCGAGCGCGAGATCAAGAAGCGGCTCGAGTATTGGGGGCGGCTGAGGGGGGAGCGGGGAGGGGGATAACTTGCCGAACATTTCCTTCAGTTTGAGTGTGCCTGAGCCGTCGACCCGGGCGATGCTGATGCTGGGCTTTGCCGGCCTGGGCTTCGCGGCCTATCGCGGCGCGCAGAAGCGCGTCGGCGTCGCCGCCTAAGCTTTCCGGCGCCGCGATTTTTGGAGGACGGGCGCCTCAAGTCATGCAGAAGCGTCTCTCAGCGGCTGTGCGGCCTTGTTGCAAGCGACAGGGACGACGTGGATCATGGGAAAAAAATTTCGTCGTGCGTCAACGCACCGGCGGGGGATCGGCAAAGCCGGCGAAGTTTCGCAGTTGGCTCGTCTCGAAGAAACTGCGACGGCGCACAGGGCCGTATACGTCGATAATTCGCGCGCCCAGATAGTAATCCTGACGCCATCGCACTTCGCACTCAAAAACAGGACCGTTTTCAAAATCAACCAAAAGGATTACTTTTGGCAGAGAAATGTTTTGATCAAGTTTGATTTTTGCCCCACTTTCCGATCGATCAACAATGGTCGCAGCCGTGAACTTCTGTCGACAAGGCGAAAGAACCTCTGCGGTAATATTTACAGGCCTGCGCTCTTCGGTGCGCCGATCAGATCCGAGACTGGGCATTTGGGGCTCAGAAGCTGAGCCGAACTCACTCATAAAGACCCCTATTTCTGTCGGAGGAAACGGCGAAAGCCGACTTTTTAACCAAGAGTTCGATTTGTCGTCGGCGACCTGATGGCGCAGCTCTTGCGCCCGTGGATCCGCATCTGTGGGCTTGAGATCGAGCTCGATTCCTTGATTCGATGACGCCGACGACGCCGCGAGGGCGGAAATCGCCGATATGCCCCGAAAGCTTGTCCGCTCGATCTATTGGTTCTCGAAGCACGCTCCAGGGTGTCCACGACAGCGAGCCCAAGCGCTAAACTCTCCCCAAGTATGCGGTCATATTATGAATTCGGGGTTACCCAGACGAAACGCTCTGTATAGGAAAAGAGGCCCCTGCGCCTTCATCGAGGCCGACAGCCCGTCCTGACATGACTGCTTCACGTCGACCCTCGCCGTGGGCGCTGCGCCGTCGGGGGCGCCCGCGAGTAGGAAATTGGCCTCTGGGCTTCTTCTGGTTCCCGGGTAACGCCTGGAGAAGTCGCAGGATGTTCCAGGGCGCACGAACGCTCGCGCCCCGGGATCATCCTTCGACAAGCTCGGGAGGGGGATTTTGGACTCATGCGTTTCGCCCTCCTCTCGTCGCGATTCCTGCGCGGCTCGGTCACGAACGCGCCGGGATTCCCGCTCAAGTCCTTCGACCCGGAAATCCATCGTATGGGAAGCTCGGGAGAGCCATATGGCGGCGACGCGAAGAGACTTTTTGGCTTATGCGGCGGCGACCGCGGTCGTCGCGACCCGGCCCGCCTGGGCCGAGGACGTTGCGGCGCCGCCCACGCCGCCCACTCCGGATATCGCCGCATTCGATCATGTCTGGGAGCTTGTGCGCGACCGCTTCTACGATCCCCGCCTGCACGGGGTCGACTGGTCGGCGATGCGGGACAAGTACCGTCCGCACGCTCAAGCGGCCCAGTCGAGCGCCGGCCTCGCCAGAGCGATCAACGCGATGCTCGCGACGCTGAACGCCTCCCATACTCGCTACTACACGAGGGACGACCCGGCCTATTACCAGCTCGCCGACATCTTTGCCGGCGGGCTTGAGCGCCGCGGCCTGCAGCGGATCTTTCCGGACGGCGAGATCGCCTATCCGGGGATCGGGGTCTTCACCGAGACCGACGATCAGGGCCGGCTATTCGTCGCCGGCGCGATCCAGGGCGCGCCGGCGCACGACGCCGGCCTGCTCATCGGCGACGAAATTCTCTCGGCCGACGATCGACCCTTCGAGCCGGTTGGCTCGTTTCGCGGCAAGGTCGGCGGGAAGGTCTCGCTATCGATCCGGCGCGCCGCCGGCGCCGCGCCGATGGCGATCGCGGTCGCGCCGACGGACCTGAAGCCCGGCGACATGTTTTTGCGCGGCCTCAAAGACAGCGCGCGCGTCATCGTCGCGAATGGCGGCGCGCGCATCGGTTACGTTCATGTCTGGTCCTACGCCAGCCGCCGGTATCAGGGCGCGCTCGAGGACCTGATCGGCGAGGGTCCGCTCAAGGACGCGGACGCGCTCGTCTGGGACTTGCGCGACGGCTGGGGCGGGGCGCAGCCCTGGTATCTCGACCTCTTCAACGCCCGCTCGCCGACGATGCAGGTGGCGGATCGCGACGGCGAGACCGGCGTCGTCGGCGCCAAATGGCGCAAGCCCGTGGCGGCGCTGATCAACGGCGGCACGCGAAGCGGCAAGGAGGTGCTCGCCTACGGGTTCAAGACATATGGGCTCGGGCCCCTGGTCGGCGCCCACACCGAGGGCGCCGTGCTCGCGGCGACGGCTTTCCTGATCGGCGACGAGGGCCTGCTGCTGCTCGCCGTCGAGGACGTTCTCATCGACGGGCAGCGGCTCGAGGGCGTCGGCGTCGAGCCGACGATCGCCGTCCCGTTCGACCGCCGCTACGCCGCCGGCGCCGACCCTCAGCTCGACCGCGCGGTGGCGTTGCTGTCACGGAGCTGAGCGGGAATCGACGCGCGGCGCTCTCAATGACGGGAGCGAAGCGACCTGAATTCATCTCGCTCTCGTCCATCAATTCCTTGAAACTTCACGCTGGCGGCTGTGGCCCCTCGCGTCCGAAATGTTGGAGTTTCACCGGCGGGATATGATTCGAGTTTTGGGAACGCTTCATCAGGGTGGGGCGACTCGCGGTTCGCGCGCATCCTGAATGGACGCAACTCCTGGGGATGAAGGCTCCGAAGGTCGCCGCCTTCATCCGCGACCATCCGCCTTCCAAAAACCGAAGCGGCCAGCCGCTCGGAAAGCCGTTTCGGCTCAGAATCGTCTCGCTCTCGGGTCCGCCGCCGCCGATCCGAATTCCCTGCTAGCAGGGAATTTTTTTCTCCGCGGCCGTCGCTCCGTTCCGGAAAGCCTTGCAATGTCATGGCGTTGTTGTCTTTGCAACCCACCGCTTGCAGGTCGGATCGGGCGCGGAACAGGGAATTTCCAACGTCCGGAACAGGGAGTTATCAGGCGCTTTCGGAACGGAACAGGGAAAGAACAGGTGGGCAAAAACGGGGCGCGGCGCCGGGCCCGGCCAGGTTGTAAGGCGCGGCCAGGATTCCCTTCCCCAACCGGGGAGGGTCGCCCTTGTGAGGGGCCCGATGAGCGCGCGCCGCGCCGCTCACGCAAAAACCATCTTGCTCTCGGACATCGATACCTTGAAGCTTCACGCTGGCGGCCCTGGCCCCTCGCATCCGAAATGTTGGACCTCAATCGGCAGGATATGATTCAAATTTTGGAGACGCTTCACTAGTCCCACTTTCGGTGCGCCCACATCCATTGCTCGGGCGCCTCGCGAATGAAGGTTTCGAACTGGCGTTGCAGCGCCTTGGTTGCGACGAGAGCGTCGGCGTCTCGGTCGTTTGTCTGCGGAACAAGAATTGGCTCGATGCGAATGATGAAGCGTACGTTCGGGCGGCGGAAGGCGACGCCGGCATAGAGCGGCACCCCGGTCGCACGGGCGAGAAGGGCAGGAAATAGATTTGAACGCGCGGGATGGCCGAAGAAGGGCACAGCGGCGCCACGATCGTCGCGAAGATCGGCAAGGAACGAAGGGCAGGCGCCGTCCTTGATCGCCCGCAGAAGCGCGCGGGCGGTTATCGCCGTCTTCGGCAGGAGTCCGCCCAGATAGAGCGGCGCACGCATCCTGCGAATCTTTGCTTCGACGAGAGGGTTCGACACTCGCTGGTAGACGCCGGCGATCGGCAAGCCCATGCGCTTGCCTCCATGCGCGAGGATTTCCCAGTTGCCCAGATGAAGGCCGCAGACGATGAAAGGCGCTCCGCGCGCGACGTCATCGAACCGCTCATCGGGCGCGAAGGCGATGCGGCCGCTGTCGACCAGGGTCTTGAGGCGGAAGCTCTCGATGAAGGTGCGGCCGAGATTGTCCCACATGGCTGCCGCCAGCTTCGTGCGCTCTGCAAGCGGCATGTTCGGGAAGGCGCGGGCCAGATTGGCGAGCGCGCGCTTCTGCCGGCGCAGATGTGGGGCAATCAAGCGCCAAAGCTTCCCGGACAGCCACGAGGCCGCTTCCAGGGGCAGCGCGCGCGCGATGACCTCCGCCAAAAGGAAGCCCGCGAATTCGAATCGGTGACGCAGATTTCGGGGAAGCCTCATTCACGCCTGATCGCCACCCTTGTCGGCCGAAGCGACCCAATGGCTGACCCTCCTATTTTCGCGATGCAATTACGACTTGCCGCAGCGAACGATCATTCCTTTGCCTAACCCGTTGCGCCTTAGCGCCATAGGATCGGAATCTACGCACGGACACGATCGGACAGTCCAATTCGCTTGAGCCCCGTTCCGGTCCTGACGCGCCCGTCGCCGCGGCATCCCGTGGACCGCGATCGATATCCTTGGGCGGCGCTGTCGCTGAGGAAAGATCCTTGAGGCTGATTACTCGTTGCGGAGGCGACTGTCGAAGAGTTTGTCTCCCGCCGCTCGCGCTGCCTGCCTTTCCAATTCGCCATTCTAGCAATTCGCTCTTGAAAAATGTCCAATCGTCTCTAAGTGTGGAACTCGGGATGTTTGGCTGAGAGGCTTAGGCTGGCCGATATATTTTTCGGTCGCGCGGTGATAACTTTGCAGAATTCAAATTTTAGGAGCTGTCGTCTGATGCGGTACTACCGTCTATAAAAGGACTACGTGGAATGGAAGTGCGAAAGATACCGTCCCGTAATGGTGAATCTAGCGGCCGGCTGGGCGCTGCAGCCGAGCTCTTGGTGAATCGGAAGCGCCGCGATCAGTTCGCGCCGCTGGCCGCGACGGCTCCTGTCAGGTTTATCGAGCTGCATCCGAGCATGTGCCGCTGGCCGATCGGCGATCCGCAACATTTCGAAACATTCCGGTTCTGCGGGTCTTCCTGCCCGCCTGACGCAAGTTATTGCGAAGCGCACACCGCAATTGCGCACGCTCCTAACCGTCCCGCGACGCCCCGGGCGCCCAGAGTCTAGATCCGGCGCGCAAATGGGCTGAGCGCGCTCCAACTTGGCGAACGGGAGCCACGCCTTAACAAGGAGCGGACGATGCGCCGAGCGGAGTTCGACAGAGCCTTATGAGGATCGTGGGGCGCTCTACGACCTCCGGATTGCTTCGGAGCTGACGCTCCTTGCAATGACGGCGGTGGTCGAAGCTATATATTCATCTCGCTCTATCTAGCCCTTGTGATGGACCTCCTGCAGCCCATAGACCGGCGTCGGGATTCCCTCCATGCGCGCCTTGAGCTGCAATCCCAGGAACTGCGAGTAGTGTCGCGACTGGTGCAGGTTGCCGCCGTGGAACCAGAGCGCCTCCTGCTGCGTCGGTTTCCACATGTTGCGCTGTTCGCCCTCCCAGGGCCCCGGGTCCTTTGGCGTGTTCGAGCCGAGGCCCCACACTTTGCCGACCTTGTCGGCGACGTCCTGGCTGATCAGATCGGCGGCCCAGCCGTTCATCGATCCGTAGCCTGTCGCGTAAACGATGAGATCGGCCGGAAGCTCCGTTCCATCGTCGAGCTTGACGCCGGTCTCGGTGATCTCCACCACCTGCCCGCGCTTCAGTTTGATTTTCCCGTCGATGACCAGTTGGCTCGCGCCGACGTCGATGTAGTAACCCGAGCCGCGCCGCAGGTATTTCATGAACAGGCCCGATCCGTCCGAGCCCCAGTCGTGCCAGAAGCCCGCCTTTTCAAGACCCTCGTAAAAGTCGGCGTCGCGCTCCCTCATCTGCTGATAGAGCGGGATCTGGAACTCGTGCAAAATGCGATAGGGGAGGGAGGCGAAGATGAGATCGGCGCGATGGTGGTCGATGCCGTTCTTGACCGCCTGCTCGGAATAGAGCGCGCCGAGGCCGACATCCATCAGGGTCTTGGAGCGCACGATATGGGTCGACGACCTCTGCACCATCGTGACGTCGGCGTCGTTCTCCCATAGCGCCGCGGCGATATCGTGGGCGGAATTGTTGGAGCCGATGATGACCGCCTTCTTGCCGGCGTAGGCGTCGGGGCCCGGATGTTTCGAGGAGTGATGCTGGTCGCCGGTGAAGCGCTCCATGCCTGGGAAATTGGGAATGTTCGGCTTGGCCGACATGCCGGTCGCGAGCACGAGCTGCTTAGGCTTGAGCGTGATCTCCGTGCCGTCACGCTCGACGACGATGGTCCATTCCTTCGTCCCCTCGTGATAGGCGGCCTTCTTGCAGACCGTGGAGCCCCAGTAGTTGAGCTCCATCACTTTCACGTACATCTCGAGCCAGTCGCCGATCTTGTCCTTCGGCGAGAACACCGGCCAGTTCGGCGGGAACGGCAGGTAAGGCATGTGGTCGTACCAGACAGGATCATGCAGGCAGAGCGACTTATAGCGATTGCGCCAGCTGTCGCCGGGCCGCGCGTTCTTTTCGACGATGATGGTCGGGACGCCGAGCATTTTCAGCCGCGCGCCAAGCCCGATCGCGCCTTGGCCGCCGCCGACGATGACTACATAGGGCTGCTTCGTGAGGCCGAGCGTGTGAGCCTCTTCGTCACGCTCCTCCTTCCAACTTGGCCGATGCTTGGCGGCGCCATGTTTGGCGCCGAGGGGGCGATTGAAACCGAGCGGCTCCTCGTGGCCCTTGATCTCGACGGCGGTCGTCAGCAGGGTCCAGATCTTCCCATCCTTGAGGCGGACGAGGCCATAGCCGCGAAAGACGTCGGTTTCGAAGGTGAACCAGCCCGTCGTGACCCCGCCCTCGTCTGTTACGCCCGCAACCTCATCAACCTTCCAGTCCATCGGCTTGACGGCCGGAAGCTGCGCTTCGAGCATCGCCCGGACAGCGTCCTTGCCCTCCATTGTCTTGAGGTTCCATGTGAACGCAACGAGGTCGCGCCAGTAACAGTCGTCCTGAAACAGTCCAACCGCCCGATCGAGGTCATGGCCCGCGAGCGCGTCTCCCAGATTGGTCAGGACTTGGTTGACACGACCTGCGGCTGTCACATCGAGCATGGGCTTCCTCCTGGTAAGGGTCCTGCCGCTTGGACCAAAGGTCCCCGCGCAGGATTCGGTTATGCGCTAGGCTGGCATGGCGCCGCGTATCGGGCAAGGTCGAAGGAGAGAGGCAAGCCGAGGATGGCCGCCTCCGTGCGTTGCCTTGGACTGCCTCCCGCTCCCCGCCCGGGCGAATGGCCTCAGAACGCCGCCGTTTCCGGGTCGGGGCCCATGCGCCCGCTTGGCGAATCGAGGCTCCGCATGCGGCGCATGTCGTCGTCGTCGAGCCGGAAGTCGAACACGGCGATGTTCTCCTTCAGGCGCTCGGGACGGACCGATTTCGGGATGACGATCAGGCCGCTATCGAGGTGCCAGCGGATGACGACCTGCGCCGGAGTCTTGGCGTGCTTGGCAGCGACGCCGGCGATCACGGGATCGGCGAGGAAGGCGGCCCGTCTGAGGGGGCTCCACAACTCCGTCTTGATGCCGCGCTCGTCGTGATAGGCGCGCAGGGCCTGCTGCTGGAAGCGCGGGTGAAGCTCGATCTGGTTCACCGAAGGCGTGACGCCGGTCTCGCCGATGATCCGCTCGGTATGCTCGCGGTTGAAGTTGGAGACGCCGATCGAGCGGATCCGGCCCTCGCGCTGGAGGCGGACCAGAGCTTTCCAGGTCTCGACATAGAGACCGACGCGCGGACGCGGCCAGTGAATGAGATATAGATCAACCCGCTCGCGCTCGAGCCGCCTGGCGCTCTGGTCGAAGGCGCGGAGCGCGTTGTCGAAGCCGTGGTCCGGGTTGCCGAGCTTGGTCGTCACGAACACGTCCGGCCGGTCCCGCAGCGCTTGGCCGACGCCCTCCTCGTTGCGATACATCGCGGCGGTGTCGACGAGGCGATAGCCGTCGGCTACCGCCTGCCGCACGACACCCGCCGTCGTCTCCGGCGGGGTCTGGAAGACGCCAAGGCCGAATTGTGGCATCGCCGCACCGTCGTTGAGGGTGATGATCGGCTGCTCCGTCATGGCGCGCTCCTTGGCTCTTCTCGGGGGTATTCCCGGAGTATCGCCGAGCGCGCCGTCACGGCGCAAGCGCTTGCAGGCGTGGTCGCCTATGCTCTTTGGCCTTTGTGGCGTGCGATATTCACATATCTCAAAGGCGGGTCGCTATCCTCCCCCTGGGCCCTCGCGCGGCGATGGCTTCACTGTGATCTCCGGTCAGGAGCTCGAGTTCTCGAGCAAAGACGATTCCAAACTCCCGATCCCGCTGCGCCCGAAATCCCGCGCGACGAGGACGCGAAGACGCTCATCGCGATCGCCAACGACGTGAAGCGCTCTGGCGTCGAAATCGCGCCGGCCACAAGCTCCGCCGGCAAATCGAGTTTCTCTTCGGTCGCCGCCTCACCGACGCCGCCCAGAGGACTCGGCTCAGATCAGCCGCATCCCCTTGAGAGAGGCGTGTCCGTCGCGACCCACGATGATGTGGTCGTGCACGGCGAGGCCGAGCGGTTTGGCGATCGCGATGATGTCGAGGGTCATCTTCACGTCCTGGGTGGACGGCGTCGGGTCGCCGGAAGGGTGGTTGTGGACGAGCACGATCGCCGTCGCGGACAGTTCCAGCGCGCGCCGGATCACTTCGCGCGGATAGACCGGCGTGTGGTCGACGGTGCCGGCGCCCTGGACTTCGTCGGCAATAAGCCCATTCTTCCTGTCGAGGAAGAGGATGCGGAAGATCTCGCGGCTCTCGAACGCCATGGCGGTGCGGCAATAGTCGAGCGCCTCGTTCCACGAGCCCATCGGCAGGCGTTTGCGCATCTTGCCCTCGGCGAAGCGTTCCGCGGCGGCCTCGACGATCTTGAACTCGGCGATCGCTCGGTCCTTGACGCCTTTGACCTCGGCCAGACGCTCGGGCGCCGCCGCGATCGTCTCGGCAAACGAGCCGAACTTTTCGACCAGCGCCTTGGCGAGCGGCTTCACGTCGCGCTGGGGAATCGCGTTGAAGAGAATGAGCTCGAGGAGTTCGTAGTCCGCAAGCGCCGCAGCGCCGGCCTCGAGGAACCGTTTTCTGAGCCGCTCGCGATGCCCATGAAAATGCGGCTTTTCCGGCTCGCTGGAGTCCGTCGCCGGCGCGTCGCCGTGCGCCTCAGTCAGCCGCAGCGCCAGCAGCGCAGCGCTCTCCTCGCTGAGATGGCGCCGCCGCCCGCGGCGCCTGTGATCCGCCCCGGCGCGGCGCTCGCCGGCGCCCTCGGTCATTGGATGGACGCGCGATCCGCGCCTGTCGGCGACAGCGTGAAGATCTCGCACCCGGTTTCGGTGACGCCGACGGTGTGCTCGTATTGTGCGGACAGCGAACGGTCGCGCGTCACCGCGGTCCAGCCGTCCGACAGGATCTTTACGCCGTAGCCGCCGAGGTTGATCATCGGCTCGACGGTGAAGAACATGCCGGCCTTGAGCGGCACGCCCTCCCCCTTGCGCCCGACATGAAGGATGTTCGGCTCGTCGTGGAACAGCCTGCCGAGGCCGTGGCCGCAGAAGTCGCGCACCACCGAGCAGCGCTCGCCTTCGGCATAGGTCTGGATGGCGTGGCCAATGTCGCCGGTGGTCGCGCCCGGCCTGATCACGGCGATGCCGCGCATCAGCGCCTCGTAGGTGACGTCCATCAGCCGCTGCGCTCGCCGGGGCGGCACGCCGGCGGCGAACATGCGGCTCGCGTCGCCGTGCCACCCGTCGACGATCAGGGTGACGTCGACGTTGAGGATGTCCCCGTCGCGCAAGGGCTTGTCGTCGGGCGCGCCGTGACAGACGACGTGGTTGATCGAGGTGCAGATGGACTTGCGATAGCCGCGGTAATTGAGGGTGGCCAAATAGGCGCCGCGGTCGCGGGCGAACTCGAACACGAACTGATCGAGGGCGGCGGTCGTAACGCCGGGCTTGACCAGCGGCCCGAGGAGGTCGAGCGCCTCCGCGGTCAGCGCGCCCGCCTTGCGCATGCCCTCAAAATCCTCGGGCCCATGCAACCGGATCTGCCCGCTGCGGCGGGCGATCCCGTCCGTGGCCGGCACAAAAATCGTCGACGTTGTCACCAGGCTTCCTTTTGCCGTTTGTTCTCTCCGCCATTACACATATGCTCGCCGCCGCCTTTCAGACAAGGCGCTTAAGGGCGCTTTCCCGCCTTGACGGGGCCCGGAAGGCGGCGGCAGGCGCGATGGAGACACGACCGATGTCCGCACCGATCACTGTGACCGCCGCCGTCCTCGTGATCGGCGACGAAATCCTGTCCGGCAGAACCAAGGACCAGAACATCGGCTACATCGCGGAATATCTCGGCAGGATCGGCGTCGATCTGCGCGAGGCGCGGGTCGTCCCCGACGTCGAGGAGGAGATCGTGGCGGCGCTGAACGCGCTGCGGACCCGTTACGACTACGTGGTCACCACCGGCGGCATCGGCCCGACCCACGACGACATTACCGCCGACGCCGTGGGGCGGGCCTTCGGCGTGCCCGTGACCGAGGATCCGCGCGCGATCGCGATCATGCTGGAGCGTTACGTCCCGGGCGACCTGACCCCGGCGCGGCGGCGGATGGCGCGCATGCCCGAGGGCTCGGCGCTCATCGACAATCCGATCTCGCGCGCGCCCGGCTTCCGGATCGGAAACGTGTTCGTGCTGGCTGGCGTCCCCTCAGTCATGCAGGCGATGCTCGACGGCGCCGTCAAGGCGATGCGGACCGGCGCGGTCATGCAGGTCGCGTCGGTCGACGCCGGCGGCGTGCCGGAGGGGCGGTATGGCGATGCGCTCGGCCGGATCGCCTTGGCCAATCCGGCCGTATCGATCGGCTCCTACCCATCGTTCAAGGACGGGCGGTTCAACAACCAGATCGTCGTCCGCGGCAAGGAGGAGGCGGCGGTCACGGCCGCGAAGGCGGCGGTCGAGACGATGCTCGCCGGGATGCGAGGGGACGGCAAACCGCTCTGAAAGCTGTTGACGGCCATCGGCCCCGCTCGCGTGCGCTCGAAACGCTTGCTAAGAGACCCGCCGATCCCTGCCAAGGAGCCGCCGATGTCCGCCCCTCGCGAAAAGGCCTTTCCGGTGTCGTGGGACCAGTTCCACCGCGACGCCCGCGCGCTCGCCTGGCGGCTGGCCGGGTCCGGGCCGTTCGACGCGCTGGTCGCAATCACCCGCGGCGGCCTGGTGCCGGCCGCAATCGTGGCGCGTGAACTCGACCTGCGGCTGATCGAGACGATCGGTATCGTCACGCGCCACGACTACAAGATCCAGGGCGACCTCAGAGTGATCAAGCCCATCGCGCCCGAAGTCTCCAAGCTCGACGCCGATGCGCGGATCCTGGTGGTGGACGACCTCGTCGACACAGGCGCGACCATGAAGGTCGTGCGGGAGTTGCTGCCCAAGGCCCATGTCGCCACCGTCTACGCCAAGCCGCTTGGCCGGCCGCTGGTCGACACGTTCGTCACCGAGGTTTCGCAGGACACCTGGATCTATTTCCCGTGGGATATGGGCCTCGCCTTTCAGCCGCCGATCGCCAAGGACGGAGCGTGAGCGCGCATACCGTAAGGGCGCTGAGACAACTCGGCGCCGAGACAACGCACTGAGAAGCTTGTGGTGCGGACGGCGGGGGTCCGGATATGTCAGCCTATAGCATTGATAAATAAGGGAATCTCAGAGCGCATCGAGAGGTGCTTTGTAGCGCTGTTTGTAGCGTTGGGCAAGGGGGAAACGGCCGGATAAGGCCAAGGGGTCACCCATTTGAGAGGTGGGACCGCGTCGCCCGGTGGAAATGTCCCCCCATCGCTTTCTGGCCGAAAACGAAAAGCCGGCGATGCTCTGACACCTAGGGCCGACCCGTGCCGCCGCCCTTGACGCGGGCCGCCCGATGTTCCACTTTCGTTCTCATGGAAGTCGAAACCCTAGGCATCGCGCGAAGCCTCGGCTGGAGGGTGCACATGCGGTGCTCCGATGGCTATCGCGAGGGCACGAAGTCCGTCCGGCGATGCGTCTATCGCAAGCAGCTCGATCTCGACACCCTGGTTTGCACGCGAGGCCCGAACTTCCCGCTGTCACGGTTGGAGACGCGCCTTATGTGTCCGGCTTGCGGAAGCCGCAGCGTAACGGTCGTGTTTGAGCCGCCGACTAACCGTGAGGTGCGTAGCGCCGTTTAGCAGCGCCATTTAGAAGTGAAATTGTTGTCGGCCGTTCGCCGTGACTAGCGTCCGTTTGGCATTCGAAGCTTGAGGCGGTATCGAGGTAAGCTCGACGCTGAAAGCCCACCGGCATTGGCAAAGTCACCCGCTAGTTCATTCAGATATTCATCGAAATCTTCGACTTCGGCGATAGTCGTTGTTGGAAAATGAGTCCGAAACTCCAATGGTTGACCCTGAATAGCCCTCTCGCCTTCACCGAAGACGGGACAGCAATCCGGCATCGTAATCAGTTCGACGTCAACTTCGCCCGGCATGGAGGCAGACCCTGCGAATTCCCGCAGACATTGATAGCAACCCAATGCTGAACCCACACCGCCCAGGACACGGTAACTTGGAAAAGGATGCGCGCCTTGTTCCTGCTCTATATAGTCGAGTTCAACAAATCCATCGCGCCCAATGCGCAAGGTTATACTCCGCTCATGGGTTTGCAATCTACTCACCATTCCACCGAGGACGCGCCTAGGATTAAAGCCGCGATCGTACAGCAGAGAGATCGGGCTACTGTTGTCCAAGTCAATTTGTCCTTCAGCAATTAGTCCACGAAGGTCCTCAATGCGAGAAATACCGAGGGACTGATGAGGAACGATCGTTACCCGAAGCCCTAAAAACGTATGCGGTATCCTTCCTAGTATCGCATAATACCTCTGTTTTGGATCCATGTTAACCACGCGGTCCGCAAGTTCATCCTTAGTCGGTTTACGAATCTGATCCAGAGTTCGGAAGAATAATGGTTCAAAGTCCGCCTTTGCCTTCGCGAGGCGTGCTTCCACTTCGCTGAAACGTCTAGCGTTGCGCAATACCATATCATGGATCTCCGGCATCGAGAGCGGATCGGCACGGTCCTCTCGACGAACCCTTGCTGTTTTCGTTGGCCTTACCCAATGCGGGCCCAATGCAGAGGGCTGTGTTTCCAATAGGAGAACACCTGACCCATCCGCTTCGGTTGGGATGGCCTTGACTGAAGCGTACGGAAGACGAGGCTCGATAACGTCATTCAGGCAATCGCGCACCTTGCGCTCAAGCTCGACGACCTGAGCCAATGGGGAGAGAGAAGCAGCTCTTGGGGGCTTGTTCTTTGTCTCCTTCATCCCAAGCACAATCACTCCACCGTCTGCATTTGCGAACGCCACGAGTTCTTCCAGTAGAGCATAAATGCGCCCTGAAGGAATGGGCTTACCGGGGGTCCAACCCAGTCCTGTTGAACCCGTATCACGAGAGGGAAAGTCCTCTTTGAACTCAAGATGTCGACCCTCTTCAATGCCTTCTCTGATCAAACGGTCCAAGTCGTCGCGTTTAGCGCCCGCAATTGGTTTCCCAAACATCCGTAGGCTCCCTTGGCTTACCGCTCTGACTCCAGATCACGATTCAGCCAGCGGTCTTCTCGCCAGGGCGCACTTGAATTGAGAATCACAGACAAACCCAACGGCCACGATAGCATTTCTAGCGGCCCAAACGTCCAATAGGCCTCGCTCCAGCGGACGTGTCCGGACCCTTTCGCATCTGGCGTCCAAAAGGTCCTATTGACATTTGGACATCAACAACTCATAAGCCTAGGAGTTATGGACACACCTAGGAGAGTCAAGCATGTCAAGCACACCGCACAAAGGCCTTTTGGTCGGATACGCCCGCACCTCCACCGCCGAACAGGAAGCAGGCCTCGAAGCCCAGGTCCGCGACCTCAAGGCAGCCGGATGCACGAAGGTATTCCAAGAGCAGGTGTCATCGATCGCCGAACGCGCCGAGCTGGAGCGCGCCCTTGAGTACGTGCGCAGCGGGGACACGCTTGTCGTCACCAAGGTCGATCGCCTAGCCCGCTCGACGGTTGGCCTCTGGGAGATCGTGAAGCGGCTTGAGGCTGTCGAGGATGGGGGAGCGGGCCTTCGCGTGCTCAACCTCGGGGGCGAGACAGTTGATACCAAGAGCGCAACTGGCAAGCTCATCCTCACCATCTTCGCAGGCTTCGCGCAGTTTGAGCGGGAGATGATGCTTGAGCGGCAGCGCGAGGGGATCGCCAAGGCCAAAGCTGAGAACCGATACCTTGGGCGGAGGCCGTCGGCGCGGCTCAAGGCCGATGAGGCAGTGAAGCTCTTCAAAGAGGGGCGGACGGTGACGGAGATTGCGAACGCGCTAAACATTGGGCGGGGAAGCGTCTATAGGGCTCTTGAGGGGACGAACGCAAAGTGACGACCAACCGATTAAAGAGGATGGGGGCGAGCAGTCATGAGGTTCGATCCGATTTCGAGGATTGCCTATGAGGGCATCCGGACGTGGCTTCGCGTTGAGAAAGCGAGGAATAGAGACCCTTCCAAACCATCCGCGGATATTGGCTTACTGCTGAAGGGGCTGCCGCAGGGGTCGATCAATGTAACAGATGACTTAGGGGTCGTTCTTACGAAGGTGGACCCTCCCCGAGGCCCACGTTTCTTTGACGCCGCCGGCATTGCGCTAGTGCGGTTATTATTGTTTGGCGGGGGATCAATTAGATTCAATTCCAAGGACGTGGAGACGGAGGACCAGAACGACTATTTTGTTCTCAGTGGTCACGTAAGAGAGCGCAACATAAGCTCTTCAAATTACCTTAACGCTGAAATAGAGGAGCGGATAAATTACAAGGACGTTGACTTGGACAAGGTCCCAGTGCGTCGCATAATTGCAAATACGCCTCCCAGAAAAGAGACATTTTCGTACAACCATCGATCGTATAGGCGAAGTGACCTTTATACCGTCGGAGCCGACAAGGATGCTTCCCCTAAGGACGGACCGGCTTCACGAAAATCTCCGCGTACGTCCCGTTCTGACGCAATCGAAATTGCACTCCGTCACCTCACGCAAAGCCCTCTTCGGCGCGAGGTCGCAATGAGTCCCGAAGGCTTGAGATACCTTCTGAATGCTGCCTTCGCCCTTTTGAACGGAATTCCCTTGGCTAAACCGCCAGTCTCTACGAAGTGATTGGCGCTGCAATGATTGAGGTCACGAAGAACGTTGTTCCAAAAGCCTGCGCCATCCCCGGCTGTGGCCGACCAACGTCGCGATCCTCAGGCGTCGGCCTCTCTGAGTTCCATTGCCGCTATCACGTCCAGTTCCGAGCCCGCCACGGCTCCCATTGGCATCCGACCTACAAGGCGGCGGACCTGAAGCCGTACCTCGCGGTCGCCGCCGAATGGATTGAGGAACATCGGGAGGAGCTTTCAGTCTCCTACGCGCTCAAGGGCCTCCAGGGCCTCTTAGACGGCGCTGGGCGGGCGGAGCCGGCGATGGATATGAAGCGTCGTCCGGCGGCATCCAAGGCGCGTGTGGCCTTCGCAAGGCTGCGGGAGGCGGGCATAAAGGGAGAGCGGCTCTTGGCGATCCATATGGCGGTCGCGGCGCTCATCGAGGACGATCGGGGCAGTCATCGCACACGGGAGTTTCACTTGGTGCAAACCGCGAAGGCCCTCCATCGCCTCGCCTCGGGAACACATCGGCATTGGGACTTCCCTATGCAGGACGGCACGACGCGTCCGCTCCATTTGCACGCCTATCCGAAGTCCTCTGGGATCGTGCTTCGGGTGATCGGCCGCGAGATCGATGAGATTTGCGGCGGGGTCGCGGAGGCGGCGCTTGAGGAGGTGCTTGCGGCGAGGCTGGCGAGGTTCGGCCCTCATCCCTCTCATCTGCCCGACTGGAAACCGCCTTGGATGACGAAGAGGGCAGCGGCCCAGGGCAAATGAGTATAGGCGCTCGTGAGGCTGGCTAAGGGCCCGCAATCACGTCAGCATAGGTTGAGGCCTCATCGTCATCGTCGATCCTGATCTAGAATGCCCAGAGTGAGACCGGGGTTTTTACGGATCCTATAGGAAGAGGAGCAGAAGGGGGAGAATCTAGGCAGACAGCTTCAGGGCCGTCCCCTCCGGGTTTGTGATGATGATGGGATTCCCTCCTCCTCTCATTCACACGGTGGCGACCCCGAATGGCCTGCTCTAGGTACGGCAGACGCACCGGCTTCGGTACCAGATGAGCGGAGCGATAAGAGGGCCGGAAAGGGGCTGCCCAAGCCGCATTGGTATTCTTGCGCCAGTTGCCGGAAGATCCCCGCCCGGGAAAGAGCCTCGATTTGCAAGGGGGCCGCACAAGCTGAGAGAATCATGCAGTACACTTTCTCCGCTGAGTTTCTGAAGATCCTCCCGCCGGCTACCAATTTCGGAGAGGCCTGGGAGAATTTGTGTCTGACACTCCTGCGATCAGACTCCGCGGATAACACTATAATG
This sequence comes from uncultured Alphaproteobacteria bacterium, assembly GCA_963822215.1. Classification (GTDB taxonomy): domain Bacteria; phylum Pseudomonadota; class Alphaproteobacteria; order Rhizobiales; family Beijerinckiaceae; genus Roseiarcus. The sequence continues at coordinate 164,137 of CAWGGX010000007.1, forward strand.
AGACTCGCTCCGCCGGATCGAGGTGTGGACATTTTTTGGCAACGCACTGGAGCCGCGTACCAATGTAAGAGCAACGAGAGAGGAATATTTGGGACGATCGAGCCACAGGAATGCGTGACCTCTCTGGCTCACGCAGTCGCAGCTAGGGGAGATATATGCTGGAAACAATACTTTGTGGCGGTCAATGCTCCGTTGTCAGGTATCGGTATTTCTAAGGTACTCGATTTTGCTTCCTCGAATGGCATTGAAAGGACTGCAATAGAAATCCTATCCCATGAGTATTGGTCATCACTATGTTCCAAGCACAAGGAAGTAATCACGCCGCTTTTCGACTACCGAGTATTTGTGTCTGAGCTTGAAGTCGTGGACATGATGCGTAAGGCTAGATACTATGATCGATACATCATGGAGGCAGAACACAGCATGAGAGAACATCCCCTCCAGGTGTCTGTGGGTAACAATCGCACACCAATAGAATTGGTACTTGAATTCAGCGCGGACCTAACCATTAAGCAGCTTCTTGATGTTGTCCGAGTGAGATTGGGTATCTCATTGGATTGGGCCAATTTTCCGGATCTTGGAACCTCATGCGGCCCATCGCTTTTCCTCACAGTTGATCGAGTCCAACAGCCATTTAAGTTAAAGCTTTCGGAGTTGAATCAGCAACAACTTGCAAAACTAAAGTTGTGGATAAAGTTAACGTGGAAAGATGAGTTGCAAAAGGATCGCGCTCATTACGATGGATCGACGCTTTCCCTGTATCTGGCCAGTCCGAGCGATCGAAACCGCCCAGCGTCTATGAGAGAACGCGGTGCAACGACGCTGCAACGTATGGAATTTGTGATTCAAGCGGGCATCTGGCGGTCGTTGATGAGAACTTGAGATCTAACTAACTATGAAACGGCTGGTCCGGCCTAAAGATACGATCAGGCAGTTGGGCGTATTTAACGGCTGCCGTCCTACGAACCGGTCTCTAATTGGTGAAATCGTTGTGCTAAGAGGCTTACGTCGACTCCGGCCCATCGGCCCGAAAATCACTAACTTCAGCCGGCACTGCGGACCGAAACGGTTACGGGTCTTACAGGTGGGGAGCAGAAGGGAGCCTCAGGCAGACACCTTCAAGCCAGCGGCCTCAGGCATTCTGATGACGATCGGATTGCCTCCTCACCTCATCAGCCCAGTGCCAACTCCCCGAGGCGTCGACCAAATGCGGCGCACGCAAACGGCCCGTCGCGTGCGAGGGTGGATTGGCGCGGGGTGAGCCTCCCCCTGCGACTGCGCGATGCCCGGTGAATTGAAATCTCCCCCTCTTCCGCCGATCATGTTCGACCCACAGCGACGCGCCGCGAGCAGGGAACTTCGTGCGTCCATCAAGTCGCTCATCGCGTTCCTTGAGCAGCATGAAGCCGACCTCGGGCTCCGAAAGCGCGTGCGCAAAGAGGCGGATCGCAAGGGCTTCCATCTCGCTGTCGAGGCAATCGCGTGCAACCTCGCTGCCATCCCGTTGTTGGACCCCGAGCGGCCCCTGGCAGTCCCGCGAAGCAGCGGCGTCATGTGGGCAAAAGGCCGTTATCGCAATCCCGTCTACGGCCAGCATTTCCTCGACGCGCTCGACCTCATGGCGCACCCAAAGGTCGATCTCATCGCTGAGCTGAGGCGAGGCTATCGCTTCGCAGCCGACAAGAAGCAGCCATCGTCCGTGATTCCTACCGCCGCCTTCGCCGCACGCGTGCCGCTGGCGCTGATTCATTGGGAAGCGTTTGACCGCGCAGAGGAGCCCGAGGTTCTGATCCTCAAGGGAACGAAGGGCGACGACACGGGCATCGCCGACGCGATTGACTATCCGGAAACGCGCGAGACACGGCGTATGCGCAGAGACGTCCAGCGCATCAACGATTGGTTGCGTAAAGCGCCTCTGAGGATCGAAGGCGACAAAGGCGCGACGGGCTTCGATGATGATGAGGGCCAGCCGATCGACCCAACCCGGCGTTCGGTTCGGCGCATCTTCAACAATAGCAGCTGGCAGCAAGGCGGCCGACTCTTCCGCGGCTTCTGGGAGACGATGCGCCGGGCCGATCGTTTCCGGCTCTTGAAGATCTGCACCGCAACGCATCCCGATGGCGAGCCTGTCGCCAACGTCGACTTCAGCCATCTGTTCCCGACGCTCGCCTATCAGTCGGCCAAATGCGTGCTGCCTAACCGCGACCTTTATGACCTCTTCGGCGACGGCACTTCTCGCGACGGCTTCAAGAAGCTCATCAACGCCCTCTTCTTCGCTCAGGGCAAAATGACCCGATGGCCGCGCGAGACTTCTGACCTATTTGCGAGCGGGACGAAGCTGCGCGACGCATTGGCTCTCGTCCGTCAAGAGCACGCGCCGATTGCGCACCTCTTCGGCACAGGGATCGGCTACAGGTTCATGTTCATCGAGAGCGGCGTCCTCATTGAGGCTTTGCTCGACTGCTTCGCGACCGGTATCACCGCGCTGCCCATTCACGATTCCGTCCTGGTCGCTGAGTTTGATGCAGAGTGAACTGGACCCCGGATTTAGGACCATTGGGTAAGGTGTGAAATGTCCTGCTCTGTCGCAACCGACGGAGCGAGAAAATGATGAAGTCACGCAAGAAGTTTGATGCGGCGTTCAAGGCGAAGGTTGCGCTCGAGGCGCTTCGCGAGGATGCGACGGTTCCGGATCTGGCGAAGCGGCACGGGGTGCATCCGAACCAGATTTATGCCTGGAAGAAGCAGGTTCTCGACAATGTCGCGAGCCTGTTCGCGCGCGGGGCGAGCGTTTCGGGCGATGGCGAGGAGGAGCGCGAACGTGAGGCGGCCAGGCTTTACGCCAAGATCGGCCAGCTGACGGTTGAACGGGATTTCTTGGCCAGGAGGCCAGGGCGATGAGCGCGCCCGATCGAAGGGCGATGGTGGAGCGCCCGGCGGATTTGTCGGTTCGTCGGCAATGCGTGCTGCTGAATGTGGCGCGCTCGGGGATCTATCGCCCCAAGCCAGAGCCCGGGGCGGACGATCTGGCGGTGATGCGGCGGATCGACGAACTGCATCTGGAGCTGCCGTTCTACGGATCGCGTCGGATGACGTTTGAACTCAACAAGGAGGGCTGCGGAGTCAACCGCAAGCGGGTGCGGCGTCTGATGCGCACGATGGGGATCGAGGCGCTGGTTCCGCGTCCCGGCACGAGCAAGGCCGCCCTCGGCCACAAGATCTATCCCTATCTCCTGCGCGGCCTGGCGATCACCGAGCCGAACCATGTGTGGGCGGCCGACGTGACTTACATCCCGATGGCGTGCGGCTTCCTCTATCTGGTGGCGATCATCGACTGGGCCAGCCGGGCGGTTCTGGCGTGGCGGCTGTCGAACACCAACGACGCGAGCTTCTGCGCGGCGGCGCTGGAGGAGGCGCTGCTTCGGTTCGGAAAGCCGAGGATTTTCAATACCGATCAGGGCTCCACTTTCACCGCCGAGGCTTTCGTCGGCAAGCTCGCGGCGGCTGGCGTCGCGATTTCGATGGACGGACGCGGCCGCTTCATGGACAACATCTTCATCGAACGGCTGTGGCGCTCCATCAAGTATGAAGAGGTGCATCTGAAAGCCTACGCCGACGGCCGCGAGGCGCGGGCCGGCATCGGCTCCTGGATGACCTTTTACAACTTTCGGCGCCCGCACCAGGCGATGAACAACCAGATGCCGATGGCGGTGTGGCGCGCCGGCATGGACAAGACCGAGGCGGCGGCGAGGGCTGTGGATATGCCGCTTCGCTTGGACAACGCAAACGCGTTGCCCACATACCCACAGCAGAGGCAGAAGCAGCAAGAAACGGCTTGATTCATGAAAGACAAGGGCAGGCGAGATTACACCTTAAATCCGACCTCCCGTGGTCCCACGAATAGGGTCCAGTTCAGAGGCCGCGAGAGCGATCATGGAGCAAGCCTTCGAGAGAGCCACGGGGGAATCCGGCGGCAAGTTGAAAGTCGACTTTGGCTAGCAATTACAATAGGATGACTCCTTATGCCTCCTCTAAAGGGCATTAGGTGAGAGCCTAGAGTAGGAGCTGGCGTGCAGAGGGTGTTGATGGGTATTCCCCCTCACCATCATCTTTACTCAATGCCGGACACTTTGAGTTCCCTCAAGGCAGAAGCTTCCGGTGATTGGCGATGATGGGCGTACTCCTCATCCTCTTCATTGCTCAATGGCGCGGGCTCGACGGGTCCGATGCCGGCATACTCGCTCAACGTCTGAGAAGCATCTCGCATTGATCCCCAGAGACATCCTGGCTATAATCTGACGCCAAGCGCAAAGGCGCGGGGCCTTCAGCGCTCCGACCACCTCCAGAACCCCGCGCGTCGGAGGAGAGCGCCATTATGCATCATCGCCTATTGGCTTTCTGTGGCATCGCGACCGCTGCCGCCTCATCCTTGGCTGTTGCACCAAGCGTCGTCGCGCAAGAGATCAACGACACGTTTGCCTGCCAGTTTATTGGCGGCGGACCATCCGAGCCGCTGGGGGATCGCGACGGCCATGCGCTCCGGGTCGCGCAATTCAGTTGCCTCGCCAAAACAGGCCCATTGAGCGGCGGCGTGTTGACCGGTTCGACGATCTACGAACTGGACAAAGGGAACGGCGTCCTGCTCACCGGCAGCGGCGGCGTCCGCAAGCTTGGGCTGACTGCGGTTGACGTGCTCACAGAAGGGAAGCTCGCCGTGGTCATGACAGACGGCAAGGTCACCGGCGTCACAACGTCGGGCAAAGGCAGCTATGCGATGGCGACCGGCAGTTGGGCACCATTGGCGGGCAAGGCGTTCACCTATTCATCAAAGCCGACCGGCCCAGGACTCTTCGAGATTGTTGTCACACGGGAGTAGCGGCGCAGTCCTCGTAAGGAGTCATCCCGAAGGAGGCCTTCGCGGCTGTCGCTGGGCAATTCCGGCGGCAAGCTCAAGGTCGACTTTGGCCCGGAACTCCGGGAGATTTCGCCTTACGCCTCCCCTTAAAGGCATTAGGTGAGAGCCTAAGGCGAGAGCCTAGAGCAGTGGCGGCGGACAGACGGAGGTGATGGGTATTACCCCTCATCATCTTACTCACCCAGAACTGACTGCATCGAGCATCGCGCAAGGCTGAGCATCCGGCGACCGGTGATCGACGTGATGGGTATTCCCCCTCATCATCTCGATACCCAATGCCGGCTGCCCTGAGCACGCCCTCAGGGACAGCTCCGGGTGATCGGTGATGATGGGCGTACTCCTCATCGTCCTTGTTCGGCGCAGTCTTGTCGGCGGTTCCCTCAAGGCCAACCGCTGTATATCGTTTAGGCTTCCTTCCGCAGACAAAGCCAATGCCCCTCCGGTTCAATACGCTCCTCCTCCAGGCTGGCATTGCGCCGGCAGCCGTGCGCCTCCTCCGCCATCAAGACCGCCGAGCTGCGACGACGCGCACTCCATACGAGTTGTGGCGCGATGATCGTCCGGCGTTTGAATCCTACCAAGGCGGCCAAAGCTTCCAGAACCGCTCGAAGCTTCGTAGCGACTATTGGGCTTCCTTCGTCGCGACACCGAGCGGTGAGACCCTGCTCGCCGGATTCTACGGCTGCCGCTACCTCGGAGTGAACGACGTGGAACTTGTCTGGCCGCACGCCGCCGGGTCTGATCCCCCTGGAACCTGTGACGTCTACAGCCTTACCCTCGACGAACGCCTCAACGATCTCGCCGGCCGCCTCATCATCGAATGGGGAAACGCTGAGCGTGCCTGGATTCAGCGGGCTGACAAGCAGGACAAGATCATACTGCAAATCCGAGAGGCATTCCGCGAGGATGACTTCCCCGGATTCGCTCGCTTCATCTCGCCGCTGTCAAAGGTCGAGGGGCTGCCGGCCACATGGATTGCGGCGCTTTCGTCGTCTCGCGGTGTTTACCTGCTGACATGCCCGAAGACCCGCGAGCAATACGTCGGGTCGGCCTCGGGCGCTGGGGGCTTTCACAGCCGTTGGCTTTCGTATGCGCGCGACGGCCACGGCGGTAACCTTGGGCTCAAGAGCCGCGATCCGAGTGACTATCAGGTGTCAATCTTGGAGGTCGCTGGATCATCGGCGACGCCTGAGGAAATCATCGCTATGGAGGACCTCTGGAAGCGAAAGCTCCAAAGCCGCGAAATGGGTCTCAACAAGAACTGATTGCGGCTCTGAGCATCGCCCTGGGCTGGCCATTCGGCGATCGGCGATGATGGGATATCGTCATCGAGGCCATTGCTCGAAGGTCCTCCTCTGATCGGGATTGCCGACTTCGCGCACAGCTCGATGCGACCGCGCCAGGCCGACGTGCCGGGCAAACAACATTGCGGGGACAGCGGAAGGGCAAGCCTTTGGGCAAACGCGCACAGGTGACTCACACAAGGCCCGCTACAGGCCAAGCCTGAAGCCCGCTCATTGCCCTTGCCTCTGCACTCAATGCCTACCCAGCGCCTTCCTGAGGCCGGCACGAGGCTGTGCTTGAGGGCGGTATCACCTGGTGATTGGTGATGATGGGCGCACTCCTCATCCTCGTCATCGCTTAAGGCCGACACCTCAAGGTTTCTCGCTCTTTCCTCAAGCTCAGCCCTTGAGGCGGGGGATGATGAGCTTGCTCGATCTGGTCGATCTCGGCGAGCTGCGCGTCAACGACGACGCTGCAGGTTATTTTTGCGATCATACGTTGCCGAACCGCTCGTTGACGCGAGGGGGCGGTACGCGGTGCCTTCCTCCTTGCTCGACACGGGAGAGGGGGCGCTAACCAGTGACTTGCAAAGTTCGGCATCAGGTCTCCAACGTTTAAGCGATTTGTTGTCCCCGCGAGCAATTCCCGGTCGAAAAATCGCCCAGTAGACCAGACAGCTGACTCGCTGCTAACGTGACGAATCAGCAGGCGTACGAACCTGTCCGCCCGGGGCTAACATGGCAATTCGCAAGCAAAGCCGCAAGCGTCGTACCAACGAAGAGTTGTTTGTCGCCCGTCTAGCTGAATTAACAAATGATGACAAGCCGCTGACAACAAATGTGTCCTTGCGTACGAAATTGAAATGGGACGAAGAAAAGTATAATGAGACGAAGAAGAAACTAAGAAAAGATGGAAAGATAGTTGTCGGATTGGGATTTGGGGGACGGATTGGACTCGCTGATGCAGTTCGAGACCATAAAGGCAAAGCTCTTAAGTTGTTCGTGTCGTACTCTCATGCCGACGAGCGTTACAAAGTAGATTTATTGAAGCATCTTGAACCACTAAGGCGGCAGGGGTATATTGAGACTTGGCATGATGGAAAAATAACAGCTGGCAAGGAGCTTGATAAAGCCATAAAAAGCGAGCTTAATTCGGCTGATATCATATTGCTATTGATTAGCATAGACTATATTAATTCCTATTATTGCGTCGAGGTCGAGATGAGGGCAGCAATCGCACGACATAACGCTGGCGGCTCGAGGGTAATTCCGGTCATCGTTCGTAATTGTATGTGGAAGGGAATGGATTTTTCGAATCATAAGGCGCTTCCAACTGACGGGAAAGCTGTTGTTTCTTGGGCCAATTCTGATGAAGCATTAGTGTCAGTGGCCGAGGGTGTGGAACTTGCCGCAAAGGAACTCCTCGACAAAGGCTAATTCTGTACATGAACCTTTCTTAACGGCCCTTACTCAGCCGCACTCGAAACGCCGCGCGGTAGGCCCCCGCCCAACGCTCGACAGCGTATGCCCGCAAATGGCGTCATAGGCACGCTGCCCTCAATGCTCCTCGCGGCCGACCGTCTTGAACGTGTGTCGGCGGCAGCACGTGGCATCGGAGTGTCGGATTAATCAGTGCGGGCTTGAGGTCGCCGGCGATCCTTCAATGAGAATGCGCAAGACTGCAAGGAGTGACAGCAGTTCCTTTTCCAATTCCTTTGGGAGTCTTGCCTTCTCTTTGTCGACGTGGAGCACGTTATTGGCAAGGTCGCGCAGACGATGGAGCGCTGCCTTCGACGCACCGCGCGGCAGCGAGTGGCAATTGTTTATGCGCTCTTTTAAGTTGTCGCCACGCGCTTGGTAGTGCACTTTGAGCACGGTCTCCAAAATGGACCGCATGAGAGCTACTGTCGCGAAATGCGTTCCAAACACAAATGCATCGTGCGCCTGTTGTAAGTGCGTATACAATGAAATCGGTTCCGCACTCCCATGTTTCTGAGCGACGTGGCGAGGCACGAGAACAAACGGGATAAGCTGTCGCCGCCGGAACACTCCCTGCAAATCGAGCCCCGTTTCGTGTTTCAGCTGCGCCCACTCTGCGACACCCTCCTCGACCTGCTCGGCAAAGTCTTCGGGATAGAACTCCGCCAAGTTAGATGAGGCGTTGGAGGTTTCGTTTCGCGCGTATTCAAATGCAGCCTCAATGGCGCTCGATTTGCCCCGCGCGTTGTCGTCCGCCCTATCCCAAAGCACATCAAGTGCGCGATGAACGTCGGCATCCAGAATTACGGCGCTAGGCCCAAGGCCGAGCCATTCGTGATCTCCAGACAGTTTAGCGCCGAGGACTCTCAATTCAAAACGCTCCTCATAGTCGCGCCATGCCGAGACAAACTTCGTATCGACGGGTGCAGCGAATAGGCTTCGCCGCCGCTGCTTGCCGAGCCACATATGTGTTGCCGCATCATCTAGATCGGAGCAGAGTCGTCTGAGGTCGGGGTCGCTCACCGCGAGCTCTTCCAGCCCCTCAGGCTCATCGTCGATCAGGTTTCGAAGCTTTTGAAACAATGCCAGGAACGTGATGACCTCTGGCGAGTCCTTCTCGGTTGCCATTTGCGGTTCCCTTTTGAAACAAGCGCCCAACCTTGCTACCGAGTGGACGCCCAGAGCAGCCCCCTTGCCGCCTCAGGCAACTCAACGCGTCCCAATGCCTCCGCCAACGCCTTCAGGCCGAACCCGCGCCGTAACTCCTGCCGACACCGCCGCCGGAATGCCCGGTGAGAGCATCACGCAACTCTTCGCCAATCCCGGCGTCCCTGCACATGCGCTTCCTGCGTTGCCTCGCGCCCGGAAGAAGGGGGAGGGGGGCTAGTCGGCGAGTTCATACCTTGGGAACCGCAGAAGCTCGGCGGCCAGGTCTTCGATCGTCGGCGTCTCGTAATCATCGCCCTCTTCCTTCGATGAATGTCCGCACATGGCAAACCTAATGCGGCGCTCAATGCCCGCTCTCGCGGCCCGACGCTTATAGGTGTGCCGCCACGCATGGTTTGGGCTGATACCCGGATCGTTCACCCCAAGCGCCCGAACCCACTCGCTGATCTTGTCGCGCGCTTTGACCCATGGCTGCCGCGTTGGGTTGGTCGGATCATCGTCAGCCTTGCGGCGGCCTTCCGGATCATAGAACAGCGGCCCAGAACGCTTGGCTTGCGCGAAGGCGACAAAGCCTTGTTCCGCGAGGTGTTCGTGAAGCGGGACCACTCGCGCGACGTTCCCCTTCACGGTTCCCGCTTCGGGAGTGATGTTGATTGTCCAGAAGCCTTCTTTGTGCTGTTGAACGTCCTCGGCACGTAGTTGGCAGGCCTCCCCAGGCCGCGCCCCGGTATAGGCGCAGAGCCACGGCACCCAGCGACGGGCGGCGGCGTTGTGGGACTCCATTCTCGGCGACGGCGGTTGCAGCGTGGCGCGAAGGATGGTGCGCCATTCCTCCTCGTTGAACTCCCGTTCGCGCAGCTTTGGGGCTCGTTTCGGGACAGCAACCGAGGTTTCTGCGAAGGGATTGCTGGCCAGCCTGCGCCGTTTGACAGCCCAAGCGAAGAGCGTGTGGGCCGCCCGAAGCCAAACCTCGTGCGCGACCTGAGCGGAGCGCTCAGCGGTCGTCAGGCCGTCCGCCCATTCCTGCGCTTCCTCCGCCGAGATTGTGGCAGCGTCTCGTTTGCCGAACCGTTCACGAAGACTGACGAAAACGGCCCGCCACCGATTGACGCTCGATGCGGCGGGCTTCCGTCCCTCGATCCACAACTCAAAGACTTCCCATACTGTCAGCCCTGAGAGCTTCACCGCAGCAGAGGGAGACCTCGGCATATCCGACAGCATCGGGAACTTTTCCGGCCTCGTGTCCCGCCTCCAGTCCCCCTGAGCGCGTCGTCTCAACACAGCGAGAGCTGGAAGGAACTCGCCTTCAAGCGCGTCCAAGACCGCTCCCATCGCTGCGTCGCTGAGCGTCCGATCGTTCTCACTAAGGAAGCGCTCAACATCGCCTTGCATCGTCAGTACGCGATGGATCGCGCGGCGTTGAACGGGCGTCCGGGCGTCATCATCAAGAACGTCGTCGCCATCGAACTCGCGTGGGCAAACCCTCTCGTATTCGTCCGCCTTTGCATCCCAGTCATCGGCGGTTCCGGGGTCCTCTTCATATTGGGCAACGAACCAGGAATACCATGCTCCTGCCAGCGCATGCGCTTGGCGCGGCGTCAGGGCTGGCTCCCCTTCGCCGCGGGCCTTGGTTCGGAGCCTCTCGATGCGGGAACAAACGTCGGCATCCCAATCGCGGAACTCTTGTGTCGCGGTTCCCTGCGGGATTGAGGCGGGGCGACGGAACCGCTCTTCCTGCCGCTTGCCATGTTCGGCTTCGTATCGAGCCCTCACGTCGTCGGGGATGCGCTTTCGGGCGAACCAATCGCCATTCGTTGCGCGGCTTAGGGAGGTCATCCGAATACCAAACATTTGTAGCGCCCTTTGTAGCGACAGGCGCTCCGTAACCCCTTGATATCTGCTATGCTATTGAACGGCAACCGCTATTCGTTTGTAGTGGTGCGGACGGCGGGGATCGAACCCGCACGGCTGTGAGGCCGAGGGATTTTAAGTCCCTTGCGTCTACCGGTTCCGCCACGTCCGCGCCGCGCCGATCCATGTCACACCGGCCGCGAAGACGCAAAGCCGGCGCGGCCGAGCGTCGCCATCGACGTCATCAGCGCGCCGGCGCGTCTGTCCTCGGCGCAGAGCCCACGGCGCGGGCCGATATCCCCAGGAACCGCAACGCCGACGCCAAACGGACACGGCGCTCGCGTGGCGCCCATCCCACCTATTTGCAAGAGACGCCCATTGCCGTTTTAATCGTTCTCAAGGGTTTACGGTGGGAAAGGGCTCTTGATGGGAACTGCCTAGCCGTCCCTCCGCCCCTCGTCTTGACTCGCGGACGGAGCGTCGTCGTGAGGCGGGAAACGTTGCCGCCATTCGCCTTGGTTTCTTGGCGCCATCCAAGCGGCCAAGCCGGCGGATGTACCGGATCAATTCTGATTGCCAGACATTTGTTCGACTATGTTCCCTATACGTGCTAGTCCTTTGGGGATTAACGGAATATCGAAGGAGTTCCAGTGTGTCCGAAGCCCGTGCGCCCGAGACCGCCAAAGGCTCTCCTGCCGGCGCCGCCGCGTGCGGTCTGACGGCCGCCTCGGCGTGGCTTCCGGCGGTCGGCGCGCCCGGAAATTTTTTGGGCCCCTCTCGCCCGTAACCCATTGATAAGTCCCGATTCGCGGAGATTTTTTGCAACTTTTGGAAACGGATTGAAATTTTTGGAAGCCTTTTTGGAAGGAAATTGAAGCCTTTGGCAGGAAAGTGAAGGAAATTGAAAACTCCCAAGCCACCCCAGTGCGCCTCGTCCTGATCCCCAGGTCAAGCCCGGGGATCACGATGAGGACGGCGCCATGACGACGCCGCTGGCCGCCGGCCCTGGCGGGTGTCTCCCTATTTTCAATTGCGCCGCCGCCCCTGTCGGTGAGGAACGGCGCGACGGCTCTCCCGGACCGGAAACAGGGAGTTCCCACGCCGCGGAACAGGGAATTTCAGCGTAGGAGCGGGACAATAAACAGGCGCGTCCTGAAGGGCGCTGATGCTCCGGCCGGGGCAACGACCGGCGTCGGCTCAAGGCGGACCCCGGCCATTCGCAAAAGGTGCGCAGCAGGAGGACTCGATGGCGACGATGGGACCCTCAAACAAGGCGCGACGTGCAAAGCGGCGCCCCGATCGCTTTGCGATCAACGGCGCCTGCCAACCATCCTCCACTTGCATCGGGGAGCGACGCCGTAGGCGACGCGTCTCGAAGGACGCTCCTGCACGACAACAGCAGCGTCCGCTGCATCATCCTTCGAGACGCAATGCTTCGCATCGGCTCCCTGAGGTGTGTGGACCCTGGACAAGCCGCCCCTCTCGGCCGTTGCGATCGACGACAGCGAAACGCGCACATCCGCCCGGCGGTGAGCCCGTCCGAACAATTCCGCGCTACGCTCGCGTCATACGCCGCCATTGAGCGACGACAAGAAGGCTGGCGAACAGGACGGGCAGGAAGGCGTGCGGCAGTTCGATCATGGCGACACCCTCCGCGCGCGCACCCAGCCCCAGGCGAGATAGGCGCAAGTGGCGAAGGCGCTGATCGCGCCATAGGAAAACAGAACCGGTTCGACCATCTCGTCCCTCCATCCGACCGAAATGGGCGAAGACCCGAAATCGGCTGCAACGCGAAGGACGATGCCGCGTCCGAATAAGCAACATCTTAAAGGATTGGTCCGAATCTTTGGTATCGAGGCTGACGTAACGTCATTAGTCCCAAGCAAATTCCTGATAGCTTAACAACGAATGAGATCGAAGATGGCTTTTGCTTGAATTTACCTGCAGCAATGCATGTCATGACGATTCTCGGGCGACGCTTCGTTCGCGGTCATCCCGCATCATGGCGCCGACTGGCGAGCGCCCGCCGAGCGCATCCGCATTCATGCGCCTTCGTCCCAAATGAACGCGCGTGAGGTCGACATGAATGCGTTGAGACGTTTCGCCCGGGACGTCCGCGGCGTGACGTCGATCGAACACGCGTTGATGGCCGGCATGATCGCGATTGTGATCGTCTCCGCGGTCCGGTTCGCCGGAACCCAGACGAGCGCAGCGTATGTGGGGATCGGCAACGCGCCGCCATTGGCGTTACGCCGGCTGCCAAAGAGCCGGGTTCCATTGCTCGCGGCTCCGGTTCGGGCGCGGGCCATCCGGTCTCACCGGCGGGCCCTCGCCCGGCCGCTTCGCGGTGTCCCCCGGGACCTTGCCCGGGAGGAACGCGCTCGGGAGGCGCTTTGCGGCCCGCGCGAAGCGCGTCATCGACACAAAGCCGTCCGGTTCGAACGCGCTTGTCCGAGCGCCTAGTGGTGAAAAGCCGATACTCGATTGGCGCGCCGATGACCGGCGTCGACGGAGAGCTGCCGTTGCGGATCGCGACTGCGATCGTCGCAGGAGAGACGGCAAGCGGTCGTAGACCTGCGTCAGGCATTGATCAAGCGACCAACAAGGCGTTGGGAAGGGCTGAGACAGGACACTTTCGGAGCCGCGACGCAAGTTCAATGAAATGCGGCTTCTTTTGCCGTCTCCTCAATCTTCCTTACCTCATCAGCCTATTGCAACAGCGTCGCAGGGACTGACCCAATGAGACAATACAGACCCGCCCTCAGAACTCGCTCCACGCTTCATTCGCAGTGGCGGCGAGTTTGGCCCGCGGCTTCGAATCTTTGCCGATGGTCTTCGGCGTGCCGCGTGCCGCGGGCCTAAAGTTGGGCATTGATGTGTGCAATGTCGCGTTCGGCGGATCACGGAACGCGTGCGGCGCGACGCCCCTGAGCTCCTGACGCAGCCCTCCCTCTGCGTCGCCGGTGACCTTGTACTTGCCGACAAGAGCCGCGAGTTGTTCGGCTTGCTGGGAAAGGTTCTGAACAGCCGCTGTCGTCTCTTCGACCATCGCGGCATTGGCCTGCGTCACAGCATCCATCTCGCCAACCGCCTTGTTCACTTCTTCGAGAGCGATCGACTCTTCCTGCGCGCCGGCGGAAATGGCGCCGACGATCTGGGCGAGTTCGAGCACCTGGGAGACGATGCGCTGCAAAGCGTCGCCGGCACGCGCGACGAGCGCGGCGCCTTGCTCGACTCGTTCCTCCGAGGTCCGAATCAACCCCTTGATTTCCTTGGCCGCCTCCGCCGACCGCTGGGCGAGCGCGCGCACTTCCGAAGCAACCACCGCAAACCCTCGTCCCGCGTCGCCCGCTCGCGCCGCCTCGACCCCCGCGTTCAGCGCGAGCAGGTTGGTCTGGAACGCGATCTCGTCGATGACCCCGATGATCTGGCTGATCTGTTTCGACGAGTTGTCGATGGCGCCCATCGCCTCCACGGCCTCGCTCACCACGGCGCCGGTCTTCTCGGCGTCCTCCTTGGCGGCGCCGACCACGTCTCGCGCATGGACGGCGCTTTCCGCCGTGCTCCGGACGGTAGTCGTGACCTCCGCCAGCGCCGCGGCCGTCTCCTCAAGACTCGAAGCCTGTTGTTGCGTGCGCTGTGACAAATCCTCCGCCGCGGAGGAGATTTCCCTTGTTCCGCCCTGAATCGCATGGGTGTTGACATCGACGGCCAACATCGACTGGTCGAGCGCGTTGAGGGCGGCGTTGAAATCCGCGCGAAACGGTTCAAAAGCGTCAATGAAGGGCGTGGAGAAACGCTGCTGCAAGTCGCCATTGGACAGGCGAGCAAGTCCGGCGCCGATCTTTTCGAGTGACTCGGCGCGACCGGTGACGTCCGTCAAAAAGTTGACGATTCTGATCACGCGGTGTTCCGCGTCGAAAATCGGATTGTAGGAAGATTGAAGCCAGACCTCCTTGCCCCCCTTGCCGATGCGCTTGACTTCCTCGACGATATATTCTCCGCGGTTCAGTCTGCTCCAGACTTCGCGGTAGGCTTCGGACTGCGCGTAGGCCGGATCGACGAACATCCTGTGGTGGCGGCCCTGGATCTCCTCGAGCCGATAGCCGATCGTTTTGAGAAGATTCTCGTTGGCGGTCAGGATCGTGCCGTCGGGCGCGAATTCGATGATGGCCTGGGCGCGGGAAATCGCGTCGATCTTGCCCTTGTATTCCAGCGTCTCCATTTTCGACGCCGTGACGTCCCTCATAAAATTGACCACCCTGATCACGCGGTGCTCGGCGTCGAAGATCGGATTGTAGGAGGCTTGAATCCAGACCTCCTTGCCGCCCTTCCCAACGCGCTTGAGTTCCTGTTCGATACATTCTCCGCGGTTCAGTCTGCTCCAGAATTCGCGGTAGGCCTCGGACTGCGAGTAGGTCGGATCGACGAGCATCCTGTGGTGGCGGCCCTGGATCTCCTCGAGCCGATATCCGGCCGTTTTAAGAAGATTGTCGTTGGCGGTCAGGATCGTGCCGTCGGGCGAAAATTCGAGGACAGACTGGGCGCGGGAAATCGCGTCGATCTTGCCTTTGTCAACCAGCGCCTGCATTTTCGACGTCGTCACGTCCATCGCGACCGTGACGACCTTGAGGACCTTTCCCGATCGGTTCAGCATCGGATCGTAGGAGGCCTGAAGCCAGATTTCCTTGCCGCCTTTGCCGATGCGTTTGAACTCCCCAGCGTTGAATTCGCCGCGGGCGAGCTTGTTCCAGAAGTCGCGGTATTCCGGTTTCGCCGCGTAGCCCGCTTCGACGAACATGCTGTGATGCTGGCCTTTGATTTCCGCCAGCTCGTATCCGACAATCTTGCAGAAGTTCTCGTTGGCCGTGATGACCTTGCCGTCAGGGGAAAATTCGATGAGGGCGAAGGCCCTCCCGATAGCCTTGAGAACCCGCTTAGAGTCGGCTCCAAGATCGAAAGACATCATAGACCGTCATCCTCATAGAATCGAAGCAGGACCTGTCCGGCGGTCAGACAGGCGAGGGGCTTCCCCCGCTATGCCGTGCAGCGGGTTCAAGTTCTTGCTTGATGCATTTCGACGGTGGGGCGTCATGCCGCAAGCGCGAATCGAACTCTCGAACGAGCGACCGTCGTGTCGGCGCCTTCATGCGCATTAGATCTGAAAAATCTCTAAAGCTGCAGGAGGGCTCCCGTTTCCTTCGCAACTTCCGCTGCGTCGACCTTGGCGCCAGCTAACCTGTGGCGGGTGGACGCTGTGTTGCGCAAACTCGATCGCGATCGCAGGCCTGCGCGGGGCCAATGCCACTCCAGGCGCCTGCGCGCCTCATAAAGACGTCGCATCTGGTTCCCCGCCTCTAACGTTTCACGAAAGACCGCTCCTGGGGCTCTCCGCACATACCGGGACCGATCGGGAAGGGCAAGAAACGGTCGGATGGAACCGTTCGCCAAGCCGTCCGGGGGCGACCGCGACTTGCGCATCCTGCTATTGAGACGGGTATCAGGTCGTTTGGTTTTGGCGCCTGGGAGCCACGCCGGTGACGATTGTGAAGACATTGCGGCCGCTGGAGGCGGCGGACGACGCCGGACCGAAAACGGGCGGCCATGCCCTCAGCCGCCCGGGGCCGCGCCTCACGACGCCCGAGGCGCTCGTCGACGCCGGTCTCGCCGCGCCGGGGCGGCTCGCCGAACTCGAGGCCGTCGCCGAGCGCTACGCCATCGGGCTCACGCCCGCCCTCGTCCGCCTGATCGACCGCGACGATCCCAGGGACCCGATCGCCCGCCAGTTCATTCCCGACGGTCGCGAGCTTCGGCGCGATCCGGCCGAGACCGACGACCCGATCGGCGACGACGCGAGGAGCCCGATCGAGGGGCTCGTCCATCGCTATCCCGACCGCGTGCTGATCAAGCTGGTTTCGGTCTGCGCCGTCTATTGCCGCTTCTGCTTCCGCCGCGAGCGGGTCGGGCCGGGCTCGGGGCGGCTCGGCGCGGAGGCCTTCGCCGCGGCGCTCGACTACATCCGGGCGCGGCCTGCCATCTGGGAGACGATCCTGACCGGCGGCGATCCCTTGACCCTGTCGCCGCGCCGGATCGCCGAGGCGACGGCGGCGATCGCCGCGATCGACCATGTCCGCACCCTGCGCTGGCACACCCGTCTGCCGATCGCTGCGCCCGAGCGGGTCACCGCAGGGATGGCGCGCGCGCTTGCCGTCCGGGACAAGACGGTCGTCGTCGCCGTCCACGCCAACCATCCGCGCGAACTGACGCCTGAGGCGCGCGCCGCCTGCCGGCGGCTCGCCGACCAAGGCATCCTCCTGGTCAGCCAGACCGTGCTCCTCAAAGGCGTCAACGACGACGTCGAGGTTCTCGACAGACTGATGCGCGGCTTCGTCGAAGCGCGGATCAAGCCCTACTACCTGCACCACGGCGATCTCGCGCCGGGGACGGCGCACTGGCGGACCTCGATCGCCGACGGCCAGGCGCTGATGCGCGCGCTGCGCGCCCGGCTCTCCGGCCTCGCTATGCCGAGCTACGTCCTCGACATTCCGGGCGGCCACGGCAAGGTCCCGATCGGCCCGGCGTCGATCGGGCCGGACGGCAACGGCGGCTACATCGTCGCCGACCCCGGCGGGATCGACCGCCCCTACCGCGACCGGCTCGCCGAGACGTGAGCGGCCGGTCCCCCGCGAGGCGCGCTCAGGAGCGCATGTGCTCAGCCATGATCGCCGGGCCATGCGCGGACCCCGTCCGCTGCGGGGCGAGCACCGCATAGCTCAGCACATAGGCGGTCATCGCCACCATCATCGTCGCGACGACCAGGGTCGCCACAAACCGGAACGTTTGGTCCGCGCCCGCGCCTTCGCCATCGTCGGCACGCTCATCTCTTCTGGTCATCGCCAACTCCCCCTTGCGGGCGGGAAACCCGCAGTCACGCGGACGCTAGCGTCGCTTCCGATGTTCCGCCGTGATGGACGTCACAGGCGTCGCGTGACGCGCGTCATAGGGCTCTCCCACACGCTGACGAGGGAACGCGGCCCGGGAGGGCTCAGCCGAAACCGGTCCCCGCGCCGCCCGGCTCGAGGCGGATCAGGCGCGAATCCTCGACCGCAGCCTGCCGGTGCTTGACCGCCTCGCGGTAGACGGGATCGTGGATCATCGCGACGAACGCCGCCACGCTCGGATATTCGGCGATGAAGCAGAGATCCCAGGCCTCCGCCTGCGGGCCGATCAGCATCAGTTCGAACCGGCCGCGCCAGACGATTTTGCCGCCGAGCCCGGCGAACACCGGTTCGCTTTCCCGGCCGTAGGCGGCGTAAGCCTCCGCCCCGGTCGCCTCGCGTCCGTCCGGATAGGCCGCCGGCGCACGCAGGCGCACCAAGTTGAGCATATGGATCGGCCCGGCCCGGTCATTGGCGCGAAAGGCGGCGAAAGTCTCCCTGGTCGGATCGATGAAGCCTGTCATCGGGGGCGCTCCTTCAGCTTCCCGCATGGGGGTGATCGGCGCGCCTCGCGAAGCGAAGCGACGACCCGCGGCGTGGCGAAGAGGGCCCCGACCGAGCCCCATCCGCCATATTTCCGCGCGTTTGACGGAGGCCGAAACGCGCCAAACGAGGCGCGTAAACGCCGTGACTGGCGTTCAGGCTTGGGGTTTTTGAGCCGCAAACCGCGTTCTGGCCGACGCAAACAGGCCCCTTGGAGGCCCAAGGACGCCGTCCATTTGGCGAGCGAGCCAATGAAATCATAGTCTTAGGCCCGAGATTCTGACTCGCGACCGCTCCCGGCGAGCCTGTGTGACACATTCCAGCCACATTTCCTCCGGTTTGACAAGAGGATCCAGACCTCGGACCGTCGGTTGCGGCGTGTCGAAGGCGACTGCAGGAGACGGACGCCGGCTCGGGGTCGCCGAGGACGGTCGGGACGAAAGCCGGCGGCGCCGCGGGTCTAATTTTGGTCATCAAAATCAGACTACGCCATATTTCCGATTATCGCAAGGGTTTGCTCAACTCTTAATCGCGCTAGCCGTTGGTCGAACAGTTGGAGCGATCAGTCACGCCGCGTGGTGGCCGCCCCCGGCTGGGGAATGGCAGGACTCGGTAGAGTAGGAGTGTGGCGCGGTGGCTTTAGGCCGGGCATGTCTGTTTGCCGCCCCTTTCGTCTGGCGGTGCCTTAGTGGCTCGGCCATAGCTCCGTTTCCACAACCCCCTCATCGAACCGAACGTGCGGATTGCCCGCATCCGGCTCTCGGACAAGACCTCACGCCTTCGTCCACGGCACGTCGTGCCCAAGCCGGGTCAGACGTACGAGCCCGAAGTGCCCGTAGAGGTGCGAGAGTGGATAGCTCCCGCCACTTCGTCGCCTGACCTTGTGCTTGGCGCGCAACCACCGGCGCAACCGCACCGCTGTGTAGGAGTCGAGCGCCCGATACGCCTTGCTGAAAGCGCCTACCGAGAAGTAGTTCGCCCATCCGCGCAGCGTGCGATTCACTTTGCCCACCAGCGTCGTGGTCTCTTGCCATGTGCACGATCGCTCGGTCAGCGCGTGGATTTTCTCGACCCCGCGCTGAATGCTCTTCTTTGACGGCCGGTAGCCGATACGGGCCTGCCCGGTCCTCGCCGAATACATCCGCCCGAACGTGTATCCCAGAAAGTCGAACTCTCCTTCCGGCGCCTTGCAGATGCGTGTCTTCTCCTCGTTCACCGTCAGCTTCAGCTTGCCCATGATCTCGCGCAGGCCCTGCAACGCCGCTTCGGCCTTGCCCCTTCTGCACAGGATCACGAGGTCGTCGGCGTAGGTCACGAGCCGCGAGCCGAGGGTTCGCTCGAGCCCGAACATCTTCCACCCCAGCACGAACCGGCGCATGTAGATATTCGCCAGCAAGGGTGAGAGCGGAGAGCCCTGCGGGATGCCGCGCCGCTTATCCCGCGCCTCGGTCGTGCGCGTCTTCCGCCCTCGATCGTCGGTTTCTTCCACGGGGCAGTCCAGCCACATCTTGACCAGATGCAGCACGCGCCGATCGACGATCCGGCGCGCCACCGACTTGAGCAAGTCGGAATGCGGAATGCTCCCGAAGTAGTCCGCGAGGTCGGCGTCCACCACTTCCGGATGGCCGCGAAACAGCAGTTCCTCCACCTCGACCACCGCCTGTTGGGCGTTTCGCCCGGGACGGTAGGCGTAGAGTTCCGGTGGAAGATCGGCCTCAAAGATCGCCCCCGGGTCCAAGCCCGGGGGATCGCTGCCGTCATGCAGACCCGATCCCGCAAGGTCGAGATGCCCAGCGGCCTGAGCTTGCCGTTGGCCTTCGGTATGTAGACGCGTCTGATTGGGTCCGGTCGGTAAGTCTCCTGCCTGAGCGCAAGCGCCAGTTCGCCCAGCCATCGCTCGACCCCGTACGCCTCGACGGCCTCGAAGTCCTGACGGTCCACGCCCGGCGCGCCCTTGTTGGAGCGGCACTGGGCATAGGCGTGCGCCAGGATATCCTCGCGGCTGATCTTGTCGTAGAGGGCGTAGAAGCGGTAGCCGGGTTCTGCCTTCGCTTTCGCGTGCAACGCCGTCTGCAGTTTCTGAACGCTATCCGGAGTTGATAGGTTGCCCAATCTCCAGGTCCTTCACCACGTGTTGCGTCTGTCCTGAACTGAGGTCCCTTCCCTCCCCCGGCGTTACCCGGCTTCAGCGGTACTCCGAACCTCTCCGCCACCCCGTAGCGCCCGGCCCATCCCTCGCGGGCGTCCGGTTGGTCATCCCTGACCACGCCATGGGGCTTCCCGTGTTGCGCGCACCTTCCTTGTGTACGTGCTGCCGCCACTACCCCGGCGCAGCGGCTGGGCGTCGTCTTCGCTCGTCTCACCCAGCCGTGTCAGCCTTCCCCGAAAACGTCGTCGGGTCGGCCTGCACATCGGCATTTTCGAGGCTTGCTCGGCGTTCAATCGCGTTGCGGCCCGCACACTCGCGCCGTCACCTGAATGTGACGGTTACACCGAAGGCTTCAGCCATTTCGTCACCTCCATGACTGCTCCGGTTGCTTCCGGCTGGAGCGTTCGCCGGGTGGGACTCGCACCCACTGGAAAGCGCCGCCTTCTCACGGCGCACACGTAGAGCTGCCTTTGCAGATCGCGACCGCGAACGTCGCAAGTGGGCAGGTAAGCGGGCATGGAAGTTCCCATACGTCACTTCGCCGAGAAAGATTTTGTTTTGTTAATGAGGGCTTTCTGGGTTGTGAAGACACCGTCTGCAACCTATCAAATCCGGAGTGATTCTCGATAATGGCAGGCGGCCTACGCCGCCGCCAACTGGAGGCGGCTCTGTACGTCAACGTCCTCAGCCCGGATCGTTCGCAGAGAGCGGCCACGCGTCCGGCCGCCGTCGTCGTCCTGGGGATGCACCGCAGCGGCACGTCGAGCGTCGCCGGCGCCCTTGTCCGGCTGGGCGGATCAGCGCCTCGCCACCTCATGGCGGCTTGTCCGGACAACGCGCGCGGATTCTGGGAATCACCGGTCCTCATGGCGCTGAACGACGATATTCTCGCTGCCGGCGGAAGCGTGTGGACGGACTGGCGTCGGTTCGGAGCCGGCCGCATCAACGCGGCGCAGGCGAGCACGCTGCGCTCACGCGCGAAGGCGGTCCTCGTCGACGAGTTCGGCGACTCCCCCGTTCCGATTGTCAAGGATCCGCGCATGTGCCGGCTCATGCGCTTCTGGCTGCCGGTATTCGAACAACTCGCCTGGTCGCCGCGCGTGGTGCTGCCGGTCCGGTCGCCGCTCGAGGTCGCCTGGTCGCTTCGCCGGCGCGACGGCTCCGACGTGGGTGCGAGCTGCTTGCTTTGGCTGCGCCACGTGCTCGACGCCGAAGCCGACACGCGCGGAATGAAGCGCGCCGTGCTCGACTGGTCACGCGTCCTCCAAGATTGGCCTGCATCGCTCGGCCCGGTCGCCGAGCGGCTGGACGTGAGTTTGGCGCGCGACGGCGATCCCGGTTTTGCTGAAGTCGGCGAATTCCTGTCGTCAGACCTGCGGCGATTCACGGCCAGCCCGGCCCAGCTTCACGCCGATCCTGCCGTGACGAAGCTCGTCGTTGAGGTCTATGCGGCGATGCTCGACCTCACGGACGACGCCCACCACGTCTCGACGCTGCGCCGGCTCGACGCGCTGCGTCTCCGCTTCGAGGATGCGGCTGCGGTTTTCGGTCCAGCCATGGACGAACGCAAACGTGCGGCGCAGGCGCAACACCGCGCGATCGGCGCGCTGGAAGACGCGGTGCGAGCACAGGACGCGGAAACCGCTGATCTCCGACGCGCGCGCGAAGACCTCGAGCGGCGAAATCTCGAGCTGGAACATCGAATCCATGAGCAGGAACGCGACCACGCCGAGGCGCTCGCGCGCGCCAACGCGTTCATCAACCGTTGCGCACTCGGAGGGCCGTCGAAGCCAGAGAAACGGCGGCGTTCGACACGCTCGCTGCGGCCGCCGCGAACCGTGAACCGTCAGCAACTTTCGACCGTCCGGCACTCGCTGTTTTTTGACGAGACCTTTTACCTTTCGGTCAACCCGGAAGTGCGCGCTTCGCGCTGCGACGCCGCGCTCCACTATCTCCTCCATGGCTGGCTGGAGGGGCGCGACCCGGGGCCATTCTTTTCGACCAACGCCTATCTCGACCGGAATCCGGATGTCGCGGCAGCCGGGGTGAACCCGCTTGTTCATTACGAGACGCATGGCAAGAAAGAAGACCGGCCCGCAATCGGGTGAGCGATCCGGGGCCGGCGACGCGGCAAAGCCTCATCAGAGGTTGGGGATAGGCGCGCCGTCGAAAATCTGGGCGCGCCAGATTCCGCTACGCCTCTAACGTGTCGAACTCGTTTGATGGATAAATGGATAAGCTCTGTAGGATTGCATTTTCATTTATTGTCGATGCCGATCCTCGGTTCGCATACGAGGGCTGGCATCTGGCGCATTCCCTCATGCAGCATTGCGCCGCCAATGCGAAGGACATTCATGTTCAGTTCACGTCGGACGTCGATCCAAGGACCGTCGATATTTTTGCTTCCATTGGATGTAATGTCGCTACGTTGGAGAGATTTGGTGACGGAAAATATTGCAACAAGCTCGCGCAATGGAGCAATCTAAGTCAGTCAGCTGCAGATCATTTCATATTTCTCGATACCGACATGATCGTTGTAGCTGACTGTCGCTCCCAATTGCCTACCAATAAAATTAGTGCAAAAATCGTCGATCTCCCCAATCCCCCTCTCGAAGTGCTCAGCGAGGTACTGACCGCAGCCGGCTTTTCGACGTTGCCGGATCTCTGTAATGTCGATGCCAGCGTAAATCCCACCTATGTCGGAAACTGTAACGGCGGCTTGTATAGTGTACCCCGCCAATATTCGGACACCTTGTTTTCGGTTTGGCAACGCTGGGCGCTCTGGCTTCTCAACCACAATGAGCCTTTGGTGCGCGCTGGCAAGGAGAGCCACGTCGATCAAATCAGTTTTTGCCTCGCTCTACACGAGACGGGTTTACCCTTCGCGCTGGCGCCATCGAACGTGAATTATTTCATTCATTTTGCCGGCGAGCACTCGTATTTTGATTCGGCCCATCCAATTTCCATCCTGCATTATCATAATGAGTCGCTCAATGTGACAGGTGTCTTGGAGCCGAAAGGGGCAGTCACGCAGCTCGAGACCGAGGCCGTCGCCGCCGCAAACAGGGAAATGGGCAAGAATTTCGACAACCGGATTTTCTGGGACCTGCGCTACATGCATTTCCTGGAGCGTGGCTCCGGCGTCGGTTCGCGCGGCGCCAATCTGGAATACAAGCGACAGCTCTTGCGGGACCAGGAGGCGGAGAGGGCCAAGTCGGTGCTCGATTTCGGCTGCGGAGATCTGGAAGTCGTGAAGGCGCTGTCGTTTCGCAACTATGTCGGCATCGACCATTCCCCGACGGCGCTTGGAATCGCCAAACTCGCGCGGCCAGACTGGACTTTTTTGCTCGCTCCAGCCAAAGACGCGCCTCCCTGCGATCTGGTGCTATGTTTCGAGGTTCTAATTCATCAGGAAACCGTGGAGGCCTATCGAGCTGTCATCGACTATCTGGCCGGAAAGACCGACGGCACCCTGCTCGTCTCGGGTTATGAGGCATGCACCGAGGCGATCAGAGACAATCCGATGGTGTTTTTCTATGAACCGCTGAGTGAGAGTCTCAGTCGGTCGGGAAAATTCAAGTCCATAACTGTGGCCGGAACTCACAGTGACGTCGTCATTTTCCGCTGCGCAGCGAAAAGGCGAGTCGCGGGCTCGGGCCTAAAACGCCTGCTTTCCTCTTTTTGGGAATAAATAACGCGGCAAACGGGCGACACCGAAATTTTCGTATTGTCGACGACTCGATCAGTCTAAACGGGCAGCTGCTTTCCGCGAAACTGCGATATCCACGGCCGCGATCCGCTACGGCCGCTTCACGTCGATCTCGGGCATTCAATTGCTCGGGACGAATGTTGCGCTGCGCGTCGAACTGACGCGCTCGAAGCGTCTTTTACGGACCCTCGCCCCTGGCGCTCTTCTCGCGTTGCAAACCGACCGGGAAGGTGAAGGGTTTCGGGCGCCGGCCCTTTGCAACGGTGGGCCTGCGGCCGGGGCCGGCGCTCGAAAGCCTCCCAAGGAGGAAACCGCGGGGAGGTAAGGGGGACCGTTTGGCGATCGCGCCTATGGGGATTTGAGGATCGCGGACGGCTGACGAGCGAGGCGTTTGCAGCGGGCCGCGCTCAGAGTTTTCAGCGGAAGGGACGACGGCGGCTGTTTTCGATGGCGACGATGCGCCGGAGCGAGGCGTTGGCTTCGGTCGCAGGAGGACTGGCGACCTCGCGCGGGCGTCGCGCTCGTGTTCCGGCGCGCGGCTGGAGGCGGAGGCGATCGACGGTGCGAGGCGGGATGCATGGCGATGGTCATGAGGTGTCGATCCTGATCCGGCTCGGGGATGGCGATCGCGCGGGGCGGGGGCCGCCGAACGTCTCGACGACGATCATCCGGCCGCCGCAACACGGGCAGCGGCGCGCAGGGGAAAGGTCATCGGCCTGACTGTCGGCCCCGGCGCACGAGGGCTGGGGCGCATTGTCCGTCGCGGCGAGCGCCTGGCGGACGCGCTCGATGTTGCTGGCTCGGACCGCGCCGGCGAAGAGGCCGTAGTGTCGGATGCGGTGGAAGCCGCTCGGCAGGACGTGCAGGAGAAAGCGGCGGATGTAGCGTCAGGGTAAGCCCTGGAAAGGAGGATGAACACGTGATCTGAAACCTTTCAATGCGATCCAGAGGGTTCAACTCCCTCCCGGCAAAGGCGAGCCAGCCAGCCGGAAGTGAGCCTTGCCGGGCTGACGGCAACGTCAGTCTGGAAGCGTAGGCAGCAGGTGCCGAAGCCGCGCATTAGCCTCGAAATGCTTTTCTTGTTGGAGCCTTCGCTGTCATTCGAGCGGGGGCAGCATCGACGAGACCGCCAATGGCCATGGGCTCGTCGGTCCGACCGGGGTCTTGGAGCGGGGCAGAGGCACGGGACGGATCGCCTGGGAACCTGAGAGATCCCGCTCATGCCCACGTGAGAGCGAGCCGGCAGTTTGGGCAGCCGGCTGAACAAGTGCCCGGGGCCGGTCCTCCACCGATCTGGGAGCGCCATGCGGCGAGCACGAACACTGGAGGGATCGCGTGGTGCTCGGAAGCGAACCAATAAGCGACCGGGATTGCGCGAGCGGGAAGTCGTAGCGCCTTCATAGTACCAACCACACGCGGGGAACTGGACCCACCGGGACCCGACTGAGGGAAGGGAGGCGCCACGGGACGAGAGCCGTTGGCGAGAAACACGGGAGAAGACCTTGAGCTTCGCAAACCTGTCCACGAAACGACAACGGATAGCTGCGCTGGCAAGAGCCAAGCGCGGAGCGGCGCTTTCCACGCTGCACCACGTCATCGACCTGGAATGGATGAAGGAGGCCTGGCGGCTCACCCGCAAGGATGGTGCTCCTGGCATCGACGGCATGACGGCGGTCGACTATGCGAAGAACCTGGAGGCCAACTTGCTTGACCTTCTCGGCCGCATCAAGTCGGGCCGCTATCAGGCACCGCCAGTGCGACGGGCATATATTCCCAAGGCGGATGGATCGCGTCGACCTCTCGGCCTTCCAACCCTCGAGGACAAGGTGGCCCAGCGGGCGATCGTCATGGTGCTGGAGGCCGTTTACGAGCAAGACTTCCTTACCTGCTCCTACGGCTTCCGGCCGGGACGGTCGGCGCATCAAGCCCTGCAAGATCTTCGCACGGGCTTCATGAGCCACGGACTGCGCTGGGTGTTGGACATCGACATCGTCAAGTATTTCGACTCGATTCCACACTCGCACCTGCGCGACTTTCTTGACAGACGGGTCACGGATGGTGTGATCCGAAGGATGATCGACAAATGGCTGAAGGCAGGAGTCCTGGAAGATGGGCTTCTGCGCCATGCGACCGAAGGCTCCCCGCAGGGCGGCGTGATCTCACCGATTCTCTCAAACATCTTCCTGCATCACGTGCTGGATGAATGGTTCGAGAGCGAGGTGCGTTCACGGCTCGCAGGGAACAGCGCCCTTGTCCGATTCGCCGACGATGCCGTTATGGCGTTCGCGTACTTCCGCGACGCCAAGCGAGTCCTCCGCGTTCTGGGCAAGCGGCTTCATCGGTATGGGCTAACGCTGCATCCCGAGAAGACTCGGTTCGTCGATTTTCGCTTCAACAACTCGGATGGGTCTCCTCCGGAGACGGAGGGAACCTCGTTCACTTTTCTCGGCTTTTGCCACGTATGGGGCAAGACCAGGAGGGGTGGCAAAGCGGTGCGGCAAGTGACGGCGAAGAACCGCTACGCCCGCGCCCTGGCGGCGGTCACCGACTGGTGCCGGACCAACCGGCATCGGCCGATCAAGGATCAGCACGCCCATTTGAGCGCGATGATGCGAGGCCACTACGCCTACTACGGCGTCTCTGGCAACTATCGACGACTGAGCTGGTATGCCAACGAGGTCGCGAGCATCTGGAAGAAATGGCTATCGCGACGAGACCGCCGCAAACGGTTCCTCTGGAGCCGCTTTAGCGATCTATTGAAACGATATCCATTGCCAGCGGCTCGGATTGTCCATCGCTACACCACCATGAGCGAAGCACGCCCGTGAAGAACCGGATGCGGGAATTCTGCACGTCCGGGTCTGCGAGGGGTGAGGACAGCAATGTCCTCACCTACTCGGCAACTCGGCGGCGTCGAGCGTCATGGTTTTGAGCCGGTCGCGTCCTTTGATCCGGTAGTCCTTCCATTTGAAGGTGACGCCCTTCTCGTCGAGCGCGACGAGCCGTGCGTTCGAGATCGCGACGCGATGGGTGTAGCGGGCGAGGTAGGCGAGGACGGCCTTCGGTCCGGCGAACGGCCTCTTGGCGTAGAGGACCCTTGCGACAGGGAAAGCTCAGGAGAGGAGAACGAACATGAAGTTCTGAAACCTTTCATCGCGATCCAGAGGGTTCAACTCCCTCCCGGTAAAGGTCAGCCAACCAGCCGGAAGCGAGCCTTGCATGGCGTGCGGCGACGCCCGTCGTGAAGCGTAGGCAGCAGGTGCTGAAGCCGCGTGAGTAGCCTCGAAATTATAATCGCTGGAGCCTTCGCTGTGGGTTGAGCGGGGGCAGCATCGACGATGCCGTCAAGGTGAGGATCGTCGGTCCGGCCGGGGTCTTGGACCGGGGCAAAGGCATGGGACGGATCGCCTGGGAACCTGTGAGATCCCGCTTGCGTCCGAACGAGAGTGCGCCGGCAAATGGGCGGCCGGCTGACCAAATGCCCTGGCCCGGATGGGTCCTTCAACCATCCGGGAGCGCCGCCAAGGCGAGCACGAACAGCGGAGGATCGCGCGGACCCCGGAAGCGAAACAAATAAGCAACCGGGGATGCGCAGGCGGGAAGTCGTAGCGCCTTCATAGTACCGCTGACCGCGGGGAACTGGGCTCACCGGGACCCGCGCGAGGGAAGGGAGACGCCATGGGATGAGAACCGTTGCCGGGAAACACGGGAGGAGACCTTGGGCTCCGCGAACCTGTCCACGAAACGACAACGGATAGCCGAACTGGCGAGGACGAAGGCGGGGACAGCTCTGTCCACGCTTCACCATGTCATCGACCTGGAATGGATGCGAGAGGCGTACCGGCTGACGCGCAAGGATGGGGCACCCGGCATCGACGGCGTGACGGCGGAGCAGTATGAGGCGAACTTGGAGGCCAACCTTTTGGCTCTCTTGGAGCGCATCAAGTCTGGCCGCTATGTCGCCCCGCCGGTGCGTCGGGTCTACATTCCGAAGGCGGACGGTTCGGAGCGGCCGCTCGGCATTCCGACGTTCGAGGACAAGGTGGCACAGAGGGCGGTCGTCATGGTGCTGGAGCCGATCTATGAGCAGGAGTTTCTCTCCGGCTCATTCGGCTTCCGGCCAGGGCGGTCGGCGCATCAGGCCCTGAGTGCGTTGCGTCTGGCCTTCATGGGCCGACAAGGGCTGCGCTGGGTGCTGGATGTCGATATCTCCAAATACTACGACACGATCCAGCATCATCACTTGCGTGCGTTTCTCGACAGGCGAGTCACGGACGGCGTCATTCGCCGGATGATCGACAAATGGCTGAAGGCGGGCGTGCTCGAACACGGTCTCCTTCAGCGCACGACCGAGGGCACCCCGCAAGGCGGCGTCGTCTCGCCTCTGCTCGCAAACATCTACCTGCACCATGTGCTGGACGAATGGTTCGAGCGGGACGTGCGCGTCCGCCTCAGGGGGAACAGCATCCTCGTGCGGTACGCCGATGACAGCGTGATGGCGTTCGAGAGTCTCGACGACGCCAAGCGGGTCATGGACGTGCTGGGAAAACGGCTTGCACGGTACGGGCTGACGCTCCACCCGGACAAGACGCACCTCGTCGACTTTCGCTTTCATCGGCCGGGGGGCGTATGCCATCCGGATACGGACAGCGCTACGTTCGACTTCCTTGGCTTCTCCCATATCTGGGCCAAGTCCAAGAAGGGGTTGAACGGGGTGAGGCAAGTGACGGCTAAAAGCCGGTACGCACGAGCGCTGGCGGCGGTCAGCGATTGGTGCCGACACAATCGGCATCGATCCTTGCGCGACCAGCACGCCCATCTGTCCCAGATGTTGCGAGGCCACTATGCCTACTACGGCATATCGGGCAACTCTCGACGCATACGATGGTTCGCCTGCCAGGTCGTGGTGCTGTGGAAGAAATGGCTGGGGCGACGGCATCGCGGAGAAGGTGCGTTCCACTGGAACCGCCTCAACGCGATCCTCAAGCGCCATCCGCTTCCCCCGGCGCGGATCGTCCACCGCCTTTACGCCAACGCGCGCGAAACTCTCCCGTGAAGAACCGGATGCGGGAATCCTGCACGTCCGGGTCTGGTGCAGCGAGGCTAGCTGCCATTCCAGCGGGTGAGAGTCCCGCCGACACAAGGAGTCCAGTCCGTGTTGTAGTCATATCCAGCGGCGGGGCGGGCGACCAATCTGCCGGAAGCCTGGAAGTAAAAGCCCTCTGGGGCCGGGAAGCCGGTTCGATCCGACAAAGGGGGGCGAGCAACCTGGCAGGCCGCAACGTAAGCAAACCGGGAAGCCTCGAAAGACGTGCCCCGCGTGAAGCGGATTGCGGGAACTTTGGGAGTGCCGAGCCGCTCAGATCTCGGCGAAGGCCATGTCGGCATCGAATACCTGGACGATAACGATGTTCGAACTCCCCGGGGTCATAGAGGACGGCATGCCAGGAAGGAATGGACAGCGAAAGCCCGGAACCGCTCGCGGGTCGCTTAGGCGCTCCCGTACAGCGAAGGCGTTCCGTATAAGCCGCCGTGCGGCGAAGTCGGGACGTGCCCGCGAGTGGGGCGGATGGGGTCGATTAAGTGATGACGGATCGGGACAGAACAACCCGGACCCGAGCGAGGACCCCTGGGGCGGAGGACTACCCAACCTCCCACGGCGGTGCATCGACGCGCAACCGTCCCGACACAGCGCGGGATTATCGGGATTGCCAAGCGATGCGCGAAGGATGGACGCAAACCGAGCGGGAAGCGGCGTATGCCGGGAGCAGGCTTAAGCCGACCAGCGTCTCGGGAAGGCCCCATCTGATAGGCCAGCCTTCCAGCCGTACTGGGGAAAACCCGCCGTACGGAATGATAGGGGGGATCAAGGAAACGTCGGCATCATCCGAAGCCCGGTCCGCGCCTTGATCCTACCCGACTGAGGGGTGGGGATGGCGACATCCCCACCTACTCGGCACTCGGAGCGGCGCAACGGCGCGAGGGCGGCGTCGAAGGCGCGCCGGTCGGCGAGCGGGGCGAGGTCGCCGAGGAAAGCGAGGCGTCCGGCCGCATGCAAGGCTGCGAGGCCGTCGAGGAAGAGGCGGCGGAAGAGACGCGACAGCACGCGCACCGGCAGGAAGAAGCCGGTCTTGCAGGCGATCCAGCGCGAACCGTCCGGCGACAGGCCGCCGCCGGGAACGATGACGTGGACGTGCGGATGATGGGTGAGCGCCGAGCCCCAGGTGTGGAGCACGGCGGTGAGGCCGATGCGCGCGCCCAGATGCTTCGGGTCGGCGGCGATCGTGGCCAGCGTCTCGGCCGCGGTCCTGAACAGCAGGTCGTAGACGGCGGCCTTGTTCTGGAACGCGACGGCGCCGATCGTGGCCGGCAGGGTGAAGACGACGTGATAGTAGGGAACCGGCAGGAGCTCGGCCTCGCGGTCTTCCAGCCATTGCCGCGCCGCGGCCGCCTGACACTTCGGGCAATGCCGGTTGCGGCAGGAGTTGTATGCGACGCGCTCGTGCGCGCAGTCCTCGCAGCGCTCGACGTGTCCGCCGAGCGCGGCAGTGCGACAGGTCTCGATCGCCGACATGACCTTCAACTGGGCGAGGCTCACGTGACCGGCGTTGGCCTTTCGCCACGCCGCCCCATGGGCGCGAAAGACGTCGGCGACCTCCAGGGGAGGCCGCGCCACGCGGTCGTGGTCAGCCGGGCGGCGTTTTCTTCGTCAGGCTGACGCCCAGCCGGTCCAGCGGGCTCTTGATGTCGCGGACCGTGTTGACGGCGACGCGGGTGTAGAGCGCGGTCGTCTCGAGCTTGGCGTGGCCGAGCAACACCTGGATCACGCGAATATCGACGCCCTGTTCGAGCAGGTGGGTGGCGATCCCCGGGTCAAAGCCCGGGGATCCCGCAGCGTATGGGGAGAAACGCGCTTGGAGATTCCAGCCAGGTCTTTGGCGGCGGTGACGGCGCGGTTGAGCTGACGCGCGGTCACCGGATTGATCGGGTTCTGGCCGGGAAACAGCCACACCTGCGGCCGCGCCGCCTTCCACCATTCGCGCAGGAGCTGGAGGAGTTGGGGCGACAGCATCACATCGCGATCCCGCTGTCCCTTGCCCTGCTCGACCCTGAGCATCATGCGCCCACTGGTCCCCGGACTTGATCCGGGGATGTCGGACACCTTCAGGTTCGCGACTTCGGACACCCGGAGGCCCGCGCCATAGGCGACGCTGAGCGCGGCCTTGTACTTGAGGCTCGGCGCGGCCTCGAGGAGACGCGCCACCTCCTCCTGGCTCAGGACGACCGGCGCCTTGCGCGGCTTGGTCACGGTCCTCAGAGGACGAACGAGATCGGGCTTTTCGAGCGTCACGGTGAAAAAGAAACGCAGTGCGGCGATGGCGGCGTTGATCGTTCCGGGGCTGGCCTGCTTGCTGCGCCATATGCAGTTGATAGCGACGAAGATCCTCGCTCGTCGCCGTATCCGGCGACCGGCCGAGGAAGGCTGCGAACTTCCTCACGTTGCGAACGTAGTCCCTCTTCGTGTCTTCGCTGAACCGGCGCGCCGTGATGTCGTCGATCAGGCGCTGACGCAGCGGGCTGACGGGCTTCTTGGACATGGAAAGCTCCTGTCTCGCATGGGGTGGAACCCCACGATCTTGAGACAGGCCTGTGCTTTCGCGTTGTCCGTGCCCGTACACCCTCTCCGCTCGCTCGCCGCCCCTACCGCGCGAGCGGTTTAGTCCTCGGGCAGCAAAGCGTCGGATATCACCCGGTCGCAAGACCACCGGCGAACGGCCGGTATTTGCGCATTGCCGCCTTTCATCGGTACGAATTTCAACGGCAGCAACCGGCCGACTCCCGCCATCCGCCGACGGTCGGGGGCGCCAGGCGAAAGATTGGCGCCACTAACGCCCGTTTGGCTCCCGACCGCCGGATCGCCGTCAGCGCTTGCGGAGGCCGTCGACAAAGATGTCGGCGAGGCGCAGCGCCGTCTTTCGCCAATCGGGGGTGTCGTAGACGTTGTAGGACATGCCCACGAGCGCGCGCAAAAGGTCTTCAGGCGTGACGTCGGTGCGGATCTTGCCGGCGTTGGCGGCGCGGTCGAGCAGCGAACCGACGGCCTTCGTGAGGCGGTCGGTTGAATAGGCGTGAAGCTCCGAAGGGCGATGCGCCGCAAGGGCGAGCGCCGCCACCATGCCCTTCTTCGTCGCCACGAGCCGCACATTGGCGTGCAGCCAGCGCCGCAAGGCTTCGACGGGCTCGGCTTCGACAGGCTCAGCTTCGTTGGCGAGCCGCTCCGCGAGCTCGCTGAGCTGATCCACTTCCCGCCGATAGACCGCCTCGAACAGGGCTTCGCGGGTCGGGAAGTGGCGATAGAGCGTTCCTATGCCGACGCCGGCGCGTTTCGCCACGGCTTCGAGGCTGGCGTCGGGACCGCCGCCGCTAAAGACTTCGGCCGCCGTCTCGAGCAGGCGCTCGCGATTGCGGACCGCGTCGGCGCGAGGCTTGCGCATGGGGTTTGTGGCGCCACCTGACATGACGGGCTTTTACGCCTCTTGCAAAACGGAGGGAGCCTCCGTATAATACTCCGATCGGATCACGGGCGCCCTCGAAACCAAGGCGGACGATCCGGTTGATCGCGGACCCCCCTGACGCCGCCGCGCGACGGTCTTCTCATAGCCGGCCCACGGCTTCGATATCACCACCAGCCGAACTGAACCCACGGGAGTCTTCATGACCTTCTCTATGAGCCTCACCGTCAACGGCGAGCAACGGAACGTTGCGCTCGACGACCCGCGCGTAACGCTCCTCGATCTCCTGCGCGAACGCCTCGGCCTGACCGGAACCAAGACGGGCTGCGACCGTGGGCAATGCGGCGCTTGCACCGTGCTCGTGAACCGGAAGCGGGTCAATTCGTGCCTGGCTCTCGCGCTGAGCTTCGAGGGCGCGGAGGTCGTCACCATCGAGGGCCTCGCCCCGGGCGACGCGCTTCATCCAGTGCAGGCCGCCTTCATCGCGCATGACGGATTCCAGTGCGGCTTCTGCACGCCGGGCCAGATCATGAGTGCGGTCGGCCTGATCGAGGAGGGCCAGGCGGGCGACGACCCGGAGCGCGTGCGCGAGGGGATGAGCGGCAACATCTGCCGTTGCGGCGCCTATCGCGGCATCACGGAGGCGGTGCTCGTGGCGCAGAAGCGTCTTGCGGAACGGGACCGGAGGACCGCGGCATGAAGATCTTCGACTATGTGAGACCCGCCACGGTTTCGGAGGCGGTCGCCGCAGCCGCGGAACCCGGCGCCGCCTATCTCGCCGCCGGCACGAATTTGCTCGACCTGATGAAGGGCGGCGCCATGCGGCCCGACCGTCTCGTCGATGTCACGCGCCTGCCGGGCCTCGATCGCGTGGAGCGGCTGGCCGATGGCGGCCTGCGCATCGGCGCGCTGGTGCGGAACGCCGACCTCGCGCATGACATGGATTTCGCCCGCGCCTATCCGGCCGTCGCCGAAGCGCTGCTCTCCGGCGCCTCGGCGCAGCTCCGCAACGCCGCGACGGTCGGCGGCAACCTGATGCAGCGGACGCGCTGCAGCTACTTCTACGACGTGGCGAGCGCTTGCAACCGGCGCGAACCGGGCGCAGGTTGCGACGCGCTGCACGGCGACAACCGACTGCATGCGGTCATCGGCTGGAGCGAGCACTGCATTGCGACCCATCCGTCGGACTTCGCGGCGCCGCTGGTCGCGCTCGACGCCGTCGTCGAGATCGAAGGCAAAGGCGGTCGGCGGGAGATTGCGCTCGAGGACCTTCACCGCCTGCCCGGCGACACGCCGGAGCGCGAAAGCGAACTCGAGCCGGGCGACCTGATCGTCGCGCTGCGTCTTCCGCCCGAAGCGGCGCGCTTTGCGCCGCATTCCCGCTATCTCAAGCTGCGCGAGCGCACGTCGTTTGCCTTTGCGGTCGTCTCCGCCGCCGCGGCGCTCGACCTGGACCGCGGCGCGATTCGCAGCGCCCGGCTCGCCCTTGGCGGCGTCGCCGCGAAACCATGGCGCGCGCACGCGGCCGAAGAGGCGCTCGCGGGCGCGAAAGCGAACGAGATCGCGTTTCGCAGAGCGGCCGAAGCCGCGCTCGCCGGCGCGAAGCCGTCCGGCGACAATGCATTCAAGATTGACCTCGCGAAAGGGATCGTCGTGCGCGCGCTGGCGCTCGCGGCGGCGGGAACGCCCGAACGGCTTCCCGCCCTTCCGGCCTCGCCCTTCTCCTCCGTTCCCAAGGCCCTTCACCATGCCTGAGTCTCCTCGCGCTGACGCCTTGCCTAGCCTGCGCTATGGCTCCAACGCCGGCCAGCCGCTCACCCGCCGCGACGGAATCCTCAAGGTTACGGGGCGCGCGACCTACGCCGCGGACAACCATCCCGAAGGCATGCTGTATGCTGTCAGCGCCGTCAGCACGATCGCCCGCGGCCGCGTCGTCCATCTCGACGTCAAAGCCGCCAAGGCGCATCCGCGTGTCGTGGAGGTGATTGCGCCCGCCAACCGGCCGCCACTGGCGGGGGACCCGGACGCCAAGGGAAGCCTTTTTGCGTTCCGGATGGAGGCGCTGCAGAACGACCGCGTGCGCTACGCGGGCCAGCCGATCGCGCTCGTCGTCGCGGAGTCGCTGGAGGCGGCGACAGAAGGCGCCGCGCTCTTGAGGCCCCGTTACGAGGTCGAGCCGGCGCGCCTGGGACTCGACGTCGAGCGTTTCGTCCCCGAAGCCGTGGGGGTCGGCTCACCGCCGAGCGCCACGCACGGCGACGTCGAGGCGGCGCTGTCGGCGGCGGCGCTCAGCATCGACGCGACCTACGAAACGCCGTCGCAATACCACAATGCGATGGAGCCGCACGCCATCGTCGCCTCCTGGGACGGCGACCGCCTGACGCTCGACACACCGAACCAGGCGCCGCACATGGCCCGCGCAGCCTACGCCGGCTTCCTCGGCGTCCCGCCGGAAAACGTGCTCATTCGTACGCCGTTCATCGGCGGCGGGTTCGGATCGAAGGCGATCCTCGCGGGGCCGCATATCCTGTGCGCCCTTGTGGCGCGCATGACGGGCCGGCCGGTGAAGCTGGCGTTGACGCGCGCCCAGATGTTCGGGCCGGTCGGCCATCGCGGCGAGACCCGGCAGCGATTGCGACTCGGTTTGGAGACCGACGGCCAACTCACCGCGATTTCCCATCACGCGATCGCGGCGACGAGCACTTTCGACGAGTTCATCGAGCCGGCCGCCGGCGTCTCCCGCATGCTCTACGCGAGCCCGGCCATCGCCATTCGCCACGAGGCCGTCCGCAACGACATCGGCACGCCCGGCCCCATGCGCGCGCCGGGCCTCGCCTCCGGATCGGCGGCGCTCGAAGTCGCCATGGACGAAGCGGCGGAGGCTTGCGGCATGGACCCGCTCGACTTCCGGCTGGCGAATTATGCGGAGGTCGAACCGATCACCGGCAAGCCCTATTCGTCGAAGGCGCTGCGCGAATGCTACGCCAAGGGCGCGACGGAATTCGGCTGGTCGGGGCGGCCGCGCGCTCCCCGGCAGATACGCGACGAGGACGGTTTGCTCGTCGGCTGGGGCATGGGAACCGCGGTGTTCCATTGCCCGATGTTTGCCGCCGAGGCGCGGGCGGCGCTCCGCCGCGACGGCACGGCCGTCATCGAGACGAGCGCCATCGAAATGGGGCAGGGCGCCCTGACCGCGCTCGCGCAGATCGCGGCCGACAGCCTCGGGGTCGAGATCGAGCAGGTCACCCTGCGCTTTGGCGACTCCGACCTGCCCGACGCCGGAGTCGCCGGCGGCTCCGGCCATACAGCGACCGCCGGGTCGGCCATTCACGGGGCCGGAAGGAACGCCGTCGCGCGGCTCGCCGAACTCGCCACGGCTGACCGCAACTCGCCGCTCTACGGCGCGGGCAATGTCGGCGTCGTCGCGGGCGGCGGACGTCTCCACCGCAAAGACGACGAGAGCCGCAGCGAGAGCTATGCCGACATCCTCGCCCGCGCCGGCCTGGCCGAGATCGACGGATGGGGCAAGGGCGCGCGCGATCCGGCCGCCCTCGGCGACCATGCGCTGCAGGCGCACGGAGCGGTGTTCGCGGAGGTCAAGGTCGACCCCGATCTCGGCCAGGTCCGCGTGACGCGCCTCGTCGGCGCCTTCGCGGCCGGGCGGATCATCAACCCGCGGCTTGTGCTGAGCCAGCTCTATGGCGGCATGATCTGGGGCGTGTCCTTCGCGCTGCACGAAGCGGCGACTGTCGACCGGCGGAGCGGCCGCATCATGAATGCCGATCTCGGCGAATACCACGTGCCGGTGAACGCCGACGCGCCGTCGCTCGAAGCGCTGCTGGTCCACGAGGACGACGCCTTCGTCAATGGGCTCGGCGTCAAGGGGGTCGGCGAGATCGGCATCACCGGGACGGTGGGCGCCATCGCAAACGCCGTATGGCATGCGACAGGGGTCAGAGTGCGCAAGTTTCCTGTGAGGATCGAGCACATCATGGCGCCGGCCACCGGCGCCTAGAGCGGGAATAATCATCGCGCTTCCGGTCCGCCGCCGCCGATCCGATTTCCCTGCTAGCAGGGAATTTTTTTCCGCCGCGGTCAGCGCTCGTTTCCAAAAACCCTGCAATGCCATGGCGTTGTTGGCGTTACAACCCGACGGTTGCGGGCTGGCGCGGGCGCGGAACAGGGAATTTCAAGCGACCGGAACAGGGACTTATCAGGCGATTTCGGAGCGGATCAGGGAATTATCAGGTGGGCGAAAACGGGGCGCCAGACCGGGCGCGGCCGGGTTGCAAAACGTCGCCGGTATTCCCTTCCCCCGCGCGTGGAACTACAGAATGCACACATCTCTGGCCGCGACGGCTTTGCCGGAAGAGCGCTTACCGGCGGCCAATGCGATCCCTTCTCCGCGTAGCGGGGAAGGTGGCGCCGTAGGGCGTCCGGAAGGACGCCCGTCTTTCGACGGGCTATGGCGCCGGATGGGGTGTGGTCCGCCGCCGCCGACCGCGCTCGATTTGCGCGACCGTCACAGCCAACCGCATACGGAGCCGCCCTGCTTGCCGCACCCCATCCGGCCCCTATCGGGCCACCTTCCCCAGCCAAGCTGGGGAAGGGGATGTCCGGCCTGCGCAGCGTCAAGAACGATGCCTGCATCCCGTAGCGCGCGGGAAAGGGGGAGGCCCACTCCGCCCTTCACCCGTACTCGTTCACGACCTCCTCGGCCTTCGGCGGCTTGGCGTAATAGGTGTTGAGGATCGTCATGCGCGGCTTGGAATTGTCGATCGAGATCGTCTCGCGGCCGTGCCAGCTCGTGTGCAGGAGGCTGTGCGCCGGGTGAATGACGACGAAGGCGAAGCCGGTGTTGGGCACGAAGGCCGCGGTCTTCACTTTGACGAGACCGTAAGACTTCCAGTGGAAGACGCCCATCGGCGAAACCTTGTAGATCGTCGTCCCGAGCTCGGGATGGCTGTCGTCCTCGGGCATATAGATGAGGACGGTCAGCACTTTGCGCCGGGTGTCGGGGTGCGGCTTGATCGCATAGCCGTCGAAGTCGGCGTAGAGCACCGGCTGCGGATACATCGGCACCGGCCAGCCCTCGCCGCTGGCTTTTGCGCGGATGCGCAGGCCGCTTTCGAGTTTTTGCCGCAGCGCATCCTGGATCGCCTGCGTGGAGAGCGCGTTGGAGACCGCGCGCCACAAGGCGGTGCGCTCCGGGTCGCCCGCCTCCACGCGCCGGTCCCAAAGCGTATATTGCTTGCGGGTGCGCGCGCCGTTGAGGTCGACGTAGCGGTCGAGGTCCGGCCAGCCGGCAAGCAGACGGCGGTGCACGTCTTCCGAAAAGAAGCCGGGAAAGCTCAAGTGCGGGAAAGGCTTTTCGGTCAACGTTCCGTCGAGGATCGACCGGACGCCGTGCCGGACGATCTCGTCGGTGAGCGTTTCGGAAGCGACATCGTCAGCGATCATGGTGCGCGCCTCGAAGGAAACCTGGACCCGGGGCCCCTGTCGCCCCGGTTTGGGCCGGGAAACTATACGCTTCCCGGCCCCGCTCCAAGCCTCCCCGAGCCGGGGTCCCGGGTCGCGCGGCGCTGACCTCAATGTCGCGCTGTCGCAAGATCGCGCCGAGTCGGCCCGCGATCTCCTGCTCGAGGGTAGTGGGTTTGTTTGAATTTCGGCTTCCGACCCTTTGCTTCCCTTAGCACAGGCCCTATGGACGGGCGGGAAGCGCGAGAAAGCCGTCTTTCTGGAGGCGCGGGTTGCGCCAAGGCGGTGCTTCCCTCTAAGACAATGTGTTGCTGTGGAGGCAATAATCCGGGAAGGCGTTCCAAAACGTCGAAGCGCGGAACAATCACACTCAGCATAAGATGCAGCTGGGAGTGAATCCTTGGCATTCTCGGCCGCGCAACGGGTCGGATCGCTGACGAAAACAACAGTCCGCCCGCTCGAAAACAACAGTTCGTCCGCTCAAAGTATGGATTCCGAGCACAACACGGATCTCGCCATGGCGTCGTGTAGCTCGTGCACTTGCGAGGAGGTCAATGATGGCTCCAGTCGCATTTGGGGAAGCGTTCACGGCTGAGGATCGGGCGTACCGCGGATCACGGTTCCGCGAAGTCCGCGAGACGCTCTTCTCGAACCCATATCAGCGCGTCTGGGGTGGACCAGGCGAGCCGCCGCTGCCGATGTATCCGGTTACGCTGCGCGGCGTTCTCCAAGGCGCGCTACGATTTGGCATCGGCTCCTTCTTTCACCAAGCGAGCGAACGGGCGGTCGACTCCGCAGCTGACCTCCGTCAGGGCGCCGACGGTCGTGGTTTTCGCCGCCTGGTGCATCCCAACGGCATCTGTCTTATCGGACGATGGGAAATTACTGAGCAAACGCCTTACTCCGGCTACTTCGCGTCGGGGAGCCAAGCGTTGCTCCTGGCCCGATATTCGACCTGTTGCGCCGAGACTCGCAGAGGTCATGTCAGGTCGCTGTCACTCGTGGGAAAGCTGTTTCCAACGGTCGACCCGGCCCACGCCCAACCGCTGCGAACGGCCAACTTCTTCACCCAGCAAGATATTGGCGGTGAAGCTACGGATTACGTTAACGACGCCGAATTGCGAAACGCCCCGAACACAACGGCCTTTCGGCGGGGTGCTGGCGTCGGCACGCTGCTCGTCTCCGGTCTCGTCTTCGGTCGGGTCGACAAGCAACCGACAATCCGCCAGCTCTATCAGATCGCGGAGCTTGGGAAGCCGCCGACCGAGCCCACCAACGCGCCGAGGTTCATGCGGCTGCTGATGTCGGAGAATCAGCCACGGATCGATGGCGCTGCGCTCGACTTTCGCGACGAGATCATGGCGCAGATTTTCGACAGGGGCGATCCGACCCCGAAGCGCACCCTAACCTTCCACGTCGAGGCGACCGACGACGGAGCCACCGTTGGGACGAAGCTCCGCGAGCGACGGATGTTCAGCAATTGGCGGCGGATCGGCCGACTGGTCTTTGACGACGCCGTGGTGTCATACAACGGCGATTGCGTGATTCACATCAACCATCCCACGTGGCGCGAGGATCAAAATGACCCGTCGACGGCGACGCGCGTGAACGGACGGAAGGTTCGCTGAGGGCCAAGTCTCGGCAATGGCCTGGCCGCAGGCAGGGCCGGCGGTGCCCGATGTTCCGAGACGATCGGTATTCGCTGGGCGATTGACCGCCCTCGACCCTGAGCGGGCCATCAAGATCGGCGTTACGAACGGGCGGGAAGCGCGAGAAAGCGGTCTTCTGCTAACCGTCGGCCCTGTCCTTGACGCCGGCTGACGGAATTGCGAGTTCTCGGGCCATTCCTTGGTCGAGAGGATTGATCCCGCTTACCGCTTCGGCGATCGACGCCCCGATCTTCGGTCCGGCTTTTCCACCGCGCCCGGCCCACTCAATTCGTCTTCGCCTCCCCTTCCGGCATCCCGGCTTTGCGAAGGCCGTCGTATGTCCGCTCTCTCACCTCGCGTGGAACCCAGTGCCGGGACTCGAGTTCCGCCTTGCATGCCGCGATCGTCCTGAGCGGCCCGGTGGAGGGCAGCGCGAGGTAGCGCTGGAGCGCCTCGCGCGCTTCCGCATCATGATCGGTCAAGGCGAGCGCCGCCACAAGGTTCAGATGAATATTGGCGATATTCGGATTGATCGCGATCGCCCGGCGAGCCAGGTCAATCGCCTGGTCATAATTCTTCAGCCCGAAATTGGCCCACGCCTTGCCGCCGTACCAATAGGGGAGCCCCCGATCGTGGGGGCTCACGCTAATCGCCTTATCGAAAGATTCAAAGCTTTTCTCGAACTCCCCGAGCTTGTTGTAGGTAAAACCCAGGCCCACGTCGGCGTCCGCGAAGGACGGGTCCACCGCGAGCGCGCGCTCGAATTCGGCGACGGCCTCTTCGTTGCTCCCGCGGACCAGGAGGATCCAGCCCTTCTGGCTGTGAGCCCAAGGGTCATCTGGATCGAGGGCGAGCGCTCTCGACTCCAATTCGCCGGTCCGCTCGAGGTCGCCTTTAGGGTCACTGGAAAGGCCAAGCAGCGCCGGCCACAAGAACTTGTTCCCCAACACCACCAGGGCGCGGACATTGTTGGGATCGATGGCGAGCGCCTGTTCGCAGAGCGCGTAGGCCGCATCCGCCTCCTTGCCGATAGGTTCGGCCTTAAATTGGCCCGCGGCGCATTGGAGAGCCAAGTCCTCGGCGTCACGATTGGCCGCGGGCGTCCGTTTGACGCGTGCGCCCTCGGCATAGACGAGTTGAAGGGCGAGTGTGTTCGCCAAACGCGCGACGATCGCGTCTTGCGTCTGTAACAAATCGGCGCGGGGCGTGTCGAATTGTTCGGCCCAGAGATGAGCGCCGCTCTCGACGTCGATGAGCTGGGCGTTGACCCTAATCCGATCGCCGCTCGGCTGCACCGAGCCTTCGAGAACATAGCGCACACCCAGATCCTTGCCGATCGCCTTGGCGTCGATCGGCTTGCCCTTGAGGGTCATGGCCGTGTTGCGCGCGATGACGAAGCTGTCGCGGATGCGAGCGAGACTGGTTATCAGTTCGTCGGTCAGGGCGTCGGCGAGGTAATCCTGCGCCGGATCGCCAGAGAGATTGGCGACGGGCATGACGACGATCGACAGCCGTGCGGCCTCGGCGGGCGACTTCGCGGCGACGCTTGCGGGCCGGTTCGCATTGAGGAACCACAACGCGCCAACCGCGATCACAACCAGCAGCGCCGCGAGCGCGGCGGCGAGCGGCGCGAGCCCGAAACGCCTCTTCTGCGGCGTGGGCGCTGCAGGCGTCACCGGCGTCACGGGTTTCGCCGGCTTCGCCTGCGCTGGAGCGCCGACCTCAAGCGAATAGACGTGGACCGGCTCCGTGATGTTCTTGAGCGGGGTCAGCCCAAGATCGCTGACCTTGAGATCGAGCCGCTGTTTCACCTGCCGATAGGCGTCTTCCGAAAGACAGATCGCGCCGGGTTTGGCGACTCCTTCGAGCCGGGCGGCGATATTGACCCCGTCGCCCATGAGGTCGCCGTCGCTCTCCTCGACTACGTCGCCAAGGTGGATGCCGATCCGAATTTCAATGCGCTTGTCGGGCGCGACCTCGGCGTTGCGCTCGACCATCGCCCTTTGGACTTCAATGGCGCAGTTCACTGCGTCGACGACGCTGCGGAATTCGAGGATACTGCCGTCGCCCGTGCGCTTGACGATGCGGCCGTGATGCACCGCGATGGTGGGGTCGATCAGGTCGCTGCGAAGCGTCCGAAGGCGAGCGAGGATTCGATCTTCATCCGCACCCGCAAGCCGCGAGTAGCCGACGACGTCGGACACCAAGATCGCCGCGAGCTTTCGGGTCTCGCTCATGGCGCTAGTGCCGAAGCCAAATCACCGGTCGCAGGTGGCATGGGCATGGCTGCATTTCCATGCTGCACTGATCGATGACGCGCGGCGGCCGGGAATGCAGGCCCGGCGTTCGGTAGCTAGCCTAGCCGCGCTGGCCAGATATTACGCCGGTCCAAAGTTGAGAACAACACGTGACTGAGCCGGTTCCGTGAGCAGGCGGGCCGGGAGGTGATCAGCCGCCTTGACTTCCGTTCGCGACCCGATCCGCAATGACCCTCGGGGGTGCGCCATGAAGCCCTTGTCGTTCGGCGTGGCCTACCGGCATGTCCACTTCCCGTCGAGGGCCGTCAAGCCTCGGACAACGCGAAAGCCCGCTTCGGAGCGGACACCGGGCCTACAAAAGGCTGCCCGCGAAGGCCCGCAATCCGCCCAAACCTGATGTTCAAACGCGGCGCTGGCGTTGACGGGCGCTCGCGTTCGGCTACCATCCCGTCTTCCCTGCGGAGGTTTTGGACCTTCCGTTCTTTTCGCAACCGGTCGCCGACACGATGAAGGTCCGCTCGCCCAGGGCGCTGCGTCAGCTGAAGAAATGGCGCTCCTACGTCCTGGTCGTCATCGCCGCCTATCTTTCGACGCTCGCGGTTGGCGTGTTGCTCGGGCCGCTGCGCGGCAACATCGACAACCTCGTCTTCGATCAGTACCAGCGCTGGAAGCCGAGGCCGTACGACTTCAGCCAGCCGGTTCGCATTGTCGACATCGACGACGAATCGATTCACCTGATCGGCCGCTGGCCCTGGTCGCGCCGGACCATGGCGGACCTGGTCGAGGCGCTCGTCAAGGCGAACGTCGCCGCCATCGGATTCGACTACCTGTTCTCCGAAAAGGACCAGGCCGCCGGCGATATCGCGAAGTGCACGAAGGGCGTCGTCCACAGCGCCGACGCGGCGTCGCGCTGTCAAGAGGTGGCCGATGGTGACGCCGCTTTTGCTCAAGCCATTCAAGGTCGTCCCGTCGTCCTCGGCGTGTTCCTCACGCCCACGCACAACGGATCCCAGGCGAGCCTCACCGCCAAGGCCGGATTCTCCTTTGTCGGCGACCCGCCGACGTCCCTGGTCACGTCCTTCAACGGGGTGCTGGCGCCGATCCCCGAGCTCGCCGACGCCTCACAGGGTCTCGGCTTCTTGAACTGGCTGCCGGACAACGATCGCGTGGTCCGCCGCGTGCCGCTGCTGCTCGCGGTCAATGGCCAGATTCAGCCGAGCCTCGTGCTCGAGACGCTTCGGGTGGCCCAGGGAGCGACGGGCTATATTGTGAAATCGACGACCGCCTACGGCAGCACCGCCGGCAAGAGCGAAGTCATCGATTCGATCAAGGACGGCGACGTCATCGTTCCCCTCCAGGAAGACGGCCAGTTGCGCGTATGGTTCGCAAAGTCCGATCCGCGCCGGTCGATTCCGGCCTGGAAAGTGCTGCAGCCCGACGCCGACCTTTCCGATCTCGCCGGCAAGCTCGTGCTCGTCGGCGCCAGCGCTTCGCTCCTCCACGACATCGTGGCGACGCCGCTCGATCCCTCGACCCCGGGAGTCGAGGCCCATGCTCAACTGATGGAGCAGATTCTCACCGGCGTGACGCTGGAGCGGCCCGTTTGGGCGGTGGGCGCGGAGTTGGCGGCCGGCGCGGCGATGTCGCTGATCGTCGCGGCGCTTCTGCCGTTCGTCCCGATCTATGCGACGGCGGCCGTCGGCGGCATCCTGGCTGCGGCCATGGGGTTTGTCAGCTGGAACGCGTTCAGCCATCAGGGCGTGCTGATCGACCCGCTCTATCCGAGCATCGCCGCGGGCTTCGTGTTCTTCGCCGGGGTCGGACAGCTCTACGGCCAGAAGCGCCAGCAGGTGAGCGAAATCCGCTCGGCGTTCGGCCGCTATGTGTCGCCCGCGGTGGTCGCGCGGCTCGCCGAACACCCCGAGCACCTGCAGCTTGGCGGCGAGAAGCGCGATCTAACCATTATGTTTTGTGATATACGCTCGTTCACGACCCTGTCCGAGGGTTTCACTGCGGTCGAACTGTCGAGCTTCCTCAACGAGTATCTGTCGCCGATGACCGACATCATCCTGGGCGAAGAAGGCACCGTCGACAAATACATGGGCGACGCCATCATGGCGTTCTGGAATGCGCCGCTCGACGACGCAGCCCACGGCATCCACGGCGTGCGCGCCGCGCTCCAGATGCGCGAGACGCTCGCCCAACTCAACCAGGAGTGGCGGGCTGAGGCCGAGAAGGCCGGACGCCCCTTCAAGCCGGTGAAGT
The DNA here is from genome assembly GCA_963822215.1 of uncultured Alphaproteobacteria bacterium. Lineage (GTDB taxonomy): Bacteria > Pseudomonadota > Alphaproteobacteria > Rhizobiales > Beijerinckiaceae > Roseiarcus. The sequence goes on from CAWGGX010000007.1 coordinate 208,334, forward strand.
TCGGCATAGGCCTCAACACCGGCGAATGCAGCGTCGGCAATATGGGATCCGAGCAGCGGTTCGACTATTCGGCGCTCGGCGACGAGGTCAACATCGCCTCGCGGCTCGAGGGATCGTCCAAGCAGTTCGGCGTCGACATCGTGGCGAGCTCGGCCACGCGCGACGAGGCGCCGGAATTCGCCTGGCTCGAGATCGACGCCGTCAAGCTCAAGAACAAGACGCGGGCCGTCGCGCTCTACGCGCTCGCGGGCGGACAGGCTTACGCCGAGACCGAGTCGTTCCGCAGCCTCCTGGGGCTGCACGAGGAGATGCTCGCAGCCTACCGCGCTCGCAAGTTCGCCGCCGCGCGACGATTGGCGGAACAGGCGGCGCCGCTCGCGGCGCCCGAGGTCGCCGGGCTCTACGGCTACTACGTCAACCGGTTTGCCGCGCTCGAAGCCGAGACGCTTCCGGAGAGCTGGGCGCCGATGATTGCGCTCGACGAAAAATAGAGCGAGGCCGGCGTCCTCTCAGAAGAGATAGCGCAAGCCGACGCCGCCATGGACCGTCGTCCCGATCACGCCGCCGAAGGTGCCCAGAATGAAGCCGTCGACGACCATGCGCTGGCTGACCCGGTAGCCGACGCGGGCCCCCCATTCGTACCAGACTGAATTGCCGATCGGGTAGGGCGAGATCGCGCCGAAGTCGGCGATATTCCATTGCGAGCCGTTGGTGGAGTTGAACCCATAGGCGACGGCGCCGCTGACGTTCGCCTCGAACTGGCCGCCGAAGAGATGGGTGTACTGGGCGCCGAACCGCGCCACATCGAGCGCCTCGAGGCCAGTCGTGACGGTCGCGGGGAAAGGATTGGTCCCGCTGGAACCCTCGGTGTAACCGCCGGCGACGAGCCAGCTTCGGCTGATGTCCGTATAGATCGCCGCCTCGTCGATCGGCGTAACCCGGTCGACCCATCCGACCCGGCCGAACAGACCGAGGCTGCGGTTGACCGCGTCCCCTTGGCCCTCAGCGATCAAATCCCCGTTGGGGTAGGTGCGCGTGTAGCGCACCTGCTCAAAGGGAACGAAGCCGCCGCCGATTTCGACGAACGGGCGGCTGCGGCCGAAGTTGATCGGGTCGTAGGTGATCGCGCCGGCGAAAGTCGGAGCGTTGGTGACGGTGATGCCAGGGGCGGTGTATTCATCGTAGGAGAAGCCGCCCATCAGGGTCAGTTCGGGCGTGATGCTCATCCTGCCATGCGCGCCGAGCGCGTAGGAGCCGATCGACCCGAACCCGGAACTGCAGTTCGAGCAGTTGACCTGCTCGGTCGCGCCGAGAAGGATGGAGCTCAGCACCCGGCCGGTGATCAGCGCCTGCTGCTGCGCCCTCGCGACCGCGTTGACGGAGCCCGCCATCTCCGGCGCGGTCGTCGTCGGCGAGGCGACGAGATAATAATCCTCCCCGTTCTGCTCGAGCGTATATTGATAGCCGCCGGCGGCCGTCGTCTGGGCGAGCGCGAAGGCGTTCTTGTCGATCGTTCCGCCGTTGGTTGCGACGACCACCGGAATGCCGTTCCCGGTCGTCGGCGCGCCGCCGATCGTCGTGTTGTTGATGGACAAGAGCGTCTGACCGCTCGCCGTGCCGCCGTTGATGACGATCTTGTCGGCAATCTGCCCCACCAGAGGGAAGCTCGCGTAGGCTAGCGCCGCGTTCATCGCGATCGAAGCGCCAGAGCCGGAATAATTGCCGATCGTCAAGGTCTTGAATCCGCCGCCGAGGCTTGGCGGGGCGAAGACGACCGCGCTGTTGGTCACAGCGAGATTCGAGACGGCCGACGAGCCAGTCACGGTCCAGGTCGACCCGTTTGTCAGATTGACGTTCGACGTCGACGCGGAATCGGTCGCGATCGCGCCGGTCAGGGCGGACGCCGCCGCGTTCACCGTGACGAAGCTGCCGCCTGTCGCGTTCAAAAGGGCGTTCGTCCCGGCGTTCGCCGTCGTGCTGTTGAAATTGACCGTCGCCGTGGAAGGGTCGGCGAAGATGAGATCGCCCGTCTGGTTGGCGATGGTGAAATTGTTGAATGTCGCGGTCTGGTTCGTCCCCCCGAGAAACGCGATCGCGCCGCCAGCGGACGCGATCGTTCCGCCCCCGGTCGCCGCAATGGATGCGCCGGCGCCTTGCAGGCCGACTGCGGTGGCGGCCGGGTTGGTCGTCGTGACGTTGAGAGGCCCGGATACCGTGATCGAGCCGGCGCTGCCGCTGCCCGCCGCGTCGCTCGCCAGCAACCCGAAGGCCCCGGCGCCAGTGGTCCTGACGGTCGTCGCGGCGAGAGTGACCGTCGACCCGGCGCCGTCGGCGTTGACGCCGTAAGCGCCGAGCCCGGTGGCCGGCGAGGTCCCGCCCGAGGTCGAGACCGTTGTCGCGCCCGAGGCGCTGATCGCGCCGCCCTGGCTCGCATAGACGCCGATCGCTCCGGCGCCCTGGGTCGAGAACGCGTTGGAGCCGGCCAGGGTCGCCTTCGAGCCCGAGCCTGACACGGTGAGCGCGTGGGAGTCCTGACCCGAGGTTGCGATGGGCAGGCCGCTCAGGCTGGCGCTGCCTCCGCTGATGACGGCGACGCCGGCCGCCCCGCCGCCGGAGGTGGTCACAGAGCCGCCGTTCAGGACGAGGGCGCCGCCGGTGTCAGCCTGCGCGCCGGGGCTGCCGGCGCCATTCGTCGCGATGGCGACTCCGGCGCCGCCAAGCGGATTGGCCGTAATCGTGGAGCCGGCGCCGGTCGCTTGGAGGCCCGGCGCATTGACGCCGGAGGTGGTCACAGAGCCGCCGTTCAGGACGAGGGACCCGCCGGTGTCAGCCTGCGCGCCGGGGCTGCCGGCGCCATTCGTCGCGACCGATACGCCGGCGCCACCAAGCGGATTGGCCGTAATCGTGGAGCCGGCGCCGGTCGCTTGGAGGCCCGGCGCGCTGTCGCCCCCGGTCGTCACAGAACCGCCGTTGAGCGTCGCGCTGCCCCCGTCAGACGCATAGACGCCGACGCCGCCGGCCGCCGGCGCGGGGCCGGCGCCTGTCGTAATCGAGACGCTGCTGGCGGTGATCGTGGAAGTTCCGCCCGTGACCGAAAGCCCGTCGGAGCCGGCTCCGGAGGTCTGGATCGAACCGCCGGCGAGCACGATGACGCCGCCGCTTTCCGCCTGACCGCCGTGGGCGTCGTCTCCGGTCGTCACAATCGTCGCCCCGCCGGAAAGCGTGACCTGTCCAGCGGTGTCGACGGCGACGCCGCTCGCCCCGTTTCCTTGGGTGTTGACCGTCATCTGGGCGCTCGACGATATCGTCGCGCCTCCGGTGGCGTAGAGGCCGAAGGCGTTTGCGCTCGTGGTGTTGACGGTCGCCGCGCCGGTGAAACTTATGCTGGACGCAGGAGTGGGATTTGCGGAGTCGTTGTAACTGAAAACGCCGTAGGGCGCGGTCGTCAGGCCGGGATAGTCGCCGGCGACCGCGGGATAAGACGTGATGCTCGTGCCGCTTCCCGACACGATGATTTGGCCGCCATCGTAGGCGATGAACGCAAATCCGGTATAGGGGACGCCCGTGCTGACCGGCGGTCCGGGAGCGCCCGGCGAATAGAGCCCGGCCTGAAACGCAATGCCGGACGCGGTCACGGTGCAGACATTGTTTTGAAGGGCGACCATATTCGTAAAGGGCGGCCCATTGGCGACGCCGTCCCAGGTGCAATAGGAAACCGCCGTCGCCGGTTCCGTCCAGGCCAGCGCTCCAACCGTTAGGGCGCTCGCGAAGATGGCCAGCAGCGCAGCCCTGGTCGTCGCTATCGACCGCACAGCACCCCCCCGGAGCCGCCGAGGCCCGAATAGCCGTAGCTGCTGCCTGAGCAGAGCGAGGAGTCCCCGGTACACAGCGAGGCGAAATCGACGCTGGCGTCCGTCATGCTCGCCGTGGTCGTCCCGCCGGACTTCTTCGCCTGTGCGGTCTGGCCGGGATGATCCAGCTCGACGCAATCGCATCGCCCGTTGCGCGGGCCAGCGCCGCCGAACGCCTGTCCGCAATTGCGCGCCTGCTGCTCCAAGCTCACGCCGTTGCGTCGAGGACAGACAAGCGCCCGCCCCTCGACGAGCGTCACGCGCGTATCGGCGTTCAGAACGTCGATGTCGAGAACCGTGCCGCGCACGCCGATGGCGGCGGTCGGCGTGGTGATTGTATAAGCCTTCTTGTCGAGGTTGCCGGTGGTGAACCGGAACAGGCCTTTGGCAAGGCCGACCGCAACTTTTCCCGTGCTCTGATCGCCTTCGTAGACGAAGCGGTCCAGCACCACCCGGGATGTCGGCCCGACGGCGAGATTGGTCGAGTCGAGGAAGATGAGCTTGGCGAGCGAGTCGGATCCGGTGCGCACGACCTCGTTGCGGTAGACGGCATCGCCCACCGAAAGAGGTCCCGCCGTGCCGCTGATCTCCCGGGTGACCTGGTTTTGCGCCGTGGTCGTCGAACCAATGGCCTGCTGCGCGACCGCGCCGCTTGCAGCGCACGTCGCCCATAGAGCCACGACAAACGTCGCGATTGCCGAAACCGAACGCTCCGCCATGGGCCCCACGCCAACGGAATCAGGCTAAACACCAGAATAACAAATCAATGACATGGGATTTCACAAAGTCAATCGGACCGCCTGCCGTTGTCAACCGGGCCGACTGCGCTGGCCGCCGTCAGGTCTTCGGGCGTGTCGACGTCAACGGAAGCGTCGGAGCCAGCCGCGTCAATTTCGATGATCTGGCCGGCGTCAAGTCCAGCGAGAAGGCGGCGCGCGCCTTCGTCGCCTTGAAGGCGCATCGCGTCATCGAACAGGGTCCGCGCGAGCAGAACCGGGTTGCCGCGGCGGCCCTCCTGAACCGGCGCGATCGCCCGCGCCTCCGGCGCGGCTTCGAAAGCGTCGATCAGACGGTCGATCAAGCCGGGGTCGACGTTGGGCATGTCGCCCAGCAGCACGAGCGTCGCGGCGACGTCGGAGGGCAGCGCGCGCAGGCCGGTGCGCAGCGATGAGGCGAGGCCAGTGGCAAAATCGGGGTTGACCGCGATCGTCGCCGGGAGCCCGGCGAGCGCCGCCTCGACCCGCTCCCTGGCGTAGCCCACGATCACGGTCACCGGGCGGGCGCGCGACGCCCACGCAGCTTCGACAACGTGGCGGACGATCGGCTTGCCGGAGATCTCGGCGACGAGCTTCGTCGCCTCCGTGCCTCCTGCGGCGCTATAGCGCGACGACTGGCCTGCGGCCAGCACGACGGCGCCGACCTTAATCATGAGGCTCGCGCGGCTGGGGTCGGGAGGCGATCTCCATCAGTAGGCCACCGACGCCCATGGCGCGAATGTCGGCGTCCGTAATCGGGACGCCTGCGAGCACGCGCTGAAGAACCCAGTCGAAGCCGTTTTCCTTCGGCGACCGCGCGCATCCTGGCGCGCCGATAATTGGCTTGCGACCGTGGGCGCCAAGCAGGAGCAGATTGCCGGGATCGACCGGCATGCCAAACCGTTCGATCCGGCCGCCCAACGCCTCGACCGCGGCCGGTATGACGTCGCGCCTGTCGGTGATTGCGGAAGCGCCGAAAACGATGAGCACATCGGCTTGCGGCTCGAGCCGCTGAAGCGCCCCGCGGAGCGCGCCGATGTCGTGAAGGCTGGTGACGTGATCGACAACGCGCGACCCCATAGGCGCAAGGCGCGCCTCGAGGGCGCGCAGCGTCTTGGCGATGACGCTGTCTTTCAGACCGGGCAGCAGGGTCGAGACGACAGCCACCCGCAGCGGCCGGAACGGCGCCAAGGACACCGCCCGTGACGACCCCAGCCGTTCAAGCGCCGCCTCGAGCGTCGCCTCGCGCGTCGAAAAGGGGATGATCTTGACGGTCGCGACCATGTCGCCGTCCTCGACGGCGCGATACGCGTTCAGGGTTGCGACGGTGATCGTCTCATCGATCGCATTGACTCGGTCGATGGCGTTCCGGTCGATGAGGACGAGCCCGGCGGTTTCCGCAAACAGGTTCACCCGGCCGGTGAATGGCGCCGCGCATCGGACGGAAGTCCCCGCGAGCCGTCCGGCGATGCGAGCGGCCGCCTCGTCCTCGCCCACGTCCCCGCCTTCGAGACGGGCCGCCATCACACTCCGCACGCCGGCCTCAGCCAACGTTTTTCGCTGATCGGGCGTGACGACGTCGCCCTTCTTCAGCGTCAGGCCTTCGATCCGTACCGCGTGCGCTAAAATCGCGCCATCTGCCTCATCGATGGGCACCGCGCCGAATTTCATGTCGCGCCGACCTCCGAGCGCAAAGGCTTCCGGCGCAGCGCGGCGACGATCTCGCCGATGATCGACACGGCGATCTCGGCCGGGCTCACGGCGCCGATGTCCAGACCGATCGGGGCGTGGATCCGCGCCAGCGCGCCATCGTCGAATCCGCTCGCCCGCATCCTCTCCAACCGCTTCGCGTGCGTCTTCTTCGACCCGAGCGCGCCGATGTAGAAACATTCCGCCTTCAGCGCGACGACGAGCGCCGGATCGTCGATCTTGGGATCGTGGGTCAGAAGGCAAATCGCCGTATAGCGGTCAGGCGGTTCGGTCGCGAGGGCCTCGTCTGGCCATTGCGCGATCACCGGCGTATCGGGAAAGCGCTCGGGCGTGGCGAAGGCGGTGCGGGGATCGATCACGGCGACGTCGAGCCCGGCGATTCTCGCCATTGGCGCGAGCGCCTGGGAGATATGGACGGCGCCGATGAGGATGAGCCTCGGCGACGGAGCCTGGACCGTCAGGAAATAGTCGACGCCGTCGACAGCGACGGCGCCGCTCTTGCCCATCCGCAACGCAGATTCGAGATTGGCGTCCAGCGGATCGGCGCCGAACTCCGAGGCCTCGACGAAGCGCTGATCCCCGTCGATGAGACGCGTGACCATGACGCCCGCGCGGCGCTCGCGCCGGGCGGAATTCATCGCCCTGAGAACGTCGAGCCGCATCAGTTCAGCTTCTCGACATAGACCTTGATCCGTCCGCCGCAGGAGAGGCCGACCCGCCATGCCGTCTCGTCGGCGACGCCGAACTCCAGCATGCGCGGCGCGCCGGACGCGATCACCTCCGCGGCTTCCTCCACCACCGCGCCCTCGACGCAGCCGCCGCTGACCGAGCCGAGAAAATTGCCTTCGGCGTCGATGACGAGATGCGACCCCACCGGACGCGGCGCCGAACCCCAGGTTTCGACGACCGTCGCGATCGCCACCTCGCGCCCGGAATCGCGCCAGGATTCGGCCGCGGCCAGGACATCCTCTTCGCGTGTCAACATGAGGCAATCGCCTTTCCTGCTCGGTCTTTCGTGGAGCGAATCCGCCTCGCGCGCTCCCGGCTCCGACCGCAATTAGATGGATGGGACCCGCGCGCGCCGCAAGGCGACGAAGGCGTCAGGCCGAAGCTCCGAGCCATTTCCGCGGGTCCTTCCCCCTGTCTCGGCCGCCCGCCAGCGTTTCGCAGAGATCGGCCATGCTGGCGAGGTTGTGGATCGGTCGAAATGCGTCGACGTGCGGCAGGATTGCGCGAACGCCCTGCGCCCGAGCTGAAAAGCCGTCGAAACGCAGCAGCGGATTGACCCAGATCACGCGCCGGCTCGATTTGCCCAAGCGTTCGACCGCGCGGCCGAGGTCGCTGAGGCCGTCCCGCTCAAGGCCGTCGGTGAAGAGAATGACGATCGCGCCCTGACCAAGGACGCGCCTGGCCCACTCGCGGTTGAACCGCCCGATCGCCTCGCCGATGCGCGTGCCGCCCGACCAGTCGACCGCGAGCTTCGCGGCCTGGGCCAGCGCCTCGTCGGGGTCTCGCGCGCGCATCGCCCGGGTGACGTTGGTCAGCCGGGTCCCGAACACAAACGTCGACACGCGGCGCGTTTCTCCGAGCGCGTGCAGGAAATGCAGAAACAGCCGCGTGTATTCGCTCATCGAACCGGAAATGTCGCACAGCGCCACGACCGGGGGGACGCGCTCCAGCGGAGCCCGATAGGAAAGGGCGATCGCGCCGCTCGGCTGCAACGATCGGCGGAAACTCCGGCGGGGATCGATGCGCAGCCGCCGCGTCGTTGCGGCGAACCGCCGGATCCGCCGCTTATCGTCGGGCATGACCAGCGCCCGGATGCGCTTGCGCGCCTCCTCGATCTCGGCCGCGGTCATCTGGGCGAAATCCTTCGCGCGCAGGATCTCCTGGTCGGACACGGTAAAGCGCGCATCGAGGTCGATCGAGGGGACGGGCTTCGGCTCCTGCGGGTTCGACTTGAAGAGGGCGTCGGCGACGCGGCTCGCGCCCGCATCGGCCGGCTTTGGCGGCCGCGACGCCGGCGCCTGCGGCGACATCATTGCGATCAGCTTTTCCAAGAGGCCGCGGCGCTTCCAGAAGATCGCAAACGCCTGATCGAACAGCAGGCTGTGCTCGTGTTTTTTAACGAAGACCGCATGCAGCGTGGCGTAGAAGTCCCGCCGATCGCCGAATCCCGCCGCCTCGACCGCGGCAAGCGCGTCGAGGATGGCGCCCGGACCGATCGGCACGCCGGCCTCGCGAAGCGCGCGGGCGAAATGGACGATGTTTTCCGCCAGCGCGCCGCCGCCGACCGGCGACGGCTCTGAAGGAGCATTCATCGTCCGCGAGCCTCACAAAGCCGCAAGGGGGATGGCGGACAACTCGGCGTCACGAGTCGTCCCTCGGCGCGCGCGCCTTGCGCTTCTCGCCCGAAAAATAGGCCTTCATCGGCGCGAAGTAGAAGTCCCGCCAGCCGCCATTTTCGTAGTCGGTCTGATCGTCGGGGACGCCGCTGTGCAGCAGCGTCAGTCGCACGCCTGTCTTCGTCGGCTCGAGTTCGATCGTGATCGTCGAATCCGGCTCTTCGTCGGCAAAGTCCGTCGTCCGCCATGACTGGACGATCCGTCGGCCGGGAACGAGTTCGAGAGTCCTGCCGCTGATGTAGCCGTCCCAAGCGGAATAAGCGTCTCCGACGCGCTTGCCGATTTCGGCGGGCGCGCCGGTCATCGCCGCATGGCCCGCGCTGTCGATCCATGTGTCGTAGACGGCCTCGGGAGAAGCTTGCAGCGTGCACGACAGCTTGTAGTCGTAGGTCATGGGGCTTTCCCCTCCGCGCTGGAGCGGAACGAGTTTAGGTCCGAGCGTATCCTCACGATCCTCTGACACGTCAGGTGGCCGGCAATTTTAGCATATCCGTATCGTATAATAGCCGACGCTCAACTGGATTTTGTGACAGATTTGTGCGCTTAAGTCTTTGATAAGATGGAAACGCTGCCAAGAGTGCACGGGCAGCCCCGGCGGCCAATTCTTGGGAGCGAGGGCTCAAGCGCTCCCCCACATCCCTCCGCCTCGGGGAGGGGTGGACGTGTGGGCGGCCGGATGACGGGATCCCCGCAATTCGTTCAAAAATCATCCTGCTCTAGCCGGCCTCCGTCCGTCGCAGCTCGGCGCGGGTCTCCTCGATCAGGGCCTGCGCCGTCGCGCCTTCGATCTTGGCGATATCATCCTGGTATTTCAGCAAAACGCCGAGCGTGTCGGAGACCTGCGCCGGGTCGAGCGCGACCGCGTCGAGTTCGGTCAGCGCGGACGCCCAGTCGAGCGTCTCGGCGACGCCGGGCGACTTGAACAGGTCCTGCCCGCGCAGGCGCTGGACAAAGCCGACCAGTTCCCGCGTCAGGCGTTCGGGCGCGTGCGGCGCCTTGGCGCGCACGATCGCCATCTCCCGCGCAGCGTCGGGATAGCCGATCCAATGATAGAGGCAGCGCCGCTTCAGGGCGTCGTGGATCTCGCGGGTGCGGTTCGAGGTCATGACGACGATCGGCGGCTCGGGCGCCTTGATGACGCCGAGCTCCGGAATCGTCACCTGAAAGTCCGACAGGAGCTCAAGAAGGAACGCCTCGAACGGCTCGTCGGCCCGGTCGATCTCGTCGATCAGCAGCACCGGCGCGCCGCTCACGCTCGGCTCCATCGCCTGCAGGAGCGGCCGCTTGATGAGATAACGCTCCGAGAAAACGTCGTGCTCGATGCGCTCCTTGTCGTGTTCGCCCGCAGCTTCCGAAAGCCGGATCGCCATCATCTGCGCCGGATAGTTCCACTCGTAAACGGCGGTCGCGACGTCGAGGCCTTCGTAGCATTGCAGGCGGATGAGCCTGCGATCGAGGGTCGAGGCGAGCACCTTGGCGATTTCCGTCTTGCCGACGCCGGCTTCGCCCTCGAGGAACAGCGGCCGGCCGAGCCGGAGCGCGAGAAAGAGCACGGTCGCCAGCGATCGGTCGGCGATATAGTGGGCGCCGTGAAGCAAAGCCTGGGTCTCGTCGATCGAGGTCGGCAACGACGGCGGTTGCGAAGGCATCGAGTCTCCAGCGCGAATGGCGCGTCCAGCCTACCACAGGCCGGACGCGGTCGGGCGGCTCGGAAGCGGGCGCTCGTGTCGGGGCGTCCGCGGCATCCGGAAAAAGCTCGGGTTCCGGATGCGACCGCGCTCAGCCGGCTGCGGCGACCGCACGCCTCGCCATCACGCCGATCAGGTGAGCGCGATACTCGGCGTCGGCATGGATGTCGGTGTTCAGCCCATTCGCGGGGATCGACAGGCCATCGAGCGCGGAGGTTGCGAAATTGGCGCTCAGCGCCGCCTCGAACGCCGGCGCCCGGAACACGCCGCCTTCGCCCGCGCCGGTCACCGCGACACGGACTCCGCCTGCGGTCTTGGCGACGAACACGCCGACAAGGGCGTAGCGCGAGGCCGGGTTGGGGAACTTCATGTAGGCCGCCTTTTGGGGAATCGGGAAGCTGACCTGGGTAATGAGCTCGCCGGACTCCAGCGCGGTCTCGAACAGCCCGGCGAAATAGTCGTCCGCGGCGATCCGGCGCCGGTCGGTGACGATCGTCGCGCCGAGCGCAAGCGCGGCGGCCGGGTAGTCGGCGGCCGGGTCGTTGTTGGCGAGCGAACCGCCGATCGTGCCGCGGTTGCGCACCTGGGGATCGCCGATGCCGCCGGCGAGCGCGGCGAGCGCCGGGATGGCCTCCTTCACGACCGCGCTCTGGTGGACCTCGATGTGGCGTGTCATGGCGCCGATGACGACGGCGTCGCCCTCGCGCGCAATGCCTTTCAGTTCCGGCAGGCTCTTCAGCTCGATGAGCGCGGAGGGCGAGGCGAGACGCTGCTTCATGGTCGGAAGCAGCGTCTGGCCGCCGGCGAGCGCCTTGGCGTCGGCCTTTCCGAGGTCGGCGAGCGCGCCGGAGAGCGTGCCCGGGCGATGGTATTCGAAAGCGTACATGGGGACATCTCCGAATGGGGTGGCGAGGCGGCCTTCGGCCGCCTCCGTCTCAAATCATTCCGCGGCCCGCTTCAGGGGCGACTTCTGCGCCGCGCGCCAGACGACCTGCGGGGTCGCCGGCATGGTTACGTCCTCGTGGCCGAGCGCGTCGGTGATCGCGTTGATCACCGCCGGCGGCGAGGCGATTGCGCCCGCCTCGCCGCAGCCCTTGATGCCGAGCGGATTGGAAGGGCAGGGCGTCTCGATCGTGTCGATGGTGAATGACGGCAGGTCGTCGGCCCGCGGCATGCAGTAGTCCATGTAGCTGGCGGTCAGCAGCTGGCCGTCGTCGTTGTAGACCGCCTGCTCGAGCAGCGCCTGGCCGATGCCCTGAGCGATCCCGCCGTGCACCTGACCATGGACGACCATCGGGTTGATCAGCTTGCCGAAATCGTCCACCGCGGTGTAGCGGTCGATTTTGACTACGCCCGTCTCGGGATCGACCTCGACTTCGCAGATGTGGACGCCGGCCGGGAAGGTGAAGTTCGTCGGGTCCCAGAACGCGCCTTCCTTCAGGCCGGGCTCGAGGTCCTGGCCGTTGAACTTGTGCGCGATATAGGCCTGCAACGCGACGGAGCCGAAATCGATCGACTTGTCGGTGCCCTTGACCGTGAACTTGCCGTCCTTGAACTCGATGTCCTGATCGGAGGCTTCGAGCACATGGCCGGCGACTTTTTTGGCCTTCGCCTCGATTTTGTCGAGCGCCTTGAAAATTGCCGACATGCCGACCGCGCCGGAGCGCGACCCGTAGGTGCCCATGCCCATCTGCACCTTGTCGGTGTCGCCATGGACGATGGACACGTTCTCAATCGGGATGCCGAGGCGGTCGGAGACGAGCTGGGCGAAGGTCGTCTCATGGCTCTGGCCGTGGCTGTGCGAGCCAGTCAGCACCTCGACCGTGCCGATCGGATTGACCCGCACTTCGGCCGATTCCCAAAGCCCAACGCCCGCGCCGAGCGAGCCGACCGCGGCCGACGGCGCCAGGCCGCAGGCCTCGATGAAGGCCGAGAAACCGACGCCGCGCAGCTTGCCCTTGGCGGCCGAGGCCGCCTTGCGGGCCCCGACGCCTTTGTAGTCGGCCAGCGCCAGCGCCTTGTCGAGCGCGGCCGCGTAGTCGCCGGCGTCGTAGGCCATGATGACCGGCGTCTGGTGCGGGAACTGGGTGACGAAATTCTGTCGACGGAACTCGGCTGGGTCGCGCCCGGTCTGCCGCGCCGCCAGTTCGACCAAGCGCTCGATGACGAAAGTGGCTTCCGGACGGCCGGCGCCGCGATAGGCGTCCACCGGCGCCGTCGTGGTGTAGACCGCATCCACCTCGGCGTAGATCGCCGGGATGTTGTACTGGCCGGACAGCAACGGCCCATAGAGATAGGTCGGCACCGACGAGGCGAAGGTCGACAGGTAGGCGCCCAAGTTCGCGATCGTCTGAACCCGCACCCCGGTGATCTTGCCGTTCGCGTCGAGCGCCATTTCGGCGTGGGTGACGTGGTCGCGGCCGTGAGCGTCGGAAAGGAAAGATTCCGTCCGCTCCGCGGTCCACTTCACGGCGCGATCGATCTTTTTGGCCGCCCAGGCGCACATGGTCTCCTCGGCGTAGATGAAGATCTTGGAGCCGAAGCCGCCGCCGACGTCCGGAGCGATCACGCGAAGCTTGTGCTCCGGCGCGAGACCGATGAAAGCCGAGAGCACCAGGCGAGCGACGTGAGGGTTCTGGCTGGTCGTGTAGAGCGTGATCGTCTCCGTGCCCGAATCGTAGTCGCCGACCGCCGCGCGCGGCTCCATGGCGTTCGGGATCAGTCGGTTGTTGACGAGGTCGACCTTCGTCACGTGGGCTGCCGACGCGAACGCCGCGTCGGTCGCCGCCTTGTCGCCGAGATGCCAGTTGAACACGGTGTTGTTCGGCGCCGCGTCATGAATTGCGGGCTGACCGGGCTCGGTCGCCTTCGCCGGATCCACGACCGCGGGGAGTTCTGTATAATCCACCTCGATCGCTTCCGCGGCGTCGCGCGCCTGTGCGTACGTGTCGGCGATGACGACCGCAACATGATCGCCGACGTAGCGCACCTTGCCCTGGGCGAGCGCCGGGTGCGCGCCGGCCTTCATCGGCGATCCGTCCTTCGAATGAATCATCCAGCCACAGATCAGACCGCCGACCTTGTCGGCGGCGATGTCGTCGCCGGTGAAGACCGCGACCACGCCTTTCGACGTCAGGGCCTTTGACACGTCGATCTTGTCGATCGTCGCGTGCGCGTGCGGCGAGCGCAGGAAATAGGCGTAGGCCTGACCGGCGCGGTTGACGTCGTCGACGTAATGGCCCTTGCCGGTGATGAAACGGATGTCTTCCTTGCGCTTGACGGAGGCGCCAAGACCAGTCTCGCTCATGTCTCTCTCTCCCTAGGAAACGTCTGAAGTCTCGATCACTCGGCGGCCTTGGGCGTCGCCGCGGCGCCCATTTCGTGCGCGCCCTGGAGGACGGCCTTGACGATGTTGTGGTAGCCGGTGCAGCGGCAGATGTTGCCTTCGAGGCCATGCCGGATCGTCTCTTCGTCGATCGCGTAACCCTCGCGATTGACGAGGTCGACAGACGCCATGATCATGCCCGGCGTGCAGTAGCCGCACTGCAGGCCGTGATTGTCCTGGAAGGCCTGCTGCATCGGATGGAGTTTGCCGCCCCGAGCGAGGCCCTCGATCGTCGTGACCCTCAACCCGTCGCAGCTGACCGCCAGCGTCGTGCACGATTTGATCGCCGTCTCGTCGACATGGACCGTGCAGGCGCCGCACTGCGACGTGTCGCAGCCGACATGCGTCCCGGTCAGGCGGAGGTGCTCCCGAAGGAACTGGACGAGTAGCGTTCGCGGATCAATTTCGGCCGAGACAGGCCGCCCGTTCACCGTCATCGAAACCTGAACCATCCCAAAATCCTCCTGAACCATGACTTCTTTTTCGGTGGGGAAACTGCCGTCGCTTCGGGAGCCGGCCGTGACGGCGGCGCACTCCCGGCGGCCAACGGCTGCGCGGGCCGGGCGGACGGCGCGAATGGAGACGAAGACGCCGGACCCGGTTCGAGCGGCGCGGCCCGCGCGTCCGGTTCGGGGGCCGGGAAATGATGCGTGATATGGGCTTCGGCGCGCCCCGGTTGAGCGTGCGCGGGCGTCGGAGCGTGGGCCTTGGCGGCTTCGTCGGCGAAACTGGCGAAGAACTTGTCGGCCATGCCCTTGGCCACGCTGTCGATCAGACGCGACCCGAGCTGGGCGATCTTCCCGCCGACATGGCCCTCGACCTCATAGCGCAGCAGCGTGCCGCCATCGGCATCGGCGAGCGACACCTTCGCCCCGCCTCTGGCGAAGCCGGCGACGCCGCCCTCGCCCTCGCCGGAGATGGTGTAGCCGACGTCCGGAATGATGTCAGATAGCTCGACCTTACCCCTGAAGGTCGCGGAAACTGGGCCGATCTTGAGTTTGGCGACCGCGGCGAAGCCGTTGTCGCCAACCTTTTCGAGCGACTGGCAGCCCGGAATGCAAGCTTTCAGCACGTCCGCGTCGTTGAGCATCGCCCAAACTTTCGGCCGCGCCGCCGGAAGAGTCGCCTCCCCGGACATCGTCATCGCCATACGCTGCTTCCTCCCGTAACGGGCAACGTGATCCGCACACCCGCCCGCGCTTGGTCGTCTCGAACGAGGCGTTTCTTCGCGGTCAATCGCGTCAAGCGATGTATAGGCGGAATTCCTACCCTGTCGTGGGCGCCGAAGTCCATACCCGAACAGGATCGATCGATATATTTACATGTATATAGCGATCAGGTGATGCGAGGATTCTATGTCCCTGGTCGCTCAATATATATCATGACCTATTGTTCGGATCGGGACGCCGGACTGGCCCGCGCGTAGGCGTTTCCTCGTTGCGCATTGCCGGGCGGCTTATCCGCCGATAGGGTCTGGTCCACGGCGGCGTCCTGCTTGAACCCCGGAATGCAACGGGCTAAGCGCTGGCGGAAGGGGCTCGATGCCGCCGACAGAACGGCCGAGCCCAATGTGGCATGTTTCGTGCGAATGCCGGAGGAAACCGGAAGGGACCGTGGCGCATGGATAATTTCCTCCAGCAGCTCATCAACGGAGTGACGCTGGGTTCGATCTATGGACTGATCGCCATCGGCTACTCGATGGTCTACGGCATTATCGGCATGATCAATTTCGCCCATGGCGACCTGTTCATGCTGTCGGCGTTCATCGCGCTGATCCTGTTCATGATCCTGACCCAGCTGCTTCATTTCGGCTCGCTCCCGATCGCCTTCGTGGTCGTGCTGGTCGGGGCGATGGCGCTGACTGGACTGTGGAATTGGACGATCGAGCGTATCGCCTACCGACCGCTCCGCGGATCGTTCCGTCTTGCGCCGCTCATCTCGGCGATCGGCATGTCGATTTTCCTGTCGAATTTCGTTCAGGTCGTGCAGGGCCCCCGCAACAAACCGGCGCCGCAACTGCCCAACCACGTCTTCAACCTGACCGGCGGCGCCTATGACGTGACGCTGTCGGTGCGCCAGATCCTGATTGTGGTCGTGACGGCGGTCCTCCTTGGGGCCTTCTGGTATCTCGTTCAGTATACGTCGCTGGGTCGCGCGCAGCGCGCCTGTGAGCAGGATCGCAAGATGGCGGCGCTGCTCGGGATCGACGTCGACGCGACGATCTCGATCACCTTCATTATCGGCGCGGCGCTCGCGGCCGTCGCCGGGGTCTTGTTCGTCATCTACTACGGCGTGGTGAATTTCGGCGACGGCTTCGTGCCGGGCGTGAAGGCGTTCACCGCCGCGGTTCTCGGCGGCATCGGCTCGTTGCCGGGCGCGGTGCTTGGCGGCCTGCTGATCGGCTTGATCGAGGTGTTCTGGTCATCCTATTTCACCACCGACTACAAGGATGTCGCGGCCTTCATGATTCTGGCGATCACCCTGATTTTTATGCCCTCCGGCATTCTGGGCCGGCCCGAGGTGGAGAAGGTCTGAGCATGACCGCCGCGCCGCAATCCACGACGGCCGTCGCCAAAACAGGCGAGACGAGCGCCGCTCCGTTTCTGATCGCGCTCCGCAACGCGTTCGCGGCGGCGCTCGTCGCCTTCGGCCTCTGCTTTCCAATCGTCAGCTACCACGCTGAAGCCAACATCAACAACGAACTGGTCTTGACCGGCCGCTGGCCGCTGTCGATCGGCGTCTCCGTTCTCGTTTTCGCATACGTCTTGTTCCGCCAAATGTCGCCGCCGGACTGGCGCCTCTGGTTCGACCGGGTCGGTTCGGTCGCCGCCGGCGGCATGGGCGGCGCGCTCGTCGAGGCCGCCCGCGAAGGCGAGGGTGTCGCGCCGCCGTCCCGCGCCCGCCTCAGCTTCTCCAAGTGGTTCGGGCCGTTCGCGCTCGGTTTCGTCGTTCTGTACCCACTGATCATGCTGGGGCTGCTCGGACCCGCCGGATCGCTGAAGTGGATCAACAACTACGGCGTCCAGATCATGATCTACGTCATGCTGGGCTGGGGCCTCAACATCGTGGTCGGGCTCGCCGGCCTGCTCGATTTGGGCTACGTCGCCTTCTACGCGGTCGGCGCCTATTCCTATGCGCTGCTGTCGACCACCTACGGGCTCTCGTTCTGGGTGTGTCTGCCGCTCGCCGGGGTGCTGGCCGCGATGTGGGGAGTCATCCTCGGCTTTCCGGTGCTGCGGCTGCGCGGCGACTACCTCGCCATCGTGACGCTGGCCTTTGGCGAAATCGTCCGGCTCGTGCTCATCAACTGGGTCGACTTCACCAACGGCTACGCGGGCATCTCGGGCATCCCGCACGTCAGCTTCTTTGGCATCCCGTTCAACGACGACGAGAACGGCTTCGCGGCGATCTTTCATTTGCCCTACTCGCCGATCTACCGCACGATTTTCCTGTTCTACCTCATCCTGGCGCTTGCCCTGCTGACGAACTTCATCACCCTGAGGCTCCGCCGTCTGCCGATCGGGCGCGCCTGGGAGGCGTTGCGCGAGGATGAGATCGCCTGCCGCTCGCTCGGCATCAACACGACCACCACCAAGCTCACCGCCTTTGCGCTGGGCGCGATGTTTGGCGGATTCGCAGGCTCGTTCTTCTCCGTCCGCCAGGGCTTCGTCAGCCCGGAAAGCTTCACCTTCATGGAATCGGCCACCATTCTCGCCATCGTCGTGCTCGGCGGAATGGGCTCGCAGCTCGGCGTCGCGATCGCGGCGGCGGTGATGATCGGCGCGCCGGAACTCATGCGCGAGCTCGACTGGATGAAGCAGATATTTGGCCCCGATTTCGATCCGACCCAGTATCGGATGCTGCTGTTCGGCGCCGCGATGGTCGTCATGATGATCTGGAAGCCGCGCGGTCTCGTGTCGACCCGCGCGCCCTCGATTTTCCTCAAGGAGCAAAAAGCCGTGTCCGGCGACTACGTCAAGGAAGGACACGGTTGATGCCTTGGCTAAGCAGCCCGCTTCTGACCGTCGAAAATCTCACCATGCGATTCGGCGGGCTCGTTGCGGTCAACGCCTTCTCCTTCATGGTCGGGCGGGGCGACATCACCGCTCTCATCGGGCCGAACGGCGCCGGCAAGACGACGGTGTTCAACTGCGTGACCGGCTTCTACAAGCCGACCGAAGGCCGGCTGGCGCTCGCCCGCGACGGGGTGGTGACCGAGGCCGACCTCGAGACCGTCACCCACGCGAGCGGCCGGCACGCTACGACCGCGAACGGCGAGCTCTTCCTGCTCGAGCGCATGCCCGACCATGAGATCGCCCGCAAGGCGCGCGTTGCGCGGACCTTTCAGAACATCCGCCTGTTCCAGGGCATGACGGCGCTGGAAAACCTGCTGGTGGCGCATCACAATCCGCTCATGCGGGCGAGCGGTATGACGGTGCTCGGGCTGATCGGCGCGCCGAGCTACCGTCGACGCGAAGCCGAGGCGATCGAGAAGGCGAAATATTGGCTGGACAAGATCGGCCTCATGGACCGCGCCGACGATCCGGCCGGAGAGCTCCCTTACGGCGCTCAACGCCGGCTGGAAATCGCGCGCGCCATGTGCACAGAGCCGGTGCTTCTCTGCCTCGACGAACCGGCGGCCGGGCTGAACCCGCGCGAGTCGGCAGACCTTTCCGCTCTGCTGCGCTCGATCCGCGCCGATCACATGACGTCCGTGCTGCTCATCGAGCACGACATGTCGGTCGTCATGCAGATCTCCGATCACGTCGTTGTGCTCGACTACGGGATGAAGATCGCCGACGGCACGCCGGAGGAGGTGCGCGCAGACCCCAAAGTCATCGCCGCCTATCTCGGGGTCGCCGACGAAGAAGAGGTTGAATCGATCGAGAAGGAACTCGAGCAATGAGCGGAGCGACTGCGGGCGCGGCGCCGCTCCTGCAATTGCGCGGCGTCGAGACCTTCTACGGCAAGATCCAGGCGCTCAAGGGCGTGGACATCGACGTCAGCGCCGGCGAGATCGTGACGCTCATCGGCGCCAACGGCGCCGGCAAGTCGACGACGATGATGACCATTTTCGGCGCGCCGCGCGCTCGCCGGGGGCGCATCACGTTCGACGGCAGGGACATCACCACCCTGCCGACGCATCTGATCGCCAGGCTGTCAATCGCCCAGTCGCCGGAGGGTCGCCGCATCTTTCCGCGGATGACGGTGTTCGAGAACCTTCAGATGGGCGCCTCGATCAACAATTTCGCCCATTTCGAGGAAGACCTCGACCGCGTCTTCACCTTGTTTCCCCGCCTGAAGGAACGCGCGCCGCAGCGTGGCGGCACACTGTCGGGCGGCGAGCAGCAGATGCTGGCGATCGCCCGCGCCCTGATGGGCCGGCCGCGCCTGCTGTTGCTCGACGAGCCTTCGCTCGGTCTCGCGCCGCTGGTGGTCAAACAGATCTTCGAGGTCATCGGCGACCTCAACAAACGGGAAGGCCTGACCGTGTTCCTGGTCGAACAGAACGCCTTCCATGCGCTCAAGCTTGCCCATCGCGGGTATGTCATGGTCAACGGCGCGATCACCATGAAGGGCACCGGCGCCGAGCTTCTCGCTCGCCCCGAGGTGCGCGCCGCGTATCTTGAGGGAGGCCACTGATGGCCGGCGTTCTCTACGCGGCGACGCCTTACGGTCTGTTCACCTTCGTGCTGCTCACGCTGATCCTCGGCGGTCTGGGCGCCTGGGCGGCGGGTCGGGCGCTGGCACAAACGTGGCGGCCGATGGGGATGATCGCGCTCTACATGCTGTTTCTCACGGCGGGCGTGCGCTTCCTCCACT
This sequence comes from uncultured Alphaproteobacteria bacterium, assembly GCA_963822215.1. Classification (GTDB taxonomy): domain Bacteria; phylum Pseudomonadota; class Alphaproteobacteria; order Rhizobiales; family Beijerinckiaceae; genus Roseiarcus. The sequence goes on from CAWGGX010000007.1 coordinate 227,951, forward strand.
ACGCGCTTTACGGCGAGCCGCTGCTGTCGCTGCAGTTCTTTCTTGTCGCTTATGTCTGGAATCTGCTGGTTGCGGGCTTCGGCTACCGGTCGATGCGGGCGGCTCAGATGGCCACCCAATATTCTTGGGCCTATGAGCGCGCAGGGCTCAACTGGCGCGCCAAGAGCCGAGGATGAAAGCTCCGGATTCCGCAGCGAAGCCTTTGCTTTTTTAAGATGACTCTTTCTCGAAAACGAGAAAGTATCGTAGCCTGAGGTGGATTTCATATCCGCCGGGGGGCTCCGGGAGGGCCGAGCGCCCCGAACCAATGGGAGTATCAACACATGCATAAGTACTGGCTGTCGGGCGTCGCGCTTGCCGCCGCCCTGGCGTTCTCCGGCGCCGCCAGCGCCGACGTGAAGATCGGCGTCGCGGGACCGATCACAGGTCCGAATGCGGCCTTCGGCGCGCAGCTCGTCAACGGCACGCAGCAGGCCGTCGACGACATCAACAAGGCGGGCGGCATTCTCGGGCAACAGCTCGTTCTCGAGCAGGGCGACGACGTGTCGGATCCGAAGCAGGGCGTGTCGGTCGCCAACAAATTCGTCGGCGACGGCGTCAAGTTCGTCATCGGCCACTTCAACTCGGGTGTGACCATTCCCGCCTCCGACGTCTATTCCGAGAACGGCATCCTGTTCGTCACGCCGTCCGCGACCAACCCGAAGGTCACCGATCGCGGCCTCTGGGACGCCTTCCGCACCTGCGGGCGCGACGACCAGCAGGGCCTGGTGTGGGCCGAGCTCGCCCGGGACAAGCTCAAGGGCAAGAAGATCGCCATCGTCCACGACAAGACCACTTACGGAAAGGGCCTTGCCGACGCGGCGCGCGACAACATGCACAAGTTCGGGGTCAACGAGGTGCTGTATGAAGGCGTCAACACCGGCGAGAAGGACTATTCGGCGATCGTCTCCAAGATCAAGGAATCGGGCGCCGACTATCTGATGTGGGGCGGCCTGCACACCGAAGGCGGCCTCATCCTGCGCCAGATGCGCGACCAGGGCCTGACGACGGTCATGGTCTCCGGCGACGGCATCACCGACAACGAATTCGCCCAGATCGGCGGCCCCGGCGTCGAGGGCACGCTGATGACCTTCGGCCCCGACCCGCGCAACAACCCGAGCGCAAAGGACGTCGTGGCCGAGTTCAAAGCGAAGAACTTCGACCCCGAGGCCTATACGCTCTATTCCTACGCCGGCCTGCAGATCATCAAGCAGGCCGCCGAGAAGGCGAAGTCGCTCGATCCGAAGAAGGTCGCCGAAGTCATGCATTCGGGCATCCCCTTCCACACCGTCATCGGCGACATCGCCTATGACGCCAAGGGCGACCGCAAGTCCGTCGACTTCGTCTGGTACGTCTGGAAGAAGGGCGACGACGGCAAGATCACCTACAAGCAGTTGTGATCGCGGCGCGTCCGACGCGACTTAACGGGACAGCGAAGGGCGGTTCGGCCGAATCGCCGGTCCCTCGGCCGACAACGGGAAACCCGCCGGGAACGGCGGGTTTTTCTTGGGGGCGCCTCCCATGGGACGATGGCGGGACCGCGCATGTAGGGAAGCGCGCCCGCGCCCCCGCCTTCACCGAAATGTCGCGCGTTGTCGGCATTGAGGCCGTCGCCGCCCGGACAAGGCGAAGGCGCGCTGCGGGGTCTCGGCGATGACGCCGGCGGAGCTTTTGAACGAAACGATCGAGGCGCATGGCGGGCGGGCGCGGTGGCGTCGCGTCGAGGCCATTACAGCGGCCCTTTCGTCGGGCGGCCTCGCCTTCCAGTCGCGCTGCCAGCCGAATGCGCTGAAGAACCTGACGATTGAGGTCCGGCCGCACGATGTCGCCGTTACGCTCGCCGATTTCGTCCGCCCCGGTTGGCGGGGGACCTGGACGCCCGAGCGCGCAGCGATCTTCGACGCGGAGGGCCGGCTCGTCGCAGAGCGCGGCGATCCGCGCAGCCATTTCGGCGGCCTCGTGAATCAGGTCTACTGGGACAATCTCGACATCCTCACGTTCGCCGGCTACGCGCTCTGGAACTATCTTTCGTTCCCATTCCTGCTTGACAGCACGGATGTGGCGCTCATCGCCGCGGACGGACCGTCGCAGGCCGGAATCCTCCGGCTCGACGTTTGCTTCGCGCCGGGCGCGCCGACCCATTCGGCCATCCAGAGCTTTCACATCGACCCTCAGCGCCGGCTCGTGCAACACGACTACGTCGCCGAGCCGATCAGCAAATGGGCGACCGGCGCCAATCTCTGCCTCGAAACCGAGCTCATCGACGGCCTGCTGTTCTATACGCGGCGCAAGGTCTTCCCGCGCTTCGGTCCGCGGCGCCGAGTCGTCCCGTTTCCCACACTCGTCTGGATCGAAATCGACGACCTTCGAGTCTCGTTCGGCCAGGGATCCTGAACGTTGCAGGACGGCTGCGGACGTCCGCCTCCGCGCCGCCGCCCGGCGCCTGTCAGGCGCGCTTGGCGAACGCCCGCCGATTTCGTAGCCTCGCGCGATCGACGCTGTGCATGTGAGGACAAATGCTCAAGTTCATCGCCGCGGCCGGACTCGGCGCGCTGATCGCCGTATCGTCGTTCGCGGCGTCGGCGCAGACGACCGCCCCGCCCGGCGCGCATCCTGCTCAGGCGCACCGGCCGACCCGGTCGTACAGAAGCGAAATGCGCAACCGGCACAATACGAGCAGAGAGCGCGCTCGCTGGTCGGCCGAGCACACGCGGCAAATGCGCAACCAATAGCGCGTGATAACGTTGGATTGCGCCGGCGAGCCCTCACCCGGCCGCTTCGCGGCTTCCCTCTCCTGAAAGGAGGGTGTTCCGTGGACTCTTTCATGCATCAAGGTGCGCGAAAGCGAATGAGAACTCTCCCGGTGGGAGAGGGGCGTCCCCTTCCCCTCGGGGGGAAGGCCGCGTAAGCGGCCGGATGAGAGTTTTCGGCGCGATTCGATAAGAAATCATCGTGTCGCAAGGCGATTTGCGTTCGTCCGGAGCCCGGAGCATGCGCGCCGTCGACAAGACGAGGCCGACCCGTGTCGCGAATGGCGCGGGCGGGTCATCGCACAGCCCGTGGCAAAAGCACTGCGCAGCGACGGGGCCTTGAACCGGGCCTCGTCAGACGCGACATGATGGCGCGATGGACGAATGGACGCCTGGACCCGCCGAACAGGTCGAGGAACTCGAGTTCCGCATCGACGAGTTGCGGGATGCGATCGCGCGCAGCCGCAGGCTGATGACGGCGGGGCGCGCGGGGGCGGGCGTCGGGGCGGTTCTGCTGCTTGCGCTCGTGATCGGCGTCTTCGCCTTCGCCCCCGCCCGGGTCGTTTTCGCCCTCGCCCTGCTGATCGGCGGGGTGGTGCTCGCGGGCAGCAGCAAGTCCAGCACCGAGCAGTTCGAGCGGTCGCTCGCGCGCGCCGAGCGCGAGCGCGACACAGCGATCGACGCGCTCGGCCTCGTCGCGGCGGACGAGCCGGCGACGGGCCGGCCGGCCCGCGTGATCCAGCTGCGCAAACAATCCGATTAGGACTGCCGATTGCTTTGGGTCGACGCCGCCAATTGTGGGCGCGATCCATAGCCCCGTCGGAAGACGGGCGTCTTGGCGGACGCCCTGAGGGTGGCGCCGCCGCGGTCAACGACCGCGGCCACAGGGCGCAGGCCCTACGGCGTCCCCCCGCCTTGCGATCGCTGAAGCAGGACGGAAAGCGCCCCGATCGCTTCCACGATCATCAACTCCTGATAGCGATAGTACATTTCGCTTCCCATCGGCGTCACATAGGACTGGAGTTGGGCCGCGCAGCGCGCTCGAAGCGCCTCCAGGTCCTTCATCAGGTCCTGCGCCGCCTTGCGGTCCTGCGGCGATTTGAGAATGGCGGCGGTCGGAAGCGCCTTGATTTGTTCGTGCGTGAGGGGCGGCGTCACGAGCGCCTTGAGCCGGGTCTCCATGAGCTCCCGGTTCGCGTCGATCCGCCAGAGCCGGAAGCGGCTGTAGACCTCGGTCCCATTGAGGAGCACCGTGATCGCCATCGCCAGATAGATCCAGTAGGCTGGCGACATCAGGTTCACGAGCCGTGGGAAATAGCGGTCCGGCAGGGCCGGCTGGCCATTGGCGAAGAACTCGCGCGCTTCGTCCGCCAGCGGCGCGGCGTCCTGGGACCGCGCGGCCGGCGGCGGATTGCTCCGCACGAAGGCCGGGAACTCGTCGCTCAGCAGTTGCAGGAAGGCGACCCGCTGCGCGCGCCCGACACAGGCGTTGGTGGCGATGAGCGTGTCGACTTGCGCGACGTCCTTGTCGGTCGCCGGAATCTGCCGGCCGACGTCGTAGTAGCCGGCCGGAATCTTGCCGAGGCGCAGCCAGCGGTCTCTCGCCGTTAGGCCGTCGATGCCGGGCGGCGAAACGATCTCGAGGTCATACTTTTCGACCAGGTTGCGGATCAGCTCGGCGTTCTCGTTCATGACGAAAGCCGCGAGGTCGAGCTGATTGGCCTGAACCAGCGCCGCCTGCGCCTCGAGGTCATAATTGGACGGTTTCAGCCCGAGGTCCTTAAGGTCGGAATTGTCCAAAAGGTGCTGCATGAGAAAGGCCGTGCCGGAGCCTTCCGGACCGACGCCGACCGTCGCGCCCTTGAGATCCTCGAACGAGGCGATGGCGCGACCCCGGCGGGCGAGGAGGAGCAGGGACTCGGCCTGCGGCAGCCGCCCGAGCATCTGCAAGCCGGCGTCGTCGGGCAGCGGCACGCCGTCCTGGACGAAGGCGAATGCGGGTTCGCAGCGCCCGTTCTCGCCGACGAGGCGCTTGATGTTCTCGACGGAGCCCGCCGTGACGACGACACGGAGATGGCCGTTCTTCTTGAGCGCGCGCGCCGCGAGCCGCTCCCCGACGGCGTGATACTCTCCGGTCGGCGCGCCGGTGTAGACGGCCGCCTTCAGGAAGGCGTAGTCTCCGGCGACGGTGAAGTAGAGGATCGCGGCGACAATCGCGACGAGCGCAACGAGCATCAAAATCGCCCGAACCCAGGCCCGCCAGTCGCGGCCCGGTCCGAACGCCAGTTCGTCGAGAAAGCTCATGCGGCCGCGATTCCCCCCCAACTGTGACGACGTCCCCTAGTCGGGAATTCCTTCGGCGCCAAGCGTTTGGCGAGAGCGCGAGGGTCAATGACGAGGATCGAAGCGTTGGTGTTTAATCCGCGCCGCCGATCGGGCGGCATTGTAGCCGCGCTCGCTGAGCGCGGCGACGCGGTCAGCGACCGCGTCTACAAAGCACTGCCGTGCGTCGGCTTATCCCACTTGCCCGAACTGCGGGAATGTTTCGATCAGCCAGAGCGACATCGACTGGAAGCCGCCGGTCACGAAGAGGACGATTGTGCCGACCAGCAGCGCCCCGACCGTCTTCTCGATCGCGCCGAACCGCTTCTTGATCGCGTCCGAGGCGCGCATGAAGGGACCGATCGCGGTGGCGGCGATGAAGGGCAGGCCGAGCCCGAGGCCGTAGACGGCGGCCGGCCCTGCGGTCCTGCCGATCGCCTTACCCCTGTTCGGCCAATGGCGCTTACGCCTTATTCGCCTCATGAGCGCAGGCGACTTGTGTTAGTCTTTCGGCTCTGCTGTTGTCCGAGCGACCGGGACTTCCGTCGGTGCGCTGCGCGCGTTGTCAGTTCGAGAACAAGGTCGGCCGCAAGTTTTGCGCCTCTTGCGGCTCCGCGCTCGCCTGCGCGTGCGCGCATTGCGGCTATGCCAACGAGGCTTCCGATCGCTTCTGCGGCGGCTGCGGACGTCCGATTGGCGAGGGCACCGCTTCCCCCGAGACCCCGGCTGTCGCCTTCGGCGACCGACGACCTGTTGCTGTCATGTTCTGCGACCTGGTCGGCTATACCCGGCTCTCCTCAAGGCTGGACCCTGAGGAACTTCACGCTCTGCTCGAGTGTTTTTTCGCCGTCGTCGACGCTGCCGTCGAGCGATACGGCGGAGCGATCGACAAGCACATCGGCGACGCTGTCATGGCGTTGTTCGGCGCGCCCCGCGCTCACGGCGACGACGCGTTGCGCGCGTTGCGGGCCACCCTCGAAGTCCAGAGTTCCGTCCCCGCGACGCTTGCAACGGCGTCTGGACCGCTAGCAGTTCACGTCGGTCTCGCCATGGGGGAGGTCGTCGCGAGCGCCGTCGGCAGCGACCGGCATCGCGGATACACGGTCACCGGCGAGGCTGCGAACGTCGCGGCGCGGCTGCTCGATAGAGCCGGCCCCGGAGAGTCCTTGGTTTCCGAGGAAGTCTACCGCGCGACGAGCCATGCAGCGGTTTACGAGTCGCTCGGCGCCCAGAGTCTGAAAGGCCTCGATCGCGCGGTACAAGTATGGCGACTGACAGGTTTGCAGCGCACCGCGTCCGGCGGCTCGCCGCTTGAGGGCCGTCGCGCAGAGCTCTCGCAGTGCCGCGCCGTGTTGGCCGCGATCGGCGAGGCTGGATCAGGGGCCGTTGTGGTCGTGCGCGGCGAGCCGGGTATCGGCAAGAACTCAATTCGTTGAAGAGGTGCAGTCGATCGCCGCCGGCCTCGGCTTTGAGCGCCACATGGGATGGGTGCTCGACTTCGGCACGGAGCGCGGGCATGGCGCCATCCGCACCATTGTTGCGAGCCTCCTCCGCCTCGCGCGAGACGCGCCGCCGGACGACGCCGCAGCGGCCATCGCCTCAGCGAAGCCTGCAGGCGACGATTCGCTCTATCTGCGGGACGTTCTCGAAATTCCTCAACGCGAGGACGATCGATCGCTTTATGAGGCCATCAGTCCGGCGGCCCGCGCCCGGGCGAAAGAGCGCGTCTTGATCGAATTGATCGAGGCCCGCGCTCGGGAGGCTCCGCTTCTCGCAACGGTCGAGGACGTCCATTGGGCCGACGCCGACACGCTCGCCTTGCTCGCCGCCGTATCGCGGGCGACGACCGGAAACCGCGCGGCGCTCGTTATGACGACACGCGCCGGCGCCGATCCTCTCGACGCGGGTTGGCGCGCGGCGGCTGGCGACGGTTTGCAACTGACGTTCGATCTCGCGCCGCTCGCGCCAGCGGAGGCGGAGAGGATTGCAAGGAGCTTCCCGGCCGCGGAGGCCTTCGCCGCCAAGTGCGTCGAGCGCGCGGGCGGCAACCCGCTGTTTCTCGAACAGCTCTTGCGCACGGCCGGCGATCTCGTCGACGGCCGGCTGCCGAGCTCCATCCAAAGCGTCGTGCTCGCCCGGACCGATCTTCTCACGCCGAATGACAAGCGCGCGATCGAGGCGGCGTCGGTTCTCGGCCAACGCTTCGCGCTCATCAGCCTCCGTGCGCTGATTGATGATCCGCGTTACGCCTGCGATGCGCTGGTGCGGCATGCTCTCTTGCGGCCGGTGGCGGACGGACTGAAATTCGCCCACGCCCTCGTCCGGGACGGTGTCTATGCGTCATTGACGCGGACGCGTCGGCGACAGCTTCATAAGTCTGCAGCCGAGGCGTTCCTCAACGATCCGGTGCTACGCGCCGAGCATCTCGATCTGGCCGAAGATCGTGAAGCGGCGCGCGCTTACCTCGACGCGTCAAGGAGCCAGGCGTCCCTCTTCCGCCAGGACCAGGCGGCCGCCCTCGCCCTTCGGGGTCTCGCCATCGCCATCGAGCCCCGCGACCGTGTCGCGCTTGCCCTGCAAGTGGGGAGCCTTCAACTCGACGCCGGTCGCGGTGAGGACGCGCTCGATGCCTATGAGACCGTACTTGCCGCGGGCGCAAGCGATGACGACCGATTGCGGGCTCTGATCGGCTGCGCCTCGGCCAACCGGCTGCTCGCAAAAATCGACGACGCTTTCGTCGCGCTCTCCGAGGGCGAGCCTTTGGCGCGCGCCGCCGACGACCGTCGCGCGCTCGCCGAAATTCACTATATTCGCGGCAACCTGCGTTTCGCGCGCGGCGAGATCGAGGCCTGCCGCAACGAGCACGCTTTGGCCTTGAATGTTGCGAATGGCCTCGAATTGCCGGAGTGGCGGGCCCGGGCGCTGAGCGGCCTCGCGGACGCCCAGTATATGGATTGCCGTATGGCGACGGCCCTCGATCACTTCTCCGAGTGCGTCGAACTCTGCGACGCCGCCGGGCTGCCGCGCATCGCTGTCCCGAACCGCGTGATGATGGGGCATTGCCGCATCTACGTTTGCGCGTTCGACGCTGCGCTGGACGACATGCGCCGCGCTCTCGAGACGGCGCGGAGGATCGGCAACAGCCACGCGGAAATGTTCGCACTTCAGTCGACTGGCCTCTGTCTGACGGCGGCGGGCCGCTATTCGGAGGCGGCGGACATTCAAGCCGCCGCGCTGGAGCAGGCGCGCCGGCTGAAGGCCCGCCGCTACGAGGCGGCGATCCTCGCCGTGAGCGCCGAGGGAGCGTTCGTCGAAGGGCGCTCCGCTGAGGCGCTATCGATGGTGCAGGCGGGGCTCGAGGCGTCGGAGGAAACCAGCCCGGGCTTCGCGGGGCCGATCCTCTATGGGGTGCTGGCGCTCGTGGAGCAGACGCCCGAGGCGCAGGAGGCCGCTCTCGCTGCGGGAGACTCCCTGCTGGCGAAAGGCGCCGTCGGCCACAATCACTTCTGGTTCCGGCGCTACGCGATCGAATGGGCCCTGCGCGCCAAAGACTGGGACGCCGTCGAGCGGCATGCCGACGCCCTCCTCATGCGCATGGCGCCGGAGCCGCTCTCCTATTCGAGCGCTTTCGCCCGGCGCGGCCAGCTCCTCGCCCGCATCGGGCGCGGCGTGGCGAGCGAGAGCGACGAACAAGACCTTTCCGCGTTGCGTTCGAGCGCGTCCGCAGTTGGGCTGCGGATTGAGGCCCTGGGGGAAGCGCTGCGCGGCTAACGGCATAGTCGGGTGGATTTTTCTCCGGCTACCCGACCTGCCCGAACTGCGGGAACGTTTCGATCAGCCAGAGCGACATGGACTGGAAGCCGCCGGTCAGGAAGAGGACGCCCGTGCCGACCAGCAGCACGCCGACCGTCTTCTCGATCGCGCCGAACCGCTTCTTGATCCTGGCCGAGGCGCGCATGAAGGGACCGATCGCGGCGGCGGCGGCGATGAAGGGCAGGCCGAGCCCGAGGCTGTAGACGGCCAAAAGTCCCGCCCCGGCGGCAACCGTATCGCGGCTGCCAGCGACCGCGAGGATCGTCGCCAGGATCGGACCGATGCACGGCGTCCAACCGAGCGCGAACGCCATGCCCATGAGATAGGCGCTCGAGGCGCCGGTCGGCCGGTCGATGGTCAGCCGCGCCTCGCGGAGCATCGCCGCGATCCGGAAAAGCCCAAGGAAATGCAGGCCCATCAAGATCACGCCGATCCCCGCGGCGATCGACAGGACATGGCTCCATTGCCGGAAGAGAGCGCCGAGCGCCGAAGCGGTCGCGCCGAAGGTGACGAATACGGTGGTGAAGCCCGCGACAAACAGGAGCGCGGTGACGAGAATGTCGCGCCGCGCCTTGGCCTCGCCGCCGTCGACCAGCGCCTCGACACTCGCCCCGGCGAGATAGCAAAGGTAGGGCGCCGCCAGCGGCAGCACGCAAGGGCTGACGAAGGAGAGGAGGCCGGCGCCGAAGGCCGCGGGAATGGAGACGTCGGTCATGGGCGACACACATGGCGCTTCGACCGCGAGGCGTCAAACGTTACGCCAATCCCGGTCAGTCGATGGACACCCGAGATCGACCCTCGTTCGCGCTTGAAGATCGGCCCGCGCGGAGGGAGAACGCGAGCAAGCGGCTACGGGCGACACGGCGAGGACGCGCCAGGAGCTGAATGAGGCCCAGCCGAGCGGCGCTCTGGACTAAGGCCCGCGGGATTAAGTCCAGAACGCGTCAAAGGCCTTGTCCCAGGCCGTGTTTAGTTTCGCAAAGTGGAAGGTATATGTCCCCTCCGAATTCAAAGATCAGCCGCAATTCTACTTTTTCGTGTAATCATCGTAGAACCCTCTGCCTGTCTTGACGCCGAGCCGGCCTTGGGCGACGTAGTTCCTGAGAAGGTCGCGTACTTCGACCGGCAGACTCGGCCGCTCGGCCGCATAGTGATCCTCGATGTCGAGCACCACGTCGAGACCGACCTTATCCATCTGCCGGAACGGCGAGGATTCGGTGCCAATCACTTCGCGAAAGAGGGCGTCGATGTCCTCCGGCGTGGCGACCCCTTCGGCCAGAACGTGAATTGTCTCGCGCTTGATCGCCGCCCATATACGGTTGAAGATGAGTCCGGTGCTCTCCTTCATGGCGACGTGGGGCACGAATCCCCACCGGGGGAGCATGTCTTTCAGGAAGCGGATATAGCGCTCATCCGTCTTCCCGCAGGTCATCAACTCCACGGATCTCAGCATCGGCAACAGGTAGAAATGCATGTTCAGCACGCGCTCGGGCCGGGCGACCTTGCCGATGACCTCGCTCGACTTGTACGAGGACGAATTGGTCGCCAGGATCGTTCCCGGGGCCGCCAGCCTGTCGAGCTCTCCGAAAAGTTCGGTCTTCAGGTCCGGTTTCTCGGCGATCGCTTCGATGACGAGCCATGCGCCTTCGACCGCGGACGCGAGATCGGGGCAGACCACGACGCGACCCGGCGTTCCGCCGGGAATCGTCTTGCAGACGTCGCCGACCTTGTCTCGCGCGTAGGCGGCGCCCTCCTCGGCGACGCGTTTGACCGCGTCGTAGGCATGGATCTCGCCGCCTCGGGTGGAAAACATCATAGCGAGTTCCTCTCCCCATCGTGCCCATGCCAATCACGGCGATGGGGTGAGAGTCCAACTCGCCAATCTCTGGAAGTTCGACCATTTTGCTGCTCCTTACGTTATTGTCGGTCAATTGTCGGTCACCAGCCTCGGATACGCTCCGACTGCGTGATCAGCTCGGCCTTGCGGGCGCCGGCGGTCAGTTCGTCCCGGAACTGCGGATGAGCAATGTTGATGAGCGCCTCCACCCGCTCGCGGATCGACCTGCAGCGTAGATCGGCTATGCCGAATTCGGTGGCGAAGTACTGGACGTCCGCTCGGGGCGTGGTGACGACGGCCCCCGGCGGCAGCGCCATGTTGATGCGCGACGTCAAGGCGCCGTCCTTCGTCCTCGCCGTCGAGGGGAAGCAGATGAAACTCCTCCCCCCTTCCGAGTAGCCGGCGCCCCGTACGAAATCGAGCTGGCCGCCGGTGCAGCTGAACTGATCGAAGCCGATCAATTCCGAACAGGCCTGGCCAGTCAGGTCGCACATCAGCGTGCTGTTGATCGAGACGAAGTTCTTGTTCTGGCCGATGACCCGGGGATCGGTGATGTAAGAAATGGGATAGGCCTTGATGGCGGGATTGTGGTCCATGAACTTGTAAAGCTCGGTCGATCCCATGCCGAACCCGATGGTGATCTCGCCCGGATGCAGCGTCTTTTTCTTGCCGGTGATGACGCCTTTGTTCGCCAGATCCATCATCGAATCCGTCAGCATTTCGCTATGAACGCCGAGATCCTTGAAGCGATCGAGCGAGAAGCCGATGGCGTTGGCGACGCCGCCGATGCCAAGCTGCAGGGTGTCGCCGTCGCCGATGTATTCCAGCACGTGCGAGGCGATCTGGCGGTCGACATCGGAAGCCATCGGCTGCGAGAACTCGGGCACCTTGTGGTCGCACTCGCAGATCCAGGTGGCTTCGTCGACGTTGATGAAGGTGTCCTTGACCCCGTGGACATAGGGTGTCTCGCGGTTGACCTGGACGATGATGGTCTCGGCGCAGTCGAGAACGGCAGCGCAGTACTCGGTGCCGACCGGACCGCAGCTCATGTTTCCGTTGTCGTCGGGTGGGGACACCTCCCAGATGCCGACGTTCGGCCTGATGCGGTTTCTTATCAGCCAGTTCGTCTGAGAGAACGAGTAGGACGTGATGTCCATGTTTCCTTGATTGTAGAGCTTGCGTTCGAACGGCCCCAAGAAGAGGGAATGATGCCGGATGTGGCCGGCGTACTCGCCCTTCATGTATTCGAACGGGTAGAGCATCAGCATGCTGCTAATTGTAACGTCCTCGAGCTCCCGCCAGCGGTTGGAGATGGCCTTGACCAGTCCCTCCGGGACGCTGCAAGCCGGGGCGGCGGCAATCCGATCGCCCGATCGGATCTTGGCTGCGGCCTCTTCGACCGAAACCAGTCTTTCCTGATAAAGATGCTTCCAGTTCATGACGCCCATCTCGTTAGATGCTTTGCCCCTCGAGCTGGGCGCGATTCCTCCCTCGTTAGGTAAACGGCCACACCCTTGCCCCCGGCGGCGCCGATGGCGCCGCCGCTGGGATGGCTTCAATTGGGTCCGATCCGGCTGCGCCGCTGGCCCCCTCACCGCGCCAGGGGTTTGATGCTCAAAATCTTCCTCGCCTCGGCCGGAGAAGCCACGTCCTTGCCGAAAACTTTGATGGCTTGGGTGGCTCGCTCGACCAACTGGACGTTGGTGGCTTTTACGCCATGGCTGAAATACACGTTGTCTTCCAGGCCGACGCGCACATGGCCGCCGAGCGCGAGGGTCGCGAAGAGAATCGGCAAATGGTCTTTGCCGATCCCGAAGGCCGACCAGGTCGAGCCGGCAGGCAGCTTGGATTGCAGATAGAGCAAATTCTCGACCGTCGCCGCCATCCCGCCCAGAATGCCCAAGCAGATCTGGTAGTGCAGGGGACGAACCAGTTTGCCCTGCTTGACGAAATAGTCGACGATGCCAAGCATCCCTGCGTCGAATATCTCGATTTCCGGCTTGACGCCGCGCGCTGTGGCGACTTCTCCGAGCTTCTCCAGGAACTGCGGCGAGTTGACGAACACCGCGGACGGCATCCAGTTGAACGACCCTGCGTCGTAGGAGCACATCTCGATGCCGTCCAACGTGGCGATGTGTTTCATGCGCGTTTCGTCGGTGGACGTGTTGTCGCCCGAGGTAGTGCAGTTGATGATGACGTCGCAGTCGCGGCGCGCACGGATCAGCTTGATGGTTTCGGCGAACCGAGCCGCATCCATTGTGCCCATCCCCTCGTCGTCGCGCATGTGAAGATGGACGACGGCCGCGCCGGCCTTCCAGCATTTGTAGGCGTCTTCGGCGATTTCCGCCGAAGTGATCGGCAAGTGCTCGCTGAAAGACTTCGGCGTGACGGCGCCCGTGAGCGCCGCTGAAACGATGACTTTACTTCCGGTACTCATTTGATTCTTGCTCCTTAAGTGAAGCTCAATTCCAGTCCCTTGGATCTCTTCCAGATCCCAAGTGGGCCGGTGTCGTTCGCTTTCACTGTTCCTGGGTTTACCCGTTCAGGGTTAGGCCGGGCGTCGCCGCTCATGCCGGTTGTTTCGTCGATCGCGTACGTCGCCTCGTCGCAGGGAGGAGGCGACCTTATTCGTCGCCTCCTTCAGCAGGCCCCCGCCCGCGCGAAGAGCTAGAACCCCTGGGGGAACAGCAGGAACGCCGCAGTGCTCACGACGAATGCGAATAGCCAGTATATGAAGGTGAACGGCAGGATGTCCTGGAACCGCAGCCTGAACGCCGCCAGCATGGGCAGCGCCCAGAAGGGCTGGATGAGGTTGGCCCATTGCGCGCCGGTGCTGTAGGCGTTGATGATATGGGGCACCGGAATGCCGAGCTCCTTTCCGGCGGGGATGAGGTAGGGCGCCTCGATGACGAATTTCGACCCGCCCGAAGGAACGAAGAAATCCATCACGCCCGTAAACAGGTAGACGATCCAAGAATACGTGCCGGGCGTGGAGAACGAAACGAACCAATGGGTGATCACCGCCGCCAAGCCGGATTGGTTGATCCGTGCCTGTCCGGTTAACGCCCACACCCACCAGGGCTGGTGATGGTTATCAAACCGGCCATGGAAATCCGCCAGAGCGACGATCTGGGTTTCCCCAGTCAGTCCCAGAGTTTCATGAGCTTTTTCCGTATGACGCGGCATATGCTGCCTATCTTGATCGCGCGCGTTGGCCTGTCGGCTTTGTCTGGCCATATTGCGGCCAGATCGCTCTGCACGTGGACGCATCCTACATCTAGGGGCTGTGGGCGTTAACCGGATAGGCACGGGTTGATCATGCCGAAGATGCCCGCATACATCGGGAACTGGATCATGATGCCATACGCAACCGAGACGGCCCTCTTGACCAATTCCATGAAGGCGTGCGGCGTTCTGTGCAGGATCATCGACAGCGTGAGAAAGAAGAAATTGAGGGAGTTCATATCGAGTCTGCCGAGACCTTTGTTGCGTGCCTATCCGGTTAACGCCCACAGCCCCTAGATGTAGGATGCGTCCACGTGCAGAGCGATCTGGCCGCAATATGGCCAGACAAAGCCGACAGGCCAACGCGCGCGATCAAGATAGGCAGCATATGCCGCGTCATACGGAAAAAGCTCATGAAACTCTGGGACTGACTGGGGAAACCCAGATCGTCGCTCTGGCGGATTTCCATGGCCGGTTTGATAACCATCACCAGCCCTGGTGGGTGTGGGCGTTAACCGGACAGGCACGCTTTGTTGCCGATCGTGTAGCAGACCCAAACGAACATCACGCCGCCCAGTGTCGACTGCAGGACCCACGAGCGATCCCAGCGCTCAGCGTGCCGCATCGCTTTCTTTTCAGGGTCCTTGGGCAGCGTCGCGGTAAACTCGTTGTACCTGTCGTCGTCGATTTCGACGGCGCGCTCTTTGCTGGGCATGACCAGGATCACCACGATTGGGACCGTGACGAAGAACACCAGCATGAGGGTGAGGAGGAAGGGCGACAGGGCTGTCGTGGTCAGGGGAACGAGCCCGATCGTCTTTTCCATGAAATGGCCGGGCGTCGCGATCAGCAGCGGCGCCGACTGGGAGGGACCGTTGCACATGATATTGACGACGCCGTAGGACGTCGCACAGATGAACGGGTAATGGATGCCAAGACCACGTTTGCGGACGGCCAATTCCCGACCCATGATCATGCCGACCATCGAGCCGATGCCCCAGTGGAACCAGGACACGATTCCAACCACGATGCAAAAGAGGATCATCGTCCCTTTCGCCGTCTTGGGAATGCTCAAGAGCCAGATGAGACCGCTCTTCACCGGTTTCGAGTCGGCGACGACGAAACCGGTCACCATCAGGATGCTTAACTGCATCGAGAAGGTGAGGAGCAGCCAGAAGCTGTTGCCGTAGTCATTGACGAGGTCGAGCGCGCTACTGCTAGTAAGTCCCAGCGCCATCAGAAAAACGATAATCGTCAAAGTCAGAACGAACACCATCGAATCTGGCACCCAGTTCAAGCTCCACTCAGTGAACCTGTCTGTTATATTGGGAGCGGCGCCATTGACTGGTCTAATCCCTGGACTCACGCTGGACATAGCAGATGCTCCATTCCTTGGGGTCGCCGCGAGCGCGGCGGCAGAGTCTCGTCTGCCTCGTGGAAGACGACTTGAACGTCGCCTACTTCTGGCTTTGATCGCATTGCAGGTGGCAAGGATCGTGCCCTTTACTTTCTTGTAGGGATTCCGGGGGATGGACCTATCTTAGGTGTGCGGATTGCTCACACCTCGCCGCGCGGATCGTGGCGGACGCAGCGTGATCCCGCTTTATTGCGGGGGGTAACGACGGGTGTGTGGATTCATCACACCCTGTTGTGCGCTGCACACACTCGGAAGCATCGGCCGACGCCCGGCGGAAACCCTGCGACAATCGGACGCCGCTGGCGGTTGAGTTGCCTGCCGCGCTCGGCGGATAGGATTCGTCCGCCACCCGGGTCGCGCTGAGCGCCCCTTCCCCCGGCCTTCGGCCGGTCCCCCTCCCCCGTTTCGCTTGCGCGACAGGGCGGAGGAGAGCGTTCGGCGCCCTTTGACAGCGCGGCGGAAGGGGACCATGCGAAGCATGAGAGTGGAGGAGCCGGCAAAAGGCCGGAGGCAAACGAGATCGGCGCGCGCCCGGCCCTGTCCCGCTCCCGTCATGGGGCGCCCGGAAGGAAGAGTGGCCGGTCGCGCCATCCGCGCTCCGGTCGCGTCGCAATCAGCGATACTGGATGCCGAGGCGACGCATCTTCTGATACAGCAGGGACCGATCCACCTGGAGAAGCCCCGCCGCCTTCTTGATGTTGCCGACGGTGGAGCGCAGCGCATCGACGATCATGGCCTTCTCGAACTCGGCCTTGGCTTCTTCGAGCGTCCTTCCGTTCCCCGCCATCGTTTTGTACTGATGTTTGGGGGCCAGCCATTCGAAGTGTTCGATCGCAAGGACATTGCCGTTGCACATGCCGATGGCGCGTTCGACGGCGTTCTCCAACACGCGGATATTCCCGGGCCATTCGTATTCGAGGAGCAACGCGAGCGCGTCGGGGGCGACCGATACCGAGCCCAAGCCGGCCTGATCGCCGTACTTCTTGACGAAGCTTTCCACCAAGGCGGGGATGTCCGCCGACCGCTCGCGCAGAGAAGGCACGGTTATGGGAATGACATTCAATCGGTAGAACAGATCGGCCCGGAACGAACCCCGCTTCACCAATTCGCCGAGATCATCATTGGTTGCGGCGACGATCCTGACGTCGACCGGAATCGAAGTCGCCCCTCCCACCCGTTCGATTTCCTTCTCCTGCAGGGCGCGCAGCAGTTTGACCTGAGCCGCCGCGGAAAGCTGGCTCACTTCGTCCAAGAACACGGTCCCCTTGTCGGCCAGTTCGAACTTGCCTTTCTTCCCTGTCCTTTTGGCGCCGGTGAAGGCGCCTTCCTCGTAGCCGAACAATTCGGATTCAATCAGTTCCGCGGGGATGGCGCAGCAATTGAGTTTGACAAAAGGCTGATGGGCTCGGAGGCTTTCCCGATGTAATGCGTGGGCGACAAGCTCTTTGCCCGTACCGGTTTCTCCTTGCACGATGACCGTGGAGCTCGTGCAGGCAAACTTCAATATGTCGTTGCGCAATTTGATCGCTGCTGGACTTGAACCTACAATATCACTGATGGTATATCGTGACCCAGAATAAGACTTCAGCTTCTCTTTATAGTAGTCAAGTTGACTGCGCAACTCCTGAAGAGAGGCAAATAGTTTATCGGATTGTCCGATTTCACCGAACACCTCGAATGACATGGCGCCGATAAGGACGCCCTCCTTCTTAAGAGGTATGCGATTGCACACTGCAGGCCTGCCGGCGACATAGAACATATCGCCAAGTATCGCCTTGCCGGATTGGACTACGACTGGCAGCCTACTATTGGGAATAACCTCTCTGACGGGAACTCCTACAACTTTTTCATGGTCAAGTCCGATTAATTGCGCGTAATCCTTATTCACATAGACAATCTTGGTGTCATCATCGACAACCACCAATCCGCGCATTTGCGCCAACACTTGTTCCAATATCTCTATTCGCGTAGTCGTTGAGCGCCCTCCTGGTAGCATTCTAACTTCCCAAGGAGTTTCTTTCAACAGATCGGCGAGCGGCGGAAGCGCGTGGAGGAGCGCTTCCATACATAGAAGCGGGTGAACCGCGTCGCGGTCCCCGCCCGTATGGCGCGGCGCCAAGGCGCGGGCCCAAGGCGCGGATTCCGGGCGGGGCGCCCTTGCACTCCGGCGCCCGATGGTCCACATGGAACGCGGGAGGTTGGCGAAGGACGTACCGCTCGCCAACCGGGTCAGGTCCGGAAGGAAGCAGCCCTAACGAGACAGGGCGGGTCTTTGTCCAACCTCCCACCTTCGCCATGAGGCCGCCCCAAGGGCGCGCCGGCGCAAGGCGCCTCCAGACCATCGATCCGAACGGGGCCAGAGACGGGCGATGAGCGATTCCCTGTTTCCGGCTGAGACGGCGAGCCCTGCGTCTGCGCAGACGCCCTATCGGGTGCTCGCGCGCAAATACCGCCCCCAGCGGTTCGAGGATCTGATCGGCCAGGAGCCGATGGTCCGGACGCTCGCCAATTCCTTCGCGGCCAACCGCATCCATCAGGCCTACATCTTCACCGGGGTCCGCGGCACCGGCAAGACGACGACGGCGCGCATCCTCGCCCGCGCCTTCAACTATGCCGTGCCCGGCAAGATCGACCGCCCGAGCGTCGACATGCCGGAGCTCGGCGTCCACTGCCAGGCGATCATGGATTCGCGCCATGTCGACGTGATCGAGATGGACGCGGCCTCGCACACCGGCATCGACGACGTGCGCGAGATCATCGAGAACGCCCGCTACCGTCCCGTCTCCGCCCGGACCAAGGTCTACATCATCGACGAAGTGCACATGCTGTCGAAGCAGGCCTTCAACGGCCTGCTCAAAACGCTCGAGGAGCCGCCGGAGCACGTCAAGTTCCTGTTCGCCACGACCGAGATCGAGAAGGTGCCGATCACGGTGCGGTCGCGCTGCATCCGCTTCGACCTCAAGCGGATCGAGTCAGGCCTGATGGTCGAGCACCTCGCCAGGATCGGCGCGGCCGAGGGGGTGGTGGTCGAGCCGAACGCGCTCTCCCTGATCGCCCGGGTGGCGGAGGGGTCGGTGCGCGACGCGCTGTCGCTGCTCGACCAGGCGATCGCCTATGGCGGCCCGCAGGGCGTAACCGCGCTCACCGTCCGCGAGATGCTGGGCCTTGCCGACAAGGGCGAGATCGTCGACCTGTTCGAGCGGACGATGAAAGGGGAGATCGCCGAGGCGCTCGAGCTCATGCGCGCGCTCTACCGGGCCGGCGGCGATCCCGCCGACGTCCTGACCGAGGTCGCCGAGTTCTGTCATTTCGTGACGCGGGCCAAGATCGCGCCGAATGCGCCCGACGACCCTGCGATCGGCGAGGCCGAACGCGCGCGAGGGCGTGAGTTCGCCGGAAAGCTGACGATCGGCGCGTTGACGCGCGCGTGGCAAATCCTGATCAACGGCGTCGAGGACGTGAAGGACTCGCCGCGCCCGCTCGCCTCCGCCGAAATGGCGCTCATCCGCCTCGCCTACGCGACGGACCTGCCGACGCCCGAGGACGCCCTGCGCAAGCTCGCCGAGACGACCGAGGCCGCGCCACGGCACGCGCCGCCGCTTCCGCCGATCGGGCCACGCGCGAGCCTCGCCGCCGGTCCGGCGGCTCCGCAGCGCGCCCCGGCTGAGCCCGTCGTTGCGCCGCCGAGCGCGCCCGCGTCGAGCATAACGCTCGCCCGCTTCGAGGACGTGGTGGCGCTCGCCCGGGCCAAGCGGGACATCCAGCTCGTCCAGGCGCTCGAACAGGACGTCCGGCTCGACCGGTTCGAGCCCGGCCGGATCGCCATGTCGGTGATCAACGGCGTTTCGCCCGCGCTGGCGCAGACGTTGTCCAGACGCCTGCAAGAGTGGACCGGAGACCGGTGGATGGTGGCGCTGGTGCAGGGCGCGAGCGCGCCCACCTTGCGCGAGCGGGCGTCGACGCGCGAAGCGGAGCGGACGAACGGCGCCGCCGAGCATCCGCTGGTGCGCAAAGTGCTCGAGCGCTTCAAGGGCGCGCGCATCGTCGAAGTCCGCGCGCCGGAGGCGGCGGCGCCCACCGCGGCCGCCCCCGCATCCACCGACGACGAGGTCGGCTATGCGGATTCCGACCCCGCCGTCGACGACGATTTTTGAACCAGGAGAGGCCCTCATGGATTTCATGGGCATGATGAAAAAGGCGCAGGAGGTGCAGGCCAAGCTGCAGGAAGCGCAGGAGGAACTCGGCCGGGTCGAGGTCCAGGGGGTCTCCGGAGGCGGCATGGTCACCGTGACGATGACCGCCAAAGGCGAGCTCAAGGGGGTCGGCATCGATCCGTCGCTCCTGACCCCGTCGGAGAAGGAGATGGTCGAGGATCTGATCGTCGCCGCCTTCGCCGACGCCAAGACCAAGGCCGACCGCGCCGCGGCCGAGAAGATGCAGGCGCTAACCGCAGGTCTGCCCCTGCCGCCCGGCATGAAGCTTCCGTTCTAGGCCTACAATGCGGTCGAACGTCGCCGGGCCGGAGATCGAACGGCTGATCCAGTTGCTGGCGCGGCTGCCGGGTCTCGGGCCGCGCTCGGCCCGCCGGGCGGCGCTGCATCTCATCCGCAAGCGCGAGACGCTGCTGCAGCCGCTCGCCGAGGCGATGCGCGTCGCCGAGGAACGCATCGTCGTCTGCTCGGTCTGCGGCAATGTCGACACGCGCGACCCTTGCACGATCTGCGCCGACCCGGGCCGCGACGCCTCGACCATCGTGGTGGTCGAATCGGTCGGCGACCTCTGGGCGCTCGAACGCGCCGGCGCAATCCGGGCGCGCTACCACGTGCTCGGCGGCGTGCTGTCGCCGCTCGACGGCGTCGGGCCGTCCGACATCGCGATAGAGCCGCTTGTCGCCCGCGTCGCCGCCGGGGGGGTGAGCGAGGTGATCCTCGCCGTCAACGCCACCGTCGACGGCCAGACGACGGCGCATTACCTCATCGACTGCCTCGCCGGCTATCCGATCAAGGTGACGCGGCTCGCCCATGGCGTGCCGGTCGGCGGCGAGCTCGACTATCTCGACGACGGCACGATCGCCGCGGCCATGCGCCAGCGGACAGCGTTCTAGGGCAAGATGATTTTTGGACGAATCGCGCGGCGCCCTACCGTCCGACCGCTCACAAGGGCCGCCCCCGGGTCTTCGCCTACGCGATTCACCCAAGTCGATCTCGTCGCGCGTCGTCCTTCTCCGCGAAGCGGGGAAGGTGGCCCGGAGGGCCGGATGGGGTGCGGAAAGCAGGGGATAGGTCGGCTAAGATTTAGGCCGGCGATGGTGCAATCCGACCCAAAGTGCGGCGGCGGCCCACACCCCATCCGGCGCTTCGCGCCACCTTCCCCGGCAGAGCTGGAGAAGGATAGCGGCGCGCGCTTCGAGATGTGTGAATGTCATAGGGTCTTCGCCCGGGGGGAGGCTCTTCCACGCGCGGGGAAGGGGAATTCTGACCGCGCCTTACAACCCGACCGTGCCCGGTTTCGCGCCCCGTTTTCGGCCGCCTGATAATTCCCTGATCCGCTCCGAAATCGCCTGATAATTCCCTGTTCCGGTCGTTTGAAATTCCCTGTTCCGCGCCCGCGCGCGCCTACAACCGGAGGATTGCAAATCAGGCAACGTCATGACATTGCGGGACTTTCTGGAACATGGCGCCGATTGCGGCGCAAAAAAATTCCCTGCTAGCAGGGAATTCGGATTGTCGGCGGCGGACCGAGAGCGCGACGATTTTGGGCCGAACCCGCTTCCCGAGCGCGCAGCAGGTTCGGTTTTGCAAGGCGGATTGTCATGGGAACAGCGCGGCGGCCGTCGAAGGCCATAAATGGTTCCTCTACCCCTGCCGAACCCGCGCGCGCCGCTTACATAAGACCCGCGGGCGTTGGCGAAGGCGGGTCTCGATGGCGACGGCGGCGGCTTCCAGGCTTTTCGTTCCCCCCTATCCGAGACGGGCGACGAAGCCGCTCGGCACGCTCTCGACGATCCTGGCGCTCAGGCGCAACCCGATCGAGATCTGGAGCCAGGCGCATTTCGACCGCCCGATCCTGGTCGGCCGCTCGATCCTCGGCCTGCGCGCCGCCGCGCACGATCCAGCGGCGGTCAGGCGGGTCTTCCTCGACAACGCCGCCAACTACCGCAAGGACGCTCTGCAGCTCAAGATTCTGAGCCCGGGCCTCGGCGCCGGACTGGTGACGGCGGACGGCGAATCCTGGCGCCTGCAGCGCCGGTCGCTCGCGCCGCTCTTTTCGCCCCGGCAGGTCGGCGAGTTCGCGCCGGCGATGCAGCGCGTATCCGCCGCGGCCGTCGAACGCCTCGGCCGCCGGCGCGACGGGGCGGTCGCCGACGTCGGCGAGCTGATGTCCCGCGTTGCGCTCGAGGTCCTCGAGCAGACGCTGTTCTCGCAGGGGTTGGGCCGGGAGGCGAGCGCGTTCCAGCAGGCGGTGACGGCCTATTTCGACAGTTTTGGCCGCCTCGATCCGCTCGATCTCCTTGGCGCGCCGGCTTTCCTGCCGCGGCTGGGCCGGCTGCGCGGCCGGCCGGCGCTGAATTTCTTCGACTCGGTGGTCGACACGATCATCGACAGGCGCAAAAGCTTGCTGGACGCGGGCGCAGCCGCCCCACGCGACCTCCTGACGCTCTTGCTCGAGGCCAGGGACCCGGAGACGGGCCGCGGCCTGCCAGACGCCGATATCCGCGCCAATATCGTGACCTTCATCTTTGCGGGACACGAAACGACCGCCAACGGGCTGACCTGGACGCTCTACCTTCTCTCGCAGGCGGCGGACTGGCGCGAGCGCGCCGAGGAGGAGGCGAACCGGGTGTTCGATCCGGCGCGTCCGTCGTCATTCGAGGATTGCGAGACCTTGCGCGCCGTTTTCGAGGAGGCGCTGCGGCTCTATCCGCCGGCCGCGATGTTGAGCCGTGAGGCGATCGCGGACGACGAGATTCTGGGCGTTCCGATCCCCGCGGGCACCGTAGTGTCGATTTCGCCGTACGTGCTTCACCGGCGGCCAAACCTGTGGATAAATCCGGACGCATTTGATCCGTCACGGTTTCTTGGGCCTAACCGCGATCGCATCGACCGCTTCGCCTACATCCCGTTCGGCGTCGGCCCGCGGGTCTGCATCGGCATGCCGTTCTCCTTGCAGGAGGCGATCATCGTCCTCGCTAACCTCTTGCGCGCGTTTCGTTTCGAACTGATGGAAGGGCAGGAGATAGCGCCTCAGCAGCGGATCACCTTGCGGCCGCGAAGAGGCATGAGGATGCATGTGAAGCGGCGCGAATCGCCAAGGGAAACCTCAGCTGAAAATTTCTTCGTGAAGTTCCGTTGACAGCCAGACGGGACCCCTCTATATCCCGACCACCGACGACGCGGCGCGCTTAACGGAGCGCCCGACGGCGTCGGTTTCGGGAACCTCCTGAGTTCGCTCCTCCCTACTGAGAGGTGGGGATGGAGAACTTTCGGTCGTTCCTGTTTCGCGTCAGCGGAGCATAGGTTGAGGGTTTCGGGTTCGAGCGGATCCCGGCGGGCGGTTTGCCTCCGGGGCTTGCGCAGGGTCCGCAGGATCGGGGTTCCGGTCCGACGCTGTTTGACAATTTCATCGGAAGGAAGAGAGACGTGGGCGGCGGTGTCCTTGCGTCTGGAGTTTTTTCTGTTGGTTTGGGGTTTGGCTTTCGGGCTGGGTCTTGGGCTGGCGGGGGGAGCGCCAGAGAAGGTACGTAACGACGGTCACGTTTCTAAACACCATCGCGTTTTTCATGTGGTTTGGGTCTTGGGACGTCGCGAGACGGTCCTTTGGTCTGGCGGCCATTTGAGGCGCGAAGTGTTGGAAACTCGTCAAGAGTAGCGATGGGCGTCGAGAGACGTTCACGCCAGAGTGACCAGTCGGGATTGAGATCTTCAAGTTGAACTTGAGAGTTTGATCCTGGCTCAGAACGAACGCTGGCGGCAGGCTTAACACATGCAAGTCGAGCGCCCCGCGAGGGGAGCGGCAGACGGGTGAGTAACGCGTGGGAACATACCCTCCGGTTCGGAATAACTCAGGGAAACTTGAGCTAATACCGGATACGGCTTAGCGGCGAAAGATTTATCGCCGGAGGATTGGCCCGCGTCCGATTAGCTAGTTGGTGAGGTAACGGCTCACCAAGGCGACGATCGGTAGCTGGTCTGAGAGGATGATCAGCCACATTGGGACTGAGACACGGCCCAAACTCCTACGGGAGGCAGCAGTGGGGAATATTGGACAATGGGCGCAAGCCTGATCCAGCCATGCCGCGTGAGTGATGACGGCCTTAGGGTTGTAAAGCTCTTTCGCCAGGGACGATAATGACGGTACCTGGATAAGAAGCCCCGGCTAACTTCGTGCCAGCAGCCGCGGTAATACGAAGGGGGCTAGCGTTGTTCGGAATTACTGGGCGTAAAGCGCGTGTAGGCGGGTCTTTAAGTCAGGGGTGAAATGCCAAGGCTCAACCTTGGAACTGCCTTTGATACTGGAGATCTTGAGTCCGGGAGAGGTGAGTGGAACTGCGAGTGTAGAGGTGAAATTCGTAGATATTCGCAAGAACACCAGTGGCGAAGGCGGCTCACTGGCCCGGAACTGACGCTGAGACGCGAAAGCGTGGGGAGCAAACAGGATTAGATACCCTGGTAGTCCACGCTGTAAACGATGGATGCTAGCCGTTGGGGAGCTTGCTCTTCAGTGGCGCAGCTAACGCTTTAAGCATCCCGCCTGGGGAGTACGGTCGCAAGATTAAAACTCAAAGGAATTGACGGGGGCCCGCACAAGCGGTGGAGCATGTGGTTTAATTCGAAGCAACGCGCAGAACCTTACCAGCTTTTGACATGTCCTGGACGGATTGCAGAGATGCGATCTTCCCTTCGGGGCCGGGAACACAGGTGCTGCATGGCTGTCGTCAGCTCGTGTCGTGAGATGTTGGGTTAAGTCCCGCAACGAGCGCAACCCTCGCCCTTAGTTGCCATCATTCAGTTGGGCACTCCAGGGGGACTGCCGGTGATAAGCCGGAGGAAGGTGGGGATGACGTCAAGTCCTCATGGCCCTTACAGGCTGGGCTACACACGTGCTACAATGGCGGTGACAGAGGGATGCGAAGGGGCGACCCTTAGCAAATCTCAAAAAGCCGTCTCAGTTCGGATTGCACTCTGCAACTCGAGTGCATGAAGTTGGAATCGCTAGTAATCGCGGATCAGCATGCCGCGGTGAATACGTTCCCGGGCCTTGTACACACCGCCCGTCACACCATGGGAGTTGGTTTTACCCGAAGACGGCGCGCTAACCGCAAGGAGGCAGCCGGCCACGGTAGGGTCAGCGACTGGGGTGAAGTCGTAACAAGGTAGCCGTAGGGGAACCTGCGGCTGGATCACCTCCTTTCTGGATTATGGACCTCATCAACTTAGTCTTCGGATTGGCCCTCTTGGGGTTCGCCCGACGACGGTTTGTCGTCCGTTCAGAATCAAGCGGCTTTGTCAAAGGCCGCATTTGCGGGACATGCGCCGCCTTCGTCTCTCTTTCTTCATCAGGATTAGGATAGGGAAGACGCGCGGCGTTTTTGGGCTTTGTGGGCCCATCAAGCGCGGATATCGGGCCCTCC
Source organism: uncultured Alphaproteobacteria bacterium (assembly GCA_963822215.1). GTDB lineage: Bacteria > Pseudomonadota > Alphaproteobacteria > Rhizobiales > Beijerinckiaceae > Roseiarcus. The sequence continues at coordinate 252,985 of CAWGGX010000007.1, forward strand.
GAGGGCGCGGACAGCGTAAAAAAGTCTTTCGACCGGGCTTGTAGCTCAGTTGGTTAGAGCGCGCGCTTGATAAGCGTGAGGTCGGAGGTTCAAGTCCTCCCAGGCCCACCATTTGGGCAGTCGGCAAATAGCCGGTCGGCAGTCGGTTGTTTTCCGCTGCAGGCTCTGCTGCCCAATCCCGACTGCCGACTGCCTTCAAAAAGGGGCCATAGCTCAGTTGGGAGAGCGCGTGCTTTGCAAGCATGAGGTCGTCGGTTCGATCCCGTCTGGCTCCACCAGTTTTGTGGCGGGAGCGGCGGATTGAGCTTTCGGGCCGGCGAAGAGATCCTGATCCTTTCGATGAGATTTATCAGTTCCGTTCTCTTTGAGGGACGCGAGCGGCGTCGAGCCGCGGCGTTTGCCTGCGAGGGAGCGGCGTTGGAAGGTTCGGTTCCCTTCGGAGCTGGCCTTTCGATATCTGACATTGTGAAGAGGAAGCGCATTCGGTCGAGGGCCGGGTAGGGCGAAACAAGAGTTGGGCAGGCCGTGAGGCCAGGGCCTGGCTGGCGTTTGGCTCTCAAATCCGACCCTCCGAGCAACCAGTCGTGGGTCCTTTGGCTGACCGCCAGGATCCCCGGATGCGTTTGAAGCAAAACTGGTCTTTTCGCGCCAGAGAGCGTTTGCCTCCGATTTGCCGATCGGGGGACCCCTAAAACAAACGCGCTTTGGCGATGAGAGCAATCAAGTGCCATAAGGGTATCTGGTGGATGCCTTGGCGCTGAGAGGCGATGAAGGACGTGGTACGCTGCGATAAGTCCCGGGGAGCCGCGAACAGGCTTTGATCCGGGAATCTCCGAATGGGGAAACCCACCTTCGATCTCTGTTGCTCCGAAGAGGCGCGCTGTTTTTTCGAAGCGAGGCTGCACAGGCCGAACTTCGTTTGGACGGCGGGCCGGCTCGTCTGCGGACGGATCCTCGCAAGGGGAACTGGACGGGGAAGGGAGCGGTCTTTGGACCAACAGAGATCACGAGAAGGGACTTATTCTCTGAATTCATAGGGGAATAAGAGCGAACCCGGGGAACTGAAACATCTAAGTACCCGGAGGAAAGGACATCAACGAGACTCCGTCAGTAGTGGCGAGCGAACGCGGATCAGGCCAATGCTTTTGCTTTTGTTGACCAGAACCGGCTGGAAAGCCGGGCCGGAGCGGGTGACAGCCCCGTATGGATAGGACGAAGCGGAAGATTTGAGTAGGGCGGGACACGTGCAATCCTGTCTGAACACGGGGGGACCACCCTCCAAGCCTAAGTACTCCTCAGCGACCGATAGCGAACAAGTACCGTGAGGGAAAGGTGAAAAGCACCCCGACGAGGGGAGTGAAACAGTTCCTGAAACCGGATACCTACAAACAGTCGAAGCCCGCAAGGGTGACGGCGTACCTTTTGTATTATGGGTCAGCGACTTAAAGTATCGAGCAAGCTTAAGCCGATAGGCGGAGGCGCAGCGAAAGCGAGTCTGAATAGGGCGTTCAGTTCGATGCTTTAGACCCGAAACCGAGTGATCTAGTCATGAGCAGGTTGAAGGTAGGGTAACACCTACTGGAGGACCGAACCGGTGCCTGTTGAAAAAGGCTCGGATGACTTGTGATTAGGGGTGAAAGGCCAACCAAACTCGGAAATAGCTGGTTCTCCGCGAAATATATTTAGGTATAGCCTCGAGCTGAGGCTCCAGGGGGTAGAGCACTGGATGGGCTAGGGGGGCTAAAACCCTACCAAACCTAACCAAACTCCGAATACCTGGAAGTCATGCTCGGGAGCCACACGGCGGGTGCTAACGTCCGTCGTGGAGAGGGAAACAACCCAGACCAACAGCTAAGGCCCCCAATTCGTGGCTAAGTGGGAAAGGATGTGGAAATCCCAAAACAACCAGGAGGTTGGCTTAGAAGCAGCCATCCTTTAAAGAAAGCGTAACAGCTCACTGGTCTAATTAAGGGTTTCTGCGCCGAAGATGTAACGGGGCTCAAGCCACGAGCCGAAGCTTTGGGTGCAGCAATGCACGGTAGCGGAGCGTTCCGTTTGCCCATGAAGGAAGACCCGTGAGGGCTTCTGGAGGCTTCGGAAGTGCGAATGCTGACATGAGTAACGATAAACACTGTGAAAGACAGTGTCGCCGAAAGTCCAAGGGTTCCTGCGTAAAGTTAATCTTCGCAGGGTTAGCCGGTCCCTAAGGCGAGGCCGAGAGGCGTAGTCGATGGGAATCACGTTAATATTCGTGAGCCAGCAGGTGGTGACGGATCTCGTATGTCGTTTGGCCTTAGTGGATTGGCTGGGCGGCGGGGAGGTTCCAGGAAATAGCCCCTGCATCAGACCGTACCCGAAACCGACACAGGTGGACAGGTAGAGCATACCAAGGCGCTTGAGAGAATGACGTTGAAGGAACTCGGCAATTTACCTCCGTAACTTCGGAATAAGGAGGCCCTCGGGTCGCGCAAGCGGTTCGGGGGGGCACAGTCCAGGGGGTGGCAACTGTTTAACAAAAACACAGGGCTCTGCGAAATCGCAAGATGACGTATAGGGTCTGACGCCTGCCCGGTGCCGGAAGGTTAAAAGGAGAGGTGCGAGCCTTGAATTGAAGCCCCGGTAAACGGCGGCCGTAACTATAACGGTCCTAAGGTAGCGAAATTCCTTGTCGGGTAAGTTCCGACCTGCACGAATGGCGTAATGACTTCCCCGCTGTCTCCAACGTCAGCTCAGTGAAATTGAAGTCCCCGTGAAGATGCGGGGTACCTGCGGTCAGACGGAAAGACCCCGTGCACCTTTACTATAACTTTGCGTTGGCGTTCGTTAAGTCATGTGTAGGATAGGTGGTAGGCTTGGAACCCGGGGCGCCAGCTCTGGTGGAGCCACCCTTGAAATACCACCCTTGACTTGATGGACGTCTAACCGCGACCCCTCATCGGGGCCCGGGACAACGCATGGTGGGTAGTTTGACTGGGGCGGTCGCCTCCCAAAGCGTAACGGAGGCGCGCAATGGTTGGCTCAGACCGGTCGGAAATCGGTCGTCGAGTGCAATGGCATAAGCCAGCCTGACTGCGAGACCAACAAGTCGAGCAGAGACGAAAGTCGGTCATAGTGATCCGGTGGTCCCGCGTGGGTGGGCCATCGCTCAACGGATAAAAGGTACGCCGGGGATAACAGGCTGATACTCCCCAAGAGTCCATATCGACGGGAGTGTTTGGCACCTCGATGTCGGCTCATCACATCCTGGGGCTGGAGAAGGTCCCAAGGGTTCGGCTGTTCGCCGATTAAAGTGGTACGTGAGCTGGGTTCAAAACGTCGTGAGACAGTTTGGTCCCTATCTGCCGTGGGTGTCGGAGAATTGAGAGGATTTGCCCCTAGTACGAGAGGACCGGGGTGAACACATCTCTGGTGGACCTGTCGTCGCGCCAGCGGCGGTGCAGGGTAGCTATATGTGGAATGGATAACCGCTGAAGGCATCTAAGCGGGAAACCAGCCTCAAAACCAGTTCTCCCTGAAGAGCCGTGGAAGACCACCACGTTGATAGGCCGGATGTGGAAGCGCGGCAACGCGCGCAGCTGACCGGTACTAATCGCTCGTTCGACTTGATTGCTCTCGTCGCCAAGGCGCGCGCCAGACGACGGACGACAGAGGACGGATAGTCCTTCTGTCCTTCGTATCCATCGTCAGACAGCGTCAAGAACCAGTTTTGCTTCTGTCAGACGACAGACGTCGGACAACAGACGACGGAGGGGCTCAGGCTTTTCCGTCCTCTGTCGTCCGTCCTCCGCCGTCCGAACCGTCCTTTGCCGGCCTGGTGGCTCTTGCAAGGCGATCAGACCCGATCCCATCCCGAACTCGGCCGTCAAACGCCTTCGCGCCAATGGTACTCTGTCTCAAGACATGGGAGAGTAGGTCGTCGCCAGGCCTGCAAAGGACGGAAAGCCAACGCTTCAAATACCCTTCCTCTTCAACAATAGGGCAGTCGGCAATAGGCAGTCGATTGCCTGCTGCCTATTCCCTACCAATCCCCTCTGCCGCGGGGTGGAGCAGCCCGGTAGCTCGTCAGGCTCATAACCTGAAGGCCGCAGGTTCAAATCCTGCCCCCGCAACCAAATTAAGCGAATAAAAACAATCAACTCACACCGCGCCCCGAGAAATCGGGGCATTTTTTTTGATTTTTCGCGACGGATCCGCGACAGTCCGCCATCCGATTCCCAGTAAGCGTGATCCGACGACCGCGCGGGGCTGATCAGGCGGCCTTGGCCTGGGCTGGGGTCGGAGACCAGTTCCGGGGCAGTAGTTCGTCGACCCGATTGATTGGATGATCGGCGATGCGTCCGATGACGTCGGCGAGCCAAGCCTCGGGATCGAGGTGATTGAGGCGAGCGGTCTCGATGAGCGTGTACATGATGGCGGCTCGGCGGCCGCCTTCGTCGGAGCCGGCGAAGAGATAGTTCTTGCGCCCGAGGGCGAGCGGGCGGATGGCGCGTTCGGCGGCGTTGTTGGTCATTTCGAGCCGGCCGTCGTCGACGAAGCGGGTGAGAGCGGTCCAGCGCGAGGTCGCGTAGCGGATGGCGCCGGCGAGCGAGCTCTTGCCGCTGATCTTGGTCAGCGTTGCATCGAGGAAGGCTTTGAGTTCGGCCAGAATCGGCGCTGCCGGGCTTCCCGGCGCTTGGCCGGACTGCGCCCGCGAATGTCGGCCTCGACGGCGAACAGTCGGGCGATTCTTTCCAGCGCCTCGCGCGCAGCGGACGAGCCTGTCTCGACGAAAACGTCGTAGATTTTGCGCCGCGCATGGGCCCAACAGGCGACTCCGGTCAAGCGAGGAACGCCGGTCTCCGGCTCGGGTTTGTAAAGATCGGCGAAGCCGGCGTAGCCGTCGGCGTGGAGGAAGCCTCGACAGCCGGCGAGCAGCGCCCGCGCATGCTCCGCCTTGCGGTCGGGCGAGTAGCGATAGAAGGCGGCGGGCCGCGTTGTCGCGCCGAACGGACGCTCGTCGCGCACCACGGTCCATAGTCGGCCGGTCTTGGTCTTGCCTTTGCCGGGATCGAGCGCGGGGACCGGCGTGTCGTCGGCGTGCAGCGCGAGGCCGGCGCGAACATCGCGCTCGATCCTCTCGCTCAAGGGTTCGAGCAGTCTGGCGAGACGGCCGATCCAGCCCGCCATGACCGAACGATCGATCTCAACGCCGCTGCGGGCGTAGATGTCGGCCTGACGATGCAGCGGCAGATGATCGCAGAACTTCGACACGACGACATGGGCGAGCAGCGCCGGACCCGCCAAGCGGCGCAGATCGTCGGGATCGCGAGGCGAATCAGGCGTCGACGTCGACATGACGACGCCTACTACAATCGCGCCTCCGGCGCAGCCGCAATCTCTCGGAGCCGCCTGATTTTTATGGCGACTCGCGGCGCTCAAGCGATCCGCGGGCGCTCCGTCCGCGGCGGCGCGACCGTGCGGCGCCAGTCGATGCCTTCCAGCAACAGAGCCAGTTGCGCCCCCGTCAATTGCAGCGCGCCTTCGACGATCGGCGGCCAGACGAACTTGCTCTTCTCCAGCCGCTTGGCGAACAGGCACAGGCCGGAGCCGTCCCAGGTCAAAATCTTCACGTAGTCGCCGCGCTTGCCGCGGAAGACGAAGGCTGCGCCCGAATAAGGATCGGCGGCGAGAACCCGCGCTACGTCCGCCGACAGCCCGTCGAAGCCGCGCCGCATGTCGACGGGTTGGCATGCGAGGTAGACTTTGACGCCAGGCGCCACGTGCAGCATCACAGACCGCTCAGCGTCGAAAGCACGAGACGCAGGACCTCGCCGTCGACGCCTTCTTCGATACGAACTTGCGCGCCGTTGGGAAGGCGAACCTCCATCGCCCCAAGCCGCGCCGCGCTCGGCAGGTCATGCCGCAAACCTGGCGCGCCTTCCAGATCGGCCCGAGTCGGCGTCGGCGCCCCCCGCTGCTCCGCGACAAGGCGGATCGGAACAAACCTCGGGGTTTCGCTCGCCTCCCGCGACGAGCTTGTCGCCGCCGACGCCCCGTTGCCCGCACCGGAGCCCCGATCCGGCCAACCTTCCCGCGAACGGCGGATTCATTCGAAGACCAGGTTCGCGTTGACGCCATTCGCGCGCGCCACGCCCGCAACCGACGCGCGTGGCCTCAGAGAAGCCTCGACGATCCGCTGACGCTCCGCCACGCTCCAGGACCGCCGCTTCCTCCGCGCGCCGCCTTGAACGCCAAGACCAGTCCCATCTGATACCGCTGTGGTCGTCATCAGCTGTCCACCAAATCGCAAGTGGACACTTAACCCATGCCAACAGCATCTCGTAAGGCGGCCATCACATCACGCTTGCGATCTTGGAGAGGAGACGACGCTGTTCGTGCCGCTCGACGCCGACGGGCCAACGCCAGCGGAAGAACTCTTGCCGCGACTGTGGCTCTTGGCTCCGCTCGAACTCTTGGCTCCGCTCGAAGAGACGCTGCGCACGGGCTGGCTGATGAACGGAATGCACTTTCGTGTCGATCCGGGACGTGAACGCTTGGCTGGTACCGAGGAAGAGCGGAAGGCGTTGTTCGAACCGTGCCTATCCGGTTAACGCCCACAGCCCCTAGATGTAGGATGCGTCCACGTGCAGAGCGATCTGGCCGCAATATGGCCAGACAAAGCCGACAGGCCAACGCGCGCGATCAAGATAGGCAGCATATGCCGCGTCATACGGAAAAAGCTCATGAAACTCTGGGACTGACTGGGGAAACCCAGATCGTCGCTCTGGCGGATTTCCATGGCCGGTTTGATAACCATCACCAGCCCTGGTGGGTGTGGGCGTTAACCGGACAGGCACGGTTCGAACGCCTCGGCGCAGCACTTGGCGGGCGGCTCGTGGCGCTTTAAGATATGATTCGCAAGGACTGGGCAAGCTTTGCTGCTGCAGCTTCTTTAGCTGATCTCAACCGAGCGGCCGGAGGGGACCTATTCCTCAGGCAACTTGCCAAATTTTTCGCGCTAGATTTCCGTGATCCGATTGCGAGCTGCCTGCACGGAGGGAAGCACGGTTTAGGTCGGCTCGTCACCGATAGGCCAGCCCTTCCGACAGACCTGCCACCATCCTTTGCCCCCTTCTTGAGCGTAGCCGATGTAAAGTACGAACTCACCGGCGCTCTCACGGATCAGCGCCTTCTTACCCGGTTGACTGGGTGGAAAGCGATAGCGCTGATTGGCTACGCCAGTGTCAGTGCAGAAGCTGCTGGACGCATCGGAGCGCTTGGATACGGAAGGCCGCAGCCTTTCGGCATCGCGGATATCCTGCACCATGAGATAGGTTTGGAGCGCCGACTTGATCCATCGCTCGCGAAACGCCTCGGGCGGACACTGACCGAGGAGCAGTTCCAGCGGCTCGAGCAACGCGATCAGAACAGCGTTCTTAAACTCTTGGCTTCCGCAAAGTTCCTCATGATGGACGGCGCGTGGAGGAACGCGGCCATGCCCCCACGTGCTGCCGAGGATGCTGACGAGGGGGAGCAGCGCATTCTCGCTTTCGCGCCGGATCAGATCGTGGCGAATTCCGACTACCGAGGCCCAGCCCTCGGGCTCTACCGGCTTGCGCGCCGGCAGAGCGGTTTCCAGCAATCTGTCCAGGAATTTGCGGGTTGGGCGGCTTCGGAAAGCAGCTTCGATCGACAGAAAGCCACCCTTCTCTATGTACTCGATGGACGTCATGGCAGTTTATTTGGGACGAAACTAGCGGATCGACGACCAAGTTGGCTGCCCGAAACCCCTGAGGGTCTGCGCGACACGCCGCTTGTGCTCGATTTACCGCGAGTTGAACTAGCAAATCTCCTCAGCATTCTCTACCCCAGAGAAAATGCAACAATTTGGGAAGCAAAACTTCCCTTACCGACGATATCCACGCCCGGGGTTGACCCTGCTGACTTTGTTGAGCAAGCGTATGACTGGTGGGTAAAAGTCCATCAGAAAGAACGTCAGCGACACGACCAGACCGCCTATCCAGATGACTTTCGGCCGAGCATCTTGCGCGAAGTGGAGGCCGCCGACAACCGCGAAGGCTGGTTCACGTTCTTCGCGCTCGGCATTTTCCGCGCAATTAGACGCGCCCACGTAGGCGCGCACCGCAATTTGATCGCTGCGGCGATGCAGAAGGGTTGGTCGGCGGAGATGTCGTCGGCGCGCCTGCCTGACAATCCTCGGCCATCGATTAGCCGACTTGAGGATTTCGCCCGCGCCGATGCGTGGCGGATCGATTATCCACAATGGCGGAGAGCGCTTGCAGACCTCTACGTCTTCGCTCGCTGGCTACCGGAATATGTGGACGCGTTTCGAAATCTGCCGACGCTGATCCGGCAGAATGGAAACATTGCGCTGTCCGATGCCTGGCGGCTCAGCGCGTCGCCACTCTGGCAGCGGCGCGGCCTTGAAGGTGCACCACTGACGCAAAGTCTCGGGCCGGGCACGAATTGGTTAATTCGCGAAGCTATTCGCCGCAGGCTTTGGCCGGAAAGCGATGCGCTCCCTTTGTTCCCGTACGGCTGGGCCGCCACGGCTCGGTTGCGGAGGCTATTTGTAGAGGATTTGAGGTTCTCGCTTGGCGACAAGGCCGACATGGACCTCGCTCCCGTCATCTTCGACTTTGTGCGGAATCACCTCACGGATGGGGCAGCCGTTCTGCGTGATCTCGACTTGCCGCTGCAGACATTGGCAGAGGGGCAGTTCAGCTTTTCCGCATGTGGGGGCAGGAGCAAACGTCGGACGATTATTCGCAGGATGATTTGGTAGACGCCGAGGGGATCGAATGACCGCATTCCAAAAGGATCAAGCCGTACGACATCGACTTCATGGCGAAGACCGTGTTGTCGCAAATCTTGGCGAGACGGTGGTGGTCCGTTTTGGCGCCGATCTGCAGCAGGTCGAGGCGACAGAACTGGAACGCGTACGGTCCCTGGGCGACTCCCTAGCCCGCATTATGCATCGCCCTGACGATTGCTGCGTGGCTTTCGGCGCGATTGCGTGATTTCGGCTGGATCTGGACGCACCGGTTCCGCTCCGGCTTTGGGGGCCAGATTCGGTTGGAGGCGGTTTGCGGGTTGACGGGACGGGTTTGCGCTTCGGGGCTTCGCGCCCCGTCTTTCAGGTGACGAGCCGCGGGATGCGTTCCAGAGCGAAGCGCAGGATATCCTGAGCGGGGCATGCGGTCGGCAAGTGCACGCGGATCATCGTTTTCATTTCGACGACGCGGGCGGCGATCTTGATGAGACGCAGGCGCAAGGTGTCGAACTGGGCGACGCGCCACATCGAGCGCTTTGGCATCGAGGCGCGAAGTCCCCACATCAGCCAATAAGCGCCAGCGTGGAGGAAGAGGCGGAACTGATTGGCCGTCGCCTTCGTACAGGACGTGCGGTCCGCCGCCAGATGCGTCTTTAAGGATCTGATGTGGTTTTCGGCCTGGCCGCGTCGGCAATAGAGGTCTTCGTAGAGTGCGCGGGCGTTGCGCTTTTGCAAGTTGGTGACGACGAAGCGGGTGTCGGGTCCTTCCTCGCCGACTTCGACGCGAGCGATGATGCGCTCGACGCGGCTCCAACTCTTTGCGCCGTCGAAGAACTCCTTGAAGCGGCGGAGCTTGCCGTCGCGCGACGCGACCTCGAATCGCGCCTTCGTGCTGGCTTCGAGACCCTCGACATGACGACGCAACGTCGTGGTCGGCGCAACGCCGAGGATGTAGTCGAGGCGGCTCGCACGACACCAGTCGAGAACTTCGGGGCCGCAATAATGGCTGTCGGCGCGCAGCAGGATCTCGGTGTGGGGCCAACGGGCTCTGATCGCGCGCAGCAGCCGGCGGAGAAAAGGCTTGATCTCCTTGCCGCCCGGTCGTTTGGCGGGACGAAGCGCCGCGGTGATGAAACGGCCCTCGCCGTCGAACACGACGATCGGCTGAAATCCGTATTCGTCGTAGTGGGCGTTGAACAGCCGCAATTGCTGGCCGCCGTGGACCGCATCGAACGTGTCGTCGATGTCGAGCGTGATCCGTTTGGAACCTTGGCGAACGACTCGCAATAGAGGTCGACCATCGCGCGACCCATGCGCAACAGCGCGCGAACGTCCGGCAGGTTCTCCAATCGCGAGATCGTCGATTGCGAGCACAACTCCCGATCCGACGGCGTCAGATCGAGCGCCATCTTGAACATCGGGTCGCCGCGAAGGCAATTGGCGTCGATCCCGTCCTCGTAGCCGGCGCCGATCATCAGAAGCCGAAAGCGAATGATGTCCGCCAGGCTGTGGGTGATCTGATCGGGCGCCCGAGGATCGACCAGGCACGTCGCCAGCCGATCCGCGACCCGAAGCCGCTGTTCGATCTCGCGCAACGACAACACGCCGCCATCGGACGACAGCCGGCCGCCGTCGAATTTGACCACAACCGATTTCCCCGAAACCGACGACAGACCAGGCAGAGGCAACATAGGATCGCTCATGGCGGGTGTCGCCTCGGCTGAAATCGCGGGAATCGGCTTTGACAACCAGATTCTACGCAACATCAGTCGCTTAGGCTACTCCCGCCAACCCGCAGCGCATAATGCGGGCTAGCGCTCTCGGCCTCAATGGATGAGGCCGAGGACATAGCGCAGCTGGTCATCGGCATGGGCGGAACTCGCTTCTTTGACGAAGTCTTCGCCGAAGGTAACGCTCGGCCTGCGGAGCGGCTCTCGGAGTGCTTTGACGCGCGCACAAAGGAGTTCGGCGAGCAAGATGCCGTCGAGACCGTGCGCTCTCTAGAGCGGTTCCCTGTTACGCGACTCCATATCCACAGTGTAGGAAGAAATTCTCGCATTCCTTGCGCGTCAGCGTTGCGCAGCATGCGACGATGGCGACGTCCAAGTCGGATTTGGTCCGCGCCTGCACCTTGCGCAGATAGGCCTTGAGCTTCGAGAAGAAATTCTCGATCGGGTTGAAATCCGGCGAATAAGGCGGAGTGAAGAGAATCGAAGCGCCGGCTGCGCGGACTGCCGTCGCCACAGCCGGTTGCTTGTGGGCACGGAGATTATCCATCAGCAGGACATCGCCGGGCCGCAGGCACGGCACAACTATCTGCTCAATATAGGCCAGGAACGATGGACCGTCGATCGGCCCGTCGAAGACGACCGGGGCGACGATTCCGTCCAGGCTCAGGCCAGCCACGAAAGTCGTCGTCTTCCAATGGCCGTGCGGCACGGAGGCGACCAGTCGCTCGGCGCCGGGAGCGCGGCCATAAAGCCGCGTCATGTTGGTCTTCCTGAGAAACTACGCCGGCGCCGGCATCTCGTGCAGCGTGTAGCCGAGAGACTTTGCGCGTCGTCGGAGGTTGGCGAGAACGCGGGCGCGATATCGATCCTCGTAGGACGACGCGCCGGGGTCGGCGTAGTCCATCCCGTGTCGGAGGGCGTTGTAGAACAGGGTGGCGATCTTGCGTGCGGTTGCAGTCACCGCTTTGGCTTTGCCGACACGTGCGGAGAGCCTTCGATAGAAGGCGCCCAACGCCGTCTGCGTGCGACCGACAGTCACTGCAGCCAGCCTCAGCAGAGCCGCGGCTCTGCTGCCGGATCGCCGCGTTCGCGTCGAAAGCACCTTTCCCCCCGAGATCTTGTTGGCCGGCGCCAGGCATAGCCAGGATGTGAAGTGTTTGGCGTTTGGCCAAGCGGAGAGGTCGGTCCCGCACTCGCCGATCAGTTTCAGCGCCAGCGAAGGACCGAGGCCATGAATTTGCGTCAAGTCGACGCCAAGGACCGCATGCAATGCCGCCCGCGCATCGAAAGTCGGCGCATTGGGCGTCTTGTCTCGATGACGAGCTGGCGGCAGCCGCCCGACCGGTTTGGCTGCGGCGTCTCGAAGACGCTGCAAGACCGCTTCGATCCGCAAATCGCACTCGACGACCTTGGCGTGGTAGGCGTCGTGAAGCTCAAGCGCCTGTCCGAGAGCAAAGACATGCTCCTCACGCCAGTTTCCGGCCAGCGCGGCAGCGATCTCCGCCTCCGAGGCATGGCAGCGCCGATCCCGATGGCTGGCCAGCACAGCAGGATCCCGTTCACCCGCAACCACCGCGCGGATAATCCGCATCCCGGTCTCGCCGGTGATGTCGGTCACCACGTGATGGAGTTGAACGTTCATCTGCATCAACGCCTTCTGCATATGCTGGATGTGCGAGGCGCTGTAGTCCAGCAGGCGCTCACGTTGGCGCAGATAGGCGCGCAATGCGGCCAACTCGCCCTTCGGTCTGAAGCTGGCGCGCAGCAGCCCATATTCGTGCAGCCGTCTCAGCCATTGGGCGTCGCTGACGTCGCTCTTGCGTCCCGGCACGTGCTTGGCGTCGCGGGCGTTGACCAGCACCACCTCGAATCCGCGCTGTTCGAGCAGTTCGTAGGCAGGTATCCAATAGACGCCGGTGGACTCCATCGCGACCGTTCGAACGCCGCAGCGCTCGAACCAATCGGCCAACTGTTGCAAATCGCCGGTGCAGGTCCCGAAGGCGCGCACTGGCTCAGGGTCCCGGTCCGGCGGAACGGCCGCGACATGCATCCTTGAGCCGATATCGATCGCTGCGGCATCAGGATGGGTGGGGGTGAAGTCTCGTTCGGCGCGGCGCCGCTTCGATTTGGTCATGATGTGATGCTCCTCTCACTCAAGTGGAGAGGCTGAGCCGCGCAAGGAGATCAACTTCCTGACCGGGATCGCCGCGATGGCGTCACCACTCTCAAGTGCGCAACAGCTCATGGACCACGTTTTTTGACGGGGTTACCACCACCAGAAGACTATCGGCCGCTCCTCCCCAACGGTCAGGATATCAGCTCCGTTTCTGCCGCCACAGGACGGCCGCGGCCGGCGACGGGTTTTTTTGAATCTCAGATCGAGGCGCGCCAACGTCCTGTCGACGGTGGATTTGCCGACCTTCGGTCCGCCACGCGCGACGATCTCGTCGGCGATCTGCGCCAGCGTCAAATCCGGCGTTTCATCGACGATGGCGCGGACCATGTCGTAGCATTTGACGAGAGCCGGCTTCCTCGATCCGCCGACCTTTTGCGGGTCGATAGCGTCCGTCTCGACGAACTGTCGGACGATCTTAATCACCGCCAAATGGGAGACCGCGAAACGCTCCCCCGCCGCACGGCATGTCATGCCCTCAATCAGGACGGCATGGACGAATCTTTCGCGAAGATCGTTCGACAGCGGTTTCATCTCGTTCCCCATGCGTAGGGGAATCTTGCTGTAGAATCATGAATCTATGCAAGTGGGAATTGATCTAATAGGCAGCGTCTCACGCTACGATTTCCAATCGGCCGGGGCAGATATCCCGAAGCTGGATCTGCCAGCAATGGAGACTTTCTTCCGCCATGCCATGCAGTTGAATGGCAGACGGGTCACGAGGTCCGAGGGGGGTCTCTCTGTTGCAACCCCCGAAGCTTGGCGCTCCGGCCTCGATCTTCTTTCGCGCTACGACGGTCTCGTATTTGATCGCTCCCTGCCGTCGGATAGCGCGTTGATCCAGCTACTCGGCGTGGGCCATCCTCTGATCGACCGCGCCCTTGCCGAGAGTAGCGCCCGACAGGTCTACCTTGCCCGGATGAAGGGGCTGGAAAGCTCGATTGTCATGGCCTTCGTGGAGGACGAGGTAACCGGCACGCGTTCAACTGTCCACCGAGTTGTCTTTAGCGTGGAAAAGGCGCCCGACGGGGCGCTTTCGGCGCGCGGAGACTGGCAAGCGTTGCTTCGGATAAACGAGTTGCAGCCTTCATCAGACGACCAAAAGCGACCGGCGACCGCCGAGCTAGTCGAGTTGGGCGACTTGATTGATCTCTTCGAGTCAGCGGTGTCTCCCCTTGCTCTGCCTTTCCGGCGCCCAAAAGTGACTCCGGCCTTGGCGCTGCTGCCCGAGTCACGGACTCAAGCTAAATGATCAGATTTCCTGATTACGCGGCAACGTCAGCCAGTTTTAGCAGGCGGTAAGGCATCGGGGCGGTCCTGAGGGCCACGAACGCGAGGCGGGGGATCATGGTTTTGAGATCGTATCGGCGATTGAATCGGTATTCGAACTCCGCGAGATATCGAGGGACGTGTTTTTCTTGCACGGCGCGGTAGGTCCCCACGAGGGCGGCTTTGATATTGCCCAACGCGGTGTTGACCCATTTGAACGCAGGGGTGCGAGCCGCTTGCTTGCCGCTTCCAGTCTTGATTGAGCTGTGCAGGCATCCGGCTTGGGTGACAGCGGCGACGCATGCCAGACCGTCGGAGACGATATTGGCGCCGGGGGTGAGCGCGGCGTCTGCGAGTTTTCGGATCGCAAAGCTGCTGAAGGCTTTGACGGGCCGAAGGATGATTTGATCTGGCTTGCCGTCGTCCGTCGTCGCGACCGCAGCGACGAACGGCGTCTTGCCTGCTGCGCCGCGCCCGCGGCGGCCGGACCGGGCGCCGCCGATATAGGCGTCGTCCATCTGGACGTTGCCTTTCAAGCGTTTGGTCGCGTTGCGCTCCAGCATGACTTGAGCGAGCTTGTGCTTCATCATCCAGGCGGCCGTCTGGGTGACGCCCTCAGGAATGCCCTCGTTTTATGATTGACTCGATATTGGCATGATCCAGGCGCCGAAGGCCGTGAGTTTTGGATCACGGGGGCGGCGATGCGGGTTGGGGATTTCCGGGCGGATATGGTGTCGCAGTGGGTCGGGGAGTGCTTCGACGGCGAATTGCACGCCAAGCGGATTGCATCTGTGAGCGATGGCGTGCTGGGGGTGCTGCATTCGACGTCGCTGGCGGTTTCGGCGATCGGGTTGGCTTTGGCGCAAGCGCACGGCCTGAAAGCCAAGCACGCCACCAAGCAGGTCGACCGCCTGCTGAGCAACCCCGGCGTCGATCTCGGCCGCCTGTTCACGCCATGGATTCGTCAAGCCATTGGTGACGATCGGGAAATCGACGTTGCGATGGACTGGACCGACTTCGACGCCGACGATCAATCGACCCTCATGTTGAGTTTGGTTACGACCTATGGGCGCGCCCAGCCGATGCTGTGGCTGACGGTCTATAAGGCCGAGCTCACGGGCCGGCGCAACGAATTCGAGGACTTTTGCCTGGCTCGGCTGAAGGAAGCGCTGCCCGAGGGGGTGCGCGTAACGATCCTCGCCGATCGCGGCTTCGCCGACGTACGGCTGATGGAATTCTTGCGCGAACTCGGCTTCGACTACGTGATCAGGTTTCGCGGCGACACGGTCGTGAGCGCCACCGACGGCGAAACTCGCAAGGCGGCTCAATGGGTTGGCGCCAGCGGCCGGGCGCGAAAGCTGACGGGAGCGAAGTTGACCAGGGAAGGCTTCGAGGTCGGCGCCTGCGTCCACGTGCACGCCAAGGGCATGAAGGAGGCTTGGCATCTGGCCGCCGGCGACGGCGCCAAGTCGGCCACGGCGATCATCGGCCTCTACGCCAAGCGCTGGACGATCGAACCGAGCTTTCGCGACATCAAGGATCTGCGTTTCGGCATGGGCATGGCCGAGTTGAGAATCGCCGACCCGATGCGGCGCGACCGACTGCTGTTTCTCAACGCACTCGCCATCCTCCTGCTCACCTTGCTCGGCGCCGCCGGCGAGAGCCTCGGCATGGACAAGGACTTGCGAACCAGCACGACCAGGCGCCGAACCCACTCCCTGTTCCGTCAAGGGTGCATGTGGTTCGGTCTCATCCCCAACATGCCCGAGCCCCGCCTCCGACCCCTCCTCATCAGATTCGGAGAAATGATCAATCAAAACATGCTCCTAGCCAGCGCTCTAACAGCTGCCGAAAAATGAGGGGATTCATGAGGGTGACGCCAAGGCGTCGACCGAGTTCGATACTGGAAATGCCCTTCTTTGATTGCGTGACCGGGTAAATCGCCTTGAACCAGATGCGCAGCGGCAGCTTGCTTGAAGCGAAAATCGTTCCCGCTTTGACAGAGGTCTGCTTGCGGCACGCGTTACACTGGGATAAACGCCGCGCGCCGCGCATGACGACGCAGTGAGCTGCGCCCTTGCACCCAGGACATTCGAACCCGTTCGGCCAGCGCCATGTGACCAGCGCCGTATGACATTGCTCTTCGGTTCCGTAAATTTCGGCGAAACTGGCCTCGCTAAGGCCTTTCTGGAACTGGACCTGATTGCGCGCCATCGGAGAGCCCCTGCGAAAACAGCATGTTCGTGTTTCGTTCTACTCAAGGCCCCAAGGTGACGCAAGCGCGTAATCAGGAAGTGCTTTGGACGGCGTCCTCCGCTCCGCTGCGGTCGGTCCCGGATGCGGCGCCGATCGCTTCCGGCCTTTCGATCGCCATCGAGGCCGCGGCGGTCGCGGGCTCTTCAAGACAGAACGGAGACTTCAAATGGCCAGCATCGGTTCCTTCAAGAAGGTCGGCAACGAGTTCCAGGGTCAGATCGTCACCCTCAGCGTGCAGGCCAAGAACGTGGGCATCGCGCCCGAAACGAACCGCGCCAACGACAACGCCCCTTCCCACCGCGTGTTCGTCGGCAAGGCCGAGATCGGCGCCGCCTGATCGAAGCGCTCCAACGAGGGCCGCGACTACCTCTCGGTCAAGCTCGACGATCCCTCCCTTCACCCAGCCGATCTACGCCAACCTGTTCGACGCGGAAGACGGCGCAGGCTACTCGCTGATCTGGTCCCGCAGCCGCAAGGCCAGCGCCCAGTGATCGGCGCCAAGGCCTCGCCCGCAACGGCGGGGCTTCATCTCACGCTCGTTTCGATCTAACCGTGGTCATTGCTGCGCTCCCCGCGCTGTCGCTCGTCGACGCCGACCCCGCGCCGCGCGCGCCGGAGTGTCTGCCAGACGTCGCAAATTTTTATATAGCAATTTCAATAACATAGGCGTTCGCTGTTTTATCCTGAGTGGCGCGCCATTTTCGACACTACTCGGAACAAAACTGCGAACACCCCGTCTCGTATCCGTCATTTATCGGATGTTCGGCAACTCTTCCGCCGCCGGAATTGCAAATCGCAGGTCCCTCGGTTAGCGGACGTGCTGCGACCGCTAGCTGCTATCTGGACCGAGGTCCGCTCCTTCTTCGCGCCCGACCGTGTTGACGAAGAATTCCCGATCGGCAATCCAGGCGCCTATTTGCCGAGCGGCTCGTTCGAAACAAATTCTCGGATCGAGAGCCAGGTCGCCGACCTTGTGATCCAATGCGCCGAACGACCAGTCAAAGTATCCTTTCGGGAGTCCATTGACCGCACTCAAACGGTCGACGAGACCGAAGCGGCGCGTTCGATAAGGCGAGAGCAGATGGGTGATCCGGTATTGCCGCAGCACCCGCTCATACTCATCCTCAGCGATGACGTTCGTCACGAAGATTCGACGCTTCGACATCAGACCGAGCTCGTTCGAACAACGGCCGAGCACCACGACGGAGGCTCGAATCGACTGCTCGTCGAGCGTCCGTTCAATGCCAAGAACAAGGCGAACGGCCTCCACGGCGGCCTCTGGGCAGAGAACGCCCAACGTTATCCGCCGAGGTCCGAACCTGACCGCGTCCTGTAGAATGTCCTGCGCAGGAGCCAGATGCGACTGCGTCGCGGACTTGAGGTGGGCGACGCAGAAGGCAGCCGCCATCCGGTCCATTGGAGCAATCGACCCTGCTCTAATCATCAAGGCGCGGGCTCCGCGTCGATCATCCGCGCAGCCGCTTTTGCTCGGCAGCACCGACGGTGTCGCCGCATCGACGCAGGCGTGGCACTCGCCGGGCCGATCGGTATTGGAACACGACTTTGCGAAGACAAAATCCCGATCGCACAGCCAATCGAGATCGCCGAATGCGATCCGCATCGGGATCTTCAAAGCGCACGCAACGCGCAAAGCGGGAACGGGCAAGGCATAGGGAGCAAAAACTTCAATGGCTTGCGGCTGAGCGCGAACGAGATAGGCGTGCAGCCTCGACAAATCGGCCCCATCATCGAGAGCGAAGGTCAGCGACTGTGGAGCGGAACCCCGAACGCTCTTCAACGTCATGCGGTCGTTTCCGTCGCCTACCTCGCAGAGGATGCAATGGAGATCGTCTGCCTGTCCTTCGATTTGTCGCGCGCGTTCGAGGACGAGCGCGGGCCCCGACGCAGCGGAGGCCAGGAGAAGAACGACGGTTCGTTCTGGCCCAAGCCGCTCCTCGAGGTTTGCGCGGGCGGACTTCAGCGGATCGGCCTCAACAAAGGCAGGACACTCGCGTTCGTAGTCGGGAAATCGTTCGTTGAGGATCGCAAGGTTGCGAATGACCAAGCGGCGCTTTTCGTTTTCGAACGACCAATTCCCGACATGGCCGACGTAGATGCCGGTCGCACACACATTGCGGAATCCGGCTTCGCGCGCCCTGAGGCAATAGTCGACGTCCTCAAAGTAGCCGCGGGAATAGGCTTCCGAAAGAAGGCCGACCTCATCGAGGCACTCTCG
The DNA here is from genome assembly GCA_963822215.1 of uncultured Alphaproteobacteria bacterium. Taxonomy (GTDB): domain Bacteria; phylum Pseudomonadota; class Alphaproteobacteria; order Rhizobiales; family Beijerinckiaceae; genus Roseiarcus. Next base: position 271,422 of record CAWGGX010000007.1, read on the forward strand.
AGTGATGAATAGGCAGAATCCCACGCCGGAGGGAAGATCAATGATTCCTCCTCCGTTGGTGGTGGTTGCGACTTCATCGAGGGCAGCAATCTCCTCCTTCGTCGGAAGCGCGTTGCAGACGTTTGGCTTGGGAAAACTGGTGTACTCCCCGTTGTTCGAAAGGGGCGTGACCGTAGCGACCCCAAGCTCTGAGTAAGCCGCGAGGGCCAGTCGATCGATCAATTCTCTCGGAAGGATCGTGTCAGCGTTGAGCAGCAGCACATCGCCTCCACAAACGCGCGCGAGGACACGATTGACAGACCGCGCAAATCCCAGGTTTGCTTCGTTTCTGACGAGCGTGAACAGGCCGCGCGCCGCCCCGTCTTCGACCAATGTCCGAATGTCGGCATCGCGAGAGCAGTCGTCGATGACGGTGACATGCTTTGCGATCCGCGATCCTTCGGCCTCGAGAGCGTCGAGACAAACTTTTGTCGCCGCATAGTCGCCGTAGACCGGGACAATCACCTCCACATGATCCGGGTTTTTGCTTCGCGGCGGGCGTGAGCCTCGCTTCCTCAAAGGGAAGCGGGCCTCCGATCGATCCCGCGCAGGACAAATCGTGTGCGGGCGCTCGCCGTCTAGACGAAAGGTCACCGATTCCAATCGGGGACTCTCGATCTCGATCGCAATCTGGGCCGCCGACCAAGCTCGACAGGCAAGGGGATGCGAAGTGTCGTGCCGAAGGTCGAACGATGCCTCGGCCCCATCGCGCCGAATGACCAGCGCGAGCACACCCTCTCCGCGCCACGCGACCCAACCCTCATACATGTCTTCACGAACACGCATTCGGCAGACGATCGGCGCCGCCGCTTGCTCGAGGACTTGCATTGCAAGCCTGAGAGTGTCGAGATCCCGCGACTCGCCGTCGAGAAAGCTCGCGGCGGCGATCGGTTTCAATGCCGGAGCGCCCCAGGTCAGGACATTGGCGATGACGAGGTCGTGGGTTGGATCGATCTCAAACGCTTTCGTGAGATCAGCTTCTGCATGCATTGTCTCGTTCATGAGTTGGGAGGCTATGGCCCGCAGCATAAAGTTGTAGGCCGTCGGTCCGGAGAGACGACACCTACGATCTGCAAACATGAATGCGGCCTCCGGCCGCCCCGCCTTCAAGGCGTCGGCGTAAAGCAGCGCGAGCGCCTCGCTGTGCCGGTCTGGGTCGAAAAAGCCAGTTCTCGCAAGATCACGACGATCGTAGCCGGCCGCCTCGTCGAGCGGGCGAGCGCCTACGTCGGGTGAAGCAGGACGGACGGACGCTGTCATGACGTTTCGGCCGGAGGCGATATTCGACGAAACTTTCGCATCCGCACAGCATTCTCCCTCAAGCGGGCGTTAATTGGTTCGGGGCGACGGGACCGCATGGCGCCGCTTAGGGTCTCGCGATCAGCTCTCATTTGTGACGAATCCCTCGGAAGGCGGCCCAATAAATTCGTCTGCAAATTTGCTATGCAAAAGAGCACGAACTGCAAAAATGAAAAATCAAAATCTAATCAAATCTATGTAAAGAATCAGTCAATCGCCACCAACATGAGTCATCTCGTTTTGGTATTGTGACCGAATTTTATTAAAAATCATCTCCGGTTTGACCATGACATATTGAGCGTCTCAGCGTTTTTCGATTGGCGGCCGGCCTCAGCGCTCCTATAGCTCACAGCACTGGAAAAGAGACCGAAGGATATCTCGTGGCTGGTCGAGAGGCACTTTTCGACAAAGATTCCTCGCTGCTCGTGGCGCGCGGCCTCTACGTGTTGCGTTACGAGTTTGGCGGAACGAGCCACGATCACCCGGTGGCGTTGGTGAAGCCAGCGGCCGGCTTCGAGAAAATCATTCAGGTCATGTCGGCGCCAGGCGACGTTGAAGGCTGGCTCGAGCGTCCGGGAGCTGCGGTGCTTGTCCGCGCCGAAGAAACCGGCAAGATCCAGATCGGGGTCAGGCGCAGAGGCGCGAATGGCTCACTCGAAGCCGTGTTTCGTCTTGAATCAGTCAGTGTACTCCCGGACGACGAGCGCGACCCGGCCGGCGCGAGCCCGACGCCGAAAAATTCGACGCCGATTACACCGATCGGATTTTCGCTGAGTGCAAAAGGCTCGCAGGGTGTTTTGTTTCTTGCCCACGTCTCGAGGCGCGGCGACGTGCCAGTCAGGGCCAATGAGTGGGCCGGCGGCCCCGATACGCCGGGTCGCATCGAGGGGCTGGCGATTCTGGGATTGGGCCGGGACGGCGTCCAGCCTGAGGTGCAAGTTCTGGCCGGTTCGAGCTCCGCGACATGGTCGGCGTGGGCAGGAGAAGGCGTCTTCGCCGGGACACGGGGACGAAACCAACCGCTTGTCGGCGTCCGGCTGAGACTGACCGGCGATCAGGCTCATCACGTCGTCTTGCACGCGGAGGCGCTGTTTCTCGGCTCGGCGATTATGAGCAAACGCGGACGCGAAGTCGAATGCGTGAGCGAATCCGGCCGGGACCCGCTCGTTGGACTCCGCTTGGAGATTTGTCCGGAACGGCGCGCGAGCGTTCGCCCAGCGTGGGCCACGGTCGGGCAGGACGATCACCCGCGGGTTCGAATCTTTCGGGCCAACGCCGGCTAGTTGGATGCTTTGAAACGAGGCTGGGACGGATACAATGGCAATATACAATCTTAACTATGGGAATCTTGAATCCTTAGTTGGTCACAGCTTTTCCCCGGGCACGGAAAACGCGATCATCGACGCAATCAAGAGCGCGGGAATCATCACGCCGTATTCTGGAAACACGGAGGTGGATGCCGAGAAGACGAGCGGCACGTACAGTGTCCCGAACAATGCTCAGATCTTCCTCGATACTGGGTCCGACAATACGATCACGATCAAGGACGACGGCGCCAAGCTGATTGCAGCCGGCGATGGGTCCAACTCCATCATCGACAAAGGGCCTGGGGGCGACACCCTTGTGGGAGGCGCGGGAGAGGAATCGCTAAAGGTTACTCACGGCGATAACGAACTGATCGGAGGAAGCGGCGCGAACACGCTGGTCGGCGGGGCGGGGAACGACACCCTGATCGGGGGCGGCTCCAGTCTCTTGGAGGCCGGTTCTGGAGGGTCCACGCTCATCGGCGGAGTCGGCAATCCGTCTTCCGGAGCGCCATTACCGTCGGACACTCTGATCGGAGGCCACGGCAGCGATCTCCTGCAAGTTTCTCATGGCGACAACCTGCTTATCGCCGGCAGCGGTCACGACACGATCTCCGGCGGCGATGGGCAGGATACGATTTTCGGCGGCGGCCACGATACGATCAATCTCAACTACGGCAACGAGTTCGTTCAAGGCGGAAGCGGCTCCGACCAAGTCGACATCGGCCTGCACGGAGACGACATCATCTACGGCGGCCATGCGACCACGGTCCATACCGACCAGACGTCTTCGTCAATCGAGCACGAAGTCGACGTGCATGGCGTGACGACGATCACGTTCAGTAACCACCAGGTTCTCACCGTCAGCAACGTGACGATCGACTTCGCCGACGGCCACAAGACGACCGTCCACTAAGACGGGAATTCGCTCCGAGGGCCCGAAGGGAATCCAACCTTCGGGTCTTCGGAGTTCGGCCGAAGGGGATTGCGCACCAATCCTTTCCGACGCGCGTCCGAACAGAACAGGCGATGAAAATTCTTTTCGTTCACAACAACTTCCCTGCGCAGTTCCGAAATCTCGCGGAAGCGCTGAAGGAGATGGGCGGCTTCGAACTCGCCGCCATCGGCGCCGAAAGCGCGCAACCGGTCAAAGGCGTTGCGCTCCATCGCTACTCGATTTCGCCGGTCGACGTTTCGGGCACGCACCCTTTCGGGCGACGGTTCGACGCGGAATGCTGGCGGGCGGAACAGGTTCTGATGGCCACGAGTGCCCTCGCCGCGTCAGGCTTTGCGCCGGATCTCGTTCTCGCGCACTGCGGTTGGGGCGAAACGCTGCCGCTGCGGGCGGCGTTCCCGAAGGCGAAGCTCATCGTCTACGCGGAGTTTTTCTATCGCGGCGAAGGCCAGGATGTTCACTTCGATCCCGAGGCCCCGAGGCTCGGCGTCGACGGCCTCACCGCCCTTCAATGCAAGAATGCAAGCACGTTGCTCGCGCTGGCCGCGGCCGATCTGGCCATCTCGCCGACGCAGTGGCAGCGCTCAACGTTTCCGAGCGAATTCCATGGCAAGATTGAAGTCGCGCACGAGGGGGTTGACCTTGAGCGGTTCCAGCCGGATCCGACGGCGCGCTTCCAATTGCCTAACGGCAGATTCGTCACGAAGTCGGACGAGGTCCTTACCTTCGCCTCGCGCAATCTTGAACCGCTGCGCGGCTATCATGTCTTCATGCGAGCTCTGCCTGAAATCCTGCGCGCGCGCCCGGAGGCGCAGGTGGTCATCGCAGGCGGCGACGGCAATTCCTACAGCCACGCGCCGCCGCCCGGAAGAAGCTGGAAGACGCACTATCTCGACACAGTCGTCTCGAAACTCGACCTGTCCAGAGTCCACTTCGTGGGACTTCTTGCTCCTGCCTCCTATCTCAGCCTCCTTCAGGTCTCCTCGGCGCACGTCTATTTGACCTATCCCTTCGTTCTGTCCTGGTCGCTCCTCGATGCGATGGCGACTGAATGCGAAATTGTGGCGTCGGACACCGCTCCAGTTCGCGAGGTTGTCGAGGACAGTCGCAACGGCGTGCTGGTCCCTTTTCTCGACCCGGCGGCGCTGGCCGAGGCGGTCTGCGCGAGGCTCGGACGCGGGGGACAGACCTCCCATTACGGCCCCGCGGCGAGGACGACGATCATTGAGCGCTTCGACAAGCGGATCTGCGTGCGCAACGCATTGCGCACGATGGGGCTCGATGAGCCAGTGCGAACAGATTGGCGCACGGCTAGCGCAAGAGAAGCGCTGGAGCTTGCGTCTTGAACGAGTCGACCCCTTCCGTCATGAGAAGGCCCTCTGCCGGCGACAGTGTTCGCGGCACGCCTACGGTCGCGCTTGCCGACCCGGCGCCTGATGCGTCCGAGGACGCTATCCGGATCCCGAGCGGTGTCGAGTGCATTGCGATTGTCGCGCGTCGCCACGGACTCCATGTCTCGGCGGAGCAGATCACGCTCGACAATCATCTCTCCGGAACGGAACTGTCGCCTGAAGAGATTGCAAATTGCGCTGCGCGCGCAGGCCTCAGGGCGAAGCGCGTCCGGTTGAACTGGCGCGGCCTTTCTCATCTGAGGAAAGCGCTTCCCGTCGTGATTACGCTGACAAGCGGCGCAAGCATGGTCCTCGAGGGGCTCGAGGGCAGCGAAGAAGCGCTCTCGGTGATCCTCCTAGATCCGAAAGCGGGGCAAGACGCCAAGCTCGTCATTGACCGGCAGCGCTTTGAGGACGCATGGACGCGAGATGTCCTGCTCCTTCGCCGCATCTACGACCTTGCCGATGAGGAGCAGCCCTTCAGCCTTGGCATGATCATGGGGCTGGTTCTCAGGGAGCGCCGGATTGTCCGGGACCTTGCGATATGCGCGACAGCGCTTAGCCTTTTCGCGCTCGCCCCAATCATCTTCTGGCGCCTTTTGTCGGACAAGGTGATCTACTACGGAAGCCTCAACACCTTCACAGTGCTTTGCATCGCGATGGGTGTCGTGATCGTCTTCGAGACGATCTTCGCTTATCTACGCTCCTACCTTGTCCTCTTCATCACCGCGCGGGTCGATGTCCGTCTTTCCGAATACCTGATGGACAGCGTCCTCAAGCTTCCGATCGACTATTTCGAGCGCACGCAGGTCGGTATCATCGGCCGCGATATGAATGAGATCTGGCGGGTACGCACATTCCTCACCGGACAGCTGTTCGGCACTGTGCTCGATTCGCTGACTCTTTTCGTCTTCCTGCCGGTGATGTTCTTCTTCAGCCCCTTGCTGACGCTCGTCGTGCTCCTGCTCTGCGCTCTGATTGTCGGCTGGCTCGTGATGATGCTGCCACACTATCGAAAGCGGACCAGCGCCGTCCTGCGCGCCGAAGGCGAGCGGGGGGCCTTTCTCTTTCAAACGCTTCAAGGCATCCGGACGGTGAAGTCGCTGTCGCTCGAGGACCGCCAGAGGCGGGAATGGGACGTTCATGTCGCCCGGATTGCGAAGCTGAAGCTCGACGAGGGCTTCCTGTCGGCCATCATTTATGCAGGCGTTCGGCCGCTCGAACGCCTCGCCGTCAACGGGGCCTACGCGCTCGGCGTCTATTTTGCGATCACGACGCATGATCCGGTCTACATCGGCGCGCTATTCGCATTCCTAATGCTTACGCAGCGTGTCTCGGGGCCGCTCTTGAAGATGGCGCAGCTCATCAACCAGTATGACGAAGCGCGTTCGGCCATCACCATCGTCGGCAAGTTGGTCAACCAGCCGAAGGAGGAGGGCAACGGCGATCGCGGCGTCCGATCGCCGCTGTCCGGCCACGTGGAATTCGCCAAGGTTCGGTTCAAATATCTGGGCGCGACATCGCCAGCGCTCGACAACATTTCCTTCGAGGTTCCGATCGGGCACACGTTCGGCATCGTCGGCCGCAGCGGGTCCGGAAAGACCACGGTGACGCGTCTGCTTCAGCGGCTCCACTCGGATTACGAAGGCCTCATCAAGATCGATGGAATTGACGTTCGCGAATACAACGTCAGTCATCTCCGCCGCAGCCTCGGCGTCGTGCTGCAGGAGAACTTCCTGTTCAGCGGCACGATCCGTGAGAACATCACGGCCGCAAAGCCGCACGCGACCTTCGATGATGTGGTGCGTGCGGCACGACTCGCCGGCGCCGAGGAGTTTATCGACCGGCTTCCGCGCGGCTATGAGACGCACATCTACGAAGGATCCCCGAATCTCTCGGGTGGCCAGCGGCAGAGACTGGCCATCGCGCGGGCGCTCATACTGGACCCGAAGATCCTCATTCTCGACGAGGCGACCAGCGCGCTTGACCCGGATAGCGAGGCGATCGTCAACGAGAACATTCGTCGGATTGCGAGCGGTCGGACGGTGATCGTGATTTCGCACCGGTTGTCGTCGCTCGTGAACTCGGACGCGATCCTCGTGCTTGAACGCGGCAGGGTCGAGGCGATCGGCAAACACGAGGAACTTCTGGAAACGTGCGACATCTATAGCGGGCTCTGGCATCAGCAGAACCGCCATCTTTCGTCGGGCAAGGGAGCGGTCGTCGACTTGCGGGGAGGCGCTCGTGCGTAGCGAGGCGCCCGCCGCGGTCCGGCAGTTCCAGTCGGAGATCGATGCGATCCGCCACGCGGATGAGCCGCTCAGCGTTCGCGCGACGATGTTTGTCTTTGTCGCGGCGGTGGTCGTCGGAGCCCTCATCCTGACGTTCGCGCGCGTGGACCGGGTCATTTCCAGCACCGCAGGAAAGATCGTCTCTGTGGACGCCCCGCTGGTGCTGCAGGCGCTCGATCCGTCGATCATCAAGAGCATCGACGTGCGCGACGGCGAGGTCGTCGAGCAGGGCCGGCAGCTTGCGACGCTAGACCCGACCTTCGTCGCAGCCGACGTCAATCAGCTGCAAGAGCAGATCGTGAGCCTGAACGCCCAGATCACGCGCGAGGAGGCCGAACTCGCGCACAGCGAGCCCGTTTTCGCGACCGCGGATCCGAGCGAGCAGAGGTATGAAGTGCTGCAGAAGGCGCTGTTCGACGAGCGCGCCGCGCAATACGCCGCCCAGATCGAAAGCTTCGACCAGAAGATCGCGTTGACACAGGCGACGATAGACAAGTTCAAGACCGACGAGGCCCGCTACCGGGAGCGCCTCGGAATCGCGACCGAAGTCGAGACCATGCGCACGACCCTCTCGCAACATGGCAATGAGTCGCGCCTCAACCTCCTGGGCTCGATGGATACGAAGGTTGAAGCGCTGCGGACCTCGGAGTTCGACCACAACAGCCTGATCGAGGCCCAGCATCAGCTGGACGGCGCCAAAGCCGACCGCGAGGCGTTCATCCAGCAATGGTTCACGCAGATCTCGCAGGACGTCATCACCGCGCGCAACAATCGGGACGCGGCGGCGAGCCAGCTTGAGAAGGCGGCGAAGCATCGCGACCTCGTGCGTCTGATCGCGCCGGATCGCGCGATGGTGCTGGCCATGCCGAAGGGAGTGTCGGTTGGATCGGTGCTCAAGGAGGGCGATACGCTCATGACGCTGGCGCCGATGAACGCGCCGGTCGAGGCGGAGATCGACGTAGCAAGCCGTGATGTCGGCTTCGTCCGCGTCGGCGATCCGGTGACGATCAAGATTGACGCATTCAATTTCGCCGAGCATGGCACGGTCGAGGGCGTGGTCAAATGGATCAGCGAAGACGCCTTAAGCACTGACGACAACGGCGTCCCCACGCCCGCCTTCTACCGGGTGCAGGTGACGATCACCGCGATCAAGCTCGTCGATGTCCCGAGCAACTTCCGGCTGATTCCAGGCATGACGCTGGTCGGCGACGCAAAGGTCGGGACGCGAGCGCTCGGCGCCTATCTGGTCGGGGGAATCATTCACGGCGTCGGGGAGGCGATGCGCGAGCCATGACGAGCGTCGTTCTCGCAGCTTGTCTCTCGCCGCTTCCGACGATCCGGCGCGCTCGCGCCGCACGTCTCGTGGACCGCGGGCAGGCGGCCTATGCGGCAAAACGGTTCATCTCCGCGCTCCGGCGCTGGCGGACCGCCTCGTCATCTGGTTCGAGCGAGGCGGCGTTCCGGATCGCGGAGCTTTACGTCAAAGGCGAGGGGGTGCAGCGCAATCTCCCCGAGGCGGTCAAGTGGTACCGACAGGCGGCCGAGGGCGGCCACGCCATGGCGCAGCACCGCCTTGGTCTCGTGCTCGTGAACGGCGCGCTCGGCGGAGGGGTCGCGAAGTGGCGCGCGGCGGCCTCGACGCGCGATGCCGAACTCGCGCAAAAGAACACGCAGGCCCTCTTTCCTTGCGGGTTCGAGGTTGAACCCGACCCGGATGAGGCGTTGCGATGGCTCAATGAAGCCGCGCGCAACGGCGTTCGCGAGGCGGACGAAGTCGTCGGCGCGGTCTACATGGACGGGCGCGTGCGACCGCGCGATTTTGCCCTCGCGCGCCAGCGCCTTGAGCTTGCCGCTGAAGCGGGCGACGCCGCTGCGCAGTTCCGTCTGGGAGATATGCTGTATCGAGGCCTCGGGACCCCCTCGGATCCGGCAGCCGCCGCCGATTGGTACGAACGAGCGGCGGCGCAGGGACATCCGCGGGCGGCCGTGGCGATCGGAAGCCTTCTGATGTCGGGTCAGGGCCGCCCGCAGGACAGGGTAGTCGCTGGCGCCTATTTCGAGAAGGCCGCCGCGGCCAACGATCCTCAGGCACTCTACCGCGCTGGCCTCATGCGCCTCTCTGGCGACGGGCTGCCGCGCAATCTCGTTCGCGCCGAGAGCTATCTTCGTCGGGCCGGGAAGAGGAACGACCTGCCAGCCATCCTTGCGCTCGCCGAATTCTATAGCCGCGGCGCGTATGTCGAGCCGGACCTGCGCGAGGCCTATGTTTGGTACCGCAGGGCGGCCGAGCTCGGCGATGGGCGCGCGCAGTTCATCGCCGGTCGGCTCTGCGCCGCCGGCGTCGGTGTGGTCGCGAACCTGAAGGAAGCGGCCCATTGGTTTCTGCAATCGGCGGAGAAGGGCGATGCGATTGCGGCCCATAATATCGCCTGCCTTTACGCTCGGGGCGAGGGCGTCGAAAAAGACGTCGCTGCGGCCGCGAAATGGTTCAAAATGGCGGCGGAAAAGGGCGTTGCCGCCAGCCAGGTAGCACTCGCCGGCGCCTTGTCGCGTGGCGAGCAGGGCGTGCGAGATCCTGCGGCAGCGCGAACCTGGCTCGAGAAGGCGGTCGAGGGCGGCAGCCATGAGGCCAGGGTCTCTCTTGCCTCCCTCTATGTGAACGGAGAGTCCGTTCCGCGCGACCCGGAGAAGGCCGAGCGCTTGCTGCAGGAGGCGGCCGAAGCGGGCTTTGCGCCCGCGGCGCGGAGCCTCGGTATGCTCTGCGCCAGCGCGCTCGATGGTCGCGGAAAACTTGCAGAAGCAGCCCGCTGGTATCGCATCGCGTCGGATGCCGGTGACGCCGAGTCGCAATATCGGCTTGCGCTGATCTTGCGCGAGGGCAAGCAGGTCGAAAGGTCGCCGCAAGAAGCTGTCGAGTGGCTGCGACGCGCGGCCGCGAACGGGCATTCGAACGCCGCGTTCGAACTCGGCGTGGCATTCTGCATCGGGGATGGAACGCCTCGCGATGTCGCGGAAGGCGCGCGGCTTTACGCCGCTGCGGCGGCTGGCGGACACCCCACGGCGATGTTCAACTGGGGCGTGATGTTGCGTGACGGAGTCGGCATCGAGGCCGATGAGGAGGCGGGACGAACATGGATCGCGAGAGCGGCGGAGGCGGGACTGGCGGAGGCGCGTCGGGTGCTGGAGGGGGCGAAATGACGACACTTGCTGTGGAGCCGCGGAGACCTCCTTCTCCGGTCGTACGACGGTCCCGGGATAAGGTCGCAGCGGGTCTCTCAGTCGATCGGGTGATCGTCGATGGAGATTTCCTTGCCGTATCCGGCTGGGCGATCGGCGGCCGGGATCTAACGTTTACTGTCTCCGGCGCCGTCGGTGTCTCGATCTTGCCGTCCCTCACGTTCTATCCGAGGGACGACGTTGCGGCTGGATATGTGATCCCCGGCGATCTCGTCAAAGGGTTTCTTGCGACCTGGCGGAACAGGCCGCGCGGCGACATGCAGGTTCGGCTGAACGTGGGAGCCAGCGAACCTCTGGGGATCGATCTGCAGGCGTTTGAGCAAAGTCGTGCGGCGGACCTCGCCCAGTTCCTCGCGGAAAATCTCTCCCGAGCGCAATGCCTATTCGAAGGCCTCCTGCATGACCCGTCCGCGACATCGCTCCTCGTAAACCATCTGAGCGAGCCGCCGGTTTCGTTCAACCGAGCACGGGGGCACATTGAAACGGCGAGAGGAATAGAGGGCATAGGGGGATTGATCCTCGGCTGGACCGTCAGCGAGCCAGGCGTCCGCTTCTATCTCGTCGACGATCGAGGCGACGTCGTTTCGCTCGGCGACGCCGCGCGATGGACGCGAAACGACATCGTAGACGCAATGAGCGTCGATTTCGGCGATTACGCCTTCAACGCCGGCTTCCTTCAGAAGTGGAGCCGCTCTCTGAACATGGGCGGCCGAATCCGCCTGATTGCATCCACAGATGAGGGATCCTTCAGGCTGTCGGAAACCGGATGGGTGCCTGCGCCGCTCGATCCGGCGAGCTTTGCACGCTGGTCGTTCGAGGCGCCGACGCCGCGGGAGAGCTTCTCCGAAAGGCTCATCAACCACGACGGCCCCATCATCGGCGCTCTCATCGAAAGGAAGATCAGCAAGCGTGGGCAGTCAACGCCGCAAATCTACGAATACGGGCGACGGCCGGGCCGCCCGAAATGCTCCGTCGTCATACCGCTCTATGGACGACACGACTTTATGCTGAATCAGTTGCTCGCATTCTCCGACGATCCGGATTTCGTCTCGGGGGTCGAGTTGACATACGTCATAGACGATCATCGGCTCGTTTCGCCGATCGCTGCTGACGCGCCAGTGTTCGAAGCGAATTTCGGAGTCCCATTCCGAACGATCTGGAGCGGCGAAAACCGCGGTTTCTCGGGAGCGACGAACCTCGGAGTTCAGCACTCGCGCGCGCCATACGTCCTTCTCTTGAATTCGGACGTCATTCCGGTTGCGTCCGGTTGGCTCGACCGCATGCGTTCTGTTCTCGCGACCCATCCAGAAATCGGGATTCTCGGCGCGCGGCTTCATCATCCCAACGGCGCTGTTCAGCATGACGGCATCAAATTCCACTGGGATCCGACCTTGCGGACTTACATTAACAGGCATCCGGGCGCCGGACTGCCGGGCCCGGCTCCCTCGGATAAGTTTGTCATGCGCCAGGCCGTGACCGGAGCCTGTGCGCTGATGAGACGGGAGGTTTACGACTCTGTCGGAGGGTTGGACGAGAATTATCTGATTGGAGACTTCGAGGACTCCGACCTCTGCCTCAAGGTGCGGGATAAAGGCCTCGAGATCGCGTGTCTTCCTCTCCCGGTAACGCTGATCCACCTTGAGCGCCAGTCTTTCCCCGGAATAGGAACGCCGAGGTTCCGCGACTACGTCGTACACTATAACGCGTTGCGACATCATATGCGTTGGGGTTCGACGATTGCGAAATTAAGTGCGGTCGAAAAGCAGCGGGCAGGCTCGAAATGAAGGCGATGGTCATTGCGCACGCGCATCCCGACTTCAGCGTGGGCGGAGCGGAGATCGCGGCCTACAATCTCTTCCGGATCCTCAAAGCGCGCTCCGGATTCGAAGATTCGATCTTCCTGGCGCGCAGCGACTTGGCCTCGCAATCCCATGGCTCGATCATGTTGCGTCGCCTGGGGGAGTACCTTTGGCGTCAGGACGTCCGCGACTGGTTCCGGCTGCGCGCGCAAAATCCCGCGGCGGTCACCGGCGCTTTCCGGGAGTTCCTCAAGGCGGAGAGACCGGACGTCGTTTTCCTCCATCACTATGTCCATATCGGCGTGGAGATCCTGCGCGAGATCAAGCTGACTTTGCCGGACTGCGTCCTGATCGTCACGCTCCACGAGTATTTCGCCATCTGCAATCGCCAGGGACAAATGGTGAAGAACAACACGAAGAAGCTCTGCTATCACGAGAGTCTTGAGGATTGCAGCAACTGCTTTCCGGAGCGGACGCCGCAGGATTTCTGGCTGCGCAAGCACTATATCCAGAAGCACTTCGAATTTGCTGACGCGTTCGTGTCGCCCTCGGAATTCCTCCGCCGGCGATATATCGAGTGGGGCATTCCCGCGGAGCACATCGTCGTCATCGAGAATGGGCAACCATCGCCTTCGGCGCTGAAAGCGGTTTCCCCAAGTTCGCGGCTCAGGGTCCGCTTCGGCTTTTTCGGTCAGATCACCGAATACAAGGGCGTGGAGATCCTGCTCCAGGCTCTCCACATCATCGCCCCTGATGTCCGCGCAAAGATGATCGTTGAGATCAACGGCGCAAATCTCGAGTCGCAAGTCCCATCTTTTCGGGACCTGATCGAGACACTCAGAAAACCGCTGATCATTGAGGGCGTGCTTCGCTGGGTGGGATCATACGAGCCGAACGAGCTTGCTCAACGCATGAGTCGGGTCGACTGGGTCGTCGTTCCATCGATCTGGTGGGAGAACTCCCCGATGGTGATCCAGGAGGCCTTCGTCAACGGCAAGCCAGTCATCTGCGCAGGGATCGGCGGAATGGCAGAGAAGGTGCGCGACGGCGTGGACGGCCTGCACTTCGAAGTTCGCAACCCGCTCGACCTCGCCGAGACCATGGTTCGGGCGGTTTGTGAGCCGCAACTCCTTCAGAGTCTGAAAGCAAACGTTCGAACGCCCCTGTCCTTCGCAGATTGCGCGGACTCCTACCTCGCGCTTGTCGCCTGACAGGTGTGCGCGGCTCAGAAAGACAACCAACGCGGAAAGACCCGAGGGACAGAATGAAAGTCGCGCTCATTGCTCCTCAGAGGCGAGTGGAGGACTCCTATCGCCGTTCCTCAGAATACCTGTTCCGAAAGTCGGGGGCCAACACAGGCAATTTTGCCTTCGTGCAAGCCCTTTGGCAGCATCTGTCGCCCCATGTCGAGATTTTTCCGTGGGAAGCTTCGCCTGACCTTATCCGCGACCAATGCGACGTCATCGTCATGGCCTGCGCGAACCAGCTCGGGCCGCATTCGAACCTAGACCAGCTCGCGACCATGTTCGAGCGCGCAAAGCTGCCGATCATCGCCATCGGCCTCGGTGCGCAGGCGAAGGAGGTTGGCCCGGCCGTCGAACTGACCGCCGGCACACGGCGATGGCTCGACGTCATCGCCGCGCACGCGCCGTCGAAGACGCCGAACATTGGCGTCCGCGGCGCATTTTCCCAGGAGCAGGTCGAGCGAAGCGGCGTCCGTGACCGCGCCGTCGTGACGGGATGTCCCTCGAACCTCATCAATCCCGACCCGACCTTGGCGACCGTGCTCGAAGGCCGATATCGTAGCAACCGTATTGAGCGCGTCGCCGTTCCTGCGGGCCTGCATCATTGGGCGAAACTCGGTGCGCTCGAGCGAATGCTCGCGGACATCGTGGAATCGACCTCGGGCCTCTACGTTGCGCAATCCGAAATCGACATGATCCGCATGGCGCGCGGGGAGTGGGACGACATGGACTCGGCGACGTTCCGGGACATGCGCGCCTATATTCGGCCAAATCTGTCGGACAACGCGTTCCGCCTTTGGTGCAAGCGGTACGCGACATGCTTCGCAGATGCGACGTCATGGATGGAGACGATGAGAAACTTCGACTTCGTCGTGGGGCCGCGCTTCCACGGCGTAATGCTGGCCATGCAAGCTGGGACGCCGGGCGGCGTCATCGCGCACGACAGCCGAACCCTCGAAATGTGTGAGACGATGGAAATTCCCGTCCGCATGCACCACGACATGCCGGCGAAATTCCAGCCGTCCGACTTGCCTGCGTTGTTCGAATTCAAGGCCGCTGCTTACGATCGGAAGAGATCGGAACTGGCGGAGCGGTATACGGACATGCTCATCTCGGCAGGCATTGAACCCAGCCAAGATCTCTTGTGGCTGAGACCCAAAGCGGCCGCGCCCCTTCCGCCTGACGCAACTCAGCGCGCTCCAGAGTTGGCGGCTGTCTCTTGAGACGAAGCCTAGGGGCCGGGCTGCTGGCTGTCGCGCTGGCGGTCGGCACGTCCGCGGTCCGCGCCGCGCCGGCGCCCACCCTGGAGGCCGCCGACCCGGCGAGAATGGAGCCGGTTTTTCTCTGGACAGGCGACCGATGCGCCGAGGACGACATCCCAGACGCGCCGCTGCGGGCGGTGCGTCTGGAGAGCGGCCTTGTCCTGGCGTTCGCGACGCACGATGAGAATCGCCGTTTCGTCGGCGCCGAGCTCGGAGCTCTGCGCCACGATTGTCGCGTCATCTTTTCCGGACAGCGCTCGGACAAGCCGGAGGATTACAGCGACCGCGTTTGGATCTCCGCGCTCTGGTCCGAGGACGGTCGGACGATCTTCGCGCTCGGTCACGACGAGTACCAGGCGCATCGTCATCCCAATCGCTGTCGCTTCTCGACCTATCTCGAGTGTTGGTACAACGCGATCGTGCCTCTACGCTCCGATGACGGGGGCGAGGCGTTCGCGCGCGTCGGCGAAAGGCCGGTCGCGACGCTGCCGATCCGTCAGGACGTCGACCAGGGACACCCGCGCGGCTTTTTCGAGCCGACCAACATTATCAAGCGCGGCGACGCCTTCTTCACGCTGATCCGCGCCGGGGCCGAGGCTCCGCAGAAAGCCGGAACGTGCCTCTTCCGCGCCGGCGATCTCGCCCGACCGGAATCGTGGCACTTCTTCGACGGCCAGGGATTCTCCGCGAACCTCGACCCCTATCGGGACGACGTGAGCGGCTCGAAGCCGTGCGCGCCCTTGAAAGGCCTGAGAGGGAGCGTCGGGTCGGTCGCCTATGCTCCCACGCTTGGACTCTATGTCGCCGTGAGCGCCTTCGGTTCAAGGACTTCAAGCGAAAGCGGCTTCTACTATTCGGTTTCGAACGACCTGATCCATTGGAGCGAGGGGCGCCGGTTCCTCGCCCTCCCGACGCCCTGGTCCGCGGCTTGCGGTCAGGACCGGTTTGTCTATCCCTCGCTCGTCGACCCCCATTCGTCGTCGAGGAATTTCGACGTCATCGGCGGCGACCCGTACCTCTATTTCGTGCGCCAGCATTTCGAGGGCTGTCACGGCACGATGCAGCGCGACCTTCTGCGTATGAGGCTTCGCCTGGTGGGTGGGTGAAGCAAGCCCGAGCTTTTTGCCCGACCTCACGTGCGCAGGATGCGAACGCGCTTGCGACGTTTCGCGCCCTCCACGGCGGGGTCAGAAAACAGGGTTGCCACATTCGTGTTCTTGAACAGAGAGGCGAGGTCCGCGGCGTCCGCTTTCGGCATCAGGAGCGCCGCCCAGAGGTCATAGTTCTCACCTTCGTGCACGCGCGTTTCGGCAAAGCCAGCGTTCATTGCGAGCCGGCCGAGCCGGTCAACAGTAAAGCCGGTTTTGTGGGACATATGGAGATGTCCGGTCGCGATCGACGGGCTATGGCCGAAGATCATGTCCAGAAGCCGGATCGGACCGGCCGGGGAAAGATAGGCGACCGACTCGATGTCCTCCGAGACGAGGAGTTTTGCAATGGCGTCGAGGTTCGGGCAGCTCACGATGGCGAAGCCTGAGTCGCTCAGAATTCGCCTGAACTCGCGCAGGGCCGGAAGCACCTCGTGATCATGAAGATGTTCGATGCAGTGGGAGCACCAGATTGCATCGAACGTTCCGTCTTCGACGATCCCCCGCATATCGGATATCGATCCGACGATGTCGGGGGCGTTGCGGGCATCGATGTCGATGCGCACTTCCTTCCATGCGGACGGGTCGAACGCCGGGTGCATGGCGCCCGTCGCCGACCCTGATCCTGCGTTCAACACTCGTCTGGCGCGTCCGCGCTCCGTGCGTGATCCTTCATTGCGCGCCATTTGATCGCCTGCGGGAGCCGATGCAGAGCTAGCGCGATCGACAGGCGCCGAATGGTCGCCTTGAGGCGGAAGCCCCTCGTGATCGGCCTCGGCGACGCCAGTCGACATGTTAAACGAACCTCAGGACGCTGTTTGCGGCCGCGCTGAGCATAGACGTGGTCACGTTCTTGAGCGTCAGCATATCCCCGGCGACGTCGGAGATCGTCAGGTTCTGGCCGGACTGCATCGCTGAGCCGCTCGCCAGCAAGTCGGCCAAGTTCTGCGCCGCCGTGTTGGTCGAACTGAGACCGTGGAACATCGAGAGATCGAACTCAATGATGTCGCTTCCCGCCCCCCCGATCTGAAGACCGGAGATCGACGTTGCGCCGAAGCCGGACGAGAAATCGAAGGCTTCCGAGTTCGCCTGACTGACGGCGAACGTCTCGTTGCCGTAAGCATTGACGCCAAACGTGTCTCCGCCTGCCGTCGTCACGTCGAGACCTCTTCTGGACGAAGAGATCGTGACGTCGTTCCCGGAAATCCGCAGGATGCCCGAGCCGTTGTTCATATCCTCGGCGTCGGCGACTGTCTGGCCGGACGAATCGATCACGCTAGCGTGGGACGTGTAGCCGGCGCTGCCGCTCATCCCCTGATAGGCGACGAGACGGGCGCCGTCGTCGGTGTAACTCCAGGTCGACGTCATGCCATTGTTGTAGGTCGCGCTTTCTGCCCTGCCGTCCTGTCCGTAGTTGATCGTGTCCGAGCTGTAGGACGCCCCAGTCACGCCATTGTAGTCGACCGCATAGGACCCGTCTGCGCTATACGTCCAGGTCGCCATCATACCGTTGTTGTAGAATGCGGTCGTCGGCGTTCCGTTCGATCCATAGTGCATTTCATAGGCGGTATAGGGCTGACCGGTCACGTTTGTGTAAAGGACATCGTGGGACCCGTTCGGAAGGTAGGTCCAATACGCTTGCATGCCGTTGCTGTAGGACGCGGTTGTCGGCGTCCCGTTTGCGCCGTTTTCCTGGCTGTAGGACGTGAAGGCGGCGACGGTCACCCCGGAATGATCGATCTCAGACGTTCCATCCGCATTGTAGGTCCATGTCGCCGTCATCCCGTTATCGTAGGCAGCGCTCGTCGGCTTTCCATCCGTTCCATAGTCGACAGTATATGAGGAATACGCCTGCCCGGTCACGCCGTCGTATTCGACCGAATGCGTGCCGTCGGGATTGTATGTCCAGGTGGCCATCATTCCGTTGTCGTAGAACGCGGTCGCAATCTTGCCGTCCGAACCATAGTGCGTCTCGTAGTCGGAGTAGGGTTCACCGGTCACGCCCGCGTAGAGGACATCGTAGGCGCCGTTCGCCAGATAGGTATAGGACGCGGTCATGCCATTGCCGTAAGACGCGCTGACCGCTTTGCCGTCCGCCCCGTAGTCGACCGCGTAGGAGGTGTAATTTTGGCCACTGACGCCTGTATAGCCAATAGAGTAGGAGCCGTCCGCGTTATAGGTCCAGGTCTTCGTCAAGCCATCGCTAAATGACGCACTTGTCGGCCTGTTGTCCGACCCGTACCATGTAGTATAAGAGGAGCCGTCTGAATTGTAGGTCCAGAGTTCCTTCGTTCCGTTACTATACGATGCGTTCGTCGGCTTACCGTCTGGCCCGTAGGAAATTGTGTAGTCTGTATAAGATTGCCCGACGATCCCGCGGTAGCTGATGCTGGCTGAAAGACCGCTCGCTTGGTATCGTATGACTTCAACGCTGCCGCCGCTGTAAGGCTGCACGATCGCGATGTTGTATGCGCCGAGCGCCGACTTCTGCGCCGCCGTCAGATCGACATCGGCGTCGGTCGCCTTGAGCTGGGTGACCATGCAATTGGAACGAGAAAGTTGCGCGATCTGGCTCGCGTCAAGCGCCTCGATGCCTGCGGCGGAACTGGTCGCGGCAATGCAGGCGACGCTGGTAAAGAGGGAAAGCGCACGCGTATCGTTGAGAGCCTGAGCCAAAGTAAGGGTCAGCGCGGTGCCGCTAGCCGGGAAGGGAGGGCCGGGAAACGAGATGGACGTCACCTGCGGATCGGCGTTGAGCTCGTCGAGGTGAGCCGCAATAGAAGCGGCCCCGTCGGCGATCGAGACTGGGCCTTCCGCATCGAGTGCGGCTTTGTTCTGCAGGTAGTAAGCCACAGTGACGGACGCGCTAGCCAAAGCCATCTCGAACTCCAACGGTTCTTGCGAGCCCGCCGCCAATTCCGCCGTCGTCCATGATTTGACAAACGGGGCCGACCTACCGAACTCGGTCCACAACGATAATGCTATATATCGAACTCTGTAACAGCAGTTTAAAGCGGAGCGGTAGACTTTATATCCGTTCTTTCTTTAAAATTGATCGACCGGAAACCGAAAATCTCTATGGTATTGCGTAACACAACATAGTCCTTCTCTAGGCCAGGCCGCGCATGCCGCGGATGCGACCGACTGATTGTCGACCAGGGTCGTATTGTCGCCCATAGAGGAGCAGGTATAGCGCGACGTCCGCAAATGTGCAGGTTTTTGGACGCCGGCGGCATCAATCCTCTCCGCAGGCTCCGACGGCCGGCGTCCAAAAAGCGCCAGGGCACGAAGTCGCGGGGAGCTGGGCAGCGGCTGGGCGGCGAGCGCTATGGGGATTTCAGGTTGGCGGCGCGTTCGATGGAGGTGCGGCGTCGAGCGACGCGACCTGCATGCTTGCGCGCGGCGGAGCGTGAGAGAGTGGAGGAAGCGTCCCGACGGGGGGTTGAACGGTATCGACGGGCGCCGGTCGCATGGATTGCCCTGAATCGGGCCGAACGGGACCGCCGCCGGCGGGGAGCCAGCGAACCAGAACGGGGATGCGGCGGGGCGCGGAGGAAGCGGGGCTCATGAGGTGTCGAACCTGCCGGGCGTTGGGCGCCACCTCGGCTCGCAGCCGCGGGCGAAGACCTCGATGACGATCATGCGGGCGCCGCAGCGCGGGCATGGGGAGCGCAGCGCGCGCGGCGCGTCCGGTGTGGTCTCCGGCTGCTGTTGCGGGTCGGCGGCAGGCGGGTCGGCGCCGAGCAGCGCACGGGCTTTTGCGATGTTCTCGGCGCGGCTGGCGTTGGCGAAGAGCCCGTAGTGGCGGATGCGGTGGAAGCCTTTGGGCAGCACGTGCAGGAGAAAGCGGCGGATGTAGCGTCAGGGTAAGCCCTGGAAAGGAGGATGAACACGTGATCTGAAACCTTTCAATGCGATCCAGAGGGTTCAACTCCCTCCCGGCAAAGGCGAGCCAGCCAGCCGGAAGTGAGCCTTGCCGGGCTGACGGCAACGTCAGTCTGGAAGCGTAGGCAGCAGGTGCCGAAGCCGCGCATTAGCCTCGAAATGCTTTTCTTGTTGGAGCCTTCGCTGTCATTCGAGCGGGGGCAGCATCGACGAGACCGCCAATGGCCATGGGCTCGTCGGTCCGACCGGGGTCTTGGAGCGGGGCAGAGGCACGGGACGGATCGCCTGGGAACCTGAGAGATCCCGCTCATGCCCACGTGAGAGCGAGCCGGCAGTTTGGGCAGCCGGCTGAACAAGTGCCCGGGCCCGGGGCCGGTCCTCCACCGATCTGGGAGCGCCATGCGGCGAGCACGAACACTGGAGGGATCGCGTGGTGCTCGGAAGCGAACCAATAAGCGACCGGGATTGCGCGAGCGGGAAGTCGTAGCGCCTTCATAGTACCAACCACACGCGGGGAACTGGACCCACCGGGACCCGACTGAGGGAAGGGAGGCGCCACGGGACGAGAGCCGTTGGCGAGAAACACGGGAGAAGACCTTGAGCTTCGCAAACCTGTCCACGAAACGACAACGGATAGCTGCGCTGGCAAGAGCCAAGCGCGGAGCGGCGCTTTCCACGCTGCACCACGTCATCGACCTGGAATGGATGAAGGAGGCCTGGCGGCTCACCCGCAAGGATGGTGCTCCTGGCATCGACGGCATGACGGCGGTCGACTATGCGAAGAACCTGGAGGCCAACTTGCTTGACCTTCTCGGCCGCATCAAGTCGGGCCGCTATCAGGCACCGCCAGTGCGACGGGCATATATTCCCAAGGCGGATGGATCGCGTCGACCTCTCGGCCTTCCAACCCTCGAGGACAAGGTGGCCCAGCGGGCGATCGTCATGGTGCTGGAGGCCGTTTACGAGCAAGACTTCCTTACCTGCTCCTACGGCTTCCGGCCGGGACGGTCGGCGCATCAAGCCCTGCAAGATCTTCGCACGGGCTTCATGAGCCACGGACTGCGCTGGGTGTTGGACATCGACATCGTCAAGTATTTCGACTCGATTCCACACTCGCACCTGCGCGACTTTCTTGACAGACGGGTCACGGATGGTGTGATCCGAAGGATGATCGACAAATGGCTGAAGGCAGGAGTCCTGGAAGATGGGCTTCTGCGCCATGCGACCGAAGGCTCCCCGCAGGGCGGCGTGATCTCACCGATTCTCTCAAACATCTTCCTGCATCACGTGCTGGATGAATGGTTCGAGAGCGAGGTGCGTTCACGGCTCGCAGGGAACAGCGCCCTTGTCCGATTCGCCGACGATGCCGTTATGGCGTTCGCGTACTTCCGCGACGCCAAGCGAGTCCTCCGCGTTCTGGGCAAGCGGCTTCATCGGTATGGGCTAACGCTGCATCCCGAGAAGACTCGGTTCGTCGATTTTCGCTTCAACAACTCGGATGGGTCTCCTCCGGAGACGGAGGGAACCTCGTTCACTTTTCTCGGCTTTTGCCACGTATGGGGCAAGACCAGGAGGGGTGGCAAAGCGGTGCGGCAAGTGACGGCGAAGAACCGCTACGCCCGCGCCCTGGCGGCGGTCACCGACTGGTGCCGGACCAACCGGCATCGGCCGATCAAGGATCAGCACGCCCATTTGAGCGCGATGATGCGAGGCCACTACGCCTACTACGGCGTCTCTGGCAACTATCGACGACTGAGCTGGTATGCCAACGAGGTCGCGAGCATCTGGAAGAAATGGCTATCGCGACGAGACCGCCGCAAACGGTTCCTCTGGAGCCGCTTTAGCGATCTATTGAAACGATATCCATTGCCAGCGGCTCGGATTGTCCATCGCTACACCACCATGAGCGAAGCACGCCCGTGAAGAACCGGATGCGGGAATTCTGCACGTCCGGGTCTGGTGCAGCGAGGCTAGCTGCCATTCCAGCGGGTGAGAGTCCCGCCGACACAAGGAGTCCAGTCCATGTTGTAGTCATATCCAGCGGCGGGGCGGGCGACCAATCTGCCGGAAGCCTGGAAGTAAAAGCCCTCTGGGGCCGGGAAGCCGGTTCGATCCGACAAAGGGGGGCGAGCAACCTGGCAGGCCGCAACGTAAGCAAACCGGGAAGCCTCGAAAGACGTGCCCCGCGTGAAGCGGATTGCGGGAACTTTGGGAGTGCCGAGCCGCTCAGATCTCGGCGAAGGCCATGTCGGCATCGAATACCTGGACGATAACGATGTTCGAACTCCCCGGGGTCATAGAGGACGGCATGCCAGGAAGGAATGGACAGCGAAAGCCCGGAACCGCTCGCGGGTCGCCTAGGCGCTCCCGTACAGCGAAGGCGTTCCGTATAAGCCGCCGTGCGGCGAAGTCGGGACGTGCCCGCGAGTGGGGCGGATGGGGTCGATTAAGTGATGACGGATCGGGACAGAACAACCCGGACCCGAGCGAGGACCCCTGGGGCGGAGGACTACCCAACCTCCCACGGCGGTGCATCGACGCGCAACCGTCCCGACACAGCGCGGGATTATCGGGATTGCCAAGCGATGCGCGAAGGATGGACGCAAACCGAGCGGGAAGCGGCGTATGCCGGGAGCAGGCTTAAGCCGACCAGCGTCTCGGGAAGGCCCCATCTGATAGGCCAGCCTTCCAGCCGTACTGGGGAAAACCCGCCGTACGGAATGATAGGGGGGATCAAGGAAACGTCGGCATCATCCGAAGCCCGGTCCGCGCCTTGATCCTACCCGACCGAGGGGTGAGGACAGCAATGTCCTCACCTACTCGGCAACTCGTGCGGGTGAAGCTGCATCGTCTTCCAGCGGTCCGGCCCGTCGATGCGAGTGTCTTTCCAGCGGAACGCGACGCCGGCGTCGTCGGCTGCGATGAGGCGGCGGTTCGAGATGGCGACCCGGTGGGTGTAACGAGACAGATAGCGCAGCACTTGCTTCGGTCCGGCGAACGGCCTCTTGGCGTAGACGACCCTTGCGACAGGGGAAGCTCAGGAGAGGAGAATGAACATGAAGTTCTGAAACCTTTCATCGCGATCCAGAGGGTTCAACTCCCTCCCGGTAAAGGTCAGCCAACCAGCCGGAAGCGAGCCTTGCATGGCGTGCGGCGACGCCCGTCGTGAAGCGTAGGCAGCAGGTGCTGAAGCCGCGTGAGTAGCCTCGAAATTATAATCGCTGGAGCCTTCGCTGTGGGTTGAGCGGGGGCAGCATCGACGATGCCGTCAAGGTGAGGATCGTCGGTCCGGCCGGGGTCTTGGACCGGGCAAAGGCATGGGATGGATCGCCTGGGAACCTGTGAGATCCCGCTTGCGTCCACGCGAGAATGCGCCGGCAACTGGGCGGCCGGCTGACCAAGTGCCCTGGCCCGGATGGGTCCTCCTACCATCCGGGAGCGCCGCCAAGGCGAGCACGAAGAACGGAGGATCGCGCGGACCCCGGAAGCGAAACAAATAAGCGATCGGGGATGCGCAGGCGGGAAGTCGTAGCGCCTTCATAGTACCGCTGACCGCGGGGAACCGGGCTCATCGGGACCCGCGTGAGGGAAGGGGGGCGCCACGGGATGAGAACCGTTGCCGGGAAACACGGGAGGAGACCTTGGGCTCCGCGAACCTGTCCACGAAACGACAACGGATAGCCGAACTGGCGAGGACGAAGGCGGGGACAGCTCTGTCCACGCTTCACCATGTCATCGACCTGGAATGGATGCGAGAGGCGTACCGGCTGACGCGCAAGGATGGGGCACCCGGCATCGACGGCGTGACGGCGGAGCAGTATGAGGCGAACTTGGAGGCCAACCTTTTGGCTCTCTTGGAGCGCATCAAGTCTGGCCGCTATGTCGCCCCGCCGGTGCGTCGGGTCTACATTCCGAAGGCGGACGGTTCGGAGCGGCCGCTCGGCATTCCGACGTTCGAGGACAAGGTGGCACAGAGGGCGGTCGTCATGGTGCTGGAGCCGATCTATGAGCAGGAGTTTCTCTCCTGCTCATTCGGCTTCCGGCCAGGGCGGTCGGCGCATCAGGCCCTGAGTGCGTTGCGTCTGGCCTTCATGGGCCGACAAGGGCTGCGCTGGGTGCTGGATGTCGATATCTCCAAATACTACGACACGATCCAGCATCATCACTTGCGTGCGTTTCTCGACAGGCGAGTCACGGACGGCGTCATTCGCCGGATGATCGACAAATGGCTGAAGGCGGGCGTGCTCGAACACGGTCTCCTTCAGCGCACGACCGAGGGCGCCCCGCAAGGCGTCGTCGTCTCGCCTCTGCTCGCAAACATCTACCTGCACCATGTGCTGGATGAATGGTTCGAGCGGGACGTGCGCGTGCGCCTCAAAGGGAACAGCATCCTCGTGCGGTACGCCGATGACAGCGTGATGGCGTTCGAGACTTTCGACGACGCCAAGCGGGTCATGGACGTGCTGGGAAAGCGGCTTGCACGGTACGGGCTCACGCTCCACCCGGACAAGATGCACCTCGTCGACTTTCGCATTCATCGACCGGGAGGCGTATGCCATCCGGATACGGACAGCGCCACGTTCGACTTCCTCGGCTTCTCCCATATCTGGGCCAAGTCGAAGAAGGGGTTGAACGGGGTCAGGCAAGTGACGGCCAAAAGCCGGTACGCACGGGCGCTGGCGGCGGTAAGCGAGTGGCGCCGACGCAATCGGCATCTCTCCTTGCGCGAACAGCATGCCCATCTGTCCCAGATGATGCGGGGCCACTATGCCTACTACGGCATATCGGGCAACTCTCGACGCATACGATGGTTCGCATGCCAGGTTGTGGTGGTCTGGAAGAAATGGCTGGCGCGACGGCATCGCGAACGAGGCGCGTTCCCTTGGACCCGCCTCAACGCTGTCAATGATCATCGAAAGGGGCCCCCGGGTTTGCATTGAATAGGGACCCCGTGTTTGTGGCGCGCGCGGACGGCAGCGCTCGCCCCGGCGGAGCTGGTCGGGGTTGCGCAGCCGGGGCGAGCGCGGGTTAGCGGGGAGCTGTTACTTGGAGGAGCTGGCGCGGTAAGCGCCGGCTCTCGCTGCCGGTTTCGACGATGTCGCCATGAAGGTTGCGCGGGTCAGTCTCGGCCGAAGCCGCGCGGCGGAACGATTGCCTGGAGTTCAGTGAGGTCCAGGTCGCAGATCGCCTGCAACGCCTCGGCGGTGGCGCTGTCCTGTAGGTTCTCCGGCAGAGCTTCCAGCCAGGCGGTATACTGACCCTGCAACGTGGTCAGCTCGGAGACAGCGTCGCGCCAACGCTTGGCGCGACTGCGGTGATCGAGGGGTCGCCATATCCGGACTGCCGGCGTCCCAGAGGCCCGAGTGGCGCGACAGCGCGCCTGGCGCTCGGCGTCGGTCATCGGTCGCTCGCCGATCGGCTGCGCGGCATGGTCCACTCCGAAGCGTGACGTCACGAAATCCCCGTCATGAGGCAACGCTCAGGCGCGGTTCTTGAAGCGCCAGCTCTCGTTCCCGGTCTCGACGATGTCGCAGTGATGGGTGAGGCGATCGAGCAGCGCCGTGGTCATCTTGGGATCGCCGAACACGCTTGGCCATTCGCCGAAGGCGAGATTGGTGGTGAGGAGGATCGAGGTGCGCTCGTAGAGCCGGCTGACGAGGTGAAAGAGAAGCTGGCCGCCGGCCTGGGCGAACGGCAGGTAGCCGAGCTCGTCGAGGACGACGAAGTCGAGGCGGGTGAGGTAATCGGCGAGCCGTCCCTGGCGGCCGGCGCGGGATTCGGCCTCGAGCTGGTTGACGAGATCGACAGTGGTGAAGAAGCGCCCGCGCAATCCGGCGCGGATGCAGCTTCGCGCAATGGCGATGGCCAGGTGTGTCTTGCCCGTTCCGGTTCCCCCGACCAGGGTTGCGCTGCTGGGCAAGGAAGCCGACGCCGGCGAGGTCGTGCACGAGAGCCTCGTTGATCGGCGTGTCGTTGAAGGCGAAGTCGTCGACGTCCTTGGCCAGCGGCAGCTTGGCGATCGTGAGCTGGTACTTGATTGAGCGCGCCTGCTTCTCCGAGATCTCGGCGCGCAGGAGATCGCCGACGAAGCGCTGCGGCTCGTGCTTGCGCTTGAGCGCCGTGGCCAGCGTCTCGTCATAGGCGCTCCTCATCCCGTAGAGCTTGAGGCTGCCCATCATGTCGAGGACTTCGGTTCTTTCCATTGTCAGGCGCTCCTGAGTTGATCGTATCGGGCGCAGTCGGCGACCGGCGCGTGGCGGAGCTGCAAAGCGTCGGGCGTCATGATCGTCGCAGCCGGTCCGGGATCGCGCTGACGCGCGAGGATGTTGATGACGACGTCGTCCGAATGGACGCCCTCGGAGAGCGCCTGGTGGCAGGCGACCTCGACCGCCGGCAGTCCGTCGGAGAGCACTTCGGCGAGAATCTTGACCATCTGCCGATCGCCGTCGTTCGAACCGGCGAGCTTGTGCCGGACCCGGTCGAGCGCCGCCGGCAGCACCCAGTCCTTGAACGGCGCTCCGTTACGCAGTGCGCCGGGCTTGCGCGCCAGCACCGGCACATAATGCCAGGGATCGTAAACCGTCTCGCCGCGGCCGAAGCTGCGCCGGTGCTCGGCCACGATCCGTCCGTCCTGGCGGATGACGATCCGATCGGCGTAGGCATGAATGTCGACCGGGCGGCCGACGGCGCTGGCGCTCACCGAGTACCTGTTGTTGTCGAAGCGAACGAGGCACGTCTTCGACACCGAGGCCGGCAGCGCGTGGAACCCGTTGAAGCGCCCGCGATACGGGATCAGCTTCGGCCGTTCCTCTTCGAAGACCTCCCAGATCGTCCGCTCGGGCCGCTCCGGATGGGCGTGCGCCTTCGCCCAGCCCAGGCATTTGGCGAGCAGCCAGGCGTTCAGCTCGTCATAGCTCTTGAACCGCAGGCGCGGCGTGAAGAAGCGCTCGCGCACCAGGCCGACCTGGTTCTCGACCTGACCTTTCTCCCAGCCCGACGCCGGCGTGCAGGCCACAGGTTCGACGAGGTGATGCGAGCACATCTGGAGGAAGCGGCGATTGTACTGGCGGTCCTTGCCGACGAAGATCGTCTCCACCGCCGTCTTCATGTTGTCGTAGACGCCGCGCACGCAGGCGCCTTTGAAGAACGCGAACGCCCGCTCGTGAGCGTCGAACACCATCTCTTGCGTCTCACGCGGATAGGCGCGCACGAACATCATCCGGCTGTGACAGAGGCGGAGGTGCGCGACCTTCACCGTCCTGGTCACGCCGCTCAGCACGACGATCTCATGGCTCCAGTCGAACTGGTAGGCATCGCCCGGCGCGAACGTCAGCGGGACGAAGGCGCTCGCCGTCGCGCTCGAATGCTTCTGCCGTCAACTTACCGCATAACGGCGAACGGCGGCGTAGCTGCCGTCAAAGCCGAGCCCTTGCAATTCCTCGAAAATGCGGACCAGCGTCAAACGCTCGCGCGCCGCTTTCTGCCCATTGGCGTCCAGCAGAGCCTCGAGCCGTTCCCGCCACTGCCCAAGCCGCGGCATCGGCTGCCGGGATCGCTCGTAACGAAACTCCGTCGCGCCCGTCCGAATGACTTTCCGCACCACCTTGCGCGAAATCCGCAGCTCGCGGCAGATCTCCTTGATCGCCTTGCCCTGTGAAAAATACGCCCGGCGTATCTTGGCGATCGTCTCCACAACCAGCATCCCAATCGAAGCCTCCAACCATGTCGGAGGCCAGTCTGGACCCATCGCAACGTGGTCCCGATTGAACGCACATCAGCCCCGTAGCGGGGTCCCTGTTCCATGAAAAAAGACACTCAACGCGATCCTCAGGCGCCATCCGCTTCCTCCGCCGCGGATCGTCCACCGCCTTTACGCCAACGCGAGCGAAACTCACCCGTGAAGAACCGGATGCGGGAAACCTGCACGTCCGGGTCTGGTGCAGCGAGGCTAGCTGCCATTCCAGCGGGTGAGAGTCCCGCCGACACAAGGAGTCCAGTCCATGTTGTAGTCATATCCAGCGGCGGGGCGGGCGACCAATCTGCCGGAAGCCTGGAAGTAAAAGCCCTCTGGGGCCGGGAAGCCGGTTCGATCCGACAAAGGGGGGCGAGCAACCTGGCAGGCCGCAACGTAAGCAAACCGGGAAGCCTCGAAAGACGTGCCCCGCGTGAAGCGGATTGCGGGAACTTTGGGAGTGCCGAGCCGCTCAGATCTCGGCGAAGGCCATGTCGGCATCGAATACCTGGACGATAACGATGTTCGAACTCCCCGGGGTCATAGAGGACGGCATGCCAGGAAGGAATGGACAGCGAAAGCCCGGAACCGCTCGCGGGTCGCCTAGGCGCTCCCGTACAGCGAAGGCGTTCCGTATAAGCCGCCGTGCGGCGAAGTCGGGACGTGCCCGCGAGTGGGGCGGATGGGGTCGATTAAGTGATGACGGATCGGGACAGAACAACCCGGACCCGAGCGAGGACCCCTGGGGCGGAGGACTACCCAACCTCCCACGGCGGTGCATCGACGCGCAACCGTCCCGACACAGCGCGGGATTATCGGGATTGCCAAGCGATGCGCGAAGGATGGACGCAAACCGAGCGGGAAGCGGCGTATGCCGGGAGCAGGCTTAAGCCGACCAGCGTCTCGGGAAGGCCCCATCTGATAGGCCAGCCTTCCAGCCGTACTGGGGAAAACCCGCCGTACGGAATGATAGGGGGGATCAAGGAAACGTCGGCATCATCCGAAGCCCGGTCCGCGCCTTGATCCTACCCGACTGAGGGGTGGGGATGGCGACATCCCCACCTACTCGGCATTCGGAGCGGCGCAGCGGCGCGAGCGCGGCGTCGAAGGCGGATTTCCCGGAGAGCCGCGCGAGGTGGCCGAGGAACGCGAGGCGGCCAGCCGCATGCAGGTCAGCGAGCCCTTCGAGGAAGAGGCGGCGGAACAGGCGGGAGAGCACGCGCACGGGCAGGAAGAAGCCCTGTTTGCAGGCGATCCAGCGCGACCCGTCCGGCGACAGGCCG
Source organism: uncultured Alphaproteobacteria bacterium (assembly GCA_963822215.1). Lineage (GTDB taxonomy): Bacteria > Pseudomonadota > Alphaproteobacteria > Rhizobiales > Beijerinckiaceae > Roseiarcus. Next base: position 300,291 of record CAWGGX010000007.1, read on the forward strand.
CCGCCCGGGACAATGACGTGGACATGGGGGTGGTGGGTCAGCGCCGAACCCCAGGTGTGGAGCACGGCGGTTAGGCCGACGCGCGCGCCCAGATGCTTCGGATCGGCGGCGATGGTGGTCAGCGTCTCCGCGGCGGCCCTGACCAGCAGGTCGTAGACCGCGGCCTTGTTCTGGAACGCGACGGCGCCGAGCGAAGCCGGCAGGGTGAAGACGACGTGATAGTAGGGAACCGGCAGGAGCTCCGCCTCGCGGTCTTCGAGCCACTGCCGCGCCGCGGCCGCCTGGCACTTTGGGCAGTGGCGATTGCGACACGTAATGGGCGCCGCCCATTACCTGCCTTGGACTAAACCGCTGGCGCGGTAGGGGTGTCGCGCCGGCATTTTGACAGCCTCTGAGCGGGGTCATTGGGCGGCGCGATTTTGAAGCTGTCATGGGGTCCGAGGATCAGCATGGAGCGGCTGCTTGCAGCACGTTCCATCTGACAACGGAGCCCTCTCATGAAGACCACGATCCTTCGACAACGCATGACCGAGGACATGCAGGTGCGGAACCTGTCACGTCAGACGCAGGCCTCTTACGTTTTGCAGGTTTCCCAGTTCGCCCGGTATTTCAACAAGTCGCCGGCTGTTTTGGGGCCGGAGGAGATCCGCAGCTACCAGGTCTACCTGACGAACCAAAAGAAGTTGGAGGCGAGCTCGATCAAGGTCGCCGTTGCGGCACTTCGATTTCTGTATCGAGTTACTCTGAAGCGGCCGTGGGATTTTGGTGAGATCGTTCCCAGCCCCAAGGCGCCACGGACCTTGCCGATCATTCTCAGCCCCGACGAGGTGGCGCAGTTTCTTGGCTGCATACCCAACATCAAGCATCGGACGATTCTGACCGCCTGTTACGCCGCCGGGTTGCGCATCACCGAGGCGGTTCACTTAAAGCCGGCAGCCATCGACAGACAGCGGATGGTCATCCGCATCGAGGAAGGCAAGGGGCGGAAGGACCGCTATGTCATGCTGTCGCCGAAATTGCTGGAGGTGCTGAGCGAGTACTGGTGGGCGGTGCGGCCAAAGGTATGGCTCTTTCCGGGAGACATCCCGGGTCAGCCGATCACGCGCCATTCCGTCGAGAAGGTCTGCCAAGCGGCGCACCAGCGTTCCGGACTTTCTAAACCGGTGACGCCCCATTCGCTTCGGCATGCGTTCGCAGTGCATCTGCTGGAGTCCGGCGCCGACCTACGGACCATTCAGCTGCTTCTTGGCCACAGCAGCTTGAATACGACGGCCCGTTACCTGCGGATCGCGACCAGCAAAGTGTGTGCGACAACCAGTCCTCTGGATCTGCTGCCGCGGATTCCCGTCGCCGCCATATCCAAAGCGCCGACGCCCGCCTGAGCCGTACGGTCAATGGCTCGGTCGGGGCCGGAAGTGGCGGATGTGTTCCGCCACTACGGTGACGCTTTTCGGGAGCAGCACGGCGGATCTCTGTCGACGGCCCAGCGCCGGGCAATGACGGCGATCGAGATCTGCCGGACGGCAGCGCTCGGTGGCCACGTCGAACAGTGCGACAGCTGCGGTCACCAGCGCGTCTCTTATAACAGTTGTCGTAATGGCAGTTGCCCGAAATGCCAAGCGATGCGCCGCGCCCAATGGCTGGACGATAGGCGTGCCGAGATTCTCGACACCCAGTACTTTCATGTGGTTTTCACTCTGCCGGAGAGAATGGCCGCCATTGCCCTGCAGAACAAGGCGGTCGTCTATGACCTTCTATTTCGGACCGCCGCCGAGACATTACGAACCATCGCCGCCGATCCCAAACACCTGGGCGCCGAGATCGGCTTTTTCGGCATCCTCCACACCTGGGGGTCGAATCTCCTGCATCACCCTCACATACATTTCGTCGTGCCCGGTGGCGGATTGTCACCCGACGGGACCAGGTGGATCTCTTGTCGGCGCGGATATTTCCTGCCGGTCGAAGTTCTCTCCTGCCTGTTCCGGCGGCTATTCATCGAGGCTCTGCAGAAGGCCTATGCCGCCGGGCAGTTGCAGTTTTTCTCCGCCTTGGCCCAACTGAAGGAAAAGAGCGCCTTCCAGCGGTACTTGGCGCCGCTCCGCCAGACGGACTGGGTCGTTTACGCCAAGCCTCCCTTTGCGGCACCGGAACAGGTCCTCGACTATGTCGGCCGCTATACGCATCGCGTCGCCATTTCCAACAACCGCATCCTCGACATCGACGATGGCAAGGTCCGCTTCCGCTGGAAGGACTATCGTCGCGGCGGCCAGCAGAAGACGATGACAGTCAGCGCAGAGGAGTTCATCCGGCGATTTCTCATTCATGTCCCACCCTGCAATTTTCAGCGGATCCGCTATTACGGTTTCCTCGGCAATCGCTACCGTGCGGAGAAGCTGGCGCAGTGTCGTCGGCTCCTTGCCATGACGGAACCCCGGCCCGTCGTCGCCAGCGAGGAGAAGGACTATCGGGACCGATACGAAGAGCTGACCGGCGTTTCGCTCTGCCAATGCCCAGTCTGCAATCTCGGACGCATGATGCCGTTTCGCACGCTTCCGCCGATCACCAGTGCACCACCCTCTGTCGATACGTCATGAATGCAGCACACGCCGACCCTCGCCGCACCGATCTATCCCGCTTGCCTCGGGCAAGAATTGGAACTGCTATTGCCCTTGGTCCGGCCGGCACTACCGGACCGGCGAAAGAGCCCGATGCTTCAACGCAATTCCGCCCGTCGCCATGGAAGATCATTCCTGGCCCCACCCTCGCGGGCGGTTCTCCAAAATCTTCCCCCGCCGTGACGCTCGGTTCACCGCATTTCGACGGGCCGCCTTGATTCGATCCCCATAGCCCGAGCACCGTGCGGGCGGCTTAGTCCAACGGCGTTTTAGCTTACCGTCGCGCCCTCCACCGCCGGCGGCTCGATTGGCGCGCATGTGCGGCGCGACGCCAAGCTAAAACGCTCTTCATTATGGGCAGATCCATTAATGGGGAGCTGGCGTGCCGGGATCGGCATTTTTCGGTGAATCGTAGCGCTTCTGCTCTCCATAACAGCGCGGTCCTGCGTCTCCGTTGGCTCGGCCCCCGATGGCCGATCACAAACGGAAACGAACATGCTGGAGACCTACTTCTCGGCATCGAAGATGCTGGGGCATCTGCGGAGCGGGCCAAGCGGACCGTACCTTGACGGTTTCGCAGCCGCGCTCGAGCGACAGGGCTATAGCGCCGGCACGGCCGTGCGATATCTGCGGGCGGCAGCGCACCTCGGCCATGTCGTGGCTCGGCAAGGAGCAATGCCGAGCGATATTGATCTGGCGGTGTTCAGCGAGCACTTGCGCGCTTGTCGATGTCCGCGCGCCATAGGAGGACGCCGCAACCATCACACCATCTTCGGCGCCAGGCTCTTTCGCCGGCACCTTGCCGAAATTGGCGTTTGCCGGTCCGTCGCCGCCACATTGCAGCATGCAGAGCCGAGCTTGGTCGCTCACTTCAGAGTATGGCTGCGAAAGCACCGCGGGGCGTCCAATTCCACCATCAAGCTCTACGCCCGCGACGCCGCGCACTTGATGGCGGCCCTCGGGGACGATCCAGAAAGGTGGGAACCAGCCGCCATTCGCGGCTTTTTCCTGGACCGCGCGAGCCATTGCGGCAAGGGAGCCGCCGAGAAGCTGACGACCAGCCTGCGCGCGTTCTTGCGGTATCTCGCTGTCAAAGGCCGCTGCCGAGCAGGTCTCGCCGATGTCGTTCCTGGCTACGCCCATTGGCGCCTTGCCGACTTGCCGCGGTATCTGGCGGCGGAGCAGGTGAACCGGCTGCTCGCGGCATGCGATGGCGAAGTCGTTGAGCGCCGGCGTGATCGCGCGATCCTCCTGCTCTTGGCGCGCCTCGGGCTGCGAGCCGGCGACGTGGCGCAACTCCGCCTCGACGATATCGAGTGGGAGACCGGCTCGCTACGGGTTTCGGGCAAGTCGCGCTACGAGGTGCGTCTGCCGCTTCCGCAAGACGTCGGGGATGCGATCGCCGCCTACCTCGGGTGCCGCCCTTCGACTTGCCCGAGCGATCACGTGTTCCTGCGCAATATCGCGCCGTTCCGACCGTTCCTGAACGGTGACGGCGTCTCGTCGGTGGTGAAGCGCCTCATGCAACGGGCCGGCGTCGTGGCGCCGGTGAAGGGGGCGCACGTCCTGCGCCACACGGCGGCGACCGAGATGCTGCGCCATGGCGTTCCGCTCGAGAAGATCGGGTTGGTCCTGCGGCACCGAGGCGTCGACACAACGGCTCGTTACGCCAAGGCCGATGTCGCGCTCCTGAAGCAAATCGCACAGCCCTGGCCGGAGGTTCTCTGATGTTGAAGGCCATCGAGGCTCACCTGGCGCTCCGCCGCGCGACTGGATTCGCGATGCTGAATGCGGAATACCTGCTCGAGAGCTTTGCCGCCTTTGCGACCGAGCGTGGGCAAACGCATGTCCACGTGCAAACCGCAATCGATTGGGCGGCGCGCGGACCGTCTGTCGCGCAACGCGACGCCCGGCTGAAGGCCGTCTGCCGCTTTGTGCGTCATGTCCGGGTTGAAGACGCCCGGCATGAACTGCCGCCGGTCAATCACTTCGGCGCCCGCAAGACGCGGCGGCCGCCGCATATCTACTCTACGGCGGAGATTGACCGCCTGATCGAGGCCGCCCTTCGGCTTCGGCCCAATGGCGGCTTGCGCTCCCTGACCTACGCGACATTGATCGCGCTGCTCTCCGTCACCGGGTTGAGGATCTCCGAAGCGCTGAAGCTGACGGTCGCCGACGTGACGCATGACGGCCTGCTGATCCGCGAGACCAAGTTCCGGAAAACCCGCTTGGCGCCGCTGCACGACACGGCGGGGGCGGGCCTGCAGCGTTATCTGGCGCATCGCCGGCCCCATTCCGAAACCGATCCGGTTTTCGTTGACGCGCGTGGTCTGCCGCTGCGCTACATTGCCGTCAAAGAGACCTTCGACAGGCTGGTCGACAGGGCCGGCGTCGCGCCGGCGGCGAGGCGCCGCCCGCGTCTGCACGATCTGCGGCACACGTTTGCGGTTCGCGCGCTGCAAGGCAGTCCGGCGGATCGAAGCCGAAGCGGCGCGCATATGGCGGCGCTTGCGACCTACATGGGTCACGTCAACATCTATGCGACCTACTGGTACCTCGAGGCCACCGCCGACCTCATGCGCGACGTCGCGGCGGCCGGTGAAGAGTTCATCACCGAAGGGGGGCAATCATGACCCCGATTGCTCCCCTCATCGAAGCGTTCCTCGATGAGACGCTCGCCCGCCAGCGGGGCGTCAGCCGGCATACCCGTAACTCCTATGCACTGAGCTTTCAGTTGCTCTTCATGTTCGCAGCAAAGAGACTGAAGGTCTCGCCATCGGCGCTGACGCTGGAGCAACTCGACGCCGGCCTTATCAGCGCCTTCCTGGAATATCTCGAGGATGATCGGAAGAACGCGCCGGTGACGCGCAATGTCCGGTTGGCGGCCATCAGGTCCTTCTTCCGCTTTCTCGAATACAGGCAGCCGGCGGCCCTGGAGCATGTCCGCCGCGTCCTGGCGATCCCGTTCAAGAAGACGGATCAGCGTCTGGTCCCCTATCTTCTGCGCGAGGAGTTGCAAGCGGTGATCGACACCCCGGATCCGGCCACGCGCGATGGCATCCGCGACCGTGCCATGCTGCATCTGGCGGTTTGTGCAGGTCTGCGCGTGTCCGAGCTGACGGAGTTGAAGCTCGACGACATCGACCTGCCGTCGATGAGCATTCGCGTTCTCGGCAAGGGGCGACGGGAACGGACGCTTCCCCTGTGGAAGACCACCGCCGCAGCTCTGCGCGCATGGCTCGCCGTTCGCGGGCAGATCGCAGCGCCCGAGCTGTTCGTCAACGCCCGGGGAGAGCCGCTGAGCCGATGGGGCTTCGCCTATCTGCTCAAGCAGCACGCAGTGACCGCCGCTGGAGCGCATCCCGGCCTCGCAAAGAAACGCATCTCGCCCCACGTGCTCAGGCACACATGCGCGATGATCATCCTGCAAGCAACGCAGGACATCCGTAAGGTGTCGCTGTGGCTGGGGCACGCCACTCTGACGACCACGGAAATCTATACGCGTGGCGATCCGACAGAGAAGCTCGACGCCATGGAGTCGATCGTTCCACCGCATCTGCGGCGCGGCGCGTTCCAGCCCTCCGACAAGCTGATCGCGCTCCTCAAGCGCCCCTCGTAATGGGGAGTCGGGTTGGCGGCGGTGGACGCAGGAGCGCGATCAAGCCGCCGTCAACTCCCCATTAATGGATCTGCCCATAAGACACGAGTTGAAAGCGACGTGCGTGTGACCGCACGCCGCGTTCTCGCAGCGTGCGACGTGGCCGCCGAGCGCCGCCGTGCGACAGCGCTCGATTGCGCTCACCACCCCCGGGCTGTGACCCCATACGCGCTAAGATAGCTCTGCAACAATTTCTTGACCGTTGGAATCGCGTGTGATTCCAACATGCGATGACTCGCAAATCACTTTCGGCCCAGGATTGGCAAGACATTGTCGCCCGGCTTGGCGGGGCGGCGGGGCTCGAACAAAGCGCGCGCGAGACGAAGGCGTTCTTGCGGGCGCGGGCCATCGCGACCGCCACGGATCTGTTGCGCCTCGTCCTGGCCTACTGCCTCGGCGATCGAGGGTTGCGCTCGACCGCCGCGTGGTCGACGGCGGTGGGCCTTGCCGACCTTTCCAATGTCGCGTTGCTTCAGCGCTTGCGCCGGTGCGGCGACTGGCTGGCGTTCCTGGTCGGGGAGGCGCTGGCCGCTGCCGCGCCGCAGGCCGGCCGCGGCCGCCTGATCCGGATCATCGACGCGACCACGGTTCCGCAGGCCGGAACGGCGGCCAAAAAGGGCAACAAGCTGTGGCGCATCCACAGCGCCTTCGACCTTCCGCGCGAGCGCTTCGGCCATTTCGAGCTGACCGATCAGCACGGGGGCGAGACGCTCGATCGGATCCCGGTGGTCAAGGGCGAGATCCGCATCGCCGATCGCGCCCATCTGCAGCCCGACCGCATCGCCGTCGTGCTCGATCAGGGCGCCGACGTCATGATTCGCGCCGGCTGGAGAAACGCTCGTTGGCTCGACGCCGAGGGCGAGCCGGTCGATCTTGTCGCCGAATTCCGCAAGGCTTCGGACTGCGGGCTGATCGACCGGACGATCTTCATTGGACGCAAGAGCGGCGAGCCGCTCGCCTTGCGGCTCGTCGCGGTCAAGAAGCCGCCCCGCGCCGCCGAAGCCGCGCGGCGGACGGCGCGCCGCCAGGCGAAAAAACAAGGCCATCAGGTCTCCAAAGGAACGCTCGCCGCCGCGGACTGGGTGATCCTGGTGACTTCGCTCGCTCCCGAGGCCTTCCCGACCGCCGACGTTCTTGCCCTTTATCGCCTGCGATGGCGGATCGAACTCGGCTTCAAGCGCTTGAAGAGCCTGATCGGCCTCAAAGGACCGCCGGGCGCCGACGAACGCTCCGCCAAGCCTTATGTCCTGGCCCATCTTTTGATCATCCTGCTGCTCGAGCCGTTCGTCGACGAACTCGAGGACTCTCCACACTGGGCCGAGGGCCTGTCTCTGGCCGCCTGACCCGTCCTGGCGCATGGCGCCTGCTGCGCCAACTCGTCGCCACCCTTCTGCAAGCCATCATGCCCGAGCCGACCTTCTCCGGTCTGCGCCGCCGGATCGCCGCGCTACGCCGACATCTGCACGAGCCCCCACGAAAAAAACGCCTCTACCAATCCATGGTCCCAATATGTTAGCGCCTATGGACTAGGATCCGGGGGCTCGCGTGGCCGCGGTTGGCCTCGCGCCACGCGGGACCGTGCTCGCGGAGGATGTCCGCGAGCTCCAGAACGGGTCGAACCATGGCCGGCGCTATCGCGCCGGCGGCTTCTCGAGGTTTCGCGTCGCCTGCCTGTGGCGCGGCGTGATCAGGCGCCCGAGCGGGCTCTCGACCTTGGCGATGAGTCCCGTCGCCACGCGGGTGTAGCGCGCCGTCGTGTCCAGCTTCTCGTGTCCGAGCAACGCCTGGATCAGCCGGATGTCCTTGCCGTCCTCGAGCAGATGGGTCGCGAAGGAATGACGCAGCGAATGAAGGGAGACCGCCTTGCGCGGCCCCGCGGCTTTCGCCGCGTCCTTGAACAGCCGGCCGAACTGGCGCGTGGTCAGATGACCGGCGCGACCGGGAAACAGCCAGCGTCGTTCCGGCGCGACGCCGGCGTCACGCCGTTTCGGCCGCACCTTCCACCATTGCCGCAACAGGTCGAGGATTTCGGGCGGGAGCATCACATTCCGGTCCTTGCGGCCTTTCGACTGCACGATGCGAATGATCATCTGATCGCTGTCAATGTCGCAGGCTCGCAGCCGCGCCACTTCGCTGGCCCGCAGCCCGCAACCATACGCGAGCGACAGCATCGCCCGCGCCTTGAGACTCGTCGCCATGGTCAGAACGCGCTTGATCTCCTCGGGGCTCAACACCGGCGGCAGCTTCTGCGGCTCCTTCATGTGCCAGATCTCGGCCGCCAGATCGTGGCGGCGCAGCGTGACGCGGAACAGGAAGCGCACCCCGGTCACGATCCGGTTGCGGTTGCAGATGCTGGCGCCGCTCTCGACGAGGTGCAGCTGGAAGCGGCGGACGTCTTCGGCGGTCGCTGTATCGGGCGAACGCTTGAGCCAGGCGGCGAACCGCTTGCTGCTATAGATGTGGCTGCGCTGCGTGTGCGGGTCGAGCTTGCGCGCAGCCATGTCTTCGATCATACGCTGACGCAGCGGACTGACAGTATTGGTCTCGCTCATCGGGCGCTCCTTCCTGAGTTGAGGTTGAACGACCCTCAATTCTCAGGACGGGGCTGCCCGTCGCGCTATCGCTATCCTACCGGCTTGCTACCCGCCCTCCCGGCTCACGCGACCCCGCGCAGCGGGCCGGAGCGGAGCGACTTCGTGCCGTGGCGGATCAGTCGCATTCGGCCATCGACCGCGATGTAGCGCTTACTGCGCATTCCGGGCAGCCGCCGGTTGCGCGATGCCCGCCCGGAGCAAACTTCCCGAGTAGACAGGCTTGAGCGCATCTTGAGCGTCCGGGATGCAACTCGTCGAAAAATGAAGGCAGTCCGGCGCGCGCTGGATTTGATTGGTCTCCGGTCCAGACGCGTTCCACACCATTACACTTCCACGTACACTTCCACGCAACGGATGGAATGACGCGCTCCGACGTGAAGCTCATCCATCCGCTCGTTTGGGTTTCCGTTTCGACACGTGCTCGCCAGCGGCGCGAGGCAGTTTCGCGCTGTCCCAGACGCCCGCCAGCGCGATCGCCGCGACAAGCAGAAAGGCGATCCGAAAGGGATAGGCGGGCGAGGCTTCGGGCGGCGCGATGACCTCGCCGATGCGCCACGCGACCGCGGCCGCCGACACGCCCAAACCCATGGCGAGCTGGAAGGCGGCGGAAAAGAGCGCGTTCGCGCTCGACATCTTCGGCGCCGGAATGTCGGCGAAGGCGATGGTGTTGAGGGCGGTGAACTGCATCGAACGCGCGGCGCCCCCCGCAAACAGAACGGCGCAAACGATTGGCAGCGGCGTATTTCGTGTAAACGCCGCGCAGGCCGCGATTCCAGCCGCATTCAGGAGCCCATTGCCGACCAGCACCGTACGAAAGCCGAAACGGCGCAGCCCCGGCGTCGTCATCGGCTTCATCAGCAGGTTGCCGGCGAAGACCGCCATCAGCACCGCGCCGGCCTGGAAAGCGTCGTATCCGAAGCCGATCTGAAACATGGTCGGCAGCAAGAAGGGGACAGCGCTGACGCCCATGCGAAAGAGCGATCCGCCCCAGATCGTCACCGCAAATGTCTGTGTTTGCAGCGCCGAGAGCTCGAGCATGGGATGCGGCGTTCGGTTCAGATGTCGGACGGTGGCGCCGAGCAGCGCGGCCCCGACGGCGGCAAGACCGAAGATCGCAGTCCAGGCGATCGTTGGGCGGGTAAGCAGGTCCGCGAGCGTAAGCAGGCACGCAAGGCCGCTGCCGGCGAGCGCGAAACCCGGCCAATCGAAAGGCCGCCGGCTTTCCCGCCTGGAGTCGGATATCAGCGCCAGCGCCGCGACGATCGCGACGACGCCGAGCGGCAGGTTCAGATAGAAGATCCAGCGCCAGTTGGCCTGCTCCGCAATGAGGCCGCCGAGAGGGGGGCCTAGAACCGGGGCGACCAGAGCCGGCCAGGTCAGGGTTGCGATGGCCTGGATCAACCGATCCTTCGGCGTGACGCGCAGCACAACAAGCCGACCGACAGGGACCATCATGGCGCCGCCCGCTCCTTGAAGAATTCTGACAATCACGAATTCCGGCAAGGTGCGGGCGAACCCGCAGAGGAGCGACGCGACGGTGAACAACGCGATGGCGGCCGTGAACACCTTGCGCGCGCCGAAACGGTCGGCGGCCCACCCGCTCGCCGGAATGAGAATGCCAACAGTCAGCATGTACACGCTGACGCCGGCGTTCAGATCGACCGGCCTGACGCCAAAGCTCGACGCGATTTGCGGGATCGCGGGCGTGATGATCGTCGCGTCGAGATTCTCCATGAAGAACGTGCCAGCCACCAGCAGGGCGACGGCGATCAGTTCGCCCGGGCCCGGTCGCCATTCCGACGCGGGCCGCTCGATCCAGCGGACGCTCATGAGTCGATCTCGCAAAAGGTCGGAGGATTTGCGCGAGGCAACGCGAGGGCCGCGTTTGAACCGCATCGTCCCGCAGTTCTCAACATTGTTGGGACCTCGCTGGGCAAGCGCCTGGGAGGTCCTTTGTCTCGTGTGATTGAGGCTAGGCGAAGGAAGTTCCGCTCCCGTCGCTTCCTTCCCTCGGGCTACCGCCTGCTTTCCTCCCGCCACCGACCGTAGGCATCCGCCGCTCCCAGCCGCTGAGCTACAGTTCAAGCTCGGTCGCCTCCGTCAACGCAGGACTTGCTTCCGGGCTGCAAGCTTCGCGCTGTCTCGCGGGTGTCGAACACTTTGGGTCGGTTCGTACCGTTCCCACGCGCGTGTTTCTTGCCAAGCGGCAGTTTCGCACATTGACGTAGCCCGGCTCCACGGGCGGAACCTTGACATCGATGAATTATACGGCCGGCTGCGTCCTGAGCGGTTCAATATTGGCAGTCACCCCGGCCGTCTCCGCGTCGTCGGCGGGTTTCGCAATCCATCTTGGCCGCCGGCTCTCGACAATGATCCTCACCGGCTTCGTAGTTCTTAGTCGAGCTTTGTCGAGCATGGCGCTCGGTTTGCCGCCAGTCGTCCAGGAACAGATGATCTGGGCTGCGTCGGGCGCGAGGTTTCGGTCGAGACGCTTGTTCAGCCTGCGCGCCTGCAAACGCCGAGCGAGATCTGACCACGGAGGCGCCGCCACTGTCCTTGCGAGGGCCGGCGGCAAGCCATGCGTCTCCGACTCCTCAGTCATGGCGCGCGCGGACTACGGCGTCCTCTTTCGGCTTGATCTGCCCGGAAGCCGGCTGCGCCTCGATCGTCTGGGCCACAACGCCTCCCGCCGAACTTTCTTCCCCTGCGCTCACGCGCATTCCCCGCGAGGCAACAAAGTTCTTCGGACGGTGTCCTCCGCTCCGCTGCGGTCCGTTCCGGATGCTGCTCCGATCGCTTCCGGCCTTTCGATCGCCATCGAGGCCGCGGCGGTCGCGGGCTCTTAAAGACAGGACGGAGACTTCAAATGGCCAGCGTCGGTTCCTTCAAGAAGGTCGGCGCCGAGCTCCAGGGTCAGATCGTCACGCTCAGCGTGCGGGCCAAGGCCGTGCGCATCGCGCCCTAAACCGACCGCACCAACGACAACGCCCCTTCCCACCGAGTGTTCGTCGGCAAGGCCGAGATCGGCGCCGCCTGGTCGAAGTGCTCGAACGAAGGCCGCGACTACCTCTCGGTCAAGCTCGACGATCCCTCCCTTCACCCAGCCGATCTACGCGAACCTGTCCGACGCGGAAGACGGCGTCGGCTACTCGCTGATCTGGTCCCGCAGCCGCAAGGCCAGCGCCGAGTGATCGGCGCCAAGGCCCCGCCCGCAGCCGGGTGGGGCCTCATTTCACGTTCGCCTCGAAGCAGTCACGGCCGCGCTCCCCGTCATTGCTCAGGGCGCTCGCCGCCGCCAACCCGGCCGCCGCGCGCAAGTGTGCCTGCCAACCGTCGAAAAATTCATATGGGAAATTCAATGACATAGGTGTTCGCAGTTTTATCCTGAGTGGCGCGCCAATTTCGACACCACTCGGGACAAAACTGCGAACGCCCGTCCGTCGAATGATAAGGCGTCCGGCAGCCCTTCAGACTCGAAGTCGGATCCCCAGTTCCCGAGCAGCCAAATCAGCTATACTCGAAAACCGTTAGCCGATCGCCTGATAACGCGCTTCGGCATTTGCCGGCAATCGGGCAAGCACCGGAACATTTATGCCGACGGAGTTCGCTAGGACGGTGAATACACCCCGCATCTCGGGGCGTCCTCAGCCGGCGGGCGCTCGCTTACGAGAATTCGACGTCGTCGCGTAGCGCGTCCAGATTGCCCTGAAGGGCCAGGATGTCGTCGGTTTTCCTGTTGGGGATCTTACGGGCGATTTCGCGCTGACATCCCATGTCGTCGATGGAGACGAAGGCGTCCCGATCGACGACGTGTCCAGGAGAGCACGAATGGTGACGATCTCGTTCGACAGCATTGAGTTCATGAAGGACATTGTCGAGAAGGAGGGATTTGCCGCCTTCGTCCGTCGTAAGCGGTAGCCGCCTAATGCCCGTTCTGCGCTTGGATCGGTAAAATACGTGCTGGCCATCAGGGCGGATCTCCTAGCGAGCGAGGTTGGAGGTGGCGGCGAAGGCGATTCATTCGATGATCCGGGCGCTCGACGAGACGCGGTCCGTCGCTTTTTATCGCAAGGCTTTCGGGCTCGAGATTGTGAACCGTTATGATTTTCCAGATTTCGTCCTCGTTTACCTGGCAAACGCCTCGACGCCTTTCGAACTCGAACTGACGATCAACAAGGGACGCGCCGAGCCCTACGCGCTGGGCGACGCCTACGGGCATCTCGCCCTCTCGGTCGACGACCTCGACGGCGAGCACGCGCGCCTGACGTCCGCCGGCCTCAAGCCGCGCCCGATCGTCGAGTTCAAGCGCGACGACGCCCGGTTTGCGCGGTTCTTTTTCGTCCAGGATCCTGACGGCTACAAGATTGAGGTGCTGGAGCGCGGCGGCCGCTTCGCCTGATCGGCGGGCCCTCAGCGTTCCAGGTGTTTGTAAATCGTCGTCCGGGAAAGCCGGAGCCGCCGCGCCGTCTCGGCGACATTGCCGCGCGCGAGGCGATGCGCCTCTGTGATCTCCTCGCAGAACCGGCGCTGGATCGGCGAGTTGCGGCATGAGGGACACGCGCGCTCAGCCTCATCCGACGGACTAAGGTCGAGGCAATCCTCCTCGATCGTTTCGCCCTTGCGACGCAACAACGCGCGCTGGAGTGTATGGCGGAGTTCGCGGATGTTCCCGGGCCACGCGCGCCTCGCCAGCGCCTCGATCGCCGCCTCCGTGATGGAGGTCCGCGGCGCCAGGTCAGCGACGAGGTGCCGCACGATCTCGGCGAAGTCTGTCCGCGTCCTGAGGGGCGGCAGTTCGATGGTGAAGGCGTTCAACCGGAACATCAGGTCTTCGCGGAAAAGCCGCGCCTGGACGAGTTCGGCGAGAGACCGGTTGGTCGCCGAGACGATCTGCACGTCGAGCTTGAGGTCGCCACGGCCGCCGATGGGCCGGATCTCGCCGCTGTCGAGGAAGCGCAGGAGCGCCGTCTGCGCGGCGAGGGGGATATCGGAAACCTCGTCGAGAAACAGCGTGCCGCGGTCGGCCTGACGGGCGAGACCCGTCGCGCCGTCGGCACGCGCGTTGGTGAAGGCGCCGCGCTCGTGGCCGAACAATTCGGCGACGAAAAGCGTCTCCGGCACTGCGCCGCAGTTGACGGCGACAAATTCTCCGCGGCGCCCCGTAAGGTCATGGACGTGCCGCGCCATCAACTCCTTGCCGACTCCGGTTTCGCCGCACAGGTGCACCGGCATGCGCAAGGCGAGCGCCTCTGCGAGGTCTTTCAGGCTCGCTTCGACGCGCGGATCCGATGAGGCGAATTTCGGCTGCGGGCGCTCAACGCTCCGTGCACTGCGAGTGGCGCCGGCGCGCGCGCGGCCGATCCGGCGGCAGGCCATGAACACGCCGCTGCCCGCGCGGTCGCGGATGCGGACGATCCCGCCGTTCAGCATCTCGGTCAGCGCCTCGCCGAAGCGGCGATCGAACAGCGCGGCGAAGTCAGCGCCGCTCTTTGCCGGCAGTCCCGCGAGCAGCGCCGCGCCGGCGCGATTGACCGAGAGCACTTCCCCGTCCGCCGACGTCGCCAGCAAGCCCGCCGAGAGCGTATCGAGAAACTCGCCCCGAGGATGAAAGGCGAGGATGAAACTGTCCGGTCGATCCTGAAAGATCAGGCTGTTCTCGACCTGAACTGCGGCCATCCGCACCAGCGCATGGGTATGTTGCTGACGCGCCTCGTTGGCGCACGACGCGTCGAGGAGTCCGACCAGCGCCCCACGCGGATCAACGATCGGCGCCGCCATGCAGCTCAAGCCCCCATGCGAGGCGAAGAAGTGCTCGCGGCCGTAGACCGCGGCGGGCGCCGAAGTCGCGAGCGCAAGCCCGAGCGCATTGGTGCCCCGCGCGCTTTCGAACCAGACGCTGCCGGGGATGATGTCTCGCCCCGCCGCGCTGTCGGCGAAGGCCTGATCGCTCAGCGTGTCGAGCACGACGCCGTCCGCGTCGGCGAACGCGATCATGAAGTTCGACCCGGCGATCTGGGAATGCAGCGCCTGCATTTCCGCGAGCGCTAGGCCGCGCAGCGTCCGCAACACGTTTCGCTTGCGCGTGACCTCGGCGAACGGCGCGACGATCCCGCACGGCGAGGCGTTCGGATCGAGGCCGAACTCGAGACAACGGCGCCAGCTCTCGACGATCGCCGGCGGCAGCGCGGCCTCGGGAATCCGCTGACCGCGCTCGAGCGCAAGGCGGGCGCGATCGACCGGGGTCAGAGGCTGCATGGCCGGCCTCGCGCTCGTTCGAGGGGAACGAGCCCAGCCGTTCTGGCTCCGTCGTCAGTGTCCACCTTCTGGACACCGACAGTCCTGGATCGTTCAACGCGTGGACGCCGCGATCGCATCAAGCGCCTGAAATCATTTTGGATTGCTCTAGGCGCCAAACTTGCGCGGCGCGCGTTCGCGGCGAGGTCGGCAAAGGCTCGCAAGAAGGAGGAACGCTCGTGAAGGCCCAGGTTCTCAATCGCTATGACGACCCGTTGACCGCCAAGCAATGGGTCTTCGAGGAGACGGTACCCGATCCGAAAATCGAAAAGTCGACGGACGTGATCGTCCGCATCGGCGGCGCAGGAGTTTGCCGGACGGACCTGCACATCGTCGAGGGCGTCTGGCGCCCGTTCACCGATCCCACCGGCGACAAGCTCCTGCCGCTGATCATGGGGCACGAGAACGCGGGCTGGGTCGAGGACGTCGGCAAGGAGGTCGAAGGAATCAAGGTCGGCGATCCGGTGATCGTGCATCCCAAGATCACCGGCGGCACGTGCCTCGCCTGCCGCAGGGGCTTCGACATGCATGGGCCCGGCAAGTTTCCCGGGCTCGACTCGAATGGCGGCTACGCCGAGTTCCTCTGCACCTCTGAGCGCAACATTGTGCCGCTGCCGAAGACACTGGCGCCGAAGGACGTCGCGCCTTACTCGGACGCGGGCTTGACCGCGTATCGCGCGGTGAAGAAAGCGGCGCGCCAGCTCAATCCCGGGGAAAGCTGCGTCATGATCGGCGCGGGCGGCCTCGGCCACATCGGCATTCAGTGCTTGCGCGCCATGTCGGCCGCCGACATCATCGTCGTCGACAAGTCGGCGGCCTCGCTCGAGCTGGCGAAGAAGGTCGGCGCGCACAAGCTCGTGAAAGCCGATGGCAACGAGGTTGAAGCCGTGCTGGAGATGACGGGCGGCCAAGGCGCCGAGGCCGTCATCGACTTCGTCGGCGAGAAGGGCACGACCGCCAAGGGCCTGAAGATGACCCGACCGATGGGCAGCTATTACGTCGTCGGCTATGGCGAGGAGATCCGCATTCCGACCGTCGACATGGTCATCACGGAGCGCAATATCATCGGCAATCTCGTCGGCACCTGGGCCGAGCTGGTCGAACTGATGGCGCTCGCCGATCGCGGGCTGATCGAATTGAGGACGGCCGAGTACAAGCTCAGCAACGCCAACGACGCTCTGCACGATCTTCACAATGGCAAGATCCACGGTCGCGCGGTTCTTGTCCCGTAGGCGACGGCGTTTTGCCTGGCCGCCTACGGTCTGCCAGGGGCGGCGGCCGGGCGCTCTGCGGTCAAATGGGAAAACCGTGATCAAGGACCAGCCATGTGCAAACTCCTGACCAGCAGGAACGCAAAGGATTTTCAACCCGTAAGCAGGTCGATCCGCTTGAGCGGCCATTCGACCAGCCTGCGTCTCGAGGCCTCGTTCTGGCGCGCTCTCGACAGTCTCGCCAAGGACGAGGGCGTTTCGACGCCGAAGCTGATCGAGACCCTCCACGCGGAAGCCTCCGAATTGCTGCACGACGCGGACGAGGCCAGCTTCAACCTCGCGTCCGTCCTCAGAACCGCCTGCCTTCTGGTCGCGCGTTAGCGGAACGGCCAGCATCGCCTCGCGATGCCGAGCCTCATTGCGGTCTCGGCGCCACGCGCGCGGCGCCGGCCTTGTTCTCAGCCAACCAGCGCGCCGCCAGCAATAGCGCGCCCATGGCGAAGTCCTTCCCGTGGGCCGCCGCCATTTCGTCGGCGATGCGTCCCAGCCGCTCAAAGAACTGGTCCTTGCTCTCCTGTTCGTCCGTCATCGACTGTGCTTGGGCCTGCATGTCCGTTCTCCTCATGGCTCGCTTGATTTGAAAAGCGCGTCCGGCAAGGTCACGAACGCAACGGCGTCTCGCGCGGCGATCGCCAGCATGCGCCCGTCGGCCGACCAGGCGAGCGCCGTCGGCGTCGCGCCGGTCGCCTTGAGGATCATCTCGTCGCGTCGACCCGGCTCGGCAATCACAACCTGGCCGTTGGCGTAAGCGGCCGCGACAAGCCGGCGCCTTGGATGCGCGGCGACCTCGACGACCGCAACCATGCCGGTCCGTCCGGTTTCGAGTGCGCCCGAGCGGTCGCCGTCGAAAGGCGGCCGCTCGAGATCCCAGGCGGCGATGCGGTAGGCGCCGGAGACGACGAGCGCATTCGACGGGCCGCTAAAGGCGATCGACCGAGGAGGAACGGGGAAGCCGTCGACGCAGCCGATCCGGCCGTCGCGAAGATCGACCAGGGCGAGGCCAGCGGCGCCGCAGGCCGCGGCGATGTAAGCGCCGTCGTCCCGCCACACGATCCGATCGACCGGACCGGGAGCAGCGCAACGTCGGACGACCTCGCTCGGCGCTGCGATCTTAGCGAACGCGATTCCCTCCGCTGAGCCGAAGGCGATCGTCCCGCTGTCGGGTGACAGGACAGCGACGCGGACGCCGGCCGGCGGGCGCGCCCGGTTTGCGAAGCCTTCGTCCGGCTGCAGGGTTGCCTCGTTGCTCGTTACGATCATCGTCGTCGCGCCGCGACGGTCGAGCGCGACGAGCGGCGCTAGACCGGGCGGCGCTGCGGGGAGGACCGTCCCCGCGCCGTCGAGGCGCCAGAGGCTCGCGTCGCGCCAGGCAATCAGGAAACCATCGTCAGGGCCGCAAACGACCTCGGCAGGTCCCGGTCCGGAGGCGGCGAGGATCGTCGCGGGACGGGGCTCGGACCGCCGCGGGGAGATCGTTCGCCGCCCAGAGGGGTCGACAGCAATCCGGCTCTCCGGAGGCTCCGCATCGGACGAGTTGACGAGCACAATCGAGCCGTCGGCGAGCGGCGCCGCAACGTAGCTTTGTGACGTATTGAACGTCAGGCCGAGGACGGGCGTTGGGGCCGCCCAGCGTCGGGCGAGCAGCTCAAACATCAGAAGAGCGCTCGGGGTTTCTCGATTCACTTGGCGTCCTCCCGCGGGTCGGCGCTCATGCGCGAGCGGCCGTTTCGATCTGGCGATCCATCTCTGCGAGGTTCGACTCGAGGTCCGCGATTTCAGCCTCGCATCGCTCCACGCTGCGGTCGCTGTCCTCGACGCGCTGTCTGGCGTCGAGCAAGCTCGCCTCCAGCAAGCTCGGGCTTAGCAAGTCCCGCGCCATGTCGGCGTGCGGTTCGAGGCCTAAGCCGATCTCGCATCGCTGGACGTCCATCTCCGCCCCGGCGCGCGCCTGCTGAAGCCTTTGCAGCGCGGAGATCGCCCGGGACAGTCGCTCGACCAACGCCAGTCGACTCGCAAGCAGATCGCGAAGCGTGGGCGCGGACCCGCTCATCGCGTTTCGCTCGCCCCGTCGAGGTCGGAAGCCGGGGCCCGGTACGCATCGATCTGCTCGCGCATCCCGACCACCTGGCGCTGAAACTGGGATTCCGCCGCAGCGATATGACTCTTCAGCCGGTCCCAGACGTCGACGCGCAGAAGGCCGCCGGAATCGCCGGTCAGCCGCTCGATCTCCTCGATGCGAAACTGATGCGCGATCTCGACGCCGGAGACGACGAAGTCGCGTAGCGCCAGGGCATGGGTTTCGGCAAAGGCGCTCAGCATCGGGTGAGTTTCCGGAGTGGCCCCGAGCTTGGCGAATTCAGCGAGGATGAGCGCATGAAAATGCTGGAAGAGCCGGCTCCGGCTTTCGCCCAGAAGGCGCAGGACGAACACGGCGTCGCGCGGCATCAATTCGAACAGCGCGTCCGCCACCTCAACCCTGCCGGCCGAGACGAGGCGGGCGCTGAGATTGTCTCCTCCCTCGGGCATTCGGCCCTCTTGCGGCAAGTTGGCGATTGTAAGCGTGGTTCCGCAAGCTACTGCGCATTGCTCATTATGTCAAAGTACTTGGTCATTCTTCAAAGTACGCTCGGAATAAACGTGTAACGATCATACAAGCGTCTTCTTTACAGTTGTAAATAAACGTTACATTCGCGAGGCTGGATCGCGCTAATCCGCGACAATTGGCCGCTCCATGACTTGGCACAGCCCTTGCAACTGTTGCGCCAAGAAACAATGCGGTCGCCTTGGCGTCGCAGGAAGAACGAAGGACCGGGAAGGACGTCGGAGGGTCGCCTCGACCCTTGGGAGTTCCGCACTGAGGACCTTTGCCAAACCGACGTGCACGCATGGGCGCGCGGGCGGAGCGTTGCGCTGCCGCCCAGGGCCCAAAGGAAACCCGGCTGCGGCGCCCCGCCGCGCCGACAAGGAGATCGAAATGTCCACACTGACGCTGAACAAGATAACGTCGCAGCGAGGCATATCGGTCGGCGAAGCGACCAAGAAGATCGCCGATCTCGGATGGAATCCGAGCTATGTTCAGGAGGCGATGACCTTCCCCACCGACTACAAGATCACCAAGGCGCCGCGCGACCCGATGAAGCAAGTGCTGCGCTCGTACTTTCCGATGCAGGAAGAGAAGGACAATCGCGTCTATGGCGCGCTCGACGCGGCGCTGCGCGGCGACATGTTCCGCAACGTCGAGCCGCGCTGGGTCGAGTGGATGAAGCTCTTCCTCGCCATCATCCCGTTCCCGGAAATCTCCGCCGCCCGCTCGATGGCGATGGTGGCGCGCCTCGCGCCGGGCGAGGACCTGCGCACCGGCTTCACAATGCAGATGGTCGACGAGTTCCGCCATTCCACCATTCAGATGAACCTGAAGAAGTGGTACATGGAGAACTATATCGACCCGGCCGGCTTCGACATCACCGAAGAGGCCTTCGGCAAGTGCTACGCGACCACGATCGGGCGCCAGTTCGGCGAAGGCTTCATCACCGGCGACACGATGACCGCCGCCTGCATGTATCTGACGGTCGTCGCCGAGACCGCGTTCACCAACACGCTGTTCGTCGCCATGCCGTCCGAGGCTGCCCGCAACGGCGATTATGCGCTGCCAACGGTGTTCCTGTCGGTCCAGTCCGACGAGAGCCGGCACATCGGCAACGGTCACTCGCTCCTGATGGCGGCGCTAAAGGAGCCGGAGAACCACCTCCTGCTCGAGCGCGACCTGCGCTACGCCTTCTGGCAGAACCACGCCATCGTCGACGCGGCGATCGGCACCTTCATCGAATACGGCACCACCAACCGTGACAAGACAAAGGAATCCTACGCGGAGATGTGGCACCGCTGGATCTTCGAGGACTACTACCGCACCTACATGCTGCCGCTCGAGAAATATGGCGTGAAGGTGCATCACGACGACGTTCACGAAGCCTGGAACCGCCTGACCAAGAAGTTCTACGTCCACAAAGTCGCGCAGTTCTTCGCGGTCGGCTGGCCGGTAAACTTCTGGCGCATCGAGGCTCAGCGCGACAAGGACTTCGAGTGGTTCGAGCACAAGTACCCCGGCTGGTACGCCCAGTTCGGCGAGTTCTGGAAGTGGTACGACAAGCTCAGCAAGCCGGGCGAGACGGTGATCACCTTCAACTCGGACGTCGGCTACGTCTATCCGCACCGCTGCTGGTCGTGCCTGGTGCCGTGCCTGATTCGCGAGGACACGGTGACGGACGAGATCGACGGGCAGGTCTACACCTTCGCCCACGAGCTCGACCGGTGGACCGTCGTCGAGGCCTTCGCCGGCGAGTATCAGGGGCGGCCGACCCCGGCGATGGGCCGCTTCGGCGGCAAGCGCGAGTGGGAGACGGTGTACCACGGGTGGGATCTCGCTGACGCGATCAAGGACCTGAACTTCGTTCGCTCTGACGGCAAGACGCTCATCCCGCAGCCGCATCTGCGCTTCGACGACAAGGACATGTGGACGCTCGACAACGTGCGCGGCCACACGCTGCTGTCGCCGCTGACGCTGCTGCGCGAGATGTCGCCGGAAGCGCGCGAGGCGAGTCTCGCCGAATATCGCAAGGGCTTCACCATCAACCCCTGCAACTGACGCCATTCTGCGCGGCGGCCCGACGCCGCCGCGCTCCCCATCCGGACAGTCGATTGCGCCCGACGACGCCCGTCGGCGGCGACAGCGATCTGCGCCGCCTCGAGCCGAAGAGGTCCTGCTGCATGTGCGCGTATAGAGTTCGCCTGGCGCCAATCGGCGTCGAGTTCGACGTCGAGCCGGACGAAACCGTGCTCGGCGCGGCCTTCCGCCAGGGCATTGCGCTGCCGCACGGCTGCAAGGAAGGCCAATGCTCGGCGTGCAAGTGCATTCTCACCGACGGCGAGGTCGACATGCTGCGCTACTCGACCTTCGCGCTGAACGACAGCGAGAAGGAGAGCGGCCACATTCTGCTCTGCCGCGCGCGCGCCTTCTCCGACATCGAGGTCGAGCTCCTCAACTACGACGAGGAGCTGCTCGCGCGCGCCATCGCGGTGAAGACGTTCGAGGGACGCGTGACGCGGATCGACCGCCTCACCCACGACATCCGCCACATCGAGATCGAGCTCGAGTCCCCCATCAAGTTCTGGGCGGGGCAATATGTCGACATCACCGTCACGACCGAAGCGGGGGAGACGATTACGCGCTCGTTTTCCATGGCAAATACGCCGCTCGAAACCCAAAGGCTCGAGTTCATCATCAAGAAATACCCGCAAGGAAAATTCTCCGGAGAGCTCGACTCCGGAGGAATCAAAATCGGCGCCGAAGTCAAAGTCGTCGGACCCTACGGCGCCTGCTTCCGACGGGAAAACCGAGACGGACCGATGATCCTGGTCGGCGCCGGCTCAGGCATGTCGCCGGTGTGGTCGATCCTCAACGATCATCTGGCGAGCGGCGAGAAGCGACCGATCCACTTCTTCTACGGCGCGCGCACGAAGGACGACCTCTTCTATCTGAACGAGATCGCCGCGCTCAAGGACGCGCATCCGGAAATCGAGTTCATCCCCGTGCTGTCGCACGCCGACGACGACGCGAGCTGGCGGGGCGAGCGCGGCTTCGTGCACGAGCGCGTGAACGCGCGGCTGAAGGAGCTCGCCCTCGACGGAGAGGGCGACGTCTACGCCTGCGGCCCTCCCCCAATGATCGATGCGCTGCAGCCCGTTCTGTTCATGAACGGGTTCGAATCCGAGCGCGTCTTCTTCGATCGATTCACGACCTCTTCCGGCGCTCCGTCCGGTCACTGACGGCGTCGTCCGAGAGAGCCAACACCAAAGAGCAACCCGAGCCAAGAGTGAAAGAAAAGGAGTTGACGCGATGGTCGCTACTTCGAGTTCAGTCGGGTCCGGCGCGGCGGGCGCCGCGACGTTTTCCGATTCCGACAGCCGTCGGTACCGCTATTTCGAGCCCCGCGGCCAGCGGGCGACGCACTACGAGGACGTGACCGTCGACGTGCAGCCGGATCCGGAGCGCTATCTCATCCAGAGCTGGATCATCAATTTCGCCAACGGCAAGGGCGCGTATGTCAAGGACGCGACTGAGGCGAAGAGCTCGAACTGGCACGCCTTCCGCGCGCCAGATCAGGAATGGGAGCGTACCCACTACCAGCGCCAGTCGAAAATCGAGACGATGGTGCAGGGTGTGATCGCCAACGGCCGCAAGGCCGGCGCCCCGAAAGCCTTCGACAAGGCCTGGATCAACGTCCTGCAGAACGACCTCGGCGCCTGGAAGCATGCGGAGTTCGGCCTCGGCACGGCGCTCATGCAGGCGCAGCGCTACGGCTACACCCAGATGATCAACAACGCCACGCTGACCAACTCGTCCTACAAGCTCAGGCTCGCCCAGGACCTCACGCTCTATCTCGCCGAGATCGGGCTCGATATCCCGGGCTGGAACGACGAGGCGGGCAAGAAGACCTGGCTGGAGGATCCAATCTGGCAGGGCGCGCGGACCGCGGTCGAAACGATCATGGGCGCGACCGACTATCTCGAGCAGTATTTTGCGATCAACGTCGTGTTCGAGCCGCTGGTCGGAGAGCTGGTCCGGTCCGGTTTCTTCATTCCGGTGGGCGCGGCCAACAAGGACTCGATGACGCCGTCCGTCGTTTCGGCGGCGGAGGCCGACTACGAGCGCAATCTCGCCAACACGGTCGACCTCATCTACCTGCAGGCGAACGATCCCACCTACGGCGGCGACAACCGCGCGCTCTTCCAGCGCTGGCTGGCCACGCACGCCGACCTCGCGGAGAAGGCGGCTGGCGCGCTGCAGCCGCTCTGGTCGAAGCCGCATTCGAAGCCAATCTCGTTCCAGGACGCGCGGTCGAAGTCGCATGAGCGCTTCGGCCAGATCCTCGGCGAACTCGGCCTCAAGCAATAACCGTCAAGAGGGAGCAAGACACATGACCGCTGCGACCACGCCGGCTCACGACGCCGGATACCATCAACAGAACATCTTCAAGTCGATGAAGGACATCGACTTCAACGACACCATCTCGCACCAGTGCGGGGTCACTATGAACGACTCGGTCGAAGCGCGCGCCATCGCCGAGCTCATGAGCCAGAAGGACGGCGTCACAGTCACCTACCAACCGGCGCTGATCCGCATCGACGGCGAGGGCAAGCTCGTCTTCAAGATGGACGAGATCTCCGAGTATCTCGGCCGCGAGATGACGGCGTCGATCTTCGAGGTGAACACGTCGACTCACTACGGCCGCATGGTGCGGGTCGACGACAATACCGTCGTCCTGTTCGGCAACATGGAAGACATGTTCGAATACATTTAGGCGCGCGGCGCCACGGAGGCGCCGGCGGGCGGACCGCCCCCCGGCGATCCCCGCAAGATCGGACGCATAAGGAGGAAGGCATGTTCAAGACGCCGCAGGGCAAAGAGATTTTCGTCGTCGACGGCCACACGCATTTCTGGGACGGCAGCCCAGCGAACCAGAGCAACATCCACGGCAAGCAGTTCATCGAGTGCTTCTACGCCTACCACGCAAACCTCAGCCCGAAGGAGCAGCTGTGGGAGAAGGCGAAGTTCGAGAAGTACAGCGCCGACGATCTCTATCACGACCTGTTCGTCGACGGGCCGGACGACGTCGCGATCCTGAACTCGACCTACCTTCGCGACTTCTACAAGAACGGCTTCAACACGATCGAGCGCAACGCCAGCGTCGCCAAGCGCTATCCCGAGCGGTTCATCGTCAACGGCGCCTTTGATCCGCGCGACGGCGAAAAGGCGCTCGAATACATCCACTACATGAAAGAGACCTACGACATCAAAGGGGTCAAGCTCTACACCGCCGAATGGAACGGGGCCTCGAAGGGATGGAGGCTCAACGACCCCGACGCATATCGCTGCTTCGAGCTGTGCGAGAAGCTTGGCATCAAGAACGTGCATGTGCACAAGGGGCCGACCATCATCCCGCTGAACAAGGACGCTTTCGACGTCCATGACGTCGACTACGCGGCGACCGACTTCCAGGGCCTCACCTGGATCGTCGAGCACTGCGGGCTGCCGCGCCTCGACGACTTCTGCTGGATCGCGACGCAGGAGACCAACGTCTACGGCGGCCTTGCGGTGGCGCTGCCGTTCATCCACAGCCGGCCGCGCTATTTCGCCGAGGTGATGGCGGAATTGTTGTTCTGGATCGGCCCCGACAAGATCCTGTTCGGCTCCGACTATGCGATCTGGACGCCACGCTGGCTGGTCGAGAAGCTGTGGGCGTTCGAGCTTCCAGACGACATCGCCAAGGAGCGCGGAGTCGAGCTGACGCACGAAGTCAAAGAGAAGATCCTCGGCCTCAACGCCGCCAGGCTCTACAACATCGACATCGCGAAAAAGAAAGCCGCGCTCGCCAAGACGCCGATCGCGCTCGCGGCGGAGTAGCGCAATGGAGCCGTTCAGTGTCAGGAGCGGCCGGATCGCCGAAGTGATGCGCGTCGTCGCGCGGGTCCATGACCCGGAGCTCGACGAGCCGGTCACCGACATGGGGTTTGTCGAACGGGTCGAGGTCGCCGACGACGGATCGGTCGCGCTCGACTTTCGGTTGCCGACCTACTGGTGCTCGCCGAACTTCGCGTTCCTGATGCTGGACGGCGTCCGCGAGGCGCTCGAGTCGCTTTCGTGGCGCCCGCGATTCGAAATCGCCCTGCACGATCACCTGTTTGCCGAAGAGGTGAACAAGGGGGTCGCCGCGGGCAAGCCGTTCGCCGAGATCTTCGAGGCGCTGTCGCCGGAGGGAGACCTCGCCGGCCTGCGCGAGACGTTCCTGCGCAAGGCGTTCCAGAAACGGCAGGAGGCGGCTCTCGTCGGCCTCAGAGAGGCCGGCTGGGCGGACGACGATATCCTGACGCTCGACCGCGGAACGCTGGACAAGGCGAATGTCGGGCCTGAGCTGACGGTCCGCCTGACGCATTATCTCGACGCGCTCAAGGCGCGCTTTCCTTCGTCGGGCGACGAGGCGGCCGCGTTCGTCGCCTGGGAGGGGACGCCGCTCACGGCGGCCGAATTGCCGGACTATCTCGGCAGGCTGCGCGCCGTGCGCATCAACATGGAGTTCAACGGCGCCCTTTGCCGCGGCCTGAAGGAGGCGCGCTATCGGGAGAAGCGAGCCGACCGGAGCGAACTGACCCTGATCGATTTTCTACCCGCCGATCGCGATCGTGGCGAGCCCTCATCCGGCGCTTCACACCATCTTGCTTCCGAGGACGGAGGGGATTCCGCTCTCCCCCGGAGAGAGGGACGCCGCGAAGCGGCAGGGTGAGGGCGAGCGGACGCAAGCCTGTTTCATGTTGCTCAAACCGACCGGCCTCGCGAGAGGCGATAGGAGACGCCATGCCCAAAGTTCTGCTCCACGGTTCGGCCGCCCGTCAGGCGCTCGCGCGCGGCGTGGCGCGGCTCGCCGCCGCAGTCGAGCCGACGCTCGGCCCCAAAGGCATGAACGCCATGATCGACCGGCCGATCGGAACGCCGATCATCACCCGCGACGGCGTGTCGATCGCGGCCGAGATCGAGCTGCCGGAGCGCTTCGAGAACATGGGCGCGCAGGTCGTGCGCGAAGTGTCGATGCAGACCAATGCGGTGGCGGGAGACGGAACGACGACCGCGATCGTGCTGGCGAACGCGCTGGTGCAGAGCGGAGCCGCGGCCCTCGACCGCGGCGCGAAAGCGATCGACCTCTGCCACGGCATCGACCTCGCCGTCGAAAACGTGCTGGCCGGCCTCAAGGCTTCGGCGCGCCCCGCGACCGACGAGACGACGCTGGCCTCCGTCGCGACCGTCGCCGCCACCGATCGGAAGCTCGGCGCGCTGGTCGCCAGGGCTTTCGCCCTGGTCGGCGAGAAGGGCGTGATCACCACGGAGTTCGGATTAACGACTGAGACGACGCTCGACGTCGTGGAGGGCATGGCGTTCGACCGGGGCTACCTGTCGCATCACATGGTGACCGACCAGGAAACGATGACGGCGGCGCTCGAGCGGCCGTTGATCCTGATGACGGACCTGAAGATCAAGGACCCAGCGTCGCTCGAAGCGGCGCGCGCCGTTGCGAGCCGGGCGGGGCGGCCGCTGCTGGTGATCGCCGAAGAGGTCTCGCCGGAGGTCGTCGCCAGCCTGCTCGGCGGCGGGGCGGCGGGCCGCTATCTCATCGTTCATCCCCCCGAGTACGGCCATTGGCGCAAGGCGCTGCTCGAGGACATGGCGATTCTGACCGGCGGGCGGGTGATCGCCCGCGACCTCGGCGGACGGATCGAGGACGTCACGGCGGCCGATCTCGGCGGCGCAGCGCGGGTGAAAACGAGCGCCAGCCATACCGCGATCCTGCAGGGCGAGGGAGACGCCGCGGCGATCCAGGCCCGGCGCTCCCAGGTTCAGCGCCTCTACGACAACGCCCCGCCCAACATCGAGCAGGACAAGCTGCGCGAACGGCTGGCGAAACTCAGCGGCGGCACGGCGATCCTCTATGCCGGCGGGGTCACCCCGGTCGAGCAGAAGCGGACCGCCCAGCTGATCGAGGATTCGCTGAATGCGGTGCGCGCAGCCGCCGAGGACGGCGTCGTCGCGGGAGGGGGCGCAGCGCTCGCCCATATCGCGCCGACGCTCGAGCCGGTGATCGCCAACGCGAAATCCGACGTCGCCGAAGGCGCCCGCCTCGTTCAGCTGGCCCTGAAGCGTCCGCTTTGGCGGATCGTCACAAACGCCGGCGCCGACGGCGACTCGATCGTGGCCGAGGCGAGCCGCCTCCCCGATGGCACGGGCTACAACGCGGCGATCGGCCGGTTCCAGGACATGTTTGCGGCCGGCGTCGTCGACCCGGTGCGCGTGACGGCCACGGCGCTGGCAAACGCCGCCTCGGTCGCGACCCTGATCCTGACCACCGAGACCCTGGTTGGCGACTTCACAGAAGCGGAAGATCCGACCGCCGGCCCGACGCGCGGGGGCGGAGCCGAGAGGCTTGGGCGGCCGTAGGGGCGAGGGCTGGCAGGAGGCGGCGGCAATTCCTTCTCCTCGGGTGCGCTACGGGATTCACACATCTCGAAGCCGGGCGCTATCCTTCCCCGGGTGGAGGAAGAAGGGCGCCTTTGCGGCGACCGGGCCCGCCGACTGCCAAGCGCGGGCTGTATTGAATCCCGATCTGTCGGAGCCCACGCCGTCATCGCGAGCCCCGAAGGGGCGTGGCGATCGAGGCGAACGTCGGTCGCCCCTCGTTTCTCTGGATCGCCGCGTCGCCCTTCGGGCTCCTCGCGATGACGGATTCGTGCACGGCCCGCCCGCCCTGCGGCTCGACGGCGGAGGCCGAAGCCAGGATGTCGGGACCGCGATTCCGTAAATGGGAATTAAGGCAAGCGGTGCCGCATTCCTCTGAGAAACCTCGAGACTTTTCGGGTTCCTACTGATACCCATCCGGGATGTTGTCCCCTGCTTCGAGTCGGCAATCTGTCAAGGCGCTAGGCGCATTTTACACGCCGGCAACAATTGCCGATTTGCTTGCCGATTGGGTTGTTCGCGACGGGACTGAAAGGCTTCTCGAACCGAGCGTTGGGGAAGGCGCGCTGGTCGTGGCAGCAGTCAATCGCGCCAGAGCATTGCGCGGAGACAATTCCGTTGTTCGGTTTCTTGTCTGTGATATCGACCCCGACGCCATTGAAGCTGTTACGCCAAGCCTTCCGCCCGAAAGCGAAGTGCGGCGTGTGGATTTTTTGCAACTCGACCCGCTGCGCACCGGCCTGTTTCACGGCGTGATTGCGAACCCGCCGTTCACGCGAAACCACGCCTTGCCTTCGGCATGGCGTGCCGCGTTGCGCAAACGCTTCAATGTTGAAGGCGCCGCCGGTCTTTGGGTGCATTTCCTTATTCACGCAAAGGAATTTCTCGCCCCCGGTGGAAGAATCGCCGCAGTGATACCGGCGTCCGGACTTTTCAGTCGTTATGGCCGTCAAACCCTCGAGCGCATTGCGTCCGAATTCCGACATATCGAACTTCATTTTATAGCCAACAAACCACTTTGGGTAAATGAGCCAGAAGAACGGGGTGCGATCCTCCTAGCGGACGGATATCGTGAGGGGTCGTCACGCGTCCCCGAAGCGACCCGTTGGCCCGCTGGACCGGATAACGTGCCTTGGGCGAAAGAGACTGCTGGGACCTTCGACCACCTGGTTGAGTCGTCGGTCCCTCTCGAGACACTTGCAGCCCTCAGCATTGGAGTGGTCACGGGCTGCAATAAGGTCTTCCTGCTTGACGATCACGAACGAAGCGCTTCGGGGATTCGATTGACCGATGTGAGGCCAGTTGTCGGCCGCGCCCGGCATTTGCCGGGTTTACAAATTAACACCTTGGACTTAGAATTTCTAGCGGCGGCAGGCGAAAAAACATGGCTGCTTGCTCCAAGTTGTATAGACCTGCGAGGAAGTGGGACTCGTAATCGCCTCGCCAAGATCTCCAAAACTCTGCGTAGGCAGACAGTTTGGTTCAAGAAACGTTCGCCTTGGTGGCAGGTCCAACTTGGGGAACCATGTGACGCGGTTTTCACTTACATGAACGATCATAGCCCTCGCTTGATTCTTGCAGATAGCGGCCTGTACTGCACCAATACGATGCATCGTGTACGGTTCAGAGATGGAGTATCGCACGATCAACAGATCTCAGCCGTGCTAACAACGATATCAACTTTCGGCCAGCTAGCTGCGGAGCGTCTCGGCCGGAGCTACGGCGGTGGTGTCCTGAAACTCGAACTTGGCGAGGCGCGCCGAATGCCAGTGCTTGCTTGCACGGCAAATGAGCTTCACGAAAGCTTTCGACGTGCCGACGAGGCCATCCGTATCGGCGACAGGGACGCTGCCCGAAATATTGCGGACGAAATAGTTCTGGCGACGCGGCTCGGAAAATGTTGGGCCGACAGAGTCCGTGAGATGAAGATCGAATTAGAACAACGGCGTGCGATAAGACAGAAAGGATATCCGTCAGCGAATAAAAATACTCAGAAATTCGCCAGGTCAACTAATCAAAGTTGGTAAGGGTGTGGTGCCCGACGCTGAAGGATCACGAGTCCGTGATCGCTCCCGTCGATCAACGCGGTGGCCCATCCGGTAGCAACTTTGCGGAGCCTTGTCCGCTGCCGCTCCGGGAATCTCCGCAGCTTGTTCTTAACTTCCATCTTCTGGGTATGCTCGCGCCAACAACTCTGATGGAGCTCGAGAATTACAAAAGTTATTACATCTACCGGATGTACGATGACACTTGGCAAGCGCGGGATATCCTTGACGAACCCACTAAACTGACAGTGCAAAGGCGGATGTCCCGCCTGATTAGCCCACCCTCCCGCTCCGGCATCGAAGTGAAACTCTTTCTTGTCGGTGTCGGGATCTGCTTGCTCTTTAAGGCAAACAACAGTGCACCCTTCATTCACTCGCACTCGCGCACAATCACTCAGAAAAGTACAGTCATAGTCGATCGTAATCTCGGCGTAAATTGGTGAGAAATCATTTGTTGTGCCCTTCCAATTCCTTGAAGGCGAGGTTACAATCGGTGTGGCTCCGTCAGTCTTCCAGCGGAAATTTGAAGTTCCTTTCGACGTCGCGTTTTCAACCGCGTACCGAAGATTACTAGCCAGATTTTCGAGTGACCTAATTGTCCCATGGGCAAGAAAGTCATTCGCCCCTCGCGCTAATACTTGGATGTCATCCAACATTTCGCTTGGCAGGAAAGTAAAGCTCATGGTGATAGCTGCGCCCTGTCACCCGAGTCGAGCATTGCTTGCGCTATCGGCTCCTTTGCAAGCAAATCGCGTGACATCCATGGTTCGGCAGCTTCCGCCGGCCAGCCAGGCGGATGGAGCTGCATGGCTGACTAGATGTCTGCAAGACCTGTTTCATTGAGGTCCATATCAACCACTACGACTTTCTCAGCGCCCTGCAGTGCCGTCAGGTTCGCGCCGGCGAGCGATTCAAGTGCGTCAGAAAAGCTCCCACGAATCTCGCTTTCTTGGCGCAACTGCCACGAGGCGAAGTCCACACCGGCTGCCCACCAACGACGGGGGAACAGCTCCCGCGCCGGCCCACAGTAAATACCAGCTGCAAGCTCTTGCGCCCACGCGAAATCGCCCGCTCGCTTGACGATTTCCCGAAGGCTCTCGTGCTCGACACCCAAAGCCCATGCGGCGTAAAGGTCCGAAACAAAAAGTCCTGGGTACGAGAGGGCACGATGCAGCAGCCAGCGGAGAATTGGCGTGGCACCTCGCGTCCCCTCTCCATGCACCGTTTCAGGCTCTCCGACTGGCGGACGCGCACGCCCGATATGCTCTGTTGCAAGTGACGTCCAGGCCAACTGCGCAGGGGGTGCAACGAAGCGCTTGACCTCGTCGAGACTTGCTTTGTCATCCCTTGCGATGGTTCGCAGGGCTGAGCTTGCCCCGGCCAATGAGCTTATCTGAGGAAGAGTATTGTCCGCCCCCTTGGCTATCAGCCACTCGACGTCGAGCGTCGGTGCAATCCGACCCTCCCGGCCAATGAATGTCCCGCCGAGCGGGACCGCCGGCCCTACGGCTGGGATCTCATCGGCAAAGGCTTCGTAATGGCTGGTGTAGATGGCTAATGGCGGCAGCCTCACTCTCTTCGTGCGCGCCCAAGAGCGGAGGACGCCGACCAAGCTGGCACCGTCGGAAGCCTCAAGCGAAAGCTCGCCGGGCAGTTCGAGATTATGGTCGATCAAAATGAGATCTGCCCGTCCGACCAGTGTCGCAAGTTTCCCGCCAAATTCGCCGTCGTTGGGGCTAAGTAGCAATTGTTCGGTGTCTTGGGGCAGGAGACCTGGTGACGCTTCGTCGTCTACTAGCAGGACGCAGGGATTGTCAGTCATCTTTGGGGCAGCTCCGCCTCGATGGCAGTCGCAAAGCCGGGAGAGGGAGCCACAAAGCGAATCTGACCGCCATATTCGTCTAGTAGGCTCCTAGTAATTGTCAGGCCAAGCCCCATACCTTGTCCAAGCAACTCATCAATATCTGTCGTGGATGACCGAAACAACTCAAACCAACGCTCTGCGGTCCTAAGGTCAACGCTTTCGCCGCTGTTTTCGACCCGCAATCTAACGCTCTCCTCGTCACTCTGCGCAGCAACGCGAATGCGCCCGTGCGGCTCGGCGAACTTAATTGCGTTGCTCAGGAGGTTGCTGATAATCGCAGCGAGTTCAGCTGGGAACAGCGGCGGCGTTTCAATATCCGGCGGAACGGCCAATTCGACTGTTACGCCGCGGCGCTCAATCGCCTTCACGAAGAATCCGACAACCCTCTCGACACGTTCGCGCAGATTTTGGCGAGCACGGCGACGCCGGCCTTCGACCCCAGTGACATCGGCCAAGTAAACGGCATTGCGTCGAAGCCGCTCCCGCAACTCGCGAGCATCGGCGGCGATAGCACGCAGGCGAGACGCAACGCGTCGATCAGATGTATTTCCGGCAAGCCGCTCCAATGTCTCGACGAGGGTCTGGGCGCTGAGCGCGAGGCTTCGCACTTCGTGGACGAAGGCGGCATGCTCAAGACCCAAAGACGCGACGACGCGTAGCATCGTTGCTTCAGAGGCGGCCTCTTGGCTCAGATCGACTGCAGACCGCAGTGCCTCTTCGACTTCACCGAGTTGTTCCTGAGCGACCGCCGGCCGACCAGATGCCACGGCTGCACGTGCGGCCTGGATCGTCTCGATCGCCTTCCCCTGCAAGTCTCGCAAACGGAACGCCGTGGGTGATTGCCCGCTAGGTGCGCCCTGTGTGGCTCTTGCTTGGCGGCCCGCCGTCAGTTTACGCGCGCGCTTGACTTCGACGGTTGCCGCGTACCGGAGCCTAACTTGAAGATCAATTGCGCGGCGGACGGTGTCGGCAACAAAGTCGAACTGAGTGCTTGGCAGAAACCCCTCACGATTGACGAGCATTTGCAGTTCGTCCGCTCCCGAGCGCGTCAACAGTACCGCGCCGAAGAACGCGGAATTTCCCTGGATGTAGAGCGTCTCATCCTCGTGTCCAGGAGGAAGATTCCAACTGGTCAAGCCTTTCAGGCGGCCGAGCTCGCCGGCAGCGCGCGAACGGTAATCGCGGTCGAGGTCGAGCCAGTCGTCGCGTCGCTCGCCGTAAGGGAGTACCCGAAAACCTTCATAATACACGCGGATCCCCCGATAACGGGCCGGCCAGCTTTCGTACTGCCGTTGGAGGATCCGAGCCTGAAATCCGACAATGGGCGTCTCACTTGGAAGTACACGATCGACGATGAAGTTCTCAGCGCTTGCATATTCAGTGCGGGTGCGTCGAGTAGGCGCAACGGCGATGCGGAGTCGTCTTGAGGTATGATCGCAGTCCACCTCGATGATCCATGACGCACTTTGCGCCAGAGCAAGCAGATCAGCGTCACTAGCTCCCAACTCGCCGCGGAAGTTGATAGTGAACTCCCCGCTGCGCAATTCATCTCGTAGTGAGAGTTGCTCGAGAAGCAACGGCCTCGAGATCACCGTCTGAGGGAGCGGGCCTGTAAGATCAGTTGGCGGTGTGAGTGTCGCAATCTCTTCAAAGAATCGATTACGGTCTGCGTCGGTCCAACGCTTTCGCAGAGGCGCCAGCGTAAGCTGCGTGCCGGCCGCCCCTGTCGTGCCAGTAGTGGATCGAAAGCGAACCGCATCGCTACCCTCAATATCCGCGAGGGTTTCCACGGCTTCGATCGCATCCCAATCGATACGCGCGCGGACTTCACTGTCAGCCGGAAAGCCCTCGACCGGATCGCGGTCGCGGCCATTCCAACGCCGCGACGTCACACGTAAAGCATGGGCGAGCTTATGCGCAGCGAGTCGGCCGATCCCTTTCTCACCGGTGTAACGCCGCTCGAACCAGGGAGAACGTCGGTTGGCTGTAGATCTCGACCGTCCCGCGATCGTTAGGAAGCCGCGAGCAAACTCCTCCTCGGACATCCCAATTCCATTGTCTGCCACAATGATCTTGCCCGCCTCTTCGCTAGCGAGATCGCTACCGAAAATAGTCACTTCGGTCGCGTCGGCGTCATAGGCGTTCTTGATCAATTCGATGAGCGCGGTCAATTCGCGACCGACAAGCAGCGCCCCCAACTCGCGAAACAGCTTAGTATCAACTGAAAAGCCCGCCAATCGCAATTTCCAATTCGTGACGTCGCTTATGCTGATTTAGCAATCCTGGGCGCCAAGTCCACTGCTTCCTAATTGCCGGTCAAGCTGGAATTTACGTAATTACGGCTGCGCTTTGTAATTACGGCTTTTGGTGTCCCTTACTTCAATCCCCGTTTCCCACGGTCCGCCATTCTGGGCCTGCGTTTGCCGTGGCGGGCATGCTTTTTCTCGTTCCCAGGGTCCTCCTTTTCGACCCGGACGCCCGGTCGGGTTCCTACCGCCTCATAGCGTTCATCAGCGCGGGCCGAAGACGAAAACAGAAGGATTTCAACAAAGCCGGAACTGAGGCAAGCATCGCCGTGACCATGGGCGGGGCTGCCGCATGATTCCGCCATGGCGGCGGGCCTCGTTCTCACGGCTCCTCGCGATCGCCTATGGCATGCCGAAATTCGCCACCGCGCAGGACCAGCACTGAGCGGGCGCGTCGGCAAGCGGGGCGAATGAAGCGGCGTCACAGACCGAGTTCGGTCAGGCCCGGATGGTCGTCGGGGCGGCGGCCAGTGGGCCAGCGGAGCAGGCGCTCGTATTCGGCGATGTGCACGTCGTTGATGCTGGCGTGGCGCTCGGCCATGTAACCCTCGGCGTCAAACAGCCAGTTCTCGTTGCCGTGGCTCCGCCACCACTGCCCGCTCGGGTCGTGCAATTCGTAGACGAAGCGGACCGCAATGCGGTTGGTCGGTGAACGCCCAAAGCTCCTTGATCAGCCGATAGTCGAGCTCCTTCGTCCATTTGCGCGTCAAGAACGCCTCGATCGCCTCGCGGCCCGAAAAGAACTCGTCGCGGTTCCGCCAGCGACTGTCTGCGGCGTATGCGGCGGGCACGCGCGCCGGATCGCGCGTGTTCCGCGCATCCTCGGCCGCGCGCACCTTCTGGATTGCGGTTTCTCGGGTGAAGGGAGGAACGGGGGGTCTGGGGGACATGGTCGGGCTCCTTGGCGGCCGGGCAAAGGCTTAAGCTCCGCCCCTGGACGTCCGCCATCTAACCGTCCGCGCCGCGTCGAGCGACGCCAGCCATGGCCCTGACGCGAAGCGAGACGCCCTCCCCCCGGGTTTCGGCGACAAATGCTTTGTGAACGAAGAAATCCATGATATGATTGTTCTTATCTGAACGCTTGCCTTGTGCGGGGCCGCCGAGAGAGGACGGCATGGACGAGGTGGGTCGCGCGGACGAGGCGATTCAGCCGGGCGGCGCTGGCCGTTATCAACGGCAGGGGCATGCTATTTGTTCGCGGCAACCGCCACGAAATTAGAATGTTGGGCTGCGGCCTTATGCATTGCACGCATACCGCCGACACCCGTCCCATCACCGTATTAGTGGCGCGCCGCAGGCGCTGGCTGATTCCCGAGCTGGGGCGACAGGTCCGTCATAGGAGCCCGCCCGCCGGCGACGCGGCGGACGGGATAGGCCCTGACATGATCCGGGCTCCAATCGGCGCCCTCGGCGCAACGATTTTTGTGACAGTTTTGTGCGCTTAAGGCGTTGAAAACATGCAACGCGCGCCAAGACTGCAGCAGCCCCTCGACAGGACGCCGATCTTCGTTTGAAAGAACGGGAAGGCGCGCGACCGTCGACACGCGTGCCTGCATTCGCCCCGGGGAGAGGGCGCACGACGGCGGCCGGCCTTCAGCTGAAGCTGCGCTGGGTCTGGATCCCGTAGAGCTGGATCTTGCGGTAGAGGGTCGGCCTCGAGATGCCGAGCCTTTGCGCGACCTTGCTCAGGTTGCCGTGCTCGGCGACGAGCGCGTCCATGACCGCCCGCCGCTCCGCCCGTTCGAGGCTCAGCGCTCGGCCCGGATCGTCCTTCGCGCAAGCGTCGAAGGCGCAGGGCGGTTGCCGCTCGCCGCGCACGTCGCGAGGGAGATCCTCGAGGCGGACGAGCGGCGTGCTGGCGAGAAGGCAAAGGCGGGAAACGACGTTTCTAAGCTCCCGCACATTGCCCGGCCACCGGTAGGCCTCGAGCGCCTCGATCGCATCGGCGGCGAACTCGAGCAGCGGCTTTCCCATCTGGTTCGCCAGCCGTTCGTTGTAATGGGCAATGAGGAGCGCGATGTCCTCGCGGCGCTCCCTTAGCGGCGGCACGTGAATGGAGACCATGCTGATGCGATAGTAGAGATCGCTGCGAAACCGTCCCGCCTCGACCTCCTTCATGAGGTCACGATTGGTCGAGGCGATCAGTCGGACGTCGACCGGCCGTTCGCGCGTGTCGCCGATCCGCCGCACCACACGCTCCTCGAGGACGCGCAAAAGGAACGGCTGGATTTCGAGCGGCATCTCGCCGATCTCGTCGAGACTGAGCACGCCGCCGTTGGCGAGTTCGAAGACGCCGGCCTTGCCCTCCTTCGACGAACCCGTGAACGCGCCGCCCACATGGCCAAAAATCTCGCTGCCGAACAGTTCTCGGGTGATCGCCCCGCAATTCAGCGCGACGAACGGACTGCCCCTGCGGTCGCTGTCATGATGGACGAGGCGGGCGAACAGCTCCTTGCCGACGCCTGTCTCCCCTTCGATCAGAAGCGCGATCTCCGGTCCGGAGCGGGCGACGCGGCGGGCGACGTCAACCGCGGAGCGCAGCGCGGGGCACTCGCCGACAATGCGCTCGGGCGCCTTTTCGAGGCGTGCCGGAGGGACAGCGCGCCGGGCCGCACGCGCGCCCGAGGGACCGGACGGGAAGACCAGCGCCGCGCCGCGAACCTCTCCGTCCAGCCGAAGCGGGCGGAAATCGGCGAGACGCAAAAGCGCGTCGGGAAACGCGCTCCCTTCAGCCTTCGTCAGATCGGTCGGCGGCCCTTCGAGGATCCTGTCCCCGCAGGCGACCAGCGCACTCCTCTCGCGCCGCCCATCCGACAGGGAAGGCATGTTGTTGACATAGGTCGCGCGCCCGAGCCTGTCGACGATGACGAGGCCATCGCAGTTGCCGTATCCAGGAGAATTGGCGATGAACGCCTCGAGGAGGCGGGTGCGCTCCTCCCGTTGCCGCTGCGCCAGCGCCTGCTCGATCTCGCGCGCGATCGCTGCAACGAAGATCGCATTGTGGGGCTTGAAGATCGTCGAATAGCCGGAAAGGTCGAAGACGCCGACAACTTCGCCGTCGAGCGGATCCCGGATCGGCGCGCCGGCGCACGTCCAGCTCTTGATGCCCGCACAGAAGTGCTCGGCGGCGTGAACGAAGACAGGCTCGCCGGTGGCAAGAGCGGTGCCAATGCCGTTCGTGCCGATCGAACATTCGTCCCACCTGCCGCCGACGGTCAGATGGATGTCAGTTCCCGCCCTGAGCGTCGCCTTGTCGCCGAGCGCCTCGACGAGCACGCCGTCGCCGTCGGTAAGCACGATCATGGCGCCTGTGCCTTCCACCATTTTGGAGACGGTGGTGAAACAGGGGCGCGCGGCGGCTATCAGGTCCGTGTTTTTGCGGATGAGATGGCCGATACGCTCGCGGTCCTGGTCGATCGGGGCGGCCGAGCCGCTCGCGTCGATCCCGCCGTCTAGGCTGCGCCGCCAGGAACTCTGGATGACCGAGCGAACGACCGATTTCTGCGGTGCGGTTGGGGACCCTCCGCCAACGAAGTCCGCCCAGGCGTCCATCGTTCCATGTTCATCGTAAGACATCGGCTGAACCTCGGGCGCGTGGGCGCCGGCCGCCCCGATCGGCGACCGGATCGAGCGGTCATTGCGACGGGAAAACCCCGTCACCGGCGGCCCCGGGATGCTTGGTCTTGTCGTTCCCGTGTCCTCCGCCCCCCAAACCCCGTTGCGGCACGATTATTCGAATCCCAGTCGTGAGCCGATTTCATTGACCAGAGCGTCGTCTCCGCCGTCCGGCGCCAGCAGCGCCTGGTCGAGGTCGGCGAGCCGCTCGAGAAATTCATCCGCAAGCGGAGCGGAGAAGCCGTTTTCGGAACAGGCGAGGAGGAAGACGAGTTCCTCGCCTCGTCGTCGGATCTCGCCAAGATGGTGCAGCTGCCGCCCCGAATTGTCGTCGACGACAACGACCCGTCCGTTCACGGTGGCGCGGACCGCCGGCCGCGCTTCCCTAGTAGGACTCGCTGCGACCCCGCCGACCGCGTGAACGATTGTCTTTTCCTCAGGTTCCGGCGGAGCCGCGTTCGCGCTCTTGCCGGCCGAATATCGACCCAGCGACAAATGATCCGCGATCTTCGTGATCGTGCCGCGGTTTTGGTCGAGAAAGGCTTTGAGTCGAACGTCCTGGGGTCGCGGCCCATCGCCGCGCGAGAAGATCTCGACCATCATTCCTCCCGGCGCGCGGTTTTGGAGCAAATCTTGCGCCTGATGCGCTCCCTGGACCCGCGTCAATATGACGCAACATAACGCAGTTTCGTCGGCTTGGGCAGTAGGTCATTACCACAACGCCCCATGGCGAGTTTGCAAAATATCCTCGACCGTCGACGGCCCCCGGCACCTGTATACGCAGCTGGGCTCTGGAGAAAATTTCGCGTGACGATTGGCGGAACTGCAGAACGCGGCGGCGTCCGCAACTCCGCTGCGGTCCGTTCCGGATGCCGCGCCGATCGCTGCTGGCCTTTCGATCACCATCGAGACCGCGGTGGCCACGGGCTCGTGATGCGCCCGCTCGCCTTCTCCGCCTCTGCCGCCGCACGCACCGGCAGTTTCTGCAAACCGACGTAACAATTCATATAGGAACTTCAATGACATAGGTGTTCACAGTTTTATCCTGAGTGGCGCGCCATTTTTCTATCAGTCCGCCGGCACGTCGGCTTCCGGCGGACGGGCCCCCTTCAGGAGTCGCCTCAGGAAAGAACCGGAATGCGCGCCATCCGTCATTAAAACTCGAGCTGGGAGTACGCCTGACCGCCTCGGCGAGGCACACCCTGCGCCGTCATCGCTCGCGTTGATGTGACTTAGGCCTCGCCGGTATTGGAAACTATGGTAGCGTGCTAGCCACCGAGTTCTGGATCAAGTCATGTTCGCCCGTCTGGCGTTGGCTTTGATTTCCTCCGTGTTCTTCGTCGCGCCTTTTCTTGCGAAAGGGCACTTTCAACCATTGCAAGCGGTGGAGTCCCGAGCCGCCCTGCCAGCTCTGAACGAGGCCGGCGAGACAGCCCAGCTGTCGGCACCGCCGGGCGACGCACCGCCAACATCTCCTGCTGGACAGCAAACTTCGGCAACGGGGACTGGGAAGACCGGCGCATCAGGCAACTCGGTAACGTCCCCAACACCGCAGGGAGGGATGCTGGGACAACTCAATCTCGAAGCGCCGTCGGCCAAAGGATCGGCGCCTGCGCCTACGCCCACAGAGCAAGTGCGACCGACCTCCGAAGGCACCGGAAGCAATGCCGGCCCGTCGGTCATCCGTCCTCCTTCACCACAGGTGTACGCGGGTTTGCAGGCTTCCGCCCGGCCGGCGGATTCACTGAAAGTCTGCACCTGCCTGCAATTTCCAGCTGTCGCAACCGCTGTCGGACCCAACGCACGGCAGAGCCTCGTTAGCGAGCTTAAACGCTTGCAGGGGAACGACCGAAGGCTCCCGCGAGCCTACGACTCTTCCGGTTATAGAAAATAGTTCCCGACGTTCTAAGATATTTATAAGCAGAAGACCAGCACAAACGACAAATATTCGTTTCATTGCCATTATGTGAGCGACCAACATATTGCTCACGCAATATATAATCGTTAGATAGTTGCTTGGTCGACGAAATTAATCCGTGCCTATCCGGTTAAGACCCTCACCCGCTACATCTAGGGTGTTGCCACTCCCCTGAGTAAAGCTCGGCGTAGGTCGGAGCCGTCGCATCGCCTGCGATTCCGAGGAGAGAGCGGAAGGCGTTGAACGGGTAGAACCGCCGATTGAAGCGGAACGTGAACTCGTTGAGGTAGGCTTGCAGGTGCTTGGCGCTGACGCCGTGATGGATGCCGTTGAGCCAGGTCTTCAGATTGCTAAAGACGAGGTGGGAGATCGGTAGGAACTCCTCGGCGACCTCAGGGTCGCCGCATTCGGCGATGGCGTGGTGATCGTAGCCACGCGCCCGCAGACTGCCATAGGCGCTCCAATCATCGGTGACGAGCAGGGTCCCCGGCATGACGGCGCTTCCGACGAATTCGCACAACGTTTCGGCAGAGCGGTCAGGGCGATGGCGAGTCGAACGCGCCCAGCATACCGGCCGTCCTTTCTCTTGTCCTGCGCCGTGCCCGGCTTGCGGTGGCGAACCTCGACGGCGGCGGCGACCAACGTCTTGTGGTGGACGCCTCGACCCTCGCCGCGTGTCTTTCCGCCGACGTAGGTCTCATCCACCTCGACATGTTCACCCACCCTGCCGCCGATCCGATCCTGATCGGGCCGCACCATGCCCGCGCGCAGCTTGTGCAGGATGCCAAAGGCGGTCTCGTAGCGGGTTAGGCCCAGTTGCCGCTGGAACTGCACCGCCGATACGCCCTGCGTTTGGCTGGCGACCAGATAGGCGGCCCAGAACCACACGCTCAGTGGCGTATGGCTGCGCTCCATGACCGTGCCGACCGTCAGCCCAGTATTCTTGCGACATTTCCGGCAGCGCAGGACGCCAGGGCGGTTATCAAAGCGGAACGGTTCTCCGCCCATTCGACAGTGCGGGCAGACGAACCCACCGTCCCAGCGGGACTTTTCCAGATAGGCGGCGCAAGCCGCGTCGTCAGGGAAAAGGCGCTGGAACTCGGGAAGCGACCGTGGGAAGGCCAAGCTCGCGTGGTCGAGAACATCCATGCCCTGTACCATTATCCGCTTTGCGCCCACACTATGTCCGCCCATCTTGGGCGTCAAGCGGATAGGATTGAGCCTCAGGGGATCTGAATGTAGTGGGCGTGGGCGTTAACCGGATAGGCACGAATTAATCAAGGATATATGCTGGACTTGAGCTGCTTAACGCATCTGTAAACGTCTAAAGATTCAAAGGTTCCTGTTCCCAGAGAAATAGATACGGCAAAAGTGAACCGTTTACTCGCAGGTTCGGTCGCAAATCTAATTGTCGTCGACCTTGTTATGGCCATCCCTGCCTGTGGCACAATTGACGTTAGGAGGAACCTTTGCGAAGGAAGCACGCGCGGTTTGCCATCCCGCGATGGAGCTTCCCGTTGCAAACCCGCCCGATGCGCCTCAGCGGCGAAGGCCGCCTGTGCACAGACGGCACTACGCCAATGCGCGACGGCGGCGTCGAACTCGTAGTCGGCTGTGCATTCCGTAGTAGGTTCGCGACTCACTTTCTCAGCAGGGATGCCGCCCTCGCGTATATACAATGTCCTAATGCTATTATTTAGTCTGAGGTGATTCAAGGCCGCGGCGATGGCCGGTCCAAAGTGGTCCGCCGCAAAGGCGGTAGCACTTTCTCCAAGCCGATATTCCACGACTGGCGTCCTCGTCCGATGCTTCGGTCAGTGGCTCGCGTTTCCTTGACTACAAGCGCCGCGTGCTTGCGCGACGCTGACGCGAAGCGAATGGCCGGCACCGATGATATCGGCAGCCAAGAGGGCCATAACGTGCGCGGGGCGATCGAGATCGGCGGCCAAAGCGCATTCCTCACACGCGTCAGCCTCGACTTCAATCAGTCGAGAAGGCCTATGTGAAACTGAAGGTGATGTTACGAAGATTGACCGACCGAACCGTCGGGGATCCTACGGCGTGACAGCGTTTGAAAAATTCGACAAGTGAAGTGGACCCCATTCGCGGGACCATGGGCCGTGGGAATTAAGGTGTAATCCTTCCCGCTCTTCCTTTTTTAAAGAGGCTTCAAGCCGCTTCCTGCTGCTTCTGCCTCTGCTGTGGGTATGTGGGCAACGCGTTTGCGTTGTCCAAGCGAAGCGGCATATCCACAGCCCTTGCCGCCGCCTCGATTTCGTCGATGCCGGCGCGCCACACCGCCATCGGCGTCTGGTTGTTCATCGCCTGGTGGGGGCGGCGAGAATTGTAAAAGGTCATCCACGAACCAATGCCGGCCCGCGCCTCGCGGCCGTCGACGTAAGCTTTCAGATGCACTTCCTCGTACTTAATCGAGCGCCACAGCCGTTCGATGAAGATGTTGTCCATGAAGCGGCCGCGTCCGTCCATCGAAATCGCGACGCCGGCCGCCGCGAGCTTGCCGACAAAAGCCTCGGCGGTGAAAGTGGAGCCCTGGTCGGTATTGAAAATCCTCGGCTTTCCGAACCGAAGCAGCGCCTCCTCCAGCGCCGCCGCGCAGAAGCTCGCATCGTTGGTGTTCGACAGCCGCCACGCCAGAACCGCCCGGCTGGCCCAGTCGATGATCGCCACCAGATAGAGGAAGCCGCACGCCATCGGGATGTAGGTCACGTCGGCCGCCCACACGTGGTTCGGCTCGACAATCTTCAGACCCCGCAGCAGGTAGGGGTATATC
Organism: uncultured Alphaproteobacteria bacterium; assembly: GCA_963822215.1. Taxonomy (GTDB): domain Bacteria; phylum Pseudomonadota; class Alphaproteobacteria; order Rhizobiales; family Beijerinckiaceae; genus Roseiarcus. The sequence continues at coordinate 342,321 of CAWGGX010000007.1, forward strand.
TTGTGCCCGGGCGCGGCTTTGCTCGTGCCGGGACGCGGAACCAGCGCCTCGATCCCCATCGTGCGCATCAGCCGCCGCACCCGCTTGCGGTTGACCCCGCGGCCCTCCTTGTTGAGTTCGAAGGTCATTCGCCGCGAGCCGTAGAACGGCAGTTCCAGATGCAGTTCGTCGATCCGCCGCATCACCGCCAGATCTTCGGCGCCCGGCTCCGCCCTGGGCCGATAGACCCCCGAGCGCGCCACATCCAGCAGCGCGCATTGGCGGCGCACAGACAGGTCCTCGCCAGGCCGTCCGACCATTGCTCTTCGATCGGGCGCGCTCATCGCCCTGGCCTCCTGGCCAAGAAATCCCGTTCGACCGTCAGTTGGCCGATCTTGGCGTAAAGCTTGGCCGCCTCCCGCTCGCGCTCCTCCTCGCCGTCGCTTGAACCGCTCGCTCCTCGCGCGAACAGGCTCGCAACATTGTCCTGAACCTGCTTCTTCCACGCGTAGATCTGGTTCGGATGCACGTCATGCCGCTTGGCAAGCTCAGGAACCGTCGCATCCTCCCGCAGAGCCTCCAACGCCACCTTCGCCTTGAACGCCGCATCAAACTTCTTGCGTGATCTCGCCATTTCGCTCGCTCCGTTGGTTAAAACAGAGCGGGACGCTACACACCTTAACCGCTGGTCCCAAAACCGGGGTCCACTTCAGTAGCTGGTTCGAAACGCTCTTTCAGCCAAACTGCGATTGCCGTTCAGCGCCATGCGATCAGACGCCACAGACCCATGGCGCCGGAACACGCGAACGCAAATGGTCGGCGCCCGGCGGTCCGCCGCTCGCCTTTTTGTTCGAGATCAGGAGACAGCGATGAATGGGGATCTGAAGGAAGCCGCTCTCGAATACCATCGGTTTCCGTCGGCGGGCAAAATCTCGGTCACCCCGACGAAGTCGATGGTCACGCAGCGGGATCTTGCGCTCGCCTATTCGCCTGGAGTTGCCGAGGCCTGCCTGGCGATCGTCGAGAACCCCGATCAGGCCGACGAACTGACGTCCCGCAGCAATCTGATCGCGGTCGTCACCAACGGCACCGCGGTGCTCGGTCTCGGCAACATCGGACCGCTCGCCGGCAAACCGGTCATGGAGGGCAAGGGCTGCCTGTTCAAGAAGTTCGCCGGCATCGACGTGTTCGACATCGAACTGGCGGAAAACGATCCCGACAAACTGGTCGAAACCATCGCGCGCCTCGAGCCGACCTTCGGCGGCATCAACCTGGAGGACATCAAGGCGCCCGAGTGCTTCATCATCGAGAAGAAGCTGCGCGAGCGCATGAAGATCCCCGTTTTTCACGACGACCAGCACGGCACCGCGATCGTCGCCGCCGCCGCGTTGGTCAACGGCTTGGCCCTGGTCGGCAAGGACATCGCCGAGGTGAAACTTGTCTGCTCGGGCGCCGGCGCCGCCGCGATCGCGTGTCTCGACCTCGCGGTGAGGCTCGGCCTCGATCCGAAGAAAGTGCGCATTGTCGACCGCTCGGGCGTCGTCTACGCCGGCCGGCCGGGGACAATTGACGAAAGCAAGGCGCGCTACGCCAACGACACCTCTGCGCGCACGCTCGCCGACGCCATCATGGGCGCCGATATCTTTCTCGGCCTGTCCGCGGCAGGCGTCCTCACCCCGGACATGGTCAAGACCATGGCCCCCGATCCGCTCATCTTCGCCATGGCGAACCCCGACCCGGAAATCCGTCCCGAAGATGCAACCGCCGCGCGCCCCGACGCGATCATCGGCACCGGCCGGTCGGATTACCCAAATCAGATCAATAACGTGCTGTGCTTCCCGTTCATTTTCCGCGGCGCGCTCGATTGCGGAGCGACAACGATCAACGAAGAAATGAAGGTCGCCGCCGTCAACGCCATTGCCGAACTGGCCCACGCGGAAGTGGCGGACGCGGTCGCGACTGCGTACAAGGGCGCCGATCTGCGCTTCGGCCGCGACTATCTGATCCCGAAGCCGTTCGACCCGCGCCTGATCGCAGTGGTGGCGCCGGCGGTCGCCAAGGCGGCGGCGGAAAGCGGTGTGGCGCGCCGGCCGATCGCGGATCTGGAGGCGTATCGGCAAAAGCTCGACGCCTTGGTCTATCATTCCGGGCAGGCGATGCAGCCGGTGTTCGTCCGCGCCAAGCGGGCGGATCGCTCGGTCATCTTCGCCGAGGGCGAGGACGAGCGGGTCCTGCGCGCCGCGCAGATTATTGTCGACGAGAAGATCGCAACGCCCCTGCTGCTTGGCCGGCCCGATGTGATCGCCAAGAAAATCGCGGCGCTCGATCTCAGGCTGGAGCCGGGGCAGGCCATTCGCATCATCGATCCACAAGATCCCCAAGGCTACATGGAGGCGGCGGACGCCCATTACGCGGCGAGGAAACGCGACGGCGTTTCGCGCGCGCTGGCGGTGTCCCAGATGCGGGCGAACAGCTCTCTGCTCGCGGCCTGGCTCCTCGAGCGCGGCGTCGGCGACGCCATGCTCTGCGGCGCGTTCGGCCGAGCGTTCGATCATCTGGCCGCGATCCGCAACGTGATCGGCTTGCGCCCCGGCGTGCATACGCTCGCCGTCATGCAGATGCTGATGCTGCCGCACCATCAGCTGTTCATCTGCGACACCCATTGCAACGCCGATCCAGACGTGGAGCAGATCACGGAAATCGCGCTTCTGGCGGCGGAGGAGGTGAGCCATTTCGGCGTGACGCCGCGCGTTGCCCTGCTGTCGCATTCGAGCTTCGGAACCTCCAATCTGCCACGAAAATGGCTTCAGCGTGGATATGGGGTCATGCGGGCACGGCCTTTGGTTCGAGGGTGACGTTGTAGCCGAGGCGCTCGAGACGCCGTTTGAGGTTGGCGACGGTTCGGGTCTGGCTGATCTGGTCGAGATAGGCTTCGCCGAGATCGCGATAGGGCAGGTTTTTGGCGAGCATGTGATAGGCGGAGACGAGGATTTTGTGAGCGATGGCGAGCGCTGCGCGCAAGACGCCGCGGCGCGCCTTGAGGCGGTGATACTTGTCCTTGAGATAGCTGCCCTTGGTTCGCGCCGCGGAAATCGCGGCGCCGACGAGCATGGTGCGCAGATGGACATTGCCCTTGCGGGCGCGGCCGCTCTTCTGCTTGCCGGCGCTCTCATGGTTGCCGGGACAGACGCCCGCCCAGGCCGACAAATGATAGACGCTCAGGAATACACTCATGTCGACGCCGATCTCGGCGATCAGCACGGCCGCGACCACCCAGTCGACGCCCGGAATCTGCATCAGGAGCGTGTGCGGCGCGCGATAGGGCTCGAGCCGCTCGTCAATGCGCAGGTCGAGCGCTGCGATGTCGGCCTCAATGGCTTCGAGCCGGCGCAGTTGCATCGCCAGGAGGAAGCGGTGATGCTCCTCCATCCGCCCTTCGAGCGCCAGAACCAGATCGTCCCGCTTACGGCGCAATTGCCCTCTGGCAAGGTCCGCCATCGCCTCGGCCGAGGCGCCGCCCTCGATCAGAGCCTTCAACATGGCGCGCCCGGAAACCCCGAAGACGTCGCTGGCGACGCTGGCCAGCTTGATGTTGGCCGTCTCCAGGAGCTTCAGGAGCCGGTTGCGCTCGGCCGCCTGGCTCTCCACCAGCTTGCGGCGATAGCGCAGCAACTCGCGCAACTCGCGCTGCGGCGCCGGTGGGACGAAACTCTTGGCGATCAGCCCATGGCGGACCAGATCGGCGATCCACTCGGCGTCCTTCACATCGGTCTTGCGACCCGGCACGTTACGGATGTGCCGGGCGTTGCCGACGATCAGCTCGAAACACCCCTCGAGGACGGCATAGACCGGGCGCCAGTAAACGCCGGTGCTCTCCATCCCGACGTGCGTCACCCCAAGCTCTTGCAACCAGTCCCGCAACGCCTCCAGATCGCGCGTCATCGTCCGGAAGGTCCTGATCTCCTTCCTCGGCCGCTCGCCCGGGGCGCCGATCAAGACGCAGGCGACGACCGTCTCCTGATGCACGTCCACCCCGCAACACCGCTCAATGATGACCTCCATCCTCGCCTCCATCCAGGGGAAGGCGACCGTGACGCCGCAGGTATAGTCGAGACACTGCCACGCGTGCTCCCCGTTCCCGGGGGCGACAAAGAATGGTACCTCTATGCAGCGCGGGCCGGACTGCCAATCGGGGTCGCAAGCCACCGCAGTTTTGTCAGCCTTGCACGATCGCCCGTCGCAAAGACTCTGACAAATCGGCCCGCGCCGCCACCATTTTCATCCATAATGGCGCGCCGCAGGCGCTGGTTGGCTGCCAAGCGCGCGAAAAATGCGGCAGGCGCGCGAACTGATCCGGCAACGCAATCCCCGTCTGGCGGTCGAGGGCGAGATGCGCGGCGACGCGGCGCTTTCGCCCGATATTCTCCACGACAAGATGCCGGACACCGACTTCGTCGGGCCCGCCAATCTGCTCGTCATGCCCAATCTCGACGCAGCGAACATCTCCTACAATCTTCTGCGCATGGCTGCGGGTAACGGCGTCACGGTTGGCGGCATCGTGCTCGGAGCGGCGAAGGCGGCCCATATCCTCACGCCCTCGGCGACGGTCCGCCGCATCGTCAACATGACCGCCTTCGCCGCCGTGGACGTGGCGAGGCGGACGCGGGGGTGAGCGAGAGCGGCGGAGCGCCGAGGGCGGTTCCTCGGAGAGGTCGGCAAAAAATCATCTCGCTCTCCGCCCGGCGTCGACGATCCGGTTTCCCTGCTAGCAGGGAATTTTTTGCCCCGCGGTCTGCGCTCGGATCCTGGAAATCATGCAATATCATGGTGTTGCTGGCGATACAACCCGTAGGTTGCGGGATAGAGCGGGCGCAGAACAGGGAATTTTCAGTGGCCGGAACAGGGAACGAACAGGCCATTTCGGAGCGGAACAGGGAAAGAACAGGCGGGCGAAAACGGGTCGCGAAACCGGGCGCGGCTAGGTTGTAAGGCGTGGCCAGGATTGCCTTCCCCCTGAGGGGAAGGAGGGCGCCTATCTCCCTCGGGGCTATGACTTTCACACATCGCGCGACCGAGACGCGCCCACGTCGAACCGCCGCGGACAAGCGCCCGATGGGCGCTCCGTCGCTTCGCCCCAGCCGTTTGGGTGACTGCGCGGGGCCGACGCGGCGAAGGTCTCTCTCTGGGCCGATGGGCGCACGGCGCCGGTGGAAACTTATGCTGTAACAGCTATTGACGCGGCCAGCGCGGAGAAGGATGCCTTGGCGCGCTGAAGAGTCCGTCCAGTTCCCGGGCCCCTTATCGGCGCCATTGCGCGACGGCTAACGGAATCGCCATCGAGGCGCAGGCGCCGTTTCGATCAACGGGCGGGACGGCGACGTTGGCGGCGCGGCCTGACCGAGGACAATTCGCCTCGCCTGAAGGCGCGCTCCCGACTCGCAGCCTGTACACTAAGCGTGAGCGAGTCGCAGCAACCAGGAACGTCGTCAGGAGGAAAGCATGAAACGGATCCTTGTCCTGCACGGGATCAATCTCAACATGTTCGGCAAGCGCGACCCCAAGCACTACGGGACCGCCACATTGCAGGACATCGATGCGGCGCTTGCCGGCCTCGCTCAGGACCTCGCCGTCAACGTCGAGTGTTTCCAGACCAACAGCGAAGGGGCGCTCGCCGAAAAAATCCATCAGGCGCACGTCGACGAGGTGGACGGCGTGGTCGTCAACGCCGGCGCCTGGACCCATTACAGCTACGGAATCCGCGACGCCCTCGCGATCCTCGAATGCCCGATCGTCGAAGTGCACATGTCCAACGTGCATGCGCGCGAGGAATTCCGGCGCCATTCGGTCATCGCCGAGATCGCCCGCGGACAGATCGCCGGCTTTGGCGTCGACAGTTATCTTTTGGGCCTGCGGGCCTGCGTGTCCCTGACCAACACGGCTGGGTGAGCGCACCCCGGCGACGGTGGCGGGTTGGGCAATGAACCGCCATCAGATTTCCCGCAGACAACGGGCCGGAGACGCCGTTAACGGTCGCTCGTAGACACCCAATCCGCGGGAAGCCTATGCCAAGATTGATCAGGCGATCGGCGCGCTCGCTCCTCTTTGATCTGGCGCTCACGCCAGATCGGGCCGCCAACGTACCACTCCGCTTTCTCGCTCCCGAAGTCAGCAACCAATCGTTGTGGAATATGGTCAAGCGCATCCCAGGCCGCGACGATCTCCATCTGTTGAATGGCGGGATCTTCAACGCGTGCATCGTGGCTGGGACGTCCGTTCGCCCAAACGGTGACAGTCAGAGTGCCTACCGGCCATTGTACAACTACGTGCGGTTTGAGCAGGTCACTATGCAGGTCGAAACGGCCAAGTTTCTTCCACGCTCCAGACCGCAATGCTTTTCCAATCGAACGATATTCCACTAGAATCTTCGACATTATTGGTGTAGCGAGAATGTCAGGTCCGCTCGCTACACGCAGATCGCGCCGCCGAAAAAATGCGATCCATTTGTCAGTCATAACTTGGCCGTAATAGATCCATCCGCCTTCACCGGCGATTGCATACACAGTGCCCGGCTTAAGGTCTGTCCGGCCTCTTGGATCGGCATCGAACAATCGCGACGTTCCGGTCATGTGGTCCTAGGCGCCGTGGTTGCTTGGGGACAAATAGTCCGCCTACCGGCATTTTCACTTCGCGCGAGGAGCGCCTCGCTCGCCTCACGAACTCGCCAAAAAACGAGTCGAGGGGCCTGATGAGCGCCGCTCGCGTTGTGCGCGCTCCGCCTGATTCGGCCTCAGCGCGCCGAACGACGCGTCATAGAGCGTCGATTGCCGCGTTCAATGTGGCGCTCGGCCGCATCGCGTTCGAGGTCTTGGCGAAGTCGGGGGCGTAGTATCCGCCCATGTCGACCGGCTTCCCCTGCGCGCCGACAAGCTCGCCGTTGATCTTCGCCTCGTTCTTGGCGAGAGCCTCGGCCAGGGGCGTGAAACGGGCCTTGAGCTCCGGATCCTTGATCTGGGCGGCCAGAGCCTGAGCCCAATAGAGGGCGAGGTAGAAATGGCTGCCGCGGTTGTCGAGCTCGCCGACTTTGCGGGCCGGCGACCGGTTGAAGGCGAGCACCTTGCCGTTGGCCTCATCGAGCGTTTCGGCGAGAACCTGAGCCTTGGCGTTCTTGTAGGACTGAGCCAGGTGCTCGAGCGACACGCCGAGGGCGAGGAACTCGCCAAGCGAATCCCAGCGCAGATAGCCCTCTTCCTGGAACTGCTGCACGTGCTTGGGCGCCGAACCGCCGGCCCCGGTCTCGAACAGACCGCCGCCGGCCATGAGCGGAACGATCGAGAGCATCTTGGCGGAGGTGCCGAGCTCCATGATCGGGAAGAGGTCGGTGAGGTAGTCGCGCAGCACGTTGCCGGTGACGGAGATGGTGTCGAGGCCCTTGCGGATGCGCTCGAGCGAGAACTTGATCGCTTCGACCGGCGGCAGAATACGGATATCGAGACCCGCAGTGTCCTGATCCTTCAGATACCTTTCGACCTTGGGGATGATCTGAGCGTCATGGGCGCGCTTGGCGTCGAGCCAGAACACCGCGGGGGTGTTGGAGAGGCGCGCGCGGCGCACCGCGAGCTTGACCCAATCCTGGATCGGCGCGTCCTTGACCTGGCACATGCGGAAGATGTCGCCGGTCTCGACCGGACGTTCGAGCAGCACCGCGCCGCTCTCGGCGACGACGCGAACCGTTCCGTCGGCAGGAATCTCGAAGGTCTTGTCGTGCGAGCCGTATTCCTCGGCCTTCTGCGCCATCAGCCCGACATTCGGCACCGATCCCATGGTCTTGGGATCGAACGCGCCGTGGGCCTTACAGTCGTCGATGACCGCCTGATAGATCGTGGCATAGCACCGGTCCGGGATCACCGCCTTGACGTCGTGCAGCTTGCCATCGGGGCCCCACATGCGACCCGATTCCCGAATCATCGCCGGCATCGAGGCGTCGACGATCACGTCGCTCGGCACATGCAGGTTGGTGATCCCCTTGTCGGAATTGACCATGGCGAGCGGCGGGCGGCTCGCATAAACCGCCGCAATGTCGGCCTTGATCGCGGCCTTCTCGGCCTCCGGCAGCGTCTCGATCTTCGCCAGGAGATCGCCGAAGCCGTTGTTGAGATTGACGCCGAGGCGCTTCAGCGTGGCGGCGTGCTTTTCGAGCACGTCGGCGAAGAAGACCGAGACAGCATGACCGAACATGATGGGATCGGAGATCTTCATCATGGTCGCCTTCAGGTGCAGCGAGAACAGCACGCCCTCTTGCTTGGCGGCCTCGATCTGAGCGGCGAAGAAAGCGCGCAACGCCTTGCGGCTCATCACGGCGGCGTCGATGACCTCGCCGGCCTTGAGCGCCAGCTTGTCCCTCAGCACGGAGACCTTGCCATCGGCGTCGACGAGCTCGATGCGCGCGTTGGTCGCGCTCTCGACGGTGGTCGAGACTTCCGAGCCGTAGAAATCGCCGCCCGTCATGTGCGCCACATGCGACTTCGAGTCCGGCTTCCACGCGCCCATCTTGTGCGGATGGTTGCGCGCGTACTGCTTGACGGCGCCCGCGGCGCGGCGGTCCGAATTGCCCTCGCGCAGGACCGGGTTGACGGCGCTGCCGAGGACTCGGCCATAGCGCGCCCTGATGTCCTTCTCGGCCTCGGTCTTGGCGGCCTCGGGGTAGTCCGGAATGTCGTAGCCCTTGCCCTGCAGTTCCTTGATCGCGGCCTTGAGCTGGGGGATCGAGGCCGAAATGTTCGGCAGCTTGATGATATTGGCCTCAGGCCTGGTCGCGAGCGCGCCGAGTTCGGCGAGTTCGTCGCTGCGTCGCTGTTCAGGCGTAAGGTTTTCCGGGAAATTGGCGAGGATGCGACCGGCGAGCGAGATATCCTTCAGCTGGACGGACACGCCGGCTGCGCCGACGAAGGCCTTGACGATCGGCAGCAGAGAATAGGTCGCAAGCGCCGGGGCTTCGTCGACCTTCGTCCATACGATTTCCAGATCTGACATGATTGTCGCTCTCGCCGGTTTCCTGTTTGGTTTCCATCGCCGCTCGAGCAGGCAAAGATCCTTTCGCTTCAGACAGCGTAAGGAAAACTTGCAAGGCTCGCTTTCGCCCCCCGATGTTTTCCCGGCGAGGCTCCGCCTCCGTCAAAGCGCCGCGAGACGTCCGCTTAAGGAAGACAGACAAGACGTTCCTCGGCGCGCCGCTCTCGTATTCGTTTTCGCCACGCTCCTCAATTGAATTGTTCTGTCGTTGGTCATTCCAGCCCGTTATCAATTGGGGGCGCCCGGACGTGACGGGCTGCGGCCCGCTGGAAATCCAGCGCAAAGCCGAGGCGGGCGCGCCCGGGAATTCTCGCGCTCGTCGCCGTCAGCACAATGATCAATCCCGCGCCGCCTCCGTCTCCTGTAACGCGCTGACGAACCGCCCCCGGGGCGCCTCCTTCTCCGCGAAGCGGGGAAGAGCCTGCCCCCGGGCGAAGACCCGAGGGTGGCCGAAGGCCGGATGGGGTGCGGAAGGCAGGCATGGTCCGATGAAGGTTCGCAATGACGGTCGCTCAATCCGACTCGGGCCGAAGCAGCGGACCACACCCCATCCGGCGCTTCGCGCCACCTTCCCCAGCAAGTGGGGAAGGGGAGCCCTTCCGCCTCCCGTAACGCGCCGACGAACCGCCCCCGGGGCGCCTCCTTCTCCGCGAAGCGGGGAAGGTGGCCGAAGGCCGGATGGGGTGCGGAAAGCAGGCATGGTCCGACGAAGGTTCGCGATGACGGTCGCGCAATCCGACTCGGGCCGAAGCAGCGGACCACACCCCATCCGGCCCTTCGGGCCACCTTCCCGCAGGCGGGCGAAGGCGGGGAACGGGGACCGGCCGAAGGCTGGTGGAGGGGGCGGCTCCCACGACATGGCGATTCGATTGAAAAACAGCGTGCTCCAGGCGAGAGGTTGCCGCCGGCCTCGGGCGCGGGCAGACTGACGCTCCAACCCGTCCTCCGGGAGCCTCCGCGATGCAACTGATCGGCATGCTCAATTCGCCCTATGTACGGCGGGTGGCGGTCGCGCTGATCGCCGCCAACGTTCCGTTCGAGCACAGGCCGATCTCGCTTTTCCGCCATATCGATGCGTTCTCGGCGATCAATCCGCTCCTGAAGGCGCCGACTTTCGTCGCCGACGACGGGACCGTGCTGATCAATTCGACGCTGATCCTCGACTATCTCGCCGGGCTTTATCCTGCGCTCGCCGCGCTGACCCCAAGGGAGCCGGGAGACCGGGGGCGGGCGCTGCGCCTGACCGGCGTTGCCCTTGTTGCGATGGAGAAGGCGGTCCAGCGGCACTACGAGCGCGCCTTGCGTCCCGAGGACAAACGCCACCAGCCGTGGGTCGACCGCGTCATGGGCCAGCTTCACCAAGGGCTCGGGGCGCTCGATAGCGAGCTGCCGGAAACGGGCTGGATTGCCGGCGACCTTGGCCTTGCCGACATTGCGGCCGCCTGCGCCTACGGCTTCGCCGCCGGCGTGGTTGGCGACGTGGTCGATCTCGGCGCCTATCGCAACCTTGGCGCCTTCTCGGCGCGCGCCGAGGCGCTTCCCGCTTTCCGCGCCGCGCCGGCCGAGGACGGCGTCGCCGCGCCGGTCGCCGTCTGAGCGGGGTTGCCTGACGCCGCCCGGGCGCGTCTCGCCGCAAAAAATCCTCATGGCGCGGCTAGACGGGCCGCCTTGCATACGACCAAAGAGTATCGGTACCCGCCATGACGTCCGACGCTGATTTGATCCCTGAGACAATTCCGCGTTCGGAAGAACGCGGAAAACAAGACGCGGTCATCGCGCCGCCGGCCTCGCCGCCGCAGGAGTCGGAAATCAAGGCCGAGCCTGCGACCACAGCCGAATCGCGGCCGATCGGCCTCCCCGCCGAGGGCAGTGCGAAGGAGGCGTCAACGCCCGACGCCGCGCCTCCCGGCGAGGCGAAGGCAAAGTCCGCCGCCGAGGAGCCCGCACCGCCGCCTGCGGCCGCGTCACCCGGCGCCGAGGCCGCGGCCGGCGCCTCCCTCAGCGACGCTGAGTCGGCGCTCGCACGTCGGGACTATGCGACGGCCAAGCGGCTTTTCCAGACGATCGGACGGACGGACGCCGCCGAGGCGATCGAGAACGCCCTGGCCGCGCTCGATCGCAAGGACTTCGCGACCGCTGAGCAGCTGTTCGAGGCCCTCGCGCCGCTCAAAGGCTCGGCGTCGACAGAGGGCGCCAAGGCGCCTGACATCCGAGCCGCCGACCCGGAGAAATCGGCGCCGCCGCCGGTCGAGGTCGTCCCGGCCGTCGAGCCGGACGAGCGCCGGCCGCTTCTCGCCGAACAGGCGAAGACGCGCAGACGGAGGCCTCTCATGGTCGCGGCCGGGCTGGCGATTCTCGCCCTCCTCGGCGCGTCCGCGCTGTACGGGAGGCAAAGCGGCGGGACATTTGCCGCCGCGGTCGCCACGAGTGGCGATCTCGTCAAGGCGTCCCTGACGTCGGTCATCGGCTCGGGCGGACGCGACGACGGGCGCCCCAAAACCGACGATCTCAGCGCGGCGCTGACGCAAGTGACGAGCCGGCTCGACCGCATCGAGAGCACGTACGGCGCGCGGCTCGATCAGCTCGGCCAGCGCTCCGATCCGAACGCCTCCGCCCGCCTCGCCGATCTGTCGACCCGGCTGGACGTGTTAGAGAAGAAGGCTGCGGCGCCGGCCCCGAATTCCGGCGAGCTGAGCGAACTCGAGTCGAAACTGGAGAAGCTGGAGAAGAAAGCCGCTGTCGCGCCTTCTCCGGCAAAGGAGCTTGCCGACCTCGCGACGAGGGTCGACAAGCTCGAAAAGAGGACCGCGGCCGGACCCGACGGTCCCGCAAACCCCGGCGCGGACGTCGGGCCGAAACACGCTGCGCCGGTGGCGAAAGATCAGCCGTCCCCTCCGAATGGCGACGCGCGATCCGCCGCCGCAAAACCTGTGTTGCGGGGCTACAGCGTCTCGGACGTTCAGAATGGCTTCGCGGTCGTCGAGAGCCGCTACGGTTCGCAAGAAGTCGCGCCCGGAGATTTCATCCCGGGGGCCGGTCGTGTCCTGCGCATCGAGAGACGGGGCGGCGACTGGTACGTGCTCACCAGCAATGGCGTGATCGGGCGCGCGTCCGGGCCGTACCCGGCGCCCTATTGAGTCAGGGATAGCCCCTCCGGATCGCCCGGGACGTCGATTCTCTCCCGGCGGTCCGCCCACTACGAAAGCTCAGGCCGCAGCCTCTTGCGCCAGCGCCCGCTTGACCGCCGGACGCTCGGCCATGCGGCTTCGGTGGTCGAGCACGCGCGGGAAACCGGTCGGATCGACGCCGTCCCCCTCCAGCCAGGTCGCGAGGGTGAAAAGATAGGGGTCGGCGACCGTATAGCGCTCGCCCATCGCCCACGGCCCGCGAAACATCGCCCGCTCGATCAAGGCGAAGCAAGCGCCGACGGTTTCCGGGACCTTGCGCCTCATCGCCTCGATCGCCGCCAGGTCGTCGGTCCAGCGATAGCCGCGCATCCGATGGGCATGGGCGACATGCACGGTCGAGCAGAGATAGCTTACGAACGCCTGCATCTCGGCGAACGCGAACGGGTCGTCGAGCGGAGCGAGCCCTGCGGCCGGCCAGGCCTGACCGATATAGGCGAGGATCGCCGGGGTCTCGGTCAGCACGCCGCGCTCCGTGACCAGCGCCGGCACGCGCCCCTTCGGATTGATCGCGAGGTAGTCGGGCTTCGTCTGCTTGGCGGAGGCGAAATCGATGCGCCGGACTTGGTAGGCGGCCCCAGCCTCCTCGAGCGCGATGTGCGAGGCGAGCGCGCAGGTGTTCGGGGCGAAATAGAACGTCAGCATGATGGTTGTCGCCGGGAAGGAGGGACGATAAGCCCCGAGTTACAGTCTCGTGATCATGCCGCGTCTTTCCAGTTCCGCAATCACCCGGTCGGCGAGGACCTCGACGCTCGCTTCGGCCGAGCGCAGGACAAGCTCGGGATCATCCGGCGGCTCGTAGGGCTGGTCGACGCCGGTGAAGTTCTTGATCTGGCCCGCGAGCGCCTTCTTGTAGAGGCCCTTCGGATCTCGCGCGATCGCCGTCTCGAGCGGCGTGTCGACAAAGATCTCGATGAACTCGCCCTCCGCCGCCGTATCGCGCACCAGCCGCCGCTCGGCCCGGAACGGCGAGATGAACGAGCACAGCACGATGAGCCCGACGTCGGTCATGAGCCTGGCGACCTCGCCAACGCGCCGGATGTTCTCCACGCGGTCGGCGGCGGTGAAGCCGAGGTCCTTGTTGAGACCGTGACGGACGTTGTCGCCGTCAAGCAGCGCTGTGTGGACGCCGCGCGCGTTCAGCCGGATCTCGACCAGATTGGCGATGGTCGACTTGCCCGCGCCCGAGAGGCCGGTGAACCAAAGGATCGCGGGCTTCTGGTGCTTCAACTGCGCGTGCGCGGCGCGCGTCACCGTCAGGCCCTGGCGATGGACATTGGTCGCCCGCCTGAGCCCGTGGACGATCATGCCCGCGCCGGCGGTTTCGTTGGTCAGGCGGTCGATCAGGATGAACGAGCCGGTCTCGCGATTGTCGGCATAGGCGTCGTAGGCGACCGGCATGGTGGTCGCGAGATTGCAGGAGCCGACTTCGTTGAGGTCGAGGCGCTTGGCGGCGAGCTTGTCGAAATTGTTGACGTCGAGCCGGTGCTTGAGCTCGGTAACCGATGCGGGCGCCGTGCGCGTTCCGATTTTCATCAGATAGGACCGACCGGGCAGCATCGGCTCCGCGCTCATCCAGATGACGTTGGCGGTGAACTGGTCGGCGACCTCCGGCCGGTTCTCGGTGTGCGAGAGCACGTCGCCTCGGGCGATGTCGAGTTCGTCGGCGAGCGTCAGCGTGACCGCGTCGCCGGCTTCGGCGCGGTCCGTCGCCTCGTCGGCGACGAAAATCCCGGCGACGGTCGTCTGGCGGCCGGAGCCGGCCACGACGACGGACTGGCCCCTCTCGATCCGGCCGCTGGCGACGGTGCCCGCGATGCCGCGAAAGTCGAGGTGCGGACGATTCACCCACTGGACGGGCAGGCGGAAGGGCGCGGAGCGGCGGTCGTCCTCGACCTCGACGCGCTCGAGATACTCCACCAGATGCGCGCCCTGGAACCAGGGCGTGCGCGCGCTGTGCGAACTCACGTTATCGCCGTACCGGGCCGAGAGCGGAACGGCGAACAGCGAGCGGAAGCCGAGCGGCTCGGCGAACTTGCGGTAGGCGATGACGATGTCGCGAAAGGTCTTCTCATCGTAGCCGACGAGGTCGATCTTGTTCACCGCCAGTACGATGTGCCGGACGCCGAGCAGCGAGGCGATGATCGAGTGGCGATGGGTCTGGGTGAGCAGGCCTTTGCGCGCGTCGACCAGCACGATGGCCAGATCGGCGTTGGAGGCGCCGGTCGCCATGTTGCGGGTGTATTGTTCGTGGCCGGGCGTATCCGCGACAATGAAGGAGCGATTCTCGGTGGCGAAATAGCGATAGGCGACGTCGATCGTGATGCCCTGCTCGCGCTCCGCCTCGAGGCCGTCGACGAGGAGCGCGAAGTCGATGTCGTCCTCGGTGGTGCCGAACTTCTTCGAGTCGCGCTCGAGCGCCAAAAGCTGGTCGTCGAAGATCAGCTTCTTCTCGTAGAGCAGGCGGCCGATCAGGGTCGACTTTCCATCGTCGACCGAGCCGCAGGTGAGCAGACGCAGCGTCGGCAGCGCGGAGGGTCTGAGCGCCCCGCCCATCAGAAATAGCCCTCCCGCTTCTTTTTCTCCATCGATCCGGCCTCGTCGGTGTCGATCAGACGGCCCTGCCGCTCGGAGGTGGTCGAGGCGCGCATCTCGGCGATGATGTCCTCCAGCGTCTCGGCGTCGGATTCGATCGCCCCGGTCAGCGGATAGCAGCCAAGCGTGCGGAAACGGACGCGCAGATCGCGCGGCCTCTCGCCGGGCTCGAGCGGCAACCTTTCGTCGTCGACCATGATCAGCGCGCCCGAGCGCTCGACCACGGGCCGCACCTTCGCAAAATAGAGCGGCACGACCGGGATGGATTCGGCGAGCACATATTCCCAAACGTCGAGCTCGGTCCAGTTCGACAAAGGGAAGACGCGCATCGACTCGCCGTCGCGAAGGCGTGTGTTGAACAGCCGCCACAGCTCGGGGCGCTGGTTTCGCGGGTCCCAGGCTTGGGCTGCCGAACGGTGCGAGAAGATGCGCTCCTTGGCCCGGCTCTTCTCTTCGTCGCGTCGCGCGCCGCCAAATGCCGCATCGAAGCCGCCCTTGTCGAGGGCCTGCCGCAACGCTTCGGTCTTCATCACCTGGGTGTGCACCTGCGAGCCAGACGCTATCGGCGATATGCCCCGTCGGACCCCGTCCTGATTGACATGCACGATGAGGTCGAGGCCGAGCCGTTGGGCGGTCGCGTCACGAAAGGCGATCATCTCGCGGAACTTCCAGGTCGTGTCGACATGCAGCAAGGCGAAAGGAGGCTTGGCGGGATGGAACGCCTTCATCGCCACGTGAAGCATCACGCTCGAGTCTTTTCCGATCGAATACAGCATAACTGGATTGCGCATCTCTGCGACAACCTCACGCATAATGTGAATTGATTCCGCTTCAAGGCGCCTCAGGTGGGCCGGCAACGCTTTTGTCATAGAGGGTTCCGCAAAGAAGCCGGTTCTTATGGGTTTTCGGCCGGCGGCGCAACCAGACGGGCCGCCTGTTCAGGCGCGCCGCGACGCCTTCCGAAACGCCGGCGACCGTCGCAGAAACCGCGCGCCGCCGGCAGGGCGGCGGTCGAGGACCTTCTTGTAGCGCAGCGCTGTCGCCCCGTCGGAGTAATAATCCTCGTGCTCGCCGAAAAGCCGGTAGCTGCACTTTTCATAAAGCGCGATGGCGGGGGCGTTGTCGTAGCGGACCTCGAGCGTGACGGCCAGCCGGTCGTGTCGGCACGCGAATTTCTCCGCCGCCGCGAGGAGCGCCGCGCCGACCCCGCGGCGCGCGAAACGGGGATGGACAGCGATTGTGTAGATCCGCGCTGAGCGACCGCGTCTGCGTAGCGCAATCAGAACATAGCCGGCCAGCGCGCCGTCGATCGTCGCGGCGATCACCGGCCGCTGCGGGGCGCGCAAGTGATACGCGAACGATCGGCGCGAGACCCGGTCCTCCGGAAAGGAGTTGTTTTCTAGTTTCACGATGGCGTCGAGATCGTCGATGACCGCGTCCCGAACGACAAGGCCGCCCCACCGCCACTGATCCATATCGACCCCCTGACGCTTCGGCTTTCTGCCTCGCTGGGATGCGCCTGTCCATCCTCGCTGAGCCGCGAAATCGTGTATGAGCGTCGCCGGCCTCGTTGCGCCGACGGAAGGAAGGACGGAGATGACCCGCGCCGAATCGCGCCTCGCCTCGCTGAAGCGGTTGCTCACTGAGATCCACCGGCGGCTCGAACTGGGCTTCGGATTCCGTCTGTGGGACAGCTCGACGGTCCCTGACCGTTGGCCGGAAGGCGGCCTCATGCTCGCCATTGCCGATGAAGGCGCGGTGGCGGCGCTGCTCAAGGGGCCCAACATCACGACGTTCGCCAACCTCTGGGCGGCCGGACGCATCGACCTCGTCAACGGCACGATCTTCGACCTCGTCGCGCGCCGGCCGAAAGGCCGCACCCGCGAACTGCGCAACTCGCTCGCAACGCTATCGACCCTGCGCGCGCTGGCGCCGTTCCTGTTCGTTCCGCGCGGCGGCCCCTGGCCGCTCGATGGCGTCGGACCGAGCCGCGAGAGCGACGGTTCCGAGGCCGAGAACAGCCGCAACATCGCCTATCACTACGACGTCTCCAACGCCTTCTACGCGTTGTGGCTGGACCGGGACATGGTCTACACCTGCGCCTACTTTCACGACTGGACCGACGATCTCGACACGGCGCAGCGGCAGAAGCTTGACATGACCTGTCGCAAGCTGCGCCTCGCGCCGGGCGAGATCCTGCTCGACATCGGCAGCGGCTGGGGCTCGCTGGCTTGCCACGCGGCGGAACATTACGGCGTCACTGTGGTCGGGGTGACACTGTCGGAGGAGCAGATCGCGCTCGCCCGCGAGAAGGCGGCGCAGCGCGGCCTTTCCGACCGGGTGACATTTGAGAAACGCGACTATGCACTCTTGGAGGGCGACGGCCGGTTCGACAAGATCGTTTCGGTCGGCATGTTCGAGCATGTCGGGCTTGTCAATTTTGAGAACTACTTCAGGACTGTGCAGCGCCTGCTGAAGCCGGGCGGGCTCTATCTGCATCACGCCATCACGCGCCCGGGCGGGAGCCACGCCGCGCGCACCGGCAAGAAACGGCCGGAGTTCCAGGCGCTGACGCGTTACATCTTTCCCGGCGGCGAACTCGACTACCTCGGCCGCACGATCACCAATCTGGAACTTGCCGGCTTCGAGGTGCGGGACGTCGAAAGCTGGCGCGAGCATTACCAGCGGACGACGCGCTTCTGGCACGACCGGCTCAGGGCGCGATGGGACGAGGCGGTGGCCGAGGTCGGCGAGACGACGGCGAGGGTCTGGCTCGCCTATCTCGCCGCCTGCTCGATCACCTTCGAGCGCAACAACGCCGGCGTTTACCAGACGCTGGCGATGAAGCGGGTGCGGGGTCCGAGCGGCCTGCCGCCGACGCGGGCCGACCTCACCCGCTGATCGCTTTTTGAGAAATCGCGGCGAGGCGGCTACAGTCGCCTGCGCGAAGGAAAGGGTACGAATGACGCAGAAGCTCGAAGTCGGCGGCGCCGGAATCAGCGACCCGGAGGTCGAAGAGGCGTTCCGCACAGTGCTCAAATGGATCGGCGAGGATCCGGACCGCGACGGCCTGCGCGAGACGCCCCATCGGCTGAGACGCGCCTTCCGCGAATACTTCGCTGGCTACGACGAGGATCCGGCGCAGGTCCTGCGCAAGACTTTCTCCGAGGTCGACGGTTACGATGAGATGATCGTGTTGCGCGGCGTGACCTTCGAAAGTCACTGCGAGCATCACGTGGCGCCGATCATCGGGCGCGCCTGGGTCGGCTACATCCCCGACAAAAGAGTGGTCGGCATCTCGAAGCTCGCCCGCGTGGTCGAGATCTTCTCGAAGCGGCTGCAGATCCAGGAGCGGCTGACCGCCCAGATCGCCAACACCATCGAAGAGGTGCTCAATCCGCACGGGGTCGCGGTGGTGGTGAAGGCCGCCCACCATTGCATGATCAGCCGCGGCATCCACAAGCGCGGCGCGGACCTCGTGACGAGCCGCATGCTCGGCGTCTTCCGCGACAACCCATTGACCCGCGCTGAGTTTTTGGCGCTGGTCAACGCCGAGAAGACCGAGTAGCGGCCGCCCATGATCGGTCCCTACCGCATCGAGGGCTACGCCATCGCCTCGGCTGACGGCATGATCGCCGACGCGAGCCACGTCATGCCGCTCGCGCTCCAGCTCGAAGCCGACAAGGTCTATTTCGAGACCGAGCTCGAGCGCATCGAGGCGGTGATCCACGGCCGGCACTCGCAGGAGATCCAGCCAAAGACGCCGCTGCGCCGCCGGCTGATCCTGACGCATTCCGTCGCCGGCATCGCGCCCGATCCAACCAACCCGCTGGCGCGGCTCTGGAATCCGGCCGGCGCCTCGCTGTCCTGGGCGCTCGAGGCGCTGGGGGTCACGGCCGGCCCGGTCGCCGCCATCGGCGGGCCGCACGTCTACAGCCTTTTCCTGCATCTCGGCTACGACGCCTTCCACCTCAGCCGGGCGGCCGACGTTCGGATTCCCGGCGGCCTGCCCCTGTTCGTCCGCGACCGGTTTGGCGGCGAGCCCGACGCCTGCCTTCGCAGCGTCGGACTGACCCCGGGGCCGACGGTTTCGCTGGGCGAGGGGGTGACCCTGACGGACTGGACGCGGGGCTGAGCGGGCCGGCGGGGCGCAGTCCACGCTGCAATTCCCTGCTAGCAGGGAATTTTTTTGCGCCCTGTTCGGCGCTCTGTTCCAGGAAGTCCTGCAATGTCATGGCGTTGCCCGCTTTGCAACCCGCCGGTTGCGGGCTGGAGCGGGCGCGGAACAGGGAATTTCAAACGACCGGAACAGGGAATTTTAGCGCGTTATCAGGTCGGAACAGGGAAAGAACAGGCGGGCGAAAACGGAGCGCGAGACCGGGCGCCGCCGGGTTGTAAGGCACGGGGAATAGGGTGACAAATGTTTTAATTCCCGGTTTCTCTCCGATCGCTTGATCGCCTCTTTAGCCCCGGTTTTCGGCGCTGGCGCGCTAAGCCGCCTCGGCGGTGGGATATTGGTGAATGAAGTAAGTGTCACCGCGTTCCGAAGTAAGTGTCACCGCGTTCCCCGGTTCTGTGCGGGGGACGCTTAGCAATGAGCGTCCCTACCGCGATCAGGGATTACGGTCCCACCCCCGATTCAACTCTTGGCGGGGTTGTGGAATCAATATTACGACCTAGACTGCACTTAGCGCACAACAGCTGAGAGGAAGGAGAACTGTTATGGATCCTCTCGTGGAAAATGTGGAACATGTCGATGTGTGGGCGGCGACCATCGAAGACAGACCCGGCGAGCTTGCGCACGTGCTGGCTGAGCTGCGGGAAGCGGGCGCAGACCTGCATTTCATTATCGCCCGGCGGACAGAACCCGGCAAGGGAGTCGTGTTCGTCACGCCACTTCGGGGTGACAGGGAAATCGCTGTAGCCGCGCAGGTGGGTTTTAACGTTGCGCATACCCTCCATTCCGTTCGAGTCATAGGCCGTGACCGGCCGGGCATCGCCGCGGAGTTGACTCAGAAGCTTGCCGACGGGCGAATTAACCTGCGCGGCTTTTCTGCCTCCGTGATTGGCACACAGTTTCTCGCCTACGCGGCGGTGGACTCGCTGGACGATGCGAACAAGGTGATAGAAATTCTGGGAAAGGTCTGACAAACTCTGTCAAGCGGTGCTCGTTGCGTTGGTGACGCTGGAGCGCCCGCGATGGTTTCCCTGACCGCGGCGACGGTGCTCGGTGCCTGAACACGGCGGGAATCTGGTGACGGTTGCTTTAATTCCCGTTTTCTCTCCGATCGCTTGATCGCCTCTTTAGCCTCGGTCTTCGGCGCTCGCGCGCCAAGCCGAGTGGGCGGAATATTTCCGAATCGCAACGGAATGGCGGCTTGATCAAGGCGGCGGGCGAGACGCAATCGCTGCGCGCCTCCTTCTCCGCGAAGCGGGGAAGGTGGCCCGGAGGGCCGGATGGGGTGCGGAAAGCAGGGATGGTTCGATGAAGGCCCGGGGTGACGGTCGTGCAATCCGACCCAAGTTGCGGCGGCGGCCCACACCCCATCCGGCCCCCCGGATCAAAGTCCGCGGGTCGCGCCACCTTCCCCAGCAAAGCTGGAGAAGGATAGCGACCGGCCTTCGAGACGAGTGAATCTCGACGGCGCTTCCCAATCTCATGACGCGCTTGGGCGGCCGGCGCCGGCCAGCGCTGGCGACTTCATCGCGGAACGGCGTCTCGACCTCGCCGCGAGCGCGCTTGCGTTGTGACTTTCCCAAGTCGATGATGCGTCATCTCCGAGCGGCCGGAGGCGGCGGGTGGCGAAGATCTTCGTCAGCTATACGAGCAAGGACAAGGACTGGGCGTTTTGGCTCGCTCAGGAATTGGAGAAGCTTGGCCATGTCCCGCACGTCCACGAATGGGAGATTCCTGCTGGCGGAAACATCGTGCAATGGATGCGGCAGCGCGTCGACGACTCGGAGCATATGGCCTGCCTCGTCAGCTGCGAATACCTGACCAAGGTCTATTCGGGCTGGGAACTGGAGTCGGGCCTTTGGGCGGCTATCAGCACCCGGAAAAACTTCGTTCTGCCCATATTCGTCGAAGCGTGCGAACCGCCGAGGCTCCTTGCGCTGTTCAAGCGGTGCGACCTCTACGGCCTAATCGAAGAGGACGCGAGGGGGCGGCTCGCGGAGTATATGAGTTCCGGCGTCAGGCCGCCGGGACCGATGCGGTTTCCGGGGGGTGCGAAACCGGCCAGCTTGTCGCCCGAGCGCACCGCACCCGTCACGTTCCCCGGCGTTCGCAAACCAAGTAACCTGCCCTTCACGTCGCTCGGCGACCTGTTCAAAGGGCGCGAAGAAAAACTCGGGGAATTGCGCGCGGCGCTGGAGACAGCCAAAGGCGCGGGCGTTTTGGTGCGGGCGTTGCACGGGCTCGGCGGGGTCGGCAAGACGCGGCTCGCGATCGAATACGCCTGGGCGCACGAGGCCGAATACTCGGCGCTTCTTTTCGTGCGCGCCGAGAACGCGGCGGCTTTGAGCGCGAGCCTCGCCGCGCTCGCGGGCGTGTCCGTGCTCGATCTACCGGAAAAGGACACGCGCGAGGACGAGGTGAAGTTCGAGGCGGTCCTGCGTTGGTTGGAGGCCAATCCGACCTGGCTCCTGATCCTCGACAACGTCGACGATCCCGACGCCGTCAAGGCCGTGACGCGCCTCATGCCGCGCCTCAAGGGCGGCCACGTCGTCGTCACGGCGCGCGCGGCGAATTTTCCGCCAAACATCCGTAAGCTCGAACTCGACGTGCTCGACGAGCACGCGGCGGCGGCGTTTCTTTTGCAGCGCACGGCCGACGATCGCGACAAGGCGAAGGACGACGAAGCGCAGGCCCGTGCGCTGGCGCGCGAACTCGGCGGGCTCGCGCTCGGGCTCGAACAAGCGGGGGCGCAGATCGCGACCGACCATATCGGATTCCAGCGCTATCTTGAGCTATGGAGCGAGAACCGGGACGCAGCGCTCGCCTGGAACGATCCGACCCTGACTGGCTCGGACAGGACGCTGGCGACGACCTGGGCGACCTCGGTTGCGCGGCTCAAGCCCGAAAGCCGCCGCCTGCTCGACCGGCTGGCCTTCGTCGCCCCGGACCCGATCCCGGATTTTCTGCTCGACGTCGCCGTTCCGGGCGAGGCGGAGGACTATGACGCGCTGAAGGCGCGCGCCGGCCTGTTCGCCTATTCGCTCGCGACGCGCGCCAAGGGCGAGGACCTCGGCTTCGTCATCCATCGCCTCGTGCAGGACTTCGACCGCCGCGCGATGACCGGGGAGCGTCGGACGCAGGCGCTCGGCGAGGCGCTGGGCTGGGTCAGCGCCGCGTTCGACGGCGATCCGCAGGATGCGTCGACGTGGGCCAATTTCGACCCACTAGCTCCGCACGTTCTTGCGGTCGCCAGAGCTGCAGCAGATGCCGAGATCCTGGATTTGACAGGGTGGCTTTTCTACCAGCTTGGATCCCTACTTATTGCGAAGGCCCGATGTAAAGAGGCTGAGCCGCTTATGCGCCGAGCTCTTGAAATAACTAAATCGCGACGCAATAGGGACGAGGTCGCAATCGCGTCATGCGTTGGAGGTCTCGCGTTCATTTTCGCGGAGACAAATCGCCTCGCTGAAGCTGAGAAGCTTTCGCGACGTGCATTGACCATCGACGAGGCGACGTTCGGCCCACGCCATCCGAAAGTAGCAATCCGATTAAGCAACATGGCAGAGGTGCTTTGCGAGACAAATCGCCTCGATGAGGCGGAGCAACATATGCTTCGTGCGCTCGTAATTGACGAAGAGTGTTTCGGCCCGAATCATCCCAATGTCGGAATCCGTACAAACAATATCGCTGGCATTTATCAGGCTAGAAATCGACTGCCCGAAGCTGAGCAGAATTATCGCCGAGCGCTTGCCATATTTGAGCATAGCTATGGATCTAGCCACCCTCGCGTTGCCGTGACGCTCAATAACCTTGCGAGCGTCCGTCAGGGAACAGACCTAGAAGAAGCAGAGGTTCTCTACCGGCGTTCTCTGGCGATCGATGAGGCGTACTACGGTCCAGAACATCCAAACGTGGCAGTTCGGCTCAGTAATCTCGCAACTGTACTAAAGCAAGCCGGGCGGACCGACGAACCAGAGCCCATCTTGCGCAGGGCTCTGGAAATCGACGAGGCGAGCTACGGGCCCGACCACCCGAAAGTGGCGTTTCGACTTGCGAATCTTGCCGCCCTGTTGACAGCGACGCATCGGCAGGCAGAGGCCGAGCCGTCGTTTCGCCGCGCGCTCAAGATCTTTGAGGACAGCCTCGGTGCTGACCACCCGAACACTGCGACCGTGCGCGAGAACCTTGCCGTGCTTGAGGCGGCGCTTGGCAAGGGGCCGTGAGCGGCGGCGACCATGGTGGCGCCCGTGGTAGGGCGCGTCACGCCGGCCAGCGCCTGGCGACTTCATCGCGGACCGGCGTGTCGACCTCGCTCGGCGCGTTCCGGATATAGGCCACCGCCGATGCGAACCCGGCGGCGTCCTGGCCCTTGAGCGCTTTGTGAAATCCGAGCCTGAGCCTTCGCGATGGTCGTGAACCCGGCGCGCGAGATTGGTGGTGACGCCGGTGTAGAGCGTGCCGTTGCGCCGGCTGGCCATGATGTAGCCGCAGGGCTCTCGCATCGGTCGGACTTGCCTCTCACGGATAGGGACGGCGAGCGCAAAGTGCCCAGTCAAACGGCATTCGACAACGAGGCGTCGCCGTTATTGCGAGCGCAGCGAAACAATCCAGCCGCCGCGCAACGGGCCGCGGCGAGTAGGCAAACGCGCCGGCCGAACAGCGAGACGACCCGCATTCGAGCGGGGCAATCGGAGACGGCGCGAACCTGCGAACGCCAGAGTCCTTCAGAAGGGCTGGATTGCTTCCCCCCGGGCTAGACCCGGCGGTCGCTCGCAATGACGAGGGGGCCTTTTCGGGCCAGTACCGCCGGTCAAGCAGAAGCTTCCGCAGTCGCAATTCCATCGCCTCGGCGCCTTTTGGAACGAGATCGCCTGCTCGGAAGTTCTGTCGCCACAAGCCAAGGTTTCGGATCGACGGAAAGACGCAACGATGAAAATCGCCCAGATCGCCCCGCTGATGGAGAGTGTTCCGCCCCGCCAATACGGCGGGACCGAGCGAGTCGTGTCGTATTTGACTGAGGAATTGGTGCGGCTCGGGCACGACGTCACCCTGTTCGCCAGCGGCGATTCGGCGACGTCCGCCCGGCTGCTGTCGTTCTGCGACACCGCCCTGCGGCTCGATCCCCGGGTCAAGGACCCGGCGCCGCATCACATCGTGATGCTCGACGCGGTGCGCGAGATGGCGCACGAGTTCGACGTCCTTCACTTTCACGTCGATGTGCTGCACTATCCGCTGATCCGCGATTTCGTCGACCGCACCGTGACCACGCTGCACGGCCGGCTGGACATGCCGGAGAGCCGCCGCCTCTACTCGGTCTTTTCCGGCGCGCCGCTGGTCTCGATCTCGTTCGACCAGCGCAAGCCCATGCCGCCGGTGAACTGGGCCGGCATGGTCTACCACGGCCTGCCGCGCGATCTCCTGACGTTCAATCCGGCGCCCAAGGATGGCGGCTACTTCGCCTTTCTCGGCCGGATTTCTCCGGAGAAACGTCCCGACCGCGCGATCGAGATCGCGACCCGCGCCGGCGCCCGGCTGAAGATCGCGGCCAAGATCGACCGCGTCGACCAGGACTACTGGACCCAGCGCATCAAGCCCATGGTCGACGGCAACCCAATGGTGGAATACATCGGCGAGATCGATGAAACGCAGAAGGCCCAGTTCCTCGGCGACGCCGCGGCGCTGCTGTTTCCGATCGACTGGCCGGAGCCGTTCGGCATGGTAATGATCGAGTCGATGGCCTGCGGCACGCCGGTGATCGCCTTCCGTCGCGGATCGTCGCCCGAAATCGTCGACGGCGGCAGGTCCGGCTTCCTGGTCGAGAGCGTCGACGAGGCGGTCGCGGCGTCGCAGCGCGTCCGCGACCTCGATCGCCGGGGAGTGCGAGCCTGTTTCGAAGCCCAATTCACGGTCGCGCGGTTCGCACGCGACTATGTATCGATCTACGAATCCCTGCCGGGCGTCCGGTCGAAGTCGTGGCGGATGCGGACCGGGGTCCTGACGGATTTCGACAGGCCCGCGTCGCGCGCGGCAAGCTTCAGGTCGTCGTGACGACGGTCACCGGACCGCGGCGGTCCAGAACCTCGACGACGACCTGCTCCCGCGAACGCCGAAGCGCAATGTCGGCGCTGGCCCCGGCCACTGTCAGGCCCGTCAGAACGATGGTGTCCAGGAACGCCGGAAGGACCGGCTCGGAAAAGATGATCCGGCGGTCGACGGGATCGAATGTCAGCCCGAGGCAGGACTGGATGAGCGACAGCGGCGCGGCCGCCGCCCAGGCCTGCGGCGCGCAAGCGACCGGATAGAACGTCGGTCCACGGTTTTTCTTGCGCGGAAATCCGCACATGAGCTCGGGCAGGCGGCGCAGGTCGACATAAGTCGAGGCCCGGAACAGACCCTCGAACACTTGCGCCGCCTCGCGCCGAAATCCGTAACGCGCGAAACCGGAGGCGATCAGGGCGTTGTCATGCGGCCAGACCGACCCGTTGTGGTAGCTCATGGGGTTGTAACGCGCTTCCGTTGACGCGACAGTGCGCACTCCCCAGCCGCAGAAGCTCGAGCTCGCCATCAGCGTGTCGACGACCTGGGCGGCGCGCTCGGGCAGGGCGATCCCGGAAAAAAGGGCGTGGCCGGCGTTCGAGGCTTTCACCCGGCACGGCCGCTTGTCGCCGTCGAGCGCCAGGACGTAGGCGCCGAGCGCCTCGTCGAAGAAACGCCGGTCGAACTCGGCGCGAATCGCTTCTGCCTTGCGGTCGTAGGCGTTCGCGTCGTGGTCATGCGCGAGGCCGCGTGCGATTTCGGCGGCCGCGCGCCAGGCGCCGTAGACATAGGCCTGCACCTCCACGAGCGCGATCGGCGGCGCCGCGAGCGATCCGTCGTCATGGAACACGGAATCGTGGCTGTCCTTCCATCCCTGGTTGACCAGGCCCTCATGGTTGCGGCGGGCGTATTCGACAAAGCCGTCGCCGTCGCGGTCGCCATAGCGCTCGATCCATTCGAGCGCGGCCCTGACGTGCTGCCACAATTCGCGCACGGTCTCGGTGTCGCCGGTCCGCTCGAGATAGGCGCCGGCGAGCATGACGAAGAGGGGGGTCGAGTCGACGCTGCCGTAATAGCGGCGGAATGGAACCTCGCCGAGATCGGCCATCTCGCCATGCCGCGCCTCGTGCAGAATCTTGCCGGGCTCGGCGTCCAACTCATCGTCGACGGCCGTCGCCTGGGTCGCAGCGAGCCGCCGCAGCACGCCGCGGGCGACCGACGGATCGAGCCAGAGCATTTCGAGCGCGGTGATGATCCCGTCGCGTCCGAACACCGTGCTGAACCAGGGGATTCCGGCGTAAGGATAGGGCCCTTCCTGCAACTGGGTCATGAGCATGTAGAGATCCGCCACGCTGCGGCGCGCCGCTTCGTTGAAGATCTCGTTGGAGGTCTCGATCCCCACGGCTCGCGAAGACGAATAGCGAAGTTCGCGCCGGGCGTCCCGCAGCGCCACGAAATAGGACCTGACGGGCCTGCTCGCCAGCGTGCCCTGGCGATAGTCGACCTCGATGAAGATCGAGGCTGATTCGCGCGCGGCCAGGTCGACGGCGTAAGCCGCGCGTCGACCGTTCAGCGACGTCGGCGCCGGATCAAAATGCAATGAGGTCGCGCGCAACCGTTTGTCGAGGCCGGTGTAGCTCAGGACGACAGAAGCGCCGGCGACCCGAGGCTCGTGAAGGTCGCCGCGCCGCTTGCGGTGGAAACCGCGAACCTCGAACAGGTCGGCGAAATCCGCCTCGAATTCCAAGGCGATCTCGACGCGCCTAGGGCGATCGTCGAAGTTGCGGACGTAGATCCGCTCGAAACATCCCGATTTCCATAAGAATTGCGAACGGCGCAAATGGATGAGATCGTGCGGCAGTTCGAGCTTCCCCTGGCTATCGTAAAAGTCCGGATTGGTGAGGTCGCAGGTCAGCGTCGCATTGTCGTCCCGCAGGATCGAGCTGAGCAGCAGCGGGGCCTCGCCGTCGATCGTCAGCGTGAGACCGGAGAGGTGCCGCGTGTCCTGGTAGTAAACGCCCTGGGCGCCGCCGACCGCTGGCCGTGCGTCCCCCCGGCCGTCGAACACCGCAAACCCGTCGCCGTGCTTGAGGACGAGCGGGCGGACGTCCTGCAGCGACGAGGCGGCGGCGATGGCGAACTGCTCGTCGTGCTGGGCCTTGCTTTTGTCACGGTCCACGACGGCAGAGCGTTCGGACGTGTCCTGCATGGGCCCCTCACGGATCGGTCTGAACGAGGCCTCAAGGAAGCCCTCGCCTGACGAACGGAGATTCGAACGCACGGGACCTAAACGCCGGATCTCGGCGCTTGTCGGGCCGAATCGCAACCGAATGGCGGCTTGATCAAGGCGGCGGGCCAAGACGCCCTGTAGACGCGGTCGTTGACCGCGTCCCGCGCTCAGCGAGCGCGGCTACAGTGCGCTACGCCGTCGCCGCCGGCCAGCGCCTGGCGACTTCATCGCGGACCGGCGTCTCGACCTCGCTCGGCGCGTTCCGGATATAGTGCACCGCCGATGCAAACCCGGCCTCGTCCTGGCCCTGGAGCGCTTCGAGATACCGGATCGCCGCGGTGACGGAGAAAAGCTCGCCGCCTTTGTCAGGCTCGTCGAAATTGCTCGCCAGCGCCGTCCAGATCGCGGCGTCATAGCCGTTCGACTGCGCCCAGGCCGCAATCGTCGCGACCGCCTCAGGATGGCGCCGCATGGCGATGTCGCTTCGTTTGCCGGAAGCAACCTCGACGAAGCCCACGCCCTTGGCGTCTCGCATGTCCTCGCGGGCGTGCAGGTTCTTCATCGCCGCGTCGAGCGTGTCGAGCGCGCTCGGCGCGGAATAGGTCGTGCAAACGGCGCCGAACGTTTCGTCGATGACCAGGGTCAACCGTCGGCCTCGCGAGACCCGGCAGAACTCGATCGGCAGGAGCGGGCCATTCGGCGCAAAGTTTGCGGCCGCCCGGAGCTCCCGGGGATCCCGCACCAGCGAACCCCAGCCGACGACAGCGATCTTCATAAAATTCCTCCTGGCCCTTGTGGCGTTAGCTATTGGTCACGGACCACCTGACCATTCGAGGGGGCCGACCCAACCGTCAAGGCCGGGCTTGTCCCGGCCATCCACGTAGCGCCGGCGCCATTCACATCGCGGCTTCAGATTATTCGATTCTATCAGGCGCCTATCAGCGAGAGTCGGAGTTCGCGTGGATGGCCGGGACGAGCCCGGCCAGGACGCAATGTTTCCGAGAAAACCGTTGGCCTACACCGCAAAAACCTTGCCCGGGTTGAACAGGTTCCGCGGATCGAAGGCCGCCTTGACGCGGCGCATCAGATCGACAGCGGCCGGCCCGTGCTCGTCGTCCATGTAGGCGATCTTCTTTTGGCCAATTCCGTGCTCGCCGGTGCAGGTGCCGCCCATGGCGATCGCGCGGTGGGCGAGGCGGGAGGCGAAGGCTTCCGCCACCTCGATCTCGTGCGGGTTCGCCATGTCGACGAGCGGGGTCACATGGAAATTGCCGTCGCCGACGTGACCGACGATCGGCGCGATCAGATCGCTCGCGGCGATGTCGGCGAGCGTCTCCTCGACGCAGTCGGCGAGGCGCGAGATCGGCACGCAGCTGTCGGTGGCGAACGGCCGGGCGCCGGGGCGCAGCGTCCCTTGCGCGAAAAAGACGTCGTGGCGCGCCTTCCACAGCTTGGTGCGCTCCTCGGGCCGGGTCGCCCAGATGAAATTCCCGCCGCCATTTTTCGCGACGATTTCGCCGAACCTCTGCGCCTGCTCGGCGACGCCGCTTTCCGTGCCGTGGAACTCGACGAGCAGCATCGGCGCCTCGGGCAGGTCCAGATGCGAATAGGTGTTGCAGCCGCGCACGGTCAGCGCGTCGAGGAGTTCGATCCGGGCGATCGGCAACGTCGACTGGATGGTCTGAATGGTCGCATCGCAGGCCGAGCGCACGTCGGGAAAGGAGCAGGTCGCGGCCGACACCGCCTCGGGCAGGCCCGACAGCTTCAGCGTGACCTCGACGATGACCCCGAGCGTGCCTTCGGCTCCGACGAAGAGATGGGTGAGGTCGTAGCCCGCCGAGGACTTCTTGGCGCGCGTGCCGGTGCGCAAAAAGGTCCCGTCGGCGGTGACGACGCCGAGCGACAGCACGAGGTCCTTCATCGTGCCGTAGCGCACCGCGTTGGTGCCCGAGGCGCGGGTGGCGGCCATTCCGCCGAGCGAGGCGTCGGCGCCCGGGTCGATCGGGAAGAAGAGGCCGCTGTCGTGCAGATAGCTGTTGAGTTGGGCGCGGGTGACGCCGGGTTCCACCACGCAGTCGAGGTCCTCGGCGTTGACGGCGAGAATCGCGTTCATCCGCGAGCAGTCGAGCGACACGCCGCCGTGCGGCGCATTGACGTGGCCTTCGAGCGACGAGCCGGTTCCGAACGGGATGATCGGCGAATCGTGCTTCGCGCATAAGTTCACCAGGTCGATCACGTCGTCGCGCGTTTCGGCGAACACGACGGCGTCCGGCGGCTGGTTCTCGAGCCAGGTCAGCGTGTGGCCGTGCTGGCGGCGGATCGCCTCGGAGGCGGAGAAGCGGTTGCCGAAGCGCGCGGCGAGGTCGGCGTTGAGGGCGGCCACCGCGTCGGGCGCGAGGCGGCCTTCGCGCTTGTGGACGGATGCGAGGGGTGTTTCCAAGGGAACGAGGCTCTTCTCAGTGGGTCGGCGGCGGCGCAGATTAGGCGCTGGGCCGGGGCATAGCTAGTCGGGGCGCCGTTTGCAAACCGGCTTCAAGGGAGGAACGCATGGCTGAAATTACCCATCGGTTCGTCGAGGCGAACGGGATACGCATCCATTGCGCCGAAGCCGGCGAGGGGCCGCTCGTCCTCCTCTGCCACGGTTTTCCGGAGTCCTGGTACTCGTGGCGCCACCAGCTCAAGGCCCTCGCCGAGGCCGGTTACCACGCCGTCGCGCCCGACATGCGCGGTTACGGGCAGACCGACCGGCCCGAGGCGATCGAGGCCTATACGCTCTTCCACCTCGTCGGCGACATGGTCGGGCTCACCGAGGCGCTCGGCGCCGATCGGGCAGTCGTGATCGGTCACGACTGGGGCGCGCCGGTCGCCTGGCATTGCGCGCTCTTTCGGCCGGATCGTTTCCGCGGCGTGGCCGCTTTGAGCGTGCCCTTCCGCCCGCGCGGACGCGTGCGCCCGACGACCGTCATGCCGCAGACCGAGCGATCGTGGTTCTACCAACTCTATTTCCAGGAGCCTGGCGTCGCCGAGGCCGAACTCGAGCGCGACCCGCGGGCCGCAATCCGACGCCTCCTCTATTCTGCATCCGGCGACGTTCCGCGCCGCAATCCGGTGGACGCGCCGGGAGACGCCGCGCCGGGCATGGTCCCGCGGGAGGCCGGTTTCCTGAGCCGGATGGTCGACCCACCGACGCTGCCGGCGTGGCTCGCCGAGGCGGACATCGACGTCTACGCCGGCGAGTTCGCAAGCGCGGGCTTTCGCGGCGGTCTCAACTGGTACCGCAACATCGACCGCAACTGGGAGCTGATGGCGCCGTTCGCCGGGCTGAAAGTGACAGTTCCGGCGCTTTATGTCGCCGGCGACCTCGACTTGGTCGTCGGCTTCACCGGGGCCGAGAAGCTGATCGCGAGCCTGAAACAACACGTCGCTGATTTGCGGGGCATCGTCATGCTGCCGGGCTGCGGCCACTGGACGCAGCAGGAGCGGCCGGAGGAGGTCAACGCCGCGCTGCTCGGGTTTCTGCGCGGCCTCGATGGGGCCTCGCCCGATGGCGAAGCGGATTGACCTGGCTGGTAATGGGCCAATTTGATTGCGGCGACGCGTCAACCAACGGTCGCATGCCCGAGTTCGCCCCTTTGCTGACGTCTCGGATCGACCCCGGAACGTGCGAAAGCCTCAGAAGGCCGCCGTAGCCGGAACGCGGCAGACGCGCCAAAGCCAGCTGTTCGCGGAGACCATAAGCACGCTCTGCGTCATGCAAGGCTGTTCAGGTTCGGCAGGAAACGATCGTTTCATCGGGTTTGGAGCGTGGCTTGACTGCATGGCCCAAGGATTGCAATCAGGCGGATGGTTTTCCAAGTGGCGCGCACGAACTCGCGCTCAGTCCAGCATAGGGAGGGGCGAGACGAAGCGGATCGGGCGGCCGTCGCGGAACCTCATGGGGACAAGCGACCGCCCCCGCGTTGCTCCGCGCCGTCTCCTGGGGATACCTTCAACGTGATTCGAATCATCGAGTTGTCTTGCCGTGACTTTTCCTGTCGCCGCCCTCGCCTCTCCCGCCGCCGCCCTCGCCGCTCTCAAGCCGCGGGAGCGCGTTCTCCTTCGCCTCAAGGCGCTGATTGGGCCGGCGGCGATCGGCAAGACCGTGTTCGTGGAATGCCTCAGCAGATTGTCCTCCGGCGGGCCGAGCTGGAGCCATGCGACGCTGACGCCAACGCTCAATGCGCTGCGCGCTCAGGGGCTGCTCGCCGAGGACCTGACCTGCGCGCCGGAGCTTCTCCATCCGCTGGCGGTCGAGGCGATCAATTCGGCCGAGGGCGCGGCGATGGTCGAGGCGATTCGCGCCAAATTGCCGCTCGACAATCCCCGGGTCTGGGACCAAAGGCTGATCGAAGACGCCAGCCTGCGCTGGCAGCGCCTCGCCGTGCTCCTCAACGACGAGGACGAGTTTCAGCGGGCGATCGCTTACCGCCACCGGTACAGTTACTCCACGCCTGCGCTTCCATCGATCTTCGAGCGGCACTTCGCCGCCGTCGACGTCGGGCTCGACTGGTTCGCGTCCCGCCGTCCTGCTTTCCGGGCGGGCATCCTGGCGGCCAAGGCCGACCACTGGGTCGCGACTGGCGTCGAGCCGCCGGACTACCCCGCCTTGATGGATCTTTGCCGCCGCACGCCTTCGCTGCGCGTCGAGCACTATCAGAGACTGACCAATTTCGAGTTGCTGGCCGGCCGGCTCGGCCGCCTCGACGAGACGCTCGCCGACGTTCCCGAAGGGACCCCGCCTGACCTGCCGCTGGCGTTTCGGGCCTCGCGCGCCCTGCTCGGCGGCGACCCGAAAGCCGCAGTCGCCCTGTTCGCCGAGGCCTTGAAGCTCTATCGAAAGAGCGCGCGCAAGCGCAAAGGCGGTCTGCCCGGTTTTGTCGGCCTCCTGCAGGTGTCGGCGCTGCTCGCCGCCGACGACGCGGCCCTGCATGCCGAGATCGAGGCCCAGACCGAGACGAGCGACGGCCATTTCGGGCTGTTCGCGCTGCGTGGCCTCCTGGAGCTCGTCCGCAACAAGCAGACGGCGGCGCGCGCGTCGTTGCAGACCGGCCTGACGCTGATCGGCCTGACGCCGCTTCCCTTGCCCGTCAGCGCAGGCCTCCTGGCTGTCGCCGCCGCGCTCATCGATCCGGAGTCGCTTCGGCGCCATGCCGACAAGCTCTTCGTCCCGTTGTTTCGCCGCGTCGCGACGTCAATGCCGCTCGCCGCCGCCATGCTTGCCGAGGCGCTCGAGCGCGCCGGCCCCAATCCGGCTCCCTATCGGGCGTGGCTCAACCGACCGGAGAACGAGATCGCCTTCCGCTTCCTCACCCTCGTTGCGGTCAAGGCGCCGTGGGAGCGCGCGCTCGACAGCCTCGAAGCGATGCTGTCGCCCCCTCAGCCAGTCGCGCAGGCCCCGGCCGTCCGAACCAAGCGGCTCGTCTGGCTCGTCGACCCCAACACCGCCGAAATCCGGCCTCTGGAGCAGTCGCTGCAGGCGCGCGGCTGGACGGCGGGGCGGCCGGTGGCGTTGAAGCGCCTCCAACAGGGCGATCTCGCCCTCGACTACCTCGACGATTTCGACCGCCGCGCGTGTCGCCTCATCCACCGCACCGTCGGGGGTTGGGACAATCAGGAGCAGTTCGAGTGCCATGCCGACGACATGCTGCCCGCTCTCGTCGGCCATCCCCGAGTGCTCGACGCCCGGTCGCCGGGTACGGCCGTCGAGCTGGTCGACGCGCGGCCGGAGCTCGTGCTGTCGTCGGACGCCTCCGGCTTTCGCCTGGCCCTGTCCCACGCCGCGGACGCGCCCGGCGCCTTCATCGAGATTGAGACGCCCGGCCGCTGGCGCGTCGTCGTCGTCGACGCCAAGGCGGTCGAGACATCGGCGATCCTGTCGGGCGCCGGCATGGCCATCCCGACGTCGGCGCGCGCACGACTTGCCTCGCTCGCCCGTCTTCCGGCGCCGGCGCTGCCGATCCGGATCGACACCGCAGAAATCGAGGACGTCGAGGCGACCGAAGGCGATCCAAATCCGGTGGTGCGTCTCTCGCCGCAGGGCGACGGCCTCAGGGTTGTTCTCGTCGTCCGGCCGGCCGGCCCGGGCGGCCCGCATTTCCTGCCGGGCCAAGGCGGGCGGATCGTCAACGCCGGGCAGGTGCGGGTGCGGCGCGATCTCGCCGCTGAGCGGCGTCTCGCCGCGGCTCTCGTCGAAGCCTGTCCGAGCCTCGACCTCGGCGGCGACGGCCCCGAATGGACGTTCGACGACATCGCCGAGAGCCTCGATCTGCTGGACGAACTGCGCGCGCTCGCTGCTCCGCCGACCATGGAATGGCCGGAGGGACGCAAGATCGCGCTCAGGGGCGAGGCCAGCTTCAAACGCTTCAACGCGATCGTCAAAAGCGGGGAAGGGTGGTTTGCGGTCGGCGGGACGGTCGAGGTGGACGAGGGTCTGGTCCTCGACCTTCGGGAGCTCATCGAGCGCATGGAGCGCTCGGAGGGCCGCTTCGTCCCGCTCGGCGACGGCGCCTTTCTGGCGCTCGATCGCCAGTTTCGGCTGGAGCTCGAACGGCTGAGCCGGCTCGGCGACGGCCTGAAAATTCCGGCGGCGGCCGGCGTGGCGGTCCGCGACCTCATCGACGGCGCGGCGTCGGTCAAGACGGACGCGCGCTGGAAGGCGTTCGTCCGCCGTCTCGACGAGGCCGAAAGCTTTGCGCCGGCTCTTCCTTCCGGCTTCGAGGCCGAGTTGCGCGACTATCAGCGGGAGGGTTTCGTCTGGATGAACCGGCTCGAGCGCTGGGGCGCCGGCGCCCTGCTCGCCGACGACATGGGCCTCGGCAAGACGGTTCAAGCGATCGCCGTGATGGTCCTCAAGGCTGCGGCCGGGCCGATCCTGGTCGCAGCCCCGACCTCGGTCTGCGGGAATTGGGCGGCGGAGATCGGCCGTTTCGCGCCTGGCCTGCGGCCCATCCGGTTCGCCGAGACCGGCGATCGCGAGGAGGCGATCGACGCTCTCGGGCCGGGCGACGTGCTGATCGTCTCCTACGGCCTTCTCGCGCGCGAGCAGGAGCGGCTCGCCGCCGTCCGCTGGGCGATGGCGATCGTCGATGAAGCGCAGCAGATCAAGAACGCCGACACCCAGCGCGCCGAAGCGAGCCGCCGGCTCGAGGCAGGGTTCCGGCTGGCGCTGACCGGCACGCCGGTCGAAAACGACCTCGACGAACTCTGGAGCCTGTTCGCTTTCGTCAATCCGGGCCTGCTCGGCGGGCGCGAGAAATTCGCACGGCGGTTCGTGACGCCGATCGCGCGCGACAACGACACCCGGGCCAAGGCGGCGCTGAAGGCGCTCATCCGCCCCTTCCTGCTGCGCCGGACCAAAGCCCAGGTGCTTGCCGAATTGCCTCCGCGCACCGAGCAGACCTTGCTCATCGAACAGGAGCCGGAAGAGCGCGCCTTCTACGAGGCTTTGCGCCGGCGTGCGCTCGAGCGTCTGGAGGATGTGGGGGCGGAGCGCACCCGCATCCACATCCACATCCTGGCCGAGATCACCAGGTTGCGCCAGGCCTGCTGCCATCCGAGCCTCGCGGCGCCCGACTGCGGCGTCGGCTCGGCCAAGCTCGCGGCGTTCCTCGATCTGGTCGAGACGCTGCGCGAGGGTCGACATCGCGCGCTCGTATTCAGCCAGTTCGTCGGCCACCTGACCAAGGTCCGCGCCGCCCTCGACGCCAAGGGCGTCGTCTACCAGTACCTGGACGGCGCGACGCCGGCGGCCGAGCGCGAGAAGCGGGTGGCGGCGTTCCAGGCCGGCGCGGGAGAATTGTTTCTGATCAGCCTGAAGGCCGGCGGCTTCGGTCTCAACCTGACCGCGGCCGATTACGTCGTACACCTCGATCCCTGGTGGAACCCGGCGGTCGAGACCCAGGCCTCCGACCGCGCTCATCGCATCGGCCAGCAGCGGCCGGTGACCATCTACCGCCTGATCGTCAAGGACAGCATTGAGGAGCGCATCGTCGCCCTCCACCGCCAGAAGCGCGACCTCGCCGACGCCCTGCTCGAAGGGGCCGACGTTTCGGCGAGGCTGTCGGAGGAGGATCTCATCGGCCTTATCCGCAGCGGTGAATGAGGCTCATGTGCGCCGATCTCCACAAAGATCCCGCTGCTGCGCGATGAAGCGCAGTCCAGCGCCCCATGAACACGAAATGGGAGGACATTCTCGGACGCCAAGCGTCATCGCAGCCTCCACCGCAACCGCCTGAAGGATCGCATCAACCCATTTGACGAGCGGGTAGTGGGCCAGTTTGAATGTGGCGGCGATTGACTGCGCCTTGGAATCGATGCAGCGCGCATGCATAGTATTTGCATGGCAGCGCGCGACGATTGGTCAGTTCCCCTGAAATGCCCCACCTGCGGGAAGGTAGGAGAGGCGGAATTCTCGGAAAACGACTATCCGTTTATGAGGAAGTCGGATTTTCGCGTCGAATCTGTCTCGCAAGGATTTGAAGTAAGAAAACACGGCGATACATCAAGCACCACGGAAATCATCTGCTCCGACTGCAAGGAGCCAGCCAAATGACGAAGGCCCCCAAGCGCCCCCGCGATCTGAACCAATGGGCCAAACGCATGATCGATATCGCTACGGGCGAAGTCGAAGACGGAGAGCCTACGCCAGAGGAACAGGGGAAAGATCCCGCCGCTGTCGCGCGTGGGAAGCTTGGCGGCGAAAAGGGCGGAAAAGCCTTGGGCCGCGCCAGAGGCAGCGCAGGCCCGATACAGCCCTTCCGAGTGTATCGGCGCGCTCAAGACCAAGATATCCGGGAAGCCAGACGAGAAGCACATTTCAACATCCTACGCCGAGCGCAGCAATCTCAACATCCGCATGCATTCTCGGCGGATGACGCGCCTGACAAACGCCTTCTCAACGAAGATGGAAAACCACGCTCACGCGATGGCGCTTCACTTCCTCTATTACAATTTCGTCCGCATCCACAAGACGCTTAGGGTAACTCCTGCGATGGCCGCTGGCGTAACTGATCGGCTTTGGGAGGTCGCGGATATAGTGGCTGTCTTGGAAGCGTGGGAGGCGATTTAAATGTTTATTTCTGTGCTCCAACAAACAAGTCAAAATCGATAGGATTCGTCTGATCTGTAGCATATTTGACCTGTTTCACACGAAAACCAGCGTCCAGAAATAATTTTACAAATAGCTTAGCTGCGTCGGATGGATTATCTTTGTCCCTGATGCCAATCATTAAACCAACGTCGTCGTCATTAAGTGGAACGGCATTTGGCGATTCCAATGCATTGAACCCGATGCTCTTGAAAAACTCTACAAAATCGTAAGCATAACGCTCCGGCTCAGGGCCACTTATCGTGGAGACAATGATGAGTGGCACAGATTTCCCCGCGAAAATCTCTTTTAGCCGCGCTTTTTCATCGTCGGTGAGGTGGCGCCGGACCTCGGGATGCCCTTCCGCCAACAACCTCGCAACGTGCTCGTCTCGCCATGCGAAAAATCCAGCGAAGAACACTGCCAAAAGAATGATTGTAACTTCAATTCTCTGCCGCGTTTTCGGTAGCAGATAGCCATCTAGCCATTTAGCCCATTCCGGTTTTGCCCTCTTGATGACTGAATCGATCAAAAAAGGCCCCCCCGCGAGAAGCCAACGCGCATACCCCCATAACAGACTGAAATAGGTATAAAGATCGCTCCACACGCAACGATCCTAATCGCATGCTGACTGTCGCAGCGAGTCAATTCCTTAAACTGCATGCTCCCGTCTGCCTTAATCAAACTGGCCCACTACCGACGAGCGCGCGAACTTCCGCGATGGGCGGTCTCTGCGCTCGCACGCTCGGGCTTGGACGACCGCTATCCCGCCGGCTCCCGCCGTTTGCCCAATTGCCGTTCTCCACCCATCTGCGGGATTGCTGAGCGCGGACGCTCAGCTGTCCATCTTCTCGCTCTCGCCGGCCTTGCCGCGCACCCAATAGCCGGCCGCCTTGAGCCAGGCCCTTGGCTGGCCGCGGTCCTCGAGCATATGGGCCTTGAGCGCACGGGCGACCTGAGCCTCGGCGGCGATCCAGACGTAGCCGTCGCCTTGCGGCGCCGCCCGCGTATCGAGCGCCTCCCTGAGGAGCGCCGCGTCGTCGCGGTCGCGCCCCGACCGCTCGACCCAGACCGGCCGCCAGTCGGAGCGAGTCGCAAAGGTCTGGATTTCGTCGGCGGCGTCGACGACGACCACGGTCGTCACCGGAACGCCGGAGCGCAGCCCTTCGACCCGGCGGCCGATCGCCGGCAGCGCGGTCTCGTCGCCGACGAGCAGGTAGTGGTCGAAATCATCGGCGACGACGAGCGAGCCGCGCGGGCCGCCGATCTCCAGAGTATCGCCCGGACCGGCGCCGAGCGCCCATGCGGTCGCCGGCCCCGCCTCGTGCACGGCGAAGTCGATCGTCAGCGTTTCGCCCGCCGGATCGTACGCCCGCGGCGTATAGTCGCGCATGGCGACGCCGCCGGGCGCAGCGGGATCGGGAACGATGAGCTTGATATGATCGTCCGGCGCCGCGCTCGCGAAATCCGCGAGCTCGGGCGAAGCGAACACGATCCGGTGCATCTTCGGCGTGACCCAATGGGCGTCGGCGACGGTGAGGCGGCGGGGCTTCGGTTCGCGGCGGATGCGCTCGATCCGGTGGATCTGCGGCGCGGGGGCGTCCATGACCGGGTCCCTCACAGCCGCTCGATCCGGCGCGCCGCTTCGTCGATCTCGTCGGCGATGGCGAACAGGAGCGGCTTGTCGGCCTCGCCCGAGAGGCGCTGCCGCAGGGCCGCCTTGAGGTTCGACATGGCGCGATAGACCGGGCCGGCGTCGAGCGCCTCGTCCTTGCGTCCGAGCGCGTCGAGCCGCGCCAGCGCCGCCTCGGCCTCCGCCCGGTTGGCGTTGAGGTGAGCGAGGCCTTCGGGGGTGATGGCGTGCAGCTTCTTCGCCCCCTCCGAGGCGCGCGCCTCGACCTGGCCGATCTCCTCGAGCAGCGTCAGCGTCGGATAGATGACGCCGGGGCTCGGCGCGTAGGCGCCGCCGGTGCGGGTCTCGATCTCGCGGATGATGTCGTAGCCGTGCCGCGGCTCGGCCTCCATCAGGAGCAGCATGACGAGGCGGAGTTCGCCGCCCTCGAACATGCGCCCCCGTCCGCGCCCTTCGCCGTCCTCGCCGCCGCGTCGGCCGAAGCCGCGCGGGCCGAAGCCGCGGCGCCCGGGGCCGTGGCGGCCTTCGCTGTGCAGGGCGTAATCGCCGCGTCCGTGGCGAAATTCGAAGCCGCGCTCCGCCTCATCGCCGATGTGTCTGTGATGTCTCATGATTTTTCCTGTTTTCCAAGCGTCGCCTGCTTGGCGACGCATCTAAGATATATCTAAGACAATCTTTGTCAAGCGGCGTGCACAAAAATTTGGACGCTGTCCGTCGAGACGGCGCCCCTCGAAGAATGCGATAGGGACGGGGCGGGCGCCGGGTGAGCAAGATGACTTACAACCCGGCCGAGCCCAGTCTCGCGCCCCGTTTTCGCCCGCCTGTTCTTTCCCTGATCCGCTCCGAAATCGCCTGATAATGACCTGTTCCGGTCCTGTTAAGTTCCCTGTTCCGCGCCGGCGCGCGCCCACAACGGGCGGGTTGCAAAGCCGGCAACGCCATGACATTGCAGGGCTTCCTGGATCAGAGCGCCGAACAGGGCCGAGGAAAATTCCCTGCTAGCAGGGAATTCGGATCGTCGGCGGCCAATCATTCCGCCCTATGCCGGCTCCATCCCGAGCGTGCGCTTGGTCTCGTCCGTTCCCGGAGCGCTGAGGAACGCGATCAGCGCCTGGGCGTCTTCGATCCGCGCGGCCCGCGCCCCGACGCCGATCGAGAAGGTCGTGACCGACTGGACGGGCGCCGGGACGAGCCCGACGATGTCGATTCCAGGCTCGTCGAGGAATTCGCTGAGCTGTTGGACGCCGATCTCGGCCTCGCCTTGCGCCATCAAGGCCGCAACGGGCACGCCGGGCTTGGCCTGAACGAACCGCGGCGCATCCCCGGCGGGATCGAGCCCCCAGCCCCTTGCGACCTCGAGAAGATGCGCGCCGCTGGGGCCGGTCGAATAGCCGATGGAGCGGGCGGCGGTGAGCGCCGCCCGGACCGCCTCCGCGTCGCCGATGTCTGGTTTCAGCCCGCCGGCGCGCACCGCGAGCGCCATCGGCGAGCGGACGAAGCCGACCACGCTTCCGGCGAGGACGTGACCCTCGGCCTCGAGCCCGGCCATGGCGTTGGCGGCGAGCACGACGACGTCGAACGCCTCGCCGGCGCGCACCCGCTTGGCTGCG
Source organism: uncultured Alphaproteobacteria bacterium (assembly GCA_963822215.1). Lineage (GTDB taxonomy): Bacteria > Pseudomonadota > Alphaproteobacteria > Rhizobiales > Beijerinckiaceae > Roseiarcus. Next base: position 381,959 of record CAWGGX010000007.1, read on the forward strand.
TCGATGCCGCCGATCGCCTCAATGGCGACGCGTTCGCCCGTCGCCGCCGCGTAGGCTTGCGTGAGCTCGGCGAGGACCCGCCGCGTCGCCATCGAGGAAATGCCGGTGATCGGTTGAGCCATGACGTCCTCTAAGGCGAAAGCGGATTCGGTTTGGGCGTGGTATAGCGCAGCCGCGCGCCGCTTCCATCCGTCGCAAGCGTTCGGATTGTGGAAACGCCGTGGCCGCCCTAGGAACGAGCCTGAAGCGCGCGCCGCGGCGGCGTCGCCCCCGAAACGCGGCGGAGAAGCGTTTATGGTCTATCGGATCGTCCCGGAGCTCTGCACCAGTTGCGGCGCCTGCGAGCTGGACTGCCCGAACGAGGCGATCAGCGTCGACCGGTTCACCTACGTGATCGATCCGACGAAATGCAACGAGTGCCAGGGGTTCCACGAGTCCCCGCACTGCGCTTCGGTCTGCCCGGTGCCGGGAACCTGCGTGCCCGCGGCCACAGAGAGCCCAGGCGCCCCGGGCCGCTGAGCGCGTCGTCGACTGTGCCCCTTGGCGGAGGCTTCAGACGTCGGCCATGCGCGCCCAGAGGCGGGCCGCCTCGGCGCGACCCTCGGCCGTGATGCGCTCGAAATCGCCGGTCAGCAGCGCGCCGTCGCGGACAACCACGCGGCCGCCGACGACGACGTGAACGACCGCGCCGTCGCGCCGCACTACACAGTCGCCGAGCGATCCGGGTGAGAGCGCCTCGCTCGAAGCGCCGAAACGCTCGGCCGCCAGCGCATGGCCGGCGGCTAGCCTCCCCCTGACGCCCGCGTCTCCGTTCGCCGCGGCGAGCCGCCTCAGCGCCACCTCCTCCGCCGCCATGTCCGGGTCCCAGCCGTCGACGCCGAGCGCGACGCGTCGCGTCGCCGACAGCGCCGCCGCATAGCCGACGCGGTTGCCCTCGTTGGAGCGCGGATTGTGGACGAACCATAAGCCGGCCGCGGCGGCGCGCCGCACCTGATCGGCGCTCAGATGAACTCCGTGGGCGAGGATCGACCCCGGGGGCAGGGCGTCGAGCATGATCAGGCGCTCGAGCGGTCCGGCGTAGCCGCGCCGGCGCGCGTCCTCGATGTCCGCCCCGTCCTCGGCAACATGAACATGCACGACGGTCCCGAGCGCGCCCGCCAGCGCGCCCGCCTCCCGGATCGTGTCGTCCGACACCGTGAAGCTCGCGTGGAGCCCGACGACGCCGCGCACGAGCGGGGAAGCTGGGACATTCCGACAGGCTTTGAGCCCGCGCCGCGCCTCTTCGCGCCCGAAATTGCGCTCGCTTGCGCCGTAACAGAGGAGCGCCCGGACGCCGAGGTCGGCTGCGGCCCCGGCGAGGATTGGCAGAGCTTCTTCGATGAGGTTCGGCGATTCATGGTGATCGACGAGCGTCGTTACGCCGGCGAGCAGCGCCCGGGCGACATGATCGCGCGCCGCCGCGTCGAGGCTTTGCGCGTCGAGCGCGCGGTCGAGGCGCCACCACACGCGTTCGAGGATCTGGAGGAAATTCCGCGGCGGCGGCTCCGGCGGCGGCAGGCCGTAGCGGGCGAGGCCGCTGTAGAGATGGGTGTGAGCGCAGACCGCGCCAGGCGCGATCGCGCCATCGGGGCAGGGGAGGCGCGCCGCGCCAACTGGCGGCTCGGCGACCACGCAGCCGTCTTCGATCGCCACGCTCAAGCCCTGACAGTCCGGGCCGACGACGAGGGCGCTGGTCACCGCCAGGAGGCCCGCTCGCCGTCGGGAATCTGGCCGACGTTGATGAAGCGCGCGGCGGATGAATCCTTCATCGGCAGGCGCGTGCGCCTGACGCCGTCGAACGCGGCGAGCGCCCCCGCGACCGCGCCGGCGGTCGGCACCAGGCCGATCTCGCCGACCCCCTTGGCGCCGAACGGCCCCTCGGGCTCGGGCTCCTCGACCAGAATGACCTTGACCTCGGGCATGTGCTGCGCGCGCAGCACGCCGATCTCCCGCAGCTTGAACGTCACCGGCATCCCGTCCTTGCAGGGAAGCTCTTCCGTCAGGGCGTAGCCCAGCCCCATGTGCACCGCGCCCTGGATTTGCGCCTCGCACTGCTGCGGGTTCAGCGCCCGGCCGACGTCGTGGGCGGCGATCACCGTCTCGAGCGCGCCCTTTTCGTCGAGGACCACGACCTGGGTCGCGAAGCCGTAAGTCGTATGGGTCTTGATCTTGCCGCCCTTGAGCTGACCCTCGGCGGTGGTGTCGTCGATCCGCGTCTCGCCGGCGTAGACCTTCCCTACAAGCTCTGAAAGCGTCCGCCCGGCGTCAAGGTCGACCCGCAGCTTCTCCGCTGCGTCGATCACCGAGCGCCCGGCGAGCAGGCTTCCGCGGGAGCCGGTGGTCTCTCCGCAGCCGAGCTCGAAGCGGCTGTTGACCTGCGGCCGGAAGATTGCCGCCGGAAGACCGGTGACCTCGACTGCGCATTGGGTGAGGATGGTCAGCAGCCCTTGCCCCATTTCGGTGAAGCCGGTGTAAAGCGCGACGCCCCCGTCGGGCTCGACGACGAGACGGCACTTGCCGTATTCGATCGCGCCGTTGCCGAGGCCAGAGTTCTTGAACGCACATGCGATCCCGACCGCCCGGCCCCTGTCGCGCGCCGCGTCGTAGGCGGGCTTTACCGCGAGCAGGGTCTTTTCCGCGCCGACCGACTTCTCGAGAACCTGCCCGGTGGTCGTCAGGTCGCCGATCCGGACGATGTTCAGCCAGCGCATCTCCCAGCCGTCGAGGCCGACCTTCGCCGCGAGCAGGTCGAGGCAGCCCTCGATGGCGAAGCTCGTCTGATTGACGCCAAACCCGCGCATCGCGCCGCACGGCGGATTGTTGGTGTAGGCGGCGACCGCCTCGACCTCGAGCGCGGGCATCCGGTAGGGACCGCAGGCGTGGCCCGCGGCGCGTTCGAGCACCTTGCCGCCGACCGACGCGTAGGCGCCCGAGTCGCCGAGAATATGGATTTTGGCCGCGGTGAGGCGCCCATCCGCGTCGCAGCCGACGGTATAGGTCATGGTCAGCGGATGGCGCTTCGAGTGCATGCGGATCGACTCTTCGCGCGAGAGCTCGATCCGGACCGGACGCCCGGTCATGCGCGCGAGCAGCGCCGTCTGCGCCTGGATCGTCATGTCCTCCTTGCCCCCGAAGGCGCCGCCATTCGGCACGAGCTCGACGAACAGGCGGTCTTCCGGTTCGCCGAGCACCGAGGCGATCTGGCGGCGGTCCTCGAAGATGCCCTGGCTCTGCGTCAGGACGTGCAGGCGGCCGTCGGACAGTGGCCAGGCGAGGCACGCCTCAGGCTCAAGGAACAGGTGTTCGATGCGCTGTGTCCGCCATTCGCCGCTGACGACATGGGCGGAGGCCGCCAGCGCCGCCTCGACGTCGCCGCGGGCGTAGCGCGTCGTCGAGAGCACGTTGCCGTGCCGGGGATTGACCTGCGGCGCGTCGGGCCGGATCGCCTCGGCCGGGTCGAGCACCGGGGGCAGCGGCTCATATTCGACGGCGACGAGCGCCGCGGCCTCGCGGGCGAGCCGGGGCGTCTCGGCGGCCACCGCAGCCAGCACGTCGCCGACATAGCGCGCCTCCTCGCCCTCGGCGATCAAGACGGGCCAGTCGGGGGTAATCTGTCCGACCCAACGGTCGCCCGGAACGTCGGCCGCAGTCGTGACCGCGACGACCCCCGGCGCCGCGCGGGCCTTCGAGACGTCGATGCGCTGAACCTTCGCGCGCGCCTGCGCCGAGAGGACGAGGGCGCCATGCAGGAGGCCGGGCGCGTCGATGTCGGCGACGAACGGCCGCTCGCCGAGCGTAAGCTCGGCGCTCTGGTAGCGCCGGAGCGGCTTGCCGACGCCGCCGTCCTCGACGATCGCCGGAAGCGCGCCGCCGGCCTTCGCCTCCTGGATGAGTTCGACCGCGTCGATGATCTTGACATAGCCGGTGCAGCGGCAGAGGTGCCCATCGATCAGCCGCGCGATCTCGGCGCGGGTGAGCCTTTCGCCCTGGTCGGTGATCCATTTGATCCTGAGTACGAGGCCTGGCGTGCAGAACCCGCATTGCAGGCCCGCGGCCGCCTGGAAAGCGTCGGCGTAGAGGCGGCGCTCGTTGTCGGAAACGCCCTCGAGGGTGACGATCGAGCGGCCCTGGACCTGCTCGGCGCGCACGGAGCAGGCAAGCTTCGGCTGGCCGTTGAACAGGATCAGGCAAGCGCCGCATTCGCGCTGCGGCGAACAGCCCGACTTGACGGATTTGACTCCGAACGTCTCGCGCAGAACCTCGATCAGCAGCCGGTCGGGTTCGGTCTCGAACTGTCGGAGCTCGCCGTTGAGCGTGAACTGGATCGTCTTCATCTCATCCGTCATCGTCGGCGGCCGACGAACGCACGCCTGCTCCTCTCGGGCGCCCAGACTCATCTTGCGCTCGCCCGACAGAGTACGGCGCCACCGCGGATCTCCCGCTCGAATGTCAAAGTCGCCTGCGACAGATGGACCATGAGTTGCGTCTGGACGCAACGAGGCGAGAGGTGTTTGATTGTCGCAGTCAAGTCCGCCCGTCATTGCGAGGAGCCGTAGGGTGTCGATAGACGCCCGTCTATCGCCGGGCTATGGCGACGAAGACTGTATGTCCTTGCGCTGAGGCGGCGGCTCGCCCTCGATGCGCGTTGCGAGGGTTGCCCGGATAGGCCGGGCGGAGCCTCACGCAAGGAGGACGAGCCATGAAAGATTATAGCGAAGTTTTCGTCGGCATGGACGTGTCGAAGTCGAGTATCGCGGTAGGGTTGGCTGACGGCGGAGGCGCGGCCGAGGCGAGGTTTCTCGGGGAGATCGAGGCGAACGAGGCTGCGGTGACGAAGCTGGTCCGCCGCCTGTCTGGCAAGCACGACAAGCTGACGTTCTGTTACGAGGCGGGGCCGACCGGCTACGGTCTTTATCGGCTGATCGGCGAGCTTGGGCATGCGTGCCGGGTGGTCGCGCCCTCGCTCATTCCGCGCAAGCCGGGCGATCGGGTGAAGACCAATCGCCGCGACGCCTTGAATCTGGCGCGCTTGCTGCGGGCCGGCGAGCTCACCGCCGTGTGGACGCCGGACGAGCGGCACGAGGCGATGCGCGATCTGGTGCGGGCGCGCTCGACGGCCGCCTTCGACCTCAGGATCAAGCGCCAGCAGACCGGCGCCTTCCTTTTGCGTCTCGGACGCGTCTATCCCGGTAAGAAGACATGGGGCGGCGCGCACCGGAAGTGGCTGGCGAGCCAAGCTTTCGCCCATCTCGAGCAGCGCATCGCCTTCGAGGAGCAGGTGGCCGCGATGGACGAGGCGAAGGCGCGCATCGCCCGGCTGGAGAAGGCGATCGAGGAGGCGGTTCCCGATTGGTCGCTGGCGCCGATGGTCACGGCGCTGATGGCGATGCGCGGGATCGACCTCGTCGCGGCGACGGCGATTCTGGCCGAAGTCGGCGACCTCGGGCGCTTTCGGACGCCGCGCGAGTTGATGGCCTGGCTGGGGCTCGTGCCCTCGGAGTCCTCAACCGGCGACCGAGTCAGGCGCTTCGGCATCACCAAGGCCGGCAACGGCCGGGCGCGCAAAACCCTGATCGAGAGCGCTTGGCGCCATCGCTTTCCTGCGCGCATCGGTCAGGCCAAGCTCGCCCGGGTCGAGGCGGCGCCGCCGGCGGCGCGGCGGATCGCCTGGAAGGCGCAGATGCGGCTCACCGCGCGCTACCGGGCGCTGATGCGCAAAGGCAAGACGAAGAGCGTCGCCGTCACGGCGGTCGCGCGCGAACTCGCCGGCTTCATCTGGGCGATCCATCGCGCGCTTGAGCAGGAGCAAGCCGTCGCATGAAGCCGCTCGCTCGCTACAGCGCAATTTGGGAGCGCGCTTCGCGAGCGGCTTCATGCGATCCCGCGCCATCGCGGGCGGCGCGCCATCGCGTCGACTGACCCCACACAGACCGAGGAGGGATACGGCAGACGGATGCAACAAACATTGCGCAGCGGCGGGGGTGAAGCCGCGGCAGGGGAACTCCCGAGGATTGCAAGTGGCCGATCGACGCATCGACGCCCGTACGAAGACGTGGAGCAGCCCCGGACGAAACTCGGACATGCGGAACAAATACGCGTATTAGAGCTTGATCACCGACGTCCAACAGGCCTCGCCCCCACCTCTGCGCAATCATCCAACGCCATCACTCCGCCCACCCCTGAAGCGGAAACGGGAGGGTGCGTCCGACCCCTTGACGAAGGACATAAGAGCAATCCACGGGATCGTAGAGCGCTCTACGATCCCCTGGATTGCTTCGCTTTGCTCGCAATGACGGCGTCGGGTCCACCGGACCTCAAACCCGTGAGACGTTCCCATGCGACACAATCTTCGAGTGAATGGCGCGCGACTCGCCTCGCGCCTCGAACGCCTGGCCGGAGTCGGCGCCCGGCCGGACGGCGGGGTGAACCGTCTCGCCCTCACCGAGGCCGACGGGCTGGGCCGCGACCTCGTCGTCGGCTGGATGCGCGACCTCGGCCTCGCCGTCACGATTGACGCCATCGGCAATGTCGTGGGCGTTCGGCGCGGCCTCGAGGACGGCGCGCCAGTGATGATGGGCAGCCACATCGACACGGTCGAGACCGGCGGGCGGTACGATGGCGCGCTCGGGGTTCTCGCGGGGCTCGAGGTCATCGAGACGCTCGACGACGCCGGCGTCGTCACCCGGCGGCCGCTGGCCGTGGCCTTCTTCACCAATGAGGAGGGCGCGCGTTTCCAGCCCGACATGTTTGGCAGCCTCGTCTTTACCGGCGTACTGCCGCTGGAGACGGCGCTGGCCACGGTTGGCGTCGACGGCGCCGTCGCCGGCGAGGCGCTTCGGCGCATCGGTTACGCCGGCGAGGCGCCGGTGGGACGGCCAAACGTCCACGCCTATGTCGAGCTGCATGTCGAGCAGGGGCCGACGCTGGAGGCTGAAGGCTTCGCCATCGGCGCGGTCGAAGGCGTGCAGGGGATTTCCTGGACCGAGGTGACGCTCAGCGGCCAGTCGAACCACGCCGGCACGACGCCGATGCGGATGCGCCGCGACGCCGGTTACGTCGCCGCCGAGATCGCAGCCTTCGCGCGCCGGCTCGCCCGCGACGTCGGCGGCGATCAGGTCGCCACCGTCGGCGCGCTGACGCTCACGCCTAATCTCATCAACGTCGTCGCCGAAAAGGCGGTGATGACGGTCGATCTGCGCAACACCGACAACCAGCGGCTCATGGAGGCCGAGCGCCGCCTCGCCGCGTTCGTCGCGGAGACCGCCAAGCGTGAGGGCGTCACGGTCGAGAGCCGCACGCTCGCCCGTTTCGATCCGGTCGCCTTCTCGGCCCCGCTCGTTCAGCGCGTCGAGGCGATCGCGCGCGAGTTTGAATGGCCCGTGAAACGGCTGCCGAGCGGCGCCGGCCATGACGCGCAGATGCTCGCTGCCGTCTGCCCGGCCTGCATGATCTTCGTCCCGAGCGCGGGCGGCGTCAGCCACAACATTGCGGAATACACCGCGCCCGACGAGTGCGCCGCCGGCGCCGACGTCCTGCTCCGCCTCGTGACCGAGCTTGCCGAATGAACTCGTCCCCAAACGACCTCGTCCTGAGGAGCCCGCGCAGCGGGCGTCTCGAAGGACGGGAACCCCGGGCGGCGGCCAATGGGCGTCCTTCGAGACGCGCCTTCGGCGCTCCTCAGGACGAGGGTAGCGCTCTATGACTCGCCAGCTCATCCGCAACGCGATGATCGTCACCGGAGATGGGCGCACGCCGCCTTATCCCGGAGACGTCCTGATCGACGGCGACGTGATCGTGGCGCTCGGCGCGGTGAGCGTGACCGAGGCGCAGACCGCGGACCGGGTCACCGACGCGGGCGGGCGGGCGCTTTCGCCCGGCTTCGTCGACACCCACAACCACGGCGCGCTCGGCGGGACGGCGCTCTCTGAAAGCGGCCTGCCGATCGCCTGCGAGCTCGCGGTTCTCGGCGGCGTGACCAAGCGCATCTGCGGCGTGGACGGCCTCTCGCCAGCGCCCGTCGCCGAGGCCCAGCGCTCGCAATACGCCGCGCAACTGAAACCGCTCGACGGCGCAATTCCAGGCGAATGGACGTGGACCTCGGTCGCCGAATTTCTCGCCTGGCATCGAGGCCGTTCGGTCACCGATATGGGGCTCTATCTCGGCCATTCGGCGGTGCGCCGGGTCGTCATGGCCAACGTGGCCCGGGTCGCCTCCGACGCCGAGATCGACGCCATGGCTCAGGTGGTTCGGCGCGAGGCGCCCCTAACCCTCGGCCTGTCCACCGGCCTCGTCTACAACCCCGCCGTCTATTCCGACGAGCGCGAGATCGCCGCGCTCGTGCGCGCCTTCAACGCCGTGAAGCCCGGCGCGCTGTTTCCTCATCTTCGCTCGGAGAGCGACAACATCATTGCGAGCGCAAAGGAGGTCATCGGCGCCGCAGTCGAAGGCGGCGGCGGCTATTGCAACGAGCACTCGAAGATCGCGGGCGCTCAGAATTACGACCGCATCGGCGAGCTCGAAGGCCTGCTCGCCGACGCCGCCTCGCTCGTCCCGACCATGGAGAACATGTACCCCTACACGGCCGGGTCGACGACCGGCGACGCCATCTTTCCGCCGGAGATGCGAGCGGGCGGTCGGTCGGAGTTTCTGGCGGCGCTCGGGGATCCCGCGAGGCGCGCCGCGATGATCGCCAAGATGCGCTTCGATTCGAGAACCTGGGACAATTTCATTCACTTCTGCGGCGGTCTCGGCGGCATTCAGATCGCCGGGGTCAAGCCCGGCGTGGGCGACGCCTTTCTCGGCCGCCGCCTCGCCGACGTCGCGCGCGCCGCTGGCTGCGCCGATCCCGACAGCGACGAGGCCTTCGGCGCCGTGTTCGACTTCTTCGCGGCGAACGCAGGCGAGATCGCGATCATCTCCCATTATGGCAACGACGCGACGATGGAGCGCTTCTTTCGTCGTCCGACCATGGCGATCTGCACCGATGGATTGATGCCGGGGCCGGGACAGAAGCCGCACCCGCGCTCGCTCGGGTCATTTCCGAAAGCTTTGCGCATGGCGCGCGAGATGGGAATTCCACTTGAAGCGATGGTCTGGCGCATGGCGACTTTGCCGTGCCGCTTCCTCAACCTCCCCGATCCGACGCTCCGCGTCGGCGCCGACGCCTCGCTGACGCTGTTCGACCCGGCGCTCGTTCGCGAGCGCAACGATTACCTGAGCCCCGAGATCCGGCCGGAGGGGATCGACAGCGTATGGATCCATGGGTGCCTGGTGCTCGACCGCGGCCGGCTTATTCCGCCGCGGCCATTCCCGGGGCGGGCGCTGACGAGCCCTCTTCGGACGTAGCGGCAATGCGCGCCGACCGTCCGAACGCCTACTCGAGATTCGCGTGTCGCTCGAACATCGTGTTCGAGTTCGAACGCCTTTTTCTCCATCAACCTCATGACGACGATGTCCAGGACAATCAGCAAGCTTTGCTCGAACAGCGATCCCATGGGCTGCACAGAGGCAAACTGAGCGTCGCCATCGGCCTTGGGCGTGGATGCGGGTATTCTCACGACAGCGTCGGCGAGCTGTCCAATGCGCGAGCCCGGAAAGATCGTTACGAGCGCAAGACTTGCCCCGAGGGTCTTGGCCTTGTCGGCGATGGCGACAAGGGTGGCGGTGGCGCCGGAGCCCGATCCGATGACGAGCAGATCGTCGGCCTTGACGGCCGGCGTCACGGTTTCGCCGACGACATAGGCGGTGAACCCCATGTGCATGAGCCGCATGGCGAACGCCCTCATCGCCAGCCCCGATCGTCCGGCGCCCGCGACGAATATCCTGTTCGCGGCGAGGACGAGGTCGGCCAAACGCTCCGCCTCTTGCGGCGAGATGGCCTTGAGCGCGCGATCAAGCTCGCGGATAACCTCTTGCGCGTATTCCGTGATGTCCATCGCTGACGTTCCTCTTTGGCAACCCGGTCATTGCGAGCGAAGCGAAGGAATTCCCGAGATCGTAGGGCGCTCTCGAGACCGTGTCTGCACGAGCCCGCCTTCCCTCGGCGGCAATTCTGCTAGACTCCGAATCGGGCCCGGGCGAAAGGACCTTTGGCGCGAACCCATGGCGATGAACGGATTGTTGCGGCTGTTCGAGCGTGGGCCCGAACCGGCGCATCTGGACCTGAAACACAACGGCGAGGTCTATCGCATCGCGATCAACCGCTCGACGCGGTCGCGACGGTTCACCCTCCGGGTGCGCGCGGCGAGCCGGGACGTGCTTTTGACCATGCCGGCGCGGGCGTCGATGGCGGCGGCGCGGGAATTCGCCGAGCGCCATTCGGCTTGGATCCGTGTCCAGTCGTCCTCCCCGCCAAATCTTGACGTCCCTCGCCGCAGCCGAGCATACCGGTCATGCATGTCTCGCATTTGGCGGGAGCTTCGATGGAACCGTCCGCAGGGGCCCGAAAGCTAACAAAATTCGTCGCCGGTGCGATCGCGCTTTTCGGTCTCTCGGCCTGCGCCGGTTTGCACCTCGACCAGAGTCCGGATCAGGTCATTCAACGGACTGAAGGCGAGGATAATTTCGCCTTGCGGCAAAAAGCCGGGCCGACCGCCGCGCGCGTCCTGCCCTATGCTCTCCTGTCGGAGCAATCCTACGATCCGCGAGTTTATGCGGCGCATCAGGTCGCGCCGCGCGCGACGACGTGTCTAGCCGGCGATCCCAAGGATTGCGACGGGACGAAGGATCGACGCGCGGCCCGTTGGCTCAGCGAGTGGCGATACCTCTGGAGCTGCGACGGGCCCGAGGAATGCAAAGTGCGAACGGCAGGGCGGAGCGAGCCGGTCGGCGGCCTGGGCGTCCAGGTCTGGGCGCGTAAGGGCCTGCGCTGCTCCGAGGCGGTCATCGCCTTCCGCGGCACCATGGGCGGAAATAAAGGCGATTGGGATTCCAATTTCCACTGGATCCTGCGCGATCTTCCCATCTACGACCAATATGATCAGGTCCGCGACCATATCGGCGACTTCATCGGCCATATCGAACGGGATCCGTGCTATCGGCCGGGCTTAACCCAGATCACCACGGTCGGGCATTCGCTCGGCGGCGGACTGGCGCAGCTTGCGGCCTATTCCGACGCGCGGATCCGGCGCGTCTACGCCTTCGATCCCTCGATGGTGACCGGATTTTATTCCGTCGATCCGCCGCACCGCGACCGGAACGTGCAAGGCCAAAAGATCGAGCGCGTTTACGAATTGGGAGAGATTCTGGCCTACGGCCGCCTCATCATGCTGCATTCCATCCCTTTGTCGCCCTGCAATCCACGTGTCGTCAGTGTCCGCTTCCATGTCTTCCACGGCGCCCCGATCGCTTTGCACAGCCTGACAGATCTCGACAACGGTCTGCTCGAAGTCGCTCGAGGGCACGAGCCCGAGACGGGACCGATGGTCCTCGAGCGATGCGGCCGCGAATCCCCGAAAACGCCCGATATCGCCGCACAATGATTTTCACTGATTTGGACGAGCGACTGCTTCGGATGGTCTTTCCCATGCAGGATCAGGGTTTGTCCGCCGGCTCTTTCCCCGTTCCGCCCTCGGCGGACGCGCGCTTCCCGCCCTTGACGCGACATGGCGCCTCCGCGGCTTTGGTCCTGCCGTCGCGCGCTCGAGATCGCGTGCACGGGCCGCCTTCCTCGGCGGCAATTCTGCTAGACTCCGAATCGGACTCGGGCGAAAGGACCTTTGGCGCGAACCCATGGCGAAGAACGGATTGTTGCGGCTGTTCGAGCGTGGGCCCGAACCGGCGCATCTGGACCTGAAACACAACGGCGAGGTCTATCGCATTGCGATCAACCGCTCGACGCGGTCCCGGCGGTTCACCCTCCGGGTGCGCGCGGCGAGCCGGGACGTGCTTTTGACCATGCCGGCGCGGGCGTCGATGGCGGCGGCGCGGGAATTCGCCGAGCGCCATTCGGCCTGGATCGGCGTGCGGCTCGCCCGGCTGCCGCACCCGGTCGCCTTCAAGCCCCTGGCGAAGACGCCGCTGCGCGGGGTCGATCACACGATCGTCCACCGGCCCGGGGCGCGCGGCGTCGTCTGGACCGAGGCGGGTGAGCACGGGCCGCTCATATGCGTCGCCGGCGAGCGGCCGCATGTGGCGCGGCGGGTCCACGACTTCCTCCGGCGCGAGGCGATGAAAGACATCGAGGCCGCGGTCGCCCGCCACGCCAAGGCGATCAACGTCCAGCCGAAGCGCCTCGCCGTGCGCGACACGGTCAGCCGCTGGGGATCGTGCTCGTCGGCCGGACGCCTCAGCTTCTCCTGGCGCCTGATTCTCGCGCCGCCTTACGTGCTCGATTACCTCGCCGCCCACGAGGTCGCGCATATGGTCCACATGAACCATTCGCCAAAGTTCTGGGCGCTGGTCGGTCGCGTCTCGCCCGACGTGAAGCGGGCGGAGGCGTGGCTCAAGGCGCATGGCGCGAGCCTGCACCGCTTCGGGGCGGAGTGAATCCTCTCTGGCCACAGAGCGTCCGCTACCTGGACCGGACACGTCGTGCGGGACCTACACGGAACAGATCTGCTCTGGCGGATTTTCTGTGGATACGATAATATGCGCTTGACCTGGGATGAAGCGAAGCGGATTGCCACCCTCACCCATCGGGGGCTCGATTTCGTAGACGCCGCCAAGGTGTTCCCGGGCGACCATTTCACAGCGCCCGACGACCGGCGCGACTACGGCGAGTTGAGATACATCACGGCGGGATGGTTGGACGGCCGCTTCGTGGCGCCGGTGTGGACGCCCCGTGACAACACTCGGCGGATCATTTCGATGATGGCCGGACATGCCGACGAAGAAGCCTGGTATCGAGAGCGAATGGGTTGATCCCGACGACGCGCCGCGCTTGACCAGGGAATGGTTCGAGCGGGCCGACCTTTACCACGGCGACAAGATGGTTCGCCGGGGGAGGCCGAAATCCGCCAGCCCTAAGGAGGCCGTCAACCTGCGGCTGGATGCGGACGTATTGAAGTATTTCCGCAACACCGGTCCGGGCTGGCAGAGCCGCATCAACGAAGCGCTGCGCAAGGTGGCGGGGCTCTAGCGGGTAAAAAAGCTCAACGAATCGGACCCGCCAGCATCTCCTCCCCGTGGAGCGAAGCGCAATGGGTGACGGGACCACGCGAAGCGTGGTGGTGGGGGCGGCCCGGCCAACGACCCAGGCGAGAGCAAGATGATTTTTTGCACGATTCCCGTGCGCCCCCATCTGACCGCTCACTTGGGCCCCGTGCGGGAGAAGGGAATGCCGGCGGCGCCTTGCAACCCGGCAGCATCGGTCTGGCGCCCTCGTTTTCGCCCGCCTGTTCTTTCCCTGATCCGCTGCGAAAGCGCGCACAAATTCCCTGTTCCGGTCATTTGAAATTCCCTGTTCCGCGCCCGCGCCGGCCCGCAACCGGTGGGTTGTATTTCTAGCAACACCATGACATTGCAGAACTTTCTCGAACAGAGCGCCGACCGCGGCGAAAAAAATTCCCTGCTAGCAGGGAAACCGGATCGTCGGCTGCGGACCGAGAGCGCGATAATTCTTTGCCGAACCGGAAGGGGGACGGATGTTCGTGAACGGGTTTCGGCTTCAGTTTTGCAGGGTGGGTTGTCGCCCTTCACTCCCGGAGCCATGCGTCCACCGCTCCCCAATTCAGGATATGCGCGAACCTCAAATCGTCCCGCTCTGGGCGTGCCCCCTCTCCTCATTCCTCCCCAAAAAGCGGCAAGGCCGGCGCGGGCGACTCCCGCAGGCCGTGAGCCTCGATCATCCGCTCCAGCGCCCCGAACAGAAGCTCCAAATCCTGCGGGCGCGACAGGCGGTGGTCGCCGTCCTTGATCAGGGTCAGCGTCGCCGGATCGCCGCCGAGGCGCTCCATCAGCTTGAGCGCGTGCGCGTAGGGCACGGATTCGTCCTGCATCCCCTGCAGAACGGCGACCGGGCAGTGGGTGCGGATCATGCCGCCATAAAGGAGGTGCTTGCGCCCGTCCTCGATCAGCCCGCGGGTGAAGACGTCGGGCTCGTCGGAATAGGCCGAGCGTGGCCGCCACGCGCCTGTGTCCATGATCGCGCGGCGGCCCTCCTCCGGCGCCTGAGCCCAGATCAGCGCCTCGGTGAAGTCGACCGCCGGGGCGATCAGGACGAGGCCCGCGAGCCGATCGCTCTCGCCCGCCTCGTTCAGGGCCCGCGCGGCGAGCAGCGCCAGATAGCCGCCCATCGACGAGCCGAGGACGATCTGCGGGCCCTCGCTCTCGGCCCGAATCAGCGCCAGCGTCTCCTCGAGCCACTGCGAGACCGTGCCGTCCTCGAGCCGCCCGTCCGAGCGGCCGTGGCCGGAATAGTCGAAGCGGAGAAGGCCGAGGCCGAGCCGTTCGGCCTCCGCGTCGAGCGCGCTCGCCTTGGTCGAGTCCATGTCCGAACGGTAGCCGCAGAGCCAGACGAGGCCGGCTTTCCCGCTTTGCGCTGGCGCGCGCCGGCGAAAGGCGATACGTCGTCGATTTGGGGGCTCGCCCACATTGTGAAATTTCGGCTTTTCGTTCGACACGTTCAGACGGTCCTCATGAGGCTGCGTTTGGCCACGGCTGTGATCGCCCGCCGCGCCTGCGCCGCGGCTTCCCTCTACCGCGCCCGCGCGTTCGAGCGAAGCCGGGCGTGAGCGTCGAGCAGCCTTCCCCGTTCGGACGCGGCGCGAACGCCCCGCTCGCGGGACGGACGATCGCACAGATCGCCCCGCCCGCCGCCGCGGGCGGCGATCAGCGCGCAACGCTCGCGGTCGCCGAGGCGTTGGTCGAGGCGGGGGCCCGCGCGCTCGTCGTGTCCGATCCGGGCGACCTCGCCAGCGAAGCCCATACGGTCGGCGCCCTCCACGTTCCGTTTCCGGCGGCGACCGAGAATCCGCTCGCCATGATGTTCAACGTGCGGCGGCTCGCCCGCGTGCTGGCGGCGGAGCGGGTCGATCTCGTCCATGCGCGCTCGCGCGCCTCCGCCTGGGTCGCGCTCGGCGCCTGCCGCAGGCTGAAGCGGGCGCTGGTGACCTCGATCTCCGGGGAGGGGCCCTCGAGCCGGCCGCGCAGCAGCTTCGAGTCGGCGCTCGCCGAGGGCGATCTCGTCATCGCCGCCTCGGACTATGCGTCCGAGCGGACGGGCGACATCTTTCCGTCGGCGCGGATGCGGCTGCGGATCGTGCGGCCGGGTCTCGACGTCGCAAAACTCTGGCCCGAGGCCGTCAGTCGATCGCGCGTCGCCAAGGTGCGCGAAGGCTGGAGCGTCGCGCCGCACGAACGGGTCGTGCTGGCGCCGGGACGGCTCATGCCCCGGCGCGGACAGGCGCTGGTGGTCGAGGCGGCGGCGCTGATCGCCAGGCGCGGCCTCGACGATGTCCGTTTCGTCCTGGCGGGCGAAGCGCAGAAGGCCGCGTTTGCACGTGAACTCGACGCGCTCGCCGCCTCGCGCGGCGTCAAGGACACGGTCGCGCGCGTCGGCGCGGAGGCCGATCGCGCCGCCGCCTTCGTCGGCGCGAGCGTGGTCGTCTTTCCGGCGCAGGCGGCCGACGGCGTGACGCGAGCCGTGATCGAGGCGGCGGCGGCCGGCGCGCTGACCGTTGTCGCCGATGTCGGCGCTGCGAGCGAGATCGTCGTGGCGCCGCCCTACGCGTCGCCGGAACAGCGCACGGGATGGCTCGTTCCAGTCGGAGACGCCGCCGCGCTCGCCGATGCGATCGAAGCGGCGCTGACGCTCGGCGCGTCGGCGCGCGAGGCGACCCGCCGCCGGTCGCGCGACCGCATCGCCGACCTTTATTCGCTGGCGCGGATGACGGGCGACACCTTGAACGTCTACGCGGAAGCCTTGCGGCGGAAGGGCGGGTGAGGGCGACCAAACGGACGGCGAGCGTCTCGCGCGCCTTCAAGGGCGGCGAGACGCCGCCCCTCCCCCTGGACGGCGAGACGCCGCCCCTCCGGGGCGCCCTCAATCGTGGTAGGTGAAGAAGGCAACCGCGCTCGTCTCGGCGATCTGGCGCATCAGCGGAATATCGGCGAGGCGACCCTCGCGAAGGATTTCCCGCCCCGCAAACGCCAGGCTTCGTGAAGCCTCCGGCAGCGAGCCGGCCGACAGTGCAATGGCCGTCAGCGCGCATTGGCGCGCCCAGAACAGGCGTCGACCCGGGAGATGATCTTCGAGCAGCGCCTGCGCCCCGTCTTCGACGGTCCGCGTCGGGCGCAAAATGGTTTCGACCTTCTCGCCGGCTTCGAACCAGCTGTCCACCGCGTCCAGGTCGAGGACCGAGTCCTGCGCGTCGGCGATCGCCGCCGGGTCGTCCCGGTCGGGGACGTCGGCGAGCAGCGAGTTGATAATGTCGGCCGGCGTCGAGTTGTCGGGGACCAGGGAATTGAGCCCGAGCGCTTCGACGGCGCGGACCAATTCGAAAGGCGGCGGCGCGTCGCCAGCGAGATTCCGCCCCAGCGCCAGTCGAACCAGTCGAAGCCAGGTTTCGAAGGGCGCCTCGGCCGACGACACGGCGCCGAGCGCGCTGCTCTCCATCTGCGAGGCTTCGGCCTTGGATAGCTTCTCCATGGTGATGGAATCGGCGAGCCCCGAGGACTTGGCCATCAGCGCGACGACATCGAAGCGAGCGCCACGCTTGACCGTCGCGATCAGACTGGCCGCGCCCGACCCGTCGCAGGCCGAGGCGGTCGTCCTCACGATCTGCGTTGCGGGCCGCGCCAGCCCACCGGCGGCGAATGGGAAAGCGCGATCCAGCGCCTCGCGCCGGGCGCTCGGCAGCCATGGGCGGATCAGTTCGATCCGTCGTCGGGCGATCGGGTCAAGGCCGCCGCGCCTAGCCGAGGCGGCGAGCGCGCGAATCGCCGCCAGCGCCGTCGAATCCTCAGCGTCGAGCAGGAAGCCGACGGCGCTTCGGCGAGCCCGGTCGCTTGGATCGGCGGCGAAAGCCTCGACAAGGCGCGCCCGGTAGTCGTCGGGGAAGATTGCCGACAGACAACGAACCTCCTCGTGCAGCTCGAAGTCGTCGCCCGCCAGATCGTTGAGCAGCGGCTGCACCAGATCGCGATAGCCGGCCTCGCCGGGTTCGTGGAACACACCCGCCGCGACCATGCGAGCCATGGACGCGCGCGCCGCATCGCCGATGTCGACGTGGGACCCCGCGAACACCCGCCCGAGAATCATCAGGATCGCCGGATGGATGTCGTCCTGGCGCGCCGCTTCCTCGATCCTATCGCGGGCGCTCGTCAGCTCCTCGCGCGCCCCCGGGTCGCCGCCGCTGGCGTCGACCCGCAGCCGCTCCAGCTCCTCGGAAAGCTCGGACATCGCCTCCGGCTCTGGAAATTCGTCCGGCTCGGCGGGGTCGGCCTCGAGGAACGCGCCGATCATCTCCTCAAGGGACCGCTCGTCGGTCAGAGGGGCGTCGAACACCAGTCTTCGCAGCTGATCCAGGTCCACGCCCGAAAAGAGCGTGTCGAGCGGACTCGCGCGCTTGCTGTTGCCTTTGCGCGTGGTTTTGCGGGCAACCTTTTTGCGCTTGGCGGCGGGCTTTTTCATGAGTTGCTCGGAACGGTTTGAAAGGCGCCCGAACCTACCCCGCTTCGGCGGGCCCGACCATGCCGGGCGCCGCCGATCCACAAGCCTATTCGCAGGTCGTCTCAGAAAGCCCTTCGGCTCAAGCCGGCCGGATGAACGATCCGTCGCGCAGGTCCGTCATCGCCTGACGGATTTCCGCGTCGGTGTTCATGACGATCGGCCCGTGCCAGGCGATCGGCTCGCGCAAGGGGCGGCCGGAGACGAGCAGGAAGCGCACGCCCTCGTCGCCCGTCCGGACGACGATCTCGTCGCCCGCGCCGAACACCACCAGCGAGCGATTGCCGACGGTGTCGCGCACCAGCACGTCCTGGCCGTTCACTTCGGCCTCGCGCAGCACGCCAAACGGCTCGGAGGCGTCGGCGAAATCGGCCGATCCTTCGAACACGTAAGCGAAGGCCTGGCGGTAGTCTTCGACCTTGAGGCGCTTCACCTTGCCGGCCGGCACGGAGACGTCGAGATAGCGCGGCTCGGCGGCGACGCCGTCGACCGGGCCGGTCTTGCCCCAGAACTCGCCGCAGATGACGCGCACCATGGTCCCGTCGTCGTCGGTGACTTCGGGGATCGCCGCGGACGGAACGTCCTGGTAGCGCGGCTTGGTCATCTTGAGCCGAGCCGGCAGGTTCGCCCACAGCTGGAAGCCGTGCATGCGGCCTTTGTCGTCGCCCGCCGGCATTTCCTGGTGCATGATGCCGCTGCCGGCGGTCATCCACTGGACGTCGCCGGCGCCGAGCTTGCCGCGATTGCCGAGGCTGTCGCCGTGCTCGACGGAGCCCGCGAGCACATAGGTGATCGTCTCGATGCCGCGATGGGGATGCCAGGGAAAGCCGGCGCGATAGTCGGCCGGGTCGTCGCCGCGGAAATCGTCCATCATCAGGAACGGATCGAAGTCGGACGTATCGCCGAAACCGAAGGCGCGGCGCAGACGCACGCCAGCGCCCTCCAGGGTCGGGCGGCTGAGGTTGACGCGTTTGACGGGTCGAATGGACATGGAAACTCCGTTGCAAACAAGAGGGGCGAAGCTTGCGAAATACTGATCTCGTTCAATGGCAAAGGAATTCTGTCTTCGCAAGCTCAGTTGTTACGAGAGCTAGGAATAGGACGACGACGTTTCAAGTCTATCACGGGATCTGAACGTTCCCATCGGTCGAGGCGATTGGCAAGCCCGCGGGAGCGCCGCATTGTTCCCCTGGGCCGTCCGCCCATCCGTGTCGTCGCCGTCGCGCCCGCCGTGACGGCGCGGCGACGGGCCTCCTCGACTTCGACGCGCAAAAGCCTTCTAGCAAGGAGGCCGCAGCGAAGGCGTCGCCCACCCTGGTCGCGTCGGTCGGTTGCGCTGTCGGCGGTGGGGAGCGCCAACGCACGCCCTGCGGTTCGGTCGGGCTTTCTGAAGAATGGATGATAGTGTCCTTTATCCTGACGTAGTTTGCGGAGCCATCCGACGAGCCCCCTTTCGGGGGATCGTCTGAGTGGTAATGTTCTGCATCGTGTGCAACCACAGGCGCCCGCTAGACGCACTCGAAACGCTCGACCCGGAGTGGGAAAGGGCGGTGCGTGATCTACACCGTACCGGATGGCGGCAATGATCGAGCGCGCCCGCAAAAGATTGAGCAAGAGGGCCAAGAAAGGATTTCGCGGCTGGCCGGTCGCAACGGTCGCGCTCTATGGTCCAGACGATCGCACGGCGAGCAAGCTTACGGTCGGCATTGTGCCGGCCGAGGACGCCGAGGCAACCGACCTTCGACGCTGGTTCTCGAAGGCGCAGACCGACATCCGCGACGACATCCGGGTGGCGGAAGAAGTGCTGGCGTTCATCGCTGAGGCGGGAGCCAAGTCGGTTGTCATGACCGACCGGATCATCGGTTGCCCGCATGAAGAAGGCATCGATTACGAGGGCGCCACCTGTCCGGCTTGCCCGTTCTGGGCGGGACGGGACCGCTGGACCGGCAAGCGCCTACACTAGTAGCAAGCAGCGTGTGTGTTTACCGCCCGCCGGGAGCTCATGCCTTCACTCTTACTCTTGATGACAGATCGCCCCACGAGGACACGATCAAGAGCAAGCGCGACCGCGCAATTCTCTCGACGCTTTTGTTCCACGCGCTCCGGCGCGAGGAGCTGTGTAAGTTGGAGGTGAAGGACTTCTGGCACGCGCGCAAAGGCGTGCCGCATCTCAAAGTGTTGGGCAAGGGCGGCAAGACGCGCTACTTGCCGCTGCATCCCGGCACCCATGGATTGATCAACGACTATCTCGACGCCGCCGGGCACGGCCTCAACGAGACCGGCGCGCTGTTCCGGCCGGTCCGAAACAACCGCACCGGCAGGCTTGAACGAGCGATCGCGGCGGACGGCGTGTATCGACTTGTGCGGACCTACTCCGGGCAGCTCGGCTTTCAGATCGGCGCGCACGCGCTGCGCGCGACCGCCGCCACCAACGCGCTCGATCACCAGGCCGACATCGCCAGGGCGCAGGAGTGGCTCGGCCACGCCAACATCGCCACCACGCGCATCTACGATCACCGCCGCACGCGGCCGGAGGACAGCCCGACGTTTAAGGTTGCGCGCTGATGGCGGGGTCGAGAACGTGGTCTGCGACATCCAAGAAGGCGGCGAGAGCGCGTTTCAGGTGCGCGCCCGGCGGCTGAGGGTCAGCTCGCTTCGCGAGCCAACTCTGCCCGACCGGCCGGAGTCGACCCAATGCGGCCGGTCGCGGCGCGACACCAGTGGGCTGGTAGCCGAGTTGGCGAGTTGCGATCGCCCCGCCGCGACTACCGAGCGCGATCAAAGCGTGGCCGCCGGCGACGTTGACGATTCCCTCAACCGCGCGCACGAATTTGCGGGGAGACGCGCATGGAAACGGACGGGACAAAGGGTTTCGGTCGGTTCGGCTGGGCGTCCAGGACCGCGGCGAGGTTGGTGACCGAGGCTGGACGGGTCGGCGTCGACCCTAGCGAGAGCGGCGACGCCACTTTGCAGCGGCGGCTACTGGTAATCCTGAGCGTTGGAACCCTGCCGTTGACCGTGCTTTGGTCGATAATCTACTTCGCAGCCGGCGCTCGGCTCGCCGCGGCCGCGCCTGCGGTTTATTCCTTCGTCACTCCGATCAATACGGTTCTGCTTCAATGGACCCGGAACTTCGGCCTCTACCGCTTCATCCAACTACTTATGACGCTTGTGCTTCCATGGCTGGTAATGATAAGCTTGGGCGGGTTCAAGAGCTCGAGCGTGGTGATCATCTGGGCGGCGCTTTGTCCGCTCGTCTCCCTGCTGGTGGAGGATCTGCGCCGGACCCTGCTTTGGATCGTGGGCTTCGTCTTGCTCCTGATCATTAGCGCCTTTTTGCAGCCACACCTGACGCCCGCCGAACTTCCAGAGGCGTTAATAACCTGGTTTTTTGTGCTCAATCTCGGCGCAGTGATCGCGATTGCATTCGCGCTCCTGTACTATTTCGTTGGGCAACGAAACTTCTTCCAGCAACGATCAGAGACGCTGCTGCTCAACATTCTTCCAAAGGAAATCTCGGAAGCTCTCAAGACCGACCGGAGCGCGATTGCTGCGCATTATGATTCGGCGAGCGTCCTTTTCGCCGATATCGTAGAGTTCACGCCGATGGCCGCGACGATGCCTCCGTTGCACTTGGTCAATCTACTTAACGACGTGTTTCAGTGCTTCGATGACCTCGTGGAAAAGCACGGGCTTGAGAAGATTAAGACGATCGGCGACTGCTACATGGTGGCCGCCGGCGTGCCGCGCGAGCGAAGCGATCACGCGATCGCGGTCGTGCAGTTTGCGCTCGACATACGGGATGTCGCGGCGAGCCGGACTTTCGGCGACCGGAAACTGGCATTCCGTATCGGCATCAACACCGGCCCTGTCGTGGCGGGCGTGATCGGCCGCAAGAAATTCATTTACGATCTATGGGGCGCAGCGGTGAATATGGCAAGTCGCATGGAATCCCACGGAGAGAGCGGAGCCATTCAAATCACCCGCAATACCTATGATCTCGTCAAAGACCAATTTGAATGTGAAAGCAGGGGAACGATCAAAGTTAAGGGCACAGACGCGATGGAGGTCTGGCGCGTGATTGGTCGGAAGGGCAACCGGCGGTCCAGCCCCGAGTTGGCGAATGTTTCGCGGTGAAAACGCCAGCGTCAATCGGAACCAGGGGGTATTTCTGAACGGTGCAACGGCAAGCGTCGGCCCGAGCCTCGCACAATACGGTTTCCATAAGAATTGGGGCGAAACTCGCCGTCCGCGTTCCCCTCATAGCCGACGCTCGACGATCCGATTCTCGCGCGGCATCTGTAGGAGCGACTTGCGCCAATCGCGGTTGCCAATATCGTCACCTTCAATCTGCCTTCTGCCAGGGACTGACATTGGGCGGACCTACTTCGGCCCAAATTATTGATATTGTTTTACATTATTCGTGCAACATAATGTCCTTTATTTTGCACGAACTTTTCGGCTGTCCAGTTCTTCACGTCGCCCCGGTTTCCCCTCATCCGTACTAGCCGCGCCCTCCTTTGGGTTCATTCCCGAATACTCGAAATGGCTTGCGCTATCACTGTGTCCGATGCTCTGAACCGTCCGTAGAAGACTTTTGTGCTTGAGCGATGTAGACGCCCTCCAGCGCGCCGAACTATTCTCCTTTGGGGTAGACCGCGTGGTGGCGTGACGACGAACGACCTTAAAAAACACAAATTATATGTCCTACAACCTTCTGTTGATAGAACAACCATCCAGCCTCAGCGCACGCGTCCGGGACGGTCGATGGTCGATTGCGCTGTTGGACAGAGTGAGACGAAGACGCCAGCGCTCCGGCCCAAGCGCCCGCTTCTCTGCGTGGGCGCCTCCATGCGAAGGACTGCCCGACCGGACTCGGTCGCCGCGAAAGTTGCGTAACTCCCAAGCCCGAGTGAGTCCGAAATGCCACAGGGTTTGTGAATTTGGTTTTTGGCGCCGAATTCATGAAGACATAATGGGGCGAGTCTGACTCAAGGGTGGGATGACCCTTCCTGCGGAAGTCGAGGAGCTTATCGCTTCGCTAAATCGCCAAGTTTTGGCGCTTCAGGCGGAGGTTGTCGAACTTCGTCGTCGATTGGGTCTGGACAGTTCGACGAGTTCGAAACCGCCATCGAGCGACGGGTTGAAGAAGAAGCCGCGGGTGGCGGGCAGCCGGCGCGGCCGCTCTGGCAAGCCGAGCGGGGGCCAGAAGAGCCATCAGGGCGGCACGTTGCGTCAGGTCGCCGATCCCGACGCCGTGGTTCGGCACGAGGCCTGCGCGTGCGGCCATTGCGGTTCGTCTCTGGATCCGATGGCGGCGATTGGGGTCGAGAAACGCCAGGTGTTCGATCTTCCCGAGCGTGCGTTGTTGGTCACGGAACATCAGGCTTCGATCTATCATTGCGCGCAATGCCGGGGCGTGACGAAGGCCGAGTTTCCCGATGGCGTGGTCTCGCCGACCCAATATGGCGAGCGTATCAAGGCGGCGGCGATTTATCTCAACATCCATCAACTCATCCCCGAGGATCGGGTCGCGCAGGCGCTGAACGATCTGTTCGGCGCGCCGTTGATCTGTCCGGCCAGCGTCGTCGCCTGGGTGGGCAAGAAGGCGGGCGAACTGGGCGAAGTCTACAAGGCCATCGGCGAACGCGTGGCCGAGGCCAAGGTTCGCTGCCTCGATGAGACGGGCTATCGGATCGCCGGCAAGCTGCACTGGCTGCACACGACGTCGAGTTTGGCCTTCACTTTCTATCGCGCGGGCGAAAAGCGCGGCGACATCCCCACGGATTTGCGGGACGGCGTCGTCGTGCATGACCACTTCTTGCCCTATCGCGGGATGGACACGGTCGAGCACGCCTTCTGCAACGCGCATATCCTGCGCGAACTCCAAGCTCTCATAGAGTTTGAGAAGGAGCCCTGGGCCGAACTCATGCGCGCGGTCCTCCTCGACGCCAACGCCGCCGTCAATGGGGCGCGCGAGGCGGGCGCCTCGGCGCTCCCGCCCGAGACGATCGCGGCGTTCGTCGAGCGCTATTGGGCCGCGGTTCGGCTCGGCCTCGCCTTTCATCGTCAATTGCCCAAGCTGGAGACGAAATCTCCCGGGCGCGGACGCCCCAAACAACGCCCAGGACAAAATCTGCTCGAAAGGCTGAAGACCTTCAAGACCGAAACGCTCCGGTTCATGAGCAATTTCGACGTGCCCTTCACCAACAATCTGGCCGAGCAGGACCTGCGAATGATGAAGGTCAAAATGAAAATCTCGGGGTGTTTCCGAACCCTCGACGGCGCCAAAATCTTCGCCAGCCTCAGATCCGTCGTCTCGACAGCCCGAAAACAGGGCGCCAACATCCTCCAAACCCTCGCCGCCTCGCCAAATCAAATCATGCACGCCTTGATCGCGTCAGGGTAAAGGGCTTGGGAGTTACAAAGTTGCAGATTTTGGCGCCTAAGCCTCTGATAATGGCCGAACCGAACAACTCGCGACGCGTCCATACGCATGACGTCGCGGCCGGCCTGCCGAGGGCCCGGACGGCCGTTCCGCCGAGCCGATGAGTCGCCCGGGCGAGCCCGATGGCGTCAGCAGGGAAGGGGCTCCGCGCTCCTGGGCCGTCCGCCGATCCCTGTCGTCGCCGTCGCGCCGGCGGCGACGGCGTGGCGGAGGGCCTCCTCGATCTCCACGCCCAAGAGTTTGCGGCGAGGAAGGCGGCGGCGAAGGCGTCGCCGGCGCCGGTGGCGTCCACCGCTTGCGTCTTCGGCGCCGGGACCATCCAGCGCCGGACGCCCTCGGTGGCGACGCATCCGGCCGCTCCGCGCTTAATGACGACAAGAGGATAGAGAGCGGCGAGGCGGCTGCACTGGACATCCGGGTCGGCCGAGCCGGCCAGAACCTCGGCCTCGTCGGCGTTCGGCAGCAGAAGCGCCGAGCCCCGGGTCCAGTCGAGAAAGTTCTCCGGCCCGATCTCGCGCAGGAACTCGGCGGAGGCCGGATCGACGCTGACTGGCGTCCCGCCGGCGCGGCGCATGACGTCGAGGACCGCCGCCCGTGGGGACGGGGCGACGAAGGAATAGCCGGAGAGGTGAATGTGCGCGACGCCGGCGACGACCGCCTCCGGAATGTCGGCGCTCGAAAGCCTCTCGTTCGCGCCGCGGTCGGTGAAGAAGCTGCGTTCGCCCGAAGGATCGATGAGCGCAACCAGCCGGCCGGTCGAAAGGTCCCGGTCGGCGGCGAGATGCGGCGTGACGCCCGCTTCCCGCAGCCGCGCCGATTCGGCCGCGACGTCGGCCGCCCCGACCCGGGCGACGAAGTCGACGGCGACGCCGAAGGCCGCGAGCCACGCCGCCTGGTTGGCCGCCGAGCCGCCCGGCTCGATGCGGATCGTCGCCCGCCGGTCGGAGCCGCGGGCGAGCGGCCCCTCGGGCCGCACGACGATGTCGGTCATCACGTCGCCGACGAGAAGGATGCGAGAAAAGCCGACCGGTCGCCTCATTCCTGTTTTGCGATTTGGGTTTGGCCTGATACTTGCCGTACGCAACGCGCCGAACGGGTCATTGCGCCTGCAACATTCCGCCACGCTCTGCCAGTCGAGCCGATGGCGGCCTGTACCGCTATTGGATGGCCTTGGCAAATCGGCTATGAAAACTGCGTGCGGTGGTGGCGCAGATGTGGTGGGGGTCTAGTCAATGCGCATTGTCATGATTGGGGCCGGTTACGTTGGTCTCGTCACAGGATCCTGTCTGGCCGATTTTGGTCATGAGGTCGCATGTGTCGATACACAGGCGGATAAGGTCGCTGCTCTGCGTCTCGGGCGGGTGCCAATCTACGAGCCGGGGCTCAGCGAACTCGTTCTGGCGAACCAGAGCGCCGGCCGTCTATCCTTCACCACGAGCCTCAGGGAGGCGGCGCGAGGCGCGAAGGCGATCTTTATTGCGGTCGGCACGCCGTCGCTCGCTGAAGTCGGCTCGGCCGACCTGCGCTATGTCTATGCGGCGGCGCGCGAGATCGCCGGGGTGATCGAGGACTTCGCGGTCGTCGTCGTCAAGTCGACGGTTCCGGTGGGCGCCTGCGACGAGATCGAACGGATCATTGCCGAACGTCTGCCGCGCGAAAAGTTCTCGGTGGTCTCCAATCCCGAATTCCTGCGTGAAGGCGCAGCGATCGAAGACTTCAAGCAGCCCGACCGCATTGTCGTCGGCGTCGAGGACGAGCGAGCGGCCGCGGTCATGCGCGAGGTCTATCAGCCGATGGAAAGCCTCGCCGGCCCGCTCGTCTTTACCGCGCGACGCAGTTCGGAAATGATCAAATACGCGGCGAACGTCTTTCTTGCCATGAAGGTGACGTTCATCAACGAAATCGCTGACCTTTGCGAACGCGTGGACGCGGACGTGGTCGACGTGTCGCGCGGCATCGGCCTCGACAAGCGCATCGGCGCCCGCTTCCTCAATCCTGGACCGGGCTTCGGCGGATCGTGCTTCCCGAAGGACACGCTGGCGCTGACCAAGCTCGCCATCGACGCCAAGTCGCCGATCCGGCTGGTCGAAACCCTGGTCGACGTCAATGAGAAGCGCATGGTCGCGATGGCGCACAAGATCCGCAACGCCTGCGGCGGATCGGTCGAGGGCAAGCGCATCGCGGTGCTCGGCCTCACCTACAAGCCCAAGACCGACGACATGCGCGACGCTCCGAGTCTGGTCATTGTGCCGGAGCTTCAGAAGGCTGGCGCGAAGATTGTCGCTTACGACCCCGAGGGGATCAAGATGGCAAAGCCCTTGCTTCCCGGCGTGGAATTCGCCGAAAGCGCCTACGCCTGCATTCAGGGCGCGGACGTGGCGGCGATCATCACCGAGTGGGACGAATTCCGGGCGCTCGACCTGCAGCGCGTCAAGGCGTCGCTCAAGGCGCCGGTCGTCGTCGACTTGCGCAATATCTATCAAATCAAGACCATGAAGGATCTTGGTTTCCGCTATGTGTGCATCGGCCGCGGCCTGCGCGGCGAGGGCTGAAAGGTCCGTCGCCGCGGCCGCCTTGGCGGCGGGCGGAGAATTGCGGCGTCCGCTATCCAGCGCCGCGACGTGCGCAGACAGGTCGGACGTCGAGCCTGCGAAAAATATGGCCTTGCGCAAATGCGCGCGTCGGCCGTCGCCGGTCCACCCAAGACCGCTGGACGCCGCCGCGACGGGCCGCCCCGCCTTACGCAGCTACGCTGAGCTCGTCGATCGGCTGTTTCATCTCCACGATGTTCTTTCTGCTCGACGCTCCGAAGACGATGGACTCAATCTTCGGCATCCTGCAGACGTACTCTACCGCCTCGCGCGGCGGAATCGCGCCGGAAGCGAGCGCCGACATTGCGACCACCGGCCGAAACTTGCGTTTCGCGATCGCCTCCTCATAGGCCTTCATCCCGCCGCACATGCGGAACCCGACTTTGTTGATGTTCGAGCACACGATCGGATTCTCGACCTGCACTTCGTCAAGCGCGTCGAGCAGGCGCGGCGTGTTCATCGTGATGAAGCCGGGCTCCGCGTCGAAGGTCTTGCGGACGTGGTCGGCGAACAGCCGGACTTCGAGTTCGCGCCGCCCCCGAGAATGAAGGCGGTGACGACATTCTGCAGGAAGACGGCCGGCGTCAGGAGACCGTGGAGCCCCTTGAGATTTCGGGTTCAGCCGAGAATGGCTTGTCTGAGTTTGGCGACGAACGGCGACGGGGCGAAACGATTGAACTTGTCGAACGCCGTCGTATTCGCCAGGGCGCGCTCGATCTGGCTCGGCAATTGATCTTCGGCGTCCGCCGCATAGACTCCCCGCTTGTGGCGCAGCCACTTGAGCGTGTCGACCTGATGGTTCGTTGTGTGCTCCTGGCGCGCCTGCAACCTCGGCAACATGACCACAGGCTTCTGCGCCTCCATGGCGACGAAGAAGCTGCCCATCCCAGCATGCGCGACGATCAGTTCGGCCGCCGCCACCGTGTGCTTGAATTTGTCGGGCGGGACGATTCGGGTCCAATGCATGGCCGTCGGCGTGTACCCCCCGTCGCCGATCTGCGCGAACACTTCGCGGTCGGGATGCGCCTTGGCCCAGACATCCATTGCCTCGATCAGGCGATCGAAGCCGAGCACCTGCCCCACGGTCACGAAAATCACAAGACCGATCCCCAATACTGTGGGCCGCCCTTGACCTGCAATTCCGGCCATTGCGTGAGCCAGACATCGGCAACCCTGCGGGCCTGCAGTCCCGACGACGACATGCGTTCGCAATTGGCGATGCTGTCGATCCAGATGGTCTTGGCGCGCAACAGCGTCTTGGCGAGGGTCAACGCGATTATGCCTGGCGCGGAGCCGGTCGTCACGACGACGTGCGGCCGTTCCTTGAGCAAGATCCGTGCCAACTGCACCACAAGCACTACGAGTTTCCAGCGATCCCAACGGGTGGCGGCCTGCACCGCATAGAAGCGATGGCCCGGCACGTCCGCGGCGTAGCCTGGCAAGACGCTGACGTAAGCAACGTCTAGGCCTTCGAAGACCGGGGCGAGCCGCCGGAGTTGGATCCAGTGTCCGCCGCCGGAGGCGATCGCGAGAACTTTGCGCGTCGGCAATTCGGGGCTCCGTTGATCGAAGTCGGGCCGTTTACGAAAGGCGCCTGGAGAAGGCAAGGCCAAGGCGGCGTCTCAGACGCCGTAGAACATTCCCAAGGCGGATTCGAACATCGAAATCCGGCGGCAACTGACGACGCAAGGAGATCGGCCGGCCTCGCCCGCCGCCGCCCCAAAACCGGACCCGTTCAACCCGTTGCGACGTTGACTGTAACGAAAAAATCACAAACGCAATGCTTTTCGGCTGGGAACGTCCCCGGGCTGTCGATTGGACCACGCGCCTGAAGGTTCTCCCCGGCAGCCGTCGCCGTCTGGTGCCGACCCTTGCGTCTTCCCTTCACGCCGGCTCGCGCAGGGCGCGCGGCAGCGGGAATGCCATCGACTCGCTGGCTGTCGTCAGCGTCTCGAGACGCACGTCGTAGCGCGCGTGCAGCGCCTCGAGGATGCGCTCGACCAGCGCCTCCGGGGCCGAGGCGCCCGCGGTGACGGCGACCGAACGGACCTTGGCCAACGCCGCCCAGTCGATGCCGGTCTCGTCGGCGACGAGTTGAGCCGCGCATCCCTCGCGTTCGGCGACCTCGCGCAGTCGCTGGGAATTGGACGAGTTCGCCGCGCCGACGACGATCGCGGCCTCGACCTGCCGCGCCGCGGTCTTCACCGCCTCCTGACGATTCGTGGTGGCGTAGCAGATGTCGTCGTTGGGCGGGACATGGATGGCGGGAAAGCGCGTTCGTAGAGCGGCGACAATGTCACGGGTGTCGTCGACCGACAGCGTCGTCTGCGTCACATAGGCGATCGGGCGGCCGTCGTCGGGCGCGAGGCGCTCGACCTCCTCGATCGAACTCACCAGCGTCACGGCGCCGGGCGGCAGCTGCCCGATGGTGCCGTTCACCTCGGGATGGCCGACATGGCCAATTAGGATGATCCGCCGTCCGCGCCGGTAGTGAACCTGCGCCTCGCGATGGACCTTAGTCACCAGCGGACAGGTCGCGTCGATCGTGAAAAGATTCCTGCGCTCGGCCTCTTCCGGCACCGCCTTGGCGACGCCGTGGGCCGAGAAGACCACCGGCTGCGAACCCGGGGACGCCTCGGAGATCTCCTTGATGAAGATCACGCCCCTGGCTTTCAGCGAGTCGACGACGAACTTGTTGTGCACGATCTCGCGCCGCACATAGACCGGCGCGCCGTAGATCTGCAGCGCCCGCTCGACAATGTCGACCGCCCGCACCACGCCCGCACAGAAGCCGCGCGGCGCACAAAGAACGATGCGCAGACGTGGCTTTAGTGAGGGTGATGGTGCCATCATCAACGGCCTGGATGTCGGCGCCGGGCCGCCCAGAGTCAAGGGCGAAAAGCACACCCAAACGACGCCAACGAGCAACTCTCCTCTCCGGCGCGAACAGGATCCCAAACGAGTGTTAACATACCCGGCGCGGGAATCATCGTCAAGCGCTCGCGCGCGTGATGCGATGCACTACGTATATTTCCTTATGTTAGGTTGAAGTCGTTTGCTCTAGAAGTCTTCTCCCGATCCGGAAGAGATAAACTTGGTTTAAGTGCGAAATTGTTTCTTAAAGCGCCTTTAACTGACGATTTTAGGGGGAGGAGATGGGCAATTGACGAGTTGAAGTCGTCAATTGCGGGAGAACGCCGAGGAGGAATCGCGTGGAATTATACGATTTCGAGGTCGTAAGCGGTGACGAGATCATCGCAGCCGAGCGGTCTGTGCCCCTCCACAGCCCGAGAGCGGTCTGGCCAAGGGTGATCAAGCTGGCCAAACGCGTCGCCTCGAAGACATGCCGCATCCGCGTGAAGGAGGGCGGCGAGACGATCATTATCGTCGGCGCGTCCGCCGCGCTGCTCTATGCCGATTTCGACTTTCCCGAGGCGGCCTGACCGAAGCGATCGAGCCCGCGAGGCGATACCCCGCTCGTTGAACCTTTGGCCGGGAGTCGGCCCGGCTGCAGGTCGGCGCGCTCAGCCGTGGCGCACGCCGGGCCTTGGCCCTCTCTCCGCTCGGGACAGGGACGCCTTTTGGGCAGACCCCATGCGGGCGGGGCGCGCCGACCGCTTCAATGGGCCGTGACCATGCCGCTTCCGAGCTTGACGCGGCGCAGCGAGAGCGCGAGCGGAATCAGCGCCAGCGAGATCGCCATCAAAACCCAGAAGACGTCGATATAGGCCAGAAACGAGGCCTGGGTCTGCATCAGCGCGGCCATCCAGCCGAACGCCCGCTGCTGCGCCTCGGCCTGCGAACCGCCATGGACGAGGCGGCGCGCGCCAGCAAGCCGACCATCTGCGCCCCGTCATGCGCGACGCGTTCGCAGTTCGCTCGCCGATAGGTCGCAAGTCCGGAGGGCGCGCCCTGGCCTTGCGCGCCACGAGCCTTTAAGACCTCGCTCCCCCACGCAGTGGACCGGCCTTTTGAACGCCCCTCATCCCGTACGCGACAAGGCCCGCCCAGTGTTCACCCAAGGGTCGCTGATGCGGCATGTCGCGGTGATGACCGCGACCGGGGCGATCGGTCTGATGGCGGTTTTTTCAGTCGATCTGCTGTCGTTGTTCTGGGTGTCGCGGCTCGGCGATCAGGCGTTCAAGGCCGCCGTCGGCTATGTCGGCCTCGCGACGTTTTTCGCCATGTCGATCACTATCGGCCTGACGATCGCGGCCTCGGCCACGGTTTCGCGCGCAATTGGTGCCGGCGACCGGCCGCGCGGCCGACGGCTCGCCGCCTCGTCGCTGACGATCGCGGCGATCGCTTCGATCCTCGTCACAGCGGTGATGTTCGTCTTCCGCGACTGGGCCCTGATCCACGTCGTGCATGCGAGCGGCGAGCCGCTCGCTGTGGCCTCGAAGTTTCTCGCCGTCACCCTGCCGGCCAACGTGCCGATGGCGCTCGGCTTCGTGATGTCGGGGCTGTTGCGGGCGGTCGGCGACGCCCGCCGGGCTATGTACGTGACGCTGTCCGGGGCGATCGTCACCGCCGTCCTCGATCCGACGCTCATTTTCGGCCTCGGCCTCGGCGTCTATGGCGCCGCCTGGGCGACGGTCGCCTCGCGCCTCGTCTTCCTGATGGTCGGCTGGCGGGGCTCGGTGATCTGCACGACATCGTGGCGCGGCCGAGCCTCAGGGCGGCGCGCCGCGATTTTGGGCCGATCATGGCGATCGGTTTCCCGGCCATCATGGCCAATCTCGCGACGCCCGTTGGTTCGGCCTACACCGTCCGGGTGTTTTCCGACATTGGCGAGGCGGCGATCGCCGCCGGCGCGATCATCGACCGCGTCACGCCGGTCGCCTTCGCCGTGATCTTCGCCCTCACCGGCTCTGTCGGGCCGATCATCGGCCAGAATTACGGGGCTCGGCTGATGGCGCGGGTTCAGCGCACGCTGACCGACGCCTTCGTTCTCTCGGTCGGCTATGTGATCGTCGCCTGGGCCGCGCTGGCGCTCGCTGCCCCGCTGATCGTCGCCGCCTTCGACGCCGCGGGCGACAGCGCCGCCTACGTGACCTTCTACTGCCGCTGGGGCGTTGTCGCGTGGCTCTTCCTCGCGTGCCTGTTCGTCGCCAACACGGCCTTCAACAACCTCGGGTTTCCAATTTTGAGCATGGTTTTCAACTGGGGCCGGGCGACGCTCGGCACGATTCCGTTCGTGACCTTGGGCGTCCGATATGGTGGAGTGCAGGGCGGTCTGATCGGCGTCGCTCTCGGATGCGCTGTGTTCGGCGTCATCGGGGTCGCGGCGGCCTACGGGACCACGGCGCGGCTGGCCCGGCGACTGCAGCCGGAGCGAGGCGGAGGAGGGTGGAAGCGATGACGCTCAACGACATTCTGCAGAACGCGCAGGGCGGGAAGGCCGTCGACAATCTTGCCGCGTGCTACGGTCTGACGTCCGAGCAGGCCCAGGTCGCCACACAGGCGATGATCCCGGCGTTTTCAGCTGCGCTCGATCGGCTCAAGGCCCAACCCGAAGCCCTCGGCGGACTGATCGCGGAGGTCGCCGGGGGCGGCCATGGGCCGTCCTACGCGGAGCCCGCCGCAGCCGGCGGCGCGACCGGCGCAAGCGCCGCGACCCAGGTGTTCGGCTCGTCCGAGGCGATCCGCGAGGTCGCGCAGCGCGTGGCCGAGGCGGCCGGCGTCGCTCCCGAAACGATCGAGGCGATGCTGCCGGCGGTCGCCTCGATCCTGCTGGGCGGCCTCGCCCATGCGATGGCGGGCCAAGGCCTGTCGGACGTGCTCGGCGACCTCGCCAGCGCGGCCGCCTCGCCCGGCGGTCTCGGCGCCGCGCTCGGCTCCGCGGGGAGTTCGGGCGGCGGGCTCCTCGGCATGCTGAACTCGATCTTCGGCGGGTCGCATCAGCCGGCCGCTCCGCAGACGGCCGCGCTGGTCGCCGGGCTGACCGCGCTGAGCGGCATGTTCGCCGCCGGCGTCGCGGTCTCGCAGGCCAATCAGGCGAGCCTCAACGCGGCCGCTGCGTCCTTCATCCCGCCGCAGCCGCCGACCTGAGGTAGAAGCGACCCCCGAACGCAGCGCGGTCCAGCGCGCCCCCGCGGCCGTCAATTGCTTTCTTCAGGCCGCGCCCCTATCTAGCGCCCGGGTGCCGGATCGCCGGCCGCAGGGGCTTACTGCCGAATGGCTCGCGACGTCGTCGATGGGGAGATTGTCGAATCGCGCGACGCGCTCGCGGCCTGGTTCGAGGCCGGATGCAAGCATGACGCGCCATTGCGCGTCGGAACCGAGCACGAGAAGATCCTGTTCTATCGCGCCGGCCTTGCGCCCGTCCCTTACGAGGGCGACACGGGAATTCGCGCGCTGATCGAGGGCATGAACGCCCGTCTCGGCTGGGAGCGGATCGAGGACGACGGCCATCTCATTGGCCTTTATGACGAAAAGGGCGGTGGGGCGATCTCGCTCGAACCGGGTGGGCAGTTCGAGCTCTCCGGCGCCCCGTTGCTCACCGTGCACGAGTTGGCCGACGAACTGGCTCGCCATATCGACGTCTGGCGGTCGGTCGCCGAGCCGCTCGGCCTGTCGGCGCTGTCGCTCGGCATGAGCCCGAAATGGACTCTTGCCGAGACTCCGACCATGCCGAAGAGCCGATACGACATCATGAAGAGCTACATGCCGACGGTCGGGACGCGCGGCCTCGACATGATGTTCCGCACCGGGACCGTGCAGACGAACCTCGATTTCCGCAACGAAGAGGACATGGTGACGAAGCTGCGCGTCGCGCTGGCGCTTCAGCCTGCGATCATTGCGCTCTTCGCCAACTCTCCCTTCACCGACGGCAGGCTCAACGGCTTCCTGTCGGCCCGGTCCGAGATCTGGCGCCATACCGACCCGGACCGGACCGGCATGCTGCCCTTCGTTTTTGAGCCCGGCATGGGCTTCGAGCGATACGTCGACTACGCGCTCGACGTGCCGCTCTATTTCCTCAAGCGGGGCTCGATCTATGTCGATGTCGCCGGCGCCAGCTTCCGCGATCTTCTGGCCGGCCGCCTCGCCGCCGCGCCGGGCGAGCGCGCAACCATGGCCGACTGGGTGAACCACCTGTCGACAATCTTTCCCGAGGTGCGGCTCAAGCGCTATCTCGAGATGCGCGGCGCCGACGTCGGACCGCAAGAGCGGATCGTCGCGATGACGGCGCTGACGGCCGGACTCTTCTACGATCCGGACGCGCTCTCTTCCGCCTGGTCGCTGGTCAAGGACTGGACCGCGGAGGAGCGGCGGGCTCTGCGCGACGAGGCCCCGAAGCTCGGGTTCGCCGCCAAGGTCCGGGGCCGCGCTCTTCGCGCGGTCGCCGCCGACATGGTCGCGCTCGCGCGCGGCGGGCTGAAGCGCCGGGCCAAGACAAACCCCCGGGGCGAAGACGAGACGGTCTGGCTCTCGCCATTGGAGGCGATCGTCGACAGTGGACGTTCGCCGGCTGAAGGCTGGATCGACCGCTTCAACGGCCCCTGGGGCCGTTCGGTCGATCCCGCGTTCGAGGAAGCGGTTTTCTGAAGCGCCCGGCGCCGCCCGCGCACATGAAGACGGCGCCGAGACGGGGGGGCTCGGCCCCGACCGCCGCTTTACCCTCACCCTGCCGGTTCTCAGCTTCCCTCTCGCGGCGGGAGCGGCCGTGCTTTCCGCGTAGGCGGCCGGACGAGGGCTTCCGGCGCGAGTTGACGACAAATCGTGTCGCGCTAACGTGTTTGCTCGCCGCCTTCAGGCGGGAACATGCCTCGGATCAGGCCGCCCGCGGCCGCCTGGCCCATGGCGCCCGCGCCGGAGGGCGGCGGGGCGATCCGCGCCGGCCCCTCGCCGTCCAGATTGCGGACCTGGAATTCCGTCCCCGCCTTGATGTAGCCGCTGATATGGGCGCAGCCTTCCGACGAGTTGCAGGAAGGCGCACGCAGACCGTCGTCGCGATCCTGGGAAAAGCCGATGCCCCCGGCCGTCGCAGCGCTCACGATCAACGCTGCCAGAAGGGTCGCTGCCGGCGCGATCACGCCTGCCGCCGACCGTCCGAACTTTTGCCGCATTCCGACTCGCTTCCGGTTGACGGACGCCCAGATGAGCCGACATCGTGGCGGCAAAATGGCGACCGGCCGCATCTGCGTCACCCCGCCTCGCCTCGCCGGAACCGATCTCGCCAGTCGCCGAGCGTCGCCTGGACGAGCGCCAGTGCGGCGACCGCCGCGGTGTCGGCCCGCAGCACGCGCGGACCGAGGCTCAGGCGCAGCACGCGCGGCGCATTCAGGATCGCCGCGCGCTCGACCTCGTCGAATCCGCCCTCCGGGCCGATCAGGAGACCGACGCCATGGTCCGCCTCGGCCCCGCTGAGCGCGTCGAGCGGATCGCGCGGCGGGGCGCGCTCGTCGCAGAACACGAGCAGGCGCTCAGCCGGCCATTGGGCGAGCGCCCGATCGAGCGGCTCGGCCGGCAGAACTTTGGGAGTCCAGACGGCGCCGCATTGCTCCGAGGCCTCGATGGCGTTGGCCGCCAAGCGTTCGAGGTTGAGGCGCGCGACCTGGGTGCGGCGGGTGACGACCGGCCGCAGACGGCCGGCGCCCATCTCGACCGCCTTCTGCGCCAGGTAGTCGAGTTGGGTGTGTTTGAGCGGCGCGAACAGGAGATCGACGTCGGGCGCGGCCTCCGCCGCCCGGGTCCGTGCGATCACCGTGAGCGTCAGGCCCTTTCGGCCGGCGGCGGCGATCTCGGCGGCGAATTCGCCGTCGCGCCCATTGAAGACGAGCGCGCGTGCGCCGGCGCCGAGGCGCAGCACGTTGGCGAGGTAATTGGTTTGCTCGGCCGAGAGCGCCGCGGCCGCCCCCGCGGCGAGGGCTGCGGCGACATGGAGACGGGGGGCGCGAGCATCGTTGGCCATGCGGGCTTTCGAAGGAAGGGCGAGGCGACCGTACGACGGCGCGCCGCCGGGCGTTCAGCGCACCCTCCCCCGCAAGCGGGGAGGGGATTGCGTTTGCGCTCATCACCGGCGTTCGCCGTCCCCGATCGCCTCGGGGTGGGACGCCGCGTATAGCATCGACCGCCTTCCGCACGC
The DNA here is from genome assembly GCA_963822215.1 of uncultured Alphaproteobacteria bacterium. Lineage (GTDB taxonomy): Bacteria > Pseudomonadota > Alphaproteobacteria > Rhizobiales > Beijerinckiaceae > Roseiarcus. Next base: position 417,733 of record CAWGGX010000007.1, read on the forward strand.
GACCGGTAACAATCCCGCCCGTCGCGCGAATAACGGGAAGCAGCGCGCTCGCGCGCAAAACGGGAGACGAACCTTGATCGCTCGGAACCTTCGCGCCTCGCTCGCCGTCGCGAGCCTCATCGCCTCGTCCGCCGCCTTTGCCGCGGACGCCGCGCATCCGACGGTGGTGGAGCTGTTTCAGAGCCAGGGCTGTTCGTCCTGCCCGCCGGCTGCGGCCAACGTGCGGGCGATCAGCGACCGGCCCGACGTGCTCGCCCTCGCCTTCGAGGTCGACTACTGGGACCGGCTCGGCTGGAAGGACACGTTTTCCAGCCCCGCCTGGACGGCGCGGCAATATTCCTATGCGCGCGCAATGGGGCGCGATGGCGTCTATACGCCTCAGGTCGTCGTCAACGGGCGGGCCGAGGGCGACGGGCTGGACGCGGGCGGTCTCGCTGCGCTGATCGATCGCGGCGAGCGCGGCGCGGGCGGCCCGAGCGTCGCCTTCGACGGTCGGACCGTGAAAGTCGGGCAGGGCGCGGTCCCCGCGGGAGGCGCCGACGTCTGGCTTGCCCGCTACGATCCCCGCGTCGTCGAGGTCGAGGTGCGGCGCGGCGAGAACGCCGGACGCACCCTGCCGCACAAGGACGTGGTGCGCGATATGGTCCTCCTCGGCCACTGGGACGGACGCGCGGCGTCGTTTCCGGTTCCAGCCGGCGGCGCCGGCCTCGCCGAGGCGGCGATCGTGCAGGCGGCCGGCGCCGGTCCGATCCTGGCGGCGGCGAGACCATAACCGGCCGCGGCGAAACTCAGCCCGATCGGGTTCGCTGTAGCGACCGAGTGAAGCGTTTCCGGACTTCGAATCATCTCCTGCCGATTGAGGTCCAACATTTCGCACGCGAGGGGCCAGGGCCGCCAGCGTGAAGCTTCAAGGTATCGATGGACGAGAGCAAGATGATCTTCGCACGAGCGGCGCGGCGCGCGCTCATCGGGCCCCTCACGAGGGCGACCCTCCCCGGTCGGGAAGGGGATCGCGGCCGCGCCTTACAACCCGGCCACGCCCGGCGCCGCGCCCCGTTTTCGCCCACCTGTTTTTTCCCTGTTCCGTTCCGAAAGCGCCTGATAACGACCTGTTCCGGACGTTGGAAATTCCCTGTTCCGCGCCTGCGCGCGCCCGCAACCGACGGGTTGCAAAGCCGGCAACGTCATGACATTGCGGGACTTTCTGGAACGGAAGGCCGACCGGGGCGCAAGAAAATTCCCTGCTAGCAGGGAATTCGGATCGGCGGCGGCGGACCCGCGAGCGAGCCGATTTTGAGCCGAATTGGGTTCCCGAGTGGGTGGTGGGGGCGCGCTCTCGGTTCCAGCAAAGCCGCCTTACGGCCCAACGGTCTGACTACGCCCGCCGTTGACACGAAGCCCTTCCGCTGGGAAGCATCACGGATTGGCCTGAGCGCGGCGCGATCAGGGCTCCGCGCGGCAAGGCGGCCCGGCGCGCAAGGCGCTTGAGGACATCGGGAGCGGGCCATGGGGCTTCGCGCTGCGACGCTTTGGGTCGTCCGAATCCTGTTTGCGTGCCGGGTCAGCGTGCTCAGCGTCGCGGCCGGCGCGCTGCTCTTTCTCGTCTCCACCCAGGCGCGCGACCTGTTCGCCGATGTTTCGTACGGGGCATTGCCCGGGAATGCGCAGGCCTGGCTGATGTGGGCGAGCTTCTTCGCCTATCTGGTCTTCCTCTGGGCCTTTCCCGTCCATTACGCGGCGCGGCGGCTGCTCGACACCGACGTTTGGATGGTTTCGGGTCGCCTCCGCGACGATGTCGACGCGGATTGGCTGACGGACATCCGGCGCGCGCTCGAGGGGCCCATCGCCTGGACGCCCCGGATCCTGGCGATCGTCCCGTTCGCCGCCGTCCTTGTTGGCCTGTGGACCGCCTATCAGGTCGTCGCCAGGACGCCGGCGCTGGCGCCGGCCCGCGCGGCCGCCGGGCAGATTGCGATCCTCGCAGTCCTCGACGTCCTCATTGGCGCGATCTTTTTCGTGTTCCTGTGGCGCCGCAAGTTTTTGACCCGCCGGATGTCGGACGCGTTCGCCAACGCGCTCGCGGCCGGCTATGTCGTGGTGGTGACGGCCTTCTTCGTCGCCGCGGTGGCGCGGCCGTTCCTTCCGGCCGACGTCGCCCCGCGCGCTGCGATCGTGCCGGTGCTGTTCGGCGGGTTCGTCTTTTTCGGGACCTGGCTCGCCTGGCTCGGCCACAAGGTTTCGACGCCGATCCTGACGCTTGCGGTCGTGGGCGCGTTGGTCGTCACCGGCTTCAATCGCCATTTCAACGACGTGCGGACGCTGCCGGCCCGGCCCGCCGAGGACGCCCGGCGGCAGATCGAGATCGGCGACGCGGTCCACGCCTGGATGGCGGTCAACTGTGACGATCGGGGCTGTCCGCCCGCCGTCATCATCGCGTCCGAGGGCGGGGCGAGCCGTGCCGCATTCGCCGCAGCCACCGCAATCGGCGGCCTCCTCGACCGGGCGGGCGACCTGCCGGACGCCAACGGCCGCGCGCTCGCCCCGGCGCGGCGGATCTTCGCCATTTCCGGCGTCTCGGGCGGGTCGTTCGGCGCCGCCACGATCCGGACCGCGCTCGCCGATTCGCTGGCTCGCGGCCAGGGCCCGCCGCCATGCCAGAGGCCGACCAACGGCTGGTTCGGCGCCGATCCGTCGGCGGTGCGGTCGAGCTGGCGCGCTTGCCTGCAGGCGCTCGTCGCGGGCGACTATCTGACGCCCGCCTTCGTCGGCCTCGCCTGGCGTGACAACTTCTCGCCGCCGGGCTTTGCCGGCGGCTCGCTCCTGTTCGCCGACGACCGCGCGGCGCTCCTCGAGCGGGCGTGGGAGCGGCACTACGACCATGTGGTGAAGGGCGAAATTCCCGACTTCTGGGCGCAGGTCGCCGAGGACCTCGCGCCGCCGCCCGAGTCGTCCTCGGGATTGGGCGACCGGTTCGGCTTCGTCACGGAAAAGACGGTCCACGCCAACGGCTGGCTGCCTCTCCTGCTGCTCAACGCCACCTCGGTCGACAGCGGGACGCGGATCATCGCCTCCGATCTCGTCTCGACCCGTCCCGCGCCCCTGCCGAAGGGCGGCAACCCCGGCGCCGCCTTTGGCCGGTTCTCGCTCTATCCCGCGGCCTTCGACGTGCTCGAGATTCTGGCGCCGCCCTGCGCGCAGGACGAGATCGTCGGCCCGTCCTGCGCCTCCGCCCACGACGGCGTGACGGATCTGCCGCTGGCTCGGGCCGGCCCGGACCTCCGGCTCTCGACCGCGGCGCTCCTCTCGGCGCGGTTTCCGATCATCTCGCCCGCCGGCATCCTGCGCGCCGAAGGCGACGAGAGGATCGGCGACCGGGCGGTCGACGGCGGCTATTTCGAGAACTCGGGCCTGACGAGCGCGATGGACGTGGCGCGCGAGGTCCGCCGCTTCGGCGTCGTCCCGATCGTGCTCTGGGTGCAGAACGACCCGCGCGTCGACCCGGCCGACCCGACGCCGCCCCCGCCGGCCGCGGACGTCAAGGCGCCCGTCTGGGCGCCGCCGCGCGGCGCAAGCACGCCGTTCATGGGCGCGTCGGAGCCGAGCGGCCTCGAGCGCGCCTTCGGCGTCGTCATCGCCCCGGTGACGGCGCTGACCGAGACCCGCGACGGGCACGGCGCCGAGGTCGCCGCCGCCGCTCAACGCGACCTCCAGACGCTCAATCAGGACGTCACGCCGGCCGATCCCGCCGAGGTCGGATCGAGCTATTTCGTGTTTGGGACGTTTGAGAATCCGGATTTTAGCCCCCTCGCCGGCGAGACGCCGCCCGCCGAATGCGTGGACCTCGCCAAGGGGTGGCGCGCGGGCGTCGATACGATGAACGAGGTGTCGATGAGCTGGTGGCTGTCGCAATCCGTGCAGGCCGAGATCGACGCCCAGCTCTGCGACCGGCGCAACCGGATGACCCTCGCCGACCTGATGAACCGCCTGTCGCAGCGTTGCCCGGTCAAGCCGCGCGACTCGAGCGATCCGGCGCTAATCCCCGCCGCCGCTGTGCCCGGCGCGCCGCAGCGTTGCGAGGCTTTCGGGGCGCAGCCGTGAGGGGTGTTCCCTCTCCGCGCTTGCTAGGAGACGGTGGCGCGCAGCGCCGGATGACGGGCAGCGCCAACCGAGCAGGTTAAGCGCCGCCCCTCGCCCCAAAGGGCGTCGAAAGACGCCCGTCTCTCGCCGGGCTATGCCTCTCCCCGCGAGCGGGGCTATGGGGGGTTGGGCGCGCGCCTCGATCCGTCTCAGCGCGCCTCGGCCGCCGCCTCGAACGCCTCGACGGCGTGGGCGGCGTCGCGGTCGCCGAAGAATCCCGGGATGAGCTTCGGGGCGAAGGTGAAGGTGTCGAGCCCTTCGGCGGCGAGGCGGACGATGTCGGCGGGGTCGCGCAGGGAGGCGACCAGGATCCGCATCGACGAGCCTTGCGCGCGCGCCGTCCGCCCCATCGTCGCGATCTCGCCGAAACCATCGTGTCCGGCGTCGTTCATGCGCCCGAGATAGGGCGCCGCGTAGTCGGCGCCCAGCGCGCTCGCGACCAGAGCCTGGGCAGCCGTATAGACCAACGTCATGGTGAGGCGGACGCCATCGCGGCGGAGCGTTGCGGCTGCGGCGGCGCCTTCGAGGGTCGTCGGGACCTTGACGACGATCTTGGGGTCGATCGCCGCCAGGGCGCGTCCGTGCTCGACGTAAAGGGTTCGCGTGCGCCCCCAGGTCTGGACGTGGACTTCTCCGGCGCCGAGATCGATCGCTTGGCGGGCCAGGCGCGTCAGCGCCGTCACCGAACACGGAACGTCGGCCGCTTTCAAGAGCGTCGGGTTGGTCGTGACCCCGTAGAAGCAGCCCAGCGGAAGCCATTGTGCCCAAGCGGTTCGATCGGCGGAGTCGAGCAGGAATCGCAAGCCCGGGGCGGGGGACGGGGAAACGCGCGATGTCATGGGAAGGCTCTTTTTGGCGCGCGGACGCGCAGGATCAGCCTTCCTACGCCGAACTTTGCGCCTTAGCCAGTATACAAATGTGCGCAAGAGGGTTGCGTCTGGCGGATGGGTGCGGCGCCCGCTCCGGCAAATCACGATCGGAGCGCGTCGAACCGTGTTCTGGGCGTGGTCGTTCCCCTCGGGATCAGACCGCCGGCGCGGGGACGCCGAGCGCGTTGCCGATCTCGGCGACCGTCGCCTTCTCAGCTTCGCTGACCTGCGTGCTGCCGAAACCGAGAAAGCCGCCTTCGGGCGCGGCTTCCGCGACCGCCTTGGCGACCCCGGCGAGCCAGGTCTTGAACGGGACGGCGTCCGCGCCGCCCTTGGCGTCGAGCACGGCCGCGAGGGCCTTGAGGGCGTCGACCGCCTTCGCTGCGACCTCGGCCGGCGTGTTCGCGCCGGCGATCGCGGCCTTGAAGCCGTCCTGGGCGGCGATGCGGCCCTCGGGCGTCTCGTAATCGTTCGCGACCGCCTTGACCAGGGCGTCCGCGTTCGGATCCGAGACGGCCGCGACCAGCGCCCGGGCGCTCGCCATGCTCTCCTTGATCATACCGATGATCCCGCTCGGGTCGGCGGCCGAGACGGCCATCGCGGCGACGAGAGGGCTTTGAAGCAGAAGTCTCCACTCGTCAGCGGTGAAATCGCTCTTGGTCGCCATCAGCGCCTCCCGTGCCTACCCCGGACGCAGGCCGCGCGACAAACTGAACGCCGAGCGTGACGGTTTCGCGGCGCTATGTCTCGCCACAGCGCTTTCCTCGAATTCGTACAGCGAGGTCGGGCCGGGCTCGTCAGACGCCAATTCAGAGGCTATTATTGTCAGTCATGTCAATCATGGGCGCGCAGCCTATCCGGGTTGGAGTTAACCAGAACGATGGTCGGAGTCCGGCAGTTCGACGAACAGGCGGTTCTCGCCCAAGCGCTGGAGCTCTTCCGGCAGAAAGGCCTGCGCGCCACCTCGATGCTGGACCTCGCCAAGGTGACTGGTGTTCAGCGCAACTCTCTCTACAACGCCTACGGCGACAAGGAGGCGCTTTTCCTGATGGCCTTCGAAAGCTATGCGGAGCGCCTGCTTCAGGCTGTGCGCAAGGCGTTTTCCAACCCTGATCCGGGCAGGGCCCTCGTGGCTTTTCTCGAGGTTGGGATCGTCAATATGGCGAACGGAGTTCCGCCGAGAGGGTGCCTGACAACGAAAACGGCGACGGAGCCGGATGTTCTCAACACCGCCGTGCAACACCGATTGCAGGCGCTTCTGAACGAGATGGAGACGATCGCCACCACGTCCCTGTCGTCGGAACGTGCGCGCGAGCGGCTCGTCCTGGAGCCGGCGATCACTGCCCAGGTCGTTGTGACCTTTTCGAGGGGACTCGCGGTCATGGAACGCGTTCATCAGGACTGGGTTGGGCTGCGACGAGCCGCGAAGGCCCTAGTTCGTGTTCTGATCCGCGACGAAGCCCGGCGCGCGAGAACCAAATAGTGGGCGCTGCTCTTCCGCTGAGCGGCTCGCCAACTGGAGCAATTCATTCTTGACAGGGGCGCCAAGTTTGGCAATGCTGCCCAACATGATGCGACGCCCTGGACGCGGGGCTTTCGCGCGAAGGGCAACGGTGGCGATTTCAGCGGCAAGCGGAGGAGGCGATCCAATGAGTTGGTCCGAATTCCCTACGCCCATTGGACAGCGCTATTTTGAAGACTACCACAAAGGAGCCGTATTCGAATATGGTCCGATATCGGTTAGCGAAGTCGAAATCATTGATTTTGCGAAGCGATTCGATCCGCAGGTAATGCACGTCGATCCGCAGGCGGCATCCCGCGGGCCGTTCAAGGGACTGATTGCGAGTGGATGGCACACCATCGGTTTGATGATGCGGCTTTTCGCGGACAACTATATCTCTGCAGTGGCGAGCCTCGCCTCTCCGGGAGTGGACGAGGTTCGATGGTACAAACCCGTTCGGCCGGACGATGCGCTGCAACTCAGGGTGTCCATTCTTGAGACGAAGACCTCACGCTCCAAGCCCGATCGCGGGATGGTGCATTCGCTCCTCGAGGGGATCGATCAGAATGGTGACACCGTCGCGAGCCTCAAGGCCATGAATTTGATCGGATTGAGAATGGCATCTCCTACGTCGCGCAGCGAGGCCTGAGCGCCGGGCCAGTCAACTCGTCGACATTTTGTCTCTTTTCTTGGCGCTTCGAGCAAGGCCGGCAGAAGGACGGTCTTGACTTAAGCGGCCCGTCTGAGACGCACGTAGAGCGCGCCGGAGCCGCCGTGAGCGCGGCCGGCCTCCTCGAACCCGAGCACGATCGAGCGCAGGTCCGGCTCGCGCAGCCAGTGCGGCGTCAGGCGGCGCAGCACACCGCGCTCCTCGCCGAACATGGGCTCGCCGGGCGGGCCGCCCTTGCCGGTGACGACGATCACGAGCCTCGCCCCGCGCGCCTGCGAATAGCGCAGGAAGCCGCGCAGCGCCTGATGCGCCTCGGCCTGGTTCATGCCGTGCAGGTCGAGGGCCCCGTCGATCGCCCCGCGCCCACGGGCGAGCTCGCGCTTCAGCCGCCGCTCGATCGGCGCGAGCGGCGGCGGGCGCCCCTTGGCGGGCTTGCCGTCGGGGACAGGCGCCGCCGCGGCCCTCGGCGGCGGGGCAGGCGTCTCGGGCTGAACCGGCTTCGCGGCCGTCGGCAGGCTTGCGCCGCGGCGGCGCGAGACGCTTCGCGCGACCGCGGTCCAGAGCGCAATCTCCTCGTCGCTGAGGCGCCTCAGGCGCAGGGGCCAGTGCTCGTTCACGGCTCGTCTCCGATGGGCAAGAGCACGGTGAAGGCGCCGCGATGGCGGATCGCGCCGGCGCGCGCGCCCGCCGCGTCGCCGCTGCCGAAGAATATGTCGGCGCGGGCCGGTCCGACAATCGCCGAGCCGGTGTCCTGAGCGATCATCAGGCGCCGGAAGGGCGTCGTCGCGTCGCTGTCCGACGGCAGATCGGCCTCGATCCAGAAGGGCAGGCCGTAGCTCCAGAGCGCCCGGTCGACGGCGATCGAGCGCAGCGGCGTCAGCGGAACGCCCGCCCCGGCGACCGGCCCGAGCGCGGGATCGAAGTCCGCGACGAGGCGGAAGAAGACGAACGAGCGGTTGCGCCGCATGAGTTCAAGGCCCGCTTGGCCCTCGCCGAGGCCCGCCGCGCTGAGCCACGCCTTGAGGCTTGCGAGCGACATCGCGGGCTCGGGGATGGCGCCGGCCTCGATCAGGATACGGCCGATCGACGTGTAGGGCAGGCCGTTGCGGCCGTCATAGGCGAGCCGCGCCCGGCCGCCGTCGGGAAAGGCGACCTGCGCCGAGCCCTGGACCTGGATCAAAAAGGCCTCGACCGCATCCCGGACCCAGACCACCGGATTGCGGCCGGCGCGCTCGATCGTCTCCCGGTCGTCATAGGGGATGAGCGTTCCGTCGGCGCGCCGACGCGCCCCGGTCATGCCCGTGGGAAAGTTTTCCGGCGCCTCTCCTGGCCCGAAGGCGACGAGATCGGCCGGACGGCCGAGCAGGGGCCAACCGAACGCCGCCGTCTGGACTCGAGAGCCGGCGACTGCGGGCTCGTAATAACCGGTCAGAAAGCCGTCGCCATCTGCTTCCGGGACGATCCGCCACGGGCGGAACCAGCGCGCAAAGAAGGCGCGCGCCTCGGACGCCGCGCCGACCGCCGCGGTGAGCGCGGCACGGGCTGCCGCTACGAGCGCCGCCGAGGGCGGCCTGGCCGCCCGCCCCTCCGGCTGACCGGCCGCGAGCGCGCGGGCGGAAATCGCAAAGCACCGGAAGGCTTGCAGCGCGTCGTCGTCGGCGAAGCCGGCCAGGCGGTCGAAGCCCCTGGGCTCGAGCCGGGGCCGTTGCGGCGCGCCCGCGCTCAACGCTCCGACTGGGTCTCTGTCAGCCGCCAATTGGGATCCCGCGAGCGCACGTCGCGCACGAAGGTCCACAGGTCGAGATGGTCGGCCACCTCCGTCGCCGAACCGTCGACGACCGCGCCCGCCTTGTCGCGCGTCACCGAGGCGAGCTTGGTGGCGAAGCGGACGCCGACCTGGGCCGTCGTTCCAACAAGCCCAGCCGCGGCGATCTTGGCGCCGTCGATCGACACCACGGTCGTGGTCATCGTCTGCCCAGCCGCGGCGCGCGCCTGGATCGCCGCGTCGAAATTGGCGAAGGCCTCGGGCGTCATCAGGCTCTGTAGGGTCTGCCGGTCGCCGGCGGCGAACGCCTGGACGACCATCTCGTAGGCGGCGCGCGCGCCCGAGAGGAATAATGGCGGCGCAAAGGTCCCGTCGGCTGCGACGATCGCGTCGAGGCCGCTCCAGGCGTCGGGCTCAGCGAAGCCTTGCCAGCGGTCGGCGGGGGGGGCAGCCGCCATCGGGCCGGCCACCGCCGGCTCGGGCGGCGCGACCGTGGGCCCGACAGGGCCGGGCGCCCGGCGCAACGGCGCGAGGACACCGCCGGCCGGCGGCCGGCCGTCGTTCCGCGTCCCGAGCACCGACCGCAGCTTGTAGGCGACGAACAGGGCCACCAGGGCAAAGATGACGGTCGGAAGGTCAATATCCGGCATCGGCGTTCCAGTCTCTATTTGCCCTGGTCTCGAGGGGGCTCGCCCGCGCTCCATACCTAGGCGCTGAACGGCGATTTGGCTAGGCTTCACGCCCGGGGCCTTGCGCGTTTGGCCCGGTTGGCTCCATGCGTCGCTTGGGGTCGAATGCCAGGAGCGGGACGAACAGGCGTGACGATCGGGACTTCAGTCGGTGTGGCGGGCGCCGGCGCCTGGGGCGTGGCGCTCGCCAACGCCGCCGCCGCGGCGGGCTCGACGGTCGTGCTATGGGGCCGCAACGCCGAGGCGATGGCGGCGCTGGACGCGACACGGCTCAGCGACAAGCTGCCGGGCGTGCGTCTGTCGGGGACCGTCGCGGCGACAGCCGACCTCGACCGGCTGGCCGGCTCGTCGGCAATCCTGGTCGCCACGCCCGCGCAGGCCACGCGCGAAGCCGCCGGGCGGCTGGCTCAGCTGCCCGGGGCGGCGCCGCTCGTGACCTGCGCCAAGGGGATCGAGCGGGGCTCGCACGCCTTCATGACCGAGGTCCTGCGCGAGGCGGCGCCCGACCGCCCCGCCGCGATCCTGTCGGGGCCGTCCTTCGCTGCGGACGTCGCGGCCGGCCTGCCGACCGCAGTGACGCTCGCATGCGTCGACGAAACGCTCGCCCGTTCGCTCTGCCGGCTGCTGCACGGACCCAACCTGCGACTTTACCACTCGACCGACGTCCGCGGCGTCGAGATCGGCGGCGCGGCCAAGAACGTGCTCGCGATCGCCTGCGGCGTCGCCGCCGGACGCGGCCTCGGCCCAAGCGCGTCGGCGGCTCTGGTCGCGCGCGGCTTTGCCGAACTGCGCCGGTTCGGCGACGCCTTTGGAGCGCGTAGCCAGACGCTGATGGGGCTCTCCGGGCTCGGCGATCTCGTGCTGACCTGCTCGTCGGCCCAGTCGCGCAACTTGGCCTTTGGCCTCGCGCTGGGCCGGGGCGCAAGCGTAACCGAGGCGCAGGCGGGGAGGCTCGCCGAGGGCGCCCTCACCGCCTTGGCGCTCACCGAAATGGCGCGCCAGCGCGGCGTCGACATGCCGATCGCCAATTGCGTCGAGGCGCTGATCGAGGGGTCGCTCGACGTGGCGGGGGCGGTCGGGGCGCTGCTCGGCCGGCCGCCAAGGGGCGAGGAATGATCGGGGCGGGGGCGTTCCGGCACGGCGGACTGTGGCGTTTTGGCGCGCTGTCGCGCTTGAGGCCCGTGCTCGGTGCGTTCGGCTTCGACGCCGACCGCCTCAGTGGGGTCGCTCGCCCTCGGGCGAAGCGACAATTCCTCGCAAAACCACAAATTACGGCGTGCTATCTTCCGTATAGCAGAAACAGAGCCGGCCCCGTGCCCAATCCCGTCAACCCCGCTCGGCCGCTTGTCCGCCGCGACCGTTCGCCCGCCGCGCGCGATGCGGCGCGGCGAGCCGAGGCCCAGCGCGCGCGGCGGGTGGTGGACCTCATGAGCGGCGGCCCGTCGATGGCCGAGAGCGTGGCGCGCGAGGGCGTAAGCGAGCGCGGGATGCGCAAGTCCGTTCGCGCCCTCTTCGCCCGCCGCGGCATCGAGGCCGCCGACGGATTCATCGCCGTGCAGATCGACCGGCTCAAAGAGGCGCCGCGGAGGTCCTACGGCGCGATGTCGGAGACAAACCCCACGACGATCGTCCGGGCAGTCAAGATCGCGCCCGAGTTCGACCGGCGCTATGGCTTTGATGGCGCAGCGCGCGGAACCGAACCGCGCCGCAAGTCGCTGGAAACGCTCGATTCGGGAGCCGGAATGGCGCCGATCGGCTCGTCCCTCGCCGGGGAGGATCGGGGCGAGGCGGAGGACGGAACCGAGCGGCGCCGCAACCTCTTGAAAAGTCTCGTTTCGGGAGCCGGGATGGCGCCGGTCGGCTCGTCCCTCGACGAGGAGGATGGGGCGAGCCGGCGTCGGAGGCCGCCCTGCCCCCGGATTGGGGTTCCTTGCCGACCTCTCCCCGCAGGGCGAGGAGGACGGAAGTAACTCCCAAGCCCTTTACCCTGACGCGATCAAGGCGTGCATGATTTGATTTGGCGAGGCGGCGAGGGTTTGGAGGATGTTGGCGCCCTGTTTTCGGGCTGTCGAGACGACGGATCTGAGGCTGGCGAAGATTTTGGCGCCGTCGAGGGTTCGGAAACACCCCGAGATTTTCATTTTGACCTTCATCATTCGCAGGTCCTGCTCGGCCAGATTGTTGGTGAAGGGCACGTCGAAATTGCTCATGAACCGGAGCGTTTCGGTCTTGAAGGTCTTCAGCCTTTCGAGCAGATTTTGTCCTGGGCGTTGTTTGGGGCGTCCGCGCCCGGGAGATTTCGTCTCCAGCTTGGGCAATTGACGATGAAAGGCGAGGCCGAGCCGAACCGCGGCCCAATAGCGCTCGACGAACGCCGCGATCGTCTCGGGCGGGAGCGCCGAGGCGCCCGCCTCGCGCGCCCCATTGACGGCGGCGTTGGCGTCGAGGAGGACCGCGCGCATGAGTTCGGCCCAGGGCTCCTTCTCAAACTCTATGAGAGCTTGGAGTTCGCGCAGGATATGCGCGTTGCAGAAGGCGTGCTCGACCGTGTCCATCCCGCGATAGGGCAAGAAGTGGTCATGCACGACGACGCCGTCCCGCAAATCCGTGGGGATGTCGCCGCGCTTTTCGCCCGCGCGATAGAAAGTGAAGGCCAAACTCGACGTCGTGTGCAGCCAGTGCAGCTTGCCGGCGATCCGATAGCCCGTCTCATCGAGGCAGCGAACCTTGGCCTCGGCCACGCGTTCGCCGATGGCCTTGTAGACTTCGCCCAGTTCGCCCGCCTTCTTGCCCACCCAGGCGACGACGCTGGCCGGACAGATCAACGGCGCGCCGAACAGATCGTTCAGCGCCTGCGCGACCCGATCCTCGGGGATGAGTTGATGGATGTTGAGATAAATCGCCGCCGCCTTGATACGCTCGCCATATTGGGTCGGCGAGACCACGCCATCGGGAAACTCGGCCTTCGTCACGCCCCGGCATTGCGCGCAATGATAGATCGAAGCCTGATGTTCCGTGACCAACAACGCACGCTCGGGAAGATCGAACACCTGGCGTTTCTCGACCCCAATCGCCGCCATCGGATCCAGAGACGAACCGCAATGGCCGCACGCGCAGGCCTCGTGCCGAACCACGGCGTCGGGATCGGCGACCTGACGCAACGTGCCGCCCTGATGGCCCTTCTGGCCCCCGCTCGGCTTGCCAGAGCGGCCGCGCCGGCTGCCCGCCACCCGCGGCTTCTTCTTCAACCCGTCGCTCGATGGCGGTTTCGAACTCGTCGAACTGTCCAGACCCAATCGACGACGAAGTTCGACAACCTCCGCCTGAAGCGCCAAAACTTGGCGATTCAGCGAAGCGATAAGCTCCTCGACTTCCGCAGGAAGGGTCATCCCGGACGGAACCTAAATGCGCCGCAACCTCCTGAAAAGGCTCATTTCGGGAGCCGAAACTGCGCGGGTCGCGTCTCTCCCCTTTCGGAAGAGGGCCGCGGCGAGGCGTCGGGGTGGAGGCCAACCCGTACGGCACCGCTTGGCTTTGGCCGCGCCCTCGCGTAAGCCTTTCGGGTTCGCGGAGGTCCGAGCATGCTCTTCATCGCCACCTGTGTCGACAAGCCTCAAAGCCTGGAGACGCGTCTGGCGAACCGTCCGGCGCATCTCGCCCATCTCAATGGGCTCGGGTCGAAGGTGAAGATCGGCGGCGCGATTCTCGCCGACGACCTCAAGACGCCGCTCGGCTCGGTGCTGATCTTTGAGGGCGAGAGCGAAGAGGAGGTCCGTGCGATCCTCGCCGAGGACCCTTACACGCGCGCCGGTCTGTTCGAGAGCGTGACGATAAGACCGTGGCGTCAGGCGGTCGGCCAGACGCTCGTGTGAGGGAAAATGGCGCACTGGCTGTTCAAGAGCGAGCCGTCGGCCTGGTCGTTGGACAAGCTTGCGGCCTGCGGCCCCGAGGGCACCGACTGGAGCGGCGTGCGCAACCATTCCGCCAAGCTCAACATGCAGGCGATGAAGCTCGGCGATCAGGGCTTCTTCTACCATTCCAACGAGGGCAAGGCGATCGTCGGGATCGTCGAGGTCTGCAAGGCCTACCGGCCGGACCCGAGCGACGCGACGGGTAAGTTCGGCATGGTCGATATTCGCGCCGTGAAGCCCTTGCCCCATCCCGTGACGCTTGAAGCGGTGAAGGCGGAGAAGCGCCTCGCGGCGATGGCGCTCGTCACCAACTCGCGCCTGTCGGTCCAGCCGGTCACGGACAATGAATGGGGCCTGATCTGTGAGATGGGCGGGCTCTGAGCGCCCGGCCGGCCCCCGAGGCCGCCGTACGGAAGAGCTAAGACCAAAGCATCAGCGCGACGATGCTTGTCGGGCCTGCCGGGCTTGGGCATAAGCTGACCGCAAGGCTTGCCGCCGCCGGTTGAGCCGGCGTGCAGGAATCTCGTGGGAGGAACTCGTGTCGGACAAGGTCTATGACGTCCCCGCCGAATGGGCGAAGCGCGCTTGGATCGATCATGCCAAGTACGAGGAGATGTACAAGCACTCCTTGAGTGACCCGGAGGGATTCTGGGGCGAACACGGCAAGCGGATCGACTGGTTCAAGCCCTACACCAAGGTCAAGAACACGAGCTTCGACGCGCACAATGTCTCGATCAAATGGTTCGAGGACGGGGTGACCAATGTCGCCTACAATTGCGTCGACCGCCATCTGCCCAAGCGCGCCAACCAGACCGCGATCATTTGGGAAGGCGACAATCCGGCCGAGTCCCGGCGCATCACCTACGCCGAACTCGCCGACGAGGTGAACCGCTTCGCCAACGTTCTTCACTTTCATGGCGTCAGGAAGGGCGACCGCGTCACCATCTACCTGCCTATGATCCCCGAGGTGGCCTACGCGATGCTCGCCTGCGCGCGCATCGGCGCCATCCATTCCGTCGTCTTTGGCGGCTTCTCCGCGGATGCGCTTGCCGGCCGTATCACGGATGCGAAGTCCGAAGTCGTCATCACCGCCGACGAGGGCCTTCGCGGCGGGCGCAAAGTCCCGCTGAAAGCCAATGCCGACATCGCTGTCCAAAAGGCGGGAGGCGTGAGGCACGTGCTCGTCGTCAAACGCACCGGTGGCGAGATCGACTGGACGCCGGGCCGCGACGTCTGGGTGCACGAGGCGGCCGAGCGCGTCTCCACGAAGTGCCCGGCCGAGCCGGTCAACGCGGAAGATCCGCTGTTCATCCTCTATACGTCGGGTTCGACCGGCACGCCGAAAGGCGTCGTCCACACGACCGGCGGCTATCTCGTCTTTGCGGCGATGACGCACCAATACGTCTTCGACTACCACGAGGGCGACATCTACTGGTGCACCGCCGACGTCGGCTGGGTGACTGGGCACTCCTACATCCTGTACGGACCGCTCGCCAACGGCGCGACGACCCTGATGTTCGAGGGCATTCCGAACTATCCCTCGTTGAGCCGCTTCTGGGAGGTCGTAGACAAGCATCAGGTCAACATCTTCTACACCGCGCCGACCGCCATCCGTTCTCTGATGGGCGCGGGCGAGGAGCCGGTGAAGAAGACAAGCCGCAAGTCGTTGCGCCTGCTGGGCACGGTCGGCGAACCAATCAACCCCGAGGCCTGGGAGTGGTACCACCGCGTCGTCGGCGAGCACCGCTGCCCGATCGTGGACACCTGGTGGCAGACCGAGACGGGCGGAATCCTCATCACGCCGCTCCCGGGCGCGATCAAGCTCAAACCGGGTTCGGCGACCTTTCCGTTCTTCGGCGTGCTCCCGGAGATCGTCGATGCGGGGGGCGAGGTTCTGCAGGGCCCCTGCGAGGGTAATCTGGTCATCGCCAACTCTTGGCCGGGGATGATGCGCACGGTCTACGGCGACCACGCCCGGTTCGTGAACACCTACTTCTCCGCCTATCTCGGCAAGTACTTCACCGGCGACGGCGCGCGGCGCGACGCCGACGGCTTCTACTGGATCACCGGCCGCGTCGACGACGTGATCAACGTCGCCGGCCATCGCATGGGCACGGCGGAAGTCGAGAGCGCGCTCGTCGCCCATCCGAAGGTCTCGGAGGCCGCGGTGGTCGGCTATCCGCACGACATCAAGGGGCAGGGCATCTACGCCTATGTGACGGTGATGTCGGGCGTCGAACCGACGGAGGAACTGCGCAAGGAACTCGTCGCCTGGGTGCGCAAGGAGATCGGACCGATCGCCCAGCCCGACCTGATCCAGTTCGCGCCCGGCCTGCCGAAGACCCGCTCCGGCAAGATCATGCGCCGCATTCTGCGCAAGATCGCCGAAAACGAGTACGGCGCGCTCGGCGACACCTCGACGCTCGCGGATCCGGCGGTGGTCGGCGACCTGATCGACAAGAGGCAGAACCGGGGCAAAGCGTAGGGTCGGTCGCGCCCGCTAACCTTCACCCGGCGGCCTTCAGCCGCCACCCTCTCCCGGTGGGAGAGAGGCGTCCCCTCGCCCCTCCGGGGGAAGAGCCTGCCCCCGGGCGAAGACCCGGGGGTGGCCGCGTAAGCGGCCGGATGAGGGTTTTCGGCGCGTATCGATCAGGACGACCGGCCTCAGGAGGCGATCGAAAGCTCCTGAGCCGATTCGATCTTGGTCGCGAGGATGACCGCCTGCGTCCGGCTCTCGACGCCGAGCTTCTGCAGGATCGCCGACACGTGGGCCTTCACGGTCGCCTCGGAGACGGTGAGTTCATAGGCGATCTGTTTGTTCAGGAGACCCTGCGAGAGCATCATCAGCACGCGGATCTGCTGGGGCGTGAGGGTTGCGAGCCGACGGGCAAGCGCGCTCGATTCGCGATTGGCCTGGACGTTGGGATCGAAATCCGGCGGCGTCCATCGGCCCCCCTCGAGCACCTGCGCGATCGCCTGGCTCATGGTGTCGAGCGAGTTCGATTTGGGAATGAAACCGGAGGCGCCGAATTCGAGGCAATGACGAATCACCGCGCGGTCCTCGTTTCCGGACACGATGACGACTGGCGTTGAGGGGCGCTCGGATCGCAGGAAAAGCAGTCCGGAGAAGCCCCGCACGCCCGGCATGCCGAGGTCGAGCAGCACGAGGTCGGTCTCCGGCGCCGCTTCCAGCGCGGCGGCCATGCTGTCGAAATCATGAGCGACGGCGATCTCGGCTCCCGGCGCCGCGGCGAGGACGGCTTCCCTCAACCCGCCAACCACTAGCGGGTGATCGTCCGCAATCAAAACGCGCACTGTTCCGATATCCATTGTCCCCTCCCCCGTCGGAGCCGGTCGGACGCCCGACCATCGCCCAACCGGGCGTTATTGTCACGTCCTCGTCACAGACGAAAGTCGAATATTCCGTCATTTCGCCTTACTGTGGCAGGCGGCCGATCTGGCGAAGGGCTTCGACCAATGCGATCGTCGCGGCCACCCCGACATTGAGCGAGCGCAATGGCGGCTGGATTGGAATCCGGATGCGCGCGTCAGCCGACGCCGCCACCGATCCGGGGACCCCGGCCGATTCGCGGCCAACGAGCAGAATGTCGCCTGGGCGAAAGGCGAAGTCCCAGAGTCTCGTTTCGCCCTTGGTGGTCAGAAGCGTCAGCCTGCGGCCGGCCGTGGCCCGCCACGCCTCGAACCTGGCCCAGGAATCGTGACGGGCGAGCGGCACGGCGTCGAGATAGTCCATGCCGGCGCGCCGGAACCGGCTGTGGCCGACGCGAAAGCCGGCCGGCTCGATGATCGCGGCGTCGACGCCGAGGCAGGCGCAGGTGCGCAT
This sequence comes from uncultured Alphaproteobacteria bacterium, assembly GCA_963822215.1. GTDB lineage: Bacteria > Pseudomonadota > Alphaproteobacteria > Rhizobiales > Beijerinckiaceae > Roseiarcus. Next base: position 435,119 of record CAWGGX010000007.1, read on the forward strand.
CATCGCGCCGGCGTTCTGGGCGATGTCGGGCTCGTACAGGGCGAGACAAAGCGGGGCGGCGGTTCGGCTCATGCGTCACGCGCCGGCGCCTGCGCGACGCGCAGCGGTGAAAGCGGTCGCGGCGGATCCCGAGAGGCGAACACGACGAAAGGCAAAGGACGGCCGTTGTTTCGTCCTATGGACATCGATTGGGATCAATGCGAAAAACCGCGGCAACTGTCGGATGTCGCTGACGCGCGCCGCCCGGCGGAAATCGATGCGCCTCGTGGCGTCCATTCGGGGGCTGGAATCGCATCGCGCCGCCGCCGATGGATGCGTCAATGCTCGTTGGGCGCGCATGTGGAAGCACTCCTGGGGGATTGAATTGACCGCCGCTTCGACGACGATCCAAGCGCCAAGTCGCAGAGACTTCCTTTTCCTGGCCACCGGCGCGGTCGGCGCAGTCGGCGTCGCCGCAGTGGCGTGGCCTTTCCTCGATCAGATGAACCCGGACTCTTCCACGCTCGCCCTGTCCTCGATCGAGGTCGACATCGGGGCCATTCCAGAGGGGCAGATCGTTACCGTCAAGTGGCGCGGCGGGCCGGTCTTTGTTCGTCACCGCACCAAGAAGGAAATCGAGGACGCTGCGGGCGTTCCGCTCAGCGAGTTGCGCGACCCGCAGACCGACGCCCAGAGGGTGCAGAAGCCGGAATGGCTGATCGTCGTCGGCGTCTGCACGCATCTCGGTTGCGTGCCGATCGGACATGAGGGCAAGTACGAAGGCTGGTTCTGTCCCTGCCACGGCTCGATGTACGATACTTCGGGGCGAATTCGCCAGGGGCCGGCGCCGCTGAACCTTGCCGTGCCGGAATACAAGTTCGTGAACGACACACGGATCAAGATCGGCTGACGCCGGTCGGATCGGCGTTATCGAATCCGATGTCATTTCGTCCTTCAAGCCAGTCCTGAGAGCTATCATGAGCGGTCAAACGACCTACGTTCCCAAAAGCGCGATCGGGCGCTGGTTCGAGTCGCGCTTGCCTGTAATGGGCCTGGTTCACTCGTCGTTCATCGCCTATCCGGTGCCTCGCAACCTCAACTACATGTGGACGTTCGGGGCGATCCTGTCCTTCATGCTGATCGCGCAGATCGTCACCGGCGTCGTGCTCGCGATGCATTACATCCCCTCGGCGACCGAGGCCTTCTCGTCGATCAACGATAGCATCATGCGGGACGTCAACTACGGCTGGCTGATCCGCTACATGCATACGAACGGCGCTTCGCTGTTCTTCCTGGCCGTGTACATCCACATGCTGCGCGGCCTCTATTACGGCTCCTACAAGCCGCCGCGTGAGCTTCTGTGGATCATCGGGGTGGTGATCTACCTGCTGATGACCGCGACAGCCTTTCTCGGCTACGTGCTGCCGTGGGGCGCGATGAGTTTCGCCGGCGCCACCGTCATCACCAACCTAACCTCGGCGATCCCGCTCGTCGGCACGGGCGTCGCCCACTGGCTGTGGGGAGGCTTCGCCGTCGGCGCGCCGACGCTCACCCGGTTCTACTCGCTACACTATCTCCTGCCCTTCGTCATCGCCGCGTTCGTTGGCCTGCACGTCTGGGCGCTGCACGTCACCGGTCAGAACAATCCGGACGGGGTCGAGGTGAAGAACGTCGAGCGCGACACGGTCGCTTTCACGCCTTACGCGACCATCAAAGACGTCTTCGCCGTGTCGGTCTTTTTCATCCTCTACGCCTGGCTGATCTTCTTCATTCCCAATTATCTGCTCGACGCGGACAACTCCACCATCGCCAACCCGCTGGTGACGCCCGCGCATGTCGTGCCGGAGTGGTATCTTCTGCCGTTCTACGCCATCCTGCGCGCCATCCCGAACAAGCTCATCGGCGTCATTGCGCTCTTCGCCGCGATCGCCATCCTCGCCTTCGTGCCGTGGCTCGATCGCAATCCGGTGAAGTCGGCCAAGTACCGGCCGGCCTACCGGTTCTTCTTCTGGATTTTCGTGGCCATCTGCATTGGCCTTGGCTGGATCGGATCGCAGGAGCCGACGGACGCGCTCACTCTGATCGCGCGGTTCTTCACTGCCGGTTATTTCAGTTTCTTCCTCCTGATCATGCCGGTTTTGAGCTTCACGGAGAAGACGAAGCCTGTCCCGGCCTCGATCGCCGACGCCGTGCTGCCCAAGAAGCCCGCCTCCGCCGAGGCGTGAACGGCGACCGATCCCGAGGAACAACGACCATGACCCGCTTCTCGACCAAAGTCCTCGCCTCGGCCGCCCTCGCTTTCGGGCTCGCCGGCGGTCTCGCCCTCGCCCAGGATGAGGCCGATCAGCCGAAGCCGCCGCGCGAGGCGTGGAGCTTCGGCGGCATGTTCGGCACCTACGACAAGGCGCAGCTGCAGCGTGGCTTCCAGGTCTACAAGGAAGTCTGCAGCAACTGTCATCCGTTGACCATTCCTTTCCGCTCGCTGTCCCAGCCCGGCGGCCCCGGCTTCACCGAGGATCAGGTGAAGACGCTCGCTGCGACCTACCAGGTCACCAACGCAGAGCCGAACGACAAGGGCGAGATCTTCAAGCGCCCCGGCGCCCCGGCGGACGACATCCCGCGTCCCGAATCCTATCCAAACGATCAGGCCGCAGCGGCGGCGTTCGGGAAGGCGCCTCCCGACATGAACCTGCTCGCCAAGGCGCTCAAGTATGAGCGCGGCTTCCCGTGGTTCGTCTTCGACGCGCTTCCGGGCCTCGAATACCAGGAGATGGGCGCCGATTACATCCACGCCATTCTCACCGGCTACACGAAACCGGACGATCCGCAGTGGAACCTCTATTATCCGGGCCACAAGATCGCGATGCCGCAGCCGATCACGGACGGGGCGGTCGCCTACAAGGACGGCACCGCGCCGACGCTGCAGAACTACTCCCACGATGTGGCGGCGTTCCTCAGCTGGGCTGCGGAGCCCAATCTGGATCAGCGCCGGAAGATGGGCCTCGGGGCGATGATCTTCCTGTTCGTTCTGGCCGGGCTGCTCTACTTCACCAAGAAGCGGGTCTGGGAGAAGGTTCACTGATGGGGCGCGCCCGATCGTCGCTGACGACGCCCGCGCTTCATCATGGGCTTTGTCGCGCCCCAGTTCGCGGCCGTGGCCGACAGCGCTGACGGGTTTGGGAAAGGATGGAGGGAGCCGGAATGACGAAGGCGATCGTCGGAGTGATCGGCGGCTCGGGCGTCTATCATCTTCCAGGACTGACCGACCTGCGGGAGGAGACCGTCTCGACGCCATGGGGCGAGCCGTCGGACGCGCTGCGCTTCGGCCGGATCGGCAATACCGAGGCGGTGTTCCTCGCCCGGCATGGCCGCGGGCATCGGTTCTCCCCGTCGACGATCAACTATCGCGCCAACATCGACGCGCTGAAACGGGCCGGCGTCACCGACATCATCGCCCTCTCCGCCTGCGGGTCGTTCCATCGCGAGCTCTATCCGGGCGTCTTCGTGCTGATCGACCAGTTCGAGGACCGGACCTATCTGCGCGCCTCGACCTTCTTCGGCACCGGCTGCGTCGCCCATGTCTCGATGGCCCATCCGATCGCCCCGCTCCTGCGGCGACGTCTGCTTGCGGCGACCGAGGCCGAGGGCGTGCCGTGCAAGGACGGCGGCACGTACCTGTGCATGGAAGGTCCGCAATTCTCCTCTTTCGCCGAATCGATCGGTTACCAGGCGCGCGGCGCCGACGTGATCGGCATGACCGGAGCGACCGAGGCCAAGCTCGCGCGCGAGGCGGAGATCTCCTACGCGACAGTGGCCATGGTGACCGACTACGACTGCTGGCACGAGGAGCACGAAGCCGTCGACGTCGCCGCGGTCATCAAGGTGATGTCCGACAACGCCGACAATGCAGCGCGGGTCGTGGCGCGGACGCTGCGGGACTTTCCCGCCGAGCACGAGCCGTGCCCGGGCGGCTCCGACCGGGCGCTCGAATACGCCATCATCACCCATCCGGAGGCGCGCGATCCGGCGCTTGTCGCAAAGCTCGACGCCGTCGCAGGACGGGTGCTGCGCGCTGGCTGAACGGAGCGCGGCGCCTCCCACCGATCCGCGGCGCCAAATGAAGCGCGCGCGGCTTGCGTCGCTTCCGGCATTCAAACACAATGGACAGGCCGAACCGGCGCATGCGGCTTCGCTCGACATGGACCCGAGGAATCGATGATCAAGGATGCATTCGAGCGTGTTCTGTTCGCAAGCCGGTTTCTCCTCGTGCCGCTCTATCTCGCGCTCGCCATCAGCCTTGTGTCTCTGATTGGCAAGACCGGCCTGCACCTCTACCAATTGCTGACGCGACTCACGGAGATGAGCGACGAAGAGGTCCTTCTGGCCGACTTGGCGATCGTTGATTTGACGCTGACGGCCTCGCTCGTCGTGATCGTGTTCCTGTCCGGCTACACCAATTTTGTTGCGCCGGTCGTGATGCGCTCCGACGACGGGCGGCCGCACTGGATCGCCGAGATCGACTTCAGCGAGCTGAAGCTGAAGCTGATGGCCTCGATCGTCGCCATCTCGGCGATCAAGCTGCTCGAGGGCTTCATGACCATTACGCAGCACGCTGATCGCGAGCTTTATTGGCTGGTCGGCATTCACCTGACCTTCGTCGTCTCGACCGTGATGCTGGCGCTCGCCGACCGGCTTGGCCATCGCTCGCGCACGACGCCTGACCACGACGCCGAGGGCGTCTGAGCCGAAGGGAAAGCGGACGGCGCCATTTCCAGTTGCGAATCGAGCTGCGTGTTGACTTCCCGCGCGTAAAACCTTGAACCTCCGCAAATGATTCACGGCGCCGCGCTCGTCCTCAGCATCATCGTGCTTCTCCTCTCCGCGGCCGGAATCGGCATGGTTCTGCGTGGACGGCTCAGGGAGAGTCATCGAACGAGCGAGACAGTCGACCAGGTGCGCATGGTGGTCTCGATTCTCGTCACCTTCACGGCGCTGGTGCTGAGCCTTCTGCTTTCGGAGGTGAAGAGCAGTTTCGATACCTTCGACGCCCGTCTGCGCGCGTTTGCCGGCGACCTCGCCAATCTCGACATCCATTTGCGCGAATATGGCCCCGATGCGGAACCCGTCCGCGCGCTTCTGCGCGAATACGTCGCTGCGGCGATCGCCGACGACTGGCGAGATGAGCCCCCGCCCTCAGGGGATTATCCCCGCTTCGGCAAAGCAGTGGGGGTCGGGCGGCAGCAACTCGGCGCGCTGCTGATCAAGGTCGACATCGGGATCCACCGGCTCGATGGTCAGGATCGATTTCATCAACGGCTCGCCCAATCGCTGTCCAGTCAAATCGACGGAGCCCTGCAAGCGCGGCGTCAGCTGATCGAGACGTCGCAAAATACGATCGCATGGCCGCTCATGCTCGCAATGTGGGCATGGCTTGCGGTCATCTTCGCGGTCTTTGGTCTGCTCTCGCCGCGCAACGCGGTCGTCCACCTGTCCATCGTCACCTGCGCGCTCTGCGTCGCCTCGGCCATCTTTCTGATCCACGATTTCGATTCGCCCCTCGACGGGGTGATGCACATCTCAAGCAAGCCTATGCGCGACGCGCTGCAGCAAATCGACGAAGGCAGCGTCGGACAATGATTTTTCATTTGTCGCGAGCGCCGAGGTGGGGATTTCGAAGGCCGCCTCGGGCCTACGTCGGCCGCGCATCCTTGTAGAGCTTGCCGTCCTTCATGATTACGAGGAGGGAGGTCTCCGGATTCGCCAACAGGCCAATGTCCTTCAGCGGATCGCCGTCGACAAGCAGAAGATCGGCGAGCGCGCCCTCTTCGACGACGCCGAGCTTGCCTGGATAGGGATTGCGCGGGCCCGAGAGGGCGAGCAACTCGCCGTTCGTGGCGGTCGCCATGCGCAAGATGTCGGCGTTCTCGTACCAGCGCGCAAGATGCGCGAGCATGACGCCCTGGCGTGCGGTGAGGCGCGGAGAGAACAGGAGATCCGAACCGAAGGCTGTCTTGATCTTGTGCTCTTTCGCCAGCGCATAGACCTGATCCGTACCTGCGAAGACCCGAAGCGCGCTTTGCCGGCTCTGACCTGTGAGCGCGCCCGTATCCTCCTCGCTCAGGAACGGCTGGGTGCTCAGCCAGATGTTGTTGTCTGCGAGAATGCGAGCGGTCGCGTCGTCCATGAGATGGCCGTGCTCGATACATTGCACTCCGGCGGCGGCCGCCCGCTGGACGGCCGCCGGAGCATAGGCGTGCACCGCGACATAAGTCTCGCGGTCGGCCGCGGTCTCGACCGCCGCGCGCAACTCCGCCTCGCTGAAGGTGACCATGTCGAGCGTCGTTCGCGGCGACGATACGCCTCCGCTGCCCGTGAGCTTGACCTGCGAAGCGCCCTGCATCAGTTGTTCGCGCGCGCGCAACCGCACTTCGTCGGCGCCGTCGGCGATGCTGGCGGCGCCTGAGCGCTCGATGGCGGAAGGCGGGCCGCCCGCCATTCGCGGGATGTCGGTGAGCGGACGAAGATCTCCGTGGCCGCCGCTGCTCGTGATCATGGCGCCCGACGGATAGATGCGAGGGCCGACCGCCAGACCTTCGTCAATGGCCTGTTTGAGCGCGAACGAGGGGCCGCCGAGGTCTCGGACCGTGGTGAAGCCGCGCATCAGCGTCCGCTTCGCCTCGGCGCTGGCGGCGAGCAGAATGTAGCCGATATCGTTGGCAAGAAGGGCGGAGATCGGGACGCCGGCGAAGATCGTGTGCCAATGGGCGTCGATCATCCCCGGCATGACCGTGCGTCCGCCGCAGTCGACGACCTGCGCTCCATCCGGCGGGGAAAGGTCGTTGGTCGCGACCGTCTTGATCCGGCCGCCCTCGACGAGCAGACGAAGGCCGCCTTGCAGCGCGTTGGACTTGCCGTCAAACAGCAGGAAATTCGAGAAGAGGATGGGGCGGCCCGCGTCGGACGCCTGCGCCGCCGCGCGGGGCGCAAAGCCAAGCGCGGCGAGAGAGGCGCCCACGCCCGCAACGAACCCGCGCCGGGAGAGGTCGCGGTCGATCCGCCGGGCAATCGAACGGAGTTCCGACGAATGGCAGGCGCAGCCGACGTGCGCGCCGGCGCTTGCAGTCTCGTCCGCGGCGTCGCAGGAGAACATGGGAATCCCTCCCGTTGAAGATCGAGCCTTCGCGCTGGCCAAGCGAATCTAACAAGGCTCCTCAAACGCAGCAATCCACGGCGCGCGGACGGCGGCGCCTTCATGATTTCGTAAGCGGCCTTTGGAAAGGTCTTTTGTGGCTGCCAAGGGATTGTTAAGGACTTTTGGATGCTGTGTTCCTTTCCGCTGCACAATCGTTCCGCCGGCGTCGCCCTCGGCGCCGCGCTGATGCTCGCAAGCTGCGCCGCGCCGCCGCCGGTCGCTCCGCCACGCGCTCCTCAGGCGGGCGCCAAGCCTCCGGGCGTCGCCTCGGTCGACGGCGCCAGCATCGAACTCGCGGCGTTCCAGAACTCGGCGTTCCCCTACCACGGCCTGATCCCGAACTATCAGGAGACCGGCAAGACCCGACCCTTCCTCGATGTCGACGACAACGGTCGGCTGGCTCACTCAAGCCCGCGCGGCGGCCTTCTGTGGGAGGACCAGACTTACAATGACCGGACCGTGCTGCTCGCCGCGCCCGAGACGTTCGACCCGAGCCGGGCCGGCCATATCGTCGTGTTCTTCCACGGCAACAACGCGACGCTCGAGCGCGACGTGATCGCGCGGCAGCAGATCGTCCGCCAGCTGGCCGATTCCGGCCTCAACGCGGTGCTCGTCGCCCCGCAGCTCGCTCATGACGCGCCCGATTCGAGCGCCGGACGGTTCTGGTCGCCGGGCGGTTTCGCCGCCTTCCTCGACGAGGCCGAGGGCAAGCTCGGCGAGTTCTACCCGAACGCCCGCGGCGCCTTCCGCCGGATGCCGGTGATCGTCGTTGCCTATAGCGGCGGCTACCTGCCGGCGGTCTATTCGCTGACCGTCGGGGGCGATGGGGGCCGGGTGCGCGGCGTCGTCCTGCTCGACGCGCTCTACGGCGAGCGCGACAAGTTCGTCAGCTGGATCGAGGGCCCCGGCCGCAACGCCTTCTTCGTCAGCGCCTATTCGACCTCCTCGCGGGACGGCAACATGGCGGTCGAGGCCGAGCTGCAGCAGGCGGGGCTCTCGGCGCAGGACAGCCTGCCGGCGAGCCTCGCCCCGGGCGAGATCGCCTTCGTCGACGCCGGAGCCGTGGACCACAACGACTTCGTCACCTCCGCCTGGGGCGGCGCCCCGCTGCACGACATCTTTTCGCGCATCCGGTAGCAAGCCGATTCGGTCATTGAGGGCGGCTCAAGTTTCGCGTTCGGAAGCGGCGCCTGTCTTCGACGGAGCGCCAGAGTTCGACCCGTTGCAGGCCTTCCTGACTGTCCCGGCGCGGGTGGCGAGCTCTGTAAATCACCACTCGGCGCAACGGGCAGGAAGCGCCAGGAGGGAGCGTTCCTTGCGGCGAAGGTCCGTGCGTCGCAGGAGAACGGCCATCAAATGGGCACGTTGAGAGCGAGCGAGAAACAAGCCTACACGATGCGTTCAACGATCGCCCGAAAGGAGGCTCCGATCGTTCCTCGCGCTCTCGATTTGGGCGTCCTATCGCATTCTTTCAGAATTCTGTTTATAATGCCATTGAGGCACACTACAGGTTTACGCATTTCCTTCTGAAATCTGTTCAGGACCCGCTGAGGTCATTGTCGAAATGGTGATGATTTGAGTGCAAGCATCGGGGTCTTTGACTTATTATTTGCTCTCAGGCATGATATTATTCGTGCTTTTCCTGAGAATTGTTACGAAGAGAAGCGGTGCTCGTATTCGCGACTCCACCAGAGTTTTTTCTTCATCAGCGACCCCGATGACGTAAATCACGTTCTCAATACCCACATGCAGCTCTATCAACCAAATATATTGGCGAGGCGTCTTCTCGAACCGATGATAGGAGGGAGGCTCATCTTCGCGGAAGGTGAGGAGTGGCGACGTCAACATAACCAGCTTGCTCCGTTTTTCAGTACCCGGAGCGTCGAGCTTCTCATTCCGTCGATTCACGAAACTGTAGCGTGTTACATTGAGAGTTGGCCTGCCGACGCCCGACAGACGCGAAATCTGCTTGCCGATTTTCGTAGCCTTACGATTGCGGTCATCGCCCGAACTCTGCTGTCCATTAATGACTCGCGCGAGACAGCGGAACTCGCCGCGTTCGCGAGCGAGGCCGAAGGCGCGGGAGCGCTGCTCGGGTGGCGTGATTACCTTGCGCTGTTCGTCCGCGCTCGCGTCGGCCAGTCGCGAGGGCGGCGCGATGTCGCCCGACGGTGGCGCACCTGGATCCAGGAAATTGTTGATCGCCGCGCCCAATTTGGGAAGTCCGCGACCTGGGACATGCTTGAACTGTTGCAAGCCGAGACAAATGGAGGAAGAGGCGCGTCGCGCGACGAGATCTTCGCGCAGGTTGGCACGATGTTGTCGTCAGGCTTTATCACGACCGCCTTAGCGCTCTTCTGGACGGTTGTGCTGCTTGCCCTGCGCCCGTCCGACCAGGAGACCATTCGGAATGAGTTGTGCTCTGCTCCGGGGGAGCCTCCGCGCCGGACGGACTTGCGCGCAAGCCTTGCGAGCACCGCCTTCATTTACGAGTCTTTGCGCCTTTTCCCGCCCGTCTACATGATCGCGCGGGAAGCCAGGGAGGACGACCGGATTGACGATCTTCGCATCCCGCAAGGCGCGACAGTCATTGTGGCGCCGTGGATCGCTCACCGTCACGTTGCGCACTGGCCCGATCCTGGCCGTTTTGACACCTCCCGTTTCCGGGAGGGCGAACGAATCGTTCTTCCTCGTGCATGGATGCCATTCGGAGTGGGACCACGGGTCTGCATCGCCAGCGCTTTTGCAACGACGGAGATCCTGATCGTTTTGAGGAAGTTGCTGTCTTGCTACCGCATTGAACTTGACGGGCCAGCGCCCGGGCCGGTCGGTCGGGTCACCCTCACGCCTGCGTTCCAGCCCGTTTTTAGGCTCACTCGGATTCGAGCGGCTTGAACTCGATAACGTTTTCCACAAGGCCGCCCAGATCGCTGAACTGGGCAGTCGCTGAAAGCCGGCCCTTGACATCGACCTTGTCGCTGTGGCCTCCGATCTCGCGCAAAGTCAGGAGGCAACGTCGCTCGAACACGGGCGTTTCCATTTGAAGGGCGCGCAGCGGCGCCTTCTCGAGCGCTTGTATTGCCTGCGACGGATCGTTTAAGGCAAGTTCAAAGTCGATCAAAGCATCCAAACGACGGATTTCCGGCTCGAGCCAGACCGCGGCGCTGGTTACCGTCATTTCGCCGGCACGCGCCGACGCCGCCTTTGCCTCGGCCAAGCGGCCAAGTCTACGAAGGCCGTCAGCCAAATTGCACAGATGAGCGGCGACGCTTAGCTTGTATCCGACAGAGTCAAAAGCCTGGACGGCCGCCCGGATTTTCGCGACGCCCGGTTCCAGTTGTCCAACCTGACACTCGGCCCACCCCAGAAAGGCAAGCGCGTGCGGTCTATATCCGCCGAGTTTATGTTGTTCGCACAAGCTGCAAAGTCGCTTGGCATGCGCGGCAAGGTGCCTCGACGCTCCGCAATAGCCAAAAATCAGCCCCCCTATGTACGAAAGCGCAAGCGCAGCTGAATGAGGATCCCGCAATGTATTAGCTGAATGCAAAACATCGCGTCCGAGAGCTAAAGCCTGCTGGACCTCGCCGAGACAAAAGAGCGCCAGCGCCAAGAGGGATTGTGTATGAATCTTCGGGTTTTGGCCGAACCGCTCAACGCTAGCGGCGTCCCTTTCATCCGAGTAAAAGGCGAGCGACAGATTCAATTCCGATTTCGCTTCGTTCAGGCGGCCCTGGCCGAGAAGGCACATGCCTCGAAGTCGGTGTCCAATAACGACACCGGAGCCGTATTGGTTCTCTTCAGCAAGAGACACAAACATATCGGCGAGCGCCATGGCTTCCTGAGCGCGCCCGCAACAATTTGCGAAGGTGAACTGGCCGAAGACGAATGGGAAGACCATTGATGTTTGGCTGCTCCCCCGGCAGAGTTCAATTCCCCTTTCACAGCAGGCTGAAAGTTCAAAAGATGTAGCGAACTGAGTGACGGCCAAAGAGCTCATCAATGCGGCTTGCAGGCCTATCTCGAGGTCGCGGCGCAGGTCGGAATCGTGAACGTTGTCGAGAAGATCGAGACCTTTGCGGAGGTGATCGATGGCCTCGCGGTGCGTCGATTGTCTCGCGGCGTTCAGACCAGCCGCCAGCCACCGCTGAATTGCGCGGATAAATAGCCCTGCCTCGGTCAGGTGATAGGCGCTCTCCTCGGGCGGCGACGGCAAGTTGGTGGTCGTTTCCAGGAACTCGGCTATCCTGGCGTGCATCCCTCGGCGCTCCGTCGCGACCATGGACTCCAACGCCATCAGTTGCAGGAGCGCATGACGGAACTCGTAACGGAGTTCGACGCCATATCGCGTCGGCTGAAGGATCTCAGCATCGACCAGCAGATCAAGCTGTTCGCTCAAAAAAGCGACGTTTACTTCGAGAATTGCAGCGAGCGAATTGGGGCTGAACGAGCGACCTAGACACGCGACGGCTTGCACAATCCGTCGTGCCCCCGGGCGACGATCTAATCGTTCTGACAACATTTCCGCGAGGATGAGCGGGAGATTGCTCGACTTTCGTCCCCCACTTGTGTTTCTCGTCCCCTGTTCGACAAGAGACAGGACCAGTTGCTCAACGAACAAAGGCACGCCGTCGGCGGAGCGAACCGCGCGCCAGACCAACTCTTCAGGCAGATTTTCCGCGCCTGGAACGACGCTCGCCAATTCGAAACTTTCATCAGGCGACAATTGTTCCACGCGGATCAATTCATCCGGTTTAGGCAGGCTTGGGCCCTTGGGAAAGGAGCGGGTTGTGAACACCAAGAGAACCGGGTGGCGCTCCAAAAACCCCGGGATCTCACGAAATAACTCGGCGGAACTGGGGTCGAGCCAATGCGCGTCGTCAACCGACAGAATCATTGGCCGCGACTCGACCGTTTTTCGACACATCTCCTTGATGAGATGAAACTGCCTCAGCTTGAATAAGTTCGCGTTCTCAACCAATGCCGCCGAAGGTGACGAGCTCAAGCCTGGAATTCTTTCCAACAGCACTTCGTTGTCTTCGCTCCATAATCCCAGCTGTTCAAGAAATCGCCTAAGCTTCTGCCTACGATTGTCCTGATCGTCGTCCAAGACCAAACCCGCGCGCTTCCAGAAGTAGCTGCTGAAAGGGGACATGGCGCTGCTGCTGGAGATCTCGTGACATTGCGTCTGCGCAATCGCCACGGTTCCCAGTGAGGGATGCGAGAAAAACTCATTGATCAACCTCGTCTTCCCAACTCCAGCCTCGCCGGCGACGACGACCACCTGGCACCGGGAATCCGTTCGCGCCACTTCCCAACACGAAATCAAGCGCGACAATGCGGCGTCGCGCCCGACCATTCGCGCGCGGATCTGGCGCCGATGCGCTGGGTTTGTTTCCGCGACTGGTTTGGCCCGGAGGAGTTGAAAGGTCTCGACCGGGCGGGAAAGACCCTTGAGCATTAGAGCGCCGAGAGGCGAAAAGTCGAACAAGTGCTCGACGAGGCTTTGCGTGTCGCGGCTGACCGCGATTCCCCTTGTTGGTGCCTCGTTCTGCAGTCGCGCGGCGACATCCGCCGCCTCTCCCACGACAGCATGGAGATGCGACCCGGAGCTCAACCGCTCGGGTCCTACCACAACAAGTCCGGTATGCACGCCGATCCGGACCGACACAGCCGACGCGTCGCCGCCGAATGTCTGGAAGTTCAGACTGTCGAGCCGCGCAACCATCTCTAGTGCCGCTCGCAATGCGCGCTCGGCATCGTTTCCGTGCGCTGTCGGATAGCCGAAGTAGACCATGATTCCGTCGCCGGCGAAGCTCGCGACGAATCCTCCAAACCGTTCCATGACGCTCAGAGCAAGTTGCTGGTAGCGCCCCACGAGCGAAGATAGGTCCTCGGGATCCAGCCGCTCGGACAGCCCTGTGTATCCGACCATGTCAATAAACATGATCGTCAGGTAGCGCCGTTCGAACGGCGATCGGGTCTCCTCCTCGTTCATGTCCACACTGCACCAGGGGCGATTGAACCGCCCAAAAGTCCTTGGCGTAAGGAAATCGTAGGCTAGAATAACATCTGAAGCGCGCGCGACATAGTGATTTGGTCGCGTGAAGGAGGGGGCGAAGGACGGGTCATGGCTCTAGCCGCCAAGCGCTCGTCCTCTGCACGTATCTCCGATGCGAACCAAGAGCCTATCTCGCTGAAGGCCAGGTTTTTGGATCCGCAGCACGCTGAACATCGATCTGACCTCTCGGAAGATGATCGTGAGCGCTATTACACATCCTTTGCCCTGTCGGACGCGCCCGGCGTTCCAATAGACAGGCAAAGACCGTACTACAACAAACGATTCCGAGCCAAAGACGCGGACGACGCAGAGGAGAACGCCCTATGGCCTACCAGCAGGACAAGGATCAAGCTTATCTGAATCGTCTGCAGGATCAGATTACCAACTTCGTTTCCCGCTACAACGCCAACCCGAATCCCGGGCACACGACTATTGTCCTTTTCCCGGGCGGGTTAGCCTCGAAACTCGTGCGAGCGCAGAACGCTTGGCCGACGCCGCCGTCGGCCTACGACGTGGCCTGGATCGATTGCTCGATCCTCAGCGGGGCGTTCGCCTATCTCCAACTTGCCGCCAACGAAGACGACTATCAAAATAAATTTGTCATCCCGGATCAGAATATCGATTGGATGGATCTCACGCCTTACGATCAATTCATACAATGGTGCCAGGGAGCCGGGCTTGACCTCTTCATATTCGGCTGGGACTGGAGGTTGCCTACAAAGCAGGCCGCCGATTTTTTCTTGAATAGCTTGATGCCCCTTTTCGAGCAACGTACAGGTAAGGAGTGTGTCTCGGACCCATTGAGTAATTTTTGGCTGCTTGGCCACAGCTTCGGAGGTCTTGTTGTCAAGCAGATTATGAATCAATACAACAGCAAGTACGTTCAAATTTTGAAAGGCGCGATCACGGCAGCGACCTCATTTTACGGATATGGCGGCCAGGTCCATAGATTTTTTATCGGTGATTCCGACCTGAATGGGATGGAGGGCGTGCAGGGCCCGCAGATTGTCACCGAGATCATTTCGACCTTGCCGGCTGGCTACGAGCTCATGTTTCTGGATTACGACACCTTCATCGCCAACAAGGCTGGGTTAGCTGTTGATCCCGACAACTTCAATCTCACAGCCTATCCCAGCGTTGATCCGCACACGAACGCCCCCGCCGATCCTCAGGAATCCCCTCGTTTCATGATTGACTCGATATTGCCATGATCCAGGCGCCGAAGGCCGTGAGTTTTGGATCACGGGGGCGGCGATGCGGGTTGGGGATTTCCGGGCGGATATGGTGTCGCAGTGGGTCGGGGAGTGCTTCGACGGCGAATTGCACGCCAAGCGGATTGCATCTGTGAGCGATGGCGTGCTGGGGGTGCTGCATTCGACGTCGCTGGCGGTTTCGGCGATCGGGTTGGCTTTGGCGCAAGCGCACGGCCTGAAAGCCAAGCACGCCACCAAGCAGGTCGACCGCCTGCTGAGCAACCCCGGCGTCGATCTCGGCCGCCTGTTCACGCCATGGATTCGTCAAGCCATTGGTGACGATCGGGAAATCGACGTTGCGATGGACTGGACCGACTTCGACGCCGACGATCAATCGACCCTCATGTTGAGTTTGGTTACGACCTATGGGCGCGCCCAGCCGATGCTGTGGCTGACGGTCTATAAGGCCGAGCTCACGGGCCGGCGCAACGAATTCGAGGACTTTTGCCTGGCTCGGCTGAAGGAAGCGCTGCCCGAGGGGGTGCGCGTAACGATCCTCGCCGATCGCGGCTTCGCCGACGTACGGCTGATGGAATTCTTGCGCGAACTCGGCTTCGACTACGTGATCAGGTTTCGCGGCGACACGGTCGTGAGCGCCACCGACGGCGAAACTCGCAAGGCGGCTCAATGGGTTGGCGCCAGCGGCCGGGCGCGAAAGCTGACGGGAGCGAAGTTGACCAGGGAAGGCTTCGAGGTCGGCGCCTGCGTCCACGTGCACGCCAAGGGCATGAAGGAGGCTTGGCATCTGGCCGCCGGCGACGGCGCCAAGTCGGCCACGGCGATCATCGGCCTCTACGCCAAGCGCTGGACGATCGAACCGAGCTTTCGCGACATCAAGGATCTGCGTTTCGGCATGGGCATGGCCGAGTTGAGAATTGCCGACCCGATGCGGCGCGACCGACTGCTGTTTCTCAACGCACTCGCCATCCTCCTGCTCACCTTGCTCGGCGCCGCCGGCGAGAGCCTCGGCATGGACAAGGACTTGCGAACCAGCACGACCAGGCGCCGAACCCACTCCCTGTTCCGTCAAGGGTGCATGTGGTTCGGTCTCATCCCCAACATGCCCGAGCCCCGCCTCCGACCCCTCCTCATCAGATTCGGAGAAATGATCAATCAAAACACGCTCCTAGCCAGCGCCCTAACAGCTGCCGAAAAATGAGGGGATTCATGAGCCGCCGATCCGTATCGGCCCGTTCCTGGGAAGGGAGCAAACCAGAATGGCTGCGTTCGTTATATTTCAAATTATGGCTTCGACTGGGACATGCTTTCTGACGGGCTCGTCGCCTGCCAAGCTTTCGCCCAGAGTCTCGACCGGTCCGTTGCCGGGAAATTCTTTAATATTCGTGGCGTCCAGGGTGCGCCCGGAGCCGAATTAAACAATACGTGCATCGCGCAAGCCTGGTCGCTCGTGCCTATGGACCTGGATCCAGATAACGGAGTCGACGGCATTCAGGACATTCTGGGCCCTGGCGACGATACGCTCCCGGCATGGGCGACGAGACTTGTCAGAAATCAGCAAGTCCAAACGGTGTGGGCCTCCGACCTCGACCACATGGACTTGATGAACCATAAGGATATCCAAATTGCGGTGGCGAAAATCCTTGAACCCGCGACCGCAACGGCGACGATAGAGCGTCTCGTGAAGACGGCGAGAACCGTGAAGTTTCGGGCGGCGAGCCGATCGGATTTGAACCGCCTAGTGCGTGCTTTTCGCCGGCTCCCCTCGGAAAAGGGGGAGTGGAGCATCGAAAGGAAAACGCAGGTCAGAAACATCCTGCTCGAGGCCAGTCGAGGCGATCCGGATCGGCTACAGAAATTCCTTGCGCGCGCCTATTTGGACGCCTTGCGCACCCCGAGCCAGAGACTTGGAAAAGGCAAGCTACGACCCGACCGTTAAGTCGGCTGACGCCTGTAGGATTAAGATGGAATTGACCGAACCGCCGCTCCGGGGGGGGCAGCAAGCCTGCCTTCGGCTGCGGTCCCTTCCGTTCCCGCCGTTCGGCCAACGCCCGCTTTCCGCCCTTTGCGATGTCGCCTAGCGCAATATGATTGGAGATGGAATAGAGGCCGCAGAGCCTCATCCAGCGAAGGGCCGAGGGACGAGGGTTCGCTGGCGCAACCCCGTTTCGTCTCGCTCTTGGCGGTCGGCTCGGCGCGGGGAAGCTGGAAGCCCGTGGACCCACGCCGAGCCGTCGGGGTCGAGCCCGGTCGCCCATCTGGGCCGCCAGGCCCACGCACGGTTTTCGTCGGAACGCGACGCGACCGGAGGGCCGGAGCGACTCTCAAGTCATTGAGCTTGCTGAGTTGTGATCGGCGGTATGGTTAACACACTACGGCTAAATTGCGGCGGAGACGCCTGTCGCGGCCCTCCCCGAATCAGAATCTTGGGCCTATCGCATTGAAATCGTTGGTCTGCCTTATGAATCCCGAGGCCTCGCGCCAGCCAGCGGCCGGAGCGATGCCGGGTTCCGGCCACGCGAACGCCGTTTACGCCAGCAGATCGATGAGGTGGGGGATCAGCGGGGCGTCGGCCGGCGGCATGGGGTAGCTGCGCAGGTCCTTCGGCCGCACCCATTTGAGCGCCTGCCTGTCGAGCGGCTGCACGAAGCCCTCCCACTTGCGGCAGACGTAGAGCGGCATGAGCAGGTGGAAGTCGTCATAACGATGGCTGGCGAAGGTGAGCGGCGCGAGGCAGGGCGCCTTGACGCTGATGCCCAGCTCCTCCCTGAGTTCGCGGATCAGCGCGTCCTCGGGCCGTTCGTCCGCGTCGATCTTGCCGCCGGGAAACTCCCACAGGCCCTCGAGCGCCTTGCCCTTGGGCCTTTGGGCGAGGAGCACCCGGTTGTCGGCGTCGATCAGCGCCGCCGCGACCACCAGGAGCAGTTTCACGACCGATAGTCGCCGTTGATCGCCACGTACTCCTTGGTGAGGTCGCAGGTCCACACCGTGGCGCGGCCGCGGCCGATGCCGAGGTCGGCGGTGATCTTGACCTCGGGCTTCTTCATATAGGCCGAGGCCTCGGCCTCCTCGTAGGCCGGATCGCGCAGGCCCTGGTGGGCGACGCGGATCTTGCCGAACCAGATGTCGAGCTTGTCGCGCTCGGCCTTCTCGCCCGCCTTGCCGACCGCCATCACCACGCGGCCCCAGTTGGCGTCCTCGCCGGCGACCGCGGTCTTGACCAGCGGCGAGTTGGCGATCGACAGCGCGATGCGCTTGGCCGCCTTGCGCGTCGCCGCGCCCTCGACGCTGACCTCGATGAACTTGCGCGCGCCCTCGCCGTCGCGCACGACCTGCTGGGCGAGCGAGCGCAGGAGCTTGTCGAGCGCGCGGCGAAACGGGCCGAGCCGCTCGTCGGCGGGATCCTCGATCCGGGGCGCGGACTTCGCGGCGCCGGTGGCGAACAGCATCAGCGTGTCGGAGGTCGAGGTGTCGCTGTCGACGGTGATGGCGTTGAACGAGCGATCGACCGCCTTCGACAGCATCGCCTGCAGCGCGGCCGAGCCGATCGGGGCGTCGGTGAAGACGTAGGAGAGCATGGTCGCCATGTCGGGCGCGATCATGCCGGCGCCCTTGGCGATGCCGTTGATGGTGACGATCGAATCGCCGAGAGCGGCGAAGGCGGTGGCGACCTTGGGGTAGGTGTCGGTGGTCATGATCGCCTTGGCGGCGTCCATGAGGCGGTCCTCCCTGGCGCTGTCGGCGAGGTCGGTGAGGACGCGCGCGATCCGGGTCCCGTCGAGCGGCTCGCCGATCACGCCGGTCGAGGCCATGAACACCTCGCCGGGCGCGCAGCCGAAGGTCTTGGCCGCGGCTTCAGCCACTAGTTCGACCGCCTCGATCCCCTTATGGCCGGTGAAGGCGTTGGCGTTGCCGGAATTGACGATCAGCGCCCGCGCCTTGCCGCCCTTGAGCTGCTGGCGGCACCAGTCGACCGGCGCGGAGGGGCACTTCGAGCGGGTGAAGACGCCCGCGACCTCGGCCGGCCCGTCGAACGCCGCCAGCATCACGTCGGTGCGCCCCTCGTAGCGCACGCCCGCCGCGATCGTGGCGAAGCGAACGCCGGCGATCGGCGGGAGGGTCGGGAATTTCTTCGGCGCAAGCGGAGAGAGCGCAGCGGCGGCGGCCATAGGAGCGTTCCGTCATCCGGTGAAGAGATGGGAGCGGGCCGCGCGCCCGCTCCGAAAAAGGTCTTTAGTTCTTCGGCTTGCTCTCGTCGGTGGGCGCGGGAGCGGGAGCGGCCGCGTCCGGAGCGGCCGCTGGCGCGTTCTGCGCGTCGGGCGAGACCGGCTTGCCGTCGGCGTCGAAGTACTGGATCTTCGCCGCGGCGTGCAGCCCGGCCACTGCTTCGCTTTCCGCCTTCTGGGCGACGTAGTGGGCGGCCTGGTCCTTGAGCTGCTCGAAAGGCGGGAAGGTCTTGGTGCGGGTGTCCTCGACCTGGATGATGTGCCAGCCGAACTGGGTCTTCACGGGATCGGAGATCTCGCCCTTCTTCAGCTTGAACGCGGCGTCCGAGAATTCCGGCACCATGCGGTCCTTGGTGAACCAGCCGAGGTCGCCGCCGTCGCCGCCGGTGTCCTTGGACACCTCGTTGGCGACCTTGGCGAAATCTTCGCCGCCCTTCACCCGGGCGAGCGCCTTCTTGGCCTCATCCTCGGTCGGCAGCAGGATGTGGCGGGCATGGATCTCCTCCTGCGGCGGCTCGGCCTTGGCGGCGTCGTCATAAGCCTTGCGCTCGGCCTCCTCGGTGGAGGCGGCCTTGGCGACGGAGCCGAGCAGCTCCTCCATCGCCAGCTTGTCGTGGTAATAGGCGAGCTTCTTGGCGAACTCGGGGGACTGGTCGAGCTTATCCGCCTCCGCCTTCTTGGCGGCGAGCTTGAGGTCGATCAGATAGTCGAGCACGTATTTCTGGCGCTGCGCGCCCTCGAGCTTCTGCGGCAGGCCGGGGCCGATATCGGCCATCGCGACGGCGAGATCGTCTTCGGTGATCGGCTGGCCGTCGACAGTCGCCAGGACTTTGGGATCCGCGTAAGCGGCGCCGGCGAAGGCGAATACCGCGCCCGCGCCGAGCGCCAGGGCGGCGGCGGTCGAGCGCAGGCGCGCGGGAAACAGGTGTCTCATCTGGGCTCCTTTGGGCGTCGCCTCGTCGGTCTGAGGCCGGCGACGCGGCGGTGGCGCTATAGAGCCATTCCGGCGAATTTGCGAGGGGAAAGAGCCAGAAACGACGACGAAAACCGTCACACGCCGTCAAGCGGCGGTCGGAGAGGCCGAGGGCCATCTCTGGCGCCGGCGGTCGGCGCTTGCAGTCTCAGGGCTTCAGGATTGCGATCGCGATGAATAGAACAATGACGAGGGCCATGCTGACGATCAGCACCGTGCGGACGTGATGGCCCGTCACCCCGGCCCGGACGCGGGTTGTGTTCGTCTCGGTGACGACGGGTTGTTCATGCGGGTCCATGGCGCGCTCCAATCCGGAGGTGCGGAAAACGCGGAGCCGACCGGCGTCGATACGCTACCAAAGACAACGCGGCCGCCGCCGCGGGGTTCCGGATAACCCGGCCCGTCGGCCGTCGGCGTTTTTCGGCGGAACCTGCGGCGGCGTCTTCGCGTTTGGGAGCTGCCGCCAGCCGCAGTCTGGGCCCGAGACGCGGGACGGGCCTTTGGAAGACGGGCCTTTGGAGATGGAGAGCGCAATGCCACGCGAGTCGAAAGCGCAGAAGGAGACGGTCGGACGCGTCATGCACGAGTTCAAGCACGGCGAGTTGAGCTCGGGATCGGGCAAGAGGGTCAAGAATCCCCGCCAGGCGGTCGCGATCGCGCTCAGCGAGGCGGGCGCCTCGAGCCAGCAAAGCCCGGCCGAGAACAAGCGCCATCTGCGCCGCACCAAAGAGAAGGAGCGTCGCGGCGAGACGGCGCAGGCCGAGGCCGAGGGCGAGCCGGGGCGCCGTCGCAGCCGTAGCGCCTAGGCTCGCCGGCCGGATTGCCGGCCGACGTGTCCCTTCCGACCGGCGATGTCGCCGCCGTTCGCCTCGCGGCAGTGAGCCCGCAAACATGAGGCCCGGATGCCGCAGGTATCGGAGTTGCCGCCGCACGTGGAGGAGACGGTCGCCGCGATCGCGAGGCTCCATGTCGAGCATGAGCGGCAGGCGAGCCGCGCCCGCCGCTTCGTGTCCCTTGCGACCGCGCTCCTTTCGAGGCCGCGGACGCTGGCGCTGATCACGGCCGGGATCGCGTTCTGGGTTCTCGTCAATCTCGCGGTGGAGTCCGCCGGCGGGCGGCCGCCGGATCCTTATCCCTTTCAGCTGCTCGCCACTGTGCTGTCCGGCGCGGCCCTTTATCTCGCGACCATGATTCTGATTGTGCAGCGCCACGACGGCGAACTGGCCGCGACGCGCGCCCAGCTCACGCTGGAGCTGGCGATGCTCTCCGAGCGGAAGACCGCCAAGATCATCGCTCTGCTCGAGGCGTTCCGCTACGCCGATCCCCACCAGAGCGACCAGCGCGACGTGGTCGCCGAGGCGCTGGCCGAGCCGGCCGATCCGCATGTCGTGCTGAGCGCCATCCACTCGGCGCAGCAGAAAGCCGTGGCGCCCGGCCAGACGAGCCAAGCGGCGATATTTAGGCGTCGGGCCTTCCTCGCTTCGCGACGCCCGGCGCTTCGCCCAGTTTTGAAGCCCCCGTCGGCGTCGTTGATTTCTCCCTCGTCCCTGAGCCATAAGCCAGACGATCGCCAATCCAGATGCCTGTCTTGCCGCCGGCGCTGACGTGAGGCGCGCCCCTACGATCGTGGCTCGAGGCGGCCAAGGCGATCGTTCTTCGCCTGGCCTTCGCCTGGCTCGGGCTCGGCGTCGCCGTCCTGCTCGTCGTTCTTGTTTCGCCGCTCGACAAGATTGACGACAATCGACTGAGGCCTTTTTTGGCCAGGGGCCGAATGATGGGTTTTGTTGCATTCGTTGAGAAGAAGCGCACCTCGCTCCTGCTCCTTGCGCTCTTCCTGGTTCTCTTCGGGTCGCGAGCGGCCCTGCTGAGCTATGCCGCAAATTCAACGCCTTTCTTCGATGAATGGGACGGCGACGCATTTTTGCTTCTGCAACCCTACCTCCAGGGGCGCCTCGGTATCGCCGACCTGCTCGCTCCGTACAACGAGCACAGGATTGTCTTCACCCGGTTGCTGGTTCTGTCGATTTTTCAGGCGTCGGGTTACTGGGACGTTGTCCTGCAGATGATCGTCAACGCGATCCTCGACAGCGTCACAGTCGTCGCGGTCGGCTATTCGCTGGTACGGGTGCTTTCCGGCGGTCTGGGCGTCGCCGCGATGATCGTGTGCGTCACGATCAATGCCGTTCCTTACGCGTATGATAACGTTCTATTGGGCTTTAACACGCACTTTTATCTACTGATTTCCCTGTCCTTCGCGAGCCTGTGGCTGATGGCCGGCGCCGCGGCATGGTCCGCCCGATGGGTGTTGGGGGCGCTTGCCGCTCTCGGTTCTTACTTCTGCATGGCCTCGGGCGCCCTCACGCTCGCCACGGTGTGCGCGCTCCACCTGCTTCAGGCGGTTCTCGGGCGGCGAGTAGGATATCGAGAAGCCACCGGGATCGCCGCTCTCGCCGCATTGACCACGGTCCTCCTCGCGCTCATTCCGCACGTGGAAGCATCGGATGCTTTCAGGGCGCACAGCTTGGGCGAATATCTGTCCGCGTTCATCCAACTCCTCAGTTGGCCAGCCAACTTCGCGCTTGGAATGGCGCTGTATGTCCCTTCGGCGATTTTTCTCGTACGCACGCTCGCCGACCGTCCGAATTCAGACGATCCTCGTTGGATCAATGTTGGGGCCCTCGTCTGGGTTCTGGGCGCGATCGCCGCGCTCGCGGAGGGGCGGGCGCAATGGCCGATGCAGAGCCGTTATGTCGACATCCTGCTGATCGGATCGATGATCAATCTTGTCAGCGCGCTCTGGCTATGGACGAGACGCGCCGCGGGGAAACGGTCGATCGTGCGCCGCGTCGCGCTCGGCGTGTGGATGGGGCTTTTCGTCCTGTCCTTGATCCATCCGCAGCGGCATGTGCGCGATCGGATTGACGAGCGGCGGGCCATCGCCATTGCGGAGGCCAAAAATCTTCGCGGCTATCTGGCGACGGGCGACGCTTCGTTTCTTGGCGGCGCTCCGGCGTTGCAAATTCCCTATTTCGATTCGGGCCACCTACGATATTTGCTGGATACGCCGGAGATTCGCGCAGCCCTGCCGCCGGACCTCACGGGCAAGCCTCCGCCGCATCCGTGGGTCGAGGCGGTCAAGCAGACCGTCCTTGGGTCGGCCCCCATCTGGCTCGGCATCGGCGTTCTTCTGCTGACTCTCGTCGTCGCTTCGGCAACGGCGACCACGCCGCCGCCTCCTCCTCTGCGTCAGATCCCTGAGGGCCTGTCGGACGAATTGTCTTGACAAGCCGCCGAAACCCACTAAATGCCCGCAATCCCGAATGCGTTCTGGGTCCCGGCGCCGTTTTTGAGCGCATGGGACTTTTTGCGTTTTTCAGGATTCTCGGCAAGGGCCGGCCTCCACCGGACGTCGAGATGATCTCACCCACGGCGTTGCGGCTTAAAGCCTAAGCGCCGCCGATATGGAGATTTGAGCGCATGGCTCGTATCGCAGGCGTCAATATTCCGACCAACAAGCGCGTCGTGATCGCGCTCCAGTACATTCACGGCATAGGCCCGAAGAAGGCTGAAGAGATTTGCGAAAAGGTTCACATCCCGTCCGAGCGCCGTGTGGCGCAGCTTTCCGACGCGGAAGTGCTGCAGATCCGCGAGACAATCGACCGCGACTACATGGTCGAGGGCGACCTGCGCCGTGAGGTTGCGATCAACATCAAGCGCCTGATGGACCTCGGCGCCTATCGCGGCCTGCGTCACCGCAAGCAGCTCCCGGTTCGCGGCCAGCGCACGCACACCAATGCGCGCACCCGCAAGGGCAAGGCCAAGCCGATCGCCGGCAAGAAGAAGTGACCGCTTTTCGTCTTAAACGCATTCAGGAATTGACGCGCTTTTAAGCGCGCTTGAAGGACCGACAAATGGCAAAAGAGGCAACCCGCGTCCGTCGCCGCGAGCGCAAGAACATCGTGTCGGGCGTCGCGCACGTGAACTCGACTTTCAACAACACGATGATCACCATCACCGACGCCCAGGGCAACACGATCTCCTGGTCGTCGGCCGGCACGATGGGCTTCAAGGGCTCGCGCAAGTCGACCCCGTTCGCGGCCCAAATCGCCGCCGAGGACGCCGTCCGCAAGGCGTCGGAGCACGGCATGCGCACGCTCGAGGTCGAGGTTTCGGGACCCGGTTCGGGCCGCGAGTCGGCGCTTCGCGCCATCCAGGCGGCGGGCTTCACCGTCACCTCGATCCGCGACGTGACCCCGATCCCGCACAACGGCTGCCGGCCGCGCAAGCGCCGCCGCGTCTGATCCCTTTGGCGCGCTGATCGTCGTTTCGATGAGCGCGCGCATGCGGCCTTGCGGCGCGTCGGGCGCCGCCGGGTCGTCTATCCTTCGAATGGAAGGCCACGCTCCGTGATCCAGAAGAACTGGCAAGAACTCATCAAGCCGAAGAAGCTCGAAGTGCTGCCGAGCGACGACCATCGCCGCACCGCGACCGTCGTCGCCGAGCCGCTCGAGCGCGGCTTCGGCCAGACGCTCGGCAATTCGCTGCGCCGGGTGCTGCTGTCCTCGCTGCAGGGCGCCGCGATCACCTCGATTCACATCGACGGCGTGCTGCACGAGTTCTCCTCGATTCCCGGCGTCCGCGAGGACGTCGTCGACATCGTGCTCAACGTCAAGGACATCGCGGTCAAGATGCAGGGCGACGGCGTCAAGCGCCTGGTGCTCAAGCGTCGAGGCCCGGGACCGGTCACCGCCGGCGACATCCAGACCACGGGCGACATCCAGATCCTCAATCCGGGCCTCGTCATCTGCAACCTCGACGACGGCGCGGACCTGCGCATCGAATTCACCGTCATGACCGGCAAGGGCTATGTCCCGGCCGAGCGCAACCGCGCCGAGGATTCGCCGATCGGCCTGCTGCCGATCGACAGCATGTTCTCGCCGGTGAAGAAGGTGAGCTACCGGGTCGAGGCGACCCGCGAGGGCCAGGACCTCGACAAGGACAAGCTGACGATGACGATCGAGACCAACGGCGCCATTTCGCCGGAGGACGCGCTCGCCTACGCCGCTCGCATCCTGCAGGACCAGCTCTCCGTGTTCGTCACCTTCGAGGAGCCGCGCCGCGAGGAAGCCGCGCACGCCATCCCCGAACTCGCCTTCAACCCGTCGCTGCTCAAGAAGGTGGACGAGCTCGAACTCTCCGTCCGCTCGGCCAACTGCCTCAAGAACGACAACATCACCTACATCGGCGACCTCATCCAGAAGACCGAGGGCGAGATGCTGCGCACGCCGAACTTCGGCCGCAAGTCGCTCAACGAGATCAAGGAAGTCTTGGCGCAGATGGGCCTGCACCTCGGCATGGAGGTGACCGGCTGGCCGCCCGAGAACATCGAAGACCTCGCCAAGCGGTTCGAGGAGCACTACTAAGGCACTCGGCAATAGGCAGTAGGCAGTAGGGATTCGCTCCTACTGCCTATTGCCAACTGCCTACTGCCCGACAATGAGCGGCCGTTCCTTGGCACGGCGGCCGCAGACCCGATAAAGGAGAACGCCGATGTATCATGGACGCGCCAAGCGCCGTTTCAACCGCACTGCCGAGCATCGCCAGGCGATGTTCGCCAACATGGCTCAGGCCCTGATCAAGCACGAGCAGATCACGACGACCCTGCCGAAGGCTAAGGACCTGCGCCCGGTGGTCGAGAAGCTGGTCACGCTCGGCAAGCGCGGCGACCTGCACGCCCGCCGCATCGCCATCTCGCGCCTGCGCGACGCCGATCTCGTCAAGAAGCTGATCGACGTGATCGGCCCGCGCTACAAGGACCGCCACGGCGGCTACCTGCGCGTCATGAAGGCGGGTTTTCGCCCCGGCGACAACGCCGCGATGGCGGTGATCGAATTCGTCGACCGCGACCTCGAGGCCAAGGGCAAGGACTCCGGCCCGGTCCAGAACGCCGCAGGCTGACCGCTCAAGCGGTTTGACGGGAATGCACAACGGGCGGGGCTGCGGCTCCGCCCTTTCTCGTGGGGCGACTGGCGGAGCGCGCCACAAAGCGGCCTCGATTGCTCGACTTTGAGATCCGCCGGCCGCGCCCGAAACGGGACGCGCCGAAGCGCGATTTGGCGTCCGATTCGACGGTTTTGACGTCAAACGCCGGCTGTTCGGCCCCTTTTGAAGGGCGAAAAGCGGGCTCCAGAGGGTCCATTTTTGGCGAACAGCCGAACGATTCTAAGGCCTTAAGCCCAAGATTCTGATTCAGGCGGGCTTCCGCGGCCCTCGCTCGCCGTATTTTAGCCACAATATCGCCTCTTCGGACCTCGGCGAGGCGCTCGTCCGCGCTTGCCGCTCGGCGATCCGGAAGGTCGATCCAAAGGTGGACCGGCCCGCGAGCGAACATTCGCGCGCCTGGCCCCGCCGGCCACGGGCGGGTCGGGATTGGAGCGGAGCCGCGCGGCGGGTCGATCGGGGCGATCGATCCAGGCGTTCGGATTCCCTTGGCCAGGGAGCTTTCATCGAAGCGCTCACCGTGGACCGTCGCGCCAAGAGGACGCGGCGCCGGCGCCAAGTCCATGCCAAGTTTTCGCAAGAGGCGTCCATCGCCGTTTTGAGCCTTTTCAAGCGCTTGCACGGCGCAAGGAGTGTTTCTTCAACGCCTGGCGTTATCATGCCCGAGAAAGGGGCATCGAGCGCATCGGGGCGGCGCTTGGCGCAGTCTCGCGCAACCACGACAGTCGCCCGAGGCGCAACGCTGGATCTACGCGTTGGCGGGGATGACACGAAGCGGCGCTTCCGTAGGTGGGAACGACAAACCATTCTGGCGCTTTCGACCTCAAGACCAAGGCTAGTCCCGAATCCCGCCAATGTACACGATTTGTTCGCGGCCGCCTTATCATGGTTAAAAGCACGTTCCGAGGATGTGCCGGTCCCCGGCGCTCTGGTCTTCAGCCGCGCGAACGACCCCGGCGCCGGGCGGGCGCGCCCGCGCGCCACCGGGACCCCATTGCCCCGGCCGCAACGCGCGCTCAAACCCGAAGGACAGGAAGGGAGAACAGGGAATTGCGTTCGAAGGATCAGAGAAATCCGATCGACGGAACAGGGAATAATTCGGCCGAACAGGGAAGGATGCGGACGCCTCGCTCTAACGGCGCCGCCGAGTAAGCCACGTAGGATTGAAGAAAGTCTCACCGTGATTGGGAGTTGGGGAGCCGAAGAAAATCCGCTGGCGCCGGTTGCCGTTCTGCGTCACGTGACAAGGGACGTCGAGAAGAACGATGCACGCAGTACGCGTCATCGGCGCAACTCGATATCGCCGCCTGGAGCGTTTGTAAACATCGGCCTGTCACAGTAATGCGCCGTAATGCTCATGCCGACGCCAGTAGCGAGTAGATAGAACCGTCCAGCTCGAGCGGTTTGCAGAACAAGGCGACGATCTCCGGTTGCTTTCACCCTGCTGTCGACGCCAGAGAGTTCTCAATGGCCTCACGCGCGGATCAACGAACCGGTGATCGTGAAATCGTCGGCGGGAGCGGACCAGGACCCGCTTTTGCCGTCGAGAATGTAAAAATTTGCATACAGATTGATTGAATCGGCTTGGCGGGTCAGCCCATGGCGCGCATATTGTCGTACATAACGCCGAGCAAATTCTTCGGAGAATGTAAACGGCTCGGGAGGAAGAGTTATGAACGTAAAAGCGGTTATCCTCGAAGACATTGGCGATATTCGTATTGGCAATATCGAACTGCCTGGGACCCTGGAGCCGGCGGACAACGAAGTGCGGATCGCCGTCAAGACGGTCGGCATCTGTGGTAGCGACGTTCATTATTACAAACACGGCCGGATCGGCGATTTTGTCGTCAACGAGCCAATGATCCTCGGCCACGAGGCCGCGGGCGTCGTAACCGCCGTGGGGGCGAATGTCGCCCATCTTAAGGTTGGCGATCGCGTCTGCATGGAGCCCGGCATTCCCGACTTCGGATCCCGACAGACGCTCGAGGGCCATTACAACCTCGATCCATCGGTGCGCTTCTGGGCGACGCCGCCGGTTCATGGCTGCCTGACCCCGGACGTTGTCCACCCGGCGGCGCTGACCTATAAGCTGCCCGACAACGTCAGCTTCGCCGAGGGCGCCATGGTCGAGCCGCTGGCGATAGGAGTCTACGCCGCCTTGAAGGGCAATATCCGTCCCGGCGACATCGCCGTCGTCGCCGGCGCCGGCACCATCGGCATGATGGTGGCCTTCGCGGCGCTGGCGAGCGGCTGCGCGAAAGCCCTCGTCAGCGACATGGCCAAGGCCAAGCTCGATCTCATCGCCGCCTGTCCGGGCATCGTCACCGTCGACCTCAACCGAGAGAAGCTCGCCGACGTCGTGGCCGCGCACACCGCCGGCCATGGCGCGGACCTGTTCTTCGAGGCGAGCGGCAGCCCGCGCGCGTTTGACAACATGATGGACGTGATCGCTCGTGGCGGGCGCGTCGTCTTGGTCGGCATGCCGCAGGATCGCGTTCTGCTCGATGTCGTCGCTCTCGAGGTCAAAGAGATCAACGTAACCGGCATCTTCCGTTACGCCAACGTCTGGGAGCGGACGCTGGCGCTCCTTGGGTCCGGCAAGATCGATCTCAAACCGTTGATCTCGGCGAGCTATCCGTTTGACCAGTCGATCGCGGCGTTCGAACGCGCCGCAGGGCAGAATTCGTCTGACGTGAAAATCCAGATTACGCTCTGAGCAAGAGAGCCGACGCAGGCCGTAGCTGGAGAGGGGTGGAAAGGCTCGCATAATGAATGCAAAGCCTGTGCTGGAGGTAATCCCGACGCCGCTTGAGCGGACGTTCCGCGTCTACGCCCACGACTATCCTTTCACCTATTCGGGATGGCATCATCACCCGGAATACGAGCTCCATCTGATCTGCCGGAGCAGGGGACATTTCTACGTCGGGACCTATGCCGGCGAGTTCGGTCCGGGCAATCTGGTGATGACCGGTCCGAACCTGCCGCACATGTGGGTTTCCAGCGCTGATGACCGGGACGTGGATGGTCGGATCGCCGGGCGGGATCTGGTGCTGCAGCTGAGCGCCGGCTTCGTCGAGCGCTGCGTCGCCGGGTTCTCCGACTGCGCCGGTCTCACGGGACTCATCGAGTCGTCGCGGGCGGGCATCGAATTCTCGGCGGCCGCGTCGGCCGAGGGCGGCGAGTTGATGAAGTCGCTGCTAGCCGCCGAGGGCTTCGAGCGGATGGCGCTTTTCTTCAGCCTGCTCAGGATTCTGGAACAGGATCGCGGGCGGAAGCCGCTGTCGCTCGAGGGCGCGGACCACGAATGCGTCCAGCCCAAGCAACTCGAAAGAATCCTCGCTTACATCGCAGAAAATTTCAATCGTCCGAACTTGTCGTGCCGCAAGGTGGCTCAGGTTGAAGGAATGCAGCTGTCGGCCTTTTCGAGGCTATTCGAACGACACATCAAGTGCACCTGTATTGAATATATCAATCACCTGAGGATCTACAAGGCTTGTCAGCTTTTGGTTGAAACCGAATACAACATCACGACGATCGGCCTGGATGTTGGATACGATACGCTATCTACCTTCAACCGGAATTTCAGGCGGCTCACCGGAAGAACACCATCGTCGTTCCGGGCTGAGAGGAGGTTCACCCTCCCAGCGTCGTCGAAGAAAATCGGCCAGGTGGACGAGGGAGGACAGACCCAATGTTTATCGGAGTCGACTGCGGAACGCGGGAGACCAATGCTCTTGGCGTCGACGACTGTCGGCGGGCGCGCGGCGGCGGATACCCCGGCTATCGCCTGAGCGAGCGCGACCGCGGTGCCCGAGAGCAGCATCCGACGACCGGGGTCCTTGCTATGGTTGCGCCCCTGTGCGTGGCGCTGAACGGGTCCGCCCTGCCTGCCGGCGACGTCCACTGCATCGGCGCCGCCCATCAACGGCACGGCCTTTCCGCCGTCGATGCGGCAGGAACGGCGACCCGCCAGCCAAGCCTTGCAACGATACGAAAACCGCGGCCGCCATCGAACGGTTCCTCGCCGCCTTCGGCGAACCGGGAGCTTGGCTCGAGAAGGCCGACGCCATCTCCGCTCGCCCGCCGGAGATCCAAACAGCGATCATCGCCGCGCTCTTTGAATTGGTGGGACGCCAATTCCACCCCTGCTTCCTCTGCCTGACCCAAACAAGGTCGATAAAGCAGCGCCAACAGATACATTTGTCGCATGGAGGTGGCGCATGACGCAAAATAACGCTCTCGAAGTCAAGCACATAAGCAAATCATTTCCCGGCGTCCAGGCCCTTGACGACGTAAGCTTTTCTGTAAAAACACATTCTGTTCATGTCTTGTGCGGCGAAAACGGCGCAGGCAAATCGACCTTGATGAAAATAGTTAATGGGATTTACCAACCAGACAGCGGAGAGATCTTCATCCGGGGAGAGAAGGTCAGCATTGAATCTCCTATCAAAGCGGGGCAACTCGGCATTTCTATGATCTTTCAAGAATTGAACTATATGCCGGAAATGTCCATCGAAGAAAGCCTTGTCGTCGGACGTTGGCCGAAGACGCCTTATGGCCGTATCGACTGGAAGTCGATTCGAGAAAGTACGCTGCAACTGCTCAGTCAGGAAAACCTCGATTTCGACCCGGAGACCAAACTTAAGAATCTGTCCATTTCCAATCTCCAGATGTTGGAAATTCTCAAAGCGATTTCCAGGGATGCAGACATTATTATCATGGACGAACCTACCTCTTCCATTACTAATAAAGAAATTGAGATCCTCTTTGAGAAAATTGCTGATCTTCGTGCGCGGGGCAAGGCAATCGTCTACATTTCCCACAAAATGGACGAAATATTCCAAATAGCCGACGAAATCTCAATTCTGCGGGATGGAAAGGTTATCGCAACACGCCCAAAAGTCCAGTTTGATATTGACTCTGTTATCGCCCTGATGGTGGGACGCGCGCTTGGGCAAGGATATCCCAAGGAAGATGTTCTCAAGGGAAAGGTTGTTCTGGAAGTAAAGCACTTCAGCGGGCCGACCGGGTTTAATGATGTTTCCTTCAATGTGAGCGAAGGCGAGATTGTCGGGTTTGCCGGTCTTGTCGGGGCGGGCCGGACCGAGACGGTAAGGGCGCTTTTTGGTCTCGATGAGCACAGCCAAGGGACCATAACAGTCCGTGGAAAACCTTTTGAGTTAAAAACTGTTCAAGATAGTATAAAACACGGTATTGTAATGCTTTCCGAGGACCGGAGACGTTTCGGCATCGTTCCTGTCAGAGACGTCAAGGAAAACGTCACTCTGGCTTCGATGGAGCAATTTTTCCACAACGGTCACCTATATGGGACAAAAGAACGCAATACGGTCGAGGATATCTGCAAACGAATCAATGTGAAAATGTCGTCTATTGACGCGCCGGTCAGTTCCTTAAGTGGCGGAAATCAGCAAAAGGTCGTTCTGTCGAAGTGGATGCTGGGGGAGCCGGACGTTCTTATTCTGGATGAGCCTACCCGAGGAATTGACGTGGGGGCAAAGTTCGAGATCTATAGATTGATGACTCACCTTGTGAAGGAAGGTAAGTCGATCATCGTGGTGTCTTCGGAACTTCCCGAGCTGATCGGTATGTGTGACCGCATATATGTTATGGCCGGCGGCAATATTACGGGGGAACTTAAGCGGGGGGAGTTCTCTCAGGAAGCGATCATGCGGTATGCGATGAATATCGCAAAGGCCGCGTAATATAGCGCGAGGCGCAAGACGATGCAAAGGCGATGACGATGACGATGACGATGAACAACGCAATATCGAGGGACACCTGGCAGACATTAAAATCGCGATATTCGATTTACATGGTTTTGGTAGTTATGATTATCATTTGCGGTCTGTTAAATGAGAATTTTTTCTCGACGAGGAACATCGCAAACATATCAGCCCAGATTTCGGTTACGACGATTTTGGCATTTGGCGAAACATTATTGATCATCTCTGGTTTGCTTGATCTTTCCTGTGGATCTGTCTTGGCCCTTGCAGGCGTAATGTCGGTATACATCTTCAAGGAAACGGGGTCGATGACCGTTTCCTTCGTCGTCGGAATAGCTTTTGGCATATTGTGCAATTATGTCAACGGTATATTTGTTAGATACTGTAATATTCCAGCGTTTATCGCGACTCTGGCGATGATGATGATGGCCCGGGGAGCTGCACTGCTTTTCACCAGAGGTCAAAATATTTATCAAATTGGCGACTATATCTGGTTTGGTCAGGGAAAACTAGGCTTTGTACCGGTCCCAGTGATCTTTATGATCATCGTTGGCCTTTTGACTTGGTACATTCTCGGTCATACGGCCTTTGGCCGTTCCTTATACGCGGTGGGCGGAAACGAGGAGGCCGCGAGGGCGTCGGGCATCAATATCGGTCGGATCAAGATCGGAGCCTATCTGATCAATGGCGCCTTTGTTGGTCTCGCGGGCATTCTATTGATGTCCCGAACGAATGTCGGCGCCCCCAATGCCGGCCAGGGTTACGAGTTCGAAGCGCTGACGGCTGCGATCATCGGTGGAACGAGCTTTTCGGGCGGTCTTGGAACGGCTGGAGGAACTTTGGTCGGCGCGTTTATCGTCGGCTTCCTGAACAATATCATGAACCTGACGGGAGTAGATTCGTACCTGCAGCAGGTCATCAAGGGCGCGATCATTGCGTTGGCTGTCGGCTACGATATGTGGGCCAAACAAAATCGCACCAGGAAAACACTGGGCGCAGCAAGGAGATCTAACGATCCAAAGGAGGGAAAGCCATAATACTGCCAGTTGCGAGGCTGGGGGATACCATCAACGACTTATCCCCTTTTTCTAGTGAACAACCTACGAGGAGAGCACTGTGAAAACGTTTCTGAAGACGATCGGAACTATTGCGGCTGTGGCGACCCTGTGCCTGGCGACCGCGACGGTTGGTCAAGCCCGCGAGTATAAGGTGGCGTTCATCGCCCGCGCCCAGGCGGATTCCTTCGCCGCATGGCTGGCCAACGGAATCATGGACGAAGCAAAAAAGTACCCTGATATGAAGGTCGACGTGATGGACTCTCAGGCTGACGACGCCAAAGAGAATGCCTTCATCGAGAACGCCGTCGCCAACAAATATGACCTGATCATTGTTCAGCCGAACAACGGCGAAGCTCAACGTCCCTACGTCGAGCGAGCCGTCAAGGACGGCGTCAAGGTGATCACGACGAACGCGCGCATCAAGAACATCCCCGGATCATCTTCCGTTGACGCGGATCCGTACGCGCAGGCGGCCGTGAACGCTCAATTGGCTCTCAAGCAGGTCCCGCAGAACGCAAATGTTGTCGTTCTTGATGGACCTTCCGGGAATATGCATGCGGATACGCGTCGTCAGGCGTGGCAGAAGGAATTCTTTGACAAGCGTCCGGACGTCAAGATCGTCGGTGAGCAGATTGCTCATTGGAACAAAGAAGAAGCCATGCGCGACATGGAAGACTGGGTTCAGGCCAACGCCAAAATCGACGCAATTATCTCGATGAACGACAACATGGCCGCTGGGGCTTTGGAAGTCATCAAGGACGATCCGCGCTTTAAGAACGTCCTCGCCTACGGCGTTGACGGCACCGCTGAGGCGATGCTGCTGATCCAGTCCGGCAAAATGACGTCGACGGCGCTGCAAAACGCTTATGACCTGGCGGCGAAGAACATCAGTGTCGCCCACGACCTCGTGACTGGAAAGATCACTCAGGTTGACACCGATATCGACTGCCCGCTTGTCACCAAGGACAATGTCGACGAGTTTATCAAGATTCATAAAAAGTCGGGCGCGATCAAGTAAGTAACGAATGTGCTGGGGCGGGATTGTATATCTCGCCCCTTTTTTGACAATTGCCTTAAGGCCAACGACTTTCTGAGCCAAATATTGCCAGTTTGCGACTGCACGTATATTGGGTCGACATACCCTCAAGCGCCGTTTTGATTACGGTGACAGCCGCGTGGACTGCATCCCGTCAGTGAGACACGCCGAGATTGCGGTGACAGGGATTGCGCGGCAGTTGACGCAATCGCCAATTCTCCCGGGACGCGCGAGATCAACGTCGAGGCTCTCCGACAGCGAAATCTAACTGCCCGCGCCCGCGTCGAGCTTGTCCTGCGTCCTCGTGTCGAAGTCGCCGGCATCGTGGCGCTCGCGAAGCTGGCCGGCGGGATCGCCCCAGGTCCGGTTGACCATGCGCCCGCGTTGGACCGCAGGGCGCTGGAGCATGTCGTCGGCCCATCGCTTCACGTTCTTGTAGTCCCGCGCCGACAGGAATTCGGCGGCGCCGTACAGAGATCCTTCGACGAGCCCGCCGTACCAGGGGAACGCGGCGATGTCGGCGATGGTGTAGGCGTCGCCCGCGAGATAGCGGCACTCGCCGAGCCGGCGATCGAGAACGTCGAGGAGCCGCTTGGTCTCCATGGCGTAGCGGTCGATGGCGTATTCGATCTTCATCGGCGCATAGGCGTAGAAGTGGCCGAAGCCGCCGCCGACAAACGGGCCGCTGCCCATCTGCCAGAACAGCCACGACAGGCAGTCCGCGCGCGGACCCGGCTCGCTCGGCAGAAGCGCGCCAAATCTCTCCGCCAGATAAAGCAGGATGGCGCCCGACTCGAACACCCGGACGGGCTCGGGACCCGAGCGGTCCACCATGGCCGGGATCTTGGAGTTGGGGTTGATCGCGACGAAGCCGCTGCCGAACTGCTCGCCCTCGCCGATGTTGACGAGCCAGGCGTCGTATTCGGCGCCGGCGAAGCCCAGCGCCAGCAGCTCCTCCAGCATGATCGTGGCCTTCTGGCCGTTCGGCGTCGCCAGCGAATAGAGCTGGAGCGGATGGCGGCCGACGGGCAACGCCTTCTCGTGCGTCGGGCCGGCAATGGGGCGGTTGATGTTGGCGAACCGGCCGCCGTTGGGCTTGGTCCAGGTCCAGACCTTTGGCGGGACGTATTCGTTGGTCTCTGACATGGCGGGTTCTCCCCACGGCCCGGCGCTCGTTGGCGGAGCCGACATGTGCGCGGAAGCGATCTCGCCGGTGGCGCGAAACGCCCGTCCTGATGTACGCGCTGCGAAGCGAGGCGCAACCCCCCGCCTCCGCTTCGGTCAGCGCTTTCAGCTCGGCGCTCTGCGCCCGAGCCAAGCGCGCGCCCTCAGGTATGCTTGAAGCCGCCCGTCTCGGCTTCCGTCATCGGCGTATGGACCGGATGCTTGTCGAAATGCGCGATCGCGCGGTCGAAGTCGTCGATGAGCAGCGCCGCGAGGTCACGGGTCAGACCCTGCCGAACCAGGATACGCTGCACCGCGACGTCGGCGAGATTGGCGGGCAGGGTATAGGCCGGCACGAGCCATCCGCGGATGCGCAGCCGGTCGGCGAGGTCGAACAGCGTATAGCCGGGATTGACGCCGTCCTTGATCTTCCAGGTCACCGCGGGAATGCTGGCGTTCGGATCGCCTGAGGCGATGAGCTCGAACGGACCAAGCTTGACGATCTCATCGGCGAGATACTGCGCCGTCAGGTAGCTCGCCATGTGGACCTTGCGATAGCCCTCGCGGCCGAGACGCAGGAAATTGTAGTACTGCGCGACGATCTGCCCAGCCGGCCGGGAGAAGTTGATGGCCAAGGTCGGCATCTCGCCGCCGAGGTAGTTCACCTTGAAGATGAGATCCTCCGGCAGGTCCTCCGCGTCGCGCCAGATCACCCAGCCCGCGCCAAGCGGCGCGAGGCCGAACTTGTGGCCCGAGGTCGAGATCGACTTGACCCGCGGCAGGCGGAAGTCCCACACGAGGTCCGGCGCGCAGAACGGCGCGAGGAACGCGCCCGACGCCCCATCGACATGGATGTCGATGTCGAGGCCTGTCTCGGCCTGAAGCCTGTCGAGCGCCTCGGACAGCGGCTGAACGGGTTCGAAATTGCCGGTGTGCGTCACCCCGAGGGTTGCAGCGACGCCAATCGTGTTCTCGTCGATGCGCTCGAGCATGTCCTCGGGGGTCATGAACAGGCGACCGCGCTCCATCGGGATCTCGCGCATCTCGACGTCCCAATAGCGGGCGAACTTATGCCAGCAGATATGAACCGGACCGCAGACGATGTTCGGCTTGTCAGCCGGCTTGCCCGCCGCCTTCATCCTCGCGCGCCAGCGCCATTTCATCGCCAGGCCGCCGAGCATGCAGGCTTCGCTCGAACCGACCGCCGACGTGCCGAGGGTATTGGCGGCGTGGGGACTGTTCCAAAGGTCGGCGAGCATATGGACGCAGCGCGATTCGAGTTCGGCAGTCTGGGGATACTCGTCCTTGTCGATCATGTTCTTGTCGATGGCGAGATCCATGATCTTGTGGACCTCGGGCTCCTCCCAGGTCTGGCAGAACGTCGCCAGGTTCTGGCGGGCGTTTCCGTCCAGGAAGAGCTCGTCCTGAACGATCTGGAAGACATCCGCGGCCAGGCTTTCCGTCATGGGGAACTTGTATTTCGGCAGCGGCTTCGACAGGGCCCCGCGGGTGAAGACCGAATCCAGAAGCGAATCGCGAACGTCGTCTTTGCAACTGAGAGCCACGGCAATTCCTCCAGAGAGCCCGTTCGCCCGGGGTCGAGCTTCCGCCCGCGCCGGGCGAGCGCCGACGTCCGTCACATCTGAAGATGACATGACGACGACGCGAGAGACAGACGGTTCGATAGGCCCCCGGCGGCGCCAAAATTCGTAATTGGGATTTCCCGGGATTCCTGCGACAGGATTCGTCACCGAAATTCCTGTAATCTTTAATTTTCCCTCTCAGAAGGCCTTGTTGATCGTTAGGCCCACGCGTTGTGTTGTCGCCTTCCAGGCGGAACTGCCGACCAATGTTCCCAGGCTCGTCGAACTGCCATTCAGATTGCTGAATGTGCTCGCAAAGTTCGAGGTGTGATTTACCGTCGCGGCGTAGGTGTAATTCAAATCGAGGAACCAGGTCTGGGTAAAGAAGTAGGTGACCCCGACTT
Source organism: uncultured Alphaproteobacteria bacterium (assembly GCA_963822215.1). Classification (GTDB taxonomy): domain Bacteria; phylum Pseudomonadota; class Alphaproteobacteria; order Rhizobiales; family Beijerinckiaceae; genus Roseiarcus. Next base: position 471,747 of record CAWGGX010000007.1, read on the forward strand.
GCGCTGCGCCGCCAAACAACCAACTGGAACTCGAGAAGTCCTGGGGCGCGCCGGATTGATCCATCAGCGTTCCATTGATAATTGCAAGACCAACCAGGCCATTCAACTTGGTTCGGGTTTGTGACAGGGTCGGACCGGCGCCGACGTAAACATAGCTTCGATCGAAAAAGCGGCCAAGGAATGGGACGAGATCGATTTCCTGCACAAGACTGGTCTGAGCGGCGCGCACATAGGCGGGACCGCTAAAAGGCACCGACGTAGGGCTTCCCGTAATGGTGAACGAACCGAACTGGGGGATAATGGAGTTATTGTTGGTCGAAGTCGTCCCCAGATAGTTGTAAGACAGTTTCGCTCCCCACAGCCAATCGCTGGTCCCGAAGCGTTGGAAGTAGCCGCCCTGGAACGATGGGGCGAACGCGAACCTGTTGTTCATAGAAATATCGACAGGCCCTTGAGCGCTTCCGGAGGCTGACAGCACTCCGTCTACATATACGTTCGAAGTTCCTATTGCATAAACGTGCTGGTCGCCGAAATGGATCCAGTCGGCGCTCGCGCCAAGACCGAGAAAGAAGGCGCTGTTTGGCACGATCGAAGCGGTTGACATTACAGGACCGGGCGGCGCCGTAGTCATGGTTTGTTGCGACAGGTCTGCGGCGTCGACCGATCCGGCCGCCGCCAGCGTGAGGATTGCTGCGATCACAAGACACGGGTCTCTCATCTGGAATCCTCGCCGCCGGGCAAATGGAGCGTATGTCCACACAGCGCCAGCGTAATCAAAGATTCAGAAAAGACAAGGATCTACTGAAATTATTCAAGTTTATCACCAGATGAATTGTTCACAAGCGCCACAAAGCGATTGTTTACGCGATTACGGTAACCGACTGGGCTGCACTGGCCGCGGCCGTGTCGTCCGACGCCGCCCTTCGCCCCTCGCGTCCCAAGGCGCGCACGACCGGCTCGCTATCGTCGGTCGCATACCCGCAACAGGTCGTCGCGCAGGCTCGGGCGGATCGCGCCGCGGTCGTCAACGCGGGTCGCCTCAACGGGCGTCTTTGTCGTGCGGATTGCGCACGACAGGCCGCCAATCGCCGGGACGTCCGCGAGGCGGAAGGCCGCCATCAAGAGGGCCGAGGGCGCGTAGTCGGAAATCAGAATATCGCGCGCGCCGGCTTCCGCGAGGTCGCGCGCCGCCGCGCACCGAGTTTCCGCCTTCTGCCCCGCGAACGAGATGAACGCTCGCCGCTCCTGTTGCTCCCCGGTGTTGTTTCCTCCACTATCGGGGTAGCTGCGTTCGTCGCTGCGGCCGCGAAATCGATACGGGAGGACTCTCTGGCGCATGTCTGGACGCCGGATCGCCGGCGCTTTTGTCTTGCCGGAGCGGCGCTGATCGCGGCGCCCCGGCTCGGGTCCGCCGAGGGCGTGAAGCCGCTCAAGATCGGCGTGCTCAACGACATGTCGAGCGTCTATTCCGACTTTCAAGGGATCGGCTCGGTGATCGCCGCGCAGCTGGCGGCCGAAGACTTTTCCGCCAAACTCGGCGTGCCGGTCGAAATTGTCTCCGCCGATCACCAGAATAAGCCGGACGTCGGGGCGGCGATCGCGCGTCGCTGGTTCGACACCGACAACGTCGACGTGGTGATGGACCTGCCGAATTCCGCTGTCGCGCTCGCCGTGCTGGCGGTCGCCGAGGAGAAGAACAAGGCGGCGATCGGCTCCGGCGCCGGCTCGTCGGTCATGACCGGGCCGAAATGCTCGAGGAATTTCGTCCACTGGACCTACGACACCTACTCGTCCGGAACGGCGCTCGGCCGGGCGTTGACCCAGGCCGGCGGCAAGACCTGGTTCTTCGTCACCGCCGACTACAGCTTCGGCAAGGACATGGAGGCCAATTGCGCCGCCGCGGTCGCTGCCGCCGGAGGCAAGGTCCTCGGCGCGGTGCGTCATCCGCTCAACACCCCCGACTTCTCCTCGTTCCTGTTGCAGGCGCAAGGGTCCGGCGCGGACGTCGTCGCCTTCGCCAATGGCGGCGGCGACACCAACACTTGCTTCAAGCAGGCGCATGAGTTCGGGCTGACGCCAAAACAGAAGCTGGCCGGCTTCACCTTGAACGTGACCAACATTCCCGCGCTCGGGCTCGATGCCGTTCAGGGCGCGCTGCTGCCGAGCGCCTTCTACTGGGACGCCAACGACGGAACGCGCGCCTTCGGCAAGCGCTTCCTCGCCGCTCATCCCAAAAAGATGATGCCCAACGACATGCACGCCGGCATGTACGGGGCGACCGAGCACCTGCTCAAGGCGATGGCCGTAACCAAGAGCGCCGCCGACGGCGTGAAGCTCGTCGAGGCGATGAAGGCGATCCCGACTGACGACGCGCTGTTCGGCAAGGGCCGGATCCGCGCCGACGGGCGCGCGATGCACCCGATCTATCTCTACCGGGTGAAGTCCCCGGCGGCGTCGCAATCCGAGTGGGACGTGTTCGAATTGGTCTCGACGATCGCGCCCGAAGACGCGTTCCGCCCGCTCGACAAAGGCGGCTGCCCGCTCGTGAAGACTTGACTGCGGTTGTCTCCACGCGGGTTGTCGATCGCGTCGGTTTGTAGGCGCGATCGCCGATCGCGTCGCCGCGGCAGGCGATCCGAACCGGAGAAGTCCCGACTGCCGCCTCCCGACCCACGTCCGAAATGGCGCGGCCGGAAGCCGAGAGTCTGGAGATTGAACAAAGTCTCATCGTAATTCCTAGGTCCCAGCAGCAAGGAGAGAAGGGAAACGGCCGCAAGCAGGGCGGGCCTGTTCGTGGTCATGCGCGATCTCCCCCTATGGATGGCGCATCGGCCGCGGCTGACGTTCGCTTGTGATCGTTACGTGTCAGCGCGATCGTTCGGACCACGCAGCTCAGAGGTCGCAATTCGTTGGAGCCGGTTGGTTGGCAAACCGGTCCGCGATCCAGTCGATCGCAGCGCCCGCGATATCCCGGGCGACAAACGCGTGCCGCACGCCCGGCAGGAGGACGAAACTGACCTTTACGCCGGCGCGGCAAAAGCGCTCTCGGTAACTTTCGGTAACAGCGGGGCGGACAAGGCCGTCCGCCGACCCCTGGGCGAGAAACACCGGAATGTCGGGAGGCAGCGGGCCCGGTGAGTTTTCCTCGAGCAATCGCCGCCAAGGTTCCTGATCCGCGAGGTCGTTCACTCGCAGAAAGCTCCTCTCGAGCGCCTGCGTCGGGCCACGCCGCGTAAGGAGATCGAACCATCGTTCGATACAGAGATTCGCGAGGCGATCGATCACCGGCTCGGCCTGAGGCGTAACGACTTTCGTCGTCGGCGCGCCATAAACCCGCGACCAAGACCAGAGCGTCATGGCGGTGATATTGTTGCCGCCGCCAGTGCCGAGATCCTCCGACATCAGCGCGGCAAGGTCGGTTGCGGGGGCTGCGGCTGCGACGCCGACCAACTTGAGCTCCGGCGCATATCGGGTGGCTTCAAGGCCTGCGAACAGTGCAGCTTGTCCACCCTGTGAGTGGCCCCAGACCGCGAAACGGTCGCCTGTCCTCGCGTCCGGGATGTCTCGCGCGGCGCGCACCGAATCCAGCACCGCGCGGGCCTCGCTCGCCCCGACGAGGTAGGGATGCGCCTCCGGGGTTCCGAGCCCGGGATAGTCGGTAGCCGCCACGACATAGCCGCGCGCGAGCATATCGCGCAGTCCCTGGACCGAGCCGAAGAAGACCCGGGCAAGGGACGGCGCGCAGCGGCTGACGACGCCGGTCGTGGGATGCGCCCACGCGACAATTGGACGTCCCTCCGGCGGAGGCGTTCCGCGAGGCAAGATGACCACGCCCGAGACCTGGATAGGCTCGCCGGAAAGGCCCCTCGACCAATAGAGCACGCGATAGGCACGAGCGCCGTCCGGCGCGCCCGGCATGAACTCCGCGCGGATAAGGTGGCCCGGGCGATCAGCGCCCAAGGCCGATCCCGCCCACGCGACAAGCAGACTGAAGGCAAGCAGGCGGATTGCCGCCATGAGCCGCGAAACCGGATGGGAGAAGGCGAGACTCTGCCTCGATGCCCGACTGCGCGTGGCCGTTGGCGATATCAAGGTTCCTGCTTCCATCAAAAATGCGGTGCGCCCCTGCTTGCCATCCACACCCTCGTGACGAAGGCGAACGGCTGCACTCAGCTTGGTCCGAAATCCTTGCGAAGCGCCAGGAACTTCAAGTCAACCCGCAGAGCTCTGCCAAATTGATCCTCGCCCCGTAACTCCCAAGCCGGGCTGCCATGACAAAAACCTCATCCTGAGCTTGTCGAAGGATGATCCAGTGAGCGGGGCCTTAGTGCGCGCTGGAGCGTCCTTCGACAAGCTCAGGACGAGGGGAGAAGGGGCCGGCTTGGGAGTTACCTCGCCGCAGGGAATGGATCGGCCACGCTCGTCAACCGGTAGCCGCGCCGTTCGTACCAGGGGATCAAAGCCTCGCGGATATTGATGACGGTCATTCTGATGGCGACGTTACACTTTACATACCTGCATACAAGGGGTATGGTGAATGGGAGCGCTCGCGCTCGCCGAATCTCTTTGCTGGGCGATAGCGCACCAGTGGGAGCCTGATCGTCTCTTCATGTTTGTTTTCACCGCCTACATGGATGAGAGCGGCACTCATGGCGACTGGCCGGTCACCATAATGGGCGGCGTGTTCGCGCGGGCCGTACAGTGGAAAAGTTTCAATGTTGAGTTCAACCGGCTTCGTATAGAGTACGGATTCAAAATATTCCACACAAAAAAGTTCAAGCAAAAACGTGATGACTTTTATGGTTGGTCCGACGAAAAAATGTCTAAAGCTTAGTCATGATCTTGCTATGTTGACCAGTTCCATCATCGCCGATGGTGTAGCGGTCTCCTTATTGCAAACACACTACGAGCAATATCGTGCGGAAGACGGCTACAAAGCCAGGAAGGACAGCAAGTATGGATTATGTTTTCGAATTGGTTTGTTACATTTCATGACGGAAACGCTAAAAAGGAAATATCGAGGTGATATACGTCCGTTACACGTGGTATTGGAGTCTGGACACCCAAATTATGGCGACGCCGAAAGAATTTTCTTCGATGTAAAGAAGGAGTTCGACGATCTTGGTGCCAAGTTTCTTGGGACCATTACCAAGGCAGACAAAGACGAACCATGCGAACTAATGATCGCCGATTTCGTTGCTCACACTACCTTTGTCATGCAGTCAGATGCTATAAGCGGAAAACGACCGCTACCTCCCTCTGATGAAATCCCGCGGAAAACCAAGAGCATCGCTCATTTTGAATCGACTCCAGAGGGTTTGGCTAGAATAAGGGCGCACGCAATCCTTCTTGCGCAGCAGCGAAAAGCTACGAATCGTCGGGTTTGGGAAGCGGGCTCATCCCGGAATGACGTATGAGTGTGTTTAGAGCATTGTTGAAGTCTTCCGGTCTGTCGGAAGCCTCAACTTTCTTAGCTACATCCAGAAAACGTCTATACCGCTCGGTGTCGGTAAGCTTGGGTTTCTTAGAATTTTTGGGTTTCATGGAGAAGTTCCTAGTCAAGCCATTTAGGCTTTCCCATGCCGGTTTCAACGGCATCGCCGGATGGATCGATGGCCCAATTGCAGCGCGGGCATTCATATACAAGACCTCGTCCTCTTATTACCGCGCTATTCCTCGTTTGCTGGATGATCTCGGCATGCCCGTCGCCAAAGCATCGCGTACATATCCAATGCGGTGGAGCGGAGCCGCGTGCCTCTGGCTTTAACATGTAAGCGAACGTGTTCCATCCAAGACTCTTCAATTCATATTGCTGTTTCTTGGCGTCCCATCCTTGAAGTGTAGCAATCTTTTCTTTGAAGCCACCTATGTCCTCAATCAACGAAAGCTGCGCCGCTTGTGCGGAGAGGATTTGCTCTTGAAGTTTTATGACAATCCCTTGCCGCGTGGTGATATCATTCGCGTCCTTTATGGTCTTAGCGATATCAAGTGCAGCCTTGAGCGCGCTGATCCCTCCAAACACCTCAGCAACCATCCCCTTAGCCCTTCTCCCAATTCCGACGGTTCGGACTTCTAGCTTGGCGCAGTCGTTTCATAAGTAAGCCGCTTCCCCTTGACGCCGAGCAGCGCGTGGTCGGCGCGAGCAATGTCGTCGTATCCGGTCTTGATCCGATACGAGTAACGGAAATCGAACTCGGCGAGATAACGGTGAAGGTGCTGTTTCTCGCAATGCTGGTAGATGCCGATCATCCCGCGCTTGAAGATTGAGAAGAACCCCTCGGCGGTGTTGGTAGTGATAAGAGTGCCGATGGCGCGATCATGATAGGCGTATTCCTCGCGAGAATGATCGACGACGCCATGGCCAGCAAACTCTTTGCCGACTTTAGTGTAGTGTGCGGCTTCGTCGGTCGTGAGGTGCACCTCGCGCGAGATGTTGGCGCGGACGATTGGCATAAGATCTTCCTTCTTTATGCCTTCGACATGGAAGGAGCGAGCCGCAACGCGCCGCTCAACGAGGGTAAGGATTGCGTTCTTGTGGGCGTATCCTCGCTTGACCTCCGCGCCCTCTTTCTTGCCGAAGAAAATCTCATCGACCTCAACCGGAGTGCCGCTTCCGCCCATTGGCGAAAGATCGGCCGGCCGCATCGCTTTGCGGATGCGGTGGCCAAGAAACCAAGCAGTCTTCATGCTGCAATCGAGCATGCGCTGGATTTGGTGGGTCGAGATCCCCTTCTTGCTGGCGCACATCAGGTGGATGACTTGAAGCCAAAGATGCAACGGAAGGTGCGAACCCTCAAAGATAGTGCCTTGGCGAGCGGTGAAGTGGCCCTTGCATTCGTAGCACTTGCGAAGGCCAAGACGAGTGGTCTTGCCTTCCATCTTGCGAATGCGCTCTCGGCTCGCATTCCCGCAATGCGGGCAAATTGGACCGGCTGGCCAAAGCTTGCTCTCGACGTAGTCGAAAGCGGCTTCCTCGGTCTTAAAGTGCGGAGCGTTAAGGACGGAATTGGCCGCTGGACTATCTCCTATGGCCCAAACGCTAGCCTACGTAAGCCGGTATGTCAAGTGTAACGTCGCCATTCTGATCGCGTGGGTGCCTGCGGGCTCCGCCCAGCGCTCCGCCGGCAGCATTCTGTGGCCGAGACCACGTGTCAATGCTCACTGAAACGGGCCCCGGACGGGCGTTGAAAGGGAACGCCTCTGATGGGGCGGGATGGGTTCGCTTCTGGTGAGTTTTGCCGATCGGAAGCCGGTTAGGTTGCTCCGGCCGCAACAATGCAACCTGGTCGAGGTTGGTTTTCGGCGCCGACGTTGGCCCCTGTTCGTTTCCCTGTTTCGGCTTGGCTGCAAAAGCGGCTGGCGCAATATTCCCCGCTGGCTGGGAATTCGGAAACGGCGCGATGCCGCTCTTGCCGGGCGCGTCCTGCAACGAAGAAGCCGTCGCCCTCGTTTCCATCGTCTCGCGACTTGCTCTAGGAAGCGGCGATGACCGACCTCGCCGCGCCGCTGCCGATCGATGAGGCGCTTCCTGGCCTGCGCGCGGCGCTCGCCACGCACACGCGCGCCGTGCTCGTCGCCCCGCCCGGCGCCGGCAAGACGACGCGCGCCCCGCTCGCGCTCCTCGACGAGCCCTGGGCCAAGGGCGGCCGGCTCATCGTCCTCGAGCCTCGGCGGCTCGCCGCCCGCGCCGCCGCCGCTCGGATGGCCGCGACCCTCGGTGAGAAGGTCGGCGGGACGATCGGCCTGCGGGTGCGGCTGCAGAGCCTCGTCTCGGCGCGCACGCGCATCGAGATCGTCACCGAAGGTGTCTTCGTCCGCATGATCCTCGATGATCCGGCGCTCGACGGCGTGGCCGGCGTCCTGTTCGACGAGTTCCACGAGCGCTCGCTCGACGCCGACCTCGGACTGGCGCTGGCGCTCGACGCGCAGGCCGCGCTGCGCGAGGACCTGCGTCTCCTCGTCATGTCGGCGACGCTCGACGGGGCGCGGGTGCGCGCCCTGCTTGGCGACGCGCCGCTGATCGAAAGCCAGGGCCGCGCCTTTCCCGTCGTCACGCGCTATGTCGGCCGCGACCGCCATGCGCGGATCGAGGACGAGGTCGCCCGCGCGACGCTCGAGGCGCTCGATCGCGAGACGGGCTCGGCTCTTGTCTTCCTGCCGGGGCAGGGCGAGATCCGCCGGGTCGCCGAGACCCTGGAGGCGCGGATCCGCCGGCCCGACGTCGATGTCGCGCCGCTCTATGGCGCGATGGACGCCCGCGCCCAGGATCGCGCCGTCGAGCCTGCGCCGCCGGGGCGGCGGAAGATCGTGCTGGCGACCTCGATCGCCGAAACCTCGCTGACCATCGAAGGCGTGCGGGTCGTCATCGACAGCGGGCTCATGCGCGTGCCCCGCTACGAGCCCGATATCGGCCTGACGCGGCTCGAAACGGTGCGCGTCTCGCGCGCCAACGCCGACCAGCGGCGCGGCCGCGCCGGCCGCGTCGAGCCCGGCGTCTGCTACCGGCTGTGGGAGGAGGTGGCGACCGGCGGGCTCATGCCCTATGCGGCGCCGGAAATCCTGTCCGCCGACCTCTCCGGCTTCCTGCTCGACTGCGCGGTCTGGGGCGAGACCGATCCGACCCGGCTCGCCTTCCTCGACCCGCCGCCGCGCGCGGCGCTTAACGAGGCGCGCGCGCTGCTTGCCGCGATCGGCGCGCTCGACCCGGACGGCCGCGTCACCGACGAGGGCCGGGCGATCGCACGGCTCGCGCTGCCGCCGCGGCTCGCCCGCATGGTGGTCGACGCCGCCCGCTTGGGGCGCGCGCGCACGGCGGCCGAGGTCGCCGTGCTCTTGACCGAGCGCGGGCTCGGCGGCGACGCGGTCGACCTGTCGACCCGGCTGGACGCCTTCGGCCGCGACCGCTCGCAGCGGGCGGCGGACGCGCGCAGGCTTGCGCGAAACCTGGCGCAAAGGGCGGAGAAGGCCCTCATCCGGCCTTCGGCCACCTTCTCCCCGAGGGAGAAGGGCGCGCTCCCCTCTCCCTCGGGGAGAGGGGTTGGGGGTGAGGGTGTCCCGGGCGCTGAGTGCGGCGCCCTGCTCGCCTCCGGCTATCCCGATCGCATCGCCGTCGTACGGGGGAAACGCGGCGAGTTCCTCATGGCGAACGGGCGGGCGGCGGCGCTCGAGGCGCATGATCCGCTCGCTGGCGAAGCTTATCTCGCGATCGGCGAGGTCGTCGGCCGCGCCGCCTCGGCGCGCATTTTGCTCGCCGCCCCGATAAGCCTCGCCGAGATCGAAGCGGTCGCCGGCGGGGCGATCGAGACGGCTGACGAGGTCGCCTTCGACCGTGCGTCGGCTTCGCTCAGGGCGCGCCGGCGCCGACGGCTCGGGGCGCTGACGCTCGCCGAGCAGACGCTGGCCGTTCCGGCGGACGACGCGAGCGCCACGGCGCTCGCCCGCGGCGTCCTGGCCATCGGCGTCGGCCGGCTGCCGTGGAGCCGGGCGCTGACCCAATGGCGCGACCGGGTGACCTTCCTCCGGCGCGCCGAGGGCGATGTCTGGCCGGACCTGTCGGACGGGCGGCTCGCCGGCGACCCGGAATGGCTCGCGCCGTTCCTTGTCGGCAAAACGCGCCTCGACGAAATCGGCGCGGACGATCTGGCGAACGCGCTTCACGCCCTGCTGCCGTGGGACCTCGCGCGCCGGCTCGACGACGAGGCGCCGACCCATTTTGAGGCGCCGACCGGAACCGCCGCCGCGATCGACTATGAAGCCGAGGGCGGGCCCTCGATCGCGCTGCGGGTGCAGGAGCTGTTCGGCCTCGCCGAGCACCCCACCGTGGCGGGCGGAAAAATCCCGCTGACGCTGCATCTCCTGTCGCCGGCCCACCGGCCGATCCAGATCACCCGCGACCTGCCTGGCTTCTGGCGCGGCTCCTGGGCCGCGGTGCGCTCGGATCTGCGCGGCCGCTACCCGCGCCATTTCTGGCCGGAGGACCCGGCGAGCGCCGCGCCGACCGCCCGCGCCAAGCCGCGCGGGACGTGAGCTGCGCTCGAATGGGCGTCGCAACCGAAGGGCGCCTGCGCAATAGGAGGGCCTTGCTACAATTCTTGGAGGGTTCGAGGGCAGCCCGCATCCGACCCCTCACAGGGTCCATCTTCTCCGCACTGGGGAAGGAAAATACCGGGCGTCTGCAACCCGGCCGCGTCCGGTCTTCCGCCTCGTTTTCACCTGCCTGTTCTTCCCTGTTCAGGCCTGATCATGCGCCAAAAATTCCCTGTTCCGGTCATTCGAAATTCCCTGTTCGGCGCCAGAACGAGCCCGCAACCGGCGGATTGCAATGCCGGCAACCATATGACAACGCAAGAATTTCTGGAACGGAGCTCCGACCGCCGCGAAAAAAATTCCCTGCTAGCAGGGAAACCGAATCGTGGCGTCGGACCAAGACGGACGTCATTTTGTTATCGAACCGGAGGGCCGCCTCACGCCCCGGCTTCGGCATCATCGACATACTTCCGCCAGTTGTGCCGCTCCTTGAAGCCCAGCACTTCGCGCGCCTTGCGGTTCGACAGCGGCGCGTCGTACTCGCCCATGGCGCGGGTGAAGGGCGTGTTCGGGCAGAGCTTCGCCATCGCCTCTTTCGTCGGCGTGTTGAGGGTGATGGTGTCGTTGGTGGCGTTGAACACCTGGAAGCCGAGCCCGTCCTTTTCCAGGCACAACCGCACGATCTCGCCGAGGTCGCGCGCGTCGATGTAGCTCCAGGCGGTGCGCTTGCGCATTGGCGGGTCGGCGAGGAAGCCCTTGAACATGCCGTACTCATGCGGCTCGATCACATTGCCGATCCGCAGCGCATAGATGTCGGCGCCGTAGCGCATGGCGAAGGCGCGGGCGGTCTTCTCGTTGCACACCTTCGAGAGGCCATAGGAATCCATCGGATCGACGTCATAGTCTTCCTCGAGCGGAAAGGCGTGGAAGTCCTTGTCGCCCTCGGCGAAGCAGACGCCGTAGGTCGTCTCGCTCGAGGCGATGACGACCTTGCGCACGCCGAGTTTCATCGCCGCCTCGATCACGTTGTAGGTGCTGACGACATTCTTCGTGAAAGTGACATTGTCCGGTTCGATCAGCACCCGCGGAACGGCGGCGAAATGGACGACCGCGTCGGGCGGGCCCGCCGGACGGCCGATCTCGAAGCCCTCAAAGCCGCGATGGACCGTCAGAGCGTTGAACGCCTGCCCGCTGTCGGTCAGGTCGGCGATCAGCGTCGGAACGCCTTTGAAGTCGAAAGGCTTCAGGTCGACGTTGAGGACGTCATAGCCGTGGGCGACGAGATGCGGAACGGCGTGGCGGCCGGCCTTGCCGGATCCGCCGGTGAAGACGATGCGCTTGCCGGTCATGGAGAGCCTCGAGAGCAAGGGATGGCGCAGTCATAGCGCCTCCGCCGTCGGAGGCAAATCGTCCCGCAAGCGCGCGACCTGCTTTAGGCCCGTGGATGCGCCGACTTGTACGCCGCAAGCAGCCGCGCGCTGTCGACGCCGGTGTAGACCTGGGTGCTCGACAGCGAGGTGTGGCCGAGCAGGTCCTGGATGGTGCGCAGGTCGCCGCCGCGGCCAAGCAGGTGGGTGGCGAAGGAATGGCGCAGCGCATGCGGCGTGGCGCTGTCGGGCAGCCCGAGCGCGCCACGCATCCGCTCCATGGCGAGTTGCACGATCCGCGGCGAGAGCGGGCCGCCTTTGGCGCCGACGAACAGCGGCCCGTCGGCTTTGAGCGCGTAGGGGCAGAGGGCGAGATAGTCCTCCACAGCCTTGCGCACCGGTGCGATGATCGGCGCGGAGCGGGTCTTCTTGCCCTTGCCGATCACCGTCACCGCTTCGACCGCGCCGACCGGCGCGTCCGCGCGCGTCAGGCTCAACGCCTCGGAAATGCGCAGGCCCGCGCCGTAGCAGAGCGCCAGCACTGCGGCGTCGCGCGCCAGCACCCACGGCTCGCGGGCCTCGCCCGCGCGCGGCTCGGTCGTCGTCACTGCGCGGGCGTCGGATGGGCTCAGCGGCCGCGGCAGGCGGCGCGCCGCCTTCGGCGCCCGGATCACGCCGAGTGCGGAGGCCGTCTCGCCGCTGTCGCGGGCGATGGCGCGTGCGAGCGAGCGAAGGGCCGAGAGCGCGCGTTGCAGCGAGCGCCCGTCGATCCCCTCCGCGCGGCGGCGGGCAAGGAAGGCGCGCAGGTCTCGCGGCGCGCAATTGACGAAGTCGGCGACGGACGGCGGCGCGCCGAAGCGCTCGGCGAGGAAGGCGAGAAACTGGCGGGCGTCGCGGCCGTAGGCCTCGACGGTCAGCGCCGACAGTTTTCGTTCGTCCGCCAGCGCGCCAAGCCATCCCCGAACCGCGGCAGCGAGATCGGGAGCCAGGGGCAAGAGATTAGGCTCGGCCGGAACGGATGCGGGCGTCATGTTGGCCAGGATCGGCCAAAGACGTTAACAGTTTGCGGCCAACTCGGTACGAGTGCGCACATGCCGAGGAACGCGCCAAGGCCTGACCGTCATTCCGGCCCCGCTCCCGCACCACGGGCGTCGAGGCCGGAACGCTGCGGTTTGGGCGGTCGTCAGTCGACCGTGGCCGGCTGGCGGACGCGCTTTTCGAAACGCTTCTCGAGGCCGCGCTCGAGCAGGCTCGGAATATAGGCTCCGACGCCGGGCGGCAGGTCCTGCAACGACAGGAATCGACCGTCCTTCATACGCAACCCGTCGCGATAGAGGCCGGTCTCGCGCTGGGCGAATACGGTCTCGGCCTCGGCGCGGATCCCGAGATTTTTCTGCATGATGGCCGGAATGTCGGTCAGCACGACTGTGGTGTCGCACTGGACGCAGACCGGAGTTCTCGGAGCGCCCGGGGCCGCAAAGCCGATCGAACCGCTCGGAAAACGCGTCGTGACATAGAGTTCGCCCTCACGCGCCGGGCGGGAACCATACATTTCCAACGAATAGTCGCACATGACACGCTCCATCGGTGCTGCGCGCCCACCCAGCATCTTCCGCTCGCGGGAATGTTCATTTTTGGTGCTTGCCAGGACGCTAACCCGCCAATCAGGCTTTATTGCGATTGGCGGGAAGACGCTGATCGGCGCGCGCACCTCCGTCGGCGCGCTTCCGCGCGTCTGTCGGAATCGGTCGAAGCGAAGGAGGGCAAGCGCTTCCGTCCGCAGGGCGCCGCCCCCGTCCGCGGGCTGTCCGGCTTGGCCCCTCTCCATACGTAAACACTGGATTTAATTAACGAATCTTGTGCATGACCATGTCATGTTGATTGACCCGGGACCCGGCGCGGTATCCAACAAACCGGGGGACGCCTTCGCGACAAGCAGCCGAAGGCTTGGAAGATTTGGAGACTGTCATGCTGAAGAACGGGCTTTTAGCTTCCGCCACGTTGGCGGCGGTCTTGGCCGTCGTGGGCGCGGCCCGCGCCGACACTGTCGTCTACGGCGCGCCTCAGGATACTACGGGCCTTTATAGCAACAACCAGATTGGTTTTGCGCCGTGTTGCGGCTTGTCTCCCGGGGGCGTCAGCGGCGCGTTTGGCGTAGGCAATACGATAACGTTCGCCGGTTCTGGTCCCTTCTATCTGACGACCGTTGACCTCTATGGCTACGCCGGCGGCGGCTCATTGCCAATCGAGGTCAATCTCTATTCCGGCTCGAACCCCAATACCGGCACGCTGCTCGGCTCCGAGGAGGTCATTCCGGCCGGCAACGGGTGGACGACCGAGGTTCTGAATTTCGGCGGTTTGCAGGCGCCGCAGACCCTGACCTACATCGTCAGCATCGTCGGCAACAATGGAAGCTACGACGATTCGTTCGTGAATTGGCAGCAATTCACCGGTATTTCGGGCGCGCCGACAGTCGGAACCAGCGGCGACATGTGGTATGGCTCGCCCGGAAGCTTTGTCGTGGACAATACCTACGCCATCGCGACGGGGGCCCAGACCAACACCTTGGCCGTTCAATTCTCAGTTACCGAGTCCGGCGGTCTCCGTCCGATCCCGGAGCCGTCGACCTGGGCGATGATCGGCCTCGGCTTCGCTGCGCTCGGCGTCGTGGGCTATCGCAAGGCCCGCACCCCGCGCGCACTGGCGGACTTTAGCCGCAGCGGTTCCGTTTGAATATCGAGGCCGCCGACCGCGCGGCCCTTCTCTTTGTGGCGGCGGGAACACGTCCGCGAAGCCTTCCACGCCGCCACGACCTCCTCCACGCATCCGCGGCCCAATGATATCGCAGTAAACATATCTTTAAAAAACCGTCACGAAAATCTTGACCCCTGGAGAACATAGGTATACATCGTGAACCGCTCGGGGGAGCGGCCTTCGGAGAGTGGCTCCGAAGCGCGTGGGGAGTTCTGTTGATGAAGGGTTTTCTTGCTTCCGCTACGTTGGCGGGTGCGCTACTGGCGTCGTGCGCCGCATCGGCGACTACGGTTGTCGATTTGATCTCCGGAAGTTTCAACGAAGGCATAGGCAGCTTTTCCGGTGAAATAAGCCTTGACGTGGTTGGTGGCCAGGCGATCAGCGGCTCGGGCTATATCAACATACTGGGACTTTCGAAGGCGCCGCTAGTGTTGATAACAAGTTCAACTCCAGGCAACGAAGGCACACCGGTAGGGTTCCGGGGAAATGACGGAACGGATTTTTTCGACTTGAACACGAATTGGCTGCCCGACTCGGCAGGATTGCTGTTCAATGTCGGCACGACAACGGCGGAGTGGGGGAAGTATCCGTTATATAATCTTGCTTCCGGAGCGGGCGACAGCGCATTCGACGGCAAGATCAACGGAACCGAGTATTGGGTGGCGACCGGGACGACGACTCTGACTGCCGTTCCCGAGACCTCGACCTGGGCGATGCTGGGTCTCGGCTTTGCGGCGCTCGGCTTCGCCGGCTACCGGAAGGCACGTACGCCGCGCGCCGTCTCCTTCTGACGCGCCTGCGAACCAACGCATGTCGGGGCCGCCCCAAGGCCGGCCCTTTTCGTCCGCCGAAGCTTAGCGGGCGTCTTCGATCCTGACCGGAGCGATCTCGGCGGCGCTCACGCGCCGGAACGGCGCGCCGAACAACTCGACCCGAAAGCGCTGGGCCTCGAGGCCCATCGGGAAAATCATCGGATCGAGCCCGGCCTTGCGCAGGAGATGGCGCACGAACTCCCGTCCGTCCGCGACCTGCCGCCACACGCTCGGCAGGAACAGCGCCCGCTGGCGCCCTTTGCCGAGAATGAGCCCGTCCCGGTCCGGCTCCAGCGCCGCGACAAGCTCCGCCTCGGTGTCAGCCGGGATCGGCCGCGGATGCGAGAGGATCGAGACATCGAGTTCGAGACCGTCCAGCTCCGCCTCGCTCAGCGGGTCGAAACGCGGATCGCCGCAACCCGCGCTCACGGCGTTCGTCACCGCGTCCTCGATCAGCGTGGCGCGCGGCGCCGGCGAGCCGATGCAGCCCCTGAGGCGTCCGCCCTCGGTGAGGGTGACGAAGGTTCCGCGCATCGACGAGAGCGTCGGCGACAGGCGACCGTCGACGGCGAGCGACGGCATGCGTCCGCCGGTCCGCGCCGCGGCGGCGAGGCTTGCCATGGCGGTCGAGAGGAGAAGCGCGCGGTCGGCCTCCTCGATCCGCGCCGACGCCGCATATTCCATGGCGAAGGCGCCGTAACCGACGACCCGCGACGCGTCCGCCCCGACATCGGCGGAGGTCGTCAGATGCAGCCCGCTGACCCTGAGGTCGCGTTCGGCGGCGATGGTCAGCGCGCCCCCGATCGGCAGGTAGCCGCAGGCCCGCCGGCCCTCGAGCGAATCGACGTCGAGGCGCTCGATGAACCGGGCGGTGTCGGCGTCGACTGCCCGGGCGTTCGCCTGTTCGAGGAAATGCGACAGGTCGGAGGAGATCGCGATCCCCGTCTCCGGACCGCCCCAGACGAGCCGCAGCGCCGCGGCGACTTGCGCCGGCGTCGCGTCGCCAACCAGGATCGGCAGGACCTCGAACGGCGCGGGCAGCATCGCCTGCAGCATCACCAGATGCATTTCGAGCGAATGCTCGCCGACGAAGGGTCGGGCGTCGACCGCCGCCGCCTGCGCTTCCGCGAGCCGGATGTGGAGATCGCGCGCGACTTTCGCCTCGCCGAGCGGGGTTGACCAGGCCGTGGCCGGATGGATGGCCAGCCCGCGGAAGGCGACCCGATGGGCCGGCCCGACGATAACGATGCGCGTCAGCGGTTCGGCGCGCCGCGCCCAGGCGCCAAAGGCGGTGGCGGCGACCGAGCCGGAATAGACGATGCCGGCGTGCGGCGCGACGACCGCCTTCGGCGCCACGCCGCCGTCCGATCGCGCGCCCTTGCGCATCCCGGCGATCAGCGTGCGGAGCGCGTCGGGCTCCGCCGGATAGAAGAGGCCCGCGACCTGCGCGGGATGAACGGCGTTGAGCATGTCGACCCCCGGCTGATGGGAACGCGGCCGATGAGCATTTCGGGTCCGCGTCGACCGCGTCCCAGTAGCCGCGGTCGATAGCCCGTCCAAAGACGGGCGTCCTCTCGGCCGCCCTATGGACCGCGGCCGCGCGGTCAGCGACCGCGCTACCAGGCGCAAATGTAATCTCCGGCGCGCCGCCGCGCCAGTCCGGCGCATTGCAATTGTCCCCCTCGGTTCCGATATAAGGGCGGGAGACAAGGAGCGGCTTTGCGAAAGCGGCCGGCGCGCCATGGACGCCGAGGATTGCGTGAAGGTCGAGTACTGGACGAGGCTCGAGGACGGCCGGATCGAATGCCGTCTCTGCCCGCGCTTTTGCCACATGCGGGCCGGCCAGCGGGGCCTGTGCTTCGTGCGCCGCGCGCGTGAGGACGGCGACGGCATGGAGCTCACCGGCTATGGTCGCTCGACTGGCTTCTGCGTCGATCCGATCGAGAAGAAGCCGCTCAATCACTTCCTGCCCGGCTCGTCCGTGCTGTCGTTCGGCACCGCCGGCTGCAACCTCGCCTGCGCCTTCTGCCAGAACTGGGACATCTCCAAGAGCCGCGAGACGGCGCGCCTCAGCGCGGTCGCCATGCCCGACACGATTGCGCGCGCCGCCGAGCGCTTGGGGTGCGCCAGCGTCGCCTACACCTACAACGACCCGGTCATTTTCATGGAATACGCGGTCGACACGGCGGCCGCCTGCCGGGCGCGCGGGATTAAGAACGTCGCGGTGACGGCGGGCTTCATCTGCGAGGAGCCGCGCAAGCGCTTGTTCGCCGCGATGGACGCCGCCAACGTGGATCTGAAGGGCTTCACCGAGCGCTTCTACGAGAAGCGCTGCGCGGGCAAGCTCGAGCCGGTGCTCGAGACGCTCAGGTATCTCGTCCACGAGACGAGCGTCTGGACCGAGATCACGACACTCCTCATCCCGGGCGAGAACGACGGCGACGAGGAGCTGGAAGCGCTGACCCGCTGGATCGCCAGGGAATTGAAGCCGGACGTTCCGCTCCACTTCACCGCCTTCCACCCCGACTATCGCATGCTTGAGACGCCCGCGACGCCGCTCGCGACGCTGCAGCGGGCCCGGGCGATCGGGATCGCGAACGGGCTCAAGCACGTCTACGTCGGCAACGTCCGCGATCCGGCGCGGGAGGCGACCCTGTGCCCGACCTGCGGCGCGCGCTGCATCGCCCGGGACCGCTACGAGATTACCGAATACCGGCTCGACGCCGAGGGGCGGTGCTTGAGTTGCGGGACCCGGATGGCCGGCGTCTTCGCCGCCGGGCCGGGAACCTGGGGAGCACGGCGCATGCCCGTGGACATCGAGCGCTACGCGGCGTGACGCCCCGGCGACGGGAGGGACCGATGAGGGACCACCAGGAAACGATGCGCAGGGGGGCCTATGCGCTCTGGGAGCGCGCGGGCTGCCCGGACGGGCGCAACGAGGAGTTCTGGTACGCCGCCCGGCGCGAGATGGACGGCGACGCGGCCGACCGGCAATGCATCGATCCGTTTGAGCCGCCGATCGACGAGCCGCCGCAACTGGCGTTTCCGCGCGGCGTCCCGGTCGACTTTCCCGGCGAGCGCATGGCCGAAGCGGGCGTCGAGGGCGACCGCCTCGCCGATCTCATGTGGTTTGCAGGACGCCGGCGGGACGATTGAGCGAGGCTTGGGCGGCGGCTGCCATTTTCGAGTCCGAATCGAGCCTTTTCAGAGGGTTCCGGCGCCTCTTTCGATTCCGCCAGCGGACGGAGCGACGAGCCGGCCGGGGACGACGCGACCGACGGCATATAAACACTATTAATATGTTAATTAGGTTGCTTTCGAGAAGTGTGCGTAGACTGCGCTTGCCGTCGGTCCTCGTTGGTCATTGCGAGCGAAGCTCCTCGCAATGTTGGCCCCTCACGCCCGGGTCGCGACGATGAACAGCCGGGGATAGGCGAGCAGGACCTTGCCGTCCGGCTGAGCGGGATAGGCGTCCCGCAGCCCATCGCGGTAGCGCGCGAGGAACTCGCAGCGCTCATCGTCTGAGAGAAGCTCCAGAAACGGTCGAAGCGCCGATCCGGCGAACCAGTCGGCTATGCCCTCAACGCCGTCGAAGACATGGACGTAGGTGGTCATCCAGATATCGATCCGCGACGCGGCTGGGCGCAGCCAGCCGTAATAGTCTTCAAACTCGCTGATCACCGGCCGGGTCTTGGCGATTGGCAGCAGCCGGGACGACCAGGGGCCCTCCGCCGCCACCATGCGCATCAGGGCGTGCGAGGACTCGCGCGCCGTCGATGGCATCTGCGTCGCCAATACACCCCCCGGCGCGAGCGAAGCCATGAGGCGCGGGAACAGCTTGTGATGGTCGGGCAGGAATTGCAGCGCCGCATTGGCGAAGATGAGGTCGGGCGCTTCGTCCGGCGTCCAATTGGCGATGTCCGCCTTGATGAACTGCGCCGCCGGTACGCGCTCCCGCGCGGCCGCGAGCATCGCCTCCGAGGTGTCGAGGCCGGTGATCTTCGCCCCAGCAAACCGTCCGAGGAGCAGTTCGGCGCTATTCCCGGGTCCGCACCCGAGATCGGTGACGACGCGCGCATTGCGGAGAGGAACGCGGCGGAGGAGATCGCGCGCCGCCAGCGTTCGCTCGCTTTCAAACTTGCGGTAGAGGCCCGGATCCCAGTCGCCTGCGGGCCCGGGCGAGACAGATGCAGGAGCGCTCATAGAAGCACTTTCGAACTTTCCGTGTCGGCACGCGCCTTCGCGACGGCCCTGACTCCGATCAATAGTCCATTGAGTCTATAAAGCTAATCTACTGAGCGGTCCATCGGCGAAACGCCGGCCCATGTCAGGCGGAGATAGCGCCCGACGCCAAGTCCATGCCAAGCCAAGGCCAAGTCCATGCCAACTTTTCGCAACCCCATGCCAACTTTTGGCAAGAGCTTACCCCTTGCCGTTTTTAGCCTTTTCAATGACTTAGGCGGAGCGCAAGGGCAATTTTGCAATTGCCCCTTCTCCGCCGCGACGTCGTCCTCGCAAAGCGCCGTGTCGCGCCGCCCGCTCGCCCCGGCTTTGGCGGGGAGGCGACAGGAACCCGACCTTTGCGCTTTTGACTTCAAGATTGAGCATAGCGCGAATTCCGGGGAATGTACACGATATGTTCCAAACGGCCGGCTTTCAATTGAGGGCGCGCTCGGAGAGGAGGCGGCCGTCAGAGATCCGGTCTCCAGCCCGCAAGGCCCAAGCGGCACGAGCGCCGGCGAGCAACCAGGAGTTCGTCGGGCGGCCGCGACACGCACACGAACCCTGCATCCGAGCAAGCGGGAACAGAGAATTCTGCTTTGAGGAACAGGGGCTTTAAGCCGACAGTACAGGGAATTCGGACCGAGCGAACAGGGAAATTAATCGCGTAGAACAGGCGGCTGAGCAATAACCGGGCTGCTTAATCCCACATCCAATTTGTTTGAACTGTCGCTACTTCCCCAGCGACGCCAGCATCTGGTCGAAGGCGCCGGAGGGGATGCGGAAGACGCCGGTGAAGGGCTGGCTGAGCTCGAAGATCAGGAACAGGGCGCTGCCGACGGCGAAGGCGCCGAGCGCGACCGCCACAACCGTGGTCGCGTTGAAGCGGGAGAGGACGCCGAACCCGCAGAACAGAATCGCCGCCCAGGAGACGACGATCGCCACCAGCGGCCACGACACCGGGCTTGCAAGCTGCAGCGAGATGAGGAGCCGGGTCTGCTCGATCGCGCCGGCGTCCGCCCCGGCGGTGGCGGCGAACTGCCGTTGCATCGGCGTCTTGGGTTCGAGCGAGGCGACGTACATATCCATCAGTCTGAGGTGCTCGATCGGCTCGCCGACGCTCATGTCGGGCGCCGTCTCCGCACTCCCGCCCCAAATCATCGCCCGGATCGACGACAGCGTGTCCTTCATCTTGCCGCGGGCGAAGCCGGTTTCCGGCCCGTATTCGGAAAGCGCGATGTCGAGTTGCAGCGCCCTTGCCGCGAGCGTCTCAATCTCGGCCTTCTGGTTGGCGTAGAACGCATAGGTCGACCCGACCAGCGTACCGAGCACCAAGGCGAGCAGAAGCGAGACGAGCCCGACGACCGCGCCGATCATGTCGCGCGACTTTTCGGCGCTGTGCGGCTCCGGCAGCAGCGTCTGGAGATACAAGCCCAATATGCCGAAAGCGAAGATGAGCGCCGCCACGCCGATGCAAAACCAGACCGTCGCCATTTCGTTTCCCCGAGTGAGCCGACAGGAACTCGTAACTCTCAAGCCGCTCCACGGCGCGCACCCCCTCCAGCACCCTTCGGGTGGTCCCCCTCCCCCGTTTCGCTGGCGCTTCACGGGGGAGGAGAGGCGTCGGCGCCTTTCCTCCCCTGCGCGTGAGCGCGGGGGAGGGGGACCATGCGAAGCATGGTGGTGGGGGGCGGCCGCAGGCCGGACGCGTTGGCAGCAAGGGTTATACCTGAGAAGCCAGATTATCGCCCTGGGCCTCTAGGAGTCGCCGCGACCCTATTTCATCACGCTCTATGGGACCGCAGACCTCGTCCGCGCCTATTTGCCCACCAGCCCCTTGGCGTTGTCCGGTGTAATCGCCGTCGTCGCGACCGTGACGACTGTCGGCACGCTGTCGGCGCAGTCGAGCAGGATGGACTTCGCCATGTCGATCGCCTCGGGTCCGCCGGTCGGGTAGGTGAAGGTCGCCGACCACTCGCCCTCGGCCACTGCGCGGATGCCGCCCGAGGGCCCGGGCAAGCCATCGGTGCCGAGGATCTTGATGTCGCCGTCCTTCTTGCCTGCCCCCTTGGCGGCGAGCCGCGCCCCGGCCGCCATCATGTCATTGCTGGCGTAGACCGCCTTGATGTTGGGGTGGGCCTGCAGCATCGCGGCGAAGGCGGTCTGCGCCTTGTCCGGCAGCCAGTCGGCCGCCTGCTCGGCGACGACCTCGATCTTCGCATTGGCCTTCACGCCGTCCTTGAAGCCGTTGAGGCGCTCGACCGCGGGGGTCGAGCTCGGCAGGCCCTCGAGCACCGCGACCTCGCCGCCGTCGGGCAGAAGCGTTCCGGCGACATACTTGCCCGCCTCCTGGGCGATCTTGAAATTGTCGCCGCCGATAAAGGCCGTGTAGTCCTTGCCGGGGTCGCCGAGCGTCTTGCGGTCGAGTTCGATGACCGGGATCCCGGCCTTTATCGCTCGGGCGACGACGGGCGTCAGCGGCGCGGCCTCGAAGGGCGAGATCAGGATGAGATCGACCTTCTGGGTGATGAAATTGTCCATCTGCGAGGTCTGGGTGTTCACGTTGCCGGCGCCGTCGGCGATCTGAAGCGTGAACTGGGGCACTTTCGCCGATGCGGCGGTCAATTCGTCGTTGACGTGCTGGCGGTAGGGCTCGGCGTTGTTGGCCTGCGAGAACCCGATCACGTATTTGCCGTCCTTGCCGCAGTCCTTGACCAGCGAGGCGGCGTTCGCCGCGCCGGCGACAATCGCCAGCGCGCCGGCGCCGGCGAGGAGCCTCGCGCTCCGTCTCAACCATACAGAATCCATGTCTTTTCTCCCTGACGTGATTGTCGTTGCGCCGCTTCACCTGGATGTCGCGGTTTCGTCGCCGGTGTTATCGACCCACCCCCTCGCGGCGACGGACGAGGGACTGGAGGACTGCGGCGAGCACGATGATCGCGCCGGTGGCGAGCAATTGCAGCGCCGCGTTGATGTTGTTGAGCTGGAGGATGTTGGCGAGCGCGCCGAGCATCACCGCCCCCGCCACGGTGCCGATCATCGACCCCGATCCGCCGAACAGGCTCGTTCCGCCGATCACCACCGCGGCGATCGCGGTCAGCTCGTAGCCCGTTCCGTCGTTGGCGCTGCCGAAGTTGAACTGGCCGGCGTGGACGATCCCGGCGATCGCCGAAACGAGGCCGGTGATGGCGTAGACGCTGACCTTGACCAGCGAGACCGGCACGCCGGAAAGCCGCGCGGCGCGCTCGTTGCCGCCGACCGCGAAGACGTAGCGCCCGAAGCGGGTGAAGTTCAGCACGAAGGTCGCGATGGCCGCGACGACCACGAACACCAGGGTGGCGACCGGCACGACATTGTTGAACAGCCGGTCGCCGAGAATGGCGAACACCGGCGGGGCGAGGCCCGGGCCGTCGCCGTAGGAAATGTTGATGTACTGGTTGCCGGAGATGACCAGGGCCAGCCCGCGCGCTACCTGAAGGCCGGCCAGCGTGATGATGAACGGCTCGAGCCGGAACCGGTTCGCGATCAGTCCCTGGACCCCGCCGAAGGTTGACCCGCACAGGACGACGAACAGGACAGTCGGGATGAGGCCGTAGCCGCCGCTGGTCATGATCGTCGCGGTCAGCACGCTGCACAGGCTGAGGAGCGCGCCGACCGAGAGGTCGATGCCGGCCGTGATGATGACGAAGGTCATGCCGACCGCGATGATGCCGGTCTCCGACACCGCGCGGACGATGTTGGCCATGTTGTCGGGCGCAAGAAACAGGATGTGGCCGTGGCGGCGCGGCGAGAAGATGATTCCCCCGATCGCCACCAGGACGAGCCCGATAACGCTCTGGAATCGCACCACGATGGCGAAGAGGTCGATCCGGCGGCGGCCGGCGGGCGGCGCGGCGGAGGCCGCGCGGACGGGCGCTGAGTCGTTCATGGGCCTGCCCCCTCGCTGGTCTCGGCGGCCGCCAGCACCGCGCGCTCGTCGGCGCCGCCTTCGAATTCCGCGACCGTTCGTCCCTTGCGCATGACGAAGACCCGGTCGCAGAGGCCGAGCAGCTCGGGCATTTCGCTCGAGGCGATCAGCACGCCGAGCCCTCGGTCCGCGAGCGACCGGATGCGGGCGTAGATCTCCCCCTTGGCGCCGACGTCGACCCCGCGCGTCGGCTCGTCGAGCAGCAGCAGGCGCGGCTCGCCGAGCACCTCCTTGGCGAGCACGACCTTCTGCTGGTTGCCGCCCGACAGCGCGCCGACGATGATGGCGGGCGAGGGCGGGCGCACGTCGAAGGCCTGGATCGCCTCGCGCGCCAGCGCCGCCTCGCGCGGCGGCGACATCAGGAAGAGGGGCGAAATCCGCTTCAGCACGGTCAGCGCCAGGTTGTGGCCGACGCTGTCGCGCAGCATCAGCCCGCTGCCGCGTCGGTCGTCGGTGACGAGCCCGATCCCCTCGCCGCGCGAGGCGCGAATGGAGGCAAGGCGCGTCGGGCGGCCGTCGACCTCGACCACGCCCGACCATCGCCCGGGCCCGGCGTCGCCGTAGAGCGTGGACAGGAGCTCGGTCCGTCCCGCGCCCATGATTCCGGCGAGCCCGACGATCTCGCCCGACCGAACCTGAAGCGAAACCTCGACCGGCGCCTGCCAGCCGGCGCGGACGCGCCGGGGCGCAAAGCCCGCGCCTTCGAGCCGCAGCACCGGCTTGCCGAAACGCGCGCCGCGCTTCGGATAGAGCTCGGCGAGCGGCCGCCCGACGAGCATCCGCACGAGTTCCGACTGCGGCGCCTTCGCCGGCGCCACGCCGGCGACCTGGCCGTCGCGCAGCACGGTCACGCGGTCAGCGACGCGCGGCACCTCTTCCAGCCGGTGGGAGATGTAGACAATGCCGACGCCGCGGGCGGCAATCTCGCGCATCACAAGGAAGAGCCGGTCGACCTCGGCCGCGGTGAGGGCGGCGGTCGGCTCGTCCATGACCAGGATCTTCGACGCGTAGGTCAGCGCCTTGGCGATGGCGACCATCTGCCGGCGGCCGACCGAGAGCTCGCCGACACGTTGATCGACGTCGACGTCGGCCCCGACCGCTGCGAGGCGCTCGCGCGCGGCGACCTGCATCGCGCCGCGGTCGAGCACAGTCGCGCGGGTCAGCTCCCGCCCCAGGAACAGATTGGCCGTGACGTCGAGGCCGGGGACCAGGTCCAGCTCCTGGAAGATGGTCGCGACGCCGGCCGCCTGGGCGGCCCGCGGGTCGGCGAAGCGGATCGCGGTCCCCTCGAGCAGCACCTCGCCGCCGTCCGGCTCGATCACGCCCGAGAGGACGTTCATCAGCGTCGACTTGCCGGCGCCGTTCTCGCCGAGGAGCGCATGGATCTCGCCGCGTTTGAGATCGAAGTCGACGCCGCGCAGGGCCTGCACGCCGCCAAAGCGCTTGACGACGCCGCGCATCGTCAAGAGCGGGGGGGCGAACGAGCCTGTCGCGTTCATGTCCGCCGCGACCTGGACCGGGCCGGGCGGCGGCGAGGACGGTTTTCGCTGGGAGCTGTCAGCCGGGACCGGGCCTGCTCCCCGGAAAGTCGCCTGCCGCGCGGGGCGATCGGCGGCGCGCCGTCCAGCCTCGCGGTTTTGGCCCTTGCCGACACCTCGTCGCCTCCCTCCCGGTCGTTTCCGTCTTGGTTTTTCCGCGGCGCCCCGAACCGCTGACACGCGAACCTAGCACGCGCCGCCGCCTGCGCAACCGGCGCCCAGGGGAGTCGACCGAATTTTTATGTCGGCTGGAATTTCTGCGCCTCGGCCTCTCCGGCGCCGCCTCTCGAGCGCCGATCCGGCCGCGGGAAACGCTGACAGGGCACGCTCGCCGTTCCTACCCGTTCGCCTCGCGTCGCGGCTTTGATTTTGTCTGACAATCGTCGCATTGTCCCGAAATAACTCGCCTTCAACGACAAGCGGCTGGATCGGGAGAGGAGACGTCATGCTGATCGGCAAGGCCGGCGCGGCCAAGACGAAGATCGCCGCCGCGTCGCCCGACCGGATCTGGGTTCGCGGGCGCGATCTGACCGCCGACCTCATGGGAGGCGCGACCTTCACCGACTTCGTCTACCTCCTCGCGACCGGCCACGCGCCGACCGAGGACCAGCGC
Source organism: uncultured Alphaproteobacteria bacterium (assembly GCA_963822215.1). Classification (GTDB taxonomy): domain Bacteria; phylum Pseudomonadota; class Alphaproteobacteria; order Rhizobiales; family Beijerinckiaceae; genus Roseiarcus. The sequence goes on from CAWGGX010000007.1 coordinate 497,045, forward strand.
TTCTTTCTTGACCTCAGCCTCGTGGCGCTCGCCGAACATGGGCTGACGCCCTCCGTTCAGGCCGCGCGAATGACGCTCGCAGCCGACCCGGCCGCGCTTCAGGGCGCCGTCGCGGCCGGCGTGCTCGGCTGCGGCACGGTCATCCTCGGCGCGGCTGACTTCTGCCGCGCGCTGATCGACGACGTGCTGGCGCGGGCGGGCGCCGCCGGCTTGGTCGAAGCGGCAGCGCTCGAGGTCGCGCGCGATTATCGCGCGGCGCGCCGGCCGATCCCCGGTTACGGCCACCCGCTGCACAAGCCGGTCGATCCGCGCGCCGAACGGATGATCGCGCTCGCTCGCGAGCGGGGCGTCGCCGGCCGCGCGGTCGAGGCGGCGACCGCGTTGACCGGCGCGATCGCCGAAGTCTGGGGCAAGCCGCTGCCGATGAACGTCTCGATGGCGATCGCGGCGACGCTGGTCGACGTCGGCGTTCCGCCGGCGCTGATCCGCGCCGTGCCGATCCTCGCCCGCACGGGCGGGCTGATCGCCCATCTCATCGAGGAGCAGGAGACGCCGATCGGCTTCTTGCTCGCCTCGAAGGGCGAAGAGGCGATCGACCATTCCGCGGCCGAACGAGGCTCCGCCTGATGCCGATGGTCGAGCCCGACATCGAAGCCGCGCCGTGGGAGGATCAGGCGCGCCTCGACGCGCCGCTTTACCTCAAGCAGATCGAATACCTATTCGAGCGCTCGCGCTTCTATCGCGGCAAGCTCGAGCGCGCCGGCTACGCGACCCACGGCGCCGTCGGCGGGATCGAGGCGATCCATGCGCTGCCGTTCACCGAGAAGGACGAATTGCGCGCCACGAGGACGCCGGACGAGCCGATTGGGACCCACCGCGCGGCGGATGATGATCAGATCGCGCGCATCTATTCGACCAGCGGCACGACCGGGACGCCGAGCTACATTCCGCTCACCGCCTCCGACATCGAGGTTTGGGTCAGGACCTCGGCGCGATCCTACGCGGCCTCGGGAATCGTCCGCGGCGAACGCATCGTCTCGACCTACAACGCCGGCCCGTTCGTCGCCGGCGCCGCCCTCTCCGTGTTCGACCGGCTCGGCCTTTGCCATATTCCGGTCGGAACCGGGAACACCGAGCGGCTTGTCGCCGCAATCGAGGTTCTGAAGCCGACAGCCGCCGTGATGACGCCGTCCTATGCGCTGCATGTTGCGGAATGGGCGCGCGAGCGGGGCAGGGACCTCGCGCGCTCGAGCGTCCAGCGGATCCTGGTCGCGGGCGAGCCCGGCGGCGGCGAACCCGCGATGCGGGCGAAGCTGGAGGAGGCCTGGGGCGCGGGCGTCACCGAAGCCATGGGGATCGGCGACATCTCCATCACCCTGTGGGGCGAGTGCGAGGCGAAGGCCGGCATGCACTTTTCCGGGCGCGGATTCGTCCACCCCGAGCTGATCGATCCGACGACGGGCGCCGCCTTGCCCTTCGAGGACGGCGCCGAGGGCGAGCTCGTGCTGACCCATCTCGTCAACCGCGCGGCGCCGCTGCTCCGCTTTCGCACCCGCGACCATGTCCGGGTGAGCGCGGGTCGCTGCGCCTGCGGGCGCACGGCCCCGCGCGCGCGCTGCATCGGCCGCACCGACGACATGTTGATCGTGCGCGGGGTCAACGTGTTTCCCTCAGCGGTGCGCGAGGTGGTCAACGAATTCGCGCCAACCGTCACCGGAGTTCTTATGATCCGTCCGCGGGCGAAGGGCGTGCGCCAGGAGCCGCCGCTGCCGATCGCGGTCGAGGCCGCGCCGGGCGCCGAGGTCGAGGGGCTCGCCGATCGCCTTCGCGCCCGTCTGCGCGAGGCGCTGCTGGTGACGACGGAAATCGCCGTCGTTCCGTCGGGCAGCTTGCCGCGAAGCGAATACAAGTCGAAACTCGTTGAAAAAGCATGAGGAGGAGAGCTTGCAGAAGCTTCAGACCCAGGGACTGCATCACATCACGCTGGTCGGCGCGGACCGCCAGACCTCGATCGACTTCTGGGAGGGCATTCTCGGCATGCCCTTCGTGTTCGAGCAGCCCAATCTCGACAATGCGGGGGAGAGCCACATCTACTTCGATCCCGGCGACGGGCGGCTCATCACCATCTTCACCCGCGAGGACCGCAAGCCGGTCCACCGCCGCACGCCGACCGACGCGGGCTGTGTGCACCACATCGCCTTCAACGTTTCGCGCGCGACTTTCATGCAGGCGGTCGAGCGGCTGAACGCGCGCGAAATCCCGAATACCGGCGTGCGCGATCGGATGATCTTCGACGCGATCTATTTTGAGGATCCGCTGGGGCTGCTGATCGAGCTGTCGTGCTGGAAGTTCGATCCGCCGGAGGGCTTTACGCGTCCGGACGTCCTGTTCGCCGCCCACAACCTGCGCGTGGCGCGCAGCGAGCGGGCGATCACCGAGGTCCACGTCGCCGACGCCATCGAAAGCCTCGTCAAGGCCTCGACCAAGAGCCTGTCGGCCGACCGGGCGCCGAAGGACCCGTACCGGCGCAGCCACGCGCCTGAACTCATCCAAAGCAAATAGGAGGAACCCCATGTCCGCGATCAAGCTGCATGTCATCAAGCCGAGCGTGAACAACATGACGGCGCGCGTGTTCGTGCGCGCAGCCAAGCTCGACTTCACCGAGGACGACGTCTACGGCAAGACGCGCTCGGAGGAGTTTTCGGCTAGGAACCCGTCGTGTCTGACGCCGATGATCGAGTCCCCGCATCTGCCGAAAGGCGTCATGTGGGAGAGCTGCGCGATCATGCAGTATCTCTGCAACAAGCATCATCTCGACAGCTTCTATCCGACCGAGCCCGAGAAGCGCGCGATGGTGGACAGCGCGATGTTCTATATCGTCGGCACGCTTTACCCCTATCTCGCGCGCGCGACCTATGGCGCGCTCGGCTTCCCGCAGTACGCGGGCGAGGTTGGCGCGAGCGACGCCGACGCCGCGGCGAAGGCCAAGGCGCAGAAGGCCGCCGAGGCCGCGGTCGGCGAGACGCTCGCGGCGTTCCACAAGTTCTTCCTCGACGGCAGGACCTTCGTCGGCGGCGACCACGTCTCGATCGCCGATATCCGCCTCGCCTGCAGCCTCGAGTTCCTCAACGCGATCGACTACCCGTTCACCGGCTGGACCAAGGCCTATACCGCGGCCGTCGAGAAGGCGCTCGGCGACGCCTACGCCGAGCCGGCGGGCGACGTTCGAGGCTACATCCAGTACGTGAAGGGGAAGAAGGGGTAGGCGGGTCTCGAGCTGCGCCGCGACCAATCCACGAGCGGCGCTCCGCCGTCTCCCATGAAGGAAAGACAATGCGCACGATCACGCTCGAAGAGCATTTCGCCACGCCCGACTACATGGCGGGACCGGGCCGCAAGCTGAAGGAGCAGGCCGAGCGCGCGGGCGGAAGGCTAGCGAGCCTTATCGCCGACCTTCTCGACCTCGGCGACGGGCGTATCGCGGCGATGGACGCGGCCGGCGTCGGCGTGCAGGCGCTGTCGCTGACCTCGCCCGGAGTGGAACAACTGCCGTCCGAGGAGGCGAAGGCCGTGGCGCGCCAGACCAACGCCGCGATCGGCGAAGCGGTCCGGCGCCGTCCAGACCGGTTCTTCGGGCTGGCCTCGCTGCCGCTGCTCGACCCGCCCGCGGCGATCGGCGAACTCGAGCGGGCGATCGCCGCTGACGGCTGCAAGGGCGTGGTGATCAACGGGCATGTCCAGGGGCGCTATCTCGACGACCGGTTCTTCTGGCCCGTCCTTCAGCGCGCCGAGGCGCTCAAACTGCCGATCTATCTCCACCCCACGCAATCGCCGCCGGCGGTCGTCGAGGCCTGGTACGGCGGCCTCAAACCGGCGGTCGCCGAAATGATGGCGAACGGCGGCTGGGGCTGGCATATCGAGACGGCGCTGCACGTGCTGCGCATGGTCCTTGGCGGCGTCTTCGACGCGCATCCCGAATTGCAGATCGTCATCGGCCATATGGGGGAGACGCTGCCGTTCATGATCGAGCGGGTCGATATGATGCCGCCCTCGGCAACGGGGCTCAAGAAGCCGATCAGCGCCTACCTGCGCGCAAACGTCCATTACACGTTCGCCGGCTTCAACTTCCTGCCGACCTTCCTCCAGCTCATGCTCGAGGTCGGCGTCGACCGCATCCTGTTCTCGGCCGATCATCCCTATCGCCCGATGGCCGAGGCGCGCGCCTTCCTCGACAGCCTGCCCGTCAGCCCGACCGACCGGGAGAGGATTGCGCACGGCAATGCAGAGCGGCTGTTCGGAGTTTAGAGCGAGGTGGAACTGGATCGACGGATTCGTCCGCACGGACCTCGGCGCGCGGGCGCGCTGCTCCTCCCTTGTCGGCCAGCGGAATCACACGAGTGCGCTTTATCCGCGCTTCGAGCAGTTCGCTCGAACCGAAGGCTCCATTCGTCGCCGGAGATTGAACGCCGCCGTTCGTCGAAGACGGCCGACGCCTCGTGCGTGACCTCGGCCCACATAACCGCCGTCGCGCGCCTGCTCTTTCGGCGATCGCCGTCGGCAAGGACCGCTAAGCGACCCCAGCGAATGGCAATGCGTTTCGGCCGGCTACTCCTCATGAATGCTGAGGAGGCGCTTGGCCGCGATCCGCGTCTCTGACGGATATCCAAAGGCATTGTTGATATAGATAGTGCCGTCGATGTTGACCCGGCGATTGACATGAGTGTGCCCGTAAACGTGAATATCCGAACGAAGCTGCCTGATTTGACGCTCAAGCAAAATCGATCCCAAGACTGGGTATACGACGCGGTTTCGCTCGGAGATGAACTGAGGCATCACATCGATGCGCGGAACGAAGTGTGAGAACGAGATTACGCGAGTGTTCGGAGGGCGAACGAGCGGTTCGTTCATGGCGGCAAAACGGCAGGTGACCTCCTTCATCTCTATGCCTTCCGGCCATCTAAAAAAAAAGAAGTCCGCCCACGTGTTCGCAAGCTCTTGTGACGGCTCTCCAAACGAATAATCGTACCATCCGAGCAGGGGGACGATCGAGATCGTGTGGTGATGAAAAGCCGTGCTGGACACGCCGCAGTCCCCCATAACGGTCGCGATCTCCTTGAACTTGCCGAAGGACGTTTTCCCCTTTCCATCGCGTATGACCCAGAGGTCGTGATTGCCGGGAACGAAAAATACCTTCCTGAATCTATTTGCCAGTAGTTCCAGGTTCTTTGTGAGCAATGGAAGCGAGTCCGAAATGTCGCCTGCCAGAATCAGAAAATCTTCGCGGTAGTCCTGCGCAGACAAAGATGAGACCCAACGCGCGTTGTCCTCGAAATCGACATGGATGTCGGAGAGAGCGAAAATCCGCATGTCGCAGGCTAGCGCCTCCGTGTAACTGTCAGTGCCGCCCAAGGGACGGTCACCCGCGTCCCCAGCTCCGGCGAGAATCGGGCGCCTTCCGCATCGGCGTGAACGCCGTAAAGGAAGCCGTCCCAGCACGCCGGGGCCAGCGGCCGTCGGGCGCCTATTCCTCATAGGCGACCCGAAGGCTCACGATGAGCTGCGACGACACACCCGCCACCGGCGATGTCCCCGGTACGTCGGGACGGGACGCCCGCGCAGATACCTGACGCTCCCCCACAGTGCAACGAATGGGCCAATGCGACTCAAAGTGGGTGTTCCCTTTTCCTCAATCTTCGGTCGCCCAGTTCGACCAGCTTTTCGCCGCTTGCAGCTTCTTGCGGATGTCGTTCACGACGTTTGTCTGTCAGGGCATGACCGCGAGGGGCTGGAGGCTGTCTCAATATCGGCCGTGAGCGGCGGCACGCCGCTTGCATCTTCTATCGCGGACCCGGCCCTAGGGAGGTCGTGAGGACAAAAGGTTTGTAGCCGCGCGCCAGGCCCCCCGTGAACGGGCTTCTGGCACGCACCCCGTCATGGATATTCAGCGCCCTAATGTGCCGATCGGCGCCGAAACCAGACGCCGGATGACATGTTCGGACCGCCGCCGCGACCCCCGGCCTCTATGTTACACGCTTCAGGTTGCGCGGTTAATCTAATCACTGTAAACACCAACGACTTTCGTGTCGCGGGAATAGAGATCGACCGTGCCCGTCGCCTTCCTCAAAGCCTCTGACCTCCGCCCGGACGCCAAACGCTGGATTTCGTGCGGGGCCAGCGCGTTGGGGCTGAAGCGGGGGCATTTCCCAGGGACGATCGAGACGGACGCAGGCAATGGCGGTGCGCTCAAGTTGGACCGTCCGATATACGATGAGCGCGGCAAGTTCGCTGGCGTGGCCTATCGACAGAGCGGCGGTTGCGAGGTTTTGGTTTTGCTCGACTGAGCGGTCCGCGCTCCAAGCCTGTTTTCGCGTAAACCTTGGCGTCGCCCAACGGGACGCAGACCGGACGCCGAGCGTTGAGACCCAAGGACGCGAAGCGACACCGTTTCGATCCGCAGCGTCCGCAATACACCGACTCCGGACGCTATCTCGGTCGCAATCAATCCCCGTGCTTCGCCCATCAGCAACATCGCCTTCGGGCGGCAATCATCAGGGACATGATCCCTCGGCCCGGCCGCCACGAATCCCTGTCCTGCCAACTCCGGCCCATAACTTTCGCCGCCCGGCATCGGCCCATCCGGCATCGCGTTGGTGACACATGATTGCAAAAATCGCGCACGGCCGGGCGCCGTCCCCATAGGGCGGCCACCAGGACTCTCGCGCTATAGGCGCGCCGCCGCCTCCCACGCCGCGGCAAAAGCCTTCGCCTTGGCTTCGACCGCCTTCGCCATCATGCCCGGCCGGTAGAGCGCGCCGCCGATCCCGAAGCCGTTGGCGCCGGCGGCGCGGTAGGGCGCGAGCTTGTCGGGGGTGATCCCGCCGACGGGGATGAGCGGCGCGTCCTTCGGCAGCACGGATCGCCACGCCTTGACGACTTCGGGCGGCATAGCCTCGGCGGGGAAGAGCTTCAGCCCGGTCGCGCCGAGGCTCAACGCCGCGAACGCCTCGGTCGGCGTCGCCACCCCCGGCAGAACGCGTAAGCCCAGCTTCAGCGCGCATTCGATCACGGCGGGGTCGGCGTTCGGCGCGACGATCAGCCCGGCGCCGGCGCCGGCCGCCGCCTCGACCGCGCCGGGAAGGAGCACCGTCCCCGCCCCGACGAGCGCGGCCTTGCCGACCCGGCGGGCGATAATCTCGATGCTCTTGAAGGGGTCGGGCGAATTGAGCGGGACCTCGATCGCGCCGAAGCCGGCCTCGACCAGGACGGAGGCGATCGCTTCGGCTTCGTCGGGCTTCACGCCGCGGAGGATGGCGATCAAGGGAGTTGGAGAGAGAGCAAGCATCATACGAGTTCGGCTTGGAGGGCGACGAGGAGAAGTCCGCGCGCCGCAGCCTGGGCCGGGGCGACCGAGGCCTCCTCGCCAAGGGCGGCGAACGCGGCCCGATAACGCTCGACGAGCGCTTTTGCTCCCGCGACATGCGCAACTTCGTCGGGAAAAAGCCGGCGCGCCTCGGCGATCTCCGCGCCAATCAGGAGGCCTGAGAGGTAGTCGCCCGCGTCGGCCTCTGCGACGGCGCGCATGAGGGGCAGGCTGCGGGCGCCGAACAGGGCGCCGAGAAGGCCGCCGCCCTCGCCGCGCGCGGCGCCCGCGCCGCGTCGCGCCCCGCGTGCGAATGCGGCGCCCAGCGACTGGGGTGGGGCGGCGCGGGCGAAGGCGCCGATCAGCGTATGGTCGCGGATCGCGGCGAAAAGTTCTCCGGTGACGAAGGTCTTGAAGCGCAGGACGCGACCGGCTTCGACGACCGCCCATTTGGAATGCGAGCCGGGCAGCACGACGAGGCGCGCGCCGGCCTCGGCGATCCCGAGAATTTCAACCTCCTCGCCGCGCAACACGTCGGGCTCGCCGTTCTCGTCCGTCGAGGAAAGTCCCGGGGCGATCGGGACGCGGCGGCCGTTCGCCTCGACGGCGATGAGGTTTTCGGCGATCGCGCTGAGATCGGCGGGGCAAGGAACATAGGGCGCCTCGCGCCAGCCGTTCCGGCTGCCGACCATGCCCGAGGCGAGGACAGGCACGGCGGGATGCGCGTCGAGCCAATCGCCGAGAAGGCGCTGGAACGTCGCCGGAAATCCTCCGGGCGCAACTGATGCGACGCCGTCGGCCGTCGCGATCGCGTCGACGACCGCGCCGTCGCGCGCCATGAGATAGGCGCGGAAGCTCGAAGAGCCCCAATCGACGCCGATCAGCGCGGGCGTGGTCACGCTCCCCTCTTCCCCGAGCCGGTGCAGGCCGTCGTCGACGGAGAGGATGGGTTGACTGACGAACGCCGGGGCGGTCGGCGGCTCGTCATTCGCCAATCTCCTCCGCCGCCCGCTTCTTGTGCGCGGCGAGCGCCATCAGCCGCCGGTCGCGCCAGGCCGCGCGCTCGCCGAGCTGGTCGGCCGGCAGCCGGCGCCGGCGCTCCGTCTCGATCGCGTCCATCGCCGGGCCCGTCCAGTCGACCCGGCGCTGCATGGACGGGAAGATCCCGGCATAGATGCGCTGGTATCGTTCGGCGTAGTCGCGCACCCCGCCCGGCGCGTTGAGGTCGATCGTCTCGAACGGACCCATGAAGGACCAGCGCAGCGCTAGGCCCTCGCGGATCGCGACGTCGACGTCCTCGGCGCTGGCGTAGCCGTCGGCGACGAGCCGGAAGGCCTCCTCGAGCAGCGCCCCCTGCAGCCGGTTGACGACGAAGCCGTCGATCTCACGCGCCATCACGATCGGCGCATGGCCTGCCGCCTCCAGCAGGGCGGCCGCGCGCTCGACCGTCTCGCGGTCGGTCCACGGCGCCGGAACGATCTCGACCGAGGGGATCAGATACGGCGGGTTGATCGGGTGGGCGACAAGACAGCGCCCGCGGCCTTTGAGACCTTCGCTGAAAGCCGACGGCAGGATCGCCGAGGTGGAGCTTGCCAGCACGGCTTCGGGATCGGCGAGCCTGTCGAGCTCGGCGAACACGCGCCGCTTCGTCGGAAGGTCCTCGGGCGTGTTTTCCTGGACGTAGCTCGCCCCGTGGAGAGCGTCTTCGAGGGAGCCCGCCCGGCGCATCCGGGCGCGCACTGAAAGCGGCGGTTCGCCGCGCAAGAGCTCGTTGGCGTCGAGGTCCGGCAGGACCCGGTTGACGAAAGTCAACGCCTCGTCGGTCGCCTCGGGCCGATCGTCCCAGATCGCCACCTCATGGCCGGCGCGCGCGAAGCTGACCGCCCAGGCGCGACCAACAAGTCCAAGTCCGACCAGAGCAATTTTGCTCATCCGACTCCTCCCGCCCTTTTTCGCCCGCTGCGTCAAGCAGTAGCAGGCCGCCGCGCCGCGGCCAACGCCCCTCGCATTGGAGGGGCGGCGTCCCGCCGCCCGAGGGCGGGCGAGACGCCCGCCGTCCGGAACGGCCGCCGTCCGGGACCGTCGTTTGGCCAATACGCGCCGAGGCTTTATCATCGGCCGCATGAACGATAGTGAGATTGCCGCGCTGGCTGGCTGGATCGCGCAGGCGGGCCTCGCCGGCGCCTCCGAGACGACCCTTTTGCAGGGCTTTTGCGAGCGCGCTGCGGCAGCGGGCCTGCCGCTGGCGCGCGGCGTCGCGTTCATCGACACCCTGCATCCGCTGTACGAGGGGCGGACGTTCCGCTGGGACCGGGACAAGCCGGACGTGACTTTCACCGACTACGGCCGCAGCACGGAGGGCGAAGGCGCCGAGCGCTGGCGGACGAGCCCCTGGTTCCGGATGTTGAACGACGGCGAATCTCTGTTGCGGCGGCGCATCGGTCCGGACACAGCGTCTGAATTTCCGATCCTGCGCGAGCTGTACGAGGCGTCGCTCACCGAATATGTCGCCGTTCTCAATCGTTTCGACGCCGACGGCGTGATCGGCGAGATGGACTCGTTCTATTCCGGCTGGATGACCGACCTGCCGGAGGGCTTCTCCGACGCGGAGGTCGACGCCATCACCCGTCTCGTTCCGCACCTCGGGCTCGCGATCAAGGCGGCGACGCTCGCCCGGATGGCCGAAACCCTGGTCGAGACCTACCTCGGCCGCGACGCGGGGCGGCGGGTGTTGCAAGGGCGCATCGAGCGCGGCGTCGCCGATCGCATCAAGGCGGTGCTCTGGTTCAGCGACCTGCATGGCTACACCCGCATTTCCGAAAGCGCCGATCCTGGGCAGATCATTCCGCTCCTCAACGACTACGCCGACGCGGTCGTTTCGGCGATCCACGCCCACTCGGGCGACGTGCTCAAACTGATTGGCGATGGCGTGCTGGCGATCTTCCCGGCTGAGGATCGCGCTCGCGCCACCGCGGCCGCGCTCGAGGCGGCGAAGGAGGCGCGCGCGGCGGTGGCGGCGCTCAAAGACCGGCGCGGGGCGGAGGGCCTGCCGACAACCGACATGTATCTCGGCCTCCACCTCGGCGTGGTGTTCTACGGCAACATCGGCAGCCAGGACCGGCTCGATTTCACCGTCGTCGGACCCGCGGTCAACGAGGTGTCGCGGATCGCCGCGATGTGCCGCTCGGTCGATCAGCCGGTCCTGATCTCCTCGGCCTTCGTCGAGTCCTTTGGTTCCGATCGACGTCCGTTCGTGTCCGTCGGCCGATACGCCCTGCGCGGCGTTGGCAGGCCGCAGGAGCTGTTCACGCTCGACCCGAGCGCATGATGGGCGCGCCCGTGGCCCGGGCGCCGACGAGTGTCGCCTGACGCGCACGAAAAAGGTCGCGGACGGCGTCGAGCGATGGGCGTGTCCCTTCGTGAATCCCGATTGGATTCCGGACGCTCATTCCTTTCCGCAAGTGGCTGACTCCGACGGGAGACAGTCGCCCGGGCCGGTTCGCGCAAACGCTTGACGCCGAATCCACAAGCTATCCCGACCCCGTCCAAATCGAGCGGTCCGTAACGAGCCATGCATGCGACCAGGCGCCCGAGCGATGTTGCGGCGGACGAGGCCGGGTCGCACCTGGCTAGGTTGACCTACGCCGGCGCCGCCGCGTGCGCCGCCTGGTCGACACCTGCTGGCTGAGCGGCCCGGTCCTCGTCTGGACGATGGAAGATGAGCACGACGAGCACGGACGACAGCGCCAATGCGGTCATGAGCAGGAAGGCGTACTGGAACGATCCGAACGTACCGACCACCCAACCGGTGATCACCGGCGCCAGGAAGCCGGAGATCGCGAAGCCCGTATCCATGATGCCGAGCGCCGTGGCGGCCCGTCCCGGGACGATGTCGACGTTGACTGCGTAATATGCGGCGTTGGCGCCCATGCTGAAGGCCACAGCCACGGTGATACCGGCGATCGCCACCGGCAGGCTGTGGACGAGGCCGACCGGTATCACCGCGAGCGCTGCGAGAAGCTGGGTGACGCCGATCAACAAGCTTCTGGATATACGAAAACTGCCCGTTCGCTTAAGCAAATAATCGGAAAGATAGCCAAGCGCCACCAGCATGACGGAGGCGCAGGCCCACGGCAGGATTGCGAACAGGCCCACTTCCCGAACGTTCAGCTTGTAGGTTACTTGCAGGTAGTTCGGCAGCCAGCCCATGAAGAAGAACAGGAAGTAGCCGAACACGAAGAACGCCCAATAGTTTGCCAGCAGCGTCCGGTTGGTGAGCAGCAGGCGCCAGTCGGTGAAGCCGTGGCGCACATGCCTGGCGACCCGATTGCGAGCCGCCTCGACCCCGCCGCGGATGTGTCTCAACTCCGCGTCGCCGACGAACGACGACTGCTCCGGGTCGTTGCGGAAGAAAATAAGCCACACCGGAACCCAGATCCCGCTCAGCGCCGTCAGCGTGAAGAACATGCCGCGCCAGCCGAGCACATGGATCAACTGCGTTACAAGCGGCGCACCGATTGCAAGCGCAAGCGGCACGGCGACCAGGGTATTGCCAAGGGCGATGGCGCGCTCGTGCGGCGGAAGCCACCGGCTGACCGCGCCGGTCAGCGCCGGGAAGTTCGGCCCCTCCGCCACCCCGAGCACCGTGCGCGCGATGTAGAGCGTGAGGAACCCGCCGGCAAATCCGGTGGCGCCGATCGATGCGGTCCACAGCACGGCGGCGGTGAGGAGGACGGCACGGGCGCCCCACCGATCGACCGCGATCCCGCCAAGGAACGTGGTGACCGCGTAGCCCAGCCCGAAGGCCCCAAGGATCAGCCCGATCTCGGCCGGTCCCAGTCCGAGCTCCGCCTTGATGTCGCCGATCGCGAAGGCGATCGCCGACCGATCGATATAGTTTGCGACAGTGATGTAGAAGAGAAGAGCGATGACGATCCAGCGAAAGCCGCCCTTGGTTGCCATGATTTCCTCCATCTCGTAATGGGCTTCTTGCGGCCCTGTTGCATTAACGTAACTTGGGTGGCATTTGGCAAGTTAACCATCCGGCCTAGGCCGCAGGGACCGGCGATTGTGGCCGATCTTCGCGCTCTCCTCACCTACGGAAACGGATCGGGAGGGGCCGCAAAAGGTCGCTACCCGAACTCCAAACGGAACCCTGGCAGAGTGGGCGCCAGCTTGACGCCGCCATCGCCGGGTCGGATACGGGCGGCCAATGAGTCCGCCCCCGTCCCCCGTCCTGTCGGTCGAAAACCTCGCCAAGTCCTTCGGCCGCCTGCGAGCGGTGAAGGGCGTCTCTTTTTCCGTCTCGCCGGGCGAGATCGTCGGGCTCATCGGCCCCAACGGCGCCGGCAAGACGACGACGATCAACATGGTCCTCGGCGTGCTCGAACCGACCTCGGGCCGGATCGTCATCGAGGGCGTCGACCTCCGCCTCGACCGCAGCGCGGCGCTCGCCCGGACCAATTTCGCCGCCGTCTACGCGCCGCTGCCGGGCAATCTCACCGTCGAGCAGAACCTCAACGTCTTCGCCCGGATCTACGACGTCGAATCGATCGACGCGCGCATCGACGAGCTTTTGGCGATCTACGATCTGACCCGATACAGGCGGACGAAGGCGGGCGTCCTCTCCTCGGGCGAGCAGACCCGTCTTTCGCTCGCCAAGGCGATGCTGAATCGGCCGCGGCTCCTCCTGCTCGACGAGCCGACCGCCTCGATCGATCCCTCCGCCGCCCGCGACATCCGCGCCGGCATCGCGGGCGTCGTCGAAAGCGGGCATTGCGGCGTCTTGTGGACCAGCCACAACATGTTCGAGGTCGAGGCCGTTTGCGACCGGGCGCTGTTCCTGTCGCGCGGGCGCATTGTGCTCGAAGGCGATCCGAAGCGGCTGCCGGGCGAGCACGGCGTCGAGACGCTCGACGACCTGTTCGTCTCGGTCGCCCACGAGGCGCTGGCGGCCGGCGGCGGATCGTGAACCGCGCCCGCGTCGGCGCCGTCGTTCTGCGCATCCTCTATCTCTATCGCGGCAGCCCGCAGAGGGTGTTCCCGATCTTCATTTGGGTCGCGGTCGACATCCTGCTGTGGGGCTTTCTCACCCGCTACCTCAATTCGATGTCGCAGGCCTCGTATAACTTCGTACCCGCGCTGCTCGGCGCCGTGCTGCTGTGGGACTTCCTGACGCGTGTGATGCAGGGCGTGACGATGGCCTTCTTCGAGGACGTCTGGTCGCGCAACTTTCTCAACCTGTTCGCGACGCCCTTGCGCATTTCCGAATATCTGACCGGCCTCGTCATCACGGCCATCGGGGTCAGCGCCCTCAGTCTCGTCGCCATGATCGTGTTCGCCCGCGTGGCCTTCGGCCTGTCGTTCCTGACCTATGGAGTAGCGCTCGCGCCTTTCATCGCCGTGCTGTTCCTCACCGGCATCGCGATGGGCGTCGCGGCGGCCGGGCTGGTGCTGCGTCTCGGCCCTGCGTCGGAATGGCTCATCTGGCCGATCCCGATGATCGTCTCGCCCTTCGCCGGCGTGTTCTATCCGCTCGCCGTTTTGCCGGGCTGGATGCGGGCGATCGCGGCGATCCTGCCCCCCTCCTATGTGTTCGAGGGTATGCGGGCGGTGGTCGCGGGCGAGCCGGCCCCATGGGGCGCGCTCGCCCTCGGCGCAGCGCTTGCCGTCGCCTATCTGGTTCTCGCCTGCGTGTTCTTCGGCGCCGTCTACAAGATCGCGATCCGCAGCGGCCTGATCGCCCGCTACAGCGCCGAATCGGTGAGTTGACCGTCGTCAAAGGCGGTGGCGGCGCTTCCGCCCGACAGGCTGAGTGCGGGTAGCTGCCTAGCCGTCCCTCCGCCCCTCGTCCTGATCCCCGGGTCGAGCCCTGGGATGTCGAAGGACGTTCCAGCGCGCACGAACGTCCCCGCCCACTGGATTATCCTTCGACAGGCTCAGGATGAGGAAGGCGCTGTGACAACGCCGCTGGTCGGCCGCCTTGGCAGATACGACCGCGGACGGAAGCCGCCGCCCCTGGCGCGATTGACCGTCGTCGCCCGCGCCGATTGACGCGGCGAGCGCGTAGATCAACCGAGCCAGCGGATCTCGGGGGGAACGCGTCCGACCGGAGCCGGCGTCGATTTCGGCTTGCCGACGATGATCGGCGCGATCTGGATCCACGCGGCGGGCGCATCGATCGCGGCCTTGCCCTCCCTTGTATTGAGATAGCCCTGGGCGAAGCCGATCCAGCACGTCCCAAGCCCTTCGGCGAAGGCGGCCAGCATCAGGTTCTGAGCCGCCATTGCGCAGTCCTCGACGATCCATGGCCCCTCGGCGCGCGCCGAGATGACGATCAATGCGGGCGCATTGTAAAAGATGTCGAACGCCGGGTCGCTGAGCCGCGGCCGGAACCGGTCTGCGTGCTGCGCGGGCATCGTCTCGAGCATGTGGGCTCTCGCCTCGCGCGACACGCGTTGGAGCATCGGCCGATCTCGGACGACCGTAAATGCCCACGGCTGCGCGTTGACCGCATTTGGCGCATGGATGGCCGCATTGATAAGCCGCCGGATTGTCGCCTCATCGACCGGATCGGCGGCGTATTCGCGGAACGCGCGCCTGCCGAAAAGCGCCTCTCGGACCAACATATTTTCACCTCCTCTTTTCGCTCACGGCGGGATCAGCCTGATGCGAGGAGGCGTTCATTGAGACCGATCAAACTGCGGGGCCGCCCTCTTGCGCCAGGGGGTTTGGAGGGGCATTGTGCCGCGCGAAAAACGGGTTGGCCGGTTGAACGGCCGGGACATTGGGGCGCAGCATGCGAATCGTCGGCCTATTGGGCTTGCTCTTGGCGTTATCGGGCTGCGCGGCCGAGCGGTCGGTCGCCTTCATCTATTATCCGAACCATCCGAGCGATGCTTTGCGGTATTCTCAATTCGCTGCCGAGGCGCAGATAGAATGCGGCCGCTACGGCCTCGTCGCCGTTCACGACTGGGACAGTTACACCGACTTCCAGCGGGTTCGCTCGTTCTGGCGCTGCGTTCCGCGCTGACGCCGGCGCCGCTCCAGAGCAAGAGGATTTTTGAACGAAGCGCGCGGCGCTTCGTCATCCGACCGCTCCCGAGGGCAACCCTTGAGTCTTCGCCCGAGGGCAGGCTTTTTACTGGTGGGGGAAGGGAGTCCCGAGCGCGCCTTACAACCGGCCGCGCCCGATCGTGCGTCCTCGTTTTCGCCCGCCTGTTCTTTCCCTGATCCGCTGCGAAATCGCCTGAAAATTCCCTGTTCCGGTCGTTTGAAATTCCCTGTTCCGCGCCCGCTTTGACCCACAACCAGAGGGTTGCAATGCCATCAACCCAATGACATTGCAGGACTTCCTGGAACGGAGCGGCGACCGCCGCGAAAAAAATTCCCTGCTAGCAGGCGCACCGGATCGTTGGCGGCGGACCTCATCTCACCCTATCGCCCATACGTCAGCCGCATCGCGCGCGGCTGCCAACCCGGCGGCGCCGGGTACGGCGCCGCCTCGGCGATCGCGTTCATGACCGACATGTCCAGGTTCGGCGAACCGCTCGACATGACGACCTTCCGCTGCAAGAGATTGCCCGTCTCGTCCAGGGCGAACACGATCGCGCCCTCGCGTTTTGGCGGATCGGCGTCGCGGAGATCGCGCATATGGGCGCGAATCATTCCGTAGACGATGGTGAAGTAGCGCGTTTCGGCGCTGCCGCCGACGATCGGCGACTCGGTCGCCGCATGAGCGAATTTGTAATCCGGCAGGACCTCGGCCGTCGGAAGGGGCGCCCCAGGCGGCGCCTTGGCGCGAGGCGCGGGCGGCGGCGCGGGTTTCTCGGCCGGGACCGGGGCCGGCGGCGGCTCGGCGGCGTCCTCGGCCGCCGGCGTCGGCGCGGCGCGCATGTCCGCGGTTTCCTTGGGCGGCGTTTCCTGCGGAATCGGCGCCGCCTGCGCCTTTGGCTGCTCAGCGGCCGGCGGCTCCTTCGACTCTTCCGGCGCGCCGGGCGTCTGCGTTTTTTCGGCGCTGGTCTCAGGGGCGGACGTCGTCTTGTCCGGAGAATCCCGATTGGCCTTTTCCTGGGTCGCCGCGCTCGGCGCGTCATACGCCGGCTTCTCGTCCTCCGGTTGCGGCGGCGGCTTGGGCTTGTCCTCCGGCGGCTTCGGAGGCGGCGGCGGCGGAGGCTTCTCGACCACAACCTCGACCGGAATTTCCTCGATCGGCGGCGAAGGGCGAGGCGCGAACGCCGCGACGACCAGAAACGCCACCGGAATGAGAAGATGCAGCGCCGCCGCTGCGATCAGGGCGAGCTTCAACCCCCGCCGCTCGGCTGCGGTCGGCGAGGTCGGCGGGGCCAAGTGATCGATCGCGTCGGCCTTGAGAGACGCGTCGGACAACGACATGAGCGGCGGCGGGACTTCGTCGGAATGGGCGATGCCTCTCCTTGAGCCATGATCGGCCGCCGGGTCAATGGCTTTGCCCCTCCCGCGGCGCGCGGGTCCCGGGAACGCTTGCGCGCGGATGGGCGCAAGGCTTTGCCGGGCGCGCGTTTTGGCGTATGGGCAGGCTAGTCGGCCACGCGGACGAAAGGGAATCGATTGCGGGGAATGTGCGCGGGGGCGCCGCTTGCGGTCGTGTTCGATTCCGGGCTCGGGGGACTGACGGTCCTCGGCGCCATTCGCGGCCTGAGGCCGGATGTCGACATCGTCTATGTCGCCGACGACGCCGCCTTTCCTTACGGACGGCTAGGCGAATCGGCGCTGGTCGCCCGCGTGGGGACGGTAATGGCGCGGGTCATCGCCGACTGGCGCCCCGACATCGCGGTCATCGCCTGCAGCACGGCCTCGACCCTCGCGCTGCCGCATCTGCGGGCGGCCTATCCGGGATTGCCGTTCGTCGGCGTGGTGCCGGCGATCAAACCGGCGGCCAAGGCCTCACGCTCGGGGCTGATCAGCGTCCTAGCTACGAGGGGGACCGTCGCGCGCGATTACACGCAGGCGCTCGTGCGCGAGCACGCCGCAGACTGTGAGGTGGCGCTCGTCGGCTCCGCTGCGCTCGCCCCGATCGCCGAGCGGTTCATGCGCGGAGAGCCGGTCGACGACGCCGAGGTCGCCCGCGAGATCGCGCCGTGTTTCATCGAGAAGGACAGTCGCCGGACGGATCACGTCGTGCTCGCCTGCACCCATTTTCCGCTGCTCATCGAAACCCTTGAGCAGCTTGCGCCGTGGCCGGTCGTGTTCGTCGATCCGGCTCCGGCAATCGCGCGGCGGCTCGATTTTCTGCTCGGCGAGGCGCCGACGGCGGAGGCGCGTCGGACGGGGGCTCTCGTTTTCACGAGCGGCCAGCCGCCGCAGCCGGCATTGCAAAAGGCCTTGCTTCGATACGGTTTGGAGTTTACCCCCACGCCGGCGATCAGCCTGGCGACCGCCTGAGCGCGCGGCGTTGGACAGGTTTCGCTTGCGATCGTTCAACGCGGCCGCGCCGCTCGTGGAGAGGCGCGACGCTCGCCCAGTCGGAAAGGCCAGCGCCCATGCGCACAACGGTCGGTCAGCCCGTTCGTCTCGTTGATTACCGCGTCCCGGACTTCCTGATCGATTCGGTCGATCTCGACGTCGCGCTCGACCGGAACGCGACCCGGGTCGTCGCGACCCTGGCGGTACGGCCCAACCCCGCCGGACGGCCGGACGTGGCGCTAACGCTCGACGGCGACGAACTGACGCTCGTCTCCGCCGAACTCGACGGCGCGCCGCTCGATCCCGAGGCCTTCCAGGCGAGCCCCTCGCAGTTCGTGCTGCCGAATCCGCCGCGCGGCCCCTTTACCCTCAAGATCGAGACCCGCCTCGATCCCGCCGCCAACACCAAGCTGATGGGCCTCTACCGCTCCGGTTCGGCCTATTGCACGCAATGCGAGGCCGAGGGATTTCGCCGGATCACCTATTTCCTCGATCGCCCCGACGTGCTGTCGACCTATCGCGTGCGGATCGAGGCCGACCGCGAAGAGGCGCCGGTGCTCTTGAGCAACGGCAATCTGGAAAGCCGCGGCCGATCGGAGGCCGAGGGGCGCCATTGGGCGATCTGGGCCGATCCGCACAAGAAGCCCTGCTACCTGTTCGCGCTTGTCGCCGGCGATCTCGCCCATATTGCCGACACGTTCGTTACCGCGTCCGGTCGCAAGGTCGACCTCGCCATCTACACCGAACAGGGCCGCGAGGAGCGGGCGCGTTACGCGATGGACTCGCTCAAGCGCGCCATGACCTGGGACGAAAAGGTCTATGGCCGGGAATATGATCTTGACGTGTTCAGCGTCGTCGCCGTCTCCGACTTCAATATGGGGGCGATGGAGAACAAGGGGCTCAATGTTTTCAACGACAAGTACGTGCTCGCCTCGCAAGAGACCGCGACCGACGACGACTACGCCGGCATCGAGGGCGTCATCGCCCACGAGTATTTTCACAACTGGACCGGCAATCGGATTACCTGTCGCGACTGGTTCCAGCTCTGCCTCAAGGAGGGCCTGACGGTCTTCCGCGACCAGGAGTTCTCGGCCGACATGCGCTCGGCGCCGGTCAAGCGGATCGCCGAAGTGCGGACGCTGCGTTCGGCGCAGTTCCCGGAGGACGCGGGACCGCTCGCGCATAATGTCAGGCCCGGGATCTACAACGAGATCAGCAATTTCTATACGGCGACGGTCTATCAGAAGGGCGCCGAGGTCGTTCGGATGCTCAAGCGCCTGATCGGCGACGACGCGTTCAGGGCCGGCATGGACATGTATTTCCACCGCTATGACGGCACCGCCGCGACGGTCGAGCAGTTCATCGGCTGTTTCGCCGACGTCTCGGGGCGCGACTTTGGACAGTTCATGCGCTGGTACACGCAGGCGGGCACGCCGAAAGTCTCGGTGCGAACCGCCTACGACCCCGCGGCGGCGACCTACCGCATCGCCATGACGCAGGCGCTCGCGCCGACGCCAGGGCAGCCGACCAAGTTGCCGATGACGATGCCGCTTGCGCTCGGTCTTGTCGATCCGCAAGGCGGCGACATTCCCCTTGTTTCGTCGGACGCAACGCGTGAGGAGCTCGCCTCCGGCGTCTTCGAACTCAGCGACGCGGAGCGGACGATCGTCTTCCGCGATGTGCCGCGCCGGCCCGCGCTGTCGTTCGTTCGCGGCTTGTCGGCGCCGGTCAACATCGACGACGACCTGACAGAGGACGATCTCGTCGTCCTTTCGCGCCACGACAGCGACAATTTCAATCGCTGGCAGGCGCTCCAGAGTTTGGCGATGCGCGTGTTGCAGCGCGGCGTCAAAGCCATTCGCGCCGGCAGGGCGCCCGAGCGCAACACGGGGCTGATCGCGGCGTTCGGCGCGCTGATCGACGATACGCGCGCTGGCCGCGTCGATCCCGCCTTCGCCGCGCTCGCCCTGATGCTTCCGACCGAGGCCGACATCGCCCGCGAGATCGGCGAGGACGTCGATCCCGACGCGATCTACACCGCGCGCAAGACGCTGCGCGGCGCGCTCGGCCGCAAGCACGGCGAAGCGCTCGCCGACCTCCACGACTCGTTGGCCGAGGCGGGGCCGTTCAGTCCCGACGCCCGTTCGGCCGGGCGACGGGCGCTGCGCAACGTCGCGCTGAGCGTCTACGCCGACGGCAACATCATCGACGGGCTCGCCCGGGCGCACAAGCAGCTGCGCGACGCCGACAACATGACTGAGCGCTTCGGCGCGCTGACCCCGCTCGTGCTGAAGGCGAACTCCGCGCGCGAGCATACTTCCGACGCGTTCAGCCGCCGCTACGCGATGGAGCCGCTGATCCTCGACAAGTGGTTCGCCCTCCAGGCGCAGATCCCTGAACGAGAGACGCTCGATCGGGTGCGCGGACTGATGAACCATCGTGGCTTCTCGATGTCCAACCCGAACCGGGTGCGGGCGCTGGTCGGCGGGTTCACCGCCAATCAGGTGCAGTTCAACCGCCCCGACGGCGAGGGCTACAGGTTCCTGGAAGAGATCGTCGTCGGCCTCGACCCGACCAACCCGCAGATCGCCGCCCGGCTGCTCACCGCGATGCGCTCGTGGCGGTCGCTCGAGGAGACGCGCCGTGGGCAAGCGGAAGCGATGCTGAAGCGGATCGCGGCGCTGCCCTCCCTGTCGCCGGACGTGCGCGACATCGTCACCCGCAGCTTGGGATAGGCCGGCCGCCAAAGGCGAATCGGCAGGCGGAACGGGACCGACGCGCCGGGCGTTCCGTCCTGCCGGGCTGACGTATAGTCGCGCTCATCCCGCGACACTGTGACGGATTCTGTAGCCGAAAAAAGCGAGTCGCGTCCCGTCAAGGGGCTGGACAAAGATTCGCACAAGGATTCTTATTCTACTGATTTCGGGCCTGTCGGATTACCCGAAGGTTAAGTTTCTCGAGGGTCTGGGAGAAACCATGACGCGTGCGAGCGCGGCACACGCGGAGTCGTGTCTTGACGAGACCGGCTGGCGAGTTGGCGCCGGGGGCGTCGGCCGATCGGCCGTTGCGGGCAAGACCGCCGCCCGCGGGCTCTGGGCGCCGCGGGTCGCGACGTTGGGCGTCGTGGCCGCGGTCACGATCGCGATCCTTCTCACCTTCCAGCAACTGCGCGCCGAGCGCGAGTCCGCCCTGCGGGACGCGGCCCATGAGGTCGCCATGCGCGCGACCATCCTCTCCGCTGAGCTCAACTCTGCGCTCCTGTCGACGCCGAAGGTCTCGCCTGCCGAGGTGTTTCGCAGGGTTCTCGCCGCCGCTCCTGGCGAAAGGCTGCCGAGCGCGGTGCTGATCGACCGCAATGGGCAGGCGATCGCCGCCGATCCGCCCGACGCCGGGCCGGAGAGGGGCGCTGAGGGTGCGCTTCCTGTCGAGGGAAACGGCTCGGACGTCATCCGGGTCATCGACGATCACGGCGGCGACCGCTTCGCCGTCACGCGGCCGCTGCCGGCGACGAACGGCCGAGTGGTCTTCGCCTCTCCAGTCGAGACGCACCTCTCCCGCTGGCGGCACACGGCCACCGTGACCATGACCCTGCTCGCCTCGACGGTCGCGCTCTTCCTCGTCGCGGCCGGGCTTTACGTCGCCGATGCGCGAGCGCGACTGACGCGCGTCCGCGAGGACGGCGCCCGCCGCGCTCGCGTCAATCTGGCGCTCAACCGCGGCCGCTGCGGACTGTGGACCTGGGACATCGGCCGCGGCCGCATTGTTTGGTCGGGCTCGATGTTCGCCGTGCTCGATCTCGCCGAACGGCGGGACCCGTGGACGGTGGCGGAATTGCAAGCGCTTGTTCATCCAGAGGACATGGGCCTCGAGACGATTGCCCAACTCGCCACAGATCGCGCCGGCGACTATATCGACGTCGAGTTTCGCATGCGCGGAGCCGACGGGCGCTGGGTTTGGCTGCGAAAGCGCGCCGAGCTCGTCGATGACGAGGAGACGGGCGGCGCGACGCTCGTCGGCATCGCCTTCGACGTCACCGAACGCAAGCGCGAGGTGGAGGCCTCGGCAACCGCCGATCAACGCTTGCGCGAGGCGATCGAGGCGATCTCGGAGGCCTTCGTGCTGTGGGACTCCAGCCATCGCATGGTTCTTTGCAACTCCAAATACCAACGCCTCCACGATCTCTCGGAGGCTGCGGTTCGCCCGGACGCCCCTCATCGCGAACCGCCCGGGACCGAGGCTGCGGCCGAGCCCCTCCCGGCTGGGCGCGAGGGGACCTACGAGGCTCGGCTTCCGGACGGACGATGGCTCCAGGTGAACGAGCGGCGCACGCGCGACGGCGGCTTCGTGTCGGTCGGAACCGACATCACCGCTCTCAAGGAGCACGAGGAGCAGCTGATGAATTCCGAGCGCCTGCTGCTCGCGACCATTGCGCAACTTCGGCAGTCGCGCCGCTCGCTCGAGGAGCAGGCCCAGCAACTCGTCGATCTCGCCGAGCGCTATCACGAGCAAAAGGGGCAGGCGGAAGCGGCCAATCGCGCCAAGGCCGAATTCCTCGCCAACATGAGCCATGAGCTGCGCACGCCGCTCAATGCGATCATCGGCTTCTCGCAATTGATGGGCAACGAGACCTTCGGGCCGCTCGGGTCGGAAAAATACCAGGACTATTGCCAGCACATCCTTTCGAGCGGCGAATATCTGCTGCACGTCGTCAGCGATGTGCTTGACATGTCGCGTCTCGAAGCCGGGCGCGAGCGGCTGGCCTACAGCCGGTTCCGGGCCGACGAGGCGGTCGGCAGGGCGGTTCACGATGTCGCCGCCACGGCGAGGGAGAGGCGCATATCCGTAGCGGTCGCGGTCGAGCCCGATATCGCGATCGAAGCGGACCCAGCCGCGGTCGAGCGCATTCTGACCACGCTCATGCGCAACGCGGTCAAATTCGCCCCCGAAGGCGGCGTCGTCGAGATTGGCGCGGAGGCGATCGCCGACCGGATCTATTTCTACGTCGAGGACAACGGACCGGGCATCGCGGCCGAGGACATCGAGCGGCTCGGACGTCCGTTCGAGCAGGGCGACGCCGTCATGGCGAACGGCATGAAGGGCTCCGGTCTCGGTCTTGCTATCGCCAATTCGCTGGTCGAACTGCACGGCGGAACGCTTCGCCTCGCCTCGCGCACGGGCGAGGGAGCGGTCGCCGTCGTCGCGCTGCCGCGCGTCCAGCGCAGGGCCAAGGCGATCACGCTCGCCAAAGTGGCCTGAGCGCCTCTGCGACGCCACGCCTCCCGTCGCCGCCGAACGCCTTGCGCGGCGCGCTGTTTCATATGACAGTTGCGCGAGAACAGGCATTCCGGAAGCCGATCAGGCTGACGGGGGCGGAAGGCGATTGGCGTCGAACTCTCAAGCGCTGGGTGAGCCAACGAAAAGCGGCCGGAAATCGCGTTTCCGCAACGGTCGCGCTCGGCTCGGCGGGATTGCTGGCGTCTTCGCCCATGTCCGAGGTGCGGACTGGCCGTGGAAGCTCGCGATCGGCGCGGCTCTCGGCCTCCCCTGGGCCGCGGTTCGCATCGCGGTCTTCGGCTTCTCGCCTGATCTTCCTTACCTCGTGTTCTATCCCAGCGTAGCGGTGGCCGCGGCCCTCGGCGGGTCGGTCGCCGGGGTCGGCGCCGCCCTCAGCTCCATTCTCGTAGGAACGCTGTGGTTCACGCCGGCGCTCAGCGCGGACTTTCTTCTCCGCTTCGGCGGCTTCCTCTTCTACACGTCGGCCATCTGCGTTCTCGCCGAAGCGATGCATCACGCCCTGTGGCGCCTCGGCGTGGCCGAGGGCCAGCGCGAAGCCGCCGAGAAGCTCGTGATCGCCAGCGAACGCTTTCGTCTCGCCTCAGCCGGGGACATCGGGACGTTCAACCTCGACATCCTGAAGAACGCAGCGGTCGAGACATACGCCATGCGCGCCATCTTCGGCATGTCGCCGAAAGGCGTTATCAATCCGGAACGGATGATCGGACTTGCGCTCCCCGAAGACAGGCCGAAAATCCAGATGGCGCTAGCCGCCGCCTGCGATCCCGCCGGCGACGGCGCCTACGAGGCCGAGTACTGCATTCATCGGGAGAACGACGGGGCGCTCCGTTGGATCGCCGCGCGGGGCCAGGTCCATTTCGAGAAAGGCCGGGCGGTGCGGATGATCGGCGTCTGCCGCGACGTCACCGACGTCAAGACGGCCCAGCAAGCGCTGCGCAACAGGCAGGCGCAGATCCTCAGGTTCGTCGAGCAGGCGCCGATCGAGGTTGCGATGTTCGATCGCGCCATGAACCACGTCGCCGCGAGCCGACGCTGGCTCGCCAACAACGGCAGGGGCCGCGATACCTTGGTCGGCGTCAATCATTATGCGCTCCATCCCGACCTCCCGGAACGATGGAAGGCGGTCCACCGACGCGTGCTGGAGGGCGAATTCCACAGCGACGACTCCGATGTTTGGGTCGACGAGGAGGGGCGAAAGCGCTGGCTGCGCTGGGCTGTCTTTCCGTGGACCGACTCGGACGGGGCGATCGGCGGCGTGATCATCTCGGCCGAGGACGTTTCGGCGCAGAAGCAGGCCGAGGCGACGCTACGGGAGAACGAAGAGAAGTTCCGCAAAGCCTTCGCCGAGGCGGCGATCGGCTTCGTGATGGCCAACGCTGGCGGAACGATCGTGGAGGCTAACGCCGCCTACTGCCGCTTGACGGGCCATTCGTCCGACGAACTCAGGTCCATGCGTCTTATTGACCTCGTTCACCCCGAGGATCGGGTCGACGTCAGCCATCGCGTCGACCGCATCCGCAGCGGCGAGGCCCCCGCCTTCGTCGTCGAGCACCGGTATCTGAGGAAGGACGGCGAGCCGATCTGGGTGCGCGCCAGTGCGTCGATGACCCACGACCCGGCAGGCGGCCCCCAATGGGTCGTCAATCTGGTCGAAGACGTGACCGAACGGAAACGCATCCAGGAAACGGCGGACCGGACTATCGCCCAGCTCACCGCGGTTCTCGACGGCGCCAAAGATGCGGTCATATCCATCGACATCAACGGCGTCGTGCAGTCGATCAACGCGGCCGGCGAGAGAATGTTCGGCTACGAGCGCGACGAGGTGATCGGCCGTCACCTGGGCTTGCTGATGCCCGAGGCCGACGCTCGCCGGCACGAACTCGTATGTTGCGAACTATCTGAAGACAGGGGTTGGCAAGATCATCGGCGTCGGCCGCGAGGTCGACGCGCGACGGAAGGACGGGACGACATTTCCCATCGATCTGACGATCAACGAGGCCGCGGTCTTCAACGATCTCATTTTCGTCGGTTTCGTTCGCGACCTCTCCGAGCGCAGACGGATCCAGTCGCGTATGGATCAACTGGCTGCGCAGCGCCTGACGGCGATCGGCGGAATGGCCGGCGCCCTGGCGCACGAGCTCAATCAGCCGCTGGCGGCGATCGGGGCTTATCTCGAGACGGCGCAACGCATGCTGGCGAGGACTGCCGAGGGCCGCTCCGCCCCGGTCGAGGACGCGATCGCGCGCGCTTCGGCGCAGGTCGTGCGGATGGGAGACATCATTGGCCATCTGAGGGCCTTCGTCGGGCACGGCGAGCCCGACAAGACCTATCAGAGCCTGCACGCCCTGATCGGCAAGGTCGTCGTCGAGGCTGCGTCCGGCTGCAGGTTGCAAGCCGCGGCGCCGGCGCTCGATCTGTTCGCCGAACGCGACGACGTCGTGATGGACCCGGTGCAGATCGGTCAGGTGCTGTCCAATCTTGTCCGCAACGCGCGCGAGGCGGTCGGAGCGGCGCCGGGCGGGCAGGTCGTGGTCTCGACCGCGGTCGAAGGCGGCGATACGATCCGCTGTGACGTTTCCGACAATGGACCCGGCCTTGCCGACGCCGTAAGGGAGCGCCTGTTCGAGCCGATGACGTCGACCAAGCCGACGGGAATGGGGGTTGGGTTGTCGATCTCGAAATCGATCGTCGAGGCCCATTATGGGCGTATCTGGGCGCAATCGAATCCGAAGGGAGGGACCATTTTCAGCTTCACCTTGCCGCTTGCAGACGCCGAGGTCGACGAATGACTGCGCTGCCTGCGGTCCACGTGATCGACGACGACGACGCGGTGCGCGACTCGATTCGCATGTTCCTCGCCAACGAAGGGCTGGAGGTGCAGACGTATCCGTCCGCCGAAGCGTTCATCGCCGTCCTCGACTCGGCCCCGGCGGGCTGCGTCGTCACTGACGTGCGCATGCCCGGCATGAGCGGCATGGAGCTCTTGGCCGAAATCGCGAGACTTCGAACTCGCGATGCCGGTGATCGTCGTCACCGGACACGCCGACGTCCCGCTCGCGGTGCGGGCGATGAAAAGCGGCGCGGTCGATCTCCTGGAGAAGCCGTTCAAGGCCGACGACCTGATTGACGCGGTTTGGCGGGCCCTCGAAGTCGGTCGAAGCTCGCAACGGAACGCCCTTAGCGCGCAGGAGGCGCAGACGCGGCTCGCCACGCTCACTACGCGCGAGACCGAGGTGCTCGACCGGCTGGTCAGGGGGCAGCCGAACAAGATTATCGCCTATGAGATGGGCATCAGCCCGCGGACGGTGGAGGTTCACCGCGCCAACGTGATGAAGAAGACCCAGGCTGGGAGCTTTTCCGAACTGGTGAGGATGTTCCTGAACGTCGAGAGGAACTGAGCGTTCCCGAGGCCCAACACGACGCGCCGGTCCCGTCGCGACGTCCCTGTGTTCCCGCCGGCGAGGCGAACGGCCGCGGTCCGTATGCGGCTAAGTAGAATCCCCAATTGCGCCGAGTTTAAGCGCGGACAATCGTTGACTGGGCGAAGAAGCAGGCGGGAAACGGCAAAACGCTCGACGTACGCCTGCCGCGACGGAGCTTGGGGGAAGCATGTCGGGACATCGTGACTTCGTGGTCCGTCGGGACGGCGTCGTCTATGCGGACGAGATTCGACGGAACGCGGGGCGACGGCTCGCGGCGCCGTTGATCGCGGCGGGCCTGATCGTGGCAGGGGAATTCTCGCTCCTGCCGGACTCCACGAAAACAGAGCAGCCCCGGCGCGCCACGCCGCAGCCGGCCGTCGACGCGCCAGCCTTCGTGCGGCCGTCGAGGCCGACGCTGAATGTCCCGGACATCCATGTGAGCGCGCCGACCCGGATCGGATAAGCGGTGCGAACGCCGCAGGATCGCCCAAGCTAGCTGGGCCGTTTGCGCGATTCCTTTCGTAATTCCGAAAGCCCCGCGGACGGCGCTTTCGGTCAAACTGCCTTGTTCTGGGCTCTGAGCCGGCGCGCAAGCACGCGCAGGACCTTGAGCGCAAAATGGGGCGTGTGCTTCACGAGGAAGATATATTGCTTTTCCGAGATCGGCGCGACGATCGCGTCGGTCTTAGCGATCGCGTCCGCGCTGCGCGGCGCCGAGTTCGATCAGCGCCATCTCCCCGAAAATCTCGTTTTCATGGAGCGTCTCGAGCAGGCGGTTTCCGGAGCGGATTTCCACCTCGCCGCGCCGGATGACGAAGAATTCCTGGGCCTGGTCCCCTTCGCGGAAAATGACTTCCCCCGCCGCGAAGAAGCGCGACGGGACGTCGGGGCCAAGCAGAAGACTGAAGTCGCTGGGGTTGCTCATGGTATCGGTTCCGGATCGCCTCCGCTGTCGCCGTTCCCGGTCGAAGGGATAGAAGTTATGGCGGTTGCTGACAATCGCTGAGAGCGTTGACGAGCGCGGCTCCAGCGAAGCTCCGCCGTACGGTCGCCGGGACGTCCAAGGCTCCTGGCGCCTTAGCCAATCGTCACCACCGTGCGGCCGCGGATCTCGCCCTTGAGGATCCGCCGTCCGGCCTCGAACACCTCGTCGAAGGGGATCGTATGGGTGATCGCGGCCAGCTTGGCGCGATCGAGTTCGGCCGCTAGGCGCCGCCAGGCCTCGAGCCGATCCGGCATCGGGCGCTGGACGCTGTCCACGCCAAGCAACGCGACGCTGCGCAAGATAAAAGGCGCAACCGTCGCGGGCAGGTCCATGCCGCCAGCCAGGCCGCAAGCGGCGACCGCGCCGCCATAGCGGGTCTGCGCCAGCACGTTGGCGAGCGTCGTCGAACCGACGCTGTCGACCGCCGCCGCCCAGAGCTCCTTGCCGAGCGGCTTGCCCGGCGCGGACAGCGTCGCGCGGTCGAGGATTTCGGCGGCGCCGAGGCTCTTGAGGTAGTCGGCCTCGCTCGCGCGGCCAGTCGAGGCGATCACTTTCCAGCCTCTGGACGCGAGCAGCGAAACCGCAGTCGATCCGACGCCGCCGGCGGCGCCCGTCACGAGCACGGGACCGGCGGCGGGCGCCAGACCGTGGCGCTCGAGCGCCATCACGCACAGCATCGCGGTGTAACCGGCGGTGCCGATCGCCATGGCCTCGCTGCGGCTGAGGCCCGCGGGCAGCTTGACCAGCCACTCGCCCTTGAGCCGCGCCTTTTCGGCATAGCCGCCGAAATGCGTCTCGCTAAGGCCGTAACCGTTGACGATCACCTCGTCGCCCGGAGCGAAGCCGGGATGACTTGACCGCTCGACGACGCCCGCCAGATCGATGCCGAGCACCATCGGAAAGCGCCGGATCACGGCCGATTTGCCCGAAAGCGCGAGCCCGTCCTTATAATTGACGGTGGATTGGCTGACGCGGACGACGACGTCGCCGTCCATCAGGTCCGCTTCTTCCATTGTGGCGAAGCGGACGTCCTGCCCCGCTTCGGTCTTGTCAGCCCGGACGGCTTTAAACGGCATGGGATTGCGCCTTTCGCATTCGAATTCCTAAGCTCCGGACGATGCAGGATCAGAACGTCGACCTCGCGCGCCGGAGTGACATCGGCGCGAGCCGCATGACTCCTGTCGCCCTCCCGGCCCCGGACGCCATTTTGCTCCGGATCCGGAGCGGATTGAAGGGCTATTGTCGTCGGCTGATGGAAAACTCGCCCGCGGCGGCGCGTTCGGCGAGCCGGGCGGCGATCCGCGCCGCGTCCTCCTCGCCGAAGGCGGCGACAAGCTCGCACATCGCGGCGCAAAGGGCCGCCTCGGCCAAGTCCTGCGGTTCGACCCCGTCGAGCGCCGCCAGCGCGAAGGCCTCGCCAACGTAAGACATCGCGGCGCCACGGGCATCGGCTTCCCTCAACGTCATCAGTGAGAATCGGGGATCCGTCGGCATCGACGACATTTTAGGAAGTTCGCCCGGCGAACGCGAAACATTAGCTTCAGATAGGTTAATTCGCGCGGCCGGGTCAGGCGGGCGAATTGCCGCCGGAGGGAGAGACGGGACATGTGCGGACGTTATGCGATCACCCTGCCGCCCGAGGCGGTGCGCGCCTATTTCCGCTATCTCGAGACGCCGAATTTCCCGCCGCGCTTCAACGTCGCGCCGACCCAGCCGATCCCGATCGTGCTGGCGGAACCGCACAGCGGTGGAAACCGCCGCCATTTCCAGCTCGTTCGCTGGGGTTTCCTGCCGGGCTTCGTCAAGGACCCGAAGGCCTTCCCGTTGATCATCAACGCCCGCGCCGAGACGCTTGCCGACAAGGCGAGCTATCGTGCGGCGCTGAAGCGGCGCCGTTGCCTTGTCATCGCCGACGGCTTCTACGAGTGGCGCAAGGCGCCGGCCGGCGGGCGCGGCGGCGCCGGCAAGCGGCCCTATCTGATCCGCCGGGTCGGCGGCGGGCCAATGGGCTTCGCCGGTCTGTACGAGACCTGGAGCGACCCGACCGGCGGCGAGATCGACACCGCCTGCATCGTCACCACGGCGGCCAACGCGCTTACCGGTCTTTTGCACGACCGGATGCCGGCCATTCTCAAGCCCGGCGACTTCTCCGCCTGGCTCGACGTCGACGGGGTCGAACCCGCCAAGGCGGCGGCGCTCCTCAAGCCCGCGCCCGAGGCCGCGCTGGAGCTCGTCGAGATCGGGCCATCGGTCAACCGGGCCGCCAATGACGATGCGCGCGTGCAGACGCCGGTCGCGGCGCCGATCCGGGCCGAGGGAGACGCGACGCTGTTCTGACTGTGCGGCTCCCGCTTGCGCGCTGGCGCCGGGCGCGCCAAGACTATCGGCTGCCGATTCCCCCGAGGATCCGATGGTCGAGCGAGAAAAGCCGCCGCGCGTCGTCGTCGCCGTCGCACACCCCGACGGGCTGCATCGCTGTCCGTGGCCCGGCGCGGACCCGCTCTATGTCGCCTATCACGACGAGGAATGGGGCGCGCCGGAGTATGACGACCGAGCCCTGTTCGAGAAGCTCGTCCTCGACGGCTTCCAGGCGGGCCTGTCGTGGATCACCATTTTGCGCAAGCGCCCGGCGTTCCGGAAGGCGTTCGACGGGTTCGACCCGCAAGCCATCGTGCGCTGGGACGAGGCGAAGAAGGCGGCGCTGATGGCCGATCCCGGCATTGTGCGCAACCGCGCCAAGATCGAGGCGACTCAGGCGCTCGCCCGGATTTATCTCGACCTGATGGAAAAAGAGGGCTTCGCGCGGCGTCTATGGAGCTTCGTCGGCGGGCGGCCGATCGACCCGCTGCGGCGGACTCTGGCCGACGTGCCGGCCGAGAGCCCCGAGTTGCAGGCGATGGCCAAGGACCTTCGCGCTCGCGGCGGCAATTTTGTTGGCCCGACAATCGTCTACGCCTTCATGCAGGCCACGGGCATGGTCAACGACCATCTCGTCGACTGCTGTCGGCACGAGGCCTGCCGGGCGCTCGCGCGCGAGTTTCCGGCATGAGCGACCGCGGCGGGCGCCGCGCCTGGCAGCGGATGCTGTCGGGGCGGCGGCTCGACATTGTCGATCCTTCACCGCTCGACATCGAGATCGGCGACATCGCCCACGGCCTCGCGCGCGTGGCCCGCTGGAACGGCCAGACCCGGGGGCCGGAGATTTTCTCCGTCGCCCAGCACGCGCTCCTGGTGGAGTCGCTGTTCGCGGCGACGGCGCCCGAGGCGCCCGCGCGCGACCGGCTCGCAGCGCTCCTGCACGACGGGCCCGAATACGTGATCGGCGATCTCATCTCGCCGTTCAAGGCCGCGGTCGGCGGCGACTACAGGCGGATCGAGACGCGGCTCATGCGCGCGATCCACATCCGCTTCGGCCTGCCTGCGGATCTCGCGCCCGATCTCGTCAAGCGCATCAAGACCGCCGACCGGCTCTCCGCCTTCCTGGAGGCGACGGCGCTCGCGGGTTTCGCCGAGGGCGAGGCGCGCAAGCTGTTCGGCGAGCCGGCGCTCCCGGTTCGCCGTTTCGCCCCGTTTCTGGAGCCGATGCGTCCGGACGAGGCCGAGCAGGGCTTTCTCGCCCGCTTTGCCGAACTCGACGGCGGGGCAGAGCTTCGTTAGCGCGTGACGGCCATGAAGGTTGCGCCGCCAGGCTCTCGCTCCCGGCGGCCTTCAATAGGCCATCATCCCGTTCAGCGTCATGCGGACGTTCGCGAACCTCGCATAGGCCGGCGCAACCGGGGGCGGGGCCCTCTCCGGCGCGATCGCAGGTCCGGGCGCGGATTCAATGTCCTCAATGGCTTGAGGCGGATTTCGCGGGCGGCTGTCCTGTGCAAAGGCGGCGGACGGAGCCTCGTCACGCTCGGGCTGGGAAACGGCGCGCGGCGTCTCCCCGGATCCCAGCCCTGGATCCTGTGCGAGGCTCGGCGCGACGTCGGGGGAGCGAGCCTCACGCTCGCTCGACATCCCGAGTCCGGATTCAATGGTTTCAGAGACTTGCGGGGGATTTCGCGGGCGACCCTCGTCCCGACAGGCGGCGGCCGGAGCCTCGCCGCCGACATCCTCAGAAGCAGGGCGCGGCGCCCCGAGGTGAAGTGAGGGGCGCACGACGAGGTCGTGGGATTGAGCCCCAAACCCGGTCGATCTCCCGAGTTCGGATTCCATGTTTTCAGAGGCTTGCGGCGGATTTCGCGGGCCCTCGTCGCCATCGCGGACGCTCGCCGATCCCTTCTCCCCGTTCACGGGGAGAAGGCTAGGATGAGGGGCTGGGCGAGCGTCCGCGGCCAATCGCCCGCGCCCCTCACCCCAACCCTCTCCCCGCTGAAGCGGGGCGAGGGGGTCCCGCGCCATCTCGATCTCTTTATCCTCATCGCTTGCCGGCGCCCATTCCGCCTGGCAGACGAGCGCGCCGCCATACGTCGCGCTCCCTTCGGCGGGCGCTTCGAGCCGCTCCGGCTCTAAGCGGCGCCGGCCAGCGGCGGCGAACCCGTGGTAGCGGTCGAGTTCGCGCACGATCCTGACCACCTGGTCGACCGCCTTGAGATTCGCGATCGACATGGCGCTGTAGGCGACAAGCAGCGCCTCGTTGAGGCGGCTGACCTGGATCGCCACGAACTCCTCGGGCGCATAGGGCATGCGGCGCGCAAGGATCTCCCGGATGATCGCCCGCATCCGCTTCTCGCTGACCTCGATCCTTGCCGCGATCTCGGCGACGGACACGCCGCGGTTGAGGTAGTCGACGATCAGTTGCTCCCGCTCGAACTTGGCGAGCCGAGCGGCTCGCCCGACGGCTGGGGGAGACGCCGGCAAGGCCGCCTCAGCGGCGACGAGACAATCGGGCACGCGGGTACTCCTCAATTGGTCGCTATGAGAACATAATAAGAACATAACAGCCGGTTTGGCAATATTTTGTCGCTGCGTTCGACTTTGGTCGGACGGCGCGGAGGCTCGCGCGACAAAGCGACGCCGGAATCCGGCGACGCATCGAAGAGAAATGGGGATTAAAGTAAGCGCCATGGTAATTCTGGATGACCGTCGCCATCCTGGAGACCGGCCGCGGCGAGGAGTGTTTTGAAGGCACGCTGTTTGCGCTCGAGCTCGTCTGACCTGAGTGGGGCGCGCCTCTTCAGGGGAGGGGAGTCGTCGGGGACGACAGCCCTAGAGATGCACCGTATTGGACTCTCGAAATGGGAATTGAAGCGAGTGTCCCCGTAATCCCCCGTAATCCCGTAATCCCGCAATCCCCGTAATCCGTAATCCCGGATCCTTCCTCACCTCCAATCACAGGGCAAGTCACAACCACTCTGGCCAAACGCGCCGTGCGCCTGTGATATCAGTGCGACGGCCGGAAACCGCGCAGGTAGCTGAGGCCGTGCGTCGATCCGCGTAGACATCGACCGGCCACTCGGTCAGTGCGGGATCGAGGCTTCACTGGCGAGAGACTTGAGCGTCCTTCGTCATTGTCCGTGGACGCTACTTGTGGTACCTGTAAACTTGTGGAGATTTTGTGACGGTCGAACGGGGAGGCGCTCGTGACAATCAAAGGCGGAAAGGCGTCCTCACGTCTTGGTCTAATTGCCGCGAGTGGACGACCCACATCGCGCGAGATCAAACTCAATCGTCTGAACTCAGCCTTAACAAGCGCACGCAATGAGGCGCTTCACCTGAATGAGCTAGCGCTGGCATACTTTATTGATATGGCGGTTGAGGAGATGAAGGTACTTCAGAAGTCGAGCGCGGATCTACCTGCGGATCTATGTTATAGTCTAACAGACCGCTTAGTTTCGTGAAGCTTTAATCTCGGACAAGCGCTTGACGAATTCGACTAACGCTTCGCGCACCTCCTTTTGCTCGATGCGAACAAATGCCTCGATCAGTGCGGCTCCTTCCTTAGGAGACGGCCACACTACTTCCTTTTGGGAGCTGTGATCGAGGCTGCTTCCGGACTGGTACGTTTTCGAACCTTCGTTCGAGCGGCCTGACTTGGACATAATAGCACCACTTGCAATCGCGCCGTTCCCCAAATCTTAAACCAAAAATTATACGCTTCATTCCAGGGCGTTGAGCGTGGCGTCTGGTCGCACCCAGGGATGATTCCGTGAGCGATAGATACGCCGCTGGGACTCCCTCAGGGCGAGCCGTGCGAAGAAGGAACTCCCCTTTGGATGGTCACAACCCACACAAGCATTGCCGCCCCTCCTCCGTCCCCCTTGCACCTAGATCAACGTTAACATAAGCGCAGCGGGCACACAACTCGTCACGTGTGGGTGGCTGGGCTCGAATTGGTTTTTCCGGGTATGGACCCACTCGCAATGATCGATGGAGGACCAAGCTGTGGTTCCAACGTCTGGGCGAAGTCGGTTTCACCGCGCGAGAGGCGCATGGGTCGAAGCTTCAGAGGACCGTCGCGAGGTGTCGATAACGCACTTTGCTATCATCCGCCGTACCGGCCTGCGATCTCCTAGGCGCCGAAAAGACAACATTTCACGCACTGCCTTGCCCCGGAATTACGGAATTACGTTGACGCGACCGTCTTTATAAGAACTTCTCGACCTTCCGGTCGGGTCCGAAACTCTCATTCGCGACCGGGAGGCGCTTCTTCCCCGAACTTTAGTCCCCCGCAAGACGTGGACCCAGACCGAAACCGAGCCAAGCTCCTCCACAAAAAGGGATTTTCGGACCTGTCACCGTTATCCCTGTCACCGTTATCCCGATCGGCGCTTCGCGGCTCGCCTCGCCCGTCGACGCGTCATTGTGAGACGCGACCCCCGGGTCGAAGAGCCCGGGGGGACGACGAAATCCAGTGATCGTAGGGCAGCGGCGGCGGCCATTGCTTCCCGTGGGCTCTTTGCCCCGGGGGTCGCTGACAATAACGAGGGGCCCATGCACAGAAGCGCCTAGCGCGCGTCATCGCAAAAAAACCGGGTTCCTCTCCTGTGCGGCAGGCTCTAGAACGGCGCCCTCCCTCGGAGCTCCGCCATGCCGCGCCTGCACGTCTGTTCGCTCGCCCTGATCGGCGACACCGTCGCCCGCACCGGGGCGGGTTCGCTGATCACGCTCTTGAGCCCGGGCACTCCGGTGGAGCGGCCGGCCGCGATCCTGCCCGAGCGCCACCTTTATCTTGCAATCTCCGACATCATCGCGCCCATTCCAGGCCAGGTGCTGCCGGAACGCGAGCATCTCGACGACCTCATCGAGTTTGTCGAAGGGTGGGACAGGACCCAACCGATGGTGATCCATTGCTTCGCCGGGGTCAGCCGTTCAACCGCCGCCGCCTTCATCGCGGCCTGCGCGCTGAACCCCAGGCGGGACGAGTTCGAGGTGGCGCGCGCAATCCGCGCCGCTTCGCCGACCGCCACGCCGAACGCGCGCCTCGTGGCGCTCGCGGACGACGCGCTCGATCGGGGCGGCCGGATGATCGCCGCTATCATGGAGATCGGCCGCGGCGAGGAGTGCTTCGAGGGGACGCCTTTCACGCTCGAACTCGCATGAGCCGAGGCGAGGGAGGACGTCCGGGGGAAGGGAGTCGCATGGATCTCAAGCTGGCGCCACGCGGCAATGGCGCGAGAGGGCGGTTAGCGCGCCTGCGGGGATCGCCCTTGGAAGGGCCCGAGTCCGCGCCAAAGCGCCCATCCCATTGGAAGCGCGAAACTGGCTTCACCGCCCGAGGCAGTCCTCCTCAATGTATGGGAAGAACCCACGCAAGGCGGGAAGTCGATCTTGGCGGATTCGTCGCCGCGAGAGGCTGAAGCGTCGCCGCCTGGTGACGCGATGGAACAAAGCGGAGCGCTCCCTATGAGGAGCCGAATGTCCCCGCGTCGCCTGCGCGGGCCTTCAGCCAATTGGGCCTCCGAGCCACCTTTCGAGTCGGCGGCGGAATATCAGCCCCGCCGAGCCGGCTGCATTATTTACGCCTACTTCTGAATTGCCGGCCAACGCCTAAAGAATGACAACTACAAGGTTGCGGCGATTTGAATCGTATGTTAACAATGCTCAGCGGCGCCTCACCTGAGACGCGAGATAGGGTCTTGTGCTGCAAGCCGGGAGAGGCGGCGATGTTTCGATCTTTGGTTGTGGCAGTTGCGGGCCTTGCAACGGCGGCAATCTTGGGCGTTGGCTCGGCGGTGGCGCAGAGCTACGATTTCGGCAACTCCAATATCCCGTCTGGTCTGTTCTATTGCGTGCCGGGCTTTTTCGCTCTCTATTGATCCGCCATCGCGTCGGCGTGAAACGCTTTGTGCTGCGCTCGCCCAAGGCGCGCCAAAGGGCGCGCCGTTTCGCTGGGTCAGGCGCAGTCCCCTTCGCGCGTTCCGTCGCGACCAGATTCTGGATGTGGCGGACTTCGGGCCGGCCGATGCCCGTGAATGTGTAGGCTAGCAACGGCGATTCACCTATCGTCGAGCTCGAATTTAGAATAAAAGCCAAGCGCATACATGATTTTGGTTGCGCTGCGATAGAAATAGCCCTCATGGATTTGCATGGCATGCCGCTGTCAACTCCCCGGTCTTGGAGCGCCTTGAATTTGGCTGGTCCCAAGTTTTGGTGGACCGGCGTCGCATTCCTGGCGATGTATCTCGGGTTAAACTTGCTGACTGAGTCGTTTGACCTCGATCGGCTTGGGATCACACTGTGGAGCCCCGACAATGGTTTGAGTCTGGTGTTGCTCGTCGAAAGCGTCACGTTTGCGCCGTTCGTTTTCATGGGAGCAGTTCTTGTCGATATTTTCGTTACCGGGGTTCAACGTAGCGTCTACGTGACACTGACGGCAGAACTTCTTCTGGTAATCGTATATGTCAGTCTTGCCTTGTTTGTTCGAAAAAGTCTAAAATTTACGCCTAGGCGGATTCGACTGGCCGACGTTGTGAC
The DNA here is from genome assembly GCA_963822215.1 of uncultured Alphaproteobacteria bacterium. Classification (GTDB taxonomy): domain Bacteria; phylum Pseudomonadota; class Alphaproteobacteria; order Rhizobiales; family Beijerinckiaceae; genus Roseiarcus. The sequence continues at coordinate 533,451 of CAWGGX010000007.1, forward strand.
GCTCGCGATTTTCATTCCGGCGGCCGCGACGCTATCGTCGTCTATATATCCCACAATACTGTATCTATGCGGCGTATTTCCATCTGATAAGTTGCCTATCGTGATACGCCATTTCTGGATTGGTGATACACTGGGGATGATCACGATCATTCCGACGACAATTACAGTCTTCATAACGTTATCGATGTTGAAGGCGTGCCTATCCGGTTAACGCCCACAGCCCCTAGATGTAGGATGCGTCCACGTGCAGAGCGATCTGGCCGCAATATGGCCAGACAAAGCCGACAGGCCAACGCGCGCGATCAAGATAGGCAGCATATGCCGCGTCATACGGAAAAAGCTCATGAAACTCTGGGACTGACTGGGGAAACCCAGATCGTCGCTCTGGCGGATTTCCATGGCCGGTTTGATAACCATCACCAGCCCTGGTGGGTGTGGGCGTTAACCGGACAGGCACGGTTGAAGGCTCTATCGATAGTTTATCATGAAGAAATTGCGAAGGGTACGACCTATTCAGTGATTCCAAAATTCCTCGCTGCATTGCGAATTGTGTTATTTCCAAGTACGATGTTCAAGTTCCATTCAATGGAGATTATATCAAAATTATATAATCCAATTCGAAAGCATGATCCATTGTATTTTCTTGTTCATAACTATCATATTTCTAAACAATTCACGTTGAGACAGCGAATACAAGCCGCGATGGATCATCACAAATACGAATTTCAGAATTTTGATTGTGAGTATGCGAGACAGATTTATCGCTCTGACGGGGTATTGCTTTGGGAGCAAATTGTTGACGGCATCAAATCAACCATTATCTTAATCGCCACGGACGATAATCGTCACGAAGGCGAACTCAGCGTGATTTTGTCTGTTAATGATAATAGATTATGCAGGATGTCGTTCTGTTATCTTAATGCCAATATTTTTGGTCTGCCATCGCGTATGACGATGCTGATTTCACGAAATCAGACCGACCGGACGCCGGTTCGAGACTCGTTCAACCCGTGCCTGTCCGGTTAACGCCCACACCCACCAGGGCTGGTGATGGTTATCAAACCGGCCATGGAAATCCGCCAGAGCGACGATCTGGGTTTCCCCAGTCAGTCCCAGAGTTTCATGAGCTTTTTCCGTATGACGCGGCATATGCTGCCTATCTTGATCGCGCGCGTTTGCCTGTCGGCTTTGTCTGGCCATATTGCGGCCAGATCGCTCTGCACGTGGACGCATCCTACATCTAGGGGCTGTGGGCGTTAACCGGATAGGCACGGTTCAACCAACGCTTCAAGCAAAATTCGCCGCAACTTTTTTGTTTAGCTGCCGTTTGTGGAATTGCCCTTTCGAATGAATTCGAGACTATGTTGGCGATCAAGCATGATTCGCAAATAGCCTACGAAGAAAAATACGACTCTGGCTTTCGCAATTCATACACGGCATTGTGGGAGAGGTACGACGCCGTCGAGATCGAACGGCACGTCTACATGTTAAACGTGCCGCTGAACCTGCGCCCGTTACAATCGGTGGAGACTAGCCACCGTGTCCGCGCCCGCAACCGGCGTAGGTATTGGGACGATATTTCGCAAAGCGCGCGCTCACGCATTGTCAATTATCGCATAGCTTCCAAGTCCTGAGCTGTCATCTGCGGCGGCCCTGCGCCGGGGCGCGTCCACGCGGCGTCGAAACCCGGGCCGCTCAGCGCGCCGCCCACAGCATTCCGCGGCGGAAGATCTCCCGCATCTGAGGCACGTCGAACTCGGCCGCGACATGGCCGAGCGAGCTGTAGAAGACGCGGCCTTGCCCATGCCGGCGCTTCCACACGACCGGCATCGTCACGCCTTCGATCCAGGGCGCGTGCTCGCCGGAGAAGGTCGTCGTCGCCAGCACCTCGTTCGAGGGATCGACGTGCATGTAATATTGCTCGGAGCGGTAGGGGAAGCTCGAAACGCCTTGCATGATCGGGTCGTCCGGCTTTGCCACGTCGACGCGATAGTCGATGACGCCGCCCGGATGAGCGACCCATTGGCCGCCGCACATGAACTGGTACTCGACGCTCTCGCGGAAGGCGTCGCCCATGCCGCCGTGAAACCCGGCGAGGCCCACCCCGCCGCGCACCGCCGCGGTCAGGTTCTCGACCTCCTCCTTCTCGATCTTCGACATCGTGACGATCGGAACGATCAGGCTCATGTCGGCGATCGCCGGGTCGGCGAAGGCTTCGGTCGTGTTCTCGACATAGGCCTTGAAGCCGAGCTCCTCGAGCATCTGGGCGACGATTTTCGCGCCCTTCTCGGGCTCGTGCCCGCTCCAGCCGCCCCAGACGATGAGCGCTTCCCGCATGGTTCGCTTCCTTTCCTTTGCTCCCTCGCCCCACGAAGCGGGGAGAGGCAAAGCCCGTCGAGAGACGGGCGTCTTTCGACGCCCTTTGGGTGAGGGGTGGCGCTCGCGTTCGATCGCTGGCGCAGCCCCTCATCCGGCGCTTCGCGCCGCCTTCTCCCCGCATAGCCCTTCGAGAGACGGGCTATGCGGGAAGAAGGGACACAAATTGACTCAATCCAGCTCGCCCGTCTTGAGCCAGCCCGGCATCGGGGCCGGCCGCTCAGGGCGCGAGGCGACGGCGACCGCCGCGCCGGCGTCCGACGATTTTTGGAACGCCTCCATCGCCTCGAGCACATGGAAAGCGAGGTCGCCGCTCGCCCGATGAGGCCGGCCGCTCCGAATCGCCTGCGCCATGTCGGCAAGGCCGAGGATGCGATAATTGCCGTCGGCATAGGCGCGCCGGGTCGGAACCTCGCGCCAGTCCTCGGCCGCGGTCGCGACCTCGACCGCGCCGCCGAAATGGTTCGGGTCGGGGACGCTCAGCGACCCTGTTTCGCCGTAGATCTCGAGCGGAGCGTGCTTGTGGCGGGCGACGTCGAAACTCATCGTCATCGACACCGCCGCGCCGCTTGCGAAGGTCAGGACGCCGGTCACATGGGTCGCGACCTCGACAGGAATGCGCGTCCCGGCGAGCGGCGCGCTGGTGACGACGCGCTCGGCGCGCGTGCGCGTGGCTACGCCCGAGACGCTCGCCACGGGCCCGAGCAGGTTGACGAGGTCGGTGACGTAGTAGGGGCCCATGTCGAGCATCGGGCCGCCGCCGCCGAGATAGTAGAAGGCTGGATTCGGGTGCCAGCGTTCGTGACCCGGGCACATGAAGAACACGGTCCCGCCGACCGGCCGTCCGATCATCCCGTCGTCGAGGCATTGCCGCGCCGTCTGGTGCGCGCCGCCGAGAAACGTGTCCGGCGCCGAGCCGAGCCTAAGGTCCGCGGCCCTGGCCGCATCGATCAGCGTCCGCGCCTCGGCGACCGTGACGCCGAGCGGCTTTTCGGAATGGACGTGCTTGCCGGCGGCGATCGCCCTGAGGCCCACCTCGACATGGGCCTTCGGCACGGTGAGGTTCAAGACGATTTCGATCGAGGGATCGGCGAGGACCGCCTCGACCGGGAGCGCGGGAATCGCGAACTCGGCCGAACGGGCGCCCGCGGCCTCCGGATTCATGTCCGAGAGCGCGACGATGTCGAGGATCGGGAAATGTCTCGCGGCCTTCAGATAGGCGGCGCTGATGTTGCCGCAGCCGATGACACCGACGCGAACGCTTGTCATGCAGATCCTCCCGTCGGCGCCGCGGCCGCTTCGCGAATGGGCGCTGGTCCGGTCGTGCCCCAGGGCGCGCCGTAGAGATCGCGCAGCGTCATGGCCGCGGCGCCCTGAACCCAGGTCCGCTCGCCCCATTCGCGCACGACGATGTCCGACACGTCCGCAAGGCTCGGCGGCAGCAGCGCCGCCACGGTCGCACGTAGCGGCGCGATGAAATGCTCGCTGAGCGCCATCACACGGCCCGAGATGATGACCTTGGGGGGGGCGAACAGCGTGATCAGATTGGCGATGGCGAAGCCGAGCGCCTCGCCGGCCTTGGCGAGCACGCGCGCGCAAGGCGCGTCGCCGGCCGCCGCGCGTTGGATCAGCGCGGCCAGGATCCGGTCCGGCTGGGTCGGCGCGTCGCGGTCGGCCGCCCGAAACAGCGCCTCGGCTTCGCCGATCACCGAGGTCTCGGAGGCCGCGTCCGCGAGCCGTCCGCCGCCGTCGCTCGGCGCGCGCAGCATGAAGTCGCCGAAGTCGGGGCTGAGGCCGTTCGCGCCGCGAAAAAGCTCGCCGTTGTGCAGAATGCCCAGTCCGAGGCTGCGCTCGACGTTGACGACGACAAAGTCGTTGAGATCGCGCCCCTGCCCGAACCAGTGCTCGGCGAGCGCCGCGAGGTTGACGTCGCTGTCGATCGAGACCGGCGCGCCGAGCCGCCGGCCGAGATCGGCGCCGAACGGCACGTCGCGCTCCTTGAGGATCGGGCTTTGCCGGCAGACCCCCGCCGCGCGCTCGACCACGCCCGGCAGGCCGACGCAGACGCCGGAGATCGCCGACATCTCGAGGCCCGCGTCGCTGACGCACCGTCGCACCCCATCCTCGACCAGGTCGGCGATCACCGAAGCGGTCTGCCGGTCGATCCGGACCGGCAGGGCGAGCGAGCGCACGATGTCGGCGCAGAAGTTGGTGACCGCGACGGTGATCTGGTCGCTCGCGAGCTTCACGCCAACGACGTAGGCCGCCCCCGGGTTGAGCCTGAGCATGACGCGGGGCCGTCCGCGGCCGGGATCGCGCACCGCGCCCATGTGCAGGGGAATGATCAGGCGGTCGTCGATGAGCGCGGCCGTGATGGCGGAGACGGTCGTCGCGCTGAGTTCGGTGAGCTCGCAGATCTCGACCCTGGAGACTGGGCCGAACCGCCGGATCGCGTCCATGACATGGAAGCGGTTGATGGCGCGCATCAATTCGGGGTCGGCGGTCTTCATCGCTTAAGGCGGCTTCCGCTCGGATTGGGTTTTATGCGGGTAACGGATTTATTTCATCCCTCGGCCTTGCCTTGTCAACCGCGGCGCCCTCATTTTGGCGCGAACGTTGTCTGACGGCTTGACAGGCGACGTAAGTCGAGACAGATTTAATTCGCATCGCGGATAAAAACTGCCGAGCCTTTTCCGGAGGAAATCATGACATTCCGCCATTTCGCCTTCTCTGCGGCCTGCCTCGTCGCATTGGCCGTTCCGGCGCTGGCCGACACCACCATCACCGTCCTTCACGTCAGCGACAACCCCGACCAAAAAGCGGTCTGGGAGAAGATCGCCAACGATTACAACGCAAGCCACAAGGGCGTGAAGGTCGAGTTCAAGTATCTGGAGAACGAAGCCTTCAAAGCGAAGCTGCCGACCATGTTGCAGTCCAGCGACCGTCCGGACTTGTTCTACAGCTGGTCCGGCGGCGTCATGCATGCGCAAGACAAGGCGGGGTTCCTCAAGGACATCACCGCCGATGTCGCCTCGGTCGAATCCGCGATGTCCCCCACCGCTGTCGACGCCTTCAAGGTCGACGGCAAAGTCGTCGGGGTTCCGTTCGAGGTGGGCGAGGTCGCCTTCTATTACAACAAGAAGTTGTTCGAGAAGGCCGGGGTGAAAGCCGAAGACATCAAGACCTGGGACGATTTTCTCGGCGCCGTTAAGAAGCTCAAGGCCGCCGGCATCACGCCGATTTCTGTCGGCGCCGGCGAAAAATGGCCGATGCATTTCTACTACTCCTACCTCGTCATGCGCATCGGCGGCGAGCACGCGCTTGCCGACGCGAAGGCCGGCAAGGACGGCGGCTTCAAAAACGCGACCTTCGTCGAGGCGGGCAAGCGCCTGCGCGAGCTCGCGGCGCTCGAGCCGTTCCAGCCCGGCTATCTCTCGACGTCTCACACCCAGTCGTCCGGCATCTTCGGCGACGGCAAGGCGGCGATGGATCTGATGGGCCAATGGCTGCTCCAAATGCAGGGACCGAATTCCGCAAGCGGCAAGGGCCTGCCGGAGGAGGACATCGGCATCCTGTCGTTCCCGATCGTTCCCGGCGGGAAGGGCGAGGCGACCGATACGCTCGGCGGCGTCAACGGCTGGCTGGTGACCAAGACCGCGCCGCCGGAGGCCGTCGATTTCCTCAAATTCTTCAGCCAGCCGAAATACGCGCAAGAGGCGGCCGCGCACGGGGGCTATATCCCGGTGGTCAAGGGCTCCGAAGCCTACATAACCGACCCGCTGGTGAAGCGCCTGGCCGACGACCTAGCCAAGACAACGTACCACCAGAATTTTTTCGACCAGGACCTCGGCCCCTCGGTCGGACGCGTCATCAACGACGTTTCCGTTTCCGTCGCCGCGGGCGAAATGACGCCCGAAGCGGCCGCCGCGGCGATCCAGGACGCGTTCGACCAGCAGTAGCCGCTGGCCGAAACAAATCCTCCGGCCCCGCCGCCCCGCGGCGGGGCTCCATTCCGACAGCAATGCAAGGCTCGCGACGTGTCGACGGTTGAAGCGACCTATGTCGAACCCGTGAGGAGGATGTCCGCCAACGGCTGGGCGACGCTCGTCATCTTCCTGCCGCCGGCTCTCCTCCTCTTCACCGTGTTCGTCGCCCTGCCGATGGCGGAGGCGGCCTGGTATAGCTTCTACAACTGGGACGGTTACAACCGGCCGGAAAAATTCATCGGACTCAAGAACTACGGCTACCTGATCGGCAACGCGACCTTCACGCGCTCGCTGATCAACAACGGTCTCATCATCGTCGTCTCGCTTCTCGTCCAGCTGCCGCTGGCGTTGGGCGTGGCGATGATGGTGGCCGGACGGATCGCCGGCGCGGCGGTGTTCCGGATGATTTTCTTTCTGCCCTATGTCCTGGCGGACGTCGCGGCCGGGCTCATCTGGCAATTCATGTTCGACGGCGGCTACGGTCTTCCCAGCGTGATCACCGGCGCGCTTGGACTCGCGCCCTATTACCTGCTCGCCGACAAGACCTGGGCGTTCAGCGCGGTGCTGATCGTCGTCCTGTGGAAGTATTTCGGCTTCCACATGATGCTCTACGTCGCGGGCCTGCAGGGCATCGACAAGTCGCTGCTCGAGGCGGCCGAGATGGACGGGGCGACCGCCTTTCAGCGCTTCAGGTACATTACCCTGCCGCTGCTCGGGCCGATGATCCGGCTTTCGGTCTTCTTTTCCGTCGTCGGCGCGCTGCAACTCTTCGACATCATTGTGCCGCTGACGGGCGGCGGCCCGTTCGAGACGACCAACACGATGGTGTCGTTCCTCTACTATTTCGGCATCACGCGCATGCGCGTCGGCTTCGGCTCGGCGGTCGGCGTGGCGCTGTTCCTGATCTGCGTGACCTTCGCCTTCGGCTACAGACGGCTCTTCATGCGCGATGACTGAGACTGCGCTCCCTTTATCCGAAACCGCGACGGCGGCTCACGGACCCGCCGGCCGTGCTCCGCGCGGCTTCGGCGCCATCGCGATCTTCGCGACGCTCGTCGTGTTTGGAGGGATCGTGCTCCTTCCGATCCTTGCGACCGCGCTCAACGGCTTCAAGGAATTGGGCGACCTGCAGGCGAACCCCTTCGGACTGCCCCGCGTCTGGGTGTGGAAGAACTACTGGGATGTCCTGACCGGATACCGCTACTGGCAGGTGCTCGGCAATTCGCTGCTGATCGCGATCATGACCGTCGCTCTCACCCTTGCGCTCTCCTCGATGGCGGCGTTCACCTTTGCGCACCTGCGCTTCTTCGGCGATCGCTATCTTTTCAGCTACCTTCAGCTCGGACTGCTGTTTCCGGTGGCGACGGCGATCCTGCCGCTGTTCATCAAGATCCGCGATCTCGGCCTGCTCAACTCCTACTGGGGCGTCATCCTGCCGCAGGTCGCCTTTTCCCTCGCGATGGCCATTCTCCTGTTGCGCACCGCCTTCAGACAGCTGCCGATCGAACTCCTGGATGCGGCGATGATGGATGGCTGCGGGTATTTCCGCTACTTTTTCTACATCACGCTCCCGCTTTCCGGGCCGATCCTGTCAACCGTCGCCGTGATCTCGTTCGTCGCCAGCTGGAACGGCTACTTGCTGCCGCTCGTCGTGCTCAACAGCGAGTCACGCTACCCATGGACGCTTGGCCTCATGGGCTACCAGGGCCAATACATGACGTCGTGGCAACTCGTGCTCGCCTTCATCACCCTGACCATTTTGCCGGCGATCGTGATGTTCCTCCTCGCGCAGCGCTACATCGTGGCGGGCCTCACCGCTGGAGCGGTCAAGGCGTAAATCCGCCGGGTTCTCCTGCCAAGGGAAACGGAGCATCAGCGTCGCCGTCGTCCTTGCGCCTGTCCTGCGCCGCTTCGCTCGCGAAGGTTCGCCGGCGCCTGATTGAGGACTTCGACAAAGGTCGTTGTCCTGGAGCGGGCTTCAATCCCGACACTCTGTTCGGCGGCGCGGCCTACGCTTCGCTGCGCGGGTCCCTCAGACGTTCATCCAACTGCGAGCGGTTCCTGGCCGGAATCGCTTAAGGACAGACTATGCGAAACGTTCTCCGAGCCGCTCTCGCGCTCGTCATCCTTGTCGCAGCCGCCTGGAGTTGGGCGCTCATCGGCGCGGCTGAGCTCGCCTCTGCGGCTTCGCGGGGAGATGCGGCGGCGCTGATGCAGCGCATCGATCTGCCGGCGCTGAGGAGTTCGCTCGCTGGTCAGATCGCGCGCGCCTATCTCGCGCAGAACCCGCAATTCAAGAAAATGGCGTGGTTTGAGCAGAACTTCCTGGGAAGCGTGAGCGCGGGGGCCGCCAACGAACTGTTGACCGGGATGTTGACGCCCGAGGCCATCGCCGCGCTCCTGACCGAAGGTCGCATTGGCCTGCCTCCAGCTGGCGCCTCAGGCGCCGGACCCGGTTGGCGAATGCCCCCGCTCGGCGACGCATTCCGCGCACGTCCGCTGCAGGTCCTGATGAACTCTCATTTTGACGGGCCCCTGAGCTTCGTGATCGGGCTCGACAGCGCTGAGGGGCGCTATGGCGTCCACCTGCATCTTTCAGGGACCATGTGGCGCCTGTCAGGCCTCGACGTCCCTGAGGAGGTCAGCGACGGGCTGGCTCGCGCGATTGCCGAGAAGGTCGGCAAGTTGAACGCGGCTCGGTGAAGGAGAGAACCCCACCGGCCTGTCACTTCGCCGCCTTCGCCATCGCCTCCTGCTCCGTCGGCGAGGGAGAGCCGTAGAAGGCTGGGGAATTGTCCTTGCCGCCGAGCGCCCCATAGGCGTGCGCGCCGCCGACGTCGAACAGCACGATAAATCGGTGGCCCTCGCAATCGGTCGGCTTGCACACGAACGACAGTTCGTAGGGCTTGCCGTCGATGTCGACCGGGGTGATCTGCCCGGCGACGCCGTCGAAGTTTTTGTTGAACTGAGCAAGCCAGTCGGGCGTCGGCTGCACGAGCTTCATCAGCCGCTCCCAGGCGGCCTTATAGGTGGTGCGGCCGTTGAGCGCCTCGAACAGGAACGGCTGCTCCGCCGCCTCAACCGGGCCCGCCAGAACGACGAAGGCGAGAAAAAGGGCAAATCGCATGGTCGGTCCTTCGCCTGACAAGGGACGGAAATGAGGTCCGGCGCCGGGTTCAGAACGCCTTGAAAGTGATGACCGTGCGCGTGTCGACGATGCCCGGGATCGTCTGCACCCTCTGGCCGACGTAATGGCCGATGTCGACCTCGCGCTCCACATAGAACTTGGCAAGGATGTCGAACTCGCCCGCGATCGAATAGATCTCCGAGGCGATCTCCGCCTCGGCGAGCGCGCTTGCGACTTCGTAGGTTCGTCCGAGCGCGCATTTGATCTGAACGAAAAACGTCTGCACCCGCTCAATCCTTCTCTTCGTCCGGGACTTTGGGCGCCTCCGGCTCGCCGCCTTGTCCAGGCCCTTGGTTGGCCTCTTGTGCAACGACTTCGACGTCGCGGTCCATACCCGTGTCGACCTGGAAGGTCGATTGATAGGTCTTGCCGTCGTGCCGGGCGATGACGGCGTATTCGCCTTCGGCCAGCACCAGCGAGGGGAACGCGCCGACCAGTTCGCGAATCACGTCGCCCCCCGGCGTCAGCACGGTGAAGGTCGTGTTGGCGAGTGCCTCGGCGCCAGGTTTGCTGACGAGCTTCAGCGTGAGCGTGGCGCAGCGGTGGCGCAACGTCACGTCGGTGAGCTTCCCGGACGTCACCCTGATGTCGGCGCCGACGATCGAGTTCGACGGAAGCGTCGTCGACGGGGCCGGCGCCGACGATTTTCCCGTGTTGGGCGGGGCGGCGCCGGCGAGAAACCGCCCGCCGACCATGTCGAGATAGGTCGAAACGATATGGTAGGCGCCCTCCGGCAGGCCGACGATGTCGCCGGCCCTGGCCTTGGCGTAGACGAGCTTGCCCTGCGGATTGCGGCCGACCGGAACGTAGATGGCGAGCGACAGCTTGGAGGGATCGATCGGCGCATCGCCGAGAACGCCGCCGATCTTCAGTCCCCCCGCCGCGATCGTCAGCTTTTCGGCATGCACCTCGGGGCCGAGGGTCAGGCGCCTCGCCAAGCTGGCGAGCCCGAACTCCGCATGCACGACATAGTCGCCGGGGGCCAGGGTCAGGGTCGGTTCGGCGAGGTTCAATTCGACGACGAGCGCATGCGTGCCGTCCTCTTCGGTCTTGGCGGAGAAGATCCGCCAACGCACGCCGCCGCTGAGCGGCGCCGTCTGGCCGTTGAGAACCGCCGACAGGCTGAGCGTCGCCTGACCCTCGGTCACCTGACCCGCCGAGGCGGCAGGGTCGGCGCGCGCCGCGCCTGCAGCTGCCAGAAGCGCAAGCGCGATAAGCCCCGCAAGAATTCGTTCGATCGCCCGCATCGCTCTCGTCTCGCCGGCTTGCGGCCGGCCGTCTGCTTTGAGGCCCTTTCCGGCCGCGCCGCGGCGGCGTGGGCCTCGTGCCGCCCCAATGAGGCGGTTCGAAGGCGGTGCACAGGCCGCCCGGATCAGGGTAAACTCGGCGTGACCCACGAAGGACACCTGATGAACGACACGATCGCCCTGCTCAAGCGCCGCCGCTCCGCTCCGCCCGCCGTCATGAGCGGGCCGGGTCCGACGCCCGAGGAGCTCGAAACCATTCTCACTGTCGCCTCGCGCGTGCCCGACCACGGCAAGCTCGCGCCATGGCGATTCATCGTGTTCGAGGGCGCCGCGCGCGACCGAGCCGGCCGGATCGCTGAGAGGATCCGGCTCGAGGACGAACCCAATCTCGACGACAAGGCGAAGGCGGAGGAACGTTCGCGCTTCGCGCGCGCGCCCCTGGTGATCGCGGTCGTCTCGCGCGCCGCGCCGCACGTGAAGATCCCGGAATGGGAGCAGGTCATGTCGGCGGGGGCGGTCTGCATGAACACGATCGTCGCGGCGCGCGCGCTCGGCTTCACCGCGACTTGGCTCACCGAATGGACGGCCTATGACGCGCGCTTCCGCGCCGCGATCGGGCTCGCCGAGCACGAGCGCATTGCCGGCTTCCTGCATATCGGGCGCGCGCCGGCGGTCGAGGACCGAGTCCGCCCGGCGCTCGCAGACATCGTCACGACATTTCCGGGGCGAGGCGACGATGTTCTATGAGCCCGGCGGGCGCGATAAGACGAAGCTGCCGCACGATCCGTTCAAGGCCATCGTCGCGCCGCGGCCGATCGGCTGGATCTCGACCCGCGCCCTCGACGGGCGGATCAACCTCGCCCCGTACAGCTTCTTCAACGGCTTCGCCAGCCATCCGCCGATCGTCGGCTTCTCGAGCGACGGCGGTTACAAGGACTCGGCGACCTTCGCCAAGGAAAGCGGCGAGTTCGTCGCCAATCTGGCGACGTCTGCGCTCAGAGACGCCATGAGCGCCACCTCGGCGCCGCTGCCGCGCGGCGACAACGAGTTTCTCTACGCCGGACTGACGATGGCCGAATGCCGCCTCGTCGCCGCGCCGCGGGTCAAGGAGAGCCCGGCCTCGCTCGAATGCAAGGTCGTTGAGGTCATCGAGATCCGCAACCGGTCGGGCGCCGCGAGCGGCAATGTCCTCATCCTCGGCGAGGTCGTCGGATTCCACATCGACGAGGCCTTCATCCGCGACGGCCGTTTCGACATCACGGCTGCGCAACCGCTCGCCCGCTGCGGCTACCAGGACTATGCGGTGGTCGAATCCGTCTTCGCCCTCGCCCGGCCGAAGGGCGGCGGCGACGGGTGAGGCGCCGCCCCCACCACCATGTTTCGCATGGTCCCCCTCCCCCGCGCTGACGCGCAGGGGAGGAAAGGCGCCGACGCGTTTCCTCCCCCGTGTAGCGTCAGCGAAACGGGGGAGGGGGACCACCCGAAGGGTGGTGGTGGGGGGGCCGCCCGCGAGCGCTTGGACTGAATAGCGCTTCGCCCTAAATCAGCGCGTGCGTGGCGCGCAGGCGGGAGGCGAACTCGTTGATCACGTACCAGACGAAGTGCGGCGTCTCCTCGACCATGACGCGGAACGTCCGCTCGTCGAGCAGCGCAAGCTCGCAGTCCTCGATCGCGCGGGCGGAATTGGCCCGCAGCTTCTTGTCGATAAGCGACAGCATGCCGAACGGCTTGCCCTCGGGAATTGTCGCGACGGTCTTGTCCTTGGTCGACATTTCGACCGAGCCCTTCAGCACGATGAACATGCAACTCGCGGCGTCGCCTTCACGGAAGATGAAATCGCCGGCGCGATAGCTCAGTGTCAGACCGCCAGCCCGGGCGAGCTCCCGGAAGTCGGTCTTCTCGTCCACAACCATGGCTCAGCCCCCGATGCGTTTCTGCCTCGTCCATGAAATCCCGGCCTCGTGACATGATCAAGCGCCAACTGGCGCTTTTTTCGCGATTTCGACACGGGCGATGGCGTCCTCGCCGACGCTCGCGCTTTCCCGGCCAACCCCTTCCCCAGCTTGCTGGGGAAGGTGGCGCAAAGCGCCGGATGGGGTGCGGCCCACCGCTTCGGCCCAAGTCGGATTGCGCGACCGTCTCCGCGAATCTTCGCGGAACCATACCTGCTTTCCGCACCCCATCCGGCCTTCGGCCACCTTCCCCGCTTCGCGGCTAGCGTGCGCACACATTTGATTTGCTCAGCTGTCAAGTGGGGCAGGCGAGGTGGCGGCGGCGAGATTGAAGCCTTCTGCGATGGCGTGGAAGCGGCGCAGGCCGTGGACGAAGGTGATAGGGCCTGGCGAACGCTCTTTGGCGTAGCCGGTCCAGCCGCCGAGGCGGGCGATGCACCAGGCCGCCCAAGCCAGGCTGCGTCTGGGGTGCGGGTTCTTCTGCTTCTGGGTCTTGCCTTCGAATTTGCCGGCCAGCGCCTCCAGAACGGCGATTTCGTCGGGTTCGAAGACGCGCGCGGCCGGGAAAGCCGCGCCCGCCTCGTCCCGTCCCTGGACCAGTTGCATGACGCTCGCGGCGGCGATCAGCGCGGTCGCCGCCAGGCGTTCGAGCGCGTCGCCGTCGCGCAAGAGGCTGTCTTCGAGGTCGAAGCCCTGCGACTTGAGGGTGCGGAAGAGCTGCTCGATGATCCAGCGATAGCGATAGAGCTCGATAATCCACGCCGCTTGGGCAAGCGTGCTCACGCCATGCGTCGTCAACAGGCGCCAGACGATCGGCTCCTCGGAGGGCGGCGGGTCGATTTCGCGCGCCTCGACGAGATTGAGCGCGACGCCGGGCGGATCCCGCCGGTCGGCGCCGCGCTCGGGACGACGCAGGACGACCGGACAGAAACGCACCGCCAGCGTGACCTTCCGGGCCGTCCGTCCGGGCCGGCCGGGCAGATCGAAGCTCAGACGGCCCGCTTCCGGCGCGGCGGCGATCTTCGACAGCAGCCGCTCGCCCGCCTCGATGAGCGCCCGATCGCGCACGGCGCGAACCAGGACATGCGTTCGCCCATCGGGCACGCGGGCGAAATGCTCGTAGATGTCGGCCTCCCGATCGGAGATCTCGGTGATCATCGTCGCCGAGTTCAGGAACCGCTTCGCCGCCAGGGGCGTGGCGAGCCACTTGTTGCTCTCCTTCTCCTCGATCGGCAGGCTCTGGTAGTCGTCCTCCTTGATCCGCGTTCGCCGCCAGATCGTCGCCCCCGCGAGCCCCAGGACGCCGCCGTCGGCGGCGTCGACCGCCAGCGCCGGATGGACGAACAGGCCGACGTCCTTGCCGTTGCCGACGCGGCCAAGGCCACGCTTGCGCTTGGCTTTGGCTTCATAGTTGATTTCGCTCGTATCCTGGATCAACAGGACGTGCCGTCCCGCCGCGGCGGTTCCCGTCCGCTCCGCCGCGCCGCGCAGAATTTCTTCCACCGTCACTCTCGGATTGCGGAAAAACCGCGTCAGACCAACCTTCTCCGCCCGGCTGTCGCACAGTTGGCGAAAGCCCGCGCTAATGCGCGCGCACATGCGCTCCAGCGCCAGGCGCCCCTTTTTTCAAGGCGCACGTCGCCGAAGAAGCCAATGTTCACGTCTGTCATCGCCGATCCTCTCCAAACAAAGGGCCGGCCGATACAGAATCACACATGATTCTCAACGATCAAGCGATGTTTGCAAAAAATGTGTTTGACTCGTCCGCGAATCGAATGTGTGCGCACGCTAGCCGCTTCGCGGAGAAGGCGAAACCCGCCATCGCGATGAGCCCCTTCAAGAGCTTCGGGAATTCGACTTGTGTGAATCCTCAGGTTGTTGACCGCGTCGCCGCGCTCACCGAGCGCGGCTACAAGGCCGCGGTCCCGGCTGTTCGTCCTCTCTGGAGAGTCCATGTCTCGTTTCGCCCCGATCGCCCGCCGTCTCCTCGTCGCAGCCTTCCTGACGGCGCTCCCGCTCGCGCCGGCGACAGCCGACGTCGAGGCCGACAAGGCGGCGATCGCGGCACAGCTGACCTCGTGGGCCGCCGCGTTCAACGTCCGCGACGCGGCCGGCGCCTGCGCCATCTTTTCCGCCGACCTCGTCTCGACCATGCGCGGCCGGCCCGACGAGGGGCGCAGCGCCGTGTGCCGGCGGATCGCCTCGGCGCTCGTCGACCGCGGCATGACCATGCGCTACGCGCCAGACGTCAAGGAGATCATCGTCAGCGGCGATCTCGCGGTCGTGCAACTCGTCTGGTCGGTGACCATCCAGCGCGGGGCTTCGCCGGCCGTCTCGAAGGAGCCGGGGCTGGACGTCTTCCGCCGCGAGCCGGACGGTCAGTGGCGGATCATCCGCTTCCTCGCCTTCTCCAACGCGCCGGACTGAGGGCTCGCCGTCGCCCTCAGACGTGCGCGCCTTTCGCGCGCATAGACGCCCAGAGTAGGTCGACGATCGGCTTCGCCGCGTCGTCGAGCGCATCGACGGCCACGGCGAGCGCCAGGGGTCAGGTCAAGGCGATGTCGAACTTGACCTCGGCCCAAGCGGTTGGGCTGGGGATGGGCATCGCGCAGTCCTTCATGTTTCGCGGTGCCGGCAACCTCTGCGCCGTGTCGGAGGGGCGGCGTCTCGCCGCCCTCAAGGCGCGCGAGACGCCGCCCTCCGTTGGCGAGGCGCAGCCCGCGCAATCCTGTTCAAGGGCCGGGTTGGTCTTGTCCTTGGGCTTTCGGAGGGGGCGGGGCCGTGTGCTGGATCGCGAGCATCTGCGGCAGCCAAGCCCGGTGCTCGCTTTCCAACAGGTCCTCGGTTGTCGAGACGAGGTCGGCGAGGCTCATCGGAGCGGAGGCGTCCAATCCAAGGATTTCCTCGAGCCTGGCCTGCATCGCCGCGTAGCTCGCGATGAGATACTTGCGCCGATCAATCAGGCCGTAAGCCGCGACCGACGCGGCGACCGTCGTCATCGCGCCGATCCATGGCGCAAAACGCGGCGCCGAGGCAATCCCGGCCGCGCCGAACACGATCGCCAGGAAGCCCGCCGCGAAGGCGATCCACCAGAGTTCGTCGGCGTCCTTCTGGTTTCTCGCCCGTGCGTCCCGATAGTAGGCGATCTGATCCTGAATTCGGGCGGAGCTGTACCAGTCTTTGGTCATGGGAACTGGCGGCTCGCGCTTGTCGCCGGAATCCGGAACCGGATTGTCCGCGCGCACGAGGCCCTTGTCGGTCGCCTGCTTGACGATCGCGGCGGCGTTGGCCGCCAGCGCCTTGGCCGCGTCCGCGCCGCCGACGGCGTAGGCGCCGGCCAACGCCGCATGGCGGTAGCATTCGGACTTGATCCCTTCGGCGGTCGCCCGCGCCTGGATCCAGCCCGCCTCGACGCCCGAGGCGAGGTATTGCTTGCCGAGATAGGCGCCGGCGGCCGAGGCGACGGTCGCCGCGCCCGCGACCCAGGCGCTCACCGTAGCGGGCGCGATGGCGGCGGCGGCGCCGAACACCGCCGCCGCGACGACGCAGAAGAGCGACGCAAGGTTCCACCGCTGCGTCGCGCTCTGAAGGTCGCGCGCGGCCTTCGCCCATCCCCGATAGGCGTTCCAGGCTTGTCGCAACATGGTTCCCTCCATCCTCGTTTGTCTTGGCGCGAGCATACGTCTCGCGCTCGCGCTTTGACGTTCCTTATTTCGAGGACTTCGCCCCGTCCGACCCTTCGCCCAACGAGTCCGGCGGGGGAGGGTCGACGACGCAAATCGGCCGGTCGAAAGTCAGCGGATAGTCGGTCGCGCCCTCGAGGCTGACGGGGTTGTCGCGCATGCGCAGATAAGCGCAGGCGATCGGCAAGATCATTCGAGATAGAGGTCATGTTCGCTCTGGATTAGGTCTTCGACCTTCTCTACGAGATCAGCCAAACTCGTCGTATGGGCTTGGTCGCCTAAAAAGCTTAGCTCCATGCGATTCCGGAGCGATTCGACGCTGAGGATGCGGTCTGTAAAACGCCCGAGAGCGCTGTAGACGAGGACAAGCGCGCCGATCGTCGTCATGACTCCAATCCATGGAGCGAGGCTGAGCTGACTGATACTGGCGACGGATCCGAACGCCACCGCCGCCAGAAATGCGAATAGCGAAATCAAGCGAAGTCTGCGAGCCGTCGATGTGTTTCGGGCTCTAACGTATCCGTAATAGCGAATTTGATTCTCGACGCGGTATGCCTTGTACCATTCCGCAGTCATCGGAACAGGAGGCACGCGCGCATCTTCGGCCGGCGCAGGATCGACAATTCGAGCGAGGCCCATGCTGGCCGCTTGCTCGGCGATCTGGCCTGTTCGCAAGTCGAACGCGCTCGCGGCCGCATCGCTCTCGCCCGAGTAGGCGCCCCCAGCGTAGCGGAAACATTCCGAGTGGATGCCTTCTGCTGTCGCTCGGACCCGAAGGAGAGCCGCCTCGTTGTCAGAACCGATAAATTGCCGGCCGAGGAAAGCGGCGACCGCCGCGGCGAGCGCGGCCACGACCGCGGCAAATCGCCCGAACTCGGGTGGAACAATCGAGGCGACACCGCCGAGGATCCCGGCGCATGCGAACAAGATGAGGCCCCAAAGTCGCCAACGCTCCGAGTTGAAGCTCATCTGACCCGACAGCGCCGCCCAGCCGCGATATTCGTTCCACGCTAATCTCAAGAGACCGGCGTTCGGCTTGTAAGATGCGACGCGCGCGCGCGCCACTGCGCCCGTCGATTTCAGAAAATCGCTGTCCCGATCGGACAGCCAGTCGGGATGATCCCTTTCCACATTTTCGAAGATCCTCTTCTCGGCTCCGCTGGCAAGATACTCGGCCTTGTCATCCTCCGGCGATTCGCTCCATTCGCGAGACTTTGCGAGCAGCTGATGGAGCCGGCGGATGTCGCGCGCCTTGTCTTTTAAGGCGCCCTGCAGCCAAGGCCACTGCCTGGCCAGCGCCTCGTGGGTGATCTCGGCGCTGGCTTCGCCAAGCACGACAAGCCGCGCGTGCGCGTCATCGGCGAGCCGCTGTAGCAGACGCTGGCGTTCCTCGTCGAACTCGTCGAGCGACGCAATTCGCCTGGTCGCGTCGCCCGTATCGCCCAGCCAAATGAGACGCACGAAAATCGATTCCAGCCGCGCACTATCCTGCTGTGATAGCTTGCGACGGGCCATTTCGGCCTCGTTGGCGAGCGCCCCAAGCACGCCGCCAACGGAATGATACGCAGCAAGGACCCCGATATCCTTCGCCTTGTGTTCGCGCCATGCCGCCCGCAGCGCGACCTGTAGCAACGGCAGGTCGCTCGGCCGGTCCGATATTTCCTGCCGGACCGCCTTAAGGAGCGCCGTCTGTCCGGCTTCGTCCCTGTCGCCGGCAAACTTCAGCGGCGCACAGACGACATCGCGCAGGGCCGCGTCCGGAATGCGCTTGAGCGGCAGGATTGCGTCACGGTTGTCGGCGGTCAGGCGCTCATGCAGCGTCCGACGGCCGGGGATGGCGGCCGATCGGTCCCCGGTGCCGCCCAAGGCGCTGACCAGATTGAAATGGTCGGCGCGGATTGTGAGCAGAACGCGAATGTCCTTGTCGCCGTCGGCAAGCGCGAGCAGCAGGCGAACAAAATGGAGGGCGAGCGCTGCTGGGGTCTGTGTTCGCACCTCCTCGAACTGATCGACGATCAGCAGAGTCGCCGTCGTTTTCGGCGGGAGATCGCACTGCAGGGCGAACGCGGTTTCGCTGGGATTTGCGGCCCCCACAAGCCCGCGCAGGTCCGACTGGTCTTTGACGGAACGACCCAACTTCCTCGCCGCTTCAGAGATGCCAGTGCGCAGGCCCTCTTCCGGATTGGCCCCCGGCCGCATCGAGATGACGTGCCAGACGCGGTCGTCGGGCTCGCTCCGCGACGGGTCCGCGAGCGCGCCGCCGCGGAACGCGGGGACGAAACCGGCTTCGGCGAGGGAGGACTTGCGTGTGCCGCTGTCGGCGACGATCGCCACGATGCGATGCTTCCGGAACTTCTCGACGAGCTCGCTGACCTCTGCGTCGCGGCCAAAAAAGCGGTCGGACTCCTCCTCGCGCATCGAGCGCAGGCCGACGAACGGCTCATCGATCAGCTCGGGCGCCCGGTCCCAGTCAAGGCTCAAGATCGCCTTTATGAGCTTCCCGAGTTCCTCGCCGTCGTCGAGCGGGTCGCGCACGCCCTGATAGCGCTTGGCGAAGGGAGGCAGCGCGCTCGACCCCTGGCTTTTCGCGTCGAGGACGGGGATGAACAGGAGCGGGTTCGGCTTGCTCGTGGTCGCGCGCGACAGGGCGAGATCGACCTCGGCCTCGACCCAGTTCATCACCCCGCCCGAGCCGACGTAGACGACGAAGGCGGTCGCGTGGTCCTGGATCGCCTCGGCGATCTGCGCCGACCACGACGTCCCCGGCCTCAGGGAGTCCTTGTCGAACCAGACCTTCAGACCCGCCGCCTTCGCGTCGGGCGCGTCCTCCAGTCGCCGCTTCAGCGCCCGCGCCGCCTCGGTGTCGGCGCCGGAATGGCTGAGGAAGACGAAGGGCGCGGGCATGGCGTCCAAACTAAGATTTCGCCGTCATCGTCTGTCGCGTCGGCCTTCAGGTCTATGCATTCACAGCGTGCATTGTCGCCCACAAAAGATCGGCGATATGATCGGCTTGTGCGCCCAGCGCGTCCACGGCCTTTGCCAGAGCGACGGTGAGGTCGTGGTTGATGTCGGGCCTCGCCGGAACGGAAATGTCTTTCCAGGCGAGGGCGTCCTCCTGGCTGTAACGTCGCTTCGCCTCCGCTGAGTCGAGCATCGCGCAATAGCTGAACAGGTTATGGTTGGCCCCGATGTCGAACCGAACCTCGGCTTGTGCGGTCTCGGGCTCGAGAATCTGGGGGTTGGGCAGCGTCTGGTAAGGCATCGCCGGCGGTTCGAAAGGCACGTAGGGCACGACGTCGAGTACGTAGTTGATGAGCTGATAGCTCTGAACGCGAGCCAGGTAAGCGGTCGTCCAGACCGGATCGCCCGTGCGAGGCGAAGCGAACAGGCACGCGCTCGCTCGGCTTCCCAGAAGTCCGGCGACGTCAAAACTCAGATAGGTGGCGAGCGCCGCGCCGAGGCTGTGCCCGCAAACAGTCGCCGTCCCGCCGCCGACGACGTGAGCAATCCCGTCCGCCGCGCTTGCCCCGATCTGCGCGCCGTCGAGCCCGACAAGGGTCATGGTCTCGTAAATGTCCGAAAAGCCCTGTTCGACCATGGCGCCCGGCTGTGCGGGCCACGCGACGGAGAGGAACTCGCCGTTGATCGCCCATTCGGCAAAACCGTTGGTGCCGCGGACGGCGGCGACGTAATGGTTGGGATCGGCCTGGCTGCGGGCGAGGAAGCCGAAAAAGACGGATATGGGACGGAGTGACAGCTTGCGCAGGCCCGCGGGCGCGGTCAGCGGCGGGATGAGAACGTCTTGAGCGATAAGATGTCCGACCACATCAAAGCCCAACGCTGCGATGCGCGGCTGGGGGCGCGGGACGGTCTGGTCCAGCAGATACATGCCTTCCGCGAAGGCGACGAGATATCCGTAATCAACGGCTTCTGCATCCGTGGTCATGCGTTTTTCCTCCGTCGGTTCTGCGGCTAGTGTCGGCGCTTCCCCTCTCGCTCCCGTTGTCGCGGTTCCCGTGGCCCACGCCGCCGGCGGCGCGCGCTCCCGCGCCCGCAGGTCGAACCTGGAATGACGGAGCAAGGCGGCAGGCGCGGACACCGGGACCCAGTCCGCTCCGGCTGCCGCGAAGCGACAAGCGCGCCAGCATATATATGACGAGCGCGCCAGCATATATATGCTGTGCGTCCGAATGCTCCCCGCCAAAAAAGCTGAGGTGCGAACAACATTATCCACACTGCCACGTGTCAATCTGGGCCGCAACCAGCGCCGTTAATACCATCATCAATACGTATAATAGAACATCCGCGCCCGTCGCTAAGACGCCCTCCAACCCGCGGAAATCCTTGAGCCCGGTCGATAAGCGGCGCTAAACCGCCCGCTCACGCGCCCCGTTCCCGCAGCAGCTTGGCGAGCGCGACATAGTCGGTCTTGCCGGAGCCGAGCAGGGGGATCGCGTCGAGCACCACGACCGAGGCGGGGACCATGATGGCGGAGGCGCCCTTGATCTTCATCCACGTCTCGACCTCGGCCTTGGTCGCCCCAATGTGGTCGGTCGCCAGGATCACCCGCTCGCCCCGCTTGGGGTCGGGCGCCGCGACGCAGGCCACAGTCTCGTCCGGCCACAGGCCCCACAGGTGGTCCTCGATCGCGCCGAGCGAGACGAGCTCGCCTGCGAGCTTGGCGAAGCGCTTGGCCCGGCCCTTGATCGCGACGAAGCCGTCGGCGTCGATTGCCACGATGTCGCCGGTGTCGTGCCAGCTGCCCGCCGGCGGCTCGATCTCGCCGGGGTTGTCGGCGCGGTAGTAGCCGATCATCACGTTCGGCCCCTTGACGTAGAACCGCCCGCCCTCGTCGATGCCCGGCACTGGCTCGAGGCGCGCCGTGATGTGGGGCAGGAGCTTGCCGACCGTGCCATGCCGGTTGAACATCGGCGCGTTGACCGCCAGCACCGGCGAGCCCTCCGTCACGCCGTAGCCTTCGAACAGGTCGAGGCCGAACTTCTCCCGGTAGATCCGGCGCGTCTCGGCTTTTAGCGCCTCCCCGCCGGCGATGACGTAGCGCACCGACCGGAAGCCCTCGGGGTCGGCGTTGCGCGCATAGCCGGCGAGGAACGTGTCGGTGCCGACAAGCACGGTCGCGCCGACCTTGTCGATGAGCTCGGGGATCTGTCGGTAGTGCAGGGGGGTCGGATAGAAATAGATCCGCATCGAGGTCATCAGCCCGAGCAGCGTTCCCGCCGTCAGGCCGAAGGCGTGAAACATCGGCAGCGGATTGAAGAAGATGTCCGAGAGGCGGAGGTCGTAGCGGGCCTCGACCTGGGCGCAATTGGCGAGGATGTTGGCGTGCGACAGCGCGACGCCCTTCGGCGCGCCCTCGGTGCCGGAGGTGAACAGAACGACCGCCGGATCGTCAGGCTCGCGGGGCGCGAAGGCCCGGCCCGCGGTCAGCGCCGCGACGAGCTTCTCCTGGGTGGTGGCGCTCGCGCGGACGTCCTCGAGCCAGACGATTTGCGCCACCCGGCCGATCGCCTCGACCACAGGGGCGAGGTCCGCCTTCTCGACAAAGACGCGCGAGGTCAGCACGAGCCGGATCTGCGCCGCCTGGCAGGCGCCGACGAGGTTCAGGGGGCCTGCGGTGAAGTTGAGCATGGCCGCGACCCGGCCCGTCGCCTGGAGCGCCATGAAGGTCACCGCGGCGCCGTTGGCGTTCGGCAACATGAGCCCGACGGTTTCGCCCGGCGCCGAAATCGCGACGAGCTTGCGCGCCAGCACGCCGACCCCGATGCGGAACATGCGCATGGTCAGGGGACCGGCGAGGGGGTCTTCGACGACGATCCGCCTGAGACCGTGCTTGCGGGCCTGCGCCTCGAAGGCGGCGTGGAGGGTGCGGCGGATGTCGGTTGTCTCGAACACGAGGTCGGCCATCAGGTCGACCAGCGCGACGCCGGCGGCGCGCCGGCGGGTCCGTCCGTCGCGCGCGTAGGGGACCGCGAGGCGGCGCGGCGGCAGCACAGTCACTTTGATCCTGGGGAAGAGCCGCCGGCCGCTCTGCGTCGGATCGAAACGGGAAAAGAGCGTCTGCTCGGCCCCCTCGATCCGCACCGGCGTAACCGGGGCGCCGGTCTTCTCGATCATCAGCGACAGCGCCTCGTAGTCGCGCATCAGGACAGGGGTCAGCGCCGTCCGTCCCTCGGGAAAGAGCGCGAGCGCCCGGCCGGCGCGGGCCGCGGCGACGAGCGCCCGGGCAGTCAGGGGCCGGGAAGGGTCGAGCGGGCTGACGCCAATGAACTGGATGAGCGGCGCGACCAGCCGCCGGCGGGCGGCGACGCGATCGACCGCGAGGATCGGCGGCTCCTCCATGACAGCGGTCACGACCGCCGCGTCGAGGAACGAGACGTGACTGACCGCGATGGCCGCGCATTCGCCGGGCCGGGGCAGGTTCTGAGCCCCGACCACCTCGAGGCGATACACGAATCGGAGCGCGACGCGGGCGACGAAGGCGAGCGTGTTGGCCGGCAGGTTGCGGAAGACCCAGACCGCCGCGACGACATTGGCGAGGCCGAGCAGAACGAGCGCCGTCGGCTCGCTCATGCCCACGACCTGCAAAAGCAGCATAGCCACAACCGATCCCGCGACCATCATGAGATAGTTCAGCGCGTTCACCGCGCCGACGACGCGGGCGCGCCGCTCCTCGCCGGCCCAGGCCTGGATGGCGGCGAAGATCGGCACGACGAACAGGCCGGCCGCAGCGGAGAAGACGAACAGGTCGAAGGCCAGGCGCAGGCCGAGCGAGCTTGTGAAGAACGCGCCGAGCGGAACCTCGCGGGTCGACGGCGGAAGTCCGCTGGTCGCGAGGCCGAAATCGATCAGCGTCGCCGCCAGCACGATGAGCAGGAACGGCGCCGGGGCCAGCTCGATCCGGCCGTGCGACAGCTGCCCCGCGAGGAGCGAACCTACGCCGACCCCGGCGGCGAAGATGAGGTTGACCGTGATCTCGACGTCGAGGCCGCCGCCGGCCCGCGCTTTGACGACTACCGGCACGAGCGAGAGGGTGACGATGCCGACGGTCCAGAACCAGCTCGTCGCCAGGGCCCCCGCCCATTGGCGGCGATCGGCGCGCACCTCCTCGATGATCCGCCAGGTCGAAGCGAATACGTTCCAGTGGACCTTGAGACCCGGCGCGCCGACCCCGGTCGGCGGGATCCAGCGGGACGCGGCGTAGCAGGCGACGGCGATGATCATCATCTGCGCCACGACGCCGCCGCTGGAGCGGCCGTGCGCGGCCGCCAGTCCGCCCATGATCAGGCCGCAGATGATGGCGGCGTAGGTCGCGCCCTCGACCAGCGCGTTGCCGGCGACGAGCTCCTGGCGCCTCAGGTGATCGGGCAGAATGCCGTATTTGATCGGGCCGAACAGCGCGGCGACGCAGCCGAGCCCGAACAGCGCCAGATAAAGCAGGGTCAGCGACGAGAAGGCGAAGCCGGCCGCCCCGATCGCCTGAACGAAGATCTCCGCGAACTTCAGGCGCCGGGCGATGGTCGCCTTGTCGTGCGAATCGGCGATTTCGCCGCCGAGCGCGGAGAACGGGATCGCCGGCAGCACGAAGGCCATCGAGGCGACCAGGATCTTCATGCTGCCGCCCTCGCCGCCGAAGCGGAAAAGGATCAGCATGACAAGCATGTTGCGGACGAAATTGTCGTTGAAGGCGGAGAAGAACTGGCACCAGAACAGCGGCGCGAACCGCCGCGAGGTCATCAGGGTGCGGAACATAACCGGGCGTCCCCCGCGCTCGTGCGCGGGCCCTTGGACGCCAAAAACCCCTGCCGCGTCAAGCGGCGCGTACGGGACCTACTGGATCAGGTAGCGGATGCCGACGCGGACCTGCTGGGAGACGTTGCTCTGCTTCAGCGTGGTTCCGGTCTGCGCATTGAGCAGGGTCCGGGTCGAGCCGCCGTTGAGGTAGCGGTAGCCGATGTCGATTGTGATGCTCGGGGTGAGTTGGTAGCTGAACCCCGCCATCAGCGCCCAGGCCAGGCCCGAGGTCGCGGAACTGATCGTCCGGTTCCAGTTCTGTTTTGCAAAAGCGATGGCCGGCTGTGGTGTGATCGGATTTCCGTAAGCATCGATCCAGATCGGCGCATACAGGCCCGTCGGCGACAGGTCGGCGGCGTAGGGGTAGCCGTTTGACGTCGTGTAGTAGTTGACGCCGCCCGACATCGAGTTGACGCTGACGCCGAGGCCGCCGCCCAGATAGGGCGTGAATCCGCTCCAAGTCCCGACATCGACATAGGCGTTGGCGAGGAACGTGTTGGTGTGCTGCTTGACGGCCAAGACGCCGTCGTAGGTGTCGGCGGTATTGTAGAAATAGCCCAAAAGGTATGCCGGTGTCGTCTGCGTGGACAAGGCGTAGGAGGTGTAGGGGCAGACGACGGTCGTAGACCGGTTCGCGCTCGAGCCGGTGCGATAGTCCCAGGTCGCGTCGAGGCGAATATAGTCGTTGAAGCGGTAGCCGACGCCCAGCGTGCCGTCGAAGTCCGTGGTGTGGGCGTTCGGGCCGATTTCGGCGGGGATAGTCTGGCCGGGCGCGCCGGCGGGCGGCACGGCGAGACGCGAGAGGGTCACTGTCGGACCGTCGTCGAAGCTCACACCGATGTCGCCGCGCAGGTACCAGTTCGAGCCGATCTCGACCGCGGTCGGAGCCTGGGATGCGGGGAAGCTCTCGGGCGATCCGGCGTCGAACAGGTCCGCCGCCTGCGCCGGCAGCGCGAACGCGAGGCTCGCGAGCGCGGCTTTTGTCACAAGCTTCATGGTTTCGGCCCGCCATGCTCCGCCGGCCGCGACGGAGGCGGCCTCGAACGGCATTGTGGCGACGGCGACTTGTCCGGAGCTTGTGACGGGAGGGCGTCTTGGCGCGAACGATGATGACTTCCGCCGCGAGCGGGAAGCCGGAGCAAATTTCCGGGCGCCCTTGTAGGGCGGGGTCGGCGACCCCGCCGGCGCGCTCAATAGGGCGTCCGTCAGGACGCCCGGCTCCCGATGGGCTATGGAGCGCGCCCTACAGGCGTGCCGCGCCTGCCAATCTGCCCGGGTTGCGCGAGCCGCAAGGGGCTGTCGAGGAACGGCTGCGCCTCGAGGAAGCGCATGAGCCGCTCGCCGAACGCGCGCCTGACGGGCGTCAGCGGCGGCCGCGAGCTGCGCCAGCCTGGCCGGTCGGACGCCTCGGCCCATTCCGGCCAGGGCGAGGCGCGGAACCAGTCGCGGTAAGTCTCGGCGAAGCGCGCCTCGCCCTTCCAAGCGTCGAGCGTCCAGGGCTTCGGCGCGTTGACGAAATGCAGCACGATCGGGTCGAGCCGGCGTTCGAGATCGAGCAGGAAGAAGTCGCCCATGAAATTGTAACGCGGCGAGAGCGGCGCGAAGCCGCCCTGGAGCGTCGCGTTCAGCGCGTCCTGCTCCATGAAGGGGTACCGCTTCGGATCCTCGGCGAGCGCCTTCGTCACCCGCTCCGTGATTTTCTCCCGTTCCCAGGCGGCCCGGTCGATCGCCATCAGGCCGGCGTTGAAATAGGGCGTGCCGAGCGCGAGCCCGAGGCTTTGGCGCGAGCGCCGGAACTGGCGGACAAGCGGGTCGCCCTCGCCCTTGAAGTCCATCAGAAAGATCATGTCGTAGGCGGCGGCGAGCGGGCGCCCGCCGAAGTCGAATTCGGCCAGGCGCGACAGGCCGGGGCGGACGATCAGCATGTCGGAATCGACGCTGACGATCCGCTCGATGGATTCCGGCAGGACCTCGGCGAGGAACAAGCGGCGGAACACCGCGCGCGAGAACCGGCCCTTGCCGGTGAGGCGCTGGTCATAGGGCGCGAAGTCGAGGGTGAGGAGGGTGATGCGCTCGCGATAGCGCGCGGGCAGCCGGTCGAAGCCGGGCGCTACGTCCTCCGGCTCGCAGACGAGGAAAATCTCGGGGCGATCGTCCGGCTCGGCCTCGATCAGCGAGACGATCGCGCGCACCGCGGGGGGAAAAAACGAACGGTCCGGCGTGAAGCAGAAGGCTGTGCGCAAAAGGTTCCCCCCGACCGCCGCCCGCACGGCGTGAAGAGCGGTCTATCGGGAATCGCCGGCCTCGGAAACCGGCTCTTGAACAGGGGGAGCGGGCTCCCCGATGCGCGGCGTGGGGGGCGCCCGGTTCACGGCAAAGTCGCTATTCTGACGTAACGGACGTAACCCACATCCAGGAGAGGCAACCGCCATGGAATATCTTCACACCATGATCCGCGTAACGGACCTCAAGGCGACCATCGCGTTTTTCGAGCTGATGGGCTTTGTCGAGACGCGGCGGACGGAGAGCGAGAAGGGCCGCTTCACCCTGGTCTTCCTCGCCGCGCCGGGCGACGCCGATCAGGCGCGCAAAGAGCAGGCTCCGCTGATCGAGCTGACCTACAACTGGGACCCGGAAGTCTATACCGGCGGACGCAACTTCGGCCATCTCGCCTATCGCGTGGACGACATCTACGCGACCTGCAAGCGGCTCATGGACGCGGGCGTCGTCATCAACCGCCCGCCGCGCGACGGCCGGATGGCTTTCATCCGCACGCCGGACTCGATCTCGATCGAGCTTTTGCAGAAAGGCGACGCGCTGCCGGCAACCGAACCCTGGGCGTCGATGCCGAACACCGGGGCGTGGTGACGCACGGCGTTCTCGGCCAGGCAGCAAGCTTCGGGGCGGGGCCGCGACAACGATCCGGCTCCTGCTAGCAGGGAATTTTTTTCGCCGCAGTTGGCGCTCCGATCCGGGAAGTCCTGCAACATCATCGGGTTGCCGGACTTACAACCCGCCGGTTGCGGGCGCGCGCAGGCGCGGAACAGGGAATTTCGAACGACCGGAACAGGACATTATCAGGCGATTTCGGACCGGATCAGGGAAATAACAGGCAGGCGAAAGGAGGTCGCAAGATTGGGCGCGGCCCGGTTGCAAGGCGTGTCTGGATTCCCTGCTCCCCCGGTGGAATGTGGCCATAGCGGTCGAATGTGGGCGCCACGTGGCTCGTCCGAAAAATGATCTTGCTCTAGGATACGGCCGATCCGGTGGAACGCGAGGCGGCGCGTTCTTGCGCCGGACCCGCGCGATGACTCAAATTCAGCGCGCAGTTGATCAAACCGACATGGCTGTAGGCCTGGGGAAAATTGCCCAGCATGCCCCCGCTGGCGGGATCGACTTCTTCAGCGAGCAGCCCAACATCGTTGCAGCGGGCGAGCAATCGTTCAAATAACCTCTGGGCGTCGTCATAGCGGCCCTGTAGAACGTAATTGTCCACCAGCCAAAAACTGCATGCCAGAAAAGCCCCCTCGCCCGGCGGCAGACCGTCGCCGGAATTGTCGGATTCGTAGCGCAGAACGAATTCGTCATCGACGAGCAATTTTTTCTCGATCGCTCGAAGCGTTCCCTGGATCCTCGGATCGTCCGCGGGAAGAAACCCCACGAGAGCGATCAGTAGCAGGCTCGCATCGAGTCGTTTAGAGCCATAGGCCTGCAC
This sequence comes from uncultured Alphaproteobacteria bacterium, assembly GCA_963822215.1. GTDB lineage: Bacteria > Pseudomonadota > Alphaproteobacteria > Rhizobiales > Beijerinckiaceae > Roseiarcus. The sequence continues at coordinate 561,409 of CAWGGX010000007.1, forward strand.
GAAGCTGTTCAGTTCGCGGTCGAACCCGCGCTCGCAGACCTCAGCATGGATTTCGTCAGCGATCGCACGCCAGCGCTGCCCGGGTTCGCGGAAGGCTTTGACCCCGACATCATCCGCGGCGCGATCGAATGCGACCCAGGCCATCACCTTCGAATGAACGAAGTGTTGCGGCCCTCCGCGCACTTCCCAAATCCCCTCGTCCGGCTGCCGCCAGGCTTCGGCGAGATGCTCCAGGAGCAGCGAACGCAAGCCCCGACCTCGTTCGCCCGGCGTCATGCCGGCTTTGTACGCGTGAAACATTGCGTCCGCGATCTCGCCGAAGACATCGATCTGCGTCTGATTGCAGGCGGCGTTTCCGATCCGCACGGGCGAAGAACTCGCGTAGCCTTTGAGCCAGGGCAACTCCAGTTCCGGCAGCCACCGCTCCCCGCCGACGCCGTACATGATCTGCACCTGGTCCGGGCTTCCGGCGATCGCCCGAATGAGCCAATCGCGCCATGCGCGCGCCTCCTCGTGATATCCGAGCTTCATCAGGGCCAGGATCGTGAAGGTGGCGTCCCGGAGCCAGCAGTAGCGGTAGTCCCAGTTCCTGACGCCGCCGAGTTGCTCGGGAAGGGACGTGGTCGCGGCGGCGACGATCCCGCCCGTTGGGGCGTAGGTCAAAGCCTTCAGCGTGACGAGCGATCGCTTGACGGCCTCGGTCCAGGGGCCGACATCGGGACACCGGTCGCTCCATCCTCGCCAGAAGGCTTCGGTGCGCTCCAGCGATTCGAACGGATCGATCGCGCTCGGCGAAGCCTCAAACGAGGCGCCGTAGGAAAGCACAAAGGCGACGGATTGGCCCTCCTCGACCGTGAAGTCGCCAACCGTCTTGAGATCCTCGCCGTGGAGGGGGATCTGACTCCGCAAGACCAGACGTTCGGGACCGGCGACCGCGCTGATCGACCCGTCATAGAGCTGTCTGACCCAGGGGACCGACGCTCCGTAATTGAAGCGCGCGACAAATTCGGTGCGGAAGTCCACGCGCCCCGACCGGCCAACGACGATCCGCGCGAGGTGGGCGCCGTCCGCCGGGGGCATGAAATCGACAATGACGGCGGTGCCCGTCTCGGTCTGAAATTCGGTCTCGAGGACGAGCGAGCCCTGGCGGTAGCGACGTTTAACCGCGCACGGAGCGACCGTCGGCGCGATCAGCCATCGACCATTCTCGGACGACCCGAGGAGGGCGGCGAAGCAGGCCGCGGAGTTGAAACGGGGCCAGCACAGCCAGTCGATCGAGCCGTCGGAGCCGACCAGAGCCGCCGTTTCGCAGTCGCCGATGAGGGCATAGTGTTCGATTGGCAGGGCCATGGCTCCTCCCGTAAGGGCAAACGCAACCACCGTCAGCTGAGCCTCGGCGCACTCGCCGCTTGCCGTCAAGGGCCCACAGCGCAGGAGGGCGATGCCCCGGCCTTTGTTAAGGCGCTAAAGGTGGATGTGTCCTCGCCGCTCCCAGGTCAGCAGCAACCGGAATCGCCAGGAATTGTCGCGAAAACGCGCTTTCCGCGTATGATTTGGCGACCGCAATTGTCGCAAGAGCGGACCGCCGAAGCGCAGACGTCCTGGTTTGGGCCGGACGCCTTAGAGCAGTTTTCGATCAAATCGAAGCGCCCTCGTCATTGCGAGCAAAGCGAAGCAATCCAGCAGAACGTCGGGCGCCCTACGATCCCCTGGATTGCTTCGTCGCTTTGCTCCTCGCAATGACAATTCAGCGTGGTCGAAAACCGCTCTAGATGATCGCCGCGTAGACTAGGTTGCGGAACAGGACGCGGAAATATTCGCGGTATTCGGGCGACTGGACCATCAGGATGGCGATGAGGTCGTCGCGGGGCGAGATCCAAAAGGTCGTGCCCATCATGCCGCCCCAAAAATACTCGCCGACGCTGCCGATCGCCGGCGCCCTTCCCTCGCTGACCCGGACGGCGAAGCCGAGCCCGAAGCCGTGACCCGGCCAGAGCAGGTAGTGGTTGCGATTGACGATCGCGTCGAGGTGGTCGCTCGCCATGTAGGCGACCGTTCGAGGGCTCAGCAGGCGGCAGCCGGCGAAGGCGCCGCCGTTCGTCAGCATCCCGGCGAAGCGGGTATAGTCGGGGAGCGTCGAGAGGAGTCCGCCGCCGCCGGATTCGAACTTCGGCGGCGTGGTCTGACTTTCGGCATTGATCCCCGCGGCCGTCATGAAGTCGAACGAGAACGGCTCGGCGCGCCGCGCGACCTTGGCTTCCGGGGTGAAAAAGGCGGTGTCGGTCATGCCGAGCGGCCCGAAGATGCGCGCGCGCAGGACGTCGCTGAGCCGCGCCCCTTCGACGATCTCGACGACCCGGCCGAGCACGTCGGTCGAAACGCCGTACTCCCACACCGTCCCCGGCTGATGCATGAGGGGCAGGGCGGCGATCGCCTCGACGTTTTCCGCCGTCGTCCGCTTGGGGCTGAGCGCGTCGCCCGCCTTGATCAGCTTCTGGACCGGCCCGGCGCCGGTGAAGCCGTAGGTCAGGCCCGAGGTGTGGCGCAAAAGATCCTGCACGGCGATCGGGCGGACGAGCGGCTGAAGCGCAAGCTCGTCGCCGTCCGGAACGCCCACCTTCGCGTCGGCGAAGGCCGGGATATAGGCCGAGACCGGGTCGAGAACGGAAAGTCTTCCTTCCTCGACCAGCATCATCGCAGCGACCGAGACGATCGGCTTGGTCATCGAAAAGATGCGGAAGATCGCGTCGTCGGTCATTGCCGGGCCGCCCGCGCGAATTTCGCCGAGCGCCTGCCGGTAGGCGATCTTGCCGTAGCGGGCGATCAGCATCGCGACGCCGGGCGCCTTTTTCTCGTCGATCTGCCGCTGCATCGCGTCGGTCAGCCGCTCGAGCCGATGCGGATCAAACCCCAGGCGCTCGGAGGGGACGTAAGGCAGGACGAAGGCGCTCATGACGAAAACTCACGGGTTCAGACGGCGCGGCGAGCATAGTCCCGTCAAACGGTCGGGCAAGGAGCCCGATCGCCACATGGCGCCGTTCCGCCGTCGCCGCTTCCGGAGCGGCTCGCTGCGCCGAGGCCGGGCGGACGCCGGCCGCTGTCGCTGCAAAACCTTAGGTTGTTGACTTCGCAATAATCAACCTGTGGTTTAACCGGGCGCTAATCCTCTTGCCCGAGAGTCGTTGCGAACGAACGACGGTTCGCGGCGCGATTCCCGCGTCGGCCGCCCTTCGCGACGGTGACTTTCAGGGGCGGCGCTTGCGGACAAGACTTGCGATCCTCGCCGTGGCGACCTTGCTCGCCGGCTGCGCCCCGGGCGGCTATCCGGCCTTGAGGGATTCCTACCCGCCGCCGTTCGACGCCTTGCAGGCGAGCCAGCAGCTTCAGGTCGGCATGCCGCGCGAGATCGCGATCATCGCCATAGGCTGGTCGCCGATCTGGTCGCAGACGACGACCTGCGGCGTGCTGGCGGCCGAGGACTCGCCGTGCGAGGCCATGACTTTCGGCGTCTACGACAACAACCGCCTCACCGTCTATCTGGTCCCGACCGGCCAGGGCTATTCGGTCGTGACGAGCTGGCTGGCGCATAAGGGGTGAGGGCGGTGTTGCGCGACGGCCCGCTGAGCGCGCATGGCGGATCGCCGCAGGATGTCCCACTTGGGGCTATCGGTGGTTCCCGCGACCAGCCTGTCGTTCTCGGTTCTCACAACAGTCACAACGCTCGCTCGTGAGGCGCCGCGACAACGTCGAATTGGGTAAGTTCTGCCTCGACCTCATCGAGGAACGCGCCGATGCGCGCCCGATCATCGACGTCTCCATACTGGTTGACGCTGAGAGTGAGTCGGCCGTCATACGAGCTCATGGCGAGCTGGAAGTAAGGCTTGTACTTTATCGAGCCGCACAAGAAGGCGTCGGAGGGGTACAGACTGCCGAACGCCATCCGGGCCCGATCCAATATCCCCACGTTCGTCATGCAGATCAGGGGGTTTTTCAGACTTGTCTTCAGTCGGCCATTGGCGATCTTGTCGCCGAGGACGCTATACAGCAAATTAAGTTTGATAAAGCCGTTGAGGCCGATGTCGGCCCCCTTTTTCTCGTCCATGACCGCTTTCACGCGCCCGAGCGTGCCCTCGAAGCGCTCCTCGGGCTGGTAATCCAGTTGCGTTACTTGCATCGAGCTGAGGTTGGTCAAGGACTCGAATTCCCCACTCTCCGCCAGGTAACGTCGCATGTCCACCATCACGGGTATTTCGATTTCGACGCCGGGTCTCAGCGCCAGCAGATGAAAGAGGCGCCGATAATATGCGGTAAGAACGGCGTCGTTCAGAGTCGCCCCTCTGGCTCGGCAATAGTCCTTGAGCGCCGCGACCCTGTCCCGCTCCAGTGTGCAGGTGAGGATAAAGGGCTGCACGTTTCCGCCCTCGCTTAAGGGAAATCTATGATCCCCAGTGCGATTGTTGTCTTTGCTCTGTGCCAATAACGACTTAAGCTTGGCGATCATGGAGAAGCGCTTGAGCACTCCGCGGATGCTTCTGTCTCCGGTTATCGCGGTCGGCCGGTAACTTGGGTCCGCCGCCAGTTCCGAATATATTTTGCACAGGAAATATAGATACTGTTTAAAATCCGCCGCATCGCAAATCATATGGTTCATTTTGAGTGCGACGGCGAAAGGATTTGCATCGAGCTGACAGACCCTGATCTGAGGGCCAGCACTTTCATCAACGGGAGAAACGAGGAATTTCTGGAATTCCGCCTCCGTCGCCGCCAAGACGAATGCGCGACCGAATTCGCCGGGGTCGAGGCTTGTCCAACGCGGCGTGGCCCCATCGATGTAACGGGTAGACAGGATGGGAATGGCCTCAATAGAGGCCATGACCGACAGCTTCAGGATCTCGGGGTCCGGCCGGTGCTCGAAATTCAAAACACAGTGGAGCTGGTGGTCATTGAACCCGTTTTTTTCAAACAATAGCTGAACTTGATCGAATATCTCCGCAGGATAATTCATGAGTGGCGACTCTCAAAAACACGGCAGATGGATGTGAACATCCCGCTCTGTTCTGGGCGGCCGCCGATCCGGGCCGTCCCTCAATCCAGCATGGCGCTGACCATGCCGTCGGCGAGCTTGGGCTCGAACCAGGTCGATTTCGGCGGCATGATCTGGCCGGCGTCGGCGACCGCCATGAGGTCTTTCATCGTGGTCGGATGGAGCGCGAAGGCGACCGCCGCCGCGCCGGACGCGACCAGCCGTTCCAGCTCCTCGAGCCCCCGCCCGCCCCCGACGAAGTCGATGCGCTTGTCGCGCCGCGGATCGGTGACGCCGAAGATCGGCTCGATGACGTTTTTGGCGAGCAGCGTCACCGGCAGCCGCGCGACCGGATCGCCGCTTTGCAGAGCCTCGGCCAGGATCTCGGGCTTCAGCGTGAGCCGCCGCCAGCGACTGTCCAGAACTATGCCGACCTCGTCCGTGCGCGTCGGGCGGACCGGGCCGTCGCTCGGCTCGACTGTGTAGCGGCGGCCGATCTCGCTGAGGACCGCGCTGGGCGTGAGGCCGTTCAGGTCGCGCAGCACTCGGTTGTAGTCGAGGATGGTCATTTCCCGCTGCGGCAAGAGAACGGCGAGGAAAGAGCCGTCCTTGACGCCGCGCGCCTCGGCGACCCGCAGCGCCGCCGCCGAACGGTGATGGCCGTCGGCGATGTAGAGCGCCGGCAGGGCGTCGACCGCGCTGGTCAGCGCCGCGACCGTCGCCGCCGCAAAGATCGGCCAGAGCTCATGGCGCACGCCGTCGTCGGCCGTCACGTCGACCGCAGGAGCCCCGGCCGAGGCCCCGGCCAGCAGCGCGTCGATCGCCGGGGACTCCGGATAGGCGAGCATGACCGGGCCGGTCTGGCCGCCGACCGCCTCGATCTGGCGCACGCGATCGTCCTCCTTGACCGGCGTCGTCAGCTCGTGCTTGCGGATGCGGTTCTCGGCATAGGCGGCGAGCGAGGCCGCGGCCGCGAAGCCCGTCTCGACGCGACCCCGCCAGGTGAGGCGATAGATGTAATAGCCGGGCGCGCCGTCACGCACGAGCACGCCGGCCGCGATCATGCCTCTGAGCGTCTCGGCCGCCTTGGCGTAGACGGCGGGGTCGTAGGGGTCGATCGCCGGATCGAGGTCGATCTCGGCCTTCGAGACATGCAGAAAGCTCCACGGCTTGTCCCTAGCGCGCTCGCGCGCCTCTGCGCTCGACAACACGTCGTAGGGCGGCGCCAAAACCTCAGCCGCGCGTCCCGGCGCCGGCCGCAAGGCGCGAAAGGGTTTGATCAGGATCATGGGGCTCTCACGGCTGGTCAGCGCCAAGGTTTTGCTCTGCTTGAGGGCGCCTGGCAAGTTGACCGCGGCGACCGTGACGCCTGGGGCGCGGTCAACAGGCCATGACGCCGTTCAGCGTATGGACTAAACCGCTCGCGCGGTAGGGGTGGCGAGGGGCGGCGGAGACCAGTGGGCTGAGGAGAAGCGCGAAGGCCTGGGTCTGTCTCAAGATCGTGGGGTTCAACCCCATGCGAGACAGGAGGTTTCGCGATGCCCGACAACTCGAAGCCCATCAGCCCTCTGCGCCAGCGCATGATCGACGACATGACGGCGCGCCGGTTCGGCGAGGACACCCAGAGGGACTACGTTCGGGCCGTGAAGAACTTCACGGTTTTCCTCGGTCGGTCGCCGGACAAGGCGTCCGCCGAGGACGTTCGCCGCTATCAGTTGCATCTGGCCAAGCAGCATATTGGCCCGGCGACCATCAACCTGGCCTGCACGGCGCTGCGGTTCTTCTTCAAGATCACGCTGGAAAAGCCCGACCTCGTCCGGCATCTGGCGCCCGTACAGCGGCCGCGCAAGGCGCCGGTGGTGCTGAGCGAGGAGGAAGTGGCGCGTCTGCTCGAAGCCGCGCCGGGCCTCAAGTACAAGGCGGCGCTCAGCGTCGCCTACGGCGCGGGCCTGCGGGTGTCTGAGGTCGCGAACCTGAAGGTGTCCGACATTGACAGCCAGCGCATGATGCTCAGGGTCGAGCAGGGCAAGGGACAGCGGGATCGCGATGTGATGCTGTCGCCGCAACTGCTCGAACTGTTGCGCGAATGGTGGCATGCGGCCAGGCCGCGGGCATGGTTGTTTCCGGGCCAGAACCCGGTCAACCCGATGTCGGCCCGCCAAATGGTGCGCGTGGTCCACGCCGCGGCGCAGGCGGCGGGGATCGCCAAGCGCGTGTCGCCGCATACGTTGCGGCATCCCCGGGCTTTGACCCGGGGATCGCTACCCATCTGCTCGAACAGAACGTCGACATTCGGGTGATCCAGGTTCTGCTCGGACACGCCAAGCTGGAGACGACCGCGCTCTACACCCGCGTCGCCATCAATACGATCCGCGACGTCAAGAGCCCGCTGGAGCGGCTGGGCGTCAACCTGACGAAGCGAAAGCCGCCCGCCTGACCGCGGCCGCATGGCGCGGCCCCGCCTGGAGGTCGCCGAGGTCTTTCGCGCCCATGGGCCGGCGTGGCGTGAGGCCAACGAAGGCCACGTGAGCCTCGCCCAGTTGAAAGTGATGTCGGCGATCGAGACCTGTCGCACAGCCGCGCTCGGCGGACATGTCGAGCGCTGCGAGGACTGCGCGCACGAACGCGTGGCCTACAATTCCTGCCGCAACCGCCACTGCCCGAAGTGTCAGGGCGCGGCGGCAAGACAATGGCTGGCCGAACGCGAGGCGGAGCTTCTGCCGGTTCCCTACTACCACGTCGTCTTCACCCTGCCGGCTTCGATCGGCGCGATCGCGTTCCAGACCAAAGCGGCCGTCTACGACCTTCTGTTCCGGACCGCCGCCGAGACGCTGACCACGATCGCCGCCGACCCGAAGCATCTGGGCGCGCGCATCGGCCTCACCGCCGTCCTCCATACCTGGGGCTCGGCGCTGACCCATCACCCGCATGTCCACGTCATCGTTCCCGGCGGCGGCCTGTCGCCGGACGGGTCGCGCTGGATCGCCTGCAAGCCCGGCTTCTTCCTGCCGGTGCGCGTGCTCTCCCGCCTGTTCCGCCGCCTCTTCCTCGAAGGCCTCACAGCCCTGCATGCGGCTGGCCGGCTCGTCTTCTTCGGCGACCTCGCCCCGCTCGCCGACCAGGGCGCCTTCGACGCCGCCCTCGCGCCGTTGCGCCGCTCCGAGTGGGTCGTCTACGGAAAGAAGCCGTTCGCCGGACCGAAAGCCGTGCTCGCCTATCTCGCCCGCTATACCCACCGCGTCGCCATCTCGAACGCACGGCTCGTCGCGCTCGACGAGGCGGGCGTCACCTTCAAATGGAAGGACGACCGCATCAAAGGACGCGACCGGTTCAAAACCATGACGCTCGCGGCCCACGAGTTGCCGAGTAGGTGAGGACATTGCTGTCCTCACCCCTCGCAGACCCGGACGTGCAGAATTCCCGCATCCGGTTCTTCACGGGCGTGCTTCGCTCATGGTGGTGTAGCGATGGACAATCCGAGCCGCTGGCAATGGATATCGTTTCAATAGATCGCTAAAGCGGCTCCAGAGGAACCGTTTGCGGCGGTCTCGTCGCGATAGCCATTTCTTCCAGATGCTCGCGACCTCGTTGGCATACCAGCTCAGTCGTCGATAGTTGCCAGAGACGCCGTAGTAGGCGTAGTGGCCTCGCATCATCGCGCTCAAATGGGCGTGCTGATCCTTGATCGGCCGATGCCGGTTGGTCCGGCACCAGTCGGTGACCGCCGCCAGGGCGCGGGCGTAGCGGTTCTTCGCCGTCACTTGCCGCACCGCTTTGCCACCCCTCCTGGTCTTGCCCCATACGTGGCAAAAGCCGAGAAAAGTGAACGAGGTTCCCTCCGTCTCCGGAGGAGACCCATCCGAGTTGTTGAAGCGAAAATCGACGAACCGAGTCTTCTCGGGATGCAGCGTTAGCCCATACCGATGAAGCCGCTTGCCCAGAACGCGGAGGACTCGCTTGGCGTCGCGGAAGTACGCGAACGCCATAACGGCATCGTCGGCGAATCGGACAAGGGCGCTGTTCCCTGCGAGCCGTGAACGCACCTCGCTCTCGAACCATTCATCCAGCACGTGATGCAGGAAGATGTTTGAGAGAATCGGTGAGATCACGCCGCCCTGCGGGGAGCCTTCGGTCGCATGGCGCAGAAGCCCATCTTCCAGGACTCCTGCCTTCAGCCATTTGTCGATCATCCTTCGGATCACACCATCCGTGACCCGTCTGTCAAGAAAGTCGCGCAGGTGCGAGTGTGGAATCGAGTCGAAATACTTGACGATGTCGATGTCCAACACCCAGCGCAGTCCGTGGCTCATGAAGCCCGTGCGAAGATCTTGCAGGGCTTGATGCGCCGACCGTCCCGGCCGGAAGCCGTAGGAGCAGGTAAGGAAGTCTTGCTCGTAAACGGCCTCCAGCACCATGACGATCGCCCGCTGGGCCACCTTGTCCTCGAGGGTTGGAAGGCCGAGAGGTCGACGCGATCCATCCGCCTTGGGAATATATGCCCGTCGCACTGGCGGTGCCTGATAGCGGCCCGACTTGATGCGGCCGAGAAGGTCAAGCAAGTTGGCCTCCAGGTTCTTCGCATAGTCGACCGCCGTCATGCCGTCGATGCCAGGAGCACCATCCTTGCGGGTGAGCCGCCAGGCCTCCTTCATCCATTCCAGGTCGATGACGTGGTGCAGCGTGGAAAGCGCCGCTCCGCGCTTGGCTCTTGCCAGCGCAGCTATCCGTTGTCGTTTCGTGGACAGGTTTGCGAAGCTCAAGGTCTTCTCCCGTGTTTCTCGCCAACGGCTCTCGTCCCGTGGCGCCTCCCTTCCCTCAGTCGGGTCCCGGTGGGTCCAGTTCCCCGCGTGTGGTTGGTACTATGAAGGCGCTACGACTTCCCGCTCGCGCAATCCCGGTCGCTTATTGGTTCGCTTCCGAGCACCACGCGATCCCTCCAGTGTTCGTGCTCGCCGCATGGCGCTCCCAGATCGGTGGAGGACCGGCCCCGGGCCCGGGCACTTGTTCAGCCGGCTGCCCAAACTGCCGGCTCGCTCTCACGTGGGCATGAGCGGGATCTCTCAGGTTCCCAGGCGATCCGTCCCGTGCCTCTGCCCCGCTCCAAGACCCCGGTCGGACCGACGAGCCCATGGCCATTGGCGGTCTCGTCGATGCTGCCCCCGCTCGAATGACAGCGAAGGCTCCAACAAGAAAAGCATTTCGAGGCTAATGCGCGGCTTCGGCACCTGCTGCCTACGCTTCCAGACTGACGTTGCCGTCAGCCCGGCAAGGCTCACTTCCGGCTGGCTGGCTCGCCTTTGCCGGGAGGGAGTTGAACCCTCTGGATCGCATTGAAAGGTTTCAGATCACGTGTTCATCCTCCTTTCCAGGGCTTACCCTGACGCTACATCCGCCGCTTTCTCCTGCACGTCCTGCCGAGCGGCTTCCACCGCATCCGCCACTACGGCCTGTTCGCCGGCACGGTTCGGGCGCGCACCATCGAGCGCGTCCGCCAAGCGCTCGCCGCGCCGAAGACCACATCTGAGCTCTCGCACGCCGAGGCGAACAGCCAAGCCGAACCCCCTTCGCCTGTGCGACGCTGCCCCTGTTGCGGCGGCCGGATGATCATCGTCGAAACCTTCGAAGGCGCGCGCCCCGGCCGCCCGCCGTCGCCGACCCGCATCAGGATCGACACCTCATGACCGTCGCCGCGATTCCCACGCAACCCCGTCTCGCCGCGCCTCCAGCCACGCGCCGGAGCAGCAAGCCGATGTCCTCACGACCGCCGCGGACGCTCTCCCGACGCCGCTCCCATACCCGCTGCTCGCATCCTCGCCCCCGAAAAGGCCCGTCGTGTTCGCTCTCGACGGCAACGCCGACCGCCTTTCGCCCCCGCCGCCACATCGGCGATCCGTCCGCGACCTTCAAATCCCCATAGGTCGCGCCCAGCCAATCCGCGCCTCTTCCTACCCGCGGTTTCCCCCTTACGAGGCTTTCGGACGCCGGCCCCAGCGCCCGGCCCAGCGCGCCTGCCAAGGGCCGGCGTCCGAAACCCTTCAGTCATCCGGACGTTGCACTCAAGGCGACGACGTGTGACGCCCGTCACAGCCAGGGCCATCGATATATGAAGTGTTCTCGTCTCGCTAAACTCGCAGATGAACACGCCGTCCATCTGGGGCGATCGCTCGGCCGACAAACGTCGGTGACAATCGTGGCGTCCAGGACCTTCTCGGGTTAGCGGGAGATCGCGTCATGAAGCCAGAGACTTTCACGCGCGTGGCGAAGGTGAGCGACTTAAACGGCGCGGGACCGTTCGCCCTGTCGGCCAGTGGGGCTGACATCGTGTTGCTGAAGGCTGGCGGGCGTTGGCGCGCATTCGAGGGCCGTTGCCCCCATCAGGGCGCGCTGCTCGGTGAGGGAGAGCTTGACGGGGGCGCCCTTGTCTGCCGGAACCATCGCTGGCGTTTCTCAGTCGACTCCGGACACCGGGAAGGCGGACCGGAATGTCTGGCGTCCTGCCCGGTCGCCGAACGCGATGACAGCGTGTTTGTCGACATCTCGGGCGTTAAGCGATCTGCGGTCTCGAACCCGACCACCCGGTCGCTGGAAGATTTGCCGGGGCCAAAAGGGCTGCCGTTGATCGGGAACTTGCATCAGCTCGACGCGACGAAGGTTCATCTTATTTTCGAGGACTGGGCGGCTCGGTACGGCTCGATATACCAGTTTCGGATGGGCTCGACACGCGTGGTGGTGACATCCGACCCGGCCATGATCGAGGAGGCGCTGCGCGCAAGACCCGAAACCCTGCGCCGCGACGCCAAGATGGACGTGATCTTGTCAGAGATTGGAATACGAGGCGTGTTCAACGCCGAGGGCGAGGCATGGCGGCCGCAGCGCAAACTCTCGGTCGCTGCCCTCGCCCAGCGAAACCTGCGCCACCTCTATCCCAGCATCAGAACCGTCGCCGAGCGGATGAAGTTGCGGTGGGAAAAGTCCGCAGCTCGCGACGACCGGCTCGACATGGTGGAGGAACTGAAGCGATTTACAGTCGACGTCACCATGCTGATCGCATTTGGGTATGACGCCAACACCGTCGAGCAGGCGGACCACGTCATTCAGCGCGAATTGGAGGTGATCTTTCCCGCCATCAGTCGCCGGATATTCGCAATCTTTCCGACGTCGCGTTACGTTCAAATGCCGTCAGACCGAAGGCTTGTTCGTGCTTTGGCCAAGGTTCGAGAATGGCTCGACAGGTTATTATCGGACGCGCGCGCCCGTCTCAAGGCGGAGCCGGAGCGAGCGGAAAGGCCGTCAAATTTCATCGAGGCCATGCTCACGTCGGTAGACGAGAATGGCAAGTCGTTCTCCGACGACGTGATCATGTCCAACCTGATCACGATGCTTCTTGCCGGAGAGGACACAACGGCGTTCACGCTCGCGTGGGCGGTTCATCAGCTCTGTGACAGCCCGCGTTGGGAGGCGAAACTTCGCAGCGAGGCCGATGCTGTGATCGGTTCGGCGAACGCCGCCACTGATCTCGATGCCGCCAACCGACTGACCCGAGCCAACGCAGTCGCCAACGAGACGATGCGTCTGCGCCCCGTCGCGCCATTCCTGGGGTTGCTGACCAACGTGGATATGGCCCTTGGCGATATTTTTGTTCCCAAGGGAACTGGCGTTGTCGCTCTCCTGCGGCCACCGGCTCTCGATCAAGCAAACTTCGTCGACCCGCTCGTATTTCGGCCGGAACGCTGGCTCGAAAATTTGGACGGGCCGCAAAACGTTTCGGCCCATCTCCCGTTCGGCTCCGGCCCGCGCATGTGTCCGGGTCGCTCGCTTGCTCTCCTTGAGATGAAGACGTTCCTGTCGATGCTCTACAAAAACTTCGACGTCGAGCGCGTTGGGGTATCGACGGATGTCTCCGAGCTTTTCGGCTTCACAATGTCGCCTGCTGGACTAAGGGTCCGGCTGCGTCCGCGGGATCGGGCCGCTGCTGCATAGACCGTCCGCCTTCTCGCCCCTTGGGCTCGGCTTAAGCGGTTTTGATTACGGTGTTCCGGCGGCAAGCGCCCGCGCCCCCGCCTCGACCGCCGCCTCCGGCGCGACCCAGTCGAACCGCCGAAGCTGGTGGCGCGCCCAGGTGAACTGGCGCTTGGCGTAGTGGCGGGTGTCGAGCTTGGCCCGCTCGCCCGCCTCGGCAAGCGAAAGCCGCCCTTCGAGATGGGCGATGAGATGCGGGACGCCGTGGGCGCGCATGACCGGCAAGGCCGGATCGAGCTTTCGCTCCGCGAGCCGCCGGACTTCGTCGAGCGCGCCCGCGCCGATCATCGCGTCGAAGCGGGCGTCGATGCGTGCGGTGAGCGCCTCGCGGTCGGGGGCGAGGAAGAGGCCGCGCCATGCGCGGGCTGCGAGCGTCGGCTCGCCGCGCGCGCCCTGGAAGGCGGCGAGCGGCTTTCCGGTCGCGGCGAGCACTTCGAGGGCGCGTAAGGTCCGCTGCCGGTCGGAGGGCCTGAGCCGACCGGCCGTCTCCGGGTCGGCCGCGGCGAGTTCGCCGTGGAGGTCGGCGGTCGAGCGGCCCTCCGCTCGGCGCCGGACCTCGGCCCGGACCGCCTCGGGAACGGCCGGCATGTCCGATAGCCCCTCGGTCAGGGCGCGGAAATAAAGGCCCGTGCCGCCGACGAAAATGACCGGACCGTCGCCAAGTTCGGCGAAGATAGTGGCTGCCCGGCGCGCCCACAGGCCGACGGAGGAATTGACCGCGCCGTCGATTTCGCCGAAGAGCCGGTGCGGCGCTTGCCTTTCCTCATCGGGCGTCGGACGCGCGGTGAGGATCCTCAGGTCGGCATAGACCTGCATCGAATCGGCGTTGACGATGGTCGCGCCGAATTCGCGGGCCAAAGTCAGCGCCGCCGCGGACTTGCCGCTTGCCGTCGGTCCTGCAAGGAGGAGCGCTCGCCTCACGCCGTCGAACCCCCTTCGCCACCCGGACTCCGCATGCCCGCTTCCGTTCTTGTCGCCACGCTGATCGCCGATCCTCAACGCGCGCCGCTCACCGATGCCCGAGTTGACCGCGCCGCGCTAGCCCTCGGCGGGATCGAGCGCCGGACCTGGCTCGACGAGGGCGTGGCGGCGGATCTGGTTGTGACCGGAGACCTCGACGGCCGGCGCGCCGCGCTCGCGGCGCATTTCGCCGGCGAACCGGTCGACGTCATCGTCCAGCCGCTGCCCGGGCGCGAGAAGAGGCTCCTGATGGCCGACATGGACTCGACCCTGATCGGCCAGGAATGCGTCGACGAGCTCGCGGCGCTGGTCGGCGTCGGACCCCATGTCGCGGCCATCACCGAACGGGCGATGCGGGGCGAGATCGAGTTCGAGCCGGCTCTGCGCGAGCGCGTCAAGCTGCTCGAGGGTTTGCCGGAGGAGGTGATCGACGAGGTGCTCGAGGCCCGGATCACGCTGGACCCAGGCGCGCGCACGCTCGCCCGCACCATGCGCGCCCGCGGCGCCAAGGTGGTTATCGTGTCGGGCGGGTTTCGTCAGTTCACCTCCGCGATCGCCGCCATCATCGGGGCCGACGAGGACCGCGCCAACACGCTCGAGACCGAGGATGGGCGCCTCACGGGCGCGGTCGCCGAGCCGATCCTTGGCCGCGACGCCAAGCGCGCGGCGCTCCTCGACGTCGCCGCTCGCCTGGGTCTCAAGCTCGAGGAGACGCTTGCGGTGGGAGACGGCGCCAATGATCTCGCCATGCTGGCAGTCGCCGGGCTCGGCGTCGCCTATCGCGCCAAGCCGCAGGTCGCCGCAGCCGCAGCCGCCCGCGTCGATCACGCCGACCTCACGGCGCTTCTCTACGCGCAGGGAATCCCGCGCCAAGCGTTCGTCGAGGACTGATGGTGAATCCGGCACAGCTTCGCGCGCGCCGCTGGCTCGTCGGGCTCGTCGCGGCCGCCCTCGCGCTCACCGTGGGCGCGGCTTTGGCGATCGCCTCCGACCGCGACGCCCTGTGGAAGGTCGTCGGCGCCTGCGTCGCCGACCAGCGGTTGACCGGCCTGCCGTTTCCCTGCCTCGCCGTCGACCTTTCTCAGGGCGAGGGGCGCGGTCATATCCTTTTGCGTCCGCCATGGGCGAACGACCTGATCCTGTCGCCGACGCGGCGGAGCGTCGGCGTCGAAGATCCGTTCCTTCAAACGCCCGAGGCGCCGAACTATTTCGCCCAGGCCTGGGCCGCGCGCGGGATGATCGCCACGACCAACGGCCGTCCGCCGGCGCGCAGCCAGATCGCGCTCGTCGCCAATTCTCGCATCGTTCGCGGAGAGGACCAGCTTCACATCCATCTCGGTTGCCTCGTTCCGCAGGCGCGCCACGCGCTTGCCGACGCCGCGCCCGGGTTGCCGATTGGCGCGTGGCGCATGATCGGTCCCGTCGTTCCGCACCAGCCGATCTGGGCGCTCAGGGTTGGTAGCGCGGATCTTGCGGGCGTAGAGCCTTTTCGACTGGTCTCGGACGAGTTTGGGCGCGCGGTTCGCGATCGGTCGGATCTGATGATCTCGGTCGTCGGCGCGACCGTGGATGGGCAAGACGACTTTCTGATCCTCGTCAGCTACGTCGGCGTCCCGCATTCCTGGTGGCCCTTCGGGTCGTTGGACCTCATCGACCCGCATTGCCGCGGCGAGGGCGGGGAGGGCGGATAGGGCGCTCTGCAAATGGATCAACGCATCGATCCGGTTTCCCTGCTAGCAGGGAATTTTCTTGCGCCATGGTCGGCGCTCCGTTCCATAAAGTCCTGTAATGTCAGGGCGTTGCTAGCTTTACAACCCGCCGGTTGCGGGCTGGGGTGGGCGCGGAACAGGGAATTTCAAACGACCGGAACAGGGCGTTATCAGGCGATTTCGGAGCGGAACAGGGAAAGAACAGGCGGGCGAAAACGAGGGCGCTCAACCGGGGCGGCCGGGTTGCAAGGCGTCGCCGGCACTCCCTTCTCCCGCGCGGGAAAGGGGGTCAAGTGAGCGGTCCAACGTGGGCGCCGCGTGAATCGTCCAAAAATCATCTCGCTCCAAAAAGCAGAAGGCTCAGGGGGTCGGAAGTCCAACAGTGAGCCATTGTAACTCCTAAGCCGCGGCCTGCAGGTCCGTCGTCGCGAGGAGCCCGAAGGGCGACGCGGCGATCCAGAGGAACGAGCGCGCCCAACGTTCCCCTGGATCGCCACGCCGCTTCGCGGCTCGCGTTGACGGCATGGGCTACGGGTCTCGGCTCCGATGGCCGGCTTGGGAGTTACGCGCTACTTCCCGCACATGACCGCCGCGACCGCCGTCTTCTCCCGCCCGGCGATCGCGCCGACGCTGAGCGGGGTGGGGTCGGCGATCGGCGTCAGCGCGCCGCCGCCGAGGAAGGCGCCGATGGCTTCGGCGTCGATTATCGCGTGCGAACCGGCGAGGGCGACGCCGCCGACACGCTTCGGCTCCTCCGCGATCGGCGCGACGACGCCGGCAAGGCCGCCCTGCCGGTCGAAGACGGGACCGCCCGCCGCGCTCTTGCCGAGCGAGGCGACGATGGCCGGCTGCGCGCCGCCGACAAACGCCGCGGGGATCGCCGCGACGCGCTCCCCATCCGCGCTGAGCGTGACGAGGTCGAGCGCGAGCGCGCCGCGCGGCGGCGCCTTCGCCTCGCCGAAATCGCCCGCAAGCAGCGCGAGCCCGGTCGCCGGGTCGGCCCGCTCGAACCGGACCGGCTTGCCGCCGACGCTCGGGTTCGGGCAGTCCTCGGGCTTGAGCGCGGTCAACGCGCGGTCGGGCGCGATCATCAGCGCCGTCGCCTTCGGTTGG
Organism: uncultured Alphaproteobacteria bacterium; assembly: GCA_963822215.1. Lineage (GTDB taxonomy): Bacteria > Pseudomonadota > Alphaproteobacteria > Rhizobiales > Beijerinckiaceae > Roseiarcus. The sequence goes on from CAWGGX010000007.1 coordinate 578,233, forward strand.
GGAGGCGCCGGCGGCGCGGGCGGCGGCAGGGCGGCGACCGCGCTCGAGGTCGACGCGGTCGCGGGGCCGGGCGGCGGGAAGGCGACGAAGGCGTTGGCGACCGCCAGCGCCACCCGGTCGAGATCGTTGCGCGCGGCGGGATAGCTGAAGGTGAAGCCGCGGATCGGGGGCGCCGCGGCGGCGCTCAGTTCATAACGCGTGTAGAATTTCCGGCCCGCGTCCTGGCCGGAGACGACGAAGAAGGCGCCGGGCTTGATCGCCTTGTAGGCGACCTTGCGGGTCGGCTGCTCGGCGGCGAGCCGGGCGTAGAGAGGGGCGAGATCGCCGCCCGGGTCGGAGGCGAAGTCGAGCGCCACGCCGCTCTTGGCGCCAAGAAGCTTGGTCGGCGCGCCGATGCGGGCGCCGGTCTTGGGATCGGCGATCGTCTGGAAGCCTACGGCGGCGCGGGCCTTGTCCGCGGCCGTTAGCAGCGCCTGGAGCTGTCCGAGCGAGAGGACGCCGTCGCCGGCCGCCTTTTGGCCGGTCTGATAGGCGCCGATCGCGTCGCGCGTGCGCCTGCCGAAATCGCCGTCGCTCGTCCCGTTGTAGAGCCCGAGCCAGACGAGCGCGTCCTGCGCCGCGACCCGCGTCGCGGCCGGCAGGGCGAGGAAGGCGGCCTTCTGCGCCTCGAAGGCTGTGTCCGGCGCGGCGACGGCGGGCTGAGCGGGCTTAGGCGGCGAGGTCTGCGCCTGCGCAAGCGGCGGCCCAAGAAGCAAGCCGACCGCTGCGAGGGCGAGATGGAAAGGCGCTCGGCGCATGGATGGCCCCCAAGGCGCCGGTCCAGCCGGCGGCGCCCGCGATGCTACAGGAAGTCGGCTTTCGTCGGAACTCGATCGTCATCCCGCGAGCGGGAGGGGGAAGGTCTTGACTGCCGGAACGCTTGGCGACGTTGTCGGCCCCGGCGCCGGAGGGCCGCTATGGCGTCGAAACGCTCGCTCCGGGACAACCTCGCTGAATCTCAGGCCGCCGCTGAGGCGAAAGCGACCTCGAGTCCGGCGCCCGAGTCGCGCATTGAACGCGAAGGCGCCAAGCGGCTCGCTCGTGTCGGTGGGAGCGAACCCGATCTCGAGACCCCGCCGCGGCGTCGTTCGAATCCGGCGTGATCCGCCACTCGCGCCCAAGCGATCATGGCTCAGCTCGCCTTGCGCGACAGCGTCAGCGGCAGGTCCAACTCTACCCGATCGTGCACGACCCTTGGCGTGATCCGGCCCCGCTCGCCGCGTTCGAGGCGGACCAGGCCGTAGCCTTCCATGGTCCGCAGCGTGCGCGACAGGTTTGACTTGGCCTTGCCGGTGAGCCGCGCCAGCTCGTCGAGCGAGCCGGGCGCCTTCTCGGCGATGACGCGCAGCAGCTCGCGGTTGCCGGCCGACAAGACCTTGGCGAAGGACTCGGTCGAAGTGAACCAGACCTTTGGCTCGTCGGGCGAGACACGACGCTCGCCGCGCGCCACGGCCATGGTGCGCGCCTTCATTTCCGTATAGCTCGCGATGCCGACCTTCAGCGTCGTCATGGGATCACTCCTCTTTCGCCCAACACCGCGTCCACCGTCGCCCAGAAGTCGGCGACCAGGGTCGCCGCGTCCCGGTACTCGTAGGGCCGGATGCTTCGCAGCCGGTGGCGGTGGTCCTGTGGATCGCCGCGCCTCCGCCGTGCCACCGGATGGGCGTTATCGAAGCCGACCAGCCGCTCGCCATCGGGGCCGTGCAGCGTCAGCGAGTAGTCGATGCCGTGCGGCTTCTCCGGCGACACCGGCACCCGCGTCACCACGAACCGGACCCAGTGGCCGCCCTCCGGGTCCACCACGAGAACCTGCCCGTCGAGGTCGAGCAGCACATCAAGGGTCGGGTCGCGTGGCTCCGTCACGGGATAGAGTTATCAGATTGAAGCAACTATGTCGAGGAAAACGGCCAGTTCGGCGGGGATAGCGCTCGGCTCGTTGATATCATGGACATTTTAGCTGAAACGGCCGGCGGGCGTTATTTTGGTGGATCGCCGAAAACCTCAATCACCCCAAACAACCTCGCGTTCGGCGCCCGAGTCGCGCATGGAACGCGAAGGCGCCAAGCGGCTCGCTCGTCTTCGCGGAAGCGAGCTCCGTATCGAGACCCCGCCGCGGCGTCGTTCAGCGCCCGCCTGACCCACACCGATCGTTTCCCATGAATCAGGAACTCGGCTGGCCTTCGGCACGATCGTCGTTCGCAATTTTCATCCGACTCGCGCGTCTCTGGCCATGGCGAGCAAAGAAGGCGGATTCGGACAGACAAAACGACTGTCTCGACGCGGAACCCCTTGGTGCGTCCGGCTGTTAGCCGTACATTAGACGAGCAACGAGGAAGATGGCAATGGCTCGTCGAGCATCAGCGGTAAAAAGGTCGACCCCTACGCGGAGCGAACGCCTTGAGGCGCGGGTGTCTCCTGAACAGAAGGATTTGTTTCAGCGGGCGGCCGAGTTGCAAGGTCGGACGCTGACGGATTTCGTGATCGCCAGCGTGCATGAAGCGGCGGTGCGGACGATCGAGGATATGCAGTCGATCGAGTTGAGCGCTCAAGAGAGCCGTGCGTTCGCGGAAGCCATGCTCAATCCGCGCGAGCCCGCGCTGCGTCTCAAAAACGCGGCACAGCGTTATCTTAAGGTCGTGGCTTCGTAGTTCGATGGCTCTGTGACATTTCAGATAGCGCCGCTTGACGGTCATCATGACCGTGCGGTTTTCGAATGCGGCGTGGAACCGCTAGACCGCTATTTCAAGACTCAGGCAGGTCAGGATGTTCGTAAACGCGTCGCTTCGTGCTTCGTACTGACGGACCGCAGCCCGGCGCCCATTGCGTTCTACACATTGGCCGCGACATCGATTGCCTTGCGCGAGCTCCCGACATCAATCGCAAAGAAGCTCCCCCGCTACCCCTCAGTTCCCGCCACTTTGATGGGGCGTTTGGCTGTCGATCGCAGACATCGTGGCCAGCGGCTTGGCGAGCTAATGATAATGGACGCATTCAGCCGGACATTGCGCAGCGAGATCGCGACCTATGCCTTAGTTGTAGACGCTAAGAATAAAGCGGCAGAGGCATTCTATAAGGCATTTCAGTTCTTGCCGCTCGGCGAAGCGGGGAATCGTTTTTTCATACCTATGGCCGAGATCGCCAAGCTATTTGCTTAGGCAAAGGTTGCCCGCACCTGCGCGGCCAGGTAGTCTCAGGCGCCATTTTGGAGGCTACGGCGTAAACGTAGTTCTCATCGCTATCCCGCGTCATCCGCCACTTTACCACAGAACCGCGAACGTCGGGCTCACAACCTCGAACGTCACGCGGCTGTGGCCAATGGCTTCGCGCGTTCGATCCGCTCGCGCTCGCGGGGGCTGTTCATTGCTTCCCAGAGATCGTTGCGCCGCTGCACGTTGAGCCAAAAGTCGGGGCTGTTGCCGAACACACGGGCGAGGATGAGCGCGGTCGCCGCCGTCACGGTCCGGCGGTTGTTGCACAGCTCGTTGACGTGTTTACGCTGAACGCCCATCGCCTCAGCCAGCGCCGCCTGGGTCAGCCCCATAGGCTGCATGAACTCCTCGATCAGAATCTCGCCGACCGTGGCCGGTTTGCGCTTCGTCGTCAGCATGGTTGGCCTCATCGGTAGCTGTGGTCGTCGAGATAGACGCCTTCCGCCTCGCCACGGCTGCCTTGGGCTCCTTGCGGGCGCGGTGAATTGCGACAGAAGATCTTGCTTCGGCCGTCATACCTCGTTTCCGGAGATCTTACCGGAAAGATCGATCCTGTGCATGCGGCCGGTAGCGGCGAGAGGCCATAGCGCAGACGTAGCGCCCATCATCATTGTTGGTCGCGGCCCACCGCACGCTCGGCGTCATTCCGGGTCATCCCTCCCGCTTGGTTCGGGGCGAGACCGCCAGTCCGAGGAAGACCAGCACGGCCTGGTTGAGCCGCAGCATATCCTCGTCCTCCAACCAGCCGATCCGCGCGCCTGCCTTGGCCTTCGGGACCGTAGTGATCTTGTCCACCATCAGGCGGCAGGCAGCGCCGGTCTGGGTCGATCATTTTCGCACCGACGATGCGAGGATCGTCGCGCTCGAAGGAAGACGGGCACTTACGCTCCCCCTTGTCATCAGCAAGATAGACGTTTGCGGCTTCCCGGCCCACCGGGCCATTTGTTGCCGACCTTTGACGGCGCCGGCTTCGGCCTATCGCGGCAGGGGGCGGACACGGACCCTTCCGGGCTCGACCACCATCCGCGCCCCGGGCAGCCGGTCCAGATTTGCAGCGATCACCGCGGCGACCGCGCCCGCCTCCGCTGCATTCGACAGGCGATCAAGCTCCAGCAGGACGACCCCGAGCACGCCGAACCGCTGTCGAATCACCAACTCGCCAAAGTCGCGGTCCTCGGTGATGAGTATTCGCTCCTCCCGCATCGCAGCGGCGAGCACGACCTCATCCGAAGCTCCCGAAATCGTCTTCCCAACCGAGGCGACGTCGAAACCCGCGATCCGAAGCCGATCGACAACCAGCTGCGAAACATTTTCATCGGCGAGAAAACGCGTCAGTCGGCAGCAAGCACAGTCTCGTGTTGAAGGTAGTCGGCAGCAAAGGCCAGCGCCGCGCGCAAGTCAGGTTCCGTGAGTTGCGGGTACGCGTCGAGGATGTCCGCAAACGACCGTCCCGAGCCCAGCTTGCGAAGGATCAGCTCGACGGTGATCCGCGTCCCCATAATGCAGGGCTTTCCCATCATCACGGCGGGATCAGCGGCGATACGCGCGTGTTCCATGAGCAAAACGGCTTTCGGTCAGCTTCGCGGAGGACGTCTCATACTAACTTGGAAATCGTGAGGCCGCAAAGATAGCGGAATCGCTCCAGCAATTCTAAAAGTGGTTCATTTTTGGGATTCACAAATCGGGGGAAACATGATTCACGCTGGGGATGGAGATTTTGGCGGGGCTACTTTCTGGCCTGAGGGCGGTTTGCGCTGGGTTCCCGGACCCTCGCAAGGGGCGGAGCGGCAATATCGCCATGGCGGATTTCGGTTTGTCGGCGTTCGCCCTGTTCTTCATGCAGAGCGCGTCGTTTCTGTCCTTCCAGCGGGCGCTGGAGAGGGGCCAGGGACGGTCCAACTGCCAGACCTTGTTCGGAATTGAGAAAATCCCTTCCGACAATTACATCAGGGACATGCTCGACGGCGCGGACCCTGCTCTGCTCGCGCCCTGCTTCGAGAACATGGAGCGGCTGCTGTTCGAACCCGCAATGCGCGAGGCCTTCGGGCGTCTGGGCGGGCGGACGCTCGTGGCGCTAGACGGGACCGAGTATTTCTGCAGCCAGAAGATCACTTGCCCGCATTGCCAGACGCGCAAACGCAGCAACGGCAAGATCGAGAGCTATCATTCCATGCTGGCCGCGACCGTGGTCGCGCCGGGACATTCCAAGGTCGTCCCCCTGAGCCCCGAGTTCATCGTCAAGCAGGACGGCGCTGAGAAGCAGGACTGCGAGCGCAACGCCGTCAAACGCTGGCATGAGAAGCACGGCGCGCGCCTGAAACCGTTGCGCCCGGTGTATCTCGCCGACGATCTGTTCGCCTGCCAGAGCGTGGTCGAGAGGCTCGTCGCAAGCGGCGACGATTTCCTCTTCACCTGCAAGGAGACCTCGCACAAGGCGCTCTACGACTTCATCGACGGCTGCGAGTTCGAGCGCCACGAGGTCAAGGTCCGCAAGGGCAAGACGCACGAAACGCACCGCTATCGCTTCATCGAAAAGGTCCCGTTGCGCGACGGCGAGGACGCCGTGCTGATCAACTGGATCGGCTTCAAGATTTTGGACGCCAAGGGCGTCGTGAAATACAGGACGGCCTTCGTCACTTCGTTGCCGGTCACAAAAGCCAACGTCGCCGAGATTGTCGTCTGCGGCCGCGCGAGGTGGAAGATCGAGAACGAAAGCTTCAACGTCCTGAAAAACCACGGCTACGAACTCGAACACAATTTCGGCCATGGCGAGACCTATCTGGCCATGACGCTCGCCGCCCTCAACATGCTCGCCTTCGCCTGGCATACGGTTCTCGACCTTCTCGAGCCGCCGTGGCGCAAAGCCAGAGAAGCGGCGGAAAAGCGAACCAGCTTCTTCGCCTATATCGCAACCTTGACGAGCTTCGTCGTCTTCCCCGCCTGGTCCGACCTCCTCGAAGCCCTCGCTACCTTCACCATCCCGCCCGATCTCCTCTCTGTCCAAAAAAACGAATGAGAAACAACCCACGGGGGACTTTTAGAATCGCTCTAATCGCTCGGGCGCGGCGGGAGCCGTCACGCCGACGTAGGGGGCCGCAGCCCCGGACATGATATACAGTCCTGGCCTCATTGCCGCAGAGACCGGCCCAATTGCGTTTTTCGACTAATAGTCCCGGGGGGGTGACCATGATCCAGGCTTTGCGCGCCGTCCTCATCGCGTTGCTTTTCGTGGGTTCCGCCCTGGCCGCCGACGTCAAGCCCTATGTCAACGAGGACATGGCGAGCGACGCGGTGCGGCTCGCCGCGACGCTGAAGGCCGAGGCCGGCAAGATCGGCGCCCAAGCTCAGGGCAAGACGCCGGACGACCTGCGCAAGGCCGCTGCCGCGGCCGTGACCGCGGGCAAGTTCGACGTCGCCGCGAAACTCGCCGCCGCCGCCGTGACCGCCGCGCCGAAGGACCCGGCGAACTGGCTCGCCTACGCCTACGTCGCGGTCAAGGCCGACGACGCGCAGGCCAACGACCGCTGGGACCTTGTCACCCAGGGCGCCGTCGCCGCCTATGCCGCCTATCAGCGCGCGACGGCGCCGGACGTCCAGGCGGCGGCGCTGGCGACGCTCGCAGATCTGCTGGCGCGCCACAGCGCCTGGCGCGGCGCGCTCGACGCTTACAAGGCTTCGCTCGACCGGCGCGACAATGTCGATGTCCGCAAGACCTACGAGGCGTTGCGCGAGCAATACGGCTTCCGCATCCTCGACTACAAGGTCGACAATGAATCGACCGATCCGCGCGTCTGCTTCACCTTCTCCGAGTCGCTCGCGCGCAAGACCGATTTCGCCCCCTATGTCGCCGTATCGGGCGCCTCCAGCACCGCGATCTCGAACGAGGATCAGCAGATCTGCGTCGAGGGCCTGAAGCACGGCGAGCGCTACGCCATCGTGCTGCGCGAGGGCCTTCCCTCCGCGGTCGGCGAGAACCTCCTGAAGTCGGCCGATTACGAAATCTATGTGCGCGACCGCTCGCCCCAGGCGCATTTCGCCGGCAAGGCTTACGTGCTCCCGCGCGAGGGCCAGCAGGGCGCGCCGCTCGTCACCGTCAACACCGCGAAGGTCGCCATCGACGTCTACCGCATCGGCGACCGCAACCTGCTCGCCGCCGTCAACCGCGACGATTTCCTGAAGCCCATCGATAGCTCCCAGGCCCAGCAGATCGCCGACCAGGACGGCGTCAAGGTGTGGAGCGGCTCGATGGATGTGGCGAGCGTGCTCAACAAGGACGTTGTCACCGACTTCCCGGTCATGAAGGCGGTCGGCAGGCTCGATCCGGGCGTCTATCTCGTCACCGCGCGGCCGTGGAAGGAGAAGAGCGCAAACACGGACGAGACGGAATCCGTGCAGCTGGCGACGCAGTGGATGGTCGTCTCCGACCTCGGCCTCACCGCCATCTCGGGCGACGACGGCGTTCATGCGCTGGTCGAGTCGCTCGGCTCCGCCGCTCCGCTCGCCGGAGTCGAACTGAAGCTCGTCGCCCGCAACAACGAGGTGCTGGCGGTCAAGACGACCGGCGCCGACGGGCGGGCGGATTTCGATCCCGGCCTCGCCCGGGGCAAGGGCGGCTCGGCTCCCGGTCTCATCGTGGCGACGCTGAACGGCGACTACAATTTCCTCAATCTGGCGCAGAACGCCTTCGATCTCACCGACCGCGGCGTCGCCGGGCGCGATGCGCCGGCGGGCCTCGACGCCTTTCTCTATACCGAGCGCGGCGTCTACCGCTCGGGCGAGACGGTGTTCGCCGTCGCGCTCCTGCGCGACGCCAAGGGCGTCGCCCGCAGCGGCCTGCCGCTGACGCTGGTCGTGAAGCGCCCCGATGGCGTCGAATACAAGCGCGCGACGATTGCCGACGAGGGCCTCGGCGGTCGCGCCTTCGCCGTGCCGCTGCTGCCGGGGTCTGCCCCGGGCAAATGGAGCATCGAGGCCTACGCCGACCCGAAAGGCGATCCGATCGGCGAGGTCGGCTTCCTGCTCGAGGACTATATCCCCGAGCGGCTCGACTTCGCGCTGAAGGCCGAAAAGGCCTACATCGCGCCCGGCGAGCCGGTCGCGCTCACGCTCGACGCGCGCTTCCTCTATGGCGCGCCGGCGAGCGGCCTCGACGTCACCGGGGCGATCCGCCTGCAGCTTGTCGAGGGCGGAGCGCTTGCGGGCATTCCCGGCTATGTCGCGGGCCTCGCCGACGACGATTTCACTACCGTCGAGGCCCAGTTCACCGACAAGGTGACGACCGACGCCAAGGGCCACGCCGCGCTTTCGGTCGATCTGCCCGACGCGACCACCACGCGGCCGCTCGAGGCGAAGCTGATCGTCGACGTCGCCGAGTCCGGCGGCCGCACGGTCGAGCGCACCCTGACGCTGCCGGTGCGGGCGAAGGGCGTCGCCGTTGGAGTGAAGCAGGACTTCAATTCCTCGATCGCCGCGGGAGATCAGGCGAGGTTCGAGGCGATCGCGGTCGCCCCGGACGGGACCCGCGTCGCCCGCAAGGGCGCCGCCTGGTCGCTCTATCAGGTGACCAACGACTATCAGTGGTTCAACAGCGACGGGCGCTGGAGCTACGAGCCGGTCAAGTCGACAAAGCGGGTGGCGAGCGGCGTCATCGACATCGGCGCCGACACGCCGGCGAAGTTTGCGGCGCCCGTCAGCTGGGGCGCGCACAGGCTCGACGTCAAGACGCTCGACGGCGAGGAGACGAGCGTCGCGTTCGACGTCGGCTGGTCGGGAACGGCGAGCGCCGACACGCCCGACAACGTCGTCGTCACCCTCGACAAGACGGCCTATGCCCCGGGCGACGAGGCGAAGCTGCGGATCAATTCGCCCTATGCCGGCAAGGCGACGGTGGCGCTGGTCGGCGACGCGATCGAGCGCTTCGTCGACGTGGATCTCGTCGCGGGCGACACGATCGTCCCGTTCGCGGTCGGGGCCGACTGGGGCCCGGGCGCCTATGCGGTGGCGCTGACTCACCGGCCGCTCGACGTCCAGGCGAAGCGCATGCCCGGCCGCGCGATTGGCCTCGCCTGGTTCGCCATCGGCGCCGAGCGGCGCAAGCTCGATGTCGCCTTTGGCGCGCCGCAGCTGACCAAGCCGCGCCAGCCGCTTCAGGTCCCGATCACGGTCGCGGGTGTCGCGCCGGGCGAGGAGGCGCATGTCACCGTCTCGGCGGTAGACCTCGGCATCCTCAACCTGACGGCCTACAAGACGCCGGACCCGGGCTCGTATTTCTTCGGCCAGCGCAAGCTGCCGGTCGAGATCCGCGACCTCTGGGGCATGCTGATCGACGGCATGCAGGGGGTGGCCGGGGCGATTGAGACCGGCGGCGACCAGAGCGGCAATCTCGAAGGCAATCTGCCCACCCAGCCGCCGCTCGCGCTTTTCTCCGGGGTCGTCAAGCTCGACGACCAGGGCAAGGCGATGGTGACCTTCGACCTGCCGGGTTTCAACGGCACGGTGCGGCTCGCGGCCGTGGCCTGGAGCAAGGACAAGGTCGGCGCCGCTCAGGCCGACGTCACCGTGCGCGACGCGGTCGTCGTCGCGGCGACGCTGCCGCGCTTCCTCGATGTCGGCGACCGGTCGCAAATGTCCGTCGACATCGACAACGTCGACGGCGAGGCCGGCGACTATACGCTCGACCTCGACCTGCACGGGCCGCTGACGGCGGATGCGGACGCCTTGCGCCAGACGCTGCATCTCGACGCGCATCAGCGCCGCGCGGCGGCGATCCCGATCGCTGCAGCGGGGATCGGCGCCGCCGATTTCGACCTTCGCCTCACTGGGCCGAAAGCCGATCAGGCGCAGCATTTCCAGCTCGGGATCGTCTCCGGCGCCCCCGATGTCTACCGGCGGACCATCACGCCGCTACCGAGCGGCGGCAGCGCGACGGTGTCTGGAGACCTGCTTGCCGACTTCATCCCCGGAACAGGATCGATCGCGGTCGCGGCCTCGCCCTTCGGCGCGCTCGACGCGCCGGCGCTTCTGCAGGCGCTCGACCGCTACCCTTATGGCTGCTCCGAGCAGACGGTCAGTCGCGCGATGCCGCTCCTCTACGCCAACCGGCTCGCCTCGCTCGAAAACCTTGGGGTCGACCCGGACCTCGGGACCCGTGTGAACCAGGCGATCGAGCGCGAGATGAGCCGCCAGAGCGCCAACGGCGCCTTCGGGATGTGGACGGCCGATAGCGGCGACGACGACGCCTGGCTCGACGCCTTCGTCACCGACTTCCTCACGCGGGCCCGCGAGCAGAAATTCGTGGTCGCCGAGGGCGCGTTCGGTCAGGCGCTCGATCGCTTGCGCAACACCGTCGTCAACGCGCCCGAGCCGGACAAGGACAACAACGCCGCGCTCGCCTATGCGCTCTATGTTCTGGCGCGCAACGGCCGGCCGGTGATCGGCGACCTGCGCTATCTCACCGATGCCAAGCTCGAGGCGTTTGCGACGCCGCTCGCCAAGGCGCAACTCGGCGCGGCGCTGGCGATGCTCGGCGACCGCGCCCGCGCCGGCAAGGTTCTCTCCGCCGCGCTTCTCGCACTGGCGGCCGAGAAGGACGCCGGGCTGTCCCGCCCGGACTACGGCTCGCGCCTGCGCGATGCGGCCGCCGTGCTCGCTCTCGTCGCCGAAGCCAATCCAGCCGCCGGCGACATGCCGGCCGACGCCATCGCCCGCGCAGGCGCTGAGGTCGACGCGGCGCGCGCCGAGCGCACGTACACCAGCACGCAGGAGAACGGCTGGATGGTGCTCGCCGCCGAGGGGCTCGCCGAGCAGCAAAGCCTCGGCGCGTTCACCGTCGACGGCCAGACCGTCAAGGGCGCGCTCAATCGCCGCTTTGGCCCCGACGCGCTTTCCGGCAAGACAGCGACCATCGCCAATACGGGGCAGGCGACCGCTCAACTGGTGACGACCGTCTCCGGCTCGCCGATCGCGCCCGAGCCGGCCACGTCGAACGGCTACACGGTCGAGCGCACGATCTATTCGCTCGACGGCAAGAAGCTCGACCTCAAGAGCGTGCAGCAAAACCAGCGCGTCGTCGTGGCGCTGAAGGTGACGGAAGCGGAAGCGCGGGCTGCGCGGCTCCTGATCGTCGACCGTCTCCCGGCCGGGCTCGAGATCGACAATCCCGCACTGGTCGACGGCGGCTCGGTCGCGAGCTTTTCGTGGCTGACGACCGGCGTGACGCCGGAGCACACCGAATATCGCGACGACCGTTTCGTCGCGGTGTTCGACCGCGAGCCGGGGCAGTCGGCCTTCATTGATCTCGCCTACGTCGTGCGCGCCGTCGCGCCTGGCCATTACGTCTGGCCGCCAGCGACGGCGGAAGCCATGTACGCCCCCGAACGCTTCGGCCGCACAGCGTTTGGAGAGCTGGAGGTGACGGCGAGGTGACGCGAGAGCGAAGTTCGATGGGCAGCCTTTTGCGACCCCTTCTCGGCGCAGCGGGGAAGGGTCGCGCCGCCGCCCGTCTGGCATTCGTTTCGCTCGCGCTTGCAGCCGCGACGACCCTTGCTGGCCTCTCGGCCCACCTCGCCTGGACCCACTATGCTGCCTCGCTCGGTCCGCTCGACCTCGCCGCTTCGCGCGAAGGCTCGACGCTGGTCGTCGACCGCGGCGGACGACTGCTCAGGCCGTTCACCATGGTCGACGGGCGGTGGCGGCTGCCGGCGACGACGCATGACGTCGATCCGCGCTACGTGGCGATGCTCGTGGCCTGCGAGGACGGCCGTTTCTACGCGCATCACGGCGTCGATGGACGCGCGCTTCTCCGCGCCGCCGGACAATGGCTCGTGCGCGGCCGCGTCGTCTCGGGCGGCTCGACCCTTTCGATGCAGGTCGCGCGCCTGATCGAGCCGCGCGCCGAGCGCACGCTGCCGGCGAAGCTGCGCCAGATCTCGCGCGCGCAAGACATCGAGCGGGCGGTCGGCAAGGCGGGCGTGCTCGACCGCTACCTCACCCTGGCGCCGTTCGGCGGCAATCTCGAAGGCGTGCGCGCCGCCGCGGTCGCCTATTTCGGCAAGGAGCCCTTGAAGCTCACTGTCGCCGAAGCCGCGCTGCTCGTCGCTTTGCCGCAGTCGCCCGAGGCGCGCAGGCCGGATCGCTTTCCCGCCGCGGCGCGCGCCGCCCGCGACCGCGTCCTCGACCGGGCCGCCGCGCGCGGTGTGATCAGCGCCGAGGAGGCGACGCGGGCGAAGGCCGACCCGGTCCCCGAGGCGCGCCAAGCCTTGCCGACGCTTGCGGCCCACGCCGCCGAGGAGGCCGTCACCGCCGACCCGAAGGCGAAGCTCATCCGGCTCTCGATCGACGCGCGCCTGCAGGCCAAGCTCGAGGCGCTCGCCAAAGAGAGCGTCGCGCGGCTCGGCCCAAAGCTGTCGGCGGCGATCGTCGTCGTCGACAACCGCAGCGGCGAGATCCGCGCCCGCGTCGGCGCGGCCGACCGCGACGATGCTTCGCGCGGGGGCGCAATCGACATGTCGCGCGCGCCGCGCTCGCCGGGTTCCGCGCTCAAGCCCTTCATCTACGCCCTCGCCTTCGAGGAGGGCCTCGCGCATCCGGAGACGGTGCTCTTCGACCGGCCGGCGCGCTACGGGGCTTACGCGCCGCAAAATTTCGACCTCGGCTATCAGGGCACGGTGACGGCGCGCAAGGCGTTGCAGATGTCGTTGAACCTGCCGGCGATCGAGGTGCTCGCCGACGTGGGGCCGGCGACGTTTCTCGCTCGCCTGGACGGCGCGGGGGCGGAGATCGCGCTGCCGAAGGATACGCCGATCGGCCTCGCGATCGGCCTCGGGGGGCTCGGCGTTTCGCTGACCGACCTCGCCCGCCTCTACGCCGGCTTTGCCCGCGGAGGCGAGGCGCCGGCGCTCGTCGAGCGGCTCGACGGGGCGGCCCCGATCATCGGTCCGCGCCGGGTCACCGATCCGGTCGCGGCCTGGTATGTCGCCGACATCTTGCGCGGCGCGCCGCCGCCGGCGAATGCGCTTTCCGGCCGCATCGCCTTCAAGACCGGCACCTCCTACGGCTTTCGCGACGCGCTGGCGGTCGGCTTCGACCGCGAGACGACGATCGCCGTCTGGGTCGGGCGGCCCGATAACGGGCCGACCCCGGGGCTCATCGGCCGGCAGGCCGCGGCGCCGATCCTGTTCGACGCCTTTGCCCGCCTCGGGCGCGATGTCGAGATCATCCGGCAGCCGAGGGGAGTCTTGTCGGCGCGCGCGACCGCAGATCTGCCGCCGCCGCTGCGGCACCTGCGCAAGGATGCGCCCAAGACCATGGCCGCGACCGAGACGGCGGCGCTGAAGATCGCCTTCCCGCCGGACGGCGCCCGCGTCGATCTCGGCGTCACGAGCGGCGCGCCGGACGCGCGGCTGGCGCTCAAGGCGCTCGGCGGCGTCCCGCCTTTCGCCTGGTTCGTCAACGGCGCGCCGGTCGGCGAAGCGGAGTTGCGCCACACCTCCGCCTGGAAGCCCGACGGCGCCGGCTTCGCCCGCGTGACGGTGGTGGACAGCAAAGGCGCGTCGGACGCGGTGACGGTGAGACTCGAATGAACCCCTCTCCTGAAGGGAGAGGGGCAGGGGTGAGGGGATCGACCGCGATGATTTCAGACCGACGTCAGTTCGCACGCGCCCAGCGCAGGAATCCAACCCCGGCAGAGGAGCTTCTCTGGAAAGCGCTCCGCGGCTCCCGCTTTCATGGCGCCAAGTTCCGCCGTCAGGTCCCATTCGACCGCTATGTCGTCGACTTCTATAGCCACGCGTCGAAGCTCGTAATCGAGCTCGACGGACAACAACACGAGTGGTTTGCAGACTACGACGCGGGTCGAACTGAAATCCTCGAAAGGATGGGCGTTCGCGTTATCCGGTTCACGAACGCCGAGGTCTGCGACGATCTCGACGCCGTGCTTGCTCGCATTCACGCGGAACTGCGGGCGCCATACGTGTAGGGTGCGGAACTCCTCACCCCTGCCCCTCTCCCTTTGGGAGAGGGGTTTCGGGCGCACGCCTCGTGATCAGCAGGGCGCGCACCAGCAGTGATGCGGGCCGCACACCCAGTGACGGCCCGGGGGGCAGTGCGCTCCATAGCGGCCGCCGCACGCGGCCTTTTCGACAGGTGTGAAATTTCCGGTCGCGTGACTGAGCGCGGCGGACCCGCGCTCCACGTTGGCCTGCGCCTGCCACGGCGCCCCGGTGAACATGAGAGCCGCTGCAGCGAGCATGATTCCGATCTTGCGCATTACTGTCATCTCCCTGCGGCTCCCCGCCGGGGTGGGGCGCCGACGAATGGCTTTCAGGGTCAGCTTCCTGATCCCGGCGCCGAAGGCTGCAAGGCGACGCGCCATCATTCAGTTACTCGAAATTAGCGGCTCCGCCCCTATCTGACGACTTCAGAATGGCAGACCCGGGCATGTTCGGCAAGCGCCTGGGGCGCGCCGAAGTCCCGCGCAGCGCACGCGCTAAGGCGCGCTGGCCCTCGTGCGGCGGCGGCCGATTTTCTCAATTCCCGTGCTTTGACAGAGCGGTCGGCCACGCCGCGAGCAACGCTCTCAGCGCCGACACGAACGCCAGCGGCTGGTCGATCATCACGTGGTGCTCGGCTTCGGGGATCACGATATGCGGTGAGCTGGCTTTCAAAAAGCTCATCAGATAGTCGGCGTCGTCGGCCTTGAAGAGCTTCGAGTTGGCGCCGCGGATGAGCGCCATCGGAGCCCGCGCGGCCTGCACGATGGGCGCCGGGTCGATGCGGCCGAACTTCTCCCAGAAGTGCGGATCGAAGCAGAGCGAAAAGCCGGGCTTGCCGTCCTCGTCGACCGCCTCGCGCACCGAACGCCGGGCGATCGCATCGAGGACGAACGGGTACTCGCACGGCTGCGGCGGCATCAGGCGGAAGCGGGCGACGACCGCGGCGAGCGAAGGCCTCGGCCGCGCGAGCTTCGAGGGCTGCGGCGGCGCGGGCGGGCGAAAATTCTGTGGCGCGAAGAACGGCGGATCGACCATCACCGCCCCCGCGATGTCGTCGCCGAAGTCGCGTGCGAGGCCCATCGCAACCCGGCCGCCGAACGAATGGCCGACGACGACCGGCTTGCCCGCCTCGAATGCGCCGCCCGCTTCGCCGGCCGACCGCGCCTCGCGCACGAACTGCTCGAAAACATATTTCTCGCGCCAGTCCGAACGCCCCATGCCGGTGAAGGTCGATGCGACGACCCGCCGCCGGTCGGCGAAGAACGGCGCGATGAAGCTCCACCAGTCGGCGTGGGCGGCGCCGCCGTGCAGGAAGATGAGGCCGGGCGCGCCGCGCTCGCCCCAGGCGAGGACCTCGACCTTCGCCCCCTCGATCTCGACGAACGTCCGCTCCGGCTCGTGGGCCATGACCGCGTCGAACCAGGGCGGCGCCGGTGGTTTGTGCCCATGATACGCCGCCAGCGGCGCCATGTGCTGCGGATCGGTCACGACGACACCCTTTGCGACTGGCGTTCCTTCTCCCCGCTCGCGGCGCCACGGGATGCACACATCTCTGGCCGCCACAACTTTGCCGGAAGAGCGCTTACCAGCGGCCAATGCGATCCCTTCTCCGCGTAGCGGGGAAGGTGGCGCGTAGCGCCGGATGGGGTGTGGTCCGCCGCCGCCGACCGCGCTCGATTTGCGCGACCGTCACAGCCAACCGCATACGGAGCCGCCCTGCTCGCCACACCCCATCCGGCCCTATCGGGCCACCTTCCCCAGCGGAGCTGGGGAAGGGGATGTCCGGCCTGCGCCGCGTCAAGAACGATGTGCGCCTCCCGTAGCGCTCGCGGAGAGAGGGGGATGCGACCTGGGCCCGAGCACACGCCGGGCCGCTTCGGCTCAGGCGATTTCGAACAGGCCCGCGGCGCCCTGGCCGCCGCCGATGCACATCGTCACCACCACATATTTGACGCCGCGGCGCTTGCCTTCGATCAGCGCATGGCCGGTTAGCCGCGAGCCGCTCATGCCATAGGGATGGCCGACGGCGATCGCGCCGCCGTCGACATTGTACTTGGCGTTGTCGATGCCGAGCTTGTCGCGGCAGTAGAGGGCCTGCACGGCGAAGGCCTCGTTCAGCTCCCAGAGGCCGATGTCGTCGACCTTGAGGCCATGAGCCTTGAGGAGCTTCGGAATGGCGAACACCGGTCCGATGCCCATCTCGTCCGGGTCGCAGCCGGCGACCGCAATGCCGCGATAGAGCCCGAGCGGCGAGAGGTTGCGCTGGCTCGCGAGCTTCGCCTCCATCAACACGCAGGCGCTCGCGCCGTCCGAGAGTTGCGAGGCGTTCCCTGCGGTGATGCAGGCGCCCTGCTGCACCTTCTGGCCGTTGGCGAACACAGGCTTCAGCGCGGCGAGGCCGGCGAGCGTGGTGTCGGCGCGCGGACCCTCGTCCTGCTTCAGCGTGACCTCCTTGTCCGAGACGGCCCCGGTGGCCTTGTCGGCCACCTTCATCACGGTCGCGAGCGGCGCGATCTCCTTTTCGAACCGACCGGCCGCTTGGGCTGCGGCGGTGCGCTGCTGGGACTGGAGCGCGTATGCGTCCTGCGCCTCGCGTGGGATCTTGTAACGCTCGGCGACGATCTCGGCGGTCTCGAGCATCGACATGTAGGCGTCGTTGCGATGCGCCACGAGCCACGGGTCCTGATTGCGGTAGCTGTTCGCCTTGTCGTTCTGCACGAGCGAGATCGACTCGAGGCCGCCGCCGACCGTCACGCTCATGCCATCCACGACGATCTCCTTGGCGGCGATTGAAATCGCCATCAGGCCCGAGGCGCATTGCCGGTCGACCGACATGCCGGCGACGCTGGTCGGCAGCCCGGCGCGCAGCGCGACCTGCCGGCCGACGTTGTAGCCGGTCGAGCCCTGCTGCATGGCCGCGCCGATCACCACGTCGTCGACCTCGGCGCCCTCGATTCTGGCGCGCTTCAGCGCCTCGGCGATCACGTGGCCGCCGAGCGTCTGCGCCTGGGTGTCGTTGAACGCGCCCCGATAGGCCTTGCCGATGGGGGTGCGGGCGGTGGAAACGATGACGGCTTCACGCATGGGAGTGCTCCGGTTTGAATCCCCTCTCCCCGTTCACGGGGAGAGGGCTAGGGTGAGGGGCTGCGCCGACGATTGAGGTTGGCGCGAATGCGAGTGTCGAATGTTGGCGCCGCCCCTCATCCGGCGCTTCGCGCCACCTTCTCCCCGCGAGTGGGGAGAAGCAACGATCTCACGCTTTCGAAAACGTTCCGCCCTTGGCTGCGAGCTTCTCCAAGAGCGCGGCCGGCTTGAAGTCGTCGCCGAACTTCGCCTGGAATTCCTTGAGCTTGTCGAGCACGGTCTTCAAACCCACCGTGTCGGCATAGAACATCGGGCCGCCCCGGTAGACCGGCCAGCCGTAGCCGTAGATCCAGACGACGTCGATGTCGGAGGCGCGCTGCGCCTTGCCCTCCTCGAGAATCTTCGCGCCCTCGTTGATCATCGGATAGATGCAGCGCTCCAAAATCTCCGCGTTGGAGATCTGTCGCTGCGGGATTCCCTTGGAGGCGGCGAAGGCGCGAATGATCTCTTCGACATGCGCCGAAGGCTTGGCGTTGCGCTCGGCGTCGTAGTCGTAGAAGCCCGAGCCGGACTTCTGCCCGCGCCGGCCCTCCTCGCACAAAATGTCGCGGATGCTGGCGCGCCTCGACGTCTCGGCTGACCAGCCGATGTCGAGGCCGGCCAGGTCGCTCATCGCGAACGGCCCCATCGGCATGCCGAAATCGGTCAGCACGCGGTCGACGCTTGAGGGCGTTGCGCCTTCGAGAATGAGCTTGCCTGCTTCGCGCTGGCGCTCGGCGAGCATCCGGTTGCCGACGAAGCCGTAGCAGACGCCGACCGTCACGCCGACCTTGCCGATCCTGGGGGCGAGCGCGGCGACGGTGGCGAGCGTCGTCTTCGACGTCTTCTCGCCCCGCACGATCTCGAGCAGGCGCATCACGTTGGCGGGCGAAAAGAAGTGCATGCCGAGCACGTCTTGCGCGCGCTTCGTCTTCGCCGCGATCTCGTCGATGTCCAGGTAGCTGGTGTTCGAGGCAAGGATCGCGCCGGGCTTGGCGACGCCGTCGAGCCGCTCGAAGATCGACTTCTTGATTTCCATATTCTCGTACACGGCCTCGATCACCAGGTCGGCCTCGGCGAGCGCGCCGAAATCGAGCGTCGGCGTGAGGCGCCCCATCCGCGCCTCGACCTCGTCCATCGTCATGCGGCCCTTCTTGGCCGTGTTCTCGTAGTTGCGGCGCATGATCGAGACGCCGCGATCGAGCGCCTCCTGCGACGTCTCGACGATGGTGACGGGGATGCCGGCGGTGAGGAAGTTCATCGAAATGCCGCCGCCCATGGTGCCCGCGCCGATCACGCCGACCCGCGCGATCGGCTTCGTCGGGACGTCCGGGCCGATGTCGGCGATCTTGGCGGCTGCGCGCTCGGCGAAGAAGACGTGCCGCTGCGCTTTCGACTGGGTCGAGCCGAGCAGCGCCATGAACATGTCGCGTTCCTTCGCCATGCCCTCGGCGAACGGCAGGTCGACGGCGTTCTTCACCGACTCGATCGCCTTCTCCCACGCCTCGAAGCCGCGGAACTTGCGCGCGTTCGCCTTCCGGATGGCGTCGAAGATCTCAGGCTTGCCGCGCGCCGGGGCGAGCTTCTCGTCGCGGTCGCGGACCTTTTTCAGCGGCGCCTTGTCGGCGATCAGGCCCTGGGCGAAGGCGATCGCCCCGTCGCGCAGCTTGCCCTCCTCGGCGAGCGCGTCGACCACGCCCCACGTTTTGGCGTCGCGGGCGCCGAACGGCGTTCCGGACAGGATGACGTCGAGCGCCGTCTCGACGCCGACCAGGCGCGGCAGGCGCTGGGTGCCGGCGGCGCCGGGAATGAGACCGAGCTTGATCTCCGGCAGGCCGCATTTGGCCGAGGGGACGGCGATCCGGTAATGCGCGGTCAGCGCGACCTCGAAGCCGCCGCCGAGCGCCGTGCCGTGCAGGGCGGCGACCACCGGCTTCTTGGCGTTCTCGATCTTATCGAGCACGTCGGGAAGAAACGGCGCCGCGTGCGGCTTGCCGAATTCGGTGATGTCGGCGCCGGCGATGAACGTGCGGCCCGCGCAGATCACAACCGTCGCCTTGACCTGAGGATCGGCCTCGGCCTTTTCCACGCCGAGCTTGAGACCCTCGCGGACGGACTGGGAGAGCGCGTTGACCGGCGGCGAGTTGATCGTGACGATCGCGACGTCGCCTTCGACCGAATAATCCGCAACCGGAGTGATGGACGTCACCGGCATTCCTCCCGCAAAGGTTCACACGTGATCGATAGGCTATCCGGTCGGGCGCGGGAAGGGCAAGGATAAAGGGCGGCTTCCGTTTCGGCCCCACGGTCGCAAAAAAATCCCGGTGGCGCCGTAACGAGGGACGGCCGGGCGCGTACAGTCAAACATCGTCATGCCCGCGTTCGCCGACGACGAGGATCCGTTCGCCTGGAGAGGACAATCATGGGATACGCTCGCGCTCGAAACTCTTTTGCCCGGCTTGGCGTCGGCGCGGCGCTCGCCGCCGGCGTCGCGGCGGTCGCCTGGCTCGCCCTTTCTCCGTCCATGGCCGAGGAGGCCCGGCGTGTCCCGCCGCCCGCGATCGACGAGCCCGTGAGCGGCTCGCGGGAGGTCGCCGTGATCGCCGGCGGCTGCTTCTGGGGCGTGCAGGGCGTGTTCCAGCATGTCGACGGCGTTGTTTCCGCCGTGTCGGGCTACGCCGGCGGGGCCGCGGACACCGCCCATTACGACATGACCAGCCGAGGCGACACGGGCCACGCGGAATCGGTTGAGATCGCCTTCGAGCCGGCCAAGATCAGCTATGGCAAGCTGCTGCAGATCTATTTCTCGGTCGCCCACGATCCGACCGAGCTCAACCGCCAGGGCCCCGACGACGGGACCCAGTACCGCTCCGCCATCTTCCCGACCAGCGCGGCGCAGGCGGACGTGGCGAAGGCCTATATCGCGCAGCTGAATGGGGCGCACGCGTTCGGCGCGCCGGTCGTCACGACCATCGAGCCGGGCAAGGCCTTCTATCGCGCGGAAGCCTATCATCAGGACTTTCTCGCACAGAACCCGACCTACCCGTACATCGTGTTCAACGACCTGCCGAAGATCGAGAACCTGAAGCGGCTGTTTCCGGAGCTCTATCGCCCCGACCCGGTTCTGGTCGGCGCGAAGTCGTAGGGCCTCTGTAGGCGCGATCGCTGATCGCGCCTCCTTCTCCGCGAAGCGGGGAAGGTGGCCCGGAGGGCCGGATGGGGTGCGGTCCGCCGCCGCCGACCGCGCTCGATTTGCGCGACCGTCACAGCCAACCGCATATGGAGCCGCCCTGCTCGCCGCACCCCATCTGGCCCTATCGGGCCACCTTCCCCAGCGGAGCTGGGGAAGGGGATGTCCGGCCTGCGCCGCGTCAAGAACGGTGTGTGCATCCCGTAGAGCAGGGCTGGGGAAGAATAGCGACCTACCGTCGAGATAGGCGAATGTCGTAGCCCCGCAAGCGCAGAGGGTGGGCGTAAGCCGCTGCCCTTGGCGCGATCGCTGATCGCGCCGCGAAGGGCGATGCAACCTGAGGAGGCCCGCTTCGCGGCCTCGATTCACATTCCCTGTTCTTTCCCTGTTCCGCCTGCGGACACGCGGAGAATTCCCTGTAATGCGCGTCGGCAATTCCCTGTTTTCGTGGGGCCCGATCCCGCAACTGGCGGATTGCATCCTCGTTAAGCCTATGACACTGCCTCGGATTTCGGCGCGAGGCGCAAAACGGCCCGCGCAAAATTCCCTGCTAGCAGGGAATTCGTCCGCGAGCCCGTTGCGCGCTCACGCCGCGCAGATCACGAGCCCGATCTTGCCGAACTGGCGGCCGGCCTCGAGCCGGTCCATCGCGGCGTGGATCTCGGTCAGCGGGAAGGTCTGGTCGATGTGCGGCGTCAGTCCCTTCTCGGTGATGAAGGCGATCATGTCGGCGAATTCGGCGCGGGTGCCCAGCGTCGAGCCAAACACGCTTAGCTGGCGGATGAACAGCCGGCGCAGGTCCGCCGACGGGTCGTCGCCCGTGGTCGCGCCGCAGGTGACGAGCCGGCCGCCGCGCACCAGCGCCTTCATCGCCGTCGGCCAGACCGCCTTGCCGACGTTCTCGATCACCACGTCGACGCCGCGCTTGGCGGTCAGCTCCATGACTCGGTCGAGCACCGAGGAGCCGCCCTCGTCGTGAATTGTCTCCGCAGCGCCGAACGCGGTCACGCGGTCGAGTTTGGCCGGATCGCGCGAGGTCACGATCGCCCGCGCGCCCATCGCGCTCACGATCTGGGTCGCGGCGAGCGACACCGAGCCGCCGACGCCGAAGATGAGCGCGGTCTCGCCGGGCTCGAGCCGCGCCTTGGTTGTGATCATCCGCCAGGCGGTGAGCCAGGCGACGCTGAGCGAGGCGCCTTGGACGAAATCGAGCGACCGCGGCTTGCCGAGAAGGCTGCCCTCGGGCGCCGAGACGAAGCCGGCGAAGGTCCCGTCGACCTGCTCGCCGAAGATGCGCCCGCGCGTGCACAGGACCTCTTCGCCCTTGCGGCAGAATTCGCAGGTTCCGCAGGGCTGACCCGGGTAGATGACGACCTCGTCGTCGGCGCGGACCGTCAAGCCTTCGTCCGCCTCCTCGACGATGCCCGCGCCGTCGAGCCCGAGGATCAGCGGCAGTTGGTGGGTGATGCCGGCGCCGGTGTTGCGCATATAGAGGTCGACCCGGTTGAGGCCGCCCGCGATCATCCGGACGAGCGCGTGGCCTGGCTGGCGCTGAGGTCTCGGCACGTCGTCGATCCGAAGCACCTCGTTGCCTCCATGGTCGTGAATGCGGGCGGCGAGCATGGTCAGCATGGTCATCCTGTTCTCCTGAGGGCGCCCCGACAGAACGCCGCAATCGCGTCAAGAGTTGCGTCCGGCTGTTCGAAATGCGGCGAATGACGGCAATTGTCGAGGACGAGCGTTTTGACGGGCGCGGGCGAGCGCGCCTCGATCGCGCGAACTTGCGCGAGCGTGCCGTACTGATCGTCCGTCCCCTGGATGACGAGCGCAGGCGTCCGCCAGCGCTCGACGAAGCTCTCGATATTCCAGTCCTTGAAGCCGGGGTCGAGCCAGGCGCCGTTCCAGCCGAGGAAGGCGGCGTCGACATGGGCGTGATACCGGGCGAGCCGGGCCTTCAGATCGCCCGTCTCGTAGGCGAGCTTCGCCTCGGCGATGGCGGCGAGGCCCGGGGGCTCGGTGAACAGGTGCGGCGCGATCAGCGCGAGCCCTTTCACCCGCTCGTCGTCGACGAGGGCCGCGTAGATCGCCGAGATCGAGGCGCCGTCGCTGTGGCCGACGAGCACGCCGCGCTGAAAGCTGATCGCGCCGAGAACGACGGGGAGCGTGTCGCGCGCCTCGCGGGTCATGTAGTCGAGCGGGCGAGGAAGGGCGACCGGATCGGAGCGGCCGTAGCCGGCGCGCGAATAGGCGAACACGCCGGAGCCGGTCGCGTCGGCGAGCTTTTGCGGAAAATCGCGCCAGAGCGCGATGCAGCCGAGGCCCTCGTGCAGCAGGACGATGGTCGGGGCCGTCTCCGGCGGCGGCCCGATGGCCACGGCCTCCAGGCGCCTTCCGTCGGCGACGATCGCGCCGTGCGGGGCGTCAGTCCAGGAGAAGGCCTTCATCGGCTGCGCTACTCGACGGCGATCTTCAGCGCGCGGATGGCGTTCTCTTTCAGGATCAGCTCGTGCACTTCCGGCTTGAAACCGGCCTCGCGAAAATCCTTGATCCAGCGATCCGGCGGAATGAGCGGGAAGTCGGAGCCGAACAGCATCTTGGTCTTGAGCTGGCTGTTGGCGTACTGGACGAGCTGCGGCGGGAAGTACTTGGGACTCCAGCCGGAGAGGTCGATATAGACGTTCGGCTTGTGCAGGCAGACCGACAAGGCCTCGTCCTGCCACGGCCAGGACGGATGGGCGATGATGATCGTCATGTCCGGGAAGTCGACGGCCACGTCGTCGAGATGGATCGGGTTCGAGTATTTGAGCCGCATGCCGCCGCCGCCCGGCATGCCCGTCCCGATGCCGGAATGGCCGGAGTGGAACACGGCCGGCAGCTTGTAGTGCGCGATCAGCTCGTAGAGGCCATAGGCGAGACGGTCGTTGGGGAAGAATCCTTGCACCGTCGGATGGAACTTGAACCCCTTGATCACGCCCGCTTCGATAAGCTCGCGCGCCTCGCGCACGCCCATCTTTCCTTTATGCGGGTCGATCGAGGCGAAGGCGATCATCATGTCGGAATTGGCCGCGGCCGCTTCCGCCACCTCGTCGTTGGGGATGCGGCGGTTGCCGATCTCGAACTCGCTGTCGACGGTGAACATCACGAGGCCGATCTTGCGCTCGCGGTAGTAGGCGACCGTTTCGGCGATGGTCGGCCGCTTGCCGGCCTTGAAGTACTTATTCGCCGCGTCTTCATAGGGTTGCCAGAAGGCGTCGGCCGGCTGGCGGCACGAGACCTCCGCGTGGGTGTGGACATCGATGGCGACGAGGTCGTTGACGTTCATGGGATGAGCCTCCTGCTGGAATGCGTCCCTTCTCCCCGCTTGCGGGGAGAAGGTTAGGATGAGGGGCGTGGCGAGCGCGCGATGCGGCCAATCGCCAAGCCCCTCACCCCAACCCTCTCCCCGATTGATCGGGGAGAGGGGGAAACTGTGTCCAGCGCCGTCATGTGATCGTCCTCGCCGACGGCGTCTCGGCGTAAAGCTCTTCGACCATGTCGGCGCGCAGCGCCAGCACCGCCCGCTGGTTGATCGAGCCCTTGTCCGTGAGTTCTCCGGAATCGAGCGAGGGCGGGTCGTCCATCAGGATGATGCGCGCGAAACGCCCCGAACTGCCGCCGGCCTTTTTGTTGAAGGCGGCGAGCAGGGCGGAGAAACGCTCGCGCACGTTCGGATGGAGCAGAACCTCCGTGTCGCTCGCCGACTCGCTCAAGCCCGCAAGCTCGCGGCAGGCCGCTACGTTCGGTACGACCAGCGCCGCCGCGTCGTCGCGGTCGTGGCCCGCGACAATCAGGTCCGCGACGTAGGGGGCGAAGTGCGCGATGAATTTCAACCGTAGCGGGCCGACGCTGACCCAGGTGCCGGTCGCGAGCTTGAAGTCCTCCGCCACGCGCCCGTCGAACACGAAGCCGAGCTCCGGATCCGTCTCGTCGAAGAACTTCAGCGCGTCGCCAAGCTTGTAATAGCCCTCCTCGTCGAAGGCGTCCCCCGTGAGCTCTGGACGGCGCCAGTAGCCCGGCGTGATGCTCGGGCTCTTCAGCCGCGCCTCGAGCTTGTCGCCGTTCGGGATGAGCTTCAGCTCGACCCCGTGATTGGGAATTCCGACGACGCCCGGGGCGCAGGCCTTCTCGGTGACGCTGAGCGCCGAGGGCCCGGTCTCGGTCGAGCCGAGCGAGGTCAGGATCGGCACGACATGGCCGACCGTCTCGAGACCCAGCCGCTCGAACGCCTCGCGCACATGGGGGCTGAGCGCCGCGCCGGCGTAGACGAAGGCCTGCAGGTGGGCGAACAGGCTTTTGCGCAAGCCCGCGTCCGCTTCGACATAAGGCAGCAGCATCTCGAGGCCTTTGGGGACGTTGTAATAGATGGTCGGCGACACGTCCTTGAGGTTGCGCACGGTGGCTTCGATCGCGCCCGGCAGCGGACGTCCTTCGTCGATATAGTACGAGCCGCCGGCCGAGAGCACGAGATTGAAGTTGTTGTTGCCCCCGAACGTGTGGCTCCAGGGCAGCCAGTCGACCAGTACCGGCGCGACCAAATGGTAGCTCGGATTGACGCCCTTCAGCATCGCTTGGTTCGAGGTCATCATCTTCTGCGTGTTGATCACGCCCTTCGGCGATCCCGTCGAGCCGGAGGTGAAGAGGAGCTTGGCGTCGGTGTCGGGGCCGACCCTGGCGTGGGCGGCGTCGACCTCGGGCCCGGCAGGCTTGGCGACGAAGGCCGCAAAGCTGGTCGAGGGCCAGTCCCTTGGGGAATTGACGCTCGCCACGACTTCGACGTCCTTCGGCACGCCCGCGGCGAGCGCGAGCGTGAACCGCGCGCCGTCGCTGACATAGACGAGACCCGGCGTGAGGACGTCGAGTATGGTCTTGAGCTTGCCGTAGTCCTTGGCGACCAGCGAATAGGGCTGCGACACCGGCGCATAGGGCACGCCGGCGATCATCGCGCCGAGGCCGATCAGCGCATGATCGACGCTGTTGCCCGACAGGATGGCGATCGGGCGCTCGACGTTAATGCCGCGGTCGATGATCGCCTGCGCGACGCGGCGGGCGAGGTCGCGCGCCTCCGCGTAGGTCACCCGCCGCCAGGCGCCGTCCACCCGCTCGGCGAGAAACACGCGGTCGGGCGCGGCGCGCGCCCAGTGATCGAGCCAGTCGGTCATCGATCTCGGGTAAGGTCCGAGCGGTTCCGGCGACTTGACGATCATCGCGCCGTCCGCCAGGCGCTCGACGTCCACGTGCGGCGGGCCGAATGTCAGCGGGATTTTCATGCGTGTCTCCTCCGCAAATGTGGGCGCTAGAAGGCCCTCACCCTGCCGCCTTCGGCGGCTGTCCCTCTCCCTGAGGGAGAGGGCGTCCTTTCGGACGCCCTATGGCGCCGGATGAGGGTCAGCTCTGCCGCACCACCTTCGTCGCGCGCTTCTCCAAAAAGTCCTTGAGCCGCTGCGTCGCCTCGGGGCTCATCTCGGCGATCGTCGCCATCAGCGATTCCGTAAGCAGTCCGCTGGTCGGGTGGCTCTCGGCAATGCGCGGCAGGGCGTGCAGCACGGCGAAATTGGTGGTTAGCGTGTTGGAGGCGGCCTTGGCGGCGAGCTCGAAGGCCTTCTCCAGCCCCCGGCCGTCCTCGACCAGATATTGTGTGATCCCGGCCGCGTGGCCCTCCTCGGCGGACAGCGTCCGTCCCGTGAGCATCAGGTCCTGCACGCGCGGAACCCCGATCAGCCGCGCGATCCGGACCGAGCCGCCGCCGCCGAGGAAGATGCCGCGCTGGCCCTCCGGCAGGCCGTAATAGGCCGAAAGCTCGGCGACGCGGAGATGGGTCGCGGCGGCGAGCTCCAGGCCGCCGCCGACGACCGCGCCGTGTAGGACGGTGACGACCGGCGCGCGGCCGAACTGGATCGCCTCGAACGCCCGGTGCCACATGCGCGAATGCATGACGCGCTCGAGCGGATCGAGGTCCTCGGTCACCTCGGAGAGATCGAGGCCGGCGGAAAAATGCTGGCCTTCGCCGCTGAGCACGACCGCGCGAACATCGGCGGGGAGCTGGGTGAAGAAGGTCTCGAGCCCGAGCACGGTGACGTCGTCGAGCGCGTTGCGCTTCTCCGAGCGGGCGAGGCGCAGATGGGCGATGTCGCCGCGCCGGCTCGCCTTTAGCGATGTCGGCAGGTCGACGGCGATCGGCTCTTCGGGTTGGGTCGAGGTCATGGGCTTGGTCCTTCCTGTGTTCGCAGCGATCGACAATTCAATCGAGGTTCGGCGCTTGCCCCCTCCACCGCGCTCTCGCGCGGTCCCCCTCCCCCGCCTTCGGCAGGGGAGGAGAAGCGGCGCTCTCCTCCCCCGCGTCTCGGCGCGGGGGAGGGGGACCATGCAAAGCATGGTGGTGGGGGCGCGCCGCAGGCGGCTCGGGACTCGCTTTCACCCTTCATCATCGCCGCCCCAGCCCGAGGTAGCTTTCGATCACGCGCTTGTCGCTTGCGAGATCGGCCGCGGGGCCCTGCATGACGATCTCGCCAAGCTCCATCACATAGGCCCAGTCGGCGATCTGCAGGGCGGCGCGGGCGTTCTGCTCGACGAGTAGGATCGATACGCCGGTCGTCTTGAGCTCGGCGACGATGGCGAAGATTTCCTTGACGATGCGCGGCGCCAGGCCGAGGCTCGGCTCGTCGAGCATCAAGACGCGCGGCCGTCCCATCAGCGCCCGGCCCATGGCGAGCATCTGCCGCTCGCCGCCCGACATCGTGCCCGCCTTCTGGCCCCGCCGTTCGCTGAGGCGCGGGAAGCGGGCGTAGACCTCGCCGAGTCCGCTCCGGATCGCCTTGCCGCCGAGTCGGTAGGCGCCGAGGCGCAGATTGTCCTCGACCGACATCGAAGCGAACAGCTCGCGCTTCTCCGGCACGAGGCTGAGGCCCCCGTCCACGCGCTCCTCGATCGGAACGCGGCCGAGCGGCCGGCCGTCGAACGTGACGCCGCCGCTCGCCGGCAGAACGCCCATGATCGCATTGAGCAGGCTCGTCTTGCCGGCCCCGTTGGCCCCGATCACGGTCGCGACGCCGCCGGGGGAAAGCGCAATCGAGGCGGCGCGCACCGCCTCGACCCGCCCGTAGGAGACGCTCAAAGCGTCGGTCTTCAGGATCGGCGGGCTCATTCGACGCCGCCGAGATAGGCTTCGAGCACGACCGGGCTCTCGGCGATCGCCTTGGGCGCGCCTTCGGCGATCTTGGCGCCGAAGTCGAGCACGACGATGTGGTCGGTGAGCTGCATAACGAAATCCATGTCGTGCTCGACCAGCAGCACGCTCATGCCGTCGGCGCGCAGCCGCCTGAGGAGCGCGGCGAGTTCCTTCTTCTCGCCGTGGCGCAGGCCCGCCGCGGGCTCGTCGAGCAGCAGCAGCGCCGGATCGAGGCAGAGGGCGCGCGCGATCTCGGCGACGCGCGCCTGGCCGAGCGCCAGCGAACCGGCGGTTTTATGCATGTGCTCGCCGAGGCCGACGCGCTCGATCTGGCGCGCGGCCTCGGCGATGATCTCGGCCTCGCGGGCGCGGTCGAGGCGGACGAGGGAGGCCAGCGCGCCGACGCGGGCGCGCAGATGGGCGCCGATGGCGACGTTCTCGAGCACCGTCATGCCTGGCACGAGCTTGACGTGCTGGAAGGTGCGGGCGATCCCGCGGGCGGCGATTTCGCGTGCCGGCAGCCGGTCGATGCGCTTGCCGCGGAAGCGGATCTCGCCAGAACTTGCCTGCGCGACGCCGGTCAGCAGATTGAAGGTCGTGCTCTTGCCCGCGCCATTGGGGCCGATGAGCCCGACGATCTCGCCGCCGCGCACGGAGAAGCTCACGTCGTCGACGGCGACGAGACCGCCGAACCGCTTGCTGATCGTCTCGACCTCGAGCAGCAGCGCGCCCTTCTCGCCCGCGGGCCGCTTCGGCAGGGGGGGCGCGGAGGGGTCGATCGCCTTTGGCGCCGGCTCCGGGCCCAAGCGGCGCAGCGACGGCCATAAGCCCACTCGGGCGAACTGAAGGGCGGCCACCAGCACGATGCCGAACACGATCGCGTCGAGATTGCCGCCGCCCTCCATCAGCTTCGGCAGCCAGTTCTGCAGCTGGTCGTTCAGCACCGCCACGACGCCGGCCCCGACGACGCCGCCGAGCACCGCGCCCGAGCCGCCGAGGACCGCCATCAGGAGATATTCGATGCCGGCGGAAAGCCCGAACGGCGAGGGGCTGACCGACCTCTGCACATGCGCGTAGAGCCAGCCGGAGAGGCCGGCGAGGAGGCCGGCGTAGACGAACACGACGAGCTTGGCCTCAGCGGTGTCGACCCCGAAGGATTCGGCGAAGGCGCCGCCGCCGCGCAGCGCCCGGATGGCGCGGCCCATGCGGCTGTCGAGCAGGTTCGAGCTGAGGACGACCGCGATCAGCACCGCGAGCCAGATGAGATAATAGACGGCGCGGGCGTCGATGAGTTCGAACGAGCCGATCGCGAACGGCGGAATGCCACTGATCCCGTCGTAGCCGCCGAGCACGGCGAGATTGCCGAACAGATAGAAGAAGCTGATCCCCCAGGCGATGGTGCCGAGCGGCAGGTAGTGACCAGAGAGCCGCACCGTCACGAGCCCGATGGCGAGCGCGGCGAGGCCGGTGGTCAGCAGCGAGACCGGCAGCGTCACCCAGGGCGACAAGCCGAACTTGGTGGTCAATACGGCGGTGGCATAAGCGCCGAAGCCGACGAAGGCCGCCTGTCCGAACGAGGTCATCCCGCCGACGCCGGTCAGCAACACGAGGCCGATCGCGACGAGGCTCGACAGACCGATATAGCCCGCCAGCGTGATCCAGAAGCTCGGCGTGAAGGGCAGGAGCGGCGCGACCGCCATCAGCCCGATGACGACAAGGCTGATGAGACGCGGCGAGAGGCGGGACGAGACGCTCACGGCTCTCACTCGTCCTCTTCGTCGGCGGGGGCGCCGCTGGCGTAGGAGCGCCAGAGCAGGAAGGGGATGATGACGCCGAAGACGATCACCTCCTTGAAGGCGCTGGCGAAGAAAGCCGAGTAGGATTCGAGGAGGCCGATGGCGATCGCGGCCAGCGCCGTCAGCGGATAGCTGGCGAGCCCGGCGATGATCGCGGCGACGAAGCCCTTGAGGCCGATCAAAAAGCCGGTGTCGTAGGCGACCGTGGTCAGGGGCCCGATGAGGATGCCCGACAGCGCGCCGATGCCGGCGGCGAGCGCGAAGGCGGTCCGCGCCGTGCTGTCCACCCTGACGCCGACGAGCCGGGCGCCGAGCCGGTTGACCGCGGTCGCGCGCAGGGCCTTGCCGAGGAGCGTGCGCTCGAAGAAGACGTAGAGGCCCGCCATCACCGCGGCGGTCACGGCGAGCACCGCGAGGCTCTGCATCTTGACCATGATGGGCCCGAGCGGAAGCATGCCGCTGAGCATCGGATCGAGGCGCGAACCTTCGGCGCCGAAGACCGCGAGGCCGAGGCCGGACATCGCCAGATGCACGCCGATAGCAGCGATGAACAGGATCAGCACGCTCGCATCGGCGAGCGGCTGGAAGGCGAGCCGGTAAACAAGCGGCCCCATCGGAACGATCAGCGCCAGCGTGAGCAGCGCGTCGACCGCCATGCCGGGCTTCATGGGCGCGAGCGCCGCGCCGAGGGCGAGCAGCGCGGTAGGCATGACGACGTCCCGCGCCGCGATGAGGGCGAGCCGCCATGCTGGCAGGCGGCCGCGGGCGCTTAAGAACTCGACGACCGCCGCGGCGATCCCCAGGCCGACAAGCAGCTTCGCCGTACCGGGCAGGGCGCCGTTCTGGAGAGCCGCCATGGTCAGCGCGCCCCAGGCGACGAACTCGCCCTGGGCGACGAAGATCACCCGCGTGACCGTGAACATGAGCACCAGCGTCACGCCGAGCAGCGCATAGACCGCGCCATTCATCACGCCGTCCTGGGCGAGGAAGAGGAGGATGGTCGGGCTCATGGCTGGCCCTTCACGGGCGATGGGGCAAGTGAGGGTGTGGAGCGAGATGAATTAGGCTTGGGCCCTCGAACGCTCACCCGGCGGCCTTCGGCCGCTTCCCTCTCCCGGTGGGAGAGGGGCGATCCCTTCCCCCTCAGGGGGAAGGTGGCCGCGTTAGCGGCCGGATGAGGGTGAGCCGGCGCAGGCATCTCTCGTCTGGCTCCAAGCGTCGCGAACTGGAGGGGCGGCGTCTCGCCGCCCGGTGCGCGAGACGCGCACCCTCCGACTGCGGGCCGTCCGTTCCTTGCTGCGTAACGCAGAGCGCTCACTTCGGATCGGGCAGGAGCGTCCACTTGCCGTCCACAATCTTGATCAGCACGCGCGAGCGCTTGTCGAGGCCCGAGTGGTCGGTCGGCGAATAATTGTAGACTCCGTGGTTGGCGGCGAGCTCGTGCGTCTGCTCGACCGCGTCGCGCAGCGCGGCGCGGAACTCCGGCGTGCCGGGCTTGCCCTTCTCGAGCGCGGCCTTGACCCCGCCGAGCATGATCGCGTCGCAATCGGCCAGATGCGCGCCGAAGGCGGCGAAAGAGGTCTTGTTGTTCTCCTCGTAGGCCTTGATGTAGGCGAGGCCGACCGCCTTGCTTGGGTGGTTGTCGGGCAGGAGGTTCGCCACCACGACTGGCCCCGCCGGGAAGACCGTGCCCTCGACGTCCTTGCCCCCGACGCGGACGAACTCCATCGTCGAGACGCCGTGCGTCTGGTAGATCGGCTTGGCGAAGCCGAGCTCCTTCAGCGCCTTCTGCGGCATGACGGCCACGGTGCCGGAAGCGGCGATCAGCACGGCGTCGGGATTGGACGAGAGAATCTTGAGCGCCTGCGCGTCGACGCTGGTGTCGGTGCGCTGGAAGCGCTCGATATCGACGATGTCGATCCCGCGCGCCTTGGCGGCGTCCTTCGCCGCGGTCAGCCAGCCCTCGCCGTAGCCATCGGTGTAGCCGAGGAAGGCGATGGTTTTGACGCCTGCGGCCTTCATGTGATCGAACACGGCGGCGGCCATGATGGCGTCGTCCTGCGGGGCCTTGAACACCCAGCGACGCTTGTCGTCGAGCGGCGAGACGGTCGCCTTGGTCGGCACCATGGCGCAATAGGGCGTCTTGGTTTCAGCCGCGACGTCGACCAGCGCGAGGGTCGAGGGGGTCGCCGACGAGCCGATCAGAAAGTCGATATTGTTTTCGGCGACGAGCTTGCGCGCGTCCGCGACCGCCTTGGTCGGATCGGTCGCGTCGTCGAGCAGCGTATACTCGACCGTCTGGCCGACGATTGCTTTGGGTAGTTGCGCGACCGTGTTCTTTTGCGGAATGCCGAGCGCCGCCGCTGGCCCGGTCTCGGAGACGACGATCCCCACATGGATCTGCGCGTGGGCCGCAGCCGGCAGGAGCGCCGCAAGCGCTGCGGCGAGAGTGAGACCGGAGAGTTTGGACGACATGGGGCCGCTCCTTGGCGATTGCGTTTCCTGAGGTGAATCTTCACTGCGCCCCGGTTCGCCCCGGGATTTGGTTCGCGCAATAATTGTTATTGAACATACCTATCGTTGCGTGTCAATGTGGGGCGAGGAAAAAACAGGCGAGCGGCAGGATAAGGCCCTCGTCCTGAGGAGCCCCGCGTAGCGGTCGTCTCGAAGGACGTTCCAGAAGGCGCGGTCGCGCACGCTGGAGCGCCCTTCGAGACGCGTCGCCTGCGGCGCCGCTCCTCGAGGCACGAGGTCGAAGTCTCAAGCTCGGCTGAAAATGCGGGAGGCGCGGGTGAGCGCGACGACTTCACAGGTACACAGGGCCCGAGACAAGGACGAAGCGGCGGACGGGGGCGTGGCGGCCGGGGAGCGCGCGGGCGTCGACTACGGGCCGCTCGACCGTCGGATCGGCTACCTACTGCGGCGCGCGCAGATCGCGGTGTTCAAGGATTTCTTCGCCGCCTTCGAAGCCTACGACATCCGCCCCGGGCAATATTCGATCCTGACCGTGATCGCCTGCAATCCGGGTCTGAAGCAGGGCGAGGTCAGCGCCGCGCTCGGCATCAAGCGCGCCAATTTCGTCGCCATGATCGACGAACTCGAGCGCCGCGGCCTGGTGCGCCGCGACCCGGCGCCTCATGACCGGCGCAGCTACGCGCTCAACCTGACCGACAAGGGCGCGCGCCTGACGCCTGAGCTTCACGCGCTCGCCGAGCGGCACGAGCAGAAGATCGTCGAGGCGATCGGGATCGAGACCTACCGCAGCCTGGCCGCGCCGCTGAAGGCGGTCGCGCGGCTCGGGGACGAGGAGAGCGAGGAGGGGTGAATCCCGCGCTTCCCCAATGGGCGCCCCGGATATGGGTCAATTTGACATTCTAGACCATTGCCAGCCTCGCATAGCATGCGGCGCTTGTAGTACGCGCAGGGAGAAGCAGGTGCGCAAATGATACGGATTCAACAGAAGCTGACCATAGATTGTGGTATTGCGTGCCCAGCGATGCTGTCAGGTGCATCTTATGCAGTCGCTCGCGCCGAGATTTTTCAGGGCGAGAAAGTTACCCGGACAACCGCGGCGAAATTGCGTGACGCGCTTCGCAAATTCGGCGTCGCTCTCGCACCGAAGCCGACCTACGTAAAAGGGCGCCCAATAGAGGCCCTCAGCGGGCTTGCGAAGGACGCGCTCGTGAAGACAAATGTTAGCAATGGCGATTGGCATTGGATGGTTTGGGACGGCGCCCGGAATAAGCATATTGATCCGAAAAAAAAGCCTTTGAAGAAACCTAAACTGCACTCATATTTCGTTATTGAGAGGCTGTAACGCCGAACGGACTTAAAGGCGGGAGGCCCCGCCTCCATTGGCAATGCCGTCAATGCGCGCCCATCCCGCCGTGGCTAGCGACCCGTTGGAGCGCCCATGCTAGTCTCGGCCCGCCTCGCAGACGCTGAGGGGAGCCATGTCCGCGATTGCTCGTCTGGGCCTCCTTGTCGCAGCCTTCGTCCTGCAGACCGCATTGCTCAATGCGGCGTTGCCGACCGGGCCGGAGGACGCGCCGGCTCGAACCTCGCTCGCCGGCCAGTTCCTGGTCGCTGCGCCCTCGATGGGCGACCCGCGCTTCGAGCGGACGGTCATCCTGATCGTGCAGGACGATCAGACCGGCGCCCTCGGGATCGTCATCAACAGGCCGGTAGGAGAGCAGCCGCTCGCCAGCCTCCTCGAAGCGGTCGGCGAAAAAGACGCCGATGTCGCGGGCAGCGTGCGTGTTTTCTCGGGCGGCCCGGTCCAGCCGGAAGTCGGCTTCGTCGTCCACAGCGCCGACTACCGCTTGCCGGAGACCATCGCCATCAACGATCGCCTGTCGCTGACGTCGAACGTCAAGATCTTGCGCGACATCGCGATGAAGAGCGGGCCGGCCAAGATCCTTGTGGCCTTCGGCTACGCCGGCTGGGGTCCGGACCAGCTCGACAAGGAGATCGACGAGGGCGCCTGGGCGACCGCGGAAGCCGATCCGGCCCTGGTGTTCGATGCGGACCGCGACAAGCTCTGGGACGACGTCTGGAACCGTCGCACCCAGCATCTGTGACTCCCGACGCTGACATGCCCGCGAGGCGCCACTCAGCAAACAGGGCGCATTGCTGTTCGGGGGGCGCGTCCCTTCTCCCCGTTTGCGGGGAGAAGGCCGGGGTGAGGGGCTGGGCGAGCGTCTGCGGCCAATCGCCAAGGCCCCTCACCCCGGCCCTCTCCCCGCAGGCGGGGCGAGGGGGATTCGGCGCCGCCCTCGCGCTCCATCTAGCCAGTCAGCGCCGCCTCGAGCCACAGCCGCTCGACTTGCAGGCGAGAGCCAGATTTCGGCTGTTGGCGACAAATGCTTTTTGGAAACAGGAATTTTGTGCGATGTTTGCAGCTAATCGAGAATCAGTCCGGGCAGGGCCCGGCGGGCGGGGAAGGCATGGACAAGAAGAGGCGGGGGAATGTGGACGCCGCCATTCAAGGCGCCGAACGAACGGCGCGGCGAAAAGTTTTTCCGCTTCATTCGCCCGTAACCCGTTGATAAGTCCAAATTCGCGGAAATTTTTTGCAACTTTTGGAAAGGAATGGAAGCTTTTGGAAGCCTCTTTGGAAGGAAATTGAAGCCCTTGGAAGGGAAGTGAAGGAAATGGAAATCGCGCGGAAGGGCGCCGGCGCGACGCGCGGACGCCTTGGCGCCTCCCTCACGCCCCATCGAGCCAGGTCAGCAGCGCTTCGAGCCACGGCCGCTCGACATGCAGGCGGAAGCCCGCTTCGGCGCGCGCGAGCAGGCAGCGCCGCCCGGCGAACAGCACGGCGGCGGATGGCGAGCCCGCCGTCAGGTCGGCGGCGGTCCCCTGCATCAGGACGAGCGACGCGCCGTCGCCCTCGACCTCGACCGCGACCCAGCCGTCGTCGACCGAGGTCGCTGACCAGCCCTCGCGCCAGCCGTCGGCCGCGCCGAGCGGACCGGGGGTTACGAGGAGCGCCTTGTCGGGCGCGATCCGCAAGGCGTGTGGGCCGTCGGGCGCGAGCCCGTAGAGGCCAACGAACCGCGCTCCCGGCGCGAGCGCGGCGAGGGCCGCGTCGAGGTCGCCCGAGATCAGCGTCTGCCCGAGCCCGGTCCGCGCCCGCACCGAAAAGCCGGGCCGTGCGACCAGCGTCCCCTCCACCTGCCGGGCGGGCGTCCAGTTCGTCTCACGCATTTGGACGATCCCCCTGGAGCCGCTTCCCCTCCGGATCGAGCGCAACGACCGGGGCGATCCGGACCCGCCGCTCGGCGCCCAGGTGATAGACGCCGAACGCCTGCCCCATCCGGCCAAAGCCGTCGGCGACAAGGCCGAGCGCGATCGGGCGCTCGAGCGTCGGGCTCCAAGTGCTCGACGTCACGTAGCCGAGCGAGCGGCGCGCCTTGCCCGTCGCTTCGATCACATGCGCGCCGGTCGGCAGCGGCGTCTCCCCGCTTCCGACCTCGAGCCCGACAAGCTGCTTGCGGTCCCGGTCCTGCGCGACGGGCAGAAACAGGGAGCGCTTGCCGATATATTCGTCCTGGCGCTGATCCCGCGGCCCGGCGGCGCCGAGGTCGTGCGGCATGGTCGTCCCATCAGTGTCCTTGCCGACGATGACGTAGCCCTTCTCCGCCCGCAGAATCATCAGCGCCTCCGAGCCGAGGAGGCCGCCGCCGAAAGCCGGCAGCGCCGCGACGATCTTGGCCCTGAGCGCGCTCGCCCGCGAAACCGGGATCGAGAGTTCGTAAGAGCGGTCGCCGGTGAAGCTGACGCGCGCGATCCTCAGCGGCGCGCCGTCGAACGCGCCGGCGGCGAAGGCCATGTGCGGCAGGCTCTCGTCGTCGAGCGCGAGCCCAAGGGCGAGCGCGGCGAGGCAATCGCGGGAGTGCGGGCCGGTCAGCGTCAGCGTCGCCCACTGGGCGGTCGTATCGTGGACGACCACGCGGCGCGGATCGAACCGGTCCTGCCGCCACAATTCGAGCCGCGTGACGACGGCCTCGGTATGCCCGGAGGAGCACGAGACGAGGAACCGGTCGTCGGCGAGCCGCAAGGTCACGCTGTCGTCGAACACGATCCCCGTCTCGGACAGGACGAAGCCGTAGCGGATCCTGCCGGGCTTTATGGTCGAGAGGCGGTTGTAGCTGTGGAAATCGACCAGCTTCGCGGCGTCCGGGCCGATCACCTCGATTTTGCCGAGCGAGGAGCCGTCGAACAGCGCGACCGTCTCGCGGGCCCGTTTGGCCTCGCGCTGGATCGTGCGATCGGGGTCGTCCGCGCCGTACCAGGCGGGCCTGAGCCAGCCGCCGTATTCGCGCATCTGGGCGCCGTCGGCGCGGTGCTCGGCTTCGAGCGGCAGGCGTTTCAGCGGGTTGAGGAGCTGGCCGCGCCGCCGTCCGCCGATCACGGTCATCGGCACGGGCGCGAAGGGCGGACGGTAGGTTGTCGTTCCGGCCTCGTCGATCGTGCGGCCGGTGAGCGCGGCCATGGCCGCGAGGCCGTTGACGTTCGACGTCTTGCCCTGGTCGGTCGCCATGCCGAGCGTGGTGTAGCGCTTCAGGTGCTCGACCGAGACGTAGCCCTCGCGGCCGGCGAGGATCACGTCCTTCAGCGTCACGTCGCTCTGGAAGTCGATCCACCGGCGCCCAGGCGCGTCGGGCTTCGGCCATGCGGCAGCGATGCAATAGACGCCGGCCGGGGCGTTGGGCGCGGGGCCCTGGCCGCCGCCCGCGGCATGGCCCTGACGCAGCGCCTCGTCGAGCGTGAAGGCGCCGTTGGCGGCGCCGGCGACCGTCATCCCCTCGACCTCGCCGGCGGGGACGAGCGCGGCGAGGCTTTCGTCGTAGTGCAACCGTCCACGCGCCTGCATGGCAAGATGCACGGTCGGCGTCCAGCCGCCCGAGAGGAGAAGCGTGTCCGCCGAAAGCGTCGCGCCGCCGACCTTGACGCCCGTGACGCTCGAGCGGCCGACGACGCCCTCGATCTCGACGCCACGCAGGACCCGGAGCTTGGTCGTGGGCCCATCGGCGCGCGTGTCCAGGATCTCGACCTCGGCGCCGGCCTCGGCGAGCGCCTCCGCCGCGGGATAGGCGCTGTCGTTGTTGGTCGCGATCGCGATCCGCCGGCCGACCAGCACGGCGAAGCGGCGAAGGTAGACGAGCGCGGCGTCGGCCGACATCACGCCCGGCCGGTCGTTGTCGGGGACGACCAGCGGCCGCTCGATCGCGCCCGCGGCGATCACGATCCGCTTCGGCCGGATGCGCCAGAGAGCGTCGGGGAGGGGCGCGCGCCGCTCCCAGGCGCAGACGAGATTGTGGTCGTAGACGCCGAAGGCCGTGGTCGCCGTCATCACCCGGCCGCCATTCGCGGTCACGAGCGCGCGCACGCTCTCCGCCCAGGCGCGCCAGTCGCCGCCCTCGATCGACCCGCCGCGGTGGGCGAGCTGTCCGCCGATCTCGGCATGATCGTCAATCATGACGACCGCTTCGCCCGCCCGCGCCGCGGCTGCGGCCGCCGCGAGTCCGGCCGGGCCGGCGCCGACGACGAGCAGGTCGCAATGCGCATTGAACTGCGGACTTTCGGCCGGCGGGCGATTGTCCGGATCGACGACGCCGAGGCCCGCCATGGCGCGGACGATCGGCTCGAATGTCTCCCAGCGCGGCCAGAGGAAGGTCTTATAGTAGAAGCCGGATGGCATGAACGCTGAGGCGGCGTCGAGCAGGGCCGAACGGTCCTCGGCCGCCGTCGGCGCGGCGTTGACGGCGCGGACCGCGACATCGTTCTCGAGCGGCTCCACGGTCGCGCGCAGGTTCGGTGTCGCGAGCCCGGCCCGCGTCACGTCGACGATTGCGTTCGGCTCCTCGGTCCATGCGCCCCAGACGCCGCGCGGCCGGTGATACTTGAAGCTGCGGCCGACGATCCGCACGCCGTTGGCGAGAAGCGCCGAGGCGATGCTGTCGCCGGCCGCGCCGAGATAGGATTTGCCGTCGAAGGTGAAAGCCAGCGGCCGGCCGCGATCGATTCGGCCGCCGGCCGGGAGACGGAAACCGCTCATGACGCCGGCCTCAGCGGCGCGCTCGAGAGAACCGCGTTGGTCGCGGTGTCGCGGGTCATGGCGAACATATCCATGCAGGTCAGGTGGAGCCAGATCTCGCGCGCTTCGCCCTTGGGATTGGCGTTGACATAGAGGTAGTCCGCCCAGGCGTCGTCGCCGACCGCCTCGGCCGGCTCGGGGCGCGGCTTGGGCTCGCCGACATAGGCAAACTCTGTCTCGTCGCGCGGACCGCAGAAGGGGCAGGGGAACAGCATGGGAAGGCTCTTACGCCGGTGATCGCTTTCCGCAAATACCGGTTCCTCCGCTGGCTTGCAGCGCCGCGGCGGCGCCGTGTGGGCGCGCCGTCAAGGAGATCCTGCGAATATGTCGTGCCGTCTCTATCGGCACGTCATCAAGCGACGAGATGCCCCTCGAATTGCGGCAAGTCGTCCGTGATCGTGAACCAGGGCGCCTTCGAGCCGACAAATATGTGATGCGTCGGTCGAATGGTGGGGTCGTCAACGAGCGTTCCCATCGCGACATGAACGAAAGCGCCGTCGCGGACCAGCGAATAGAGAAGCGAGCCGCAGACTTTGCAATGCGCGTTGTGCGCTAGGTCGTCGCCAAATCTCATGATGTTTTCGGCGCCGTTGGTGACATTGAGCTTGTCCCGCTCGATTCCGGCGAACGGCTTGAAAGCGGAGCCGGTCGTGCGCCGGCAGTTCGCGCAGTGGCAGTTTGCGGCGTAGAGGAAGTCATCCGCCACCGCGTAGCAAACGGCGCCGCAATAACACCGTCCGGCGAGCTTGCGGCCGCTCATGGCCATGCGTTCCCAACCCGTCCTTGACCGAATAGCGGGCAGCCATCTCATTCGGCGATTTTGGTCAGATTGGGACAGGTTTACGGTTCCAGCGCAACGACCAAGCTGGGCGATGAGCGGGATTGTCATCACAAGAACCTCATCCTGACCCCCGGACTTTGATCCGGGGGTGTCGAAGGATGAGGGCATTGTCATGTCGGCTCGGCTTGGGAGTCACTCATCTGGTCCCCAATGCCGAATGAACGCGCGAAGCACTAGCCTTCGTTCAACGGCCGACTTCGGATAACCATCCGGCTCATCGAGCCCGAACGTCTTATCAACAAGTCTATTGCTTATCGTGGCAGAATGCCGCATTGCGCGGAACCAAATCTTCACTCAGGCTAAAGTCGAAACAGGCATTCCTCCGGTAGACTAGTTTCTCGAGACGAAGGTACGAATCCGACCCTCTCTATTTCGATGCAGGGGAGCCTGCCGCGAGACTTATCGACACGCATTGCCTACGCGAACGCCTGAGCGACAATTAGGGCCATGAGGACTTCCATGAAGACGTGTCCCAAAAGGAAGTGTGGCGCCACGGATCGTAGACCCATGCGGTTGCAGGCCCGGCGAACGCGCGATCACGCTCTCGTCACGCCGGCCTCGTCGTACGAAACGCTCTGCCTGCTTGAAGCATTTCTGAGCATTTCGAATCCGATTGTCCGGTCGGCGATCATCGACGTCGTCTCCGAGCAGGCGACATACGGTTGATCGAAAACATCGGCCGACGCTCTGGCCGAGCATCCCTTTTGCGGCTTTCGCAGCCATAAGCCGGCTAAGGAAGGTTAGCAATGTCCGACGTGCGCTTTTCCGTCAGCCAGGTTGGCAATAGCCTCACATGGGTCGTAGTCGATGACGGTCGCGAAAAGCAGCTTGTTGCGAGTTCCCCCAGTTATGAGTGCGCGCTCATGATCGTGGCGCTTATGAACGGCGACATGGTGCAAGCGGTCCTGTACCGGGATGACCTCTTGAAGACGAAGCTGTACCTGACGGCCGCCTGACAGGATCGGCGGGGCCGACGCCCAACGCATTGGGCGGCGCCAATTCCAGTCCCGAAAACAGCTTCGTTCAAAGCGCCGGCTACCGCCGCCGCCCCGCACTGCCCGTGCCCTCGCCGTCGTCGATTGATCTCGCCGGGACCTGCGGCTTCTTATCGCATCGCCAAGCGCTTGCGGCTGAAGGCCCGATCAGCCGCCGGGGCGCTATGTGACGACGAAATTGGGAAAGCTGTCGGTCACTGCTCGCCACCCCTTTCCAGAGGCAATGGAACGGGCGGGCCAATTTCGTCGTCGGAGTCACACTATCGCGCCGAAGCCTTTGCGAGGCTGACCGCCGTTCCGGGGGCGCTCCGAACCGAACGGGAAACAGGGCGCGCTGCGCTCGCCGAGGCGTGCTCAGCCGGACAATCGACGCTGTTCCCGCTCGCCGCCTGCGCTGACAAGGCGCATTCCGGCGTGCGATTAGCGCGTGACATGCGTCCAACGCAAGCCTAGAAGTCCCGGACGCTTTATAATGACAGAATAAAGACAGAGAGGCCCTCGGTGAGCGCATATCCTTTCGCTTCAGCCGGCGCCGCAGTCCGATTTGCGCGCCAAGACCTTGGCAATACGATCGAAATCCTTGAGCGCGAGCGCGATCAATTGATCCCCCTCGCGGTCGAAGGGCCGGCCCATTCGCGCTCGCTGCGTTCGCGCCAACTGAAATCCATTGAGCAACAGCTTGTAGCCGCGCAGGCCGAGCAAGCCAAATTGCCTCTGGAGTTGCACGGCTAAGGGCGATTCGCGCCTCGGCGCCTAGACTTGGTCCGAGGCTTGGAGACGGAAAGTCCGCGCCCCCCTGCATAGACCGGTCGGATGGGTCTCGCGGTTCAAGTTCGACGCATGTCGCCAACAGGCAAGAATGCGGACGGGCGGCAAGCGACAATGGATCGGACGGCAGGAACACGCGAAATAGCGGGCGTACAAACCTGAGCCTGTGCGCGCAGAGACCGCCCTGAGCGGGGTTCGCCCCCGATTGGTTTCGACCCGCATGTAGTTTTGCAGCGCGGAACCAATCGGTTCGTCGCGGCCCGGCATGTAGGAGTCCGGGTTGGACTTCACCCGCGGATGATCGGCCGAGGTACGCTTCGGCGAGAAATCCAGCATCAGTTTGATATGGCGTTGGGCGAGCCGCTCGCGAACTGCGCCAGCGCCGCGTCGCCCCCAAAACCTCGTCGCTGACCGCGTAGGCTGCGACAGCGAAGCCAGAGCCGCATCATTCTCGTCGAGGTCGGGCAGAACGGCTCCGAACTCGGTTCGCCATTCCAGGTTGCTGCGCGAGACGGCCCGGCCCGCGGCGCCTGTCCGCCAGGACGCGCAGCAGCCAAAACCCGTCGAAGCCTTGCCGAGCAAAACCGTCGATCGTGCCGTCGTCAATTTCGGCCAGGATCGTTCGTTGACCGCCTTCCCGGGATAGGCGTCGCAACCAGACGCGGGTGTTGATCTGATTCAGGGAGGGCTAGCGCGGCGCGATGGTCACGGGCGCATCCCCTCTCTTACGTTGCGCTTCAAAACGTCCTGCTTCGAGGCTCCGGCGATTGCGCCCCGCGAGAGTCGCCAGCGGGTTCCGGTTCCGC
The DNA here is from genome assembly GCA_963822215.1 of uncultured Alphaproteobacteria bacterium. Taxonomy (GTDB): domain Bacteria; phylum Pseudomonadota; class Alphaproteobacteria; order Rhizobiales; family Beijerinckiaceae; genus Roseiarcus. The sequence goes on from CAWGGX010000007.1 coordinate 619,797, forward strand.
TTCCTTCGCCGGGCCGAAAGCCTCGGCGACGCCGCTTTTCAGGAGCGCCTGCGGATCGACCCGCCCGAATATTTCGATCAATTTCGCCACCACCCCGGTCCACCCGGTCTGGTGGCTGGCGCCGATGCCCGCTCCGTTATCGCCGTGGAAATACTCGTAAAACAAGAGATAGTCGCGCCAGTGCGGATCGGTCTGGAATGTCTCGGACCCGCCAAACACTGGTCGCCGCCCCGATGGGTCGCGGAGGAAAATGCGGGTCAGTCGATTGGCGATTTCGCGACTGACCTCGAAGAGGTTCATCAGGTTGCCGGAGCCGGTCGGACATTCGACTTTGAACGAGTCGCCATAATACAAATAATACTGCAGCAGGGCGCGCACCAACAACGCGTTCACCGGCATCCAGATCGGACCGCGCCAATTGGAGTTGCCGCCGAACATGCCGGTGTTCGACTCCGCCGGAAGATAATTCACTCGATATTCTTGGCCTTGCACGACGAATACGAAGGGATGCTCCGCGTGATGACGCGACAGCGCGCGGACGCCATAGGGGCTCAGGAATTCGTCCTCGTCGAGCATCCTGGACAGGATTCGGCGTAGCCGGTCCTGGTTCACCAGACTCAGGATGCCGCGGTCGCCGACGCCAAAATGACCAGGCCCGGTGTGGTGAATGGTGTCGAGCAGGTCCGGCATTCGCCGTACCCGTTCCATATAGGTCCGCACGATATTCGGCGCCCGTTCTCGCTGCGAAGGCTCGATGACGGTGACGGCGCAGAGGGGGAGGAGCCCGACCATCGAGCGCACCTTCAGTCGCGTCGCGCGACCGTCGGGCAGTCGAAGGACGTCGTAGTAGAAACCATCCTCCTCGTCCCACATGCCGTCCGGGCCGGCCCCGTTCATCGCGCGGCCGATCCAAAGGAACTGCTCTGCGAACTTTGTCGCCAGGTCCTCAAAGGCCGGATCGCGCTTCGTCAGCTCGATGCCGATTTCGAGCATGTTCTGACAGAACAGCGCCATCCAGGCCGTCCCGTCGGCCTGTTCGAGATAGCCCCCGGTCGGCAACGGCGCGCTCCGGTCGAACACGCCAATGTTGTCGAGGCCCAGGAAGCCGCCCTCGTAAAGGTTCTTGCCGAACCGGTCCTTGCGGTTTGTCCACCAGGTGAAATTCAGCGACAGCTTGGTGAAGACGCGCGCGAGGAACCCGAGATCAGGGTCGCGGCCGAGCGCCTGCTCCGTCCGATACAGGAAGATCGTGGCCCAGGCGTGCACCGGCGGGTTGACGTCGCCGAAATTCCACTCGTAGGCGGGAATCTGTCCGGTCGGATGCAGGTAGAAGGACTTCAACATCAGTTCGAGTTGGCCCTCGGCGAAATCGATGTCGACGGTCGAAAGCGCGATCGTGTGAAACGCCAAGTCCCAGGCCGCGAACCACGGATATTCCCATTTGTCCGGCATCGAGATGATGGCGTCGTTGACCATGTGGGTCCATTCGCGGTTTCGCGTCGCCTGGCCTCTCGCCCGGGCCGCGCCGCTGCGGTGCTCCTCAAGCCACTTGGCCAGGTCGAAGAAATAGTATTGCTTGCTCCACAGCATTCCCGCCAATGCCTGCCGCATCACACTGGCCGCGTCCTCGTCGACGCTCGCTGGCGTTACTGCGCGGTAGAATTCGTCAGCCTCCTGCCGACGTCGCTCCAGCATCTGCGAGAAACGGTCGCCGAAGGGATCGCCAATCGAGTCGGGCACGGTCATAGTCAGGCGAAGGCGAATTGCCGCGGTCTGTCCCGGCCCCACCTTGAGTTGATAGCTCGCGGCGGCCTTCGTCCCCTCCAGCCCCGGATTCACGGCTTCCTGCCTGCCCGCGACGACGAAATCGTTGATCCCGTCCTTTACATAGGGCCCTGCGTTGGGCGTGCCGAAGATCCGCTGATTGTTGGTCTCGTTCTCGGTGAAGAGCAGCGGCGGCTTGTCTTCGCAATACAGGAAATAGCCGCCGAGTTCGGCGTCGGACGCCGCAACGCCCGTGACGCCGTTCTTCGTAATGACCGCTCGCAAGCAAGGCTTCGGCGTTTCGGGCTGCCACGTCCAGACATTGCGGAACCAGAGCGTGGGAAGCATGCGAACCGGCGCCGCGTCAGGGCCGCGATTGCACACGCTAATCTGGATCAGAATGTCAGTTGGGGTCTCCTTGGCGTATTCCACGAAGATATCGAAGTAGCGATCCTCATTGAAAGCCCCAGTATCAATCAGCTCGTACTCCGCTTCAGTGCGACCCCGCTGCCGGTTCGTTTCGACAAGATCACGATACGGGAATTCACTTTGTGGATATTTGTAGAGCATCTTCATGTACGAGTGGGTCGGCGTATTGTCGAGGTAGAAGTAGTACTCCTTGACGTCTTCGCCGTGATTCCCCTCGCTGTTGGTCAGGCCGAACATGCGCTCCTTGAGGATGGGATCCCTGCCGTTCCACAGCGCGAGGGCAAAGCACAAACGCTGCTTGTCGTCGCTGAAGCCCGCGATGCCGTCTTCGCCCCAATGATAGGCGCGCGAGCGCGCCTGATCGTGGGTGAAATAGGCCCAAGCGTCGCCGTTCTCGCTGTAGTCCTCCCTGACGGTTCCCCACTGGCGCTCGCTGAGATAGGGCCCCCACAACTTCCAAGGGGTCCCGGCGTCCCGGCTCTCTTGAAGGCGCGACTTTTCCGCGGTTGCGCCGCGATCGATGATTGGCGTCTCGGACATCGTCGTCTCCCCCCATCGCCCGGCCAGGCGCACCCGGCCCGGGCTGCCATTCAGAATACTAAAGCCGCGATGCCGGTGCTCATAGAGCCTCTCGAAAGCTGCCTCTGGCGATCATACTTCTACGAGGTCCGACAGAGATATGGAGGCAGTTGACGACGCTCTTATGTCGGCCACAATTCTCGGTGTCGGGCGCCGGCCTTGTGGAAATCAGCGGAATGACGGCTTTCTGGGCGACAGCAACTACGCCACACGATGCGCCCGCACCAGAGGCCGCCTTTCGAACCCTTCACCAACTGCGAGATCAACAACATAGATCTGTGATATCGAGTCGCGTCGGTCGGTTGCTGGGACGAATGTTGCCCGCCGGTTGAGCTGACGCGTTCGGAGCTGCTTTCGGGAGCAGTCGCTTCTGGCGCTCCTGTCGCGTTTCGCCTACGGCAGGTCTCTGAGGGTCTTCGTATGACGCCGGGCTGATCGGCAGGGATAGCAACGGGTCGAACCCAGAACTTCCGTCGATCGCGGACGCTCGATGTTGGGGACAGAACAATGCGCTCTTTGGCGGCAGCGCGCCCCAGGAATTTTGATTGCCAGACGTTTTCTTGACGTTGTTCCCTTTATGTGCTATTTGTATATGGATAAGCGGAAGATCGAACGAGGTTCCGAGTGTCTGTAGCTCACGTATTCGACGCGGACGACGCGTTCGCCGATGGCGCCGCCGCGCGGGGCCTGACGCTCGCCTTGGCGCAGCTTGCGGCTTGGTCGAGCGTGACTCATCTTACACAACGGCCTCGCCTGGAGGAGCCCGCAAAGCGGGCGCCTCGGAGGACGGTCCAGATTTGCTCCGCCAGGTCCGATGGAGCGTCGTTCGAGACGCGCCGCCTTCGACCCGGAGACGAGGCCGGAGGCCAGAAGCACGACGATCTTGAGAGTCGCGCTCGCCCGCTGGCCCACAAATTCCGTGGTAAGTCCTTGAAAAGGCCGAAAACCGACTCGGGCTTGGCTCAGGCGTCCAAGGCTCCGCCGGAAGCGGGCGTTCGAGTTGCCCCGGCAGTAACGCCCAAGGCGCGTATTGGAGCCGGGATCCGTCAGATCCTGCGCCGTCATCGCGAGCCGCGAAGCGGCGCGACGATCCAGGGGAAGGTGGGGCGCCCCACATTCCTCTCGATCGCCGCGTCGCCCTTCGGGCTCCTCGCGCTGACGGACCAAGATACCCGGCTTGGGAGTAACGCTGGCCCCGCAAATTCGGTGGTAAGTCCTTGAAAAGGCTGAAAACCGACTCGCAATGGACTCAAGCGCCTGCCGGTCGCGTGGGACATGCGGCTGGCGCACGAATTCCGCCGTAACCCATCGTAAACGCTCAAAACCAACTCGGGGTTGGCGAGGAGCGACGGGGGGGGACGCCTCCGATCGCCTTCGCGCTGAGTCGCGTAATCGCCCATTCGGTCTCGTCGGCCGTCCCCGGGCGATCCGGCCGGCCGTGGTCAAAGCTCCGCGAGCGACTGGGAACTTACCGACCGCTCCCGTCTAATGCGCGATGCCGGAGCCGGCCGCCTCGTCGATCAGGCGGCCGGTCTGAAAGCGGTCGAGGTCGAACGGGCGGCTGATCGGGTGATGCGTCCCGGTCGCCAGCAGGTGGGCGAGCAGGGTTCCGCCTGCCGGAATCGCCTTGAAACCCCCGGTTCCCCAACCGCAATTGAGAAAGATCCCCGGAACCGGCGCCGGTCCGACGATCGGCGAGGAATCGGGGACGACGTCGACAATGCCGGCCCATTGCCGCATCAGCTTCAGCTGGCCGAAGGCGGGGAACATCTCGGTGAGGCCGGAGACGACAATCTCCTGCGTCGGCGGGGCGCCGCGCTGGCCGTAGGAGGGAACGCGGTCGAGCCCGCCGCCGAATACGAGCTCGCCCTTGTCCGACTGGCTCACGTATGTGCCCGTCCCGAGATGCAGGACAACAATATCGAGACAGGGCTTGGTCGGCTCGCTCACCATCGCCTGCAGCGCGTAAGAGTGAATCGGCAGCTTGACCCCCGCCTTGGCCATGAGCTGGGACGAGTGGCCGGCGACCGCGACGCCGACCGCCTCGGCGCGGATCTCGCCTTGCGGGGTCTCGACCCCGACGCAGACGCCGTTCTCCATGACAAAGCCGGTGACTTCGCAATTCTCGACAATGTCGACCCCGAGTGTGTCGGCGGCGCGCGCATAGCCCCAGGCGACCGCGTCATGACGCGCCGTGCCGCCGCGCGGATGCCAGACGCCGCCGTTCGGCAGATAGCGCGCCTCGAGCGACTGGGTCATCAGCGGCAGGCGCTTGCGAACCTCGTCCGGATCCCAGAGCTCGGCGTCGACGCCGTTGAGCTGCATGGCGTTGACGAGACGGGCGGCGATCTCCATCTGCCCGGCCGTGTGCGCGACGTTGAGGATGCCGCGCTGGCTCAGCATGACGTTGAAGTTGAGCTCGCGCGACAGCCCCTCGTAGAGCCTCAGCGCGAGATCGTAGAGCGCGACCGATTCCGGGTAGAAGTAGTTCGACCGGACGACCGTCGTGTTGCGGCCGGTGTTGCCGCCGCCGATCCAGCCCTTCTTGATCACGGCGACGCGCCTGCGCGCGTGAGTCTTGGCCAGATAATAGGCGGTCGCCAGACCGTGGCCGCCGCCGCCCACGACAACGAAATCATAAGCCGGCTGCGGCTTCGCCTTGCGCCAGGCCTGCGGCCAGCCCTTATGGCCGCCAACGGCCTCGCGCAGGATGGTCAGAGCGGAATAGCGAGCGGTCATGGCTAGACGTCAAAATCCTTCGCGCCGCGGTGGCTGAGGGCGTAGGCCCGGAAGGCGCTGAGCTCGCGCTCGCTTGGGGCGACGCCGGTGAATATCTGGAGATAATGCGGCGCGAGCGCGACGCGCGCCTCCATCCCCTCCCTGAGGTCGAGGGCGTAGCAGCCGAGCTGCATCGTATAGAGGACGCGCGCCCTGACCAGTGCGTCGTCCGCCAGGTAGCCATGCCGGCGGAACATTGCTTCGATCGCCGTCATGCGCGTGGTGTCCGCACGGCCGAGCCGCTGGCGTACGGGCTCGGAGCGATGCGCCCATTCGCGCACCGCCAGGTCGAGGCGCGGGCTGAACAGCGCCGCGTCGACCCAGCAGCGGAAAACGTTGAGGACCGCTTCGACGACTGTCCTTGCTGGCGTTTCGGCCTGCTTGACGATCGAGCGGGCGTTGAGGTCGTCCCAGCGCTGCAGCAGCGCGTCGATGAGGCCGTTGCGGTCGCGGAAATGCCAGTAGAAGCTCGACCGGGACACGCCGAGGCGCTGGCTGAGATCGAGGACAGTGACCGCTTCGACGCCCCGGCGCGCGAGCAGCGAGACGCCGAGCTCGAGCCAGTCGTCGCGCGTCGCCCTCGCGCCGCCGCTGTGGGCCGGCAGCGCGGTCATCGCCGCATCGCCTTGCCGGCAGGGTCGTATGGGGAGGGCGCAATGACGCGCGCGTGGCGCTCGGCGCCGACGATGTGGACCGAAAGCTCCGTACCGACGGCGGCGCACTCGGGCGTGACGAGCGCCATGGCGAGACTCTTGCGAATCGTGTGGCCGTAGCCGCCCGAGGTGACAAAGCCGACCTTGTGGCCGTTTCGCCAGACCGGCTCGTAGCCCGAAGCGTCCGCGTCGAGCGCATCGATCTCCAACGTTGCAAGTTGGCGAGAGGGCGGCGGGCCGTCGCGTTCGGCGAGAGCCGCCGTCCTGCCGACGAAGTCGCCCTTGTCCCAGGCGATCCAGCGGTCCATGCCGGTCATCCGCGGCGTATAGGCTTGGGTGAGCTCCGCCGACCAGATCCCGAAGCTTTTTTCGAGCCTGAGCGAGAGGAGGGCGTTGTAGCCGTATTCGCGAACGCCGAGGTCGTGGCCTGCGGCGATCAGCGTGCGCCGCAGCGTCCCGTGCTCGAGCGCACGGCAGTTGATCTCATAGCCGAGTTCGCCGACCACCGAGATGCGCGCCACCCGAGCCCGAACAAGCCCGACGTCGACGACCGAAGCGGCCATGAAGGGCATGGCGGCGTTCGAGACGTCCTGGTGGGTGACGCGCTCGATGAGCGCGCGCGCCCTGGGACCTGAGATCGAGAAGCCGATCACGTCGTCGGAAATGTCGCTGACCGTCACGCCGGCGCGCGCATGGTCGGCGAACCACCGCATGTGCCAAGCGCGCAGATAGTAGGAACCTTCGATCCAGAAGGTCCCGTCGCCCCAGTTGATGACGGTCAGGTCGCCCTTGAGCTTGCCGGTCTCCGACAGCATCGGCGCAAGTTTCGCCCGTCCCGCCTTCGGCAGCCGGGCGCCGGTCATCGAATCGAGCCAGCGCTCGGCCTCCGGTCCGGCGACCTCGTAGCGCGCAAACGGAGCGATATCCAGGAGCCCGACGTCCTCGCGCACCACGCGGCATTCGGCCCCGACGAGGTCGAAGGCGTTGGAGCGTTTGAGCGTCGGCTTTTCCTTGAAGCCGGGCGGCCCGAAGTACAGCGGGGTCTCGAGTTCCCAGGAATTGCCCCATTGGCAGCCCGCAGCCGTCATGGCGTCGTAGGCGGGCGTCGTCTTGAGCGGTCGGCCGGCGGGCAATTGTTCGTTCGGATAGGTCATGACGAAGCGGCGGGCGTAGAACTCGCCGGTCGTCTGCTTGATATATTCGCGATTGGATGCGTGGGGCCCGTAGCGGGCGATGTCGAGGGCGAAGGCGTCCTCTGCCGGCTCGCCGCGGATCATCCATTCCGCTAGCGCTTTGCCAACGCCGCCGCCTTGCAGGAAACCTGCCATGACGCCGCAGGCGAGCCAGTAGCCGCGCTTGCCCGCGATCGGGCCGACAAGAGGGTTGCCGTCCGGCGAGAACGTGAAGGCGCCGTTGACCCATTTGCGGATTCCCGCCGTCTCAAGGACGGGATAGCGGCGGTGGACGCACTCGAGCTCGCCCGCGATTCGGTCGATGTTTTCTTGCAGAAGCTCGACGCCGTAGTCCCAGGGCGCGCCGTCCATGGACCAGTGTTGCGGATTGGTCTCATAGATGCCGACCAGCATACCCTTCTGGTCCTGGCGCATATAGGTATAGCCTTCGAGGTCGACGACCATCGGCATTTCGGTCGATAACGCCGCGACCTCGGGAATTGTCTCGGTGATCAGGTAATGGTGCTCGAGCGGCGAGATCGGCAGCTCGAGCCCCACCATGCGACCCACCTGCTTGGCCCAAAGGCCCGCGGCGTTGACCACGTGCTCGGCGTTGATTGTCCCCTTTTCGGTGACAACATCCCAGGTTTGATCCGAACGGCGCCTCAGTTCCAGCACGCGGTTGCGCTCGACCACTTCGGCGCCCCGCCTTTTGGCGGCGGCGGCGTAAGCCCAGACCGTGCCGGTCGTGTCCACATAGCCTTCGCGGTCGGCCCACATGCCGCCGAGCACGCCGTCGATGTCGATCACCGGACAGGCGGCCTTGATCTCGTCGGGCGTCACGAGCCGCACGTCATCGGTTCCGATCGCCTGGAAACGTCGATAATTCGCCTGCACCCATTCCCAACGCTGGGGCGCCGAGGCGACGTGGATCCCTCCCGTCATATGCATGCCGATCGCCTGCGCGGACTCGGCTTCGATCTCCTTGAGGAGGTCGATCGTATACGCCTGAAGGACGGCCATATTCGGGTTGGCGTTGAGCGCATGGAAACCGCCCGCGGCGTGCCACGATGAGCCGGCGGTGAGGACGGAGCGCTCGACCAGGGCCACCTCTGTCCAGCCGAGCTTTGCGAGATGGTAAATGACCGACGCGCCCACGACGCCGCCTCCGATCACCACGGCGCGGTAATGCGACCTCATGCGCGCTCCCGAAAACTGGGGAAACCGAGAGGCTAGGCAACGCTTGACGCCTTGTCTAGGCACCTCTGTCCAGGCATTGGAGACGTCGCAATTTCGACGAGGTGTGGCTTTTGTAGCCTTGTGGCGGCGCAACGATTACGGCTAAGGAGGAGACATCCGGTTCGGTCGGGATCGAGGCCCATCGGCGGGCGATACCGGCGGTTCAGTCGACAAGGGCGGGGGCTGATCGAGGCTTTCGCAGTTTCTAGGGTTGGTTGGGCGCGCGCATGGGGATCCGGTGGCTGGCTAGTAAGTCCGAAGCCACATTGGACAACGCGGTGGGTTTCTGAAAGACACGTTAACTTTCGGAGGCTAAATGACTGGCGTCTGGGAGGCCCAGCTCTGAGAGCGCCTCGACGTATGGCGCATCTCGGTGCGCCGCTTGGGGGGCTTAGCGGGTGCATGCGCGTCGGAGCGATGGAGACCGATGAATCGGAGCGCCGTTCTGACGCTCGGGGCGATCGTGACGCTTGCGGGCCTGGGCGCTTCGCGGGCCGATGAGCTGTCTCTTTACGATTGGCCGTCGCAGTGGTCGTTTCTTTCGGCGACAACAGGGATATTTCCGCGCGGACCGGAGAACTGGAGCGACCTGCCGCTGCAACTCCACATATCGGAGGAGACCGGCTACAACAGCAACATCGCCAATACCCCGACCAGTCCTGGGGCGAGTTCGGTCTCTTTCGCGCGCCCGATCGGTACGCTGGAGACGAATTCCACCTACGGCGCGTCGTTCAAGCGAGAAATCGAGGGTCAACAGCTTTTCGCCGACGTCTCGTGGGGCATGTATCGGTACTTCAACCACGACAATTTCAACAACGCGCACAGTTCGGTCGATATCGGCGATAACTTCACCTACGGGTCGAAGTGCGCGGGAACGATAAAGGCGTATGAAACGTCTACGCCGTCCCTTCCAGGTCAGCAGGTGGGAGTGAACGTCATAAATACGACAACGGTGACGGGTGCTACAGAGAACGCAAAATGCATCGTCAGCGGTAACTATACGGGCATCTTTAACAGCGGAACAACTACAACGACAAATAGTTCTTCTTTGGACGCGATAAATAACAACAACTCCTCGTTTATCGCTGCTGGAATGACTTACACGGTCTCGGAGACAAACAGCTTACAAATTCTGGCGACAATAACTGGAACAAACTTTACCGGGCGACAAATTGATGTTGCGGAGTCCGGTCTGTCGAATAGCCTGACAACGGATTCTGTCATCGCGACCTATACAAAGAATTTCGGTCCAACGATCTCTCTGAATGCGCAGCTCGGGCTGCTCGGCTTCACCGACACCAATTGGTACCTAGGGGTTCCTCGTACGATCCTGCCGCAATATGCGTTCACCGGCCAATGGAACGTCACGCCCAAGCTGGCTCTGAACGCCACGGCGTCCCGCCTTGCCTCGGCGCCGACGTCGGTCCTCAGCAACCTGCAGCTTACAGAATCGGGCTCCGCAGGCGCCAGTTACGCGGTCACGCCGAAACTCTCCTTCTCCGCAAACGTTCAGACCTCCTACGTGACGGGGGCGGCCTCCATCGTCGTCTCCAATCAGTCGCTGAGCACCTTTACGGCGCCGGAGCACACCTATGGCGCCAACGCAAGAATGACCTACGTAATAACACCGTTCCTCACCGCCAATCTCAGCTACGAGTACACGAAAACCGTTCAGGCCAACCTGACGACAACCGACAGTTTGATCTTGCTGGCCCTCAACTTCAACCCTTATTGAGACTCCGGATTTGGAGCGCGACAATGCGAACGATAGTGCAGATGGTTCGGTTCAGAATCCCGGGATTCGTCGCTCTGGCGTTGGCCGCTCTTGTTGGCGCGCTTCTGACCGGCGTTCCAGCCTACGCCGAGGGCGGCCGCGTCCTGACCAAATCCGACGTGGTCACGATCAAGGTGGTTAGCCAGCCAGACATGGACACGACTTCGCGTGTCGAACTCGACGGCACGATCCAGTTTCCCTATGTCGGCCGGATCAAGGCGGCCGGGCTGACGGAAGACGGCCTGGCGCGCGCGGTCGAGCGACGCCTCGCCGCCCGGCAGATTGTCAACGACCCCCATGTGCTGGTCGAGATCGCCAATTTCGGCTCCGAAGTCAGCGTCCAGGGGCAAGTCGGAGCGCCTGGCCTGTACACGGTTGATCGGCCGACGACCCTGGCCGAGATCCTGGCGCGGGCTGGCGGCCTGAAGGACACCGGCGCAACGGTCGTGGTGCAGCGGTCCGGTCCGAACGGCAAAACGATCCAACGCTACGACGGACGGGACATCGTCTCCGGGAAAATCAATGGCGCCCACATTTTCGTCCAAAACAGTGACGAGGTTTATGTGGAACTGGCGCCGTTTTACTATGTCTACGGCTATGTAGGGAAAACGGGGGAGTTTCCGCTGCTGCGACCACTCACGGTGCAGCAGGCGATTGCGATTGCGGGTGGATTGACGCCCTTGGGCACGGACTGGCGTCTGAAGGTCAAGCGGAAGGCGGCGGACGGGCAGACAATGGAAATGCCGGCTTCGCTCGACGACGAGGTGCAGCCCAACGACACGATCATCGTCAATGAGCGTCTGTTCTGATCCGGCGTGCGGTCAAGGAACATCGTCGCGCAAGCCTGGACAGGCAAGACTTGCGGCGTTAGCCGTTCCGACTTCATTCGGCCTCGCGACGCGGCGCCCCGTTGAAAGTGTGAGCAGATGACGTTCAACTCGAATCGCCGGATCGATTCCGACATGGTCGCCGTCCATGGCGGCAATGATCCGATCGAGCAGCAGATCCTCGCCGCGGGCAACCTTAGCGACGCCCAAGTGGAGGCCATTCGGGGTTTTCAGCGCCGCAAGGGCCTGACCTTCGGCGAGGCTGCGATCACCCTGGGGCTGGTTCGGCGCGACAGCCTGTTCCTGGCGCTCTCGAAACGGTACAACTATCCGGTCCTAAACTTTGGCGGGGACGAAGCGCGCTTTTCGCGGGAGTTGGTGGTCGGCTTCCAGCCTTTCAGCGCCGGAGCCGAAGCGTTCCGTACGGTTCGGTCCGGCTTGGCGACAGGACCGCTTTCGCAGGGCAAGAATGCTTTCGCCGTCATTGGCGCGCATACGGCTGTCGGCGCCACCTATTTCGCGGCCAACCTCGCCCTGTCCTTCGCCCAGATGGCGGTGCCGACCTTGCTTGTCGACACAAACCTCAGAAAGCCCCGGCTCGCCTCGCTGTTCGGAGTCGATCCGAAAACCGAGGGCCTGGTCGAGGCGCTGACCCACAGCGACAACCATGCGCCGCCGGTCGCCGTCGACATTGTTCCAGGCCTCTCGCTCCTGGTCGCCGGCGCCACGGCGCCGCATCCGCAGGAACTTCTTAGCTCGAAGGAATTCCTCAACCTGTCCCAGAACGCCCAGCGCAATTACGGCGTCGTGATTTACGACACGCCTGCGGCCCTGGAGAACGCGGACGCCTACGTTGTGGCTTCGCGAGTCGGCTCGGCGATCCTGCTCGGGCGCCGAAACCGGACGAAAGTGGCGGACATCAAGACGGTTTCCCAGGCGCTGGAGGGCTTCCAGTGCGAAATCGCCGGCACGGTCTTTGCCCGGTTCTAGCGCCTTCACGCCGTTGCGCCGCGCGGCACCGAAGACCACGTGGTTCCTTGCGCAGTCCGCGGCCGGTCAGGCGGAGGCGAGCGCCAGCTTGCGCAAGTAGTCCCAGGCGTAGAGCCCGGTGTTGTGGCCGTCGTCGAACACGATCCGAATGGCGTAATTGCCGATAGGCTCGATATCGACGATGCGGACGTTCTCCTTGCCCGTAACGATGCGCTTCTCGCCCGGCGCGTGACCCTGGACTTCGGCGCTCGGGCTCTCGACCCTGAGGCGCTCCGCGGCAAGACGGATGGTCGCGCCGTCGTCGAAGGCGATCTCGAGCGCTCGCCCTTGATCCTTCACCACAATGTCGGTCGGCCAGGCCAAGAACGCCTCCCTCAAAAAAACTGCGACGCCTCACTCGAAGCGGATGCGGGGCGCGGGTTTGGCGCCGGGGACGCCGCTCTCGAGCGTCTCGGCCACGCGGCGCGCGATCTCCAGGAAGGCGCCCGCGTGCGCGCTGTCGGCAAGGCTCGCCACAATCGGACGGCCCTCGTCGGAATTGGACCGGATGGCCATGTCGAGCGGCACCTCGCCAAGGAACGGAACGCCGAGCTTCTCGGCCTCCCGCTGCGCGCCGGCGTGCGAGAAGATGTCGGTGCGCTGCCCACAATGCGGGCAGAGGAAATAGCTCATGTTCTCGACGACGCCGAGAAGCGGCACCTGCACCTGCTTGAACATGGCGATGCCACGCCGCGCGTCGATCAGCGCCAGATCCTGCGGCGTCGAGACGATTACTGCGCCGCTCAGCGGCACGTTCTGGGCCATGGTGAGTTGTGTGTCGCCGGTGCCAGGCGGCATGTCGACGACGAGCGTGTCGAGGTCTCCCCAGACGACCTCGCGCAGGAGTTGGGTCAGCGCCGACACGACCATTGGTCCGCGCCACACGACCGGCGCCTCCTCGTCGATGAGGAAGCCGATCGACATGACTTTCACCCCATAGGCTTCGAGCGGAACGAGCTTCTTGCCGTCGGCCGAAACCGCTGGCTTGGCGGAAAGACCGAACAGCTTCGGCATCGAGGGGCCGAACAGGTCGGCGTCGAGCACGCCCACCTTGAGGCCGATCTTAGCGAGACCGACGGCGAGGTTGCAGGCGACGGTGGACTTGCCGACGCCGCCTTTGCCCGAAGCGACCGCAATGATGTGCTTGACGCCGGGAATGGGCTGCGCCGATCGCGCTGCGCGCTGCTGGGGCTGGCCGCCGCCATGGCTGTGGCCCGCAGCCGGTGCGCCGCCTGCGACTGCGCGCGCCGATTCCGCGGTCAATGTTACGACGGCGCCGGCAACGCCCGGAACCGCCTTGATTGCGGCCTCTGCTTTGGCGCGCGTCGGCTCCATTGCCTTGGCCTCCCTGGGATCGATGGCGATCGCCAGGAACACCTTGCCGTCACGGATGGTGAGGCCGGAGATCGCGCCCGAGTCCGGCAGCGGCGTCTTGCCATCCGGGCCGGCGATCTCCGCCAGCGCCGCCATCACCTCGTCGCGAGACGCCATTTTCGACTGTTCCCTGCCGCGCGCCGGCGAGACGCCGGCCGGGCCTAGATAGGCGAGTTGCTCGTCGCCGGGAAGAGGAGCTGAGTCGGCGCCGGGACTGGGACATAGACCGGCCAACTCAGCAGGGTACAAAGAGCCGTTTGAGAGACCGGCCTGATGGGCGCCGCCTTTTTAGGCGCCTGGGCCCGGCGGGGCGATTTCCATTTCCTTCCACAACCTTCCAAAAGCTTCCATTTCCTTCCGCGGAGGGCTTCCGAAAATTTCCATTCGCTTCCAAAAGTTGCAAAAAACTTCCGCGAAACGGGACTTATCAAAGGGTTATGGGCGGCGCGGGTCGAAAAAAATCCCCCGTTTCGCCCACCGGCGAAAGCCGCCCATTAAATTGGCGCCGGACAGGCCCCGAATCGCCGGCAGAAGGCCGGATATCCGTCGTAAATTCCGCGACGCTGGTTCATAGGCTTGGCCGGGTCCCTGTCGTCCTCGCCGCCGCAGGAAACGCGGCTCACGGACCTTAGAACCAATCATGAACATGGAGCCCCACCAAAGTCAAGGCTTTGTCGTCGGCTTGTCGCGAGAGGTCCAAGAATCGGTCCCTCATGTTCGGATGTTTCGGACGCGAGGAGAGAGGCGGGGCGAGTGGCTCGTGTGGCAGGACCATCGCGGGGGAGGTCGCGAGCACAGTCCTCGGTCAGGCCCGCAGCGGCTGGCAGTCCGCCTCGCGCGCCGGACGGCGTGGAAGAAGCGCAGCGTGGGGCTCGCCTTCGGCGCGCCCGCCACAGATCCGGCGAGCGTCACCTCGAGGCCCTCGAGAATCCAGGTGATGCCGAGCGCGACGACCACGAGGACGTGGAAACGTCCCCACGGCAGCGGTTCGAGCCGTGCGGGGATGAGCGTCTCGACGACCGCCGCATCGCGCCGACGTTCCGTCCGAGCAGGCTCCGCGACCGTTTGTGTCGACATATCCGCGCGCCCCGTCGCCCTTGCGCGAACGTCCCTGTTGGGCTGCGCCGGGATTGCGCTGACAACGCCCGTACGCGCCAGCGGTTCCGGAGCGCCTCGCGTGGCCGAAGGGAAAGTGGCGTACAACGGGCATGTTCGCCCAAGCGAGGAGGCGTAGAGCGCGCGCACAGCGACGGTCTCCTGGGGTTCCGATCAATCCGCGCTTTGGCCGGAGTGTTGCCGTAGACATGGACAGGGGACGTCGGGTTCCGCGTCGATGCCCGCCCCCCCATAACCCGGTCGGCGGCGCGTAAAGCCTGGCCTGAGCGGGCACTCATCGATGATGCGGCGACCCGGCGCCACACCGCCGAAGCGCTGGATGAATTCGAATCGAATCGCGCTGCGGCTCCTCATCCGCCCGTTCGGGCCATGTGGCCGGGTGGATCCACCGCCTTTAGCGCGCGAGGCGGCGCCACCAGGGGCGGTGGGTCGCGGCTGGAGTGGGAAGCGCGTCCGCCGGGGACGCTTCGTCGGCGACGGTTTGTCCGGCCTCGAGCGCGACGGGACGGGCCTGCTGCGCGGAACCTTCGGCCGTCGGCATTTCGACTGTCTTGCCCGGCCGGTCCTTGCCGGCCGGCGGTCCATCCGCCGCCGACGCGCCGAGCATGTTCTTCAACTCGGCCTGAAGGGCGGCGAAGGCGGCGGCGAGGTCGTCGGCCACGGGCGGTTCGGGCGCTTCGGCGGTTTTCGCGGCGGGGGGCTTATCCGGCGCAGGTTCGGGCGGCGCCGGCTCGGGAGTTTGTCTCTCGAAGATGCGGAAGAGATCCGTCGGATCGATCGCGTAGCCGCCGTCGCTCGTCTTCTCGGCCGGAAGCGCGCCTTGCTGGATGGCGCGCCAGATGTCGACTTTGCTGGTTGCGGCCTGCGCGGCCGCTTCAATGAGGCTCAAACCCGCCATGGCGCCGCCGTTGGTCGTGACCTGTTGCGTAACCCGTCGTGGTTAACCGAGAGCTAAAGTCCAAAGGAGATCCCCCGGCTTTGCCGGGGTGGCAGTAGCAGTTTGACGTTTCGGGGGGTCCCCCGGTCCGGTTCGGTCGTGAGCAGCCACTCACACGAAAGGAACCGGACCGATGGACGAGTACGAGACGCTAAACCACACGACGTGGGACTGCAAATTTCATGTGGTTTTCATCCCAAAATATCGGCGCAAACTCCTGTTTCAGGAGCTGAGGAAACCGCTGGGCGAGGTTTTTCGTCAGCTCGCGGCTCAGAAGGAAGCGAAGGTTGAAGAGGCGCATTTGCTCCCGGACCATGTTCACATGCTTTTGTCGATCCCACCAAAATACGCAGTGTCGAACGTGGTCGGGTACATCAAGGGAAAGAGCGCTATCCATCTGGCGCGGACGTACGGCGAACGAAAGCGCAATTTCGTGGGGCAAAGCTTCTGGGCGCGCGGGTATTTTGTGAGCACGGTCGGTCGTGACGAAAAGGCGATCCGGGAATACATCCAAAGCCAAGAGAAGGAAGACCAGCGGCCGGAGCAACTCAATCTCTGGAAGTGACAGCCACCTTCAGGTGGCCCACGTATTCGGAGCCGCGTTAGCGCCTCCCTCCGCCGCTCCCTTGAGCGGCCACAACCCCAATAGTCGCGTCAGCGACGACACAGCCGCTTTGAGCGGCTAAAGGCCTAAAGCCCCCGGCTTTGCCGGGGGATACTTACTGAACGACCGGTCTCACGCGAACCGCTCGGCCCGGAACGGCGACGGGTCGACGAACGGCGTCTCGCCCGTCATCATTTCGGCCAGCAGCCGCCCGGTAATCGGCCCGAGCGTCAGCCCCAGGTGCTGATGGCCGAAGTCGAGCCACAGACCGGGCTTTCCGGGAAAGGGTCCGACGATCGGGCGCATGTCGGGCAGGCAGGGGCGCCGGCCGAGCCAGGGCTCGGCCTCCTTCGGCGCGCCGATCGGAAACAGTTCGCGAGCGAAGGGTTCGAGCCGGTCGATATGGGCGGACGACGGCGGATCCTCGGCCCTAGCGAATTCGGCCCCGGTTGTCAGCCGGAGGCCGAGCCGCATCGGCGCGACCAGGTAGCCCTTCTCGATATCGAGCACCGGCCGGTTGAGGCCCGCGTTGCCCTTTGGCTCGTAATGCCGGTGATAGCCGCGCTTGACGAAGAACGGCAGCTTGAGGCCAAACGCCCGGACGAGATCGTTCGACCAGGGCCCAAGCGCGATTACCACCTCGGGCGCGGCTATGCGACCCTCGTCTGTCGTGACCATCCAGCCGCTCGCCGCGGGCCCGAGCGTCGTGGCGTCGCCTTTCTCGAACCGGCCGCCGCGCTGAACGAACAGCGCCGCATAGGCGCGCGCCAGCCCCTGGGGATCGGGCGTGCTCAGCGGATCGGGGAAATGCGCGCCGCCGCGCCCGACCTCGCCGACATGGGGCTCGAGCGCGGTCAGCCCGTCGCGATCCAGAAAATGCACCCGGACCCCGTATTGCTTCAGCGCCTCGACGTCGCGGCGCGCAGCGTCCTCGCCCTCCGCCGTCCGCCAGACCTTGATCCATCCGGTCGGCCGCAGGAGGTCGCTGGCGCCGGCCGCCTCGGCGAGCTTGCGGTGCTCGTCGGGGGCCCCGAAGACCAGCGGCTTCATCGCGGCGGCGGTCTCGGCCACCCGCGGCGAGTTGGAAAACTGGAAATACTGCCAGAGCGCCTGAGCGTTGGCCGGCAGCGCGCCGTAGCGGATATGGGCGCGCGGGTCGCGGTTCAGCGCCGCGTTGGCGATTTCGGCCGGGTCGCGAGGGAAGGTGTAGGGGATCACCGCCTCGCTCTGCACGAGGCCGGCGTTGCCGTAGCTTGTCTCGTCCGCCGCCTCGCCGTGGCGATCGACGAGGACCACCGTGCGCCCGCGCGCTTGCAGGGCGAGCGCAGCCGACACGCCGACCATGCCGGCGCCCAGGACAATGACATCGACGCTGCGAGACGGCATGGACGAGCCCTCATTCTGGCCGGACGCAGACTTGCGCCTCAATTCCGGGAGCGCCTTCCTATAGACCGCGCCGGAGACCGAGCAAGATGCGAGCCACGCCATGATCCCCCGCTATTCCCGTCCCGAGATGGTCGCCGTCTGGTCGGCCGAGACGCGCTTCCGCATCTGGTTTGAGATCGAGGCCTACGCCTGCGAGGCGATGGCAGAGCTTGGCGTGATCCCGAAAGACTCCGCCAAAGCGATCTGGGAGAAGGGGAGCAAAGCCGAGTTCGACATCGAGCGCATCGACGAGATCGAGCGGGTCACCAAGCACGACGTCATCGCTTTTCTCACCCATCTCGCTGAGTTCATCGGCGAGGACGCCCGTTTCGTGCATCAGGGCATGACCAGCTCGGACGTGCTCGACACCTGCCTCGCTGTGCAGCTTCAGCGCGCCTCCGACATCCTGATCGCCGACGTCGACGCGCTGCTCGCCGCGATCAGGCGCCGCGCCTTCGAGCACAAGCTGACGCCGACCATCGGACGTTCGCACGGCATCCACGCCGAGCCGACCACGTTCGGGATCAAGCTCGCGCTCGCCTACGCCGAGTTTCAGCGGGCGCGCGCGCGGCTCGTCGCGGCGCGCGACGAGATTTCGACCTGCGCCATATCAGGCGCGGTCGGCACCTACGCCAACATCGATCCGCGGGTCGAGGAGCACGTGGCAAAGAGGCTCGGCCTAAAGCCCGAACCGGTCTCGACCCAGGTCATTCCGCGCGACCGGCATGCGGCGTTTTTCGCTACGCTCGGCGTCGTCGCCTCCTCGGTCGAGCGGCTCGCGACCGAGATCCGCCATTTGCAACGCACCGAGGTGCTGGAGGCCGAGGAATACTTCTCCGAGGGGCAAAAAGGCTCATCGGCCATGCCGCACAAGCGCAACCCCGTGCTGACCGAGAATCTCACCGGGCTCGCCCGCATCGTGCGTTCGGCCGCAACGCCGGCTATGGAAAACGTCGCCCTCTGGCACGAGCGCGACATCTCGCATTCCTCGGTCGAGCGGATGATCGGCCCGGACGCCACGATCACCCTCGACTTCGCGCTCGCGCGCCTTGCCGGCGTCGTCGACAAGCTCATCGTCTATCCCGAAAATATGCGCAAGAACCTCGACCGGCTCGGCGGGCTGATCCATTCGCAGCGCGTGCTGCTGGCGCTGACCCAGAAGGGCGTCTCGCGCGAGGACGCCTATACGCTCGTCCAGCGCAACGCCATGCCGGTCTGGCGCGGCGAGGGCGATTTTCTGACGCTGCTCAAGGCCGACAAGGACGTGACGAAGGCGCTGACGCCCGCCGAGCTCGAGGCCCTGTTCGACCTCGGCTATCACCTGAAGCGCGTCGATACGATTTTCGAGCGCGTGTTCGGGGAGTAGGCGGATATCCTCCCCTGCGAAGCGGGGGAGGGGGACCGCGCGAAGCGCGGTGGAGGGGGGCGCGGCGCGGAACATTGGCTCCACTTCCTGGGAGAAGTCTCCATTGCATTCGGGGCGTGAGCGAGCGTGAGGGCGCCGAGAGAGACGATCACCAACGCGCGGCGGCTCCGCCGCACACTCTCGGTTCCTGAAACGCGACTTTGGAGCCGTCTGCGCGCACGAGCCCCGGACATGCCGGTGTTTCGGCGGCAGCATGCGATCGGCCCATACGTGCTGGATTTCTATTGCGCGAAAGCGCGGCTCGCCGTTGAGATTGACGGGCTGAGCCACGATCTCGGCGACCGGCCCGAGCGCGACTCACGCCGGGACGCCTGGCTCCGAGGCCAAGGGATAATTGTCATGCGGATTCCGGCGGTCGAGATCGGCAGCCGGATCGACGACGTAGTCGACGGGATCGTTCGTTGCGCGCAGGCGATGATTAACTCGGGGCGGAGCTAGACCTCCCCCTCCACCAGCCTTCGGCTGGTCCCCCTCCCCCGCTTCGCAGGGGAGGATAAGCGCGAGCAGATCCCGCGTAGCGTCCTTCGACAAATTCGGAGTTTGTGAATCTTTCGAATATTCGCGCAAATCAAGACGAGGTTTGAAGCGCTGTTCGACCTCGGCTACCACCTGTCGAGTCAATCCGGCAAGCTCCGCAAACCTCGTACTGATCCCCGGGCCAAGCCTGTCGACCGAGTGGCGAGGTTTGACGGAGCCACCCGCCCAATGACGCTGCCGCTTGAAGACCGGGTGTCCTTAAGCTTCCGTCCCGCGATGCCCTCGTCGCCTCAGTCCAAGTCCGCCGAGGCCGAGCAATCCGGCCGCCATGAGCGCCCATGTGGCGGGCTCGGGCACGGCGCCTGTCGAGAGGGCGCCCGACGTGGAATTGAAGCCCGTGATCGTCAGGCCAGCGTTATCGGCGAAGCTCACATCCCGCAGCACGGTTGCGCAATCGAGTTCCGTGCAGAATTGGCCGCCGCCGCTGAGGCCGAGGAAGGCGTTGAGGTTGAGGAGACCGTCGGCGACGAACGCGTTCGCGTTGGCGCCGTTGGCAAAGTCGTAGACGATCGTCGTGTCGGAGATGCCGACCGAAAGGCCCGGGTCGAAGACCAGGGTCGTCTCCAAAAAGCCGCCGTGGCCGTTGGGGTCGATCTCGAACACGATCTTGCCGCCGGTTTGCGAATAGTCGCCCTCGACCTCGAGCGAACCGCCGAGCCCGGCGCCGGCCTGCAACGAGCCGCCGGTCATGGTGACGTTGCCCGCCATGGAGCCGCTGCCCCTGAAATCGCCGCCGTCGATGACGATGTTCGGCGGGTCGAGCACGCCGCCGTTCAAGAGCGTCGTCGTGCCGCCCGCTTCTTGCGTGAATGTGCCGCCCGCGCTGGCCACATGCATCGTCACCCCATTGATCGTGAGGGCGCCGCTGTTGGTCACGGAGCCCGCCACCGAGATGTCGCCGGCGTCCGTCAGCCGAGCCGACGCCTCGATTTCGAGCGTTTGGGATGTGAGCGAGCCCATTACCGCCAGCGTCCCGGTTGACACGGTCGCGCCGCCGAAGCTCGACTTACCGCCGAGCGTCCAAGTCCCGCTCGCGTCGGCCGCCAGCGTGTTGAAATTTGTAAAATTGTTGTTGGCGGTCCCGCTGCCCTGGAGGACCAAGGCGTTGGTCGCGCCCGAAGCCTTGCTGCCAAAGGCGCCCCCGTTGAGCGTAGAGCCGGTTCCCAAGGTCAGGGTGTTCGCCCCTGTTCCCGCGAAGGCGACCGAGCCCACACCCCCGCCGATCGTTCCCGTATTCGTCACCGTTCCGGAGCCGCCGCTAATGTAGACGCCTTCAGCGGCGCCGTTGATCGTGCCGCCGGTCTGGTTGGTCACCACGCCGCCTGAGCCGAGATCCACGCCGACGCCGCTCGTGGCGTTGATGCTTCCGGCGTTCGTCACGGTCTTCGGCCCGCTCCCGCCGCCGATGTAAACGCCGAAGCCCGCGCCGCTGATCGTCCCGCCGCTCTGGTTGGTCACCGCGCCGCCGGCATGGAATGCGACGCCCCCTTGACCCGACCCTGCGATCGCGCCCGAGTTCGTCATCGCGCCGGCGCCGCCGGCCACATTGACGCCAAGGGCGGCGCCGACGATCTTGCCGGTGTTGGTCACCGCGCCACCGCCGCTGAAGACGGCTCCCGAGGCGGCCCTGCCGTAAATCTCGCCCCCATTGGTCAACGCGTTCGTTCCCCCCGCAATGAAGACGCCCTGGCCGCCGCCGCTGATCGTCCCGCCGCTCTGGTTCTTCACCGCGCCGCCCGAGATCAGGTTGACCCCCACGCCGTTTGTCGCTGTGCTGACGATGGTTCCCGTGTTCGTCACCAGGTCTGTCGCCGCGCTTCCGCCGGCGAGATAGACGCCGAAGTTGGCGCCCGTGATCGCGCCGCCGCTCTGGTTGGTCACCGTGCCGCCGCCGAGGAAGGCGACGCCGCCAAAAGCCGTCCCCGTTATCGTGCCCGAGTTCGTCGCCGTGCCGGCGCCCCCGGTGATGAAGACGCCGGCATTGCCGCCGGTGATCGTTCCCGTATTGGTCGCCGAACCGCCGCCGTTGAGCATGACTCCATTCCCTGAGGCGGCCGTGCCGTAGATGCCTCCTGCGTTGGTCACCGCGCCGGCCCCGCCGGTGAAGTCGGCGCCGACGGCGCCGCCTCTGATCGTCCCGCCGCTGTTGTTGGTCAATGCGCCGCCCGCGCCCAGGCTGACCCCGACGCCGTTCGCTCCCCCACTGCTGATCGTCCCTCCGCTCCGGTTGACCACCGTGCCGCCGGATTTCGAGCCGACGCCGACGCCGGACGATCCCGTGGCGGCGATCGTCGCTGAATTGGTGATCGTGCCGCCGTCGGCCATCCCTACACCTTCGCTGTAGCTCCCGGCGGCGCTGATCTTTCCCGTGTTGTTGAGCGTGCCCCCATTGCCGAGATACACGGCGGTGCTGGCGAAGGCGGCGGCCGAGGCGGAAACCGTTCCGCTGTTGGTAAACGCGCCCCCGTCATGGAGAAGGACGCCGCTGCTGATGGCGCCCGAGACAAGGAGCGTTCCGGAGTTGGTTACCGTGCCGCCGTTCAGCGTGTAAATGGCCGATCCAAGCACGCCGGTGGTGGAGATCGTCCCGGAATTCGTCACTCTGCCGCCGCCCGTGGTGGCGATCCCCGCAGCATTGTACGCCGCGCCGGTGATCGTGCCGGCGTTGGTCACCGATGCGCCTTGCACGGCGAAGACCGTGTTTGCGGAATTCTCCCCCGGCGAGCTGATCGTCCCGCCCAATTCGTTGTTGACGGAGCCCGATGCGACAAAAACCGCGGTCCCAACTCCGGTGATCGAGCCCGCATTGGTGACCGTGCCTGCGGCGCCGACGACATAGACGCCGAGGTAGCCGCTGATCGATCCACCGCTCTGATTGGTGACCGAGCCGCCGTTCGGGAGGTGGACGCCGACGCTGGTAGCCCCCATTCCGGCGATCGTGCCCCAATTGGTAAGCGTGCTTCCCGACGTTGCGAGACGGATCCCCAGGACGGATCCCCGGATGACGCCGTCGTTGGTGACAGCCCAGCTCTGGCCGGAGCCGCCGTAGACTCCGACGTCCGGCGCATTGATTTGGGTGGCGGTCTTGAAGGTGATCGGGTTGTATGTCCCGAGTAAATACGTGGATTCCTGGACCGGACTGACGGCGCCCGAGCCCGCACTGGCCTCGCGCGGCAGAGCGACCCCGAGCGCGAGGCCAAGCGAAAACGCAGTTAGCGCTGGGCCGGACACGCTATTGAGCAAGGCGCCCGCGCCTCGGAGACCCAGTTGGATTGGATCAGACTTGGAACGCATCCCGCCCCCTGTGAGAAATGACGCCGAAAATCGGCCCGCGGCCCTTATCTTGCAGCTTTGATTTGAGAGGGCCGCCAACACAGAAGAACGGTGGTCAGACAAAAGTCAAGATGATGGACCCGTAATTCCTTAGGTGCACGCATCGATCCTTGGGTCTGAGGGGATGATGACTGTGTCGTCTGTTAACTCCGCAGACTACACGCAGCGAGTTGCATTGCGAGTTCTAGCCAAATAGCCGCGAAAGGGCGCCCTTTGCCGGGCCCGCTCCGCGCGCTAGCCTGTCGATCATGGCGCTTCCCAATTCGGTCGACCCCGTTTGGCCCTGCCCCTGCGGCAGCGGCTTGCGCTTCGCGCACTGCTGCGGGCTCGACTGGGCGGCGACTTGGCCCGAGCCGGGGCCGGCGGCGGACGTCGGTCGCGCCCGGGCGGCGTTGACGGCGGGCGATCCGGCCGAAGCCGAGCGGCTCATGATCGAGCGTCTCGAGCGCTCGCCGAAGCGCCTCGACGCTCTTACGCTGCTCTACGAACTCCGCGCTCAGCAAGGGCGTACGGCGGCGGCGGAGGCGCTTTTGGCGCGGATCGTGCGGCTCGACCCCAACGCTCTCAACGCGACCCAGGCGCTCGCCCTGTCGCTGTTCACCCGGGGCGCGCTGGCGGAGGCCGAAGTCCACGCCCGCAACGCCGTGCGCATCGCCCCGACCGACGCGCAGTCGCACAATCTCATGGGCATGATCATGACCGAGGCGCAGCGGCCGCAGGTCGGCGAGCATCATTATCGGCAGGCGATGACGCTGCTCGGCGCGCCGAGCCCCATCCTCATCGCCAATCTCGCCTGGAACCTGAAGAACCAGGGCAGGATGGCGGAGTCGCGAAAACTCTACGAAGAGTCGGTCAAGCTCGACCCGACGATCTTCCAGACGCTCTACGGCTGGGCGCGGATGGAGGAGACCGACCGTAATTTCGCCAAGGCGGGCGAGTTGCTCGATGCGGCGGAGACGCTGTCGCCCGGCGCCCCGAGCGTTCTGCTGCAGCGCGCGATCCTGCACGGGCGGGCAAAGGAATACGACGAGGCGCTGGCCGCGCTCGACGCCGTCGAAAGCCGGCGCGGGGGCGGCGGCCTCGGGCCGATCGAATGGAGCGAGAAGGGTCTGCTGCTCGATCGCATAGGCCGATACGCAGAGGCCTTCCCCGCCTTCTCCGAGGGGAAGCGGATTTTGCGCGATCTGACCGGCCAGACCTATATGACGGAGGAGGCTGCGGGGCTGGCGCGGCGGCTGAAGAGCTTTTTTGTCGCGCCGCGGGTGAAAATCCTGCCGCGCGCCGGCGTCCGGACCGACGTCGCCCAGCCGATCTTCATCGTCGGGTTTCCCCGCTCCGGCACGACGATGATCGAGCAGACGCTTAGCGCCCATCCGCTGATCAGCGCCGGCGACGAACTGCCGACCGTGAGCGAACTGACCGGCCTCATCCCACGGATGCTGATGAGCCCGCTCGCCTATCCCGAAGCCTTTGCCGAGCTGTGGCTCGGCGACCAGGTTGAGGGGCTCGACAACTTGCGCGACTATTATCTCCAGCGCGCCCGACAGCTCGGCGCCTCAACCAAGGGCGCCCGTTGGTTCACCGACAAGATGCCGCTGAACGAAACCCACCTTGGTCTGATCGGCCTGATCTTCCCGCAGGCGCCGATCATCCACCTCCTGCGCCATCCGCTCGACGTCGTGCTGTCGGTCTTCTCCAATCACCTGACGCACGGCTTCTACTGCGCCTACGATCTGACCAGCATCGCCCGCCATTACGTGCTGGTGATGGACCTCGTCGAGCATTACCGGCGCGAGATGCCGCTCAAATACCTGGCCGTGCGCTACGAGGACGTGATCGAGCGGCAGGGGGAGAGCGTGCGCAAGCTTCTCGCCTTCATCGGCGCGCCCTACGACAGGCGCTGCCTCGATTTTCACGAGAACCGGCGCTACGCCCGCACCGCCAGCTACGCCCAGGTCACCGAAAAGCTCTACGATCGCTCGCGCTACCGCTATCGCCATTATCGCGACGAGCTCGCCCCGGTGATCCCGATCCTCGAGCCGGCGATCCGGCGGCTTGGCTATCGGGTCGAGTGAGGCGATAAGGCAAAGGGGTGGCGCCGTCGGAGAAACCGTTGCGCAAAAGACCGCGTTCCGCGAAGTCCCCTCGGGAGAATTTGCGACCGAGAGCGAAGTGGTCCGCGACGGCCTCCGCGCATTGAAGGCCCGCGACGCCGCCCTGGACGCTTGAGCGGCGCCAGAGCATGATGAATATAGGTTCGAACACTTCCGTCATTGCTAGCGACGAGGCTACCAAAGATTCCCCGGAGATCCGCCCAGCGCCGTTCCGCCTTGGTTGATGGTCAAGGTGTTGACGGACTGCTGCAGGGCATCGATGGCGCTGAGGATTTGAGCCTGGTTCTCCTGCACCTGGATAAGCGCCGTCATGACATCGCTGAGCGTGGGATTGAGAGTCTTCGGGCCTGCGGAGCCCCGAAAATTCAAATTTCTTCTGACGGGAGGGGCAAGGCGTAGCATCGGCAAGCTCCTTCGGGCAGACGAGGCGCAAGCGCGTTGCTATGAAGTTCGACGTCAAATGGCCTCGCCCTGGAAGCAGCATAACAGGGCGTCGCCGCCTAGCCCGCATTATGCAGCGCTTTGACGACATCGGCGGGACTTTGCGGGGGATTGGTTGATTTCGGCAGAGTCTGGACGTGTTGGTTCTGCTCGGGCTTTGAGCCTGAGTTTTGGTTGGGGCGGTTTTCGGGTTGACGGGAAGGGTTTGCGTTTTGGGGTCTCGCGCCCGCTTGCTCAGGTGACGAGGCGCGGTATGCGTTGCAAGGCGAAACGCAGAATATCCTGCGCCGGGCATGAGCTCGGCAGGTGCACGCGGATCATTGTCTTCATTTCGACGACGCGGGCAGCGATCTTGATGAGGCGCAGGCGCAGGGTGTCGAACTGAGCGACGCGCCACATCGAACGTTTCGGCATCGACACGCGAAGCCCCCACATCAGCCAATAGGCGCCGGCGTGCAGGAAGAGCCGAAACTGGTTGGCGGTCGCCTTTGTGCAGGATGTGCGATCAGCGGCCAGATGCGTCTTCCAGGATTTGATATGGTTTTCGGCCTGACCGCGTCGGCAGTAGAGGTCCTCGTAAAGCGCGCGGGCATTGCGCCTTTGCAGGTTGGTGACGACGAAGCGGGTGTCGGGTCCTTCCGCGCCGACTTCGACGCGGGCGATGATTCGCTCGACACGGCTCCAGCTCTGCGCGCCGTCATAGAATTCCTTGAAGCGGCGGAGCTTGTCATCGCGCGGCGCGGCCTCGAACCGCGCCTTCGCGCTGGCTTCGAGACACTCGACGTGGCGACGCAAGGTCGCGGTCGGCGCGACGCCGAGGATGTAGTCGAGACCGTTCGCCCGACACCAGTCGAGAACTTCGGGGCCGCAATAGTGGCTGTCGGCGCGCAACAGGATTTCGGTGTTGGGCCAGTGAGCGCGGATCGCGCGCAACAGCCGGCGCAAGAAGGGCTTGATCTCCTTGCCGCTCGGGCGTTTGGCGGGACGAAGAACCGCCGTGACGAAGCGGCCCTCGCCGTCGAACACCACGATCGGCTGAAAGCCGTACTCGTCATAATGGCCGTTGAACAGCCGCAATTGCTGGCCGCCGTGAACGGCGTCGAACGTGTCGTCGATGTCGAGCGTGATCCGTTTGGGAACCTTGGCGAACAACTCGCAATAGAGGTCGACCATAGCCCGACCCATCCGCAATAGCGCGCGAACGTCCGGCAGGTTCTCCAATCGCGAGATCGTCGACTGCGAGCAAAGCTCGCGATCCGACGGCGTCAGGTCGAGCGCCATCTTGAACATCGGATCGCTGCGCAGGCAATTGGCGTCGATCCCATCCTCGTAGCCCGCGCCAATCATTAGAACCCGAAACCGGATGATATCCGCCAGGCTGTGGGTGATCTGCTCCGGCGCCCGAGGATCCACCACGCACCCGGCCAGCCGATCGGCGACCCGAAGCCGCTGTTCGACTTCCCGAAACGCCAACACGCCGCCGTCCGACGAGAGCAGCCCGCCGTCGAATTTGACCTCGACCCGCTTGCCTGAAACAGGTGACAGGCCGGGCAACGGCAGCATAGAATTGCTCATGGCGGGGGCAGCTCGTCTGAAAACGCGATGAATCGGCCTCAACAACCAGATTCTACGCAAAATCAACCGCTTAAGCTACTCCCGCCAACCCCACGCGCATAATTCGGGCTAGCAACGGGACGCGCAGCGCTCGCCGGGCTATCGTCGCACGGTCTCTTGAGCTGGATGACTTCTGATCGAATCTCGCGCAATCTCCCGTCCGGCCGGCTATCGCCGGCCACCCCCGGGACTTGGGTCTGGGCTTGGACCCGGGGGCAAGGTCCTTCCCCCGCAAGCGGGATAAGGGCTCGTCGACGCGCGGCGCGCTCGGCGACAACCGCCGCGCGAACCGCAGGCGCCCTACTGCGCCGGCGCCTCCAGGAAAAACCGCAGCATCTCGCGCGAGGCGTCGGGTCCCTTGGCGTCGGTGAACGAGCCTTCCGGGCTGCCGCCGGACCAGGCGTGGCCGAGCCCCTTGATCGCCCAGCTTTCGGCATGGGGAACGCCGTGTGCGTCCGCGACAATGGTGCGGGTATAGGCGCGGCCTCCGGCGACGCCGTCCTGCAACAGCTCCTGCGCCGGCTCGGCAAGCCCGGCGCGAACGTCGGCGAGGATCGCCTCGGCGTTCGACGGGTGGACGGTCGTGTCGTTTGCGCCGTGAAAGACGATGGTGCGGACGCGCCGCTTGGCGCGCCTCGCGCCCGTCGCCAGCTTCGCGCCGCCGTGCATGGCGGCGAAGGCCCAACTCGAAAAGCGGGTGCGTTACTGCGCCGGCCCCCCAAGTGCCAGCGCGCCTCGTCTGAACCAAGCGCAACGACGCCCTTTGGGCCGGCGCGAGGAAAGCCGAAACATAGCTAAACTCCAACAGAGATCCCCCGGCTTTGCCGGGGTGGCAGTAGCAGTTTGACATTTTCTGGAGTGCGCGCGCCGCATCGCCGGGTTAGGTAGTCAACGGCCGAAGGTGGCGCGCCATTGATTTCATCCGGGGTTCCGAATGACGCACAAGGGAACGATTGCAGCAACTCCGGTCCTCGACCACGTGAGATACGCCACTTCCTACAACTCCGTCCGACGCTCTGCTTCGAGCCGCTTTGAGCGGCTCCAATCCTAAAGCCCCCGGCTTTGCCGGGGGATACTTACTCTGTATTTCGGTCGGTCTGAGAGATGGGCTGCGATAGCGGCCGTATTCAGACGTTTGGTATCCGGCTGAATGGCAGGACAGCGCAAAAGCAGTCATCAACGACAGCGTGGCTGCCCGCAACCGCCAACGCAGGTGAGACGGGAACCTATTGGCCGCTGTGAGTGATTGTGGTGGAATGCTAGCGCGCATCCGGCCGCGCACTAGCGTTCCCTCCGCACCGCCAAGCCGGGAAGAACCCCCGTTCTCAGGGAACGGACAAGTCTTCGTCAAGACAATGTCAGCACATCGGCCGGGATCGGGATGGGATCGGCGGGCACGAGACTGGCCACGGACACGTGTGGCCAGCTCAGACCATTGAAGTTCAGCAGAACCTTCTGGGTATACTGAATCTGCGTCGTCAGGACCGTGACCCTGCCGCCCGCGAAACCCATGTTGGGGACAAATGGAATCGCGGCCACGAAGCTCGGCTGTAAGGGAACCGCAGGGTTCGTCTGCACCGGGGAGAGCACCACCGGCGGGGTGCCGGGGGGCAGCCGGGGCACGTCGATCTCGTAGGCCACGGTTTCGATCCAGAAGACCGCGTCCATCTGAAAGGTTTGCGCATTTGGCCCCTTGCCTGTGGGCGGCGGGTTGGGAATGCCCAAGAGGAACGCGATATTGGACGGACCTCCGCCAAAGTTGGGCGGCACCGGCGCGACGGGAAGCGGTCCGCCCGGCAGCGGCGCGGCTGGGTTGGTCGAGATCCCGATGACCACCGTTTCCGTGATGACCTGATTTTGAATCTGGGTCCTCAGAATCGTGCTCGGGTCTGCCAGCATTGCCGCGGTGATCTTGGTGGGTCCCAAATTTTGCGGCAGGCGCGGCGTCGTATTGTCGGCCCAGGTCTGACTGAGGAAAGTTATCTTCGTCGACCCAACAGGGTTCGTGCCGGCGACGAAAGGCGTGATATCGACCGGGGCGATTGTGGGCCCGCCGGCCACGGCGGCGAGCATGATGCCCTGCGCGACGATCGTCGTTCCGTGCGGAATGGACGCGAGCCGCGCGACGGTGACTGGCTCGTTGGGTGTCGTCGTCGCGGGAACGCTCAGCCAGATGCCGGGTTCAAAATGAATTCCAACCGGGTCGCCGTTGGTGATATCGCTGATCGATTGCTGATAGGGCACGCCATTCAGAAAGATATCCCCTTGCGTGCCAAACCCGCGATTGGGAACGTTGCCTAGGCTGCTGTTGAAGGACAGTGTTTCCTGCGTTAGATTGAGTTCGAGGATGTTATCGAAGGGCTGGTTCGGCGGGTTGAGCGGCAACGGCAACGGAGTTGGGGTTTTCGTGCTTTCGGGGCGGAAGATCGTGTTGAATCCTTCTCCGGTCCAGTTACCTGCGAACGCCGAGAGGGGTCCCAGAGTTTCCGGTACAACAACCGCCGGCCTCCGGACTGAGGGTTGCAGAACCTCATGGATTCGAAATTCCTCTTCTCTTGCTCCTGACAGCAGTCTGACAGCCATGTGATGTTCCTTTCCCAACCTCGCCGCGCACGCATAAATGTGCCGTCTCGTACTGGCACGTGGTTTTGCTTGCCACGATACATTAAGATAACGACGTGGCTCACTAGGCTGTGATTCAGATCACAGTTCTGTATCAGATTCTCTGTGTAGTTTCATGGGATCCGACGGTCGGACAGCACCGGTCGCGGGCCTACGGCTGCCCAGCCGGCTTCATCTTTGTGGCCTTGCCTCGTCCATGATGAAAGGCCGTCGACGAGGACCTGGCTCGCGGATGGCGGGCAGGAGGACGGCGTCATCTCGAAAAAGCGCGCCATTTCCAGAGAACTAAGGAAATTCCGTAATCCAAATTAGGACCGGAATGGCCGCTGAACGTCGACTCCGGTCGTTGGCATGAGATCCTAAGCCGGCAGAGCCGGAACCAAAGAGGGTGTAGTATCGTGGTTGGAGGCCAGAGCTGTCGAGGCTGCGATGACGAGCGCGCTTTTGGACCGCTACGACGACCGGATTGCCGGTGTTGTGTCGTGTTACGACCGGGTGGTGATCACAGGAACGCTTCCGACGGTGTGCTACGCCGCCGGGATGACGCGATTTCTCTATGCGCGTGATGTGCGCATCTTCGACTACCCGCAGTTTGCCGCGACGCTGCGCGACCGGGTGCGGGAGCGAGCGGCTTGGCTGGCGGCGCAAGCGGGGATCTCCATCGAGCATATCGCCAAGAGCCACATCCGCAAGGAATCGGTGGTCGCCAAGGCGCTTGAGACGCGTGGCGATCATCCTGGCTTGGTGCATGTCATCTCGGCAATGGAAGCCTGCGACGCCTACCAGCCCTGGCATGACAAGCAGACGCACAAGACCTATGTGCGGCCGGATACCGGCAAGTGCCTCCATTACTATTTCTACTTCCTGGATGACGAACTGGGGCTGATCTATCTGCGGGCGCCGACCTGGGCGCCGTTCCGCCTGCAGTTCTACTGCAACGGCCACAGCTGGCTGGCGCGGCGGCTGGCGGCGGAAGGCATCGGCTTCACCGCCGCCGACAATGCCTTTGTCCGCATCGATGACTGGGCGCGCGCCCAGGAACTCGCGGATGGCTTCTCGCCCGACCGGCTGCACCGCGTGCTCGACCATTATGCCGCGCTCTGCTGCCCGGTGCTCGACGTCTTCGCCCAGGTCTACCACTGGAGCCTGATGCAGGTGGAATACGCCGCCGACGTCGTGTTCCGCTCGGCCGCGACGCTGGGACCGCTCTACGAGCAGCTCACCCGGGAGTCGGTGCTGAGCGTCAAAGCCGAGCAGATCGCCAGCTTCCTCGGCCACAAGAGGCGATTGAGCGAGGTCTGCGAGCGGTGGATTTATCGCTGCGGTTTGTGCTTCGCGATGGACTTCGAGGAGCAGAAACGCAGCGGGTTTCGCTATCGCTTCTCCAATTATCAGATGGAGTACAGCCGAAACCTGATCTTCGGGGTCGGCGGGCGTATGGAGCAAGTGTTCCAGGCGTTGATCGATCGCAGCCGGGCGCCGCTGGACCTGAAGACGATAAAGACGATCCTCGGCGACAAGGGCCGGCCAAAATACCGGCCGCGAAACATGAAGGCGGCCGAATGGGAAGTCGCGGTCGAGAGACCTACCTATGATCTGACGGTCTTCAAGCTGCATTGCGGCAAGTTGGCGTTGAAGATCTATTCCAAAGGCGAACGCGTACTTCGCATCGAGGCTGTCGCCCATAATATCGGGGAGTTCCACTGCGGTCGATTGCTGGACAAATTCCCCGAAATCGTCGGCCGATTGAAGGGCATGCTGGAGAGGTTCATGCAGGCGCTGAGTTGCATCGATCAATGCTTCATCGGCGATGAGATGCTCGATCGTCTGCCGTCGCCGTCGCGGGTCGGCAAATCGACGGTCGGAGGGATTGACCTCAA
Organism: uncultured Alphaproteobacteria bacterium; assembly: GCA_963822215.1. GTDB lineage: Bacteria > Pseudomonadota > Alphaproteobacteria > Rhizobiales > Beijerinckiaceae > Roseiarcus. Next base: position 651,464 of record CAWGGX010000007.1, read on the forward strand.
CAAGCCCCGCCTACGACGCGTCGCCCAGGCCGTCATCGCGCTGTCGGCTTCGCCCGAGGGCTTCACCGCCTCGACCTTGGCCGATCAGACTCGCGCGTTCGGCGATCAGAGCCTATCCGCCTACGGTCCCCGCCAGGCGGCGTACGATCTGAAGAAACTCCGCGGCAAACAGATCGTGCAGCGCATCGGCGCGACGCGTCGTTACGAGGCGATCCAGTCCGGGCTGCGCGCGATCACCGCCCTGCTGACGCTCCAAGACAAAGCCATCAAGCCGCTGCTCGCCGCCGTTCAGGAAATCGCTCCCACCCACGGAGGACAAAACCCACGAGCCATAGATCGCCACTACCAGCAACTGCGACTCGCCATGAACGGCGTCTTTCACGAACTCGGCATCGCCGCATGATCGTCGACAATTTTTTTGTCGGGCTTCGCCCTTAAGCGCCTAACGGGGCATATGCTGACCGCTAGGGCCCCGCCCCCGCTGGCGTCTCCAGGAAGAACCGCAACATCTCGCGCGAGGCGTCGGGTCCCTTGGCGTCGGTGAACGAGCCTTCCGGGCTGCCGCCGGACCAGGCGTGGCCGAGCCCATTGATCGCCCAGCTTTCGGCATGGGGAACGCCGTGTGCGTCCGCGACAATGGTGCGGGTATAGGCGCGGCCTCCGGCGACGCCGTCCTGCAACAGCTCCTGCGCCGGCTCGGCAAGCCCGGCGCGAACGTCGGCGAGGATCGCCTCGGCGTTCGACGGGTGGACGGTCGTGTCGTTTGCGCCGTGAAAGACGATGGTGCGGACGCGCCCCTTGGCGCGCCTCGCGCCCGTCGCCGGCTTCGCGCCGCCGTGCATGGCGGCGAAGGCCGAGGGCAGGTCGGCGGCGGCGCCGTGCGGCAGCCCGGAGTGGACGCCGGCGGCGGCGTAAAGCTCGGGATAGGTCGCGCCGAGAGTTGCGGCCATGGCGCCGCCGGCCGAGAGCCCCGCCACATAGACGCGGGCCGGGTCGACGGCGAACTCCGCCATGACGGCGCGAGTCAGCCCCGCGATGATCGCTGGCTCGCCTTCGTCGCGGCGCTGGTTGGCGAGATCGAACCAGTTCCAGCAGGCGGAAGGGTTGGCGCTCGAAGACTGGGCCGGATAGGCGACGATGAAGCCGCGCTCCTCGGCGAGCCGGTTCATGCCGGTGCCGACCGCGAAGTCGTCGGGCTCTTGGGTGCAGCCGTGCAGCATGACGATCAGCGGAACCGTGCGGCCCTCGGCGCTGCTCGGGACGTAGACCTTGTAGTCCCTCGCGCCTGCCGCGCAGGCGAAGCTTCGCGCGAGATAGGCGGCGCCCTCTGGCGCGGCGACGGCTGGCGCGTTCCGGAAGCCCGGCGCTTCGGCGGGCCCACGACGAAGGCCCGCAAGCTCGACCTTGCGCAGCACCCTTAGAACCTCGCCCAGCGGACGCCGCGCACGCCCGGAAGGCCGGCGCTTTGTGGTGGCCGCGCCCGCGCTCGCCGTTTGCGCAGGCTGCGGCGGCGATTCGACCGCATCGGCAGTTTTGGAGGCCTTTGGCGGGGGCGGCAGGACGAGCGCCTGATCGCGCGGCTCGTCCGCCCAAGGCGCGGCGGTCTCCAATCCGGCGAGCGCGCGCTGGATGACCCTTGTGGCCTCCATCAGATTTTGCGCGCCGGTGAGCTGCAAGGCCTGACGCATGGCTGCGCCGAAGTCGTTTTTCATGGGCTCAATCCTTGTTGATGAAAAGTCCCCGGCCGCGGTCACCGGATTCGATCGGCGAGCGCGGCCTTGAGTTCTTTGCTCGCGTGCAGGGCGCCGAGGACGGTGATCGATTCGATCGTCGCGCGGGCGAGTTCCGGCGTGACGTCGTCATCGATGGTCGCAAGCCCGAGAACCTGGATCTTGAGCCGGCGGCCCTCAGCCTTCACCGCCTCCAGCTCTTGCCGGCCGAAGCTTCTGAGGCCGAGTTCGAGGGTGTGCCGCACGATCGACTGCTTGACCGCGTCGGTGTGCGAGGCGAGCTGGTTGCGGATCGCCGTGCGGATGAAGTCGGTGCGATTGGAATAGAATCCCTCCCGCACCAGGAGATCGACATGGCCGAGGTCGACGAATCCCAGGTTGATGGTGATTTTTTCGCTCTCGCACTGCCGTTCTCTGAGCTTGTGAACCTCGCCCGCCATTATTCCATCCGTACGCCATCCAACTGGATGGTATATGGATGGGGCCGGGTGGATTGCAAGGGTCAGGCACGTTCCCCGCAAACCTCGTCCTGAGTTGGCCGCCGGCGGGGCCGACCCGCTGCGCACGGAAGTCCCCGCCGCCGACTGGCGACGGGAACTTCCGTGTAAGCCTGTCGAAGGACTCTCCAGGAGGCGCTCCCTTGGCCTCTAATCGGAGCCGCGCGACCATGGCGCAGCTCACTGGAGCTGGGGTAAAAATTCTTGACCGGCGCGTCGATCTATATCCTCAAGCGCGCCGACGGGAGCTATTATACAGAGATCGCTCGGCGCTTGGTCGAAGAACGATTGAGCGAGCACATGCAGGGTGTCTTTGCAGACTGCTACCCTTTCAAACGACGCCCGGTGAAGCTGGTGCTCTCCGAACATTTCGAATGGATCACCGACGCAATCGCCGCGGAGCGACGGATAAAGGGTTGGTCGCGCGCCAAGAAGGAGACCTACATGAGCGAGGATTTTCTGACGGTGGTAGCCCTGGCGAAGCGCCGCTCTGATGAGGGGGCGTGAAGCAGGAGGTTCTGGCGTGTTCTGGAGCGTCCTTCGACAAGCTCAGGGCGAGGTTCAAAAAACTCAGGACGAGTTTGGACAGGCCAGGACCAAGGGCATGCCGGAAACAGTTCGCCAAACCCGCCAAATGCTGGCGCTGATGAATCCGCTTCTCGACGCAGGCGAGGTCGTCTTCTGCACAACGGCCGACGCGGCTGTCGCTCGGGGAGCTCAGCCGCTCGCGCTCGGCTCGTTCCGCGAGGCGGAGGGCGTGTCGTTGATCCTGCCGCGCGCCGCCGCCGAAGCGCTGGGCTTCCCGGTCGTGCTTCCGATGCGACGGATCGAGCTCACTGTCCATTCCACCCTCGACGGCGTCGGCCTGACAGCGGCCATCGCCTCCGCGCTGGCGGCTCAGGGCATCCCCTGCAACGTCGTCGCGGCCTTCCATCACGATCACCTCTTCGTGCCATCCGGGATGGCCGAGCAGGCGCTCGCGGTCCTGACGGCGCTGCAGGCGTCGGCCTAGCGAAAGGTTCGCCGGCATGCTGGCCGACGCCGGATCCGAGCGGGGCCGGCTTCGCCAGCCCTTGCCGCCTTAGACTGGGCTCTGGACGGGGGCAAGCTTGGACGGAGAGCGAAAAGACGGCCGGCGCCGCAGTCGCAAAGGAATGGTCGGTTTTCTCGGCGGACGAGAACGCGCGTCAACACGCAACTCTCTGATATCATTTAATTGTTTTCGCCGCGCGCCGGCCGAAATCGGGCGAAAATGTGGCGGATGACGCTCTTTTGGCCCTCCGGAATCAAAATGTTGGGCCTAACGCCTTGATTCCACGGGATCGCTTCAAGAACGAGTCGCTTGCCGCGGGCCGGCGGCCGCCTGACCCGGCGCACTACGGCCGGCGGGTCAACGTCACCCCCGCGCCCGCTTCCGCCGGCTGCGGCAGGGTCGCGTGCAGCTTCCGCAGGGCGTCGAGCGCGGCCTTGGTTTCGTGGGTCCATGGCGCGGCGCGGGCGCCGTCCTCGGTCAGCGCCACCGACAGAAGGAGCTGCTCGGCGGCCGCAAGCCGCTCGCCGCCGCCGTCGAACAGGTCGAGCCAGACCCGCATGCGCTTGTCGTCGTGCTCGATGAGCCGGCAGGCGACCGCGAGCGCCTCGCCCTCGCGCGCCTCGCGAAAATAGTGGAGCATCATCTGGAGGGTGAACAGGCTCTGGCCTGTGCGCTTGCGGGCCGCGGCGTCGAGCCCGATCCGGTCCATCAGCGCGTCGACCGAGCGGCTGAACACTAGCGCGTAAGCCGCGTCGTTCATGTGGCCGTTATAATCGATCCATTCGCCGGCGACGGTGGTCGCATAGACATCCAGCGGCGCATGCGGCCTTGCGTGCGCGATCATGCTTTCCCTCCCCTCGGCGCGTTCTCGCCCGAGATCCCCGGGCGCGTCGATTCAGCGCGGCGCCCCGTACGGTGCAACGGGGCGCGCCGCCGACCTCATTGGTAGTCGGAGTCGCTGTTGTCCTCTGGTTCGTGATAATGTTGCGGCCCCATCATCGGATCCATGGCGCCGGCGCCGCCCCGGCGGCCCATCATCATCATCTCGTGGGACAGGAAGCCGAACATCCGCTTCTGCTCGTCGTCGAGGCTGGCGTAGAGCGGCTTGGCGGCGTCGGCGATCCCCTTCAGCGCGGTGCCAACGGTCGTCAGCCGGGACGCCATCCGGTCGAGCCGGTCGATCGGCGACGTCTCCTGCCCCGCCTTGTCGGCGCCCTCCTCGTCCTCGCCCATCTTCTCGGCGCGCTGCATCATCGCTTGCATGCGCGCCATGCGCATCTGAGCGAAGTCGCGCACCGCCGCTTCGAACGGTCCCCACAGCTTCTCCTGATCCGGCGTGAGCCGGAGCCCGGCCTTAAGCCCGGCGAGCCGCGCGTCGAGCAGGGCCGCGCGATCATCCACCCAATGCTGCATCCCTTTCGGGGTCTCCGGCGCGTTGGTCGCGGCCGTGCCGCCGGCGGATTGTGCGTTCGCGCCGGCGGCCACAGCCAAAGAGGCCGCTGCGACGAGCGTGACGAACGAAACGCGAAAAAATAGCGTCATGATCGATCCTCCCGAACGTTACCCGCCAGGGCAATGGGCCCGAGCGCAGCGGCGCGACTAGAGACCCACAGCATGGAAAGTTGATGACGGCCGGCGTTTCCTTGGCCGGAAAAAGAAAGACGCGGCCGAGGGGGGCGGCCGCGTCTTCCGGGGACCGGAGCCAGGGGTAAAGCTCCGGGGGACCGAAGCTTCGGGTGGAGCTTCGTATCGTCTGCGACACTTAAGTGCGCCGCGTGGGGATGAATTTCAAATGAACTCGCCGTAATGATCCTCCCGGGGGCCTTTGCCGGAGACAGAGCGCATGACTGAGGCGGTGGTCGGAAAGTTATCGAAAACTCTGTCGGCGGATGCGCCGACCTTCGCCGCCTGGGTCGGCATGAACGAAGCGGCGGTGGCGGAGGCGCTGGCGCGGGAGGGGTTCGACGCAGTCATCCTCGACATGCAGCACGGGGCGCTCGACTTCGCCGGCGCCTCGCGGGCGATTCTTGCGGTTGCGCTTGCCGGCCTTCCCGCGATCGTGCGGCCGCCGGTCGCCGATTTCGCAACCGCAAGCCGGCTCATCGACGCCGGCGCCGCCGGCATCATCGCGCCGATGGTCAACAGCCGCGCCGACGCCGAACGGTTCGCCTCGTTCGCCAAATTCCCCCCGCTCGGGGAGCGGTCCTGGGGTCCCGGCGCGGCGCTGTCGCTCACCGGCCTCGAAACGCAAGCCTATCTCGCCTCCGCCAATGGGCTGGTTCAGGCGATCGCCATGATCGAGACGCGTGAGGCGCTGGCGGGGCTCGACGACATTCTCGATGTCGCGGGGATCGACGGCGTGTTCATCGGCCCGGCCGACCTGTCGATTGCGCTGAACAACGGCGCCAGGTGGGATCCCCGCTGCGCGCCGGTCATCGAGGCGGCAGCCGGAGTCGTCGCCCGCGCCCGGGCGCACGGCAAATACGCCGGCATGTTTTGCTACGATGGCGCCGACGCTGGCGCGATGGCCGAGCTCGGCTTCAGACTGTGCTCGGTGGGATCGGATGGCGCCTTCTTGCGCGCCGCCGCCAGAGCGGAGCTCGCGGCGGCGCGCCGCCAGGCCGCTCCCGGCCCTGGAAAGGACGCGAAAACGTACTAAATATCATGTGCTTGACGGAAGCGGAGGCTGCCCCTGCGATGGGGGCGGAAGGACGCTTTTGGCGTGCATCGGCGGGTGTGAACCGCTAGAATGACGGGATCGACGAATCGCGGTTTGTCCCGCCTTGTGATCCCCACGAAAAGGCCGGTCTATTGAACGACGAAATCAGGGAACTCGCCCGTCGCCCCGATAGCGCGAGCGAGGCATACGGCGCGGATTCGATCAAGGTGCTGAGAGGCCTGGATGCGGTGCGCAAGCGTCCGGGCATGTATATCGGAGACACGGACGACGGCTCCGGCCTGCACCACATGATCTACGAGGTGGTTGACAACGCGATTGACGAGGCGCTCGCAGGCTATGCGAAGCTCGTCACCGTGACGCTCAACGCCGACGGTTCGTGCACGGTCACCGACGACGGGCGCGGCGTGCCGACGGGCATCCACGAGGAGGAGGGCGTGTCGGCGGCCGAGGTCATCATGACCCAGCTCCACGCCGGCGGGAAATTCGACCAGAACTCCTATAAGGTTTCCGGCGGCCTGCACGGGGTCGGGGTGTCGGTCGTCAACGCCTTGTCGACGAAGCTCGTTTTGCGCGTCTGGCGGGACGGCCTCGAACATTTTGTCGAGTTCGCCCATGGCGACGTCGTCGCGCCGCTCAAGGTGGTAGGCCCCGCGCCTCAGGTCGATGGCAAGCCGAAGCGCGGCACCGAAGTGACCTTCTGGCCGTCGTCCGAAACCTTCACCATGGTCGAGTTCGACTATCCCACCATCGAGCATCGGCTGCGCGAACTCGCCTTCTTGAATTCCGGCGTGCACGTCGTGCTGACGGACGCAAGGCAAGCCGAACCCAAGCGCGAGGACCTTTACTACGAGGGGGGCCTCGAAGCGTTCGTGCGCTATCTCGACCGCGCCAAGACGCCGCTGATCGAAAAACCGATCCTGATCAAGGGCGAGCGCGACAGCATCGGGGTCGAGGTCGCGCTGTGGTGGAACGATAGCTACCACGAGAACGTGCTGCCTTTCACCAACAACATCCCCCAGCGCGACGGCGGCACGCACCTGATCGGCCTGCGTAGCGCTCTGACCCGGCAGGTCGTCGGCTACGCCGAAAGCTCGGGACTGATGAAGAAGGAGAAGGTCGACCTTTCCGGCGACGACTGCCGCGAGGGCTTGACCTGCGTCCTCAGCGTCAAGTGCCCCGACCCGAAATTCTCCTCGCAGACCAAGGACAAGCTGGTGTCCTCGGAGGTCCGGCCGGTCGTCGAGGGGCTGGTCAACGAGCTCCTTCAGCAATGGTTCGAGGAGCATCCGGCCGAGGCGCGGGTCATCGTCGGCAAGGTGGTCGAGGCGGCGCAGGCGCGCGAGGCGGCGCGCAAGGCGCGCGAGCTCACCCGGCGCAAGGGCGCGCTCGATGTCGCGAGCCTGCCGGGAAAGCTTGCCGACTGTCAGGAGCGCGATCCGGCGAAATCCGAAATCTTCATTGTCGAGGGCGACTCGGCCGGCGGCACCGCCAAACAGGGCCGCAACCGCGAGTTCCAGGCGGTGCTGCCGTTGCGCGGCAAGATCCTCAACGTCGAGCGGGCGCGCTTCGACAAGATGCTGTCGTCGGAGCAGGTTGGCACGCTGATCACCGCGCTCGGCGCCGGCATCGGGCGCGACGATTTCAACGTCGAAAAGCTTCGCTACCACAAGATCATCATCATGACCGACGCGGACGTGGACGGCTCTCACATCCGCACGCTGCTGCTCACCTTCTTCTTCCGTCAGATGCGGCAGGTGATCGAGAACGGTTATCTCTTCATCGCCCAGCCGCCGCTGTTCAAGATCAAGCGCGGCCAGTCCGAGCAGTACCTGAAGGACGAGCGGGCGCTCGACGACTACCTGATCGAGACCGGCCTCGAGGGCTCGTCGCTGAGACTCGCCAGCGGCGAGGTGCGCGCCGGCGCGGATCTGCGGGCTTTGGTCGAGGAGGCGCGCGCCATGCGACGCCTGCTGACCGGCCTGCACTCCCGCTACAACCGCGCTGCGGTCGAGCAGGCGGCGCTCGCCGGCGCGCTGAGACCGCTGGCCAACGCCGACGATCCCGACGGCGCCGCGCTGGCGGCGGTGCTCGCCGAGCGGATGAACGCCATCGCCGAGGAGACCGAGCGCGGCTGGACCGGCCGGGTCGAGGCGAACGGCTACGTTCTCATCCGCGAGGTCCGCGGCGTGCGGCAGGCGGCGATCCTCGACGCCGGCCTGATCGCCTCGGCCGACGCTCGGCGTCTGGCCGAGCACGCCCGGCCTCTGGCGGAGGCCTTCGCCGAGCCCGCGACCTTCGTCCGCCGCGGCGAGGAGTCGTCCGTCTCAGGCCCGTCCGGCCTGCTCGAAGCGGTCAACGCGCAGGGGCGGAAGGGCTTGACGATCCAGCGCTACAAGGGCCTTGGGGAAATGAACAAGGATCAGCTGTGGGAAACGACGCTCGATCGCGAAGCTCGCTCGCTCCTCCAGGTCAAGATCCGCGAGGTCGACGAGGCCGACGACATTTTCGTCAAGCTCATGGGCGACGTGGTCGAGCCCCGGCGCGAGTTCATCCAGGACAACGCGCTGAGCGTGTCGAACCTGGACGTGTGAGGTCTTGGCGGGGTGCCCCTCGCCCCGCTCGCGGGATACGGGATCCACAGATCGTTGAGGCAGCGCGTCCCTGTCGGCTCTTCGCTGTCAAGCGCCGTCCGGCGCCCCATGGCTTCGTAGCGGCCTTTCGGGTCTCGTCGCTTCGAGGAGAGGGGCGATGGCCGGCGCCTGCCGTCTCTCGCGCTTTCAGCACGCCGCTACGCCGTTCAGCGTCATCCGAACGTTCTGGCGTCTCCAGCCGGTCGGGGTCAGGACCAACGGTGTGATGTCGCCGGGCGCGGATTCAATCTTTTCAGGGGTTTGCTGCGGAATTTGCGGGCGATCGTCGCCTGCCGGGGCGACGGAGCGTCCCTTCTCCCTCCCCGGGCTTGACCCAGGGATCACGGGGAGAAGGTCAGCCCCCGGATCAAGTCCGGGGGGAGGGGCCTGGCGAGCGCCAACAGCGGCCAATCGCCCAAGCCCCTCACCCCAACCCTCTCCCCGCTGAAGCGGGGCGAGGGGGTCCCCTCCGGGCGCGGATTCAATCTTTTCAGGGGTTTGTTGCGGAATTTGCGGGCGATCGTCGTCTGCCGGGGCGGCGGAGCGTCCCTTCTCCCTCCCCGGGCTTGACTCGGGGATCACAGGGAGAAGGTCAGCTCTCGGATCAAGTCCCGGGGGAGGGGCCCGGCGAGCGCCAACAGCGGCCAATCGGCCGCGCCCCTCACCCCAACCCTCTCCCCGCTGAAGCGGGGCGAGGGGGTCCCCTCCGGGCGCGGATTCAATCTTTTCAGGGGTTTGTTGCGGAATTTGCGGGCGATCGTCGTCTGCCGGGGCGGCGGAGCGTCCCTTCTCCCTCCCCGGGCTTGACTCGGGGATCACAGGGAGAGGGTCAGCTCTCGGATCAAGTCCCGGGGGAGGGGCCCGGCGAGCGCCAACAGCGGCCAATCGCCCGCGCCCCTCACCCCAACCCTCTCCCCGCTGAAGCGGGGCGAGGGGGCCGCCCCCGGGCCCGGATTCAACCTTTTCAAGGCTTTGCGGCGGAATTTCCGGGCAATCGGTCAGCAGCGCGTCAATCGGGGACACGTCCTCTTCGGAGTCTACGCGCGCGAACGCGCGGGCCTGCTCTCGCGCCGCACATGCCGCGCCCGAAGCTTCGGCAGCCGTCGCAAACCCGGGCGCGGATTCAATCTTTTCAAGGTCCTGCGGCAGGTTTTGCGGGCGATCGTCGCGCGCGAACGGACACTCTCGGCCCTCATGCTGAGGAGCGACGCATCGCGTCGCGTCTCGAAGCATGCTTGAGCGCGCGGCGCCATCCGAATTCACTGGAGCGTGCTTCGACGCCTCCGGATCAAGTCGGGGGGACAAAACGAGGTCGGGAGAAGCGGTCTGGGCGTTCAGCGGCCCTGAAGCCGTCCCGAGCGCGAATTCAATCGTTTCAAAATCTTGCAGCGCAAATTTCGGGCGGCAGACGAGCGCCGCGCCAAACGCCGCGGTCCCGTCCACGGGCGCCTCGAGAGGCGTCGCCTCGGGATGGCGGCGTGCGGCGGCGAAAAACCCATGATAGCGGTCCAGTTCGCGCACAATCCTGACCACCCGGTCGACCGCCTTGAGGTTTGCGCCCGTCATGGCGCTATGGGCGACGAGCAGCGCCTCGTTGAGCCGGCTGACCTGGATCGCCAAAAACTCCTCGGGCGGCGCCGGCATGCGGCGGGCGAGAATCTCCTTTATCACCGTGCGCATCCGTTTCTCGCCGACCCCGACGCGCGCTGCGATCTCGGCGGCCGAAACGCCGCGGTTGAGATAGTCGACGATTAGCTGTTCGCGCTGAAATTTTTTGAACCGCGCGGCGTGCGCGTCCGCTGATGGATATATGGGCGTGATAGACGGAGCGGATTCGAGACAGGCGGACAAGGCGACGTCCTCCTTTGCCAGGATCATCAGAACAAAAGAAGAACATATTTTGCCACAAATGGCAAGAGAATGTTGCTTTTTCCCGTCGGCCGGTGAGCGAAGGCTATCCGGCGCCATTGAGAACTGCTCGTGCAAGTCGGTGGGGCGAACGCGGCAGACCCAGAAATTGATCAATTGAGTAAGTGGCCCCGTATTCCCTGCGCGCGCCCGGAAGCTTCGGCCTGAGGGCCGGCCGGCTCGCTTCGACAATCGTCCGCAAGAACTCGAACGTCAGCCCCGATCGAGACCATTGAAATTCTCCATAAGCAGATGCATGTTCCAACAGTTGATGCTAAAAAATGCCATCGATTGTTGGAACAACGGAAGTGAGCGGGTATTTTGTCGAATTGAATGCGGATCAGCGCCGCGAGGTGGTCAACACCCAACAGCGGTTCCAGGCTCTCAAAGCCGCGCGCGCCCGCAGCAATTCCTACAGGGGGTCAATGGTCTGGTCCCGAAGCCGGGGAAACGATTACCTCCTGCATGCCGGCTACGACAAGACGGGACGTCGAAGGCAGGTCTCGATTGGCCCCCGCAGCGGGGATACGGAGGCAAAAAAGGCTGACTTCGAGCGCAAGCGCGAGGAGGTCCACCGATCCTTAGCTGTCATCCAGGAGGTCATTCTGAGGCAATCTGCAGTGAACAGGGTGCTCGGACTGGGCCGCGTGCCGATCCTGAGCGCGAAGATCATGCGCGCGATCGATGCTTCCGGCTTGATGGGCGCCGGCATCCGCGTCTTGGGAACTCACGCATTGTATGCCTACGAGGCCGCAGCCGGTGTGCACATCGAACCCGGACTGACCGCCACTGGCGATGTCGATCTGCTCTTTGACGCCCGCAAGCGCTTGGCGTTTATCGGGGCGAACGAGACGGAGGAGGCGTCGCTCCTAAAGCTTCTGCAAAGAATAGACCGATCCTTTGTGCGTACCGAGCAGTCATTTCGCGCGATGAACCAAGAGGGATATCTCGTCGACTTGATCAAGCCGCTGCGCGACCCGCCTTGGACGAACGAAGCCACGATGATCGGCAAAGATCCAACGGATATTTGCGCCGTTGAAATTGCCGGTCTCACTTGGCATGAAAGCGCGCCCAGCTTCGAGTCGGTCGCAATCGACGAGAACGGCGCCCCCCTGCGGATCGTGACTTCCGACCCCCGGGTCTATGCGGCCCACAAGCTCTGGCTGTCCCTGCGCGGCGATCGTGACGCGGTCAAGAGGCTTCGTGACAAGACGCAGGCGGAGTGCGTGGCGTCCCTGGTCTCGACCTATCTGCCCCAGTTGCCCTTCTCCGGCGAGGATCTCATGATGTTGCCGAAGGACGTGGTCGATCGCGCCAGTCCCCTTTTTGCGACCGCCTCGCCTCCCGCTCCTTGAAGCGAGTGGGTCATTCGTCGCCCGCGGCCTCGCAATTCAGGAGAGCATTTGCGTGTGCAGGCGGCGTCACCGACCGCGGCGTCCAATACGCCTCGATCGCCTATCTGGCGCGGCTGAATGAGCGCAAAATCGCCGTCAGCATGAGCCGGCCGGCCAACCCTGGCCGAAGGCGGCGCGGGCTTCCATGTCTACCGCAACGCCGACAGCGGCCTGCAAGACCGGCGCGTCGAACGCTGGAACGGCTTTGGGCCTGCCGTTTCCGCTTGAGGCGCGGGCGGGCCGCAAGCGCTGTGCGCCGGCGCTTGGAAGAGTCGACGGCTTCAATAACCGCGATCGCTCGGCCTGGTTCGTCAAGGTGAAGACAAATCTTGGCGCCGACTTCTTTCCCTGTTCGGTCGATCGGAATTCCCTGATCCTGGGATTTAAATTCCCTGTTCCCGAATCCCAATTCCCCGCGCGCCCTTCTGGTTATGCGCCGTCCATGGACGTGTCGCCGCCGCCCAAAGGACTACGGCGCCGAACGGGCGCCGGCGCGCAACAAGGACGACGCCGGCCCCGCCCCGGGGCGCAGGGTTTGCAATCCGCTTCATGGCGCGGCATCTTCGCCTGCGCGTCCGGACCTCGCGCTGTTTCCGCCGGCTGGCGGTCCGGGACGCCGGGGTGCGGAGGCGGGCGATGCTGTTTGCGGCGAACGGTCTGATCGGCTGTCCGGTCAAGGCGAGCGACGGAGAGGCCGGAACTGTCGACGACTTCCTGTTTGACGACCGGTCCTGGCTCATCCGTTGGCTGAGCGTGCTCGCCGGCCCCTGGCTCGAGGGCCGGAAGGTCCTCGTCGCTCCGTCGGCGATGGCGCCCATCGTGATTCCGCCAAAGCCTGCGTTCCCGATGCTGAGTTTCGGCGAAAAGCTCACACTTAACCTCGCCATCACCCGCGCCGAGATCGAATCCGGCCCGGACGCGCGGGGCGACGAAGCTGTCGGGCATCTTGGCGGCGTCGCTGCGCTCGTGGGTTTCCGCGTTCAGGCTCAGGACGGCGAGATCGGGCCGGTCGAGACTGTCCTCGCGGACGACGCAGACTGGTCCGTTCGCTATCTCGTCGTCGCCACGCACGCGTGGCTGCCCGGAAAGCAGGTGCAACTCGCGCCCTGCGCCGTGACCGCCATCGATTGGAGCGACCGGCGGGTCAGCGTGAACGTCATGCGCGAACAGGTCCGCTCCGCGCCGGCCTGGGACCCGTTGGCGATGGCCGACGAGATCCGGCTTGCGCAGCTCCACCGCCACTTCGGCTGGCCGGCCTGACTTCGCCGGTTCGCGAGGCGCTCGAGGAAAATTCGAGCCCGGCGGCCCCGACGCTCTTGCGCGATCCGGACAAACGCGCTATGCAGCCCGACCGGGGTTGGCGGCGCGATGCGACCCCGAATGATCATACATGGCTACCGCCCTGTTTGGGTTTCGTCTCGTTGAGGCAGGCTTGAGGAGAGGCGGCGGATGGGCCGGAGGACGGAAGGGGAAGCCCTTGCGTCCACTCCGGCCATGTCCTGTCCGAGACTGCCGGCGCCGAAGACCTTTGGTCCGACGCTTAATTCCTAAAGTCCCGTTCGCGGGGCCGGGGGCCAGCATAGACGGGGAAGACCGAATTTCCAACCGTGAGGGATTCCTTGCGGCCAATGCGGTTCGAACCATCTGTCCGGCGCTGGGTTCGCCCATCTCCGGGGACAGGCGCAAGTCGCCGCGGCGCGTGAATCGTCGGATTCTCGCGGCGCGGCATGTGCAACAGGCGGGCCTCAAGCCCGCCGACCGGAGACAGCACCGTGGATAGAGCGGAAAAGAAAGATGCTGTCGCGGCCTTGCACGACGTCTTCTCGAAGACGTCGGTCGTGGTCGTGGCGCACTATTCCGGCTTGACGGTCGTCCAGATGCAGCGTCTGCGCAAGCAGATGAAGGCCGCTGGCGCGACCGTACGGGTCGCGAAGAACCGCCTCGCCCAGATTGCTCTCAAAGGCACGGACGTCGCCTCGATCGGTCCCTTGCTCAAGGGGCCGACCCTGATCGCCCATTCGCGCGATCCGGTGGCGGCGGCCAAGGCAGCCGTGGCGTTCGCCAAGGACAACGACAAGTTCGTGCTCCTCGGCGGCGCCATGGGAACGACCGCCCTCGACGTCGACGGGGTCAAGGCGCTTGCGACCTTGCCGTCCCTCGACGAGCTGCGCGCCAAGCTCCTGGGGCTCATCACCGCCCCGGCGACCAAGCTCGCCCAGCTCTCCACCGCGCCCGCCGCCAAGCTCGCGCGCGTGGTCGGGGCCTACGCCGCCAAAGAGGCAGCCTGACAGAGGCTCTTCAAAATCCTCAGTTCGAACCCATATAAAGGAAATCTCAACATGGCCAATCTCGAAAAAATCGTCGACGAACTGTCCTCGCTCACGGTTCTCGAAGCCGCTGAGCTCGCCAAGCTCCTCGAAAGCAAGTGGGGCGTCTCGGCCGCGGCCGCCGTCGCCGTCGCCGCGGCTCCCGCCGGAGGCGGGGCCGCCGCCGCCGCTCCGGTCGAGGAGCAGACCGAGTTCACCGTCGTCCTGGCCGCGATCGGCGACAAGAAGATCGAGGTCATCAAGGAAGTCCGCGCGATCACCCAGCTCGGCCTCAAGGAGGCCAAGGACCTCGTCGAAGGCGCGCCCAAGCCCGTCAAGGAAGGCGTCTCCAAGGACGAGGCCGAGAAGATCAAGGCCGCGCTGGAGAAGGCCGGCGCGAAGGTCGAGCTCAAGTAATGAGCGAGCGAGCCCGACGCGGGCTCGTCAGTCGAAATGGGGACGGTCCCGGGTCTTTCGGCCCCGGGGCCGTTCCGGCGTTTTTGAGGTTGGGGTTGTTTTGACCTGCGAGGGGCGCATGGGGCGCGACTTCGAGGGGACGATTGACAGGGCGATCGGTTCGCCCGGCGGCCTGAACGCGATTCCATCCGGGCGATCGCGCGGCGGCCGTTAGCATCGAGGAACGACATGGCGCAAACATTCACCGGCCGCAAGCGCGTTCGCAAAGTCTTCGGGCACGTCAGGGAAGTCGGCGAGATGCCGAACCTGATCGAGGTGCAGAAGGCGTCGTACGACCAGTTCCTCCTCATGGACGCACCGAAGGGCGCCCGTCCGAACGAGGGCTTGCAGGCGGTGTTCAAGTCGGTGTTTCCGATCAAGGATTTCGCCGACACCGCGCATCTCGAGTTCGTCAAGTACGAATACGAGGCGCCCAAGTACGACATCGACGAGTGCCGGCAGCGCGGCATGACCTTCGCGGCGCCCCTCAAGGTGACGCTGCGGCTGATCGTGTTCGACGTCGATCCCGAGACGCAGGCCAAGTCGGTCAAGGACATCAAGGAGCAGGACGTCTATATGGGCGACATGCCGCTCATGACGCCGAACGGCACCTTCATCGTCAACGGCACCGAGCGCGTCATCGTCTCGCAGATGCATCGCTCGCCGGGCGTCTTTTTCGATCACGACAAGGGCAAGAGCCATTCGTCGGGCAAGCTCCTGTTCGCCGCCCGCATCATCCCCTATCGCGGCTCCTGGCTCGACATCGAGTTCGACGCCAAGGACATCGTCTATGCGCGCATCGATCGGCGCCGGAAGATTCCGGTGACGTCGCTGCTCTACGCCCTCGGCCTCGACGGCGACGAGATCCTCAAGACCTTCTACCGCACCCTGACCTACAGCCGGCTCAGGGATGGCTGGCGCGTGCCCTATGACCCGGAGCGGATGAAGGGCTTCAAGGCCTCCGTCGACATGATCGACGCCGACACCGGCGAGGTCGCCATCGAGACCGGCCGCAAGCTGACCGTGCGCTCCGCCCGCCAGCTCGCCGACAAGGGCCTCAAGGCGCTGTTTGCCGCCGACACCGACCTTTTTGGCCAGTACATCGCCGAGGACCTCTACAATCCGGAGACCGGCGAGATCTACGCCGAGGCCGGCGACGAGATCACCGAGAAGTCGCTTGCTGGTCTGCTCGAGGCCGGCTTCACCGAGCTGCCGATCCTCGACATCGACCATGTCAACGTCGGCCCCTATATCCGCAACACGCTCAAGGTCGACAAGAACGCCTCGCGCGAGGACGCGCTGTTCGACATCTACCGCGTCATGCGCCCCGGCGAGCCGCCGACGATCGAGAGCGCCGAGGCGATGTTCCAGTCGCTGTTCTTCGACTCCGAGCGCTACGACCTCTCCGCCGTCGGCCGCGTCAAGATGAACATGCGCCTCGACCTCGACGCCCCCGACACCCAGCGCACGCTGCGCAAGGACGACATCCTGGCGGTGGTGAAGGCGCTCGTGAACCTGCGCGACGGCCGCGGCGAGGTGGACGACATCGATCACCTCGGCAACCGGCGCGTCCGCTCGGTCGGCGAGCTGATGGAGAACCAGTACCGCATCGGCCTCTTGCGCATGGAGCGCGCGATCAAGGAGCGCATGAGCTCGGTCGAGATCGACACGACCATGCCGCAGGACCTGATCAACGCAAAGCCGGCGGCCGCGGCGGTGCGCGAGTTCTTCGGCTCCTCGCAGCTGTCGCAGTTCATGGACCAGACGAACCCGCTCTCCGAGATCACCCACAAGCGCCGCTTGTCGGCGCTTGGCCCCGGCGGTCTCACCCGGGAGCGCGCGGGCTTCGAGGTGCGCGACGTTCACCCGACCCATTATGGCCGCATCTGCCCGATCGAGACGCCCGAAGGGCCGAACATCGGCCTGATCAACTCGCTCGCGACCTTCGCCCGGGTCAACAAGTACGGTTTCATCGAGGCCCCTTACCGCAAGGTGCGCGACGGCAAGGTGACCGACGATGTCGTCTACCTGTCGGCGATGGAGGAGCAGAAATACGCGGTCGCGCAGGCCGACACGCCGACGGGCGACGACGGACGGCTAATGGGGGACCTGATCGTCTGCCGGCGCGCCGGCGACGTCGTGTTTCTGGCGGCCGACCACGTCGACTACATGGACGTGTCGCCGAAGCAGCTCGTCTCGGTCGCCGCGGCGCTAATCCCGTTCCTCGAGAACGACGACGCCAACCGCGCGCTGATGGGCTCGAACATGCAGCGCCAGGCCGTGCCGCTCCTGCGCTCGGACGCGCCGCTCGTCGGCACCGGGATGGAGGCGATCGTGGCGCGCGATTCGGGCGCGGCGATCGCTGCGCGCCGCACCGGCGTCGTCGACCAGATCGACGCGACCCGCATCGTCGTGCGCGCGACGGAGGAGCCCGACGCGGCCAAGCCGGGCGTCGACATTTACCGCCTTATGAAGTTCCAGCGCTCGAACCAGTCGACCTGCATCAACCAGAAGCCGCTGGTTAAGGTCGGCGACCGGGTCGAGGTCGGCGACATCATCGCCGACGGTCCCTCGACCGATCTCGGCGACCTGGCGCTCGGCCGCAACGTCCTCGTCGCCTTCATGCCTTGGAATGGCTACAACTTCGAGGACTCGATCCTGCTCTCGGAGCGCATCGTCAAGGACGACGTGTTCACCTCGATCCACATCGAGGAGTTCGAGGCGATGGCCCGCGACACCAAGCTCGGGCCGGAGGAGATCACGCGCGACATTCCGAACGTCTCGGAAGAGGCGCTGAAGAACCTCGACGAAGCCGGCATCGTCTACATCGGCGCGGAAGTGCAGGCGGGCGACATTCTCGTCGGCAAGATCACGCCGAAGGGCGAGAGCCCGATGACGCCGGAAGAGAAGCTCCTGCGCGCCATCTTCGGCGAGAAGGCCTCCGACGTGCGCGACACCTCGCTGCGCGTGCCCCCCGGCGTGCAGGGCACGGTCGTCGAGGTGCGCGTGTTCAATCGCCACGGCGTCGAGAAGGACGAGCGCGCCCAGGCGATCGAGCGCGAGGAGATCGAGCGGCTCGCCAAGGACCGCGACGACGAGCAGGCGATCCTCGATCGCAACGTCTACGCGCGTCTCGCCGAGACGCTCGAAGGCAAGCGCGCCCTCTCGGGACCGAAGGGCTTCAAGAAGGACCAGATCCTGGTTCGCCCGATCCTCGACGAGGTGCCGCGCTCGCAATGGTGGAGCTTCGCGCTCGAGTCCGACCAGACGATGTCGGAGATCGAGGCGATGCGGAAGCAGTACGATGAGTCGAAGAAGTCGCTGGAGAACCGCTTCCTCGACAAGGTCGAGAAGCTGCAGCGCGGGGACGAGTTGCCGCCCGGCGTGATGAAGATGGCCAAGGTCTTCATCGCGGTGAAGCGCAAGATCCAGCCCGGCGACAAGATGGCGGGACGCCACGGCAACAAGGGCGTGGTCTCGCGCATCGTGCCGCAGGAGGATATGCCCTTCCTCGCCGACGGCCAGCCGGTCGACATCGTGCTCAACCCGCTCGGCGTGCCGAGCCGCATGAATGTCGGCCAGATCCTCGAGACGCATCTCGGTTGGGCCTGCGCCGGCCTCGGCCGGCAGGTCGGAGAGGCGGTCGACGCCTATCTGCGATCGCACGACTCCCAGCCGCTGCGCGGCAAGCTGCACGAGATCTACGGCGAGGACGAGACCATCCAGGCGCTGGACGACGGCAGCCTCGCCGAACTCGGCGAGAACCTGCGCCGCGGCGTGCCGATCGCGACCCCGGTGTTCGACGGAGCGCGCGAGAAGGACATCGTCGAGATGCTGAACATGGCCGGCCTCGACTCGTCGGGCCAGGTGACGCTCTTCGACGGGCGCACCGGCGATCCCTTCGACCGCAAGGTGACGGTGGGCTACATCTACATGCTGAAGCTGCATCACCTGGTGGACGACAAGATCCACGCCCGCTCGATCGGCCCCTACAGTCTCGTCACCCAGCAGCCGCTGGGCGGCAAGGCGCAGTTCGGCGGCCAGCGGTTCGGCGAAATGGAGGTCTGGGCGCTGGAGGCTTACGGCGCCGCCTACACGCTGCAGGAGATGCTGACGGTGAAGTCGGACGACGTCGCAGGCCGCACCAAGGTCTACGAGGCGATCGTTCGCGGCGACGACACGTTCGAATCGGGCATTCCGGAGAGCTTTAACGTGCTGGTCAAGGAAATGCGGTCGCTCGGTCTCAACGTCGAACTGGCGTCGGTCAAGCGCGCGCCCGAAGAGGCGCCGCCGGCGGAGGCCGCCGAGTAAGCGCCAGCCGCCCGGCCCGCCGCGCTTAAGCGGGCCCGCGCGCCGAACAAGGAATTGCCTCGCGGCGAAGCGCCGCGACCTTTCTTCCATCGAGGCGAGTCCGGGCGTTTGCCGCGCCCAGCTCGCGGGAGACGAGAATGAACCAGGAAATCACCAATCCATTTGCGCCGGTCGCCGCGCCCCAGGCGTTCGACCAGATCCAGATCGCCATCGCCAGCCCGGAGAAGATCCTGTCGTGGTCGTTCGGCGAGATCAAGAAGCCGGAGACGATCAACTATCGCACCTTCAAGCCGGAGCGGGACGGCCTGTTCTGCGCGCGCATCTTCGGGCCGATCAAGGACTACGAGTGCCTGTGCGGTAAATACAAGCGGATGAAGTACAAGGGCGTCATCTGCGAGAAGTGCGGCGTGGAGGTGACGCTGTCGCGCGTGCGGCGCGAGCGCATGGGCCACATCTCGCTCGCCGCGCCGGTGGCGCACATCTGGTTCTTGAAGTCGCTGCCGTCGCGCATCGGGCTCCTGCTCGACATGACGCTGAAGGACCTCGAGCGCGTCCTCTACTTCGAATCCTACATCGTGCTCGACCCCGGCCTGAGCCCGCTCAAGGACCGCCAGCTCCTCAGCGAGGACGACTATCTGCGGGCGCTCGACGAATACGGGCAGGACAGCTTCACCGCCCTGATCGGGGCCGAGGCGATCCGCGAGATGCTGAAGGGCATGAACCTGCAGAAGATCGCCGACGACCTCAAGATCGAGATCGCCGAATCGAAGAGCGAACTGAAGCCGAAGCGCCTCGCCAAGCGGCTCAAGATCATCGAGGCGTTCATTCATTCCGGCAACAAGCCGGAGTGGATGATCCTGACGGAGGTCCCGGTCATCCCGCCGGACTTGCGCCCGCTCGTGCCGCTCGACGGCGGCCGCTTCGCGACCTCCGATCTCAACGACCTCTACCGCCGCGTCATCAACCGCAACAACCGCCTGAAGCGGTTGATGGAGCTGCGCGCGCCCGACATCATCATCCGCAACGAGAAGCGGATGCTGCAGGAGTCGGTCGACGCGCTGTTCGACAACGGCCGCCGCGGACGGGTCATCACCGGCGCCAACAAGCGGCCGCTGAAGTCGCTTGCCGACATGCTCAAGGGCAAGCAGGGCCGGTTCCGCCAGAACCTGCTCGGCAAGCGCGTCGACTATTCCGGCCGCTCGGTCATCGTGGTCGGTCCGGAGCTCAAGCTGCACCAGTGCGGCCTGCCCAAGAAGATGGCGCTCGAGCTGTTCAAGCCGTTCATCTACTCGCGGCTCGACGCCAAGGGCCTATCGGCCACCGTCAAGCAGGCCAAGAAGCTGGTCGAGAAGGAGAAGCCGGAGGTCTGGGACATCCTCGACGAGGTGATCCGCGAGCATCCGGTGATGCTGAACCGCGCGCCGACCCTGCACCGCCTCGGCATTCAGGCCTTCGAGCCGGTGCTGATCGAGGGCAAGGCGATCCAGCTGCATCCGCTTGTCTGCTCGGCCTTCAACGCCGACTTCGACGGCGACCAGATGGCGGTCCACGTGCCGCTGTCGCTCGAGGCGCAGCTCGAGGCGCGCGTCTTGATGATGTCGACCAACAACATCCTGCACCCCGCCAACGGCCAGCCGATCATCGTGCCGAGCCAGGACATCGTGCTGGGACTCTACTACGTGTCGCTAATGCGCGACGGCGAGCCGGGCCAGTACGAGGAGGACCCGAACACCAAGCGCCCCGTGCGCGGCTTCTACGCCGAACAGGGCGAGATCGAGCATGCGATCGCCGCCAAGGCGATCACGCTGCATACGAAGATCAAGGGTCGCGCCTGGACCTATGACGAGAACGGCGAGCGCGTGGCGAAGATCTTCGACACCACGCCTGGCCGGATGATCCTCGGCCAGCTGCTGCCCGATCACGCCAAGATCCCCTTCGACGTCGTCAACAAGCTGATGACGAAGAAGGAAATCTCGAACATGATCGACATCGTCTACCGCAACTGCGGTCAGAAGGAGACGGTCATCTTCTGCGACCGGATCATGGCGCTGGGCTTCCGCGAGGCGTTCAAGGCCGGCATCTCGTTCGGCAAGGACGACATGGTCGTGCCGGAGTCGAAGGCGAGATTGATCGCCGAGACCGAGGAGCAGGCCAAGGAGTACGAGCAGCAGTACAACGACGGCCTCATCACCCAGGGCGAGAAGTACAACAAAGTCGTCGACGCCTGGGCGAAGTGCTCGGACCAACTCGCCGACGACATGATGAAGGGCATTTCGGCGACCATCAAGGACGAGTCGGGACGCGACCGGCCGATCAACTCGATCTACATGATGTCGCACTCCGGCGCGCGCGGCTCGCCGACCCAGATGCGCCAGCTTGCGGCGATGCGCGGCCTGATGGCCAAGCCCTCGGGCGAGATCATCGAGAGCCCGATCAAGTCGAACTTCAAGGAGGGCCTGTCGGTTCTCGAGTACTTCAACTCGACCCACGGCGCCCGCAAGGGCCTCGCCGACACCGCGCTCAAGACGGCGAATTCGGGCTACCTGACCCGGCGTCTGGTCGACGTCGCGCAGGACTCGATCATCACCATGGTCGACTGCGGCTCGCAGCGCGGCATCAGCATGCGCGCGATCATCGACGCCGGCACGGTGGTGGCGTCGCTCGGCACCCGCATCCTCGGCCGCACCGCAGCCGAGACGCTGCGCGACCTTGACGGAAACGCCATCGTCGAGGCGGGCGAAATGATTGTGGAGGAGCATATGCCGGCGATCAACGCCGCCGGCATTCAGGAGGTGAAGATCCGCTCGGTGCTGACCTGCGAGGCCAAGAATGGCGTGTGCGGGCTCTGCTACGGGCGCGACCTCGCCCGCGGCACGCCGGTCAACATGGGCGAGGCGGTCGGCGTCATCGCGGCGCAGTCGATCGGCGAGCCGGGCACCCAGCTCACCATGCGCACCTTCCACATCGGCGGAGCGGCCCAGCTCGCTGACCAGTCGTTCATCGAGTCGAATTTCGACGGCGAGGTGAAGATCCGCAACCGCAACATCGCCCGCAACGCGAACGGCGATCTGATGGCGATGGCACGCAACGTGGCGGTCGTGATCGTCGACAAATCCGGCGCCGAGCGCGCGGTGCATCGCCTGCTGTACGGCGCCCGCCTCAAGGTCGACGAGGGCGACAAGATCAAGCGTGGCCAGCGCATTGCCGAATGGGATCCGTTCACCCGTCCGATCCTCACCGAGATCGACGGCGTGGTCGGCTTCGAGGACCTGGTCGACAACGTGTCGATGTCGGAGCAAGTCGACGAGGCGACAGGCATCGCCAAGCGCATCGTCACCGACTGGCGGTCCTCGCAGCGCACGGCTGGCCTCAAGCCCGCCATGGTGATCAAGGGCGCCGACGGCAAGATCCTGAAGCTGCCGCGCGGTGGCGACGCGCGCTACGCGCTCCCGGTCGAGTCGATCATCTCGTTCGAGCCGGGCGCGAGCGTGCGCGCGGGCGACGTGATCGCGCGCATCTCGATCAACAGCGCCAAGACCCGCGACATCACCGGCGGTCTGCCGCGGGTGGCGGAGCTGTTCGAGGCGCGCAGGCCCAAGGATCATGCGATCATCGCCGAGATCTCGGGCACGGTGCGGTTCGGGCGCGACTTCAAGAACAAGCAACGCCTGAGCATCGAGCCGAGCGAGGAGGGCGCCGAGCCGGTCGAGTACCTGATCCCGAAATCGAAGCACATCCACCTGCAGGATGGCGATGTGATCGAGAAGGGCGAGTTCATCGTCGATGGCAACCCCGCCCCGCACGACATTCTCGCCATCAAGGGCGTCGAGGAGCTGGCGGCCTATCTCGTCAACGAGATCCAGGAGGTCTACCGCCTCCAGGGCGTCAGCATCAACGACAAGCACATCGAGGTGATCGTCCGCCAGATGCTGCAGAAGGTCGATATCGTCGATCCGGGCGACACCGACTTCCTCAAGGACGAGCAGGTCGACAAGCTCGATCTCGACGGCGCCAACGAGGCGGCGCTCGCCGAGGGCAAGAAGCCTGCGGTCGGCATTCCCGTGCTGCTCGGGATCACCAAGGCGAGCCTGCAGACGCGCTCCTTCATCTCGGCGGCGTCCTTCCAGGAGACCACCCGCGTCCTCACCGAGGCGGCGGTCAACGGCAAGGTCGACACGCTCGAGGGCCTCAAGGAGAACGTCATCGTGGGCCGCCTGATCCCGGCCGGCACGGGCGCGGCCATGTCGAAGATCCGCTCCATCGCCTCGATGCGCGACACGCTGATCCTGGCGCAGAAGGCCGAGGAATCGGAGCACCCCCCGGCGCTGCCGCTCGCTGCGCCGACGACCGAAGGCCCGGCGCCGCGCCGCGAGCGTTCGCGCTCCGCGGCGGAGTGACGCTGCCGTTTGTAGGGCGCGCTCGGTGAGCGCGCCAAAAAAGGGGCCGCCCGCGAACGCGAGGGACGAGCGGGCGGTTTCGCGCTGACTCTTGGAGTTTGCGTCCCTTCCCCCCTTGTGGGGGAAGGACAGGATGGGGGGTCGCGCCGTGTCGACGAGATTGGCGTCGCTGGCGCGGAGCCTGAGACGAAACGCGACCAACGCCGAGCGACGCCTCTGGCAGGAACTCCGGAAGAAGGAGGCCGGCGGTTTCCGCTTTCGCCGCCAAGTCCCGCTCGGCGGCTTCATCGCCGACTTCGCCTCGTTCGACGCAAAACTCGTCATCGAGGTGGATGGGGGTACGCACTCCACTGACCAAGAGCTTGCCCGCGACGCCGCGCGCACGGCCGCGCTGGCGGCGCAGGGCTTCGTCATTCTCCGTTTCACCAACGACGACGTGTTTCACAATCTCGGGGGCGTCCTGGAAACGATCCGTCTGAAGCTCATAGGGCTGAGGCCGCGTATCGAGGATTCCACGACATAAGCTCGGCGCGACCCCCCATCCTGTCCTTCCCCCACAAGGGGGGAAGGGACGCCAGCGAAGGCGGCCCGCGCGCGCCCTTCACTCCCTGAGGAGCCCAATTGATCGCCGGTCTTGGCGCGCTGGCGCCCTTGTCTAAACTTACGCCGGTCCAACTCGACGCGTAGGCCCGGCAGGCGGATTTGCGATGTCCTCCGTTTAAGCTGACTTTCGGAGCGTCGCCGCCTGCGACGGCGAACTCGGCGCCGGTGACCAAGGCGGCCGCGTCGGAGGCGAGAAAGACTGCGACCGGCGAGATGTCCTCGGGCTGCAGCCATCCCACGCCCAAAGGGACCGTCGGCGCGCGGGCGTCCCATGCTTCCTGGGCGGTCGGGTAAGCAGACGGCGTTCGGTTCGATTGGGCGATCGCCGCCCGAAAGCGCTGCTCGTTATAGGTCAACGCCGTCCCGACCAGGCCGGGAAGGATGGCGTTGCAGGTGATGTTGTACTTGCCGAGCTCCAGGGCCGCCGACTTCACGAGCCCAAGGATCCCCCATTTCGATGCGGAGTAGGAGGCGCGGCCCATGGTCCCCTGGCGGCCCCGCATCGAGGATAGCAAAATCAGGCGGCCATAGTTGCGCTCGGCCATCTTCGGCGCGAAGGCGCGGACAGTGTTCGCCGTGCCGGTCAGGTTGTTCTGGATCTGATCTTCCCAGTCCATATCGTCCATTTCGAGAAGCGGCTTCCATCCCTGGATGGCGGCGTTAGCGACAACGATGTCGATCTTTCCGTAATCGTCGACGACCTGATCGGCGATCTGGCGTAGGCGGGCGATGTCGCGAACGTCTCCCTTTATCGCGGTCGCCCTGCGCCCGAAGCCCTCAATCAGCGCCACCGTTTCGGCCAAGTCCTCGCTCGTCGCCGGAGCGGCGTCCGCCGTCGGGCTGACCGGCCCACAGATGTCGATGACGACGACGTCCGCGCCGTTCGCGGCAAGCTCGACGGCGATCGCCCTGCCGATCCCACGCGCAGCGCCAGTCACGACGGCGACTTTTCCCGTCAGCGAGGAGCCCCGTCCCGCCTTGATCGCCCCTGCAGTCTTGTCCGCTGGCGGCAGAGGATAGGGTCCGCTCACCGGCTCTGCGACGGGGGGACGTTCTTTCGTGCTCGTCTCGGCCATGGCGCGCCACTTCCTCCAAACGCGGCAACGTCGCCGCCGCCCATCAAGTATAGAACGATGCACAGGGTCCGGCGACACAGGACAGCTTTTCGCACTCAACGCCTTGGGTTTCATGAGGCTGACGCTGTCGGGCTGAAACGCGGCAGCCGTACAGGGGATCGTCGCACGACTTTAGGAGCCAGCCCGCGGGCGGCTCATCGCCCTCGCAGCGTTGCTATGGCTGTCAGAAAGGGCGGCTCAGGTAGGGCGATCCTGCCAGACCGAAGCGCCAGGGGGTCTCGGCGCCCTTGGTGATGCCGATGCGCCGGCCCGATGCAACATTTCCCGCGCTCCGCGCGCGGCTCAAGGCGAAAGGCGGTTCGTCGAGCGGCAGACCGTTATGGCTCGCGCGCGTGATGGCGAGCGCCTGACAGAGACGGCCGGGTCCGGCGCAAAGCTTCAGCGGGTCCGTCGTCCGGCGACGCGCCGACATGATCTCGACGCCATCGGTCGGCTCCAGGGCGCGGATCAGCACCGCCGCGCCGAGCTCAGGGCCGCAGACGAAGTTGAGGCACCAATGAATGCCATAGCTGTGGTAGACGTAGGCATGAGCCGGCGGTCCGAACATCACGGCGTTCGCCAGGGTCGGCCCACGGAAGGCATGCGAGGCAGGATCCGTGCGATCGTAAGCCTCGGTCTCGACGATCACGCCGCCGACCCCATCGACGGTCAGCCGCACGCCGATCAGGTTTTGCGCGATGTCGGTCGCGTGGCGTCGAAAGAAGCCGCTGTCGAGCGAATGCCGATCCGGCGTCATGGTCTCCAAGAGCTTGTTCAAGGCGATTCGGGGTCCGTCCATCGGGAGACGCCATCTTATCCGGCGCGGCGACTTTGGGCGCCGCTTCGCCGCCGGACGAGACGCTTTAGACGAGACGGCGCCTGATCATGGCGGCCGAGGCGAGCGCCACGAATCCGACGCCGATCAGCTCCCATGTCGATGCTTCCGGAATGGCCGCTTGCGGGGCTGCGCCCGCAAAGGCGTAAGAGAGGATCGGCAGCCATTTGCCGTTCGGCGACGCATCCGGATACAGCGTTTCCCACGCGCGCCATCCGCTATCGTCAAAAACCTGTTCGCCGCCGACGTCCCAGGTCGCCGCCACGCCGAAGTCGTGAAAGAAGCCAGAGGTTTCGACCCGCTCGATGGTCACGACGCGGCTCACCCCCAAGGCGTGTCCGTTGAGGTCGATCACCCGGTTGGGAGACGCGTCCGCCGGGGTCGAAGTGAAAAGCTCGGCGCGCCGAAACTCCCGCGTGCAGGATCTCAGCCGTTCGGCGCAATCCAGCGCTCCGCGCCACAGCGGCTGTAGAAAAGTCCGCCTCCCGAGCGGGTCGCCGCCGATCCAGGCGTCGTCCCGGAACGCATAGTGCGCGTTCGGCTGGATCGGTCCGAAATCGCGTCCCTCGGCAGGACTGACGAGCGCTGTGACCGCCAGCAGAAGCGCTGCAAGTCCCCTCAACATGACTTAAATCCGCTCCCCGCACCCGGGTTCAATGTATGACGGAAATGTGAGCACACAACCTGTAGTTGCGCATTGCAGCCATGCGGGGCGCGCAGTGCGACAGAAGAAGGTCTCGCCCTGGGAGCGCCAAGCAGGATTGCGCGGACTGCGCCTCGCCAACGGACGGCGCGCGTCCCGCGCGCCTTCAGGGCGGCGAGACGCCGCCCGTCCGACCGCTGACAATGCGGGCGGCGCCTTGCAACCCGGCAGGATCGGTTTGGCGCCCTCGCTTTCGCCCGCCTGATAATTCCCTGTTCCGCTCCGAAATCGCCTGATAGTTCCCTGTTCCGGTCGTTTGAAATTCCCTGTTCCGCGCCCGCTCCAGCCCGCAACCGGTGGATTGCAAAGCCAGCAACGCGATGACATTGCAGGGCTTCTTGGAACGGCGGCCGACCGCGCGGAAAAAAATTCCCTGCTAGCAGGGAAACCGGATCGTCCAAGTAAGAGCGCCTTAGACCACCTCGTCCGGCGCGAGCGCGCAGCCGAGTTCGGGATTGGTTTCGATCTGCACGGTCGGATGGGCGATGTGGAAGCGCCGGGCGAGCTCGGTCGCAAGCTCATGCAGGAAGGCGTCGCCGGGATGGCCGCCGGGCATGACCAGGTGGCAGGTGAGCGCGGTCTCGGTGGTGCTGATCGGCCAAACGTGCAGGTCGTGCACGGCGGCGACGCCGGGCCGCGCCGTGAGGAACGCGCGCACCGTTGCCGGATCAACTCCTGCGGGAACGGCGGCCATCGACATGCCGAGGGAATCGCGCAGAAGCCCCCAGGTTCCCCAGACGATGACGAGGTTCACCGCGAGGCTGGTCAGCGGGTCGAGCCAGAGCCAGCCGGTCGCCAGGATGACGAGCCCCGCCACGACCACGCCCGCCGAGACGAGCGCATCGGACGCCATGTGGAGGAACGCGCCGCGCAGGTTGATGTCGTCGTTCTGCCCCGAGGCGAACAGCCAGGCGGTGACGCCGTTGACGCAAATGCCGATCGCGGCGACGACCATCACGATTTTTCCGGCGACCGGGGCGGGATCGGCGAGGCGCAGGATCGCCTCCCAGGAGATCGCTCCGACCGTCAGAAGGAGAAAGACCGCGTTGAACAGCGCCGCCAGGATCGAGGAACCGCGCAGTCCATAGGTGAAGCGGGCCGACGGCGCGCGCTGGACGAGCCGGCTCGCGAGCCACGCCGCCGCGAGCCCGAGGACGTCGCCGAGATTGTGGCCGGCGTCGGAAAGGAGGGCGACCGAGCCGGCGATCAGGCCGTAGGCCGCCTCGATCGCAACGAACCCAACATTGAGCGCGATGCCGATGGCGAAGGCGGCGCCGAAATTGGCCGGCGCGTGCGCGTGGGCATGATCATGTCCGCCGTGATCGCGGCCTTCGGCGTCGTGGTCCTCAACGCCGTGGGCATGATCGTGGTCGTCTCCGTACCCATCCCCGCTCATGACCGCTCCGCTGATGGAGGTTTAGGATTTTCCGGCGACCGCATCGTCCAAGCGCTCGTCGACGATGCCGTGGGGTTCGATATGCGCGGTCGCTTCGACCGTGCCCGGCAGCAGTTTGCGCACCGCGTCCTCGGTCGCGTCGCCGATCGCGTGGCCGACGTCGACGGTCAGGCCCGGGTCGACTTCCAGGTGATACTCGACGAAAGTCCGGTCGCCGGAAAACCGGGTGCGCAGGTCGTGAATGTTCCGGACGCCGGCGCAGGCGCACACCGCCTCCTTGATTCTGCGCCGCTCCTCGCGCGACAGCTCCTGGTCGAGCAGTTGCTCCAGCGCGTCGCGCGCGATGCCGTAGGCGTTCCAGAGCATGTAGCCGGAGATGGCGAGCGCGAACGCCGGGTCGGCCCGCGTCCATCCGGTGAGCTTGGTCACGCCGAGCGCCGCCAGCACGGCGGCGTTGAGCGCGATGTCGGTCAGGTAATGCGCCCGGTCGGCGGCGACCGCCGTCGATCCGGTCTGGCGCACGACATAGGTCTGCATCGCGACAAGCCCGGTCGCCGCGACGAGGCTTCCGGCGATCAGCACGACGCCGAATTCGAGCGCGTCGAGCAGCGTCGGCGACGCGAGCCGTTCGAGCGACTGGAAAGCGAGCACGGCCGCGGCGCCGGCCAGAAAGGTCGCCTGGGTGAAAGCGGCGACCGCTTCGCCCTTGCCGTGTCCGAAGCGGTGGTCGCTATCCGGCGGCCGTTGCGCATAGCGAACGCCCAGCAGGGTCACGATGCTCGCCCCCGTGTCGACCAGCGCGTCGACCGCCGAGGCGAGGAGCGCGATCGATCCTGTCATCACCCACCCGGCGGTCTTGGCGACGACCAGCACGAGCGCCACGGCGAGCGTGACGCGCGTCGACAGGGTTTTCAGCGCCTGCGCCCGGGTCGCGTGTTCGGGAACGGGAATGGCTCTCATCGGCAGTCGGACACGCCTTGCGCTTCAGGGGCCCTGGGACGACCGAGCCCTGGGAGGAATTGTCTCATCGAGCCGGCTTCCACAAGGTCTTCGTATCCGTTTCGGGGCGGACGGCGCCGGCGCCGTCTTATGGCCCGCCTCAAAGCTCAGCCGGACCCCCGCGCGGAACGGCCGGCTGCGCGAAGGCGGCCGGCGTCGCCGGAGGTCTTGCTCAAATCGCCGGCCCTCAGGGGCAGGCGTCCCAGAAGCCCTGGGTGCGGCTGGGGTCAGTGTAGTACCAGCAGAGGCCCTGCTGCGGCGGCGCGCCCGCCCAGCTTGCGGCCGCCGCCGCGGTGACGAAGCCGATCGCCGCGCCGGCCGCGATCGCCCCGCCCGGCGACCACCGGTACCAGCCCGGACGGCCGACCCAAACGCCGCGAGGGGCGACGACGACCGGCCGCGGACGATCAACCGACGGACCGACGCCCGGCCGGTTCGCCGGCGGGCGATGCCCGGGACGGGGGACCGGCGGACGGTGGACGGGCGGACGATGGCCGCCGCCCGGGCGATGAACCGGCCGATGCGCCCCGCCGGGCCTGTGCGTCCCGCCGTGGCGGGCGCCGCCGCCGTGGCGCACATTGCGGACCTGGGTCAGCCATCCGTCGCTGATCTGCGCTAAGGGCTGCGCTCCGCTGACGATTTCGACCGCCTCGACCGGCGGCGCGCTGAGGCCCGCCAAAGCGAGCGTCAGCAGCGCATTTCGCACGAACCCCAACCAACCCATGGCGTAACCCCTCCGTCGCCGCCGAGGCTCCGGCCGCCCGATGCCGCGCCGCGTCCAGCCTTTGCCGCGCGAGACAAACCACGAGGGCGGCGGCCTTGGCAAGTTCGGACCCAAGGCGATCAGATGGGCAGGGCCGCTCCACGGCTGACCGCGGCCGCTGGACGCCCGGCGAAATTTGGATTTCCTCAGGTCCGCGCCGCGTTGCATCAGCCCTCCGCGAAAACCCGCAAAAACGACGTTTGGAATTGCTCGGATTTTCTTGGATTCTCTCGTCAGAAATCAGTATTTTCAATGAGTTATGGGCGACCCTGCGACCCGAGGCCATTTCTTTTAACGCGTGTCCCCTCCTCGCGCGAAGCCGCGGGCCGAGCGAAAAACCGCTCCAACGGCCGGCGCTCTGGTTTAGGTTTTCATGATACGATCCTAGCGCTATTTCTGTTACTCTGCAAGAAATTGTCGTGAGACGACCCTAGCGAGAAGCGCCGGCGAGGGGTCACGGGACGAGCTCCGCTGGCTCCGCCTCCAGGATGTCTCCCCCACTGTCCCCGCCTTCGCTTCAGTTTGTCGGTTTTTGAACGCTTGTTTTTTAAGGGCTTGCACCGAAAGCTATTTGCTGAGGTGGTCGCCCGACAACCTCGCTGAGTTGATGCGCCGGCGTCAGCGCCAAGGTATCTCGTGACGACCGCACATGCTGAAAGCTCTAGCGCGCCTTCGGAACGATCAGAATGATCGACACTTGCTCTTCACCGGAGTCGATCTGCTTAAACTCCAATTCATCCGCCACCAGAACTGGTACGGGAGCCAGCGAGGATCACCATTGTGATTGCGGAACCTTTGCTAGAGAGACAAGGTCACAACCGCGCTCGTTGCTTGACCGCGCAGAACGAGGCGCAGCTGGGTCATTTCATAATGCAGGCGCCTGGCGCCGTGGCCATGTTCGATCGGAATATGCGCTATCTCGCGGCGAGCCGCCGTTGGCGAAGTGTTTTCCGCGTCGAGGGAAGTCGTATCGGAAGATCGTTTTACGGTGTTTTTCCTGAGATTGCAGCGAATTGGAAGGATTGCCATCGCCGAGCCCAGGCCGGTGAGACTATCACCGAAGATTGCGCGCCTTTCGTACGCGCGGATGGCTCGCCGCAATGGCTGCGGTGCGAGTTCCAGCCGTGGCGGCGCCCGGGAGGCGGAATCGGCGGCATTGTCATTTACGCCGAAGACATCACGGAAAGGGTCATCGACCGGGAGAGGCTGCGCCAGAGCGAGGCGACCCTGCGTGCGATCGGCGACAACCTGCCCGACAGCGTCGTCTATCAGTACACGCGCGATCGGGAGGGAAACGCGCGATTTCTTTATATCAGCGCCGGCGTTGAAAAGCTCACGGGCGTTACGGTTGAGGAGGCCCTGGCCGACGCCAACGCGTTGTACGCGCAGGTCCTGCCCGAATATTTTCCAAAGCTAATTGCGGCTGAGCAAGCCGCCAAGCGTGACCTGACCGATTTCAACGTCGAGGCCCCGATTCGCCGCAAGGATGGCGAAGTACGTTGGATGCGGCTGCGGTCTCGCCCGGAGCGACGGTCAAACGGAGAAACCGTCTGGAATGGCGTCTGGACGGACATTACGGAAAGCGTCATCGCCCAGGAAAGGCTGCGCCAGAGCGAGGCGAGGTCGCGCGCCGTGAGCGATAATCTCCCCGACAGCGCGATCTTCCAATGGACGCGCGATCAGGACGGAACGCCGCGATTTCTCTACCTTAGCGCCGGTATCGAAAGGATCGCCGGCATCGCTGTCGATGAGGCTATGGCCGACTCCGGAACGTTGCTCTCGCAGATCCTCCCCAAGTATGACCCGATGGTGGCTGCGGCTGAACAAGCCGCTGCGCGCGACCTGACCGATTTTGCCGTGAAGGCCCCAATTCGGCGCAAGGATGGCGAAGTGCGCTGGATCCGGCTACGTTCACGCCCAGAAACACAGCCAGACGGACGGATCGTCTGGAATGGCGTTGCGACCGACATTACAGAAGGCGTCGCCCACCGGGAAAGGCTGCGCCAAAGCGAAGCAATGCTGCGCGCGATGGGCGATAACCTGCCCGACAGCTTCGTCTACCGCTATAGACGCGACCCGGCTGGCAACCCACAATATCTGTATATCAGCGCCGGTGTTCAGAGACTTACTGGCGTTAGGGCCGAGGAGATTCTGGCCGACGCCGGCGCGCTGTACGCACAAGTCCTGCCGGAATATTTGCCAAAGCTGTTGGCGGCCGAACAAGCCGCCAGGCGCGGCCTAGCCGATTTCGCTGCGGACGCCCCGATTCGCCGAAAGGATGGCGAAGTGCGCTGGATGCGACTGCGGTCTCGCCCGGAGCGACAATCGAATGGAGACATTGTCTGGAATGGGGTTCAGACGGACATCACGGAAAGCGTCGCTGATCGGGAAAAGCTGCGCCAAAGCGAGGCCATGCTCCGAGCAATTGGCGATAGCCTGCCTGAGAGCGCCCTCTATCGATGGACGCGCGACCGGAATGGCGTCGCAAGATATCTTTACGTCAGCGCCGGCATCGAAAAGCTGACCGGCCTTTCGGTCGAGCAGTTTCTCGCCGGCAACGGCGTCGTACTCTCGCTGGTCCTGCCGGAATATCGTCAGGCGCTCGTAGCGGCTGACCAAAAGTCCAAGCGCGAGGTGTCTGATTTCGATGTGAAGATGCCAATTCGCCACACGGACGGCGACGTGCGCTGGGTGCGGATGCATTCGCGGCCCGAACCACAGCCGGACGGACTCATCATTTGGAATGGCGTTTGGACCGATATTACCCAGGCCGTCGCCCACCAGGAAAAGTTGCGCCAGAGCGAGGCGATGCTGCGCGCGATCAGCGATAACCTGCCCGACAGCGCCGTCTTTCGTTGGACGCGCGACCAGAAGGGCGTCGCGAGATATCTCTACATCAGCGCAGGCATCGAAAAGCTGACCGGCCTCACCGTCGAGCAGGTTCTCGCCGACGATGGCGCCGTGCGGTCGCAGGTCTTGCCCGAATATCTTCCGACGCTTGCGGAGGCTGAACATATTGCCCAGCGCAGCGTGTCTGATGTCGCCGTGGAAGTCCCGATTCGACGCGTGGACGGCGAGGTGCGTTGGATGCGTCTGCGTTCGCGCCCCGAAACGCAGCCGGACGGACAGATCACTAGGAATGGCGTTTGGACGGACATCACGGAAAGCGTCGCCCACCAGGAAAAGCTGCGCCAGAGCGAAGCGAAGTTGCGCGCGATGGGCGACAACCTGCCCGACAGCGTCGTGTATCAGTGTGCGCGCGATCCGGAAGGTAAGTTTAGATTTCTGTACATCAGCGCCGGCGTTGAAAAGCTCACTGGCGTTACGGTCCAGGAGGCTCTGGCCGACGTCAAGGTGTTGTACGCGCTAGTCCTGCCCGAATATTTGCCAAAGCTGTTTGAGGCTGAACAAGCCACCAGGCGCGACCTGACCGACTTCGCGGTGGAACTCCCGATTCGTCGCAAGGACGGCGAAGTGCGTTGGACGCGGCTGCGTTCGCGCCCGGAGAGACGGTCGGACGGCGTGATCATCGGGAATGGCGTTTGCACGGATATTACCGAAAGCGTCGCCGACCACGAAAGGCTGCGCCAGAGCGAAGCGATGGTGCGCGCGATCGGCGACAACCTGCCCGACAGCGTCGTCTACCGCTTTACGCGCGACACCGCCGGAAACCCGAAATTTCTCTATGTCAGCGCCGGCGTCGAAAGGCTCGCTGGCGTCACCGTCGAGGAGGTGATGGCCGACGCCCAGGCCTTGTACGCGCGGGCCCTGCCGGAATATTTACCGATGCTGTTGGCTGCTGAAGAGGCCGCCACTCGCGACCTGACCGATT
Organism: uncultured Alphaproteobacteria bacterium; assembly: GCA_963822215.1. Lineage (GTDB taxonomy): Bacteria > Pseudomonadota > Alphaproteobacteria > Rhizobiales > Beijerinckiaceae > Roseiarcus. Next base: position 685,052 of record CAWGGX010000007.1, read on the forward strand.
TGACGGTGGAAGTCCCCATACGCCGCAAGGACGGCGAACTGCGTTGGATGCGCCTGCGGTCCAGCTCGGAGAGACAAGCGGACGGGGCGGTCGTTCGCAACGGCGTTGGGACGGACATCACGGCCGAGAGGCAGCTGGAGGCCAAGCTACTCGAGGCGGGGCAACGCAATTCCTTCCGGCTCGAACTGTCCGATGCGATCAAACCGCTGTGCGACCCCTTCGACATCATCGCGATCGTCAGCGAACGCCTCGGCAAGCAGTTGGGTTGCCATCAGGTCCTTTTCGCCGAAATCGACGTCAAGGAGGAGCATGCGGTCATACGGCGCGAATGGACCGACGGATCGATGCCGACGAGCGTCGGTGTGCACAAGATCGCCGAATACGGCCTCCCGCTGCTTGACGAACTGCGCGCCGGTAAGGTCAGCGCTGTCGACGACGTCACCTCGGACCCGCGCGTCGGATCCGACGTCGCGATCGCGCGCCACCTCGCTCGCGGGATCGGCGCGTTTCTGCGCGCGCCCATTGTCAAGAACGGGAAGCTCGTCACCGTGCTGTCGATTTTTCACCAGCAACCACGTCACTGGTCCGCCATGGATATGTCGTTGGCGGAGGACGTCGCTGAGCGGACATGGGAGGCCATCGAGCGCGTGCGCGCCATGGAGGCGCTGCGCGGCAGCGAAGAGCGTCTTCGCTACGCCCTGAGGGCGGCCAACGCCGGCGCATGGGAATGGGACCAGGCGACCAATTCAAATGTCTGGTCTGAAGAAGCCTGGAGGCTTTACGGACTTGAGCCGCATTGCTGCGAGCCGACCTTGGCCTCGTTGCTGGACACGATCCATCCAGACGACCGCGCTGCGGTCCTGAGCTCGGCCCGTGAAGCCGTCGCGGCAGGCCGGGAAATCGAGGTCGAATGGCGGACCAACGAATCCGGAGATGCGCAGCGCTGGCTGATGTCCCGCGGCGGTCCGATGCATTATGGCGATCGCCTAACGGCGCGCTATACGGGCGTCGTGATCGACATTACCGACCGCAAGAAGTCCGAGGAGAAGATCGGTTATCTGGCGCTGCACGATACCTTGACCGGCCTTCCCAACCGGGCGGCGTTCAACGAGCGCCTGGCGGCCGCGATTGCGAAGGCCGACAATTCCGGGACGTCAGTCGCCGTTTTGTGCCTGGACCTTGATCGCTTCAAGGAGGTGAATGACGTTTTTGGACATGCGGTCGGCGACGAACTCTTGCGCCGGGTGTCGCAACGGTTCCGGGCGGTTGCAGAGGGCGCGCAAATCGCCCGTGTCGGCGGCGATGAGTTCACTTGCATGGTCTGTGGAACGTCATTGCCCGCTCGCGCGTCGGATCTCGCCGGGCGGCTGCACGACGCGGGCGCAACAATTTTCGACATCGACGGCAGGGACATTCGCATCAGCATCAGCATCGGGGTCGCCATTTATCCGGACCATGGCGACGTCGAGGCGGTGCTCGCCAATGCCGATGCGGCGCTCTACCGCGCAAAAGCGGAGGGCGGCGGCATCTGCTTTTTCGATTCCAGTCTGGATACTCGGCTGCGCGACCGCCGCGCGCTTGTTAAAGACCTTGAAAACGCTGTCGATCGGAACGAACTCCTGCTCCATTACCAGCCGCAGGCGGGCGCAGATGACGACATTTTCGGTTTCGAGGCGCTATTGCGCTGGCGCCATCCTCGTCGCGGACTCGTCGCGCCGATGGAATTCGTGCCCGTCGCGGAGGAAAGCGGGCTGATCGCACCGATCGGCGAATGGGGCTGCGCGAAGCCTGCCGGGAAGCGGCGTCATGGCCGCTGCCCAAGACCGTGGCGGTCAATCTCTCGCCCAAGCAATTCCTCAAGGAAGGGCTACCTAAATTCGTTCACACGGTTCTCCTGGAAACGGGCTTGGCGCCGCGTCGGCTCGAACTTGAAATCACCGAGAGCGTTCTGATTGACGATTTCTCGAGGGTATCTACAATTCTGCGGCAGTTGAAAGCCTTGGGCGTGAGAGTGGCCATGGATGACTTCGGCACAGGCTATTCGTCCCTGTCCTATCTGCATTCATTCCCATTCGACAAAATCAAGATCGACGCCTCGTTCGTTTCAAGCCTGAACGCCAATAAAAGCTCTGAACCCGTCATCCGGGCGATTATCGGTCTCGGACACGGCCTGGGCGTGCCGGTGATCGCTGAGGGGGTGGAAACCGAAGAGCAGTTGGGGTTCCTGAGGTCGGCCGGCTGCGTCGAAGCCCAGGGCTATCTGATTGGCAGGCCGAACCCGATCGACGTTTATGCAGCGGTCGTGGGACGATCGACTGCCGGCGGCCGCGTCGTGCCGTCAGTGGACGCGATCTGCGCCTGAGGCCGGAATAGGATCGTCCGGCGAGGCGCAGCCGGCGGTCAAATCGCAAACGCTCGCCGCGGGTAGACGGCGCCGTTCTGGCAGCGCAAACAGAAGCTGCCAACGCCCAGGAATATTCGATTGCTCCGGCCCTCGCCAACGGCGTCATTGTCCGTCATTTGAATAGGGCGTAAAACGACGCCCGCAAACGCCAGGGCCCTTTGAATGACCGTCCCGGGACGGCTCGCGCTCCGGGCAAACAACCGGCCCGACGGGAGGAGTGCACAATGACAATTACGTCTGGTAATTTAGCTCTGCGCTTGAGCCTGACCCGCCGCAGATTCGCCGTCGCTGGCGTGCTTGGCTCGGCGGCGGTTCTGGCTGGAGGCCTGAGGGCTGCGCGAGCAGCCGACAAGCCGAAAATCGGCCTGGTGCAGAAGTCGCTCGCCAACGAGTTCTTCAAGCAGATGCAGGCCGGCGCGGAAAAATATGCGGCTGCGAATACCGACAAGTTCGAGTTCAAGGCGGTCGGCATGAAGGACGAGCGCGACTTCGCCGCGCAGGTCGATGCCATCGAGAACTTCGTCACCCAGAAATACGACATCATCGTCGTCGCGCCGGCCGACTCCAAAGCGATGGTCACCCCGATCTCCAAGGCGTTGAAGGCTGGCGTCAAGGTCATCAACATCGACGTCGAGCTCGACAAGGACGCCAAGAAAGCCGCCGGCGTCGACCTCGCCTTCTTCGGGCCCGACAACCGCACCGGGGCGAAGATGGCGGGCGACGCGCTCGCCAAGGCTTTGGGCCCCGGCGGCAAGGTGGTGATCCTGGAAGGCAATCCCGAGGCGGACAACGCCGTCCGGCGCAAGCTCGGCTTCATGGACTCGGTCAATGAGGGCAAGCTCACGCTGCTCGACAGCAAGACCGCGCATTGGGAGACGGAAGAGGCCAACACCCTGATGACCAACTTCCTGACCCAGTATCACGACATCCAGGGGGTGATGGCGGCCAACGATTCCATGGCGCTCGGCGTCGTCAAGGCGCTCGACGCGGCGGGCCTGAGCGGCAAGATCCAGGTGGTCGGCTTCGACAACATCCCCGCGGTGCAGCCCCTGATCAAGAACGGCAAGATGCTCGCCACCATCGAGCAGTACGGCGCCGACATGGCGGTGCTCGGCATCAACTACGGCCTCAAGGAGCTTGGCGGCGAGACATTCAGCGGCTGGGTCAAGACGCCGATCAAGCTGGTCGAGGCCAAGGACCTCACATAGCGCGTTAGAGCCAGTTGCGACCCCTTCCCCAGCTTGCTGGGGAAGGGGTCGCTATAGGGCGGTGTAAGACGCCCGTCTTTCGACGGGCTATGGTGCCGGATGGGGTGTGGTCCGCCGCCGCAACTCTGATCGGATTGCGCGACCGGCAGCGCGAACCTTCGCCGGACCATACCTGCTTTCCGCACCCCATCCGGCCTTCGGCCACCTTCCCCGCTTCGCGGAGAAGGGGGAACCGTCATCGCCATGGGGCCTACGAAAACCGTCGGGAATTCATCTTGTGTGAATCTCATAGCCCGCGGGGAGAGGGCAGGGGTGAGGGGCCTGGGCAATTAGCCGCGGGCGCTCGCCCCGCCCCTCCCCCCGGACTTGATCCTGGACTTGATCCGGGGGCTAGCCTTCTCCCTGCAAGCGGGGAGAAGGGATGACTCCTCCGATCCTGACCCTGACCGGCGTGGGCAAGCGCTTCCCCGGCGTGGTCGCGCTGCGCGGCGTGTCGCTCGAGGTGGCGCGCGGCGAGGGTCATGTGCTCCTCGGCGAGAACGGCGCGGGCAAGTCGACGCTGATCAATCTGCTCGGCGGCGTCTATCGCGCCGACGAGGGTGAGATCGTCTTCGACGGCAGGCCCTATCGCCCGGCCGCCCCGACCGACGCCTTTCGCGCCGGCATCCGCGTCGTCCATCAGGAACTGTCGATGCTCACCGAGATGACGGTGGCGGAGAACCTGATGTTCGAGCGTCTCCCGCAGCGGCGCGGCATCGTCGACTATCGCGAGATGAACCGCCGCGCCGCCGAGCTCCTCGAGGAGGTCGGGCTCGACGTTCGCCCGGCGACGCCGGTCGCGCGGCTCGGCGTCGCGCAGATGCAGCTCATCGAGATCGCCAAGACGCTGGTCTTCGAGAGCAAGCTGCTCATTCTTGACGAACCGACGGCGACATTGACCTCCAAGGAGGTCGACCGGCTGTTCGAGATTTTGAGGCGCCTCAAGGCGCGCGGGGTGACGATCCTCTACATTTCCCATCGTCTGCAGGAGATCGGCGAAGTCGGCGACCGCGTGACCGTGCTGCGCGACGGCCAACTCGTCGCCACGCGTCCGCTCGCCGGGCTGACCATCCCGGACATCGTGCGGATGATGGTGGGAAGGAGCGTCACGGACGAGCGCGCCTTTCGCGCCGACGTCGTCGTCGCCGGCGAGGCGCTGCGGGTCGTGGGCTTGAGGCGCGGCGTGCAGAGCCCCGAAGTGTCCTTCAGCGTGGGAAAGGGCGAGATCGTCGGAGTCGCGGGGCTGGTGGGCAGCGGACGGACCGAGACGGCGCGGGCGATCTTCGGCGCGGACCGCAAGATCGCCGGGGAGATTTACGTCGAAGGGGAGCGCGTGGCGATCGGATCGCCGCGCGACGCGGTGCAGAGCGGCCTCTGCCTGATGACCGAGGACCGCAAGGGGCAGGGCTTGCTGCTCGGCATGAGCTGCGCTCAGAACATCACGATCACCGATCTTGCGAAAATATCGCACCTCGGCCTGATCGAGCGCGACGCGGAGCGCGACGCGGCGACCCGTCTCGTTGCCGACCTGCGCATCAAGACGCCCTCGATCGATCAGGTCGTGCGCAACTTCTCGGGCGGCAATCAGCAGAAGGTGGTGATTGCCAAATGGCTCTTCCGCGGCTCGAAGGTGCTCCTTTGCGACGAGCCGACCCGCGGCATCGACGTCGGCGCGCGAGCGGAAATCTACGACCTCCTGTGGACGCTCGCCGCCGAGGGAAAGGGCGTCCTGTTCATCTCCTCCGACCTGCCGGAATTGATCGCCATCTGCCACCGCATTCTCGTGTTCGCGAAGGGCAGGGTTGTGGGCGAAGTGGGGAGAGCCGAGTTCGACCAGCATCGCATCCTGTCGATGGCCTATGAGGAATACGGACGTGAGCGAAGCCACTGAGGCCGCGGGCGGCCGCCGCGCCGCCGCCATCTGGAACGACCTCCTGCGCTTCGGCCTGCGCGAGGCGGGAGTGGCGGTCGCGCTCGTCCTGATCGTGATCTTCTTCTCGCTGACCGCGCCGTATTTCGCGACGCCCGAGAATTTCTTGAAGATCTTCGTCCAGATCGGGATCAACACCGTGCTCGCGTCGGGTATGACCTTCGTCATCCTGACCGGCGGCATCGACCTCTCGGTCGGCTCGGTGCTCGCCCTGTGCACGGTCGTCGGCGCGCTCATTATGACGAACGCGGCCCTTCCGTTCGCCGTCTCGATTCCGCTCGCGCTCTTCGGCTGCATGGGCGTCGGCGCGCTCTGCGGCTTCGTCAACGGCTTCGTCGTCGAGCAGTGGAAGGTTCCCTCCTTCATCGTCACGCTTGGCATGCTCAATGTCGCAAGCGGCGCGGCCCGCGTCGTCAGCGACAACGCCACCATCACCGGCCTGCCGCAGCCGTTCATCGATTTCGGCAATCTCATCGTGTTCGGCGTCTTTCCCTCGATCTTTCTTGTCGCCATCGGCGTCATTCTGATCGGCTGGTTCGTCCTTCGATACACAGTGTTCGGCCGGTTCATCTACGCGATCGGCACCAACGAGGAGGCGGTGCGGCTCTCGGGCCACAATCCGCGCACCTTCAAGGTGGCGGCTTTCGTCATCAGCGGCCTGACCGCCGGCGTCGCGGCGATGGTCTATCTGTTGCGGCTCAACGTCGGCAGCCCGATCGCCGGGGTCGGCTACGAACTGAACGCCATCGCGGCAGTGATCATCGGTGGGACGAGTTTTTCGGGCGGCAAGGGGTCGATCATCGGGACACTGGTCGGCGCCTGCATCATCCAGGTGCTCTCGACCGGGCTGCAGCTGTTCGGGGTCGGCGACAACGTCAAGCCGATCGTCATCGGCACGGTGATCGTGCTGGCGGTCGTGCTCGACGCCTACCGCGACCGCTATCTGAGGGTGATCGAGTCGCGCTAAGCGGCCCGCCTCGGACAGCCAACTTGGGCGTAACCCATTGAAAAGATTGCGTCTCTGGACGCAGAACTGCGGATTGGCCCATTAAGCCTCTGAAATCATTGAGTTGTCGTCCGAAAATCGCGGTCGAGGCGGGCGCCGCTGGGAGGATGCGAGGCTGGCGTCGACCCGCGAAACCGGCCATATCGGGCCAATGCTGAAGTCTTTCGCCTCCGACGGCGTTCATATCGCCTATATCGACGTTCCTCCGGAGGGGACGGATCGCGGCGAGCCGATCCTGCTGATCCACGGCTTCGCCTCCAACCATCGCATCAACTGGGTCAATCCGCGCTGGGTCCAGACGCTGACCAGGGCCGGGCGGCGGGTCGTGGCGCTCGACAATCGCGGTCACGGCGCGAGCGAAAAGCTCTATGCGCCGTCCGACTACCGCTCGGACTTGATGGCCCGCGACGCCGCCAATCTGCTTGCCCATCTCGCCATCGAAAGGGCCGACGTCATGGGCTATTCGTTGGGCGCGCGGATTTCGGCCTTCCTGGCGCTCGCGAGGCCGCGGCTCGTCCGCTCGCTCATCGTTGGGGGGCTCGGCGACCGGCTGGTGAACGGCGTCAGCCTGCCGGTCGGGATCGCCGACGCGATGGAGGCGCCGTCGATCGACGACCTCTCCGACCCGATGCAGCGCATGTTCCGCGCCTTCGCCGACCAGACGAAGAGCGACTTGAAGGCGCTCGCCGCCTGCATCCGCGGCTCCCGCCAGACCGTCAGCGAGAAGGGCATGGCGACGATCGCCGTCCCCACGCTGGTCGCGGTCGGCACGCGCGACGATGTCGCGGGCGATCCGCACAAACTCGCGGCCATGATGCCGAACGCCGAGGCGCTCGACATTCCGGGCCGCGACCACAACCTGGCGGTCGGAGACAAGGTGTTCAAGCAAGGCGTGCTCGCCTTCCTCGAGCGCCGTTCCTGAGCGGCGCGACGCCTCAACAAAGCGCGCGACAAGCCCGTCGAACCGTCGATTACGGGCGTCGGCGGGAATATACGGCGTCGACGGCCCAAGGCGCTTTGCCGGCGGATCGACTTAGATTGGCGGGGGCGGATTCACGATCAGGACGCACAGGGAATAGGTTCCGGCCCACATATTCCCCATCGGCGTGATCCCGACCGTAATCGTGTAGGTCCCGGTCGCCGGCAGTGTCCCAGTGAAGCCGGAAGAAACAGGATCGCCGTCAGGAAAAAGCTGGCCGTTCGGATCGGAAATCATCGCGATCAGATCGTAATCTCCGGCGCCATTCGGTGCCCCGCCGCCATAGATCAGGGTTAGAGACTGCCCCGCCTTCGCCGCGACGGTGAACGGCTGAGCGGCGGTAATCACGGTCACCTGGCCATTGGCGATCCCGGCGTACGAGCCGGGCGCGAATGTAATCGGAATTGGTCTCGTCGCCACGAAGCGCTCCGTTGCCGACAAATGAAGGCGCCGCGGGCATGCTGCGCCGGCTTCCCATGTGCGCCGCCCCATAGATCGCGGGAGCGCGACTTGTGCGCCGGGGACAATGTACAAAAATCAAACCTATTGGCAAGGCAGCCGACGAGCGGCGCACAAAGCGCGTGACAAGCCCGCCGGAAACTTGGATGCTGCCGAGCAGAGTTGGGTGAAAAACCGACGACGGGGAACGGAAGGTCCATGGAGCTGGCCGAGGCGAAAGCCAAGACCGGAGAGGAAAGCGACAAGGCTTACCCGCTACTCGCGGTTGACGGCGTCTCGATTCGCTTCGGCGGCGTGACCGCGCTGCAGGATGTCAGCTTCAGCGTCGCGGGCGGCGCGATCTGCGGATTGATCGGCCCGAACGGCGCAGGCAAGACGACGCTGTTCAACTGCATCTCCCGGCTCTACGAGCCGCACTCCGGCGCGATCCTGTTCGAGGGCCGCCCGGTCGCCAGCTTCGCGCGGCACGAGATGGCCAAGCTCGGCGTCGCCCGCACGTTCCAGAACGTCGCGCTCTTTTCAACGATGACCACCCGCGACAACGTCCGGGTCGGCGCGCATGCGCTGGCGCGCGGCGGGTTTCTCGCCAATGCGCTGGCCTTGCCGTTCGCCGCGCGCGAAGGCCGGCGGATCGCGGAGCGGGCGGACGCCTTGATCGCGGAGTTCGGTCTTCGAGCGCGTCGCCGACCGGCCGGTCGGCGAGCTGCCGTTCGGCGTGCGCAAGCGCGTCGAACTCGCCCGGGCGCTGGCTCTTGAGCCGAAGCTCCTGCTGCTCGACGAGCCGGCGGCCGGGCTCAATCATGAGGAGGTCGATTCGCTCGCAGACGAGATCCGCGCCATCCGCGACCGCCGCGGCGTCGCCATCCTTTTGGTCGAGCATCACATGAACCTCGTCATGCGGGTCTCCGACCAGGTCGTCGCGCTCGAATTCGGGCGCGTCATCGCCGACGGGACGCCCGCGATGGTGCGCTCCGACCCCGAGGTGGTGCGCGCCTATCTGGGAACCGCGGCGTGAGCGGCCCAATCCTCGAAGTTCAGGGCCTCAACGCCTTCTACGGCCCGATCCAGGCTCTGTTCGGCCTCGACTTCGCGGTCGAGGAGGGCGGGGTGACGGCGCTGCTCGGCGCGAACGGCGCCGGCAAGACGACGACGCTCCGAGCGCTCTCTGGCCTCATCCGTCGCGACGGCGACGTCCGGCTGGCGGGGCGTCCGATCGTCGGCCTGTCGACGGAGACGATCGCGCGTCTCGGCGTCGCGCACGTGCCCGACGGACGCGGCACTTTCACCGATCTGACGGTCGAGGAGAACCTGCGCCTCGGCGCTTATGTCCGCTCGGACCGGCGCGCGGTGCGGCAGGACTTCGACCGGGTGTTCGGCTATTTCCCGCGGCTCGCCGAACGGCGGCGCCAGCAGGCCGGCACCCTGTCGGGCGGCGAACAGCAGATGCTCGCCATCAGTCGCGCGCTCCTCATGCGGCCGTCGCTTCTCATGCTGGACGAGCCGTCGTTCGGCCTCGCGCCGAAGGTGGTGGCGGAAATCTTTCGCATTCTGGCGGCGATCAACCGGGACGAGGGCGTCAGCATGCTGATCGTCGAGCAGAACGCCTCGCTTGCGCTCGACCTCGCCGGTCAGGCGGTCCTGATCGAGACGGGACGCGCGGCGATGAGCGGCTCCTCGCACACGATCGGGTCGGACGATGCGGTGCGCCGCGCATACTTGGGATATTGAGGGATGCAGGAACGGGGCGGCTTAGGTCGAAGCTTTTGCGCACCCGCCCCCGATGGCGCGTCGCTAGGCAGGCGTCCCTCCGGACGCCCTATGGTGGGGACGGGCAGGAAACACCGCAAATTGCAGCGCGGACCCCTTCCCCAGCTTGCTGGGGAAGGTGGCGCGAAGCGCCGGATGGGGTGTGGTCCACCGCTTCGGCCTGAGTCGGATTGCGCGACCGTCACTGCGACCTTTCGCCGAACCACGCCTGCTTTCCACACCCCATCCGGCCTTCGGCCACCTTCCCCGCTTCGCGGAGAAGGGGAAACCCGTCGTCGCGACGAGCCCCCCGAGAGCATCGCGAATTCGAGTTGTGCGAATTTAATAATTCACAAGGGGGGAGGAGAGGCTGCCTGCCTGCTCGAGGGGGGAAACGCGTGAACGAGTTTCTCCACCAGTTGGCGTCGGGTCTGGCGCTGGGCGGCGTCTACGCCATCATGGCGCTGGCGCTGGTGATGATCTATCAGGCCACGCAACTGGTGAACTTCGCCCAGGGCGAGATGGCGATGTTCTCGACCTACTTCGCCTGGAAACTGACCGATCTCGGCTGGCCGTACTGGCGCGCCTTCGCTGTCACCGTCGTCGTCTCGTTTCTCGGCGGGGTCGCAATCGAGCGCGTCGTCGTCCGCCCCTTCGCCAAGGCGCCGGTGCTCGCCTCGGTCATCGTGTTCATCGGCCTGGCGCTGATCTTCAACGCGCTCGCCGGCTGGATCTACGGCTATTCGGTCACCGATTTTCCGACGCCCTTCGACGGACCGCCGTGGTTCGGACAGCGCTACATGTCGGCGCACGAGTTGGGCGCGGTGCTCGTCAGCCTCGGCGTGCTGGCGCTGGTCTTCGCCTTCTTCCGCTTCACGCCGCTCGGCCTCGCCATGCGCGCGGCGGCGCAGAACCCGACCTCGAGCCGGCTTGTCGGCATAAGGGTCGGCTGGATGCTGGCGATCGGCTGGGGGCTCGCCGCGGCGATCGGCGCGATCGCCGGCATGATGGCGGCGCCGATCGTCTATCTCGATCCGAACATGATGGCCGGCGTTCTTCTCTATGCGTTCGCCGGCGCCGTGCTCGGGGGCATCGACAACCCATTCGGCGCGGCGTTCGGGGGCTTTGCAGTCGGGGTGCTGGAGAACCTGATGGGGGCCTACGTGGTCGGCTCGGAGGTGAAGCTGTCGGTCGCTCTGGCCATCATCGTCGGCGTCCTCGTCTGGCGCCCGTCCGGCCTGTTCGGCCGGCGGATCGCGGCGAGGGTCTGACCATGCCGGGTTCAATCACGCCGAGGACGGTCGTGACGATCGCCGCGTTCGCGGCGGCGCTGGCCTTTCCGTTCCTGGCCTCCGGCTATCACCTCTACCAGGGCGCGCAGGTGCTGATCCTCGCCATCGCGCTGATCGGCCTCAACCTGCTCACCGGCTTCAACGGCCAGATCTCCCTCGGCCATGGCGCTTTCTTCGCCATCGGCGGTTACGGCGCGGCGATCCTGACGGTGAAGCTCGGCGTTCCGTATTTTCTCGCCATACCGCTCGCGAGCCTGGTCTGCTTCGGCGCCGGGTTCCTGTTCGGCTTTCCGGCGCTGCGTTTCGGCGGATTGTACCTGGCGCTCGCCACCTTCGCCCTCGCCGTCGCCACCCCGCAGATCCTGGCGTTCAAGGGCTTCGACGCCTGGACGGGCGGATCGAGCGGCGTGTCGCTGATGAAGCCGCACGCGCCGTTCGCCCTTCCGCTGAGCGCGGACCAGTGGCTCTATCTCGTCTGCCTTGTCTTCGCCGCGGTCCTCTACGCGGCGGCGCGGAACTTGGTCACGAGCCGCATCGGGCGGGCGCTGGTCGCGCTGCGCGACCAGCCGATCGCCGCCGAGGCGATGGGCGTCAACGCGGCGTTCTATAAGACGACCTGTTTCGGGATCAGCGCGCTCTACGCCGGCGTCGCAGGCGGCCTCAGCGCAATCGCGGTCGGCTTCGTGTCGCCGGAAAGCTTTGGCCTGGCGCTGTCGCTGTCGTTCCTGGTCGGCATCGTGGTCGGCGGGCTCGCCTCGCTCGGCGGCGTGCTGTTCGGCGCCGTATTCATCGAGTTCGTGCCCAATCTCGCCGACCAGCTATCGGTGAGTTTCGGCGAGAGCGCCAAGGCGCTGCCGGGGGCGATCTACGGCGCGCTGCTCATTCTGGCGATGGCGATCATGCCCGCCGGAGTCGCGGGCGCGCTGCGGGCCGCGACGAAGTTCGTGGCGCGCTCACGTTGACGGCGGCGGCGGGCCGTTCGCCGCCGTAAACACGCGAGAGGGAGGAAACTGATGATCACTCGACGTTCGCTACTGCAATCCGGCGCCGCCGCGATCGCTTTGGCTGCGGGGCCGCGCGCCGCGCGGGCCGACACGCCCGGCGTGACTGACACAGAGATCAAGATCGGCCAGACAATGCCTTACAGCGGGCCGGCGTCGGCCTATGGCGTGATCGGGCGGACCGAGGCCGCCTATTTCAAGATGATCAACGATCAGGGCGGCGTGAACGGGCGGAAGATCAACCTGATCAGCCTCGACGACGGCTACAGTCCGCCCAAGACCGTCGAGCAGGTGCGTAGGCTGGTCGAGGACGAGAAGGTCGCCTTCCTGTTCAACACGCTCGGCACAGCGCCGAACCTCGCGATCCGGCAGTATCTCAACGACAACAAGATTCCACAGCTCTTCGTCTCGACCGGCGCGAGCGTATTCGCCGACCCGACGCACTTCTACTGGACGATCGGCTACAATCCCAATTACCAGACGGAAGCCAAAATTTACGGCAAGCACATCCTCGCCACCAAGCCGGACGGCAAGATCGGCGTGCTCTACCAGAACGACGGCTTCGGCAAGGACTACCTGATCGGCCTCAAGGACGCGCTCGGCGACAAGTCGGGGATGATCGTCAAGGAGGCGTCCTACGAGACGAGCGAGCCGACGGTCAACTCGCAGGTCGTGACGCTGCAAGGCTCCGGCGCCGACATCCTGATCATCGCGGCGACCCCGAAATTCGCGGCGCAGGCGATCCGCAAGTCCTACGATCTCGGCTGGACCGGCGTGCGCTATCTGAGCAACGTGTCGCCGTCGATCGCGACCGTTCTCAAGCCCGCCGGGCTCGAGAAGTCGAAAGGGCTGATTTGCGCCTACTACGGAAAGGACCCGACGGACGCGAAATGGAAGGACGATCCCGGGATGAAGGAATGGGCGGCCTTCTGCGATAAGTACCTTTCGCACTCGGAGTTCGTCGACGCCAACGCAGCCTACGCTTTCAGCGCTGCCGGAACGATGCTTCAGACGATCAAGCAATGCGGCGCCGACTTGTCGCGCGACAACGTCATGAAGCAGGCGGCCAACATCAAGGACCTGCAACTGCCGCTGTTGCTGCCCGGGATGCGCATCAACACGTCGCCGACCAACTACAGCCCGATCCGGCAGATGCAGCTCGCGACCTTCGACGGACAAAGCTGGCAGCTGTTCGGCGAGTTGTTAATGGGCTGACCTCCGTCAGGGGCGACCCGATAGGCGTCGAGGCGCTTCAGTCGCGAAGCGCTTCGACGGCGCAAGCCGAAAACTGCAGCGCATTTCCCGTCACCAGATTCGCTGGACCAGATGGTCAAAGACCGGGGCGGCGGACACGATCGGGCGCCCACTCATCCGACCGCTCACGTGGGCCCCATTCCCCCGGCGAAGGACGGGAATCCTGGCCGCGCTTTACAACCCGGCAGTGCGCGGTCTCGCGCCCTCGTTTTCGCCCGCCTGTTCTTTCCCTGTTCCGCTCCGAAAACAGGCGCAAATTCCCTGTTCCAGTCGTTTGAAATTCCCTGTTCCGCGCCCGCGCCGGCCCGCAACCGGTGGGTTGAAAAACCCGCAACGACCTGACATTGCAGGACTTCCAGGAACGGAGCGCCGACCGCGGCGCAAGAAAATTCCCTGCCAGCAGGGAAACCCAATCGTCGGCGGCGGACCGGGAGCGCGATGATTTTTTGCCGAACCGGAAGGGGGGATTGACCCCGTGACGTCCTCATTCAAGGCGCCGGCTGGAAGAAGGCGAGCAGCTGAGCACAATGGGGGCACGCGTCAAGGGCTCTTTCAGCTCCACGCCTTCAGCGAGCCGAAGCGCACGAATTTCTTCGAGAAATGCCGGTCCATCCGGGCGAGCACATCGCGCAGGAAGGCGACGCCCTCGGCGAGATAGGGGCCCTTGTTGAGCATGACGCATTCGGCCCCCTGAGCGCCAGCAGCGTCGGTCATCTCGGCCCGGCTCGCCACGCCGTCGCGCACGTAATTGTCGAGCACCTGGGTCGCCCAGACCACAGGCGTGTGCGCCGCCTCGCAGAGCCACAGGATCTCCTCCTGCATCTCCGTCAGCCGGGCGAAGCCGAGCTCGACCGCGAGGTCGCCGCGCGCGATCATCACCGCCGTCGGGTTGTGGGCGGCTGACTGCAGGATGAGGCGCGGAAGGTTGCGCACCGCAAGCGGCGTTTCGATCTTCAGCACGATCCCGTGCGGCTCGCGCTTGGGCGCGCGGGCCACCAGATGGTCCTGCAAAAGCTCGATGTCGTCGACCCGCTGGACGAAGGAGAAGCCGACCAGGTCGGCGTGCTCGGCGACGAAGTCGAGATCGCGAAAGTCCTTGGAGGTCAGCGGCGGCAGCTCGAGCTCGGTCGAGGGGAAGTTGACGCCCTTGCCCGGCTTCAACCGCACGCCCTTCTCGCGCGCGGCGTAGACCTCGATCTCCGCTCTTCCGGGCGTCTTGGAGACGACCCGGGCCGCCGCCTTGCCGTCGTCGATGAACACCTCGGAACCGACAGCGAGCTGGTCGACGAGTTCGGGGAAGTTGAGCGAGAAGGCGATCGGGTCCTTGGTCTTCTCCTTGATCTCATCGATCAGCGAGGCGCGGTCGCCGCGCGCGAGGCGCGTCTTCGGCGGCGCCTTGACCCGCAGGATGCGGCACTTCGGCCCGCCGAGATCCATCAGGATCTTGCAGGGACGTTCAAGCCGCGCCGACGCCTCGCGCACGTTGTCGACCATCCGCCCCCAGGCTTCGGCGTCATCGTGAGCGCAATTGATGCGGGCGCAATCCATGCCCGCGGCGACTAGGTTGTCGACAAGTTCGGCCTGGGCCGCGGCTTCCGGCGGCAGGGTGGCCATCACCCGCACGCGCGGGGCGCCCCTCGGCCGCTTGCCGAACACGCGATCGGCCTCGGCTTCCAGCTCCGAGGCGCCCGCCCGGGCGACCGCGGGGGCCGGGTAGGGGACGTTGGTCTCGCCGGTCAGGCGCCGGAGCGTGACGATCAGCACGTCGAGCGTCGCCGCCACCTTGGCCTCGCTGCGGCCGAGCGAGGAAAGACCGCGCGCGGAGAGCTTGAGCTGCAACTCGGTGAGATCGTGCTCGCGCAGGGCGATGTAACGCGACAGGTTGATTGCCCGTGACGACGCCTGCGCGGCGGCCGGTCCCCAGTCGCGCCTCAGCTCCTCGCCCTTCTTCTCAATGTCGTCGCGAAGCGTCTGCACTTCGGCGAGAAGGGCACGGAGGTCTTCGAGGTCTTTTCCGATCTTGGTGACCATGGACGGCGACGCCTCAGGCGCGACCGCTCCGACGGGAATCAGATTTCGTCACGCCTTACTGGTGTTTGACGCGCCAATATGACGCCTGTGCAACAGCGTATCGCTTGCAGCGGCCGGCTGTCGCGCCTCGTCGATCATTCACGCGCGTGCGGTCGGGCCCGCGCGTCCCCGCCGCGAACCGCGAGGATCGCCTTGCGCCTGCGGAACGGCGATCGTATTGCCGGGAGCCGCGGAGAGCGCGAACGGAAAGCCATGGCCATAGGAATTCACGGAAAAGTCGCCATCGTCACCGGCGCGGGCGCCGGCCTCGGTCGCTGTCACGCGCTGGGACTTGCCGCGCGCGGCGCGAAGGTCGTCGTCAACGATCTCGGGCGCAACGGCGCGGTGTCCGACAGCGCGCTCGCGGTCGTCGAGGAGATCCGCGCCGCGGGCGGAGTCGCCATCGCCGACCCGGCGGACGTCAGTGATTTCGAGCAGGCCACAGCGATGGCGGCGCGAGCGGAAAAGGAGTGGGGGCGGGTCGACATTCTGGTCAACAACGCGGGTGTGCTGCGCGACAAGACCTTCGCCAAGATGGACATGCGGGACTTCGAGGTGGTCCTGCGCGTGCATCTGATCGGCTCGGCCCATTGCACGCGGGCGGTCTGGAACGGAATGCGCGAGCGCAACTATGGCCGTATCGTGCTGACCTCGTCGGCCTCGGGCCTCTACGGCAACTTCGGCCAGTCGAACTATGGGGCGGCCAAGGCCGGTTTGGTCGGCCTCATGAACGTGCTGTGCCTCGAGGCCGCGAAGAACGACATCCGGGTGAACATCCTTGCGCCGACCGCCCGCACCGCGATGACGGAGGGCCTGCTGCCGCCCGCCGCGGCCGAGTTGCTCGGACCCGAGACGGTGACTCCCGCAGTGCTGTTCCTGGCGAGCGAGGACGCGCCGTCGCGCGTCATTCTGGGCGCCGGGGCGGGGACGTTCGCCGTCACCCACATCGCCGAGACCGAGGGAGTCTATCTCGACGACGCCGAGCGCACGCCGGAGACGATCGCGGCCCGGTGGACCGAGATTTCCGATGCCTCGACCGCCAAGCCGCTGCGCGACGCCTATTCCCAGACCCGGAAATTCGTCGCCGCCGCGGCGAAGGCGAAGGGGCTGGCGATCGATTGGTAGGACGCTCGCAAGACGCCGCTGGCCCCGGCGTTGCGTCCGAGCTCGTTTCTAGGCTTTTCAAGGGCTTGCGGCGACCTTTCCGGGCGGATGTAACTGCCAAGCTGGGGTGAGTCCGAAAAGCCACACCGGACGGACGATTGATTGCGGCGCTGCGATTTTTCGAGACAGGGGCGCGGACTTCTGACTCAAGGGTGGAATGGTCCTTCCGCCCGAAGTCGTGGAGCTGATCGACTCGCTCAGACGCGAGATCGAGGCGCTTCGGGCCGAGAACGCCGAGCTTCGGCGACGTCTGGGCTTGGACAGCTCCAACAGTTCCAAGCCGCCGTCGAGCGACGGGCTGAAGAAGAAGCCTCGGGTCTTGAAGAGCCTGCGCACGCGCTCGGGCAAGCCGAGCGGAGGCCAGAAAGGCCATCGCGGCGACACGCTGCGTCAGGTCGCCGAACCCGACGCGATCGTCGAGCACGCGGCCGAGGTATGCGAGCATTGCCGGGCGCTGCTTCTGGCGGATTCGAAGATCGGCGAGGAGAAGCGGCAGGTCTTCGATCTTCCGGAGAAGCCGCTGATCGTGACCGAGCACCGCGCGGCGATCCACGATTGCCCGGCTTGCGGCCTGAGGACGCGCGCCGGGTTCCCCGAGGGCGTCGTTTCGCCGGCCCAGTATGGCGAGCGCGTCAAGGCGGCGGCCGTCTATCTCAACGCCCAGCAGCTCGTGCCCGAGGAACGAACCGCGCAGGTCCTGCAGGACCTGTTCGGGGCGGCGGCGGCCTGCGGCGCGAGCGTGGCGGCCTGGGTACGCCGCAAGGCCGAGGCGCTGGCGCCGGTCCACCGCGGCATCGGCGCATGCGTGGCGGGAGCGCCGGTGCGCTGCCTCGACGAAACGGGCTTGCGCATCGCCGGCGCCACCCGCTGGCTGCACACCGCCTCGACCCTGACCCACACGTTCTATCGCGCCGGCGAGCCCCGCTCGGCCGTGCCCGAGTTCGAGGGCGGCGTCGTGGTCCACGACCACTGGCGCGCCTATTTGAGCCTCGAAACCGTCGATCACGCCTTCTGCAACGCCCATCTCCTGCGCGAGCTTCAGGCGGTTTGCGAACTCGACAAGGAGCCCTGGGCCGAGGCCCTGCGCGCGACGCTTCTCGACGCCGACGAGGCCGTGCGAACGGCCAAAGCGCAGGGCGCCTCGGCACTCCCCGCCGAAACCATCAAGGCGTTCGAGGACCGCTATTGGGCCGCCGTCCGGGAAGGCCTCGCCCTGCACAGGAGCCTGCCCGGCCTTCGATCCCTCGACCAACCCGAAAAAGCGCAAGAAGCAGCGGCCCGCTCACAATCTCCTCATCCGGTTCAAGACCTTCAAGGAGGCGACCCTCAGGTTCCTCACCGACTTCACCGTTCCCTTCACCAACAACCTTGCCGAACAAGATTTGAGGATGATGAAGGTGAAGATCAAAATCTCGGGCGGCTTCCGAACCCTGCAAGGCGCCGTCGACTTCGCAAGCCTGCGCTCCGTGATCTCGTCGGCCAGAAAGCAGGGCCTCAACATCCGCAAAGCCCTGACCCTCGGCCCAGAACCTCTCGCCGCCGAACTGAAGCTCTGACACCGGGCTTCCCTTCCACTCCCATTCGAAGCAGAACCAATCCATCCGCCGCCCCAGTGGCGAGAAATGCTCAACACGACAGCCTCCTTGGCAGCCAACCAGCGCCTGCGGCGCGCCATTATGGATGAAAATGGTGGCGGCGCGGGCCGATTTGTCAGAGTCTTTGCGACGGGCGATCGTGCAAGGCTGACAAAACTGCGGTGGCTTGCGACCCCGATTGGCAGTCCGGCCCGGGCTGCATAGAGGTACCATTCTTTGTCGCCCCCGGGAACGGGGAGCACGCGTGGCAGTGTCTCGACTATACCTGCGGCGTCACGGTCGCCTTCCCCTGGATGGAGGCGAGGATGGAGGTCATCATTGAGCGGTGTTGCGGGGTGGACGTGCATCAGGAGACGGTCGTCGCCTGCGTCTTGATCGGCGCCCCGGGCGAGCGGCCGAGGAAGGAGATCAGGACCTTCCGGACGATGACGCGCGATCTGGAGGCGTTGCGGGACTGGTTGCAAGAGCTTGGGGTGACGCACGTCGGGATGGAGAGCACCGGCGTTTACTGGCGCCCGGTCTATGCCGTCCTCGAGGGGTGTTTCGAGCTGATCGTCGGCAACGCCCGGCACATCCGTAACGTGCCGGGTCGCAAGACCGATGTGAAGGACGCCGAGTGGATCGCCGATCTGGTCCGCCATGGGCTGATCGCCAAGAGTTTCGTCCCACCGGCGCCGCAGCGCGAGTTGCGCGAGTTGCTGCGCTATCGCCGCAAGCTGGTGGAGAGCCAGGCGGCCGAGCGCAACCGGCTCCTGAAGCTCCTGGAGACGGCCAACATCAAGCTGGCCAGCGTCGCCAGCGACGTCTTCGGGGTTTCCGGGCGCGCCATGTTGAAGGCTCTGATCGAGGGCGGCGCCTCGGCCGAGGCGATGGCGGACCTTGCCAGAGGGCAATTGCGCCGTAAGCGGGACGATCTGGTTCTGGCGCTCGAAGGGCGGATGGAGGAGCATCACCGCTTCCTCCTGGCGATGCAACTGCGCCGGCTCGAAGCCATTGAGGCCGACATCGCAGCGCTCGACCTGCGCATTGACGAGCGGCTCGAGCCCTATCGCGCGCCGCACACGCTCCTGATGCAGATTCCGGGCGTCGACTGGGTGGTCGCGGCCGTGCTGATCGCCGAGATCGGCGTCGACATGAGTGTATTCCTGAGCGTCTATCATTTGTCGGCCTGGGCGGGCGTCTGTCCCGGCAACCATGAGAGCGCCGGCAAGCAGAAGAGCGGCCGCGCCCGCAAGGGCAATGTCCATCTGCGCACCATGCTCGTCGGCGCCGCGATTTCCGCGGCGCGAACCAAGGGCAGCTATCTCAAGGACAAGTATCACCGCCTCAAGGCGCGCCGCGGCGCCTTGCGCGCAGCGCTCGCCATCGCTCACAAAATCCTCGTCTCCGCCTATCACATGCTCGCCAAAAACCTGCCCTATCGCGATCTCGGCGAAGCCTATCTCGACCAGATCAGCCAGACCCGAACCGTCGCCAACCTCAAACGGCGTCTCGAGCGCCTCGGCTACAACGTCACCCTCGAACCAAAGGCCGTGCCCGCATGACCCCATATCCACGCTGAAGCCATTTTCGTGGCAGTTACGGGCGGATGGCGATGGCCAACCTATCCGCCCCACGGCGCGCCCCGCCGCCGCCCTTCGGGGCGCGTCTCGGGCGGCGCGCGCGAAGTTACGCGCACAAGCGATTTCAAAGGCTTGGTTGCTCCCTTGCGCGACTCGCCGTCACCGTGAGCGACCCCCTCCCGCTCGAAGAGCGCGGGGGTGGCGATGCAGGAGAACGTCGGGCGCCCTACGCTCCTCTGGGCCGCCGCGCTTCGCCAAAGAGAAAGAAATCGGCAGGCCGTTGATTTTAGGAGATATTAACATATATATGCTGTTATTTCCTGAGGCCGGCCGAAGGTCGGCGCTGAACTCGTGATGGCGGCGTGTCATGTCCCGCCTCGGCGTCCCGGCTTGGCTGTTAGGTGCCGGTCCGTACCGTCCGATCCGGAAGCTGCGGCGGCGATGAGGCCCAGGCGGCGGACAATGGAAGGATTGCACTTCGAACATACGTTAATCCGCTCCGAAGCGGATTGCTTTCGACCAATCAGAAATCGCATCATATCTTCCGAAAATCCGCTAGATGGCGCCCTGCGCCGTCTCCGCGCCTGACGTTCGGCTGGATTGCTTCCCCCGGGCTCTTCGCCCCGGGGGGTGCTGGCAATAACGAGGGCGCTTCGATGTGATCAAAGCGGCTCTGACGAAAGGCCGACAGGCAGAGACCTAACCTGCGCGTGCGACCTTCATCCTCAAGCCGCTCACCGTCTGCTCGCCGGCCTCGCTCTCAAGCCAGGCGCTCGCCTCTCTTTGGTTGGAAAAGGAGCGTTGAGCGATGCGAGGCGTGAGCTTTCCACGAACGGGGACGACGACACGCCAATCTCCGTGACGAAGTTCCGCAACGTATGCCGACGGATGCCCTTCCATTTGCTTCATCTTCGATCCCAAGACAATAAGATGTTGCTCAAGGGGCGCCCTCAAGAACGGGCGGCTCCTGCGGACGACGTTTCGTCAGTTGGGGATTATGGAATCCAAAAGTATAAAATTGGTTGATTCGTCGGAAGCGCACGAGGCTCTTCGCCGTCCCTGATGGCGCGACTCGGCGCAAAGGCCGTCATCGGCTGCGCTTGCGCCATTCACCCTGGCCAGAGGCGCCAAGGGCTCCGCAATCCGCAACTGTGCAGGATTTCGCCCCTAGATCGAGGTGAATACAGCTTGATTCGGTCCCGTCATTGCGAGCGAAGCGAAGCAATCCACGAGATCGTAGGGCGCCCTGCGGCCCTTGGATTGCCTCGTCGCTGCGCTCCCCGCCATGACGCCACTGGTCGTACCTATATTGATCTCGCCCATAGCGCCTACCGCCGCTTCCTGGCTTCGCCGCCCGCAGGTAGCCCGATCGGAAAGACAGCAGAGGGTCGAAACCCCCACGGCAAATCGCGGACGAGCGACATCGTGAGGAGGGTGCCGATGCAGCCTTTCGCCCTGATTTTTCGGCGAGATCCGGACGACCGAGGTCGGCGGCAGCGCCGTCGGCATTCTGAGTTCCGGACATTTGATTGACGTTGTTCCCTATATGTGCTACCTGTATGAGCATCAGCGGAAGGTCAAAGGAGTTCCTGAGTGTCCGCAACGCATGCGTCTGAGGCCGGACAAAGCCTTCCCCGCCAGCGTCGCCGAGCGGAGCCTGACGCTCGCCTCGGCGCTCGGGCGGGCTCGAAGTTTTTTTGGCCGCTTTCGCCCGTAACCCATTGATAAGCCTCGAATCCGGGAAAGAAATTGAAATTTTTGGAAAGAAATTGAAATTATTTGAAGCCTTTTTTGAAGGGAATTGAAGCCTTTGGAAGAAAACTGAAGGAAATGGAAAACCGGCGAGCGGGCGGCAGAGAGACGACGCCCGATACGACGATGGTGACAGCGCGAGAGCTATACGCGCTCCCGACTTGATTTAGCCCTTCGCCGCCCTCTTCCGTCGCTTCGCCAGCGTCCTGAGCCGCAGCGCGTTGAGCTTGATGAAGCCGGCTGCGTCGTTGTGGTCGTAGGCGACCGCGCCTTCCTCGAAGGTGACGAGTTCCTGGTCGTAGAGCGAGTGCGGGCTGTCGCGGCCGATCACATAGGCGCCGCCCTTGTAAAGCTTGAGGCGCACCCGTCCGGCGACAAGCTCCTGGCTCTTGTCGATCAGCGTCTGCAAAAGCTCCCGCTCGGGCGCGAACCAGAAGCCGTTGTAGATCAGCTCGGCGTATTTCGGCATAAGCTCGTCCTTCAGATGCGCCGCGCCGCGGTCGAGCGTGATCGACTCGATGGCGCGGTGGGCGACGAGCAGGATCGCGCCGCCGGGCGTCTCGTACATTCCCCGGGACTTCATGCCGACGTAGCGATTTTCGACCAGATCGAGCCGTCCGATTCCGTTGTCGTGGCCATACTGGTTCAGCGCAGCGAGCAGGGTGGCCGGGCTCATGCGCCCGCCGTTGATACTGACCGGATCGCCCTTCTCGAAGCCGATCTCGATCACGGTCGGCGTGTCGGGCGCGGTCTCGGGGTCGATGGTGCGCGAATAGACGTAGCCGGGCGTCTCCTCGGCCGGGTCTTCGAGCACCTTGCCCTCGGAGGACGTGTGCAGCAGGTTGGCGTCAACCGAGAACGGCGCCTCGCCGCGCTTGTCCTTGGGGATCGGGATCTGGTGCTTCTCGGCGTAGTCGATCAGCGCGGTGCGCGAAGCGAAGCTCCACTCGCGCCACGGCGCGATCACCTTGATGTCGGGCTCGAGCGCGTAGGCCGAGAGCTCGAACCGCACCTGGTCGTTGCCCTTGCCGGTCGCGCCGTGAGCGATCGCGTCGGCGCCGACTTCGCGCGCGATTTCGACCAGCCGCTTGGCGATCAGGGGCCTGGCGATCGAGGTGCCGAGCAGGTAGAGGCCCTCGTACTGGGCGTTGGCGCGGAACATCGGGAACACGTAGTCGCGCACGAATTCCTCGCGCAGGTCCTCGATGAAGATGTGCTCGGGCTTGATGCCGAGCATCTCGGCCTTGGCGCGCGCCGGCTCCAGCTCCCCGCCCTGGCCGAGGTCGGCGGTGAAGGTGACCACCTCCGCGCCGTAGGTCTCCTGCAGCCATTTGAGAATGATCGAGGTGTCGAGGCCCCCCGAATAAGCGAGGACGACGCGCTTGATCTTGGATTTGGGGGTGGACATGAATATTCGCTCGTTGTGCGGGTCGTGACATTCAAACGCCGTCGCGACCGAGCTGGCCGCGAGGGCAGGGGCATGCCGCCCTGCCGGCGTCGCGTGGCCTTATAGACGCGCCCGCGACAGGCGCAACCCGCGCGTACGTGCGCTGTAGGGCGCGCTTGGCTCAAGCACGCCGGGCGGGGTCAGCGACCGCGCCCTACAGCCGGCGCCCGCCCGCGAGCGCGGCCTCCACCACCTCGGCCGCGGTCCGGCCGCCTCGGCCGTCCGGCTCCGGCGCGGAAGGATCTTCCCCGCGCGGCCAGATCAGCATGCGGGCGATCTCAATGATGATCAGGGTGACGAACCCGCCAAGCAGTACGTCGGAGAGATAATGGCCTCCAAAAGCCATGCGCAAGAGGCTTGCGCCAATTCCAAAGGCGAACGCGGCGACCATCGCCGGCCCGCGAATCGGCGGCGGCAGGACGCTCGCCGGCGCAACCATCCAGAACCCGGTCGCCGCCTCGCCCGAGACGAACGAGCAGTTCTTCCTGCATTCGCCTTGATCGTCGTACCAAGGCTTGAACGCGTCCTTGCCGTTGAACTCCTGGGTCTGGATCGGCCGCGGCCGATGCCAGTGGTCTTTGAGGCTGAGGTTGACGACGACGCCCGGGCCGATGGCGAGGGTTGCGATGAGGAAGATCATCGCCCGGCCGCTCGGCGCCCAGCCGCGCCAGCGCCCGGCGCGCCTGCCGAGCCACAAAACGGCGTAGGCTGCAAGGACCACGAATGGCGTGACGCGGAAGACATCGCGGCCGAACTTGTCGAGCGAGTCGCCGCCGATGAAGCCGCCGCCGCCATAGAAGAGATGGGCGACGGCGACGTCGAGATCGGGCCAGATAGTGAAAACGGCGAGGGTCAGCGCGGCAAACCCGACATAGACGAGAAAGGCTTTCATCGAATGGTCAGATCACCCGATAGGTCGGGGCCGGTCGCGCGCCGCCAGCGCCAGATTGACCTGGCCCATCAGCGTGTCGGCGAGGCCGAGGCTGTAGGAGGATTGGAGGTTTGGACGATCGGAGCCGGCGCGACGCCGAGAGCGGCGCGAAATTCACCCGCCCGGCGGCCGAGACGACCGCGACGGCCCGGCCGAGCACGCCCGAGGCGCCGACGAGAAAAACGCGGAGGCGTTGTGACACGGGGGCGTCGGGCTCCTCGATGGCCATCCGGGCTCGCGGCCGGACGAAGGTCGCATTTAGCGCGACCCTGGCGGACGGCGCAACGCGGGCGCTCCCCGATGCCAATCGGGTTCTGTCGCCGGGCGCAATGGGCAAATTCGTCCGACGCGTCAAAGGAGGCCCGTTGCCACTCCGGTCGACGGGTCTATAGTCGGATCGGTCCAGCGGCGGAGGACGCGTATGACCCGTCTCGATGAAAAGCTGGCCCGCATCCGCGCGGGCTCGGAAAAACGCACCGACTTCATCATCGCCGATGCGAAGGATCCGGACATGGGCCCCGGCCTGCACGCCGTCGGCCCGGCGCGCCAGTGCGAGGGGGCGGCGCCGCGCCTGCAAACACGCGAAGAGTTCCTGAAGTCGATTGAGGCGGTGATCGCCCAGGACGTGGTCGACATCATGCTGACCTCGGTCAGCAACCTCGAGAAGCTTGTCGAGCGCAAAGCCTTCGCCACCTCGAAGGTGACGCCCGCCATCCGCGCCAACGACACGACCGACATCTGGCGCCACCGGGGCGCGACCTTCCATCACCATCCGTCGCGCTCTTTCCGCACCGCCTCGCTCCAGCACGCCAAGGCGCTGACCAACCTCGGCCTCTATTCGATCACCTTCACCAACGACCTCGACGCCGATCTCGCGTCGCTCGAAGCGTTCTGCGAATTCCGCGAGGACGCGGCGGCGAACGGCTTCTCGTACTTTCTTGAGGTTTTCAATCCGAACGTCGACGCTGGGCTCGAGCCGGAATTGGTTCCGGCCTTCGTCAATGACGCCATTGTTCGCTGCCTCGCCGGCCTCACCGAGGCGGAGCGGCCCCGATTCCTCAAGATCGCCTATAACGGTCCCAAGGCGCTCGACGAGCTGGTCTCGTATGATCCGGGTCTGGTCGTCGGCGTGCTCGGCGGCGGGGCTGGGACGACGCGCGACTGTTTTGAGCTCATCTATCAGGCGCAGAAGTATGGCGCTCGGGTCGCCCTGTTCGGGCGCAAGATCAATCTCGCCGAATCGCCGCTCGACATCGTGCGGCTGATGCGCGCGGTGTCGGACGGCGCGCTGACGCCCTCCGAGGCGGTCGAGGACTATCACGACACGCTGACGCGCAAGGGCCTGAAACCGTCCCGCGATTTCGCCGACGACCGCGAGATCACGGAAGCGGTTCTGCTGCATGGGTAGGGCGAAAGCGAGATGAGCGTGCGCAGGGGGGTGTTGTCGGCCGGATCGTTCTGCGTCGATTTCAACAAGTCGATCGCGCGCTGGCCGGAGCAGGATACGGTCACCGAGGTGGTGAGGATCGACCGCCAGGGCGGCGGGGCCGGCTACAACATGGCGATCGACCTCAAGCGGCTCGATCCGGCCTTTCCGGTCGAGGCGATGGGCGTCATCGGCGCGGACGACCTCGGCCGGTTCCTCATCGGCGAATGCGAGGCGCGCGGAGTCGACTGCGGCGGGCTCAAGGCGCTGCCGGACGGCGCGACGATGAGCGTCGACGCCATCAACGTGCTCGACACCGGCCGCCGCACCCACTTTTTTCATGCGGGCGTCGCGGCGGCGATGTCGCCTGCCCACTTCGACTTTTCCTCGACCCAGGCCCGGATTCTCCACCTTGGCCTGCCGGGCGCGCATGCGGCGATGGACGTTCCGTGGCAGGCGGACGCGAATGGCTGGGTCGCGGTCTTGAAAGCGGCAAAAGACGCAGGCCTCAAGACCAATCTGGAGATGATGACCACGTCGGCCGAGCGCCTCGCCGAGCTGTGCCGTCCGTGCCTGCCGCACCTCGACTATCTCATCGTCAACGATTTCGAGATCGGCGCGCTCGCGGGGGTCGCGACGCGGCGCGCCGACGGTTCGACCGACACGCCTTCGGTCGGGCGCGCCATTGCGAAAGCGCTGGAGATGGGCGCGATGCGCTGGGTCGTCGCCCATTTCCCCGAGGGCGCCGTCGCGGGGGGCCGCGACGGAACATGGGCGAGCCTCGGCTCGGTCGCGGCGCCGGCCAGCGCGATCGCCGGCGTCAACGGGGCGGGAGACGCCTTCGCCGCCGGGTTGATCTACGGCCTGCACGAGGGCTGGCCGATCGCCGACTGCCTCAGGCTCGCCCACAGCGCCGCCGCCGCCTCGATGCGCGCGGTCTCGACCACCGAGGGGGTCGGCCTTGTCGCCGAGTGCCTGGCGCTGGCGGAGAAGTGGGGGCTGCGGCCGGCGCCCGCGTAAGGCGGCTCCGCACGCCGATTCGGAATTCCCTGCTAGCAGGGAATTTTTTCCGCGCCCATTTGCGCCACGTTTCGAAAACCATTGCAATATTAGGGCGCTGCAGGGTTACAATCCGTAAGTTGTACCCCCGTCTCCCACGGAAACAGCGAATTCGCGACGCACGGAACAGGGAATTTTCCGCTCAATTCGACGTGGCACAGGGAATGAACAGGAGCTCGAAACGAGCCCGCAAAATCCGTCGCGGCCAGGTTGCATTTTTGCTCCGACCGCCTGCCGGTCCCGATTCGGCCTCGCGTCAACATCCCGATCGCAAAGTGAGCGCCGACGCCATCTCCGGCGGCCAGGCTCCGGGCAGTTGCTCGCATCGTGGGCGCTTGCCCTTGACAACAATTGCCCGGCGCCCCTACCAATGAGCAGAAAATAGGGGCCGAAAAAAATCTGGGCGTGCTGATGCCGTCGAGTGTCCGAAATCCGGGGAAGGAACGAGACCGATGAGCCACGCAGGCCCAAGCCCCGCGCGCGACGCGCCCGGGGCGGAGGCAGCCGCGCAAGCGGGCAGGTTGCGCGGTCTCATCCACGACGGCGTCGCAGTGTTCCGCGGGATCCGCTACGGTCAGCCGCCTGTCGGCTCGCTTCGGTTCGCTCCGCCGGTTCCGGCCGCCAATCCAGGCGCCCCATGCGACGCCCTCGTGGCCGGCCCGATCTCGATCCAGGACATCGACCCCCTGCCGTTGGCGATCCCCGGGACGGAGAACAACTTCTACGGGCCGGACGCCGTCGCCTCGGAGGACTGCCTGAACCTCAATGTCTGGACGCCCGACGTTTCCGGCCGCGCCCCGGTGCTCGTCTGGATTCACGGCGGGGCCTTCCTGTGCGGTTCGGGCAGTGGGCTTTGGATCGACGGGACGCGCCAGGCCCGCGAAAACGGCCTCGTTGTCGTCACGCTCAACTACCGTCTCGGTTACCTGGGCGGCCTGTTTCTCGGCGACTACGACCCCCGCCGCAGCAACCTCGGGCTTCAGGATCAGCTGCTCGCGCTGCGCTGGGTTCGCGACAACATTGCGGCCTTCGGCGGCGACCCCGACCGCGTCACGATCGGCGGCCAGTCGGCCGGGGCGATCTCGGCGGCGACTCTGGTCGTCGCGCCAGAAGGCCGCGGACTGTTTCGCCGCGCGATCATCGAGAGCGGCCACCTCGACACGACCATCGACGTCGCTACGGCTCGCGAAACGACGCTTTATATCCTCGGTCAACTCGGGGTCGACGCCCGCGGCGACGCGCTTGGCGCGCTGAGGCGGGTGTCGACCTTCCGCATCGCCGCTTTGCAGCGGGAACTCGGAATCTCTCGGCGCGCGTTTCCGGTCGTCGGCGACGATGTGATTCTGCCCTCCGACCCAATGGCCGCCCTCGCGCGGCGGCCGGACATCGACATCTTGATCGGGACAACGAGCGAGGAGGACCGTCTCTTCGCGGTGACCGGCTGGGCGCCGCCCGCGCGCGGCCTTGGCCCGACCCTCGACAGGTACCTTCGCGAGGCAGGCGCGCGGGCCGAAGCCGAGGCTCTTTACGCGCCCGTGCTCGACGAGTGCGGCGACCCGGTCGCGCTGACGCATCTGATCGCGACCGAACATGGTTGGGCTGAACCCGCCCGCCGGCTCGCAGCGATCCACGCCGCGAGCGGCGGGCGGGCCTATCACTACGAGTTCGACTGGTCGTCTTCGGCGCTCGACGGCCGCGTCGGCGCCGCCCACCTCGTCGACCTGCCGTTTGTCTTCAATAATCTCGACGCCCCTGGCGTCGGCGAGCTGCTCGGCGAGGCGGGCCGACAGGAATCGGCCGTGCGCCTGGCGCGCAACCTGAGCGCCGCGGTCGCCGCCTTCGTGCGCTCCGGCGATCCGAGCGGCCCCTTGGGCGACTGGCCCGCCTTCACCCCGGCCAGGCGCACGACCCAGGTTCTGGGGTCAAAGTCGCGGATCGAGGTCGAGCGGCTGGCGGCGCGGCTCGATTTTTGGACGCGGAACCGGGCGAATTCCCCGCCCGCCCTGTCAACCCTCAGCGAAGGCTAGGATCCACCGCGCAGAGCGCACACACACCGGGAGGAACGCCATGGATAACAAGGACCACCCCTATAGCCGCGGGGTTTGCGGCGCACTCGTCGGCGCGGCGCTGGCGAGCGCGGCGCTCATGCTGTCGGCCGCCGCCTCCGCTGCGACGTTGACCGCCGCGGCCACCGCCGGCCCGACCACCCTCGACCCGACCACTTCGAGCAACGGCATCCCAAGCGTCTGGTTCCCGAACCTCACCTACGCAGCGCTCATCTGGCGCGCGCCCGACGGCGAAGCCAAGCCCGGTCTTGCGGTCAAGTGGGGGTACTCCGAGGACCGGCTGTCGTTCGTCATGGATCTGCGCGAAGGCGTGAAGTTCAGCGACGGCAGTCCTATGACCGCCGCCGACGTCGTGAATTGGCTGAAGCACTACAAGGAGAAGGGTTCGTTCACGGCGTGGCTCGCCAAGGTCACCGACATCTCCGCGACCGGCCCGATGCAGGTGACGCTGAAGCTCAGCGGACCCGATCCGATGCTGCCGTACGGTCTCGACCAGGACGGCATGGCTGGCGACGTCGTCGGGCCCGCGGGGCTCACCCATCCCGAGATTCTGGGGTCGACGACCAATGGCGCCGGCCCCTACATGATCGATCCGAAGGCGACGATCCTGAACAACCAGTATGTGTATGTGAAGAACCCGTACTACTGGGATCCGAGCGCACAGAAGTGGGACAAGATCGTCATCAAGATCATCTCCGATGGCAACTCCCTCATGTCGGCGCTCAAGACGGGCCAGGTGCAGGTCGCCGAGGGCGCCGCGACCGAGGCCGCGGAAGCCGAAGCCGCCGGCCTCCAAATTTATAGCGCCCCCTCGGCGATGCTCGGCATGTACATCGGCGACATCGACGGCAAGATCGTCCCGGCCCTGAAGGACGTGCGCGTGCGCCAAGCGCTGAACTACGCGATCGACCGAAAGGGCATTGTGGACTCGCTCTACGGCAAGTACGGCAAGCCGACGACCCAGTTTGTGCCCCCGGGCATCGGCGGCTACTTGGCCAAGCTCGATGACGCCTACCCGTACGACCCGAAGAAGGCCAAGGCGCTCCTCAGCGACGCCGGTTTGGCGAACGGCTTTCCGTTCACTCTCGTCGAGCAGCCTGCCGTGTCGAGTGGCGATCTTCTGGCGCAGGCCATGGCCGCCAATTGGAAGGACGTGGGCGTCGATGTCACGCTGAAGCCGACCAATTCGTTTGCGACCTACGTGCCG
Source organism: uncultured Alphaproteobacteria bacterium (assembly GCA_963822215.1). Taxonomy (GTDB): domain Bacteria; phylum Pseudomonadota; class Alphaproteobacteria; order Rhizobiales; family Beijerinckiaceae; genus Roseiarcus. Next base: position 714,649 of record CAWGGX010000007.1, read on the forward strand.
ATCATGCTGTCGCAGAAGTATCCCGCGACGACGCTCACGTTTCAGTACTCGGTGCAACTGACCGACACCCAGCAGCTCGTCACCAATCCCGCGCTCTACAACTACATGGGTTTCACCGATCCAAAGGCGAACGAACTCGCCGAGGCCCAGCGCAAGCACGACATCCAGTCGCCGGAAGGCGTCGCGGCGGCCGAGGCGTCCGAGACCTACATGGTCGAGAACGCGAATCTCGTGCCGGTGGTGAGCGTCGATGCGCTCCTGTTCGCGACCAAGGACGTCGACGGCTTGAAATTCACCACCTACCCGTGGTCGGACCCGACGAACTGGAAACCCGCCAAGTAGACGAACCGCCAGGGCCGGCGACCGGCCTTAGGGTCGGCCGCGCTCGCGCCGCCAGGACTGACATGAAGCTGTTCGGGACCCTCGTCTCCCGCCTCCTCGGATCGTTGGCGCTGCTGATCGTGGTGCCGACGATCACGTTCTTCATCCAGGGGATCTCGCCGGCGAATGTCGCCAAGGGCGTGCTCGGCCTCGACGCCACGCCCGCCCAGATCGCGGAGTTCAATCACCGGCTGGGCCTCGATCAACCGCTCGTCGTTCGCTACCTGCGCTGGCTTGGGGCCGCGACGACCGGCGATCTCGGTTCGTCTTACACGAACAACCAGTCGGTGCAGGAAATCCTCGCGCCGCAACTCGGGGTCAGCCTGTCCCTCATTTTCGGCGCCCTCATCGTCTTCATGAGCGCCGGCGTCGTCCTCGGCGTCCTGTCGGCGACGAGGGGACCCATTGTCGCCCGGATCCTCGACGTCGTGTCGTCCGTCGGCATCGCGGCGCCGAATTTCTGGCTCGCGGTCATCCTGATCGCGATCTTCGCAGTGGCGTTGCCGATCTTCCCCGCCACGGGATATGTATTTTTCTCCGACAGTCCGTCCGCCTTCTTCCGCTCGCTCGTCCTGCCCGTCGTCGCGCTGTCCTTTGCTGGCGTCACAGCGGTCGCGAAGCAGACGCGCGACCAGATGATGCTGGCGATCCAGAGCCCGTGGGCGCGGACGCTGCGCGCCAACGGCGCAACCGAATTCTCGATCGTCTACAAGCACGCGCTTCGCAACGCCGCGGCGCCGGTGATCACCGTGGCGGGCACGATCTTCGTCGGATCGCTCAGCGGCTCCGTGGTGATCGAGAACATTTTCGTGCTGCCGGGTCTCGGCTCGCAATCGCTCGCCTCCGCGCTGCAGGCCGACCTGCCCGTTGTGCAGGGGATCGCCGTCTACTTCACGATCATCGTCGTCGTGGTCAACGTCCTCATCGACATTGGCGCCACGATCCTCAACCCGAAGGTGCGTTGACATCACCGCCGCGCCCTACACCGGAGAGCTGAAGTCCGGCGAACGCGCCGAGCCCGCCTCGCGCTTCCGGATGGCGCGCGAATATGCGCGCCATCCGCTCGGCGTGGTCGCTGGCTTCTTTCTTGTTCTGGTCGCCGCCGCCGTCATCGCCGCGCCGCTGATCGCGCCCTACGACCCGCTCAAAATGGACCTTGGCCATGCGCTCTCGCTGCCGTCGGCGAGGCATTGGCTCGGGAGCGACCGGCTCGGGCGCGACGTGTTGAGCCGCCTCCTGTGGGGAGGGAGGGTCAGCCTGGGCGGCCTCGCCGAGGCCCTGTCGGTCGCTTTCGCGATCGGCGTCGTGTTCGGGCTGATCGCGGGCTACGTCGGACGCGGAATCGACAACGCGATCTCGCGCACGACCGAGGTGTTGATGGCCACGCCGGGCATCGTCGTGCTGCTGATGGTCTACGGCATCAGCAACAACAACGCGCATCTCGGCATGATCGCGCTCGGCGTCCTGTGTTCGCCGAACATCACGCGCGTCACGCGGGCCGCGGCGCGGACGGTGCGCGAGGAGGTGTTCATATCGTCGGCGGAGGTGTTGGGGATGGCGCCGGCGCGCATCATCTTCGGCCACGTGCTGCCGAACGTCTGGGGCCCGATCATCATCAGCACCGCGGTGCTCGCCGCGGTCATCCTCGGCATCCAGGGGGGCCTGAACTACATCAACCTTGGCGTAAATCCTCCGGAGGCGAGTTGGGGCGGGATGGTCAGCGACGCCCAACACGTGCTGATCAAGCAGCCCTGGCTGATCGTGCCGAGCGGCTCGCTGCTGACCCTCGTGATCATGGCTCTAATGCTCGTCGCCGACGGCCTCAGGGATGCCGCGGCTAGCAACCGCTCGCGCTCGACCCGCGCTCAAGCTGCTGGCGCCCGCGCGACGCCCGACCGCGCCGTGAGCCCGGCGGATGCGGCCGCGGCGCTCTCGGTGCGCGGGCTCTCGGTCTCGTTCTCGGGGCTCGAGGTGGTGAAGAACGTCTCGTTCGACGTGCGCGACGGCCAGACGCTCGGCATTGTCGGCAAATCCGGATGCGGCAAGACGGTCACGGCGTCGGCCGCGCTCGGCCAGCTCGGACCTGGCTCGCGCATCGACGGCGCGGTGGCGTTCGACGGCGTCGATCTCAACCACGCTCCGCCCCGCGTGCGGGCGCGAACGCGCGGCGCCGGCATCGCTTACGTTTCGCAGGACCCGATGGTCGCGCTCGACCCGTGCTTCACCGTCGGGAGCCAGCTTGGCGAGCTGGTCGGGCGTCATGAAAAACTCAGCGGGTCGCGACGGCGCGACAGGGTACTCGAGCTTCTCCGTCAGGTCGGCCTGCCCAACCCGGCCGACGCCGCGGCGCGCTTTCCCCACCAGCTTTCGGGCGGCATGGCGCAAAGGGTCTCGATCGCCTGCGCGCTCGCTGGGCGGCCGCGCGTATTGATCGCGGACGAACCGACGACGGCGCTCGACGTCACGATCCAGGGCGAGATCCTCGATCTGTTGCGCAGGCTCCAGGCGGAGACCGGCATGGCGATCGTGCTGATCACCCACGATCTCGGCGTGGTTGCCGATCTCTGCGACCGCGTGGCGGTGATGTATGCGGGCGAGATCGTCGAGATCGGCGACGTCGAAAGCCTTTTGGACCGTCCGGCGCATCCCTATACGCGCGGCCTCATCGATTCCAACCCGATCGCGTCGAAGCGCGGATCGCCGCTGCCGGCGATCCCCGGAACGGTGCCGAGCCCGGCGAACTGGCCGATCGGCTGCCATTTCGGCGAGAGATGTCGCTTTCGGACGCCGGAATGCGCCGCACGGCCGATCCCGCTCGTTTCCGTAGCCGATGCCTCGCCTCACCACGCGCGCTGCATCCGCGTCGGCGAGCTCGACCTTATCCCCGGGGCCGAAGGACGGTCTCGATGATCGCCGCCAGCGCAGTGGTCGAGGTGACCGGGCTGACGGTGACTTACGCGCGCGGTTTCGGTCGCCCGCCGCTGACCGCCGTATCCGACGTGTCGTTCACCGTTGGCCGCGGCGAGACTGTCTCGATCGTCGGCGAGTCGGGTTCGGGCAAGACAACGATCGGATCGGCCATTCTCGGCCTCCAGCCGGTCGCGAAAGGCGCCATCCTCCTCAATGGCGTCGACATCGCCTATCTGAGCAGGATGGAGCGGCGGGCGTTCCGCAAGACCTTGCAGGCTGTGTTCCAGGATCCGTTCAACTCCCTCGATCCGACAAAGACCATCAGCGACGCCGTCGGCGAGCCGCTGCGGGTCGTTGACCCCAAAATGAAGTCCGAGACGGTCCGGCGGCGGGCCGCCGAGGCGCTCGTCCGGGTCGGCCTCGACCCAGGCGTCATGCACCGGCTCCCTGCGGAATTCTCGGGCGGGCAGCGTCAGCGCATCGCGATCGCACGAGCGCTGATCCTGAAACCCGAGATCGTCGTGTGCGACGAGGCCGTGAGCGCGCTCGACGTCTCGGTGCAAGCGCAGGTGCTCAATCTGCTCGAGCAGCTGCAGCGCGAGGAGGGCGTCAGCTACATCTTCATCTCGCACAACATGGCGGCGGTCAGGCACATTTCCGACCGGATCGTCGTCCTTTATCGCGGTCGCGTCATGGAAGACGGGGCCGCCGAGGACGTCTGCGATCGGCCGGCCCATCCTTACACCCGGTCGCTGCTGGCCTCTGTCCCCGTGCCTGACGTGCGAGCGCAGCGCGAGCGCCGCCGCGTGCGCGGGCTTGCGATCGCCGCATCCCGGCCCGATGCGACGCCGCACACCGGCTGCCCGTTCGCCCCTCGGTGCCCGTTCGCCGCCGACGCCTGCACAGCCGCGCCGCCGCCCCTCGTCGAGGTTGGCGCCGGTCGCCGGGTCGCTTGCGTGCGCATCGACGAGATTCCCCAGCTCCTTGACGAGTGACGTGCGCCGGTCAAATCGACGGCGTTCTCCTTCCCCCCTTGTGGCTACGGGATGCACACATCGTTCTTGACGCGGCGCAGGCCGGACATCCCCTTCCCCAGCTCAGCTGGGGAAGGTGGCCCGATAGGGCCGGATGGGGTGCGGCGAGCAGGGCGGCTTCGTATGCGGTTGGCTGCGACGGTCGCGCAAATCGAGCGCGGTCGGCGGCGGCGGACCACACCCCATCCGGCGCTACGCGCCACCTTCCCCGCTTCGCGGCTAGCGTGCGCACACATTCGATTCGCGGACGAGTCAAACACATTTTTTGCAAACATCGCTTGATCGTTGAGAATCATGTGTGATTCTGTATCGGCCGGCCCTTTGTTTGGAGAGGATCGGCGATGACAGACGTGAACATTGGCTTCTTCGGCGACGTGCGCCTTGAAAAAAGGGGCGCCTGGCGGTGGAGCGCATGTGCGCGCGCATTAGCGCGGGCTTTCGCCAACTGTGCGACAGCCGGGCGGAGAAGGTTGGTCTGACGCGGTTTTTCCGCAATCCGAGAGTGACGGTGGAAGAAATTCTGCGCGGCGCGGCGGAGCGGACGGGAACCGCCGCGGCGGGACGGCACGTCCTGTTGATCCAGGATACGAGCGAAATCAACTATGAAGCCAAAGCCAAGCGCAAGCGTGGCCTTGGCCGCGTCGGCAACGGCAAGGACGTCGGCCTGTTCGTCCATCCGGCGCTGGCGGTCGACGCCGCCGACGGCGGCGTCCTGGGGCTCGCGGGGGCGACGATCTGGCGGCGAACGCGGATCAAGGAGGACGACTACCAGAGCCTGCCGATCGAGGAGAAGGAGAGCAACAAGTGGCTCGCCACGCCCCTGGCGGCGAAGCGGTTCCTGAACTCGGCGACGATGATCACCGAGATCTCCGATCGGGAGGCCGACATCTACGAGCATTTCGCCCGCGTGCCCGATGGGCGAACGCATGTCCTGGTTCGCGCCGTGCGCGATCGGGCGCTCATCGAGGCGGGCGAGCGGCTGCTGTCGAAGATCGCCGCCGCGCCGGAAGCGGGCCGTCTGAGCTTCGATCTGCCCGGCCGGCCCGGACGGACGGCCCGGAAGGTCACGCTGGCGGTGCGTTTCTGTCCGGTCGTCCTGCGTCGTCCCGAGCGCGGCGCCGACCGGCGGGATCCGCCCGGCGTCGCGCTCAATCTCGTCGAGGCGCGCGAAATCGACCCGCCGCCCTCCGAGGAGCCGATCGTCTGGCGCCTGTTGACGACGCATGGCGTGAGCACGCTTGCCCAAGCGGCGTGGATTATCGAGCTCTATCGCTATCGCTGGATCATCGAGCAGCTCTTCCGCACCCTCAAGTCGCAGGGCTTCGACCTCGAAGACAGCCTCTTGCGCGACGGCGACGCGCTCGAACGCCTGGCGGCGACCGCGCTGATCGCCGCCGCGAGCGTCATGCAACTGGTCCAGGGACGGGACGAGGCGGGCGCGGCTTTCCCGGCCGCGCGCGTCTTCGAACCCGACGAAATCGCCGTTCTGGAGGCGCTGGCCGGCAAATTCGAAGGCAAGACCCAGAAGCAGAAGAACCCGCACCCCAGACGCAGCCTGGCTTGGGCGGCCTGGTGCATCGCCCGCCTCGGCGGCTGGACCGGCTACGCCAAAGAGCGTTCGCCAGGCCCTATCACCTTCGTCCACGGCCTGCGCCGCTTCCACGCCATCGCAGAAGGCTTCAATCTCGCCGCCGCCACCTCGCCTGCCCCACTTGACAGCTGAGCAAATCAAATGTGTGCGCACGCTAGCCGCTTCGCGGAGAAGGGATCGCATTGGCCGCTGGCAAGCGCTCTTCCGGCAAAGTTGTGGCGGCCAGAGACGTGTGCATCCCGTAGCCGCAAGGGGGGAGGGGATGCCGCCTGCCTTGGATTTGGTTGTGGCACGCCAATAGATACGCCTGGCGGCGCGCCCCTTTCCGCCGTTCGGCCAACCGTCGCTGTCCGCCCGTAGCGTCGGGCGCGGTCCATGTTCAGACGCCTGAACGTCCGACCTGCACCTTTACCGCTCCCGCACCGACCCCGCGGCGTCGATCAGGTTGACCGGATGGACCCGTACGAAGCCGTTGTGCGGCCCCTCGACGTCGGCGATCAGCAGGATGGCGAGCGATGCGGTCAGCGGCAGGATGGCGTGGGTCGCCGCGGAGAGCCGTTCCGCGCCAAAGCCGATCAGGAAATTGCAAGAGGCCGCGACGAGGATGAGCAGCATCCAGACCTCGGGCGGCAGGCGGTTGCGCCAGGCCGCCACCGTGTAGCCGTGGGAGTTGAGCACGTCGTTCATGCCCGCGGCGACGAGCGCCGTGACCGCCGTCTGGCTGGCCTTGGTCGCGGGCGCGATCGCCGCCCAGAGCGCGTTCATGGTGTTGGCCGTGTCGGCCCCGTTCTTCGCCAATTCGTCGGGATTCATCAGCGCATAGAAGGCGATGCGTTCGTCGACATAGGTTCGCAGGAGCGCGCGCGCTCCGGACGCCGAGTCGGCCGGCATCAGGTCGAGCCGGAGGTATTCCGTGCCGATGGCGTTGGCCTCGGATTCCTCGAGGCTCTTGCGCAAGTCGTAACGGCTGACCGCCATCGCGATGGCGAAGCCGATCAACAGGCCGAGCAGTGTGAACATGGCGTTGCGGACGAGATCGAATTCGGCCCGCTCGGCGGGCGTCAGCTTATGGCCATGAAGACGTGCGAGCACCCCGATCCTCGTGCAGCCGAGAAACAGGGTCAGCGTGACGACGAAGAACAGAAGCGGCCGATCGACGAGCCAGAGCATCTTAAAACGTCCATTTCAGGCCTCGCCGCCGAGGCTTCATCTCGCGTCCGGTCTTGAGCGGCGATGAGATCACAAGCGAGCGACCGGCCTGGGCCGCCCCTTGCCTTTGGGCCGTTGCGTAAAGCAAATCGTCCGGCGAACAAACCTGTTTTCCGAAAGGCCTCTGTCTTTGTCCCCTTTTCCGCATCGCCTCATTTTCGTGCGCCACGGCGAGACGCCTTACAACGCCGAGAACCGGCTGCAGGGTCAGCGCGACATCCCGCTCGGGCCGCGCGGGCCCGATCAGGCGCGCGCGGTCGGGCGGACGCTGCGGGCCCGCATCGGGGCCGAGATCGACCGGCTCGAGGCGACGGACGCCTTCGTCGCCTCGCCGCTCCTGCGCGCGCGGGAAACGATGGAGATCGCCCGCGACGCCATGGGCCTTCCGCCTGCGCGCTACCGGCTCGATCCTGCGCTGAAGGAGCTCACCTTTGGCGATTGGGAGGGCCTGACCTGGGCGGAGGTCACGGCGCGTGATCCCAAAGGCGCTGCGGCGCGCCGCGCCGACAAATGGGATTTTGCGCCGCCAAACGGCGAGAGCTACGCCATGCTCGCCCAGCGCCTGGCGCCGTGGCTGGAGTCGCTGACCGCCGACGCCTTCGTCGTCTCGCACGGCGGCGTCGCCCGCGCGCTGATGACCCTCATCGCCGGCGTTCCCGCCGAAGCGGCGGCCGACGCGCCAATCGTCCAGGGTCGGGCGCTGGTTTTCGACAAGGGGGGCTGCCGGTGGATCGACTGACGCCGACCGAGCATAGGCCCGATCGCATGACCGAGCCGCCAGAGCCGCCGGAGCCGCGGGAGCCGCCGGAGGCGCCTTGGCAGCCCGAGATCTCGGGCGCGACCATTCTCCTGCTCGCCGCGGCCTGCGGGCTGATCGTCGCCAACATCTATTACGGGCAGCCGCTTGTCGGTCCGATTGCCGCGGCGCTCGGCCTGGCGCCCGGCGCGGCGGGGCTGATCGTGACCTTGACGCAGATCGGCTATGGCGTCGGGCTGATCTTCGTCGTGCCGCTCGGCGACCGGTTGGAGAACCGGCGGCTGGTCGTTCTCTGCGTCCTGGCGAGCGCGCTGGCGCTGGGGCTCGCGGCGATCGCCACCTCGGCGCCGGCCTTTCTCGCAGCGATGGGCGCGGTCGGGGTCGCCTCGGTGGCGGTGCAGATCCTGGTTCCGCTCGCCGCTCACCTCGCTCCGGAGGCGATCCGCGGGCGGGTCGTGGGCCTGGTGTCGAGCGGCTTGATGATCGGCATCATGGCGGCGCGGCCGGCCGCGAGCTTCGTCGCCTCGACCTCTTCGTGGCGGGCCGTGTTCGCGGCCTCGGCAGCGCTGATGATCGGGCTCGCGCTCCTGCTGTCGCGGACGCTCCCGGTGCGAAGACCGCAAACGCGGCTAAGCTACGGGGCGCTGATCGGATCGATGGCGCGGCTCGCCGCGGCGACGCCGGCCTTACGCCTGCGCGCCTTCTACCAGGCGTGTCTGTTCAGCGCCTTCAGCCTGTTCTGGACCACGGCGCCGCTGCTGCTCGCCGGTCGCGACTACGGGTTCACGCAACGGGGAATCGCGCTGTTCGGGCTGGCGGGCGTCTCGGGCGCCGTCGCCGCGCCGATCGCCGGACGGCTCGCCGACCGCGGCCTGACCGGGCCGGCGACGGCCGCCGCGATCCTCTTTGTCGCCGCGGGGTTCCTGCTCACGATGGCCGCGCCGCAAGGCTCGACGCTGGCGCTCGCATTGCTGGTCGCCGCCGCAATCGCCATCGATTTCGGCGTCCAGGCCAATCTGGTGCTCGGGTTCCGCGCCGTGTTCGCGCTCGCGCCGGAAGCGCGCGGCCGGCTCAACGCCGCCTATCTCGCGACCTTCTTCCTCGCCGGCGCGCTCGGCTCGGCGGTCGGCGCCTGGGCCTATGCGCGCGGCGGATGGCCGTTTGCGAGCGCCATCGGGCTCGCGCTTCCCTTCGTGGCGATGGCGCGCTTCGTTTTTCGGGCGGCGCGCGGGCGAACCTGAACGGCGTCCGGCCAGGTCGATCGGAGGGGCGGCGTCCCGCCGCCCCTCGAGCGCGCCTATTGGAAGCGGCTGGCCCATTTGATATCCACAGGGCGGAGGCGCGGAGGGGCGAATCGCATGCAACGGGAACTGTCGCTGTTCGTCGGTACGTTTACCACGCTGCTCGCCATCATCAATCCGCTCGAAGTCTTGCCGGTCTACCTCGGGCTTCTCCTCGGCAAGGACGCAGCGGCGCATCTCACTGTGGCGCGCAAGTCGTGCGTCTACGCCCTGCTGCTCAGCTTGTTCTTCCTTGTCTTCGGCACGCTGATGCTGCGCATCTTTGGCGTCCCGCTCGCAATGGTTCGGGTGGTCGGCGGGATCATTCTGATGAGGATAGGTTTCGAGTTGTTCACGCCGCAGCCCGGAGTCGGGGTCGTCGGCGCCGCCGCCGAACCGAACGCCAACATCGCCTTCGTCCTGCTCGCTATGCCGCTGATGTGCGGCCCCGGCGCGATCGCCACCATCATCGGCATGACCTCGACCATCAGACAGTCTAGCGAGGAGATGCTGTCGTTCATCGCCATCGCGGCGGCGATCGTGCTGACCATGATCGTCACCTATCTCTGCCTTGCCTACGCCGACCGGTTGACGAAATGGCTCGGGCCGATGGGGATCGACGCGACCACCCGCGTCGTCGGCTTTTTCGTTTCGGCGATCGGGGTCGGGCTCATCTTCGACGGCGTGATCGAGGCGCTCCAGATGCACGGCGTCACCTCGCTGCACTGACCGCGAAGGCCGCGCGTCCACGGACTGCGACCTGTCAGCGCGGCCCTCGCGGCGGCGCTCTTGTCCGCCGGCCGTTTTTCGCGCGACAAGCGCTCATGACGGCTCTTTCGCCATCGCTGATCCTGGTTGTCGCCGCGACGTTCTTCATCGGCGGGGTCGTCAAGGGCGTGACGGGCATGGGCCTTCCGACGGTGGCGATGGCTATTCTCGGCGCCATTGTTTCGCCCCTGACTGCGGCCGGCCTGCTGATCGCGCCGGCTTTCGTCACCAATGTCTGGCAGGGTTTCGCCGGACGCGGCTTCTGGCGGCTCCTCGCCCGCTTGTGGCCGATGATGACGACCATCGTCGCCGGGACGGTCGGCGGCGCGTCGCTGCTGACCGGCGGCGACGTCCGGCTGACGACCTCGGCCCTTGGCGCGGCGCTCGTCGCCTATGCCGGTTTCTCGCTGATCGCCAAGCCGCTCAACGTGCCGTCGCGCTTCGAGCCGTGGCTCGGGCCGGTCGTAGGCGCCGCGACCGGTCTTGTGACCGGCTGCACCGGCGTCTTTGTCATCCCGGCTGTGCCCTATCTGCAGGCGCTCGGTTTGGAGAAGGAGGATCTCGTCCGGGCGCTCGGACTGTCGTTCACCGTCTCCACCGTCGCGCTGGCGGCGGGCCTCGCCTCGCGCGGCGCCTGGCGCCTCGACAACATAGCGATGTCGTTGCTCGCAATTGCGCCGTCGCTGCTCGGCATGGGAGCGGGGCAGATCGTCCGCGACCGCATCAGCCCTGCGACCTTCCGTCGTTGGTTTCTTTTGGGCCTCCTCGCCCTCGGCGCGGAGATGGCCTTGAGGCCGCTGTTCGCCGGGTAGCGCAGCACGAACGATATCTGAGGCGATTTGCCGCGTTGCCGAGAAGGGCTGGGAGCGGCAAGACGACTATATCCGGCAATGGCGGCCTATGTTGAGCCCTCGTTCGGCGATCCGGGCTGTCAGGGCGGCTCTCGCCGGGCAATGGGACAGCGCGCTATCGGGCGACGCGCAAGCGGAGCCTCTGACCGTCGAGTTTGTCGCCGCGGAAATGATCGCCGCACAAGCGGCGCTCGAGCACAAAGCTCCAAGGAGAGCGCGAAACTCCGCGCAAGCGAGAATTTTTGGCGCACGTGCGACGATAAAACGTAGGGTCGAGCAAAGAGCGGCGTCGATTCTTGGCGCGGAAGTACGAGGACAAAGGAGTCCACGTTATGAAAGTTCTGGTGTGTGGCGGGCGCGACTGCCGTGATAGCGCGTTTGTCGAGAAAACCCTGGATCGCCTGCATTCGGCTCGCGGGCCATTTGAGCGGCTCATCCACGGCGCCGCCCGCGGCGCCGACCGCATAGCAGGAAAGTGGGCGCGAGATCATGGCGTCCTCGAATGGGCCTTCCTGCCGGAGTGGCACAGAGTCGATGCGCGTGACGGCCTCAGCCGCAACCTGCGGATGATCATCGCGGGCGCGCCGGACCTCGTCGTGGCGTTTCCGGGTGGAGTCGGCACTGGGAACATGGTCGAGCAGGCGAAAGCCGCCGACATCGAAGTCCTGGAGGTTGCTCTTCCGCCCAAGACCGGCGCGTAGCGCGCGCTGAGCAGACGGAGCCGGGGCTCACGCGATACCGGTCCCGGCGCCTCGGCGCCTCGGCGCCCGAACCGCTTGCTTGCGGCCTCCGGTCGGTATGGGCGAACGTAATCCGCTGAACTGGCCGAAACGCGAAACCTGGGCCCATCGCCGCAGCCGTGGCGCCCGACCGGAAAATTCCAAGGAGCGCGCGACCCTGCGCTTAAGGCTGCCGCACTATAGAGCGGCGTCGATCGTTCATGCGGAAGAACGAGGACAAAAGGAGTCCACGTTATGAGAGTCTTGGTATGCGGCGGCCGCGACGGCCAAGACAGCGATTTTGTCGAGAAGACTTTGGACCGTCTGCTCGCTGCTCGCGGACCGTTCGAGCGGCTTATTCACGGAGACGCGCGAGGCGTGGACCGTATGGCGGGCAAGTGGGCGCGCGACCACCACGTCCTCGAATGGGACTTTCTGCCGGAATGGCACCGGGTCGACCCGGAAGACGGCTTGAGCCGCAATCAGCGGATGATCGAGGCCGGCGCCCCCGACCTCGTCGTCGCATTTCCCGGCGGAGTGGGCACGGAAAACATGGTCGAAACGGCGAAAGCCGCGCACATCGAGGTCATTGAGATTCCCCCGCCGCCGAGGTCCGGCGCCTAGTCGGCGCTGTGCAAACGAAGGCGCACCCCGCACGACACGCGATATTGGCGCCCGAGCCGCTTGGTTGCGGCGTCCCGTCGGCAGGGGCGAACGCAATCCGCTCAACTGGCCGAAACGCGAAACCTGCCCAACTCGACGCCGCGCCCCTTCCTTGCGAGCGCCACGCGTGGGAACTTAAGACGTGTGCGCCGGTTTAGGGTGCGCGGCTTTCTTGTTCTCGGCGCGGGGGTTTCGTGGAAAAGGGCGCGATGTGGACGCATGGCCCTTCGTTCGAAGCGGGCGGGATCCGCTTCCATCTGTGGGCGCCGGGCGAGACCAGGGTCGGTCTCGAGTTGACCAAGACCTCGGCGGTCATTCCGATGACGCGCCGCGACGACGGATTCTTTGAGGTCTTTGTCGAGAACCTTGCGGCGGGCGCCCTCTATCGCTTCGTGTTGTCCGACGGCTCGCGGGTTCCTGACCCCGCCTCCCGGTTTCAGCCTGAAGACGTGCATGGGCCCAGCGAGGCGCTCGATCCCGACGCTTATGCGTGGAACGACGCCTGGACGGGCCTTCGCTGGGAGGACGCGGTTCTCTACGAATTGCATATCGGCGCGTTCACGCCTGAGGGGACATTCGACGCCGCAGCTGAGAAGCTCGATCACCTGGCCGCCCTGGGCGTGACCGCCATCGAGCTCATGCCTGTTGGCGACTTCAGCGGCCGCCGGGGCTGGGGCTACGACGGCGTTTGCCTTTATGCGCCCGACGCAACCTACGGTCGTCCGGAGCGGCTCAAGGCCTTCGTCGAGGCCGCGCATCGGCGCGGCATCGCGGTTCTGCTCGACGTCGTCTACAATCACTTCGGTCCGGACGGGAACTATCTGCCGCTTTACGCACCCGATTTTTTCACCAGCCGTCACAAGACGCCGTGGGGCGACGCGATCAATTACGACGGGCCGACCGCGCTGCCGGTGCGGCAGTTCGTCGTCGAGAACGCCGAATACTGGATCGGCGAGTTTCACTTCGACGGACTGCGCCTCGACGCGGTGCATGCGATCAAGGACGACAGCCGTCCAGACATCCTCGACGAAATCGCGGAACGCGTCCGTTCGAGCTTCGATCGCCCGGTCCACCTCCTGCTCGAAAACGAAGAGAACGAGCCCGAAAGGCTGCGTCGGAAAGGCGCCAATGCCAATCGCTACACCGCGCAGTGGAACGATGACGTTCATCATGTGCTTCACGTGGCGGCGACCGGACAGTCGAGCGGTTACTACGTCGACTATGGCGAGACACGGTTGCTTGGCCGAGCGTTGGCCGAGGGGTTCGCCTTTCAGGGCGAAATTTCGCCGTACCGCGGCCGTCCGCGTGGGGGTCCGAGCGACGCGCTTCCGCCCGCGGCTTTTGTCGCCTTCATCCAGAACCACGACCAGATCGGCAACCGGGCGTTCGGCGAGCGCCTGAGCGTCCTCGCCCCGCCTCGGGTCGTGCAGGCGCTGGCGAGCGTCTATCTCCTCCTGCCGCAGATTCCGATGCTGTTCATGGGCGAGGAGTGGGGCGCGCGCGAGCCGTTCCTGTTCTTCTGCGATTTCGAGGGCGACCTTGCGACCGCGGTCCGCGACGGGCGGCGCAAGGAATTCGCCGGTTTCCCGGAATTCGCCGATGCGCGAAGCGTCGCCGAAATTCCGGATCCGCTTGCCGAATCGACGTTCCTCGTCTCGAAGCTGGCGTGGAGCAAGATCGATGCCGACCATCTCGACTTCTATCGCGCCGCCCTCGCCGCGCGGCGGGAGCATGTCAGGCCGTTCCTGCCGGCGATGAGCCGGGGGGGTGAAGCGAGCGCCGTGGGCGATCAGGCGGTGAGGATCTCGTGGGCGGCGGGCGCGCACCGGCTGGTCCTCGACGCCAACCTCAACGACCGCTCCGCGGCGTTTCCGGCCGCGAACGGTCTTGTCTTCTGGCGTTACGGAGACGCAGCCGATGGGGGCGCGCTCGGCCCGTGGAGCGTGCGCTGGAGCCTGGAGACGCCATGATCCCGCCTCGCGCGACCTACCGTCTGCAGCTACGAAAGAGCTTCGGCTTCGCGGACGCGTCGAGGATCGCGCCGTATCTCGCGCGCCTTGGAATCAGCCACGCCTATGTGTCGCCGGTGTTCAAGGCGCGGCCCGGTAGCACGCACGGCTACGACATTACCGACCACAGCGAGCTCAATCCCGAACTCGGGACAGAGGCCGACTACGCGGCGATGATCGCGGCTTTCCGGCGCGAGGGCTTAAGCGTCATTCTCGACACTGTGCCGAACCATATGGGCGTTGGCGGCGCCGACAATCCGCTATGGCTTGACGTCCTGAAATGGGGTCAGGAGTCGCATTACGCCGGCTGGTTCGACATCGACTGGTCGGCGCATGTTGGCCCGGGCGGCGGCAAGCTGCTCGCGCCGGTGCTCGGCGAGCAATATGGCGAGGCGCTGCACGCAGGAAAGCTCGCGCTGCGGTTCGACGCGGAGGCCGGAACCTTCGCCGTCTGGGCTTACGACGCCCACAAGCTGCCGGTCTGTCCGCTGACCTATCCGATGATCCTCGGGCGCGCGCCCGAAGTCCTTTACCGGATAGGCGATCGCTTTTTCGATCTGCCGAATTGGCGCCCGCAGATCGGCGAGCGGGCCCAGAACCTCGAGACGGAACTCGCGGAACTGGCGCGCAGTGACGCGGACGCTCTCGAGGCGATCGAGGGGCGGGTCGAATCCTTCAATCGCGACTGGCGCGAACTCGATCGGCTGATCGAGGCGCAGCATTGGCGCGTCGCCTTCTTCCGCGTTGCGGAGGACGAGATCAACTATCGGCGGTTTTTCAACATCAACGACCTGGCCGGGCTGCGGATGGAGCTCGCGCCGGTCTTCTTGCACGCCCATGCGCGGATCTTCGCGATGCTGGCCGCCGGCGAGATCGAGGGGCTTCGGATCGATCACATCGACGGGCTGTTCGATCCAAGGGCCTACCTCGCGGCGCTCCGGGAGCACGCCGAGCGGCCGTTCTACCTCGTGGTCGAAAAAATCCTTGGGCCGCATGAGTCCTTGCGGGCCGATTGGCCGGTCGACGGCGGCACCGGATACGACTTCGTCAATCTCGTCCTCGGCGTCCTGATTGACGGGTCGTCGGAGGCCGCGTTCGACGAGGCCTACCGTACCTTCGCCGGCGTGCTGCAGACTTTCGCGGAGATCGCGATCGCGAGCAAGTTTCGGATCATGGACAACGAGATGGCGAGCGAGATCGCAGCGCTCGGCCGCGCCGCGGCGCGCCTGGCTCATGCGAGCCCGATGACCGCCGATCTCACCCGCGCGACGCTCGATCGGGCGATCCGGCAGACGATCGCCAATTTTCCCGTCTACCGCACCTACATCGATCTTGCCGGAACGCCTGACGACGCCGACCTGCGCGACCTCGCCTGGGCGATCACCCGCGCCCGCCGCAGCGACCCCGACCTCCACCCGTCGGCGTTCGACCTCCTCGAGGCTGCGCTCACCGGGAACGCCGAGGCGTTGCGGAAGAAGGAGCTCAGCCGGACGGCGGCGCTGCGCTTCGCCATGCGGATGCAGCAGGTCTCCGGACCCGTCATGGCAAAGGGCGTCGAAGACACCGCGTTCTATCGCTACAACCGGTTCGTCGCCTTGAACGAGGTCGGCGGCGCTCCCGACCGGTTCGGGACCCAGCCATCGACCTTTCACAAGGCCAACGGCCAGCGAGCCGAGCATTGGCCGCAGGCGATGGTGGCAAGCGCGACGCATGACACCAAGCGCGGCGAAGACGCGCGCGCGAGGCTCGCCGTCATCTCCGAACGCCCGGAAGAATGGCGCCGGCAGGTGGCGGCGTGGAGCAGGCTCCTGCGCGCGCGCATCGGCAATGCCGAGGCGGTCGCCGCGCCCGATCGCAACGACGAGTACATGCTCTATCAGATGCTGGTCGGATCGTGGCCGATCGACATGATCGAGAGTCCGACGGCCGAGGGCTTGTCAGCCTTTGCCGAGCGCATTCGCGAAGCGCTGACGAAGTCGATCCGGGAGGCGAAGCTCCATTCGGGGTGGGCCGCGCCCAACGCCGCCTACGAAGAGGCGTCTCTGGCCTTCGCTTCGGAAGCGCTGCGTCCCGACGGTCGTGCGTTCTTTGCCGCTTTTCTGCCGTTCGTCGCGGACATTGCCCGTCTCGGAGTGCAGAACAGCCTGGTCCAGACCGTCCTGAAGCTGACCGTTCCCGGCGTGCCGGATACCTACCAGGGATCGGAACTGTGGGACTTCAGCCTGGTCGATCCGGATAATCGTCGCGCTGTCGATTACGAAGCGCGCGCGGCCCAACTCGCGGACCTTCAACCGCTCCTTTCGGATGCCGAGAGGCGCTGGGATCTGTTCAGGACGCTGTTGCAGACGTGGCGCGACGGGCGGGTGAAGCTGGCGACGATCGCGCTGTTGTTGGCGCTCCGTCGGGAGCGTCCTGCGCTGTTCGCCGAGGGAGGCTATCGGCCGATCGAAATGGCGGGCGAGGAGGCGGATTGGGCCCTTGGCTTCGTCCGCGGCAACGGACCCGAGCGTCTCGCGGTTGTCGTCACTCGCTTTCCTGCGAAACGGGAAGCCAAGCCGGATTGGCATGCGGTCGCGAACCTGCCCGAGGGGCGGTGGGTCGACGCCTTTCGGGGCCACGCAATTGACCCCCGCCTGCCGCTACGGGAATGGCTCGGAGCGCTGCCGGTTTCGGTTCTGACCGAGGCCTGAGCGGGTCCGCGGCGCGCCCTGCAGAAACGTCGTCAACGACGGGCAAACTCGCTGCGGTCCGGCTTGAGATCGAGGAGCGGCGTGCCGTCGACGCAGTCGAGCCCTCGAACCAGGAGCGTCGGCCCGCGGCGCTCGACGAGCGACACGATCGACGTTCCGATCGGGTTCGGCCGAACGGGCGAGCGGATGGCAAAGGTCGCCATGGTCGTCCCGTCGCGGCCCGGACTCTGGCGGATGAGATCCCGGCGGGCGAGGTGGAGCCAGTAGAAAACCTCGATCCGTTGCATGGCTTCGACGCCGTCCAGCGCCGAGGCCCAGGGCTCGGCCACCTCGATGCGGCAGATGGGCCCGTCCGGGCTTCCGTAATGCGGGCATTCGGCGCGGGTCCGCCAGGGCGTCCGGATGGCGCCGATGAACACCAGCGCCGCGTCGGCGGGCTCCGTCCACGGCGCCGCGGTCTCGTTGAGTCTGAGGTCTCTGTCCCGCTCCATGGGTCGCTCGGCTCGTATCGGACGGCTCTCGGCCGCCGGGCGGCAGGTCTAGAGCGGAATGACTTTAGGTTCGAGCGTATCTTCACGATCCGCTGACACGTCGGCAAGTCGGCTATTTTACCGTACATGCATCGTATAATATCCGACGCTCAACAGGATTTTGTGACAGTTTTGTGCGCTTAAGTCTTTGACAAGATGGAAACGCTGCCAAAGCTGCACGCGCGGCGCCGACGACCAATGCTTGGGAGAGAGGGCGCAAGCGCTCCCCACATCCTTCCGCCTCGGGGAGGGTGGACGTGTGGGCGGCCGGATGACGGATGCCCGCTGTTCGTTCAAGAGTGATCCTGCTCTAGGAGGATTGCGCCGCGCGATCCAGCCCCAGGAGCCGCCGTAAGGCGGCGACGAGCCGCGCGAACCAGCCTTGGGACGCCCGCGCCGAGCTCCGCGGAGCGGGCGCGGCGGTCTGCGGAGGGAGCGCAGCGGCTGGCGAAGGCGCCGCTGCGGCCGGCCGAGGGAGCGCTACGGCCGGCGCCGCCTCGGACGCCGCGACTGGCGCCTCAGCGCGGGCGACCGCTTCGGCAAAGGCTTGGAAGAACTCGCCCGCGAGCTTCTTGGCGGTCGCGTCGATCAAGCGCCCGCCGAGCTGCGCGAGCTTGCCGCCGATCTGCGCGTCGACGACATAGTGCAGCAGCGTCGCGTCCGGCCCGTCAGGCGAAAGCGCGACCGTGGCCCCGCCCTTGGCAAATCCAGCGGGGCCGCCCGAGCCTTCGCCGGAGATGCGGTAGCCGTTCGGCGGATCGAGGTCCGACAGGGTCACCTTGCCGGAAAACTGCGCCTTGACTGGCCCGACCTTGACCACGACCGCGGCGACCATGTCGGTCGGCGAAGACATCTCGAGGCTCTCGCAGCCCGGAATGCATTGTTTGAGGATCTGCGGATCGTTCAGCGCCGCCCAGACTTTCGCCTGTGGCGCGGGCACGCGTTGCGTCTCGTCCATGCGCATCGGAGCGATCCCTTCAGGTCAGCGGGCGGCGTGACGGATCGGTCCGAACAGCTCCATGCCGAATCCGGCGGCATGATGGCCGTTCAGGCAGCAGTCCGGCACGAGGAGCGCGGCGAAGGCCAGCGCGAGGGCGGTCCAGACCGCGAGGCTCGAGGCGGCGACGTGAGGCCGAGGCGACGGGGCGGCAAGCGCGAAGGCGGTCATGGCGTGACTCCTGACGAGTTTTCGGCCCCGGCGCCCGGCCTTTCCGGGCGGCGGCGGACGGCGGTCATTTCGGCGAGGATAGAGAGCGCGATCTCTTCCGAGGTGACGGCGGCGATGTCGAGGCCGGCCGGCGCCTTGACGTCTGCGAGCGCTTCGGCCGCAACGCCCTCGGCGGCGAGATCGCGCCTCAGCGTTTCCGCCTTGCGCCGCGAGCCGACGAAGGCGCGGTAACGTGCCGGCATGGCGGCCGCGGCCTTGAGCGCGGCGCGGTCCCCCGCTCCTTGAGTCGAGACGACGACGAAAGCCTCGGTCCCCGTAGATGGGGGCGGCGCAAGCCCTTCGATTCGCTGCGGGCCCTGCGGGAACCGGTCGAGATCGCCGGTCGGAGCCGCGACCGTCACGGAATAGCCGAAAGCCGGGGCGATCGCGGCCAGAGCGACCCCGACGGGCGAGGCGCCGAGGATCAGAAGCCTCGGCTTCGGCAGCACCGGCTCGACGAAAATGTCCATCGTGCCCTGGCTCGGGCAGGCGTTCTTGGCGAACAGGACGCCGTCCTTGTCCTCACCCGGCGCGACGCCGAGCGCGTCGAGCCCGTCCTGCGGCGCGATCGAGACCAGCCGCGATCGGCCGTCGATCAGGCACTGCCGCGCCGCCTTCACCACCGCGGCCTTGGTGCAGCCGCCGCCGATCCAGCCCTCCTCAATCGCGCCGTTCGGCGTAATCAGCGCCTTGGCCCCGGCCTTGGCGGCGGTGATCGACAGGGTCCGAACGACAGTCGCCATGGCGAAGGCTTCGCCTTTGGCTTCATGCGCGGCGGCGCGTTCGAGAACGCCCATCAGAGCCTCGCGAGATAGGTTTCGAGCCGGGCCAGACTGGCGAGATCGTGCGCCGGAGCGAACAGATCGACGAAGGGCAGCGCGGCCTGCATGCCGCGCGCGACCGGGGCGAAGCCCTCGCGCCCGGTCAACGGATTGAGCCAGACGATTCGCCGGCAGCGGCGGCGAAGCGCGCGCATCTCGGCCGCGAGCCGTTCCGGCGCGCCCGTGTCGTAGCCGTCGGAAAAGATCATTACGCACGTGCGCGAATGGATCGCGCGCTTGGCGTGGGCGCGATTGAACTCGGCCAGGCAGTCGCCGATCCGGGTGCCGCCGCCGACCCCCGGCGCCATCAGCGACAGCCGGTCGAGCGCGCGCTGCGGATGGCGCTCGCTCAGCGCCGAGGAGATATGCGCAAGCCGCGTGTGGAAGAGAAAGGCCTCGGACTCGCGGAAGGTCTGCGCAACCGCATGGAGGAAGCGGGTGAAGACCGAGAGATAGAGCTCCATCGAACCGGAGGCGTCGAGCAGCGCGACGAGGCGCAACGGCCTCGGCTTGCGGCGGCGGAACTTGAGGTCGATCGGCTCGCCGCCGCGCGCGACCGAGCGGCGCGCGATGGCGCGCAGATCAAGGCGAGCGCCTCGGCGGCGCGCGCGGTCCCGACGCGAAAGCCGCGTGCGCATGGCGCGCGCAAGACGTTCGGCGAGCGCGAGGACTTCGGCGCGCTCGGCCTCGCCCGTTAGGCGAGCGAAGTCCTTGTTCGACAGCGCCTCGTGCGCCGAGGCCCCACGCTCGCGCCCGCGCCCTTCGGCGGCAAGCCCCTCCGGCGTGTCCGCCGAGGCGATCTCGCCGAAAGGCTCCGCGCCGCCGCCCGACGCCGCGCCAAGGCGAGGCGAGCGGCCGGCCCGAGCGCCGCTCGTCTCGGCCCGCACCGCGCGCTTAACGCCCCGACCGCGCCAGAAGGCGTCGAACAGGTCGTCGAAGCGTTGAAATTCGTGACGATCGGAGGCGAACAGCGCCTTCAGCGCGCCGCGTAGACGCTCCGGACGATCGGCCAGCGGGCTCGCGATCAGCCGCCCCGCATCGCCGGTCTCGGCGCGGCCGACCGCGAAGCCGGCCTCGCGCAGCTTGTGGACGAAGCCCGCCACCCGGCGGCGCATGCCGAAGCCGAGCGTGGTTTCCGGTTTCGGGCCGGTGCTCACGCCGCCCTCCCGGCAAGGCGGGCCGTCACTTCCGGCGTCACGCGCGCGCGATCTTCGTGTGTCTTGAGCATGGCGACGAGCGTCGCATGGACGATTTCGGGCTCGGCGGAAAGGTCGTGGACGCCGAGCCCGGCCAGCGTCGCCGCCCAGTCGAGCGTCTCGGCGACGCCAGGCGTCTTGCGCAGTTCCTCCTTGCGCAAGGCCGCGACCATGCGGGCGACCTGCAGCGCGAAAGCGGCGTCGATTCCCGGCTGGCGGGCGCGCAGGATCGCCGCTTCCCGGTCGACGTCGGGAAAGTCGAGATAGTGATAGAGGCAACGGCGGCGTAGCGCGTCACTGAGTTCCCGCGTGCCGTTCGAGGTCAGCACGACTCGCGGGATCGAAACCGCCTTGACAGTCCCGTATTCGGGAATGGTGATCTGGAAGTCGGACAGCAGTTCGAGGAGAAAGGCCTCGAACTCCTCGTCGGCGCGGTCGACTTCGTCGATCAGCAGAACCGGCGAGGACTCGCGCCGGATCGCCGCCAACAGGGGTCGCTCCAGCAGATAGGCCTCGGAGAAAATCCGCGCCTCGATCGCCTCAGGGCTCTCGCCCGAGCCCTCGCGCGCCTTGATGGCGATGATCTGGCGCTGATAGTTCCATTCATAGAGAGCCGAACTCGCGTCGAGCCCCTCGTAGCACTGCATGCGGATGAGCTCGGCGCCGTGCACAAGCGCCAGCGCCTTGGCGACCTCGGTCTTGCCGACGCCGGCCTCGCCTTCGATCAGCAGCGGACGCTTGAGAAAGTCCATCATCCACAGTGCGGTCGCGAGGTCGCGGTCGGCGACGTAGCCGACTTCGGCGAGGCGTGCGGCGATGGTTTCGCGCGGGATGGAGGCTAGGGGCATCGGGTAGTCGGCGCG
Source organism: uncultured Alphaproteobacteria bacterium (assembly GCA_963822215.1). Lineage (GTDB taxonomy): Bacteria > Pseudomonadota > Alphaproteobacteria > Rhizobiales > Beijerinckiaceae > Roseiarcus. The sequence continues at coordinate 736,128 of CAWGGX010000007.1, forward strand.
CTCGACATAGGCTTGCGCTTGCTCTCCCTCACCCGGCGGCCCATAGCCCGTCGAAAGACGGGCGTCCTGACGGACGCCCTACGGGCCGCCACCCTCTCCCCGAGGGAGAGGGGCGTCCCCTTCCCCCTCGGGGGGAAGGGGGCGCGAAGCGCCGGATGAGGGGACGCCCTCATTCGTGCAACCCCAGCTTCTCCGCCGCGAGCCAGGTTCGATAGGCGTCGTGCGGCATCGGAATATGGGTCGAGCCGAGGAACTTGAAGGCGTCGTTCACCGCGTTGGCGAAACAGGGCACCGAGCCGACGTTCGGGCTCTCGCCGACGCCTTTGGCGCCGATCGGGTGATGCGGCGAGGGCGTAACCGTATAGTCCGTCTCCCAGTGCGGCGTCTCGACGGCGGTCGGCAGGAAGAAGTCCATCAGCGAGGCGCCCTTGACGTTGCCATACTCGTCGTAGGCGATCTCCTGACCCATAGCGATCGCGTAGCCCTCGGTGCAGCCGCCGTGCACCTGGCCCTCGATGATCATCGGGTTGATACGGGTTCCGCAATCGTCGAGCGCATAGAAGCGCCGCACCTTGTGGGCGCCGGTGTCGACGTCGATGTCCATCACGCAGACGTAAGCGCCGAACGGATAGGTCATGTTCGGCGGATCGTAGTAACTGACCGCCTCGAGCCCCGGCTCCATCCCGGGCGGGACCTTGTTGTAGGCCGCCCAGGCGAGCTGGCTCATCGTCTTGAAAGCCTCCGGATTGCCCTTCACCCGGAACCGATCGACGTCCCATTCGAGGTCGTCCTCGTGCACTTCCAGCATGTAGGCCGCGATCATCTGCGCCTTGGCCTTGATCTTGCGCGCCGCCATGGCGATCGCCGCGCCGGCCACCGGCGTCGAGCGCGAGCCGTAGGTGCCGAGGCCGTAGGGAGCGGTGTCGGTATTGCCCTCCTCGACTGCGATGCTGTCGGACGGGATGCCGATCTCGGTCGCGATGATCTGCGCCCAAGTCGTCTCGTGGCCTTGGCCCTGGCTCTTGGTGCCCATCCGCGCGATGGCGCGGCCGGTCGGATGGACGCGGATCTCGCAGGAATCGAACATCGCGATCCCGAGAATGTCGCAGTTCTTCGAGGGGCCGGCGCCGACGATCTCAGTGAAGAACGAGACGCCGATCCCCATGAGTTCGCGGGTCTCGCCGCGCCTGAACGCCTCCTGGCGCGCCTTCTGCTCCTCGCGCAGCTTGCGATATTCGGTCGCCTCGAGCGCCTTCTGCATCGCCGTGTGATAGTCGCCCGAATCGTATTCCCACCCCAAGGCGGATTGATAGGGGAACTGCTCGCGCTTGATGAAATTCTTGATTCGGAAGTCGACCGGATCGAGCCCCAGTTTCCGCGCCATGATGTCCATCGCGCGCTCGATCGCATAGGCGGCCTCGGTCACCCGGAACGAGCAACGGTAGGCGACCCCTCCCGGCGCCTTGTTGGTGTAGACCCCGTCGACTTCGAGATGCGCGACCGGGAAATCGTAAGAGCCGGTGACGATATTCGAAAAGCCCGCGGGCCACTTCGACGGATCGGCGCAGGCGTCGAACGCGCCGTGGTCGGCGAGAATGTGGACGCGAAGAGCCGTGACGCGGCCGTCGCGGGTCGCGGCGATCTCGGTCGTCATGTGGTAGTCGCGGGCGAACGATGTGGTCGACAGGTTCTCGATCCGGTCCTCGACCCATTTGACCGGCAGGCCGGTCACGATCGAGGCGACCGCGGCGCAGATGTATCCCGGGTAGGCGCCGACCTTGTTGCCGAAGCCGCCGCCGATATCGGGCGAGATCACGTGGATCTTCTGCTCCGGCAAGCTGGCGATCAGCGCGACGACGGTGCGGATGACGTGCGGCGCCTGGAACGTGCCGTAAATCGTCAGATCCCCGGTGATCTTGTTGAAACTGCAGACCGTCTGGCAGGTTTCCAGCGGGCAGGGGTGGACGCGCTGGTAGCTCAGCAGGTCCTTGGTCGCCACATCCGCCTTGGCGAAAGCCGCGTCGGTCAGCTCGCGGTCGCCGACCGCCCAGGTGAAGATGTGGTTGGGATGCTTGCGGGGCCCGTGCGCCCCCTCGGTTTTGTCCTTGATGTCCTCGCGCAGGACAGGAGCGTCCGGCGCCATCGCCTGGAACGGATCGACGAGCGCCGGCAATGGCTCGTACTCGACCTCGATCAAGTCGGCGGCGTCCGCCGCGACGTAGCGGTCGGTCGCGACGACGAAGGCGATCTCCTGGTTCTGGAACAGGACCTTGCCGTCGGCGAGCACCATCTGCACGTCGCCGGCCAGCGTCGGCATCCAGGCCAGCTTGACGGGCTTGAGGTCCTCCGCGGTCAGCACCGCAACGACGCCGGGCAGCGCCTTGGCCTTCGACGTATCGATCTTGAGGATGCGGGCATGGGCGTGGCTCGAGCGGTGGAAGTCGCCATGCAGCATGCCGGGCAGTTTGATGTCGTCGACGTAATTGCCCTTGCCCTGGATGAAGCGCACGTCTTCGACGCGCTTGCGCTTGCACCCAAGGCCCTGGAGACCTTCGGCGCGTTCGAGTGAGGAGGGGACGGTCGGAGCGTTCATTCGGCGGCTTCCCTGAATTCCAGACCGCTAAGCTTTGCGGCGGCGTATTGGATCGCCCTGACGATGTTCTGATAGCCGGTGCAGCGGCAGAGGTTCCCGGATATGCCCATCCGGATCTCGGCCTCGCTCGGGTTCGCACTTTCCTGCAGGAGCCTATAGGCGCGCATGATCATGCCGGGCGTGCAATAGCCGCACTGGAGCCCGTGCATCTCGCGGAAGCCTTCCTGGAGCGCATGCAGAGTTCCGTCCGCGGCGGCCATGCCTTCGATAGTGACGACCGTCGCGCCCTCAGCCTGGATGGCGAACATCGTGCAGGACTTGACCGACCTGCCGTCGACGTCGACCGTGCAGGCGCCGCAATGCGAGGTGTCGCAGCCGATGTGCGAGCCGGTCAGGTTCAGATGCTCGCGCAGATAGTGGATCAGCAGCGTGCGCGGTTCGACCTCCGCCGAGACCGCCCGGCTGTTGACGGTCATCGCCACGTTGACCTTGGCGACCTTGATTTTGGGAATTTCGACCTCGGCCATGTCCGTCTCGTTTCAGGATGTTGCGCGAGCGAAGGCGCGCTCGAGCGCCCGGCGCGTCGTGACTCCGGCCATTTTGGTCCGGTATTCCGCCGAGCCGCGGCCGTCCTCGGCCGGAGCGGCGATCGCCTCGACGGCGTCTGCAGCCTGCCTGAGGCCTTGGCTGCCGAGCGCCGTTCCGATCACCGCCTGCGACGCGTCCGCGGCGAACATCGGCCGGTCGGCGACATTGGTGAGCGCAATCGCGCAGGTCGCGACGCGGCCGCCCAAGACCGTCATCACGACCGCCGCCGCGGCGGTGGCGTAATCGCCGACTTTCCGCTTCAGCTTCTCGTAAGCCCAGCCGTGCGGCTTTGGCGGCGCGGGAATGCGGATCGCGGCAAGGATCTCGTCGGACTGAAGCGCGGTCTCGTAAATTCCCAGGTAGAAGTCGCGCGCCGCGACTTGGCGCTCGCCCGCCGGCCCTCTGAGGACGTAGGTTGCGCCCAGCGCCATCATGAGCGCCGGCATGTCGTTGCCGGGGTCGCCGTTGGCGGCGTTGCCGCCGATGGTGCCCAAGTAGCGCACCTGTGGGTCGGCGATCTGCCGGGCAGCCTCCCGAAGGATCGGGACCCGTTCGGTTAGCGTGTCGCTCGCGATCACTTCGTGCTGGGTCGTCATGGCGCCGATCGCGATCTCGGCCCCGTCCGCCCGCACGCCCTTGAGCTCCGTGACGCCGCCGAGGTCGATCAGATGGTTTGGCTGGGCGAGCCGCAGTTTCATCATGGGAATGAGGCTGTGCCCGCCCGCCAGCACGCGAGCGTCATCGAGACGGCCGAGCAAGGCGACGGCTTCCCCGAGGCTGGACGGGCGGTGATATTCGAACGATCCAGGGATCAAGCGCGCCTCCCGAGCGGGCGGAGTCCGGATTCGACCGATCCAACCGCAACTCAAGGAGGCCGGGCTTTGCGCCGCACAATCAATCGCCGCTGAACCGCCGGCCGATCTATGCGCACGACCGAGCGGATTCTCGCACGAAATGCGTCAGCTATTTTGACCCGTCGCACGAGGCGCCGGGTCTCGAAGCGCGGTGAGCGCCTCGATCCGCGCTTTCACCTCGCGGATCTGGCCGCGGGCGATGGGGATGCTGCACCGCACAGGATCGCCGAGCTCGACGACGGCGGCTTCGCCGGTTCGTTTCAGGCGCGACACACGGGCAAGCTGGATGATGTAGCTACGATGCACGCGAGCGAACTGGCTCGGGTCGAGCCCAGCCTCGAGCATGCTGATCGACTGACTGCAGAAATATTCCTGGGTCCCGTCGTGAACGAACGTGTAATGCGCATTGGCGCGAACGGCGTAGATGTCCCCGACCGGAATGGCGCGCGCCCGTCCGTCCTTTTCGACCCTGACACTCTTGAGCGCCTCCAGCGGCACGGACATCGGCCGCGCAGGCTCCTGCGGCGCGGCGGTGGCGACGTCGGCGGCGGAAATCGGCATCGCGGATCCCAAGGCCGGCGCCAGGGCCTCCGGACTCACCGCGAACCGCGGGGCCGACGTCTGGGCGTCGGGCACCAGCGACAACAGGAAGGCGGCGGAGACGCCGAAGGCGATCACCGTCGCAAGCAGCGCGAGCGCATTGCGGGAAAGCGCCGGGTCGGCCTCGACGAAGCGGCTGACGTTGAAGCACAACGGATCGAGGCGCATGCCGGCCATGGCGGTATAGTGCATGCCGGAGATCGCCAGCCCCAGCCCGACCGCGCCCAGGAAAAGACGCAGGCGGTTCGGCCGGCTGCCGAGCGCCATCAGGGCAAAGGCGCTCGCCGCGATCGACACGAGGACCGAGGCGACGACGAACGGCGCCTCCTGATAGGTCGGCCCGGCCAGGTGCACCGCGCGCATGCCGACGTAGTGCATGGTCGAGATGCCAAGGCCCATGGCGACCGCCCCGAGGCCAATGCGCAGGTTCGGCCGCTGCGGCGCGTGGGCCGCATAGACGCCGAGCCCGACCACGATCACGCAGATCAGGAACGACGCCAGCGTGGGCAGGACGAGATAGTCGATGGCGCTCGGAAAGCTGGCGGCGAGCAGGCCGACGAAATGCATCGACCAAATACCTGTCGCCAACGTCAGCGCCGATCCGGCAAGGAGGAGGCGGCGTCGCAACCCGGTTGCGCCGTCGAGTTCGGCGGCAAGGGAAAGACCGACAAAACTGCCCTGAACCGCGATCGCGACCGAAAGCGCGACGAGCCACGGATCATGAGGAATTGGCACTCCTCACCTCGCTTCCTCCCCAGAGTGCACTATGGTTAGGACAGGAAAGGACGGGCGAGCAAGAAAATAGCGATATATTCTGTCTAATATTTCACACGATGCCGGTTGTTACTTGCCGGCGATCAACTCCACTTCGCGCTCTGGAATCGCACGGCCTTTTCGGTGGCAAAGCCGCCGATCTCTCATGAAGAAACATGATTGCCGCGCACGACGATCTGGTTCTGACCACCCACAGTTTGAGGTCCCCGACGCCCTCCGCGGAGCAGGGGCGCGAACTTCGCAGCGTGAACTTCCGGTTCGGGCCAACTCCCCGCGATCGCCTTCACATTCTTTCAAACAGCTTCCAAAAGCTTCAATTTCCTTCCGCGCGGGCTTCCAAAAATTCCCGCGGATCTCGACTTATCAAGGGCTTACGAGCGAATGAAGCGAAAAAAGGAACTCCCAAGGTGGGCGGCGTTGGGCGTTGCAACACGACGCCCTCATCCTGAGGAGCCGCGTGAAACGCGGCGTCTCGAAGGATGATCCAGCGGACGGCAACCTTCGTGCGCTCTGGAGCGTCCTTCGAGACGCGCCGCCTGCGGCGCCGCTCCTCAGGACGAGGGGGGTGCTTGGGAGCCAACCAGCGCCTGTGGCGCGCCATTATGGATGAAAATGATCCCTGCGGGATCATTTTCATAGCAGTTACCGAAAAAAACTTCCGAGCCGCAGATCGGGACGCGCCGTGCCGGCCGGGTCGATGACCCGGCCAGCGCGGTCCGTCACGCGACGGGCTATCGACCGCCCCCGACAACGCGCGCCGTTCGCCTGACGCCCGCTGAATGGCGTGGTCCGCCTCACCCGCCTCTCCTCGTCCATACCGTCCTCGCTCGCCGGCCCCGCGCGGGGCAATTTTCGGGATTTATATACTTGACTCCCTTTTGAATTTTATGGCATATTGCGAGCGTACCCAAGGGGTTGCGCGATGTCAAAAAGCACGATTTCGGCCTACCAGCTTTTCGAGATGTTCCCAGACCAAGAGACGGCCCGGGCCTATCTTGAAGGGCGTCTTTGGCCGAACGGCCCCCGTTGTCCGGTCTGTGGGCTTGGCGATCGGATCACGGCCCGCAAAGAAGGGTTCTATCGCTGCAACCAGTGCAAGGAGGACTTCACCGTCCGCACGGGAACGATTTTTGAGCGCTCGCATATTCCGCTGCACAAGTGGATTTACGCGATGTATCTGCTTGTCACGGCGCGCAAGGGCATTTCGTCCATGCAACTCGCTAAGGAAATTGGGATCACACAAAAGTCGGCTTGGTTCGTTCTTCACCGGCTGCGCGAAGCGTGCGGATCGAAGCTCGAAAAATTGCAAGGCATCGTCGAGATCGATGAGACCTACGTCGGCGGCAAAGAGGGGAACAAGCACGAGTACAAGAAGCTCAAGGCTGGCCGTGGCCCTGTCGGCAAAACCGCCGTTCTCGGCATGCGTGAACGTGGCGGCAGAGTAATTGCGGGCGTTGTTGACGAGGTAGACGCCTTCACCGTGCGGCCGGCGGTCGTGGCGAATGTCAAGGCAGGGTCCGCGATCCATACCGACGAGTCGCCAGTTTACGACAACATTCCCGGCCTTACGCATGAAACCGTCAACCATAGCGCTGGCGAGTATGCTCGCGGAGACGTTACGACGAACGGGATTGAAAGCGTGTTTGCGGTTCTCAAGCGCGGTCTGGTCGGCGTCTATCACCACGTCAGCCCGAAGCATCTGGAACGATATGTTGACGAATTTGCCTTTCGGCTGAACGAAGGAAACGTTAAGAACCATACCTTGACGCGGCTCGATAGCTTCGTTGAAGCGACGGCCGGAAAGCGGCTTACATACAAGGCGCTCATTCAGTGACGAAGCCTCCAGAGAACGTGCCAAAGGCGCTCGACGCAATCGCGGATGTCGTCTTAGGCTATAAGCCGAAACCAAAATCGAATCCAGCGAAGAAGCGCAAAAAGCGGGCATCAAAGATTGCGAAAGATCATTCGCTATCACTTAGATCCCATAGTTAAATAAGGTTCCGCTTCTTTCCTAAGACGCGGCAATCTATCACTTTCAATCGTGCTAGCCCACTGCACTGCTCTATCCACTGATTTTGCGAGACTAGTTTGCGGTCCCTGCAAACTTAGGCTGACGAACTCTGCATCTGGGCGTTGGGGCCGTTGAAGCAATCCATTGACCGCTTGCAAGTACCCATCAAGCGCCTGTATAGCTTGATTCAGAGGCATAAAATTAGGGTCTGGGTAGCCTTGCGGAGGTGACGTCAATACTCTAGCAAGTTCTGTGGCATATAGGCGTGATTGACTAATTTTGCTACTTAATTTTTAATTTATTAAAGACAGTTTCTCTTTTCCTTGTGAAGCTAGCTGTATACGCTGCTCCAATGCGTGCCTATCCGGTTAGCGCCCACACCCACTACATCCAGATTCCGGGGGCGTCGTCCTCTCCGGACCTGGCTCAACGGCATCCATCACGGTGTCAGCGCCAAGCACTTGCAAGCCTACCTCAACGAGTTCACGTTCCGCTTCAATAGGCAGTTCTACGCGTTGAACGCCTTCCGCTCCCTCCTCAGAAACGAGGGCGACGCCACTGCTCCGGCCTATTGCCGTGCTTTTCTCGGGTGAGTGGCAACACCCTAAATATAGTGGGTGTGGGTCTTAACCGGATAGGCACGCTCCAATGTAGGCGGCGGAGCCATCCTCCCATCCCCTGGCACTAAGTTTTGTGTAGACTCCTCTTCGTGAAAGATTTCAGAAAGGTCGTCTATCAATCCAATTAGATTTTCTGCCTCGTTGTGCGTAAGCTTCCGCGTTAGAAACGGCTGGTCAGCGAATCCCAGCCTATCAGGGTTCTGCATTCGTTGTAGCTGCTTAGCCAGATCAGAATTTTGCTTCGACATAGCATCAATCTGCTGTGTCGCCGACGCCAATTGCTGAGAAATAGACTGTAACTCAGAATTTTTCTGCGCGACCTGCTCTCGAAGATGATTTGTTACTTTATCTATCTCTTCAGATGATGAAGTAACATTGGGAAGTAGCTTTTGAGAAACCGCCACTGCGATTTCATCGGCAGAAACCGACTTCGGCAGTTTCGAGACAACCGCCTCAGCAATCTCATTAACTGTAGGACCGCGCAGAGAGGCCAATTGAGACGCAAATGGCCAGCGCTGTTGTTCGACATAAGGTGATAATATTGCGGCTGCCAATAGAAGTAAGAGAATACCTAGCCACCAACGCAAGCTGCCCGCAATAAGTCCGGCTTGGACGAGTACATATGTACTGAGGAGAGGCTTCAGCTTCTTCCAAAATACCCACGACAAATGAACTGGCAACGCAATTATTACGAGTGCTAGACCAGTATAGAATCTCGGATCAACTTTCTCTGCCATCATATCACCCCCCACAAGAACAAGGGTGAACCCAATTGCAAAGAGGTAGGCCCGAATGGCTGCGTCAGGCGTTTCGGCAGCGAGTTCGTCCGACATTTAGGTTCCCTCCAGCGAGGCGATCCTAAATGCAAACAGGTCGATCGCGCGAATCTGGACGGCCCCCGATATCGCCGCGAGGTAAGGGAGCCAAGTATATAAATCCCCAATTTTCCGATGAGATAGTCATAGCACAGAATCCAGACTTACGGAATCATTTGTCGCCGAGAGGCGAAATCTAACAGAAATCTCGCATCACGTCACGGCCTCCGCTGGCGTCGCTTGACGCGGCGAGAACGGTTAAGATGGCGGATGGCCTGGGACGGAGACCAGCCTTCGCCCAGCCACGAAGGAGCCTCCTCATGTCCCGCCCCCCCGTTCCTCCCTTCACCCGAGAAGCCGCGATCCGGAAAGTGCGCGCGGCCGAGGATGCGTGGAACACGCGCGATCCGGCGCGCGTGCCCGCCGCATACACCGCAGACAGTCGCTGGCGGAACCGCGACGAGTTCTTTTCCGGCCACGAGGCGATCGAGGCGTTCTTGACGCGCAAATGGGCGAAGGAGATCGACTATCGGCTGATCAAGGAGCTGTGGGCGTTCACCGACAACCGCATCGCGGTACGCTTCGTCTACGAATCGCACGACCCGAGCGGGCAGTGGTGGCGGAGCCACGGCAACGAGAATTGGCTGTTTGACGCCGAGGGTTACATGGCCGAGCGCCACGCCAGCATCAACGACGTGCGCATCGCCGAATCCGAGCGCCTGTTCCGCTGGCCCACTGGCCGCCGCCCCGACGACCATCCCGGCCTGACCGAACTGGGGCTGTGACGGCGAACCTTTCGCTTCGTTCGTGGACGCGCCCGCTCAGTGCAGGTCCTGCGCGGAGACGAATTTCGGCATGGTCCAGGCGTAGGCGATTGCGAGGAGACGCAGAACGAGGGCCCCCGCCATGGCGGGATCATGCGGCAGCCCCGCGAGCGCGCCCGCTCCCATCGGGCCGCGCTAATGAACGCCGTGAGGCGGTAGGAATCCGACCGGGCGACCGGATCGAAACAGAGGACGCCGGGAACGAGAAAAAGCATGTCGGCTGCTGCAAACCGCGGGCCCGGAATGGCGGACCGTCGGAAACGGGGATTGAAGTAAGTGTCATGGGAATTCTGAAGTAAGTGTCATGGGAATTCTGGGAATTCCGCTCGCGTCTCGGTTGCGCGGTCCGGGCGGCCCGAGTGAAGCGCTTCCAAAATTCGAATCATATCCTGCCGATTGAGTTCCAACGTTTCGGACGCGAGGGGTCAGGGCCGCCAGCGTGAAGCTTCAAGGTATCGATGCACGAGAGCAAGATGCTCTTTGCATGAGCGGCGCGGCGCACTCTCGTCGGACTCTCACGAGCGCAACCCTCGCCGGCTGGGGAAGGGAATCCTGGCCGCGCCTTGCAACCCGGCCGCGCCCGGCGCCGCGCCCCATTTTTGCCCACCTGTTATTTCCCTGTTCCGCTCCGAAAGCGCCTGATAACGACCTGTTCTGGTCGTCAGAAATTCCCTGTTCCGCGCCCGATCCGGCCTGCAAGCGGCAGGTTGTAAAGCCAACAACGCCATGACATTGCGAGTCTTTCTGGAACGGAGCGACGACCGCGGCGCAAGAAAATTCCCTGCTAGCAGGGAATTCGGATCGGCGGCGGCGGACCCGAGAGCGAGACGATTTTGAGCCGAATCGGCTTTTCCGAGCGCGCGGCCGCTTCGGATTTGGAAGGCAGTGAAGCGCCGCCGTGTTCGCTCCCTCGAGCGCCGCGAAAGCGGCCGCCGCGGCCTCGCCGCTCAACGCCAGTCCGGATCGAGACCGTCGCCCAGCCGTTCGAGCTGCATGTTGTTCCTGTACCGCCACTTCGACAACAAGGACGATCTGATCTGTTCAGCGCCGTGATGCAGGCCGCGTGCGGGGTCGACGACCCTGATCGGCCGACGCCTTCATGGTACGCGGCGCCTCCGGTCGAGGCGTTGCCGCTGGCGGGGGAGGACTATCTCCGCCACATCCTGTCTCCGGAGCAACTGGCGCTCCGGCGGGTCGCGGTCCGCGATTCGTACAGGTTCCCGGAACTCGGTCGGCGCTACCTCGAGGTGACCGCCGGCGGGCGCGACAGGACCTTCGCCGGCTATCTCGATCGCTGGGCCGGTCGCGAAGGTTGGACCGTCCGTGACAAAGGCGCCGCGGCCCAGACGTTCGCCGGCCTGCTCAAGTCTCGGCCGTTGGACGAAGCCGTGCTTGGGCTTCGCAATCCCTCCAGCGACGATATCGTCGCCGCCGCGCGGAGCGCGGCCGCCAACATGCTGACCCTGCTGAGCGCCGGCGACCTGTGACCCGCCGCCCCAGCGCCTCAGCGCTGCGACGCCGATCTCCGGCGGACGCTTCATGACGACGAATCCCGCTCGCTCCAGATGCTCGACGAACCGCTTGGCGACGACCTCGGCCATGATCTCGTCGGCGTTGTGGACCCGATTCCACCCCTGGGACCGCAGCGCGAAGGCGAGCGCTGAGGCGAGGTCGGAGGGTCGGCAAGAGTCAGGGTGTTGGCGTCGGACGTCGGGCACAGCAACGTCTGAGCGCGAACAGAACGAGGATATAACTAAAATAGAATGGTCAACTCTAGACTAAAGTTGTGATTGTTCGTTCACATTAACTCTTGGTAACGATTTGACTAGAAGGCGGCAATCCATTTCAGCCGGGTTGTCGCTGTCCACGGGGAAGCGGGGACAAATTAATGCTGCGCGATTCGCGATTCTCGACCCGGCGGGTCGAGAGCGGGGACTGGGTTATTATGGCCGACGATGACACCGTCGTGGCGCACTCAAGCGACGGTAACGGGGCCGAATTGATCGCCGCGCTGATGAATGGCGATCTCACCCCGCTCGGGAAAGCCAATGCCGAGACGTTGGCGCATTGCTATAGCGCGATACAGGGCGCGCTACGCGTTCTCAGACCGCGAGGGCGGCCCGCCGTTGGGTGGGAGGCGCTCCCGCAGATCTAGCGGGCGGCGCTGATCGCCAACGAGCGGCCGATTGCTTGGTCCTGACTGAGTTGACGCCCGCTTAAACACCGTTGCCTTTGCGCTCCCGGCTGTTTGGGGACGGTGGCGGGCCGGCCCTCATGAACTGGACAAAGGGTCTGTTTTAGCTCTGGGCAGTTGGCTCGGTGCTATGGGCAGTATTTATCGGTGTGATTCTCGCGACCCCGAATATCCCGCACGCACCGCAGCGTTCGAGAGCCGCGCACGAAGCGGATCCAAAAGGCGATTGTTGCCGTTTCGCCACAGCGCCCGGCAAAGGGCCGGCGCCAGCGCCCGCGCCACGGGAAAGTCTATGTTGCAGCGCACAAGGAGAGGTGGCGGGTTAACTAACCGCCAGCCGCGACTGACTCGCTCATCGAGGATCGTGCTCGCGCGATCCGCGCGCTGCTTTCGCCGCTTGGACTTGGTTGTTTCCAGGCAAGACAACACAGGAGGCTTCAATGACGACAAGCTCGAGAAAGCTCTTTGCCGTGATCATTGAGCGAGATGGACAAGAGCTCGCGCGGGACATCCTCCATATTGACGGCGCCGCGGACGCTCGCAGCAAAATCATGCAGCTTGTGAGGCAGCATGAGATCGACCCCTTCGATGAGCCGATCAATTGCCGAGTTGAGGAACTCTCCGAATAGGTGCGGATGGGCTTAAGTCAACGAGGGAACCCCGTTCGTAGCCCGGCCCCACACCGCCACAACCGCGGTACGGACCAGGGCGAAGACTTCACGAAAACGGGGCCACGACCTGGGGCCGAAAATGGGGGCCGTACTTCCCCTGTCGGCTAAATAAGTCCGTAATTTCAGACGTTTCCCCACTGGTCATGGCGGAGACGGAGGGATTCGAACCCTCGATAGGGCTTTACAACCCTATAACGGTTTAGCAAACCGCCGCCTTCAGCCTCTCGGCCACATCTCCTTGAGGCCCGAACATATGCCCGACGCGTTCTTCCATTGCAAGCGCGTCGGGAAAAATCGTCACCGCGCTCTCTGGCCGAACAGGATCTTGCGCGCCGCCTCTTCGGTCGCAAGGTCGTGCGTCTTGCGATCGGGGAGGTAAAGCGCGATTCCGCGCTGCTCGGCGGGCCGGGTCAGCACGGAGTCGAGCTAGCGCTTGAGATGCGGAAAGTCGGCGAGGTCCTGCCCATAGCGCTTCCAGCCTTTCGCCCAGCCGACTGAGGCCATGTCGGCAATCGAGTAGGAGCCGGCGAGATAGTCGTGATCGGCGAGCCGAGTGTTCATCACGCCGGACAGGCGATTGACCTCGTCGGTGTAGCGGTCGATCGCATAGGGGATCTTCTCGGCGGCGTAGATGCGGAAGTGATTGGCCTGACCGCACATCGGGCCGAGACCGCCCATCTGCCAGAACAACCACTCGCTGACAGCGATTCGCTCGCGCGGGGTCCCCCCGCCGAAGCGCCCTGTCTTGTTCGAGAGATACTGCAGGATTGCGCCCGACTCGAACACCGAGACCGGCTTGCCGTCCGGTCCGTGCGGATCGACGATCGCGAGCATGCGATTGTTGGGCGAGATGGCGAGGAACTCGGGTTTGAACTGTTCGCCCGCGCCGATGTCGACGGCGCGCAGCGTGAACGACAGACCGCACTCTTCGAGCATGATGGAGATCTTCCATCCGTTCGGAGTCGGCCAGTAATAAAGATCGATCGGTTCCTGGGTCTCGGTCATGCGCGGATCGCTTGCTTGAGCGAAGCGCCGCCGCGGGCGCATCTCCAGAACGCGACGCAAGCCTCGCTCTTCCGCGAACCCTGCGCCCGATCCGGAGAGCGGGCAAGAGCGGCCCAACAACCCCCGCCTTGCTCTCGCCGATTGGCGCGAGACAGGACCGAAGCCAGAAACCAGGCCGCACCCGAAAGCCTTCAACCGCCGGACGACGGCGCGTCTCCCAGGGTCCCGGAAAGACGCGGCCTGTTGAAGCCTAAGGATCGAGCGGCGCGTCGGCGCTCATTCGTTCGTCGGCGTGTCGACTGGCGGCGCTGGAGGCGCTGCGGGCTCCGCCTTTTTGCGCTTGACCGGCGCGCGCTTGGCCACGGCCTTCTTGGCGGCGGTCTTCTTGCCGGCCGTCTTTTTCGCCGCGGATTTTTTCGTCGCGGTCTTCTTGACCGCGGTCCTCTTGGCCGCCGTCCTCTTGACCGCGGATTTCTTCACCGCGCCCTTGCGTGCGGCCTTCTTGGCGACGGCCTTGCGCGCCGTCTTCTTCGCCGCGGCTTTCTTGGCGGGTTTCTTCTTGGCTGCCGTCTTCTTCGCCGGCTTCTTGGTTGCTGCTTTCGCCATGTGTCGCGTCCCTCTCAGTCGCCTGGTTTCCGAGCGTTTTGAAGCGCTTTGCAGATACGCGAACGAAGGTACATTCGTTTTGGGTCTTCGCAAGTCGCGTGCAGAGCGCGCCGGCGTGAGACCCAACGCCACTATCGAATAATCGCGCCCACCTCGGCGATGCGACGCCCCTGTTTTACGAAGCGCGCGAAGGATCGACGCAGCGTTTCGTCAATGCCGCCGATGCAGGCGCGCATCGCGCCGCCGAGGCGAGAAGGTCATCGCAAACGCCCGTTCAGCCCTTGTTTTTCAACGTTCTCCGGGAATTCGCGACACGCGTCGGCCACGCTCGCGTGCGTCCGACGCTTCGATTCAGGACGCAAGCGCGGTGCATCTCGCGAGCTTGCGCGCCGAAGTGTCGGACGCGCATGCGTCAATCGAATTTTTCTTCGGCACAGCTGTCGCATTTTTCTTGCTGCAAGAGCGCGTCGCTCTGTGCAGAGACGTTGCGACGTAACCGAATCCCGCGAATCGCTGCGCGCGATTCGCGGGCGTCAGAGTCCGAGTTTTCGTTTCAGCGCGTCGCTGACCGCCTGCGGATTGGCCTTGCCGCCAGTCGTCTTCATCACCTGGCCGACGAACCAGCCGAGCATGCCGGGCTTCGCCTTGGCCTGCTCGGCCTTGTCGGGATTGGCGGCGATGACTGCGTCGACCGCGGCGTCGATCGCTCCCGTGTCCGTCACCTGACGTAAGCCCCGCGCTTCGACGAGTGCGCGCGGATCGGCGCCGCGGTCGTCGCCAAGCAGGATGACAAGAAGGTCCTTGGCGATTTTGCCCGAGATCACGCCCTCGCCGATGAGGTCGACGAGAGTCGCGAGCGACGCCGCGCTGAGACCTGCGTCTGCGACGCCGACGCCCTGAGCGTTCGCCTGCGCCGAGAGATCGCCCATGAGCCAGTTCGCGACGGCCTTGGCGTCGCGCTTCGTCCCGCCGTGGTTGACGGCGCTCTCGAAGAAATCCGCCGTTTCGCGTTCGGCGACGATCACCGAGGCGTCGTAGGCGGAAAGGCCGTAGTCCGCGATGAAGCGCGCCTTCTTGGCGTCGGGCAGCTCCGGCAGATAGGCCGCGAGCGCGTCGATCCATTCGCGCTCGATCTCGAGCGGCAGGAGGTCCGGATCGGGGAAGTAGCGATAGTCGTGCGCCTCCTCCTTGGAGCGCATCGAGCGCGTCTCGCCGCGCGCCGGATCGAACAGCCGCGTCTCCTGGTCGATCGTTCCGCCGTCCTCGATGATCTCGATCTGCCGCCGCGCCTCGGTGTCGATCGCCTGGCCGATAAACCGGATCGAGTTGACGTTCTTGATCTCGCAGCGCGTGCCGAGCGACTCGCCGGGGCGACGGACCGAGACATTGACGTCCGCGCGCAGGTTGCCCTTCTCCATGTCGCCGTCGCAGGAGCCGATGTAGCGCAGGATCGTACGCAGCTTGCCGACATAGGCCTTGGCCTCGTCGGCCGAGCGTAGGTCGGGCTTAGAGACGATCTCCATCAGCCCCACGCCGGAGCGGTTGAGATCGACGAAGCTCATGGTCGGCGACTGGTCGTGAAGCGACTTGCCGGCGTCCTGTTCCAGGTGCAGGCGCTCGATGCCGACCTTGATCGAATAGGCTGGTGTCAGATCGACCTGGATCTCGCCCTCGCCGACGATCGGGCTCTTGTACTGCGAGATCTGATAGCCCTGCGGTAGGTCGGGATAGAAGTAATTCTTGCGGTCGAAGGTCGAGCGTTTGTTGATCTTCGCCTTGAGCGCGAGGCCGGTGCGCACTGCCTGCGCAACGCACTCGCGGTTGATCACCGGCAGCATGCCCGGCATCGCCGCGTCGACCAGCGACACATGCGCGTTCGGCTCGCCGCCGAACTCGGTCGAGGCGCCGGAAAAGAGCTTGGCGCGCGACGTGACCTGGGCGTGGACCTCAAGGCCCACCACCACTTCCCAATCGCCTGTCGCGCCCCTGAGAAGCTTCGCGCTGGCCGGTGCTGTCGTCATGTCGATGACCTCGTCATCTTTCCAAAAGGTTTGGCCGCGGCGGGCCTGTCACCCCCACCACGGCTCGGGCGGCGTCAGGGGTCCCGCCGCCCGCTCGAGCGTTTCGCCGAGGGCGAACAGCGTCTCCTCGTCGAACGGACGGCCGATCAGTTGCAGGCCGAGCGGCAGGCCGTCGCCAGAAAGCCCGGCCGGAGTGACGAGCCCGGGAAGGCCCGCCATGTTGACGGTCACGGTGAAGACGTCGTTGAGGTACATTTCGACCGGATCGGCCGACACTTTCTCGCCGATCCCGAAAGCAGGCGATGGCGTCGCCGGCGTCAGGATCGCATCGACGCCATTGGCGAAGGCGGTCTCGAAGTCGCGATTGATCAGGGTGCGGATCTTTTGCGCGCGCAGGTAGTAGGCGTCGTAATAGCCAGCCGAGAGGACATAGGTTCCGATCATCAGTCGACGCCGCACCTCGGCGCCGAAGCCGCGGGCGCGGGTCTTCTCGTAGAGGTCGATGATGTCGGACGACGGTTCGCGCAGGCCGTAGCGGACGCCGTCGTAGCGCGCGAGATTGCTGGACGCCTCCGCGGGGGCGACGATGTAATAGGCGGGAAGCGCATGGCGCGTGTTGGGCAAGCTCACATCGACGACGTTGGCGCCCGCGTCGTGTAGCCACTCCGCGCCCTTCGCCCACAGGGCCTCGATCTCGGGGTTCATGCCGTCGAGGCGGTATTCCTTCGGCACGCCGATCGTCAGGCCCTTCACCGAGCGTCCGACGGCGGCCTCGTAGTCGGGGACGGGGTCGGGGGAGCAAGTCGAATCCTTCGAAGTCCGGGCCCGCCATCGAGCGCAACATGATCGCCGCGTCGCGCGCGGTGCGGGCGAGCGGTCCGGCCTGATCGAGCGAGGAGGCGAAGGCCACCATGCCCCAGCGCGAGCATCGCCCGTAGGTCGGCTTGATCCCGACGATGCCGGTGAAGGCCGCGGGCTGGCGGATCGAGCCGCCGGTGTCGCTCGCTGTCGCCGCGAGGCAGAGACGCGCAGCGACTGCGGCGGACGAGCCGCCCGACGAGCCGCCCGGCGCCAGCAGGCCGCGTTTCCTAGGGTCGGCGAGCGCCGTGCGGGCCTGTTCACGGCTCCAGTTCGGCGGCAGCCAGGGCGAAGCGACAGGGCCGTAAAAGGATGTCTCGTTCGACGAGCCCATGGCGAACTCGTCCATGTTGAGCTTGCCGAGCATCACGGCGCCGTCGCGCCAGAGGTGGGCGGTGACGGTCAACTCGTAGGTCGGCTTGAAGCCGTCGAGGATGTGGCTGCAAGCCTGGGTGTGGACGCCGTCCGTGGCGTAGAGGTCCTTGATCCCGATCGGCAGCCCCTCGAGCGGGCCGTCCTCGCCCCGCCCGAGGCGCCTGTCGCTCGCTTCGGCCATCGCGAGCGCTTTTTCGGCGGTGACGACGACGTAGGCGTTGAGCGCCTTTGCACGCTCGATCGCTTCGAGATGCGCCTTCGTCAGTTCGAGACTGGAGATCGCCCGGGACTTGAGGTGATCGCGCGCCTCGGCGAGCGTCAGGGAGGTGAGGTCGGTCAAAAGGGGAATCCTAACAAGAGCGCCGCGCGTCGCGGCGGTTCACTCAATCACTTTGGGGACGAGAAAGAAGCCGTCTTCGCTCAGCGGCGCGTTGGCCAGAACTTTTTGCGCAATCTCGCCGTCAGTGACAACGTCCTCGCGCATGGGAAGCCGTATCGGCGTGACGGACGTCATCGGTTCAACACCCTCCACATCGACCTCGTTCAGCGCCTCGACGAATGTGAGGATGGCGTTGATCTCGTGCTGCAGGTGCAGTGTTTCCTCATCGCTCACCCCGATGCGCGCGAGATGCGCGATCCGGCGAACGGCGTTGAGATCGACGGGCATCGAGGGCTCCTCGGATAGCCATTGTACGGGAAGGGGCCCCTATACATCGCAGACATAACGCTGGCAAACGCCTTGGCCGCGCGCATGTCCGGGACGTTCGACAGGGCCGCGCCGTCGTGCTAGCGCCTGCCCAAATGAGCCGTCCGATCGCCATTGAAGACCTCGCCCTGCGCCTTCCGCTCAAGGCGAGGCTCATCGGCGTCGATCTCGGAAGCAAGACGATCGGGCTCGCGATCTCCGATGTCGAGCGGCGCATTGCTTCGCCGTTCCGGACGCTGCCCCGCACCGCCTTCCAGAAAGACGCCGACGCGCTGCTCGCGATCTTCGCAGAATTCGAGATCGCCGCCGTCGTCCTTGGCCTGCCGCTCGATCTGGACGGTCGCGACAGCCCCCGAGCGCAGTCGACCCGCGCCTTCGCCCGCAACCTGGCGACCCGGACCGATCTTCCGATCGCCTTCTGGGACGAGCGATTTTCTACTGCGGTTGTGCTGCGGTCGCTGATCGATAACGACGTTTCCCGGGCGCGGCGCGCGGAGGTCGTGGACAAATTGGCGGCGGCATATATCTTGCAGGGCGCGCTTGACCGGCTTGCGGCCGTTGCATGCAAGGTAAATGATTCGACAAAATCTTAACGGTGTGGCGACCTGACGCTTGTATTTTGCGGCAAATGAGCTTGTATCCGGAATGGCGGGGCAGGTTGAGCGGTGGTAAGATTCGCGCGCCTAAGCTACGTCTGGCGAACCTTCGCCGGTTCTCCGATTCTCTCTTGAGCGACGGGTTGCATGGCCAGCCACCAGGGATATCCAAGGCGAAAGGACCCGAGGTCTTCTTCGCCGCTTCCCCAAACAGAGTCCCCCTCCAAACAAGCCGCCGGGGTTGCGTCTCGTGAGGCCCTCGATGTCGCGGCGTATGTTTCCGACATGACCGCGCAACTCGAGGCGATGGCGCTTTCCGCTCGCCTTGATTTGCTTGCTTATTTCTTAGGCATGGCGCGATCCGAGGCCGATCTTTTCGTCCGGACCAACGAGGGTCCGGAGAGCGCGGCGGAGGGCGACGGGAACGCGGCCGAATCCGATCTCTCCGATGAGGACCAGGCCGAATTCGACAGTTCGGGGAGTTGACGCCTCGCGCCGAGTTCAGCGGGCCTCGTTCGCGAACGGCCGCAGCGCGACCCGGTCCCCGCCGGAGAATTCCAGTCGTCCCGCGAGGTCCAGTTCCACCAGCGCGATTCGAACCTCGCGCGCCGAGGCCTCGGCCGCCCGACCGAGATCGTCGAGTGTGATCGGCGAGGGTCCGAGCAAAGCGACGATGCGATCGCGCGCCGCTTCAATGCGGTCGAGGGCGCAGTCCTGTCCGACGGCCGGGTCGAGGTCCTTCTCGAGCGCGGCTCCGGGCATCGCCTCCGGATCGACGCCGAGCAACCGCTGCTCGGCCCAAAGCGGTTCGCCGGCGCCGTTGCCTTCCTCAAGCGCGGTGAACAGATCGTTCGGGCGCGCCGGCGCGAGCGCCGTCACGACATCCTCGACCGAGGTGCAGATCGTCGCGCCTTGCTTCAAAAGGTCGTTGGTTCCTTCTGCCCGTGGGTCGAGCGGTGAGCCGGGGGCGGCGAAGACCTGCCGATTCTGGTCGAGGGCGAAGCGGGCGGTAATGAGCGATCCCGAGCCCCGCGCCGCTTCGACGACGACGACGCCGAGGGAGAGCCCGGAGACGATTCGATTGCGGCGCGGGAAGTCGCGTCCGCGCGGCTCCCATTCAATCGGCATCTCGGACACGACCGCGCCGTGCTCCACCATGCGCTCGATCAGCGGGACCGCCCCGTCAGGGTAGGGGCGCGCATGGCCCCCTGCCAGCACGCCGACCGCGCCGGTTTCGAGGCTCGCAACGTGGACTTTCTGGTCGATGCCGCGCGCGAGACCCGACACGACGACATAGCCGGCTTGTCCGATTCCCCGCGCCAGCCGCTCGGCGAAGGTCAGGCCGGCGGCCGAGGCGTTGCGCGACCCGACAATCGCCACCGCCGGCTGCTGCAGCGCCTCCTCCCGGCCGCGGAGAGCGAGAACGGGCGGCGCGGAATCGATCTGGCGCAGGAGCGGCGGATAGTCGGCTTCGCCCAGCGCGACGAAACGCACGCCGAGCTTGCGCGCCAGCGTCAACTCGCGCTCAATCTCTTCAAACGTCGCCACCCGGATCGCGCGCTTTGCCCCGCCGCGGCGGGCGAGGTCCGGCAGCGCCTCGAGCGCCGCACGCGCGCCGCCGCAGGCGTTGAGGAGGGCGCGAAAAGTGCGCGGACCCACGTTCTCCGAGCGGATGAGCCGTAGCCAGTCGAACAGCTGATCGTCGGAGAGGCGCGCCGGCGGCGGCTTTTTCGCCATGGCTCAGGCCCGCCCGATCGTCGATTCCGTCCCGGCAAGGAGTCGACGGAGGTTGGCGCTATGCTTGAACCAGACAAGCGCGGCGAGCAGCGCGAAAACGAAGCCGACGTCGTGCAGGCCGATCGCCCAGGCGACGATCGGCGAGACGACAGTCGCTGCAAGCGCCGCCGCGGAGGAATATCGCGTGATGTATGCGACCAGGAGCCAGACGACGGCGAAGGCGAGCGCCGCCGGCCAAGCGAGACCGATGAGCCCACCCAGGAACGTCGCCACGCCCTTGCCGCCGCGGAACTTCAGCCAGACGGGATAAAGGTGGCCGAGGATGGCGCCGGTCGCTGCGGGAAGCCCTGCCGGAAGGCCGAACAGCCAGGCCGCGCAAACGACGGCGGCGGTGGCCTTGAGCGCGTCGAGGATGAGCGTCGCCGCCGCGAGGCCCTTGCGCCCCGTTCGCAGGACGTTGGTGGCGCCGATGTTTCCCGAGCCGATGGCGCGCAGATCGCCCGCCCCAGCGAACCGCATCAGGATCAGGCCAAACGGGATCGAGCCGAACACATAACCAAGCGCCAACGCGAGCGCCGCTCCGTGCGAAATCCCAACCATACGCGCTCCGCGCCCCGGTTTTTCGGTCAGACTATTCGTGAGCGACACGCCCAGCAACCAGCGTGAGCCTGACCCGGCCCTCGAGCCGCGCGGCGTCAAACGGAGTGTTCCGGCAGCGTGAGTGGAGGTCGGCGGGATCGAGCACGTAGGGCTCGTCCGGATCGAAGCGGATGACGTCGGCCGGCGCCCCGACCACCAGGCGGCCGGTGGGCAAGCGCAGGATCTCCGCCGGTCGCAGCGTCATGGCGCGGATCAGCCGCGGCAGGCTGATCTCACCGGCGGTCACGAGTCGCAGGCTCGCCGACAGCATCGTCTCGACGCCGATGGCGCCGGTCGCCGCCTCGGCAAAGGGCAGGCGCTTGGTTTCCACGTCCTGCGGATCGTGGTCGGAGCAAATCACGTCGATGATCCCGGCGTTCAGCGCCTCGACCAGCCCCATGCGTTCGTCCTCCGATCGCAGCGGCGGGCTGAGCTTGAGAAAGGTCCGGTAGTCGCCGACGTCCAGCTCATTGAGGGTGAGATTGTTGATCGAGACGCCGCAGGTCGCGCTCAGGCCGGCGTCGCGGGCGCGACGCATCGCCTCGATCGACAATCCGTTGGAAATCATCTGAACGTGGTAGCGCGCGCCGGTCAGCGCGACGAGGCGAAGATCGCGCTCGAGCGCAACCGTCTCGGCCTCCCGCGGCACGCCGGGAAGGCCAAGCCAACTCGCTCGCAGGCCTTCGGCCACCACGCCGTCGCCCTTCAGCGAACGGTCTTCGCACACCGGGGCGACGAGCGCGTCGAAATCTCGCGCATAGGTCATCGCGCGGCGCATCGTTTGCGCCTCGGCGATCGCACGCAACCCGTCGGAGAAGGCGACGGCGCCCGCCTCGGCCAGTAACCCAATCTCCGCGATCTCACGACCCTCGAGGCCCTTGGTCAGGGCGGCCGATGGGAAGATGCGGATCCTGGCGTCGTCGCGCGCCCGCCGCAGGATGAAGTCGACCATCGCCGGATCGTCGACCGGCGGGCTGGTGTCGGGCCGGACCACAAGGCTCGTGACGCCGCCCGCCGCCGCCGCCGCGCTCGCGCTGGCGATCGTTTCTCGATGTTCGGCGCCCGGTTCGCCCACGAAGGCGCGCATGTCGATCAGACCCGGGGCGACGACGTCGCCGACGCAGTCGATGACGCGCGTCCCCTCGGGGATCTGGTCGCGCGTCACGGCGCTTCCGACGCCGGCGATGACTCCGTCTCGCGCCAGCAGGCCGCCCCGCGTCTCCGTCTCGCGCTCGGGATCGACGAGGCGGGCGTTGATGAGGGCGATCGGGGGGGCTGACATGCGCGCGGGATTAGCGAGCGCAGATTGCGATTGCAAGCGGGCCTCCGGCTGACGATACGATTTCCCTGCTAGCAGGGAATTTTTTTCGCCTCGGTCGGCGCTCCGTTCCTGAAAGCCCTGCAATGTCATGGCGTTGCCAGCTTTACAATCCGACGGTTGCGGGCCCGAGCGGGCGCGGAACAGGGAATTTCAAACGACCAGAACAGGGAATTATCAGGTGATTTCGCAGCGGATCAGGGAAAGAACAGGCGGGCGAAAACGGGGCGCGAGTTCAGGCGCGGCCGGGTTGCAAGGCGACGCCGGCATTCCCTTCCCCAGCGCGTGGAAAAGCCTGCCCCCGGGCGAAGACTCGCGGGTGGCCCATGCGAGCCGTTCGGATGCGGGCGCCACGTGATCCGTCCAAAAATCACCTTGCTCTAGATGTTCCGTCTCGCCAGGAAGGCCCGAACCAGCGTGGCGGCTTCGTCGACCTTCTCGTCGAGCGCAAAGTGTCCGGCGTCGAGGATATGAACTTCCGCATCCGGCACATCTCTCTGGTAGGCGTTCGCCCCGGCCAGCGCGAACGACGGGTCGTACTTGCCCCACAGAACAAGCAGCGGCGGGCGGCGATCCCTGAGCCACGCCTGCCAGGACGGGTAGGCCGCGACGTTGGTCTGGTAGTCGAAGAACAGATCGGACTGGATCTGCCGCTGGCCCGGCCTCGACAGGAGCGCAGCCTCCCGCTCCCAGGTCTCCGGGTCGTAGCGCTCGGGATGCGCAGACGAGCCGAGATGCCGCGCCCTCGCGCCTTCGAGCGACGTGAAGCCGGGGATGACCTTGTCCTCGTAGGTCGCGCGGTCCTTCCAGAACGCCTTGCGGATATCCCACGCGGGTCCGAGTCCTTCTTCGTGCGCGACCGCGTTCTGCACAACGATCGCGCGCACGCGCTCGGGATGGGCGACGGCCAGACGCATGCCGATCGGACCGCCGTAGTCCTGCTGGATGAGGACGTAGTCGCGGAGTCCGACAGCTTGGGTGAAATCGTCGACCACTTTCGCCAGATGGTCGAAAGTGTAGGCAAATTCGGACGCCGGCGGGGCGTCGCTCTCGCCGAAGCCGGGGTAATCCGGCGCGACGAGATGATACCGGTCGGCGAGCAGCGGGATCAGCGTCGCGAACATCCGCGACGACGAGGGATAGCCGTGCAGCATGAGGATCGTCGGCGCATCCTCCCGGCCCGCCTCCCGATAGAAGATCTTCAGCCCGTCGACCGTGGCGAACCGATAGGTCGTCGTCGAGGAGTCGGAAGCGACCGGTTGCGCCTTGGTCGCGCCGGCGGCGAGCGCGAGACCAGCCGCGGACACAACGAGCGCGAACGCGAGCATGCGTTTCATGCCGGGGACTCCTTTTCACTGCGCAAGCGCGCGTTCTCGGCCTCGAGGTCCCGCAGGCGAGCGCGAAACGGCGCAATCGCCGTTTCGATCTCGGCCGTCGTGAACCGCGGCGTGATGTGCTGCGAGCAGTTCCAGTCAAAGGCGTGCAGCCTCAGGGTGAAGCCGCGCTCGGCCAGGGCCCGATATCCCGGCGTTGCGAGCCGCGCGGCGAGATCGGGCTCGGCCTTCAGATCGTGCGCGGCCATGCGCGCGAGGATCTTGAGACGGGCGCGACGAGGGTAATCCATCAGGAACAGCGCAACCCGATCGTCGCCCCCGACATTGCCGAGCGTGAGATATTGTCGGTTGCCCCGGAAGTCGGCGAAGCCGATCGTGGTCTCGTCGAGCACGCGCAGAAAGCCTGGCGGGCCGCCGCGATGCTGGATATAGGGCCAGCCGGTCTCGGAGATCGTCGCTAGATAGAAGCTGTCGCGCTCCGCGATGAACGCGATCTCATTCTCGGAGAACCGCTCGGCCGACCGGTCGACCTCCGTCGTGTCCAGCCATCCGCCGACGCCGTTGGCTGCGCGGGCGGCGCGGACGCCGGGCGTCTCGAGGGTTTGCAGGAACCGCTGGGTCATCGGAGACATCCCTATTGTTCCAGCCGCAATGAACGGGTCAAGCGCATCGCATCGCAGCGTGAGCCGCGCTGTTCTCCGCCTAAATGTAAGCCTTTCGCCATCGGCCGGCAGGCGATAAGATCGGGAAGAGACCTCTCGAGATTTGGAAGGCCCATGGACCGCCTCGCCGCCATGTCCGTGCTGCTTTCGGCCGTGGAGAGCGGCAGCCTGTCGAAGGCGAGCCGGAAACTCGGGCTTCCGCTGGCGACGGTCAGCCGGAAGGTCGCCGAGCTGGAAACTCATCTGAACGCCAGCCTGTTGATCCGGTCCGCCAGAGGGCTCGAACTCACTCCGGCGGGCCGTTCCTACGTCACGGCGGCGAAGGCGATCCTCGAGCAGCTGACCGAAGCGGAACGGGCCGCCGCCGGCGAATACACGGAGCCCAAGGGCGACCTCGTCGTCACCGCGCCGACCATGTTCGGCCGATTGCACGTGCTGCCGGTGGTGACGCGCTTCCTCGCCGCCTACCCAGACGTCGCGGTCGGGCTCGCGCTGACGGACCGGGTCGCTCATCTCCTGGACGATCAGATCGACGTCGCGATCCGCATCGGCGCCATGCCCGACAGCAGCTTGGTCGCGACGCGGCTGGGCTCGGTCCGCCGCGTGGTCTGCGCCAGCCCGGACTATCTCGCCGCCAACGGCGTCCCCATGACGCCCGAAGACCTCTCCCGGCACAGCGTGATCTCGCTCGAGAGCGTGTCGTCGCCCACCTCGTGGAGCTTTGGGTCCGGCGATGACGAAACGACCGTCACGTTTCGCGCCCGCCTGAGCGTCAACACGATCGACGCCGCCATCGTGGCCGGGCTCTCCGGCGCCGGGCTCGTCCGCGCGCTATCGTATCAGGTGGTCGACTTCGTGCGCAGCCATCGCATGGCGGTCGTGCTCGAACTCGTTCGAGCCTCTGCCGCCGCCGGTGCACCTCGTCTACAACCGGCAAAATCGACTGCCGCTGAAGCTGCGCGCCTTCATCGACTTTGTCGTCCCGCAGTTGCGCGAGCGGCTGGTCGAGGCGGCTTTGTAAAGACGGCGCCGCGGTTTCACGACAATCTCGTCTCGATCAGGAATCTGCGCCAACGTCTCTTTACCCTGAAGGTCTGGGCCTTGGAGAGATCGCGAGCCGCGCGAAGTGTGCTCGAGGGCGGCCTTTCTCAAACGCCGTGGGTCGCCCCGCTCGATATTTGGCGACTTTCGAGAGCTCGTCGCATCCCGACTTATGGCCGCTCGCCAGCGGCGCAAGTGAGCGTAGAGCCGGGCGTTGCGGCGAAAGCGCGGCGGAAGGCGTGACCAAACGCGCTCTGCGATGAATAGCCGACGCTCAGAGCGACGCGCCCGACGTTCGCCTCGCCCTGATCCAGCATCGCGCGGGCGCGCACCAACCGCCAGGATCGGACGTAGGCGAGTGGCGGCTGACCCACCATCCTGGTGAAAAGAGCGGAGAAAGCCGACCGCGACATGCCGGCTTCCGCGGCCAGGCGCGCCACCGTCCAAGGCTTGGAGATATCGTCATGGACAAGGGCCAGCGCCCGGCCGAGCCGTGGATCGGAGAGCGCGCCCAACCAGCCCGCGGGCGCCCCGCCGCCTGCGCATGCGCGGACAGCCTCCACGAGCAACACCTCGGCGAGGCGGACGGCTACCGCCCCCGATCCGATCTCGGAGCGGGCCATCTCGGCGTCGAGCAACGCAAGCACCGCCGTGACGCTCGCCGCCCTGGCGGACGCGCGCGGCGCGACCGCGAAATCGGGCAACATGTCGAGCAGGAAGCCGGCATTCTCGCGTTCCAGCGCGATCCCGCCACCGAGCATCACCGTGTCGTCGCCGCCCAGCCGCAGCGAGTCAGGCCCCGCACCATCAATGAGCGATAGGCCGTCGACCGCGGGCGTCTCGGGATTGCTGGCGACCGTGTAGGCCGTGCGCCCGATCAAGCAAACGTCTCCGGCGGAGAGGCGCTGGCGTCCCCAACCGGGGGTCTCGATCCAGCACATCCCCTTCACGATCGCGACGAACTTGAGCCGGTCGCGAAGGGGGAACGCCAGCGACCAGTCGCCTGACGCCTCGAGCCGGAGCGGGCGCGTCGCGCGCGCATCGAGCACGGCAAGCACATCGGATAGCGGGTCGAGCCCAGGCTTGGACGATCGCGACAAACTCATGGCGGCCCGAGCATAGCCCATCGCTTCGCCGACGCCTAAGCATCGGCGCTGAAGGAGAAGGGATATGGCTGATGTGAAGAAGGCGGTCGCGATCACGGGGGCGAGCAGCGGAATCGGGCGAGCGACGGCGCAACTGCTTGCCAGTCGCGGCTACGCGGTGGCGCTCGGCGCGCGGCGCGAGAATGTCCTCG
The DNA here is from genome assembly GCA_963822215.1 of uncultured Alphaproteobacteria bacterium. Taxonomy (GTDB): domain Bacteria; phylum Pseudomonadota; class Alphaproteobacteria; order Rhizobiales; family Beijerinckiaceae; genus Roseiarcus. The sequence continues at coordinate 762,867 of CAWGGX010000007.1, forward strand.
CGGGCCTCGCGTCCGAACTCAACAATGCGGGAGGAGAGGCGGCCTATCGCGTGACCGACGTGAGGCGGCGCGCCGATCTCGAGGCGTTGGTCGGGCTCGCGCTCGAACGCTTCGGTCGGCTCGACGCCATCGTCAACAACGCCGGGATCGGCCCGATCTCGCGATTCGACGCGCTGCGCGTCGGGGACTGGGACGCGATGATCGACGTGAACCTGCGCGGCGTCCTCTACGGGATCGCCGCCGCCTTGCCGGTGTTCGCGCGACAGGGCAGCGGCCATGTCATCAACGTGGTCTCCACCGCGGGGCTGAAGATCGTGCCGACCATGGGCGTCTACGCCGCAACGAAAAACGCCGTGCGGACGGTGACCGAGGCGCTGCGACAGGAAGCCGGACCGAACCTGCGCGTGACCGAGGTTTCGCCGGGCATGATCGCAACGGATTTCGCAAGCTCGATGACGGACGAGCGGGTCAAGGCGGCGATCGCAGAACGATTGAAGGGGATCGCAATCCCCCCGGACGCGATCGCGCGCGGCATCCTGTTTGCGCTGGAGCAGCCGCCCGAGGTGGATGTCGGAAGCATCGTCATCCGGCCGACGGCGCAGGACTAGTGACCGCCGCACGCCACGAGTGGCCGGGCTCTCCGGCGCTGGGCTCGTCCGCGCGCTATCGTATCAGGTGGTCGACTTCGTGCGCAGCCATCGCATGGCGATCGTGCTCGAACTCGTTCGAGCCTTCGCCGCCTCCTGTGCACCTCGTCTACGACGGTCAAAATCGGCTGCCGCTGAAGCTGCGCGCATTCGTCGATTTTGCCGTCCCGCCCTTGCGCGAGCGGCTGGCGGAGGCGGCTCTGTAAAGGGGGCCCTGTCGTCCTCGATCATCGAGAACGCCGTCGCGCCGCCAGTCGTGCAACGATGCTTGTGGACTTGCCAACAAGACCTGGAGCTTGTCCATTGCATCTCTGAACATCCAGTCTCCGCGACCGACGCCCTTTGGAACTGCACCCGAGCCTGCGCCAAATCTGCAGAGCCGCCCGGCCTAGCGGCGCCGTCTCGATCCGCGAGGAGCTCCGCTTGAAGACGACAGTTTCAGCACGCTCTGGGAGGGCGATTTGAACCCGGCCACGATCTCGCGCTCGCCGCGGCGGCGACTCTTATCGGGAATGCGATTCCGGGCCGTAGCCTCTTGAATCCCCCGATGCTGCTTGCTTTCCACATCCTGATCCAGGCCGGCTTCATCGTCAGGGTGCTGCTGCGCGCGCATCGCGATCCGGCGTCCCGCATCGCCTGGATCGTCGTGATCCTCGCGCTGCCGATCATTGGCGTCGTGGCTTACTTGCTCCTGGGCGAGACCAATATCGGCCGCAAGCGCGTCGAGCGCATGAAAAGGGTCATCGCGGCGCTGCCCGACATTCGCAGCACGCCTGGCTTTAACGCCCCAACGGTGCGGCCCGAGATCCCCGAGCGTCACCTTCCGCTGTTCCAAGTCGGCCGGTCTGTCAGCGGATTCGAACCCGTCGGCGGCAACCACGCGCGGCTGATGGCGGATTCGAACGCCGCGATCGACGCTATGGTGGACGATATCGATCAAGCCACCGATCATGTCCACGCTTTATTCTACCTTTGGATGCCGGATAACAACGGTCGGAAAATGGCCGAAGCGCTCAAGCGCGCAGTTGCCCGTGGGATAACCTGCCGTGCGATGGTGGACGATCTCGGGTCGCGCCTCCTGATCAAATCCGCTCTTTGGACGGATATGGGAGCGGCCGGCGTGAAACTGGGCCGGGCGCTCAAGGTCGGCAATCCGCTCTTGCGGGTCTTTGATGGACGAATCGATCTTCGCGATCATCGCAAGATTGTCGTCATCGACAACAGAATCACCTATTGCGGCAGCCAGAACTGTGCGGACCCGGAATTCCTCACCAAGGCGAAATACGCGCCCTGGGTGGACGCGGTCATGCGGTTCACCGGCCCAATCGTCCGCCAAAACCAGTATCTCTTTTCCCGCGACTGGATGGCCTACGAGAATGAAGACATCCGGCAGGTTCTGCTCGAACCGATGGAGCCGCCGGAGCCAGGGTTTCCCGCGCAAGTCGTGGCCAGCGGCCCGACCGGCCGCTACTCCGCGGCGTCAGAGATGTTCGAGACGCTGATGTACGGCGCCCGGCGCGAACTCTTCATCACCACCCCCTATTACGTGCCCAACGACGCGATGCAGGCGGCCCTGTGCGCCGCCGCGAACCGGGGCGTCGACACGACGATCATCTTCCCGGCCCGCAACGATGACTTTGCCGTGGGAGCGACCAGCCGGAGCTACTACGCCGACCTGGTCGCGGCCGGCGTGAAGATCCACGAGTATGGCGCCGGGCTGCTGCATACCAAGTCGATGACCGTGGACGGGGAGGTCACCCTGATCGGCTCCGCGAACATGGATCGCCGAAGCTTCGATCTGAATTACGAGAACAACATCCTGCTCTGCGACGCGGCCATAACCGCAGACATGCGTGAACGGCAACACAGCTACCTCGCCAAGTCTCGGCAGATCGCGGCTGAGGAGGTGGACGCATGGAGCTGGCCGCGGCGGTTGTGGAATAACGCCGTCGCGATTGTCGGACCGGTGATTTGAGAGCTTGCTGCATCCAGCTCCGCCCCGCAGGAAGCGGCTTGGGCTCCCAACCGCGCCAGGCGATCATTGGGCGGCCGTCGCGATCCGCGTTCGGAGTTGATGCCGCCGGACCCCTGCACACGGGCCTAGTGGCTCGCTTCAACAAAATCGCAGGGCGGCGGGCAATCGGCCTCCTCGGTGGGCTGACGTCCTTCGGAACTTCGTGGCTGACGCCGCCAAGCGGATCAGGGGCCGCGGTTTCAGCAACCGCGCGCAAAACTCCGTCGAGCAAGATTGTTCGCGCGCCCTGAAAAAAACCTCTTGCGTCGCAGCGCGATTCGACCAAATAAGCGTCTGCCCAATACGCACGTGCCTGTGGTCGCGTGTCGGTCGGCGGGGATCTGGACAAGAGGCCAGTTAACCGCCCGTGGAAGACCGACAACCGGAGGCGAACCGGCGAACCCCGCCCAACGGGGGACGCGGCTTGAAGCAACGACGGACCGGGCTTTTTTGGTCTCTGCTGGCCCTCCAAAGGTCGGCGATCAAAGAGGCTTGTCTATCTTGCCGGGCGTGCGGACGGACCTTTCTCGTCCAAACGATGGCCTCATGATCGCCTGAGCGGCGTCTCCGCTCGGGCGCGCATTGGCTACGGCGCAGCAGCTGATTGCCCATGAGCCCGCCGCTCCAAAAGCGGGGAGCAATGGGCGGTCGCGTCGGCGGGTCAACGACTGCGCTTCCGCGTCTCCATCACGCGGGGCCGATGGTCGCATCGCCGGCGAATCCTTCACGTTTCTGGCGCGGACCGCAAACCGCGCCGCCCGGGGGATGCCGCTATGACGGACCGCATCAAGGAATTCCTCGCCGCAAACCGCGAGGACGGACCGCGCCTCGTCGTCGACCTCGACGTCGTGCGCGACAATTATCTCGGCTTCGCCAATGCGCTGCCGGACACGCGCGTGTTCTACGCGGTGAAGGCCAATCCGGCGCCCGAGATCCTGAGCCTGCTCGCCGATCTCGGCTCGTGCTTCGACACGGCCTCGATCGCCGAGATCGAGCTCGCGCTCGCCGCCGGAGCGCCGCCGGACCGGATCAGCTTCGGCAACACGATCAAGAAGGAAAGGGACATCGCGCGCGCCCATGCGCTCGGCATCCGCCTGTTCGCGGTCGACTGCGAGGCGGAGGTCGAGAAGGTCGCGCGCGCCGCGCCGGGCGCAAAGGTGTTCTGCCGAATCCTGTGTGACGGCGCGGGCGCCGAATGGCCGCTGTCGCGCAAGTTCGGCTGTGCGCCGGAGATGGCGTTGACGGTGCTCGAGCGCGCCCATGCGCTCGGCCTCGTCGCGCACGGGCTGTCGTTCCACGTCGGCTCGCAGCAGCGCAACCCGCGCATGTGGGACCGCGCGCTGAAAATCTCGGCGGGGATCTTCCGCGAGCTCGCCGAGCGCGGAATCCAGCTTTCGATGCTCAATCTCGGCGGCGGCTTCCCGACGCGCTATCTGAAGTCCGTGCCGCCGGTCCGCGCCTACGGGCAGACGATCTTCCGCGCCTTGCGCCGCCACTTCGGCAACCGCATCCCGGAGACGATCATCGAGCCGGGCAGGGGTATGGTGGGCAATGCCGGAATCATCGAGGCGGAGGTGGTGCTGATCTCCCGCAAGTCGGAGGAGGATCGCCTGCGCTGGGTCTATCTCGACATCGGCAAGTTCAACGGTCTCGCCGAAACGATGGACGAAATGATCCGCTATCCCGTCCGCACCGACTATGACGAGGACCCGCTTGGCCCCTGCGTGCTCGCGGGCCCGAGCTGCGACTCGGTCGATGTGCTCTACGAGAAGGAGCCCTATCTGCTGCCGGTCACGCTCGAGATCGGTGCGAAGGTGCTGATCGAAGGGACGGGCGCCTATACGACGACCTATTCCTCCGTCGGCTTCAACGGCTTTCCGCCGCTCAAGTCCTACGTGGTTTGAGGCGGGATGAGCCGCTGGCCGGTGGTGGCCGGCGGAGCGATTCCGACCCTGGAACAGGGAATTGCCGGCGCGCCGCCCCGCCGGGACCCGGGCGGCGTCCCGTCTTGCCGCAGCAAGGCTGAGCGCGTTATGACAAACCCGCCATGAGCGACGCGCCTTGGCGGGCGCCGGCGTTCGAGAGGGGTCTGGACATGACGAAAGCTCCGGTCTTGCTTGCGGCGGCTTTGCTCGGGCTCGGCGCTCTTTCGCAACCCAGCTCCGCCGCCGGTACCCGGCCCGTCAACGGTCCGCCCGAACGGGTCGCCTGGATCGTCGCCCAGGGCTATTCCACCTCCAGCGGAAATCTCTGGCCGGGGCCGCCGTGGGCGTGGCCCCTTCTGCCGCCGAGGTTCGGCTGCTACGACTTTCGCCAGTATCGAAGAGGCGCTTGGCGGTGGGTCGAAATCTGCGAGTGAAAGCGGACCCGCCGCCGCGGCGAACCCTCCGTCCCGCTACTCCCCGCCTCGGCGCAACTTGCGCGGCATCATGCCGACCACTTCACGCAGTCCCGGCACCGACTTGGCGAACGCGCTGAGACGGTGACGGAGATACGTCTCCCGCGCGTAGGACTTGCTGTCGACCCAGCAGAACTGCAAGCTCATCCGCTGGCCCTTCTGCGGCAAAAAGCCGTGGTAGGAGCGGTCGGAGACGCGAAACATCAGCATCTTGCCGAATTCCGGCGGGAACTCGAACGCGGCGTCGTCACGCGAATTGGAGCGCAGCACGCGCAGACGTCCCTTTTCGTACGGCCATTCGCGGCTGAATCCGAGGATCACGGTGAAGATCTTGTGTTTGGAATCGGGATGCGCGTAGCCCTCGTTGTAATGGCCGCTCGTATTCCCCATCATCACAATGGTCGGATGGCCCTTGCTCAGGTCGATGTCGAACTTCGCCTCGACGAGACGCCGGAAACGCGGGTTGAGCAGGTCCTTGACCACGGCGTCGAATTTCGGACCGTATTTGAGCTGCGGAACGCCATACGTGCCGCGATGCGGGATCGCCGGCGCGTCGGCGAGCACGGCGTCCTTGAAGGTGAGCGGCATCGCCTGATCCACGAAGGCGTAATCGTAGGGGTCTCGCTGAAGCCGCGCAGCGGCGATGGCCTTCTCGTCGAGGATTGCAAACGGGGGTTCGGTGTCCGGCACGGGGTGGCTCCAGGCGTGCGAGTGACGACAGGCTGTCACGAAGCGGATGCCCGCGGCTCCCGGTTTGATCTGCGTCAAGTTCGAGGCGGCAGGATCCGAAACATTCCTCCGGCGGTCGAAAGTTCGCACCGGGCTCCCGATCAACGTGTGGGGAACGTGCTCCACGCGCTTGGGACGTAATCGGGGATGGACGCCGCGACCGTATAGACGCGCCAGACGTAGGCGGCTGGGCCCCGAGGCAGCGACACGAGCACGGCTGACTGCTTTACAAAGCCCGTGAAGGCGCTCTCAGCGCCGGTCGTGTCGAGCGCAAGAACCTGCACGAAAAAGGCGACTGGAACAGGCTCAGCCGGCGCGGCCCAGGAGAGTTCGACCTCAAGGCTCTGGCCCGTCCCCGATACCGGGGCGACGCGCGGCCCTGTTGGAACTGCCGGCGCTAATGTCGGTTTTGCGGCGTACGGCGCCGCGGTAGCCTGCTGCGTCGCTTCGCGCAGCGATGCCATCTGGCGCGCCGCTGCGGACAGCCCATGAGCCGCTGCGGCGGCGTACCAGTTCGCCGCCATTTCGAGATTGCGCGGCTCCCCTTCGCCCGCCTGATAAAGCTGCGCCAGGTTGTACTCGGCCCGGGCATAGCCATGCGCAGCCGCGCGCGCGTACCAAAACGCGGCTTCCGTCGGGTTGCGAGCCGTGCCCGTGCCGCTGTCGAACATCACAGCGACATTGAATTCCGCCGGAACGTATCCGGCCTCGGCGGCGCGACGGTACCAATTCAAGGCCGCCGCTGCGTCCTGCTCGACGCCTTCTCCGAGGTCGTAGAGTAGGCCTATTCCGAACGCGGCGCGCGCATCTCCCTGCTCCGCACGCGGCCGCCAAATCCGCAGCGCGTCAATGAAACGCCCGGCGGCATAGGCGGACTGACCGGGATCGCCGGCGCCCCTCTCCTCCGATGCGTCCTGCGAAACCGCGCCCGCGCTGGCAGGGGCGAAAGGGAACAGAATAAGCAGGGCGATCAGCGCGAGGCGATCTAGCGAGGCTAGGTTCCCATGCAAGCTCGGGTCAGCGCCAGGTAATCTCCACACGCCGATTGCGCTCCTCGGCCACGTTCGGTGCGGTTGGCACCACCAGATCGGTCTCGCCCTTGGCCATCACCTGAAACCGCTCGACAGGGATTCCGCGCGCCACGAGGCCTTGAAGCACATTGTTGGCCCGCTGTTCGGAAAGCCGTAGATTGGCGGCTGCTGAGCCTGTCGTATCGGCGCTACCGGTCACAATCATCACAAGCGGGTTGCCTGCTCGATAGAGGTGGGAAGCCTGATCGAGCAAGGCCAGGTCCTGCTGCCTGACTGTCGCGCTGCCAGGATCGAAGTGAAGCACCAGCGAACTCGGAGTGCTTGTGGCCGGACTGGCCGCTAGGGCCGGATTGTCGGCTGCGGGAGCCGGATTGGCGGCTGCGGGGGCCGCATTGGCGGCCGGATTATTCTGCGCATCTGCTTCCGATGCTGTCGCGCCCACAAGAAGCGCCGCGCCAATCAGGATCCTCAATGACCGCCGCATGATCACCTCCCTTCTCGAAGCTTCACCCCCGTCCTTTCAATTTGCCTTCAAGGCCGCGGGATTGCAACCTCGATTGTGCCGGGCTCGGCAATGGTTCCACGCATCCGGAGCCCCACCGGATCTACGGCGCCGAGCAGAGGCGCGAGAAGATGACTGACGCCAGCGGCTGCATCGCGGTCCGACTGGAAATAATAGCCGATCCTTGGCGCTGGTCGTTGAGTATCGACGGGCACGAGTTCGGCTACCTTCAGTCCGGCTGCCGCCAACGCCTGTTGTATGTCCGCCGCGCGGCCGGCGCGGCCCATCTCGTTCCGCGCCACATCCAGGACGACGCGAACCGGCGCGAGCGTCGGCAAACCCGCGACAACCCGCGCAGCCGGACTTTCGTCCGCGGTCGGCGCCGTGCTGGCCAAAACATCCGGCGGGGCGACACCGACCTTCTGATCCGGAGCGGCGCCCGAAGCGGCAGGCGCGGCAGCCGTTCGAGGCGAGGCCGCTCGATCTGCATCCCCTGAAGCGCCAACTTGCTCCGCCGCATGCTCAGGGGGACCCTTACGCGCGGTCGGCGCGGAACTGGCCTGCATCCGCGGCGGCGCGCCTTCAGTGCTTGAATCCGTGGCGGCGTTCGGAACGGCTGGCGCAGCGGCGTTCGGGGTCGAAACCGCTCGATCTGCATCCCCTGAAGCGCCGAGTGGCCCCGCCGCATGCTCAGGGGGATCCTCACGCGCGGTCGGCGCGGCGCCGGCCTGCAGCTGCGGCGGCGCGCCTTCGGCGTTTGAATCCGTGGCGGCGTCCGGAACGGCTGGCGCGTCGGCGTTCGGGGTCGAAACCGCTCGATCTCCATCCCCTGAAGCGCCGAGTAGCCCTGACGAAAGCGGTGAACCACCGGGTCCGGACCCCAGCCCTTGCGCAATCTTCTTCTTCCGCGGTGGCTCGTCGAGGGGCCCGGCGCCCGAGGGGCCCAGCGCAGCTGTCGCGAAAGACCGAATGGAACTCGGATCAGCCGTCGCGAGAAGATCCGGGTCCACGCCGGCCATGAGACGATCAAACCGGTCGAGACGCCGCATCTCATCCATCCGGCCGGCCGCCGCGGCCGCCCTTGCTCTCGCAGCAAGGCGATCCGGCAAGGCGGTCACCAATTTGAGCCCGTCTGGCGATGCGCTGTGCTCAAGGTTTACGATGCCCTCCAAGAGGGTCGAGACCAATTCGACCGACCCACTGGCAACGGCATCCGCCAAATCGTCGACCAACGGATCGACGGCCCCGCCGATCTCTTGAGGGTTCGGCAGCGCCGGCGGTTGAGAGAGGTCCGATGGCGTCAAGGCCCTCTGCGGCGCACCGGCGTCCAGCGAGGCAGGCGGCCAACTCGAGTCCGCGGAGAAGTCGGGGAAAGCGACATAGCCGATCGCGGCGAGGCAGCCCACCGTAGCGATGCCCGCCGCTGAGTAAGCCGCGAACCGTGCAGTTCGAAAGTGCGTTGGAGCCGGCGTCCGACCGACATTTCGGGCGGGCGCCGGATCAGGCGCCCCGAGGATTCCTTCCCACGATGGCGAACCCGACACCGCTCTGTTTGCTTCCTCACCCTGGAGCGATCGAAATGTCTCGAAATCCGGCCGACAGAGCCGGTTTCGAAAACTTTCAAATTCCGGTTGGGCAAGCGTATCGAGCAGGGCCGGCGCGGCGGCGAGCACGATCTGCAGGACGGGCTCATCCGGCTCCAGCAGTTCGGTCATCAGCTTCAGATAACAGAGCGAGCGATGCGAAAGCGTATGGGCCTCGTCAATCGCGAGGATGACCGTCTGCTTCGGATCGGCCAACAGCAACCGCGCCGACATCGCTACTGGGGCCAAGTCGCGGCAGCCCTCGACGCCAAAGGCGGCGCCGATCCTTTCCTGCAGTTCAGGCGGCTCGGGTAGCGGCGGTCGGATGTGCAGGGTCCGGACGGATGCGCTGGCGAACGCGGTTAATGCGGCCTCGGGCGCCCGCGCCGGGACTTTACCGCGTCCCGTGACGAGAATCGCCCGCTGTCCCGAGCGGAGAGCGTCAACAATGAACTGAATGACCTGAAGCTCAGCGAGGTGAGCAATTGGTCTTTGCTGTGATGGGTTATCTCCGCGAACGCTCATATCTGTGCACGCCAATCGCTCCCAACACCTTGTATTGGAAATCGGGGAAGAATGCGAGCGGGGACCGGACGCTTCCAAGCCAGAGCCTGCGCCGCTGCGATGCAGCGAAATTCTCTTGAACATGAAACAAAGGGCTCCCAAACAGGGGTCGCTGTCATGTTCCTTTTGAGGCTTCCGATGAAAAGCATCCTTCTTGGCGCGACTGCGGCCGTCGCAATTGCGAGCCTCATCGAATCCGCTCTCGCCGCCGATTCCCGCCCTCTGGTCACGACCCAGCCCGATCCGCAGGCCGACGTCGCGCCCTTTTTCGTTGCCGACACGGACCCGCGCTGGTCGGGCGCCGACTGGTCGGCCGACGACATTGCGGCGCTGCGCAAGAAGATCAAATACGTCTTCGTCATCTTCAACGAGAACCGTTCGTTCGACCACGAATACGGCACGTTCCCCGGCGTCGACGGGCTCTATTCCGACGGCAAAAAGCCGCGCGCGCCGGCGGACACCCCGGGCTTCGCTGAGACCTACCTCGACACGGTCACCGGCCAGACGGTCACGGTCCAGCCGTTCCTCGTCGGCTCGGCGCAGAACGCTTCGTTCAAGGACTCAACGGACCATTCGCATAAGGGACTTGCGGCCAAGCTCGACGTCGAGATGAAGGACGGCGTCCCGACCGCCAAGATGGACAAGTTCGCCGAGGTCGAGTGGCGAAAATACGCAGGCTCCGGCAGCGAGCGGGGCGAGAAGATGGGGACCCAGTTCGCCCGCCTCGTCATGGCGCATATGGACTGCGACAGCATTCCGTTCTTCTGGCGCTACGCCAGCCGCTTCACCATCTTCGACAACAATTTCGCCACTGAGGACACGCCCTCGACCCCGAACGCGATTGCGACCCTCGCCGGGCAGGCCGGCGAGACGCAGTGGGTGAAGCATCCGAGCCTGACCAACCAGCCGGCCGACACCGGCTTCACCGGCGTCATCTCCGGCACGATCAACGGCGTAAGCTACACCGGCACGGCGACGACGCAGGGCCCGCCCGTGGTCAACGACCCGCAGCCTTGGTGGGGTTCGGCGTTCGACGACACCGTCATCGGGCGCCAGCCGACCGCGCCGCACGAAGACTGGAGTCCGGGCAACACCGCCTCGAACCTGACCTTCGCCTCGCTGCCGCTGACGATGATGGGCGGCTGGATCAACCTATTCACCCAATGGGACCGCAACCCGCGCTTCGACCTTCCCGACCTGCAGAAGGACATTCCCGCCATCGCTGCGCGCGGCAATCTGCCGGTCGCCTGGCGCTGGTACCAGAATGGCTATGACCTCGAGCCGTCGGACACCGGTCTCGTCGTCTCGCACAATGCGTATGTCAGCCACCATAACGGCCCGCAATATTTCGGCTACATCGCCGACAACGCCGTCGAGCAGATGAACCTGCGCGGCGAGGGCGACTTCTTCGCCGACCTCAAGAAAGGCGAGCTGCCGGAAACCGGCGGCGTGTTCACCATCCGCGGCGGCTATTACAACCTCAACTATCCCAAAGAGACCGCCGTCATCCAGAACGCGAAGTACCCCGACCTGAGCGGCCTGACGCCTGCCGAACGCGCCAAGATCGCCAAGGTCAAGTCGGGCGACGACGACCACCCGGCCTATTCCGACAGCCAGCTGAGCGAGGCGATGGCCGCCCGTGCGATCAACGCGATCGCAGGCAACCCGAAGCTGTGGGAGCAAAGCGCCATCATCATCACCTACGACGAGTCCGATGGCCTCTACGATCACGTCCCGCCGCGGATTCTCAGCTACGGGCCCGACGGCCTGCCGCTGGCGCGGGGCGTTCGCATTCCCCTCATCCTCATTTCGCCCTATGCGCGGGCGCATGCGGTGTCGCACGCCGAGGGCGATCACAACGCGATCATCGAGACGATCAACGCGCTGTTCGGCCTGCCGGCGCTCTCGAGCCTCCCCGACGAGAAACAGGCGCTGGCCGACGGCAATTCGCCGCCGTTCAACGCCTTCGCGCCGAAGGGCTTCGAGCAGAAATACCTGGGGCCGCGCGACACGCTGTCGCCGATCACCGACAGCCTGCTCTCGGGCTTCGACAAGGCGCGCGTGACCGGCGCGCTGCCGCCCCTGCCGGCCTCGCTGGCGCTGATCCCAAGCGACGTCGTCGAGAGCTTCCCGCACTATGGCGGCAAGGGCTGCGCAGCGATCGGCGTCACGCCGGAGAACGTGAGGCAGAACATTCCAAACGCGATCCCGGAGGGGTTCAATTCGTTGCCCGCGACATTGCCGGACTACAATTGAAACATTTCCCGTTGAAACCGGCGGGAAGCCGACCGGTCTCTCGAAACGTTTCAATCCTCAAGAGTTTGGCGTGTCGGCTCGCCCCCTCCACCGTGCTTCGCACGGTCCCCCTCCCCCGCGTTTCGCGCAGGGGAGGAGAGAGCCGTCGCCCATCCTCCCCCGCTTGCGGGGGAGGGGGACGGGCCGAAGGCCGGTGGTGGGGGCGACGCCGCCGTCGGCGCGATTCCTTTGAAAAGCTGATCACTTTCGGCGTTCGCCTCGTGTTCGCCGCCGCGGCGGCTCTCGCCGCGGCTTCCGCCCAGGCCGGCCCGGTCGTCGACCGCATCAAGGCGGACAACGTGATCCGCTGCGGCGGCGTCTCGCGACCGGGGCTGGTCGGCCAGTCGTCGGACGGCCGCGAGGCCTCCGGCCTTTTCCTCGACCTCTGCCGGGCGATCGGGGCGGCGCTGCTCGGGCCCGAGGGCCGCATCGAGTTTCATCCTTACGATTTCGCCGCCGCCTTCGACCTCGTGCGCGAAGGCCGCGACGACCTCGCCTTCCTCGACGGCTCGGAGATTCTCGATCATCGCCTCGCCGGCCGGACGATCCTCGGGCCGCCGGTCGCATTCGTCTCGACGGCGGCGATGGTTCCGGAGGACTCGGGCGTTAAGAGCCTTGCCGATCTCGGCGGCAAGTCGGTCTGTTTTTACCAGGGCTCCGCCGCGCACCAGAGCTTTGAGGCCTGGATGGCCGCCCACCAGCTCGACTTTACCCGCATGCCCTACACCGAATACGGCGAGATGGACGACGCCTATGGGGCGCACAAATGCGACGCCGAGGTCGGCGAGATCGGCGACCTCGCCGTTGCGCGGCTCCCGGGCGACGGCAAAGCCGCAAAGAGCCGCATCTTGCCCGAGCCGCTCGCGACCTTCCCGGTGTTCGCGGTGACCCCGGCGAGCGACCCGCAATGGGCGGCCATCGTCGCGTGGGCGATCGTGGCGCTCGAACGGGCGGAACTGCCGGCCGGCCCGTGGACGGCGGGGGGAGGGGAAAGCGCCGGGGTCAAGGGCGCGGACTTCGGTCTGCCGGACGACTGGGCGAAGCGGGTTGTCGCGGCGGCGGGGACCTACGCCGACATCTACGCCCGCAATCTCGGCGACCGCTCGCGCTTGCGCCTGCCGCGCGGCCCGAACGCCCCGCTCGAGGCGGGCGGGCTGCTGGTGACGCCATTCCGGGAGTAGCGAGGGCAGGGCGGCAGGCACGGGACTGTAGTGGCTGACGGGACGCTCAAGAAGGCGCTTGCACGGCTGAGGCGGGGCTGAAATCCTTCATCACAAAGATCACAAAGGGACACGAAGCTTTGTGTGTCTTCGTGTCCTTTGTGATGAATTCGTGGACGCCGCAGCCCGTGCCCAAAACCAGCGCCGGCATTCTCCTCTTCCGCAGGCGCCGGCAGGGCGTCGAGGTCCTGCTCGTCCATCCCGGGGGCCCGTTCTGGGCGAAGAAGGACGACGGCGCGTGGTCGATCCCGAAAGGCGAGACGGAGAACGGCGAGGATCCTGCCGGCGCCGCGAAACGGGAATTCGAGGAGGAGACCGGAGCGGCGGTTGGCGGCGCCTTGATCGACCTCGGGACGTTCCGACAGCCCAGCGGAAAGAGCGTCGTCGCCTTCGCCGCGGAAGGCGATTTCGACCCCGCGTCGCTGCAAAGCAATGTGTTTGCGATGGAGTGGCCGCCCCGCTCCGGCAAGACGGCGGAATTCCCGGAGGTCGACAGGGCGGCGTGGTTCGGACTCGAAGACGCGCAGACGAAAATCCTGAAGGGGCAGCGGCCGATCCTCGCCGCGCTCCTCGACCGGCTTGGCGGCAAAGGCGACGCCGGGCCCTGAGCCAGCCCCTTGCCAGCCTGCCTGCGGCTGTGAAATAGCGCGGGATCGACCTATACCCGGGCTTTCGCCCGCATGGGGAGCGTTGCATGTCTTTCTGGCTCGAGATCGCCGCCTTTGTCATCAAGGCGATCATCATTGTCGCCGCCATAGGCGGGCTCGTCGTGCTGATCGTGCGCCTCGTCCGCTCGGCCGATGGACCGAAGGATCGCGAGATCCGGATCAAGTCGATCAATGACCGCTATGACGCCATGTGCGACGCGTTCAACGCCGAGTTCCTCGGGCGGAAGGAGCGCAAGGCGCTGCTCAAGGCGCGTAAGAGAGAGGCCAAGGCGCGTCGAAGCCAGCCGGCGGCCAAGCGCATCTTCGTGCTCGCCTTCAAGGGCGACCTGCGCGCCACCGCGGTCAGGAGCCTCGGGCGCGAGATCGACGCGGTGCTGACGGTCGCGCGGCCAGGCGCCGACGAGGTCGTCGTGCAAATCGACAGCGGCGGCGGCACGGTGACCGGCTACGGCCTCGCTGCGGCCGAGATCCTTCGCCTGCGCGCGCGAAAGATCCCCGTGACGGCCTCAGTCGACCAGGTCGCCGCGAGCGGCGGCTATATGATGGCCTGCGCCGCCGACCGCATCGTTGCCGCGCCCTTCGCCGTCGTCGGCTCGATCGGCGTGGTCGCGCCGGCGCCGAATCTGCACAGGCTGCTCAAGAAGAACGACATCGACTACGAGGACATCACCGCGGGCGAGTTCAAGCGGACGATCACGCTGCTCGGCGAGCCCACCCCGGCCGGGCGCGAGCATTTTCGCGGCAAGCTCGACGCAATCCACGCCGCGTTCAAGGCGCATGTCGCGGAGCGCCGGCCGAAGGCCGACATCGACCGCGTCGCCGACGGCGACCATTGGCTCGCCAGCGAAGCGCTTCGGCTCGGCCTCGTCGACGAGATCGTGGCGGGCGACGAACTCTTGTTTCGCGCCCGCGACGGCGCGCGGCTCTACGAGGTCAAGTGGGAAACCCGCAAGTCGCCGCTGCAGCAACTCGTGAGCGGCTTCAGTGTCGCCGCCCGCAAGGCCGTGGATTTCGTCATGGCGCGCGCCGCAGGCGCCGGCGCGTGACGCACGCTTTTCCAAACGGGGGGATTTTCCTGGGACCGCGATCGCGGCATTGAGCGCGCGTGCGCCATCGAACGGTCGGCCGTCGGCCGAGGCGCGGAATGCTCAATGGCTGAAAATGGCCATGGTGTCATGATGAGCGTGGACGCGCGCCGCATCCGAGGCTCGTCAATTCCGGCCGGTGAGAAAAGGTCGGAAGAGGCAAGGTCGGGCGCGGCCGAGCGGGCCGCCACGCGTGTGGCGAAACGAGATCAACCGATGAAACTGACGATCCATTGGGCGCTCGTCGCCGCGCTCGCCCTGACGCAGGGCCTCGCCGGAGCGCGAGCCGAGGATGGAGCGGCGCCGGCGCCCGCCGCCGTCTCGACCAATCCGAACAATATCGCTCCGACAGTCGCCGACGCGCCACATCGGAACGTCGAGATCTTCGGCAAGCCGCGCGTCGCCGTGGGTCATCCCAACACAATGTGGGACGCGGAGGACATCCGAGATCTCAAAGAGATGGCGAAGACCAGTCCGGGATTCAGGCAAGCGCTGTCCGATCTCCAAAAGACGATGGATGAGCGGATCGGCAAGCCGATCGACGTGCCGGCGCCCCAGAGGGGCCCGGACGGCGCCTGGCTTTACCCTGGCGACTATTTTCCGGATTTTCCGGGGCGCCCTCATACGGACAACCCGGTTCTGAATTTTTCCCGGTTCCTCGCGCAGGATTCGACGGCGATCGCCTCTCTCGGAATCCTGTACGCGCTGACCGACGAGGAAAAATACGCGAAGTACGCGCGCGACCTTCTGCTCGCCTATTCGAACCTGCCCCGGTACGGGCCGTCGAAGCAGATCAACTATCGTTTCGCCCACGGTCTGACGAACCAGATCCTCGAAGACGCGCTTGACCTCGAGACGATCGCGCGAGGTTACGACCTCGTCTATAACTCGCCCGCCTTGTCGCCCGCGGACCGCAAGAGAATCCACGACGAGCTGATCCAGCCGCTGGCCTGGGTGCTGCTCTATCCGGAAGCGCAGGAAAGGGACCCATCCTCGAATTTCATCCGGCAGCCCAACAATCGTGGGTCGATCGGCGCGGCCGCGGTGCTTCTCGCGGGCTACGCGACGGACGACCAGGAACTCGTCAACGCCGCCCTCTACGGAACGGTCACGACGCTCACCAAGAACGACAAGCCCCGCTACACAGAGTTCCCGCCGCCGAAGGATTGGGTGGCGGCGACCGCGGAGCATCCGAGCAACGGGTTGCTGACGGTTCACTTCGCTTCGCAGGACATCACGGGCGGCCTGTGGGTTGAGGGCACGCCCGCATACGCCCTCTACGCCCTGAATGCGCTCATCAACGCCGCCGAGGCGGGCTGGCGACATGGTCTCGACCTTTACGGGTACAACAACAGCATCTTGAAGTATGTATTCGATGGCCTCTTGCTCGCCGCCTATCCGGACCTGAGCACGCCCGCGGAGAACGACTCGCACAGAGCATGGCTTCGTCGGGGTCAAAATAGGACGCTCTACGAATACGCGTATCGCAGATATCGAGATCCCCGCTATCTGGCGGTGATCAATCCTGATAGGACCTTGGGTCCCGGGCGAGACGAACTTGCTAAAGACCGTCGCGACCTTGTGTCTGCCCGGCAACCCGACGCGCCGCCACCGCTTTCATACGACCCCGACCCGCACCAGGAGGCGCCAAGGCTAAGCTTTCCCAGGGTCAATTTCCCCACCGTGGGATTTGGCGTGCTTCGTGCGCCTGCGGCCAGCGGATCGGGCCTTGCAAGCCTGACGCTTTCCTATGGTCCGTCCGCGTCACACGGGCACCCCGACAAGCTGCACATCGATCTGTGGGCGCTTGACGACATCCTGATGCCGAGTCCCGGGGTGCAATTTCCCTATAATCTGCCGGTTGACGTAAAATGGCACTGGACGACGCTGAGCCACAACACGCTGACCGTCGACGAGCAGAGCCAGCATTTCTTCGCCCACCCCGTTCAGAAGGAGCAGGCGCGCGCCGACCAGAGTGTCTACGGTCCGGCGGAGACGCTCGGCGTCGAGCGTGCGTGGTCCGACTCCGTCTATCCCGGCATCAAGCTGGACCGGGCCGTATGCCTCACCGGCGACTATCTGGCCGACCTGTTCGCGGCGTCTTCCGATGCGCCGCATCGCTATGATCTGGCGTGGCACATCCGCGGCGGTCCTTCGTCCGATCTTCCGTTCGCCGTTTCGCCTTTCCCAGACCCGGTCCCCAACGGATATAACGCCTTCACCGAGGTGCGGCAGGCGCCGCAGACAAACGGATCGTGGTCGGTCGCCTTCGACGAGGGCGCGAGAATCGCCCGGCTGACCGCGGTCGGGGGCGCTCCGACCCAGCCGATCCTTGGATTGGGAGGAGTTTTCGCTGACACGCTGCCGAGCGAAAAGCAGCTCACTCCCACAGTTCCCACAATCATCGAGCGCCGCGACGGCGCCCCCTCGACCCTGTTCGGCAACGTTCTTGATTTTTCCGGCGGCAAGGACGGCTTCGTAAAGACTCTGACCCAGGACGGAGGCCTCGACCAGGGATTCGCGCTCCTGCGGATCGCTACCGCCGACGGCGGCGACTTTTGCGCTGCCTCTTATCGGCCGGGGGTCCATTCGGCGGCCGGCCTCGAAACCGACGCTCTGCAGGCGCTGGTCCGGATGAAAGGGCGTTCGCCCGCCGCGCTCTATCTCGGCGGCGGAACGGTCCTGAAAGTCGGCGACACCGCTTTGCGGCGAAGCGAGGAGGGACTCGCCTATGTCGAGCAGACGCCCGACGGCGCGTATGTCCTCGCCAATCCGTCTCCCAGCGCTGCGACCGTGACGGTCAGTCTGAAAGCCTTGCAAGGCCTCAAGGCGTTCGCCCTCGGCGGCGACGGCAAGCCCACGGGCAAGGCTGACGTCTCGATCGAGGCGAACGGAGCGATTTCAGCTCGCCTCGAGGCCGGCGCCCGAATCGGCTTCTTCCCGCCGGGCAAGCCGTGATCCGCGCCCGGCGGGCCACCGTCGAGACGTAACTTTGCATTGTACCGCAGTTCCTCCGCCGCGCCTTGCGACGCATCAATGCGGCGCCGCCATGGGCGGCGTATTGATCAACGTAAGGCTGAGAGCCAGCCGAGAGTGGAGGGTTCGATGACGAAAGTTGAAACCAAGGTTCCTGTCACGACGGTTCCTGTCACGACCGAAACCAAGCCCGCGGCGCCGCCGACGATGCAAATGCAGATGTGGCGGCCATTCGAGAGCCTGCGCCGGGAGGTCGACCGCCTGTTCGAGGACTTCACGACAAGCCCGCTCAGGCTGCCGTTCCGCCGTCCGGCGTTCGACATTGAGCCGTTCTGGTCGCCCGAGTCCTGGGTGGCCATCCCGGCGGTGGACTTTGTCGAGCGCCCCGACGCGTTCGAGGTCCACGCGGAGCTGCCGGGCATGGACGAGAAGGACATCGCCGTGACGATCTCGGGCGACGTGCTCGCCATCAAGGGCGAGAAGCACGAGGAGAAGGACGAGAAGAAGCCCGATTTCCATCTGCGGGAGCGGCGTTTTGGCTCGTTCGAGCGGCCGCTGCGGGTCCCTGAGGGCGTCGACGCGGAGAAGATCGCGGCGAGCTTCAAGAAGGGCGTCCTGACCGTCACGCTGCCGAAGACGGCGGAAGCCCAGAAGCCGGTGAAGACCATCGAGGTCAAAGGCGAGTAACGCCGTCGCGCTGTCAGCCCTCTTCCCCGCTGCGTCGCACTGCGGGGGAGGGGGCTGCAGCGAGGGTCAAGGAAAGGGGCGCGCGGCAAGCCGCTATGCGAACGACGGCGTCGGGCGGAGCGTGGGAACCCGATTCGGCTCAAAATCGTCTCGCTCTCGGCCCGCCGCCGCCGATCCGAATTCCCTGCTAGCAGGGAATTTTTTTGCGCCGCGATCGGCGCTCCGTTCCAGAAAGCCTTGCAATGTCATGGCGTTGCTGGCTTTGCAACCCGCTGCTTGCAGGCTGGATCGGGCGCGGAACAGGGAATTTTCGACGACCGGAACAGGTCGCTATCAGGCGCTTTCGGAACGGAACAGGGAAAAAACAGGCGGGCGAAAACGGGGCGCGGCGCCGGGCGTGGCCAGGTTGTAAGGCGCGGCCAGGATTCCCTTCCCCAACCGGGGAGGGTCGCCCTTGTGAGGGGCCCGATGAGAGCGCGCCGCGCCGCTCGTGCAAACACCACCTTGCTCTCGTATATCGATTCCCTAAAGTTTCACGTTGGCGGCCCTGGCCTCTCGAGTCCGTAACGTTGGAACGCAATCGGCAGGATATGATTCGAATTTTGGAAACGCTTCACTAGCCGCCGAAATAGCCGGGCTGATTGATATCGGCGATGAGCCCCGGCTCCTTGGGCGACCAGTTCAACAAAGCGCGCGTGCGGGCGCTGGACGTCGGAACGTCCCAGCCGGCGAATCCGCCGAACCAGCCGAAATGATTTTGCGCCTCTTCGGGCCTAACGCTCACGACCGGCACGTTCAGCAGCCGACCGATCGCGGTCGCGATCTCGCGGAACGGAATGCCCTCGTCGCCCATCGCATGAAAAGGGCCGCCGGCGGCGCGGCGCTCGATCGCCAGGCGAAAGGCGCGCGCCGCGTCGAGGCGATGGACGGCCGGCCAGCGGTTCAGCCCTTCGCCGATATAGGCGGAGACGCCCTTTGCGCGCGCGATGGCGTAGAGCATCGGTACGAAGCCCTTTTCGCCGAGGCCGTGCACCGAGGGGGGCAGACGGACGGTCGACGCGTTGAGTCCGCGCTTGGCGAGCGCGACCGCCGTCTCTTCCGAAGCGCGCGGATAGGCGTCTGAGGCCGGAATGGCCGGATCTTCCTCGGTGGCGATCGCTCCCGCCGCCATGATCGCGACGCCGGAGGTGACGAGGAGGGGACGCTGGGAGCCTGCGAGCGCGGCGCCAAGGGCTTCGATCGCCTGCCGGTCGATTGCGCAGTTCCGCTTGAAATCAGAGAAGTCGTGGATGAAGCCGAGATGGATCACGCCGTCGGTCGCGGCCGCCCCGCTCTTCAGGCTTTCGAGGTCCTCCAGCGACCCGCGCTGGACGTCGGCGCCGGCCGCGGCCACCTTGTCCGCTGAGGCGCCCGAACGCGCGAGGCCAAGGATCGAATGGCCAGCGCCGATGAGGTCAGCAACGACGGCGGAGCCGATGAAACCGCTGGCGCCAGTGACAAATATCCGCATGGATCTCTCCGCTGTGTTGAGGTTCGACAGCATTCAACCGCCGAAATAGGCGGGCTGGTCGAGGTCGGCGATCAGGCCCGGCTGTTGCGGCTCCCAGCCGAGACGCGCACGCGTTCGCGCGCTGGATGCGCGCTTGCCCATGCTGGCGAAAGGCGCGAACCAACCGAAATGGGCGCCCGCGTTCTCGGGGGACAGGCTCACGACCGGGACGCCGAGGCGGCGCCCAATGATGGCGGCGATCTCGCGGGACGCGACGCCCTCGTCCGCGACCGCGTGAAACGGCCCTCCGACGGCTCCGCGCTCAATCGTCAGGCGATAGAGGCGCGCCGCGTCGCGCTGATGCACGGCGGGCGACGGGTTGAGCCCGTCGCCGACAAAAGCCGAGACGCCTTTGGCGCGCGCCGTCTCGATCATGTACGGCAGGAACCCGTGATCGCCGAGGCCGTGGACCAGCGGAAGGCGCACGGTCGCCGTGCGCAATCCGCGCGCCGCGAGCATAGCGGCCGTCGCTTCCGAGGCGCGGGGATAGGCCTCGGAGGCCGGAACGGCCGGGTCGTCTTCGATCGCGATCGGACCCGCCGCCTGAACGACGACCCCCGACGTGACGATCAGGGGACGGTCAGAGCCGGTGAGCGCGGCGCCGAGCGTTTCGATGGCCCGCTGGTCGATTGCGCAATTCTCCTTAAATTTCGTAAAGTCATGGACGAACGCGCAGTGGATGACGCCGTCTGACGAGGCCGCGCCGCGCCTGAGGCTGTCGAGATCATTGAGCGCGCCGCGATGGACCTCGGCGCCGGACGCCGCGACCATGGCGGCCGCGGCGTCGGAGCGCGCAAGGCCGACGACGGAGTGTCCGGCGCTGACAAGTTCCGCAACGACCGCCGAGCCGACGAAGCCGCTCGCGCCAGTGACGAATATGCGCATGAAGGCGTCTCCAGGGTTGGACTTGCCCATCATCGGCTGCTAAGCTATCCGGGTAAATACGTGACTTCATACCGGTATAATGTCTAATAGGATGACCGCCTCCGCCGTCGAGGCCCATTCGCTCGGCGCCTATCTGAGGGACCGGCGGGAGAAGCTCGATCCCGCCGCACTCGGCTTTGAGCTGACGCGCCGCCGAACGCCGGGCCTCCGGCGCGAAGAGGTGGCGCAGCGGGCCAATGTCAGCGCCACCTGGTACACTTGGCTCGAGCAGGGCCGTGGCGGGGCGCCGTCGGCGGACGTGCTCAATCGCATTGCGCATGCGCTGATGCTGACCGAGGTCGAGCGCGAGCATCTGTTCCTGATCGCGCTCGGCCGTCCGCCCGAGGTCCGCTACCGGGAAGTCGAAGGCGTCACGCCGCGCCTGCAGCGGGTGCTCGACGCGCTGCCCGTGAGCCCCGCCCTCGTCAAGACCGCGACCTGGGACATCGTCGCCTGGAACCGTGCGGCGGAGGCGGTGCTCGCCGATTACGCCGCCCTCGAGGCGCATCAGCGCAACGTCCTGCGCATGATGTTCTTGGAGCCGCGGGTGCGCGAGCGGCAGCTCGACTGGGAGAGCGTCGCCCGCTTCGTCGTTTCGACGTTCCGGGCCGACACGATGCGGGTGGGGGCGACCGAGGCCGTGAAGGCGCTGGTCGACGAGCTCAGCCGGGCGAGCCCGGAGTTCGAACGGCTGTGGCGCGGCAACGAGGTCGCGAGCCACGGCGAAGGGACAAAAACGCTGCGCGACCCGAAGGGCGGCCTTCTGTCGATGGAATATTCCGCCTTCGCCGTCGACGGCCGCCCCGACCTCGCCATGGTGATCTACAACCCCGCGACCCCGGAGGACGCCGAGCGGATCCAGGCGCTGATCGTTGCGCGCGAGGGGGCGTGAGGGTTGCTGCGATCCATTCCGCGGCCTTGGGTCTCGCGCTTTTGGGCGTGGCGGCCTGCGCCGGCAATCAAGGCGCGCTTCTTCCCGTATCGGTCGCGCCGCCGGGCGCGTCGAGGGTCGACATGCTGGTCGCGACGACCCGTCAGCCGACCGACGAGCCGGGCGTCCTGTTCAACGGCGAACGCGCCGACACAGTGTCTTTCCGCGACCTCGTGGTGTCCGTTCCACCTGAGCGCGAGGTCGGCTCGGTCCAGTGGCCGACGCCGGGCGCGGCCGATCCGTCGCGCGACTTCGCCGTCGTCAGCGAAAGCGCGATCGCGCCTCAGGGCGTGGCTGCGGAGGTCGGCCGGCTGACGCCAAGGAGCGGACGGGCGCTGGTGTTCGTGCACGGCTACAACACCCGCTTCGAGGCCGCGGTGTTCCAGTTCGCCCAGCTCACCCACGACGTGGGCGCGCCGGTCGCGCCGATCCTGTTCTCGTGGCCCTCGCGCGGCCGGCTGCTCCAGTATGTCTACGACCGGGAGAGCGCCAACTTCTCGCGGACCGATCTGGCGGACCTGTTGCGCGCCCTTGCGCGCAATCCGCATGTGAAGGATGTCGTGGTGCTCGCCCATTCGATGGGCGCGTGGCTCGCGACGGAATCCCTACGCCAGATCGCGCTCGAGGACGGCCGCGTGCCCAAAAAGATCTCGAACGTGATCCTCGCCTCGCCCGACCTCGACGTCGACGTGTTCCGCCGGCAGGTGCAGGAGATGGGGCCGGATCGGCCGCTGATCACCGTCTTTGTCTCCCGAGAAGACCGCGCCCTGCGCCTGTCCGCTTTGCTCGCCGGCGGGATCACTCGAGTCGGCGCGGTGGACCTTACAGAGCCGCAGTATGTGGCGGAGCTCGAAGCGACGCGCGGCG
The DNA here is from genome assembly GCA_963822215.1 of uncultured Alphaproteobacteria bacterium. GTDB lineage: Bacteria > Pseudomonadota > Alphaproteobacteria > Rhizobiales > Beijerinckiaceae > Roseiarcus. The sequence goes on from CAWGGX010000007.1 coordinate 785,537, forward strand.
TCGTGGTCCTCGATCTCTCCGCGCTCAGCACGAGCGACCCCCTCAACCACAGCAAGTTCGCGACGAGCCCTCAGGTCGTGCAGCTTCTTGGCGACAGCCTCACCGCTGGGCAGCCGTTCGACACGTCTGGCGCCGTGTTGGTGAAAGCGGCGGACGCGATCGGCGGCGCGGTCGGCAGCGTCGCTGTGGCGCCGATCGTCTTGTTGGCCAACCGGCCCGGCGAGTGAGGGTAGGGTGGACGTGCCGGGCGTTCGCTCGACCGACCTCCGAGACGCGCGAGGAGGCGGCGGATCAGAGATCCCGACCATCACGCCGGAGCAACCGATCCTTTCATCGTGATGTCGACAGCGGGCGCCGCGCGGCGTGCCGCACGCCATGGATGACGATCTCGTCTTCGGAAACCGCGTAGAAGACGAGGTAGGGAAACGGATGGACGACGACACGCCGAAGCGAGCGCCGAGGCATCGGCCTGCCGGCCATAGGATGCAGCGCGATGAGGTCGATGATCGCCCGGATGCGCGCTTTGACTTCGGCGGCGCCTCTTGGCGACCGATCGTCGATGTAAGAGAGAAGCTGATCGAGCTCTTTCGCGGCGCGACGCGTATAGCGAAGCCTCACAGGCCGTGCTTCGCCCAGATCGCTTTGATCTCGTCGTCGCTTGCGAACTCGCCGCGTTCGGCTTCGGCGAAGGACGCGTCGAAAGAGGATTCCTCGTCGTCGGTGAGTTGCAGAGGCGATGGGTCGTCGGCCGCCAACTGGAGAAGAATACGGGCGAGCGCATCCTGGGTCGCGGGCGGAAGAGCGCGGACGGTCTGTAGCGCGCGGTCGAGAAGCTCAGTCATGATCGACATATAGCGCGGATCGGTCGATCTGTGAAAGGCGTTGCGCTTCGGGTGGGAGCCATCGACAATGTTCGAACCGCTCTTGGCCTTCGGGGGCCCGCTGTGAAAAAGCCGTCGCCGATTTCGGTGAAGCGCTACGGGGTGGACGGCTCTACGATACCGTCGGCGGTCGCTATGTGACCATCGCGAATCTGCGTGAGTGGTCGAGCCGGGCAATTTCCTTTGTCGTTATCGACGCCCGATCGGGCGAAGACATAACGCGCCTTCTGGCTGGCTGAATGGAGCGGAGAAAGCCATTGCGCTTCGGGCGGCCGCAATCGACAATGATGGTCTTGCAGTTTCGCTCAACGAACAGAGATCCGCAGTGAAGCCGTCCGTCGCTCTCAGCCTGCACCGGGGCGCGGTCCGCGCGGCGGCGGCGCGGTTCCGGTCGGCGAACCCGCGCGTGTTCGGCTCGGCGCTTTCCGGCGCCGACAAGGAGGGCAGCGATCTCGACATCCTCGTCGATCCTCTGCCCGGCGCGACGCTCTTCGACCTTGGCGCGCTGCAGGTCGAGCTCATGGATATTCTCGGCGTGCCGGTCGATCTGCTGACGCCGGGCGACTTGCCGCCGAAAGTGCGTGCGAAGGTGTTGGCGGAAGCGCGGCCGGTATGAATGAGGTGGTCTTACAAAAATGGGTAGTCTTGTGTTCGGCTTGAGTTTAGATTTGTGGAACAATCTCATTGTTGCTTTTGGCATAATTAGTGGTACTTTCGTTGTTCTGACGGGTGGCGCAACGTACATAGCGTTTGAGCTACAGAAGCAAGAAGCGTCTGCGGCACAAGTAGAATTTATCAAATACAAGGCGGGCGTCGCTGCCGAAGTTGCTAAAGCAAATGCGGACGCGGCGGAAGCAAACGAACGAGCTGCCAAACTTGAAAAAGAGGCCTCATCGGCACGACTGGAAACTGAACGACTAAAAGCGCAACTATCTTGGCGTACTCTCAGTAAAGATGCGGCGGATCATCTTCTAACATCTTTAGTAAAGGAGACGGGTAGCGTTAACATTTTGTATACAATGAGTGATCCTGAAGCAGAATATTTAGCAATACAACTTGTAAATATATTTACATTGGCGCATTGGAACGTAGGCTTTGCATCGTATTCTCTATCTGGAGGTCTTATATTTGGAATAAAGGTGCCGCAATCTGATGATCACGGGTTTTCTGTCATAAGCAGCGCGTTTGCCGAAGCACACTTACAATTTCTTCTGATCGATTGCATGCACAAGGAACGATGTCGACGTCGGGCACTACGGTTGCCGGGCCAACGATTTTTGTCGGTTCGAAGCCACCGCCACAATAAGGCGAAAGCGCTCAGTTTGGCAAACTGAGACGCTATCTGCCCCTCCCATCACCTCCCGGTAGTGTGTCATTTTTGAAAATTGACGGGCTTGACGCGCACTCGCGACGTCCCGATGTCCCGTAGTCTGCTTGGCGCAATGCACGGAGACAGTACGATGGCGATCTATCCCATATTTGCTCAAGAGAACGGCGAACGAATTGCGATCAATCCGGATCATGTGGTGAGCCTCCAGGAAATAGAGCCGCAGCGCGTGTTTATCGCGCTCCGCGATGGCGCCGGTGTCACAGTCGCTTTGACATTGGAGAGTGTTGTGGCGCGTCTAACCGGCGGTCGAGATTTGCGGTCGGAGTGAATCCGATGCCTACTCGACCTAAAGGAGAAAAGCGTCCGCCGACGTCAGTGTCCGCATCCATAAGCGCTTGAAAAGACGCCCGCCCAGGCGGCCGATATCACCGATAAGCTCTGGGAGGTTGAGGACATTGTTTCGCTTATCGATGCCCGAGACACCTGCCGCGCTGAGACTCTCAAGGCGCTGCGCAAGCATGAATAAGTTCAGTTATGGCAAACTGAGGCACTCCCCCGCCGTCTGCCGCTTGACTCTTCCCCCGCCCCGGCTCAAAACAAGAACAAAATGCGTACGAAGAGGATTTTGGCCGAATGTCGCCGGGCGGCAGGGCGGGGGCGGCAGATTTGCGTCGCGTCATCGCCGAGATCGAAGCGAAGGCGGGCCTTGCGCCCGCTTCCGAGGCGCACTCCGCCCGGCGCATGGCCGTCGCGCGCGCCTTCGATCCCGCGCTCGGCGGCGGGCTCGCCGAGGACGCCCTGCATGAGATCGTCCCCGCTGCGCCCGCCGACGGGCCAGCGGCGATGGGCTTCGCGCTCGCGCTCGCAGCGCGCTTTCTCGACCGCCGCCCGGCCCCGGCGCTCCTGATCGGCGAGCAATTCGCCAGTCTCGAGGCGGGCGCGCTCTACGGGCCGGGCCTTGTCGCCCACGGGCTGCCGCTCCACCGGCTCGTGTTCGTCTCCGTTCCCGACGCCCTCTCGGCTTTGTGGGCGATGGAGGAGGCGCTGAAATGCGGCGCGCCCGCCGTGGTGGCGGCCGAGGTCTGGAGCTTGAAGAGCTATGGCCTCCTGGCCTCCCGCCGCCTCCTGATGGCCGCGCGCAAGGGCGGGACGCCGGCGCTCGTGGTGCTGGCGGGGGCCTACGGCCAAGCGGACCAGCTCTCCACCGCCGCCGCGACGCGCTTCGAGATCGCCGCCGCGCCGAGCGCCAAAAGCCCGGCGGCGGCCGGCCGGGACCTGCCGGGGCCCTTCGCCTGCATGGCGCGGCTCGTCAAGGCGCGCTCTGTAGGCGCGGTCGATGACCGCGCCTCCGCGCTCAGCGAGCGCGGCTACAGCGCCAGCGCTTCTGTAGGCGCGGTCGATGACCGCACCGCCGCGCTCAGCGAGCGCGGCTACAGCGCCAGCGCTTCTGTAGGCGCGATCGCTGATCGCGCCGCCGCGGTCAACGACCGCGGCTCCAGGGCGCGGCTCCAGGCGCACGACCCGACGCGCGCGGTGCGGCTCGAATGGCGGTACGAGGAGAGGTGCTTTGACGACCCGGCGATTTCTCTCGCTCTGGCTGCCGCGTCTGGCGACCGACCGCGCGCGGCGTCTCCACGGCGTTGACCCGCGCGCGCCGCTCGCGGCGGTCGCCAGGGTCGACAACGCCGAGCGTCTCGTCGGCGTCGACGCCGCCGCGGCGCGGCTCGGCCTGACCGTCGGCCTCACGCTCGCCGACGCCCGCGCGCGCCATCCCGCCCTCGTCGCCGTCGAGGCCGCGCCCGCCGAGGAGGCCCGGCTCCTCGAGCGCCTGTGCGACTGGAGCTCGCGCTTTACCCCGCTCGCGGCGCTCGATCGTCCTGATGGGCTCATGCTCGACATTTCCGGCGTCGCGCATCTCCTTGGCGGCGAGGCGGGGCTTATCGAGGACTGCCGCGCGCGCCTCGCCGCGCAGGGGATTGCGGCGCGCGCCGGCGTGGCCGGCAATCCGCGCGGGGCTTTTGCGCTCGCCCGCTTCTCGACCCAAACCATCGCCCCCGAAACCCTGAACGACAAAGCCTTCGCCAAACTCTTCCACGACTTGCCGCTCGCAGCCCTCGGCCTCGACGCCAAGACGGTCGCCGACATGGCGCGGGCGGGCCTGCGCCGCATCGGCGACGTCGCGCTCCGGCCGCGCGCGCCGATCACGGCGCGGTTCGGGGCGCTGCCGGTCGCGCGGCTCGACGAGCTCAAGGGCGCGACCCGCGTCTCGATCGCGCCGCGATTTTCCCCGCCGGACTTTGTCGCCGAGCGGCGGTTCGCTTCGCCCGTTCAGACGGTCGAGGCGATCGAGCTTTCCCTGCGCAAGCTCGCCGATGACCTTGTCGTGCTGCTCGAGCGGCAGGCGAAGGGCGCGCGGCGGGTCGAGCTTTCGCTCTACCGGGTCGACGGCGCCGTGCGCCGCATCGCGGTCGGCGCCTCGCGGCCGCTGAACGAGGCGCGCGCGCTCGTCCGCCTCTTCGCCGAAAAGCTCGCGAGCCCTCAGGAGGACGCGATCGACACGGGCTTCGGCGTCGACCTCTTGCGCCTTGCGTGTCTTACGGCCGAGCCGCTCGCCCCGTCTCAAGGCGAGATCGAGCGGGCGCACGAGGCCGAGCGGGCCCGCGCGCTCGCCGATCTCATCGACCGGCTGAGCGCGCGCCTCGGCGCGCGTGCGGTGACGCGGCGCGACCTCGTCGAGGCGCACCTACCCGAGCTCGCCGAGGCCGCGGCGCCGGCGATCTCAGGCGAGGCGCGCCGGGGCGGGAAGGGGGGTCGTCATTGCGAGGAGCGCAGCGACGAAGCAATCCAGGGATCGTGGAGCGCCCTACGTTCCCCCGGATTGCTTCGCTCCGCTCGCAATGACGATGCAAACGGCGTCCCCGCGCGGCCCCTGCGGCTCTTCGTTCGCCCCGAGCCGGTCGAAGCGCTGGCGGAGGTGCCCGACGGGCCGCCCTTGCGCTTCCGCTGGCGGCGCGTGCTGCACGACGTCGCCGCCATCGAGGGTCCCGAGCGCATCGCGCCGCCCTGGTGGCGCAGAGATGGCGGCCCGACCCGCGACTATTTCCGCGCCGAGGATTCTCAAGGCCGCCGGTTCTGGCTCTACCGCGAAGGCCTCTGGGGTCGCGAGACGCAAAGGGCGAAATGGTTCGTGCACGGGGTGTTCGGGTAAAAAACCTTTCGCCCCGTTCACGGGGAGAAGGTGGCCGCGCAGCGGCCGGATGAGGGCAAGTCAGGACAGGCAGAAAAGTCATGCGCAACGACGTCCCCATGTCTTCCAAGCCTCGCGCTCGCGCGATGCGCGCCGAACCGACCGACGCCGAGCGGCGGCTCTGGCACGCTTTGCGCGACCGTCGCATGCAGGCGCTGAAATTCCGTCGGCAGGCGCCGGTCGGTCCCTACATCGTCGATTTTCTTTGTGTCGCTCATCGGCTCATCGTGGAGGCGGACGGATCGCAGCATGCCGAGAGCTGGCGCGATGGGGTCCGCGACGCTTGGCTTGAGCAGCAAGGCTATACGGTCCTGCGCTTCAGCAATCGCGACATTCTAACGGCGCGCGAAAGCGTACTCGCGACGATCGCGGCGAGGTGCGGACTGCCATGGTGAGGCGCGCGCTTCCCCTCACCCCAACCCTCTCCCGCAAGCGGGAGAGGGAGCGCGCATTCCCTTCTCCCTCTTGCGGGAGAAGGTGGCGCGAAGCGCCGGATGAGGGCCTTCCATGATCCGCCTCGAGCCCCGCTTCGCCGAGCTTTCGGCGATGACGAACTTTTCCTTCTTGCGCGGGGCCTCGCATCCGGAGGAGATGGTGGCGCGGGCGGCCGAGCTCGGGCTTGCGGGGATCGGGATCGCCGACCGCAACACGCTCGCCGGCGTTGTGCGCGCGCATGTCTTTGCGCGCGAGAACAGGGCGGCGATGGAGGGCATGCGGGTCGTTCCCGGCGCGCGCCTCGCCTTCGACGACGGAACGCCGGACGTGCTCGCCTATCCGCAGGACCGTGCGGCTTACGGCCGCCTCTGCCGCATCCTCACGGCGGGCAATCTGCGCGCGCCGAAGGGCGAGTGCTGGCTTAGGCTTGAGGACTTACTGGAGCACAATGAGGGGCTGCAGGTCATCGCGCTTCCCCTCCCCCCTTGTGGGGGAGGGTTAGGGAAGGGGGTCGCACGAACTTCACAGGGGAAGCGCGGTCAAGGCAAAATTGCCAAGGATAGCGTGACCCCCCACCCCGTCCCTCCCCCACAAGAGCTTGCGCCCGGGCGCGCGCAAGCGCGGCCCGGGTGGGGGAGGGTGAATGGCGGCGCCTCGGCGCAAAACGAAGGTCAAATCCTGAAACGCCTTCGCGACGCTTTCGGCCCCCGCCTCCGGATCGGCGCGAGTCTGACCTATGGCGAAGACATGCGCGGGGCGCTCGTAAGGCGCATGGGGCTGGTGAAGGCACTCGGCGCCCCCCTCATCGCGACCAACGACGCGATGATGCACGCGCCCGAGCGGCGCGCGCTTGCCGACGTCGTCGCCTGCATCCGCGAGGGCGTGACGCTCGAAGCCGCTGGAAAGCTTACCCAGGCCAACGCCGAACGGCATCTGAAAAACCCGCGCGAGATGGCGCGCCTGTTCGCCGAGGCGCCCGAGGCCGTTGAAGAAACAATCCGCTTCCTCCAGAACCTGGCCTTCAGCCTCGACGACCTGGCGCACCGCTATCCGGAGGAATTGCGCGAGGGCTACGCGACGCCCCAGGCGGCGCTCGAGGCTTTCGCCTTCGCGGGCGCCAAGGCGCGCTACCCGCAAGGCGTTCCTCAGCGCGTGCGCGAGGCGCTGACCCACGAGCTCGCGCTCATCGCCGCGCTCGACTACGCCCCCTATTTCCTCACCGTGCACGACATCGTGCGCTTCGCCCGCTCGCAGGGCATTCTCTGCCAGGGCCGCGGCTCGGCGGCCAATTCCGCCGTCTGCTATTGCCTCTGGATCACCGAGGTCGACCCGGCTTGTTTCGATCTCCTGTTCGAGCGCTTCATCTCGCCCGAGCGCAACGAGCCGCCCGACATCGACGTCGATTTCGAGCACGAGCGGCGCGAGGAGGTGATCCAGTACATCTATGAGCGCTACGGGCGCGAGCGCGCCGGCCTCGCCGCGGCGGTCATCACCTATCGCACCCGCTCGGCGATCCGCGAGACGGCCAAGGTCTTCGGCCTCTCCGACGACGTGATCGCGGCCTTGAACGGCACCGCCTGGGGCCACGGGACGACGCCGATCGGCGAAGACAGGGTGCGCGCCGCGGGCCTCGATCCGGCCGACCCGTCGCTTGGGCTGGCGCTCAGGATGGCGGGCGAGCTCGCCGGTTTTCCGCGTCATCTCACCCAGCACAGCGGCGGCTTCGTCATCACCCGCGACCGGCTCGACGAGGTCGCGCCGATCCTGAACGCGGCGATGGAGGACCGCACCACGATCGAATGGGACAAGGACGATCTCGACGCGCTCGGCCTGCTCAAGATCGACGTGCTCGCGCTCGGCATGCTCACTGCGCTGTCGAAGGGCCTCGGCCTGCTCGAGACGCATTACGGCGAGAAGCTTTCGCTCGCGACCATCCCTTCCGAGGAGGCGTGCGTCTATTCGATGATCGGGCGCGCCGACACGATCGGCGTGTTCCAGATCGAGAGCCGGGCGCAGATGTCGATGCTGCCGCGGCTGAAGCCGGCGAGCTTCTACGATCTGGTGATCGAGGTCGCGATCGTGCGCCCCGGCCCGATCCAGGGCGACATGGTTCACCCATACCTGCGCCGCCGACAGGGGCTCGAGGACGTCGTCTATCCGTCGAAGGAGCTCGAGGCGGTGCTGCAAAAGACGCTCGGGGTGCCGCTGTTTCAGGAGCAGGCGATGAGGATCGCCATCGTCGCCGCGGGCTTCACGCCGGCCGAGGCCGACCGGCTGCGGCGCGCCATGGCGACCTTCCGCCGGGTCGGCACGATCCAGACCTTTCAGGACAAGATGATCGAGGGCATGGCGGCCAAGGGTTACGATCGCGACTTCGCCGAGCGCTGCTTCCGCCAGATCGAGGGTTTTGGGGAATACGGCTTTCCCGAGAGCCATGCGGCGAGCTTCGCGCTGCTCGTCTACGCCTCCTGCTGGATGAAGTGCCGCTATCCGGACGTGTTCGCCGCCGCGATGCTGAATTCCCAGCCGCTCGGCTTCTACGCGCCGGCGCAACTCGTGCGCGACGCGCGCGAGCATGGCGTCGAAGTGCGCGAGGTCGATGTCAACCTGTCGGACTGGGACAGTGCGCTGGAGCCGCTCCCTTCCCCCCGTGAGCGGGGGGAAGGTGGCGCGAAGCGCCAGATGAGGGGCGGCGCGGATTCTTCCGGAGAGGGCGGCGCAGCCCCTCATCCGGCCGCTGCGCGGCCACCTTCTCCCCGTAAACGGGGCGAAGGGGAGGGCGGGGGCGAAGGGATCCACCCCCGCCACGCCTCGATGGCGGAGCACATCCGCGCGACGCATGCGGTGCGGCTCGGCTTCCGGCAGATCCTCGGCGTCAAGGAGGAGGACATGCTGAAGCTCGTCGAGCGGCGCGGGGAAGGTTACGACTCCGTGCGGGACTTATGGCTGCGGAGCGGCCTCTCGTCCGCCGTGCTCGAAAAGCTCGCCGACGCCGACGCCTTCCGCTCGCTCGGCCTCGACCGGCGCGAGGCGCTCTGGGCGGTGCGCGGACTCGACCGGGTCGGCGATCAGGACGCGCTGCCCTTGTTCGCCGCCTCGCGTCCCGAACGCGACGCCGAGCCGGACGCCAAGCTGCCGCCAATGCCGCTCGGCGCGCATGTGGTCGAGGACTACCGCCGCCTGTCGCTGTCGTTGAAGGCGCATCCGACCTCGTTCATGCGCACGCGTCTCGCCGCGCGGGGAATTTTGCGCTCGGACGCGCTGCCCTCGGTCAAGAGTGGCGAGCGTGTGACGGTGGCGGGCCTCGTGCTGGTGCGCCAGCGGCCGGGCACCGCCAAGGGCGTGATCTTCATGACGCTCGAGGACGAGGCGGGCGTCGCCAACGTGATCGTCTGGCCGAAGGCGTTCGAACGGTTGCGCGCCATCGTGCTCGGGGCGCGCTTCGTCGCGGTGACCGGGAAATTGCAGAACGAGCAGAGCGTCATCCATGTCGTCGCCTACCGCATGGAGGACCTGACGCCAATGCTCGGGCTCCTGTCGGAAGCGGGCGCGACGATCGATCCGAGCGCCCGGGCCGACGAGGTCAAGCGCCCACAGATGAGCGTCGCGCAGAAGCGCCAGGGCAATCGCTTCGCCAGCCCCCCGCGGCTCGACGATCCCTGCGCCCCGCCGACCCTGCCGCTCGACACGGCCGAGGTCCGCAAGGCGATGCCGGCCGGGCGGAATTTCCAGTGATGGCGAGTGCGCCGCCGACGATCCGCTCACCTGCTAGCAGGGAATTTTTTCCGCCCTGTTCGGCGTTCCAATCCAGGAAATCCTGCAATGTCATGGCGTTGCCGGAATTGCAACCCGCCGGTTGCGGACTGGCGCGGGCGCGGAACAGGGAACTTCAAGCGACCGGAACAGGGACTTATCAGGCGATTTCGGCGCGGATCAGGGAAAGAACAGGTGGACGAAAACGGGGCGCGAGACCGGGCGCGGCCGGGTTGCAAGGCGTGGCCGAGCCGCCGCGCCTTTGCCTGATGAAATTCATAACGCAGTCGGGCACCGAGCGCTATCCAGCCGCCAGCGGATGCATCACAAGAGCACGGTCGATGGTGACGAGCTTCAGCCCTTCGATCTGGCATTGCGCCAGCAGCATCCGGTCGAATGGATCGCGGGTCGCCGGTTCCGGCTTCACCGCCGCGAGCGCGTGCTGTTCGTTGATCGGCACGATCCGGACGGCGAAGCGCTTGAGGAGTTCGGGCAAGGCGTCGAGTTCGACTGCGAGTCTGAGCTTGCCCAGCCGATACTTGATTGCGATCTCCCAAAGGCTGACGGCGCTCAGATGAGGCTCGGTGTCGCCGTCCTTCAAAACGGCGGCAACAGTGACCGGAAGATCGATCGAGCCCGAGCCGATCAGCGCCAGGAAGATATGCGTATCGAGCAGCAGCCTCATGCGTCAGGCGGCAAAGGGCGCAGGAGAAAATCTTCCGGCAGCGGATCGTCGAAGTCGTCGGCGATGAATTCGACCAAGGTCTCGATCCCGCGCTCCCGCTTGAACTCCTCGATCGCCTCGAAGCGCAGACCCTTCGCCGGTCGATGCGGCGTCATGTCGAAGACCGGAGCGCCATTGCGGGTGACGACGATCGTCTCCCCCCGCTCGACCTCGCGCGCAAGCTCCGTCAGTCAATTCTTCGCTGCCCGTATGCTGATCGTCCTCATGCCCAAATTGTAGCCACATGGAGCTACAATGTCCAGCCAATCGAAACCCGGAGCCACGGCTGCGGGCGCAATCTTCAATGATGGCGATCTATCGCGACTTGCCATCTGGTCCCGCCACCCAACACCCAACACCCAACACTATGGACGCCCATAAAGCGCTTCGCGTATCTAACTGATCTTATACACTTAGTTACATCCAAGATGAAATTATCGGGGACAAGCGGCGCGATCGTCGGGTGTCATTGTGGAATGAGGAGCGACAGGCGGGATCATCCAACTGCGAGATCGCTTGTGGCCGGCCTCCCCAACGCGGCCAGTCCAAGCGCGGAGACCAACAACGAACCCCCGCAACGCCAGCGAGCATGGGCAGCGGACTTCCGTTAGCGAACCTGACGACAATGGCGACGATGACTGCGCTTCCCGCGAAGTTCAACGTCCCGATCAGCGCCGAGGCGGACCCAGCGAGCGAGGATCGGCTCTCCATGGCCATCACGAAGGTCGACGGCAGGATCAAGCCAGTGAGGCCGAAGCCGACGAACAAAAACGCGACCAGAATATCGTTTCCAATACCAGCGTGGCTTTTGACGGTCCGTAGGGTGAGAATCCCAGCGCCAGTCGTGAACGCCCGCGTTCAGTTGCGCTCGAGAGTTGAGTTGAGAAGATTGGTCAGCTTTTTGTAGGCGCGCTCGGCTTGGGGCTCGTTGTAGGTGGGGCTGTCGGGAACGGTCCAGCCGTGGTGCGCGTGGTAAACTTCGCTCTCGTAATTTCCGCCCCACACCGCAAGGGCGCGATTGAGCTTCTCGATGACTTCCTGCGGCATCACGCGATCCTCGGCGCAGTGGCCGAAATAGAGATGCGCCTTGACGCGAGAAAGGAGCGTCAGCGGGCTATCCGGCGCCTCGGTGTAAGAAAGACCGCCGCTATCGATTGATGCAGCGGCGGCAATTTGCTCAGATCGCGTGGCGGCGGCCCGCAACGCCATCTGCGCGGAGACACCGAAGCCGACAACGCCAAATGCCTTGCCTCGGGCACTTGGCTGCCTCGCAAGAAAATCGACGTAGGCGGAAAGATCGCGATCCATCGCGTCGGGCGTCAGCGGACCGCGAATCTCGTTCATGCGTTTCACGGAGCGTTCGTCGCCTATCTTGAAAGGGAAATTGAAGATGGGCGGCTTGCCGTTGCGATAGAAGATGTTTGGGAGAACCACCGCGTAGCCCTCGGCGGCGAGACGGCTGGCCATGCTCCGGCTTGCATCGTTAATACCGACGAAGTACGTCAGATAGAGGACGCCCGGCCAGTGGCCGTCTTTTTCCGGCTGAATCAGGAAGCCGTCCGCTGCGCCGTCCGGAGTTGGAATCTCGATTGCTGATTCGATCATGACTGCTCCTTGGTTAGGAGTGCGAACACGGCATGCGGGTTTTACCTGGTTGCGTCAGGGCTTTAATTAACAGTCACCGCCCTCTTGCGCCATGGACGATTGGTATCCAAAAGTCCATAAAGCGTATTGAAACGTCCGGGGATCCCGATTGGACGCCCTGTCTGAAATTCTCACTTCACTCACAGTGGAACGTGTGGCGACGGTGCGGTTTGAAGGTGAGCGGTACGAGACCTCTACGCCCCCGATCGGTTGGGACGCTTACGCGCCGGGCTTGAAGCGTATCGGCATCCAGAACTGGCGCAGGGCCTCGACGGTTGCGGGAATTTCGCGCCAGTCATTTCGAGCGAGTGGCGGCGTTCTCGGGCTGCGCGTGGCCGTGGTCAGCGCTGGCCGGCCGGCGTCATCGACACAATGGATCAGGATCGGCCGCAGCAGAGCGTGTTCCATTCGATCCGGGGAGATGAGCCGCGACCAGACGAGAAGCTGCAGCTTCATGACGGCGTAGAAGCCCATGCACCAAGGCTGCGGATCGACCTCGCCGTCCGGCAATCGAACGAACAGCGGCTCAAAGCTCTCCGGCCTCGTCGGCAGCGTCTCGCTGATCGCGTTGTGGCGCATCAGCGTGGCGGCGATCGCCGAGAACGCCTCGGTGTCGTGATTGAAGTCGTCGGGATCGACGCCGAGGAGCTGGCACACCCATTCTTCGGGCGGCATCGAGACCGGCCCGGCCACGACCGCGGTCACCGCACCGTCGAGCATGGAGAGCGACGTCGCCTGCGGATGCCGAAGCGTCGGCGACCTGGCGCGCTCGCTTATCCATTGTCCGAGCCGCTCGAACGACATGGCGTAGTCCGCCATCGTCGTCTTGACCGGCTTGCGCGCTTGTCGCGTTCCCCGCCGTCGCTTCGGCTTCGACTGCGTCATGCCGCGGCGGCGCGTCTTTCGGCCTCGCGCGCGGCCTTCCAGTTCCAGGCCAGCAGTTCATGCAGGCGGTCATTGGTCGTGCGGCCGGAGATCATCCGCTCCAGCACGTCGACGAGATAGGCTTCCGGGTCGACGCCATTCAGTTTTGCCGTATTAAGAAGCGAAGAAAGAATAGCCCAGGTCTCGCCCCCGCCTTCGTCGCCGCTGAACAACGAATTCTTCTTTCCGATTGCAATCGGTCGAATCGAACGCTCAACCGTGTTGGTGTCCGGCTCGAGACGCCCGTCGTCCAGGAACGCCGTCAGACCCTCCCAGCGTTCGAGCATGTAGTCGATCGCCTTGATCAGCGTCGACCGGCGGGAGATCCCGTCCTTCACCGCTACCAGACGGGCCCTCAACGCCTCCATAAGCGGCTTCGTCTCGGCCTGCCGCGCCGCGCGGCGCTCATCGGCGGCGAGACCGCGGATCCCCTCCTCGATCGCATAAACGGCCCCAATGCGCTCGATCACTTCCCTGGCGAAGGGCGAGTTCGTCGTCTTGTGGACCTTCACGAAGTTGCGGCGCGCGTGAACGAGGCAATACGCCAGCCGGATCTTGCCCGACATCTTCGCATCGCCCGCCAGCGAGGCGTAGGCGGCGTAGCCGTCGACTTGCAGCACGCCTTCGAAGCCGGCCAGTTGCGTCATGATCTCCTTCTTGCCGCGGCCGCCCGCGAACACGTAGGCGACCGCCGGCGGCGCCGGACCCTTGCAGGGGCGATCGTCCGTCGCATGCGCCCAGAACTGGCAGATCTTCGTACGGCCGCGTCCCGGATCGAGCACCGGCATCGGCGTCTCGTCGCAGAACAGCCGTTCGAAGCGATGCATGGTCTTCAGTTGCAGATCATAGAGGCCCTTGGCCATCCACGCCGCGCTCCCCATCCAGCGCGCCAGCGTCTGACGGTCCACGACGACGCCGTGCCCCGCCAGGATCTGCGCCTGACGATAGAGCGTCGACTGCCAAGCGTACTTGGCCGTAGCAATGTGAGCGATCAGCGCCGTCGTCGCCATGCCTCCCTCGACGAGCCGCGCCGGCGCCGGGGCCTGGACGATCGGACCCTCGCAGCCTCGGCAGGCGTATTTGGGACGGATCGTGCGCAACACCCGCAGCCACGCGGGAACCCGATCGAGCGCTTCGCTGGTCTCCTCGCCGATCCGATGCATCTGACCCGAGCAGCACGGGCAGAGCGTCGAAGCCGGCTCAATCACCTGTTCGCACCGGGGCAGATGCGCCGGCAGCGCGCCGATGTTGCGCCGGGGCTTGCGCCGCTTCGTTCTCGGCGCGCCCGATTCCGGTTCGTCATCGTTGGCTGGGGGCTGCGCGTCGGCGGTCCGGTCCAGATCCAACGCAAGTTGTTCAGCGCAGATGATCGCCGTGCGCTCCGATCGCGCGCCGAAGATCAGGCTCTTCAACGTGGCGATCTCAGCGCGCAGATCATCGTTTTCGCCGTCGAAAGCCAGCACCATCTCGGCGAGCGCCGCAGGGTCCTTGGGGAGATCTTCTGGGCGAATCGCCATATCGGAGAGCTACACGAAAACGCTCCGAATCGCCAGCAAAACGAGGCGACTCAGAGGACTCTAGTCGGCCGCTTCGTCACCTTCGGGACCACCCGCGACCACTCGGAGAGACCTTCGATCAGCATCGCCAGTTGCGCCCCCGTCACGCGCATCGTCCCCTCTCGAACAGGAGGCCAGGCGAAACCCCCTTCCTCAAGCCATTTGGTCGCCAGAACCAGGCCTGAGCCGTCGAAAACGAGAAGCTTCAAACAACCCGATCGCTTCGAGCGGAACACGAAAACGTCCCCACTGTAGGGCTGGCCGCCCAACCCTTCCGCCACCAGCGCGACGAGGCCGTGTACGCCTTTTCGAAAGTCGATCGGCTGCGTCGCGACGAAAACCCGGACCTCCGAGCCGAACGAAATCACCGCGTCGACCTCACCGCCGCCAATACGCGCTTCAGCGTCGCGGCGTCGACGCCAACGGGCACGCGCACCGTCGCTCCTGCGATCGTCACCTCGATCCGTTCGGCCGGGCCCGCCACGACGCAAGGATGCTCGATCGCGTCCGGCCGCGCCTCAACTCCGTCGTCCAGCCGGAGCTGTACGAACTGCGGCCCTTCGCTCGACGCGAGCCGCGCCTTGCGCCGCCAGATATTGAGCAATCCCCGGCTGACCCCGTTGCGCCGCGCCACCTCGGATATGTTCACCTCCGGATCGGCGCTCTCGGCCAGGATCCGCACCTTCTCCTCATCGCTCCAATCGCGCCGTCGCCGACGTCCCGTGATAACCTCGACGCGCTGATAAGAGTCGGCATCATGCCTGGACTGATGCATGGAATTAGCGCCTGCCCCGTTATCGAATCGGAACGCGAGTCTCGCTCAGGTGAACACCGCATGCGAGGTGGGGCCGTCGTACCGGTTACGTTTGAAAGCCAAGGCGCCTACGCGCTTCGTTTTGCCGGTTCCCGACGCCTCACGTTTGGCGCGGTTCTTTCTGGCCGGTTCACGCTGCAGGTGGACGGAGATACGCCGCTCAGTCTTGAGGAGGGCGACTGCTATCTGCAAACCGACGAGCGCGCTTACAACATTTCAAACGCGCCCGAACGTCCCGAACAGAGTGGCGACGCATTCTTCGCCGCGACGCGAGACGAAAACGGGGTGGTGCGGCTCGGCAAAGGCGAGCCCGAAAGAATAATGATTGGCGGGTGCTTCATCTTTGACGAGCAGGGCGATGCCTGGCTTCGCGCGGCGCTGCCGCCTGTCGTCCACATCGCCGCTTCGTCGCCGCATTCGGCGCCGCTCCGGACGACGCTCGGCATGCTGCGCATAGAGACCGAGTCCGGAAGCGCCGGGCAGGCAATCGTCGTCGATCGCCTCGTCGACATTCTTCTGGTTCAAGCGTTGCGCGCGCATTTGGCGGCGACCGAAGCGTCGGATGCGAACTGGCTGGCCGGGCTTGCAGATCCGCGCATCGGCAAGGCGCTGAGACGCTTTCATGATGCGGTGGACGCCAACTGGACCGTGGCGACGCTCGCGTCGGCGGCGGGCATGTCGCGCTCGGCCTTCGCGGCGCGTTTCCATGCCCGGGTCGGGATGGCGCCCCTCGAATACCTCACGCGTTGGCGGATGATTCGCGTTCGCCGCGCCCTCATCGATTCCGATTTGCCCTTCGCGACGATTGCCGCGCGCAACGGCTACCGCTCGCGGACCTCGTGCAGCCAATCGTTCAAACGCGCTTTCGGTTATACGCCTAATGAATTGCGTAGCGCCGCGCAGGCTCACATATCCTGAATCCGAGGCTGAGCGGGAAAGGGCGACATGTGCGCGGCGGCGGATCTCGCAGCCGGGCTTGCCGCAAGTTTCAGCGACGCGGCATTCCCTCGCGGCTGGCTATTCGCTTGAAGCGTCTTGTAAATATGGGCGCCCATAGGGCAATACCCATGCAGACAGGTCATGTAGACGACGATTGAGATTTCCGACCCGCTCCTTCGCGAGGCGCGCAAGATTGCCGAGCGCGAGGGGGTCACGCCGCGCGCGCTGGTGGAGCGGGGGCTTCGCCGCGTCGTCGCCGAGACCAGGAGCGTCGCGCCCTTCAAGCTGCGCCATGCGAGCTTCAAGGGCTGCGGCCTGCAAGCCCACCTCGGCAATCCTTCGTGGGAGAAGCTGCGCGATCTCTCCTACGAGGGTCGCGGCGTTTGATCGCCGTCGACACGAACATTTTCGTCGACGGTCATCGAGAAGACTCGCCCTTTTAGCCGGACGCTCCATTCGAGCCTTGGCGTTCCGCCCGCAAATCCGGTGCGCCGTAACCGCCAAGAGGTATTGGACCTGCGACCTGTCCGCGCCCGCGCCGTCATCGCGAGCGAAGCGTGGCGATCCAGAGGAACGTCGAGCGCCCTACGTTCCTCTGGATCGCCGCGTCGCCCTTCGGGCTCCTCGCGATGACGGAACCATCAGCGCCCGGCGGTCTACCTTTTCGTCATCCGCGTGACGGGGATCGGCGCGAGGCGCAGCCGCCAGTTCGCGGGCAGGGCGTTGCCGCGCAAGCCGCCGCGCGGCTCGTCGTCGTCGTCCTTCGGCGGGAACATCACCGCGGTCGCGCAAACGAGGCCGCCGAACGAAGTCATGAAGCCGACATAGAGGAGGAAGATCGCCTCGACGCCAAGTCCGCTGTCGTGGAAGAGCCCCCAGAAGCCGAACGGATCGAATATGAGCAGCAGGGTGACGCAGAGAGCCCCGCCCAGCATGCCGAGGATCCAGTGGAAGATCATGTAGCGGACGAGCGGGTCGAGCTTCTTCCTAGGCCGCCTTGGCGAGCCGCAGGTGGGCGCATTCCCGATCATGTCCGTTTCCGCCACCGGAACCTCCGTCTGTACCCCTGCGCCCGTCTCCCGATATGATCGCAACCCGTAGCTTTTTATCATATCCGGAAGGACGTCCCGGTCAAATCGCCGCGCCTGCGACGAAATGTGGCGGGAGTCAGCTGCGCGCCTTCAAGGCGTCCGCCAGCCGCGCGGTGGCGGAGCCGGGCTTCAGCGGCTTCGGCTGGCTGTCATGCGGCGCCCAGGCGCTGAGCCAGAGGATGTCGAAGGTCGCGCGCACCCGGCCGTCACGGTCGGCGAACCCCGCCGCATAAGCCGCCGCAGCCCGCGCGAAAACTTCGCGCCTGAGCGGCTTGCGGCTGCGGTCAATGAGCGCGTTCGCGGCGCCGAAGGCGCGCAGGTCGCGCATCAGGCCAAAAATGTCGGGGTAGCGGACGGCGACGCGGTCGAGATCGACGACCGGCAGCGCCAGACCCGCCCGCTGAGCCAGCGCGCCCAGCGCCCTGAGCTCGACGAACGGCGCGACGCGGGGGGCGGCGCCGCCGAGGATCTCGCTCTCGGCCAGCGTCAGGCTCTGGCGCAGTTCGGTCAGGGTGTCTCCGCCGAGCATGGCGACGACGGCGAGGCCATCGGGCGCGAGCGCCCGCCGCATTTGGATCAGCGCCCCTGGCAGGTCGTTGACCGTCTGCAGGGCGAGGAGCGACACCGCGAGGTCGAGGCGGCCGTCGGCGAAGGGCAGGCGCTCGACGTCGCCGACCGCGCGCAAAAAGCCGCCCGCGCCGAGGCTTGCGAGACTGGGCGCGAGCCGGACGACGGCGTCGACCTGTCCAGAGGCCGCCAGCGCCTCCGCGCCGTGCGGTCCCGGCGCGCCGAGATCGGCGGCCAGGGCGAAGCGGCGCTTGACCACGCCCACACGGTCGACGAGGTCCTCGGCCGCCCGGCGCAGGAGAAAATCCGCGCCGGGATGCGCGCCGGCGCGCGCCCAGGCCCGGTCGAGCCGGCCCAAGGCCAGGGCACGGTCGAAGATCTGCGGCGGAGGAGCGGGAGCCATGTCCCGCTTTATGCGACGACCGGCCACGTCGCGCAAAGCGCCGGTTCGCGCTAATCTCCGTTCATGCATGCGGATTTCGCCCTTTCCGCGGACGATCCCGCCGCGCCCGGCTGGCGTCGGCGCGCGCTCGATTGTGCGCTCATGCTGGCGAAAGGCGCGGTCGACACCCTCTATCCGCCGACGTGCCTTGCCTGCCGCGCGGCGACCGACGCGCATGGCGCGCTCTGCCCGCGCTGCTGGAGCGCGATGCGATTCATCGAGCGGCCCTATTGCGAGCGCCTCGGCACGCCGTTCGAGCAGGACCTCGGCGAGGGTCTGCTGTCGCCGCAGGCCATCGCCGATACGCCGGTCTACGCTCGCGCCCGCGCCGTCGCCCGGTTCGAGGACGGCCCGGCGCGCCGGCTTGTCCACCGGCTGAAATATTCCGACCGCGCCGAGCTTGCGCGCCCGATCGCGCGCTGGATGGCGCGGGCGGGCGCCGACATCCTCGCCGACGCCGACTGTCTCGCGCCCGTGCCGCTCCACCCGGTCCGACTCTGGCGGCGGCGCTTCAACCAGGCTGCCATGCTGGCGCGGGAAATCGCCCGCGCCAGCGGCAAGCCCTGCGACGTCGACGCGCTCCTCAGGGTCAAGGCGACCCATAGCCAGGTCGGCCTCAGCCGGACGCAGCGGGCGGAGAACGTCCAGGGGGCGTTCAAGGTCGCCGACGGCGCCGTGGTGAAAGGTCGCAACGTCGTGCTTGTCGACGACGTGTTGACATCCGGAGCGACCGCCAATGCGGCGTCCCGGGCCCTCCTGCGGGCGGGGGCGAAGCGGGTGGACGTGCTGGTGTTCGCGCGGGTTGTTGTCGGGGCGTGACCGCTTATATGCTCAAGGTTGGGCCGGAAGCGCCCAGGGGAGTCGAAATCGAAGTGAAGCCGGTCGTTATCTACACAAAGTCGACATGTCCGTACTGCCATGCCGCCAAGGCGCTTCTGGCGAAGAAGGGCGCGGCGTTCGAGGAAATCGGGGTCGACGGCGGCCGAGCGGCGCAGGCGGCCATGGCCGCGAAAGCCAACGGCCGCTCGACGGTGCCGCAGATCTTCATCGACGGCGCGCCTGTCGGCGGGTGCGACGAATTGTACGATCTCGATGCGGCGGGCGAGCTAGACGCGCTGCTGGCGGGCTGACGCATGATCAAGTACGCGCTCGGCTGCGCCGAGGGACACGAGTTCGAGAGCTGGTTTCCCGACAGCGCCGCTTACGAAAAGCAGCGCGAGCGGCAGCTCGTCGCGTGTCCGGAGTGCGGCTCGACCGCCGTCGACAAGGCGATCATGGCCCCGGCTGTCGTCGGCGACCGGAGCGCCCCGGAGGGGCTACCGGCGACTCTGCTCGACGCCAAGCGCCGGCAGGCCCGCGAGATGGTGGTTCGCCTGCGCCAGGAGATCGAGGCCAACACCGACGACGTCGGCGGCAAGTTCCCCGAGGTGGCGCGCGCCATCCACGCCGGCAACGAACCCGAACGGCCGATCCGCGGCCGGGCGAGCCTCGATGAAGCGCGCGCGCTGATCGAGGAAGGCGTCGGCGTCCTGCCGATGCCGGCGCTCGCCGATGAGTTGAACTGAACGCTGCCCCCCGCTTCGTTTCCCAGTCGATCCGGGCTGCCGCGCCGTCACAAGCTGGCGGCCTCGAGACGCGCGTAGCGCTCGCGCAAGCGGTCGAGGTCAAACGGTTCGAGGCGGCTCGCGCAACCGTCCATGATGCGCCTGCCGCGCTCGAGAAGCTGACGGCGAACCGCCGGATCGAGGCTCGCCGCGGAGACGTCGCCGAGCGCGCGCATGAGGCGCAGGCTGACGGCCGCGTCGGCCGCCGAGTAGTGGCGGATCTGCTCGAGGGCGAGATCGAGCAGCGCCTCGAAGTCCGCAAAGGGCACCACGATGCGAAGGACGTGCGGCGGATCATAGTGGTAGGTCTGCGGCGGCGTCCGGCCGGCCCAGCGGATGAGGATGGCGCTGAGCTGGTCGACCCCGCTGATCGCCGTGGTCGGATCGTTAACCGCCGGCGAGATCGCCCTGAGCGCGATGTCGACGATCTGGACGACGCCGAACTCGATGTCCTGCTGCAGGGTCCGGGTCGGGCCGATGTCGACCGCGGCGACGATCTCGGCGAGGCGCTCCGCCGAGATCCGCTCGCCGCGCGAGGCCTTGACGAGCGCGGCTCCTTCCGGAACGAACTGGCCGACCCGGCGTTCCATCTTCAGGCAGACGCCGTAGGATTTGGCGAGCGCGGTCAGCCTGCGGATGTCGACGAAGCGGATGTAGCCCGACTGCGGGCTCGGGATGACGGTGACGAGGTCCGCGAGCGAAGCGCCATACGCCAGGTCCGAATGCGCCGGACGCCAAGGATAGGGCATCAGCTCGTCGATCACGTCCTCCGTCTCGCGGGCGATCCGGTCGAGGATGTGGTTGACGCTGATCGCGTTCGAGATGTGGTGGATGAAATAGATGAGCCAGCCGACGCAGACGGGCGCCAGCGCCATCGCCCCGGCGACGGTGACAACCGGCGCAAACGGGGTCGGCAGCGAGCGCGCCGCCGGCAGCGCCGCAATACAATAGGAGAAGGTGCCGAGAAAGATCCCGAGGGTCCATTGCGTGACGTGGTCGCGCACGAAGCTGACCAGGATGCGTGGCGAGAACTGGGTCGAAGCGAGCGTCAGCGTCATCAGCAGGATGGCGAAGACGATCGACACGACCGTCATGATCGAGGTCGCGATGCTGGTCAGGATCGCCTGGGCGACCTGGGGATCGGACTGCGAGGGAAAAAGCGCCTGTGGGACGAAGTCCCGCACCTGAGGAAACTGCTCTTCGAGCGAGGAGAGGATCGCCCCTGCGGCCCCGAGCGCGACAGCGATCAGGAAGGGCCGGATGAGGAAGCCGCCGCGGAACGCGTAGGCCGCCGACTTGAGCAACACCGGCAGTCGCTTGAACATGATCCGCTGTCCTCGCCGGCCGGGCGAATCGAGCGACCGGCGCTTGCATGGGCGAGGTTTGAATGATTTTGAGTGGGCGACAAGCAAAAGCGACGACGACCCGGCGAGGGAAGTCCGCGCGAACTCATCCCTCCAGATTAGGCGCGCCGGGCAGGGACTCGCAGCGAGTCAGTGCCTAGCCGCCTCTTCGCGCCTCGTCCTGAGCTTGTCGAAGGACGTTCCAGGGCGCACCAACGTCCTCGCCCACTGGATCATCCTTCGACAAGCTCAGGATGAGGGACGCTCCTCCTCACCCGCGTTGGGAGTTACCGCAGCGGCCTACATTGGCAGGACGCGCAGACCAAGCCTCCGGAAAGTTGATCGCTAGTCGTCGTCCACCCGGAATTCCTGCGCCTCGACCACCGTCGTGCCGATCATGGTGCGCACCGAGACGCGGAACGGCATCCAAACGCGATCGGCTTCGATCGGCGCCAGCCAGACCTCGAGGTCCTTGTTGTCAGCCATGAACTTGGTGGCCGGGCGATTCGGGCTGTGCCCGGAGATCGGCACGTAGCGAGCGGCGCAGACCACGACCGGCCCGTCATAGCCCTTCGCCTTGGCGTCGCGTTCGCCCACATAGGTGAGGTCGATGTCGAACCGGGTGTAGCCGTCGAAGATCGCGATCTTGCGATTGCAGGCCTCGGGCGGGGCCATGGCCCCGGAGGCGCGGGCCGGGATCACCACCGCGCCGACAGGATCGACGATGTTCTGCTCGTCGTGCGGACCGAGCGGAACGCGGTCCGGCTTGTCGTCGAACGGCGGAGCGATATCGATGCCGGTGACCGCGTTGCCCGCGAGCGCCATGCGGATCGTGCGCGTCATTTGCGAGCTGGCGGCGGTGGTCGCGAACGTGGCGGGCGAGATGCGGCCCTGGACGATCGCCCCGTTCCCGGTCGAGGCGCCGCGCGCGTTGGAGAGCAGGCGCGCAAGGCCGGTGAGCTTGGCGTCGGCGCGGATCGCATAGCTCGTGGGCGACAGCTTGGCGTCGAGGACGGCCGAGCCGATCGGCAGGCCGACCAGCGACACGCGGTAGGTGGCGTGCAGCATGTCGGCTTCGGCCGGCGGCGAGGCCAGGGCCGCCGCCGCCGCCACCGCGAAGAGTCCGAGGCCCAACCCCATCGATGGCCGCGTCATCATGGCTCCCGTTTCGAATCGCTCGAGGTTTCCCGCCGCAATTACGCACAGAATCCGGCGTCATTGCGCCGACTCGCAGAAAATGCGCGATGCGCAAAAAAGTCACGGAGCCCGGGTGTCAAGACCTTGCGGCGACGTCGCAGCCGGACATAACATCCTCCCATGGTCGAGACGGTCATCTCCATCCGCCCGGCGCGGCTCGGCGACGAAGGCGACATCGCCAAGGTGCACGACGAGGCGTGGCGCGAAGCCTATCGCGGCGTCATTCCCGGCCGCGAGCTCGAGCGCATGATCGCGCGTCGCGGTCCCACCTGGTGGCGGATGGCGATTGCCCGCCGGACCCCGTTGCTGGTGCTCGAATACGGCGATTCCGTCGTCGGCTATGTCAGCTACGGGCGCAATCGTGTGCCGGCGCTCGGCTACGGCGGGGAAATCTTCGAGCTCTACCTTTCGCCGGAATGCCAGGGCTGCGGATTGGGGCGGCGGATGTTCGCGGCCGCGCGCAAGGACCTCGAGGGCCACGGCTACGGGTCGTTCGTGGTCTGGGCGCTGGCCGACAACGAGCGCGCCGTCGGCTTCTACAGTCAGCTCGGCGGCCGGGTGGTGCGGCGCGCGCATGAGACTTTTGGCGGTCAGGAGCGGGAACGGGTCGCTTTCGGCTTTGGTTGAGGCGGTTTCGCCGCTATAAGCCGGGTCAGCGCCGCGGACCGCATGCCGCGCCTTGGGAAAGCGGCGCCATCCTGGAGCAACGGCCTTGAATCTGAACGCTGTCACGATCGGCAAGAACGCGCCCAATGACGTCAACGTCGTGATCGAAGTGCCGATCGGCGGCGAGCCGATCAAATACGAGATGGACAAGGCGAGCGGCGCGCTGGTCGTCGACCGGTTCCTCTACACGTCCATGCGTTATCCCGGCAATTACGGCTTCATTCCGCACACGCTGTCGGACGACGGCGACCCGTGCGACGTGATCGTCGCCAACACCCGCGCCATCGTGCCGGGCGCGATCATCAGCTGCCGCGTCGTCGGCGTGCTCATCATGGAGGACGAGGGCGGCGGCGACGAGAAAATTGTCGCGGTGCCGTCGGAGAAGCTGACCAAGCGCTACGCCGGGGTGCATAACTATTCCGACCTGCCGGAAATCACCATCCACCAGATTGAGCACTTCTTCGCCCACTACAAGGACCTCGAGCCGGACAAGTGGGTGAAGATCATCCGCTGGGGCGACGCGGAGGAGGCGCGCAAGCTGGTGGTCGAAGGCATCGAGCGAGCCAAAAAGGCGAAGGAGTGAGCGCCAGGCTGTCGGCGCGCGCTCTGAGAGGAAACCGATGAATCGGTCGTTCGTGGATGCGCGCATCGACGAGATGCAGGCGCTGTGCGAACGTCACGGCGTGACGCTCCCCGCTTTCGCCAACTGGGGGAAGGCCGACTTTCTCGCCAATCCCAACTCCGCCGCATTCGTCGCCGCGCGCGGCCTCGGCTGGAATGTCGCGGAATTCCGGCCCGGCGCCTTCGCGACCGATGGGTTGACGCTGTTCACCCTGCGCATGGGCGACTGGCGGGACCTCGAGACGAAGCGCGGCCGCCTTTACGCGGAAAAGGCGATCATGAGCCTCGACGGGCAGAAGGCGCCGCATCATTACCACGTGGTCAAGACCGAGGACATCGTGAACCGGGGCGGGGCGCGGTTCGTGGTCGAACTCTTCCGCGTCGATGGGCGCGGCAAGCCGACGAAGGACCGCTTCCGCGTCCTCAAGGACGTCAGCGTGCTCGATCTCGGCCCCGGCGACCAGGTGCGGCTCGAACCGGGCGAGAGCCTGACGCTCGAGCCCTACGTCGCGCACGCCTTCTGGGCCCGGGGCGGGACGGCGCTCGCCGGCGAAGTGTCGCTCGCCAACGACGACCGCGCGGACAACTATTTCGTTCCGCCGCTTGGCGTCCCCAATCCGATCGTCGAGGACGCGCCGGCGCGGCGGGTGACGGTCAGGGACTATAGCCGGCTGTAGGGGTCTAACCCCAGGAGGTTGCGCCGGTTCCATATTGCAGCTTATGCGACTTTCGGCATTCTAGTTGTCGTCAGATGTTAGCTAACTTCACGGACCGCTCCGAACGTCGTCTATAGCCTTATTAATTATCGCCATCTTCGCGGTCATATCTGCGTATATCGCGTCTCCTTCGATACTGTGGTTCGTGGGATAAATTCCGGCGGTGTCATGGGCGCTACGAAACTGAGCGGCGTATGAAGGGTCAAAATTTTGCGACAACTCTACGTAAGCGGCGTTAAACCAGCTTGTATACTTTGCTTTTATTTCAGTCAGATTATCCGTCCGAATGAAATCGTCTTTTATGGCGGCTGCGTCATCTAAGAAGTGCGTGAGCCGGTCGAGCTTTGATTTTCGTTCAGCATCTGCTTTCGCCTTTTCTACGCCTACAGGCTGTTTAAATTTATTAATAGCGTCCAACTTATCTTGCGTTGATAAGATTTTGTCACTCAATACTATCACGCAGAACATGTAAGCAAGATAGGCGTCCTTCTGTGCTGCGAAGAACGAGTCGGATGTTTGATATATACTTGTACGCGCGGCTTCCACCTGTCCACCTAGTTCAGCCTTGCCAACTAATCGCGAAAGGAACTCTGCTTGGCCTTGAAGCTGTCCCTTTAGGCTCTCGGAAGAGTTGGCTGTCGTAGGGAGTGACGGTGCGGGGCCGCATATTGCATCGTCTGCGTGCGCGGGAGGGAGAATCGCCGTTGCACAAACCAAACCCAAGACCACGGCAAATGGCGGTTTCAACATTGTTGGAAGCCTCGCGTTTGCGATGCAAGTTGCACCATGTTTTAGCATACAGGGCAAGGATATTGGCTTAGCGCGGCGTGAAATCCCTCGCGCGCATCATAAGGCCGCAGACGCGGCCAGTTTGCTAGTTGACCGAGGCAGAGGCCGCCCATATGGCAAACGCGCGCATCGGAGCGACACATGGAAGACCTTGCCCGCTACCTCGATGAGATCGTTGCACCCACGATTGAGGACTTCGAACGCAATCCGGCCTCGGTGCGGCATGCATTTCTCGCGTGCGTCGCAACGTTCCATGCAGTCGATTACCGCGCGTTTCCTCGACGTTCACAGGGGTTGCGACAAAAGTATCGCGCGCGTTCACCGGAGTTCGCGATAGTCGATAAAGTCGCACATGCGTTCAAACATGTCATCACTGGCGAGCGTAACAATCCTGATCTGAAAGCAGCCGACGTAATTTCTCATCGATCCGGTTTTTGGATGCTGGATTTGCTTTGGATCATTCTCATCTAGACGTCTCAATCGCTAAGGTAACACTTGATACCGATCGAACGATTGACCTGCTGGACGTCGTGCGTCGAGCGGTAGCGTTCCTAAGAACGGTGAACAGAGATGTTTGAGGTTGACATCAAAATAAACACTGAGACACTAGGTTGTCGGCCTGACGTGTACGTAGAATTAGCTCGGATGTTGCACATAACTGCTTCAATTATAGGCTCGTCGCTATTTCAAGTGGGTGAATTGGCCAGGACGTCTCCGGCGATGAGGTAGACGATGGCTTTGAGATTTCGCTTGGTCCGGTAGCCTTTGGCCTTGCGCTTGGCGGCCTGGACGTTGCCGTTGATGGCTTCGAGGACGCCGTTGGAAAGGCCGGTGGCGATTGATCTGAGAATGCCCTCGGCCTTGGCCATGATCGTCTTGGCCAATCGTTTCATCGGGCCGAGATCGCAGACCTGAACCCAGGTGTTCCAGCGATCGAGGAAGCGTCGGGCGGTCTTGGCGTCCATCGTGAACAGCTGTTGCAGGTTCATGCGGATTTGCATCGCCTGGATCGTGTCCAGGTTCAGCGCTTCCAATCGAGACAGCGCCTCCTTTTCCTCCAGCGTCAGATGATCGACGTTCTTCAGGAAGATGTAGCGCCGGCCCTTGATCTGGAAATTATTCTTCGCCTCCTGACGCCGCACTTCGTCGACGGCCTCGTTGGCGAGTTTGATGACGTGGAACTTGTCGAACGTGATCTCGGCGTTGTCGAAATTCGCCTTGATCCCCGCTTCGAACGCCGCCCCCATGTCGATGCTGGCGTCGGTGACCGCCTCGCGCTTGCCGCCATGCGCCTCCAGGAAATCGGCGAATTCCTTCACCGTCGCGGCGTCCTTGCCGTCGGCCACGTAGACGACTTTGCGCTGCGCCATGTCGACGAACAGGCTGATGTAATCGTGGCCGCGCCGCGCCGAGGTTTCGTCGGCGGCGATGCGCCGCACCTCAGACAAATCCAGCGCCTCCACCGCCTGCCACACGGAATGGTCGACGATCCGCCACAAGCGCGTGTCGTGCTCGCCGAGCCGCTTGGCCGCATTCGCGATCGGCATCGCCTTGGCCAGCGCCAGCACGTAGGCCTCGAACAACAACGTGAACCCGGAACCCGCTCGAGCCCATGGCGTGGCGGCCTTGCGCACTCCGCATTTCGGACAGCGCACGCGCGGCACACGAGCGTGCAACAGCGTGCGATGCTGGAAGAAGTCCAGATGCCGCCACGTCTCGTCCTTCGTGTCGTGAACCGCGCAACCCTCGCCGCCGCACTCCGCGCAGGCGAACCGGCTCCCGCGCCCAAAATCCACGTACAAATCGAGCTGGCCATCCGAGATCGCAAACTCGGCTCGCGTCACCATCCAAGGCGACTTCAACCCAAGGGCCAACTGGAAAAGATCGGTGTCTCGCATCGCCCCACGATAAACTCGATCCCAACCAATCGCTCCCCAAGCCAACCCAAAACCAGCCTTACCCACTCAATTGAGCGAGGAGCCCAATTATAGAACAAGGTAGGGTAATACCCACATTTATTCTTGATAGAAAGGGTATTAAAGCCGGACGTATTACTGTCATCGCAACTAGAAGGAGAAAACGGCGCTGAGTTCATCCGAAACCGGCTTGGCTGACACACATGAGGCCGACACAATGCGAATGAATGAACACCAAACATGGAAAAACTTTAATTTAGGAGATGAGCTTAGCATACCCGGCGCTCTGATTTATAACGGGCTGCGTCAATTTCATGAAATGCAAACACTCGATAATCTTGACGAGATTTTCGAGTTGTTGTACGACCTTTCCGTTGGTCTTGAGCGATTACTAAAGATCGCAGTTGTGTTAATTGAATATAAAGATGACTCGGACCAAGAAGAATTGAAAAAATCGCTTATCACGCACAACCACTTGGAGTTGTTAAATCGTGTGAGAACGACTTGCAAGCTCAATCTCGGGCCACCCCACAACGAGTTCTTATCTCTGCTCGAAACGTTCTATAAATCGTTTCGCTATGACCGCTTTATGCTTTCGTCAGTATACGACACGGAACGAGAGAAAAAAGCCATCTATGGCTTTCTTAGCAAACACCTTGGTGTTGAAATACAAATTTCATCTAGCTATTGTACCGTTCGCAACGAGGCACGGTACCGTAAATTCATTCGAGGAATAGTGACGAAGATTTCGTGTGCAATTTACGAGGTGGTGCAGGACAAAGCATCCGAGTTAAGTCTATACACGTATGAAGTGCGGCGTGGCTCAAAAGCCCACACAGTATTCCTAGGTCAGGCTGATCTCGCGTCAGAGGAGGTGCTTTGGAAAAAGCTGTTAGTGTTCTTTATCAATACGAAGTCTAGTTCGGGTTATTTGGACGTTTTGCGATCAATCGAACCTCTCGAGTTTGACCCCGCGTTGACGAGCGAGTACTTGCAGTGCTTCCAGTCAAACGCAGCGAAGGCGTTTGTTATTGACGAATTAACGCACCTTTATGAACAGCTGGAAAACTCTGGAGAACGGATTGAACTTATGAGCCTAGTTGGTGATCCCGGTGTCTATTTTGATTCACCGGACTCCGAGGACGACGAAGAGGACGAAGACGACGAAGAGTTGCCGTGATCGTCGTGCTTGCGCACGTTGAGCCATCGGCGCAGCGCAACCAAAGACCAGATCGAGCTGGCCAACCAGTGCAGAATTCAAGCAGACCGTGCGAAAACTCACGATCTGCGCGAAAACGGTCGATCAGAGCGCGGATTTTTGTGTCGAATGGGATCTTGAACGGTCATAGGCCTCGAAATTCGAGGCTAAGGCGCGGGTGAGTACGACACCGAGAGACTTTTCGCACAGTCTGCAAGAATTGTGCACGCGCGGATTCCGACCAAAAATCGGGGAGTTTTGAGAGATCGTCAGATGGCCGGAATCGCCGTATGGACTAAACCGCTCGCGCGGTAGCTGCGGCGAGGGCAGCGCGGGAAGCTGGGCCGGGCGAGAAGGCCGGGACTGTCTCAGAATCATGGGGTTCAACCCCATGGGAGACAGGAGCTTTCGCGATGTCCGACAAGCCCATCAACCGGCTGCGTCAGCGCATGATCGACGACATGAGGGCGCGTCGGTTCAAGGAGAAGGTGCAGAAGGACTACGTCCGGCATGTCAGAACCTTTGCGGCCTTCCTCGGCCGGTCGCCCGATACGGCGACGAAGGAGGACCTTCGCCGCTTTCAGTTGCATCTGGCGCAGCAGCAGATCAGCCCGGGCTCGATCAACGCCGCCGTCGCCGCGCTTCGGTTCTTCTTCACCGTGACGCTCGAACGGCCGGACCTCGTTCGTCCTCTGACGATCGTGAACAAGCCGCGCAGGGCGCCAGTCGTGCTCAGCCAGGAGGAGGTGGCGCTCCTGCTCGAAGCCGCGCCGGGCCTGAAGTACAAGGCCGCGCTCAGCGTCGCCTACGGTGCGGGCCTTCGGGTGTCCGAGGTCGCGCACCTGAAGGTGTCCGACATCGACAGCCAGCGCATGACGCTCCGGGTCGAGCAGGGCAAGGGACAGCGGGATCGCTATGTGATGCTGTCGCCGCAACTGCTCGAACTCTTGCGCGCATGGTGGCATGCGGCGCGGCCGCGGGCCTGGCTGTTCCCCGGCCAAAACCCGGTCAACCCGATCACCGCCCGTCAGCTCAATCGCGCCGTGCACGCCGCCAAGACCCTGGCGGGGATATCCAAGCGCGTGTCGCCGCATACCCCCCGGGTCACAGCCCGGGGGTTCGCCACGCATCTGCTCGAGCAGGACGTCGATATCCGGGTGATCCAGGTGCTGCTCGGCCACGCCAAGCTCGAGACGACCGCACTCTACACCCAGGTCGCCGTCAACACGATCCGCGACGTCAAGAGCCCGCTCGAGCGGCTCGGCGTCAACCTGGCGAAGCGAACGCCGCCCGCCTGAGCGAGGCCGCGTGGCGCGGCCTCGCTTCGAGATCGCCGACGTCTTTCGCGCCCACGGGGCGGCATGGCGCAAGGCCAACGCCGGTCATGCGAGCCTCGCCCAGTTGAAGGTCATGTCGGCGATCGAGACCTGCCGGACTGCAGCGCTCGGCGGACACGTCGAGCGCTGCGAGGACTGCGCGCACGAACGCGTCGCCTACAATTCCTGCCGCAATCGCCACTGCCCGAAGTGTCAGGGCGCGGCGGCGAGACAATGGCTGGCCGAACGCGAGGCCGAGCTTCTGCCGGTTCCCTACTACCACGTCGTCTTCACCCTGCCGGCTGCGATCGGCGCCATCGCATTTCAGAACAAGAGCGCCGTCTACGACCTCCTGTTCCGGACCGCCGCCGAGACGCTGACCACCATCGCCGCCGACCCGAAGCATCTGGGCGCGCGCATCGGCCTCACCGCCGTGCTGCACACCTGGGGCTCGGCGCTCACCCACCACCCGCACGCCCACATCATCGTGCCCGGCGGCGGCCTGTCGCCGGACGGATCGCGCTGGATCGCCTGCAGGCCCGGCTTCTTCCTGCCCGTGCGCGTGTTGTCTCGCCTGTTCCGCCGCCTCTTCCTCGACGGCCTCGCAGCCCTGCATGCAGCCGGGCGTCTCGCTTTCCTCGCCGATCTCGCCCCGCTCGCCGACCAGCGCGCCTTCGACGCTGCGCTCGCGCCGTTGCGCCGCGCCGAGTGGGTGGTCTATGCCAAGAGGCCATTCGCCGGGCCGAAGGCCGTGCTCGCCTATCTCGCCCGCTACACCCACCGCGTCGCGATCTCGAACTCCAGGCTCATGGCGCTGGACGACAAGGGCGTCACCTTCAAGTGGAAGGACTATCGGCTCGAAGGCCGCGACCGGTTCAAGACCATGACGCTCGCGGCCCACGAGTTCATCCGCCGCTTTCTCCTGCACGTGCTGCCGAGCGGCTTCCACCGCATCCGACACTACGGCCTCTTCGCCGGCGCGGTCCGAGCCAGCAACATCGAGCGCGTCCGCCAGGCGCTCGCCGCGCCCGAGGCTGCACCCGAGGGCTCGCACGCCGAGACCGACGGCCAGGCCGAAGCCGTTTCGCCGGCGCGGCGCTGCCCCTGCTGCGGCGGCCGGATGATCATTGTCGAGACGTTCGAAGGGCCGCGCCCCGCGCGATCGCCTTCCCCAACCCGGATCAGGATCGACACGTCATGACCGACGCCGCGCGTCCCGCCTCGCAGCGCCGCTTCCCCTCGCCTCCAGCCGCACGCCGGAGCAGGAACGCGACGTCCCCCCGACGTCCGCACAGGCTCTCCAGCCGGCGCACCCATCCCCGCTGCTCCCATCCGCGGCCGCCAAAAAGCCCATCGTCTCGACTCCCGACAACAACACCGGCCGCCTTCCGCCACCGCCCCCACATCGGCGATCCGACCGCGATCCTCAAATCCCCATAGGCCGCGCTCGGTCAAACAGCGCTCTTCCTCCCCGCGGTTTCCTCCTTACGAGGCTTTCAGACGCCGGCCCCCGCGTCTCGCACAACCGTCCGAAAGGGCCGGCGTCTGAAACCCTTCAGTAGAGCGGACGTAGCAGACCGCGGCCTTGGACGCCTCAAATGGGCGGGGAAGCGGACTTATAGGGGTTGCGCACGAAGGGGCGGAGTCCGCCCATGGACTAAACCGCTCGCGCGGTAGGGGCGGCGAGCGAGCGGAGAGGGTGTACGGGCACGGACAACGCGAAAGCACAGGCCTGTCTCAAGATCGTGGGGTTCCACCCCATGCGAGACAGGAGCTTTCCATGTCCAAGAAGCCCGTCAGCCCGCTGCGTCAGCGCCTGATCGACGACATCACGGCGCGCCGGTTCAGCGAAGACACGAAGAGGGACTACGTTCGCAACGTGAGGAAGTTCGCAGCCTTCCTCGGCCGGTCGCCGGATACGGCGACGAGCGAGGATCTTCGTCGCTATCAACTGCATATGGCGCAGCAGCAGGCCAGCCCCGGAACGATCAACGCCGCCATCGCCGCACTGCGTTTCTTTTTCACCGTGACGCTCGAAAAGCCCGATCTCGTTCGTCCTCTGAGGACCGTGACCAAGCCGCGCAAGGCGCCGGTCGTCCTGAGCCAGGAGGAGGTGGCGCGTCTCCTCGAGGCCGCGCCGAGCCTCAAGTACAAGGCCGCGCTCAGCGTCGCCTATGGCGCGGGCCTCCGGGTGTCCGAAGTCGCGAACCTGAAGGTGTCCGACATCCCCGGATCAAGTCCGGGGACCAGTGGGCGCATGATGCTCAGGGTCGAGCAGGGCAAGGGACAGCGGGATCGCGATGTGATGCTGTCGCCCCAACTCCTCCAGCTCCTGCGCGAATGGTGGAAGGCGGCGCGGCCGCAGGTGTGGCTGTTTCCCGGCCAGAACCCGATCAATCCGGTGACCGCGCGTCAGCTCAACCGCGCCGTCACCGCCGCCAAAGACCTGGCTGGAATCTCCAAGCGCGTTTCTCCCCATACGCTGCGGGATCCCCGGGCTTTGACCCGGGGATCGCCACCCACCTGCTCGAACAGGGCGTCGATATTCGCGTGATCCAGGTGTTGCTCGGCCACGCCAAGCTCGAGACGACCGCGCTCTACACCCGCGTCGCCGTCAACACGGTCCGCGACATCAAGAGCCCGCTGGACCGGCTGGGCGTCAGCCTGACGAAGAAAACGCCGCCCGGCTGACCACGACCGCGTGGCGCGGCCTCCGGGTCAAGAGCCCGGGTGTCGCCGACGTCTTTCGCGCCCATGGGGCGGCGTGGCGAAAGGCCAACGCCGGTCACGTGAGCCTCGCCCAGTTGAAGGTCATGTCGGCGATCGAGACCTGTCGCACTGCCGCGCTCGGCGGACACGTCGAGCGCTGCGAGGACTGCGCGCACGAGCGCGTCGCATACAACTCCTGCCGCAACCGGCATTGCCCGAAGTGTCAGGCGGCCGCGGCGCGGCAATGGCTGGAAGACCGCGAGGCCGAGCTCCTGCCGGTTCCCTACTATCACGTCGTCTTCACCCTGCCGGCCACGATCGGCGCCGTCGCGTTCCAGAACAAGGCCGCCGTCTACGACCTGCTGTTCAGGACCGCGGCCGAGACGCTGGCCACGATCGCCGCCGACCCGAAGCATCTGGGCGCGCGCATCGCCCTCACCGCCGTGCTCCACACCTGGGGCTCGGCGCTCACCCATCATCCGCACGTCCACGTCATCGTTCCCGGCGGCGGCCTGTCGCCGGACGGTTCGCGCTGGATCGCCTGCAAGACCGGCTTCTTCCTGCCGGTGCGCGTGCTGTCGCGTCTCTTCCGCCGCCTCTTCCTCGACGGCCTCGCAGCCTTGCATGCGGCCGGACGCCTCGCTTTCCTCGGCGACCTCGCCCCGCTCGCCGACCGGCGCGCCTTCGACGCCGCGCTCGCGCCGCTGCGCCAGTCCGAATGGGTCCTCTACGCCAAGAGGCCGTTCGCCGGACCGAAGGCCGTCCTCGCCTACCTCGCCCGCTACACCCATCGCGTCGCGATCTCGAACGCACGGCTCGTCGCGCTCGACAAGAAGGGCGTCACCTTCAAATGGAAGGACTACCGCATCAAAGGACGCGACCGGCTCAAAACCATGACGCTCGACGCCGCCGAGTTCATCCGCCGCTTTCTCCTGCACGTCCTGCCGAGCGGCTTCCACCGCATCCGCCACTACGGCCTCATCGCCGGCGCGGTTCGCGCGGACAACATCGAGCGCGCCCGACAACTGCTCGCCGCGACGGACAATGCGCCCCAGCCCTCGTGCGCCGGGGCCGACAGTCAGGCCGATGACCTTTCCCCTGCGCGCCGCTGCCCGTGTTGCGGCGGCCGGATGATCGTCGTCGAGACGTTCGGCGGCCCCCGCCCCGCGCGATCGCCATCCCCGAGCCGGATCAGGAGCGACACCTCATGACCATCGCCATGCATCCCGCCTCGCACCGTCGATCGCCTCCGCCTCCAGCCGCGCGCCGGAACACGAGCGCGACGCCCGCGCGAGGTCGCCAGTCCTCCTGCGACCGAAGCCAACGCCTCGCTCCGGCGCATCGTCGCCATCGAAAACAGCCGCCGTCGTCCCTTCCGCTGAAAACTCTGAGCGCGGCCCGCTGCAAACGCCTCGCTCGTCAGCCGTCCGCGATCCTCAAATCCCCATAGGCGCGATCGCCAAACGGTCCCCCTTACCTCCCCGCGGTTTCCTCCTTGGGAGGCTTTCGAGCGCCGGCCCCGGCCGCAGGCCCACCG
The DNA here is from genome assembly GCA_963822215.1 of uncultured Alphaproteobacteria bacterium. Classification (GTDB taxonomy): domain Bacteria; phylum Pseudomonadota; class Alphaproteobacteria; order Rhizobiales; family Beijerinckiaceae; genus Roseiarcus. Next base: position 819,496 of record CAWGGX010000007.1, read on the forward strand.
TTGCAAAGGGCCGGCGCCCGAAACCCTTCACCGAAGCGGACCTCGATCTGCGCTTCAAAGGTCGGGGACAACGTAGACCGCGCCGACCGGCGGGTTACGACGCCGGTCTGCGTTGAGGCCCCGCGCCGATGGACAGCCTCTCCCTCGCAGTCTCTGGTCTCCAGCTTGTCCATGAGGCGGACGAAACCGCGCCGTTGAGCGGCGGCGATGCTGCCCGAGATTGTTTCGGAGACAACCTCATTGACGTGGGGCGCGAGACGGTCCATTGCCATGCGTAGCTCAGCGAGGGACGATAACGCAAACGACGTGGACCGTGCGTTTAATGTTGAGCTGCTGAGACGCTCTAGCAAGCCTTGTGACGATACTGTTTTCTATTCAGAGCCATCCAGTTAAAATCAGTAACTTAACTATGGCGAAATCCCATGAAACTAGGAATAATTATCTCAATTCTCGTCCTCACCCTAGTCTTGGTCTTGCGGGGCCTATCCCAGATAACAAGTGGACTCCATGCTTCAGTGACGAAGATGCAAGAGCAATGGGTCTTTCGAACCGAGATGCTGCTGGCGTCGACTGGTGCCGACGTAATGGTTTCGAAGGTGTCGAGCCAAATGCGTGGCAAGATTGCGGCAACTGGAAGTTCAAGTTTCAATGTGCTCGACACTGGTCCCCCTGCTACCGCAATGAGGATGGTAAGCCATACGGCTTGGACCGTGATCAGATGGGCGATAGGTGGTGTAGAGACAATGGATATCGAGGCTAGAGTGGCAATTACAACGATTGCGGAAACTGGTACTTTAAGTTCCAATGCCTAAATTAGGATGGCAGCCCATATATGTAATAACAGTAATTATTAGACATTTTGGCGCGCTCTGTCTGATCGTAAACCGAGTATTTCTGTCGTTCGGCGAGCGAAGGGCCAACGGCAGGAATCCGCCGGACGGACGCAGGGCGAGATGCCCGGCGATCCCTTGAAACGGGCTCTCAGAACTCATTCTCAATTCCTGCCTCTCAAAAGCTCGCGGACCCGCGAGTTTCGAGTTGGTGCAGAAGTCAAGATTTTTTCGTCATGAATTGACGTAAACGAAATCAATTGGTTACGCGGTGCAGAAATCAGGTGCATAAAGGTCCGCTTCCCGCCCAACTGCTCCCGCCCACAGACCGCGTCTGCAACGCCGTTCAACGTCAACTCCGGACGTTATGTCGGTCGCGACGAACTCCCGCTCCCCGCCCATCTGCGCCATTGCGGGTCGGGGACCCTTTCCCGAAAAACACCGTGGAGAGGTTCCTTGGCGCGCTGACGATCGGCATTCCGCCAGTCGCCAGGTCATTCGGAAATCGCGGAACCCGACGCTCGCGCGTGTCTCCCGCGGCGCCCTGGTCGGCTTGCAAGACGTCGGCGCCAATCGCAACCGTCGCTTCCCGCCCGCCACACCTCATCTCGCGCCATAGCCCGTCGAAAGACGGGCGTCTTTCGCCGCCCTATGGCGCCCCCTTCCCGGCAGAGCTGCTACGGGATGCGCACATCTCTGGCCGCCACAACTTTGCCGGAAGAGCGCTTACCAGCGGCCAATGCGATCCCTTCTCCGCGTAGCGGGGAAGGTGGCGCGTAGCGCCGGATGGGGTGTGGTCCGCCGCCGCCGACCGCGCTCGATTTGCGCGACCGTCGCAGCCAACTGAACTGGACCCCGGATTTAGGACCATTGGGTAAGGTGTGAAATGTCCTGCTCTGTCGCAACCGACGGAGCGAGAAAATGATGAAGTCACGCAAGAAGTTTGATGCGGCGTTCAAGGCGAAGGTTGCGCTCGAGGCGCTTCGCGAGGATGCGACGGTTCCGGATCTGGCGAAGCGGCACGGGGTGCATCCGAACCAGATTTATGCCTGGAAGAAGCAGGTTCTCGACAATGTCGCGAGCCTGTTTGCGCGCGGGGCGAGCGTTTCGGGCGATGGCGAGGAGGAGCGCGAGCGCGAGGCGGCCAAGCTTTACGCCAAGGCTTGTCCTCGGGCTTGACCCGAGGATAGGCCAACTGACGGTCGAACGGGATTTCTTGGCCAGGAGGCCAGGGCGATGAGCGCGCCCGATCGAAGGGCGATGGTGGAGCGCCCGGCGGATTTGTCGGTTCGTCGGCAATGCGCGCTGCTGAATGTGGCGCGCTCGGGGGTCTATCGCCCCAAGCCAGAGCCCGGGGTGGACGATCTGGCGTTGATGCGCCGGATCGACGAACTGCATCTGGAACTGCCGTTCTACGGATCGCGTCGGATGACGTTTGAACTCAACAAGGAGGGCTGCGGAGTCAACCGCAAGCGGGTGCGGCGTCTGATGCGCACGATGGGGATCGAGGCGCTGGTTCCGCGTCCCGGCACGAGCAAGGCCGCCCTCGGCCACAAGATCTATCCCTATCTCCTGCGCGGCCTGGCGATCACCGAGCCGAACCATGTGTGGGCGGCCGACGTGACTTACATCCCGATGGCGTGCGGCTTCCTCTATCTGGTGGCGATCATCGACTGGGCCAGCCGGGCGGTTCTGGCGTGGCGGCTGTCGAACACCAACGATGCGAGCTTCTGCGCGGCGGCGCTGGAGGAGGCGCTGCTTCGGTTCGGAAAGCCGAGGATTTTCAATACCGATCAGGGCTCCACTTTCACCGCCGAGGCTTTCGTCGGCAAGCTCGCGGCGGCTGGCGTCGCGATTTCGATGGACGGACGCGGCCGCTTCATGGACAACATCTTCATCGAACGGCTGTGGCGCTCCATCAAGTATGAAGAGGTGCATCTGAAAGCCTACGCCGACGGCCGCGAGGCGCGGGCCGGCATCGGCTCCTGGATGACCTTTTACAACTTTCGGCGCCCGCACCAGGCGATGAACAACCAGATGCCGATGGCGGTGTGGCGCGCCGGCATGGACAAGACCGAGGCGGCGGCGAGGGCTGTGGATATGCCGCTTCGCTTGGACAACGCAAACGCGTTGCCCACATACCCACAGCAGAGGCAGAAGCAGCAAGAAACGGCTTGATTCATGAAAGACAAGGGCAGGCGAGATTACACCTTAAATCCGACCTCCCGTGGTCCCACGAATAGGGTCCAGTTCAAACCGCATACGGAGCCGCCCTGCTCGCCGCACCCCATCCGGCCCTATCGGGCCACCTTCCCCAGCGGAGCTGGGGAAGGGGATGTCCGGCCTGCGCCGCGTCAAGAACGATGTGTGCATCCCGTAGCAGCTTTGCTGGGGAAGGGGGTTACGGCGACACTTTACGGAATCCCTATTTTGCCCTCGTCAGGTTAAGGTGGGGACGCCTTAAATTCGTCAGGGAGTTTCTTGGGGATTGGCAAGCTGTCACGGGAACCTGATACTGGCTGATTTGACGCTCTCTTGCGTGCTGCTTTGAGGTCTTGAGCGCAACGCGAGCGCCGAGGAACCGCCTCATGCGCATATCCCGATCAGGGTGGCCCGATCAGCGACATAGCCGATCCCGCCGAGGAGGAAGCAGTGAAAGCTGACGCCTTGATTCGCTTCATATTGTCGGGTAACCGCTCCTTGGAAGAATTCGCGGTTGCCCTCGCGCGGATCTCGCTGGGCGTATTCTTCGCTATCTCCGGTGGGAACAAGCTTTTCGTCGCCAGTCAACACAAGGTCATGTACGACACGCTGGTCGGCGCCGGAATTCCATTTCCGGAAGTCATGACCTATTTCGTTTCGTCGGTGGAATTCGTTTGCGGTTGCCTGCTTGTCATCGGACTGCTTTCGAGCTTATGTTGCATGGCGCTCATCCTCGACATGATTGTCGCGATCGCGACTGTTCAGTTGGCGACCATCGCCAAGGGCCTCTCGGTTGTCGACTGGCTTGACGATTTCTTGTATCTGCCCGAAGTCATGTACATCATAATCTTTCTCTGGCTGATTGCCTCTGGACCGGGACGGCTCAGCGTTGATCATTGGATCGCCGTCCGCTCCGGGCTATCTGACGCCGAATGACCGCGGCAAATCTGCATACCGCCCGCTCGCCACCTCTCTCGCTTCGCCGACGCAAGGACGGTTCGACGTCATCGCGAAGAGGCCGAAGGGCGGCGCGGCGATCCAGGAGCCGCCGCGGCCGGGGTTGGCGCGCGGCCACCGACGTTTTAGGTTGATTCCGGGGGCGGGCGCGGCCGGCCCCCCAGCGGACTTTTTCGATGTGCCGTTCCTTCGAGCTGCAAGGCCATCGCGGCGCGCGCGGCCTCTTTCCCGAGAACACCCTCGAGGGGTTTTGCGGCGCGCTCGCGGTCGGCGTAACCAGCATCGAACTCGACGTGGCGATGACGGTGGACGACGTCCTGGTCGTGACCCACGATCCGGTCCTGAACCCCGATCTGACCCGTGGCGCCGACGGCGCGTGGCTTTCGACGCCCGGGCCCGCGGTGCGCGCGCTGCAGCTCGCCGAACTCCAGACCTACGACGTCGGCCAGGCGCGGCCCGGCGGCGCGGCGGCCCGCGCCCATCCGCTTCAGCGCGCCGTCGCGGCGGCGCGTATCCCGACGCTGGAGGCGGTGTTCGAAGCGCTCGCCCCCTCGGGCGTCGTCGTCGACGTGGAGCTCAAGACCGATCCGCTGCGTCCGGACCTCAGCCCGCCGCCTGCCGACATGGCCGACGCGGTCGTCGCGCTGGCGCGTCGGCTCGGCGCGCTCGATCGCCTGGCGATCCGCTCGTTCGACTGGCGCGGCCTCTTTCACCTGCGCGACCTCTGGCCGGAGACGCCGCTCGGCTGGCTGACGGCGCCCGAAACCGCCAGCCCGCTCTGGCGGGGCGACTTCGCCGGTTCGGGCCTTTCGGTTCCGGCGTCGGTGGCGATGGCGGCGGGCGGGGCGGCCCGCGCCTCATGGGCGCCGGATTTCGCCGAGCTCGACCCGGACCTTGTCGCCGAGGCCCACGCGCTGGGGCTCCGCGTCGTCCCCTGGACGGTCAATGAACCCGCCGATATGGCCCAGCTGATCAGCTGGGGCGTCGACGGCCTGTGCACCGACCGGCCCGACATCGCGCGGATCGTCATGTCCGAGGCGGGCCTCAAGCCGCCGCCCCCTTACCCTCGGTCCTGACCCTATTCGATACCCATGTCTGTTGGTGGGGGGAGCCACTCCGGTTGGGTGTCCGTCGGGGCCTATGAGTAACATTTCGAAAATGTCTTATGGAGCCGCTCCGAGCGCCTTCGGTCTCGGCCGCGGCCAGTCGCAACCGCTCGCCGGAGCCCGCGATGCAACCCGGCCGCAACGCATTTCGGGGCCTTGGAAACAATCCCTGTTCCGCCTGCAAAGCCGCAAAAAATTCGCTGTTCGGCGCCTGTTCGGGCGTCATGAATTCCCTGTTTCCGTGGGAGCGAGGGTGCGCAACCGCCGGATTGTCATCTGGCAGGCGGCTGGTATTGCTACGGTTTTCGGCGCAAGCGAGAAAATAGACTTGGGAAAATTCCCTGCTAGCAGGGAATTGGAATCTGGCCGGCCGCCCCCGCTTCGCGCGTCGAAAGGCCCTCGTCAAGCGTCAAGATCGCCTGAACCGGAACCCGGATCAGAGCCGGGCGAGCCGGACCATCGCCTCGAAGAATTTCGTCCGGAACCGCTCGGCGTCGACTGCGACCGCGACCTCGGCGTTGGCGAGCCGCCCCCAGCGGCCATCCCAGTCGACCACGGTCGCCCCCACGGTGAGGCGGCCAGCGGTCTCGACGTCGACAGCGGCGCGGCGCGTCTCGACCAGCGTCGGATCGAGCGTGACGGCGACGGCGAGCGGGTCGTGCATGATCAGGAAGCGCCGCCCGGTCTGCCGCTCCATCCGCTCGAAATAGAACCGCGCCGAGTTGGCGAGGAAGCCCGTCAGGGCTTTGGCGCGCGCGCTCACCCCGCAGCGGGCGGCGAGCGCGTCGAGGTCGGCGCCGTCGATGGTGACCTTGCGGGTCACGTCGAGGCCGATCGCCACGACCGGTGCGCCGCCGGGTCCGCCGAAGGCGCGGAACACGATCCGCGCCGCCTCCGGGTCGTGCCAGATGTTGAACTCCGCGCTTGGCGTCACGTTGCCCGGCGCCGCGTAAGCGCCGCCCATGATGACGAAGCGCTTCATGAGGCGCGGCAGCTCGGGCTCGCGCATCACCGCAAGCGCGATGTTGGTGAGCGGCCCGGTGGCGGCGAGAACGAGCCGGCCAGCATGGGCGTGGGCCGCGGCGAGGATCGCGTCGACCGCATGCGCAGGTTCGGTCGGATCGGGCGGGTCGGGCAGGTTCGCATGGCCGAGCCCCGTCGCGCCGTGGACGTCGCGCGCGTCGTTCGGCTCGGGCGCGAGCGGGAACGCGGCGCCGGGCGACACCGGAACGTCGGCGCGTCCGATGAGCTGAAGCACGGCGCGGGTGTTGCGCGTCGCGTTGGCGAGGCTCACGTTGCCGACGACGGTGGAGACGCCGACGAGGCGCGTCTGCACTTCGGCGCAGGCGTAGAGGAGGGCGAAGGCGTCGTCGATGCCGGTGTCGACGTCGACGAACAGGTTTTCGGGCTCGTGCGACATGGGGTCCATGCGGTGCGCCTCCGCGCGCGGTGGGTGCGATCTTGGCCGGTTCCAACGCCTATTCTCGCGCGGCCGCCCCGCCACGGTCAAAGTCGCCGATCAGTGGACGGACCCACTTCGATGCGATCGCCGAATTGACGTATGGCGACCCCGCCCTGACCGCCTATCTCGCGCCCTGAACGATCGGGGACGGGAAGAAACCGCGCCGCGCCTTGCCGAGCCAGCGCGCGCCGAGCATCAGCGCGACGACCGCAAGGCCGGTCGCGAGCCCGATCCACACCCCGACGCCGCCGAGCGGCGTCGCAAAGCCGAGCGCGAGGCCGACCGGCGCGCCGATCCCCCAGTAGCCGAGGAGCGCAATGACGAGCGGCCAGCGGGAATCGTGCAATCCGCGCAGCATATTGGCGAGCGTCGCCTGGGCGCCGTCGAAGACCTGGAAGATCGCGGCGACCCGCAGCAGAACGATGGCGATCGCGACAGCGGCGGCGTTCTCCGGCGCGTCGACCGCCAGGAACGGCGCGATGAGGAGCCGCGGCGCGGCGACCATCATGGCGGCCGAGAGAAGCGCGTAGGCGAGCGTGACGCCGAAAGCGGCCTCGCCTGCGCAGGCGATGGCGGCCTCATCGTGCGCCCCGTAGGCGCGGCCGATCCGCACCGAGACGGCCTGACCGAGCCCCAGCGGGACCATGAAGGCGAGGCCCGCGATCTGCAGCGCGATCGTGTGCGCCTCGAGGGTGGCAGGTCCCAAAAGTCCCATCGCGAGGCTTGCGGCGGCGAAAATCCCGATTTCCGCGGTGATCATCAGGCCGATCGGCAGGCCGAGTCGCCACAGCGCCACGAACTCGCGCCCCGACGGCCGCCAGGGCAGAGTGAACAGCTTCAGGCGACGCATGCGTGGATCGATCAGCGAGAAGGCGACAAGCAGCCCGAGCATCAACGTCTGCGACAGCGTGGTCGCCAACCCCGAGCCGACGATGCCGAAGGCCGGCAGACCGAATTTGCCGAAGATGAGCCCGTAATTCGCGAGCGCGTTGAAGACGACCGCCACGAGCCCGGCGAGCAGGGGCAGACGCGGGCGCTCGAGCGCGGCAAAGACCGAGCGCGCAGCAAAGAACATGAGACTGGGCGCAAGCGCCCACTGGTACCCCGACATGTAGCGGCCCGCGTCCCGGGCGAGCTCCGGCGGCTCGCCGATCGCCGTCAGGATCGCCCTCGTCTGCGACAGGACGGCCCATCCGACGACCGCGATGAGGAGAGCCGAGAGAAGCGCCTGATGGGTCGCTCGCCGGACGGCGTCATGCGCCTCTCCTTCGCCGATTTTTCTCGCCGCGATCGGCGACAAAGCCCCGACGACCCCGACGCCAAGCAGGAAGATCGGGCTGTAGAGATTAAATCCGAGCGCGCCGGCGGCGAGCGCGCCCGGCGACAGGAGGCCCAGCATCACATAGTCGGTCGTCGTCATCACGGTGACGGCGAGATTTGCGAGGATCAGCGGCCAGGCGAGCGCGAGCAACGCGCCGGCCTCGCGAGCGAGTCGGCCACTGGCGGAAAGCGTTCGGGCTGGCCGAGACGCGGCGGACATGATCGACCCCAGGCGCGAGCAAAGCCGGCCGTGATAGCGGATGAGGACACTTGGGGCAATCGGCTTACGAAGTCCTGCCGGGGGTCGTGGAAACGCCACTGTCTTCGTGAGAATGGAGGCTTCGCCGCAACCAAGAGAGGGTTCACCGCATGATCGAGTTGTACACCTGGAGCACGCCGAACGGACGCAAGATCCCGATCATGCTGGAGGAGGTCGGGCTGCCGTACACGGTGAAGCCCATCAACATCGGCAAGGACGAGCAGTTCGATCCGGCCTTCCTGAAAATCTCGCCGAACAACAAGATCCCGGCGATCGTCGATCCGGACGGTCCGGGGGGCCCGCTGTCGGTGTTCGAGAGCGGCGCGATCCTCGTTTATCTGGCAGAGAAGACGGGGAAGCTGCTCGCGCCCTCCGGCGCGGAGCGCTACCGTGCGCTCGAATGGCTCAACTGGCAAATCGGGGGTATCGGCCCGATGTTCGGCCAACTCGGCTTTTTCGCCATCCGCTCTCAGGAGAAATCGGAGCTGGCGATCAAGCGCTTCACCGAGGAATGCGCCCGGCTCCTGCGCGTAATGGACCGCCGCCTCGGCGAAAGCGCGTATCTTGCCGGTCCAGACTACACCGTCGCGGATATCGCCTGTTACACGTGGACGAAGGCCGGCGCGACGTTTCTCGAGTCTGTCCTCGGCCCGACCCTGAAGGAATGCCCATCTGTGACCCGCTGGCTCGAGACCGTCGGCGCGCGCGAGGCGGTTCAGCGCGGCATGGCCGTGCCGAAGATCTGAGCGAAAATTGGCTCGCTTCCCGACGGGGGCGGCGGAGCGGCGCGGACGGCGTTCGGCCGACGCGATCGCCGGGACGGGTTCGACAAGGGCGGGCGGCCGTCGCGCCGACGGCCGCCCTTCCCCCGTGAGCGCCAAAGCGGACCCCCCCCCCGCTTTAGGCGGCTGCCGACAGCGATCTGGTCATCCTTGGTCGCAAAGGGATTGTCTTTCCCCTGGGGACCGATCGGGGTCGTCTGGGTTGATCGGCGCGTCCGGAGAGCGCTGGGCGCCGGGAGGAAGCGGTCGCGCCCTCCGGTCAAGCACCGACCAAGGAGAACATATAAAACAATTTCTATCGACCTAGTCAACTATGAATCTGAGCCTTTGTCCGTGAATCGCCGGCCATCGGCGGCGAAAGCGCGGAGTCGCGGCCGCGACAGCGCCCGAATGCGGCGCGCAGTCGCGCATGGCGCCCTCCGCAGCGAAACGAACAGGATGCGCCGCCTCGAAGTCGCCGATCGGGTCGGCGCCCTGTTCGTCGAGCCGCTTCCAGTCCATCGGCCGGAATGACGTGTCCGTTCCGTCGTCAGGCGGCGGCGGACGCGCGCCGGTCGGCGAGCGCCGCGCGCCGGCCGAGGCGCCCGATCGCGCCCTCGCAGTCTGCGGGCGCGCGTGTCGACGCGGGCGGCTTACTTGCCGGCGAGCTTGTCGGCGAACAGCGCGATCGTTTTGGCGTAGACCGGCGAGGCGTTCCAATGGAGGATGGCGGGAAAGTTCGGCTCGTCCTCGTTCCAGCCCGCGCCCCGTTGCCAGCCGTGTCCGGCGAGGAAGGCGGCGGTCGAAGCCAGCGCGTCGCCCGAGTCATGGATGACGTCGGGCGTCCCGGAGCCGTCCGGGGTGGTGGCGTACATCATGATCGCTGAGGGCATGAGCTGGGTCTGCCCGATCTCGCCCGCCCAGGCGCCGTGCAACGCCCTCGGATTGGGCCAGACGCCGCGTTCGACCAGCGTCAGCGCGTCGATCAGCTCGGCGCGAAAGCGGTCGGCCCGGCGACAGTCCCAGGCGAGCGTGGCGAGCGCCGCAAAGGTCGGATACGAGCCGTTGTCGCCGCCATAGCTGGTCTCGAGCCCCCAGATCGCGACCAGCACCGGGCCCGGCACGCCGAAGCGCTGCTCAATGGTTGCGAGGGTCGCGGCGTATCGGGCGAGCATCGCCCGGCCGCGCGACAACTGGCCGGGCGTGATGTGGCTCGCGGCGAAGCTCTCGAAATTGTGGCCGAGGTACACGACGCCGCGATCGTGCGCGCCGACCGAAGAATCATAGCTCGTCCCGCCGAGCGCGGCTTCAAAGGTCGCGTCCGAGATTCCGTCGCGCGCCGCGACCTGCCTAAAGGAACTCAGCCACTCGTGGAAGCCCTCCGGCCCCTTACCGCAATCCTGCTGCGCCCTCGCCTCGCCGACGGCGAGGACCGAGGCGAGCGCGATCCCAGCAAGCGCTCTCCCAACGCGACCCGTCATTCATGCCCCCGCGCCGGCCGATCACTCGAGGCCGCGAGCGCCGGCTGGGCCCGCGGCGCCGGGACCCTATCAAAGCGCCGCCGCGAGACAAACCTTGGAACGGAACGTGGCGCCGAGCGTTTCGGCGGATAGCGCGACTGTGCCGCCCCCGAGACGTTGGCGTCGCGCCAGCTCTCGCTCGCGGCCGACCCTCGCTCGTGCTATGCCGAGAGGCAAGCAGGAAAGACACGCGCATGTCAGAACGGCGAGAGCTGTATCGCAGCCCAAACGGGGACACCTGGTTTCTGGGGCGGGAGCCGGAGAACGGTCACGCGTTCATCATCCATCAACCCAACGCGCCCTCCGGGGGCCGTAAGTCACACATCGAATTGGGGGCGTTCCTGAGAGAAAAGGCGGGGCCTGAACAGCAGGCGCTGCTGCGGTTGATTGGAACGCTGGTCGAAGTTCCCCCGTTTGCCGACGGGGAGCCGACCTAGGGGCGGGATCTCGGCCCCCTTCTCCGCGGAGCGGGGAAGGTGGCGCGAAGCGCCGGATGGGGTGTGGCCCGCTGGATCGGCGCAAGTCGGATTGCGCGACCGTTAGTGCAAACCTTCGCAGAGAAGGGGGAGGCGTCATCGCCATGGGATCTGCGACCAGGGCGTGACCAACGTTGCCGGTTATGTATGATTGCGTCGTGAGCGGCGAAACAAGCGGCTACGACGTCTTTCTGAGTTATTCGCGGGCGGACACGGCCGCGGCGGAAACCTTGCGCGCGCGCCTGAGAGACGCCGGACTGACCGCATTCCTCGACCGTTATTCCCTTCCGGCTGGCCAGCCCTGGCAGCCTTGGCTGGAACAGCATCTCGGAGCCTGCCGCGCCCTTCTGGCGCTCGTCGGGCCAAACGGCCTCGGAGAATGGCAGCAGCGCGAAATCCAGGTGGGCTTGAGCCGCCAGGTTTCGGCTAAAGAAGCGGCGCAGGTCTTTCCGGTCATTCCCGTGCTTCTGCCGGGCCTCGCCAACGACGCTGTGCCGATCGGGCGGTTTCTCAAGCTCAACACCTATGTCGATTTGCGCGCGGGCCTCGACGACCCCGAGGGGCTGCAGCAACTCGTCGCCGGCGCTCAGGGCAAAGCGATCGACGAAGCGGCGGCCGAAAAACTGCTCGCCGGCCTCTCGCCCTATCGCGGGCTGCTGCCGTTCCGCGAGCAGGACGCGGGCCTGTTCTTCGGGCGGAAGCGCTTCGTCGACGAGCTTGTTGAGAAGGTCAGGCGGCGAACGGACACGAATGTCGTTGCGGTCGTGGGCCGCTCGGGCAGCGGCAAGTCGTCGATCGTCTACGCCGGTCTGGCGCCTGCCTTGCGCCGCGAGCAGGGCGTCGGCGGCGAGTCCGTCTGGCAGATTCTCGCCTTGCGTCCTCACGACGAGCCTTTGCATCAGCTCGCGGCCGCCTTCGATCCGCCCAGCGCCGAGCCGGGCTCGCTGGCGTACCGCGGGGCGCTCAACGACGGGGCGAAGCTCCTTCGGGAGCGAAGCGTTACGCTGGCGGAACTCGTCCGCGACCGGCTGCGGCAGGAGAGTGGCAGCACCCGTCTCCTCCTCTATGTCGACCAGTGGGAGGAGCTTTACACCTTAGCCGCACCGCGCGAGATCAAAACCGACGCGGACCGACAGCGCGCCGAGGACGCCAAGCTGTTCATCGACCTCGTGCTCGACGCGGCCGCCGCCTCGCCCTGCACGCTCGTCCTCAGCGTCCGCTCGGATTTCTACCCGGACCTCCAGTCCCACGACGGCCTGCGCGTTGTGGTCCAGGAGAACCAGGTCAGCCTCGGGACGATGAACGAGGCTGAGCTTCGCGACGTCATCGACGGGCCGCCCAAGGCGCTCGGCGCGAGCGTCGACCCGGACCTGACCAAAAAACTCATCCGCGACATCGGCCTCGATCCGGCGTCGGGCCAGAGCGACACATACGACATCGGCAAGCTGCCGCTGCTCGAATACGCGCTCGAACAGGCCTGGACGAAACGGACTGGGCCGCGGATCGGCCTCGAGAACTATTCTGGGCTTGAACAGGCGCTGGAGGAGCGGGCGAACGCGCTCTACGGCCGCCTCTCGACGCAAGAGCAGGCGGCGGCCAAGCGCCTGTTCGTCAGCCTAGTCACGCCCGGCGAGGGCCGCGAGGACACCCGCGCCCGAATCGCCATGCCGGACGACGAGGCGATGCGGCAGGTGATCCAGACCTTCGCCGGCGGAGATGCGCGTCTCGTCGTCACCGACGAGGCCGGTGGGCGCCGCTCAGTCGAGGTCAGCCACGAGGCGCTGATCCGCCATTGGGACAGGCTGCGGGCCTGGATCGACGAGAATCGCGACAGGCTTCGGACGCGCGAGTTTCTCAAGGCGAACCGCGCGGAATGGCTCAAGCACGGCAGGGACGTCGGCCTGCTCGACTTGCCGAGCCTGTACGTCGAGGCGGCCCGAAGCCTCTACCAGCACCCGGGCGACGTCGTGATCGACGACGTCAAAGACTACGTCGAGGCCCTGCTGGACCACGAGCGGCGACGGCAGGAAGCCGAGAAAGCAAAGCAACGCGCCGAACTTGTTGCGGCGCGGCGTCGGACATGGGTGGCCGGAGCGGCGGCAGTGCTCCTCCTGCTTGTCGCGGTCTTCGCTGGCCGAGAGGCCTGGGTAGCGAACGAACAGAAGGCGGTCGCCTACAGTCAGACCGAGGAGGCGAACAGACAAAAGGCGATTGCCGAAGAACGGACGGCCGAGGCGAACAAACAGAAGGCGGCGGCATTGGAGCAAAAGGCACTAGCCGATACGGAGAGGGTCGAGGCCGACAGGCAAAAATCGGCGGCGCTTCAAAACGAATCGGGCGCCCTGACCGCACTCTCGACTATCGCTCGGCGAACCGATCCGGCACTAGCGACGAAGCTCGCCCTCGCCGCCTGGCCGCGAAACGGCGCCGATCCGCGCCCCAGGCTCGACGTCGCGATCGCGGCCTTGGGCGCCGCTGTATCGGACCTGCGAGAGCGCAGGATCCTGCGCGGCCATGACGGCTTGGTCTGGAGCGCCGCCTTCTCGCCGGATGGCGCGCGCGTCGTCACGGCGTCAGTCGATAAGACGGCGCGGGTTTGGGACACGAACACGGGCAAGGCAATCGCGGTCCTCATTGGCCATGACGGCCCGATCTCAAGCGCCGCCTTCTCGCCGGACGGCGCGCGCGTCGTCACGGCTTCGTGGGACAACACGGCGCGGGTTTGGGACGCGGCGACGGGTAAGACGATCGCGGTCCTCAGTGGCCATGATGACCGGGTCGTGAGCGCCGCCTTCTCGCCGGACGGCGCGCGCGTCGTCACGGCCTCGGCCGACAAGACGGCGCGGGTTTGGGACGCGGCGACGGGCAAGGCGATCGCGGTCCTCAGCGGCCATGACGGCGGGGTCTCAAGCGCCGGCTTCTCGCCGGACGGCCCGCGCGTCGTCACGGCTTCGCAGGACAAGACGGCGCGGGTTTGGGACGCAGCGACGGGCAAGGCGATCGCGGTCCTCAGCGGCCATGGCCGCGAAGTCGTGAGCGCCGCCTTCTCGCCGGACGGGGCGCGCGTCGTCACGGCCTCGGATGACAAGACGGCGCGGGTTTGGGACGCGGCGACGGGCAAGGCGATCGCGGTCCTCAGCGGCCATCACGGCCAAGTCAATAGCGCCGCCTTCTCGCCGGACAGCGTGCGCGTCGTCACGGCCTCGGCCGACAATACGGCGCGGGTTTGGGACGCGGCGACGGGCAAGGCGATCGCGGTCCTCAGCGGGCATGACTATCCGGTCGAGAGCGCCGCCTTCTCGCCGGACGGCGCGCGCGTCGTCACGGCTTCGTGGGACAAGATGGCGCGGGTTTGGGACGCGTCGACGGGCAAGGCGATCGCGGTCCTCAGCGGCCATGGCGACCGGGTCGAGAGCGCCGCCTTCTCGCCGGACAGCGCGCGCGTCGTCACGGGTTCGTGGGACAAGACGGCGCGGGTTTGGGACGCGGCGACGGGCAAGGCGATCGCGGTCCTCAGCGGCCATGGCCGCGAAGTCGTGAGCGCCGCCTTCTCGCCGGACGGGGCGCGCGTCGTCACGGCCTCGGATGACAAGACGGCGCGGGTTTGGGACGCGGCGACGGGCAAGGCGATCGCCGTCCTGAGCGGCGTTGACGGCGAGGTCTCAAGCGCCGCCTTCTCGCCGGACGGCGTGCGCGTCGTCACGGCCTCATGGGACAAGACGGCGCGGCTTTGGGACGCGGCGACGGGCAAGGCGATCGCGGTCCTTAGCGGCCATGACGACATGGTCGTGAGCGCCGCCTTTTCGCCGGACGGCGCGCCCGTCGTCACGGCCTCATGGGACAAGACGGCGCGGGTCTGGGACCCGGCGACGGGCGCGGCGATCGCGGTCCTCAGCGGCCATGACGGCGAGGTCGTGAGCGCCGCCTTCTCGCCGGACGGCGCGCGCGTCGTCACGGCCTCGGAGGACAAGACGGCGCGGGTTTGGGACGTCAGCGGAATCCCGAGGGGCAATCTGTTCCAGATCGCCTGCGCCTGGCTGCCCGATCACGACCTGACCGGCGTCGCCAAGGACTACGGCCTGACCAACCTGGATCCGATCTGCGAGGGCGACCCGCCTCTGCCCGATCCTCCGCCGTAGTGACCGCCCGCGGGCGGGCGACCCAACTACCTCAGCCGGCGCGCGAACGATTGCTTTCTGAAAACCGGAAACTGTGGTAGCTTGGAAAATGGCGTCGGTTTGACCCTCCCCGCCCCTCGCGGCGCCGCAGCGAGGAATGTGCGTCAAGCAACAATACAACATCTACTAAATGTTCATTAGAGGAATTTTGTGACAGATTTGTGCGCTCAAGCCATTGAAAACATGGAGTCGCTGCCAGGACTGCAATGGGCCGGCAAGGCTGCGACGCTTCGGCCAGCGCCTTGTAGGGCGGGGTCGCTGACCCCGCCGCGGCGCCTAGCCGGCCCCTTCACCCTCGTCCTGAGCTGGTCGAAGGACGCTCCAGCGAGCACGAACGCCGCCGCTTACTGGATCATCCTTCGACAAGCTCAGGATGAGGTTCTTGTCATGGCAGCCCGGCTAGGCAGTTACAACGAATCAGCGAGTCGAAAAAGGCGTTACAAGCCCTTGAAAAAGCGCAAAACGGAATCGGAAATGGCGGAGCGCCTCAGAGCGGAACCAGGTACCGGACCGGGTCGATCGCCTGGCCGTCCTTGCGCAGCTCGAAATGCAGGCGGGGCGTGCCGGCGGCGCCGCTGTCGCCGGACTTGGCGATGATCTCGCCGCGCCGCACCGTGTCGCCTTCCTTGACCTCGAGCTCGGAATTGCCGGCGTAGACGGTGACGAAACCGTCGGCGTGGCGCAGGACGACGAGCTTGCCGTAGCTCTTGATCTGATCGCCGGCGGCGATGCAGACGCCGTCGGCCGCCGCGTGGACCGCCTCGCCGAGGTGCGCGCCGATGTCGATCCCGTCGTTCGTCCCGACCTTGAAGGCTTGAACGATCGGGCCGCGTAGCGGCCAGCGGAACCGTTCTCGAATGGGCGCGGGCGAAGTGTCGGAAGGGGAGGGGGCGGCGCCCTCGGCCGGCGAGGCCCCCTGAGCCTGCACGGCGCCGGCGGGCGCGAACAGCGGAATGGCGGCGACAAGGAGGGCGGCGAGGCCGCCTCTCGCCAAGCGGTCCGCCGTCATTGCGCCTTCCCGCGCTAGAGCGCCTTGACGATCGCGTCGGTCATCTTCTTGGCGTCGCCGAACAGCATCAGCGTGTTGTCGCGGAAGAAGAGCTCGTTCTCGACGCCGGCGTAGCCCGAGCCCATGCCGCGCTTGACGAACAGCACCGTCTTGGCCCTCTCGACGTCGAGGATCGGCATGCCGGCGATCGGCGACTTCGGGTCGGTCTTGGCGGCCGGGTTGGTCACGTCGTTCGCGCCGATGACATAGGCGACGTCTGCCTGGGCGAACTCGCTGTTGATGTCATCGAGCTCGAACACCTCGTCGTAGGGGACGTTGGCCTCGGCGAGCAGGACGTTCATGTGGCCGGGCATGCGGCCCGCCACCGGATGGATCGCGTATTTGACCTCAACTCCCTCCTTCTTGAGGAGGTCGGCCATCTCGCGCAGCGAGTGCTGCGCCTGCGCCACCGCCATGCCGTAGCCGGGCACGATGATCACCTTGGAGGCGTTCTTCATCATGAAGGCCGCGTCTTCCGCCGAGCCCTGCTTGACCGGCCGCGACTCCTTGGCGCCCGCTGGCCCCGCGGTCTCGCCGCCGAAGCCGCCGAGGATGACGGAGACAAACGAGCGGTTCATGCCCTTGCACATGATGTAGGACAGGATCGCGCCCGAGGAGCCGACGAGGGCGCCGGTGATGATCAGCGCCAGATTGCCGAGGGTGAAGCCGATGCCCGCCGCCGCCCAGCCCGAATAGGAGTTGAGCATCGAGATGACCACCGGCATGTCCGCGCCGCCGATCGGGACGATCAAGAGGACGCCGAGCGCCAGCGAGACGAGGGCGATGAGCCAGAACCACACCGCCGCCTGGGTGGCGTAAAAGAGGGCGATGAAAACGACCAGCAGTACGCCAAGGCCGCTGTTGATGACGTGCCGCTGCGGCAGCAGGATCGGCGCGCCCGACATCCGCCCGTCGAGCTTCAGGAAGGCGATGATCGAGCCGGTGAAGGTCACTGCGCCGATGGCGAGGCCGAGCGACATCTCGATGATGCTGGCCGCGTGAATGCCCGCGCCCTCGGCGATGCCGAAGGCGTCGGGCGCGTAGAGCGCGCCGGCCGCGACCAGGACCGCCGCAAGGCCCACCAGCGAGTGGAACATCGCCACAAGCTGCGGCATCGCCGTCATCTGCACGGTGCGGGCGCGCCAGGCGCCTAGGCCGCCGCCGATGGCGAAGCCAAGGATGACCAGCAGCCAGGACAGGAAACCCGCCGGCGGCTTCAGCGCGAGCGTGGTCAGGATCGCGATGGCCATGCCGATCATGCCATAGCGGTTGCCCTGCCGGGACGTGGCGGGCGAAGACAGACCGCGCAGCGCGAGGATGAACAGGACGCCTGCGACGAGATAGAGAATGGCGGCGAGGTTGGCGTTCACGTCGGTCAGCCCTTCTTCTTGTACATCGCCAGCATCCGCTCGGTGACGAGGAACCCGCCGAAGATGTTGACCGATGCGAGGATGAGGGCGACGAAACCGACGAACTTGGCGAAGTTGGATCCGGCGTTGACCCCGGCGACCCCGACGGAAAGCAGGGCGCCCACGACGATGACCGAGGAGATGGCGTTGGTGACCGACATCAACGGCGTGTGAAGGGCCGGCGTCACCGACCAGACGACGTAATAGCCGACGAAGACGGCGAGGGCGAAGATCGCCAGCCGGAACACGAAGGGGTCGATCGCGCCGCCGGAGGCCGCATGGCCGGCGGCGGCGATCTGGTCGGCATAGGCGTGCGCCGACTGAGCCGCCTGCTGCGCGGCGTCCGTGGCGGCTCTCAGTTTGGCGATTGCAGCGTCGAGGTTATCCATCCGGCTCTCCGGTGTTCAGGTGCGGGCCGCGGGTCGGGCCTATTTGGGCAGGAAATTGGGATGAACGATCGCGCCGCCGCGGGTGAGGCAGGTCGCCTTGACGAGCTCGTCGTCCCAGTTCACGGCGAGCGCCTTGTTCGCCTTGTCGATCATCGTCTCGACAAAGGCGAAGAGATTGCGCGCATACAGAGCGGACGCTGTGGCCGCGAGTCGGGTGACGTTGGAATAGCCAACGATCCTGACGCCGTTCTCGGTCGTCACGAGCTCGCCGGCCTTGGCGAGTTCGACATTGCCGCCGCGCTCGACCGCAAGGTCGATGATCACCGACCCGGGCCGCATCGACCGGAGCATCTCGGCGCTAACGAGGCGGGGTGCGGGGCGGCCGGGGATCAGCGCCGTGGTGACGACAATGTCCTGCTTGGCGATGTGCGTGGCGACCAAGGCCGCCTGCTTGGCCTTGTAGGCGTCCGACATCTCCTTGGCGTAGCCGCCCGCCGTCTCGGCCTGCTTGAACTCCTCGTCCTCGACCGCCACGAATTTTGCGCCGAGGGACTCGACCTGCTCCTTGGTCGCTGGCCGGACGTCGGTGGCGGTGACGATCGCTCCGAGGCGTCGGCCTGTCGCGATCGCCTGCAGGCCCGCGACCCCGACGCCCATGATGAATATCTTTGCAGCCGGCACCGTGCCCGCCGGCGTCATCATCATCGGCAGAGCGCGCCCGTATTCGGCCGCAGCGTCGATGACCGCGCGGTAGCCCGCCAGATTGGCCTGGCTCGACAGAACATCCATCACCTGCGCGCGGGTGATGCGCGGCATAAGCTCCATCGCGAAGGCCGACGCTCCGGACTTTGCGATCGCCTCAATGGCGTCGGTGTGACCGTAGGGATCCATCGCCGCGACAACCAGCGCGCCGGTCTTCAGGGCGCCTATCTCCTCCGTGTTGGGGCGGCGCACCTTGAGCACCACGTCGGCGCCGAGCGCCTCGGCAGTGGATACGAGCCGGGCGCCGGCGGATTCGAAATCGCTGTCGGGGACACCGGCTTGATCGCCGGCGCCACGCTCGACCGCCACCTCAGCGCCGAGTCCGATGAATTTCTTGACGGTCTCCGGGGTCGCCGCCACTCGCGTTTCGGCCGGGTCCGTCTCCGCGGCCACTCCTATCAGCATGAAATCTTCCCCACGACCGTCTTGGATTGCCGGCTGCGCCTCTCTAGCCCAGGCTCATCCGTCGAGTTAGGAGGCGGTCCGTTCCGTCAGCCCGGGCATCCCATAGATGATCGTGGTCATCGCCGCAACGCGACAAACCGCGCACCCGATCCGGGTCGAACGCTTGTCCTCCGTGGCCGGCGACAGGGACTTAGGCGCGGATCGCGGCGTCGATCTGGCGATCGAGGCCCTTGTCGCGGCTTTCGAGGGCCTCGACCTTAACGAGTTCGGCCTGCGCCTCGTCCTGCGCGGCCTTGGCTTCCTCGAGCTGCGCCGTCAATTCGGCGATCGAGCTCTTGAGATTGTCGCGCCGCGTCGAGGCGGCGCGCGCATAGGTCGGATAGGCGAAATGGCGCGGGTCGCTGATGCCGGCGCGCTTTTCCTCGTTGGCGATCTCGCGGTCGAGTTCTGCCGAAATCCGCGCGAACTCGGCCATCATCAGCTCGATCTGGCGAACCCGACGGCGCTTCTCTTCAAACTGAAACCGTTTCAGACGGATCAACGTGTCCCGCGACTTCATTTGAGAACGCTCCCTACACCAGCTGCTTGCAAGGGCGGCGAAGCCCTCGAACTCACGACCACGAGACGCTCATGACATTGGCGCCGGAAGGTTTCGCTTTTCTTACCGATGGTCCGCGCGGGGCGAGCGGCGCCGGCGCGTGAGAGGCCGACCGTCCGCGCCAACGGCGTTAGCGCTTTGTTTACGGACTGCGTTAACAATCGAGAGGGATTTTCTTCATTCCCGCCGGGTTCGACAACTCGGAACCGGCGAATGGGGAGCGAGGAACAGCGAGTCCGATGAATCTATTGAGGACGATCGCTAAGGTAGCGCTTTAGAAGATCTTCCTGCGACAAATTGTTTGCTATCAAGGACTTGTGGATGCTTGTGGAAGGAAAAAAGGGGTTGAAAGAGGGAAACACAGTTTGTTAACCAATGGCCGCCACTCTTCGTTTCGAATCAGTTTGGATTCCGGTCCGACTGCGCGCCCGCAAGGGCTGGGTGTGAAAGCGATGTACAAAACCGCGGTCAAAGATCAAGAGGCGAGGCGGGGAGCCTAAAATGCGCGTTTTGTTAATCGAAGACGATGCGGCGACCGCACAAAGCGTCGAGCTCATGCTGAAGTCCGAGAACTTCAACGTCTACACGACGGATCTGGGCGAGGAGGGCATCGATCTCGGGAAGCTGTACGATTACGACATCATCCTGCTCGATCTCAACTTGCCAGACATGTCCGGCTATGAAGTCCTGCGATCCCTGCGCGTAACCAAGATCAAGACCCCGATCCTGATTCTTTCGGGAATGGCGGGCATCGAGGACAAGGTCAAAGGCCTCGGCCACGGCGCGGACGACTATCTCACCAAGCCCTTCCACAAAGACGAACTGATCGCCCGGATACACGCCATCGTGCGGCGCTCGAAAGGACACGCCCAGTCGGTCATCGTGACGGGGGATCTGATGGTCAATCTCGACCAAAAGACAGTCGAAGTCGACGGAGCCAGGGTGCATCTGACCGGCAAGGAATACCAGATGCTGGAGCTTCTTTCGCTCCGCAAAGGGACCACGCTGACGAAGGAGATGTTCCTCAATCACCTCTACGGCGGCATGGACGAGCCGGAGCTCAAGATCATCGACGTCTTCATCTGCAAGCTGCGCAAGAAGCTGGCGATGGCCTCCAACGGCCGCAACTATATCGAGACGGTGTGGGGACGCGGCTACGTGCTGCGCGAGCCGTCGCCGAACGAAGAGCGCATTCCCGCCTGACCCCGCCGACCCGGACCTAAAGACGAAGCGCCCGGATCGCCGATCGCCGGGCCGCCGACGTTGCGGTCGCGACCGCGGACGTCCGCTCAAGGAGGCGTCCGGACCCAGCCTCTCCTCGTGCAGTTTTGGCGAGCGCGCCAGCGATTTCACGGCTTTGAGCCCGAGATTGTGTTTCGACGATGCTGTTCCGGGGCGGGGTCGGCGATCCCGCGGGCGCGCTCAGCGAGCCCGCTCTAGGCCTCGCCCGCCAATGCGCCCCGGTTGCGCCCTTCGGTTCCCCCTTCGCCGTCCCTTTTGCCCGAGCGCAGAAATGCAGGCGAGCGCCTCGGCCCAATCCGGGGGCGTCGGCCCTCGCCGCAGCCCTCATCGGCAAGGAGAGACGCGGCCAGCGCCATTCCGGCTCGCGAATCGAGACTTTTCATGAGGTTGCGACGCCGTTCGGTTCCGTCCTCCGCACCACGTGGCGACAGGTCGGGCGCGTCGGCCGCCGCCGCCCCCTCGCCCCGACCCGTCTCGGCGAGGGACGAGCGGGTCGGCGCCGTTCCGGCTCGCGAATCGAGGCTTTTCATGAGGTTGCGACGCCGTTTGGTTCCGTCCTCCGCACCTTGCGGAGACAGGTCGGTCGCGTCGGCCTCCGTCGTCCCTTCGCCCCGATCCCCCTAGGCGAGGGACGAGCGGACCAGCGCCATTTTGGCTCCCGAATCCAGACTTTTCAGTAGTTTGCGGCCCCATTCGGTTCCTCGCGCCTCGCCGAAGCGATCGGTGCGGCCGAGCTCGCGCACGATCCGGGACCAGCCGGTCGACCGTCGCGAGGTTTGTCTCCGACATCGCGCCGCAGGTCTTGCGCCGCGCCGCGTCGAGGCGGCTGACCCGCACGGCGATGAATGAGTTGGCGGAACTCACGGCCGCGGCGCGCAATCAGGGCGCGAACGGATTTGCGCCGCCCGCCGCGTCGCGCGCAGCGGCGAACGGTCTAGGCGAACAGGCGGTCGACCGGTGAGGGAAGGGCTGGCGGGATCGGACATGGGAGCGACTCTGTTTCTGCGATACGGAATACACTACGACATTTGCTTCCGTTTTGCAAGAATTTGTCGGTTCTCCCGAGCGCGAGCAACTCCGCCGGGGAGTGCTGTCCTAAGTTGCCGTTCGGTGTCCGAAATTGGACGGGCGGGTGTCCCAGTTTCATTGGGCACGAGGGAGACACTGAGTGACAGGGGAATCGACTGGTCTAACCTCGCGGCGGCTTCTTGCGCCGGGTCGGCGATGCGCCTGCCCAAGTCCGTCAGCTTAACTTCGCCGCGCTCATTGTCCGTCAGACCAAACAGGCGAAGATGGCGATGAAAAACGCGATTGGCCGGGCAGGTCGCAAACCGCACCTCGCTCTCCCCGCCGCCTCCTCCAATTCCGGCAGACGTTCAGAGCCTCACGTTCAGCGAATCCGCAATATGAGGCGGGACCCGGTCGAATTCATGCCGTCGAGCGCTGTTTTCAAAGGGCGTTGACCTGTAAGAAGGGGAGGTGAGCTTTTTGCTCGCCCGATCCATCCGGAAGCCGCAATGCCCGAGCCAGGCATGAGTTCATCTGACTGAAATTTCGGATCTGCGTCATCGCGTGCGGCGACTGCGCTGGTTTCGTGAGACTTTCAGGCAGCAAGCCGATGAGATCGGCCGCCGCTTTCATTTTCGATATGTGATTGACGAACGCGTGGTGGTGTCCGCTTTCTTCCGCTGGGCGACGACCTTCGAGCGCGAGCGCCCGTACTCCGGGCGAAATCGGCGAGATTTCGCGATCTTCGCCGCAGGTCTCATGCTGCGCGAACTCTGTCGAGCCAACCCGGCGAGCAAAGTCGGGCAGGGGCAATTCGACAACCTGATTCCGCCCGAGCCCATGGCCAGGGTCTGCGAGTTCTGGCCTGAGGGATACCTTTACGCGACGTACTGCCTCCGTCTTGTGCAGGCGATCCTCGCTCAGGATTTCGACGTTCGCATTGATGACAATCCCCAGCTGAAAGACGTGCGCCTGTGGGAATCGTTTCGCGAAAATTTCAGGCAGGATCCCGACACCGCGATCGGGTTTTTTGACGTGTTCATGGGCGTCGAGCCGAACTGGAGCTTTCCGCAGTATTTTAGCAGTCGTCCGGCGGTCAAGGCGGCGATGCTGACCGTCAAAGAGAAGGACTGAGAGGCGGTCGGCGCTTTCGCGACAACGCGAGACCTGACGAAGCAAGCGCTTGGCGGCCGCTTCGATCACAAGAAGCTTGGATGGTAACGGCCAGCGAGTCCGACCTTCGGCGAGCGCCCCCTCCACCACCCGCTGGATCAAAGTCCCGGGGTCGCATCGGGTCCCCCTCCCCCGCGCTGACGCGCAGGGAGGAAAGGCGCCGACGCCTCGCCTCCGCGTAGCGCTAGCGAAACGGAGGAGGGGGACCGGCTGAAGGCGGGGGAAGGGGGCGCGTCGCCCGGTTGGCTTGGAGATTACTTTTGATATCGATTGGTTCTTTCCAGGCGCGTCGGCCTCTGCCCGCACGTCCCTGTGTCAAAGCCGAGATGCGCCGTCGTGGGCCGGAGATACGGCTGAGCTAGGGCGCGCCAGTTGAATTGAGGTCGATCTCAGGCGCCACGCCGACCGCGCTCGACGCAGGCGCTTTCGTGCACCTGCGTCGATCGGGATTGCCATGCGCCACCGCGCCGCTCGCTTGCTCGGCGGGCGCCGAAGTCTGCGGCCCGACAACGGCTTCGATCCATCGGGCGACGGTATCGTGACAGTACGCAAGAGTTTTGTTGAAATGATACATGTTGACAATCCGGAATACATGTGTTCGGATGACGGTGAACAAATGATCGCGAACCCGCATGAAAAATGCGGCGCGGCGGTTCCGCGGAGGAAGGGATGGCCTGGTGGCAATACGCGCTTCTCGCCCTGGTCATAGCGTGGGCCCTGCAGGCCTACGGTGTTTGGGTCCAGACTCAGCACTATCAACGGGTTTTCGCCGAGCTTCGCCGGAGCTGGTCCGACGGCATGCTTGGCGTCGGCGCGGCGCCGGCCAAGTTGGGCAAGGGCGCGATTGTGATTGTGGTCGTCGACCCGAGAGGAACAGTCCGGGCGGTGGAGGTGATGCAAGGGCGCAGCGTATTCGCGAAGTTCAAGAGCCGCGATGATCTTGTCGGCCTGTCGCTTGCCGACCTGAAAGCGAGAGTCGAGGGCTCTGGCTTCGACTCAAGCCTCGGCGGCGCAATTGGTAAGGCGATCGAACAGATTGAGAAAGTCGGAGCCCAAAATGGGGGCGCGACGAGCGCGGTTGCGGACGCCGCATTCAGATTGGCCTGATCTCGTCGGAACTTTGATCGCCGGCGCGGTCAATGGGTAGAAGCAGGGAGGAATAGAATGCTTGTCGCACATTTGGTGACGTACGGTCAGCATTTGGCCGAGTACGCGGCCCTGGCAGGGCCCCCAGATCAGTTGGCGCACGCCGGCCACAATATGATCGTCCTGGCCCAAGCTCCCGCAGACTTTGCCGCAAAGGTGAAAGAGGCCGCTCAGCAGGAGCAACTCGGCTGGCTGACGACGATCGGCAAGCATTTCATCGGCGTGTTCCAGGAGGGCGGGACGGTGTTCGCTGGCTTCGTCACCGGCATCATCCCGACGCTCGTCGTGCTAATGACGGCCTTTTATGCGCTGATCGGTCTGGTCGGCGAAGACCGCGTGCACGGTGTCGCGCGCGCCGCGGGGCGATGGGCTTTGACGCGATACACAGTCCTTCCCGTCCTCGCGATGTTCTTCCTGACCAATCCGATGGCCTACACCTTCGGCACGTTCCTGGAAGAAAAGCACAAGCCGGCCTTCTACGATGCGGCAGTGTCGTTCTGTCACCCGATCACCGGCCTGTTCCCGCACGCCAACCCGGGCGAATACTTTGTCTGGGGCGGCGTTCTCGTGGCGCTGCTCGAGCTCGAAAAGCAGGGCAAAGTGCCGCCGTCCTATCACGTCACGGTCGCGATCTATTACTTCATCGTCGGCGTGATCGTCATCCTGCTCAAGGGCATCCTCACCGAACGCATCACCGCGTTCATGGCGCGTCGCCAAGGCGTCGAACTTTGAGATCGGGGGAGGAGAGATTCCTATGGCTACCGACGTTCAATACAGGTCTGTGAAGATCTCTCGCGGGCGGCAGGGCTGGGGCGGACCGCTCGTCATCACGCCGACGAAGGAGCGCGACAAGATCGTCGCCGTCACCGGCGGCAAAATTCCGCCCATCGCCTACAAAATCGCCGAACTCACCGGCGGTACAGTCGTCGACGGCTTCCGCGCCCCGCCCGCGGAGAGCGAAATGGCCTGCGTGGTCGTGGACTGCGGCGGCACGGCGCGCTGCGGCGTCTATCCGCGTAAACGCATTCCGACGATCAATCTGACGCCGGTCGGCCAGGCCGGGCCGCTGGCTCAGTTCATCACCGAGGACATTTATGTCTCGGGCGTCGGCATGGATCAGATCGCGCTCGCCGACGGTTCCGAGCCGGCCACTGTGGCAGGGGTAGGGGCGAGCGCCACCGCGCCGAAAGCCGCGGCGAGCCCGGTTACGCCCGCCGCGGCCCCTGCGGGCGGTGGGGGCGGAGCCAATGGGTTCATCGACGTGATCGCCTCGATCGGTCGTGGAATGGGTAAGGTGGTCGGCATCTTTTTCAACGCCGGCCGCAAGACCATCGATCAGGTGATTCGCAACGTCCTGCCGTTCATGGCGTTCGTGACCATGCTGATCGGTCTGATCCTGTACACCGGCATCGGCGACCTGTTGGCCAGGCCGATGGGTCCCCTCGCCAACAACATCTTCGGCCTGCTCGTCATCTCGGCGATCTGCGGCCTGCCCTTCCTGTCGCCTATCCTCGGGCCGGGCGCGGTCATCGCCCAGGTGATCGGCGTGGCGATCATCGGACCGCAGATCGCCAACGGCACGATCGCCCCGGCGATGTCGCTGCCGGCGCTGTTTGCTTACGACACACAGGTCGGCTGCGACTTCGTGCCGGTCGGACTGGCGCTCGGCGAGGCGACGCCGCAAACCATCGAGATCGGCGTGCCCGCGGTTCTGTTCAGTCGGCAAATCATGGGCCCTGTGTCGGTGCTGATCGCCTGGGCCGCCAGCTTCTTCCTGTAATCAGAGGGCCACTCGCGATGCGAAGCTTCGACACAATTATCACTGCCGTCAGCGACGAGGCGCGGGAACTTGTGAGCGAAGGCGTGCTCATCCTGTTTGCCGAAGGCGCCCCGCCGGAACTGGCGGAAGTGTCGGTGTTGCATCGCGTCCAGCAGGAACCGACAGCGGCGCCGCCCGCCGTCGGCGCCACACTCAGCGTTGCGGGAATCACGAGCCGAATCACCGCGATCGGCGAATACGCCTGGAAGAAGGTCGGCGAGATGGGACACGTCGTCATCAACTACAACGGCGCTGACGCGGCGCCGCGTCCTGGCGAGATCAGCGCGGAAAGCGTCGATCTCAAGGCTCTCGCAGGAGCGCTGCGTCCCGGCGCGGAAATCTGGGTCGAGACTTGAACCGACCCGTCGGGCAACGACGACAAGAGCGCGTTTTTTCGCGCATGGACTGGGGAGGGATGACTACGCCCTGGGGCGGAGCCGTGCGACCCGCGGCGCGTCAGTTGGGAGAATGGCGAAGTGCTTGAGCGTAAAGTTTTGGTCCGCCTGAATGAAGGCCTGCACGCGCGGCCAGCGACCCAGTTTGTGAAGCTGGCGCGCAGTTTCGCCTCCAATATCGAGGTCGTGCGCGGCGACAAGGCCGCCAATGCGAAGAGCCCGGTCAAGCTGATGCTGCTCAGCGTGAAGGAAGACGAAGAGATCGTCGTTCGCGCGGACGGCGCCGACGAGGCCGAGGCCATAGAGGCGCTGTGCCACTATGCAGAGCAGACCGACGCCGACGCCGTCGGCGCGCTTGCCGGCGACGCGGCTGACGCGGCCGAACGCCGCGCGCCCGATGCGGCCGCCGGCGAGCCTCTGAAGAAGGCGCCCGAGGATGCAGGCGCAAGGGCGCCCGAACCGGTCGCAGACGCCGCCTCCGATCTCGCCCAGGTTTCGCCCCCGAGAGGAGCGCCGGCAAGCGCCGGCGCAGCGATCGGGGCCGCTTTCGCGTTTCTTCCCGAGCGAATCGAACCGCCGCGGCTCGTGCTCGCCGAGGCGGAGATCGCCGCCGAACTCGAGCGGCTGCGCATCGCGAGAGCGGCCGTCGAAAGCGACCTCGAGCGTCGCGCGGCGGCCGCCTTTGCCGGCACCCAGGAGGCCGACATCATCGCCGCTCTCGCGGAAATCGGCCGCGACGAGGAACTGGTCGGGCGGATCGAAGCGCATGTGAACTCCGGCTTCGACGCGGTCAGCGCCGCTCTCGACGGCGGCGCCGAACTCGCGCGCGTTTTCGAGGAACTCGAGGATCCCTATTTGCGCGCGCGCGGAGAGGACGTCTCGGCCTATGCGCGCCGGATCGCGCTGGCGCTTCTCGGCAAGCATGAGGCGAGCCTCAGCGAAGTCCCGCCAGGCTCGATCGTCATCGCCGACGAGATCAGCGCGTTCGATCTCGCCGGCGCCGCGATCGAGACCTTCGGCGGCCTCGTCAGCCTGAAAGGCGGCGCCACTTCGCACGTGGCCATCATCGCGCGTTCCTATAGCGTGCCGGCGGTGCTTGGCCTCGACATGGATCCCGAGCGCCTGCGCGCAGCAAAAGTCGTGGCGCTCGACGGAACGACCGGGGAGGTCGCGGTCGACCCGGAGCCGCAGACGGAAGCCGTGTTCCGGGCGCGCGTGGCGGCGACGGCGGCGCGGAAGGCTGAGCTCGCCGCCTACGCCAAGATCGAACCGCGCACGCGAGACGGCCGTTTGATCGAGATTGGCGCCAATCTCGGTTCGCTGAAAGAGATCGAGGCGGCCGTGCAGGCCGGCGCCATGGGGGTGGGCCTGTTCCGCACCGAGCTCCTGTTCATGGAGCGCAAGCGGCCGCCGACCGAGAACGAACAGGCGCAGGTCTACTCGAAGCTCGCCGAAGCCTTCGCGCCCCGCAGCGTGATTGTCCGGACCCTCGACATCGGCGGCGACAAGTCGACGCCGGGCATCTTTGTGCCGCACGAGGACAATCCGTTTCTGGGTTGGCGTGGCGTGCGCCTCTGCCTCGATCAGCCCGACATTTTCAAGCCACAGCTTCGCGCTCTCTTGCGCGCCGGCGTGCATGGCAACCTCAAAGTGATGATTCCCATGGTGGCGGACGTCGAGGAGCTGCGTGCGACGAAGCGACTGATCGAGGAATGTCGGGCGGAACTGGCGGCCGAGGGGGTCGCCCATCACATGTTCGAACTCGGCGTCATGGCCGAGACGCCCGCAGCGGCGCTCGCGGCCGAGTCCCTCGCCCACGAGACCGCCTTTTTTTCGATCGGCACGAACGACCTCACGCAATATGTCATGGCGGCCGATCGGATGAACGCGCGGGTCGGCCATCTCAACCGCGCTGATCATCCGGCGGTGCTCAAAGCGGTCGGGATGATTTGCGAAGCGGCGCGCGCGGCGGGGATTTGGGTCGGCGTCTGCGGCGAGGCGGCGGCTCGTCCCGACATGATCGCCAAGTTCGTGGCGCTCGGCGTGACCGAGCTGAGCATGAGCCCGGCTTCCATCCCGCTCGCCAAGAAATGCGTCATCGAGCTATGAGTCTGTGGCCGCGCCTCATCGTCTTCGACTGCGACGGCGTTCTGGTTGATAGCGAAACGCTGGCGATGCGCGCCTACTTTGACATCCTGGCCGAGATCGGGGCGGAGATCCCCGCCGATGTCTGGCCGCAATGCCTTGGGCTGAAGCAGGCCGACATTTTTGCGTTGCTCGAGCGTGCGATTGGTCGGCCGATCGGGCCGGACGTGCGCGAGCGACTGTGGCTGCGCACGCGGGAGTTGTTCGCAGTGGAGTTGGAACCGACGCCCGGGGTGATCGATTTTCTCGGCAAGCTGACGATACGTCGCTGTGTCGCCTCGTCGTCGCAGCCGGAGCGCGTCCGGTTCAGTCTCGAGAAAACGGGTCTTGCCGGCTTTTTTGGTGACGCCGTCTTTTCCACTCAGGATGTCGCGCGCGGCAAGCCGGCCCCGGACATCTACCTTTATGCGGCCGAGAGGATGGGCGCTCAGCCCGCCGAGGTCGTCGTGATCGAGGATTCCGCGCCGGGTGTGCTGGGGGCGAAAGCGGCGGGGGCGCGCGCGATCGGATATCTCGGAGGCGCCCATGTCGAACCCGATCACCGCCGTCGTCTCCTCGAGGCGGGGGCGGACTTCGTCGTTCAAGACTGGATGGCGGTCGAGCGTTCCCTGCTCTTGCTCGCGAATTAGGCGCCGGCGCCCCAGTTCCGTCTCTCGACCCCTTCGTTCGTCTGCAACGCGCGTTCACGCGTCGCCCGCTGCCCGGTTCCGAATTCGTGTCGGCCAAGCGGGTCGGGCCCTGTAAGCGGGCGCCTTTATTCGCAAAAAATGCCCAATTCAGCTATACTGTCGGCGGTAATGGCAAGTGAAGTGGGCGGCATTGCCGAGGCAAAAAGGCGCTTACGTGACGAAGACGCATCTTTCTGACCAGTTCGTCTTGGCGGTCAAGGATCAACTGCGCAACGTGCGTTATCAAATCCGGCGCAGCGCCGAAGGAGGCGGACCCAGACCTCATCGTTTTGCGCCGCATTTGCCGCGGCCCGTCGCGCTCGCCGCGGCTTCGGTGTTCTCTCAGGTCGAGGCCGCCGCGACCGCGTTCCTGCCAGAGAACGAACACCTTTCCGCCGCGCTCGCGTTCCCCCAGCCGATTTCCGCCTACTTCAGCCCAGAGGCGGATAAAGCGAACGCCTTCGTGCCCGAGATTTACTATGCGCTCAAGGGGCTGTTGCGCCGGTTCGGCCTGGAGGTCTTTCTCGTTTCGGAGCAAGCCGTGGACGAGGCGGTGGGCGCGGTCAAGGCGCGCAGCGGACCGCTTGCGGATGTCGCGCTCGACGGTTCGCGCCCGAGTTCCGAACGAATGGATGCGACCGTTCGGCTCTGCGCCGCCCTGTCGGCCGAACTCGCGGCGGCGCGACCGATCCGCGAGATGATGACGAGTCTCAGCGGCGAACCGGCGCCCAGGAATCTGGGTCGCGCGCCCAACGACTATTGCGCGCTGATGGTCGGGCTCGCCGTGGCCCTCGCTTCGAAGGGCGACGCGAACGCGGGGGATCTCGACGCACTGATCGTTTCCGCGGACCTGGCGGTCGATGCACGGTTCGCAGAACTGTCGGCGGCGCTCGGAAGCGCGAACCCATCGTCCGCGCTGGCGCGCGAGTTCGCGGCGATGATCCCGTTTCTTCCCTAGCCGCAACGATCAGCCCGTGTTTTCCCCGGGCTCTTTCTCGTTGATCAACAGGGCGGCGGTCGCTTCGTCGGTGATCAGCGCAGTCGGTCGCAACAAGGTGAACGCGCCGATCAGCGGCTTGATTTTTTCCTTGCCGCCGGAAACGAGCACGCGAATGGGCGTCGCACTGAGCGTCGAGAGCGGAATGGACATCACCCGGTCATTGATTGGGTGGTCGACAAGCCGGCCGCGCCTGTCAAAAAAGTTGTACAGCACGTCTCCGACCGCGCCGCTCGCGCGCAACTCGCGGATTTCCGCATTGGAGATAATGCCGTAATAATTTGTGGTCGACTCCAGCTCGGTCGTTCCGACGCTGACCACCACGGCGTCGAGAGACTTGGAGAAGTCGTACACTTCCTTGAGACCGCAGCGCTCGATGAGTGTGCGCTTGGTGTCCGGGCTGTCGACGACCGCCGGCGCCGCGAGCAGATAGCAATCGGCGAGGAAGATGCGCGAGAATTGCCAGGCAAATTCCGCCGGATTGGCCTGTCGGGCGCGGGTAATGCCGCCGAGCAGCGAAACGACGGAGAGATGAGGCAGCTGACGCTCCTGAATGAAGCCCAGCGTTCGGTTCAGGGTGTTGCCCCAGCCCAGGCCGAGCTTCATGTCGGGCCGCAGCATTTGCGAGATGTACTCGCCCGCCGCGGCGGCGACCGCATTGCTCGGATCGGCCCAAGAGGTCGAAAGCGGCGCGACGACAACCTCGGGCAGGCCATATTTCTTCTGCACGTCGAATTCGAGCCGAGAGAGCTCGGCAATGTCGCGGCTTAGCGCCATGCGCACTTCGTTGAGGCCGCGCGCTTCGGCGAGCAGGCGCACGACGGTAATTCGTCCGATGCCGAGCGTGTCGGCGATCGCGCCCTGCGTCATCTCCTCGACGTAGTACATCCACGCGACACGTTGACGCAGGCGCGGCGCGCGGCGCCCGAGTGAGAGCGCCTCCGTGGGACCGTCCTCCAAGACTTCTCCGATCCTCGTGGATTTCGGCGACTTCGCCCCACGAGATCGCTCTTGCGTCTTCACTCAATCCTCGGATTTGCGGTGGACGAGATGCACCCCAGTGGGGCGCGCCTAGGGATCGAGAAACTGAACAGTTGATTCAAATGACGCTCATTTGAAGCGCTGTCAATTCCACAATCCGCAGGGGAGCGACCCCGAATTGCCCCAAGCCCGGTCGCGGACTCGGCCCGGACATCCCTGCCGCCCAAGCGCAAACGTGACTGAACATTAGACTTGACAAATTTAAAAAAGTTCACTAACGCTTGCCCACGCTCGAGCGTAGCGGAACGTCGAAACTCGAGCGCAGCGCAACGTCATGGCGCCGAAAGGCGGCGGTCGGCGAGAAGAAGTGTCGTCGCAGCAGATGAGTTTCGAGCGACGCCCTCGGCGGGCTTCTGCGTTTCGAGACGCGCCGGGCGTGCGGTTGCGCTCGCGCCGATCGAGCAACTTCAACGCTCAAGGGAGCACGCCTGTGTCGAATATCGCAAAAGTTGGCCTTGCCGCCGATATCGAACGCTATGCGAAGGCCAATGGCCCGTTGACGATCGGGCTCGCCGGCGCAGGGCAGATGGGTACCGACATCGTTGTCGAGTTGTCCCAGATGACGGGCGTGCGCCTGGGCGCCATTTCCGAGATCCTCATCAATTCGGCGCGCGACGCGGCGATCATGGCCGGCCACCCCGAGAGCAGCGTCGTCCTGGCGTCCAAGCCGACCGATGTCGACCGGGCGATCGAGATGGGCAACGTCGCCATCACCGAGAGCTATCAGGCCATGTGCGGTTCGGGCCGCATCGACGTGGTCATCGACGCGACCGGCAATCCCAGCATCGGAACGCTCATCGCGCTCGAGGCGATGAAGCAGGGCAAGCACATCGTCATGCTGAACGTCGAGGCCGACATCACCATCGGCCGCTTCCTCAAGGAGGAGGCGCGCAAAGCGGGCGTCATGTTCACTGGGGCCGCGGGCGACGAACCGGCGGCGACTGTCGAACTGATCGGTTTCGCCCAGGCGCTCGGGTTCGAGATCGTCGCCGCCGGAAAAGGCAAAAACAACGCGCTGCAATTCGACGCCACCCCCGACGCCTTCGAAAAGGAAGCGCGCGAGCGCAACATGAACGCCCGCATGCTTGTCGAGTTCGTGGACGGCTCCAAGACGGCGATCGAGATGACCGCAGTCGCGAACGCCACCGGCCTCGTGCCGGACGTGCCCGGTATGCACGGGCCGACGGCGACACGAGACGTACTCGCTCAAGTGCTGTGCACCAAGGAGGACGGCGGCATTCTCAATAAGTCGGGCGTCGTCGATTACTCTATCGGCAAAGGCGTGGCGCCCGGCGTGTTCTGCGTCGTCAAACCCCGCCATCCGCGCGTGCTCGAGCGCATGATCGATCTGAAGGTCGGCCCCGGGCCTTGCTTCAGCCTGCTGCGTCCCTATCATCTGACAAGCCTGGAAGTGACGCTTTCCGCCATTCGCGCGGCGCGCCTAGGGCGCGCGGATCTCGAACCGCTCGATCGTCCCGTCGGCGAATGCGCGGCGGTCGCCAAGCGCGATCTCGTTCCCGGCCAGATCCTCGGCAAGATCGGCGAATACGACTATCGCGGGTTTGCGATGGAGTGGCTGGAGGCCCGCAAAGCGGAAGCGATCCCGCTCGGCCTCGCGGAACGTTCGAAGGTCCTGAAGCCGATCAAGGCGGGCGAGAAACTGACCTACGACAATTGCGCGCCGGACGATTCGCTCGTGGTCACCCAAATCCGTCGGCGGCTCGATCAGTCCGACGGCCAGTTCGTGACCAACTGAGCCTGTTGCACCTTCGTTGGTCAAGGCCGAGGACTTCATGAGCACATCCAGCGTCGAAAGCGCCCAATCGTCGCAGTCTAATCGTCCCCGCATCTATGAGCGGCTGACGAAGCGCGATTTGCGCGACGCGTTGTACAAGATGCGGCTAATCCGTCGCTTCGAGGAAAGCGCCGAGGACGCCTACGTCCGTGGCCAAAGCTACGGAACGATGCACCTCTCGATCGGCGAGGAGGCGACGGCGGTCGGCGCCTGTGCGCCCTTGTCGGACTCCGACTACATCACCTCGACTCATCGCGGTCACGGTCACTGCATCGCCAAGGGGGCCGAGGTGAAGCGGATGTTCGCCGAGTTTCTCGGCCGCGAGACCGGATACTGCCGCGGCCGGGGCGGTTCCATGCACATCGCGGATCCGAGCAAGGGAAATCTCGGGGCCAACGGCATCGTCGGCGGCGGCATTCCGATCGCCGTCGGCGCCGCGCTCAGCGTGAAGATGCGAAAGACGGGCGCGGTGGTCGTCTGCTTTTTCGGCGATGGCGCGAACAACGAAGGCGCGTTCCACGAGTCGCTGAACATGGCGTCGATCTGGAAACTGCCGGTGGTGTTCGTGTGCGAGAACAACAACTACGGCATGTCGATGTCGACCGAACGTTCGACCGCGGTCGGGCAGATCGCCGAGCGCGCCGCAGCCTATTCGATGCCGGGCGTGACCGTCGATGGCAACAATTTCGCTGAGGTCGCCGAGGCCTCTTTCAACGCAGCCGATCGCGCCCGGCGCGGCGAGGGTCCGAGCCTGATCGAATGCATGACCTACCGGATCCGCGGCCACTCGAAATCCGATCGCAACCGTTACCGCACAAAGGAAGAAATCGAGGCTTGGAAGGGGCGCGATCCGATCGCGGCGTTCGAGCACGAACTCGAGTCTCTCGGCGTCCTGTCGCCGTCCGAGATCGAATCCGTTCGTGCCGAGGTTGAGGAAGAGATCAAGCAGGGCGTCGCTTTCGCCGAGGGTAGTCCTTTGCCGTTGGCCAAAGATCTGCTGCGCGACGTCTACACCAACTAGGACCCACTTCCCCATGGACACGCAGACCCGCGAGCTGACCTACGCGCAGGCCATTCAGGAGGCCCTGTCGATCGCAATGGAAGCCGACGACCGCGTCTTTCTCATGGGCGAAGACGTCGGCGTCTATGGAGGCGCGTTCCAGGTCACCGGCGATCTGGTCAAGCGTTTTGGCGCCGATCGGGTGATCGACACGCCGATCTCCGAGCTTGGCGGCGCAGGCGTCGCGGTTGGCGCGGCGCTGACCGGAATGCGCCCAATCTTCGAACTGCAATTTTCTGACTTTGTCACCCTGGCGATGGAGCAGATCGTCAATCAGGCCGCCAAGCTCCGCTTCATGCTCGGCGGGTCGGTCTCCGTGCCCATGGTCGTCCGTCTGCCGTCAGGTTCGGGAACGGGCGCGGCGGCGCAACACAGCCAGGCGCTACAGGCTTGGCTGGCGCATATTCCCGGCCTCAAGGTCGTCGAGCCGACCACCCCGTACGACGCCAAGGGACTGCTTCTCGCAGCGATCGCCGATCCGGATCCGGTGATGATCTACGAGCACAAGCTGCTCTACAAGACCAAAGGGCCAGTTCCCCCTGGCTACTATACGGTGCCGCTCGACAAGGCGGAGGTTCGCCGGCCCGGACGCGACCTCACGATCGTCGCGTCGGGCATCATGTGCGGCAAGGCGCTGGACGCGGCGGCCGAACTCGCGAAGGAAGGGATCGACGTCGAGGTGATCGACCCGCGCTCCTTGCGCCCGCTCGATCTCAGGACGATCAGCGAGAGCGTGAAGAAAACCTCGCGCCTCATGTGCGTGTACGAGGGCGTCAAGACCCTGGGCATTGGCGCCGAGATCAGCGCGGCGATCGCCGAGAGCGAGGCGTTCGACTATCTGGACGCTCCGATCATTCGGCTCGGGGGCGCCGATTCGCCAATTCCTTACAGTCCCATCCTCGAGAAGGCCGCGGTTCCGCAGACCCCGGATATCGCCTCAGCCGCCCGCGAGCTTGCGCTGGGACGCGTCTGACATGGCGGTCGAGGTCATTCTCCCGCGCGTCGACATGGACATGACGACCGGCAAAATCGCCAAGTGGTTCGTCGAAGAGGGGGGATCCGTCGCGGAAGGCCAGCCCCTGTTCGAAATCGAGTCGGACAAGGCGGCGATGGAAATCGAATCGCCTGCTGCGGGCGTGTTGAGCGGCGTCACCGGTCGCCCTGGCGATGAATTGCCCGTCGGCACAGTCGTCGGTTGGATTGTAGCCCCGGGAGAAACGTTCGTCGTACCGAAGCCGGCGCCCGCCGGTAGCCTCGCGACGCCGACGCGCGCGGTGGCGGCGGATGATGTGGCGGACACAGGCGATTTTCGGTCTGTCGAAGCGCACGAAGAGCGCGCCGAGCGGGCGACGCCGAAGGCGCGCCGGCTCGCTCGGGATCACGGGTTGCCGCTGACTGAGGTTGCAGGCAGCGGGCCGAGCGGCCGGGTTCAGGCGAGCGACGTGATCGCGGAGGCGGCAAAGCGCAAGGAACCGATTTCCGCGCCCGCGGCTCCGTCCGAAGTTCAGGCAGGCCCTGCGGCGCGGCGGCTCGCGGCCGAACTCGGCGTCGCCCTCGAGGGGCTGCAAGGGACGGGCGAGAAGGGCGTCGTCACCAAGGAAGACGTCAAGACCGCATTCCGCGCGGGCGCGCCGTCGTCGGGATCGACAGGCGCGGCGCTGCCCGAACTCCCCGTGGTGGACTTCGCGAAATTCGGCCCCGTCGAGACGACGCCGCTGTCGCGCATCAAGCGGGTTTCAGGGCCGCGCCTGCATGCGTCCTGGCTCAACATCCCGCATGTCACGCATTGCGACGAAGCCGACATCACGGAGCTCGAGGCGTTTCGCCAGTCGCTCGATGACAAGGCGAAGAGCGACAAACAGGAGCCCTATCGCGTCTCGCTGCTGCCTCTTGTGGTCAAATGCACCGTCGCCGCCCTAAAAGCGTTCCCGCTGTTCAACTCGGCGCTCGTCCCCGCCAAGGACGCACTGGTTCGGCGCAACTACTGGAACATCGGCGTCGCCATCGACACCGCGGACGGCCTCGTCATCGCCGTCGTCCGGGACGCCGACAGGAAGGGTGTGACAGAGATCGCGCGCGAACTCGCGGCGCTGTCGGCGAAGGCGCGAGACGGAAAGCTGACGCCGGCGGACATGCAGGGCGCGACCTTTACCATTTCGTCGCTCGGAGGAATCGGCGGCACGGCGTTCACGCCGATCGTCAACGGACCGGAAGTCGCAATTCTCGGCGTCGTGCGAGCCACGATGGCGCCGGTTTGGGACGGAGCGGCGTTCCAGCCCCGCCTGATGCTGCCGCTGTGTCTCTCCTATGACCATCGCGTCATAGACGGCGCCGCCGCCGCCCGCTTCGTTCGCCATCTCAGCGAATTGCTCGGAGACCTGAGACTCGCGCTGCTTTGACCCGCGGCAATGAAGGCGAGACCGGCGGCCATCCGCGGATCATGTCGCCGATGGCTGCGGCGTATCCGCCAAAGCGCCATCGATCAGGCCGCGCTCGCGACGCGGTTCCGCTCGCGCGCGTCCCATAGCGCTCTCGCCTTCGCCTCGGCGTCGGAAGGGCTTTCCGCCATGCCCAGCGTTCTCAGGGCGATCGCGAGCGTCCCGACGACCGCGGCCTCGCCATATTCGTCGCGGATGGCGCCGCGCCAGAGGCCGGCGAGGCGCATGAGGTCCATCTCCGGGTCGGGCGCTTGGCGCGGTTCGTCGATCATCGGCGCCCAGCGCTCTTCGAGCCCCTCGCCGTCGATCGCCATCATCACGTCGCAGGGCTTGCCCGGACGGCGCTCGATCTCGCCGCATTCGCCACGGAAGACGGAGAGCCGCGTCTGCCCGAGGATCAGGCCGGCGTCGCGGTGGATCCGCATATAGCCGGGATGGAACACGCCCTGCAGCATTGCGGGCGCCCCGAACGGATTGAGCATGCGCGCGAAGGTGTGCACAGGCGAGCGCAAGCCCAGGATCGGCCGCAGCTCCAGCATGTCGGCGATCGGCGGGCTCAGGACGTCGATCGGCAGATAGGCGAAGTTTTCGTGGGCCAGGCGATCCGCCGCGTCTTCGAGGCTCGTCGCAACCGAGAAGCCGACCGCCCGCAGGGCTGCGCCTGTATAGATGCGTCCCTCCGTATGCGCTTCGGCGCCGTGCATGAAGACGCGCCAGCCGTTCCGCGCAAGGAGAAGCGCCGAGAGGATGAACCAGGGCAGCTGCCGCCCCTTGCCCGCGTAGGACGACCAGTCCAGATCGACATGCGGCGCGCCGGCCGGAGGCCTCATGCTTGCGCGCGCCGCGCGGACGAAGCCGGCGATTTCCTCCGGGCTCTCTTCCTTCACTCTGAGGAGCATCAGGAAGGCGCCGAGTTGCTCGGGCAGGACCCGTCCGGCGAGGATCATCGCCATCGCCTCTTTGGCTTCGCCAACGGTGAGGGAGCGGGTCAGCGTCTTGCCGCGGCCGATAATGGCGATGTAGCGGGCGAAGGGATGCTGGTCTCGCTTCATAGCCGGTGGATCCTGACGTGGCGACCTCGACGCTCCAGGCGCCATTGTCCTACAGACGGTCTCATCGGAAAAGGCTGCAGGCAGGGCGCCGAACCGGCAACCCGGTTTCCCTGCTAGCAGGGAATTTTTTTGCGCGGCTGTCCGCGCTCCATTGCAGAAAGTCCTCCAATGTCATGTTGCTGTCGGAATTACAACTCGCCGGTTGTGGGCTCGGGCGGGCGCGGAACAGGGAATTGCAAATGACCGGAACAGGGAATTATCAGGTGATTTCGGAGCGGATCAGGGAAAGAACAGGCGGGCGAAAACCGGGCGCCAGATCGGGCGCAGCCCGGTTGCAAAGCCTGGCCAGGATTCCCGTCCCCCGCGGGTGGAAGGCGGCTCTGGTGAGCGGTCGGATCAGCGGGCGCCGCGCGGGACGCCAGGGTCGACCGCGCTGCCTGAAGCTGGACGGGAACGCTTCCAGCGCCGACGGCTTGTAGCTGAAGGGGCGTGCGGTCGTTCGCCCTTGGAACGCCACAGACGTAACCGACAATCCGCCTCGCTGCGAATTCGCCCCGGTTTTTTCGCCGCGCCGTCGTCGACATCAAAGTATCGGCGATACCATCGTGCAATGGCCGCGTAATCACCTTGCTGCTACATCCTGCTGGTCGAATATGTCGGGTGCGACCAGTCGCGAAAACCGCTCAGGCCTAGGGGAGCTCGCTATGGTCGGCGCCGCGATACGAGACTGCATCCGTCAAGTTCCAGATGACAGTTCGATTATTTCTGGCACAATCAGAGCGAGGAAAGTGCATTCGGCGCCGGTGGAAGTCGGCGGCGCCCCAAGACCTTGAGCCGTCACACTGTACCGCTCGAACGCTTTGCACGAGATCCCCATGACCGCACACACAAACAGCGCTCCCGGCGACCTGATTTCGACGCTGCCGTCATCCGCGGACCCTTTGCGGAGGCGTTTGGATCGCGTGCGCACGATTTCGGTCGCGCTCGTGGCTGGGTTGAGCGACGCAGATGTCAGCGTCCAATCGATGCCCGACGCCTCGCCGAGCAAATGGCACCTGGCGCACACGACGTGGTTCTTCGAGACGTTTGTGCTGCGCGACTTCGTCCGGAACTACCGTCCGTTCAATGCCGCGTTCGCCTTCCTCTACAACAGCTATTACGAATCCGAAGGGGACCGCATCGCGAGGCCGTCCCGCGGGATGCTCACCCGCCCACCGCTTGATGAGGTGCTGGCGTATCGTCGGCATGTCGACATGGCGATGAAGCGGGCGCTCGACGATCTGCCGGCGCCGGCGCGGCGCCTCGTCCTGCTCGGGTGTCATCACGAGGAGCAGCATCAGGAACTGCTTCTTACCGACCTCCTTCATCTGTTCGCCCAGAACCCCCTCCTTCCGGCAGCCTATGCGCAAGGCGCCGTTCGTATCGGCGCCACGACGGACGCCTTGCGCTGGGTCGAGGGTCGCCAAGGTCCAATCGATATCGGGCACGACGGCCAGGATTTCGCTTTCGACTGCGAGGGGCCGCGCCATACCGTGTGGCTGGCGCCGCACGCGCTCGGAGATCGCCTGGTTACCAACGGCGAATGGCGCGCCTTCCTCGACGACCGAGGCTACGACACGGCGAACCTGTGGCTGTCGGACGGCTGGGCATGGGTGCGACAGAACAGGATCGAAGCGCCTTTGTACTGGCGTCGCGATGAGAGCGGCGCCTGGTCCAGGCATTTCGGGCTCGGCGGACTCGAGTTCGATCGATCCGGCGGCCCCGGTGCAGCATGTCAGTTACTACGAGGCCGACGCCTTCGCGCGATGGGCGGGCGCCCGGTTGCCGACCGAAGCCGAGTGGGAAAGCGCGGCTGAAGGCGTGAACGCCGAACAGGGGACCTTTCTCGACAATGCTGGCGCGGTGCGACCCGCCTCCGCGCCCGCCGCCGACGGAATTCGCCAGCTGTTCGGCGACCTGTGGGAGTGGACGGCGTCCGCGTTCCTTGCGTATCCCGGTTTTCGCCCCGCGGCGGGCGCAGTTGGTGAGTACAACGGAAAATTCATGTCGGGTCAGTTCGTGCTGAGAGGCGGGAGCTGCGCCACTCCGCGGGGGCACGTGCGCGCAAGCTATCGCAATTTTTTCTATCCGCACCAACGCTGGCAATTCACCGGCGTCCGCCTTGCAAAGGATATCTGATCCATGCTCCGCACAGACGACTCGCCTATGCTCCGGACGGACGATCGTCCGTCGTCCGCCGATCCCGCTTTTCGACGTGACGTCTTGAACGGCTTGGCGGCGCGACCGAGGACGATCCCGCCACGTTGGTTTTACGATCGCGACGGGTCGGCGTTGTTCGAAGAGATAACGACGTTGCCTGAATACTATCTGACCCGGACCGAGCGGGCGCTTCTGCAAAGCGCGGCGGCCGAAATCGCCTCGCTTGTCGGGCCTGGACGCGCTGTTGTCGAATTCGGGTCCGGCTCGTCTTCCAAAACGCCGATCCTGCTGACCGCGCTCAATCCGGCGGCGTATGTGCCGATTGATATTGCGGGCGCCATTCTTCGGGAATCGGCGACAACACTTTCGACAATGTTTCGCGGCCTGCCAATATACCCCATCGAGGGGGATTTCACGAATACCGTACGGCTTCCACCGATGGTCGAGCGGGCGCCCAGGGTTGGATTCTTTCCTGGGTCGACCATTGGCAATCTGCTGGTTCCTGACGCCGTTGATTTGCTGCGGAGCATGGCGTCCACGTTAGGGGCTGGTTCGATGCTGTTGATCGGCGTCGACCGAATCAAGGACCAAAACATTCTTTTGCCCGCCTATGACGACGCGGTGGGGGTAACGGCTGCGTTCAATCGCAATCTTTTGCATCGGATCAACAGAGAGCTTGGCGGATCGATTCCGGTCGACGCCTTTCGCCACCTTGCCCGCTGGAATGATCAAGAGGCGCGGATCGAAATGCATCTAAGGGCGGAACGTGATGTCG
Source organism: uncultured Alphaproteobacteria bacterium (assembly GCA_963822215.1). Lineage (GTDB taxonomy): Bacteria > Pseudomonadota > Alphaproteobacteria > Rhizobiales > Beijerinckiaceae > Roseiarcus. The sequence goes on from CAWGGX010000007.1 coordinate 860,131, forward strand.
AGTTCGGGGTGGACGATCACTTCTTCCGAATGGCCGAGGGCGAGACGATCCATACGGAAAACAGCCTAAAATACGGGGCCAGGGACGCTGCGGTCCTCCTTCGAGCGGGCGGTTGGTCGCCTATAGCGACGTGGACGGATCGACAAGAGCTTTTCACCGTCATTTTGGCTCAGGAGACCGCAATTCAGTCTGGGGCCTGCGACCGGCCTCGATCGGAGCGTGTCCGATCGGAGCGACAAGAGGCGTTAGGCGCCCCCTGAGGGGAACCCCACACCCACGATCGCATCCGTCCACGTTGGACTGGCGCGGAATATCGAGTGGGGGCATTGTCAGGCCGCCGTGATCGGGCGGAACGATGACGTGGACAAGGGTCGACCGTGACGGTTTCGCGCCAATAAGACATCCGGGAGTTCGAACATGAAAGCCACCGAAAAACTGCACGCCGCGGGCCAGAGTCTATGGCTCGACAACATCACCCGCGACCTCCTCACTTCGGGCACGCTCAAGCGCTACATCGATACGCTGTCGATCACTGGCCTAACTTCGAATCCCACGATTTTCGACCACGCCGTCTCTAAGAGCGCCGCCTACGACGCCGATATCCACGCGATGACCAAGAGCGGTGTTGCAACCGAGGATTTGTTCTTCAAGCTCGCCATCGCCGATCTGCAACAGGCAGCCGACCTCTTCCGCCCGATCCACGACCGCACGGCCGGCGTGGACGGCTGGGTGTCGCTCGAAGTCTCGCCGCTGCTCGCCTATGACACCGAGAAGACGGTCAAAGCGGCGAAATCCCTCCACGCCGCGGCGGCCCGGCCCAATCTCTTTATCAAGATCCCCGGGACAAAGGAGGGCGCGTCAGCAATCGAGGAGGCGATCTTCAGCGGCGTGCCGATCAACGTCACGCTGCTCTTCTCACAGGCGCACTATCTCGCTGCGGCCGAGGCCTATATGCGCGGCCTGGAACGCCGGATCGCGGCGGGCCTGAGCCCCGACGTCCGCTCGGTCGCATCGTTGTTCGTGAGCCGCTGGGACAAGGCGACGACAGACAAACTTCCAGGCGATCTGCGCGATCGACTGGGGATCGCCGTCGGGGAGGCGAGCTATGCCGCCTATCGGGATCTTCTCGATTCCGATCGCTGGCAGCGGCTCGAGAATTTCGGCGCGCGCCCGCAGCGGCTCTTGTTCGCGAGCACAGGCACGAAGGACCCAAAAGCCCCGGATACGCTCTACATCCACGCATTGGCGGCGCCCAACACCGTCAACACGATGCCTGAAGAGACGCTCCTCGATTTCGCCGATCACGGCGATGTCGGCCCCCTTCTGCCGCGCGACGGAGGGCCCGCGAGTGCGACGCTTTCGCAGATCGTCAAGGCGGGCGTGAATGTCGACGCCCTGGCCGCGGACCTGCAGTCCGATGGGGCCAAGTCGTTCGACGAGTCCTGGGCCAACCTCCTCAAGTCGATCGAAACAAAATCGCGCTCTATTGGTGGGTGAAGGCAGAGCAAACGCCGGCGGAGGCCGCAGCGCCACGAGATTTTGGCTCTTGTCTTCTAGACGCTGGGCGGCGTAGGCGAGAGCGGTTTTCGACCACGCTGAATCGTCATTGCGAGGAGCGACCCCCGGGTCGAAGAGCCCGGGGGGACGAAGACTGTATGTCCTTGCGCTGAGGCGGCGGCTCGCCCTCGATGCGCGTTGCGAGGGTTGCCCGGATAGGCCGGGCGGAGCCTCACGCAAGGAGGACGAGCCATGAAAGATTATAGCGAAGTTTTCGTCGGCATGGACGTGTCGAAGTCGAGTATCGCGGTAGGGTTGGCTGACGGCGGAGGCGCGGCCGAGGCGAGGTTTCTCGGGGAGATCGAGGCGAACGAGGCTGCGGTGACGAAGCTGGTCCGCCGCCTGTCTGGCAAGCACGACAAGCTGACGTTCTGTTACGAGGCGGGGCCGACCGGCTACGGTCTTTATCGGCTGATCGGCGAGCTTGGGCATGCGTGCCGGGTGGTCGCGCCCTCGCTCATTCCGCGCAAGCCGGGCGATCGGGTGAAGACCAATCGCCGCGACGCCTTGAATCTGGCGCGCTTGCTGCGGGCCGGCGAGCTCACCGCCGTGTGGACGCCGGACGAGCGGCACGAGGCGATGCGCGATCTGGTGCGGGCGCGCTCGACGGCCGCCTTCGACCTCAGGATCAAGCGCCAGCAGACCGGCGCCTTCCTTTTGCGTCTCGGACGCGTCTATCCCGGTAAGAAGACATGGGGCGGCGCGCACCGGAAGTGGCTGGCGAGCCAAGCTTTCGCCCATCTCGAGCAGCGCATCGCCTTCGAGGAGCAGGTGGCCGCGATGGACGAGGCGAAGGCGCGCATCGCCCGGCTGGAGAAGGCGATCGAGGAGGCGGTTCCCGATTGGTCGCTGGCGCCGATGGTCACGGCGCTGATGGCGATGCGCGGGATCGACCTCGTCGCGGCGACGGCGATTCTGGCCGAAGTCGGCGACCTCGGGCGCTTTCGGACGCCGCGCGAGTTGATGGCCTGGCTGGGGCTCGTGCCCTCGGAGTCCTCAACCGGCGACCGAGTCAGGCGCTTCGGCATCACCAAGGCCGGCAACGGCCGGGCGCGCAAAACCCTGATCGAGAGCGCTTGGCGCCATCGCTTTCCTGCGCGCATCGGTCAGGCCAAGCTCGCCTGGGTCGAGGCGGCGCCGCCGGCGGCGCGGCGGATCGCCTGGAAGGCGCAGATGCGGCTCACCGCGCGCTACCGGGCGCTGATGCGCAAAGGCAAGACGAAGAGCGTCGCCGTCACGGCGGTCGCGCGCGAACTCGCCGGCTTCATCTGGGCGATCCATCGCGCGCTTGAGCAGGAGCAAGCCGTCGCATGAAGCCGCTCGCTCGCTACAGCGCAATTTGGGAGCGCGCTTCGCGAGCGGCTTCATGCGATCCCGCGCCATCGCGGGCGGCGCGCCATCGCGTCGACTGACCCCACACAGACCGGGGAGGGATACGGCAGACGGATGCAACAAACATTGCGCAGCGGCGGGGGTGAAGCCGCGGCAGGGGAACTCCCGAGGATTGCAAGTGGCCGATCGACGCATCGACGCCCGTACGAAGACGTGGAGCAGCCCCGGACGAAACTCGGACATGCGGAACAAATACGCGTATTAGAGCTTGATCACCGACGTCCAACAGGCCTCGCCCCCACCTCTGCGCAATCATCCAACGCCATCACTCCGCCCACCCCTGAAGCGGAAACGGGAGGGTGCGTCCGACCCCTTGACGAAGGACATAAGAGCAATCCAGGCGATCGTAGGATCCTTACGTCCTTCTGGATTGCTTCCCCCCGGGCTCTTCGACCCGGGGGCCGCTCGCAATGACGAGGGCGCTTCGATTTGATCGAAAACTGCTCTAATCCTGTTCGCCGAGCGTTTGGGCGTAGGTCTTGCCGTAAGGATAAAAGAGCTCCTTGCGGCCCTCCCGCCACGCCGCTTTGAGTTCGGGCGTCGTGATATCCCAGTCCGGCCGACATTTCATGCTGACGGCGCGCAGGTCCCGACGGAGTTCCTCGACCGTAGGTCGACCGAAGAACCAGTATCCGTTATAGATCTTGTAGATGACGAGACCGGGCGCGGGCACGATCACGTGCGGGATCATGGGATTGTGCGCGGGATCGGTATATTCGTCGATGTCGAGATCCTTCTGAACAAGCCGTGTCGGATCCGAGAGGAAGGGCCAATGCGCGCCGACACCGCTGCGATATTCGTTGGTCTCGATGATGTTGTCGGTGCTGATTGTCGCCAGCCGGCAATAACCAACCTCCATCTCGCGGTGAAGCTCGACGAGCCCCTCAGCCTGCCGACGGTCCTTGGGGCAGAAACTTCCGCGGCTGAGTACGAGAACCATCGGATGCTGTCCTTGGAGTTCGGAGAGCTTCCGGCGTTTCGCGGTGTGGTCGGGAAGCTCATAGTCGGGGAAGACAGCCCCTGGAACCATGTCGGATCGCATGTGAAGTTCTCCCTGGTTTGCTGTATGTCGGCGATGAGGGCGCGAGCCGTCACAAATCAATGACGACGTCGCCCTCGGGTTGCGAACAGCAGATCAACACATTGCCGTCCGCGGGCATATCGATTGGATCCGGCCGGTATCTGACCGTCCCGCCTACCAGGCTTGTCTCACACGTGTGGCAGACCCCTGTCCGGCAAGACCATCGCGTGGGCACGTCGCACGCTTCAGCAAGCTCAAGCAGGCACTGGAACGTTGCCCCCCAAGGGACATTCAAACCGGTCCGGGCGAACGAAACCACCGGTCCGCCGCCAACCGGGCCGCTCGGTAGGTGGGGCGGCCGGCGCGGCGACGCGGCGACGCCCGGCGTAATGGGAGGCTGGGAGCCGAAAATCTCGGTGTGAATGCGATCTGGCGCGACGCCCCAGTCTGCAAGACCGACAGTCAGATCGTTCATGAAGGTCGACGGTCCGCAGATATAGAAATCGCCATCGCGCGACAGAGTCAGCTCCCGAAGCGCCTGCATGTCCAGGCGCCCGGGGGCGTCGAAGTCCAGATTGGGCCGATCCTCGGCATCGGGCGAGCTGTAGCGAATGTGGCTGTGGCTACGGGCGAGCGCCTTGAGCAAAGTCCGCGTTTCCTCGGCGAACGGATGTTCGCGGCCGTTACGGGCTCCGTATAGCCACCAGATTTCCCTCGTCGATGCTTCGGCCGCCAGCGCGTGCAGCATCGCGAGCAAAGGGGTCGCCCCAATTCCGGCGCTCACCAAAGCAACGGGCCCGCCGCCCGGCCGCAGCGTGAAGCCGCCACGCGCGGCGCTTGCATCGACGACGTCGCCAACCTGTAGCTTATCGTTGACATAGCCGCTGGCCACGCCATGGGCCTCCCGCTTGACGCTAACGCGATAGCGCTGGGCGCTTGGCTCCCCCGACAGCGAATAGCTGCGCGTCAGCGGGGGCGCATCAGATGCGGGCCTGAGCCGTAGCACGATAAACTGGCCGGGCAGAGCCGTGGCGATCGGGCGCCCGTCGGTCGGCTCAAGCTCCAGCGAAATCACGTTGCTGCTCTCGCGCACCTTCCGCGATACCCGAAGCGGGCGGAACCCTCGCCACGCCGGGGGCGGCCCGGAAACCGGAGTGAGCCCGGCGTTTCCCGTCGTCGCGCCGCCGCTGCGCTCCTTTGTCAGCAACGCCTCGAAGGAGCCACGCCAGCCGGCGCTCAGCGCCGGGATGCGCAGCGCTTGTTCCAGTTGACTGCGGGGGTGACCGGGCATGTAGAGCAGCGCATTGATCTCGAACACGCTCATACGTTCGGAGCTGGACGCGACCCGCGTGATCTCGTCGCCAGCCTTCACTTCGCCTTCCTCCAGCACACGGAAATAGAAGCCAGGTCTACCGTGGGCGACCAGCAGCGCGGCCATCTGCGGCTCGTTCATGCGGATGCCCACGCGGTAACAGGTGACGCGCGGCTGCGTGACTTCGAACACAGCGCCGCCGATCCGATAGCGGTCCCCGATGCACACCTCTGCATCCGACAGGCCCTCGACGGTGAAATTTTCCCCGAACTGCCCATAGGTGAAATCATTTCGACCCAGTTGATTCTGCCAATAGCGATAGGAGTCGATCTGATAGACGAATACGGCCCGGTGCTCGCCGCCGTGGCCAGCCAAGTCCCCCTGTCCGTCGCCGTCGATGTTGAGTCGGCGCACCATGCGCGGCCCTTCACCGGGCGCCTTCCAAACGGCACTGTGTACCGTCTTGCCCTGCCACGTGACGTCCCGCGGCAGACCCACGTTGACGGAAAGCAGGCGCGCCATCGCCTTATTCCCGAGGAATGCGCGCTTCGAAGGTTTCGATCTTTGCAATGTTCATTGTTGGTCTTCCGCTCGAAGGACGAACCCGGCGCCTCGCACGCTCTCGGTCGATGGGCGAAGAACGGCCTTGCTGCGCTCGCGGCCGCCGCTCTGACAAGAGCGACGCGCCTGCTAGGCAATGGCTGACGCTTTCCCGGAGTAAGCGTTACTGTTGCTGTAAGACGAAAAACATGCCTGTCGTTAAATCAGGAGCGCAACGCGGAGTCTATGGCACGATGGTGTTACCGATACCTCGGTATCTATCCGCGCATCATGCTCGGCGGACGAATTGGCTCACCGTGCGAAGTTGCAGGCCGAATAGACGGAAAGGCGCTGATATATGGGGCAGTTTCCGACGCCCTCACACGCGCTGGGACCGCGCGTTCAGGAGCTCGACGGCTTCCTTGGCGTTGCGCCATTCTTCTTTCGCGCGCCAGCGGCGGCGACCGCTGGAGTCTTGCTCTCTCCGTGACGCGCGTTCCGGGGCCGCCCTGGATTTCTTGAATTTTATCGGCCGCGGCGTGAGGGCCCCGTCGGAGCGATCCACGCCGCCGAGATCATCTTCAGCGGCCGGGTGAAGGACGTGCTGCGACGCACTGTCGGCGGCTTCGCCCGCGGCGATCCCCATATCGACGGCCTCGACTCCTTCCGCGGCCGTCGGCTGCGCCTCGCCTTCCAGAACGAATTCCTGATCGCGGAGCGCGACGGCGCGCCGCTCGTGACGGCGCCCCGGACTCTCCCGAAACAATCTATATAGACTGCTTCATCGACTGGTGAGCCAAGATGACAAGCGTTCCTGAGCGGGATTTCAAGGGATATGGCGGCCGCCCGCCAAATGTCCGATGGCCCGAACGGGCGCGCGTCGCCCTGCCTTTCGTCGTCAATCTGGAGGAGGGGGCCGAACTTTCGGTTTCCGACGGCGACGAGTGCAACGAAGGCGCCTATGAGGCCGTCGAGGAGGTGGTGGGCTATCCCGACCTCTGCCAGGATTCGCACTTCGAGTATGGCACGCGCGCGGGTTGGCGGCGAGTCGCGGCCGTTCTGGCCGAGAGCCGCGCGGTCGCGACGGTGAACGCCTGCGGGCGTGCGGTCGAGCGCTCTGCGTGGCTTGCCCGTGAGGCTGTCGACCAGGGTCACGAGATCTCCTGTCACGGCTGGCGCTGGGAGCGTCACGCCGGCATGGGCGAGGAGGTCGAGCGTCGCGCCATCGCCAGGACGGTCGCCGCAATCCGGGAGGCGACCGGGGTGACGCCGGTGGGCTGGCATACGCGGTCGGCGCCGTCGATCAACACCCGGCGGCTGCCCCTGGAGCATGGCGGGTTCCTGTATGACAGCCGGCGCCCGCACGCTCATCCTCGGCGGCGCGGCCCTCACGGGAATGGCGAGCCGCCTGACAACAGACGCCCATTGGATCGGCTGTGTCGAAGCGACGGTCCGGTCCGCGCCAACGCTCACGCGAGGAGCCTAGTTCGTTGTCAATCGCAGGTCGCCTCACCGGCGATGAAGGAGCGCGGGCCGGCTCAGATGAGGACGAAATGCCCCTCTGTGGCCTCGCGGTAGCGGCGCGGTGGCGGCGCGTAGTCGATCGGCCGGATCGCGCTTTGAATTTCGTCAGCCTCGTCAGCTCCCCGCGCGCGCCTGCGCGAGGGATCGGGAACCGGTACGGCGGAGATGAGCTTCCGCGTATAGGCGTGTTGCGGATCGTCGAACACCGCGCGGCGCGGCCCGATCTCGACGATCTCTCCGAGATACATCACGGCGACCCGGTGGCTCATCCGCTCGACCACCGCCATGTCGTGAGAAATGAACAGATAGGCGAGGTTGAGGCTCTGTTGCAAGTCGATCAGCAGGTTGCAAACTTGCGCCTTGACCGAGACGTCGAGCGCCGAGACCGCCTCGTCGGCGATGATGATTTTGGGGTCCATCATCAGAGCGCGCGCGATCGCGATGCGCTGGCGCTGGCCGCCGGAGAATTCGTGCGGGTATCGACCCGTCATGTCGGCGTCGAGACCGACGCGACGCAGGAGATCGGCCGACTTGGCGCGCGCCTCGGCGCGCGTGCCGATTCGATGATCGAGAAACGGCTCGGCGACGGCGGCGCCGACCGTCATGCGCGGATCGAGGCTTGCGAACGGGTCCTGGAAAACCATCTGGATCTCGCGACGCGCGCGCCGCAACGCCTCGCCCGACAGCGACAGGACGTTCAGCCCGTCGAGCAAGACGTCGCCGCCAATCGGCTCGACGAGCCGTACGATCGAGCGGCCGGTTGTCGATTTGCCGCAGCCCGATTCGCCGACCAGCGCTAACGTCTCGCCAGGCGCGAGATCGAACGAGACCTTCTCGACGGCGTGCACCACGCCGCTCCTGCGCCCGAACAGCCCCGAACGGATGTCGAACCGCGTGGTGAGGTCTCTGATCTGCAGCACGGGTTTTCGGGGGCCCGATTCCGGCGCGGCGCTCGCCACGGCGGGGGCGCTGTCGGCGACAGGAAACTTCGCTGGCCGGTCTGAGTCGCGCATCGAGCCGAGCCGCGGCACGGCGTCGATCAGCATGCGGGTATAGGCGTGCCTCAGGCGCGCAAAAACGTCCGCCGTCGTCCCCGACTCGACCTCGGCGCCGCGATGCATGACGAGCGTGCGGTCGGCGACTTCGGCGACGACGCCCATGTCGTGCGTGATGAAGAGTACGGACATGTCCTCTTCCTCCTGCACGCTCTTGATGAGGTTGAGGATCTGGCCCTGGATGGTGACGTCGAGCGCTGTCGTCGGCTCGTCGGCGATCAGGAGTTTCGGCTTCGCCGCGAGCGCCATGGCGATCATCACACGCTGCCGCATGCCGCCGGAGAAGCGATGCGGCGGATCGCCGAAGCGGCGCTGGGCGTTGGGCATGCGGACCCGATCGAGCAGCCTCAACGCCTCGGCGCGCGCCGCCCCCTTGCCGCCGCCATGACAATAGATCGCTTCCGCAATCTGCTCACCGACAGGAAAGATCGGGTTGAGGCTCGTCATCGGCTCCTGAAAGATCATCGCGATGCCGGCGCCGCGAACCTGCCGCATCGCTTCGGCGTCGAGCGCCGTCAATTCGCGACCCACGAATCGCACGCTGCCTTCGACGCGGCTCGCCCGCTCCGGAAGCAGGCGCATCACCGACAGCGACGCGACGCTCTTGCCGGACCCCGATTCGCCGACGATCGCCAGCGTTTCGCGCGGATGGACGTCGAAACCCAGGTTTTCGACGACGGCGCGCCACGAGTCGCCGACGCGGAACGACGTCGTTAGACCGCGGACGGACAGCACCGGGGTCATGCGCCCGGGGTCCGGCTCAGGCCGCGAGCGTGGTCTCGGCGAGGTTCACCCAATAGCTGACGCCAAAGGGGATCGCCTCGTCGTTGAAGTCATAGGCTGCGTTGTGCAGATCGGCCGTCGCGCCGTTGCCGATGAACACGAACGCGCCCGGCCGCGCTTGCAGCATGTAGGAAAAATCCTCGGCGCCCATGACCGGCGGCACATCCGCCTCGACCGCGGTGTCGCCAGCGACGTCTCTCATGATCGCAACTGCGCGTTCGGTCGGATCGGCGTGGTTGACGGTGACGGGATAGCCACGATGATAATGAACCTCGGCGCGCGCCCCGAAGGTCGAGGCGATTCCGGTCACGATCTCGGTCAGCCGCTTCTGCGCGTGCTCGCGCACGTCAGGAGAAAGCGTACGCACCGTGCCGGTGAGCGTGACGCTTTCTGGAATGATGTTGTTGGCGGTGCCGGCGTGCATCGAGGCGACGGTCACGACGACGGACTCCAGCGGGTCGGTCTCGCGCGAGGCGATCACTTGCAGGCCCGTGATGATGTGCGCGGAAATGATGACCGGATCGATGGCGGAATTGGGCCGGGCGGCATGCCCGCCGCGGCCATGAACGACGATCTCGAAATGGTCCGCGGCCGCCATGACCGGGCCCGTTCGGGTCGCGAATTTGCCGATCGGCAGACCCGGCCTGTTGTGCATGCCATAGACCTCGCGGATCGCGAAGGTCTCCATCATGCCGTCCTTCACCATCTCGTCGCCGCCGGCGCCCCCTTCTTCGGCGGGTTGGAAGATGACAGCGACGGCGCCGCGGAAGTTGCGCGTTTCGGTCAGATATTTGGCGGCGCCGAGCAGCATCGCGGTATGTCCGTCGTGGCCGCAGGCGTGCATCTTGCCGGGCGTCTGCGAGGTCCAGGGCTTGCCGCTGATCTCGTGGATCGGCAGCGCGTCCATGTCGGCGCGCAGACCGATGACCGGCCCGTCGCCCCGCGCGCCCTTGATCAGGCCGACCACGCCGGTGCGCCCGATGCCCGTCTTGACGACGTCACAACCGAAGCTTCTCAGCTTGTCGACGACGAAGTCCGACGTCTCGTAGACGTCGAACAGCAACTCCGGAGTTTGGTGCAGACGACGTCGCCACTCGGCGATTTCTCCGTGCATTTCGCTGGCGCGGTTGAGAACAGGCATGGGTGGCCTCCTTCGAGCATCGGTGAGAAAGCTAGCGCCTGAGCGCGCGCGGGTCGAGCGCGTCGCGGATCGCATCGCCGATGTAGTTGACGCTGAGAACGGTAAGGGAGATCGCCAGTCCCGGCCAGATGACGCGCGCCGGCGTGATCTGCATGAAGCTCACGCCGTCGTAGAGCAGCCGCCCCCAGGTCGGGAAATCGGGCGGAAAGCCGAGGCCAAGGAAACTGAGCGCCGATTCGGTGATGATCGCGGTGGCGATGCCGAGAGTCGCCGACACGAGGATCGAGCTCAGCACATTCGGCAGTACATGTCTGACGACGATACGCCGCGCGTGCATGCCGCTCGCCTGGGCGGCCAGTACGAATTCCTGACGCTTCACCGCCAATACGTCGCCGCGCACGATGCGGGCGGTGTGCATCCAGCTCGTTACGCCGATGCCGCCGACGATGAGAATGAAGATGCCGGTCGAAGGCCCGAAAGCCGCGCGCAAAGGCTCGCGGAAGAGGGTGATGACGACGAGCAGAAGCGGCAGAAGGGGCAGCGCGAGGAACAGATCCGTCAAGCGCATCAATGGGCCGTCGAGCCGTCGCCAATAGCCGGAGGCGACGCCGACCGAGGCGCCGAGCGCAAGCGACAGCAACATGGCGGCTAGGCCGACCGCCAGCGACACGCGGCCACCCGCCAGCACCGCAGCGAACAGATCGCGGCCGAGATTGTCCGTGCCGAACGGATGAACAAGGCTCGGGGCCTGGTTCCGTTCGCGAATGCTGATCTTGCTGGGATCGATGCGATGCAGATAGGGCCCGACGAAGACCGCGAGCACGATAACGACAAACACGGCGAGCCCGACGACGCCGCCGGGGTGGCGGCGGAACTGGCGCCAGACCTGCCGTCCGGGCGGCCCGGAAACCGCCTCTACGCCGGGCGCTGCTTCACTCATAGCTGATCCGAGGATCGAGCAGACCGTAGAGCACATCCGCGATCAGATTGAACAGCACGATCAGCACCGCGAAGATGAAGGTCAGCGTCTGCACCAACGGCAGATCTCCGCCCTGGATCGCTGTGATCAGCAATTGCCCGAGGCCGTTGACGCGAAAGACCTGCTCGGTGACGATTGCGCCGGAAAAGATCGTGGGAACGCCGAGCGCGACCACGGTCACAACCGGGATGAGGCTGTTGCGCAGCACGTGGACGAGCACCACGATGCGCTCCTTCACGCCCTTGGCGCGCGCCGTCCTCACATAATCCTGATGCAGATTATCGAGCATGGAGGCGCGCACGAACCTGCTGATCTGAGACGTGTTGAAGAGCGTGAGCACCAGAACTGGCAGAAACATCTGCCGCACCTGCGCGACGAAGCTCGGCCAATCGGTCACCTTCAGGTTGCTGTCGTAGACAGACGGGAACCATTGCAGCTCGACGCTGAAAGCGACGATCAGAACGACGCCGGTGAAGAAGGTCGGAACCGAATAGCCGACCATCGCGACGAAGGCGCCGATCTGATCGAACCAGGAATGCTGACGATAAGCCGATAGCACGCCGATCGGCACGGCCAACAGAACGCCGAACACATAAGCAAGCCCGACCACCCACAGCGTTTGCGGCAGGCGCTGCACGATGAGATCGACCACCGGACTGCGCGTCGCCCAGGAGAGCACTCGGAGACGGTGCGTATCGCCGATCTCGAGACCGGTCCATGCCTGCAGCAGGTTGAGCGGCTCGTTGACGAAAAATTGATGGAGCCAGAGCGCGAACCGGACCAGGAAGGGCTGATCGAGGCCGAGCGCGGCGCGCATCTGAGCGCGTACTTCGGGCGGAATGGTGAGCGGCAGGTCGCCCAACGGATCGTTGGGCGCCAGCGTCAGCAGCGAGAAGATGACGAAACTGATGATCAGCAGAACGGGAATCGCGGTCAGAAGCCGACGCACCGTGTAGGCGAACACCGAGCGCGCCTATTTGGCGCGCGACCAGTCCGCGACGTTCCAAAGCTCGGAATCCCAGCCAGACATGCGTATGCCCGCGAGCCGGTTGGAGAAGGCCGAAACGGCGCCGCGAAAGACCAGCGGGATGACGACGCCGTCGCCGACGAGCTTGTCGTTGAGCTTCTTGACGATCGTCGCACGCTCGGCCGGCGACTGCGTCCTGGCGAGTGCGTCGATCAAACGGTCGTAGTCCGCATCGCAATAGCGCGACATGTTCTCCCCCTGCCAGCCGTTGGACGGGCTCGGAATATTCTTGCAAAGCCAGCGCGCGAGGTAGGTTTCCGGATCCGTGCCCTCATAGAGCACCGTGTACATCTGCAGGTCGGAATAGAATTTCTGGAATGTGTCAGGACTCGCCGGATCGCCGCCGAAGAACACGGAAGCCGGAACGTTGCGCAGCTCGACGGCCGCGCCGATCTGGCTCCACATGTCCTTCAGCAGCGCTTGCGTCGCCTGCCGGACCGAGTTGGTCGAAGTCTGAAACACGAACGACAGCTTGACGCCGTTTTTCGCACGCACGCCGTCGGGGCCGATTTTCCACCCTGCGTCGTCGAGCAGCTTGTTGACCGACGCGAGGTCCGGCTTCAGGCAGGAATCGTTGGCCGTCGACACGTAAATGTCGGGACCGGCAACCATGTTGCAGGTCGGTTTGCCCGCGGCGCCATAAGCCGTTTCGACGACAACGCTGCGATCGATCGCGGCCGACAGCGCTTTGCGGACCGCCGGATCCGACAGGATCGGGTGCGGACCCGCCTGCGCCGTCGAGCGTTTGTCCCCGAGGGAGGCGTCCACGGCGTCAAGATTTACGTCGATTCGCTCGACCCAGCTGCTGAAAGCCGTCAGCGCTTTTCCCTTGCCGGCGCCAATCATGGCTTGCAGCACTTCCGGCTCGATCTGGATGTTCCATGCGTAGTCGTATTCGCCGGTTTCCAGGACGGCGCGGGCGGCCGACAGCGCATCGCCGCCGCCCTTGAGGGTCACGGTCGAGAAAGCTGGCTTTTCCGGGTCACGATAATTGTCGTTCGCGGCATAGCTGATCGTGTCGTTCGGCTTGAACGCCTGGACCTTGAACGGGCCAGTGCCGACGGGCGCGAAATTGGCGGCGGTGCAGCCGGGCGCCTTGGGGCCAAGGCAGTCCCTAAATTGCGCCCTCTGAATGATGGGGCTCGCGGCGCCGACGAACGCCGTGTAGGGAAAGGGCTTCGGCCCCGTGAACGTAACCTTGACCGTGAGCGGATCGATCGCCTCGACCGTTTGGACCCCTTCGAACTTCGAGGCCTGGGCGCAGCCTCCTCCGGGCGCCGTGCAATACCGCCAGGTGAAGACCACATCGTCCGCCGTCAACGGCGAGCCGTCCGACCATTTGACGCCCGGCTTCAGTTTCCATGTCACCGAGGTCAAATCGGTCGACACACCGCCGTTTTCGAGGGTCGGAATATCGACGACCAGTCGGGGAACGAGCTTGGCGTCCTCGTCGAACCCCGCAAGCGGCTCGAGCACCAGCGAAGACGCAAGCTCTTCCTTGACGCCCCCGGACAGATACGGGTTGAGCGTGGAGACCGCTTGCCAGAACAGGATCTTCAGTTCGCCGTCGGTTCCCCGCGCGGCAAAGGCCGGCGCCCCGGCGACAAACGTCGCGAGCGCGGCGACCGCCAGCCCGGATCCAAACTTCCGCATGCCTGCCGCTCCATGTTGTCGGGTTATCCGGCGCGCCGCGCGTTGATCGTAGCGTCCAATCGGCAAAGGATTTCAGCTTGCTTTTGGCGAGTCAAACAGGGAGGCGGCGACGGCGCGACTTCGCGCGTTATTGCGCGGCTTCGCGCAATCGGCTGCGGAGCGCTTCTTCCTGCACGACGTGTTCCGCGTCCCGGCCGACGCTCAGGAAACGCCCCGAGCCCCAGGTCCAAAGCCACGGCAGGCCGAGGACATAGGCGCCGGGAACGCTGGTCACGCCACGCCGATTGGTCGGATACCCGGTCCCATCGAAGATCGGCAGGCGCACGTAGGACCAATCCGGGGTGAATCCGGTCGCCCACACGATGGCGCCGACGTCTGCCGCCGAAAGGTCGAGCGCGGCCGGCTCCTCGGCAGGGTCCCAGACGGGAACGTAAGCCCCACCCTCCGGCGCGGCGATGCCGTTGGCGGCGATGTGGCGGTCGATCAGGGCGTTGATCCCGTTATAGACGCGATCGGCCTCGTCGAGGTTGGCCTTCAGATTCGGCTCGAACAGCATCCGGCCCTGCTCAACCGTCCTCAAGCGGCCATAGAGCGACATGCCCTGCGTTGCGAACACGCGCAGATCGATGTCGCGGCCGCCGTCGCGGCCGGTCAGGTAGTGATTGGTGTCGTGCCGCTTGTGGCCCATGCCGTCATTGGCGACGGTGATCTCGTACTGGCCGACGTCCCACAGCCAGTCGACGACGTCGCGGCCGCGATAGAAGCGTGCGCAACGCGGCGCATTGCCGGTCACCATATGCACCTTGCGGCCAGCCAGATGCAGGTCTTCGGCGATCTGCGCGCCCGACTGACCGGACCCGACCACCACGACCGCACCCCCCGGCAGAGCCGCCGGATTGCGATAGTCGACCGTGTGGATCTGAACGATCGAGTTCGGAATGCGCTCGGCAAATCGCGGAACGCTTGGCTTGCCGTAAAGGCTTGTCGCGAGGAACACTGCGTCTGCCGTGCAGACGCCCTCCGAGGTCGTGATCCGAAACCGGTCATCCACGCGCCCAACCGACTGGACCTCGACGTTCTCCCGAAGCGGCGCGTCGACCTTGCGCCGGAAGGCGTCGAGATAGTCGAGGATCTCATCCTTGACCATGAATCCGTGCGGGTCGGGACCGGCGTAAGAATGTCCGGGCAGCTGGCACTGCCAGTTCGGCGTGACGAGGCAGAAGGCGTCCCAGCGCTCGTCGCGCCACTTGTGCATGGCGGTCTTCTTTTCGAACACGACATGGTCGAGCCCAGCGCGGCTCAGCCAGTAGCTGGCCGAGAGGCCGGCCTGGCCGCCTCCGACGACGACGGCGCTGTAATGGGGTTCGGGGGGAGATAGGGCGTTCATGGCTCACCTCATGGGGGTTGGTCGAGAAAGCGCTCACAAGCGACAGTCGCGCCGGTCTCCTGCAGAAACCGAGCGGCGGCGGATTCGATGGCGTCGAGCTGACCGAGCGCGAGGCGGCACGGACGGCCGTATTTGACCTTGACCCGATCGGACGCGATGTTCAGCGCGGTGCGGCTGCGATCGAGAAAGTCGGCGAGAGGGTAGCGTTTGCCCTCGCGGAAATAGTCCCTGATGACGAGCGAGGGCGAGTAGCAGGTCTCCGACGCGCCGTCGGGCCAGCGGACGACGAACCACATTTCAGGCATTGGCGATCTCCAACAGGCGTCGGTATTGCGGCTCGTGCGCCGCAGCGACGGCGCGCCAGTCGAAACGCGCGGCGACCGTCGGCCCGCGTGCGCGCAAGACGCGGGCGGCGTCGTCGCGGAGCGCGAGCGCCATTGCGTCGGCGATCGTCTGGACGTTCAGCGGGTCGCACCACAGCGCGTCCTGCGGCGCGAGGTAGCCAAGGAACGGCTCGATCCACGGCGCGACAACCGGCACGCCGCTCGCCATCGCCTCGAGGACGCAGAGTCCGAAGCCCTCCTTGAGCGAGGCGAACACGAGCGCCGAGGCGAGCCGGTAGAGGCGCGGCATGTCGCGGTCGGCAATGACGCCAAGCCGGCGGACAGAGGCCGCAGCCGAACCAAGAGTTGCGAGCCGTTCGGCGAACGCCCGCTGATAGGCGTCGTGGTCCAGGAGGCTCGCGCCGCCGGCGATGACCAGTTCGGCGTCCGGTCGCAGGACGGCGAACTCGGCGAAGGCTTCGAGCATGCGCAGCGTGTTCTTGCGCGCCTCGACCCCCCCGACGCAAAGGACAATCGGGCCCGGGCCGAGGCCAAGACGGCGGCGGAGGTCCGGCTCGCGTCCATCCAGCTCCGGGCGGAAACACGTCAGGTCTACGCCGTTGCCGCCGACCGTCGCCTGGACGCCGAAGCGTTGGCGCAGGGCGTCGCGCCACATGGCGCTCACCGTCATCCAGGCGTCCGCCTCGCGGATCGAGCGCGCCTGGAGCGCGGCGATGCGCGGATCGGCGAAGTCATCGATATGATGGACGGTCCGGACGTAGCCGCCGATCAGGCCTTTGGCCTTCAGCGTCGCCAGCGCGTTGCCAGAGATGCCGTCATGGGCATGGCAGAGGTCAAAGCCGCGGTTTTCCGGCGCGGAGAAATACGCGACATAATCGGCGACGCGCTGTTCGATCATCGCGTGGACGTCCTGCCCGGCCGCCCCCACGGCGAACGGGCGCGTCGCGCACTGTGCCGGGCGGAAGAAGCCTTCGCCGTGCTCGTCGGGCGCATGCAGGACGACGTCGTGACCGCGGTCGGCAAGCGCCTCCGAGAGATGCAGGGCGTGCACGACGCCGCCGCGCGGAATGGTCGAGTGGGCCAGCATGGCGATGCGGAGGGGACGAGTCATGGCGCGCTCACCGCGCAAGGCGAGAAGCCGAGCAACCTGTCGCGCCGCCAATTGCGCAGGACAGTGCGGCGCGATCGGGAGACCAGCGCGACCTCATCGCCCGCCCGAACCTCGCCGATCACCGCGGCATGGATGTCGCGCTCGCGAAAGCGCGCCGTCAGCGCGTCCGCATCGCGTTGCGCCGTCGACAAGAGAAAGCCGAAGCTCGGAAAGGTCTTCAGCCAATGCCCGAGCGAAACGCCGGGCGGCGGCTCGATCGCGTCCAGGTCGAGGTTGATCGCAACGCCCGAACTCTCCGCGAGCATGATCGCGGTGCCGGGAATGCCGCCCTGGCTGATGTCCTTTGCAGCTCGCGCGAGACCTAGCTCGGCGATTTCCGGCAGCAGGGCGAGATCGGCGCGCAAGCGCGCGCTCGGCGCTTCGAGCGCGGCCTGCCAGTTGTCGAACGGTTCGCGATAGGCGCCGCGATGGTCGATCGCCGCGACGAGCGCGTCGCCCGGCCGCGCGTCGAAGCTGGTCAGAAGCCGCGGACCGGCGCGGCCGAGAACGGCGACGGCGAGTTGCGCCTGGCTCGTACGCAGGTTGCTGTGGCCGCCGACGATCGGCGTCCCATAGGCCTTGGATGCGGCCTTCATGCCGTCCAGGATGGCCGCCGCCGCAGGCTCGCCGTCGGCCCAAATCGCGTCAACGATCGCGATGGGCCGCCCGCCCATTGCGGCGATATCGCTGAGGTTGACCATGATTCCGCACCATCCAGCGAACCACGGGTCGGCGGCGACAAAGCCGCTGATAAAGCCCTCGATGGCGAACAGCAGATGCCCGTCGCCGTCCGGAATGGCGGCGCAGTCGTCGCCGACCGGAATCGAGGCGCCGCGCAGAGCAAGGCGTTCGGCGACCCCCCCGATTTCCGCCTTGGCCGCGAGGCGGGCGCTCTGTTGCGCCGCGCGCGCCAGCGCTTCGAAGGTCGCCGCGTCCATCTCAGGCCGCCTTCCGGAGCGCGACAAAGCCCATCTCAGGCGCGCCGCAGGGCGGATAGGCGGCGAGGTCCGCGCGCATCTTTAGATGCGGCCGGCCATGCAGGTCGACCTCGTCGAGCGTTTCCCAATGCATCTGGCGGAAGAGCGGACCGTTCTGCGCCTGGACATGTGCGAGAAAGGTCCTGCAGCCCATCGCATGGGCGGAGGAGACCGCGAGGCGAATGAGCGTCGCGCCGATTGCGCCGACGCGCCGGTAGTCGCGCTCGACGGCGAGCCGGGAGCCCCACCAGAGGCCTGGCGCCTCCTCGTGGATGCGCACCGTGCCCACTACGCAGTCGGCTGCCACGCCGAGCATCGAAAGGGCGACGATCGGAATGGCGTAGTCGTCGGTCGCGTCGCGGTCATCGCCCGCGAAGATCCGCTGCTCCTCGCAGAAGACGGCGCGCCTGAGCGCAAAGGCTCCCTCGCGCTCCCAGCGCGACGCGGCGAACTTGATGCGGAACTCGCAGGGCAAGAATGGAACGATGGATTCGACGATCATGACGCGAGCGCCTTCTCGTAAGTCGACAGCGCCGAGCACGCGCCGCACTTGCCGCAGCCCGCCTTGATGTCGGCGGCCTTGAGCCCAGCTTCGACCAGCATCCGGGCGAGAGGCTCGAGCAGGGAATGCATGAACGCGGCCGAAGGCGTAGCCGCGCTTTCCAACGGCGTGCCGGAGATCGGCACCAGCGGCACGACGAACGGGTAGACGCCGAGCCCGACAAGGTCCTCGCACATCGCCAGGATCGCCTCGCGCGTGTCGCCGAGCCCGGCGAGGATGTAGGTCGAGACCTGCCCTCGCCCAAAAACCGGGACGGCCGCGGCGAAAGCAGAAAGATAGCGCTCGACCGGGACTTCAGCCTTGCCGGGCATCACCCGCTGACGAACGTTCGGCGTGACTGCTTCGAGGTGCATGCCCAGGCTGTCGACACCGGCGGTCTTCAGCCGGCGGAACCACGCGTCGTCGTCGGGCGGCTCGCACTGGGCCTGAATCGGCAGGGCGACCGCCGCTTTGACCGCCGCGGCGCTCTCGCACAGGATCGACGCGCCGCGGTCGGCGCCTTTCGGCGTGCCGGTCGTCATCACCATGTGTTTGACGCCGTCGAGCGTCACGGCTGCGCTCGCGACCTCGGCGAGCTGAGCTGGCGTCTTGCGCTCGACCGTCCGGCCGGCCGCGAGCGACTGGCCGATGGCGCAGAATTGGCAGGCCTTCGTGCGGCTCTGATAGCGGATGCACGTCTGCAGCACGGTCGTCGCCAGCACGTCCCGTCCGTGCAGGGCGGCGATCTTCGAATAGGGCACGCCGTCCGCGGTCACGAGATCGTAGAACCGCGGCCGCAGTGGAAAAGTGGCCTCGGCTAAGGCTACCCCGTCCCGCAAAATGCGGCTCTTCCCGTTCGCGTCGGGCGCTTCGACCACGTACGGGCTGTCGAACGCGGGCGCGGTGTGGACCGGCGCCATGATCGTCATGCCGTCGATCGTCAGGGCCTTGTGATCCGATGGTCCCGCGCCGCCGCGCCGGCTCTCGACGCCGGCTCTCGGATCAGCCAGCCGCACCCCGAACGTTTGCAACTCGTTGATCAAATGCTCGGTCTGCAAGTTCATGGCTCTCTCCATCGGCGGGGCGGTGCGCTTCGGCGGCGGGCGGGGCGGGTTCGAAAGTGAGGGGGCGAGCGGGGCGCGGGTCGAGCGTGAGGCTGAGCAGCTCGGGCCGCGCGTAATGGCCGACCGAATCCATCATGCGCTTGCGCTTGACGATCAGGCCGAAGTCGAGGTCGGCGACGACCATGCCTTCGCCTTCGGTCAGCGGCGGCGCGAGGTGGCGGCCTTCCGGAGAAACGATCGCGGTCATGCAGCCGCCGCGCAGTCCACGTCGCAAGGACTCGTCGGGAGTGATCGATGCGATCTGCTCCTCGGTCAGCCAGCCGGTGGCGTTGACCACGAAACAGCCGCTTTCCAGCGCGTGGTGGCGGATCGTCACCTCGATCTGCTCGGCGAAGATCGGCCCGACGAGCGAGCCGGGAAACTGCGCGGCGTGGATCTCCTCGTGCTGGGCCATCAGCGCGTAGCGGGCAAGCGGGTTGTAGTGCTCCCAGCAGGCGAGCGCGCCGACCCGGCCGACCGCCGTCTCGACCACGGCGAGGCCCGAGCCGTCGCCCTGACCCCAGATCATCCGCTCGTGGAAGGTCGGCGTGATCTTGCGCCGCTTGAGCCTCAGCGCGCCGTCGGCGTCGAACACGAGCTGGGTGTTGTAGAGCGAGCCGTGGTCGCGCTCGTTGACGCCGAGCACCACGACCGCGCCCGCCTTTCGCGCCGCCGCCGCGACGATTTCTGTCTGAGGGCCCGGCGCCACCACGGCGTGCTCATAGAGGCGGACATGCTCGGCGCCGCTGAGCACCGGCGGCAAGACGAAGGAAAAATAAGGGTACCAAGGGACGAATGTCTCGGGAAAGACGATCAGCTCGGCCCCCTTGGCGGCGGCGTCGTCGATCGTGGCGACGACGCGCGCGAGCGTCGCCTCGCCAGAGGTGAGATCCGGCGCGATCTGCACAGCCGCAGCCCGGACCTTGCGGGGTTTGGACATCGTCAGGTCTCCCGTGGGAAGCGGCAGGGCCGGAGCCCCGCCTAAAAGCGGCCGTCAGAGCGTCCAGGTGTCGAGAATGAAGGCGTTGTCGCGCCTGTGGATGAGGACGAGGTCAAGCACGTCCAACGGACTGATTGGCCGGATGCCCTCAATCAGCGACGGCTCGCCGTGGCCGTAGAGCGCCTGCAGAGCGAAACGGCAGGCATAGACCTTGCCGCCTTCGCCGATGAATTTCGTGATCTGATTGTTGAAGTTCTGGTGGCCAGGGAAAGCTTCGTCGCCGATCTTGGGAAAGCCGCGCTGCACGCCGAGCGTTACCCCCGGTCCGTAAAGCAGGATCGAGGTCTCGAAGCCTTTGCGCAGCAGGCGCGTGGCCTGCAGCAGGTTGACGAGACCGATCGAGCCTTCGAAGGCGACAGTGTGGAAGGTGACGAGCGCCTTTTCGCCCGGCTTGGCTTTCACGTCCTCGAACACTTTCTCTTCATAATCGACGAACGCGTCGCCCTTCTTGTGGGCGGGAAATTCGACCTTCGGCATGGGTTTTTCCTCTCGGCTACCGCCGGCGGCCGCCGGCTGCGACAAAACGCCGCAAGTCTCGTGCCAACAATTTTCCATGCAATCTGCCCATCAATCCGACTTGCATGAGGCCAAGATTCCAGTCAAATGATCGGAAATCAGGTCATGGCTTCGCCGGCGAGGCCGAATTAATGGACGGACAGGCGCCCAATGTCGTTGCGATCACAAAACAACACGGTACGATCAATCCGGCTGTCGTCGGCCCGGGTCTCACCGCAATGAAGGCGTGGACCCCGGCGCTTCAGGGCCGGAACGGCCCCCGCTACCTCGCCATCGCCGACGCGATCGCCGACGACATCGTGGCGGGGAGGCTCGCCCCCGGCGATCGCCTGCCGCCGCAGCGAACGCTGGCCGAGTGGCTTTCGCTCGACTTCACCACCGTCGCGCGCGGCTACGTCGAGGCGGGGAAGCGCGGTCTCGTCGAGTCGATCGTTGGCCGTGGGACTTTCGTCCGCCGCGCCGCGATGGTGCGGGGCGAGCCGGCGCCCGGCCGGTCGCGCGCGGACTTCTCGATGAACATGCCGCCGGAACCGGAAGACCCGGCGCTCCTCTCCCGCATGCGCGACGGCTACGCCAGCGTCGCGGCGGACCTCGAGACGCTTCTGCGCTACCAAGGTTTCGGCGGATCGCCGGCCGATCTGACCGCCGCCGCGGCGTGGCTGGGGCGACGGGCGCTCGTGCCCTCCCAGGAGCGCATCTTTGTCGCGCCGGGCGCGCATGCCGCCATGGTCGGCATCTTTAGCCTGCTCGCCAAGGCGGGCGAGGTGGTTTTATGCGAGGCGATCACCTATCCGGGCGTCCGTTCGATCGCCGCGCAGCTCGGGCTTCAGCTCATCGGCGTCGAGACGGATCGCGACGGCGTCATTCCCGAGGCGCTGGAGGAAGCCGTAAAAGCGCACGCGCCGAAGGCGATCTATCTCAATCCGACCCTGCAGAACCCGACGACGATCACCATCCCTGAGCGCCGGCGCGCCGCGATCTGCTCGATCGCCCGCCGACACGGCGTCATGATCGTGGAGGACGACGCCTACGGCTTCATCCAGACCCATGGGCCCGCGCCGCTCGCGGCCATCGCGCCCGACGCCTGCTGGCACATTGCCGGGCTCGCCAAATGCATCGGCGCCGGCCTGCGGCTCGCCTATGTGATCGCTCCGGACGTGCGCGCCGGCTGGTCGTACATCAGTGCGATGCGCGCGTTCTCGGTGATGGCCTCGCCGGTCACGGCGGCGGTGGCGACGCGCTGGATCACCGATGGCACCGCCGACATGATCCTGCGGTTCATCCGCGCCGAGACGATGGAGCGCCAGCGCATCGCGGCGCGGCTGCTCGAGCCGGGCTCCTACCTATCGGATCCGCTCAGCTTCAATCTGTGGCTGCCGTTGCGCAACGGATGGACACGCTCGGCATTCGTCAGCCATGTGCGCCCGATCGGGCTCGGCGTCATCGCCAGCGACGTCTGCACCGCCGCGGGCGCTCCGCCGGAGGCCGTGCGCATCGGGCTCGGCGGCCCGGTGACCCGGTCCCAGATCGAACGTGGGCTCGCATTCATTGCCCATGCGCTGGATGGCGGGGCGCACGCGAACGCCATGTGAGTGAGCTGGCGTTTGCCCCCAATTCCGACTGTCAGGAGCGGGCGTTCCTCCCAGTTCCAAAGGGATCGCGAAGAATGCGTCGCGCCATATTTGCGCGGAACGGCGGCAACCGGAGACCCGCGGATCCGCGCGGCCAGCGCAGCCGCCGAACTTTCGCACCTCAGGGGTGCGGCTTCGGCGCCGCCATCGTGGCTTCGGAGGTGCGAGCCGCCGGCGGATTGGCGCCACTTCCGGGTCCGGGCGAAAAGAGGGTTGAGATCGCGTAGACGATGAGCACCATCAGGATGAAGGCGCTCAATCCGGTGAGCATCGGCCTCTGTCGCAAGCCGGTAGCCCCCAATGCACTGTCCAACGGACGGACATTGGGAGTCTTGCTTCTCGGCAACAGCGCAACGAGATCCGCGGCGCTCGTCTGTGACGGAATGGCGCTCGCCGGCTCGCGCGGCAGCGCGTCAATCAACGCGGTCAATCGCTCGGCAGCCGCTTCCCTCGGCATTCGCGCCAGATTCGTGGCCTCCTGCCAGGGATCGACGTCGAGCCGAGCGAGCGCGGAAAGGACGCTGAGCGTCGTTCCATTGCGATCCTCGCCGATCCGCGCGCCGAGGAATTCGTCGAACTCCGGCCCGATGAGAGGCGACAGCGCGGCATGGGTCATGCCGAGACACGGTCGGAAACCGGCGCCGCCGAGAGCGCCCGTTCAATCGCCCGCTCCAGGTCCGATACGCGGAAGGGTTTTTGGATAAGGACAGCCTCAGGACCCAGCGTCATCCCCCGCACCCTGTCGCCGGTCACGAACACGTGCGGGACAAACTCGCTTCGGAGGATCTCTTTCACCGCCGCTATGCCGCTCGCCTCGCCAAGTCCGACATCGACGATCATTAAATCCGGGCGCCAATGCGAAGCGGCGGCCACGGCGGCGGCGACATTGCGCTCTACGGCGCAGACGGTGTGACCAAGGCCCTCGAGCGTTTCCGCGAGCAATTCGCCAATTGTCGCGTCGTCTTCCACCACCAGGGTGCGCAGCGCCTTCATTGAATTCCCCTTCCCGCCTGCTCCGCCCCAGTTCATCGAGACGGCGACGTTGTCGAGCAACTCCGAGCCGACCGGATCGGTTACCAACGTCGGAGCCACGCTATTGATCATCATCGGCGTCGCGATAATTTTCCTGCAACCCTCGGGATTGTCCCGCCGAATCGTTGCGAAGTTTGCGGAGATCGATCGCCGCCGCTAGGCGCCGGTGCAAAATCTCGGCGGTCTGGGCGCCGACACTCTCAGATAACGTGTTCGGATGCATGATCGAACCTCAAGAGTATGGCGACGCAAATGTCGTCCGTCGGCTTCAGCGTTCGTCCCCAACGGACAATCTCTATGCGAACATGGCGCAATCGATCTGCGGACATGATACGAGCGCCGATCGATAAGATAGCGTCGGAAACTACTCATGCCGCGCCGCGACGAGCCCCGGCCAAAAGCGCGCCAAGGCAACTAGCCCATCAATTCCTTGAAACTTCGCGCCGGCGGCACTGGCCCCTCGCGTCCGAAATGTAGGAGTTTCACCGGCGGGATATGATTCGAGTTTTCGGAGCGCTTGACGAGGGTGGGATGGCTTGCGGTTCGCGCGCATCCTGAATGGACGCAAGTCTTGGGGGTGAAGGCTCCGAAGGCCGCCACCCTCATCCGCGACCATCCGCCTTCCAAAAACCGAAGCGGCTGCGCGCTCGGAAAGGCCGATTCGGCTCAAAATCGTCTCGCTCTCGGTCCGCCGCCGCCGATCCGAATTCCCTGCTAGCAGGGAATTTTCTTGCGCCGCGGTCGGCGCTCCGTTCCATAAAGCCTTGCAATGTCATGGCGTTGCTGGCTTTGCAACCCACCGCTTGCAGGCCGGATCGGGCGCGGAACAGGGAATTTCCAACGCCCGGAACATGTCGTTATCGGGCGCTTTCGGAGCGGAACAGGGAAAGAACAGGCGGGCGAAAACGGGGCGCGAGACCGGGCGGGGCTGAGTTGCAAGCCGCGGCCAGGACTCCCTTTCCCCAACCGGGAAGGGTTGCGCACGTGAGGGTCCGACGAGAGTGCGCCGCGCGATCCGTGCAAAGAGCATCTTGCTCTCGGACATCGATACCTTGAAACTTCACGCTGGCGGCCCTGGCCCATCGCGTCCGAAACGTTGGAACTCAATCGGCAAGATGTGATTCGAATTTTGGAGACGCTTCACTCGGTTTCCCAGCCCAGGAGCACGCCCGCGAGCAGAGCGGCGGCAAGCGTGAGAGAGGGGTGTTGCCGAAAGAAGCTTGATCCACCTGCGAGCAGCGCGTCGTCGGGGAAGGCTGAAGCCAGGCTTGGACGCGGCGATAGCCTCGTGCGCCGATCCCGAGCGCGCCGATCGAAAACGAACGCCACGAACGCAGCCGCACAAAGAACGGCAGAGATGACAAGCGACGCGCGGGCGGCGCCGAGCATGGGCGAGGCGGCAATCCAAAGAGCGACGAGGCCGCAGGCGAGAGCCGCCGCGGCGCAGAGAAGCGCGCTGACCTGGAGGATTGCGCTACGCGGAAAGGACCCGGTCGGTTGCGGCTCGGCGGGCGCGGCGCCAGGCTGAAACAGTGCAAGAGCGATCTGGATGAGGTCGCTGGAAGTCGAGGGTTGGCTCACCGTCGAAGCACGCGCGCGCCGACGTAGCCGATCCCGACCGCGATCGTCAGCGCGACGATGGGCTGGTCCCGCAGGAATCCATGGAGCGCCTTCGCCGAGCGGTCGCCCTCGGCTCCCGCCTGCTGGCGGAGGCTTCTGACGCGCCTTTCAACCTCACCGGCGGCGTTCTGAACCGAGTTTGTCGCGCCGTCTTTCATGTGGTCGATCAGGCTTGCGACATCGCGCTTCAACGCGTCCAGGTCTTCGCGAAGCATCGCGAGATCCGGCTCCACCTTCATCGATGCGTTCATGGCCTACGTCTCCTATCATCGCAAAGCGTTCGGCTGCGGCGATCCAGCCGACGACTATCGTCGAAGCCTCTCCGTCCCGAAAGGTTCGGAAACTACTCATGCCTCGGGCTCTCGTTTTCTTGCGGGTGGAGAGGAGCATTGAACCGAATAAGGTCGCAATCGTCCGCCAATATTGGTATGGTTTCCCGCTCGTTCCGCCGGGGCGCTGCTCCTCGAGAAAGATCGCAGGATGGCCGGAAGCCTCCAACATTCAATTGAAGGGAAACGATCTCGCTGGATATCGAAGCCCCTTTCGGCCAGCAAGACTTCAGAGTTTCCAGTCGTCGCCATCGGCGCCTCGGCCGGAGGCCTTGACGCCTGCCGGAAGCTTCTGGACGCGCTGCCGGCCGTCAACGGCATGGCCTTCATCATCGTGCAGCATCTCGACCCGAGCCACGACAGCATGATGGTGGATTTGCTTGCTGGCCACACGTCGATGCCGGTCCTGTTGGCGATCGATGGAATGGCGATCGAATGCGAGCGCGTCTATGTCATTCCGCCAGGCGTCTATCTGTCGGCCGACGACAAGGGCGCGTTGCGAATTTCAAAGCCGCAGGCGCGACACGGCGCGCGGCTTCCGTTCGACTTTCTCCTGAATTCGCTGGCTCAAGAATATGGACCGCGCGCCGTCTGTGTGGTGCTTTCCGGAACCGGCGCGGACGGCAGTCTTGGCCTGAAATCGGTCAAGGCGAAAGGCGGCCTCGTCATCGCCCAGGACATCCGCGAAGCCGACTATGACGGCATGCCGCGTAGCGCTGTCGCAACCGGAGTGGTCGATCTCGTGCTCCGCGCCGCGAAGATCGCAGAGGCGCTGGTCGCGCGCGAGCGCGGTCAAATCTTCGTGCCGGAGGCGCCGAAATCGCCCGCGCTGAAGTCGGCGGAGGACTTTCTGCCGGACATTATCGCTGTCCTGCGGACGATGACGTCTCATGACTTCACGCTCTACAAGCACGGCACGCTCGAGCGGCGCGTCGAGCGGCGGATGGCGCTGGCGGGGGTCAAGACCGCCGCTGAGTATTTCGATCTTCTGCGTCGGGACGCGAACGAGCGCGATCAGCTCTCGAGGGATTTGCTGATCAATGTCACGGGCTTCTTTCGCAACTCCGCCGTTTTCGATTTTCTGGCCAAGAGCGTCATTCCCGAGCTCGTGCGCGACCACCCGACGGACCGGCCGCTCAGAATCTGGGTCGCGGGTTGCAGTTCCGGCGAGGAGACCTATTCCCTCGCCATGCTATTTCGCGAGCAGATCGACGCCTTGAAACGCGGGATCAAGTTGCAGATCTTCGCGACCGACGTCGATCCCGACGCGGTGGCGAGCGCTCGCGACGGCCTCTATCCCAACTCGATCGAGGCAGACGTGTCGCGGGAACGACTGACGCGGTTTTTCTCCAAGGAGGATCACAGCTACCGCATCTCGGCCGACCTGCGTTCGAACGTCGTGTTCACGGTGCACGACGTGCTCGCCGACCCGCCATTCGCGCGTCTGGATTTCGTATCGTGCCGGAACCTTCTGATCTATCTCCTGCCGGAGGCGCAGGCCAGGGTCATCTCCATCGTCCACTTCGCGCTGCGAGAAGGCGGACTTCTGCTCGTCGGGGATGCCGAGACGGTCGGCGTCGCTGACGGTCGGTTCGTCGTCATCTCCAAGCCTCAACGCATTTACCGCCGTATCGGCGGCGCCCGACCGGGCGATTTTGCCCTGTCCTCGAACGCCGCCGATGGCTCCCGGCTGCGCGCGCGTCCCGGCCCGGCGTCGGCGCCTTCGCGCCAGATCGAGCTTGCCGAGCTTTGTCGACGGATGGTGCTGGAGGCCTATGGTCCCGCCGCAGTGCTGATCAACCGCAAACTCGAATGTCTCTACTTCCAGGGGCCCGTGGATCGTTATCTCAAGGTCGTATCGGGCCGCCCCGTCAATGATCTGATCTCAATGGCGCGCGAGAGCGTACGCCCGAAAATGAAATCGGCCGTTCAGCGCGCGCTGAGCGAGAATGCGCGAGTCGTGATGTCCGGGGGCCGGACGAAGGGCGCAGCAGGCGGCGCGTCCCTTAGCATCGTCGTCATTCCGGCGCCGCGCGACCGTGAAGATCTGTTGCTGGTCTGCTTCGTCGAGGAGCCGGAGCCGCAAGCCGGGCGCAGCGGCGGCACGGCGCCCGCCGACGTTCCCCGGATCGTCGAACTCGAACGGGAGCTGGAAGCGACAAAGACCGAATTGCAGAGCGCCCTTCGCAACCTCGAGATCTCGAGCGACGAGCAGATGGCGATCAACGAGGAGGCGCTGTCCGTCAACGAGGAATATCAGTCGACAAACGAGGAGCTGCTGGCCTCCAAGGAAGAGCTTCAATCGCTCAACGAGGAGCTGACCGCGCTCAACAGCCAGTTGCAGGAAACGCTCGAGCGCCAACGCACGACCTCGGACGATTTGCAGAACGTGCTTTACAGCACCAAGGTCGCAACAATCTTTCTCGATACGCGCTTCAACATTCGCTTCTTCACGCCGGCGACGAGAGCGCTCTTCAACGTCATTCCGGGCGACGTGGGGCGCCCGCTCGCGGATCTCAAGTCGCTCGCGGCCGATGAGGCGCTCCTCGAAGACGCTCAATCCGTTCTCAAGAACCAAACGCCGCTCAAACGGGAAGTCGAGGGTCAGGGCGGCGCTTGGTTCGTCCGCCGGATCATGCCTTACCGCGCCAGCGACGAGAAGACCGAAGGCGTCGTCATCACCTATGAGGACGTCACCGAACGAAGGCGCACGGCGGACGCACTCACCGCCGCCAAGCGTCAGGCCGAATTGGCGAGCATAGCCAAGACGCGCTTCCTCGCAGCGGCGAGCCACGATCTCAGACAGCCGTTGCAGACCCTCTCCCTCCTCCAGGGCCTGTTGGCGAAGAGAGTCGTTGACGACAAGGCTCAGCGGCTGGTCGGGCGCATCGATGACGCACTGGGCGCGATGACGGGCATGCTGAATACGCTGCTCGACATCAACCAGATCGAAGTCGGATCCGTTAAGCCTGAACTGAGCGACTTCCCGGTGAACGACCTGTTTGATCGCCTTAGCGAGGAATTGACTTACCACGCACAGGCGGCCGGACTCGCGTTTCGCGTCGTCCCTTGCGCCCTGTCCATTCGGAGCGATCGGCGCCTCCTCGAGCAGATGATCCGCAACCTGATCTCGAACGCCCTGAAATATACCCAGCGCGGCAGGGTGCTCCTCGGCTGCCGGCGAAGCCAGGACAAATTGCGCATCGAGGTTTGGGATACTGGGATCGGCATCCCCGCGTCGGAGTTGAAGTCGGTCTTCGAAGAATATTATCAGGTGGACAACGCCGCCCGCCAGCGTAGCCAGGGGCTGGGCCTCGGCCTCTCGATCGTCAAGAGTTTAGGCGAACTCCTCCATCATCCGATCCAGGTGCGCTCGCTGCAAGGAAAGGGGTCGGTCTTCTCGATCGAGGTTCCGCTAACGCCAGTCGGCCACATTTCGGCGCCTGGTCCTCTGCCGCACGCGGCGGAGGACGCATCGACGCACGCGGCGCCGCGCAGCGGAACGATCCTGATCGTTGAGGACGACCCGGAAGTGCGCGAGCACCTCGAGCTGTTCCTGAACGATGAGGGCTATCAGGTCTCGACGGCCATCAACGGCGCCGCTGCTTTGGAAGCGATGGCGGGCGGGGCGATGCGACCCGATCTGGTCCTCGCCGACTACAATCTGCCCAACGGCATGAACGGGGTTCAAGTCTCCCAGAAACTGAGGCAGGAGTTCGATCGGCGAATTCCATTCATCATTCTCACCGGCGACATTTCGACCGACACCCTACGCGATATCGCCCTTCACGATTGCGTTTATCTGCACAAACCCGTCAAACTGAACGATCTGACGCGGGCGATCGAGAAGCTCCTGGCCACGCCGCCGGACCCGCCGGTCCCGCCTCCTCATCGCGCCCATGAAGTCCCAAGCGCTTCAGGCGGAGCCGCGATCATCGTTGTCGATGACGACGACACCGTTCTCGAAGCGATACGCGCCGTGCTGGAAGACGACGGTCGCGTCGTCGAGACCTATGCAAGCTGCGAGGCCTTTCTCAAGTCCTTCGACCCCGGCAAATCCGCATGCCTGCTGATCGACGCCTATCTGCCGGGAATGACCGGGCTCGAATTGCTCGAGAGGCTCCATGAGGACGGCCATCGCTTGCCGGCGATCATGATCACCGGCAACGCCGATGTGCCCATGGCGGTTGAGGCCATGAAAGCGGGCGCGCTCGATTTCATCGAAAAGCCGATCGGCCGCGAAGAACTCATCGCAAGCATCGAGCGGGCTCTCGAACTGTCCGAGGATTCCGGGAAACTGGCGAAGTTGCGAGAATCGTCGGCGGCCCACCTCGCGGGCTTGACGCCGCGACAGCGCGACGTGATGGAAAGGGTGCTGGCTG
The DNA here is from genome assembly GCA_963822215.1 of uncultured Alphaproteobacteria bacterium. Taxonomy (GTDB): domain Bacteria; phylum Pseudomonadota; class Alphaproteobacteria; order Rhizobiales; family Beijerinckiaceae; genus Roseiarcus. Next base: position 890,127 of record CAWGGX010000007.1, read on the forward strand.
GCCAGCCCAGCAAGAACATCGCGGCCGATCTCAACATCAGCCAGCGCACTGTCGAGAACCACCGCGCCGCCATTATGAAGAGAACCGGGTCGAGGTCGCTGCCCGCGCTGGCCCGTTTGGCGCTTCTCGCGTCGGGCGGCGCGGAAGAGCGGCCGAACGCGCCCTGAGAAGCTGCGGCGCCCGCGTCTTCAACCCGAGAGGACATGACCAAAGGCCGCGAGCGGACGAAGGCGATCGCACACGATTTTGGTTGCGGCCAGAATTGGCGCCGAAAGGATCGCGCCGGGGACGCTCCACAGCCAAAGCCAGAACACGAATGAGAAGACCGCGAGAACCGGATTGAGCCGGAATCGTCTGGCGAGCCACATCAGCTTCGCCGTCTCGCCCTCCATCACGTGGATGGCGGCATAGAGAGCCGCCGGGAGCAGGGCTCGCCTGGTCGAGGCGATCGTGAGCGAGGCGGCGAACAGGAAAATAGAAAAAGCTGCTGCGGCCCCGAGAATGGGGACATAGCTCAGAATGAATGGGATCGGCCCACATTGAATGGGATCGCCGACTCCGGTCGACCACATGACTTCAGGGTTTCGCTCGCGCTTCGCCTCCCCGATTTCGGCCTGCAAACCAACGCGCGATAACGGCGATCACCATGTCCTCGGAGACCGTGGCAGGTCGAGTGACGATGTCATTTTGCCTGCCTTTCGTTCTCAAACGGAACTCGCACGCCAACTCGGCGCCCTCGCCGCGTTGTGAGAACGCAGCGGCAGAAGCCCCGCTCGGCGCGCGTAGGGTTCAGCTAGCGGCCCATGAGCCAGAAGACAACACACACAATGAGCACGATGCCCAGGACCCCGCCGAGGCCGGGGGCGCCGTAGTGGCTGTGCGCATAATATCCGCCGCCTCCGCCGAAGATAAGGATCAGGATTATGATAAGAAGAATTGTGCTCATACTTCGGCCTCCGGGCAGATCACACTCGTCGCGGCTGGTGCGGCGGCCTTTACGGCTTTTTCACCGCATCGCTGACCGCGTCGTTCAGGCCGCCGACGGCATTCTGGATCTTGCCGACGGCCTTCTCGGTCTTGCCGTCGCTCTGCAGCTTGGCGTCGCCGAGCACCTTGCCGATCATCTCTTTTGCGCCGCCTTTGATTTCCTTGACCGAACCGGCGATTCTGTTCTTGTCCATGACTGGCGCTCCTTGCGTCTTGTGAAGATGTGTAACGGCGCTTGAACTTGCGCTGTTTGCGTCCTGAATTGGCGTCTTAGGCGAGACGTTCACGAAACGGCAGCCTCGGAAACTACTCATTCGACGGGGCCGCCGACATCGTGGATCGACACCGCGACGGCCAGCCGAAGCGCGAGCGCAGCAATCGCGCGCTTCCACCGAGCGGAATCGATCGGCTCACTCGCTCGAACAGAGATCGCCTATCGATGCGTTCCAGGTCCCAGCCGGAGTCGCGCCGCCGCCTCGAGCTCTTCGGCGAAGGCGAGGGCGGAGGTAAGGACAGCGGTTTCGTTTGCAGTCGCCGATCCCTGATCCGTGATGCCGATCGGGAATTCCATGTGGTTCGTGTCCGCGCTCACGCGGACGCTAAAGAGGAGCCGCTGATTCAGCTATTCCTCAACCTCCTCGACTTCGATCTTTGCCATCATCATTCTCCTTTGTGCATGTCGAGGTCGCTGCGCAGACGCGGCTCGATAACGCGCGTGGCGAAGCTTTCGAGCGAGCCTCGCGCTTTTTCGACACTCGGCTTCCCGATCGTCGAAATCGACTTCGCGAGGATTGGCGCCGTTTCCGGAACCGTCGTGATCGATGGCGGTCCGGCTCGATGAGCGCCGCTTAGGCTCGCCGCAGCGAGCACGGCGCAGACGGCGGCTGCCGACAAAGCCAATCGCAACTGGACGGCGTTCCTTTTGTGCATGGGTATGTCGCTTGCGTAGCCTTCCGCGCCGGCATTCAATGTCGCGCAAGGCCGATCCAAACTCCGCGCCTGTCGCTGTGCCGCCTGTACATGGAGGGCCGCGCCCGCGAAGACACAAGCATCGGAAATTACTCAAACCGATCGGCGACAGGCCGCCTACACTTGGACCTTGCGAGCGCGCTCAAAGGGAATGGCGTCGGCGCGTTCAATCTGGACTCTGGTCCGGCCGCGTTCTGCTTGAGCCGGAGCGCCGTTTGTTCTCGTCTTCGCCGGCCGCGAACCGGCTCCGAATGGCCGGGCGTCGGGCGCTCCGCCGCCTCGCTCGGCATGAGTAGTTTCCGAGGCTCCCTCAACGGCCGGTTTGGCGGCTAAAAGGGGATCCGATGTACCGGGGCGCGGTCTTCACAGCAATCGAGCTCTCCTTGATGCGTGCGCTCCCCGAGCTGGCCGAGACGGTTGAGGGCCCGCGAAGAGCAACGGAACGGTATTGAACATCGTGCAGCCGGTCGACGAAGAGGGCCTGTGTTTCGCAGCGCGAAAGAAGGCTGATCACGACCGCAGGTGCTCAATCGAGGTCGACATGTCGGCGCACAGCAGCAGTCACCGACCCATTCGCATAAGGCGCCAAACCATGTTGCAGGTCATATCCCCTCTGAAAGGCTTCTCGATCGTGGCGAGCGACGGCGAGATTGGGACTGTCGTCGACTTTCTGTTCGACGATGCCTCCTGGAAAGTGCGCTGGCTCGTCATCGATTGCGGGACCTGGCTTCGAGGGCGCAAGGTGCTCATCCATCCATCCGCCATTTCGCAAGAGGACCTCGAGCGGCAACAGTTCGTTGTCGCGCTGACCAGGGCCCAGGTCGAAGGCGGCCCGAAACTGGCCGATGATCAGCCGGTCTCGGAACAAATGGAGACTCAGCTTTACAGTTACTACGGCTGGGACCCACTTTGGGGCGGCGCGAACCTTTCGGCGATTCCCGGAGCCATGGCTTCGCCCCTAATGGGGCCACCCTATATGGGCCTGGGTTCAAGTGACGCGGCCGAGACCCGCGGCGCCGGGCCGGCTTCGCGGGGCGTCAATCCGCATCTGCGCAGCGTCGTCGAAGTGATAGGATACCGTACGCATGCCGTGGACGGCGAAATCGGTCACATCGAAAATCTCATGCTCGATGACGCGGATTGGAGCGTTCACTATTTTATCGTCGACACTCGCAATTGGTGGTTTGGAAAGCGTGTGCTGATCTCGCCGCTCGCCATCAAGACGATCGATTGGTTCGACCGCCACGTCGAGCTCAACGTGTCTCGCGAACTCGTGAAGGCGAGCCCGCCCTGGGACCCGCTGGCGGCTTTCAACGACGAATACGCAAAGCGACTTCACAGGCACTATGGCTGGCCAGGATCACGCGCCTAGCGCGCGGAGTCGCTGCATATTGAGCGCGTCTCGGAAGCACATGCAGCAGCCTGACGGCGGCGTCTCTGGCGCTGGGTCCAGCCGTTAGGTTTCCCCCAGTTATGCGCGGCGCCGTCGATCGCTTCCGGCGCCGGCAATCTTGAGTAGTTTCCGAGTCTGTCGGGAAGCGACTGCCCCTCGTAGGGTGTTTGAGCCCCGACAAGCACGCGTCGCTCGGGGGCTGACCTATCGGCGAACCAACAGGAACCTCCATGTCAGGGGCTACAAGGAGGAGGGCACGATCACCACAGCGTTTGATATGCGGGTGCAAAACGACATCGATCGCTATCATCTGGTGCAGGATGTCATGGACAAATTGCCCCATCTTGGCGGCAAGAGCGCCTATCTGAAACAGGCGATGCGCGACAAGCTCATTGAGCACAAGCATTACATCGACGAGCATGGCGAGGATTTGCCGGAGATCCGGAACTGGAGCTGGAGCGCATCACAATAAGGTCGGATAGCGTCCCGGCTTGAAAATTCGGCGGATGAACATTTGCCCGCTCGCGGCGTCCGCTTCCGATATGCCTGGCGGAAAGCAGGAGGGTCCGATGACGGAACTTTACGTGTTTCGAGGAACAACCGGAAATGCGGAGATGGTTACGGATGACAAGAGCGGTAAGAAATTACCGCAACATCCGTTCGGTGAATGGGTCTTTTCGAGAACTATAACTGTTGCAACCGAGACGCGCCTTATAGGCGGTGTCGATTGCCATCAGGTGCTCGCAAATGTTGCGAAGGATGGGTACCATCATTGGCCGGAGCTCGAGTCCGACGCCCGTCGCGACAGAACGGCCAGCGCCCCGCCGACCCAAGGGTGAGAAGCGCCCCGCCGCCGGCGTCGGCAACGCTTCGGAGCGGCCTGCGGAGATTGTGCGGGTTGCAGTTGGCAGTTTCCACGCGGCAGGCCCTGTCTCTCGCCCTCAAGTGCGTACATTCCAATTCTTGCCTGCGCCAGTGCAGGCCGCGTAACAGGGAGAGCCATGGCGCAGGAGGCGATCATGAAGTGGAGTCGGATCGAAGCGAGTTGGAAGAACCTCAAGGACAAATTCGCCTTCAGGCCGTTCCGGTCGTCGGACGATGACAGCGAGAATTTTGATCTGATCGGAGCCGAAATATCGAGGGTCGGCCAAACCGATGAGCTACAGCCCGCCCCCTTCCACCCCGACGACCGGGGAAGGGGGAGCGAGTTTTCACTGCATATCGGCTGCTGATCGGAGGCAACCCGATTGCGGCGACGCCTCTTTGGACCCTGCGCACGGCATATCCGGGGTCGGGGGGTGGCAGCCGGAAAAGCGCGGCTCGAGGGATTTGCCGATCGCGACAAGCCCGATGAGACTCTCGCAACCAAGCTTGCGCAACGAGGCTTGCCCAGCGCGTAACGGACGTCTTTGGCCTCGCGTGATCGCGAGCTTTTTTCAGAACGCCGTTTCTGTGACGAGATGTTGCAAGGCGGCGGTGTCGGACCAGACGCCCGAGCGCGCTATAAGGCGCCGCCGCCATGTGAGCATCAAGCGCTCTCGTCTCGCTACGCGCTTTGCGCGGCGACAGACCTGAAGCGCATGATCGCAAGACCGAAGAACAGGCTGCCGAGTCCCGCCACAGCCAAGAATTCCGGCCACACCACGTCGACACCGGCGCCGCGATAGAGGATCGATTGCGCGAACGACACAAAATGCGTCGAGAGCGAGGCTTCCATAACCGTCGCGAGCCAGGGCGGCATGCTCTCCAGCGGCGTATTGCTTCCCGAGAGCATGTTCATCGGCAGGTGAGTAATTTCCGAGGCTATCCAACAGCCGGTTTCTGAGGCTCTTGAGGGTGACGCATTGCGATCGCGAGCGGGTTTCGGAGCAGGCGGTGCACGCAAAACACCGTCTGCGGTAACCGGCGATATCAGCCGCAGCGATCATTGATCGAGGAGACAGACGATGAAGAGATCTTACGAGACCCGCACGGCCCGGGCTCTCTTCGAACCCACGCAAGCCGGCGCCCTGAAGCTCGCCAACCGCATCGTGATGGCGCCGCTCACGAGAAATCGCGCCGGTCCGGGCCTGGTCCCGGGTCCTTTTGCGGTTGAATATTACGCCCAACGCGCCACGGCCGGCCTGATCATCGCCGAAGCCGCCCAGATCTCGGCCCAGGCGCAAGGCTACGTGGATACGCCGGGCTGCTATACGGACGCTCAGGTCCGGGGCTGGAAAGCCGTTACCGACGCCGTGCACGCCAAGGGCGGGACCATCGTCGTTCAGCTTTGGCATACCGGCCGCGTCTCTCGCACAAGCTTCCAGAAGGACGGCGCCGCGCCCGTCGGGCCGTCCAAGATCCGGGCAAGAACCAAGACCTTCGTAGCCAACGAGGGCTTCGTCGACGCGTCGGCGCCACGCGCGCTCGAACTGGACGAGATCCCCGGCATTGTCGACGACTTCCGCTATGGTTCGATCCGCGCCATCGAGGCCGGATTCGACGGCGTGGAGTTGCATGGCGCCCACGGCTATCTGTTCGACGCCTTTCTGCGCGACGGGGCCAACCATCGCACTGACGCCTATGGCGGCTCCATCGAGAATCGCACGCGGCTGCTCCTCGAGGTCGTCGAGGCTTGCGCGGCCGCCATCGGCGCCGGCCGCCTCGGCGTTCGGATCTCGCCGGTCTCCACCGCCGGCGACTCTCGAGACAGCCATCCGCAGGCCCTTTTCAATCATGTCGTCAAGAGCCTCAACCCATTTGGTCTGGCCTATATGCATGTGGTGCAGGGCGAGACGGGCGGGCCCCGATACACGATTCCGTTCGACTATCCTGCGCTGCACGGCTGTTTCGACGGCGTCTGGATGGTCAACAACGGCTATGACCGGAAGTTGGCGATCGAAGCCGTGGCGAGCGGCCGCGCCGATCTGGTGTCGTTTGGGCGCCTCTTCATCGCCAACCCGGATCTGGTGGAGCGCTTGCGGGAAAACGCGCCGCTCAACCCGCTGATGGGTCAGGAGACGTTCTACGGCGGCGGCGCCCACGGCTATACCGACTATCCCACCCTCGAACACAGCCGCGCCGCGATAGAGGCTGACGAAATGGCGCCGGCCTGAAAGCGCTTCGGCCTCTCGCGCCGAGTCCGAAAAGAGGTCTGTCGCTCCTTGAGAAGCTTGGCCAGCTGGCTTTCATGCTCGTCGCGTAGACCGCGTCGCGGATGGCGTCGACCTCCGACCTGTTGGCGCTGGGTCGACTGACTTTTGGTCCGTTGAGTTGTTTCCCCGGGCAGCGATGCGTTTACGGCCGGGGGCCCGACAGCGCGCGGGCGTAGACGGGCTCGGTGATCGAGGTCAGAGCCGCGCCCGGATCGAGCGCCGATTGCGCGGTCCAGCGGCCCGTCCCCTTCCGCTCGGCTCGTTGCCGATGGCGTCGACCAGCGGGGACAAGCTCGTTGATGCGCTCGATGTGACGATTGAACAGCGCCACCCCGAAGCCGTTTCGAGCCGTGTTGCGCGCAAGATTGCCGCCCGTCGTCGAGAGGCCGCAGACGCCCAGATCAGCAACCTGGCCATGTAGCGCTCTTCCGGGGCTCTTTCGCGTCCGCACATATCCGCGACGAACCCGATCCAACCGGAAATAAGGATAAGCAGCCGAAATGATAACGACATTCCGGCTGCTCAAGCTATAGTCGCGTACCGCCAAAATCGTTCGTCGCGGGCGCGGCGGGCTTAGCGCGTCAGTTCGGACAGTTGGTGGTCTGCGTCGTGCTCCCGGAACCGTCGCTATTTGCCGTTTGCGTCGTGCGCGTGCCGCATGGCGGAAGCCGCCGATCTGGTCCCGAAGCCGCATTCCCGATGACGCCGCCCGCCACGCCGCCGACGACGGCGCCCACGGGGCCGCCGACGACGGCGCCCGCGACTGCGCCGCCGACAACTCCGGTGGCTGTTCCATCGCCGTCGGCGAACGCAAACTGAGGCGCCGCGACGAGGGCCATGGCTACGGCGAAAAAGAGCGTTTTCTGATGCATGAAATTCTCCAATTGCATTCAAGCCAATATGTCGTTCGTCATGGCGACATCGCCACGCGCTGACTATTGCTGCTCAGTGACTTATCCCGTTACGCCGCAGCGCCACAGGATCGGAATCTACGCACCGGGCGAGCGTCGAGGAATCGGATCCTGCGTTGCGCTCGCATGGCCCATGCTTCCTCGAAGCTGTCCGTCGCCGTCCCGGGCGCGCGAGTCGCACTTTCAGCGACGAAGCGGAGTCTGACGGCCATGGTCTATCGTTGTTCTTATCAGAAGGAGAACACGCCACACGTCCGATTGCTCCGAACCCGTCTTGCCCGCCGCCCCAATCCATTTTGATCCTGTGACGATCAATCGCCTCAGCCGCACGAGGCCGATCGGCGTTGACACGCCGCGCAAATCAACAGTCTGGCCGGCCGGTTTCGGCCAAACTTGCATTATAGTCACCTGGTCTGGCATTCAGCCCATTCGCCACCGGAGGGGGCATCCGCAATGAGAGTGGTCTTGATTCTCGCCGCACTGCTCCTCGTGGCGGTTAGCGTGGCGGCTGTCGTTCCCGTCTCGGCGGTTCCTGGCGTCGAGCCTTTCCGGCAGGACCTCGCGCCCGTGGCGCTCGCGCTGGCGATTCTGGTCTTGATCGGGGTGTTTCTGGAGCCGCGCCGGAGGGCCCCTTCGCCAACTCCGGTGGACGAACCGCTCCGCCCGGCGACGGAACGGCCTGAAGCGAACCGTGCGGACGCCGAAATCGTCCACTTCCTGTCGATGCTCCAGGAAAAGGGTCGGCTGGTCGATTTTCTGATGGACGATATCAACGCCTACAGCGACGCCCAGGTCGGGGCGGCCGCCCGGGTCGTCCACGCCGGATGCAAGGGCGTCCTTAAGGACCATTTCTCGATCAACCCGGTGCGTCCGGAGCCGGAGGGGTCGACGGTGCAGGTTCCTGCCGGGTATTCGGCCGACAAGTACCGGCTGGTCGGCAAAATCGCCGGATCCGCGCCGTTCACCGGCGTGCTTGTCCACCGGGGCTGGAAGACGGATATCGTGAAGCTGCCGCAGTTGCTGCGCGTCGCGGCCGACCGGCTGCCGGCCATAGCGCCCGCAGAGGTGGAAGTGAAATAAGGCCACCGGCGCGGCGGCCCAACCGGCCCAATCATCCGGACTTTGAGATCATCAGGACGCCAGCTTCATGACAGCTCGCTTCAGTCTCGGCATCGACCTCGGCACCAGCAATTGCGCGATGGCGCTGAGCGATCTCGACGCCGATCGGACGGAGATCGTGCCGATCCCCCAGATCCTGGCGGCCAACCAGCTGGGCGAGAAGCCGACCCTGCCGTCCGCGCTGTACCTGCCACATCCGGAGGAATTCCGGTCGGGCTCGTTCCAGCTGCCCTGGGACGACGGCGGGGCGCCGCGGATCATCGGGCAATTCGCCCGCGACCATGGCGCCCTCGCGCCCGATCGCCTAGTGACCTCGGCCAAGTCCTGGCTGTCCAACCCGCACATCGATCCGAAGCAGCGCACGCTTCCCTGGCGTTCCGAGAGCGCGGAAGAGAAGCTCTCGCCGTTCGACTGCTCCCGCCTCTACCTGGAGCATCTCAGCGGCGCCTTCCTCCATGCCGCCGAGGCCCAGAGTCGGCAGTGGCAGGTCGGCGACGGCCAGATCGTGGTGACCGTGCCCGCTTCGTTCGACGAGGTCGCGCGAAGCCTGACGGCCGAGGCGGCCGAGGCCGCCGGACTGGGCAGCGTCACATTGCTGGAGGAACCGCAGGCGGCCTTCTACGCCTGGGCCGCACACGCCGGCGGGCGATGGCGCGATGCGGTGACGCCGGGCGACGTCATCCTGGTGTGCGACGTCGGCGGCGGCACCGCCGACTTCACCCTCATCGCGGTGACCGATGTCGATGGCGCCCTGGAGCTCGAGCGCATCAGCGTCGGCGAACACATCCTGCTCGGCGGCGACAACATGGATCTGGCGCTGGCCTATACGTTGCAGGCCAAGCTGGAGGCCGAAGGCAAGTCGCTCGACGCCTGGCAGTTCCTGGCGCTGGTCCATGCCGCAGCCCGCGCCAAGATCGCGTTGTTCGAGGACGCGGGCCTCGCGGAAGCGCCGATCGCAGTTCCCTCGCGCGGCTCGAGCCTGTTCGCCAAGACGATTTCCACGGCGCTCGATCGCGCGGCGCTGTCGCAGGTCATCCTCGAAGGATTCTTCGCCCGCACCGCTCTCGACGACCTGCCGCGCGAGGCGCGGCGCACCGGACTGCAGGAATTCGGCCTGCCCTACGCGTCCGATCCGGTGATCAGCAAGCACCTGGCCCGCTTCCTCGCCCGCAGCCTTGAGAATGTGCGGGCGAGCGACAAACTCGGCGCGGTGGTCGGATCCCGGGCCGGCGGGCCGGCGCTGATGCCGACCGCCGTGTTGTTCAATGGCGGCGTGTTCAAGGCCGAGCCGATCCGCGCCCGGGTCATGGACCTGCTGGCGTCGTGGAATGGCGGAGAGGCGGTCCGGGAGCTCGAAGGGGCCGAGCTGGACCTCGCGGTCGCTGAGGGCGCCGCGATCTACGGGGCGCGCCGCGCCACTGGCAAGGGCCTGCGCATCAAGGCCGGCGCCGCGCGCTCGTACTATGTCGGGTTGGAAACGTCGATGCCGGCCATTCCCGGGTTCCGGCCGCCGGTCAAGGCGCTCTGCGTCGTGCCGCAGGGCATGCAGGAGGGAACCGAGCAATTGATCGAGGGTCGCACGTTCGGCCTGGTGACCGGCGAGGCCACGGAGTTCCGGTTCTTCTCATCCGCTGTGCGCAGCGGCGACACGCCGGGCCAGATCCTGCCCGACGCCGAGCGCGAGCTGGAAGAGACCAGCCTGCTGGAAGTCGAGCTTCCGGCTTTGCCCGACGTTCCCGCAGGACAGGTCGTCCCCGTTCAGGTCGACGCCGTCGTTACGGAACTCGGGACGCTGGAACTCTGGATGAAGCACGCCAACTCGGACCGGAGGTGGAAGATTGAGTTTCAGGTCCGCACGCAGTAGCGCCGGTCCGGGCTCACGTCGCGCGGCCTCTCCGTGACGGCGGCCCGGTTTTCCATCGGCGTCGATCTCGGCACGACGAACTCGGCGCTCGCCTACGTTCCGCTAACCGGCGATGCCGAGCCCGAGGCGCTCGCCATCCCGCAATGGGAAAGCACGGGCGCGCTCATCGAGGCGACGACGCTGCCCTCGTTCCTCTATTTGCCGGAGGACGGGCGCGGCGAGGAAATGCCTGGCAAGGTTCCGGGAACCGAGGGCTGGATCGCCGGCCGGCTCGCCCGCCGCAGGGCGGGGGAAACGCCCGGTCGGGTCGTGCGGTCGGCCAAGTCGTGGCTCATTCACCATTCGGCGGACCGGTCGGCGCCAATCCTGCCCTGGGGATCGGAGGATCTTCAGCCGGCGCAAAAGATCTCGCCCGTCCGTGCCGCCGCGTTGATCCTGAGCGCCCTGCGGGACGCCTGGGATGCCCGTTTCGCCGGGTCGGGCTTCCCGTTCGATGGGCAGGAGATCACCATTACGGCGCCCGCCTCGTTCGACGCCGCCGCGCAGCGCCTGACGCTGAACGCGGCGGAGGAGGCCGGTTTTCCCGCGGGCGTGCGGCTCTTGGAAGAGCCGCAGGCGGCCTTCTACTCCTGGCTTGAACGCCACGGCGCCGCGGAGCCCTTGTGGGAAGGGGTGGACCGGTACACTGGCGAGCCGCGGCGCGTCCTGATCGTCGACATCGGCGGCGGCACCTCGGATTTCAGTTTGTTCGAGCTGAGACCCGGCGCGGCGGGCGCGATTCCCGACATCAAGCGGGTTGCGGTCAGCGACCATATCCTGCTCGGCGGCGACAATATCGATCTGGCCCTCGCGGTCCTGATGGAGCCCCGGCTCGCGGGGGAACGCGGGCGGATGTCCGGACCGCAATGGGATCATCTCGTCGCGTCGTGTCGCGATCTGAAAGAGCGCGCGCTCTCGGGCCTCGGCTCGGAGCCGGATCATTACGTTGTCGCGTTGCCGGGCCAAGGCTCGAGCCTGGTGGCCGGGGCGCAGACGGCGACGCTGGCGCGCGAGGACGTCGAGCGGCTGGTTCTGGACGGCTTTTTCCCGGTCTGCAATGCGGGCGCGCGGCCCTATCGCACCCAGTCGGGGTTGCGCGACTGGGGCCTTCCCTATGCGGCCGACAGCGCGATCACCCGTCACCTGGCCGATTTCCTCCGGGACCGCCCGCGCGTGGACGCCGTCCTGTTCAACGGCGGCTCGCTGCACGCGGCAGTCTTGCGCGAGCGGTTGCTCGACCAGATTGCAGCCTGGCAGGACGGCGCCCGCCCGATCGAGCTGGAAAACACCGAGCCCGATCTTGCGGTCGCGCGCGGCGCCGCGCGCTTCGGCAAGCTGCTGCACGGGCAAGCCGGCCGCATCGCGGCGGGCGCGGCCCGGGCTGTGTTCCTCGCGGTCCAGACGGCGCTGGCGGCGGCGGCCGAAGCGCTCCCGCCGGCGCTGATCTGCGTGCTTCCCAGCAACGCGGCGGCCGAGCAGGCGTTCGAAATCAGCTTGCCGGGTCTCGAGCTCAGAACCGACCAGTTGGTGAGCTTTCAGGCTTTTTCCTCGACCCGTCATGACCGCTGCCGGGCGGGAGACGTTCTGTCGTGGGACGCGGACGCCTTCCACGCGCTGCCGCCGCTGGAGACGATCATCCGGACCGCGCCGGGGGCCGGCGGCGGGCTGGACCGGACCCTGCCGGTCCGTCTGGCGGCGAAGATGAATGCGCTGGGGCTGCTGCAGATCTCCTGCGTCGGGTCGGACCCGCAATCGCCGCAGTCGTGGCCGCTCGAGTTCAACCTGCGTCCGCATGAGCGCGGCGGCAGAGCGGCGCGTGGCGGCGCGGCTCAAGCGCCCGTCCCGCCCAATGCTGCGACCGAGGCCCTGCAGGCCGCGCGCGACCACATTGCGACAGTATTCACCCGTCCCCCGCCGAAATCGGGGCTGACCGCCAACGCCGTGTTGAAGACCCTGGAACGCTTGATCGGCCTGCCCCGGCATGAGGGGAACGCGGCGCTCCTGCGCGGCCTTTGGCCGGCCCTGAACGAGCAGACCGTGGGCCGGAAGCTTTCGGTGGAGCACGAGGAGGCCTGGCTCACCTTGGCCGGGTTTCTGCTGCGCCCCGGCTTCGGCTTCGCCCATGACGACCTTCGCATGGACGAGCTGTGGCGGCTGCGCGAGGCGGGGCTCTGTTTTCCCGGCAAGCGCAGCAAGGTTCAGGAATATATCCTCTGGCGTCGGGTGGCCGGCGGTCTCACAGCGGAGCGACAGGAGGGGCTCCTGGCCGGCGAGCTCATCGGCATCCGCGCCGGCAAAGCGCCGCCGGAACTCGTCCGCCTCGCCGGCTCGCTCGAACGCCTGCCCCGGGAGACAAAGGCGGAGCTGATCGAGACCTTCATCGCCCAGGCGCTGCAGCGGGCGGAGGCCAAGCAACATTGTGCGCCGTACCTTGCCGCGCTCGGCCTCCTGCTGAACCGAACACCGCTCTACGCGGGACCGGAAACCGTCGTCGCGGCGGAGTTCGTCGTCAGCGCCTACGCGGCGTTTAAGGATTTCGATTGGGCCGAGCCTGAGCTGAACGAGTGTTGCAGTCTCTTCCTCAAGGCGGCGCGCGTCGTGGACGACCGAAACCTGGATGTTCCCAGGTCGCTGCGCGACCAGATCGCCCGTAAGCTGGAGCGCGGCGGCATCGCGATGAACCGCATCGCAACGATCAAGGGTTTCACGCCCGTCGGAGGCGCGGACCGCGCCACCCTCTATGGCGAGTCGCTGCCCCCGGGCCTGGTGCTCGGCGCCGCCCCAGACTGAAAGCAACTATCGGGAGCAAACCGGCTGCTCGCTCAATTGAGTGGGTAAGGCTGGTTTTGGGTTGGCTTGGGGAGCGATTGGTTGGGATCGAGTTTATCGTGGGGCGATGCGAGACACCGATCTTTTCCAGTTGGCCCTTGGGTTGAAGTCGCCTTGGATGGTGACGCGAGCCGAGTTTGCGATCTCGGATGGCCAGCTCGATTTGTACGTGGATTTTGGGCGCGGGAGCCGGTTCGCCTGCGCGGAGTGCGGCGGCGAGGGTTGCGCGGTTCACGACACGAAGGACGAGACGTGGCGGCATCTGGACTTCTTCCAGCATCGCACGCTGTTGCACGCTCGTGTGCCGCGCGTGCGCTGTCCGAAATGCGGAGTGCGCAAGGCCGCCACGCCATGGGCTCGAGCGGGTTCCGGGTTCACGTTGTTGTTCGAGGCCTACGTGCTGGCGCTGGCCAAGGCGATGCCGATCGCGAATGCGGCCAAGCGGCTCGGCGAGCACGACACGCGCTTGTGGCGGATCGTCGACCATTCCGTGTGGCAGGCGGTGGAGGCGCTGGATTTGTCTGAGGTGCGGCGCATCGCCGCCGACGAAACCTCGGCGCGGCGCGGCCACGATTACATCAGCCTGTTCGTCGACATGGCGCAGCGCAAAGTCGTCTACGTGGCCGACGGCAAGGACGCCGCGACGGTGAAGGAATTCGCCGATTTCCTGGAGGCGCATGGCGGCAAGCGCGAGGCGGTCACCGACGCCAGCATCGACATGGGGGCGGCGTTCGAAGCGGGGATCAAGGCGAATTTCGACAACGCCGAGATCACGTTCGACAAGTTCCACGTCATCAAACTCGCCAACGAGGCCGTCGACGAAGTGCGGCGTCAGGAGGCGAAGAATAATTTCCAGATCAAGGGCCGGCGCTACATCTTCCTGAAGAACGTCGATCATCTGACGCTGGAGGAAAAGGAGGCGCTGTCTCGATTGGAAGCGCTGAACCTGGACACGATCCAGGCGATGCAAATCCGCATGAACCTGCAACAGCTGTTCACGATGGACGCCAAGACCGCCCGACGCTTCCTCGATCGCTGGAACACCTGGGTTCAGGTCTGCGATCTCGGCCCGATGAAACGATTGGCCAAGACGATCATGGCCAAGGCCGAGGGCATTCTCAGATCAATCGCCACCGGCCTTTCCAACGGCGTCCTCGAAGCCATCAACGGCAACGTCCAGGCCGCCAAGCGCAAGGCCAAAGGCTACCGGACCAAGCGAAATCTCAAAGCCATCGTCTACCCCATCGCCGGAGACGTCCTGGCCAATTCACCCACTTGAAATAGCGACGAGCCAGCAAACCTCCGCAATTCCTAGCGCTTATCCACGCCGCTGGCGAATGGCCGCGGTTGGCGCTTCCGTCGCGTTCCGCCATCGACCGCAATCCCGCGGAAACCGCCCGTTCGTGAGATCGACCTCGAAGGATGCTCAGGGTCGACTGACGTTCCGTCGATCGCGGACGAGTGACGTCGTGAGGCGGGAAACGATGCAGCCTTTCGCCTTGGTTTCTCGGCGCCATCCAAGTGGCCAAGCCGACAGATGCGGAAACACCGCGTCATGGCCGGGCTTGTCCCGGCCATCCACGCGAACACCGCCTCTTCTCGATAGCCGCGGATAGAAGTGGATTATCTCGAACCGTGTCCCAAAAGACGCCGGCGCTACGTTGATGGCCGGGACAAGCCCGGCCATGCCGGATGGGTCGGCCTCCTTGAATGGTCCGAGTCGGCCGGCGATCAACAGATAATGCCATAAGAGCCGCCAGACTAATTCTGACTTTTAGACATTTGTTTGACTATGTTCCCTATATGTGCTAGTCCTATAAGGATCAACGGAAGATTGAAGGAGTTCTTGAGTGTCCGCAGCCCGTGCTCCCGACGCCGCCCAAGATTCTCCCGCCGGCGCCGCCGCGCGGGGCCTGACGCCTGCCTCGGCGCGGCTTCCGGCGGGCCCGGAAAACTTTTGGGCCCCTTTCGCCCGTAACCCATTGATAAGTCCAGATTCGCGGAAATTTTTTGCAGATTTTGGAAACGGATTGAAATTTTTGGAAGCCTTTTTGGAAGGAAATCGAAGCCTTTGGCAGGAAAGTGAAGGAAATGGAATCGCCCGCAGCGGCCACCCGCCCACCTCGCTCGAGGAGCGGGGTCGTGGACGACGCGTCTCGAAGGGCGCTCCAGCGCGCGCCGAGATCAGCGCTCCCTGGAACATCTTTGGAGACGCGATGCCTCCCATCGCTCCTTGAGGCATGAGGGTGATGCGCGAGCCGGCTCTCCCGGCCGTTACATGCACCCGGAAAACTTGCCGCAAGACCTTGAAAAGATTGAATCCGCGCCCGGCGTCGCGACGGACCCGGAGATGTCGGGCGGCGCAGACGCCGCGCGAGAGCAGGGCTGCGCATTCGCCCGCCCCAAGCCCCGGCAGATCTTCGACGCCCTCCATGCGGCGCCGAACGATCGCCCGCAAAACCTGCCGCAAGGCCCTGAAAAGATTGAATCCGCGCCCAGGGACGGGTGGCCCGCCGAAGCGTCAGCGTCGGGAGCAGCGCCTGTCGTCAGCTCCGCTGTCCCGAGCCCGATCGACGGCGGACGCCCAAACCTCAGGGCGATGCCCAACGGCGTGGCGCCCGCCGAAAGTGCGAGCGGCGGAGGGCGCCGAGCGGCGACCCCTCTCGTTGGCGTCGGTTGCGCCATTTTATGTGCCATCATCGGCAGGACCATCGCCAGGACGGAACCTTCCTGCTTGCGGCCCCGCCATAGCGTCGATTCGCCTAGAGGCTGTCCGTTTTACGGGAGACGTGGGCGGATTCGGATCGCGTTTCCTTGATAGCGTCAATCACCGACCGAGGATCCGCCGGTTGGGACATCGCTTCGGCCAGGTCGTCGACCCGATCGTGGAGGTGCGGGCTGTCTTGCCGAAGCTCCTCGATCAACGCGACCACCTTGGCGATCTTTTGCTCACTCAGGATCGTCAACTCCAGATTGAGCAGTTCCCGGCGCTGAGTCAGGCGATCGTCTCCTTTTTGCGTCGTGAGGATCAGGATGACCAAATAGAGGGACGCCAGCGACGCCGCGCCCGCCAGCCATGCGAAGGGAGGCGGGTCGAGCGCGCGATAACCAAGAGCCGCGGCCAAGCCGTTCAGACCCATCCAGCCGACAACGAAGACCGTCAGCGCCGCGATGAAGTTGGCGCTGTCCAAGCGCGATGTGATGCGGTCGACGACGCGTTGATGATGGGTGGCGTTCGCATGATGGTCGGCGTCGAGCCCGGCGATCGACTGGATCGTTTCTTCGATATGGATCGGCGGGATCGACGAAGCGGCGTCCGTTTCAGGCACTGGCCGTCCTCTGCAAAAAGCGCAGCGCGTTCCGCTCGGATCCCGTCGCCGAGACTCGAAGCGGACCGCGCCGGTCGCGGCGGCGCGCGCATCGGAGATCGGCGCGCGCCGTATTCAGCGAGCGCCGGTGGATGCAGACGCCCCCAGGCCGGTGAACCCCGGGCCCCGATGACGCCCTCGCGCCGTGCGCCGCCGATCGATCAGTATTGAACGTAGTGATGGTGGTAGTGATGATAGGCGTAGCCGCGATGATAGCTTCTGTGATTGGTGACGGAATTCCCGATTGCCGCACCGCCGACGCCGCCGACAACCGCCCCGACCGGGCCGCCGACAACAGCCCCGGCAACCGCGCCCCCGACCGCGCCAGTGACCAGGCCGTTTTGGTCGGCAAGGGCGATCTGGGATGACGCGCAGAGCAGTAGCGCGGCTGTGAAAACAAGACTCATTCGTGACATAGAAACCTCCTGCTAGGCGGCAACGCGCCGTCGCTCCTGGGCAGTTAGTCGCGACCCGGTCCGAACGGTAAGCGTCGGAATCTACTCAGGGCCGGCCCAATGCAGTGGACCCTCTGGGCGCCAATAATCGATATTTTGGTCATTCTTTCTGGCGACCAATCCGGCCTGCGATCGCAAGCGCTTCATATTGAC
Organism: uncultured Alphaproteobacteria bacterium; assembly: GCA_963822215.1. Classification (GTDB taxonomy): domain Bacteria; phylum Pseudomonadota; class Alphaproteobacteria; order Rhizobiales; family Beijerinckiaceae; genus Roseiarcus. The sequence continues at coordinate 907,348 of CAWGGX010000007.1, forward strand.
TGGCGCGATATAGGTAGTTTCCGAGCCTATGACAGCGTCGATTTGCCGAATATACGACATCCGAAAGCGGCAGGCGCATACACTCTGGCGCACGTCGCGGAGTAACTTAGGAAGGGCACAGCAATGGACACGAATACGTTATTGATCATTCTCGTCGTGATATTCTTATGCGGCGGGTTCGGGTTCTATGGCCGGGGACGTTGGTTCTGAAACGACGCCGCGCCCCCCCTGTAGCGGCGGGATTTTCGGACATGGTGCGCGATCGACAGCTTGCGGTCGCCCCATGAACAGCCCCCGGCTTTACCAGCATGGCGTCGGCGGCTTGAACGCAAGGCGGCGCCACCTCACAGGTCTGAAGGATTTCCAGTCACGGCCAACAGGACCGTTGAGCAGATTGTCAATACCAGCGCCGACGCGCTAAACGAGAGCGGCAACGTTTCGAGAGACGCCCTTCAGGAATTGGCCAAGGCGTATCAGGATTTGGCGTCCAAGAACACAAAGACAGTGACCGCCGCCATTCGGGCGCTCGCCGCGGTGAAGAGCCCCCCAGAGTTCATCGAATTGCAGCAGAAGCAAATCCGGCAGGGCGTTCTTGACACGCTCAGCGGCAACCAACGGCTCGGCCAATTGACAGCTGCGGTCGTCGCCTCAGCATTCAGACCTGCGAGGAAGCAGATCGAGGCTGTGCAGAAGATCGAGTAGTCGAGCAACTCGTCGCTTGCTTCGATTCAGCCCTACACCGCTCGCAGTGTGAGGATTCCGGTTCCTTTGGACGGTGCTTGTTTGAAAAGACTATTCGCGCAGGAACGTGGTCGACAGTCGCAGACGCGAGCATTCCACCGCGAAAGCAACGGCGCTTCACCGCAAGACCAACAAAATGGGATGGTCCGCGAGAGGCCCCTCCGTCGCAATCCGCTTCCGCTTGCTCTCTCCAATTTCTCTGAACGGCCGGTTGGTGGCGTGTTGCCCTATTTGCATACGCCGACAAACTTTAGCTTTATAATCCCGGTGCGACTCGATCCGGCCGGAGCGGCGGTCGCCGCCAGACGGCGCCGGCGAAATCTCGCCCGTGGTCGTGAACCGCTTCACCCAGCGCACCGCGCTCGCTACGCTCACTTTGAAATGCGCGGCCGCCTGATTGCGCGACAACCCGCCCAAGACCACCGCCTCAACCACACGCTTGCGAAGATCGTCGGAAAGAGCGATCCCCGCCGCCTCCTTGTCGCGGCGCGGATGATCAATCAGAAACTAACCAATTCGAGAGCGCGCTTTGCTCGCGGAATTTGCCGGAATGACCGAAGAGGAGATCGCCAATGTCTGAGAGCCACGCCCAAAGGCGGCGATCGGGCGCAGACGAACCCGCCGCCGCGGCCACGCCCACGACAGGCAACGTCGGCTATTCCGACATCGGCGCGCCCCACAACACGGCCAAGAAACTACTCGACGTGCGCGATCAACTCGACCGGGTCTTCCATCTGCTCGAAGCCGCATCCATGGCCGCGGGCGAATTGACTGTCGAATTCCAAGGCCCGGTGAAGGCGGTCATTGGGGCCGCGTATAACGAACTCAATGAGGCGCACGATTCCCTGGACAGCGTGTGTCTTCAGCTAGGGGAGGGCGCCGTCGCCGCGAGGGACGCAGCGGCTTAACCCTCTTCGCCATGAATACATGACGGCCGTCGGGCGACCCGGTGGCCTTTTCGTTTGGAAGCCCCATTGAGACTCGCTGTTAACTGTGTGAATATTGCCTTGCTGCGGGGGAGGACAGCGAAAGCAAGAAAAATGGCGGGTAGCGTGCCAGGGACTAAGGCTGACAAGAATAATTCCTGCCATCCAAGGAAGCTCGGGCGCCAGTCGACTTCCGACCGCCCGGATCCCCAGGAAGGGGTTCGCCTCATAAAGGCACTTCTGGCGATTGATGATGCCGAAGCGCGCCGGACGCTCATTGAGCTCGCGGAGGCCCTTGCGCGGCGGAAGGCGTAAGCTCAAAGCCCGACGCCGACCCGTCAGACCTGCCCCGGGCGCTCGCCTTGAAGGCGCGCACGGACTTCCGCCTCAGACATGTGTGTCCAGAGGTTGCACGTTCGACGGTGCCTCGATGTTGACCAGATGTTCCTCTTATGATCTCCCCATATCCGGGTGTTGGCGATCGCGCGCTTGGCGGGTATCCCGTTCTTGAGACGGAAGGGAAATCTTGGGCTTGTCCCCGGCCCAGCGCAAAGCGCGCCCTTCCGTTCAGTCGGCGGTCGCGCATTTCCCCAGCGTGACCAGGACGACATACGGCGGCAGGTCCTCCTCGTCCCCAAAGAGGACCTGCCGCCATTCGTTTGGGTAGACGGCGGCGCCTGCCAAACTCCCCACCCCCGGAGCGCATCCCCATGCGACCCGAGCAGGTTGCCGCCGTCTAAACGGGACATTAAGCAAAGTTAATGTTGACGGTCAATCACGATTCACGGCTCTCGCTTTTGTTCTTTGTCTGTTCTATTCTTCCGCCATGACCGACGCCGACAAGCCCACTCCCGCCGACCGTTCCGACCTCGCGGACGCGCTCGCGTTCGCCTTGCGCTACCAGGGCCGCAAGCGCGTCCACAACGCCGACGAGATCATGGCCGAGATCGTCGCCAAACGACCTGTCGACCGTTTGGAGCGCGCCGGCTTCGTCATCATGAAGCGACCGCCTGCCGTGGGCGGGGCGCCACTGGCGCACGGATTTGAGGGGTGAGCGAGCGAAGGCTCGGCGGAGGCGTGAGTATAACTACGCACTTGCATTGCCCTCAGTTGGGGCCGAACGTGCGTCATGGAAATGACATGGCGCGTTCAATACAGCGTCAAAGGGGCTGACATCCTGGCTCGCTTTCCGACGCCGGAGTCGGCAATCGAGGGCGCGTGTCAATTTATTGATTGCGGCCATGAGGTGACAGCCATCGGGATCGGAGCCAACTCCGACGATTCGATTTCGAGTGCGGAAATCGCCAGAATCTATGCGATTTTGGCGCGAGCGAGAAAACCCACGCTCCGGTTTTCGAACTGAAACACCGACGAGTCCTTTTCCTCTTTGATCCGCTGCTCGCACGCTCGCGCGCCGGCTTTCGTGGAAATGACTACCCATGATGCTGCGATGGCTCCGACGTCGCCAGGAAGCCCGCCGGCTAGCGCAAGCCGACGCCGAGGCTCTTATCCGCCGACCATGGCGACAAAGCCTATGCCGAGGCCCGCAGGCGCGAGCGTGGCATGGTCCTGCTCGACGGGACGACGCACGCCGGCCGGGCGCCAGAGCACTAGCGCGACGCGCGTCGCGCTAGTGGTGGCGAAGATGACGGGCAAGCGGGTCGGCGTCGACGCCGCGACGCGCATGTGGAGAGAAGCCGACTTCTCGCAACCCCGCCGCAAGGCAAGCCGCCGGTCGACGCAGTGCGTTTCAGACGATTTCGATCAGCTCGCCGAGCTGCGGCGAATTGTGTACGGAGACAAGCCGTCAGGCCAGACATGATCCATGTTGACACTTGCCAACTCTTTGCTTTCGGGCGAAATTGATCCATGTTATCCATGTCTGACGTCGCAACCGTCTCTGCGGTTTTGATTGCTCTTTTTGCCGCAGCCGCGCTAGGCAACAATCTGCACGTCGTGCCGCAGGGAGACCGGGGCCTGGCCGCGCTCTTATGGTCGTTTCGGTTCTCCTGATTCTCACGGCTCTCCTCTTCAGTTCGGTCATTTTCGATGTGAAGGGATCCTTCGAAACACTCGACGGCCAGCTCCGGGGCCTGACTGCGGACACCGCTCAGCTCGACATGCTGCTGCGCGACTATGGCGGGGACGCCCTCCCGATCCGGGCGAAGCTGCGCGCCTATCTCGCGACGGAAATCGTCGCCACCTGGCCCGACGAGGCGCGTCCGCCGGACGTCGATCCAACATTTCAAGACAACGCAGGCATCGCGCGCACGCCGCCGGCCAAAGCGCTGGCCGAAGTCGACTCCGCGATTGGGAAGCTTGAACCGACCGACCCCACCCGCCGTCAGCTTGCCGCCTTGCTCAAGTCAAAAATGTCCGAGACATTAAACCAGAGGCGATTGGTCATCGACGCCGACCACGACCAAATCTCGTGGCCGCTGCTGGCCGGCGCGATTGCGTGGCTCTCCATTGTTTTCGGCGGGTTAGGGTTCCTCGCACCGCGCAAGTTTGCCGCCCAGACTGCGGTTGTATTCGGCGCGCTAACCTACGCCTCCGCTATCTACCTCATCATCGACTTCGACAAGCCGTTCGACGGCGCGATCCGCGTGTCGAGCGCGCCTGCGCGGGATATGCTTCGTAGTCTAGATGGCTCCGTAGCGGTCCCCCCATAGACGAAATGCGCGGCTCGCGCATTTGAACGCCGGGTACACGGCCTCCCGCCAATTTCGCAAACTCGGGTGCTCGACGTCGACGGGCGCGAGGTTCATTCCGCGACCAAGGGTGGACTTCAAAAATAGCGTTGCGCAAGACCGTAGAGGACAGAGATTGCGAGCATGATGGCAAGCCCGACCAGCAGGACCGAAAGGCGGCTGAGAACGGTGCCACATTGTGGGCAAGCGGCCTCCTCTGAGATCATGCGACCGCACTTCAGACACGTGGTCATGCGGACCATAGCGCTTACCTCTTGGGCTTCCCCGTCAGCTTAACGCCAGTCGAGTCGACGAACTCGATTTTTCCGGCTGCTTCAGGCCCCCGAATCCAGGGTTGAGGCTGTTGAGGCATTCGTTACCCTAATGCATACCCCGACCGAAGCTACCCCGATTTTTCGGCTGTCACATTTCTCGCTAAGTCTTTGATTTTTGTTGTGGCGCGCCCGGAGAGATTCGAACTCCCGACCCCCAGATTCGTAGTAAGCGCGATCAACACGACGCGACGCGACATTATCCGAGCGGACCCGACAGAATGGCTTGAGATATAGCGGTATTCCGTGTTACTCCCTGACGTGAGACGACAGAAACCGTCATAATGGGTCCGCTCGCTGGGTCCGCTCCGGGTCCGCGGACCCACAGCGGGAGACGCACAGATGAAGTTCACGCAAGGGGAGATCGAAAACCTCGAATGCCCTGTCGGGAAGAAAGACGCGCTCGTTTTCGATGACGAGCAGCGCGGGCTTGGGGTGCGGATGACCAAGGGCGCCAAGAAGGGCTCGATGGCCGGGAAGTCCTACCTCGTCCAATATCGCCTCGCCGGCCGAAAGCAGCGTGTGCCCGTGGGAGCTTGCTCGGCGATTTCGCTCAAGAGCGCCCGGGAGGCTGCGCGGGCGCTGCTCGGCGACGTCGCCAAGGGACGGAACCCCGCCGGAGAGCGCAAGCAGGCGGTCCGCGAAGCCAAGGAGAAGGCCGCGGAAGAGGCCCTGACGCTCGACGTTCTGATCGACAAGTGGGAAGAGCGCCACCTTGCCGACAAGCGTCCAGGCTACGCCGCGGAAGCGACCCGAGCGCTCCGGTTCGCGTTCAAGAAGCATGTTAAGGCACCGGCGGCAACGCTCACGCCGAAGGCTGCCAAGGCGATACTCAACGCTATCGCTGACGATGGCAAGAAGGCGACCGCGCGGCTCACGGGCGCATATGGGCGCGCCTGCTACGGATGGGCGATCGGGAAGGATCTGCTCTCGGAGAACCCGTTTTCAGGGATCAAGCTGGACTCGGTAGCGTCGCGTGAGCGCGTGCTGTCGGACGACGAACTGACCGCAGTGTGGAACGCGACCAAGGGGCCTGGCTCCTACAACGCGATTGTCAGGCTGCTGACGTTGACCGGGGCGCGACGCGAGGAAGTCTCGGGCATGACGTGGGACGAGGTCGCGCCGGACCTAACGACGTGGACCATCCCCGCGGAGTCGAGCCAAAAATGGCGTCGCGCACATCGTTCCGCTCTCCGCGCAAGCGCAGGCGATCATCGAGGCGGCGCCCCGCGTGGCGAAGGACGGCAAGAAGGCCGACGACAAGTCCGAGCTTGTCTTTCCGGGCCGGGCAGGCGCGTTCAATGGCTTCAGCAAGTCCAAAGCGACTCTGGACGAGGACAGCGGCGTCACGGACTGGCGACTTCACGACCTTCGCCGCACGCTGGCGACCGGCCTTCAACAACTCGGCGTCCGGCTCGAAGTGACCGAGGCGGTTCTGAATCACGTATCGGGTAGCCGCGGCGGGATCGTCGGGGTCTATCAGAGGCACACGTGGTCCGACGAGAAGCGCGCGGCGCTCAACGCATGGGGTGCACACGTGGCGGCGATCGTTGAGAAGCGAAGGCCGCCGACAACGTCACGCCGCTGCGCAGGAGCGCCTGAGAAGGCCGCTGGCGGCCATCGCGCTTCTCAGCAGCGGATAGGGCGGCCGGGGCCTGCCTCTCTGTCTCCTGCCGCGCCGCGGCGCTAGGCGAGGGGCCTTGAGCCGGCCGCCTCGACCGCGGCGCGCACATGGAAAGTGTACCTCGATGTGCGTGGGACGGCTGCCGGGCGAGCAAAAAGAATTCTTTGGCCCGCGTCGACCATAGCCCGATCGAGTTGGGTGGTCGGGGTCGCGGGTCCCATGCTGGCTGTAGCGAAATCGGGCACAGGGGGGGCGGCCCCAATTTTTTTTCTGCCCCTCATGGACTCCCGGGTCTATCGAGCCTCGGCTGCGACTTGCGGCGACGCGACGCGCCAGTACATCTGAGCCCCCGCGTAGGGATAGACGAGGTGCGCGCGATGTCACTGTTTCTCGGCAAGGGGCTGGCGATCGACCTTCCGCCGCCCCCCATCGATCCGAAGGAAACCGATCGGTTCGGGTTGCCGCTCTGGTTCACGCTTCTCGAATTTGAGGATGCTCGCAAAGCCCGGCTGGAGAAGACGGGCGCGCTTGTTCGTGACGCGACCGAAGCGGTGATCCGGCAAATTGGGCGAACGGAAGCCCGTCGTATGTTCCAACGTGCGCTCCGGGCGCCACTGAAGGGGAAGCGGCCGGACGCGAAAGAGAACGAATTGCTCCTCGCCGCCCATGATCGGGCGATAGCACGCGGGGTTCCCGAACGACACGCAGCGCGCGTTGCGGCGGTCGAGATGGTGACGGGCGAGGAGGATGTCCAGTCCATTGCGAAGCAGATTCGCCGGCTCGTGAAGGAGCGCGCGCGCCGGCAAGCGGAGGAGAAGGCGCGCAGCGAGAGGCCGCCGACGACTTTACTCGGAAAGGCGCTCCGAAAGAGCGAAGCGGACTTTTAAAAGGGCCTTTCCCATACGTCCGTGCAATTTATCCGACGCGCAGCGCACAGAGGCGACGCCTAAATCACGGAGTCGCCACTTGAAGACAATTCTGACGAAGAAGCAGTTCGCTCAGCGCATGGGGCGCTCAGTGCGCCATCTGGAACGGTTGCTCGCGACTGGCGAAGGGCCGCCGGTCATTCGCCTCGGCGCCAGGGCGGTGGGAATTGACGAAACCGACGGCGATGCTTGGCTTGCTTCGCGGCGCGTCGTCCCGCCCGGCTGGCAAGATGGGAATGCGGCGTGATCGATGCGCCCCTCAGAAAGCGCGAGAGCCGCGCCCGCGATCGATGCGGCGCGCGACCCTCAGATTGAGCAAGCTTCCCGGCTGCTCGAACTCCCGAATACCACGCCGGGCGCATTCGCGCCAAGCACTCTTGATGATCTTGAAACGACGGTCATTGCCGGTGCCGTGAGAGCGCTTCGGCGTCGGGCTCATCGACAAACCGAAATCGCTGCCGCCGCTGGCAAGCGCTCGGGCAAAGGCGTGATCGCGCGTCGCCTCGCAACGGTGCTCAACGGGCTCGCTGATGAGCTTGACGCGGAGGGCTTAGCGTCATGAGCAACGTCATCGCTCTCGACCCCGGCCTTAATGGCCGCCGGGGCCATCTTGGACCGGCGCGTCGAAATCCTCGTCAGCTTCGATCTCCTGACGATCGGCGAAGGCGCACAACGCCGGGCGCGCCCCGACTCTGGGAGGCGAGCATGATGGACATTCACTCCCTCGCGCGCGCCCTCGGCGGCGAAGTCGTGGGCGGGCAAGTCCTGGCGCCCGGACCCGGAGGGCACAGCCGCAAGGACCGCAGCCTCAGCGTCCGCCTAACTCTTACTGCTCCTGACGGATTCCTCGCATTCTCTCATGCCGGTGACGACTGGCGCGCCTGCCGCGACTACGTTCGCGAGCGGCTGGGTCTCTCCCGCGAAACCGCCCCGCGCCGGGCCGCAGAAGCCCGCCAGCGGCCCTCGCAGCCGCGGGGGGAGAACGATGAGTCCGCGAAGAAAGTCGCCGCCGCGCTCTCCCTGTGGGCCGCCTCCGTCGATCCGCGCGGCACTCTGGCTGAGACCTATCTCCGCTCGCGCGGGCTCGTGCTCGACGACCAGCTCGCCATAAATGTGCTGCGCTGGCATGCACCAACGGGTGCGCTGATCGCGTTGTTCCGGAACATCGTGACCGACGCGCCGCAGGCTGTCAGCCGAACGTTCCTCGACGACAGGGGACGGAAGATCGAGCGCCGGTTCCTCGGTCCCGTTGGCGGCGCGGCATTCAAACTGGACGCGGACCAGAACGTTCTCGCTGGGTTGCACATCGGCGAGGGCGTCGAGACGTGCATGGCGGCCCGCCAGCTCGGGCTTAGCCCGACATGGGCGCTCGGCTCGGCGGGCGCGATTGCGGGCTTTCCCGTCCTAGGCGGTATCGAGTGTCTGACGATCCTGGCCGAGCGCGACGAGGCCAGCGCGCGCGCCGTCGAGGCCTGCGCACGCCGCTGGCACGAGACAGGGCGGGAAGTGCTCATCAACCGCTCAGTCGGTGGGAAAGACCTCAACGACGCCCTTCGGGGGATCGCATGAACGAGCATCCCCCCTTCGTGACTGAGCGCTATCTCCCTCCGGCCGGCCCGCGCAACGACGCGCAGCCGCGCGCGGGCGCCCGAACCAGCGAGAGGCCGTCAAAACGGGTCAAGATCATCATGGGATCGGACGTCAGAATCAAAGCAATCGACTGGCTTTGGCCGGACTGGCTGGCGAGGGGCAAGCTGCACATGCTCGCTGGGCGTCCTGGCTCATTGAAAACGACAACGGCGCTCAACTTTGCCGCCGCCATCACCGTCGGCGGCCAGTGGCCGGACGGCTCGCCAGCCGCACGAGGCAAAGTCGTCATCTGGTCCGGCGAAGACGCCGTCGACGACACGCTCGTTCCGCGCTTCATCGCCGCGGGCGGCGATCTCGACCGTGTCGGGTTCGTCAGTGGAGTCGAGGAGGACGGCAAGACGCGCAGCTTCAATCCGGCCGACGATATCAGCGGACTCTCCGACCTCTGCGCCGAACTCGGCGGTGTCAGTTTCGTCATCATCGACCCGGTCGTGGCCGTAGCCAAAGGCGATAGCCACAAGAACGCCGAGACGCGCCGTGACCTCCAGCCGATCGTTGACTTGGCGGAAAGGACGCGCGCTGCAGTTGTCGGCATCCACCACCTGACCAAGCGTAGCGAAGACGCAGACCCGCTCGACCGCGTCTCGGGATCGTTGGCGTACGGCGCGGGCCCGCGAGTTGTGCTGCTGAACGCGGTCAACAAGAACGTGGTTACCGAGACGCGCGGCGCCCTCATGCGTGCGAAGAGCAACCTCGGTCCCGCACATGGCGGTTTCGAATTCTCTGCCGAGACGCGACCGCTTACCAATCGTCCCGACATCTCCGCTCAGCGCATCCTCTGGGGCGCCCGCCTAAATGAGCCCGCTCGCGAAATTCTCGCCAAATTCGAGGGCAGGGCGGAATTGGGCATGCGAAAGGCCGCCGGGTTCTTGCGCGATGCGCTCAAGGGCGGCCCGCAGATGGCGGCGGAGGTCATCGCCAAGGGCGAGGCCGCCGGCATCAGCGAACGCGCCTTGAGAAGAGCGCTCAAACGGCTCGGCGGTTCGTCCGAAAAATCGGGCCTTCATACCGGCTGGATCTGGGAGCTGACCGAGCAGGCGTCATGAAAACCGACAGGCAACGGCTCTTTCGGCCGAAGCGGACACCAAAGGGACAGAGTCTCCCACCCCGAAAAATCGTCCTCTTCGTCCCCTTCGTGAAGCGGACGAAGAGGACGAAGAGGACGAAGAGGACAGGATTTGTCCCCCCGTACGCGCGCACGCGCGAAAGTGCCTATTCCCGGCATGCGTCGTATGCTTCGTGGTTGAGGCTGGCGGCGCCATGAAGACGACTGCGACGTGCCAATGGTGCGGCCGGCCCTTCGCGTTCCGGGAAACCGGGGCAAGACGCAGCAATTCTGCCGCCTGACTGCCGACGCGCGCTCGATCGTGCGGGCCGCCGCTTTGATCGCGGCTGCGCTCGCCGACGGCCGGCTTATCGTGCCCTGCCGAGAGGGCTCACCCGCAACGCGCGCGTTGGTTGGGCGTGGCAAGGCAGACGCCCTTGAGGAAAACGGGCGCAAAATGATACTGAACCGCACATGCACGAAGTCGAAATCCTTCCGCCCGAAAAGCCATGGCTCTGGAAACCAGGCCAATCCGGCAATCCAAAGGGCGACACGGGCGCAAAACGGGAGGTTCTTGAACTCGCCCGCATGAATTCTGTGGCCGCGCTCAAGCGCATTGTCGCTCTGATGGACGACCCTAAAGCCGGCAAAGCCGTGCAATTGGCCGCAGCTATTCATATCCTCGATCGCTCGTTTGGAAAGGCCACACAAATGGTTGACATCGAGCAGCGCGGCCGGTCCCTCGAGGAAATCCTTCGCGCAATCCATGACGCGCGGCAGGCGGAGCAGAAGCGGGCGGGGGGAGAGCAGCCGGCAAGCGAATGACTGGGGCCTTAGTAGTTGCATATGATGCGTTCCTCGGGCAGCATTTGCGGGGTTGGCATGCGAGGACGAGCGGACTCCAATTGGCGGCGAATCGTGCGCGCTCTGCCGGCGCTCGTTGCCGCAGGGGCGTTGCTTGCGTGTTTGCCGTGCGCGGGCCTAGCCGGCGGCAGATTGGGGTCTTCCGATGAGGGACAGGTGGCTGCACCGCCGGTTCGACAGACGGCGCCGCAACCTGCTCATCCGCCGCCCGGGTCGCCGCGAGAGAACCAAGGGGAGCCCATCGGCCCCCTCGCCCTTCGTCATCCCGAGATCTTCGCCTGCATCGGGCAGGCCGTGACGGCCGCGGCTGATCGTTTGAAAGATTTGAACGAGGTGAAGAAGCTGGTCGATAACGAAAAATTCTATCACGCAATTATCAACAAGTGCTCGAAGGCCTATCCGGACGAAGCCCCGGCTGCCGAAAGATACATTCTTGTGAGCGACGTCACAGGGGTGCTGGAGGACTGGCTCAAAAACGCAGCGTTGGCCGCTAAACAAGCCGAGGACGAACAACTGCGCAAGCAGGCAGAAGTGGACGTGGATCGGGCCAGGCAACTCTACGTTGGTTGCCTTTTTGCGAAGACGGAAACCCTCGCGCTAGCCTCAACCGAACCTGCCCAGACAATCGTTCAGGCGGCGTTTGGAGCCTGTGGTGAATCCCTCCGAGCCGTCGAGGACAAGGACATCAGTGCGGGTCATGACCCTGCCTTGGAGGCAAACGCCGCCGAGAAGATAGTCACCCCAAAGCTGATCCTCGACGTTATCATGACGCGCGGACGCCAAACCCCCCCGCCAGCGGCCCAGCCCCCCGAGGTCAAACCCCACGAAACGCCGCTCTAACCAAGTGAAGTCTACGATTTAGGGGAGCGACAATGTGTAAGACCGTTATTGTGATTTTGGCGCTGTTCGCCGCTAGCCCGGCGCCAGCCTGCACTTTTGGCGGCCCGTGCGGCGACCAATCGCCCTATGACAGGTTGTTCCAGCACGACAGCGACAGCGACAGCAATCTGGGCTGGAGCAATGAAGGGCCTGCGCCGCCGAGCTACTCTGGCGGCTCGCGGGACGGCGGCTTCAGCTATCGCGCGCCGGGCTACGGCAGCCATCATTCCGACGATGACGACGAGTGACGTGTCGGTCGCGGCGCTTCACCCCTCCTCACGGCGGCTCTAACAAACTGTCGCAATCCATCCGCGACCAAAGCCGCGCCGGCTCCGCGACGAGGTTCGAGGCGGACTTCCAGCGCATGTGGGAGGCCGCACAGCCGATGATCGAATTCGGCCCGGCTATCGACGCACCAGGCCGCCGCGGTTTTGCGACGAGTACCCACCGGTTTGGTTCACAGCAAAATCAGCACCGCCCTAGGGGCTTCCGTAATTGATCAATGGCAGTCGCTCAGCGCCCGGAGCAGTTCTTTCGGATCATCGCCTGTTGAACCGCTTCTATTTGGCCCTTGTAGTTCGCGATCTCGGGCGCGACGTTGCCTCCGGACATCGATCCGACGGGCAGCCCGAGCAAAAGCCACCCGGCGACATCGTTTGACCGCGTCTGATATTGCTGGGCAGAAGCCGTAGAAAGCGCCGTCTGGAGCCGGGCTTGCTCTTCGCCGAGTTGGCCGCAACTCCAACTGTCGAACGCGACCGAACTGACGTAAGCTGGCCGCACTTCTTCGGGGGTCTGCGCACACCCGGCCAGCGCAAGAGCGATTGAAAACGGGATCAAGCCACGCACGGTTGCCCCCGGCCCGGTCATATCGGTCATCGTTAGGTGCGTAAGCGTCGCCCGTCAACTTGACGTTTGTCCCACGCTCTTTTTTGTTCCACGGAGGTCCGCTGCGGGTCCGCACTCGAAACGCCAATTTCCGCCGCGTTGGCGACTGTGGCGTTTTAGCCAATTATTTCAGAGAGTTCGATGGCGCGCCCGGAGAGATTTCGAACTCCCGACCCCCAGATTCGTAGTCTGGTGCTCTATCCAGCTGAGCTACGGGCGCGCATACCCGATCCGCGGGCGGGGCGGAACCTGCCGTCGGAAACGGTGGGCGGCGTCTAACCGCTTTTGCCGACGCAGGCAAGAGCCAATTTGCCGGCAGCTCCGGCCAGGCGCGCAAGGGGGCGTGCGCCGGCGCCTGCTCGTCGCCGAGGCGCTCCGCGTCTTGAGCGTTCTGTCCGGGGCGGCGGCGAGGGCGGCTCGGCCGGCCGCGGGAACCGCCAAAAAAAGTATTGACGACGACGGGCGCCCTGCATATGTTCCGCCCGCTTTCGGCAGGTCGTAGGGCTTCGCTGTACGGGACGCCGCGTCCGGTACCCAACGGCTCTAAACACTGACGATCTCATCGACGAGCCATTTCCGGCCCCTGAGGGGCCGGTTCTGTTTCGCATGATCGCGGGCTCGCCCGTGATCCTCTGCTTTCGGCGGCGCCCGAACCCGGACGAGGGTTCATGGGCGCTGTTGGTTTCGCGCGTTGCGCAAGCGGCGCGGCGGTGAGCGACGCATTTCTGTCCGGCCGCGAGGCCGGCGCCAAGGAACGGGAAGTTAAGGGCTCGACATGCCGACGATTAGCCAGTTGATCCGCAAGCCGCGGCAACCGAAGACCTACCGTGAGAAGGCCCGCCACCTCCAGGCGAGCCCGCAGAAGCGCGGCGTCTGCACGCGCGTCTACACCACGACGCCGAAGAAGCCGAACTCGGCTTTGCGGAAGGTCGCCAAGGTCCGCCTCACCAACGGCTTCGAGGTCATCGGCTACATCCCCGGCGAGGGCCACAACCTGCAGGAGCATTCGGTCGTCATGATCCGCGGCGGCCGCGTCAAGGACCTGCCGGGCGTGCGTTACCACATCCTGCGCGGCGTGCTCGACACGCAGGGCGTCAAGGACCGCAAGCAGCGGCGTTCGAAGTACGGCGCCAAGCGGCCGAAGTGATCAGGTTTCAGGATTAGGAGCAGGCCATGTCCCGCCGGCACAGCGCTGAGAAGCGTGAGATCATCCCCGACGCCAAATTCGGCGATATCGTCGTCGCGAAGTTCATGAACACTATCATGTACGAAGGGAAGAAGTCGGTCGCCGAGCGAATCGTCTACGGCGCCCTCGACAGCGTCGAGGCGAAGGCCAAGAGCGATCCGCTGGCGGTCTTCAAGCAGGCGCTCGAGAACGTCGCGCCGGCTGTCGAGGTGCGTTCCCGCCGCGTCGGCGGCGCGACTTATCAGGTGCCTGTCGAAGTCCGCACCGAGCGCCGTCAAGCGCTGGCGATCCGCTGGATCATTTCCGCCGCGCGCGACCGCAACGACAAGACCATGGTGGACCGTCTCTCGGCCGAGCTTCTCGACGCCTCCAATAACCGGGGCGCCGCGGTGAAGAAGCGCGAAGACACCCATCGCATGGCGGAAGCCAACCGCGCGTTTGCGCACTACCGCTGGTAAGCAGCCGTCCTCCACGCAATCGGGATCAGGATCATGGCGCGCAGCCACGCTATCGAAGACTACCGTAATTTCGGCATCATGGCCCACATCGACGCCGGAAAGACGACGACGACGGAGCGTATCCTCTACTACTCCGGCAAGTCCCATAAGATCGGCGAAGTCCACGACGGCGCCGCGACCATGGACTGGATGGAGCAGGAGCAGGAGCGCGGCATCACCATTACGTCGGCCGCGACCACGACGTTCTGGCATGACAAGCGCCTCAATATCATCGACACCCCCGGCCACGTCGACTTCACCATCGAGGTCGAGCGCAGCTTGCGCGTGCTCGACGGCGCCGTGTGCGTGCTCGACGGCAACCAGGGCGTCGAGCCGCAGACTGAGACCGTCTGGCGTCAGGCCGACAAGTACGGCGTGCCGCGCGTCGTGTTCGTCAACAAGATGGACAAGATCGGCGCCGACTTCTACCGCTGCGTCGAGGAGATCAGCACCAAAGTCGGCGGCCGTCCAGTCTGCCTCCAGTTGCCGATCGGCTCGGAGTCCAGCTTCAGGGGCGTCATCGACCTGCTGCGCATGAAGGCCGTCGTCTGGGACGAGGAGGGGCTTGGCGCGAAATATCACGACGAGGAGATTCCGGCCGACCTCAAGGCGAGGGCGGAAGAATATCGTCACACGCTGATCGAAGCCGCGGTCGAAATGGACGACGACGTGATGGGCGCCTACCTCGACGGCCAGGAGCCCGATATCGATACGCTAAAGGCGATGATCCGCAAGGCGGTCAAGCAGATCGCCTTCGTGCCGGTGCTGTGCGGCTCGGCCTTCAAGAACAAGGGCGTGCAGCCGCTGCTCGACGCGGTCGTCGACTATTTGCCCTCGCCCGTCGATCGCGGCGGCATCAAGGGCCACGACGTCGACACCGGCGAGGAAGTCGTACGGCTGCCGAAGGACTCCGAGCCCTTCTCCATGCTCGCTTTCAAGATCATGGACGACCCGTTCGTCGGCACGATCACCTTCTGCCGCGTCTACTCGGGCAAGATCGAGTCGGGCACCACCGTGCTGAATTCGACGAAGGACAAGAAGGAGCGCGTGGGCCGCATGCTGCTCATGCACGCCAACAACCGCGAAGACATCAAGGAAGCCTACGCCGGCGATATCGTTGCGCTCGCAGGGCTCAAGGACACGCGCACCGGCGACACGCTCTGCGACACGATGAAGCCGGTCATCCTCGAGAAGATGGAGTTCCCGGAGCCGGTCATTGAGATCGCCATCGAGCCGAAGTCGAAGGCCGATCAGGAGAAGCTGGGCGTGGCGCTGTCGAAGCTTGCCGCGGAAGATCCGTCGTTTCGCGTCTCGACCGATCCAGAATCGGGCCAGACCATCCTCAAGGGGATGGGCGAGCTCCATCTCGACATCAAAGTCGACATCCTGAAGCGCACCTACAAGGTCGACGCCAATATCGGCGCGCCCCAGGTCGCCTATCGTGAGAAGCTGACCAAGAAGACCGAGATCGACTACACCCATAAGAAGCAGTCCGGCGGTTCGGGACAGTTCGCCAAGGTCAAGATCGTCTTCGAGCCGGCCGAGCCCGGCGCAGGGTCGTCCTTCGAATCGAAGATCGTCGGCGGCGCGGTGCCGAAGGAGTACATCCCCGGCGTCGAGAAGGGCTTCCAGAGCGTTCTGGGCTCCGGTGTCCTTGCGGGCTTCCCGGTCGTGGACGTCAAGGCGACGCTGGTCGACGGCGCCTACCACGATGTCAACTCGTCGGCGCTCGCCTTCGAAATCGCTTCCCGCGCTGCGTTCCGCGAGGGACTGCAGAAGGGCGGTTCGGTTTTGCTCGAACCGATCATGAAAGTGGAAGTCGTGAGTCCGGAAGAGCACACGGGCTTCGTGATGGGCGATCTTCTCTCCCGTCGCGGGCACGTGCAGGGTCAGGACATGCGCGCCAACGCTGTTGTGATCAACGCGATGGTGCCGCTGTCAAACATGTTCGGCTACGTCAACCAGTTGCGTTCTGGCACGCAGGGCCGCGCCAACTTCACGATGCAGTTCGATCACTACGAGCAGGTCCCGGCGAACATCGCCGCCGAGATCATCGAGAAGTTCAAGTAAGGCGCGTCGCCCCGCGTCGAAGGTAAGGCCTCGAAAAGGAGTTCGGTTATGGCCAAGGAAAAATTTGCGCGTACCAAGCCGCATTGCAACATCGGCACGATCGGCCACGTCGACCACGGCAAGACGTCGTTGACGGCTGCGATCACCAAGGTGCTTGCGGAGACCGGCGGCGCGACGTTCACGGCTTACGACCAGATCGACAAGGCGCCGGAAGAGAAGGCTCGCGGCATCACGATCTCGACCGCCCACGTCGAGTACGAGACGAAGAAGCGCCACTATGCGCACGTCGACTGCCCCGGCCACGCCGACTACGTGAAGAACATGATCACCGGCGCGGCGCAAATGGACGGGGCGATCCTGGTCGTTTCGGCCGCCGATGGCCCGATGCCGCAGACCCGCGAGCACATCCTGCTCGCCCGTCAGGTCGGCGTGCCGGCGCTGGTCGTCTACATGAACAAGGTCGACATGGTCGACGACCCGGAGCTGCTTGAACTCGTCGAGCTCGAGGTCCGCGAGCTCCTGTCGCGTTACGAGTTCCCCGGCGATGACATCCCGATCGTCAAGGGCTCGGCGCTGATGGCGCTCGAGAACAAGTCGCCCGAGATCGGCCATGACTCGATTCTGAAGCTGATGCAGGCGGTCGATGACTACATTCCACAGCCGGAGCGTCCGAAGGATCAGCCCTTCCTGATGCCGGTCGAAGACGTGTTCTCGATCTCGGGCCGCGGCACCGTTGTGACCGGCCGCATCGAGCGCGGCGTGATCAAGGTCGGCGAGGAAGTCGAGATCGTCGGTCTGCGTCCGACCGCCAAGACCACCGTGACCGGCGTCGAAATGTTCCGCAAGCTGCTCGATCAGGGCGAGGCGGGCGACAACGTCGGCTGCCTGCTGCGCGGCACGAAGCGCGAGGAAGTCGAGCGCGGCCAGGTGCTGTGCAAGCCCGGCTCGGTCAAGCCGCACACCAAGTTCAAGGCCGAGGCCTACATCCTGACCAAGGAGGAGGGCGGTCGACACACGCCGTTCTTCACCAACTATCGGCCGCAGTTCTACTTCCGCACGACCGACGTGACGGGCATCGTTCAGCTGCCGCAGGGCACCGAGATGGTGATGCCGGGCGACAACGTGACGATCGACGTCTCGCTGATCGTGCCGATTGCGATGGAGGAGAAGCTCCGCTTCGCCATTCGCGAAGGCGGCCGCACGGTCGGCTCGGGCGTCGTGGTGTCGATCACCGAGTAAGGCTTACGACCAGCGAACCATGACGGGGCGGTTTCGCGCCCCGTCAGCGCCGGCAAGGATAGACAGAATGAACACGACAAACATCCGGATCCGTCTCAAGGCGTTCGATCACCGTGTGCTCGACGCTTCGACGAAGGAGATCGTGTCCACGGCCAAGCGCACCGGCGCCAGGGTTCGCGGGCCGATTCCGCTGCCGACTCGGATCGAGAAGTTCACGGTGAACCGTTCGCCTCACGTCGACAAAAAGTCGAGGGAGCAGTTCGAGATTCGTACGCACAAGCGCGTGCTCGACATCGTCGATCCCACTCCGCAGACGGTTGACGCGCTGATGAAGCTCGATCTCGCCGCCGGCGTCGACGTCGAAATCAAGCTCTAAGGATTTGCCGGACGCCTCTGCGGTTCCTCCCGTACGCGCCCTCGAAGGATAAACGCCAATGCGTTCAGGCATCATCGCAAAGAAGCTGGGCATGTCCCGCATCTTCACCGACGCGGGCGAGCACGTGCCGGTCACGGTCCTCCAGGTCGAGGGCTGCCAGGTCGTCGCGCATCGTACGCAGGAAAAGAACGGCTACACCGCCCTTCAACTCGGCGTCGGCAAGGCCAAGGTCAAGAACGTGTCCAAGGCCGAGCGCGGACGATTCGCCGTCGCGCACGTCGAGCCGAAGATGCGCCTGGCCGAGTTCCGCGTCGCCGAGGACAAGCTCATTCCGGTCGGCGCCGAGATCACCGCCGATCATTTCGCGGTTGGACAATATGTCGATGTCACCGGCGTGACGATCGGCAAGGGCTTCGCCGGCCCGATGAAGCGCTGGAACTTCGGCGGCTTGCGCGCCACCCACGGCGTGTCGATCTCGCACCGTTCGCACGGGTCGACCGGCGGTCGTCAGGACCCCGGCAAAACCTGGAAGAACAAGAAGATGGCCGGCCACATGGGCGTTGAGAACGTGACGACCCAGAACCTGCGCGTCGTGCAGACGGACGTCGAGCGCGGGCTGATCCTCGTCCAGGGCTCGGTGCCGGGGAACGCCGGCGGCTGGATCGCGGTGCGTGACGCGGTGAAGAAGCCGCTGCCGAAGGACGCGCCGCTTCCCGGCAAGTTCCGTATTCATGAGGCGGCTGAGGCCGCCGCGTCGGCCGAAGCGCCGAAGGGAGAGTGACGGTCATGAAATTCGACATGACGTCGATGGACGGCGCGGCCGCGGGCTCGGTCGAGCTCGACGACGCGATCTTCGGCCTCGAGCCGCGCGCCGATCTCATCGCCCGGATGGTGCGCTGGCAGCTCGCCAAGCGCCAAGCCGGCGACCACAGGACGCTTGGCCGCGCGGACATCAACCGCACTGGCAAGAAGATGTACAAGCAGAAGGGCACCGGCGGCGCCCGTCACGGCTCGGCCCGCGTGCCGCAGTTCCGCGGCGGCGGCCGCGCCATGGGTCCGGTGTTGCGCAGCCACGCGCATGACTTGCCGAAGAAGGTGCGGGCGCTCGCGCTGCGCCACGCGCTTTCGGCGAAGGTGCGCGCCGGCGGCCTCGTGGTGTGGGAGAAGGCGGAACTTGCCGAGGGCAAGACCAAAGTCTTGCGCGACTCCTTCGCCAAGGCCGCGATCGCCAATGCGCTCATCATTGACGGCGCCGAGGTCCACGAGAATTTCGCCGTGGCCGCGCGCAACCTTCCCCAGATCGACGTCCTGCCGGCCCAGGGCATCAATGTCTACGACATCATGCGCCGCGAGAAGCTCGTGCTGACCAAGGGCGCGATCGAAGCGCTGGAGGCGCGGTTCAAATGACAAAGGACGCTCGCCACTACGACACGATCGTGGCCCCCGTGATCACGGAAAAGGCGACGATCGCGTCGGAAAACAATCAGGTCGTGTTCAAGGTCGCGCGCAACGCCACGAAGCCGCAGATCAAGGCGGCGATCGAGAAGCTGTTCGACGTCAAGGTGACCGCGGTCAACACCCTTCTGCGCAAGGGCAAGGCCAAGGCGTTCCGTGGCGTCCGCGGCCGGCAGCAGGACATGAAGAAGGCCATCGTCACGCTCGCCGACGGCTATCGCATCGACGTGACCACCGGCCTCTAAGGGTACCAGGACCATGGCTCTCAAGACCTACAAGCCGATCACGCCGGGCCTGCGCCAGCTGGCCATCGTCGACCGCAGCGAGCTTCACAAGGGCAAGCCGGTCAAGGCGCTGACCGTCGGCAAGCCGGAGAAGGGCGGTCGCAACAACCAGGGCCGCATCACGGTGCGCTTCCGCGGCGGCGGCCACAAGCAGTCGTACCGAATCGTCGACTTCAAGCGGCGCAAGCTCGACGTCGCGGGCAAGGTCGAGCGGCTCGAGTACGACCCGAACCGCACAAGCTTTATCGCGCTGATCAAGTACGCCGATGGTGAGCAGGCCTATATCATCGCGCCGCAGCGCCTGTCGGTCGGCGACGAGGTGATCGCAGGCCAGCAGGTCGACGTGAAGCCTGGCAACGCCATGCCGCTCGCCAACATTCCCGTCGGCGCGATTGTCCACAACGTCGAATTGAAGATCGGCAAGGGCGGCGCAATCGCCCGCTCCGCGGGCGCGTACGCGCAGATCGTGGCCCGCGACCAGGGCTATGTCTCGTTGCGCCTGAGTTCCGGTGAGCAGCGACTGATTCACGGCCAGTGTTTCGCAACCGTCGGCGCGGTATCGAACCCCGATCACATGAACACCTCGCTCGGAAAGGCCGGGCGCAACCGCTGGCTCGGCCGTATGCCGCACAACCGCGGCGTCACGATGAACCCGGTCGATCACCCCCACGGCGGCGGCGAAGGCAAGACGTCGGGCGGCCGCCACCCGGTGAGCCCATGGGGCAAGCCGACCAAGGGCAGCAAGACTCGCAGCAACAAGGCCACGGACAAGTTCATCGTCGCATCGCGGCACGCGCGGAAGAAGAAAGGCTGAGCCATGACGCGTTCGATTTGGAAGGGGCCGTTCGTCGACGGCTATTTGTTGAGGAAGGCGGACGCTTCGCGCGGTTCGGGACGCTCCGAGATCATCAAGATCTGGAGCCGCCGCTCGACTATCCTGCCGCAGTTCGTCGGCCTGACGTTCGGCGTGTACAACGGCCACAAGCACATTCCGGTGCTCGTGTCCGAGGAAATGATCGGCCACAAGTTCGGCGAGTTCGCGCCGACGCGGACGTTCCATGGCCATTCCGCCGACAAGAAGGCGAAGAGGGCGTAATCGATGTCCAAGCAAGCCAACCCGCGGCGTCTGGCCGATAACGAGGCGAAGGCGACCGTCCGCATGCTGCGGGTGAGCCCGCAGAAGCTGAACCTGCTCGCCCAGTTGATCCGCGGCAAGAAAGTCGCAGCCGCGCTCGCCGACCTCGAGTTCTCGCGCAAGCGGATCTCGGTCGAGGTGAAAAAGGCGCTCGAGTCCGCGATCGCCAACGCCGAGAACAATCACGACCTGGACGTCGACGATCTCGTCGTCGCGCAGGCGTGGGTCGGCAAGGACATGGTGATGAAGCGCTTCAGCCCGCGCGCCCGCGGCCGGGCCGGTCGCATCGAAAAGCCGTTCGCCAACATTACGATCGTCGTGCGCGAAGTCGCCGCCGACGAAGCCAAAGCGGCCTGAGGAGAGGCGACGATGGGTCAGAAAATCAATCCGATTGGGCTGCGCCTCGGCATCAACCGAACCTGGGATTCGCGCTGGTACTCGAACAAGACCGAGTACGGCAAGCTCCTGCACGAGGACATGAAAATCCGCGAGGTGCTGTCGAAGGGCCTGAAGCAGGCTGCGATCTCCAAGATCGTGATCGAGCGTCCGCACAAGAAGTGCCGGGTCAACATCCACTCGGCCCGCCCGGGCGTGGTCATCGGCAAGAAGGGCGCCGACATCGACAAACTGCGCAAGCAGGTTGCGAAGCTGACAAACTCGGAAGTCGCGATCAACATCGTCGAGGTGCGCAAACCTGAAATCGACGCGACCCTGGTCGCCGAATCGATTGCCCAGCAGCTCGAGCGCCGCGTCGCGTTCCGCCGCGCGATGAAGCGAGCGGTCCAGTCGGCCATGCGGCTCGGCGCGGAGGGCATCCGCATCAACTGCTCGGGGCGCCTCGGCGGCGCGGAAATCGCCCGCCTCGAGTGGTACCGCGAGGGCCGCGTGCCGCTACACACGCTGCGCGCCGACGTCGACTACGGCGTGGCGACCGCGCATACCGCCTACGGCACGTGCGGCATCAAGGTGTGGATCTTCAAGGGCGAAATCCTCGAGCACGATCCGATGGCTCAGGACAAGCGCCAGGCCGAGGCCGATCATTCCTCCACGCACCGTCCGCGCCGCGAGCCGCGGGAGCGCGATCGCGACCATGGCCGCGACCGTGGCGACCGCGAACATCGCGAAACGGTCTGACGGCGCGGACCTTTTGAAAGTCACCGACCATGATGCAGCCCAAGAGAACCAAGTTCCGCAAAGCCTTCAAAGGCCGTATCCACGGCAATGCGAAGGGCGGATTCGCGCTGAACTTCGGCGAGTTCGGACTGAAGGCGATGGAGCCTGAGCGGGTCACCGCGCGCCAGATCGAGGCCGCCCGCCGCGCGCTCACGCGCCACATGAAGCGCGCCGGCCGCGTCTGGATCCGCGTGTTTCCCGACGTGCCGGTGTCGAAGAAGCCGATTGAAGTCCGCATGGGCAAGGGCAAGGGCGCTCCAGAATTTTGGGTCGCCCGCGTCGCGCCGGGCCGCATCATGTTCGAGGTCGACGGCGTGCCGGAGGATATCGCGCGCGAGGCGTTCCTGCTCGCCGCGGCCAAGCTCCCGATCAAGACCCGCTTCGTGCAGCGCATTGCGGAATAAGGAGAGCGCAAGATGAAAAATTCCGGCCGGCTTTCCGATCTGCGCGTCATGACGGAAGACCAACTCGACGATGAGGCGCTCAAGCTGAAGAAGGAGCAGTTTAATCTGCGCTTCCAGAAGGCGAGCGGCCAGCTGCAGGCCACCGCGCGGGTGCGCGTCGTCCGCCGCGACATCGCGCGCGTCAAGACCATCGCGGCGCAGAAGCGCGCCGCCGCCAAGTCCGAGGATTGAGAGATGCCGAAAAGAATTCTGCAGGGGGTCGTCGTCAGCGACAAGCAGGAGAAGACGCTTGTCGTGAAGGTCGAGCGCCGATTCACCCACCCGCTGCTCAAGAAGACCGTGCGCCGGACGAAGAACTACCACGCGCATGTCGAGAACAAGACGCAGAAGGTCGGCGACACCGTCTCCATCGAGGAGACGCGACCGATCTCGAAGCTGAAGCGCTGGATCGTCATCGACGAGGCGGCGCCGACGGAATGACGGGCGCGCGAGCGTTCGTCTCGGTTCATCCCGGGAGCGCGAGTTCCCTTCAGGCGTAGTCCGGCCCGCAAGGCGCCGGAAACCGATCTGACCAGAAAGGCGATCAGGCCATGATACAGATGCAGACCAACCTCGAGGTCGCCGACAATTCCGGCGCGCGTCGCGTGATGTGCATCAAGGTTTTGGGCGGATCGAAGCGTCGGTACGCTTCGATCGGCGACATCATCGTCGTCTCCGTCAAGGAGGCGATTCCGCGCGGTCGCGTGAAGAAGGGCGACGTGATGAAGGCGGTCGTGGTGCGCACCGCCAAGGACATCCGTCGTGCCGACGGATCGGTGATCCGGTTCGACTCGAACGCGGCCGTGCTGGTCAACAACCAGTCCGAGCCGGTCGGCACCCGCATCTTCGGGCCGGTGCCGCGCGAGCTGCGCGCCAAAAACCACGTGAAGATCATCTCGCTCGCCCCGGAGGTGCTGTGATGGCCGCCAAGATCAAGAAGGGCGACCGCGTCGTGGTCACCGCCGGCCGTGACAAGGGCAAGACCGGCGAAGTGCGCCAGGTGATTCCGACGGAGGACCGCGCCATCGTCGCCGGGGTGAACCTCGTGCGTCGCCACACCCGCCAGTCCGCGCAAACGGAGGGCGGCATCCTGACCAAGGAAGCGCCGATCCACCTGTCGAACCTGGCGATCGCCGATCCGAAGACGGGCAAGGCAAGCCGCGTCGGCTTCAGGGTTCTCGACGACGGCCGCAAGGTGCGCGTCGCAAAGCGTTCCGGAGATCTGATCGATGGCTGACAAGACCGACAAGGGCGCCAAGCCCGGCAAGGGCGCCAAGCCCGGCAAGGGCGACAAGGCCGCTCCGGCGAAAGCCGGCAAGGGCGCGCCAGCTCCCGACGCGAAGGGCGCCAAGGGCGCCAAGCCTGGCAAGGACGCCGCGTCTGTCGCGACGGCCGGCGCCGTGCGAGCCGTGCCGAAGGACTATGTCGCGCGCCTGAGGAAGCTCTACCAGGACGAGATCGTGCCGAAGCTCCTGAAGGAGTTCGGCTACAAGAACGCCATGGAAGTGCCGAAGATCGACAAGATCGTGCTCAACATGGGCGTGGGCGAAGCGGTCAACGACACCAAGAAGGTGACGACGGCGGCCGCCGACCTCGCGCTGATTGCGGGACAGAAGCCGGTGATCACCCGCGCCCGCAAGGCGATCTCGACCTTCAAGGTGCGCGAGAACATGCCGATCGGCGCCAAGGTGACCCTGCGCAAGACCCGGATGTACGAGTTCCTTGATCGTCTGGTGACGGTGGCGCTGCCGCGGGTGCGCGACTTCCGCGGCCTCGATCCGAGATCGTTCGACGGCCGCGGCAATTATGCGCTCGGCGTCAAGGAGCACATCATTTTCCCGGAGATCGACTACGACAAGGCCGAATCCATGCTCGGCCTCGACATCGTGGTCTGCACGACGGCCAAGACCGATGCGGAAGCTCGGGCTCTGCTGCGTGCGTTCAACTTCCCGTTCCGGCAGTGAGCCGATCAGGCTCAGACGCGGAAAATTGGAGGCCTTAATGGCAAAGAAGAGTGCAATCGAGAACAATCTGCGCAAGCAGCGGCTGGCGAAGAAGTTTGCCGGACGCCGCCGGCGCCTGCTCGACGTCGCCAACGACGAGGCGCGGCCGATGGAGGAGCGCTTCGAGGCGCGCTTGAAGCTTGCCGAGCTGCCGCGCAACGGCGCGATCGTCCGCGTCCGCAACCGGTGCGAAGTGACCGGGCGTCCGCGCGGTTTCTATCGCAAGATGAAGATGTCGCGCATCGCGCTTCGCGAACTGGGCAACAAGGGCCTGATCCCTGGCCTGGTCAAGTCGAGCTGGTGAGGAGGCTAGGATCATGGCAATGAACGATCCTCTCGGCGACATGCTGACCCGCATCCGCAACGCGCAGATGCGCAAGCGCGGCAAGGTCTCGACGCCCGGCTCATCGCTTCGCAAGAAGGTTCTCGACGTGCTCGAGTCAGAGGGCTACATCCGCGGTTACTCGACCACTGATTTTGCCAACGGCCGATCCGAGTTCGAAATCGAGCTCAAGTACTTCGACAACGAGCCAGTCATCCGCAAGCTCGAGCGGGTGTCGAAGCCCGGCCGCCGCGTCTACGCCACGGTCGACGCCATGCCTCGGGTCGCAAACGGCCTCGGCGTCGCCATTGTTTCGACGCCGAAGGGCGTCATGGCCGACCATGCCGCGCGCGACGCCAATGTCGGCGGCGAAGTCCTCTGCACCGTCTTCTGACGGGGCGCTCGCGAAGATCGGAATTGAGCGATGTCTCGTATTGGCAAAAAGCCCGTGGTCATTCCGGCCGGCGTCACCGCCAAGCTGGAAGGTCAGACCATCGCCGTCAAAGGCGCGAAGGGCGAACTGAAGTTCACCGCGCCTGACGAGGTGTCGGTGTCGATCGACGACGGCGCCGTGCACGTCCAGCCGCATGGCGAGGACAAGCGCGCCCGCGCGCTGTGGGGCACGGCCCGCGCCCAGATAGCCAACCTGATCGGCGGCGTCACCCATGGTTTCGAGAGGAAACTCGAGATCAACGGCGTCGGCTACAAGGCCGCGATTGCCGGCAAGAACCTGCAATTGTCGCTGGGTTACAGCCACGACATCCAATACCCGATTCCGGCCGGCGTAACGATCACGACGCCGAAGCCGACCGAAATCTCGGTCGCGGGCATCGACAAGAGGCAGGTCGGCCAGATCGCCGCCGAAATTCGCGCATTCCGCGGTCCTGAGCCCTATAAGGGCAAGGGCGTGAAGTACGCGGGCGAGTTCATCTTCCGCAAGGAAGGCAAGAAGAAGTAAGGGGCGCCGCCATGGCCAAGTCCACAATTTCCACCGAGCGGCGCAAGGCGCGCGTCCGTCGGGCGATCGCCGGCAAGGCGGGCGATCGTCCGCGGCTCAGCGTCTTCCGCTCATCCAAGCAGATCTACGCCCAGGTTATCGACGACGAACAGGGCCGCACCCTCGCCTCGGCTTCGACGATCGAGAAGACGCTCCGCGAGCAGCTGAAGACCGGCGCGACCGTCGAAGCCGCCCGCATCGTCGGCAAAGAGCTTGCCGAGCGGGCCAAAAAGGCCGGCGTCGCCAAGGTCGTGTTCGACCGCGGCGGATACATGTATCACGGCCGCGTCAAGGCGCTGGCCGAGGGCGCCCGCGAGGGCGGCCTCGAGTTCTGACCCAACGAACGGAAGCGAGCGGCGCCGCCTTTGGCGCGCGCTGCGATTGAGTGACGGAAGAGACACATGGCGCGTGAGGAAGGCGGCCGCGGCCGCGATCATAAACACGAGGAGCGCGACAGCGAGTTCGTCGATCGCCTCGTCCACATCAACCGCGTGGCGAAAGTCGTGAAGGGCGGTCGCCGTTTCGGCTTTGCCGCGCTGGTCGTCGTCGGCGATCAGAAGGGCCGGGTTGGGTTCGGCCACGGCAAGGCGCGCGAAGTGCCGGAGGCGATCCGCAAGGCGACCGAGGCCGCTAAGCGCGGGCTTGTCCGCGTGCCGCTGCGCGAAGGCCGCACGCTGCACCACGACGTCAACGGCCGTCACGGCGCGGGCCGCGTTGTCCTACGGGCGGCGCCCGCCGGCACCGGCATCATCGCCGGCGGCCCGATGCGCGCGGTGTTCGAGTCGCTCGGCGTCCACGACGTCGTGGCCAAAAGCCAGGGCTCCTCGAACCCGTACAACATGGTCCGGGCGACCTTCGACGCGCTGTCGCGCGAGGACAGCCCGCGCTCGGTCGCGCAGCGCCGCAACCTCAAGGTGTCGACGATCCAGTCGCGCCGCCAGGGCGTCGAAGCCGACGCCAGCAACTCGTGAGCGGGGAGGCGGCCATGACTGTCGAAAAGACCATCACGGTGGTGCAGGTTTCCAGCGCCATCGGCCGGCCGGGCTCCCAGCGCGAGACGCTGAAGGGCCTCGGCCTCAACAAGATCGGCCGGAAGGCGAACCTCGCCGACACGCCGGCCAACCGCGGCATGATCGCGAAGGTCGCGCATCTCGTGCGCGTCGTCGAAGGTCAGTGAGGATCGCGCCATGAAACTCAATGACATCAAGGATAATCCCGGCTCGTCGAAGGACCGGATCCGCGTCGGCCGCGGCATCGGCTCGGGCAAGGGCAAACAGTCCGGTCGCGGCGGCAAGGGCCAGACGGCTCGTTCGGGCGTGCGCATCAAGGGTTTCGAGGGCGGCCAGATGCCGCTGCACCGGCGCCTTCCGAAGCGCGGCTTCACCCCGCCGTCGCAGCGCGTCTACAACGAGGTCAACCTCGGGCGGATCCAGAGTGCGATCGACGCCGGCAAGCTCGACGCCGCCGTCACGATCACGGCCGAGGCGCTTTTGAAGGCCGGAGTCGTCACCCATCCGCGCGACGGCGTGAAGATCCTCGGTTCGGGTGAACTGAAGGCGAAGGCGGATTTCGAGGTGACCGCGGCCTCGAAAAGCGCCGCCGCGGCGATCGAAAAGGTCGGCGGCAGCCTCAAGACCCCGCAGCCGGAGGCCGCGCCGGCGGCGCCGTGACGACGGCGTTCGGGTTGGCGGTGGCGCCCCCGGCGACCATATGATAGGGGCGTTCTCGCCGCGCCGGTGAGCGGGGCGGGAACGTCGTTTTTTTCACACTGCGCGTGCTCTTTTTGGGGCGCGCCGCCTGGAGAGCGCAATGGCGTCGGCCGCCGAACAGCTCGCAGCCAATATCAACTGGTCAGCCTTCTCCAAGGCCGATGAACTCAAGAAGCGCATCTGGTTCACCCTGGGCGCGCTGGTTATCTACCGTCTCGGCACCTACATCCCGCTGCCCGGCATCGACTCGGATGCGTTCCAGACCGCGTTCCTTGGCCAGAAGCAGGGCGTGCTCGACATGTTCAACATGTTTTCGGGCGGCGCCGTGCAGCGCATGGCGGTGTTCGCGCTCAACATCATGCCGTACATTTCGGCTTCGATCATCATCCAGCTCCTGAGTTCGGTGATGCCGTCGCTGGAGGCGATCAAGAAAGAGGGCGAACAGGGCCGCAAGGTCCTCAACCAATACACCCGCTATCTCACCGTCGCGCTGTCGGTGTTCCAGGCCTACGGCATTGCGATCGGCCTCGAGGGACGCGCGGGCATCGTCAGCAATCCCGGTCTCCTGTTCATAATCTCAACGGTCGTAACCCTGACAGGCGGCACCATGTTCCTTGTCTGGCTCGGCGAGCAGATCACGGCTCGCGGCGTCGGCAACGGATCGTCGCTGATCATCTTCGCCGGCATCGTCGCTCGGCTTCCTCAGGCGATCGTCCAATTGTTCGAACTTGGCAGGCAGGGGTCGATTTCGACCGGCCTCGTGCTCGCCGTCATCGTGATGGTTTTCGTTGTCGTCGCCTTCATCGTGTTCATGGAGCGGGCGCAGCGTCGGGTGCCGATCACCTATCCGCGCCGTCAGGTCGGCAACAAAATGTACGAAGGGCAGAGTTCCTTCCTGCCGCTCAAGCTCAACACCTCGGGCGTCATTCCGCCGATCTTCGCCTCCTCGCTGCTATTGCTTCCGACCACGGTGGCGAACTTCGCGCAAGGGACCACGAGCTCGGGGATTCTGACGACCATTACCGCGCTGCTCGGCCGAGGCAGTGCGCTTTATCTGATTCTGTATGTCGCGCTGATCGTGTTTTTCGCCTTCTTTTATACGGCGACGGTGTTCAATCCGGCCGATACAGCCGACAACCTCAAGAAGCACGGCGGCTTCGTGCCGGGCGTGCGCCCCGGCGAGCGCACGGCGCAATACATCGACTATATCCTGACCCGGGTCACGGTGCTCGGCGCAGGCTACCTGGCGCTGATCTGCCTATTGCCCGAATGGCTCATTTCCTATGCGTCGCTTCCCTTCTATTTTGGCGGCACCTCGCTGCTGATCGTCGTCAATGTGACGATGGACACCGTGGCGCAGATCCACGGGCATCTGCAGGCGCATCAGTACGAAGGGCTCATTCGCAGGGCCAGACTGAAGGGACGGAAACGATGAAGTTGATTCTGCTCGGGCCTCCCGGCGCCGGTAAAGGCACTCAGGCCGCTCGAACTCGTGCAGAAATACGGCATCCCGCAGCTTTCAACCGGCGACATGCTGCGCGCCGCGGTCGCGGCCGGGACGCCGATCGGGCTCAAGGCCAAGGCGGTGATGGAGTCGGGCGGCCTCGTCTCCGACGATATTGTCGTTGGTATCATCGCCGACCGGGTCAGCCAGCCGGACGCCAGGAACGGTTTCATTCTCGATGGGTTTCCGCGCACGGTCAAACAGGCCGAGGACCTGGAGGCCATGCTGGCGGAAAAGGGCCAGAAGCTCGACGCCGCGGTTGAACTCACGGTCGACGCCGCGAAGCTCGTCGACCGCATCGTCAACCGCGCCGCCGAAGCCAAGGCGGCCGGGCAGCCTGTGCGCAAGGACGACGATCCGGAAGTCTTCAAGTCGCGGCTGGCGGCCTACGAGCGCGACACCGCAGCGGTGACCCCTTTCTATCGGGCGCGCGGCCTCTTGCACGAGGTCGACGGAATGGCGCCGATCGACGCCGTCGCGGCCGCGATCGACGCGGTCCTGAAGGACGCTACGGCGGCGTGACCGTTCCGGTTCAGGACGCGGAGGCGCTGATCGAGCGGCGCGGGGCGGCAGGCGTCATCGTGCTCAACCGGCCGAAGGCGCTGAACGCGCTGACGCTGACGATGGTCCGGCTGATGGCGGCCGCCCTCGACGCTTGGCAGGACGATCCCTCGGTCACGCGAGTGGTGATCGGCGGGGCGGGGGAGAAGGCCTTTTGCGCCGGAGGGGACATCCGGCGCCTTTACGACCTCGGGCGCGCCGGCGACCACGATCAGCAACTGACGTTCTGGCGCGAGGAATACCAGCTCAATGAACGGATCCGCACCTATCCCAAGCCGATCGTCGCCCTGATCGACGGCATCGTGATGGGCGGAGGGGTCGGCGTCTCGGTCAACGCCTCGCACCGGGTTGCGGGCGAGCGCTTCTCCTTCGCCATGCCGGAGGTCGGCATCGGCTTTTTCCCGGACGTCGGTGGAACGTACTTTCTGCCGCGCCTGGAACGTCGGGCTGGCGTCTATCTCGCGCTGACCGGCCTGCGCGCCAATGCGGGCGACGCGCTGGCTTTCGGTCTGGCCGGGACCTTCGTTCCAAGCGCCGCCTTCGGCCCGCTCGCCCGGGCGCTCGAGAGCGGCGATGAGGTCGGCGCAACGCTCGCCCGTTTCGCCGCCGAGCCGCAGCCGTCCGTTCTGATGGCCGAGGGGGACGGGCTCGAAGACCTGCTTCGCGTTGGACAGCCGCGCGGCGATCCTTTCGGGGCTCGAGGCGGCGGAGCGTAAGGGTCTCGCCTTCGCCGGGCCGGCGCGCGCTGCGATGCTGACCAATTCCCCGACCAGCCAGGCGCTGGCGCTTCGGCAGATGGCCCTCGGGCTGATGGTCGATTTCGACGAGGCGCTGCGGATCGAATACCGCGTCGTTTCGCGAATCTGCCGCGGTCACGACTTTTACGAGGGCGTTCGCGCGGTCATCATCGACAAGGACAACCGACCGGCCTGGAGCGCGCCGCCGTCCGAGGCCGAGATCGACGGCTATTTCGCGCCTCTCGGCGATCTCGAATTGACCTTCCCGGCCACGCGCCGATGACCTACCGCCTGCGCCAGAGCCGGGACGGCGCGATCGAGTTCGTCGACGGTTCGCCCATCCGTCCGCCGGACGGGAAGCTCAGCTCCGTGATCGCCGCTGTCGGCTGGGAGACAGCGCTGCTTTGGTACATGCGGACGCTCGCCTGGGTCTGGGTGGGGAAGGGCCTGTTCAACTGGGCGATCATTCTCGGCGCCCTTCCCGGGCTCGGCAGCTTCACCACCATGACCCTGGCGCTTCAGGCGACCATCGTGGCTTTTGCCTGTTTCGATCTGCTGGCGGCGGTCGGTCTCTGGCTCGCCGCGCCCTGGGGCGGCGCCATCTGGCTGTTGTGCGCGGTGGTCGAGGCCGCCTCGCCCGTGCTCAGTCCGAGATCCGCTGCGATCGGCTATTCGGCCGCGGCGCTCAACATCGTTCTCGCCATGGGATACTTCATATTGAGCTGGCTCGCCGTGCGCGAACGCAACTGATGCTCCCGACGCTGCGGAAGGGAGTTTGCTTTCAGTCAATATTTACCAGCCGACGGAAACCTTCGATTCACATTGATTCTTAGGCCTGTCTTCATGCCATCACGCTATAGTCACGCCGATAAGAGGACCGAAATGAGCTTCGGCCGCGGAGATTCGATCAGGCGAGCGTACAATGTTGGATGCAGTCAGGACTCAGGAAGTCTCAAGTGTCGGAGACGCTGAACATCCGGTCGTCAATCTATACTTGGAGACGTTGACGATGGTGGAGCGGTTGCACCGCCGCCTGCTCGATGTTATCAAGGATGAATTCGACCGGCGCGGGCGTTCGGACGTCAACGCTATCCAGGCGCTCCTTCTCTTCAATATCGGCGACAAGGAACTCACCGCCGGCGAGCTTCGCACCAAGGGCTACTACCTTGGGTCGAACGTTTCTTACAACGTCAAGAAACTGGTCGAGCAGGGCTTCCTGCATCACACGCGTTCGCGCGTCGACCGCCGCGCCGTGCGGATCAGCCTCACCGAGAAGGGGAAGGACGTTCACCAGATCGTGGCCGACGTCTACGCGAAACACGCGCGGACGATCGAGCAGATCGGCGGAGTCGCCGGAGGCGAACTCGCCCGAAATCAACGTCTCGTTGCAGCGTCTCGAACGGTACTGGACCGACCAGATCAAGTATCGTCTCTGAAACCTTTCGTTCACCAAATCCTCCGCAATCGTGGGGGCGTCCGGCTTCGGACGCCCCCTTTCCGTGTTCTCGGGCGGGAAAGACATAAAATCGCCCGACTACTCCCTATGCTTCGACCTCGCTAACCATAAAATTGCTTTCGGCTGAGAGGGGCCCTTCACGGGAAGGGTCATGAGTGGGCGGTAAACTGCGCCTCCTTGGGGAGTCTTGAATTCGATGGGTGACGGATCGGTCTCGCGGTGGTGTCGCCGCTCTCTTTTCGGCGCGGCGACATGTGCCGCCGTTGCTCTCGCTTCCGCGCCGTTCGTCGCGCGGGCGGCTGATGACAACTCGCAGGCCGAATGGCCGCAGAGCTACGAAGCCTCGCCCGAACTCGCGGTCGTGCGCGAAGTCGACCCCGGTTCTCTCTGCCGAGACTGTCGCGGCGACCGAGGCCGCGATCCAGAAATATCAGGACCTCGCCGCGAAGGGCGGCTGGAGCCCGGTGCCGGCGGTCGGCGAACTTCAGATCGGCTCCAAGGGGCGGGCGGTCGAAGCCCTGCGCGCGCGCCTGGTCGCGACGGCGGACCTCGATCCGATCGCAGGGCAGGGCGAGACGTACAATTCCTTCGTCGAGGCTGGCGTCAAACGCTTCCAGGCGCGCAATGGCCTCAATCGGAGCGGCGTGGTCGACAAGGACACGCTTCAGGCGCTCAACGTCAGCGCCGCGGAGCGGCTGCAGCAGCTCGAAACCAATCTGGTCCGTCTGCGCTCTTATTCAGGCGACCTCGGTCCGCGCTTTGTCATCGTCAACCTTCCGGCCGCCTCGGTCGAGACGGTTGAGGGCGGCGTTGTCTATTCGCACCATCGCGCCGGCGTCGGCCGCATCGACCGGCAATCGCCGATCATGCAGACGCGCGCCACCGAGATCAATTTCAACCCGTTCTGGCACGTTCCGCCTTCGCTGATCAAAAAAGACCTGATTCCGAAGATGAAGGCCGACCCGAACTATCTGGCGGATGAAAAGATTCATGTCCTGGACAGCTCCGGGCAGGAGGTCTCGCCGTCGTCGATCAACTGGAACACCGATCAGGCGACGCATTACACCTACCGGCAGGATACCGGCGCGGACCTGAACTCGCTCGGCTTTGTGCGCATCAACATTCCGAACCCCTATGGTGTCTACATGCATGACACGCCGGAGAAGGGCGTGTTCGGCGACGACTTCCGCTTCGTGTCGTCGGGCTGCGTGCGCGTTCAGGACGTGCGCGACTACGTCGCATGGCTGCTCAAGGACAATCCGGGCTGGAGCCGCGACCAGATCGATGAGGCGATCCGCTCCGGCCAGCGCGTGGACGTCAAGCTCACCACGCCGGTTCCCGTCTACTGGGTCTATATCACGGCCTGGGCGACGCCGGACGGGCTCGTGCAGTTCCGCCCCGACATCTATCAGCGCGATGGCGCTGGCCCCGGACCGCTCGCGTCGGCTGTTCCCACCCAGCCAATGGCCATTCCGCAGGAATGACGGCGACGGCGGCCGCTACCGCGGCCGCCGATCCCGCGAACCACGCTTTCTCCAATCCCATCCGGACGGCCGTCGCCTTGGACGCAGTCTGGAGGGGGCAGCGCCGCTTGGTATCCGGTGTGGGACGGCGCGTCGTTAAAGGGGCGCCGACATGTTCGTTGTCTTCGACATCGGCAACGTGCTCATTGGCTGGAACCCGCGCAATCTCTTCCGCAAGGTGATGGACGAGTTGCGGATGGAGCAGCTGCTTTCAACCGCCCTCAGCATGGACTTCGTGCGTCATACCGACGTCGCCGCGAGCTTCGCCGACACGGTCGAGGAACGGGCGGCCGCCTACCCGGAATTTGCGGAGGCGTTGCAACTCTTTCACCGCCGCTGGCTCGAGACGCTCGGGCGCGCCGGTCGAAGCGAATGTCGCGCTGCTCCACCGCCTTCGCGCCGCAACGCGGCCGGTCTATGCGCTGAGCAACTTCGCCGCCGAGACCTTCGCCATCGCCGAAGACTTGCATCCTTTCCTCAAGGCGTTCGACGTCCGCGTCATTTCGGGTCACGTCGGCGTCGCCAAACCCGATCGGCGCATCTTCGAGATTCTGTTCGAGCGTGTCGGGCGACGCGCCGGAAGAGTTGCTGTTCGTCGACAACTCGGTCGCCAACGTCCGCGCCTCGGAAGCGCTCGGCATGCCGGCGATCCACTTCACGCCGGGCCTCGATCTTGAGGAGGAGCTTAAGGCGCGCGGCGCGCTGACGTGAGGCGAAGCAACGCGGCGAATCTACTTTCCGGCGTCCGCGCCGGGCTCGGTCGGACGCACCAGGTCGAGGCAGTTCCGCCGCCCCTCGTCGAGGCAACGCGCGATTTCCCGCTGCCGCTCGATCGCGGTGAAGGCCCAATAGCCGAGGGCCGCGATCACCACGACCGCGATCAGCGCGACAAAGCTCGCTCGGTTTGGCCCCGACGGCTCATCGCCGTCGCTTTCGGGCCGCAACCCGCTCCCGCCGTCAGGTTTCGGCAAGTCAATCCCCAATAAGGGCCGCGCTCGCGCCGCCGCCGGTATAGACGCGACGGGACGCCCATGCCCCCGCGCCGGCAGCAATCGCGTTTCAGTGCGGCCCAAAGATGGC
>CAWGGX010000008.1:0-908896 GCA_963822215.1 uncultured Alphaproteobacteria bacterium
CTGGACCCTACGTGGGACCACGGGAGGTCGGATTTAAGGTGTAATCTCGCCTGCCCTTGTCTTTCATGAATCAAGCCGTTTCTTGCTGCTTCTGCCTCTGCTGTGGGTATGTGGGCAACGCGTTTGCGTTGTCCAAGCGAAGCGGCATATCCACAGCCCTCGCCGCCGCCTCGGTCTTGTCCATGCCGGCGCGCCACACCGCCATCGGCATCTGGTTGTTCATCGCCTGGTGCGGGCGCCGAAAGTTGTAAAAGGTCATCCAGGAGCCGATGCCGGCCCGCGCCTCGCGGCCGTCGGCGTAGGCTTTCAGATGCACCTCTTCATACTTGATGGAGCGCCACAGCCGTTCGATGAAGATGTTGTCCATGAAGCGGCCGCGTCCGTCCATCGAAATCGCGACGCCAGCCGCCGCGAGCTTGCCGACGAAAGCCTCGGCGGTGAAAGTGGAGCCCTGATCGGTATTGAAAATCCTCGGCTTTCCGAACCGAAGCAGCGCCTCCTCCAGCGCCGCCGCGCAGAAGCTCGCGTCGTTGGTGTTCGACAGCCGCCACGCCAGAACCGCCCGGCTGGCCCAGTCGATGATCGCCACCAGATAGAGGAAGCCGCACGCCATCGGGATGTAAGTCACGTCGGCCGCCCACACATGGTTCGGCTCGGTGATCGCCAGGCCGCGCAGGAGATAGGGATAGATCTTGTGGCCGAGGGCGGCCTTGCTCGTGCCGGGACGCGGAACCAGCGCCTCGATCCCCATCGTGCGCATCAGACGCCGCACCCGCTTGCGGTTGACTCCGCAGCCCTCCTTGTTGAGTTCAAACGTCATCCGACGCGATCCGTAGAACGGCAGCTCCAGATGCAGTTCGTCGATCCGCCGCATCACCGCCAGATCGTCCGCCCCGGGCTCTGGCTTGGGGCGATAGATCCCCGAGCGCGCCACATTCAGCAGCACGCATTGCCGACGAACCGACAAATCCGCCGGGCGCTCCACCATCGCCCTTCGATCGGGCGCGCTCATCGCCCTGGCCTCCTGGCCAAGAAATCCCGTTCAACCGTCAGCTGGCCGATCTTGGCGTAAAGCCTGGCCGCCTCACGTTCGCGCTCCTCCTCGCCATCGCCCGAAACGCTCGCCCCGCGCGCGAACAGGCTCGCGACATTGTCGAGAACCTGCTTCTTCCAGGCATAAATCTGGTTCGGATGCACCCCGTGCCGCTTCGCCAGATCCGGAACCGTCGCATCCTCGCGAAGCGCCTCGAGCGCAACCTTCGCCTTGAACGCCGCATCAAACTTCTTGCGTGACTTCATCATTTTCTCGCTCCGTCGGTTGCGACAGAGCAGGACATTTCACACCTTACCCAATGGTCCTAAATCCGGGGTCCAGTTCAAACGCTGCATCCCGAGAAGACTCGGTTCGTCGATTTTCGCTTCAACAACTCGGATGGGTCTCCTCCGGAGACGGAGGGAACCTCGTTCACTTTTCTCGGCTTTTGCCACGTATGGGGCAAGACCAGGAGGGGTGGCAAAGCGGTGCGGCAAGTGACGGCGAAGAACCGCTACGCCCGCGCCCTGGCGGCGGTCACCGACTGGTGCCGGACCAACCGGCATCGGCCGATCAAGGATCAGCACGCCCATTTGAGCGCGATGATGCGAGGCCACTACGCCTACTACGGCGTCTCTGGCAACTATCGACGACTGAGCTGGTATGCCAACGAGGTCGCGAGCATCTGGAAGAAATGGCTATCGCGACGAGACCGCCGCAAACGGTTCCTCTGGAGCCGCTTTAGCGATCTATTGAAACGATATCCATTGCCAGCGGCTCGGATTGTCCATCGCTACACCACCATGAGCGAAGCACGCCCGTGAAGAACCGGATGCGGGAATTCTGCACGTCCGGGTCTGCGAGGGGTGAGGACAGCAATGTCCTCACCTACTCGGCAACTCGTGCGGGTGAAGCTGCATCGTCTTCCAGCGGTCCGGCCCGTCGATGCGAGTGTCTTTCCAGCGGAACGCGACGCCGGCGTCGTCGGCTGCGATGAGGCGGCGGTTCGAGATGGCGACCCGGTGGGTGTAACGAGACAGATAGCGCAGCACTTGCTTCGGTCCGGCGAACGGCCTCTTGGCGTAGACGACCCTTGCGACAGGGGAAGCTCAGGAGAGGAGAATGAACATGAAGTTCTGAAACCTTTCATCGCGATCCAGAGGGTTCAACTCCCTCCCGGTAAAGGTCAGCCAACCAGCCGGAAGCGAGCCTTGCATGGCGTGCGGCGACGCCCGTCGTGAAGCGTAGGCAGCAGGTGCTGAAGCCGCGTGAGTAGCCTCGAAATTATAATCGCTGGAGCCTTCGCTGTGGGTTGAGCGGGGGCAGCATCGACGATGCCGTCAAGGTGAGGATCGTCGGTCCGGCCGGGGTCTTGGACCGGGCAAAGGCATGGGATGGATCGCCTGGGAACCTGTGAGATCCCGCTTGCGTCCACGCGAGAATGCGCCGGCAACTGGGCGGCCGGCTGACCAAGTGCCCTGGCCCGGATGGGTCCTCCTACCATCCGGGAGCGCCGCCAAGGCGAGCACGAAGAACGGAGGATCGCGCGGACCCCGGAAGCGAAACAAATAAGCGATCGAGGATGCGCAGGCGGGAAGTCGTAGCGCCTTCATAGTACCGCTGACCGCGGGGAACCGGGCTCATCGGGACCCGCGTGAGGGAAGGGGGGCGCCACGGGATGAGAGCCGTTGACCTGACACATGGAAGGGGACTCTGGACCCCACGAACCTGTCCACGAACCGACAACGGATAGCCGAACTGGCGAGAACCAAGGCGGGGACAGCTCTGTCCACGCTTCACCATGTCATCGACCTGGAGTGGATGCGGGAGGCGTACCGGCTGACGCGCAAGGATGGTGCTTCCGGCATCGACGGTGTGACGGCGGAGCAATACGAGGCGAACCTGGAGGCCAACCTTTTGGCTCTCCTGGAGCGCATCAAATCAGGCCGCTATGTCGCTCCGCCGGTGCGTCGGGTCTACATTCCGAAAGCGGATGGGTCGCAGCGGCCGCTCGGCATTCCGACGTTCGAGGACAAGGTGGCGCAGCGAGCGATCGTCATGGTGCTGGAGCCGATCTATGAGCAGGAGTTCCTGTCCTGCTCATTCGGCTTCCGGCCAGGGCGGTCGGCGCATCAAGCCCTGAGCGCGTTGCGTTTGGCCTTCATGGGCCGACAAGGGCTGCGCTGGGTGCTGGATGTGGACATCTCCAAATACTACGACACGATCCAGCATCATCACCTCCGTGCGTTTCTCGACAGGCGAGTCACGGACGGCGTCATTCGCCGGATGATCGACAAATGGCTGAAGGCGGGCGTGCTCGAACACGGTCTCCTTCAGCGCACGACCGAGGGCGCCCCGCAAGGCGTCGTCGTCTCGCCTCTGCTCGCAAACATCTACCTGCACCATGTGCTGGATGAATGGTTCGAGCGGGACGTGCGCGTGCGCCTCAAAGGGAACAGCATCCTCGTGTGGTACGCCGATGACAGCGTGATGGCGTTCGAGACTCTCGACGACGCCAAGCGGGTCATGGACGTGCTGGGAAAGCGGCTTGCACGGTACGGGCTCACGCTCCACCCGGACAAGATGCACCTCGTCGACTTTCGCATTCATCGACCGGGAGGCGTATGCCATCCGGATACGGACAGCGCCACGTTCGACTTCCTCGGCTTCTCCCATATCTGGGCCAAGTCGAAGAAGGGGTTGAACGGGGTCAGGCAAGTGACGGCCAAAAGCCGGTACGCACGGGCGCTGGCGGCGGTAAGCGAGTGGCGCCGACGCAATCGGCATCTCTCCTTGCGCGAACAGCATGCCCATCTGTCCCAGATGATGCGGGGCCACTATGCCTACTACGGCATATCGGGCAACTCTCGACGCATACGATGGTTCGCATGCCAGGTTGTGGTGGTCTGGAAGAAATGGCTGGCGCGACGGCATCGCGAACGAGGCGCGTTCCCTTGGACCCGCCTCAACGCGATCCTCAGGCGCCATCCGCTTCCTCCGCCGCGGATCGTCCACCGCCTATACGCCAACGCGAGCGAAACTCACCCGTGAAGAACCGTGCGCGGGAAACCTGCACGTCCGGGTCTGTGAGGGGTGGGGATGGCGACATCCCCACCTACTCGGCATTCTGAGCGGCGCAGCGGCGCGAGTTCGGCGTCGAAGGCACCCTTGTCGGCAAGCGGGGCGAGATCGCCGAAGAAGGCGAGGCGGCCGGCCGCGTGCAGGGCTTCGAGGCCGTCGAGAAAGAGCCGGCGGAAGAGACGCGACAGCACCCGCACGGGCAGGAAGAAGCCGGGCTTGCAGGCGATCCAGCGAGAATCGTCCGGCGACAGGCCGCCGCCGGGAACGATGACGTGGACGTGCGGATGGTGGGTCAGCGCCGAGCCCCAGGTGTGCAGTACGGCGGTCAGGCCGATGCGCGCGCCGAGATGCTTCGGCTCGGCGGCGATCGTGGTGAGGGTCTGCGCGGCGGTCCTGAACAGGAGGTCGTAGACGGCCGCCTTGTTCTGGAATGCGACGGCGCCGATCGCGGCCGGCAGGGTGAAGACGACGTGATAGTAGGGAACCGGCAGGAGCTCCGCCTCGCGGTCTTCGAGCCATTGCCGCGCCGCGGCCGCCTGGCACTTCGGGCAGTGGCGATTGCGGCACGTAATGGGCGGCGCCCATTACGTGTCTTATGGGCAGATCCATTAATGGGGAGTCGACGGCGGCTTGATCGCGCTCCTGCGTCCACCGCCGCCAACCCGACTCCCCATTACGAGGGGCGCTTGAGGAGCGCGATCAGCTTGTCGGAGGGCTGGAACGCGCCGCGCCGCAGATGCGGTGGAACGATCAACTCCATGGCGTCGAGCTTCTCTGTCGGATCGCCACGCGTATAGATTTCCGTGGTCGTCAGAGTGGCGTGCCCCAGCCACAGCGACACCTTACGGATGTCCTGCGTTGCTTGCAGGATGATCATCGCGCATGTGTGCCTGAGCACGTGGGGCGAGATGCGTTTCTTTGCGAGGCCGGGATGCGCTCCAGCGGCGGTCACTGCGTGCTGCTTGAGCAGATAGGCGAAGCCCCATCGGCTCAGCGGCTCTCCCCGGGCGTTGACGAACAGCTCGGGCGCTGCGATCTGCCCGCGAACGGCGAGCCATGCGCGCAGAGCTGCGGCGGTGGTCTTCCACAGGGGAAGCGTCCGTTCCCGTCGCCCCTTGCCGAGAACGCGAATGCTCATCGACGGCAGGTCGATGTCGTCGAGCTTCAACTCCGTCAGCTCGGACACGCGCAGACCTGCACAAACCGCCAGATGCAGCATGGCACGGTCGCGGATGCCATCGCGCGTGGCCGGATCCGGGGTGTCGATCACCGCTTGCAACTCCTCGCGCAGAAGATAGGGGACCAGACGCTGATCCGTCTTCTTGAACGGGATCGCCAGGACGCGGCGGACATGCTCCAGGGCCGCCGGCTGCCTGTATTCGAGAAAGCGGAAGAAGGACCTGATGGCCGCCAACCGGACATTGCGCGTCACCGGCGCGTTCTTCCGATCATCCTCGAGATATTCCAGGAAGGCGCTGATAAGGCCGGCGTCGAGTTGCTCCAGCGTCAGCGCCGATGGCGAGACCTTCAGTCTCTTTGCTGCGAACATGAAGAGCAACTGAAAGCTCAGTGCATAGGAGTTACGGGTATGCCGGCTGACGCCCCGCTGGCGGGCGAGCGTCTCATCGAGGAACGCTTCGATGAGGGGAGCAATCGGGGTCATGATTGCCCCCCTTCGGTGATGAACTCTTCACCGGCCGCCGCGACGTCGCGCATGAGGTCGGCGGTGGCCTCGAGGTACCAGTAGGTCGCATAGATGTTGACGTGACCCATGTAGGTCGCAAGCGCCGCCATATGCGCGCCGCTTCGGCTTCGATCCGCCGGACTGCCTTGCAGCGCGCGAACCGCAAACGTGTGCCGCAGATCGTGCAGACGCGGGCGGCGCCTCGCCGCCGGCGCGACGCCGGCCCTGTCGACCAGCCTGTCGAAGGTCTCTTTGACGGCAATGTAGCGCAGCGGCAGACCACGCGCGTCAACGAAAACCGGATCGGTTTCGGAATGGGGCCGGCGATGCGCCAGATAACGCTGCAGGCCCGCCCCCGCCGTGTCGTGCAGCGGCGCCAAGCGGGTTTTCCGGAACTTGGTCTCGCGGATCAGCAGGCCGTCATGCGTCACGTCGGCGACCGTCAGCTTCAGCGCTTCGGAGATCCTCAACCCGGTGACGGAGAGCAGCGCGATCAATGTCGCGTAGGTCAGGGAGCGCAAGCCGCCATTGGGCCGAAGCCGAAGGGCGGCCTCGATCAGGCGGTCAATCTCCGCCGTAGAGTAGATATGCGGCGGCCGCCGCGTCTTGCGGGCGCCGAAGTGATTGACCGGCGGCAGTTCATGCCGGGCGTCTTCAACCCGGACATGACGCACAAAGCGGCAGACGGCCTTCAGCCGGGCGTCGCGTTGCGCGACAGACGGTCCGCGCGCCGCCCAATCGATTGCGGTTTGCACGTGGACATGCGTTTGCCCACGCTCGGTCGCAAAGGCGGCAAAGCTCTCGAGCAGGTATTCCGCATTCAGCATCGCGAATCCAGTCGCGCGGCGGAGCGCCAGGTGAGCCTCGATGGCCTTCAACATCAGAGAACCTCCGGCCAGGGCTGTGCGATTTGCTTCAGGAGCGCGACATCGGCCTTGGCGCAACGAGCCGTTGTGTCGACGCCTCGGTGCCGCAGGACCAACCCGATCTTCTCGAGCGGAACGCCATGGCGCAGCATCTCGGTCGCCGCCGTGTGGCGCAGGACGTGCGCCCCCTTCACCGGCGCCACGACGCCGGCCCGTTGCATGAGGCGCTTCACCACCGACGAGACGCCGTCACCGTTCAGGAACGGTCGGAACGGCGCGATATTGCGCAGGAACACGTGATCGCTCGGGCAAGTCGAAGGGCGGCACCCGAGGTAGGCGGCGATCGCATCCCCGACGTCTTGCGGAAGCGGCAGACGCACCTCGTAGCGCGACTTGCCCGAAACCCGTAGCGAGCCGGTCTCCCACTCGATATCGTCGAGGCGGAGTTGCGCCACGTCGCCGGCTCGCAGCCCGAGGCGCGCCAAGAGCAGGAGGATCGCGCGATCACGCCGGCGCTCAACGACTTCGCCATCGCATGCCGCGAGCAGCCGGTTCACCTGCTCCGCCGCCAGATACCGCGGCAAGTCGGCAAGGCGCCAATGGGCGTAGCCAGGAACGACATCGGCGAGACCTGCTCGGCAGCGGCCTTTGACAGCGAGATACCGCAAGAACGCGCGCAGGCTGGTCGTCAGCTTCTCGGCGGCTCCCTTGCCGCAATGGCTCGCGCGGTCCAGGAAAAAGCCGCGAATGGCGGCTGGTTCCCACCTTTCTGGATCGTCCCCGAGGGCCGCCATCAAGTGCGCGGCGTCGCGGGCGTAGAGCTTGATGGTGGAATCGGACGCCCCGCGGTGCTTTCGCAGCCATACTCTGAAGTGAGCGACCAAGCTCGGCTCTGCATGCTGCAATGTGGCGGCGACGGACCGGCAAACGCCAATTTCGGCAAGGTGCCGGCGAAAGAGCCTGGCGCCGAAGATGGTGTGATGGTTGCGGCGTCCTCCTATGGCGCGCGGACATCGACAAGCGCGCAAGTGCTCGCTGAACACCGCCAGATCAATATCGCTCGGCATTGCTCCTTGCCGAGCCACGACATGGCCGAGGTGCGCTGCCGCCCGCAGATATCGCACGGCCGTGCCGGCGCTATAGCCCTGTCGCTCGAGCGCGGCTGCGAAACCGTCAAGGTACGGTCCGCTTGGCCCGCTCCGCAGATGCCCCAGCATCTTCGATGCCGAGAAGTAGGTCTCCAGCATGTTCGTTTCCGTTTGTGATCGGCCATCGGGGGCCGAGCCAACGGAGACGCAGGACCGCGCTGTTATGGAGAGCAGAAGCGCTACGATTCACCGAAAAATGCCGATCCCGGCACGCCAGCTCCCCATTAATGGATCTGCCCATAAGGCAGGAGTTGCAGGCGATCCGTTCGTGCGCGCAGTCCTCGCAGCGCTCGACGTGACCGCCAAGCGCGGCTGTGCGACAGGTCTCGATCGCCGACATGACCTTCAGCTGGGCGAGGCTCACGTGACCGGCGTTGGCCTTTCGCCACGGCGCCCCGTGGGCGCAAAAGACGTCGGCGACACCCGGGCTCTTGACCCGGGCGCCGCGCCACGCGGCCGTGGTCAGGCGGGCGGCGTTTTCTTCGTCAGCTTGATGTCCAGGCGGTCCAGCGGGCTCTTGATGTCGCGGACCGTGTTGACGGCGACGCGGGTGTAGAGCGCGGTCGTCTCGAGCTTCGCGTGCCCGAGCAACACCTGGATCACGCGAATGTCGACGCCCTGTTCGAGCAGGTGGGTGGCGATCCCCGGGTCAAAGCCCGGGGATCCCGCAGCGTATGGGGAGAAACGCGCTTGGAGATTCCAGCCAGGTCTTTGGCGGCGGTGACGGCGCGGTTGAGCTGACGCGCGGTCACCGGATTGATCGGGTTCTGGCCGGGAAACAGCCACACCTGCGGCCGCGCCGCCTTCCACCATTCGCGCAGGAGCTGGAGGAGTTGGGGCGACAGCATCACATCGCGATCCCGCTGTCCCTTGCCCTGCTCGACCCTGAGCATCATGCGCCCACTGGTCCCCGGACTTGATCCGGGGATGTCGGACACCTTCAGGTTCGCGACTTCGGACACCCGGAGGCCCGCGCCATAGGCGACGCTGAGCGCGGCCTTGTACTTGAGGCTCGGCGCGGCCTCGAGGAGACGCGCCACCTCCTCCTGGCTCAGGACGACCGGCGCCTTGCGCGGCTTGGTCACGGTCCTCAGAGGACGAACGAGATCGGGCTTTTCGAGCGTCACGGTGAAAAAGAAACGCAGTGCGGCGATGGCGGCGTTGATCGTTCCGGGGCTGGCCTGCTGCTGCGCCATATGCAGTTGATAGCGACGAAGATCCTCGCTCGTCGCCGTATCCGGCGACCGGCCGAGGAAGGCTGCGAACTTCCTCACGTTGCGAACGTAGTCCCTCTTCGTGTCTTCGCTGAACCGGCGCGCCGTGATGTCGTCGATCAGGCGCTGACGCAGCGGGCTGACGGGCTTCTTGGACATGGAAAGCTCCTGTCTCGCATGGGGTGGAACCCCACGATCTTGAGACAGGCCTGTGCTTTCGCGTTGTCCTTACCTCCGCGAGCGCGCCGCCCGCTTGCCGCCCCTACCGCGCGAGCGGTTTAGTGCTCGGGTCGACTCCGGCCATCTACCGACGGGCTGGCGGGGCGCCAAGCGAAAGATTGGCGCCACGAGAGTCGGCCGCCTCGCCGCCGTGGAATGGCGGCCTAACCCAGCGTTCCCGCGGTTGATCTCCATGGCGCAGAGCGCCGCCGTTGGCATCCGTTCTGCTGATCGGACGGCGCGCCCTATGGCCGGCGCGCGCCAAGGCGCGGCGGTCGCGCTTGCCGCGCGTCCCGCGAGCCTCGCTCGGGCCCGGTCGGCGGCGACATGCAACCTGGGCGAAGCGGATTTTCAGCCCCCACTTTCGTTCCTGTTCGAGTCCCTGTTCCGGCTCAGAACACGTCGAAAATTCCCTGTAATGCGCGTTCAATATTCCCTGTTTTTGTGGAAGCCGAGGCTGCAACCGGCGGATTGCAAGCCGGCAGCGCGCTGACATTGCAGCAGTTTTCGGCGTGGGCGCAAAAGGGCCCGATAAAAAATTCCCTGCTAGCCCGCATTATGCGCTGCGGGTTGGCGGGAGTAGCCTAAGCGACTGATGTTGCGTAGAATCTGGTTGTCAAAGCCGATTCCCGCGATTTCAGCCGAGGC
Source organism: uncultured Alphaproteobacteria bacterium (assembly GCA_963822215.1). GTDB lineage: Bacteria > Pseudomonadota > Alphaproteobacteria > Rhizobiales > Beijerinckiaceae > Roseiarcus. The sequence goes on from CAWGGX010000008.1 coordinate 9,894, forward strand.
GACACCCGCGATGAGCGATCCTATGCTGCCTCTGCCTGGTCTGTCGTCGGTTTCGGGGAAATCGGTTGTGGTCAAATTCGACGGCGGCCGGCTGTCGTCCGATGGCGGCGTGTTGTCGTTGCGCGAGATCGAACAGCGGCTTCGGGTCGCGGATCGGCTGGCGACGTGCCTGGTCGATCCTCGGGCGCCCGATCAGATCACCCACAGCCTGGCGGACATCATTCGCTTTCGGCTTCTGATGATCGGCGCCGGCTACGAGGACGGGATCGACGCCAATTGCCTGCGCGGCGACCCGATGTTCAAGATGGCGCTCGATCTGACGCCGTCGGATCGGGAGTTGTGCTCGCAATCGACGATCTCGCGATTGGAGAACCTGCCGGACGTCCGCGCGCTGTTGCGCATGGGTCGCGCGATGGTCGACCTCTATTGCGAGTCGTTCGCCAAGGTTCCAAACGGATCACGCTCGACATCGACGACACGTTCGATGCGGTCCACAGCGGCCAGCAATTGCGGCTGTTCAACGCCCACTACGACGAATACGGCTTTCAGCCGATCGTCGTGTTCGACGGCGAGGGCCGTTTCATCACCGCGGCGCTTCGTCCCGCCAAACGACTGGGCGGCAAGGAGATCAAGCCTTTTCTCCGCCGGCTGCTGCGCGCGATCAGAGCCCGTTGGCCCTACACCGAGATCCTGCTGCGCGCCGACAGCCATTATTGCGGCCCCGAAGTTCTCGACTGGTGTCGTGCGAGCCGCCTTGACTACATCCTCGGCGTCGCGCCGACCACGACGTTGCGTCGTCATGTCGAGGGTCTCGAAGCCAGCACGAAGGCGCGATTCGATGTCGCGTCGCGCGACGGCAAGCTCCGCCGCTTCAAGGAGTTCTTCGACGGCGCAAAGAGTTGGAGCCGCGTCGAGCGCATCATCGCTCGCGTCGAAGTCGGCGCGGACGGGGCCGATACGCGCTTCGTCGTCACCAATCTCAGGCGTCGCAACACGCGCCGGCTTTACGAAGACGTCTATTGCCGGCGCGGCCAGGCCGAAAACCACATCAAATCCTGGAAGGTCCATCTGGCGGCGGATCGCACGTCCTGCACGAAGGCGACGGCCAATCAGTTCCGCCTCTTCCTCCACGCTGGCGCTTATTGGCTGATGTGGGGGCTTCGCGCCTCGATGCCGAAGCGCTCGATGTGGCGCGTCGCCCAGTTCGACACCTTGCGCCTGCGTCTCATCAAGATCGCCGCCCGCGTCGTCGAAATGAAAACGATGATCCGCGTGCACTTGCCGACCGCATGCCCCGCTCAGGATATCCTGCGCTTCGCTCTGGAACGCATCCCGCGGCTCGTCACCTGAAAGACGGGGCGCGAAGCCCCGAAGCGCAAACCCGTCCCGTCAACCCGCAAACCGCCTCCAACCGAATCTGGCCCCCAAAGCCGGAGCACAACCGGTGCGTCCAGATCCAGCCGAAATCACGCAATCGCGCCGAAAGCCATGCAGCAATCGTCAGGGCGATGCATAATGCGGGCTAGTTGGGCTAAGTGGACAGGCGCCGCCAGGGCAATCGCATTTCACATTGCGAGAAGGCTTCGCAGGAAAGCGTCGGAACGGTCGGCTTTTTTCAGTTTGCGGCGGATGGGCAGTTTGGAAGGTTCGGCGTTAAGCCTGTTGATCGCTATGTGTTTGAGAATGGCGAGGTTTTGTGGACCGTTGTCACAGCGGTTGCGGGCGCGGTCCTCGTTCATGTCGACGTCGAGCACCCAGTGGAGGCGGTTTTCGACGCCCCAGTGGTCGCGGGCGCACTGGTTCAGGCGCTCGGGCGCGATGGGTTCGGAGAGAAGGTAGTAGGCGGTCTCGGTCTTCGGCGGGCCGGTGTTCGCGCCCTTGAATTCGCGCGTGCGGCGAACGGCGCCGATGGCTTTCAGGCCGGGCCAGCAATGGATGTCCTGTAGCCAACCGACATCGTGGCAAACGACGGCGCTTCGGGTCTCGATGCGGCCATGATCGGCGTCGACCGTCGGCTGACATGCGAGCACGCGCGCCTCCGGGTCGGCGAAGTAACGCGCAACATCGTCGAACAGCGTCGGTTGGTTGCCTTTCAGAGACAGAACGTACTGGCCGCCCTGGGCGACGATCTGCTGCGCGATCTCTCTCTGGCAACTCATCGCATCGGCGGTCACCGTGCGTCCCTCGAGGTTGAGAAGCCGCAGAAGCTGCGGAACCGCCGTGATCTCGTTCGACTTCTCGTCCGTGGCGATCTGCGCCAGAACCAGCCGCTCCTCGCACGACCACGCACTGACCATGTGCAGGGCCGACTTTTCGCTCGCCGTGTCAAAGGAGCGGCGCAGCGTCTTGCCGTCGATCGCAACCACGCCGGCCGTCTGTTGCGAAAATGCCCGCATGAACTCGGAAAAACATGCGCCAAACGCAACCGGATCGAGCAGCCGGAACAGACGGCTGAACGTGTCGTGTGACGGCAGCCCGTTTTTCAGATCCAAGAAGTCCCGCAAAAAAGGCTCCTTGTCCTCCGCGAACTCCGCCATCTCCGTGCAGGTTGTGCCTCCGCAAAGGCTCGAGCATAGCGCGATCGCCAACACCTCACACAGGTCGTGCCGACGAGCATTCCCCGTGCGCGGATCCTTGAGCTGCAAAAATACCCCTGAAAACCCCTCCATCCCTCCGGCCTCCATTCCGAATCGAGGCCCTCCCAAGAATCCTTCTCATCCCGCCTTGCAAGCGATTTTTCCAAATGCGATTCCCCTGAGGCGCCGCCGGGCGCGCTTGGAATTGCGGCGTCGGACGGTCGCGGTGCTAGTCTTTCGCTCGCCCGCGGATTTATGTTTGTCTTCTTTGAACAGCTGCCCGAAATTGGGGCGAGTAGTCGGATCATCCGCAAGGTTGCAGTGGTACCGAAGAATTATGCCTTTCCGATACCTAGGCTGGGCCCGAATTTTGGAATACCCCTCGGCGTCGGCCCGCTTGTCCCGAGGGACCCGAGTGGCACAATTAGTGCAGTCGACCATGTAATGAAGACGACGCTAGGAAGCAGTCCGTTCCTTTCAGCGAGCGATCGTCCTTTCGCGTCCGGGTCGATTGAGGGGAGACCGGTCTTAATCGACGTTGCGAAGCTCAGGAAAGCTGGCGGTCGAGTGATTTCGGTTGACGAGTTAGTGGGTGAATTGTTGCTCTATTCAGCAAAGAATCCTCAGAGCGATCAACAAATTCAAAGGCTGATATGGACCATAAGCAAGATCGAGGGGGAAGTGATCATCGAAGGGGGCGTGCCGAGTGGCGCAGCAAGTCAGATTACCGGGACGGCGCATCTCGGCCATATCCGCTCGGCCGAAGGGCTATGGGGGGATTTTTAAGAACGGCGCAATCAGCCAACCGGAACTTGAGCAAGGGCTGGCCGACTTGGGTCGCGCCTACTCAAGGGCGCGAGTGGTCGGTAGGGTGGGCCGAATATTTTTTGTCGTCGGGGTCGTAGTCACTGCCTATGATCTCACGCGGGCGACGGAACGGTCCTTCAATCAGCACTCTGCTAAGCCAATCGGCGCGGAGGTAATCCGTCAGGTCGGCGGGCGGGGCGGCGCCGCTCTCGGCGCTAAGATCGGCGCGGTGACCGGCGCCGCCTTCGGAATTGAAACCGGCCCTGGCGCGATCGTCACTGGCGCGATCGGTGCGCTTATATTTGGCGCGGCTGGATACTTCGGCGCTGACTTCATCGCTGATCAAATCTCGCCCAATTGAGGCACGCGCAATGTCCGGCGAAGACCCACCTGTGAGGCCACCTTGGGAAAGGTTTAAAGACGCCGAACCGATGTGGTCCGGGTGGCGCCAGGGCATCGGCGAGGACTGGCTACATCGGGTGTGGCTACCATTTTGGTGCGGCCTATCTCAGGAAGCTTGCGATAGTTACCTTCGGACTTGGCCGCCGCCTGGCTCCGAATGGCGGACCCAGCTTCAGCTTTGGCGGAAGTGATCCGTAGGAATCGATTGGCTGATATCGGAAGGCGCCCATGAGAAAGCCCGCCTCGGAGGGCTACGAGGCAGGCTTCTTCGCGGTGAGTGTCGTCCTCTGCCGAACCATGATCGAGGCGGATGCTGATATCCGCTGGCGCCAAGCTTACTCTTCGGCTCGCCTTTCTCGTGCCCGTGTGGGCTGGCCCTTGGCGACGCTGCAGAGCTTGCACATGGGCGCCGAGTATGGATCGCCGCGATGGAACAGCCAACAGGTCGCAGGACAACGGGCCAAAGCACGCGGGGTTATAGCTTCGGCCCGATGTCATCCGACGAATGCGCTTCCCCTCGCCCGCCGGCACAACGGGACGCTACAGGATCGCGCCCCGCCCGCTGTGATCGGGATCACATGGCGGTCATCGACGAGAACCTAATCCGGAGCGCGTGAAAAAGGCGGACGCCTCGCGACGCCCGCCCGAAAGAAGACCCCTAAAATTGCGCCGGACTTAAAAAAATCCCCATCCGGTAAACAAGCGTTATCAGGCCGCCCAGACAGAGGCAAGAGAAAAACTAACGCTGCTCACAAAAGCGCATTGCCCACTCGTCCTCGCGGGTAACACTCATCAAGGATGTGTTATCCTATTGCATACCCCACCCGAAATCGCGCCGATTTTTCGGCCGTCACAATTCTCGCTAACTCTTTGATTTTCTTTGGCGTCCCGGAAGGGAATCGAACCCCTGACCCCAGGTTTAGGAAACCTGTGCTCTATCCTGCTGAGCTACCGGGACATCGCCAATCCCCGGCGCCGTCTGGACGAAAGCGCCGCAAGCGGGCAATAGCGTTATCATGGAATTGCGCGTCGTGCACGCTTCTCCTCAACGTTTCCGCGGCGCCCGCCCTCCGCGCGCATTCATGCCCGTGCTTGTCGCGGCGGCGCTCGCGGCTGCCTTGCCCGCACGCGCCACCTGCGGGACGCCCGACGGGACCGTAAGAATCGTTGGCGTCGACGAGCGCCTCGACTTCGTCCTCTCAGACGGCCGGACCGTCCGCCTGGGTGGGGTGGAGTTGCCGGACCGGGATCGCGCGCCAAACCTCGCCGGCGCGGCGCGGAACTTTTTGAAAAGCCGCTTTGTCGGCCGCGACGGCGAACTCGAACGGCTGGCGAGCGAAACGGACCGCTGGGGACGGGTGGTCGCGGATCTCACCTTTTCCGATCCCGTCGACCAAGATCGCCGCATGTCCGCCGCCTCCGCTCTGCTCGCCGCCGGTTATGCTCGCGTCGCGCCGGCCGTCGAAGCGCGGGGCTGCGTCCCGGCGCGGCTTGTCATCGAGGACGAGGCGCGCCGTGCAGGCCTTGGCGTCTGGGTCGATCCACGCTATGCGGTCATTCCTGCGACGGACGTCGAGGCGCTGCGAGCGAGCGACGGACGATTAGTCGTGATCGAGGGCGCGGTGCGAAGGGTTGGCATCGGCCGCTCGCGCCTGTATTTTGACCTCGTTCCAAGGGGCGGCCCTACGGTCGTCGTTTCGCGAAGGCTTGAGCCGGCTTTTGCGCGTGCCGGGCATCCCGTCGATGCCGCGTCCGGTGAGACGATCCGTGCGCGGGGCGCGCTTGACAACCGTTTGGGTCCGAGACTCGAGGTCAGCGAGCCGGCGATGATCGAATTCTTGGGTCGCTCGAATGCGCCGGGGGTAAGCACACCGCGTCCATGATCGTGAGCGTCCCGGACATAGACCGGCGCCCGTCAAGGGCGGCCGCATGGCGGCGCGGGCTGACGCTCGCGGCCCTTGCGCTCAGCCTTGGGCTGGCTGCCTGCGCCTCGGTGGAGCCGCCGCCCGCTCCGGCCAGCTCCGAACCGGCGCCAGCCGAAGCACGGCCCGCTGCAGCGCCGGTGAGCCCCGAGCGCAAGCGGCTCATCGACGCCTTCGGCGGCGAATTTCACGCGCCTGCGACTGAAACCTATCTAAACGGCGTCCTCGGCAAGCTCGCGCAGGCGCCCGAGGCCTCCAGTCAGCCTTATCGGGTCACGCTCCTCGATTCGCCGGTCGTCAACGCCTTCGCTCTGCCCTCGGGCGACATCTTCATGACCCGCGGCCTGCTCGCGCTGGCTGACGATACGTCCGAGATCGCCGCCGTGATGGCGCATGAGATCGCGCATGTGACCGCGCGCCATGCGGCGCAGCGCGCCGAGTTCGCCAAGACCGCGGCGCTGTTCGCCCGGGTCAACGAGAGGGTGCTGGACCGTTCCCAGACGCCGGATGAGGCGGAGGCCCGGTCGCGGCTCTCGATCGCCAGCTTTTCGCGCGAGCAGGAGTTCGAAGCCGATCAGATCGGGATCAAATCCGTGGCGCGCGCCGGATACGACCCTTACGGCGCGGCGCGGTTCCTGACCGCGCTCGGCGAATGGAGCGCGCTCTCGTCCTCGACCGCGCAGCGGTCCGCCGACCGGCCGGACATGATGGCCACGCATCCCTCGACCCCGGAGCGGATCGCCCAGGCGGAAGCGGAAGCCCGGCGCCTCGGGCCGCCCGGCGACGGCGTGACCGGGCGCGACGCCTATCTGGCCGCGATCGACGGCCTGTTGTTCGGCGACGATCCGTCCCAGGGCGTTGTGCGCGGGACCCTGTTCATTCATCCAAAACTCGGATTCGCTTTCGAGGCGCCAGCCGGCTTTACCCTCGAGAATCAATCCGCCGCGCTCATCGGCGTCGGCGACGGAGGCTCGGAAGCGCTGCGGCTGGACAGCATTCCGATCTCGGATTCGACCCCCGTCGCCACCGCGATCGCCTCCGGCTGGATCGACGGCGTGAAGACGACGGACGTCGAGACCCTGCAGATCGGCGGGCTGGACGCCGCAACCGCGACGGCGCTCGGCAGTCAATGGAGTTTCCGGCTCGGCGCGGTGCGTCTGAACGGCCGGCTCTACCGACTGATCTTTGCCGCTCGGTCGCTGTCTCCGGCCGTCGACCAGCGCTTTCGCGCATCGCTCCAATCGTTTCATCTGATCAACGCCCACGATTCGGCGCTCGCCGCTTCCGAGACGATCAGGATCGTCACGGCCGGCAGCGTCGACACGGCTGACACGATGGCCGCGCGGATGGCGTTCCTGCCGGAGGCGCTCGACCAGTTCCTGATCCTGAACGGCCTCGAGCGCGGCGCGCCGCTGGTCGCAGGGCAACGCTACAAAGTGGTGGCTCAATGATGGCGAACGCCCCCGGCGCATCCCGGCGCCGGCTTCCCGGTCGGATCGTTGCGGCGACGCATAACGCCGGCAAGCTTCGGGAGATCCGTGAGCTCATCGCGCCCCATGGCGTCGAAGCGGCCGGCGCGGCGGACTTGAACCTCGCCGAGCCGGAGGAGACGGGCGCGACGTTCCGGGACAACGCCGCCATCAAGGCGGAGGCGGCGGCGCGGGCGTCAGGCGAGCCGGCGCTCGCCGACGATTCGGGGCTTTGCGTCGAGGCGCTGGACGGCGCTCCCGGCATCTATTCGGCGCGTTGGGCGGGCGGCTCCAAAGACTTCGCCGGCGCGATGGCCCGCATCGAGCGAGAACTTTTGGCGGCGGGCGCTGCTGAGCCGTGGCGGGCGCATTTCGTCAGCGCGCTGGCGCTCGCCTGGCCGGACGGCCGGACCGAGACGTTCGAGGGCCGTGTGGACGGCGATCTCGTGTTCCCGCCGCGGGGGACGGCGGGCTTCGGCTATGACCCCATCTTTAGGCCCGACGGCCATGATCGCACCTTCGGCGAGATGAACTCGGAGGAGAAGCACGGCATCCCGGCCGACGGCTCGCGCGCGCTGTCGCACCGTGCGCGGGCGTTCCAGGCGTTCGCGCGCCATTGCCTCTAGGGCGATCGAGAGACGCAGTCTCCGCCTCGATCTCGACCGGCTCGAGGACGTTGCGACCCCGAGCCACGGCGCCCCGTTCCGGGAGCGGGCGTCGACGGCGGCGCTCAAAGGCGCTTGGCATGCCCGCGCCCGTCGGCAAAGGGCATTTTCCGAATTCCCTGCTAGCAGGGAATTTTTTATCGGGCCCTTTTGCGCCCGCGCCGAAAACTCTTGCAATGTCAGCGCGCTGTCGGTTTGCAATCCGCCGGTTGCGGCCTTGGCTTCCACGAAAACAGGGAATTTGAAACGCGCGTAACAGGGAATTTACAGGGCGCGTCGAGCCGGAACAGGGACTCGAACAGGAAGGAAAATCGGGGTTGAAAATCCGCTTCGCCCAGGTTGCATTTCGCCGCCGACCGGGCCCGAGCGAGGCTCGGCGGACGCGCGGCAAGCGATCAAGCGACCACCGTGCCATGGAGCGCGCGGGCCATGGGGCGCGCCGTCCGCTCAACAGAACGGATGCCACCGGCGGCGCTCTGCACCATGAAGATCAACCGCGGGAACGCTGGGTTAGGCCGCCATTCCACGGCGGCAAGGCGACCGACTCTCGTGGCGCCAATCTTTCGCTCGGCGCCCCCCCAGCCCGTCGGCAGATGGGCGGAGTCGACCCTTTGCTGTCCTTCAAATTCGTCTGGCCGAAAGCCGGCAATGCGCAAGTAGCGGCCGTTCGCGGGCGGCTGGCCGAACGGCTCATGTCCTACCCTTTGCTGCTGCCCTTCCGCATCGGTCCCGGTACGGGAGGAGTGCGCCAATTACCCCCGTTCAGTCGCCCGTCGGCGGACGGCCGGAATGGTGAATAGCTGTCGTTCTCCAACGGCGTGACGAAAGGGGTCAATCCGACCCAGAGGGGAGGTTGGGCCGTGTGGCGTCCTCCATGTCCCGATCATAAGTCGCGGAAACTTGGACGAATGCGTGGCGTCAGTTGGAGCGACCCGCCCGCCGCCCGCGCTAATCCGGCCAAATCAGCGGCAGGCGTCTTGCGCCTACTTGTCGATGAACTCGATCGTCTGCTCCAGCGCGGCGGGCGAAACCCGGAAGAGGCCGGTATAAGGCAAGCCGAATTCAAAGATCAGGAAGATCGCGAAGGCGATCGACAGAGCCCCGAACGCCAGCGCGGCATGGACCACCCCATTGGGTTCGGCGTAGAGGCCGATGGCGAAAAACAGCGCCGCCGTCCAGAAGACCAGAATTGCGATGAGGAACCAGGACACCGGCCCGCTCGCCACCTGGAGGGAGATCAGCAATCGCGATTGCTCGACCATGCTGGAGTAAAGGTTCGCCGTCGCCAGCGCTGCTTTCTGGACGTCAGTCTGCGGTTTCAGCGTCGAAAGATAGTCGGAGATCGCCTGCGCGTTGGCGAGCGGAGGGCCAACCGTCAGGGCGGCCGGGTCGGGGCTCCCCCCGCCCCAGAACGTTTCGTAGCCTTTGACGATTCCCTCCTTGATCTTGTCCCGCATGGGCTTAGTTTCCGGCCCGTATTGCCCGAGCGCCTGATCGAGCCGCAAGACCTGGGCGGAGAAGGTCTCCAGATTGGCCTTCTGGGTCGAATAGTAAGCGAAACTGACGCCGATCAGCGTTCCCAGAACCAGCGCCAGAAGAAGGCTGACCAGGCCCGATACTTGACCGACGACGCTCTTCGACTCTCCCGTCTTGTGCGCCTCCGTCAGGCGCGACTGGAGAAACAGCCCGGCGTATCCAGCGGCCATGAACACAATGAAAATGACGATGCAGATGAAGAGGATATTCATCGGGCATGGCCCTCCCAGCGGCGCCGAATTGCGCCAAGAACCCTAGCGGACTGTCGGGGGATTTCAAACTCGACGCCGGCTCAAAACTGCACCCGGACGCCGGCCGTTGGAGCGAGGTTGATGTGGTACAGATATCCGCTCGCCAGACCCCCGGTGACCTGGGACCACATCACGCCGCCGTATAGATCGACGCGCTTTGTCGGGCGATAGTCGATCATGGCGGACACCGCGTTCAGCGAGCCGCGGCAACTCGATGCGGACAACCCCCCGTCCGTGCACGCGGCCGTGTTATAGTCGTTCTGATAATAGTGGTAGTAAGCGCCATTCACGTCGAGGTCGTCGCGTATCGCCAGGCGCAATCCAGTCCAGAACACTCGCAATATCTTATTGTTTGCGTAGGCGGTGGAGGTGACGTACCCCGGCAGGACAGTGTAGTCTCCAAGGGTCGTAAAACCGTTTGGATAGGCGTCGCTCGGATTTTGGAACAGAATATATTGGAATCCGCCAAAAATCGTCACGATGTTATATTTGTATTTTGCTAAAAGGGCGCCGGCGGTGTTGTTGGACAGCGTCGCCTTCAGATCGTCAACGCCGACTCCGGACGGCAACGGATATTCGCCGAAGTTCGACAGCGATACGGCATCCTTGACCTTGCTACCGACGGCGTCGAAAGAAAATCCGCCGAAGTCGCCGCCGATCTGCGCATCAAAGGCGCCATTCGATCCGTTGCCCTGGTCGTAGCCGCCAAACTGGTAGAGCGCGGCCAAACGAAACGGACCGATGCTCGCCCGATATTGAACCGAGGTGTTGTAGCGGGCGTTCTCGGTGTCGCCTGCGCCCGCGACCGTGTTCGAGGCGCCGACCACCGAAAAGGCGGGCGCGGCGCCCATCGCGTCATATCGGCCCAAGCCGTCCAATATGAGGAAGTCGTGCCGCCCGACGGTCACCTCGCCGAAGGTCCGATTGCTGATCCCGGCATAGGCGATGGTGTTGAAGATCTGCCCTGCGCGGCTGGAGTCCCCGTTTGCGCTTTGAAATTCGAGCGCGGCGAGGTTGTTCTGGACCAGGGATCTGGGACCGTTGGCCAATTGCGGGTAATAGGGGTTGAAACCTGTCTGGAAATTGAACACCAGCGACCAGTCGGGCGCGATCGGTTCGTCACCCTTCAAGCCGACATTCGACTGGCCGAGCCCGTTCGGCAATATCGTGGCGCCAGAGCCATTGCTGTTCTTCGAGATGAGCGTTTCGACTCCGTTGGAATAGGCGCCGTTGAACGGGACTCCATGCGTCTCATAGCCTGCGCCGACGTCGATCCTCCCATAGAGCGTGATGCCGTTCCACGTCAGCGGGCATTCCTCATCGCTCGCCAGGAGATAGTCGGCGAGGCTGGCGAAGCACGACGGTGGCGAAGCCGGCGCGGGCGCTTGCGTCGGCAGATCGGCGGCCTGCCCGCCGCACACCAACGATACCAGCGCCGTCCCGCCGAGGAGAAAGAGCCCAACCCGCCTCATGCGACGCCCCACGATGAATTCCAATAAACGCGCCTCGATCAGAACAGGCGCTGGCCGCCTTGGCCGGTTCGAAAGCGCGCGTCTCGGGGGCGCTTAGAAGGCGTACGTGACGTCGAATTCCGGCCCTTGCATATTCTCGTTAAAACGGAAGCTGCCGCCGCCGGTGTTGGCGGGGGTCTGATAGTAGGCATAGAAGACGCGATAGCCCAGGCTCGTCGTAACGGACTGGTTCCACTTGTATCCGACCGCCCCATAGCCCTGCGCCGTCGCGCTCCCGTGGTAGCCGCCGACATCCCCCGCGAAATCGATGAACCATTTGTCGTCGATGCGATGGCGTGCTTTTACTCCGACGATCTCGTCAACCCACTCCTTCCCCTGCGATGCGAGACGGGAATATCCGGCAAAGGGCGCCTGCAAGTCGATCGAGCCGTTCAGGTTGAAATAGCGCGCGCCGAGGGTTCCGTACACGCTCCAATCGGGATTTCGCCGTAGGCCGTGGCGAACGTCTGGTTGAGGGTCAGGCCGGCGTTCGCGCTGAAAACTCCCTCACCCCCTTTGAGGAGGCCCAGGCGAACCCAGAAGAGGCTCAGGCCGACAATGAAGTTGTCGTTGTAGGCGACCGCGCTCACCGGGACCAAGCCTTCGAGATGCGGGAGAAGCTGGAAGATGTTGGCGTAGACGGGGAGGGACGGAAGGTTGCGTATGCCCATGCTGGTGCTCAGGCTCGGCGCCCAGCCGTTGATCGTCGCCTCAAAATGCGAGGTCGCGGGAAGGACGGGCTCGGGAATGGGCGCGGGCGCGGGCTTCGTCGTTGGCAGATCGGCCGCGAAGGCCGGCGCCGCGGAGGCGACGCCGACCGGAACGAAAATCGCTCGTGCAATTGTTCTCATTTGCGCCCCCCCAAATTAGGCCGATGCGTCTTCGAGTTCAGCCGAAAAGTGATCGAATGGGTCGGGGATTCATGACCAACCGCCAATCCAGCAAGCTGCCTGCGATCACACCCCGGCCGGCCAGATTGGCCACTGGAAGCCGTCGGGCAGGTTGCCGGCGTCGTAGAGACTCTGGGTGAGCTTATTGTGCAGGCGCGCCCATTCTCTCTTCACATCCGCGGTTGGCGCGCCATGGAGGAGATTATTCATCTGACCAGGATCGCTCTGGATATTGTAGAGCTCATATTCCACATAGGCCGGGGGCATCGACTTCGCCATGGCGCCGGCATTCCCCCCTGCGGCGGAATCCGGGGGTTTGCCCCCTCCGCCATCCAGGCTGAAATAGGCCGCGTACATCCAGTCGCCCTCGCGCATGGCCCGGATGTGACTGTTTGGAGCCGTGGGCGGAACGAAGAACACGTCATCGAATGAGAACAGCGTGTGGTCTTGCACTGACTTTGACGGGTCTTGCATGACCGGAACGATGCTCTTGCCGATGCCGTAGGACTCCGCATCGCGAACGCCGGCGAGATCGAGGATCGTCGGCAGGAGATCGCGGTGATCATAAAACGCCATCGTCTCGAGCGGCTCCGGATAGAGCCTCCGATTGTGCACGATCAGCGGGACGTGGATCATTTCCTCGTAGGCCGTGTAGGCCTTCTCGCGAAACCCGTGCGACAGCCCGCCCTCGCCATGATCGGCAAAGCGCAGGATGATCGTATTGTCCATGAATCCGGTTTCCTCGAGCGTGTCGAGGACGGTCGTGATCTGCTTGTCGACGACCTTATGCAGATAGGCATAGAAGTTGATGTACTCCTCTTGCGCCTCCGGCCCGTCCAGCGGAGCGAATTTGTCGTAATTGTCGCGCGCCAACTTTTGGATGCTCGGCTTGGTCGACAAGTCATCGGCATAGTTGGGCGGCAGCTTGATGCCGAGATGGGCGAAGTCCTCAAGCTTGTAGCCGACCTGTTGCCAGGCCGGCGGCGTGATCAGGTTGCCGGGGTAGGCTCCGATGTCATGCGGATTGACCAGCGACACGAACAGGCAGAAGGGATTGGACGATCCTTTGCGGCCTTGCAGGAACTCGACGACGCTTTCGCCGCCGACCCCGGGTATGTGTCCGGGCGTCGCATTGACAGTCCCGGATACATATCGACCGTCGTTGTTCGGGTTGCCGCCGCCGGCCGTGTTGTTCCCGTTGAAGACGCCGAACGGAGTTCCCTGCGCCTGCTGAATGGCGGTGCCCGCATCCGGCGGGTTCCAGCCGGACCACCCCCAATTCGCCTCCATGACCTTGATGTCGGCGGGGCCCCAATCTTCGCCGCCGTTGCCTGGGGCGGCGTTCGAGGCGTAGCTCAAGTGCCACTTGCCCTTCCACACCACGTCGTAACCGGCGTGCTCCTTGAGCAGAGTAGCGATGGTCGCCTGGCGATTCTGGTGGATCAGTCCGGGCCACAGGACGGCGGTCGACGGAACGCGATTGATCGGCGCGAAGCGTCCCGTCTGGATCACGCCTCGCGAGGGCGAGCATTCGCAGGCGGCGGTATAGGCGCGCAGGAAATAGAGGCCGTTGCGCTTGAGCCGCTGCAACGACGGAAGGTTCTGTTCCGCCCATCCCGCCGGCCAATGCATATGGTGGCGCTCCTGGTCGGTCATAATCACGACGATGTTCGGCGCCCGCGGGACGATGACCGATTGACTTGCAACCATCGGCGCGGCGACGCCTCGCGATGCGCCAACGGCTGCAGCGGCAAGGCCAGCTCCTCCCGCTTGCAGTAAGCGCCGTCGCGTGGTGGCGCCAGATGCGCTGCTGGTCGGTGAAGCGTTTCCGCCGACAGAATTCTTGCTCATTTCACTGCGATCGACCGGCGTTTTCTCATCCATGTTCCGCACTCCCAACATGAGCGAACAGCGCATTTGCCGCCGCGGCCGCGCCAACGAAATGATTTGACCACGGCAGCTTCTTGGCCGCTTGCGATTTTGCGACAAGCTTACAAAATCAATATTGCTCTTCAATGGCGCCGCGCCGCCTTGCTCCATCCGGGCGATCGACGGACCGAGGGAGATTTTGCAGGACGTGCCTGAGGGACAACAACGTATCGGGCCTTTCGCGGAGGCGCCTCAGCTCCTCCGGGAGCTTGGCGTTGACCCCGCCGACGTTGCAGCTGACGTCGGGCTTGACCTTGCCGTGTTCCGCAATCCCGAGAATGCCATCCCCTTCACCGCGGCGGGCAAGCTGCTCCAGGTGGGCGCGATGCGAACCGGATGCGCCCATTTTGGCCTTCTGCTCGGGCAACGCTCCGACACAAGGAGCTTGGGTCTCGTCGGCAATTTGATGCGGAATGCGCCGACCTTGGGCCGGGCGCTGCAGGACCTCGTCGAGAACCTGCACCGCTATGTGCGGGGCGGCGTGTGGTACCTGGCGGTGCGCGACGGCGTAGCCTTGATCGGCTATGCGATCCACCAGCGGGGAACCGAGGGCGTCGACCATTTCTGCGATGGAACGATGGCGTTCGCATTCAACGGAATCCGGGAACTGTGCGGGGCGTTGCCGGACGAAGTGCTTCTGGCGCGCAAGCCGCCATCCGATGTCCAACCGTATCACCGCCTCTTTCAGGTCCCCGTCAGGTTCGACGCCGAGCAGACGGCGCTCGTCTTCCCCGCCGGCCAAATGGAACATCCTGTGCCCGGCGCCGATTCCCGTCAACGCGCGATCCTGGAAGAATCGGTCGCGAAGTATTGGGCGGTCGCTCTGCCCAACGTAGCCGACCAGGTCGTTCGGCTCCTTCGCCCGCGCGTCCTCTTCGGCGACTTCGACTTGGAGACGGTGGCGCGCCGCCTGACGATGCATCCGCGAGCGCTGAACCGCCGCCTGAAAGCGGAGGGTACGACATTCCGCAAGCTTTTGAACGAAGTGCGCTTCGAGGTCGCAGGGCAGTTGCTCCTCGGCACGCGCTTGGGCGTGACCGATATCGCCGCTGCTTTGGGCTATGCCGACATAAGCGCGTTCAGCCACGCGTTCAGCCGGATGGCAGGGGCGCCGCCGCATACGTGGCGTGTCTCAGGCGGCGGGTCGGATTGCTCCGAGCCGCGCGAGTTGACGGCTTCTGCCCAGCGACCTCGGGGAAAGCGGTCGGCCGCGCTTCGGCCTTCTTGAGCCGCCGCCGGCGGTTTGGGTCAGCGCGCTTCGCCCGTGACCAGTCTCCAGAAGTCCTCGTTCGAATTCATGTTCGGAAAGGGCGTATTGGGGACTTTGTGGCCGAGGAAGCGGCAGAGCGGCTCCCAGCCGTCGGCGACGTCGAACACCAGCAGGCGCTCCGGCGGAATCGCGCAGCGCACCTCTTCCGCACGAAGGCGGTAAGCAGCGATTGCGCCGTCCTTCTCGGCGAACCTTCCCCTGAACGTCTCATGCGCAATAAGCTCCATCGCGACCTCCGCCATGGCGCGCACATGCGGCGGCAACGGCATGTCTTTGAAGTCGCTCATCAGCTTCGCGATGGTCGCGGAAAAGCTCTTCCACCACAGTTCCTCCGGCCGGAGGGTGTGGATCACCTTGGCCTTGGGATAGGCCGCGGCGGTTTCGCGCCAGACGTGCGCGCCCGGCCAATCCACCTGCGAGCGATAGCCCGCAAAGACCTCGTCCCATTTTACCGAGCAGCCCGCCGCGAACGCTTGCCAGTGCGCGACCTGCTCAGGGTGGGCAAGAACCTCCTGCATATGGTGGCAGGGGCCGAAGCCGAGTTCCTCCAGAGCGCGCTTTAGCGACATTGTCCCCGTCCGGCCAAAGCCGGAACCGATGATTGCAAGCGTCACGCTGACCCCCCAAACGCGGCCAACTCACGTACGACTGAATTCACTAAGCCAAGCTCTGCTCCGCTCGCTCGGCAGTATACTGCAAAAACTGCCCGCTGCTCCCTAGAATGGCGGTCATTCTGGTCCAGCGGCTACCTCCGCTCAACGTCGATTGCGGGCGTTCCGCTGACGACCCTTGCAGGCCCGCTCTCCGCCCATTTGCGCCGTTGCTTATCGCGCGCCAAGCCTTTGACGCTAACCCCTAGAACGAATAGGCCAAGCCGAGGATTGCGCCTTGGAAGACAACGTTCGAGCGATGGTTGACGCCAAGCGCGCTTGCGCTGACTGGAGTTGATGGAGCCCCCGGAGAGGGCGACGTCGTGGCAGTCTCCCGGATCTGACTGGGCGCCAGCGCCACGCCGGCAAGTCCCAACGCTTGGTAGCCCACCTTTAGCGCGAACCCGTCCGCGAGCCGATAGGTCGCGCTGAGATCGGCTTCGCCAACGAAGGCGGCGCCGTTGGTCGCGGCCCGCGCCGGGTAGAGCTGCTTCGCCATGCTGACCAGGGCCGACTGCTCGGCGCTGTTTTCATAGACGCCGGCTTTGACCACGCCGTCGAGCGACAGGCGGCCGAGCTCCCATAATTTTCCGTCCACCCCGGTCTGGACGCCGTACAGGGCGTTTGTCGTTTTCGTCGTCCAGAACGGGGGGTTGACGGCGACCGGCACCCCCGGAGACGGGTTCCGAATCTGCAAGAGGGTCGGACTGGGATATTCCGCCTTCCACGTCGGCTCGCCGAAATCGACCGGGGTCAACGTCCCCTGAAGCTCGTCGTTCACCTGAATCCAACGGAACCCCGCAAGCGCCGTCACGCGCGGCGAAAGATCGACCCGCCCGTCGGCCTCGGCGCCGTAAAGCGTGGTTGCGTCTTTCCATTGCATGGCCTGGTAGGGAAAGTCCTGGGTCTGCCAGAACGAGCCGGGCGCCTTCATGACCAGCCAATTCGGCGGATTGTCGGGGCCGATGGCTTTGGAGGCGCTGAGGCCCAGGATGTCAAAATACGAAAGCTCGACGCCGTACCCTGACCCGTCGCGATATGTCAGGCTGAGTTTCGGTCCGGCGGCGAATCCCTGTCGAAGCTGGTTGCTGTTGAGCGCTTCGAAGCCGGGATATGTCGCGGAATCGTAAAGGGGCGGCGCGGGCGGCGGGAAACCATAGAAGGGCACCGTCCCCGGCACGCGCGCGACCAGCGTCTGGTTGACGCCGCCATATCGCGCAAGCCCGATCGTCTCCGCCGAGAACGTCCAGCGTGGCGGGCTCTGCGGTGGATCAGCCGGCGTCCGGGGAGCCGGTGAAGACGGCGCGCTGCTCTCGACCGGCGCGCCGGGATCGTTGTGCTCGCCAGCCGACACGGGAGTCGACGGTCCCAGCGCCGCGGACAAACAGCAAAGGAATAGGGCGCCCACGACGGCGCAACGGTCGCGAGGCGATCCGGAACGAGCGCTCATTCGACCCGGCCCGATTGGCCCGCCCTCTCTTCACTCCGAAAGCCTGTCCTGGCACGGCAACCTCGGTCGAGGCTGACTCCGGAAGGCTCTCCACGGCCCCTTTTTCGCCGTCATCGGTTCACGCTCGGCTCATACTCTCCATGCTGTATTCTCGCCTGAGACCGCTTGCCCTTCTGTGACGAGGGTTTGTTTGAGATGGCGATCGGAGCCAATGACGCAGCCGCCGTGACGGCGTTCAACCGGTTCGGGCTGGGCGCGCGGCCGGGTGGGCTGAGCGAAGCGGCGGGCGATCCGCGCGGCTTTCTCCTGGAAGAACTGTGGACGGCCAATGTCGCGCTGATTCGCGACCACGCTCCGCCCTCCGGACCCCAGGCCCTCCAGGCCTACTACCTCCAGCAGGAGGGCATCCGCGAAGAGCGCGCCAGGATGGCCGCGGCCGCGATGCAGACGGCGGCGCTGACACCCACGCTGCCGGCCGGTCCCAAAGCGTCGGTGGGTTCACAGGCGGCTCCATCACCGGGCGCGGCTGCGGCCGGCCCGTCGATGGCGTCGTCCGCGGGATCGACGATGGTCGAGCCGGGCAAAGCTGAGCCCGCGATAACCGAGCCGCCGAAGCCGAAGCCGGTTCAGCAGGCGCAGTTCCTCGCCGAAGCTGAGGCCCGGCTCGTCAAGCAGCTCGAGGCCCGCGCCGGCCTCGTCGAGCGGCTGGTCGCCTTCTGGTCCAACCATTTCGCCGTCTCCGTCGCCAAGAGCGGGGAACTGCGCGCCTTGGCCGGGCCTTTCGAGCGCGAGGCGATCCGTCCCAACGTGCTCGGGAAGTTCTCGACGCTGCTCGTCGCGGCGGAATCGCATCCCGCGATGATTCTCTTCCTCGACAACCAGAATTCGATCGGCCCCAACGCCGCGCCGGGAAAATTCGCCGGCAAGGGGCTGAACGAGAACCTGGCGCGCGAGATCATGGAGCTCCACACGCTCGGAGTCGGGTCCGGCTATACGCAGGCCGATGTCACCGAATTCGCCCGCGCCATCACTGGCTGGAGCGTGTCGGGGCCGAACAGCGAGTTGGGCGCGCCGGGCGCCTTCGACTTCAAGCCCAACTGGCATGAGCCGGGGGCGCGAAACATTCTCGGCAAGAGCTATCCGGAAGCCGGCGTCGGGCAGGGGCGCGCGGTGCTCGACGATCTCGCCCGACATCCCGCGACGGCGAAGCATATCGCGCTGAAGCTCGTGCGCCATTTCGTTGCCGACGATCCCTCGCCCGGCCTCGTCGCAGCGCTGGCGCAAAAATTCCAGGACAGCGACGGCGACCTCGCGGTCGTCGTTTCGGCTCTCGTTTCGGACGACCGCGCCTGGGCGCCCCAGCGCGGCAAGGTCCGCACCCCGCTCGAATTCGTCGTCGCCGCCGCGCGCGCAACCGGTTTTCAGCCACACGACCCGGGGCTTCACCTGCAGGCGCTGGGTCTCCTGGGCATGCCGCTCTGGCAGCCCGCCGGGCCGAACGGCTTTTCCGACGTGAGCGATTCCTGGGCCTCGCCGGAGGGCATGAAGGCGCGGCTCGACATCGCCTGGGCGATGGGCCAGCGGATGCGCGGGGCGGCCGAGCCGCTCGCCGCGCTGAAGACGGCGCTCGGCGACACGGCCTCGCCGGACACCGTCCAGACGATCGAGCGCGCCGAATTGCGCGAGCAGGCGCTGGCGCTTTTGTTCATGGCGCCCGAGTTCCAGAGGAGATGACCATGGTTGACGACTCTCTCTGCTCGTCCCTGTCACGCCGCGCCTTCGTGCAAGGGGTCGCGGCGTTCGGGGCCATGTGCGGCTTCGGCTTCCTGCCCGCGCCCGCGAGCGCCGCCGGCGCGCCCGACCCGCGATTCGTCGTCATCATCTTGCGCGGGGCGATGGACGGCCTCTCGGCTGTCCCGCCGATCGCCGATCCCGACTATGCGGCGCTGCACGGCGATCTCGCGTTCTCCGCCTCGGGCGAACGCGCCGCGCTGCCGCTCGACGGCCAATTCGGCCTTCATCCGTCGCTCGCCGCCTTCAAGGGTCTCTATGACGCCAGGCAGGCGACGGTCGTCCACGCGGTCGCGACGGGCTATCGCGACCGCTCGCATTTCGACGGCCAGGACGTGCTGGAAAGCGGCAATCCCGGCCCGGGTCGCACGGAAAGCGGCTGGCTCAACCGGACGCTCGCCGCCCTGCCGAGCCCGGCCAAGGGCGCGATGCGGGGGGTCGGCGTCGGGCCGACTGCGCCGTTGGTCATCCGCGGCCCGGCGCCGGCGCTCGGCTGGGCGCCGCCTGGGGGCTTGGCGCCTGCCGGGGCGGATCTCACCCAGCGGGTTCTCGATCTTTACGCCCACAGCGACGCCCTGCTTGGCGAGCGGCTGCGTGCTGCGGTCGCGGCCGAGAAGGTCGCCTCCGAAGAGAGCGCATCGGGCGGTCCGATGAAAAAGCCCGGCGGCGGCCCGATCGAGCCGATGCGCATCGCGGCGGCCGGCGCGGGGCGCCTGCTCGCGACGCCGGACGGGCCGCGGATCGCCGCGCTCGCCTTCGACGGCTTCGACACCCACCAGAACGAAGGCGCGGCGCAGGGCCTGCTGGCCCAGAGGCTGCAAGGCCTCGACGCCGCCTTCGACTCCTTGCACGCGAGCCTCGGCGACGCCTGGAAGGAGACCGTCGTTGTGGCCGTCACCGAATTCGGCCGCACGGTCCGGATCAACGGCACGCACGGGACGGATCATGGCACCGGGACGGTGGCGCTGATCGCCGGCGGCGCGCTCGCCGGCGGTCGCGTCGTCGCTGACTGGCCGGGCCTCAGGCCCGAACGGCTCTACGAGGGCCGCGATCTCGCCCCGACCTCCGATTTGCGCGGCGTGCTGAAGGGCCTGCTGGCCGATCAGTTCGGACTGTTGCCGAAAACGCTTGCGGACAGCATTTTCCCGGACAGCGCCGGGGTCGCTCCCGTGAAGGGGCTGGTGGCGTGAGGGGATGCGATCGCAGTTTGTTTGGATGACGGTCGCTCCTGGCGGATCGCGACGCCTGGACGCCACGGTGGACGGTCAAGCATCCTTCGATCGCTTGGGCGGGGGTGACATGTTAGTCCGCAGCGCAGCTACGTAGTTTTCCTAATTGAACGGCATCGCCGGTTTTGCGAGAGGCTACTGATGAGTGCAATCCCGGGGGGTCAATGTTCCATTACAGCAAGCAATTGAGTGTCATCGGATGGGGTCATAAGGGACCCGACCGTACCATTTTGAAAGCGACTGCCAATGCGCTGCGCGACGTTGGCAACGAGTCGCTCATCCTATGGGATCGGATGCTCGACAATACACAGCACATGCTGTTCACCGCCGCGAGCGACAAGGACGCCAAGGACGTGAGCCGGACGATGTCGGCCTTCCTCTACGCGTCCTACCGGGACGTGGGCCAGAACGCAGAGGCCGTCTCGCGCATCTGGCGGCGGTATTCTCGCGAGGCGGTCGCTCGGATCGCGACAACAGTAGCTTGAGACCCGGAGCGCGCTCTGACCGCTAGTCCTGATGGAGCAGGCCCTGAACGGTTTTCTGGCCGCGCTCGAAGCCCTGTTCCTCAACCCAAGCGATGACGGGGCCCGCCCGCGCCGGGTGGACGTCAGAAGGCTATGCGCCGCCAGGGGCCACTCGATCATCCCGGTGGCGAGGCTCACCGAACCCGGTTGCAACCGCTCGACGCGACGGACGGCATGCTGGCTGAATGCCGGGCGTACCTGTTCGACCACGGGGCCACGATGTTGGAGCCTGCCTGCCCAAGAGGAACGGGCCGACTGCCGTCCCTCGGTCGACGCCGGCGTCTATCGTCCCACGACTTCGTCGAGCCAGGCGATCAGGTCCCGCACGACCTCGTCGCGGTTCGTCTCGTTCAGCGTTTCGTGCCGCGCGCCGGGATAAAGCTGGGTCGTGAGGCGCGCAAAACCCGCCGTCTTGAGCGCGTTGATCAGGCCCTGAATGTTCGCGCCGACCGGGTCCTTCTCTCCGGAGAAGACATAGATTGGCAAGTCCTTGCGGATCGGCGCGAGGCTGGCGGGGCTCGCGAGCCCGGGCAGGGCGTCGAGGAGGTCGATCGCCAGCTGGGTCGAGAAGGGGAAGCCGCAGAGCGGGTCGGCGACATAGGCGTCGACCTCGGCCGGGTCGCGCGAAAGCCAGTCGAAGGCGGTTCGCGCCGGCGTGAACGGCTTGTTGAAGTCGCCGAATATCATCTGGTTCAAAAGCGCGCTTTGGCCGCGCGGCCCGAGCCGCAGCCGCTCGGCGCGCGCGATCAGGCGCCCGAGCCCGGCGATTGGCGGCGGCTTGCCGTTGGAGCCGGAGAAGGCCGCGCCGGCGAGGTCGTCCGAATGCTCGGCGACGAAGCCCCGGCCGAGCAGCGAGCCCATCGAATGGCCGAGGAACACGACAGGGAGCCTCGGCTGCTCCGTCGCAATCAGGCGATTGAAGGTCCAGAGGTCGGCGACGCATTTCGCCCAGCCGTCCCGGTCGGCGAAATGGCCGAGGTCCACGGGGGCCGCAGAGGATCCGTGGCCGCGCAGGTCGAGGGCGTAGGCCGCGTAGCCGGCCGCATTTAAGGCTAAAGCGAGCCGAGCGTAGCGAGCGCTATGCTCGGCCAGGCCGTGAGCGATCTGGACGACCGCGCCAGGCGGCCGGTCCGGCAGCCAGCGGCGGCCCAAAAGACGGACGCCGTCCTCGGCGCGGAAAAAGAACTCGCTCCCTGGCATGTTTCCTCGCTTTGCGATTCCGGTCTTCTGCCGCCGGACTGGACGTCGACTTGTGGATTGCGGAGCTATCGCGGGTCAAGCGCGAGCCCGTCCCCAGCCTCGATGTCGCGCCCGCAAACTTTGTCTCGCAGAATCGGGCGCAATCGGCTAAGCGTCGAATCCCATGGCGCGGTATATATTCATCACCGGCGGCGTGGTTTCCTCGCTCGGCAAGGGTTTGGCTTCGGCGGCGCTGGGGGCGCTGTTGCAGGCGCGCGGCTATACGGTCCGCCTGCGCAAGCTCGATCCCTATCTCAACGTTGACCCGGGCACCATGAGCCCGACCCAGCACGGCGAGGTGTACGTGACCGACGACGGGGCGGAGACGGACCTCGACCTCGGCCACTACGAGCGGTTCACCGGGCGCAGCGCCAACCAGCAGGACAACATCACCACGGGCCGGATCTACCAGGAGCTGATCGCGCGCGAGCGGCACGGCGACTTCCTCGGCGCGACGGTGCAGGTGATCCCCCACGTCACCAACGCCATCAAGGATTTCGTTCTTGAGGGCAACGAGGGGGTCGATTTCGTCCTGGTCGAAATCGGCGGGACGGTCGGCGACATCGAGGGCCTGCCGTTCTTCGAGGCGATCCGCCAGCTCGGCAACGATCTCCCGCGCGGCCATGTGGTCTACATCCATCTGACCCTGCTGCCCTACATCCCGACCGCGGGGGAACTGAAGACCAAGCCGACCCAGCATTCGGTCAAGGAGCTGCGCTCGATCGGCATCCAGCCGCATATCCTGCTCTGCCGCTCGGATCGCGAGATCCCACGCGAGGAACGGCGGAAGCTCGCTCTCTTCTGCAACGTGCGCGAAAGCGCGGTGGTCGAGGCGCGCGACGCCCGTTCGATCTACGATGTTCCGGCGCTCTATCACGGGGCGGGCCTCGACCGGGAAGTGCTCGCGGCTTTCGGCATCGAGCCCGCGCCGAAGCCCGACATGCGCCGTTGGGACGCGGTGTCGAAGGCCTATCACAACCCCGAGGGGGAAGTGACGATCGCCGTCGTCGGCAAGTACACCGGCCTCAAGGACGCCTACAAGTCGCTGATCGAGGCGCTGACCCACGGCGGCATGGCCAACAGGGTGCGAGTCAAGCTCGATTGGATCGAAAGCGAGATTTTCGAGACGGCCGAGCCCGCCGCGCATCTCGAGGGCGTCCACGGCATTCTCGTTCCCGGCGGGTTCGGCTCGCGCGGCGCCGAAGGCAAGATTTTGGCGGCCCGCTTCGCCCGCCAGCGCAAGGTGCCCTATCTCGGCATCTGCTTCGGCATGCAGATGGCGGTGATCGAGGCCGCCCGTTCGCTGGCCGGCCTCAAGGAGGCCAATTCCACCGAGTTCGGCCCGACGCCGGAGCCGGTCGTCGGCCTGATGACCGAGTGGCTGCGCGGCAATGCGCTCGAACAGCGCCGGGCGGAGGGCGACCTCGGCGGCACCATGCGGCTCGGCGCCTATCCCGCGATGCTGAAAGCCGGCTCGCGCATCGCGCAGATCTATGGCCGAACCGAGATCTCCGAACGGCATCGGCACCGCTACGAGGTCAACACCGACTATCGCGCCCGCCTCGAGGAGAAGGGCATGGCGTTCGCCGGCATGTCGCCCGACGGGGTCCTGCCCGAGACGATCGAGTTTACCGACCATCCCTGGTTCATCGGCGTGCAGTACCATCCTGAGCTGAAGTCGCGCCCGTTCGAGCCGCACCCGCTGTTCGCGAGCTTCATCGCGGCGGCCAAGGCGCAAAGCCGGCTGGTCTGACGCCGTTGCGGGCCGAGGGCCCGATGAGCTATGGATCACGCCCGCGGGGAAGGATGGCCGAGTGGTTTAAGGCAGCGGTCTTGAAAACCGCCGTGGGGGCAACCCCACCGTGAGTTCGAATCTCACTCCTTCCGCCAGCTATCGCCAATACCTTATTGACGTTTGCGGAGAATTATCGCGAGGCGCTCATTGGGGAACGCGTTCCGGCGACATTGACGTCTGCGCGGTCGCTGATGTTGGTCGCGCGACCGGGCGAAACTCAGCCTCGCCGCCTTGGTTCATCGCCTCGCCCGCCCCGTCGGCGGCCGGCGGCTTCGCTGCGCGGTTTCGACGCATTGGCGTTCACCCGGGCATCGGCGAGAATTCCTGCGGGCGCCCGGCCATGACGCCGAACCCTTGCGCAGTCTTTGGCTTCGAAGGGAAGGAGGAGGCCAACTCGGCCTGCGGCGCGTCTGAGGGATCTGATGTCATCGCCCAGCGCCGTCAGGCCCGCCGGCCGTTCGAGCGCCTCAATCGTTTTCCGTCTCCTGATCGAGTAGGACATTTTCCATGACCGAGCCCGCTGCCCCACACACCGTCTTTCTCGTTCCGCTCTCGCAGGAGGTCGGGCTCACGTCGATGGCGCTGGGGCTGGTCCAAGCCTTGCGGCACGCCGGCGTGAGGGTCGGCTACTTCAAGCCGATCCTCCAGCCGGAGGCGGTGAAGGGCGACCGCGATCTCGCCGTCCACTTCGCCCGCTCCCTGTGCGGCAAGATCACGCCGGACCCGATCGCTTTCGATCACGCCCTGGATATGGTCCGCACCGGGCGCCTCGCCACGCTGATGGAAGAGGTCGTCGCCAGGGTCGAGTCCGTGCGCGCAACCCGCGATATGGTCATCGTCGAAGGTCTCATTCCCGAAATCGATATTCAGGTCGCCACGCGCCTCAACATCGAGATGATCAAGTCGCTCGGCGCCGACGTCGTTCCCGTGCTCTCGGGGCGCGACCGCAATCTGGACGATCTCGCCGACAGAACCGCCACGGCGGTCGAACAGTATGGCGACGAAGGGCGCCGGTCGATCGTCGGCGTTCTCGTCAACTACTGCTCGTCGACAACCGAAGTGGCGCTGACCAAGGCGGGATCGCTCGTGGTCGAAGGTCGGGCGGAGCCGGTCCCGGTGCTGTCGGCCGTGGTTGACGAGCCTCGCCTGTCCGCGCCGCGGGTCATCGATGTCGCCGACAGCCTGGGATTCGAGATCCTGCAGCGCGGCGATATTGAGACGGCGCGTGTCGAGTTGACCCTGATTGCGGCGCGCGCGCCCGAGAAGCTGCTCGTCGGCTATTTGCATCCTGGCACGCTCGTCATCACGCCGGGGGATCGTTCCGACGCGATCCTCGCCACCGCACTGATCGCCGAGCGCGGCATGCCGCTGGCCGGCGTCGTCTTCACCTGCGGCGTGCACCCCGCCCCCGAGGTGGCCGCCCTTTTCAGCAGCCCGCCGCTCGACCGGCTACCGCTGCTCGCCACGCCCGACGACACCTTCAGCACCGCGACGCGGCTCGCCAATCTCTCTCACATCGGACGGGCCGACAGCGAACGTATGGAGCGGGTGATCGCTTTCATCGCCGAGCGGGTCGACATCCGGCCGCTGGCGCGTCGTCTCGAGACGCCGGTCGAACTGTTGATGCCGCCGCCGGTGTTCCGCCACCGTCTGGTCGAGGCGGCGCGCGCCGCGAGCCGCCGCATCGTCCTGCCCGAGGGGGACGAGCCGCGCACCCTCCGGGCCGCGGCCATCTGCGCCGAGAGGGCCATTGCGCGCTGCGTCCTCTTGGGCAATCCCGGGCGGATCCGCGCCGTTGCTCGCTCGCACGGGATCGAATTGCCCCCCGAGCTTGAACTCGTCGATCCGGAGAACATCCGCTCAGCCTACGTCGAACCGATGGTGCAGCGACGAAAGAGCAAGGGGCTGACGGCGCTCCAGGCGGAGAAGGCCCTCGAGGATACGGTCGTGCTCGGCACGATGATGCTCGCCGAGGGCCACGTCGATGGTCTCGTTTCCGGGGCGGTTCACACCACCGCCAACACCGTTCTGCCGGCCCTGCAACTCATCAAGACCGCGCCGGGATCGACGATCGTCTCCAGCGTCTTCTTCATGTTGATGCCCGATCAGGTCCTGGTCTACGGTGACTGCGCCATCAATCCCGATCCCTCGGCCGAGGAACTCGCCGAGATCGCCATCCAGTCGGCTGAGAGCGCCGCCGCGTTCGGCATCGACCCGCGCGTCGCGATGATCTCGTATTCGACCGGCGCATCCGGATCGGGAGCGGATGTCGACAAGGTCCGCAAGGCGACCGGCATCGTCCGGGAACGTCGTCCGGATCTCGTCGTCGACGGCCCGATCCAGTATGACGCCGCATCGGTCGAGAGCGTCGGCCATCAAAAGGCGCCGTCGAGCCCGCTGGGCGGCCACGCCAATGTCTTCATCTTCCCGGATCTCAATACCGGCAACACCACCTACAAGGCGGTTCAGCGTTCTGCCGGCGTGGTCTCTCTTGGCCCCATGCTCCAGGGCTTGCGCAAGCCGGTCAACGATCTCTCGCGCGGCGCTCTTGTCGACGACATCGTCTATACAATCGCCCTGACCGCCATCCAGGCCCAGGCCCAGGCCCAGGACGCCGCGGCGAAGAAGTCGGTTTCCAGGGATGCCGCCGCAGCCGACGCGATCCTCGCGGCCGCCGATCGCGCCGCGGAATAGGCGGCCGCTGGCGATTCTCGGGCAGGTTGGGTTGCTTGACGATGGCGGGCGCCCGACACGGCCGGCTTGGGCGACGGGTGCGCGCGAGATCGTCCGTTCGATCGCCCCGCCGCCCCCGCCCGGCGGCGCGTTCTTGGCCAGCGCGACAATCCGGTTTCACGTCGAGTGAAGCGAACAGGAATGCAATTGAGTCCGTGCTCCGGGCTCGCCTCGGTTTGGTCCGGGTTCAAAGGCGAGGTTGGGAATCGCGTGCGACCGGCTCGCTGTGGAGGCCGTTACACGGATGCGAATAATCTCTGACCGACATACTCGCCGTCCGCGATCCCGCCGGGGCACGCGAACAGGCCGCTGCCCGTGTGGGTCGTGAACTGGTTGAGGGCGTCGAGCTTGGCCATGTTCTGGTAGATCTTGATGAACCCCTCCCTCGGGTCGTGCTGGTAGCAGAGGAAGAACAGGCCCGCGTCATACATCATGCCTTGGCGCCAGGGCGGCCATCGCTCTGCGGTGAACCGCACGCCGTCGTTATAGGAATAAGGCCTGCGGAAGATCTGCGCGCCCGCGTTGGTCGCCGCAGCGCCGAGCCGTGCATGCGCGTTGTCGGCGATCAGCGGGTTGCCGTCCGAATCGACCCGGTCGAGATCGAGCGGGTCGCGCTCGTTGGCCTTGCCGATCGGCGCGCCGGAATATTTGTGGCGCCCGATCACCTGCTCCTGGAAGTCGATCTCGGAGCGATCCCAATGCTCGAGTGAGATGCGGATGCGTCGCGTCACCACATAGCTGCCGCCGCGCATCCAGTCTGGTCCGTCGTCGGCGACCCAGACGACCTCGTCGAAGTTTCGCGGACTGTCGGGCGACGGGCTCACGGCGGGACCGCGCGGATTGTTGGTGCCGTCCTTGAAACCCATCAGGTTGCGCGCCGTCTCGTCGGCCGGCGCATCAGGGAGAAAACCTTGCTGCGCCCAGCGGAACTGGGCGGAGCCGTAAGACAATCGCGCGAGCTCCCTGACCGCGTGAAACGCCACCATCGGATCGTCGGCGCAGGCCTGGACCGAGAGGTCTCCACCGGTCAGCGCGGCTTCGAGCTGATCGCCGTTGAACTTCGGCAGGTCGACCAGCGCCGACGGCCGCTTGGCCTGAAGCCCATATCGATCCACTCCGTCCTTGCTGAAGAGGCCCGGCCCGAAGCCGAATGTGATGGTGAGCCGGGATGGCGAGAGGCCGAGCGCCGAGCCGCCGTCCGGCCCTTCGACCGATAGGTCCTTCCCCAAGTCGCGGACGGTGTCGCCGGCGCACAACCGCGCCGCGCCGATCGTCCAGAGCTGCAGCATCCCGGTCAGGTCGTCGCGGGTCTTGGCGAGACAGTCGAACGCGGCGAAGTAGCTGTGCATCTGCTGGCGCGTGGCGATCCCGCCCTGATGCTGGCCGAAGAACGGCTCGCTGAGCGCGACTGGGTCCTGAGAGGCGGGCGTCGCCGCACGCGCAACCGCGCCCGCGCCGACGCTCGCAAGCGCTCCGCCGGCGCCGACCAGAAGTCCCCGACGCGTCGGCCCGATTCGCGATCCGGAGAACGGACAGCTCATTTTGATAACACCAGCGTGTTGTTCTCGTCCTCGACGAAATAGAAGCCGTCGCCCGCCGGCGTCATCGCGATGCCGAACAGGTCGCCGCTGCCGGGCGGCTTCTGCGCCTTGTTCGGATCGATCCAGCGCGCTTTGATCTGGTCGCCGCTGACGGGATCGACCTCGACCACCTGGCCGTTCTGAGCGTTGGTGACGAGGAGATGCCCATTCGGCGCCCAGGCCATGGCGAGCGGGCGCTGCAACAGCCCGTCCTTTGTCACGGTCCTGCCCACGCCTGCGGTGTGATCGCGGGTCGTCGCATCCCAGATCGCGTTGATGCGGTTGCCTGTCGCGTCGGAGACGTAAAGCGTGCCGTCAGAACCGAGCGCCAGCCCGGTCGGCCCGATGACGAAAACATCCTTATTGGGCTGCGCGCCGAAGCCGCTGCCGACAATGGTCTGGCTCACGACCTGCGGCGGCTTGCCGTCCTTGATTGACAGCTTGAGGCGAACGATCGTCTGTTCGTTCACGACCCGCGGGTCGCCGTCCGGAGAGCCGACGCCGAAGCCGGTGTTGCTGACGAAGATCGTGGCGCTGTCGCCCTCGTCCAGGGTCGCCATGTTGCCCCAGGGCATATTGATCGCGTCGTTGGCGATGATGTTGGCGACCTTGCCGTTGGCGTCGAGCACGATCAGGCAGCCCGGCCCCTTCGTCGCAGTGGTCCCGTCGGAGCTCGGGGCGCTGCCGACGATCACCCAACCCGACTTGAGCATCGTCATCGCCGTCGTCAACCCGACCCCGCCCGGGCATCCGGCGAGGTTGCGCGGGAGCGA
This sequence comes from uncultured Alphaproteobacteria bacterium, assembly GCA_963822215.1. GTDB lineage: Bacteria > Pseudomonadota > Alphaproteobacteria > Rhizobiales > Beijerinckiaceae > Roseiarcus. The sequence goes on from CAWGGX010000008.1 coordinate 38,886, forward strand.
TGCGAAGGTCGTCAGCTTCTTCGTCGTCGGATTGTAGGCGACGATCGTCGTCCCGAGCCCCTGCAAGTTGCCGTCATTGTTGAAGTTGGTGATCAGGACGTCGTCTTTCTGGACGACGCCTGCCGACACGGGGGCGACGACGATCGCATAAGGGTTCTGGTCGCCGTTGTCGGGCACGGTCGTCGTCAGCGTCGTCTGCCGACGAATGCTGTCCAGGAAGTTCCCCGGCTGCGCGGCGAGGGCCGCGGCGCAGGGAACGAGCGCAACCGCAAGCGCGCTCGCGCAGACCGCGCTTCGCAGCGAATTGCTAATCCCGTGGTTTCGAATGGTCATGACAGGTTCTCCTCGATTCCGAGCGCTGAGACGCTCATAGGCCTTACGAAAAATCGTGCGTCGGAGCGCGGATCGGCGCTCTCGGGTCCTGGGTCGGACATGGCGTGGGAATAGGCCATCACGGCGCCCTCGACGCTGAGGCGAACCTCGTCGCCCGGTCTCGGCGCGCGATGGCCGGGGACGCGGCTTTCGATCGTCTCCGGGCGCCCGGTCAGGGCAAGACGCACGCTTGCATCATGTCCGTAGTAGGTCACAGCGAGGACCCGCGCGCGCGGAGCCTCGGCGCTCGGCGTCGCGACGAAACGAATTTGCTCCGGCCTCACCATCACATCGGCGGGTCCATCCGGGGCAGGCCGCGCGAGCGGCAGGCGGCCGAGCGCGCATGTCGCCGCCCCTCCGACAACGATCCCGGGCAGGATCACGGCTTCGCCGACGAAACGCGCCATCGCGCCATCGACAGGCTGGCGATAGAGCATTTCGGGCGTGGCGATCTGGGCGACGACGCCGCCGCGCAACACCGCGACTTCAGCGCCCATCGCGAGCGCTTCAGACTGGTCATGGGTCACGAGCAAAGCGGTCGCGCCGGAGGCCGCCAATGCGCTCGCCACCGCCTGGCGCGTCTCGACCCGCAACGCCGCGTCGAGCGAGGAGAACGGCTCATCGAGAAGCACCAGCTTTGGGGCCGGGGCGAGGGCGCGCGCCAGCGCCACGCGCTGCTGCTCGCCTCCCGAGAGCTGATGCGGCGCGCGGCCGGCGTAAGCGGCCGGAAGGCCGACGCTCGCCAGCAAGGCCTCGATCCGGACGCGGTCGCGCCGGTCAGATCGAGGCAGGCCGAACGACACGTTGTCGAACACCGTCAGGTGGGGAAAGAGCGAACCCTCCTGCGCGACGTAGCCGATTCGCCGTCTCTCGGGCGGCGCATGGACGCCGGCGCCAGTCACGACTTGCCCGTCGATCTCTATCACACCGGAGTCCGCGCGCTCGAAGCCGCAGATGAGCCTCAGGAGCGTTGTCTTGCCGCTGCCGGAAGAACCCAGAACGGCGACCAGCGACCCCGCCGAAACGTCGAGATCCACGCCCTTGAGGACCGGCTTGCCGTCGAAGGTCTTGGCCAATTGCGTGACGGACAGGCGCGCCATCGTCAGCTCCATCCGTCGAAAGCCGCCCTGCCGAGGCGATTGGCGAAGAGCCAGGTAAAGCCGAACGACAGGCAGAGGATCAGAGCGGCGAACGGCGCGGCGGCTGCGAAGGCGAGCGACGATGTGTTCGCCCAGACCTCGGTCGCCAGCGTTCGCGCGCCCGCCGGCGAAAGCAGCAGGGTCGCGGTCAGCTCCGTCGACACGAAGATGAAGACCATGGCCGCGCCGGCCCCGATTCCGCTCGCAGCCAGAGGCAGGACGACCCGTATTGCGACCGAGAGGCCGTTCCCGCCGAGCGACCGCGCGACCTCCTCGAACCGCTGCGGGATTTGAGACAAGGCGGCGCGGATGTTGACGAGCGCGAGCGGGAGAAACAGGATTGCATAGGCGAGGGCGAGCAGCGGCAGGCTCTGATAGAGCGGAGGCGCCAGCTGGACTGTCAGCGAGATCAGCGCGAGCGCGACGACGATCCCCGGAGCGCCCTGCGCGAGATAGGCCGCGCGCTCGATGAGCGCCGTCCAGCGGCCGGGATACCGCACGGCGAGATATCCGATCGGGGCCGCGATCACGAGCGCGGCGCCTGCGCCGGCGAGGCCATAGCCGATCGAGTTCAGCGTCGCGGCGAGGATCTCCGGCAGCGACGGCGCGACCGGCGAGGTGGCCGCCTGCGCATGGTGAAGGAGCCAGAAGACCACCATGCCGACGGGAACGCCAAGCGTCGCGGCGACAAGCGCTGCAAGCAGAAAGAGAACGGGCCAGCGCATCCGGCCGAGGCGGATGGGCGCGCCGGCGCGTTTCGTCCCAGCGCCGACGCGCGCATAGCGCGCCCGCCCGCGCACATAGAGCTCGGCGACGAGCAGCGCCAGGCAAAGCCCGATGAGCACGAGCGCCAGCAGCGACGTTTCCGGCCCGTCGAGTCCGATGCGGTACTGCGCGTAGAGTTCGGTGGTGAAGGTTCGAAAGCGCAGCAAGGCAAAGGCGCCGAATTCGGTCAGCGCATCGAGGGCGACAAGCAGCACGCCGCCAAAGAGCGCTGGTCGAAGCTGCGGCAAAACGACCCGGCGGAAACATCCCCACGCCCCCTCGCCGAGGGAGCGCGCCGTCTCCTCAAGGGCAGGGTCCAGTCCACGCAGGGCGGCGGCGACAGGCAGATAGACGAGCGGATAATAGGCGAAGGTCACGACAATCAGCGCCCCGGCGAAGTCCTGCAGCGTGTTGCTGATCGACACCCAGGCGTAGCTGCTGATGAAGGGCGGAACGGCCAGGGGCGCCGCCATGAGCACGGACCAGATTTTCCGGCCGGGAAGGTCGGTGCGCTCGATGAGCCAGGCGGTCGCGACGCCGATGACCGTTGTCGCCAGAGACGCTGCGACCACCAGCGAAAGCGTGTTGACCAGGAGCGCGCCGACGAGCGGACGAAAGATGAGCGCGAAGGCGTCCCGGCCATCGACCGCGCTGGCCTGAACAATCGTGTAGAGGATCGGCAGCAAAACGAGCGCGGCGCCGGCGCCCGCGGCCACGACAAGCGCGACAGGCGGCCGGGCGCGGCGGGCGCGAAACCCGGCGCTCGCGGCGATCGCCTCGGTCGCGCTCGCGGCCATGCTCATCAGATGAGGCCGGCTTCGCGCAGCAATCGCGCCGCGTCGCGATCGTCGCCGATCTCTTTGAGCGTAATCGTTGGCGGCGACAGCTCGGCCATGGGCTTGAGCGCCGGGTTCGCGGCGACGCCCGGCACGAGCGGATATTCGAAGGTGATGTCGAGATGCGACACCAGCTCCTGCGCCGGCTTGCTCACCAGGAAGGCCAGAAATTTCTGGGCCGCGGCCGGATTGCGCGAGGCTTTCAGCGCCGCCGCGCCGGAGACGTTCACAAGGCCGCCGACGTCGCCGCTTGCAAAGTGATGGATGGCGCTCGTCATCTTGTCGGGGCCCGTCTCCATGCGCAGCCGGGCCCAATAGTAGTTGTTGATGATCCCGGTCGCCGAGGCGCCGCGCTCGACCGCCGCGGCCACGCCCTCGTCGTCATCGAAGATCGCCGCGTTCTCGCGCAGGCCCTTCAGCCATTCCAATGCGGCAGGGCGGCCCTTGAGCGCGACGACGGCGCCGACCAGCGGCAGGAAGTCCGCATCGGTCGGGGCGATCGCGACCTTGCCCTTCCATTCGGGCTTGGCGAGGTCAAAGAGGGACTTCGGCAGGTCCTCCTCCTTGACCAGTCCCTTGTTGTAGGCGAGCACGTTCTCGCGTGCGAGAACCCCGACCCAGTCCCCGTTCGAGCCGCTGTCCGTCGCCGGGACGCTCGCCAGAGTCGCCGGCGCCACCTTCGCCAGGAGGCCCTTTTCCGACAGGAGCTCGAGCTCCGGCGAATTCTCGGTGAAAAAGACGTCAGCAGGAGACGACGCGCCCTCCTTCAGAAGTTCGCTTGCAAGCTCCGGCGCCTCGCCGTTGCGGACCTTGACGTCGATGCCGGTTTCCTTGGTGAACGCCTTGGTCAGGAGATCGACTGTCTGCTCGTGCTGCGCTGAGTAGATTGTCAGGGTGACCGCACGCGCCGGCGACGCTTCGGCGCCGAGGAAAAGCGCGAGAGCGGCGACCCCCGCGAGGCCGAGCCCTGCTTGGTCGCCGCGGCGAAACCGAGGACGGAGTTGATTGAATGGCATGAGATTAGCTCCTCCAACGGGTTTGCGCGTAACGGCGGAACGCGCTCGCTCTGCTCGATGCAGACTGAGCGGCCGGCCAACCATCACGATATTCGGGCGGTGAACTCCGCTGACGGAGCCCTAGCTCCGACTCCAGATCCCGACAAGGTTAGCGGGCTTACTTTGTAAGCGTTGCAATTTAGAAACGTTCTAAACCGCCGTCGCTCTGAACTCTCTGAAAGAACAATGCGACCTCGACCGAGTCTATGTGGTCGAGGACATTGGAGGCGCGACCCGCGCGAACGCGTTCAGCGTGGTATGGCGGGAGGGCCCGCCGGCGGTAACCCCCAAGCCGGGCTGCCATGGCAAGAACCTCATCCTGAGCTTGTCGAAGGATGATCCAGCGGGCGGGAACGTACGTGCGCGCTGGAGCGTCCTTCGACAAGCTCAGGACGAGGGGACAAGGGGCCGGCTTGGCAGTTACCGCCAGCGGCGTGCCTGCACAGGTCGACTGCCTGGGCCATTTCATTGCGGGTCATGCGCAGCGGATCCGGGCCGGAGACAGCTCTCATGGCGCGGCGTTCGCAACGACATGGCGCGCCTGTCACGATCCTGGCGCGGGGAACCCGACCTCTCCCACCAGCGGGAGATGGTGGCGCAGATGGCCGGTTGACGGGTCGGAGGCCCTTCGCCGCCGCCCCGTCGTCCGCAATAACGCATCGCAAGACGGGCGTCCTTCCGGACGCCTTAGTGAAGCGTTTCCAAAACTCGAATCATATCCTGCCGATTGAGGTCCAACATTTCGGACGCGAGAGGCCAGGGCCGCCAGCGTGAAGTTTCAAGGAATTGATGGACGAGAGCAAGATGGCTTTTGCACGAGCGGCGCGGCGCGTTCTCGTCGGACCCCTCACAAGGGCGAGCCTCCCCGTCGGGGAAGGGAATCCTGGCCGCGCTTTGCAACCCGGTCGCGCCCGGCGCCGCGCCCCATTTTCGCCCACCTGTTCTTTCCCTGTTCCGTTGCGAAATCGCCTGATAATTCCCTGTTCCGGTCGTTCGAAATTCCCTGTTCCGCGCCCGATCCGGTCTGCAAGCGGCAGGTTGCAAAGCCAGCAACACCATGACATTGCAAGTCTTTCTGGAACGGAGCGCCGACCGCGGCTGAAAAAAATTCCCTGCTAGCAGGGAATTCGGATCGGCGGCGGCGGACCCGCGAGCGAAGCGATTTTGAACCGAATTGGCTTTCCGACCGCGCAGCCGCTTCGGTTTGGGAACGCGCCGGGCTACCCGTCCGCCTCCTCGCGCGCGTGTTCCGCGTCGAGCCTCTGCATCGCGTCGAGGGCGGGGCAGTTGGCGGCCTTCCTGTAGAGCTCCTCCGCCTCGGCGAGCTTCGACTTGCCGAACAGGAGGACGAGGCCGTTGGCCTCCTCGATGCGGGCGATGGCGGATTCGGGCAGGAGCTTGCGGGCGAGCGAATAGTGCTTGACCGCCTCGTCCCGGCTCGCGCCGTAGGTGAGCTTCGCCAGCGTGCCCCCGACCTTGCTGACGATCTCGGCGTGATAGGCGCCGAGGGCGATATGAGCCTCGGCGTGCTTGGGGGCGAGGGCGATCGTCCTGTCGAGGCTCGCCTTCACCTTGCCGCCGGTCCCTTCCGCCAGCGCCTTGACGATCGAGACTTCCTGCGCGTAACGGCCGAGCGCCTGGGCATGGAGATAGAAGGCGTTGGGGAAGTCGGGCGCGACGGCCTGAAGGGCCGCGGCGCGCGCGGCGGAAGCGAGCAGCAGCTCACGCTTGGCCTCGCTCTCGCTCTCGAGATAGGTCGCGTAGATGTTGGCCGCTTTGTTGGCGGGGTTGGCGCCGATCGGTCCGAGCGCCGAGCCCTGCTCGACCGCCGCGCCGAAATCGCCGCGATGGTAGGCGCGCCAGGCCTCCTGTAACGCCTCCGCGGCTGCTTCGGCGTCCTGCGAGCTCTTCAGCTGCGGGCGGCGGGCGAAGATCGCCTGGAGGAAGGCCGCGTCGGGAAACGGCTCGCAGTCGCCCCGATGCAGCTCCGGCCAGGCCGCCTTCAGCGCCGCCCCCTCGTAGGCGTAACGCGAGGCGTCATAGGGAAATTTCTTCCAGGCTGCGGTGGCCATTGAAGCTCCTCAGGCGATGTAGCGTTTGGCGAGTTGGTCGAAAAGCTCGCGCTCGCGCGGCTCGAGATAGGGCGCGGCGAGCGCGATGACGTGGAAGGCGCCCCGGGCGAGCGTGCGCCCATCTGCGCCGGCGCGCGGATCGCAGGCGTTTTCGAACGACATCCAGTAGCTCGCCACCAGGACGATGTTCTGCGCCAGCGTGGTAATCTCGCCGGGCGCAGCGCGCATTTGTCCGCCCTTCACCAGACCGCCGAGGATCTGCTCGACGACCCGGATCTTATGGGCGAGGACGCGCCGGAACTGCGCCCCGATCCCGCGATAGCGGCCCACGAGGTCGTTGATGTCCCGGTAGATGAAGCGGTATTTCCAGATCGCCTCGAACACCAGATGCAGGAACAGCCAGCAGTCCTCGGCGTTGGGCAGGCGCTGTTCGGGCGCGGCCAGCGTCGTCTCGATCTCGCGCCGGAACGCGGCGAAGAGATCGGCGACGATCACCTCTTTGGAGCGGAAGTGATAATAGAGATTGCCGGGGCTGATCCCCATTTCGAACGCGATCGCTGTTGTCGCCACCGAGGGTTCGCCGAGTTCGTTGAACATCTGCAGCGCCGTCTCAAGGATGCGCTCGCGCGTCCTGCGGGGCGGCTTTGGCGGCATCGCTGTTCCCACCCTCCGGATGTTCGGGCTCGCCCCGCCCGAAGGCTCTCTCCAGGTTCCCGAGCGCCAATTCGAGCGGATGCACGCTATCCCACAATCCCTTGGCCCCGCCAGCGGCGCGTTGCCGCGGCAGGCGTCCTTTGAGCGCTTCCCGGTCGATTTCGACGCCGTGACGGGCGAGGATCGGCCCGAGCTCGTCGGCCCGCCGTTCGAGCTCCTGGAGCGTGTGGCGGTAAGCGTGCTCGGCGAGCCGTCGCCGGTCGGAGTAGCTGAAGATGTTGGCGAAGAAGATGACGTCGTCGTCGCGCGCCGGCTCGAACAGCACCACGTCGGCGTCCGGGAACTCGGCCGCATAGCGCCCCATGCCGACCCGCATGCGCGAATAGACGAGGGAGCGGAAGGTCTGCGACAGCACGGTCAGGAGCCCGCGCTCGGCGAGCGGCCTCGGCTTGCGACCGGACTTGGCGGCCAGCTCGGCGTCGTAAGGCGCCAGCGGATTGACGCAGAAGAGGAGCTTCGCGCCTTCCTTCAGCGCCACCGAGGCGTGCAGCGTCTTCTTCAGCGCCCCGTCGACATAGTCATGGCCGTCGATGCGCGCCGGCGGGATAGAGGCCCGGGAGCGCGGCGCTCGCCTTCACCGCCTCCGAGATCGGCACATGATCGAAGCCGGGCGCGCCGAACGGCGTCGCCTTGCCGGTGTCGAGGTCGGCCGCGACGATAAAAAGCTTGTGCGGCAGCTCGCGGAAGTCGTTGGTCCGGCCAGGCTTGCTGAAAAGGCGCGCCAGATAGCCGGCGACCGCATCGTTGTCGAACAGGCCGGTCGGTAGGCCGCGGATGAGGCGAGCAAAGGATTCAAAGAAGCCCCGCACCGGCGCGGCGGCGGCGTAGGCGATGAGCGCGCTCTGCATCAGCCCCGGCGCCATCATCATCCGGCTCAAGAACTCGCCGAATGCCGGCCGCAGCAGCAGCGCCGGCTCGAACGGGTCGTGGTGCGACCGGTCGAGAATGAACATGTCGTGCATTTCTTGTGGCGTAATGCCGTTGGCCAGGCCCGCCGCAATGAAGGCGCCGGCGCTCACGCCGACGTAAAGGTCGAGATCGGTCAGGCGGACGCCCCGCAGCGCCTCCTGCAACGCTATGAGCGCGCCGATCTCGTAGATGCCGCCGAGGGGACCGCCCCCCGCGAGGGCGATCCCGACTTTTCCGTGCGGACGCCGCCTGCTCATTGGACCGCTCCCTTCGGACCGCTCCCGTCGGGTGAGCCCCGCTCGTCAACTTCGCGAGCGAGTCGCGGCGGCTTTACTCGGCTTTCGCCTTCGGCGTCCGCGTGCGGCCGTGCTCTTCCTCGGCCGAAAGCTTCTTGGCGATCTCAGTCAGTTCCGCGACGCGCTGGGTGAGCGCGTCGATGTCCTGACGGCTCGGCACGCTCAGGCTGTGCAGCGCCCGCTCGACCCGGTCCTCGAACACCTGCTCGAGTTTGTCCCAGGTTCCCGTCGCCTTCGACCGCATCTCGGCGAGCCGCTCGTCGGCGGCGGTCTTGGTCTTTTCCTGAACCTTCTCCCCTTCCTCGACCAGCGACTCGAACACCTTCGCGCCTTCCTTCTGGGCCTTGGCGAACGCGCCGAGACCGGCGAGCCAGATCTGGTTCGCGGATTCGCGGATTCTCACCGCCAGCTGGTTTTCCGTCGCCTCGTTGGCGAGTTCCTTCAGTTTCTTTGGCATGACCATCCTCATGTCGTCCGGGCGGCCAATCCGCCTTTGTACGCGTCACATATCAGCATAGGATTTTAGAATTCGCCGCCCAAAGTTCTAGGCGGCCCATTCTAGAGTTATCCGCTAGAGAGCGGTCGAGGGGAGAGGAAGGCTCATGAGCGCGTTCGTCACCGGCGGGACCGGATTCATCGGCAGGCGTTTGGTTCGGCGCCTCTTGGAAAGAGACCACGACGCCGTCTGCCTGCTCGTCTACCAGCCCACGCCCGAACTCATCGAGGGTCTGAGGGCGTTTTGGGGCGCGGGGGCGGAGCGGGTCAAATTCATCGAGGGCGACATCTCGCGACCCGACCTCGGAGTCGCAGCGAAGGACGCCCACAGGCTCAAGGGCAAGGTCGACCACTTCTTTCATCTTGCCGCCGTGTACGATCTCAAAGCCGAACCGGCCGTGGTCGTCGCCGCCAACGTCGCCGGCGTGGCCAACGCGCTCGCCTTCGCCAAGAGCGTCAAGGCGGGCTGCTTCCACCATGTGAGCTCGATCGCCGCGGCCGGACTTTACGACGGCGTCTTCCGCGAGGACATGTTCGAGGAGGCGCGCGAACTCGACCACCCGTACTACTCGTCCAAGCACAAGGGCGAGGGTCTGGTGCGGGCGGAGACGGAGATTCCGTGGCGGATCTACCGGCCGGGCATCGTGGTCGGCGATTCCAGGACCGGCGAGATCGATAAGATCGACGGCCCCTATTATTTCTTCAAGCTGATCCAGAAGCTGCGCGACGCTTTGCCCCCCTGGGTCCCGATGATCGGCGTCGAGGGCGGCCGGATCAACGTCGTGCCGGTCGATTTCGTCGTCGCCGCGATGGACCATCTCGCCCATCTCGATGGCCTCGACGGCCGCACCTTCCACCTCACCGATCCGAACCCGATGCGGGTCGGCGACATGTTGAACGCGCTCGCCAAGGCCGCGCATGCGCCGCCCTTCACCATGCGCGTCAACGCGGGCCTCTTCGGCTTCGCCCCGCCGGCGCTTATGCGCGGGCTGATGGCGCTGACGCCGTTTCGCCGCATGCGCAAGATGATGATGAAGGAGCTCGGGTTGCCGGACGACGTCTTGATGTTCGTCAACTACCCGACCCGGTTCGACTGCCGCGAGACCCAGAAGCTGTTGAGACCCGCCGGGATCGAGGTCCCCGCGTTCGAGGACTACGTCTGGCGGCTGTGGGACTATTGGGAGCGCCATCTCGATCCCGCCCTGTTCGTCGACCGCTCGCTCAGCGGCGCGGTCAAGGGCAAGCGCGTGCTCATCACCGGCGGCTCGGCCGGCATCGGCAAGTCGATCGCGCACCGCCTTGCGAAAGCCGGCGCCAAAACGCTGATCGTCGCGCGCGACGTCGAGAAGCTTGAACTGACCCGCGAGGAATTCGCCGCCCAGGGCTTTGAGCTCGCGACCTACAGCGCCGACATCTCCGATCCAGCGCATTGCGCGGCGGTGATCGAGCGGATCACGGCCGAGCACGGCGGGGTCGACATTCTCATCAATAACGCGGGCCGCTCGATCCGCCGCGCGGTGGAGAATTCCTACGATCGGCTGCACGACGTCGAACGGCTGATGCGGCTCAACTATCTGGCCGCCGTTCAGCTCACCATGGGCTTCCTGCCCGGCATGGCGGAACGCCGCTCCGGCCATGTCATCAACATCTCCTCGATCGGCGTGCTGACCACCGCGCCGCGCTTCTCCGCCTACATCGCCTCCAAGGCGGCGCTCGAAGGATGGTCGAACTGCGCGGCGAGCGAGTTTCTCGACCGCGGGGTCGCCTTCACCAACGTCAATATGCCGCTGGTGCGCACCGAGATGATCGCGCCGACCAAGTTCTATCAGCATGTGCCGACGCTTGACCCAGATGAGGCGGCCGTCCTGGTCGTCGAGGCGATCATCGACCGGCCGGCGCGGGTGGCGACGCGGCTCGGCCGGTTCGGCCAGGCGGTTCAGGCGATTGCGCCGAACATGGGCCGGATTGTTCTCAACACGGCTTTCCGCATGTTTCCGGAGAGCGCCGCGGCGCGCGGCGAGAAGGAGAGCGAAGTCGCGCCGAACGCCGATCAGATCGCCTTCACCCAGATTTTGAAGGGCCTGCATATCTGAGGGCGACAGTGAGGGTCGAAATGGAACGGATCTGGCTGAAGTCCTATCCCGAGGGGGTTCCGGCCGACATCAACCCGGAAGCCTATGGCTCGCTCGGAGACTTCTTTGCGGCCAGCGTCGAACGCTACCGCGATCGCGTCGCCTATATCGGCATGAAGCGGACGATGACTTACGGCCAGCTCGACGCCCAGTCGCGCGCCTTCGCCGCCTATCTCGGCGGCGTGGCGGGCCTCAAGCGCGGGTCGCGGGTCGCGTTGATGATGCCGAACCTGCTGCAATATCCGGTCGCGCTGTTCGGCGCCCTCAGGGCCGGCTTCGTCGTGGTCAACTGCAATCCGCTCTACTCGCCGCGCGAGCTGCATCATCAGCTCGCCGACTCGGGCGCGGAAGCGATCGTCGTGCTGGAGAATTTCGCGCAGACGCTGGAGAAGGCGATCGAGGACACGAACGTCAGGATCGTGATTGTAACCGCGGTCGGCGACCTCCTCGGGGGGCCTCGCGGGCTTATCGCCAATCTCGTCGTGCGCCGCGTCCGGCGCGCCGTCCCGCCATGGCGCCTGTCGAACGCAGTGCGGTTCAGGCGGGCGCTCGCCGAGGGCCGCAGCCGCAAGACGGAGCTGCCGAAGATCGAGCCGACCGATCTCGCCTTCCTGCAATATACGGGCGGGACGACAGGCGTTCCCAAGGCGGCGATGCTCACCCATCGCAACATGATCGCCAACCTGCAGCAGGTCGCAGCCTGGATTGCCTCCGCGGCGGGCTCCGAGGGCGAGGTGTTCGTGACCGCGCTGCCGCTCTATCACGTGTTCGCGCTGACGGTGAACGCCCTCGTCCCGATGATGATGGGGGCCCAGAATCTTTTGATCCCCGATCCGCGCGACCTGCGCGCTTTCGTCAAGGCGCTCGCCGAGACGCGGTTCACCGCGATGACAGGAGTGAACACTCTGTTCAACGCGCTCTTGAACAATCCGGAGTTTTTGCGCCTCGACTTCACGAGCCTCCACGTCGCGGTCGCCGGCGGTATGGCTGTGCAGCGGGCGGTCGCCGAGCGCTGGAAGCAGGTGACCGGCAAGCCGCTGGTCGAGGGCTACGGCCTGACCGAGACGGCGCCGATCGCGACCTGCAATCCGCTGACGACCGAGGAGTACACCGGCGCGATCGGCCTGCCGCTGCCCTCGACCGACATCGCCATCCGCGACATGGATGGGCGCGACGTTCCGCTTGGAGAGGCCGGCGAGCTCTGCATCAAGGGGCCGCAGGTGATGGCCGGCTACTGGATGAAGCCGGACGAGACGGCCCATGTGATGACCGAGGACGGCTATCTGAAGACCGGCGACATCGCCCGGATCGACGAGCGCGGGTACATCTTCATCGTCGACCGGAAGAAGGACATGATCCTCGTCTCCGGTTTCAACGTCTATCCGAACGAGATCGAGGACGTCGTGATGACTCACCCCGCCGTGCACGAGGTTGGCGCAGTCGGCGTGCCGGACGCCAAGTCGGGCGAGGCGGTCAAGATCGTGGTCGTGCGCAAGGACGCCGCCGTCACCGACGCCGAGATCATCGCCCACTGCCGCCAGCATCTCACCGGCTACAAGACGCCGCGCCATGTCGAGTTCCGCGAGACGCTGCCGCGCTCGCCGATCGGCAAGATCCTGCGCCGCGAGCTGAGGGATGAGGCCGAGCGGAGAGGTATGAGGTCCAGCGAAGACGGGCCGAAGGAGGTCGCTCAAGCCAAGAGCGAATAGGGCGCAACGTTCGCGAGAAAGGGGGAAGCGCGGGACGCCCGCCGGCGGCGTTGGGAGACGCCCGTCCGGAAGACGAGGAGAGGGAGAAGCGATGACCGTCCAGACATCCGACCGGGCCGCTCATGAGACGGTCGACTTCATCGTCGTCGGCGCGGGGCCTGCGGGTTGCGCCGTCGCTGCGCGTCTTGCGCAATTCTCGGCGGAATCGTCGGTCGCGCTGATCGAGGCGGGGCCAGCCAAGGCCTCGCTCCTTTCCGACGTTCCGCTCGGGATCGCCGTGCTGGTGCCGTTTCGTTCGCAGCGGAACTACGCCTACGAAACCACGCCGCAGGCGGGCTTCGGCGGGCGCAAAGGCTATCAGCCGCGCGGCCGCGGGCTCGGGGGATCGAGCCTGATCAACGCGATGATCTACATGCGCGGCCAGCCGCAGGACTACGAGGCCTGGGCGGCGCTCGGCTGCAAGGGGTGGGGCTGGTCGGACGTGCTGCCCTATTTCAAGCGCGCCGAGGACAATGCGCGCGGGGCGGACGAATGGCATGGCGTCGGCGGGCCGCTGCATGTCAGCGACCTCGCCCACCGCAATCCCGCGGTCGAGGCTTTCGTCGCGGCTGCGGTCGAGGCCGGCTTCCCTCGCAACGACGACTTCAACGGTCCGGTCCAGGAGGGCGTCGGCGCCTTCCAATTGTTCCAGAAGAACGGCCGCCGCTACAACGCCGCCCGCGCTTATCTGCAGGCCTCCCCGGCGGTGAACCTCGCCATCTGCGCCGACTGCCAGGCGCGGCGCGTCCTGTTCGAGGGGAGGCGCGCCGCCGGCGTCGCCTTTGTCTGCGGCGGGCGGGAGAAGCGGCTATACGTCCGGCGCGAGGTGATCCTTTCCGCCGGCGCCTTCGGCTCGCCGCAGCTTCTGATGGTGTCGGGCGTCGGCCCGGGCGAGGCGCTCAAGCGTTTCGGGATCGAGGTCGTTCACGACGCGCCCGACGTCGGGGCCAATCTGCAGGACCACTGCGACTATGTCGCGAACCTGATCGCCAAAGGACCCGGGCTGTTCGGCCTCGCCTGGCCGATACTCACCAGCGGGCCCGCAGAGATTGCCAGTTTCCTCCGCCGCGGAAGCGGCCTCCTAACGTCCAACGCGGCGGAGGCGGGCGGCTTCGTAAGAAGCCGCCCGACAATCGACCGGCCTGACCTGCAGCTCCATTTCTGCGTCGGCATCGTCGACGACCACAACCGCAAGCTCCACTTCACCACTGGCATGTCGCTGCATGTCTGCGACCTGAGGCCGAAAAGCCGCGGCGCGGTCACGCTCGCCGGGCCCGACGTCGCGACGGCGCCGCTGATCGACCCGAACTATCTGGCCGACCCGGAGGATCTCGAGACGCTGGTTCGCGGGGCGGAGATCGTCCAGACCATCCTCGCCAAGCCGCCGCTCGCGCCCTATCGTGGGCGCTATATCTACGGCACCGGCCGGGACGACCGGCAAGCTTTGCGCGCTCTCATCCGCGAGCGCGCCGACACGATCTACCACCCGGCCGGGACCTGCCGGATGGGCGTCGACGAGCGCGCGGTGGTCGATCCGACGCTCCGGGTGCGCGGCGTCGAGGGTTTGCGGGTTGTCGACGCCTCCATCATGCCGATCCTCGTGAGCGGCAACACCCAGGCCCCCTCGGCCATGATCGGCGAGAAGGCGGCCGACATGATTTTGGGCCGGAAGGCGGCGTGAGCATCTCCCTTGTCCCCGCTCGCGGGGAGAAGGTCAGGATGAGGGGCAGCGCCGACGGTCGAGATCAGCGCAGACGCCAACGTCGGAGGTCAGCGCCGCCCCTCATCCGGCGCTTCGCGCCACCTTCCCCCCGCCAGCGGGGGGAAGGGCTTTCAGTACGCGCTCGCTTCGTTCAGCGCCGCCATGTCGGCAGGCGAAAGTGTCAGCTCCGTGGCGCGAATGAGGCTCATGACCTGCTCGGCGGAGGTGGCGCTGGCGATCGGTGCGGTGACGCCGGGACGGGCCATGACCCATGCGAGCGCAACCTCGGCGGGCTTCGCCTTGTGGTTCGCCGCGACGGCCTCGAGGGCGTCGAGGATGGCGAAACCGCGCGGGTTCAGATAGGCCTTCACGCCGGACCCGCGCGCGCTCTTCGCCAGGTCCGCCTCGGTGCGGTACTTGGCCGACAAAAAGCCCTTCGCCAGGCTGAAATAGGTGATGACGCCGATCTCCTTGCGCCGGCAGAGGTCCGCCAAGCCGTTCTCGAAGCTGGCGCGATCGGCAAGGTTGTATTCGGGCTGTAGGACCTCGTAGCGGGGGCCGCCCCGCGTCTTGGCCGCCGCGACCTCCTGCTCCATCAGCGTCGCGGTGAGGTTCGAGCCGCCGCACCAGCGGATCTTGCCCTTCTCGATCAGCCGTTGATAGGCGCCCAGCGTGTCGGCGACGGGCGTGGCCATGTCGGGCCAGTGCGAAAGGTAGAGGTCGATGACGTCGGTCTGCAGCCTTTTCAGCGACGCCTCGACCGCCTCCTCGATATAGGCCGGCGAAAGGCCTTCCTTGCCCTTGCCCATCGGCGAACCGACCTTGGTGATGACGATGACCCGGTTGCGGTTGCCGCGCGCCTTCATCCACTCGCCGATGATCGTTTCCGATTCGCCTCCCTTGTTGCCCGGAACCCAGGCCGAATAGACGTCGGCGGAGTCGATCGCCGTGGCGCCGGAGGCGACGAAGCGGTCGAGCACTGCGAAGGACGTCGTCTTGTCGGCGGTCCAGCCGAACACGTTGCCTCCCAGAACGATCGGGGCGATGGCGAGGTCGGTTCGGCCGAGGCGGCGAGTCTGCATCTCATGGCTTCCTTTTTGGCGAGGATAACCCAAAGCGGGCGCGTGTGGAAAGCGCAACCGCCGATCGCCGCGCGCCTTTTTTGGCGACCTCGCAGAGAGTGAACGTGAAAGGCGGCTGGACGTGGGCAACGACGCGGTTCGAGCGGCGCGGCGCTCGTTCGCGGCAAAACGGGTTTCCCTGCTAGCAGGGAATTTTTTTCAGCCGCCGTCGGCGCTCCGTTCCAGAAAGTCGTGCAATGTCATGGAGTTGACGACTTTGCAATCCGCTGGTTGCGGGCTCGCGCCGGCGCGGAACAGGGAATTTCAAACGACCGGAACAGGGACTTATCAGGCGATTTCGGAGCGGATCAGGGAAAGAACAGGTGGGCGAAAACGGGGCGCAAAATCGAGCGCGGCCAGGTTGTATGGCGCGGCCAGGATTCCCTTCCCCCGCAAGCGAAACGGCGCCCCTCACGAGCGGTCGGAGGAGCGGGCGCCGCGCGATTCGTGCAAAAATCATTTCCCGCGCTATTCGAGCCTTTTGCGCCTGGGGCCGGCCGCTCTCCGCCGCAATGGCCACACGCAGCTTGAATGATCCCCGCGTAGAGTCTTTCCAACCTTACGGAGAGAGCCATACGATGACGCTCAGCATTCGCAATCCAAAGGCCGACGCGCTCGCCAAGCGCCTCGCCAGGCTCGACGACAGCACGGTCACGGAAGCCGTCATCGCGGCGTTGCGCGAGGCGATCGCCGCGCGGGTCAAGCGGGAGACGCCCAGCGACACCGCTCAAAGAATCCTCGCGCGTCATGGGTTGAGCTTTCCGAAGGATCGCCGCCCGATTCCTCCGGAGGCCTACCACGACCTCGATCACGATTTGACGGGCGAAGGCTGAGTGTGCGTCGACGCCCGTGCGATCGTATCGCTCATGGCTCGCGAGGATACTGCCTCGGCCGACGCGGAGGCGCCGACCGACGATGGCGGCGCATGGGCGTCGACACTCGCCGCCTGGGAGGCGATCATCGTCCTTTCTCGACCTGAGCAGCTCAATTGCCCGTTCGATAAGGCGGAGCGCGTCGTGGTCGAATGGCTTGAAGAGCGCACCATTGCGCTCCGCGAACCGGCGCGGCCGCGCGAAGTTCTTGCGTTGGCGGTCGCCGTGACCGAAAGGCACGGCCTGGGGAAACGTGCGCTCAGCAACTTCGACTGTTTTCCCTACGCCTACGCAAAGGCGGCGGGCGCGCGGATCCTGACGCTGGATCAATTGCTGCGCGCGACAGACGTCGAAACCCGGCCTTGAAGGTTGCAAGCCTATCCGGCTAAGACAGACACCCACTCCATATGGGTGAACGAGGCGCCGTTCAGCCATCCCCCAATCGGCCGGTCATGACCGGAGCGGGCCTCGATCAAGACGCCGGCAAGAGCATCGAAGGACGGACTGTGATCAGCCGAAGTCGGCGCCATGGACGCCCGCAGTGCGCAAGAAGCGGGCGTTCGCTGATGGCGCAGCGAACGTGTCATATCCGACCCTTTGCTACCCTTCCTCCTCGGACCTGGTACTGGAAGATAGCGCCAGGGACGGTCTTTCCCGGCGATAACGATTGCAGCAATGCATGTTCCGTTGCTTGTCTAGGTTGGATATGCACTCGCGACGATCGGAACTCCAAGCTTCCGAAAAACGATACGGAAGCCGCTAATCGCGCGTGGTATTCGCGAAATATTGCTTCGACTCGCGAAGCTCAAATCACTCAGACATGCCTGTCACATACGCACGGTGCACAACAATTAGGCACCAGTGCCTAGAGCTATACGAAAAAATGGTTACGCCCGTCTTTCCGAATTGATGCATATCAAATTAAGACGGAGCCTCTTGACCTTTATGTCGTGGATCGCGTTCCGGCGCCCTTGAGACGTCGGCGCAGGATCGCAAGAAAGGGAACGAGCATGGTTTTCCGGCTTAAGCGTCGAGAATTTTTGGCGGCGGCGGCCGTGACTGCCGCGAGCGCCACTCTGCCCTGGAGACTGGCTCACGCAGCGCCGACGGATATCCTGTGGAGCACCTGGAACAATCTCGGTCTGCCCGATTACATCGATCCCTTCACCAAGGCGACGGGAATAAAAATCGATCAGTCCTACATCACGACCGACGACGAGCAGTTCGCCAAGTTCAAGGCCGGCGGCGCGGCCGACGTCGACATTTTTGTCCCGGGCCAGTGGGAGATGTCGCGCTACATCGCCTCGAATCTCGTGCAACCGCTCGATCTGACGAAGATCCCCAACGCCGCCCATATGTACCCCGTTTTCCGCGACCAGAAGCTCGACAAGAAAGACGGCAAACAATACGCGCTGCCCTACTACTGGGGCATCAACACCATCGTCTACCGCGCCGACCTGATGGACGAGAAGCCCGACTGGTCGGTGTTCTTCAAGGGGGACAAGTACAAGGGTAAGCTCGCCATGCGCGACTACGCGGTGGAGGGCATCATGATTGCGGCCCTTTACCTCGGCATTCCGCAGGGTGAAATCTTCAGCATGGACGATCGCCAGCTGGCTGAAGTCAAGAAGGCGCTCATCGCCGAAAAGGCGCTGTTGCGCACCTATTGGACGTCGATCGCCGATCTCACCAACCTGTTTGCGACCGGCGAGGTGGTGTGCGCATTCTCCTGGCTGCCGCCCTATTACGACCTGACGAAGCAGGGGATCAAGATGGCCCTCTCGCTGCCCAAGGAAGGCGTGCCGTCATGGTGCGACGTGCTCGCGATCCCCGCCGGCGTCGAGGGCGAGAAACTGGATTCGGCGTACCAGTTCATCAACTACCTGCTCGGCCCCGAATATGGCCTCAAGCTCGCCTTGGGCGGCCCTTACGCCCAATCGACCGACCTCGTTCGCGACAAGCTCACGCCGGAGCAACAGGAACGCATCTTCATCAAGGACCCGGCAGTGATGGAATCGTTCGTCTGGCCGGAGATTCCGCGTCGCTATAACGAATGGGTAACGCTCTGGAACGAGGTCAAGGCGAGCTGATGTGACGGACGCGACGGTATCGCAGTCCAATTCGGGAGAGGGAAAGCAAACCCCTCTCCTGGCGGGGCGCGGAATCCACAAGCGGTTTGGGGCCGTCCACGCGGTCCGAGGGGTCGACTTCACACTATCGGCCGATCGGTACGTGACGCTGCTCGGCCCTTCGGGATGCGGCAAGACGACGATCCTGCGGATGATCGGAGGGTTCGAAACGGCCACGGCGGGCGTGATCGAACTCGACGGCCGGCCGCTGGGCGATACCCTGCCCAGTCGGCGTCCCGTCAACACGGTCTTCCAGAGCTATGCGCTCTTCCCGCACCTGAACGTCGCCGAGAACGTCGCTTTCGGCCTCAGCCTGCGCCGTCTTCGACGCCGCGAAGTGGCGGAGCGCGTCTCTCAGGCTTTGCAGATGGTGCGCATGGAATCGATGGGCGAGCGGCGGCCGCGAGAGCTGTCGGGAGGCCAGCAGCAGCGCGTCGCGCTCGCCCGTGCGATCATCAACCGGCCGCGTCTTCTTCTGCTCGACGAGCCGCTGTCCGCCTTGGATCGCAAGATGCGCAAGGAGATGCAGATCGAACTCAAAGACATTCAGCGACGCCTGGGCCTGGCGTTTCTGCATGTAACTCATGACCAGGAAGAGGCGTTCGCATTGTCGGACTCGATCATCGTGATGAACCACGGCGTGATCGAGCAGGAGGGCGATCCGGAAACGATCTACCGCCGCCCGGCCAACGCCTACGTCGCCGACTTCATCGGCGGCTCGAACCTCGTCGAAGGGAAAGTTGTGGACTGCGCCGCGGGCGAGGCGACGCTCGACACGGCGTTCGGCCCCGCCCATGCGCCGTGCGCGCCCGTGATCACGGCAGGCCGGCGCGCCTCGCTCTGCCTCAGGCCCGAGCAGCTCGTCATCGGCGTCGACGGAAATCTTCGCGGCACAGTACGTCACACGGTTTTTCAGGGCGCCGACTGGCTCGTCGAGGTCGCGGCCGGATCGGCGGTGCTGCGCGTGCGGTGTCCCGACGAGGACCCGCCCGCGGTCGGAAGCGCCGTCTCGCTCGGCTACGAGCCGGCAAAGGCGTGGATCGCCGACGGCGCCCTGGCGAAGGATGCGATATAAGCCATGGAAGGCGACCGGACGACCCTCGCGGTGACCGTTGGTCCGGTGCTGGCCGCCCTGACTGTCTTATGCCTCGCGCCGCTCGGCCTGCTGTTCGTCTACAGTTTTTTCCACGTCGACTTCGTCAGCATCGTCCCTGACTTCAGTCTGCGTAACTACGCCCAGGTGCTCTCCAGCGGTTCCTACCGTTATTTGATTCTGAAGGCACTGATGAGCGGCGCCGCCATCGCTGCAATTACGGCGGTCATCGCCTATCCCGTCGCATTCTTCATCGCGAAACGAATTCGCGTGGTGAAGGCAGCACTTCTAACCGCACTGCTGATTCCTCTCTACACCGGCGACCTCGTGCGCATTTTCGCCTGGCGCCTCATCCTCGGCCGGGAAGGCGTGCTGAACAGCTTCCTCATCTGGACCGGCTTGATCGACCGCCCGATCGAGGCTCTGCTGTTCAGCCCGACCGCGACCACGATCGTGCTCGTCTACAACTATCTTCCTTTCATGGTGCTCGGGCTTTGGCTGAGTTTCGAGTCGCTTGACGACCACCTGTTCGAAGCGGCGGCGGACCTCGGCGCCGGTCGGGCCACGATTTTTCTCCGCCTCGTTCTGCCGCTGACCGCGCCGGGGCTCGTCGCCGGCGCCCTAATGGTTTTCGCGCTGGTCATCGGCGACTTTCTCACGCCGCAACTTATCGGCGGCGCCTCCGGCGTGACGGTGATCAGCGCGATCGCGGATCTTTTCGGCGCCGCGTTCGACTGGCCGCTCGGTTCGGCCATCGCCTGGACGCTGCTTGCGGCGATGGTCGCCGTGGTGGTCGCCATCATTCTGCTCTTGCGGCGCACTCCGTGGGGCAGCGTCATGGTCGGCCGAGGCTAGCCGGCGATGGAGCGCGTCCTCAGGGCTTACGTCCAGCTCGTTTACGCCTTCATGTACCTGCCGGTTGCGGTGGTCGCGCTGTTCTCGTTCAACCGCTCCGAGATGCTGGCGTTTCCCATGACCGGGTTCACCCTGGACTGGTATAACGTCGCCATCCACGACAGTCGCCTGCTCGGCGGGTTCGCCAACTCCATTCTGATCGCGGCGCCCACGGCCCTGATCTCGACCACGCTCGGCGCGATGGCGGCGCTCGCGCTCACCCGTCACCGCTTCCGCGGCAGGATCGTCTTCGCCGCGTTGCTGATTGTTCCCTTCTTCATTCCGAAGATCATTCTCGCCGTCGCCGACGTCATCGCCATGGCGGTCGTAGGGGTTCCGCACGGCGTCGTCGTGATCATCGCAGCCCAGTCGCTGATCATTCTGCCTTTCTCGGCGATGGTGATCGCGTCGGTCCTGATCCGCCTGGATCATCGGCTGGAAGAGGCCGCGGCCGATCTCGGCGCATCCGGCTGGCAGGTCTTCTCGCGGGTTCAGCTCCCGCTCATGCGCAACGGACTCATCGCGTCGTTCTTTATCGCCTTCGTCTTGTCGTCGTCCGAATACGTCGTGACATCTTTCGTCAGCGGGCGGACGCAACCGCTGTCGATTATGGTCGCGTCAGATTTTCGCTTCCACCTGTCACCGAAGCTCGATGCGCTCGCCACGCTCATCGTGGCCGCCAACATCCTCTTGGTGGCGGGCGGGGAACTGGTGCGGCGGCGCGCCAAAGGAGCTGTGGGATGACCCGTCGGCTGTTGATCCGCGGCGGCGAGGTGACGACCGCCGTCGACTGCTGGACCGGAGACATCTTAATTGAAGATGGCCGAATCGTCGCTCTCGGCGCCGCGCTGAGCGCCGACGCGGAAATCCATCAGGCGGCCGGACTGCTGGTGCTCCCCGGCGGCGTGGATGTGCATACCCATATCGACTACGACACCGGGACGGCGCGCACCGCGGACACCTTTGAGACGGCCACCCGCGCGGCGGCGTTTGGCGGCACGACGACGGTCGTCGACTTTGCATTTCAGCCGCGTCATTCTCCAAGTGTGGCCGCGGCATTAGACGATTGGCTGGCGAGAGCCGCGACCGCCTGCATCGACGTCGGCGCCCATATGACGCTGACCACGGTGACGGAGGCGACGCTCGCCGAGACGCGCGAACTCGTCCGCTACGGCGGCGTGACAAGCGTCAAGCTGTTCATGGCGTATCCTGATACCCTCATGGTGGACGACGGCGCGATCCTGCGCGGTCATGCGGCAGGTCGGCGAGGATGGAGGCTTGGTCTGCTTCCACGCCGAGAACGGAGCGGTCATCAAGGCGCTGGTCGAGGAGGCGCTGGCGGCCGGACATACGGCGCCGCGATATCACGCCTCGACTCGCCCAAGCCTGACGGAAGGCGAGGCGATGCATCGCGCGATCGTTATCGCAGAATTGTCGAACGCGCCGGTTTATCTGGTCCACCTTTCCACGCGCGAGGGAATGGCGGAGGTGACCCAGGCGCGTGATCGCGGCCTGCCTGTCTACGCCGAGACGTGTCCCCACTATCTGTTTCTAGACGAATCGGCCTACGACACCGACGATTTCGAGGCTGGCGCCAAGGTTGTCATGACGCCGCCGCTGCGCGGATTCGATCATCAAAAGGCCTTGTGGCGCGCCCTCTCCAGCGGCGATTTGCAAGTGATCTCGACCGATCACTGCCCGTTCTGCGTCTCCGAGACGTCGGTATCGCCCTATCACGCCAAGCGCGCCGGGGTGAGCGACTTCACCCGCATTCCCAACGGCGCGCCGCGCATCGAGACGCGAACGCCGCTGCTATTCGCCGCAGCCGCGGCCAAGCAACGCTTCGATCTCAATCGCCTGGTCGCTCTGACAGCGACCAACCCCGCCAAACTGTTCGGTCTGTTCCCGCGCAAGGGGACCATTGCGGTCGGCTCCGACGCCGACCTTGTGCTCTTCGATCCAAACGCGACGACGACCATTCGCGCGAGCGAACATCACAGCCGGGTCGACTACAGCCTGTTCGAAGGGTGGACGCTGCGCGGCGCGGTCCGCAAAGTGTTCTCCCGGGGCGAGCTAATCGTCGACGGCCCGATATGGCGCGGGCGCCCGGGCGCGGGACGCTTCCTCAAGCGGGAGGCTTCCGGCCGGCTCTAGATCGCGTCGGCCGTTGGGTCGTCCCGTCGCCCGGAGTGCCAGCGGCCAAGGGCCGATTGACGCCGAGCACGAACGCCGATCCCCGGATTGACCCATTGAGGCCACCGCTCGTCGTTGGATCAAACGCAGCGCGGAAGTATGCGCGGGGCGCAAGAGACCGTCCCTGGGCCTCTTTACGCCGAAGGCCAAGCATAGTTTTGTGGCGCCACTTCCGCGTTCGAAATCGGAAGACTGCTCAGGGCGGACTCCGCGCCTTCGTGGGCGACCCCTGGAGGTCCGCTTCCTTGCTCAGTTGAGACGCTCGCGGCCGCGGTCTGCTACGGCGGCTCAACGTCGACAGCGGCCGTTCGATTGCTCGGGACGAATGTTGCGCGCCGGGTGGAGCTGACGCGTCCGAAACGTCTTTCAGGGACGGTGGCGCCTGGCGCATTGGCGCCGGAAAGGGATGGGGCCGGCAACCCGATATGGAGTGGGCGTCTGTCTGAACCGGATGGGCATGGCGCGCCGAACGATCGCTCGATCGTGACTGGCATCTCGGACCCCGGCCCCCTATCTAGCCCGCATGCCCGCCCTCACGACCCATCGCACGCTGGTCCTGGTCTCCGTGATCGCGGCGAACTTCATGATCGCCATCGAGGCGACCATCGTCTCGACCGCCATGCCGCAGATCGCCGCGCAGCTCGGCGGCCTTGCGCTCTACAGTTGGGTGTTCGCCGCCTTCCTGCTCACCCAGACCGCGACAACCGTCGTGTTCGGCAAGCTCTCCGACCTCAGGGGCCGCAAGGTCGTCATGCTGTCGGGGATCTTGATCTTCCTTGTCGGGTCGCTGCTTTGCGGATTCGCCTGGTCGATGCCGTCGCTGATCGTCTTCCGCCTCCTGCAGGGCGTCGGGGCGGGCGCGGTGCAGCCGACGGCGATGACGATCGTCGGCGACCTCTATTCGGTGCACGAGCGCGGCAAGATCCAGGGCTGGCTCGCCAGTGTCTGGGCGCTCTCGGCCGTGCTCGGTCCGCTGGTCGGCTCGCTCATCATCCAGCGCTGGTCGTGGGCGTGGATCTTCTGGATGAACCTGCCGATCGGCGTGGCCGCCTCGGCGGGCTTCTGGTTCTATCTGCACGAAAAGAAGTCGGAGGCGCGCGGGACGATCGATCACCTGAGCGCGGGCGTCTTCACCATCGCCATCGCCGCGATCATGGCCCTCATGACCGCGTTCTCGACCGCGGGCTGGACCGAGATCGCCATCATCGGCGCGATCGCGGTTGCGGCGATTGCTGGTTTCGTCGTTCAGGAGCGTCGTTCGCCCGAGCCGATGATCTCGCTCGATCTCTGGGGCCGGCGACCGATTGCGGCGGTGAACGCCTCGTCGCTGTTCGCCGGCATGGTGATGATCGGGCTCACGACCTTCCTGCCGGTGTTCGTCCAGGGCGTGATGGGCCGGCCGCCGCTGACGGCGGGTTTCGCCCTGTCGGCGATGGTGATGGGCTGGCCACTGGGGGCGACGCTGTCGCCGAGGCTCTGGAAACGCTTTGGGGTGCGGAGCGTGTTGCGGGCAGGGGCGGCGTTGGTCCCGCTCGGCGCGCTCGCGTTCGTTTTCCTCAGAGCGGATACTCCGCCGATCGTCGCCGGGATCGGATCGGCGGTGGTCGGCTTGGGCATGGGCCTTTCGAGCAGCGCGTCGATCGTGCTCATTCAGGAGATCGTCGACTGGTCCGAGCGCGGCAGCGTCACCGCCGCCTATCTCTTCGCCCGGACGCTCGGCAGCACGTTCGGCGCGACCGTGTTCGGCTCCGTGCTGAACTTTGGGCTCCTGCACGCGCGGCTCGGCGCCGTCACGTCCGATCAGTTGCGCAAGCTGCTCGACGGCGGGGCGGCGGCGGGAAATGGCGTTCTCAGGACGGCGCTCGACGGCTCGCTGCGGGTGACCTTCGTATCGATGTTCGTCGTGGCGCTCCTCGTCGCGGCGACGGCGGCGCTGGTGCCCAAGGTCAAGTTTGCCCTGCGCCGCGCCCCGGCGGAGTGACCGGCCTCGCGCTGCATCGGAACTGCCACGAAAATGGCTTCAGCGTGGATATGGGGTCATGCGGGCACGGCCTTTGGTTCGAGGGTGACGTTGTAGCCGAGGCGCTCGAGACGCCGTTTGAGGTTGGCGACGGTTCGGGTCTGGCTGATCTGGTCGAGATAGGCTTCGCCGAGATCGCGATAGGGCAGGTTTTTGGCGAGCATGTGATAGGCGGAGACGAGGATTTTGTGAGCGATGGCGAGCGCTGCGCGCAAGGCGCCGCGGCGCGCCTTGAGGCGGTGATACTTGTCCTTGAGATAGCTGCCCTTGGTTCGCGCCGCGGAAATCGCGGCGCCGACGAGCATGGTGCGCAGATGGACATTGCCCTTGCGGGCGCGGCCGCTCTTCTGCTTGCCGGCGCTCTCATGGTTGCCGGGACAGACGCCCGCCCAGGCCGACAAATGATAGACGCTCAGGAATACACTCATGTCGACGCCGATCTCGGCGATCAGCACGGCCGCGACCACCCAGTCGACGCCCGGAATCTGCATCAGGAGCGTGTGCGGCGCGCGATAGGGCTCGAGCCGCTCGTCAATGCGCAGGTCGAGCGCTGCGATGTCGGCCTCAATGGCTTCGAGCCGGCGCAGTTGCATCGCCAGGAGGAAGCGGTGATGCTCCTCCATCCGCCCTTCGAGCGCCAGAACCAGATCGTCCCGCTTACGGCGCAATTGCCCTCTGGCAAGGTCCGCCATCGCCTCGGCCGAGGCGCCGCCCTCGATCAGAGCCTTCAACATGGCGCGCCCGGAAACCCCGAAGACGTCGCTGGCGACGCTGGCCAGCTTGATGTTGGCCGTCTCCAGGAGCTTCAGGAGCCGGTTGCGCTCGGCCGCCTGGCTCTCCACCAGCTTGCGGCGATAGCGCAGCAACTCGCGCAACTCGCGCTGCGGCGCCGGTGGGACGAAACTCTTGGCGATCAGCCCATGGCGGACCAGATCGGCGATCCACTCGGCGTCCTTCACATCGGTCTTGCGACCCGGCACGTTACGGATGTGCCGGGCGTTGCCGACGATCAGCTCGAAACACCCCTCGAGGACGGCATAGACCGGGCGCCAGTAAACGCCGGTGCTCTCCATCCCGACGTGCGTCACCCCAAGCTCTTGCAACCAGTCCCGCAACGCCTCCAGATCGCGCGTCATCGTCCGGAAGGTCCTGATCTCCTTCCTCGGCCGCTCGCCCGGGGCGCCGATCAAGACGCAGGCGACGACCGTCTCCTGATGCACGTCCACCCCGCAACACCGCTCAATGATGACCTCCATCCTCGCCTCCATCCAGGGGAAGGCGACCGTGACGCCGCAGGTATAGTCGAGACACTGCCACGCGTGCTCCCCGTTCCCGGGGGCGACAAAGAATGGTACCTCTATGCAGCGCGGGCCGGACTGCCAATCGGGGTCGCAAGCCACCGCAGTTTTGTCAGACTTGCACGATCGCCCGTCGCAAAGACTCTGACAAATCGGCCCGCGCCGCCACCATTTTCATCCATAATGGCGCGCCGCAGGCGCTGGTTGGCTGCCAAGCTGGATGATGAGTGGCGTTGTGATCGCAAGGACCTCATCCTGAGCTTGTCGAAGGATGATCCAGTGGGCGGCGACGTTCGTGCGCTCTGGAACGTCCTTCGACAAGCTCAGGATGAGGCGCGAAGGGGTGGCCAGGCAGTTACGCTACATCAGGAGACCGCCAGCAACCGAGACGACCTGGCCGCTGATGTAGTTCGATTCCGGCGTGCAGAAGAGATAGACCGCGTTCGCCGCCTCCTCGGGCGTGCCGCCGCGGCCGGGCGGGATCAGGCGGTCCATCGTCTGGATGAGCTGCGGCTGGATTCCGACCTTGATCGCGCGTCCGGCGACGTCGATCGTCGCCTGCTTTTCCTCGATCGCCTGGGTCAGCCGGGTCTGGATCAGGCCAAAGGCGACGCAGTTGACGTTGACCTTGTAGCGCCCCCACTCCTTGCAGAGCGTCCGCGTGACGCCGACGACGGCGGCCTTGGCGGCCGAATAGCTGACTTGGCCGGGGTTGCCATAGAGGCCAGCGAGCGAGGAGATGTTGACGACCTTGCGGAACACCTCGCGCCCTTCCGCCGCTTCCTGCTTGGCGAAGATGCGGATCGGCTCGGCGGCGGCGCGCAGGATGCGGAACGGCGCGATCAGGTGCACGTCGAGCATCGCCTGGAACTGCTCGTCGGTCATCTTCTGGATCGTCGCGTCCCAGGTGTAGCCGGCGTTGTTGACGATGATGTCGAGGCCGCCAAGCCTGTCGATCGCCGCGCGAACGAAGCGCTCGGCAAAATCCGGCGCGGTCACGTCGCCGTTGACCGCGACCGCCTCGCCGCCCGCCGCCTTGATCTCGGCGGCGACCGCGTCGCCGGGGCCGGAATCGAGGTCGTTGACAACGACCTTGGCGCCGTGCCGGGCGAGCTTCAGCGCGATCGCCCGGCCGATGCCGCGACCCGAGCCGGAGACGAGCGCGACTTTTCCTGCGAGATTGCTCATGAGGCCCCCAAAGATCAGAGCGCGACGATCGCCTCGCCGGCAAGCTTGAGATCGCCGGTCTCGTCCCTGGCGGTCAGCGCGAGACGGGCGCGCCGCTCGCCCTCCGCCTCGAAGATTTGCGCGACCGTTCCCTCGCAGGAAATAGCCGCACCGAGCTGGGTGATGGCGACAAAGCGGGTCGAAAACGCGCGCAGACGGTCGGGTGGCACGGCGTCGGTCACCGCCTGGCCGAGCAGGCCCATGACCAGCATCCCGTGCGAGAAGACATCCGGGAAGCCTGCCTTTTTGGCGAAGTTGCTGTCGATGTGGATCGGGTTGTGGTCGCCCGACGCGCCAGCATAGAGCGCCAGCTTGGCGCGGGTGAGCTTTGGGAAGCTCTTGCCGACGACGGCGTCGCCGACCTTGGCATCCTTCAGTCCAACGGTCATGCGACGCTCCCTAATTGCGCACGACGACGACGCGAATGCAGTCGGCGACCGGCTCTCCGCGCTGGTTGGTGACCTGGGTCGTGACGTCGATCATGGTCAGCGCGCCGCCCTTCTTCTGCTGCACGCCGGTCACGCTGGAGCGGAAGGTCAGCTCGTCGCCGATGTAAGCCGGCGCGTGATAGACGAACGTCTGCTCGCCGTGCAGGACGCGGGCGATGTCGACCTTGAGCGTGTCGAGCAGCGCAAACCGGTCGTCATTGTCGAGCATCTCCAGGCAGAAGAGGTAGGTCGGCGGGATCGGCCGGTCGGCGAAGCCGACGGCCTTCGCCGCGCTGGCGTCGCGGTATACCGGGTTCGTATCGCCGAGAGTGTCGAGAAAATACTTGAGTCGACCCGCCTCGACGCGAGCGTGAGTCGGGGGCAGCGTCATTCCGATGGCGGAAGCGTCGACCATCGCCTCACGTCCGCTCGTACAGGGTCACGACGCAGGCGCCGCCGAGGCCGAGATTGTGCTGGAGCGCGTGGCGAACCCCCTCGACCTGGGTCGGACCGGCGCTGCCGCGCAACTGGCGGGTCAGTTCGTAGCACTGGGCGAGGCCGGTCGCGCCGAGCGGATGGCCCTTGCTGAGCAGGCCGCCGGACGGGTTGGTCACCACCCGTCCGCCAAAGGTGTTGTCGCCAGCGTCGATGAACGCTTCGGCGCCGCCCTCCGGGCAGAGCCCGAGCGCCTCGTAGGTGATGAGCTCGTTGTGGGCGAAGCAGTCGTGCAGCTCGACGACCTTGATCTCCGAAGGACCAATGCCGGACTGCTCGTAGACTTTGCTCGCCGCCGACTTCGCCATGTCGTAGCCGACGAGCCGCATCATGTCGCGCGCCGCAAAGGTGGAGGGCGTGTCGGTGGTCATCGCCTGAGCCTTGATCGCGACCTGCGCGTTGAGGCCGCGCTCCCTGGCGAAGCGCTCCGAAACCAGCACCGCCGCGGCGCCGCCGCAGGTCGGCGGGCAGGCCATCAGGCGGGTCATCACGCCGGGCCAGATCGGCGTGTCATTCATGACGTCGTCGGCGCTGACCTCCTTGCGGAAGATCGCCAGCGGATTGGCCTTGGCGTGGCGGCTCGCCTTGGCGCGGACCTTGGCGAACGCCACGAGCTTCGTGCCGTATTTCTTCATATGCGCAAGCCCGGCGCCGCCGAAATAGCGCAGCGCCAGCGGAATGCCGGGCGCATCGATGAGGTCGTCGGCGAGCGCGTCGAAGTCCTCGAAGGCGCTCGGGCGGTCGGTGTAGACGGAGCCGAGCGCGCCCGGCTTCATCTGCTCGAAGCCAAGCGCAAGTACGCAATCGGCGGCGCCGGAGGCGATCGCCTGGCGCGCGAGGAACAGCGCCGTCGAACCGGTCGAGCAGTTGTTGTTGACGTTGACGATCGGGACGCCGGTCAGCCCCAGGCGATAGAGCGCCCGCTGGCCGGAGGTGGAGTCGCCGTAGACGTAGCCGACATAGGCCTGCTCGATGGCGTCGTAGGCGATGCCGGCGTCGTCGAGGGCGCGCTTTCCGGCCTCCGCCCCCATCTCGTGGTAGGGCGCGCTTGCGCCGGGCTTGGCGAACGGAATCATGCCGACGCCAGCGACGATCACCTTGGACGCCATCATCTCCTCCGTGATTTACCGGCTGGACATTATCTGACCCTTGGGTCATATATTGCGCGGCAAGGCCTGTCAAGCAAGGCCTGTCGAGAAGGACGCTTGGAGGCATGACTGCAGCCAGACCGGTTGTCGACGATCCGCCCTGGACGCCGTTCGAGGATCGCCGGCGCCTGCGCGACGAGAAGCGCGAGGCGGTGCTTCGGATGGCGGTGCGGTTGTTCCTCGAGGAAGGCTATCACCGCACCCCGCTCGCCAGGATCGCCGAGCGGCTCAACATCACCAAGCCGGCGCTCTACAATTACTTCGGCAGCAAGGATGAGATCCTGTCCGAGCTCTTCCGCCTTGGCGACGAGCAATACGAGGAGCGCTTCGGCCGAATCGCAAGCGAGCGCGGCACTGGGCTCGAGAAGCTGAAGGCGTTGATCCGCGCCTACGCCTGGTTGATGACGACCGACTTCGGCATGTGCTTCGCGCGGCTCGACGACCGAGAGCTTGGCGATGAGGCGCGCGCCGCAGTCAGGCGCTCGAAGCGGCGCTACGATCTGGCCTTCCGCACAGAAATCGAGCGTGGGATCGAGGACGGATCGATCCGGCCCTGCGACGCCAGGCTCGCCGCCTTCGCGGTGGCCGGGGCGCTGAACGGCATCGCCGACTGGTATAGACAGGGCGGGCGGCTTTCCGCCGAGGCCGTCGCCGACGAATTCGCCGTGCGGCTGACGGAAGGATTGGCGGCGGCCTGATCCGCGCATAACGGACGCGCGAGAATTGCGTCCCAGGGAGGAGCATGATGGCGGCGCTCGATATCGACCGGGCCGAATTCCTGCGGGAGGACGATATCGTCATCTTCGCGAACTCGGTCGAAGGATTCTTCGAAAAGCATGCGCCGCCCGAGCGCGTCGAGTCGTGGCGGCGAGAGGGAATTGTCGAGCGCTCGTTCTGGCGCGAGGCGGGCGAGGCGGGTCTGCTGTGCCTCGCCGTGCCGGAGGCCTACGGCGGTCCCGGCGGCGACTTCCGCCACGAGGTCGTGCTGATGGAGGCGATCGCCCGACGGCAGGTCAGCGGATTCGCCGCCGCGCTGCACAATGCGATCGTCGCGCCTTACATCCTCCATTATGGCTCGGAGGAGCAGAAGAAACGCTGGCTGCCCAAGATGGCCTCGGGCGAATGGATCGGCGCCATCGCGATGACCGAGCCCGGCGCGGGCTCGGACCTCCAGGGCGTCAGGACCACCGCCCGGCTCGACGGCAACCAGTATGTCGTCAACGGCCAGAAGACCTTCATCAGCAACGGCCAGCTCGCCGACCTGATCATCGTCGTCGCCAAGACCGATCCGGCCAGGGGCGCCAAGGGCACCTCGCTGATCGTCGTCGAGACGGCGGACGCGCCCGGCTTCAAGCGCGGGCGCAATCTCGACAAGGTCGGCATGGAGGCGCAGGACACCTCCGAGCTCTTCTTCGACGACGTCCGCGTGCCGACCTCGAACCTGCTCGGGCTCGAGGCGGGCATGGGCTTCGTGCAGCTGATGCAACAGCTGCCGCAGGAGCGGCTGACCATCGGGATTGGCGGCGTGGCGGTGATCGAGCGGGCGCTCGACGACACGATCGCCTACGTCAAGGAGCGCAAGGCCTTCGGCCAGCGGCTGATCGACTTCCAGAACACTCAGTTCAGGCTGGCCGAGTGCAAGACCGAGGCGACGGTCGCGCGCGTCTTTATCGACCGGCTGATTGGCCTGCATCTCGAGGGCAAGCTCGACGCCGCGACGGCGTCGATGGCGAAATACTGGGTCTCCGAACTCGAGAACACAATCGTCGATACGTGCCTGCAGCTGTTCGGCGGCTACGGCTACATGAACGAGTATCCGATCGCGCGCATGTTCCGCGACAGCCGCGTCCAGCGCATCTATGGCGGCGCCAACGAAATCATGAAAGTGTTGATCGCGCGGACGCTGTGAGCGCGTCGCGCTGGCCGAGACTGGGAGGAGAGCGCAAGTGGCGATGACCATGTATGAGCGGCGTGGCGCGGTCGCACTCATCACGCTCAATAACCCCGAAAAATACAATGCGCTTGGCGGCACGATGCTCGCCGATCTTACCGCCGACTTCGCGGCGGCCGAGGCGGATTCGGCGGTGCGCGCCGTTCTCATCACCGGCGCCGGCAAGGGCTTTTGCGGCGGCGCGCAGCTCGGGACGGCGACCTTCGCGGCGGGCTCTGAGGTCGGCGACTGGATGCGCGCCTCGATCAATCCGCTGATCGAACGGGTGCGCGCCTCGCGCCTGCCGGTCGTCGTCGCGGTCAATGGACCGGCGGCCGGCGCGGGGGTCGGCCTGGCGCTGATGGGCGACGTCGTCGTCGCAGCCCGCTCGGCGCGTTTCGTGCTGAGTTTCGTCAAGCTCGGCGCGGCGCTCGACGGCGGCGCGACCGCCTTCCTGCAACGGGCGATCGGCGCGCCGCGCACGCGGGCGCTGGCGCTGACCGGCGAGCCGCTGAGCGCCGAGACCGCGGCGGAATGGGGCCTGATCTGGAAGGTCGTCGACGACGACGCGCTGATCGGCGAGGCCTTTGCGCTCGCCGAACGCCTCGCGGAAGGACCGCCGGTGGCGATACGGCTGATCAAGGCGCAGCTCGAGGCGGCGTCGACCGCCGCGCTGGCCGAGGCGCTCGACGCCGAAGCGAGCGCGCAGTCGGCCGCCTTCGCCACCGCAGACCTGCGCGAAGGCGCGGCCGCCTTCGTCGAGAAACGGAAGCCGCGGTTTTCCGGCCGCTGACAGGTCGACCATCCGGCAAACGGAATCGACGGACACAACAGGGAGGAACGACATGGCGGGCGAGGCAGCCGTTCGGGCGCTGGGCAAGGCGGTGGTCGGAAACGCGCTGACGACGGCGGCGCGGCGCTTCCGCGACCGGGAGGCGTTCACTTGCGCCACGACCGGGCGGCGGTTCTCGTTCCGCGAGACCAACGCGCGCTGCAACCGGCTGGCGAACGGGCTTGCGGCGCTGGGCTTCGCGAAGGGGGACACGGTCGCGTTCCTCTGCAACAACCGCGCCGAGCTGCCGGAGATCTACTACGCGCTCGCCAAGACCGGGCTCGTCGGGATTCCGCTCAACTACCGGCTCGCCCCGGCCGAGATCGTCGCCCTGATGCGCGCCATGGACGCCAGGGCGATGCTGTTCGAGACGCGCTTTGTCGTGTCGGCCGAACGGGCGCGGGCGGAGCTTCCCGACATTCGCCATTTCGTCGCAATCGGCGAGAGACGGCCCGAATGGGCGCAGCCCTACGAGGACCTGCTCGCCTCCTCGCCGCCGACCGAGCCCGACGTCGAGATCGAGGAGACCGATCCCTATTATTTCAACCTCACCTCGGGGACGACCGGGCTGCCGAAGGCCTACCTGCTCACGCACGCCAACAACGCTGGGGTCGGGCCGATGTTCGAGGCGTTCGAGCTGACCACGCGCGACGTGATCCTGACCGTCTTTCCCGCGTTCGGACGGGTCGGCTTCGCCTGGATCGCTGCGGGCGTGATGTTCGGCGCGCGCAATGTGCTGACCGACTTCGCCCCGGCGGAGGCGCTGCGCCTGATCGGCAGCGAAAAGGTCAGTATCAGCAATCTCGTGCCGACCATGGCGGCGATGATGCTCGCCGACCCGACCCTGCCGGGACGCGACCTCGCATCGCTGCACGCCCTTGTGTTCGCCGGCTCGATGTTTCCGGCCCCCTTGCGCGAGCGGACGGCCGCCGCGTTGTGCCCGGCGATCTACGAATATTACGGCATGCAGGAGACCGGCACGCTGACGGTGAGCACGCCCGGGGACCGCGCGCTGCACGCCGATTCCGTCGGCGTTCCGCTCTGTTTCGCCGAGGTTCATATCGAGCGCCCGGACGGAACGCACGCGGCGCCCGGCGAACTTGGCGAGATCGTCGGCCGCTCGCCCGCGACCTGCTGCGGCTATTTCGACAATCCGGCGAAGTCGGCCGAGACGTTCCGCGGCGGCTTCGTCTACACCGGCGATCTTGGCGCGATGGACGAGGACGGGTTCCTGTTCATTCGGGGCCGGCTCAAGGACATGATCGTCAGCGGCGGTCAGAACGTGCACGCCGCAGAGGTCGAGGAGGTGCTGATGACGGCGCCGGGCGTCGCCGACTGCGCCGTGTTCGGCCTGCCGGACGAGACGTGGGGCGAGCGGGTCGCGGCGCTGATCGTCACCGCCGCCGGCGCCGAGGCGCCGACGGCGGCAAGCCTCGAAGCCCACTGCCGGGAGCGGCTCGCCGGCTTCAAGCTTCCGCGGACGATCCGGTTCCAGAGCGACCCTCTGCCGCGCACGCCGACCGGCAAGGTCCAGAAGTTCCTGCTGGTCGAGCGGTTTGCGCGATTGTAGCCGCGCTCGCTGAGCGCGGCGACGCGGCCAACGGCCGCGTCTACAGGGCGCGCAGGCGAGGGCCAGACAAAAGAGCGTCGTCCAGAGCCGAACGTCCGGCGCCCCCTCAGCAGGCCATGACGCCATTGAGGACCGCGCGGACCTTTGGCGGTCCTGCGCCGCTGGGCCTCGCAGAAGGCAGGCGGAGGCCGGGCGCCCCGCCGGACTGCGACGCCGTGTCGGCGGGCCAGCCGAACCCGGGCGCGGATTCAACGTTTTCAGAGGCTTGCAGCAGAATTTGCGGGCGGCGGTCGCCTGCCGCGGCGGCGGGCGCATAGTCACCGCCCTGCGGATAGTCACCGCCCTCATGCTGAGGAGCGACGCAAAGCGTCGCGTCTCGAAGCATGCTCCAGCCGGATGCAACGGCCGAGAATTGCGGGTCCGGCGCAATCCCGGGCGCGGAATCAACCTTTTCAGAGGTTTGCGGAGGATTTTCCGGGCGCTCGTCGCCCGCCGGGAAACGTCCCTTCTCCCCGTTCACGGGGAGAAGGTCAGGATGAGGGGCCGGGCGAGAGCCGACAACGGCCAATCGCCCAAGCCCCTCACCCCAACCCTCTCCCCGCTCAAGCGGGGAGAGGGGGTCCTGCGCCTTCTGCTCGAACGCAAGATCCTCGACATCCTGCGCCGCAAATTCCGCGCTGCAGAACAGCGCCCCGCCATAGGCCGCGGTCCCTCCGGCGGGCGCCTCGCAACACAACGGCTCGGGACGGCGGCGCTCCGCGGCGACGAAAGCCCCGTGGTAGCGGTCGAGCTCGCGCACGATCCTGACCACCCGGTCGACCGCCTTCAGGTTTGCGCCCGTCATGGCGCTGTAAGCGACGAGCAGCGCCTCGTTGAGACGGCTGACCTGGATTGCCACGAACTCCTCGGGCGGATGCGGCATGCGCCGGGCAAGGATGTCCCGGATGATTGCGCGCATGCGCTTCTCGCTGATGTCGATCCGCGCAGCGATTTCGGCGACCGACACGCCGCGGTTGAGGAAATCGATGATCAGCTGTTCCCGCTCGAATGTCTTGAGCCGCGCGGCGCGCGCGTCCATCGGCGGATCGGAGGGCGCGATGGGCTGAGCGGCTTCGAGGCAGGCGGACAAAGCAGCGTTCTCCTTTGTCAGGACCATCAGAACAAAAGAAGAACATACTTTTGCTCATATGGCAAGAAATTGTTGCATTTTCTGTTGGCCGGCGGCTGAAGAATACGGGGCTCACCGCTCTCGAGCGCCAGCTGCTCCTGCAGCCGAGGTAGGCGGGGCCGTGCAGCGGATGCCGAAAGGCGACCGGGCGGCCGACGTGGCGCGTGCGTCAAAATGACCGATTGATTAATCGCAGGTTGTATCAATGATGGATCCACAACCTGTTTGTGACGGAAAGGACACGATCGGGACTTCCGTAGCTCCCAAGTGTTGGCGTTTACGGAGTTCAGCTCGATCATTCATGGTCTGAGGTGTAGACAGAAGGTGTAGACGTGGAGTTGTGCGAAGTTATACCGCGATAAGGTCGCAGAGCCAAGCGGTTGATCATTATCAGGTATGATGCCGGAGGAATGCTATGAGCTTTCTGATGTTTCTATTCTCAGTCTCGCTCGGCGTGTTTGTCAGTGTAACAGCAGGGATTATACTTCAGTTTTTCTGGTACGAGCGCAACTGCGGGCTGCTCTCGGATGCAAGTAGCCGACGCGCGACGGCGATTAGGTACGAGCTGGACGACGCCCCGCCATTGCGGAGTGATTTATTCTGGTAAAAGAAACGCCCGCGGGAGCATGTTGGGCGAGAGATACTTTTGTCGATCGCAATCTGGTTAAGCCAATTACGGTGACGAATCACGCTGACGCTAACCTCAATTCCCGGTTCGCCAGCTGCTCCTGCCGCCGACGTAGACGGCGCCGCGCAAAATTGGGAAATCAGGCAAGCGTCACCGTTTTCCCACAGCGCTAACGGGCGTTCAATCGGTCAGGTTGAGCGTCTTTTGCGCGCAGACGTCGACGTTCGATGCATCCATCGACTGACCGTTGGCGAAGGTCCCGTGCAGGTCTATGCGACAGTTGAAGGCTTGGGGCACTTTGGCCGACGCCTGCTTGCCGGCCTTCAGCGCGCCGAGCACTTTCGTCCAGTTTGCCGAGCCGTTCTCGGCCGCCTGGAGCTGGATGAGATCGGTCTTGCGTGAGTTCGTCACGGTCACTGTGACTGTGGGGGCGCCCGCAGGCGTCTTCAGTTTGGGCTTTGCGTCCTGAGCGAGCGCCGACTCCGCGACAAAACCGAGAAGCGCCGCCGCGAGCGCCATAGCCGAGGTTCTTCTCCTCATCAATCGCTTCCCTCCACGCGCGCGAACCGATCGGTTCGCTTTCGCGAGGATGGCGCCAATGATGGCGAAGGAAAAGCCGGCGGTTGATGACATAATTACGGAATTGTTTACGTGAATTCCCTGTTTCGCCAGTCGCTCCTGCAGCCGACGTCTGCGGCGCCGGGCTCCGCGCGGCTCGGGCCCAACGCATTGTGCGCCGCAATATCACTTGCTGCATCGCAGCAATTCATGCTATGGGCCTGCCGCCGGCGGGGCAACGTCATGGACTTGGCGCGTGTAAAGGGAGGACCCGTTCGAGGCGACAGGTCGAAGGAGATATCAGTGGCGCACTTTCATATCGGAAATCTTGATAAAATTCGGGACTTACCAGCGAACGCTTGGGCGACAGTGCATGCAGATGATGTCGTGACCTTCAGCGAATTGGCGCGGCGCGGATTTCACTTGGTCGACATGAGGGGCGAGCTTTGGACGATGCGTCGCGCAGGCTAGGGGCCGGCCCGACCCCGCACGGCCCGTCCAGTGACCGTCGTCCTTTACCGACCCAAAGTCGGGCTGGGGGACCGATCGCCCGGTCCGGACCCGATCTCTGATCGCTCAGGCAGCGCTTGCGAGCAACTCGCCGATCTTCTCGAGCAGGAACGCCGTGCCGCGCTCGCGCGAGCCGTTGTCGTCGTAGCCGTCCAAAAAGGCGCCCTGTTCCGTCACTTTCAGACGCGTGCGGCGGGGGTTCTCGGCGTTGAGCTCCATGGTGGCGAGTGAGACGGAGATCTTCGCCTCGTTGATGTGCATCGTGTAGCTGTAGACGATCCGCTGATCGGGAACGATGTCGTGGTAGAGCGCGTCGAAGTCGGAGACGACGCCGCTTTTCCAGTGGCCCTTGACGCGCTCGGCGCCGCCGACGCGGAAATCCATATTGCGCTCGATCTCGGTCCACTCGCCGGCGGTTCCGCCAAACCACTTCGCCTTCGCCTCGCGGTCGGACAGCGCGCGCCAGACGCGCTCGACCGGAGCGTCATAGGCGCGCTCGACCGAAAAGACGCCGTGCGACACCGAGCGTTTCGCCTCGATGCGCAGCACTTCCTCGGAGAGATTGTCGAGCGTCTGAGCCCAACCTTTCGGCGCGCCCTCCGCCATCCAGGCGGCGCTGGGGTCGAGGACCGTGTAGCTTTGCGTGGCGTCGAGACGCGTCCCGCCGAGCGTGTCGGAGAAGGTCACCTCCGTGAGGGCGCGGAAGAGGGCGCGGCCGTTCGGCTCCTCGATGGTGAAGTCGATCACCAACCGCTCGAACGCCGAGACCTCCCTGACCACGCCGCGCGCCCAATGCTCTTCGCCTGCCGGCGAGCGCATCAGCACTTCGAACGGGCCGCCGACGGTGAGCTCGACCCGGGCTTCGGGAATGGTGAAGCCGGTCGGAGCGAACCAGCGCTTCACCGCTTCGGCGGTCCTCCACGCCGTGAACACGCGCTGGCGCGAGGCGTGGAACGTGCGCGAGATTTGCATCGGCTTCAGCGTCTTGGCGGCGGACTCAGTCATGGGTCTCTCCTTCCTGTGGGAGCGTTGCGAGATAGTCCCCTAGCCGGTCGAGGCGGTTTTCCCATTCGGTCCGCCTGTCATTGATCCATCGTTCGGCGAGGCTCAGCGCCTCTGGCGCGACGCGGCAGGTCCGCACGCGGCCCGACTTCTCCGAGCGGACGAGCCCCGAGGCCTCGAGCACGGCCAGATGTTGCATCACCGCGGGAAGCGACATGGCGAGGGGCCGCGCCAATGCGCTCACTGACGCGGGTTCGCGGGCGAGCCGCTCGACGATCGCCCGGCGGGTCGGATCGGCGAGGGCGTGGAAGGCGCGATCGAGGTCGGCCGATTGGTTAAGCACATGCTTTAGTATAATGGCGTGGACAGTTAAGCAAGGGCTTTGGTTTCAAATCCGCAGGAGCGAACCCCAAAGGACATGAAGACACGCAAAGGGCCTTCGGATCCTTGGGGTCTTGGTGGTGAAATTCGTCGAGGTCAGCCGCGTTCTGCGGCGAATTTCGCCTTCAGCGCGGCAATCACGGCGGGCGGCGCGAAGGGGGAAGCGTCGCCGCCCATCGAGGCGATCTGGCGCACCAGCGTCGCGGTGATCGGCCGGACCGGCGAGGAGGCGGGCAGGAAAATCGTGCGCAAGTCCGGCGCCATCGCCCGGTTCATGCCCGCCATCTGCATCTCGTAGTTGAAGTCGGTCGAGTTGCGCAGGCCCCTGACGATCAGCGTCGCGCCCACATCGCGCGCAGCGTCGATCGCCAGCCCCGAGAAGCTGATCACCTCGAGTTCGCAGCCCTTGCCCTCCAGCACGGGTTGGGCCGCCTCGCGGATGAGCGCGAGCCGCTCCTCCACCGTGAAGAGGCCGACCTTGTTCGGATTGGACCCGACTCCGACCACCAGCCGGTCGCACAGCCATGCGGCATGGTCGATCACGTCGAGATGCCCGTTGGTCATCGGGTCGAAAGAGCCGGAAAAGAAGCCGGTGTGCGTCATGGACCTAAGCCCTAGCCTGCGGGCCGCCGGGTCACAAGCGCTGATGGCGCGGATTGCGCCTTCGGCGCGGCGCGGGCAGACTGCAGCCTCGACGACGGGAAGGAAACCGCAGGTGAACGCAGAGGATTTGCGCGCGCTCCAGGCGCCGCTGAAGGACCGCTACCGCCTCGAGCCCGGAGCCGCGCGGATCACCCTCAAGGCCACAGGGGAGCTCGATTCCGCTTCGATCGCCTGCAAGGTCGAGACGGGGCGGGCGCTGGCGGAGGCGGGGCTCCATCCCGCCACCGGCGGAAGCGGGCTTGAGCTTTGCTCCGGCGACATGCTGCTCGAGGCGCTGGTCGCCTGCGCCGGCGTTACGCTGAAGGCGGTGGCGACGGCGCTCGGCGTGCCACTGCGCTCGGGCCGGGTGATGGCCGAGGGCGACCTCGATTTTCGCGGCACGCTCGGCGTCGCCAAGGATGCGCCGGTCGGCTTCACCGACATCCGTCTGACCTTCGAGCTCGAAACCGACGCGCCGCAAGACCAGCTCGACACGCTGCTCAAGCTCACCGAGCGTTATTGCGTCGTGCTGCAGACGCTGAAGCGCCCGCCGACGATCGAAGCGCGGATCGCGCGAGGCTGAGCAGCGCCGGCTGGGCCACGCTGTCCTGCGCCCTCGATCTTACTGGTCAGCGTGCGGATCGGCCGCCACGGCGCAGTCGACTGGGGCGCAATCCAGGCGAGCATCATGATCGCCATCGCGCCATGCCTCGCGGTCTATCTGGCCTTGCAGCGAAGCTGGAGCTCCGGCGACGTCGTGACCCTGCATCGAATGAAGCGCTTGCGCTATTGGATCGCGATCT
This sequence comes from uncultured Alphaproteobacteria bacterium, assembly GCA_963822215.1. GTDB lineage: Bacteria > Pseudomonadota > Alphaproteobacteria > Rhizobiales > Beijerinckiaceae > Roseiarcus. The sequence continues at coordinate 78,063 of CAWGGX010000008.1, forward strand.
CGATCAGCGACGGGCCCTCGCGGCGGAGCGCCGCGGCGACCGCTGAGCCGATCGCGTCGCGGTCGTCCGCTCGGAGGGACGGCACGCCCATCGAGGCGGCGAGCGCCTGGAAGTCGATCGCCGGGCCGACGATCTCCATGCCGACGAAGCGGCCGGCGACGGCGTTGGCGTAGCCGAGGCCCTTCGCCACGTTCTGCAGCACGCCGTAGCGGCGGTTGTTGAACACGAAGAAGACGACCTTCGCCCGGGTATGGGCGGCGCTCCACAAAGCCTGGGGCGAGTACATCGCCCCGCCGTCGCCGACGAACGAGGCGACGAGGCCCGCGCCCGCCAGCGACGCCCCGACCGCCGCCGGCATGTTGCAGCCGAGCACGCCGCCGCGGGAAAAGAAATAGCGGCCGGGCCGGGTCATCAGCAGGTCCTGCACCTTGCCGAAGGTCGCCGCGGAGTCATTGGCAATCAGCGTGTCGGCGGGCAGGGCGTCCAGCGCCGCCAGCACCGCCGCGTCGGGTGAGAGAGGCAAGCCTACCTCTGAAAGGATCTCCGCCCGCAGCGCGTCCTGAGTGGCGCGTTTCGAGGCTGCCCGCGCCCTGAGCCGGCCCTCGACCGCCTTGCGGTCAACATGCTCGCCAAGGCGTTCGGCGGCGCCGCTCAAAGTCGCGCCGATGTCGCCGAGCAGCGCCATGTCGGCGGCGTGCTCGCGGCCGAACGCTTCCGGGTTATCGGCGACGTGCAGCACCGCGACGCCCTCCGGCACGGGCTTGGCGGCGCGATAGGGATAGGCGACGAAGGCCCGCCCGCCGACCAGCACGATCGCCTGAGCGTTCTCGAAATGCTGGCGCATGAGGGCGAAGTCGGGCTTCAGCACCCCCGCCCAGCAGGGATGAGCCGAGGGGAAAGCCGCGCGCGAGGTCAGCTGGGTCCCCCACACCGGAAAGCCGCCCGCCTCGGCGAAGGCGACGAGGCCTTCGCTGACCGAGGCGGAAAGGTCGTCGCCGAGCACCACCAGCACCCGGTCGGGATCGAGTTCGGCGAGCTTCTCCGCGAGCCGCGCCGCGTCCGGCGATGGCCCGAGCCGGGGCGGGGCGGAGGCGGGCGGCGTCGGACCGCTCACCTCCTCATCCAGAATGTCCATCGGCAGCGACAGGAAGACGGGCCCGCAAGGCGGCGTGCGGGCGATGGCGAAGGCGCGCCTGAGCGCCTGGCCGACGTCGTCGCCGCGACGCACTTCCTTCGCCCATTTGGCGATCGGCGCGGCGAGCGCGACGAGATCGCCCGAAAGCCACGGCTCGGTCATCAGGTGGCGGGTGTCCTGCTGGCCCGCGGTGACGACGAGCGGCGTCTCGCTCGCCTTCGAGGCGACCAGCACGCCCATCGCGTTGCCCAGGCCCCCCATGGCGTGCAGGTTGACGAAGCCGGCGCGGCCCGAGGCCAGCGCCCAGCCGTCCGCCATCGCCACCGCCGTCGCCTCCTGCAGACCGAGGACGTAGGCGATGTCCGGAGCGTCGACCAGCGCATCCATCAGCGGCATCTCGGTCGAGCCGGGATTGCCGAAGACATGGGTGATCCCTTCGTCGCGAAGGATGTCGAGCAGAACGTCGCGGGCGCGTCGGGTCATGAGAGGCTCCTCTTCCCCTTGCCGAGGTAACCCATCGGGAGATGGGCGTCTATCGGCGGCCTCATGCGGCCGAAAAGGTCTTGTGAGCGACCGGGCTCCCGACAGGTCAGGCAGGCTGGCGCCTCGGCGCCACATGCAATAACGTGCCCCCTGCGGCGAGGCCAATTGCGTTGCGCCTCGCGTTGAAATCTCACCCTTGGACGGCATTCGCATGAGCGGCGCAGAACCTGAGGATCGGCTCTTGAACGCCTCGGAGCTTGCGATGGTCGCCGCCACAAAGCCCCCCGAGATCGAGCAGCAACCCAAGGATGAGCTGAGGGCTTTGCTGCACCGGCTGAGGCAGGCCCACGGCCGGGCCACTGACATTGCCGCTCGGCAGCAACGCGAGATCCGGGGCAAAGCCGAGCCGCACGGCTCGAGGCCCGTGAAGGAGAACGCCGGGTCGGCGGCAAAGGCGCAGGCGCTCTTCGAAGCGATTCAGCGCCTGGACAAGGAACTCTCCCGCCGTGAAGAGACGGAAACCGACAAACCCAGCCAGGCGGAATTCGCGCGTCGTGCGCTGGAGCTGAAGATGAGCCGCGAAGCCAATCAGCATCCTGATCCCGGACGCTCCGCCTCTGACGGAATGCGTCCGAAAAAGCGGATCGAAGAGTTTGCCGGCGGGACGACCAGAAAAGAGGTCGGCCGAGTTTCCCAAGCGGGCAAAGTCGCGCAGGCGCGCAAGGATTCAGGCAAGTCCTGACACGTCCGCGCGGGTGGAGCGGCTCATCCGGACTGATAGCGATTATAGCCGGCGTGTTCGTCCGGCCCGTAGGCCACCGCTTCCTCGGCCGTCAGCGCATCCTGGATGCTGCGCAGCGACTGCAGGAATTGGGGGCGGGCGGCGCCGAGGGCGCCGAATATTCTCGCGGCGTTGGTCGCGAGCTCACGGTATATGTCCTCGAGCGCCGCCTGCCCGGCTTGGGTGAGCTCGAGCCTGACGTGCCGGCGATTGCGCTCGTCGCGGCGCTGCACGATCAGTCCCTTGGCCACCAGCGTCGCGACCCGCTGGCTCACCAGCGACTTGCTCATGTCCAGAAGGTCGCCGATCTCTCCGTGGGTCGGGCGCGCCATCTCGCGCACCGCCATCGCGATCAGGAACTCCGCGTAACTGACGCCTCGCGCGTCCAGCACGCGCTTGCGTGCGAGCCGGTCGAGACGTGTGACGATCTCGTGCAGCAGGAACGCTTCGGTCTGGGTGAACCAGGATTTTTCCATGGCCTCGCCGCGTCGATCGCTCAATAAGGTTCGGTTAGGATCTGGAACGCGCCGGCGCGTTCCAGAATGGTCCGGCAGTCGGCGACCATAGCGGCGGAACCGCAAACATAGAACTCCGTGCCGGCCGGATCGAAGGCGAGGCCGGCGAGGGCTTGTGTGACGCGGCCGCAGAATCCGCCCGGCTTCGCGGGCTCGCGGCTGAGGCACGCCACGGTCCGCTTGGGTCGACAGGCGAAGGCCGTGGTGATGTCCTCGGCCGACGTGCGGCAGCCGAAATAGAGTTCCGCGCGGCCCAGTTCGCCTCCCCGCGCCATTGCATCGAACATCGGCAGGAACGGCGCGACCCCGGTTCCCGTGGCGACGAACACCTTGCGGCGCCGGTTGGGCTGCAAATGATAGGCGCCGAAGGGACCCTCGATGTCCGTCTCGGCCCCGGGCTCAGCGGCGTCGGCGAAGGTCGAACCGTCGCCGTGCGTCCGGTTGCTGATGAGAAGCGTGAGCTTCGCGCCCGCGGCGCCGGCGATCGAATAGTCCCGCCATTCGAATTCGGCGACGCGCAGCTTGACGAACTGCCCGGGGCAAAATTGCATGGGCTGGTCGAGTTCGAACTCGAGGCGCCAGACCGAGGCGGTCAACGCCGTCTTGGCGATCAGCCGGGCGCGCTGCGTTTCCGGGGGCCGGGTTCGCGCGGACGAGGGCGCCGCGGGCCGACTGACCTTCGCCATGATGCGCAGGAAGCCCAAAGGTCCAAGGATCTGGCTCGCCGCCGCGACGCCGCCCATCATTGCGCCGACGATGCCAAGGGTGGCGACATCGGAACCGGAGAGGTAAAGGCCGGGAATCGGCGCGCTGGCGCTGAGCGGCGAGGATCGGTATCGCTCCGGTCGCGACGGCAGGCCGTAGAAGCGGCCGCCCGGATGCGAAGTAAAATGTTCGACGGTCAGCGGCGTCGACAGTTCGCGGTACTGCACCAGCGCGGTCAGGCCCGGCGCCGCCGTTTCGGCGAGGCGCAGCAGGCCCCGCGCGATGCGGTCCTTGAGCTCTTCATAGTCGGGCCCGCGATCGCCGCTGACGCTGCCGCGCCAAGAGTCGAAGGCGCTCGGATTCACCATCGCGATGATCTCGGCCGTGTGGAACCGGTCGTCGCCGGACTTGGCCGAAGGAAACGACAGATAGGCGTGGCGCGGCTCGCCCGCCAGGATCTGCGCGGTGTGGGCCTCGACGTCGTCGTGCTCGAAGTCGGCGTTGATCCAGTAGTTTTCGCCGCGGACGCCGATTGTGGAGACCGGCTCTTTCAGCCGCAGATAGAGATTGACGGCGGAGAGGCCGCCGCCGAGGGCTTCAATGAACGCGCGCAGCTTGGCTGTTTTCGCGCCGATCTCGCCGTCCGTCGGCAGCAGGCGCTGGAAAGTGAGCGGCGCGCCGACGTCGGAGATGACGATCGGCGCACGGTAGGTCACCTCGATCGGTTCGGCGCCCCGCCGATCGATCGCTCTCACCCCGACCGCCGCGCCGGCGCTTGTGACGATTTCGGTCGCTTCCTGGCAGACCCGGATCGCGCCGCCGCTCGCCTCGATGCCCTGTTCGAACGTGCGCGCGATGCGCCCTGCGCCGCCGGCCGGAAACCAGCCGCCCCGGAAATAGCTGCCGGCGACGAGGGCGTGAATGGCGAAGGCGCTCTCCTTCGGCGGCACGCCGTAGTCGCCCCATTGCGACGCAAGCAGCGCCTTCAGTTGCGGCGAGCGGAAATGGCGGTCGAGAGTGGCGCCTGTCGTCTGCGTCGCGTTCGCGGCCCCGAGGCGGCGCCACTGCCGGAGACAAAAGGCGAGGGGCCTTGGCGTCATCTGCTCCTGGATGCAAAGGACGGCCCAGCGCGCGGCGGCGCTGAGGTCGCGGAAATGCTGTCGGATCGCGCGGGCTTCCTCGGGAAAGCGCTCGACAAGCCGCTCCTGATAGCGCGCCGGGTCGGAAGGGACCGCGAAACTCAGACCCGGATAGACGAAGCGCTCGAAGTCGTCGGGCATTCGGTTCCAGCGCAGCGCGCCGCCCGACAGGAAGTCGAGAAATCTGCGCTCGAATGATCCTTCCTGCAGGTTTCCGACGTAGTGCAGGCCGACGTCCCATGCCGCGCCGTCGCGGCGGAACACATGCGTCTGGCCGCCGCGCTCCGAATGCTTTTCGAGGACCAGCACCTTCATGCCGGCGACCTTGGCCATTAGGCCGGCCGCGGTCAGGCCGCCCATGCCCGATCCAATGACGATCGCATCCCATATCGCTTCCATGGAAGCCCCCGACGACTGTTTATTTCATCAACAGTTTAATCAATAAACAAACCGAGTCAAGCGTCTTGTTCAGGCGCCAATTGTTACAGCGCAGCGGCGCGTGCGCGCCGGCCGCCCTCCTGCTGTCAAGGATCGCGATGCGGGCTCTCGTCTCGGCTGCGCGACACGTCCGCGGATAGGAGGGCCCGGGGTGAAACTGATTTGACGATGATCAGTGTGGTTTTGGCCGATGCCTAGTTACACACCAGGTTTTTGCGAGGCAGGGCCGCTAGCGTATTCCATAAAACAGTATCTAATCTACGATTCATTTCAATAAAGGAAAAGATATGCTAGCCTAATCCCAATGCCCGATCGGATCCTCGCGGCGTTGACCCCATGGCCCGCGGCCTATCCCACCCCTCCATGCTTTTCAGGGCCGACGACCTTTGGATCGAAGACGACGGCCGTTGCAGGGCCTGCTGCAGGAAAGGGGGCGCGACGAAAAAATGGCCCGTAAACGTCGCATAACCCATTGAAAAAGGCTATTTCGGGCGCCGTCCACTTTGTCGCCGCAATGCCGATCACGATCGAAGCGAATCACAATATCGCTACCCATCAAGCCGAAGCGTCCGCCAGAGCGCGCCGCCAGCCGCGCAAGGCCGTGACGTTGGTCACAGCCAAGCGCTGCAAACCGCAGTAAAAGCCCCAAGAGGACAGGCGGGCTAGAAGAAGCCGGTCTCAGGGTCGTTTGAGAACAAAGCCCGATTCGGCGTTGCGGCCCGCGCAGTCGGGCGCGCGTTGCGCCGGGTTGGAGGATGATGCAGTCCGTTCCAGGGAGCGCCGCGGTGGCCTATTTCTATGAAATGCCGAGCAAGCGGAAAATCTCGGGCGCGACAATCGTCGTCAATGGCGGGAGCTATGGTTTTGGCGTCGGCGACGCGGACTCGCAGATCGTGGTCACCAACAGCGGCGATCAGCTTAGCATTTTTCCAGCCGGTTCGTCGGGCGACAACTCGCTTTATCGCGTCAGCGTCAATCATGATGCATTGGCGACGCGTTCCAGCCTTGCCGACACAATCATTGCGACGAGCGATCTTGCGCGGCCCCCCGCCGACCAGTTCAGCATAGAGTTCCGATTCGCTATGCGCGAGGCGGCGACTCCCATCGTGCGCGATGTTACGAAAGAGATTTTTGGGGCCGAGAAGCTGCGCTTCATGACGGGGTCGCGCCCAACGGTCATCATGTCGACCTACCGGCCGCATGATGCGAACAACGTTTTCGATTTTCGCAACGTTCCCGGTCGCGTGGTCAATTTCAGGGTGTTCGCCGCCAAGTACGGTTCCGTCGAGCGCGCATTTTGGCTCATGCTCCCGGAGGACCAAGCGATCAAGAGTTCTCATGGTCGTCGTTTCACATGGATTTGGTCAAAACGACGCCTATTATTCCAAACTCGGGTACAGCGATCCGCTTTCAAGGCAGCTGCTGGAAGACGTGAGAAACCGCTTCGTCAGCTGGCGTTGGGGACGCCAGGTCGCGGCCGCCAAGCAGGACATGGGCCTTCTCATGCCGGTGCGGGCCCGCGCCCAGGGCGGCACGGAACTGGGTCCATTCATCCATTCGCACGGCGTCGGCGCGCGTTTCATTTCCAGTATTCTTGCGAAGGCGGACGCAATGGGCGCGCTGTCGAGCATCAACGTCGTCACATACAGCAGCGGGATCTACGACGCCAACGCCTTCGTTCAGATCGGCGGTCACGGACTGAAGTTCGACAAGCTGGTCAATCAGGACCCCGCAAGGGGGACGCCCTTCCCCGGCGGCAATCGTCGACAGTACCTCAGCGGTTGGACGACCGGTGGTCCGCGGCCTGGCTTCGATTACCTGCCGAAGTCGCGCTGGGCGAACGACCCCCTGCGCGAGGACGCCGAGCGGCGGGAGGGAAAAGGATATCTCCATAATTGGGCGCTGCCGGAATATACGCTCGCTTTGGCGCTTCAATCGTAATCCTATCCTCGCCTCGACACGTGCTTCGCCGGCGATTGCGGTGTTACATTGACAGGCAGATCGTCGAAGAATTGCCCAGGCGCTCAATGCGGACCCACGCGGCGGGGCCCAAAGGGAGCCGCCCAGAGAGGATAATACGCGCCGCAAGTCGCCGGGAAAATCGTCGCAAGAGCTTGAAAAGAGCAATTCCGCGCCCGGACATGGCCGAGCCCCGGCTCGGCGCTCTTCAATTAGGTGTGGCGGCGTCAGCCGCGCTCCTTAGGGCGTCCGGAACGACGCCCGTGCGCCGACCGGCAATGGCGCGTGGCGACAAGGCGGCTGCGCCCCTACGCCTCCTCCTCGCCTTCCGTCTCGCCGACCCGGTCGACCGAGGCGACGCGCTCCTGATCGGCGGTGTGGAACACGATTACGCCCTGCGTCGCCCGTCCGGCGATGCGGATGCCGGCGACCGGCACGCGGATGAGCTGCCCGCCATCGGTGACCAGCATGATCTCGTCGGAATTCTCAACCGGGAAGGAGGCGACGAGCGCGCCGTTGCGCTCGTTAACCGCCATCGCGACGATGCCCTTTCCGCCGCGTCCGGTGACCCGGTACTCGTAGGACACGGTGCGCTTGCCGTAGCCGTTTTCCGACACGGTCAGGATCACCTGCTCCGCCTCCCGCATCGCGTCAAACCGCTCGGGCGCGAGCGCCGAACCGTTCGCGGCGCCGCTTTCGCCGTCGGCCTCGGCCTCGCCGCTCTCGTCCGCCGCCTCGCCCATGAGCGCCCGCCGCTGCTTGAGATAGGCCGCCCGCTCGTCCCCGCTCGCCTCGAAGGCATTGACGATCGCAAGCGAAATGACGTGGTCGCCTTCGGCGAGCGCGATGCCGCGCACGCCCATCGAGTCGCGCCCCTTGAACACGCGCACGTCGCCGACCGCGAAGCGGATGCATTGGCCGCCCGCCGTCGTCAGCAGCACATCCTGTCGGTCGGAGCAGATTTGCACGTCGACGATCCGTTCGCCCTCGTCGAGCCGCATGGCGAGCTTGCCGGCCCGGTTGACCTGGGCGAAATCGCTGAGCTTGTTGCGCCTCACGGTGCCGCGCGTCGTGGCGAACATGACGTCGAGGGATTCCCAGGTCGAACTCGTCCTCAGGCAGTGGCATGATGGTGGTGATGCGCTCGCCCTGTTCGAGCGGCAGCAGATTGACCAGCGCCTTGCCGCGCGCCTGGGGCGCCGCGAGCGGCAGGCGCCATACCTTCTCCTTGTAAACCTGCCCCATGGACGAGAAGAATAGCACCGGCTGATGGGTCGAGGCGACGAACAGGCGCGCGACGAAATCCTCCTCGCGCGTCGCCATGCCGGTGCGGCCCTTGCCGCCGCGGCGCTGCGCCCGATAGGTCGTCAGCGGCGCGCGCTTGATGTAGCCGCCGTGGCTTACCAGCACGACCATGTCCTCGCGCTGGATGAGGTCCTCGTCGTCCATGTCGGCTTCGCTGTCGACGATCTCTGTGCGGCGCGGCGAGGGGAAGTCGGCCTTCACCTTGAGAAACTCGTCGCGGACGATCCCCATGAGCCGCGCGCGCGAGCCGAGGATGTCGAGATAGTCGGCGATCTCGGCGGCGAGCCTGTTCAGCGCTTCCGCGATCTCGTCGCGGCCCAGCGCGGTCAGACGGGCGAGGCGCAATTCGAGGATGGCGCGCGCCTGCGCTTCCGAAAGGCGGATGGAGCCATCGGCATCGAGGACGTGGCGCGGATCGGCAATGAGCGCGATCAAGGGCGCCATGTCGCGCGCCGGCCAGGATCGGTCCATCAGCGCGATGCGCGCGGCGGCCGAGTCGGGCGAGGTGCGGATCAGCCGGATCACCTCGTCGATGTTGGCGACCGCGATGGCGAGGCCGACCTGGATGTGGGCGGCGTCGCGCGCCTTGGCGAGCAGGTACTTGGTCCGGCGGGTGACGACCTCCTCACGAAATTCGAGGAAGGCGCGCAGCATGTCGCCGAGCGTCAGCATTTCGGGCCGGCCGCCGTTCAGCGCGATCATGTTGCAGCCGAAGTTCGACTGCAGGGCGGTGAAGCGCCAAAGCTGGTTGAGGACGACCTCGGCGACCGCGTCGCGCTTGAGCTCGATGACGATCCGCATGCCGTCGCGATCGGACTCGTCGCGCAGGTCCGAGATGCCCTCAACGCGCTTCTCGCGCACGAGCTCGGCGATCTTCTCGATCAGCGTCGCCTTGTTGACCTGATAGGGGATCTCGTGGACGATCAAGGCCTCGCGGTCTTTGCCCTTCCGCAGCTCTTCGACCGAGACCTTGGCGCGCATGATGATCGAGCCGCGCCCGGTCGCGTAGGCGGCTCGGATGCCGGCGCGGCCAAGAATCGAAGCGCCGGTCGGGAAGTCGGGGCCGGGCAGATGCTCCATCAACTCGTCGAGCGAGATGTCGGGCTTGTCCATCGTCGCGAGCAGCGCGTCGATGGTCTCGCCGAGATTGTGCGGCGGGATGTTGGTCGCCATGCCGACGGCGATGCCGCCCGCGCCGTTGACCAGAAGGTTGGGGAAGCGCGCCGGCAGGACGACCGGCTCCTCCTCCTTCTCGTCGTAGTTCGGCTTGAAATCGACGGTGTCCTTGTCGAGATCTTCAAGCAGCGCCAGGGCGGAGCGATCGAGCCTCGCCTCGGTGTAGCGAGAGGCCGCCGGCGGATCGCCGTCGACCGAGCCGAAATTGCCCTGCCCGTCGATCAGCGGGACCCGCATGGAGAAGTCCTGCGCCATGCGCACGAGCGCATCGTAAATGGCGAGATCGCCGTGCGGATGGTACTTGCCCATCGTGTCGCCGACGGTGCGCGACGACTTGTTGTAAGGGCGATCCGGCGTGAAGTTCAGCTCGGACATCGCGTAGAGGATGCGGCGATGCACGGGCTTCAGACCGTCGCGGACGTCTGGCAGGGCGCGGCTGACAATCACGCTCATCGCGTAATCGAGGTAGCTGCGCTTCATTTCATCGAGGATCGAGACAGGCTTGATGTCGGCCGGGCCCTCGGGGTCGGGCCTCTCGTCGCAAGTGTCGCTCAAAGGTTCGCCTCTGTTCGGATGAGCGAGGGTCTAGCCGATTCCAACCGTCCGCGCCATAGCCGACCGAAGCTGCTGCAGCTTTATTTTTGCATCGGAAATCATATGTTTAGCGAGCGCGCGAACGATCGAGGCGGCGGGGGCTGCGCCAACCCCATGTTCGGGATCGCTGGCGCGGTCGCGCTCGTTGTCCGGTCGATGGCGGCCGATATCGCGGGTCGTCAGCCGCTGCGGTCGGCGGCCTTCGGGCTCGCGCAACTGTCGGCGCTGGCGATCTTCGTTTTGCCGCTGTTCCGGCAAAGAAATAGGCCCCTCTCCTGGGGATGAGGAGAGGGGCCTTGTGCGTCCGGGCAAACAGAGAAACGCCCGAACGGGGCGCCCGCCTAGGGGATGGGGCGCGCGGCGAAAAATGACCTACTTCGCCAGCGACGGAACAGGCGTCTCAGCTGTCCTCACCGGCAGGATCGGATAGGCAATCTCCGGAAGCTCGCCCGACAACGTGTGGAGGAAGGCGACGATGTCGTCCTCTTCCTGGTCGGTGAGCTTCGCGCCAAGCTGCGCCGAGCCCATCACGCCGACCGCCTGTTTGAGGCTCCAGACCTGGCCGGAATGGAAGTAGGGCGCGCGGAGCGCGACGTTGCGCAGGGGCGCGGCGCGGAACACGTATTCGTCGCTTGCCGTCTTGCTGACGTTGAAGCGTCCCTTGTCGTCGGGCGGCAGCACCTCGGCGCCCGGATTCTCGACGACGCCGAACGGGAAGTAGCCTTGGCCGCCAACGTTGATCCCGTTGTGGCAGGCGACGCAGCCTTTATCCATGAACAACTTGAGGCCCGCCCTTTCCTGGTCGCTGAGCGCGTTGGCGTCGCCTTCGAGATACTGGTCGAACTTGGAAGCGGGCGTGATCAGCGTGGCTTCGAAGGCTTCGACCGCCTTGGCGAAATTGTCGAATGTCACCGGCGAGTCCTCGTTCGGGAAGGCCTTCTTGAACAGCTCGACATATTCGGGCATCGACGACAGGACTTTCACGACATGATCGGGCGTGGCGTTCATCTCGACGCTCGCCTGCACCGGCCCCTTGGCCTGCGCCTTGAGGTCGGCGGCGCGGCCGTCCCAGAACTGCGCGACGTTGAACACGGCGTTGTAGACGGTCGGCGCCCGGCGCGGACCCTTCTGCCAGCCATGGCCGACCGAGGTCGGGCCGGCGTCGAACTCCCCCGGTGCCGAGATTGTGGCAGGTGTTGCAACTGATGATCTCGCTCGCCGACAACCGCGGATCGAAGAACAGGAGCTTGCCGAGTTCGACCTTCTCGTGCGTGACCGCGTTGTCCTTCACCGCCGGCACGATCGACGGAATCGGCTTGAAATGCTCCTGGGCCGACGTCATCAGGTCGTCGGCCGACGCCGGCGCGGCCGCGAGCGCAAGAATCACCCCGAGCGCCCCGCCCAATACCGTGCGCATGAATCGCTCCTGGATGTTCGTCGGGCCTCCCGCGTCAGACCGTCGCCCCAGCTCTTCGTGACGCGTTTTCCAAGCCCGACCGGGAGGCTAGCCCGGCTTCTGCGCCCGCCGCCATGTGGCGCGTCGTCGCAACCCGCCCCACGATCAGCGATCGGGTTTCTCGCGGGATTTGCGCTGGATCAATGCGGGCTTCAGGCGCAGCCTTAAGAACGAGCCATCGCGATCGCGAATAGCGACGCGAGGCAGCGGTCCGGGGGCCTCCGCCGTTCCCCCTTGGCTTTCGGATCGCTGCTTTTGTTGCGTCGGCGAACGGACAAAATCTGACGCGCCTGAACGAAGCGATCACGGAGCCGGTGGGAGGAGCCGGGCCCCGTGATCGCTTTGTCTCGTCCTTATTCGAAGCTGCCTCCGTGTCGAAAGTCGGCCGCGGCCCCAGTGGTGGCGGCCTTGAGCGCTGCGACGTCACCGTCCCCCGGCGACATCGAGAATCGCCCCGGTGACGTAGGACGCGGCGTCGCTCATCAGCCACAGGACGGCCTCGGCCACTTCCTCGGGCGCTCCCGGCCTTCCCAGCGGCGTCGAGCAGCCGAGCGTACGCGCCCGGTCGGGCTCACCGGTCGCAAGGTGGATTTCCGTTTCGATCAGACCCGGGCGAATCGCGTTGACCCGCACGCCCTCCGGGCCGAGTTCCTTGGCAAGGCCGATGGTCAGCGTGTCGACGGCGCCTTTCGAGGCGGCGTAGTCGAGGTAGGTGTTGGGCGCGCCGAGCCGGGAAGCCGTCGAGGACATCAGCACAATCGAACCGCCCAAACCGCCCGCCGATTCTGACATCCGCCGCGCCGCTTCGCGCGCGGTGAAAAAAGCCCCGAGCACATTGACCTCGAACATCCGGCGCATACGTTGGCCGCCCATGTCGGCAAGACGCGCGACCGGCGCGGCGACGCCCGCGTTGGCGACGACCGCGTTCAAGGGCCCGAGCGCCCTCGTTGCGGCGTCGAACATCGCGGTGACGTCGGCTTCGACCGCGACGTCGCCCTTCAGCGCGACCGCGCGTCCGCCCATGCTGGCGATAGCCGCGACGACCTCGTCGGCTGCGTGAGCGTCTTCGCGATAGTTGACGCCGACGGACCAGCCTTGACGGCCGGCGATGAGAGCGATCGCGCGGCCGATGCCGCGCGAGCCTCCGGTGACAAGCACGACTTTGGACATGAACGCCTCACTGCGACGATGGTCGGGGGCCGCGCGAATTGACGCTCACGGCCAATTCCAGGGACTTAGGCGCCAAATCGCGCAACGGTGTAACTCCCAAGCCCTTTACCCTGACGCGATCAAGGCGTGCATGATTTGATTTGGCGAGGCGGCGAGGGTTTGGAGGATGTTGGCGCCCTGTTTTCGGGCTGTCGAGACGACGGATCTGAGGCTGGCGAAGATTTTGGCGCCGTCGAGGGTTCGGAAACACCCCGAGATTTTCATTTTGACCTTCATCATTCGCAGGTCCTGCTCGGCCAGATTGTTGGTGAAGGGCACGTCGAAATTGCTCATGAACCGGAGCGTTTCGGTCTTGAAGGTCTTCAGCCTTTCGAGCAGATTTTGTCCTGGGCGTTGTTTGGGGCGTCCGCGCCCGGGAGATTTCGTCTCCAGCTTGGGCAATTGACGATGAAAGGCGAGGCCGAGCCGAACCGCGGCCCAATAGCGCTCGACGAACGCCGCGATCGTCTCGGGCGGGAGCGCCGAGGCGCCCGCCTCGCGCGCCCCATTGACGGCGGCGTTGGCGTCGAGGAGGACCGCGCGCATGAGTTCGGCCCAGGGCTCCTTCTCAAACTCTATGAGAGCTTGGAGTTCGCGCAGGATATGCGCGTTGCAGAAGGCGTGCTCGACCGTGTCCATCCCGCGATAGGGCAAGAAGTGGTCATGCACGACGACGCCGTCCCGCAAATCCGTGGGGATGTCGCCGCGCTTTTCGCCCGCGCGATAGAAAGTGAAGGCCAAACTCGACGTCGTGTGCAGCCAGTGCAGCTTGCCGGCGATCCGATAGCCCGTCTCATCGAGGCAGCGAACCTTGGCCTCGGCCACGCGTTCGCCGATGGCCTTGTAGACTTCGCCCAGTTCGCCCGCCTTCTTGCCCACCCAGGCGACGACGCTGGCCGGACAGATCAACGGCGCGCCGAACAGATCGTTCAGCGCCTGCGCGACCCGATCCTCGGGGATGAGTTGATGGATGTTGAGATAAATCGCCGCCGCCTTGATACGCTCGCCATATTGGGTCGGCGAGACCACGCCATCGGGAAACTCGGCCTTCGTCACGCCCCGGCATTGCGCGCAATGATAGATCGAAGCCTGATGTTCCGTGACCAACAACGCACGCTCGGGAAGATCGAACACCTGGCGTTTCTCGACCCCAATCGCCGCCATCGGATCCAGAGACGAACCGCAATGGCCGCACGCGCAGGCCTCGTGCCGAACCACGGCGTCGGGATCGGCGACCTGACGCAACGTGCCGCCCTGATGGCCCTTCTGGCCCCCGCTCGGCTTGCCAGAGCGGCCGCGCAGGCTGCCCGCCACCCGCGGCTTCTTCTTCAACCCGTCGCTCGATGGCGGTTTCGAACTCGTCGAACTGTCCAGACCCAATCGACGACGAAGTTCGACAACCTCCGCCTGAAGCGCCAAAACTTGGCGATTCAGCGAAGCGATAAGCTCCTCGACTTCCGCAGGAAGGGTCATCCCACCCTTGAGTCAAACTCGCCCCATTATGTCTTCATGAATTCGGCGCCAAAAACCAAATTCACAAACCCTGTGGCATTTCGGACTCACTCGGGCTTGGGAGTTACGCAACTTTGTGACTGCCAAGCCGGGCGGCTGGCATTCGATTCCATGCTTTGTCCGCAGCGTGGCTCGCCGACAACGGCGGACGGGATGCGCGTTGTAGGGCGCGGTCGATGACCGCGCCGGCCGGGTCATCGACCCGGCCCTACAGCGCGGGAAGGGCATGAGCGAGGCACTCGAACGGTGGCGCGCGATCGCGCGAACGCGCGATCCGGCGGGCCACGACGCGCTCCTTGCTGAGGAGGCGTCATTCCTATCGCCGGTGGTTCATGCGCCGCAGCGGGGGCAAGGCGATCACGACCAAGTATCTCGGCGCCGCGCTCGAGGTCCTCGGCGGTTCGGAGTTCCGCTATATCGAGCAGTGGATCGGGCCCTCGTCGGCGGTGCTGGAATTCACGACCGTGATCGAGGGCGTCGAGGTCAACGGGGTCGACATCATCGGCTGGAACGTGGAAGGCCGGATCGACCGGTTCACAGTGATGATCCGGCCGTTGAAGGCGATCGAGATCGTCAGGCAGAGGATGGCGGCCGCGCTTGCGGGCTGAGGGCGCCGGAGCGGCGTTTTGGCCCCGAGGCTGCGCTTTTATCGCCGGATATCGACCGTGCCCAGCGAATTCAAAGGGTTGGACCCCGACTTAGCGACCGCTCAGACCAAGCGGAGAAGCGCCTCGTTCTACTCTTATTATACTAAATTATTATGTTTATACCACAGGGCGGCGCGCACGGGCGCCGCCGCCCCTCAATCCGGGTTTTGCTGCGGCTGTCCCGGACCGCCCACTGCGGGCGCCTGGGGTCCGGGCGGCGCCGTCGGGCCGACGAGCGTCGACGGGTATCCGGTCGGCGGCGGCTGAGCGGGATAAGGCGCGCGATACGCCGCGCTCGGTTGCGCGGGCAAGGGCGGCGCCTTCGCCAGCGGAGAAACCGGCTGTCCGTCGGCCGAGGCGGGCGCAGGCGCGCCTATCGAGGCAGGCGCATCCGTCGGTTGAACCGGCGTCGTTCCGGGCGGCGTCTGCGCGGGTTGCGCCCCGCTTCCCGGCGCGGGCGCGCCCTCAGACAGGCCGTTCGCTGCGATCCGCGGGTTGGCGCCGGGCGGGTTTGCGGAAGCGGGCAGGGCGAGAGCCGCAGCCATGAGCGCAACGAGGGAGGTGACCAGTATTTGAGGCGCCATTCCCACAGCCTTTCCGCATGCGGGTCGAGGCTCTCCAGCCCTTGGAATGCCCGACCATCTGACCCGAACCGACCCGAGGCGTCGCTGCAGAAGAGTGGAACATCGAAAGCGGCGCCGAGCCACGCGTAAAGGAAGTCGGCAGGGAGGCGTTTGTTCCGGCGCTGCGAAAATATCGGGAATGCTGATACAAAGGCGGAGGCCCTGTTGAGTCGGGACCGAATGGGAAATGACGCGCAATTTTCTGGTGATCAATCGATCCCGAGGAGCGTCCGGACGTATTGCGCGGTCTTGCCTCGCCCGTCCGGGTCCGCATCCTCCGGCGCGTCCATCGCAGCAGCGGCGTCAACGTCAACGACATCGTCCAGGCGCTCGGCCTGCCACAGTCGACGGTGTCGTCCACGCCGGCCAGCCCTCGCTCTACGCCGCTTTCCGCCGGGCCATCTCCGCCCGGAAAAGCGGAACCTCCTGCGCCAGCGCCGCGGCGACGCTGGGGCGCGCGCGCATCCGCTCGAGATAGGCCTTCACGTTCGGATAGGACGCGAGGTCGATTTCCGGCGTCGCCTGGGTCCAGTTCAGGACGGTCGCGAGATAGGCGTCCGCGACGCTGAAGCGGTCGAGCAGAAACTCGCGACCCGCGAGCTTGTCATCGAGATAGGCGAGGCGTGAGCCGTACCTGGCGAGAGCCCAGGCTTTGACCTCGGGCGGCGTGTCGCGGCTGAGCAGCGGAAGAAACAGGCCCTTGTGCAGCTCCGTGCCGATGAAGCTCAGCCATTGGCGAAGCTTCGCCCGCCCCAGACGGTCGGACTCGGGCGGCGCGAGGGCCGCGGAAGGGTACGCGTCAGCGACATAGGTCAGGATGGCGGCGTTCTCGGTCAGCACGGTCCCGTCGTCGAGCCGCAGCGCCGGCACGTAGCCGAGCGGATTGACGGCGCGATAGTCCTCGCCGCTCGCGAGCAGGCGCTTCGTGTGCGGATCGACCTCGACCAGAGTGACGTCAGCGCCCGCCTCGGCGAGCGCGATGCGCCCCGACATCGAGCAGGCGAGCGGGGAAAAGAACAGCTCCATGGGATCCTCCTTTGCTATTTGTGTACTCTTTCGCATAGAATGGTCGCCGTCAAGAGTTTTATCCGAAATGGTACAAAAATCAGCGCCCCCGCAAGCCGGTCTGCCACGGCTAAGGAGCCCGCAGCGCCGGCGCGGCCGTCCGCGCGCCTTCGAGCCCGATGCGGTTCTTGCCCAGGCGATGGACGTCTTCTGGAAAGAGGGGTTCGCCGCGACCTCGCTCGACCAACTCAGCGCGGCGACCGGCCTCAACCGGCCGAGCCTCTATGGCGCCTTCGGAGACAAGCGGGCGCTCTACATCCAGGCCTATCGGCGCTATCGCGAGCATGTGCGGGAGACGTTCGCGGCGCTCTTCGCCGAGAGGGCGCCGCTCGCCGAAAAGCTCCGCCGCATTTTTCTCGTCGCGCTCGATCTCTACCTCAGCGGCGAGGAGGGGCCACGCGGATGCTTCACCGTGCTCAGCGCGTCTTCCGACGCGATCGCCGATCCGGAGATCCGGTCGATGGTCGGCGAGGCGATCGACAACAGCGACCGCGCATTCGAACGACTGTTCACGCATGCGCGCGAACAGGGCGAACTGCCGGCTGACGCGGACGCGCGACGCCTCGCTCGCATTGCCACGGCGACCACCCACACGCTTTCCATCCGCGCTCGCGCCCGCACGCCCCGAGCGGCGATCGAGCCGATCGTCGAAGACGCTGTCCTGACCATCTGCGGGCGGCCGCCGGAGCGCAAGCCGGTCAACGGCGACCCGAAATAGAAGGCCAGATCAGCTGGCGGCGCCCGCGGGCGGCCTGCCAAGCCGGGCCGTCTGAGAGCATGGCGACCAACCTCAGGCGCCCGGCAATGCCGCCAGCATTCTCGCAAGGACGTCCGGCATCCACGCGTCGACTGGCGCGAGCCGCCCCTCATCCCGGAGCCGATTCGCGATTGCGCCCGCCCGCGTCAGCATAGCGCGCGCCTCGTCGGGGAACGCCTGCGCGACCTTGACGCAAGAGACGATCAGATCGCGCTGCCAGTCCGAATTGCCCGCGTCCGTCCGCGCCAGCCGCTCGGCAATCGCAAGGCCCGCCTGATAGGATTTCAGAGCCTCGGGCAAATTGCCTTGGCGAACCAGAACGTCGCCGATCTTGTTTCGGGAGATTGAAAGATCGCGCTGCCAGTCCGAATTGCCCGCGTCCGTCCGCGCCAGCCGCTCGGCAATCGCAAGGCCCGCCTGATAGGATTTCAGAGCCTCGGGCAAATTGCCTTGGCGAACCAGAACGTCGCCGATCTTGTTTCGGGAGATTGAAAGATCGCGCTGCCAGTCCGAATTGCCCGTGTCCGTCCGCGCCAGCCGCTCTCTGATCACAAGGCCCGCCTGATAGGATTTCAGCGCCTCGGGCAAATTGCCTTGGCGAACCAGAACGTCGCCGATCTTGTTGTTGGACACCGAAAGATCGCGCTGCCAGTCCGAATTGCCCGCGTCCGTCCGCGCCAGCCGCTCGGCAATCGCAAGGCCCGCCTGATAGGATTTCAGAGCCTCGGGCAAATTGCCTTGGCTCACCAGAACGTCGCCGATCCGATCGTAGGACACCGAAAGATCGCGCTGCCAGTCCGAATTGCCCGTGTCCGTCCGCGCCAGCCGCTCGGCAATCGCAAGGCCCGCCTGATAGGATTTCAGCGCCTCGGGCAAATTGCCTTGGCTCACCAGAACGTCGCCGATCCGATCGTAGGACACCGAAAGATCGCGCTGCCAGTCCGAATTGCCCGCGTCCGTCCGCACCAGCCGCTCGGCAATCGCAAGGCCCGCCTCATAGGATTTCAGCGCCTCGGGCAAAGTCTTGGCTCACCAGAACGTCGCCGATATTGCTGTTGGACACCGAAAGATCGCGCTCGGCGCCTGAACGTTCTGCCGCGCCCTTGGCCCCCTCGAAGGCCGCGGTCGCCTTCGCGAGCGATCCCACCAATCGCCAAAGATCGCCGAGTTCAATCCAAACCCAAAGATTGTCCGGATCGAGCTTCGTCGCTTCATCAAACTTCTCGCATGCTCCCCGGTATTCAAGGTCGAGACGATCGACGCGGGCCTCGGCTGCAAGGAAGCCCGCTTCTGTTCTCGCGTATTCCTGTCGAAACGACCTCGCCATGTCGCGGCCGCGGACAAGTTCGACGCGCGCCGCCGAAAAGTCGCCGGCGTCGATCAAGGCGGAGGCGCGCTCTCGAATGGTCGCAAACTCTGGCCGATCGTTGCGCATACGCGCGAGTTCGGCTCTCAGACGGATGAGTTCATCGAGCGCGCTATCGAACCGGGAGGGAATCTCTTCCGTCGGTGTGTCAGAGGCGCCGAGCTTCTCCAAAGCGCGCCGTAGTGGGGGTTCCGGCACGCCTCGAGCTTGCGCCTCAGCGGGCAGAGTGGCGCGGATCGCCTCGAGGACTTCGCGCCTAGTCCGCTCGATTGCTTCCCGAACGGTGTCGACCGTGCCTTCGATCCGCGTTAGTCGAGCAAACGCTTCGGCCCAGTTCACGCCTTCGAGGGTCGCCATGAACCTCGGCTCAGCACGCAACGCGGAATAGGTGCTGCTCACCAGGGTGACGAGGATCTTCCGCGCCTCTCCATAGGGGTCGGCAAAAATCTCCATCTGCATCTTAAGCGCGTTGTCGACCACCGCTGCCGCGATCCGGTCGGGGTCGTGATTCAGTCTGGCAAAGTCCTCGCTGTTAGGCAGGCAGCGCGCGATCACCTCAGCAAGGTTGGAAAAGGCAACGCGCACGTTGTCTTCGAAGCCGAGGCTATGGCTTCTTCTCAGGGATTCCGCGTAGAGCGCCTCGAGCTTCTTTGCGACCGCGTTCAGCGTCTGGGCGAAAATCTTTCGGTCTCGCTCCTGGAAGTCTTTGACCGCCTCTTGGCCCGTCATCAGACCTTCGAGCGCCGACGCGACCGTCTCGAACGACACGCCTTCTCCGCCGCCGAGCTTCTGTCCGACGGCGATCAACGCCGCGGCCGACGCGACGGTCTTCACGGCGCAAACGGCAAGGGTCAGCGGCTCGGGCATGGCAGGCTCGCAAGAATAATGCGAGTTTGTCATTGCCTCCAGCGCAGGCAAAGGAAAAAATTGACGCTGCTCGCTGGCCGACCATTGACGCGGATCGTCTCATTCCGGCAACGCCTCGAAGGGATTGACGACCCGGTCGCAGATCGCGTCAAAGTGGCGCGCGTTTCTCGTCAGCAGCACGAGTTCGTTCGCCTTGGCGATTGCCGCAATCGCGATGTCGGCGAAACCGGGGGCGCGCCCCTTCGCTGTCGCGAGGTCCGATAGCGCGCCGGCGATGGTTGCGGCCTTAAGATCGAGCGGCAGGATCCGACCGCCATAGAGATGCTCGACCGCATCCCACCAGGAGGCGAGCGTCTCGGCCTTGCGCTTCGCGCCTTCCCGCGCCGCCTTGGCAATGCCGGCGCGGATTTCGGCCGCCGTGATGACGGACACGAGCAGGTCATCTGACCGGCGATCCAGCCAGTCGATCAGGGCGGCCGGCCGCTCGGCCTTGGTCGGCGCGAGCGCGGAGATGACGTTCGTGTCGACCAAAAACCTCATAGACTGGCGTCGCGCAGCGGCAACTCTTGACGCACCGCGAGGTCCTCCTCTTCAAGCGGCGCCGCGGCCAAAAGGCGGCCGAAGCTTGGAACGTTCGACAGTCGCCGCCAAGTTTCCCAGGAGACGACCACCGCCTCCTTGTGGCCGTGGCGGGTGATAACGAATTCCTCGCCGCGAATCGCGTCGTCGACGACCGCGGAAAGCCGGGCCTTGGCGTCTTTCAGCTGAATTTCGCGCATGCACTGTCCTATGCATATGACTAGGGTAGTCATAAGCCCGTTAGGGCACTACGTCCAGTTTCGCGATAGGCTGGCGCAAGCGCGCCCCAACATCAGCGGGCGAGCAAGCCTGAGGGGTAGCCCATGATCGTCGCCACCACAGAAAACATCGCGGGCCACCGCACCGTCACGACGCTCGGCCAGTGCTTCGGCGTCGTGGTCCGCAGCCGGGGCCTCGGCGGAAACCTCGTTGCGAATTTGCGCACGATCGTGGGCGGAGAGATCCCTGAATACACCCAGCTTCTCGAGGAGGCGCGCCGCCACGCCCTCGACCGGCTGGTGCAGAACGCGACCGCCATGGGGGCGAACGCTGTCCTGATGATGCGCTACGACAGCGCCGAGATCGGCAATACCATGAGCGAGATCGTCGCCTACGGCACGGCCGCCGTCATCGAACCCGCGCCGTGATTGGCGTGCTCGTCTTCGTCGTGTGGATCGGCATCCCTGTCGCGCTGGTCGTGATCTGGCTCCTGTTCCGCTCGGGCGGCTACAAGCGGCGCCCCCTGGATGCGCCGCCGGGGCGGGACTGGACGTTCACCGGCGAACGCTTCGTCGATCCGAGGTCGGGCGAACTCCTCGAGGTCTGGTTCCGCGCCCGAACGGGCGAGCGGGCCTACGTGCGGGCGCAACGTGGATAAGCCGCTCGGGCTCCGTTGGCCGCCCTTAGGCGATCTGGCCGTCTTACGCTGATCGCCGCGACGCGCTAGGCTTAGGCGCAAACTTTGCGGAGGAACAGTCCATGAGCGCAGCGTCGATCGGGAAATTCGTCTGGTACGAATACATGGGCGACGACGTCGCCGCGGCGGTCGATTTCTACGCCCATGTGGTCGGCTGGACGTCGCGCGACGGCGGCCGGGCCGACTTCCGCTACGACGTCGTCCTGGCGGGCGGTCAGCCGGTCGGCGGCGTGATGGAGATTCCCGCCGACGCCAGGGCGATGGGCGCACGGCCCTGCTGGCTCGCCTATGTCTGGGTCGAGAACGTCGATCTCGCCCTGCCGAAGCTGATGGAAGCGGGCGGCAAAGTGTTCAGGGCCCCTTCCGACATTCCGGCAATCGGCCGCTTCGCCGTGGTCGCCGACCCTTACGGCGGGACTTTGATGCTCTTCCGCGACTCGGGCGGCAATCCGCCCCCGCTGCCCGCGCGCGGAACGCCGGGCACGGTCGGCTGGCATGAGTTGCACTGCGACGACGGGGCCAAGGCGATCGACTTTTACTGCAGTTTCTTCGGCTGGTCGAAGACGCGCGAGTTGGACATGGGGCCGATGGGCGTCTACCGGATGTTCAAGACCGGTTCCGGCGAGGAAGGCGGGATTATGACCCGCACGCCGCAGACGGCGGCGTCGTTCTGGCTCTACTACGTCAACGTCGACGCGCTCGACCCGGCGGTCGAGCGGATCAAGTCCAGGGCCGGCCAGATCGTCAACGGGCCGATCGAGGTGCCGGGCGGACAGTGGATCGTCCAGGCGCTCGACCCGCAGGGCGCGCTGTTCGCCCTCGTCGCGCCGAAGCGCTGAGCGAGGCGCGGAGCCGGGCTCGAACCGAAACGGTCGCGCGCCAGGAAGCCCCATGCCGACGCGATCCCCGCGAGAGAAGGACCCCGACCGACCGTCGCCTCGGGCGGCGGCTGGTCGCATCGGGGCGCCGCGGGGCGCCACACGAAGCTCGTCCGCGCCGCCGCAACTCCGAACCCACGCGGGCGCCTGTCTCGACCCCGTGTTGGCGAAGACAGGCGCCAAGGCCAGTCGGAGCGCGCCGGAGCAGGAGACGCCGCCGCAAACGAATCCGACCGCCCTGTCACAACCGCTCCGCCTTGAACGTCTTGGTTTCGTCAACCCCTGACGGAGGCTTTGATGTTCGCCCCAGACCCCCCTCGCGCCCTATGGGCGCTCGCAGGCGCGATGCTTTCGCTTGCGCTTTTCGTCAATGGCGCCGCGATGCTCGCCGCGCCATTGACGTGGTACGGCCTCGTGCCCGGCGTGGTGGCGACGGGACCGTTCAACGATCACTTCGTCCTCGACGTCGGCGTCGCATATCTTGCCGCGGCGCTGTCGCTCGCCCTTGCGGTCGTCCGGCTGGAGCGGGTCGCGGCACTACCCGCTGCCGGATTCCTTGGCTTGCATGCGCTTATCCATTGTATTCCGCTCCACGGCGCCGAACGCATGACCAGGCTCTTCGTCTGCGCGCCGCCTGAGCGTACGGCGCTCTTTGCCGAGATTATCGGGGTCTATGCGCCGGCGTTGATCGCGCTGGCGCTCGCCGTTCCCGCACGCTGGCAGGCCGCCTGGCCGTTTCCGAGCGGAATGGTCAAGGCGTTGATCGGCGCAAACGAGCGTCGCCTCGGCGTCAGGATGGGCTATGCCAGCGAGATGGCGCGGCTCAACTGGCCGGCTTTCGTCCGCGTCGGCAAGACGGCCTCGCTGGCAATGGCCGCAAAGCCGAAGTTCGACGTGCGGATCGCCCACATGGCGTCGCTGGCCGCCGCGCAGAGCGACGATTGCGGCGAATGCGTCCAGATCCATCTCAATCTTGCCGCCAAGGACGGCGTCGCCCGAGACGCCTTGCAGGCCGCCCTCGACAATCGGCCTCAGGCGATGGACCCGAGGCTCGCGCTCGCCTGGCGGTTCGGGCGAGCTGTTGCAGAAAATGATCCGGCGGCGGACGACGTCCGCGGCAAGCTAGAAGGCCTGATCGGCCGCGCGGGGCTCATGGATCTTGGCTACGCCGTCGCCATGGCGCGATTCTATCCCACTCTGAAGCGGGCGCTTGGGTACGCGGTCGCTTGCAGCCTGCTGCGGCCGACCCCGCCATGACGCGCGATTCGCCGGCGAGCACGGAGGCCTTCGAGGCCGCCCGCGCCCGCCTTTTCAAGCTCGCCTACCGGATGCTGGGGTCGGTCAGCGACGCCGAAGACGCGGTGCAGGACCTCTATTTGCGCTGGCGGGCGGCCGCAGCCGACGTCGCGGCCCCCGACGCCTGGCTTATCACTGCCTGCGCTCGGCTTTGCATCGATCGCCTCAGGGCCGCCAAGCGCGCCCGCGCCGCCTATCAGGGTCCGTGGCTTCCCGAGCCCGTTGTGACTTGGGATGACGCGAGCGTGGAGGCGGAACGCGCGGACGATCTGACGATGGCGATGCTCCTCGTTCTCGAACGGCTTACCCCGCGCGAGCGCGCCGCCTATCTGCTGCGCGAAGGGTTCGACTACGACTACGCGGAGATCGGCGATATCCTGGGCGCGTCGGCCGCCGCGTGCCGCCAGCTGGCGAGCCGCGCCTCGCGGCGCTTGCACGACGAGCGGCCGAGATTTTCCGTGAACCCGCAGGCGGCGCGGGACCTCGCGGCGCGCTTCGGCGACGCGGCGCGAACCGGTGACTATGGAGCGCTCGTCGCGCTTCTCGCAGAAGACGCGACGTGCTCGACCGATAGCGGCGGCAAGGTTCCGGCAGCCCGGAACGTCGTTCGCGGCGCCGATCGTGTGGCGCGCTTCGTCATCGGCGTGACAGCCAAGGGCGCGGCAGGCCTTGACATGGCGTTCGTCTGGGTCAACGGCGCGCCGGGCTGGGTGCTGGCGCGCAACGGCGCGCCGATCGCGGTCGCGACCGTGGAAATCGACGGCGGCCGCATCACGAAGGTGCTTGTGACCCTCAATCGCGACAAGCTCGCGCGGGTTCCGCAGCCCGCCGGCGCCGGTTAGTCGCGCCGCCTCGGGATTCCCAATCATCGCCGCTTGACAGGTACCAACTGGTCGGTATGATAAATTGTCAAACGTACGGATCGCCGCCATGCCAGCCGCCGAACTCGTCAAGACGAAGGACAACAGGAGCGCCAAGGCCATAGCCGGAGAGGCCTCCCTGTCGAAGCTCCTTGACGCCGCCGTCCACGTCATCCGTTCGAAGGGCTATTCGGCCGCGCGCGTCGAGGACATCTGCGCCGAGGCCGGTCTCACCAAGGGGGCGTTCTTCCATCACTTCGCCAGCAAGGAGGACTGCGCCGTGGCGGCGGCGGCGCATTTCGCGGCCAACGCGGACGCGATCTTCGACGCCGCGCCTTATTCCAGTCTTCCTGATCCGCGGGCCCGCGTGCTCGGCTATGTAGACTTCCGCAAGTCGATTCTCGCGGGCGAACTGCCGCAGTTCACCTGCCTGCTCGGCACCATGGTGCAGGAGGCCTACGACACTCATCCGGTCATTCGCCAGGCCTGTGACCGCTACATTGGCGAGCACGCGGCCCGGCTTGAGGCCGACCTCGCTCAGGCGAAAGCTCTCCATGCGCCGGACGCGGATTGGAACCCGAATACCGCCGCGCTCTTTTCCCAGGCAGTGCTCCAGGGCGGGTTCATCCTCGCCAAGGCGAGCCAGGGACCTGAAGTCGCGGCCGATTGCCTCGACCACCTGAAGCGCTATTTTGAGACGCTGATGCCCGAAGGCGCGGCGCACGAGGAGAGGAAACCATGAGCGAGCAAAAGATCACGCCCTGCCTCTGGTTCAATTTCAACGCCGAAGAGGCCCTCGCGCACTACCTTTCGATTTTTGCGGGCGGCAGGATTCTCTCGACGTCGCGCTACGGGGACGCCGGGCCCGGCCCCAAGGGCGCGGTGATGGCGATGCTGTTCGAGATCGAGGGCCAGAAGTTCCTCGCACTCAACGGCGGCCCGAGCTTCGCCTTCACGCCGGCGATTTCGCTGATCGTCGATTGCCAGACTCAGGGCGAGGTGGACCGCCTGTGGGACCGGCTCGGCGAAGGCGGCGAGCCTCGCCAATGCGGCTGGATCACCGACAAATTCGGCGTGACCTGGCAGATCGTGCCGAGCCTCATCCCGAAGACCATCGAGAGCGGCGACGCCGCCGCAATTGCGCGTCTCATGCGTGCGATCATGCCGATGACAAAGCTCGACATCGCAACCCTGCAAGCGGCCGTCGACGGCACGTGAAGGAGAGCGCCATGGCGGACGAACGTCTCATCACCGAGCGCCTCGCCCTTCCTCCGGTCGTGTCCGAGGCCGAATGGCGGCGAGCGCATGATGCGCTGCTGGCGAAGGAGAAGGCGGCCACACGCGCGCGAGACGCCCTCGCCGCCGAGCGCCGGCGTCAGCCGATGGTTTTGATCGACAGGACCTATGTCTTCGAGAGCACGAAGGGAAACATCAGTCTCGTCGAGTTGTTCGAAGGTCGCCGACAGCTGATCGTCTATCACTTCATGTTCGGCCCCGGCGCGCACGGCTGGCCGAGCGCGGGCTGCCCCGGCTGCTCAATGTTCGTCGATCAGATCGGCCATTCCGCGCATCTACACGCCCGGGATGTCTCGTTCGCCCTGGTGTCGATCGCGCCACTGGCGAAGATCGAGGCCTATCGCAGGCGCATGGGCTGGGGCATCCCCTGGGTGTCGTCGGCGACGAGCGACTTCAACCGCGACTTCGGCATGACGACCGACCAAGGCGAGAGACACGGCCTCAGCGTCTTCATGCGCGACGACTGCGGGCGCGTCTATCGCACCTACTTCACAACCGAGCGTGGCGTCGAGGCGCTGGGCAGCGTGTGGACGCTTCTCGACCTGACGCCGCTCGGCCGGCAGGAAACGTGGGAAGACTCGCCAGAGGGTTGGCCGCAGACGCCGCCTTATGCCTGGTGGCGCCGACACGACGAGTACTTGCCGGAAAGCGCCGACTGACTGAGCCTTGGCCCTTTGCGGCCGAATGAGGGAGGACGCCATGAGTGACGCCAAGAATCTTCTGGGCTCGTTCATCTGGTACGATCAGATGTCGAACGATCTGCCCGGCTCGGAGCGCTTCTACGCCAAGGTCGTCGGCTGGACGCTCGCGCCGAACACGATGAACGACCAGCGCTACACGCTGCTGCAAGCCGGCGGCGCGGGCATTGGCGGGTTGATGCCGATCCCGGAGCACGCTGAGGGCGTCCAGCCGGCCTGGATGGGCTACATCGCCGTCGACGATGTGGCGGCTTACGCTGACAAGGTAAAGGCCGCGGGCGGGGCGATCCATCGCGGCCCGACCGAGATCCCCAATGTCGGAACCTTCGCCGTCGCCGGCGATCCGGATGGCGCGGGCCTTCTGTTGTTCAAGGGAAACAGCAGCGACACGCCCGCCTACGATCCGGCGGGACCCGGCCATGTCGGCTGGCGCGAACTCAACGCCGGCGACGGCACGAAAGCCTTCGCCTTTTACGAGGGCCTGTTCGGCTGGACAAAAACGCAAGCGATGCCGATGGGCCCGACGAACGTGTATCAGCTCTTCGCCACCAAGAGCGACCAGGAAGGCGCCGTGTACACCAAGGACGCGGCGACGCCGCATCCGTTCTGGCGCTTCTACTTCAACGTCGAGGCGATCGACGCTGCGATCGAGCGGGTCACGAGTGCGGGCGGAAAAATCACCAACGGCCCCCACGAGGTTCCAGGCGGCCGCTGGATCGTCCACGCCCTCGATCCGCAGGGCGCAGCCTTTGCGCTCGTGGCGCCGAGACGGTGAGAGGCCGAAGGGCCGCGAGCGCGGTTCGCCGCCGTTAGGGTCGTTTCCCTCAGGAACGATGCTCCGACTTCCCCATTCCGCTGGAGGCTCGAGGTGAAGATCTACTGGTTTGAAGCTCAGGCGCCCCGCCGCGTGCTGGCGCTCGTCAAGCATCTCTGTGTGGACGCCGACCTTATCGAGGTTGATATGATGGCGGGCGGCCTCAGAACGCCCGAATATGTTGCGCTCAATCCCAACATGAAGGCGCCGACGCTCGTCGACGGCAAGCTTGTGCTTTGGGAGTCCTCTGCGATTATGGCGTATATCTGCGTCAAAGCCGACTCGGACATGTGGCCGGCCGGCGAGCCCGCCGGACAGGTCGAGGTTCTGCGCTGGCTGTCGTGGAACGACCAGCATTGGGGGCCGGCGGTCGGGCCATTCTACTTCGAACATATCGTAAAGGGGACGTTCAGGCTGGGCGACCCCGACCGCGCGTCGCTCCGAGAGAAGGTCGCCAATCTTCAGCGATACGCCAAGGTGCTCGACGGACATCTCGCAAATCGATCGCACCCGGCTTGCGGACGTCTAACGATCGCGGATTTTCAGCTGGCGTCGATGGCGACCTATTGGCGCCGAGCGGAGATGCCGCTCGACCCGTTCCAAAACATCGTCCGGTGGCTTGACGAGCTCGACAAACTTCCGGCCTGGGCCAATCCCTGGCCGAAGGCGCCGGCGTTGAGCGAGGTCGCGTGACCTCCCGCGCATCCAAAACCTCGTTCTCTCTCCCCCGCACGCGGTTCCCGGCGGCTGCTGGATCGCGCATGCCCTTGATCCGCGGGGCGCGGCGTTCACGCTTGTGGCGCCGAAGCGCTGAGGTGCGACGGATCGCTGGCGCCAACCCAATTTGAGACCGCGTTGCGGTCTCCCGTTTGAGTCGGATCAGGTAACGCCCAACCCGGCTGCCATGACAAGAACCTATCCTGAGCTTGTCGAAGGATGATCCAGTGGGCGGGGCGCTCGTGCGCCCTGGAGCGTCCTTCGACATCCCCGGGCTTGACCCGGGGATCAGGACGAGGGCGAAGGCGCTGGCTTTTCCCCGCGCAATGGAAAGGAGAGTTGTCGATGAACGCGAACGCTGCTTCCCTGACGCCCGCTCGCGAACTCGCGCAGATCGACCCTGTGCGCTTCCCGAATGAAAGTCCCGAATATCGAGCGGCCCGCACGGCGCTGCTCGCCGAAGAGATCGAGTTGCGCCGCCACATCGAGCGCGTCGCCGCGCAACGGCGCGCTCTACCGCCCGGCGGTCCGGTCATCGGCGACTATCAGTTCGAGGGCGAGGAAGGACGCGTCGATTTCGCCGCGTTGTTTCGCGACAAGCCGACGCTCGCCCTCTACAGCTATATGTTCGGCCCGGAGCGCGCCCTTCCGTGCCCCGTGTGCACCAACACGCTCGGCGCCTGGGCGGGCAACGCCGCCGATATCGGCCAGCGCCTCTCGATCGCCGTCGTCGCGCGCTCCCCGATCGAGCGGCTCGTCGCCTGGAAGCGCGAACGCGGCTGGAAGGACCTTCGGCTCTACAGCGATGTCAACGGCGCCTATTCCCGTGACTATTTCGGTCTCCTGCCGAGCGGCATGGAAGTCCCGGCCTTCAACGTGTTCACCCGGCGCGACGGAACGATCCGGCATTTCTGGTCGGGCGAGATGACCTTTGATACCGCCGACCCGGGGCAGGACCCGCGCGGCGCGCCCGATCCCGCCCCTTTGTGGATGGTGCTCGACTGCACGCCGGAAGGCCGCGGGGCCGACTGGTATCCCAAACTGTCTTACGACGCATGAGCCACAGCGAAGGTCAACGACGCTAAGGGAGAGAACCAAATGCGCGTGATGGTGATCGTCAAAGCCAGCAAGGAGTCCGAGGCTGGCGCCATGCCAGGCGCCGAGCTTCTTCGGGACATGGGCGCCTTCAACCAACAGTTGATCGCGGCCGGAATTATGACCGATGGCGCGGGCCTCAAGCCGACCAGCCAAGGCGCGAGGGTCGCCTTTTCCGGCGCGGACCGCTCCGTCTCGAAAGGCCCGTTCGGCAATGTCGAGGATCTCGTCGCCGGCTACTGGATTTGGAAGGTGAACGATCTCGACGAGGCGATCGCGTGGGTCAAGCGCTGCCCCAATCCGATGCCGAGCCCATCCGTCATCGAAATCCGCCCGCTGTACGAGATGGAGGACTTCGCCTGACGAAGGCGGAGGTGTAGCTTCCCGCCTCTTTCACCTTGGAGGCGTCGTCGCATGACCCTGAGCAAGCGGAAACTTGGAAAGCAGGGCCTGGAGGTCTCGGCGATCGGACTGGGCTGCATGGGCATGAGCCAGTCCTACGGCCCGGCGGACGAAAAGGAGTCGATTGCCACCCTGCATCGCGCCATCGACCTCGGCTGCACGTTTTTCGACACCGCCGAGGTCTACGGCCCGTTCGCGAACGAGGCGTTGATCGGCCGCGCGCTCACGGGAAGGCGCGACCGCGTGACCATCGCGACGAAATTCGGGTTCAAGTTCGAGGACGGCCGCCAGGTCGGCGCCGAACGGGATAGCCGCCCGAAATCGATCCGCGCCGCGGTCGAGGGGTCGCTGCGCCGCCTCGCGACCGACCGCATCGATCTTCTCTACCAGCACCGCGTCGATCCCGCTGTGCCGATCGAGGACGTCGCCGGCACGGTCGCCGATCTCATCCGCGAGGGAAAGGCGCTGTACTTCGGCCTGTCGGAGGCCGGCGTCGCCAACATCCGCCGCGCGCATGGCGAACATCCGGTCTCGGCGCTGCAAAGCGAGTATTCGCTGTGGGAGCGCAATCTGGAGGCGGACGTGTTGCCGGCCTTGCGCGAGCTCGGGATCGGCCTCGTGCCGTTCTCGCCGCTCGGGCGGGGGTTTCTCACCGGCGCCGTGAAACGGGCCGAGGATTACCCCGAGGGCGACTATCGCCGAGGTGACCCGCGCTATCAGGGGGAGGCCTTCGACGCCAATATGAAGGCGGCCGCAATCGTGCGCGAGATCGCCGCGGCCAAAGGCGCGCAGCCCGGCCAGATTGCGCTCGCCTGGCTCCTCGCCAAGGGCGATGACATCGTACCGATTCCGGGCACGAAACGGCGAGCCTACCTCGAGGAGAATGTCGCCGCTGCGGCGATCGCGCTCGGCCCGGACGAGATTACGACGCTCGACGACTCGCTCGGGCCGGGCAAGGTCACCGGGCCGCGCTACCCTGACTGGATGCTGGCGACGATCGATCGCTGAGCGGCGCCGTCTGTCCTTCGTCGAGTCGCCTCGACGCTTGCCATCATGGCTTTGAAGGCTAGCATGGCAGAAAAGACTCACGCTGGGCGGCGTCTGTCGGGGCGCTCGCACGTCGTAGGTCGGCAGCTGGGAGATTTTATGAGTAAGAGTCCGACGACGGCGGCGTTCGTCAGTCAGAAAGGCGGCGTCGGCAAGAGTACGCTAGCGCGCGTGCTGGCGGTTGGCGCCATCCATAGGGGGCGCAAGACGCTGCTGGCCGATTTCGATCTCGATCAGCTCACCTGCGTCGAATGGGGCGCCGCGCGGCTCAGAGCCAGCATCGAGCCGGAGATCGACACGCGCGCGTTCAAGAGCCTGAAAAAGCTGCGCAAGGACGAGAGCGTGGTCGACTTCATCGTCGCCGACACGCGTGGCCTCGCCGACGATCTCTCAACCGAGATCGCCGAGGATTCGGAGGTGGTGTTCCTGCCGACCGGGGTATCGCAGGACGATCTGCGGCCGACGTTCACTCTGGCGCGCAGGCTGGCGCGTCGAGGCGCCGAAGGGCGGCTCGTCCTGGTGCTGTCGAAGGTCGGACGGTCGGAGACCCAGTTCGCCAAGGCGGTCGAGGCGATCGAGGACGCCGGCTTCGAGCTTTTGTCGGAGCATTGGCCGCAACGCGACGGCTTCCAGAGCGATCTCGACGCGGGCCGAGCCGGCCGCGAGGCGCGCAATCCCCACCTGCGCGAAATCGCCGAGCGGATGGAGGAGGCGCTCTGGACTCGCACGCTGAAGGCGAAGCCGAGAGGGTGAGTCCGTTCGCCCCGCAAATCCCCCTCTCTCCGCTGGCGGGGAGAGGGTCGGGGTGAGGGGCCTTGGCGACTGGCCGTGGACGCTCGCCCAGCCCCTCATCCTAACCTTCTCCCCGCAAGCGGGGAGAAGGGACCGCGCCTCTACCGAAGAGCGATGGATCAGCCCACGATCTCATTGCCCGCGAACCATTGCGCGATTTCGACGGCCGCCGTCTCGGGCGCGTCGGAGCCGTGCACGGAATTCTCGCCCATCGACAACGCGAAATCCTTTCGGATCGTCCCGGCGTCGGCCTTTTCGGGGTTGGTGGCGCCCATCACCGCCCGGTAGCGGGCGATGGCGTCCACGCCTTCCAGCACCTGCACCACGACCGGCGCCGCGGTCATCATCTCGACCAGCTCGCCGAAGAACGGCCGCTCGCGATGCACGCCATAAAACGTCTCGGCCTGCGCCTTGGTCATGTGCACCCGCTTCTGCGCGACGATGCGGAGGCCCGCAGCCTCGATCCGGGCGTTGACGGCGCCGGTCAGGTTGCGGCGGGTCGCGTCGGGCTTCAGAATCGAGAACGTGCGCTGGATAGCCATGGATCGGATCTCTGGATCGGTCGGTGGAGAAATCGCGGCGCTTATAGCGACGCCCCGCGCGCCGAGCAAGGCGGCGACGGCGGGGTGCGTCCTCCCTCTCTATCGACATTATCTAAGAATAGCGTTATTTGATGCTGGCGTGTCGGCGATCGGCGCGCCCGAAACAAATCGAGGAAACAGTCAGGAAACCCGCCATGAGCGCAGCCGACCCCGAGATCGCCAACCGCATTGCCGCGGGCGGGATCGAGACGAACTACCATGATCAAGGCGACGGCCCCGCCGTGCTGTTCATCCACGGCTCGGGGCCGGGGGTGAGCGCCTGGGCGAACTGGCGACTGACCATTCCGGCGCTGTCGCGCTCCTACCGGGTGATCGCGCCGGACATGGTCGGGTTTGGCTTCTCGGATCGGCCGAAGGGCGTGCAATATAGCAAGGAGACCTGGATCGCGCAGGCGATCGGCCTTCTCGACGCGCTCGGGATCGACAAGGCGGATGTGGTCGGCAATTCGTTCGGAGGCGCGATCGCCCTCGGCATGGCGATCCGCCACCCGAAGCGGGTCGGACGGCTCGCGCTGATGGGCGCGGTCGGCGTGTCATTCCCGATCACGCCGGGCCTCGACGCGGTCTGGGGCTACGAGCCGTCGTTCGAGGCGATGCGCAAGCTTCTCGACATCTTCGCCTACGATCGCAGCCTGGTGAACGACGAACTGGCGGACCTGCGCTACCGCGCCAGCATCCGCCCCGGCTTCCAGGAGTCCTTTTCGGCCATGTTCCCGGCGCCGCGCCAGCGCTGGGTGGACGCCCTCGCGAGCCTGGAGGCCGACATCCGCGCGTTGCCCCACGAGACGCTGATCATCCACGGCCGCGACGACAAGGTCATTCCCCTGTCGAACGCCCTCACGCTCCTTCGATTGATCGAGCGCTCGCAACTCCACGTCTTTGGTCGCTGCGGCCACTGGGTGCAGATCGAGCACGCGGCGCGGTTCGCAAAGCTCCTCGACGGCTTTTTCGGCGAGGCTGTTTCGTAGGGCAGGCGCGCCCGTCGCCGAGTCGGGGCCGGGCGCCGCTGGAGTTGTCGAGACGGCGGCGCGAGGCATACGCTCGCCCTCGGCCCGGGACCACGCAAGCGGCCGGTCCGCCAGCATTCCGTCAGCATGGAGCCGCTCATGCGTCGGGCCGACCGATTGTTTCAGATCATCCAAATTCTTCGGCGCTCGTCGCGCCCGGTCACCGCCGACGCTCTGGCCGAGGAGCTCGAAGTGTCGAAGCGGTCTGTCTATCGTGACGTCGCCGACCTGATCGGGCAGCGGGTGCCGATCCGCGGCGAGGCCGGCGTCGGCTACGTCCTCGGCCGCGACTTCGACATGCCGCCGCTGATGCTGACGCCGGACGAACTGGAGGCCGCGGCGCTCGGCGCGCAATGGGTGGCTGACAGGGGCGACGCCGTCCTGGCCGCCGCGGCGCGCGACCTGATCGCCAAGATCGCCGCGGTCGTGCCTGGCCAGCTGATTCCGTTCCTCGACGAGCCGAGCGTTGGCGCGCCGCCGGGCCTGGTGAAGACCGTCGACGGTCTCGACATGTCTCGGACGCGATCGTGGATTCGCGGCGGGAAAAAGATCCGGATCCGCTACAGCGACGAGCAGGCGCGCGGGAGCGAACGGATCATCTGGCCGACAATGATCGGCTATGCCGAAACCGTGCGCCTGCTCGCGGCCTGGTGCGAGCTGCGCCAGGATTTCCGCCACTTCCGGACAGACCGCATCGTCGCCGCGGAGTTTCTCGACGAGCGGCACGGCGTTGCGCCGGCTGAGCTGCGCGGCCGCTGGCGGCGCGCTTTCGAAGCCAAGCGGCGTCCCCGTTCTCGCTAGAGAGCATGAAGAATTCTGATCGATTCGCGCCGAAAACCCTGATCCGGCCGCGTACGCGGCCACCTTCCCCTCGAGGGGGAAGGGGGCGCCCCTCTCCTGAAAGGAGGGTGTTCGGCGGACTCTTTCATGCGTCAAGGTGCGCGAAAGCGAATGAGAACTCTCCCCATGGGCCCCTTGGGGAGAAGGTGGCGCAGAGCGCCGGATGAGGGGCTTGCGTCTTCAAATTTGAGCGCACTCCCACCGCCCCGGCCCTCCTCGCTGCGGGAGAAGGAAGTTCGCCTCAACGCCCATTCAGGATCAACTCCGGGCGGAGAAGGACGCGCGCCGCGGCGTTCGCCCGTAACTGCCAAACCGGGCCGCCATGACAATGCCCTCATCCTGAGCCTGTCGAAGGATGATCCAGGGGGCGGGGCCATTCGTGCGCGCTGGAGCGTCCTTCGACAAGCTCAGGACGAGGGCGAAGAGTCGGCCCTCGCAGTTACGTTCGGATTTCGCCAGCCCTGAAGTCAGATGTCGCCGCAGCCTCGGGGCCGCTTTATTTCGTCGCCGCAGTCGGTTAGCTTTCCCGCAATCGCGGCGCTCGAACTTCGGCGCGGAACCAAAGAGGGTTGGACATGGGGATGTGGCAGGAGTTCAAGGAATTCGCGCTCAAGGGCAACGCGCTCAGCCTCGCCGTCGGCGTGATCATCGGCGCGGCCTTCGGCAAGATCGTCGACGCCCTGGTCAACGACCTCATCATGCCGGTCGTCGGCATCGCCGGTAAGGCGGACTTCTCCAACTACTATATCCCCCTGTCGAGCGCCGTGACGGCAACCAATCTCGCCGACGCACGCAAGCAGGGCGGCGTCTTCGCCTACGGCGACTTCATCACCGTGGCGATCAATTTCGCTATTGTGGCGGTCGCGCTGTTCCTTTTGATCAAGGGCATCAACATGCTGATCCGCGCGGACAAGGCGAAGCCAGCGGAACCGCCGCCGCCGAGCCCGGAGGTCGTGCTGCTGACCGAGATCCGCGACCAGCTCGCCAAGCGCAGCGTCTGAGACCTGGCGGCTCGGCGACGGCTGACCCCGCGGTGGCGCTACGGCATGCACACAACTCAAATCGGGAGGCGGACCCCTTCTCCGGCTATGCCGGGGAAGGTGGCGCGAAGCGCCGGATGGGGTTTGGCCGACTGCTTCGTCGAAGTCTGATTGCGCGGACGTCATCGGTGATTTACGTCTATCCCGTCCTGCTTTCCGCACCCCATCCGGTCCTACGGACCACCTTCCCCAGCAAGCTGGGGAAGGGATACGCCGACCGGCTGTCGGATTGCCGGCTGATTTGTGCGAGAAATCACCTGCGCTATGCTGGGAGATTGTCGAGTGCGACGCCGACGGTCATCAGCGTCGCAAACACCGCGTACGTCTTTACAGCGAACGTTCGTCTCGCGGCCGCGACGCCGATCAGGATCTCGATCTCGCCGCGCATATTGCGCACCCGAATCAGGCATCCCTTGACGTGGACGGCGGCGAGTTCCGCGATAATCGGCCAGGCCGCGTTCAGGCGCTGCAACCGAACGCGACGTTTGGCGGCGACGATCTGATTGTCCTTCACGACCTCGAAATCATACGATTCGGACATGCCTTCGAACCTCTTCGTAGCGCCGGCCGCCCGCCGCGCCCGCGAAGGCTAGGGGACGCATGGGTTCAAAGTGTGCCCGAACCATGGCGTCTCGCCGGCCCGCTCACAGCGCAACCCGCCTCAACCGCAGGGCGTTGGCGATGACGCTGACGGACGAGAGCGACATCGCCGCGGCCGCCACGATCGGCGACAGCAGGATGCCGAACGCCGGATAGAGCACGCCCGCGGCAATCGGCACGCCCGCGGCGTTGTAAAGGAAGGCGAAAGCGAGGTTCTGCCGGACGTTGCGCATGGTCGCCTTGGATAGCCTTCGAGCGCGGACGAGCCCGGCGAGATCGCCCTTGAGCAGCGTCATGCCGGCGCTCTCGATCGCGGCGTCCGTCCCGGTACCCATCGCAATTCCGACGTCGGCCGCCGCAAGCGCCGGCGCGTCGTTGACGCCGTCCCCCGCCATCGCCACGACCCGGCCTTCGCTTTTCAGGCGGGCGACCGCCGCCGCCTTGCCCTCCGGCAGGACCTCCGCCTCATAGGCCTCGAGTCCGAGCCGGGCGGCCACCGCCGCAGCGGTCGCACGGTTATCGCCGGTCAGCATGACGACCCGCAGCCCCTGAGCCTTCAGCTCGGCGAGCGCCTCGGCCGCCCCGGTCTTGACAGGATCGGACACGGCGATCAGCGCCGCCGCCGCGCCATCGATGGCGACGAACACGACCGTCGCGCCCTCTCGCCGCAGCGCCTCGGCCCTTCCGGCGAGCGGCGACACATCCGCGCCGCGCTCGGCGACGAACACGTCTGAGCCGACCGCGACCGCGCGTCCCTCAACCAGACCCGCGACGCCGCCGCCCGCGAAGGCGCGGAAATCGGCGGCCTCGGCGAGCTCGAGGCGTTTCCGCTGCGCCGCCACGACCACGGCGGCGGCGATCGGGTGCTCGCTCGACCGCTCCAGGCTCGCGGCCAGTCTCAAAACGTCGTCGGCCGTGAATCCCGGCGCGGCGTCGATTGCGGAAAGGCGCGGCTTGCCCTCGGTCAGCGTCCCCGTCTTGTCCACGACCAGCGTATCGACCGCCTCGAACCGCTCGAGCGCCTCGGCGTCGCGGACCAGCACGCCGGCGCGGGCCCCGGCGCCAACGCCGACCATGATCGCCATCGGCGTCGCCAATCCAAGCGCGCACGGGCAGGCGATAATGAGGACGGAAACGGCGGCGACCAGCGCGAAGGCGAAACGCGGCTCGGGCCCGAACGTGAGCCACGCGAGGAAGGCGAGAACCGCCGCCGCGACGACCAAGGGGACGAACCAGCCGCTGACCCGGTCGGCCAGCCGTTGGGCCGGGGCTCGGCTGCGTTGCGCCTTGGCGACGAGATCGACCATGCGGGCGAGCGCGGTGTCGCGTCCAACCTTCTCGGCGCGCATGACGAGGCCGCCCGAGCCGTTGACCGCGCCGCCAACCAGCTTCGCGCCGACCGCCTTCATCACCGGCATCAACTCGCCGGTCATCATCAATTCGTCGACCGCGCTCGCCCCGTCGACAACCTCGCCGTCGACCGGAATTTTCTCGCCCGGGCGCACCCGCAGGCGGTCGCCGACCATCACTTCCGTCAGCGCGACGTCATGGTCGTGACCGTCCGCGTCGACGCGCAGAGCGCGCTTCGGCGCAAGGTCGAGGAGCGCGCGGATCGCGTCGCCCGTCTTTTGCCGCGCGACGAGCTCGAGCACCTGTCCCAGGATCACCAGCACCGTGATGACCGCCGAGGCCTCGAAATAGACGGGCAGACCGCTGTGGTGGCCGAGCTCCTCGGGAAAGAGCCCGGGCGCGACCGTCGCCACGACGCTATAGGTCCAGGCCACGCCGACGCCGAGCGCGATCAGGGTGAACATGTTGAGGTTGCGTGTCTTGATCGACGCCCAGGCGCGCACGAAGAACGGCCACCCGGCGCCGAGCACGACCGGGGTCGCGAGCAGAAGCTCGATCCAGTTCGAGAGTTCCGGGGTCAGCCATTCCGGCCGCCAGACATGGCCGCCCATGTCGAGAACGACCAGCGGAACCGCCAGCGCCAGCGCAAACCACAGCCGGCGCTTCATGTCGATCAGCTCTTCGTTCGGGCCGGCCTCCGCTGATGGCGTCTCCGGTTCGAGCGCCATGCCGCAGATCGGGCACGCGCCGGGGTGGTCTTGCCGGATCTCGGGATGCATCGGACAGGTGAAGATCGTCCCGGCGGGCGCGGGCGGAGCCTTTTGTAGCCGCGCTCGGTGAGCGCGGTCAGCGACCGCGCCAACAGGGCCGAGATAGCGCGCCGGGTCGGCGGCGAACTTCGTCCGGCAGCCGGCGGAGCAGAAAAAATAGGTCTTGCCGTCGCGCTCAACCTGGTGCCGGGCGGCCGCCGGATCGACCGACATGCCGCAGACCGGGTCCTTGGCTACGGCTTTTTCCGTTTCAACGAGGCTCATTGCTTTTCGCCATCGCGCCTGTGCGCGCCCTTGAAGATGTCGCCCCAAACGCTTAAACCTTCCCATCGTAGGAAGGTCAAGCGGGCGATTGTCGCATGAACATCGGCGCAGCGGCTTCGGCGAGCGGCGTGACCGCCAAGATGATCCGCCATTACGAATCGATCGGCCTGCTGCCGCCCGCCGGGCGGCGTCCGAACGCCTATCGCGACTACGGCGAGCGGGAGGTGCACGAGCTCCGGTTCATCAAGCGGGCGCGCCGGCTCGGCTTTTCGACCGCCGAGATCGCCGCGCTCCTGGCGTTGTGGCGCGATCGGGCGCGTCCGAGCCGCGAGGTCAGGCGGATCGCCGAACGCCATGTCGCCGAACTTATGGCGCGCATCGCCGAAATGCAGGCGATGGCCAAGACGCTCGCCGCGCTCATCGAAGCCTGCTGCGGCGACGACAGGCCGGATTGCCCGATCCTCGACGACCTGGCGCAAGGCGCGGGCGAAAATTGAATGGGCCCGCGTTGCTCCTGCTCCGGCCGGTGAAAGCGCGCGCGGTTATTCCGAGAAATTCAACTCGGCGCGCGTCCTGGAGGAAGATGATTTTTTGGGCGATTCACGTGGCGCCCCGATCCGACCGCTCGCATGGCCCGTACACCGGGCCTTCGCCCGGGGGCAGCCTTTCACGCGCGGGGGAAGGGGAATCCCGACCGCGCCTTACAACCCGGCCGCGCCCGGTCTCGCGCCCCGTTTTCGCCCGCCTGTTCTTTCCCTGTTCCGGCCTGATAACACGCCAATTATTCCCTGTTCCGCTCCTGTTAAGTTCCCTGTTCCGCGCCCGCTTCGGCCCACAACCGTCGAGCCGTAAACCCAGCAGCGCCCTGAAATTGCAGGGCTTCCCGGAACGGGGCGCCGAACAGGGCGCAAGGAAATTCCCTGCTAGCAGGCAAACCGGATCGTCGTCGGCGGACCGGGCGCGAGATGTTTTGTTGCCGAACCGGAAGAGGGAGGGGTCTTTCCCCTCGATCTCCGATCCGCGACGCATCCCCTTGCCCGCGCCATTTTGCGGCGCCATGAGGCGGCCCTATGACCCTCTCCGCTGTTCCCCCACGCAACTGGCTTGACGTCATCCACCCGACGGTCCGCGACGCCGCGCCGAGCGGCATCGTCGAGGTGTTCGACTATGGCCGCGGCCGTCAGGGGCTCATCCCGCTCTGGATCGGCGAGGGCGACCTGCCGGCTCCAGCCTGCGTGAGCGAGGCGGCGAAGGCGTCGATCGACCGGGGCGAGACCTTCTACACCGCCCAGGCCGGCATTCCGGCGCTGCGCGACGCGATCGCCGCCTACATGACCCGCGTCTATGGCGCGGCGCCGGGGGGCGGTCCGTTCCGCCCCGAAAACTTCTTCGCCACCATCGGCGGCATGCACGCGATCGAGATCGCGACTCGCCTGACGCTCGGCCCCGGCGACGAAGCGCTGATTCCCTCGCCCGCCTGGCCGAATTTCGTCGGCGCGATCGAGACGTCGGGAGCGCGCGCCGTTGCCGTCCGGCTCAGCCGCGAGGGACGGTGGAGCCTCGATCCGCATAGGCTCGCGGCCGCCGTGACGCCGGCGACCAAGGTCGTCTTCCTGAATTCGCCGGCCAACCCGACCGGCTTCGTCGCCACGCGCGAGGAATTGGCCGCGACGCTCGCCATCGCCCGCGCGCATGACCTTTGGATCGTCGCCGACGAGATCTACGGCCGTCTCACCTACGACGGCGCCCGAGCGCCGTCGTTCCATGACGTGATGGCGCCGGACGACAAGATCCTGTTTGTCCAGACCCTGTCGAAGAACTGGGCGATGACCGGGTTTCGCGTCGGCTGGCTCGAGGCGCCGCCGGCGCTCGGGCCGGTGATCGAGAACCTCGTCCAGTTCACGACTTCCGGGGTGCCGGTGTTCACCCAGCGCGCCGCCATCGCCGCGCTCACCGACGGCGAGGCGTTTCTCGCCGCACAGATCGAGCGATGCCGTCGGTCGCGCGACATCCTGTGCGAGGGGCTGACGGCGACCGGCCGAGTGCGCTTCTTCGAGCCCGAGGCGGCGTTCTATCTGTTCTTCGAAGTCGACGGCTTTCCCGATTCGCGGGCGCTGGCGCTGCGGCTGATCGACGAGGCGGGGATCGGCGCCGCGCCCGGCGCGGCCTTCGGCCCGGGCGGCGAAGGCCA
This sequence comes from uncultured Alphaproteobacteria bacterium, assembly GCA_963822215.1. GTDB lineage: Bacteria > Pseudomonadota > Alphaproteobacteria > Rhizobiales > Beijerinckiaceae > Roseiarcus. The sequence goes on from CAWGGX010000008.1 coordinate 117,849, forward strand.
TCTCAGGGTGTGCTTCGCCCGCGACCCGGCGCAGATGGAAGAGGCGACCCGGCGCCTCGTGCGGTGGCTGAAGAGGTGACCGGCGGCCGGCCGGCGCTTCGTCAGGCGGTGACCGGCGGGGACCAGCGCTCGATCGGGCACGCCGGCCGTATCATCGACGCCGTTCTCGCGGCGCCGGAGCGTTTCGACGAGATCGTGGCCGGCCCACTCCTCACGGCGTACGCAAATCGCAATCACTCCTCGCGGCCTGCGAAGTCAGCTTCGGCTTGGCTCTCGCGAAGAGCCCAATCCGGACATCGAGAACAGCAGTTTATGAAGGCCGGAGGCATTGAGGTCGCCCAGCCCTTCATTCACCGCCGCCTGATACAGCGGCGCGATGCCCGCGGTCGCCGGCAGCGGCACCGCCAGGCGGCGGGCCAGATCCTCGATCAGCCGCACATCCTTGAGCATGTGCCGCAAATAGAAGCTCGGGCTGAAATCGTCGCGCAAGGTCGCGCGACTGACGCCGCGGATCAAGCCGGAGCTGTAGTCGGTCACATCGAATACGCCGACCACCGCGTCTGCGTCCAAACCGGCCCGGCGCGCCAGCGCCAGAGCCTCGCCGAGCGAAGCCATTTGCGCCGCGACCAGCAGGTTGCCGATCAGCTTCATCGTCGCCCCGGCGCCGCTTGGGCCGATGTGATGCACTGTCGCCGCCAGGTTGCGCAGCAGCGGCTCGGCTTCCTGGAACGCCGCGACATCGCCGCCGCAGACGAAGTCGAGCCGGCCCTCCCAGGCTTCCGCTTTGCTGCCGAAGACCGGAGCGTCGAGATACCGGCTTCCCCGCGCCGCCACCGCCTGGGCAAGCCGCACCGAGACGGCCGGATCCGTCGTCGTGGTATCGATCACCAGGACGTCGGGTCCCAGATGGTCGAGCAGCGCCTCGTCGAACACTGCGCGCTGGGCGTCCGGTCCGGTGAGGCTTACGAAGACGATGGGTTTCCCACGAATTGCGGCGGCGATGGAATCGGCCTGCACGACGGCGCCGAGGTCTTCCGGCAGGGCGCGTTGAGTCCGATTCCAGGCGGCGACGGCATGACCCCCACGCACAAGGTTACGCGCCATGCCTCGACCCATCGTGCCGAGGCCGATGAAGGCGACTTCGCTCATTGTCTTCCCTTTCGAATTGGCCCTGTGGACATATGAAAACCGCCGAAGATGCGGACGAATCAGGCGCTCGCCAACGCCGTCAGGACGATCACCGCGAATTCGCAGCCGGGATCGACCTTGCCTTCCGTGCGTTCGCCGAGCCAGCTCGCACGGCCGATCCGGTTGCGCAGCGGCGTGACGCGGTCGCGTCCGTCGCGAGCGGCGGCAAGCATCGCCTCGGCGGCGTCGGGCAGAGACTTTCCCTCTGAAAGCGCCGCCGCAAAGGCCTCGGCGGCCGGCTGCAAAGCGTCGAGCAGCGTCTTATCGCCCACATTCGCTTTGCCGCGCGTTCTGATTCCCTCTGTCGCCGCGCTGAGGAGCTGAGGCAAATCGGCCGCGGTGAACAACTCCTTGCCGAGGACTCTTTTGCCCGCCTGCATCAGCGCTGTCGCCATCAGTGTCCCCATCGTCGAGGGCGCGGCGCGGTTCAGCGCCATGCCGGTCTGCGCGAGGAACTTGCCGAGATCGGCGCCGATCTGGTCCGCAGCGATCTCGAGCGCTTCCGCACCCTTGATGGCGGTCACGCCAAGGTCGCCGTCGCCGACCGCCTGATCGAGCTCCGTCAGCATGGCCTGGTCGGCTTTGAGCGCCGCGGCCACACGGCGCGCCGCCGCCGCGACGTCGGCGGCCCTGAAATCACGATCCATGACAGTCTCACACCTGACAGAAGAAGGGCGAGCGGGCCGGTGCGTCGAGGAGGCGCGCAAGCTCGTCGTCGAGCCGGAAGATCGTTAGCGACGCCCCGGCCATTTCCATCGAGGTCGCGTATTCGCCAACGTAGGCGCGGTGCACGCCGATGCGACGTCCCGCCAGCAGATCATGCACCTTTCGGTAGAGGATGTAGAGTTCCTCGGCCGGGGTTGCGCCGAGCCCGTTGACCATGACCGCCACACGGTCGCCTCCCGCCGCGCCGAGATCGGCGAGAATGGCCTCGGCCATTCGGCCTGCCACCTCGTCGGCGGTGGCCAGAGCTTCGCGTTTCGCGCCCGGTTCGCCGTGGATGCCCATGCCGATCTCCATCTCGCCTTCGCCGATGGTGAAGGTCGGCTGGCCGACTCGCGGCACCGTGCAGGGCGAGAGCGCCACGCCCATGGTGCGCAGATTGGCGAGCGCATGCTCGGCGGCGCCGGCGACCTCATCGAGGCTGCCGCCGAGATCTGCCCTCGCTCCGGCGACCTTGAAGGCGAAGACCATTCCGGCCACCCCGCGCCTGCGGGCCGCCTCGGCTGGGGGCGCGGAGGCGACGTCGTCGCGCACCAGGACGGTACGCACCTCGATATCCTCCATCGCGGCCATCTCGGAGGCCATGTCGAAGTTCATGACGTCGCCGCCGTAGTTGCCGTAGATATAGACGACGCCTTTGCCGCCATGAATTCGTCGGGTCACGTCGAGCATGGTTTCGCTGCTCGGCGAATTGAACACGTCGCCGACGGCGCAGCCGTCGAGAAGGCCGCGACCGACATAGCCGAGGAACACCGGCAGGTGACCGGAGCCGCCGCCCGTTGCGAGCGCCACTTTGCCTTGCACCGGCGCATCGGCGCGCACGATCGCCGCCGGCTCGCCGGCATACGCGAGCTGATCCGGATGGGCCTTGACCAGCCCGTCCAGCATCTCAGCGACGAAGTTCTCGGGTCGGTTGATCAGCTTCTTCATGGGTTCCTCCTCTAGCCTTGTCTTCGGGAGCGCGCCGCGAACAGACGCTTCCAGCCCCCGGTATTGACGACCATCACCAGCAACAACAACGCGCCCCACGTCATGTCGACGGCGAAGTTGCTGACCTGTAGAAGGTTCAGGCCGCTCGACAGGAATTGCAGGGACAAGACCGCGAGCACAAGGCCGCTCACCTTGCCGAAACCGCCGTAGGGGTCGACGCCGCCGAGCACGGCGATCAGAATCGACAGCAGCAGGTAGGACGAGCCGTAATCCGCTTTTGCGGAATTGGCGCGCACGGCGATGACCAGCCCGGCAAGCGCCGACAGCAAACCGCTGATCAGATACGCGCCGAGCGTCACGCGGAAATTGTCGATGCCAGCGAAGCGCGCGGCCAGAGGATTCGTGCCAAGCAGGTAGACGCGCAGCCCGAATCCCGTCCAGTTGAGCCCGAAGGCGACTGCGGCCGCCAGCGCGGCAAACAGGAGCACCGGCGCCGGAACGCCCACGACGGCGCCGTTGCCGAGCACACTGATGGCGTCGGGAAGGCCGAGCACGGCGGCGCCGCCGCTTAAGACCACCGCGATCCCGGTGAAGATCAGGCCGGTCCCGAGCGTCGCCAGGATCGGCGGGATGCCGACTGCCGCAATCGCGAATCCGTTGAGCAGTCCGCCGACCGCGCCGACGCTGAGCAACGCCGCCACGCCGAGCGCGATCGCCGGCGCCACATGCGCAGCGTGCGGATCCGTTGCGAAGCTGCGCATGACCAGCACCGCGAGCATGGCTGACAGGTTGGCAAGGCCAATCACCGAGAGATCGATGCCGCCTGTGAGCATCGACACCATCACCGCGAGTCCGAGAATGGCGAATTCCGGGAACTGGAACGCCATCGACGAAAAATTCGCCTGTGTGAAGAAAAGGGTCGGCTCCGCGGCGCTCATCCCGACAAAGACGAGAATGGTGATCAGCGCGAGGCGCCCGAGATTGGTGTCGAGCAAGCGGCGTGGCCAACTGGCGGCGGAGGCGCGGACGGTTGCGGCGTGCCCGGTCATGATCGCGCCCCTAGTCCGCTTGCATCGAAGCAATACGGGCGCGCAACGCGGGCGCGCCTGTGCCGAACAGGATCAGGCACCCCGTAACAACATACTGCCAAGTGGTTGGGATTCCGAGCACGATCAGGCTGTTGTTGATCACGACGATCAGGGCGACGCCGAGGAGAGTGCCCGTGATCGTGCCATGTCCGCCGCTCAACCGCGCGCCTCCGAGAACGACCGCAGCGATCACCGACAATTCGAGGCCGACAAGGTCGAAGGGGTTCGCTACCCGCGCCAGCGACGCATGGACGATGCCGGCGACGCCGGAGAGCACCCCGACATAGGCGTAGACGAAATACTGCACGCGCACGACATTGACGCCGACGCGAAGCGCCAACTCCGGCGCCCCGCCGAGCGCATAGATGCTCCGCCCGAGCATCGTGCGATTGAGGATGAGCGACGTCACCGCCGCAACCGCCACCACCAGCAGAAACGCGATCGGCAGGGAGACGACCGTCCCGTCGGGGTCCGTGAGCCGGACGAGCATGGTGCGAGAGAACGTCCGCATGCCCATCGGCACCGCCGTGATCAGCTGCGTTCCGACGAATGTGAGCAGGAAACCGCGGAACACATTGAGAGTTCCGAGGGTGACGATCAGCGTCGGCAGCTTCAAGGTGGCGATGAAGAACCCATTGATCAGGCCCAGCGCGAGACCGATCGCCCCGGCGACCACGAAGGCGATGAGGATCGAATCGCCCATGCCGAACGCCACCATCGCCTTGGCGCCGGCGTACATCGCGAAGGCGGCAATCGCGGTGAACGATACGTCGATGCCGCCGGAGGCGAGAACCAAAAGGACGCCCACGGCGAACAGCGCTGTGACGATGCCGTTTCGCAACAGATCGAACAGGGTGGACAGCGAGAGGAAGCTCGGCTCGGCCCAGGCGACGCCGAGACAGACCGCGGCCAGCACCAGGCCGACCAGCGTTTCGTTGCGTGCGAGGAGACGGCGCATATCGTCGAACTCAGGCTGTGAGCCGCGCCGCCAGGGCGTTCTCTTCCGCGGCCGCGCGTGGGATGTCTTCCGTCACGCGGCCCGACTGCATGACAAGAATGCGATCGCACGCGGCGAGCAGTTCGGGGATGTCGTCGGAGATTACGATCACGCCCATGCCATCCGCCGCGAGCTTTGCGATGATGGCGTGGATGTCGGCCTTCGATCCGACATCGACGCCAACTGTCGGTCCGTTCAGCAGCAGAATCCGGGGCGACCGCGCCAGCCAGCGCGCCAGCATGACCCGCTGCTGGTTCCCTCCCGACAGGCTGCTGACCGGCAGACGGGCGTCCGGCGTCACGATATGCAGCCGCCGCACCCAGTCGTCGACTAGGCCGCGCATGCGCGTGCGGGAAAGGATGCCTCCAGCCTCGGTCATCCGATCGAGGCTGCTGACCGTAAGGTTGCGCGCGATCGACTGCGGCAAGAACAGTCCCTCGGTAAGCCGGTCGGCGGGAACGTAACCGATGCCGAGCCGGATCGCGTCGAGGGGCGAGCTGACGCGCGCCGGGCGTCCGCCAATGAAGATCCGACCGTGATCGGCTGGCGCGAGGCCGAACAACGCCTTGGCCAAGGCAGTCCGGCCGGAGCCAAGAAGGCCGGTGACCCCAAGCACCTCTCCGGCATGGAGCGTGAAAGATACGTCATGAAACCGCCCTTTGCGGCCGAACTCCTCGACCCGCAAAAGCTCGACGCCTGGCTGGTAGGCGCGCGCGCTCGCGTGCTGATCGAGCCGCCGACCGAGCATACGCCGCGACAGGGAGGCGACGTCGAAGTTCGAAGCCGGCCCATCGGCAACCTTGACGCCGTTGCGAAGGACAACGATGCGCTCGCAGATGGCGAAGATCTCGGACAGCTTGTGGCTGATGAAAATCACGCCGACGCCATCCGCCTTGAGGCGGCGTACGATATCGAACAGCGACTTGACTTCGCGTTCGGTCAGCGCCGTGGTCGGCTCGTCCATGGCGATCAGCCGGGCGCCCTGAACGAGGGCGCGGGCGATCGCCACGATCTGCTTGTCGGCGACGCTCAGTTCCTCGACCAGCGCGTTCAGCGGCACGTCGGCGCCGACCATGCGCAGCCCCTGCTCGGCGATCCGCCTGACCGCCCGCCAGGAAACCAGTCGCCGGCCCTCCGACAGCTGGTCATTGAAGGCGATGTTCTCAGCGACCGTCAGGTTGGGGAACAGGGAAAAATCCTGGTAGATCACCTCGAAGCCGGCGCGCACCGCGTCGATCGGCTGCCAGACCGGCCGCGTCCGCCCGTCCACTTCGATGATCCCTACGTCCGGCGCCACCACGCCGGCGAGAAATCTTGACGAGAGTTCGACTTGCCGCTGCCATTCTCGCCAGCGAGACAGACAATCTCGCCCGCTTCAATGGCGAGACTGACCTCATGCAGCGCATGAACGCCAGCGAACGATTTGCTGACGCCCTCCACACGGAGCAATTGCTGCGCCGACATGGCTTCTCCCGCCCGCAACGGCGGCGCAGCGGCCTTGAGACTGCTGCGCCGCCCCCAGGATATTGCTCAGAACGGATACTTGGCGGCGTTGTCCTTGGTGACGTCGACCCAAGCCTGACCGTAGATCACCTTCCCGTCCAGCTTGACGTGGTGGTAGCCGTCAATGCCGAGATCCATGCCGTCGGTGATCGGCTCGCCCTTGAGCAGCATCACGGCGACCTTCTGCATCAGGTAACCGGCGTCCGCGGGATCCCAAAAGTTGATCGCCTTGACTGCGCCGCTCTCCAGATATTGGCCTGCGATCGACGGCAGGCTGGTGCCGACCACGCAGGTCTTGTCCTGAAGATTGCGCTCCTCGATGGCGAGGCCGATGCCGGCGACGTCGGTCGACGCGCTCCCTTTGAAACCCTTGAGGTTCGGGTATTTACGCAGCAACTCCTGAGTCTTGGCATAGGCCTTCTGCTGGTCGTCGTAAGTCTCGTTGCGGTCGCCGACCAGCTCCATCTTCGGGTATTTTTCCTTCTGCTCGGCGATGGCGCCGTCGACCCATTCGTTATGCGTTTTCGAGGTCAGGCTGCCGACGAACACGGCGTATTGCCCCTCGCCGTGCATGCACTCGCCCAGCAGGTCCATCTGGTGCTTGCCGTAGTCGACATTCTGGAAGGCCTCCAGATCCCAGTCGGCGTTCTTGATGTTCGAAGCCTCGTGCGTGACGACCTTGATACCGGCGGCGCGGGCCTTTTCGAGCACCGGCTCCAGCGCTTCCGGCGAGAAGGGCACGACCGTGATCGCATCGGCCTTCTTGGCGATCATGTCTTCGACCAGCTGGACCTGAAGCTGCGCGTCCGCCTTGGCCGGCCCAACTTCGTAGCTGTTGTTCCCGGTATCGGTTGCGAATTTCTTCACGCCGGTATCCATGCGGTTGAACCACTGAATTCCGGCGATCTTGACGATCGTGGGGATGTTGTACACTTTGTCGGCCACGGCTACGCCTGCGGCGGCCACACTCAAAAGAACAGTCACAGCGGCGGTCGTCGCCAACAATTTCCGCATATCTTCCTCCCTCGCTCCGCGCGGCGAACAATTCCTTCGCCCGACGCTAGCATGTTAGTCGCCCGCCGTTTTGTCGGCGGCATTGATGTACGTCAAATCCCGGCCACGCCGGCCCACCAGCTGGCTCTGCCGACAATCAGGGTGCTCTGCAGCGTCACGAGCGTCAAGTGCGACGCGCCGGGCCGCGGTCTCGCCCATAAGTCGCCGTTCTGGGTTCAACTCTGTCTCGCGCTCGGCCCCGCAGGCCCGGTCGCCTCGCCTCCAGATTTTTCAGCCTGCAAGCGTTGATACACTCCATCAGATGTGCGCCTCGGCCCGAACTGCGGAATCAGACCCGCCGCTAAAGCAACAGGCGTCGCACGTCCTCGATGGCGACGCAGAGGCGACGCATGAACCTCGCCGCGACGGCCCCGTCGATTGCGCGGTGATCGTACGAAAGACTGAGCGGCAGCATCAGCCGCGGCTGGAAGGCCTTGCCGTCCCACATCGGCCACATGCGCGTCCGCGCGACGCCGAGGATCGCCACTTCCGGCGCATTGATGATCGGAGTGAACCCCGTCCCCCCGATCCCGCCGAGCGACGAGATTGTGAAAGTCGAGCCCTGCAACTCGGAAGGCGACAACCGCCCATCGCGCGCCTTGCCCGACAGCGCCGCCATCTCGCGCGCGAGTTCCGTCACGCCCTTGCGATCGACGTCCCGGACGACCGCGACGACCAGCCCTTCCAGCGTATCGACCGCGAGACCAATGTGCCAATAGAGGCGATGGATGAGGCCGTCGCCATTGGGCGACAGCACAGAATTGACGGCGGGAAACGCCTTCAGCACGACGACTGCGGCCTTCATCAGGAACGGCAGCAGCGACACGCGATAGGGGAAGCGCTTCTCGGCCTTGGCCTCCTCATCGAGGGTCTTGCGGAACGCTTCGAGGTCGGTGACGTCGGCGTCGTCGAAGTGCGTCACGTGGGGGATGCTGACCCAGGCGCTGTGCAGGCGCTGACCGGAGATGCGCTGGATCGGCGACAGCGAATGGAGTTCGACCGCGCCGAACTTCGCAACGTCGGCGGCTAGGACCTGCGCGACATTGGCCAAGCCCCCCATCGCGGCGCCCTGCGCCTTGTCGCGGTAAGCGACGACGTCGCGAGCCTCGACGCGCCCGCGTCGGCCGGCGCCAACGACGTCGGCGATGTCGATGCCCCGCTGTTGCGCAAGCCGCCGCGCACGGGGCGTCGCGCGAAGGCGGCGGTCGTTGGCCTGCCTTTGCGCCGGCGCGGCGGCTTCGCCGGTCGGAAAAATCGCGGCCCGCGCCGCCGCCGCTGCCGGGGCTGGCCGAGGCGGGGCTGGCGCCGCCGCGATGGGCGCAGCGACCTCCGACGAGACGTCGCTCCGAATGACGCAGAGCGGTTCCCCTACCCTTAACTGCGCGCCCTGCTCGGCGAGGATCTCGACAAGCATTCCGTCGTTCAGCGCCGGCACCTCGACGACAGTCTTATCCGTCTCGACCTCGAGGATCGTCTCGCCGCGGCGGAACGAGTCGCCCGGCCGCTTCAGCCACAGCGCAACGCGTCCCGTCTCCATGGTTTCGCCGAGCAGCGGCAACTTGAAGACGGAGGTCACGGCGCCATCGCCTCGATTGTCTCAATAATCAGATCCGTCGTGGGAATGCTGCATCGCTCCAGCTCTGTCGACACCGAGATCGGAATGTCCTCTCCGGCGATTCGCGCCACCGGTTCCTCGAGAAAGTCGAAACATTCCTCGCTGATGCGCGCGGCCAGCTCCGCCGCGACGCCGCAGGTCATCGGGCTCTCGCTGACAACCGCGGCGCGGCCCGTCCGCTCGACCGAATCCCCGACCGTTGCGAAATCCAGAGGGTTGAGCGTCCTGAGATCGATCACCTCGACGTCGACGCCTCGTTCAGCGAGCGTCGCCGCCGCCTCGAGCGCCGTGTGCACCATGCGCGAATAAGTGACGAGGGTGACGTCGCGCCCGGCGCGCCGGACGAGCGCGCGTCCCCAAGGCGCTTCGGCCGTCGCGAAGTCGACGACGCCCTGCCGGGCGTACAAAGACTTGTGCTCGATGAAGACGACCGGGTCGGGAAGCGTCAGGCTGTGCCGCAGGAGATGGTACGCGTCCGCCACCGTCGCCGGCATCGCAAGGCGCAGCCCGGGGGTGTGCATGATCCAGGCTTCGAGACTTTGCGAGTGCTGCGCGCCGGCGCTTCGTCCCGTGCCCCCCTGCGTGTGCAGCACCATTGGCACGCCGATCTGGCCGCCGAACATGTAGCGGATCTTCGCCGCCTGATTTCCGAGCTGATCCATCGTGAGGCCGAGAAAGTCGACGTACATCAGCTCGACGACCGGCCGTAGGCCTCCCATAGCGGCTCCGACGGCCACGCCGACGATGCCGGCCTCGCTGATCGGCGTGTCGAGCAGACGGTCGCTGCCAAACGTCTTGATCAGATCCTTGGTGACGCCGTATGCGCCGCCGTATGCGCCGACTTCCTCGCCCATGACAAAGATCGTTTCGTCGGCTTCCATCGCGTCGTGCAGCGCCTCGCGCAACGCATCGCGATACGTGGTCTCGACCATTTTCGCCTCTCAGCCGACCGCCAGCACGCGCCGCAGGCGCGTCCGCACCGACTCCGGCTCCGGCTCCCCCGGCGCGAACACGTCGCGGAACATCGAGGAGAGCGGGGGCTGCGGTGAGCTCGCGGCGAATTCGATCGTCGCGCTCATCTCGCGGCCGATGGCGGCGTCCATCTCGTCGAGTTCGGCAGTGGCGGCGAGCGCTCGCCGGACCAGTTCCGAGCGGGCCCGCGCCACCGGATCCCGCTTGCGTCCCGCCTCTTCCTCTGCGGCGCTGCGATACGGGCTCTTGTCCATCCGGCCGTGCCCGTAGAAGCGGTAGCACGATACGGAGAGGAAGCCGGGCTTGTCCTGACGTGCGCCGTCGGCGAGCGCCTGCGCCTTGGCCATGACCTCTTCAACGTCCTCGCCGTCCGCCATGTCGGCGGCGAGGCCGAGCGCCTTGGCGCGAAGGTCGAAGTCGATCGAACGCGTCGCGTGATCGATGCGCGTCCCCATGCCGTATTGATTGTTAACGCAGACGAACAGCACGGGAAGCTCCCACAGCGCCGCCATATTCATGCTTTCATAGAGAATTCCCTGCTGCATCGCGCCGTCGCCAAAAAACGCGACGGAGATCGAAATCTTTCTTCAGCCGCTTGGCTGCGAGCCCGGCGCCGACGACGTGCGGGATGCCGCCTCCGACGATGGCGTTCGCGCCGAGATGCCCGAGCGCGCGGTCGGCGATGTGCATCGAGCCGTCCTTGCCGCTGCAGTAGCCGACCTCCCGTCCGCCGATCTCCGCCATCATGCGTTTGGGATCGGCGCCGCGAGCAAGGAACACGCCATGGCCGCGATGATGGGTGGTGAAGGTGTCCTGCGGCTTCATCGCCGCGCAAACGCCGGCGGCGGCGGCTTCCTCGCCGATCGAGAGATGCAGCATCGAGCCGGCCGAGAGCCCGCGCACGTAGAGTTCACCGACATGCTCTTCGAACGTTCGAATGCGCCGCATGAGGCGATAGAGATCAATCAACGGCGTGTTGGAGATCATTGCCGGCTGCGCGAGCGACGCGCCCCTCTTCAATTGGCCGTCTCATGGCGGGTGATCGGCTTCAAGGCCGGATAGAGCATCGCGTAGCGACGATAGAGATCGTCATAGACGGCGCTCTCCTTCGCGCGGGGTTCGACGGTCCGTCCGGGGCGAACCATCGCCGCGATACCTTCGTCGATCGACGAGAAAAGCCCGGCCCCGACTCCGGCCAGCACCGCGCAGCCAAGCGACGGGGCCTCCGAGCTTTCGGGAACGGTGACCGGCAGGCCGGAGGTGTCAGCGTGGATCTGCAGCCACAAATTCGACGCGGTGGCGCCGCCGCCGACCGTGATTTCGGTCGCGGTAAAGCCAGCCGTGCGCATCGTGTCGAAGATCGCGCGCGAGCCGAAGCATATTCCCTCGATCGCGGCGCGGAAGAGATGAGGCAGGCCGTGCGCGAGCGTCAGACCGACGAACGCGCCGCGCGACAACGCATCGACGTAGGGCGTTCGGTTGCCCTGGAAATGATCAAGACAAAGGAGGCCGTCACAGCCGGGCGCGAGCTTCTCCGCCTCGACATTGAGGGTCTTGAGGTCGATGCCGCCGCCGCTGACGCGCCGGAGCCAGTTGATGATCGACCCCGTCGACGTCTGGCCGCCCTCGATGATGTGCAGGTCGGGATAGACGGCGCTGTCGTAAGTGCCCCACAAGCCCGCAACGGAGACCGGAGCGCTCGCGACCCCGAACATCAGGTGTGATGAGCCGGTGATCAGCGCAAGCTGTCCGGGCCGGTGAACCCCGAGGCCGATCATTCCGATCAGCGCGTCGGCGCCGCCCTGCACGACGAGAACGTCGGTCGACAGTCCCAAGTGATCGGCGGCTTGGCGGGTCAGCGGACCGATAGCCTCGCCGGGCGCCAAGACGTCGGATGGCCACTTCTCGAGCAAGGACGAGAGGCCGAGCTTCTCGACCAGCGAGCGCGCCGGTCCTCCCCAAATCTTGGAGTAGTGCCAGCGGATCGAGACGTTGTTGAGGCTGGCGCACCGGCGTCCGGTCAGCCGGAGGTTCATGAAGTCCTGATACTCGCAGACGGTCGCGGCGCGCGTAAAGACGTCGGGCTCGTTGCGGGCGATCCATAGGGCCTTCGGGATCATCCATTCGGCCGAGACCGGGCCCGCGCCGTTGCAGTTGACGCGCAGGGCGGGGTCGCCCGTCGCCAGCACGGCTGCAGCTTCCGCTTCCGCGCGCACGTCCATCCAGATGATCGCCGGCCGCAACGCGCGGCCATTTTCGTCGAGCGCTACGACTGAGCAGCAGGTCGTGTCCACGGTCAGCGCGCGGATACGCTTGGGATCGGCCTTGGCGTCGGAAATCGCTCCCCGCACGGCTCCGCCGGCGCCCCGCCACCAGTCTTCCGGCTCTTGCTCGGCGCGCGCGCCGGACGAGAACTTGGTTTCGTAGGGCTCTGCCGCCGTTCCGAGGCAAACGCCTTTCAGATCGTAGACCCGAGCCCTCAGGCTCTCGGTTCCCCCGTCGATCCCGATGACGAGATCCATCGCTTCGTCCCCGGCCTCTCAGGCCTTGCATATCTACCGCCGTCCGCGACCAATTTGCACTTTTGTCGTCATCAGCGATATTTGTGATAGCATTTCACAAGGGCGCGGGAGAATCAATATGGCTGTGGGGAATGCCCCCTTTGGCTGAAACGAGTCGCGAAATGGACTTGAATCTTAGACATTTGCCCGACGATGAGCTGATTGGGCGAGTCGCCTGGCTGTATTACGTCTTTGGCCTGAACCAGGGGGAGGCCGCGACGCGGCTTGGGCTCCATCGCTCGCGGGTCAACCGTCTGCTCGCCGAGGGTCGCGATCGCGGCCTGATCACGGTCACGATCGACCACAGTCTCGTCCGCGATTTCGAGCGGGAGCAAGAGATCGCGCGCGCCTTCAGGCTCGATTTCTGCCTGGCGACGCCTCAGACCGGCATTGCGCCTCCGGACCCAGACTCGCAGTTCGCCGCCATCCACAGCGCGGCGGCCCGCCGATCTGTCGGGATGATTGGCGCGAGCTTTCTGCGCGGCAAGCTCGAAGCGCGCGCCCAGACCATCGGCGTCAGTTGGGGCCGCACGATCGAACAGGTTGCGGTCCACCTGTCGATGGCGCGCAATCCGGCGCTCAAATTCGTGTCGTTGATCGGGTCGCTCACGCGCAACGCCATCGCAAACCCGTTCGAGGTGGTGCAAGCCTTCGCGCTGCGCACGGGCGGCGAGGTGCATTTCCTGCCCGTCCCGTTCATCGCCAACAGCGTTGAAGACCGGGACGTGGTGATGTCGCAGCGCATGGTGCGCGAGGCGATGGAACTCGCGTGGTCGGCCGATCTTTATCTGATCAGCGTTGGCGAGCTCGCCGAGACCTCGGTGCTTCGACAGCAGCAGATCATCACCGCCGAAGAGATGCGCAGCCTTCGCGAACACGGAGCGGTGTGCGATACGCTCGGCGCCTTCTTCGACGCCCATGGTCAGATCGTCAGACATCCGCTCGGCGACCTCAGCCTGAGCGTCGGCGCCGAGAACCTTCGCGGCCGGAACGTCGTTCTCTTGGCGGCGGGATTGGAGAAGGTCGGCGCCATCGCGGCGCTGTTGCGGAGCGGACTCGTTCGGGGGCTGATCATCGACGGCGACACCGCCGCTCGGCTCGAAACGACGACGTAGCGAATTCAATGCTCCCGCGTCATTTCGACAAGCTTTGCGGTTAGCGATGGCGACGAGCGCGCGGCGCAGACCTTCCGCGCAGGGCGGAGACCGCGCCCTTACGCGCTAGGCAAAGCCCGCTTACCCGCCCATTTGCGACGTTCGCGGTCGCAACCAGCAGGGACTCGCGGACGTCGAGCCCCCGTCCGCCGCTGGCGCCCGTAGGGCGGAAATATGCTGAAGAGCCTTTGGTTTCGTTTCGGACGGCGCCGCCGAGTCCGGCCGCGACGCCAGCCCCTCAGAAGGTCAGTCCGATCCCGGTCGTCCCGGACACTTCCACCGTCCGCGTCTCGTCCTCGGGCAGGATCACGCGCATCTCGGAATAAGGCAGGGGGTAGGTCCCGTCCGCTTCGACGCCAATGCGTATCCGGGTTGCGGTCCAGCCCAGCGCGATCGTCACGCGTGTCGAGGCGCCGGCGAGGGAAAGTCCGTCGTCTTCAAACAGGGTGGCGCTCGAATCGCCATCGTCTGCGCCGGGAAATATCCACAAAGCCCGCGAGGGCTCGTCGTGAAGTCGTGAATAATCGTCGCCGCTGTTGGTGGCGGCGACGATCGCTCCGGCCGGCGCGAGCAGCGGCAGCCGTTCGAGCGGCGCCGGGATCGTCGCGCTCTGACCGGCCTCGTACACCTCGCCGGTCCAGACATCGCGCCAGCTTTCAACGCCCGCCGGGAGATAGACCTCGACCTTGCGCGCGCCTTCGCGCAAGGCCGGAGCGGCGAGCAGGCACGGGCCGAACATCGCCGCGTCCGCGTCGGCGAATGAGGCGGGATCATCCTCGAAGGCGAAGAAGGTCGGCCTGAGCACGGGGACATGCGCCTCGTGCGCCAACACCATCGCGCTGTAGAGATAGGGCATGAGCCGCAAGCGTAGCCTCAGCGCCTCACGGATCGCCGGCAGCGCGTTGGGGTGCAGCCAGGGCGAGGTCGTGACGCCGTCGTCCTTCCAGCTGTTCATCAGAAAACGCGGATGCAACAGCCCCGCCTGCGTCCAGCGGATCAGGAGTTCGGGGTCCGGCGGCGGCCCTGCGAAGCCGCCGACGTCATGGCCGATGTTGAATAGGCCGGAGAGCGACATGCCGAGGCCGGTGCGGAAATTCCATTTGAGCGAGTCCCAGCTCGTCGTGTTGTCGCCGCTCCAGGTCTGGGCGTAGCGCTGCAAACCGGGGCCGCCGGCGCGGCTGACGGTGAAGGGGCGAATGCTCGGCCTGGCGGCGAGTTGGGCCTCGCGCGTCGCGCGCGTCATCAGCAGCGCCTGCACAGGACGCATGAGCGCGAGCGGCGTCGGCTCGCCGAAGCCGGCTGAGATCGCGTCGTCGTCCCAGAGCCCGTATTCGTTGTTATCGTTCCAGCCCGCGTCGACTCCGTAGTCGAGCACCTGGCGGGTCAGGCCCTCTTTCCACCACGCGACGCCGGCGGGATGGGTGAAATCAACATGCGCGCCCTCGCCGTCCCAGAACTGCGATTTGAGAGGAGCGTGATCGTCGCTGCCGGCGATGAAGCCGCCGGCCGCGGCGACCTCGCCATAGAGCGGATGGCGGTCGAGCAGACACGGCTTGACGTTGGCGACCACTTTCATGCCCGCATCGGCGAACGCGCGCGTCAGCGCCTTCGGGTCGGGGAATTTGTCGCGGTTCCAAGTGAAGACGTAACGCTTCTTGCCGATCGACGTGTAGCCCGAGCCGAAGTGAAACGCGGAGATCGGAACGTCATGCGCCTTCGCGGCGTCGATCACGCCCTGGATCTTCTTCTCAGCGTCGGGCGCGTCGGCCAGCGCCATTGCGGTCTGCGCGAAGCCGAGCGACCAGCGCGGCGGCAGCGCCGTCCGGCCGGTCAACGCGACGAATTTGGCGGTGACGTCCGCGAGGCGGGGCCCAAGGATCAGATAGAGATCGAGATCGCCGTCCTCGGCCTCGTAAGCGCGATAGCGGCCGAAGTAATTGTCATGCTCGCAGCCGAGATCGAACAAACCCTCGGCGCCGTTGTCGTAGAAGAGCCCATGCGAGACGCCGCTCGCTGCGTCGCGAACGATCAGGAACGGCCAGTTCTTGTAGAGCGGGTCACCGCGCTCGGGGTCGAAGCCGAGCGCATCGCGCATCGCGCATCTGAGCCGCCGCCCGGTCAGGTCCAGCGGGCCGGTCTTGTCGCCGAGGCCATAGTGGCGATCGCCGGGCGCGCGCGCCATCGCGTGTTTGAAGGCATGCGTCGTCTGGCCGAGAAAATATGGCTGCGTCTCGCGATCGCGCGCGAAGATCGTTCCGTCGGGCAGCGCCCAGTCCATGCGAAAGCCGTCGAGCGTCACGGCGAGGCGCAGCGCTCGCGTCGCCAGCGTAATGTGCGTTGGCGACCCCGCGATTTCGGTTGCGACGCGCGGCCACGAAGAATCGTCGAGCCGGGCGCGCCCCGCCCAGTCCGTGTCGGCCTCGCCATACGCGGGCACGGCCCACGTGCGCTTCTGCCGGACCTCGCCGTCGAGCAGGACCGTGAGCCGGACGAGGTCGTCGGCCAGCGCGACGATCCGCATCGCGGCGCCATCGCCGCAATCGAGCATGAACCCGCGCGCGTCGGAAGAGGCGAGGCGGGCGCGAAGGATCGGCTTCATCTCAGTCGGGCCTCGCGAAAACGTCTCTCGCAACTCAATAGTGATACCGGCACTGCGCGATCAGGAGCCCATCATCCGATGGCTTATAGACAAGACGATGCTCCCGCGTCAGTCGCCGCGACCACCAGCCGGGCAGGGGCCCGCGAAGCGGCTCCGGCTTTCCGGTCCCGGAGAACGGCGTGCGCGCGCATTCCTTGTTGAGTCCGTTCAGGCGCGCAAGTAACCTCGGATCATTCGCCTGCCTATTGAGATAATCCTCCCAGGCGCGCTCGCTGAAGACGAGCTTCACTCGGGGATTGTCCGCTCCGTTCCGCCGCCGCTCTCAAGCTCCGCGATCGCCTCCATGAGACGCTCGGCGTTGTTGGCGCTGCGGAGCAGGCGCCGCGTCTCCTCATAGGAGGCAAAGTCCTCAAGCGACATCAGCACAGCCATGGGCTTGCCACGGTCGCGCGTGATGACGAGCGGCTCATGGTCCTCGTTCACGCGGTCGATGTCGTCCGCGAGTTTGCGCCCAAATTCAGAGGTGGAGGAGATACGCATGCGGTGATTGTACCTGATTGCGTACGCAAAGCGAGGGCGGCGTCAGCCCGACGCGCTGTCTCGATGGGCGCCGAGGGTGTGAGGTGATCGCTATCGACGAGATCGTAATTGCCTAGCCGGGACACGGCGCCAGAAGACCACACGCCGTCATCGCGAGCGCAGCGTGGCGATCCAGGGGAACGTAGGGCGCCCGACGTTCTTCTGGATCGCCACGTCGCCCTTCGGGCTCCTCGCGATGACGGAGTGGGATGTCCTATTTCCGAGCGCTGATCGCCCGGCTTGGGAGCCATCCAGCGCCTGCGGCGCGCAATTATGGATGAAAATGGTCGTTGGACGGATGTCGGCGGTATGCGCACGATGCATAATGCCGCGGCCAGCCATTCGATTTTCATAGCACTTACACGAGATCAAGGAAGACGGGCTGCCGATGACGGACGCTTCGTTCGAGTTCGGCAACGCCCCAGCAGGAGAAAGTCGCCATGACCAGATACACAATCGCAGTCATTCCCGGCGACGGCATCGGCCCGGAAGTCGTCGACGCCGGTGTCGAAGTCTTGACGGCGCTGGCTGGGCGCAAAGGGACATTCGCCCTCCGTTTCGATCGTTTCGACTGGGGCGGCGAGTATTACAAGACACACAGGCGCATGATGCCGGAGAACGGCTGCGATAAGATCCGCCATCACGATGCGATCCTGTTCGGCTCCGCCGGCCATCCCGACATTCCCGATCACATCACGCTGTGGGGCCTGCGCCTCGCCATTTGCCAGCCCTTCGACCAGTACGCCAATGTGCGGCCGATGCGCATCCTGCCGGGGATTACCTCACCGCTGCGTCATGTCGCCGGCCCGGAACTCGACTGGGTGATCGTCCGGGAGAATTCCGAGGGCGAATATTCCGGCGTCGGAGGACGCGTGCATCAGGGACTCCCGGAAGAGGTTGCGACCGACGTCTCGATCATGACCCGTGTCGGCGTCACGCGGATCATGCGGTTCGCCTTCAGGTTGGCGCAAAACCGTCCGCGAAAGCTGCTGACGGTGGTCACCAAGTCGAACGCGCAGCGTCACGCCATGGTGATGTGGGACGAGATCGCGGCGGAAGTCGCGCAGGAGTTCCCTGCCGCGACGTGGGACAAGATGCTGGTCGACGCGATGACGATGCGCATGACGCTGAAACCGCAAACGCTCGACACCATCGTCGCCACGAACCTGCACGCCGACATTCTGTCCGATCTCGCAGCCGCGCTCGCCGGATCGCTCGGCATCGCGCCGACCGCCAACCTCAACCCCGAGCGCAAGTTTCCCTCGATGTTCGAGCCCATCCACGGGTCGGCTTTCGACATCGTGGGCAAGGGCGTCGCCAACCCGGTCGGCGCGTTCTGGTCGGCCGTGATGATGCTGGATCACCTTGGCGAGGCGGCCGCCGCCGAGCGCCTGATGACAGCGATCGAGCGCGTCACCGCCGATCCCGACCTGCACACGCCCGATCTCGGCGGAACCGCCAATACGCGAAAGGTGACCGACGCCGTGATCCGCGCCATTCAGGCCGAGAACGCTTGAGGACCGCCATGCCGGGCCAACGCGCCGACGGGCGCGCCCCGGACCTGTTGCGGCGCCGAATTCAAGACGGCGATGGCGGGCGCCGGCCCGCGGTCTCGATTGGCGCCGTTCTGGGGCTCGGCCTTGGGCGCCGATTTCGGTACGCTTTCGGAGCGCTCCTGACGAGGCCTCGGGCCCGGCATCCGGCTAAGCCTTTGAAATTGCTCGAGCGCCGAAGCTAAAGCTCCGCCACAATATGGCGGAATTGTGGCAAACGAGGCGTTCGCGCCGCCGGCGAATCAGGATCTTGAGCCTAAAGCCTTGAAATCATGGAGTCGGTGGAAAAAAGGGGCGGCCGCGACCTGGCGCGGACCCGCCGCCGCTCAGTCCTCCGCCAGGTCCTCGAACGCGCCGCGGTCGACCCCATTGCCAACCAGGATTTCGCGCTTGCCGGCGTGGTTTGGCGCGCTGACCACCCCCTCCTTCTCCATCCGCTCGACCAGCGAGGCCGCCTTGTTGTAGCCGACCGACAGACGGCGCTGGATGTAGCTCGTCGACACCTTGCGGTCGCGCAGCACGATGTTGACCGCCCGGTCGTAATAGTCGCCGGCTTCTTCCTCATCCATCGAGCCGGAGGGAGGCGGCGGGCCGTCGTCGCCTTCGGCCTCGTCCTCCTCGGTGATGGTGTGCAGGTATTCCGGCGCGCCCTGCTTCTTGAGATGGGCGACCACCTTCTCGACCTCCGGGTCCGAGACGAAGGGCCCATGGACGCGCGAGATGCGCCCGCCGCCGGCCATGTAGAGCATGTCGCCCTGGCCGAGGAGCTGCTCGCCGCCCTGCTCGCCGAGGATGGTGCGGCTGTCGATCTTGCTCGTCACCTGGAACGAGATGCGGGTCGGGAAATTCGCCTTGATCGTGCCGGTGACGACGTCGACCGAAGGGCGTTGGGTCGCCATGATCAGGTGGATGCCGGCGGCGCGCGCCATCTGGGCGAGGCGCTGGATCGCGCCCTCGATGTCCTTGCCGGCCACCATCATCAAATCGGCCATCTCGTCGACGACGAGCACGATGTAAGGCAGCTCCTCGAGCGACAGCTCCTCGTGTTCGTAGATCGCCTCGCCGGTCTCGCGGTCGAAACCGGTCTGCACGGTGCGGGTGAGCGTCTCGCCCTTGGCGCGCGCCTCGGCGACCCGGGCGTTGAAGCCGTCGATGTTGCGCACCCCGACCTTCGACATCTTCTTGTAGCGGTCCTCCATCTCGCGCACCGCCCATTTGAGCGCGACGACCGCTTTCTTCGGGTCGGTGACAACAGGGGTCAGCAGGTGCGGGATGCCGTCATAGGCCGAAAGCTCGAGCATCTTGGGGTCGACCATGATCAGGCGGCACTGCTCGGGTTTCAGCCGATAGACGAGCGACAGGATCATGGTGTTGATCGCGACCGACTTGCCCGAGCCGGTGGTGCCGGCGACGAGGAGATGAGGCATGCGGGCGAGGTCGACGATCACCGGCTCGCCGCCGATGGTCTTGCCAAGCGCGATCGCCAGACGATGCTTCGACTTCTCGAAGTCCTCGCTGGCCAGGAGCTCGCGCAGGTAGACCATTTCGCGGCGCTGGTTCGGCAGCTCGATGCCGATGGCGTTGCGGCCCTGCACGACCGCCACGCGCGCCGAGATCGCCGACATCGAGCGGGCGATGTCGTCGGCGAGGCCGATGACCCGCGAGGACTTCACCCCGGGCGCGGGCTCGAGCTCGTAGAGCGTCACGACCGGGCCGGGACGGACGTTCATGATCTCGCCCTTGACCCCGAAATCGTCGAGGACGCCTTCGAGCATCCGGGCGTTCTGCTCGAGCGCATCAGTGGAGATCTTCCCCGCCGATTTCTTCGGCTCGGCGAGGACGGCAAGCGGCGGCATCGTCCATTCGCCGCGCGGGGAGAAGGCGAATTTGAGCTGCGCGTCTGTGGCCGCGCGCGCGCCTGGCTTCAGCGGGCCGGCCGGCGCGGTCACCCGGGGGCCCGGCGCCTCGGGCGGCGTCAGGGCTCCGGCGCCCGACGTTGGGCCCGTCGACGCGGCCTTGGGGCGGGGCGCATCGGCGGCGGGGTTCGT
Organism: uncultured Alphaproteobacteria bacterium; assembly: GCA_963822215.1. Lineage (GTDB taxonomy): Bacteria > Pseudomonadota > Alphaproteobacteria > Rhizobiales > Beijerinckiaceae > Roseiarcus. The sequence continues at coordinate 138,412 of CAWGGX010000008.1, forward strand.
CAGGCCGCCGTCGTCGGCCTGAAGTCCGGACCAAGCTGGACGAGGGCCGGCGGCCGGTGGCTCGGCCTTCGCCGGTCGGCGGGCGGACGAAGCCTTGGCCGAACGGCGGACAAGGCGACGCAGCGCCGCCTTCGCGGTCAGGAGGGCGTGAATGACCGCGCCGATCGACACGATCCCGAGTCCCGGCTCATCTTCGCCGTCTTCGTCATCCGCATGCGCTGCGGCGCGACCGGCCGGCTTGGCTTTCGACCCGGCATCGTCGGGTGGCCGCCGGGAGAAGCCTACTCCCGAGGCGCCGGTGAGGCCGAGAATCGCGATCGCCGCGAATGCGGCGCCGAACGCGGCCATGCCCCAGGTCGACCGGGACGCCAGGCGGCGCGGAAGGGCGAGCAAGGCGTCGCCGATGACGCCTCCCAGGCCCGTCGGCAGTGGCCAGCTTCCCGGAGCGGGTAAGAGCGAGGCGAGCGCCGCCGCGCCGGCGATTCCGACGACATAAAGCGCCGCCTTGCGCCGCGCATGGTCAAGCCGTCGCTCGGTCAGGAGCCGCCAGCCCCAAAACGCTGGCGGGGCGAGCGCGGCGATGCAGGCGAGGCCCAGCATCTGCATGACGATGTCGGCGGCGACCGCCCCCGGACCACCAAGAAGATTGTGGACCCGCGCATTGGTGGCATGGTTGAGGCTCGGATCCTCGACGGACCAGGTCAGGAGCGCGACGCCGAGGCCCACGACGCCGGCTAGCGCGAGAAGGCCGAGCGTCTCGGCCGCGCGGCGCTTCGGAAACTCCCGCACGGACGCGGGCAGGTAGTCGAATACCGAGAATGTCGTGGTCCGCATCGCTCACTCGCCCGCTCGGCGCGGCGAGGCCGAAGCGCGCCGCTGCGTCGGACCCTATGCAGGTCGAGTTAATGCGCGCCTAACCATAACGGTCCGCTGCGGCGCCGGGGGGTTCGAGGCGTTGCAGCTCGGCCTGGCGCGGAGCAAAAAAGGGCGCCCCGAGAGGCGCCCAAGGTCCGCGGGAGGAAAGGAAACCGGCGGCCGGAGCCGCCGGGCTTTGCTTACTGCACGACCTCGCCGTGCAGGGCGTAATCGAGGCCGTCGCGCTCGACTTCGTCGGAGACGCGCAGCCCGATCGTCGCCTTGAGGATGGCGAGGATGATCAGGCTGACGACCGCGTCGTAGACGACGACCGTCACGATGCCGATGCACTGGTTGATCACCTGTCCGGGGTTGCCTTCGATGAGGCCGGCGGTGCCGCCATACTGCTGGATGGCGAACACGCCGGTCAGGAGCGCGCCGATCGCGCCGCCGATCCCGTGCACGCCGAAGCAGTCGAGCGCGTCGTCGTAGCCGAAGGCGTGCTTGAGGGCGGTCGCGCCAAGGTAGCAGCCGACGCCGCAGGCGACGCCGATCACCATCGAGCCAACCGGGCCGACGAAACCGGAGGCGGGGGTGATGGCGACAAGTCCGGCGACCGCGCCCGAGGCGATGCCGATGACGGTCGGCTTGCCCTTGTGCGCCCATTCGACGACCATCCAGGTCAGGGCCGCAACGGCAGTCGCGATCTGGGTGACGGTCATCGCCATGCCGGCCTGCACGCCCGCGCTGACCGCGGAGCCCGCATTGAAGCCGAACCAGCCGACCCACAGAAGCGCGGCGCCAATGAAGGTCAGGACCATGTTGTGGCCCGGGCCGGAGTCGCGGCGCTTGCCGACCATGATCGCGGCGACGAGACCCGCGACGCCCGCGTCGATGTGCACAACCGTGCCGCCGGCGAAGTCGAGAACCTTGACCCAGGCCTGGTCGTTGGACGAGTTGAAGATGCCGTCAGGCCCCCAGAGCCAATGGGCGACCGGGGCGTAGACGAAGATCGCCCACAGGCCCATGAACCACAGCATCGCCGAGAACTTCATGCGCTCCGCAAATGCGCCGGCGATCAGCGCGGGCGTGATGATCGCGAAGGTCATCTGGAAGCACATGTAGACGGTCTCGGGGATTGTCGGCGCGAGCGAGTTCGGGTTGCCGATGCCCCCATTGTTGATGTCGCTGAGGATGCCCTGCAGGAACGCGCGGCTTAAGCCGCCGATGAACGGCGTGCCGCTGGTGAACGACAGCGAGTAGGTGACGACAGCGTAAAGGACCGTCACCAGGCAGGTGATGGCGAAGCTGGTCATCACCGTGTCGCCGACGTTCTTCTTGCGGACCATGCCGCCGTAGAAGAGGCCGAGGCCCGGGATGGTCATCATGAGCACGAGCGCGACGGAGGTGAGCATCCACGCCGTGTCTCCACCGCTCGGCGTGCAGTTCGTCAGAATGGCGGGAACGGCGGGAACGGCCGCGTATTTGTCGGTTTCAGGAATTGCAGCTACCGCCCCGGCGCAGGCCGGCGTCGCGGGCGGGGCGGGCTTGGCCGCGGGGGCGGCGGCAGGAGCCGCAGCAGCCGGCGTTTCGGTCGTCGCAGGCGCGTTCTGCGCGTAAGACGCTACGGGCGCCGCGAAGCCGACCAGGGCGGCTATCGCCAACGCCGGGGCGAGGCTAGAGAAAATTCGCATAAGTCTCATTGTTCGGGAACTCCGATCTGAATTGGGGTCGCGCAAGCTCAGAGCGCGTCTTTGTCCTTCTCGCCCGTGCGAATTCGCACCGCCGAGTTGAGGTCGTAGACGAAGATCTTGCCGTCGCCGATCTGGCCGGTGCGAGCGGCCGCGACGATCGCGTCGACAACCTTGTCGGCGATGTCGGCGTTGACAGCGACTTCGATCTTGAGTTTCGGCAGGAAGCTGACCGCGTATTCCGCGCCGCGATAGATCTCTGTATGGCCCTTCTGACGGCCGTATCCTTTGACTTCGGTAACTGTCAGGCCATGCACGCCGATGGCGGTGAGCGCGTCGCGCACCTCCTCGAGCTTGAACGGCTTTATGATCGCCATGACGATTTTCATAGGCCTCGCCCCAATTTGCGCGGAACGCCTCGTGCAATGCCGCGCCGCTTTTGCGGTGAAGTCGGGGCGTTCGCACGCCCCGCCGGCGACCGTCTTACAAGGGCCATGCCATGCCCCAGGGAGGCGGCTAAGCCTTCAAAATTGCGCATTTTTTCCAGGATTCAGCCTGAAACCGCTCGGCGCAGCCTCCAGCCTGGAGCGGAGTGACAAAAATTAGGCGCCTAAAAATAGGTCAGGCCGGCGCGGCCTCGTGGCGGCGCCTGAGCAGCCCTTCCTGTGCGACGCTCGCAACCAGGGTTCCATCCTCAGCGTAAAGAAGGCCGGTGACGAGGCCGGTCGCGCTGGAGGCGTTGGGACTCTCCTGGGCGTACAGGAGCCAGGCGTCGGCCCTCGCGGGGCGATGGAACCACAGGGCGTGATCGAGGCTCGCGACCTGGAGGCGATGGTCGTAGATCGTCAGGCCATGCGGCCGCAGCGCCGCGTCGAGGAGCGTCATGTCCGACAGATAGAGCAGTGCGGCGCGATGCACGGCCGGGTCGTCGGGCAGCCGCCCGCCGATGCGCGTCCAGAAGCTTTGCCCTGTTTGCGGTTTGGCGTCCGGCGCATAGCGGCCGATATCGGTCGGCCGGTACTCGATGGGCGAGGTCGTGTCGAGCATGCCCTTCATGCGGAACCGCGCGGGGCCCTCGAGGAGGTCCACCGCCGCGTACGAGTTGGGGCAGGCCTCGGGCGGCGGCGCGGCCGGCATCGGGACGGCGTGGTCGAGCCCGGTTTCGGTCACGTGGAACGAGGCGGTCATGACGAAGATCGCCGCGCCCTTCTGCCGCGCGACGACCCGCCGCGTCGTGAAACTTCGGCCGTCGCGCAGGCGCTCGACCTCGAACAGGATCGGCTCCTTGGGATCGCCGCCGAGCAGGAAATAGGCGTGCAGCGAATGCGGGTCGCGGCCGGCGACCGTGCGTTCGGCGGCGACCAGCGCCTGCGCCAGCACCTGGCCGCCGAACACCCGCCGCCAACCATTGTTCGGAGAATGACCGGTGAATCGGTCCTCCCCGGCCGGGGCGAGATCGAACAGGGCGACAAGGTCGTCGGCGGTCATGCGGCGAAGGTCCGAAGGGTCAGGGCGATCCTGGGGCGGTCAGCGCCGCGCGTCAACGTGAGGCCGTCCGAGCCCCTCGCGGCGCCCTGCTCCCCATCGCGGCCCCGGGCCGGACAGCGACCTCGCCCGAGTCCGAATCGAGACTTGTCAAAGCGTTGCGCCCGAATTTGCGGGCCGCCGCAATTCCCGAGCGGTGGGCTTTCAACTTGGCGGGGTCGTCCTTTCGGGTCTGGAATGCGGGCCTCTCGAAGGAAGGAACCGGTGATGCAGCCGGTGGCGGCCTTCGAGACGCGTCGCCTGCGAAGCCGCTTGTCACGGCAAGGGCGCATCGGAGAGGAGCGCCGTCCGAGTCCGAATTGAGACTTATCAAGGCGTTGCGTCCGAATTTGCGAGCCGGCGTAAGTCCCAAGCCGCCTTGCGGCGCGCCCCCACCACCACCCTTCGGGTGGTCCCCCTCCCCCGTTTCGCTAACGCTACACGGGGGAGGAGAGGCGTCAGCGCTTTTTCCTCTCCCGCTCGTCAGGGCGGGGGAGGGGGACCATGCGAAGCATGGTGGTGGGGGAGCCCGGCGAAAGTCGGGCTCGTTGGCAGTTGCGGGACGCTCGCAGCGCCGCGCGCGGGTTTTGCCCGCTGAGGCGCCTGCGAGGGCGAATCCATGGCGGCGCGGAGGAAGCGGGCACGGCTCGATCATCGCCCGAGTCCGAATTGAGCCTTTTCAGTCGTTTACGGCGGAATTCGTGGGACGGTCGAGGACCCGCTGAGGAGCGCTGAGGCCCCGCTGCGTGCGCGGCAGGCTTCGCCTCGCGCGACGACGCAGGCTCGGGGCGTCGAACCCGTTCACGAGGTCGAGGGCGCGCACGATCGACAGGACTCGGTCGATCGCCTTGAGATTCGCCCCGGTCATCGGATCGCGCATGGCGTCGAGGGCGTCCCGCAGCGCCTCGTTCAACCGCTTCGCCTGCGCAACGGCCGCGGCGGGCGGCTGGGGCTCGCGTTCGGCCAGGATCTCGCACAGGCAATTGCGCATGCGCTTCAGCGACACGCCTTCCTCAGCGGCGATGTCGGCGACCGACGCCCCGCGGTTGAGACGGCCGATGATCCGCGCCGCCCGCTCGCTTCTCCTGGCCTGCGCGGCCAATCGCGTCGCGCTCAAAGCCGCTGGGCGGCCCGCGGGCGCGGCGCCGGCCGGAGCGGGCACAGGCGGCTCGAACGGTTTCAACACTGGGGGGGCCTCCGGGATTTCTGTCAACACGAATACACATAGCACATATGACGAACATCGGCAAGAAAATGTCTGAAAAAGCGGAAACCCTGTCAGCGTCCGGTCGTCTCCCTGGATCATCCCCGCGCTTTGGCTGCCGGACGCAAATGCAGGTTGTGCCTTGGTCAGTTCCTCCTCGGCATCCGGCAAGCCCATGTCGACGAACACATTGCCGCATGTCGTTGCCGTCCGGGACCGTCGATCGGCGACTCGCGGCCCTGATGTCCCGGCACAGACTCAAACCGTCCTCGCCGGGAAGCATGAGGTCGAGAATGACGAGGTCCGCCGGCTCGCGCTCAAGCGCCGCGCGCATCGACGGACCGTCGCCGGCCGAGGCGACCCGGAAACCGTGCGGCTCCAGGAACCCCGCGACAAGCTGGCAAATTTCGTTGTCGTCGTCGACGACCAAAATGTGGGGCTCGTTCGCCACGGCTCACGCGCCCGTGGCCGCCGGTCGGCGCGGCAAAGTCACTGCCGCGCGAAGCCCGCCTTCCGGGCGGTTCGCCAGCATGACGTCGCCGCCATGCGCGCGAGCAATCGAGCGGGCGGTGGCGAGCCCGAGTCCGATCCCGCCGGTCCGCTTGTTGCGGGACTTTTCCAGGCGGAAGAACGGTCGGAACACGTTCTCGCGCTCGCCTTCCGGGATTCCCGGACCGCGATCGTCGATGAAGACCCGAAGGCTTCCCTGATCGTTCGATGCGCTCACCGTGACGTTCCCGCCGTACCGAAGCGCGTTGTCGATCAAATTGGCGAACAACCGTTTCATCGCCAGCGGCCGCCCCCGGTAGACGAGGCGCCCCTCCCATTCGAACACGGCGTTGCGGACCGCGTCGCTCGCGTCGTCGCACCAAACGGCTCCATGAATCCCGGCCATCCTCCGTCCGCGAGGCATGGCGCCGTGCGTATGGCCGCAGCGCAGCTGGCCCACGCCAAGCGGGGTTACAGGTCAGCCCGGCCCCGTCGCCCCGCGGCCTTCAGGATCGCCCGCTTCACCAGCGCCTCGAACATTGGCGCCTTGTAGGCGTTGGCCGAAAGAGGCGTTGCGCCTTCGATCGCCGCTTGTCCGGCCTTCGCGGCGAGGTCCGGGTCGACAAGATTTCCGGTGATGACCGCCTCCGCCGCGCGCGCTCGCCGCGGCGTCGGCGCGGCCGCGCCGAGCACGACCGAAGCGCGCCGGCAAACACCGCCCGGCGCAAGGTCGAGCACGACCGCGACGTCAGCGAGCGGCCAGTCGAAGGACTCCTTTTGGGCGAGCTTCATGTGGGTCATGCGCAGGCCGGCCGCGGGCGGCAGGACGACTGCGGTCAGGATTTCGCCCGCTTTGAGGTCGTTCTCGCGCTGCACGTCGCGGTCGGGACCGACGAAGAACTCCTCGAGCGCGACGTCGCGCGCATTGCCGTCGCTGTCGATGAGTTCGACGCGTGCGACGAGCGCGACGAGCGCGGTGGCGGCGGTTGAGGGATGGACGATCGCGCAGAAGCGATTGTCGAAAATCGCGTGATACGGGTTCTCGCCAGATATGGCGTAACAGTGCCCGCCGCCCTTGCGCAGGCAGCGGAATTCCGCAGAGCGGAAATACCAACAGCGCGGCCGCTGCAGGAGGTTGCCGCCGATCGTGGCGACAGCGCGAATCTGCGGGCTCGCCGATGCGCCGGCCGCCTCCGCCAGCGCCGGATAGCGCTGGCGAACGGTAGTGTCGGCCGCCAGACGCGCCAGCGTGATCATCGGCCCGATCCGTAGGCCCCCATCGGCCGTCTCAGCGATCGCGTCGAGACCGGGCGCGGCGGCGAGGCTTGTCACGACGGCCGGCGCGATCAGACCCTCTTTCATCAGATCCACAAGGTCGATTCCGCCGGCCTTGACAACCCGCACGTCGCCGGAGCTGACGCCGCCGTCGGGTATGAGCATCGCGTCCGCGACAAGGCCTGCGGCGTTCGCCGCCTCGGCGATGGTTCCGGCTCGCACGAAAGCGAAGTTGCGCATGGGTCACCCTCTGGCCGGCAATTTGCCGAGCGCCTCGAGCACGGCCGCGGGCGTCATCGGCAGCGAACGCAGCCTGACGCCGATGGCGTTGTAGACGGCATTGCCGATCGCCGGCGCGGTGGCGATGTTGGCGGGCTCCGCGATGCCGTAGGCGTCGGTCGCGCTGCGGCCCTGGTAGTTTTCCAGCACCGTGACGTCGATCCGCGGAACTTCGCGCGGACCCGCCACCTTGTAGGCCTCGAGATTGGCGTTCACCATGCGCCCGGTGGCGCGATCGAGGACGCGATTCTCGTAAAGCGCATAGGACAGGCCCATCAGAACGCCGCCCTGGATCTGGCTCTCGAGCAGCATCGGGTTCATCGGACGCCCGCAATCCTGGACAGCCACGACCCGCTCGACCTTGATAAGCCCGGTCTCGGTGTCGACCGCCACTTCCGCGAACTGGACGCCGCCAATGTCCTGCTGAGCCTGGGCGGCCTCGCCCATGGCGCGGCGGAAGCCGCCGTAATCCTCGCTCCGTGTTTCGGTCGCCGACAGCATGTCGCCTTGGATCATCGCCGCCGCTTCGGCGAAGCGCATGCCGCGTTTCGGCTCGTTGCGCATTTCGATGCGTCCGCCGCGGGCGACGAGGGTCTCGGGCGCGACGTCGAGGGCGGGCGCCGCCATGCCGATCAGTTGCTGAAGCAGCTTGAACGCCGCGACGCGGGCAGGCGGCGTGATCGAGGCGGTCGTCCGGCTGCCGTAGGACGGGGGCCCCGGCGGATAAGCGGTGTCGCCGATGCGCACCGTGATCTCACGCGGCTCGAGGCCGAGCGTTTCGGCGATCGCCTGCGCAATGACGACGCCAATGCCCGAACCGATGTCCTGAACGCTCGACAGGGCCTCGACGGTCCCGTCGCGATGGATCCGAACCTCGATGAACGCGGTGGTCTGAACATTGGCGCCCCACAACGACTGCGCCAGCCCGATCCCGCGCTTGACCGGACCGGCCTCGACCCCGGGCGCATGACGGCGCGACCAGCCGATCTGCTCCGCGCCGACCCGCCGCTCCTCGCGCCGCGCCGGACTGGGATCGATGCGCTCTCTCAGAGCAAGCGGGTCGATCGCTAAGCGCTCGGCGAGTTCGTCGATCGCCATTTCCATGCCCCAGGCCCCGGGCGTATTCCCCGGGCCGCGCATCGCGCTGCCCGGACCGGCGTTGGTGAACACGTCGTATTGCGCCGATTCGAAGTTCGGGCAGTCGTAGAGCGCCTGGGCGAAATTGCCGATCCCGGCGTTGAGCCCGACGCCGGCCGTGCCATGGCTTTCGATCGCAATTGCGGTCAGGAACCCGTCGCGTCGCGCGCCGATGCGAATGCGCTGACGGGTCGCCGGGCGGTTCCCCGAATCGACCTGTTCCTCGGGGCGGGTCAGCGTCAGGCGCACCGGCGCGCCCGACTGACGCGAAAGCGCGACCGCAAGCCGGCCGTAATTGCCAAGCGTCGACTTCGAACCGAAGCCGCCGCCCATCCCGTCGACGACGACCCGAACCTTCTCCAGCGGAAGGTCGAACGCCTTCGCAAGCTCCCGCTGCACGCCGGTGGTGAACTGGGTCGACATGTGGACCGTCAGTCCGTCCGGGCGCCAGTCGGCGACGAGGCCGTGCAGCTCCATGCAGCAGTGGGTCTGCACCTGGGTGCGATATTCGCCCTCGACGACGACGTCCGCCCCTGCGAAGCCCTCAGCGACATCGCCGCGACGGGCCATCGCGGGCCCGCGAACGTTGCCGTCGATCGGGAGGCCAGCCTGCGCGACAAGCTCGCCGACCGACGATCCGGGGGCGGACGCGACGTCATAGACCTTGGCCGATTCCGGCTTCCGCGCCTCGTCCATGTCGACGACGAACGGCAGACGTCTGTAGTCGACCCGGATCAGGCCCAGCGCTTCCTCGGCAGCCGTCATAGAGGTCGCCGCGATCGCCACGACCGGCTGCCCGACGTAGCGGACCACGGCGTGCGAAGGATCATCGAGCGGAAGAGCGCGGACGATCGCGCGCACCCGCAGATCGCGCTCGGCCGCCGAGACATCGATGCCGCGCACCGCGGCGTGGGCGTGTGGCGAACGCAGAATCCGGCCGATCAGGAGGCCCGGCGGCGCGACGTCGACCGTGTAGCGGGTCGCGCCGGTGACCTTCGCCCGTCCGTTCAGGCGCGGATAGGGCTTGCCGATGACCGAGAGCTCGGCGTTCGGCGGCAGGGGCGGCGGGTCGCCGACCGGGACGGTGCGCTGCTCCCCGGTCAGGCCGACGCCGACGATTCCGACAGGAAAGGTTTCGGTCCGCGTCGCGTTTGTCTCAGCCATGGCTCAGCCCCTTCGCGCCTTGGCGGCGGCGAGCGTCGCGGAGACGACGTGCGGGTACGTCCCGCACCGGCAGACATGGCCGCTGATCGCGCGTTCGACGTCCTCGGCGGTCGGATCGCGATTTCGTTCGACAAGCGCCGCCGCGCTCATCGCCATGCCCGGCGTGCAGAAGCCGCACTGTATGGCGTCATGCGCAATAAACGCCTCCTGGACCGGATGCAGATCGTCTCCGCGCGCCAGGCCCTCGATGGTCGTGATGGCGCGCCCGCCGGCCTCGACCGCAAGGACCGTGCAGGAGCAGACCGGCTCGCCTTCGAGCCAGACGGTGCAGGCCGAGCACGCGCCGCGGTTGCAGCCGATCTTGGTTCCGGTCAATCCGAGCGGGCCGCGAAGGGCTTCGGCGAGGGTCACGCGCGACTCGACCTTGAGCGCCCGCTCAGAGCCGTTCACCTGGAGCACGATGTCGTGCGTCGATGCGCTCGGCGGCCCCTTTTCAACGCCGTCCGCCGCCGAGGCCGGGACCGCGCCGGACGCGCCTGCGCCGACTGTGACAACAATCGATCCGCCGAGAATCTCGCGACGAGAGAATTGAAAGCCGGCCATCTCACAGCCCTCCGCCCTCGCGGTCGCTCCAGCGGCCGATCCGTCAACGCCCCCTTTTTCCTTGGTCCGAATTCCTGCAACAGTTTAGCTCGGCCTGGACTTCATTCCGGTTGACCCAGATCAATTGGCGAGGCGCGCCGGATCCCGCCAAAATTCGGTCTGGTCGAGACGCGACAAGACAGGAAAGGGGGCGGGAACAACGCCTCGAAACGCAAGTATCGCCGTGAATTCAGTGTGAGCGGCGTCACTGCGTCGTTTCGTCGCCTCAGGCAGTTCCGTACCGCGGGATGAGATTGGCGCCGCAAGCCTGAAACGAAGGACGCTTCACCAAACGCAACAGCTCAAAGCATTTGCGATGGCGCGCCGGCAGGCTACCAGGAAATCTTCATCGGTACGATTTCACTCTCCGCTTCGAAATAAACCGGGCTCTTCAAACAAGGGGGAACGCCATGAATTTTCAGGCCTACCACGGCGTCACGGCCGCCCAGCACCAGACCAACTTCAACAAGTGGTCGTCCGAGGGCTATCGGATGATCTCGCTCAGCGTCTATGGCGACCCGGGCAACCCGCTCTACGCCGCCGTCTGGGTGCAGCGCGCGGGACCCGCTTACGCCGCAATCCACGGCGTGAACGCGGCCGGCTACCAGACCTTCTTCACCAAGTGGGCGAACGAAGGTTATCACGCGGTTCTCGTCTCGGCGACCGGCGCGTCCAACGACGCCGTCTTTGCCGCGGTCTTCGAACAGGGCAATCCGGGCGCGTGGTTCGGACGCCATGGCATGACGCCCGCAGATTTCGCTTCCGCCAACACGCAGGCGCTCGCCAACGGGCAGATGATCCGCTCGTTCGCGATCTACGGCGACTCCTCGGACCGGCGCTACGCTGCGATCTGGCTTCCCAATCCGACCTTCGTGAAATCGCACCTGCACGCGGCCGACCCGGCCGCCAACTACCAGACAACCTTCAACGCCGAAACGCAGCTTCCGGGCGTCACCCTGAACGCCTGGCGGCCGGCCTATGTCGCCCTGTCAAGCGATGCGACCTACTGCTCGGTGTTCAAGGACGATTTCGTCGGATCCTGGTTCGCCCGTCACGGGCTTTCCGGCGCGGACTATCAGACCCTCTTCAATCAGCAGACCGCCGCCGGCGCCTATCCGATCATGGTGCAGGGCGGCGGCACGACTTCCCATCCGATCTACACGGCAGTGTTCGCCAAGCAGGACATTCCCGACGCGCGCAAATGGACCGTCACCGGGACGTCGCCCGCCGCCCTCGCCCCGGTCGATACGGCGGTGCAGGCCTTCATGCAGGCGAACGCCGTTCGCGCCGCGCAGGTCGCCATCGCCAAGAACGGCGTCATGAAGGCGTCCCGCGGCTATTCGTGGGCCGAGCCCGCCTACCGCGTCCCACAGCCCAGCGACCGCTTCCTGCTCGCCAGCAACAGCAAGATGTTCTGCGAAGGCGCGATCCAGAGCCTGTACAACAGCGGCAAGCTTCAGCCTCCGACCCTCACCGTCAAACCCAACGGCAGCGAGAAGCCCGCGGTCGGCGACATGGTGAAGGGCAACGCGTCGGGAGCGACCGCCATCGTGACAGCGGTCAACGGCGACACGCTCACCCTCGTCTCGGTGCTGAACACGTTCACGACGGCCGACAACGCCGCAAAGATGAGCAACTCGGGCGGCACGGTCGCGGTGCAGGCCTACAATCCGGGAACGAAGGTCTACCCGCTGCTCGGCTTCTCGCATCCCGCCGACGCGCGGAGCGATTCGATCACGGTGCAGCAGTTGCTCGACCACCAGGGCGGCTACAACGACGGGACGAATCCCAACTATCCCGCGGCGATGGATCCGACCTACAATATGCGCAAGATCGGGCAAGCGCTCGGGCATGTCGTCGGCAGCAAGCTCGACGTCGCGCGCCACATGTACGGCCAGCCGCTCCAGTTCACGCCCGGAACAGACTCGGCCTATTCGAACTACGGCTATTTGCTGCTCGGCGCCGTGGTCGAGAAGGTCACGGGGAAAAGCTATCACGCCTATCTCGTCGAGGCCGTGTTGCAGCCGGCCGGAATCAGCGAGGTGGAGGTGATCTCCACGCGCGCCTCCGGCCGGACCGCGCATCAGGCGATTGCGGAAGACGCAGGCCTGGGACAGGATCCGCTCGACCTCGCCTCCACGCTGAACATTCCCTCGGTCTACGGCGGCGACGGCGAGATCAACGAGATCGGCGACCCGAACGACGGCACGGGCGCTTCGGCGGAGGCGATGGCGCAGTTCGCCCACACGTACGCGGTCTGGGGCAACGGCGGCCGGGCGCCCGGGTCTGCGCGATCGGGCAGCACGCCGGGCGCCTCCACCTGGACCGAGTCGCGCTGGGACGGCGTCGACTGGGCCTACACGGTCAACACGCGCAACTGGCCGCCGACCAACGGCGAGGCCGCGGCCACGACCGTCAAGGGCGCGCAGGCGCTGAAGACGACCGCTTTCACCCTCACCGTCGCCAGTGGCGGGACCGCGGGTTTCGAGCCGTCCGGCCACATTTGGGTGGACTCTCAGAGCAATGGAACCCAGCTTGTCGGCTACACGGGCGTCAACGCGGCGGCGCACGCATTCACCGGCTGCACCGCGGCGGCCAACGCCGGAACCGCCGGCGACGGCACCAATGTCACGCAGGCCGCGACTGTCGCCGCGGCCACGGCGCTCGCCCAGACGCCGTTCACATTGCACGTCAGCAAGAACGGAGCGCAGGGTTTTCTCCGCTCAGGACTGCTGCTGGCGGCCAATACGGCCAACGTGACGCAGGTGATCCGTTACACAGGAGTCGGCGCCGACGCCTTCGAGGGCTGCACGGCGCTCTTGCCTGGCGCAGGTAGCGTCGCGACGGGCGCCGCCGTGACGCAGGCCACCCTCGAGCAAAGCATCGACACGCTGCTGAACGCGATCGCCCTGCCGTAAGGCCTTCGGTTGCGGGCGCGCTCCGGGCGCCCGCGCCTCCTCTTTCAGCCGCTAGAGCAAGATGATTTTTGGCCGAATCGTGCGGCGCCGCCATCCGATCGCTCATATGAGCCGCCGCTGAGCCGCCTTTCCCGTGCGGGGAAAGGGAATGCCAGCGACGCCTTGCAACCCCGCCGCGCCCGGTCCGGCGGCTCGTTTTCGCCCGCCTGTTCTTTCCCTGATCCGCTGCGAAATCACCTGATAATTCCCTGTTCCGGTCGTTTGAAATTCCCTGTTCCACGCCCGCGCCAGCCCGCAACCGGCGGATTGCAAAGCCAGCAACGCCATGACATTGCAGGACTTCTTGGAACGGCGCGCCGACTGCGGCGGAAAAAATTCCCTGCTAGCAGGGAATTCGAGTCGTCGGGTGCGGACCGCGAGCGAGACGTTTTTTGCCGGACCGGAAGGGGGAACGGATGTTGGTGAACGGGTGGCGGCTTCGGTCTTGGCGGGCGGGTCGTCGCCCCTTCACCCCCGGAGCGGCGCGCCAACCGCTCGACAATTCAGGATATCCGCGAACCTCAAATTATCCCGCTCTAAGGCGCAACGGCCGAGCGGCGCCGGTCGGAGAGCCTGGGTCGAGCGCAGCGGGGAGGAGGTCGCCTCATCCGAGGCGCCCCCTCTTTGGCGCCCCAAAGGTCTCCCCGCTGCGCTCGAGCGGCTAAAGCCCGCTGCCCTCGTGGCTGATCTTCGCCGTCGCCACGTCGTCGAGCAGAGCGAGCAATGCCTTGGGCGCCGCCATGGGCGTGCAGGCCCGATTTCCGTCGAGAAAGAACACGAGCCCGGATTCGTTGCCGTCGACCCGAGCCAGAGCCGCCTTGTCTCCGAAGGGGAGGCCGGGCGGAGTCAAAGGATTCATGGCGTAGATACCGCGCAGAAACTCCCACTGCTCTGCGGTCAACTCGATCCATCGACCGTTTTCGGCCTCGACGGCCTTCTTCGGGACCGACACGTCGACGCAACGGGGCGCGCTGTCCGCGCAAGCGATGTCAGGCAGAGCCGTCAGGGCGGCGGCCACAGCCAGGGAACGCATGCTCATCATGTGGACCTCCATCGGACGCCCCGCTCGCTGCCTTCCTCGCCGGATGAACCTTTCTGTCTTCCCTCTCTCAATTCGGCTGAACACCCGTCGCGATCGGCCGCAGCCGATCCGGAAAACGCTCGTTGCCAAATATCGTTCCAAGAACCGTGCCATATCGGGACGCGTCCCGAAGTCCCCGCAGCGCTCTGCAATTCCGGCGATTGAGAATGGGATTCGCAGGCCACGACCCGCTCGCGCTGACGAAATTGCGGGCGATCCAGCACGCGTCGCGGGCGCCGCGCCTCAAACCGCGGCCGTCAGCCGGTCCGGGACGCGCTCGAGGCCCGCCTTGCCCTTACGCCTGAACCAGGCGCCTTGCCGGAGTACGCGCCTCTTCAATGGCTAGCGCGACCAGGTCGAGCGGAGCGGACTTGCCGCGTAATGGAAGCGGAGCGATGGCCTCGATCTCGATCCCGTCGGGCGGCGCCTCGAGCCGCTCCATGAGCGCGACGGAGGCGAGCGTCGTCCGGTTGAGCGCTCGGCAGGCCTCGATCATGCGCGCGGTTGTGTTCATCGGGTCGCCGATCAGGGCGATCTCCTTCCGGCGCGAACCGAGCTCGCCCACCACAACCTCGCCGGCGTGGAGCGCGGCGCGGAAATCCGGCGCGAGGCCGAAATCGCGCTGGTAGCGTTCGGCGCCCATGGCGAGCCGGCGGCGGGCGGCCGCCCAGGCGCGAACAATGTCGGGGGCGTTGCGGCCCGGCGCGAGCCGCCAGGTCGCGATGATCTCGTCGCCGACGTATTTGTGGATCTCGCCGCCATTCTCGACGATCGCCGCCGAGAGATCGGCAAATACGGCATTGAGAAAATCGAGGAACCGGGGGCCGCCGAGGCGCTCCGCGGTCGCGGTCGAGGCGCACAGATCGAGAAACAGGAGCCCCCGCTCCTCGACCTGCGGCCGGTGGTAGCGGCCCGCGACGAAGGCGAACAGCACGTCGACGCCGAGCAGATCGGCGACGCTGATCGTCGCGCTGCCGATGAAGCTCGCCGCAAGCCCGAAGACGATGTCCTGCGGCGCGATCGCGCCGGCGAGCCTGAACCCGTTGAGGAGCGGGACGAAGACGGCGTTGATCAGGACGACCGCCACGAAAAACAGCGCCGCGCGCGCCGCGACCGTGACAAGGAAGGGAAGCCGGCCAAGCGCGGGCGCGGCCCATAAGCGCAGGACGACCATTTCGAGCCAGGGGATCGCCGCCGCGTTGACCGCGCCGATGACGAGACCTGTTCTGACCTCGCTATGCGCGAGGGCGCTGTAAACAGCGCCGACAAACGCGCCGGCCGCGGAGATCCGAAGGATGGTGGAGGTCGTCGAGCGGTCGGTCATAACGGCCCATCATAGCCGGTCCACCCGAGAACGCCGCCAAAAAGCCGCCACCGTTGGATGCCGGAACGGTCGGCCTGAATTCACGAGGACAGATTCTCAACAAGTGCGATAATCGCCTTGCGAATGCGCGGATCCTTCACCGCGACGAAGGCGCGAATGAGCCGCGCCCCCTCTTCGGGGGTCGCCGTCGAAAACGCCTTCTTCTTGTCCGCCAGGCGATTTCCGGCAGAATCCCTGCCCGCAACATCCTTCTTGATCATCGCAACACCATGCGGGGAAAAGCTCAAAACGTCGTTTCAAAACGGTCTCGAAACGGGACGAACGATGTAACCGTCCCGGGCGTCGCAAGCGGCGCGCCATGAGGTTGAACGAAGGGGCGGCCAATTCGTTGCAAGGGATGGCTGCCAAAGAAGCCGCACGAGGACGAAACCCTTGTGAAACGCTGCCGCAGCGTGCGACACCGCGCGCCATTGACGAGGCCCTGAGATCGGACTTGCTTATTCAGCGATCAAGGCGGGAGACGTGAGGACCAAGGGGCGCCCGATGGGCAACGGCAGGCACGAAATTCGGATCAAGGGATTTTCGGACGAACGGATGGAGCGATTGCGACGGTTCACCCGGTCGCTCAACGCCGAACTCGCCCTGCTCGGCGGCGAACCGCTGGACGTGCTCGAAGCCCACCAGGAATACCAGGCGGCGATCGACGATCACGAGGGAACCTGGGCCGATCTGGCGCGACGCCTCGCCGCCGAGCGGACCAAAGTCGTCTATTTCGAGGACGACGAGGACCGTGACGACGAGTTCGAAATGTTCGAGGACGGCGAAGGCGAGCCGGCCGAAAGGGACTAGCGGCGCCGCCGCCCTCTTCCAGACGCCATGAAGGAGATCTGCGCATGGCAGCGAGTCCGACCGACATCGTCCTCGGCGCCCCCGCCCCGGATTTCACGCTGCCCGCAACCGACGGGAAGACCTATGCGTTGAAGGACGTCGCAGGCCCGAACGGGACAGTGATCGTCTTCATTTGTAACCACTGCCCCTACGTCAAGGCGACGATCGACCGGCTGGTGGCCGGCGCCCGGGCGCTGAAGGCCGAGGGCGTGGGATTCGCGGCGATCTCCTCCAACGACGCCGTCGGCTACCCCGAGGATTCGTTCGAGGCGATGACGGCGTTCGCCAAGAGCCACGACTTCCCGTTCCCGTATTTGCACGACGAGAGCCAGGCCGTCGCCCGCGCCTACGGCGCCGTCTGCACGCCGGACTATTTCGGTTACGACCGGACGCTGACGCTCCGGTATCGCGGCCGTCTCGACGAGGGGCGCGCGAGCCCTCCCCCGCCCGGCGCGCGCCGCGAGCTCCTCGAGGCCATGCGGGCGATCGCCGCAGGAGGCGCGGCGCCGGCCGAGCAGATTCCGTCGATCGGGTGCTCGATCAAATGGAAGGCGTGACGGTCTGTCTCGCCGCTTGCCGTTTGTCCGCGGGCTTCAGACGAGCGCGATCGCCGACACGAGCCGGCCATAGTCGGGCTCGCGACGGTGCGTCGTGCGGCGGTAGCTGAAGAAGCGCTGATCGTCGGCGTAGGTGTCGAGCCTCAGGTCCTCGAGCCGGCCGACGCCGGCGCGACGAGCGCGCTCGGCGATGTAGGCCTTGAGATCGAACATCGAATGTCCCGGCCGGCTGCTCGCGACGAAGTAGCGATCGTTCGCTTCGCCCGCTTCGACGAAGGCGGCGACGAACTCCGGACCGACCTCGTAGGACTCCTGGGCGATGCAGGGGCCGAGCGCCGCGACGACGGCGCCCCGCCTGGCTCCGAGGCGCTCCATCGCGGCGACCGTCGCCTCGACGACCCCGGCGAGCGCGCCTTTCCAGCCGGCGTGAGCCGCCCCGACGACGCGGGCCTCCGGCTCGGCGAACAGGATCATGCCGCAATCGGCGCCCGTGACGCCGAGCGCGAGACCAGGCGTCGCCGTGACGATCCCGTCGCAGCGCGGACGCGCGTCGGGCGCCCAATGCGCAGAGATCGCGATCGCGTCGGGCGAATGGACCTGGTACGGCACCGCCAGCCGGTCCGCGGGAAGGCCGAGCGCCGCGGCCATGCGGGCGCGGTTCTCGGCCACCGCCTCCGTCGCGTCGCGCGACCCGACGCCGCCGTTGAGTGAGGCGTATACGCCTTCGGAGACGCCGCCGGCGCGGGTGAAGAACGCGTGCGCGACGCCCGGCAGGGCCAGCGTGGCAGCGGCGAGGAACGGGGCTGCGGTCACGCAGGCCTCGCGGAGACGGGATAGAAGCCGGGCGGCGCCGGCAGCTTGCGGTCTGTCACCGCCAGCGCCTTGAACAGCGCCCCCATCTCGCCCTTGCCCTTGCCGACCAGCCGATTGCGCGTCCGCTGCAGGTCCTCGGCTCGTTCCGCTCCGGCGCGCTCGGCGAGCGCCTTGGTCCTGAGTTCGATGCCGATCGCACGCAGGAAATCGCCCTGGTCGATCGGCCCGTGAACGGCCGCGCCGGTCGCGGCGGCGCTTCGGGCCATCGCGGCGAAATCGACATGCGCCGTCAGATCGCATTCGCCGGGCATGGCGAGCGGATCGACGAAGCGATGCGCGCGCAAGGCCTGAAGCGTGTCGCCGAAACCGGTCACCGAATGGCCATAGTCGATCAGCAACGCCGCGCCGCCTTGGCGCGTGACTTGCCCGCCAAGCTCGAACATGAAGCGATGGCCCGCTGGATTCACTTCAAGCACCTCGCCATCGCGGGCATTGGCGCGGATGTCGGGCTCGGCGTCGGGCGCGACGTCGAAGGCGAGCCCGCCCTCGTCGTTCAAACGCACAACGCGCTCCCGCCATTGTCCCCGCACCCGCACGAACTGGCGCACCGGCAAAGCGTCGAGAAACTCGTTGCCGATCACGATCGCCGGACCGTCCGGAATCTCTTTCAGCGACTGGGCCCAGGCGATCGCCACGCCGGCCTCGAGAAGCAGCTCGTGCTGCATCGCCGCCAGGGTCGGGCTTGTCTCCAAGAGCCAAACGTCGAGGGCGGCGCGAAAGTCCGGCACGATGCGCGCCGCCCGCAGCGCGTCGCTCATCAGCGTGCCGCGGCCCGGCCCCAGCTCGACGAGCCGGACGGGATTTGGCGCGCCCATGGTCGACCATACCTCCGCCGCCCAGAGGCCGATCAGCTCCCCGAACATCTGCGAGATCTCGGGCGACGTGGTGAAATCGCCCGTGGCCCCGAACGGATCGCGATTCATGTAATAACCGTGCTCGGGATGGGCGAGCGCAAGCTCCATGTAGCGTTCGACAGTGATCGAACCCTTGAGGGCGATCAGCGCCTTCATCTCGTCGAGAAGGGTCGTCATCTCAACTCCTCTTGCGGCCGAGGCTCAAGGCGATCAGACCGAGACCGACGACGATCATGGGCGCGGACAGCACCATGCCCATCGTCAGGCCCCGGCCGAGATCCTCGAGGCGAGGATCCGGCTCGCGAAAAAACTCGCTGAAGATGCGCGCGGCTCCGTAGAGAATCCCGAAGGCGCCGGCGATCAGCCCCGGCCGCCGAAGCGCGCCCCGGCGTGCCAGCGCGTATAGGATGACAAACGCCAGCACGCCCTCCAGAAACGCCTCGTAGATCTGGCTTGGATGGCGCGGCAAGCCGTCCGTTCCCGGAAACACCACCGCCCAGGGCACATCGGTCGGACGGCCCCAGAGTTCCGGGCGGATGAAATTGGCGATTCGACCAAAGAACAGGCCGATCGGGGCGACCAGCGAGACGAGGTCCATCACCCTCATCAGCGGCGCATGATAGCGCCGCGCAAAGAGCGCCATGCCGAGAAAGCAGCCAATCAGGCCGCCGTGGAAGGCCATGCCGCCTTCCCAGACTTTGAACACGTCCAGCGGGTGAGCGAGGTAATATTCCGGGTCGTAGAACAGCACGTTGCCGAGCCGTCCGCCGATGATCACGCCGAAGGCGCAATAGACGAGAAGATCGTCGATGCTTTCGGAGCTCGGCCGCTTCGCTCCGCGCCAAAAGAAGTCGTCGGCCACGATCCGGCGGATTGTCCACCAGCCGAGGACCAGGCCCGCAATATAGGCGAGCGCATACCAGCGGATCGCCAGCGGCCCCCACTGCACGAGAACGGGATTGATCGCGGGGAACGGCAGGAGGAGCGTCGGCATCGGGGCGAAGCTGATGCTCCGGGCCTCCCATGGCGTCAAGGTCGGGGGACGGATTTGCCAAGAGGTTTCGTCGTTCCCGCCGCTAGCCGCCCGGTTTGAGCCGATGGACCGCCAGCCGGTCGTAGACCGGCCGCGCGGCGGCCGCGATCGGTTTCAGGGCGTCCGGCAGATCGTCGAAGCCGATCTCCCGGCGCGGCGGCGCGAAACCCGTCGACTGCTCGACAGACTGATACCAGACCGGCGCCCAGACGCCGTCGGTGGCGCGCCGCCCCGCCGGCCACGACAGCATCGCGGGATCGAAAGGGATCGCGGCCGCCGCGCACAGGGCCGAGAGCGTTCCGCGCGGGTCGGCGAGCACGTCCTGCGCCTCGACGACCGGAGGGGCGCGGCCGAGCCGCTCGGCGGCGCGGTCGAACAGCTCGGCCTGGGCCGGCAGCCCGATCTCGTCGAGCGTGAAGTCACCGCGCTTGAGCACATAGGAGGCGAGCACGGCCTCGGGCGCGCGAATGAGGAACGCGTTGACCAGTTCGTCCGTCCACGCCCTGCCGAAATGGGCCAGAACATGGTGGGTCATGTGCTTCTGGTACCAGACCTTGCGGTCGTGCGGCGACGGTCCCGTGAGCGCTGCGGCGACCGTGCGCCAGTCAGCCGGTTGCGAGGCGATCACCTCGTCGCGCATTGGGTGCGGGAGGCCGGTGCCGACCAGATAGGCGGCGTAGAACGGCTCGTCCGTGACCGCGCAGTCCGCCCGCGCGCCGAAGGCGCGCATCATCGCGGTCGAGATGTTGCGCGGACCCGACCACATTGCGATCCGCACCGTCGGCTCCGCCATCACCCGCAGCCACCTTGGGCCTCTTCGGCCCCGAGCGCCTTGACGGCCGCCCGGAGGCGCCGGGTCATCGGGCCGGAGCGGTCCTCGCCCGAGGGCGCGGCGTCGCCGATCGTTCGGCCGTCGACCGACGCCACAGGCACGAGACCGGCGAAGGTCCCCGTCGTGAAGGCCTCGTCCGCGCCATAGACGTCGAACAGCGAGAAGTCCTTCTCGAAGGCCGGAACGCCCTCGCGCCGCGCCACCTGCAGCACGGCGCCGCGCGTGATGCCGCCGAGGCAATAGCCGCCTGCCGACGTCCACACTTCGCCCTTGCGCACGATGAAGAAATGCGTGGAATTGCAAGTCGCGACGAAGCCGCGGTCATCAAGCATGAGCGCTTCGTCCGCGCCCGCTTCCATCGCCTGGATGCAGGCGAGGATGCAGTTGAGCTTCGAATGGGAGTTGAGCTTCTGGTCCTGCTCGGCCGGCCCGGTGCGGCGAATGTGGACGGTGAAAAGTCTCACGCCGTGAGCGAAGAGCTCCGGCCGCGGCCGCTTCCATTCCGGAATGATGACGATGGTCGCGGCGCCGACAGTCAGGCGCGGATCCTGATAGGGCGAGCGTTTGACGCCGCGGGTCACCATCAGCCGGATGTGGACGCCGTCCGTCATGCCGTTGGCTTCGATCGTCTCATAGAGACGGGCCTTGAGCGCGTCGCGGGCGAGGCCGATGTCGATCCGGAGCATCTTCGCCCCGTCCCACAGGCGATCGAGGTGCCGGTCGAGGAAGACGATGCGTCCGTCGACGAGGCGGAGCCCCTCCCAGATCCCGTCGCCGAGCACGAAACCGGAATCGAACACGGAAACCTTGGCGTCGGGGCGCGGGATGAGCGCGCCGTTGACGCTGATCAGGACCGCGTCGTTGCGGGGATCGCCGACGTAATCCTGCGTACCGGCGGATAGGGGCGGGTGTTCCGGCATGATTCCTTATGGTTGGTCGATTCGCTCACCATGCCGGGCCGGCGCGTCCGCGGCAAGGGTCGATGCGGCGAACGACGCGGGCGACGATATCCCGCCTTGCCTTCGCCCATCTGCTCGGGCAGGGAGGGCGCGGCGGGCGCGTGACCCCGCAACAACGGACAAGCGAGCGATGAGGCGGGTTCAGGACGTCGTATGGCCGATCATTGGCCTCGGCGCGGTGGCCGTATCGTCGTGGATGCTGTTCAGGGAATTGCGCGGGCTGTCCTATGCGAGCCTGCGCGAGGCGTTTACGTCGATTTCGCCGGCGCGGTGGACGATGGCCTGCGTTTCGACCGCGCTCGCCTACGCTGCGCTCGCCTGGTACGATCGAATCGCGTTGGTCCATCTCGGCCGGACGATCCGCTGGCCGTTCGTCGCCCTCACCTCCTTCGTCACCTACGCCATCGCCCACAACATCGGCGCCTCGGTTCTCTCCGGCGCGGTCATCCGCTACCGCGCCTATTCGACCCGGGGCCTCGGCATGGCGGAGGTCGGGCTGGTGTCGGCGTTCTGCGCCTTCACCTTCGGGCTCGGCGCAGTCACGCTCGGCGGCCTTTTGCTCCTCATCCGCCCCGACCTTGTCGAACGGTTCGACGGCGCGCCAGACTGGGTCGGGCAGGCGGCCGGCGTGGTCCTTTTCGCCGCGCCGTGCCTCTACGCGCTCGGCTCGCTCCTGCATTTTCCCTCGTTCCAGTTCGGCGGATTCGCCTTGACCTACCCGCGCCCGCCGGTCGCGGCGCGCCAATTGCTGGCGGGACCTTTGGAGCTGATCGGAGCGGCCGGGATCATCTTCTTCGCCCTGCCCGCCGCCAACCCCGGCTTCGTCGTGGTGCTGGGCGTGTTCATCGCCTCGTTCTGCCTGGCGCTGGTGAGCCACGCCCCCGGCGGGCTCGGCGTTCTCGAGATCGCCTTTCTGAGCGGCGTCCCGGATGCGCCGCAAGCCAATGTCGTCGCGGCGCTGCTGGTGTTCCGCCTGCTCTATCTCATCATTCCGTTCGTCTTCGCGCTTGCGGTCGTGCTCGCCTTCGAGCGCCGTCGCTGGCGGTCCCTCGTCACCCTCGGAGCCAAGCGCGCCCATGCCCGCAACGATCCCGATTGAACCGACCGACATCCTTCTGGTGGTGGACCTGCAGCCGGACTTCATGCCCGGCGGCGCGCTCGCGGTCGGCGACGGGGACGCGGTCGTGCCCCTCGCCAACGCGCTGATGCGCCGGTTCGCCCAAGTCGTCGTGACCCAGGACTGGCACCCGCCGGGCCACGCCTCGTTCGCCTCGACCCACGGGGCGGCGCCGTTCGCGGTGAAGCGGCTGGGTTACGGCGACCAGACCCTGTGGCCCGACCATTGCGTGCAGGGAACGCCAGGGGCGGCGCTGCATCCGGCGCTCGAGACCGACGCCGCCTTCCTGATCCTACGCAAGGGCCGGCATCCGGGCGTCGACTCCTACTCGGCTTTCGTCGAAGCCGACGGGAAGACGACGACCGGGCTCGCCGCGCTCCTGCACGCCCGAGGGGCAAAGCGCGTCTTCTGCTGCGGGCTCGCGACCGACTTCTGCGTCGCTTATTCGGCCCTTGACGCCCGCGCCGCGGGCTTCGACGTCTTCGTCATCGAGGACGCCTGCCGGGCGATCGACGCCGACGGTTCGCTCGAGGCGGCCTGGGCGCAGATGAACGCGGCCGAGGTCTGGCGCATCCAGTCGCGGGAGATTTTGGGCTAGAGCGAGATGATTTGAGGTTCCGCGCGGATTGTGAATGGGCCCAACGCCTCGGGGAGGGGACTCCGAATCGGCTCAAAAATCATCGCGCTCCCGGTCCGCCGCCGACGATCCGGTTCCTGCTAGCAGGGAATTTTTTGCGCCCTGTTCGGCGCTCCGTTCCTGAAAGCAATGCAATCTCATGAGGTTGCCGATGTTGCAACCAAATGGTTGTGGCCCGGAGCGGGCGCGGAACAGGGAATTTCCAACGCCCGGAACAGGGACCGATCAGGCGATTTCGCAGCGGAACAGGGAATTATCAGGTGGACGAAAACGGGGGCGCGAGATGGGCCGCGCCGGGTTGCAAGGCGTCGCCGGCATTCCCGTCCCCGGCGCGTGGAAGGTGGCCCATGTGATAATGGCGCTTCGACGCGAACGCGGTTTGCTCCGGGTTTGGCGGCGCCTCGGCGACTGCCTTCGACAAAACACCGAATCCTGTCCGTAGTTAACCGTGCGGCTTCGCCGCAGGCCTCGCCGGCCGCGGGTTAACCAGGAGTTAACCCCGCCCGCCGCATTGGAGGGGACTACAGAGCGGCGCCGGGGGGCGCGCTCGAAAACTTGCACCTCTCCGGCGGCGCCATGGTCACGCTCTATCATCATCCCTTTTGCCCACATTCCCGCTTCGTCCGCCTGGCCCTCGGCGAGATGGGAATCGAGCCGAAGCTCGTCGAGGAGCGGGCCTGGGACCGGCGGCGCGAATTCCTGCTGATGGCGGCGGAAGGGGCCACTCCGGTGCTGCTCGAGAACCACCCGCCCGCTTTGCCAGGCGCTGGGGTCATCGCGGAGTACCTCGACGAAACCCGCGGGCTCGGCCTCGGCGACCGGCGGCTCTTACCCGAAAAGCCGGCCGACCGGGCCGAGGCGCGCCGGCTGATGGCCTGGTTCAATGTCAAGTTCTTCAACGAAGCCAGCCTCTGGATCGTCCGCGAAAAGATCTACAAGCGCTTCATGAGCGCCGAGCAGGGCGGCGGCGGCCCGGACATGCAGGCGGTGCGCGCGGCGCGCTCCAACGTGCGCTATCATCTGCGCTACATCGGCCACCTTATCCGCGGGCGAAACTGGCTGGCCGGCGACCGGCTGACTTACGCCGACCTCGCCGCCGCAGCCCATCTCTCCTGCCTCGACTATCTGGGCGACGTCCAATGGGACGAGAACGAAACCGCCCAGGTCTGGTACGCGCGGGTCAAGTCGCGCCCCTCGTTCCGCCCGCTCTTGGCCGAGCGCCTGCCCGGCATGGCGCCAAGCGCGTGCTACGCGAACCTGGATTTTTAGGGCGGCCGTCTCGGCAAGGCGAATTCGACTTCCGAACGTCGCGGCGCTTGACGATCCCCGTGCGCGGCCTCGCCGGCAGTCGCCTCATGCGCACAGCCGGCCGGCCACAGGGGAATCGTCCTGCGCAAGCGCTTTCTGCCGAGCGGACGGCGCGTAGACGTCGTCGAATGGCGATGGATTCAGCCCTTCGAATTCTAGGCGCGAAGCGAGCGCCGGAGCGGAACGAGGCCGCGCGCGCGGCGACCAACGGAATCTCGGGCGCCGTCCGGCGCGCCCGTCCCCGCGACCTTTGCGTGGACGGGCGATTCGCATGGGCAGCCGGCATTGGCGCTCCGGCCGCCGGAGGCGGCGCGCGCCGCCTCAATTCACGGCAGGGAGCCAGTCGCCATTGCGCTCGGCGGACGGGCCGCGCCGTTCCTGCGCCGCACGCCGACAAGGGCGATTCCGGCGAAGCCCAGGCCAAGAAGCGCCCAGGTGGCCGGCCCCGGGGCGGCGGCCGCGATCGAATCGCTGAGTTGCGCGCCGCCGACGACGATGGACGCGTCCTCGATGGTCTCGCCGTCGGAACTCGACCAAACGACGTCTTCCAACTCCGCCTTTTGGGGACCTGAATTCAAGTTGGAGCTGAACCGCAGTTCCAGGTCACCCGACGGATTGGTATAGGTTAGATCGCCCAAGTCGTTGCTCTCGGGCGTGTACGACCCCGATTCCGGGCCTGATCCGTTCAAGACGATGGCACCGGACGACAGGCTCGAGCCCGGAGGATCGATCTTGAACGTCCCGCTCGGGCTACCGTTGACGCCGTCATCGAACGAGAAGCCCGCGCCGTCCCAGCTGTAAGTCAGGACCCCGGCGCTTGCCGAGTTCCCTGGGTCGCGAGAGCGGCAAGAACGACCCCAACCACCGCGATAGAGCGGCGGCTCACGGTTTCCCGGCGCGCAACGGATCGCGAAGGTCGACCAACGGCAGGAAAATCGGCGCCGCTCCGAAAACATTGTATGGGCATGGTTTCAGTCCTTTCGAATGTGTGGGCGGGGAGCGGCGGCCGGATTCGGGATCAAGCCATGCCGCCTAAGGCGACAGGCGCCGCGACGAGCGTTCGGCGTGGCCGCGCGCTGCGCGCGCCTGTCGTGCGACCCTTGACGGCGTTGCCTGACCGAGCCGGTCATCCGCCCCAAACGCCCCGCGAGAAGCGCCGCGAATGTGCGCTGGTGCGCCTCCGAGCCGCATCTTCAGTTCTGTACACGGCTGATGAACAGGCGTTTGCCCGAGAGACGCGATTCATGCATTGAACGACGATCGATCTTTCGAGGAGCAGGCGCGCCGGCTGATGGCGTCGATCAACGTCAAGTTCTTCAACGAGGCTAGCCAGTGGATCGTGCGCGAAAAGACCACCAAGCGCTTTATGAGCGCCGAGCAGGGCGGTCAGACGCCTTGATGGATGATATAGAGCGCACGGCCTCCGGCGCCGGCGACGCCCCACCCGCGCGCTCACGCGTGAGAAAGGTGATTGGCGCTTGAGTCAGCTTTGCCCGCGGAACATCGCGGGCGATCAGCGAAGCCAAGAAATAACAAAATTTGCTGGGCAAGAGAATGCTCGATAGATTGAATTCGTTGTGGATCGGGGAACAGCTCGGATATGTTGAACGCCTGACCATGGTCTCGGCGCTGTCCGTCGGCCACCCATTCACGCTTTATTCGTACACTCCGGAAAGACTGCGCGACGTTCCGAGCGGAGTGGAAGTCCGCGACGCGAATGACGTGGTCGCCTACGAATCGCTCGCGAGATACTTCGACGGGGGTTGGGCCGCGCTTGGCTCGGATTTTTTCCGCTATGCCCTGCAAGCGAAGGGATTGGGCTATTGGGTCGATCTCGACCTGTATTTCATAAGGCCAATTGATTTCCAAGACGATTATGTTTTCGGCTGGGAGCACGAAGCATCGATAGACGGCGCGGTTCTGCGGCTACCGCCGGATTCCGCCATGGTTCGCGAACTCTGCGATATATCCCACGTCAACTGGAAACCGCCGTTCTACGGACCGAGGAAGACGGTCGCCTTCTACTGGAGGCGGCTGATAGAAGGCGACCTGCGCCCGGAAAATTACCGCTGGGGCACGTTTGGGCCAACGTTTTTGACCTATCTGGCGAAGAAGTATCGCGTCTTGAAACTCGCCAAGGAACGTTCCGTCTTTTACCCGGTCCGGCACCGGCAGGCCAAACTGTTTTGCGGTCCGCCAGAACTCGTCGAATGTCAGCTGACGAATGAAACGAGAACGGTCCACCTTTGGCATTCTGTCTTGAACCGGGAAGCCAGAGTTTCGCCGCCGCCTGGCTCTTACCTCGAGGCGGCCTGCCGCCGTCACGAACTTGTCGTCTGATGGACCCTCGATGAGTTTCATTACGGTGACGAGCCCGGTTACGTCGACACACCCGTCTTCTCAAACACCCGACCGAAATACCCCCCACCGCAGGACTGAGCAGAGCCGCCGCCATCGTCCTGTAGGAGCCATGTTGCGCGGCGGGCAGTTCACCGCACGGCAGGAGTCCGATCATCGTTTGGGTTCACGATATACGTAATTATAACGCTAATATGTCGTTGAGACGGGCGAATCGGGCAAGCAGCGCATGCACATAGTCCGGCGAGGGTTCGCCGTTTGAGAACAGGATGCGGTAACAGATCGGCGCGATCAGAACGTCGCTCGCTTCATCGACGGAGAAGCCGGCTTCGCCGCGCGCGAGCGCACGGCTGTTGAGCGTTTGCAGATGATCGGATGTGTAGGCGCAACAGCGCGCGGCGGCGCGGTCGGAGCCCGTCTCCGCCAGCACGTCGCGCAACAACGCCCGGCCGACCGGGGAGGCCATTTCCTCCGCGTATTGCGCCACGAAGGCGTGCAGGTCGCCCGCAAGCGAGCCCGTGTCGTCCGGTTCGGCCACGGGGCGCAGCCGCTCGGCGGCGACGTCGGCCAGCAATTGCGCGAGGTCGCCCCAGCGCCGATAGACCGTTGACGGGGTCACACCCGCCCGTTCGGCGATCATCGGAACGGTGATCTCGCCGCGGCCGAATTCTTCAAGTAGGGCTTGCGTCGCCTGGTGCACGGCCTCTTGAATGCGTGCGCTGCGCCCGCCCTGTCGGATCATTTCTCGCGCCATTTGCGCTCCTTAAGAAGGCCCCGCGCTCCTTAAAGCAAAGATATTGCATTAAGCGCCAGCCGCGCTATCTTGCCCTAACGCAATAACTTAGCTTTAGGCGCGAAAATGTCCACCACCGTCGCCACAATTCCAACGCTGCCGGTTTCGAGATCGCTCGCTGCCGCCTATGCGACCCTGACGGCGATCACCTTCTCGGCCGCCTCAGCGGCGCCGACGCCGGTCTATCGGCTTTATCGTGAGACGCTGGGCCTGACCCCGTTCGCGATCACAATCATCTTCGCCGTCTATTCCTTCACGATGATCGCGGCTTTTCTGACGGTGGCGCGCCTGTCCGACCATGTCGGCCGCAAGCCGATGATCGTGTCGGCGCTTGGGCTCAACGCGATCGCGCTTCTCCTGTTCTTCGTCGCCGAATCGGCCGCGACGCTGATCCTCGCGCGAGCCGTACAGGGGGTCGCGACGGGCATCGCGCTGGCGACGCTCGGCGCGGTCATTGCGGATACCGCGCCGAAGTGGGCAGCCACGCTCAACAGCGTGACGGCGTTCATCGGATTGGCGCTCGGCGCGCTGATCTCGGGGGCGCTGGTCGCCTTTGCGCCGTGCCCGACGCACCTCGTCTATGCGCTGTTGCTCGGCGTGACGCTCGCCGAGATGGTTGTCCTCGCTTGGATCGGCGAAACGGCGTCGCGAAAGGCCGGCGCCTGGAGCGGGATCAGGCCCAAGCTGACCATACCGGCAGCCGCTGCCGGCGAGATGCTGCGCCTTTTCCCGCTGACGCTGTCAGCCTGGGCGCTCGGCGGCTTCTACCTCTCGCTGATGCCCTCGCTCATGATCGCCGCGACCGGGGTTCGCTCGCCGCTCGTCGGCGCCGCCGTCGTCTCGGCGTTGATGGTCGCCGGCGGCCTGTCGTCGTTGGCGACGCGCGCCCACGACGCCCGGAAGACGGTGCGCGCGTCGGCGGCTTGGCTCGCCGCCGGCGTTGTCCTCACCGTGTTCGCGATTGGCGCCGGTTCGCCGGTGGGCATGTTCTTTGGAACGATCGTTGCGGGCGTTGGCTTCGGCGCCTCCTACGGCGCCGCGCTGCGGTCTCTTTTGCCGCACGCGTCGGGCCACGAGCGGGCCGGTTTGCTCTCGGCCTATTTCGTGGAGAGCTATCTCGCTTTTGCGCTGCCGGCGATCGCGGCCGGCCTTGCGGCGCCCCGCCTCGGGCTCGTCGCCACGGCGCTGATTTACGGCTCTACGCTTCCGCTGAGCGCTATCGTGACGCTGGTGGTCGAGACCCCTGCCATGCGCAAGTCGCGATAGGCTTTGAATCGCAACAGTTTGCTCGGCGGCGACATCGAGGTGACGCCACGCGCCTGCAACGTCGGCGCTCTTGCGGCGTAGCCTGAAGGAGACCAAGCGTTCGACCTGCGCCCCTGCGCGGGGGACGCCGCGTACGAACGTTCAGGTCTCCCCCCGCTGGGCCTCCATGCCGCCGTCGAGCATCTCAATCGCCGGCCGGTCCTCCGTGTCGGTGAGGTAGTAGGCGACGATCTCCGCGGGCTCGGTCGGCGAGGCGTTGTCAAACCGGAGGATCGTCCGGCCCGCGGGCTCGAAGAACCCGTCGCCGGCGCGAAGCGCCCGCGCCTCTTCCCCCTCCCGCTGGAACGTGAAGCTTCCCTCCGTCACGACCCCAACGGTCGACATCGGATGGCGATGCAGGCCGGTCGGTTGGCCGGGCGCGAACCTGATGCGCACGCCCTTGATCAGCCGGACGGGCGGGTTCGCCGTGGGCAGCGCCTCGGTCAGCACCCATGCGCGGGCGAGCGGCGGAAAACGAGACGTCATGAGCATCTCCGATTTGGGGGGCGGCTATGGACAGCTTCCGCGGGCGCCTCCGTCATTGCGAGGAGCGAAGCGACGAAGACTGTATGTCCTTGCGCTGAGGCGGCGGCTCGCCCTCGATGCGCGTTGCGAGGGTTGCCCGGATAGGCCGGGCGGAGCCTCACGCAAGGAGGACGAGCCATGAAAGATTATAGCGAAGTTTTCGTCGGCATGGACGTGTCGAAGTCGAGTATCGCGGTAGGGTTGGCTGACGGCGGAGGCGCGGCCGAGGCGAGGTTTCTCGGGGAGATCGAGGCGAACGAGGCTGCGGTGACGAAGCTGGTCCGCCGCCTGTCTGGCAAGCACGACAAGCTGACGTTCTGTTACGAGGCGGGGCCGACCGGCTACGGTCTTTATCGGCTGATCGGCGAGCTTGGGCATGCGTGCCGGGTGGTCGCGCCCTCGCTCATTCCGCGCAAGCCGGGCGATCGGGTGAAGACCAATCGCCGCGACGCCTTGAATCTGGCGCGCTTGCTGCGGGCCGGCGAGCTCACCGCCGTGTGGACGCCGGACGAGCGGCACGAGGCGATGCGCGATCTGGTGCGGGCGCGCTCGACGGCCGCCTTCGACCTCAGGATCAAGCGCCAGCAGACCGGCGCCTTCCTTTTGCGTCTCGGACGCGTCTATCCCGGTAAGAAGACATGGGGCGGCGCGCACCGGAAGTGGCTGGCGAGCCAAGCTTTCGCCCATCTCGAGCAGCGCATCGCCTTCGAGGAGCAGGTGGCCGCGATGGACGAGGCGAAGGCGCGCATCGCCCGGCTGGAGAAGGCGATCGAGGAGGCGGTTCCCGATTGGTCGCTGGCGCCGATGGTCACGGCGCTGATGGCGATGCGCGGGATCGACCTCGTCGCGGCGACGGCGATTCTGGCCGAAGTCGGCGACCTCGGGCGCTTTCGGACGCCGCGCGAGTTGATGGCCTGGCTGGGGCTCGTGCCCTCGGAGTCCTCAACCGGCGACCGAGTTCAGGCGCTTCGGCATCACCAAGGCCGGCAACGGCCGGGCGCGCAAAACCCTGATCGAGAGCGCTTGGTGCTACCGCTTTCCTGCGCGCATCGGTCAGGCCAAGCTCGCCCGGGTCGAGGCGGCGCCGCCGGCGGCGCGGCGGATCGCCTGGAAGGCGCAGATGCGGCTCACCGCGCGCTACCGGGCGCTGATGCGCAAAGGCAAGACGAAGAGCGTCGCCGTCACGGCGGTCGCGCGCGAACTCGCCGGCTTCATCTGGGCGATCCATCGCGCGCTTGAGCAGGAGCAAGCCGTCGCATGAAGCCGCTCGCTCGCTACAGCGCAATTTGGGAGCGCGCTTCGCGAGCGGCTTCATGCGATCCCGCGCCATCGCGGGCGGCGCGCCATCGCGTCGACTGACCCCACACAGACCGAGGAGGGATACGGCAGACGGATGCAACAAACATTGCGCAGCGGCGGGGGTGAAGCCGCGGCAGGGGAACTCCCGAGGATTGCAAGTGGCCGATCGACGCATCGACGCCCGTACGAAGACGTGGAGCAGCCCCGGACGAAACTCGGACATGCGGAACAAATACGCGTATTAGAGCTTGATCACCGACGTCCAACAGGCCTCGCCCCCACCTCTGCGCAATCATCCAACGCCATCACTCCGCCCACCCCTGAAGCGGAAACGGGAGGGTGCGTCCGACCCCTTGACGAAGGACATAAGAGCAATCCAGGCGATCGTAGGATCCTTACGTCCTTCTGGATTGCTTCCCCCCGGGCTCTTCGACCCGGGGGTCGCTCGCAATGACGGGCGGGGACCGAACCCGAAATCAACCACGCTCTCAATGAGCGACGCTCTCCTCCTCGCCATCCTCGCTCCAACGCGTATGGAACCGCCCGGGCTTGTCGAGCCGGCGATAGGTATGGGCGCCGAAATAGTCCCGCAGGCCCTGCAGCAGGTTCGCCGGGCCGCGCGCGCGACGGAGGCCGTCGTAATAGGCGAGCGCCGACGAGAAGGCGGGCGTCGGAACGCCGTTGGCGACGGCAAGTCCGAGCACCTGCCGCCAGGCGGTCTCCGCCTTGACCGCCGCTCCGAGGAAATAGTCGTCCAGCAAAAGGTTGGCGAGCTTCGGGTCGCGATCGTAGGCGTCCTTGATCCGGTCGAGGAAGCGCGCGCGAATGATGCATCCGCCGCGCCAGATGGTCGCCATGTCGCCGAGCTTGAGGTCCCAGTGGAACTCGCCGGAGGCGACGGACATCTGTTCGAAGCCCTGGGCGTAGGCGACGATTTTCGAGGCGTAGAGAGCGTCGCGCACGGCGTCGATCTCCGAGCGTTCCGGCTTGCGCGGCGTGGGGGAGGCGCGCGAGGTCTTCCGCGCCATCTCGGCCCGTTTGTCGCGCTGAGCTGACAGGGCGCGGGCGTACACGGCCTCGGTGATGGCGGTCAGCGGCACGCCGAGGTCGAGGGCCGATTGCGCGGTCCATCGGCCGGTGCCCTTCTGCTCGGCCTCATCGAGGATCGCGTCGACCAGCGGCTTGCCGGTCGCGTCGGTCTTTCTGAGCACAGCCGCGGTGATCTCGATCAGATAGCTGTCGAGGTCGCCCTGCTTCCAGTCTGCGAAGATCTCGGCGATCGCGGACGCATCCAGGCCGTAAAGGCTTTTCATCAGATCATACGCTTCGGCGATGAGCTGCATGTCGGCGTATTCGATCCCGTTGTGCACCATTTTGACGTAGTGACCTGCGCCTTTGGGGCCGACGTAGACGCAGCACGGCGTCCCGTTGACCTGCGCCGCCATCTTGTCCAGGATCGGCGCGAGCCGGTCGTAAGCCGCGCGATGGCCGCCGGGCATCATGCTCGGTCCTTCGAGCGCCCCGACCTCGCCGCCCGAGACGCCCATTCCGACATAGCGGATGCGCTTGGCCGCGCAGGCCTCGTAACGGCGCGCTGTGTCGGTGAAGAGCGAATTGCCGCCGTCGATCACGATGTCGTCCGGCTCGAGATGGGGCGTGAGCTCCTCGATCACTTCGTCGACAGGTCGCCCCGCTTGCACCATGATGATGATCGCCCGCGGCCGCTTGAGGCTCGACACAAACTCCGGCAGCTCGTGGGAGGGGAGAAACCGCCCTTCGTGTCCATGCTCGGCGACGAGCTCGTCCGTTCGTTCGGAATGCCTGTTGAAGAGCGCCACGCCGAAACCCTTGCGGGCCGCGTTGCGCGCGAGATTGGCTCCCATGACCGCCAGGCCCATAACGCCGATGTCCGCCAGCTCAGGCATATGTTCTCTCCGTTCGCGTCGCCTCGAGGCGCATGGCGATCCCGCCCACGCTGTCCAACGCAGACTCAGATTGGACGACGATTTTGCCTTTCCCGAGACGGCAAGGGCCGCCGGTCGAGCAATGACCGAATGTCACGGGCTCGCCGACGTCGCCCGCTCTGGCGTCTCGCGGACGGCTCGTTTCGCTCGTTCGGGCCGCCCATGACCCGGTCGGCCCGCTTGCGCGCCATCGTGGCGTCTCTCCGAGCCAAGGCGCGCGCCCTCGGCTTCGAGGCGTGCGGGGTGACGTCTGCCGATCCGCCCCCGGAAATGCGCGAGCGCCTCGCCGCCTGGCTCGCCGAGGGGGCCGAGGGCGACATGGCGTGGATGGCGGACACGTTCGCGCGGCGGACCGATCCGCGGGCGCTGATGCAAAACGCCAAAAGCCTCGTCATGCTTGGCCTGAACTACGGCCCCGGAGACGATCCGCGCGCAACGCTGGCGCTGAAGGGCTGCGGCGCAATCTCGGTCTATGCGCGCAACCGCGACTACCACGACGTGGTCAAAGGCAAGCTGAAAGAGCTCGCGGCATGGCTCGTCGCAGCGGCGCGGCCGGAAAAAGCGGACGTCAAGGTGTTCGTCGACACGGCGCCCTTGATGGAAAAGCCGCTCGCGGCGCTAGCCGGGATCGGCTGGCAGGGCAAGCACACGAACCTCGTCTCGCGCGATGTCGGCTCGTGGCTGTTCCTCGGCGCGATCCTCACCGACCTCGATCTTGAGCCGGACGCGCCGGAGACCGATCATTGCGGAACTTGCCGCGCTTGTCTCGACGCCTGCCCAACGGGGGCCTTTCCGGCGCCGTACCGGCTCGACGCGCGGCGCTGCGTCTCCTACCTCACGATCGAGCACAAGGGTCCGATCCCGCGGGCTTTGAGACCGGCGATCGGCAACCGGATCTACGGCTGCGACGATTGCCTCGCCGTCTGCCCCTGGAACAAGTTTGCCACCATCGGGCGCGAGGCCAAGCTCGCCGCCCGAGACGACTTGAATGCGCCGCCGCTCGGCGAGCTGGCGCGGCTCGACGATGCCGCGTTCCGGGCCCGCTTCGCCGGCTCGCCGATCAAACGGATCGGGCGCGCCCGCTTCCTGCGCAACGTCCTTGTTGCGATCGCCAATGCGGGCGACGCCGCGCTCGTTGACGCCGCGCTAAACCTGCTCGCCGACCACGAGCCGCTTGTTCGCGGCGCCGCCGTGTGGGCGCTTGCGCGGACGCTTGCGGAAAAAGACTTCGCCGCGCTTGCCGCCGCGGCGGAGGAAGAATCAGACCCGCAGGTCGCCGCCGAGTGGCTTGCCGCCCTCGGCGCGCGTGACCCGTGATCGTCCCTCTCCCTTCGTTCGGCCCTTAAGTCCGCCGCCTCAATGTGTTGCGGTCGCCTCGGCCTCGTGCCTCAGCCGTTCGATCTGGTCCTTGAGATGCAGTTTTTTGACTTTCAGTTCGTGAACCTTGGTGTCGTCAGCCGCCGGATGACTTTCTTCGGCGAGGATCGCTTCTTCAATCGCCTGATGACGGCGCACCAGCTCGTTGAGATGCGAGTCGATCGACATGGAACTGCTCCGTATCACCCTAAACGACGAAAGTGTGACACATCGGACAGCGCGCGCAAGCGGCAAAATGGCGCATTGACCGCAAATTCGGGTCCGGGGCAGCCGGCGCTCCACTGGAATTTTCACGGCCGCACGTCGGCGGTTCCGGTCGCCGGAACAGGCGTATTCGAGACGTGCGGCGCGGCGAGGCGGAGCGGCGCCGAAAGCCTTGCCTCCGCCGGTCGGCGCGCCCATAGTCGGTTCGCCCGCAACGCGCGCTGAGGGCGTCATCGGGTCGGTCGCTTGGTGGGACGATGGAAAAGGAGTTGACGGAGGAGGAGCGCGCCCTGCTTAAGGCTCAGATCGAGCGGCTGCGCCAGGAGCACCGCGATCTCGACGCGGCGATCGAGGCGCTAAGCGAGGCCGGCGGGGCCGCCGATCGGCTGCAATTGCAGCGCCTCAAGAAGCGAAAGCTGTTACTGCGCGATAAGCTTGTCCTGCTCGAGGACCAGTTGACGCCTGACATCATCGCCTGATTGGATTCCGATGCCCTATCGGGTCAACGACGATCTGCCGCCTTCCGTCCGGGATCATCTGCCGGAACACGCGCAGGACATCTTTCGCGATGCGTTCAACGCGGCCTACGCCGCGCATGCCGGCGATCCCCGTCAAGAGGAGGCGGCGTTCCGGATCGCCTGGGCCGCGGTGAAGCGGTCGTACCGGAAGATCGGCGACCAATGGGTCGAGAAGCCTTGACCCGCGACGCCTAAACTTCGCCTCGCCCAATAGGCTAAAGCATGTACGCATCTCGGCGATGCGCCCACGCGGGCCGCTTCCCGAGGCTTGGACGCCCGCCCCTCTTGGCGGATGCCCCATAGCCCGTCGCCCAACGGGCGTCCTGGCGGACGCCCTATGGTGGGCCCGAGCCCGGCCGCGCGGTTTCAGATTCCTTCAAGCGGCTTCCGAAAGCTTCAATTTCTTTCCGCAGCGGACTCCAAAGCTTTCAATTTCCTTCCAAAAATTTCAATTCCTGTCCCGGAATCGACTGTCTCCCTTGGGAATCCGTTTTCATTTGCGACGCAGGCCAGTCGACCGCCCCCGGCAATTGGCCCGGCGCGCTCGCGAACTCGTGGCGGCGTGCTAGAACGCCGCGATGACCCCCAAGAAAATCGACGCGGGCGTTCTTCGAGTCGCCTACGAGGAGCAAGGCTTTGCGGACGGCTGGCCGTGCATTCTGGGGCACGGCTTTCCTTACGACGTCCACGCCTATGCCGGGGTCGCCGCACTCCTCGCCGAAGCCGGGGCGCGCGTGATCGTTCCGTGGCTGCGCGGATTCGGGCCGACCCGGTTCCTGTCGTCCGCCGCGCCGCGCTCGGGCGAGCAGGCCGCGCTCGGCGCCGATATTCTGGCGCTCATGGACGCGCTCGGGATCGAACGCGCTGTGCTCGCCGGCTACGACTGGGGCGGACGGGCGGCCTGCGTCGTCTCGGCCTTATGGCCGGACCGCGCCGTCGCGCTCGTTTCGGGCAATTCCTACAATATCCAAAACATCGCCCGGGCGATGCAGCCGGCGACCCCGGCCGAGGAGGCCGCGCTCTGGTACCAGTATTACTTCCACAGCGAGCGCGGGCGGATCGGCCTCGCCAAGGACCGGCGCGGGATCGCGCGGCTCCTGTGGCGGATGTGGTCGCCGACCTGGACGTTCGACGAGGCGACCTTCGAGCGCACGGCCGAAGCCTTTTATGCGCCCGACTTCGTCGACGTCGTCATTCATTCGTATCGCCATCGCTTCGGGCTTGCGCCCGGCGACCCGGGTTACGCCGACATCGAGCGCCGTCTCGCCACGCAGCCCCCAATCCGCGTTCCGGCGATCACCGTGGACGGCGCCCGCGACGGGGTGAATGTCGGCACGGCGCATCACGCGCGGAAATTCCTCGGCGCCCATCAGCATCGCGTGCTCGCGGACACGGGGCACAACCTTCCCCAGGAGCGGCCCCACGATTTCGCGGGGGCGGTCCTCGACGCGCGGGCGATGGCGCTCGCCGGCGGCGCCGCGCCGCTCGACATCCGCGACGCCCGCGCCGACGAGTTCGAGGCGGTGGGGCAGATGATGATCGCGGTCTATTTGGGGCTCGAGGGTTTCCCGAGGCCGGAATCGCAGCCTGACTATTACCAGTTGCTGGCGCATATCGGCGATCAGACCGCAAAGCCGCACGCGCGGCTCCTGGTCGCTCTCGAAAAAGGCCGAATCGTCGGCGCGGTCGTCTTTTATGCCGACATGGCCGGGTACGGCTCGGGCGGAACGGCGACTGCGGAGAAGGACGCCGCCGGCTTCCGCTTTCTCGTCGCCGATCCGGCCGCGCGCGGCCGCGGCGTCGCGACAGCGCTCATCGAAACCTGCATCGAGACCGCGAGGGCGGCCGGCCGACGCTCCCTCGTCATCCACTCGACCGACGCCATGAAGACCGCCCGCGCCATCTACGTTGCGCGCGGGTTCGAGCGCGCCCCGGACCTGGACTTTGTCCAGGGATCCATGCCGGTCTATGGGTTCCGCCTGTCGCTTTAGAGCCGGATGCGGTTCGATCGCGTCCAGTTCCTGCTCTTTTGAAAAACGACCGTCGCGAGCGGCTGGTGTGGTCGCCCTTGCTTCACAAAGCATCGCCGCCGCAATTGTCGAATGGTTCTCGGGCTTTGTTGGAACCAAAACTGATTCAGAACGCTTGTTAGGTGCATGTCGATCCGGCTCTCACAATGAACGCGCCCCCAACTGAGGTCGTCAAACAATCGACGTGGCCGCGTTTGCGGGACGTGATGGGGCCAGGACTGATCACTGGCGCGTCGGACGACGACCCGAGCGGCATCGCCACCTATTCTCAGGCCGGCGCCCAATTCGGCTACGGCGTCGGATGGACGCTGCTGCTCACGTATCCGCTGATGTGCGCGATCCAGTTGATCAGCGCCGAAGTGGGGCGGGTCACCGGCCGGGGGCTCGCTGGAAATCTTCGCCGGCACTATCCGGCATGGCTACTCTATCCGCTTGTCGGCCTGCTCGTCGTCGCCAACACGATCAATCTCGGCGCCGATCTCGGCGCGATGGCGGCGGCGCTTCACCTACTCGTTGCCGGCCCGATCCTGCTTTACATAGCCGCTTTCGCGATCGTGACCGTCCTCGCCGAAGTGTTCATGACATACGCGCGATACGCTTCGGTGTTGCGGTGGCTCACGCTCTCGCTGTTCGCGTATGTCGGGACAGTCTTCGTGGTCGGCGTCCCGTGGGCGATTGTGGCGAAGAACCTCGTCCTGCCGCATATCAGCCTGGATGGCGGTTACCTCACCGTGATTGTTGCCGTGTTCGGTACGACCATCAGCCCCTATCTCTTCTTCTGGCAAGCCGGCGAGGAGGTCGAGAACGAAAAGGAGGACCCGACCGCCAAGCCCCTGATCAGAGCGCCAGAGCAAGCGCCGGTCGAGATGGCTCGGATGCAGATCGATACGCTGGTCGGTATGGGGTTCTCCAACATCATCGCGCTCTTCATTATGCTCACGACCGCGGCGACGCTGAACGCGCACGGCGTCACCGACATTCAAACCTCATCTCAGGCCGCCGAGGCGCTGCGGCCGATCGCCGGCCGGTTCGCCTTCACGGTGTTCGCGCTCGGCGTCATCGGAACCGGCCTGCTTGCGGTCCCGGTGCTGGCCGGGAGCGCGGCCTACGCTGTGGGCGAGGCCTTGGGGTGGCGGGTGGGTTTGGCGGAGCGCCCGGGACGCGCGCCAGCCTTCTACGGCGCGATCGCCCTGGCGACCCTGGTCGGCGCGATCCTCAACTTCACGCCGCTGGATCCGATCAAAGCCCTGTTCTGGAGCGCCGTCATCAATGGCGTGACCGCGGTTCCCATCATGGTCATGATTATGCTGATGGCCTCGCGAAAGACGGTGATGGGCGCGTTCGCTTTGCGGCCGCTCCTCAAGATTGTTGGGTGGCTCGCCAGCGCCGCGATGGCGATCGCCGCGATTGGCATGTTCGCGACGTGGGGCGCTTAACGGCCCTCCACCGAAGCCCGTCGCACGGCGGCCAGAGCCGAGTCAGCTCTGCATGGCCCCCGGGCCCGGGATCGCGCCCGGCGGACATTTGCCGAGGATGATCATGCCCAGGGCTTCGTCCTTGGTCATGTCCTGCACGCGGCCCGAGCCGACGATTTGCCCGTTCTTCATCACGGTCAGGCGGTCGGCGAGGTCGAACACGTCATGAATGTCGTGGCTGATCAGAAAGATGCCGATCCCGTCGGCTTTGAGCTGCTTGACGAGTTCGCCGACCTGCGCGGTCTCGGCTGGGCCGAGCGCCGCGGTCGGCTCGTCCATGATCAGGATTCTCGCGTTGAAATGGATCGCCCGCGCGATGGCGACCGACTGGCGCTGACCGCCGGAGAGGGCGACCACGGGCTCCTTGAAACGGCGAAAGTTGGGGTTGAGCCGCCCCATCACCTTGCGCGCCTCGGCCTCCATCGAGGCGTCGTCGAGCGTCCCCCACCGGGTCAGCAGTTCGCGGCCGAGGTAAAGGTTGGACGCGGCGTCGACGTTGTCGGCGAGCGCGAGCGCCTGATAGACGGTCTCGATTCCATAGTTCTTGGCGTCGCGTGGGTTGTTGATGTGCGCCTCTTCGCCGTTGACGAAGATCTGCCCGGCGTCGCGTTTGTAGGCGCCGCTCAGGACCTTGATCAGGCACGACTTGCCGGCGCCGTTGTGGCCGAGAAGGCCCACGACCTCGCCGGGATAGAGGTCGATATAGGCGTGGTCGACGGCCTTCACGCCGCCGAAGGCGAGCGAAATGTCCTTCATTTCGACGAGAGGGGTGAGGACTTGCGCGTCCATGGACTTATCCCTTCGCGGTTCTTCGGCGATAGAAGGTGTCGATGCCGACCGCGCCGACCAGCACCAGGCCGACCACCATCTGCTGGAACGCCGAGTCGAAGCCGAGCAGCACCATGCCGGACTGCAGCGACTGAATGACCAAAGCGCCGATCAACGCGCCGTAGATGGTTCCGACGCCGCCAGCAAGCGACGTGCCGCCGATCACCGCCGCGGCGATCGTATAGAGCTCGTCGAGCTGGCCAAGCACGTTGGTCGCCGAATTCGAGCCGCGCCGAGTCGATGCAGGCAGCGACCGCGGCAAGCATGCCCATCAGGCCGAAAACCATCACGGTGATCCGCTTGGTGTTGATGCCTGCGAGTTCGGCGGCTTCCGGATTGCCGCCCGTCGCGTAGACATAGCGGCCGAATTGCGTGCGCCGGGCGATGAACGTCATCACAAAGCCGATCGCCAGAGCGATCAGCACCGGGATCGCCCAGCCCGTCGAAATGACCAGCCCGCCGTCCGGGACGGGGATGTGATTGGCCTCGGCCCAGGCCGCCGCGACCCGCTCTGGCCAGGGATAGGCGTTGACGATCATGGTCGCGCCGAGAACGATCAGGCAGCCAACGACGGCAATGAGATATTCCGCCCACATCGGCCGCTGCGGAAAGCGGAACCTGGCCCGCCGCTGCCGCCCGGAGTAGAGGCTGAAGACGATGCCCACGCACGCAAGCACGGCGATCGCCCAGCTCGCGGTCGCCCCGATCGAGCCGTGTGCTCCGCCGCCCATTAGCGCGAAACGTTCGTCGAGCGGCGCGATGGTCTGGCCGGTCGTCACCAACCAGGCGGCGCCGCGCCAGAACAGTTGACCGCCCAGCGTCACGATGAAGGCGGGGATCCCGACATAGGCGACCAGCGAGCCGTGAAGGGCGCCGATCGCAGCGCCGATGATCAGCGCGAGAAGGACGGCCAGGATCCAGATCGCTGGATTGTCGAAGCCGAGATACACAGGGAAGACGCGAACCTGCGCGACGCCGATGATCGTCGAGACGAAGCCGATGATCGAGCCGAC
The DNA here is from genome assembly GCA_963822215.1 of uncultured Alphaproteobacteria bacterium. GTDB lineage: Bacteria > Pseudomonadota > Alphaproteobacteria > Rhizobiales > Beijerinckiaceae > Roseiarcus. Next base: position 178,781 of record CAWGGX010000008.1, read on the forward strand.
CGAGAGATCGATGTGGCGCATCACGATGACGAGCACCATGCCGGTTCCCATGATGGCGATCGAGGACGTCTGGACGCTGAGGTTCCAGAGATTGCGCGGGGTGAGGAACAGGCCCTCCCCGGTCTGAATCTGCGTGTAGACGTTGAACCCGAACCAGATCAGCGCCAGCGCGAAGATCATGCCGAGCATGCGAGTATCAACCTCGGTCGCTCGAAGCAGACGGCGAATCGCCGGTTCGTCAGGGGCGGCGCTGGACGCGCCGGGCACTGCGGAGGTCATGGGCTCTCCCTGTCTTCGTCCTCTGTCGGCGCCGCAGAGCGCGGGGCGGGCGCCGGTCATTTAAGAAAGGCCGCGCCGCCTGAAGAAACGGCGCGGCCCTCGTTTTGAGCCCCTGAAAGGGCGGACTTAAGCTCAGTCGCAGAACTTGGTCGTTCCGGGCTTCACGCCGTTGCAAACTTCGGCCTTGGTGATCCAGCCCTTGTCCACAATGACATTGAGGTTGTCCTTGGTCACGGCGAGCGGCGTCAGCAGGATGCCGTCGACTTTCTGATGCTTCGGTCCGCCGGAAAAGGGCTTCACGCCTTCGATGTCGGCGTTCTTCTTGCCCGAGCCGAGCGCGACCGCCGCTGCGCCGGCGGTATGGCCGAGATCACGCGCATCCTTCCAGATCGACACCGTCTGGGTGCCGAGCGCGACGCGGTTGATCGCGGCGTGGTCGCCGTCCTGTCCGGAGACCGGAACGGAGCCCGCCATGCCCTGCGCCGCGAGCGCCGCCACGGCGCCGCCCGCCATGCCGTCGTTCTCGACCACGGCCGCGTCGACCTTGTTGTTGTTCTTGGTGAGCATCTGCTCCATGTTCTTCTGGGCGTTGTCGGGCTTCCACCCGTCGCTGTAGGACTCGCCGACGTTCTTGATCTTGCCAGCGTCCATGGCTGGCTTCAGCACTTCCTTGATTCCCGAGAAAAGGAAGTCGGCATTCGGATCGCCTTTGTCGCCCTTGATGAAGACGTAGTTGCCTGCGGGCTTGGCCTTGAGGATCTCCTTGGCCATCATTCGGCCGACGCCGACGTTGTCGAAGGTGACATAGAGCACGTTCGGGCTCTCGATCAGGCGGTCATAGGCGATGACCGGGATGCCTTCGTCGGTGGCCTTCTTGACCGCCGGCAGGATCGCCTCGTTGTCCATCGCCAGGATGACGAGGACATTGGCGCCCTTGGATATCAGGCTTTCGACGTCGGTGAGCTGCTTGGCGGGCGAGCCCTGCGCGTCGGCCGAGATGTATTTCGCCCCGCCTTTCGCGAGCGCTTCCTTGATCGCCGCCTCGTCGGTCTTCCAGCGCTCTTCCTGGAAGTTCGACCAGGACACGCCGACCGTCAGGTCTTTCGCCGATGCGGCGAAAGACAATACGCTCGCGGAAGCTAGCAGCGCCGCCCCCATCGCCAACTTGACTGCAACTTTCATCATTTTCCTCCACTAGAGACCCGGGCGAGGACCTCAATGTCCTCTCGAGGGCCGGTTAAAAGCTGTTGGATCGCATTCTCACCGGGCGATCGTGCGGGATGATGACACTAATCCCCCATCCCTCGCGAGCGCAACCGGCGGGCGCCGGATCTCGCCCTGCCGCGACGCAGGGCGTCACGGCAGATTGTCTCGCATAACGATTTCGACGCGAATCTTCTCCTGTTCGGCAAGAATGGGCTCGCGGCGGGCGAGCGAGAGCAGCACCCGAATCGCCGAGCGCGCCTCGTGACCGGGGTCCTGGATGATGACCGCATCCAATGCGCCGCGCAGCAGGCCGCGCCGGGTGACCGGCGTCAGATCGTGGGCGACGAATACGACATCCGTCTCGCGGCCAGCGTCGGCAAGCGCCTTCAGCACGCCCGGCGTTCCGGCCCCGACATTGTAAAGGCCGACCACATCGGGATGATCGGCGATGAGCTTCGCCGTGAGCGCCTCGTTCGCCTCATCCTGATCGCCGCCCTCCACCGCGCTCAGCGTCGCCAGCTGCGGATATTCCAGGCTGATCACCTGATTGAAGCCGAAAACGCGCTCGGCGTGGTCGCGCAACGACTGGGAGCCGGCGACGACGCCGACCTTTCCCTTGCGCCCGCAAGCAAAGCGGCCGACCAGCGAGCCCGCCGTGCGCCCGGCGGCGACGTTGTCAATGCCGACGTAGTGATGGCGTCGCGAGCCAGGCACGTCGGACACGAGCGTCACGACATGGATTCCGCCCGCGACAAGATCGTCGATCGCCGCCCGCACAGTCTGATGGTCGAGCGCCACGACCGCGACGCCGTCATAGCGCCCCACCAGGGACTCGAGGGCGTCTGCGAGCGCGATCGGGTTGAAAACGTCGACGTTGATCGTCTCGGCGCTCGCCCGCCTGGCGTTCAGCCACGCGGTCATCTCCCCGACGGCGACGACGATCGCCTGCATGAAGACGTTACCCCCCTCCGGCATGACGAAGGCGAACCGGCTCGAACGCCTCCGCGCCAGATCCGCCGCCGCCGACGACGGCCGAAACCCATACCGGGCGACCGTTTCGCGGACCCGCCGCGCGGTGTCCTCGCGAACGCCTGCGCGACCGTGCAAAACGCGGTCGAGGGTCGCCACGCTCACCCCAGCCTCCCGAGCAATGTCCTTCAATGTAAGGTGGCTTGTCGCCATGTCCCTGCTCTTTCCCGACTGCATAGCGATCAGCGCTGAGGTACGCAACTCAAAATCTTGAGGTCGCGATCGATTGGGCTTGCGGCGCCCGGCTGGAACGTTAAAAACAGACGCCAATGATCCGCCGCATCAGCGGCGAGGCGAAGGGACATGAAACGAAACCTCGGAGCCATGTCCACAGCAGGCGCAGCCGCGTGTCTCTTGGCGGCGGGCGCCGCCTTCGGCGGGAGTTGGGACGAGCGCGTCTTCACCCCCGGGTCGCACGTCGATTTCGACGCGGCCGCCGCCGCCGGCCCCTCGGCGCTGCCTCCTCTGATTGAAAAAGGCCGCGAGCTGTTCAAGGCGAAGTTCACCACCACCGACGGCGCCGGACGGCCGAAGGCGACCCAGGCGATCATCCCGACCAAGCGCAAGAGCGGGGTCAATCCGCCTTTCACCCGAACCAGCGGCCCGGATTCGAACTCGTGCTTCGGCTGCCATAATGACCCGATCGTGGGCGGCTCGGGCGACGACGTCGCCAACGTGTTCGTCTCCGAGGGGTTCGAGAGCGCCCAGTTCGACAACGTCGATCCCTCGTTTTCGAGCGAGCGGCACACCATCGCACTGACGGGCTCAGGGCTCGTGGAACTCTTGGCGCGCGAGATGACCGCCGACCTGCAGGCGATCCGCGCGGCCGCGGTCAAAGAGGCGTGCGAGTCCGGCAAAGAGGTGCGCGCCGACCTCGTCAGCAAGGGCGTGCGGTTCGGCTGGATCGTCGCCCACCCGGACGGGATGGTGGACCTCGACTCCGTCGACGGCGTCGACTCGGACCTCATCATCCGCCCGTTCAGCCGCAAGGGCGTGTTCACCTCGCTGCGCCAGTTCACCATCAACGCGCTCAACATCCATCACGGCATGGAGGCTTCGGAGCGCTTCGGCGTGCGCTGGACCGGCACGCACGACTTCGCCGAGAGCGGCGTGCCCGACGCGATCACCGCCGGCGACGTCTCCGCGCTCGTCGCCTTCCAGGCGACCCTGCCGCCGCCGACCGTCAAGCCAGACCTGCCCGACGACTGGCGGTCCGCGGCGGCGGAAGGCGCGAGGCAGTTCGACGCGATCGGCTGTCCGTCGTGCCATGTGAAGACGCTGCCCCTGAAGTCGATGGTCTTCACCGATCCCGCCCCCTACGACATGGCCGGAACCCTACGGACAGGGGAGGTCAAGAAGCCGATCGTCATCGACCTTTCGACCTTGCCCTTCGCCAAAACCTTGCAGAAGAACGACAAGGGTGAATGGCTGATCCCGCTCATGAGCGACTTGAAGCGGCATCTCATCGTCGACGAGCAGGTCAACGGGCTCGGCAACGAGTTGCAGGCGCAGCGGTTCGTCGAGCGCGACGTGTTCCTGACCCCGCGCCTGTGGGGAGTCGGCTCGACCGCGCCCTACGGCCACAACGGCAGCTTCCGCATGCTCGACGAGATCATCGCCGCCCACGGCGGCGACGCCCGGTTTTCGCGCGACCAGTACCTCGCGCTCAATCCCGACAAACGCGACGACGTGGTCGCCTTCCTGCGCTCGTTGGTGATCGAGGCGCCGTGATGAGAAATTGGAGCAGGCCCAATGCGACCCGCGACGATGGTGGGGCGCGCTATTCTTCCCCAGCTCTGCTGGGGAAGGTGGCGCGAAGCGCCGGATGGGGTGTGGCCCGGTGCATTAGCGGTGAGTGGGATTGCACGAGGGTCAGCCCGGACCACCTTCGACCTATCCCTGCTTTCCGCACCCCATCCGGCCCCGCAGCCCGTCGAAAGACGGGCGTCTTTCGACGCCCTATGGGCCACCTTCCCCGCTTCGCGGAGAAGGAGGCGCTCGGGGTGGCGGGCCTCGCTACACCCTTGACCCGCGCCGCTTGCGTCCTGGTTTTCTTGATGCTTGCGGGCGCTTTAGTTGCGACCTCAGCCGCCCATGCCGCCGATGGTCGCGTCCAGCCGGCTGGCGACGTTCCGGTCATGCACGAGGAGGCGGAGGCCGCCGGCCTCCATAGCGTCTACGACGGCCCGTGGGAGTTCTTCGTCGGCGGCGGCGGCGCGGCCTTCGACTGCGACGGCTCGGGCTTTCCCTCGGTGTTCCTGGCCGGCGGCAAGAACCCGGCCAAGCTTTATCTCAACATCTCGAAGTCGGGCGGCCCGCTGAGGTTTGTCGAGAAGCCGATCGACGTCGACCCGAAGCTCCTGACCAACGTCATCGGCGCCTATCCGATCGATATCGAGGGCGACGGGCGGATGGACCTGTTCGTCCTGCGAGTCGGGACCAATCTCATGCTCAAGGGCGGGCCGGACTGCACGTTCACCCTCGCCAATAAGGAATGGAACTTCGACGGCGATCCCGGCTGGACGACGTCCTTCGCCGCCGAGTGGGAGCCGGGCCAGAAATTTCCGACCCTAGCCGTCGGCCATTACGTCGACCGCGACGCGCCCGGCTCCCCGTGGGGCACCTGCCAGGACAATTCCCTCTTCCGGCCGCAGCCGGGCGACAAGCCCGACTATTCGGTCCGCACGCCGCTGACGCCCGGCTTTTGCGCTCTGTCCATGCTTTTCACCGACTGGAACAAGTCCGGCGTCCCGTCGCTCAGGATCTCGAACGACCGGCAATATTACCGCGGCGGCGAGGAACAGCTCTGGCGAGTCGAGCCGGGGAAGACGCCCCGTCCCTACACCCGCGCCGACGGCTGGCGGCACGTGTCGATCTTCGGCATGGGCATCGCCGAGGGCGACATCGACGGCTCGGGCTATCCGCAATATTTCCTGACCTCGATGGGCGACGAGAAGCTGCAGAAGCTCGATCCGGACGAGGCGGGTCGGGGCGAACTGCCGGTCTATCGCGACATCGCCGGCGAGGTCGGCGCGACCGCCCACATCCCCTACGCCGGCGGCGACAAACGCCCCTCGACCGCCTGGCATGCGGAATTCGCCGACTTCACCAACGTCGGGCTGCTCGACATTTTCGTGTCCAAGGGCAACCTGTCGCAGATGCCCGACTTCGCCGCCTACGACCCGAGCAACCTGCTGCTCGGCCAGTGGACCGGCAAGTTCGCCGAAGCGGGCGACCTTGCGGGCATTTCAGGCAATCGCACCGGCCGCGGCGCGCTGATCGCCGACTTCAACCTTGACGGCAAGCTCGACATCTTGCAGATCGACCGCGGCTCGAACATCGCCCTGTTCCGCAACCTGGGCGACAAGGCCGACGACGGGCCGCCCCTGCCCTCGGGCAACTGGACCGAGATCCGGCTCGTCGAGCCGAATCCCAATCGCGACGCGGTCGGCGCCAGGATCTCGGTCAAGACCGGCGTCAGGGTGCAAACGCGCACGATCGAGGTCGGCGGCGGCGACGCCTCGGGCCACGCCGGCTGGGTGCATGTGGGCTTAGGCACGGCGGAGCGCGCCGAGATCCGCGTGCAATGGCCGGACGGCGAATGGAGTCCGACCTACCGGGTGTTCGCCAACCAGTTCGTGGTGGTCGACCGCTTGAAGCCGCAGGCGTCGTACTGGTACCCGAGCCGGTAGCGGCCAAGGCGGACGGACGGCCGCCATTTTCGCGCCGGTTTTGAGGGTTTTCAAGGGCTTGTGGCGGTTTTTGCGGGCGGCCCATGGACGGCCCGGCGGCCGCTATAGGACGGATAATTAAATTGGTTTTCACTGTTGTTGTCGTCGACCCCGCAGATCGCCTCTTCGGCGTCCACACGTTCCCCCTCTTTTTGACGCCACCGCCCTCGCCGCCGTCTAGAGCAAGATAATTCTTGGCTGATTCACGCGGCGCTCCCATCCGGCCGCTCACATGGGCCACCCCGGGTCTTCGCCCGGGGCAGGCTCTTTCCCGCGCGGGGAGACTGGAGTGCCGGCGACGCCTTGCAACCCGGCTAGGCCCGGTCTGGCGCCTTCGCTTTCTCCCGCCTGTTCTTTCCCTGTTCCGCTCCGAAATCGCCTGATAGGTCCCTGTTCCGGTCGTTTGAAATTCCCTGTTCCGCGCCCGCGCCAGCCCGCAACCGCTGGGTTGCATATCCAGCAAAACCATGATATTGCGTGACTTTCCGGAACGGAGCGGCGGCTGCGGCGGAAAAAATTCCCTGCTAGCAGGGAAGCGGAATCGTCAGTGGCGGACCGAGAGCGAGATGATTTCTTTGCCGGACCGGAAGGGGGACGGATGTTCGTGAACGGGTGGCGGCTTCGGTTTTGGAGGGCGGGCGCCCTTCACCCCCCCGAAGCAGCGGGCCCGCCGCTCGCCGACTTCAACCTCGACGGCGCGATCGACCTCATCGTCGTCAACCGCAATGCGCCGGTCCGCGTCTGGCGCAACGACACGCCCGGCATCGGCCATTGGATCGCGATCCGGGCGAGCGAGGACGGACCGAACCGCGACGCGATCGGCGGCTGGGTCGAGGTCCGCTGCGGCGACCGGGTCCAGCGAAGGGAACTCACGATCGGCGGCGGCCACGCCGGAGGCGCGCTCACCTGGACGCATTTCGGACTGGGTGCGGCGACGGAGGCCGAGGCGCGCGTCATATGGCCGGACGGCGAGGCCAGCGACTGGAGCCGGCTCGCGGGCGATGCGTTCTATGTCCTCGGGCGCGGGCGAGCGCCCGACCGCTGGACGCCGCCGGGCTGAATGGCCGGATCGGCGGCGTTCGCGACTCCTGTGGCCCCGGCAAGTTCGCCAAAGCGGGCGATCTCGGAGGCATTTCGGGCCAGCGGCACCGGCCGCGGCGCGCTGCTCGCCGACTTCAACCCCGACGGCAAGCTCGACATCCTGCAGATCGACCGCCGTTCGAACGTGGCCCTGTTCCGCAACCTCGGCCACAAGGCCGACGACGGGCCGCCCCTGCCCTCGGGCAACTGGACCGAGATCCGGCTCGTTGAGCCGAATCCCAATTGCGACGCGGTCGGCGCCAGGATCTCGGTCAAGACCGGCGTCAGGGTGCAAACGCGCACGATCGAGGTCGGCGGCGGCAGTTCCCGCGCGCCGCAAAGCGAAACGGCGTCTACGCCGCGGTTCGGCCGAGCGCGCCGATATCGACGCCGAGAGGAGGTCCGTAGAGGGCTGGGATGAAACCGACGATGCGCGACGTGGCCGCCGTCGCATGCGTCAGCCTGGCGACTGTGGATCGGGTCCGCAATAACCGGCCACGGGTTCGAGAAGAGACGCGCCAGAAGGTGAAAGCGGCGATGGATCGGCTCGGGTTTGCGCGCGATCTGGCCGCCGCCAACCTTGCCCGCCAGCGAGTTTACCGATTCGATTTCATTCTGCCGGACAACGACAACGCTTTCATGAAATCTTTGCGAAGCGAGCTTCTTGCGGCTCGCGAACGGTCTGGATTCGAACACACCTTGATCAACCTGGTCGATGTGCCGGCCTTTGACGACGTTGCGATCGAGGCCGCGCTTGCAGACGCATTGGATCGACGGCCGGACGGGGTCGCTTTCGTCGCGGTGGATTCCGATCGCGTCGAGGCGGTCGCGCGACGGCTCATGATCGTCGGCGTCGGCATCGTCACGCTGGTGTCCGACGTCTCCGAGAATGCGCGGAACCCATTATGTTGGAATCGACAATATCGCGGCGGGTCGCACGGCGGCGGCGCTGCTTGGCCGCTTCGTCGGCGAGCGGCGGGGAGCCGTGGCCGTCATGGCCGGTTCGCTCAGCCTCCGGGACCATCGCGACCGGTTCGTGGGCTTCGAGGGCGTCATGCGGTCGGAACACCCGATGCTCAGGGTTCTCGCCCCCCTTCAGGGCCGAGACGACGCGGAAACCGTAAGTCGGCTGATCTCTAAGCTCATGAGCAAGAGGGATGACGCTATAGGTCTGTATAACATCGGCGCCGGCCTGGCTCGCGTCGGACGGGCCGAAGGGCGCCTTTAGCTTCGACAAACTGGGTGGGCGCGGCCTGGTGGGTATGAAACGTCATGGTCGCGCTCGTATTACTCGGGCGGCGCCGCATTGGTTACGAGGGCCAGAGCAGCTCGCGCGCAATCGACGTCGTTCTGCACCGCGGGCGCTCCGCTCACCCCAATCGCCCCGACAACTTCTCCGTTCACCTTAATGGGAAACCCTCCACCCCACGCCGCCATACGCGCCAAGGTGGGAACGCCGGCCAAAAGCGACGGGTCAGTCCGGATAAAGTCGAAGAACTCCTGCGTCGAGATGCCGAACAAGGCTGTATACGCCTTATTCTGCGCCATCTCGATGGTCGGGAGCGGGGCCCCATCCATCCGGCCAAAAGCCTTGAGGTTGCCCCCGTCATCGAGAATTACGACGTTCTCGCTGACGCCAATTTCTCTCGCTTTCGCCATCGCTTTATCGACCATTTTCTGGGCTAGCTCAAAAGAGATGCTGTATTTCTTCACCACATTAGCCATCGGAGGCCCTCCGCTTGAGATGTATTATAGGCTGATCATGCCGCCGGTCGTGCGATCCACACTGCCCTTCCTGTCGAACGCGCTGCTGCGACGTTGGTAAATCAAGCCACCCGAAATTCCGGCTGGGGCAGAGAATCGCTGACGCGAATCAATTTCTTGTTCACGAATTCCTGTAGTCCAAGGTCGGAAAGTTCCCGCCCGTATCCAGAGTTGTTGATTCCTCCAAACGGCAACTCCGGCGCCGTCCATGTCGCCTGGTTGATGAAAACCATGCCGGTATTGATCCTGCGGGCGACATTCTTTCCTCGTTCGATATTCGTGGTGAAAACAGAGCCGCCAAGGCCGAACGGCGAGTTGTTGGCGACGGCAACAGCTTGCGCCTCGTCTCTCACACAGAAGAAGAGGGCCACGGGGCCAAAGAACTCCTGGTAGTAGGCCGGGTTGTCTGGCGTGACGTCAGTGAGAATTCCGGCCTCGATAAAGGCGCCGGGGCGGTCGAGCCGCTTCCCGCCCAAAGCCAAGGTCGCGCCTTTTGCGACCGCAGTCTCGACCTGCTGCAATAGTTCCCTGAGTGCGCCTTCCGAACTGAGCGGTCCCAGCGTCGTTGCCGCATCCATCGGGTCACCTGGCTTCAATTGTTGCAGCGAAGCTTTGAACCGGTCGAGAAACTGATCCGCGACTTCTTCCACGACGATAAAACGCTTCGAGGCGACGCAGCATTGCCCCGTGTTGTTCATCCGTCCCCAAACGGCCCAAGCGACGGCCCTGTCGATGTCCGCGTCTTCGAGAACGATGAACGCGTCGCTTCCGCCCAGTTCCAAGGTGCTCTTTTTCAGACTCTTGCCCGCCTGCGCCGCCACGACGGATCCTGCCGCCTCGCTGCCGGTCAGCGCGACGGCCTTTATGCGAAAATCCGAAATGAGCCGGGCGATCTGATCCTTGGTTACGAAAAGATTGGTGTAAACCCCGGCCGGAGCCCCCGCCTCCCTGAAGAGCTTCTCAAAAGCTTCCGCGCATTGGGGTACGTTGGACGCGTGTTTCACCATCACAACGTTGCCGAGGCTGAAGCTCGGACCGACGACGCGCGCCAGTTGGTAGTAAGGAAAATTCCAAGGCTCGACACAAAATACGATTCCGACGGGCTCGCTTTCGACGAAGGCCTCGCCTTCCTGTACGTCCAGCTTTTTCGGGGCGAGGAATTTCTCGCCGCAGTTCGCGTAATAGTCCAAAATGTCGGCGCTGAGTCTCACCTCGGCCTGGGATTCGGCCCACAGTTTGCCCATCTCGAGCGTGATCGGACGCGCAAATTCATCCAGTCTTTCGCGGAGAATGGCCGCCGCACGCGTCAAGATCGAACTTCGGTACGATATTTCTTTCCGGCTCCATTCCTCATTGTAAGCGCTGTCGGCGCGTGCGATCGCCGCCTCCACTTGACCGTCGGTCATGTCGTCAAAAAACTCCAGGATTTCGCCGTTGAATGGATTGACACTTTTGTACGACATATCTGCTCTCCCGTGTTCGCGTGGTTGGAACATGAATCATCCGATATCGCCGAACTAAACCGTTATCCGAGGTCGCCCGTGAGGAACTGTGCTTCGCCATTGCCGAAGCTCCAGTCTGCCGCAGAGTTCTCGATGATGCCCACCACCACGTCGCTCGGAGCAATCAATGATGAACTTGCGAGTTCCTGGGTCAATTCCTTGTAAAGTCGGCGTTTGAGGATTTCGTCCCGCTTCTTGCTGACCACCGTGACAATTAAGGCTTTGTCAGTACGTGTTATTCCCGGACCGGTGTCCTGAATCACCAGAAAGCTCTTGGCGTGAGCCTGATAGATTTGATAGCGGTCACGCAAAGGGACGTGAAATGCCTTCACTACGGCTCGGTGGACCGCGTCGAGTAGAGCTGTGACTTCCGACTCGCTTCGTCCCTCAAAAGCGTTCGATTCTGATTAACGGCATCGCTTCAGCCTCCGTATCGATATTCTGTTTAACTTGTGAACTCGCTTCTTCTGCTGGCTCGCTCATCAGCGAGAAACTTGAACTCTGCTCCGAGTTACCGCCCGCGATGGACTGAATGGGAAATGTTGTCGCAAGCACCGCAGCCACTCCAGCTTGCTCAAGGAAAGATCTTCGCGAAGACAAGTTCTGGGAAATATTTTCCTTTTGATCCGCAGGAATATCGTTTTTGTTGTTGTCCATCGTGGCCTTCCTGCTTTGGTCGCGAAATTTATATGGGTTAGCCGTTTGTTCCGCCGTCGATATCAGAACGCTCACTGTTCTGGGGGCGGCCCTCGAATTAGTCCGCGAGCCCTCTCCATCCACCCTGGATCGAGGTACCCGTCACGTAAGTTGCATTTTTCGAAGCGAGGAAGGCGAAGGCGATCACACGAGCGATCTCCTCTGGAGCTGCGAGATGCTTCACTAGAACAGTCGAGACGAGTGTCACTTTGTATTGGTCTGCGCAACGAGGCGTTGGGGTATACCCGTATCTGTATTGCTCGGCATCGGCGGCCACGACTTCCATGCAGCTGAGGGACGGACAAACGCCGCCTCTCCGAGATTTTGCCGGTTCGAGTCCATCTGCGTGTGGTACAGATCTTCAGTCTGCAAATCGGTCGCCGAACATCGGTCGACCGCTCCGCGACTCCTCTCGTGTCAACTCGTCCTGGAGCACGTCCCAGTGCTCTGTGAGCACGCCATCGGTGACGCGCACGATATCTGCGGCGATCCAGTTGCGCGGTCGTCCTATCCCCGAGAACCGGCCGTGCACCATGACGAATTCCTGGTTGGCCAGGATGAGCCCGGGTTCGTATCGTAAGGCCCGCGGCGCGCTTCGGATCAGGTCGAACAAGCCCTCCCTGCCTGGCAGGATATGGGCGCTGTGCTGAATGTATGCCGAGGACCAGAAGCGTTCCGCCGCCTTGCAATCCCGTTTGTTGAACAGCGCATCGAACGCTTCGAGAACGAGCGCTTTGTTGGCCTCTTCGAGAGTCCTGTCCATTGCCGGTGATCCTCGTGGCAATTGACGCCGGCTACTGGTGCACCGGTCGGACGCGCGTCGCTCGCCCGCGCGAGCGAGCCACTGGCGAGTGCTCCGGAGTGCGAACAGGACCTCCGCCGGCGCCCGGCAATCGCGAAAAGTCTCGCCTCACAGCTTCGAGCCGCCGTCGACGCGAAGCGTGTCGCCGGTGATCCAGCGGGCGGCGTCGGACGCGAGGAAGGCGATCGCATCCGCTATGTCGTCGGGTTGAGCGACCCGCTTCAGGGCCTGCATCCCGAAGATGATGTCGCGCCCAGCCTCGGCGCCGGCCCAGGCGGACATGTCGGTCTCCACGACGCCGGGCGCGACCGCATTGACCCGCACGCCGCGTTCGCCCAGCGCGGCGGCGAAATGCCTGACCAGCGTGTCGATGGCGCCTTTGGTCGCCGCGTACGCCGAGAGCGTTCCAGCCGTGGAGTGGGCGGCGAGAGAGGAGAGCAGGATCACGCTTGAGCCTTCGCCAAGTATCGGCATCAGTTGCTGAACGAGGAAAAACGGGGCGCGAACGTTGACGGCGAACATATTGTCGAAGTCCGCGACTGTGTAATCCTCGATCGGGGCGAGCTTGGCGACGCCGGCGTTTGCCACCAGGATATCGAGACGATCTTCGAAGATGCGGCGCACCCCGGAGGCGAGTTTGTGCGCCCCATCCGGAGCGGCCAAGTCGGCGCCTAGAGCTTCGGCGAGGCCGCCGCCGTCATGTATCTCCTTGACGACGGCGCTCGCCTCGGCGGCGTTCCTGCCGTAGTGAACGAGTACGTTGGCTCCCTCTTTTGCAAGGGTCAGCGCGGTTGCGCGGCCGATGCCGCGAGAGGCGCCGGTGACGAGGGCGGTCTTGCCCGAGAGGGTGTTGGTCATGGCCTGGTTCCTTTCGTCGCTATGCGTTTGCCAGCAGGTTCAAGCTGAAGCCAGGCGCGTTCCGCCGTTCGCGGGCGCATATGCGCCCGCGATTCGTGGGCCGGGAGGTCGGTTAGGCGGCGGCCCCTGGCGCCGTTCGGTTGCTTAGGACCGACCGCTCGTCGGTCAGGCGTTGGTGCCGCCGTCGACGGTCAGACTGGCGCCGGTGATGTAAGAGGCCTCCGGGCCAGCGACGAACGCAACCAAGGCGGCGACGTCGTCGACCGTTCCGTAGCGGTTAAGCGCTGTATTGGCTTTCTGAGGCGCGGCCCAATCTCCCGAAGCGGGGTTCAAGTCCGTGTCAATTGGACCGGGCTGAACATTGTTGACCGTGATCCCGCGGTCCCCCACCTCCCTGGACAACCCCTGAGTGAACATCTTCAGCGCGCCCTTCGTGGCTGCGTAAGGCGTCAAGCCGGGGGTCATGTCGCGCTCGCCGACACATGAGCCGATGGTGATGATGCGGCCGCCGTCGCTCATGCGCTTGAGCGCAGCCTGCGTCACGACGAAGGTCCCTCGGATGTTGATGTCGATCACGCGATCCAGCTCCTCCAGAGTGGTCTCGTCGAACCTCTTGGGAATGGCCGTGCCGGCGTTGTTCACCAGCACGTCAAGCCGGCCGAAGGTCGCGAAGGTTTTTTCGACCGCGGCTTTGCTGGCGGCGGCGTCAGCGGCGTCCGCCTGAATCGCGATCGCCTTTTGACCGGCTCGCTCAATCTCCTTGACGACGGAGGCCGCCGAGTCGGCGCCTTTGGAATACGTGATGGCCACGCTCGCTCCGTCTGCGGCAAGTCGCTTGGCGATCGCGGCGCCAATGCCGCGCGAGCCGCCCGTAACGAGCGCAATCTTACCTTGGAGTTTGTCAGACATTTCTCTTCTCCGGTTTGCGAAGGAGCGCGGTTGTCCAGCGTCTTCTGACATTGACATGCCGCAATGCCGAACAATTGGAGCGGACCGGCACGATTTGGATTTTCCGGCCACCGGACAGGCAGGCGCGAAAGACAGATCCCAGTGCATGACATTCAAGCCGAACACCCAATTGAGGCAGCCGCTGTTCCTCCCGACGGCGCCGACATTGAGCTGCGCTCCCCGATGGCTTTCGCAGCGTCGACCAGGTACATTCAGAACTGCCGGCACGCCTGCAGTTTGGAGTGTCGCGGCCATACGGCTGGCCAAAGCGGTCGGCGCGAGCGGCGGCTTCCCAATGCTGCATCCTGAAGGATCGAGGTGCCCGACAAAAGGAACTCTATAATTACGTTCGGCCTCTTCCGTCTCTTCCCCGGGGAACGCCGGCTGGAGAGAGATGGAAGACCTGTGCCTCTCGGCGGCCGCGCGCTCGACCTTCTTATTGTTCTTGTCGAGCGCGCCGGCGAAGTCGTCTCAAACCAGGAGCTGCTTCAACGCGTCTGGCGGGACGTCAATGTCGAGGAAAGCAGCCTTCGCTTCCATATCAAGAACTTGCGCAAGGCCCTCGGCGAGGCTCAATCGGATACGCGCTATGTGGCGAACGTGCCGGGCCGTGGCTACTGCTTCGCCGCCCCGGTCTCCTGGACCGAGAGGGCCCAGGCTCCTCGGTCGGACCCTGTGCGGATCGGCGCGCGGATCAACCTGCCGACGCGCCGAACCCTCGTCATCGGCCGGGAGGACAGCGTGGACGCCGTCTCTCGCGAATTGTCGCGAAGGCGCATCGTCACCATCGCCGGTCCCGGCGGTATCGGCAAGACCACCTTGGCGATCGCCACTGCCGAGGCGCTGCGGGGCAGCTTCGGCGATGCGGTGCTGTTCGTCGATCTGGCTCCGATCGAGGAAACGGCGCTCGTGGTCAGCACCCTCTTGTCGGCGCTGGGGCTCGTTGTGGGATCAGGCGATCCCGCCTCGGCGGCCATCGAATACCTGCGCGACAAGCGGCTCCTAATTGTGCTCGACAACTGCGAGCAGGTCGTCGAAGCCGTAGCGGGACTGGCCGATCGCATCCTTCAGGAAACCGTCGACATCCATCTGCTCGTGACGAGCCGGGAGCCGCTTCGGATCGCCGGGGAGCGCGTGCATCGGCTGGCGCCGCTCGAATGCCCTCCCATCCAAGGCGACATCACCGCCGTCGAGGCGAAGGCCTACGCCGCTGTCCAGTTGTTCGTCGATCGCGCCATCCAAGGCGCCGGCGGTTTCTCGCTCGATGACGCCTCGGCTCCCGCTGTCGCCGAGATCTGCCGGCGTCTTGATGGAATTCCGCTCGCAATTGAGCTCGCGGCGGCGCGCGTGGAATTCTTCGGGGTCTCCGCTTTGGCGCGCCGACTGGACAACATGTTTGCCGTGTTGACGCAGGGTCGACGTTTTGCGCTCCCACGGCACCAGACGCTGCGCGCGACGCTCGATTGGGGCTACAATCTGTTATCGCCGACCGAGCAGGCGGTCCTGCGGGGCGTCGCGATATTCCGGGCGACCTTCACATTGGACATGGCGCTTGCGGTCGTCGTCGGCCCGGCTGTCTCGGCCGAGGGCGCGGTCGAGGCGATGGCCAATCTGGTCGCGAAGTCCCTTCTGAGCGCGGACAGCGTGGGCGACGCCGTCCTCTACCGGCTGTTGGAGGCGACCCGCCTCTATGCCGCCGAAAAGCTGGCGGCCGGCGGCGAGGGCCCAGAGATCGCCCGGCGGCATGCCGAACACCATTTGACGCTGATCGAGACAGCGCCGGCCGATTGGCGATCCGATGCCGGGAAACGGTGGTTGCAGCTCCACACCGGCCGGATCGACGACGTTCGAGCAGCGCTCGACTGGTCGTTCTCACAAGGCGGCGACTTGTCGATAGGCTTCCGTCTTATGGCGAACTCGATACGACTATGGCTCCAGTTGTCCCTGACCCTTGAGTATGTCGAAAGGATCGAGCGAATTCTGCAGCGTCTATCTGAACTGCCGGCGCCGGACCCGATCATGGAAATGCGGCTGCAGATCGCGTTTGGTCACGCGATCTGGTATTCAGCAAGCAAGCGGGATCGGCTGGAGGGCGCCTTCGCGAGAGCGTTGGAATTGGCTCATCAGGTCGGCGACATCGCCGCCCGGTTGCAGGCTCTGTGGGGAATGTGGGCCGTTCGGCGCGCCCGCGGCCAGTATCGGGAGGCGCTGGCGGTCGCGGAAGACTACGAGGCGGCAGCGAGGAATGCGGGCAATCAGGCCGCCATTGTGCTCGGGGACCGAATCCTCGGACTGACCCATCACTATCTGGGCAATCAGGAGAACGCTCGACAGGCGCTGGAGAGGGTGCGCAAGACGGCGCCTCCGACCGGAACCACGCCTGAACCCGATTTCCAGGTCAGTTCTGAAGTGGCGGTCCCGGCATTGCTGACGCGCATTTTGTGGTTGCGGGGGTTCCCGGATCAAGCCATCGCGACGCTGCGCGAGGCGATAGACGCGGCGCAACGCTCCGACCATTGGTTCTCTCTCTATTACGTGCTTTGCCTTGCCGGCTGTCCGCTTGCCCTGTGGATCGGCGATCTGGCGCAGACACAAACGTACCTGGACATGACGGGCTCCGGCGCCGCGGAGCATCGATGGAGAGCGGGCTGGGAATTGATATTGCGCTTGCGGCGGGGCGGTGCGCAGGATCAGTTGACGGCATCCTTCTTCGAGCCGCGCCTGGACTTGCATACGTCTGCGACGATCTCGGCGCTGGCGACGCAGCCGACTATTCAGGCGCCGGAGCCTGACGAAGACGTCGGCGACGCCTTGTGGAGTCTCGCCGAAGTCCTGCGCGTCAACGCCGAATTGCGGCTTTGGCGCGGCGGGTCGGGTGCGGCCCCCGCCGCGGAATCGCTGTTGCTTCGCTCCCTGGACGTGGCGCGGCGGCAGGATGCGCTCTCATGGGAATTACGCTCCGCCACGAGCCTGGCGCGGTTATGGCGCCGAGGCGGGCGCGCCGCCGAGGCGTGCGACCTGCTCGTCGCAACAACCGACCGGTTCACTGAAGGCTTCGGGACCAGCGATATAATGACGGCTCGGCGACTGATCGCAGAATGGTCGTGAGCCGGGTTAGACGCCGCGTTGGGGCATGGACGAATTCAGCGCGAAGTTGTTTGCGAATTGCGGTTCGGCGCCTGCCCTCGCCGGCTGCCCGCTCCCTCACAACATATCCCAACGGCTCACGCGACCCGGGCCAATCGATCTGAAAGCATGTCTCTTGGCGGCTTGTCGTCCTGGCGACTCGTCCTGCCTCGATCAAGACAGAAAAAGATGCCGACGATCCCCTCCGAGGAAACCATCGCCAAGAAGTTCAGGCTTGAGCAGGCGCCCACTCTGCTCGCTCAGCATGACGCGATCGCTCCGATCGCGTTCACGAGGCTGCGCAGCACGGGGGCCTCCCGCAGGCGCACCGTGGCGGCGCCGCCTGAGGAAGCGTTCTCGCTTCAGGTCGCGCTTGCGCCAATGTCCGCGGGAGAAATCTGGATTGACGGGAAATACGGAAAGCTGCCAGCGGCTTCGCCGGGCGACACGTTCGTCTTCGACCTTGCGGCGAATCCGATCGCCGATTTGCGGCCGCCATACGACTTCCTGAGGTTCTACCTCCCGGTCGCTACGCTGGATCAACTGGCCTATGACCGGGGCCTTCGCCGCGTGGGCGGGTTGCGCGCGACGTCGCTCGCGGCCCAGGACCCCGTCCTGCAGGGACTGGCGCTGTCGCTTCTGCCCGCGCTTCGAGAGCCGGACGCAGCGCCTACCCTTTTCGTCGAACTCGGTCGCGCTCGCGTTCCACGCTCATGTCGCGCGCGCCTATGGCGACTTTCGCGAACGCGGGAGTTCGGCCGGGGCGGGGCTCGCGCCCTGGCAACTTCGGCGCGCTCGCGCATTCATCGAAGAGCATCTCGGCGGCGACCCGTCGATCTCGGATGTGGCGCGCGAATGTCGCGTGTCCGCCAGCCATTTTGCCCGAGCCTTCCGACAGACCGTGGGCATGCCGCCGCATCAGTGGCTGACGAAGAAGCGAATCGAGCGAGCGAAAGACTTATTGCTCGAGGGCGACATACCGCTCGTGCAAATTGCCCTCGCCTGTGGCTTCGTTGACCAGAGCCACCTCACCCGAGCCTTCGCGCGATCCGAGGGCTATGGTCCAGGCAAATGGCGGCGGATCCGCTGCTGCGCCTAGTCCATCAATTCCTTGAAACTTCACGCTGGCAACCCTGGCCCCTGCTGTCCGAAATGTTGGGGTTCCATCGGCGGGATATGATTCGAGTTTTGCAAGCGCTTGACGAGGGTGGGATGACTTGAGGTTCGCGCGCATCCTGAATGGACGCAACTCCTGGGGGTGAAGGCTCCGAAGGCCGCCGCCCTCATCCGCGACCATCCGCCTTCCAAAAACCGAAGCGGCTGCCCCGCCCGGGAAGCCGATTCGGCTCAAAATCGTGTCGCTCCCGGGTCCGCCGCCGACGATCCGAATTCCCTGCTAGCAGGGAATTTTCTTTCGCCGCGGTCGGCGCTCCGTTCCACAAAGCCTTGCAATGTCATGGCGTTGCTGGCTTTGCAACCCACCGCTTGCAGGCCGGGTCGGGCGCGGAACAGGGAATTTTCGACGACCGGACCAGGTCATTATCAGGCGCTTTCGGAGCGGAACAGGGAGAGAACAGGTGGGCAAAAACGGGGTGCGGCGCCGGGCGCGGCCGGGTTGCAAGGCGCGGCCAGGGTTCCCTTCCCAACCGGGGAGGGTTGCCCTCGTGAGGGGTCCGACGAGCGCGCGCCGCGCGTGCAAAAACCATCCTGTTCTCGTCCATCGATGCCTTGAACCTCGCGTTCGCGGCCCTGACCCCTCGCGTCCGAAACGTTGGAACTCAATCGGCAGGATATGATTCGAATTTTGGAAACGCTTCACTAGTCTCGGACAAGGACGATTGGAAAAGCGGCCCCTCGCGAGTGATTGACGTTCGCGCTCGGCAAATCCGGGCGCCGACTGGAATGATCCTAAAAACGGCAGTTGGCCGATCTGACGTTTTGGCGAAGCTCGCCGACGCTCCGCCTGCAAATCACCGCTCCGTTGCGCCGGCGCCGTCTCTGTCCGATCCCTGGGCGCGTGCGCGGTAATGCTCTGATCGCTCTATCGTTTTCTGATTCTATAAACAATTCATACTGGAAATTGTAGCTCCGTGCTATGTTCTCCCTCATCGGGCCACCAGGCCGCGCGGGGCGGCGAAGCGAGGACGAAATGAACGAGGCGAGGCCGCTGACAGCGGCGGACATGAATTCCGCCGGGGCGGCGCGCACATGGGCGTGCTGCGGCGCGTCGCGGGGGCCGGTTGGGACCACCTGCGGCGATCGGCGCGCTCGCAAGTTTTTTCCGCCTCATCCGCTCGTAACCCATTGATAAGTTCAGATTCGCGGAAATTTTTTGCAACTTTTGGAAAGCAATGGAAGGCTTTGGAAGCCGCTGCGGAAAGAAATTGAAATTTTTCGAAGGGATCTGAAGGAAACTGAAGGCCCCGCGGCCGGGCGCGTTCGGATCAGTCGTGCAGCGGGCAGTCGGCGAGGCGTCAAAAACTCCGCTCGCCTCGAGGAAATGGATGAGGGACGGCAGCCGCCCAGGCGGCGTCAACGCCGCCTCGTCATCCCATTCCACACGGGGGACATGACCAAAGAAATTGTCGCGATCGACGCCGCCCGGCCAATCGTTCACCACAACCAGGGATTGTTCATCAGGATGTGTGAGCCGAAAAGACGGAGGCCTCGCGCGTCAGGCGCTTCAGAATGAGCGCGTTCCATCCCAGCGCCAAACCTCAACTGCCGTTTCTCGGATGATTGCTTGATGCAATGCAGGACGGCTTCATCCAATCCTAAATGGGTCCCACAGGACCAACTGGATCACCAACGCGCCGGCCGCTCGAAGATGTTGGTCGTTTGCGAGCAAGCGCAGCGCGAGGTCCTGGAGGTAGGCAGCAATGACCGGTCCCGTAGTCCTCATTACCGGGGCGTTGAGCGGTATCGGCCGCGCCACCGCTACCGCTTTCGCCCGCCGCGGGGCCCGGCTCGTCATCTCCGGGCGACGAGACGAAGAGGGCAAAAGCTTGGCGAATCAACTTCGGTCGGCTGGAACGGAAGTCGAGTATTTTAGGGCTGACGTCCGCCAGGATGACGATGTCCGAGGGTTGGTTGAGTTTACGGTTGATCGGTTCGGCTGCTTGGACGCGGCGGTCAACAGCGCGGGGACCGAAGGCAGACCGGGACCAGCAGTCGAGCAACGGGCGGAAACTTACGCGGACACGTTCGAGGCGAACGTGTTGGGCGTGATCCTCAGTCTGAAGCACGAACTTATTGTGATGGGCGCGCAAAGACGCGGGAGCATCGTCAACCTTTCATCGACGATGGGACACAGGGCGGCGCCGGGAATGTCGATTTACTCTGCCGCCAAGCACGCCGTCGAAGGCTTGACGAAAACGGCCGCCTTGGAGGGCGCCGCATTTGACGTCCGCGTCAACGCCGTCGCGCCAGGCCCGACCGATACGGGGATGTTGAGGCGGCTCGTGGCGGATCCTGATCGTTGGGCCGAGATGATCGCGACCGTCCCGCTCAAGCGGGTTGGAACGCCAGACGAAATCGCCAGCGCCATCGTGTTCCTGGCTTCGGACGAGGCCTCCTTCATTACGGGACACGTGCTGTTCGTCGACGGCGGAAAGTCAGCGACATGATCACGAAGTCGGACCGCCGTTGAGCCGAAATAGGGGTTGGGGGATCGGCGAAGGCGCCGCACTCAAGAATGTCTGGCCGCAGAACACCAAATGCTGGAAGGTTCTTTATGACGCTGTCACCTCGCTGCGGGCTTCTTCGTTAAGCCTGCGTCACAATCCGTCGCGTGACCAGCGATCGCGTTCAGGCCGTTCAGCGCCCCGGCGACTCGACGCCAAATGTTCGTCCGCGTTGGTCACGAATTGTTGCGCAAATGCATTTGGGACGGTCTAAGCGCTTGCGCGATGAGCGAATTGGCGTTGGATGATAGGATCATGGCGGGAGCGGGAGAGTTCAATGCTTCGGTTCACCTCTCGGGCGTGGCATCGGTCGCTGCCGCTCGCTGGCGCTGTACTCGTTGCGACGCTTTGCGTCGGCTACGCCGACGCTTCAGACCACAAGATCGCATTGGCGCCAGGCGGTCCAAATCCGTATTTCGCTCCCTGGGAGCAAGCGGCCGCCGATGCGAAGAAGGACTTCGGCATCGCCGCCGTCGATTACAAAGTCCCCGCTGAGTGGAAGCTTAGCCTACAAATCGAACTGCTCGAAAGTCTCGCGGCGCAGGGGTACTCCGGTATCGGTCTTTTTCCGAGTAACGCTTCCGGCGTAAACGCCACGCTCGCGGAGTTGAAGAGCGCGGACATACAGGCCGTCGCGCTCGGCGGTTGTGCGGCGGATCCGACCGCCGTCGCGTTCTGCCTGGCCACTGATCCGTTCAAAGCTTCCTACTTCCAGGCGAGAAAGGCGATCGAGGCCATAGGGGGCCACGGTAATTTGGTTCACCTGACCGGCGAGCTGTTGGACACCAATACGGCGCTGCGCGAACAAGGCGTGCAAAAGGCAGTCGACGAAACCGAAGGCGCCGTTAAGCTTGTGCAGACTCTCGCCGACACGGACGATCCGGAAGCGGGGGATCAAAAGATAAACGCGCTCCTTGCGGCGCGGAAGGACCAGATCGACGGCATCGTCGCGACCGCCTACGTCACCTCCGTGGTGACGGCGAGATCTCTTCGCGCGATTAACGACCACCGGATCAAATTCATCGCCTTTAACGATGATCCGAGCGTCCTCGACGCCATCAGGGACGGCTTTGCCACTGGAACAGTTGTCCAGAACCCCTATGGGCAGGCTTACGTCGGAGCCTATGCCTTGGACCTGCTGGCTGGCGGCGGCTGCACGATCAAGGCGGACGCGCCTTGGGCCGCAACTCCTCAGACTAGGCGCTTCATCGATTCCGGCATAATATTTGTTAATGAAGCGAACATAGGGACGTACGGCGATGATCTCAAAGCTCTGACCCACAGGATTTAGGCGAATTTCAAGGATACGTTTTTGATCTGCAAATGAAAGCATTGCTGAGGCTGGCCGCTGCGGCCACTGCGCCGCCAACGTTCGCTTGCAAGCCTGCTGACGATGTTCGCGTAGAGGTTGTGACGGCGTTGAACTAACTTATGCTTCGAGACGTCGAAAAAATAGCACAACGCACTCGACCCTCGCGCCGGGTCAGAATCTCGGAGCGGCTCGGACTCTTTTCCGTCGTAGCCGCTCTTTGGATAGCGCTCTCCGTCGGAGCGCCCGGTTTTCTGTCGCACTTCAATCTCGATTCGCTCGGACGGTCGCTTGCCGTCGACATGGTTGTTGGTTTTTCTCAAATGGTTGTGCTCGCCAGCGGCGGACTCAATCTGTCGGTAGGGGCGATCGGCGTGTGCTCGGTCATGACCGTCGGCTATTTGTTGCAAATCTCCGGACTGCCGATTTTCATGGCGATATGCGGCGGCCTAGCGCTTGGCGCTCTCTTAGGCTGGGTCAACGGCTTCGCAATCGCCAGGTTGGGTGTCAGCAGTTTCGTTTGCACACTTGGCGCCGCGAACCTGTTTACCGGCGGCATGCTGATCCTGACCAAAGGTCAGCCATTCGATAAGCTGCCCCCGGAGGTCAACGCGTTTGGCCTAGCCCGTGTGGGCGGCTTTCTAACTTTGCTGTTAGCTGCGCTTGCTGTGGGTCTCGGGCTGTCAGTTGTTTATGGATTTACCTCGATAGGACGGCAGCTGCTCGCTGCCGGGGCGAACCCTCGGGCGGCGTCGATGTCCGGGGTGAGGATCGGTCGGATGATTGTGCTTGCCCACACCCTGTCGGGTTTCCTTGCCGGAGCGGCCGGGGGCCTGGTCGTAGCCGAGATCGGCGCCGCGCTCCCATCTGCCGCGGGAGAGGAATGGCTGTTGCCCTCGTTTCTCGCGCCAGCGCTCGGCGGCGCGGTTCTGACGGGGGGCTCGCTGTCCGTCTTTGGAACGATAGTCGGGGCTGCATTGATCGCAACCATTCGCAGCGGGCTCCTGTTGATGCGGGTAGGCAGTTTCTGGGTGCAGCTCTTATTGGGCGTCGCGTTACTCTGCGCGGTCGCAATTGAGCGTTATCGAACCGTCAGGGCAGAGAAGCGGGCTGTTGCGCAACCATGAGAAGCGTCTTCAGGCTCCTCTTCGCCGCGGAGTGGTTCGGGCTGGTCGCCGCTCTCGCCTTCGGCGCTGCGGCGCTGTTTCTCACTTCACGCGCCTTTCTCAGCGAATTCAACATTTACGTGGCGCTTCGAAGCTTATGTGTGCCTTTGCTCGTTGCGTACGCCCAAATGGTCGCCCTCGGCGTCGGGCAGATGAATTTTTCCGTCGGCGGTTTGGGAGGCCTCGTCGCGGTTTCCTTCGGCGGCATGATGGAGGTCCTCGGCCTTCCCGTATTCGTTGCACTTCCGTTGGCGCTGGCGCTTGGCGCATTGTGCGGTTGGGTAAACGGGTTCTTCACCGTTTGGACCGGCATAAGCAGCTTTGTCGTGACCCTTTCGACTGGCGCCGTTTTTGGCGGCCTTGATCTCGGCCTTACGAAAGCTGTTCCATTTTATCGCGTGCCGCCGGACGTTCTGGCTTTCGGGACCGGTCACATCTCCGCTTTCCCCTTCCTGCTGATCGTTCCCGCCTTCGCGAGCGGGCTCTTGGCGCTTCTCTTCGCGCGCACGGTCCCCGGACGACAAATGCTCGCGGTGGGGGGTAATCCTCGAGCCGCCGCTCTCTCCGCGATAGCGACCGGGCGAATCGTCGTTGCGACGCAAATGCTGTCCGGAACGCTTGTCGCGGCGGCAGCCGTTGTTGCGGTTGCGCAATTGGGTTCGGCGCAACCCACAATTGGGGCCGATTGGCTGCCGATTTCCTTTGCCGCGCCAATCCTCGGCGGCGCCTCTCTGACCGGCGGCCACGTCTCTGTCCTCGGCACACTGCTGGCGGTCATGCTGATTGCGATCATCGAGAATGGAACCGTGCTGCTCGGCGTCGACCAATACTGGGTTCAGTTCGTTCTCGGTTCGATGATCATTGCGGCAGTGGGCCTCAACCGCTGGCGCGCTGCCGCGGCAGGGGACCCTTGATCCCATGCGGCTGATGCTCGAAGGCGTCTGGAAGTCGTTTCCTGGCGTGCTGGCGCTCCGAGATGTCTCGTTTCGCCTGCGCGAAGGCGAAATTCATGCGCTGCTTGGAGAAAACGGCGCCGGGAAGTCGACGCTCGTTCAAATCATCGCCGGGCTCTGCCAACCGGATAGCGGGCGGATACAGATCGACGGGAGGCCGGTCGCTTTTGCGTCGCCACGCGATGCGATCGCTGCGGGCGTCAGCGCTGTGCAACAGGACCGAAATTTGATCCCGCGATCTTCGATCGGAGAGAACATCCTGCTCGAACGCCTACCCACCCGCCGAGGCCTCGTCGACTTCGACCAGGTCCACCGCAAAGCCAAGGCTCTGTTGGAAAAGCTCAACCTCGAAATCGATACCCGCGCCGAAGCGCGGACCCTATCGGTCGCACAAATGCAGATCGTCGAAATCGCGAAGGCCCTTTCACAAGACGCCCGAATTTTGCTGCTTGATGAACCGACGGCCTCGATCACGGAGCGAGAGACAAAAGCCCTGTTCGCGATCCTCCGCCAACTTCGCGGCAGAGGCGTCGCCGTCCTCTTCGTCAGTCACAGACTGGAGGATATCTTCGAGATCGCTGACCGCGTCACCGTTCTGCGTGACGGTCGGAATGCCGCAACGGGAGAGCCGATCGTCGGCATGTCGCGAGCTGCCCTCGTTTCGCTGATGGTTGGAGGTGCGGAACGCGTGGCGCCGACGCGTGCACGCGCAACCGACGAGGGGCGTGTGGCGCTCCAAGCGATCGGGCTGACAACGGAATCCGGACACAAGGACGTTTCGTTTGCCCTCCATCGCGGCGAGATTCTCGGTCTGTATGGCCTCGTCGGCTCCGGTCGCAGCGAGTTGGCCCGTGCGCTCGTTGGAGCCGGAAAGATCACGGGGGGCAAGGTTTTCGTCAATGGGGAAAGTGCTCGCATTTCGGGGATGAGCGACGCGCTCGATCGCTATCGGATCGGCTTTATCAGCGAGGATCGCAAGCACGAGGGACTGATCCTTGGTCATTCGATCCAACGCAACGTAGCGATCACAGTGTGGCGTCGGCTCGCGGGACGATTAGGATTGATCACTGACGGGATGGAGCGTCGGGTCGTCGAGCCAATTACAACAAAGCTCAACGTGAGCACGCCATCTCTGCAACAGAATGTCGAGACTTCTCAGTGGCGGAAATCAGCAGAAAATTTCGATTGCTAAGTGGCTCGCGGCAAGCGTTGAGATTTTGATTGTTGATGAGCCCACGGCGGGCATCGATATCAACACGAAGGGGTATGTTCACGAGTTGCTTACGGAGATTGCAAGTTCCGGAGTCTCGGTGCTTCTAATCTCTAGCGACCTGAGTGAGACTGTCACACTCGCGGACCGCATTTTGATCATGCATCAATATCGGATAGTGGGCGAAACAATCAGCGATCACCAATACGAAAAAGTACGCGAGACCATCATGACGAAGATTTATCAAATTGACGCTCTTGCGTAGAGTTTCCGGACTCGATTTGCTCGACTGCAAGCTACTGCGTTTGGAAGGCTTGACTTTCAATAGAATAGAGCGGTCGGATACAATCAATCGAATTTCATCTATCATTGTGTTGAGCTGCGGCCAACTTGAAGTGTCGCCGCGGCATCCCGCGCCTGCAAAAACAACCCATGACGCGTACGTGTGTTCGAAGATTGGACTTGTCGACGCTCCATTTAATGGATAGCCGGGCTCGTGATGCGATCGAGAACGCCCGGGATAGGTCGGTTTGCGACGCTCCACCACACGCGACGAATGTCCGGAGTGGACGAAAACCCTCCGATCGCCAGGTACGATCAACGAGACCGATGGGCCAGATTGCGGCCGTTGGCAGAGCGCGACGATTGTGCAAACGGTGGTCACTCATCGGCGCCCGGGCGCTAGTGGATGTCGATTCTCACGCGAGACCATCTCAGTGATCGTCCGATCGGCAACCGCCTTCGTCCTCTGAAAGACCGCCGCCGCGCGATCTTTCCCTTTGAAGGCTGTCTTCGTCGCCTTGCTTGAGAATCCGGGCGCGCGCTACTGCCCTGGGCAAGCCTGACCCGCCGCCCTCATTGACTCGACCTTACGTTAACAACCACGTAGCCTTTCCTTCCGACGTCGACGCGGAGGATGGGCCATGGTCAGACAGATCGTGATTGAGGCTGAAACTCCTGGCAACTCCCGGACGGTGTTCCGTCTCCGCATAGACGCGAGCCCGATAGCCGAAGGTCTGACAGCGGTCCAGGCGCATGTCCTTGTCGGGGAGATCCTTGAGCGTATCGCGGTGCCGAAGTCGTGCGGCGAGCCTGCGACAGCTACGCCGTCAGACGCCGCAAATACGCCTCGCCGCTGGTCGGCCGGCAGAGGGTTGAGCAGATTGATGTCTCAGGCGTGGGTTTAGAAGTGGAAAGAACGCGCCAACGGTAAGCGCAGCCCAGTTCGACATCCAGACCTTGATGATTTGCAATGCGGATGTGAGCAGACGCCAGCCGTCCCTTCACGTGGCTGCGCTCCATCCGGGCCCTGGTGGAAGTGGGAAGTCTTTGATGGGCGGAGTCTTGCCGTTGGTTGCGCGCTTCGGATGCGCATTTCCGTAACCGGGTCTGAAAGAAACCAATCCTTAACCATGAGGGTTAAGACTCTCGCCCGACGCCGTGTCGGGACGGGCGAGCCGGACCTGCGTCCAAGTTTGGCGCGGGCCGATGTGTGGCTTCCTCACGGGCCGGGCCTCCAGCCACGGAGGGGCAAGGAACGGCGTCGCAGACGCCAGCAGGAGAGGCAAGCTATGCCGAGTCATTTCGAAGGTCCCCGACTGAAGGAACTGAGGCCCCGCATCATCGTGTGCGGCGTCGGCGGCGCCGGCGGCAATTCAGTCAACAACATGATCGTGTCGGGTCTGTCCGGGGTCGACTTCATCGTCGCTAACACCGATGCGCAGGCTCTCGCCTCGTCGCGCGCCGACCGAGTTATTCAGATCGGCCTCCACATGACGGAAGGACTGGGCGCCGGATCGAAACCCGAGATCGGCAAGGCGGCGGCCGAGGAGACGTTGGAGGAGATATGCAGTCACCTCGCCGGTGCGCACATGGTTTTCCTTACGGCTGGCATGGGTGGCGGCACCGGCACGGGCGCAGCCCCCGTCATCGCCCGGGCAGCCCGTGAGATGGGCATCCTCACCGTCGGCGTCGTCACCAAGCCGTTCCATTTCGAAAGCGGCCGGCGCATGAAGGTCGCTGAGGCGGGCATCGCCGAGATGCAGAAAGCCGTCGACACGCTGATCGTCATCCCGAACCAGAACCTGTTTCGCGTCGCCAGCGAAAAGACCCAATTCGCCGACGCCTTCGCAATGGCCGACCAAGTCCTTTGCTCCGGCGTCGCCTGCATTACCGACCTCATGGTCAAGGACGGCCTCGTCAACCTCGACTTCGCGGACGTCTGCTCGATCATGAGCGAAATGGGAACCGCGATGATCGGGGTCGGAGAAGCAACGGGAGAACGACGCGCACTGCGCGCCGCAGAAGCGGCGATCGCCAATCCGCTGCTCGATGAGACCTCGATGCGTGGCGCCCGCGGCCTGCTCGTCTCGATCAGCGGAAGCAAGGATCTTACGCTCTACGAACTGGACGAGGCCGCAAGCCGGATCCGCGACGAGGTCAACGACGACACCAACATCATCTTGGGCGCGACCTTTGACGCCGATCTCGGCGACGCCGTCCGGGTATCCGTGGTCGCGACGGGCGTCGATCGAACGATCGAGATCGAACCTACGGCCGGCCGGTCTGGAGCCGGACCAGCTTTGCGACCAGACCCCGAAGCGGTTCTCGACACAACCGCGGCGGGTTCGCTCGATGCGACCAGGGACGTCCAAACGCGGCCGCCGTCTGCGGCAGCCGTCATTCCGTTTCCGGACCTGAGCGAGCGGAGCAGGGGCCTCGCCGAGGAAACTCTAAAAGCCCAGGCCAATCGCCATCCGTCGTTGTTGGAGAGACTCGGCGTCACGGTCTCGGGAAGATGGCCGGCGCGGCGAGCGTCAGGCTGGCGGTGATCCGACCCGAAGCGGCTGCGCGCTGGGGAAGTCGATTCGGCCCAAAATCGTCTCGCTCTCGGGTCCGCCGCCGCCAATCCGAATTCCCTGCTAGCAGGGAATTTTTTTCTCCGCGGTCGGCGCGCTGTTCCAAAAAGCCTTGCCATGTCATGGCGTTGCTTGCTTTGCAACCTGCCGCTTGCAGGCCGGATCGGGCGCGGAACAGGGAATTTCCGACGCCCGGAACAGGGAATTATCAGGCGCTTTCGCAGCGGAACAGGGAAAGAACAGGCGGGCAAAAACGGGGCGCGGCGCCGGGCGCGGCCGGGTTGTAAGGGGCGGCCAGGATTCCCTTCCCCAACCGGGGAGGCTCGCCCTTGTGAGGGGCCGATGAGAGAGCGCTGCGCCGCACAAAAATCATCCTGCTCTCGTATATAGATTCCTTGAAGCTTCAGGCTGGCGGCCCTGACCCCTTGCGTCCGAAACGTTGGGGCTCCATCGGCAGGATATGATTCGAACTTTGGAAACGCTTCACTAGACGTCTCTGGATCCGTGGAAAATCGGCAGACCCTCGATCTCCGGTCGCCGGTCCGCAGACAACTCGACCTCGGCGGTTTGATGGTCGAATCCAATAGCGCCGGTCGCCTGATCCCTCAATTCATCGCAGCGAGGGTTCGGCTTTCGCGCGCGCCGCAGAAGCAAACCTGATGGCGCCCTCGGACAAGCGCCGACCGCCGCTCCGGCTTAAGCTCGCCGCCAGACATCTAGGAAACGAGCGGCGGCGGCGGGCCCGCGACCGGCCAGCCCCCGAGTGCTGGCGACGGCTGGCTCAGGTCGGGCGTCGCGTTTTGAACGCCTATGTCGAATGCATTGCGCAGGAGCATAGCCATATCTTCCGATTTGCACTTCGAATCCCTAACAACCGTTTCCGACCTCATTCGCAGGCGGAAACTGTCATCGGTCGAGGCGACCGCGGCGATGCTCGCGCGCATCGAGAGGCTCGACGGCGGGTTCCATTCCTACGCCACTGTGTTGGGAGAACGCGCGCTTGAGCGCGCCCATTTGGCGGACGCCGAGATCGCCCGCGGCTTTTGGCGCGGACCGCTGCACGGCGCGCCGATTGCGGTCAAGGACCTCTGCAATACGACCTACGCGCCGACGGCGGCGGGAACGACGATCTACAAATCGTACGTTCCCACATTCAATGCGACCGTA
This sequence comes from uncultured Alphaproteobacteria bacterium, assembly GCA_963822215.1. Lineage (GTDB taxonomy): Bacteria > Pseudomonadota > Alphaproteobacteria > Rhizobiales > Beijerinckiaceae > Roseiarcus. The sequence continues at coordinate 208,148 of CAWGGX010000008.1, forward strand.
GTCGATCGGCTGGAGGAGAGCGGCGCCGTCATCCTCGGCAAGCTGAAGATGACCGAGGGCGCCTACACCTCCCATCATCCCGACGAGCAGGCGCCGCTCAACCCGTGGAATGTCGATTACTGGGTTGGCTCCTCGTCAACCGGTTCAGGCGTCGCGACCTCGCTGGGGCTTTGCTATGGCAGCCTCGGCAGCGACACCGGCGGCTCGATCCGATTTCCGTCCGCCACCTGTGGTCTCACCGGAATCAAGCCGACCTGGGGCCGCGTCAGCCGCTATGGCGTCTTCCCGCTGGCGGAATCGCTTGACCACGTCGGCCCGATAGCGCGGTCCGCAGCCGACGCAGCCGCAATGCTGGGGGCGATCGCCGGCCCCGACATCCACGATCCGACCACCTATTCGGCCGCCGTCCCGGACTATCTCGAAACCCTCGGCGACGGCGTGCGCGGACTGAGAATCGGCGTCGACCGCGGCTACGCGACGGACGGCGTCGACGCGCAGGTCGCCACGGCGCTCGGCGAAGCCGAGCGGGTGTTCGTCGAGCTTCGCGCGACCATCCGCGAGGTCCGGTTTCCCTCATATCAGAAGCTGGTCAGCAAATGGATCGCGATGTGCTCCGTCGAGACCGCCGCCGCCCATGTCGACACCTATCCGCAGCGGCGCGCCGAGTACGGGCCCGACCTTGCCGCGCTCATCGACCAGGGCCTCGCAACCAAGGGAACCGAGATCGCTACCATCAATCTCGAACGGCTGAGATTCGCCCGCGAGGTGTCGGATCTGTTCGAGAAAGTCGACGTCCTCTTGATTCCGACCATGCCGGTCCCCATCCCGAGCCTCGAACTCATGAAGGCCTATGGCGAGGATCCGAATGTGCTGCTCAATATATTGCGCTTTACGGCGCCGTTCAACTTCAGCGGCAGCCCAACCATCACCTTGCCGAACGGCTTCGATCAGGCCAGCATGCCGCTCAGCATGCAAGTCGTCGGTCCTCATCTCTCGGAGGGCGTCCTTGCGCGCGTCGGCCACGCGTTCCAGGCCGTGACCGACTGGCACAGGCGTCGTCCGCCGGCGGCGTGAGCGCATCGATACGTATCCGCTTAAAGTAACAGCGCGCTGCGGCGCGCCGCGTCTGACCAGGACTTGCAACCGTCGGAGGATCTTATGACCGATTGGTTCCCATCGTCGTACATGGCGCGCAAGGGGATCGCTCGTGGCGAGCCCGGACGCACGCATCAGCTCACTGAGGCCGCGCAGGGCCAGTATCAGTTTGTCTACGGGGCCTATGCGAAGCCGGTGTTGACGATCGCCCCCGGCGACGTCGTCGTTGCGGAAACTCTCGACGCCTTTGGCGGCGCGATCAAGAGCGTCGACGACCTGCCGTCGCAGAAGCTCAACATGCCGTTCGTCAATCCCCAGAACGGCCCCATCCTCGTCGAAGGCGCGGTCAAGGGCGACGTTCTGTGCGTCAAGATCGACCGAATCGTTCCGCGGGGGCCGCAGCCGGCAGGCACGTCGGCGCTGATTCCGGAGTTCGGCGGCCTCGCCGCAAACGCGGGCACGCCGATGCTCAACAAGCCGCTGCCCGAACGCGTCATGAAGTACGAGGTGACTGAAAGCGGGGTTCGCTTCAACGACAAGATCCTGCTTCCGTACGAGCCGTTCATCGGCACGCTCGGCGTCAGCCCGCAGATCGAGGCCGTGCTGTCCCTTCAGCCCGACTATTGGGGGGGCAATATGGATCTGCCCGACATGGCGCCCGGCGCGATCGCCTATTTTCCGGTGCAGACGGCGGGGGCTTATCTGTTTCTCGGCGATTGCCACGGACGCCAGGGCGACGGCGAGCTCTGCGGGGTCGCGGTCGAGATCAACTCGACGACGACCATCCAGGTCGACATCATCAAGAACTGGGCGATCGGCTGGCCCCGGCTGGAGACCGCGGATTTCTTGATGACGATCGGATCGGCGCGGCCGATGGAGGATGCGGCCCGCATTGCTTATCGCGAGTTGATCCGCTGGCTCGTTGCGGACTTCGGCTTCGACGAACTCGAAGCCTATTTCCTGCTGACCCAGGCCGGCAGGATGCGCGTCGGCAATATGGTTGATCCCAAATACACGTTGGGCGCCTCGATCCGTAAAGCCTACCTTCCCCAAGCCTAACGAGGAGACCATAATGGATCTGGGCCTCAAGGGACTGAACGCCGTCGTCACCGGCGGCAGCAAAGGAATCGGCCGCAGCGCAGCCGACATCCTTGCCGACGAGGGGGCCAATGTCGCGATCTGCGCGCGGAACGCCGGCGAGGTCGCCGTAGCGGTGGCGGCGCTGAAGTCCAAAAGCGTTGTTGCGTTCGGCGCGCCCGTCGACGTCGCGGACAAGGCGGCCCTCGAAACCTTTGTCGCCGACAGCGCGAAGGCCCTGGGCGGCGTCGACATTGTCGTGGCCAACGTTTCGGCGCTTGCGGTTCAGGACAGCGAGGAGTCCTGGCTGAAAGCGTTCGAAACCGACATGATGCACACGGTTCGGGTGCTCAACGCGGCGTTGCCTTATCTCGAAGCGTCGAAGCATGCGGCCATCGTCATCATCTCCTCGGTGTCGGGACGGGAGGTGGACTTCACCGGGCCGGCTTACGGCGCGTTCAAGGCCGCGCTCATTCACTACGCCCAGCGGCTCGCGTTTCAGCTCGCGCCCAAGTCGATCCGGGTCAACGCGGTTTCCCCGGGCAACACCTATTTCGACGGCGGCGTGTGGCAGCAAATCGAGACGCACAATCCCGATCTTTACAATCAAGCGCTGGCGCTCAACCCTACCGGACGGATGGCGAAGCCGGAGGAGATCGCGCGCGGCATCGTATTTTTGGCGAGTCCAGCGTCGAGCTTCACCACGGGGACCAATCTTGTGATCGACGGCGCGTTGACCCGGGGCGTGCAGCTCTGACGCCGCGCGGTCGCGAAAGGCGGCGCAAGCAAGCGTCGTGGCAGCCTCAGGCAAGCAGGGTCCGCCGCTGGACGGTAAAGTGCATTGCTGAGAGAATAATTCGGGCGCCGCGATCCGACGCCGGAGGTCGATAGACAACGCGCGCTCGTCGGATTCCCGACTTGCCGCGCCGAAGCGTGCGGCATCCGGCGGACGCCGGCGAGCGGGTACGGCTCTTCTAGGAAAGGGAAGGAAAAGGGGTCGGCAGCGCGAGCGGGGAGCGCCTGGCGCTGTGAAGGGTTGAAAATGTCGCTTCGAGGTCCGCGGCGGTCTGATCGACAGCCTGGGCAGGCAACAGGAGTTCCAAAATGAGCGTCAATCGCAGACAATTCCTGCAGACAGCCGCGGTGACGGCCGGCGCCGGCGTCTTCAGCTCGCGCGCTTTTGCGGCGGATCCGATCCTGGTCGGCAGTTTGCACGACCTTTCGGGCGGCCTCGACATCTACGGCAAACCGATGGTCGACGCTTTGACCCTGGCGATCGAGGAGGCCAATGCGGCGGGGGGACTGATCGGCCGGCCTCTCAAGCTGGTCAACTACGATACGCAGTCGAGCATGCAACTCTATACGCAGTTCGCGCAGCAGGCGGCGCTCAAGGACAAGGTCGCGGTGGTCCACGGCGGCATCACCTCAGCCTCGCGGGAGGTCATTCGTCCGGTGCTGGATAAGTTCAAGACCCTTTATTTCTACAACACGCAATATGAAGGCGGCGTCTGCGACCGCAATCAGTTCGACACGGGCGTGACGCCGGCCCAGACGGTGGAGAAACTCGTCCCATATGCGATGAAGAAGTGGGGCAAGAAGGTCTATGTGATCGCGGCCGACTACAACTATGGCCAGATCACGTCGCAGTGGGTCAAGAAGTACGCGACCGAAAACGGCGGCGAAGTCGTCTCGATCGATTTCTTCCCGCTCGACGTCACCAACTTCGCCTCGACCATCTCGAAGATTCAGGCGGCGAAACCCGATTTCGTCTGGTCGGCGCTGGTCGGCGGCGCCCATATATCCTTCTATCGCCAATGGGCGGCGGCGGGGATGGGCAAGAGCATTCCCATGGCCTCCACCACATTTGGGGTCGGCAACGAGCAGATTGTCCTGTCGCCTGACGAATGCAACGGCATGCTCGTCTGTTACAATTATTTCGAAAGCGTCAAAAACCCGGTCAATACGGCGTTTCTCGATCGCTTCCACAAGCGCTTCGGCGCGGACTATCCCAACGTAACCGAGCTCGCGATGGGCACCTATCAGGGCTTCCAGCTCTGGGCCGATGGCGTCAAGAAGGCCGCCAGCATCGACCGTATGAAGGTGATCGAGGCGCTGGAGACCGGAATCAGCATTGATGCGCCCTCGGGCAAGGTGACGATCGATCCGCCGACGCATCATTGCATTCTTGACGTCCACACCGCCGAGGTGAAAGACAAGAAGTTCGATCTGGTAGAGGATTTCCCGCAGCAGAAGCCGGCCGACACCGCCGCCGTCTGTGATCTCATGAAGAACCCGAACGACAATCAGCAGTACGTGATCAAGTTCTGAGCCCCTCGTGGATCTCGCCGCGCTCCTGGCGATCCAGGTTCTCTATGCGATCGCCAGCCTCGCCCTGATCAGCTTGGGGCTGGCGATCATTTTCGGCATGATGAAGGTCATCAACCTCGCGCACGGCGAGTTCCTGATGCTCGGCGGCTACGCCGCGATCGAGGCCAACCGCTTCGGCGCCAACATCTGGGTCGCCATGCTCGTCGTCGCCCCGCTTGTCGTCGGCGCGATCGGCGTCCTCGTCGAGCGCGCGATCATCCGTTGGCTCTACGGCCGGATGATCGACACCATGCTCGCCACGTGGGGCCTTAGCCTGTTCCTGGTCGGCCTGACGACGGCCGTCTTCGGCAACACCACGGTCGGCCTCTCGGCGCCCTTGGGGAGCTTCGAGATCGGAAGCTACAGGGTGAGCGGTTATACGCTGTTCGTGATCGCAGTCGCGGTCGTCGCCCTCGGCGGCGTCCTGGCGGTCCTTCGATTCACCCGCCTCGGTCTCATCGCCCGCGGCGCGATGCAAAACGCCAATATGGCGGCCGCCCTCGGGGTCAATCCGAACCGCGTTTATTCCGTCACCTTCGCCGCAGGCGCGGCGCTGACGGGTCTCGCCGGAGGCGTGCTCGCGCCGGTCTCGGGAGTCTTCCCGACCATCGGCGTCGCCTATGTGGCCAAGTCCTTCATCACCGTCATCGGCGGCGGGGCCGCGATCGTCACCGGGACCGCGACCGCTTCGGCGCTTTTCGGCGCGGTAAATCAGCTCGCGACCTACGCCACGACCCCCGTCTTCGGCGAAGTCGCCCTGCTCGCGGCGGCGATCGTGCTGATCCGGGTGCTGCCTCAGGGCGTGACCGGACGCTTTTTCCGGAGAAGCCTGTGACGGGACGCGCTTTCGATATTGTCGGGCTCACGCTCGTCGCCGTGATCGGGTTAGCCGTCTTGGTGCTAACGCCGCGCCTCTGCGACCTCGACGCGGTGCTCAACATCACCGTCTACATGATCATGGCGGTTCTGGCGCTCTCGCTCGCCCTGATCTGGGGCTTTGGCGGCATTCTCTGCTTCGGCCAAGCCGCATTCTTCGGACTCGGCGCCTACACCTATGCGATCGCCATGATCAATCTCGGCGAAAGCACGCTGCCGCTCGTCCTGGCGGTGCTTGCGCCCGCCGCTTTTGCGGCGCTTCTCGGCTACTTCATCTTCTACGGCCGCATCAGCGATGTCTATCTCGGGGTCATCACGCTGACGGTTACGCTGATCCTGTTCAATTCGGTCAATTCGACCGCCGGACCGGAATTCCATATCGGAACCGCGCGGCTCGGCGGGTTCAACGGCATCCCCGGCATTCCGTCTCTGAACGTGCCCTTCTTCAAGGATTGGCAGATCGACCTCGAAGGCATGTTCTATCTGTCGACCGCCTCCCTGCTGGCGACTTATTTCGGGCTGCGCGCCTTGCTGGCGAGCCGCTTCGGCCGAGTCATGGTCGCCATTCGGGAGAACGAGGGCCGGGCGCAGCTTCTCGGCTACGATCCCCGCGCCTACAAGCTCGCGACCTTCACGATCGGGGCGGCGCTCGCCGGCTACGCGGGCTGCCTGTTCGCCAACTGGGGCTCCTTCGTCAGCCCGACGATCTTCGGCCTCGCGCAATCGGCGCAGATCATCATCTGGGTGATCATCGGCGGGCGCGGCACGCTGATCGGTCCGATTATCGGCTGCATCGGCATTCAATGGCTGACCGCGGCGCTTGGCGCGAACGCGCCGAGCGGCGCCACGGCCTGGACAGCGCTCCTGGGCAATGTCCCGCTCATTCTGGGCGCCGTCCTAGTCGCCTTTGTTCTTCTTGTCCCGAAAGGCGTCGTGCCGTCGATCGCCGATGTCGGCGCAGCCCTGGCGCGCCCGCGTGCGAAGGCCGCCCAATGAGCGCGCCGTTGATCGAGACATGCGGCCTCGGCATGCGCTTCGGCGGCGTGCAGGCGGTGCGGGAAGTGGACTTCGTCCTCGCCGAGCGGGAGCTTCGCTGCCTGATCGGCCCGAACGGCGCCGGCAAGAGCACGTTTTTCAAGATGCTGACTGGACAGCTTCATCCGACCTCGGGCACGGTGCGATTTCGCGGCCAGGACATCTCACGCGCGGAGCCGCACGAGATCGCGCGGCTCGGCGTCGGGATCAAGACCCAGGTGCCGAGCGTCTTCGACGGATTGACGGTGCGCGAGAACCTATGGCTTGCCGCGGCGCGCGTGAAACGCGGCGCGCGCGCCCGGATCGTTGTCGACGACATGCTTGAAAAGGTCGGGCTAACAGCGATCGCGTCCCGGGTCGTCGGGCAGCTCGCGCACGGGCAGCGGCAATGGGTCGAGATCGGCGTGGTGCTCTCGACCGACCCCGACCTGGTCCTGCTCGACGAGCCTGCGGCGGGCATGACCGACAAGGAAGTGGCGCGCACCGCCGAGCTCGTGGGTGAGATCAATAAGACCAAGGCGCTGATCGTGGTGGAGCACGACATGCAATTCATCCGCATGATCGCCAGCAAGGTCACGGTGTTCAACCAGGGCGCCATCCTCGTCGAGGATGACGTCGAAGCGATCCTGCGCAACCCGACGGTGCGCGACGTCTATCTTGGCAAGAAGATCGCGGCATGATGCTCGAAGTCAGTCAGCTCGCCGCGGGCTATGGGCGCATTCCGATCCTGAGCGACGTGAGCTTCACCGTCGCAGCGGGCGAATTCGTCGGCGTGCTCGGCCACAACGGCATGGGAAAGACCACCCTTCTGCGCACGCTCATGGGCTACCTGCCCGCGACCGCGGGACGCGTGACCTTTGCCGGCGAGGACCTGACGCGCGCCGAGCCCTATCGGCGCGCTCGGGCCGGCATGGGCTACGTGCCGCAGGGTCGCGAGATCTTCCCCGGTCTCAGCGTGCTCGACAATCTCCGCATGGGCGCCATCGCGCGGAGGGGCGGCGAAGCCGCCGCGATCGAGGAGGCGCTCAAAGAGTTCCCTCGCCTCAATCGGTTGACCGACCGGCCAGGCGGAGCGCTCTCCGGCGGTGAGCAGCAACTGCTCGCCTTGGCGCGGTGCCTCGTCGGCAGGCCGAAGCTGGTCCTCCTCGACGAACCAACCGAAGGCATCCAGCCTTCGATTATCGACGAGATGGTTGAGACGCTTCTGAGGCTGCGCGCCCAGGGCGGCCTGACGATGATCCTCGTCGAGCAGAACCTCGAGTTCATTTCCGCGCTGTCCGAGCGGGTGCTGATCATTCAGAAGGGCGCGATCGTGCGCTCGACCAAACCTGATGAGTTGCACGACCACGGCCTCATCCACGAATTCATTGGGGTGGACGAATGAACGCGGACCGCGACGACGTCGAAAGACGTCGCCGAGTTGCGTTACGGCCCCCCGGATACGCAGCGAAAAGGAGCGAGCCCCATGACCGTCAGACGTCCGACGCTTGAACAGATGATGGAGATCGTCGACAGCTTCGGCATGAGTATGACGCCCGAGCGCGTTGGCGAGTTCCTTTCGCAGATGGAAGGCAACTTCGCAGCCTACGATCTGATTGATCAGATGCCCGACGAAATCCCCGTCGTTAAGTATCCGCGCGCGCCCGGCTATCGGCCGAGCGCGCAGGAGAACCCACTCAACGCGTGGTACGTAAAGACCGACATTGTGGGCGCGCCGACGGGCAAGCTCAAAGGCAAGACGGTCGCGATAAAGGACAATGTCTGCGTCGCCGGCGTGCCGATGATGAACGGCTCCTCGACGCTCGAAGGGTACGTGCCCAACATCGACGCGACCATCGTCACGCGGCTGCTCGACGCGGGCGCGACCATCAAGGGCAAGGCGCATTGCGAACTGTTCTGCCTCTCCGGCGGCAGTCACACCGGGGCGCTGGGCCCGGTGCACAACCCTTACAAACGCGGCTATTCCGCCGGCGGCTCATCCTCGGGGAGCGGCGCGTTGGTCGCGGTCGGCGAGGTCGATTTGGCGATCGGCGGAGATCAGGGCGGATCGATCCGCATGCCCTCCTCCTTCTGCGGCATCTACGGCATGAAGCCGACGCATGGCCTCGTGCCCTACACCGGCGTGATGCCGATCGAATCGACGATCGATCACACCGGCCCGATGACGGCGACAGTTGCCGACAACGCGTTGATGCTGGAGGTGCTGGCGGGGCCCGACGGCCTCGACCCGAGGCAATACGCGCTCAAGATCGGCGAGTACACGGGGGCGCTGAAGCGCGGCGCCAAGGGCCTGAAGATCGGCGTGGTCGCCGAAGGGTTCGGCCACGCCAACAGCGAGGCGGACGTGGACGCCAAGGTGCGCGAGGCGGCCGGTCGCTTCAAGGCGCTCGGCGCCACGGTTGAGCAGATCTCGATCCCGGAGCATCTGATCGCCCCTGCGGTCTGGACGCCGATCGCGCTCGAGGGCCTGCAAGCGCAGATGATGCTCGGCAACGGCATGGGCTTCAACTGGAAGGGCCTCTACACCGTCAGCCTGCTGGACGCGCACGCCAACTGGCGCCAGATGGCGGACAATCTGTCGGACAGCCTCAAGATCTCGATGATGGTCGGACAGTATTTCATCACCCACTATCGCGGGCGCTTCTACGCTAAGGCCCAGAACCTCGCCCGAGGCGTCCGGGCCGCCTACGACAAGGCGCTGGGAACATACGATCTCCTGCTGATGCCGACGCTGCCGGTGAAGGCCACGCCCCTGCCGCCGCCCGACGCCTCGCTGGCGCTGTACCTGCAGCGTGCATTCGAAATGATCGGCAACACTGCCCCGTTCGACGTGACCGGCCACCCGGCGATGACCTTGCCCTGCGGTCTTGGCGACGGCTTGCCGATCGGGGCGATGCTCATCGGCAAGCACTTTGACGAGGAGACAATTTACGCCGCCGCCGCGGCTTTCGAGGCCGACGGAGATTGGAAGACGTTTTGAGGCGCCTGCGAAGGCGCCCAATAAATAGTCCGCCGGCCGCGCCGTCTTTGACGAGCGGCTGAAGCTTGTTTCACATCTATGTGATGGTAAATATCCGACGCTGCGCGCCTATAGCCGCGGGGTTATATGAGCACGGTTCAAAAGCTCGTTGACGCCGTTGGCGCGCGCCGGCCGCGAGACAAAAGCTTGACGTCGGCCTCCTTTTTCTGTATTGTCGAATAAGTATGGCCGTCTCTTCGAGAAAGAAAAGTCCGGCGCGAAATCGGGCGGCGGCTGCTTGCGGCGGCGCCGGCGGCTGGCGCAGCGGCGGTCGCCGCCGCGCGTGATTTTGTGACAGTTTTGTGCGCCCAAGTCCTTGAAATCGCTTGATCGGAACCAGAGCTGCGCCGGTTCAGGTCGAACTGACCGACTGAAACAACAGCGGAGCCCCGGGGGACGCAAGCGGCCGCCTCGGCACAGTCTTTGCTTGTCGGTAATATGGCCGCATTGTGAAGCGTGAGCTGTGGCGGGTTGCATCATGAACCAGTGCCTGACAACCTACGACAAAAGGCCGTCCGAGCGGTTCGAGTTCTGGCAGGAGATCGTTTGCAAAAAATACGTGTCCGCATCCGCGGCCACGGATGTCCGCGGCGACGAATTTTCCGGCAGCCTCGTCAGTCGCGAGCTGGGGCCGCTGGTCGCCGCCGAACTCGAGGCGCCGTTGCATTTCTGGTCGCGCAAGCCTCACCACGTGCGCAACGACGGCCAGGACGTCTTCATCGTCAGCCTGATCCAGAAAGGCGAGGGCGAACTCACCCAGCTCGGCCGGTCCGCGCGCCTCGGCGCCGGAGACCTTGCGATTTACGATTGCGGCGCGCCCTTCGACTACACGCTGCGGGCCAAGACGCAGCTCATCAAGATTCCCAGGCAGATCTTGGAAAGCAAGCTCGACCGGCCGCGCGACTTCCTCGCCGTAAACATCGATCGCAGCAATCCGCTGTCCCCCGTGCTCGGCGAACTGTTGACCCGCGCCTTGACCATCGAGCTGTCGCGCGATCTCAACTCGCCGGTCGCCAAGAGACTCTCGAATGCGATCGTCGAGCTCGTCGTGTCGATTTGCGATCTGCGCAGGGACGCATACCCGGGAGCGCAGAGCCCCCAGGCGCTCGAGAAGGTCAAGCGGTTCGTTCGGGCCAATCTGGACAGCCACGACCTCACGCCGGGGACGCTTGCTGTGGCCGGCGCGATATCGGTTCGAACACTCAATCGTCTGTTTGGCGCCATGGGAACGACGCCGATGCGGTGGGTATGGTCAGAGCGACTGGCGGCGAGCCGCGCGGCGCTTGCTCAGGGCCAGGTGCGATCCGTGACCGAGGCGGCGTTCGCCCACGGGTTCAGCGAAGTCGCCCATTTCAGCCGGAGCTTCAAAAGAGCCTTCGGACTTTCTCCGCAGCGGCTGCTGAGGAAGTAGAGGGAGACGCGCGCGCCTCATACGTCGCGTGCGTCGACGTAGGCCGCGCGCGCGTTCGATCGCCGTCGTCCGTACGACAGCGTTACCCGTCTATTGACAGGTTGTCAGCTCTCGACGCCCGATTATGAAATGCGGGCTAATATAACGCATCGAGACGCCGCGCGACTGACTCGGTTGAATCGGCGTCGTAAAGCCGGAGCATTCAATCGAATGCTCCGATCGCTTCCGTTCCGTCCTTTTTGGATTGCGGCGCGGAGCTTAGGCCGATGTCCTCGGCGCAATGGACGACGAGTGACTTCGGCGGCTCTGTCAATTCGAGCGCATCCGCCGAGGACGGAAAATTGCCTCCGATAAGAAGTGCGTCAAACGACCGGTCGACAGGGACAAATGTTCGTAGAGGAGTTTCTGTTACCGAGGGGGCTTTGGTACGGGCGTCGGAGCGAGCCGGGCGAAAAACCGCTCCGGCAGGCGCGCGTAGCTGTTCGAGAAGACAGCGATCGGGCGGCCCGTGCGTTCGACGGCCGCCGGCTTCTCCATTAAATCAGTCGGCGGCATGGGTTGCAAATTTCCTCTTGTGATTCACGCTATCGATAGCGCCGCATAGATTGGTCGAATCTCGCAGGCCCAGGCGTCAACGCCGCCGTCGAGGTTGACGGCATTGTCAAACCCGGCGTCTCGGAGAAAGTCGACGACCATCCGACTGCGGGCGCCGTGATGGCAAAGGACCACCAAGGGTTGATTGGTCGGCAGGTCGTCGACGCGAGCCGGGATCTCCGCCATCGGAATATGAAGGGCGCCGTCTAGCTGGCAGATATCAAGCTCTCCCGCCTCTCGCACATCGAGAACCATATGCTCCGTTCCCGTGCTCCGCATATGCGCAAGCTCGCGAGCAGAGATTGCATCTGATCCTCTGAAAGAGTCTGTGGACAAAGCGTGAGTGCCTCCCCTGAGCTACACTTGCGCTATAGACATGCCCGACTGGAAGCCGGTCAAGACAACATTGAAGCGCCGCGAGGGATTCGAATTTCTAGGCGCCGACTGTACTCTATTCGCGACAGGATAGAGAGCGGGGTTCGCCTCGACCTGTGCGCAATTTCAGAGCGGCTTCAAATTGTCCGCCGAGGATTTCCCGGTGCGCTTGTCGGCGACGATCTCATAGGCGATCTTCTGCCCATCGTTCAGGTCCCGCATTCCAGCCCGTTCGACCGCGCTGATATGGACGAACACATCGGGGCCGCCGGCGTCGGGCTGAATGAACCCAAAGCCTTTCGTCGCATTGAACCATTTCACTGTGCCCGTCGCCATGGCGCGCTCCTCTCGAATTGACCGCCGAACCTAGCTGAATCGCCATTGATTGCAAGGCGCAGCCACTCCCGATCAAGGGTACGGCGCGTGTCACGCGGTGGCGTAATTTGTCCATGATCAGTTGGACGTCGAAGTCCTTGGGGACATTGCGCTCGATCTCCCGCAGGAAGCTGAGGAACTCGCGTCCTCGATGGCGGGGATAGCAACGCCCGATGACCTTGCCGGTGGTGACGTCGAGAGCCGCGAAGAGAGAGCGTTCGGTGACGCGTGTAGTCGTGGGTGCGCCGCTCGATTTGTCCCGGCCGCATGGGAAGCAAGGGCTGAGATCGATCGAGCGCCAGAATCTCGCTCTTTTCGTCGACGCACAGAACCAGCGCGCGCTCAGGCGGCGCCTGATACAGTCCGACGACATCGCGCACCCTCTCGACAAAAAGCGGATCAGTGGAAAGCTTGAAGGTCTCGGTACGATGAGGCTGGAGGTTGAAAGCCTTCCATATCCGATGAATCGTCGAGGGCGCGAAGCCCGCCGCCTTGGCCATCGAGCGCAGGCTCCGGTGGGTCGCGTTCTTGGGCGTCGTCTCCGGAGTGCGGCGAACCACTTCGGGGACCTTGTCGTCGCCGAAGTGGCGCGGCGACCCCCGTCGAGGCTCGTCCGTGAGACCGTCGATGCGATGCTCTGCAAACCGCTTACGCCACTTACCGGCCGTATTGGGCGCTGCCTCCACTCGCGAGGCGATCTCCTTATTTTCCAGACCCTCCGCCGCCATGAGAACGATCCGGGGCCGTTGGGCCAATCCCTGCGCCGTTCGCCGCCTCGACGCCAATCCCTCAAGTTCGCGCCGTTCGCTTTCCGACAAATCAATCACAACAGCCGCTTTGACCATCGCGAATCCTCAGCGAATCAATCGCAGAATAAAATCGCATGAATTTGACGATCAGGGCACTAGACGCGGTCGATAGCCCGTCGACAGACAAGCGTTCTTCCGAACACCCCATAGACCGTCGTGAGACGGGCGTTCTTCCGAACGTCCTATGCACTCCGTGCCCGAGCTCGAGCCGGGCGCGGCGACAATCGGGTGCGCCGGCCCGGAGGAAATCCAGAGCGTGATGAAATAGCGTCGCGCCAGCAAACCCTCATCCTGCGGCCTTCGGCCGCTTCTCTCTCCTGAAAGGAAAGTGTTCTGCGGACTCTTTCATGCATCAAGGTGCACGAAAGCGAATGAGAACTCCCCCGGCGGGAGAGGGGCGACCCCCATCCCCTTTCGAGGGAAGGTGGACCGAAGGCCCGGATGAGGGTTGGCCGCGATTCGATCAGAAATCATCCCGCTCTAGCGAAGCGGCCAGCCGCGACGGCGTGGTTTTCGAGGCGCAAAGAGGAACGAGAAGTCAGGAGTTCGGAGGGCCCACCACAGGGCTGCGCGATCCTCCTCAGTTTCGGGACGTCCGCGCCTTGCCGCGCGCGCCATCCTTTCTGAGGACTCGGCGTGGGCTGCGAATCTCGCGTTCGTCTGCGCCTGGAATTCTTCCCATTTCGCCCAGTCGCCATTCGCTTTCAGGCGCGCCTTCTCCATCGCGATGTCGGCGCGAACCAACTCCCATTCTATCGGATCGAGCTCTTTGTCAGGCATTGCCATCGTCCTATCCCAGATCAATCCTGGAACGCCGGGCGAAGTTCCCATGTCGAGCGGACTTTGTCACTGTACTCGATAATGCTCCGTCAGGCTCGAGAAACTGAGCCAAAATATCAGGCGGCCATTTGGCCGGAACGAGGCCTGCTTCCCGGAGTTGATGACCCTGGAATCATCATGTGACCAGCAAGCCCCCGCTCTCCGTGGCGCGGACGCAAAAAGGCGAGGCCGCCGAAATCACGGCGTCCGCGTGTTCGACGAAACGTCCGGCGGGCCTCCCGCCTTGCCGGGCAGCATAGTCAGGCCGTTCTTCGCGGCCTCTTGACCGCGCCTCCAGCCTAGAACCTATAGGAGCAAGCGCCATGTCCGATAGAAGCGTGCTGATCGTCGGCGCCGGGCCGACAGGATTGGTCCTTGCGCTCTGGCTGACGAAGCAGGGCGTCCGCGTCCGCATCATCGACAAGACCGCCGGGCCCGGCACGACGTCCCGTGCGCTGGCGGTGCATGCGCGAACGCTCGAGCTCTACGAGCAGCTCGATCTCGCCGACGCCATTGCGGCGAAAGGCTACTCGGTTCCCGGCCTGCGGCTTTGGCTCGGCGGACATGAGAAGGCGCGCGTCCCATTCGAAGAGATCGCGTCGGACCTCACGCCTTATGCTTTCCTGCACATCTTCCCGCAGGAAGAGCACGAACGGCTTCTGGTCGACCGCCTGCAAAGTCTTGGCGTGCGGGTGGAACGTTCGACGGAGCTTCTCGGGTACGCGGACGAGCGCGATCATATCAGCGCCCGGCTGCGCTCTCCCGAAGGCGCCGAGCGCACGGTCGAAGCCGCCTTCATCGCCGGCTGCGACGGGGCCCACTCGAAGGTCCGGGAGACGATGGGCGCCGGATACCCGGGCGGGAGCTATCCGCAGATCTTTTATGTCGCCGATGTCGCCGGCGAGGGCCCGGCGTTCAACGGAGACCTCAACATCGAACTCGACGAATCCGACTTCCTGGCCGTCTTTCCTCTGGCGGACAAAGGCCGCGTCCGTTTGATCGGGACCGTCAGGCCCGGCGATGGGCGAGACCTCGACAAGCTCACGTTCGACGACATCAGCGACCGGGCGACGCAGTTGCTCCGCGTCAAGGTCGGCACGGTGAACTGGTTTTCGACGTACCACATATCCCATCGAGTCACGGACCATTTCCGCCGAAACCGGGCCTTCCTTTTGGGCGACGCGGCGCACATCCACACCCCCGTCGGCGGCCAGGGCATGAACACCGGCATCGGCGACGCGATCAACTTGTCCTGGAAGCTTCAGGCGGTCCTCGCCGGGCGGGCGTCCGACGCCCTGCTCGACACGTTCGAGGCCGAGCGGCGCGCCTTCGCGTTGCGGCTTGTCCAGACGACCGACCGCTTCTTCAACGTCGCCGCCGCGGAAGGCCATCTGGCCGAGATCGTCCGGACGCGCATTGCGCCGATCATTCTGCCGCAGGTCGTGAAGTTCGAGGCGGCGCGCGAGTATCTGTTTCGCACGATCTCCCAGATCACGTTGAACTACAGGGGGAAGGGCCTCGATCAGGGCCACGCCGGGCCGGTGCATGGGGGCGATCGCCTGCCCTGGGTGAAGCTCGGCGAGGGCGACAATTACCAGGCGCTCAAACGCATCGGCTGGCAGATCCACGTCTACGGCGCTGCGGAGGCCAGTCTGCAAACATGGTGCGCGGCTCGCAACGTCCCTCTTCACGTCTACACGTGGAGCGACGCGATGCGGCTGGCCGGGCTGCGCCAGAACGCGATGTACCTCATCCGACCGGACACCTACGTCGCCCTGGCCGACCCCACCCAGTCCGCCGACGCCGTCGAGCAGTTTTTCGCCAAGGTCCAGATCAAGCCCTAACGGACACGGGCCAAACGATCTGCTGAACGACCAGGATCGTGATCTTCGGCGTCCTTGGGCGGTGCTGGCATTTGTCATGCCAGTGAGGGCGACGAATGCCGTTCCTGTGCCAACCTTGTGATCGCTCCCATAGTCGCTCAGAAAGCGATCGTGCATGAGAACAAGGCGAAACGCGGCGGCGTTTCTCGTGTCAAATGGTCCAGGGCGGCGGGGCTGAGCTGTTGACGCCGTACTGCTTGATCGCGTTGGCAACGACTTCTCGCGCGATTACGCCCTCCGTCGCGAGGGACGCGAGGGCTGCGATAACGATCGAACAGCGGTCGACCTCGAAGAAGGAGCGGAGCGCCTGGCGCGTGTCGCTGCGGCCAAAACCGTCCGTGCCAAGCGCAATGAACCGGGCCTCGAGATAAGGGGCGATCATGTGTGGATAGGCTCGAACATAGTCTGACACTGCGATAATGACCGCGGCGCCGGGCAGGCATGTGGCGAGATGGCTGACGACCGGCTCATCGAGCGGATTGAGTCGGTTGCGGCGTTCCGCTTCTCGAGCCTCCCGAGCGAGCTCGGAGTAGCTGGTCGCGCTCCAGACCTCGGAGGACACGCGCCACTCAGTCTCCAGCAACCTTGCCGCTTCGACGACTTCGGGAAAGATGGCGCCGGAGCCGAGCAGGCGGACAAAGCCGCCACCCGTCGTCGATCTGTATGACGCGAAGAGGTAGAGACCCTTGATTATTCCTGCTTCCGCGTTCTCGGGCATCGACGGCTGGTCATAGTTCTCATTCATCGTAGTAATATAGTAGAACTCATCATTTCCTTTCTCCATCATCGAGTGCGTGCCGTGATCAAGAATTACAGCCATTTCATAGGCGAACGCCGGGTCGTAAGCGCGGCAATTGGGAATGGTCGCGGCGACAATATGGCTTGAACCGTCTTGGTGCTGGAGCCCCTCGCCTGCAAGTGTTGTTCGTCCCGCTGTGGCGCCGATCAGGAACCCCCGCGCCCGCTGATCGGCGGCAGCCCATATGAGGTCGCCGACACGCTGGAATCCAAACATCGAGTAAAAGATGTATATCGGAAGCATGGCGACACCATGGACGCTGTAGGAAGTAGCGGCAGCGACCCATGACGAAATGGCGCCGGCTTCAGTAATACCCTCTTCAAGTAGTTGGCCGTCCTTAGATTCCTTGTAGTAGAGTATCGAGCCTGAGTCTTCCGGCTCATAGAGCTGGCCCACTGACGAATAGATACCGACCTGCCGGAAAAGGTTTGCCATACCGAAGGTGCGGGCTTCGTCAGCGACGATCGGAACGATGCGCGGCCCGAGCGTCTCGTCTTTGAGCAGATTGCTGATGAGACGGACTGCAGCCATGGTCGTCGACATCTTCTTTCCGTCCGCGTGAAGCGCGAAACGGCCATAGTTTTCGAGCGCAGGCGCAACGACCGCCGGCCCGGCGCTGCGCCGGGCCGGCATATAGCCGCCCAGCGCCTGGCGGCGACTGCGGAGATAGAAAAGCTCCGCGCTGTCTTCGGCCGGGCGGTAAAAGTCCAGATTGCGGACCTGCTGGTCGCTGAGCGGCAAAGCGAAGTGGTCGCGGAAGGCGAGGAGCACCTCGATATCAAGCTTCTTCGCCTGATGCGCAGTCATTCGTGACTCCCCGGCGCCACCCATGCCGAAGCCTTTTTTGGTTTTGGCAAGGATGACCGTCGGGCGGCCGCGTGTCGATGCAGCAGCCTGGAAGGCGGCGAAGAGCTTCCTAATATCGTGGCCGCCTCGCTTCAACCCGTCGATCTCGTCGGAGGACATATCCGCTACGAGCGCGCGGACTTCCGGGTCCTCCTCGAAGAAATGCGCCAGATTGTAAGCCCCATCTCTGGCGCCGAGCGTCTGGTACTTGCCATCGACCGTCACCGCGAAGCGGCGAAGCAGTGCATGATTGGTGTCTCGTGCGAAAACGGTATCCCATTCCGAGCCCCACAGGACCTTGATGACGTTCCAGCCCGCTCCGCGAAAGGTCATCTCCAGCTCTTGGATGATCTGGCCATTGCCCCGAACCGGTCCGTCAAGTCGCTGCAGATTGCAGTTGATGACGAAGGTCAGGTTGTCGAGTTTCTCGCGCGCGGCGAGGGAGAGGCCGGAAATTGATTCCGGCTCGTCCATCTCGCCATCGCCGAATATTCCCCAGACGCGCCGACCATCCGTGTCAAGGAGACGACGATCGCGCAGGTAGTGCATGAAGCGCGCCTGGTAGACCGCGCTGATCGGGCCGATCCCCATGGACCCTGTCGGAGTCTGCCAGAAGTCTGGCATCAGCCAAGGATGGGGATATGACGAAAGGCCGAGGCCCCCGATTTCCTGCCGATAGCGCTTCAGATGCTCCTCGGTTAGGCGCCCTTCGAGGAAAGCGCGAGCGTAGACGCCGGGGGCTGAGTGAGGTTGGAAGAAGACGACATCGCCGCCGTGTGCGCCGCCCGCGCCACGGAAAAAATGATTGAAGCCGACTTCGAAAATCTCGGCGGCGGACGCGTAGCTGGCGACATGACCTCCGAGTTCGCCATATGACGCATTCGCGCGCACGACCATCGCCAGCGCGTTCCAACGCATGATCGCGGTGATCCGCGTCTCCATGTCGACGTCGCCGGGAAACGGCCCCTGCTTTTCGAGCGGGATGGTGTTTCGATACGGGCCAAAGGGCAACACGTCGGGTACGACGCCGAGATCCTTGGCCTTCCGGTCAAGCGCCGACAGAATGAATTGGGCTCGCTCGCCTCCCGTCACGCGGAAGACCGATTCGAGCGCGTCGAGCCACTCTGCCGTCTCGGTCGGATCACTATCCTTTGCCAAGATCGGGTTGTTGAGCGCTGGCGCCGGATTTGGTTTCTCGAACATACCGCAACTCCCCTCCTAATAGTCGGTCGTCCCATCATTATCGCCAACCCGTTCGCCTATCTTATTTCGATGTGGCGCGGGACGCGAGATCAGGCCCCGCTCGTCAGGTCCGACCAGAGCGATGCCGGGATCGGACGGCGGCAGGAGTCGGCGTTCTGCCGGACCTGATTTGAATTGATTGCGCCTGAGATAATCTGTGCGATTGTCGAATGAGCGAGGGAAAAGAACGAGGCGCCCTTCGGCGAATATCCGCTTACGCGCTCCCGACGAAGATCGGAGGCAACGCTAAGCGTGAATTGTGGATGACGATGGCGACCGACGGCGACGGTCAGTTCGGTCGAACCTGATTGAGTCCGTCACGTCGCGCGGCGAAATGGTCGTGAGCGCCATCAGCCCCGCCTGCGTCCCCGGCCAGGGGCGCCCACGATGCACGGTTGCGCCATTGCCCACGGAAATAACGTCGGCGGCGCCAGGGGCGCCGCCCCGTCGAATAATGACCGATCCTTGCGCAATCTTGGCGTTGACAAACAGACCTCGGCTGGCCGGTTTCCGCCCATCTGCAACGGCCCGTGACCGCTCCCGAGCGTCAGACTGCGACCCTACAGCGTCATCTGCGTCTGGACGACCAGCGCGATGAGCTTGCCGTCCTCGGTTTCGACCCGGGTTTGCAACACCTGGGTCCGACGGCCGCGGTGAACGACGACGCATGTGCCGACGAACGTCGCGCCGACACGCGCGGCGCCGACGAAATTCGTCTTGCTCTCCACGGTCGTCGTGCCCGCGGCGCCCTCCGGCAGGCCGATAAAGGCCGCGACCCCGCCGAGCGTGTCGGCGAAGCTCATGATCGCCCCGCCATGGGCGACGTCGCCGAGCGTGCAGAGGTCGGGGCGGACAAGCATGCGCGCCATGACGGCGTCCGGTTCGGCGCTGACGAAATCCACTCCAAGAACGCCCGCAAACGGTAGCGGATGGGCGCGGATCCGGTCGAGCAGGGTCATAAGCGTTCCTCCTGGTCTGGCGGAAGAATTTGGCGCGCTTTCGCGGCCCTGACGAGTCCGGAAACGTCCGACTCGGCGAGGAGTTGCTATAACGAAGCATGCGCCCGTCGCTTCTCGACCCCCTGTTCGCCCCGGCGGCGTCGCTGCCCGGGATCGGACCCAAGAACGCCAGGCTGTTCGACCGGCTGCTCGACCGGCCGCAGGGCGCGCGCGTCGTCGACGTGCTGTTCCATTTGCCCTATGCGACGCTCGACCGGCGGTCGCGACCAAAAATCCGTGACGCGGTTCCCGGGACCCTCGTCACCATTGAGGCGCGGGTTACGGAGCATCGGGCGCCCCCGAACCTCCGCTCGCGCGCGCCGTTCAAGGTGCTGGTCGAGGACGACACCGGCGACGTCGAGCTCGTCTTCTTCCTCGCCAATCCCGAATGGGTGCGAGCGCGCCTGCCGGTCGGTGCGACCCGCTGGATTTCCGGCAAGCTCGAGCTCTACGACGAGATCCGCCAGATCGTTCATCCCGACCGCGTTCTGGACGCCGAGGAGTTCGCCCGGTTGCCCTCGGTCGAGCCGGTCTATGCGCTGACCGAAGGCCTCTACCAGCGCACGGTCATGCGCGCGGCCGATGGCGCGCTGAAGCGCCTGCCGCGCCTGCCGGAATGGATCGCCGCCGACACGCGCGACCGTCTCAAAATGCCGGGCTTCGCCGAGGCGCTGGCCGCCATGCACCGGCCAAGCGCCCCGGAGGACGTCGACCCCGCCGGCCTGGCGGCGACCCGCCTCGCCTACGACGAACTGCTGTCGAATCAGCTCGCCCTGCTGCTCGTCCGCGCGCGCCTGCGCGAAAACGCCGGCCGGGCGCATGTCGCGGACGGGGCGCTCGGGCGCCGGCTCGAGGCGGCGCTGCCGTTCGCGCTGACGAGCGCCCAGCAGAAGGCGCTCGCCGAGATTCGCGCCGATCTCAGATCCGAAAACCGGATGATCCGCCTCATGCAGGGCGACGTCGGCTCGGGGAAGACCGTGGTGGCGCTCCTCGCCATGGCCGAGGTCGTCGAGGCCGGCCGGCAAGCCGCAATGATGGCGCCGACCGAAGTGCTGGCGCGCCAGCATTTCGACCGGATGGCGCCGCTCGCCGCCGAGGCGGGCCTCAGCATGGCGCTGATGACCGGGCGCGACAAAGCTTTGGCGCGGCGCGAGACGCTTGCGGCGCTGGCGTCGGGCGCGCTCAATATCGTGGTCGGCACGCACGCGCTCTTCCAGGATAAGGTCGTGTTCGCCGATCTGGGCCTTGCGGTCGTCGACGAGCAGCACCGGTTTGGCGTCCGCCAGCGCCTCGCGCTGGCGGGCAAGGGGGAGGCGACCGACCTTTTGGTGATGACGGCGACGCCGATCCCGCGCTCGCTGGTGCTTGCCTATTTCGGCGACATGGACGTCTCGGCCTTGCGTGAAAAACCGCCCGGCCGGCAGCCGATCGACACCCGCGCCATGCCGCTCGAACGGATCGAGGACGTGGTCGCGGCCCTGTCGCGCGCGCTCGGCCAGGGCGCGCGCGCCTACTGGATCTGTCCGCTGGTCGAGGACAGCGAAACGCTCGACGTCGCCGCCGCCGAGGCGCGCGCCGAGGCCTTGCGCGCGATCTTCGGCGACGCGGTCGGGCTCGTGCACGGCCGGATGGCGGGACCGGAGAAGGACGCCGCGATGGAGCGCTTTCAGCGCGGCGAGAGCCGGATCTTGGTGGCGACGACCGTGGTCGAGGTCGGCGTCGACGTGCCGGAAGCGACCATCATGATCGTCGAGCACGCCGAGCGGTTCGGCCTCGCCCAGCTGCATCAATTGCGCGGCCGGGTCGGCCGCGGCAGCGCCCGCTCGAGTTGCCTGCTGCTCTATAAAGGGCCGCTCGGCGAGACGGCCCAGGCGCGGATCGAGATCCTGCGGGCGACCGAGGACGGCTTCCGGATCGCCGAGGAGGACCTGCGCCTCAGGGGCGAGGGCGACGTGCTCGGCGCCCGCCAGGCCGGCGCGCCGGGCTTCCGCTTCGCCCGCCTCGATGTCCACGGCGCCCTTCTTCCCCGCGCGCGTCAGGAGGCGCAGGCGGCGCTCGACCGCAGCGGCCGTCTCGACGCGGACAAGGACGAGAACCTAAGGCTTCTCCTCCATCTCTTCGAACGCGATGAGGCGGTGAAGCTCGTCGAGGCGGGATGAGCGGACCGACGCGGCCATGACCAAGGGCGTCCATCCGTCGACGGCCGGGGAACTGGTGACGATGCGCAAGCCGTCGCATCGCTACGACGGCGGCGAGTGGATGGCGTGAGGGACCGCGAGGGCGCGCCGAAGCATCCCCGGCCTGCTGTGAGGAGGCGGGCCGAATACGGGTCCGCCGCCGAAGATCCGGCGATTGGATTTCCCTGCTAGCAGGGAATTTTTTGCGGCGCGGCCGGCGTCCCACGCCGGAAAACCACGCAATGTCATGGCCTTGTCGCCTTTGCAATCCGCCGGTTGCGGGGTGGACCGGGCAAAGAACAGGGAATATCAAACGACCGGAACAGGCAATTATCAGGTGATTTCGGCGCGGAACAGGGAAAGAACAGGCGGACCAAACAAGGCGGCAAAACCGGCCGCTTTCGGGTTGCATAAACCGGTGAAACCGGTGGCGCTTGCGTCATTTCCTCATATGTCCGCGCCAGCCCTCGCCTTGCGCCTTCGCCCCGGCCGGCCGGGGCGCGGGTTGCGGCCAGTCAGCGCCGCCACCCGATCGAGGAACGCGTCCGAGCCGAGCGGTCGCCCTGTGCCTTCGGCCGCACGGAGGGCGGCAAGCTTGCCGGCTTCCGGCTCGCTGTCGAGGAGGTCGGCGAAGCGGCCCGCGGCGCGATCGAGGAGCGGGGTCACGTCGACCAGTCCGTCGCTGCGCCCGTCGAGGTGCGCCCGCACGCTCGACCAGGGCCAATCCTCCGGCCGCCCGACCAGCCGCGCCCTGACCGGGTTCAGCGCGACATAGCGGGCCGCCGTCATCAGGTGGTCCTCGTCCATGACGACCGACCCGAAGCCCGACTGAAAGAGATGTCCGGTCACCCGCAGCCTCGCGTTGACGAACGCGCTGGTGCGCCGGCGCCCCTTGCCGAGCGCGCGCGCAAGGCCATCTCCGGTCGTCGGCGTGAGGATGAGATGAACGTGGTTGGGGCGTCAGGCAATAGGCCCAGACGCTCACGCCCGCCTTGTCGCACGCCCGCAAGAGGTCGCCATAGAGGCGATCGTCGTCTTCGGAGAAGAACACGCGCTCGCCCCGGTTGCCGCGCTCACGTGACATGAAGGGTCAGGTCGGGAACGACGTAGCGGGCGATGCGGGCCCTGGCGAAGCGGCACGGGTTCGGGGACGGCCAATGTGGTCGAAATTAGGTAATGAAACAAGTGTCACCATATTCTATATTCTCGCCTTGCGCCTTGACCCGAGCGGCCGAACCGGGTTCCATCGGAAAACAGCGTTCCCAACATGAATGCCGCAGGTCGGGCGCGCTGCCGACGCCAACATCTGGCCTCCCGGCGGCTCACGCGCCCGCTGGGGCCGGGACGCGAAGGCGTATTCCGACATCGATGCCGCGTTTGCGCTGCGCGGTCCGTTCTGTGGGCGAGCCGTCACGGAGGAAGCGACATGTTTGATCTGATCAAACCCGGCTATGTCCTGCGGTTCGGCGTATCCCCCTCGACAATTCACTCCCCGCCTGGCGGCAACTCCGGCAACAATGACAACACCTTGATTACTCCATGGCCCAATGACAGGAAACACTTGGGCGTCGTCAGATGCCTGTCTCATGTCACCGGCGCTCTCGAACCGATCTGCGCAATCGTCGCGACGAGCTTGAGGACAGAGGGCAGCCCGCGCAAGCGCGCGATCAGTTATTCGGCTTTCGGCAGCAAGGTCAGAGAAATCACGGGCCGCCAGAACGTCCAGATCGGACAGGTGGCCGCGGATTTCGTCGGCTACGTCGATGGAAAATCGATGTCGCTCGCCAGTGAAGCGATCGTGTTCAGCAAGGACTTCAGCGGCTGCCTTATGGCCGTTTATCAGTTGAACGGTCATCGCTACGTCGCCCATGTCGCCGCGAGTCTCGATAAGAAAATGGACTGCAAGCAGGCGTTTCTGGACACCCTGCGTCATCAGGGCGCGACGCTCGTGGGCTGGTTTCAGCCCTATCACGGCGAAGACGACCTTAACCGCAAGCTCGCGGCCTTTGCTGTGATCACGGGCTACGTCGGAGGCGCCATCGACAAATTTGTGACGTTCGGCGTCGTGGACGGAAACCGCGGATACACAATCGACGCTTTCAGGCCGGTGGGGAGCGATGGAATGAGCTGGGTCGTGACGTATATTGCACCGAAACCGATGAGCCAGGAGTGGACCGTCGATGACGCGTGAGCCCGCTCCGGGAAAGGCGCGCGGCGGTTACACTAGAGCGGTCTTCGACCATACTGAATCGTCATTGCGAGGAGCGAAGCGACGAAGACTGTATGTCCTTGCGCTGAGGCGGCGGCTCGCCCTCGATGCGCGTTGCGAGGGTTGCCCGGATAGGCCGGGCGGAGCCTCACGCAAGGAGGACGAGCCATGAAAGATTATAGCGAAGTTTTCGTCGGCATGGACGTGTCGAAGTCGAGTATCGCGGTAGGGTTGGCTGACGGCGGAGGCGCGGCCGAGGCGAGGTTTCTCGGGGAGATCGAGGCGAACGAGGCTGCGGTGACGAAGCTGGTCCGCCGCCTGTCTGGCAAGCACGACAAGCTGACGTTCTGTTACGAGGCGGGGCCGACCGGCTACGGTCTTTATCGGCTGATCGGCGAGCTTGGGCATGCGTGCCGGGTGGTCGCGCCCTCGCTCATTCCGCGCAAGCCGGGCGATCGGGTGAAGACCAATCGCCGCGACGCCTTGAATCTGGCGCGCTTGCTGCGGGCCGGCGAGCTCACCGCCGTGTGGACGCCGGACGAG
The DNA here is from genome assembly GCA_963822215.1 of uncultured Alphaproteobacteria bacterium. Taxonomy (GTDB): domain Bacteria; phylum Pseudomonadota; class Alphaproteobacteria; order Rhizobiales; family Beijerinckiaceae; genus Roseiarcus. The sequence continues at coordinate 232,697 of CAWGGX010000008.1, forward strand.
CGGCACGAGGCGATGCGCGATCTGGTGCGGGCGCGCTCGACGGCCGCCTTCGACCTCAGGATCAAGCGCCAGCAGACCGGCGCCTTCCTTTTGCGTCTCGGACGCGTCTATCCCGGTAAGAAGACATGGGGCGGCGCGCACCGGAAGTGGCTGGCGAGCCAAGCTTTCGCCCATCTCGAGCAGCGCATCGCCTTCGAGGAGCAGGTGGCCGCGATGGACGAGGCGAAGGCGCGCATCGCCCGGCTGGAGAAGGCGATCGAGGAGGCGGTTCCCGATTGGTCGCTGGCGCCGATGGTCACGGCGCTGATGGCGATGCGCGGGATCGACCTCGTCGCGGCGACGGCGATTCTGGCCGAAGTCGGCGACCTCGGGCGCTTTCGGACGCCGCGCGAGTTGATGGCCTGGCTGGGGCTCGTGCCCTCGGAGTCCTCAACCGGCGACCGAGTTCAGGCGCTTCGGCATCACCAAGGCCGGCAACGGCCGGGCGCGCAAAACCCTGATCGAGAGCGCTTGGCGCCATCGCTTTCCTGCGCGCATCGGTCAGGCCAAGCTCGCCCGGGTCGAGGCGGCGCCGCCGGCGGCGCGGCGGATCGCCTGGAAGGCGCAGATGCGGCTCACCGCGCGCTACCGGGCGCTGATGCGCAAAGGCAAGACGAAGAGCGTCGCCGTCACGGCGGTCGCGCGCGAACTCGCCGGCTTCATCTGGGCGATCCATCGCGCGCTTGAGCAGGAGCAAGCCGTCGCATGAAGCCGCTCGCTCGCTACAGCGCAATTTGGGAGCGCGCTTCGCGAGCGGCTTCATGCGATCCCGCGCCATCGCGGGCGGCGCGCCATCGCGTCGACTGACCCCACACAGACCGAGGAGGGATACGGCAGACGGATGCAACAAACATTGCGCAGCGGCGGGGGTGAAGCCGCGGCAGGGGAACTCCCGAGGATTGCAAGTGGCCGATCGACGCATCGACGCCCGTACGAAGACGTGGAGCAGCCCCGGACGAAACTCGGACATGCGGAACAAATACGCGTATTAGAGCTTGATCACCGACGTCCAACAGGCCTCGCCCCCACCTCTGCGCAATCATCCAACGCCATCACTCCGCCCACCCCTGAAGCGGAAACGGGAGGGTGCGTCCGACCCCTTGACGAAGGACATAAGAGCAATCCAGGCGATCGTAGGGTCCTTACGTCCTTCTGGATTGCTTCCCCCCGGGCTCTTCGACCCGGGGGCCGCTCGCAATGACGAGGGCGCTTCGATTTGATCGAAAACTGCTCTAACCCGACTTCGCGGATTCGCCTGTGGATAACCAGATTTTCTGGGTTTTCGCGAGGTGTAAGCGTTTGAATTGGTTGATGCGGGCTTCGGGAACAACGCCAAAAACGGCTGTAGTGAAGACCAACTAAGTCCGAGGCGGATTCCCAGAACTCGGGCATCCGTGGCAAAATCTTCGCCGCCATGTTCCTGCGAAAGACCGAACGGCGGAAGAACGGGAAGACGCATCTTTACTGGAGCGTCGTCGAGAACCGGCGGCTCGATAGCGGCCGGGTGGTCCAGCGCCACGTGCTCTACCTCGGCGAGATCAACTCGTCGCAAGCCGAGTCTTGGCGCAGGGCGATCGAAGTGTTCGACGAAAACGAAGGGCGGTCGCGCACGCTGGCGCTGTTCCCGGAGGATCGCTGCGAGGTCCCCGACGGCGGCGACGTGATCCGGCTGCGGTTGTCCGAGATGCGGCTCTGTCGGCCGCGTCAGTGGGGCGCGTGCTGGCTCGCCGGCGTCCTGTGGCGCGAACTGCGGCTCGATCGCTTCTGGGCCGAGCGCCTGCCGGCGAGCCGCAAGGGCACGCGCTGGGATCAGGTGCTGCAAGTTCTCGTTTCCTACCGGCTCATTGCCCCGGGAAGCGAATGGCGGCCGCATCGCCAGTGGTTCCTCGACAGCGCCATGGCGGACCTGTTGGGCTCCGACTTCGGGCTCGCGGAAGAGCACAAACTTTACGCCTGCCACGATCTTCTGCTCGCCCACAAACAGGCGCTGTTTTCACACCTGACGGAGCGCTGGCGCGATCTGTTCAACGCCTCCTTCGACGTCCTGCTCTACGATCTGACGAGCACGTATTTCGAGGTCAACGCCTCCGATCTGCCCGAGGGGAGCAAGCGCCGGCACGGCTACAGCCGCGACAAACGGCCCGATTGCCCGCAGCTCGTCATCGCGCTGGTTGTTACGCCGGATGGCCTGCCGCTCGCCTACGAGGTTCTTCCAGGCAACACCGCCGACTGCAAGACGTTGCGCGATTTCCTGGCCAAGATCGAGAGCCAATACGGCAAGGCGCGCCGCGTCTGGGTGATGGACCGCGGCGTGCCGACCGAAGACGTTCTCGCTGAAATGCGTGCCAGCGATCCGCCCGTGAGTTATCTGGTGGGAACGCCCAAAGGCCGCCTGACGCGCCTGGAAAAGCAGCTCGTCGACAAGCCGTGGCGAAAGGCGCGCGAGGGCGTCGAGGTCAAGCTGCTCGCTGAGGACGACGAGCTCTACGTCTTCGCGCAGAGCGCCGATCGCGGCAGCAAGGAGCGCGCGATGCGGCGGCGACAACTGAAGTGGCTGTGGGCGCGCCTGAAGAAGCTCGCCGAGATGGAGCTATCCCGCGAGGAAAGGCTGATGAAGCTCGGCGCGGCGCGCTCCGAGGCGCGCTCCGCCTGGCGTCTGGTCGAAACCGTCGTCGACAAGAAAACCGGGGCGCTGACCTTCTCGCTCGATCGCGACAAGCTCAGAAAGGTCAGACGCCGCGAAGGCCGCTATCTGCTGCGCACCAATTTGACCAACGATGATCCCGCCGAACTCTGGCAGTACTACATTCAGCTCGTCGCCGTGGAGGAAGCGTTCAAAACCTTGAAAGGCGACCTCGCCATCCGCCCGATCTTCCACCAAAGCGACGAGCGCATCGAGGCCCACATCTTCGTCGCCTTCCTCGCCTACTGCCTGCAGATCACGCTCACGCGTTGGCTCAGCGGCCTCGCCCCGGGCCTCACCGCCCGCAGCGCGCTGGCCGAATTCGCCGCCGTGCAGATGATCGATGTCCATCTGCCAACCACCGACGGACGCGAAATCATCCTCACCCGTTACACCGAACCCGAGCCCGAACTGCGCCTGCTCGTCGACCGCATGAACCTTGCTCTGCCGGCTCAGCCGCCCCCCAAAATCACCGCCGCCGCGCTCACAGCCCAACCCGTCCTGTAGTGAAGACCTTTTTGATCAAGGTATTGATTTCCTTGACGCGCCACCGCGAAAAATGGCCCAATCCGCGAAGTCGGGCTAAAACTGCTCTAATAGCACTTGCTTCATTTCCTAGCATTTCCGCGTCCAGCTTTGCGTTCGCCGGCGCCCCTCGCCAAGCGCGCGCGCAAGGCCGTCCGCGGTGGCCGGCGTGAGGATGAGATGAACGTGATTGGGCATCAGGCAATAGGCCCAAACGCTGACCCCCGCTTTGTCGCAGGCCTCCCGCAAGAGGTCGCGATAGAGGGGATAAGTCGTCGTCGGAAAAGAACACGCGCTCGCGCCGATTGCCGCGCTCACGTGACGTGATGGGGCAGGCCGGGGACGACGTAGCCGGCGAGGCCGGGTCATGGCGAAGCGGCGGTATTCCGTATTCCGCACCTTGCGCGACGGCCGGCCCTCCACCACGCGCCCGATGACAGTGGAACCGGTGGACCTAGGAACGGGATGCCTCGCGTCGCAGATTGCGTTCACGCGAGCAACTTTTGCGAGACCAAGATCGTTGGCGGAGCGCAAAAACACGCCTAGAAGGAGGGGATGAAATTAGTGCAGATTTCTCGGACATGACGCCTCGCAAAGTACGTCCGTTACCGACTTACGACGAGCGCTATTGCGCGTTCGTTGATATTCTCGACTTTTCTTTGTTGATCGATCGGTTATCAACCGGCGACACGCCATTCAAGGCGTTGAGAAATCTCCTTCGTCTCATCCATGATCCACCCCGAGACGAATATGTACATGCCTTTAAGGATAGCGACCTCCGGGCGCAGAGCATTTCTGACGCCGTTTGTATATCAACGGCTCGCAATGGTTCGGGTCTTGCCCACCTTATGCACGTTCTTCGAGAATTGACCGTGAACCTGCTCCTCGAAGGGTTCTTTGTGCGTGGAGCAATCGTCAAGGGTCATCTCTATCATGACGACAATACGGTCTTCGGCCACGCACTCGTGAAAGCCTACCACTTGGAGCAGGAGATCGTCCATTTTCCAAGGATAATGATCACCTCCGCTGTGCATGCTGATCTCGAAGAATATCTCGTGCCTATCCGGTTAACGCCCACAGCCCCTAGATGTAGGATGCGTCCACGTGCAGAGCGATCTGGCCGCAATATGGCCAGACAAAGCCGACAGGCCAACGCGCGCGATCAAGATAGGCAGCATATGCCGCGTCATACGGAAAAAGCTCATGAAACTCTGGGACTGACTGGGGAAACCCAGATCGTCGCTCTGGCGGATTTCCATGGCCGGTTTGATAACCATCACCAGCCCTGGTGGGTGTGGGCGTTAACCGGACAGGCACGGAATATCTCAAGGACGAAAAGTTTAAGGAGGAGCTGATCGGCCACGCAGCTCAGGCAAGAGACGGTCCTTATTTTCTCGACGTTCTGGACGAAATGACAACAATCCTGTCCAGTGGCGTCGAAGAGCCGGGTATCCCGACTATGAAAGAGCACGCGGAGGACTACAATCGTATTGCCGAAAAGGTTCAGCGGCGATTGGTCGAATCGTTCGACAACCCGAGGCACTTTGAAAAGGTACAATGGTTCGCGCACTACTGGAATAGAGCGGCCCGCGCTCTCGGCCTTCAGCTAATCACAGGGCCAGGAGTTGATCCTGAGCCCGCCGGGTGGGGCCTGCCGGGTGGGGATAGCACACTGGACAGATAGCGAACGCTAGCGTTTCCAAGGCATGAACCTGCGGCAGGACGTTCTATCCGTGCCTGTCCGGTTAACGCCCACACCCACCAGGGCTGGTGATGGTTATCAAACCGGCCATGGAAATCCGCCAGAGCGACGATCTGGGTTTCCCCAGTCAGTCCCAGAGTTTCATGAGCTTTTTCCGTATGACGCGGCATATGCTGCCTATCTTGATCGCGCGCGTTGGCCTGTCGGCTTTGTCTGGCCATATTGCGGCCAGATCGCTCTGCACGTGGACGCACCCTACATCTAGGGGCTGTGGGCGTTAACCGGATAGGCACGCTTCTATCTACCATAGTGCTCCTCGATGGACCGTCCGCCTCGCGAGTAGTCGCAGAATTTGCAACACGTCGTGGGATTATAAAGTTCGGTATACCGGTGACACTTGCTTCAATTCTCCGTTTCGCCAGCTGCTCCTGCATCGGCCCGCCTCCCCAATGAGCGGCTTCGAGGAAGCGCTTTGCGCCGCCGCGCTCAGCGAGCGCGCCTACACCGCCCCGATCCTTTTCTCCAGCGCCTCGTAGAGCGGGTTCTTGGCGTCAAAGGCCTGTTCGAGCGCGACCACGCTGACGCGCCTCGCGCCCCGCTCGAGGAGCCAGCTCGCCAGATCCGCGGTCGCGGCCTTGGCGCAATGGAGCGCGACGAAGCCCTCCGGATCGGCCTCCTCGCCGAAGGCGGGGACGGCGCCGAAGCGTTTTCGCGCCTCTTCGACCACCGGCCGGGTCGGGACCGGCAGGCGGGACCGCACCTCGCGCGTCTTGCGCGCTTCCTCGCTAGCCGCGATCCGGTCGAGGATGACGCGCGCGCTTTTGCGCGCCGACGGCCCCCACGGCGCGCCGAGCGAGGCGACCAGCATCGCCTGAGAGCGCAGGATCGGCCCGTCCTCCAAAGGCTTGAGGGCATTGGCGGCGAGCGTCGCGCCGGTTGTCGTGATGTCGACGATCAGCTCGGCCGCCCCGGCCGCGGGCGCGCCCTCGGTCGCCCCTAGGCTCTCGACGATCCGATAGTCGCCGACGCCGTGCTCGGCGAAATAGCGGCGGGTCAGGTTGACGTACTTGGTGGCGACCCGCATCCGCTCGCCCCGGCGGGCGCGGTAGGCCGAGGCGACGTCCTCGAGATCGGCCATTGTGCGTACGTCGATCCAGGCCTGAGGCGCGGCGACGACGACGTCGGCCCTGCCGAAGCCGAGCGGGGCGATGAGCTCGAGCCGGGCGTCGGCGTCTGGAACCTTCTCGCGCAGCAGGTCCTCGCCGGTGACGCCGAAATGGGCGGCGCCGGCGGCGAGCTGGCCGACAATCTCGGAGGCCGAAAGAAAGGCGACCTCCACTCCGGGCAGGCCCGCGACCGCGCCGCGATAGTCGCGCGCGCCCCGCCCTTGGGTCAGCTCGAGGCCGGCGCGGGCGAAAAAGGCCGAGGCGTTCTCTTGCAGCCGCCCTTTCGAGGGAACGGCGAGAACGAAGGGGGTGTCGCCCGTTGCGTCGAGGGTCATCAGCGCGCGCCCCCGGCCGGCAGACGGTCGAGCGTGATCGCCGCCCCGACTGCTGGAATGTCCTCGCTCGCCCCGAGCTTGCGGGCGAGGCCGTCGTAGCGCCCACCGGCGAGGGCAGGCCGCGCGTCGGGCCGGGACGGGTCGCGCGCCTCGAACACGAAGCCGGTGTAATAGTCGAAATCGCGCACGAAGGCGGCCGAAAAACGGGTGTCCTCGATCTCCACGCCGCGCGCGGCGATGAAGCCGTTGCGCAGCTCGAAGGCGTCGAGCGCCCGGCCGAGGTCGAGTCCCGCCGTGCGCGCGAGGTCGTGCAGCTTGTCGGCGGCGACGTCCGGATCGCCGGACACGGCGAGATAGGATTCCAGCACTTGCCGTTTCTCGGGCCCGATCGCATCGCCCGACCGGAGCGCCGCTTGCTCGAGGAACCGATCGGCGATCTCGCCCGCGGTGCGGCCGCCGACGGCGTCGATGCCGGCGATCGCCAGCAGGTCCTGGACCAGGGCGCGGGCCCCCGCATGGTCGGCGCTCTCCATCGCGGCCAGCACGCCGGGCTGGGCGAGCGCGCCCGGAACGTGCCCGTCGAGGATGGCCGCAAGGTCGCGGCCTTGTGCGAGCCCCCGCTTCAGGCGCCGCCGCCAGACCTCGGGCAGGGCGAGCGCCGTGAGGAGCGCGTCGAACAAGCCGGCGTCGCCGAGCCGCGCCGCGAGTTTTCCGCCCGCCGCCTCCGCCGCCTCCATGGACAGCGAGAAGATCTCCGCGTCCGCCGCCTCGACGTCCTTGCGGCCAAAGCTCTCGAGGCCGGTCTGGAAGCGTTCGCCGCTCCCTTCGGCCTGCGCTCGAAAGACCGGTCCGAGATACGAATATTCGACCGCCGCGCCGGCCTTGTCCGAGGCCAGATAGGCGCGGCAGACGGGGATCGTATATTCGGGCCGGAGACACAGCTCCTCGCCCCCGGCGCCGGCGGTCAGGAACAACCGGCCCCGTATCTCCTCGCCCGACATGTCGAGAAAGATCGAGGCCGGGTGCAAGATGGCGGGCTCGATGCGCTTGAAACCCGACGCCAGGAAATGCTCGAGCGCCCGCTCGCCGGCATTGCGGGCGATAGGAAGCGTGGCGTCGAGGGTCGCGTTCACCGGGTTAGTCCTCAATTTGGCCGCCTCCTTTAACAAAGCAGAAGCGGAGGCGCAGCCCCTTTCCCATCGGAAGGTGAACGCCGGATTCTCCGGAGGCGACCTGCGGGCGCCGCCATGGCGAGGCCATGGTCGGATGCGTAGAGGGGTCGCATTCAACGAATCATCGGATGGCCCCTTGCCTCAGCTGACGTTTCAGACCGTCCTCAGAATCCTGCGCTATCTCGCCCTCACGCTCATGCTGGTTTCCGTCGGCCGCGTTGCGGCGCAGGACCGGGGCCCGCTCGATCTCGATGCGACCGGCGCCGCGCTGACCGCCATCGAGACCACGCTGAAGCAGCTGAACCTCGCCGACGCGGAGCTTCAACGCCTGCGCGCGGAGAACGATCCGCTCGGGATCGCCCTGCAGGCCGCGATCGCCAATATGACGCCCCGGCTCGCCGCATCGACGAAACGGCTCGCCGAGCTCACCCCGAAGACGGACAAGGACAAGCCGGCTACGCCGGTCAACGACGCCGCGGCCGCGGACCTCGCCAGCGAGCAGCAGAAGCACGACGCGCTCGACGCCCGATTGCGCGCCGCCCGCGCCCTGCTTTTCCGGGTCGACGACAACGCGACCCGGATCTCGGCGCGGCGGCGCGCTGTGTTCGCCCGCGAGACGTTCGCTCACTCCACTTCCGTCTTCGATCCGCAATTGTGGCGCAACGTGTCGCGCGAGACGCCCGCCGACGTCGCGGCCGTCGGCGCGATCGTCGGCGCCTGGGCTTCGGACATAGGCGGCCGCGTCACGGCGGTGGGGGCGTTGAGTGTGGCCGGCGCGGTCCTGGCGCTCGCGCTCATCGCGGTCGCGCTCCAGCGGATCGGGCGCCGCTTCCTCGATCACGATCCCGCCGCCGAACCCCCGACGCGGCTGCGCCGGGCGCTGGCGGCGGCCTGGACCCTGCTCGTGCTCGCGGTCGTGCCGCTCGTGGGCCTGTCGGCGCTGGCCGCGGCGCTCGACCTCGCAAACCTGTCCGACCGGCGCATGCAGGGCGCGCTCGAGGCCGTCCTCGACGCGGCGCGCCTGCTCATCGTGGTGAACGCCGTCGGCCGAGCCATGCTGTCGCCCCACGCCGAGGCGTGGCGTCTGATCCCCGTCGGCGATCGGGCGGCGCGGCGCATTGTTCGCGCGGCGATGACGATTGCGGCGATCTGGTCGGCGGAGCGGCTGATCGAACCCGCCGCCGACGCGGCCGCCTCGCTGAACATCGTCGTCGCGGGCCGGGCGGTCGGCGCGGCGCTGGCCGTCGTGGCCGTCGCCTATACCCTTCGGCGGCTTTCGCCCGCGCCGCAGACCGCCGCAGCCGGGCCCGATCGCTGGGCGCCCGTGCGGGCGGTCGGCTGGGCCGCGGCCTTCGTCGTCTTCGGCGCGACCGCGACCGGATACGTCGCGTTCGCCACCTTCCTGGTCAACCAGGCGATCTTCCTCGCCATTCTCGGCTGCTGTCTCTATCTGATCGACATCGTCGTCCAGGACGGAACCGCCGCGCTTCTGCGGCCCGAGGCCGAGGTCGGCGGCCCGCTCAAGGCCCTGCTCGGCCTCAGCCGCGGCGTGTTGGCGCAGATCGCCGTCCTCGTGCAGGGCGTCGCACGGGTAGCGCTCGTCGTGATCGCCGCGGCGGCCGTGCTCGAGCCCTGGGGCGTGCAGTCGCAGGACTGGTTCAGTTCGCTGCGCTCCGCCTATTTCGGCTTCGCCGTCGGGGGCGTCACCCTGTCGCTATCGTCGATGCTGGCGGCGGTGGTCGTGTTCGGCGTCGCGCAGTTCGCCACCCGGCTCATCCGGAACTGGCTCAGCGACCGCCTGCTGCCCGAGACGCGCTTCGATCCGGGCGTCAGCAACTCGATCAGCACGATCTTCGGCTATGTCGGCGGCGCCGTCGCCGTCCTGCTCGGGGCCGCTCAGATCGGGCTCGACGTGCAGAAGCTCGCCATCGTCGCCGGCGCGCTGTCGGTCGGCATCGGCTTCGGCCTGCAGTCGATCGCCAACAACTTTGTCTCGGGCCTGATCCTTTTGTGGGAGCGGAGCATCCGGGTCGGCGACCTGGTCGTGGTCGGCGCCGACCAGGGGTTCGTGCGCAAGATCAACGCCCGCGCGACCGAGATCGAGACGTTCGACCGGGCGACGCTAATCGTGCCGAACTCGAACTTCGTCACGACCGTGGTCAAGAACTGGGTCCACACCGACCGGATCGGCCGCATCATCGTCGCGATCAACGTCGCCTACGAGAGCGACGCCGAGGCCGTGCGCGCCATCCTGATCGACGCCGCCAGGGCGCATGGCCTGGTGCTGAGCATCCCGGCCCCGACCGTGCTCCTGTCCGAATTCGCCGACTGGGCGCTCAAGTTCAACCTGGTCTGCTTCGTCGACGAGGTCGAGACGGCGCCCCGCACCCAGAGCGACATCAGTTTCGACATCCTGCGCCGCCTTCGCGAGGCCCGGATCCGCATCCCCTACCCAGCGCCGCATCCGGAGCAGACGTGGTGAACGAGGGCCAGTTCCGCCGGCGGCCATCGCAAGAGGCCGATTCCGAATTCCCTGCTAGCAGGGAATTTTTCGCACGCCCGTTCCGCGTGCGCTCCGAAAACAAATGCAATTTCAGAGACCTGTCGACCTACAATCCGCCGGTTGCGGCCCCCGGCTCCCACCAGAACGGGGAAATTGAGGCGCGCTTTACAGGGAATTTTCGACCTGTTCGGCGCCGGAACAGGGAAACGAACAGGGGCGAAAACAGGGGCTGAAAATCCTCTTCGCTCAGGTTGCATTTTACCGCGGACCCGATCGAATCGCGCGGAACACCCTCATCCGGCCGCTTACGCGGCCACCCCCGGGTCTTGGCCCGGGGGCAGGCTCCTCCCCCTGAGGGGGAAGGGATCGCCCCTCTCCCCCTAGGGCGTTCGACAGGACGCCCGTCTCTCGACGGCCTATGGGGAGAGGAAGCGGCCGAAGGCCGCAGGGTGGGGGTTTACGGGCGCAACCTTATGTCATCATGCGCTAAACGGCGCCGACCCGCCCGGCCTCCCAGCCGATGATCGCCTGCTTGCGCGCCAGGCCCCAGTGGTAGCCGGTCAGCGCGCCCGAGCGACCGAGCACGCGATGACAGGGCACGACGAAGGAGATCGGATTGCGCCCGACGGCCGCGCCGACCGCACGCGCCGCCTTGGGCTTGCCGAGCTTCAGCGCGATGTCGGAATAGGTGGTCGCGCATCCCATCGGCACCGAAAGCAGCGTCTCCCACACCCGCACCTCGAAGTCCGTGCCGATCATCACGATGCGCAGCGGCGTGTCGGGCCGCCATTGCGCCGGATCGAAGGCGCGCGCGGCGGCCGGGGCGGTGCCCTCGTCGTCGGCGACGAACTGCGCCCGCGGCCAGCGCCGCCTCATGTCGGCAAGCGCCGAGGCCCGGTCGCCGTCGTCGACGAAGCCGAGGCCCGCCATGCCGCGCGGGGCCGTGACCACGACCGCCTCGCCGAACGGCGAGGGGTGGAAGCCGTAGCGCAGCACGAGATCGTCGCGGCGATAGTCGCCCGGCGTCAGCGCCTCGTGCGAGACGAACAGGTCGTGCAGCCGGCTCGGCCCGGAGAGCCCGACGTCGTAGGCCGCGTCCAGCACGCTCGAGGAATCCCGGAGGAGTTCGCGGGCGCGCTCGATGGTGATCGCCTGGAGGAACGCCTTAGGCGTCAGGCCCGCCCAGCGCTTGAACACGTGCTGGAAGTGGGACGGCGACAGCCCGACTTCCGCCGCCACGTCTTCGACCGACGGCTGATCGCGCCAGCGGGTCGAGAGGAATTCAATCGCGCGCTTGACGGTGACGTAGTCGGCGCTTTCGGGGGGAAGGGATGGCATGTCGAGCATGGTCGCGGTTCCGGGCGGCATTGACCCGAATCTGGCGCAATCGGCCGGCCGACGCCACCCGAAAACGACGGCCGCGCCTTCACTTCGCCAGGCGTCAGGGGTTTCAGGTCAAGATGAAATAGGATCGCGCCGCCTTACTCTCACCCTGCCGCCATAACCCGTCGAAAGACGGGCGTCCTCCCGGACGCCCTATGGCGGCTTCCCTCTGCCTTTGGGAGAATTATGGGATGCGCACATCTCTGGCCGCCACAACTTTGCCGGAAGAGCGCTTATCAGCGGCCAATGCGATCCCTTCTCCGCGTAGCGGGGAAGGTGGCGCGTAGCGCCGGATGGGGTGTGGTCCGCCGCCGCCGACCGCGCTCGATTTGCGCGACCGTCACAGCCAACCGCATACGGAGCCGCCCTGCTCGCCGCACCCCATCCGGCCCTATCGGGCCACCTTCCCCAGCTGAGCTGGGGAAGGGGATGTCCGGCCTGCGCCGCGTCAAGAACGATGTGTGCATCCCGTAGGTTGGCGGAAGGGAGCCCGCGCCCGCACGTCACACCCGCCGTTAAGGCGGGCGCCATGCGTTTGATTGTGATCACTCGGTCTCGCGACAGGCGGCGGCGATTTCGTCCGTCAACCCGCGCGCGCCCTCTCACAAGACGTGCGAGCCTTCGCCGGAGCGCTTGGCGGCCTTCTGGAACTTCTTGATCACCCGGTCGCGCTTGAGCTTGGAGATGTGGTCGATGAACAGCACGCCGTCGAGGTGGTCGATCTCGTGCTGCAGCACGGTCGAGAGCAGCCCGTCGGCCAGCACCTCGCGCATCGCGCCGTCGCGGTCGAGGGCGCGGACGCGGACCGAGGCGGGGCGTTCGACCTCGGCGTAATATTCGGGGATCGAAAGACACCCTTCCTCGTAGGTCGAGCGCTCGTCCGCCCGCCACAGGATTTCCGGGTTGACGAAGACCAGCGGCGCCGGCTCCTCCTCCTTCTTGGCGACGTCCACGACCAGCAGGCGGATCGGCTCGGCAATCTGGATCGCCGCGAGCCCGACGCCCGGCGCGTCGTGCATCGTCTGGATCATGTCGTCGATGAGCTTCGTCAGAGCCGAGTCGATGCGCTCGATCGGTTTGCTGATCAGCCGGAGCTTGGGGTCGGGCAGGGTGATGATGTGGCGAAGGGACATAAGGGCAAGGAACCGTTCGGGCGATTGAGGACGGCGACCCCCTCCACCGCCCTGCGGGCGGTCCCCCTCCCCCATTCCGCTTGCGCTTCATGGGGGCGGATATCCTCCCCCGAGGAGCGGGGGAGGGGGACCATCCGAAGGATGGTGGTGGGGAGGGCCTTGCCGGACGTACAGCGATCGCCCTCTAAGGGAAAGTTAATCCTCTGGACGGATGCGGTCAAACGTGTTCTTGTTATGTTCGATCAACTTGGCCGAATCGCCCCGTGCCCACAATCAACGCCCCCATCGCCGTCCTCGACGGCGTCCCGATCGACCTGCCCGAGGCGCTCGCCGCGGCGCTGGCGGCGCTCGGCCTTTTCCTGCTCCTGACCCTGATCGCGCTGGGGCGCGCGTCGGCCGCCCGCCGGCGCGAGCGGGAGATGGCGGACGAGCGGCAGGAGGCGATCGAGGCCCGGTTTTCGGCGCTGGCCAGCGCCAACGCGGAACTCGCCGGCCGCCTTTCGGGCATGACCGACTGGCTGGGGGCCGGGATCGAGAACCAGACCCGCCGCACCGGCGAGAACCTCGGCAAGCTCAACGAGCGCCTTGCGGTGATCGACGCGGCGCAGGCGCGTCTCACCGAAATGACGCGGGAGGTGGTGTCGCTGAAGGATATCCTGGCCAACAAGCAGGCGCGCGGCGCCTTCGGTCAGGGGCGGATGGAGGCGATCGTGCGCGACGGCCTGCCGGCGGGCGCCTATGATTTCCAGTTCACGCTGTCGAATCGCGCCCGGCCCGATTGCGTCATCCGCCTGCCGGGCGACAGCCGCCTGCTGGCGATCGACGCCAAGTTCCCGCTCGAGGGCTTTTCCGTCTTGCGCGCGGCGCGCGACGAGGAGGCTCGAAAGGGCGCCGAGGCCCGCGTCCGCGCCGACGTGGCGAAGCACGTCAAGGATATCGCCGAGCGCTATCTCCTGCCCGGCGAGACGCAGGACGTGGCTCTGATGTTCGTCCCGTCGGAGGCGATCTATTCCGACATCGTCGAGCATTTCGACGACGTGGTGCAGAAGGCGCATCGCGCCCGCGTCGTCATCGTCTCGCCGACGCTGATGATGATGGCGATCAGCGTCTCCCAGGCGATCCTGCGGGACGCGCGCATGCGCGACGAGGCGCAGGCGATCCAGGCCGAGGTCGGACGGCTGGTGGGCGACGTGCGCCTCCTCACCGAGCGCGCCGCCAAGCTCGAAACGCATTTCCGCCAGGCGCAGGAGGATCTTTCGGGAATCGGCGCCGCCAGCGCCCGCATCGTCCGGCGCGGCGATCGGATCGAATCGATGGATTTTGCCCGGGAGGTCGAGACCGGGGAGACTCCGAGGTTTGCAAGCGGAGCGGAGTAGGACGGATCTTTTGGTCTGTTCGGCGCCGGCGGCGCGGAAGTGGCGGGCGCATCCGTAGGCGAGGCTGCCTGTGGACGGTGGAATAGGGAAGCGGCGCCTTGCCAGCGTCGCGCCGCCGCGCTAGCGGTCCGGCCTCGTTTCCATAGGAAAGCCATGCCTTCGACAATCGTCGTCACGCCGTACGCGGCCGCCCCGGGGCGCGCCTGCGGGTCCTGCACGCTCTGCTGCAAGGTCTATGCGCTGGCGGAGTTCGAGAAGCCGCCGGGCGTCTGGTGCAGGGAATGCGCGCCGGGGAAGGGGTGCAAGATCCACGATCAGGCGCCGGAGCAGTGCCGACAATTCTTCTGCCTGTGGATGACCGACGCCAAGCTGCCCGAGGCGTGGCGGCCCGACCACGCCAAATTCGTGCTGTCGATCTTCCCGCCGAACGGCTTCGTCTATGGCCAGGTCGACCCCGGCTCCCCGGGCGCATGGCGCAAGGAGCCCTATTTCGCCGGCCTGAAGAGCCTCGCCCGCTCGATCCTCGGCGAACGCCGGCATGTGATCATGTTCGTCGGCGAGGAGGCGACTCTGGTCATGCCGGACGATGCGACCCCGCTCGGCAAGATGACCGCCGCGGACCAGTTCCGCATCGAACCGGCCTTCGGGCCGAATGGCCCGACCTGGCGGGCGACCAGGGTCTGAAGCCGTGCCCGGGAACGCGCTCGTCCTGTTTTCCGGCGGACAGGATTCGACCGTCTGCCTCGCCTGGGCGCTCGGCCGGTTCGATAGGGTCGAAACCGTTGGCTTCGACTATGGACAGAAGCATCGCGTGGAGCTCGACGTTCGCCGCGTCGTGCTGAACGCGCTTCGCCGGGACTTTCCCGCGTGGGGGGCTCGGCTCGGCGAGGACCATCCGGTTGATTGCTCGGCGTTCGGCGCGATGAGCGACACGGCGCTCACCCGCGACGTCGCGATCCGGTTCGACGACAATGGGCTGCCGAACACCTTCGTGCCCGGGCGCAACCTGCTGTTCCTGACGTATGCCGCGGCGATCGCTTACCGGCGCGGCCTCTCCCGCCTCGTCATGGGCGTGTGCGAGACCGACTATTCCGGCTATCCCGACTGTCGCGACGACGCGATGAAGGCGATGCAGGTCGCGCTCAATCTCGGCATGGCGAGCCGCTTCGTCGTCGAAACGCCGCTGATGTGGATCGACAAGGCGGAGACCTGGCGCCTCGCCGAGCGGCTCGGCGGCGCGTCCTTCGTCGAGCTCGTCCGGCGGGAAACGCATTCGTGCTACGAAGGCGACCGGGAGCGCGAGCGCGCCTGGGGATTCGGCTGCGGCGCATGCCCCGCCTGCCGGCTGCGCGCCGAGGGATGGCTGCGCTATCGCGCCGGCGCATGAGGGGCGAAGCCGGACGTCGATCCGCCTCGTCTCCCCGGTCTTTCACCGGGGTGGAGCGTATGTCGGGTTCGGCGGGGGAGGCTCGCGAGGGCGGCAGGGGCCCTACCGCGCCCGGTCTCTCCGTCCTATATGACGGGCTGACCCCCATTTCTCTTGAGGAGACGAACGCGTGAGCGAGGCCCTCGAAGGCGAGAAGATTCCTGTCACCGTCCTCACCGGCTACCTCGGGGCCGGCAAGACGACGCTGCTCAACCGCATCTTGAGCGAGCCGCACGGCAAGCGCTACGCCGTGGTCGTCAACGAGTTCGGCGAGATCGGCATCGATAACGAGCTCGTCATCGGCGCCGACGAGGAAGTGTTCGAGATGAACAACGGCTGCATCTGCTGCACCGTGCGCGGCGATCTCATCCGCATCATCGAGGGTCTGATGCGGCGCAAGGGCAGGTTCGACGCGATCATCGTCGAGACGACCGGGCTTGCCGATCCGGCGCCCGTGGCGCAGACCTTTTTCGTCGACGAGGACGTGCAGAAGGCGGCGCGGCTCGACGCGGTGGTCACCGTCGCCGACGCCAAGTGGCTCGCCGCGCGGCTGCGCGACGCGCCAGAGGCGAAGAACCAGATCGCCTTCGCCGACGTCATCGTCATCAACAAGACCGATCTCGTGAGCCCGGCCGAGTTGCGTGAGGTCGAGGCCCGTATCCGCGCGATCAACCCCTATGCGGCGCTGCACCGCGCGCAGAACTGCGACGTCCCGCTTGTTGACGTGCTGGAGCGGCGCGCGTTCGATCTCGACCGCATCCTCGACATCGAGCCGGAATTCCTCACCGCCGAGGAGCACGACCACGATCATGATCATGGCCCCGCGCACGAGCATCACGGCCTCAAGCACTACCACGACGAGGACATGCAGTCGGTGTCGATCAGGCTCGACGGCGAGGTCGATCCGGCCAAGTTCATGCCCTGGATCAATCGCCTTACCCAGGAGCAGGGCTTAAACATCCTGCGCTGCAAGGGCATCGTGGCGATGAAGAACAATTCCAAGCGCTTCGTCTTTCAGGGCGTGCACATGATGCTCGACGGCGATTCGCAGCGCGAGTGGCGGCCCGACGAGAAGCGGGAGTCCAAAGTCGTGTTCATCGGCCGCAACCTCGAGGAAGAGGACATCCGCAAAGGCTTCCTGGCCTGCGCAGCTTGATCCCGCGCGTCCGACGATGAGCGACGCTCAGACCACGACCTCGCTGACCGAGCGCCTCAGCGCCTTCGACGCCGGCGCTCAGGTTGTCGCGGCCGCCTTTCTCGGCCAGGCGCCGGCGCTGGCGCTCGCTGACGGCTCGGTCCTCGTCGGCGAGCCCGAGGCGCAAAAGCGCGTCGCCGCGCACCCGGACGCGGCGATCCTCGCCGCGGCCTCCGACGACAAGACGCTGCTCACCGGCGGCGACGACGGGCGCGTGACGGCGATCCAGGCTGACGGAGAGGCCCGGGAGATCGTCGACGAAAAGGGCCGCTGGATCGACGCGCTCGCCTTGCGCGGCGGGAATTACGCCTGG
Organism: uncultured Alphaproteobacteria bacterium; assembly: GCA_963822215.1. Lineage (GTDB taxonomy): Bacteria > Pseudomonadota > Alphaproteobacteria > Rhizobiales > Beijerinckiaceae > Roseiarcus. The sequence continues at coordinate 249,648 of CAWGGX010000008.1, forward strand.
AGCGCCGGCAAGGCGGTCAGGGCGCGCGACGAGGCAGGCGTCGTCAAGACCTGGAATGCGCCTTCGAGCGTGCGGGGGCTGGCCTTCCAGCCCAAGGGCTATCGTCTGGCGGCGACACATTACAACGGAGCGACGCTCTGGTTCCCGAAGGTCGAGGGGGCGCCGCAGACGCTCATGTGGAAGGGCGCCCATCTCGACGCGACCTTCTCGCCCGATGGGCGCTTCCTCGTCACCTCGATGCAGGAGAACGCGCTGCATGGCTGGCGGCTCGTCGATTCGCGCGACATGCGGATGACGGGCTACCCCGGCAAGACGCGGTCGCTCGCATGGTCGCACGACGGGAATTGGCTGGCGACGTCGGGGGCGGAGGCCGCCGTGGTCTGGCCCTTCAAGGACAAGGACGGCCCGATGGGCAAGGCGCCGCGCGAATGCGGCGTCCGCGAGGCGCGCGTGACCAAGGTCGCCTTTCACCCGCGCGCGCTGGTGCTCGCCATCGGCTACGCGGACGGCCTTGTGCTGCTCTGCCGGCTTGCCGACGCCGCGGAAATCCTGGTCCGCCGTCCGGGCGGAGGGCCGGTCGGCGCGCTCGCGTGGAGTTCGGACGGCGCGCGCCTCCTCATTGGCCTCGACTCCGGCGAGGCCGCACTTCTCAACCTGCCGGGCTGATGGTCTTTCAAAGCTGGGCCGCGCCGATCTCGTCGCCTTCGGCCGCTGGTTCGCGCTCGCGGGCGCAAAGCGCTTGCCAGCCGGCGCCGGACGTCCGAATTTCCGCACTCCACAAGTGGGGCGGCCGCAGGCGCCATGAGCAAGGCTTTCATCGGAGTGGACGTCGGCACAGGCAGCGCCCGCGCCGGCGCGTTCGACGCCGCGGGCCGACTGCTTGCGAGCGCGAAGCGGCCAATCGCCATATGGCGAGAGCCCGGCGACGTCGTCGAGCAATCCACCGCCGACATCTGGCGCGCGACGACAGAGGCGGTTCGCGAGGCGGTCGAGACGAGCGGTTTTCCGCCCAACGCCTTCGCCGGCGTCGGCTTCGCCGCCACCTGCTCGCTGGTCGCGCTCGACGCCGCGCTCTCCCCGCTGTCGATCAACCGCGGCGACGCTCCGGAGCGCGACGTGATGGCGTGGATGGACCATCGGGCGGACGAGGACGCCAAGCGCATCAACGCCGGCGGCCACGAGGTTCTGCGCTATGTCGGGGGCGCATTGTCGCCCGAGATGCAGACGCCGAAGCTCGCCTGGCTCAGGCGGACGAAGCCGGAGACCTTTGCCCGCGCGGCGCATTTCCTGGGCCTGACCGACTACCTTTCCTTCCGCGCGACCGGCTCGCTTGCGCGCTCGCTCTGCTCGGTCGTGTGCAAGTTCGGCTATCTGGCGCACGAACGGCGCTGGCCCGGCGAATTCCTCGACAGCGTGGGCTTGAGCAGCCTTGCCGCCAACCGCTTCGCCCGTCTCGGCGCCGAGATTCTCACACCGGGAACGCGGCTCGGGAGCGGACTGACGTCCGAAGCCGCGGCGGCCATGGAGCTTGCCGAGGGCACGCCGGTCGGGGCCGGGCTCGTCGACGCGCACGCCGGCGCGCTCGCTTCGCTTTCCGCCAGCGATGAGGGCCGGCCCGGCGATCCGCGTCTCCGGCTCGCGCTCATCCTCGGCACCTCGTCCAGCTGCCTTGCCGTATCGGACGAGCCTCGCTTTATCGACGCCGTCTGGGGACCGCACCTGTCGGGGCTCACTCCCGGCCTATGGCTGATGGACGGCGGGCAGTCGGCGTTTGGAGCGGCGATCGATCGGCTCGTACGCATGCATCCGCTGTTCGGCGCGGTCGCGGCGCAAGGCTACGACGCGCTCGAGCGCGCAATCGAGGCGCGCGCAGGCGGCCTGTCCCGGTCGGCTTTCCTCGCCGATGCCCTGCACGTGTTGCCGTCGTTCATCGGCCAGCGGGCGCCGCTTGCGGACGCCGGAGCGCGCGGCGGCGTCGTCGGGCTCGACCTGCGTGAGGACATGGCCAGCCTCGAGGAGCTTTATGTTGCGGGCCTCTGCGGCCTTGCCTACGGGATCGCCGAAATCGTCGCGGTTTACGGTCGCGCCGGCTATGCCTTCGAGACGATCGTGGCGAGCGGCGGCGCGGCGCAGAGCCGCCTGGTGCGCCAGATTGTCGCCGACGTCTGCGGCATGCCCGTCGCCTTGCTGCAAACGCCCGAGCCAGTGTTGCTCGGGTCGGCGATGATCGGCGCGGCCGCCTCGGGTAGCGCCACCGTGACCTCGGCGATGGCGTCGATGTCGGCGCTCGGCGAGCGCGTTGGGCCGGCGCGCGGAGCCATCGCAGCCTTTCACGCCCGTAAACGCCGCGCCGCCGCTCTCTTCGCCCAAGCGGAGCGCGAGGCGCGTACGGCGATGCGCGCGGCGGGCTGGCCCGCGGTCGTCATTTTCGACTGCGACGGCGTTCTGGTCGACAGCGAGCTCATCGCCCTCGGCGTCACCCGCCGCATGCTTGGCGAGGCCGGGCTGACGCTCAGCGACGCGGAGACGCGCGAGCGCTTCCTCGGCTTGCGCCAGGACAGCGTCCTTGAGCACATCGCATCGGAAATCGGCCGGCCGCTGCCGAAGGACTTCTCCGCCACGCTGGCGCTCGAGATTCTTGCGGCGTTCGAGCGCGAGCTGAAAGGCGTCGAGGGCGTGCGGCGGGCGGTCAACGGTCTGCACGCCCGCGTCTGCGTCGCTTCCTCGAGCGCGCCGCAGCGCCTGCGTTTCGCGCTGCGCGTGGCCGATTACGAATCCCTGTTCGCTCCGAACATCTTTTCCTCCGCCGACGTCGAGCGCGGCAAGCCGCACCCCGACCTCTTCCTGTTCGCAGCCGGCGCGATGAAGGCTCAGCCGGAGGATTGCCTGGTCATCGAGGACAGCGTCGCTGGCGTGACGGCCGCGCGCGCAGCGGGCATGACAGCGTTCGGCTTTGTTGGAGCGAGCCATTTCTCCGAGCCGGCGCAGGCTGCGGAATTGACCTCGGCCGGGGCTGCGCTCATTTTCAGCGACATGGCGCGGCTGCCGGAACTCGTCGCCGACTGGCTGTCGCCGGGGAGGGCGCAGGGAGCATCATGGCGCGCAGGGCGGATCACGACGGACTGAGACTGGATGAGGCGGCGCGCGCCGGCTGGCTCTATTACGTCGCCGGCAACACTCAGGACGAGATCGCGCGCAAGCTCGGCATCTCGCGCCAGGCGGCGCAGCGCCTCGTGTCGCTCGCGATCAGCGAACGGCTGATCAAGGTGAGGCTCGACCATCCGATCGCCCGCTGCATGGAGCTCGCCGCAACCTTGAGGCTGCGCTACGACTTGCGCTTCTGCGACATCGCTCCGACCGACCCGGATTCGACCTCTTCGACGCTCGGCATCGCTCAGGCCGCGGCGGCCGAATTCGAGCGCTGGCTGAGACGGACAGAGCCGGCCATCATCGGCATCGGCACCGGCCGAACCATGCGCGCGGTCGCCGATCAGCTGCCGCCGATGGAATGCCCGCAGCACAAGCTGGTGGCGCTCGTCGGCACCGCCAAGATCGACGGATCGGCCTCGTTCTACGACGTGATCATCCGCGCCTCCGACACCGTGCGCGCGCCCCATTACCCGATGCCGCTGCCGGTCGTGGCGCGCTCGGTCGAGGAGCGGGAGCTTCTGACCAGTCTCGCCTCGGTGAAAAGCCTGTTCGACCTCGCCGAGCGCACCGACGTGACCTTCGTCGGCGTCGGTTCGATCGGCAATTCCTCGCCGCTGGTGCAGGACGGCATCATCACCCGTCAGGAGGCCGAGGCGATGCGCAACCTCGGCGCGGTCGGCGAGATCACGGGCTGGGCGTTCGACGGCGCCGGCCGTGTTCTCAACGAAGGCGTAAATCTGCGCGTGGCCGGCGCGCCGCTCAGAAAAGCCGGGAATCGTCTGGTAATCGGCGTCGCGATGGGGCCGACGCGCCGCGCGCCGCTGCGGGCCGCGCTGACCGGGGGGCTGATTTCCGGCCTGGTGACGGACGAAGCGACGGCCGAGCACCTGTTGCAACGCTAGCAGCCTGTCGGACTTAACGCACCTTCGCTTTGGTGGTCGGGACAAACGTGGTTGGTGGGGGTAGAATCATGGTGTTGATTCTCGGGTATTAAACCGACGCGCATGGACAATTTCCGGACGATCGATCGGCAGACTGGGTATCTGCTGCCGCCTTCGGTGGACGAGTGGCTTCCGGAGAAGCATTTGGCGCGGTTCGTCGTCGAAGTGATCGACGGTCTCGACCTTGGCCGGATGAGCGGGGCGTATCGAGGCTCGGGGTCGGCTTCGTATCATCCCCGGATGTTGCTGGGCCTGCTGGTTTACGGCTACGCGACGGGGGTGTTTTCGAGCCGGAAGCTCGAGCGGGCGACCTACAACTCGGTGGCGTTTCGGTTCATCGCGGCCAACGATCATCCCGACCACGACACGATTGCGGCGTTTCGGCGGCGGTTCTTGAAGGAGATCGAGAAGCTGTTCGTCGAGGTTCTTCAGTTGGCGCGCGAGATGGGCGTTCTGAAGATGGGCACGATCGGACTGGACGGGACGAAGATCCACGCCAACGCCAGCCGGCACAGCGCGCTTTCCTACGAGCATGCCGGCAACCCCCGGGTCGAAGAGCCCGGGGGGAGGCGCAACTGAAGGCCGAGGTCGCCGATCTCATGGCCAAGGCGGAGGCTGCGGACAAGGCTGATATTCCCGATGGGATGTCGATCCCCGACGAACTGGCGCGGCGCGAGGAGCGCCTGCGCAAGATCGCCGAGGCGCGCGCGACCATGGAGGCGCGGGCCAAGGAACGGCATGCGCGCGAGATGGCCGAGCACGAAGCCAAAGTGGCGGCACGCGAGGCGAAGATCGCGGCGACGGGCAAGAAGCCCGGGGGCAAGCCGCCGGCGCCGCCGACCGAAGGGCCGCTGCCGACCGATCAGGTCAACCTGACGGACGCGGAGTCGCGCATCATGCCGGTGGCGGGCGGCGGCTTCGATCAGTGCTACAATGCGCAAGCCGCGGTCGCAGCGGGAAGTCTTCTGGTCGTGGCCGTCGATGTGGTTCAGGCGCCCAACGACAAGAACCAGGTCGAACCGATGCTGGAGAAGATCGGCGCGTTGCCCGAAGGCCTCGGCAAGGTCGACCATCTGCTGGCCGATACCGGTTATTTCAGCGCGGGCGCCGTGGCCGCCTGCGAAAAAGCCAGCGTCGAGCCGATGATCGCGATGGGCCGCCAGCCCCATCACCCGCCGCTGAGCGAGCGCTTCCAGAAGGCCCCGGCCGCGCCGGACGACCCGACGCCGGTCGAGGCGATGGCGCATCGGTTGAAGACGCCCGAGGGCCGAGCGCTCTACGCCTTGCGCAAGCAGACCCCGGAGCCGGTGTTCGGCATCATCAAATCCGCGCTCGGATTCCGTCAATTTTCCTTGCGCGGGCTCGAAAAGGTGCGCGGCGAGTGGAGCCTCGTGACCATGGCCTGGAATTTGAAGCGGATGTTCGTCCTCGCTCCGGCCTGACGGCGCGAAATGCTCCGGCGGGCAAGGCCGGGAGGCCCACGCAACGCCCACGCAGGCCCGACCGCAGCTGGTCCAGAGCCAAACCAGCCCATATGAACATCGCGTACCCCTCCATACCCGCAGTCGCCGTCCCAATAGTACTCAGTCCGACAGGTTGCTAGCGCGGCGCGTGCCGCGAAAAGCAGGTTTTTAGTAAGGTGCGCCCCCGCCCGGCCAGGCGGCCAAAAAAGACCGATGTCCTTTGTTTTCATGACTTTGCGGCCGGCCGCGGGCGAATTTGTGCGGCGCAGCGACGATTCCTGGTTGACTCCGACATGCTAGTATGGTGAGTATTCGCCCGCTACCTTAGCAATTGCCCACTACGTGGCGTTGCTCATCGGAGGATACGTTCATGAAGGTTCTCGTGAAGGCCCTGCTGGGGGCCGTCGCGCTCGCAAGTTTTGCGCTCCCCGCATATGCCGATACCACGCTAACCATCGCCACTGTTAACAATCCCGACATGGTCCGGATGCAGAAGCTGACGGACGATTTCACCAAGGCCAATCCCGACATCAAGCTGAATTGGGTGACGCTCGAAGAGAACGTGCTGCGCCAGAAGGTGACGACCGACATCGCCACCAAGGGCGGTCAGTTCGACGTCCTGACCATCGGCACCTACGAGACGCCAATCTGGGCGAAGAAGGGCTGGCTGGTTCCGCTCGACAAGCTCAGTGCCGATTACGACGTGGACGACCTTTTGCCGCCAATCCGCGCCGGCCTCTCGCTCGACGGAAAGCTGTACGCCGCGCCGTTCTACGGCGAGAGCTCGATGGTTATGTATCGCACGGATTTGATGGACAAGGCCGGCCTCAAGATGCCCGAGAAGCCGACCTGGGCGTTCATCAAGGAAGCCGCCGACAAGATGACCGACAAGGCGGCCGGCGTGTATGGCATCTGCTTGCGCGGCAAGCCGGGCTGGGGCGAGAACATGGCGTTCCTGTCCGCGACGGCCAACTCCTTCGGCGCGCGATGGTTCGACGAGAAGTGGCAGCCCCAGTTCAACTCGCCCGAATGGAAGGCGACGCTCGACTATTACGTGCCGCTAATGAAGGCCGACGGCCCCCCGGGCGCCTCGTCAAACGGCTTCAACGAGAACCTCTCTCTCTTTAACGACGGCAAGTGCGGCATGTGGATCGACGCCACGGTGGCAGCCTCCTTTGTGACCGGCAAGGACTCGAAGGTGGCCGACAAGGTCGGCTTCGCGCTCGCGCCGGACAATGGCCTCGGCAAGCGGGGCAACTGGCTATGGGCGTGGTCGCTGGCGGTGCCGGCGGGCTCGAACAAGATCGACGCGGCGGAGAAGTTCATCTCATGGGCGACCAGCAAGCACTACGCCGATCTTGTCGCCGCCAAGGAGGGTTGGGCGAACGTTCCTCCCGGAACGCGCACCTCGCTCTACAAGAATCCGGACTATCTGAAGGCGGCGCCGTTCGCGCAACCGACGATCAACTCGATCAATACAGCCGATCCGACCCATCCGACCGTCAAGCCGGTCCCGTACACGGGCGTGCAGTTCGTGGCGATCCCAGAGTTCCAAGGCATCGCAACGGATGTCGGCCAGGACTTCTCGGCCGCGCTCGCCGGCACGATGAGCGTCGACGACGCGCTCGCCAAGGCCCAGGCGAGCACCGAGACGGCGATGAAGAAGGCGGGATACATCAAGTAATCCGCGATCTGTTCGCCTTGCGGCGTACGCCGCGGGGCGTCCTCGGGGACGTCCTCCCGGTTCCCTTCCCTCCCCGCCCGCGGGGAGGGTTTTTCGGGCGGATTTTTCGAAATTCACTGGCGTCGGGCGCTGCGAGGGGCGTGTCCGACGTTAGGGGCGGACATACCGCCGGCTGAGGCCGGGGCACTCTTCGTTCCAGCCTTATTCTAGCGTTCGGGAGAACGCACGCAGAAGAACAGCGGGAGGCCCTCAAGGATGGCGACCCAACAGACTTCCGCCGCGGGCCGATTGCTCGTCGCGCCCTCGGTCTTCGTGCTTTTCGTCTGGATGATCGTCCCGCTTGCGATGACGCTCTACTACTCGATCAGGCATTACAGCCTGCTCGACCCCGATAACGTCGGCTTCGTCGGACTGCAGAATTACGCAGCCTTCCTGTCCGACCCGGACTTCATCGCCGCGCTGCTCAACACGCTGATCCTGGTCGCGTCCGTGCTCGTTATCAGCGTCATCGGCGGCATCCTGGTCGCGCTGCTGATGGACCAGCCCGTCTTCGGGCAGAACGTGCTGCGCCTCATGGTCATCGCGCCGTTTTTCGTCATGCCGACCGTCAGCGCGCTCGTCTGGAAGAACCTGTTGATGAATCCCGATTCGGGCCTGTTCGCCTGGATTGCGCGGTCGCTCGGCTTCGAGCCCATCGTCTGGTTTACCAATTATCCGATGCTGTCGGTCATCCTGGTCGTGTCGTGGGAATGGCTGCCGTTCGCGAGCCTTATTCTGTTGACTGCGCTTCAATCGCTCGACGAGGAGCAGAAGGAGGCGGCGCAGCTCGACGGCGCCGGCGCGCTCTCCTATTTTGTCTACATCGTGCTGCCGCACATCGCCCGCGCGATCACAGTGGTGATCCTGATCGAGACGATTTTCCTGCTCAGCGTGTTCGCCGAGATTTACGTGACCACCTCCGGCGGCCCGGGCGTCGCCACGACCAATATTCCCTTCCTCGTCTACAAACAGGCGCTGCTTGATTTCGACGTCGGGGCCGCCTCGGCTGGCGGCATCGTCGCGGTGGTGCTTGCCAACATTGTCGCGATCTTCCTGATGCGGATCATCGGCCGGAACCTGGAGGGCTGAGCGATGGCGATGAAAACATCCGTCGGCAAGCGGATTGGCGTGACCGTGGCGGCCTGGGCTGTCGCGTTCCTGATCTTCTTCCCGATCCTTTGGACATTCCTGACCAGCTTCAAGAGCGAGCTCGACGCGATCGCGATGCCGCCGAAGTTCCTGTTCTTCAACTGGACGCTCGAAAACTATGCCGAGGTGCAGGAGCGTTCGAACTACCTCAAGTTCGCCTTCAATTCGATCGCGCTGTCGATCGGCGCCAACGTCGTCGGGCTACTGTTCGCGGTTCCAGCCGCTTGGTCGATGGCGTTCGCTCCCGGCAAGCGCACCAAGGACCTTCTGATGTGGATGCTGTCGACCAAGATGATGCCTGCGGTCGGCGTGCTGGTCCCGATCTACCTGATCTTCCGCGACCTGCATCTGCTCGACACCCTGTGGGGCATTGGCCTCGTGCTGATGCTGCTCAATCTGCCGCTTCTGATCTGGATGCTCTACACCTACTTCAAGGAAATCCCGGTCGACATCCTCGAAGCGGCGCGGATGGACGGGGCGTCGCTGTTCAACGAGATCGTCTACGTGCTGACGCCGATGGCGGTGCCGGGCATCGCCTCGACGATGCTGCTCGCGATCATCCTGTCGTGGAACGAGGCGTTCTGGACGCTGAACCTTGCGACCTCCAACGCTGCGCCGCTCACCGCCTTCATTGCGTCCTACTCGGCCCCTGAGGGATTCTTCTGGGCGAAGCTCTCGGCAGCCTCTACGCTCGCCATCGCGCCGATCCTCATCCTCGGCTGGTTCTCGCAGAAGCAGCTTGTGCGCGGCCTGACCTTCGGCGCGGTCAAGTAAGCCGGCAAAGGGAGAATGCGACATGGGCAGTATCCAGCTGAAGTCGGTTCGCAAGGCGTTCGGCGCCGTTAGCGTCATCAACGGCGTCGACCTTGACATCAAGAACGGCGAATTCACCGTGTTCGTCGGGCCCTCGGGCTGCGGCAAGTCGACTCTCTTGCGGCTCATCGCCGGCCTCGAGGATGTGACCTCGGGCCAGGTCCTCATCGACGGCAAGGACGCCACTCAGGTCGGCCCGTCGCAGCGCGGGCTCGCCATGGTGTTCCAGTCCTACGCGCTCTATCCACACATGAGCGTGCGCGGCAACATCGCCTTCGCCCTCAAGATGGCGGGCGAAAAGGCCGACGTCATCGAGCGGAAGGTGAGCAAGGCGGCGGCGACGCTGAACCTCACGGACTACCTCGATCGCAAGCCGCGCCAGCTCTCGGGCGGACAGCGCCAGCGCGTCGCCATCGGCCGCGCGATCGTGCGCGAGCCCAAGGCCTTCCTGTTTGACGAGCCGCTCTCGAACCTCGACGCGGCGCTGCGCGTGCAGATGCGGGTGGAGATTGGCGAACTGCACAACGCGCTCAAGACCACGATGGTCTATGTCACCCACGACCAGGTCGAGGCGATGACCATGGCCAACAAGATCGTGGTGCTAGACAGGGGCTCGGTGGCGCAGGTCGGCACGCCGCTCGAGCTCTACAACAGACCCAACGGCCTGTTCGTCGCCGGCTTCATCGGCTCGCCGAAGATGAATTTCATTGAGGGCGCCTCAGCCGAAAAGCGCGGCGCAGCAATCATCGGAATCCGTCCCGAGCACGTCGAAATCTCGAGCACGGCGGGCGAATGGCCGGCGACGGTGCGGCTCGCCGAGCACCTCGGCTCCGACACGTTCGTCCACGCCGAGGGCGACGGGATCGGTCCGATGACCCTCCGGCTCGAGGGCGAGGCGCCCCTGAAGGTGGACCAAAGGATTTTCGTGACCCCGCGCGAGGCCAACCTGCACAAGTTCAACAAGGATGGCCGGCGCATCGACTGACGGCGGCCGGCGCCGCCCCAGCTTTACAAAAGTGGAAAGGCAGTCATGAGTGTCCAACTCTCCCTCGCGACGCTGGCGAATTTGCCGGCGGAGGTCATCCGTCCGAAGTATCGCCGCTCGGACCTCAAGCCGGGGATCGTGCATATCGGCGTCGGCAACTTCCATCGCGCCCATCAGGCTGTTTATCTCAATGAGCTCTTCAACGCCGGCGCCGATCACGACTGGGCGCTCGTCGGCGCGGGCGTTCGCGAGGCGGACGTCGACATGCGCGCAAAACTTGAGGCGCAGGACTGGCTGACCACGGTCGTCGAGCAGGAGGCGGGCGCCAGCACCGTGCGCGTGACCGGCGGGATGATCGACTTCATCCCGCCGTTTGATGTCGAAGCGATGCTGTCGGCGCTGGCAAGGCCCGAGATCCGCATCGTCTCCCTCACCGTGACGGAGGGCGGCTACTACATCTCGCCCGCGACCCAGCGCTTCGATCCGACCCACCCGGACATTGCCGCCGACGCAGCCCACGCCGACGCGCCGAAGACCGCCTTCGGCTTGATCGCGGCGGGTCTGAAACGCCGCCGTGCGGCGGGCGTGGCGCCGTTCACTGTCATGTCCTGCGATAACATTCCCGGCAACGGTCAGGTGACAGAGAACGCAGTCGCGGGCCTCGCCGAGCTTATCGATCCGGAGCTCGCGCAATGGATCCGGGCGACCGTGGCCTTCCCCAACTCGATGGTCGACCGCATCACCCCGGCCACGACCGACCGCGAGCGCGGCATCCTGCGCGACGCCTACGGCGTGGAGGACCACTGGCCGGTGTTCTGCGAGGAGTTCCGGCAATGGGTGGTCGAGGACAAGTTCCCGGCTGGGCGCCCGGCGCTGGAGAAGGTCGGCGTCACCTTCACCGCCGACGTCGCGCCGTACGAGCTGATGAAAATCCGCATCCTCAATGGCGGCCACGCGGCCATCGCCTATCCCGCAGGCCTTCTCGACATCCACTTCGTGCACGAGGGGATGCAGGACCGGCAGATCGCGACGTTCCTCACGACGCTCACGAGGCGCGAGATCCTGCCCGTCGTGCCGCCGCCGCCGGCGGTCGATCTTGAAACCTATCGGAAGAAGGTCGCCGAACGCTTCGCCAATCCGAAGATCGGGGACACGATCAGCCGGCTCTGCCTCGACGGCTCGAACCGCCAGCCGAAGTTCATCCTGCCGACGGTGCGCGACCGAATCGCCGGCGGCGCCAGCGTGAAGGGGCTCGCGCTCGTCTCGGCGATGTGGTGTCGCTACTGCTACGGCGAATCGGAGAGCGGCAAGGTCATTCCGCCCAACGATCCGAGCTGGGACCGCCTGCAGGCGGCGGCGAAGCCTGCGCGCGACGATCCGCGAGCGTTTCTCGCGATGCGCGACATTTTCGGCGAACTCGCAGACGACCCGACTTATGTCGCTGCCTTCTCGAGCGCCCTCGGGTCGCTGTGGACGAACGGCGTGCGCGCCACGCTCGCCGACTACCTCCAGGGCGAAGCGTGAGCTGGTCGGCCGGCAGCGGCAAGGGACGGAAACGAACCGGCCGCGGCCCGACGTGAGGCAAGCGCGCGCTTCGGCGTGAGCGAGGGTGATAGGATGGCGAGAGAATTGGACGGCAAGGTCGCCGCCGTGACAGGGGCGGCGTCGGGCATCGGACTGGCCAGCGCCGAGGCGATGCTGGCCGCGGGCGGCCGGGTTATGATGATCGACCGCGACGCGGCGGCCCTAAGGGCGCTGTCCGAGAAACACGGCGGGGCGGTGACGCCGCTGGTCATCGACCTGCTCGATCCGACAGACTGCGCGACGCTGCTGCCAAGAATCCTCGAGGCGGCTGGCCGCCTCGATATCCTGCACGCCAACGCCGGCCTCTATGTCGGCGGCGACCTTGTCGATGCCGATACGGTCTCAATCGACCGGATGCTGAACCTGAATGTCAACGTGGTGATGAAAAACGTCCGCGACGTGCTGCCCCACATGATCGAGCGCAGGACGGGCGACATCATCGTGACAAGCTCTTTGGCCGCTCATTTTCCGACACCCTGGGAGCCCGTGTACGCATCGTCCAAATGGGCGATCAACTGCTTTGTCCAGACCGTGCGGCGACAGGTGTTCAAGCACGGCGTTCGCGTGGGCTCGATCTCGCCTGGTCCGGTCGCGACCGCGCTGCTCGCGGACTGGCCGCCGGAGAAGCTGAAAGAGGCCAAGCAGTCAGGAAGTCTTTTGGAGGCGAGCGAGGTCGCCGAGGTGGTGATGTTCATGCTGACGCGGCCACGTGGCATGACGATCCGGGATGTCGTGATGCTGCCCACCAATTTCGATCTTTGAGCCCTAAAGACGAACGATGGCAGGCCCGATCGCGTCGGCGGACGGCGGATATGGCGAGAGGAGAACGCCCATGGACCTCGGATCGCATGGCACTGTCGCCGTCGCGACCCGCGGCGGCGCCGGCATCCGGCTTGCGATCGGCCAAGCCGCGCCCTTGGGCCGGATCGGCGGGCCGCAGGACTATGCCGGCGCGGCGGCGTTTCTCGCCTCGTCCGACAGCCATTATGTCGTGGCGCAGACGCTCAACCTCGGCGGCGGCAATTGAATGAGCTGACGGCGGCGGTGCGGAGGGCGCGATGTATCTTGATCGCTTCAACCTGAAGGGGCGGGTCGCGGTCGTGACCGGCGGCGGGAGGAGCGTCGGCCTCGCCTGTGTGGAGGCGCTCTCGGAGGCGGGCGCGCATGTCTATATCGCCGACCGCGACGTCAGGGCGGTCGTCGAGGCGCAGCGGGCGATGCGGACCAAGGGTTATGCGACCGACGTGATCGGCGTCGACATCACCTCGTCGAGCGAGGTCGAGGAGGCCGCCCGGCGGGTGATGTCTGAGTGTGGACGGGTCGACATTCTGGTATGCGACGCCGGGACCGCGCGCTCCGGCGTCCCCGCCGAGGACGTAGAGGATGCACGCTGGCTCGAAGTCGTCGACGTCAATCTCAACAGCGTCTTCTGGTGCTGCCGCGCATTCGGCCGGCCGATGCTGGCGGCCGGACGTGGATCCATTGTCAATATCGGCTCGATGGCGGGGATCATTGTCAACAGACCGCAGCCGCAGGCGGGTTACAACGTCTCCAAAGCCGCCGTGCATCACCTGACGAAGTCGCTCGCCGCCGAATGGGGCGCGCGAGGCGTCCGGGTCAACGCCGTCGCCCCGACATACGTCAGTTCGCCCTCGCGCGCGCCCGCGAGGGCGAACCGCCCGACGTTAGAGGCCTGGATCGAAGGCACGCCGCTCGGGCGGATCGGCGAGCCGGATGAGATCGCGGCGGTCGTACTGTTCCTCGCCTCCGACGCCGCGAGCCTGATGACAGGCTCGATCGTCCTGGCGGACGGGGGCTATACCTGCTGGTGAACGGGAGAAAACGATGGATCTTGGACTGAAGGGCAAGGTCGCGGTGGTGACCGGCGGCAGCGTTGGCATCGGGCTGGCGATCGCGGAGGGGCTCGCAGCGGAAGGAGTCGATCTCGCCATCGCGGCCCGCGGCGCGGAAAGAGTTCGCGACGAGGCTAGACGGATCGCCGCTCAATATGGCGTGCGGGTCGAGGGCGTCGCCTGCGACGTCGCCACCCGCGAGGGGACCGACGCGCTGATCGCTGAGGTCGATCGCGTGTTCGGCGGCTTGGACATCCTGATCAACAATGCCGGGACGGGCTCGAACGAGACGGTCATGGAGGCGCCGGACGACAAGTGGCAGGCCTACTGGGACTTGCACGTGATGGCCGCAGTGCGGCTCGCCCGCGGCCTGGCTCCAATGATGAAGGCGCGGGGCGGCGGCGTCATCCTGCACACCGCCTCGATCTGCGCTGTACAGCCGTTGTGGTACGAGCCGATCTACAACACCACCAAGGCGGCGCTGATGATGTTCTCCAAGTGCCTCGCCACCGAACTGGTCGGTGACAACATCCGGGTCAACTGCGTCAACCCGGGCCTCATCCTGACGCCCGACTGGATCAAGACCGCCAAGCAGCTAACGGCCGAGACGGGCGGCGACTGGCAGGGCTATCTGGACGGCGTGGCGCGCGAACACGCGCCGATCAAACGCTTCGCCAGCCCGGCGGAGCTCGCGAATGTCTTCGTTTTTCTCTGCTCCGAGCGCGCGAGCTATACGGTCGGCTCGACCTATTTCGTCGATGGCGGCATGCTCAAGAGCCTGTAATCCGCGTCCCCGGGAAGGCGGCGCCCAACGACAATCAGTGGGCGCTGGCCGGGGTGTCTCCAGGAAGACGGATTTGGTTGATGACGCCAAGGACGCCGGGAACGTTGCGGACGTCGAATTCGGCGCATTGCCGTTGATAGAGCAGATCGACAGAGCCCGACATCGTGACCCAGCCGTCCTCGACTTTGACCGCGACGCGATAGCGGGGTACGGCGAGATCCCAGTGGAGCGCGTTCATGACTCGCGTCGTCACGTCTTCGCTATGGGAGTACATGTTCTTTTCCTCCTCCCCGACCTCCCTTATCATTCCCGCGCCGGGTTTGGCTTGCGACCGACTGACGCGGCCCCCTGACGCCGCATTAAAGCCGCAAAGAAGCAGAATTGAGGCCCGCAGATGCGCTGAGGCTAAATTCTGTTTGTGCCGCCGCCGAGGCCGGCGGCCCGGTCAACGAGCGGGTCTGCAAAGCGCTCAGCGAAGGAAGAGCATTCCGCTCCGGGCCGGGCAGCCGAAGGGTCGGCGGGATCGGGATTGTTGCTCGGATTGCTGCGGTCACATTCGCGGCGGTCGGCCGGACGGCGCCTCCTGAAGCGCGCTCTCGTCGACGCTCATGGCGTTGCCGCGCCAGACGAAGTTCCCGCCGGTCCATGCCCCGCTCCACAGCGCCGGCAGGAAGAGATCGCGGGCGATCCAGGCCGGAGGGCTCCGCCAGCTCAGCGGCCATCCCGCGACGACAGCGAGCAACGCTTCGACCGCATACCAGTAAACCGCCGCCAGAGCGGCGCTGACCCACGGGCTCAGACCGAATTCCGGCGCGGCGAAAGCCGCTGCGATGATCATCGCCAGACTCGTCGTCAGGATCTCGGGAGCAAAATGCAGCGGAAAGGTCGCCCGCCGGAGGCGCGCCCAGCGCAATTGCCGGGCCCAGACGTCCTTCAGCCTGCGCACCCCGAGCGGCTGCTGGAACGGCTCGTTGACGAGGTGGGCGTCATAACCCTGGGCGCGGATCAGCTTGGTCGAGGCGGCGTCCTCGGCAATCTCGGCGCCGAGCGCCTCGATGCCGCCGCCGGCCTCCATGATGTCGCGCCGCCACAGCATCGTCTTGCCCTGGGCGAAGCCGAACCCGGTCGCCTCGGCGGCATATTGCCAGCGCGCCTCGTAGGTGTTGAGGAAGGCGCATTCGATCTCCGCGCCGAACGACTTCGGTTGCGAGCCGATCGGCGGGGCGCAGACGATCCCGCTGTTGCGGCGCCAGCGGGCGAGGAGCCGCTGGATATAGTCGGGCGGCATCAGCACATTGGAGTCGGCGATGATCACCCACGCGTGCCGCGACGCCTTCCAGCCCTTCACGACATTGTTGAGCTTAGGGTTGGCGCTGACCCGGTCGTCGCCAATCAAAAGCTTCGCGGGCCGTTCGGGATGCGCCGCGATTGCGCCGCGGACGAGCGGGGCGATCGGATCGTCGGCGCTGGCCAGGCAGAAGAGAATCTCGTAGTCGGGGTAGTCGAGGGCGAAGATCGAGCGCAACGTCTCGCGCGAAAAGGTTTCGACGCCGCAAAGCGGCTGCACGATCGAAACGGGCGGGGCGTCTGGAGGGGGAGGCGTATAGCTGCGCCCGCCGGCGCAACGCCGCAGCGCCAAGCCCACGCTCAGTGCATGAATTCCGCCCGCTGACACACAGACCCCGGCAGCCAAAGCGCTTATTGTCATTATGCTATTGTACTCAACTGGCGAATCGGCGCCAGCACTATTGCCGGCGGCTCACGACGCTTCTATGAAGGCTCATGAACGCGGTCCCGATCGTCCGATTTGCTCCCTCTCCGACCGGGCGCATTCACATCGGGAACGCCCGCACGGCCCTGCTCAACTGGCTCTTCGCCCGCCCACAGGGCGGCCGGTTCGTTCTCCGATTCGACGACACCGACCTTGAACGATCGAAAGCCGAATACGCCGCCTCGATCGAGCAGGATCTCGCCTGGCTCGGCATCGAGCCCGACCTTGTCCGCCGCCAGTCCGAACGGATGGCTTCATACGACGCCGCGGCCGAAAAACTCAAGGCACTCGGACGCCTCTATCCGGCCTATGAGACGTCCGAGGAGCTCGAACGCCGGCGCAAGCGCCAGCAGGCCCTCGGCCGCCCGCCGATCTATGACCGCGCCGCGCTTCGCCTGACCGACGCCGAGCGCGCGGGGCTCGAAGCCGCCGGCCGCCGGCCGCACTGGCGTTTTCGCCTCGATCCGGGAACCGTCTGCTGGACCGACCTTGTGCGCGGCGAGAGCCACATCGATTGCGGCTCGCTCTCCGACCCGGTGTTGCGGCGGGAGGATGGATCCTATCTCTACACCCTCCCCTCGGTGGTCGACGATATCGAGTTCGGCGTCACGCACGTGATTCGAGGCGAGGACCACGTCACCAACACGGCGGTGCAGATCCAGCTTTTCGAGGCTCTGGGCGGCGAGGCGCCCCGGTTCGGCCATCACAACCTGCTGACGGACTCCGCCGGAGAGGGCCTGTCCAAACGAACGGGCGCCCTGTCGATCGCCTCCCTGCGCGAAAAGGGAATCGAGCCGCTCGCGGTCGCCGCCCTGGCCGTGCTTGTCGGGTCGGCCGAGGCTGTCCGCCCGGTCGCCTCACTCGACGAGCTGGCGGGCCTCGTCGATCTCGCTCATCTGTCGCACGGCGCCGCCCGTTTCGACGAGGCCGAGCTCGACGCGCTCTCCGCCCGTACGCTGCATGCGACGCCGTACGCCGCCGTCGCCGACCGGCTCGCCGCCCTCGGAGTCCTCGGCCCGACTGCGGAAGCGTTCTGGCTTGCGGTGCGCGGCAATGTCGCTCGAACTCGCGGACGTCGCCGAGTGGCGCACGGTGATCGAGGACGAGGTCGCCCCGGTCATCGAGGATCCGGCCTATCTCGCCTTGGCCGCCGTGACCCTGCCCGAAGGCGATTGGGACCGAGCGACCTGGACCACGTGGACTGCGGCCTTGAAAGCGCGCACCGGCCGCAAAGGAAAGGATCTCTATCATCCGTTGCGGCTTGCGCTGACGGGACGAGACTCGGGGCCGGAGCTTGCGGCGCTGCTTCCTTTGATCGGACGCCCTAGAGCGATGGCCCGACTATCCGGACGGTCTTCTTGACCCCGTCCGGGCCGGTTTCGGTGACCGTCTTCCCCTGAGTATCGTTGTAGAAGGTTCCGGACTGCGCAGCGCCGCCGGCGATGCCGGAGGTCTCGCGGCTGACAGTCGCGGCGGCGGCGCTGAGGGCTGTGTCTTCGCCGTTGGCGTTCAGTCCCTGCGCCGCGCCAGTGAGGCTCGGATCGCTGGACGTCGTTCCCGCGGCAGCCGAATTGGGCGTCGGCGCGCCTGTCTTGCCGTTCGCCTTGCCGCCCTTGGCCTTCGGGTCGGTCGAGACCTTGGCGACGATGGGGCGCGACATTTCGATCGACTTTTCTGGCGTCACCAGGATGTCGTGCGCCTCGTGGCCGTATTTGGCTTCGGCGGCCGCCAGGGCCTGCGCCCAACTCTCGCCCTTGCTTCGGCACGAGCAGGTCGGATCGAAGGACTGCTGGAACTTGAGCGCGTTCGGCATGTCGACATAGCGCTCGCCGGCGACCGATACGGCCTGTTCGATCGTCCCCCCGAACGGGAAGGAATAGAGCTGCACGTCGGCGTTCGGACACAGCGACCTGCAGACGTCTTCGAACCGGCCGCTCGCGCCGGAATAGGAGACGGGGAAGAAGCTGCCGTCGCAAGTCCGCACGCAGACGGCGTAGGCGCCGGCCGAAGCGTTGGCGTTCTTCTTTTCGTGTTCGATCGAATTCTCGATATTTTGTTGCTGCTCGTCTGGCGAAAGGGTGTCGGGATTGATCGGCTCGCCGGTCTGCGGCCTGCCGCCGATGCCGAACAGCGCCTGGAAGATATTGCCGGGCTGCGCCTGCGCGTTTGCGCACTCGGCGTTGTAGCGGGCGACGAGGTCCTCCCGGCCGCCGCCGGAGCGCTCCTGCAGGTCTGCGAGACTGGCCTGCATCCGGGCGATCTGACCCCTGAGCTCGCCGCACTGCGCCGGCGGATCCGAGCCGAAAAACAGGAATTTCTGGTTGTCGCAGCCTATCGAACGGGCGTAGGCGCTGGCGTGGGCAAGCTCTGAACGCTGGCGGCCCGCAGCGCTGGCGGCCGCGCCGCCGCCGCCCCGCGGCGCAGAGGCGATGGCGGCCCTCAGTCGCGCGCAATCGGCGCTTTCGGCATAGGCTTGCGCGGTTGCGAAGACCCCCACCAAGGCCCCAAGGCCCGCGATCGCCCATCGCGGCGCTGAAAAATTCTCCGTTCCGACCATTGCGTCCTCAGCCGCCAGACACACCACCCCTGACGGTCCCTAGCCGACCGGGCGCCGCCCGGAACCCGCGCCTTAGAATCCAGAAACGCGGCGCCAAGAAGGCAAAAACGAAGGCCGTGCTCTGGCGGCCCCTATAAGCGTTTTCACGCCGTTATGCCAGCGAGCGGCGACTCGGATACGCGGGGCGTCCTGCCGGCGGGACGTATGCTGGCGAGCCGCGCGAGCCGCCGTCCGCGCCGTCCGTTGCGGCTTTGACTGGGAGGCGCCAGGCGCCGCGGATTGCGAGCCGCCCATCGTTTTGGTCCCCGACGGTGCGTTGGCGCCATCGTGGGTAGCGGTGTTGGCGGCGTTCTGTTCCGTGGTTTGCGTCACCGAATCCGGGTTGACGACCATCATGTCCGAGTCGCCGGCGAACCCTTGGCGCGAGGAACGACGACGGCATGATGTGGATGTCGGTAAATCCGGCCTTTCTGCGGTCCTGTACATCTTCTGCGCGATATGAATGGCGCCCGGACCGTTCGCGCCGTTCATGCCCTTCGAGCCGCAGGAGCCATCCGGCTGGCCGGTCGCGTTCTGCCGCCGGCGATGCATTGCAACCCGGCCGCGCCCGGTCTCGCGCCCTGTTTTCGCCCACCTGTTCTTTCCCTGATCCGCTCCGAAATCGCCTGATAGTTCCCTGTTCCGGTCGTTTGAAATTCCCTGTTCCGCGCCGGCGCGAGCCCGCAACCGGTAGGTTGAAAAACCCGCAACACCATGACATTGCATGGTTTCCTGGCATGGAGCGCCGGCTGCGGCGCAAGAAAATTCCCTGCTAGCAGGGAAATCGAATCGTCGGCGGCGGACCGCCCGGGAACGGCGAAGGTCCGCCTGAAGAGGAAATTCGTCCGGGTGAAATTCCTGCCGAGCGACGGCTTGACCGTGCGAAGGCTCTCAATCGGACCCCTCTGCTGCGCGCCCAGAGCGCCGGGCCGCTTCGCGCTCGACGAACCCGAGCGCGTCGTAGATCAGGATGGCGAGCAGCGCGACGATGACGCCGCCCTGCAGCACGAATGCGGTGTTCGACGTATTGAGGCCGGCGATAATCACCTCGCCAAGCCCCTTCGCCGCTACGGTCGAGCCGATGGTCGCGGTGCCGACATTGATGATGACCGAGACGCGAACGCCAGCCAGAATGACGGGAAGCGCCAGCGGAAGCTCAACCGAAATGAGCCGGCGCCAGGCGCTCATCCCCATCCCATCGGCCGCTTCGAGGGTCGTCGGCGGCACTTGCCTTAGTCCCGCGATGGTGTTCTCGAAGATCGGCAAGAGTCCGTAGAGAACGAGCGCGATCATCGTCGGCTTCACGCCGAATCCAACCGCCGGAACGGCCAATGCAAGCACGGCGACCGGCGGGAAGGTCTGGCCGATGTGGGCGACGCTGCGCGAAAGCGGCAGGAATTCGGCCCCGGCGTCGCGGGTGACGAAGACGCCCGCCGCTACCGCGACGATTGCGGCAATGAGACTTGACCCCGCCACCAGCGCGACGTGGTCGAGCGTGAGATCGAAGAGGCTGCCCTGGTTATAGATCGCCGGCGCGCCGTTCTCGGTCAGCGGTTCGAACGCCGGCTTGAAAAGGTCGGGCTTGAGAACCAGCGCCAGCAGAAGAGCGAGCGCCGCCCCGCGCGTGATGAGCCCTGTCCAATTCATGGCGCAAGCCGGGCCCGGTCGAGAATTGCCGACAGCGCGACACGCCCGCATGGCGCGCCTTCGCGGTTCACGACCGCCAGGCTTTCGGCCCCCCGCGCGATCAGTTCGGAAAGCGCCTCCCGCAGCGAAGCCGTCTCCGAAATCGCTGGGCCCACGGCTTCGCCGGGCTCAGCGAGCGCGCCCACTTTCGACAGCGAGAGAAGCCGGAACGGCCGCTCGCTGTCGCCGACGAGGCGTTCGACGAAGCCCGGCGCGGGCCGCCTCAGGATCTCGGCCGGCGCGCCGTATTGCAGAAGGCGGCCGCGATCCATGACGGCAATGCGATCGCCGAGCGCAATCGCCTCTTCCATGTCGTGCGTCACCAGGACCACCGTCACGCCGAGCCGGCGCTGAAGAGCGAGCAGATCCTCGCGCGCCTTGGCGCGAATGATTGGATCGAGCGCGCCGAAGGGCTCGTCCATCAACAGCACGGAAGGCTCGGCCGCGAGCGCTCTGGCGACGCCGACGCGCTGCTGCTGGCCGCCCGAAAGCTGGTGCGGGAACTTCTGGGCGTAGAGGTCGGGGTCGAGCCCAAACAGGACGAGAAGCTCCTCGACCCGCTTGTCGATCCGGGCGGCGTCCCATTTCAGGAGATTGGGAACTGTTGCGATGTTTCGCTTGACCGTCCAGTGCGGAAAGAGGCCGTGGCCCTGGATCGCATAGCCGATGCCGCGCCTGAGCTCTTCGCCCGGAATCGTGCTGGTGTCGCGGCCCTCGATCCGGATCGCGCCGCTTGTCGGCTCAATGAGCCGGTTGATCATGCGCAGAAGGGTCGACTTGCCGCTTCCCGAGGTTCCGACCAGCGTGACCATAGACCCGCGCTCAACCGTGAGCGACAGGCTCTCGACGGCGGCGTTCGGGCCGAAATAACGGCTGACATCGTCGATCTCGATCATGCGCGCCGCTCCGCCATGATTTCGATCAGCGCGTCAAGGAGGATCGCGGCGACGAATGCCAGCACGACCGTCGGGACGGCGCCGAGCAACACGAGATCCGTCGCGGACTGGCCCAGTCCCTGGAACACGAATTCGCCAAACCCGCCGGCGCCGATGAGCGCGGCAACGGTGACGAGGCCGATGTTCTGCACGAGGACGACGCGAACGCCGGCGAGAATGACCGGCATGGCGAGCGGAAGCTCGACGCGTAGGAGTCGCTGGCTCCCCGTCATGCCCATGCCACGCGCCGCCTCGACGACCGCCTCCGGAATCTCCTGAAGGCCGACCAGCACATTGGCCGTAACCGGCAGCAGCGAATACAGAAAGAGTGCGATCAGCGCCGGCGCGGCGCCAATCCCACGGACGCCGAGCTGCCCGAGCAGCGGGAAACGGACGGCCATGAAGCCGAGCGGGGCCATCATGAGGCCGTACATCGCGATGCTCGGGATAGTCTGGATGATGTTGAGGACCGGCAGCGTCATGCCGCTGAGCGCGGCCGAGCGCCGGCAGGCGACGCCGAGCGGCGCCCCGACCAGCACAGCCGCCGCGAGCGAACCGAAAGCCAGTTCGATGTGCCTTGTGCCGTCCTGCCAGAAACTGTCGGCATGGGTCGCGTATTCCTTCATGACCGAAAGGCCGTTCCAGCAGCCGGAGCCGAGGATCACGCCGACGAGCGCGGCCGCCGAGGCGAGCGCCGCGACCCGTGCGGCCGGCCCCAGTTCGAGCTTGGCGATGGCGTCGGTGACGAGAAGGCTGAACGCGAAGCCCAGCATCCAGAACCCCGCCGCCGGCCCGACCCGCGCGAGCGGATTGCCGGCCGGCGCAACATGTGCGGGCACGAATCCGATGATTACGAGGACGCCGACCAGCGCCGCTGCGCCGCCGGCGAGCCTGAGCCGGGGGCCCGTGCGCAGGAGCGCGATCAGCGCGCCTGCGAGAATGAGGGCTGCGCCGGGCGCCGCAACCGCAGCGGGCAGGGCGTCGAAAAGGCCAATCGCCTTTCCCGAAACGATGCGATTCGGCCGCAGCGTCGCAAAAGGCTCGAAGACGAGCGCGACCGCGACAATCGCCGTGATCGCCGCGCCGAGCTTGTCGAGGCGCACGGCGGCAATGGTTTTGGCGGCGACGCCTCCCGCACGGGGCAAGGTCTCGCCGGCGACGGTCACTTCTTCAGGAAGCCTTTGGACGTGAGATAGTCGGCGGCGACATCCTTGGCCGATTCGCCGTTCACCTGGATGCGCCCGTTGAGCGTCTGCAGGGTCTTGAGGTCAAGGCTCGCGAACACCGGCTTCAAGGCGTCGGCGATCTCGGGGTGGGCTTTGAGCACCGCTTCGCGGACGATCGGCGCCGGCGCGTAGACGGGCTGCACGCCCTTGTCGTCGTCGAGCACGACGAGACCCGCCGCGCCGATCGCGCCGTCCGTGCCGTAGACCATCGCGGCGTTGACGCCATCAGTCTGCTCGGCCGCCGCCTTGATCGTCGCCGAGGTGTCGCCGCCCGACAGGACGAGCAACTGATCGGGCTTGAGAGTGAACCCGTAGGCCTTCTGGAACGCCGGCAGGGCCGCAGCGCTGTTGACGAATTCCGACGACCCGGCAAGCTTCACCTTGCCGCTTCCGGACACGAACTTGCCGAAGTCGCCGAGCGATTTCAGCTTGTTCGCGTCGGCGACCTCTTGCCGTAACGCAATCGCCCAGGTGTTGTTGGCTGGCGCGGGGGTCAGCCACACGATCTTGTTCGCATCGTAATCGAGCGACTTGGCCGCCTGGTATCCCTTCGCCGCGTCCTTCCATACGGAATCGTCGGCCTTGTTGAAGAAGAAGGCCGCGTTGCCGGTATATTCCGGATAGATGTCGATCTCGCCGTTGGCGATCGCCTTGCGCACGATCGGCGTTGAGCCGAGCGACACCTTGTTCGTTACCGGCAGGCCATGCGACTGCAGCACCTGAAGGATGATATTGCCGAGGAGATTGCCCTCCGTGTCGATTTTTGACGACACGACGATCGGATCGGCCAGCGTCGGCGCCGACACGGCGACGCTAAGCGCGAGGCCGACGATTAGCGATTTCAGCAAGTTCATCTAGTTCTCCTCTGGCTTGCGATAAAGCGTGGCGCGCGTCGAACAGCCCCTTGTAACTCATAAGCCGCGGCAACTCCCAAGCCGCGTGGACGCCGTATGGCATGGTGGAGGGGCGCTTGCCGAAGGCCGGATCCGTTGGCAGTTACAACTCCTTTGAGACGGGGACGTTGCGACGGCTGGACAATAAAAAAACGTTCGGCGGAGGGCTGGGGCACGACGATGCCGAGACCGCAGCGACGAACTTACTACTTCGCCTTGACCGATGCATCCGAGTCGAAATGGTAGGTCCAGCCGATCGTCACTTGCGCCTCGCTGAGCGAAGCGGCGATATTGCTGCCCGGCGTCGGACCGTAAGGGGTGATCTCCGATCCCGAGACGCTGCCCTTCGGCGCGTAGTAGCCCGCGAGATCAATCGAGGAATTATTCGTCTCGCGATAACTCAGTCCGGCGCTGAATTGGCTCGCGGTGACGGCCGGGGCGAGAAGTCCGAGCGTGACCTCGGCGCCATCGACGGGGTTGATGTTGAACTCGAGGCCCGCTCGCAGCGTCAGAGCCGGGATCGCGCGCCATTCGGCGCCGAGCGGCAGACACTGGTTTCCACCGGCGTCTGCTGCTATCCCCGCGCCACCCCGACCAGCGCCGGCGCCCATTGCCGCGCTGGCTTCCAGGCTCGCATTGAAATACTTGTCGATAGAGCTACGAGGACATCGGATGGTGAGCAAGGTTGTCGATCGTCTCCTGTCTGACGGAAAAGATCTGGCGTGGGCGAATCGCAATCGCGCGTCAACGTCCGCCGCGCCGCGACGTGGCGGCGCCTGCTCCTGAGCGGAGGCATCGATATGGCTGCGCCGACGCCCCCGGCTTTTGACACGCTCGCCCTTCACAGTGGGCAGCGTCCCGATCCGAATAGTGGCGCGCGCGCCGTTCCGATTTACGAGACGACGTCCTACGTCTATCGCGACACCGAGCATGCCGCGGCGCTGTTCAATCTCGAGCGCCCCGGCCATATCTACAGCCGGATCTCCAATCCGACCGTCGCAGTTCTCGAAGAACGCCTCGCCGCGCTCGAGGGCGGGGTCGGCGCAGTGGCGACGGCGAGCGGTATGGCGGCGCTGCATCTCGCCATCGCCACGTTGGCGAGCGCCGGCGATCACATCGTCGCGTCGTCCGCGCTCTACGGTGGGACGATCAACCTTCTCGCGCGTACCCTGCCGCGCTTCGGCGTCCGCACGACATTCGTCGCGCCGAGGGACCACGCCGGCTTCGCGGCGGCGATCAGGCCGGAAACCCGGCTGGTTCTGGCGGAGACGATCGGCAACCCGAATCTTGAGGTGCTGGACATTGCGGCGATCGCCGGCGTCGCCCACGCGGCCGGCGTGCCGCTGCTCATCGACAACACTTTCGCCACCCCCTACCTCTGCCGACCGATCGAGTTCGGCGCGGACATCGTCATGCATTCGTTGACGAAGTGGATCGGCGGACACGGGCGAGTCCTTGGCGGCGTCCTCGTCGACGCCGGCCATTTCGATTGGCGTGCGTCGGGGCGGCACAAGACGCTGATCGAGCCTTACGACGGCTATCACGGCCTGAACTTCGCCGACGATTACGGGCCCGCCGCCTTCATCATGCGCGCCCGCGTCGAGGGATTGCGCGATTTCGGCCCGGCGCTGCCGGCGTCGAGCGCCGCGACGATTTTGCTCGGCGTCGAGACGCTCGGACCGCGGATGGACCGGCATGTCGCCAATGCGCTCGCGGTCGTCGCGGCGCTCCGCGCGCACGAGGCGGTCGCCTGGGTCCGCCATCCGTCGCTCCCGGACCACCCCGACGCCGAACTCGCCAAGCGGCTCATGCCGCGCGGGGCGAGCTCGATCGTCACCTTCGGCATTCGCGGCGGGCGCGAGGCGGCGACCCGGTTCATCGAGAGCCTCAAACTGGCGAGCCACCTCGCCAATGTCGGCGACGCCAAGACACTGGTCCTTCACCCCGCGTCGACGACCCATGCGCAGTTGGACGCCGCGACTCTGGCGGCGGCGGGCATCGGCGAGGACCTGATCCGCCTGTCGATCGGGATCGAGGACGCGGCGGACATCGTCGCCGATCTCGAACAGGCGCTCAAACGCTCTCAGGCCGGCCGAAAGGGACGCCATGTGGGTTGATCTCGACGGGCGGCAGGTGTTCGTCGCTGCCGGCGGCCGCGCCCACGACTCCGAGGGTCCGCTCGCGGTGTTTCTGCACGGCGCCGGCATGGACCACAGCGTCTGGGCGCTGCAGGCGCGCTGGTTCGCCCACCATGGGTTTCGCTCGGCGGCGGTTGACCTGCCGGGGCATGGCGGGTCCGAGGGTCCGGCGCTCGCCTCGATCGAAGCGCTGGCCCAATGGACGCTGGCGCTCGTCAAGCGCCTCGGCGGCGGGAAGGCGCTGCTCATCGGCCACTCGATGGGGTCGCTGATCGCGCTCGAGGCGGCGGCGCTTGGCCCGGATCGGGTGGCGGGCCTCGGGCTGATCGGAACGGCGGCGACGATGCCGGTGCACCCGAGCTTGCTCGCGGCGGCGGCGGCGAACGATCCCGCGGCCATCGCCATGGTTTCCCTGTGGGGGCTCGGCCCGGAGGCGACGCTCGGCGGCAGCCAGACGCCGGGTCTATGGATGCTCGGCGGCGCGGAGCGGCTCCTGAAGAACGCCGCGCCCGGCGTCCTCGGCGTGGATCTCGCCGCCTGCAACGCCTATGGCGGCGGCCTCGCCGCAGCCGCCAAGGTCGCCGCGCCGACCCTGCTTGCGCTCGGCGAACGCGATCTCATGACGCCGCGCGCCGCCGGCGAGGCCCTCGGCGGGAGAATCGCCAACGCGCGCGTCGTCGTCGTGCCCGGGGCGGGCCATCTCCTGCCGGCCGAGCGCCCGGAAGAATTGCTCGCCGCCCTCAAGAGCCTCAGCGTGGCGAAAGAACACGCGTAAACGCGCCCTTTTGGGTCCGTTTCAGCGGTTTTGGCGTCGAAATCGGCCGGTTGACGGCCCAAGAACGGGCCTGACAAGGCTCATAACGCGCGCGTTTTTGGTGAACGATCAAGGGATTTCAAGGCGTTAAGCCCAGGATTTTGATTCGTGCAGGGTGCCGGAACCCCTGTTTGACACCTCTTCGCCACATTCTCGGCCTTTCGGGCCGACGCCGGACCGCGCCGCCCCGCCCGCCGCCGCGCGATCCGAGGCCCCGCCGAGCCCGACTCCAACAGCGCGCCCGAGCGCGCGCCGACCGCGCGTTCCGGTTCGAAGCGGCGGAAGTGGGTCGGGATCGGGGCAGGGGCATTGCGAGTTGATCGGACGGCATTGGGATCAGAGTACGAAGGGATTCCTGTTTTGGCAAGCATTTGCTTCTCGTACTCCGATTATAACAAAACCGTGTCTCGCCCGCCCGCGAGCCTCCGCCTCAGTCGGTTGGGCGAATGGGGGCGCCCTTCGTTCTTCGTTCGCCGCTCGACGGGGTCGGACGAGACATGAGGCTGGAGTTCGACTCGAAGCGCACTTTCCCGGTCGCCCCCGTACGGACGGGACGCGTCAAAGAACCAAGCCGTTCTTGTTGTATGGGCGCCGAGGCGCAGCGCGGAACCAGGCCTTGGGCCAAGGCTTGGGCCGACGCAAAGGCTGGCGCCGCCGACCGCGTGCCCGGCGCTCGCGCCGCACGCTGGAATTTGACAGGTTCGACTGAACCCAGCTATTAAGGAACGATCGATCACTTATAATTGAACTTCGGACAAGCACCCGGGAGGCGCGCATGAAACTCCGCTACGATGTCGCTGTCGTCGGCGGCGGGAGCGCGGGGTCGCAGCGGTCATCGCCGCGGCGAAGCTCGGCGCTCGGACGCTTCTGATTGATAAGGCGGCCTGCCTCGGCGGCGCCTCCACGATGCGCAACGTCGTCACCTATTGCGGGCTTTACACGCTCGAGCCGAATCCCCGCCGAGCGGTCGCCGGCGTCGCGAGCGAAGTTCTCGACGGCCTCTCGCAACTTGGCGCTCTTTCTGGACCCTTTCGGCATCGCGGCGTGTTCGTGGTTTTCGACCCCGAGGCGCTGAAGCGCGTGCTCGACGAGCTTTGCGCGAGACACGGCGTGGACGTGATCCTTCATGCGTGGATGGGCCGCGCGGAGCGCGAGTGAAGCCGGCTCGGCGCGCTAACCGTGTTCACGGACGGCGGCGAGTCCGCAGTCGAGGCGAAGGCGTTCGTCGACAGTACGGGCGAAGCCAATCTCGCGGCTTTCGGCGGCCCCTCGGTCCGCTACGGAAACGACGGCGAAGTCAATCTCGCGACGCTCGGCACCCGGTTCGGCGGCGTTCCGACGCATGTCGAAATCACGGCTGAGCAAGTCGCAGAAGCCGTGCGCCGCGCGCGAGCGCGAGGCCTCGGCCCCTTCAGCAAGGAGAGAAGCGTGATCGCCCGATTGCCGCTGTCGGGCGATCTCGTCTGCTATCTCGCCTCGGAAGACTACGATCCGCGCGATCCGATCAGTTTCAGCGCGGCCGAACGGCGGGGACGGCGGCAGGCCTGGGCGTATCTCGAAGCCCTGCGCGAGATCCCGAGCTGCGAGGCCATCTTCCTTTCTTCGAGCGGGCCCGAATTCGGTACCCGCGAGTCGCGGCGCCTGAACGCGCGTCGCCGGCTCGTGTGGTCCGACGTCACCGCGGGCGCGCCTTGCGACGACAGCGTCGCGCTCGGCGCGTGGGGCGTCGAGTGGCACGACCGACGAACCGGCGAAAGCACATTCGTCTATCCCCCGAACCACGGTGCCTACGCAATTCCGCTCGGCTGCCTCTGCAGCCTCGACACCGACAACCTGTTCGCGGCGGGACGGACTGTCGACGCCGACCAGAAGGCGGGCGCGAGCGTCCGCGTGATGGGGACGGCGTTTGCGACCGGTCAGGCCGCGGGGGTCGCGGCGGCGCAATTCGCTGGAAGCGGGTCGGTCTACCCGGATTGGGTCCGCGCAACGCTCAGAGCGCAGGGTGCGAAGATCGATCTCGACCAGGTCGAATGAATCAGGCGGCGAGACTGGCGAGCGCCAAGTCGAGCGTCGGCTCGAGCTCCGCCATCGTCGACACCCGTCCGACGACCCGGAGCCCTTGCGCATAGCTGTAAAGGTAGAGCGCGATCTGTCGCGGATCGAGATCGCGCTTGATGGAGCCTTCGATCTGGCCCCGGCGGGCGGTCTCCTCAATCATTTCCGTCATGCCGCGGAACCCTTGCCGGATGCGCTGCGCGACATCTTTCTCCTGGGGCAGCAGTTCGAGTGTCGTGTTCGTCACGAGGCATCCTCGCGGACCGGACGACGAACTGACGATGCGCGAGTAATGGGTCAGCGCGCTCCTCAGGGCGTCGAGCGCAAGCGCCGGGGCGCCAGTTTCTCGGCGAACCGCTGCGTTGCGCCTTCGATGTAATGATCGAGGGCCCGTAGAAACAGTGTCTTCTTGTCTCCGAACGTCGCGTAGAGGCTGTTGCGATGAACCCCTGTCGCGGCGGTGAGCTCGGATATCGACGTCGCATGATAGCCGCGCGTCCAGAAGAGGCGCATGGCGGCCTCCAGCGCCACGCCCTCGTCGAACTCTCTCGGTCGTCCCGCCTGCATTTGCGATCCTTTTTCGTCCTTCGATAGGCGCATTTCATAGCCGGGGCAACGGCATGAGGCCGTCATCTTTGGTTGACTGCGCGCCCCATCACATATATAGGAACGACTCGTCCTAAATAGGAGTCTCTGCCGTGCCCGCTTATTTCGTCATTGAGCTCGATGTCGGCGATGGTCCGAAGCTCGCCGAATACGAGCGCGAGGTCACCCAGCATGTCGTCGCCGCGGGCGGCCGCTTCATCGTGCGCGGCGGCGATTGCGTCACGATCGAGGGCGACTGGCGGCCGAAGCGCATCGTTATCGTCGAGTTCCCGAGCGTCGACGCGATTGTGCGCTACTACAACTCGGAGCCCAATCAGCGCCTCAAGCGCACCCGGGTGGCCGGAACGGCGGGCGTTCCCGCCAAGGCTATTGCGATCGAGGGACTCGCCTCGGCGGCGCGCCCCGACGGCGAGGCGCAAGCCCTCGTCGAAGCCGGCGTGGACGCCGACGGCGCCGTCATCTGGAACTGATCGACGTGCCCCGTCCGGCGGATGCACGGCAGAATGATGGAGACGGCAATCCGCTAGGCAGCTCTGCGAAGCGTTTCGGGACGCTCGATGTTGAGGAGCGCTTGGCGCTTGCCGAACGCCTGCGACGCTTCAACGCCTTCATCGCTTTGAGCTCGGCGAGCGAGCTTCGAACGGAGGCGCGCCGCGCCAGCGGGGGACCGCTCGACGGTCTCTCGATTGCGGTCAAGGGCAACATCCACTGCCGCGACCTGCCGGCCTCCAGAGGCTCTGCCGCGCTGGCCGGATTCCGGCCTCAACGCGACGCCGAGGTCGTCAGGCGCTTGCGGGCCGCCGGCGCAGTCGTCCTCGGAACGACCAATCTGCACGAGCTCTCGATGGGCTGGACGGGAAACAATCCGCATTTCGGCCCCGCGCGGAACCCTTACCCTCCGGACCGGATCGCCGGCGGCAGCAGCGGTCGCCCTCGGCGTCGTCCCCGTCGCGCTTGGCACGGACACCAACGGTTCTCTGAGAATCCCGGCGGCGCTCTGCGGCGTCGCAGCGTTTCGTCCGACCCCCGGCCGCTACCCGCTCGAAGGCGTCGCCCCGCTATGTCCCACGCTGGACACGGTCGGCGCGATCGCTCGCACCGTCGCCAAGATCCGGGAGATCGACGCGGTTCTGGCGGGCCGGCCGGCCTTGTCGCACGGCGCGGCCCCGACGGCGCTTCGAATCGGCGTCGCCCGCGAGACCTATTGCGACGGCCTCGACGTTTCAGTTGAAGCGCTCTTCGAACAGACGCTCAGCCGTCTGCGTCGGACGCAAGCTGCTGGACGCTCTGGCCGATGAACGATGTGCCGAGCGTCGCGAGAAAGGTCGGCATCCCGGGACCGGAGATGAGCGCCGCGTTGCAAGCGCCAAACACCCTTCGCTCAATGGATAGGATCGAGCACGACCAACGGGATCTTGCGCTCGGTCTTGAGCTGATAATCGGCGTAGGGCGGCCAAAATTCGAGCGCCTTTTCCCAGAGCCGGGCGCGCTCCTCGTCCGTCGCCGTCCTCGCCCGCGCCTTGAACTTCTTGGTCCCGACTTGCACCTCGACGTCCGGGTTGGCGAGGATATTGCGGTACCATCCGGGGTGTTCGGGAGCGCCTCCTTTCGAGGCGACGACGAAGTAGCTGTCGCCGTCCGTTCCGTAAAACAGCGGGAAGATGAACTTCTCGCCGGACTTGCGGCCGGTGGCGGTCAGCAGCAGCGCCGGCGCCGTGATCTCGCCGCGTCCCGGCACGTTGATCTTGTAGGTATGCCCGTCCGTTCCGCCGCTGGCGAGATAGCGGTTGGCGTGCTCGACCATCCAGTTCGGCAGATTCGGAGCGAGTTTCGCTTCAGTCATCGTGCTCTCCTTCGACGCTATGGGAACCATAGCGCCGAACGCTGGGTCGTCCAGGGCGGCCGCGCTGCCGCCAGTGAAAAGCCAAGCCGCTCGTCCAGACGCTTGTTTTGGAAGGGCCTGAATTCGTCCCGTTGCCATGCCGGACCGCGACGATTAGGTTCACGATCACCGGCATAGCTGCGTTGCGGTGGAACGCGACGCGAGAAACCAACACAATGAGGAGGCAGTCATGGCGGCGATACCCGCGGAATATCTGGATCTACTCCAGCAGAAAAAAGCGTTTGCGAATTTGGCGACCATTATGCCGGATGGAACGCCGCAAGTGACGCCCGTATGGTTCGACTACACGGACGGAAAGATCCGGATCAATTCAGCGAAAGGTCGTGTGAAGACGCGCAATATGCAGGAAGGCGCGCCTGTGGCGCTTTCGATCCTCGATCCTGACAATCCCTATCGCTACATCCAGATCCGGGGGCGGGTCGAGCGCGCGACCGAAGAGGGCGCAGCGGCGCATATCGATTCCCTCGCCAAGAAATACCTCGGGCAGGACAAGTATCCCTGGGCGCAACCTGGCCAAATAAGAGTCATTTTTGAAATTGAGCCCGGCGCCGTCCAGGCCATGGGCTGAGCCGCGATTCTGGCTTACAAGAGGTCGGCGACCGCGTCGCGATACTGGTCGAGGGCGGTCAGATGGCCCTGCAATGACCGCGACGCGATACGCTGGTGATGGTTCCGGTGAAAGGCGCTATTGAGCGTGACGTGAGTGACGCCCGCGTTCTTCCAGGACTTGAACTCCTCACGCCAGGTCGTCTCGTCGCCGGCGCCGGTGGAAACCCAGACCTCGACGCCAATGCTGGCGGGATCGCGGCCCTCCTGTTCAGCGTAGGCGCGCAGTTTGGCGAAGTCCGCCTCGGCGGCGGCGCCTGGGGGGTAGGCCAGCATCATCCATCCGTCACCCCATTTCGCGATGCGCCTGAGCGTCAGATCATGATGCCCACCGAACCAGATCGGCACGCGCCGACTCATCGGCAGGGGATTGATGCCGGCGTCATCGATGTGGTGCCACTTTCCCTCGAAGGTCACG
This sequence comes from uncultured Alphaproteobacteria bacterium, assembly GCA_963822215.1. Taxonomy (GTDB): domain Bacteria; phylum Pseudomonadota; class Alphaproteobacteria; order Rhizobiales; family Beijerinckiaceae; genus Roseiarcus. Next base: position 281,740 of record CAWGGX010000008.1, read on the forward strand.
TGCGGTTCGGCCCACAGGGCTTGCATGACCCGCACCTGCTCCTCGGAACGCCGTCCCCGATTGTGAAAATCCTCGTTCAGACCGACGAACTCGACCTCGTTCCAACCGATCCCGACCCCCAGCCGAAACCGGCCGCCGCTCAGCACGTCAAGGCAGGCGGCCTGCTTGGCGACCAGCACGGTTTGTCGCTGGGGCAGGACGAGGACTTGTGTCGAGAAACCGATTCTCGTCGTGCAACCGCTGAGAAACCCGAACAGGACGAAAGGATCGTGGAAGAGGTCGGCCGAGGTGTTTCGCGCTCCCCAGTCAGGCCGGCTCGCGACATTGACCCCTAAAACGTGATCGGGGCCGCCAGATGATCGTAACCGGCCGCCTCGGCCGCCTGGGCGAACAGCCGAACCGTGGCGGGGTCGCCGCCGATATCGGACAAAGGCAATGCAACACCGAGTTTCATCGCAATGCTCCCCACCACACATCCTCGCCGCCCGGCGAGATCCTATATAAGAACGAACCGTCGCCCTAGGCTCTCGTCTGCGTTATGTATCCGCCGCGGGCCGCCAGGCCCCACGACCTCGGAGGGCCGACGGTGCTGAAGCTAGGATATAAGGCGTCTGCTGAGCAATTTGGGCCGCTGGAATTGCTCAGGTTCGCATGTGTCGCGGAGCAGTCGGGCTTTGACTCGGTCTTCATTAGCGACCATTTCCAGCCATGGAAGCACCACGGCGGCCACGCGCCCTTCTCGCTGGCATGGCTGGGCGCCCTCGGCGCGCGGACATCGAGGATCATCATCGGCACGAGCGTGATGACGCCGACCTTTCGCTATCATCCCGCTGTCGTGGCGCAAGCGTTCGCCACGCTCGGGGTGATGTTTCCCGATCGGATCGTGCTCGGCGTCGGCACCGGAGAATCGCTGAACGAGGTTCCCTCGACCGGCATGACCTGGCCCGATTTCAAGGAACGGTTCGCCCGTCTGCGCGAGGCCGTGACCCTGATGCGTCAGCTCTGGACCGAGGAGAAGGTGACGTTCCAAGGTCAATATTATCAAACCCTGGACGCCACCATTTACGACCGGCCCGCGACGCCCGTTCCGATCTACGTCGCCGCGGCCGGCGCGTTGATCGCGAAATACGCCGGTCGGATGGGGGACGGCTTGATCTGCACGAGCGGCAAGGCGCCGGAGTTCTATACCGAGACGGTGTTGCCGAAGGTTCTGGAGGGGCGCGGCGAGGCCGGCGCCCGGGCGCCTGATTATACCCGGCTGATGGAGGTCAAGGTCTCCTTCGACACGGATAGGCAACGCGCCCTGCAGGATACCCGCCACTGGGCGGTTCTCGCCTTGACGCCAGAGGAGAAGGTTTCCGTCCACAGTCCGGAAGAGATGGAGCGCCTTGCCGCCGGGCTCTCGGCCGAACGCGCTGCCAGCCGCTGGATCGTTTCAACCGATCCGGACGAGCATGTCGAGCGGATCGGCTATTACGTCGATCTCGGCCTCGACCATTTGGTCTTTCATGCGCCGGGTCCGGATCAGGAGCGGTTCATCCGGCTGTACGCCGAGCAGGTTCTGCCTCGCCTCCGTCGCCGCTTCGGCGCGCCGGACGAAGGGCCCAAGGGCGCATGACCTCCATGGAGGTCGTTCCCTTGCAGGGCCTGCCTCTGATCAGGGCGGGCGATGACCTGGCCGAACTCATTGCCTCGGCCTTCAGGCGGAACGACGTCACGCCGCGCGCTGGCGATGTGCTTGTCGTCGCGCAAAAGATTGTCTCGAAGGCGGAGGGTCGCCTCGTCGACCTGGCGACGATTGAACCCTCCGAGCAAGCGGTCGCGCTCGCGGCGGAGGTCGACAAGGACCCGCGGCTTGTGCAGGTCATTCTATCGGAGTCGGTTCGCGTGGTGCGAGCGCGCCGCGGCGTGCTGATCGTTGAGCACAGGCTCGGCTTCATCATGGCCAACGCCGGGGTGGACCAGTCGAACGTGGCGCCTGTGGATGGCGCTCACCGCGTGCTTCTGTTGCCGGAGAATCCCGATCGGAGCGCGGAGACGCTGCGCCGAGGGCTGAAGGCGGCGACCGGGGTGGATCTCGCCGTCGTCATCAACGACAGTTTTGGGCGTCCCTGGCGCCAGGGAACCGCCGGCGTCGCGATCGGCGTCGCCGGGCTGCCCGCGCTGATCGATCTGCGCGGGCGGCCCGACCTCTTTGGCCGAAGGCTCGAGGTCAGCGTTGTCGGTTTCGCGGATGAGATCGCTGCCGCGGCGTCGCTCGTGATGGGCCAGGCGAATGAGGCGCTGCCGGTGGTCGTGGTCCGGGGCTTGAGCTGGTCCGCTCCCGAATCGACGGCGGCCAGCATGGTTCGTCCGCCGAATGAGGATCTGTTTCGATGAGCAGGGATCTTGTGGTCGCTCTGTCCGGCGGCATTGGGGGCGCCAAGCTCGCGCTGGGCCTGAGCCGGATCATGCCGGCGGACGATCTGCTTGTCGTGGCAAATGTCGGCGATGATTTCGAGCATCTCGGCCTGCATATCTCGCCGGACGCCGATACGTTGATGTACACGCTTGCGGGCCTCGACAACACGAAGCTGGGATGGGGCCGGCGAGACGAGACGTGGGCGTTCATGGAAACGCTCGGGGCGCTCGGCGGCGAGGATTGGTTCCGCCTCGGCGATCGCGACCTCGCGGTTCATGTCGAGCGCACCCGTCGGCTGCGGCGGGGCGAGCCTCTGTCTGCGATCGCCGCCGACTTCTGCCGTCGGCTCGGCGTCGGTCCCCGCGTGCTTCCCGCGACGAATGATCGGTTGCGCACCAAGTTGCGAACGGACGAGGGGTGGCTCGACTTCCAGGATTATTTCGTGCGCCTCCAATGCCGCCCCGTCGTGCGGGAGCTCGCATTCGAGGGCGCCGACGACGCCCGCCCTCATCCCGACCTTCTGGCGGCCTTGCGCGACGAGCGGCTGCGCGCAGTGATCGTCTGCCCGTCCAACCCTTTCATCAGCGTCGAGCCGATCCTGGCCGTGCGGGGGATGCGTCGGGCTCTTTCCGCCTGTGCAGCGCCTATCGTCGCGGTTTCCCCGATCATCGGCGGCCGCGCGGTCAAAGGTCCGACAGCCAAAATGATGGGGGAGCTGGGAATGACGCCGAGCGCCGCTGCGGTGGCGGAACGCTACGGCGATCTGCTCGATGGCTATGTGATGGACGTCGGAGACGCGGAGGAAGCGGCTCAAGTTGCGCCGAAGGTGACGCTCGCCTCCACGCTCATGACAACTCTCGCTGAGCGCGAGCAACTGGCTCGCGTCGTCCTCGAGGCGGCGGACGCGCTTGCCTTGTCGAAACGCGGCCGAGACCTCGTCGCGTGAGCGGCATCTCAGCCGTCGTGCCGGTCAAGGAACTCAAGGGCGCCAAGCAACGGCTCTCGTCATGCCTGAGTCCCGAGGAACGTCGTGCGCTCGCAACGATCATGCTGGAGGATGTCCTCGACGCCTTGAGCGCGGTCCCACGCCTTGCCGGCCTTCTCGTCGTCACGGTCGATCCGGTCGCGGCGTCGCTCGCTGGCCGTTACGGCGCGCGGATCGTCACGGAAGGCGCGCGGGAAGGCCATACCGGCGCCGTCACGGCCGCTGCGCGCCTGCTTGCCCGCGAGGGCCAAGCAGGCATGATGACGATGCCGGGCGACATTCCGCGCGTATCGGCAGCCGAGATCACGACGCTCCTGGCGGCGCATCGGTCCGCCCCCGCCTTCACCATCGCGCCGGCGCATGACGATCTCGGATCCAACACGATCCTCTGTTCGCCGCCCGATGTCGTTCCGCTGCGCTTCGGCGACGATAGCTTCTATCCGCATCTTGATGCGGCGCGAGCCCGTGGGATCGACCCGCTCGTCGTCCGCCAACCCGGGATCGGGATGGATATCGACAATCCTGTCGATCTCGTTGCGTTCCTGAAGATGTCGCCGCCCGCGCGCACTCGGACGCTCGCCTTCCTCGAAGACTCGGGCATCGCCCGCCGCCTTCCGGCGACGAGCGAGTAGCTAGATCAATTCCCACTTGCATAGATTCATGATTCTACAGCAAGATTCCCCTACGCACGGGGGACGAAATGAAACCGCTGTCGAACGATCTTCGCGAAAGATTCGTCCATGCCGTCCTGATTGAGGGCATGACATGCCGTGCGGCGGGGGAGCGTTTCGCGGTCTCCCATTCGGCGGTGATAAAGATCGTCCGACAGTTCGTCGAGACGGACGCTATCGACCCGCAAAAGGTCGGCGGATCGAGGAAGCCGGCTCTCGTCAAATGCTACGACATGGTCCGCGCCATCGTCGATGAAACGCCGGATTTGACGCTGGCGCAGATCGCCGACGAGATCGTCGCGCGTGGCGGACCGAAGGTCGGCAAATCCACCGTCGACAGGACGTTGGCGCGCCTCGATCTGAGATTCAAAAAAACCCGTCGCCGGCCGCGGCCGTCCTGTGGCGGCAGAAACGGAGCTGATATCCTGACCGTTGGGGAGGAGCGGCCGATAGTCTTCTGGTGGTGGTAACCCCGTCAAAAAACGTGGTCCATGAGCTGTTGCGCACTTGAGAGTGGTGACGCCATCGCGGCGATCCCGGTCAGGAAGTTGATCTCCTTGCGCGGCTCAGCCTCTCCACTTGAGTGAGAGGAGCATCACATCATGACCAAATCGAAGCGGCGCCGCGCCGAACGAGACTTCACCCCCACCCATCCTGATGCCGCAGCGATCGATATCGGCTCAAGGATGCATGTCGCGGCCGTTCCGCCGGACCGGGACCCTGAGCCAGTGCGCGCCTTCGGGACCTGCACCGGCGATTTGCAACAGTTGGCCGATTGGTTCGAGCGCTGCGGCGTTCGAACGGTCGCGATGGAGTCCACCGGCGTCTATTGGATACCTGCCTACGAACTGCTCGAACAGCGCGGATTCGAGGTGGTGCTGGTCAACGCCCGCGACGCCAAGCACGTGCCGGGACGCAAGAGCGACGTCAGCGACGCCCAATGGCTGAGACGGCTGCACGAATATGGGCTGCTGCGCGCCAGCTTCAGACCGAAGGGCGAGTTGGCCGCATTGCGCGCCTATCTGCGCCAACGTGAGCGCCTGCTGGACTACAGCGCCTCGCACATCCAGCATATGCAGAAGGCGTTGATGCAGATGAACGTTCAACTCCATCACGTGGTGACCGACATCACCGGCGAGACCGGGATGCGGATCATCCGCGCGGTGGTTGCAGGTGAACGAGATCCCGCCGTTCTGGCCACTCATCGGGATCGGCGATGCCATGCCTCGGAGGCGGAGATCGCTGCCGCGCTGGCCGGAAACTGGCGTGAGGAGCATGTCTTTGCTCTCGGACAGGCGCTTGAGCTTCACGACGCCTACCACGCCAAGGTGGTGGAGTGCGATTTGCGGATCGAGGCGGTCTTGCGGCGTCTTCGAGACGCCGCAGCCAAACCAGCGGGGCGGCTGCCGCCGGTTCGCCATCGAGACAAGACGGCCAATGCGCCGACCTTCGATGCGCGGGCGGCATTGCATGCGGTCCTTGGCGTCGACTTGACGCAAATTCATGGCCTCGGTCCTTCGCTGGCGCTGAAACTGATCGGCGAGTGCGGGACCGACCTCTCCGCTTGGCCAAACGCCAAGCACTTCACATCCTGGCTATGCCTGGCGCCGGCCAACAAGATCTCGGGGGGCAAGGTGCTTTCGACGCGAACGCGGCGATCCGGCAGCAGAGCCGCGGCTCTGCTGAGGCTGGCTGCAGTGACTGTCGGTCGCACGCAGACGGCGTTGGGCGCCTTCTATCGAAGGCTCTCCGCACGTGTCGGCAAAGCCAAAGCGGTGACTGCAACCGCACGCAAGATCGCCACCCTGTTCTACAACGCCCTCCGACATGGGATGGACTACGCCGACCCCGGCGCGTCGTCCTACGAGGATCGATATCGCGCCCGCGTTCTCGCCAACCTCCGACGACGCGCAAAGTCTCTCGGCTACACGCTGCACGAGATGCCGGCGCCGGCGTAGTTTCTCAGGAAGCCTGATCGCCGACGAGCAGACGCGGACGGACGTCGCCCTGAAGCGCGGGTTCTTCCGCCGCATCGCCCAACGCTTCATGGATTCCACGCGCTTCATATTCTTCGACGAGACGGCGGCGAAGACCAACATGACGCGGCTTTATGGACGCGCTCCCGGCGGCGAGCGACTGGTCGCCTCCGTGCCGCACGGCCATTGGAAGACCACGACTTTCGTGGCTGGCCTGAGCCTGGACGAAATCGTCGCCCCGGTCGTCTTCGACGGGCCGATCGACGGTCCATCGTTCCTGGCCTATATTGAGCAGATAGTTGTGCCGTGCCTGCGGCCCGGCGATGTCCTGCTGATGGATAATCTCCGTGCCCACAAGCAACCGGCTGTGGCGACGGCAGTCCGCGCAGCCGGCGCTTCGATTCTCTTCACTCCGCCTTATTCGCCGGATTTCAACCCGATCGAGAATTTCTTCTCGAAGCTCAAGGCCTATCTGCGCAAGGTGCAGGCGCGGACCAAATCCGACTTGGACGTCGCCATCGTCGCATGCTGCGCAACGCTGACGCGCAAGGAACGCGAGAATTTCTTCCTACACTGCGGATATGGAGTCGCGTAGCAGGGAACCGCTCTAAGCTGTCGGGCGCCGCCGCTAGAGTGAAATGAATTCTGGTCGAATCGCGCCGCAGGCCCTCATCCGGCGCTTCGCGCCACCTTCCCCCTGAGGGGGAAGGGCACGCCCTCTCCCACCGGGCTAGCGTGCGCACACATTTGATTTGCTCAGCTGTCAAGTGGGGCAGGCGAGGTGGCGGCGGCGAGATTGAAGCTTTCTGCGATGGCGTGGAAGCGGCGCAGGCCGTGGACGAAGGTGATAGGGCCTGGCGAACGCTCTTTGGCGTAGCCGGTCCAGCCGCCGAGGCGGGCGATGCACCAGGCCGCCCAAGCCAGGCTGCGTCTGGGGTGCGGGTTCTTCTGCTTCTGGGTCTTGCCTTCGAATTTGCCGGCCAGCGCCTCCAGAACGGCGATTTCGTCGGGTTCGAAGACGCGCGCGGCCGGGAAAGCCGCGCCCGCCTCGTCCCGTCCCTGGACCAGTTGCATGACGCTCGCGGCGGCGATCAGCGCGGTCGCCGCCAGGCGTTCGAGCGCGTCGCCGTCGCGCAAGAGGCTGTCTTCGAGGTCGAAGCCCTGCGACTTGAGGGTGCGGAAGAGCTGCTCGATGATCCAGCGATAGCGATAGAGCTCGATAATCCACGCCGCTTGGGCAAGCGTGCTCACGCCATGCGTCGTCAACAGGCGCCAGACGATCGGCTCCTCGGAGGGCGGCGGGTCGATTTCGCGCGCCTCGACGAGATTGAGCGCGACGCCGGGCGGATCCCGCCGGTCGGCGCCGCGCTCGGGACGACGCAGGACGACCGGACAGAAACGCACCGCCAGCGTGACCTTCCGGGCCGTCCGTCCGGGCCGGCCGGGCAGATCGAAGCTCAGACGGCCCGCTTCCGGCGCGGCGGCGATCTTCGACAGCAGCCGCTCGCCCGCCTCGATGAGCGCCCGATCGCGCACGGCGCGAACCAGGACATGCGTTCGCCCATCGGGCACGCGGGCGAAATGCTCGTAGATGTCGGCCTCCCGATCGGAGATCTCGGTGATCATCGTCGCCGAGTTCAGGAACCGCTTCGCCGCCAGGGGCGTGGCGAGCCACTTGTTGCTCTCCTTCTCCTCGATCGGCAGGCTCTGGTAGTCGTCCTCCTTGATCCGCGTTCGCCGCCAGATCGTCGCCCCCGCGAGCCCCAGGACGCCGCCGTCGGCGGCGTCGACCGCCAGCGCCGGATGGACGAACAGGCCGACGTCCTTGCCGTTGCCGACGCGGCCAAGGCCACGCTTGCGCTTGGCTTTGGCTTCATAGTTGATTTCGCTCGTATCCTGGATCAACAGGACGTGCCGTCCCGCCGCGGCGGTTCCCGTCCGCTCCGCCGCGCCGCGCAGAATTTCTTCCACCGTCACTCTCGGATTGCGGAAAAACCGCGTCAGACCAACCTTCTCCGCCCGGCTGTCGCACAGTTGGCGAAAGCCCGCGCTAATGCGCGCGCACATGCGCTCCACCGCCAGGCGCCCCTTTTTTCAAGGCGCACGTCGCCGAAGAAGCCAATGTTCACGTCTGTCATCGCCGATCCTCTCCAAACAAAGGGCCGGCCGATACAGAATCACACATGATTCTCAACGATCAAGCGATGTTTGCAAAAAATGTGTTTGACTCGTCCGCGAATCGAATGTGTGCGCACGCTAGCCCTCCGGGAGAGGGAAGCCGCCGTAGGGCATCCGAAAGGACGCCCGTCTCTCGACGGGCTATGGCGGCAGGGTGAGGGTTCGCTGACGCGACCCTATTTCATCGCGCTTTTAGCGTCATTCGCGAGCGGCAGCCCGGCCCAAGCCGCGCGCCGCGCTGGCGATGGACCCGCGATTGCCGCGCAGGTCTCGATCAGGCCGTCGCCTTCGCCCTGAGGCGGTCGAGCACCGGCAGGAGTTCGGACGGGTCAGGACGCTGGGTGTAGTCGGGATTGACCTCGGCATAAGCGATGATTCCGCCCGAACCGATGACGAAGCGAGCAGGCATCGGCAACACCCAAGCCGGGTCGTCGTTGATGGCGGGCAGGTCGTTCTTAAAGCCCTTGTAGAGCTCGACGAGGTAGTCGGGCAGCGAGAAGCGCAGGCCGAAGGCGGCCGCGACTCGGCTCTTGTCGTCGCTCAGAATCGGGAACGTGAGCTTGTTGTCGCGCTGTGATTTCCGGCTGTTGGGCGCGGTCTGGGGCGAGATGGCGACGAGTTTCGCACCGCGCGCCTCGATGTCTGGCACAGCAGCCTGAAGCGCCTGGAGATCCATGTTGCAGTACGGGCACCAGACCCCGCGGTAGAACGAAATCACCAGCGGCCCCTTCTCGAGAAGAGCGGCCGACGAGACCGGGATTCCTTCGGGATCCTTGAGGGTAAACTCAGGCGCTTTGTCGCCCGCTTTCTTTGCGTTGAGCGCTTGGCCAGACGAGACAAGTTCCGCCGTCGCACGGTGCATCACGTCGAGCACCTGCGGCGTCGGCTTCATGCTCAGCTTGCCATTCTCGAAATCGGCTTTGAACGCATCGAGGCGGTCCTGGAGGGTCATTGCGGAACTCCCTGAGTGATAAGGTGTGCGAACTATCGCCTATTTGGCGGCCTTGGGGTATAGGCGCCCCGCAAACAAGACCCATTTGAATTTCAGATGAATAATCGGCTCCAGGAACTGGCGGTGTTTGCGCGAGTGGGCGAAACGGGAAGTTTCACTCGAGCGGCCCGTGACATGAATCTCTCTCAGCCTTCGGTCTCGCGGATCATTGGCGAGCTTGAGGCGAGGCTAGGCGTCAAGCTCCTGCTGCGGACAACTCGGCGGCTTACCCTCACGGGCGCGGGGGCGCAGCTCCTCGAACGAGCGCGCGACATCCTTGCGGAATTGGATAACGCGGAGTACGCAGCACGCGGCGTCGATTCGCTGCGCGGCACAATCCGCCTCGCTTTGCCGGTGGTCTTTGGCACGCGCGAAGTCATTCCGCGCCTTCCCGAGTTTCTCGCTCGCTATCCCATGCTGCGCATGGAGCTGCGCGTTTCGGATCTCTATCAAGACCTGGTCGCCGACGGCGTAGATGTCGCGATCCGACTGGGCAAGCTTTCCGACTCCGCGTTCGGCGCCCGGACGCTTGCGACCTTGAAGCGGCATGTCGTCGCCGCGCCAACCTATCTTGGGGCGCGCGGCGCGCCCAAAAGTCCCGCGGACCTGGCGGGTCACGACTGCATCTTGGGGCCGAGCGGCTTTGGTCGGGAAAGCTGGGTGTTCAGGCGCCGCGATACCGTGATCTCGGTGGATGTGACGGGCCGGATTCATACCGACTCTGGCCCAGGGCTCTACGCGTCCGCGATCGCGGGCCTGGGCGTCGCTCAGGCCTCCGAAGCGATGTGCGGCGCCGAGCTGCGCTCAGGCGCCTTGGTGGCGTTGCTGACGGACTATGCGCTGGAGCCGGTGCAAGTGCATGCCGTATTTCCGGCAGGACCGCGCCCTTCGACGAAGGTTCGCGTTTTTGCGGAGTACCTCGCCGTCGCGCTCGGCAGCGCGTCCTCGTCCATCCGGCCCGGGAATGGATCGTGAGGCGCGCCGCCTGAGAGGAGCTAACTCGCCGGCGCCAGTTTGTCCTGCGTCCTGGTCTCGAAGTCGCTGGCGTCGTGTCGTTCGTGGAGCTGTTCGGACGGATCGCCGCTCGTTCGGTTGACCATGCGGCCGCGCGTGACCGCCGGTCGCGCCAGAATGGCGTCGGCCCAGCGCTGCACGTTGCGATAATCCTGCACGCTTAGGAACTCACCCGCGCCATACGCCCAGCCCTTGGCAAGCCCGCCGTACCAGGGGAACACTGCGATGTCCGCGATCGTGTACTCGGCGCCGGCGAGGTATTCGCTCTCGGCGAGGCGTCGGTCCAACACGTCGAGCTGGCGCTTGACCTCCATTGCGAAGCGGTCGATCGCATATTCGATCTTGGTCGGCGCATAGGCGTAGAAATGGCCAAAGCCGCCTCCGAGATAGGGTGCGCTACCCATCTGCCAGAACAGCCAATTCAGCGTCTCCGTGCGGAGAGCTGGATCTTCGGGAAGGAAGGCGCCGAACTTCTGCACCAGATATAGCAAGATCGAGCCGGACTCGAAGACGCGGATGGGCTTTGGACCGCTACGGTCGACGAGGGCCGGGATCTTGGAATTGGGGTTCACGGCGACAAAGCCGCTGCCAAATTGATCGCCTTTGCCGATGTTGATCAGCCACGCGTCGTACTCCGCGCCTTTTTGACCGAGCGCGAGAAGCTCCTCCAGCATGATCGTAATCTTTTGGCCGTTAGGGGTTCCAAGCGAATAGAGCTGGAGTGGATGCTTGCCGACCGGCAGCTCTTGTTCGTGCGTGGGGCCCGCGATTGGGCGGTTGATGTTGGCGAATTGACCGCCGTTGGGCTTGTCCCAGGTCCAGATTTTTGGCGGTGTATACGAAGGCGCATCACTCATCTTCAATCTCCATGAATCCTTGCAGGCGACGGACGATCACGCCGCTGGCGGATAGTTCGACGGGAACAGCGCGCGTTTCGCTTCCTCGTCACTGACCTTCTTGAAGTCGTGGTGCTTGCCAACCTCGCGCGCGCGGGCGGCCGCTGGCCGCGCGTCAACCGTCTGAAAGAGGCGCTTAAGATGGGGGAAGGGTCCGAGCGGGTCATCTGCGCCCTTACGAACGCGCGAAGCCCGATCGAGCCAGCCCCATGCCGACATATCGGCGATTGTATAGTCGTCGCCGACGATGAAGTCGCAGCCTGCGAGGTGGTCGTTGAGCACCTGATAGTGCCGTTCCGCCTCGCGGCGGTAGCGGTTCACCGCATAGGCGAGCCCTTCGGGCGCGGCGAATTGGAAATGGACCGCCTGGCCCGAGAATGGGCCGAGACCCGAGGCGAGGAAAAGCAGCCACGACAGCAGCTCGGGGCGATCATCCGGTTTGCCGAGGAACTTGCCGGCTTTCTCAGCGAGATAGATCAGGATCGCGGTGGAATCGAAGACGCGGACCTCTTGGCCGCCGGGGCCGTCGGTGTCGACGATCGCCGGCACTTTGCCATTGGGATTTATAGCCCGGAAGGAAGGTTGATGTTGCTCGCCTTTGCTGGTGTCGACCGGGACGGTCTCGTAGGCGAGACCTGCCTCCTCGAGAAAGAGCGCAACCTTTGCCGGGTTTGGCGTCGGGTGGAAATAGAACCGAATCATGGGGGCTTCTCCTCGTGGGCTCGACGCGCTTGCGTTTTGGTTCGACCGTTCTAAAATGCCTGCCGGTCGCGACGATGGCAAGACGGCGCTTCGGCCGGAGGGTGGACGAATGGATGGCAAGGCCGCGGGAATTTGATGAGGACGTGGTGCTTGACGCCGCCATGCAGTGCTTTTGGGCGCGCGGCTACGAAGCGACATCCGTCCGAAATCTCATTGAGAAAACCGGGATTACAGGCGCCAGTCTCTACAATGCGTTCGGCGACAAGCGGGCCCTCTACGAGCGGGCGCTCGATCATTATGTCGAGGATAGCGTCGTCGACCGTATCCGCCGCTTGGAGGCGCTGCCGGGGCGCGATGCGATCGGCGCCTTTTTTTCCGAGATTGTCCGGCGGTCACTGGATGATCACGAGCACAAGGGCTGCATGCTCGTGAATTCGGCGCTGGACATTGCGCCCAATGACCCGGACTTCAAACGCATCGTAGCCGCCGTCCTCACGCGGATCGAGCAATTTTTTCGTGATCGTATCGAGGCTGGGCAGGCTGATGGCGCGATTACGAAGTCGGTCGAGGCGTCGATCCTTGCCCAGCACCTCCTCGGCGTCCTGATGGGGATACGCGTCCTCGCGCGAGTCCGTCCCGAGCGGGAGCTGCTGGAAGGGGTGGCGTCGGGAGCGCTCGCTTTGCTCGACCGCATGTAACGAGCGTAGACATACGAACACAAAACACACATGAGATGTAAATGACGGGGTCGGCGACTGGCTCATAACTGCGCCGAAAATTGTGGCCGCGCTGGCTTCCGCGCCGCCGCCATCATCGTGAGGAGGGAAACAATGCAGCCTTTCGCCTTTGCTTCTCGGCGCCATCCGAACTGCCGAGTTGGTGGACGCGCCGGATTAGTTCTGAGTTTCAGACATTTGTTTGACTTTGTTCCCTATACGTGCTAGTCTTATAAAGATCAACGGAAGATCGTAGGAGTTCTGGAGTGTCCGACGCCCTTGCGCCCGATGCCGCCAGAGGCTCTCCCGCGGGCGCCGCCGCGCGGGGCCCTGACGCCTGCCTCGGCGCGGCTTCCGGCGGTCGCCGGGCCCGCCGTCATCGCGAGCCGCGAAGCGGCGTGGCGATCCAGGGGAACGTCGGGCGCCCCTCGTTCCCCTGGATCGCCGCGTCGCCCTTCGGGCTCCTCGCGATGACAACTCATGGGCGCCCCCTTCCTTGGCAATTACTTTTTTCCGTAACTCCCAAGCCCTTTACCCTGACGCGATCAAGGCGTGCATGATTTGATTTGGCGAGGCGGCGAGGGTTTGGAGGATGTTGGCGCCCTGTTTTCGGGCTGTCGAGACGACGGATCTGAGGCTGGCGAAGATTTTGGCGCCGTCGAGGGTTCGGAAACACCCCGAGATTTTCATTTTGACCTTCATCATTCGCAGGTCCTGCTCGGCCAGATTGTTGGTGAAGGGCACGTCGAAATTGCTCATGAACCGGAGCGTTTCGGTCTTGAAGGTCTTCAGCCTTTCGAGCAGATTTTGTCCTGGGCGTTGTTTGGGGCGTCCGCGCCCGGGAGATTTCGTCTCCAGCTTGGGCAATTGACGATGAAAGGCGAGGCCGAGCCGAACCGCGGCCCAATAGCGCTCGACGAACGCCGCGATCGTCTCGGGCGGGAGCGCCGAGGCGCCCGCCTCGCGCGCCCCATTGACGGCGGCGTTGGCGTCGAGGAGGACCGCGCGCATGAGTTCGGCCCAGGGCTCCTTCTCAAACTCTATGAGAGCTTGGAGTTCGCGCAGGATATGCGCGTTGCAGAAGGCGTGCTCGACCGTGTCCATCCCGCGATAGGGCAAGAAGTGGTCATGCACGACGACGCCGTCCCGCAAATCCGTGGGGATGTCGCCGCGCTTTTCGCCCGCGCGATAGAAAGTGAAGGCCAAACTCGACGTCGTGTGCAGCCAGTGCAGCTTGCCGGCGATCCGATAGCCCGTCTCATCGAGGCAGCGAACCTTGGCCTCGGCCACGCGTTCGCCGATGGCCTTGTAGACTTCGCCCAGTTCGCCCGCCTTCTTGCCCACCCAGGCGACGACGCTGGCCGGACAGATCAACGGCGCGCCGAACAGATCGTTCAGCGCCTGCGCGACCCGATCCTCGGGGATGAGTTGATGGATGTTGAGATAAATCGCCGCCGCCTTGATACGCTCGCCATATTGGGTCGGCGAGACCACGCCATCGGGAAACTCGGCCTTCGTCACGCCCCGGCATTGCGCGCAATGATAGATCGAAGCCTGATGTTCCGTGACCAACAACGCACGCTCGGGAAGATCGAACACCTGGCGTTTCTCGACCCCAATCGCCGCCATCGGATCCAGAGACGAACCGCAATGGCCGCACGCGCAGGCCTCGTGCCGAACCACGGCGTCGGGATCGGCGACCTGACGCAACGTGCCGCCCTGATGGCCCTTCTGGCCCCCGCTCGGCTTGCCAGAGCGGCCGCGCAGGCTGCCCGCCACCCGCGGCTTCTTCTTCAACCCGTCGCTCGATGGCGGTTTCGAACTCGTCGAACTGTCCAGACCCAATCGACGACGAAGTTCGACAACCTCCGCCTGAAGCGCCAAAACTTGGCGATTCAGCGAAGCGATAAGCTCCTCGACTTCCGCAGGAAGGGTCATCCCACCCTTGAGTCAAACTCGCCCCATTATGTCTTCATGAATTCGGCGCCAAAAACCAAATTCACAAACCCTGTGGCATTTCGGACTCACTCGGGCTTGGGAGTTACTTTTTTCCCTTCACTCTCCCGTAACCCATTGATAAGTCCCAATTCGCGGAAATTTTTTGCAACTTTTGGAAATGGATTGAAATTTTTGGAAGGCTTTTCGGAAGAAATTGAAGCCTTTGGCAGGAAAGTGAAGGAAATTGAAAATTCCCGAGCCACCCCTATGCGCCTCATCCTGATCCCCAGGTCAAGCCCGGGGTCAGGACGAGGAAGGCGCCATGACAACGCCGCTGGTCACCCGCCCTGGCAGTCACATTGACTCGTAACTGCTATGAAAATGATCCCGCAGGGATCATTTTCATCCATAATGGCGCGCCACAGGCGCTGGTTGCCTCCCAAGCCGGGACACGGAGTTGAGAGATTACACTCCGTCATCGCGAGCGAAGCGTGGCGATCCAGAGGAGCGTAGGGCCGCCCTGCGGTCTCCTGGATCGCCACGTCGCCCTGCGGGCTCCTGGCGATGACGGTGTTGACGTCCAACTCTCGGGCCCCGATCCAGCCCGTCCTGGCGGTTACACTGGCTCGGAAAAGGCGCCGCAACCCGCTGAAATCGCTTGAAACGGGCTCGAAAGCAGCGCCCGCCCCTCGTTCTCCCAGACGAGCAGGCGCTTTGGGAGTCTCGGTCGGCCCTATTCCGCCGCGACGAGTTTCCGGGCTGGCGTCAGGACAACCGGAGCCAGAGCGGCGGCGTTCAGCGACGCCGCACGTCGCTCGGCGTGGACCGGGCCGTACAGCGTGCTCCGCTGTTCCGGCGCCCGCCCGAGCGACCGGATGAGGTCCTCCATCGCCTCGGGCGGAAATTCCTGACCGTGCTCGGAGCCGGCCGCTCGGGAGATGCTCTCGTTCATCAGCGTGCCGCCGAGATCATTGGCGCCGGCTTTGAGGCACGCCGCCGCCCCCTGCGGTCCCATCTTGACCCAGGACGTCTGGATGTTCGTGATGTGGGGATGCAGCGCCAGCCGCGCCACCGCGTGCATCAATACGGCTTCCCGGAAGGTCGGCCCGCGCCGAGCGGCGCCCTTGAGATACATCGGCGCTTCCATGTGCACGAAGGGCAATGGCACGAATTCGGTGAAGCCGCCCGTCTCGATCTGCAAATCCCGTAAGACCGTGAGATGCCTCGCCCACGACGGCGGTTGCTCGACATGCCCATACATGATCGTCGACGTCGTACGCAGGCCGAGACCATGCGCGGCTCTCGCGACTTCGAGCCACTCTGCCGTGTTCACCTTGTCCGGGCAGATGACGGCGCGCACCTCGTCGTCCAGGATCTCGGCGGCGGTGCCGGGCAAGGTGCTTAAGCCGGCGGCCTTGAGCTGCGCCAGGAACGACCGGATTGGCATGCCAAGCGTCTTCGCGCCTTGTGTGACCTCCAATGGCGAGAAGGCGTGAATGTGCATATCCGGGACCGCCGCCTTGATGGCGCGGCAGATGCCGAGATAGGTCTCGCCGGTGTAGTCCGGATGGATGCCGCCCTGAAGGCAGACTTCGGTCGCGCCTCGCTCCCAGGCCTCGGTCGCCCTGCGCACGATTTCCTCAAGGGCGAGGTCGTAGGGCGCGCCGCGCAGCGCCTCATGCGTCTTACCCTTGGAAAAGGCGCAGAAATGGCAACGATAGGAGCAGATATTGGTATAGTTGATGTTGCGGTTGACGACGTAGCGGACGGTGTCGCCGCTCGTTTCCCGACGCAGGTCATCGGCCGCCTTAATGACCCGCTGGCAGTCGGCGTCGCGCGCCGCGAACAGACGCACGATCTCCGGCGCATCCAGGCCGCTGCCTGCTTGAGCGCGTTCGATGATATCCTCGATCGCTGGATCAACCGAGCGTGCGTGGATCGCCGGCGCCTGCGCAGTCGTCGTCGCGCCGGGCGCCCAATCGTCCTCGCGCGCCAAGCCTTCGGCGTCGCTCAAACGGCGCACCTGCGTGGCGATCTCCGCCGACGACCAGGTCGCGAGGTCGCGTGCGTAGGACGGATAGATGGGCAGCCGAGGCGCCAGGAGCTTGCCGGCGGCGGCGGTGCGCTCCGCAAGCTCCGTGATCGCCGGCCACGGCGCCTCCGGATTGACGTGATCCGGCGTGACGGGAGAGACGCCGCCCCAGTCATTGATCCCTACCGCAATCAGCCGCGGATAGACGCCCGGCGACAGGTTGGGGGGCGCCTGGACATTCATCGTCGGGCCCAGGATCAGGCGGGCGGCGGCAATGCTCCAAAGCAGGTCGTCGAGATCGGGCTCCGCGGCGCCGGCGAGCTTGGTGCCCGGCTTGGCGCGGAAGTTCTGGACGATGACCTCCTGAACATGCCCGAAACGGCGGTGCAGATCGCGGATGGCGAACAGCGCCTCCAGGCGTTCGGCCCGTGTCTCGCCGATGCCAATCAGAATGCCGGTCGTGAACGGCACGCTGAGCTCGCCCGCCAGCCGCACCGTCTCGAGACGCGCCTCGGGCCGCTTATCGGGCGAGCCATAATGAACGCCGCCCGGTTCGCATAAGCGGGCGCTGAGCGATTCCAGCATGACGCCCTGGCTGGCCGATACTGTGCGCAGGCCGGCCATCTCGGACCGGCTCATCAGCCCGGGATTGGCGTGCGGCAGCAGTCCGGTCTCGCGCAACACAAGCGCGCACATCGCCTGGAGATAATCGATGGTGGCTTCGTGTCCGAGCGCGTTTAGTGCGTCACGGGCGGCGCTGTAGCGCAGCTCCGGCTTATCGCCGAGCGTGAAAAGCGCCTCCGTGCAGCCGGCGTCCGCCCCGGCGCGGGCGATGGCGAGCACCTCATCGGGGGAGAGATAGGCACGCCGTCCCGCGCGCGGCGGCTGGGCGAAGGTGCAGTAGTGGCAGACATCCCGGCAAAGATGGGTCAGCGGAATAAAGACCTTGCGCGAATAGGAGATGTGGCGGCCATGCCCGTCATCGCGCAGACGGCCTGCGGCGTCGATTAACTCTGCGAGCGGGGCCCGCTCGAGCCAAACACAAAGGACCCGATCGCTCGAATCGTCCATCGCAATCACTCTGACGCCATTTCGAATGCGTCCATGTCGACGCCGGAACCGGACGGCGAATGATGTGGTATCTCTGTGGGCAATGCAAACCAGTCGAGATGGGATGTCGAGCGGCTTCGAGGCGCCGATCTCTGGGCCCTTGGCGCAGCCGGAAGCTCATTCGGATCGCCGCCGAGCGCGGACGCGACGCCGAGCCCGATGGAGCGGTTCGGCCACGAGTTTGACGCGGATGTGACCGACAGTACCATGACCAGCATGCGTCCTGTCGCGTGCTGACGCGGCGCATTCGGGAGTTCGACTGATGAGGCAGGTGGGAAAACTAGGCGTCTGGTATCCGGTCGACCGTTTGGATGGAGACGGGATCAGGCACCTGCTCCGAACGGTTGAGGACCTCGGCTACTCGACACTCTGGTACCCGGAAGCGGTCGGATACGAATCCCTCTCCATCGCCAGCTTCATGCTGGCGAACACGAGCCGCCTCGTCATCGGCAGCTCGATCGCGAACATCTACGCTCGCGACCCCTTCACCGCCAGGCGTGGCCTCAGGACATTGACCAGTCTCTACGACGACCGCTTCATCCTTGGCCTCGGCGTCAGCCATGCGCCCATGGTCGAAAAGCTGCGTGGTCACGTTTACGAGAAGCCCGTGCCGACCATGCGCCGCTATCTCGATAGCCTCTATGAGGATCCGTCGAACGCGGCGCAGTGGCCCGTCGTGATCGCGGCGCTGGGGCCGTTGATGCTGAAACTCGCCGCAGAGCGCACGGCAGGCGCCGTCCCCTACAACGTGACGCCTGAACATACCCGCGAAGCGAGAGTGGCTTTGGGGCCGTATAAGCTGCTCGCGGTCGAGCAGAAGGTTTACCTTCAGACGGACGCGACAGCAGCTCGCGGCCTCGCGCGGCGAGAGCTGCATCGCTATCTGGCCTTGACCAACTACCGCAACAACTGGCTGCGTATCGGGTTTAGCGAAGCCGATCTCGCCGACGGCGGCTCGGACCGGTTCATCGATGCGATGGTGCTTTGGGGCGATGCAGCGACGATTGCGCAGGGCTTGAGGGCGCATCTGGAAGCAGGCGCCAATCAAGTCTGCATCCAGCCGATCCATGCGGAGGGAGACACGGAGGCGCGCGACCGAACCTTGACGGTGCTCGCCGACCTCTGATCCTTTTGAAACTCCGTCACGCCGCCCATCGGAGCTGCAAAATTGCAGCCGGTTTTCCAGGGTAGGGCCGCTGCGTCGAGGAAAACAGGCTACGAGTTTGTCGCGTTACAGAAGTGCAAAATCGCCGTGGCGCCAATCATTTCAGCTATCTGGACCGCTTTGACGACTTGCTGGTAACTGCCACGAAAATGGCTTCAGCGTGGATATGGGGTCATGCGGGCACGGCCTTTGGTTCGAGGGTGACGTTGTAGCCGAGGCGCTCGAGACGCCGTTTGAGGTTGGCGACGGTTCGGGTCTGGCTGATCTGGTCGAGATAGGCTTCGCCGAGATCGCGATAGGGCAGGTTTTTGGCGAGCATGTGATAGGCGGAGACGAGGATTTTGTGAGCGATGGCGAGCGCTGCGCGCAAGGCGCCGCGGCGCGCCTTGAGGCGGTGATACTTGTCCTTGAGATAGCTGCCCTTGGTTCGCGCCGCGGAAATCGCGGCGCCGACGAGCATGGTGCGCAGATGGACATTGCCCTTGCGGGCGCGGCCGCTCTTCTGCTTGCCGGCGCTCTCATGGTTGCCGGGACAGACGCCCGCCCAGGCCGACAAATGATAGACGCTCAGGAATACACTCATGTCGACGCCGATCTCGGCGATCAGCACGGCCGCGACCACCCAGTCGACGCCCGGAATCTGCATCAGGAGCGTGTGCGGCGCGCGATAGGGCTCGAGCCGCTCGTCAATGCGCAGGTCGAGCGCTGCGATGTCGGCCTCAATGGCTTCGAGCCGGCGCAGTTGCATCGCCAGGAGGAAGCGGTGATGCTCCTCCATCCGCCCTTCGAGCGCCAGAACCAGATCGTCCCGCTTACGGCGCAATTGCCCTCTGGCAAGGTCCGCCATCGCCTCGGCCGAGGCGCCGCCCTCGATCAGAGCCTTCAACATGGCGCGCCCGGAAACCCCGAAGACGTCGCTGGCGACGCTGGCCAGCTTGATGTTGGCCGTCTCCAGGAGCTTCAGGAGCCGGTTGCGCTCGGCCGCCTGGCTCTCCACCAGCTTGCGGCGATAGCGCAGCAACTCGCGCAACTCGCGCTGCGGCGCCGGTGGGACGAAACTCTTGGCGATCAGCCCATGGCGGACCAGATCGGCGATCCACTCGGCGTCCTTCACATCGGTCTTGCGACCCGGCACGTTACGGATGTGCCGGGCGTTGCCGACGATCAGCTCGAAACACCCCTCGAGGACGGCATAGACCGGGCGCCAGTAAACGCCGGTGCTCTCCATCCCGACGTGCGTCACCCCAAGCTCTTGCAACCAGTCCCGCAACGCCTCCAGATCGCGCGTCATCGTCCGGAAGGTCCTGATCTCCTTCCTCGGCCGCTCGCCCGGGGCGCCGATCAAGACGCAGGCGACGACCGTCTCCTGATGCACGTCCACCCCGCAACACCGCTCAATGATGACCTCCATCCTCGCCTCCATCCAGGGGAAGGCGACCGTGACGCCGCAGGTATAGTCGAGACACTGCCACGCGTGCTCCCCGTTCCCGGGGGCTACAAAGAATGGTACCTCTATGCAGCGCGGGCCGGACTGCCAATCGGGGTCGCAAGCCACCGCAGTTTTGTCAGCCTTGCACGATCGCCCGTCGCAAAGACTCTGACAAATCGGCCCGCGCCGCCACCATTTTCATCCATAATGGCGCGCCGCAGGCGCTGGTTGGCTGCCAAGCTGGGGTGAGTCCGAAAAGCCACACCGGACGGACGATTGATTGCGGCGCTGCGATTTTTCGAGACAGGGGCGCGGACTTCTGACTCAAGGGTGGAATGGTCCTTCCGCCCGAAGTCGTGGAGCTGATCGACTCGCTCAGACGCGAGATCGAGGCGCTTCGGGCCGAGAACGCCGAGCTTCGGCGACGTCTGGGCTTGGACAGCTCCAACAGTTCCAAGCCGCCGTCGAGCGACGGGCTGAAGAAGAAGCCTCGGGTCTTGAAGAGCCTGCGCACGCGCTCGGGCAAGCCGAGCGGAGGCCAGAAAGGCCATCGCGGCGACACGCTGCGTCAGGTCGCCGAACCCGACGCGATCGTCGAGCACGCGGCCGAGGTATGCGAGCATTGCCGGGCGCTGCTTCTGGCGGATTCGAAGATCGGCGAGGAGAAGCGGCAGGTCTTCGATCTTCCGGAGAAGCCGCTGATCGTGACCGAGCACCGCGCGGCGATCCACGATTGCCCGGCTTGCGGCCTGAGGACGCGCGCCGGGTTCCCCGAGGGCGTCGTTTCGCCGGCCCAGTATGGCGAGCGCGTCAAGGCGGCGGCCGTCTATCTCAACGCCCAGCAGCTCGTGCCCGAGGAACGAACCGCGCAGGTCCTGCAGGACCTGTTCGGGGCGGCGGCGGCCTGCGGCGCGAGCGTGGCGGCCTGGGTACGCCGCAAGGCCGGGGCGCTGGCGCCGGTCCACCGCGGCATCGGCGCATGCGTGGCGGGAGCGCCGGTGCGCTGCCTCGACGAAACGGGCTTGCGCATCGCCGGCGCCACCCGCTGGCTGCACACCGCCTCGACCCTGACCCACACGTTCTATCGCGCCGGCGAGCCCCGCTCGGCCGTGCCCGAGTTCGAGGGCGGCGTCGTGGTCCACGACCACTGGCGCGCCTATTTGAGCCTCGAAACCGTCGATCACGCCTTCTGCAACGCCCATCTCCTGCGCGAGCTTCAGGCGGTTTGCGAACTCGACAAGGAGCCCTGGGCCGAGGCCCTGCGCGCGACGCTTCTCGACGCCGACGAGGCCGTGCGAACGGCCAAAGCGCAGGGCGCCTCGGCACTCCCCGCCGAAACCATCAAGGCGTTCGAGGACCGCTATTGGGCCGCCGTCCGGGAAGGCCTCGCCCTGCACAGGAGCCTGCCGGCCTTCGATCCCTCGACCAACCCGAAAAAGCGCAAGAAGCAGCGGCCCGCTCACAATCTCCTCATCCGGTTCAAGACCTTCAAGGAGGCGACCCTCAGGTTCCTCACCGACTTCACCGTTCCCTTCACCAACAACCTTGCCGAACAAGATTTGAGGATGATGAAGGTGAAGATCAAAATCTCGGGCGGCTTCCGAACCCTGCAAGGCGCCGTCGACTTCGCAAGCCTGCGCTCCGTGATCTCGTCGGCCAGAAAGCAGGGCCTCAACATCCGCAAAGCCCTGACCCTCGGCCCAGAACCTCTCGCCGCCGAACTGAACCTCTGACACCGGGCTTCCCTTCCACTCCCATTCGAAGCAGAACCAATCCATCCGCCGCCCCAGTGGCGAGAAATGCTCAACACGACAGCCGGCTTGGCAGTTACACTTGCTGGGGAAGCGCGCCGAAAGATATTTTATGCGCTCTGAGGGAATTGTCGTTTTCGATACCGCACGCGGTGAGCCGTCGCCTCGACAAATTAAAATCGAACCAAGACGCGTCCGCGCTCTATGTGCGCATACCACATTTATTTTCGGATTGCGTAGCGGTTATTCACATACATTTCGGCCTCCATACCTGCGCTTATTGTCCCGCCCATTCGAGCGTCGGGTAGCCTTGGTGATGGCGGCGCTGACCACGCCTATATTCGACCAGCGCAGCCTTCGGGCATTCGTCCTTCGGGCGGCGGCGGGATTGGTTCGACAATCGCGGAAAGCTTTGCGGCTTGCACCGCCAAGGGCCGCGTGACCTAAGGGAGGAATAGCGAAGTGATGAAATCTCGGCTGGCCGGCTGCGCGCTGGCGTTGTGCCTTTCTGCGGCGCCTGCCCTGGCGCAGGATACGATCAAGATCGGCTACATCGATCCGCTGTCAGGAGGGGGCGCCTCGACCGGCGAAGGCGGTCTGAAGACCTACACCTACCTCGCCGATGAGATCAATGCGGGCGGGGGATTGAACGGCAAGAAGGTCGAGATCGTGCCCCTCGACAACAAGGGCAATCCGCAGGAAACCCTGATTCAGGCGCAAAAGGCGGCCGACCAGGGCATCCACATTTTCATCCAGGGCGACGGGTCTTCGGTGGGAATAGCGTTAGAAGACTGGTTGACCAAGTTCAATGAACGCAACCCAGGCAAGGAAATCGTCTACCTCAACTACGGTGCAATCGATCCTGTCATGACCAACGCGAAGTGCTCCTACTGGCACTTTCGCTTTGAAGCCAATGTCGACATGATGATGGCGGCGTTGACCACCTTCATGAAGGATCGGCCGAACATCAAGAAGGTTTACCTGATCAACCAGGACTATTCCTTCGGTCAATCTCTGCGGGTCGCGGCGCGCTCAATGCTCACCGAGAAGCGTCCCGACATCCAGATCGTCGGCGACGAACTGGTCCCGCTGTTGAAGGTTACCGATTTCTCACCTTATATCGCCAAGATCAAAGCATCCGGCGCGGACAGCGTGATCACCGGCAACTGGGGCCAGGACATGACGCTGCTCCTTAAGGCTGCCGCGGACGCAGGGCTGCAAACGGACTGGTACACCTACTATGCAAGCGCAGTCGGGGGGCCGACGGCGATCAAGCCGACGGGATTGGCGCATCGCGTTTTCGAAGTCCAGGAAGGCTTTCCAAATTCGTCCCCTGATCAGGCGCAAAAATTCGAGACGGAGTTCCGCGCCAAGGAGGGCATGAGCGTCTGGTATCCGCGCGGCGTCAATGCAATGCACATGCTCGCCACGGCGATCACCCAGGCCAAGGCCGACGACGCCAAGTCCATCGCCGCGCAGCTCGAGGGTATGAAAGCCACGGCCTTCAATGGCGGAGACGCTTGGATCCGCAAGGACGATCATCAACTCTTCACCGACCTGCGCATTGGGAGCTTTGGCCCGCTCGACCCGGGCGCCAAGTTTGATGAAGAAGGGACAGGGTGGGGTTGGAAGACCGTCGGCGACGTCAAAGCGGCCGACACGGTCCTGCCGACGACCTGCAAGATGGAGCGTCCGTAAACCGGAAATCGCGACAGCGGGCGACGAGCCCGCCGTCGCCCTGCGCGACCTGGGGCTCGGATGCTTGAGCTTATCACTTTTTCCGCCCTGAACGGCGTGCTCTACGGCATGTTGCTGTTCATGATGGCGAGCGGCCTGACGCTCATTTTCAGCATGATGGGCGTGCTCAACTTCGCGCACGCGAGCTTCTACATGCTCGGCGCCTATTTCGGCTTCGAGATCAGTCGTCGGATCGGCTTCTGGCCCGGGCTCGTTCTGGCGCCGCTGGCAGTCGGCGCAATTGGATCGCTGGTTGAGCGCTACGGTCTACGTCGGCTACACCGCCTCGGTCATGTCTCCGAACTTTTGTTCACTTTCGGGCTGGCCTTCGTCATCGAAGAGGTCGTGCAAATTTTCTGGGGAAAGTCGCCGGTCGACTATCGCGTTCCGCCTTCCCTGAATTTCGTAGCGTTTCGCCTGTTCGACACGAGCTATCCAGCCTACCGCATGTTCATGTTGCTGACAGGGATGGCGATGTTTGCCGTGCTCCTCGTCGTGCTGACGCGCACGCGGGTCGGCATCATCATTCAGGCGGCCCTGACGCATCCCGATATGGTCGCGATGCTAGGCCACGACGTGCCGAAAATATTCATGCTCGTGTTCGGCGCGGGCGCTGCTCTCGCCGGGGTTGCGGGCGTGATCGCGGGTCCGGCGCTGGTCACTCAACCGTCGATGGCCGCCTCGCTCGGTCCGATCCTGTTCGTCGTCATTGTCGTCGGAGGTCTGGGCTCGCTAAGCGGCGCCTTCGTCGCCTCGCTGGTGATCGGCGTGGTGCAGACGTTCGCTGTCGCGATGAACTACTCGCTTGCGGGGATATTTGGGTCGGCGGCCCCGCCTTTCCTTGGCGATCTCTGGCAAGTAACGGTCGCGGAACTGGCGCCGATCATCCCCTATGTTTTGCTCGTCCTCATGCTCATCGTGCGGCCAACCGGCCTGATGGGAACCCGGGAAACATGATTTCCGCCACGCGTTCTCTCGCGCCTTGGCTGGCGACGGCGGTTTTGTTCGTCGCGGCGCCCCATGTCTTCCCCTCGGCTTCGGCGCTGACGATGATGAGCGTCATGGGGACAATGATCATTTTCGCGCTGTCGTATAATATGCTGCTCGGGCAGACCGGCCTGCTGTCTTTCGGGCACGCTGTCTATTACGGCCTGGGCGGCTTCGTCGCCATCCACGCGATGAACGCCGCTATTCAAGCCAAGCTTGCCGTGCCGGCGCCGATCATTCCGCTCGTTGGCGGCGTTGCCGGGCTCGGGTTCGGCTTCCTGTTCGGTCTCGTTTCGACCAAGCGGGCCGGGATTGTCTTCTCTATGATTTCGCTCGGAATCGGCGAACTTGTGTCGTCGAGTTCGTTCATTCTGCGTACGTTTTTTGGCGGCGAGGAGGGGATCACGACCAACCGCTCCGAACTGGCCCCTTTCTTCGGGCACAAATTCGGCGCTCAGATCGAGGTCTACTATCTTGTCGCGGCGTGGTGCCTCTTTTCCATCGCTGCGATGTACGCCCTGACCCGGACGCCGTTCGGGCGCATGTGCAACGCCGTCCGCGACAATCCTGGGCGCGTCGAATTCATAGGCTACTCGCCGAGCGTGCTGCGACTGATCGCATTTTGCTTCTCCGCCTTTTTTGCTGGGATCGCAGGCGGGCTCGCGGCGCTCAATTTCGAAATCATGAACGCGGACCAGCTCGGCGCGGAACAATCGAGCCTTGTGCTGTTGATGGCGTATATCGGAGGGGTCAGTTCATTCACCGGGCCGATCGTCGGCGCCGTGATCGTCACCTTCCTGCAGATCACCCTGTCCGACGTTTCGAGCGTCTGGCAGCTTTATTTCGGCCTGATGTTCATCGGCGTCGTGCTCTATGCGCCGGACGGGGTCGTCGGCTGGGTCAACTTGCACCGGCAGGCGGCGCTGCGAGGGCAGTTGTGGCGACTCGCGCCCGCCTACACCCTCGTGGCGCCGGCGCTCGCCGCGGCCTGTGTCGGCGCAATCATGCTGATCGAATTGGCCAACCGGCACTTCGAACTGGTGCAGAGCGAGGGCATGGCCATGCGTCTCTTCGGCGTTCAAGTTGATGCTGCGACCGCGCGGCCTTGGATTGTCGCAGTCCTGCTGTTCGGCGCGGGCGTGGTCGCAATTCGGCTGCTCTGGCCGCGTGTCGGCGACGCCTGGGGCGCCGTGCACGAGCGACTGCATTCGGGCGACCCAGCGTGACCGCCGCCCTCTCCTTGCTCGATGTTCGCAAGAGCTTCGGGGCGACCCAGATCATCCGCGGCGTGACGCTCGAAATCGAAGCGGGTGAGCGACATGCGATTATCGGACCGAACGGCGCTGGCAAATCGACCCTGTTTCATTTGACGAGCGGGCGCATCCGGCCGACGTCTGGCGAGGTGCTTCTCCACGGCGAGCGCATCACCGGTCTGCAGCCGTTTGAGATCAACCGTCGCGGCCTGTCACGCAGCTTCCAGATCACCAACATCTTCCCCAAGTTATCGGTCTACGAGAATTTGCGCTGCGCAATCCTCTGGTCGCTCGGCCACAAATATGCGTTTTGGACGTCGGTCGATCGGCTGAGCGACGTTCGCGAACGCTCTCAATGGCTGATGGAGCAGATCGGCCTGACCGCGCGCCGCGACGTGCCGGCGGGTGTGCTGACCTACGCCGAGCAACGGGCCCTGGAAATCGGCGTCACGATCGGCGGCGGCGCGAGCGTCATCATGCTCGACGAACCCTCGGCGGGCATGAACAACAGCGAAACGGAACAGGCCGTGGCGCTCATTCGCAAGGTGACGGAAAGGAAGACGCTCGTCATGGTCGAGCATGACATGAGCGTAGTCTTCAACTTGGCCGATCGCATTTCCGTTCTTGTCTACGGCCGGATCATCGCAACCGATACGCCCGACCGTATTCGGGAGAACGCCGAGGTGCGGGAAGCCTATCTCGGACAGGTGAGCCATTGATGGGCGCTCGGTTGCTCGAAGTGGAGGGTCTCCACGCCTTTTATGGCAAGAGCCATATCCTCCATGGCGTCACTTTTCACGTCAATGACGGCGAAATCGTCAGCCTACTCGGCCGCAACGGCGTCGGTCGCTCGACCACCATCAAGGCACTCATGGGCAACGTGTCGCCCAAAGGTTCGATCCGCTTCAAAGGCGAGGAGATCGCCGGCTTGAAGCCGCACCAGACAGCGCGCAAGGGGCTCGGCTTTGTGCCCGAGACGCGCGACATTTTTCCGGGGTTGACGGTTCGCCAAAATCTTCAGCTCGGCCAAAAGTCTGCGAAGGGGGAAGGGCGCTGGACCATGCGCGATATGTTTCGCATGTTCCCCCAACTTGAGGATCGCGCGGACGCGCCGGGCGGCGTCCTTTCCGGCGGCGAGCAGCAGATGTTGACGGTGTGCCGCACGCTGATGGGAGACCCGGATCTCATCATGGTTGACGAGCCGACCGAGGGACTCTCGCCGAAGATGGTGGAGCGTGTCGGCCAGTTCCTCGAAGAAATCGCCGCACGGGGGGTCGCCATCTTGTTGGTGGAGCAAAAGCTCACGATTGCGTTGACAATCAGCAAGAGGCTTTACGTGATGGGGCACGGCAAGATCGTCTACGAGGGAACGCCCGCCGAGCTCGAACAGGCTTCGGCGGTTCGCAAGCAGTGGCTTGAGGTTTGACCGCGGTCGATCGCTGTCCCGCCAAAGCGAGGAGCGCACGCTCGATCCGCGCCGAGTTGCGATCGGCGCGGGCGCGCAGACGCTGGGTCCGTCCCGCCTCGGGGTCCGGGCGCCGTGTGTATGAAGGCAACAGATAGCTTTTGTTTGTGTGGCTCCTATTCACATTCATTTTCATCGCGCCACCTGCGCCTATTGCGCAACCTATTCGAACGGCGACGACGCCGCTTTGACTTCTAAACTGGGCATGCCCGACATGGATGCGCGCAATCTCACAATCGACGTTAGCAATCTTCGTGTGCTTGTGACCGCCGGCGGGAGCGGGATCGGTCGGATAATTGCCGAAAGCTTTGCCGCTTCTGGCGCCAAGGTCCACGTGACTGACGTCGTCGAGGCAACGCTTGCGGCGACAATTGACGCCGTGCCCGGCTTGACAGGGACGGTCGGCGACGCCTCAAATTTTGAGGACGTTGCTCGCGTTTTTGTGGATGTTTCGGCTCGGCTTGGTGGACTCGACGTTTTGGTCAACAACGCCGGTATCGCAGGGCCCACGGGCCGGGTGGATGAACTGAGCGCCACCGACGTCGATAAGACCATCGATGTCAATCTCAAATCGCAATTCTATTTTCTCGAGCAATTCGTGCCGCTGTTGAAGGACTCCAAGCGCAATCCCTCGATCATCGGGATGAGTTCGGTCGCCGGGCGCTTAGGATATGGATTTCGTACGCCCTACTCTGCGACCAAATGGGCGATCGTCGGCCTCGTCAAGTCGTTAGCGATCGAACTTGGGCCTTTGGGCATTTGGGCGAACGCGATCCTGCCTGGCGGGGTGCAGGGCCCGAGGATGGATCCGTGCCTATCCGGTTAACGCCCACAGCCCCTAGATGTAGGATGCGTCCACGTGCAGAGCGATCTGGCCGCAATATGGCCAGACAAAGCCGACAGGCCAACGCGCGCGATCAAGATAGGCAGCATATGCCGCGTCATACGGAAAAAGCTCATGAAACTCTGGGACTGACTGGGGAAACCCAGATCGTCGCTCTGGCGGATTTCCATGGCCGGTTTGATAACCATCACCAGCCCTGGTGGGTGTGGGCGTTAACCGGACAGGCACGGATGGATCGCGTCATTGCTGCTCGTGCTGAGACGATGGGTGTCAGCTTTGACGAAATGCGCGACGAGTTCCTCCGCAAGATTTCGTTGCGAAGGATGGTCGAGGCCAGGGATGTCGCCAACTTGGCTTTGTTCCTTGCTTCCGACTTGGCGCGCAACATAAGCGGCCAAGTCATCAGCGTCGATGGAAACACCGAAAGCGCCTGATCCGATCGCGACGGAGCAAAGACTGTGACGCTGAAGCAACGCAAGGTGATCATCTCCTGCGCCATCACCGGTTCAGTGCATACGCCGTCGATGTCGGAATATCTGCCGGCCAGCCCGGAACAGATCGCCCAACAAGCGATCGATGCGGCGCGGGCGGGCGCGGCGATCCTGCATCTCCACGCTCGCAATCCGGTCGACGGAAGTCCTACGCATGACCCTGCCGTGTTCAAACAGTTTGTGCCAAAGATCGCGGCTCACACCGACGCGATCATCAATATCACGACAGGGGGAAGCTCCCGCATGACGCTGGACGACCGTCTGGCGTACCCTTTGCAAGCCAAACCGGAACTGTGCTCGCTCAATATGGGGTCGATGAATTTTGCGTTCCACAAAGCAGGTCGCGGGATCAGCGACTGGAAACATCCCTGGGAACAGGGCCATATCACAGGCTCGGAAAACGTCATCTTCCGTAATACGTTTGCGGACATCCGGGAGGTGATCGCGCGGCTCGGCGAGGCGTGCGGCGTGCGATTCGAGTTCGAGTGTTATGACGTCGGGCACCTTTGCAACCTCGCCTACTTCGTCGATGAGGGACTGGTTAAGGCGCCGTTGTTTTTGCAGTGCTGCCTCGGCATTCTGGGCGGGCTCAATACTGATCCTGAGAATCTCTTCTTGATGCGAAGCACGGCGGACCGGCTGTTCGGCCGCGAAAACTACGAGTTTTCCGTACTCGGTTCGGGACGGCGTCAGACGGCCTTGGTCACAATGGGCGCAATCATGGGAGGGCACGTACGGGTAGGCCTCGAAGACAGTCTGTATCTCGGGCGAGGTCAGCTCGCGCCGTCGTGCGCTGCCCAGGTGCTTAAGATCCGTCGCATCCTAGAAGATCTGTCGTTGGAGATTGCGACTCCTTCCGCAGCGCGTGAAATTCTGGAGACGAAGGGCGCCGACAAAGTCGGGTTCGACGGCGGTCCGAGAGGGGTATCGAAAGGGGGCTGAATACGTCTCATGGTCGTCACCTTGACCGTCGTGCCGCTGGCCTCCGGCCAAGGACCTTGCTCGATCTGAGGCGAACGTCGAGGAGATGCTGATTTTTCGATTGAGCAGTCGTCACTGGCTCTCGGCTTCTAATGGGACCGGGGATCGGCTGGTGATTGCGTCGAGCCGGAGCGCGACATGCAATTCCAGCGCGAAAACTGGATCGTCCCAACCTCCGGTGATTTCACGTAGGGTGTCGAGTCGTTGGCGCACTGTGTTGACGTGAATGCCGAGAATTTCGGCTGTCCGCACGACGTTGTACTGACTGTCGATGTAACATAACAACGTTTTCTTGAGCTGCGTCTTTTGGCGCGGATCCCGCTCCTCGATCGGTGAAAGGATCTGATTCACATATCGGGCGATGCGTGAGGCGTCTCCGACCTCGAATAGCTTCGCAAAAAGGTTGACCTGAGAATGCTCGACAAACCGATTGAGGCGGTTCATTTCGCGCAGCACGCGAAGGGCCTGTTCGATTTGGATGTAATGAGCGGCGGCCTCGGCCAAATCGCGGAATGGATTCGACACGATGCCGCCTATCTCCCACCCTTCCTGGCGGCGGAGTAGAATTTGAAGCAGAGCGCGAATCGATTTTTCGGGACCGACAGCCAGGTAGGCGTCGTTTACGAGATCGACCAGCACATTCAAATTTGCGGCGGCCTCACGGATCATTGTCGTTTGCAAGGCGCGATCGAGGCCGGACATCGCTATGAGAGCCAGCATGACGAACTGGCCCGTGTTTATCTTTAGACGTTCTCGGATCGCAGAAATTGTGGAGGCGTCCGGCGGGTTAACAAGAGTGAGATGTCGCAGGAGGGTCGATGAGGCGATTAACTGTTCCGCCTCACGCTTCTCGCTCCACAGCTTCGCAATTGAAAGCGCTACGGCGCTCCGTTCCAGATTGCGGATATCAATCGGATCCAGATCTCCCCACTGACAGATGACGAGGCTCTCACCACGTCCCGCGCCGCCATGCAGAGCCATAGCGCGACAGTGCTCGTCGCCGACATCGAGCATGGCGACTGACCGACCGCTGTGGCGCGATTGAGAAACCGCGCTGATAAGCACGGACGACTCGATTTTGCCGTCCGCTAAATCCGCTCCCAACTGTCCGCGATAGGCCGCGGCGGCAAATCGCTCTCTAACTGAAAAAGATTCATCATACAGAATAACCGCGCCATTAATTTGGTCGGCCATACCCTGAACGAACAGGGGCCACTCTGTGCCCTTGGCCAAGAGCGAAGTCATTTCATCATGAGCCGCGGCGGAAACGTCGTTGCGATGGATTTGGTCGATCAGCGCGACGCGGTTGCGCTCCGCCTCAGCAAGCGCTTCCGACAGCATCATGAAGGCGTTGGCGTTGCGCATGGCGACGCCCGCATGGAGTGCGAAGGAGCCCAATACCGACATTTCGCGCCCGGACAACTTTCGACTATAGCGGTCGGCAACAAACAGGATGCCCAACAACTTGTTTTCCGAAAGAATCGGGAATCCGGAGAGAGAGACGATCCTTTCGGCTCTAAAGGCTCGATCGAAGGCGTCCAAGTGCCCGAATCGTTGGTCGCCGAGATAGTCCTGTGTGTCGAAGACACTCTTCGAATTGGCAATGAGGCTTACGGCGCCGACCCCGACGCTCGCTGAGAATTCCCATGTGGCCGGAGACATAAATCCTTCTGCCGCAACGGTCCGCATTGTACTTTGATCCTCACTGATCTGCGTCAGGTATGCGACGTTGGCGCCAACAAGGCTTCGTGCACGGCTGACGATTGTCAGTAGGAGGTCCTGTAACGTCAAAGTGCTCGAGAGATCGTGAGTCGTTTCGTTCAGCAGGTTGAGCCCACGCTCGCTCACTCTATTTTCGCGAATAATTTGGGCGACAGCGTTCAGATGACGGTGCAGCCGCTCAATGTCGCTCCCGATCGCGGCCGAAGGCGAGGCGCCTCGCAACATCTCGATCATTTCGGCGACTTCCGAATCGGGCGCGCCAACCGCAATCTTTTCGAGGAGCGTCGCAACAATTGGAACAACGTTGCCTGACACGAAGCAGCCCTGATCCTTCACAAAGGGATCGAACTCAACCCGAAAGGCGTCCCTCCGAAGATGTCATAAGCCGAAAAGTCGTATCGAGTCGACGTGAATATTCTTGTGCGAAGCGGCGCGCTAGCCTTCGCCGACAGCCCGCTGATAAAGTGTGGGAATTGACCTCGTATCTCAACATACAGATCATGATTTCAGACGGTGCCGCTATATCTTGTATGAGATCGCTCGGCGCTCGACTTTGTCAACGGGCTGTTAAGGTCGGTGACGAGGCGAGCGAAGGCCCTACGACGCAATCGAGAGTGTGCTACGCGCCACCGGTATCCGTCGCCAATTCATCCGCCTGGACGGCCAACTTTAGACCGAAATCCAGACGACGTCAGGATTGGAATCCCACGGCGGGGCTCCTTGGGAATCGGGAGCGCTGATCTTCGAGTCGCCGAGACTTATCGCCTGTCCTTGCTGACCAGCCCAACCGCGCGGAAATTCGCGTCGAACCGAGGAAGGGGCATCCGGTTTAGCGAGTGTCCATCCGGTGCGGCGCTGCTTGCGCACGTCTGCGTCGGTCCAAGCCGGCCCCGCTGTGCATTCAATACACAGAGCGCCGTCTTGTGTGGCGACTATTAACATTTACTTTGATCGCTCAATCTACGCTGATTGCCCGCGAAAGTTCAGGAGCAATTCGTCCGAACCTGCCTTGTTAGACGCAAGGCCCCGCCAGACGGGCGAAGGTATAAAATGAGAGAAGCGGTTACCCGTTTCGACAGCGAGAATGTGCATCGGTGGCGGCATGGGGGCCGCCGGATTGTTCGAGGTCGCCTGAGCGGTCCGCGAACGCGTTTTAGATTTGGTGAGAATTCACCCATGTCCGTCGAATTCGATCAGGCCATTTCGATTGCCCACGCCTTTTTCCTCGGCGACGATCCGTCCGGCTGGAGCGACTGCGACATCGTCTCGACCGCCGATTCGATTGCCGAAACAAGCGGCGTTGATACCGACGAAATCAAGGACTTTCTGTTTGCCGAACGCGACGCAAGAACAACTGGAGCGGCCCGAGGCCGCGCCTAATATTATTGGTGGTTGGCGGTTCACAAAGTGGCCAGAAGGCCGTAACGCTCTCGCGGACGGCGGCGCCAGACCGAACGCTGGAGGCGCCTTCACGGTGCGCCCCGCGCATATATGAATGTCCGAATGTCCGGTCCTCCGTGGCATGTAGGGCGCCGCGCGGCGGCGCCTCGCCGGCGTCGTCGAATACATGGACATCGATCGGATCAATACGGAACCGGATCGGTATTGTGGCGGATGCGCCACAATACGGGGATGGCGTACAATTGACAGATATTTAAGATGTGCGAATAGTAAGAGTGCCGGCAGGGAGTTCCCCGCTAAATACTATAATCGCAAAGCGATTATTAAATTCCTTTATCTCGTATTTTAATATATTTGTCGAGACAACTTCTAGCGTCCCGACCTTTACAGGCACTTCGAAATTTACGAATAACGTCGTAGACATTACGCCTTGTTGTAATGCCCCATCTTTATCTTGCATAATTGCTATTTGTCTAAGGCAATACCAACGCCATACAGCTATCGTAGACAGTCTTGTCGGGAGCCTATGGTCGCCATAGCACAGTAACGACAATTGAGACGTTTCTGCGAAAATATTACTATTATTTCGGAACGGGAAAATCAATTCTCGCAATACTAAGATAATCGTTGCGATAACGATCAAAATAAGCGGCGCAAAGCCCCATATACTACTGTGAATGAATTGCGGCATATATGCAGATAAATCTGGGGTTATCCGCGCGCCAGTGTATGCCGCGACTATCATCGCAGACACAAACAGGGCAGCGTATGCGACCCATTCCCAAAATGTCCAATGTCGCACGTTGACCGCTCGCGTGTAGGCCGGCAGCGCAACGGTATATTGGATGAATGATTTATTCGAGTTTGCGCGCCCAGCGCCGCCCCGATCATTTAGCCCCTCCTTTCGGAGGAATATATCGGGCTGGGGCCGCTAAATCGCTTGTGGCGTTTGCGCCATAATACCGCGACGAAGGCCCCGAACGGACCCGGACAGGCGCTCTCCCGACTGGAGCACGCCGTGGATGATCGTTTCGGCGCCGAGGATTTCGCTCGTCCCGACGAGCGCGGCCAGCGGGCCTGCCTCAGACGGCGACAGATGCTCCTGCGTAATCTGCAGGGTGTCGGCGGCGCGCGCGATTCGCGCCGTAATTTCAGTCTTCATGACCTTCTGACAGAGTTGCGATGCGATCAGAAGTCATCACGCGCTACCAGAGTGCGACTCCGTACCGACCTCAACGCCTACGGCCCGACCGGGATGAGCTTGCCGACAAACACGGGCGGGCCGGAGGGCTTGCCGTCGGGCGATCCGCCGGGCGGCTCGACGGTCACCGCGTAGGTCGCGTCCTCGACCACGCCGCGATCGTAGCCGGCGAGACTGGCCGCGCGCCGGGCCTCGCCAATCACGCCGAGGGACCGCGGCGGTCCAAGCCGCGCATCGATGAGCCACAGTTCGTAGGACTTCCCCGGCGGCGACGTCGCTGCGATCGGGCGCACTGAAAACTCCTGTCGGTCGAGATCGACCGTCACCTCGAAGGCCGGCGAAGCGGCGTCCTTCTGCAGAATCGCCACATATTCGCGAGGGACCGCCGGGCGCCCTGACTCGCGAACCGCCAGTCCCACAGCGAGCAGAGCGGCGACGCCGGAAGCGGCGATCGCCGCCATCCGCCAGCGCCCGGCGCGCCGACGCAATTCCGCGATCACGGCGTCCGTGGACGGCGCCGTTTCGCCGGAGACGGGCGGGGCCCCCCGGATGCGTGCCTGGATCGCCGGCAGATGGTCTTCCGGCGGCTCGATCGGCGCCACAGCCTCGGCAAGCGGGGCGAGGCGCTCCTCCCAGGCGCGGATCGCCGTGTCGAGGTCGGGCTCGCGAAGCCGCCGCGCGGCGAGGACTGCGCGCTCGGGCGAAGAGAGCGTGCCGAGGGCGTATTCGGCGGCGGCCAGGTCGTCCTCGGGCGTCATGACCCCAGACACATCCTCAGTTGCGCGAGGCTGCGGCGCAGCCACGTCTTGATCGTCGGCACAGGTCGGCCGAACCGTTTGGCGAGCGCCTCCCGGCTGGCGCCGCGGTAATAGGCGAGCATCAGGATCGCGCGCTTCTCTTCGTCCAGCCCTTGCAGGCAGGCGATCAGCGCCTTGAGGCTTTCCGACTTTTCGCGGGCGGCGAGCGGATCGACGGGGTCGGCCTCCGGCTCGAAACCCTCGGGCATGTCCTCGAGCGAGACAGGGCGGACGCGGCGGACCTCGTCGAGCGCGCGGTTGCGGGCGATGGTCGCCATCCAGGCGAGCGCCGAGCCCCGCGCCGGATCGAAGTCGGCGGCGTTTTTCCAGATGCGGACGTAAGCGTCCTGAAGCGCCTCGGCCGCCGCGTCCCTGGCCGGCAGGATACGCGCGACGACCCCATTGAGCCTGCCGCAGGTCGCCCGGTAGAGTGCCGCGAACGCCGGCTGGTCGCCGGCGGCCACGCGCCGGATGAGGCCGGCGAGATCGTTCTCTCCGGCCGCCCGATCCCCGCCCGGCGCGTTGGCCTCAAAGGTCATGCGACGATCTTATCGGGCGGCGCGATTCCGGCAACCGCGTCCGCCCTTGACTGCCGCTCAGCCCGGCAACAGCACCTTGTTGATGACTTGGATGACGCCGTTCGACTGCATCACGTTCGGGATCGTCACCTCGGCCTTGTCGCCCTTGGCGTCGATCACCCAGAGATGGCCGTTCATATGCTCGAAGGTCAGCTCCTCGCCCTCGACCGTCTTCAGCATGGCCTTGCCGCCGCCCTGCTTGATCAAATCGTCGATGTCCGCCTCGGTAAGCCGGCCGGGAACGACGTGATAGGTGAGGACGGAGGTGAGCTGCGCTTTGTTCTCCGGCTTGAGAAGGGTCTCGACCGTGCCGGCGGGCAGGCGGGCGAACGCCGCATTGGTCGGCGCGAACACGGTGAAGGGCCCCGCTCCCTCGAGCGTATCGACCAGGCCCGCGGCCTTGACCGCGGCGACCAGCGTCGTGTGATCCTTCGAGTGGACCGCGTTTTCGATGATGTTCTTGCTGGGATACATCGGCGCGCCGCCGACCATGGTCGTCATTTCAGCAAGCGCGGGGGCGACGAAAACGACGCCGGCGGCGAGTGCGGCGGCGAGCAGAGAAGTTCTGGCGTACATGTGCGTCTCCTTGGGTCCGCCGATCGGCGGCAGGCGCCGCTCGTGATCGGGACAGAACCGTTACGGAGACCGCATCGGCAGGTTTCAGGGCGCGGCGAGAAAAATTGCGCCGCCGCCCTTCGGATGCCGGCCGAGCCGCGTTTGGCGCGCGGGGGAAGGGAATGCCGACGACGCCTTGCAACCCGGCCGCGCCCGGTCTGGCGCCCTCGTTTTGGCCGCCTGATAATTCCCTGATCCGCTGCGAAAGCGCCTGTTCGTTCCCTGTTCCGGTCGTTGGAAACTCCCTGTTCCGCGCCCGCGGGAGCCCGCAACCGTTGGGTTGTAAAGTCAGCAACGCCATGACATTGCAGGACTTTCTTGAACGGCGCGCCGACTGCGGCGCAAGAAAATTCCCTGCTAGCAGGGAAAGCGGATTGTCGGCGGGGGACCGAGAGCGAGATGATTTTGAGCCGAATCGGAGGGGATCGTCCCGCCCTAGTCCTCCGCCGCTTGCTGCTTCCGCTCGGCCTCGCGCGCGGGCGCGCGACGGGCGCGTTTCTTCGCATAGGTCTTGAGGCGCCTGATGTCGAAGGGCGCGGCGCTCCAGCCGTGGACGGCCGTGCGGTGCGCGTCTTCGGCGGACCCGTCCCCGTCGGTCTCAGCGAGCAGGAACCGCCGGTGAAACCAGATCTTCATGACAAGGTCGTCGATCAATTCGAGGCAGTCGGAGATGGCGACGCAGAGATCGTCGATGTCGCCTTTGCCCATGGCGACGGTCCTGAGTTCGGGCCGGCCGCTCTCGGTCTTGCGCGTCAGGGCCTTGAAGTGCCCCTCGACCCCCTTGGCCGGGTCGACATGGAAGAAGCAATGCACGACGTCGTTGCGCGCTTCCCGGATCTCGTCGAACAGCGCGCCGGTCTGGACGGCCTGGCTCCAAATCAGGCGGTCCGGCCGATCCCTGAGCTCCTGTTTCAGGAGATTCAAGAACAGCTTGACGAGCGACACGTTGCCCATGCTGGCGAGCACCAGCTCCCCCACGTCCTGGTCCCAGCCCGCCGTCACCCAAATGAGCGAGGCGAACTTCCGTTCGAGGCCGTTCCAGCCGAAATTGATGAACCCGATGCTGGCGAGATGTTCGTCGTCGAGGCCGGTCCACTGCCGTCTCGCCATGGGCGTATTGATGAACAAGGGTCCCTTCCTCGTCGCGGCTGGGTCTCGCGCGGGGTTCGATCCGCGGACCGTCCTCAAGTGTACGCGCGTTCGATGCGCGGCGCGAGCGTCGCTTGCAGCCGGCGGGGATCGTCATCGCGCGAGGCTATCGCGCCGCCGCGGCTGTCGCCTTCCCATGGACGCGGTCGAGGGCGCCCCGCTCGGCTGCGCGCGCCAGCCGTACAAAGTCTGCGATCTCCACCTCTTCCGCCCGCAGGGTCGGCTCGAGCCCGGCCGTGGCGAGCAGCGCCGCAGGGTCGAGTCCGCCAGCGGCGGCGAAGCCTTTTATGGACTGGCGGAGCATCTTGCGCCGTTGCCCGAACGCCGCCTGGGTCGCGGCGGTGAGCAGGCGCGGGTCGCAAGGGTCCGGCGCGGCGCGCGGCAGGAGCTCGACCACGCTGGAGACGACCTTGGGGGACGGGGTGAAGGCGGCCGGCGGCACGTCGAACAGGATCCGCGCCCGCGTGCGCCAGCCGGCCAGCACGGCGAGCCGACCGTAATCGGCGCGCTCGGCCGGCGTCGCGACGATGCGCAGCGCGACCTCGCGTTGGAACATCAGCGTCAGGCGATCGAAGAACGGCGGCCAGGGCTCGGACTCGAGCCAGCCGGTCAAGAGGCGCGTGCCGATGTTGTACGGGAGATTGGCGCAGATGCGGATCGGCGACCCGCCGGCCCTGGCGACCAGCGTTTCGGGCGCGACGGTCAGGGCGTCGGCCGCGATGACCTCGAGGCGGCCCGGCCACCGGGCGCCGATCTCGGCGAGCGCCGGCAGCGCGCGCTCGTCGCGCTCGATGGCGATGACCGTCCTGGCGCCTTCGGCCAGCAACGCCCGGGTAAGGCCTCCGGGGCCGGGTCCGACCTCGACCACGGTGACCCCGGCAAGCGGCCCGGCCGCGCGCGCAATCCTGGCCGTGAGGTTGAGGTCGAAGAGGAAATTCTGGCCGAGCGCCTTGCGGGCGTCCAGGCCGCAGCGCGCCACAACCTCGCGCAACGGCGGCAGCCCGTCGGACGCCAGGGTCATCGCGTCAGCCGGTCGGCGAGCTTGAGCGCCGCGATCAGGCTCGCCGGATTGGCCACGCCGCGGCCCGCGATGTCGAATGCCGTGCCGTGATCGGGCGAGGTTCGCACGAACGGCAGGCCGAGGGTGACGTTGACGCCCCCGTCGAAGGCGAGCGTCTTCGCCGGGATCAGGCCCTGGTCGTGATACATGGTCAGCGCGACGTCGTAACGCGCCCGAGCCGCGGGGTGAAACATTGTGTCGGCGGGCAACGGACCGAATGCGTCGATCCCTTCGGCGCGCAACGCCTCGATCGCCGGCGCGATGGTGGTGATCTCCTCGCGCCCCATCGCGCCGCCCTCGCCCGCGTGGGGATTGAGACCCGCGACAGCGATGCGGGGTCTGGCGAGGCGGAACCGCGTCTTGAGATCGCGGTCGACCACCCGCGCCGTCTCGACGATCAGTTCGCGGGTCAGCGCGCCGGGCGCTTGCGAAAGCGCGATGTGAATGGTGACCGGCACGACCGCGAGCGCCTCGGACCAAATCATCATCACCGGAAATGCTCGCTCTCCCCAGGCGGAGGCAAGCGCCCCCAAATATTCGGTGTGGCCCGGAAAGCGAAATCCGGCCTGATAAAGCGTCGCCTTGGCGATCGGATTGGTGACGACCGCACGCGCCGCTCCGGTCCGCACCGCCGACACCGCGCGTTCGATCGATTCGAGCGTCGCAGGGGCGTTGGCGGCGTCGGGGAGCCCTGGTTCGGCCGCGACGGGATTGCCGAGCGGCGCGACGGGCAGGCCGCGGTCGATGACGGAGGCGGCGTTTTCGGGGTCCGTTTCGACGATCGGCGCGGCCCAGCCGAGGCGCTGAGCGGTTTCGGCGAGGCGAGCCGGCGACGCGAGAACGAAAAATGGGGCGTCGTCCGGCGCCCGCAGGCGCCAGGCGGCCAGCGCCAGTTCGAGGCCGATCCCCGCCGGATCGCCCATCGTCATCGCCAGCGGCGGACGTTCGCCCTTCATTGTCAAAACTCCGGCTGCAAAGCCCCGCCGTTACAGGCCGACGTTCCC
Source organism: uncultured Alphaproteobacteria bacterium (assembly GCA_963822215.1). Taxonomy (GTDB): domain Bacteria; phylum Pseudomonadota; class Alphaproteobacteria; order Rhizobiales; family Beijerinckiaceae; genus Roseiarcus. Next base: position 320,980 of record CAWGGX010000008.1, read on the forward strand.
CCGGAGGTCGCCGAGCGTCCGCAGAACGAGTTGGAACATCAGGGTCTGGTTGCGCGTCGCCGGCACATAGGTCAGCGGACCGCCGGCAAATTCCGGAAAAGCGGCTGGCGCGCTGGTGCTTGACGAATACCGCAGGGTCAGCGTCGTGCATTCGTCTTTGTAGCCGAGCCCCACTGAGTAGCCGACAGGATAAAAGACTGGCGTGTCTTCTCCGGGGATATCGTAAAAGTGGCGCGAAATGTCGACTACCAGCGACCCGTCGACCGTCCAACGATCCTGGATTTTGTAGGAGGCGCTACCCGTCAGACCCTCGCGGGGATACTCCCATCCCAGAGCCGGTTGGGCCGCATAAAGCGCGTAATCGAGGCTGCTGGACACGGGGCCGAGGTTCGCCTTGGCGATCGCGTCGAACCGGTCGAGTTGCAGCGTCGAGCTGTCGAACTGCTGCTTGCTCAGAAACGAGATCGAAGCCGAAGTCGGCTGGATCATTTCGCCGGCGACGAAATTGGAGAACTTTTTGTCGAGGCCGGAGTCCATGCCGGTATTGGCCATGTCGTAGAGCGTGTACGAATTCTGCCCCGCGACCTGGATCGATTCGCCGGCTACGAAGTTGGCGTGGCCGCCGTTGGCGAAATTGGCCGTGTACTGGAGACCGTAGTTGAGCCGCGTGCCGCCCTCGATGCGGTCGTAGCCTGAGAACTTGTTTAAGGCGAATAGGTTTGTTTCGTCGAACACGAGGCTCTGAGCGTCCTCGTTCGGCTGGATCCGGGGAATGACCTCGCTCGGACGGACAATGAATTGCGCGATCGGCGTGATCGTCTGGGAGCCCCACGAGTTCGTCAGCGCGAACGGATACTGGTACTCCAGTCCGAAGCCCGCCATGCCGCGGGCAAACGCGCCCTGATCGCCGCCCGAGAAGAACGCCGCCTGGCTGGAGTTGGCGACCGTGCTCGTTCCGAGCCCGCTTGCGTAGGTGATCGAACCGGTCTCGTTGAGTGCGGTCTGCTCGCCGTCGAGGCGGGCAAACACGAACGGCTTCCACACCTCGCCATAGGGGTCGATGTAGCTGCGCTGCCAAGAGACCTGGCCAGAAGCGCGGGTGTAGTCGCCCGCGATGCTCCGGAGTATGCAGGAGCCAGGATAATAGGTGTTCACATATTTGTCGCCGACCGCCGTCTCGCAAACATTGTAAAGGTGGTAGGCGTTGTCGAACGTCTGCAGGCCGGTTGACTGGAACGCCGCGTTGCTCTGCGTGATATTGGTGATGTTGACGTCGACCGTCGCTTCGCCGCCGATCCCGTTGGAGCGATCGGCCGGAACCATGAACACGCGATTGTAGTCGAATACCGGCACAGCCTCAGGCAGGGTGAGGTTGTCGTCGTTCGCCGTCGTGCCCTCGAAATGGTAGGCGCTGAGGTCGAAGAAGCTGTGGTCGGCCTGCCCGCGCAGATAAATCGACGAGACGATGTCCTGGAAATAGTAGTTGCTGAAGTCGATGCCCTGCAGCTTGTAATCGTTGGCGAAAAACTTGTCCGACAACCAGGTCCCGTCCCAGCCGAATTGCCAGTCCTGATTGAGGAAAAAGTTGCCTTTGGTTTCGACCGACCCCCGCATCCGCTGATCGCCAGCGCCATAAGGATAGACGGGGAAGGCGCCGGGATCCTGTTCGTCGATGCCCGTCATCTTGATGCTGTACTGGCCGTTGGTCAGGCGCTGGCGCCAGTCGACCTCGCCGAGCAGCCCCTGCTTGGACAGGTAGGTCGGGATCAGAGTGAGATCGTAGTTCGGCGCGAGATTGATGAAATAGGGAATGCTTATTCCGTACCCAAGGTACCCCCCGGAAACGAACTGCGGCGCAAGCACTCCGGTCTGCTTGTTGACCGTCGAGTCCGGCGACGAGAAATACGGCATGTAGAAGACGGGAAAGCCCCAGACGAGCATCTGGGCGCCCTCGTAGTAGACCGTGTGGGTCTCCTGATTCTCGATGATCTTGGTCGCCCGGACCTGCCAGAACGGCGGCCGCTCGGGATGATCCTTACAGGGTTCGCAGGCGGTATAGGTTCCCTTCTCGAGTACGGTCACGTCGCCGTTCATGCGTTCGCCGCGGGGCGAGGTGAAGCGCGTCTTGTCGGAGGTCAGCGCCTGGACGCTGTCGATGAAGCCGTCGCGGAAATTCTCGCTGAGCTCGAACCGCGTCCCATAAACGACATCGCCGTGTTCGTCGGTCATCTTAGCGTGACCCTCGGCATAGACGCGCTTGGTCGCGCGGTCGTAAACGACACGGTCGGCCTGCAGGAGGCGGCCCTGGTAGAACAGCTGGACCGACCCTTGCGCGGTCACGGTGTTCTTGTCCTTATCGTAGATCAGTTGGTCAGCGTCGATGACGAGCTTGTCGGGCGGCTTGGCGGGGGCGGACGCCGGGGGAGGCGTGACCGGCGCTGCTCTGGCGACCGTCGCTGACGACAGGCACAAAACTGCCAACGCCAACGCTGCCGCGCCCAGGGCCACGAGACGGGGCCAGGAACGCCGGCGCGAATTCCGCTCAGGCGAGGAGCTGACGGCGCAGCCCATCAACCATCCTCTTGGTGCAGCAACACGTATACGCCAAACAAGCACCCAACGAGCCCCGGCGACCAGCCCGCCGCGACTGGATCGATGAAGCCAGCCTCGCCGAGATCGTTGATCACTTTGGTCGCCACATAAAGCACGAACCCGGCCGCGACGCCACCGGAAACCATGACCTCCACGCCACCCATTCGGAAGAATCTTAATGAAAAGCAAGCGGCCACCAGAACCATGGCCGCGAGCAAGACGGGACGCGCGAGAAGCTCTTGAAATTTCAAACGATAAGCGGTGGCGTCGAGTCCTGCCTTGGCCGTCTGCTCGGCGAGCCCCGGCAGCCTCCAGAACGACACTGTCTCGGGCGCCGCGAAAGCCTGGGCGACATCCTGGCGATTGAGACTGCTCGCCAGCAGATAGGTCGAGGCGGGAACCGTCTCGAAGCCCGGCGTGACGACCTTGGCGTCGTGCAGTTCCCAGTAGCCGTCGTGCAGGTCGCCCGACGCGGCGTCGACCCGCTCGATAAAATTCCCCTGATCGTCGAAGTTGAACACCTCGACGCCTTGAAGATGGGTTCCTTCCGCCTCCTTGCCTTGCGCGTGGATGATCGCCTGTCCGTCGACGCTCTTTTGCCGGAGCCACAGATCGCCCCACGGATTCGATCGGCCGCCGAAAACGCCGTTTTCGATCTCGTCCGACCTCTGCTTCATCCAGGCGGATGTCGGATTGTAGGCGGTGACGGAGACGACTCCGATCATCGCGATGACCAGGACCGGTGGCGCGAGAATCTGCCACACAGAGACGCCCGCGGCTCGCGCCACGACCAACTCGAGCTTGCGGGAGAGGTTGAGAAACGCAATCATCGAGCCAAACAGCACGGCGAATGGCAGCGCCTGTTCGGCGACCGTTGGCGTGCGCAGGAACGAAAGGAGCGCCATCAGCGGCGCGGTCGCCTTGGGCGCGTCGCCCGAACGGCGCAGCATCTCGACAAGATCGACGGCGTAGATGAGCGCGAACACGAAAGCGAAGGCCGCCAGGACCGTGCGCGCGAATCGGCCGGCTAGGTAGAGCGAGAACGTGCGGCCCATTATGCGCGGCTTGCCGAGAGGCGCCGCATCGGCGCGGAAAACAGCCTCTGGCGAAAGATCACAGCCAGTCCGCCGAGAATGGCCGCGATCGGGATCGCCCAGACGAAAAAGGCCGCCCCTGGGTCGCCGACGGTCAGCGTTGTCGCGGCGATGCCGAGACCGCGTATGGCGATGAAGGCGAGAATGGCGCCGCCGATGGCCACTCCGCGTCCCTGCCGGGTCGTGCGCGCCTCTCCAAGAGCGGCGAAAGCGATCAGGCCGGCGACGAGCGCATAAAACGGACTCGCCAGCCGATCGAGCAGCTCGCTGCGAATGTGGCCCGCCATGGCGGCGTCCGCCCGGTCTTCCGCGCCGGGCCTCATCAATTCGGCGGTGCTGCGCTCGCGCGGCCGCTTCACTGCGGCGATCGCCTGGGAGAACTGAGACAGGTCGATCGTGTAACTGTCGAACGTCACCATCGCGGAATCGCCCGCCGCTTGCGGCCGCAGGAGAACCCCCTTGTTCAGCTGCAGGTAGCTCGAGCCGTCCTTTTCCACGGTCTTACCGGCCTCGGCGATATAGGTCGAGACGTGCGCAGGATCGCGGCGGTCCTGCATGAAGACGCCGCGCAGCGCCCCGTCGGGCGTGCGCTCGCGATAGTGGAAGACGAAGCCGAACGTCAGGTCGTTGAACGCGCCGGGGCGGGCGAAATTGGAGATGAAGTCGGCGCGGATGAAGGTCGTCAAGTTCTCGATCGCGCCAAAGCTCCAGGGGAGGACTTGAACATAGATCGCCGCCACGATGGCGAACACGGCGACCGAGAGCGCGATCGTCGGACGCAGGAGCCGGGCCGGCGACACGCCGGCGGCGGCCATCACGACGAGCTCGCTGTCACCGTTCAGCTTGTTCAGAGTGTAGAGAATCCCGGCGAACAGGGCGACCGGAGCGATGACCGCGATTAGGGAAGGCAGCGCGAGCCCGGTCATCAGCAAAAAAATGAGGATTGTCTGACCCTTGCTGGTCAGGAGGTCGATCTGACGCAGCGCCTGGGTGATCCAGATGACGGCCGTCAGCACGACGAGCCCGGTAATGAAAGCCGTAGCCTCGGTTCTCAGAACGTAGCGCTCAATTCGACCCATCGCCGCCGCTTTGTTGCGCGCGGGCAGCGCGCCAGTTCAGTCGCCAAAAGCGCCTATCCCGGCCGGATCGCCGTGACAAGGCTGGGGTTCCCAAGCCGGTACGCCGGCCTCATGCCCGCCCGCTCAATGGCGGTCAATCGCGGCATCTTGTTGACGGGCCCGGTAAACGCCCGATATCTCGACGCTGGCGACTTTTCCGCGCGCCACACAGAGATTCGCCTCCGGACATGGGACCGCGTTGAACATGAGCGCTGCCGTCAAGATTTCCTTTGGCCCCCTTGCGGCGCCCAAAGGCAGCGCCTTTGTCGTCTTCGTCGGGGCCGACATGAAGCCGGCCGCCGCGGTGACCGTAGAGGTCGGCGATCTCGAGCCGCTGATCCGCGCGGCCGCCAAGGCCGCGAATTTCAAGGGGGCGCAGCGCACGGCGCTGGACATCCTCGCGCCCTCCGGCCTCGATGCGCCGCGGCTCGTCGTTGTCGGCGTCGCGCCGGGCAAAGACAACGCGCCGCTGGATTTCATAATGCTCGGCGGATTCGTTTTCGGCAAACTCACGGGCGCCAGCAAGGTCGAAGTGGCGCTTGAGGCGCCGGCGGGGTCGTGGGACGGCGCCGCGGCCGCGGATTTCGCGCTCGGCCTCAGGCTGCGCGGCTATAAGTTCGACAAGTACAAGACGCGCAAGAACGAGACCGACGAAAAGAGCGACGGCGCGCCGGAATTCCTCGTCGGCGCCGGCCCTGTCGCTGCGGTCCGCGCCGCCGCTCACGAGCGTTTCGCCGTCGCCGAAGGGGTCGAGATCGCCCGCGACCTGGTGAACGAGCCGCCGAACGTGCTGTTTCCGGCCGAATTCGCCGATCGAGCCCGGGCCCTGGAGAAGCTCGGCGTCCAGGTTACCGTTCTCGACGAGAAGGCGATCGCGAAGCTCGGCATGAACGCCCTCCTCGGCGTGGGGCGCGGATCGGCCCGGGACAGCCGCCTTGTCGCCATGCGGTGGAACGGAGCGCGCGCCAAGCGCGCCAGGCCGGTCGCCGTTCTCGGCAAGGGCGTGTGCTTCGATTCGGGCGGCCTCTCGATCAAGCCGGCAGCCGGCATGGAGGACATGAAGGGCGACATGGGCGGGGCGGCCTGCGTGGTCGGCCTCCTGCACGCGCTGGCGGCCCGAAAGGCGAGGGCCAACGTCGTCGGCGTCATCGGGCTGGTCGAGAACATGCCTGACGGGGACGCGATCCGGCCCGGCGACATTCTCACCTCGATGTCAGGGCAGACGATCGAGATCGTCAACACCGACGCCGAGGGCCGACTTGTCCTGTCGGACGCGCTCTGGTACGCCCAGGAGACGTTCAAGCCGCGCCTGATGATCGACCTCGCCACCCTGACTGGCGCGATCATGGTCGCGCTCGGGCACGAATATGCGGGCCTGTTCTCCAACAATGACGAGCTCGCCCAGAAGATCGCCGCGGCCGGCGAGGCGACGGGCGAAAAAGTCTGGCGCATGCCGCTCGGCCAACCCTATGACAAGCTGATCGATTCCAAGTTCGCCGACATGAAGAACACGGGCGGGCGCCACGGCGGGTCGATCACCGCGGCCCAATTCCTGCAACGGTTCGTTAAGGATACGCCGTGGGCGCATCTCGACGTCGCCGGCGTCGCCATGGGTTCGCCATCCTCGGACATCAATCCGTCTTGGGGCTCCGGCTGGGGCGTCAGACTATTGAATCGTCTTATCGCCGACTCCTATGAGGATTAGGGTGGGGCAGGGTCTGGGAGATCAGGATGCGGCTTCGTTCGACGGTCTTGGCGCTCGCGCTCGCCGGATGGAGCGCGGGCGCTGAGCCTGCTTGGGCGATCGCGGGTTGCGACGCCTTCTCCGCAGCGCTCAGGACGGCTGCGAGCGACATGGGAGTCGATTTCTCGCGCGCTATCGTCGTGTCGCGCACCCGGTCCGACGCCAGCGTCTTCGATGTCACCACCCGGGCGGATGTCGACGGGACGCTGAGCTGCCGGGGCGACGAGTTCATACGATTCGAGGCCCGCATCGGCGAGCCCGCCAACGCCCGCACCTCGACCAATTTCGAGCGCTTCCAGGCGGCGGCGTTGAAAGCCGCGCTCGGCTGGGATGCGGCGAAGAGCCACGGCGTGCTCAAGGGCATGAGCGCCGACGCGCGCGAGTACCTCGCCGCCTCCCGCCAACGCGGCGACGTCTATATCGCCGGCAAGACCGAGGAGCACATGCCGGGCAGCGTGTCGCTCGGCCTGATGGCGACCGAATCGGACCGGACCTTCGTGATCGTCGGCCCGGCCGGCGAATAGATCGGGACGCGCTTTGAGCGAATTCCGCTTCCACCATTGCGAGCGGCGGCGCGTCGACCAGGCGCTTCCCGCGCTCGTCGAAGGGCTCTACGCCGAGGGCCGGCGGGTCGTCGTCCGCGCGCCGTCGAAGGAGATGGCGGATGCGCTGAGCGACCGGTTGTGGACGTATGACGACGCGAGCTTTTTGCCTCATGGCGGGCCGGGCGATGGCGATCCGGCGACTCAGCCGATCTTCCTGACCGATCGGATCGAAAACCCGAACGTCGCGACAGTTCTCGTGCTCCTCGCGGGCGCCGAGACGAGCCCCGACGACGCCGCCTTCCTCGTCGCGATTCGCCTCTTCGATGGCCGCGACGCGGAGGCGATCGGCGAGGCGCGGCGCGAGTGGAAGCGCCTGAAGGACGACGGCGCCGCGCTCAGCTACTGGCGCGAGGGGGACGAGGGCGGCTGGGAGAAGGCGCGCTGAGGGCGGCGCCGTTTCCGACCCCGAGTGCGCGATTTCGGACGCTTGCGGCGCCATTTGCGAGTTGGCCGAGTGCGGCGAGCGACGGACCCGCGGTCCTCTTCAACCGACGTCTACAGCAGTCAACAACTTCGGCGCACGACTTGGCGCACGGATAGGACGGTGGGGTCTTTGTAAGGAGTTCAGGGACAGATGATCGACGCTGCCATCTCGAGGATCGGTCGCGCCGTTCAAATTCCATCGCAAGGGCCGACGCCACATTCCGCGTCGGCGGCGTCGAGAGTTTCATTGTTCCTCCATGCAAGGGGGCCGCGCCTGGACCAACTGCCGCAACATCGCCGACCCAGCGCGACCGGCGCGTCCTTTGGGTCGAAGAGCATGGGCGCATGAATTGGCAGAAGGCCTCCGGCTATAACATGCGTTCGAAGGTCGAGCGGCAGAATGTGCGTAGGATCGCGCGCTGCCGATCGTGTCTTTCTGTTTATCTATTTATTTCAATATGATAGTCGATAAATTGGCGGAGGGGGCGGGATTCGAACCCGCGATACGGTTTCCCGTATACACACTTTCCAGGCGTGCGCCTTCGACCGCTCGGCCACCCCTCCGGAACGCGTGGATTTCATCCAGCGCGAGCGAGGCGCATAGCACCGCCCGAGGCGCAGGCGCAAGCGGGGCGTAGCCAAAGCGGCCTCTCGATCGCGGTCGGCGTCAGCCGGGGCGCGGCGTGTTCGAAAAGCGAGGCGGCCGAGACATTTCAACGCGTTACGCTCCACTTTGTGACTCGCGCGGCGCGTGGAGGGGCGCCTTGCCACATTATTGCCATATTTTGAACCCGAGCAATCGAAAATTCCGCAATGATTTCAATAGCGCTGCGATCGTCGCAGGCAATCGGCGCCCTCGAACCGCGCCGCGTGACGCTTCACCGGGGCGCCGCTCTCCTCCCGCCGCCACAACAGCGGCGAAGGCCAAGCCCTCTGGCGCCGGGTACCGCCCGATCTTAATTCTCAAGGCATGGCGGAGTGTGGCGCTCTCGAACATTTCATTGGCCGTCATCGGCGGCTCTTCGTGCTCACTGGGGCCGGATGCAGCGCGCCATCGGGCATCCCCGACTATCGCGACGCCGAGGGCCAGTGGAAGCGCGCCCAGCCGATGACCTACCAGGCCTTCATGCAGAGCGGATCCGCGCGGCGGCGCTATTGGGCGCGCAGCCTCCTCGGCTGGCGGCGCTTTCGCGCGGCCGCCCCGAACGCTGCGCATCGCGCGCTCGCCCAGCTCGAGGCCTTGGGCAAGAGCGAGGGGCTCGTCACCCAGAACGTCGACCGTTTGCATCAGGCGGCCGGCAGCGAAAAGGTGATCGACCTGCACGGACGGCTCGACCGCGTCCGCTGCCTGGGCTGCGGCGCCCTCTCGCCGCGCGCGGAATTCCAGGAGACGCTCGCCCGCCTGAACCCCGCCTGGCTCGCGCTCGAGGCGGCCGACGCGCCGGACGGCGACGCCGATCTCGACGGCGCCGATTTCGCAACCTTCGAGGTTCCAGCTTGCGGGGCCTGCGGCGGCGCGCTCAAGCCCGACGTCGTGTTCTTCGGCGAGAACGTGCCGCGCGAGCGGGTGGATGAGGCCACCGCCGATCTCGACGCCGCCGACGCCATGCTGGTCGTCGGCTCGTCCCTGATGGTCTATTCCGGGTACCGCTTCGCCGAGCGCGCCGCCGCGAGCGCCAAGCCGATCGCCGCCGTCAATCTCGGCCGCACGCGCGCCGATCCGCTGATCGCGCTGAAAGTCGAGGCGCCCTGCGAAGAGGCGCTGGCGTTTCTGCTGGTGGGCGATGGTGAACGATCCAGGGTCCGCGGCCGCCGCCAAGTGAGTTAGCATCCGCTAGGCGCCCTCATTATCCTTTTCGCTTGTCCCTCACGGCGGCTTTCGTTTTTGCGAGGTTGGCGTCTGCGGCGTTGTAATTGCGTTGGGCGACAAGAACGAAAATAGCGTCCAGCATCGTCAGCTGCGCGATACGGGCCGCAGCGTTCTCTCCCAGGAGCGGCGAACCCTGCGCGGTCGAGCAAATGACAACGTCCGCGATCTCGGCGAGAGGCGAACCCAGATAGTTCGTGACTGCGATCGTCCGGGCGCCGCTCTTGCGGGCGAGTTGGAGCGCCTCGATTGTCACCAAAGTCGAGCCGCTGTGGGAGAAGCCGATCGCGACATCGGCCGTCCCGAGTAAGGACGCTGACATCGGCATCATATGCGCGTCGTCGTAAACCGAAGCCCGAACGCCTATCCGGAGGAACTTGTGCGCCACGTCGCGTGCGATCTGCGCTGAGCCGCCGACACCGTAGAAATCCCTCTGCCGAGCGCCGGCGATGAAGTCCGCGGCGCGGTCGTAGGCTTCGATGTCCGCAATCGCCAGTGTTTCCTCGAGCGCCTGGATGGAGCCGCGGAAGACCTTGTTAACGATCTCTCGCGGGCTGTCGTCCGGCGACAGTTCCTCCCGCATTTCCGCGACCGACGCCCTGGCGTAGTCCACGACGCTCTGCCGGAAGTCGCGATATCCGGCGAAGCCAAGTTTCTTCGCGATCTTGACGACCATGGCCTCCGAAACGCCCGCGTCGTCGGCGACCACTTTCAGTGCGGTCTCGTGACTGAAATCCCGTCTGGCCATCACAGAATCGACGACCTTGGCCTCCAGCGGGGTCAAGTGGGGCTTCATCATACGGATCTTGGGTCCAATTGACTTTGGATCCGTAACATCCGCTATCGACACCACTCGTCGCTCCTCTAAGTGCGCGTCGCCGCTTCTCCAAAGAGAGGCCGCGCCTGCAGCGCTCGAAACGGGTTTTCACCTCCCTACGCGCTTTCGCTCGGAACAGCGAACGCTTTGACGCGCCACGCGGACGCTTTCCCTTTCCACCCAAAGGTCGATTCGGGGAATCCATATTTTCCAGTTTTTAGTTTACCGGATTACGAACGAAACCGCAAGTTGTAATCGCAATCAAGGCCGAGAATTGTGGACGTGTCGGCTTTGCCAGATTTTTTAGGCGGTCGGTAATTTATCACTTTACAAATCCACGAAATGTCGTAATGTCATGACACAAACCAACGGAAGTCACATGCCAAGGAGAGCCCCGGTGCAGCCCGAGACCCTACGCTTTGCGACCCGCCTCAACTCGTTCGGATCAAAGCCGCACGCGTACTGGCCTCAGGGGCACGGCAAGCCGAGCCCGATTGAGCTCGCCGAACGCGCCTCCAAGGCGGATGGCCTTACGGACGTCGACCTCAATTACCCCGACCATTTGGGGAACGACCCCCGGGCCACCGGCAAAGCCATTGGCGACCTGGGGCTCACGGTGAACGGGCTGGCGATGCGCTACTATTCCAACCCAGCCTTCAAGATCGGCGCCTTCACCAACCCGGACCCCGCCGTTCGCCGCGAAGCGATCGACCTCACGAAGCGCGGAATCGACGCAGCCCGCGAGGCGGGCTCCAATCTGATGACGCTATGGCTCGGGCAGGACGGCTTTGACTATGCCTTTCAGGCCAACTACGCGCGTCTCTGGGCCGATGAGATCGATGGCATCCGCGAGGTCGCGGAGCACGATCCAGCTTGCCTCATCAGAGTCCGTCCGGAGACTTCATGAGGGATTACAGAGTTTTCTGAGCATCAGGCGGATTGAGGCGAGCCGCAGGAAGGCGAGGGCGTTGTGGCTGAGGTTTTCCCAGTCCTTGGCGAGGCGGCGGCAGCGACCCAGCCAACCGATGGTGCGTTCGACGATCCATCGTTTGTGGACGACGAGGAAGCCTTTGGCGCGATCGGAACGGCGCACGATTTCGGTGGCGAGGCCCGGCATGACGCGCGCCAAGCCGTCATGGAAAACCGGTCCGGCGTAGGCGCTGTCGGCGAACAGCTTCTCGAGGAACGGGAACTGTCCGAACATTGTGGACAAGAGCATCAGTCCGCCGTCGCGATCCTGAACATTGGCGGAGGTGACCAGCGCGTGCAGCAGCAGACCCAACGTATCGACGAGGATGTGGCGCTTCTTGCCCTTGATCAGCTTGCCGGCGTCGAACCCATGCGGATCGATGCAGGCCCCCCTTTTTCCGCGCTTTTCACGCTCTGGCTATCGACGATACAGGCGGTGGGGCTGGCCTCGCGGTCATTCTGCTCGCGGCATTTGACGTAGAGCGCGTAGTGCATCCTCTCCAATGTGCCGTCGTGGCTCCACAGGCAAAAGTAGCCGTTCACCGTGCTGCGCGGCGGCAGGTCTTTCGGCATGTAGCGCCACTGGCATCCGGTGCTCAGGACGTACATCACGCCGTTCACCACCTCGCGCATGTCGACGCGCCGCTTGCCGCCGCCATGCCTGACGGGCGGGATCAGCGGGCCGATATGCCGCCATTCCGCGTCGGTCAGATCGCTCGGATAGCGCAGCTGGTCGCGGTTGTAGAGAGGACGGTTTTCCGGTGTCCACATAGGGCGCCTCACGAATCGACGCCACAGGGGATCATACCAGAGTCGTGCTCCTCAAGCGGTTTTCTCAACCCCCGACAACCGACTCAAACAACTCGCAGAGTCCCCGGACGGACACTCAGCATCGAATACAAGCCCAACGAGCCGCGCTCCTACAGCCTGATGCCCGACTGCGCGACCACTCTGCTCGCGCTTAAGGAAATTAACCTGCCGAACCTCGGCGTTACGCTCGATTTCGCTCATGTGCTCTACGCGGACGAGCAGCCGGCCTTCGCCGCGGCGCTTATCGGCCGCTATAGCCGCATTCTCGGCCTGCACCTCAATGACGGCTACGCGAAGCGCGACGACGGTCTCATGGTCGGAGCGGTCCATTCCATCCAGACCATCGAACTCCTGCGGCAGGTCTATTCAGACGGGTTCGACGGGCCGATCTACTTCGACACCTTTCCCGATCTGACCGGTCTCGACCCAGTCCGCGGATGCGAGGCCAACATCGCGACCGTGAAGTCGATGCTGAACATCGTCCGGAAACTCGACGGGGACAACCAGCTTAGCGCAGCGTTTGCGCAGCAGGACGCCGTCAAGACGCAATCCATCGTTCGCTCGGCAATGTTTGGCAATACGCCTAGCTAACGACGGGTAAACCCCAGCAAACTGTGAAGCTTGGAGGAAATGTGTGATGTTGAAGTCGATATTGCTGTCCGGCGTGATGTTCCTCGCTATTGCCGCGGCGCAGGCGCAGGATCTAAAGCCCCTCAATTCCGACACCGAGCCGGACCGGATCGACTGGAGCCAGCTGACGGCGAAGTTCGGTCCCTTTCCCAAGATGCCGGCCGGAACGAAGGCTGGAGCAGTCTCCAAGACGCTCACGAACGAATACAGGCGCCTCCTCGGCGAGGGCTACCAAAACTTCGGCAAAAAGGTCGGGGTTCCGGTGGCCTACCAGGCCGCCCAGAGCGAGGGCGATCAACTCGGTCAACTCTCGATCGCTGAGACGATGATCACACAGGGCGCGAGCGTCCTCCTCGTATCGCCCCAGACCAACTCCAATCTCGAACCTGCGATGGGCGAAGCAAAGGCTGCCGGGATTCCCGTTCTAAACGTGAACGACGCCGTCATTCCCATGGCCACTCATTACGTCGGAAATGTCCAGCGCGATAACGGAGTGCGAGTCGCCAAGTGGTTTCTGGCGAACCGGCCGCAGGGCGGCAAGGTGGCCGTGATCGAAGGACAGGCCGGCGTCTACGCGGCGGGACAGCGCACTGACGGCTTCAAGTCCACGATCACCGCCGGCGGAGACAAGTTCCAGGTCGTGGCGAGCGTTCCGGGCAACTGGGACAGACAGCTCTCCTACAACTCGGCCACGACAATTCTCCAGCAGCACCCTGATCTCATCGGCTTCTATTGCAACAACGACACCATGGCGCTCGGCGTCGTCGAAGCGGTGAAGAATGCCGGCCTGCTTGGCAAGGTCGTCGTATTCGGGACCGATGGGATCTCGGACGCCTACGCTTCGATCCGGGCTGGCGAGTTGACCGGGACGGTCGACAGCTTCCCGGTTCTGACCGGTGAAGTCGCGTTGGAAACAGCGCTCCGCATCGTCGCAAAGGAAGACCTCCCCCGCGTGGTCGCGACGCCGCAAGCCTTGATCACCAAGGACAATGTCGAGCGCTACAAGGGGCAAGGGGTCGACGTTCGGGCAGTCCTCGAACAAGACGCCAAGTCCGGCCAATAAGCGAATGCGGCTGCCGGCAAACCGGCAGCCGCCCTTCCTTCCTCTAAAGGTCACCTCCCATGGCTGAGGCAACGCTGCGGCTCGATATCGAGCGTGTGACAAAGACATTTCCCGGGGTCAAGGCGCTGAGCGATATGTCGCTGCGCGTTCGTCCGGGTGAGGTTCACGGTCTCCTTGGCGAGAACGGCGCGGGGAAGTCGACGCTCCTTCGCACGATGTGCGGCGTGTTGAAACCGAACGCCGGCACGATCACGCTCGACGGCCAGGTTCTGACGCTGCGCGGCCCCCTCGACGCTCGCCGGGCCGGGATCGCGATGATCCACCAGGAGCTTCAGCAGGTCCGCGAGCTCACGGTCGCTCAAAACATGTTCCTCGGTCGCTCGCTGCGTCGCGGCTCCGTGTTCGTCGACCGCGCCGCCCAGGAGAAAGCCGCCGCTCAAGCGCTCGCGGCCCTAGATCCCTCGATCCGCCCCGACGCGCAGATCAAAACCCTCAAGGTCGCTCAGCGGCAGATTGTCGAGATCGGCCGGGCGCTGCTCGAGAACGCGCGCATCATCGCGATGGACGAGCCGACATCCAGCCTGACCCCAAGCGAGTTCGAGCGTCTCGCCGTCGTGATCGCCGACCTCGCGGCGCGAGGGGTTTCCATCATCTACGTCTCCCACAAGATGGACGAGGTGTTCAAGGTTTGCAGCCGGGCGACCATCATGCGCGACGGGCAGCTTGTGGGCGAAGTTGACCTAAGAGAGACGACCGAGAGCGCTGTTGTCGCCATGATGGTCGGGCGAGAGCTTGCGGTCGCTCACCACCGCTCCTCCGCGACCCCCGAAACCGTCCTCTCGGTGAATGGTCTGACCTCGGGGACCAAGGTCGTGGACGCGACCTTCGAACTCCGGCGCGGCGAGGTTCTCGGGATTGCCGGACTGATCGGCGCTGGCCGAACGGAACTGCTGCGCCTGATCGCCGGAGCGGACAGGCCGTCCTCGGGATCAATCACGCTGAACGGCAAGCAGCTCACCAAACGGGGCACACGGGCCGCCATTGCCGCAGGCATCGGCCTCGCGCCGGAGGAACGGAAGCGGGAGGGAATCATCCCTCAACGCTCGGTGGTGAACAATGTCGCGCTGCCCTCGATGAAGCACTTTGCCCCGCGCGGTCTCATACGGCGCCGATTGCTTCGCAAGGAGGCGACCGAGATCCTGACCAACATCAATCTGCGTCCGCTTCAGATCGACCGGCCGATCCGCCTCTTCTCCGGCGGAAACCAGCAGAAGGCAATCGTCGCCCGTTGGATCGCGGCGAATTGCCAGATCCTCCTGTTCGACGAGCCGACGCGCGGCATCGACATCGGAGCGAAGGCCGAGATTTACAGCCTTATCGAACGCCTCGCAGCGGAGGGCAAATCGATCGTCGTCGTCTCCTCGGAGCTGCCGGAGATCATCCGAGTCGCAGATCGCGTGCTTGTCATGCGTCAGGGGCGGATCGCGGCTCAGCTCGAGCGCAACGAACTGAGCGAGCAGGCCATCGTCGCGCACGCGGTCCCCCAAACCTCTGTTTCCAACTAACCGGCGCAAAGCGCCCCCATTCGAGGGAGAGAAACCACGTCGATCAGCACTCCGGCGGCTTCCGCGACCCCGGATTCCTTTCCCGGGTTCCGCGTGAATGTTCGCGACTTTGGCACCGTGGTTGGGTTGCTCCTGATCTTCGCCGTATTCGCGCTCATCGCGCCAGGATTTCTCTCCGAACGAAATCTGATGAACGTGCTCCTGCAATCGAGCATCAACGCCTGCGTCGCCCTGGGCATGACGCTGGTCATCATTTCGGGCGGCATCGATCTTTCGGTCGGACCCACGGCCGCCCTGTCCGCAGTCCTGTCGGCTGCCTTGATGGTGGCGGGCGTGCCGCCGGCGATTGCGATCATCGCGGGCATCGCCCTCGGAGCGGCCTGTGGGTTCATCAATGGCGCTCTGGTTGCGTTCGGAGGAACTCCAGCCGTTCATTGTGACCCTTGGAACGCTGAGCACCTATCGGGCCTTGGCGCTCATCTTCACCGGCGGCAATCCGATCCTGGGCGTGCCGGCTGGATTCCGTGCGGTCGCCAACGGATACTTTTTCGGCATCCCGGCCTCCGTGATCGTGGTGATTGTGGTGGCTCTCATTGCCTTCATCCTTCTGCGCAAGACGCCGTTCGGCGAATATCTGCTCGCAGTCGGTGGTAACGAAGAGGCGGCTCATATTGCCGGCGTGCCGAACGCGCTCACCAAGATTGGCGCCTATGTTCTATCCGGCGTGCTGGCCGCGTTGGCTGCGCTGATCCTGATCGGACGCCTTGGCGCGGCGGAGCCGATCCTTGGCAATCTGTGGGAGCTCGATGCGATCGCTGCGGCGGCTATCGGCGGCGCGTCGCTGATGGGTGGCAAGGGGAGCATCAGTGGCACGTTGCTTGGCGCTATCATTCTCGGGGCCATGAGAAACGGGTTGACGCTCCTCAATGTCCAGGCTTTCTACCAGCTTCTCGCAACTGGCTTGATCATCCTTTTCGCCATGCTCATTGATCGCGCCACTCGGGGCCGGTCATGAGCGCGCCGAAAGCTGATGGAGGCGACGCGAAGGTCAGTTCCATCGTGGTCGTCGGCAGCCTGCACTACGACATCATGGTCGACGCGCCGGATCGCCCCCGAAAAGGAGAGACCGTCGCGGGACTCAGCTGGTCACCGAAGTTTGGCGGCAAGGGGGGCAATCAGGCCCTCGCCGCCCAAGGCCAGGGCGTTCCGACCGCGATGGTCGGGGCCGTCGGCAGCGACGATTTTGGAGCGTCGCTGCTGGCTGGGCTCGATCGAGGAGGCGTCGATCGCTCGGCGGTCGCCACCTTGCCGGGCGTGCGTTCCGGCATGAGCGTTGCGATCTTCGACGCCGAGGGCGATTACGGCGCCGTGATCGTCTCAGGGGCAAATCTCGCGATAAGGGCGGACCAAGCTCACGACGACCTATTGCAATCCGCGAAGGTCCTGATCCTGCAGAATGAGATTCCGGAAGCGATCAACGAGGACGTCGCGCGGCGAGCTAGGCATTTTGGCGTCAAAACAATTCTCAACGCTGCTCCCGCACGGGCGTTCGAGACGGCGTTGCCTGGCTATGTCGACATCCTCATTGTCAACGCCATCGAGGCTGAGATGCTGGGTTCGATGCCTGTGCATTCATTGGCCGATGCTGAAAGGGCGGCGGAGGCCTTGACGTCTCGGTTTGCCGCCGTGGTGGTGACCGCCGGCGGAGACGGCTCAGCGTTTCAGGACGAGGCTGGCGACAAAGTCTCCCTTCCCGGCATTCCTGTCAAAGTGCAAAGCACACACGGAGCCGGAGACATGTTCGTGGGAACGCTCGCGGCCAGGCTCGCTTTGGGGGACGACGTGCGCACGGCTCTTGGCGTCGCCAACCAGGAGGCCGCGAAACTGGTGAGTACGCCTGAGCGTGAACGGACCGTTCGATGTGGCTGAGTTCGGACGCTGAACCAGATTGACTTCGGCCTGCGCCTGAACCCCTTTATGGCGCTGGCAGTCGCGTCCTGGGTCGCCGCTCGGTAAATTGGACAACGCTTATCGGCTCCCCGGCGCCCGCCGCCGCTCAAATCCGCGCGCACTCGGCTGCGAGCAGCAGTTCGACAAGATCGTGGTGACGCCGGCCGTCGAGGCCGGTCGCGTCCCGGATGCGCTGCAACCGGGCATAGATCGTGTTGGGATGGACCTCGAGCCGCCGGCCCGCCTTCTGAATATTGAGATCGGCGTCGGCGAGCGCCTGCAAAGTTTGCAGAAGCGCGCCCCCGGTCTTCGCGTCCGCGGCGATCAAGACCGAGATCCAGGGCGGCGCCGCCGAACGCGCATATTCGCCGCCTGCGTGCAGCAGCAAGCTGCGCACCGGGAGCTCTGAGAAGGACACGACACGCCGGTCGACGCTGGCGAAATCCAGCGCCGCTGCCGCCTCCCTCAGCGCGCCGGGGATCGAGGCGGTCGACGGGCGATCGGCGCTGACGCCGGCGAGCACCGAGGGGCCAAGCTGCATCAGAAGCGGCGTCAGGCGCTCGGCCAGGTTCGTTTGCGGCGCCGTCCACCCCGATTGCCGGCGCAAGGCCGAGGCGACGGCGATCACCCGGGAATTGCGCAGGCCCGCGAGAACCCTGATGTGGGTCGGCGCAAACAGATTGGCGAGAGCGGCGAGGAGTCGCTGCGCGCGCTCGGGATTGTCGAGCTCGACGGCGATTGGCGTGCGCACCCCGACGACGCAGTAGGACTGACGCTGATCGAGGTAGCCGGCCGATTTCAGCAGTCTCTCGATCCGCCCGTCGGACTCATCGTAGCCGGCAAGCAGAATATTGAGGAGTTCGGCGCTGAGGTCGCCTTCGGCCGCCTCGATCAGGCGGGTGTGGGCGACATAGTCGGATGTCATCACGGCGCTGATGACATTGGTGTATTCGATGGCGAAATCGGCGATCGCGTCGACGGCCTGGTGCGCGATTTCCGGCCGCGCGGCCGCCGCGGCGTCTCGCAGCCAGCGCGACATCGCCCGGTGCCCGCATCGATAGGCGTGTAGCGTCGCCTCGAGCGGAAAGCGCTGTTCTGCGCGCAGGCGCGCGTGATCGCTGACGAATCCGAGATCGCCGGGTTTCTCGCCCGCAAACAGTCGCACAATTTCCGTCACGTGGGCCTTCGCATGGTCGCTGAGGTCCGGCAGGATTTGCGGATTGCGGCTGTCCGTGAAGGCCGCGACCTCGCCGAGAACCGCGTCCCGAAGCGCTTTTTCGACGCTGATGGCGGAGCGACGAAGCGCCGGGGCGACATCCGGTATGACGCCTAGCTCTGCGAGGCGTTCAAGCGTCTGAAGCAGGGCGCGGTCGAGGCGCGAGGACTCGGTCATGCTGTGGACTCTTCACAATGCCGGTCGACGTTCCGCCACGAAACTCGCCATGGGCCGACCCGGCGGACGGTGCTAGCCAGTCAGCGCACTTGTTTCCCCCGACCAAGGAGACTTCAAATGGCCAAGTATCTTTTCGTCTATCACGGCGGCAAAATGCCTTCGAATCCGCAGGAAGCGCAGGAGACGATGAACGCGTGGGGCGCCTGGTTCGGCGGGCTCGGCGCCGCGATCATCGATGGCGGCAACCCGGTCGGCAAGTCCTACACGGTGAAGGCCGACGGCTCCCTCGTCGCCGACGGCGGGGCCAATCCGGCGAGCGGCTACAGCCTGATCGAGGCCTCAAGCGTCGAAGACGCCCACGCCAAGGCCAAGGGGTGCCCGCTGCTCAAGGCGGGGGGCACGATCGAGGTCGCTCAGGCCATGGACATGTGAGGCCCGGGCCGGCGCCGCCCCGATCAGGGGACGGCGCCGGCGCCTAGAAGGTAGCTCCCAAGCCAGGCCCTCCGCTCCTCGTTCTGATCCCCGGGTCAAGCCCGGGGATGTTGAAGGATGCTCCAGCGCGCACGAACGCCTCCCATTCCTGGATCATCCTTCGACAAGCTCAGGATGAGGTGTTGTCATGGCGACCCAGCTTGGAAGTTACCCCAAGACAACAAACTATTGGAGGAAACCATGTCCGTCGAACTGCGCTTTCTTGCCTACACCGCTTTTCTGACGGCGGCGTTGTGGATTCCCTACATCGTCGCCCAGGTCCAGACGAACGGGTTTCTGGCGCCGGCGAACTACGTCGATCCGACGCCGCGGAAGGTTCCCCTATGGGGCGATCGGGCCAATCGCACTCATCTCAATGCCGTCGAAAACTTTGCGCCGTTCGCCGCGCTCGTTCTGATCGCCCATGTTACGGGCAAGGAAAACGCGATGACGGCCTTCTGGGCGATCTCGTTCTTCTGGCTTCGCGTGATCCACGCCGTCGTCTATCTCGCCGGCATGCCTTTCATTCGGACCGTTACGTTCACCCTGGGATTCGTGGCGGTCTGCGGACTGTTCTGGGAAGTCGTCAGCTAGCAGCCTGTCGGACTTAAAGGTACACTCATTGATATCATTGGGTTTTTCGTCTTTTCGGAGAAGCACAAAACGTAACAATATCAGTATGTTGCTCGTCGAGAGACCCTTAAGTCCGACAGGCTGCTAGGGGTCCAAATCCAACGCCTGCATCGCACGCCGAGGACTGAGGTCGACGTGAAGCTGCCGTTCGAGGATGGCGAGGTCAAAGCGCGCCTCGCCCCTTGGCGGGCCCTCATTGTCCCAACGTCGCTCTCGGCAGCCCTGAGTCAGGGCTGCCGCAACTGATCCGAAGCGCGATGCAAGATCGCGGGCGTGGAAGGGTTCGGCGACAGACTTATCTGCCGTCGAGCGGGATTGTCGACCGAACTGATCAGATAAGCGAGGAACCAAACGGCGACCGCGTAGGCGAGAAGGATCGTCACGGGAATCAGACTGCGTTCGTCGGCCAAACAGGCCTGGTAATATCTGGCCTGCTTCTCGATCCAGCGCATCTCCGCCTCCAATGGGGGTCCAGCACTCCCTAGATTTGTGGGTTAGTCGCAGGCGGACCAATCCGCCGGCGGGGTCTCCTAGACACGAGTTGGCCGTTGCTGCTGTGATCCTCGTCACAATTCGCGAAGCGGCGGGCCGCACCTCATCCGGCGCTTCGCGCCAGCTTACCCAGCAAGCTGGGGCAGGGGCCCCGCGCGACGGTTCGCGGTGCATTAAGCCGCGGTCAGCGACCGCGGCTACAGAACGCGCTTCGGCTAAGGCTGAACGTCCTATTTCTTCACCAGCGGGCAGGTCGAGTCGGAGAGCGGCCCATAAGCCTCAGGGCCCGACATCGTCTTCACCAGCTTGTAGTAGTCCCACGGCCCCTTCGATTCCGCCGGCGTCTTGACCTGCATCACAAACATCGAGTGCTCGAGCAGCCCATCGGGACGGATGACGCCGTCGCTGGTGTACATGTCGTCGACCTTAGTGTTGTGAAGTTCAGCCATCACCTTGTCGGCGTCGGTCGTGCCGACCGCCTTGACCGCGTTGAGGTAGGTCAGCGTCGCCGAGTAATAGGCCGCCTGATTGTAGGTCGGCATGGCGCCGGTCTTGTCGAAGAAGCGCTTGCCGAAAGCGCGGCTCTTGTCGTTGAGGTCCCAGTACCAGCCGGCGGTAAGGTAGAGGCCCTGCGCCGTATCGAGGCCGACCGCGTGGATGTCGGTGATGAAGGCGAGCAGCGCGGCCGGCTTCATGGTGGCGGTAAGACCGAACTCGTGCGCGGCCTTCAGGGAATTGCTGAAGTCGCCGCCCGCGTTGGCGAGCCCGACCACCTGCGCCCCAGAACTTTGGGCCTGCAACAGGTAGGACGAGAAGTCCGACGTTCCCAGCGGCGTCCTCACCGATCCGATCACCTTGCCGCCGCCGGCTTCGACGACCTTGGTCGCCGCCGCCTGGAGCTGCGTGCCGAAGGCGTAGTCCGCGGTGAGGAAGAACCAGGTCTTGCCGCCCTGATCGAGGATTGCCTTCGCCGTCCCGTTGGCGAGCGCGTTGGTGTCGTAGCCGTAGTGGATCGTGTAGGCGTTGCAGTCCTTGCCGGTCAGCGAAGCGCCGGCGGCGCCGATGGCGAAAAAGGGCGTCTTCTTTTCCTTGGCGATCGGCGCCATGGCGAGGCTCACGCCGGTGTTGGAGCCGCCGAGCAGCATGGTGAGCCCGCGGGTGTCGGCCCACTCGCGGAACTTGCTCGCGCCGATGTCGGGCTTGTTCTGGTGGTCCGCGGTCAGCAACTCGATCGGCTGTCCGAGCGCGCTGCCGCCGAAATCGGCGATCGCCATTTTGATGCTCTCGACCGCGCGCGGGCCGTTCACGTCCGCGTATAGGCCCGACATGTCGTCGATGTCGCCGATCACGACCTTTTCCGCGGCGTGCGCCGCGAACGATGAAATGGAGACGAGGAGCGCGGCCGAGACCGACGCGAGCCATGTGCTGAACGTCATTCCTGTTTCCTCCCGCCCACGATCGGGGCCTATTTGCGCTCGACAGCGCAGGTGAAATTGCCTGCGATATTCGGGTCGCCGCCGCCGTTGTACCACGCCTTCTGCGGATATGGACACAGCGGGCGCTGCATGGCGATCCCCTTGCTCGGATCGTCGCCGACGAACTTGGTCGCTACGACCTGGGCAGGCGCAACCCCGTCCTCGACCCAATGGCTCAGCGCGGTGAAGACGTCATGGCCGGCGTCGTTGGCGGGGGGCCGGAAGCCGCCAAATCCCGCCGAGTTCGAACCGGTTCGGCCCTGGGCCGCCAAAGCAGTGGCCGAAGCCCGGCGCCAGGAACAGCCGCGCAAAGTCCTGGGCGGCCTGCGGTCCGCCAGTCGCATCGGAAAGCCGGTTGTAGAAGGCGACGGTCTGCATTGGCGGCACGACCGGGTCCGCCCAGCCCTGGTACATGATCATCTTGCCGCCGCGCTCGCGAAACTTGCTCAGGTCTCCCGTCGTCGCGCCATTGACGGACGGTCCGAGCATCGCGTCGACCTTGGGCATATCCCGCTCGAGGTCGAAATCGCGCCAATTCCAATTGGCGCCGAACACCCACTTGAACAGACCGTCGAACGCCGGCTCGCCGGGAGCGTTTCCGGGCGCCTCGATGAAGCCCCAGTTGAAACCGCCTGCCTCGCTTCCCGGAGGCCAGCCGTAGAAAACCGCCTTGCCCGTGTGATCGGTCGGCCCGGCGTAAAACGCCTTTGCGGTGTCTGCTTCCTCCGCCGTCAGGCAGGTGTCGTCCGCGGCGCCTTTGCATACCAGAGAGGAGGGATCGAAATCGCAGCCGGTGGGATCGGCGATGAACGGATCCGATTTGAGGCCGTTATTTTTCGCGCCGCACGCCGCCACGGCCGATTTGGTCAACAAGGCGAGCTTCGCGTCCGAAAGTTTGTGGCCGGGCTTCAGGTTTGCGGCCACGTAGTCCGTCACCGCCACGGCGTGACCCCACGTCCGGTTGACGACAGGGTCGCCGACCAGAACGCCGTCGAAATCCTCGGGATAATATTGAGCTTCGACAATGCCCTGTTGCCCGCCCGTCGAACAGCCGGTGTAGTAGGCGCGCTTTGGATCGGCGCCGTAGAACGCCTTGGCGATGTCCTTGCCGGTCACCGCCAAGACATGGGTCGACAGAATTCCCCAATCCTTCCACTTTTGCGGATGATCGACGAGCGCGTCGCCGTTGAGCGGGCTCGACGGGGCGGTTCCCATGTCGGTGATCGCAGTCGCATATCCTCGCCTGAGGGCGGCTTCCATCGCGCCGTAGTTGTAGGCTAGCGTCCCCGCATAGCCGCCGCTCCCGTTCGCGTGGAAGACGCCCGCCCAACCCTCTTTTGGCAGCCATAGCTCGATGCGGATATCGGAGTCGGGCGCCCGCTTCACGGATGCGACCACCCGGCAGTAAGCCGGCACGGCTTTTCGGGTCACCTTGTCGGCAGTCGTGTAGTCGCCGGCCGGAACCAGTTGGGCGGTCTCGATCGTCGTGTCGGACAGCTTGAGGCTCGCCAAGTCCTCGCATGAACTTGCTAACGCCGGGGCTGAGCACGCAAACGCGGCCAAGGGGATCGCGGTTGAAGCGACGAATTGAAGCCGCGACGAACGCTTGCTTTTCTTGACCATCGTTTTCCTCCCTTGGGGCGCGCAAAATTCTGTGGCGGTCCCGAACAGCAGGGTCCGCAAAGTCACCGCCGGATATGGGTTTGTCGCGGCCCTCTTCGGCGCCAATTAAACGGAGGGCGCCGCGCAAAGGAAATATGCGAAACCGACGTCGAAGTCGGAGAACTCCTGGATCAATCATCCATTCCCGATGGCGCGGCGGACGCTTCGTGTTCGAAGCGCCGGGCCTCTGACGGATGGGGACGGCGATCGCGCGATCGTCGTCGGTTTCGCGGGTTTGAGGATCGCCTATTCGAACGTCGCGCCGAGCCCCTCCATCGCAGGGCGGAAGGTCGGAAAGCTGGTGGCGATCATGGCGGTGTCATCGACCGCCATCGGTTCCCGGCTCGCGAGCCCCATGACCAGGAAGCTCATGGCGATGCGGTGATCCATATGGGTCGCGACCAGGCCGCCGCCCTTCGGGACGCCGCCGCCCTCGACGACGAGATCGTCGCCCTCGATCGCGTGCGGAACGTCCGCGGCGGCGAGGCCGGCGGCGACCGCGGCGAGACGGTCGCTTTCCTTGACCCGGAGCTCGTGCAGGCCGCGCATCCGCGTCGTCCCGGCGGCGAAGGCCGCAGCGACCGCGAGGATCGGGTATTCGTCGATCATCGAGGGCGCGCGGGCGGCGGGCACGTCGACGCCCGTGAGCGCGCTCGCCCGGACGCGCAGGTCGGCGACCTCCTCGCCGCCTTCGACGCGCGTGTCGAGAAGGGCGATCTCGGCCCCCATCTCGAGGAGCGTCGTCATCAGCCCGGAGCGCAGCGGGTTCGTCATGACGCCCTCGACCACGATGTCCGAACCGGGGACGATCAGCGCCGCCACGATCGGGAACGCCGCCGACGACGGGTCGGCCGGCACGACGACCGGACGGGCCCTAAGTTCCGGGCGGCCGACGAGGTCGATCCGGCGCCCGTCGCCCTCGCGCGTGACCGTCACCTCGGCGCCGAAATGGGCGAGCATCTTCTCGGTGTGGTCGCGCGAGGCCTCCGCCTCGATCACGGTCGTCACGCCGCGCGCGTTGAGGCCGGCGAGCAGAACGGCCGACTTGATCTGCGCCGAGGCGACCGGGGTCCGGTAGAGAATCGGGGCCGGATCGCGCACGCCCCTGAGGGTGATCGGGCAGCGGCCGCCCCCGGCCTCGGCCAGGACCTCGGCGCCCATCAGCTTCAGGGGGTCGAGGATCCGGTTCATCGGCCGCTTGCGCAGCGAGGCGTCGCCGTCGAAGGTCGCCGTGATCCCATGCCCGCCGACGACGCCCATCGTGAGGCGCGAGCCGGTGCCGGCGTTGCCGAAGTCGAGCGTGTGGCGGGGCGGAACGAGCGCGCCCAGTCCGGGCCCGCGGATGCGCCAGCGCCCCGGCGCCAGCCGCTCGACCGACGCGCCGAGCGCAGCTGAGGCCTGGCCCGTGCGCAAGACGTCGTCGCCTTCGAGCAGGCCTTCGACCGTCGTCTCGCCGCAGGCGAGGAGCCCCATGAGAAAGGCGCGGTGCGAGATCGATTTGTCGCCGGGCGGCCGGAACCGGCCGCGAAGCGCTGGACTCAGCAAGGCGCCAAGCGGCGTTGCGGCGGGGCGATCGAGAGCGGACACGCGGGGGACCCGGTTCAGTGACGGAGCCGCCGCTCGTATCATCGGACCGGACCCCTGTCGACGGCGACAAAATCGCATTGACAGGGTTGCTCGACCTGTCTAACCGGAGCCCTCCGAAAAAACCGCCCTTGCAACGACAGGAAAACGATCGCAGTGGCCAAACCCGAACTCGGAGCCAAACGCCAGTGCCAAGCGTGCGGCGCCAAATTCTTCGACCTCAACAAGGATCCGATCGTCTGCCCGAAGTGCGGCACGGTCTTCCAGGGAGCGGCGGCGCCCATGCGCGTCCGGCCGGCGACGAAGGAAGACGAAGAGGATACGGAGATGGTCGCCCCGGCGGGCGTCGACATCGTGTCGCTCGACGAGGTCGAGGCCGGCGAGGAGAAGGCCGCCGAGCCGGTGGTCGAGGACATCGACGTCGAGGACGACGCCGCCGAAGCTGAGGACGACTCCTTCCTCGAGGAGGAGGAAGAGGACGACGACGACGTCAGCAATCTGATCGACGGCGACATCGCGCCGGACGAGGAGGGCTGATTTTGCACCTCGCCTTGGGCCGCGTGGGCGCGAAGCGACGGTTTTGCGACAGGCGTCGCTTTTTTGCGCAATGGGCCTTGTGGCGGACGAAGCTTTGCGGTTATACCGCCGCCCGCGCAAGCTGATCGGCGCTTCGCCCCAAACGAAGCCCGCGCGCGGCCATGGAAAAATGGGGCCATAGCTCAGTTGGGAGAGCGCTTCAATGGCATTGAAGAGGTCGTCGGTTCGATTCCGTCTGGCTCCACCATCCCTATCAATAGCTTAGCGTTCGATGACGACGCGACGTAACAGGCTAGCCGTCCCCCGCGCCTCGTCCTGAGCTTGTCGAAGGACGCTCCAGCGCGCACGAGCGCCGCCGCACACTGGATCATCCTTCGACAGGCTCAGGATGAGGTCATTGTCATGGCAGCCCGGTTTGGGAGTTTCGCGGCGCCGTGCGTCGCTCTCGGCCGGGGGCCAGATGCGAGGCGGCTCATTCCGCCGGTCGGGTCATCGCTTGGCCAGTGCGCCGGCATCCACCCTGAGGGAGAGTGATGCTCGAATGGATGGCGTAAGATCGGCCCGGCTGCGTGATCTGCCCTCGGTCGATTCCGTCCTGAACGCTCCCGCGGCGGCCGCCCTCCTCGAGCGGTTCGGCCGTCCGGTCTCGACGGAGGCGATTCGCGCCGAATTGCACGACGCGCGCGCCACGCTGCGCGCAGGCGGAAGCGTCGCGCCGACCGCCGAGGATATGGTCGTTCGCAGTTTCGTCCGGCTCGGAGAGGCGGACCAATCGACCCTGCGGCCGTTGTTCAATCTGACAGGAACGGTGCTGCACACCAACCTCGGGCGGGCAATTTTCGCCGAGGCGGCGGTCGAAGCGGCGGTCGCGGCCATGCGGAACGCTGTGGCGCTCGAGTTCGACCTCGCCTCCGGCAAGCGCGGCGAACGCGACGACCACGTCCGGTCTTTGCTCTGCGCCCTGACCGGGGCCGAGGACGCCACCGTGGTCAACAACAACGCCGCCGCTGTGCTTCTCTGCCTCAACACGCTGGCCGGCGGCCGCGAGGCGATCGTGTCGCGCGGCGAGTTGATCGAGATCGGCGGCGCTTTCCGCATGCCCGACATCATGGCGCGCGCGGGCGCGCGGCTGGTCGAGGTTGGGACGACCAATCGTACCCATCCGAAGGACTACCGAGGCGCGGTGACCGCCGAAACCGGCGCAATCCTGAAAGTCCATACCTCGAACTATCGCATTCAGGGCTTTACCGCCGAGGTCGGAACGGCCGAACTCGCCGGCATCGCCAAAACGGCGAACGTCCCGCTCATGCACGATCTTGGATCGGGCGTCCTGATCGACCTCGCGGCTTATGGCCTCGAGCGGGAGCCGACCGTGCGGGAGGTCGTGGCCGACGGCGCGGATCTCGTCACGTTCTCGGGCGACAAGCTGCTCGGCGGACCCCAGGCGGGCTTCATCGTCGGCCGGCGCGAATTGATCGCCGCCGTCAACCGCAATCCGATGAAGCGGGCGCTGCGCGTCGACAAGGTCCGGCTTGCGGCGATCGAGGCCACCCTGAAGCTCTACCGCGACCCGGACCGGCTCGCCGAGCGCCTGCCGACCTTGCGCTTCCTCGCACGCAAGCGAGAGGACATCGAAGCCCAGGCCGCCCGGATCCTGCCGGCCCTCGTCCGTGCGCTAGGCGGCGCATTTGCGGTGGAGATCCTGGCCTGCGAGAGCCAGATCGGATCGGGCGCGCTGCCGCTGGAGACGATCTCCAGCGCAGGTCTCGCCATCGGCGCGAAGTCCGGCGGCCAGGCGATCGAGGATCTGGCGCGAAGACTGCGCGCCTTGCCGCGCCCGGTCGTCGGGCGGATCGTGAGCGACCGCCTTGTGCTCGACTTACGGTGTCTCGACGACGAACACGCCTTCGTGTCCAACTTGCCGCATTGGGACGCCGAGGCGTCGGCGCCAGGTCCCTTGCCGGTCGGGCGCCCGTGATCGTCGGACTGGCGGGTCATATCGACCACGGCAAGACGGCTCTGGTGAAAGCCCTGACCGGCGTCGAGGGCGATCGCCTCAAGGACGAGAAGGCGCGCGGCGTCACCATCGATCTCGGCTTCGCCTTCATGGCCGGGGCGGCCAGGCGCGCCATCGGCTTTATCGACGTCCCCGGCCACGAGCGTTTCGTCCATACGATGCTCGCCGGCGTAAGCGGGATCGACTACGCACTCCTGACGGTCGCCGCGGACGACGGGATCATGCCGCAGACCCGCGAGCATCTGGCGATTCTCGACCTGCTCGGCGTCCACCGCGGCGTCGTCGCCGTCACCAAGGCCGATCTCGCCACGCCCGAGCGGCTCGCCGAGGTCGAGCGGCAGGCGCGCGCCGCGACCGAGGGGACGACGCTTGCCGGCGCCGAGGTCATGGCGGTCTCGGCGCTGACGGGGCGTGGAGTGGACGCGCTGCGCGCGCATCTCGAAGCGGCGGCTGCGGCCGGGGATGCGCGCGGCCGGTCCGAAGGCGCCCGCTTCCGGCTCGCCGTCGATCGTGTGTTCACGCTCACGGGCGTCGGCGTGGTGGCGACCGGGACGGTGCACGCAGGGTCGGCGCGGGTCGGCGACCGCGTGCAGATCAGCCCCTCGGGACTCCTCGCCCGCGTCCGCTCGCTGCATGCGCAAAACCGCGCCAGCGGGCAAGCGCACGCCGGCGACCGCTGCGCGCTCGGCCTCACCGGGCCGAACATCGCCAAGGACGCCATCCGGCGCGGCGACGTCGTCCTCGACCCGGCGCTCCATGCGCCGACCGACCGCATCGACGCGCTCCTACGTGTGTCGTCTTCTGAAGCCAAACCCATCGGGCAATGGTTCCCGGTCCGTCTGCACCACGGCTCGGCGGAAGTCGGGGCGCGGATCGCGCCGCTTGGCGACGGCGCGATTGCGCCGGGCGCGGAAGGCGAGGTTCAGCTCGTGCTCGAGCGGCCGATCGCCGCCGCCACGCAGGACCGGTTCGTCGTGCGCGACGTCTCGGCGCAGCGCACTATCGGCGGCGGACGTTTCCTCGATCTCAGGCCCCCGGCGCGCAAGCGCCGGACGCCGGAGCGGCGGGCGCAGCGCGCGGCGCTGGCGATCGTCGACCCGACCGCGGCCTTCGCCGCGCTTCTGGCCACGCCGCCGTTTGCCGCCGACCTCGCCCTCTACGCCCGCGACCGGGGCCTGACCGCCGAGCGGAAGGAAGCGCTCGCGGCGATGCTCGATCTCGTCGTCCTCGCGGCGGACGATTCGCACATCACGCTCCTGCCTGAGACGTGGCGGAGCTTCACCGCGAGCGCGATCGACCGGATCGCAGCCCATCACGCCGACAATCCGGACCTTCAGGGCGTCGGCCGGGAGGCGCTCAGGATGGCGCTTCAGCCGAGGCTGGCGAAGCCGGCGTTCGACGCGGCCATGCAGAAGCTCGCCCGCGCCGGCGCGCTGGTTCTCGACGGCGCCTTCCTCCGTCTGCCGTCGCACGAGATCCGGCTCGCGCCGGGAGACGAGGCGGCCTGGACAGCGATCGCGCCGATGCTGGGAGGCGCCGAGCGTTTCCGTCCTCCGCGCGTGCGCGACATAGCGGCGGCGACCGGCCGCGCCGAGGCGGAGGTCCGCGGCCTTCTCAAGCGGGCCTCCCGTATGGGCTGGGCCGACGAGGCAGCGCACGACCATTTCTTCCTGCGGTCCACCGTCCGGGAGATGACGGGCGTCGTCGCCGACCTCGGGGAGACGATCCCGGAGGGCTTCACCGCCGCGCAGTTTCGCGACCGGGTCGAGAACGGACGCAAGGTCGCGATCCAGATCCTCGAGTTCTTCGACCGGCACGGCGTGACCCTGCGCCGCGGCGACCTGCGCCGGGTCAACCGGCATCGATTGGAGCTGTTCGGAAGCGATTGAAGCCGCTACCAGACCGCCTGTGGAGGAGAATCGTCCCCGGTGGGGCGTTCGGACTTCAAATCCGTGTGGGGCAGCGAGCCTGTCTCGGGTGGGTTCGACTCCCACTCTCCTCCGCCATAGCGGAGCGCGGCTGAAGAGACGCCGCGCCTCGCTCGTCGGCGGCGTCCGCAGGCTCGGCGCCGGAACCCTCTTTCGCAGGGAGAGACGCGTCCCGCGCCATCTCGGCTCCCGAATCCTGACTTTTCAGAGGGTTGCAGCGCCTTTCGGTTCCGTCTTCCGTCCCAAAACCGCGACCTCCGGCGGGACGGCGGAGCGCCTCGGCCTTCCCTGGGCGTCGAGGCGTCGGCCGCGCGCGGGATGGGAGGCGCCCCCGGCTGGCTCGTGTCACTGGCGGCGTCCGCCGCCGCCTGGCGCCGGAACCTTCTTTCGCAGGGAGAGACCCGACCCGCGCCATCTCGGCTCCCGAATCCTGACTTTTCAGAGGGTTGCGGCGCCTTTCGGTTCCGTCTTCCGTCCCAAAACCGCAACCTCCAGCGGGACGGCGGAGCGCCTCAGCCTTCCCTGGGCGTCGAGGCGTCGGCCGCGCGCGAGCCGCCAAGCTCGCCGTTCGGCGACCGGGGAGGGGAACGGGCGTGCGAAGGCGGGGAGACAAGTCGGCGAGTGGCATGGCGGGTCGATTCCGAGCGACAGGATCAGACTACGAGACATTTCTCTTTTTGGAAAGCGTTTGTCATATACATTTAGATTACAAGAATGATGACCCGAAGCCGAATCGCCCGGACTGCGCCTCGCCAACGGACGGCGCGCGTCTCGCGCGCCTTTGAGGGCGGCGAGACGCCGCCCGTCCACCGCCTGTGACCGTTGGGCGGCCAATGAGATTCTCGTCAGAGCAAGATGCTATCAGGTCGCGCCATCTTCTCTTCACCCGGCCGCTTCGGGGCTTCCCGCGCCCTCCACCGCCACGACCGGATCGCCGCGCTCGACCGTGCCGATGACGCGCGCATGCGAATCGCCGCCTTGCCGGATGCGGGCGCAGAGGGCTGGCGCGGCCGCCGCGTCGCAGGCGATGAGCAGGCCGCCCGAGGTTTGCGGGTCGGTCAGCAGGCGCCGCCGCCAGTCCGCAAACCCCTCGGGCGCCACGACGGCCTCGGAGTAGCTCGCCAAGTTGCGTTGCGAGGCGCCGGTCGAATAGCCGGCCTGAACGAGGCTTTCGGCCTGGGCGAGCGTCGGGACGTCGCCGAGCCGCAAACGCACCGTCAGCCCAGCCCCTCGCGCCATTTCCAGCGCATGACCGAGGAGGCCGAAGCCGGTCACGTCGGTCATGGCGTGAACGCGCTCGTCCTTCGCCAGCTCCGCGCCGACGACGTTGAGCCGGGTCATGAAGCCCAGCATCTCGCGGTAGCCCTCGTCCGAGAGCGCGCCCTTCTTGATCGCCGCGGAATAGATGCCGACGCCGATCGGCTTCGTCAGGATCAGCGCGTCGCCCGGGCGCGCGTCGCAATTGCGCCGAAGCGCCTTGCGGGACACGAGGCCGATCACGGCGAGCCCGTAGATCGGCTCGGGCGAATCGATCGAATGTCCGCCCGCGACCGGGATTCCGGCGCCTGCCGCCGCCGCCGCCCCGCCCCTCAGGATCTCGCGGATCACGGCCGTCGGCATCTTGTCGATCGGCACGCCGAGGATGGCGAGGGCGAAGATCGGCCGCCCGCCCATGGCATAGACGTCGGAGAGCGCGTTGGTGGCGGCGATTCGGCCGAAATCGAAAGGATCGTCGACCATCGGCATGAAGAAGTCGGTCGTGGCGACGATGTTCGTTTCATCGTCGAGGCGCCAGACCGCGGCGTCGTCGCCGGTCTCGGTGCCGACGATCAGATTGGCGAAGGCCACGGTCGCCGGCTGCTCGGACAAGAGCTCGCGCAGCACCGAGGGCGCGAGCTTGCAGCCGCAGCCGCCGCCGTGGGCGAGCGACGTCAGCCGGAGGGCGGAAGCGTTCATGCGGATTCCTTTTGGGCGTCGGCGAGAGCATGGCCGAGCGCCGCTAGGTCTGCAACGGGAGGATTCCTGACCCTCCAAAGTGTGCTCGGGAATGGCGGGGCTCGACGTCAAGCGGGCGTAGCAGAACGCGACCCTGGACGCCTCAAATGGGCAAGGAAGCTGACCTACAGGAAAGGCGCGGAGTCCGACCTGACGAGGCATTCCCAGTGCGAAGGCGGGACGCGTCCAACCGGCGGTCGAAGCCACCGCCTATGCCGTACGTGGCACCGCCCTCAGGAATCCCCTCGTTTCATGATTGACTCGATATTGCCATGATCCAGGCGCCGAAGGCCGTGAGTTTTGGATCACGGGGGCGGCGATGCGGGTTGGGGATTTCCGGGCGGATATGGTGTCGCAGTGGGTCGGGGAGTGCTTCGACGGCGAATTGCACGCCAAGCGGATTGCATCTGTGAGCGATGGCGTGCTGGGGGTGCTGCATTCGACGTCGCTGGCGGTTTCGGCGATCGGGTTGGCTTTGGCGCAAGCG
This sequence comes from uncultured Alphaproteobacteria bacterium, assembly GCA_963822215.1. Taxonomy (GTDB): domain Bacteria; phylum Pseudomonadota; class Alphaproteobacteria; order Rhizobiales; family Beijerinckiaceae; genus Roseiarcus. The sequence continues at coordinate 352,901 of CAWGGX010000008.1, forward strand.
CACGGCCTGAAAGCCAAGCACGCCACCAAGCAGGTCGACCGCCTGCTGAGCAACCCCGGCGTCGATCTCGGCCGCCTGTTCACGCCATGGATTCGTCAAGCCATTGGTGACGATCGGGAAATCGACGTTGCGATGGACTGGACCGACTTCGACGCCGACGATCAATCGACCCTCATGTTGAGTTTGGTTACGACCTATGGGCGCGCCCAGCCGATGCTGTGGCTGACGGTCTATAAGGCCGAGCTCACGGGCCGGCGCAACGAATTCGAGGACTTTTGCGCCTGGCTCGGCTGAAGGAAGCGCTGCCCGAGGGGGTGCGCGTAACGATCCTCGCCGATCGCGGCTTCGCCGACGTACGGCTGATGGAATTCTTGCGCGAACTCGGCTTCGACTACGTGATCAGGTTTCGCGGCGACACGGTCGTGAGCGCCACCGACGGCGAAACTCGCAAGGCGGCTCAATGGGTTGGCGCCAGCGGCCGGGCGCGAAAGCTGACGGGAGCGAAGTTGACCAGGGAAGGCTTCGAGGTCGGCGCCTGCGTCCACGTGCACGCCAAGGGCATGAAGGAGGCTTGGCATCTGGCCGCCGGCGACGGCGCCAAGTCGGCCACGGCGATCATCGGCCTCTACGCCAAGCGCTGGACGATCGAACCGAGCTTTCGCGACACCAAGGATCTGCGTTTCGGCATGGGCATGGCCGAGTTGAGAATCGCCGACCCGATGCGGCGCGACCGACTGTTGTTTCTCAACGCACTCGCCATCCTCCTGCTCACCTTGCTCGGCGCCGCCGGCGAGAGCCTCGGCATGGACAAGGACTTGCGAACCAGCACGACCAGGCGCCGAACCCACTCCCTGTTCCGTCAAGGGTGCATGTGGTTCGGTCTCATCCCCAACATGCCCGAGCCCCGCCTCCGACCCCTCCTCATCAGATTCGGAGAAATGATCAATCAAAACACGCTCCTAGCCAGCGCCCTAACAGCTGCCGAAAAATGAGGGGATTTATGAGGGCACCGCCCTATCGCTGAACTTTCGTTGATGGGTCAGCTATTGTACAGTTCCGTGTGTCGATAACCTCGGTGTGCAAGGCTACCCGGAACGGGCTAAACCATAGGCTATGAAAGTGGGCGTGGATTCGTCTCTCAAAGATTTGGAACAGAAATTGGGCGCTCTATTCGACGATACTGACTTTAGTGCGGTCCATCGCAGCATGTCACCCTTCAATTTGTTTGAGGCCATGGGTGCCGTGAGATCGGAATTGCGTCATTCAAACTTCCTCGCCTATTTATTATCGCCTAGCCGCCCACATGGCCTCGGAACAAAACCTCTTGGTGCCTTAATTCGCTCAGTTCTGATGCACATGCCCGCAGAAGATCGCCCCTTAATGGCCCTCGAACTCCTTGCGAGTGACCTTAATGACGCAATTGTCTACCGAGAACGAGATAATATAGACATTCTGATTGAATTACCATCTATGAAATTTGTTGTAGCCATAGAGAACAAGGTTGGCAGCAAAGCGAGTGACGGACAGCTTGAGCGGTATGACAAGCCGTGCCTATCCGGTTAACGCCCACAGCCCCTAGATGTAGGATGCGTCCACGTGCAGAGCGATCTGGCCGCAATATGGCCAGACAAAGCCGACAGGCCAACGCGCGCGATCAAGATAGGCAGCATATGCCGCGTCATACGGAAAAAGCTCATGAAACTCTGGGACTGACTGGGGAAACCCAGATCGTCGCTCTGGCGGATTTCCATGGCCGGTTTGATAACCATCACCAGCCCTGGTGGGTGTGGGCGTTAACCGGACAGGCACGTGACAAGCATCTGAAGGCAACATATCCAGAACACAAATGCCTAATGGTGTTTTTGACTCCGGATTCAACGTTACCGGATTGCGAAGGTTACGTCGCGTACGCCTATTCTGACGTAGTGTCTGTCCTAGAAGACGTGACGTCAGACCTATTTGAGCCCGTTCCGGACGAGACGAAAATTATAGTCCGCCACTACGTCGATATGGTACGGAGGCATGTTGTGCAGGACGAAAGGCTACGCGCTCTTGCGCTGAAGCTATATGAACGCCACAAAGAGGCTTTCGAATTCATATTCGAGTGCCGTCCCGAACCAAATAGCTTGATTGCTGCTGGGAGACGCTGTGTTCAGAGTGTCCATGGACTAATCATTGATAGTAGCGGTAGCGCTTGCGTTCGGTTTGTTCCAGAAACGTGGGACTCGCAGCTTAAGACTATCAAAGGCGATCCCACCAAGTGGACAAAGAGTGGCAGATGGCTGCTATTCGAGATCAAAACGTACTCCGGCGCGGCAGGTAGGGTAAATATTGCTCTGGTTCTCGGTCCGAGCGACGCAGCCACACGAAAGAAAGTATACGAGTTAGCTGTCTCCAAACCTCAAATTTTCAAAGGATTGGTAAAACCAATGGGGACGCAATGGGCGACGATTTTCAGTCGTGATCTTTTGACTACCAATCAAGCAAAAGGATTGTCGTTCGAAGCTCAGGAACTCAATGTTCGATTGGCGTGGTCTGACTTCCAAGCGAAACATTTGAGTTCACTGATCCAAGGCATCGTGGACATTGAAAAGCAGCTTCACTCATCGGTTGTCGACCCGTCAACGCATTGATAATAGCTTACCTAAGGAACTCAATTTTTGTTTATATTGGCCCACACGGAAACAAAGGTCTGTTCTAAGTTGGCGACTTGGCAACCAGCAGCGATGGCAGCAATTGAGCGCCCTCACTGCCGTGCCGTAGCAAACGGGAACGGTAGCAAAGGATCTCATTTTTCGCGTTCTCCGAGCTGCCCGCGACCGCCCGCAATTTGCGCATTGCCGCCTTTCATTGAGACGAATTTGAACGGCAGCAAAGGGGCGACTCCAGACCTTAAGTCCCCTCGCCAATCGTGCGCCCAACCGTCAGCCGTGAACGACGCCGCTTCGCCGGCCGCACGTCGGCGCTACCCCATGAGCAGCAGCGGGTTTGGCGCGTGGCGCGACCAGCCGGCTTCCGAGACCATGAGGTCGAGCGCGAGCGAGGCGAGATCGTCGGCGTAAGGATCGACGCCGGTATCCTTGGCCTCGTACAGCACCTTCGCATAGGTGTGGCACTCTTCGCAGGTTTCCGCCCTCACGGTGCCGGAATCGCCGTCGATCCCTCTTAGCGCCAGCGTGCGCGAGTCGCCGCAGGTGATGCAGACCGCGCGCGGATGGTTCCAGGCGGTCGAGCAGAGCGAGCAGTGGAGATAGCGCGCGCCGGGCGTCTGGCCGGAGGCCCTGATCACGGCCGCCGACGGCGTCGAGCCGCAGCAGGGACAGAGGCCGCGCTGCTCCAGGAGCCGCAGGGAGTCTGCGCGCAGCCCCGCCGCGAGCCGGGTGAAATAAACTTGCAGCGCCGCCGCGATCCAGAAGGCCGCGCCGGCGTCGTCGGCGTCGACCCGCCCGCGCAGAAAGCTGTCGGCGAGCGCCTCGGTCGCTCCGGAGTCGCGGCGGCGGAGATCGGCAATCACGCTCGCTGCGGCCGGAGGCAGCAGGGCCGGGTCGAACCGATCGAGCAGCGCCCGGAGGCTTTCTTGCCAGACCGGATGGCGCCGCCAGCCGTCGGCGGCGATCGGCGGGATGCGCGCCTCGACCGCGACCTGCACTTGCGCCTCGTCGGGGCCGGCGCAATGCGGCAGCGCCTCAGCGACGACACGCTGAGCCTCGGAGACCTCCGCCATGAAGGTGAGCCAGCCCTCCATCGGATGGCCGTCCGCGAGCTTCGCAAGCCGCGCGGCGGTCCGGGCGAAGCGGGCGGCGGGGTCGGGAAGGATCAGCGGCTCCGGGGCCTTCACGCCCCCGACCGCCGCCCCGGTCCACGCGCCCTTTGGCGCGGCCTCGCCCTGTCTCATGCCCCTTCTCCCCGCTGGCGGGGAGAAGGTGGCGCCATAGGGCGTCCGCCAGGACGCCCGTCTCCTGACGGGCTACGGCGCCGGATGAGGGGCGGCGCCAACGGTTGAGCGTTTGCGCAGGCCCTCACCCCGGCCCTCTCCCCGCCATAGGGCGTCCGGAAGGACGCCCGTCTCTCGACGGGCTTTGGCGGGGCGAGGGGGACATGGCCGATCCCGCGCGTCATCTGCGCGGGCGCGGGCCGGGCGAGCCGGTCGTCACCAGCTGGCGGAACCATTTGCGATGATGGCGCCATGCCCAGCCGGGCGTCACGTAGCCGCGGGTCATTGCGCGCACCGATCCGCGCACCCAGATCGCGGCATAGACGTGGATGATCCAGATCATGATCGCCGCCGCGGCGCAAAGGCTGTGGAGCAGGGCGGCCTGGCGTTGCGTTTCGATCGGGGTCGAGCTTCCGAAATAAGCCTCCCAGATGACGAGGCCGGTGACGAGCAGCACCGGCACGAGCAGCGCCATCGACCAGAACACGAATTTCTGGCCAGCGTTGAAGCGGCCGACCTCGGGAATGTTCGCCTCGTCATTCTCGATCACCTGGAAGATCGAGCCCATCCAGACGATGTCGTCGCGGCTCCAAAAGTTGTCGCGCCAGAACTGCACGATCAGTCCGGCGTAGCTGACGGCGAGCACGATCCCGATCCAGGGATGGACGGCCCGCGCCCACTGGCCGCCACCGAACAGGCCGGAGAGCCAGAACAGCATCGGATGGAACATCGATAGCCCCGACACCATCAGAAGGACGAAGCAGGTCGCGGTAATCCAATGATTGACCCGCGCCGGCCGGGTGTTCCGGATCAGGGTCCCCGAGGGGTATTTCATTTGGCGGCCTCGTGGCTCCTGGCGGGATCAGCAGTCCTGCGACCGTTGGCGTCCTCGAACCCTTCGTTTTGCTCGATGAAGCCGGCGGCGGCCTTGTCGTCGGCCTCCTCGACCTCGTTGGTGCCGGTGACGACCCAGTGGAGGAAGCCCGCGACGGCGGTGAAGACGATGCCGGCGACTGCAAGCGGCTTCAAAAAGCCCTTCCAGACATCGACGAAAATGCTGATGTGCGGGTTGTCCGGCAGGCCGGCATAGAGCGACGGCTTGTCGGCGTGGTGGAGCACGTACATGACATGCGTCCCGCTGACGCCCGGCGGGTCGTAGAGCCCGGCGTTTTCGAAGCCGCGCGACTTCAAGTCCTCCACCCGCTCGCCCGCCCAAGTCGTCATGTCGGTCTTCGAGCCGAACATGATCGCCCCGGTCGGACAGGCCTTGACGCAGGCGGGCTCGAGGCCGACCGCGACGCGGTCCGAGCAGAGCGTGCACTTATAGGACTTGCGGTCGACCGGACTGACGCGCGGGATGTCGAACGGACAGCCCTTCACGCAATAGCCGCAGCCGATGCAGTTCTCGCTGATGAAGTCGACAATGCCGTTGGCGTATTGGACGATCGCGCCGGGGGCGGGGCAGGCCTTGAGGCAGCCCGGGTCCTCGCAATGCATGCAGCCGTCCTTGCGGATCAGCCATTCGAGGTCGCCCTTAGGGTTCTCGTATTCGGTGAACCGCATCAGGGTCCAGGTGTGCGGGTCCAGATCGGGCGGATTGGTGTAGGATCCCTCGAACTGGCCGACCTCGCCGCGCAGGTTGTTCCATTCCATGCAGGCCGCCTGACAGGCCTTGCAGCCGATGCAGCGGGTGACGTCGATGAGCTTGGCGACTTCCGCTTCGTAGTTGCGCGCCGAGGGCGGCGTCAAGGTGGAAGCGGAGATCCGAATGTAGTTCTGCGACTGCAAATCGGCCATGGCTCGCTCCCTTACGCCGAAGGCGCGCTGACTTTCTCGACATTCACCAGGAAGGCCTTGAACTCGGGCGTTTGGGTATTGGCGTCGCCGACCGAGGGGGTCAGCGTGTTGGCGCCGTATCCTTTCAGCGCCAGGCCGGTGAAGCCCCAGTGAAGCGGCACCCCGACGACATGGGTCGGCTTGCCGTCGACCATCATCGGCTTGATGCGCTTGGTCACATAGGCCTTGCAGACGATCGCGCCGCGCTTGCAGGCGACGCGGACCCAGCCGCCCTGCTCGACGCCCTTCTCCTTCGCCAGCGCCTCGCCGATCTCGACGAATTCCTCCGGCTGGAGGATCGCGTTGATCAGCGAGTGCTTGGTCCAGAAGTGGAAATGCTCGGTCAGGCGATAGGTGGTGCCGACATAGGGGAACTCGGCCGAGGTCCCAAAATTGGCGCGGTCGTCGGCGTAGACGCGCGCTGCCGGATTGTTCTTCACCTTGGGATGCAGCACGTTCTCGGAGGGCAACTCGAACGGCTCGTAATGCTCGGGGAACGGGCCTTCGGCCATCTGGTCGAGCGCGAACAGACGGCCTAGCCCCTCGGCCTGCATGATGAAGGGGCCCACGTTGGCCGAAGGCGGCGTCGTCGGCGGGTAGTCGGGAACGTCGAGGCCGACCCATTTCTCGCCGTTCCACTCGATCAGCGACTTAGCCGGATTCCACGGCTTGCCCGACGGATCGGCGCTGGCGCGATTGTAGAGGATGCGCCGGTTCGCCGGCCACGCCCAGGCCCAGTTAGGGGCGATGCCCGCATCGCGCGGGTCGCTCGCGTCGCGCCGCGCCATCTGGTTGCCCTTCTCGGTGTAACAGCCGGAGAAGATCCAACAGCCCGACATGGTCGTGCCGTCGTCGCGCAACTGGGCGAAGCCGTCGAGCAGCTGGCCGGCTTTGACGATCGTCTGGCCCCCGGCGTCCTTGAGGTCGGCGAGCGCCCGCCCGTTCATCTCCTTCGCCAGCTCTTCCGGATCCGGATCGACTGGATTGGTGAAGTCCCAGGTGAGGTTCAGGAGCGGATCGGGGAAGGCGCCGCCGCCCTTGCGATACATTTCCCGCAGGCGGTGGAACAGCCCGGCCATGATCCAGATGTCGGGTTGCGCCTCGCCCGGCGGCGGCGCGGCCTTCCAGTGCCATTGCAGCCACCGCGCGGAGTTGACCAGCGCGCCGTCCTCCTCGGCGAAGCAGGTGGTCGGAAGCTGGAAAACCTCGGTCTCAATGCTCGCCGGATCAGATGGATTCTTCGGCCCGATATTCTCCCAGAAGCGCGCCGTCTCGGTGTCGAGCGGATCCATCACGACGAGGAACTTCAGCTTGCCGAGCGAGCGGCGGATCTTGCCCTTGTCGGGGAAAGCCTGCAGCGGATTGAAGCCCTGGCAGATATAGCCGTTGATCTCGCCCTTATCCATCATCTCGAAGGCGGCGATGATGTCGTAAAGCGGGATGTCGAGCTTGGGCAGCCAATCATAGGCCCAATCGTTTTCCGCGGTGGCGGCGTTCCCGTAGATCGCCTTCTGGAAGCTGACGAAGAACTTGCGGGTGTTCTGCCAGTAGCTGATCTGGCCGGGGCGCAGCGGCTTGAACTGGCGCGTCTTCATGTAGTCGTCGAAGGTCGCGTCCGTGTCGCGCGGGAGCGTCATGTAGCCGGGCATCGCGTTCGACAGGAGCCCGATGTCGGTCAGGCCCTGGATGTTGGAGTGGCCGCGCAGCGCGTTCATGCCGCCGCCGAGCACGCCGATATTGCCGAGCAAGAGCTGAACCATCGCCATGGTGCGGATATTCTGCGACCCAACGGAATGCTGTGTCCAGCCGAGCGCGAACAGGCTGGTCAGCGCCCTATCCGGGGCGGAGCACGAAGCGAACAGTTCGCAGATCTGCAGGAATTTGTCCTGGGGCGTGCCGCAAATGCGCGACACCATCTCTGGAGTGTAACGGTCGACATGCGTCTTCAGGAGGTTGATGACGCAGCGCGGGTTCTGCCAGGTATCATCGCTCTTAGCGAAGCCCTGGTCGTCCTTTTCGTAGTCCCAAGACGACTTGTCGTAAGCGCGCTTATCTTCGTCGTAGCCGGTAAACAGCCCGTCCTCGAAACCGAAGCCAGCCTTCACGATCAGGCCGGCGTTGGTGTAGGCGCGCACGTACTCGTGCTGGATCTTGTCCTTCTCCAGGAGATAGCGGATCACCCCGCTCAGGAAGGCGATGTCAGTTCCCGGCCGAATCGGCGCATAGACGTCGGCCACCGACGCGGTGCGGTTGAAGCGCGGGTCGATCACGACGAGCTTGGCGCCGTTCTCGATCTTGGCTTCGATCACCCACTTGAAGCCGCACGGATGGGCCTCGGCGGCGTTGCCGCCCATGACCACGACGACGTTGGCGTTCTTGATGTCCTGCCAGGTGTTGGTCATCGCGCCACGACCGAATGATGGGGCCAGACTGGCCACCGTCGGTCCGTGTCAGACGCGCGCCTGGTTGTCGAACACCACCATGCCGAGGGAGCGAGCGACCTTCCAGGTCAGGTAGGCCGTCTCGTTCGAGGACGCCGAGGCCGCCAGCATGCCGGTCGAAGTCCAGCGGTTGACCGTCGTCCCGTCCTTGTTCCTGGCGATGAAATTCTTGTCCCGGTCCTCCTTCATCAGCGTCGCGATGCGATCGAGCGCGAAGTCCCAGGTGACCTCCTTGAACGCGTTCGCGCCGGGGGGGCGATATTTGGGGACCTTGAGGCGTCCGGGCGCATGCACGATGTCGAGCAGCGCCGACCCTTTCGGACACAGCGTGCCGCGGTTGACCGGATGGTCCGGATCGCCCTCGATATGGATGATGTCCGAGACCGCGTTCTTGGCCCGGTCGCCGAGACTGTAGATCAGAATGCCGCAAGCGACCGAGCAATAGGTGCAGGTGTTGCGCGTCTCGGCGGCGGCCGCGAGCTTGAATGGCCGCACCGACGCGGCGAGCGCCTCGCCTGCGCCGCCAAAGCCGAGAGCCCCCAGGCTCGAGGCGGCGAGGCCGGCGCCGGTGATTTTGATGAAACCTCGGCGGCTGAGCTCCATGGGTCAAGTTCTCCCGATTTTGGTCCGCCTCCTTTTGGGGCGAACGCCCTCGCCTGGAGTGGAATCATACGAAAGGCTGGCCGCCTTGGGAAGGGGCGCCAGCCTATCGAAGGCGCGCCAGATCAATGGTCTACACCGGTACGATCGGCGACTTCTGCTTTCGCAGCGCCTCCGTCACCTTCGGGTCGAGATTGAGATGGGCCTTCAACAAGTCCGGCGGAGTCAGGGCGAGCCACTGGTTCAGCGACAGGTCGGCGTAGGTGCTGCTCTTGAACATTTCGAGAAAACGCAGCGGCGTCGAGCCCGTGTTCTCGACGTAATGACCCATCGCGAACGGCACGTAGCCGACGTCGCCGGCCTGATAGTCGAAGGTGCGGGCCTGCCCCGACGAAGCGAACACGCCCATCCTTCCCTGGCCCTCGATGTAATACTGCCACTCGTCGGCGTTGGGATGCCAGTGCAGTTCGCGCATGCCGCCCGGTTCGATCTCGACCAATGCGGCGGCGACGGTCTTGGACGCCGGAAAGTTGCTCGAATCCGCAATGCGGACCGTTCCGCTCTTGGTTCGAATCGGCTCCTGCGCCAGCATCTTGTGACTAAAGCTTTGCGGAACTGGCTCCGCGCCGAGAAGCTTGTCCGGGCCGAGTGGCGGAGGGACCGGCGCAGCGAAGATATAACGCTCGCTGGGATCCGGCGTATTTTTCAACAGTTCGCCATCGACGCCGAAGTTCTTCGCCAAAACCTCGTTCGGGACGTGCTTGAACCAGTCGGTGAGCAGGAACGTGCTGTCTTCGTCGAAGCCGCCGTCGTCAAACACCAGCAGAAATTCGCATCCGTCGGGAGCGAGGCCCTGAATGGCGTGGGGAATGCCGGGCGGAAAATACCAGAGATCGCCGACGCCGACATCCTCGACGAAATTGCGGCCCTGCGGGTCGATCGCGTTGATCCGCGCGGAGCCGTAAAGCATGTACGCCCACTCCGCCTCCTTGTGCCAATGCAATTCCCGGATCCCGCCGGCGTTGAGCCGCATGTTGACGCCGGCGATGCTCTTGGAAACGCCGAGCTCTCTTTGGGTGATCTGTCGCGTCCACCCGCCGCTTTCCTGACGGATGTGGGAATCCGCAAAAGTGAAGCGCAAGTTCGGCAAAGTGCCATGGTCGGTCGGCGGCGGATTGATCATGTCGGGATCTTGCCGCTCGCGCATCGGATTGCGCGGCCCCGGATCCGTGCCGCCTACGCCCGGCTTGCGGCTCGGCTGGACCTCGTCTGCAAGGGCCCCTTGAGCGCCGATGAGTGCGCCGGCGCCGACCGTGACGCCGGCCAAAACATCGCGTCGCGTTGAGATCGTCATGGGCTCCTCCGTTGTCTCGAAGCCGCAGCGCCCGGGGCGAAGGGCCGGTTGATGCGGGCGAAAAGGGGCGCGATTCCGCGAATTCGCCGTTACCGTCGGCGCCTCGGTCGTGGTCTCCGTCGTCGCGTCGTTGACGCCAACGCCAATGATATGGGCGCACGGTCCCCGGCGCCAGTGAGGATGAGCGAGGCCGGACGAATGCCTCACGCGCTTGTGATCATTCCGAAAGGCTTCTTCCCGCGATAGCACGCCCGACGCGGGCGGCCTGCGATTGCGATGAACGGCATAGACGAATCGCCAAGACGGGAAGCGCCTCATATTGACTGCCCGCAGAGCGGGTCGGAAGATCATCAAGGTGACGCGCATAGGTCTCGCAGCCGCCATACCCGGCGGCGGAAAGCCGCGTGTCCGTTCTTGAATTGTTGCGACGTCAGGAGGAGGGCGTGCCGCAAACCTTCACCCTACACGTTCCCGAAAGCAAGATTGCGGACTTGCGCGAGCGTCTCGGAAGAACCCGCTTTCCCGATCCCGCGCCAGGCGACCCATGGGCCTTTGGGACCAGCGTCGACTACCTTCAGCGTCTCGTCGAGTATTGGCGGACCGAGTTCGACTGGCGCGCGCAGGAGGCGCGGTTGAACGCGTTCCCGCAATTCAAAATCGAGGGAGCGGACGCCGATCTCCATTTTCTGCATGTTCCGGGCAAGGGGCCTTCGCCCCTGCCGCTCCTCCTGATGCATGGCTGGCCGGGGTCCGTGTTCGAGTTCCTCGACCTCATTCCGCAACTCGCCGATCCGGAGCGCTTCGGCGGAGATCCGGCTGACGCCTTCACGGTCGTTGCGCCGTCTCTGCCAGGCTTTGGCCTTTCGTTCCGCCCTGGGCAGGGGCGTTTCGGGGTAGAGGAGATCGCCGACAGGCTCGCCGATCTCATGACCGGCACTCTCGGCTACCAGCGCTTCGCCGCCCAGGGCGGCGACTGGGGCGCCATTACCGCGGCGCGTATGGGCTACGCGCATGCCGATCGGTTGATTGGCATACACGTCAATATGCTCGCCGTCCGCCGCGACCCCGCCATCGTGAAGGATCCGACGCCGGAAGAGCGCGTCTTTCTCGACGATTTGTCGCAATGGATGAACGATGGAACAGGTTATCAGTGGATCCAGGGCACCCGCCCGCAGACGCTGAGTTTCGGGTTGACGGACTCTCCTGCTGGACTCGCAGCCTGGATCGTCGAAAAATTCCGCGCCTGGTCCGATTGCGGCGGCGATGTCGAGAGCGTCTTCACGCGCGATCACTTGCTCGCCAATATCAGTTTCTACTGGCTCACCGGCGCGATCGGCTCGTCGTTCTATCCCTATTACTTCCGGCGGCGCCGACCCTGGATGATCCCCGATGGTTGCACGGTCACTGCGCCGACCGGCTACGCCGAATTTCCCCGCGAGATGCTGAGACCGCCTCGATCACTGGCGGAGCGGATGTTCGTCGACATCCGCCGCTGGACCGTCATGCCGAAGGGCGGCCACTTTGCCGCCATGGAGCAACCTGAAGCGCTTGCCGACGAGATCCGCGCCTTCTTTCGGCCGATGCGCGCGTGAGGCTCAACGCGCCGCGTCATAGACGCATGAGGTCGTTCATGCGAACGGCGAGGTCCAGCAGCATCCTCAATTCGTGCGCATTCAAGTTGAGACCTGTGATCCTTTGGATCTTATCGAGACGATACGCGACGGTTTTTTTATGCAGACGCAGACTTTGCGCGGCGGCGTATTGAGAGCAGTTCGCGGCGAAATAGGCCCGGAGCGTGTCAAGCAGCGCTTCCCGTTGCGGCGAACGCTCGTTCAGGAGCCGACCCACCTTTTCCTCCACAAATCCGCGGAAATCGGCGCCGTCGCGCATGCTCATCAGCAGACCCGCGACGCCGATTTCCTCAAACGCCAGCAGCCGCTCACCCGACCCCTGTCGCGTCACCGCAAGGGCGACGCGCGCATCTTTGCATGCGAGCGGTATGGCGTCCGCCGAGGCGATGCGGCGGCTCACGCCCAAGCTCGTCGAAACGCCAGACAGGATTCGGTCCAGGTCCTTACGCAGCCCATCAGCAACGTCACGCGGCTTCTTGTCGTCCTTGACCGCGGCGACGATGATCAACTCGTCTCCGCGAAATGTGCAAAGTTTGACCATCCGATTGGATAGAGGGAGGCGGGTCGGAAGTTCGGCCACCGCTTGGCGCCAACTCGCTGTTTCCGGTCCCTCCGGCGAACGCGCTCCTGCGCGGCGCGTCTGCGCTTCAAAAGCACAGACCGTCACGCACATATCGCCGCTCAGATCCACCCCAAGATCCCGCACGCGCTCATGCGCGGCGCGACGCATCGGTTCGGGCGCTTCGATGATGTCCCAAAGGAGCGAGCCCAGTTTGTCGGAAAGCGCCCTGGCTGCGGCGCGCTCCTTCATTCGGTGTATCGCTATCGTCGCGCAGACCTCTCCGAGCGCCAATTGCACGACCCCGCTTGGCGTCTCGGGACCAAACACCACGACCCAGCCGAAGTATTCCGCGACGGCGACGATGCTCTGACAATAAAACTGAAGATTCTTCGTTTCTCGAAAGATTGCGGGCGTCGCCAGGGCGCCTGTGACCTGGGATTTGATCTCCTGGATATGGGGTTCAAATCCAAAATCTGCGGGACCGCACGCTTCGACTTCGAGGCGGCGGTCAAGAATGATGACCGGTCGCCCGAGATGCCGGGATGCGATCTCCGCAATTTCCGACAGCGCCCCGCCCTTCAACAACAAAGCGGTTAGCGCTTCCTGCAGCGCCGTGGACATGCGGATGACTTCGAACCGGGCCTGGAGTTCCGTATGGGCAACCTCCAGTCTTCGGACCGCCGACTCTCGGAAGCTGGCGAGTCGGACATTTTCGATCGCAAGCGAAGTCAGGTTCGCGAGCGTCGCCAGTTCGGCCGTGTGCTGGGGTGTGAACTGCGACGGACGGCGTCGCCAGACTTCCAGGACGCCAATGACTTCGTTCCGGGAAAGCAGCGGGACGGCGAGAGCGGACTTCACACGCTCGGCGCGGGCGAGATCGAAGAAATCACGGCTTATAACTTCGCTCCGGATGTAGTCTTCGATCGCGCAAGGCTTGCGACTGGCGAAGACGCGCCCCGCCACGCCTTGCCCCGAGCGCATTCGCAAATTCGCCGTCTCGGACGCCAGATTGCCAACGCACCTCTGCATGATGAGCCATTCGTCCTCCTTCAGCATGATGCCGCAGATGTCGGCGCTGAGGCGAACCTTGGCCTCGTGCGTGATCTTGGTGAAGATCTCGTCGAGATCAACGCTGTTCAAGATCCGGTTCGCGACGCGTTGAAAGACTTGGATTGCTTCCAGCTTGTCGGGGTTGCCGTGCCGGCTTTCTGAAGCGCCGAGAGCCAGATGAAGAACTTGGCACAGACTTCGAAGAAATCGTGGCGAGAAGTCAGTCGAGCTACCCATGTCGACGGCTATGGCGACTGCTGATCCGCTGACCGGGGCCAAAACGAAGGAACCCGATCGCGCCGGAGGATCGTTGGGTCCCAGATCCTCGAACAGAGCGGCAATTGAGGGTTCGAAGCTCTCTTCGCCATCCAGCCGGTTCCAGTCGCGCCATATGCCTGCGGAGCGTACGATGATCCGGGCGTCCACCGCGCCGAGAGCGTTGCGAAAGAGAACCCGGGCTTCAGAAAAGAGCGCGTCCTGCCCGTCCTCGGCGGCGCGCGTCAGCAGCGCGATCGCCTCTTGCAGGAGGTGGACCTCCTGGGGCTTCGGTTTGTCATCCGGCAAGATATGGACGGCCGAGGCTCCTGCGGCCATCGCGTTCCTCCCTTCCAGTCGTGAGGCGGCTCAATTCCTTGGCGAGACCCACAAGACCCCGCCCAAGCTGCTCTCGCAACGAACGCCTAGAATGTGCATTGGCGGAACGGCGGGCGCAAGCGGGCGCATCCGAGCGCGTCCGCGGGACCATCACCGCCGCAGATCGATCACGGCCTTCAGAATCTTCTGCGCCTTCAGCCTGCGATAGCCTTCGACGGCCTGTTCAAGCGCAAGCCGCTCCTGCACCACGACGGTCGGGTCGAGAACCCCGGAGCGAATGAGCGCAAACAAGCGGGACCGAAGTCGAATCGCGTCTCCGATCGCGAACGAGACCGTGATCTCCTCCGAAAAACATCGCGCGAGTGGAAATGGCCATTGCGCAGCAGAATGAGCCCCGACTGAGACGACCCGCCCTCGCTTCCGCACGAGGCCGAGGGCGTCCGTGAGGGTCGTCGGGGCTCCCACGGCCTCGATCACGACATCGGCGCCGTCTCCTTCGGTCAGTCTCCCGATCAGGTCGCGCGCAGCGTTCGGGTCGGCAGGCGTCGCGCCGTTCGCGCGTGCGAACGCGCGTCGCGCCTCGTTCGGTTCGATGACGACGACAGCGCTGGCGCCGGCCGCCTGCGCGGCGAGACTCGCAAGCTGCCCGACAGCGCCGCCGCCGATGACGGCGACGCTCTCGCCGGGTTCGAGCCGCGACCGCTCGATCGCCGCCCAGGCCGTCGCAAGATTGTCGCTGACAAGGATCGCCGCTTCGTCGCTGACCCCGCTGGGAATCTTCGCCAGCGTGGTGTCGGCGAACGGCGCGCGCACGATTTCGGCCTGCGCGCCGGAGAGGGCGGGGCCGAACGATTCCCCCGTACCGAAGAAGGCCCGGTCGGCGCACTCCCAGTGATCTCCCCTCGCGCACCAGCGGCAATGGCCGCAGGCCGTAAAATCGGAAGCGACGACGTGGTCGCCAACCTTGACGCCCGTGACGCCGGGCCCAATCGCAATCACGTCGCCGACGAATTCATGGCCGATGACGGCGCCGCGCTCAACGCCCTCGAAATGACCGGCGACGACATGAAGATCGGTCCCGCATATGCCCGCCATCGTGACACGAATGAGCGCGTCGGTCGGGCCGACGAGTTCGGGCGCTGGGACTTCCCGCAGGGCCACCTCGCCAGGTCCGTCGAGGACGATCGCCAGCATGTTCATCCCAGTTCCCGCACGCGCGCCGCGATGCTCGACGCGGCGCGGGCGAGCGCGGCTTTCTCGGCGGCCGTTAGCGGCAGCGTGACGATCTCGCGCACGCCGGTCCGGCAAAGCCGAACGGGCAAACCGAGGCGCGTGTCCTCGACGCCATAGGCGCCGCCGGATTGGACGCAGGCCGATTGCACTCGGTCGGATTCCCGCGCCATGTCGACGACCATGGCCGCCGCGGATTCGGCGGGCGCGAAATAGGCGCTGCCCTTCTGCAGCAGTTTCACGACCTCCGCGCCCGAGTCGCGGGCGCGTTCGACGATCGCGCTGATCTGGTCAGCCGGAAGCAGCGTCTCCAGCGGCGTCCCATTGACGGTCGCTTGGCTGAGCGGAATCACCATCTCAGGACCATGGCTGCCGAGCGCGATCGCCCTCACGTCCTGCGGCCGCGCCACACCGGTCAAGGCGATGAGCGACCGGAACCTGGCGCTGTCCAGCACGCCTGCCATCCCGACAACGCGTTGCGGTGGAAAGCCCGTCATTTTCGCCGCGATATGCGTCATTTCTTCGAGCGGATTGGTCACCACGACGACGACGCTGGAAGGGGCGTATTGGCGAATGGCCTCGGCGATTCCCGAGATGATCGCCGCATTCACCCCGGTGAGATCCGTGCGGCTCATGCCCGGCTGACGTGGGCGCCCGGCGGTGACGACGATGTAGTCCGCCCCGGCGATCGCGGACAGGTCCGCGCCGCCTTCGATCCGAGTCGTGAAGCCGCGCAGCGACGCGCTGTGCCACATGTCGAGAGCCAAGCCTGCGGCGAGACCAGGGACAATGTCGACGAGGCCGATTCGCGCAAACAGCGAGGTCTCGGCGAGGCGCAGCGCCGTCATTGCGCCGACATGGCCGGCGCCAATGACCGCGGCGATCGGACGTGGGTCGGCGGCGCTGACCACGGCTTCGCGATCAGGCTGCAACGCGGGTGATATGGATGCGCCACGGCGGTAAAGCGCGCCGGACTGCGTCGCTGGCAGGCCCTTCGGCGCAAACGGCTCTTGAACCTTCGCCGCTGGAGCCGCCCGGACGGCCTTCGCCGCAGAGCCTGAGGACATCGTGCTCGAGGCTTTCGGAGACGCCTGCACGGATCGCTCTATCTTTACGCCGAGTTCCTTCGCCCGATCCGCTGCGAGCGGCGTCACGATATCCCTGACGGCAATGACGAGGGCGCCGCGGGCCTTCTCCACGTCGGCCGCAGTAATTACCGTCATTCGCGGCCTCCGTATTGCTCAAGCGATGCGATGGCCGATTTCGCCGCCGCCTGCACTTCGCTTTCCGTGCCCGAGACGAACAGGCGTCCGAAACGGCCGACCGCCCTCACCTCGATCAGGCTGATGTTCGCCGCTTTCTCCGCTTCGTTCGCCGCAAGGGTCACGTAAGCGGCCGGCGTCGCTTCGAGGACAAACAGGCTCGACCGAGGCAGCAGGAGGTTGCCTTTCCGCCATTTGTTGATGAGCTGAGCTTGATACGGATTGACGTTGGTCACGAACTGGGACGAAGCGATCTTCGGTCGGAGCCTGTCTTCCTCCTTGAGGCCGAGATATTCGAGGACCGCCTCTCCCGCGGCCTTCACTTCGGCGGGGGTGCGGGAATGGATCTCGAGGAGGCCGAACTCGCGCTCGACGATCTGGAGCGCAGGCCGCACGTCGGCCGCCTTCAAAGCGACGTCTGCGCACCGGAAAATTTCATTGCCTGGCGCCACTTCGATGAACAGTTCCGACATTCCGGCGATCGGCACGTCGCCCTGGCACGTCGAAGCGACGTGCGCCGCAGACTGGGGCTGCATGCTGTCGATGAAGGCGTAGGTGCGAAGCTGAAAATCCATGCGTCAACTCATGGCGATGCCGAAAGGGGTGACCAATTCCGAATGCGGATAGCCGACAGCGCGGACGCCGAGGTAATCGCCGACGATCTTGGGCGCGCCTGGGACGCGTATGGCTCCGCCGACGAGATGCACGGTTTCGACCCGTCTCGGTCCGGCCTGTTTGCCGATTGACGAGGCGATACGCTCGATCCCCGGAAGCAGGATTTCCGAGAGCCCCGGCTCGCCTTCGCGTTTGCGCCGTTCGGCCTCTTCGACGGACACGCCAAGCGCGCCGGCGATAATCAGGTCCAAGTGGCGCCCTCCGCCCGGCGCGTCGCTCAGAGACACGATGTTTCCGTTCTCGACAACGCCGACGCCCGTCGACCCGCCGCCGACGTCGACGATGGCCCCGTCTCGGATCTGGAGCAAAGCCTGTGCGGCGGAGACCTCGTCAACGAGGCGCCGGCAAGTCACTCCGGCGTTTTCCAGAACATACCGGCAGGCTCTCGCCTCAGCTTCGGCGACACCTGGCGGAAAAGCGCTTGCAGCGGCGGCGACGTCTTCGCCGAGGGCTTTCGCAGCCTCGGCCGCGAGCGCCCGCACCGCTGCGACTGCCTCGGCAAAATTCACCACGACGCCGTCACGCACCGCCTCGCAAGGCAGAAAATTCCTGTAAATGGGGCGCCGGTCGGCGTCGATCGCGGTGACGACAATGGTGGCCGTGCCGAGATCGACGCCGAAGGACAACGGCCCGCGCCGCTCCGTGGAAGGGGTTCTCAGCCGCGCAAAGGCGGCCCGGAGGAACGCGTGGACGTCGCGGCCGCTCGGTGCGCGCAACTCCCCCACGGAGGCCCGGCTCATAGGCCCATGGTCTGCGAATAGATGGAACGCCACGGCCTCGCCTCGTGCGCAACGCGCTTGATGTTGATCAGATGCAGCGGGGTCACGTTGTCGGAGACGATCGAACCGCTCCACGTGCCGGTTCCCAGCATGAACGAGGGATCCGTCGCGCAACTGAAGCCCATGCCGCCAAACAGCGTGGGCGTATTGATGACGATCCGGCCCGCAGGGAGCGCGGAGAATGCGCTGATCACGTCGTCGGACTCGCAATGGAGGCCGAGCGTGTGCCCCTGACCTCCAAATTCAAGGACTTCCCGACATCTCCTGAAGCCCGCTTCGGCGTCCGGGGTGCGGTAGAACGACAGGACGGGACCTAGAATTTCACGCGACAGCGGCGCGCTCGGGCCGACCGCCGCGAGCACGGCGCCCAGCACCTTGCAATCGGAAGGGGCGGCGATCCCGCTCCGCCGCGCGAGTTCCTTCGCGGACAGACCCACAGCCTCGGGCCGAAGCTCGCCGCGCTCGGTAAAGATGACAGCCGCCAGCCGTTCCTGCTCTTCAGGTTCGAGGAAGCGAACGCCCTGCGCGGCGAAGGCGGCGAGCGCGGCATCGGCGATGGGCTCGTCGAGAACGATCGATTGTTCCGCCACGCAAGCGGTTCCGTTGTCGAACGCCTTCGAGGTGATCGCCATGAGCGCGGCTTCGCGCACGTCTTTGACGGAACGGTGGATGTAAACGGGCACATTGCCGGCGCCGACCGCAAGCGTCGGCTTCCCGCTCGAATAGGCGGCCCTGACCATCCCCGCGCCGCCAGTCGCCATCACCAGGGCGACGTCCCGGTGGCGCATAAGCTCGGCAGTCGCCTCCAGGGTCACTCGGGAGAGACAAGAGATGAGGCCACGCGGCGCGCCCGCCCGTTCCGCAGCCTCGGCCATGACCTCAGACGCGCGCACGCAGCATCGGACAGCTCGTGGATGGGGCGCGCAGACAATCGCATTTGCCGATTTCACCGCCGCCATGCATTTGAACAGCACTGTCGACGTCGGATTGGTCACCGGGATGATCCCGGCGATGACGCCCATCGGCGAGCCCACCGCCATCATACGCTGGCGCTCGTCGACCCAGAGAACCCCGACCGTGCGCATCGGCAGGATCGAGGCGGCGACAAAGATCGTATTGTACTTATTCTTGACGATCTTGTCCTCGTAGACCCCGTATCCAGTCTCGTCGACCGCAAGTCGGGCGAGTTCCTCGGCTGCGGCGGTGCCGGCGGCCGCCATCGCACGCACGATCGCGTCGACGTCTTCCTGGGTCGCGCCGTCGAAGGCTTCAAACGCCCTTCGGGCGTCCCTTGCCTTGCCGCGCGCTTCGGCGAGCGCAGACAGGTCCAGGTCGAACTCAGCGGGATCGCTCATGCCTCAACACCCAGATTCGCAGCGAGGGACAAGCCCCCCAACAGGAACCGCGCGCTAGAGCTTTCCGAGGATGCCTTCGACGTCTTCGTGCGGACGCGGAATGACGTGAACGGAAATGACCTCGCCCACCTTTCCGGCGGCCGCGGCGCCGGCGTCGGTCGCGGCCTTGACCGCGCCTACGTCTCCCCGGACCATCACGGTCACCAAACCGCCTCCGATCTGTTCCCTGCCGATCAGTCGCACGTTGGCGGCCTTGACCATCGCGTCCGCCGCCTCGATTGCGCCGACGAGCCCCTTCGTCTCGATCAGGCCAAGCGCGCCTCGAGGCGTTCCTGGGGAAGAGTTGTCAGCCATTTCGATCTCCTTTCCGGAATGTCAGTTTGGGCGCCCCGATCAGGCCTTGGAGTAGAGCGTTCGATCGCCGAGTCGAACGGTGTCGACGACCGCAACGATCGCGGCGTCCGTCGGCGCGGCTTCGGTTCCCGGGGCGATCCGGGCGGCGCTACCCTTTGTCACAAGCACGACCTCGCCCTCGCCGGAGCCAGCAAGATCGATCGCGACGTAGGAGGTCTTCGCAGTCTTGGGATCCTGGCCCTCGCTCAAGGGAGACACCAGGAGCAGCTTGAATGAGTTGAGTCCGGACGTCTTGATTGTGGAGACGACGTTGCCGACCACTCTCCCGAGTTCCATGGCGCTCGCTCCCGGCCATTTGTTCTCGCCCCGACGAGCGTGAATTGCCGGGATGATAGGAGCCGCCCGCTGATGCGGTCATTTGACCTGGGGGACAAAACGCCCACCCTCGTTTTGTCTCCCAGGGACATGGCGCTCCGGAGCGCGGCCGGTCGATGATTGCGCATTCCTCAGATGGGCGACACACAACGAGTGCCTGACGAGGGAGGGAGAAGCGACCCATGATTCGCGACCAGGACGTGCATTTCCACACGCCCGATTCCGGGGTGTCGAATTGGGCCGAGACGAATTTCTTTGGATTCTACAACGCTGAAGCGAAGCTGAACGTCGGAGTGTACGCGCTCTTCCGAACAAATCTGGGCATCGTCAGCTCGACCATCTGCATGAACTCGGGCTTCGCCCGCGCCCCTTGGGAAGCCGACTTTTGCGATCTTCGCGCGTCTCTGCCCATCCCGGAGCCCCGGGACCTGTCGGCGTTCACGCTCGACAACTCCCTGTCGATCCGCTGCCTCAAGCCGAACATGGATTGGCAAATCAACTACGACGACGGCGCAGGAACGACCATCGATGTCCTCTACAGGTCGATCATGACGCCGTTCGACATCCACGATCCCGACATGGACCCGATGAAGGCGAAAGCCTTGAAGGCTGCCGAAGCGGGCGGAAAGTTCGCCTGGGGAACTGCCTACAACGGGCATTTCGACCAGACCGGCCATTTCCAGGGCATGGTCGCCATTCGCGGAAAGACCTATCCGATCGACTGCGTTTCGACGATGGATCACAGTTGGGGGCCGAGACCGGAGCGCGGCGCCCCGAATATGAGCTGGCTGCACGCGCATTTCTCACGCGATCTGGCGGCGCACGCCATTTTCAGTTTCGATCCGCTCGCAAACGGGCGCTCGCTCACTCTGGCGCATGGCTACGTGGTCGAAAGCGGAAAGGTGTTCGGCCTCAAAGATGCGCACGGCGAGACGAAGCGCCGGGAACGGTATGCCGAGTCGGTCGATCTCGTCCTGCTCGACAGCGCCGACCGGGAATGGCGGCTGTCAGCCGAGGGGCTGACGACATTTCCCTGGCAGTGCTGGCCAAACATGGTGTCGTTCAACGCGCTGGGACGCTGGCGCTGCGGCGATCTCGTTGGATATGGCGAGATCCAGGACTTCTTCGAACTGCCGCAACTCACCGCGCTGAACGCTGATCCGGCGACGCGCGCGCCGGTGGCGGGCTGAAAAGCGATGCCGCCGCTCGCCGTTCTCTTCGATTTCGACGGCACCCTCGTGCAGACGCGCGAGGCCTCCTGGAAGATATTTGAGCGGGTCAACGCAGCGTTCAAGCTTGGCGTGACCTCCCAGCAGGACTACTTCCGCCTGCTCGAGGATAACCTGTTCAAAGGCATTCGTCGCCTTTGCCGCGACGACGCCCATGCGCAAGAGGTCGCCCTCAACTTCCTCGGGGAAATAGAAGCGCACTACGAGCCGGATTTTGTTCCGGGTATGGCGGACGTCGTCCGGACGCTTGCTGCAAATTGCTCGCTCGCCGTTGTTTCGTCCAACTCGACCAAGACGATCCGCCGTCTCCTGACCCGGGCGAGGATCGCCCATTGTTTCTCCCACGTTTTCGGTGGCGATGTCGAACCGGACAAGCGCGCGGTTGTCCGGCGCTTCCTCACAGACAATTCCTATTTGATCAGCCGCGATTGTTCGCCCGCTTATCGCGAAGGCGACCGGCCAGGACAGGCATCAGCCGAGGACCTCGTCCTCGTCACGGACACCACTGGCGATGTGAAACACGCCAGGGAATGCGGGGTGAGAGCGGTCGGCGTCGCCTGGGGCATGCACCGCGAAAAGGATCTGCTTGAGGCCGGCGCCGAGTTTGTCGCCGTCTGGCCGCAGGAGCTGATCGCGCGCCTCCTGCCTGTGGCCGCCAGCGGGCGCGCCTGCGGCGTTCCGGCGAGCCCGACTTGCGGCTGCGACGCTGCAGCTCATGCCGGCTGCAACTGCGCGGAGGCGAAGCTGTCGGAAGCCGGCGCCGTGCGTCGAGAAAGAGCCCTCAAGAGGGCGGAAACGTTGGCCTCAGGACTTGGGTCCACGTCCACGGCCGCGCTCTTGCCGCCTCGCGCGACGCCGAGAAGCGACGCCGCGCTGCTGCGCTCGTTGGCCAGGCTGCGCACAACCGCGCCGCCGCCACCTTCGGCGTAAACGGAGCAAAGGGTGAATATCGGAAGGAGGAGACGACATGAACTACGTTGCGGAAGGCTACAACAGCTTCGACACGAAGAAGGCGCCGTCGGGCGTCGTGAGATACCTGCCAGATCCGAAGTCCGTTCTTGCGCTCATTCAGAGCGGTAAGCTGAAAGAGCATATCCTGCTCGTCCAGGGCGGCACCACCACGTTCCTGGCGCCGGCGCTCAGCATGGGCGCGATCGGCGTTATTACCATGTCCGGGGCGCCGGAATCGCATTTGGGCATTCTGTCGCGAGAATTCCAGATGCCTTGCGTGATGACAGTGTATCTCGTCGGCTCCGATTCCCGCTACGCGACGGGGGCCAACAATGACGCGCACTTCGCCGCCATTATCAACGCTCTAAACGGGAAGAAGGTGCAGCTGCATTGCGAGGACCGGGAGACCGGGCGCGTCGCGCTTCTCGACTAACCCGTATCACCCACCGATCATGCGAGCGAAAAACAATGTCGACCTATCTGAAACGCTACGAAGCCGCCGACAATGGCCTCCGCTTCCAGGACCTCGTCTATCAGGGCAATTTCAAAGGGATGGATCCTATCCCCGACGGGATTCTCGGCGACAAGATCTTGCGTAGCCGCGCCAAGAGCAAGGTTCTGGAGAAAGTCAGCAGGGAGGACGTCCTGCGCGACCAGTTCACGGTCGATGAGTTGAACGATCTCAACAATTATCTCGCCTGGAACATCTGGGACGTTCTCGTCATGCGGGCGACTGAGGGGGTCTCGGGCATGATTCCGCGCCAGGAATATGAGATTCTCGCGTTCATGCACGAGTTTTACCGGTGGCCGGAAATCCTGGAGATGACGACGAACGAGATCGGCGCGAAGGGGGTTCTGGAGATCGGCGCGACAGCGCGCAGGGAGATCGGAACGAAGGTCAATTGCGTGCATGACTGGTGCATCGGCGCCGTGGGGTTCGGCATGGGTCGTTGCGGCCTGCTCGCGCTGGAAGCCATCCAGCCGCAGGATTTCGTGCGCGAGAGTAACATCATTCTCAAGTTCATGCAGCGGGTCCTCTGGGGGAAGCGGCAGGACGGCTACATCCTGAACTCGCAGCATCGCTATCGCTGTCAAATCCACGAAAAGGATGTGATCGAAAGGCTGAAGGGCGAACTCGAACACTTCGAGCAGGGCAGCGACGCTTTCGACAACTTCGTGCGGTTCAACGCCGCGGCAGAGCTATTGTCGTTTCTGGACCACTATGACTGTCGTCTCGGCCTCGGCGACACCGGGCCTTACGACCTCGGGGACGGCAAGATCATGATCATCCGCGACCTCTTCACGAACGAGGACGTGTACGACTGGAGCGACGTCTGCGAGCACGAGAACGTTCCGCATTGCTACACGCTGTGCCTGGTCATCGATGCGGAAAAGATGGGGCTCGACGAGATCCGGGTGAACGACATTTCCACCACCTTCACCCGACCGAAGAACTATATCGAGTATATCATCGGCGGCGCTGTTTTCGTCCGGGAGAAGTGGGACACCCCGATGGGCGAGGTCTACCCTGTTAAGATCGCTGAGCTCGACAAGCGTCTCGAGGGTATCCAGCAGGCGACGCTGAAGCTATATTCGAAATTTTCGAAAATGCCGCGCCGCACCTTGATCTACAACGGCCTCTACGTCTATTACATCGATATGATCTTGCCGCATCTCAGGCTGGCGGGAACATATGAAAAAGCATGTAAAGACTACGAATTCTGGGAGGTCGACCAGCGCGTGGCGAACTACTACTATGATATCGTCAAGCGCGGCTTCGCGCAGGCGACCGTTCCGCAGAAGATCTTCTCCGGAGAGGGCTATCTCCCATTCCCGGACAACGTCAGCTTAAACCGCTCGAAATACTACTGGAAGTAGGACTCCGGCCGGCGCGCTCTCGAAGGGCGCGCCGCTCCCCGTCCCGATCATTCGAACAAAGGTTGGGCTGAATGTCGTCCGCCGGCGAAGACGCGACGTTCCTGGTTTTGAACGGCTCGCACCTCAAGAAAATGGCGACCGCCGAGGACATTGCGGCGGCCGCGGGCGTTTCGGCCGAAGTCGCGCAGGAACAGCTTGCGGCTGCAGTCGAAAAAGGCTGGGCGATTGCGGTCGACGACCGGTATCTGGTCGCGCCGGACGGTACGGCGGCGGTGCACGAATTCTATGCGAAGCTCTACGGGGCGCTCCGGGGGAGCCCGCAGATAGAAGCCTGGTACGTCCGCTTCGAGGGTCTCAACGACCAATTCATAAAGGCGGTCAGCGATTGGCAGAAGGACGAGGAGGACGAGAAGGCGAAGGCTCGGATCCTTAAAATCGTCGAGCGTCTGAACAAAGCGCTCGCCGAGCTGGTTCCCGTCATCCCTCGATACCAGAACTACATTCGACGGTTCGCGGAAGGGATCGGCCGGGTCGACCGGGGCGACCGGGATTACGTCTGCGGCCCCGGCGTCGACTCCGTCCACACGGCCTGGTTCGAGTTTCATGAGGACATTCTTTCTGTTCTCGGTTGCCCGCGGGATGTCTGAGGAGCGCGCGATGACACGGTCCGAAGGGACGCCGTCCTTCGTCCGCGATATCGCTGATCCCGAAGTCGCCGACGCGACGCGCTACGGAGGCAAAGCGAGCGGCTTGAGTCGGATGGCGTCGGTTGGGGTTCCCGTGCCGCCCGCCTTCGTCATCGGGGCCGACGGCTTCCACAAATTTCGTGCGAACGGCGGGACAATCGGCGTCGAAATGATGTCTGAAATCAGAGACGGCGTCCGGCGGCTCGAGACGGCGACGGGCCGGTCGTTCGGGGATGTCGATCGCCCGCTCCTGGTCTCGGTGCGCTCCGGCGCTGCAGTCAGCATGCCGGGAATGATGGACACAGTCCTCAATCTCGGGTTGACCGCGCGTTCAGCGTTCGTGATGGCGACGAGCAGAGGACCGCGGTTCGCGTTGGATACGTGGCTGCGGTTCTGGCGCATGTTCTTCGATACGGTTCTTGGGCTCGACCCTTCCGACCTGATCGAGGCGGTGCGCTCCGCTGAAGGCCAGGCGCAGACCTCGCCCTCGCCGGAGACATTCGAGGCTCTGCAATCTGCAGTGCTTTCGCATGCCGACACCGAGAACGAGACGGTCAGCGCAGATCCGATGGATCAGCTCGAACTTGCCATCTCCGCGGTGTTTCGCTCCTGGGACAGCGCGCGCGCCAAGGCCTACCGGCAGCATCACGGCATCTCGGACGATCTGGGAACGGCCGTGACGGTCCAGGCGATGGTCTTTGGCAACGCCGACGAGAACTCGGGCTCGGGCGTCGCCTTCACCCGCAATCCGAACACCGGTGAAAAGGCGCTCTACGGCGAGTATCTTGTCGGAAGGCAGGGCGAGGATCTCGTGGCGGGCACGCAGAGTCCAATCGACCTTTCCGATCCAAACGGGATGAACCCTGAGCTTCGTACGGCGCTCTCGGATATCGGCGTCAACCTCGAGCGCCTCTACCACGACGTGGTGGATATCGAGTTCACCGTCGAATCGGGTCAACTGTATATGTTGCAGGTTCGCCCGGCGAAGCGGACAGCCGCCGCGGCGATTCGCGTCGCCGCCGACCTCGTCGCGGAAGGCCTCGTCGCCCCGGGCGAGGCCCTGTCGCGCGTCAGCGCCGAGCAGATCCGGAAGCTTTCGCGGCCGTCGTTCGACGAGCAGCGACTCGCCGAGTCCCGGATCCTCGCCCAGGGCCTTGGCTCCTCGCCGGGGCACGCGCACGGCGCCGCGACGCTCGATTCCGATCGGGCGGCGGACGCGGCTGCAAAGGGCGAGGACGTGATCCTTCTGCGGCCAATCACGAGTCCCAAGGACATCCGGGGGATGCTGAGCGCCAACGGAATCGTGACGGCGACAGGGGGCGCGCTGAGCCACGCGGCGGTGGTCTCGCGTGCGCTCGACAAGCCGTGCATCGTCGGTTGCGAATCGATCGCCATCGACCTCGCGGCGCGGACCTTCACGATCGCCGGCGAGGTCTTCCACGAAGGGGACGAGATCTCGATCGACGGCATGTCCGGACGGGTCTATCCCGGCTTGATCCGACTTCGCACGGGCGGTTCGAGCCGCGCCCCGCTCGACCGGTTGCTGACGCTCGCGGATCAGGAATCGGAGTGCGACGTCTGGGCCGCGCCGAGAAGCGCGGCGGAGGCGAAGGAATTGGGAAGCGGTTCGCTTCCAGGCCTCGGCGTGGTTCGGCTTACCGACCTGGTCATTTCGCAGGGCGCCATCGACCCCTTCGTGCAACTCATCTCATCGCTCGGCAAGAATGCCAGCGCTGAGCGCCTTCAAACCGATATCGCCAGGCTGGTCCGCGAAGCCTGCGAGCCGCTGCTCGCGGTCGATTCGGCCGGCCCTACGCATATCCGGCTTTCGCGCATCAGCTCCGATCGCGCTCGGAGACTGATCGAGAATTGGACCGAGATGCCGCCCGACTTGTTCCTGCCGCTGGGATCGCAAGTCTACCTCCGCTCGGTGCTGCAGGGGATCGCGGACGCCGCAAACGCCGTCGGCGCCGCGAGGGTCACGCCCTTGGTCGGCGGCGTGGTGGACGCGCGCGAGGTTGCGAGCTTCTGCAAGCTCGCGGCCGGGGTCGGACTCTCTGCCGGCGCAATCATTCAAAACGCGGCGGCGCTGATCCAGGCGGAGGAAATCGCCAGCGTCTGCGGGACGCTATGGATCGACGCCGCCGAGACGATCCGCACGGTCTACGGCTTTCCGGCCGAAGTGCTGCAAGCGGCGACGACGCTCGACAACTACGCAGGCGCGGGCCTCATCGACGCCAATCCGTTCGCTCGTCCGGCGTCCTTTCTCGCCAGTCGTTTCCGGTCGGTCGCAGAGCGCGGAGGCGCGACTGTCGCCTCCTCCTTCGGGGTCGATTTCTCGGGAGGATTCTCGCCAGTGCTGGCGCGCGCGCTGAAAGCCATGGGCTTTCGACGTTTCGCCGCCGCGCCCGCCTACCGCGACGAATTGCGGTTGGTTTTGGCTCAACCGCGTGAGGAGTAAGGTCATGGCCGTCGAGGGTGAGGCGCTGGGACTCGTCGAAACCGTCGGGCTCGTTGCGGCGACCGAGGCGGCGGACGCGATGGTGAAGGCGGCCAATGTCGAAATCGTAACGCGCCAACAACCGGGAGGAGGCTACACGGCCATCATCGTGCGGGGCGACGTCGGCGCCGTGAAGGCCGCCGTGGAAGCCGGAGCGGCGGCGGCCAGGTCCGTTGGAAAGGTGGCGTCCGCGCACATCATTCCCCGCCCGCACGAAGACATCGCCGGTATCCTCAGAAGGCCCCCGGTCAGGTAGCTTCGGACCGTAGAACTCGCAGACTGTCCTGTCGGAGCGCCCGAGACACGGCGTTCACGCCGATCCTCCTGAGACGTTCGCGACCGGATGAGTGAGCGCGGCTAAAGCCCTCTCAGCAGGCTTGAACCCCGTTGGCGATCATGCGGACTCTGCAGGATCTCGCGCCGGCCGGGTTCAGGAAGGTCGGGCCGGCGGGCGCTCCGCCGGATGCGGGCGCTGGTTCCGGGGGCGGCCCGCTCCCGGGCGCGGATTCAACGTTTTCAAGGCTTTGTGGGAGATTTTTCGGGCGATCGTAGCCCCCAAGTCGGCCCCTTCTCCCCTCGTCCTGAGCTTGTCGAAGGACGCTCCACCGCGCACAAGGGCCCCCGCCCACTGGATCATCCTTCGACAAGCTCAGGATGAGGTTCTTGTCGTGGCAGCCCGGCTTGGGAGCCAACCAGCGCCTGTGGCGCGCCATTATGGATGAAAATGATCCCTGCGGGATCATCTTCATAGCAGTTACGGGCGATCGTTTCCCGGCGCATCGAGCGCGGGCGGCTCGCATCCGGGCTCGGGGCGCTGGAACGCGCGGTCGGCAGGGTCCGCCGCTTCGGCGCCGTCCGAGGCCTCCGGAGCCGTCGCAATCCCGGGCGTGGATTCAATCTTTTCAATGAATTGCGGCGGATTTTCGCGGCGATCATTGGGCGCGGATTCGGCGAGGGACGCGAACGGGAGGTCCCGCTCCGACGCAGTTCCTCCCTTCCCGTCATCGCGAGCGGCCGTCGAGCTTGAGCAAAGGGGTCGCTCCTCGAAAAGACGAACTTGGTTCGCGTTGAATACATCACTCTCTGCAGGATCCGCCGCTTCCGGGACGTGCGCAATCCCGGGCGCGGATTGAAGATTTTCAATGGCTTGCGGCAGGTTCTCCCGGCGATGGTAACTCCCAAGCCCTTTACCCTGACGCGATCAAGGCGTGCATGATTTGATTTGGCGAGGCGGCGAGGGTTTGGAGGATGTTGGCGCCCTGTTTTCGGGCTGTCGAGACGACGGATCTGAGGCTGGCGAAGATTTTGGCGCCGTCGAGGGTTCGGAAACACCCCGAGATTTTCATTTTGACCTTCATCATTCGCAGGTCCTGCTCGGCCAGATTGTTGGTGAAGGGCACGTCGAAATTGCTCATGAACCGGAGCGTTTCGGTCTTGAAGGTCTTCAGCCTTTCGAGCAGATTTTGTCCTGGGCGTTGTTTGGGGCGTCCGCGCCCGGGAGATTTCGTCTCCAGCTTGGGCAATTGACGATGAAAGGCGAGGCCGAGCCGAACCGCGGCCCAATAGCGCTCGACGAACGCCGCGATCGTCTCGGGCGGGAGCGCCGAGGCGCCCGCCTCGCGCGCCCCATTGACGGCGGCGTTGGCGTCGAGGAGGACCGCGCGCATGAGTTCGGCCCAGGGCTCCTTCTCAAACTCTATGAGAGCTTGGAGTTCGCGCAGGATATGCGCGTTGCAGAAGGCGTGCTCGACCGTGTCCATCCCGCGATAGGGCAAGAAGTGGTCATGCACGACGACGCCGTCCCGCAAATCCGTGGGGATGTCGCCGCGCTTTTCGCCCGCGCGATAGAAAGTGAAGGCCAAACTCGACGTCGTGTGCAGCCAGTGCAGCTTGCCGGCGATCCGATAGCCCGTCTCATCGAGGCAGCGAACCTTGGCCTCGGCCACGCGTTCGCCGATGGCCTTGTAGACTTCGCCCAGTTCGCCCGCCTTCTTGCCCACCCAGGCGACGACGCTGGCCGGACAGATCAACGGCGCGCCGAACAGATCGTTCAGCGCCTGCGCGACCCGATCCTCGGGGATGAGTTGATGGATGTTGAGATAAATCGCCGCCGCCTTGATACGCTCGCCATATTGGGTCGGCGAGACCACGCCATCGGGAAACTCGGCCTTCGTCACGCCCCGGCATTGCGCGCAATGATAGATCGAAGCCTGATGTTCCGTGACCAACAACGCACGCTCGGGAAGATCGAACACCTGGCGTTTCTCGACCCCAATCGCCGCCATCGGATCCAGAGACGAACCGCAATGGCCGCACGCGCAGGCCTCGTGCCGAACCACGGCGTCGGGATCGGCGACCTGACGCAACGTGCCGCCCTGATGGCCCTTCTGGCCCCCGCTCGGCTTGCCAGAGCGGCCGCGCAGGCTGCCCGCCACCCGCGGCTTCTTCTTCAACCCGTCGCTCGATGGCGGTTTCGAACTCGTCGAACTGTCCAGACCCAATCGACGACGAAGTTCGACAACCTCCGCCTGAAGCGCCAAAACTTGGCGATTCAGCGAAGCGATAAGCTCCTCGACTTCCGCAGGAAGGGTCATCCCACCCTTGAGTCAAACTCGCCCCATTATGTCTTCATGAATTCGGCGCCAAAAACCAAATTCACAAACCCTGTGGCATTTCGGACTCACTCGGGCTTGGGAGTTACCGGCGATGTAATGGGCGACCGTCAAGTCCTGGCTTGGCGAAGCGAACGGACGCGCAGCGGTCAAGTTCGAGCGCCGTCTCCACAGGGTCCGCCGCCTCTGGGGTCGACGCGGTTCCAGGCGCGAATTCGATCTGTTCCTGAAAATCAATCGTTTCACATTCTGGCATTGCAAATTACGAGCGGCGCATGAACGCCGCGCCGAACGTCGCCACTCCTTCGGCGAGCGGCTCGAGGCGCGGCGGCTCGGGCCGGCCGCCGGGCGGCGGGGAAAAACCCATGACAGTGGTCGAGCTCGCGCACGATCTTGACCACCCGATCGACCGCCTTGAGGTTCACGCCCGCCATGGCGCTATAGGCGACGAGCAGCGCCTCGTTGAGACGGACGACCTGGATCGCCGCGAACTCCTCGGGCGGATGCGGACACCGGCGCCCGAGCCCCCGGATCGCAGTCCATACGCGCTAAGATAGCTCTGCAACAATTTCTTGACCGTTGGAATCGCGTGTGATTCCAACATGCGATGACTCGCAAATCACTTTCGGCCCAGGATTGGCAAGACATTGTCGCCCGGCTTGGCGGGGCGGCGGGGCTCGAACAAAGCGCGCGCGAGACGAAGGCGTTCTTGCGGGCGCGGGCCATCGCGACCGCCACGGATCTGTTGCGCCTCGTCCTGGCCTACTGCCTCGGCGATCGAGGGTTGCGCTCGACCGCCGCGTGGTCGACGGCGGTGGGCCTTGCCGACCTTTCCAATGTCGCGTTGCTTCAGCGCTTGCGCCGGTGCGGCGACTGGCTGGCGTTCCTGGTCGGGGAGGCGCTGGCCGCTGCCGCGCCGCAGGCCGGCCGCGGCCGCCTGATCCGGATCATCGACGCGACCACGGTTCCGCAGGCCGGAACGGCGGCCAAAAAGGGCAACAAGCTGTGGCGCATCCACAGCGCCTTCGACCTTCCGCGCGAGCGCTTCGGCCATTTCGAGCTGACCGATCAGCACGGGGGCGAGACGCTCGATCGGATCCCGGTGGTCAAGGGCGAGATCCGCATCGCCGATCGCGCCCATCTGCAGCCCGACCGCATCGCCGTCGTGCTCGATCAGGGCGCCGACGTCATGATTCGCGCCGGCTGGAGAAACGCTCGTTGGCTCGACGCCGAGGGCGAGCCGGTCGATCTTGTCGCCGAATTCCGCAAGGCTTCGGACTGCGGGCTGATCGACCGGACGATCTTCATTGGACGCAAGAGCGGCGAGCCGCTCGCCTTGCGGCTCGTCGCGGTCAAGAAGCCGCCCCGCGCCGCCGAAGCCGCGCGGCGGACGGCGCGCCGCCAGGCGAAAAAACAAGGCCATCAGGTCTCCAAAGGAACGCTCGCCGCCGCGGACTGGGTGATCCTGGTGACTTCGCTCGCTCCCGAGGCCTTCCCGACCGCCGACGTTCTTGCCCTTTATCGCCTGCGATGGCGGATCGAACTCGGCTTCAAGCGCTTGAAGAGCCTGATCGGCCTCAAAGGACCGCCGGGCGCCGACGAACGCTCCGCCAAGCCTTATGTCCTGGCCCATCTTTTGATCATCCTGCTGCTCGAGCCGTTCGTCGACGAACTCGAGGACTCTCCACACTGGGCCGAGGGCCTGTCTCTGGCCGCCTGACCCGTCCTGGCGCATGGCGCCTGCTGCGCCAACTCGTCGCCACCCTTCTGCAAGCCATCATGCCCGAGCCGACCTTCTCCGGTCTGCGCCGCCGGATCGCCGCGCTACGCCGACATCTGCACGAGCCCCCACGAAAAAAACGCCTCTACCAATCCGTGGTCCCAATATGTTAGCGCCTATGGGATCCAAGTCCGGGGGTCGCGGATGATCGCGCGCATGCGCTTCTCGCCGACGTCAAAGCGCGCTGCGATCTCCGCGACCGAAACGCCGCGGTTGAGAGTGTCGACGATCAGCCTTTCCCGCTCGAATTTCGCCAGACGCGCGGCGCGCGCTTCCGACGACCGGCTGGCGACGGCGGTCGGCGGGGCGGTTTCGAGGCATTCGGACATGCGGCGGTCTTAATTCTGATAATGACAAAGATAGAACGCCGTCATTCGCTTGGCAAGAAAATGTCACGCCTCATCCGTGGTCGCGAGGCGAGACCCGCAGGCTGTCACCTGGGGGCGGCAAGCGAGCGGCGGCCGCCGCTGCTGGGCGCAATCATCGAGCGCAGAGCGCTGGTCGGCAATTCCTCGAGCGATGCCGAGTTCAGCCAAACTCGCGCAGCGTCTCCAACAGACGTGCGGCAGACTTCAGATCCGCCGTTTCGAAGCCCTCGGCAAATTGGTCGAACACCGGTTGCAGCAGCGTCCGGGCGCTCTCCGTCCGTCCCTGGGCGGCCATCAACCTCGCCAAGTCGGTCGCGGCGCGCAATTCCCATGCGCGCGCGCCTTGACGACGGCTCAAATCGAGCGACTGCATGAAGTGCATTTCGGCGTCGTCGAGGCTTGGCTGCGGCATCGCGAGAAAAAGGCCGCCTTTCACACGCAGCAACTCTGGAGTGTAACAAAAGTCCCCGTTTTCCTCGACGCGCCGTATCGTCTCATCGACCAATCTGATTGCTTCGGCAAATCGATCACAAGCCGCGAGTCCTTGGACGAGCGTCATGATCAGCGGCGTGGACAGGAGCTCATACGGCATGGCGTGGAGCTTCTGCAGACATTCCTGCAGGCTTTCAACTCCGCCGCGTGCATCTCCCCGGCGGATTGTCAGTTCCGCTCGAAATCCGTGGCCGACCGCAAGATAGGGCGCCAAGGAATGCGATTCGGATCGCGAGATCAGCCAGGAAATATGCTCCTCGGCGCTGTCGAGCTCGCCAGTCCAGAGGAGCACCGAGACAGTCCAGATCAAGGCGATCGCCAGAGTCAACGAATGGTCCATTCGCTCGGCTTCCAGAACGGTCTGACGCGCCCTTTCTCCCGCCTGAGTTGGATGCCCCTGCAGCCACAGGGTCCTCGCCAGGATGGCGCCGGCCAGACTTCTGCCGTCGAAGCCGAGATAGATCGTCGTGGTTCCGCGGGAATGGGGTTCTCGACGCACGGCAGCCTCGAGCTCGGCGCGCGCCCTGCCGAGATCGCCGCTCAGGTGAAGTGAAATCCCCAGGATGCAATGCGCCAGCTCGGCGCTGACCGGATCTTCGACGCTTCGGGCGATGGCGGAGCAGCGCTCCGCGTCCCGCAGGGCGGCTTTGAAATTTCCGGTGCGCAGATGGAACATATTCAGCGGGCCCAACACCCGCATTTGATCGAGGGCCTCGCCCCGCTGCTCGGCGATCGCGAGACTTCTGTTCAAGGCCACGCGCGCCGCGTCTTTTCCTCCGCGCGTGAACATCAAGGACACGCCAAGGGTTCTTTGAAGGTGCATCTCCTCGAGCTCGCCGCCGCCGAGATCGTCGAGAGCCTGAAGCGCCCGTTCCGACCAGCGATGACATTCGGTCAGAGGGGACATCGCCAAGAGAACGGGCGCGGCGGCGGCGGCGAGACCGACGCCGATCTTGGCATTGCCATTGGCGCCGAAGCACCATTCCAGCGCCGCCCGGACATTGTTGAGGGCGGCAAAGTGCGGCGCCCGTTCGGCGCCGGTCGACAACCTCGGCCATTCGGTCCCGCTCTGCTCCAGCCATCGCCGGTAGTACGTAGCGTGCCGCACGGCCAGATCGGCGAACTCGCCATCGTCGGTGCTGGCTTCGAGGGCGTAAGCGCGCGTCGTGTCCAGGAGCCGATAGCGCATCATCGCCCCGAGCGGACTGGTCGCGACCATCGATTTGGCGACGAGGCCGTCGATCGCGCCAAAAACGAGCGACTGATCGACGGTCCCGCCGGCGACGACGGCCAGCGCCGCATCGAGCGTGAAATGTCCAACGAACACCGCGAGCCGTCGCAGCACGACGCGCTCCAGTTCCGACAGGAGCCCATAACTCCAGTCGAGCGTGGCGTGCAGGGTTCTTTGACGTGGCGGCGCGGTGCGCGGTCCCAGCCACAGCAGGGTCAGGCGCTGGTCGAGAAGCGCGGCGGTTTGTCGGAGGCCGTATGCGTCGACCCGACGAGCGGCCAACTCGATCGCGAGCGCCACCCCATCCAGCTTTCGGCAGATGCTCACCACGATTGCGGCTTCCGCGTCGGTGAAGTCCAGGCGAGCGCCGCTCGCCGCAGCGCGCTCGACAAAGAGCTGTGGCGCGGGGAACGTTCGGGCGGCCGCCGCACTGAGCGATGGATCGTCGGGCGGGCAGGCGAGCGGGTCCAATTTGTAGACGTGCTCGCCTTCGACCTGAAGAGCCTCACGACTCGTCGCCAGGATGTGGACTTGCGGCGCCGCCGTGAAGATGTGCGACGCAAGCGTCGCCACCGCCTCGATGAGATGCTCGCACGTATCGAGGATCAAAAGAATGCGTTTGTCCCGCAGGTACGCGATGAGGGTCGGCGAGACGTCGTGCGACTGAACCGAAAGCCCCAGCATGGAGGCCAAGGCGGTCGCCGCCAGTTTGGGATCGCTCAGCATGCCGAGATCGACGAACAGCACGGCCCCCGCGAACGCCTCGAACAGCTCATGCCCGACCGCCACCGCAACCGTGGTCTTGCCGACGCCCCCGGCCCCGACGATGGTGACAAAGCGCGCGGCGGTCAGCTGGGCCGACAGCCTGACAAGATCGTCGTCGCGCCCGACCATGCGCGTCAGGCGGCTCGGCAGGTTGGCGTATTGGAAACCGGGAGAAGCCGCTATGTGTCCACTGTCCATATAGGACCTGGCGACCGGAGCGACGAAGCAATACCCCCGCCCGGCCACGGTGGCGATGTAGCGGGCGCCGTCCATTCCATCGCCCAACGCTTTGCGCAGGCTTGCGATATGAAATCGTAGGCTGGCTTCCTCCACAGTGATATCGGGCCAGACTCGGGCCAGCAGATCCCTTTTGCTGATCACCTCATTGGGTTGGGACACCAGGGCGATCAGGGTGTCGAAGGTTCGCGCGCCCAGTTCGACCGCCGCGCCCGCCTTCGTGAGGAGTCTTTCGCTCACAACCAGGCTGAATGGACCAAATGAGATGACGTCCCTGGTCGGCGTCGCCGGTCTGATCATGGCGTCTTCTTTTGTAGCCGCCCGAGCGGTGCCATCGTAGGTCAAGGATGAGACCTCCGCAATAGAGCGCGGACCTGAGGCGCCATTTCTCTCCAACGCGATTGAGATCCTGGATGCCGGAACGCCTCATCAGTTGTGAGCGCCGGACGCAACGACTTGCGACCGCTCACAACTGCTAACAACGCTTCGCAAAGCATAACTGGAGCTTTCCGCCACCTCTGCGAAAGTATTCGAGCGAGCACGAAGCTACGCCGGCTCAGGAGAGCGGCTATGTCCACGGCATCTTCATTGCTGCCCAATAGGCGCGGCGTTCTTGTCAGCGCGGCGGCGGCCGGCGCCGCAAGTCTATTTTTCGCGCGCCTGGCTGGCGCCGGCGATACGCCGCCTAGCCAGCCATCGAAACAGGGAGACTCACCGATGAGCACGGACGAGGGTAACGCAATCCGCCCCTTCAGTTTCCGCGCCTCCGATGAGGCGCTCGCGGACTTGCGTCGGCGCGTCGCGGCGACACGCTGGCCTGAGCGGGAGACTGTCAACGATGACTCGCAGGGCGTGCAACTCGCGACGGTTCAAGACCTGGCCCGCTATTGGGGGACGGACTACGACTGGCGGAAGATCGAGGCGCGGCTCAATGCGCTGCCGCAGTACGTCACCGAGATCGACGGACTGGACATTCATTTCATTCACGTTCGCTCGAGAAACGACAATGCGTTGCCGCTCATCGTCACGCACGGTTGGCCCGGCTCGGTCATCGAGCAGCTGAAGATCGTCGATCCGCTGACCAATCCCGCGGCGGATGGCGCGAGCGCATCCGACGCGTTCGACCTCGTGATTCCGTCGATGCCGGGCTACGGGTTCTCCGGCAAGCCGGCCACGACCGGCTGGGACCCCGCCCGCATCGCACGCGCATGGACAGTTCTCATGAAGCGGCTCGGATACACGAAATACGTGGCTCAAGGCGGCGATTGGGGCGCGCTGATCACCGATGAGATGGGCGTGCTGGCCCCTCCGGAATTGCTCGGCATCCACAGCAGCATGCCTGGCGCGGTTCCGTCTGACGTCAACCAGGCGGCTCTCGCCGATGCGCCGGCGCCGTCGGGTCTCTCGCCCGACGAAAAGCACGCATACGAGCAGCTGGCCTTTTTCTACAAGCACGGCCTAGCCTATGCCCAGGAGATGGGGAACCGCCCACAGACGCTCTACGGGATTGCGGATTCGCCCGTCGGCCTGGCGGCATGGATCCTCGATCACGACGCGCGTAGCTACGAGCTTATGGCGCGCGTCTTCGCCGGTCGTTCCGAAGGCCTGACGCGGGACGACGTGCTCGACAACATCACGCTCTACTGGCTGACGAACACGGGGATCTCTTCGGCGCGTCTCTACTGGGAAAACAAGCTCGCCTTCTTCGCCCCCAAGAACGTCACGATCCCGGTCGCCGTCAGCGCCTTCCCTGACGAGCTCTATCAGTGCCCGCGGAGTTGGGCTGAGCGGGCGTATCCCAAGCTCATCCACTATGCCAAGGCCGACAAGGGCGGGCACTTTGCGGCTTGGGAACAGCCGAAACTCTTTGTCGAAGAGGTTCGCGCGGGTTTCAGACCCCTGCGCAAATCGACCTGAAAACTTAGGCGTGCGCTCTGCGCGGGCCGGTTCCCACCCGCTGGGATAACGACCTCAAGAAAAGAATGCACTGTGAGCTGCGTCGCAAAGGTCGTGTACACGGCCAAGACCGAGACGATTGGCGGACGCGAAGATGGCGTCTCGCGCAGCTCTGACGGCCGGCTGGACATCAGGCTTTCCGCCCCCGGTTCGCCGCGCATCGGCGCCAACCCGGAGCAACTGTTTGCAGCCAGCTGGTCGGCCAGTTTCGCAAGCGCGATCGCGCTTGCGGCCCGAAAGAGGAAAATGCCGCCGCCAGCCGAAGTGCGCGTCGATGCCGAAGTCGACCTGAACCTCGGGGGCGACGGCTATTGTCTCAGCGCTCGGCTCAACGTCCGGCTGCCGGGTTTGGAGCGCAATGTCGCAGAAGGCCTGATCGACGAAGCAAAGGAGATTTGTCCATACTCAAAAGCGACACGCGGCAACGTTGACGTCACGATCAGGCTCGTCTGAGCCAACTCGTGATCGATCCATACAACGACAACGACTTTATTTTCGGAGGCGGCAAGACATGGAGCCGCCTGACGCGCCTCGCGCTCACCGTCATCGACCCAGGAGGCTTGCCATGGATAGGATCGAGATCGCCGACACAATCGACCACGGCCGACGCCGCTTCGTT
Source organism: uncultured Alphaproteobacteria bacterium (assembly GCA_963822215.1). Taxonomy (GTDB): domain Bacteria; phylum Pseudomonadota; class Alphaproteobacteria; order Rhizobiales; family Beijerinckiaceae; genus Roseiarcus. The sequence goes on from CAWGGX010000008.1 coordinate 390,237, forward strand.
AGCGCCGCGGCGATGACGCTCGCCGCTGCGCAGCTCGGAATGAGCGGTTCCGCAGACGCGCAAACCAGCGGGACAAATCCGCCGCCGCAGCCCGCGATCAAGCCGGCGACGAACACTTCCTTCGCCCCGCTGAAGCAGGTCGACGCCGGCCTGCTCAATGTCGGATACGCAGAAGCCGGCCCGGCCGATGGCCCCGCAGTCGTTCTCCTGCACGGCTGGCCCTACGACATCTACAGCTTTGTCGATGTCGCCCCCCTGCTGGCGGCGGCGGGCTATCGGGTGGTCGTCCCGTATCTGCGCGGTTATGGCTCGACGCGTTTTCTCTCCGCCGACGCGTTTCGGAACGGCCAGCAATCCGTGGTTGCTGTCGACATCATCGCCTTGATGGACGCTCTGAAGATCGAGAAGGCGACAATCGGCGGTTTTGATTGGGGCGCGCGGACGGCCGACATCATTGCGGCGCTCTGGCCGGAGCGCTGCAAGGCGCTCGTTTCCGTCAGCGGCTACCTGATCGGCAGCCAGGCGGCCGGCAGGGCGCCGTTGCCGCCGGCGGCGGAGCTCCAGTGGTGGTATCAGTACTACTTCGCCACAGAGCGCGGGCGGGCTGGCTACGACAAGTACCGCCGCGAATTTTCAAAGCTCATCTGGCGGCTTGCTTCGCCCAAGTGGAACTTCGACGACGCCACGTTCGATCGCACCGCGGCGTCCTTTGACAACCCGGATCACGTCGCCATCGTCATCCATAACTATCGCTGGCGTCTCGGACTGGCCGAAGGCGAGCCGAAGTACGACGATCTGGAAAAGCGGCTTGCCGCAGCTCCGGCGATCGCCGTGCCCACCATCACCCTGGAGGGCGACGCCAACGGCGCCCCGCACCCGGACCCGGGCTCGTACGCCGGGAAATTCTCGGGCAAATATTCGCATCGTAATGTCGGGGGCGGCGTCGGCCACAATCTGCCTCAGGAAGCGCCGCGAGCCTTTGCCGACGCGATCATCGATGTCGCCGCGGTGTGATCGCCGCCCACCGCCAAGCGAGGACGAGGATGCAAATGAAACGCAGCTCCAGCCAGGCCCCAAACACGTCCGCAAGGCGCAGTCCCTGGAACGCGATCGCAGAGCTGAAGAGAAAGCGCGGGAGGGTCTCCGCGACTGTCGCAGTTGTGGCGCTGCTCGCGGCGCTGGGCGGCATCGCCTTTGCGGCGCAAGACAGGTACGCGTTGCAAATTCCGGGCGGTCTCTCATTCTCCGAGTTCAAGGGATACGATGAGTGGCAGACTGTCGCTGTTAGTCAGAATGGAAAGATGATCGAGACAATTCTCGGCAACCCCGAGATGATCGCGGCCTACAAAGCGGGCGTTCCCGGCAACGGCAAGCCGTTCCCCGACGGCGCCAGGTTCGCAAAGATCCATTGGAACGCAAGGAAGGCCGAAGACCAGCCCGGCGCTCCCCTCGTGCCGGGCGCTCTGCACGACGTGGACTTCATGGTTAAGGACGGCGAGAGGTTCGCGGACAGCGGCGGATGGGGATACGCCGAGTTCGAGTTTGACGACGCCTCCGATGCGTTCAGGCCGGGCAACCTGACGGACATGCCGCCGCAGGCGAATGACGCCAAGTGCGGGTTCGCGTGCCACACAATCGTGGCGGCGAAGGACTACGTTTTCACGGCCTACCCGAAACGGTGAAGGGGGAGACGACCTCAAAGCCGCCATCGCTCTTCGGAGGCCCTCGCAAAACATCAACCCTGACGGGAGGCGACCATGGTTGAATGTGGGAACGAACGCGAACGGATTTCGCGCCGTGCGGCGCTCGGCGTGACTGTGCTTGCGCTCGGCGCAGCGACCATGGTCCGGCAGGCGGCGGCGCAGCAAAAAATTGCCCCAGCGCTCGCGAAGTACCAGGATACGCCGAACGGCGACAACCACTGCGAGGTCTGCGACAATTTCCAGCCGCCCAACGCCTGCAAATTCGTCCAGGGCGAAATCAGCCCGAACGGCTGGCGTCAGCTGTTTTCTCCAAAGTCTTAGCGATTGCCCGCGGCGCCGTCATCGCCAGCGACCCCGGGACTGGGATCCGAGGGTCGCTCGCGATGTCTGACACATGAGCGCCCGTTTGGCGGTCGCCTCGCTGACGGGCGCCCCTTGCTTTCCACACGATTGTCGGTTGAAAATCTCGTGGAAGATCGGAGAAGCCCCATGCGACTTCTGGCCCTCATTGGCGCCCTCGCCATCATCGTCGCCATCGCCGCCGCAATCTTCTTTTTCGGCGGCTTTTGGAGCGTCGCCGAAAGCCAAGACGATCCCGCGATCGTGAGCTGGGCGCTCGCCAGCGTCCGCGGCGCCTCGGTCGCCCGGCACGCAACCGACGTACCGCCCGCCAATCTGGACGAGCCCGCGACCGTCCAGGCGGGCGCCCGCGTCTATTCCACGATCGGCTGCGTCAACTGCCACGGCGGCCCGGGCGTCAAATGGGCCAAGTTTTCGGAAGGTCTAAAGCCGGTCCCGGCAGATCTCGTCGCGATGGCGAAGGAGCGGACCCCGTCGGAGCTCTTCTGGGTGATCAAGAACGGCGTCAAGTTCACCGGCATGCCGAGCTTTGGCTTGGCCGGCGCGTCAGATCAGGACGTCTGGTCGATCGTCGCCTTCGTTCGGAAACTGCCGACTGTGACCGAAGCCGACTACAAGGCCTGGACCGCCTCCCCCTAGCCGAGATCCGCCGGATTGCTGCGGGTCTCGGCTCCCTGTCGTCAGCAGGGTTCGCGGTCGATCTTGGCTGCTGGGCTCTCGACGTTGTTCCTCTCCAAGCCGCAATTCTCGCTCGAGCTTTTAGCAGCTTGGGCAGATGTCGATCAAACGATCAATCCGCGCGTTATCCTGCTTGATCCTCTTGGTCAGAGCGTCTTCCTCGGAGTGGACCTGGTCAACACCAATAGTCTTCTCCAGGCTTTCCTGGACTTGTTGCTGATGGACGATGAGAACCTGTGTGTAACTACGCCTCTCCGCTTGCGCGTTGTCAATAATAACCACCGACGCCGACATCATAATAACGTGCCTGTCCGGTTAACGCCCACACCCACCAGGGCTGGTGATGGTTATCAAACCGGCCATGGAAATCCGCCAGAGCGACGATCTGGGTTTCCCCAGTCAGTCCCAGAGTTTCATGAGCTTTTTCCGTATGACGCGGCATATGCTGCCTATCTTGATCGCGCGCGTTGGCCTGTCGGCTTTGTCTGGCCATATTGCGGCCAGATCGCTCTGCACGTGGACGCATCCTACATCTAGGGGCTGTGGGCGTTAACCGGATAGGCACGCATAATAATTCCAGCAAAAATGGAACGCATGATCCTGCTCCTTCCAGCTGAAGTCTCCTTCGAGACGGATTGTTTGCAGATGATTAGCTTCAGTCGTTGAAAGATATGATGCTTGCGAGGAGCTACATAAGAATTTCATCGGTCAATAATTGAGTTACGTTTGTAACAATGGAGATGAAGTCGGGCGGAAGGACTGGCGCCGCATATTGAGGACGCAGTCTTCGCCTCGATTGGCGCGAGGAATTCCCCCAGGTGACTACGGGCGAGGTCTGCTCCGCTGAGCGATCTTATGCCGTCCCTGGCCGCGTTACGGACGTAACGCGATATCCAGTCTCTGAAATTCTTCCGTAGCGGGGCTCGCTCATCGTGCTGTCGTTTCGCTTGGCTTCGCGGCCGATCGGAAATTGTCGCGACCGACATCGCATTCATAGGGAGACCTACCCGTGCGCGCCTTGTCGGCAATCAGAGGACCGATCCTATGAATATTCTTTTCGCTTCGACGCCCGCGACGGGCCATATCAATCCGCTGCTTGCGATCGTGCATATGCTGCGGGCCGAAGGTCACGAGATCACCTTCCTGACCGGCAGCGCGTTCCGCGACCGCATCGAAAACAGCGGAGCGAAATTCGTTTCGCTCCAGGGCGCCGCAGATTTCGATGGGCGGAACCTTCTCTCGGTGGCTCCCGAACTGAAGGACATTCCGCCGGGACTCGAATGGTTCCGAGTTGCTATCGAGCGATTCTTCCTCGATCGCCTCTCGGCGCAGCACCAGAGCCTGCTGCAGGCGGCGCAGGACTGTCGGGCCGACGTTATCGTTGGCGACGACATGTTCTTTGGCGTGCTGCCGGCGGTGCTCGGACCGCGATCAGAGCGACCTCCCATCGTTCTCTGCGGCACATCGTTCCTGCATTTGGCGCGGGAAGACGGCGCACCGAACTTCCTTGGCCTGCCGCCCGCGACGACGGACGAGCAGCGTCATCAATACGCGGACGCCGCACGCCAGTTCGACGAAGCCGTTGATCAGCCGGCGCTCATTCGTCTGAACGAGATATTGAAGACCTTGAGCGTTGGCCCATTGTCGATGCCGATTTTCCATTCGGTCGTCGAACTCGCTGACGCCTATATGCAGTTGACGGTGCCGCGCTTCGAGTTTCCGCGCCAGATCCCCAACTCAGTGCATTTCGTCGGCACGCCTCCGATCATCCCGGGTCAGGCTCCGCTGGCATCCTGGGCGCATGACCTTGATGGTTCGCGCAAGGTCGTGCTGGTGACGCAGGGGACGGTGGCCAATCACAATTTCGGGTTATTGATCGCCCCGACGCTCGCCGCGCTTGCTGACGAGCCTGACGTGTTGGTCGTCGCGACCGCGGGCGGACGCCCGGTCGAGGCCATTCCTTGCGCCCTCCCGTCCAACGCGCGGGTCGCCAGCTATCTGCCGTTCGAATGGTTGCTGCCCCGCGTCGACGCGCTCGTCACCAACGGCGGTTACGGGAGCGTCAACCAGGCTATGAGCTACGGAATTCCGCTGGTCACCGCCGGGCTGACCGAGGACAAGGCCGACGTCAACGCGCGAGTGGCGTGGTCGGGCGTCGGCCTCAATCTCGCAACCAACGAGCCGACGCACGAAGCGCTTCGCGCCGCCGTCCGCACCGTGCTCGATCGACCCGCCTACCGCTTGCGCGCCGCGCAAATGGCTGGCGAATTCGCAGGCGTCGACACGCGATCGAAGATTCTCTCGATCATCAGCCAGGTGGTTGCCGATCATCGGGGCGCGTCGCGGGCGGAGACGATGGCGGCCAGTCAGCCCCGGCGCGCCGTTCGCCAGCGGTGATCTGATCGTTGCCTGCAGCGAAGGAGGGGAAGTCGCTCTCCCCTCCTTCAGAGAAACATCCGAGACATTCGAGAGTTTGCGCCCGTGCAAATTCAACCAGCCTCCTTTGCCTTCACATTGCTGCTCGGCTTTCTCGCGGCCGTGCCGTATTCCGGCATCGATATCAATTTGCCGGCGCTCGCGGCGACCGGCGCCACGCTTGGTGTGGGCGCCTCGGACGTCGGCCTGACGATGAGCGCGTTCATGCTCAGCCTCGCCCTGGCGCCGCTCCTCTACGGACCCGTTTCCGACCGATTTGGCCGCAAACCCGTCGTCGCGTTCGGTGTCGCGCTGTTTGTGGTCGCGAGCCTCGCCTGCGCGGTCGCTCAGTCGTTGCCAGCGCTATTGATTTGCCGCTTCGTCCAGGGCGTCGGCGCCGCCAGCACGGCGATGACTTTCGCCATTATTCGCGACCTGTTCAGCGAAACGAGCGCGCGCGCCAAGATTGCCAGCGTCATGATAGCTATCAATGTCGTCACCGTGATCGCGCCGACCGCGGGCGCTGCGCTGCTGACGCTCGGCAGCTGGCGGCTGATCTACGCGATCCAGGCCGGGATCGGCGCTCTTCTTTTGTTGGCCGTGCTGCTCGGATTTGCCGAGAGCGCGAGGATCGATCCCGCCAGTCGCCTCGCGCCGGCCGGTGCGATCCGAAGCTATGTTCGCGCGCTGACGCATCCCCTTTTGTTCGCATACGTTCTGGTCGGCGCAGCCGGCGGCGCCACGGTGTTTGCCTATGTCACAGGATCCTCGCTGTTCTTCATTGACGTCGTGGGATTGCGGCCGGACCAGTATGGCCTGATCTTCAGCGCCTGTTCGGCGGCGGTGATGACCGGCGCGTTCCTCGATGGCCGCCTTGGCCGCCGCGGCATGTCGGCCTCCCTGGCGCTGGCGATCGGCCTCGCGCTCCGGGCGGCGGCTTCGGCCGCGCTGCTCCCAATGACAGTGGCCGGCTGCGCGCAGCCGGCCCTAGTCGCCGCGCTCCTGATGGCGGTGGCGTTCGCTTTTGGCATGACCATGCCCAACATCATGAACGCGACGATGCGTCCCCTGCCGGAGATCGCCGGCGCCGTAGGCGCTGCAGCCGGGAGTTTTCAGATGACGGCTGGCGCCGCGTCGAGCGGGCTGGTCGCGGTGTTCTTTGATGGGCGGTCGGCGCTTTCGATGGCGGTGGTGATGGCTTCGTGTTCGCTGCTCGCGTTGATCGCATATTGCCTGCTCGCCCGCGCCGCCGAACGCCGCATTCATTCGCAGGCCCTCGAGACGCCCGCGGCGATCGAAGGCGCCGCGGTAGTCGCAGAGAAGCTCTGACCTATGGCCGTCATTCCGCCGAAAGCGGGCATTGTTCGCGGCGCCGCCGGAACATTGCAAAAGGAGGGGGCCGCCTTCATCGCGGCGCTTGTGGGGCCGCGGGGTCGCCATCCGCGACTTAGGGGTGTGAGGCACGCTTGTCCGCTACACCGCGGACACCAAGGTCCTGCAGACGTGAACCTTACGAAATGGGGCGCGACCGCCTTGGCCGCGGTAAGACCTCCCATCCCGGCGCCGATAACGACAGCCTGCTTCAGAATCGGATTTGGCATGCGCCTATCTCGCGACGGACGCGATGTCGGCCGAGACAGTTCCCGTCCGATCGAACGGTTGGCATGCTGGGCGAGCGCCGCAGGATTTCACGTTACATCCGTAAGGTCACAACTACGCTGTGGCGGCCGAACGCAGGGAGCGAGACATTGCGGCCGCGAGCTCAGCGCTGGCGATCGGCTGGCGCACGACATCCGCGATTCCTGCCTGCACGAGCGCGTCGGAACTGACATCGACAATCGATCTCGCAGCAAGGAGGATCGGCTTTCGCGGAGCCAACGCGTGCAGCGCTCGCGCCAGATCGAGGGCGGCCTGCGCCGAAGCCTGGATGACCAGGATCGCGTCGAAGCGCGCCGGTTGGGCTCGAACGGCGGCGATTGCGTCGGCTGAGCGTGCGTAGCCGACGGGCTCGTATCCCAGCGCCGCCGCCATCTCTTCGTGGGCGAGCAGGCGGTCGCGCTCATCGTGAATGATGAGCACTGTTTCTCCTTTGCCAAGGCGCGGCGGGGCGGCCTCCTTGACCGTCGCCACAGGCCTTTCCCCCTTGGCGGCCGCAGGCAGCCACGCTTCAAAGCGGCTCCCCTGGCCCGGCGCGCTTGTGACATTCATTGCGCCATCATGGTCGCGAACGATCTTGCGGACGGTCGCCAGGCCAAGACCCGTCCCCCCAGGACGGGTCGTGAAGAAAGGCTCGAACAGTCGACGGGCCACCTCCTCGTTGAGACCAGGACCGCTGTCGGCAACGACGAGACGCACGTAGCGGCCGGGCGGCAGCTCGCCATGGCTGAGCGCCCGAGGCTGATCGAGTCTCTCGGCGTCGGCCATGATGCGAATGCGACCGGATCCTTCCATTGCCTGCGCGGCGTTCTTGCACAGGTTGAGAATGATCTGTTGCACCTGGGCCGCCTCGCCGAACACCGCGAGATCGGACGGCGCGACAGACACGACGAGTTCGACCCCTGGCGGCAGCGTGACGCGAAGGAGCGACGCCGTCTCGTCGAGCAAGGCCGCCGCCGACACGAGACTCGTGCGCGCGTCCGATCGCCGCCCGAAGGTCAGGATACTGTCGATGAGGTCGCGGCCTCGCTCCGCCGCCCGTTGGATCTCCGCGAGATGCCGGGCTGACTTCGCGTCTGCTTCGAGCTCGACCGCCGCCATCTCGGAATAGCCCAGGATTGCTCCGATGATGTTGTTGAAATTATGCGCGATGCCGCTGGCGAGTTGGCCCACCATCTGCAAGCGAAGCGCCCGTTCGAGTCGGGCCGTGAGTTTCGCCCGGTCGCGCTCAAACAACTCGCGCTCGACGGCGTTGCCGATGGCGTCGCCGGCAAGCCGCATCACGGGGCGCGGGAAGTAAGCTCCCCACGCCGGCCGGAACGTGTCGAAGCCCAGGATACCTCGCGCACTGCCGGGCATCAGCAGCGAGACGCAAGCCCAGCCTTGCACGCCGAACGCCATGAGCGTCGTCTTGGCGGCGCCCGGAGGCAGCAAGGCGACATCCCGCGCGGCGACAATGCCGAGTCCCACCTCCTCGACCTCCTCAGGCAAAGTCAGCGCCGCCTCGGGCCATCCGGATGGATACGGAGAGCCGTCGTTCGACCAGGCGTAGACACGCACAGGAGTCTCCGCGAGCGCCACATAAACGCGGTCGACGCCCATCGCCTTTCCGAGTTCGGCGAGCGCTTGCTCGAGCCTCGACCCGGTCTCGCCCGGCGGGCAGTTGATCAGGCGGGTGGAATTCTCTGCGATGAGATGTTCGAACGCCGCGCGTTTTCGCAAGGCGACCGCCCGAGCCCGCAACCGCCTCCCGAGATCGATGAGCGCGACCACAAGCAGGAGCGACGTTGCGTAGAGGAGCAGGCGAAAACGTTGCGCCGACGCTTCCGCGGCCACGTGACGATCGGAGAAAAGCGCGCGCGTCTCGTCGAGCGGCGGGCGCGTCGGGACGGCGAACAACGCCTTTAGCGTGTCGTCGACTGACGGAAGGAGATATTCGAGAAGGTGAGCGTGCGCGATGAACGCCTGAGCGGTTCGCTCGTCGGACCCCTCTGCCGGCCTCTGCTCTGCGAGTTCGACGAGGCGATTCTGGACGGCCTGTATGGACTGCGGCGAAGAATCGAGGGTGAGATGCAGAATCGCCGCCGCGAGCGCGCCGATGGACGGGGCGAGCACGGGATTCCGTGCAACGAAGTCAGGATTTGTGCTCAACAGGCCGACATAGGACAGCGAGTTGCGCAGGAGAGCGTTGTCGCTCTTGAAGCGCTCGGTCAAATCCTCCTGTAGCTTGGTCACGGCGGCGAGACGGTCGACCGGCGCCGCGTCCAACCCTGCCTCTAGCGCTTGTGAGCGGAGACGAGCGACCGCCGAATCGATCTGCGCCATATCGGCGTTGACCGGATCGTAGTCCTGGAGCAGGCCGGCCCGCGCCCGCAGCACATCGCGATTCAGCGAGGCCTCGGCGAGAGCAAAATCGTCGAAGATCCGGGGCATCGCCGAATACTCGGCCGAGTTGGTCGAGAGCCCGCGAACCAGCAGCCAGGTCAGCAGCGCGAGCAACAAGCAGGCTGCAGTCGCGCCTAGCAGCAGTCTCATTGGGGCGCAGCCTTCTGCGGCGACCCGCCGGCGGGCGCGACCGGCCTCCCACGATAGGTCCCCGTCAGGGTGTTCAGAAAGGCGACGATCGCGTTCGTCTGGTCGTCCGTCAGGACGCGATCGAGCTGGGCATAGCCCATCGCCTTCACCGCTTCGGGCAATGTGGCCGCGCTGCCGTCGTGAAAGTACGGCGGGGTGACCGCCACATTGCGCAAGCTCGGGACTCGAACGATCTCAGGCTTGGAGGCGAGCGGATGAAAGATGCCGTGGCGCTGATACATATTGCCGCCGACATTGACCCCCTGGTGGCATGAAACGCAGCCAAACGACTTGAACAGCCTGTAGCCGGCGAGTTCTTCCGGGGTGAGCGCACTGGCGTCGCCGCCGAGCCAGAGATCAAAACGGCTCCCGGGCGTCAACAGCGACCGCTCGTAGGTGGAAATGGAGGACAGGATTCCCGGGCCGTCCATCTCGCGCCCGTAAGCCTCGCGGAATTGCCTCGAAAGGCCAGGGTCGACGACGCGCAGTTTTTTCAAAACTTCATCGATGCTCGACGCCATGGTCTGAGGTTTTCGAAGCGTTTGGTCCGCCTGATCCTCGAGAGTGCGAATGTTGCCCTCCCAGTTCAGGCGATAGTTCAAGGCGGCATTGAACACGGTGGGCGTGTTGAGTTCCGGCCCTGCGTCGGCCCTCGATTTCGGGCGGCCGGCGCTCGCGCCGTTCGTCGAAACGTCATGGCACGAATTGCAGCTCAGTGTATTATCGTGGGAGAGGCGCGGATCGTGGAACAGGCGGTCCCCAAGCGCTTCCTGCCGAGGGTCCTGAACAGGCGCAGCAGGAATAGGCGTAATGGGTTCCTGGGTGAGCCCCCACTGAGACGTCGGCGCTTGCGCGACCGACGGGCCCAAGGCGAAGAGACAGACAATCGCGAGGAACAAGCGCGCTGCGCCGCGGGTCGATCCCAAGGCGATCGCCGTCAGTCGTAAACTCAAACTCGGGACCGACATGGCGCTTTCACCAACCATTGACCCGGCGCCGAGCGGAGATCGCCCGGCGACGGCGCTCGTCGTCGATGACGATCCCGCCCTCCAGCGCATGATTCAAGACTATTTCGTCGACAACAACATCCAGACGCTGCTGGCCTCGGGTCGCGAGGAGATGGTCCGTCAGCTTGCTGCACGCGAAGTCAACGTCGTCATACTGGATCTTCGGCTCGGCCTTGAGGACGGTCTCGACCTGCTCCGGGAGATCCGATCGCGTTCCGATGTGCCGGTCATCATTGCAACGGGCCACCGCCGCGACGAGATCGACCGCGTCGTCGGTCTCGAGCTCGGCGCTGACGACTACGTGACAAAACCGTTCAACTTGCGGGAGCTCCTGGCTCGAGTGCGCGCCGTGCTGCGACAACTCGACCGGGGCCGCCCCCCGTCTCCCCGGGACCAGGAACGCGGAGGCTACCAGTTTTCCGGGTGGCGATTGAACCTCCGCACCCGGCGCCTCGCCGACCCCAGCGGCGTTGAGGTCGGCTTGACCAAAGGCGAGTATGCGTTGCTTGTCGCCTTCCTCGAGGCTCCTCAGCGTCCGCTCAGCCGCGAGCATCTTCTGCAGGCGACTCGAGTCCATGAAGACGTCTTCGATCGCAGTATTGACGTGCAGATCCTTCGCCTTCGCCGCAAGCTCGAACCCGATCCAAGCATGCCGCAATTCATTCGGACCGAGCGGGGCGTTGGATACGTTTTCGCGCCGCCGGTCCAGCGCCTCTGAAGACATGGTTCGTTTACCGGAGCGTCGGCGCGGCAGGCGGCGCTCATCGACCCTCACGCCCGGCGACGGCCCGGTCACCGCAGCACATTCGGCAATTCGGCCTGGCGATGATGGGCGTTTTTTAACGATGCCGGAGCCGGGAAATCCGTCGAGGTTTCCTGCTCCGGGCGGCGCCGCCTGAGAGAGCACGGCCTCGTGAGGACTGGGCGCGCTCGGCGGACGAACCGCGTAGGCGCGAACGGGCTTGGCGATATTCTTCAGGCAGTGCTCGCCGAGGTCGGTGAAATTGACGGTCAGCCGACGCCGGGTCTGCATGTAGCAGGCATGCGAGACGCAAACGCCGCCCGGCTCCGCGATCGCCTCGAGGCGCGAGGCGATATTGACGACCTCGCCAAAGACATCGCCGCCACTTGCGATGACGTCCCCGACGTTGACGCCAATCCGCAGGAGCATTTTATCGTCGTCGAGCACGCCGCGGTTTCTGGCCCCGACAAGATCTTGGATCGCCAGGGCGCAATCGAGGGCGGCGACCGTCGAGGGGAACTCCAAAAGCATCGCATCCCCGGCGACGTTGACGGTACGTCCTCCATGCGCCTCGACGATCAGCGAGATCGCCGTTTGTGTCCCGCAAAGCCGGCGAACGGCTCCTTCCTCGTCGCGTCCGGTCAAGCGACTGTAGCCGACGACGTCGACGGCGACGATCGCCGCCAACTTGCGTTCGAGACGCGGCCGTGCGGTTCGGCGCGCGCTGTTTCTCCATTCTTTCGCGCGCTCGATTGACGTGTGCTGCGGCCGTTCCCCAGCCTCGACGAGTGGGCGCCAAGGAATATCAAATTCGGTTAGGCCTTCCATTATCCGCCTCTGTGAATTCGTTCGGTTTTTGACGCCGCGCCGCTTCGTCGTCGTGGCGAGCGGCGAACGCTAAATAGGCTTCGATTGGCGAGAGAATCGCCGCGCGGGGCTACCAGAGAATTTCAGGCGATGGAATTTACGCTACAGTTGTAATGCGGGCTGATTTAGGCGTCCTTCCTTATTCGTAGACACATGTTGTCATCTGGTAGTAAAAGATCCATTGTTGGATAGGTCTGGGAAGTAATGTGCGTTAATTTCAGCTAGATTTATTGTAAGTGCTACCTAGCCTTGCTAGTTATAATATGCAAAGAACAAAAATCGGAGTTAGGTAAACCGATTAATCACTTCAGTACTCAGGCGCGATTGACCCCGTCACCGCTAGACTAGCGCCGTTACGCTGGCCGCCGAGGAGCGGACGCTCCTGGCGCAACCGTCGCTTTCGGCCGATGACCGCAATCAGCGGCAACGGTCGCGTTCGTCAGGCCTGTCGATGGCAGGATCTAGAGCGGGATGACTTTAAGTTGAGCTTATTCTCACTATCCTCTTTCTCACTATGCTCTGACCCGTCAGCCGTTCGCCCATTTTACCGTATCCGAGTTGTATAATAACCAGCGCTCAATTGGATTTTGTGACAGCTTTGTGCGCTTATGTCTTTGATAAGATGGAGACGCTGCCAAGACTTCACCGGCCATATCGAAGACCAATACCTGAGAGAGAAGGGGCAAGCGCTCGCCCTCGTCCTTCCGCCTCGGTGAGGAGTGGGCGTGTGAGCGGCCGGACGATGGGACGGCCGCGATTCGTTCAAAAGTCATCCCGCTCCAGCCGGAAGGAGACGATCACAAACGGCCCACGTTGTGCCTGCGCGTTCTCGCCCGAACTCGAAATTGCGCCGACCCGATGCGCAGAAGTACGCCGTCGACGGCGCTGGCCCTAAAATGCATGATCGGGTCGCGCCGTTTGAGCCGAACGTCGTCACTGGATTCCGCCCGAGCGCAACCGCATTTTGATGTGCTTGGGCTCTCGGAACGCCATCAAGCCCTCGACGCCGAGTTCGCGGCCGAGCCCTGACAGCTTCCAACCGCCGAACGGCGCCTGCAATTCGGTCGTGTCATTGACGTTGATCCCGACCGCGCCGGTCTCCAGTCGCTCAGCGAACCGCCAAGCGCGATCGAGATCCCGGGAAAAGACATAGGCGGCGAGCCCGAAGGGCAACGCGTTGGCGACCGCAAGGGCATCGGCCTCATCCCGCACCCGCCGCACGGCCGCGATCGGGCCGTAGCTTTCCTGCGTCATGACGAGCGCGTTGTCGTCGGCGCCATCGACCAGCGTCGGATTGAAAAAAAAACCGCGCTCATAGGCCTCTCCGGAGGGCGGGCCGCCGCCGATGATGAGCCGGCCGCCCCGCGCGAGGGCGTCCTCGACGTGGGCGCGCGTCCGGGCGCGAACGCCCTCGTGCAGGACGGGTCCGTAGGCGACGCCCGGATCGACTCCGTGTCCGAGTTTGATCCGGCTGGTCTCGGCAGCCAGGGCCTCCAGGAACGAGCCATGGAGCTCGTCTGCAACAAGAATGCGATTCACCGCGATGCAAATCTGCCCCATATTCGAGAAAGACCTGCGTGCGGCGGCCGACGCCGCCTCGGCCACGTCGGCGTCGTCCAGCACGATGAACGGGCACTGCCCGCCCAGCTCCAACGACAGGCGCTTCATCGTGTCCGCCGCCGCGCGCATGATCGACTGACCGGCGGCGGTCGAGGCGGTCGCGGTCATCATGCGGACCTTTGGATGCGCGGCGAGAGTCGCGCCAGCCTCCTGACCGGTTCCCGGTATGTCGTTCAGGACTCCCGCGGGAAGGCCTGCGTCGGCGAAGCATCGCGCGACGAGTCCGATCGCCAGCGGGGTTTCGTGAGGCGGCTTTGCAACCAACGTACAGCCGGCGGCAAGCGCGGGACCGACTTTCCACGCATAGATATCGACTGGGTAGTTCCAGGGCGTGATCGCGCCGACGACGCCGACCGGGTTCGAAACGACGAGGCTGCGAATGTCCTCTCGCGAGGACGCCCGGACGCTGCCTCCGATGCGTCTCCCTTCCTCCGCATAGTAGCGGATCACTTCGACGCCGAACCGGATTTCCTTCTCCGCGTCTGGGATCGGCTTACCCTGCTCTCGCGTCAGGAGATCGGCGATCGCCGGGAGGCGCTCGTCGATCAGGTCGGCGGCCCGATTTAGAATGCGCGCGCGCGCATCGGCGTGGGAACCGGCCCAACCCGGCAAGGCTCGCTCGGCCGCCTCGACGGCCGAGTCGACGTCCGCGGCTCCAGCAATGGCCGTCGAACCGACCAGTTCTCCGTTCGCCGGATCATGGATGTCGAGCCGTCGTCCGCTTGCGGCGGAGCGCCAGCGTCCGTCGATGAACAGATCGCGGTCGCGCATGGGATCCGCTCCTTTAGCGCGCCTTCAGACGGCGCCAGAGTTCTTCGTAGTTGCGGTCGTTGACGGCGTTCGCCGCCTCCTTGCCGGCAGTGTTCGGATTGACCATCACGTAGGGCTGGACTCCTCTCCGCACGAGCTTCTCCGCCGTCGTCGCGACGATCGCGTGCGCGATCGCGATGGCGACGCTCGTCGAGTTCGCCCCGACCGGGCGCCCAGCCCTTCGAGACGAATCGAGGCGTCGGATAGGCTCGCGCGGGTATCGATCACGATGTCGGCGACCTCGAACAGCCGCTTGCGGGAAGAGTGCCGTGAGGGGCTCGCGGACGAGTGGGGCAGCGACGTGACCGCGATGACGGTCAGGCCCTTCTCCTTCGCGCCGACGGCGATATCCAGGATCACCGCGTTCACCCCAGAATGCGAGAAGAGAACGATCGAGTCCGCCGGATCGAGCTGATGAGAACGCAAGATCGCCTTGCCGTAGCCTTCGACAGCGTGAATGAAGCGATATTGGCGCGCGCCCATGTCGCCCCAGACGCGATGAAAGGAGATCATCGTGCTCTCGACGATCGGGCGGAACCCGACGATCGTTCCGGTGCGCGGGAACATTTCCAAAGCGGGCAGCGCCCCGTGACCCGTTCCGAAGCTGAAGACCAGCTTTTCGGCGGCGATGGATTGCGCGCAGGCCTCCGCGGCGCGGTCGATCGCCTCGGATTGGGTCGCGCGAACTTCGGCAAGACGCTCGATCAGCACTTCGAAATAGCGGTCGGCGACGTTCATATTTGGCTCCGGTGATTGTGGGGGAGCGGCTCGACAATCGCGTCGAGCGCGATCTCGAACAACTCGCTTTCCCGGGTGGCGAGTTCGGACGGGTCGATCTTCGCCTGCGTGAGGCCGTCAACCGTTCCGATGCAAAGGCTGGCGGCGCGGGCGCCCAGCATTCGTGCGGCGGTCAGGACCGTCGCCGTCTCCATGTCGGTCGCAATCAGGCCGAGTCGGCGAGCCTCATCGCGCGTCGCCTCCACCATGCTTCGATCGCCGGACGCGATGGAGAACATCTGGGTGTAGAAGCCGTCATAGGTGCCGAAGAGACCGGCCCGCCACCGACCTCCGCGCCTTTCGAGCGATGCGCGCAACGCGATTCCGAGGTCGAAATCCGCGACCGCGGGATATCCCGGCGGAGCGTAGGTCGCCGACGTTCCGTCGCCGCGAAAAGCGCCGTCGGCGATCACGAAGTCTCCGACGGTCGCCGGGGGCATCACCATGGCGGTGCCGATCCGCAGGAAACGCGGCACGCCGAGATCGAAGAGTTCGTGCAGAACGATCCCGGCGATCGGGGCGCCCATTCCGAACGCCGTGGCCGTCACCCGGACACCCGCGCGAAGCCCCGTGACGGTCCTCAGGCCGCGACTTTCAGGAAGGACGATGGGCTGGTCCAGATGATCGGCGATGCGATCGATGCGGGCACGATCGCCGACGAGGATCGCCGCCTCGCCGACATCGTCTTCCGAGCACCCGATGTACCAGGCCTGGCGCGGCATCAGTCTAGCTCCGCGGTGTCGCGGGCAAGCGCGACAAGAGAAGCGCGCGGGCGGCTCCGGCGCCAGCTTCAATCGCGGTCTCGGGGTCGCCCGTTCTCATCCATTCTGCGAGAAAGCCACCGACGAAGGTGTCGCCTGCGCCGGTCGAATCGTCCGTGCTGATTGGGTCGGCTGAAACGATGCGTGTCACGCCATTCTGAACGTAAGCCACCCCTTCGCGCCCGCGCGTCTCAATTCGGAACTGGCGACGCGCCGGCGCGCCCGCATTCGCGAAGGCTTCCGCGGCAAAGCCAGCCTCGCCCCTGCTGAAGATGACGACGTCGGCACGCGCGGCCAGAGCCGCAGCGAGATCTGGGGGGACAGCGCGCGGATCCGCCTTCATCGCCCACGCCACTGTGACGCCCGGACGCGCCAGGCGCAGCGTCTCCCGGGTCGCCTGCGTTGGGCCCACCGTGACGCAGATCGCCTTCGCCTCCTCCACGAGAATGCGCTGACGTTCGTTCAGCCCGGCACCCGCCGTCAGTCCGGGGTCGTAAAGGCAATGGCACCGCCCGTCCGGCTGATACGCAAGAATGCATATCGGCGTGCGGCCGGGCGATAGGGCAATTCCATCTGTTGGGACGCCGAGGGATTCGAGCCCGTTGCAGTAGGATGCGCCTTCGGCGTCGTCTCCTATCCAACTGATCGGCACGGCATCTCGGGCGCCGGCGGCGACAAGCGCGGCGGCGACATAAGCCGGGGAACCGCCGAGGCGGGGCCACTGCTCCGGCCGCGATAGAACGGTCACGGTCCGGTCCGGCTGCGGCGGCGAGTTCGAGCCGCACCGCATAATCAAGGCCGGCGTAGCCAGTGACGACGATGCTCATGCGAGCATCTCAAGCGCACGTTCGATCGGCGCCACCTCGCCGAAGTAGCGATCGATGTCTTCAAGCGATGCCGCGGCGAGGTGCGGACGATTGGAGTTGGTCGCCTCCCGCGGCACGACGACGGCAAAGCCGTGGGCGAACGCATCCTGCACCGTGGCGCGAATGCAGACGTTGGTCTTTACGCCGGCGACGATGACCCGCTCGATCTTCTGCTCTCGCAAGAAGAGGGCAAGGTCGGTCGCGAAAAAGGCGCTATAGCGCCGTTTGTGACAGACGATCTCCAGGCCGTCCGATGGGGCGAAACCGGTGACGAACTCCGCGTCGGGATCATCGGCAAAATGGTGGCGCGGCAGCTTCCGCCACTCGTAATCGTCGAAGCCGCGGCGATGGCGCTCGACCGAGTGCACGACCAGATGGCGCCCGTTTCGCGCCTGCGCCAGTAGCCGGCTGAGCGCCGGCAGGACTTCGGCCGCCTCCGGATAATAGTTCGGCATGCCTTCGAGGAAGAACGAATTGATCACGTCGACCAGGATCAGAGCGGTCGGCGGACTGTGGGACTCCGATGCGCGGTCGATCATGACAATGCTCCGCCGCGCTTCGAGCGCCGGTCGGCGAACCCGAGGCCGGTCAGGACGAGAATGACGATGAAGTAAGGCAGGGTCTGGACGATCTCGGCGGGCACGCCTCTCCCCTGAAGACGAATCTGTGCTGCATCGAAGACCCCGAACAGCGCTGCGCCGAGGGCGGTCCGATAGGCCGAGGTGCGGCCGAAATAAAACGCGGCGAGGGCGATGAATCCGCGGCCTCCAGTGAGGCCCTCGTTGAAAAGCCCGACAATGCCGATCGAGAGCTGCGCTCCTGCAAGTCCGGACAATACGCCCGCGAATACGGTCGACGCGTCACGAATGGCGAGAGGGGAAAGGCCAACGGAGCGCACCGTCGCCTCCGCCGCCCCCGTCGCGCGCAAACGCAGGCCCCAGCGGGTCCTGGCGAGCGCGAAGGAGACGGCGGGAACGAGCGCCCAGGCCAGCCACGTCAACGGATCGAGCTGCGACACGAGTGCGCCGAGGACCGGCACGCCGTCGACGAACGGGAGGTCGAGCCGCGGCAGCATCACGACGCCCGGCGGATTGTAGGTGCCCGAGGCGCCGTAGGCGCTCTTGAGGATGAAGCGCACGAGACCCGCAACGGCAACGCCGAATCCGAGGCCGACGATGATCTCGTTGGCGTGCAGGCGCGTCACGATCAGCGACATCAGGAGAGCGACGATT
The DNA here is from genome assembly GCA_963822215.1 of uncultured Alphaproteobacteria bacterium. GTDB lineage: Bacteria > Pseudomonadota > Alphaproteobacteria > Rhizobiales > Beijerinckiaceae > Roseiarcus. Next base: position 408,305 of record CAWGGX010000008.1, read on the forward strand.
CCGCCGATCGCCGCGGCTGCGATGACCGCGAGCAGCGCGCTGCCGGTCGCTGCCGACACTTCGACCGCGATCAGCGCCCCAGCCAACATCATCAATTCGAGGCCGAGATTGACGAGACCGCCCATTCGATTGACGAAGCCGCCAATCGCCGCGAGCAGGATCGGCGTCGTCGTCAGCATCGCGGCGTGGATGAAGAGGTTGATCATGACGCGCCGGCTCCGCGCGCCTGTCTGACGCCAAACTGCGCAACGGCGAAGATCATCACCGCGCCCTGGAGTATCTCGACGATCTCGATCGGAACGTTGCTGAAAAGCTGGATGTTCGCTCCCGCTGAAGAAAGCGCGCCGAACAGGATGGATGCTGCCACCACGCCCGTCGCCGAATTGCGAGCGAGGAGCGCAATAGCGATTCCGGTGAAACCATAGCCCGGCGAAAAGCCGGCGACGAAGCGATGGACGAGGCCAAGGGTGTGGATGCCGCCGGCCAGTCCACCGATGACGCCAGAAGCAATCATCACGCCGAGAAACACCCTTGGCAGCTCGATGCCGACCGCGCGGGCGAAGAGTGGGTTGAGCCCGACGAGACGAGAGCGAAACCCTTCGACGGAAAAGCGGCTCCAGAACTCCGTATCCGGCCACCATTGCGAGGCTGATGAGAAAGCCGAAATGGAGGGTTGTCGGCGGCAGGAGACGCGGCAACTCGGCGGAGGCGTCGATGAGCGGGGTCGCCGAGTTGGCCGACCCTCGCGCCAGCAGGGGCCCGTCGACGAGCCAGCTCGTCAGGCCGATCGCGATGAAGTTCAGCATCAGCGTCGTTACGACCTCGTCAACTCCGAGCCGCGCCCGCAAGAGGCCGGGCGCCAACAACCATGCACCGCCAACGAAAGAGGCCGCGGCAAGAGCGAAGGGAATGAGCAGCAGACTGGGCCAGGACGGAAGACTGTATCCCGCGACCGCCGCAACAATGCCGCCGAGATAGAAACAGCCTTCGGCGCCAACATTGAAGACGCCCGCGCGAAAGGCAACGGCCGCGGCGAGCCCCATCAGCAAGAGCGGGGTGGCTTCAGTGAGCGTAGCAGCAATGCGACGCTCACTGCCGAAGGCCTCCTCGACCATCAGCCGATAGACCGACACCGGATCGTAGCCAGTTAGGGCGAGAATGACCGCGCCGATGGCGACGGCAGCGGCGAACGGCGCCGCCGCGGCGCCCGTCCTGACGAACCAAGGGAGGACGCCGACGATCATGCAGCCCTCTGGCCGATCATCATGCGTCCCAGCGCGCTGAGGCTTGCCTCCGCTTGGCCGAGTTCGCCGACGATCCGCCCCTTGAACAGGCAGATAATGCGATCGGAGAGCGCGAGAACTTCTTCGAGGGATTCGGAAACAAGCAGAACGGCGCCGCCGCGATCGCGAAAAGCGGCGAGAAGCCGGTAGATGAACGCCGTCCCTGCGATGTCGACGCCGCGCGTCGGCTGCGCCGCGACCAAAAGCTTCGGTTCCCGCTCAAGCTCGCGCGCGATGGCGAGGCGCTGCTGATTGCCCCCAGAAAGACTCCCGGCCGGATCGTCGAGCGCGCCGAAGCGCACCGATAGACGGTTTAGCGCCTTTCGGGCCTCGGCGTCGATAGATGCGCGGCGCAGCAACCCGAACCGCGAGAGGATCGGCTCCCGCTCGCGGCCAGCTACGAAATTATCGCGAACGGAAGCGGTGAGACAAAGCCCCTCCGCGCCGCGGTCGGCGCTGACGTAGCCAATGCCTGCGTCACGGAAGCGCGAGGTCGGCAGCCCGGTCAGGTTCCGTCCATCGAAAGCGATCGAGCCCGCAACAGGGGCGGCGAGGCCGGCGGCGCAAGCGACGAGTTCGTCCTGTCCGTTGCCGCCGACGGCGGCCACACCCAGGATCTCGCCCCGGCGGACGTTGAAGTCAACCGGACCGAGTTGCTCGAATCCCCGAGCGTCGATCCCCACAAGCCCTCTCGCGACAAACAACGGCTCGGGGGAGGGGCGGGCGTGGGATACGAGCGGGGCGGCTTCGATCGGTTCGCCGACCATGGCGCCGGCGATCTCGGCGACGCTGGTCGCAGACGGGGTCGTCGTCACGACGACGCGCCCCGAACGCATCACCGTGATCACGTCCGCGACATTCATCACCTCGTCGAGTTTGTGGCTGATGAAGACGATCGTCCGGCCTTCCGCCTTGAGCTTGCGCATGAGCGCCAACAGGTCGTCGATCTGAGGGGGCGCAAGCACGGCAGTTGGCTCGTCGAGAATCAGGACGTCCGCGCCGCGATAGAGAAGGCGCAGGATCTCGAGGATTTGGCGCATATGGATCGGCGCATCGACGGCTTTCAGCCGCCAGTCGACAGTGACTCCGGCCAGCGCGGCAACCTTGTCGGCTTCGGCTTCCGCTCCGCGCCAGTCGATGAGCCCGCCGAATCCCGCGGGCTCGCGCGCCAGGATCAGGTTCTCCAGCAGCGATAGCGGCGGCGCCAGCATGAACTCCTGATGGACCAGGCCGACGCCGCGCGCGAAGGCGTCGGCCGGACCCTCCAGCCGAACCGGCCGATCGTCGAGCATCACGGTTCCCTCGTCAGGAGCGTCGACGCCTTGCAGGACGCGCATCAGCGTCGACTTGCCGGCTCCGTTGCCGCCGACGACGGCGTGGATCGTTCGCGGCGCGACGGAGAGGTTGACATGATCGTTGGCGACGAACGCGCCGAACCGGCGCGTGACTTCACGTGCTCCGATGCGAATCGCTACCGCTTCCGTCACTTGAAGAAGTCCGGATAGCCCTGATCGACAACATTCCACACCTTGATCTCGCCAGAGAGGATCTTCTTGTGGAGATCGTCGACCTTGGCGAGAGTCGCAGCCGGAACCATGTCCCGCGTATGCGTCATTGGCGAGAGGCCGACGCCGTCCTGTGCAAGCCCGAGCGTCACCGTTTGGCCGCCGGGGAATTTGCCGTCGGCGTAGTCTTTCGTCACGGTCTCGACCGCGACGTCCGTCCGTTTGACCATGCTGGTGAGGACGGAGCCGGGAGCGATGCTGTCCTGATCGGTGTCTACGCCGATCGCAAAGCGGCCTGAGTCCTTTGCCGCCTTGATGACGCCGAGCCCCGTGCCGCCCGCCACCTGGTAGACGACGTTGGCGCCTGAGTCGAACATGGCCTTCGCCATCTGAAAGCCGACCGCCGGATCGCCGAAATTATTGGAATAGGCGACCTTGACTTCCGCCTGAAGGTCGATCGCCCGCGCACCCTGAATGTAGCCGGCGATGAACTTGTCTATGCCGACCGACTTAGTGCCCCCAATGACGCCGATCACCGGTTTGCCGCTCATGCCCTTGATCGTTGCGTCCTTTGCGACCAGCGTCGCGAGCGCGCCTGCGAGATACGAGCCCTCCTGCTCCTGAAAGAGGACCGATGCGACGTTCGCGCCCGGCCGCACTTGGTTGAGAATGACGTAATCGGTCCCGGCGTAGTCCTTGGCGACCGCCTGAAGCGCGTCGCCGTGCGAGTACTCAAGATCAACGATGAGGCCGAAGCCCGCGTCGGAGGCGCGGCGGAGAATGTCCGCCGCCTGCGCCACGACGTCCTTCGACTCGACCGCTTTGCCTTCAAGCTTGTCGTCGGCAAGCGCCTTCTTGAAGCCCGAGTAGGCGAGGTCGTTGTACGACTGGTCACCGAGGCCGCCTTGCGCGATGATCAGCGCGACCGGTTTTTCAGCCGCGCTCGCTGCCACGGTCGCGCCAAGGCCCAAAGCGAGGGCCGAAATTGCGCTCATGATTCGAATTCGCTTCATGGTTCCTCTCCATTGCCTTCTGCGAATGTGAGTTTGCGAGCGCCTTGGGCGCATCGCGGCGGATTTCGGTCTGATAGGAGTAGCGGCGTCCGTCGTAGACTGCGTCGACGACGTCCAGCAGAGCGCCGTCCCGTCCCCGCGTCTCCCGCCGCACCGCCATGACCACCGGCTCGTCGTCGATCTCAAGGAGGCGCGCCTCCTCAGAGGTCGCGCGACGGGCGCGCAGCGTCTCGACGCCCTGGTTGATTTCGAGCCCCGCCTGATCAAAGAGACGATACAGCGAGAAACTCGGCGTTCTCGCGACGGCGCGGGTCAAACCGATCTTGTGGGCGAGCCTCGCATCGATGACCGATCGATGAATGGCCGTCGGCTCTCCGTCGACAAGGCGCAAACGATCGACGCCGACCAGCGCTGAGTCTTCATGATAGGGTAGGTCCTCGCTCCATACGGCGGGACCGAAGTTCAACAGCCGATGCGTCGACGTCCGTCCCTGCGCCTCAACAGCCTCGGTGAAGCTCAACAGATACGACGGAGCGCGTCGCAGAGGCGGAAGGGCGACGAAACTCCCCAAGCCCTGACGGCGGCGGATGAGCCCCTCATCGACCAGAATCTCGATCGCGCGGGTCACGGTGAAACGGCTGATCCCAAACCGTTCGGCGAGCAACGCCTCGCTATCGATCCGATCGCCGACCGCCCTGCTGGCGATGTCCAACCGCAGCCAGTCGACGAGCTGACGGTAGAGCGGGCGTCCGGACGTTTCATCGAGGCCGAAGCTGTTCTCGCGGGGCAAGTCGGAACCCAGTCGAACGGTTGACTGGACAATTCGTCGCACGGCGAGACGCGGTCGGGCAAGCACATTTTCGTCTGCCGGCAGTTTCCGTCCCTTCAGATCGATCAGAGTGATCGTGCACGGCTCGCTCGCCGGGTCCTCGCCCCCGAAAACGCCAGGCGGCCCTGGGGCGTCGGGCGGACTGAAGCCGGTCTGAAATGCCCGCCGGCTAAGGCGAACCCCGCTCCCTATCCTGTCGCAAATAGGGTACAGTCGGCGCCTAGAAATTTGAATCTCTCGCGGCGCTTGACTGTTTTCTTGACCGGCTTCCAGTCGGACATATTTATCGGCGTCGTGTCGGTCAGGGAAGCAACCACGCTTTGCCCACAGAATCTTTCAGAGGTTCAGAGTCAATCGCTGTTCGCGAGCTTGCGCATATGCGGAGCACGGGAACGGAGCATATGGTCCTTGATGTGCGAGAGGGGGGAGAGCTTGATATCCGCCAGTTCGAGGGCGCCCTGCATATTCCGATGGCGGAGATCCCGGCTCGGGTCGATGGCCTGCCGACCAATCAACCCTTGGTGGTCCTTTGCCATCACGGCGCTCGCCGTCAGATGGTCGTCGACTTTCTTCGAGACGCCGGCTTTGACAATGCCGTCAACCTTTGACGCCTGGGCCTGCGAGATCGACCAATCGATGCGGCGTTATCGATAGCGTGAATCCAAAGAGGAAGAGGAATTTTGCAACCCATGCCGCCGACTGATTCAATGGAGAAGCCGGCGGCCGTCGAACGCACGGGCCGCCCGATCGCTATCTTCTCGAACAGCTACGCGGGCCTGCCGGAGCGGTTTTTCGCCCGGCTCGCTCCGACGCCCGTACCAAAGCCCCGCCTGATCAAGTTCAACGAGGAGCTCGCCTCAGAACTGGGGCTCCGTGCAAAAGGTCTCGAAGCGGACGAGCTTGCGGCGGTGTTTGCCGGCAACGTCGTCCCGCCGGGCGCCGAGCCGATCGCGATGGCCTATGCCGGGCATCAATTCGGCCATTTCGTTCCTCAGCTTGGCGACGGCAGGGCAATCCTCCTCGGCGAGGTCTTGGACCGCAATGGCGAGCGGCGCGATGTCCAATTGAAGGGCGCGGGCAGAACGCCGTTCTCGCGGCGCGGTGACGGCCGCGCCGCCCTGGGGCCGGTCCTGCGCGAATATCTCGTCAGCGAAGCGATGCATGCGCTCGGAATTCCGACCACACGGGCGCTGGCGGCCGTCTCAACTGGCGAACCTGTATATCGCGACCGCCCGTTGCCTGGAGCCGTGCTGGCCCGTGTCGCATCCAGTCACATCCGTGTCGGGACCTTCCAATATTTCGCCGCGCGAGGCGATCTGGAAGCCGTCGAACGTCTGTCCGACTACGTCATCGATCGCCACTTTCCCGACGCCCGCGATGCCGCGAGGCCTCGCCTGGCGCTGCTTCAAGCCGTGGTGGAGCGCCAGGCCCTGTTAATTTCGCGTTGGATGCGTGTCGGTTTCATCCATGGCGTGATGAACACCGACAACACTGCGCTTTCGGGCGAAACCATCGATTTTGGACCGTGCGCCTTCATGGATTCGTACGATCCAGCGACTGCGTTCAGCGCGATCGATGAATTCGGGCGTTACGCCTACGCCAATCAACCGACCATTGCGCAATGGAATCTTGCCAGATTCGCCGAAACCCTGCTTCCGCTCGTGGACCCAAACCCAGAGCGGGCCGTCGAACTTGCGAGCGAGGCGATCTCCGCGTTTACCTCGCGCTATGAGGAGCATTGGCTTGCCGGCATGCGGGAGAAGCTCGGACTCTCGGGCAAAGAAGACGGCGATCTCGACCTCGTCCGCGATTTGCTCCAGGCGATGCATGAGAACGCCGCCGACTTCACCCTGACCCTCCGCCGGCTCTGCGCCGCCGCCGCGGATGAGACAGCAGACGTCGAGGCGCGCAGCTTGTTTGCGAACCCAGGCGCCTACGATCGCTGGGCCGCCAGGTGGCGATCGCGTCTGGCCGTCGACGGGCGGGACCCGAGCGTACGCGCCAAGGGGATGCGAAACGTCAATCCAGCTTTCATCCCGCGCAATCATCGGGTGGAGCAAGCCCTCGATGCAGCGATCGAAGATGAAGACTTTTCGCCGTTCGCCGAGCTGCTGACGGTTCTGTCGCGACCTTATGAGGATCAACCGGCCTTCGCGGAATACGCCAATCCGCCTCAAGCAGATGAACGCGTCTTCCGGACATTCTGCGGGACTTGATTGGGGCTCAGGGGCGTGGTCGCGCGTCGAGAGACCAATTTTCAGCTGACAGCCATCCGTTGGCTGAGGTCGGCGGAACAGTCTCAGCCGGGTCCGACCGCCGCCGCTGGGCATCCGTCGGGGGTCAACAAACGGATGGCGCCAGGAAAGGCATCGCGTTGACGCTTTAACCAATTGAAATAACGACATTATTTTGATTGATGATTATTTCCTACCGCGATTCGATTATTGTTCGCTGGGGCCTTAATCGGTCCCGAGACGGTAGAAACTTGCCGTCGCGCCCTTTGATCGCCCGTCCGGCAATCGACCGCTCTGCGCAAATTCCAGTCATTGCACCAGGGCGCGCCGAATGGGTCAAGCGTCCGCGAGAACTGAACCGCTCGCGCGGTAGGGGCGGCGAGCGAGCGGAGAGGGTGTACGGGTAAGGACAACGGGAAGACTCGGCCCTGTCTCAAGATCGTGGGGTTCAACCCCATGCGAGACAGGAGCTTTCGATGTCCGACAATTCCATCAGCCTGTTGCGGCAGCGCATGATCGAGGACATGACGGCGCGGCGGTTCAAGGAGAAGGTTCAGAAGGACTACGTCCGGCCCGTGAGGACCTTCACGAAGTTCCTCGGCCGCTCTCCGGATACGGCGACGAGCGAAGACCTTCGCCGCTTTCAACTGCACATGGCCCAGCGACAGATCGGCGCGCCGACCATCAACGCCGCCATCGCCGCGCTTCGGTTCTTCTTCACCGTGACGCTCGAACGGCCCGACCTCGTTCGTCCTCTGAGGGTGGTGAACGAGCCGCGAAGGGCGCCAGTCGTGCTGAGTCCGGAGGAGGTGGCGCGTCTCCTCCAGGCCGCGCCGAGCCTCAAGTACAAGGCCGCGCTCAGCGTCGCTGACGCACGCGGGCCTCAGGGTGTCCGAGGTCGCCCACCTGAAGGTGTCCGACATCGACAGCCAGCACATGACGCTGCGGGTCGAGCAGGGCAAGGGGCAGCGGGATCGCGATGTGATGCTGTCGCCCCAACTGCTCCAGCTCCTGCGCGAATGGTGGAAGGCGGCGCGGCCGCAGGTCTGGCTGTTTCCCGGCCAGAACCCGATCAATCCGGTGACCGCGCGTCAGCTCAACCGCGCCGTCACCGCCGCCAAAGACCTGGCCGGCATCTCCAAACGCGTGTCGCCCCATACCCTGCGGGATCCCCGGGCTTTGACCTGGATCAAGTCCGGGGGTTTCTCGCGATGATGGGCTCCGGGCCCCCCCTTTGGGGGTTACGCAAGATCGATGGGTTTTGACAGGTCGCGCTTTCATGACGGGCGCGCGCACCGCCCCGTTGGTGGCCCCGTCCGGAACCACAGCAAATTCTGCCGCCTTGTGCGCGACGTTCATTTCGCGCCTATCCGGTTAACGCATACACCCACTGTATGGGATGCCGGAGCGACTCTTGTGGGGCGCCGACGGCCAGGAGCGCCCTGTGAACAAATTTCCGACGCAACATTTGGACCCGATGCGCAACATCCGTCCCCAGTCGTCTAACGGGGCAAATCGACGTATTGGCGACGTTCCGGATCGCGACCGTGGACGGCGCAACTGGGCAGGTAAGCGGGCCTTGCCTCTAGGCGCGGTCTCCGCCCAGAGCGGGCGTTCGTCGGACCCCGTCTCCGAAGAGCCCGGCGTCCGAAGCCCTTCACAGTTGCGGGCATTCGTTGCGAGCTATTTCTTCTCGCGAATCGACGTAACAGTCATTGCGGACTCCTTTCGTGGACGTCGCGGTGCGGAAATATTCTACTTCGCAAGCGGCGGCGCCAGCTACACTCAATGTAGCCGGACATAGGACCCGTATAGGAACCGCTACGTCGAAATAGTGGCTGGCGTCCGCCTCCATTCAATAGTCGCCAGCGCAACCATTGCGATGGTGACAACGAACAGGCCGGCCACAATCATCCACTCCACCGATCCGTCATGTTGATCTGGATCCCAACCCGACACGAACTCAATCCAGTCCGGAAAAATTGGAGTAATTAGGGCCAACAAACCAGTAATAGCCGCCAAGGCGACTTCAACCCAAAACAGACGCCGAAAATTCTTTCGCATTTGAAACTCCCGAAGATGTCAACGGGCCGCCTCTCGGTGGCCGCCGGTTTTTGCTCCGTCAGCGATCCTCACCGTCGTCATCGTCGTCGTCACAGCACGGATAGCCCTGCCGGCAGGAAGGATGCTTGTCACAACAACCCTTGCGGCAGTCGTCGCAATCCTCTTTGCAGCAAGCATCCCAGATTGTGTACGCCAGCACCTCGACGAACTTGACCGGCGTCGCGGGGTCGTCGCTCTCGATCACCAACTCGCAAGGCCGAGAACACTTCTCATTGGCGCGGTATTGAATCTCGACCGGGAGACACGAGCCTGGATGCAGCTTCGCCGGGAATGGATTGTGCAAGATCTTCCAGTGACGGCTCTTTCGCTTGAACCGCACGCTGCTCACGTCGAGGGAGCACTCGCCGACATTGCAGATAGAGAGCGTGCGATCCGCGCAGCACCCCGCGTTCACGCCGCCGAAGCTCGTCGAGCCTGCGACAGCCAGCTTCCCGGAAGGCGCGTCGCCGCGGACCAGGATCGAGGTCGGGCTCGACGGATCGTCGCTGAACACCTCGATGGTCGCGGATTTGAGTCCGAAGCTTACGGGAGCGAAACGGATAGGAGCCGGCAAGAAGCCGCCCGGCGAGATCAACAACGGATAGGTGAGCACCTCCGGCACGACGAAATCGGCTGCGCTCGAAGCGATGCCCGTGACCGTCAGCGGGCAATGACTGGTATTGCTGAGCAGCAGATTCTCGTCGGTGAAACTTCCGACGCAGGTTTTCGCGAATGTGCCCGCGTTGGCGAGAATCAGGCTCAGATGCGGCGCGGGACATTCGCCGGAGACGTCGATGGTGTGGGGCCCGGACGGATCGTCGCTTATGATTGTCACCGTCCCGGGCTTCAGGCCGTGGCTGAGGGGACGGAAGCGGATGACGAGGTCGATCGAATCGCCGGGGCGCAACATGAGCGGGTAGGCGACCACGCTCGGCGCTTCGAAATCGGCAGGCGCGGCGGTGACGTTGAAGATCTTGAGTCGACCGTCGCCGGGGTTGTTGATCGTCAGGATCTCGTCGGCGAAGGATCCGAAGCAGACACGTCCGAAATAGCCGTTATCGGCGATCGCGGTCGCCACCTCGCCGGTCTTGACCGTCACCTTGAAGAAGAAAGGGTCGATCGAGATCGGGACCGGAGTGACGTTGTCCACGGCGAGCAGCGTCTTGGTGACGAAGTTGGCATTGCGCTGATAGATGACGCCGTTCGGGAAATTGGCGTAGTCTGGAGTGTTGTTGGCCGAGAAGACGCCGTAGAAGTCCTTGCGGAGCGCCTGGAGGTAAACATAGTCGCCGAGATAGGGGTGGAAGGTAAACGCGGGGGCATTTGACGGCGTCGTGGCCAGCACCGCCGTCCACCATTGGCCGTGGAACCCGTTCTTTGAGACTTCCACATGGGTTTCCCAGGTGGCGCCGGAATTGGTCAGTGTCTGGTAGAGGAATCCCACATGCCCCTTTTCGTTGATCGCGAGCGCCGGATTGATCCCGTTCGCGACCAGCCGCAGGTCGCCCGACCAGGTGACCCCGCGGTCGCGAGAGCGGCGTAGGTGGATGGTGTAGGGCGGCGCACCGGTTGGGAAGTCCGCCCAAGCGAGATAGATGACGGAACTGTCGCGCGGATCGACCGCGATCGACAGATGCGAGCCGACCCTCTCCTGGCCTAGATAGGCGAAATTGGCCCAGGGAATTTGCACGTTCGGCGCCACGCGCAGCCCAGCGAAACCGTCGGGATCGATCAGATCGCTGAATGGCGTCGCGCCCTGCCCCCAATTGTCGTCGCGGCAGACCACAACATCCGCAGTGAACGGAACTGCCGCTGGGGTAATCCAGTTAAAGAACGCGACATAGACAGTGCCGTCTTGGTGTACGACGGGCCGGATCGAGGGACCGTTCTGGCCGCCGGCGTTGGCACGGGCAGTCAGGCCGTGGGGCGCAAAGCCGGCCGGGGGCCCGGCCGTGGCGGCGTCGAGCGAGAAATCGACGGTCGCGCTCAGCGTTGATGCGGGGGCAGGGAATATGTTGTTACCGACATAGACCCGATCAGGCGCGCCGCCGACATTCTCCGCTGTCGTCGCCTGCACCCAGGGCTGGTCCTCATTGCTGCGTGGTTCGAGGATAGTCATCGTCGCGGGGGACACGTAGTTGCCTGTCCGCAGGATATTGAGTGCCAGAGTGTCCGCACGAATGATTCCAGCGTAGAGCACATTCGACTTGCCGCCGAAGCGCAACGTGATGTCGGCTGTAGGGAGATAAAAGCCGACTCCGGTGCCCGCGCCCGGGACGATCAAATTCAGCGCCCAGCTTTTTCCTCCGTCCGCGGTTGTGTAGATCGGCGCGAGCGGCCCGCTCAGCGGGTCGGGCGTGAAGGCCGTCGCGGCGGCCTGTAGCGGGTTGGCCGGATTGACAGCGAGATTTGGTTCGCTGTCCTGATTCTGTTCGCCGCTCAGCGACTTGGGAATCATGTTGACGACGAAGACGTCCATGAGACACCTCGTTTCGTCTCGCAGCAAGCGCTGCGGCGGTGGCGGTTCGAGTGTTCGCTCCGCTAAGGTTGCAGGCGCTCGAGCAGTGCGCGGATGCGATCGAGTTCCGACAAAGGATGGAAGTCGAGCGGATTGTCGCTGACCAAATCTGGCGCCGGGTTGCCGCGGCTGTCCCTCCGATGCAACAGCCAGACGCCCTCGTCGCCTTCGGAAAATTTCGGTGACTGGTACCAGACAATGTCGGTGCCGTGCGCAAACAGCGTGACGACTTCTGCCGCGCCTCCGCGTTTCCTTCCGGTGACCGTGCCCTTCAGCACTTCGTGGACGCGGATAACGCACTCCCACCAGTCCGGATCGTGTTCTGAAACTGGGCGAGGCGTCCCATCCGTTCGCTGATATTTCTCGACGCGGATTGCCATGCCGGACACGACAATCTCGGCGTCGCGCAGCCGGCCGAGCAGCAGATCGTTCCGCTTCTCCTCCGCGGCCTCGCGCACTTCCCTCTCCACCTGAGGTCCATCAGCATCGATCCGTCCCACCTCGCGTACCGCCAGCCCGTCGCCGAAGTGCAGGCCGACGGTGAAGAAAGTAAAGCGATGGCCAGCGTGCGAGGCACCGGGTTGCCGAAGTTCGACAGTGATCTCCTGTCCCTTGAAGCCGGCCAGAGCAGGCGGACCTCTGAGAATGCGGTCGACGTGGACGACCGCCGTCTCGTCTGTGGGCTGCAGACTCGAGCTGGTGACCGCCTTGGTCCGGCGCAGCGTGCCCTCGAATATGAAACTCGCCTCGTTGGCCAATTCGCGGATTGAAGCAGCCATTGCGCCCTCCGCATTTGATCCGGTGATACCTTTATGCGAAACAAGTCTAGGCCTAGTGCAGCGCGTAAGCAACGGCATATCGATTCCGGCGCATCTACCCGAGGGACGGTCATTCGGGGCAGGCGGAGGGAGGCGCAAGATGTCGAGGGGGCAGTTCGGACGGGACTCCAGAGCCTGAACTCGGACACGCACACGAACAGCTGGTCGGAGCGAATTGGGAAACGCGACGCCGGGACGCGTGCGGCGATGTCGGGCGAATGACCGCAGCTGGCGCTGTGCTCCCATAGCGTGACCAACCGCAAGGGCAGCTAACTGCCTCGTAGGACCCATTCGCCAAGCCCATTCAGACCGCCCGCTGTTTGCGCGAAGCGGTCGCTCTTTTTTGCAATTCGTTGTCGACCCGACGCCGATTTTTCCCAAAAACCACGGCGAGCCCGGCCTTTGTCGGATTCGCTGCCCGACCACGCTCCGCAGGGCGCCCGTCAGGACGTCCTCGGAGCGCAGCGAAAAGTGGGCGCCTCAACGGAAGCGCAATTTGCTGTAGCGTCAACCGGAGCGTGGTCTTCCAGGATCACGGAAGCCGCATGTCGATGGTTGACCGCGCGCGCAAAGGACGGCGATGGAAGAACCCCCTGCCTCTGCCGACGCAACGTTTCGACAGCACTTGAACCGGGAGATTCTCGTCAGCGAGCGCAGGCGCATGCTCAGCCTGGCCGCCGTGGCGGCTGTCATTCTCGCCCTGATCCTGCTCTCGGTCACTTTCGTCCCCAGCTTCGTCAGGTCGATCTATCATGATCGACTGCCGGTGCGGGCTGCGTCGGCGGTCTTCTCGGCTTTCATTGTTTATGAGCTGTTGGTGGCTGCCGTGCTCACCGTCTTCATTCGTCGCGGTCGAAGACTTCCCCTCTTTCCGCGCTATATGAACGCGCTGGTCGAGACCAGCTTTCCAACCTTGCTGCTCTATCTCCTCACCGGATATCTCTCCGCGCCCCTCGTCTTCAGCGCCTGGCCGGCGCTGCTCTATTTCATCTTCATCATTCTCTCGACCCTGCGGCTCGATTTTGCGCTTTCGGCGTTCACCGGCGCGGTCGCCGCGGTCGGGCTCTTCGCCCTCGCCTCGGTGACGCTGCACCTCGTCTGGCGACCCGACGACCCGACCTTCAGCATCGCCTATCATCTGGGGCCGAGCGCTGTCCTTCTCATCGCCGGTGTGCTGGCCGGTTCCGTCGGGGTCACGATCAAGGGCCACTTCGAGCGGGCGCTGGCGGCCGCGTCGGCCCGCGACCGAGTGACCAACCTGTTCGGTCAGCACGTCTCGCCGCGCGTGGTCGAACGGCTTCTCGCCATCGGCGCCGCCGAGCTCAGCGAAATGAGGCGGGTGTGCGTGATGTTTGTCGACATTCGCGGCTTCACCGAAGCCTCGCGCAGCCGCACGCCGGCCGAGGTCGTCGCCCGCCTCGACGCCGTGTTCGAAATCCTTGTTAATATTGTCGATCGGCACAATGGCATCGTGAACAAGTTCCTCGGCGACGGCCTGCTGGCCATCTTCGGGGCGCCGATCGATGATCCGCTCGAGGCGGCGAACGCGGTCGAGGCGGCGCGCGAGATGCTCACCGCAGTCAACGCAAGCAACGTCGGCAACGCGTGGCCGATCCGCCTCGGCATCGGCATCCACATTGGCCAGGCGGTCGCCGGAACCGTCGGCACTCCGCGCCGCAAGGAATATACCGTGGTTGGCGACACGGTGAACCTGGCGTCGCGCCTCGAGAGCCTCAACAAAGAGGTCGGCTCGGAACTCATCGTCTCCGACGCCGTGCGTGAGGCGGCGGGGGACGCCATCGGCGACGCTGTTCCGCTCGGGCCGGTCTTGGTGCGCGGCTACGCCGAGCGGGTCACGGTCTGGCGGCTCGCCTAGAGCAAGATTATTTCTGGATCCTTTACGTCGCGCCGACATCCGACCGCTCGCATGGGCTGCCCCCGGGCCTTTGCCCGGTTTTCGCCGGGGGGGGGGCGGGCAGGCTTTTCCCGTGCGGGGGAAGGGAATGCCGCCGCCTTGCAACCCGTCCGCACCCGATCTCGCGCTTGCGTTTCGCCCGCCTGTTATTTCCCTGATCCGCTCCAAAATGACCTGAAAGGTCCCTGTTCGGGTCCTGTTAAGTTCCCTGTTCCGCGCCCGCGCGCGCCCGCAACCGGCGGGTTGAAAAGCTAGCAACGCTATGACATTGCAGGACTTCCTGCAACAGACTGCCGACCGCCCCGCAAAAAAATTCCCTGCTAGCAGGGAAACCGGGTCGCCGGTTCGTCCGAGGCTTCGCGGTCTGAACCGCCCCGAAGCGGCGAGGCTTGGGTCGGCGTCAGCGAGGATTAGCGGGTTTCCGCGCGGCTGATCACCGAGCTCACTGCCGAGTTCCACACGCCAATCTTCGCTTGGCGGGCTTCCGGATCGAGGCAAGGTTCGATCTGGTCGCTGGCGCCGCTGAGCATCGCCTCGATCCTGGCTTCGTCCATCAGTCCCGAAGTCGCGCCTGCGAGCACGCCCGCCCCGAACGCGCTGAGTTCCAAGACCTTGAGCCTTTGGACGGGGCGACCAAGCAGATCCGCCTGGTATTGCATGAGCAGATCGTTTTGGGTTGCCCCGCCGTCGGCGCAAAGCCGCGCCAGGGGCGCCCCGAGATCCCGCTCCATCGCCGTGAAGACGTCGCGAATCTGCAGCGCGATCGCCTCGAGCGTCGCGCGGGCGACATCGGCGCGCGAGGTCGCGAGCGACATGCCGGTCAGGGCGGCGCGAGCGCGGTCTTTCCAATAGGGGGCGCCAAGGCCGGCGAGCGCCGGAACGAAGCAGACCTGATCATCGCCCTTGGCCTTCGTCGCCAACTCGGTCAGCGCAACGACATCGGGCAGGCCCATAAGTTCGGCCATCCAGGCGGCCGCCTGAGCCGATACCGAGATGTTGCCCTCGAGCGCATAGGAGACTGTCTTCGAACGGCGCCAGGCGACAGTCGTCGAGAGGCCCGACTGGGATCGGATCGGCGTCTCGGTCAGAGTCATCAGCGACGACCCGGTTCCATAGGTCGCTTTGACGGCTCCGGGAGAGCGTATGCCGTGACCGAACAGCGCGGCATGCGAGTCCCCCATCATCGCATGGACAGGAACCCCTTCGATCAATCGATGAACACGCTTCGCCGCGCCGAACCTGGCGTTTGAATCTTCGACGCGAGGAAGGATCGACTTCGGCACGCCGAACAGCCCGCAAAGCTCGTCGCTCCACTCTTGCTGGTGAATGTCGAACAATTGCGTCCGCGAGGCGTTGCTGGCGTCCGTCGCGTGGATCGCGCCGCCGGTCAGGTTGAACAGAAGCCAGGAGTCGATGGTTCCCGCGCAGAGGTCGCCGCGATCCGACAGGGAACGGGCCTCGGGATAGGCCTCCAGAAGCCAGCCGATCTTGGCTGCGGGAAAGAGCGGGTCGAGGCCGAGCCCGGTCTTCGACTGGACCGCCTCCTCGATCGCCGGCGTGCGGAGCGCGTCGATGCGGTCCGACGATCGGCGGCACTGCCAGGTCACGCACGGACCGATCGTCTCGCCGGTCGAACGCCGCCAGAGAAGAACGGTCTCGCGCTGATTGGAGACGCCGATCGCGGCGATCGTCGCTGGCTCCGGCAGGGCCGAGAGGCAGCCGTCAACCGCGGCCGTCGTCGCGCGCCAGATCTCGTCGCCCGACTGCTCGACCCATCCGGGACGTGGATAGGCGATCGGAGTCGGAACCGAATGGCGTGCGACAATGTGGCCGTCCGGGTCCAGGGCCAAGGCCTTGGTGTTGGTCGTTCCCTGGTCGATGGCGAGAACGAAGGCGCTCATTCACGACGACCTCAACGAAATCGCTTCGCGTGCGGCCTTCTCGATGCCGTCCGAGGTCAGCCCGAACCTTTCGAACAGAAATTTTGGAGATCCTGTCGGTGCAAAGCCGGGAAAACCGAGGATGCGGATCGGGCAAGGCCGGTAGCCGGCTACGACCTCGGCAACAGCGCCGCCGAGGCCTCCACGAACGGAATGCTCCTCGACCGTGACGATGGCTCCGAGATCTGCGGCGGCGTGGATGGCCGCATCGTCGAGCGGGGCGATCGAGGCCATATTGACGACCCGGGCGCTCACGCCGCGAGCGGCGAGACGATCGGCGGCCTCGAGCGCTCGCGTGACCATGACTCCGCAGGCGATGATGGCGACGTCGGTTCCCTCGCGAAGCGTCTCGGCCTTGCCGATCTCGAACCGGGCGTTATCGGGGCGCGGCAACTTTGGAACGCCGAACCGAGTGATGCGCAGGAACACCGGTCCTTCGCGCGCCGCAGCCGCCTCGACGGCCTCAGCGGTCTCCCAAGGATCGCACGGCGCGACCACCGCGAGATTGGGCAGGAGCCTCAGCCAGGCCATGTCCTCCATCGAGTGATGGGTGGGTCCAAGCTCCCCGTATCCAACGCCCGGCGACTGCCCGACGAGCTTCACGTTCGTATTGCTGTAAGCCACGTCGGCCTTGATCTGCTCGAGCGCGCGCGCGGTGAGGAAACAAGAGGCCGCGCTGACAAACGGAATCTTGCCGCCATTGGCAAGACCGGAGCCGACGCCGACCATATTCTGCTCGGCGATACCGACGTTGATCGTGCGCTCCGGCCATCGTTTGCGGAAGCCGCCGAGCTTCGACGATCCGATGCTGTCGTTGACCACGATCACAATTCGATCGTCGCGCTCGGCAACCCGGTCGAGTGTAGCGGCAAAGGCGTCGCGGCAATCGAAGAGGTTGGATGCGGGAGGCTGCGGTGCGCTCATAGGTGGCTCAATTCTTCCATGGCCTGATCGAGTTGCGCCTGGGTCGGAACGCCGTGATGCCAGGCGATCTGGTCTTCCATGTACGAGACGCCTTTTCCCTTGATGGTATGGGCGATCACGCACAGCGGTTTCGTCCGATCGGGGCTGGGCGCAAACGCGTTGAGGAGCGCCGCCGGGTCGTGCCCGTCCACGTCGACGACGTCCCAACGAAAGGCGCGAAACTTGTCGGCGAGCGGTTCGACGTCATTCGTCTCCGCCACCCGCGCGCCCTGCTGCAACGTGTTCCTGTCGACGATGAGCGTCAGATTGGCGAGCTTGTGATGACCGGCCGCCATGGCGGCCTCCCAATTGCTGCCCTCCTGCAGCTCGCCGTCGCCGGTAATGACGAAGACGCGATAAGCGGCCCGGTCCATCTTCCCGGCCAGCGCGACGCCAACGGCAATTGGCAGTCCGTGGCCAAGCGGGCCCGTGTTGGCCTCCACGCCGGGGACATAGTTGCGGTTCGGATGCCCGTTGAGCATCGACAGTGGCTTCATGTAGGTCTGAAGCATCTCGACCGGAATGAAGCCCGCTTCGGCCAAGGTCGCGTAGAGGGCGCCGCTCGCGTGGCCCTTGCTCAGGATCAGCCGGTCCCGGTCGGGCGCGCGCGGCGCCTTCGGATCGATCCGCAGCACGCCGAGATAGAGCGTCGCCAGAATGTCCGCGACCGACATGTCCCCGCCGGGATGACCCAACCGCGCCTCGAACACCATGTTCAGCGCATCCCTCCGGATCGCGCTAGCCCTCGCGCGAATTCCCGCGACGAGCTCGTCTCGGCCCTGGGCCTGTTTAGGATCAGATTGGAAAGCCATCGCCTCACCCGCGGAAAATGGAAGATACGTACGCGTCACCAGCCGGCTCGGTTTCGTGGCGGTAGATCGGCCAGTTCAGGTAGCGCGTGATCGCTTCGTGAACAGCGCCGGCATGATGGCCGCGGACCATCGCGACGTGATGCTCGAACCCGTTGCGCGCGATGAAACCGAGCAGCGGCCGAAGCCGCGCCACTTTCGTCACAGCAATCCCGCCGTCCATGCCGAAGGGATCGGCGGTGAACTCGCCCTCGCCGACGTAGGCCTTTATGGTCCCCAGCCGATCATCGGTGGAGGCGCGGAAGAAAGTCATCGGTCCCGGCTGGACCTTGCCCTTGACGGCGCCGAAGCAGTTTTCCTTGCCGAGCACGCTTCCCAAAACGTCGAGCTCCGAGATTTCGGGAGTCTCGCCGATGAAGCTCTTCGGGTAGTTGCCGCAGTGGGTGCAGACGCACTTGTCGGCCTCGCGGCCGTAATTGTTGTTCCAGTCGAGGATCGCCGACGGCGCTTCCGCCGCGAGCGCCAGCGCATACATCGAGATCGCGCCCATGACGTCGACCTCGCAGGCGCTCGGCGTCAGCTTCTCGCCCATCATGCTCATGGTCAGGCAGGTCGCGCAGCCGAAATTGTCCTGCAGGCTACGCCAGCACTGGATGGCGCTGGCGTCGCATTCGTTCTCCTCGATCCACCGATCGACTGCGAGCGTCCACTTGGCCTGTCGAACGATCTTGTCCGGTTTGATGGTGGAGGGAATGCGGCCGTAGGCCGAGATTTCGCCGAGCTTGGCTTTGACCTCCGGCGCGTCGTCGGAGACGGCGTTGGCGGCGAAGATGATTTCGGACAGATCGACCGTGACCACGGTCAGCCCGGATGCCTGCAGCAGCTTCTCGCTGAAGCGCATGGTCTGGAAGGCGCCGGTTCGGGCGCCGATCGAGCCGATCCGCGCATGCTTCAGGCCGCGGACAACCCGGCAGATCCTGACGAACCGGTCGAGGTCTGCGGTGAACTCGGCGCCGTCGACGTCGCAGGTGTGGGTGGTCGTGTCGGTGAATGCGACGCCATACTGGTAGAAATTGTTGGCGACAGAGAACTTGCCACAGAAGGCGTCGCGGCGGCTCTTGAGGTCGACCTTGTCAATCTCGTCATTGCTTGCTTGCAGCAAGATGGGAACGTTCAGGCGCGCCTGGTTGACGAGCTCCGAGATCGCGATTTCATCGCCGAAGTTCGGCAGGCAAATCACCAAGCCATCGACGGGAACGGGCTGGTCGCGAAAGAAGGTCGCGTATTGTCGCGCGTCCTCCCGGGACTGAACGGCGCCGTTCTTGGTTGCATCGACCGGCAGGATTGCAGTCGCGACATTCATCCGGTCGAGCAGTTTCAGCAGCTCTACACGGGTCTGAAGGGCCGGCGCGCCGTTGAAAAACTCACGGCTGCCGACGACCAATCCGAGTTTGATCGGGCGAAGATTGTTTCTGTTCATGGTTTGCGACCTGCTTTCGCAAGCGGCCCGGCCGCGACCCCGGCCGACCCTCCCTGCCTGCCTTCCTTCCATCTTTCGATTGGCGACGATTTTTCTCACTTAATATTCTTTTTTGCGATTTGTAAAGAGCCAAGTTGCCCGGGCTTGCGCCCGAAGACGCCAGGATGCGCGGATCAATTCCATTCTGCTGCGTTGATTTTGCGTCTTGACAGGAAAACAAAATTATCGCACGGATCTCGCTAGCAAACGCAAGAAATGGAAAAGGGAGGCGCCTCCTCGACGCGAGTTACAGGGGAACTCGGCACAGCCGAAGCTCACGCGACCCGTCCGCACCTGCCTCAAGAACCCGAATCACCCGAAGTCCTGCGTGCGTTGTCGGCATCCGACGCAACGCGTCTTTTCCGAGCGTCCGCTTGGATGGGCCATCTTCGATGCTTGGAAGTGAAATGGGAGGTCAACAATGAAACTACGTTACGCTCTGGCCGGCGCTCTGCTTGCCAGCGTCGCAATGATGGGCGGCTCCGCGTACGCGGCGGATCTGATTGCGGTCATCACCCCCTCGCACGACAATCCATTC
Organism: uncultured Alphaproteobacteria bacterium; assembly: GCA_963822215.1. Lineage (GTDB taxonomy): Bacteria > Pseudomonadota > Alphaproteobacteria > Rhizobiales > Beijerinckiaceae > Roseiarcus. The sequence goes on from CAWGGX010000008.1 coordinate 428,292, forward strand.
TTCAAGGCGGAAGCCGAGGGCGCGGAGGCCAAATCAAAAGAACTCGGTTACGACGTGATCTCGCTCGTCCACGATGACGACGCCAACAAGCAGTCGCAGCTCGTCGACACGGCGATCGCGCGCGGCGCCAAGGCCATCATCCTCGACAACGCCGGCGCCGACGCGACTGTCGCTGCGGTCAAAAAGGCGAAAGAAGCGGGAATTCCCTCGTTCCTGATCGACCGTGAGATCAATGCGTCCGGGATTGCTCTGGCGCAGATCGTTTCCAACAACTACCAGGGCGCGCAGCTCGGCGCTCAGGAATTCGTTAAGCTGATGGGCGAGAAGGGCAACTACGTCGAGCTCGTCGGCAAGGAATCCGACACCAACGCCGGCATCCGCTCCAAAGGCTATCACGACGTCATCGACGATTACCCGGATCTCAAGGTCGTGTCGCGGCAGTCGGCCAACTGGAGCCAACCGGAAGCTTACACAAAGATGGAGTCGATCTTACAGGCGAACCCGAACATCAAGGGCGTGATTTCGGGCAACGACACCATGGCGATGGGCGCCGAGGCCGCTCTGAAGGCGGCGGGTCGTGCGGACGTCATCGTCGTGGGCTTCGACGGCTCGAACGACGTGCGCGATTCGATCAAGCAAGGCGGCATCAAGGCGACCGTGCTCCAGCCCGCCTACAGAGAGGCGCAGCTCGCGGTCGAGCAGGCCGACGCCTATATCAAGACCAAGACCGCGCCGAAGACCGAAAAGCAGTTGATGGATTGCATCCTGATCAACGCGTCGAACGCAGACAAGCTCGAGACCTTCGCGCTCAAGCCGTAAGCCTCGCATAACGTGACGCGCGGGCGGCCTCGTCCGCGCGTTTCCTTGCCGGCACGGAGCACGTTTTTGATGCGCTGGGTTGTTTGCGCCGCCGCTATCGTCGTCGGGCTTTTGCTCGCCTCCTGTCGGTTTATCCCGACGGCGGACGTCCCGGCGTTGGCCAGCGCGGGCGCCTCGAACGGCGAAGGCGTTTTCGATCCCGACAAGATGGTCGCCTCAATCTGGTCGGCCAAAGTCATTCCCTATTTCGAGAAGAAGGCGGGTCCGTTCGTGCAGGTGCGCGATCTGACCGCCAAGTCGCTCGATGAGGCGGGCGCCAAATTCGGCTATCGCGCGAAGTCAGAGGACGCGCCATGGACGCTTGTGGTGAAGTTTGACGGCGTGATTGTCGCAGCGGACACCGAGTCGCGCGCATCCACCATCAGCGTCAATGCCTCCGGACAGGGCAAGGCGGACGCGATCGTGCAGATCGGCCCGGCGATCCGCGGCACGGCGATCCGCGACGCCCTCGACTTTGTCTCGTTCAACGATTTCACCAACCAGATCGACTTCGCCCGCTATGGCAAAGCTTTCAACACCTACGTCAATCAGGCGGCGCTCGAAAAGCTGCCCCGAGACGCTTTGGTGGGGCGGAAGGTGACGGTGCTTGGCGCCTATCCGTTCGTTGCCGCGGCCGATACGCCGCTCGTGACTCCGGTCGAAATCAGCATCGGTCCGAAGCCATGAGCGAAGCGCAGGTCGAGGCCGCCGGTCAACCGGTCGTCCTTCGTTTGGAAGGAGTCTCGAAGGTCTACTCCGGGACGGTCGCCGTGAAGCATGCGGACTTCGAGGTTCGGAGCGGCGCCGTCAACGTGCTGGTCGGCGAAAATGGCGCAGGCAAATCAACTCTCGTCAAAATGATCGCCGGCGTCGAGCAGCCGACTGCGGGAAGAATCCTGCTCGATGGCGAACCGGTGCATTTCAAGGACACCGCCGATGCGATGGCGCATGGAATCGGCATGGTGTTCCAGGAACTGAACTTGTTCGGCAACCTTTCCGTCGCGGAGAACATCTTCGCCAACCGCGAGATCATGCGCCGCGGACGGATCGACCACGCTGAACAGGAACGCCAGGCGGGCGCTCTTCTCGAGCGTTTGCAAACGGCGGTCGATCCGCGCGCCAAGGTCGAAGATTTGATGATCGGCCAGCAGCAGTTGGTCGAAATCGCCAAGGCCGTCGCGCGAAATGCGCGCATTCTGATCATGGACGAGCCGACGTCGGCTTTGAGCGCGCCCGAGGTCGAGATCCTGTTCCGTGTCGTCGCGGACCTCAAGTCGAAGGGCGTCGCGATCGTCTACATTTCGCATCGGCTCGAGGAATTGATCCGGATCGGCGACTACATCACGGTGTTGCGCGACGGGCGGGTTACCGGAAGCCGAGCGATGACGGAGATCGACGTGCATTGGATCGTGCGCCAGATGATCGGCTCCGACGCAAAGGACTTTTCGACCCCTGGCGATCACAAGTTTGGCGGGGAGGCGCTTCGCGCCGACGACATCTGCCTGCCGCGCATAACCGGCGGCTACGCCGTCGACCATGTCTCGCTGACGGTTCGCGCCGGCGAGATTGTCGGCGTCTACGGGCTGATGGGAGCCGGACGAAGCGAGTTTCTCGAATGCGTCATGGGCCGCCACTCGATGGCGTCCGGCCGCATCTTCGTCGGGGGCAAGCCTGTCCGTGAGCGGGACGTCGGCGGGCGCATCGCCCGCGGCCTCGCGCTTATCCCCGAGGATCGCCAGCGCGACGGTCTCGTGTCGATTCTTTCGGTCGCCGAGAATCTGACGATGGCGAGCCTGCGCAAGGTGACCAGGGGTTTTCACATTCAGGCGCGCGCCGAGGCCGAGGAAGTTCGACGCGAGATCAAGGACCTTTCGATCAAGGTCGCCAATCCCGCGCTGCCGGTCTCGTCGCTCTCCGGCGGCAATCAGCAGAAGGTGGTGATCGGCAAGGCGCTGCTCACGTCGCCGAAGGTCCTCTTGATGGACGAACCGAGCCGCGGAATCGACATCGGGGCCAAAGCGGACGTGTTCCGAATCATGCGCAGCCTCGCCGCGCAAGGGATCGGAATCGTCTTTGTCACCTCCGACCTTGACGAGGTCCTCGCGCTTTCCGACCGCATCGCAGTGATGAGTCAGGGGCGCCTCACCGCGCTGCTGGATCGCGCCGACGCGACGGAAGCCAAGATTGTCGGGGCGTCGTCAATCGGTCACGGACCGAGCGGGACGTCCGAGCAGATGGAGTTGCTTCAATGAGCGCTGCGGCGCAATCGCGGGCTACCGGCGCGGTCGGCGGCTCCCTCACGCTCAACCTGATGAGGCTGCGCACCTTCATCGCGCTCTTCGCCGTCGTCTTGTTTTTCGCGTTTGCGGCCCCGAATTTCCTTTCGGCCGCAAACCTCGTGCTGATGTCCAAGCACGTCGCGCTCAACGCCTTCCTCGCCATCGGCATGACCTTCGTCATCATCACCGGCGGGATCGACCTCTCCGTCGGCTCGATCGTCGGCTTGTGCGGAATGGTGGCGGGCGGGCTGATCCTGCATGGAATCGACCTGCGGTTCGGCTACACAATCTTCTTCAACATTCCTGAGATCATTTTGATCACGCTCGCGCTTGGCGTGGTGATCGGCCTTCTCAACGGCCTTCTCGTCACGCGCCTCAACGTCGCGCCGTTCATCGCGACCCTCGGCACGCTTTATGTGGCCCGGGGCGCGGCGCTACTGCTTTCGGACGGGGCGACGTTTCCCAACCTCGAAGGGAATCCCGCATTCGGAACCACGGGCTACGCCTTCCTTGGGGCGGGCAACATCCTCCATCTTCCCGTCTCGATCTGGACCCTGGTCCTCGTCGCGCTCGCCGCGGCCTATATCGCGCGCTCAACTCCGCTTGGACGGCACATTTTTGCGGTCGGCGGCAACGAGCGGGCCGCCGCCTTGTCCGGCATCCGGGTCAATCGGGTCAAGCTGTTCGTCTACATGTTCTCAGGCTTCTGCGCGGGGATCGTCGGCCTGATCATTTCCTCGGAACTGATGGCCGCGCACCCGGCGACCGGCGAGACGTTTGAACTGAACGCGATTGCCGCCGCGGTTCTGGGGGGCACCTCGATGTCGGGCGGCCGCGGGACGATCGGCGGCACGATCATCGGCGCCTTCGTCATCGGCATCCTGTCCGATGGCCTCGTCATGATGGGCGTCAGTTCGTTCTGGCAGATGGTTATCAAGGGCGTTGTGATCATCGCCGCGGTCGTCGTCGACCAGGCGCAGCGCAAGCTTCAGCAGCGGGTCGCCCTGCAGCAGATGGCGCAGCTGGCCTGAAAATTGCTCTCCAAAAAGGGGAAGCAGCTGTTGTCCTTTGCTATAGTCGTGAGATAATTCGAAGAGATTCGCAACCTTTCTCAGGAAACCCGCAAATGCGACAGCGTGCCGAGTTGGCGCCGTCCAAGGGCAAGTCCAGGACTGCCAGGCCGATTGGATCTGAGCGGACTGCGGTCCTTGCACCGCCCAATCCCGACTTCAACGGGCTGCTCGCCGAGCCGCGCCGGATGAAAATCCTCGATTGGCTGCGGGAGGAAGGGAGCGCGCGGGTCCGCGATCTCAGCGCCGCCTTCGGGGTCTCCGAGGCGACGATCCGGCAGGACCTCGAAAAGCTTGAGTTTGACGGACACATCAACCGGCAGCACGGGGGCGCGTTCCTGCGCGCGATGCCAAAGCAGGTCGAGACTCTGTCGCTGCAACACATGGAGAACATCGAAAAGAAGCGAAAAATCGGGACCAAGGCGGCGAGTCTCATTGGGGATGGCGAGACGATCATTCTGGACGCGGGCTCGACGACGACCGAAATCGCCCACAACCTGCTCGGACGCAGCTCTCTCACGGTCATCACAACCGCGCTCAACATCGCCCTGATGCTGGGAGCGGTCCCCGGCTATGCGGTCCATATGCCTGGAGGTCAATTCAAGGCGCCGACGCTGTCATTGAGCGGGGACAAGGCGGCGGACTATTTCCAGGACGTTCTTGCCGGCAAGCTTTTCCTGGCGACGGCAGGCGTCGCCTTGGACTCCGGGCTCACCCTTCCCAGTTTCGCCGACTTGCAACTCAAGCAGGCGATGATCCGGGCCGCAGCGCATGTCTATCTTGTCGCCAACTCGACCAAGATCAACCGTTCGTCGTTCACGCGCCTGGGAACGCTCGACGTCATTCACTCCTTTATCACCGATGACGGCATTCGGGACGAAGACGTTCGCGCCTTTGAGAGTCGCGGGATCAAGATGATTATCGCCGACTGAGGCAGGTGGTTTCGGTCGCCCGGTCGATAATGTTCGGGCGCGAGCCGAACCGCAAACGAACGCGATCAATCAAAGACAAAACAAAGCTAAGCATTCACACATTTGAACCGATCCGGCATCATCCCGCGCTTCGGCGCCGATGCGACGTTTATTTCGCAAAAACAGCACGTTGCGTCCCGAGGCGCATCAGGGTGCGGCCGCCGCGATTCGCTATTAACTCGTGATCGCAAAAATGCTCTAAAAATCGATAGTAAACGACAGCCGGCGCAGCGCTCGGAGTGAGAAAAGGGAGGGATTCAAATGCGCGTTCCTACACAATGGTTGCGTTTTGCTTCGGCGGCGGCGTTGATCCTCGTCGGCGCTTTGTCCGCTCAGGCGCAAGAGATCAAGCTCTGGACGCTGAACTTTGCCAATGACTCCGCCAATCAGGCGTTCCAGTCGATCATCAAGCAGTTTCAGGACGCCAACCCCGGCGTGACCGTCAAGGTGGAGAACCGCGGCGTTGACGAGCACAAGTCGGCGCTCCGCGTCGCGGCGGGTTCCGACCAGGGCGCGGACATCTTCTTCAGTTGGGCGGGGCTCGGGCTCGGCGGCGAGTTCGTCAAGTCCGGTCTCGCGCTGCCGATGGACAAGTACTACGCCGGGTACAAATGGGATGACCGCTTCCTTCCCGTCGCGCTCAGCTTCTCCAAGCAGTATCCGGGCGGCCAGTTCGGCGTCCCGTACACGTTCCACGGCGAGGCGATCTATTACAACAAGGCCTTGTTCCAGAAGGCGGGCATCACATCCGAGCCGAAGACCTACGACGAACTTGTCGCTGCCGCCGACAAACTCGCGAAGGCCGGAATTCCCGCGTTCACCTTCGGCGGAACGGTGAACTGGCATGTCATGCGTCTGATGGACGAAATCCTCGAGACCGAGTGCGGCGCCGAGAAGCACGACGCGCTCATGACGATGAAGACCAGTTGGGCCGAAGAGCCGTGCGCCGCCAAGTCGTTCGAGGAGTTGCACCGCTGGACTTCGAAATACTTCCTGAAGCCTTTCATGGGGATCGACCAGGCCCAGTCCTTCAACCTGTTCCTTGCCGGCCGCGCCGCCATGATGCTTGAAGGCGACTGGCTGGTCGGCCAGCTCAAGGGCGCCAATAGGTTGGAAGACGTCGCGGTCTTTCCGTTCCCGACGGGGGGGAAACGGCTCTATGGCTTCGCCGAGTACAATTACATCAGTTCGAAGAGCAAGAATCCGGATGTTGCCGCGAAGTTCCTGGACTATCTGGAGTCGACCCCTGTCCAGCAGGCGCATCTCGGCGATTTTGGCACGATCTCCGTCAACAAGGACGTCAAATACACCAGCACCGAGCCGCTGGACGTCGCATGGCGCGGGATTTTTGCCGGCTTTGACGGCACCTTTGTGAACGGCGATCAGGCGTTTCCTCTGAACGTGACGACCGAGTATTGGCGGATTATCAATGAGGTTGCGACCGACAGCCTCGATCCAAAAGCGGCTGCGGGAGAACTGCAGAAGTTCATCGCAAACGCGAAATGACCTTTCCTCCCACTGGGTCGGCCTCTCTCGCGAGGTCGACTCACATTTTGATACCGCAGCCCCGAGCTGGGGCGCGCAAAGGGGAGGCGGCGGATGGGCGTTCGCGTATCGGCCCGGACACATGGCCTCGTTCTCCTTGCGCCGGCTCTCCTCGTCTATTGCCTGTTCGCCGTCTATCCGATGGTCGACGTCGCCGCGTTGAGCTTTCTGAAATGGAATGGTCTCTCGCCGACCAAGCAGTTCGTCGGGCTCGACAACTACGTTCAGCTGTTCACGCAGGATCCGGTGTTCTGGCAGGCGGTCCGCAACACCGTTTTGTGGACCCTGATGTCGGTCATCTTCCCGCCGGCGATCGGCTTCGCGCTGGCGCTGGCGCTGAACCAGAATATTCCCGGCCGAAGCCCGCTACGGGCGCTATTCTATCTGCCGGTCATCATCGCGCCGATCGCCGTCGCAACGATTTGGCGGTGGATGTACGATCCGTTTTTCGGCCTGTTCAACGCCACGCTGACGGCGCTCGGCTTGCAGGGCCTGATTCAGGACTGGCTCGGCGACCGCAACGTTGCGCTCTACGCGATGTTTGTCGCCTCCGTCTGGCAAACGGTCGGCTTTTCGCTCGTGCTTTTTCTGGCCGGTCTGCAAAATGTGTCGCAGACGCTGATCGAGGCGTCCCGGATTGATGGCGCCGGCCGGTTTCAGGCGTTCCGCTACGTCACGCTGCCCGCCCTGCGGCCATCGATCACCATCGTCCTGATCCTGTCGATCATCAATTCCCTGAAGGCCTTCGACATCGTCTACGGCATGACCGGCGGCGGTCCGGCGCAGTCAACGCAGATGCTGGCGCTCTGGGCTTTCACCCAGGCGATGCAACTCGGCGATTTTGGACATGGCGCAGCGATCTCGGTCGTCCTGCTCCTGATCACCATTGCGGTCGTCATCCCGTATCTGCGCTGGGCTCGCACGCACCGCGAGGCGTCCTGATGAGCGGTTTCGCTCGCGCCTTCCGTCAGCAGGGTCTCGACCGCATCGATCCTATCCTCGTGCTCCTGTGGGCGGCGCTGATCGTGATCGCGGTCGTCTGGATCGCGCCGTTCGTGTTCATCGTCTTCACATCGCTGAAGGCCAATTCGACGGTTATGGGGTCGAGCGCCTTTGCGCCGCCGACCAGCCTCGAATGGCGCAACTTTTCCGGCGCCTGGGCGCGCGGTCACTTCAGTACGACGGTGTTCAACAGCGCCGTCATCACGATCATCAAGGTTCCGCTCGGCCTGATGATCTCGGCGATGGCCGCTTACGCCCTGAGTCGCATCCGCCTGCCGGCGGGGCGGGCGATCTTTCTCCTGATCCTGTTTGGGACGATGCTGCCGTTTCAGGTGATGCTCGCCCCGCTGTTCACGCTGGTCAATTCGTTCGGGCTCATCAACACCAAGCTCGGCATCATCCTGCCTTATCTCGCGTTCGGCGTGCCCTATCAGGTCTTCATCCTGCATGGATTCTTCAGCGAAGTGCCCAAAGAACTGAGCGAGGCCGCGCTCGTCGATGGCGCCTCGCACTTCACTATCTTCCGCCGGATCTTTCTGCCAATCTCGCTTCCCGTTCTGGCCGCGCTGCTGATCCTCGATTTCGTCGCCACGTGGAACGAGTTCGCTATGGCGCTGGTGATCCTTCAGGACAACAGCACGTGGACCTTGCCGCTCGGCCTCATGTCTTTCCAGAGCCAATTCCAGAGCGACTACGGCCAGCTCAACGCGGCGATCGTGATGACCGTACTGCCAGCGACGATCGTCTATCTCATCTTCCAGCGCTACTTCGTCTCGGGTCTCACGAGCGGCGCGATCAAGGAGTAGGACATGGTTGTCGAGGTCGAGAAATGGGGATTGTTCGAGGCCGGGTTTTCGGGTCCGAAAGACGGCAATCCTTTTGCCGACGTGACCCTCGACGTCGACTTTACCCTCGGCGCCCGAACCGTCCCGGCGCCCGGTTTCTATGACGGCGACGGCTCCTACCGCGTCCGCTTCATGCCCGACACGGAGGGCGAGTGGTCGTTCCGCACGCGCTGCAATGCGCCTGCCCTCAATGGCCTGAGCGGATCGTTTCGCTGCGGACCGCCGGGAGAAAACAACCATGGGCCGGTCAGGGTGCGCAACCGCCACCACTTCGCCTACGCCGACGGAAAGCCCTATTTCCCCTTCGGGACGACCTGCTATTCCTGGACCCACCAGCCGCTCGGCATGCAGCGCCAGACGCTGGAGACGATGCGAACCTCCGGTTTCAACAAGCTGCGGATGGCGGTGTTCCCGAAGCACTACATCTTCAACGAAAACGAGCCGCTTTACGACATCTATGAGCGCCGCGGCGACGGCGAACTCGATTTCGACCGGCCGAATGTCGTCGCCTTCCGTCACTTCGAGACCCAGGTCGCCGCGCTGCGCGACATCGGGGTCGAGGCCGATATCATTGTCTTCCACCCCTACGACCGCTGGGGCTATTGCGCGATGGCGCCCGATCAGGACGACCGCTATGTGCGCTATCTCGTCGCCCGCCTCGGCGCTTTTCGAAATGTCTGGTGGTCGCTCGCCAATGAGTACGACTTCCTGATTGACGTGAAGCCGGTCGCGCGCTGGGACCGCTTCTTCCACATCATCGAGGAGAACGATCCAGCCCGGCACCTGAAGTCGATCCACAACGGTGAAGAGACGATGAACTTCGATCACCGCAAGCCGTGGGTCGATCACGTCTGCATCCAGAACTGGAACGTCAAGCGCACCGCGGATTGGCGGCGCGAGTGGGGAAAGCCGATCGTCAACGACGAACTCGAATACGAAGGCGACATCAGCCTCGCCTGGGGCAATCTGACGCCGCAGGAACTGACCAATCGCTTCTGGCTCACCGTGACGCGTGGCGGCTACGCCGGGCACGGCGAATGTTACGCCCATCCTCAGGACCTGCTCTGGTGGGCCAAAGGCGGCGTCTTGCGCGGAGAGAGCTGGAAGCGCGTCGCCTTTCTGCGCTCGATCATCGAGGCTGATGTCGTCAAGGGCCTGACCCCGGCGCCGACCGACGAATGGCCCTGGCAGCGTGTGTCTTCGGCGACCGAGGGCGACACCCGGCTGATCTATTTCGGGGAGCATCAGCCGGCGCTGTGGGCGGCAGGTCTGCCGAAGGACAATCGCGACTATGACGTCGACGTCATCGACGCATGGAACATGACGATCGAGCCAGCGAAGCGGGTTCCATGCCCGGTCTATCCCCGGCTTCGACAGCGGGGGGGCGCGCTGACGGAACAGAAGCCGATAGCCGCCTTTGCTGTCGAATTGCAGCCCAAACCCTATCAGGCCATCCGTATCCGTCCCGCGCGCGCCGCAGCGCGCTAAGGCGACTTGAGGAGGACTTCGCCCCCGTGTCGTCCGTTCAGATCCGCGACGTCCGCAAATCCTTCGGCGCGGTGTCGATCATTCAGGGCGTGACCGTCGACATTGCCGACGGCGAGTTCGTCGTGCTCGTCGGACCATCCGGCTGCGGCAAGTCGACTCTGCTGCGCATGGTCGCAGGCCTCGAAACCATCACGTCCGGCGAAATCGCAATCGATGGCCGCGTGGTCAACAAGCTCGAGCCGAAAGAGCGCGACATCGCAATGGTGTTCCAGAACTACGCGCTCTATCCGCAGATGACGGTCGCGCAAAATCTTGGCTTCGCTCTGGAACTGGCTCGCCTGGGCAAAGACGAGATCAAGCGGAAGGTCGCGGCGGCCGCAGCCTCGCTCGGGCTCGAGCCGCTGCTCGGGCGTTACCCGAGGCAGCTTTCGGGCGGCCAGCGGCAGCGCGTCGCCATGGGCAGGGCGATCGTGCGCGATCCGAAAGTCTTCCTGTTCGACGAGCCTCTCTCCAATCTTGACGCCAAGCTCCGCGTCCAGGTCCGGGGCGAGATCAAGGAACTCCAGCGCCGGCTGAAGACCACCACGATCTATGTCACGCACGACCAGGTCGAGGCGATGACGATGGGCGACAAGATCGTCGTCCTCAACGGCGGCCGGGTCGAGCAGATCGGCGCCCCACTCGACCTCTACGACCGTCCCGCGAACAGGTTCGTCGCGACCTTCCTCGGTTCGCCTGCGATGAACCTGATCGAGGGGAAAATCGACAGCGCCGGCGCGCGCCTTCTGCTGCCCGACGGACTTTCGGCCGCCATCGCGTCGACGCCTGCCGGTTCGAGGGAACGCAAGGTCATCTTCGGCATCAGGCCCGAGGCCGTCCGGTTCGACCCGGAAGCGGGCCTTTCCTGTGTCATCTCCCTCGTCGAACCGACGGGCTCGGAGACGCATCTGATCGCCCGCGCCGGTCAGACCGAGATCGTCGCCGTGCTGAAGGAGCGGATGCGGATCCACGAGGGCGACACCGTCAAGCTGTCCTTCGACACCGTCCAAGCCCACTTCTTCGACCCGGAATCCGGTAGCCGTCTGGCGACCTATTGAGAATGGAACGAAACGGCCGAAAAAGGGCCAGCTCCAACCGGAGACCCTCCCAGACGACGGACGGGAGCGGCGGGCTACGAAATCCGGCAAGACGGAGGAGCGGTCCCATCTCCCGCTTCCGAGCAGGCGCTGCTGGACGCCCGTGGACCGATCCGTCGAGATATGGCTTAATCGCTTCCAAGGGAATGCCGGGGGGAAGCGATGTCCTTCGACGCCAGCCAGTTGCTCGGCAAGTCTCAGTCGGAGCTCGACGCGCTGTTCAGCGCCCACGAGGCGGGCCCCATCCCGGACGGCGAGGCGCAGGGCACTGCGATCATCGCGTCCGGGACCCCGTTGAGCCCGGCAATCGCGGCGGTCATCAATATCTTCGACTGGAAGGGCAAGGTCTTCGATGCGAGCGCCGGCGTTCTGCGCAACGAAATCTTGCCCTTTGGACTCAACGCGATTGTCGCCCGAGTCTATAAGGCCCCGAGCTGGCTCGACGGCAAGGAATGCATTGTCCTCGACTATTCGGAGACCTCGCCGGTCGCCGAGCACGTCCGGGATGACATCCGCCTTATCGACAGTGGGTTCTACCTCGACACAGACTACTGGGACTCGAAGCCCAATACGGGACAATTGACGAGAGCAAGGAGCGCATCATGGCAACGTTGACGGTTACGAACTGGTTTGGCGATCTTGCGTGGCATCCACAAGCTGTCGTTGAGGCAAACTCTGTCGACGACATTGTTGCGGTCATGAAAAATCCGGACCGCTATCCAGCCCCGGTCCGCCCCGCAGGTTCTTGCCATTCGACGACGCTCTGCGACGTGGCCGAGGGCGGGACCTTGGTCAAGGTGACAATGAACCGGATCCTGGAGATCCGCACGGACTCAGTCACGTGTGAAGCAGGAGCTATCTACATTGACATTGCCGAGGAACTTGGGAAACGGCAGTTGCAGTTTTATGTGAACACCGAGATCGGCATGCTGACGGCGGGGGCCGCGGCGTGCGCCGGCACCAAGGATGCTTCCTTTGCCGGCCAGTTAGGCCAGGTCGGCTCTTACGTCACCGGGGTCAAGATGGTGCTTCCCTCGGGCGATCTTTTGGAGGTGACCGAAGACAAGGACCCGGAATTGATGCGACAGATCCGATCGAGTTATGGACTCTTCGGAATCGTTTACGAGGTCACATACCGTGTCCGGCCTATGACGCCCATGGCGGTTCACCATGAAACGTTCAAGATCGATGACTTCGTTGCGAAGCTACCCGAGTTGAAGGCTCGCAATGAAGCTTTGATGTATTATCTGTTTCCATTCGACAACATGGTTACGGTGGAATTCCGGCGGGACAATCCAGGCGCAACCGGGGACCCGGATCGGCACGTGTGGATCCTCCGCAACTACATCTGGAGCAAGGCCGGGCCGCGGTTTGCGCATGACATCGAATCGACGATCGCCGTTCCCGCCATTCGCTACGGTGTGATCGACAGCTTCCTCGCGATGTTTCGGTTCAAACTGGAGAACCTGGTTCGCAGTGACAACACCATTGCAGCCGACCAGATTATTCGATACCCGACTGCCTCGGATGACAGCCGGTATACCTTCAGCCTGTTCGCGTTCCCGGAGGAGTCCTATCCAACGGTCCTGCCGGCATACGTCAAGTTCTGCCAGGACTACTATCATCAGCAGGGCTACCGTTCCAACACGTGCAACGTCGGGTATCGGATCGCCCAAGATCAGAATGCGCTGCTGTCTTATTCCTACGATGGCGCCGTGATGACCATCGATCCGGTATCGACAGGAAATACGGGATGGAAGCCGTTCTTGGTGGCATACAATCAGTTCAGCAGTGATCACGGCGGCAGCCCGCTGTTGAACCAGACTTTCGGTGTGACCCATGCGATTGCGGAAAAAGGCTTTGGCGACCGGCTGCGGCAATTTGAAGAAGCGCGTCAGAAGTTTGATCCGGGCGATCGTTTGCTGAACGATTACTTCCGCGAAGTCCTGTCCGGCGCGGCGGCGGCCACTCAGGCTGGTTGAACCTTCTCCGTTGGACTCAAACATGCCCGCCCGAGTTAGCCCGGGCGGGCGCCGTGCGGGCGCGTTCAGCAGGAGCACCCATGTACAAGGCGCTTAATTTATTCCGTATCGCGGTCGGGCTGGGATTCGTAATCAACCTGATCTTTGCTTTGCCGGCTCTGTTCGCGCCCCGGACGCTCGAAGGCTGGGCGGATTGGGGTATCAGTAACACACCCTACTGGCTCCAGAACGTCGGAATCTTGCTGGTCATTATTTCCACGATGTACATTCCGGCTATTCAGGACCCGTTCCGTTACTTGTTTATCAGCTACTTGCTGGTGGCGGGCCGGTTCGCCGCGGGAGTATTGTTTCTGACGGGACTACTGACAATGAATTTTCCTTCTGGTTTCCGTTTCCTTGCCGCCGGCGATCTGACCCTTTCAACGGTCCAAGCGGTCTTGTTGTACTTCACCCTGCGGGCGGGCGACCCCAAGGGTGTGAAGGAGAGGCGCGCAACGCCGGGGGGTTGAATAACGCCGGGGGGTTGAATATGGAGAATTTCAACCGGCTGACCGTTGCGGAAAGCCAAGGTCAGGCGCGGGCTTTCGCGGAAGGATGCCTGATTGCTGTTTTGATCGCATCGGCGTTGTTGCTTCTACTGAACAGCTTTGCGCCGAATCGTCCTGTTGACTACCGCAGCGATCGGGATCACTTCTCATACGGTTCCATCGGGTCGGATGTTTCTGGCGGACTGCCGCTGAAGGTGGTCCAGGTGCTGCCGGCCATGTTTCCCGAGTATCTGCCGAAGGGGGAGGGGCCGGCGGACTACACCCGATTCGGATTTATTCAGGAACCCGGCGCGAGGATGCCGATCGGGTTTTCGATTCGCAGGCAGATCATCGATCTGACCGCGATCAACTGCGCTGCGTGTCACACTGGTTCGGTAAGGGAAACTCCGCAAACTACGCCGATCATCATCCCGGCGATGCCTGCTAACACAGTCGACCTTTTTGCGTTCTTCAAATTTCTGTTCGACTGCGCTGCCGATAACCGGTTCAACGCGGATAACATCCTGGCCGCAACGGATCGGGCCGGCCTGCGCGAACCGCTCGATGGCCTGATCTATCGCGTCGCGATCCCGCGCATGAAGGAGGGCCTGGTAGCCCGCGCGAAGAAACTGGCTGTTTTCTTCGAGCCGGGCTACCCAAAGTTCGGAAAAGGACGGGTGAACACGTTCGACAGCTTCAAATATGATCAGTTCGCCTATTACTATAAGGAACACAATCAGCCGATCAGCCCGGAGGAGATTTACGGCACGGTGGATTTTCCGTCCATCTGGAATCAGAACCCGCGAGTGGGCCTCCGGCTGCATTGGGATGGCAATAACACATCGCTTCGGGAGCGGAACTTTAGCGCCGCGATAGGCGCCGGAGCTACCCCGCCTACCATGGATGTCGATCGCGTGTTTCGGATAGAGGCGTGGCTGAAGACCCTGCCTCCGCCTGCGTATCCTTTCTCCATAAATGAGGAACTCGCCAAGCAGGGAGCCGGTGTCTACGCCAGAATGTGCTTCGGGTGCCATGATTTCAAGGGCAGCCAGATTGGGCAGGTGATCCCACTGGAAGACATTAAGACCGATCGTCACCGTGTGGGTTCTTATACCCAGTTCCTGCTGGAAGCCCAAAAGGATTACACGAAAGGTTATTTCTGGGCCTTTACTCATTTCACCAAGACCTATGGCTATGCCACCCAGCCGCTCGACGGTATCTGGGCGCGAGCGCCGTACTTACACAACGGCTCCGTACCCTCCATGTGGGACCTGCTGACACCGGCTGAACAGCGTCCGCAAGTGTTCACTCGTGGAAGCGACGTCTACGACCAGCAGAATATGGGATTTGTCCACGAGGCGTTGCAGGGCACGGCCGAAGCCGGCTACACCCGCTTGGACCGCACGCCGTACACGGGAACCGAGTTCATTTACGATACAAGACTCGTCGGAAATAGCAGCCAGGGACATACCGGACCTGTCTACGGAACAGAATTAAGCGACGGTGAGAAAAGGGCGCTGATAGAGTATTTCAAATGGCAGGACCGGCCCCGGAGGTGAGAGCATGTTCAAGCTTGTTTTGTGCCATCGGAAACAGGCCCAAGTCGGTAACCATGCGTTCCACGATCACTGGCGGCAGGCGCGCAGCGCGCTGGTGCGCGAGCTTCAGCCAGCCTTGAGATACAACAGCTACGGCCAAACCCACCAATCATCACGGCTGAATTTCGTGTATTTATCGCTGCTCGTTTCAAGAAGCCAGTTAGTTACTTCGCTTTTGGCAGCGAAGAAGCTTTCCCAAACGCGGCCGGTTGGCAATAATGAGCGCTGGGATGTCACCGATGAGTTCGAGTATTCCTCGCAGGAGTCGCTCATCCAGGCTATCATGTCGGAAGCCGGGGCGGCAGCTGCGGGCCGCCTTGTCAAAGATCAAGCATCCATTGTGCGCCAGACCGCGGTTGTGATCGCGGAGGAGTTCGTGGATGCCCCGGATCCGGCGCCGCAGCCCCGGGATCTAAGGACCGACTTTTTTCTTCGGCGTCGCCCGGAGCTGACTCGCGAAGAAATGCTTGCTTATTGGGGTGACAGTCATAAGCAACTTTTCCTTTCACTTCAGAGCGTATTAGAGTATCGCGCATATAACCAGCTTCACGTTCGAAGCGTTCTCGACCTTGCAACAGTGGCCCAGCGCTTTGGCGGCGGTGACGCGGAGGAATACGACGGTGTTGCTGAAGTGTGCTTCACCAATCAGTGGCTGCTGGTAAAAGGTATTTTCAATCCGCGGACGGCGTTCGCCAATTTTAAGCTCGTGAAGAACGAGACCGAGTTCATCGACCACCGGCGATCTGTATTGGTATACGGCTACCACTACCGGGTCTTCCCGCTGTGAGCGCCGGAACTTGGTTTGGTCATCGCGCCGTTGGGGCGCGTGAGCCGGATTGGCGGAGACGTTCCGGCTGGGCCAGCAGGCCCCGCGCAGCTGTATCCTCAGGGCCAGGGCGCGCGTGTAATATAAGCTGACAGGGAGGTCGATGTGACGATATCAATCTTCCAGTAAACGCAAAGCTTTGATTGCTTGCTCGCATTATAGCTGAAATAGACCAATCTCGTGAAGATATCGGTAAATCGTTATCCAATATCAACTCATAACTAAACATATTTGTAAGGTATAATTAAGCGAGACCTTGAGCATCCGCCGCCCACGCGAATCGAAAATGGCGCCGCAAAACCTTGAAAAGATTGAATCCGGACTCGAAAATGGCGAAAGCTCACGCTCCCCGTTCCCGCAGGAGCTTGGCGAGCGCGACGTAGTCGGTCTTGCCGGAGCCGAGCAGGGGGATCGTGTCGACGGTGCAATCGCCAATCTCCAGACGACGCTCGGGCTCACCACCCGCCGTCAGCGGGATCCGACCTCCTCAACGCTGTCGTGGGAGGAGAACACGACGGTCTGGCCCTATCTGCGCCACGACGACGACGCGATCGCCTCGGCGCGCTTCCACCGTATGCTCTCCGACCTCGGCGTTACCCGCGCCCGCTCCTTCCAAGTCTTGCGCGCATTCCGAAAAGCGGCAAGGATGAGGGCGGAGGGCAGAGGGGGCGGACGCCGGTTCGGCGACCCCTCGCACAAGCCCCATCGGGAGCAGCGTCTTCCTCAACAGGAGGCCGGCATGGGGTGGTCAGGGCGATCGGTCGCAAAAATCCTTCTGTTCGCATGGGCCGTGGCGGCCGCTCCGCTTCCCGTCCTTGCGGCGCCCGCGCCGGTCGACGAGGCGCAGCGCGCCGGACGGACGGAAGCCTCCCTTCCGCAGGCGGGCGAGGACTTCTTTCACGCCATGGACAACGGCGTCGCCCTGGCGCCGGACGAGGTCAGGGGCCGCAACATGTGGATCGTCTGGACCGGGGGCGACGATCGCTTCTGGGATCGAGTCACGCGCGACAGCCTCGCCACCTTCGATCTCCTCAAGATCATCACCTCGCATCCGAGCCAGACCTATTGCGATGGCGAGCGGTGCGACCGCGACTCGCGCTGGCGCTGGCTCGGCGCGATCAACGAGCCCTGCTTCGAGAAGCCGACCGGTCCCGATCCGAAGCGGTTCGGCCTTTGGCTCGACGTGCGCGGCGCGAACTGCGCGCCCGATCCATTCGAGGACGAGAGCAAATATCCGGGGGTCAAAATTGGCGCCCGCGGGACGACCTTCAAGGACGGCTCGACGCTGCCGGTCGGCTCCTCCTTCGGCGCCGCGACCGGCATCGTCGGTCTGCGCCTGTTCCCGAATCCCGACTTCGACCAGGCGGCGAAGGACAAGTGGGACCCGGAGCGCTATTACACCGACCCGAACTACTATCAGGATCCAAACCTGGTCCGGCCCTATCGGGTCGGCATGGCCTGCGGCTTCTGCCACGTCGGCCCGAGTCCGATCCATCCGCCGGCCGATCCCGCCCATCCGCAATGGGCCAATCTCAACTCGACGGTCGGGGCGCAATATCTCTGGATGGACCGCGTCTTCGTCTACAGCGGCGATCCCAAGAACTTTGTCTACCAGCTCGTGCATTCCTATGCGCCGGGCACGATGGACACATCGCTCGTCTCGACGGACTACATCAACAACCCGCGCACCATGAACGCGGTCTATCTCCTCGGTCCCCGCATGGCGCAGGCCAAGCTCTGGGGCAAGGAGACGCTCAAGGGCCCGCAGCTCCTCAACAAGCAGCTTCCCGGCTTCTTCGATCTGCCCGAAACGTCGTGGTCGCCGCGCGTGCTGAAAGACGGCTCGGATTCGGTCGGCGTCCTCGGGGCGCTGAACCGCGTCTACATCAACGTCGGCCTCTACAGCGAAGAATGGATGCGCCACTTCAATCCGTTCTTTGGCGGCGAGGCGATCGACCCGATCCCGATCGCTACGGCGGAAGCAAACTCCGCCTATTGGCGCGCGACCGAGGCCGGCACGCCGTTCATGGCCGAGTTCCTGCTCAAGGCCGGCCAGCCCGACCGCCTTGCCGACGCGCCGGGCGGCGGCAAATACCTGACTGCGGACGCCGCAACGCTCGATCGTGGCAAGACGGTGTTCGCCAACACTTGCGCCCGCTGCCATTCGAGCAAGCTGCCGGACGAAGCGCGCGCAAAGCTCGATCCGGGCGGCTGCTCGGGGCCCGACTATCTCGCCTGCTTCAAGCGTTACTGGGCCTATACCCAGACCGACGACTTCAAAACCAAAATGCGGGCCATCGTCGCCGCGCCCGACTTTCTCAAGGACAATTATCTGTCCACCGACGCCCGCATTCCGGTGACCCTGCTCAGGACCAACGCCTGCAGCCCGCTTGGCACCAACGCGATCCGCGGCAACATCTGGGATAATTTCTCGTCCGAGACCTACAAGACCCTTCCCTCAGTCGGAACGGTCACCGTGCAGGACCCGTTCACCGCCGAGAAATGGCCGTTCCGGATGCCGGGCGGCGGACTGGGCTACACCCGCGTGCCGTCCCTCGTGAGCATCTGGTCGACCGCGCCGTTCCTGCTCAACAATCGGCTCGGGCCCTTCTCTGAGGACCCGTCGGTCGACGGCCGCATGACCGTGTTCGACGCCTCGATCGAACAGCTTCTATGGCCAGAGAAACGTCAGCGCGACCCCGGCTTTGACGGCTACATCGTCCGCACGACCGAGCGTAGCGACGTCCTGATCCCCAAGCGCAGCATTCCGGTCGAACTCGAGAACCTGATCGGCGCGCTGCCGGCGACCCCATTCCGCAAGGTGTTCGATCAGAACGGCGACTTCAAACTCGGCCCGATCCCCAAGGGCTTCCCGATCAACATCGCGGCGAACTTCCAGTCGCGCTTCGACATTCCGCTCGGCAGGCGCTTCGCGCACGACGCCGCCTTCGCCGAACTCGTGTTCGACGCGGCCCGCAGCTGGCCGAGCCTCGACCTTAGCGACGACGCCAAGATGCTGTCCTGGGCCGCGAACCTCCGGATGCCGCTGCGCACGCTGCTCAAATGTCCGGATTTCGTGGTCAATCGGGGCCATTATTTCGGCACGGACACGTTCAACGCCACCGAGGGGCTCAGCGACGACGAAAGGGCCTTCGGCACGGAGCCGGTCTTGAGCGACGACGACAAGCGCGCGCTAATCGCCTACCTCAAGACCTTCTGACAATGGCCGAGCCGACGGACGAGACGGTCGACTACGTCGTCGTCGGCTCGGGCGCGGGCGGCGGCGCGCTTGCGGCGCGTCTCGCCGAGGCCGGCATGAGCGTGCTCGTGCTGGAAGCCGGCGCCGATCCGGAGACCCTGCGGGCGCCTGGCCTGCCGGACGATTACGACGTTCCGGCGTTCCATCCGTTCGCCTCGGAAAACCACGCGATCGCGTGGAACTGCCGCGTCCACGACTTCGGCGACGACGCCGAGCGACGGCCCGGCGTCGATGCTTCCGGGCGGCCCGGCGTCCTCTACCCGCGCGCGTCCACCCTCGGCGGCTGCACCGCCCACAACGCCATGATTCTGATGGCGCCCAGCGATTCGGACTGGAACGCGATCGCCGCGCTGACCGGCGATCCGTCATGGCGCGCCGAGGTCATGCGCAGCTATTTCCGCCGCCTCGAGAACTGCCGCTACCGGCCGCTGTGGCGCTGGATCGCCCGCCTTACCGGCGGACGGATCGACCCCTCCGGCCACGGTTGGGAGGGCTGGCTCGACGTCGAAACGCCGAAGCCAGTCGAAGCGTTCGGCGACCGCCGGCTGATCAAGACGATCATCGGCGCGATCGCGGCCGATCTCAAGGTCGAAGGCCGTTTCGGACTGGGCCGCCTTGGCGGCGCGATCGAGCGGCTGATCGAGCGGAACCGGCGCTTCCTCGACGGCGAGGACGATCCGAACGACCGGCGGCTGCAGGGGCGGCTGGCGGAGGGTCTGACGCTCGCGCCGCTGTCGACGTCGCGGGGGCGCCGGCGTGGCGCGCGCGAGCGCCTGGAGGGCGCGATGACCTCGCACGGCCTCAGGGTCGCGTTCGACGCCCTCGCGACCCGCATCCTGTTCGACGAGCGCCTGCGCGCCGTCGGCGTCGAATACCGCTCGGGCCGCAACCTCTATCGCGCCTGTCCGGAACCCAGCCGCGAACCCGGCGTTCTGCGCCGCGTATTGGCGAGGCGGGAGGTCATTTTGGCGGCGGGCGCGTTCAACACGCCTCAACTCCTGATGCTCTCGGGGGTCGGGCCGCCGGAGGAACTTGCACGACACGGGATCGAGGCGCGCGTCCCCCTCGACGGCGTCGGGCGGAACCTTCAGGACCGCTACGAGGTGGGGGTCGTTCACCGCGCCCATCGCCCCTGGGCCGCGCTCGCCGGCGTCGATTTTACCGTCGGCGACCCGGCCTACCGCGCGTGGAAGGAAGGGGGCGGCATCTATGCGTCGAACGGGGCGGCGGTCGCGTTCACACTGCGGTCGAAGGCCGCCCGGGCCCGGGGATCGGACCCCGACCTCTTCGCGATGGCCCTGATGACGCGATTCTTCGGCTATTTCACCGGCTATTCCGACATCATCCGCTCGAGTCGCAGCGATCTGACCTTTGCCGTGCTCAAGGCGCACACCAACAATCGCGGCGGCCGGGTGCGTCTGGCGTCGTCCGATCCGCGCGATCCGCCGGCGATCGATTTTCGCGGCTTCGAGGAGGGAACCGATGTGAGCGGCGAGGACCTCGACGCCGTGGTCGAGGGCGTGGAGCGGGTGCGGAGGATGGCGGCGAAAGTCCCGGGAATTCTCGCGCACGAGGACACGCCGGGCGCGGAACTCCGCGGTTCCGAGGCGCTGAGGGATTTCGTCCGGAGTCACGCCTGGGGCCACCACGCCTCGTGTACCTGCCCGATCGGCCCGAGAGAGGCCGGAGGCGTTCTGACGAGCGATTTCCGCGTCCACGGGACGGAGGGCCTCCGGGTCGTCGACGCCAGCGTCTTCCCGAGGATTCCGGGATTTTTCATCGTCTGCGCGATCTACATGGTCGCGGAGAAGGCGGCCGACGTCATTCTCGAGGCGGCCCGGACAGGCGCCTGACGAGCAGATTGCGCCCCGATCTCGTCTCATGGCCTCGCTCCGAGGGATCGGGAGGCCAGCCGCCCTCACAACGAGGCGGGAGCTGAGGCTCCATGATCGGCGCCCGCCTGGTAGACATATTTTCGTCATTCTTCTCGCGAAGAGTTGCATTTTGCCATATACTTTGGGCGCCACGCCGCCGGCGGCGCCGGGAGGGGAGTTTTATCGTCATCGCTTGGGCATGATCGCGTGACCCCACGACGCGAAGCCCTACCGGGGATCATCGCCCCGGCAAACGGATATGTTGCGTCGCAACCGGACTTGGGCTTTACCTCCGTTCTCGAGGGGTGGGGGGCCAAAACTCGTTTGCCGCCACGGCGCGCGCGGACCTGCGCCGGGCTCGCTAGGATAGCAGGATGTATTTTATCACCGGCGGAGCCGGGTTCATCGGCTCGAATATTGCAGCGGCTCTGGACGACAGGGGCGCGGACATTGTCATCGGCGACCGGCTCGGCTCGAGCGACATGAAGTGGCGCAACATCGCCAAGCGCCGTGTCCACGATATCGTCCCGCCGCCCGCGATCCCCGAATTCCTCGCGCGCTTCCGCGGAAAGGTTCGGGGCGTCGTGCATATGGGCGGCATTTCGACCACAACCGAGACCGACGTCGATTCGCTCGTCCACGCCAATGTGCGCCTCTCGATCGATCTCTGGGCCCACTGCGCCGAGGAAGGCATTCCGCTGATTTACGCGTCGTCGGCTTCGACCTACGGCGACGGCCGATTGGGTTTCGACGACCGGTCCGACGCCGACTACCTGTCGCGCCTCAGGCCCATGAACCCCTACGCCTGGAGCAAGCACGTATTTGATCGCTGGGTCGCCCGGACGATCGAGACGGGCGCTTCCGCCCCGCCGCGCTGGGCGGGGCTCAAATTCTTCAACGTCTATGGGCCGAACGAGTATCACAAGGGAAGCCAGCGCTCAGTCGCCGTTCAGCTGCACGGACAAATTCGCGAGCACGGCCGGGTCCGCCTGTTTCGCTCGGAGAACGCCGAATATCCCGACGGCGGCCAATTGCGCGACTTCGTCTGGGTCGGCGACTGCGTCGAGGCGGCGCTGTGGGCGCTCGAGCATCCGTCTGCGACTTCGGGGATCTACAATGTCGGCTCTGGAGTCGCGCGCTCGTTCCTCGACCTGGCGAAGATCCTGTTCCGAGAGCTCGGGGTCGAGCCCAAAGTTGAATATATCGATTTGCCCGACAACCTGCAGGACAAGTACCAATATTATACATGCGCCAGCATGGAAAAGCTGCGCGCCGCCGGATTCGCCAAGCCGGCAACCATGCTCGAGGACGGCGTCGGGCGTTACGTGCGCGACTTTCTCGAGACCGACGATCCGTTCCGTTGAGGCGGGTCGGCTTGCGCAACTCCTCATGCCTCAAGGAGCGAGGCGAGGCATCGCTTCTCGAAGGACGAGGCGCATGGTCGGCCGAAACCCGATTGCGCGTGCATCTGCCTGATCTTTATTGAACTCACATGGGTAAGTCCGGGCATGACACAGGCGCTTCGGACGCGTTGGCGCCGCCTCGCCCCGAGACCCGGACCTTTACCGGATTCTTACAGACGGCCGGGACATTCCCTCTCGAACGCTTATGCGATCGGCGACAGATTTCAGCGCATAGAAACAACTCTTGAGGATGACCCATGCGCGCCCCTTCGTCCGATCTGCTCGGCCGCGTTCATTTTTCCCGCCGCCCCGGCGCTTTTCCCGACCTCGATGTTTGCGGCGCGGAGGAGCGTACGACTCCTGCCCAGATGCTGACCCGGCTCGGCGTCCTTTTGGCGATTGCGCTCGGTTTCGGCGTGGCGGCTCAGGTTCTGGTCGGCCTCTCCCACTGAACCGGACGACCCGACCCGTCGGGAATTCCTTCGCACGGGCGACCGGGCCCGGGCGCAATCCCCGGGAGACCGCGCCGAAGCCAACGAGGACTTCATGTTTCACCAATCGAACGTCACGGCCGCGCTTTCGGCCGGCGGCTGCCTGTTCATCGGTCAGGACCACGAGGGACATTGGGTGGTGCGGGACGCGCGGAGCTTGTGCGGCGGCCTGTTCGCGAACCGGACCGAGGCGATCCGTTTCGCCATGTACGAGTGCCAGCGGCGCCCGCAGTCCGTCATCATGCTGCCGGACGGCCTCGAGATCGACGGCGCCGCCCCGACCCTCCCGGACTTCGAGCGGACCGGCGACGCCTGAAAGGCGCGAGGCGCGACGCGCGCCCCTCCCCGTCGGAGTCCCGCTCCTTCCCTGATCACGACACGATTTGTTTTCGACCAGGCGCCTGCGGCTGCTCGTTTGCCGAACTATTTCGGCGCGGAATAGAGCCCGTAATTGGCGATCCGCATGGCGACGTTGGCGACCTCTTCGGGCGTCAGCAGCGGCGGCTCGCGCCCAAGCTGCAGGCAGTTGAGATACTGGTGGGCGAGGTTCTCGACCTCGACGGCAAGCCACATCGCGCTCTTCAGGCTGTCGCCGACCGCGATCACGCCGTGATGGGCGAGCAGGCAGGCCTTCCGGCCTTCCAGCGCCGCGACCGCGTTATCGGAGAGCTCCTGGGTGCCGAACGTCGCATAGGGCGCGCAGCGGATATTGTCGCCGCCGGCGGCGCAGACCATGTAATGCAGCGGCGGGATGCCGCGCTCGAGAATCGCGAGCGTCGTCGAGTAGATCGGATGGGCGTGGACGACGGCGTTCACGTCGGGGCGGGCGCGCAGGATGTCGAGATGGAAGCGCCATTCGGTCGAAGGACGGCCATTGCCGACGACCATATGGTCGAAGCGCATCTCGATAATGTCCTCCGGCTGCATCTCGTCGTAGGGCATGCTGGTCGGCGTGATCAGGAGGCCTTCGCCCTTCCGCACGCTGATGTTGCCGGAGGTCCCCTGATTGATGCCGAGCCCGTTCATCGAGCGGCAGGCATTAATGATGCTCTGGCGCGTCTCTTTCTCGGCGGCGGACAACATGTCAGACTCTCCCTCGGCGTTCGGCGGGTTTGGACGGCTGGCTCGCCTCGTCCGCCCCCTCCTTAGGCGCGGCGGATCGGCTCGACAAGGCTGAGAGCGCCAGCGCGAAAATGCAAAAAACTTCTGTTGGCTCGGCTTTTCTCTCGATTGACCGGGTCCGGGCCGTTTGCTAGCAACCTCCGGTATCGGAAGGTCACCGGCTCCTGCGCAATTCGCGACGCTGAGGTCCGGAGCGGCTGGTGTATTTGGGGGGGCGTCCCTTGGCAATCGCATTTCGCACAGCAACGCTGGCGCTCGCGGGACTTGGAGCAGCGCTTCTCGCTGGATGCGCGACCGAGCCTCCGCCGCCGCCCGCCGTCGCGGCGCCGAGCATCAGTTCGGATCAGCTCGTCGGCAAATGGGGCTTCGCCGCCTATCACCGCGACACCGATCGGGCGCGCACGATCAAGGAAGCGCTCTCCCAGTGCAACAAGCCGTACGTCATCGCCAGGGGCCCCAGCGGCGGCGTGATGATGAATCTGGCCGACCAGGCCGATTTGTCGGAGCTCGTGCTGAAGGCCGGGCCGGACGGCACGACCTATCTCGGGCCGCCCGGGGACGCCGGCACGGCCGACGACCGGATCGTCACGAACGTCGACGCCAATTCGTTCACCACCAATTGGGTGGACCCGGACAACGCAAGCCGCTACGGCACCTCGGTGTACGAGCGCTGCGGTCGAAAGAAGGCGTGAAGCTTACCCATCACCTCCACAACGGAGCAGACATGAACGTGAAAATGGCTTTCCTGGCGCGGGCGGCGGCTGCGACGATCGCCGCCGCCGCGGCATTCCTTCCCGGCGCCTTCGCGGCAGCCGATCAGGTCGACATGAACGTCGTCGATCAGCCCGGCTACGTGCCAACTCCCGAAGAGCAGGAGCTCAGCGCCGCCTACGAGCGGCAGGAAGTGTTCTTCCGCACGAGCGAAGCCCCGGGAACCATCATCATCGACAGCAAGAACCGCTTTCTCTACCTGGTCCAGCCCGACAACCGGGCCCTGCGCTACGGAATCGGCGTCGGCCGCGACGGCTTCCAGTGGCAGGGCATTGAAAAGATTTCTCGCAAGCAGGAATGGCCGGACTGGCGGCCGCCGCCGGAGATGATCGAGCGCCAGCCCTATCTGCCGCGCTTCATGGCGGGCGGCCCGGGCAACCCGCTTGGACCCCGGGCTATGTATCTCGGCAAGACGATCTATCGCATCCACGGCACCAACCAGCCTCAGACGATCGGCCACGCCGTCTCGTCGGGCTGTTTCCGGCTTGTCGATGACGACGTGATCGACCTCTTTAATCGCGTGCCGGTCGGCACCAAGGTCGTCATCAAGCAGGCCGTCACGCTCTGATCGCGGCCCAATGCAGGATTCGAGGCTGGTCATGCGCATCATAAAACCGATACTCGCCGCCGCGGCGGCGCTCGCGGTTACGGCCGTGGGGGCGGCCGACGCCCAGACGCTGAAGACGGTGCAGGACCGCGGCAAGCTCCTCTGCGGCGTCAGTCAGGGAATCGCCGGTTTCTCGATCAAGGACGCAAAGGGCGACTGGTCCGGCTTCGACGTCGACTTCTGCCGTGCGCTCGCGGCGGCGGTCTTCAACGACCCGTCCAAGATCGAGTTCGTGCCGCTCACTGCGAGCGAGCGCTTCGACGCCCTCAAGGGCAAGACAATCGACGTGTTGTCGCGCAACTCGACTTGGACCATGGGACGCGAGGAAGATTCGAACATCGTCTTCGCCGGCGTCACCTACTACGACGGCCAGGCGTTCATGGTTCCGAAGGCCCAAAACGCAACGTCCGCGCTCGAGCTCGACGGCGCGAAGGTGTGCGTCCAGAAGGGCACGACATCCGAGCAGAACGCCAAGGACTTCTTCGACGCCAACCACGTGACCTACGACCTCGTCGAGGGCGACACGGTTGCGGACATCGTGGCGAACTATCTGTCGGGCAAGTGCAACGTGCTGACGACCGACGAGTCTCAGCTCTTCGCGCTACGCTCCCAGTTCCCCAAGCCGGGCGAGCACGTGATCCTACCCGACGTGATCTCGAAGGAGCCGCTCGGACCCGTCGTCCGCCAGGACGACGTGCAATGGTTCAATATCGTCAAGTGGGTGAACTACGCCCTGATCGACGCCGAGGAGCAAGGCGTGTCGTCGAAGACGATCGACGAGGCGCTTCAATCGCAGAAGCCGGGGGTGAAGCGGCTGGTCGGGACCGAGGGCGACCTCGGCAAGCCGCTCGGCCTGTCGAACGCCTGGGCGGCCAACGCGATTCGCGCCGTCGGCAACTACGGCGAGATCTTCGACCGCAACGTGGGCGCGCACACCAAGCTCGCGATCCCGCGCGGCCTGAACGAGCTGTGGAACAACGGCGGCATTCAGTACGCTCCGGCCGTCCAGTAAGCCGGAACGGCCGGCCTACTCGCAAACCCTCGTCTGACCGTGGTAGCTGCAGGTGTGGTTCGGCGCCGGCTCGTAGTCGGGAGGGGGCGCCTGAGTGGCCGGTGTTTTAGCCTCTGGCGGGGTCCTCCTCGGCATCGCCATGCCCTGCGCCGGCGGCGGGACCACGATCACGGCGGGATACCCGGGCGACATGAACTGCGCGTGGGCGGGCTGAGCGGCTGCGAATCCGAGCGCGACGCTCGCCACCGCTAGCAGCGCTCGCCACCCCAGCCCCTTCGCCATCGCCTCGAACTCCGCGCCCGCTGCGGCCGCCGTCGACCCGCTGTGGACGTCCACCATTATCCGGCCGGCGCACGGGCTTGTCGAGCGCCGACGGGAATCCGCGCCGCCGCCATGCGTGACCTATCTGCAACGGCGTCCCGATTTCCGCGACCCGAGGCGGAATTGTGGCGGTGGCGCGGGCCCAGCGCTTGCCCAGCGCAGGCGGCTTGACTAACGATTTCCCTATGGCGGCGCGCGGCGCAGCCAGGCGGCGCGAGGGGCGGCGGGTGAACAGGCTGGTGAAGGCAGGTTTTGCGACGTTGGCGACGCTCGCCGCCGGCGCGGCTGCGGCGGCCGATCTACCGACCGAGAAGCCGGCGCCCGCGCTGGCCCCCGAGCCCGCTCTTCCCTCGACCTGGCATTTCGAGGCGACGATCGACGGCTGGGCGCCGAGCCTGAGCTCCCGCCATGGCATACGCAACCTTCCGGCCCTCTCCGTCTACGCCAACATCTTCCAGATTCTCCCGCATCTCGAGGGCTATATCCCCGTCAGCTTCGTCGCCTACAATGAAAACTTCATCGTCGGCGCAGACCTCCTCTGGGTCCGCCTGGGCCTCCTCAAAGGGGGTGAGGGAGTTTTCAGCGCAAACGCCGGCATCACCCTCAACGAGACGATCGCCACGGCCTACGGCGGCGTGCGGATCCCGACTGCAAATCCCGATTGGAGCGTCTACGGACTCCTCGGCGCGCGCTATTTCAACGTGAACGGCTCGATCGAGTTGCAGGCGCCCTTTGCCGGATATTCCCGTCTCGCATCGCAAGGAAAGGATTGGGTTGACGAGATCGTCGGAGTGAAAGCACGCCACCGTATCGACGACAAATGGTTCGTCGATTTCGAGGGAGATGTCGGCGGCTACCACGGGAGCGCGACGGCGCAGGGCTATGGGGCGATCGGATACAAATGGACCCAGTCCATTACGACGAGCCTGGGCTATCGCGTAGTCTATGTCTACTATCAGACCCCGGCCAACAGCGGCGGCGGCAGCTTCCGTTTCAACGAGAATCTGCACGGGCCGGAATTCGACGTCAGATACGCCTTCTGAACGCCTGAAGGGCGCGCCTTCGAACCGGCAGAGCGCCCCAAACAACAGCGCCGGCGGTCGAGGTCTGGCCTCGACCGCCGGCGCTTTTTCAAGTCGCCCGGATCAGCGGCAGACGCGCACGCCGGCGCGGTAATAACAGTGGCGGGCCATGGGAGCGGCATAACCGCGGTGCGTCACGGCCGCGCCGTGCGGGCCGGCGCAGCCGGCGTGGTAGGCGCCGCGAGCGCACACGACCGCGTTGGCGTCCGCGACGGATCCGATGAGCAGGCCCGCAACCAACAGGGCCGAAGCGATGGTCTTCATGGCGTGATGTCCTTCGTTTGATGTCTGAACGCCTGCCCGGGGCCGCTTCGGGCCCGGGAACGCTTACGCACGTTTTAGACGAGAAGTTACTTGTTGCCCGCGTCGGCCTTAGCGAGCGCCTCCTTACAGGCATCGCTGAGGTCGGCCGTGTGCGACTTCACGCATTCCGCGATGCGGTTCTTGCCCGGCGTGACGTCGGAGCAGAATTTTTTGATGTCGGCCTTGCAAGCCCGCCCAGGCGCCGCCGCCTTGACGATCGCGATCTGGCAGTCTTCCGAAAGGTCGCGATAATGCTCCGTCACGCAGGCTTTCAGCTTGCCGCCGCCGGGCTTCACGTCAGCGCAGAGCGACTTGATATCCTTGGCGCAGGCCCTGGCCACGGCCGACGGCGCGGCGTCAGCGGCCGAAGTCGTCATAAAAATTGCCGCGGCAAGCGCGACGATACAGCCCAATGTCCTCACCTGAACCTCCTCTGTGGATACGCTGACCGCGCCTAAAGTCGAGATTTTCGCCTCTTGAGCGCGCGCGTTCCTGGAGCAAGTCCGCGTTTTTGTGGTGCGACAACTTGCTCCAGACTTACTGAAGGCGCGGGACTCCTGCGAAAGTACGGCCTTCACCTTTTCGCCTCCCGCCATGGAGGACGGCGACGCCCTCCAGGCCCTTATCCTGGTCGCGCCCTGCCGATCTGTCGTTCGGCAAGGCGAGAGGGGCTACCGCGCTTGAACTGTTCCTCGCGCGACAGCCTCCTTCGGCGGCGTCGCAGCGAAAAGCTTCCTGCCCGTGTCATTCTCAGAATTGAGCCCGGTATCGACGTCGAGCCAGGCACCCATACACCAGTGGTCGAGGCGGGGCGCCT
Source organism: uncultured Alphaproteobacteria bacterium (assembly GCA_963822215.1). Classification (GTDB taxonomy): domain Bacteria; phylum Pseudomonadota; class Alphaproteobacteria; order Rhizobiales; family Beijerinckiaceae; genus Roseiarcus. Next base: position 457,481 of record CAWGGX010000008.1, read on the forward strand.
TGCAGTCGGGCGTAACCGGGCCGGGGTCGCAGACGCAGTACTTGTCGGCGTGCGGAGTGATTCCCGGCACCTCCTTTCGCTCGCCCGAAGGCAAGGCGAAAGCGACTTGAGAGCCGCCCGTCTGCACTGCGAACTGGCACACGTGTCCTGCCGGCGCCGCGCAAAGGAAGGTCACGGTCTGCTGGGCGCTCGCCACGGTCGCGAGACACAAAGGCGCCGCGACGCAAAGCGCCGTCGATAAAAGAAGATTTCTCATGGGGCCCCTCTCACTTCTCCATCATCAGTCCTTCGGCGCGGTCCTCCTTGAGGGTCACGGCGATGGCGTGAATGATCGTGTGCTCCGGATGCGCCTTGCAGTATTCGATCACCTGGTGCTCGACGATGCGGCCCTTCTTGAAGTCGGCGTAGTGCTTGTGGGCGAGCCCGTTGTACCAGCCGCTGTACCAGGTCGTGAGCGCGTTGGCGTCTTCCTGGTAGGTGTTGGCGAGTTGGCCGCAGGTCAGCGCCTGCACGTCGATAAAGCCGTTGGCGTCGGCATAGGCCGACAGGTCGACGGGGTCGGCTTTGGCGGCGCCGGCGAGAGCCAGCATCGCGACACTCGAGATCAGCAGATAGGTCTTCATTCAAAGCTCCGATTGACAGGTTTACGCCACGCGCCGTGAACCGCCTGTGAACACGCGCGAGGCTGCAGGTGGACCCGATTGACGCTTCGCTACCCGTACGCGACGCTCGCCCTCGCGCGCTAAAAAGCGCGCGAGATCCGTTCATGGAAAGACTTGGCTTCGCTCAGAGCGGCGCGGGCACGACCCGGTAGTAGAGGCCGTTCGCGCCGTAGGCCGGCTCCAGCCAGCCGGACGGGCACTGGTACCAGGACCGGAGCGGACGATGGACGTAAACGCAGCCGGCCGGCAGATAGCCGTAAGTCGCGCCGACCGGCCAAGTGGCCACGACCGGCGCCGTGACGACCGGGGCCGAGGCCGCGGCCGCAGCGCCGATTGCAGCGGCGCCCACCGCCGCCCCGGCGGCCGCTGCGCCCCAACCGCCATAGCCGCAATTGTAGCAGCCGCCGGCGTAGCCGTTCACGACCACCGGCTGGTGGTAGTACGCTCCATAAGCCCCCGTGTGATACGCGCCGTACCCGTTGGTCGCGGTCCCGTGGTAATAGCCGCCATAGTCGCCGCCGTGATAGGCGCCGTAGCCGTTGGCCGCCGACCCGTGCATGTAGCCGCCCGCGTCGCTCTCATGCGCGACGCCGCCCGGCCCCACTTCGGTGGCGTGCGAGAACCCTCCGGCGTCGCCCTCATGGTAGAGGCCGCCGCCGCCGGTGTGGCCCCAGCTGCCGCCAAAACCGCCGCCGCCGCGCATCCAGGCGTCGGCCGGCTCGATCGCGGCTGCAACCGCGAGCGCGGCCGTCGCCGCGAGCACCAAGGCTTTCATCGCATGACCTCCTGAACGATCGGCGCTCATGGCTTATTCTCGGCCGGCGGCTGGTTGACCTCGGGCGGCGACGCTGCGTCGCCGGGCGGAGCGAAATCGATGTGCTCGGCCTTCAGAGCCTTCGGATTGGTGAACATCGCCGGATAGACCGGAATGTTGAGCCGCCAGTCCGAGAACACGGTCTGATAGCGCGCGTGCGCCGGCTCGTTGGCGTAGACGACGCGGATCTGGCGCGGCAGATGGTCGGCGACGCCGATCCAGACTTCCGCCGCGACCTCGTCGCCGGCGAGCGCGATCATGTCTGTCGGCACGCCGCCGACCGCGATCGAACGGCCGACATAGAACGCCGACTTCAGTGTCTTCGACAGCTCCGTGTAAGGGTCGGAGGCGAGCACGTCGGCGAAGGGGAAATAGATCGCCGCCTTCTCCCACGCTTGGTCCAGGAGCTTGTCGATCGTCGGCGGCGCGCCGGCGACGGCGACCACGTTCTTTGACGGCACATAGGCCATCATGGTCTTGCCGTCGTAAGTGAATTCGTCAGGCGTGCCGTCGCCCGGCGTGACGACCCTGAGCTTGTCGGGGCGCGCGAGCGTCACCTCGTGGATCGAGCTGTAGTAGAGCGGCTGGCCGTTGCGGGCGGCGCGCTCGTAGGTGCTGACCGCGGTGAAGCCCATGGTCCTGGCCGAGGCGAGTTTCTGGCTCGCGGCCCTCAAGATCTCGATCGCCCTCGGTTCGAGCGCAGGCGCAGGCGGCGCAGGCTGGGCGGGTTCAGCGGCCGGCGGCGGTGAAGCCGGCGCGGGCGCGTTCTGGGCGAACGCCGCCGGCGCCGCCGCGCTCAAGGCGGCGCACAGCGCGATTGCGGAAACCCTCATTGTCCTCTTGCTCCCTCTGCGGCGCCGCGCGCCGCGAGCCCGCCGTTTCCTTTGGGTCGGCGAATGACGCGCTTATCGCCCATTGATACAAATCGTCGACGGCGCAGGAAGCGCCGGCGACGGACGTCCGTAGGGGCAGTCGCCTTCGAGCGATCTTCAGCCCTTCAGCTTCTTCAGCTCCTTGGCGCAGCCGATGCTGACCTCGTCCTTATGTTCCTTCATGCACTTAACGAGACGTCCTTGGCCCGGCTCGAACTCCAGGGCACAGCCGCGCTGCGTCCGCCTTGCAGAAGGCCAGCGGGCTCGCCGCGTTTGCGGAAACGGCGAACGCCATCAGCGCCGCCGAGAGTATAATTGAGACCGTAACTTTGCTTATGACCATTGTCTTGACCCTTCCCAACTTCGTCGCTCCCGCGAATTGAAACCCGCTCGCCGCACCTGACCCGCGCTGACGCCGGCGGCTCGGCGACCCGCGACCGGCGCAGCCGAGACGCAGGCCGCGCTAGTCCCCGATACCGCTCATTACACGTCGTACGCCGAGTGGTGAGCGCCTTCGGGCGTTCTCCTTAGCTCCCCGGCCCACGCCACGGCGCGAGTGAGGTCCTCGGCTCATGTTGCTTCACCTATCCCGCTCCTTGGCCAGCTCCTCCATCATCGCCTTAATGGCCTCCGGCCTCATGCTCGTTTCGCCGAGATCGAAGGTGATCTTCTCCAGCTTGCCAGTGAACGGGAACGGCGCCGCATAATCGGCGTCGTCCACCGATGTGCCGGTGTCGAGGCCGACGTCGAACGTCTCGTCCCAGGCCCAGATGAACGGCTGGGTATGAGGCAGCGACTTTTGCGCCACCGGATTGCCGTTCACCGAAAGCACGCCCGAACCCCCGCGCCCGACCGGCATGCCCGCCGGATCCATTTTCCAGTCGAACACGATAGTGTGCTTACCGGGCGGTAGCGCGTCAGGGCTCTGCCATTTCGGCCGCTCGAGGTCGAGTAGGTTCATGGTCAAGGTCGGCTTGCCGTCCTTGAGATAGAGGCCATAACCGGAGAACCGTCCGCCCTGCGTCACCAGCACGCCGTTCGCGCCCCCTTGCGGAACTTCGATTTCGGCGGTGATGGTGTAAGAACGGTTGAGGATCGAGGGCGCGACGGCGAACTGGTTCGACGCATTGGGCGAGGTATAGACGAACTGCGTGCGGCCCGCGGCCGGTCCGGGGCGCTCGACGGTTAGGACTGCGACCTGCGAGGCGTTCAAAGGCAGCACGTTGTTGCGCACCGCCTCGATCATCCAGAGCTCCTGCAGCTGCCGCAGCCGCTCGGGCTCCTCAGCGGCCAGATCGTTGGTCTGGGTCGGATCGTCCTTGAGGTTGAACAGCTCCCACTTGAACCCGTTCAGCACGTCGATCGGCGGATGTCCTTTCACGCCCTCCCAGGGAAACACCGCGGGAATGGTGCTGGCCATCCAGCCGTCGTGGTAGATCGCGCGATTGCCGAGGATCTCGAAATACTGCGTCGTGCGGGTCGAGGGCGCGTCGGCGTTGGCCTTGTCCCAGCTATAGACCATGCTGACGCCGTTCCAGGGACGCTGGGCGATGCCGTTGACCATCGTCGGCTGCGGGATGCCGATGGCATCGAAGATCGTCGGGATGACGTCGATGACGTGGTGGAACTGATGGCGGATTCCGCCGGCGTCCGTGATGCGCTTGGGCCAGCTCGCCACCATCCCGGTGCGCGTGCCACCGAGGTGCGAGGCGATCTGCTTGACCCAGCGGTAGGGCGTATCCATCGCGAACGCCCAGGGCACGGCGAAGTGGGGGTAGGTCTGATCGGTCCCCCACGCCGGGATCAGCGGCAGCATCTCCTCGACGGTAAAGGCGAAGCCGTTGAAATAGGCGACCTCGTTCGGCGTGCCGTTCATCGAGCCCTCGGCGCTCATGCCGTTGTCGCCGCAGACCCAAAGGATCAGCGTGTTGTCGATGAGGCCGAGCTTCTCGACCGTCTCGACGACGCGGCCGATCTCGTGGTCGACATAGGCCATATAGGCGGCCCAGACGTCGATCTGGCGAAGGTAGAGCTTCTTCTGGTCGGCGGTCAGCGTCTCCCACTTCGGCAAGAAGTCTGGCCACGGCGGCAGCTTGGCGTTCGCCGGCACGACGCCGAGCTTCTTTTGATTGGCGAAGATGCGCTCGGCGATGGCGTTCCAGCCATCGTCGAATAGATGCATCGCGCTGATCTTGTCGATCCACTCCGGCGTCGGATGGTGCGGCGCATGCGTCGCGCCCGGCGCGTAGTGGATGAACCAGGGCCGCTTCGGGTCGGTCGAAGTCTGCGTGGTGATGTACTCGATGCAGTCGTCCGCCATCGCGGAGATCAGGTTCCAGCCCGGATTGCCGTTATAGGGGTGGATCGGGGTGGTGTTGCGGTAGAGGTTGCCCGGCTGCCACTGACTCGTGTCGCCGCCGATGAAGCCGTAAAAATAGTCATAGCCCTGACCGACCGGCCAGTGGGTGAACGGTCCTTGCGGACTCGCCTCCCAGGTCGGCACATTGTGGTTCTTGCCGAACCAGGCGGTGGAGTAGCCGTTCTCCTTGAGGGCCAACGCTCCGTGCGCCGTTTCGGGCCGTATGATCGAGTCGTAGCCGGGATAACCGGACGCCGCTTCGGCCACCGTGCCGAAACCGACCCCATGATGGTTCCGGCCGGTGAGCAGCGCGGCCCTCGTCGGCGAGCAGAGCGCCGTGTTGTGCATCTCGGTGTAGCGCAGGCCGGCTCTCGCGAGCTTGTCCAAGGTCGGCGTCGGCACGACGCCGCCGAACGCCGAGTTGGAGCCGAAGCCCGCGTCGTCGATCAGGATGAGCAGCACGTTGGGCGCGCCTTCGGGCGGCATGACGGTCGGCGGCCAACCCGGCTGGCTGTTGACGAAGTTCGGCGCGATGAAGCCTTGGAAGGGAGGAGTCGGCGTCGGCAGCACCTTGCTGTCGGGGAACTCGACCGCCGTCGCCGATTGCGCGTGCGCCGTGCGGAGCCCGACTGCGCCGAGCGCCGCAGCAAGCGCGCCTTTAGCCGACGAGAGGAACAATTGCCGTCTATTCATCTTGCTCATGACGTCCTCCAACCCATCGCATTTGGGACGGCGTCGGCCATCGCCGCGCCGTGTTCTTGCTTGTCTTCACCTCATTGCCCATGGCGCCCGCCGCCCAACGGCCGGGCGACCACGTCGCCCGACGATGGCAAGCCCATGATCTCGTCGGCGTAGCGTCCCTTGCGCACGAGGTCTGCCATGGTCCGCATCGGCTCGTCGATGTGCTGAAAGAAGGCCTTGTATCCCTCGCAGAGATAGTTGAGCCCGTCCTCGCCCGTCGGCGTTGTGATGAACCGGTTGCGCGGGCATTCGCCGTAGCAGGCGAACAGAACCGGGCACTCCCGGCAGTATTTTGGCAGCGTGTCGTATTTCGCGTCGCCGAACCGGCGCTGCTTCTCGGTCAGCACGAGATCACCGAGCGGCGTCTTGCGCACATTGCCGAGAAGATGGTTCGGCTCGACGAAATGGTCGCAGGAATAGACGTCGCCGTTGTGCTCCATCACCAGCGATTGGCCACAGGTCGGCGAGACGATGCAGGCATTGTGCTGGCCGAGCCAGCTGCCGAGCGCCACGTCGAAGGTGACGACGAACACCTGGCCCACGTCCCGCTTCACCCATTCGTCGAAAATCGCGATCAGGAAGTTACCGAATTTTTCCGCCTTCACCGACCGGTCGGTGACCAGGTTTCCCGTCTGGGTGTAGAGTGGCCGATCCGAGCCCTTGAGCCCGCCCCAGCCGCGGTTGGCGAGCGCGATCGTCTCAGGCGTCACCCGTTCGACGATCGGGATGAGCTGGATGTAGTTGGCCCCGAGCTCGTCGCGGAAGAAGCGGTAGACTTCCAGGGGATGATCGGCGTTGGCGGCGTGGATGGTGCACAGGATGTTGGCGTCGACCTTGTGCTTTTGCAGGATTTTCCAGCCGCGAACCACGTCGTCGAAGCTTCCCTCGCCGCCCTTGGTCACGCGGTAGGCGTCGTGCAGGGCGCGCGGCCCGTCGATGCTGACGCCGACGAGATAGTTGTGCTGCTTGAAGAATTTTGCCCATTCGTCGTCGATCAGCGCGCCGTTGGTCTGGATCGTGTGCAGCACGTGCATGCCCGGCGGGCGATATTTTTCGGCGAGCGCGACCGAGCGGCGGAAGAAGTCGATCCCGCGCAGCATCGGCTCGCCGCCCTGCCACGCCACTTCGACCTGCGGCCCGAACGAGGATTCCATCAGTTGCCTGATGTACGTATCGAGAATGTCGTCGGGCATCAGCGGGCTCTCGCGCGCCGGATAGAGGTTTTCCTTCGACAGGAAGAAGCAGTACTGGCAGCCGAGGTTGCACGCTGCGCCCGCGGGCTTCGCCAGAAGGTGATATGCGGATTTCGGAGCCATGGAGCTATGGTTCGCTGCGGAGGCTTGCGTCAGGGCGGCGCGGGCGGCGCCCGCCAACCGCAGCGGCGGCCCTCGAAAGCCCCCTGGTCACGGGATCATGCCGCATTCGAACATCTTGTTCATGACCGCCGGCGCGATCTTGTCGATGAAGGTCTTGCGCGCCTGCGCATCGTTGCGGAGGAAGTCGATCGCCATCTTCTCCTTCTCGGACGGCGGCTCGCCCTTCATCGCCTTCAGTTCGTCGCAGGTCGACGTCGTGAACTTCTTGATCACCTTGTCGGCGGCAAAGTCCAGCAGCATCCCCTGCGCCATTGCGCCGCCCGCCGCAAACCACGCCGAAACAAACACGGCCGCGCCGATTGATGTCCTCATCATGCCCTCCTGATTCCTGTTCGGTCGTCGATGCATTTTGTGGAACGACGCGTAGGATCGTTATTGCGAGCGTGAACGAAGCCATCCAAGGCGACCGCCGCTGCCTTTCGGCATGGATTGCTTCGTCGCTTCGCTCCTCGCAATGACGGGGTTGCCCTAGTCGCGCGCGATCGCATTCGCCTCGGCGAACCTGATGTGCTCATCCATCGTCAATTGCACTCTGCCGAGTTCGAAAGTGACCTTGTGGATCGTGCCGTTGAATCGGAACGGCGGCTGGTAGTCCTGGTCGTTCACGCCGGTGCGCAGGTCGACCCCGACGTCGAAAGTCTCATCGGGGGGCAGCAGGAACGGGATCGTCTTCGGCAATGTCAGCGAGGCGGCTTCGTCGCCATCGACCTTCAAGACGCCGGTCCCGCCCTTGGCGACGCCGGGGCCATCGTATTTGAAGTCGAAGACAATCGTGTGTTTGCCCGCGGTCAGCGGCTTTTCGCCTGCCCAGCGGGGCAGCAGCAGCAGGAGCAAGTTGTAGGTGAACACCGGCCGGCCTTTAAGCAGGTAGAGCCCGAATCCGCCAAAGCGCCCGCCTGCCGTGACGATCATCCCTTCGCCGCCGCCCTCCGGGACTTCGACCTCCGCTGTGATTGTGTACGATCGGTTGAGAATGCTCGGCGCGTCGCTGAGAGGAATGCCCGCGAGAACGCCCGAGTAGGTGAACACGGTCTGCCCGGCGGTCGCGCTCGGACGCGGCGCGATGGCGCGCTGAAACGCCGAATTGTCGAGCGGAAAGACGTGGTACTTTTGCGCCTCCTGCACGAACAGCGCCTGCATGTCCTTGAGCTTCTCCGGCATCTGCGCGGCGAGGTCATTGTATTGCGAGTAGTCCTCGGCGAGATTGTATAGTTCCCATTTATAATCGTTGACATCCGGCATTGGCGCGTTAAGCACCCACGGCGGCACCGGCGGCGTCGTGTTGGCGTACCAGCCGTCATGATAAATCCCGCGGTTGGCGACCATCTCGAAATACTGAGTGGTGTGGATCGTTGGAGCGCCGGCGTTCGCCTTGTCGAAGGTGTAGGTCATGCTGACCCCCTCGATCGGCTTCTGCGGAATGCCGTTCACGATGTCCGGCTGCTTGAGGCCCGCCGCATCGAGGATGGTCGGCACGATGTCGATGATGTGATGGAACTGGCTGCGGATGCCGCCGACGTCCTTGATGCGGGCCGGCCATGAGATCGCGAGGCCCTGCCGCGTGCCGCCGAAATGCGAGGCGACCTGTTTCGTCCATTTGAACGGCGTGTCGAACGCCCAGGACCATGCGACCGCCATGTGCGGATAGGTCGCCGGCGAGCCCCAGGCGTCATAATATTCGAGTTGCGCGCCTACGGGCACGTCGAGGATGCCGTTATAGGCGGTCATCTGGTTCGGCGTCCCGAGCAGCGTGCCTTCGGGGCTCGTGCCGTTGTCGCCGCAGATATAGATGATCAGCGTGTTGTCGAGCTTGCCCATGTCCTCGACCTGCTGAATGACCCGCCCGATCTCATGGTCGGTATAGGCCGTGTAGCCGGCGAATACCTCGGCTTGGCGAGTGAAAAGCTTCTTCTCGTCCGCCGGCAGCGTGTCCCATTTCGGCAGCTCGTCGGGCCATGGGGTCAGTTGCGCGTTCGCCGGGATGACGCCGAGCCGCTTCTGGTTGGCGAAGATTTCGTCGCGCATGGCGTTCCAGCCCATGTCGAACTTGCCCCTGAACTTCTCGACCCACTCCTCCTTCGGCTGGTGCGGCGAGTGGCTTCCGCCGGGAACGTAATAGAGAAAGAACGGCTTTGTCGGCGCCACAGCGTCAAGCTTCTTCAGGTAATCGATCGCTTCATCTGCCATATCCGTGGTGAGGTTGTAGTCGGTCTTGTCGAGCCACGGGAAAATCTGGGTGTGATCGCGGAACAGGTATGGCGTCCATTGATCGCTTTCGCCGCCCATGAAGCCGTAGAAGTATTCGAAGCCCATCCCCGAGGGCCATTGATCAAAAGGACCGGCGGCGCTGTACTGAAAGGCCGGGGTGTTGTGGTTCTTGCCGAACCAGGACGTGGAGTATCCGTTGTCTCTGAGGATCGTGCCGATGGTCGCGTGCTCCGGCCCGATGTAGGAGTCATAGCCGGGGAACCCCGTCGACAGCTCGGAAATCACGCCGAAGCCCACTTCGTGATGGTTGCGGCCGGTGATCAGCGCGGCGCGGGTGGGCGAGCAGAGCGCGGTCGAATGAAACTGGGTGTAGCGCAGCCCGGCATTCGCGACGCGGTCCAGCGCGGGCGTCGGAATCACGCCCCCGAACGTGCCGCTGACGCCGTAGCCCTGGTCGTCGGTCATGATCAGGAGAACGTTGGGCGCGCCCGCGGGCGGCACGATTCTCGGCGGCCACCAGGCCGTCGAATCCTTGGCAGTCTCTTTGATGACGCCGCCGAACTCGGGTGGCGGCGGCGGGAGCTGGTTTCCGGGGATTGTCGTCGTTGCGCTCGGCGATCCCAGGACGCCGGTGACCTGCTGGGCGAAAGCGACGATCGTGTCCCTGCCCAGAACGACGGCGGCGCCGACCCCGGCGCCAATGTGCTTCATGATGTTTAGGATTCTGCGCCGGGAAGGACCTCGCATATCCGCGCGATCCGCGGCCTGTTCCGTTTGCGAACCGCTGTTGGTCGGCTCACCCATGTCGCCCTCCTCGAGTCGCCTCAACCCTTCGCGCCGCGCACGGCGAAGCCGCGCTTTCTCACCCATGCTCTCGCAAGCAAGACCGTATTCACACTGTGCGCCAGGACCGCCGGCCAGAGCAGCGGGCCGTACGCCAGTCCTGTGACGTTGAGATAAATGAGGTAGACCGAGACGAGCCCGTTCAGGAGCAACAGCGCCTCGAGCGCCGCGGTGGACCGCCCGCCCGTCGTCAGCCGTGGCCAGCATCCGATGGCGAGAAAGGCCAACACCAGGCCGGCCGTGCGGCCAACTATCGTCCCCGTGTCATCGAGTCCCTGGCCGAACAGCAGGCGGGAGAGCAGCGACGGATCGACGACGAATGCGGCGCCGGTCAGGATCTCGAGCGCCGACGCGGCGGCTATCGGGCCTGTCTCGGCGTCCACTGTGCTCAAACCCACCGTACCCTCGAATCGCATGCGGGACCGGCTTCAAGACGCCGGCGTTTCGCCGCAAACATCCGTCTGGACGCGACGCCGAACGCAGCTAGACGCCCTTGCGCAAACAAGGGAATCCTTCTCGCCCGCAGACGTCCCCATGCGTGCGCGGCAATCTATCGGCCTATGCGCCGGCAGTCATTGACTTTGCGGGCCAAAAATTGACCAAATGGGCGAAACGAGATCCATGAGAGATCAATGGCGGCGCGCCCGGAATTGGCGGCCGAGGACGGCGGACAGGCGTTGGATTCTCTTGCTCGACCCGGGCTGCGCGTCCCGACCATCACGGTCAGGAACGTCGCCGCGATTCCCCCGACCCTCGCGGAGCTCGGCGCGGACCCGGACCGGGTGCTTCGGCAAGCGGGCATCGACCCGAAGCTCTTTTCCAACCTCGACGCCGTCATTCCCTTTGCGGCGCTGGGACGGCTGGTGACCCAGGCCATCAAGGCGACGGGCTGCGAAAGTTTCGGCCTTCGGGTGGGCATGAAAACTCGCCCAACCGGCATGGGCCTCACCGGGCTCGTCTCGATTCATTCGCCGACGGTGCGCGAGGGGCTCGAGGTCATCACGGCGACGTTGCGGACGAGCGACACCGGCGGCGCGACCTATCTCGACGTGCGCCGCGGCGTCGCCTCGTTCGGCTATGCGGTCACCGCGCCCGGCGTCGAAGGCGCCGATCAGATCGTCGACGGCGCGATCGCGATCGCGTTCAACCTGATGCGCCGGCTCTGCGGGCCGGCATGGCGTCCCGACGCGGTCCGCCTGACCCGCGAGCCGCCTCGCGACAAAACGCCCTTCACGAGATTTTTCGGAGCGGCGGTCGAATTCGGCTCCAAGGCCGGTTGCCTCGTCTTTGACGCAGGCGTCCTCGATCAGCCTGTGCATGACCGCGATCCTCACGTGGCTGGCATCCTCACGCCGCTTCTGCAGGAAGCCACCGCCAGCGCCCAGGGCGATTTCCTGTCGACGGCGCGCTCCGTGATCCGGACCCAGCTCGCCGCCGGAACGCTCTCCCGCGACAGCGTCTGCCGCGCGCTGTCCTTAAGCTTACGGACCTTCGTTCATCGGCTCGAGGCGCGCGGGCTCACCTACACCGGCCTCGCCGACGAGGCCAAATGCGAGGCGGCGCAGCGCCTGCTGCTCAAAGGCCAGTCGATCGCCGAGACCGCCGCCCGCCTCGGCTTCGCCGACCCGAGCGCCTTCACCCGCGCCTTCAAGGCCTGGTCGGGAGCGACGCCGGCGCGCTGGCGGGCGGAGCGGGGGCGCTGAGCGCGCTCCCTTCGCCCGGGAGACCAAAAGAGGTTACGGAGACTCGGGCGATGACGCTGGCAGCGCCCCGAACCTCGGGACACGTACGAATTCCGCTTCATCGGCAATATGAGTCTCGAACACGACATGGCGATCCGCGTTCGCCCCGCTCTTCGGCGGCGCGAGACGAGAAACGGCGACCGCGCCAATCAACAAGGCGAAGACGAAGGCGATGAGGCCGATCATTGCGCCCCATCGCAGCGCCACAAGCGCAGTGACGAGCACGAGCGCCCAGAACACAATCGAAATCAAATTCATGGCGCATCCCCAACGCGTCCTGCCGTCGGGTCGTTGCGAGGCCAGGACCGGGTAACGCATGCGCCCCATGCGCATAAAAAATCGATACGGGAAGCGTCTGCGGTCCGTAAGGAATCCATCAGCAGCGGAAGGTGTAGATTGTTCGACGCGGACCTGGCGCGAACCTTCCAAAGCGCCGCAGGGGCCGGGGGCTGTCACGCGCTTTCGAAGCGGGTGTGATCGGGTGAGGCGACGATCGGCCTCAGGGCGACAGCCTGCGAAACCGGGCAAAGTGGGATAGGCTCAGGGACATCGTCTTCAGCCGGTCGCCATCCGGCTGATCCGGGAAGCCAACAATGAACCGGCGAGCCCCGCTGAGGCGCGCTCGATTCTATTACGGAGAGGAAACGTCCAATGATCGAGACTGTCGCCGTCATCGGCGCCGGGACGATGGGTCACAGCATCGCCCTCGCCTTCGCGCTCAACGCCTTCGACGTGCGTCTCTACGACGTCGCCGAGGAACCGCTGACGCGCGCCGTCGCCGAGATCGCCGACGCGTTGCAGACGATGGTCGAGGAGGACTTCGTTCCGGCCGACCGCGTCGAGCCGACCCTCTCGCGGATCCAAACCACTACCGATCTCGCCTTCGCGGTCGCCGACCGAGATTACGTGCTCGAGGCGGCCCCCGAGCAGCTTTCCTTGAAACACGACCTCTTGCGCCGCCTCGACGGCCTGATGCGCCCGGAGGCGCTGCTTGCCTCCAACACCTCCAGTCTCGCGCTGGACGCGATGGCCGAAGCGCTGCCGCCGTCCCGTAAGGCCCAGTTTATGGTCTGCCATTGGTTCAACCCCGGCCATCTGATCCCCCTCGTCGAACTCTCGCATTTCGGCAACACCTCCGAGGCGGTCTACGACGAGGTCGCCGAACTCTATTGGCGGATCGGCAAGCAGACGATCAAGGTCCTCAAGGACGTCCCTGGCCTCGTCGCCAACCGCCTTGGGCAGGGCGTCGCCCGGGAGGCGTTTTCGTTGCTCGAGCGCGGCGTCGCCGAACCCGCCGACATCGACAAGGCCCTCAAATTCGGCCCCGCCTTTCGCTATGCCACGACCGGCCAACTCGAGGTGGCCGACTTCGGCGGTCTCGACATCTGGCGCATCGTAGGCGACAACCTCCTGAAAGACATGGATAATTCGAAGGAGGCGAACCCCATCCTGCGCGCCGCGGTGAAGGAGGGCAGGCTCGGCGTCAAGTCCGGCCGGGGGATCTTCGACTATCCGCCTGAAACGGTCGCCGAAACCAAGCGGCAGTTCAATCGCCGCCTGATCCGGCAACTCAAGGTTTCGGCCTTCTACGTCTGACGTCGTGCGAAGCGCGCGCGGACCCCTTCCCTAGCACGCTGGGGAAGGTGGCCGAAGGCCGGATGGGGTGTGGCCCACAGCTTCGGCGAAAGTCGGATTGCGCAACCGTCATGGCCAACCGTCGCCGGACCCTACCTGCTTTCCGCACTCCATCCGCCCTTCGGACACCTCCCCCGCTTCGCAGAGAAGGGGGAACCGTCATCGCCAACGCGACCCTCCGCCGCCGCAGCATTTCGTTGACCGCGCGGCGTCCCGGCGCTAAGGATTGGCTTATCCCGTGGTCATTTGAGCCGGTCGGCTTGCCGCCACGTTAAACAAAGGGCTAAAAGATCGGGGCTCGCCTCAAACCGCCTCGTCTCTCAAGCCCGTGGGCGCCAACCGCCCGGAGAGGACAGGAACAATGACGAGTCCGCGCAAATCTCGCGATCCCAAAAGCCTCAGACCCGCCACCCAGCTGGTACACGGCGGCACGCTGCGTTCGAGATTCGACGAGACCTCGGAGGCCCTCTTCCTCACCCAGGGCTACCTTTACGACACGATGGAGACGGCCGAGGCGCGGTTCAAGGGCGACGAGCCCGGCTTCATCTATTCGCGCTTCTCCAACCCGACCGTCGCCATGTTCGAGCACCGGATGGCGCTCATCGAAGGCGCCGAGGCGGCGCGCGCCACCGCCAGCGGCATGGCGGCGGTGACAGCGGCGCTGATGGGCCAGGTCAAGGCGGGCGACCATGTGGTCGCCGCGCGCGCCCTGTTCGGCTCGTGTCTTTACGTGGTCGAGGACTTGCTGCCGCGCTTCGGCGTCGAATCCACGCTGGTCGAGGGAACCGACCTCGACCAGTGGCGGGCCGCGGTGCGGCCGAACACCAGGACCGCCTTCCTCGAATCGCCGACCAACCCGACGCTCGAGATCATCGACATCGCCGGCGTCGCCGACATCGTGCACGCCGCCGGCGCGACGCTGGTGGTGGACAACGTCTTCGCCACGCCGCTCCACCAGCATCCGTTGAAGCTCGGCGCCGACTGCGTGGTCTATTCGGCCACCAAGCACATCGACGGCCAGGGCCGGGTGCTCGGCGGGATCATCCTCGCCGGCGAGAAATTCATCGCCGACCACATCCATAACTTCCTGCGCCAGACCGGACCGAGCCTGTCGCCGTTCAACGCCTGGACCCTCCTGAAATCGCTGGAGACCCTGCCGATCCGCGTCGCGGCGCAGGCGGCGGCGGCGGCGCGGATCGCCGACGCGCTCGCGGGCCATCCCTCGGTCCTGCGCACGCTTTACCCCGGCCGCGCCGACCATCCGCAAGCCGAGCTCGCCCGCCGCCAGATGAGCAGCGGCGGCACCATGCTCGCTTTCGAGGTCGCCGGAGGCAAGGCGGCGGCGTTCCGGATGGCCAATGCGCTCTCGATCATCGGCATCTCGAACAACCTCGGCGACGCCAAGAGCCTGATCACCCATCCCGAGACGACGACCCACCAGCGCCTGAAGCCCGAGCAGCGGGCGGCGCTCGGCATCGGCCCGGGCCTCTTGCGGCTGTCGGTCGGACTGGAAGACCCGGACGACCTGATCGAGGATCTCTTCCACGCGCTCGAAATCGCCGCCGGCGCGCGCCGTAGCGCGGCGGAATAGGGGAGCGCGGCTGCCGGTCGCGACGGCGGCCCGGACCCGGGCGCGGCGTGATCTCGACCGCTGCGCCTCGCGGGCGTTCGTCCCGCCTGTTCAACGGCGCCCGAGAATCGACATCGGGCCGGCTTCCCGCCAGACCTCTAGGCGATCGACATTCAGCCGCTGGCGCCGGATCGGCGATGACGATCGAATCGTTTCCTGCCAGGATTCCGCCTTGCCGTCGGGCCAGGGCTCCGCGGCATGACCGTCAAAAGCGGTCCACCCGGCGCACGGCGTCATGACCCTGAACGCCGACAAAATCGGCCCTGACACTTCGGCTTCTATCGTCACCGCCAACTCGTTCGACCGATAGCGCAGGCTGCCATCGCCATCCAACGGATCGAAGTCCGGGAGTCGCATGATCCCTCGCCCCGTGTCACCACCGCGACATAGGCGAGGACGGGCGTCGACGCCGTTCCTCCCCTGCGCGTCAGCGCGGGGGGAGGGGACCATCGGAAGGGTGGTGGCGGGGGCGGGTCAGGAGCGACCCCGAGCCCGCGAACAGCCGTCCGCCTCCGCGATACGGGCCAGCGACCGGTCGGCCTGGCGATCCTCCCGCGCAGAGACGATCGGGCTCTTGACTAAAAGAGCATATGCTCTTATCTGTCCGACAGAAGCCACGCCCTCGGAAAGGAGCCAAGCAGTGAGCAATGCGATCGCCCTCGTCAGCGGAGCGACCGGACGGACCGGTGGCGCCGCCGTCACGGAACTGCTCGAGATGGGTCAGCGCGTGCGAGTTTACCTGCGCTCGGACGACGACCGGGCTGCGGCGCTCAGGCGGCGCGGCGTCGAAGTCGCCATCGGAGATTTCACCGATATCGACGCCATCCGCGCGGCGATGGAGGGCGTTCGCTCGACCTATTTCCTTTATCCGATCGCGCCCGGGATCCTCTCGGCGGCCGTCTATTTCGCCCAGGCGGCAAGGTAAGCCGGCGTCAAGGCGATCGTGAACATGTCGCAGATTTCAGCGCGGCGAGAGTTGGCGAGCCACGCCGCCCGAGACCATTGGGTCTCCGAGCGGGTGTTCGATTGGGCAGGGGTTCCAACGACGCATCTCCGTCCCACTTTCTTTGCCGACTGGCTCGTCTATCCGCATTTTTCGAAGGAGATCTGGGCCAAGAAAAAGATCGAATTCCCCTTCGCCGACGGGCGCCACGCGCCCATCGCCAGTGACGACCAGGGGCGGGTCGTCGCGCATATTCTGGCCAACCCGGAGGGCCACGAGGGCAAGACGTACACGCTCACTGGCCCTGTGGAAATGAGTTACGCCGAGATTGCGGCTGTCATGAGCGATGTCCTGGGCGTGAAGATCACGTACGAACCGACGTCGATCGACGCCTTTCGGAACAAGATGGAAACTCTCTACAAGTTTCCGCCGTTCCTGACGCAGCATCTTGTCGAGGTCGCCCAGAACTACCGCGACGGCGTCTTCTCGGGCGCAAACGACGTCGTCGAGACGATTACCGGAACGCCGGCGCTCACCGTCGAGCAATTCATCGCTCACAATCGAGCTGTTTTTTCTTGAGCATTCGCTCGAACAGACAGGGGATCGCACGATGCCGAACGCCCAAAATGAACGCCATCCATTCCTGGACGACCTGACCGAGGATGCGGAGCTCGTGAGCTCGGTCTTGCGGGGACCCGTCATCGGACGCGACAGGATTCGGCTCGCCGTCGACGCTGTCGGGACTTTCTACGCCGCGCAGACGCCGACGTTTCTTCAGACTGTCGGTTCGAGGCTTTTTCTCGAGTACGAGGCTGTTCTGACGAGCGGGGAAAATCTGAGTGCGGTCGTCGTCGTCGACCGCAACCCTGATGCATCGGCGACCCGAGTGAGCGTGCGGATGAGTCCGCTCGGCGCTGTGCTGTCTCTCGCCGCCCATCTCCGGGAGGCGCTTTCGAAGCACTTCCCGCAAAGCCTCTTTCTTTGAATCGAGCGCACGGGCCGAGCGCGCGTGCGGGACGTCTTTGACCCACAATTCGGAAAGGAGCTTGCCATGGATGTGAGCAACGCCGTCGTCTTCATCACCGGGGCCAATCGCGGACTGGGACTGGCCTTTGCGCGCGAGGCTCGTCGAGGAGGAGCGACAAAGGTTTACGCGGGCATGCGCAACACGAGCGGATTTGACGAACCCGGCGTCGTTCCGGTCACGATCGACGTTACGGACGCGGCGTCGATCGCCGCCGCCGCCGGCGCCGCGGCGGATACGACTCTGCTGGTCAACAATGCAGGCGTCGCCGCTCTGATCGACGGGCCGCTGGCGGCCGACGTCGAGGCCCAATCGAACCGAATATTTGATACCAACTATTATGGCGTGGTGCGCGTCACGCAGGCGTTCGAGCAGATTCTGTCGGCCAAACCGCATGCCGCTATCATCAACGTGCTCTCCGACATCGTGTGGATCCCACGCCCAAACTTGACGCCTTACGCCGCATCCAAGGCGGCGGCGTGGAGCTACACGAACCAGCTTCGCTTTTATCTGCGGGACCGCGGCATCCAGGTTCTCGGCTTGCATGTCGGGTACGTGGACACCGATCTGACCCGGGGCATTGACGTGCCGAAGACGAGCGCAGAGGACGTGGCGCGTCAGACTTATGACGCTCTCGTCGCCGGCAAGAGCGAGGTCATGGCGGACAAAGGAACAGTGGCGCTGAAGAGCACGCTGGCGGACGAGACGCCTGGCTACATCGTTCCGCCGCCGGGACTTTAGGCGCCGGAAAGGGCGTGCTGCGCGTTCCGATCGCTCGGAGCGCGCCCGGTCGCGGCGATTCGAGGCAGGGAGATGTCGCCGATTTATCAAGCTCTTGGGATCGACCAATGCAACTGCTTCGCCATGAGGAGGGCGAACCGGCAGATCTCTCGTTTCTACGACGCCCACCTCGAGCCGGCGGGTCTGCGGATCACGCAGTTCCTCACCTTGGCGGACCTGAACGAGCTGGGGAGCGCCACCATCAACGCCCTTGCCGAACGGCTCGATATCGAGCGGACGGCGATGGGCAAAATGGCTGGGTTCCTGGAGCGGGACGGCTTGGTCAAAATCTACCGTTCGCCCAGCGACGGCCGGAGCCGGATCATCGAGCTCACCGATGCGGGTCGTCGTCTTCACGACCAAGCCGCCCCCCTTTGGCGCGAGGCCCAGCGAGAATTTGAGCAATTGAACGGAGCCGGGAATGTCGCTGCGCTGCGGGAAGCCCTGGGCGGCATGGTCGTCGGCCAGGCGAACGCGTCCTCTTCCGAGGAATGAGTGGCGCCGGTCGAAGCTGTGACCCTCGGGGCGCGCGTGCCGCCAGCGTCCCGTCCCGCTTGCGGCGCCTGCCGCCTCACTCCACAGCGTCGGCATTCGTTCGACTCTCGGAGAGGGCGCGCATTGCAGGAGGGGGGCGGGCGATTTTGGTCCCTCGATCCTCGTCCAATCGGGATTTGCGCCAATCGATCGAGCGGCGTCGACATTGTCTTTCTGATAATCAGAATATTTGGTATTGTGGTCCTGTCGAACAGAAATAAGCCGCCATGCCCTCTGGTTGCGCCCATGTCCCGCCCGTCGCGTCGCGTTGCTCCGCTGGCGATCCCCACGTTCAACTGACGCATCGCTCGAGGCGCCCTCGGGTCCTGCGTCATCGTCGGAAGGCATCGGCGGTCGCCGCCGGAACCGAACAGGGGCGCAAGCGTCTGAAAAGTCTCAAAACCGGAGCCGGATTGGCGGAGGCCCGCCAGGGGTCTTCCGGCACGGCGCCCCTCGTTCTGGGAAGCCCGCGACGCGGGCGTTCCCAGGGACGTTCCAGCCGAAGTCCCGGGCTATCCAGTCCGGCTTTTGGCAGTTACGGTCGGAACCATAAATCGGCGCAACTGTCCGAAAAACCACAAAGCCGGAGCCGTTGGCGGGGGCCCGCCGGCGATTCGCTGCTTCGACGTCCTCGTTCCGAACTGCCCGCGACCCGGGCGTCTCGAAGGACTCGCCGCTCGAGCCGGAACGTCCTGCCAAACTGTTGGCCCGCGGCGGCCCCTCCCGGCGCCGGAGGCGCTCCACGAATACTCGGGATTTGCGCGATGGGACAGCCTGCGCGGGCGTTGCGCCGGAACCGAAATGAGGCGCAAGCCCTTGAGAATGCTCAAAACGGGACCCGGAAGGGCGGTGCGGCCCGGCTCCCCGAGCGGCCGCTTACTTCTCGTCGAGATCGGCGAGCGTCGGCGCCCGCCCTTTCGGCGTCAGGCTGTTGATCACCTGCGGCAGAACGGTCGCGAGCTGGTTCAAGAGTTCCTGCTGGCTCATGCCGGTGCGCTTGGAGAGTTCGTCGAGCACGCCGCCCCCGAGGGCGCCGCCAAGCTGGCCGGGCTCGATCGGCTGGTTCTGGCCCGGGCCGACCCAGCTATTGACATGCTGGCCCGCGCCGCCGGCGGTCAGCCTGCCAATGAGATCGCCAAGACCGCCGATGACGCTGGAGTTCGGGACGTTGGTCGGAACAGGCGTCGGGACCGGCGCCGAGGGAGCCGGAGCGGGCGAGGAGCCGCCGCTGAACAGCTTGCCGAGGATCAGGGCGCCCACGGCGACCGCGATCGGCGTGGCGAGATTGCCGCCGGGAACCGAGTTCTTCAAGGCGTCGTCAAACAATCCCATCGCTCCCTCCTATAGGTCATCGAACGCGCGTTGCGGCGGACCCCCCGCCTGACTGTCGGCGGGCGCTTCCGAGAAGAAACGGGGCCAGACTACCGGCTTGCGTTTTCCGCGTCCATCCCGCAACAATCTCCGGGCTCGATCCGGGAGGGAGCCGCATCAGGGGGCGGACCGGAGGCCGGGCCCGCAATAGGAGGCTTGGACATGGGCGTCATCAGCTGGATCATTCTGGGGCTGATCGCAGGTTGGCTCGCAGGGTTCTTCGTCAACAAGCCCGGATCGGGCGTGTTCATGAACATCGCGCTCGGGATTGTCGGCGCGGTCATCGGCGGCATCATCGTCAGCGCGCTCGGCTTCAGCGGAGTGACCGGGATCAACATCTGGAGCATCATCGTCTCGGTCATCGGCGCGGTCGTCGTGGTCTGGATCTACCACGCGGTCGTTCTTCGCCGTTAGAGAGGCTTTGAGCGTTCGGCGGCGCCCCAGCGCGCCGCCGATGCGTCGTCCATGCCCTTGGCCTCGACCCAGCCTTCGACCGCTCCATCTGTGCCGATCGCGCGCTTCCAGAACGGGGCGCGGGTCTTGAGATAGTCCATGAGCATTTCCGCCGCCGCAAAGGCTTCGCCTCGGTGGGCCGAGGCGACCGCGACCAGGACGATGGGTTCGCCGGGCTCGATCCTTCCGGTGCGATGGATCGCCGTCACGCCGAGGAGCGGCCACCGCGCTTCGGCCTCAGTTGCCACCCGGGCCATTTCCGCCTCAGCCATGCCGGGATAGTGCTCGAGTTCGAGCGCGGCGAGCCTACCCCCCTCATCTCGACAGTAGCCGACGAAACTCACGACCGCGCCGACATCCCGGCGGCCGGCCGCGAGCGCTTCCGCCTCGAGCCCGGCGTCGAACGCCTCGCGCTGGACCCGGATCGTCGCCACGGGCCTCAGCCGCCTGTCATCGGCGGAAAGAAGGCGATCTCCTTGGCGCCCGCGATCGCCGAGTCGGGACGGGCGTGGACGCGGTCGAGCGCCGCCCGCACGATCTTGGGCTTCTCGAAGGCGTAGGCGTAACCCTCGCCGCGGCCAGAAAGCCAGGCAATGACGTCCGCCACAGTCGCGACCTCCGGCGGGAGATCGAGCTCTTCATCGGTCTTGCCGATGCGCTCGCGCACCCAGGCGAAATAGATCAGCTTCATGCCGCCTCACTCGTCGCTGACATGGTCGTAGCTCGCCTTCATATAGTCCCAGCCGGTGTATAGCGTGAGGATCGCGGCGATCCACAGCAGCACGACGCCGATGGTGGTCGAGCCAGGAAGCACCGCCTCGCCAGCCGGTCCCGCGATCAGGAATCCGAGAGCGACGAGCTGCGCCGTGGTCTTCCATTTGGCGACTCTGGTCACCGGCACCGGCACGCGAAGCTCGGCCAGATACTCGCGCAAGCCCGAGACGAGGATCTCGCGGCAGAGGATGACGATGGCCGCCCAAAGCGTCACGCCCGAGATCGTCTGGTCGGCCGCCAGCATCAGGATCGCGGCGGACACGAGCAGTTTGTCGGCGATCGGGTCCAGCATCCGCCCCAGCGACGATTGCTGCGCCCAGGCCCGGGCGAGGTAGCCGTCGAAAAAATCCGTGACGGCGGCGGCGATGAAGATCGCAAGCGCGGTCCACCGCGCCCACGGCTCGCGCGGCCAGAACAGCAGGCCCGCGACGACCGGAACCGCGACGACTCGCGCATAGGTCAAGACGTTCGGCAGGGACAAGCGGCGGCTGATCGGACGCGACATCGATGAGGCCATTTGCCCGGCACCTGACATCGTCGCCCGGCCTCCGTCAATACCGCGGCGCCCTTCGTGGCCCGGTGCGGCGTCCGCACAAAAGCTGGGGACGGGACCGGCGTTGCCCGATTCGCCTGCGCGATCCGCCCCCGATCGGTCTAGAATTGCCGCGCTTGAAGGTCAGGAGCTTTCCCATGTCGAACGTCCACGTCGTCAGCCATCCCCTCGTCCAGCACAAGCTGACGCTGATGCGCGACAAGACCGTTTCGACCAAGGGGTTCCGCCAGTTGCTCAACGAGATCGGCATGCTCCTGGCCTATGAGGTGACCCGCGACCTGCCGATCGAACTGATCGAGGTCGAGACGCCGCTCGCCAAGACCATGCAGCCGACCATCGCCGGCAAGAAACTGGTCTTCGCGCCGATCCTGCGCGCCGGAACCGGATTTCTCGACGGCATGCTGAACCTGGTGCCGAGCGCGCGCGTCGCGCACATCGGGCTCTATCGCGACCCGCAGACGCTCGAGGCGGTCGAGTATTACTTCAAGGCGCCCGCAGACGTCGCCGAGCGGTTGGTCATCGTGATGGACCCGATGCTGGCGACCGGCAATTCGGCCATCGCGGCGCTCGACCGTCTCAAACGGCGCGGCGTGAGAGACATGCGATTCGTGTGTCTGCTCGCGGCGCCGGAAGGCGTGGAGCGGCTGACGAAAGCGCATCCGGACGTCGAGATCTGGACCGCTGCGATCGATGAAAAGCTCAACGATCACGGATATATCGTCCCAGGACTGGGCGATGCCGGCGATCGGATGTTCGGAACGAAATAGAAGCGCTCCCGGCCGGCGCGTCGCCTCGGCGTATCGGCTCCGGCGAAGGCCCGCGCCCGCTGCGTCGGGCCGGAGCGAATGCTGCGGTCGTCGCCAGCACGGGCGCGCGTTAAGTCGCCGGAAGACGCTTCGCCTGTCGAGGCGCACTGCCCTATCGGCGCATCCTCCCGAAACCCAGACTCGTCTTACTTGCGACGTCGACGCTGCTGACCGAGGCCCATCTGCTTGGCCAGCGCCGAGCGCGCCTTCGCGTAGGCCGGTGCAACCATCGGATAATCGGCCGCAAGACCCCACTTCTCCCGATATTCCTCAGGAGAAAGGTTGTACTGGGTGCGCAGGTGGCGTTTGAGCGATTTGAACTTGCGGCCGTCTTCGAGGCAGACGATGTAGTCGTTCGTAATCGACTTCTTCGGCGGTACGGCGGGCTTCGCAGCTTCGACAACAATCGGTTGCGCTCCCGAGGCGACGCGGACGATCGCCGCATGCACGTCGTTGAGCAGCGTCGGCAGTTCGCTGGCCGGCACGGAATTGTTCGAAACGTAAGCCGAAACAATTTCCGCGGCGAGTTCGACGTGGCTGTTGGATTCGCTCATTTTTATCTTTACTCCAATCATTCGCCTGAAGCGACCGCGGCGACGCGATCAACTCTCAAGCCATTCTGGCCGTCTGACCGGGGCGGGCCTTCACTTTAAATCCCGCCAATCGACGACTTAGGCGCGCTGGCATATAGCGCACTCGATATCGTGACACAAGTTGTTCCCAGCTTTTTTCAACTGCGATTTCGCCAATTATGGGCCGAATACTCGATTCGGTTCACGCAACCCACATTGGGCTGACTGAGGATAACAGTCGACGTGTCTTGACACGGCAGTACGCCTTGGACCTGGGTCAGAGCCCTACCGTTGCTTCACACGGTCTCAGCAGCGATCCATCCGCCAACTCGGCTTTGCCCGCCTTCAAGTCGCGCAGCAGTCAAACAGCCCGCACTTACAGCGAAAATCGGGCTAAGGGTTCCGCAAGGATGTCGCGCGCCCGCCGGAGCGCCTATATGCCACTCGGTTGCATCGAACGATCGCGCGCGAGGGCCCATGCGGCGTCAAAATACTTCGAATTTTCTCGGCGCGCCGGGCTTCGTCCGTCAACCGGCGACGCTGACCAGCACCGTCAGGCTGCTCTGGCCCTATATCTGGCCGACTCAACGCGCCGATCTGAAAGTGCGCGTCGGTCTGGCTGTCGCGTTGATGCTGCTGTCCAAGCTGATCACGGTCGCCATTCCCTACGCCTTCAAGTGGGTGACTGATTCGCTGGCAGGAAAGCTCCAGACCGACGCCCTGCCGCTGGAACACATCTTGGTTGGCGCTGGAACCCTGACCGTCCTCTATGGCGCGCTGCGGATTCTAATGGCGTTCACGCAGCAGGCGCGCGACGCGTTCTTCGCATCGGTGGCGATGAACGCCGTGCGTAAGCTTGCGATCGAGGTGTTCGAGCACCTGCATCACTTGTCGCTGCGTTTTCATCTGGAGCGTAAGACCGGCGGTCTCACCCGCGTTCTCGAGCGCGGCCGCAACGCCATCGAGACCATCATCCGCACCTCGATGTTGACCGCGGCGCCGACGATCGTCGAGTTTGCGCTGGTCGTCGGCGCCCTGCTGTTCTCGTTCGATTGGCGATACGTGGCGACGATCAGCGCCACTGTCGCCGCATATCTCACCTATACGACCATCGCGACCAACTGGCGCATCGGCATTCGCCGCTCGATGAACGAGAGCGACACCGACGCCAACACCAAGGCGATCGACAGCCTGCTCAATTTCGAGACGGTCAAGTACTTTGGCGCCGAGAAGCGGGAGGCCGCCCGTTACGACAGGGCCATGGCGCGATACGAAAGAATGAGCGTGCGAACCTACGTCTCGCTCGCGGTGCTCAATGCCGGCCAGGCGTTCATCTTCGCCCTCGGGCTGACCGGCGTGCTGCTCATGTGCGTGGTCGAGATCAGGCAGGGGCGCAGGACCGTCGGCGACTTCGTCCTGATCAATCTGATGATGCTGCAACTCTATCAGCCGCTTAATTTCATGGGCATGGTCTATCGCGACATCAAGCAGGCTATCGTCGACATCGAGGCGATGTTCGCCATCCTCGACCAGAATCCGGAGATCCAGGACGTTCCCGGGGCCAAGCCGCTCGAGGTGACGGCGGGCGACGTCCGCTTCGAAGCGGTCGAGTTCGCCTACGACCCCGCGCGGCCGATCTTGCGCGGCGTCTCCTTCGAGGCGAAACCCGGCCAGACGATCGCGATCGTCGGGCCGTCGGGCGCCGGCAAGTCGACGATCTCGCAACTCCTCTTCCGCTTCTATGAGCCGACGTCGGGGCGGGTCGTGATCGACGGGCAGGACGTCAGCAAGGTTACGCAAAGCTCGCTGCGCGCGGCGATCGGCATGGTTCCGCAAGACACCGTGCTGTTCAACGACACGATGCTCTACAATATCCGGTACGGCCGCGACGACGCCAGCGAGGTGGAGGTCGAGGCGGCCGCGGAGAACGCCCAGATCGACGCTTTCGTCCGAATGCTGCCGCAGGGCTATGACGCTCCAGTCGGCGAGCGCGGCCTGAAGCTGTCGGGCGGCGAGAAGCAGCGGGTGGCGATCGCGCGCACCATGCTGAAGGCGCCGCCGATCCTGGTGCTGGACGAGGCGACCTCGGCGCTCGACACGTTCACCGAGCGCGAGATCCAGTCGGCGCTTGAGCGGGTGTCGCGTGGACGCACGACCATCGTGATCGCCCATCGCCTGTCGACCGTCGTCGGGGCCGACGAGATTCTCGTGCTCGACAAGGGCCTGATCGTCGAACGCGGGACCCACGAGGCTCTGCTCGAACAGGCAGGCCTCTATGCAGCGCTTTGGAGCCGCCAGCGCGAGGTCGACGCCGCGGACGAGACGCTGCGGCGAGCCGACGAAGAACCGCCTGCTGCGGAGGAGCGAGCGGAGGCGGAGACTTTCGATCTCCCCGACGTGATCGGTTCGCCTTCCGCGTCGTGACATTTCCCGCTTTTGGCGCCATGAGTGCGCCCCTCAGGCCGTTGAGATCCCGTATATGAGCGTCATCGCCTCCCTCCGGCGTGGTCTCGCGCCGATCCACCCGGAGGGCTATCTTTTCGTCGCCGGTTCCGCGGTCGCGACTTTGATCCTGTGGTGGCTTTGGGATCCGCTCGGCTGGGTCGGGCTGATCGCGACGCTCTGGTGCGCCTATTTCTTCCGCGATCCGGCGCGCGTCACGCCGGTCAGTCCCGATCTCGTCATCGCGCCGGCCGACGGCGTGATCAGCTTCTTGGGCCAGGCAGCGCCGCCGCCTGAGCTCGGGCTCGGCATGGAACTCCTGCAGCGCGTGTCCATTTTCATGTCGGTCTTCGACTGCCACGTGAACCGCGCGCCGATCGAGGGGCGAGTCGAGCGGATCGCCTATCACCCGGGCTTGTTCCTCAACGCCGACCTCGACAAGGCGAGCGAGGATAACGAGCGCAACAGCATCCTGATCGCAGCCGCCTCGGGCCGCTACGGCGTGGTGCAGATTGCCGGGCTCATCGCGCGGCGGATCGTCTGCTTCACCCACGAGGGCGCGCATTTGAGCGCGGGCGAGCGCATCGGGCTGATCCGCTTTGGCTCGCGGGTCGACGTCTATCTTCCGCTCGGCGCGCAGATCGTGGTCGGCCTCGAGTCGCGCGCGGTCGCCGGCGAGACCGTGATCGCACAGGTCTCGACGAACGGCGAGCCGCGCCCGTTCCAGCGGAGCTGAGCCCGATGGACGAGGCCGACCGCGCGCTCGATGCGCCGCAAGCCGGGTTGGCGCGGCGCCGTGGTTTCCGCCCGGTTCCGCTGCGGCTGCTTCTGCCGAACATCGTGACGCTGCTGGCGCTCTGCCTTGGGCTGACCGCCATCCGCCTCGCCATCGACGGGGCGATCGATTGGGCGGTGATCGCCATCGCCGGCGCCGGGGTGCTGGACGGCCTCGACGGACGGATCGCGCGCGCCCTGAAGGGGACGTCGCGCTTCGGAGCGGAGCTTGACTCGCTCGCCGATTTTGTCGACTTCGGCGTCGCTCCGCCGCTTGTCCTGTTCGTCGCCGATCTCCACGCCGCCAAGAGCTTTGGTTGGATCGCGACGCTCATGTTCGCCATGGCCTGCGCTCTCAGGCTCGCGCGGTTTAACGTGATGCTCGACGACCCGGACCAGCCGGCCTGGCGCAAAAGCTTCTTCGTCGGCATGCCGGCTCCGGCGGGCGCGATCGTCGGGCTGCTGCCGATCTATGTGCGCTTTGCCCTCGGCCTCGGCCCGCCGAGCCTGCGCGTCGCGGGCGTCGAGAGCCTCTACGTGCTTGTGATCGCCTTCCTGATGGCGAGCCGAGTGCCGCATTTCTCCGGCAAATCAATCGGCCGCGTACCGCGCGAGCACCTCGCGGTCTTTCTGGTCGGCGTGGCTGCGGCGCTGCTCCTCGTCTTCGTCTTCCCGATGGAGACGCTGGTCGCGATGACGCTCGCCTATCTCGGTTCCATCCCGTTCTCGGTCTGGCGCTATCGCGCTCTCGACCGCGCCGGACATTAGCGATACTGTCCCGACAATGGCGGAGCGGCCGTGTCGTCTTTGGCGCCAACTCAATGTCTGCGAAGGCTTCGTTGCGCAAACCTGACGCTCTGCGGCGCTCAACACGGACGCGCCGCTCCTTCGAGAGGCTCGTTTCACAGTCGCCTGACCGTGCGTGGCGTCAGACGACCTCTCCGGCGCCGCGCCGTCATGCGTCCAAGCGGTTCCCAGACGTCAGAATTCGCGGCATACATCGACGGAAAAACCGAAACCCCACCTCCGACCCCGAGCGAAAGGATAGCGCCAGACCCTGGCGCGAGTTCAAGGCTTGACAGAGTTTCCGACGCCCTTCTTTTCAAGGCCGCCCTTGCCGACGCCGGCGGCCTGCGATGTCGTTCGATGCGACAACGCGTGGCCGGCGCCCTCGCCGAGCTTGGCCGAGCCGAGCCCGGTCGAGTGGAGCGAAGCCAAGTTTGCGGCGCGCGGCGCGCTACTGCTCGAGGGGCAGGACGGCGCGCTATGCGCCGAAATCGCGCCCGTATGGACGCTGGACGGGGAAGCGGCCGATCCGTGCGAGCCAGCGCCGGAGCCGGAGTGATAGCTTCCCACGCATTGCGCGAAGGCCCCGCCGGACGCGCCAAGCGCGATCGCCAGAGCGATCGCGGCTACTGCACCCCGTTTCCCCATTCCGTGCACAGCGGCCGCGCCGCAGCGAGCGTTTATCGTCATGGCGAACTCCTTAATTTGAGCCCGGGAGGCGACTCCCAAATCAGAGGTGAGCGCTCGAGCGCCCGGAGTCAAGTATGGCTCGCATCGAACGCCAACGCCGGGGGCGCCATCTCAGGGCCGCGCCGCTTCCGCGGACTCCCCCATCCGACCTTTCGCGTCGGCGCAACGTCCTTTCCCTTTCGGCTCGGAATGCGGTAAGATCCAGCGGTCGCCCGGCGCCGCACGCGCGCCGGGCGTTTTTGTGTCGTCCAGCGGTCGTCCGAGCGGCTGCCCTTGTAAGGGAGCTGCCGGCGGGTCTTTGCGCGCTTGCCAACGCTGGCGCGGCGACACTAGAAGGAGCGCCATGTCGAAAGAAGAACTGCTTGAGTTTCCGGGATTCGTGGTCGAACTGCTCCCCAACGCGACGTTTCGAGTCAAGTTGGAGAACGATCACGAGATTATCGCCCATACTGCCGGCAAGATGCGCAAGAACCGAATCCGCGTGCTGGCCGGGGACAAGGTCCTGGTCGAAATGACGCCTTACGACCTGACCAAGGGCCGCATCACCTACCGCTTCAAGTGAGGCCGGCGCTCCGGCGCATCGCGGGGGCTTGACTTTGAGCGCGTTGTCAAGCCGCCCGCGGCTGGTTCTGGCCTCGGGATCGCCTCGCCGCCTCGCGCTCCTCGCCCAGATCGGCGTCGACCCCGAATCCGTTCTGCCCTCCAAGATCGACGAGGCGCCGCGGCGCGACGAAGCGCCGCGTGCGCTCGCTGAGCGCCTGGCGGCCGAGAAGGCGGAAGCTTCGGCCGCGCTTGCAGCCAAGATCGCCGACCTCGCCCCGTTCGTCACGCTCGCGGCCGACACGGTGGTCGCGGTCGGGCGGCGAATCCTGCCCAAATGCGAGAGCCGCAACGAGGCGGAGGCCTGTCTCAGCCTGCTCTCCGGCCGAGGGCACCGGGTGTACACCGGGGTCGCGCTCGTCAGCGCCAGCGGCGGGCTGCAGCGGCGGCTGGTCGAGACGCGCGTCCGCTTCAAGCGTCTGTCGCGCGAGGAGATCGACGCCTATATCGCGTGCGGCGAATGGCGCGGCAAGGCCGGCGGCTACGCCATCCAGGGCCTCGCCGGGGGATTCGTCATCCGGATCGTCGGCTCCTACACCAACGTCGTCGGTCTGCCGCTCGCCGAAACGGCGGCGCTGCTCAACGGCGAGGGCTATCATCCTCACCTCCTCTGGGGAGACAGTCTGCTGAAATGACCGTCGACGACAATCCTCCGCCAAAACCGCAGTCGACGCCGAAGGCCCAGCGCTGCCCGATCTGCGGCAAGCCGCGAAGCGAGCGGTATGACCCGTTCTGCTCCAAGCGTTGCGCCGACGTCGACCTGCACCACTGGCTGAAGGGCGGCTACGTCATCCCCGGCGACGAAGCGGGCGAGCGCGAGTTTGATGATGAGGAGTGAAGGGCGCGTCCGACGCATCTCTCTGTCCGCCGCCGCCGACGATCCGGTTTCTCTGCTAGCAGGGAATTTTTTTCTCCGCGGTCGGCGCTCGGTTCCGGGAAGTCCTGCAATGTCATGGCGTTGCTGGTGTTGCAATCGCCCGGTTGCGGGCGGCCGCGGGCGAGGAACAGGGAATTTCAAACGACCGGAACAGGGACTTGTCAGGCGATTTCGGAGCGGATCAGGGAAAGAACAGGCGAGCGAAAACAAGGTGTGCGACCGGGCGCGGCCGGGTTGTAAGCCGCGGCCGGCATCCCTTCTCCCGCGGGGAAAAGCCTGCTCCCGTGCGAAGACCCGGGGCCGTCCGATGTGAGCGGTCGGACGGGAGCGCCGCGGGATTTGCTCAAAAATCATCCTGCTCTAACGGCAATCGGCAGCCCCTCCGGTTTGGCAGCCGGACCCGCCAGTGCCGGTCCCTGTTGCCGCCGCGGGTCCTGAGGCGCCCCCGGTTCCGGCCGCAATTCCGGCATTTGTCCCGATCCCGGGCCCGGTGCTGGCGGCAGTCCCCGCGGCCACGCTCGCGGCAGTCCCCGCGGCCACGCTCACGGCGGTCCCCGCGCCCATGCTTGCGGCGGTCCCGGCGCCCGTGCTTGCAGCGGTTCCGGCGCCTATGCTCGCGGCGGTCCCGGCGCCGGCGCCGCCGGCAATTCCCCCGCCCGTGCTGACGCCGGTTCTCGCGCCTGCGCCCGCGCTCTGTGCATGGGCGCAGACGGGAAGCAGCGAAACCGTCAACGCAACAACCATGAGTTTGAGCACCATTGTCTCCAAGTTTAACTGCCTGACGGGGCTGCCGTGACACCAACCTCATCCTGAGCTTGCCGAAGGATGATCCAGTTGGCGTGGACGTTCGTGCGCGCTGGAACGTCCTTCGACAAGCTCGGGACGAGGCGTACAGCGAGTGACCTGGCGGTTGCTTCCAAATCGACGTCGCGAACCACCCTTGCAGGCCGCGGCGTAACCCTCAAGTCGCCTCGGCGCTCGACCATGTCAAAAGCCTCCCGCAAGCTCGCACCGGTCTCGAGCGATATGGCGACGGCTTTGGAGCGTGCGCCCAATGTCCCCGCCTAGCCTATTTCCACAATGGCCCTGGGCTCCGGTCCGAATTCCAGAAATGAGCCGGGAAGCAAGACGTATGACATGATCGACGCTCGGTTCGGTGGGCGGCATGGCAATGAAGCGCCCGCCGGAAACGTGCGCAACTTGCGCAAGGTTTCTCAGCCCTGCTCTGCCTTGGAATTTTGGTTTTGGGACACTGCGAGCCAAACTCAATTCCGCAGGCTTCGTGCCAAGCGACGGCCTCTGACGCTGCGATTTCGCTCCTGCCAATCCCGCTCGAACGGTGGCGGCTCAGCGGCGCGAACGCGACGGTGCGCGACTATCCAAATCCGAATCAGCGCATCCATCGTCTTTCTCCCGTCTGTGCTGCTCCGCTAGAGTCACGGAGAAAACGAAACTGGACGACGGAATGTTCCTGCGCGGTTGATCGGCCGCCGATGCCGTGGGAGTCCCCATCGGAGACGGCGAGGCGAGGGCGAGGCGCTGGGCGGGCTCCCGCCGTTCGTCGCCTTTCCTTGCGCGCCAGGCGTCGCGGTCACGCGGGGACTTTGGCGCACGGACAGGACGGCGGGGTCTTTGCAAAGCTTTCGGAAGGGCTAAAGCCGGTCCCCGCCGATTTCGTCGCGATGGCGAAGGAGCGGACCCTGTCGGAGCTCTTCTGGGTGATCAAGAACGGCGTCAAGTTCACCGGCATGCCGAGCTTTGGCTTGGCTGGCGCGTCGGATCAGGACGTCTGGTCGATCGTCGCCTTCGTTCGCAAACTGCCGACCGTGACCGAAGCCGACGACAAGGCCTGGACCGCCTCGCCTTAGCCGATATTCGCCGGATTGCTGCCGGTTTAGGCCAGCCCGTGACCGTTCGCGCTCGTGGCAGGCGCGGCCGGCGGGGCGGACGCCCAGGCGCGCGGGCAGGCCGGCGGCGTTTTCCTGCGCGTTTCGAAAAGCCCATTGCGCGCCGTCCCGCGAGCGTCTATACCGCCGCGCACTCTCGATCGGGGACCCCGCTCGGGACCCTTGGAGATGGGCGCTTAGCTCAGCGGTAGAGCACTACCTTTGACATGAAAGTTATCATGCCCGGGAAATCAATGGTTTACGGGACGGTGATACGGCCCGTGATACGGAATGGGCGGCTAGCTCAGCGGCAGAGCACCTCGGTGACATCGAGGGGGTCGTAGGTTCAATCCCTACGCCGCCCACCATTCCGCGATATTCGGCGCCGCCGGGCGACCGAAGACGAAGCCACTACCGGCGGCGCCCGCATGTCGTCGCGCCGAACACACGGACTGCGCCGGCCGCGCTACGCCCATGCGAACGGAAACGAAAAGACGGCCGGGAGTCGGTGACGACTCAACCGGCCGCAAGTCACGCGCAACGCCAAGAGG
Source organism: uncultured Alphaproteobacteria bacterium (assembly GCA_963822215.1). GTDB lineage: Bacteria > Pseudomonadota > Alphaproteobacteria > Rhizobiales > Beijerinckiaceae > Roseiarcus. The sequence goes on from CAWGGX010000008.1 coordinate 488,779, forward strand.
ACGGGGCGAGACGCGATCCGGCGCCCATGATCCGCGCGCTGGATTCTTTGCTCGAGGCCACGGCCGCGCCCCTCTCTCATAAAGGGCGCGGCCCGGCTCAAGACGCTCGCGCAGAAGGGGGCGCGAGCGGAGGGGTGAAACTTGGAAAAGGGCCGGCCCGGCGAGTCCCGTGTGGAGACTCAAGCCGGGCCGGCCAAGTGCGTCGAGCCGCGCGTGTTACCCAAGTATGACAGCGCGCGCCGCGGCCGTTTGACTCCGCGGTGTTGACCAAAACAACTCGACGATCGCGCGCCCGGAACGGGGAGAAGAGCCTTTCGTCCGACCAAGGACGCCGGGTCGCGCAATGGGGTTGCGCTAGGACTTCGCCTTGCGCGGTGATCTCTTGGCGTCCTTCTCGGCCTGCCGCGCAGCTGCGGCCTCGACCTTCAGGACGAAGTCCGCCAGCGTCTCGATACTCTCGGCGATCTGGTCGACGGCGACACGGAGAGTTGCGATTTCGTCGCGCGTCATTTGCGACTCTTCGCAATGGCGGCCTCGATACGAGCCAGTCTCGCCTCAAGATCGGCGACGCGAGTCTCGAGGTCGCTGAAACGCGACGCCGCGGCCGACAACGTTGCCGGCGACGGCGGTGACTTCTTGCCAGTCATCAGCCCCATCCTGGAAAGCGCACCTTGCGCTCTGCTTCGATCTGACGGTCCTGCTCGGCGAAGTGCGCATGTAGCCTCTTGACGCCTGCTTCCATCTCGGCGCGGCTCTTGGCGTAGCTGGCAGTCATCTTTGCGAGCTTCGCGTCGAGCGCCTCGAACACGTCGTCCACTGCCTTCCTGATGGCGTCCAGTTTAGCGGCGCGCTTGGCGAGTAGCGCCCGACTCGCGTCAATGGCGGCGTTCGCCTTGGCAACCGCCTCGGCGGGCGACACCTTGGGCTTGGGCGCGGCGTCACGGAGGCCGGCGGCCTTGACGATATTGCCATCGCTCGCCCTGGCTCGGCCTGAGACCTTCGCGAGTTCGTCGTCGGAGAATCCGACATATTCGACATCGCCGATTTTCTTCGCGGTCATCGGCCGACTCCGCTTGCGCACAATCGAGAATGAGCGGCGCTCCAGGTCGATTGATCGACAGGCGCCGGCGGGGGCAATTGCTTGGCGCCGTGAAGCGTCTTGTCGACGCCCTCGATCCTTTCGAAGAGGAAGCTCTCTCGCCAAGTATGAGCCGTCGAAACGAAGAAATCGCGGAGTGCTTGCGCCTCGGCGAGCTTCTCGGCATATGCCCGCGCGAGGCCGGCGGCCTCATCGGCCAGAGTCGGCAGGTGCGCGTCGACCAAAATCGCGGCCGAGACGATCGAGGCGGCTTTGCTTGCCTGGGCGACGCGATCGTTGGCGAGCCGCTTCTTGTCCTCAACGACGGCGAGGGCGCGCTTTGCACTCTCGACGCTCAGACGATGCGCCTCTGCTTCTCGGCGAAGGCGCTCGCGGGCCGCAACGTCGGGCCGTGGCGCGTCATGTCCAGCCTCTGCGGCGTCAAGCGTGGCCTTTCTTTCGGCGGCGTCCATACCGGCAAGCTCGGTTGCGGCCGGACACGTCGAGTTGATCGTCGCCGTCAGCTTTTTGATCGGCGCCATAAACGAGGCGACGTCGGCTTCGGCTTCTTTTCGCGTAATAATGAGCGCGGCTAGTCGTTCATGTAGGGGATTCATTCGTTCGGGATCTTTACTTGAAGATGGGCGCGTCCGGCGCCCGCGGGTTTCATCCATGCGGCGGCGATGCGCCGCAGTGACATCTTGCCAGGGCGAGCCAGTTCGGCCTGATAGGCCTCTCTGATTTCCACCGGCAGCGACAGGTTCGCGGCGCCGGCTTCGACCTCGCGCCTTGTGATCGTCAGCGGGGCGCGCCTCATGCGGCCCTCGCGGGGCGCGGCGCCCTTGCGGTAACAGCGAAGACGCGCGGACCATCTGCGGCGCGCCTGCGGTTCCGACTCGAAGCCGGGTCGACGATGAAGTGCGTCGCGAGCCCCCCGCACTTTCCGTCCGTGACATGGCTGCCATCGCTGCGGATGAAGCGAAAGCGCGTGTCAGTGGAAACGCCAGCGGCCAGAAGCGCTAGGGCCGCTTTTTGCATGACGTTGGCGCACGGTTCGGCAACGATCTTAGAGCCGACCCTGGCGCCGAAGCGAAGGTCTGGAGCTTCGGGGTCGTCGAATAATACGACGGTTAGAATTTCAGGCATGCATTGGTTCTTGGTTCGGCGTTGATCGAGCGGGATTGTCCCTGCCGACCGGCGGCGGGGTCCGCGGTGAAGGTCAGTCGACCGGCTCGAGCACGGGCTTTCGAAAGAGCGCCGAGGTTGCAGCGCGGGCGGTAGGCGAGCCAGACCACGAGGGGCGGGCGTTCGGCGCTCGCCACGCTCTGACGCCTTTGCCGTCGGCGTTCGATACCGATCGTCGGCCCGGCGGATGGACGAGCGGGTCTGGCGCTTCGATTGACCTGGTTAACCCGACTTCACCAACTGGGGTATAGCGCGACGCGAAGGCATTGGAATCGCTGAGGGGCGGGTGCAAAGGTCGGCACTACAGGGGGTGAGTTCAGGCAGCTTTGGCGTCGGTCGCGGCGGTGATTTTCGGCGGCGGCTGCTGGGGGAGTTCGAGCTTCAAGCGCTGCAGCAAAAGCAGGTGATCGTTTTCCGGTTCGATATGACGGGATAAGGTGATCGTTCGACCGTCGGTGGTGGGAAGTTCGACGTCGATCATCTGGATCGTGGCAAGTTTTTCCAGCGCGGCTTTCGGCGTCAGTCCCGGGGCCAGCGCCTTCAGCCGCCGCTTCAGCGTGACCATCAGGCAATAGGCGAGGAACGCCACGAAGATGTGGGCTTCGATGCGGGTCTCCAATTGGTGATGGATCGGCCGCACCGACAGATCGTTCTTCAGTTCCTTAAACGCCTGCTCGATTTCGACCAGTTGCAGATAGAGCCGCCAGAGATGGCCGGGATCGTCGCCGTTGATGTTGGTGCGCAGCAGATAGCCGCCCTCGCGGCGCTGCGCCGCCCGAAGCTTCTTGCGATTGATCGCGAAATGGAAGGTTTGCGGCGTGACCGGCTGGTCCTTCGTGGGCGTGTGGATCGTCATCAGGCCATAGGCCTTGCCGGCTTCTTTCTTGGCCGCGCCGAGCTTGAGCAACAGATCGTCGCGCGTCAGATCCTGTCGTTGCAACTCGCGCAGACGCTTGATCAGCTTGCGCATGCGACGACGGCGCATCGCCTGTTCCTTCTCGCGCCGGGCCTCGCTGCGCGCCAAAACGTAGGTCACTTCCCCGTCTTCGATCAATTTGACCCGCACGCTCTCGCGCACCTCTTCCCAAGGCTTGGCCGCGAGCGCCTTTTCCAGCTTGGTCAGCCGCCCGCGCGGCGTGCCCACGAGATAGTGGATGGGCGTCGACGAGCCCCGCATCTCGGCCAGGACTTCCTCGGTCGGAATGCCGCGATCCATCACCCACGTGCGCTTGGCGGCGCCATATTGCGTCTCGATCCTCGTCAGGAACGCCTTCAGCGTCGTCTTGTCCGAGGTGTTGCCGTCCATGACCTCGTAGGTCAGCGGAAGACCATCGGGGGTGATGATCAGCGCGATCACGACTTGTACGCAATGGGAGCGCTTGTCGCGGCTGTATCCAAACTTCCGCTTGCCCTCGTCCGGCGGATCGCATTCGAAATACGTGCTGGTCAGATCGTAGAGCAACACCTCGAAGTCGGCCTGAAACAAGTCCTTCCAGCGCTCGCGAAGAAACGTGAACAGCCCTTGCTTGTGCTCTGTCAGCTTGTCCAGACAACGATAGAGATTGTTGGGCAGCACGAGCGCCAAATCCTCGCCGAGCAGGTCGCCCATCGCGCTCTGCTCGAACCATTGCCGATGCAATCGCCACTCGCTGCCTGGAGAGATCAACTGATAGCTCGCCAGCGTCTTCAGGATGTTCAGCCAGTTCGTGCCCTCGCGCGAGGGCGGCAAGGCCTTTTCCCAAAACTCGTCCAACCGAAGCTGATCCCAAAGGACCATCGCTAGCCAGCACGCGCCCCATTGGCGCGGCCGGCGCAACCGCACCTCGCTCAACCGGATCGAAACCACGTCGCAGTCGAGCGCCGGCGCGACGCGGTCCTCGGGGAAAAGCGCGATCTGGGTCGAGCGTCCGCCTTCGTCGAACGCCTCGATCGCCCGGCTCCAACTCGCGCGCTGGCTGTCGTTGATCTCTCCAAGATAGAGCACCTGCCGTTGAACCACGCGGCAGCCCTGCACGCGTCGGTTCTCAACCACCGACCAGGTCCGATGCTCCTTGCCGTCCTTGCGGCGAATCTTATGGCGCAAAAACATGCCCGAGACTCGCGCTGCCCCGTACGCCGCGCAAGGGCCTTGGTCGGCACTACAGACAATTCTCGGACACTAGGCCCAATGCAATCAATGACTTAGCGCGCTCGCACTCTCCAAAAATCGCAAAAATCAACGCGAGTTGGTGAAGTCGGGTTAAGTGAAGGCGGACGATCGGCGCGACCTTGCCAATGATGGACGATGGCGCGTGGTCCTTCGGCGCGCGCAATGCGAGCGGCCAGGGCGGTAGACATTGGGCCTCAAAAAGTAACGAGGAAAGTCGGAGGGCGATCGACGATCAACCTCGGGCGCGCTCTGCGGCGCTTGTGTTTCGACGCTGCAGGGTCATCATCAGGAGCGCGGCGTCAGCGCTCGACACAATTTTATTGCCCGTTCCCCGTAGGTAAGAGCGGCCGGCACTGAGGCACCCGGTCAACCCGCCCTCAGAGCGGAACCGGCGACCGGCCTATCAGGCCGGTCGGGGCGCTTTGTCTCGCTGCGCCTGCAGAAGGTTCTTGGAAGGTGGTCCCCTTGACGGCGGCCGATGATCGGCCTATGTCTCAGGACGTGGCCTCGGGGAGGCCCGTTTACCCTTGCCGGCAAAACGCCCGCGAGGGTGTTTGTTTTAAGCAAGACGCATCTTATAAGGATCTCGAAGTGCAATGTCAAGAAAAATCGTCGGGTCTGCTCGAAATTCCTTATTTTCGCCACATTCTTGTGAAGCTGGCGTGAGCGCGACCTTCGGCGGCCGGACGTCAAGGATACCGGCGGCCGGAATCGAACACGGGCGGACTGGATCAAAGAAATTGGACTTGTCCAAGTTCTAGTCCGCCATCCCCTTTAGGAAGTCCGCGACCACAACCCTCCGCGCCTGGATAGCAACGGCGTCCACGTCCTCCTGCTCAATCTCCGCATTGTAGGCGTCGATATCCAGAACCGAGTCGATGTCCTCGGTTAGAGCCTCTTGAAGGGCGTCCGGCTCCATCGCCTCAAGCTCATAAGCGTTGGTCGTTCCATACTTATCTTCATAGGCGGCCTTAGTTGTGATGTCCTTTTCGTCCGTGTCGTAGGACGGCGATAGGTCGAATTCTTCGAACTCTGTCCATGTTTAACGCGGCCCGCATGACGAACACGAGGTCATGATCGAGGCCGAAATCATCCGCGAAATCGTCTTTGAAATTCTGAATTATCACCTCGCCGGCCGGATCAAGATCGGTGACGCATAGCAAGACGAGCCTGCTCTTTCTCGACAACTTGAACCTCTGGACAATCTTCCTCTTCAACGTCGGCCCGCAGTGGCCGCGCGAGATTGTCAGCGGTATGCTGTATTCCGACGCGATTGAATCTACAATTGATCTGACCGTCAGCTTCTCAGCAACGATCTCGATATGATCGCGCTGCGATTGCTGACGGCTCCTGCGGTACCCCATCAGGAAGTCGTTGAACTCAATCTTGAAGAATGCATGAGGATTCCAATGATGGTTGTTCAACTCTTCTGGCCGAGTCTCGTCGTCGATAGCGCGCCACGGGAATAGACCCTCTATGCGCGCCCTAGCCAAAAGATTGACGAGCGCCTTATAACTACTAACGTCATTGGCGTAACGACGATCGGTCTTAGATTTGCTCTTGCCCTTCGTGGTGAATTTCAAAGGCGGATTGTTAAGCAGGCGGTAGTGTATCTGGCGGACTGACAACGGCCAGTATGCTTGATTCTCATTCGCAACTTTCAGCGCTGCACTGAGAAACGGCATGCTGCCTTCTGAGATTTTGCTCCGCTTCGCCCCGCCGCTGGCCTCCATAATCACGTCGTCAGAGCGACCGAACAATCGTTCCGCGTCGCGCTCTTTCCGTTCGGTCCTGAGGGCCTGCACTGCGGCCCGAGGATCGATCTTCATGGCAGCTTCACGCAACTGCATACCGAGCGTCTTCTTGCGCTGACTGTTGGCCTCGACAAGTAGTTTGAGGAATACCTCCTTATCGTTCCTGTACGAAATTGCCTTGCGAATTACGGGGACTTCTTTCAACCCCGCATGGAGCGAACAGAAACTGCGGCGATGGCCGGAAATGATGACGCTATCAGCGCTGATCTGAATCGGCTCTAAAAGCCCATTGGCCTTGATCGAAGCGATTAAGGACGACCGCAACGATAAACGCTACGATTTTGGTTGCCGGGGAACAACCGAGTAGTTCCATTCGGGATGGAACGCATCGCCGCGGATGTCGAGGTGTTCCAACTCGGCCTTGGTGACCCTTATGCCTTTCTCGTAGATCCTCGTGTCGAGGGCGCTCTCGACTTTGAGCCCTGTCTTGGTGCTTGTCGCCGCGATGAGGTCGATGATGGTGGCGTGGTCTGTGAGCGGCCGGCCGCGCCAATTCTGCGTGATGCGGCAGAACAGGCGGTGCTCGATCTTGTTCCATTTCGATGTGCCTGGCGGATAGTGCCGGACCTTGATCGTAAGGCCGGTCTCGTCCGCGAGCTTCTGCAGCTCGACTTTCCAAAGCCGCACACGTGAGCCGTTCGAGCCGCCGCAATCTGCCGTGATCGTCAGCTCGCCTGCCTTCGGATAGCGCGCCTGGCCGATCCTTTCGAGCCAAGTGCGAATAGAGGCGACCGCGAACTCGGCCGTGTCGCAGGTGATGCCGAGGCTGACCCAACCCGCATCAGCGGCAATATCATAAACGCCATAGGGCGCGACCTTGCCGAGCTTCTTGTCCTCGAAGTCGTGCACTTTCACGCGTTTGGGATCACCCTTCGGCCGCCAGTCGCCGCCGGCGTTGCGGTAATTGCCGACCAGTTCCTTTTTCTTCGTATCCACGGAAATGACGGGCTGGCCAGCCGCCTGAGCCGCAAGGACTTCGGCGTTGATGTATTCAAACTGCGCATTGCGATCGGGGTGGCTCGAACCCTCGTCGGCTTTCCGGTTGACCTGCCGTGAGAAACCGATCTCGATGAGCAGCTTGCGCACGCTGTTGGGGCTGATCGAGTGACCCATGGCGACAAGCGCGGACGCCAGCTTGTCGAGACTCTTCGATACCCACAGCAGCGGGCGGGCCGGGTCGCCCAGCGTCGCCGGCTCAACGAGGCGCTTGAGATCATCGAGCAGCGTTGCGTCCGTTTCGGTCAATGATCGAGGGCCGCCGCCTTCACGGCGAACTCGGCCAGGAGCAAGTGGCGGCGCATCGAGCTCCTTCAGTCCACGTCCGATGGTGCTGCGCGCCAGACCCGTGACGCTTGACACGACCGCCAGACCACCCCATCCGGCGGCGCGCGTCTCGCTTGCCGCAAACAACCGGCGACCGCGTTCGTCCCGTTTCGAACCGTCCGCTTCCCAACGTTGCCGAATCGCCCGCCAATCGATCATCCAATCGCTGCTAGCGCGCCGCGCCGCGCCGAGGAATCGCCCACAACCGAGTCAAAAGGTCGCATGGCCATTCACGGCCAATCCCGATTCACTTATCGTTGTGGTTGTCCTAAGTCGCGGATGTCTGGGTCGTCGATAGACTGCCCGGAATAGATATCGTCGTTCTCCGGGCAGCGCCTGATGGTCGAAAGTTGGACTAGTTCAATTTCTTCCGCGGTGACCGACGCCACGCGCGCCGCCTCGGATTCCCGCCGCCGAATCTGGCCGTCGGGGCTAACCAAAAAACAATCGTTGTCTGTCAATCATGCCTCCGCGAATTGCTGCGCCGCTGCGCTGAAAAATACCACGCCGGAGAGCGCGGTGATCCAGAAGCTGGTCGGCCTGTCGGTGTAATAGGCCGTTGCCGCGGGGCGCTTGTGAACGCCGTTACCTTAAGTCGAATGCAATAGCGGCCCTGACGTTTCGTGATTTTGTGTGGATAGCCCAGATACCGCTTGACATCCGATGACGGTTATAGCAGCCGGGAAGCGCAAGCGCTACTGGAACTGGCAAGAAAGCGCCTAGACCACAACATATTGTGATATGAATGTATAGTGCAAGGTTAATGCGGCCAGGGCTGCGCAAGCACGGCGGCCCGGCGCCTGGATCTATCGGGTTGCGAGCCAGCGCTGCGACAGCGCAGGAGCGCGGCGGCTGGCGGAGAGCCGATCGCGAAGGGCGCTCGAATTTGTGAACGGCCGTTACATTTTGCTGTTGCCATCGCCGCTGCGCAATGCTAACGCGTGTTCACCGGCCGGGGAATTTGAGGCCGGCGTAGAATTAGGGGTTTCCGGGCGGGCGTCGCGAGGCGTCCGCCCCTTTAATTTTCGCGACCGGTCCGCCAAGGACGGCGAGTAAAAATTATCCGGAAAATGCCCGGTGTTGGCGGTCGACGGAATCCAACTCGGGGTCGACTCCTGGCAGGGATCCGCCATTCGTAGATTCAACTCCCGGCCGGTCGACCAATTGTGGCGAAATTGTGGCCCTTGATAAGAGCGGAGGGAGAGGTGCGCGCGCCGGCCCTCCGCTCGCCTCCACCTAAGTCAGCGCTTGGTCGAGGCCCCTCCCATCGCCGGGCCTTCCTGGCGTCTCGAGCCCGATCGCCCGCCTGCCACACAAGCCTCACAGCGGCCCGCTGACGGCCCGCGGCGTCGCGGTTACCCACCAGATAAAGATGTCGAAAAAAAGAGGTCGAACGACCTCTTTTCCAAAGCATGGCTCGCGTCCTGAAGCATGATCGCCTGGACGGCCCGTCAAGTCGCCAAGGCCGCAGCCCGATCGCCTGACGACACAGCCTATCGCCCTGAATTGCCGGCCCCGCGCTCGCGCCGCTCCAAAAATGGAGGGCGAACCGGTCAGTCGGACGTGCGCATTGTCGCCACAATCGTCAGAGGCGCGTCCAAACGGTCGTTTGCCAGCAACTTCCGATATTGTACAAATGGGTCCGCAGCGCGCTGAAAGGAGCGATTCGTGGCCCGCAGGCCCCTCCCCGGCCCTCATCCCGGCCCGACAGGACGCCTTTTGGGCTACGCGCGGGTCTCCACCGAGGATCAAGCCACTGACGCCCAGACCGACGAGCTGCGCGCGGCGGGCTGCGCGGCAATCTACCAGGAGCACCGGCTCGGGCGCGTCGCGGGCTCGGCCAGAGCTCGCCCGATTGATGCGTGAGATCCGGCCAGGCGACGTCCTCGTCGTCGTCCGCCTCGACCGCCTCGCCCGCTCGGTCAGCCACCTCCTCGAAGTCATCGAGCGGTTGGAGGAGAACGGCGCCCACTTTCGCTCGTTGCGAGACCCCATCGACACTTCGACCCCACAGGGCATGTTTTCGCTCCAGGTCCTCGGCGCGGTCGCGCAGCTCGAGCGCGCACTGATCTCCGAGCGCACCAAGGCCGGCATCAAGGCGGCGCAGGCGAGAGGAAAGCTTTCGGGCAATCCCGGTCTCAGGGCGAGGGACTCAGCCGCCATCGCCAAAGCGGCGCAGGCTCGAAACCGCGTCTTCACCGGCGATGTCATTGCGTCGATGGACCGATGGCTGCCGACGGTCCGGCGCATGCGGCCCCAATACCCCTGGGAGGATGTGGTCCAGGTCCTCAATCAGGCCGGCGGGGCCCGGTGGACCACCGAGCGCTTGCGGCGAGCCGTTGGAAGAGCCGTGCGAGAGCGGCTCGCGGACGCCAACCTGCTGGAAAGGACCCCGCGCAGACCGCCCGAGGATCGTCTGATGATGATGGTCGCGGGCATCGCCATGGCAAATCCGGAAATGTCGCTCCGGGCAATTGGCTCCCAGCTCGAGGCCATGCGCGAGCGAACCCCGCGTGGCGGTCGTCAATGGGCGGCATCCTCCGTCAAGAACCTCCTGGATCAGGCTGAGAAATTGGGGTTGGCGCCATCGACCGGCAACCGGGCGGAGTGAAGGCGCGCCCGCCAACGACGAGAAGGTGAAGCGACCCGGATGCTGCGGCAACGTGAGCTTGAGAAGCAGGTGGACGACAGGGACTAACCGGCAGATGGTCCAACGACGCATTCCACAGAAGAACCCGCATGGGCCCTCCTTTCAAGCTTGCCTTCCTCGGATCCGAAGCGGTCCCGTTCATCAAGTCGGGGGACTTGCCGATGTCGTCGGCGCCCTGCCCAAGTATCTCAGCGCTCGGGGTCACGACGTCATCGTTGTCCTGCCGAAATACGCGTCGATCGATGCCGGCCGCTGGGCGATCGAACCGTTCTTAAGTCCGCTTGGGGTCTGGATGGGCGACACCGAAGAATGCTGCGCGGTCTTTACCACGACGTTTGCCGGAGTACGATTTTTCTTCATCGAATCAGGCAAGTATTTCGCGCGTAAGGGCATCTACCATGATCCTGAGATGGAGGATTATCTGGATAACGCGCGGCGATTTGGCTTCTTTACCCGTGCGGCGCTACAATTTTGTCACGACATCGGCTTCGCACCCGATATTGTGCACGCCCACGACTGGCAGACCGCTCTGGCCCCGGCCTACCTCAAGATCAGGCATTGGGACGACGCGGTACTAGGGGGCGCGGCGAGCGTCTTGACCATCCACAACATCGGTCATCAGGGCAAGTACCAAGCCTCGGATTACGACTATCTCGGGCTTCAGCGCGACAACTTCACGCCGGCCAAGTTCGAGGACTTCGGCGGCATCAACATGCTGAAGGGCGGCATCGTCTATGCCGATCTGGTGACGACGGTGAGCCCCACGTATGCGGTCGAGGCGCGCACGGACATCGGCGGCGCCGGGCTCGCTCCGGTCCTGAACGACAAGGGCGGCGACTATTGGGGCATCCTCAACGGGGTTGATACCGATGAATGGAACCCGGCTACGGACGCCCTGATTCCCATGCGCTTCGACGCGCAATCGATGGAAGGGAAGGCCGCCTGCAAGGCCGCGCTCCAGGAACGCATGGCTCTGGAGGTCGACCCGGGAATCCCGTTGATCGGTGTCGTTGGACGATTTGTCGCGCAGAAAGGGCTGGACCTGCTCGCCGCCTCCATGGAGCGCATCCTCGTGACTATGCGCGTGCAGTTCGCGATCCTCGGCGCCGGCGACAAGGGCCTCGAATCGCATTTCGGGCCGATGCCTGGGCGGTATCCAGGACGCGTCGGCAGCCACATCGGCTATGATGAGACACTCGCCCACTGGATCGAGGCGGGGGGCGATTTCTTCCTGATGCCGTCACGCTACGAGCCGTGCGGCCTCAACCAGATTTATTCGCTCAAGTACGGCACGCTGCCGATCGTCCGGGCCACCGGCGGGCTTAATGACACAGTCCGTCAGTACGACGAGGCGACGGGCAATGGCGCTGGCTTCAAGTTCTTTGAGCCGACGGCGCGGGCCGTCTACGATACCGTGGGGTGGGCGGTCAGCACCTACTACGACCGGCCGCGACACATGGCGATGATGATCGCGGCGGCGATGGCCGAGGATTTCTCCTGGGAACGCAGCACCGCCGTGTACGAGGCGGCATACGCGCAAGCGATCGCCAACAAGAAACGTCTCGGCTAGCCTGGACGAAATGCCGCTCTGCGAGGAGTCACCCTGGTCGGGTCGGTCTCGGCCTCCTTCGTGGCGGCCCGGACCGGCCTGGTTACTCGGCCGCATTCGCGCTCGTACCCCGGGCAGAAAAGCCTGACACTGGATCTGATAGAGGTAGGAGCCGATTATTATGGGCCCCCAGACCCTTTCCGAATCCATCGAAGGACTGCCAAACATCAGCGGCTCGGAGGACCTTGTCGTCCAGGCGATGGCTCGAAGCGGCCCCTTTTACCTGCCTCAGTCTGGCATCGATTTTGGAAGAATTCGCAGTGCGTTCGCGATCGCGCTCCACATGCACCAGCCGCTGATTCCGGCGGGAGGCGGCGATCTCCACACCGCCCCGGTCATCAGCAATCTGAAGGCGATGATGGATAACCCGGGTATCGGCGATAATCACAACGCACCCATGTTCGTGTGGTGCTACAAGCGGGTGGGGGAGTTCATCCCGCAGTTGAGGGGAGAAGGAAAACAGCCGCGGGTGATGTTGGATTACTCGGGCACGCTTCTCCACGGTCTCCGGGCGATGGGGCTGGACGACGTATTCGACAATCTGAAGCGGATTACGCTCGATCCAGCGTATCGCGGTGCCGTGGAGTGGCTCGGGACGGCATGGGGGCACGCGGTGGCGCCGTCCACCCCGGCGCAGGATTTCCGGCTGCATGTGAGGGCCTGGCAGCATCATTTCGCAGGGATTTTCGGCTTCGACGCGCTGAGTTGCGTGCGCGGTTTTTCGCCCCCGGAGATGGCTCTGCCAAATCATCCGGATGTTGCATACGAGTTCGTGCGGACGCTGAAGGATTGCGGTTTTCGCTGGGTGATGGTCCAGGAGCATTCCGTGGAGAATCCGGACGGTTCGGGCGTCGGCCGCCCGCACGCGCCGCACCGGTTGGTGGCGCGAAACTCGCGCGGCGAGACGCAATCGATCATCGCGATCATCAAGACCCGGGGCAGCGACACCAAGCTGGTCGGGCAGATGCAGCCCTATTATGAAGCGAAAGGCCTTTCGCGGACGGGCCTCGGCCGCCACTCCGTGCCGCCGCTGGTGACCCAGATTGCCGATGGCGAGAACGGCGGCGTGATGATGAACGATTTCCCGCCCAAATATATGGATGTCACGCGGGAAGCTTCCGGCTCGGACACTCCGGCAGTCAATGTGAGCGAATATCTGGAGCGCCTGGATGCCATCGGAGTTGGAGAAGAGCATTTCCCGCAGATCCAACCCATCATGCAAAAGCGCATCTGGGAGCGATTTCAGCAGCCGACCGGGCCCGAGGCGCTCGAGAAGGTGATCGAGGAATTGCGAGAACAGGAAGGCCGCTTTCACATGGAAGGCGGAAGCTGGACGAACAATCTATCCTGGGTGCGCGGGTACGAGAGCGTGCTTGGCCCGATGGAGAAGGTGAGTGCGCTGTTCGCGCAGAAGACGCAGGGCGTCCCGACGTCCGATCCCAGGTACCGTAACGCGTTGTTCTATCTGCTGACCAGCCAGACGAGTTGCTATCGCTACTGGGGCAGTGGGATCTGGACCGATTACGGCCGTGAACTGGCGCGGCGCACCAATGACATCCTAAATTACGATTTCTGATTGGAGACGCTCACCGCTCGTTTTCAATGGCAAAGGCTCGTCAGTCACGCGACGAGCGCGCCGACATCGAGCATGACACCGGGGACGAGGGCCGGCGCGAGAAACCCGGAGGTCAGCCGTTCCTTGAAGTCGTAGGCGTCGCCCGCCGGCTCGCGGTAAACCTCGACCGCGGAACCCCGAAGATCCACGATCCAGACTTCCGGCACGCCGAACCTGGCGTAAAGCGCGAGCTTCGTCCCGCGGTCATAGGCGAGCGAGCTTTCTGAGAGTTCGACGAGGAGGAGGACGTCGGTCGCGCCGGGGTGGCGGTCCTGGTAATCGTCCTCCCTCGGCCGCAACAGCATCACGTCAGGCTCGGGCTCATTGTAAGCGTCGAGCCGCAGCGGGCTCTGCACGCTGACGAGCGCTATTCCGTCGGCCGCGGCCCGGGCGAAGAGCCGGTTGAGGCGGTTGGTCTTTCCCGCATGTGCGCTGCCGATCGGCGTCATGTCGAAGATTTCCCCCCCAATCAGCTCGACGCGGTCGTTTTGCGTGAGGATTCCGGCCTCCGCCATCTTGTAGTAGGCGTCGACATCGAGGCGATGGCGGGCCGGGGCTTGCTGACGATCGAGAATTTCGACCATTTTGTCGTCTCCGAGACGTGTACTCTACGCTTGGCGGCGTTGGGAGCCAATCCTCCGTCCAGCCGAGGGCGGCGGCACACGTAGCCCCTACCTCGACCACGCCGAGTTGCTCTACGACGAGCATGGCCTCCCGAAATGATCGTCGACACGTCGGCTTCTGTCGCGATCCTCTACCGCGAGCCGGAGGCTCAAGCCTTCGTCGCTCATGAAGCCGACGTCTGCTCATCAGCGTCGCGAACTCTGTCGAACTGTCGATGGCGATCGAAAGCCAGCTCGGAGTGACGACATAGAACGGGCAGAAAACCACGCTTAAGCGGGCAGAATGAGAACGAAGCGGCGTTGATCAGAAACTGGTGAGGTCGTCGGGATACCTGCCGCCGCTGTCGAGGAAGTGCTCCCATGTCGAACGACCGGCGTTGTCACGCCGAGTTGGGCTTGCGGTCCGACCCGTGGCCGAATAACCGAGCGGATGAAGAAAATCAGCTACAGCGGGTATCGTTTCCCGCCCGAGATCATTCACCAAGCAATATGGCTCTACCTCCGGTTCACCCTCAGCCTGCGTGACGTCGAAGATTTATTGGCGGAACGCGGAGTGGCGGTGTCTTATGAGACGGTTCGGCGTTGGGTGAACCATTTCGGACCGATGATCGCGGCCGACCTACGAAAGCGTCGCCTCAAGCCTCACACGACTTGGCATCTCGACGAGGTCTATCTGAAAATCGACGGCCGAATGGTCTACCTTTGGCGAGCCGTCGACGCCGAAGGCGAGGTCCTCGATGTGCTGGTCCAGTCCAAGCGAAACAAGCATGCCGCGCTGAAACTGATGCGCAGGCTCTTGAAAAAGTATGCCTTTGTTCCAGAGCGGTTGGTCACCGACGACTTGCGATCGTACAGCGCCGCGGCTCGGGACCTGGGGATCGAAGGCCGGCACGAACGGGGGCGATGGAAGAACAACAGAGCTGAGAATTCGCATCAGCCGACGCGGCGGCGGGAGCGCAAGATGCAGCGGTTCAAGAGCGCCGGCTCCGCGCAGAGATTCCTCTCGAGCCATGCTGCCGTCTACAACACGTTCAACGTCCAACGCCATCTCACGTCAGCCCAAACGCACCGCACGCTCTGCGCCGCGGCGATGGACACGTGGCGGACCGCAGTCGCAGCGGCCTGACAATTCCTGAGGCGGAGACACTTCGCGCTCGCCGCACGGCAACGTGATAACCCCTCTCGAACGACTATCCCGGCGAGCGCCTCATCGTCTGCCGCAACCCGGAGCTCGCCGCCGAGCGCGCTCGCAAGCGCGACGAACTCCTCGAGTCGACCGAGACGGCGCTGATCAAGATCCGCGCGATGACCGAGAAAAAGCGCAACCCGCTCCGCGGCCAGGACAAGATCGCCCTCAAGTTCGGCGCCGTCATCGACCGTCGCCACATGGCCAAGCATTTCGACCTCGCCATCACCGAGACGCGCCTCACATGGTCGCGCAAGGCCGAGGCGATCGCCGCCGAAGCCGCCCTCGACGGCATATATGTGATCCGAAGCTCTCTTCCCGGAGACGGCTTCCCCGCCGCCGCCCTCGTCCTCGCCTATAAAGGCCTCAGCCACGCCGAGCGCGGCTTCCGCGACATCAAATCCGGCGACCTCGACGTCCGCCCGATCCACCATCGCCGGGCCCATCGCGTCCGCGCCCATGTCTTCCTGTGCATGCTGGCCTACTACGTCATCTGGCACATGAAGCGAGACCTCGCCCCGATGCTGTTCAAGGACGACGATCTTAAAGCCGCCGCCGCTGAGCGCGCATCCCCCGTCGCCAAGGCCAAAGTCTCGCCCGCGGCGCGTCGCAAGGCCATCACCAGACGCACCGAGGACGGCCAGCCCGTCCACAGCTTCCGCACACTCCTCTCGGACCTCGCCAACCTGACCCGCAACAGCGTCCGCTTCGGCGACGCCCGCCCAACCACGATCCTGTCCAGACCTACGCCAACCCAAACCCGAGCCTTCGATCTCCTCGGCCTCAAGATCGCCGCGTAGGCAGATTGCAATCCCGCAATCGAGTCACATCAACGACTTGCGCCCAGAAACGCCGGAAGTTCGGTTTAGCCCGGCCCGCTTCCCGGCAGCCTCCGCGATCCGTGCGCGAATGGCGGCCGAACGGGCGACGTTCGGCTTGCCGAAGGTCTCGGCGTAGAGGTCCACTCCGACCCGTCCGATCGCCTCCAACTCCCAGTGCCGTCTGGGATACCGGTTTGGCGAATTCGGGATGGGGCCGCGCGAAAAACTGCGCCGTCATGGGTATCCCAACGCTACCCGTAAACACCCTGCGAAGCGGGTCGCGCTAGATTGAGGTCGTGGCGAAAGCAGAACTCTTTGTAGGTCCTTCGCTGCTCATATCCTGAGCCGGGTCGGATTCCTGCCCGCAGAAGTCGGCGTCCGCACCAGTGCAACGACCTCCGGGCATGGGCGGACGCCGAAATCGATCCGCCACCCTCCGCTCCTATGACCGTAGTGCCTCCGCGCGGTCCTCGCGCTTGCATGGCCGGCGAATGCCGCGACCTCCTCCGGCGCCATCCTGCGCTTCGCCGTCGCAAGGCCCTGTTGACGTGCCGAATACAGACAGATCGGTGGAATCCCGAGGCGGATGCAGGCACGCCGGAGCGCTTTCGCCAGCCGCCAGTGGAATCGCTTCCACGACTCCGCCGTGCCCGCAGCTTTACCCATCTCGACAACGAATTTCTCCAGGCCCGCACGCTGCGTCGCCGTGAGCATATCCAACAAAATGGCACGGCTATCACCCACGCCCCGGCCATTCGTCCGTTTGGCGCACGAGACGATCAGCGCGCCGTCAAAAACATGCGCGCTCTGCCATTCGGACGGACGAGCGGCGATCATCGTGCCAAACACAACATATCCCGCCAACAATCTGTTTGTTTTGCTGGCGCCCTCCATAAGATGCACGGACAGCCTATTTCGCTCGTCGACCGAAAAATAGATACGTTTTCGGGCGCTAGTGCGAGGCGGCTCATTTGGTGAGCGGGGTTCCGGACTTGCCGAAGCGATCGCCGTCCGCAGACGTGCGCTCCGCCCGCCGTCTAAATCGACGCCGGCCGTGTAAGGCTCGGCGAAACATGCGAGCGCGGCTCGGTACGTGCGGATCGTAGCCGGTGCCCACTGCCCATTCCGCGAGGAGAACCAGCGGATAGTCCATTCAAGACGGGACGCTTCGTCGTAGTTCGATGGCGCGCCGGACAATTTCAGCAAGCGCTTATAGTGTTCGTGATACTGCATCACCGTGTCGGATGTCCTCGTCGGAACGACGCCGCACGCATCGACCTGCGCCGTGCCTCCGTTTTCGTTTTCTCTAGGACGGTTGCCCGCATATTTCTGATTTGCCATCGATCTGATGTCCGAGTGTCCGTTAGTAGGACATACTCTCCGAGATGCCCCAGCAAGGCACAAACTCGCGACTTCGATTGGGAGCGGCAGATCAGACATAGATACTCTACGAACGAACGCCATTCCGACCGCTGTTGACGAATGACGCCGAGATGGGATGCTATGCCTGCCTTTGAATGGAGTAGACGAAATCAACTTTTTCGACTACGAATCCAATAATTCTGACACTGAACGAAAAGATGTGTTGATTGAAACACATTTCTAACAATATGAAACGCATCTTGCACAGCTCGAAACGCATCGGTACAAACATGATTTTCTTGTTATATGCCCGATCCGTAGTCGGCGGGATGATCGCGCGCGGAGCGGGAGAAAACACTTGCTACTAACGAGTGGCCCCCGTCCGGTCGCGATCGACCGAACTATGCACCGTAGGACGCACACGTTTCTGTTGTTCAAACTTGATGACCATCAACGGCCGGGGGTTGCAATGACGTGACTTTGACGTCGACCTGATGTCACCGCGTGGTCAAAATGAATTTCTGTTTGAATTCCTTCTTGAACTCAAATGGTTATCCGGGGCTGGACTTGAAGGAACGCCGACCAACTCATACCAGCGCGCGATAGGGCCCTGGGTGTTCTGGCCGATCTTGCCGGCCCAGCGCCGGAAGCCATTCGGGCGTCCATCCGGCATAGCGGCGACGCGCGCTCGGGCGCAGAGCACGCCGAGATCGGGCGCTATCTGGGGCTCGCGTGACGAGATCCTCGCCCATCCCGACTGGGATGCGGCGGGGCGCTGTCGGCTGGTCAGCGCCCGGGCCCGGGGCGCGATCGTCGACGCGGCGCTCGCCGGCGCCGCGTCGGACGACGGGTGTGCGCCTGCGAGGGGTTTTCCGGGCGTGACGTGCGTCCGAGTCCAGCGGTTGACCGCAGGGCTATCGCATGTGAGCAAAGAGCTCGTAGAAGAATTCTTTGCTCCGTGCGGCGAGCTTCATCTTGCGGGCAAGGGATCTGTTTCGGGGTGAGAGCCCAAGATGTCGGCGGCCATGCGCCGGATCACGGCGAGATTCTGTGGGCCATAGTCCTTGCGGGTTCGGGCATCGTCTTCGTGGAAGACGACGTCGAGCGGCCAGTGCAGGTAATTTTCGACGCTCCAGTGCGTTCGATTGACTTTCAGCGTCCGCCTGGGAGACATCTTCTTGGACAGCGCGACATAGTGCACCCCGCGAACGGTCTTGCGGTCGCCCTGCCGCCGCTCGGATTCGATGCGCCCGAGCGCCGCCAGACCGGGAAAGGCCGGGGCGTCCGACGGCGCGGCGATCACGCAGGCGCGGCGCCGCTCCCAGCGATCGTGTCCCTTCTCCGCCTTCTCGTAGGAGGGAAGTTCGCCTTTTGCGTCCGCGGCGGCGAAAGCCTTCGAAGCGCAAGCCAACAGCGGCCCGTGGTTCGCCTTCAGCTTCAACGCGTAGTGGCCCCTGGTCGAAGCCCCGCGCTCATTTATGGCCGATGGCGCCTATGATCGGAGCGGAGTTCTCGACGCCGTTCTCGCCAGAAACCCGAGCGCCAGTTTCATCGTTCCTCCGTGCAGGGGGGCCGTGCCTGGACCAACTGCCGCAACATCGCCGACCCAGCGCGACCGGCATGTCCTTTGGGTCGAAGAGCATGGGCGCATGAATTGGCAGAAGGCCTCCGGCTATAACATGCGCTCGAAGGTCGAAGCGGCAATCAGTCGCCACAAGCGCGTGATCGGAGATATCTTGAAATCCCGCACGACGCCCGCCGAGAGACCGATGTCGCAATTGTGGTCAAATCGCTCAATCGTATGCGCGATATCGGGCAAGCCATTTGCGTCCGTGTCGCGTAATTGATCTCTCGCCGGCGCCAACACGCGCTTCGCAGCCTCTATGCAACAAAGTGGCGTTGAGCTTGGGGTTGACCTCGTCGACGCGCTCAAGGCACGAAACGACGGCCTCCCGGCTAGGCGCCTGCCCAAGCCTGCTCAGCCGCGCCTGATCCGTCGCGTCCAATCGCCAGAGCTGCGCTGACACGATGTCCGCTGTCTCCCTGAAACGAAATCCTTGAAAGGAGCACCCTGCGGCGCATGGACGAAGATTATCTTTGCGGAACGACATTGTAGAACTGGGGAAGTCTCCTAGTCTATTAAATTGGTCAAGTTACTTGACTTAACGAACCCGCCGCGCCATCGTGGCTTCAGGAGCGGAGAGAAGAAATTTCGAATGACGGGCGAGAAGCAGACGGCATTGCTGCCGACGCTACATCTGCGGCGCTTCGGCGCTGAAGCGGGTCAGCGCGCGCGCGTTCTCGGCAATCTGCGGGCCGACGCCTATCTGAAGGGCGGCTGCGGCTCTCTGGTCGGTCTCGAGCTGAAAGGCGGCGTCGAGGCCGGGAAGCGGTTCATCGACGCGCTGAAGCTTTTCTACCACGTAGCCAACATCGGCGACGCGCGCTTGCTCGCCATTCATCCCGCGTCAACGACACATCAACAACTGAATGCCGAAGATCAGCTCGCCGCCGGCGTGACGCCAGGCTACGTGCGTTGCTCGATCGGCCTCGGACACCCCGAAAAGATCATCGGCGATCTCGCGCAGGCGCTCGACCCCGCAGGCGCCGCGACGGATGTCGCGCCGGCCAGCAGGGCGGCGTGACCGGGCAGCTCATACCATTCGAACCTCAGACTTCAGGAGAAAACCGATGACGAATTCCATCAAGACAACAGGCGTCTCGCGCCGCAGCGTACTAAAGGCCGGCGGCGCCGCCGGAGCCGTCATTGCGGCGGGCGCGCTCGGCAGCCGCGTTTTCTCGCCCGCAATCGCCGGGCCCGCGCCGAAGATCCGCCTCGCCTGGACCGAAGTCGCAGCGTGCCACTCACCGCTCGGCTTCGGCGTGGCAAAGGGGATCTACGCCAAGCACAATCTCGACATCGACCTCTTCTTCCAAGGCGCAAGCGGCCAGACTCTCATTCAGGCGCTAGCGACCAACAAGTCCGACGCCGGCGCGGGCCTCATCGGCGACTGGCTGAAGCCGCTCGAGGCAGGGTTCGACGTCAAGCTGTTTGTCGGCTCGCACGGCGGATGCCAGCGACTGCTGGCGTCGGAGAAATCCGGCGTGAAGAGCATCGCCGACGTCAAGGGTAAGACGATCGCGACCTATGGCATCGGCGCGCCGCCGCAGGTCGCCTTCCAGGTGACGCTAGCGAAGTCCGGCATCGATCCCGAGACCGATGTGACATGGAAGGCCGTGCCGTTCGATCTCGTGGGCGAGTCGGTGGCGCGCGGGGACGCGGACATTGCCGCCCATCTCGATCCCTGGGCCTGGTCGATTGAGAAGAAATTCAATCTCCTCAAGATCGCCGACACCCAGACCGGCGTCTACAAGAACCACACCTGCTGCGTGCTTGGCGCGAACGGCCCCTTCCTCGCCGCAAACAAGGATGCCCTGCGTCGTCTGGCCGAGGCGAATATCGAGGTTCACGAATATACTGCGAACCATCCGGACGAAGTCGCGCAATGGTATTTCGACAACCTCAAGCCGGCGGGCCTCTCCGCTCAGGACCTCACCGAGATTCTCGGGTCGCTCGTCTACCACGACCATCCGATCGGACAGGCGCTCATCGACCAAATCCGCATCACCGCGGAGGATCTGAAGCTGGTCAAGGTGCTCGATCCGACGACCGATCCGAAGGCTTTCGCCGAGCGAGTCACCGTCAATCTGCTGGCGTGATGTTTCCATGACCGATGCAATTGAAGGGCTGGGGGTTGGCGCCGCGGTGGGATCTCCCGCCGTGGCGAACGGCGCGCAACCCACAATCTGGAAATCGGGGCTTTACGCCGCGGCGTCCTGGGCGACGGCGGCCATTGTCACCAAGGCCCTGCCGAACGTCGTCCCTTATGGCAGCGACGATCTGTTCGTCATCATCGTCGGCCTCGGCGCGGTGGCGTTCGCGGCGCTCGCCCTCGCGGTCCCGCGCAGCGGCCGGGTCCGCGAGACGCTCGACTACTACGGACCCTGGTTCATCGCCATCGGCGTATGGCTGGCGCTGTGGGAATTCACCACGGCCAAGACCGGCTGGCTGCCCAAGCCGTTCTTCTCGGCCCCGACCGGCCTCCTCCATGTCTATGTGACCGATTGGCAGCGTCTCCTGATCTGCGTCGGCTACTCCCTCCGGCTCTGGGGGCTGGGCTTCGGTCTGGGCGCGATCATCGGCTACGGCGTGGGCGTCGCGCTCGGCTGGTCGAAGCCCTTCGCCTATTGGGGCATGCCGATGCTCAAGCTGATCGGCCCTGTGCCGGCGACCGCCTGGATTCCCTGCACCTTCTACTTCTTCCCGACCACCTTCGACGCCAGCGTGTTCATCGTCGCGCTCGCCTCGGGCATTCCGGTCACGATCCTGACCGCCTCGGGCGTCGGCTCGGTCAACCGCGCCTACTACGACGTCGGCCGGAACCTCGGGGCGAAGCCCTGGTACCTGATCTCGCGTGTCGCCATTCCAGCGGCGCTCCCGCACACGTTCGTCGGCCTGTTCATGGCCCTCTACTATTCGTTCGCGGTGCTGGTCGTGGCCGAGATGCTGGGATCGAAATATGGGCTCGGCTGGTACATCCAGTTCCAGACCAATTATTCCGGCTACGCCAACGTCTACGCGACGCTGGTGATCATGGCGTTCATCTGCGCCGGCCTCGTCCAGCTCCTGTTCCTCGTCCGCGATCGGCTGCTGAGCTGGCAACAGGGCTTCATCTGATGGCGCGGCAGGCCAGCGCGTTGCGGGCGGCGCCCACGCCGGCGGCGCAGAATGTCGCGATCGACATCCGCGGCGTGAGCCATGCGTTCAATCTGCGCGGCTCCGCCCTGCCGGTCGTCAATTCGATCGATCTCAGCGTCGCCGCGGGCGAGTTCGTCGCGCTCCTCGGCCCGTCGGGCTGCGGCAAGTCGACCTTGCTGCGTCTGGTGTCCGGTCTCGACCAGCCGACAGAGGGCTCGATCACAGCCGACGGGGCGATCATCGACAGCCCGGACCCGTCGCGGATCTTGGTGTTCCAGGATCCGACCCTGTTTCCCTGGACGACGGTTTGGAACAACGCCGCAACGGGGCTCGCCGCGCGCGGCGTGCTCGACGAGCGGCGCAGCCGGGTCGACGACGCGCTGAGGCTCGTCGGATTGAGCGGCTTTGAACGCGCTTATCCGCATCAGCTCTCCGGCGGCATGGCGCAGCGGGCCTCGCTCGCCCGCGCGCTGGTCAACGATCCCGCGCTGCTGCTGCTCGACGAGCCGCTCGGCAAGCTCGACTCGCTCACGCGCCTGACGCTGCAAGCCGAGCTCCTCGCCCTGTGGCGGGACAAGCGCTTCACCGCCATTCTGGTCACGCACGACGTCGAGGAAGCGGTGCTGCTCTCGGCGCGGGTCATCGTGCTCAGCGAACGGCCCGCGCGCATCAAGGCGGAATTCGTCGTCGATCTTCCCTATCCGCGCCACCGCGACAACCCGGTGCTCGTCGCCCTTCGGCGCCAGATCCTGGGAACGCTCGGCCTCGAGACCTGAGGGCAAGCCCATGGCGCTCCCGAAACTCATGCTCGCGGCCGGCGCCGTCACCTTGGCCGCGGCGCTCGTCTGGTGGTGGTCGACGTTCGGCGACGTCGTCCAGTACGGCTACCTGTCCTGGACCGAGGCTGGTCGTTGCTTGGTGCGGGATTCCGATATCTGCGGGCTTGCCAAGGCCCTGTGCCTCGGCTCCCATCCGAGGGCGTTGATCGCCTATTGGACGAACGCCTTCTGGCTTGGCCTCGGCGTCCTCTCGCTCAGCCTCTTGACCCAGCCGCGCCGCAGAAAGGCGTCCTGAAAAAGCCCCGCTGCGCATGCATCGTCCTTTCCAAGGAGCTGACGTCGCCATGAATGTCGCCTTCCACCCGGACAGCGGGAATCCCACGGTCCCGAAGCCGACGAAGGGGCTGTTGCCCCTGATCGGCGGCACGCCGATGGTCGAATTAACAAAGGTTGCGGCGGGCCCTTGCCGTCTCTTCCTCAAGCTCGAAGGCGCCAATCCCGGCGGCTCGATCAAGGACAGGCCGGCGCTGTCGATGATCGAGGCGGCGGAACGGGAAGGGCGGCTCGAGCCCGGCGGAACGATTGTCGAGGCGACCGCCGGCAACACCGGCCTCGGGCTCGCGCTGGTCGCCGCGGCCAAAGGCTATCGGCTCGTTCTTGTCATTCCGGACAAGATGAGCCGGGAGAAGATTTTTCACCTCAAGGCGATGGGCGCAGAAGTCATTCTGACGCGGTCGGACGTCGGCAAGGGCCATCCGGACTATTACCAGGACAAGGCGGCCCGCATCGCCGCCGAAACGCCCGGCGCGATCTTCATCAACCAGTTCGGCAATCCGGCCAATCCGCTCGCCCATGAGGAGGGCACCGGCCCCGAGATCTTCGCGCAACTCGAGGGCGCGGTCGACGCCGTCGTGTGCGGGGTCGGCTCCGGCGGCACGTTGACGGGCCTGAGCCGGTTCTTCGCCAAGGCCTCGCCCTCGACGGAGATCGTGCTCGCCGATCCCGTCGGCTCGATCCTGGTGGATGTGGTCGAGGGCAGGGCGCCGCGCACGCCGGGAAGCTGGCTCGTCGAAGAGATCGGCGAGGATTTCGTCCCCGAGATCGCCGATCTCACCCGCGTCAGCCGGGCCTACGCCATCGACGACGCCGAGTCCTTCGCCGCGGCGCGCGCGCTCCTCAAGGCGGAAGGCGCCCTGGTCGGCTCGTCGACCGGCACGGCGCTCGCCGCCGCCTTGAAATATTGCCGCGAGCAGACGGCGCCGAAGCGGGTCGTGGTCCTCGCGCCGGACAGCGGCTCCAAGTATCTGTCGAAGATGTTCAACGACTTCTGGATGGCCGACCAGGGATTCCTGTGGAAGCCCCGGCACGGCGATCTGCGCGACATCATCAGCCGACGCCACGACGAGGGCGCCGCGGTGACGGTCGCGCCGGACGACGGGCTCGACATCGCCTATGCGCGGATGAAGCTTTACGACGTCTCGCAACTGCCCGTTCTCGAAGCCGACCGGGTCGTCGGGATCATCGACGAATCGGACCTGCTGCTGGCGGTCTTCTCGAACCCTGCACGATTCCGCGTCGAAGTCCGTTCCGCCATGTCGGGCGCGATCGAGACTGTTCCCGTCGCGTCGCCGCTTGGCGATCTGCTTCCGGTTTTCGACAAGGGTTATGTCGCGGTGGTGGTCGACGGCGAGCGGTTCCTCGGCCTGATCACCCGCATCGATCTCCTCAATCATCTGCGGCGGCAAGTGGACTGACGATGGCTGGAGATGGCAAAAGCGAAAGAGCCGCGGGTCTTTCGACGCGCGCGATCCATGGACGGCAGAAGCCGGATGCGACGACCGGCGCCGTGATCACGCCGATCTTTGCGACCTCGACCTTCCTGCAGTCGTCCCCCGGGGTGAACACGGGCTGGGAGTATTCGCGCTCCGGCAATCCAACCCGCGCGGCGTTCGAAGACGCCCTCGCCGAACTCGAAGGCGGGGCGGCCGGCTTTGCTTTCGCCTCCGGCCTCGCCGCCGAGGCGGCCGTGCTCGAACTTCTCGACCACGGCGCGCATGTCGTCGCCTCCGACGACCTCTATGGCGGAAGCTGGCGGCTGTTTCATCGCGTGCGCGAACGATCCGCCGGGCTCACGATCACGCATGTCGACGCCAGCGACCGAACGGCGATCGAGGCGGCGATCACGCCGTCGACCCGGATGATCTGGGTCGAGACGCCCGGCAATCCGCTGCTTCGCATCGCCGACCTCGCCGCTGTCGCGGCGATCGGCCGGGCGCGCGGCTTGCTCACGGTCGCCGACAACACCTTCGCCTCGCCCGCGGTGCAGCGGCCGCTTGAATTCGGCTTCGACATCGTCGTCCATTCGGTGACCAAATATGTCAGCGGTCATTCCGACATCGTCGGCGGCGCCGCGATCGTTCGGGACGACCGTGATCTCGTCGACCGGCTCCGCTTCCTGCAGAACGCCACCGGCGGCGTGCTCGACCCGTTCAGCAGCTTTCTCGCGCTGCGGGGCTTACGCACATTGCCGCTCCGCATGGAGCGGCATGCCGCGAACGCGCTCGAAGTCGCGCGCTTCCTCGAACGTCACGCGAAGGTCGCGCGCGTGAACTATCCCGGCCTTTCGAGCCATCCGCAGCACAATCTCGCCGCGCGGCAGATGAGCAGCGGCGGGGGCATGGTGTCGTTCTTCGTCAAGGGCAGTCCTGAGGGGACGGTGCGCACGCTCGAGCGGATCCGGTACTTCGCGCTCGCCGAGTCGCTCGGGGGCGTCGAGAGCCTGGTCAGCCATCCCTGGACGATGAGCCACGCCTCGATTCCCGAGGCGTTGCGCCTCGAGGCGGGCATCACGCCGCAACTCGTGCGGCTCTCCGTCGGCATCGAGGACCCCGCGGATCTGATCGGCGATCTCGATCAGGCGCTTGAGGCGGCGTGACAGCCCATCGCCGTCGACAACGGCGATCTCTCTGGAGGACAGCGGCGGCGCGCGCACGTAATCTGGGCTCTGACGCACTTTTGGTGACGATCGATCACGCGATACCGATGACGCGCGCCTGGAGGAGATCGAGTTTTCCTCGCCCGTACATCTGACGCTTGATCAGCTTGAGCTTGCAGATCTGGCCTTCGGCTTGGCCGTTGGACCAACCCGAGGAGATCGCGGCGCTCACCGCGGCTTTGTCTTTTGTGACGCCGTTCGCCAACCCCGCAACGAGGCTGGTCTTGGCGCGCTCGATCCAGGGGTCGAGTTCCGCCGGCGCCTTTCTTCGGATCATCGCCTGGAAGCTCGCGATGATTTCGCGTGCTTGGACGAGAGGCTCGACGCCGCTCTCGATCGCGGCCACGGTTACGGTCTCGGCCTTGGAAAGTTGGTCGCGCCCGGTCGTCATCAGCCGGGCGATGGTTCGCGCGGAGGGCGCGCGGCTTATCGCGCTTGCATCCATCCTTTCCGATCGCCGTCGTCGTCCGCTCCATTCGCTGACGACGCGAAGGCATCCGCGAAACCCCCGCTGCTTCAGGGAGCGCCACAGCTCGGAGCCGTTGCGCCGGCCCGCCGCCCATTGTTCGTCGAGCCAGGGAAGATAGGCTTCGAGCGAACTGCTGCGAACGCGGAAGACGTCCGACCTCTGACCGCGGAGCACCTTTCGCACCAGGCCACGGCTGTAGCCGGCGCTTCGCACGATCTCCTTGATCGTCGCGCCCTCTTTGGCCATCGCG
Source organism: uncultured Alphaproteobacteria bacterium (assembly GCA_963822215.1). GTDB lineage: Bacteria > Pseudomonadota > Alphaproteobacteria > Rhizobiales > Beijerinckiaceae > Roseiarcus. The sequence goes on from CAWGGX010000008.1 coordinate 515,446, forward strand.
AGGATGGCGGCGTTGGCCTCTTCGCGGCGGAGGTAACCCTCATATTGCAGCTTCTCGGCGGCGGTGAGCAGGGCGGGATTGATGGTGGCGGCGCCAATCGCATTCCGAATCTGGCGCATCGATTTGCGCACGGCGTCGAGGAACGCATGGCTTGCGTTCTCCATCAGATGCCAGCGATCGGCGACTTGTATCGCGTTGGGGAGCGCCTTTTGCGTCGCCAACGCATAGCCGCCGCCTCGATCCCGAGCCACGACGGCGATCTGCGGTTGGTCGCTCAACCGTGCCTCGGCAGTCGCGGGTTCTCGATCTGGCAGCAACGCGATCGTCTTTCGGCGTTCGAGATCACAGATCAGCGTTCCAAGCGATGGTTGCGACGCCAGGCCCAGTCGTCGATGCCGATGATCACCGGGGGCGCGAAGCTCGGGGCGCCCCGTCTGCTTCGGCAACGCCCGCCCAACCACGATCCTGTCCAGACCTACGCCAACCCAAACCCGAGCCTTCGATCTCCTCGGCCTCAAGATCGCCGCGTAGGCAGATTGCAATCCCGCAATCGAGTCACATCAACGACTTGCGCCCAGAAACGCCGGAAGTTCGGGCTAGACGACGCTAGCTTCCCGGCCACAGAGAAACAAGTTGTCAGCCTCGATGTCGCAAAGTCCAAAGTCGACGACTGCATTTCGTTCCGCCGGACTGCGGTTTTCTGAGCCAAGCTTGCCTAAAGGCGATGCCGAGCTGATTCTGTGGGCGCAAGCCAACTGGATCGAGCGGGCGGTGATGGAAGCGAGCGGCGACTACGAGCGAAGCTGGGCTCAGAATCCTGCGCACGGTTGAGGTCGAGGTCGTCATTGTCGATCCGAAGCGGATACGCGATTTCGCCAAGGCGGCCGGGCGGCTGGCCAAGAACGATCCGATCGACGCTGAGCGATCGCCTGGTCCGCAGCCGGCCGAGTGCGTGCGGGCGGGGCCGAGGGATCAGAGCGACCGGGTCGCAGCGTCTCGGTGACGTCAAAATGAATTCCGGCGACGATCGCAGCGACGATGGCCTCTAGCAACCTGTCGGACTGAGTACTATTGGGACGGCGACTGCGGGTATGGAGGGGTACGCGATGTTCATATGGGCTGGTTTGGCTCTGGACCAGCTGCGGTCGGGCCTGCGTGGGCGTTGCGTGGGCCTCCCGGCCTTGCCCGCCGGAGCATTTCGCGCCGTCAGGCCGGAGCGAGGACGAACATCCGCTTCAAATTCCAGGCCATGGTCACGAGGCTCCACTCGCCGCGCACCTTTTCGAGCCCGCGCAAGGAAAATTGACGGAATCCGAGCGCGGATTTGATGATGCCGAACACCGGCTCCGGGGTCTGCTTGCGCAAGGCGTAGAGCGCTCGGCCCTCGGGCGTCTTCAACCGATGCGCCATCGCCTCGACCGGCGTCGGGTCGTCCGGCGCGGCCGGGGCCTTCTGGAAGCGCTCGCTCAGCGGCGGGTGATGGGGCTGGCGGCCCATCGCGATCATCGGCTCGACGCTGGCTTTTTCGCAGGCGGCCACGGCGCCCGCGCTGAAATAACCGGTATCGGCCAGCAGATGGTCGACCTTGCCGAGGCCTTCGGGCAACGCGCCGATCTTCTCCAGCATCGGTTCGACCTGGTTCTTGTCGTTGGGCGCCTGAACCACATCGACGGCCACGACCAGAAGACTTCCCGCTGCGACCGCGGCTTGCGCATTGTAGCACTGATCGAAGCCGCCGCCCGCCACCGGCATGATGCGCGACTCCGCGTCCGTCAGGTTGACCTGATCGGTCGGCAGCGGCCCTTCGGTCGGCGGCGCCGGCGGCTTGCCCCCGGGCTTCTTGCCCGTCGCCGCGATCTTCGCCTCGCGTGCCGCCACTTTGGCTTCGTGCTCGGCCATCTCGCGCGCATGCCGTTCCTTGGCCCGCGCCTCCATGGTCGCGCGCGCCTCGGCGATCTTGCGCAGGCGCTCCTCGCGCCGCGCCAGTTCGTCGGGGATCGACATCCCATCGGGAATATCAGCCTTGTCCGCAGCCTCCGCCTTGGCCATGAGATCGGCGACCTCGGCCTTCAGTTGCGCCTCCCCCCGGGCTCTTCGACCCGGGGGTTGCCGGCATGCTCGTAGGAAAGCGCGCTGTGCCGGCTGGCGTTGGCGTGGATCTTCGTCCCGTCCAGTCCGATCGTGCCCATCTTCAGAACGCCCATCTCGCGCGCCAACTGAAGAACCTCGACGAACAGCTTCTCGATCTCCTTCAAGAACCGCCGCCGAAACGCCGCAATCGTGTCGTGGTCGGGATGATCGTTGGCCGCGATGAACCGAAACGCCACCGAGTTGTAGGTCGCCCGCTCGAGCTTCCGGCTCGAAAACACCCCCGTCGCGTAGCCGTAAACCAGCAGGCCCAGCAACATCCGGGGATGATACGAAGCCGACCCCGAGCCTCGATACGCCCCGCTCATCCGGCCAAGGTCGAGACCGTCGATCACTTCGACGACGAACCGCGCCAAATGCTTCTCCGGAAGCCACTCGTCCACCGAAGGCGGCAGCAGATACCCAGTCTGCCGATCGATCGTCCGGAAATTGTCCATGCGCGTCGGTTTAATACCCGAGAATCAACACCATGATTCTACCCCCACCAACCACGTTTGTCCCGACCACCAAAGCGAAGGTGCGTTAAGTCCGACAGGCTGCTAGAGCGATTTCCCAGCGAAATGAATCGCAGGGGATTGAACGAAGCCGCTATCGCGGCGGAAGCGGAAGCGAGCGGATGATCGGCGGGATGGAGTGAATGTCCTCCTGCCTGAGAGGATGGGGTGTTCAGTAGCCCCCTCTCAGGCAGGAGTTTCAGATGGCCGAGATGAGCCCTCTGCGTCGCCGGATGGTCGAGGACATGACGATCCGCAATCTGTCGCCGGCGACCCAGCAATCGTACATCCACGCGGTTTCGAAGTTCAGCCGATATTTCGGCCATTCGCCGGATCGGCTCGGGTTGGAAGACGTCCGCGCCTACCAGGTGCATTTGATCTCGAAAGGGATCTCCTGGGCGTCGCTCAATCAGGTCGTGTGCGCGCTGCGTTTCTTCTACGGGGTGACGCTCGGCGACGAGGCGATCCCGGAGCGGATCGCCTACGCCCGCGAGCCGCGCAAGCTGCCGGCCGTGTTGAGCGCCGGCGAAGTCGTCGCTTTCTTGAAGCCGTCTCGAGCCTCAAGGCTCGGGTCGCGCTGACCACCGCCTATGCCGCAGGCTTGCGGGTGTCAGAGGTCGTCGGCCTGAAGGCGCCCGACATCGACAGCGACCGCATGGTCATCCGGGTCGAATGCGGCAAGGGCGGCAAGGAGCGCTACGTCATGTTGTCCGAGCAATTGCTCGGCATCCTGCGCAGCTACTGGCGTCTCGCGCATCCCGAACGGTTTTTGTTCCCGGGTCGCGACAAGCACAGGCCGATCGAGCCGACGGTCCTGCACGCCGCCTGCCGTTCGGCGCGCGTCGCGGCCGGCATCGACAAGCGCGTGAGCGTGCACGTTCTGCGCCACAGCTTCGCGACCCATCTCCTGGAGAGCGGCGTCGACATTCGCATCATCCAGGTCTTGCTCGGACACGAGAATCTGTCGACGACGGCGCGCTACACGCACGTGTCATCGCAGGTGATCGCCAGGACTGAGAGCCCTCTCGACCGGCTCTCGCTGCAGGTGACGCCGCCGGAGTAGCCGGTGACGGCGCGGCCGGCGTTCGAACTGGCCGATGTCTTCCACCGTCACGGCGAGACTTACGAACGAGCGAACGCCGGACATCTCGGGCGCGTCGAGCGGCGCGTGATCGGAGCGATCACGGCCTGCCGCACGGCGTCGCTCGGCGGTCATGTCGAGCTCTGCGACGATTGCGGGCTCACCCGCATCGCTTACAACTCGTGCAGAAACCGCCATTGCGGGAAGTGTCAGGGGTCGGCGCGCGCGGAGTGGCTCGCTGCTCGTCAGGCCGAACTGCTGCCGGTTCCCTACTTCCACGTGGTCTTCACCCTGCCGCCGGCGGCGGCCGGGATCGCTTTCCAGAACAAGCAAACGGTCTACGGCCTGTTGATGCGCGCCGCCGCCCAGGCGCTCATGACGCTTGCCGCCGAGCGTCTGGGCGCCAGGATCGGCCTCATCGCCGTCCTGCATACCTGGGGACAGACGCTGACCCACCACCCCCATGTCCATTGTCTGGTTCCCGGCGGCGGCGTTGCCCTCGATGGTCAGCGATGGGTCTGCAAACCCAACTTCCTGCTCTCCGTCCGCGCCCTGTCGAAGACCTTCCGCCGCCTGTTCCTCGACGGCCTGGAAACCGCTTTCCGGCGCGGCGAACTCGGTTTCTTCGGCGACCTGGTCCCGCTCGCCGAGGCCGCCGCGTTCGCCGAACGCATGCGCGCTCTGCGCCAAGGCCCCTTCGTCGTCTACGCCAAGCCGCCATTCGGCGGACCCGCGCGCGTGCTCGCCTATCTCGCCCGCTACACGCATCGAACCGCCATCGCCAATACGAGGCTCGTAGTCGTCGGCGACGATGAAGTCGCGTTCTCCTACAAGGACTATCGTCGCGGCGGGCGCCCCCGCGTCATGCGCCTCGCCCCGCACGAGTTCATCCGGCGTTTCCTGCTCCACGTCCTGCCCGACGGCTTTCACCGCATCCGGCACTACGGCTTTCTCGCCAAGGGCGACCGAGGCGAGAGCCTCGCGCGCTTGCGCCGCCTGCTTCAGCCCCAGCCGACCGGCGAGCCCGCCGCCGCCAGCGAGCCACAGCCAGACAAACACGCCCGCGAGCCGTTTGCCCGCTGCCCGGATTGCGGCGGTCTCATGCGCCGCATCGGCCTCGTTGACCCGGCCGCCGCATTCCGCTGCGACACATCATGACCTCGAGTCTCGCCCCCACCTCGATCGCCCGTCCTCGCCCCCACCACCAAGCCGCTCAAGCCGCCGGCGATGAGGCTTCTTGCCGTCGCCGCTCCGCTTCGACCCAGATCCCCTCTCTGCTAACCCTCCAGAGCGCGCCCGAATCCCGCCGCCGCGCCTCCGAACCGCTCAACGGTCTCCTCCAGCTGAACGCGCAGGGCAAAGACGCGCCGTCAAACCCGAGCGCCCTCGCGCGCTTTCCCCATAGCGCCTGACCGGCCCGCGCCTTCGTTCAATCCGGCTTATGTGAGGTCGCCTTCCCTGGCCCACAAACCTGTGCGCCGGCGACCTCACATAACCCTCCAGATTCCCGAATCAGGGCTGTCCATGATTCATGGGCTCTGCCGCGTTAAGGAGGCGGCGGGGATGGCGCTATCCGACGATCTTCGCACACGTGTCGTAGAGGCTGTTGTGGTCGGCGGCCTGTCGCGCAACGCGGCGGCCAAGCGTTTCGGGGTCAGCATCGCCCGCGCCATACGCTGGGTTTGGCGCTTCCAAGCCACCGGCGAGATTTCCCCGGCTCCGACGGGCGGGAATCGGCGTTCGGACCGTGTTGAGGCGCACGGCGAATATCTGCTTGGTCTCATTGGTCGTCAGCCGGACATCACGTTGATGGAAATCCAAGAGCGGCTGATCGCCAACTGCGGCGAGCGTTTTTCTTTGTCGGTGCTCTGGCGCTTCTTCGATCGGCACGAGATCACATTCAAAAAATACCGCGCATGCCGAGGAACAGCAGCGCCAGGGGAATCGCATTTGGAAAAATCGCTTGCAAGGCGGGATGAGAAGGATTCTTGGGAGGGCCTCGATTCGGAATGGAGGCCGGAGGGATGGAGGGGTTTTCAGGGGTATTTTTGCAGCTCAAGGATCCGCGCACGGGGAATGCTCGTCGGCACGACCTGTGTGAGGTGTTGGCGATCGCGCTATGCTCGTGCCTTTGCGAAGGCACAACCTGCACGGAGATGGCGGAGTTCGCGGAGGACAAGGAGCCTTTTTTGCGGGACTTCTTGGATCTGAAAAACGGGCTGCCGTCACACGACACGTTCAGCCGTCTGTTCCGGCTGCTCGATCCGGTTGCGTTTGGCGCATGTTTTTCCGAGTTCATGCGGGCATTTTCGCAACAGACGGCCGGCGTGGTTGCGATCGACGGCAAGACGCTGCGCCGCTCCTTTGACACGGCGAGCGAAAAGTCGGCCCTGCACATGGTCAGTGCGTGGTCGTGCGAGGAGCGGCTGGTTCTGGCGCAGATCGCCACGGACGAAAAGTCGAACGAGATCACGGCGGTTCCGCAGCTTCTGCGGCTTCTCAACCTCGAGGGACGCACGGTGACCGCCGATGCGATGAGTTGCCAGAGAGAGATCGCGCAGCAGATCGTCGCCCAGGGCGGCCAGTACGTTCTGTCTCTGAAAGGCAACCAACCGACGCTGTTCGACGATGTTGCGCGTTACTTCGCCGACCCGGAGGCGCGCGTGCTCGCATGTCAGCCGACGGTCGACGCCGATCATGGCCGCATCGAGACCCGAAGCGCCGTCGTTTGCCACGATGTCGGTTGGCTACAGGACATCCATTGCTGGCCCGGCCTGAAAGCCATCGGCGCCGTTCGCCGCACGCGCGAATTCAAGGGCGCGAACACCGGCCCGCCGAAGACCGAGACCGCCTACTACCTTCTCTCCGAACCCATCGCGCCCGAGCGCCTGAACCAGTGCGCCCGCGACCACTGGGGCGTCGAAAACCGCCTCCACTGGGTGCTCGACGTCGACATGAACGAGGACCGCGCCCGCAACCGCTGTGACAACGGTCCACAAAACCTCGCCATTCTCAAACACATAGCGATCAACAGGCTTAACGCCGAACCTTCCAAACTGCCCATCCGCCGCAAACTGAAAAAAGCCGACCGTTCCGACGCTTTCCTGCGAAGCCTTCTCGCAATGTGAAATGCGATTGCCCTGCAGCAGCGCCCAGACGTCTTGAAGCGACGCCACGAGTGGTTTAGGGCGCAACTCGATCTCGATCCGAGGAAGCTCGTGTTCATCGACGAAACGGGGGCTTCCACCAATCTGGCGCGCAAGGGCGGAAGATGCCGGCGCGGTCGACGACTGCGTGTGGGGATTCCGCATGGCCATTACAAGACCACCACGCTCGTCGCCGGCCTGCGCCTTTCCGGCCTCGTGGCGCAAAAGGCCTACGACCGGCCGATGAACGCGGCCACGTTCGAGGACTGGGTGGAGAAACGTCTCATTCCCACGCTCCCGCAAGGCGACGTCGTCGTCATGGACAATCTGTCGAGCCACAAGGGGGCAAGGGTCGAGCAACTCATCAAAGCCGCCGGAGCCGAGTTGCGATATCTACCGCCTTTCAGCCCCGACATGAATCCCATCGAAAAAGCCTACTCAAAGCTCGAGGCCTTCCTGCGCAAAATCGCCGAGCGAACCGTCACAGGCCTCCTGAACGCACTCGAAACCTGCGCCGACATCTTCAACCCCGGCGAATGCGTGAATTACTTCAAGGCCTGCGGATACGACACGGATTGATCGGAAACCGGTCTAACCGTCCGGACGGCATCGCGGCGATGCACGGGATCGGGGCGTGGATTCCGGTGTCGGCACCGGCGGTCACGTCCCACAGCCCGGATGGCGTTGTCACCGGAGCCCGAGGAGGCGAAGCGTCCGTCCGGCAGCATGCACAGCATTGCGACCGAATTCCAGTGTCCCTCAGGGGGCGGCCTCGGTGCCGGCGGTCACGTGCCACGGCCGGACGGCGTGGTCCCAGGAGCCCGAGGCGAGGCGTCCGTCCGGCAATATGCACAGCGCCACGACTCTTTCGAGTGTCCCTCCAGGCGGGCGGTCTCGGCACCGCCGGTCACGTGCCCACCGGCAAGATTCGAAAGCAAACGACCTGTTCGCTTTCATTTCGATTCATCGGTGGTTCGACCGGCCTTCTTCCTCATTCCACGAGCGCTCGAAACCTCCGGATGTGGTCGATCGCGCATAGGGGCAGCGACGTCTCGCGATCGACCGATGGGGCAGACCTGCTTGGGCTAACGCGACACTCAACCTCCACCGACTTCGATCCGTCGGCTCTGGAACCAAGCATAAGGCTTTGACCACGAGGCTGAGCGCCAAAGGTGACGATCAACGAACTGTGGTGCGTGGTCCAAACGTGGTCCACATCCGCAAATGCCAGGGGCGAGCCGTCCGTAGATGAGTTAAATCTCTGAAAACATTGGAGCGGGCGAAGGGAATCGAACCCTCGTATGAAGCTTGGGAAGCTTCCGTTCTACCATTGAACTACGCCCGCTCGGCGCTTTGACGCACTGGCAGGAGAGGAGGGACTCGAACCCCCAACCCCCGGTTTTGGAGACCGGTGCTCTGCCAATTGAGCTACACTCCTAACGAGCGCCCCTTCTGCCGCATCGCGCGCGCGGATGCAAGCGGATGCAAGCCGCGCTGCGGGCCCTTGTTGACGTCGGCCAGAGGTCCGGGTTCGGAGGCTCGGAGGCGGCCCGCGGACGCCCGTCCTTGGACAGATCGCCGCGGCCGCGCCGCCTTGACTTCGCCACCCGCTGCCGCCAGTTACCCCCCGCGCCGCCTGCGCCGGGGCGGCGGGCGGCGGGATCAGCATGCGCACCTATCTCAGCTTCGAACAGCCGGTCGCCGACATCGACGCCCGCATCGACGAACTGCGGGCGGTGGTCGCAAACGGCGACTCGCCGGCCCTCGCCGAAGAGATCGCCAAGCTCGAGGCGAAATCGGAAAAGGCGCTGGCCGACCTCTACGCCGCCCTTACCCCCTGGCAGAAAACACAGGTCGCGCGCGTGCAGGGCCGGCCGCGCTGCTCCGACTACCTGAAGGGCCTGATCGCCGATTTCACCCCGCTCGCCGGAGACCGCTACTTCGGCGAGGACGAGGCGATCGTCGGGGGCTTGGGCCGGTTCGAGGGCTCCTCGGTGGTGATCATCGGCCAGGAGAAGGGCAACGACACCGAGAGCCGGCTCAGGCACAATTTCGGCATGGCGCGTCCGGAGGGCTACCGCAAGGCGGTCCGGCTGATGGAGCTTGCCGACCGGTTTGAGCTTCCGGTGATCGCGCTCGTCGACACCGCAGGGGCGTTTCCCGGCGTCGACGCCGAGGAACGCGGCCAGGCCGAGGCGATCGCCCGGTCGACCGACGCCTGCCTCGCCCTCGGCGTCCCCAATGTGGCGACAATCATCGGCGAGGGCGGTTCGGGCGGCGCCATCGCCATCGCCACCGCCAACAAGGTGCTGATGCTCGAGCACGCGATCTACACCGTCGCCTCGCCCGAGGCGGCCGCCTCGATCCTGTGGCGGGATTCGTCCAAGGCGCAGGAGGCGGCGACCGGCATGAAGATCACCGCGCAGGACCTGCTCAAGTTCGGCATCGTCGATACGATCGTGTCGGAGCCGGTCGGCGGGGCCCATCGCGACCCGGAGGCGGCTGTCGCCGCGACCGGCCGGGCGATCTCCGAGGCCCTGAAGGCGATGCAGAACATGAGCCCCGACCAGATCCGCGAGGCGCGGGCGGAAAAGTTTCTGGCGATCGGGCGGAAGGTGTAGCGGGCGTAAGCGCGCTTTTGTCCCGACGCTGGGCGCGAGAGACGAGGGAATCCGCGCCGCCTCGTTTCACCGCGCCCGATCGATTCGCGAGAAGCGCGATTAATCGGCGCCACAACCTCGACAAGGCGAGACGAACGCGCGAGGATTTGGCCAAGATCCGCGCGCTGCGAACTCTGTCAGCATTGCGCGACGTCGGTCCAGAGCGGACCAGGGTGGTTTCGCTCGGTTGTCCGATCCAGGATCCGCAGGAGGCCTGACATGCCTTGCATACGATGTGGAAAGGATTTCGACGGACCCGCGGCAAACTGCCTTGGTTATTGTGGGCCGTGCCACAAAAATCTGATTTCGGACATCCGCGGCAAAGCGGCAAACATCCCAAACAATCTTTGTCACTGGATCGGGAAAACCGAGAACGCCTATGGCAACAAGATGTTCTACACCGAAGATATCGACAAGCATAAAGTTAATCTGGCGTTAGATTCCGAAAAAGGCGAATACCACCGCGGCACCGCGCGTGGTTTCTCTGCCGTTTCCAAGAATTTTACTTTGCTGCAGGGGTTCAAGCCGTCGGAATCTATACGCAATTTCATTGAGGGACCGACGGTCTGCGAGTGCGAATGTGCAACGCAGGGCGTCATATACAACGCCTTGCTCGATGTTTACGGTTTGCCAACGATCGACTTGATATTCGCCAACCTCACTCTTAAACAAGGAAAGTCTTTCGACGACTTTATGAAAAGGGTCACGATTCGGAGCGAAACCCAAGTGCAGAAGGGGGACTGGGTCTACATCTTCTGCGCGGAAGCTGGGATGTTCCGGGAACTTGCGTTCCAAAACGGTGAGAACGCTTCGGCGACAGGTTGGAATCTGATTTGCGTCGAGGCGGGTCCAACGCCCAAATATCTGGGCTTCGGACTGACGCCATTCGGAAAAACCGAGGTGACAACCGTGGAGTCCATGGCGATGACCTTGAACGATGTTCGCAAGCAAATGGTTCCGACCCGCTGGTTCGAGAAGTCTGGGAAACCGACCAGCTCTGCTAAGAAATTCCATTTTGACTTCATGGGGTCGCTTCCGCCGCAGAAAAAGTATGCGGACTACGATTCGCCCGCGAACGCGACATCGGCGACCGACGCGACTGTCGCAGCCGAAAAAGTCCGCGCATCCATCAAGCTTCTTTGGCGCGGACGCTTTGACGTCGATTTGATCGTGAATACGGCAATCGCCGCGTTGCAACCGCATTGACCAAAGCCTCGCCGCGAGGCGCGTGGGGCGAAAAGTTTCCGGCGATTGGACCGAAGGTGTAAATGTCGTCGCCGACGGCCGCCCGGGAATCCAGTGGAAGCGGGGTGAAGCGGCGGCGCGCGTCGGCTGTATTCGCAATCGGCCGCTTCGTGACCTTCGAAATAGACGGGGAGGCTTGCCATCCAGCAAAGCTGGCGCTAGTTCGGACTCCACGAGCCGCTGAGCCGCGAGAACGTCGCGCAGGCCGCCGCTGGCGTCGTGACCGCGCTCCGATCACCGCAGCCAGGCGGTCCGAACCCGACCGCGCGTCCGGGTCGATAGGAGGACTTGGGGACGGGAAGTAGGACGCCGGGCACGGCAAACGCGGGCACGGAATGGCGGACCGTCAGAAACGGGGATTGAAATGAGGCTCCGTCTTGAGCGTCGCCGCGCGCATAGCGCCGCCATCGGCCTGATCCGCGTCGTTCCCATGCGGCGAAAATTCGCGATCTGAGCCTTGTCACAACCACAATCTCGATTTACAAGGCAGATGATTTTGGACGGCCAAGTTCTCTCTTATGCGCTCCGGCGCATCGACGATGCTTCCCTTCAATTTCGACCTGTTCGCCGTGAACACACGTCATTTTGCGGCGAATCACAACTTACGATTGAAAGGAAATCGTCATGACGATCGGAACGGTAAAATGGTTCAACCCCACCAAGGGCTTCGGCTTCATTCAGCCTGACAATGGCGGACCGGATGTGTTTGTGCACATTTCCGCCGTCGAGCGCGCCGGCATGCAGACCCTGAACGAGGGCCAGAAGATCCAGTTCGAACTGGTTCGCGACAACAAGTCGGGCAAGAGCTCGGCCGGAAATCTCCAGGCCGCGTAATCGGGCCGCCGCCTCATGGCGGCGCACGAACCCAACGCAAAAGGCCGCCCGCGAGGGTGGCCTTTCTTTTTTGTTTGGTTCGGGCCCGTCAGGGCTTGCTGGCCCGACGCGCGGCATCCTTGATGTCGCCGGCGGCCTGATGGGCAGCGCCCTTGGCCTTGTCCATCTTGCCTTCAGCCTGCAGCGACGCATCGCCCGTCATCTTGCCGGCCGCGTCCTTGATGGCGCCCTTCGCCTTGTCGGCTGCACCTTTGACGTGTTCCTTGTCCATGGTCGTGATCCTCGCTTCGCCGCCCCATGACATGACAACAAGCGACACGCCCGCAAGTTCCGTCCCCGACGACATCGCGAGGTGAATACGCGGCCATTTCGACGCCATCGGGGCTTGCGCGTCTCAGCCGCCTGCCGCCTCTCATCGCGATAAACCCCGGGACCGCTCGGTCTCTGCGCGCGGCTCCGGCCCCTGGTAGCGGGCGCGGGGCCGGATCAGCGTTCCGGTCGCCACCTGCTCGACGATGTGAGCGGCCCACCCCGCGCTGCGGCCGATGAGGAACAGGGAAAACGGCGCGTCGGCGGGCAGCCGGCTCGCCCGAGCGAAGGCCGCGAGCGCGAAATCGACGTTAGGCTGGGCGCCGGCCGCGTCGTAGGCGGCGTCGCGGACCGCACGCGCGATCCCGTCGATCGCGAGTCCGTCGAGAATCGCAACCGCGCGCGGATCGCCGCCCGGATAAAGCGGATGGCCGAATCCGGGCAGACCATGTCCGCGCGCCAGCCAGCCGCTGACCGCCGCTCCGGCGCCGCTCTTTGCGGCCTCCTCCATTAAGGCGGCCAGCGCCCGTCCCGCGCCGCCATGCCGGGGACCCGACAGCGCACACAGGCCCGCGAGCAGCGCGGCGGCGACGGAGGCGCCGGTCGACGCGGCGACGCGCGCGGCAAAGGCGGAAGCGTTGAGCTCGTGATCGGCGATCAGAACCAGGGTCCGGCGCGCCCGATCGGCGTCCGCCGTTCCGAGCGACCAGGCGCGGCCGAGACGCATATGGATCGGCTCGTCGCCGCCCGCGACGCCAACGCTCGCCGCAATATGGCCGATCGCCGTCTCGGCGTCCCGGTGCAGCCGGTCGGCGCTTCGCCCCAGGGTCGGCGCGCTCGCCTCGGCCAGCGCCGCCAGGGCCTCGAACGGACCCGCAAAACGCGCCGCCGGCGCCGCAAAGCGCGCCTCGGCGCCAGCGCGCCAGAGCAGCCCCGCGGTCGCCTCCAGCGTCGCAGTCTCGGCCCATTCGACAGCGTCGAGGCCCCGGTAGACGAGGACGCCGTGGCGCACAGTCGAAACGCCCGTCGTGATCGCCGGCTCGCCCCAGCTGAAGGCGCTGGCGGCGATGTCGGCGGTTTTCCGCCCACGCGCGGCGCGCGCGCCAAGCGCCGCCACGTCGTCGGCCCGGTAGAGGCTGCGCCGGGGATCCGCCGGATCGGACCGCACGCCGATGCGGCCGCGGCTGACGTAGGCGTAGAGCGTCTGCGGCCGGATCCCCAGCGCGGCGAGGGCGGCGTCGCGAGTCATCCATTCAGTCACGAGTTGATTTTATTTATCAAGATTGATCAACATGCAACGGCGCGCCATCCTTGGCCCGAACGATGCGGGAGATCGCGCGATGAATCCGACGGCGAGTCCGGAGAGAGGCGATCGGGCGGACGGCGGCGAAAAGAGCGCCGACCGGCTGTTCCTCGAGTTGATCGGGACGGCGCTCGGGCTCGAGCCCGAAGCGACGGATCGCGTCCGCTTCGATCGTCCAGATTGTCTGCCCTCCGCCTTTCCCGTCACGGCGCTGGCTTCGGCCTCGATCGGCGCGGCGGGTTTGGCGGTGTCCGAACTGGTCGCGGCAGTCGCGAAAGCCCCGCTTGTCACGGTGGACCGGCGCCTCGCCGCCCTGTGGTTCGGCATGTCGATCCGGCTAGTCGGCTGGACGCTGCCCTCGCCCTGGGACCCGATCGCCGGTGACTATCCAGGCGACGACGGTTGGATCCGCCTTCATACCAACGCGCCCCGCCACCGCGCCGCCGCGCTCGGCGTGCTCGGCTCGGCCGCCGAGCGCCCGGCTGTCGCGCAAGCGGTGAGCCGCTGGTCGGCCGAGGCGCTCGAACAGGCGGTGGTCGATGCGGGCGGATGCGCCGCGGCGATGCGAACGGTCCCGGAATGGGAGGCGTCCCCGCAGGGGCGCGCGGTTTCGGCCGAACCGCTGATCGCGCTCGCCGATGCGGGGTCGGCCGCGTCCGCCTGGCGGCCGACCGCCGACCGGCCGCTCGCGCGCCTCAAGGTGCTTGATCTGACGCGCGTGCTGGCCGGCCCGGTCGCGACCCGCTTTCTCGCCGGATACGGCGCCGACGTCCTGCGCATCGACCCGCCGGACTGGAGCGAGCCGGCGATCGAGCCCGAGGTGACGCTGGGCAAGCGTTGCGCGCGGCTCGACCTCAGGCAGGCCGCCGACCGAGCGCGGTTCGAGCGCCTCCTCGGCGAGGCCGACCTTTTCGTCCACGGCTACCGGCCGGAGGCGCTCGACGCCCTGGGCTTTAGCGAAACTGTCCGGCGCGCCTTGAATCCGGGGCTGATCGACGTGCGCCTCGACGCTTACGGCTGGACGGGTCCGTGGCGCAATCGCCGCGGCTTCGACAGCCTCGTCCAGATGTCGACGGGAATCGCCGCCGCGGGCATGGCCTGGCGCGGCGCCGCAAAGCCGGTTCCGCTGCCGGTGCAGGCGCTCGACCACGCGACTGGCTATCTCATGGCGGCGGCGGCCGTCCGCGGCCTGACGCGGCGCCTCGCCGAGGGACGCGCGACGTCCGCGAAGCTGTCGCTCGCCCGGACCGCGGCCCTGCTCGTCGCCCTTCGCGGCGACCCGCCCGAGGCCGCGGCGCGGACCCCGACCGACGCGGACTATGTGGCGGGCGTCGAGGCGACGGACTGGGGACCGGCTGAGCGCGCCCTCCCTCCCGTCGCCGTCGCCGGCGCGCCGCTCGTCTGGATCCGACCTGCCTGTCGCCTCGGCTCGGCGACGGCGGATTGGGGCGGGTGAGCGCGAGGCTACTCTTTCATCATCGTGGCGATCGCTTCCGTTAGCGCCGCGGGCGGAACGTGGATCAGACCGGCGTAGGGACGGTGCAAGTCAATGATGAGAAAGATAGCGCCCGCCACAGATAACGACCCGAACCCGAGCACCGCGACCGTCATGGCGTTCACGCGCGAGAGCAGGCCGTAGCCCAGGAACAGCAGGATCGACCAAAAGCCGATGATCAGAAGAAGCGGCCAGGCGACGGCGCTGGCCAGCTGCAAAGACATCATGAGCCGGGTCGTCTCGATCGCCTTTTTGTAGTCCATCGCCGAGGAAAACAACGCCGTCTGCATCGCCGTCTTCGGCTCCAGCATGCTGAGGGAGTTGTTCATCGCCGAGATCCCAGGCAGCGCGACTGCGACGCCGAACGCCATGGAGTTGCCGCCGCTCTTGCCCCAGAAAAGCTCGCGGGTGCTCACGAGCGTGTTGCGCAAAACGTCGCGGGCGGGCCTGCCGTCAGGACCGTATTGCGCGAGCGCCATATCGAGTTCGAGCGCATTCGTGGCAAGGGTCTCCAGCTCCGACTCTTGCGTTGAGAACGCGCTGAAGCTCGAGCTGACGAGGGTGCCGAGCACCAGCGCCAGCACCAACGAGACGAGCGCGACCATGGACGAGATCATGTCGCGCGAACGATCCGTCGTATGCCGCTCCGGCAGCCATTTTTGAAGGTACAATCCGAGGATCCCAGCCGAAAAGGCAGAGATTGCGACGACGATCGGTACGACGACGGCGTTCATGTGGACACCATATACCAGCGCTCGCAACGAGCGACGATAGCCGTCCTCGCCCATCATCGAAGGCGCACAGACGCAGCGCGGGAGGCTGCAACCTCAGTGCGACCAGCAGCGGCGTTTCGGCCGCCGCAGACCGGAGGCGCCAATCGAAAAGGCGCAGAGTTGGCGTCCTCCGTCGGGCTGAAGGTTTCGACGCCGTCCCGCCGCGGGCGCAGCGACGGCAAAACGCCGATTGAATCCGGCCCGACAGCAAGTCCTGAAGCGCGAACGGAAACAGCGGACGCTCGCTTCGTGGCAAGTTCAAGATAATGTGATCCGGCGCCGCCTCAATAAGCGCTCAAACCGCACTATGTTGAGCAGCGTTGACAGCCCACCTCGGCGATGGCGGTTCGGCCTCGACTCGAGCGACAAAAAGGGCGCGGCGACTTAATAGCAATTACAGGCCGGGTTTATGACAGCCGTCGTTCGGTTAGCGCTCTCGCGTCCCTACACCTTCGTCGTGATGGCGATTCTGGTGATGATCTTCGGTGCTATTTCGATATTCAGGACTCCGACTGACATCTTTCCTAATATCGGAATCCCGGTCATCTCGGTCGTGTGGGGCTATACCGGCCTGTCGCCGGACGACATGACCGGCCGCATCGTCTCGCCCTATGAACGAGTGCTCTCGACCACCGTCAACGACATCCAGCATATCGAGTTGCAGTCGTTTCCCGGCATGGGCGTCGTCAAAATCTTCTTTCAGCCGAACATCGACATCAATGCCGCACAGGCCCAGGTCACGTCGATTTCGCAAACCATTCTGAAGCAGCTTCCCGCAGGCGCCACGCCGCCGATCATCCTGGTCTACAACGCCTCGAGCGTTCCGATCATCCAGCTGGCCCTGTCCAGCGACTCGCTTTCCCAGACACAACTCTTCGATCTCGCCATGAACTTCATTCGGCCGCAGCTCACGACGGTGGCCGGCGCGCAGCTCCCATTCCCCTATGGCGGCGCCACGCGCCAGGTGCAGATCGATCTCGACCAGAGCGCGCTGCGCGCCCACAATCTTTCGGCCACCGATGTCGGCGCCGCGCTCGCCTTGCAGAACCAGATCAATCCGGTCGGCACGGAGAAAATCGGCCCTTACGAATTCACCGTCGACCTCAATGATTTGCCGAAGGCGGTCGCGGACTTCAACAATTTGCCGGTCAAGGTGGTGAACGGCACGGTCGTGTTCATGCGCGACGTCGCCTATGTCCATGACGGCTCGCCGCCGCAGACCAACGTCGTCCAGCTCGACGGTCGCAAGGGCGTCCTGATGTCCGTCCTGAAGATCGGCTCCGCCTCCACGCTCGACATCATCGACGGCATCAAGGCGCGCTTGCCCGGAATTCAGGCCACGCTGCCTCCCGGGGTTAACCTGACCTTCGTCGGGGACCAATCCGCCTTCGTCAAATCGTCCGTTGCCGCCGTCGTCCGCGAAGGATTGATCGCCGCCGCGCTCACCGGCTTCATGATCCTGGTCTTTCTCGGCAGCTGGCGCTCGACCCTGATCATCACGGTTTCGATCCCGCTTGCGGTGCTCAGTTCGTTGATAGCGCTCTCCCTTCTCGGCCAGACCATCAATGTCATGACGCTCGGCGGCCTTGCGCTTGCGGTCGGCATTCTGGTCGACGACGCGACCGTGACCATCGAGAACATCAACCGCCACATGGAGGAGCACGGCGAAGACATTCTGACCGCCATCACCCGGGGCGCGCACGAAATCATGCCGCCGGCGACGGTCGCCCTGTTTTGCATCTGCATCGCCTTCGTGCCGCTGCTCGCGCTCGGCGGGGTGGCGGGCTATCTGTTCCGCCCGCTCGCGATGGCGGTCGTGTTCGCGATGATCGCCTCCTACATCCTCACCTACACGCTCGTGCCGACGATGGCGCATTTCCTGCTTGCGCACCAGCATCAGCATCATCTTGCGACGCGGGACGGTTCGGCCGAGCCCCCTCGCATTGGGTTTTTTGGCCGCCTTCAGCGCGGATTCGAGGCTTATTTCGAGCGATTCCGGCAGGGCTATCTGGGACTGCTGCGATTGGCGCTCCAGCATCGTTTCGTCTTTGCCGGCGGCTTCGTTTGCGTCGCCGTCTTGTCTCTCGGCCTTGCCCCATTCCTCGGGCAGGACTTTTTCCCCTCGGTCGACGGGGGCGCCATCAAAATCCACATGAGGGCCCCGACCGGAACGCGAATCGAGGAAACCAACGTGCTGGTCGATCATGTCGGCAAGAAGATCCGCGCCATCATTCCGCCGGACCGGCTGGCGAGCGTCGTCGACAACATCGGCCTGCCGGTCAGCGGCATCAACCTTTCCTACAGCAACACGGGAACGGTCGGCGTGTTCGACGCCGACATTCTGGTGACCTTGCGCGAAGGGTCGACCCCGACTGACGACTACGTGAAGACGTTGCGCGAGCAACTCCCGAGGGCGTTCCCGGGCACGACATTCTCCTTCCTTCCCGCGGATATGGTGAGCCAGATCCTCAACTTCGGCTCGCCCGCGCCGATCGACGTCCAGATTGCGGGCAACGATCTCAAGGCGAGCCGCGCCTTCGCCACCAAGCTCCTGGCGAAGATCCGCCATGTCCCCGGAGTCGCCGATCCGCGCATTCAGGAAGCCTTCCAGGACCCTGCACTCAGGGTCGACTTCAACCGCGAATTCGCCGGCGTGGTCGGACTCACCGAGAACGACGCCTCGACGAGCCTTCAGACCAGCCTCTCCGGCACGACGCAGACAGCCTCGACCTACTGGCTGAACCCCTCGAACGGCGTGTCCTACGCGATTTCCGTCCAGACCCCGCAATACGGCATCGATACGCTCGGAGACCTCAAAAACCTGCCGCTGGAGGCCGCCAACTCGCAGCAGCTTCTTGGCGCTCTGGCGACCCTTTCCCCCGAGCCGCTCGACGCGATCGTTTCGCAGTATGACATCCGTAACGTTGTGAATATTTATGCGACGACCCAAGATCGGGATCTCGGCAGCGTCGCCGCGGACGTGCAAAAGATCGTCGACAACTCCCTCGGCGAGCTTCCCAAAGGGGCGACGGTCACGATCCGGGGGCAAGTGGCGACCATGGCGAGCGCCTACCGGCAGCTCATGATCGGCCTAGCCTTCTCGATCGTGCTGATCTATCTTCTGATTGTCGTCAACTTCCAGTCCTGGCTCGACCCGTTCGTGATCATCACGGCGCTCCCGGCTGCCCTCGCGGGTATCGTGTGGATGCTGTTCCTGACGAACACCACCTTGTCGGTTCCCGCCTTGACCGGCGCGATCATGTGCATGGGCGTGGCGACGGCAAACAGCATTCTCGTGGTCAGCTTCGCGCGCGAACAACTCGCGGAAGGCAAAAGCGCGGTCGACGCTGCGCTCGCGGCCGGCGCCACGCGCTTCAGACCGGTCTTGATGACGGCGCTCGCTATGATCATCGGCATGCTGCCGATGGCCATCGAGCCCGGGCAGAACTCGCCGCTCGGCCGCGCCGTCATCGGTGGTCTCCTGTTTGCGACTTTCGCGACACTTCTTTTCGTGCCGACCGTGTTCTCGATCGCGCACCGTCACCCAAGCAAGGCCAAGGCCGATGCGGCTGAGCCGCTCGCTGGCCTGCCTTCACACACCTGATCCGGAGCCTCTATGTCCTCTGACTCCACTCCCCCCAAAAAGCACCGTGTTCTGATTTTCGTCGGCGTTCTCGCGGTCGGCGCGGTCGGCCTTGCGGCCTCCGGCATCATGGATCGCGCCAAGAGCAAGCAGGAGGTCGCGGCCTGGACTGACGCCCAGACAGTTCCGACGGTGCGCATTGTGCGGCCCGAGCGCGGTTCGGGGCAACAGGACCTGATCCTGCCGGGCAATGTCGCCGCGTATATCACCGGCTCCCTGTTTGCTCGCGCCAGCGGCTACATCACGACCTGGAACAAGGATATCGGCGCTCACGTGACGAAGGGCGAGACCTTGGCGACGATTTCGGCGCCCGACCTTGACCAGCAGCTCGAAGAGGCGAAAGGGCAACTGGTTCAGTTGCAGGCCGCCGTGGAGCAGGCGCAGGCGAACGCCGATCTCGGTAGGGTGACGGACCAGCGAACGGCGCAGCTGGTGACGGAGGGCTGGTCAAGCAAACAGCAGGGGGATACTGACCACTTGAACGCTGCCGCGCGAGCGGCGGCGGTGTCCGTCGCCAAAGCGAATGTCGTGGCGCAGCAAGCCGCGGTGAGCCGGCTTGAAGAGCTGACCAGCTTCGAGCAGATCAAGGCGCCGTTCGACGGCGTTTTGACGGCGCGCAACGTCGATATCGGCGATCTCGTCAACGCCGGCGGGACTAGCGGGCGCGCCCTGTTTCAGGTCGCCGACATTCACCGCATGCGCATTTACGTGAACGTTCCGCAAGGCTTCCTCGGCGAGCTCGCGCCGGGCGTCAAGGCGACGCTGCATTTGCCCGGCCAGAAGGAGACCTTTGAAGCCGAGCTCGTGTCGACGTCGAATGCGCTGGCGGAAAACTCGCGCACCGCCCTGATCGAGCTGCAGGCGGACAACGCGGACGGGAAGCTCTGGCCCGGCGCCTTCGCGGAAGTTCACTTCCACATTCCCGCAGATGCGGACACGCTATCCGTTCCGCTGACGGCGCTCGTCTTCGGCGCCCACGGCATGCAGGTCGCGGCGCTCGACGACGACAACAAGGTCGCCCTGAAGTCGGTGGTTGTGGGCCGCAACCTCGGCAATCGGGTGGAGATCGAATCCGGTCTCTTGCCGTCCGACCGGCTCGTCGACAGCCCGATCGAATCCACTCAGACCGGCGACAAGGTGAATATTGCCAACACTTCGGACCCGGAGGCGGTTGCGCGCCTGAAACCCGCGCCGGCCAAATCGCCGAGCCTCTGAGCGAGTCGAGACGGTTGGGCAAACCGACAGCGAGAACCGGCGCGGACGTCGCTGTCTGGACCGGCGGGGCGCGTCCTTCGGCCCCTCGCTCGCCGGCGCGCGGCTGACCTGGACGAGGCCTGCCCATCGGCCCGGCGGCGGCGTGGGCGCGTGAGGGGCAGGCCGATGAGGCGTTGATGAAGCCTGCAGAGCGAGATGATTTCAAGTCGATCCGTTCCCGTCATTGCGAGCGACCCCCGGGTCAAAGAGCCCGGGGGGAAGCAATCCAGGATCGTAGGGCGCCCTACGATCCTGGATTGCTTCGGAAAACCCGCGCTCCTCGCAATGACGGCAGGGGTCGAACCTATGTTCATCACGCGCTACGGGCGTTGAAACGATTGACCGCGACATGGGCCAAAAGAGACGCCGTTCACAGTCGACGCAGCCCAACCCTTGCGCAACTCGTGGTCAGCTTCGGCCAAGGTTCAGGCCGAAAATTTTTCCCGCGCTGCGACTGCATTACCAAAAAGAAACCTGGCTGCGCTATTATGACGAATCGATAGACGTAAGGCGATATGTCAGTTTGAGACAATCTTTGAGGTAAACACGAATCAGGGACATTGTCGTGACGCTACACTCGCCATTGCAAATACCCTTTCGTCTTGTTGCTTCGGACAACTTAGCGCTTGCTCGTGGGGACGGCGCCAGAATGAGCGATCAACCGCAGAGTCCTTCAGTGTGGCGCGAATCTTCCAGGACCGGCGGCGCTGACGCTTACGGAGAGTCCCCTGCTTTGGAGCATTGGTTGCCGCCGCTCTGGTCCAGCCCGTCCGAAGCAGGGTCCGGAGACTCGCCGATCGCGGAGCGCCCTGCTCCGGCGACCCTCCAAGACGCCGCCCACGCCCTCATGAACGTCTAGCTCAAACAAGACGAAATGAGCTTAGTCGTAGCCGTCACTGCGAGAGAAGCGACACAACCCACAAGATCGTAGGGCGCTTTGCGATCGCCCGGATTGCCTCGGCGCTGCGCTTCTCGCAGCGACAAGGGTGGTCAAATCCATATTCGTCCCGCTGTTCAATTCGAACGATGCTCAATTTGACGACGCGGCAAGACGTCGCCGCGCCACCTCCACTCAATTCGGAGGTCATTTGATAGACCTCCACCTCGCTGGAGAGTTCTCTACCGAGACCATCTCGATCAAGACAGGGTTTCTCAGAGCATTTCGCGCGAAGTGACCGCTCTTGCGAAGGCGAGTCACCTGTACCACCAACAACGCGTTCAATTGTACAAAATTGAGAGACCGGATAAACGAGGCTTGGCCACGGAAGAAATTATCAGTTGGATGGCGGCTCACAAGTAGGCGCTGATCAGGGCGATGCAAAGCAGGCGTTTGACTGCGAGCACCTGCACTCGAGCTGGAGCGCAACCTCGTAAGTCACCGCCATAGAACCGCATCCGGCGAATTCTCTTGAAGGTACGCAACGCGCCGGCGCCGGTGACAATTGAGATCAGTCGAATTCGATTGACATGGGGCAAACACAAGGGCCATGTGATTATGGCCAAAGAGACAATTCTGCCTGCAATGCTTGTCTGCAAGTCCAAATAGAGAAACTGCCGCGATTTATCGTGTCGGCGACAATTGAGGACGTCTTCGTTGGAGGACATCGAACGCTGTCGATCCCCGTCACTTGCAGCGGCGGAGGTCGATTTTTGATGCATCTCTCGAGCATCACCAAACGACCCAAGGCGATCCGCAATGCCAGCCCATATTCCCTCTCACGACGGCGCGCCGCCGGAGGCGCCAGAGGTCGCACGCTACCTGACGGACATGGCGGCCCAATTGGAGGCAATTGCGACTGGAGCCCGTCTCGATCTTCTGGCCTACTTCCTCAGCATGGCTAGGACGGAAGGCGACAGGCTCGCTCGCGGCAATGCCCAAGTGGATGGCGCCGAAGCTGACCATGACGACAACGCTGCATCTTAGTGTCAGCACTGTTGAACAAGAAAAATGGGCCGCTGGCCCATTCGCCGCGGCCCACAAAGTTGGGGTATTATAGTTCTACAGAGAGTTGGAACCTACACGGCTTGGTTTTCATAGTCTATGTGGCGTTCTGTCACCGAATACACAGAGTCTTCATGGTACGATGTCAGACATGAGTTACCGATCCGGACGCATTTTGTCTGTTCAATAATGGTCACACCTGAAAAACGCGTCGACCTATTCGTGCAGAAGGACGCTCAACAACGAATTGTGGACTTTCAGAGTCCCGTTGTATTCAATGAAGCCGAGCCTCCTGAACTTGTTCATGAAAAAGCTCACCCGCGGCCTGGTCGTCCCGATCATCTCCGCAAGCGTCTCCTGACTGATTTTTGTGATGATCGGCTCCGGCTTTCCTTCCTTGCCGAAATTCGCAAGCAAGAGAAGAACGCGGGCCAGGCGCCTTTCGCTTGAATTGAACAGGTGGTCCACAAGGTCCGCCTCGACTCGACTGTTGCGAGTCAACAGGTGCGCTGTGAACACCTCGGCAAAATCGGGTTCGGCATGAAGGACCCGGATCATCTCCGCTTTCTCGATGCGCAAGACCTCGGCGTCGGTCATTGCAGTCGCCGTCGCCAGGCGCAAAGGCTGCGCAATCAGGCAGCCTTCGCCGAAAAAATCCTTTTCGCCGAACAGGCCGACGACCGCCTCCCGCCCTTGCCCGGAGGTCACGGCGATTTTGACCTTGCCGTGGATGATGTGGAAGACGGCGTCGGCGGAGTCGCCCTGCGCGTAAATGACCACTCCCGCCAGATATTCAGACTTGGCTCGGCCATGGCCGACGGTCGCCAGAAACGCGGCTGGATCAAACAAGGCGCTGTTGGCTTCCGGAGCGCCTTTGGCTTTCGAAGCGCTCCCGGCTTTCCTTGCCATCAATAAATTCCCAATCCCCACTGAACTCCAGGCGAAGCCGCCTTTGCCTCTTGCGCAAAAGCGGCAAAATCTTCGATTGGCGCTTTCACCGGCGCTAACTCCTCGAAGGTGATGAAATCGCCGATCTGACGCGGCATGGCCTTTTCAAAGCACGCCAGCCGACGACGGCCGAAATTAACAATTGGCGGAGGTGTCGGCTGTTCAAAAATGACCACATCGCCAAAGAATCGGCAAGCCTATCCAAGCCACGCAAATCGCGGCCGTCCGTCTCAGGAGGTCGGCGCTCGCGGTTCGCATCTGACGTTGTGACCGTCGAAAGCCACGGGATGCGATAGATTTTAATCAACCGACATGCTTGGCTGATCGCATCGGCTGTGAACAGGCTCGGCGGTTTGAGCTCTCGCGCTTGAGGAATGTTATGATGTGGAGCGACGATCGGCTTCCGGACCCGAGCCGAACACCAGACGCCGCCTGCCTTTACCTCATGTCCAATTTTGCCTGCTCAACAGCGTATTCAAGAACAGCCTGCCGGCGCTCCGGACTTCGAATGGTGACAAAGGCGTGCACGAGGCGCATTCCGTCCTCCGGGCTGGGCCCGAAGCCTCCCTCATCCTCCGGCTCGGCGCTCTGAACCGCCCAGTCGCCCTCAAGATTATTCTCGGCCGAGACGACCATCGCCTTAGTCCCCCACCCATGGTTTCCGGCGATCAGACGCGACATGGCGTCCGACCGTACGGAACTCGCCTCTGAACCCGTTGATAACAACCATGAGAGACGCCGGCTGTTCAAAATTGACCACATCGCCAAAGACGGCGCGGCGCCGACTGCGACCTATTCGCGCAGGACGACGCTGAACGACGAATTGTTGACTTTTAACTCCCCGTTGCAATCGATAAAGCCAAGCTTTCTGAACCTGTTCATGGAGAAGCTCACCCGCGGCCGGGTCTATTGCGCTTCCTAGCCCCACTTGCCGGATTGGGCCCGACTGCGCGCGAGTGCAAGTCGTTGAGCGAACTCCCGCCGCTCGTCGCCTTCGGATGTGCGGGAAGGCCTCGAAAACCAGACGTTTTGAAAGCCGGCAAGACTCGTCAGGTCCTCGCCCTCGACCAGACGGCATAGATTTTGGCGATCTGATCACTCGCTACCGAGTCATCGAGCGACCCCAAGCCGATGCCGTAAACGTCGCAACTCTCGTCGATAAGGACGCAGGCAGCCACAATTGCCTCTCCGGGGGTTGCATACCACCCGACATGGTCCACTTCGTGTTTTCGATATTGTACATGCCAATCCAGCGCAGGAGTGTCAGCCATTCGTCTCGCTCATTCAAGCCGGTTAAATGCGGTCTCTCACCAGCATGCGGTGGCGCATCGGCGGTAGCCTCGGAATCTACCTACTCGTTCAAACTCGTGCACAATTAAAGCGGACCGTGTGAAAACTCGAGGCGACCGCCATTTTGGTCGCCCATACGCCGGAATATTGGGATTTTTCCCGCTGTGAGGGCCCACATTCCTCGAAAAGTGAGGGCCGCCGACCGGGCGCCGCAGTTTTCGCACGGTTTGCTTGATCTTTACACCGCCAACAATGACCGCTTCGCTGAGGCTCCACCTCTTGCGACAGAATTCGACCGTTGGCTCCGCGCACGCATTCCCCGGGCGGTCGCGCTTGGCTCTCTGCCCCCCGAACCGTTTTCGCCGCCCCGCGTTGCCCCGCCGGCGCTGCCCTAGATTCCGGCTTG
Source organism: uncultured Alphaproteobacteria bacterium (assembly GCA_963822215.1). Lineage (GTDB taxonomy): Bacteria > Pseudomonadota > Alphaproteobacteria > Rhizobiales > Beijerinckiaceae > Roseiarcus. The sequence goes on from CAWGGX010000008.1 coordinate 540,417, forward strand.
GCGACAAAAGATTGCGAAAAACAGAATTATGTTATATGATTATTCTGATCGGACAAACAGGCCGCGTGGGAGCGGCGGGCGAGGACGGGATGGAGGAAGAGACGCCGCTGAAGCGGCAGACGCAATTCTGCCAGGCGGCGCGGACGCGGCGCATTCTGGATCGGCTGCGCGAGGGCCGGGCTTACGATGAGGTCGCCCGCGAGGTGGCGCTGACGGAGCGGCGCGTCCGCCAGATCGTCGCGGATCATCTGAAGCGGCGCGAGGCAGTCGAAGGCGGGGCCCACGCCGCTACCCGGCGCGACCCCTCCGGCCGAATGTCTCGCCCGGAAAAGTCTCTTCAAGCCCTTGAAAAGGCTAAAAATGGACTCGGACATGACAAGGCGCGCTCAGACCAACTGAAGCCGCGGGCCGCGGCCTTCGCCGGCGACCGGGTCAGCGACCCGGCCCAAGACGGCATCGCCCCATAGCCGGCGGCTTGGGAGTTACTTTGTGACAGTTTTGTGCGCTTAAGGCATTGAAAACATGCGACGCTTGCCAAAATTGCATCACTCCCTCGACAGGACATCGCTCTCTCCGGGCGAGAGTCGCGCCCGCCCGTAACTCCGAAGCCGAGCGCCAACGGGTCCGTCATCTCGGAAAGGAATTGAAATTTTTGGAAGCCTAGGGCTGCGCCAGCGAACCCTCGCCTTGTCGCTCCGCGGCTTCCCTCTCCCGGTGGGCCCGGTGGGAGAGGGCATCCCCTTCCCCTCAGGGGAAAGATGGCCCGAAGGGCCGGATGAGAGCTCGCCCTACATCCCGCCGAGGTGGTCGGCGACGGCGAAGATGTCCTTGTCGCCCCGGCCGCAGAGGTTCATCACCATCAGGTGGTCCTTTGGGCGCTTTGGGGCGAGCTCGATCACCTTGGCGAGCGCATGGGCGGGCTCGAGCGCCGGGATGATACCCTCGAGCTTCGACAGCAGCTGGAACGCGTTCAGCGCCTCCTCGTCGGTCGCGGACAGGTAGGTCACCCGCCCGACGTCGTGCAGCCAGGCATGCTCCGGCCCGACGCCCGGATAGTCGAGGCCGGCCGAGATCGAATGGCCTTCGAGGATCTGGCCGTCGTCGTCCTGCAGAAGGTAGGTGCGGTTGCCGTGCAGCACGCCCGGCCGTCCGCCGGCGATCGAGGCGGCGTGGCCGTTGTCGACGTTGAGCCCGTGGCCGGCGGCCTCGACCCCGAAAATCTCGACGCTCGCCTCGTCGAGGAACGGGTGGAAGAGGCCGATGGCGTTCGAGCCGCCCCCGATTGCCGCGACCAGGCTGTCGGGCAGCCGCCCTTCGGCCTCCATCAGCTGCTCGCGCGTCTCATTGCCGATCACGCACTGGAAGTCGCGCACCATCATCGGATAGGGGTGCGGGCCGGCGGCCGTGCCGATGCAGTAGAAGGTATCGGCGACGTTGGTCACCCAGTCGCGCAAGGCCTCGTTCATCGCGTCCTTCAGCGTCCGCGCCCCGGCCTGAACGGGGCGGACTTCCGCGCCCAGCATCTTCATGCGGAACACGTTGGGCCTCTGCCGCTCGACATCGACCGCGCCCATGTAGACGACGCAGTCGAGGCCGAACCGGGCGCAGGCGGTCGCGGTCGCGACGCCGTGCTGGCCGGCGCCCGTCTCGGCGATGATCCGCCTCTTGCCCATGCGCCGGGCGAGCAGGATCTGGCCGAGCACGTTGTTGATCTTGTGCGCGCCGGTATGGTTGAGCTCGTCGCGCTTGAAATAGACCTTGGCGCCGCCGAGGCGTTCGGTGAGCCGCTCGGCGAAATAGAGCGGGCTCGGGCGCCCGACATAGTGCTTGAGCAGATGGTTGAGCTCGGCGTGGAAGGCCGGGTCGGCCTTCGCCGCCTCGTAGGCTGTCTCGAGCTTGAGGATCAGCGGCATCAGCGTCTCGGCGACGAACCGGCCGCCGTAGATGCCAAAGCGCCCGCGCTCGTCCGGTCCCGTTCGGAAGGAGTTGGGCTTGTCGAGCTTGGCCATTCAATGAACTCCAGCGGGCGCGCGGAAGGCCGCGCGGGCGGCCGCCACGAAGGCCGCGATCTTGGTTTCGTCCTTGACGCCCGGCTCGCGCTCGACGCCGGACGACACGTCGACGCCGCGAGCGCCGGTCGCGCGGATCGCCTCGACGACATTGTCGGGCCCAAGGCCGCCCGACAGCAGCCAGGGGCGCCTTGGCGCGAAATCCCGCGCTAGCCGCCAGTCGAACGGCAGGCCGTTGCCTCCAGGCAGGACCGCCCCCTTGGGCGGCTTGGCGTCGATCAGCAGAAAGTCGGCGGTGTCCTCATAACCCGCGGCGACAGCGAGGTCATCGGGCGCCGCCACGCCGATCGCCTTCATCGTCAGCTTGCCGAAGCGGGCGCCGATCCCAGCGACCCGATCCGGGCTCTCCTTGCCATGCAGTTGCAGGATGTCGGGGTCGAGCGCCTCGATCACCCCCGCCAGCAGGCTGTCGTCGGCGTCGACGGTGAGCGCCACGATCCGCGCCCGGCCGCGCGCATGGGTCCCGAGCGCCCGCGCCGCCGCAAGGCCGAGGTTTCGCGGGCTCTTCGGGAAGAACACGAAGCCGACCATGTCCGCCCCCGCCGCGAGCGCGGCCTCGAGGGCGGCGGGCGTGGAAAGGCCGCAGATTTTGACGAGAGGCGTCATCGCCGCCTCTTTCCGTCAAAGCGCCCGCGCTGTCAAAGGTCGCGGGCGTCCCGACACCCGCCGGTCACGCAATCACGCTTGGCGCCGTCCGTCCCGTCCGCTTCTCGATCTCCGCCAGGCTGCGCGACAGGGCGATCAGATCGGCGAGCGCAGCCTGGGTCTCCTCGCTCAGGTTCCCGGTCGGCGGCTCGTAGCGCTCGATATAGACGCGTAGCGTCGCGCCAACCGTTCCGGTGCCCGAAAGCCGGTAGACGATGCGCGATCCGCCCTTGAACATCACCCGCACGCCCTGGTTCTTCGAATCCGAGCCGTCGACCGGATCGTGATAGGCGAAATCGTCGGCCGCCTCGACCGTCAGCGCGCCGAAGGTCTTGCCCGGCAGGGTCGCCGCCGCCTCGCGCATTTGCGCCATCAACCCTTGCGCCGCCGAAAGGTCGACCTCGTCGAAGTCATGCCGGGTGTAATAGTTGCGGCCATAAGTCGCCCAGTGCTCGCGCGCCACGTCGGCGACCGACTTGCGCTGGCTGGCGAGAATGCTGAGCCAGAAGAGCACCGCCCAAACGCCGTCTTTCTCTCGGATGTGGTTCGATCCCGTGCCGAAGCTCTCTTCGCCGCAGAGGGTGGCGAGCCCCGCGTCGAGCAGGTTGCCAAAGAACTTCCATCCCGTCGGCGTCTCGTAGGCGCGGATGTCGAGCTTGGCGGCGACGCGGTCGACGGCGGCGCTGGTCGGCATCGAGCGCGCGACGCCCGCAAGACCGCCGGCATAGCCGGGCGTGACACGCGCATTTGCCGACAGGATCGCGAGCGAATCGGACGGCGTGACGTACATGTTCCGCCCGAGGATCATGTTGCGGTCGCCGTCGCCGTCCGAGGCGGCGCCGAAATCGGGCGCGGCCGGCGACATCATGAAGTCGTACAGGTCCTTGGCGTAAACCGGATTGGGGTCGGGGTGATGGCCGCCGAAGTCCGGCAGCGGCGTGCCATTGACCACCGTTCCCGCCCCTGCTCCAAGCTCGTCCTCGAAGATCGCGTGCGCATAAGGGCCGGTGACCGCGTGCAAAGCGTCGAAGCGCATGCGAAAGCCCGAGGCGAACAGGGCGCGGATGGCGTCGAAGTCGAACAGCGTCTTCATCAGCGAGAGATACTGGGTGACCGGATTCACGATCTCGATTTCGCAGCCCTCGAGCTTGACTGTCCCCAGACGGTCAATGTCGACGTCCGGCGCATCGGCGATCCTATAGGCGTCGATGTCCTTGGTGCGGGCGAAGATCGCCTCGGTGATAGTTTCCGGCGCCGGCCCGCCCGCGCCGATGTTGTATTTGACGCCAAAATCGCCTTGCGGACCGCCGGGATTGTGGCTCGCCGACAGGATGATCCCCCCGAAGGCACCGAGCGAGCGAATCAGAGCCGAAACGGCGGGCGTCGAGAGAATGCCGCCCTGGCCGATGACGATCCGGCCGAAACCGTTGGCGGCCGCGATCCTGACGACGATCTGGATCGCCTCCCGGTTGAAGTAACGGCCGTCGCCGCCGAGGACCAGCGTCTCGCCCTGAAAGCCCTTGAGCGAATCGAAGATCGACTGGATGAAGTTTTCCAGATAGTGCGGCGCCTGGAAGACGGGCACCTTCTTGCGCAGGCCTGAGGTGCCGGGCTCTTGATCGGCGAAGGGTTTGGTCGCGACGGTCTTGATCATGTCTCGTGGTCTCCGAGGACGGCCTTTACCCATTCTAAGAGAAGTCCGGCGCGGAGACGAGATCATTCCGGCCTCTTCGGAAGCCGGGAGGGTGGCGGGGGGACGGCGTTGGGCCTTAGCCCCTTGTGAACAAATTGCAAAGATTCTTGAACGGTTGTTAATCTTTTTTTGGAGTAGTTAGACCGGCTACAGCTCGAACGTCCGGATGGATCCGCGTGGGATCGTCCGGGGAAGCTCAAGGAGGGCGCCGGGCATGGCGCGCAAATACTTCGGCACCGACGGCATCCGGGGAAAAGCCAACGTCAAAATCACGGCCGACGTCGCGTTGAAGGTCGGTCAGGCGGCGGGCGTTGCGTTCCGGCGCGGCGAGCACCGCCACCGGGTGGTGATCGGAAAGGACACGCGCCTGTCGAGCTACATGATCGAATATGCACTCGTCGCCGGGTTCACCTCGGTCGGCGTCGACGTTCTGCTGCTCGGACCGGCGCCGACGCCAGCCGTCGCGATGATCACCCGGTCGATGCGCTGCGACCTTGGCGTGATGATCTCAGCCTCGCACAACCCTTATGAGGACAACGGCATCAAGCTGTTCGGACCCGACGGTTACAAGCTGTCCGACGAGGTCGAGGCGCGGATCGAGGCGCTGATGGACGGCGAGGTCTCGCCGATGCTCGCCCGCTCGCCCGAGCTCGGCCGCGCCAAGCGCATCGACGATGTGCAGGCGCGCTACATCGAGTTCGCCAAGCGTACGCTGAGCCGGGACGTCTCTTTCGAAGGCATGCGGGTCGTCATCGACTGCGCCAACGGCGCGGCCTACAAGGTGGCGCCCGAGGCGCTGTGGGAGCTCGGCGCGGAGGTCATCAAGATCGGCGTCGACCCCAACGGCTACAACATCAACCAGGACGTCGGATCGACCGCGCCGGAAGCCCTGGCGCGCAAGGTGCGCGAAATGCGGGCCGACGTCGGCATCGCTCTCGATGGCGACGCCGACCGCATGATGATCGTCGACGAAAAGGGCCACATCGTCGACGGCGATCAGGCCATGGCGGTGATTGCGGAAAGCTGGCGCGAAGACGGCCGCCTCGCCAAGCCGGGCATCGTTGCGACCGTGATGTCCAATCTTGGCCTCGAGCGCTATCTCAACGGCCTCGAACTCAACCTCGAGCGCACCGCGGTCGGGGACCGCTATGTGATCGAGCGGATGCGTGAAAGGGGGTACAACGTCGGCGGCGAGCAGTCGGGCCACGTCATCTTCTCCGACTACTCCACGACGGGAGACGGACTGGTGTCGGCGCTGCAGGTTCTGGCGGTGGTGCATAAGATTGGCCGACCGGTCAGCGAGGTCTGCCACCGGTTCGACCCGCTGCCGCAGATCCTGCGCAATGTCCGTTTCAACGGCGGCAGACCACTCGAGAACCCGGCGGTGACCAAGGCGATCGCCGACGCGACCGCCCGGCTGGAGGGACGCGGACGTCTCGTGATCCGCCCGTCCGGGACCGAGCCCGTCATTCGTGTCATGGGCGAGGCGGACGACCCGGCTCTGGTCGACGAAGCGGTCGGAGAGGTCTGCGACGCGGTCGCCCACGCCGCGGCGTGACGAGCCGGACGGCTTAGTAACCTTTGGCGATCCAGCCAGCGAAGGCCTGACAGAGATGCGAGACCCGGTCGAAGTTCGCCTGCTCGAACATCGCCGGGTCTGACGCGGCGGGGTAGTAGAAGGTCTCCGCGCGCAGCGGCCGCGTGACCCCGCCCCTGGTGACTTCACCAATCATTTGGTCGGGAGACGAGCCGCTGGGACCGGCCCCGCTGCTGCTTGGCCCCAAAATGACGTAGTCGATCCGGACCGACACGGGCGTGCCGGCCTGTCTCGAGCCGGCAAGCGCCGCCTCGATCGCGCGCGGCAATTCCCGCGCAACCCATCCGGCGGTCGGTTCGCCCGAGTTCTCGAGCAGCGGGCCGACATCGACCCGCACGCCGTCCGCGATAGCGTGACGCGCCGCGGCGGGGTTCGTCAGCATCGTTGCGGACGTTGCCCCAATGAGGATTGCGGCCAGCGCCGCCCGACGGGTGACATGGAACGCAAACATCGGAAGCGTCTCCTTCTGCGACGGGCGTCGAGATACGTCGTCTACCGTCCCCCGATCCTATACGGACTGGCGCCGGTTCCGGATGCGGCCCTCTGCAAAATATCTTGCCGCCAAATGAGGCGAATCGATCGGGGCTACGCCTCCTGGTCGTGCAGAGGCCTTAACAACCACTCAATTTCCTGATGAAAATTGCGGCTGGCAAAAACCGCGAATCACCTTAACATGCTGCCCGTCGTCAACAGCCGAAAGGAGGTGATCCAGTGTCTCATTGTCATCAGCCCCGTATGATCGACAGGGCCTGGGTTCTTGCCCCCGCGAAGGATTTGCTCGCGTAGCGTTCGCTGAAGGCACGTAACCGAGAGCCCCTGCGAACTCGCGCGGGCCACGACAATGGAAGAGCCGTTCCGCGAGGGACGGCTCTTCTCATTTTTCCGGACTTTCGCGGGCGCGATCGGCCCGCCGCGCTGAAACGAAAAGGGCGCCCGGGTGAAGCCGAGCGCCCCTTGTCGATATCGTTCCAGCCGTGGCCCAGCTCAGTGGGCGACCGCCGTGTCCGCGCCGATGCCGGTCTGAGACCGGACATACTGCGCCTCGAAAGCCGCCCGTTCCGACTGGGCCGTCTTCGAGCTGTCGGTGACCGAGAAGATCCAGCAGCTGAGGAAGGAGAGCGGCATAGTGAACAGCGCCGGCGACACATAGGGAAACCACGCAGACCCCTTCGGATAGCCCAACACCGCCTCCCAGATGCCAGGGCTGACGATAGTCAACACCACCGCGCTGATGAGACCGACGAAGCCGCCGATCACCGCGCCCCGGGTTGTCAGGCCCTGCCACAGCATCGAGAGCAGCAGCACCGGGAAGTTGGCGCTGGCTGCAACCGCAAAAGCCAGACCGACCATGAAGGCGACGTTGATCTTCTCGAACACGACGCCGAGAAGGATCGCGAAGACGCCAAGTACAACCGTCGTGATCTTCGACACGCGAACCTCCCGCACTTCGTCGACTCGGCCATGCCGGAAGACGCTCGCGTAGAGATCGTGGCTGACGGCGCTCGCGCCCGACAGCGTCAGACCCGAGACGACCGCCAGGATCGTTGCGAAGGCGACCGCCGCGATGAAGCCCTTCATCAAGTCGCCGCCCACCGCTTGCGCGAGGTGGATCGCCGGCATGTTGCCGCCGCCGAGCAGCGCCTTCGTGACGTCGCCGCCGACATGATAGACCGGGTTGGTGAGGACGAGCACGATCGCGCCGAAGCCGATGATGAAGGTCAGGATGTAGAAGTAGCCGATGAAGGTCGTCGCCCAGAACACCGACTTGCGCGCCTCCTTGGCGTTGCCGACCGTGAAGAAACGCATGAGGATGTGGGGCAGACCGGCGGTGCCGAACATGAGCGCCATGCCGAGCGAGAACGCGTTGATCGGATTGGCGACCGCCGAGCCCGGCAGGAGGATCTTGTCGTGGCTCGGATGGACCTCGATCGCCTTGGCGATGAGCGCGTTGAAGTCGAAGCCGAACTGCGCCAGCACCAGCCCCGCCATCAAGGTCGATCCGGCCAGCAGCAGGCCCGCCTTGATGATCTGCACCCAGGTCGTGGCGATCATGCCGCCGAAGGTGACGTAGATGATCATCAGGATGCCGACGACGACGACCGCCCAGAGGTAGGGCAGACCGAACAGCAGTTCGATGAGTTGGCCCGCGCCGACCATCTGCGCGATCAGGTAGAATGCTACCGTGACGAGCGTGCCGGTCGCCGCCATCGCGCGGATGGGTGTGGCCTGCAGACGATAGGAGGCGACGTCGGCGAAGGTGAAGCGGCCGAGGTTCCGTAGCGGCTCGGCCATCAGGAACATGATGAACGGCCAGCCGACGAGGAAGCCGATCGAGTAGATCAGGCCGTAGTAGCCGCCGGTGTAGACCAGCGCGGTGATGCCGAGGAAGGAGGCAGCCGACATATAGTCGCCCGCGATGGCGAGGCCGTTCTGGAAGCCGGTGATGCCGCCGCCCGCAGCATAAAAGTCCTTGGTCGTCCGCGTATGCTGCGCCGCCCAGTAGGTGATGCCGAGCGTTACGACGACGAAGGCCAGGAAGATGATGATCGCATTCCAGTTGGTCGGCTGGATCGTGCCGGCCTCGATGGGGCCGGCGGCGTAGGCCGCTCCGGCCCCAAGGCTGAGCGCGCCCGCGAGCGCGCTTGTTCTCATGCCGGACGTCATCACTTCTTCCCCCCGAGCTTGGCGGCGTTTACGATTGCATTGGTCAGGTCGTCGTACGTGCCGTTGGCGCGCATGACGTAGATTCCGGTGAGCAGGATCGAGAGCAGGATGAGCGCCACGCCCATGATGATCCCGATCGTGATGTCGCCGGAGACCTTCTCGGCAATCACGCTCGGAGCAAACGCCACGATAGCGATGTACCCGTAGTAGAGTACGAGGGTGATGATGGCGAGCGTCCAGCCGAGCGTCTTCCGTTCGGAGACAAGCTTCTGGTAATTCGGATCCGCCTCGATCCGTTTTAGCGTTGAGACATCCACTGGCGTACCTCCCGCAGCGTCCATTGTATCAAGACGCCGATTTCATAAGCGGCGTCCGAAAAGCAGAGGGCGCGCTTCGCTAAAGCGCGCCCGGCCCCAGAGAGACGTGGCCCAACGGGCTTCGTCCGTGAGCCGATTCGCACCCCTCGCCGTCCGCGCGCCGCAAATCACTAGCGCTTTCGGCGGATGCGCGAATCGAATTGACTCGCCTCTTCAGCTCTTCTCGACCGCTATTTTGCTGATAATTCCAGTTCCCGTCGACCCTCGCCGTCCTAAACAGTTTGTCTAGACGATGGCGCGCGAACGCGCCGCACCTAGAGTGTTTGTGCCAGCGCCCCCGATCGGATAAGTTGCAGGCGGGGGTCTGGCCCCCGGTCCGGACAAGACCAATGATTGGCTTATGCGGTCCGAATCCCCATATCCCGCCTGTCCGCCGCACGTGGACGAAGGCGGGATTCCACCAGAAAAGGCCACGCGCATGGATTTCCTCAAGCCACGGTCGCACCGCATGAACCGCCGCCGACGCATCTATGAAGGCAAAGCCAAGGTCCTTTACGAAGGCCCGGAGCCTGGAACGCTGATCCAGCACTTCAAGGACGACGCGACCGCGTTCAACGCCAAGAAGCACGAGGTGATTGAAGGCAAGGGCGTCCTCAACAACAGGATCTCGGAATACATATTCCAGCGCCTGAACGATATCGGGGTGCCCACCCATTTCATTCGCCGCATGAACATGCGGGAGCAGTTGATCCGTGAGGTCGAGATCATTCCGCTTGAGGTGGTCGTGCGCAATGTCGCCGCCGGGTCGCTCTCAAGCCGCCTTGGTCTCGAGGAAGGGGCGCAACTGCCGCGCTCGATTATCGAATTCTATTACAAGAACGATCAGCTGAACGATCCGATGGTTTCGGAGGAGCACATCACCGCGTTCGGCTGGGCCGCGCCGCAGGAAATCGACGACATCATGGCGCTGGCGATCCGGGTCAACGACTTTCTGACTGGGCTATTCCTCGGCGTTGGCATCCGTCTCGTCGACTTCAAGATCGAGTGCGGCCGTCTGTGGGAGGGCGAGAACATGCGCATTGTGCTGGCCGACGAGATCAGCCCGGATTCCTGCCGGCTATGGGACGTCAAGACCAACGACAAGCTTGATAAGGACCGCTTCCGCAAGGATCTCGGCGGGATGATCGAAGCCTATACCGAGGTCGCCCGCCGGCTCGGGCTCGTGCAAGAAAACGAGGCGCCGCGGGCCGGCGGCCCGCGGCTGGTCGAGTAGGCTGCGTCTCGCCGTATGCGGCGCGCGACGGTTGATCGTGCGCCGCATCCGCAAGCATCCCTCTGGTGCGGCCGTCGGGTCGGACACACCCTGCCATCGACGCACGCGGCGATGCAAAGTAAGGGAGGTAGGCGATGACGAGCCAAGACGCCGACGCCCGACGCGCGGTCTGCGCCCGCCTCCGCGCGGGCGCGCCTTTCATCGGCCGACAGGGCTTTACCTACGCGCCGGCGATCTCGGCCGAGACGGTCGGCGCGACAGCCATCCATATGCAGCTCCTTACTGTCCCGCCGGGCGGCCGGGCAAAAGCCCACAAGCACGAGCGGCACGAGACGGCGCTCCACGTGCTCACCGGCGAGGTCGGCATGTGGTACGGCGACCGGCTCGAGCATCACATGATCACGCAGGCCGGCGACTTCGTGTATATTCCCGCCGACACGCCCCACGTGCCCTACAACCGGAGCACGACTGAGCCCGCCGTCGCCGTCGTCGCCCGCACCGACCCCAACGAGCAGGAAAGCGTCGTCATGCTGCCCGAGCTCGACGCGATCCATCCGTAAAAACGAAGGGAGGCGCGGATGTCCGTCACCAAGCAGCAGCACCTCGACCCTGCCCGGACCCCCAAGCGCATCCTTTCCCTGGACGGGGGCGGCATTCGCGGCGTTCTGACTCTGCAGTATCTCAAAGTTATCGAGAGCATGGTGCAGGACAGGTTTGGGAAGCGGACCCTGCTTTGCGACTATTTCGACCTGATCGGCGGGACATCGACCGGATCGATCATCGCGGCGGGGCTGGCTGCGGGAATGTCGGTCGACGACCTGCAAGCGCTCTATGTCAACATGGGCGCCAGCGTGTTCCAGTCGGACCTGGTCACGAGATCCCTGCCCGAGGCCCTGCGAGGCAAATTCGTCGCCAAGTTCCCCTCTGCGCCGCTCCAGGCCGAGCTTGACAAGGCGCTCGGGGCCGACACCACGCTCGACAGCGACACCCTGCGCACCGGCCTCATGATCATGACCAAGCGGCTGGACACCGGCAGCCCGTGGCCTCTGCACAACAGCGGCGGCGGCCCGTACGCGGCTCAGGACGGCGCGCTGCATCTGACCCCGATCGTGCGGGCGAGCACAGCCGCGCCGACCTACTTTGCGCCCGAAGAGATCCAGATCCATTCCCGCAGCGGTTCGGTGGTCGACGGGGCGTTCGTGGACGGCGGCGTCACGCCTTTCAACGATCCGGCGTTGCAGCTTCTCATGCTGGCCACGCTCCAGGGCTACGGCTTCCGCTGGTCGACCGGCAAGGACCGCCTGCTTCTGATCTCGATCGGCACCGGACATTTCCAGCAGACCTACCAGACCAAGGACATCGTAGGCTCGCTCGCGGCCCTCCAGGGCCTCTCGGCGCTGCAATCGCTCATGGACGATTGCGACCGGATGAACCGCGCGACCCTTCAATGGCTGACGCAATGCCTGACCCCGGCGATCGTGGACCGCGCAGTCGGCGACATGAGGCGTGACAGCGCCGAGGGACCGCAACTGGCCACCTATGTCCGCTACAACGTGATCCTCGAGCATGACTGGCTGAAGGACGCGCTCGGCGTCGACCTCCCGCCGGAAAAGATCGAGGAGATCCGCCGCATGGACGATCCGTCGAACATGAACGACGTTCAGGATCTCGGCCGGCGCGCCGCCGCAAAGCAAGTTCTATCGGACCATCTGCCTTCGGCGTTCGATCTGGCGTCGGCGTAACGGCGTGACGGGTACGCCGAAGCGGCAGGCGACCGCCACGACGTGTCAAGGACGCCCGAGGCGTCGAGCGCGCGGGTTAAACAGGGCGGCGCTTGTGTATGACCGCCCGCTGTGAGACAAGTTGCTGCAGCGCAGCGAACACTTAAGATTCGCCGCTCCCAGCCGCAAAGGAACGCGCCGCGATGATTGTCGGCGTTCTCAACCAGAAGGGCGGCGTCGGCAAGACGACCGTCGCCGTCAATCTCGCCGCCGCCTACGCACGCGACGAGCGGCGCGTCCTGCTGATTGACGCCGACCCGCAGGGCAGCGCGATGGCCTGGTCGAGCACGCGCGAAGCCGAACCGCCGTTCTCGATCGTCGGGATGGCGAAGCCCACGTTGCACCGGGATCTGCCGCGAATCGCCAAGGACTACGACATCGTCATCATCGACGGGGCGCCGCGGGTCAACGACCTCGGCCGTTCGGCGATCCTGGCGAGCGACTATGTGCTGATCCCCGTCCAGCCTTCGCCCTATGACGTCTGGGCGGCGGCGGACACGGTCGCCCTCATCCGCGAGGCGCGGGTCATGAAGGAGGGCCTCATGGCCGCCTTCGTCATCAACCGGCGCATCGCGCGCACCGCCATCGGCCGCGACGCGGCCGACGCGCTGGCGCAGTTCGAGGACGTGCCGGTGCTCGCGGCGGCTCTGCATCAACGGGTCATCTATGCCGAGAGCGTCGCCAAGGGACTCGCGGTCGTCGAGGCCGCCCCCGCGAGCGAGGCCGCCCGAGAGATCGAGGCGCTCGCCGCTGAGGTGCTCGGCGCAACGCGGAGGAAGGCGGCATGAGCCGGAAGTCGGTTCCCTTTTCCGTGCCGGGAGGAGCAGGGCGGTCTGACGCGCCGGCCGCCGGCCTGCGGCCCGCGCCCGATGTCATCGAAGCCCATTCTGACGAATGGGTGAGCGATCGCAACGACGGGACGAGGCGTACGGACGCACGCGTCGCCTCGGACCTTCTCGTTGACCTCGCCGCCGAACGAGGCCTGACGGAAATCTTCGCCCTCAATATGCTGACCCCCTTGGCGCTGACCGGGTTCTGGCTGTTGAACGCGATGAGGGGGCGGGCGCGGTTCTGAACCGGGGCGCCAGGATCGGGGAGCCGCCGTTCCAGACCGCCGCGGACCGGCCGCGACCAAGGCCGTTATGTTTTGCAATCGATCGAGCAATTCCAAGGCGTTAGGCCCAGGATCGTGAATCGCGCCGGGCGCTGACCCCCCGATTTGCCGTATTCTTGCCACATTTACATAACAATCGGTGCGCGCCTATTTGGGCAAGCCCATGATTTCCTTAGGCTTTTCTGGATCGGTCGGGATTTACGTTTGAGACGTGGATCCCATCGACGTGCCCCGCGGACTCAAATCAGAGGATATCGAAGGGCGGAATCGGCCCCGCCGCCGCGCTCCCCGGAGCCCGAGGGCAAAAGCCCGGGGCCAGGCGGGGTCGCGGCGGGTCGCGGGACGTCAGTCGCGCTTGCGGCAGGAGCAAGCGATCGTCACGTACGGGGAGATCACGCGGTCGCGGCCGGCGAGCTCCGGGGCGCCGGCGATCAGCGCGCGGACCGCATCCTCGACCTTGCCGCGCTCCACGGGCTCGAGCGCGGCGATGAAGCTTGTCGACAGCACGCGGTCCACGATCACCCGCTCGGGCGGACCTTCGTGGTCGTAGCGGAAACGACGCTCGGCGAGCGGCGTAAACCCGGGCGCCGGAAACGCCCGCCGCCAGAAGCCGCTCTCGTGACGAGGCGCGTCGCCCTCGTAGGGGCGCAGGATGGCGTCGAGCGCGGCGACCCAGGCAATCCGCTCATCGCGGACGTTCCACACCAGCCCGAGCGCCCCGCCGACTTTCAGCACCCGCCGGATTTCGGCAAGCGCCGCGGGCGTCGCGAACCAGTGGAACGATTGCGCGCAGGCGACGGCGTCGAGGCTCGCGTTGGACGCCGGGATCGCCTCGGCGCTCCCCTCGAGAACCTGGACTTCGGGCAGCGCGCGAGCAAACTCGGCACGCATCGCCGCGACGGGTTCGACCGCAGTCACGCTCGCGCCGGCAGCGATGAGGCGGGCCGTGAACTTGCCGGTGCCCGCGCCGAGATCGAGCGCCCTCTTGCCGGACGCGAGGCCCAGCGCGTCACGAAGCCAGTCGTCGAGTTCGGCCGGATAATCGGGACGGCCGGCCGAATACCGCGTCGCTCCGGCTTCGAATCCTTGCGCCGCAGCGCGATGCAAGTTCCTCATGGCGGTCTCCTTTCGGCGGCTCCTTTGACGATCCAACGCGCCGGGCGGAAGCTATTGAGCGATCCGTTCGGGTTGAACGTGATGAATTCTGACCGAACCGCGCCAAAGACCCTCATCCGGCCCTTCGGGCCACCCTCGGGTCAAGCCCGAGGGCAGGCTCTTCCCCCGAAAGGGGAAGGGGAACGCCCCTCTCCCACCGGGAGAGGGAAGCCGCGAACTGGCAGGGTGAGGGTAAGCCGGAGCAACCCATTTTTCATCATGCTGCGGAGCCAGGCGCCGCTCAATCCAGTTAGTCCCGGATCGGCTTCCACTGGTCGGCCGCGAAACCGCGCTTGTCGACAGGGATCGCACGGCTGACGACCGCCTTCGTTCCCGCGCAGGTCCAAGAGTAGATCGTATCGTGCCCGGTCGCGTAAGCCGGCACGTCGGACGCGCCCGGATTGGCCTTGCACCACGCGTGCGCGCCGGCCGAGACGCGCGCGACATTGGCCTTGGCGCAAGGCAGGTTCGCTCCGTGGTTGCAGACCCACACGAGGCCGTCCATGCACCGGTAGACCGTGGTCCGGACGAGGTCCGCGTCGGGCTCCGCCGCGGCGATGCCGAGCGCCTCACGGGCCTCTGCCGCCAAAGATTGCGGGATCGGCCTGACGCGATCGTCGTTGCTGAGCCGCGCGCACGAGGCGCCTGGGCCTTCCGCGGCGAAGCTTGGCGCGATCGCAGTTGCGAGGCCAACGACGGCGAGTCCGCCGGACAAAGCGATCGCACGACTTCGAACACCCATCTGCGACACCTTTCGCGATCAGCATGAGCCTGCGCAATCCGGCAACGGCTCACGCGCAGCTCTATACGCCCATTGCCGGCGCAGGATCATTGCCCGCTCCGCACTGGCGGCCCGTTTCGCTTGGAATGGCGGGATTGTCGAGGCGAACGTCATTGCGAGGAGCCCGTAGGGCGTCGATAGACGCCCGTCTATTGACGGGCTATGGCGACGAAGACTGTATGTCCTTGCGCTGAGGCGGCGGCTCGCCCTCGATGCGCGTTGCGAGGGTTGCCCGGATAGGCCGGGCGGAGCCTCACGCAAGGAGGACGAGCCATGAAAGATTATAGCGAAGTTTTCGTCGGCATGGACGTGTCGAAGTCGAGTATCGCGGTAGGGTTGGCTGACGGCGGAGGCGCGGCCGAGGCGAGGTTTCTCGGGGAGATCGAGGCGAACGAGGCTGCGGTGACGAAGCTGGTCCGCCGCCTGTCTGGCAAGCACGACAAGCTGACGTTCTGTTACGAGGCGGGGCCGACCGGCTACGGTCTTTATCGGCTGATCGGCGAGCTTGGGCATGCGTGCCGGGTGGTCGCGCCCTCGCTCATTCCGCGCAAGCCGGGCGATCGGGTGAAGACCAATCGCCGCGACGCCTTGAATCTGGCGCGCTTGCTGCGGGCCGGCGAGCTCACCGCCGTGTGGACGCCGGACGAGCGGCACGAGGCGATGCGCGATCTGGTGCGGGCGCGCTCGACGGCCGCCTTCGACCTCAGGATCAAGCGCCAGCAGACCGGCGCCTTCCTTTTGCGTCTCGGACGCGTCTATCCCGGTAAGAAGACATGGGGCGGCGCGCACCGGAAGTGGCTGGCGAGCCAAGCTTTCGCCCATCTCGAGCAGCGCATCGCCTTCGAGGAGCAGGTGGCCGCGATGGACGAGGCGAAGGCGCGCATCGCCCGGCTGGAGAAGGCGATCGAGGAGGCGGTTCCCGATTGGTCGCTGGCGCCGATGGTCACGGCGCTGATGGCGATGCGCGGGATCGACCTCGTCGCGGCGACGGCGATTCTGGCCGAAGTCGGCGACCTCGGGCGCTTTCGGACGCCGCGCGAGTTGATGGCCTGGCTGGGGCTCGTGCCCTCGGAGTCCTCAACCGGCGACCGAGTCAGGCGCTTCGGCATCACCAAGGCCGGCAACGGCCGGGCGCGCAAAACCCTGATCGAGAGCGCTTGGCGCCATCGCTTTCCTGCGCGCATCGGTCAGGCCAAGCTCGCCCGGGTCGAGGCGGCGCCGCCGGCGGCGCGGCGGATCGCCTGGAAGGCGCAGATGCGGCTCACCGCGCGCTACCGGGCGCTGATGCGCAAAGGCAAGACGAAGAGCGTCGCCGTCACGGCGGTCGCGCGCGAACTCGCCGGCTTCATCTGGGCGATCCATCGCGCGCTTGAGCAGGAGCAAGCCGTCGCATGAAGCCGCTCGCTCGCTACAGCGCAATTTGGGAGCGCGCTTCGCGAGCGGCTTCATGCGATCCCGCGCCATCGCGGGCGGCGCGCCATCGCGTCGACTGACCCCACACAGACCGAGGAGGGATACGGCAGACGGATGCAACAAACATTGCGCAGCGGCGGGGGTGAAGCCGCGGCAGGGGAACTCCCGAGGATTGCAAGTGGCCGATCGACGCATCGACGCCCGTACGAAGACGTGGAGCAGCCCCGGACGAAACTCGGACATGCGGAACAAATACGCGTATTAGAGCTTGATCACCGACGTCCAACAGGCCTCGCCCCCACCTCTGCGCAATCATCCAACGCCATCACTCCGCCCACCCCTGAAGCGGAAACGGGAGGGTGCGTCCGACCCCTTGACGAAGGACATAAGAGCAATCCATCCCGCCTCCGAGCCCGGCGTTCATGGATTGCTTCGCCTTCGGCTCGCAATGACGGACGTGCGGCCGACGACCCTCTCAACGTGAGCGAAGCGGCCACTCGCTCCAAATGTCAGTCCAATTTAGACTCAGTGATGGTCCAATTCCACGGAACGCGAACGACGCCACGCAGGCTTCATTGACGGCGCCCCTTGCAACGGCCGATGAAGCCGCAGAAACGATCGCCGATCCCTTCGGGAGAACCCTGTCCATGTACATCGCCATGAATCGCTTCAAGGTCCTCAAAGACGGCGCTCAGGCGTTCGAAAACGTCTGGCTGTCGCGCGACAGCCATCTCGATCGCGTCTCCGGCTTCGTCGAGTTCCATCTTTTGCGCGGACCCGAGCGCGACGATCACGTGCTCTATGCGTCCCACACGGTATGGGAAAGCAAAGACGCCTTCACGGCCTGGACGCAGTCCGAGCATTTCCGCGCCGCGCATCGCAACGCGGGAGAGAACAAGCCCCTCTATCTCGGCCATCCCGAGTTCGAGGGGTTTGAAGTCATTCAGACGGTCGGAAATCCGAGCGCCGGCGGTCGCGCGGCCTGAAGCCCGTGCGCCTGCGATCCGGAATCCGCACTTGACGCCCTGCACTCATGGGCGAACGCTACAGTTCCCCTTGGCGGACACGCCGAGAGCGGTTCTTGAGATGTCTTGGCGGGAGGCTGCGATGGGTGTGACCAAGCAGGATCATCTCGATCCGAACAAAGGCCCCAAGCGCATTCTTGCGCTCGACGGCGGCGGCATCCGGGGGATTCTCACCCTCCAGTTCCTGCAAGCCCTCGAAACGTTGATCAAGGCGCGCTTCGGCGAGAAGACTTTGCTTTGCGACTATTTCGACCTGATCGGCGGGACCTCGACCGGCTCGATCATCGCGGCGGGACTCGCCTGCGGCAAGACCGTCGACGACTTGCAGCAACTCTACCGGAACATCGGCGCCAGCGTGTTCCAGACGGGGAGGCTCACTAGGCTCCTTCCGGGGTCGCTTCAAGGGACGCTCGCTCCCAAGTTCCCCTCCGGGCCGCTCCAGGCCGAGCTCGACAGGCAGCTCGGCGCGGACACGACGCTTGACAGCGACAGGATCCTGACCGGCCTCATGATCATGACCAAGCGGCTCGACACCGGCGGCCCCTGGCCCTTGAACAACGGCGGACGCGGGAAGTACGCCGCTCAGGACGGTGCGCTGCGCCTGACGCAGATCGTGCGCGCCAGCACCGCGGCGCCGACCTATTTCGCGCCCGAGCAAGTTCCCATCCATTCGCGCGACGGTACGGTCGTCGACGGCGCGTTCGTCGACGGCGGGGTCACGCCGTTCAACGATCCGGCCCTGCAGCTCCTCATGCTGGCGGCGCTGCAGGGACATGGCTTCTGCTGGCCGACGGGAGAGGACCGGCTTTTGATCGTCTCGGTCGGCACCGGCCAGTACCGACAGGCGCGCCCGGCGCAGGCGGTCGTCAGCGACCTGGCAGCTTTGCAGGGCCTGGCAGCTCTGCAATCGCTCATGGACGATTGCGAGCGGATGAACCGCGCGACCCTCCAGTGGCTGACGAACTCTCTGACGCCCTGGATCATCGATCGCGCGGTCGGCGACATGAGGCTCGACAGCCAGGCCGGCCCTCAGCTCGCCACCTACGTCCGCTACAACGCGGTCCTCGGACAGGCGTGGCTAAAAACCGAGCTCGGCGTCGACCTCGGCTCTGATAAGATTGAGCAGATCCGCAAGATGGACGATCCCTCGAACCTGTCGGATCTCGCGGATTTGGGTCGGCTCGCCGCTACGAAGCAGGTCAAGCCCGAACATCTGCCGACGTCGTTCGACCTCGCCAAGGCGGCATGAGATCAGCGGAGGCGAGAAGAGCGCATGCCTGAGTCGAGCTCTGAGCCGCCACGCAAGGTCGCGCTGTTCAGCGGCCACATGATCGACGCACCTGGGCGCGAGAAGCCGCGCTTTCCGCCCGACAATGAGCCCATGGCCAAGCAGGCGATCAGCGAGGCTCTTAGGGACCTCGACATCGGGCCTGACGATCTCGCCATTTGCGGCGGCGCCTGCGGCGGAGACCTTCTCTTCGCCGAAGCTGCGCTCGCGCGCGGGGCGCGGCTCGAGATCTACATCCCCTTCGAAGAGCCGACGTTTCTCGAAAAGTCGGTCGATTTCGCCGACACAGACTGGCGCGCCCGCTTCTTCGCCGCCAAAGCGAGCGGCGTCCTCCATGTCGCGCCGCGCGAACTTGGCCCGACGGCGGCGGGCGAGGACCCGTACGAACGAAACAACCGCTGGATGCTTGAGGCGGCGCTTCGGCTCGGAGCCGATAAGGTCGATTTCATCTGCCTCTGGAACGGCGAGGGCGGCGACGGACCGGGCGGGACGCGGCACATGATGGAGGAAGTCCGCAAGCAGGGTGGACGCGCGACCTGGCTCGACACGACGAAGCTTTGGGGCTGAATCCAGCAGCGCGTGGTCCAACTCCCGGAGGAGGGAGAATATGGCGATCTGCTTCATGATCATGCCCTATGGGCGCAAGCCGACCCAGGCTGAGGCCGGACGCGGCGTCCCGGAAGTCGACTTCAACGCGTTGTGGGACCGGGCATTCGCTCCCACCATCAAGGCGCTCGGCTACGAACCGGTGCGCGCGGATCAGGACACCGGCGCGCTGATCATCACCCAGATGATCGAACGCCTCTATTTCGCCGATCTCGTGCTGGCTGACATGACGATCCCGAACGGCAACGTCTATTACGAGGTCGGCGTCCGCCACGCGGCGAAAGAGAAGGGTTGTGTTCTCTTGGCGGCGGACTGGTCGAAACAGCTCTTCGACGTCGCGCAGATGAGGACCATCCGCTATCCCTTGGCCGACGGGAACATCAATGATGCGACCGCCGAGGCGATCGCGACCGCGATCAAATCGCCGATCGAGGTCCTGGCGAGGGGCGGGTCTCCCGTTTTCGACTCGATCAAGGGATATCCCTCGAAAGTCGACGCCGGCGCCGCTTCGACCATGAAAGGAGTGTTGGCGGAAGCGGCCGCCTTCCAAGGCGAGATCCGGGCCGTGCGCGCGCTGCCCTACGCCGCCAGGATGAGCCGCGCCAAGGAGTTGGCGGAGCAGTCCTGCAAGCCGCCCGTCACCGCGACGACCGGGCTCGCCGCGCTCCGGCTGCTCAAGGATTGCGTCGACGCGGCCGACGACTGGAGCTGGATCGTCGGCTTCATAGACAAGCTGCCAGCCGACCTCGCCGATCTCGAGGAGGTCCGTGAAACCTATGCGTTCGCGTTGGCCAACGCAGGGCGGCCCATGGACTCGATCGCCAAGCTGGAAGCCTTGATTGCGCTCTCGGGGCCGACGCCGGAGCGCCTCGGCCTGCTCGGGGGACGATACAAACGGCTCATCGCAAAGTCTGCCTCGCCGGCGGAGCGGCAGATGGTTCTCAACAGGAGCATCGACGCCTACGAGCGGGGGATGGAGCTCGACCTGAACGAATACTACTGCTCGAGCAATTTGGCTCGCCTGTACCGGCAGCGGAAGCGCAAGGGCGACGACGAGCGGGCGCGATCGGTTTCCACGCTGGTCGTCGCCGCGTGCGAAAGAGCGAAGAAGCGCGGCCTCGCGGACGAATGGCTGCGGCCGACGCTGCTCGGCGCCGCCTTCGACGCGGGCGACGCCGACAAGGCGGAGGAGCTCGCCACCGAGGTCGGCGCCGAGGGCGGCGCGCGGTGGAAACTCCAGACAACAATGTCCGATCTCGAATCGAGCGTCCTTCTGGTCCTGGACAGCGACTGCCGCGCGCGTCTGGAGGCGGTGCTCCAGACGCTTAACGCAACCATTGCTTAGTCGGCCGGCGTTCCGCGGTCGGTTTGTGTCTAATCCCCCGCGTCGGAGCGCGGCTCCGGCGGTCGTTGTCCGCGACTATGAGCCTACGCCGCGAGTTGCCGCAGCACGTAAGACAAAATTCCGCCGTTGCGGAAGTATTCGAGCTCGTCGAGCGTGTCGATCCGGCAGGTCAGCGGCACTGTGACGACCTCGCCGTTGGCGCGCTTGATCTCGGCGTGCAGGGTCTGGCGCGGCTTCAGACTCTCGCCTAAGCCCCGGATGGTCACCGTCTCGTCGCCCTTCAAGCCCAGCGTCTGCCAGCTCGTCCCCTCCTCGAAGACGAGCGGCAGCACGCCCATGCCAACCAGGTTCGAGCGATGGATGCGCTCGAAGCTCTGGGCGATGACGGCGCGGACGCCGAGAAGCTTGGTGCCCTTGGCCGCCCAGTCGCGCGAGGAGCCGGTGCCGTATTCCTTGCCGGCGAACACCACCAGCGGAACGTTCTCGGCCTCGTATTTCATCGCCGCGTCATAGATGGCGAGGCGCTCGCCGTCGGGCTGATGAAGGGTGTAGCCGCCCTCGACGACGTTGCCGGCCTCGTCCTTCACCATCTGGTTCTTGATGCGGATATTGGCGAACGTGCCGCGCATCATCACCTCGTGGTTGCCGCGGCGCGTGCCGTACTGGTTGAAGTCCGCCGGCCGGACCTGATGCTCGGTCAGGTATGCGCCCGCGGGGCTCGCCGCCTTGATCGAACCGGCCGGCGAGATGTGGTCGGTGGTGATCGAATCGAGGAAGAGCGCAAGCACCCGGGCGTTTTCGACGTCCGACACCGGCGTGGGCTCTTTGGTCAGGCCCTCGAAATAGGGCGGGTTCTGGACATAGGTCGAGCCCATGTCCCAGGAATAGGTGAGGCCCGCCGGCGCCTTGACCTTGCGCCAGTTTGTGTCGCCGTCGAACACGCTGGCGTATTTGGTCTTGAACATCTTGGCGGTGATCACCGAATCAATGAGCTGATGGATCTCGTCGGCCTTCGGCCAGATGTCGGCGAGGTAGACGTCCCTGCCCTGCTTGTCCTTGCCGAGCGGATCGCGGGTGATGTCGACCTGCATGGAGCCTGCGAGCGCGTAGGCGACGACCAGCGGCGGCGACGCGAGATAGTTGGCGCGCACGTCCGGATTGACCCGGCCTTCGAAGTTGCGATTGCCCGACAGCACCGAGGTCGCGACCAGATTGTGCTTGGCGATCGCGGCCGAAACCTCCGGCGCGAGCGGACCCGAATTGCCGATGCAGGTGGTGCAGCCGTAGCCGACGATGTTGAAACCGAGCTTATCGAGCGGCCTCTGGAGGTCGGCGTCCTTGAGATAGTCATGCACGACCTGGCTGCCCGGCGCGAGCGAGGTCTTGACCCACGGCTTCACGGTCAGGCCCTTCGCGACGGCGTTGCGAGCGACGAGGCCAGCGGCCAGCATCACGCTCGGGTTCGAGGTGTTGGTGCAGGAGGTGATCGCGGCGATCACGACGTCGCCGGCGCCGAGGTCGAAGTTCGTTCCCTCGACCTTGTGGCGCGCGGACAGCGCGTCGCCCTGCTTGAACTCGGTCGTCATGGCCTTCTCGAAGCCGGCCTTGGCCTCGCTCAGCACGACCCGGTCCTGCGGACGCTTCGGGCCCGCGAGCGAGGGGACGACCTCGCCGAGGTTGAGTTCGAGCGTGTCGGTGAAGACCGGCTCCGGCGTCGCCCGCGTGCGGTAGGTTCCTTGCGCCTTGGCGTAGGCCTCGACGAGGGCGATGCGCGACGGCTTGCGGCCGGAGGACTTGAGGTAGTCGGTGGTCTGCGCGTCGATCGGGAAGAGGCCGCAGGTCGCGCCGTATTCCGGCGCCATGTTGGCGAGAGTCGCCCGGTCCGCGACCGACATCGCATTGAGGCCGGCCCCGAAGAACTCGACGAACTTGCCCACCACGCCCTTCTTGCGCAGCATCTGGGTGACGGTCAGCACGAGATCGGTCGCAGTGACGCCCTCGCGCAATTCCCCGGAGAGCTTGAAGCCGATCACCTCCGGCAGCAGCATCGACAGCGGCTGGCCGAGCATGGCCGCCTCGGCCTCGATGCCGCCGACGCCCCAGCCGAGCACGGCGAGGCCGTTGACCATGGTGGTGTGGCTGTCGGTGCCGACCAGCGTATCGGGGAAGGCGACCTCGACCGTCTTGCCGTCCTTCTTCTCCTTGGCGGTCCATACCGTCTGGGCGAGATACTCCAGATTGACCTGGTGGCAGATGCCGGTGCCGGGCGGGACGACGGAGAAATTGGAGAACGCCTGCTGGCCCCACTTCAGGAAGCGGTAGCGCTCCTGGTTCTGCTCGTACTCGCGCGCCACGTTCTGACCGAGCGACTTCGACGTGCCGAAATAGTCGACCACCACCGAATGGTCGATGACAAGGTCGACCGGGACCAGCGGATTGATCTTGTCCGGGTCGCCGCCGAGCGCGGTCATTGCGTCGCGCATGGCGGCGAGGTCGACGACGGCGGGCACGCCGGTGAAGTCCTGCATCAGCACCCGCGCCGGGCGGAAGGCGATCTCGTGCTCCGTCTTGCCCTTGTTGTGAATCCAGGCCGCGACCGCCTCGATATCCGCCTTCGTGACGCTGCGGCCGTCCTCGTTGCGCAGCAGGTTCTCGAGCACGATCTTGAGCGAAAACGGCAGCGACGAGACGCCCGCGAGGCCGTTCTTCTCCGCCGCCTTCAGGGAGAAGTAGTCGTAGGCTTTCGCGCCTACGGTCAAGGACTTACGGCACTTGAAACTGTCGAGGCTGGCCATGCGGGGGAGGCTCCGAAAAGGCGGGAAGCGCAATTGGCGGCTTATAGAAAGATTCCAGAACCCGCGCTACACAAACTATCGTCTTAACCGCGGTCTCGCGGGCGCAGGTCCGCTCGCATTGGCGCGCATTGGCCGCTGACCGCCAAGGAGAAACGATGCGCCTGCGCGCGTGGGACTTGACGATGGAGCGCGGCGGGCGGCGTCTGTTTTCGACCTTGAGCTTCGTGGCGGAGGCCGGCTCGGCGCTGATCGTCACGGGGCCGAACGGGTCGGGAAAGTCGAGCCTCTTGAGGGGTCTTTGCGGCTTTCTGCCGTTCGAAGCCGGCCGTTTCGCGCTGGAGGGGGGCGATCCCGAGCGAACGGTCGGGGAACAGGCGCATTATCTCGGCCACGCCAACTCGTTGAAGGGGGCGCTGACCGCAGGCGAGAACCTCGCCTTCTGGGCGGGCGCGCTCGGCGGCGATTCGCGGCGCGAGGCCTGCCAGTCGGCGCTCGCCCGGGTCGGCCTCGCCCATGTGGTCGACTTTCCCGCCCGCGCGCTCTCGGCGGGACAGAAGCGGCGCGTCGCGCTCGCGCGCCTCCTCGTCGCCGATCGGCCGCTGTGGCTGCTCGACGAGCCGACGACGGCCCTCGACGCGGCCGCTCAGGCGGCCTTCGCCGCGATCATGCAGCGGTTCCTGGACGACGGCGGGATTGTGGTCGCGGCGACCCACGCGCCGCTCGGGCTCGCGCGGGCGAAGGAGTTGCGGATCGGGGCGGCGGAGAGGGTTGCGTGAGGAATATGGTCGCAAATCCCCTCCCCCCGCGCGCGGGGAGAGGGTAGGGATGAGGGGCCTGGGCGAGTGGTCGCGGACGCTCGCCCCGCCCCTCATCCTAACCTTCTCCCCGCGGGCGGGGAGAAGGGACAATCGACGGCCCCATGCAATGCGTTCTTCGGTTCCTTTCCCCATAACGGGCGCGCTCGCCGCAACTCCGCCATGACGCCCGTCCTCTCCCTCTTTTCCCGCGAGTGGCGCATTGCGCGGCGCATCGGCGGCGGCGCGTCGGTCGGCGCGGCGTTCTTTCTGATCCTGGTCGCGATCATGCCGTTCGCGATCGGGCCGGACCTCAACCTGCTCGCCAGGCTTGGGCCGGCGATCCTGTGGATCGCGGCGCTGCTTGCGACTTTGCTCGGCCTCGATCGCCTGTTCCAGGCCGATCAAGACGACGGTTCGCTCGACGTGATGATCAACGGACCGCTACCGCTCGAGATCGTCACGCTGGTCAAATGCGCGGCGCACTGGACAACGAGCGCGCTGCCGCTGATCGTGGTCTCGCCCCTCTTCGGCCTCATGCTCGGGATGCAGCCTCAGCCGCTCGGGCTGGTCGCAGCGACGCTCGCCGCCGGCACGCCGGCCCTGACCATGATCGGGGCGATCGGCGCGGCGCTCACCGTGTCGCTGAGGCGCGGCGGCCTTTTGATGGCGGTGCTGGTTCTGCCGCTGACGATCCCCGTGCTCATCTTCGGCGTCGCGGCCGCCTCGGCCGCGAGCGGCGGCGCAGCGCCCTTCCTGACGCCGTTCCTGATGCTCTGCGCGATCTCGCTCTTCGCCGTCGCCGCTGCGCCGTTCGCCGCGGCGGCGGCGCTGCGGCATGTGCGGGAATGAAAGCCTCGGGTGGACGCGCTCGCGTTTTCGCGTCAAGTTCCAGGGATCGGGCCCGTGTGACGGCCTGTCGCGACGAAGGGGGCGAAGATGAACGCTCTGTACGCCACGCTCGAAGCCGCAAGGCCATACGTCCTCAGCATTCTGCGGATCGTCGCAGCGCTGCTTTTGCTCCAGCACGGACTTTCCAAGGTGTTCGGCTTCCCGGTCCCGGGCCCCGAGCTGACCGGGCTCCTGATCGTCGCCGCCTTCCTCGAGACGGTCGGCGCCTTGTTCGTGCTCGTCGGCGCCTACACCAGGCTTGTCGCGTTCCTGCTCTCCGGCGAGATGGCCATCGCCTATTTCATGGCGCATCAGCCGCGCTCGGTCTATCCGCTAGTGAACGGCGGTGAGTCTGCAATCCTGTTCTGCTTCATTTTCCTCTATCTCGTGTTCGCCGGAGGCGGTCCGCTGAGCGTCGACCGGCTGGTGCTCAAGCAAAGGTAATCGGCCGCTTGCTTGTCGAGCGGCGCGACGCTGCTGACGCCCGCGGGGAGCAGCGAACTCAGCGCTCGTATGTGGTAAGTATCCGGGATGGACGCGCTTGCCGATCCGGTCCTCGCTCGATTTCGCGCTTTGCTCGACAGGGCCTATGGCGCACGACTGGATCGCGTCGTTCTGTTCGGCTCACGGGCGCGGGGCGATGCCCGGCCGGATTCGGATTACGACGTTGCCGTCTTCTTGACGGAGCCGGAAAGCTTCTGGACGGAGAGCGGCCGGCTCGCCGAGATCGAGACCGACATTCTTTTTGACACCGGCGCCGTCATCAACGCGTTGCCTTTTGGCGCCGCGGCGCGAAAATCGCGAGATCCTTTGATGCGCGAGATCGAGCGCGAAGGTCGCGTCCTGTGAGCGATTCCCCGCAAGCTTACCTCGAGAAGGCCCGCCGATCGCTCGAAGAGGCTCACGCCGTTGCAAGGATTGAGCTTTTCGAGGCGGCGGGCCGGGCGGCGTACCTCGCCGCCTATCATGCCGCCCAGGCCGTGATCCTGGCGCGGACCGACAAGGTCGCAAAGACGCACTCGGGGGTGCGAAGCGAATTTGCTCGCTTGGCGAAAGATGATCCGCGCCTTGGCCGCAAGCTGACTTCGTTCCTGGCGCAAGCCTACAATTTGAAGGTCACGGCGGACTATGCCGTCGAATCGAACCTCACTCTGACGCCGAGGGAGACCGCAGAGGCCATCGATGGCGCAACGCAATTCGTTGCCGCCGTCGAATTGGCGCTGAGCCTTGCGCGTTCCTGACAAGAGCAGTCGGACGGCCGCCGCGCGAGCGTAATGGGCTCTGAGAAAAGGCGTCGACAAGCCCGTTTGACAGCCTCACGGCGCGAAATAGCTCGCCTCGATCCGGCGCCATTCTGGGCTGGCGGTGATTTCGATCAGGGCCCGGTCGAGCGGCTTCTTCAACGGGCTGCCGGGCGGAAGCGCGATCGCCATGTAGGCGGGCGCCAACACGCCCTTCGGCGCCTCGATAGTTCCGCTGAACCGGTCCATGATCGCATATTGCAGCGCCCCGATGCTGTTGACGACCGCGTCCGCCTGACCGCGCTCGAGCGCGGTCAGCGCCGCGGGCAGATCGGCGTACGGCGCGTAGGCGAGCCGGCGCTCGTCGAGAAATTCCGCGCCGGAGGAATTGGCGACCGCCGCCAGCCGTTGGCCGACGAGGGCGCCCTCGGTCAACGGCCGTGCGCTCGAGAGCCGTTCGACCGTCATGCGCGAGACGATCGCGGTCGAGAGAATCGACACCAGCGCCACGCTGGTCAGCATCCACAGGATCGCGATCGCGCGGCCGCTGTTGGTCTTCGGCGTCTTGTCGCCATAGCCGACCGTGGTCATGGTCACGACCGCCCAGTAGACGCCGTCGCGCAGCGACGCCACGGCCGAATCGTGGGTCGGGGCGAGCCTCCGCCTTTCCGCGATCCACATCGCCACGCCCATCGCGACGAGCAGCCCAAGCGTGATCGCGATCAGCGGACCGAGTTCCGCCACGACCGCAGCATAGGTGGTGAACGCCGCCAGCGGCCCGCGTTCCTTGCGCACCGCCACCGCGACGCCCGACCGGTGCGCCGGATAGCTGAAATCGACCTCAGCCAGCCGCTCGGGCGTGATGGTGATTGCGCCGATGGCGGCGTCGTAGTCGTTGCGCGCGACGCCGTCGATGATCGCCTTCATCTGCCCGACCGGGATCAGACGATATTCGCGGCCGAGCATCTCCGCCGTCCGCCGCCACAATTCGACGCTCACGCCGGTGATCGATCCGTCGGCCTCGAGATGGCCGTAGGGCGGCGCGTCGTACACCGCGACCCGGAGCGGCGCCTCGTCGGCCGCGGCGCTTCCGGCGACAAGCATCGCCACGGCGAGCGTTCGCGCGAGTCGCCGAAGATAGGGCGCGGCTGGGCGGGGAATGCGGCGGCGACCCGAAATGATCATCGGCTGTGGCGAAGGACACGGGATGCTAGCGCGGCAAGACGAAAATCGCGTGTCATGCGGCTGAAGCCGCGGCCTTGAGGCAAAGCGGTCCGAATAACCCCAATCGGACAATGGTTTGACAGCCGGACCGGACTGCCTGCTATTGCTTCCGCGAGCGCCGGATCGACGGCGAGGCCCATCGCGAGGAAGCATGACCCAGGAGCGAGGAGTTCCGACCGCCGGCGCGATCTCGGCCCGCATCGACCGCCTGCCGGCCACGCGCACGATCTGGACCATGCTCGTGCTGCTCGGCTTCGGCATGTTTTTCGAGCTCTACGACCTGCTCTTCACGGCCTACGTCGCGCCGAGCCTCGTCAAGTCCGGCGTGCTGACGGCGAAGACGGCGGGTCTGTTCGGGACGACGGGCGTCGCAAGCTTCATCGCAGCGCTGTTCACTGGTCTCTTCGTCGGTACGATCCTGTGTGGCTCTCTCGCCGACCACTATGGACGCCGGGCGATCTTCACCTGGTCCCTTCTCTGGTATTCGGTCGCAAACGTCATGGTGGCGTTGCAAAGCGACGCCCTCGGCCTCAACGTCTGGCGGTTCGTCAGCGGCGTCGGGCTCGGCCTCGAGATGGTGACGATCGGCGCCTATGTGAGCGAGCTGGCTCCCAAGGGGCTCCGCGGCCGCGCTTTCGCGGTCAACCAGGCGATCGGCTTCTCCTGCGTGCCGGTGATCTCGTTCCTCGCCTTCGTGCTCGTGCCCGCGGCGCCGCTCGGAATTGAGGGATGGCGCTGGGTGGTGCTGATCGGCGCGCTGGCGGCGCCCATCGTCGTGGTCCTCCGGCGCGGGCTGCCCGAAAGTCCGCGCTGGCTCGCCAAGCATGGCCGACTGGCGGAAGCGGATCGTGTTCTCGAGGCGCTGGAGGCGAAGGTCGAGGCCGAATACGGCCGGCCGCTGCCGCCGCCCGGCCCCGACGAACCGGTCGCGCCGGCGAGCCGCTTCATCGACCTCTGGGTCCCAGGCGTGCGCGGCCGGGTGATCCTGATGAGCGTGTTCAACATCTTCCAGACGATCGGGTTCTACGGCTTCTCGAACTGGGTCCCATCGCTCCTCGTCAAGCAGGGGATCACCGTCTCGACCAGCCTCGGCTACACGACCGTCATCGCGCTCGCAGCGCCCGTCGGGCCGCTGATCGGCTTCATGGCCGGCGACCGGCTCGAGCGCAAATGGATCATCGTCGCCGCGGCTTTCGTGATCCTCGTCTCGGGGCTTGTGTTCGGCCAGGCGGGAGCGGCGCCGCTCATCATCGCCATGGGCGTCGTGCTGACGCTGGCCAACAACATCATGTCCTACAGCTTCCACGCCTATCAGCAGGAACTGTTCCCGACCGGCATTAGGGCGCGCGCGGCGGGATTTGTTTATTCCTGGAGCCGGCTCTCAGTGATTTTCAGCTCGTTCATCATCGCCTTCGTGCTCGACGCCTTCGGCGCGCCGGGCGTGTTCCTCTTCATCGCCGCGGCTATGGCGGTCGTGATGGGGGTAATCGGGATTTTCGGGCCACGCACGACCAACCTTGCGCTGGAGACGATCGCGCATTGAGTGGGACGCGCCTTTGACCAGGTCGGATGGAGAGCTACAGTACGCTCATGAACTCGGCGCTTCGGAAACTTCTCTCGGCGTTTGAAACCTGGCGTAACGAAGACCAGGAAACGCCTGCCGAGGCCGCGCACGAGATCGAGGCGCTGCGCACAGGCGTTTACACGTTGTCGACGGCGGAAGAGGTTGCTGTTGCCGAAGGTCTGCAGCAGGCCGACCGCGGACAGTTCGTTGACGATGCTCGAATCCGGGCCTTGTGGAAACGCGCGGGATTATGATCGTCCGTTTTACGCCGGAGACCTGAGATCGCACCCGTAACGGAGAATGAAATGATCGCTCGGCTATGGCGCGGACGGGCTGAAGCTTCAAAGGCTGACGCCTATTGTCGACATTTCACGACGAGGGTGGCTCCGCACCTTAAGGACCTCCCCGGGCACGAAGGCGCTTATCTGCTTCGACGGGAAACCGAAGGCCAAGTGGAATTCCTGGCTCTCACGCTCTGGGATTCGATCGAGACCGTCAAAGGCTTTACCGGACCGAACCCCGACGTGGCGGTCGTCGAACCGGAGGCTCGCGCGGTCCTCTCTGCGTTCGACGATTTCGCGCGCCATTACGAGGTCGCCTATAGTGGCGCATGAACGCAAGCGCCGGACGACAAACGCAGATCGCCGCGCGCTCTGAGGCGCGCGGCGAGATGTCTTGAACGCTTCAGGCGTTACTCCGCCGCCATCCGCACCGGGTCGTCACGATAAACGAGATCGAACCGGTCGGCGTTCATCACCTTGTTCCAGGCCGCGACGAAGTCGCGCGCGAACTTCTCCTGCGAGTCCGCCGACCCGTAGACTTCCGCGAGCGCGCGAAGCTGCGAGTGCGAACCGAAGATGAGGTCCACGCGCGTGCCCGTCCATTTGACCTGACCAGTCTTCCGATCGACCCCTTCGTACACGCCCTCAGCGCCGGCTTTCGGCCGCCATTCCGTGCCCATGTCGAGCAGGTTGATGAAGAAGTCGTTGGTCAGCGTTCCGGGCTTCTGGGTGAAGACGCCGTGTGGCGATTTGCCGGCGTTCGCGCCAAGGACGCGCAGGCCGCCGACCAGAACCGTCATCTCCGGCGCTGTCAGGCTCAACAATTCCGCTTTGTCTACAAGGACCTCTTCCGGCGACAGACGCGTCTGCGCCTTGTGATAGTTGCGGAACCCGTCGACCTTGGGCTCGAGGGGCTCGAAGGATTCGACGTCAGTCTGTTCCTGCGACGCGTCCACGCGCCCCGGCGTGAAGGGAACCTTCACGTCGACCCCGGCGTCCTTCGCCGCCTTTTCGATCGCCGCGCTGCCGCCGAGAATGATCAGGTCGGCGAGCGAGACCTTCTTTCCGCCGGACGCCGAAGCGTTAAACTCCTTCTCGATCGCTTCGAGCTTCTGAAGCGTCCCCGCCAGTTGGGCCGGATCGTTGACCTCCCAGTCCTTCTGGGGCTCAAGGCGAACTCGCGCCCCGTTGCCTCCACCCCGCTTGTCACCGCCGCGGAACGTCGACGCGGAAGCCCACGCCGCCGACACGAGCTCGGGAACCGTGAGGCCGGAGGCGAGGATCTTCGCCTTCAACGCTGTAGCGTCCGCGTCGCTGATCACCGGATGGTCCAACGCCGGGATCGGGTCCTGCCAGATCAGCCTCTCCTTCGGCACGAGCGGGCCGAGATAGCGCACGATCGGACCCATGTCGCGGTGAGTGAGCTTGAACCACGCCCGGGCGAAAGCGTCGGCGAACTGATCCGGATGCTCGAAGAAACGCCTCGAGATCTTTTCGTAAGCCGGGTCGACCCGTAGGGAGAGGTCGGTGGTCAGCATAGAAGGCGTGCGGCGCTTCGACGGATCATGCGGATCCGGGACCGTGTCGGCGCCGGCGCCGTCCTTTGGCGTCCACTGATACGCGCCGGCCGGGCTCTTGGTCAGCTCCCACTCGTAACCAAACAGGTTGGTGAAGAAATTGTTGCTCCACTTCGTCGGCGTCTTGCTCCAGATGACCTCCAGATTGCTGGTGGTCGCGTCATCCCCCTTGCCGGTGCGGAACCTGCTCTTCCAGCCGAGGCCCTGCTGTTCGATCGGAGCGCCCTCGGGTTCGGGGCCGAGCCATTCCTTGTCCTTGGCGGCCCCGTGGGTCTTGCCGAAGGTGTGGCCGCCCGCGATCAGCGCGACGGTCTCTTCGTCATTCATAGCCATCCGCTTGAACGTTTCACGGATATCGATGGCTGCCGCGACCGGGTCCGGCTTGCCGTTCGGCCCTTCCGGATTGACGTAGATCAACCCCATCTGCACAGCGCCGAGCGGATTCTGAAGATCGCGCTCGCCCGTGTAGCGTTCGTCTTCCAGCCACTTGCCTTCAGGGCCCCAGTAGATCTCCTGGTCGGGCTCCCAGGTATCCTCGCGCCCGCCGCCGAACCCGAACGTCTTGAAGCCCATCGATTCCAGGGCGACGTTGCCGGCGAGGATCATGAGATCGGCCCAGGAAATCTTGCTGCCGTATTTCTGCTTGATCGGCCACAACAGCCGGCGCGCCTTGTCGAGGTTGCCGTTGTCCGGCCAGCTGTTGAGCGGCGCGAAGCGCTGCTGGCCGCGTCCCCCACCGCCGCGGCCGTCGCCGATGCGGTAGGTGCCCGCGCTGTGCCAGGCCATGCGGATGAAGAGCCCGCCGTAGTGGCCAAAGTCGGCCGGCCACCAGTCCTGAAGTCCGTCATCAAGGCGTTAAGGTCCTTGATCACCGCGTTAAGGTCGAGGCTCTTGAATTCCTTCGCGTAGTCGAACGCCTCGCCCATTGGATTGGACTTGGCGGAGTGCTGGTGGAGAACCGAAATATCCAACTGGTTCGGCCACCAGTCGCGGTTCGAGGGCCCGCGGGACCCGCCCGAGAACGGGCATTTGCTTTCGTCAGTCATGGTGTCTCCGATGCTTTTCTGGGTGCTTGTCTAATGCGAGAAAAATCGATCTTGATCGGTTACCTGGCGCAATCGCGGGGACGCGCCGCGCCATCATTAGAGGACGCACGTGACACTGCGCTTGCAACGAGCGCGTCGCCGCCGGCGTCAGAGGCGTTGAGATGGATCAAAGGACGAAAGGACGGGCGCGCCAGTTTGTCGGCGACGGGCGGGCCGACGGCGTTGGTCGATCGGATCATAAGAGCCGCTCCTCGATGTCTCGTTCCCCGTGGCTTAGGCTACTGGCCCAGGCTCATCGTTCCAAGCGAATTTTCCAATAAATTTTGATCGCCGTTTCCGATCAATGCCGCCACACCGGCCGTCCATCCGGGCGGACGTCAGGGCCTCGAGGCCGCGCATGGTCGTGCTGCGCCGATCGGACGCAATTGCTTGAGCGCGGGCGGGACGCTAAAATCCCGGGAAATGATCAATCTCGCCAACCCGACGGTCTTCGTCGATCTGACGCGCCGCGTCACCCCGTGGCTGGCGGCGGCGACCGCCATCCTGTTCGCCGTCGGCCTGACGCTGGCCTTCCTGGCCCCGCCCGACTATCAGCAGGGCGAGAGCGCCAAGATTATGTATCTGCACGTCCCGGCAGCCTGGATGTCGAGCTTCGTGTACGGCGTCATGGCGGTCGCCGCGCTCGGCACGCTCGTCTGGCGCCATCCGCTGGCCGATGCGGCGCAGAAGGCCGCGGCCCCGCTCGGCGCCGGCTTCACCTTCATCTGTCTGGTCACCGGCTCGCTGTGGGGCAAGCCGATGTGGGGAACCTATTGGGTGTGGGACGCGCGGCTGACGTCGGTGCTGGTGCTGTTCCTGCTCTATCTCGGCCTGATCGCGCTGTGGCGCGCGATTGACGATCCAGGCCGCGCGGCGCGGGCGGTCGCGATCCTGACCCTCGTCGGATGCGTGAACCTGCCGATTATCAAGTTCTCGGTCGACTGGTGGAACACGCTGCATCAGCCGGCCTCGGTGTTTCGTCTCGGCGGCCCGACAATCGACCCGGCGCTCCTGTGGCCGCTGATCGTGATGTCGCTCGCCTTTACTGTCCTCTTTCTGACGCTGCACCTTCTGTCGGTCCGCAACGAGATCCTGCGTCGCCGCATCTCCCGCGTGACCATGCTCGCGGCGGCCGAGGGCGACCGTCTCGCGGCGCCGGCCTTTGCGGCCGAAGGCGCCTGAGGCGATGCTTAGCGACCCGCATATCGGCTTTGTCATCGCCGCCTACTCGGTGACGGTCGTGGTCATCGCCGCGATGATCGGTTCGGTCGTCATCGAGCACCGCCGCCTCAGCGCCCATCTCGACAGGGCCAATCGCGCGCTCGAAGCCGCGCGCCACGCGAAGGACCCTGCGCGATGAGCGCGGTCCCGGAGGCGGCCCGCCGACCGCGCCGCTGGCTCGCGTTTCTGCCGCTCGCCGCCTTCGCCCTGCTCGCGGCGCTCCTGTGTGTTCGCCTCTACGCCGGCGACCCATCGAAGCTGCCTTCGGCCCTGATCGGCCAGAACGCGCCGCCGCTGACGCTGCCCGGACTCGACGGCGCGACCGGCCTCGCCGACGCCGATCTGCGGCAAGGCCATGTCAGCGTCGTCAACGTGTTCGCCTCCTGGTGCGAACCGTGCCGGTTCGAACACCCAAACCTGATGGCGATCGCCTCGGACAACGAACTGAAGCGGCAGGGAGTGGTCGTCTATGGCGTGGCGCAGAAGGACTCGGCCGAGAACATCCGCCGTTTCCTCGGCGCGCTCGGCGATCCTTACACGAAGGTCGGCCTCGACGCCGACGGACGGGCGGGCATCGACTGGGGCGTCTATGGCGTCCCGGAGACGTTTATCGTGCGCGGCGATGGAACCATCGCGTACAAGTTCGTGGGCCCGATGACCGCCGAATCCCTTGCCGCCGAGGTCCGACCGCAGATCCTCAAGGCGATGGCGCCGCGGTCCTAACCGCCGCGCCCGCGGCCCTTCGCCGCGTGGGAACACAATCTTGCCTCGAACGTTGTCCCCGCCGAGGGCTGCAAGCGAGGTAAGACAATGGGACAGGGGCGCCAACGACCGGTTCTGACGGTCGTCGAGGAGGAGGATGCCGAACCGGCGGATCGACTCCACGTCATCTCCACGGTTTCGCTCGCTGTTCTCGCGCTTATCGCGGCCGGGGCCGCGCTTTTCCTGATGCGCGAGCTCCTGTTGCCGATCGTGACGGCCTTCGTCGTCGGCGTCATGCTGTCGCCGGTCATCAAGGCGCTCGAAGCGCACAAGGCGCCCCGCGTCGTCTCGGCCGCGCTGATTGTTGTGGCGACCGCCATGCTGGTCGTGATGCTCGTCGCGCTGATCGCCTCGCCGGTGGCGGAGATCGCCGGCAAGCTGCCCGAAATCAGCGCCAAGTTGCACGCGTTCGACGCCGCCATGGCTTTCGTGCGTCGGCTCGAAACGTCTGTCGGCCTCAATCCGAGCGCGGCGGAAGCAAGCCTGCCGACCCCGAGCCTGTCGTGGCTCCCGTTGACACTCGGATACGTCTCGCCGCCGCTGACGGGGCTACTCTATTTTCTGGTCGTGCTGCTGCTGTTTCTGTCGTGGTGGCCGGACCTGCGCCGCCAGCTCGTCATGACTTTCGCCAGCCGCAACTCGCGCCTCACGGTGCTCAAGATCTTGAACGAGATGGAGTCGCTGCTGGCGACCTATCTCTTGACCGTCACCTGCATCAATCTCGGCGTCGGATTCGCAGCGGCCGTGATCGCCTATTTTACCGGGCTGCCTTTGCCGATCGGATTCGGAACGCTCGCTGCAACGCTCAATTTCATTCCGATCATCGGGCCCATAGCGATGATCGCCATCCTTGCCGCTGTCGGCGTCGTGAGCGGCGCGACCTTGGTCCTCGGCCTGCTGCCGGCCGCGTTGTTCGTGCTCGTCGTCTTTGTCGAAGGCCAGTTCATTACGCCGGCGATCATCGGTCGCAGGCTCGAAATCAACGCGCTCGCAGTTCTCCTGTCGCTGATGTTCTGGACCTGGATGTGGGGCCCGATGGGCGCCTTCCTGTCGTCGCCGCTGCTGATCGTCGGTTTGATCCTGCGCGACCATCTGCGCCCCGACGGGAGCGCCTGACGGCGCAAAGCCCTGCGGGTCCGTCGCCGCCGATCCGAATTCCCTGCTAGCAGGGAATTTTCTTCAGCCGCGGTCGGCGCTCCGTTCCAGAAAGCCTTGCCATGTCATGGCGTTGCTGGCTTTACAACCCCCCGCTTGCAGGCGGGATCGGGCGCGGAACAGGGAATTTCCGACGACCGGAACAGGTCGTTATCAGGCGCTTTCGGAACGGAACAGGGAAAGAACAGGCGGGCGAAAACGGGGCGCGGCGCCGGGCGCGGCCGGGTTGTAAGGCGCGGCCAGGATTCCCTTCCCCAACCGGGGAGGCTCGTCCTTGTGAGGGGTCCGATGAGAGCGCGCCGCGCCGCTCGTGCAAAAAACCATCTTGCTCTCGTATAGAGATTCCTTGAAGCTTCACGCTGGCGGCCCTGACCCCTCGCGTCCGAAACGTTGGACCTCAATCGGCAGAATAGGATTCGAATTCGGGAAACGCTTCACTAGGCTTCGGCGGTTTCGGTCTCCGACATTGCCGGCAAGGGGTGTAACAAGGGACGCACCCCTTCCTTCCTCTGAGTGAGAGCGCCATGCGCCAGTTCACCAAGATTCTGTCGATCCGCACCAGCGGCCGCGGCCTCGTCGAGATCACGCGAGAGGTTGCCGGCTGGGTCACGGGATGCGCTCTTGACGCTGGGCTTCTGACGCTCTTCTGCCGTCACACCTCCGCCTCGCTCGTCATTCAGGAGAACGCGGCGCCGGACGTGCGCACGGACCTCGAAGCCTATTTCGAGCGCATCGCGCCCGAGGATCCGCGCCGCTATGCGCACGATGACGAAGGCCCCGACGACATGCCGGCCCACATCCGGGCCGCGCTCACCGGGGTGCTGCTGTCGATCCCGCTGATCGACGGACGGCTCGCGCTTGGAACGTGGCAAGGAATCTACCTCTTCGAGCACCGCCGTTCGCCGCATCGCCGCGAGATCGCCATGCACCTCATCGGAGAGTAGCGCGCTCGGCGATTTCTTTCCGGCCGGGCGCTTCGGGGAGCGCGGCGCAGGAACCTTTGCGCCCGGCGATCGTTGCCGGACGAGGGGCCGAACCGCCGTTCGCGACGCGCGGCTCTTCGAGAAGGAAAGGATTCCGAATGGCGATGGTCGACTACAAAGTCTCGCGGCAAGGCGAGCAGTGGTCCGTAGCGCCTCAAGGGCAGGTGAACATGACCTATGTCAGCCAGGAGGCGGCGTTCGAGGCGGCGGCCCTGCAGGCGGGCGGCGACCTTCGCTCCGGTCACGACATTGTCATCCAGGTTGGCGCGGCCACCGATCCGCGCGGCGGCGTCGACGGCGGCGGCGTACCGGTCGAAGGCGACGGCTTCCATATCTGAGCCCGTCGGCAGCGAAACCCACAACCGTCGAAGTTGGCGACCTCGAAAGGAGATTGATCATGTCAGTTCGCGCGACGGAGGGAGGCACGAAGGAACAGGGCCACGGCCACGGCATGAGCCGCAATCGCACGCCCAAACGCGACAATCTTCCGCATGACGGGAAGCGCGACGACAAGCAGCCCTACGCGCGGGAGGTCGAAGACTACACCGGCGAAGGCGTCACGTCTCCGCCGCAAGACAAAGGGGAAAAGCGCGACGAGCGGCGGCAGGCGAGCTCCCGCCAATCAGTCGTCGCCGCACGGCCGGCGCGTCGCGCGCCGGCCGTGCGGTTGGCGGCGTCAGATCCGCTGAGGCCCGAGGAGACCTTCGAATATCCGCCGCTGTGACGGGCACGGGGAACGAACCCAATTCTGCGTCGGCATCCTGATCAGCGTCAGCTTCGGCTGGCCGTCCATTTGCCGCCGTACTGGAATTCGGGCGCGGCCTTGAGCTGGTCCTTGGTGGCGTTCATGGCGGCCCGCCAGGTCTTGGCGTTCGAGTCATAGGTGATCGACACGGCAGCCGGATTCACCGCGACATAATGCGTTCCCATGCCCAGGAAGCCGCCGACGGACAGGATATACCCCTGGACCGTATTGCCGCCGTCGACAACCACATCCTGGATCTTGCCGATGTCGTTGTTTTGCGCGTTGTAGATATCGAGTCCGACGACGTTCGAAGTCGGCATGGCCGTGTCTGGGACCGAGATGAAATTGGGTCCCTGGCTCGGCACGTGCGCGGGCGGGTTTGCGACCGGATTGGTCGCGTCCGGGCCCGGATTGGCCATGGTGTTCGGGGCCGTACTCGTCGTCGCGGGCGAGGCATTCTGAGCCAGAGCCGGCGCAACCGCAATCAGCGGAAGCGCGGCCGCCGCAAGAAGAAGCTTTCGCATGACGTCTACCTTTCATGTTGGCTGCTGTCGCTGAGAAACGCAGCGCGCCCGCCGAGGTTCCCGGCCGTTGCGAGACTCCGCTTTCCACGGACTGGAACCCTCCTGACGAATCCGCGTTGACCCGGCGATCCCCTGTTCGCCCGATCAACGCGCGGAGGCAGTCATGTTTGGCTGGGCGATGACGTTTTTGCTTGTCGCTCTCATTGCTGGCGCGCTCGGCTTCGGCGCCGTCGCCGGAACCGCGTTCGCCGCAGCGAAAATCGTCTTCGTCGTGGCGCTGCTCGCGTTCCTGGTCTCGGCTTTGGTTGGCTATTCGAGGAGCATGTCTTGAGCGTTGCGGAGCCGGACGCCGCGGGCGGCGTCAACCGCCCGCGGCGGAAGGGCTTTTGGACGGGCGCCTGGGTTCGGCCGGTTCACGCGCCGGGGGACGCTCGCGGAATGCAATTCGGCAGCGCGGCAAAGCGCCGCGGCGTCGATTGTCGGGGGCCTCCCGGAGCCCGCTCTTCCCAAGAATCTTGGCAGTTCTTGCGTTCTCAACACGGTGTCATGTC
The DNA here is from genome assembly GCA_963822215.1 of uncultured Alphaproteobacteria bacterium. Taxonomy (GTDB): domain Bacteria; phylum Pseudomonadota; class Alphaproteobacteria; order Rhizobiales; family Beijerinckiaceae; genus Roseiarcus. The sequence continues at coordinate 578,576 of CAWGGX010000008.1, forward strand.
GGCGCCAACGCAAGCGCCTGCGAGGTCTGCCCTCGAGAGACGGAATTTCCTGCTGCGCGCTGCATTTGACGCAGCGAGGACGTTTGTCGCAAAGTGGATTGCGGACGAGGCGCGAATCGCGCCGAAATTGCGAGGTGCCCGCATGGTTCATCGAAACAAGCGCATTGAGGAGATCGCGTATCTCTTGTGGGAGGAGGCGGGACGACCTGACGGTCAGGACCAGCATTTCTGGCATGTCGCGGTCGAGCAGTACCATGCCGAAATCGCGGTGACGGTAGCGGTCCCCGCCAAAGAGCCAGCGGCTGAAGCAAAAGCCCCCGCCAGCGAGGCGAACTCTGAGACGCCAGCGCCGAAGCGTGCGCCCGTCAAGGCGAAGGCCGTTGCGGCCGAACCGGAGAAGCCCGCGCCCGAACCGAAGTCCGACAAGGCGAAGGACGACAAGCCGAAATCCGGCAAGGCGAAGGCCAGCAAGGCGAAAGACGAAGCGCCCGTCGTGACCGCTTCGGTAGTCGGAAGCGAGCCGGGGCCCAAGTCGAAAGGCGGCAAGCGCAAGTCGTAGCACCGAGACGACCGGCGACTGACGCCGCGTCGGGCGGAGAGTCGTTCGACGGAACGCTTCGGGGCCGTGGGGCTACTGAGCTGTCCCGGTATGGCGGCGATTTGCGCCGCCACGGGACCGCTTGTCTCGCCGATCTCGCAAATCGTCGACGAGAAAACGTACGCGCTGCTTGCCTGCGCGAATCCGTGCGGGGTCGCGTGGCGACCTTTCGGCCGCCATCTCCGCGACGCCGCGCCGATCGCCAACGTCCAGCCGCGAGCGGCAGTCGGTCGGGATGGGTCAGCGCGATAGGATGTGTGGGCTTCGTGTCGGGTGCCCCTCATGGGGGGCGGACCAACTTCCCCCTTCCCGTCGTCCTCCGGCCGGATTACGAACGCGGCTGGCCGTGCCCTCGGCGGGGCCCTGCTGGACGTCGAGCCGCCGTCGTCTGGGCTGAGAGCCGGGCGCGCGGCAACCCACGAAAGGATCCTCGCGCATGCGCTTCCTCATGTTCGTCGCCGCGACCTTCCTCCTTGGTCCCGCCGCCGCGCGCGCCGCCGAAACCTACGAGGTCGATCGATGGCCGGCCGATATCGACACGATCCCCTGCAGCGCCTGGGAGCACTACCCGGACGGGACCTGGGCCCTGAACGGCTACGTGAAGATCGGCTTCTCGGTGGTAGAGCACGTCGGCTTCAAAGGCGACAGCAGCGCCCGCCTGCTCGACAAGAAGTGCGGCAAGAAGTAGCCGCACGCGCTGGAAGCGCGCGCCGGGGCCGGACGCCTCGGCGAGCCGCGGGTTCAGGGGTCGCATTCCCGGCGACCTTCGCTGCAAAGGGCCGTCATGGCGGAAGGGCGGAAGATCGCCGCGATCCTCGTCGCCGATATCGTCGGCTACAGTCGGCTGACCGGGGTCGACGAGGAGGGGACGATTGCGCGGCTGCGCGCCTTGCGCGAAGGCCTGTTCAACCCGACGATCGACGCCCATGGCGGCCGCGTGGTCAAACGGACCGGCGACGGCGTCATCGTGGAGTTCCGCAGCGTGGTCGAAGCGGTGCGCTGCGCGCTCGACGTCACGAACGGCCTCGCCCAGCGGAATGCTGACGCGCCCGCCGACCGGCGCATCGAGGTCCGCACCGGCGTTCATCTCGGCGACGTGATCGAGGAGGCCGACGGCGACTTGATGGGCGACGGGGTGAACATCGCGGCGCGGCTAGAGGGGATCGCCGCGCCCGGCGGGATCTGCCTGTCGGAGGACGCCTGGCGGCAGGTGCGCGACAAGCTTCCCGATGCGTTCGTCGATCTCGGCGAGCGGCAGCTCAAGAATATTTCCCGTCCGATGAGAGTGTACGCGCTCGGCGACGCAGACGGCGCGGCTCCCGCCGCAGCGCCGCCCTCCGCCGTCGTCCTCGATCCGTCCACCCCGCCGCCTCCGGCTGCGCGACACGTCCTGACGGCCGCCGCCGGGGTCCTCGAAAACGTCGGCCGGCTCGTCGCGGCCTACGCGGACCGCGCCGTGACGGCTCGCAGCGGCGCGCCCCTCGTCGACCCGCCCGACCGCGACGCCGCGCGCCGCATGCGGAAAACGCGCGACCGGACATACAGGCGCACGATCATCGCCGCTGCGATCCTGGTCCTTCTTGCCGCGCGCGCATGCCATGGACCGCAGATCGCCAGCCCGCCCCATGCCGAGCGGTCGCATGCCGGCGACGTTCGATAGTGCAATCACGCTTGGCCACGCCGTCCGCTCCGGTTTGATCTGGATCAGCCTCAGCGAGCCGATGCGGATATATTCTGCTACGAGGACAAATGCGCCTGGGGCGACGTCGTGACTGAGGGACGGAAAATCGCGGCGATTCTGGTCGCCGATATCGTGGGCTACAGCCGGCTGATGGGCGCCGAGGAGGAGGCGACGCTTGCGCGCCTGCGCGCCTTAAGCAACGAGGTCTTCCGTCCGGCGATCGAGGCCCACGGCGGGCGCGTCGTCAGTCGCGCTGGGGACGGCGCCGTCGTCGAGTTTCGCAGCGTGGTCGAGGCGGTGCGCTGTGCAATCGACATCACGAAAGATCTCGCCGAGCGCAACGCGCCGCTGCCTCTCGACCGGCGGATCGAGATCCGCACGGGCATCCATCTCGGCGACGTCATCGAGACGCAGGATGGCGACCTGTTCGGCGACGCCGTGAACATCGCGGCGCGCCTGGAAAGCATTTGCGCCCCCGGCGGAATCTGTCTTTCCGAGGACGCCTGGCGGCAAGTGCGCGACAAAACGCCGGAGACCTTCGTCGATCTCGGCGAATAGGAGCTCAAGAACATCGTCCGGCCGATGCGGATTTATGCGCTGAGCCGCAGCGGGAGCGAAACGCCGGCGCGTCCGGCGGTGGTCGACCAACCGGCGGGACTTATGCGGACGGCGCGCACAATTCCGGCGGCGGCGATCGGCGTGATCGAGAGCGTCGCCCGGCTCACCGACGGCCTCGCAAGTCCACCCGACGCGTCGGGCGACCCGGCGAAACGGCTTTCCCACGCTCGCAAGCATCCTGGCCTTGCGAAAGCGGTCGGAATTCTCGAAACGGTCGAGCGCATCGTCGACGTGGTGACCGATCGGACGGCCGGGCGGGATGCGAACGCCGCCCTTCCTCGTCAGACTGCGCCGGGCGCCGAAACCTCAGGTGGGGAGACCGCCCCTGGGGTCCGCCGTCGGCGGAATTCGCGCGGCCGCGGCGATAGCTCCGCATCGTGACGCCCCGCCAGGCATGAGCGGGCGCCCGAAGCCTTTCCGCCGCCAATGCGCTCGACGGCGGGGTCACCGACCGGATGCTGCCTGCGTGATGCGCCGCGCTTCGGGTGCGCGTCCATCTCCGGCAGCATGGCGAGCGAGCGCGGCCGTGGCCTCTGCTAGGCCGTCACTCCGCTGACGATCGTCTCGATCACCTGCCGCTTGGCCCGATCGAAAGCGGCGTCGTCGAGCGGGCGGCCGCCGTTCAGCGTCGCCATCTCGTGTGCGGCGTTGGCGTATTGCTGGGTCGTCGCCCAGATCATGTAGAATAGCACCTTGGGCTCGATCGGCTTCAGCCGGCCGGCGGCGATCCACCGCCGGACGGCCTTTTCGCGCGAGGCGACCCAGTCGGTGAGCGTGGTGTCGAGGAAATCCTGGATCATCGGCGCGCCGCGCATGATCTCGGCCGACCAGATGCGCGAGGCGAGCGGCATGGCGCGGGCGAGGTCCATCTTCGCGCCGATATAGGCGGCGAGCGCCTCGCCCGGGTCGTCGCTGGCGTCGAAAGGAGCGGCGGCGGCGAGCCAGGCGTTCAGCACCCGCTCGACCACAGCGCGGTAAAGCCCCTCCTTGGTGGCGAAGTAATAGTGCAAGTTGGCCTTCGGCACGCCGGCGCGCCGGGCGATCGCGGCCGTCGTGGCGCCGGAGTAACCCTGCTCGGCGAAGACCCGCTCGGCCGCTTCGAGCAGCGCCCGTTCGTTTTCCTCGCGGACAGCCGGCCGCGGCTTGCGCGCGGCCGGCTGTCCGTCACCCCCGGTTTCCGGTCTGCCGTCGCGAGTGCGAAAAAGATGATCCATGGGCGCCGTTTTGTTGAGCGTTTCGCCTAAGTGTAAGTCATTTGACCATTTGGTCAAACTTATACTAGTCTTTGTCAATTCCAAATGGAGCTGACGATGTCCGATCTGTCCAATGTTCGCGTCAATGGAGCCCGCCTCTGGGACTCGCTGATGGAGATGGGAAAGATCGGCGGAACGCCCAAGGGCGGCTGCAAGCGCCTGACGCTCACCGACGTCGACAAACAGGGCCGCGAGCTGTTCAGGCGGTGGTGCGAGGCGGCGGGCTGCACGGTCACGATCGACGAGATGGGCAACATGTTCGGGCGTCGGGCCGGCGAGGACGACAGTCTGCCGCCGGTCATTCTCGGCAGCCACCTCGACACCCAGCCGACCGGCGGCAAGTTCGACGGCGTGCTCGGCGTGCTTGGCGCGCTCGAGGTCGTGCGATCGCTGAACGACCTCAAGATCAAGACCCGCCATCCGATCGAGGTCGCCAACTGGACCAACGAGGAAGGATCGCGTTTCGCCCCGGCGATGGTGTCGTCGGGCGTGTTCGCCGGCGTCTTCACCAAGGAATTCGCCTATTCGCGGGTCGATCAGGAGGGCAAACTCCTCGGCGAAGAGCTTGAGCGCATTGGCTTCAAGGGCGAGGCGCCGGTCGGCGGCCGTCCGGTCCACGCCTATTTCGAGCTGCACATCGAGCAGGGCCCGATCCTCGAGGCCGAGGGCTACGACGTTGGTATCGTCACCCACGGCCAGGGCCAGCGCTGGTACGAGATTCGCTTGACCGGCTACGAGAGCCACGCCGGCTGCACACCGATGCCGATGCGCAAGGACGCGCTGCTCGGCGCCGCCCGGATCGTCGAGCTTGTGAATAAGATCGGCGTTTCCAAAGCGCCTCTGGGGATGTCGACAGTCGGAATGCTCAACCCCTACCCCAACTCCCGCAACGTGATCCCCGGCTCGGCGTTCATGACTGCGGAGTTCCGCCACCCGATCGGCGAGACGCTCGACGCGATGGATGCCGAGTTCCGCAAGGGCGTCGAGGAGATCACGAAGGCCTGCGGCCTGACCTACGACCTCAAAGAGGTGTTCTACTACGAGCCTGTCCCGTTCGACCCGGCCTGCGTCGAGGCAGTGCGGCGCGGGGCCGAACGGTTCGGCTACAGCCATCGCGACATCGTCGCGGGAGCCGGTCACGACGCCTGCTACATGGCGCGGATCACCCCGACCTCGATGGTCTTCACCCCCTGCGTCGATGGCGTGAGCCACAACGAGCTCGAAGACATCAAGCCGGATTGGGCGACATACGGCGCCAACGTGCTCATGCATGCGGCGCTCGAAAAGGCCGAGATCGCGCCCTGACCAGCATTCACCGCGCTTAGGCCGCGGAGCCGAACGGAGAAAACCCATGTCGATCGTCATCAAAGGTGGAACGGTGGTCAACGCCGACCGCAGCGCCAAAGCCGACGTCAAGGTCGAAGGCGAGACCATCGTCGAAATCGGCGACAACCTGAGCGGCGACAGCACGCTCGACGCCGGCGAGTGCTACATCCTGCCGGGCGGCGTCGATCCGCACACCCATCTCGACATGCCTTTCATGGGCTCGAACTCGGCCGACAACTTCGAGAGCGGCTCGAAGGCCGGCGTGTCGGGCGGCACGACGATGGTGGTCGATTTCTGCATCCCGAACCGCAACCAGCCGCTGATGGAGGCCCTGGCCGACTGGAACGAGCGCTCCAAGAACGCCGTCGCCGATTATTCGTACCATATGGCGATCACCTACTGGAACGATCAGGTTCGCGAGGACATGGCCAAGGTGGTCAAGGCGGGCGTGACGACCTTCAAGCATTTCATGGCCTACAAGGGCTCGCTGATGGTCAACGACGAGGAGATGTTCGCCTCGTTCTCGCGCTGCGCCGAGCTCGGCGCCATGCCGCTCGTCCACGCCGAGAACGGCGACCTCGTCGCCGCCCTGCAACGCTACTACCTCTCCAAGGGAATCACGGGACCGGAGGGCCACGCCCTGTCGCGGCCGCCGGACGTCGAGGGCGAGGCGACCAACCGCGCCATCATGCTCGCCGACCAGGCCGGCGTGCCGATCTACATCGTCCACACCTCCTGCATTCAGGCGCATGAAGCGGTTGCGCGGGCCCGTGCGCTCGGCAAGCGCGTCTACGGCGAGCCCTTGATCCAGCATCTCGTGCTCGACGAGAGCGAATATTACAATTCGGACTGGAAGCACGCGGCGCGCCGCGTCATGTCGCCGCCTTTCCGCGACAAGCTCAATCAGGACGATCTGTGGAACGGCCTGCGCGCCGGCTCGCTTCAGGTGGTCGCAACCGACCACTGCGCCTTCACCACCAAGCAGAAGGAGCTCGGTTTCGGCGACTTCACCAAGATCCCGAACGGCACCGGCGGTCTCGAGGACCGCATGCCGGTCTTGTGGACCTACGGCGTCGAAACCGGACGGTTGACCCCGAACGAATTCGTCGCCGTGACCTCGACCAACAGCGCCAAGATCCTCAACATGTATCCGCGCAAGGGCCTGATCGCCCCCGGCGCCGACGCCGACATCGCCGTCTGGGACCCGAAGGCCAACAAAACGATCTCGGCCAAGACCCAGCAATCGGTGATCGACTACAACGTGTTCGAAGGCGTGAAGGTCACCGGGCTGCCGCGCTACACGCTCTCGCGCGGCGAGGTCGTGTTCCGCGACGGCCGGGTGCAGGCCGAAATCGGCCGCGGCCGGTTCATCGGCCGCCAGCCCTTCCCGGCCGACGCCCGCGCCCTCAAGCGGTACAAGGAGTTCACCGCTCCCCGCGCGGTGGCGCGCTAAAGGATCGCCAGCGATGGAGACGGCGTCGATCCCCGGGACCGCCGCTGCCGGCGTCAAATCGACGCGGGCGCCGGAGCCTGCGATCGAGGTCAGCGACGTGTCGCTGCGCTTCGAGACGCGCGACGGGCCGGTCGAGGCGCTGAGCCATGTCAGCCTGAAGGTGGCGCGCGGCGAGTTCGTCTCCTTCATTGGCCCTTCGGGCTGCGGCAAAACGACGCTGTTGCGCGCGGTCGCCGACCTCGAGACTCCGACCGAGGGCGACATCCGGGTCGACGGCATGAGCGCCGAGGACGCGCGCCTAAAGCGGGCCTACGGCTATGTCTTCCAGGCGCCCGCGCTCTACCCGTGGCGGACGGTGGCGGGCAACATCGCCCTGCCGCTCGAGATCATGGGCTTCTCCAAGGCCGAACGCGCCGAGCGGGTCGAGAAGGGCCTGAGGCTCGTCAACCTCGACGGCTTCGGCGCGAAGTTTCCGTGGCAATTGTCGGGCGGCATGCAGCAGCGCGCCTCGATCGCCCGCGCCCTGTCGTTCGACCCCGACATTTTGCTGATGGACGAGCCGTTCGGGGCGCTCGACGAGATCGTGCGCGACATGCTGAACCAGCAACTCCTGCAGCTGTGGGAAGTGACCGGAAAGACGGTGCTGTTCGTTACCCATTCGATTCCCGAGGCGGTGTTTCTGTCGACCCACATCGTCGTCATGTCGCCGCGTCCCGGGCGGATTACCGACATCATCGAATGCAACTTTCCCCGCGACCGGCAGCTGGAGATGCGCGAGACGCCCGAGTTCCTGGCGGTCGCGAACCGCGTCCGGCTCGGCCTGCGCGCGGGACATTCCTATGACGGGTAGGTTTCCGCTCGCCGAGGCCGCTTCCATCCTCCTGCTCCGTAGAGAGGGGAAAGGATACGCGCCCATGACTTCCCTGCTGCGACCCTTGACAATCGTGCTCGCTCTCGTTGCCGCAACGGCGAGCGCCCGGGCCTTCCCGAACGCCGTGCGAGTGGGCCCCGCCTGCAAGGCGCGAGTGAACACGGCCGCCCTACAAGCCATGACCCGAACCAATCCGATCGGCCAGATCATGGTCGTGGGCGATCCGACTGTTCTCGATCCGCGCCTCTTGCGGATCACGGTCCGCGTCTTCGGCCCCCGGACCGAGATTTACGCCGTCGACGTCACGACCGACGACGCATGCAACGTCCTTTCCGCCAGCACGCGGCTCGAAACGAACGACTGGCCGGGTCGGTGAGGGCGGCCGTCCCCATCGCGGCCCCCTGCGTGACGGCCGTTTCCCCGGCGCCGGGCTTTTCCGCGGCCAACTCGTCCGGCGGCGGAGACTACGCGGTCGACCTCACGATCGACCGCGACGGCGCCGCGCCGTCCGCGACCACGCGCCTGCAACCCAACGGCCCACCATGAAGTCCGTCTTCCCGATCTCGACGGTGATCCTCGCCATTGTCGTCTTCTGGTACGTCGCGGCGGCGTTGATGAACGCGACCCTGCAGCGCGACGCCTACGCAAACGCCGGGCGGACGACTTATACGACCGAGGGGCTGATCGCCGATTCGCTCAACATGGAGCGGCCCAAACTGCCCGGCCCGCATCAGGTCGCGATCGAGATGTTCAAGCTCGTCGTCGCGACCTCCCCGACCTCGAAGCGCAGCCTCGTCTATCACGGCCTGATCACGCTCGAGGAGACGCTGATCGGCTTCGCCTTCGGCGCGGCGCTCGGCATCGGCCTTGCGGTCCTGATCGTCTCGGTGGGCTGGCTCGATCGTTCGCTCACTCCCTGGCTGGTCGCCTCGCAGACGGTGCCGATCATCGCGCTGACCCCGATGATCGTGGTCATCCTCGCCCAGTTCAACATCACGGGGATCGCGCCCAAGGCGGCCATCGCCGCCTATCTGTCGTTCTTTCCGATCACGGTCGGCATGGTGAAGGGCTTTCGCGCGCCCGAACCGCTTCAGCTCGATCTGATGCGCACCTATTCGGCCACGCGAGCCCAGACCTTCGTGAAGTTGCGCGCGCCGGCGAGCACGCCCTATTTCTTCGCCAGCATGAAGATCGGCGCGGCCGCCGCCCTCGTCGGCGCCATCGTCGCCGAGGTCAGCAAGAGCGAGGACGGCGGCCTCGGCGCGCGCCTGCTCGCCGGCTCCTATTACGGGCAGACGGTGCAGATCTGGGCGGCGCTGTTCGCCGCTGCGGCCCTGTCCGGGGCGCTCGTCGTCATCATCGGCCTTGTCGAGCGCGTCGCCGAGCGCCGCATGGGCTTCGCGCGATGATCGACCGCCGCCTCACGGAGCTCGTCCCGCCGTTGCTGTTCGGCCTCGGCGTCCTCGCCCTGTGGGAGCTCGGCGTGCGGGCGGCCGGCGTGCCGGGAATCATTCTGCCCGCCCCGTCGGCGATCGCGGCCCGTTTCGTCGTCTCCGTCCCGACGCTCGCGGCCGATTTCTGGCAGACGATCAAGGGCGTGCTCGCCGGCTATGCGCTCGGCTCGGGGGCCGGGCTCGTGGTGGCGATCCTGGTCGACCGCTCGGACTTCCTGCGCCGCGGGCTGCTGCCGATCGGCAACCTGGTGTCCGCCCTGCCGATTGTCGGCGTTGCGCCGATCATGGTCATGTGGTTCGGCTTCGACTGGCCGTCGAAGGCGGCGGTGGTGGTCGTGATGACCTTCTTCCCGATGCTGGTCAACACGGTCGCCGGGCTCGAAAGCGCGAGCGCGATGGAGCGCGACCTGATGAAGACCTACGCCGCGACCGACTGGCAGACGCTGACCGCGCTCCGCCTGCCTGCGGCGCTGCCGTTCATCTTCAACGCCTTGAAGATCAACACGACGCTGGCCATGATCGGTGCGATCGTCGCCGAATTCTTCGGCACCCCGACCGTCGGCATGGGTTTCCGCATTTCGACCGAGGTCGGCCACCTCGGCATCGACATGGTCTGGGCGACGATCGTGGTCGCCGGGCTGACAGGATCGGCGTTTTACGGCCTCGTCGCCCTCATCGAACGGCGGGCGACGTTCTGGCACGCTTCCTTCCGCGCGAAGGGAGCCTGAGCTTCACGCCGCGGGGAGGTCAAGCGCGGCGTCGGGGATGGTGGTCAATACGGAGGGTTCAATGTTGAAGACGATCGGGTTCGGGTTTGCCAGCGTGGCGGCGATGCTGGCGGTCAGCGCGGCGCAAGCGGCCGACAACAAGGTCACGCTGCAGCTCAAGTGGGTGCCGCAGGCGCAGTTCGCCGGCTATTACGTCGCCAAGGACAAGGGCTTCTACAAGGACGCCGGGCTCGACGTGACGATCAAGCCGGGCGGCCCCGACGTCGCGCCCGAGCAGGTGATCGCCGGCGGCGGCGCGGATGTCATTGTCGACTGGATGCCGGCGGCGCTGGCGGCGCGTGAGAAGGGCGCCCCGCTCGTCAACATCGCCCAGCCGTTCAAGCATTCCGGCCTCGAGCTCACCTGCCGCGCCGACACCGGCATCAAGGTGCCCGCGGACCTCAAGGGCCGCACGCTCGGCGTCTGGTTCTACGGCAACGAGTATCCGTTCCTGAACTGGATGGGCAAGCTCAACTTCAAGACCGACGGATCGCCCGACGGGGTCAAGGTGGTGAAGCAGGGCTTCAATGTCGACCCGCTCTTGCAGAAGCAGGCCGACTGCATCTCGACCATGACCTACAACGAGTACTGGCAGGTCATCGACGCCGGCTACAAGCCCGAGCAGCTCGTCGTGTTCAAGTACGAGGATCAGGGCGTCTCGACGCTCGAGGACGGCCTCTACGCCATGGAGGACAAGCTGAAGGACCCGGCCTTCGTCGACAAGATGGCGAAGTTCGTCAAGGCCTCGATGGAGGGCTGGGACTACGCCCGCGCCCATCCGGACGAGGCGGTGAAGATCGTGCTCGACAACGACACGACGGGGGCCCAGACCGAGCATCACCAGACCCAGATGCTGAGCGAGATCAACAAGCTCACCGCGGGCTCGGACGGCCGCCTCGACAAGGCCGACTACGACCGCACGGTCAAGACGCTGCTCACCGGAGGCTCCGACCCGGTCATTGCGAAGGAGCCCGTCGGCGCCTACACGACGGCCGTGACCGACAAGGCGCTCGCGAAGTAAGACGCGAGCCGTTCCCTCTCCCCGCCTACGCGCGGGGAGAGTTCTCATTCGCTTTCGCGCACCTTGATGCATGAAAGAGTCCGCGGAACACCCTCCTTTCAGGAGAGGGCGCTTTGGCCCGGCGCGCCCCGACAGGCGACGACGCTGTGAACGGGTCAGGGCAAAGGCTCGCGGTCCGAACGCCGGCGCCCGAATCGAATTCGACCCGCGATCGCAACCAGTCGGCCGGCAGGGCGCTATCGACGTATTGCGGACGTAGCGGACCGCGCCCGCGAACGTCGCAATTGGGCAGATGCCGCCCCTACCCTCGTTGCCAGCGGAACGCCCGCAAACGACGTAAGGACTAAACCGCTCGCGCGGTAGGGGCGGCGGCGAGGGATGAGGCTGCCATTGAACTGAGGAGGAACGCGGCGGCCGGACTGTCTCAAAATCGTGGGGTTCAACCCCATGGGAGACAGGAGCTTTCGCGATGTCCGACAAGCCTATCAGCCGGCTGCGTCAGCGCATGATCGACGACATGACGGCGCGGCGGTTCAAGGAGAAGGTGCAGAAAGACTACGTCCGGCACGTCAGAACCTTTGCGGCCTTCCTCGGCCGGTCGCCCGATACGGCGACGAAAGAGGACCTTCGCCGCTTTCAGTTGCATCTGGCGCAGCAGCAGATCAGCCCGGGCTCGATCAACGCCGCCGTCGCCGCGCTTCGGTTCTTCTTCACTGTGACGCTCGAACGGCCAGACCTCGTTCGTCCTCTGACGATCGTGAACAAGCCGCGCAAGGCGCCGATCGTGCTCAGTCAGGAAGAGGTGGCGCTCCTGCTCGAAGCCGCGCCGGGTCTGAAGTACAAGGCCGCGCTCAGCGTCGCCTACGGTGCGGGCCTTCGGGTGTCCGAGGTCGCGCACCTGAAGGTGTCCGACATCGACAGCCAGCGCATGACGCTCCGGGTCGAGCAGGGCAAGGGACAGCGGGATCGCTATGTGATGCTGTCGCCGCAACTGCTCGAACTCTTGCGCGCATGGTGGCATGCGGCGCGGCCGCGGGCCTGGCTGTTCCCCGGCCAAAACCCGGTCAACCCGATCACCGCCCGTCAGCTCAATCGCGCCGTGCACGCCGCCAAGACCCTGGCGGGGATATCCAAGCGCGTGTCGCCGCATACCCCCCGGGTCACAGCCCGGGGGTTCGCCACGCATCTGCTCGAGCAGGACGTCGATATCCGGGTGATCCAGGTGTTGCTCGGCCACGCCAAGCTCGAGACGACCGCACTCTACACCCAGGTCGCCGTCAACACGATCCGCGACGTCAAGAGCCCGCTCGAGCGGCTCGGCGTCAACCTGGCGAAGCGAACGCCGCCCGCCTGAGCGAGGCCGCGTGGCGCGGCCTCGCTTCGAGATCGCCGACGTCTTTCGCGCCCACGGGGCGGCATGGCGCAAGGCCAACGCCGGTCATGCGAGCCTCGCCCAGTTGAAGGTCATGTCGGCGATCGAGACCTGCCGCACTGCCGCGCTCGGCGGCCATGTCGAGCGCTGCGAGGACTGCGCGCACGAACGCGTCGCCTACAATTCCTGCCGCAACCGCCACTGCCCGAAGTGTCAGGGCGCGGCGGCAAGACAATGGCTGGCCGAACGCGAGGCGGAGCTTCTGCCGGTTCCCTACTACCACGTCGTCTTTACCCTGCCGGCTGCGATCGGCGCCATCGCGTTCCACAACAAGGCCGCCGTCTACGACTGCCTGTTCCGGACCGCCGCCGAAACGCTGACCACCATTGCCGCCGACCCGAAGCATCTGGGCGCCCGCATCGGCCTCACCGCCGTCCTCCACACCTGGGCTTCGGCGCTGACCCATCATCCGCACGTCCACGTCATCGTCCCAGGCGGCGGCCTGTCGCCGGACGGGTCGCGCTGGATCGCCTGCAAGCCCGGCTTCTTCCTGCCGGTGCGCGTGCTGTCACGCCTGTTCCGCCGCCTCTTCCTCGAAGGGCTCGCGGACCTCCATGAGGCCGGCCGACTGGCTTTCTTCGGCGATCTGGCGCCGCTCGCCGACCGCCGCGCCTTCGCCGCCGCGCTCGCGCCGTTGCGCTACTGCGAATGGGTCGTCTTCGCCAAGCGACCCTTCGCCGGACCCAAGGCCGTGCTCGCCTATCTCGCCCGCTACACCCACCGGGTCGCCATCTCGAACTCCCGGCTCATCGCGCTCGACGAAAAGGGCGTCACCTTCAAATGGAAAGACTACCGGATCAAAGGCCGCGACCGGCTCAAGACCATGACGCTCGACGCCGTCGAGTTCATCCGCCGCTTTCTCCTGCACGTGCTGCCCAGCGGCTTCCACCGCATCCGCCATTGCGGCCTCTTCGCCGGCACGGTCCGAGCCCGCAACATCGAGCGCGTCCGCCAGGCGCTCGCCGCGCCCGAGGCTACACCCGAGCGCTCGCACGCCGAGGCGGACAGCCAGGCCGAAACAGCTTCGCCTATGCGCCGCTGCCCATGTTGCGGCGGCCGGATGATCATCGTCGAAACATTCGACGGCCCGCGCCCTGCGCGATCGCCTTCCCCAAGCCGGATCAGGATCGACACGTCATGACTGAACTGGACCCCGGGTTTAGGACCATTGGGTAAGGTGTGAAATGTCCTGCTCTGTCGCAACCGACGGAGCGAGAAAATGATGAAGTCACGCAAGAAGTTTGATGCGGCGTTCAAGGCGAAGGTTGCGCTCGAGGCGCTTCGCGAGGATGCGACGGTTCCGGATCTGGCGAAGCGGCACGGGGTGCATCCGAACCAGATTTATGCCTGGAAGAAGCAGGTTCTCGACAATGTCGCGAGCCTGTTCGCGCGCGGGGCGAGCGTTTCGGGCGATGGCGAGGAGGAGCGCGAACGTGAGGCGGCCAGGCTTTACGCCAAGATCGGCCAGCTGACGGTTGAACGGGATTTCTTGGCCAGGAGGCCAGGGCGATGAGCGCGCCCGATCGAAGGGCGATGGTGGAGCGCCCGGCGGATTTGTCGGTTCGTCGGCAATGCGTGCTGCTGAATGTGGCGCGCTCGGGGATCTATCGCCCCAAGCCAGAGCCCGGGGCGGACGATCTGGCGGTGATGCGGCGGATCGACGAACTGCATCTGGAGCTGCCGTTCTACGGATCGCGTCGGATGACGTTTGAACTCAACAAGGAGGGCTGCGGAGTCAACCGCAAGCGGGTGCGGCGTCTGATGCGCACGATGGGGATCGAGGCGCTGGTTCCGCGTCCCGGCACGAGCAAGGCCGCCCTCGGCCACAAGATCTATCCCTATCTCCTGCGCGGCCTGGCGATCACCGAGCCGAACCATGTGTGGGCGGCCGACGTGACTTACATCCCGATGGCGTGCGGCTTCCTCTATCTGGTGGCGATCATCGACTGGGCCAGCCGGGCGGTTCTGGCGTGGCGGCTGTCGAACACCAACGACGCGAGCTTCTGCGCGGCGGCGCTGGAGGAGGCGCTGCTTCGGTTCGGAAAGCCGAGGATTTTCAATACCGATCAGGGCTCCACTTTCACCGCCGAGGCTTTCGTCGGCAAGCTCGCGGCGGCTGGCGTCGCGATTTCGATGGACGGACGCGGCCGCTTCATGGACAACATCTTCATCGAACGGCTGTGGCGCTCCATCAAGTATGAAGAGGTGCATCTGAAAGCCTACGCCGACGGCCGCGAGGCGCGGGCCGGCATCGGCTCCTGGATGACCTTTTACAACTTTCGGCGCCCGCACCAGGCGATGAACAACCAGATGCCGATGGCGGTGTGGCGCGCCGGCATGGACAAGACCGAGGCGGCGGCGAGGGCTGTGGATATGCCGCTTCGCTTGGACAACGCAAACGCGTTGCCCACATACCCACAGCAGAGGCAGAAGCAGCAAGAAACGGCTTGATTCATGAAAGACAAGGGCAGGCGAGATTACACCTTAAATCCGACCTCCCGTGGTCCCACGAATAGGGTCCAGTTCAGACCGACGCCGCGCGTCCCGCCTTGCAGCGCCGTTTCCCCTCGCCTCCAGCCCCACGCCGGAGCCGGAACGCGACGTCCTCACGACGTCCGCACAAGCTATCCAGCCGCCGTGCCCATCCCCGCCGCACCGATCCGCGCCCAACAAGAAGCCCGTCGTCTCGGCTCCCGACGATGACACCGACCGCCTTCCGTCCCCGCCACCACATCGGCGATCCCTCGGCGATCCTCAAATCCCCATAGGGCGCGCCCGGCCAAACAGCGCCCTTCCTCCCCGCGGTTTCCTCCTTACGAGGCTTTCAAACGCCGGCCCCCGCGTCTCGCACGACCGTCCGAAAGGGCCGCCGTCCGAAACCCTTCAGTTAAGCGGTCATTGCGGATCGCGAAGGTGGACGTCATTCTGCGCACAGGCGGGCGGCCCGCCGGGCGTGGCCCACCGGCCCGTTGCTTAGCCATAGCGCGAGTAGCCGCTTGTTCTGTTTCATTTGCTCGCCATCGCGGGCGAAAGGGAAGCGGTTCTCGTGCGCGCTCAATTGGGATCATGGCCTTTCGGCTGGATCACGCCACGACTGAGCTTCACGGATAACGTGGGCAAGCCCGTCGATTGAGTGAGGGGCAGACGGCGATCCGCCCCGATCGCTCGATTTCGCCGAAACGCGGTTAGCCTCGTCGGTAGCCGGCAAGACTGGCGTAGCCGCCGCAGCAATTCGAGCACGCGCCCGCGTAGCTCCAAGCGGTCTCGGAAGCGCGCCGCTGGCGTTTAATCGCGCATGCGGTAGAGCCGACGCCTTCAGGATAATCAGAGTCGACGCCTTTAGGATAAGGCCTAAGAGAACGATCGGGGGCGCTAAAAGCTCTAGCGCGAACAAGAACGCGACGATGACGAATGCGGCCTCGGTGAGCACTACTCCGCGATTTGGCAGGGTGGCCAAGAGCGTGAAGACGTCGATCAGTTCGGTGAACATTTGATCTCATTTGCACGAGACGAAACGTGTTGCCATCGAAGCTCGCGCCAGAGGCGCGAAACTGACCCTAAACCGCGTCGTCGCCGTTCGCCAGCCGCTACGGCGCAGGCTCCTCTCTCTCTGGTCCCCGATGGCACAGAGTAATCGTTGGTAAACGGCCCATTGCGAACCCTCCGAATTCTGACTTTGTGCTCTTCGCGCCGAAGGTTCGGTGTGGGTCAGTCGTTTCCACCCGTTCGCCACCAGGTTGGGGAACGACCGCTATGCGCGCACTCCAGACGGCTGGACTCGACGTGAAGCGGTCACTGGAGGTCGCAATGAACATGAGTTCATGACGCTTCGGCATGTGACGCACGTCACAGCGACGACTGGCGCGCCGTGGTTTCTGTCAACTTGTGCAACCAAAGAGTTGTCACGTCGGCGTTGAAGTCGGAGATCGCTATGGAGGCCATGATGGGCGGCATCGAGAAGCACGCAGCCTTCTACCGCGCATATCTTGCCGACGACCGGAGCCGCACCCCTTTGACGATAGCTCTAGTCACTGGGATCGCCGTCTGGCTGCTGGTCTATCTCGTGGGCGTTGTTGGCCCCGCCCCTTCGGCTGAGCGAGCTCTTGCGCGTCATAACGCCGCCGCGGCCTCCGGCTTCCATGCGGCGGCCGGAGCGCTCGGTCCCCGATGAGACGGGTTCCAGATGAGAGACAAAGGCGGTCGGCGTTAGCAACTCTGTGAGTTGAAGCGCGGCTCGCCCATGGTCTTTTTCCGATGCTTGGCTCGATTTGATCCTTTCACCACGCCCCAGCGAACAACCGATATTTGCGCATTGCGGACGTAGCGGTCCGCGGCCTTGTACGCCTCGTAGAGCGGGCAGCGGACCTTCGTCGGCGACGCCCGTAGGGGAACGGTAACGCTGACAGCTTCTGTCGTGTTCTCGATCGTTCGAGGCCCTTCAGTAGATCACGGCTTCGCCTTTGGTAACCCCCAAATATTTGGAGATCAGAACATGAACAGACATGTCTCTCGTGCAACCGAGTATTAGCTAACGCTGTAGACAATCTACGGCGCATGCCGTAACGTGATGCAACCGGGGTTATTGCTTTCCCGGCAAGGCGAGTTTGAGCGGGACATCGATTTCAGGGTTTCAGTGTCGTTTCCGGGGAAGTGGCGGGTGCGCTGGTCGGCGAACCTGTCTACGCAATACGGGGGATTTTGATGAATGACGTCGCTTACATCACAATTGATGAGGCGCGGCCAGAGACGCGCCTCTTGAGACCCGATCTGGAAAAAGCCCAGAGCTGACACCCATCGTACTTGCGGAACCGTGGATACAGACGTGCAGCTTTGCCGACCGGCAACCCTTGCGAAGGGGTCGGCGGCGGCGGTCACAGACGCTTCCGACGGCCAGCGAGGTAGTGTTTCGGCGGACGGGGATTCGGACGGACGACTGGCCTCGGGCGTGGCATTTGAGGTTGTCGCTATCCCATATGGGAACGTGGTGGGGAGCTCGCTGTGACTGTTCTCGAAAAGGAAGTTCGTTCGCAAGATCGCGGGCTCGCGACGCTGATGCACTCGGCGCGGCGCTTCAGCGAGCGTCTCAAACACGCAACCAGGTTTAGGGCTCCCGTCCGGCTTCCGTCCGTTGAGAAGAGCGAGCAGGTGGGCGAGCTTCAGCGCATTCCCGCCGCCGAGCCGCAGCAATCTCGGCTTCAGTTCTTCGGCGGCGCCGGCGCTCCCACGCCGCACATTCTCGGCGAGAGCGAAAGCACGCCGATGAAAGCGCTGGTCAAGCAGAAACCGGAGCCGGGCCTCTGGCTCGGGCAGGAGCCGGTTCCCTCGTTCGGTCCCGACGACGTTCTGGTCAAGATCCACAAGACCGGCATTTGCGGCACCGACGTCCATATCTTCAACTGGGACGAGTGGGCGCAGAAGACGATTCCGACGCCGATGACGATCGGGCACGAATATGCGGGCACGATCGCCGGGGTCGGGGCGAATGTGCGCGGGCTTTCGGTCGGCCAGCGGGTGTCAGGCGAGGGCCATGTGATCGGGATGCGAAGCCGCGCCGCCCGCTGCGGGCGCTATCATCTCGATCCCGAAACGCGCGGCATAGGGGTCAACATCCCCGGCGCCTTCGCCGAATATGTGCGGGTGCCCGCGTTCAACATCGTGCCCTTGCCCGACGACGTCGACGACGAGCTCGGCGCGATCCTCGATCCGCTCGGCAACGCGGTCCATACCGCGCTCTCGTTCGATCTCGTCGGCGAAAACGTGTTGATCACCGGCGCCGGCCCAATCGGCATTATGGCGGGCGCGGTCGCGCGCCATGTCGGCGCCCGCCACGTCGTGATCACCGACTTCAATCCGCGCCGGCTCAAGCTCGCGGCCGAGGTCGCCGACGTTGTGCCGGTCGACGTGTCGAAAGAGGAGCTGCGCCAGACGATGAGCCGGCTCAAGATGACTGAAGGCTTCGACGTCGCGCTCGAAATGAGCGGCGCTCCGGCGGCGTTCGATCAGCTATTCGACGCGGTGACCACAGGCGGGCGGGTGGCTCTGCTCGGCCTGTCAGCGAAGCCGATGCTCGTCGACTGGAACAAGGTCATCTTCAAGCAACTCACCCTCAAGGGTATCTACGGCCGAGAGATGTTCGATACCTGGCACAAGATGATCGCTATGCTGGAGAGCGGGCTCGACGTGCGCAAGGTTATCACGCACCGCCTCCCGGCCAGCCGGTTCCTCGAAGGCTTCGAGATCATGCGTCGCGGCGACTGCGGGAAGATCGTGCTGGATTGGACGGCCTGAGACTGCGCGCGATCGCGGCCGCGAACGACCGCTTGACGGCCTATTGAGAACTGAGCGGCCCAGACGTGCCGAGCGTCTGCGCCGCCAGCTTGGGGACGGGGAAAGGGCGATTGTCCCTCGGGGACTGCCCCTCGGTTTCGGCTTCTTCCCACCACCGAGCCGCCATCCTTTTTTGCGGGAGCCCGCAATTCGCCCTACGGCGTCTTCAATTGGATATCGGGTCGAGGCGAAGGGCAAGGGCGCGAAAGGGTAAGCGCGATCCTCCTTTCGAGTGCGAGGGGTAGCCCGTCATGATCGACCGACGCATGGACTTCGCGATGAGCAGAGCAGTCCCGGAGGCATCAACTTCGGCGATATGCTGCTCGGGCGTTGGCTTTGCCGGCTATCGCATTGTGAAGGACGGTCGCGCGGCTCTGGCCGCCTGATCATCAAGAGCCACACCGGGTTCGGAGAGACCGCCGCGGGGTGGTCTTCCCTTCGCAGGAGCCCGAAAGCCGCGTACCGTCGGATCTCGTCGATATGTAGCGGTTCGGTCGCGGACAACGAACGACCGCTTCTTGCGCAATGCGGCCATCCATCGGTACGAATTTGAACAGCAGGAAAGGGTCGAATTGACGCGCTCGCCAAGCTGACCGGGAACGACCGCTCCTTCCGCATATAAAACGGCCGGAGCAATCTTGTGGATCACGTCGGCAACCGTCGCGGGCGGGAGGGCAGATTTACACACCTCTGCGACCGACAGGCGGCAATCCGCCTGCGGGCGAGGCGACGACGCGGCAGGCGCTCGGCTCGGCAATGCGTTCGAAGGCGGCTGGATTTCCTATTCTCAAAAACATTTTCTTGCGTAATTTCTGAATTCCTACTAGGTTGGTTTCAACAGCCGATCAGGAGATCCTCCATGCCCGACGCCGCCGACGCCCCGTCCCCGCCTAGCCTTCGCCGCGACCGGTCTCCCCAAGCGAGGCAGGCGGCGCGGGCGAAAAAGGCCGAGCGGGACCGGCGGATCCTCAGCCTCATCAACCGCGGCGTCTCGGCCGCCGAGATCGCCGAACGGGAGGGCGTTTCGCTCAATCATATGCGCAATCAGGTGCGGGCCATCCTCCTCAGGCGCCTGCCGCCGCCGCCGGCGGAGTTCCTGGCGTTGCAGGTCGGCCGCCTGAACGAAGCGCTGCTTATATCCTATAATCAAATGTATAATCCGAAGTCGGGGGCCGACTTCAAAGCCATTGACCATGTGGTGAAGATCGTGCGCGAACTCGACCGCTATCACGGGCTCGCCGCTCCCCGGCCAAGCCCTGAGCCCGCGCCGGGTCCCGCAGCCCTGGCCGCGCCGGCCCCGCTGGCGCTCGCCGGGCCCTCGTCCGAACGAATCGAAAATGGCGCGGCAACCGACTGAAAACGCTGGATTCGGAATCGAAAATGGCGGCGCGCCCTCTCCTGTGGCCCGTCGCCGGGCGACGTCCTCGCGAACGGCGTGTGGGGTAGAGGGTCCGCCGCCTACCGCGCCGCCGCCCGCCTGACGATCGCCTTGGCGTCGACCCCGGTCAGCGCGCCATAGTTGTGGGCGCCGCGGCTCTCGAGCCGCGACCGGCAGAAGGCCTCGGCGACCGGCGACCCGGCGCGAACGAGCGTGGCCGCCTGGAGCCCGGTCGCCAGCCGGTCGCAAAGGTCGCGGGCGCAGGCCTCGAACGCCTCGAGGTCGCTGAGATCGTCCTTCAGACGCGCGACATGGGCGTCGAGCGCGGCGCTCCCGCCCTTGGCCCGGCCGACCTCGTCGAAATAGGCGTCAAGCGTTTGCGGCGAGCGGGCGAGGGCCCGCGCGATGTCGAGGCACTGGACGTTGCCGCTGCCCTCCCAGATCGCGTTGATCGGGGCCTCGCGATAGAGGCGCGGCATCGGAGACTCCTCCATCACCCCCGAGCCGCCGATGCATTCCATCGCCTCGTAGGCGTGGCCCGGAACACGCTTGCAGATCCAGTACTTGCCGATCGCCGTGCCGAGCCTGACGAGCGCGTCCTCGTGCGCCTCGCCGTGATGATCGAGGGCGCGGGCCATCCGCATCGTCAGCGCAAGCGCCGCCTCGGCCTCGATCGCAAGGTCGGCGAGCACGGCGGTCATGATCGGCTTGTCGACGAGCAGCGCCCCGAACGCCTTGCGCTGCCGGCAATGGTCGATCGCCTGGGCAACCGCCATCCGCATGCCGGCCGAGGAGCCGATCATGCAATCGAACCGGGTCATCGCCACCATCTCGATGATGGTCGCGATCCCCCGGCCCTCCTCGCCGACCATCCAGCCGATCGCGCCGCGCAGCTCCGTCTCGCTCGAGGCGTTGGAGACATTGCCCATCTTGCGCTTCAGCCGCATGATCTGCAGTGGGTTCTTCGTCCCGTCCGGGCGCCAGCGCGGCACAAGGAAGCAGGACTGGCCGGTGGGCGCCTGGGCGAGCACGAGAAAGGCGTCGCACATCGGCGCCGAGACGAAGTACTTGTGGCCGACGAGATCGTACAGGCGTCCCGGCCCGCTGGCCCCCATCGGAAGAGCGCTCGTCGTGTTGGTGCGGACGTCCGAACCGCCCTGCTTCTCGGTCATCGCCATGCCGATGGTCAGGCCCTGCTTCTCGGCGACCAGCACGTTGCGCGGGTCGTAGATGCGGGCGGTGATCTTGGGCAGCCACTCGCGCGCGAGGTCGGGCTGATGTTTCAGGCAGGGCGCGGCGGCGAAGGTCATCGTGATCGGGCAGCCGTGTCCGGCCTCAACCTGGCTCTGCATGTAGAAGCGCGCGGCGCGGGCGACATGAGCGCCCTCGCGCGGGTCGGTCCAGGGCGAGGAATGAAGGCCCTCCTCGATCGCCGACCGCATCAGTTCGTGATAGGCGGGGTGGAAGCGGACAAGATCGACGCGGCGCCCATAGCGGTCGTGCGTGTCGAGTTCGGGCGGATTCCTGTTGGCGAGCGCGCCCCGTTCGAGGTTTTCGGCCAAGCCGAGACGGGCCCCGAAGACGCCGAGGCTGTTGGCGTCCCATTCCGCGCCCTCGCGGCCAACCGCTTCTTTCAACGCGGCGTCCGATTCGTAGAGATTGTAATCGGCCAGTTCGACCGGCTGGTTGGTCACCTCGTGGGTGACGGCGCCGTAAGGGTCGAAAGGGGCGCGAGCGGCATTGGCTCGGTTGGGGGGTCGGTCAGTCATGTCAACGTTCCTCACTACCGCACAAAGCCTAACTTTTCCCTGCCCCAACGGAAAGTCCGGCGACCGCCGTCGCGAATCCTGCTAGTCCGCATCCATGCCCGTCCCCTTCGACCGCCGCGTGACCCCCGTCCGCCCCGACCTCGCCGCCGCAGAGCTGCGCGGCCTCGTCGAGGCGCCGCGCTTCGTCGAAGGCCGCCCGCTGCAGGTAACGGAGGCGAGCGCGCCGCTGAGGCGGGCGCCCGCGTTCGACGCGCCGCTCGAGACCGAGGCTTTGTTCGGCGAAGGGGTCACGGTCTATGACGAGAGCGAGGGCTGGGGCTGGGTCCAGCTCGAACGCGACCGGTATGTCGGCTATCTGCCGCTGATCGCGCTCGGTCCGCGGACCGAACCGACCCACCGCGTCGCGGCGCTGCGCACCCACGTCTATCCCGGTCCGTCGATCAAGCTCGCCCCGCGCATGGCGCTGTCGCTCGGCGCGCGGGCCACGATCGTTCGCCAGGCCGGCGACTTCGCCGTGACCGCCGACGGCCTCTACCTTTGGGCGCGGCATCTGGCCGATGTCGGGTCGCGCGAGGCCGACTTCGTCGCCGTCGCCGAGCGCTTCCTCTACGCGCCTTATCTTTGGGGCGGCCGGACGTCCGAAGGAATCGACTGCTCGGGGCTCGTTCAGGCTGGGCTGACGGCGGCCGGCGTCGTCGCGCCGCGCGACAGCGACCAGCAGGAGGCTGCGCTTGGCGAGCCGGTCGTGCCGGGGGAGAGGCTTGCGCGCGGCGATCTCGTGTTCTGGAAGGGCCATGTCGGCGTCATGCGCGACATGGCCGCGCTGCTGCACGCCAACGGCTGGCACATGGCGGTGGTCAGCGAGCCCCTCGCCGAGGCGCGCGCCCGCATCGCCGCAAGCGAAGGGGGCGACGTGACGAGCGTCAGAAGACTGGATCCGACGGACGCGTGAGGGACCTCGGCAATTGGCCGCGGGCGCTTGCCCCGCCCCTCATCCGGCGCTTCGCGCCACCTTCTCCCCGCGAACGGGGAGAAGAGACCGGCGCCCCTTACTTCTTGCCGATACCCAGATTGGCGAAGCGGCTGTTGAACTTCGACAGGCGTCCGCCGCGGTCGAGGAGCTGCTGCGAGCCGCCGGTCCAGGCCGGGTGGGTGTTCGGGTCAATGTCGAGGTTCAGGGTCGCGCCCTCCTCGCCGTAGGTCGAGCGGGTCGTGAACTCGACGCCGTTGGTCATGACGACCTTGATCATGTGGTAGTTCGGGTGGATGTCGGGCTTCATCGTCACGTCTCTGGCGCAAGAACGGAAAGAGCCGTCCGGGGGCGCCGGCGGCTCTTTGGCTGGCGGTCCTATACGGCGCCGGGCCGGGCGATGCAAGGGGCCGCGCTTTCCCGATCTCGGCGGCGAGCGGGCCCTCGAACGCCAGGCGTCAGATTCCAATCCCCAGATCACACGCCACGGTGGCGCGGCTTTCAGATCGAAACCCGGAACAGACACGCGTGTCCGGGTTCGTCCGCCCCCGAAGTGCGCTCATGCTTCCCGTCGATGCAATCGGTCGCAGCCCGCCGGCCTTGATTTCGGCCTAAACATGGGGCCGTAAAGCGCCATCACATTTGGAGCCGCGTAGCCTCATGCCTTCAGCCGCTGAAACCGGTCGGCGGGCGCCCCGAGCCCCGCTCGGCGCCTTGCGACCGCTGCTGCCTTACGCCCTCGCCCAGAAGGGACGCATCGCCGCCGCGCTGATCGCGCTCGTCGTCGCCTCCGCCGCGACCCTGGTCGTTCCGGTGGCGGTCCGCCGCATGATGGATTTCGGCTTCTCGGACGCCAATTCCGGGGTGATCCGCGTCTATTTCCTCGGCATGCTCGCCGTAGTGATCGTGCTCGCGATCGCCTCCGGAGCGCGCTACTACCTTGTCATGACGCTCGGCGAGGAGGTGGTCGCCGACCTGCGCTCCGACCTCTTCGCCCATCTCACGCGACTCGACCCCGGCTTCTTCGACGCCGAGAAGACCGGCGAAATCGCCTCCCGGCTGTCCGCCGACACCACGCAGCTTAAGGCGACCTTCGGCTCCTCGGCCTCGATCGCACTGCGCAATCTTTTCATGTTCGTCGGCGCGATCGCGATGATGGTGGTCACCAGCGCCAAGCTCTCGGCGTTCGTGCTGGCGGCGATCCCCATCATCGTCCTGCCGCTGTTCGCCGCCGGCCGCGCGGTCAGGGAGCGTTCGCGCCGCGCCCAGGACACGCTCGCCGAGGCGACCGCCTTCGCCACCGAGAGCCTCACGGCGGTGCGTGTGATGCAGTCGTTCGTCGCCGAAGCCTACACCGCCCGCCGGTACAGGGAGGCGGCCTACGGCGCCTATGAGGCGGCCCGCAGCATGTCGCAGGCGCGCGGGATCGTCACCGCCGCGGCGCTGTTTCTCGCCTTCGGCAGCGTGGTCGTCGTTCTGTGGCTCGGCGCGCAGGACGTCGTGCAGGGCCGCATGTCGGGCGGGAGCTTGATGCAGTTCGTGCTCTACGCCGTGCTCGGCGCCGGCGCGCTCGGACAATTGTCGGAAGTCTGGAACGAGGTGTCGCAGGCCGCCGGCGCCGCTGGACGGATCGGCGATCTGCTCGCGGTCAGGCCGCGGATCGCTGCGCCTGCGAACCCGCGTGCGCTCACACAGCCCGTTCGCGGCGACCTGGCGTTCCGGTCCGTCGATTTCGCCTATCCCGGCCGCGACGACGATCCGGTGCTGCGCGAGGTCAATTTCCGCGTGGCGCCCGGCGAGGTGGTGGCGATCGTCGGCCCATCGGGGGCCGGAAAGTCGACCCTCTTCCAGCTTGCGCTGAGGTTCTACGATCCGACGCGAGGCGTCGTGACGCTCGACGACGTCGACGTCGCAAAGCTCGATCCGGCTGCGCTGAGAGCGGAGATCGCCCTCGTACCGCAGGACGCGTTCATCTTCGGCGCGTCCGTCGCCGACAACATCGCCTACGGGGCGCCGGGGGCGACCCGCGAGGCGATCGCCGCCGCCGCACGACAGGCCGCCGCCGACGGCTTCATCTCGGCGCTGCCGGAAGGGTATGACACGATCCTCGGCGAGCGCGGCGCGACGCTGTCCGGCGGCGAGCGGCAGCGGATCGCGATCGCCCGGGCCCTCCTGAAGGACGCCCCCGTCCTGCTACTCGACGAGGCGACCTCCGCGCTCGACGCCGAGAGCGAGACACTGGTCCAGAGCGCCCTCGAGACGCTGATGAAGGGGCGGACGACGCTCGTCATCGCCCATCGCCTGGCCACCATCGTCAACGCCCACCGCATTCTGGTGGTCGAGGCGGGCTCGATCGTGGAAGAGGGAACCCACGCGTCGCTGCTCGCCGCGAACGGGCTCTACGCGCGCCTGGCGAGGCTGCAGTTCGGGACGGGCGCGGCGGCGCTGACCGCCGCGGTCGCCGAGGCGGCGCAATAGAGGCCGCCGAGCCGAGCCGGCGCCAAGCAGACGCGGCCCCAAACCCAAATCCATGCCTACTTTGCGCCAAGGGCCGATTTTGCAATACCCCTTGGCCCAGCCCGCTTCATATCCTCGTCGCGCCGTCGTCCCGGCCCCGCTCAGCCGCGCGTTCGCGGGGGCGACACGAAGGCGGGTTGGCGCTTTCGACGCTAAGATCGAGCGTAGTCTCGATTCCGGCAGATGTACATGATTTGTTCTTAGCCCATGTTGATTGTTAACTCGCGCCTAAGAGCTCGTTCGCGGAATGTTCCACCCTCGGCCTCCGCTCTTCGGCCGCAGCGCAAGCGACCCCGGCGCCGGGCAGGCGCCGGCGCGCAACCGTTGCGCCAGCCACACGCGCCGACGCGCAGGACAGCAACGGGAAAGAGGGAATTCGGTTCGAGGGACAGGGAATGGCGATCGCGTGAATGGGGAATTTCATCGACGGAACAGAGAATAATTCGCTCGAACTGGGAGGGATGGAGCTTGCCGAGAATATTCGAAGATCAGTCAATCCGAAGACGCGTGAAC
This sequence comes from uncultured Alphaproteobacteria bacterium, assembly GCA_963822215.1. GTDB lineage: Bacteria > Pseudomonadota > Alphaproteobacteria > Rhizobiales > Beijerinckiaceae > Roseiarcus. Next base: position 604,524 of record CAWGGX010000008.1, read on the forward strand.
ACGGACGCGGTAAGCCATTGTCCGAGTGCGACCTGCAATAGGATCGTGACCTCGAGCATCCAGGGCACCGGCGCCCAAAATTGGCGCGCCAGCTTCTTCAGTCCGTGCCTGTCCGGTTAACGCCCACACCCACCAGGGCTGGTGATGGTTATCAAACCGGCCATGGAAATCCGCCAGAGCGACGATCTGGGTTTCCCCAGTCAGTCCCAGAGTTTCATGAGCTTTTTCCGTATGACGCGGCATATGCTGCCTATCTTGATCGCGCGCGTTGGCCTGTCGGCTTTGTCTGGCCATATTGCGGCCAGATCGCTCTGCACGTGGACGCATCCTACATCTAGGGGCTGTGGGCGTTAACCGGATAGGCACGCTTCAGTCGATGGACTTCCTCCTCCACGACGGCGTTCGGACCGAATTTGGCCCGTTGTGATGCGACCTCCGCCGCTGACAATCCGACAAATTCGGGGGATCCATACTTCGCCGTCTCATCGAGGGCATTGTTCATTGCTAACGCCTGGGCGTAAGGGGATCGATCAATTGACATTGCCTAGACATCCACCGTTTTCCAACTTGGACCGCGCGGACGACAGAATTGCGCACGACATTGCATCGATCGCGACGAACTTCCGTTTCCGGCCTATCGACGCCGCGGCCAAAATATTCCTACCTGCCTATCGACGAGCCAGCGGGCCGCGCGTATGCATAGGCGACAATCGATTCAGGAGAACGCAAGCGTGGCGAAATCGGATCCGGTCGAGTTGGCGGCTAAATTAGTGGCCACGTTTACTGCGTATAATCCTCTTCCAAAGAGTGAACTGCCCGGGCTCATTGAAGCGCTACATTCAACTGTTGAGCGGTTGGTAAGCGAGCCGGAGAGTGTGCCGCCTCAAGTCGAGACGAAAGCGCCTGCCGTGCCGATCCGCAAATCAATCACCCCGGACTATTTGATCTGCTTGGAGGACGGCAAGCAATTAAAGTCCTTGCGGCGCCACCTGGGCGCTCTTGGCCTGTCGCCGGAGCAGTATCGCGAGAAATGGAAGCTGCCGTCCGACTATCCCATGGTCGCGCCCAACTATGCGGCGCAACGATCGGCATTGGCGAAGAAGATTGGACTTGGGAACCTTCGGCGGAAAGCCGGCGCTGGCAAGAGCGCCGGGCGATCGAAAGCGGCCAAGGCTTAACGCTTTTCGAGATTGCATTTGGGCGGCGAGGCGGTTCGATCTGTCCGTCGTCGGTGAGTCGTTACGGTCCCATTACGCATTTCGTTGACACTGACTTCAATCCCCATTTCTGATGGTCCGCCTTCGTCCGCCGTGACCGCCATCCTTTTTCTCGTCTCCTGCTTTCTCCATTCCGACCCGTATGGCCGGTCAGGTTCGGACCGCCTCGCGGCGCTCAACAGCGGGGCCGAAGAAGGAAGCAGGAGGATTTAGGCAAATCGGGAATTGCAACAAGGGTCGATGTAACTCTTCCTCTGATTCTAATTGTCCTTGTGATCTTGAAATCGCAGAGGCCTAGCGACGAGCGCTGCTTGTGTTATGCTAGGGTGAGCCAGCGCGTTCGATGGAGACTTTGCTTGACCGAGCCCCCCCGACCGACCCCCCGCCCGGTGCTTGGATCGCTGGTCGCGATCGCCGCCGTTGTCGCGATCGCCGCCGCCGCCTTCGCCTACACGGCCGGATGGCTTTCGCCCCAGCGCCTTACGCCCGACAAACTGGTCGACGCGCTCGCGCCGCCTTCCGGTCCGGCGCTCGGCCATCGCCGCAACCACGCCAAGGGGATCTGCTTCACCGGCGTCTTCGAGGCGAACGGCGCGGGCGCCGAGCTCTCGACGGCTCAGGCTTTCGCCAAGGGCCAGTATCCGGTCGTCGGACGCTTCAACCTCGGCACGCCCAATCCGGACGCCGCGGACGCGACGGTCAGGGTGCGCGGCCTCGGCGTCTTGATTACGACGCCGGACGGACAGGAATGGCGGATGGCGATGATCGACCCGCCATTCTTTCCGGTTTCGACCCCTGAGGCCTTCTTTGAGCTCCTCAAGGCTTCCGCCAGCAAGGACCCCGGCGCCATGGGGACATTCGCCGCAGCGCATCCTGAGATCGCGGCCTTCGGCGGCTGGGCGAAGAGCGCGCCGTGGACCGGCAGCTACGCCGAGGAGCCATACAATGGCCTCAACGCCTTCCTGTTCACCGACGGTTCCGGGGCCAACCATGCGGTTCGGTGGTCGCTCGTCCCCGCGGCGCAGCCTGTCCCCGTCCCGCCCGAGGAGTTGGCGAAGCGCGGGCCGAATTTCCTCGAAGAGGAGATCGTTCAGCGCATCAAGAGCGGCCCCTTGCGCTGGACGATGACGGTGACCGTGGCCAATCCGGGCGACCCGACGGCGGATCCGAGCAAGGCATGGCCCGATGATCGTCGCAAGATCGAGGTCGGAACGCTGACCGTGCAGGCGATCATCCCGGAGGCGGACGGACCCTGCCGCGAGATCAACTACGATCCGACCGTGCTGCCGACCGGGATATCGACCTCGGACGACCCGTTCCCGGCTGCGCGCTCTTCGGCCTACCGCGTCTCCTTCGACCGACGAGAGGCCGAGGCGAAGGACTATCCGCAAACCGCAACGGGAGCGAGCCAATGACCTCCGCCGCCCGCTTCACCCCGCTCCAGCGCGCGCTGCACTGGATCATGGCCCTCTGCATCTTGGCGATGCTGTTCATCGGCGTCCACATGGTTTCGACCATCACGCCGAATTATCTGACGTACATCGACATCCACAAGCCGCTCGGGATCGCCATCCTCGTGCTGGCGTTGATCCGACTCGGCGTTCGCCTGCGCTCCGGCGCCCCACCGCTGCCGGCGGATCTCCCCGAGCCGATGAAGCTTGCGGCGCATCTGTCGCACTACGTGCTTTACGGCCTAATGATCGCCCTTCCGCTGATCGGCTGGGCGATGCTATCGGCCGGCGGCTATCCCGTCGTCATGTGGGGCGGTGTCTCGCTTCCGCCGATCACGCCGCAGAGCGACGGTCTGCATACGATCTTGTGGCACGCGCATGTCTATCTCGCGCTGCTCTTCTTCGCCGTGATCCTCCTGCATATCGCCGCGGCGCTGTTCCATGCGCTGGTGCGGCGCGACGGGGTGTTCGAGGCGATGGCCCCGACGCCGACCCATGCAGCGAACGCCGCGCGCCAGCCGGCGGAATAGCGGACGCCCCTCTCCTCCGGGAGAGTTCTTATTCGCTTTCGCGCACCTTGATGCATGAAAGAGTCCGCAGAACGCCCTCCTTTCAGGAGAGGGAAGCCGCGAAGCGGCAGGTGAGGGTGTGCGGGCGCGACGCGGTGTCATCATGCGCTGGCGGATCGTGCGTCGGCTCGGCTCCGCCCAAATCGCGGCGCTATCCGGTCAATCAGAGCCCGGAGCGCTTCGAACTCATGCCTGGGCGCGCGCGTCGGCGACGCGGCGCCAGCTCTCGGCCGTCCGCTCCCGCATCAGCGCTTGGACGAAGACCCAGGCCGCTTCCAGTCGCCGAGTCGCTTCCGCCGATATCGGCTCGCCGAGCCCAAAGCGTTCGCCGCGCACACAGAGGACGAACGAAGGCGGCGGCGGCCGGCCGAGCGAGCGCACATAAACGTCGAGCAGCGCCTCGGGCGACAGCGAATGGGTCGTGTGGCTCGCGTCGCGGCGCGCCTCGATCTCGCGGAACGCGAACGGGTCCGGCGTCTCCTTGCCGGCGTCGAGGAAGAGCGCCATCTCCGCGCCGTCGAGATCGAGCGCATGCTCGATCTGAAGCTGGAAGTCCTCGATCGTCGTCACGTCCGGCCAGCCGGCGCCCGTGACCCGTCCGAGCAGCAGGGGTCCCAGTCCGTCGTCGCCGCGCGCGTCGTTACCCCAGCCGAAAACGACGAGCCGCACTCAGCCCTTCCTCTGGCGCCAGATGAGCGCGCCGTCGGCGTCGACGAGGTCGACTTCGAGCGGCATCTGGCCGAGCGCGTGGGTGGCGCAGGAGAGGCACGGATCGTAGGCCCGGATGGCGATCTCGATGTGGTTGAGCAGACCCTCGGTCGGCTCGTGTCCCGACAGGTCTTGCGACGCGACGGCGCGGATCGCCTCGTTCATCGCCTGATTGTTGTTCGTGGTCGAGACGATGAGGTTGCAGTAGGTGACGAGGTCGTTGTCACCCACTCGATAATGATGGAACAGCGTCCCGCGCGGCGCCTCTATGACCCCGACCGCCTCGTTGCGGGGCGGACCCTTGTCGGCCATGAGATCGGTCCCGACGATATCGGGATCGTCCAGAAGCCCGCGCGCCAACTCCGCCGTGTGCAGCATTTCGATCATGCGCGCCCAGTGATACATGAGCGCGCCGTGCAGCGGCTTGCCGCCGCCCGCCTCGACGAATCTCTGACGCTCGATCTCGGCGAGTGGCGTCGGCATGAAGTCGCAAACCTGCACGCGCGCGAGCGGGCCCACTCGGTACCAACCCTTGTCCGCGCCGAGCGCCTTAATGTGCGGGAACTTCATATAGGTCCAGTTCTTCACGTCCTCCTGGATGAGGCTCTGGTAGGTCGTGTAATCGGCGTGATCGAAGATTGGACCGCCATCGGCGTCGCGGGCGCGAAGGCCGCCATGGTAGTAATCGGGCGCGCCCCGGTCGTCCACGAGCGCCATCATGTTGGCGCGGGATTCGCCGAACGCCTTGAAGAAATCCGGGTTGGTCTCGTGCAGCCGGATGACGAGACCGACAGCCTCTCTCGACCATTCCACGATCTGATCGGCGCTGCTGCGCAGGACGTCGCGATCCTCGACGCCGAGCGCCTTGTTGACGCCGCCGGGTATGACGCCGGTGCCATGGATGCGCTTGCCCGCGACATGCCGGATGACCTCCTGGCCGAACTTGCGGGTCAGGATCCCCTGCCTCGCGAGATCGGGAAAGGCGGCGGCGACGCCAACGATGTTGCGCTTCGCGACCTCGCTCTCGAAGCCGAGCAGCAGGTCCGGCGACGCAAGGTGAAAGAAATGCAGCGCGTGGGACTGGACGATCTGGCCGTAATGCAGCAGGCGGCGGAGCTTCTCGGCGGTCGGGGTCAGCGGTCCGTAGCCGGCGATGACGTCCATCGCCTTGGTCGCCGCGAGCAGGTGGCTCACCGGGCAGATGCCGCACAGCCGCTGCACGGCGACCGGCACCTCCCAATAGGGGCGGCCCTCGATGAAGATCTCGAAGCCCCGGAACTCGACAATGTGCAGCCGGACCTGGTGAACGCGATTCTCCTGGTCGAGGAGGATCGTGACCTTGCCGTGGCCTTCGACGCGGGAGACCGGCTCGATGGCGATCCTCCGCAGCCTGTGCGGGGATTCGGCGGATTCAAGGTTCAGCATGGCGGGAGCCCTAGTCGTAATGCAGCAGGCTGTGCTCGAGACGGGGCATCCGTCCGAGGATGAGGTCGGTGAGAAACTTCCAGATCGCGTCGCCCGAGGGCGGACATCCCGGCAGGCTGTAGTCGACCCGGACGATCTCGTTCAGCGGATAGACCTTGTCGAGGGCGAGCGGCAGCTCGGGCGAGTTCGGCACGCACGGCTGGTCGGTCACCGGATCGCGATAGACCCGGGTCAGGATGTCGTCGATGTTGAGCCGGTTGCGCAGCGCCGGCAGACCGCCGTTGATCGCGCAGGCGCCCACGCCGACGAGGATCTTGGCGTTGGCGCGCAATTCGCGCACGACGTGGACGTTTTCGGAGTTGCACACCCCGCCTTCGACGAGCGCGATATCGCACGGCCCGAAGTGTTTGATGTCGGTCAGCGGCGAGCGATCGAACTCAGCGATCTCCATGAGTTCGAGGATGCGCTCGTCGATGTCGAGGAACGACGTGTGGCAGCCGAAACAGCCCGCGAGCGACGTCGTCGCAAGACGCACCTTGACCTTTTCCGGAGCTTCGGCGTTCTGAGCTGTGGCGTTCATCGGGTCTCCGGAAGTTCGCACGAGGCCGCCTCGGCGCTGATCTGGTCGCGGTCGTAGGCGCGATCGCCGATCGCGGTGACGAACCCGATGCGCTTGACGATAATCGCGCCGACCGGGCAGACATGCGCCGCGCTGTCGGTGACGGCGAACGCGCTGTCGCCAAGCTTGCCGGTCGGCGAATTGATGATCAGCTTGGCGTCGAGCCCGCGCCCGGCGACCGCGAACACCTCCTTGCCGTCGACGTCGCGGCTCGCCCGCACGCAGAGTTCACAGAGGATGCAGCGGTTGAAGTCGATCAGGACATCGGGATGCGTCGCGTCGACCTCCCTGTGCGGGAACAGCTCGACGAAATGCGGCGACATCATCTCGTACTCGTAGCCAAGCGCCTGCAGCTGGCAGTTACCGCTCTTCTCGCAGCCGGGGCAGAAGTGGTTGCCTTCGATGAACAGCATCTGCACGAGCGAGCGCCGCATGGCGTCCAGTTCGGGCGTGTTGACGTCGACCTCCTGCCCGACCGCAGCCTTGTGGGTGCAGGCCGTCTGCGTCCGCCCGTTGACTAGGACGGTGCACATCTTGCAGCCGCCGTGGCGCTTGAAATCGGGCTGGAAGCAGAGGTGGGGAATGTAGATTCCCGCCGCTTTGGCCGCCTCCAGGATGGTCTGGCCAGGAACGAAAGGAATCGTCACTTCGTCGATCGTGAATTCATTATCCATCGGCGTCAGCCTTACACTTCAATATGCGCTTCGGCGTCGTCGCGCGCCGTGATCCGCCTGGCTTTCTCCAGGGCGGCCTCAAGATCGACCGCAGGCGCAAAATCACGCGGCCTCAGCCGCTTCTCGAACGCCGGGCGGAACTTGTTGAGCGCGTCTCGCACGGCATTGCCGGCCGTCTCGCCGAGACCGCAATGGCTGGTGCGCTTCATGAACTCGACAAGACGTTTGAGGTCGTTGACCTCGTAGCTCGATCCCCGCCCCTCGGCGATCTTGTCCATGATGTTGCGCTGAATGGCGGTGCCGACCCGACAGGGCGTGCAGAACCCGCAGCTTTCGTGGGCGAAGAAATGCACGAAATTCCGCGCCACCTCGAAGATGTCCCGATCAGGGCCGAACACCATGAACGCGCCGGCCGTCGAAACGTCCTCGAAGGCGATCCGGCGGCTGAACTCGTCGGGCGTCAAGAGGACGCCGGATGCGCCGCCGATCTGGACCGCCGCGACCGTTGGCGGCGCTCCGCAATCCTGCAGGACGCGCCCGATGGTCACGCCGAACTGGTACTCATAGACGCCCGGGCGCTCGCAGTCGCCGGATATGGAGATGAGCTTCGTGCCGGTTGACGTCTTGGTGCCGCGCTTGGCGAAAGCCGCGCCGCCCTCGATGGCGATCTCGGTGCAGTGAGCGAGGGTCTCGACATTGTCGACCACCGTCGGTTTGCCGAGATAGCCGACCGACACCATGGAGGGAGGCCGCACGCGGGGGCGGGCCGGCTTCCCTTCGAGCGATTCCACCTGGGCCGTGCCTTCGCCCGCGATGTAGCCGCCGGCCCCCATGTGGATCTCGATGTCGAAATCGAAGCCGGGCGCGCCCCTAATCGACGTGCCAAGCCGTCCGTTGGCGCGCATGGTGTCGATGTCGCGCTGCAGCTGCTCCTGCAGGTGCTTGTACTCGCCGCGCAGATAAATGAAGCCCTTGGTCGCGCCGACGGGGAAAGCGGCGATCGCCATGCCCTCGAGGACGCGGACCGAGAACGAATTCAACAGCACCCGGTCCTTGAAGGTTCCCGGCTCACCCTCGTCGGCGTTGCAGACAATGTAGCGCTGCGCGCCCGGCGCGTTGCGGGCGCCTTCCAACTTCGTGCCGGTCGGGAAACCGGCGCCGCCGCGGCCGCGCAGATTCGACCGTTTCATCTCGTCCATCATGCCCTGCCGTCCACGGGCGATGGCGGCGTCGAGGGCGACGCCGGGCTCCAGCGGCGTCAGCAGGGTCTGGCGACGACGGATGTTGTCGTCGACCTGGAAGAACGCGGACGGCCATTCCCCGAGCGGCGCGCCGATCTGGATGAGTTCGCAGATCTCGTCGATCCGCCTCGGCGTCAGCCGCGTGACGGCGTGATTGTTGACCAGCATCGCCGGGCCCTGGTCGCACATCCCGGTACAGGAGGTCAGATCGACGCTCACCGCACCGTCGGCAGAGACCTGGGCGCGACGCAGCTTCAGGCGCTTGAGCATGTGGTCGATCAGCGCCGCGTTGCCCAGCATCCGGTCGGTGATGTTGTCTGAGAACAGGACGCGATAGCGGCCTCTCGGCCGGTCATAGAGGAACGAATAGAACTGGACGACGCTCTGCACCCTGGTGATCGGGATGCCGAGACCGGCGGCGAGCTCGCGCGCCGTTTCGGGCGCGATCCAGTCGAGCTCTTCCTGGACCTCCCGAAGAATCTGGAGAAGGCGGGTCGGGTCCGCCCGATGACGGACCAGCGCCCGCACGACGACGTCGCTGCCTATCGCCTTTTGATGCTGGTTCGCCACTCGACCGCCTTTTTGTTTCGTGTTCCATCGCGGCAGCGCGGCTTTGAGCCGCTCGGCCGAACGCCCTGTTCGGGCCGCGCCTATTTCAGTAGCACGTAGATCTCGACCTCGAGGTTGGGATCGTTCGCGTCCTTCACGTCGTTTGCGTATTCCTCGATAAAGGAGTCCTGAGCGTCGATTCCCTTTTCGTCGAGATAGGCGGTAATCGCGTCGTAGGTCGCATCGATATCGGCGTAGGCGCCGAGATACTGAAACCGCATCGCCTTGCCGGTCGCCGTCGAGCCGATCTTCACGGCGTCCGACAGACTGGTCTTGCCGTCCGGGGCGGCCTCGATCGGATAGCCGGCGTGGTAGCGAAAGCCGGTGTCGTCCGCTTGGACGAACACAGCCTGCGGCCGGCCCGCGGGTTTGAGACCCGCCTCGTCGATCTCGCGTTTGACCAAGCCCAGCGAGCCCAGAATGGCGGTGAAAATCTCGTCGCGATCAGCCTTGCCTTCGATATAGACGAACGGCCGCGCGACAAGGTCCACGGTCTCGCCGGTCGAACCCTCGGCATTTGGCTTTTCGGACTCGCCCGGCTTTGCGACGTCCGGAGCGCCCGCTGGCGGCGTTGCGCCAGGACCGGGCGAAGGTTGGGCCGTCGTCGCGGGCGCGGGGGCTTGCTGAGAGGGCGCCTGACCGGATGCGGGCGGCCGAGCCTGAGCCCCAGCGGTCGGCGCGGAAGGCGTCGCCGACGGCGCGGGACCGGATTGAGACGGCGGGGCGGCGGACTGCGCCGCCGGGGCGGATTGAGCCGCTGGGGCGGAATCTGTCGCGTGGGCCGAGAACGGCGTCCCGCCAGCGGTCAGCATGGCCAGAAGGCCAGCGGCTGCGAGACGGATCCATCTCCTCGGCATACTTTACCCATCGCTCCGCCAAGAACGGGCGCTCCGCCTCAGCGGCTCTCTCTTAGGGCAAATTCGTCTCAGGACAAAGATGGCAATCGCCAACAAAGGCGCGACAATTTCGCGCTACCGGCGGCCTCGTCACGCTGGCGACGGCCTCGTCCAGCGCAGGACCGGCTGGCGCGCCGCGCGCGTCTCATCCAGCCGGCGGCGCGGCGCATGGATCGGGGCCGACGCAAACCGCTCGCGATCGCCGGCCTTCGCCGCGAAAGCGAGATCCCGCAGCGTCATGATGAAGCGGTCGAGGCTCGCCTTGGATTCCGACTCGGTCGGCTCGATCAGCATGGCGCCGTGCACGATCAGCGGGAAATACACCGTCATCGGATGAAATCCCTCGTCGATCATCGCCTTGGCGAAATCAAGCGTCGTGACGCCAGTGTCCTGCAGCCAGCGGTCGTCGAACAGGGCCTCATGCATGCAGAGGCGATCGCCGAACGGGCCGCTCATCACGTCGTTCAGCGACGCACGAATGTAATTGGCCGACAGGACGGCGTCCTCCGACGCCTGCCGCAACCCGTCCGCCCCGTGCGAGAGAATGAAGCTCAGCGCGCGCACGAACATGCCCATCTGGCCGTGAAAGGCGCTCATGCGGCCGAATGATTGCGTTCCCTCCGCATGCTCGACGAGCCGCAGACCGCCGGCGTCGCGCACGACGAACGGGACCGGCACATAGGCGGCGAGCCGCGACGACAGCGCCACGGGGCCCGCGCCCGGACCGCCGCCGCCGTGCGGCGTCGAGAAGGTCTTGTGCAGGTTGATGTGCATGGCGTCGACGCCGAGGTCGCCCGGCCGGGTCTTTCCGACAATGGCGTTGAAATTCGCGCCGTCACAATAGAAGTACGCCCCCGCCTGCCGCACGGCCTCGGCGATGCCGACGATCTCGCGCTCGAACAGGCCGCAGGTGTTGGGGTTGGTCAGCATGATTGCGGCGACGTCCGGATGAAGCGCCGCCTTGACCGCCTCGGCGCTGACCGTCCCATCGGCGCCGGCGGGAACCGAACGCACCGCAAAGCCGATCAGCGCCGCCGTGGCGGGATTGGTTCCGTGCGCAGAATCCGGCACGAGCACGACACGCCGCGTCGCCGCCTCGCCGCGCGCCTCGACCGCCGCCTTGATCGCCATCATGCCGCAAAGCTCGCCGTGTGCGCCCGCCTTCGGCGACATCGCGATGGCGCTCGTCCCGGTCAATGTCATCAGCGCGTCCGCGAGCGCTTCGATCACCGCCAGCGCGCCTTGCGCGGTCGATGTCGGCTGAAGCGGGTGCACGTCGGCGAAACCCGGCAGCCGCGCGATCTTCTCGTTGAGCCGCGGATTGTGCTTCATCGTGCACGACCCGAGCGGATAAAGGCCGGCGTCGATGGAATAATTGTCGCGCGACAAGCGAACGTAGTGGCGCACCGCCTCGGGCTCGGTCAGCCCCGGCAGATCGGGCGCGTTCGCTCGGGCGAACGATCCCAGGCGCGAGGCGACGGGCGCAGCTTCCTCCAGATCGACGCCGGTGGCGTCGAACCGGCCGGCCTCGAAGATCAGCGGCTCCTCCATGTCGAGCGCGCGATTGCCGGTGAAAGTCCCCCGCGCGGCCGCTTCAGCAATCTCCGGGCGGGTCGGACGGCCTTGGCTGTTCATCGATGGTCAGTCCTTGGGCTGGGCTATCGCAGGCATTCGGCCAGGGCTCTAACGTAGGCGGCGCGGTCGTCGTCGGTGTTGACCTCGGTGCTGGCCACGACGATGCAGTCGTCGAGACCCGCCCGCGGCAGGAGCCGCGAGACCGGCAGGCCGCCGATCACGCCGCGCTCGGCGAGCGCCTCGATCACATCCGCTGCGGGCCGCGGCGTGCGCAGCGTGAACTCGTTGAAGAAATGCGCGTTGAGGATCTCGACGCCGGGCACGCCGGACAGGCGGTCGGCCAGTTGGACGGCGTTGGCGTGATTGAGCATGGCGAGCCGGCGGAGACCAACCCCGCCGAGCAGGGCAAGATGAATCGAAAAGGCGAGCGCGCACAGGCCCGAATTGGTGCAGATGTTGCTCGTCGCCTTCTCGCGCCGGATATGCTGCTCGCGGGTCGACAGCGTGAGCACGAAACTGCGGCGGCCGTCCGCGTCGACGGTCTCGCCAGCGAGACGCCCCGGCATCTGGCGCACGAATTCGAGTCGGCTGGCGAACAGTCCGACATACGGTCCGCCAAACGAAAGGGCGTTGCCGATCCCCTGACCCTCGCCGACGGCGATGTCGGCGTCCATCTCGCCCGGCGAGCGCAGGGCGCCGAGCGACACCGGGTCGGTGAACACAGCGATCAGGAGAGCGCCGCGGGCGTGCGCCGCGGCGGCGATCGCGCCGAGGTCGCGCGGATTGCCGAAGAAGTCCGGGCTCTCGACGATCACGCAACCCGTCTCGTCGTCGAGCGCGGAAGCGACGTCCTCGCGCGCGCGGGGATCCGGCGGGAGCCGCACGATCGTCTCGCCGGCCAGACGCGCGAGCGTCGAGGTGACGTCGGCGTATTGCGGATGCAGGCCGCCCGATAGCACCGCCTTGCCCCGTTTCGTCAGCCGCTGCGCCATCAGCATCGCCTCGGCGCAGGCGGTGGAGCCGTCGTACATGGACGCGTTGGCGACCTCCATGCCAGTCAGCGTCGCGACCTGGGTCTGAAATTCAAACAGGACCTTCAGCGTGCCCTGGGCGATCTCGGGCTGGTACGGGGTGTAGCTGGTCAGAAACTCCGAGCGCTGAATCAGATGATCGACGCTCGCCGGAATGTGCCGCTTGTAGGCGCCTGCGCCGAGGAAGAACGGCGCCGAGCCCGCCGCAAGGCTGCGGGCGGCCATGGCGGACATCGCTCGTTCGACCGCCATCTCGCTCTTGGCGAGCGGCAGATCGACCAGGCCCTCGATCCGCTTGTCGGCGGGAATGTCGGCAAACAGCGCGGCGACGTCGGGGACGCCGATCCGCGTCATCATCGCCTGGCGTTCGGCGGCGTCGAGCGGCAAATAACGCATCGGTCAGTCCTGCGTCGCGAGGAAGGCGACGTAGGCGGCTTCGTCCATCAGGGATGCGATCTCGCCCGGATCGGCGATCCTGACCCGGAACAGCCAGCCGCGTCCGAGCGGGTCTTCGTTGATCAGGCCCGGCGTATTCTCGACCTCGGCGTTCACAGCGACGACCTCGCCGGAAACTGGCGCGAAAACATCGCTCGCCGCCTTGACGCTTTCCACAACCGCGGCTGGGTCGCCTGCCTTCAGCGACTTTCCCAAAGGAGGAACCTCGGCGAACACCACGTCGCCGAGTTGCTGCTGCGCATGGTCGCTGATGCCCACGACGCCTTCGGCGCCGTCGACCTGGATGTACTCATGATCCTTCGTGTAGCGGATCTCAGCCATGAAAAGGTCCTTTGCTTCAGCTGCGATGGTAGGCGTGAGGATGGAAAGGCAGGGCGACGACCCGCGCGTCGAGCGTCTTGCCGCGCACGATCAACCCAAGCGGCGTTCCCGTCGCCGCGTGGGCGCGGGCGACGAAGCCCATGGCGATCGGCGCGCCCACGCTCGGGCCAAAACCGCCCGAGGTGACGACGCCGATCGGGGCGCCGTCCGACGAGACGATCTCGGTTCCGTCGCGCGCCGGCGTGCGACCGTCGGGCCGGATTCCGACGCGGACGCGTTGCGGTCCTTCCGCCAGCGCCCGCAGGATGCGCTCGGCGCCGGGGAAGCCGGCTTCGGCGCGCCGACGCTTCTGGATCGACCAGGCGATCGCCGCCTCGATCGGATCGACCGTCTCGTCCAGTTCGTGGCCGTAGAGGCAGAGCCCGGCCTCGAGCCGCAGCGAATCGCGAGCGCCGAGCCCCACCGGCGCAATATCGGGCTCAGCCAGCAAATGTCGGACGAAAGAATCCGCTTGGGGCGCCGGCAGCGAGATTTCATAGCCGTCCTCGCCCGTGTAGCCGGACCGGGAGACGAACGTCTCCACATCGCAAATGCGCGCCGGTCTGGCGCTCATGAAGGCCATGGTCGCGAGCCCCTCGCCGGACGCGAGGCGCGCGAGCGTCGCAGCCGCGAGCGGCCCCTGAAGCGCGATCAGCGCTGCGTCATCGAGCCGGGTGAAACGCAGGCCGGTCGGCAGATGAGCGGCGATGAGCGCGTAATCGACCGCCTTGCGGGCCGCGTTGACGACCAGCCTGAGGCCGCCGTCGGCGCCAGGAGGGCGCATCACCATGAGGTCGTCGACGATGCCGCCACTGGTGTTCAGAAATTGGGTGTAGCGCTGGCGACCGGGCGCCAGATTGAGGATGTCGGCCGGACAGAGCGTCTCGAGAAACGCCGCCGTGGCCCGATGATCGGGGCCCTCAATCAGGGCCTGCCCCATATGCGAGACATCGAAAAGCCCGACCGCCTTGCGCGTATGCAGATGCTCCGCCAGCACGCCGTTCGGATATTGAATCGGCATGTCGTAGCCAGCGAACGGCTCCATGCGCGCGCCGAGTTCGACGTGGAGCGCGTGAAGCGGCGTCTCGAGAACGGCGTCGTCGCTCATGGATCCCCCGATCAAGAACAGGCGCCTGGCGAACCGGGCCGCGATTGTCACGGCCAACGATCCACGTGGGCGCCCCCTCTGTCGCGGAACCTGAGAGATTTCCCGCCGTTCGGCGGCTACCCCCGTCGGTGGGCGCAAGCCTTTGGGACCCACGCCGCTTTCCAGAGCGTCATCACTTCAGCGGTCCTGCAGCCTGAGCGTTTCCGGGGCGGTTGCGCCTTCGGCGCCGGCGGCAAAGCCGCCGGACTCTTCCGCGAAGTGTCTTCGACTGACAGGTGGAGCTAGCCCGACCGCCGAGCCTTTGTCAACGGAGCAAGGCCCGCACGCGGCGTCCGTCAGCCGGCGCGCTTGCGCTTATGGGCGCGCGGCGCGCCGCCTCCGCCACCCTCGAAGGCGACGTCGATCGTGTAGACATTGGCGAGGTTGAGCGTCGGCATCGGCACCTCGATCGGGTCGGCGACGATGCGGAACTGGCCGGAATTCATCGCGTCCGCGGTCGCCTGGATTGTGTAGGTCTTGGTGTAGACCTGCTTGTGGGCGTCGTCGCTCACCGTGATCCGTAATGGCACGCTATAGGTTCCCGGCGACCCGGCCTGTCCGATCACGAGATTGCCGGCGATGCCGATCCTGATCGACGCCTGACCCGGTCCAGCCGGGTCGCACTCGCGCGCCGTGTCGCTGATGTTGAACTGGTACTGCACCGAGGCGTTGTCGGCTCCGCCGACCCGATAGGCCGAGCCGCCCTCAGCGATATCGACCTCCGGGCAGTAGATATCGGCGGTGGAGACGGGCAGCGCAACCTGCTTTTCCGCCGGGTTGGCGGACGGACGGACGACCGGGCGCGGATTGGCCCCCGCGTTCAGCGTGGCCGTGTCAGGATCGTAATGCGGCATCAGGCTTTGCACCGAACTGCAGCCTGCGAGCAGGCCAAGGCCGGCGAGCGCGAAAAACGGACGAACTGATTTCATGCGCATGGGGTCGCTGTGACTTCCATGAAAACAACAGAGAGCGCGGTGCTTAAGGCGCCGGCGCGGTCATGGCAATTGCTCATAGGCCTCCTTGAAGCCAGCGAGCGACGCGGGAACGCCGACCCCCTGCTCCGGGGTCTGAAAGATCCCGAGCGACATCGTCGTGCCGGACTTGAGCTTGTCGAGCAGTTGCCCGTCGAGCGCAAGCTGCGCGATGCAGCCGTTGGCGAGGCACTGCAGAAAGTTGAGCCGGCCGGCGTCCTGGTTGTCGATTCGCAGGCTCACCCCGGCCGGCAGCAGCACGCCGAGCGGAGCGATGACGCGCATCAGCCGCGCCTTGCGGTCGGCGGTGTTGAGCACGATGATGACCAGCGTGAGGTTCGGGCGCTCCTGGTCGACGACGCTCATGACGACCGCGCACTGCTCGTAGGCGGCCCCGGGCGGCGTCTCGCAGCGCGTCTCCCAGTCGCCGTGCTTGGCCCGGACGGAGCCCTGGGCGAAGGCGGCGCCGACAACGCACAGCGCGACGGCGAAAAAGCCGAGCCCGCCGGCAAGGCGAGTTACACCGCGCAATCGTCTTGCGTTCATCAACGCCGAAGTTCCTTGAGAGTGAAGAGGGCGGCCCCGCCCTAGCAAGCGAAGGCGGCGGCGCCTAGCCTGGCGGCGAACAGATTTTCGAAGGCCGGGAGGGGAGATGGTGGGCGCTAGAGGAATTGAACCTCTGCCCCCTACCATGTCAAGGAATTTTGAAGACGTTATTTTTCAATCACTTAATGCCGCCAGGCTCGCTTCCGCACGACTTTCGCACGAGTCTCTGATAACGAAGGGAATAGGTCGGACTTCCGCGCTTCTTCGCTCAAGTCAAGGTGTTCGTAGACGCTCGCCGCGTTGCGCGACTTCCACAGTCCAGACGCAACCAGCGCGCTTGTGTCAGCGCCGGAGAAAAGCCTTCGCCACATGGCGTGCGAATGGCGCAGCGTATGGGAGGCGGAGCGCGGCGGCAGGCTGACACCGGACCGTTTCTCCGCCTTGTCGAGAAGCGCATAGAGCCGAGCGCATTTCGTGGCGGGGCGAGGTATTGGCGTTTGGCCTCGTCTCGCCATTGCTTGAGGAGCTTTTTCAATGAGGTAGTTTCTACCCTATGCGTGCGGTGCCGAATGGGCGAGCGCAACGTCTTTGACGCGCACCATGACCGGCCCGTCCGCGTCGCCGTCGTCGCGGTCGCGGTCGGAGACTAGCTTCGGCTACCTGAAAAAGCCTCGGCGCGCCCACTTGCGAACAGGCTCGACAAAGTCGGGGAACAGAATAAGTGTAGGTACGGGTTGCATATCAGCGGCGGCAAACCCGGTGGTTGTCATGCTTGGCTACGCTTGCGTTGCCCTCGTGGTCGGATTCGTGGTCGCGAGTGGTGGTGCGGTTTTGTTCGTGTATCTGGCAAGCAAGCTATGGCGCGCCAGAGGGCACGACTTGCAGTAGCAGCGCCCCCAAGCGGCCACCCGGCCAATCCCTATTGGTCATTGCTTGCGTTCAAATCCTCGGTCGCGATGACTGCCGCTCCGCTGCTCGGCTTGCCCATCCGCACGCCCGGTTTATCGCCATTCGTGAACTCGACGCTGGCGGCTTCAAGGGCGGCTCGTATAGCGTTGAGCGAAGTGGCGCGTGGCCGGCGTTTCCCCGCCTCGAAATCGGAAATCGTCACCCGGCCAATATTGGCCGCTTGCGCAAGGTCCGACTGCGACCAACCCACGAACCCCCGTGCGGCCCGAACCTGCTCGGCTGTTATCACCATCAAAAAGACCCTCACGCAAGTGATTTGACACAGCGGTCGAGTAGTCATCTTGCCTGATATAGAACGATGTTAACAAATATGCAACGGTGTTCGCAACCGCGCTCGCGCCGAAGCTCGGGTTGCAAAAAGACCGCCTCGCGAATCCTATGGCTCAAGCGGCACGGCAACGCGGCTTCTGAACGGGGTTCGCGGCCGCCAGATGGCGAAATCGGCAACCTGACACAGTCCACCCGGCCAGCGGCGGAGAGGATGGCACTGGCGCGCACGGCGCGCCAACAACAAACTCACGCCCGCCGACCGCGTTTGCGTCAGTCGTCAGAAAGCCGAATAGCTCATGCTCGCCGCCGATGGGCGCGCTCTTCGGGGCGCTGACTCCGCGCCAAGGCGGCCACAGCCCGGCGAAGGCGAACAGCGGCGCTTGCACAACGCCGGGTCTGCCGTCTCAGAACGTCCGCCGGGGATCGGCCCGGGGCTGGCGGGGTTCGAAGGTTGACGATAAAGGCGGCTGGAAAGCGGCCTCTACCGCTCATCCGAAATGAGAAGTTTGCTCCGCTGCCGGGCTTTTCACGCGAGGCGCGGAAGCGGGTGAGGGTTCCCTTGCCCTTGGCGACTTCCCCTTGCCCGTAGTTCGGATCGACTGCGAGCGATGTGGGCGCGCCGGGCGCTAGTGGCTCGCCGAGCGCCGCCGCCACGCCTGCGTAGGGGTTCTATGTGGGCGCTGGCGGCGATAGCGGCTCAGCGCGCCTCTCGCTCGACCAGCCGCAGGATCACGTCGCTGTAGGACTCGCCGGGGCGGCGCGTAGCGGCGAGCCAGTCGACGACGGCCGCGTCGAGCCATATTTGGCGCTCGCCCTTGGCGTCGGACTCAGCCTCGAAGCCGACGCTGCCCAGCCAGCGGGAGCGTGTCGACGATTGCCTTGAACGCGGCGGGACTGATGCTGATGCGGATCATAAGGCTCGAATTAGGCAGGCCGGCCATTGTCGAACAGAGCCGGAACCGGCCGCACGTGTTTCGCACGAATCGCCCGACTATGTTGCGCCTATGTTCTCCTTTTCGTGCCGAAAGCGGACTCAGTCGCGCTGTCGGCGACAGCCTGAAAACCTCTTGCAATTCCAATGGTCTACGGGTTTTTGGAGATGGTGGGCGCTAGAGGGATTGAACCTCTGACCCCTACCATGTCAAAAACCGTGATCTTTTTCATAAGTACTTGATTTCATTTACTTGATGTATCATTAAGTAGTGAACCTTGCGGCAAAAAACGTCGTTTTTGGACAGGCGTGTCGCCTGCGCCGTATCATGATACAAGGGATCACTACTTTACGCAGCCGCCGGTTTTCTGCTATCACGATCTCGACCTTGCCACGTTGCGAGATTGAGGAATGGGTATGAAAAACAAACCGGACTATGATCCGGACTATGATGTAGTCCACTTCCGTGGAAAGTGGGCCGCCGAATGGTACGAAAACGGTAAGCGGCGCCGAGCCAGTCTCAGGACGGCAGACCGTGACGCCGTTCCCGCGGCGGTCCAAGAGCTACACGCCCGGCTTCAGGCCGAACGCGAGCGCAAGGCAGCGCAGAAGCCGGCCACGATCGACGTTGCATGGTGTTGGGCGGGCTACGTCGAGTCGCTTGGCGACAAGGCCAGCGTCGAGACGATGGGCCACCAGTGGAAAGCCCTTAGTCCACACTTCGGCGCGCTCCGCGCTGACGGAGTGACAGAGCAGCATTGCCAGGAATACACGGCGCGGCGCCGCGCGGCAGGCCGATCGGACGGAACCATCTGGAGCGAGCTAGGACGCCTGCGCAGCGCCCTCCTATGGGCGGAGAAGCGGAGCCACATCACAAAGGCCCCGCACATCGTCCGGCCGGCGCAGCCCGAACCTCGCGACGTTCATTTGACGAAGGCCGAGGCCGCCAAGTTTCTCGCCGCTTGCGAGCTTCCTCACGTCAGGCTTTTCGTCACCTTGGCGCTATCGACTGCCGGGCGCATGAGCGCGTTGCTCGGCCTAACGTGGGACCGCGTCGACTTTGAGCGCGGCCGGATCGATCTACACGACCCGGAGCGCGCCAGGACGGGCAAAGGGCGAGCCACGGTCCCGATGACCGCTACCGCTCGCGCAGCCCTGGCAGAGGCGCATAAATGGAGCACGTCGCGCTTCGTCATCGAATGGGGCGGCGAGCGCGTTATGACCATCAAGAAGGGGATTGCGGGCGCCGCCGCGCGCTCCGGACTGCAATTCGTCACGCCGCATGTCTTCCGGCATACCGCGGCCGTTTGGATGGCCGAGTCTCGAGTTCCGATGACCGAGATTGCAAGGTATCTTGGCCACAGAGACTCGCGCGTGACGGAGCGCGTCTACGCGAAGTTCTCGCCGGACTATCTCAACGCCGCAGCGTCGGCGCTCGACTTTTGAGAGGCACGGCTTCGATGTCCGCGCTATGCTTGGCGCTAAAAGCAGAGCAGGTCGACTAATGGACGAAATCACGAAAGCGATCGGCGCATATCGAGCATGTATCGGCGATCTACCTGATGATGTGACCGACGACGAACTGAAGCGCGAGGCTGAGACGATGCTCCATCATGCGCGAGACGGATCGAGTCTCATGAGCCTTAAGGGAGACATCGCGAACGGGCTGGCGAACCGCATACGGGTGACAAGCCTCAGAAATGACGACTGCGTGCAACTCGCCAATGCACTTTTGGAATTAGCAAATACCCCCCGGCCCTAAAGGCGTGAAGCGCCTCGCATTGTGGCGTTGTGGCAGTCGATCGGCGACAATGATCGCGTCCGCTTCCTCGAGTGGCTCGACGCAAAGGCTTATCCGTCGGCTGCAGGTGCGCCCGAAAAGAATAGAGCCGCGTAGCCCGGCCGTGCTGGCTCGCCTGGAACGAGAGGGCTACGTCATCATGCGACAGCCCCGACGCCGGGCACGTCTGCCATAGCGCTGGGCTTCGGAGAACGATGATGCTGGGATGGCTCAAACGCCGCAGGGAAACCCGCCGGTTGGTCCAGGTCGCCGCCGAGTCCCTTCTCCGCGACTACGGCGCAGACGACGCGCGCTTGGTGGCTCGCGTTCGGGCGCGCAATGCGCGAGACCGCCAGAGGGCGGCTCATTGGCGTCGGGTCGCGCGCGCTGTTGCGCGCATGACGGGCAAGATAGTCGACTACTGAGGGAAGGCTCATGCGCTGCATCGGCGCGGTCTCTCTCGCCGGCTATCCCGCGGCCGGCTCGCACCGCCGCCGGCAGTCGATCACTGGCGCTGAAACAAAACGGGGCCGCCTGCGGGAACAGACGGCCTCATCCGCGGCTATCGGGGGAAATGCCGCTGCGCGCCGGACGGGGGATGTCGGCGCGCCAGAACAAATGCGCCGACTGCACGCGATTGTCGACGTGGCGTATTGCCGCGCCGGACATGGGAATTTAGGATACTGATCCGGGTCGACGCAGACTCCGCTGGACAATACGCGATACGTATCATATATAGGATGCGCTGTGATCCAAGGCTTTGCATGCGCTGAGACAGCGGCCTTTTTTCATGAAGGCGACTGTCCCGCCGAGTGGCGGGCGATCGAGAGAGTAGTCGCTCGCAAGCTCGACATGCTGCACGCGGCGCCGACGCTCGTCACGCTGCGCTCTCCGCCCGGCAATAGGCTTGAATCACTAAGGGGCGACAGGGCTGGTCAGCACAGTATCCGCGTCAACGATCAATGGCGCGTGTGTTTCGTTTGGACCGACGCTGGCCCTGATCATGTGGAAGTTGTGGACTATCACTGAGGAAGACGTTTATGCCTCGCATTCGCACACATCCCGGCGAAGTTCTCGCCGAAGAGTACATGAAGCCTCTCGACCTATCCGCTAACGCTCTGGGGAGTGCCATCGGAGTTCCGGGAAACCGTATCAGCGACATTGCGCGCCAGCGGCGCGGCGTTACCGCGGACACGGCCATTCGTCTGGGACGCTTTTTTGAGGTAGACCCCCGCTTTTGGCTCAATTTGCAGGCCTCATATGACCTGTCAGTTGCCGAGAGCGAGCACGACTATTCGGAAGTTCACAGTCACGCCGTATGAACGCTTGCGGTAACGTCGCGCGAGCCAGAGAGTACTGAGAACACCGTGGTTGGCGCAATCGTGTTTGACCGCGCCCTTAATATCGACCACGGATTGACCCGTGCCTATCCGGTTAACGCCCACAGCCCCTAGATGTAGGATGCGTCCACGTGCAGAGCGATCTGGCCGCAATATGGCCAGACAAAGCCGACAGGCCAACGCGCGCGATCAAGATAGGCAGCATATGCCGCGTCATACGGAAAAAGCTCATGAAACTCTGGGACTGACTGGGGAAACCCAGATCGTCGCTCTGGCGGATTTCCATGGCCGGTTTGATAACCATCACCAGCCCTGGTGGGTGTGGGCGTTAACCGGACAGGCACGGATTGACCATCAATAGGCCACGCCTCTCTCCTCGGCGGACGCCGCAGATCCGTCAGAGGCCGTCCCGCTTCGTGAGGCACAGCACCATCATGCAGCCTCGAGCATCAAACTGGCTCGCCGCGTCGTCTCTTCGATTGCCTCATCTATCGCGCTGATCGGCATGCCCCAAAACTGGTAGCCCTCAACCATCAAGGATATGTCCTCGGCGCCCGGATTGAGCCACCGTTTAGCCCTGGTTCGGTAGACGACAGCCGGGCTCTCCACACCGCTGATTTTGATCCTGGTGATGAGTTTGTCGCATCCTGTGTCCTCGTCGGCACGAGACGGCCGCGCTGCGGCGTCCATGTCGTAGTCCTCTGGAATATCCCAGATCGCCACGAATAGGCTGTGTCCCTTGGCTCGCTCTGGCGCCGTCTGACCGCCTCGAAAGACCAGGCGGGCGTCTTTCATTTCGTGCGCAACGATTGGAACCGCCTCCGGGCAGATCGCCGTCATGACTGTCGGGTTCAGGTCTAATCCACAAGCGATGTAGTACATTTCCGCCGTCCTCTCTGCTAACGCCCTGTAGCGTAGGCACGGCAGAGGCAATGTGTCAACTAGAACGCGCCGTCGCCCAAGATAAACGCAAAATTGCATCAATAACTTGCAAGTGCAACGCAAGTACAAACGCAAGTCAATCTTGCAAGCGCAAGCGTAAACTTAGCATCTGGCGTCAAGCTGGTGGCTTTTTATTTTTCATCATCACAAGGACAATCATGAACCACGACAAGACCATCGTGCTCGCGGCGCGCGCCTTGCGCCAGACGCCGCCGCCGGAGGGCGGCGAAGACTTCAACGCCTACGCTCTGCGCCTGCGTCGTCTGCCGATCATCCATGGCTCGCCTATCTGGTGCGTCCACGAGGTTGTCATCGCCGCGGCGCGCGCGATCGAGAACGGCGCCGTCGTCGAGGCCGATCCCGAGTCCGCGACTAACGCAACTAACAAGGTCCGGCGCCCGACCGATCGCATGCCAAATCGACGCTCGCGGGCCGCATACAACGAGTCTCAGAAGCTCATCATGCGCAAACAACGCGCGAAAAAAGCGGCTAACGCGGCTAAATCAGTAATTCAAAATAATGAAGGGAAATCAATATGATTGAAGCAGGTGAAGTCGGCGCAGTATTTACGATCAAAGACGAGGCGTCTGCCGCCCTTGATCGAATCGCGGCTGCCTTCGATAAAGTACAGGCCGTCATTGACAAGTTCGAAGCCGTGTTCAATCGCCTTGGCGAAAACGGCGGCGGCCTGGCCAAGGTCCAAGAGCAACTCGAGTCTACCGGCCGCATCGGAACGGAGGCAACTCGGTCGATCTCCGACGGCTTCAGCAAGGTGAATCGCCGCCTCACGAGCGCGAACCAGAAGCTCGAGGCCTTGAAGGCTGGCTTTGCCGAGGCGGCGGTAGAGGCCGGTCACCTCGAGGCCGCAATGCCTGGTCTCGGCGGCGGCGGATATCGCCGCGGCGGCGCCAGTGGCGACGAAGAGGGACACGGAAGGTCCGGCCCCGGCGGACACGGAAGCGGTCACTTTGGCCATCTTGCCGAGCACGTTCTATCTGGCAACACGCGCGGCATGTTCGGCGCGGCTGGCGCGGTTCTTTCCGGCGCGACCGACGCAGCGTTCTCGCCGGCAGGATTGGCTGCCGGATTCGCCGCTTACGAAGTCTTCGACAAGACCGCACAGCTTGCCGACGTGCGCGCTCTCCTTGCCAACCAGGGAGTGTCCGGCCCCTCTATCGAGGCAGCACAGGCGCAGGCATTTGGCATCTCCGAGAAGTACGGCATCCCCGCCGCCTCGATGATGAAAATGATGTCGGAGATCTCGCCGGCCCTCAATCGCACCGGTACACCTGACGGCGGCTTGGCGACAGCCCAGAAGCATATCGAGAAGCTCGCGCAGGCTGCGGCCGTCTTCCGTTCGATCGATGAGAAGACCGGTAGTAACGTCGCCGAGGACGCCTTCGACCTTGTCAAGACGACCGAGTTCCGCAACGCGGTGGGCGAGACTCAGTTTGACAACGCGATCAACGCGATGGTCCAAGGCTCGCTGGCGTCAGGCGGCAAGGTTGGGCCGCGCCAGTGGTTTCAGGCCGTCAAGTACGCGCGCGCCGCCGGCATGAACGTCTCAGACGACTTCCTGTACCGCATGGGCCCCGAACTCATCACAGAGTTCAATGCGTCCGGCGCCGGTACGGTCATGTCGTCGCTCTACCAGGGCATTGTCGCCGGCAAGCTGTCGAAATCTGCCTTGGCTGAAATGGACGCGATCGGCGCATTCAACTCCAATCCTGACGCCGTGGTTCGCGGCAAGGACGGCCAGGTTGAGCGCGTTCATCCTGGCGCGATGGGTGACATCGGCGAGACGTACAAGCTCAATCCAGACCGCGGCATGGCGATGCTGATGGATCGTCTCGACCAGAAGCTGCAACTGGACGCTGGCGGAAAGCTGACGCCGGAGCAACTTCACGGTCAGGAAGCAGACTGGATTTCGTACGTCTTCGGCAACCGCAACGCCGCGCAGCTCGCGCAAACTCTGGCCTTTCAGGGCGCTCATGCTGATGGCGGACGCCTCGAGCGCGGCGCCGCCGCGGCTGCAAACGCCCTCGAGCTGGACAGCGCGTTCAAGAATGTCGCGAACACGCCGAACTTCGCGCTGAGCCAGTTCGGCGCGTCAATGTCGAATTTGGCGACGCAGATCGTCGGAGCCGGCGAATTCACCACGGCGCTACAGAACCTCGCCACGGGCGCCAACGAGGCCGCCGCAGTATTGAAGTTCCTCGGAACGTTCAAGCTTGGCGACGACCCCCTGAGCAAGCTCATGCAGGGATCAGACAATCTCGGCAAGGCGATCCACAACTCGCTCACAGGCGCTGTCGCCAAAGAGCCCGATCCTGGCGCCGCCGCTCGCCGCGCCCTGTACGCCAAGCTAAACGGGCCGGGCTATTTCGAGCACGACGTAGGCAACATCAAAGCGCAGGATCTCGCTGGCATCGGCGCGCCGAGCCACGCCGGACCGCCGCCGGCACCTCCGATCGTCAACGTGACTTCGCCGATAACCGCGCCGGTCACTGGCGAGATACACGCGACGATCGGATCGCCGACCGTCATCATTGAAGGTTTTGGCAGTTTGGTCGGACGCATCGCATCCGAGGTCGCTGGAAAGATCGCTGGCACGCTCAAGGGCGCGACCAACAGCGCCGCCGCACCTGACGGGCGCGCCGCGCCGCTGCCGCCGGACTCGAGCGCGTTCAACTTCAACTGATAGGTGACCAGGCGGAGAGCGACCAGGCGGCCGGACCAATTGCTGCCTGGTAATGCGGTTTTTCTGTGTCTTTCCGCCATTCCTCACGCCAGAACAATAGCTTGCGACCAAATATGCGGTTCTGACGTGTAAGGGGTGGACCGTGAACAAACAAGGCGGTGCGTTGGTCTACGCCCCGTCGGTCAGCGCCCGCCGCCGCGCCCGGTGTTGTTCTGTGCGTAGCTGGTGGGATCGTAAGGATTGGTTTCCTCGTAGTGACCGGCCCAGACCTGGGAGGCCGTCTGAGACGATGGATTGACCCCCTGATTGCCGTTGCAGCCGGAGAGCACGAGTGCCGCAACCGCTAGGATGATCGGGATGATCCGCATTTGCGTCCTCCAGTTCGGCGGAAACGAGACAGTTTCCTAGTCGGGACTAGAAACAGGCAACCGCCCAAAAAAATTCAATTGAGAAAATACCTGGCACCGGCGCCAGTTTCCCGGCGCGATCGTGCTTGACCGCGAAGAGATCCCAGATCGCCGACTGGCCTTTGGCGACGCCGCAGAGGTTGCACATGCGAGCGGAATATGGCGCGAGCGGCGCGGGCGGGGAAGGGGCGCGAGAGGGCAGAAAAATTTGCGACAGGTGCTTGCAAGTAGATTGACATGCAAGCTTGCATGTGAGATAAGGTGCTTGCATGTCGGATGGCGACGATGCAAGCATCTGAGGTTTCCACTATGAAGCGGATTATCGACGGCAAGACGTACAACACTGACACCGCGACGTTGGTCGCTAGGTATATGTACCGCGACGATGCAGACAGGAGCGTTGACGCGGAGGTTTATCTAAATAAGGGCGGAGCGTTCTTCATCGTCCACAAATGGACTGGCGACGACGGCGCGGCTAAGTATTACTTTGAACCGTCCGCCCGCGAGCACATTGTTGCTATGATGACAAAGACGAAATTCGTCGACAATTTTGAGATTGTTGACGAAAAGGCCTTCGAGGCTCCGCCAGAAGCTACGGCCGAGGAAGAACCTGGAGCAACAGTATATGTTCGCGTCCCGGCATCATTGAAGAAGCGTATTGACGAGGCTGCGTCAGAAGCGAAGTTGTCTGGCAACGCATACATGCTTCGTTGCGCGGAGCACTGTTTGAAAGACTATAGCGACTATAGGTCACTCTTCAAGATTTGGGATATCGCCGCTACCTTCCGCGCACACCAAGACGGCGACTGGAGCAAGGATAAGTTCCTCGAGGCCCTCAGCGAGATTGCCGATCTCTCTGAGTAATTGGTCGACGACCTGTTTGTGTTCAGCGACTCCATGCCGGACCAAATCTTGTCGGGCGCCCGCGCGTCGTTTGAAATCGAGGCGCAGGAAATCCTAAATAAGTACAGGCCCTACTCGGAATAGTTGCTCGCCTAGACAAAACGCACATGTAGCGGTGGATTGAACGAAGCCGCTATCGCGGCGGAAGCGGAAGCGAGCGGATGATCGGCGGGATGGAGTGAATGTCCTCCTGCCTGAGAGGATGGGGTGTTCAGTAGCCCCCTCTCAGGCAGGAGTTTCAGATGGCCGAGATGAGCCCTCTGCGTCGCCGGATGGTCGAGGACATGACGATCCGCAATCTGTCGCCGGCGACCCAGCAATCGTACATCCACGCGGTTTCGAAGTTCAGCCGATATTTCGGCCATTCGCCGGATCGGCTCGGGTTGGAAGACGTCCGCGCCTACCAGGTGCATTTGATCTCGAAAGGGATCTCCTGGGCGTCGCTCAATCAGGTCGTGTGCGCGCTGCGTTTCTTCTACGGGGTGACGCTCGGCGACGAGGCGATCCCGGAGCGGATCGCCTACGCCCGCGAGCCGCGCAAGCTGCCGGCCGTGTTGAGCGCCGGCGAAGTCGTCGCTTTCTTGAAGCCGTCTCGAGCCTCAAGGCTCGGGTCGCGCTGACCACCGCCTATGCCGCAGGCTTGCGGGTGTCAGAGGTCGTCGGCCTGAAGGCGCCCGACATCGACAGCGACCGCATGGTCATCCGGGTCGAATGCGGCAAGGGCGGCAAGGAGCGCTACGTCATGTTGTCCGAGCAATTGCTCGGCATCCTGCGCAGCTACTGGCGTCTCGCGCATCCCGAACGGTTTTTGTTCCCGGGTCGCGACAAGCACAGGCCGATCGAGCCGACGGTCCTGCACGCCGCCTGCCGTTCGGCGCGCGTCGCGGCCGGCATCGACAAGCGCGTGAGCGTGCACGTTCTGCGCCACAGCTTCGCGACCCATCTCCTGGAGAGCGGCGTCGACATTCGCATCATCCAGGTCTTGCTCGGACACGAGAATCTGTCGACGACGGCGCGCTACACGCACGTGTCATCGCAGGTGATCGCCAGGACTGAGAGCCCTCTCGACCGGCTCTCGCTGCAGGTGACGCCGCCGGAGTAGCCGGTGACGGCGCGGCCGGCGTTCGAACTGGCCGATGTCTTCCACCGTCACGGCGAGACTTACGAACGAGCGAACGCCGGACATCTCGGGCGCGTCGAGCGGCGCGTGATCGGAGCGATCACGGCCTGCCGCACGGCGTCGCTCGGCGGTCATGTCGAGCTCTGCGACGATTGCGGGCTCACCCGCATCGCTTACAACTCGTGCAGAAACCGCCATTGCGGGAAGTGTCAGGGGTCGGCGCGCGCGGAGTGGCTCGCTGCTCGTCAGGCCGAACTGCTGCCGGTTCCCTACTTCCACGTGGTCTTCACCCTGCCGCCGGCGGCGGCCGGGATCGCTTTCCAGAACAAGCAAACGGTCTACGGCCTGTTGATGCGCGCCGCCGCCCAGGCGCTCATGACGCTTGCCGCCGAGCGTCTGGGCGCCAGGATCGGCCTCATCGCCGTCCTGCATACCTGGGGACAGACGCTGACCCACCACCCCCATGTCCATTGTCTGGTTCCCGGCGGCGGCGTTGCCCTCGATGGTCAGCGATGGGTCTGCAAACCCAACTTCCTGCTCTCCGTCCGCGCCCTGTCGAAGACCTTCCGCCGCCTGTTCCTCGACGGCCTGGAAACCGCTTTCCGGCGCGGCGAACTCGGTTTCTTCGGCGACCTGGTCCCGCTCGCCGAGGCCGCCGCGTTCGCCGAACGCATGCGCGCTCTGCGCCAAGGCCCCTTCGTCGTCTACGCCAAGCCGCCATTCGGCGGACCCGCGCGCGTGCTCGCCTATCTCGCCCGCTACACGCATCGAACCGCCATCGCCAATACGAGGCTCGTAGTCGTCGGCGACGATGAAGTCGCGTTCTCCTACAAGGACTATCGTCGCGGCGGGCGCCCCCGCGTCATGCGCCTCGCCCCGCACGAGTTCATCCGGCGTTTCCTGCTCCACGTCCTGCCCGACGGCTTTCACCGCATCCGGCACTACGGCTTTCTCGCCAAGGGCGACCGAGGCGAGAGCCTCGCGCGCTTGCGCCGCCTGCTTCAGCCCCAGCCGACCGGCGAGCCCGCCGCCGCCAGCGAGCCACAGCCAGACAAACACGCCCGCGAGCCGTTTGCCCGCTGCCCGGATTGCGGC
This sequence comes from uncultured Alphaproteobacteria bacterium, assembly GCA_963822215.1. Taxonomy (GTDB): domain Bacteria; phylum Pseudomonadota; class Alphaproteobacteria; order Rhizobiales; family Beijerinckiaceae; genus Roseiarcus. The sequence continues at coordinate 632,477 of CAWGGX010000008.1, forward strand.
GGTCTCATGCGCCGCATCGGCCTCGTTGACCCGGCCGCCGCATTCCGCTGCGACACATCATGACCTCGAGTCTCGCCCCCACCTCGATCGCCCGTCCTCGCCCCCACCACCAAGCCGCTCAAGCCGCCGGCGATGAGGCTTCTTGCCGTCGCCGCTCCGCTTCGACCCAGATCCCCTCTCTGCTAACCCTCCAGAGCGCGCCCGAATCCCGCCGCCGCGCCTCCGAACCGCTCAACGGTCTCCTCCAGCTGAACGCGCAGGGCAAAGACGCGCCGTCAAACCCGAGCGCCCTCGCGCGCTTTCCCCATAGCGCCTGACCGGCCCGCGCCTTCGTTCAATCCGGCTTATGTGAGGTCGCCTTCCCTGGCCCACAAACCTGTGCGCCGGCGACCTCACATAACCCTCCAGATTCCGCCACTGCATGTGCGTTGTCGTCAGTGCTGACCCGGCCCCCTTCCCCATGGAATCAAAGACCATCAAGGCGTGGCGGCGACCGACAAAACTGCGAAACCGGGCGTCATAGTCGGCCCATAGCCTCCGCAAAACCATCGCATCCCGACTGCTTACCAGGGCGCCGCGTGTCGGCGCTCGAGCAAGCTGTTCGGCTTGGCCGCACCGGATGACCGGGCGGGAAATCCAATAGAGCCCCGCAATCGAGGGGTTCAACGATCGAAAGACGACTATGAGTAATTTTACGCTTCCACCCGTGTTAACGGTTGGCGAGGCAGCCCGATACAGCGGATTGCACCGCGACCGCGTATCTGCAGCCATCCGCAAGCGCGAGCTTCCTGCCGTCAATATCGAGGGGCGCCGCTTCGTTCGGCCGCCTGACCTGACCGCGTGGCTCGAAAGCCTTGGCCTCACGATCGTCAACGAGGTGACACGGTGACGACCAAGAGACTCCGCAAGAGATCAGACGAGACCGCCTGGACCAAAGCCGCGCCTATTGTCCGCGACGACGCCGGCCGCATCGCCTCGAATGTTGCCAACGCCCTCGCCGCGCTGCGCCACGACCCGGACCTGACCGGACTATTCCGCTTCGACCAGATGCAACGGGCGGCCGTTATCACCGGGCCGATCCCCGGCTCACCGCATGATTACGGCCCATACCCGAGGCGCGTCGAGGACTATCAGGTGACCCCGGTACAGGAGCATTTGCAGCGCTCCGGCCTGCCGCGGATCGGCAAGGACACGATCTATCAGGCGGTCGAGGCTGTAGGGCGCGAGGAGTCGTTTCACCCGGTTCGCGACTACCTTGGCTCAATGAAATGGGACGGAGAGCGTCGGCTAGACGAGCTTCTGACCTACTATTTCGGCGCCGAGCCGTCGACCTACCATCACGAGATCGGGCTCATGTTTCTTGTGAGCATGGTCAAGCGGATCTTTGAGCCAGGCTGTCAGGCCGACTACGCCCTCGTTCTTGAAGGGCCGCAGGGATCCGGCAAGTCGAGTGCATGCAAGATTCTCGGCGGCGCTTACTTCTCAAACTCGCTGCCGACTCTGCGCTATGGCGACAAAGAACCGTCCGCGCACCTTCGCGGAAAATGGCTGATTGAGATCGCCGAGTTGAGCGCCTTCAAGGGCGCCGACGCCAATGCGCTCAAGTCATTCATTAGCCGGCGAGAGGAAAGGTTTCGGCCCGCGTTTGGGCGCCTGGAGGTTTGCGAGCCACGCCAATGCGTCTTCATCGGTACGACGAACGAAAAGACGTATCTTTCGGACCCAACCGGAGGACGGCGGTTCTGGCCTGTCGTCACCGGCCGCATACGCCTTGACGAGCTTGCTCGCGACCGTGATCAGCTTTTCGCCGAAGCTCTCGCGCACTACACAGCCGGCGCTCAGACCTATCCGGACGGCGACTTCGAAGCGAAGCACATCAAGCCGGTCCAAGCCGCCCGCATGGATGATGACCCGTGGCGCGAGGACGTCGAAGCGTATCTGTCCGATAGGACCAGCGTCCTTGTGGGAGAGGTTGCGCGAGACGCCTTGAAGATTGATACGCCTCGCCTGGAAACGAGGGTCCAGCGTCGCATCACTGACGTCCTGACAGCCATCGGCTGGCACAAGAGCGAAAAGGCGATCAATGGATATCGCCCATGGCTGAAGCATGCGCGCCCGCAACTGCGCGTTGTCACTTCTACATAAGATTGTCGTATGTGAAGTGACAACTCAGTGCCCACTTTTACCCTGTAGCGGTTTCCCGTGGCAGCTACAGGAAAGCACTACAATAGGGAAAGTGGCCACCAGTCGTCACTTGATCACTTCCGGTATGTACTGCCAAGAACGTGGATACACGCCCGGAACGATCCTTGATTGCACTGGAACGTTGACCCTCATCGGACATGGCTCGGAAAAGCTAAGTGTCGGGAAACATTGAAAGGGGAAAGCGAGCCAGTGGAGCGGGGGGCCTGCCTTTTCTCTCCACATGTGCTAGAAGTGTGAATAATACACGCATATGCGACACGGGCGCGCGAGTCCGCGGTGTCTAACACCGCACCCGATATTCACGTTTCGTTCCCAATCACCCGAACTCGAAGGATAAGCCATGCCCAGAAAGTCAAAATCCACCCTCCGCCGGGAACAACTCGTCGCCGAGTTGGAACGTCTGGCCTTCGGCCCTGATACAGGCGAGACAGCCCGAAGCCGGGCGCTAGGACAGCTGACGGCGCTCTCCAGGGCGGAACTCAAACTCGACCTTGAGCGCGCCCGTGAGCGCCGCGAGCGAGCCGCGCAGGACGCCAGGAACAGTCCGCGTGGCCTGGCTTACTCCGGCCTGCTCGACAACGGCCGCGGGCCGCCAGGACGGTAGCGCGGATCAATAACGCCGGGCAGATTAGGCGGACAGCGTCCGGCTCGCATCAGAACACACTCGCGTCGTCCCTCAGATACTGCAGGGCCACCGCGGCGCCCAAGAACCCTGCTACACCTACGACGCCCCATACCGCTGACAACCATCGGGGCCAAGCGCCGAAACCGCAGAGACTGACGCCCGTCATGATAATCAGCGCGTAGATGCCAATAAACAACGCAATTGCCATGTGATCCCCCTAAGAAGCTGGCACTCCCCACCAAGGTCTCCTACGACGACGTTGTTGACAGCGTCAACCCAATAACCCTTCGTCGTAAGGCCGATCGGACCTCGAAAGCCGTGTACGGCCGTCCAGAGGCTCGAAGGCCAGCCGATCGACCCCTTGGCAGCCGCGAGCGCGCCTCGCCGCACTGTACAGGGTCATGTCTGCACAGGCTCTAATCCTCGCAAAGCCCAACAAAACCCGGCGACTCCGAGGACTTTAGTTATCACTGTACGAAATAGGAATTGCTGGCTAACGAACGTTTGCAGGCGTCTCTGAACGGCCGGTCCCAGCAGCGCCTTTTGGCGCTCTGCGGGACCTCAGGCTCGACAGCCTTACGCTTGGCGGGCCTTTGAAGCCCTCGCAGCCCCGAAACCGTGCCGCTTGAAGTGCCCGAGAGGCCGCCGTTCTGACGGCTCTCGACCCCGCAGCCGAACGTTTTGTTCGCGCCGGCACAGCAGGTGGTCCGTGACGGAAGTGAACTGGAGATTGACTTCCTCAAGAAGCCATGACACGCACGTCATCAATTACTTACGAAGTGCCAAAGTGACTTACAAATTGCCATTTTCCCATGGCCTTCGATTGTTTTCGGTTTCCGCTAGCGATTTCAATTTGCAACGCTTAGCGGAAAGTCGGCGCCGGATTTTCACCTTGCGATTTCAGCGACGCCCCGACAACGCTTTGATCTGTCTGGTATTTCGATCCGGGCTCCGAGAAACTTCGCAAAGGTCCTCATGAACGATCCTCATCTGCCCAAGCCGCCCTCCCGATGCCCCCCTTGAGCGGCCGCGTTCCCGATCCGCTGCCTTGGCGCGAGCTCGCGTGGCCGCTGGCGCGTGCCGAAGACGCGCTGGCGCGGCTCGACGAGCGGATGCGAACGAGCCCCATCCGCGACGGCTGGATCGCGAGGACGCATTTTTCCGATGCAGCCGCCGCGCTCTGGCTCGAGGGCGAGCTTGTCCATTTGGAGGACCTCGTGCTGCACGACGCCGGCATGGACATCCGCGTACCCACCCACGAACTCACGCGCGCCCACACGGTGTTGCGGGCGCGCCGACGCATTGCCGACGCCGCGCCCGGCTGGGCGCTGTCACCCGCTGGCCTGGAGGCGCTGCGGGGCAGGGCAGGGCAGTCGGACGCAACGGGTCCGGAGGTCGAGGACCCCGAGCCCATCGACAGCGACCACGAACCGTTCGATCCGCCGATCGCCGAGGGGGACGAGTTCGCGGAATTGTTCGCGTCGGTCGACGCCGCCATTGCCCACGCCGCCAAGACCCTCGCCAGCGAACGGCATGCTGCGGCGCCGACCGGCGAGCGCGATCCGCTGGTCTATAACCTCGACTGGGACGAGGACGCGCGCCTGGCCGAATGGCGCGCTGTCGTCGGCGAGACCCGCGACCTGCCGCCGACCCTCGCCGCCGCGCTTGCCCACGGGGCCTGGATTGCGATCGAGCCGCTGCGCCGCGCGCCCGGGCTCGGCCGCCTGCTCGCCTCCGCAGTGCTCCGCGACGGCGGCAAGAACTCGTGCGCATCTGCCCTGCCTCGCCGAGGGCGCTAAGGCCGTGCCGCGCGAACGCCGCGGAAGCCGCGACGCGGCCACGCGCCTCATTGCCGAGCTCGAGGCGATCGCCGTGGCGGCCGAAGAGGGCATGAAACAGCACGATCGTTGGCTCCTCGCCCGCACGCTGCTCCTACGAAAACTCGACGGCCGCCGCTCCACTTCCCGGTTGCCCGAGCTGATCGAGTTCGTGCTCTCACGGCCGCTTGTCTCGGCCGGCATGATCGCCAAGGAACTCGGCGTCACTCCGCGGGCGGCGCAGAACCTCGTTGTGGACCTGGGCCTGCGCGAGGCGACGGGCCGCGGCCGATATCGGGCATGGGGCGTTTTGTGAGAGCGTGGGATCCTATAGCGCGCCTTCGCGCCGGCCATTCCCCGAGGCGCCGGGGGTAGCCTTCGTCGTGCATCTTGAGGACCTCGTGATGCCGAGAAGGACGTCCGCAGCCCCACCCATGAGCTGACGCGTGCGCATGCCGTGCTGCGCGCCCGCCGCCGCCTTGCTAGCGCCGAGCTCGGCTGGGCCTATGTCGGCGTCGGGCCTAGGCGGGCTCCGGGGGCGGGCAGGGGAGGGCGAGGACGCCGATCCGGGGAAGCCACTAACTCGCGACGTAATTGCTGAAGTTGCGGGTCGCGACCGCGAGCGTCTCAAGTGGGTAGGCAACCGGGTATTCCCAGGCGAGACTTGTAGGCGCAGTCTCCGCCCTTAGCGGACCTCTGTCGAGGTGCCGCAAAGCATCACGGATATAATTCGAAGCCGCCACCTGAAGCGGCTGTTGTGCGCAAAGTGCTGCCGGGCGTGGTCTGCAACTTGAAACTATTTTCCAGAACTCGGAGCCCACTGTCACGCCGCCCTGTGATGGATTGGGCCTGGATCCGGCCCCGGATCGCGCCCCGCGGCGGCGGCGGCCAGCCTCTCGAGATAATGGCCCCAGCCCCGCGCGTGGCTCGCGCATTGTTCAGCGTTGGGCAGCCCGGTATGCGTCATCCGCAGGAGCGTGCCGCCATTCTGTTCGATCAGGTCGATCTCCACCAGGCTCGACCCCGGCGGCGTCGCCTCAATGCCCTCCCAGCCGAAGCTGTAGGCGAGGCGGTGAACCGGCACGACCTCGCGGAACGAGCCGCGGGCGCTGCGCCCACCGACGCCTTTGACAAGGTAGAGCCCGCCCGGATGCGCTTGCGTGGTCGCCTCGCTGCCCATCCAGCGTATGATCTTTTCAGGATCGGTGAGGAAGGCGAAAACGGCGGCGCGCGGCGCCGCGATGTGGGTCTCCCGCCGAACGACGAGTGGTTCATTCATCGGTAGCCTCCCTGGTTGCCGATATGACGCGCGAAGCGGCGGCCGTTCGACATCGGGCAGCCGGCTCATGGCGACGTCGGCGCGAAATCTGGCGCCTCATGAAAGCATATCCGCGCGCCAGAGTTAACTTTCGCCCGTGCGGCTGGTGACAAAGGGATTGCCCCACTTGCATGATCCACCCATGCAGCTGCCTTCAACGCTCGCGTGGCTCGTCGACGCGGCCGCCGCTTCGCCGGACGCCGACCGGTTCCTGGCCAACCTCGGCGCGCGGCTGATCGATGACGGTCTGCCGCTTGCCGGCGGTGCCCTGTCGATGGCCGCGCCGCACCCGATCATCGCCCGCCGCGCGTGGTTGTGGCGGTCCGACACCGGCGCGGTGATCGAGGCGCTCGGGTTCGCAGCGGCGCTTCCAGGCGCGGGTCCGCCCGGCGATACCGGCCGGGCCTGGCTTGCAGGACTCGGAGGCGGGCCGGCGCATGAGGATGTCGTCGGGCCGGGTCCGGACGGGCCGTCGCTCGGCTGGATCGGGCTGCGACCATTCACCTCCATCGAGACGGATCGGCTCAGTGAGGCCGCGCGTTTCGCCGCAACGCCGCTCGCCGCCCTCATGGCTCGCGCAACGCTGACCGCCGCCCTCGAGGCCTATCTCGGCCGGCGCACCGCGGCGCGGGTGCTCGCGGGCCCCCTGCGGCGCGGATTCGGCGAGACCATCCGGGCTGCGCTGCTATGCGCCGATCTGCGCGGTTTCACTGCCCTGTCCGAGGACGCACCCCCGGCGGCGGTGATCACGGCTCTCGACGCCTGGTTCGACCGCATCGCCGGCGCCGTGCACGCCTTCGGCGGCGAAGTGCTGAAATTCCTCGGCGACGGCATGCTGGCGATCTTTCCCGTTGCCGAAGGCTCGCCCGGCGCCGCCTGCGACGCGGCTCTCAGCGCGGTCGTCGCCGCCCGGGCCGGGATGGCGCATCTCGACGCAGAGCGGCAAACGCAGGGCCTGCCGCCCCTGCCGTTCGGCGCGGCCGTGCATATCGGAGAGATCCTGTGGGGCAATATTGGCGCGGCCGACCGGCTGGATTTCACCGCGATCGGTCCGGCCGTCAACCTGGTCAGTCGGCTGGAGGGATTGTGCCGGCCGCTCGGCCGGGCGGTCCTGGTTTCGGGCGCCGTCGCTGCCGAAACCGGAGCGCCGCTGATCCCGTTGGGAACGCATGCACTGCGTGGCATAGCGTTCCCATGCGCCGTCTTCACCGTTTCTGAGGATTGAGCGGTACGCTGCCCTGAGCCGACCGCATCGTTCCTTTCGGTCCAGCGTCTACTTCGGCTTCGCCCCTGAGGGCTCTGTCAGACCAAATGCTCGGGGCGCCTCTGACCGTGGTAGGCTTGGCTCATGAGCAATCCGTTCCGCTATTTTAACAGCTCGCCGGAGGTCATCCGTCTTGTCGTGATGATGTACGTGAGATACCCGCTGTCGCTACGCAACGTCGAGGATCTCTTGGCCGAGCGTGGGATCGATATCAGCCATGAGACGGTCCGGTTTTGGTGGAACCGGTTTGGCCCGATGTTCGCCGCCGAGATCCGCAAGAAGCGGGTCGCGCACATGCACGGCTATCCTCAGTGGCGTTGGCGCCTGGACGAGGTGTTTGTGAAGGTCAACGGAACGCTCTGCTATCTCTGGCGCGCCGTCGACCATGAAGGCGAGGTCTTGGAATCGGTCGTCACTGCGAAGCGGGACAAAGCTGCGGCGCTGGAGCTTCTCAAGCGGATCATGAAGAAATACGGCCGACCGCGGAAGATCGTGACCGACGGGCTTCGCGCTTACTCTGCGGCGATGAGAGAGGTCGGCAACGCCGATCGCCAGGAGGTTGGTCGCCGGCTCAACAATCGCGCCGAGAATTCGCATCAGCCGTTTCGACGACGAGAGCGCGCCATGCAGCGCTTTCGAAGCATGAAGACGTTGCAGAAATTCAGCTCAGTTCACGCCCAGGTCCACGACCATTTCAGCCACGAGCGCCATCTGATCACCCGCCAAGTTTACAAGCAGAGACGCTCTGCTTCATTGGCCGAGTGGCGCGCCCTCGCGGCTTGAATGTCGCTTGAGGGTGGTCGTGTTGCGTCACGCGCTGACGACCTGCCGTTACTCTGACAAAGCCTCAAGCTCTACGGGATGAGGAGCGCCTATGACGAGACGCTGGCCACGGCGCTCAAGCGCAAGCACGAGCCGCAGCGCTTCTCCGAGATCTCCTGCGCGCCGAGATCTCGGAGAAGCACGCGCGCTCAATCAAGTACCAGCTCACGATCGCCAAGCTGCCGCTGGCCAAGGACGTCGACGACTTCGCCTTCAACAACACGCCGATCAACGAGGCTCTCGTGCACGACCTCGCCGGCGGCGGCTTGCTTGCCCAGCAGCGCAACCTCGTCCTGGTCGGGGGAACCGGAACGGGCAAGACACACCTGGCCATCGCCATTGCGCGAAGCTGCATCCGCGCCGGATTGCGCGGGCGCTTCTTCACCACTGTCGATCTCGTCAACCAGCTCGAGGCCGAATCCCGCGCCGGCCGCCAGGGACGGCTCGCCGATTACCTCACCCGCCTCGACTTCGTCATCCTCGACGAACTCGGCTATCTGCCCTTTGCTCAGGCCGGCGGGCAGTAGCTGTTCCATCTTATAAGCCGTCTCTACGAACGAACCTCGATCGTCGTCACCACCAATCTCGCCTTCGGCGAATGGCCGAGCGTGTTCGGCGATCCAAAGATGACGACCGCGCTGCTCGACCGCCTGACCCACCACTGCGACATCGTCGAAACCGGCAACGAGAGCTGGCGCTTCAAGAACCGCGCCTGAGCGTTGTCTCATGACCGGCAATTCGTGACGTCACGCTTCGGAATGGACTATGCCACGCAAGTCGATCGGCGAGCGACTGTGATGACCGATGCCGAGCGCCAGGCGCGCTCTCGTGCCGCTCGGGCCTCTGGGACGCCGGCAGCCCGGATACGGCGACCCCTTGATCACCGCAGTCGCGCCAAGCGTTGGGGTGACGCTATCTCCGAGCTGATCACGTTGCAGGGTCACTATGCCGCCTGGCTGGAAGCCCTGCCAGACAACCTCCAGGACAGCGCCACCGCCGAGGCGTTGCAGGCGATCTGCGACCTCGACCTCACTGAACTCCAGGCAATCGTTCCGCCGCGCGGCTTCGGCCGAGACTGACCCACACAACCTTCATGGCGACATCGTCGAGACCGGCAGCGAGAGCCGGCGCTTACCGCGCCAGCTCCTCCAAGTAACAGCTCCCCGCTAACCCGCGCTCGCCCCGGCTGCGCAACCCCGACCAACTCCGCCGGGGCGAGCGCTGCCGTCCGCGCACGCCACAAACCCGGGGTCCCTATTCAATGCAAACCCGGGGTCCCCGTTCGATGACCATTGACATCACTGCTTCCCGCTATCGCCTGCGCGGCCTATCTTTCGCTCAGTTCTATCGACATCCTCGCGATCGTGTTGCTGTTCTCTGTCGGAGCGTTGGCGGCGTCACGGCTCTTTTTCGCCGTCGACCTCAGAGACCGGCCCTACTGATGCTCGTCACGCACCAGCCGATGCAGGGTTATCTCTGGTCGATTGTTGAAGCGCGCCGGAACGACGGAGGACCCTGTCCCCACCGACGTATACCCGGCCATTCCCGCATATCGCCATGCGCCAGCAGCAAAAGCGCGTGGCAAATCGGCTTCGAGCAGGATGGGAACGCCACCAGGCAGGCAGATCTGCCCGCCATGCGTGTGTCCGCTCAGCATTAGATTGAAACCGGCATGTGCGGCTTGCCGGTAAATTTCCGGAGTGTGCGAAAGGAGGACAGAAACACAACCTCGGGGAATCTCCCCGGCCGCCTTTTCGAGGTTGTCGGCTCGGAAGAAATGCGCATCGTCAACCCCCGCAAGATATATCGAGGCTCCATCGCGCTCGATGACGACGCGTTCGTTGAGAAGTACCCGGATGCCGAGCGCCTCCAGGTCGGGAACCATGGTGATCGAATCGTGATTGCCGAGCACTGCATAGACATCCCCGCTCAGCGCTTCTCGAAGCGCCGCAACGGCTTCGAGACAAGGTCTGCAATCGCCGTGTGTGCGTCCACGATAGTCTCCGGTCAGCACGCAGAGATCATATTGGAGACCATCCACCAGTTCGGTGGCGCGGCGCATTGCGGGACCGCTCAGGTCCGCGTGCAGGTCGCTCAGATGAAGGATGGTGAAGCCGCCGAAAGCGCTTGGCAGATTTGCGAGGCGCACGGTGTTGTGGCGCAGTTGCACCTTGGCTGCGTTCGCCACGCCGCGCCAATATGTCCCTGTAATGCGGAGCACGATCTCGATGATCGCCTGCATCACGGGCATGTTTTCGAGGTGCAAGAAACTGAGCCCCTGGCCAAACGCCCGAACCTCGTGCTCGCGCTCCATGCCGAGACGGAGCCGTGCGTGCAGAGGTCCTAGTCGGGTTTCGAGACGTCGCAGCGTCTCGTCGGGATCGAGGAGGCGATACGCCATCACGTCGTCCGCTCACCAAGTTCGGGATGCACCGTTGCCGATATCTGGTCGCCGCTGTGCTGCCGGATCTCACAGGTAACAGGACGACGCCTGAACCTCTTGACGCAGATCGAGACAGCGACGTCAACTCGACATCTTCGAGCCCAAGCATTCCGGGGCGACGTCCCCCACTCGGCGTTGGTGCACAAATCGGCAGCGTGCGGCATGGGTAGGTCGCTGGAGTAGGATGATGGACCTGCCGCCAGCGCCTGGGACGATGATTTGCCGATGCCGTTCAAGCATAACGAGCCCCGCCGCCACAAGATCCCGAAAGCCCGGTACCGGGTGGAGAACTGGCGGGAGTACGAGGTCGCGCTGCGCGACCGCGGCAGCCTGACGGTGTGGGTGACGCCCGAGGCGATCGCGGCGTGGCATCCGGCGAGGACCGGCCGTCCGGGGCGGTCAGCTCACTATTCGGACCTCGCCATCGAGACCGGCGTGATGCTGCGGCTGGCATTTGCCCGGCCATGGCGGCAGACCGAGGGGCTGTTGCGTTCGGTGACGACGTTGCTGGGTCTGAGCCTCGATGTCCCCGACCATACGACGCTGTCGCGCCGCAGCGCCGCGTTGTCCTTGGTCACCGCCCTGGCCGTGCCGGCTGGTCCGGTCACTGTGGTGATCGACAGCACCGGCTTGAAGGTTTTCGGCGCCGGTGAATGGCAGATGGCCAAGCATGGCGGCCGCGATCCGCCGTCCTGGCGGACGGCGCGTATGACGGCGATCCTGTCTACGAGAGTGGAACGGAGTTGGGGGTGGCCGCCGCCATCGGTTACGGCACGCCTTTCGAAAGGGAGGGCTGACTGATGACGCGAGCGAAGTGGACGGTCTTCGTCGAGACAATAGGGGCAGACGGCGCAACGGAGCGGTTCGAGATCGCCACCCTTGAGCGGGACCTCGCGTCGCCCACAGCGGACGGCCTCGGCCTCCGACTTGCCGAGGCGAAAGATCTGCTCCTGAAACTGCAATCCGTTTTCGCGCAAGATCAAGTCCGGCAAGTGAGCGCGGCGGACCGGACGTGCCGCTGCGGATCAAGACGCGGGTTACACGACTATCGCAGCCGCCAGGTTGACACGTTGTTTGGCCGGGTCATGCTACGTCAGCCGCGATGGCGACCCTGCGGATGCGAGCGCTTCGAGGCGGAGCCGAACACCCACCGGACCCGTCGCCTAAGCCGGACATCGGAACTGATCGGAGGACGAGCCACACCTGAGCTTGTGCGCGTCCAAGCCGAACTCGGCGCCCGATTGTCGTTCCGAGAGGCCGCCCAGGTGATGAGCGTGTTGCTGCCAACGGGCAAGGCGGCTAACCATACGGGCGTCCGGCGTGGTCTCGCCCGGACCGCGGATCGTTTGCAAGCCTTCGATGATGCAGCCCCACATCGGATAAGCCGCGTCGAAGGTGGCCCAGTGGTGGTTGCACTCGACGGCGCGCACATTCGGGCCGTTCCTGGATTTCAGGTGCGCCGTCAACTTGTCGGGCAACGGGCGTGATAGGAGCAGCGGCTCGCCCGCGTGTTCATGCGGCGATGCCCAGTTCGACGATCTCGCGCCATGCGATCATCGCCTCGGAACGAAGCGCTCGATAGTCTGGCGATGACAATGCGTGGCGGGGAAAGTTGTGGAGGTTAGCGATCGGGTCGTGAATGGAGACAAATCTCTGGTGATGACGGGCAGATTTGAACCGCTTCATGATCTTCTCGCGTCGCCTCGTCGGCAAATGTGAGTTCTCCGCCCGGTTGTTCAGGCCTTTGTGTTGGCGATGCTCGAAGTTCATCCCCATTCCGGCCCGAGCCGCGCCATAGGATCCGAGTTTGTCGGTGACCATAACCCGTGGGGCGCGAGCTTGTTTGCGGATGAGTTTGCGCAGCAGCCTTTCCGCCGCGCGCCAATTCCTGCGGCTTTGAACCAAAGCGTCGAGAACGAAGCCATCCGCGTCGACTGCGCGCCAAAGCCAATGCTTCTTGCCGTTGATCGAAATCACGATTTCATCGAGATGCCACTTGTCGCCGAATTGAGGCGCTCGCCGACGGATTTTGTTGGCGTAGATCCGTCCGAATTTCTCCGCCCAGCACCGCACGGTCTCGTGGCTGACGGTGATCCCGCGCGCCGCCAGCAGGTCCTCGACCATTCGCAGGCTGAGGGGAAACCGGAAATAGAGCCAAACCGCATGCTCGATGACCTCCGCAGGAAACCGATAGCCGCGATAGATGGATTTCGACGTCTTGATCATCAAAGTCGGATAGCCCGGACATCGTCGACATTTCGTCAACCTGACGGTCCCCGTGCATCACTTGGCCTGCGGGTGAACGTGTGGACTGTAGGTCATGGTAGCGTCTGGTCTTCAAAATAGCGGAATTACGCCCTCTCGCGCGCAATTTCGCCCGTGCGAAATTCACGCTGACCGGCGCTACGTTGCCACTCCTGCTCCTCGATATTCAGCACGGTGACAAAGAGCGCGATGTGTTCACTCCCGCCGGCTCAAACGGCTTTGCTTTTGCGGCGTTCTATCGTGGAGGTCACCAACAGCAATGACCGCATTGGGCGGAAACCGCGCTTAGGGGCAACGACGCCTTACGGGCCCGCTTTTTCCGTTCGCGTTCGCGGTCCGCGACGGCAGCTCAACGTCGAGTCCGGTCGTCCGTTGCGAGAGAATTAGCCAGTAGGGCGTCCTTGTGGAGTTCGCGTGTCAATGATCCCCGAAACGGGACCCCGGATTTTCATTGAATAGGGACCCCTGTTTGTGATGGGCGCGGACGGCAGCGCTCGCCCCGGCGAAGCTGGTCGGGGTTGCGCAGCCGAGGCGAGCGCGGTTCGGTGAGGGCAGGTGAGATTGGTCGGTCAGCCGCGGTTCTTGAAGCGGCTCGGGTGCCGAGCGGACGTCGCGCGGGTCAATCTCGGCCGAAGCCGCGGGGCGGAACGATCGCCTGGAGTTCAGTGAGGTCGAGGGCGCATGTCGCCTCGTCGCCGAAGCACCCCGAGACGCTCCACTACACAGGCGAAGGGGTGTTCGTCGTGTCCGGCAAGGTCATCAGCCGGAGGTCGATGTTCCGTCCGGGGATGCTATGAGGCTCGCGTCGGCATCGCGAATGCACTCGGCCGCGCTGCCACGGGAAGCCTCTCCGCGCCTAATCGCCGCTCGTCTCCGCTACGTGCAGCGCCGCTGCCTTGGCGGCCTCGAAGCTGTCGGCCGTGCCACTGGAGACCAGGTCCGGGAGAACAATCTTCCCGCTTTTTCTCTGAACCTTCCAGGTCGGCACACCCTGGTCGATGGACGCCTCCAGGATCAGTCCGGGCAAGTCAGCCATGACGGATCCCTCGGGCCACATGGGCGTGGGAAGCGGCTTCCATAAGACATCAATCATGTGCGTCTCCATGTCGGCGGCAAGATTAAAGAGGGTGCGGGCGCGGCGGCAAATCCTTGAATGCCGGATCTCGCCCTTCAGTTGCTATGGTCCTCCAACCGAAACGCCGCCCCCGTCGCGTTCAGTTCGCTTGTCTCCACGAAGCCGCTCGACCTTGCCGATCAGTCGGCGAACCATGGGCCTAAGATCAGACCAAGCCGATTGGCTTTTATGACGTTGCGCATCGTGCCGAAACAACGCACTCTCCGCTCGGGCTCGCTCTTAAGAGTCCATCGCAAACCCCAATCCGAAAAGCGAGACGGCGACGCCAACAGGCGCTCGCCGTCCGCGGCCGAAGAGCCATCCACCGAGGACGCCGAGGAGCGGAACATGCGGAGATCAACGAAGCAAACTTCAAGGTGCGCGCGCGTCGCGCTCGCTGGCGCGGCAGCCGTTAGCGCATTGGCGCTCGCGGCCCCCTCGGCGAGGGCCGCAGATTGTGGCGACCTCGCCGGCAAGATCTATGGCGACGCGACGATCATGGCGGCGACCAACGTGTCGCCGCCCTCGAGCCTCATGGGGCTCGATCCTCCCAAGCCGGTTGCGATCAACTCATCCTTCTGCCGGATAGAGGGCATGCTCAAGACCTCGGCGAACTCACACGCGCGTTTCGAGGTCTGGTTGCCGCAGAAAGGCGCCTGGAACGGCAAATACCAGGGGGTCGGCAACGGCGGCTTCGCCGGCTCGCTGATCCTGTCGCCGATGGATTGGGCGCTTTCCGCCGGATACGCCGTCTCTGCGACCGACACCGGCCATACCGGCGGCACGCTCGACGCGGCCTGGGCGCTCGGCCATCCCGAAAGCATCGTCGACTTCGGCTGGCGCGCAATTCACGAGACGGCGGAAGCCTCAAAGGCGATCGTCGCCGACTACTACCAGAAGTCGCCGACGCGCTCCTATTTCAGCGGCTGCTCGGACGGCGGCCGCGAAGCGCTGATGGAGGCGGAGCGTTTCCCGAAGGACTATGACGGCATCGTCGCCGGCGCGCCGGCAAACTCGTGGGCGAAACTATTGGCCAACGGAATCTGGACCGAGCAGGCCCTCAAGCAGCCTGGCTCCTGGCTCTCCCCCGCCAAACTCGCCATCGTATCGAAGGCCGTGCACGCCCAATGTCCAGCCGAGAGCGGCTATGTCGAGGATCCGCCGCGGTGCCGTTTCGATGCGACGAGCCTCCTTTGCAAGGCCGGTCAAACGGACGCCTGCCTGACCGATCCGGAAGTTTCGGCGCTCAAGAAGATCTATTCGGGCGCGTCGGACGCGGCCGGGCAGCCGATCTTTCCTGGCTTTGCGCCAGGAGGCGAAGCGGGGCCGACCGCCTGGGTCCTCTGGATCACCGGCGACGACGCAACACACAGCGCGGGAAGCCTGGCGAACTTCTTCGTCACCGGCTACTTCGCCAACATGGTGTTCGACAAGCCGGACTGGCGCATCGACGGCCAGAACGTCAGCGACGACCTCGCGGCGGCGGAGACAAAAACCGGGGAAGCGGTGGACTCGGCTAGCCCCGATCTCAGCGCCTTTCGGGCGGCCGGCGGGAAGCTGATCCAGTATCACGGCTGGAACGACTTCGGGATTCCGCCTCAGAGTTCGATCAATTACTACAACGAGGTCACCGACAAGATGGGCGGCCTCAAGGACGCTCAATCCTTCTACCGGCTGTTCATGGCGCCGGGGATGGATCATTGCGGCGGAGGGCCGGGCCCGAATGCGATCGGCGGGGTGTTCGGCCTGCCCTCGACAAGCCGCGATCCCGAGCACGACGTCATCTCCGCGCTTGCGCACTGGGTCGAGGACGGCGTCGCGCCGGAACAGATCGTTGCGACAAAGTATGGCGACAACGATCCGTCAAAGGGCGTCGTAGCCCAGCGCCCGTGGTGCGCCTATCCGTCCGCGGCCCACTACTCGGGCCAAGGCGATCGAAGCAACGCGGCGAGCTACGCCTGCGCGGCGCCGGCAAAGTAAAAGAAAATTGGGCTGAGCGGCCGGCGTGGGGGCGCCGGACGCTCGCAAGGAGCCGCCTTTGACGCGCGCCAGGCGCGGCAAGGCTTTTTGTCGGTCGCGGCTGGGACTGCCTTGAGATTGGGGGTGTTAGGCCGCAACCGCTGCTTGCGGGAGCGGGTCGTTGGCAGGCTGGAATCTCTGTCCGAAGCCGGAGCCGAGCGTGCCATTGTAGACGGCGCTGCGAACCTGAAGCAGAAGATCAGCCCCTCGCCGCGAGCAGCGCATCTGCTGCGATTTGTTCATCCGGCGGTTCACCAGAAAATTGGCTGTCCCTTCGGTGATCGCGGTGCCGACCCGCAATCCGGCACGGTACCGCTCGGCGTAGTTGACCAACCAATCGCTCTGTCCGGTGAGATAAGCATCCAGTGCGTGCAAGGCAGTCCACAGCTTTCTCGAAGGCGCAATGGACCTCGTCTGCCCTTGTTCACCCTGAAAATGATGCATCACTGTGCGGATACGACCGATGCTGATTTGAGCATCCTTGGCTTTGCCATTCCACAGCCTCCACTGCAGGCGCTGATGAAAGGCAGTCCTGTTGTACGCGTCCGACAGGCGCCGCCTTGTGAGCTGACGGGACTGGGGTAGGACTTGTGGCTAGCACGAGGTTAGCCACATGACGATGGATCGTATTGAGGTCATCACGTCGGTTGAGCGTCGTCGGCGCTGGAGCACGGCAGAGAAGGCTCGGCTTGTCGCGGCGATGAACGAGCCGGGCGCCGTTGTGACGGAGATAGCGCGCAGCGAGGGGGTCGACGCGAGCCTTCTGTATCGCTGGCAGCGGCAGTTTGCGGCGGAACGCGAGACGGCGGCGTTTGTGCCGGTGCGGGTATCTCCCGACCTGAATGCGGCGGCGCCCGCGACCGCTCCGGTCTGCGCGCCGCCGCGGTTGCGGTCGTCTTCGATCACGATCGCTTTCGGCGAGCAGGTTCGGATGACGATCGAGGGCGCGCCGGACGGGGCGACGTTGGCGAACGTGATCGGGGCGCTGACGGCGCCGGATCGCTGGCGATGATTGCGTTTCCGAGCGGGGCGCGGGTGTGGCTGGCGACCGGGCATACGGACATGCGCAAGGGCTTTGGCTCACTGGCTCTGATGGTGCAGGAGGGGTTCAAGCGCGGTCCGCATGCTGGCGATTTGTGGGTCTTCCGAGGGCGCAGGGGAGACCTGGTGAAGCTGATCTGGCACGACGGCGACGGCGCATGTCTGTTCGTGAAGCGGCTTGAGCGCGGGCGGTTTCTGTGGCCCTCTGTGGCCGACGGCGTCGTGACGATTTCGGCCGCACAGCTCACCTATCTCTTGTCCGGCATCGACTGGCGAATGCCGCAGAAAACCTGGCGTCCCACGGCGGCCGGATGACTGCGACCGATTGACTCAGGGCGCTGTTCAAGGACGATTTTTCCGGTCGGATATGCTCAAGTCGCGGGCGTGACGAGCCCGGGCGAACATCCTTCAGACGGCCTGCCGGACGCGCTTCCGAACGATCTTGCGGGCGCGCACGCGCTGATCCTCGCCCAGCGCGAGATGCTCGCCGCCGCGAAGAACGAAGCCAAAGTCCGCGCCCTCGAGATCGAGCGGCTGAAGCTTCAGCTCGCCAAGGCGCGCCGTGAGCATTTCGGCCAGTCGTCGGAGCGCGGCAAGCTCCTCGTCGAGCAGCTCGAACTGGCGATCGAGGACCTCGAAGAGACGCAGGCCGAGGCACAGACCAAGGCCGAGATCTCGGCGCCCGAGCCCAAGGCGCCACGGCGGCGTCCGCAACGCGGGCCTCGCAAGCTGCCGGAGAACTTGCCGGTCGAGCGCGTCGTCGAGCCCGCCCCGTGCGTCTGCGGCAAGTGCGGCGGCGCTCGGTTGCGAAAGCTCGGCGAGGTGGTGTCCAAGACGCTCGAATGCGAGCCGCGGCGCTGGAAGATCATCGAGCGGGTGCGCGAGAAGTTCGCCTGCCGGGACTGCGAGGCGATTAGCGAGCCGCCAGCGCCGTCGCATCCGATCCCCCGCGGCTTCGCCGGCCCGAGCCTGCTCGCCATGATCCTGGTCGGCAAGTTCGGCGACCATCTGCCGTTGAACCGTCAGAGCGCCGCCTTCGCCCGCGAAGGGGTCGAACTCGACGTCTCGACGCTCGCCGACTGGGTCGGCGCCTGCGCCGCCGCCCTCGATCCGATCCTCGCCGAGCTTCGCCGGCACGTGCTCGCCGCCGAGCGCCTGCATGTCGACGACACCACCGTGAAGGTGCTCGCCAAGATCAGGACGCGCACGGGCAGGCTTTGGGTCTACGTGCGTGACGATCGGCCGTTCGGCGGCCAGGGACCGCCGGCCGCGCTGTACGACTACTCGCCAACGCGCCACGGCGAGTATCCGCGCAAGGTTCTCGCCGCCTGGTCGGGCGTCATGCAGGCAGGCAGCCGACCAAACCGGAAATCGGGGGGTCAATTTTGGACGCCGATGACGCCCCTCAGGGGGTCAATTTTGCACGCCGAAACACAAAAGTGGTAGCCGGCTTGACCACGATCATCGAGTCCGACCTCGACAACCCCGAGCTAGCCAGCGCGCAGGGCTTCCTGTCTCAGGTGCAGGCCAACGCCTCACTCTGGGAAGCTGATTTCGTCAACGCCGTGCGCCATCACGCGGTCGCGGTCTATTCACAACCGCTCGGCGGCGCGCAGCCTGTCTGGGACGAATGCGAGCGCAACTACGGCCTCGGCCGCGGTAGTTATCGCGAGGGAGTCGCCCAAACCCTGCGACAATGGTTCGAGGACAATGTTGATTTGCGCGAAGAACTCGACCGGCGCGTGACGCACGCTTGGGAGACGAGCTTCATCGTACCGCTCAAGAAGGCGGTCGGTCAGGCGGACACCGCCGTCGCGCAGGCAGAAGGCTGGGCACATGATCAGCTTCAGGCCGAGGGTCTCACGCGGAAACTGGCGCAACCCGAGGCCTAGGTGTAGGCGCTTGCAATCATCCGAGCTCATGCTCGCAAACGGAGCCGATCCTGCTCAGATTAGCCGACAATGGCGCGCGCCTCGTGCTCACATTGTCCGCCAATGTGCTTGCTAACGGAGCCCCGTGCTCGCCAACAGAGGATTCTGCTCACATTAGCCGCCAATGAGCAGAACCGACGGAAAACTCAGGAGAATATCTGCCGGGGCTGAGTATAGTGCTGTTACCCGCCGCCCGCCCTCTCAAAAGTCGCCAACTCGTTGGTGTTTCGATACGCGTCAATCCAGAACAGTTTTGAGAACGGTCAAGAGGCCAAAAGCCCGCTTTCGGCCAGGGTCTGGCCTCGATCGTCAGAAACCCTGGTTATCGAGAACGGCCAGCCGCCGCCGCTTGCACATCCCGTTGGCACGGATTGTGAGCACGTTCCTCCGTTGGCGAGCACAGTGGCAGATAATGTGAGCACGACGCTCAGCCCATTGTCAGCTAATTCGAGCAGGAATCGGCTCCGTTTGCGAGCACGAGCCCCGATGATTGCGAGCGCCTACACATAGCGGCCTGAGCCAGACGGACTTGGGCTTTGGTGAGGACAAATTTCCGACCGCCCTTGCGCCCCCGCGCCCTTGCGGCTGCAAGGCCCACCATGGTCCGTTCACGGATGAGATCTCGGTGAAAGGATCGACGCCTTCGAGGTCGAGCAATTCATTGCGCTCAACCTCTACGAGATTGGGAAATTCGCACAGGAAGGGCGACGCGTGGCTGTGTCCGACTTCGTCACGCGCTACAACGAAATCGCCGACGACGTTGAGACCGATCCGAGTCTCAAGATTGAGTTTCGTTGAACGGGCTGCTCAGGCGCGCTTACCTCTAACCTCAACGTGCATTTCCAAGCTGGCGGCTGGGCCATGCAGAGATGGGAGGGAAAAAACGCCCGCAAAGCCATAAAGGCATTAATTACCCTATGTCATATTGTTTTTTGACCGTCTGCCCTTAGCGCATGTTCTGGAACAGATTCTGCGATGTCCCAAGGACCCGCTTTTTTGCGAGTGCCATCGCTTAGGCAAAGAGGGGCCTAGGAGAGAACCGCCCATGGACGCATCGACCAGCGAGGAGCCGCCCCCGGACTCGACCGATTTCGCCGGGTGGAAACGTGCGGCAGAGCGGGGGCTTCTACAGCATCTGCCCTTGGAGGCGATCTTCGCGGCGCTCCAGGACCTCCGGTTCAACACCGATTCCGGCCCGCGCAACGCGCTCGCCAAGGCCCTCAGCGAGAGGGCCTACAAGCTGCTCCGTAGGCAGGTCGGCCGCAATCATCCGAATAGCGGTACCGACATCATCGACCGGGTTCACGTCCAGGTCTTCGAAGCCCTCGCCCAACCCGGCTCGGCCGACGCGAAAGGATACCGCCAAGCGTTCGTCGCGCGCCTGATGTTCCGGCTCAAAGACGCCATCGCAAGAGAAGCGCGCGAGCGGCGCACATTCGAGGAAATGGTCGCCCGACCGCCGCAGAAATCACCGAACCCGGCCAAGTCGGCGCAAGGAGTCGCCGAGATTGGCGGGCAGTGCGATTCGGATGATGGGGCAGAGGAGGCGGAGGACGATGACGCAGCGCCATCCAAGTCCAGCCGAAACCCGGCTTTCCTCGATGCGGTCGAAGCTGCCGAGCAACAGATCGACATCAACCGTTTCCTTGAAACCAATATCGCCGACGACCGCAAGCGGCAGGCGTTCCGACTGTTCATGGATGGGCTGCCCTTCAAGTCGATCAAGTCCGACTCCATCGCGAAGGCTTTAGGGATCGACGAGAAAACAGCGAGGCAATGGATCAAGGAGGTACGGACACACCTCGAAAACAAGATTGGAGGATTGTCATGACCGACCACCCGCAAACGCCAGACCGCGACGAGGTGCTGTTCGCCTTTCATGAGGCGTGCCCGCGCCCGACGACCAAACAAATCATCGATTGGACAAGCCGGCATCCGCAGTTCGCCGACGACATCCGCGCGCATGCGGCGGTAGCCAGAGATTGGGACGCCCGTCGCGAGCTTCCTGCCGAGGAGCCAAGCGAAACCGAGCTCGCGCGCGCCTACAGCCGCGCCCTGAACGTGCTCTACAAAGCCGATATCGCAGCCACCGCTCGGACGAGCAGCGTCGAATATTTCCAGGACATTCTTGCGGCGCGCGGCATAGCCGTACCCGCGCTCACGCGGAAAATCGGCGGCGACATCGGCATCCGCCGCAGCGTGATCGCAGACCTCATCAATGGCCGGATGCGCCCGCCCGTCGGCCGCCGCTTTCTCGAAGCGTTTTGCCGCGTCCTCGCGATCACTCGCGGCCAGTTCGCTGTGGCGCTTCAGCGGGCGCTCGCGGAACCCCGCTATGGGCTTGCCAAATCGGGCGCGGCCCCGACCGTCACCGCCCGCAGCTACGAGGAGGTCGTAAGAGATAGTGGCATGACGGAGGACCAAATCCGATATTGGCTCGACGAAGATTGAGATGGACAGCTGGTCGGATATCCGCCGCAAGGCGCGCGCCTGCCATCAAAGGGCTCTGGCGAAAGCCAATGGCGACCGTCGCGCCGCAGCGCTCCTAAAAGCAGCGCTCGCGAACGCGGATTTGGAGCTCCGGTATTACCAGCCGGGCACCACATTCGGCCCGGGCGTCCTCGGCTCTTTCGAGCGCGAGCCGGGGCTCGTCAATGTCGCCAGGGGCCAGGACCCGCGGGACGAAGCCGTCGTCACCGCGCACGAGATCGGCCACAGCGACCTGCATCACGACCCGATCAGCGAAGTGACGCTCAAGCCCGCCGGTCTCGGCGGCGATCCGGTCGAGAGTGGCGCCGGAAAGGTCGAAGGCTACTCACCGCGCGAACGCAAGGAAGTCCAGGCCGATATCTTCGCGGCGGAGTTTCTCTGTCCGGCCGACTGGCTCCGCGACGAATACATCGTACGCGGCCGCAAGCCCGCCGAGATCGCTCTGGAGCTCGGCGTGCCCGAAAGCCTGGTGACGCACCAACTGATCCGGGGCCTTCTCCTGCCGCCGCTGCGCGAGGCGCCGCCCGCGCCGCCTGCGGCCGTTTACGACCTTGATGAGAGCCAGCGGCTCGCCGCGACGTGGGACGGCGCTCCCCTTCTGGTCGATGCCGGGCCCGGCACTGGCAAGACCCGCACGCTCATTCACCGCATCGGGCACCTTCTCGGCAACGGCTCGACGCCGGGGATGTTCCTTGCCCTGACCTTCTCGAACAAAGCCGCAGAAGAGATGCGCGAGCGGCTTTCGGCGATGAACCCCGATGCCGCCATCGAAATGTGGGTCGGCACCTTCCACGCCTTCGGCCTGGAGCTGATTACGAAATGGCCGTCGGCGATCGGGAGGACCGGCGACGTCACGGTGCTCGACGAGGCGGGCTCGCTCGCCTTGCTCGAGGACAATCTCGCCAAGCTGCCGCTGCGCCATTTCCAGAACCTCTACGAACCGGCCTACGAGCTGGCCCACGTCTTGCGCGCCGTCTCGCGCTGCAAGGATGAGCTGATCTCGCCCGCGGCGTACCGCGCGGCGGCGGAAGAGGCGTATGCCGCCGCGGAGGTGGCTCGTGACGCGGACGCCATCGAGGCCGCCGAGAAGGCGCTCGAACTCGCCGCGATCTATCAAATCTACGAGGATAAGCTCGCCGAGACCAACTCCGTCGATTTCGGCGATCTCGTTCTGCTCGCGGGCCGACTGGTCGAAAAGAATCCCGCCGTGAAGGAGTACCTCGCAAAATTCAAACATGTGCTGGTCGACGAATACCAGGACGTGAATCTCGCTAGCGCAGCGCTGCTTCGCGCCATCTGCCGCGCCGGAATGGATATCTGGGTCGTCGCGGACCAGCGCCAGTCGATTTACCGGTTCAGGGGTGCCGAACCGACGAACGTGTCCCGCTTCGTCGACGAGTTTCAGGGCGCGCGCCAGTCGCTCGGCCACAATTACAGGTCGTTCGCTCCGGTGGTGCGGAACTTCCAGCGCTTCTCCGCTTCTATGCAGGGGGGCGCTCTGGCCGGAACGTGGCAGGCCCGTCGGGCCGAGGGCGGCGAGGTCACGCTTACCGTCGCCCCGACGCTCGCCGCCGAAGCCGAGGCGGTCCGCAATAAGATTGAGCGCTTCCGGGCGCGTGGCATCGCCTATGCCGACCAGGCGATCCTCGCCCGCAGCCATCTGACTCTCGCCCGCATCACCGGCATCCTGGAGCAGTTCGGGGTGCCGATGCTGTATCTGGGTGATCTCTTCGAACGGACGGAAATTCGCGATCTCCTTTCGCTGGTCGGGATCGGCGCCGAGATCGGCAATGTCGGCCTGGTGCGGGTCGCAGCGCTGCCCGAGTACGGCGTCCCCCGCGATGATGCCATAGCGGCGATCAGCTGGGCGCGGACGAATGGGGTGAGGCTGCAAGAGGCCCTGACCCGCAGCGCTGAAATGGACGGGGTGAGCGCTGCCGGGAAGGCAGGACTCGCGCGCCTCGGCGATCAGCTGCGCGGCCTCGATAACGCCTCGCCGTGGGGGCTGCTGACCACCTGGCTTTTCGAGCGGAGCGACTATTTGCGTCCGCTGCTTCTCGGGGGCGACGCCACAGCGCAGCAAAAGCTCATCGCCATCTACCACCTGCTCAAGGTCTGCGGCGAGCAGGCCACGACGGGTGACAACAGCCGCAAGGGCTTTCTCGCCCGCATCCGCCGCATCGAAGCTCTCAATCAAGACACCAGTTACCGGCTGGTTGCTTCCGAAGCCGCCGACATGGACGCGGTGCGGGTGCTGACGATCCACGGCAGCAAGGGTCTCGAATTCGGAGCCGTCCACATTCCGGCGCTCGCGACGCGCTACCTGCCGTCCAACCGCCAAGCCATTCATTGCCCGCCGCCGCCTTCGCTCCCCCAGCTCGCGATGCAGCCTGGGGATCACGACGCGGAGGAGGAGTGCTTGTTCTTCGTCGGCCTCTCGCGGGCGCGGGACTTCCTCTCCATCAGCCGCGCCGAGCAGTACACCGCGCAAAAGGCCAGCCCTTCGAAGTTTATCGATGCGATCGCTGGCACCGTCGCCACATCCCGGCATCCAGGGTCCGGCGCGACATACGCCCGGCCAGTGCAGCTGATGCCGCAGGCGCCGCGCCCGTCCTACCCCGAACCGGAGCTCGACGTTTATATGAAGTGCCCGGCGCGTTACCTCTACGAGGCGATCGACGGCCTCCATGGCGGGCGCGAAGAAGCGCCCTACATCCAATTTCACCGCTGCGTTCACATGACCGTCGGCTGGCTCGAAGAGCAAAGCGCGGCGGGCGCTCCGGCCGACGTCTTTGCGGCGCTCGCCCACCTCGACGACATATGGAAGAAGAGCGGCCCCATCGGCCATGGCTTCGAGAGTTATTATCGCGCGACCGCCGATGCGATGGTCCGGCAGATGGCCGGGATGATCGCCGCCGAACCGGGCCAATACGATCGCGCCGAGTGGCTCGTGCCGGTCGGCGGGCGCGAGGTCGCGGTGACGCCCGACCGCGTTGTCGTGACTAGCCACGGCGTCCGTGTCCAGCGCATCCGCACCGGGCGGCGCACTAAATCCGAACCCGACAAGGAGATCTACGCCTTGCTGCGCCGGGGTGCCGCCGCCAGATACCCGGGCCGGTCGATCAGCGTCGAAACCGTCTATCTTGCGACCGGCGAGACGGTGCCGGTCCCGCCCAAGAGCGACGACAAGCGCCTCCAAGCCTACGCCGACGCCATCGCCGCGATCGAGCGCGGCGAGTTCCAGGCTAAACCCGATATCCGCCGCTGTCCCTACTGCCCGTGCTACTTCATCTGCGGCACCTGAGTCCCTGGCGCCCGCTTTTTCGGGAGCCGCATCGCTTTCCTCTTAGGACCCCATCACGGGGCGGCACCTAGGAGAAAGCATACATGACCAATATCCTCGTTTTTATTCAGGCCCACGGCCAGGCCGAGATCGTCGAGGCCGAGTTGTTGGCGGATGTGACCCTCGGCGATCTGCACGACATGCTCGAAATCCTCGGCATCGCCGTCGATGAGAACACCTTCATCTTCATCGACGAGGTCGAAGAGCTCGAAGAGGGCGAACGGCACCGGCCGCTGCACCATCTTAAGCACGGCTCGCGCGTGCATGTGACCCGCTGCAAGCGCATCGCGACCACCGTCCATTTCCTCGACCAGACCGAAACCCGCGAGTTTGCGCCCGGTGCCCGCGTCCGGGCGGTCAAGGAATGGGCGGTTCACGTCTTCGACATGGATCCCAAGGACGCGGCCGAGCATGTGCTGCAGCTCTGCGGCTCGACCGAGCGCCCGCCGAGCGACACGCCGCTGCACCAGCTCGTCAAAGACCATCAGTGCGAGCTCTGCTTCAACCTGGTGCCCGAGAAGCGCGTCGAGGGCTGACATGAACATGGTCGCACCGCCCGACCGGGCGCTGCTCGAACAGGATCTCGCCGGACCTTGCATCCGGTGTGGCGAGATCGAAGGAAAGTGGCGGCACGTTGCCACCGCTTGGCCTCATGTCGTGTTCGGCGTCGCGGCGCCGCCGCGTCCCAACGCGCCGACCGAATACGGCTTCCGGTTCGAGTGCTCCGGCTACCGGCAGATCCCGGCGACGGCGCAGCCGTGGCATATCGCCGCCAACCAGCCATTGGCGGCACCGCTCTGGCCCAAGGGCGGCCCGATCTTTTCCTCCGTGTTCCGCCCCGAATGGCGGCAAGGGCAGTGTCTTTACCTGCCCTGCGACCGGCTCTCGATCGAGGGGCATCCCAACTGGCGCGCCGAACATCCCAGCCGCCTCTGGCAACCCAAGCGCGGCCTCATCTGCTACCTGGAGCAGCTTCATGACCTTTTCTTTGGAAGCGACTATTCGGGCCTGGCTCGCGCCTAGGCACCGGCTCGGCTGCTCATCGCGCCGTTGGCGCAACATCATCAGCGAACTCTATCGCCGCGGCGAAAACCGGCACGAGGCCGGAGTCTTCCTGCTCGGCGTCGAACGGCACGGCCGCCGCGAGGTCCAGGCCGCTATTTATTACGACGATCTCGATCCCCGCGCCTATGACAGCGGCGTCTGCGTCCTACACGGCGACGCCTTCGCTAAGCTCTGGGCACTGTGCCGCGAGCGCAAATTGACGGTCGTCGCCGACGCCCACACACATGGCGGCGAAGGCCGCCAGAGCGAAGCCGACCGCACCAACCCGATGGTCGCACGTCCCGGCCACATCGCCATCATCGTTCCCGACTTCGCCCGCTGGCCGATCCGGCGGCACCGGCTCGGCGTCTATGAATATCGCGGGCAGCATACCTGGACCGATCGCAGCGCGCGGTGGCACGGCTTCTTCTACATCGGCTTTTGGAGCTGACCGATGCACGGCCCCGTCGATCAGGAAACCCTGCACCGTACCGCCAAATACTTCATGGACAGCGGCCGTGCGGCGTCGCACGAGGAGGCGATGACCCTGCTTGAGCAATTCGGCCTCACCATTTGCGTCGGCAGCGACATCGCCACCTCGGCGCACCACCAGGCCGCGCTCCTGACGCTGGTCAACACCGCCCGCCGCACCTTGCTCGGCGGCATCGAGGTCGAAGGCTTGCTGGACTGCGCGAGCTTGACGCGCCTCGCGCCCAATCGGCCACTTGCCCAGGCCGTCACCGAGCTCGGCGGAGAGCCGGACGCGCATGCGCGCGAAGATTGGCCGCTCGCGCTCATCGGCGATGCCGCGCCTGCCCAAAGTGCTGCGCCTGCCTGGCGGCTCACCTGGGAGGGATGGCGCGGGGGAGTCGTGCCGGTCCGCGCGGGACAACGTCTCCGCGAGACAACCGCTATCGGCCTTGCGCCTGCGCTCGCGGCCGCAGCCTGCGCCACCGAGGTCTTTTCCTATCACGCGGGCGATCACCCGATGGCAGGCCGTCGCGCGGCGGGCCTGTCGTTGTGGCGGCCCGGCCGCGATTGGCTTGCCGATGATCCGGACGAACCCGCGCTCATCTATCTTCCCTCACGCCTCTGGCTGATCGGCCTCGGCAATCTCGGGCAGGCCTTCGCGTGGCTTCTCGCATTGCTGCCCTATCGCGACCGCGGCGAGGTGCGTCTTCTGCTCCAGGATTCCGACCGGATCGCGCCTTCGAACGACAGCACGTCGCTCTTATCCTTTCTCACGGACGTCGGCCGCCGGAAATCCCGCGTCGTCGCCGATTGGCTCGACGCGCGGGGGTTCGAGACCTTCGTCGAGGAACGGCGTTTCGGACCCTCAACCCGGCGCTGCGATGACGAGCCGGGTGCCGCTCTTTGCGGCGTCGACAACGCGCTCGCGCGCTCTGCCCTCGAAGACGCTGGTTTTGAACTCGTCGTTGAGGCCGGTCTGGGTGCGGGACCGCAGGCCTTCCGCAGCATTTCGATGCACACCTTCCCGGCCTCACGGTCCGCGGCCGCGATCTGGTCTCGGCAAGCCGTCCTCGGCGCCGAGAACTATGAGGACCAGCCTGCCTATCGAGCGCTCAAGGCCGCAGGAATGGACCCTTGCGGCTTGGCACAGCTAGCCTCCCGCACAGTTGGCGTGCCGTTCGTCGGCTTGATTGCAGGTTGCTTAGTTATTTCGGAGCTGCTCCGCCGCCTTAACGGTGGCATCGCGCTGGAATTTCTGTCCGGATCGGTATCGGCGCTCGGAGTTTTTGAGTGCGGCCAACTCCCTGGGCCCCTTTACTCCGCCGGACACGTTCCAGCGTCACTACTGTAGTTCTCAACGACCCCGGTTCCATCGTCGGCCGCCCGATGTCCTATTGGGAACCGCATCGGTCGCATTTCAGCCGGAACGCCCTACGACGAGCAGCTCGACGCCAGCGCACGTCTTCGCCGAACAAGCTGCGGGCCTCCGGATTGCTGCGCTGGCCGACTGTGCGGTTGAGATTTTTCGGAGGCGATCGTCGTCTGGACGTACGTGACGATGTGGGCGGGTCTACAGGTCTCGATTAGTTAATTCGTGCAACATAAGGACGTTATGTTACGCAATCCGCGGAGATCCATTCGAGCAACGGGTCGCTGGAGGTTCCTGGCTGCACCGGCGGACTGGACGTAGTGGCTGGCCTCGCCGATGCCGACCAGGGGCTACATTGCCCCGCGTGGAATCGCCCGAGTCCGCAAGCAAGATGTGATCTGAGACCCGAACGCCCCGCGGCCCCCGCGAGGCGAACCGACATAAGAAAGGCGGCCATTTTATTGGCCGCCAAATCCCGCTTTCAAGAGCGCCGAGTCGTTCCGGAAAGTCACGAACGTGGTTTGGAATGAGAGGGGCCTCGAGGCTCCCTTTGTCTCGATCCAGGCCCATCGCTCTCGATGTGGACCCGACACTCTGCTTGCTGCGGAACTATGTTAATAGTGTTGTCCCGCTGCCAAATCGTTGATGCCCTGTCCGATTCCGGCACCAGCCGCTCCTCCCGTGACCGGCGCACCGACATACGAGCCGGCGGCAGCCCCAACGACGGCACCGCCGGCTACTACCGCACCCCGTGCCATAGGGGTCAGCACGGGCTCTTGGACGTTCTTCGCGATGAAGTTCCCGACGCTACCGCGAATGAGACCTCCCTTGCCGAAGAGACCGCCGGCGTCGGCAGGCGCCGCCGCTGTTGCGGCGAGCGCGGCCACGAAACCAATTACTGAGTTGCGGAACATTTGACCCTCCGTGAGAGTATTCTTCGCCATGAGTTTCAGCAGCAGACGACTGGGAGGCGACAGAGGATCTCCATCCGTCGCTTTCCTTCGGCAATGGCTCCATCTGCCGTTCACCCAAACGAATACAGCGAAGGATCAGCGGCGCTTTTTCGCTTCGCGATGGGCGAAATCGTTAACGATGAAAGCGAACCGCGCTGTCGCGGTGTTAGCGTCGCTGTGAACTTCAAGGCTACGTTTCGTTAGGGTCGGCGATGTACCGTTAACTTCCTGTTAAGCAATCGCAGGAGGTTGACATGGATTGGGGGTCGCTCGCTGGTGATGCGACTGCCGCTGCCGCCGTTCTGACCGCTATGACGGCGCTGCTTGGCGAGCTTCGGAAGTGGCGCAAGCCCCCGCCAACGGGGCGAAAATCTTGAATTTCGTCCCGGAGACACCGAGCGGGTCGCTGGATGCGAATTTGGGAGACCGCGACCGATGTATATGATAATGCGTTGATTATCACATATATTAGTGAACTATAACGTCATATATAACAATGGCTTGCGAGGATCGGACTACCTGAGGATCGAGAACACCGATCTCAGAGAAAAGCCCATATCACACCCGAGTGTCATCAGCTAAGAAATCCCCCTTGGCAAGGGGATCACGCAAGGCAGCCATGAAGCGTGCGTCAGATGCGATAGTCTCATCCAGCACAAGAAACACCTCGCCCGCGGCGTCTGGTGCCGGTAACGCCAATTTCTCAATGCTCCCCTGCGGCGTTTCGACAATAAGTTGACCGGCGACGGGCGGTTGCCCTGCCTCGTTCCCTTGTCGCGTGAAGCAGATAAGCAAATAAACTTGATTCCCAGAGCGTGAAGGGGTCAGGCGTAGCGTACCCCCTTCAAAACGTCGTTCCGTGATGTCACCGCCGCTTGCTGCCGCAACGGCAGGAAAATGATGTAGGGCGTGTTGTGACTTCAACATTGCATAAGTTTCACGAAGGCGCGTATCCGAGAACAAGGCTGCTGTCTGAGCGTCTGAAAGCGTGTGGCTGGGTACAGTCAGGAACTGTATAAGTTCGCGCACGCCGAGCGATCTCGCACTTCGCTTGCCATTTTGTAACAACATTCTCGCCGTGTATATCGTTTCGGCTCTTTCGTGATCCATAGACATGCTGCTATCTCTATTGCCAAAGCGGGGCGTTAATCAGAAGCTTTCCGACCTGTAGAGGTTCCGTCAGGCTTTGAACTCCATGGCATCGGACCGCATTGTGCCCCATTCGCAGGAATTCGTCGATGCGCTCATGCTCACGACCGAGCGAGAAACGGCCAAGGGCGAGCGCTGGAGCACGCATCTTGACGGCGAGATTCTTAAACGGGCGCTTGCTGATCGAAGCCGGAAGCTCGGGGGCCTCATACGTCAAGCAATCCGTCTGCTTCGGTTGATGGATAGGGCCAGCGAGCGAGGCTATACGGAGTTTCTCTACGTACGACTTCCTGAATTGCGTAGCCGCTTCTTTCAGCAACAAATCGAAGGAGCTCTCTCTCGCGGTAAACTTAATGGTATTGCGCACAAAAATAATCTTGGCGTTGTATTCGAAGAAATTGAGATGGCTTCTTCCGGAAAACTGTTCGATCTTGCTTTCGCGCAGATGCCTGTTGCGGCCGCCTTCGTCGACTGCATGAACAACATGTTGGGCTTCCCGGCGGTAACGCGCCTGTGCCACGGTATTTTTGGATCGCAGTGCCTCGTGACGGCAGAAGAACTCGCTAAGGTCCTGTCGCGAGAGATTAATGTCTGGCTCCGCGATCGGATCAGCAATGAGCACTTCACGCAGCAAGCTCGCGTCATGCGTGCGTTCCTTTTCAAGACGGGCCGTTTGGACACAGACGGAATCGATGATCAAGCGATACTTGAGTTCTGGCAAACGCAGATTTTCAAACCCGAAGTCGACGGCTTTCGGCTGTTCCGGTCGGCCGCGCGAAAGCTTCTCGCATATCGTGAGGCGATGATCGCGGCATCGGCAGAGAACGCCGTTCTCAACGCCGTCAGCCTCCCGACCTCCCAAGAGGATTCGGTCGGCCCGGGCAATCTCCTGGTAACGCGCGATGACGACGACATAAGTGGCATCAGTGAATTCGCCACGACTGATCTCGGTACAGATCAGTGGATTTCCCCGCTCGCACTTCTGTTTGCGCCGCCTGCGGATCGAATCAAATGGTTGCCAAAAACCGATTGTGATTTTGTAAGCGATCTCTTGCCTGACAAACTGCGGTGCGAGGATGAGACAGAGTCGCCTGCTGGCGATGCCATCTTCTTTAGCGTTCCGCCCGATCCTCAATTCTTTCGAACCCTTGCTCGATACGCGTACTTTGGAAAGCTTCAAACCGCGCTCGTTGATAGAACCAAGAAAGGTGCGCCGCTTGGCCGCTTGCCCGAGCAAGACGGGTATATTGGTCTTCGTGATCGCTATCGCGAGATAGCCGATCAGCTGACGACCGTTGCGGCGGCCGCGGCCTGGTCCCTGCTGGCGCGACGACACTTGGCTAGCATTGAGCTTATTCATGCGATTAACCCCTCAGCAGTCGCCGCATGGGCCCTTGCGGCAGGCGTAACGTCTGAAGACGCCGCTCGCCTTCCACATGACCCCACCGCGCTCGTCCGCCTGCTGGCCCGGGAATTGGAGGATCCCGACAACGCTTTCGGAATGCAGCTACTCGCTGCGTTCAGGAGGGTAAATCGGGTCGGCTTTCGTGCTATTGACAGTCAAGATCACGATATAGGCGAAGCGATCGCAGCAGGAGTTGGTCCCATTATTGGTGTGCGTCACGAAATAGACAAAATACGCGCTTGGTTTGAGCGCACCGGTGTCGATCGATACTTTGTTGAAGATAAGGAGATTTTTTATCGATGCTTCTCTGAGGCCCATCCAGCAGCCTTTGACCAGGAGCAAAAATAATAAGAGACGCCGAAGTGCTTATAGCACTACGGCGTCTTTATTTAGCCACTAATTCTGTCGAATTACGACATTGCTGCCTTGACCGTGTACAGTGACGTCGGCGTTGTCTCCATCACGGAACTGGTGAATGGCAACGCCGTTGCTGAGCCCTTCAGAATAGACGCTTGCTCGGGCATTGTTGGCATCCTGAATGATACCGGTTCCATTGCCCTCGCCCTGGACCCTTGAAAAGAGGCTATTGCCGATACCGTACTGTCCGGTCACTTGCGCGTTGCACCGTCCTTTGACGCTGCTGAACAGGGCGAGTTCATCGCCGTTTTGCTGAAAGCTCGTGGAATTCGTGCCCACGCTTTCATAATCCGCGCTATTACCGTGGCCAGCCGACTCTGCAGCGATATAATCCCTTTCGCAGGCACGGGCGGATGTCGTGACGATGAGGGCGAGCGCGAGCATCGAAAGCGAGAACGTAACGAAGAACTTGTTGTTCATTTTCAGTCTCCGGTTTGGGTTTGAGCGAATCTGTGGTCGCTGACACTAGACACAGCAAAGGATCAGTGGGTTTTTTCGTGAGAACTTGATGAAGTGTTGTTAAGCAGGCACGTGGCGTCTCCGCCATTCCAATTCAGCAAAAGGCGGCCGGACAGTGTGTCGGCGGAACTGACATTGACCTTGACAGTTGCGAGTGACTTGGTCTCGCTAGCCGCAAGCTCAAAATCGCCACCTTGTCGAGTTTTCATCGTGTTGGCGCCAGTTTTCTCAATCTCCATAGCAAACTGGCCGGACTGCGCGGCGTCGCGAGCGCTCACGACGGCAGTGATCGTCTTCCTATCTCCCGAACCTACGACATCGAGTTGACAGCTAATCGGGGCCTCAGGGACGGCCGAAAGAGTTGGCGGATCTGCTATAGGCCCGCCCTGAACGCCAAAGACGGTAGCCAACGCGAGCCAAAATGAGCTGAGAGCGTCAGACATCGCATTCTCCTTTACCTATTGTTACTGCCCGCACGGGAGGACGACCACGGCGAGCCGTCGGTTATCTTCTATTGCGACAAGATGTTCTGACTTCCAGCGGCAAATGCCTGTAAAGACATCCGCGTGATTGCGTTGTCCGCGCACCCAAACCGCCACTCTGTGATTGCGGCCTAATTGGGTAAGTTGGACGTCGTTGCGCGACCCGATGACATCAACATCCGCGTCGTTGTTACTTCCGCGCTGATCGATATCAGCTGAGTTGCACGGACCGAAGCTGGCGATGCTGACACCGTTTCGATTCCCGGTCGCGCTAACCGACACTCCGGATCCGGTACAGGCGTATGCGCTAGATCCGACGAGCGCGCATCCGAGTACGGTTGCAAGCGCCAAAGTTGCTCGGTTCAAGTTGCGCATGGGTTGGGCTCCATCTGTGTGAACCGGATACTCAGTCGGCTCGCTCAGATGCAGCGAAGGATCAGCGACGGTTTTCGATCAACGCCGTGGAAGGGCCAGCTTTTCGGGGTAAAATGCTCCTGTCATTACCGAGGACACTTTTTGGGAATCGCGGCGCCCTGTATGATGGTAGCCGCTCCCAGCGCTCACCATCAGCGGACCTTTGCCAGGAGCGGGCGTGGCAGGCGACAAACACATGTTTCACACGTAGCGATCCTCCTGCAATCGCTCCGCCAAAAACTGTGTCTGATCCATGGATGTCGTTAGCAAGCCGCTGAATCGAATTGCAGCGCTTGGGAGACACTCCAATGTCGAAGAAAATTCTTGCTCTTCTTCTTTTCGCGGGTCTGGCTGTCACTATGCCGGCATTAGCTAGCGCTGACGGGGTCACCGTTCAAGTTTATGGCAATAACAACAACGTAAGTGTCTATGTCCAGAACGGGGCCGAGCCGCGAGCTTCGAGCTCACCTATCGGCTGCGGCGAAGAGATCAATCTGCGATCTCTCGCAACCAGAACCTCTACGGTGATCGGATTCGTAAACAGGAGCGGGGCGATCAAGAATGTATACTGGATAGACCACTGGGGCAACAGGGTCTTATATGCGAGTTTAGTCGACAGCAATTACATTGAGTTCCAAACATATATAAGTCATCCATGGGTCGTAACGTCAAGAGATGGAGAGTGTGATGGCATTTACATGCCATCTTCCAATCCGCAGATGATAACTCTTCGATAATTATTGCTGGCGTTGACCACGTGTTCCTATCAAACAGCGAGCCACGGCGTTCACCAGCAAACGGACTCGACCACATGGCTGCCGCGTGACAAGTTGCGCGGCAGCGGAATTGTGCGAGATTTGCTGCTTGATCCTGGCACGTGGTCGAGGGCGAGCCTATGAATGGGGTACCACTGCCAGCGAAAAGTTCGCGTGTCGCAGTTCTTATTCCGACGACCTCCAACCCGGTGTCGATCGTAAGCCTAACGGAGGAAGATCCGGACGTTGGCAGATCGACGATCTGCATTAACAAAACCACAAATCAAGCTGGTATTGCGGCCGCCTACAATGACTTCGTTAAGAGGCCGACCGGACTAGTCCACCGACTTTTTGGCAAGCCCCCCTATCCAGTTTATCGTCTAGACGTAACTGGACCGATCGAAGCCGGATCCAGCTGGCAACTGGCCGTGCTCATAGCCCATGCTCTTCGCGAAGCGGGTGATCGGCTCACTTATAACCTTGAAGACAGTGCGGAGATCGTTTGGGCAACCGGAGAAGTGAATCCAGTCGACTACTCCGTTGGATCCGTTGAACACGTTCCCGAGAAGCTCCAGAAGTCCTATGAAATTTTCGAGAAGGCCATGCACGCTGGAAAACGAGTTCACGTTCTTATACCAACACAAAATTGGACAGACGTGGACCAACAGATCAAGGCTTGGATGGAAGAGCGAGGCCTTTATCCCAGGGCGATCAATACGATAGACGAGGCGTTCCAAGCGGTGGCACTTCCGGCGTTGCCCCTGGCTTCTTCGAGAGCCGTACGTCAATCGAATTATAAACCGAAGGTGTCGCTAGGACGCATAGCGCCCATAGATAGCGGCCAGAATCACGGCGGTAGTCGAGAAGGTGATGCTCAGAGAAACAGGTGGTGGGAATTGGCAATCACCATATGTCTTGCTGCCATACTGGTTGGGGGGCTTGCTGTACTGAAATGGTTCAATGAGAACGAAGCGAAGAAAATAAGCAATAGTGGCGCAGCGAATGCGGACACCAGTGTAATTCCGGTTAGCTGCAACGAAGAGTCTGCGCTTAGATCAGAGGCCACAACGACGCCTACATCTATCGTATTTATCAATAAAAGTAATGATATAAGAAAGGTATACTGGTTGGATCATACGGGAAAACGGATACCATATGGTAGATTGATGGATGGTAATGTCTTGAGTCTTAGAACGTATATTACGCACCCTTGGGTGATAACAGACGATGAGGACAATTGCAAATTTATCTATATGCCGACTACGAGCGCGCAATCAATAGCTATCAAATAGACGAAGATTGATAGAGTGTTCTGTCAGCCCTTAGATAAAATGCGAATACTCGTCACTCCCATTGGGCGACCGCTTCGTTCGGAGGGCCCGACCTTGGTAAGGGGTCTGGCGGGGGCGACTGGAGCGCCGAGGCCCTGTGAGGCCAGGCGATAGGCGAGAAGTGTAAATTCGGCTCGGATAGCGGCCGGGCGGATTCCGGGACTGCCCCTACATCTCCCTCCCCGAATTATAGCGTCCCATAACGTCCTTTGGACTAAACCGCTGGCGCGGTAGGGGTGTCGCGCCGGCATTTTGACAGCCTCTGAGCGGGGTCATTGGGCGGCGCGATTTTGAAGCTGTCATGGGGTCCGAGGATCAGCATGGAGCGGCTGCTTGCAGCACGTTCCATCTGACAACGGAGCCCTCTCATGAAGACCACGATCCTTCGACAACGCATGACCGAGGACATGCAGGTGCGGAACCTGTCACGTCAGACGCAGGCCTCTTACGTTTTGCAGGTTTCCCAGTTCGCCCGGTATTTCAACAAGTCGCCGGCTGTTTTGGGGCCGGAGGAGATCCGCAGCTACCAGGTCTACCTGACGAACCAAAAGAAGTTGGAGGCGAGCTCGATCAAGGTCGCCGTTGCGGCACTTCGATTTCTGTATCGAGTTACTCTGAAGCGGCCGTGGGATTTTGGTGAGATCGTTCCCAGCCCCAAGGCGCCACGGACCTTGCCGATCATTCTCAGCCCCGACGAGGTGGCGCAGTTTCTTGGCTGCATACCCAACATCAAGCATCGGACGATTCTGACCGCCTGTTACGCCGCCGGGTTGCGCATCACCGAGGCGGTTCACTTAAAGCCGGCAGCCATCGACAGACAGCGGATGGTCATCCGCATCGAGGAAGGCAAGGGGCGGAAGGACCGCTATGTCATGCTGTCGCCGAAATTGCTGGAGGTGCTGAGCGAGTACTGGTGGGCGGTGCGGCCAAAGGTATGGCTCTTTCCGGGAGACATCCCGGGTCAGCCGATCACGCGCCATTCCGTCGAGAAGGTCTGCCAAGCGGCGCACCAGCGTTCCGGACTTTCTAAACCGGTGACGCCCCATTCGCTTCGGCATGCGTTCGCAGTGCATCTGCTGGAGTCCGGCGCCGACCTACGGACCATTCAGCTGCTTCTTGGCCACAGCAGCTTGAATACGACGGCCCGTTACCTGCGGATCGCGACCAGCAAAGTGTGTGCGACAACCAGTCCTCTGGATCTGCTGCCGCGGATTCCCGTCGCCGCCATATCCAAAGCGCCGACGCCCGCCTGAGCCGTACGGTCAATGGCTCGGTCGGGGCCGGAAGTGGCGGATGTGTTCCGCCACTACGGTGACGCTTTTCGGGAGCAGCACGGCGGATCTCTGTCGACGGCCCAGCGCCGGGCAATGACGGCGATCGAGATCTGCCGGACGGCAGCGCTCGGTGGCCACGTCGAACAGTGCGACAGCTGCGGTCACCAGCGCGTCTCTTATAACAGTTGTCGTAATGGCAGTTGCCCGAAATGCCAAGCGATGCGCCGCGCCCAATGGCTGGACGATAGGCGTGCCGAGATTCTCGACACCCAGTACTTTCATGTGGTTTTCACTCTGCCGGAGAGAATGGCCGCCATTGCCCTGCAGAACAAGGCGGTCGTCTATGACCTTCTATTTCGGACCGCCGCCGAGACATTACGAACCATCGCCGCCGATCCCAAACACCTGGGCGCCGAGATCGGCTTTTTCGGCATCCTCCACACCTGGGGGTCGAATCTCCTGCATCACCCTCACATACATTTCGTCGTGCCCGGTGGCGGATTGTCACCCGACGGGACCAGGTGGATCTCTTGTCGGCGCGGATATTTCCTGCCGGTCGAAGTTCTCTCCTGCCTGTTCCGGCGGCTATTCATCGAGGCTCTGCAGAAGGCCTATGCCGCCGGGCAGTTGCAGTTTTTCTCCGCCTTGGCCCAACTGAAGGAAAAGAGCGCCTTCCAGCGGTACTTGGCGCCGCTCCGCCAGACGGACTGCCGAGTAGGTGGGGATGTCGCCATCCCCACCCCTCACAGACCCGGACGTGCAGGATTCCCGCATCCGGTTCTTCACGGGAGAGTTTCGCGCGCGTTGGCGTAAAGGCGGTGGACGATCCGCGCCGGGGGAAGCGGATGGCGCTTGAGGATCGCGTTGAGGCGGTTCCAGTGGAACGCACCTTCTCCGCGATGCCGTCGCCCCAGCCATTTCTTCCACAGCACCACGACCTGGCAGGCGAACCATCGTATGCGTCGAGAGTTGCCCGATATGCCGTAGTAGGCATAGTGGCCTCGCAACATCTGGGACAGATGGGCGTGCTGGTCGCGCAAGGATCGATGCCGATTGTGTCGGCACCAATCGCTGACCGCCGCCAGCGCTCGTGCGTACCGGCTTTTAGCCGTCACTTGCCTCACCCCGTTCAACCCCTTCTTGGACTTGGCCCAGATATGGGAGAAGCCAAGGAAGTCGAACGTAGCGCTGTCCGTATCCGGATGGCATACGCCCCCCGGCCGATGAAAGCGAAAGTCGACGAGGTGCGTCTTGTCCGGGTGGAGCGTCAGCCCGTACCGTGCAAGCCGTTTTCCCAGCACGTCCATGACCCGCTTGGCGTCGTCGAGACTCTCGAACGCCATCACGCTGTCATCGGCGTACCGCACGAGGATGCTGTTCCCCCTGAGGCGGACGCGCACGTCCCGCTCGAACCATTCGTCCAGCACATGGTGCAGGTAGATGTTTGCGAGCAGAGGCGAGACGACGCCGCCTTGCGGGGTGCCCTCGGTCGTGCGCTGAAGGAGACCGTGTTCGAGCACGCCCGCCTTCAGCCATTTGTCGATCATCCGGCGAATGACGCCGTCCGTGACTCGCCTGTCGAGAAACGCACGCAAGTGATGATGCTGGATCGTGTCGTAGTATTTGGAGATATCGACATCCAGCACCCAGCGCAGCCCTTGTCGGCCCATGAAGGCCAGACGCAACGCACTCAGGGCCTGATGCGCCGACCGCCCTGGCCGGAAGCCGAATGAGCAGGAGAGAAACTC
The DNA here is from genome assembly GCA_963822215.1 of uncultured Alphaproteobacteria bacterium. GTDB lineage: Bacteria > Pseudomonadota > Alphaproteobacteria > Rhizobiales > Beijerinckiaceae > Roseiarcus. Next base: position 670,445 of record CAWGGX010000008.1, read on the forward strand.
CTGCTCATAGATCGGCTCCAGCACCATGACGACCGCCCTCTGTGCCACCTTGTCCTCGAACGTCGGAATGCCGAGCGGCCGCTCCGAACCGTCCGCCTTCGGAATGTAGACCCGACGCACCGGCGGGGCGACATAGCGGCCAGACTTGATGCGCTCCAAGAGAGCCAAAAGGTTGGCCTCCAAGTTCGCCTCATACTGCTCCGCCGTCACGCCGTCGATGCCGGGTGCCCCATCCTTGCGCGTCAGCCGGTACGCCTCTCGCATCCATTCCAGGTCGATGACATGGTGAAGCGTGGACAGAGCTGTCCCCGCCTTCGTCCTCGCCAGTTCGGCTATCCGTTGTCGTTTCGTGGACAGGTTCGCGGAGCCCAAGGTCTCCTCCCGTGTTTCCCGGCAACGGTTCTCATCCCATGGCGTCTCCCTTCCCTCGCGCGGGTCCCGGTGAGCCCAGTTCCCCGCGGTCAGCGGTACTATGAAGGCGCTACGACTTCCCGCCTGCGCATCCCCGGTTGCTTATTTGTTTCGCTTCCGGGGTCCGCGCGATCCTCCGCTGTTCGTGCTCGCCTTGGCGGCGCTCCCGGATGGTTGAAGGACCCATCCGGGCCAGGGCATTTGGTCAGCCGGCCGCCCATTTGCCGGCGCACTCTCGTTCGGACGCAAGCGGGATCTCACAGGTTCCCAGGCGATCCGTCCCATGCCTTTGCCCCGGTCCAAGACCCCGGCCGGACCGACGATCCTCACCTTGACGGCATCATCGATGCTGCCCCCGCTCAACCCACAGCGAAGGCTCCAGCGATTATAATTTCGAGGCTACTCACGCGGCTTCAGCACCTGCTGCCTACGCTTCACGACGGGCGTCGCCGCACGCCATGCAAGGCTCGCTTCCGGCTGGTTGGCTGACCTTTACCGGGAGGGAGTTGAACCCTCTGGATCGCGATGAAAGGTTTCAGAACTTCATGTTCGTTCTCCTCTCCTGAGCTTTCCCTGTCGCAAGGGTCGTTTACGCCAAGCCTCCCTTTGCGGCACCGGAACAGGTCCTCGACTATGTCGGCCGCTATACGCATCGCGTCGCCATTTCCAACAACCGCATCCTCGACATCGACGATGGCAAGGTCCGCTTCCGCTGGAAGGACTATCGTCGCGGCGGCCAGCAGAAGACGATGACAGTCAGCGCAGAGGAGTTCATCCGGCGATTTCTTATTCATGTCCCACCCTGCAATTTTCAGCGGATCCGCTATTACGGTTTCCTCGGCAATCGCTACCGTGCGGAGAAGCTGGCGCAGTGTCGTCGGCTCCTTGCCATGACGGAACCCCGGCCCGTCGTCGCCAGCGAGGAGAAGGACTATCGGGACCGATACGAAGAGCTGACCGGCGTTTCGCTCTGCCAATGCCCAGTCTGCAATCTCGGACGCATGATGCCGTTTCGCACGCTTCCGCCGATCACCAGTGCACCACCCTCTGTCGATACGTCATGAATGCAGCACACGCCGACCCTCGCCGCACCGATCTATCCCGCTTGCCTCGGGCAAGAATTGGAACTGCTATTGCCCTTGGTCCGGCCGGCACTACCGGACCGGCGAAAGAGCCCGATGCTTCAACGCAATTCCGCCCGTCGCCATGGAAGATCATTCCTGGCCCCACCCTCGCGGGCGGTTCTCCAAAATCTTCCCCCGCCGTGACGCTCGGTTCACCGCATTTCGACGGGCCGCCTTGATTCGATCCCCATAGCCCGAGCACCGTGCGGGCGGCTTAGTCCAACGGCGTTTTAGCTTACCGTCGCGCCCTCCACCGCCGGCGGCTCGATTGGCGCGCATGTGCGGCGCGACGCCAAGCTAAAACGCTCTTCACTATGGGATACGGGGTTGTGATTGTGAACTTGAAGGCCAATTAACGGCGGTCCCGATAATGCGGGGTCGCCGTCACGGCTCCCTTCGGCAGTGGAGGTGCCGACGACGAGCGCGTCATTTTGGCTTAACGTGCAGAAATCAAGAATTTTGACGAACGCCTTTCGCCCGAATTTTCGGACCTTTTGAGAGATCGTCGGCGACCCCCAGTCGGCCCGAAGCTTCCTTGCAGATCACTTGGGCGTAATTTAAGACGATGATCTACTGTACAATATGCTGTACAATATGCTGTGCTAGACCTGCACATGAAAGGAGAAAATAAATGAGAAAGGAAATGAGAAAGTAAAAAAAGAACAGATAAGCAACCACAGCTTCCAGAGTAGTTAAAATAATACTACTGCCTAGTTCAGGTGAGGCCATAAAGCGGACGAGTTCCGGTAAGTCCATACGACGAACGAGTTCCGCCATACGACAGACGAGGCCAGTTATGGCCATACGACGGTCGGAGTTATTATTCTCGTCATCCTTCTCGTCGGTAAACGGTCTGAACTTTAACTGTAAATCACATTCCATGAGACTTAGGCTCTTTCGCCCGACATCGGTTAAGTGCTTGTATCGCAATATATAAAGCCACCAGAGCGCCGATAACAACGTGCCCGCAACACAAAGAGAAAGAGCAATTAACCGCGTTACATTCTGCGCGGCTATTGCTGCGACGAGGGCGGTGTTAATAGTGGCGTAAAAGGTGTTGGAGATTTGGCGACGGGCCCGGAGGCGGTCCCACATCTCGACAGTAAGTTTATATTGCTCAAACGCTCTATCTGCAACGACTTTGTCATTCGGGATGCGGGGCTGAGTCTCCACGCTATGCGCTCCTCGCCGTTCCGATACCTGCATCCTAAATCGAGAACGGGCGCTCCGTCCAAGGAAGGTCATTGCGCCCGGGCTAACCTATCGTGTGCGTAATTCAACACTTATGACGAAATTGCTTGCCCTTGATCCGTAAGGGCGTTTTCGGTGCATAATTCAGATGCAGAAAGAATCTCCCCGTACCCGCGCCGCCGCTTGCGCTCGGCCTGCCGCTGCAAGGCGTCGAGGGCAGGAGCTCGGCGTCGTACCGTTGGACCTTGATCCGCCCGCCCGCGCCGATGCGCCCCCATTGCTTTAAAAGAAGGAAATCGCCGGACAAGTCCGGCTGCACGTCGAGCCGGTAGAAACGGCGCATGTTGCGCGTCGGGTCGAGGCGGCGGAGTTCAACGGGCATCGTCAAGCCTCGAAATCGTCCAGCGAGTTACGTTGCGGGACTAGGCGATCTGCCCACTAGAAGCTTTTCCACCACGGGAAGCATCGAGTTACGCAACGTTTTCGCGAATAACTCAAATGGCGGCTCATCAATCGACAAAGGAGAAATTCCCCTCACCCAAGTATCGTAATAGTATGCGACCGTGAGCGCCATTTCAAAAGTCGGAACTGGGCGGCTAAAATCCAGCTCACGATGTACGGCGTATTTGTTACGAAAATCGACCAGCTTTCCCAATATTTCTGCCATGTATCTTGCGTAAGGTCAGTCGCTTCAAACAGTCCTCGACGAAAACTGTTATATAATGCATTCGTGTCGGTTGTAGAGAGTCGCTTCCAGTGGGTTGGTTCAAACTCTGAACCAACCACCATGCACCAGTTGGTGAGGGCACGAAGTAAGTGTGCATCAATGGTCAGTGTCCAGAACTCGTCTCGCAGTTGATGTTCTTGATAGCCCGTCAACAGTGCTCGATAATAAATGAGGTGGTAAATGAATCTTTTTGCAATAGGGAATTGGGTTGCGAACACCTTATGCTGGAAGCGCATCGTTATACCGATGTTTGTGGGTTGCTGTAGGTAAGCCGTGAAATCGTCTGCGCACTGACATTGTAGCTGCGCCCGATTTCGGTAAGCGTTTCCTCGCCCGCGTCGCGCCGCTTGACGGCTTCCTGCCGCTGGTGCGGCGTCAACTTGAAGGGTCGCCCCAAGCTTTGCCCGCGCGCCTTGGCGCGGGCGCGGCCTTCGCCAGTGCGGGCGCGGATTAGTTCGCGCTCGAACTCCGCAAGCCCGCCAAGCACGGTCAGCATCAAGCGTCCGTGCGCCGTGGTCGCCCATGTGTCGGCAAGGGATTTGAACGTCGCGCCGCGTTCCGTGATGTTCGCCAAGGTGTTCAAAAGGTCGCGGGTGGATCGCGCCAGCCGGTCGAGGCGCGTCACGAGCAGGATATCGCCCTCGCCAAGCTCACGCAACGCGCGCACTAGCTCGCGGCGCTCGGTCTTGGCTCCGCTCGCCGTCTCGCGGAAAATGTTTTCGGCTCCGGCGTCGCGCAACTGCTTTACCTGCGCATCAACGCTCTGGCCGTCAGTCGAAACGCGCGCGTAGCGGTAAATCATGGGGGGAATTATGACCGCGACTTATGGAAAGGAAAAGCGCAAGTCTGCCAGTGGCCTAGGTTTTTCCATAAGTCTTGATTTCTGCACGGCCCGGAGTGATCGGCGAAAAACTCGCGCGGCGGAGGGCGCACTCAGCTCGGGCCTCGCTCTGTTATCATACGCTTGCGTTTCGAAAACGACGTTCATACCACTTGCCTTTGGGTTAACGATGTGCTCAAAGTCGGCGGCCCTAGGAGTTGGGAGGGAAGTGCGATGCTTTTCGCGCGTAGTGGAACTCGCTCAAATCGAGGAACTCGACGAATTCCGGCGGGTTTAGCAGTTTCCGCGCTCTTAATTGCGATATGCGCACCTCGCTACGCGGCAGCCGTTTCAACAAATACATCGACCGTTGGTGTGTCCTTAAGCGAGATTGGTTCTTCTGCGAGTCTCCCTGTCATAAATTTTGCAGACGAGACAGTCTATGGGCTTACCGTATCGGCAACTAGTTATTTTAGCATCACCGGGACTGGAAATACACCATACGAGGCGGGTTATTTTACTCCAACACTGATATACAATCTTTCCGCATACGGTCTTGGCACGGTTACAGATGTTGGACCAACTTATGGTTTGGAGTGCTTCTCAACTCCTTGCTCGCCGATCAATTTCACTCAATATTATGGACAACCGTTCCAACAAGGTTACGTCGCCTCTCGGTACAATCCAAATGGGATAAAGATTAGCGGTGGAGCCGCGTCTGTAACCTTTGAAGGAACGGAAACCGGCGGCGCTACCTTTTCTGGTTCCGGCAAAGTGGACGTGTCGGTCACAGCAACAGTTGGGTCGTCGCTGTTAACACCTGAACAAAAGGCGATTTTCGGTAATATATCCGCGATATCCAGCGCCGATGGAAATGCTCTTTCAGCAGCCGGCTTTATGCAGTCAGCATCAGTAGGCGTTTTTGACACTCTTTCTTTGCTTGGTCTTGTTGCAAGCGCACCTAGTACTTCAGAGCTGCTGTCACAGCAAGTCATCAATACCGGAAGTGTGGAACTAGACGCAATAGATGTCGCGAAATCTTGCGCTGCCCTCGGCCCCGCCTGCACATTGGCTTTGATAGGTATTGCATTCGACGTTACCGGAATACTGGCAAAGGATATCCAAGCTGACCCGTCAGACCCCAATTATAAGAACGTTTTTGTTCCATCTATCGGGAAATCGGTACCACTCATCGGTAGCTCCTCCTCTTTGGCAGCTGCGGCGACGGCAACACTGAATGCCCTTGATCGGACGAATGAGTTCTTGGATGCTCTTGTCATAACCTATAACCGATATGTGACAGCGCTGGGGGCCAATGACCTAGCCAGCGCGAATCTTCAGGCGAAGGCGTTCGCGAATTATCTCACTTCGTACGAGAGAGCTGTGCCAACCGCGCGGACTGATCTGAGTGCTTTCGCGAACGACCTTTCCGCCGCGGGCCTTGGTAGTCAGCTCTTCACGGCAGTGGACGAGACCGACGCATTGAATTTCCTTCGGACCCAAGACCCTTCGTCGCTTGACAGCCTTTTGACCCCCCTCGGATTTACCGATGCAGAGATTGCCACCTTGGTCCTCGATGCTGAAAACGCGCCTCCCCCTCTCCCTACCGAAACAATCGTAGGGGCTCTGAATAGCGAAGCCCAGGGCTTGACTGGCTTGGCCGCTGTACCGGAGCCGTCGAGCTGGGCGATGATACTGGTCGGCTTCGCAGGCCTTGGATTTGCCAGCTACCGCACCTCGCGGAAAGCAAGCGCCGCGCGCGGGGATGCGTAAGCCGAACGGACAATTCGCGTTCATACGTTCTCCTAGTTGCCATCGGGGCGGCCCTTGCGGCGCGCCGAGGGCCCGAACCGCCTGCCCGATCCAATTTTAAGCCCGGGAAATTGCAGGTTATGGCAAGCGGGCGCGCGGCGGGACGCTCTCTCAAAACCCCCTACCTTTCGGGCAAAGACCGCTGTTCCAAATGTGTTGATTTCTGCACGCGATCCGATACCGCCGCGCGCGAGACCGGCGACGTGAGACAACCTGTCGCACGTTAACATCCGAGTTCCACTTGATTGTGACGAGTTACCGCACGTAACGGTGCGGCATTCGGCGGGCGTCACTTGGGTGGCTCCGCCTTGGCACCGGGGGCACATCATGATTCTCAGTTCGAAGGCGCTCAGCCGAGCCTCGGCAATATTAGTCGGACTCTGCGCAATCACGCAAGCCGCAGAGGTTCGTGCGGGATCCGTAATAGCTACGACATTACCAGCCACAGAGTATGGTGGCGGTTACGTTATACGGTATGCATCTCATAAATCCCCTCATTTTTCGGCAGCTGTTAGGGCGCTGGCTAGGAGCGTGTTTTGATTGATCATTTCTCCGAATCTGATGAGGAGGGGTCGGAGGCGGGGCTCGGGCATGTTGGGGATGAGACCGAACCACATGCACCCTTGACGGAACAGGGAGTGGGTTCGGCGCCTGGTCGTGCTGGTTCGCAAGTCCTTGTCCATGCCGAGGCTCTCGCCGGCGGCGCCGAGCAAGGTGAGCAGGAGGATGGCGAGTGCGTTGAGAAACAACAGTCGGTCGCGCCGCATCGGGTCGGCAATTCTCAACTCGGCCATGCCCATGCCGAAACGCAGATCCTTGGTGTCGCGAAAGCTCGGTTCGATCGTCCAGCGCTTGGCGTAGAGGCCGATGATCGCCGTGGCCGACTTGGCGCCGTCGCCGGCGGCCAGATGCCAAGCCTCCTTCATGCCCTTGGCGTGCACGTGGACGCAGGCGCCGACCTCGAAGCCTTCCCTGGTCAACTTCGCTCCCGTCAGCTTTCGCGCCCGGCCGCTGGCGCCAACCCATTGAGCCGCCTTGCGAGTTTCGCCGTCGGTGGCGCTCACGAACGTGTCGCCGCGAAACCGGATCACGTAGTCGAAGCCGAGTTCGCGCAAGAATTCCATCAGCCGCACGTCGGCGAAGCCGCGATCGGCGAGGATCGTTACGCGCACCCCCTCGGGCAGCGCTTCCTTCAGCCGAGCCAGGCAAAAGTCCTCGAATTCGTTGCGCCGGCCCGTGAGCTCGGCCTTGTAGACCGTCAGCCACAGCAGCGGCTGGGCGCGCCCATAGGTCGTAACCAAACTCAACATGAGGGTCGATTGATCGTCGGCGTCGAAGTCGGTCCAGTCCATCGCAACGTCGATTTCCCGATCGTCACCAATGGCTTGACGAATCCATGGCGTGAACAGGCGGCCGAGATCGACGCCGGGGTTGCTCAGCAGGCGGTCGACCTGCTTGGTGGCGTGCTTGGCTTTCAGGCCGTGCGCTTGCGCCAAAGCCAACCCGATCGCCGAAACCGCCAGCGACGTCGAATGCAGCACCCCCAGCACGCCATCGCTCACAGATGCAATCCGCTTGGCGTGCAATTCGCCGTCGAAGCACTCCCCGACCCACCGCGACACCATATCCGCCCGGAAATCCCCAACCCGCATCGCCGCCCCCGTGATCCAAAACTCACGGCCTTCGGCGCCTGGATCATGGCAATATCGAGTCAATCATAAAACGAGGGGATTCCTGAGGGTATGCATTTCGTTATGTACCTGATAGCGCAGTAAGCGGCAGTATAGACGGCGCTACATCGGTCATTGCTCCTCTCGGAACGCTTTCCGTCACAACCGGACTTGGCTCGTCACCAAATTTATCGTCATCTATGACCTCTCTTAGTGCTGACTGGGCTGAAGAAGCAGTAGGTTCTGGACTTGTTTACGCATTCGAGATACTCGGGCCAAGCGGAACGGTTCCTGTACAGGTTCGAGTCACTACTAGTGTCGCCGGAAACGATGTCTTAGGCGAATTTGATCAGGTTAGCGCACAATTCATTGTTTCTCAAACCAATCTATATTCTCAGTTATCTGGCCTTAGTGTTGGTGTCGGCTACTCAGTATTCGAAGATTCGGGTGCGACAATCAACGACACGACCACGTGGGACAACAAGAGCGACACTTCGGCCGGGTCATCATCATACACAGATACGAATACGTATGATTTTCAAACCAACACGATTTATTACGTCGGACTGGCAAATGGCATTTTTGCACTAAGCGCTAGCAGTTCCGCGTCGGCATATACTGATCCAACGTTTCAAATAGCACCAGGCACTCCAAATGCCGGCAGCTACTCCTTTATATATAGTCCCGGCGTCGGAAATGGTGTGTCTGGTGTTCCTGAGCCGTCTACATGGGCGATGATGCTATGTGGTTTGGTCGGCCTCGGCCTCGCGGGGTATCGGCGCACGAGTCGGGATAGCGGTTCTTTGGCTGCCGCCGCATTGCGGGCATCAGCTTCGTCCTGAGGTTGTTATATGGAACAGGAACCCGCGCGGCTTGGCCTCGCGGGTTTTTCGCGTCTGCGCCCGCCGCGTTTCCGTCTCTCGAAAGTCCCCATTTTTTGGGCAAAAGTCGCCTCGTCAAGATTCTTGCAGACCGTGCGAAAACTCGACGGGGGTTGATGGACGCGACGACTGAGCGAGCGGGTCGGCGCTTTTTTCGCGTTTCGGGCTGAAATCGCGCCGATGGCCTGTTGGAGGGCATGGGAGGACCGCCATGGGCGGTTTTGCCACGAAGCAACGCGATTTGGGCCTCTGTCAGGCGGCGACGGCCGCCATCATCTTGTTCATGCCGAGAATGTTGAGCGCTCGCCGCAAATTGTAGACGAGCGCGGTCAGGCTGAATTCGGCGCGCACGTTGGCGAGGCCGCGCATCAGGAACGCGCCCTGATTCATCCATTGCTTGATGCTGCCGAACGGATGTTCGACCGTCTCGCGACGGCGGTCCAAAATTTCCGGCCTCGCCTTGAGGCGGGCCGCCATGCGGTCGAGCGCGTCCTCGTGCTCGAGACGCGAGACGACGCGATAGTCGGCGTCCGTGCAGCGCGGGCGTAGCGGGCAATCGCGGCACGCCGCCGGATTGCCGTAATCGACCTTCGTCATCTCGCGTAACTTGCCATGGCGGAGCGGCCTCAGTTCCTGACCGCCCGGGCAAGCGTATGCGTCCCGCTCCGGATCGTAGGTGAACTCGTCCTTGCGGAAGAAGCCATGGCTGACCGAAGTGCCGCGTTGGGGTCTGGGCACATACGGCGTCAGCCCCGCCTCTTCGCAGGCGGCGATGTCTTCCGTCTTGAAATAACCCTTGTCGGCGACGACGTCGATCGTCTCGACTTCGAGGATCTCGCGGGCCGGCTCGGCAGTCGCCTTCAACAGCCCCATGTCGACGACCTGGTTGGTCACTTCCTGTTCGACGATCAGCTTGTGCTTGGCGTCGACCGCGACCTGAATGTTGTAGCCGACAGCGATGCGCGTGTGCGCCGCCATGGCGCGGCTGTCGGGATCGGTCAGGGATATCTGGTCTTCGCCCGTGCGTTCGAGCTGCTTCAGCATGGCGTCGTATTGGCCGCGCTTCCTGCGCAGTCCCTCGATCTTCTCGGCGAGATTTTTCACCCGCGCGCCGCTCGTCGCCTGTTCCGCGGCGTCGCCCTCGTCGAGCCGCTGGAGGTAATCGGCCAGCCGTTCGTCGGCCGCCTTGATGAATTTCTCCAGCGAATTGCGGGTGAAGTTTCGATCCTTGTTGTTGACCGCCTTGATGCGGGTCCCGTCCACCGCCAGCAGTTCGCGTCCGAACAGGTCGAGCCGCTTGCACAGCAGCGTGAATTGACGAAACACCGATTTGAAGGCGGCGCGATTGTCGGCGCGGAAATCGGCGATGGTCTTGAAGTCCGGCCTCAGCGTTCGCAACAGCCAGATGACCTCGATGTTGCGATGGCATTCGGCCTCCAACCGCCGGCTCGAACGCACGCGATTGAGATAGCCGTAGATGTAGAGCTTCAAGAGATCGCCCGGTGCGTAGCCCGGCCGGCCTGTCGCCTTCGGCTGAACCCGCCCGAAGCCTGCCTCGACGAGATCGAGCCCGTCGACGAAGGCGTCGATGAAGCGGACGGGATTGTCAGAGCCGACGTAATCGTCCACCGCTTCCGGCAAAAGAAGAAGTTGGTCGCGTTCCTTGATTTTTGCACAAGGCACAGGCCTCGCCGACCACCACGCCGCCGAGCGGCTCGCGCGCGGCGTCGAACAGGGCGGCGGGCCTCCCGAATCGGCATCCAGTCGGCATGGCCAAACGCATCGGTCTTGGCGCGTTCGACCGGCTTGACGTCATGGGGGCGCAGCGGCTTGCCGGCGAGGGCGCAAACGCCGGCCCATGTCGGCGAAGAAGGCGCGCGACCTCGATCCCGTTGTGCGGCAGGGGAAGGGTCGCGCGGTGGTGACGGAGGCCGACGCCTGAGCTTTGCTGAAGGGCGTTGGTGCACAACCTGAGATGGGGGGCAGCGGTGGCCCTCCCGGAGGTGTCAGGCGCGCCTACGAGAGACGGGCATGCCGAGAGCGGTCATGCGGTTGAGCACCTTGCAGCCGACCCTGGCCTCGACCTTTTGTGCGGGCAGAGTCCGGGCGCGGAGCGTTTGGCCGATGATGGTCTTGTAGCGCAGCATCCCGGTCTCGACGAGCGAGCGCCGACCGTAGCCGACGGCCTTCTGCCATCCCAGTCGACCCTTGCCGGCGATCATCTCGATGTGGCGGTCACGCGGTGTCGGTGCGCCCGCGGCGGAGACCTCGCTGACCACAGCGGTAGCGCGGGGCGGAATGATCACGGTGGCTGCGGGAGCCCGATCGGCAACGGCCCGGTAGACAGGATCGCCGTCATACGCGCCGTCCGCCAGGACGGCGGCGATCGGGGCCGCAATCTGGTCAAGCAGCGGGCGAACCAGCGAGACGTCGCCCTCCTCGGTCGTGGTCAAGGCCGAAGCGAGAACCTCGCCGGTGTCCGGATCGATGGCCAGGTGCAACTTGCGCCAGGTCCGCCGATCGCGGCCGCCATGCTTGGCCATCCGCCATTCCCCGGCGCCGAAAACCTTCAAGCCGGTGCTGTCGATCACCACGGTGACCGGACCAGCCGGCACGGCCAGGGCGGTGACCAAGGACAACGCGGCGCTGCGGCGCGACAGCGTCGTATGGTCGGGGACATCGAGGCTCAGACCCAGCAACGTCGTCACCGAACGCAACAGCCCCTCGGTCTGCCGCCATGGCCGGGCAAATGCCAGCCGCAGCATCACGCCGGTCTCGATGGCGAGGTCCGAATAGTGAGCTGACCGCCCCGGACGGCCGGTCCGCGCCGGATGCCACGCCGCGATCGCCTCGGGCGTCACCCACACCGTCAGGCTGCCGCGGTCGCGCAGCGCGACATCGTACTCCCGCCAATTCTCCACCCGGTACCTGGCTTTCGGGATCTTGTGACGGCGGGGCTCGTTATGTTTGTACGGCATCGGCAAATCATCGTCCCAGGCGCTGGCGGCAAGTCCATCATCCTACTCCAGCGACCTACCCATGCCGCACGCTGCCGATTTGTGCACCAACGCCATTGGGAGGCCTTGTGCTTGCACGCCCAAGTCGATGGCTGCTGGCGACACAGCTGGCGCTGACGTCGATCCGATTGACCGGAGCCGCAGCCGCCCTGTGGGTATTTCTGCCGTCGTCGTCGGTCGACTTCGTCACCTTCGCCGCGATTTTTTCCGCGGCGACCGCCTTGGCCGGCGTCACGCACATTCCTGCCGGGGCGGGCGTGTTCGAGATCGTCGTGCTTTGGGAGTTCCGGGGCCGCGCGTCTTCCGAAAGCGTCGCGGCGGCTCTGTTGGCGTACCGGTTTATCTATTACCTGCTGCCGCTGGTCGTTTCGGCGATCGCCTTCGCTTATTTCGAGGTCGGCCACGCAATAGGATCGCGGCAGGCTCCGGGAGACGAGAGCCTTGCCCTCGCGGCCGCCCGTCTGTCGCCAATGTTCATGAGCGTCCTAGCGTTCACGACCGGCGTTTTGTTGCTCGTCTCAGGCGCAACCCCGACATTCAGCCACCGGCTTGCTGAACTCTCGGCTCATGTGCCCCTATGGGCGCTCGAAACCTCCCATTTTCTCGGCAGCGTCGTCGGCGTGGTCTTTCTATTTGTCGCGCGCGGACTGCTTGATCGGCGTGACGGCGCCTGGAAGCTTGCCTTGGCGCTGAGCGTCTCGAGTCTGGTCTTCTCCCTCGTTAAGGGGCTCGCGTTCGGGGAAGCTGCATTTCTCCTCCTTTTCACGATCCTGCTCCTGGCCACGCGCCAGCAGTTCTATCGGCCGACGTCCATGTTCGATCAGCCTTTCACCTGGGGCTGGCTCGCGGCCGTCGCGAGCATCGTCGCGGCTGCTTTTGGGATCCTGTTTTTCGCTTTCCAGGACCTCCAGGCCGGTCCTCTCGGCGTTTGGTGGCAGTTCGAGTTTAACGCTCAGGCGCCGCGCGCTCTCCGCGCGCTGCTCGGCGCTTCGGTCCTAACTGTCGCCTTGGCGTTTCGCGAGCTTCTCCGGCCGCCGGCCGGTCTCACGCCTAAGCCGACCGCTGCAGAGCTCGAAAAGGCTCGGTCCATCATCGAAACGCAGCAGCGCGGCGACACCATGCTCGCGCTCATGGCCGACAAGAGTTTCCTGTTTTCAGAGAGCGGCCGCGCCTTCTTGATGTTCGGCAAACGCGGGCGAAGCTGGATCGATCTCTTTGATCCAGTCGGGCCGCGCGAGGAATGGCCGGAGCTGATCGAACGCTTCATCACGATGTCGCGCGTCCATGGCGGGCGCACGGCATTCTATCAAGTCCGACCTGAGAGCTTGCCGGTCTATCTCAACTCCGGTTTCAGCGTGATGAAGCTCGGCGAAGACGCCGTCATTTCGTTACCAGAATTCAGCCTGAAAGGAGGCGCGGTGAGCCACCTGCGGTACGCGCTGAAGCGGGGTGAGCGGGACGGGCTCGAATTTGAATTCCTGACCCCGGAACGCGTTCTCCCCTATATGGACGACCTCGCCGAGATTTCGGCCAAGTGGCTCGATTCTCGCCGTGGCGACGAGAAAGGGTTCTCAGTGGCCGCGTTCGAGCCGAGGTATGTCGTGCGCCAGTTTGTCGGGCTGCTTCGCGAGCACGGCAACCCTGTCGCTTTCGTCAGCGTCATGGCTACGCAATCAGGGGGCGAGGCGACTGTCGGGCTGATGCGGTGTTCTGGCTCTCGTTGCCCTGTCGCGATGGAGTATCTGTTCACCAGCCTCATTCTCGCCGTGAAGGAGCGCGGCTTCGCGTCGCTCTCCCTCGGGGCTGCGCCGTTGGCAGGCGTTCGTCCGGCGCCGCTGCCGTCTCGCTGGCATGGCCTGGCTTCGCTGATCTGGAAGCACGGCGACAGGTTTTACAATTTCCAGGGACTGCGCACGTTCAAAGGCAAGTTCAACCCAACCTGGCAGCCGCGCTACTTCGCGGCTTCGGGTTCACTCGGGCCGTTCGTCGCCCTCGCCGACGCTGCGGTCCTGATCGGCGCGGGTTTCAAGTCAGCAGCTTCGGAGCGTGGCGATGCTTAGACCCTTGCTCCTTGCCGTGGCACTCACCTGGATCGGTTTCGCAGGTCCCGCGTTCGCGGTCGATGGCGGGCGTTACGGCGAGGTTCGATTGGCTCTTCCCGACGGGCCACCGCGTGGCTACGTCGTGTTGTTCTCTGACGCCGCCGGGTGGACGTCCGACGATCAGGCCCGTTTGGAGGCCATTGCGGCCATCGGCGCGATCGCTGTCGGCGTCGATACTGACGCGTATCTTGCCCGCGTCGCGTCGAGCGACCCGAGATGCGCCCAGCTCATCGGAGATACCGAGGGCTTTAGTCGCCAAGTGCAAAGGGAGCACGCCGGGGCCGAGTATTTTTATCCGATCGTCGCCGGAGTCGGGAAAGGAGGGGCGGTCGCGGGGGCGATCGTCGCCCAGGCGCCGGACAGGACGCTCGGCGGCGCCGTCTCGATCGATCCCTTGGGCGTATTGAAAGTGGCCCATGGGTGGTGCCCCCGCGTCGCCAGCGTAGCCGACGCGCAAGCGCCTCGCACCTTCGGTGTGCCGATCCTGAAGCAGTTCTGGACTGTCGCACTGTCGCCATCGACCTCCTACGCAACACGCGCCCATTTCGATACGCTGGCGACGCTCGTCCCGCTGCTGAAGGTTCAGACGCTGGATGCGCCTCCTGGACCGAAGACGCTCGCGTCGATGATCGCCCCGCATCTCGTCCAGGACAATTTCGCCGATGTCGCCGGACTGCCCCTCGTCGAATTGCCTGCATCGTCGCCCTCACGTCTGATGGCGGTCTTCTTTTCCGGCGACGGCGGATGGCGCGACATCGACAGGACGATCGGAGAGAATCTCCAATCGTTAGGGGTATCGGTGGTCGGCTGGGATAGCGTACGCTACTTCTGGAGCCGGAAGAGCCCTGAGCAGACGGCCTCGGACCTGTCGGCGGTGATTCTAGCGTACAGCGCCAAGTGGCATGCCGACAAGGTCGCATTGATCGGCTTCTCCTTCGGAGCCGACGTCATCCCGCCCGTTTACGATCGCTTGCGTCAAAGCCTTAAGGACCGGGTGCCGATGCTTTCGCTTTTGAGTCCGGAGCCGGCGGCCGACTGGGAAATTCGTATCGCGGGTTGGCTTGGCGCTCCCCCGAGCGCAGCGGCAACTCCGCTCGGGCCGTCTATCGAGAAAATTCCGGGCAATCGGATCCAATGCTTCTATGGGAGCAAGGATAGCGGGTCGTACTGCCCTGACCTTTCCCAACACGGCGCCGAGGTCATCGAAAAAGAGGGAATTCACCACTTCGACGGCAACTATGTGCTCATCGCGCATCAGATTCTTGACGGCTTTGAACGGCGGATCGCGAACGGGACCTGACCAAGCGCAAGGGACAAGGGCACAAGGACAATGCGCGTTCCGTTCTCCAGGCGGAAGCAATTGGTCATTCTGGGAAGACGATATGGCTAGCGCAGCGCCCGATTCGTTGCATCTGGAGGACCGATCTGGCCTCGTCGCAAACCCGCCGGCGCGGCGCGATGGGCGTCGCGTCGGTCTCTTGGCGCTCTGTCTGCTCGCGCTCGCGGTCGGAGTCGTTACCGGTGTCGGCGCGGTGGCCCTGCGGGCGCTGATCGCGCTCTTCCACAACGCCTCGTATCTCGGCGTCTTCAGCTTCCGTTACGACGCCAACATTCTTGAAGGGCCGAGCCGCTTCGGCGACTGGGTTTTCTTTTCGCCGATCATCGGCGGCCTGATCGTCGTCTGGGTTGTCGAGAATTTCGCTCCCGAAGCCAAGGGCCACGGCGTGCCCGAGGTGATGGATTCGATCTTCTACAAGGACGGCAACATCCGCTGGCAGGTCGCGGTGGTGAAGTCGCTCGCTTCCGCCCTGTCCATTGGCACCGGCGCGGCGGTGGGGCGCGAGGGCCCGATCATCCAGATCGGCGCTGCGCTCGGCTCGGCCTTCTCGCAGGCGATCCGGCTCGCGCCCTGGCAGAAGGTGACGCTGCTTTCGGCCGGCGCAGGCGCGGGCATCGCCGCGACCTTCAACACGCCGCTCGGCGGAGTGCTGTTCGCCCTCGAGATCCTGCTGCCGGAAGTGTCCAACCGCACCTTCCTGCCGGTCGTCATCGCCACTGGCGCCGCCACCCAGGTCGGCCGGATGCTGATCGGCCCGGACCCGGCGTTCAAGGTGCCGGAGATCCAGTTCCCGCCGGCCCAGATTTTCAACATCGAGGAGGCGCTCGCTTTTGTGCTACTCGGCATGCTCTGCGGCCTCGCCTCCTGGGCCTTTATCCGCCTGCTCGTGGTGATGGAGGACGGCTTTCCGAAGCTGCCCGGGGGCGTCTATGTGCAGAACGTCGTCGGCATGGCGATCATCGGCCTTATGATGATGGGCCTGACCCGCGCCTTCGGCCATTCCTACATCGACGGCGTCGGCTACGGGGTCATCCAGTCGGTTCTGGAAGACCACATGACGGCCGCCAGGCTCCTGGCGCTGCTGTTCGTCCTCAAACTCGTGGCAACGACTGTGAGCCTCGGCTGCGGAGCCTCGGGCGGCATCTTCTCGCCGTCGCTCTACCTCGGCGCGACGCTAGGCGGCGCCTTCGCCGCGGCGGTCAGCTTCGCCCTGCCGCATGCGGGCCTCACCGTGCCATCGGCGGCGATCGTGGGCATGGCGGCGATGGTCGGCGCCGGGACGGGTGGCGTCATGACGGCGATCGTCATGGTCTTCGAGATGACGCGCGACTATGCAATCATTGTTCCGGTGATCGTTGCGGTGGCGGTGGCCGCGGGAATCCGGCGCGCCCTGATTGGCGAGACGATCTATACCGTCAAGCTGCGCCACCGCGGCCACCGAATCCCCAAAGAGCGACACATCAACCTCTATCTGGTGCAGCAGGCGCAGGACGTGATGGAGCGCCAATTCCATCTTGTCAAAGCTGGCACCTCGCTGAAAGACGCCCTGGTCGCCGACGTCGAGGACGACCTGCGCGCGGTCGTCGTCGAGCGCGAAGGCCGCATCGTCGGGCTCGTGCCGCCCCGCTCGGGCCTGTGGCGCGACGCCCGGATCCACCCGGACGCGCTGATCGACGGCTTCGTCGAGATTCCGCCGGCCATCTGCCGCAATAGCGACCTCCTGAGCCTCGTGCTGGCGCGGCTCAAGCGACATCGCGCGGGCGCCGCGATCGTCTTTCACGGCGCGGGGCGGCCGAGGGCGCGCGACGTCGTGGGGGTCGTCACCAAACGAGCGATAGCCGATGCGGTGATCGAAAATTTTGAAGTTTGATACAGCAGGTCGCGCAACCTCTCGAGCCGGCGCCGTGCCTCAACGCCATTCTGGCCGCCCTCGGTTGCGCTTCGCGAGCCAGTCGTAGTAATCCCCGAGCCCTTCTGATTTCTGAGAGGAATTGATGAGCCCAGAGAGGCTTGCGCTGATCATCGCCGCCGTCATCTTCGTCGGCGGCTTTATCGGCCTCGGCCTGCAGCGCGCGCTGCCCGAGAAGCACACGACAGGACCGGCGCGCGACATGATTGGCGCTGTCGCCGGGCTTCTCACACTGCTCTGCGCACTCGTGACCGGGCTCCTCATCTGGACGGCCTACGGTGTTTACGCTGGCCAGAACCTTGCAATCCAGACCTTTGCGTCGAAAGTGCTGGAGCTCGATCTCGCGCTCGCCGACTACGGCCCGGAGGCAAACGCTGAGCGTGCGGCATTGCGCGACCGTCTGGGCAAGACGATCGATCAGGTTTGGGGGACCAGGGAGAGCGACGCCAATTTCGCCGCGAAAAGTTTCGCTTCGGCTATCCGGGTTATGCGCGATCCGGAAAAGGCGATCGGGAATCTGCAGCCTTCAACGGATGAGCAAAGGCAGGCGCTGGCCACAGCGAAGTCGGACATCGAAGCCATCGGCCAGTCGAGGTTGCAGATGTCCTTCGCCCTGACTGCACCCGTTTCCTATCCGCTCCTCTTGACCGTGGTCAGCTGGGTGTTCTTTCTGTTCGTCGGGTTCGGCCTGATGTCGCGCGGTGGCGTAGTGCCTATCATAGCCCTCGCTGTAGGCGCTATCGCGGTCGCGAGCGCCGTCTTGTTGATTATCGACCTTTCCAATCCCTACTCAGGCGTATTTCGCGCCTCCGCCGCACCGCTCAAACAGGTTTTGGCGGTAATGGGTAAGCAGTGATTCAATTTTATTCCACAGCGTTGACCAGCTTTTAGAAGGCCTGCCGGGGCGGAGTCGCGCGAATCGAGGGGCTAGCTGCAATGAGTGCGATTGCCTCACTTTCCGTGCTGCTGGTTTGATTCGTGAGCTGGACTCCGGATTTAGGACCATTGGCTGCAACCGGTGGAGCGAGAGATGACGAAGTCACGGCAGAAGTTTGATGCGGCGTTCAAGGCGAAGATTGCGCATGAGGCGCTGCGAGAGGATGCGACGGTTCCGGAGTTGGCGGAGCGTCATGGGGTGCATCCGAACCAGATTCATGCCTGGAAGAAGCCGGTTCTCGACAACGTCGCGAGCCTATTTGCGCGCGGTGCGAGCGCTTCGCGCGATGGCGAGGAGGAGCGCGAGCGGGAGACGGCCAAGCTCTACGCCAAGATCTGCCAGCTGACGGTCGAACGGGATTTCTTAGCCAAGGGGCCAGGGCGATGAGCGCGCCCGATCGAAGGGCGATGGTCGAACGGCCTAGTGAGGACCTGTCGGTGCGCCGCGATGCGCGCTTGTGGGCGTGGCGCGCTCGGGGGTCTACCGACGATCTGGCGCTGATGCGCCGGATCGACGAACTGCATCTTGAGACGGCTCGCGGCGAATGACCTTCGAACTCAACAAGGAAGGCCGTGGGCTCAACCGCAAGCGGGTGCGGCGGCTGTTGCGGGCGATGGGGATCGCGGCGCTGGTTCCGCGCCCCGGCACGAGCAAAGCCGCGCCCGGGCACAAGATATACCGTACCTGCTGCGCGGCCTGTAGATTGTCGAGCCGAACCACGTGTGGGCGGCCGACTTGAGTGTGCCGCAGCAAGCGGCGTGAGAGATGGGGGTAGGTCCCCCTCGCGACAGAGATTCAGAAAACCATCACAAATTCAACGACGCTCGTGACTGGGACGGCGTGCCGCTTTTCGGCTTTTTCGGCTTTTCGCCCTTAAGTCAGCGTCAATCCGCCGCGCTTGTCTGTAAAGTGAGAACCGGCGAAATTGTCACCGGTTCCGCAGTCGTCCGGAATGCCGTGTCACGCGATAGCTTCCGCTGAGAATGACTCGCGCGGGTCGCCAATCGCAGGCGGCCGCCAAACCGGCCGCGGTTGTCGCCTCTGTCGTGCACGGCGCGACCCGGAGGGAGCATGCCCTTTAAACGCATCGGCGCGACGATCGCAGTCGTCGTCCTCCTGCTGGCCCTGATGCGCATCGGCAGCTTGGTGGTCGACTGGGCGTGGTTCTCGTCGATCGGCTATGTCAACGTCTTCTGGACAGCGTTCGTGACGAAGGCGGTCCTGTTCACTGTCGCCTTCGTCGTCTCGACCCTGCTTCTCTGGGCGAACGCGACTTTCGCGCTGCGGTTCGCGTCAAGGTCACAGCTGCGGGTTCCGACGGTGTTCTCGCCGAGCTTTGTGACCTTTCAGCCCTTGCAAGGGCCCAGGGCGCAGTCGTCCGGACTTCAGCCTTCGCCCTTTGCGTGGCGCCTCATGATCCTGGCCGCGGCGGTCATCCTCGGACTGCTTATCGCCTCGGGCGAGACCAGCCGCTGGGATCTCGTCCTTCGCTTCCTCCACCAGGCGCCATACGGCCGGAACGATCCGCAGTTCGGCAAGGACATCGGGTTCTATCTCTTCTCGCTGCCGGTCTATGTCGCTTTCAAGAACTGGCTTTTCTGGCTGCTTGCGCTTTCCGGCCTGGTGGCCGGCGCAATCTACGTCGCGCACGGCGACGTCGGGCTCGATCCGCCGCTCTGGAACGCTTCGCCCGCGGCAATCGCCCATGCCTCCGCGCTGCTCGGCCTTCTCCTCGTGGTCAAGGCCTGGTCCTACGCTCTTGACCGCTACCTCCTGCTCTACGACGACAACGGCGTTGTCGTCGGCGCAGGATACGCCGACGTTCATGTCGAACTGCCGGCGCTTTGGCTGCTCATCGGCCTCGCCGCGTTCGGGGCCATCGTTGCTTTCGTCAACGTGCGGCGGCGCTCGGCGCCCCTCGTCATCGCGGCGGCTTTGCTGGTGTTCGGCGGCGCTTTCGTCTTCGGCGACGCCGTCCCGGCGCTCGTTCAGCGCTTTTACGTCAAGCCGAGCGAGTTGCAGCTGGAGAGGCCCTATATCCAGAGAAACATCGATCTCACGCGGGAAGCCTACGACCTCGGTCGGATCACGGTGAAGCCATTCCCGGCGGAACAGGATCTCACGTTTCAGTCGCTCGAGAGGGACAGCGGCACCGTCAACAACATCCGGCTATGGGACTGGCGGCCGCTGCTGGCTGCGTACGGGCAACTGCAGGAAATTCGCACCTACTACCGGTTTCTCGACGTCGATGTCGACCGCTACCATCTCGGCGACCGCTATCAGCAGGTGATGATCTCGGCGCGCGAACTCATCTCTTCGCTGCTTCCGACCAACGCCCAGACCTGGGTCAACCTGCATCTCCTTTTCACCCACGGCGACGGGGCGGTCATGTCCCCCGTCACTCGGAAATCCGCCGAAGGCTTGCCGATCTTCTACCTGAAGGACATCCCGCCGGTCGCTAACGGCGGCCCCGCGATAACCCAGCCGCGCATCTATTTCGGAGAGAGCGCCGCTGGCTATGTCATCGTCAAAGGCGCGACGGCGGAATTCGATCATCCAAAGGGGAGCGACAACGCCTATACGACCTATGACGGCGCGGACGGCGTCCCGATCGGCGGAACCATGTGGCGGTCACTGTTCGCCTGGTATTTCGGCGACCTAAACATCCTGCTTAGCGGCTACGTCACCGGCGAGAGCAGGATTTTGTTTCATCGCAACATTCAGGATCGTGTGCGGATGATCGCGCCGTTCCTGCAACTCGACCGCGATCCTTATCTGGCGCTCAGCGCCGGACGTCTCTACTGGATTCAGGACGCCTATACGGTGAGCGACTGGTTCCCGTACGCCAATCCTGAGCCGCAGGGCGAGGATATCAATTACATTCGTAATTCCGTGAAGATCGTTATCGACGCCTATAATGGGACGGTCGACTTCTATGTGGCCGACGCAGCCGATCCGATCATCGCAACCTATCGCAGAATCTTTCCCTTGCTGTTCAAGCCGCTCGATGCGATGCCGGCGGATCTCCAACAGCATATCCGCTATCCCGAAGACCTCTTCACCCTTCAGGCTCTTCAGTACCGCGCGTTCCACATGGACGTGCCCGAGGTCTTCTACAATCGCGAGGACCTCTGGCAATTCCCGCGCGAGCCGGACGCTCCCAACGAGACCGAGGCGGGCGGCGGGACCAGGATGGCGCCCTATTACATCATGATGCGCCTGCCCGGCGAGGCGAAGACGGAATTCTTCCTCATGCTACCGATGACGCCGAGCCAGCGGGAAAACATGATCGCCTGGCTCGCTGCGCGCTGCGATCCGCCAGAATATGGGAAGCTCATCGTTTTTGAGTTCCCGAAGGAGAAGCTCGTCTATGGGCCATTCCAGATCGAGGCGCTGATCAACCAGAACACCGAGATCTCGCAGCAGATCTCGCTGTGGAATCAGATGGGCTCGCGGGTCATTCGCGGCAATCTGCTGGTCGTGCCGATCGGGAACTCGATCCTGTACGTGTCGCCGCTCTACCTGCGCGCCCAGTCCGGCCAGCTGCCGGAGCTCAAGCGGGTGATCGCCGCCTACGGCGACCGCGTGGTGATGGAGGAGACGCTGCCCGCGGCCCTCGCCGCCTTGTTCAGGGAATCGGTCCCGATCGCGGGCTTGCCGACCAGCGCGCAGGCTTCGCCTTCGGTTCCGAACGATGAGCGAGCCCAGGAGGCGCTCGCGGACTACGATCGCGCTCTCGATCGGCTGAAGGCCGGCGACTGGGCCGGCTTCGGCAAGGAGCTCGACGCGCTGCGCCCGCTGCTCGAGCAGCTCAGCCGGAGCCCGGCTGCGCGATAAATTTGGCGACGAATCTCGTGACGCCCGATCAGACCCGCTTTCCTGAAGTCTTCCCATCGCTATCGAACGTGTCTCCAAGGACGCGCCAGATGATTTCAACCAGGGATAGAAGAACAAACAGGACGACTGTCGTGAGTAGAATTGCGATAGTCAGTTGCTGATACGACGTATCGCGTCCCACGATCAGCGCGATGGACGCCAAGGCGATAACAACGGCCCACGCAAGAAGCGGCGGATCCTGTTCCGCGAGCAATTGCCTTTTCCAACGCGCCAAGCCACGCGCGGCATCGGGATGTTGTTCATCCGTATGGGGTCGCGATATTCGCTTCATAGAAGGAACCCGATGGTCTTCGTCTTTGCGGCTCCCTTGAAGACGACGTACGCCCCATACAGAGAGTTCACGCCGAGGGTGTCAATCGGCGTCCAAAATTGACCCCCTATCGGCGTCCAAAATTGGCTCTGACTCAAATTTGATGACGGCCTCTATTCTCTGCGCCGGGGAGCGCGAAAAGCTCGATTTGGTCGCCCCTCATCGCCGTCCTTCAGGTCGATCGGAAGCCAGTGCGTCCGATAAGCGGCCGAATAAGCCTGCTGGAAGGCAAACAGGAGTGCCTTTCATCAAAAGTGCGTCAGAGCCAATTTTGCACGCCGAAACACACCGAGGGCTGCACTGACAACGGAGAAGAACCAAAAGACCTGACCGAAGTGGCTCAGCGCCCAAAGCGAAAGAAAGAGGAGCGCA
This sequence comes from uncultured Alphaproteobacteria bacterium, assembly GCA_963822215.1. GTDB lineage: Bacteria > Pseudomonadota > Alphaproteobacteria > Rhizobiales > Beijerinckiaceae > Roseiarcus. The sequence continues at coordinate 692,964 of CAWGGX010000008.1, forward strand.
AGACCGTGGATCGAGTAGCCAAACACGTCGAGGCGCCATGACCGCTTTCCCGCCGTCGGCTTGTTGTCCAATGACTGGCTGGCAAAAAGCGCGTAAGCCGTCCGTGCCCGGACTGACTTCGCGGGGCGTTTTCTAACAGGCGACTGCTTGATTGTGTGTCCGCGAGGCGGCGCCAAGTCCATCATCATTCAGAGCCATGCACACGACCCAAAACCTGTGTCCGTTGAGTTTGTGCGCCCAAATTAAAATCGCATTGCCGGAACATTAATTCGAGAATCTCTGCGTCTTTGGTCGCCCGTTGACGTCGCAACCGTGCCTGTCCGGTTAACGCCCACACCCACCAGGGCTGGTGATGGTTATCAAACCGGCCATGGAAATCCGCCAGAGCGACGATCTGGGTTTCCCCAGTCAGTCCCAGAGTTTCATGAGCTTTTTCCGTATGACGCGGCATATGCTGCCTATCTTGATCGCGCGCGTTGGCCTGTCGGCTTTGTCTGGCCATATTGCGGCCAGATCGCTCTGCACGTGGACGCATCCTACATCTAGGGGCTGTGGGCGTTAACCGGATAGGCACGGTCGCAACTGCTCTTGAACGGGGTAGTAGCGAGATTACCTCGTTGGCGAGCGGGAATGTCACACACGGAGACGCAATGGAGGTTTGTATGACAATAGAACGCACGCGCGAGCCTAGTCGCAAGGATGTTCGTGACATGATCAACGTCATCTGCGCGGCGATTCTCTTCATTTCGCCTTGGGCCCTTGGGTTTGCGGCAGAGACCCGAGCGGCCTGGACTGCTTGGTCAGGCGGCGTGGTGATCGGCGCCATGGCGATCGCGGCTCTGTTGGAGTTCGCCGAGTGGGAAGAGTGGGTCGCCCTTCTGGTCGGCGCTGCAGTCGCGGCGTCGCCGTGGGTCTTGGGATTCGCGACGATCCACCACGCGGCGATCGTATTCGCGGCGCTCGGAATCGTCGTCGCGCTGTCCTCGATTTCCGAGATCTGGACTGTTCACTTCCATTCCGGCGCTGCGGCTAAGCTGTAGGCCTAATATTGTTGGCGTCGAAAGACGAAGCGTTAAGCTGTGCGTACCTGCGTGCCCCGCCGTCCGCCCCGGATTACGAGCTATCAGGCTGGTACGAAGAAGCGAGGCGGGGCTTTAGGGGTTGTGGCTACGGCGCGAAATGTCTCTCGTCTCTCATGCGGCCCGGCCGCAAACGAAACTTCCGACCCCCAATTTTTTCGGTCGGGGCCGTTTGTGGCGCGCAGGAGCGAGCAGTTCCCGCCGCATCGGCGTTACGGTCCCCGTATCCCGGATACCGCACCCACCAGCAAGTCATCTTGACCGCGCTGCCCGAAATCAGACCGGCCGGAAGATTGTTCATGAGGTTGACGGCGGCGCCGAGCCCGAGGTCGGAGGCCCAGGTGGCCGTCGTCTCCGACTTGTCGACGCCGGCCTGAAAGGAGCGCCGCGAGATGGCGAATGACGCCGCTCTTGTCCACAGCCTCGACGACGAAGAGCCCCGCGACGATCAGCACCACGCCCCAGGACACAGCCTTTGGCACGGCAGACAGCACTGTCGGTTGGGGCCAATATAAGCGCACGTCCATGCACGCCGCCAAGCTCCCAGTGCTAAAGCAATGATCGTGCTTGCGAGCAAGCCTCACACGATCGGGTGTCCGCCAAGCGGGTCGTTTCCGATGATAAGTCTCCAGCGGTTTGTCGGGTGTCCGAGCTTCTGAGCCCTCTTCCGTGACGCGGTTCGTTTCCGGGACGATCTGACCGCAGATTGGGCTTGAGTTGATCGTGGCGTTGGGGCAGATGGCCTGTGGCTTGAAGCGAGGTCGCTGAGGCGCGCCTGTGACGGCTCCTGACGTTTTTTTGCCTTGAGCATGCCCGACTTGAGGCGCAGCACTTTCAGTTCGTAATTCTTCTGCCTTCCCAGTACGACCGTAAGGGAAAAGGAAGGGCATCGTTCAACTTGGGCCACATTGGTGGCGTTCCCCAAGATTGACTCGGTTATCGCGGGCTCCACTATGCCAGCGCCTGACGAAAGAGACGAGGAATCTGGAGGCCAAGCGATTACTAATATCGCTGGGGTGGTCGTTGTAGTCGTAATGACGATCGTTGCCTATTTTCTCCTTAATTCCCTAGAGCACGCTCGAAGATTCCAACGTTGTCTCAATTCCGGCCTACGCAACTGCGTAGACTTCGTTGATCAAAACCGGTGATAATTCAATAGGTGCCGCGGATTTGTGGGGATGGCGTCGATCGCCACGTCTTGTTGCTGCCCCGCACGTAATTGATTGTCGCGTCTGGTTTCTGATGTTTGACTTTGAGTGCGGCAATCAGGTCGCCTCTCGCCAGCGATGTTTATGCCAACCGTGATTCCAAGAGTCATTCCTGCCTCTTGTCGGAAGCGGCCCCCGAACTGCCGCCTAGCCGTGTCGGCCAGCTAAGGGCCGCCGGGCAAGATTGTGACGTCGAGCCCGTACTTTGCGTACGTGCCGTCTGCGATGGCTTGGTAATACCCGCCCGCCTCCGGATCCGCGAGCCAGTTCGTGCCGAAAGTGACCTTGTAGAGGGCAAGGATTGGACCGGGCGAGGCGGCGACAGCCCAGAACGCACCGGCGGCCGCGCCGATCACGAGTGACGATATCGACAAGGAAGATGTTTATGTCGCATCCAGGCGTCGGTTTAGACAAATGGACCTACCAGTCAAAAGCGTCGACAGCTTAAGTGAGCGCGGGCGGACAGTATTCATTTTACGACTGGATGGTAAACGCGTGGTGATTTAAATATACTAATGTAAAGCCGAATGATTTCAATTCATCATCGTTCTTTATCAACAAGCACTTTATGGCTCCTCGCTCAATTGAGTGGGTAAGGCTGGTTTTGGGTTGGCTTGGGGAGCGATTGGTTGGGATCGAGTTTATCGTGGGGCGATGCGAGACACCGATCTTTTCCAGTTGGCCCTTGGGTTGAAGTCGCCTTGGATGGTGACGCGAGCCGAGTTTGCGATCTCGGATGGCCAGCTCGATTTGTACGTGGATTTTGGGCGCGGGAGCCGGTTCGCCTGCGCGGAGTGCGGCGGCGAGGGTTGCGCGGTTCACGACACGAAGGACGAGACGTGGCGGCATCTGGACTTCTTCCAGCATCGCACGCTGTTGCACGCTCGTGTGCCGCGCGTGCGCTGTCCGAAATGCGGAGTGCGCAAGGCCGCCACGCCATGGGCTCGAGCGGGTTCCGGGTTCACGTTGTTGTTCGAGGCCTACGTGCTGGCGCTGGCCAAGGCGATGCCGATCGCGAATGCGGCCAAGCGGCTCGGCGAGCACGACACGCGCTTGTGGCGGATCGTCGACCATTCCGTGTGGCAGGCGGTGGAGGCGCTGGATTTGTCTGAGGTGCGGCGCATCGCCGCCGACGAAACCTCGGCGCGGCGCGGCCACGATTACATCAGCCTGTTCGTCGACATGGCGCAGCGCAAAGTCGTCTACGTGGCCGACGGCAAGGACGCCGCGACGGTGAAGGAATTCGCCGATTTCCTGGAGGCGCATGGCGGCAAGCGCGAGGCGGTCACCGACGCCAGCATCGACATGGGGGCGGCGTTCGAAGCGGGGATCAAGGCGAATTTCGACAACGCCGAGATCACGTTCGACAAGTTCCACGTCATCAAACTCGCCAACGAGGCCGTCGACGAAGTGCGGCGTCAGGAGGCGAAGAATAATTTCCAGATCAAGGGCCGGCGCTACATCTTCCTGAAGAACGTCGATCATCTGACGCTGGAGGAAAAGGAGGCGCTGTCTCGATTGGAAGCGCTGAACCTGGACACGATCCAGGCGATGCAAATCCGCATGAACCTGCAACAGCTGTTCACGATGGACGCCAAGACCGCCCGACGCTTCCTCGATCGCTGGAACACCTGGGTTCAGGTCTGCGATCTCGGCCCGATGAAACGATTGGCCAAGACGATCATGGCCAAGGCCGAGGGCATTCTCAGATCAATCGCCACCGGCCTTTCCAACGGCGTCCTCGAAGCCATCAACGGCAACGTCCAGGCCGCCAAGCGCAAGGCCAAAGGCTACCGGACCAAGCGAAATCTCAAAGCCATCGTCTACCTCATCGCCGGAGACGTCCTGGCCAATTCACCCACTTGAAATAGCGACGAGCCAACTTTATCCAGTAAGGCTATCTGACGTCGGAGCCCTACGCGATTAACCTGCACGGCCATTTCGAGTCCAATATCTTCCTGCTCGCCGATTACGGCTACTCCACATACTCGTCCTTGATCGAAGCGCGTCGTGAAACCGTCGATAGAAATCCGGATCTCGTGCAGCGCTTTGTCGACGCATCGGCGATCGGCTGGTATCATTATCTTTACGGCGGCAACGCCAAGGCCAATGAGATGATTAAGCGGGCGAACCCGGAAATGACCGATGGCCAGATCGCCTATTCGATCGCCAAGCTCAAGGAATACCAAATCGTCGACTCGAATCCAAGAAGCACGCCTTCAGTCAGCAGCCTATGTTTGGCGATTCTATTCCTTGACGGTCCCAGGCGAGCGTCCACGACTTCTCCGCCGCAATTTCTTGGTCACCTCAGCCGGCGCGCTGGCAAACGGGCCGAGCGTACGCCGCAGGCCGGCGTATTCGCTTCGCCATTTTTCGTATTCGGTTGGAAGTACGCTGGCAACCCGAAGCGCTTCGACGAGGGGTCTGCCATCCGCAGTGAGCAAATCGATCACTAGAAGCTTTTCCAGGATGTCGCTTGCACTGAGAGTCCGTCTGGCCATTTCGTGCGCGCCTTGGGAACAGCGGTGTGCGGTCCGCGTCGAGGTTATGCGCTCTGACACCTCTTCGGAAACTGGCCAACAGATGAAGCTTTCTCAATGTAGCCTTAGTGTAGCGCGGTTGTCGCGGCCGCGCATGGCGAAGCTGCTCGTTAGTTAATCGATCCGACTCTTCATGGATTCGAACGGCACGAGGGTCAAGCACGAAGACGCTGCGAGAAATACGCTCACTTCATTGAACAATCGTAATCCCCCGGGCAAAGGCCTGACACGTGGAGGCGCTTATCTTGCCCGACCGTTGACCGCGGCGACCGCGGCCACAAGAGGAGGCAGCAACAGGATTGGAAAGACCATGACCAGCCATCATCCCTTTGAGAGTTTGCGATTTCGCAATCGCATTCTGGCTTCGGTTGCAGCGGTTGCCCTCGTCACGGCAGGCGCGATCGGCGAAGGCGTGCTTGCCCAGCATTCTTCGGCCCTTGCGGCGGCCGTGCCGACCGCCGGTCTCACCGGCCAGGGCATCCCCTCGTTCGCGCCCTTGATTGATCGCGTCAAACCGGCCGTCGTCTCGGTCAAGGTGAAGTTCGTCCGCCAGAGCGACCAGAGTGATCAAAGCAGCTCGAGCGAGCTATTCGGCGAGCGGTTCGATAATCTGCCGTCCGAGATCCAGAAGTTCTTCAAACAGTTTGGACAGGGGAACATTCCCGTCAATCCGCAGTCCGCCGTTTGGGGCGAGGGATCGGGGTTCTTCATCTCGTCCGACGGCTACATCGTGACCAATAATCACGTCGTACAAGATGCCAAGTCAGTCACGGTGACGATGGACGACGGCAAGATCCTGGACGCCAAGGTCGTCGGAACCGACCCGAAGACGGATGTGGCGCTGCTGAAGGTCAATCAGCCGGGCAACTTTCCCTATGTGGCCTTCGCCAATGAGCCGCCGAAGATCGGCGACTGGGTCGTGGCGATCGGCAATCCTTACGGCCTCGGCGGCACCGTGACGGCCGGGATCATCTCGGCCAAGGGCCGCGACATCGGCGACGGCCCCTACGACCGCTTCCTCCAGATCGACGCTCCGATTAACAAGGGCAATTCGGGCGGTCCGACCTTCAACGAGGAAGGCCAGGTCGTTGGCGTGAACACGGCGATCTATTCACCCTCCGGCGGAAGCGTCGGGATCGGCTTCGCCATCCCCTCGGGCACGGTCGAGCGGGTCGTGACGGCGCTCGAGCACGGCGGCGTCGTCGAGCGCGGCTACATCGGCGTGCAGATCCAGCCGGTCGGCCCGGATATCGCTGAGGCGCTCGGACTGAAAAACGCGACCGGCGCGATTGTCGACCAGACGATGCCGGGAACGCCGGCGGCGGAAGCGGGTGTTCAGCCCGGCGACGTCATCACCAAGGTCAACAGTCAGGACATCAAGGACGCCGGCGATCTGACCCAGACGATCGGCCAGATGAAGCCGGGCGACAAGGTCGAGCTTACGCTGCTGCGCAGCGGCGCCGAGAAGACGGTCAACCTGACGCTCGCGTCGCAGAAGTCCGAGAAAACGGCGAGCGCGAACAAGCCGACGCCGGCGGTCGGCGCAGAACTCGGGCTTCAGCTTGCTCCTGCGCGCGAGGTCGACGGCGCCGGCCAGAACGGCGTCGCGATTGTCGGCGTCGATCCGAAGAGCGCAGCGGCAGAGAAGGGGCTTTCGACCGGCGACGTCATTCTCGACCTGGCGGGCAAGCCCGTGTCGACGCCGCAAGACGTGAAGTCCGGGATTGCTTCCGCTCAAAATGAGGGCAAGACGGCGGTCTTGATGCGGATTCAGACAGCGAACGGAGACCGGTTCGTGGCCTTCTCGCTCCCGAAGGCCTGAGCGCTACGGCCAAGCCGGGATGACAAGGTTGGGGCCCGCGCGAAACCCGTGCGGGCCCCGTTGTCTTATGAGAGGGCGGGCTCGGCGCCGCGTTTGCGCTGTCAAGGTGGTCGCGTTCGGCCCGGAAGAGCGAGGAGGGAGATGCGCGTTCGACTCTGGTCTGCGCTTGCCTTAGCCCTCGTCGCCCTCGCCGCCGTCTCGGCGGCGGACTACGTCTAGCGCCGGTCGTCCAGCGTCGCAGAAGCGCCGCGGCCCGCCGAGGCGGCCGTTCCGGTCGACGTGGCCACTGTCGCCCAAATGGACGTCCCCATCGTCATTCGGGCGCTCGGGACGGTGCAGTCGATCCAGACCGTCAACGTGCAGTCCCGGGTGAAAGGTCAGATCATGCAGGCGTTTTTCAAGCAGGGGAGCTCGTCAAGGCGGGCGACCCCCTGTTTCTCATCGATCCTTGGCCCTACCAGGCCGCGCTGGATCAGGCACAAGCCCATGCCCGCTGGGGAACCTTGGCGCGCTAAGCCGTGCGCGCCCCCCAATCTCTGGCGCGCCTGGTCAGCGCGCGGTTTCTCCTCTGCGTCTGACGACGACGTCGACGGTGATCGCGGCGAGCAGCACTAGGGCCGTCGCCATCAGCTGTACCGCCGCGGGCAGTCCGAGCAACGCCATGCCGTTGACGATCCCGGCGATCACGACGCCGCCGAGGACCGCATGCAAGGGTTGCCCGCGTCCGCCGAAAAGGCTTGCCCCGCCGATCACCGCGGTCGCGACGACGTAAAGCACGATCGTGCCGCCGTTGAAGCTGGTGGAGATCGAGTTCAGGCGCGAGGCGTAAATCACCCCGCCGAGGCCGGCGGTCAGCCCGGCCAGCACGAACGCCAGCGTGCGAATCAACGCGAGGTCGATGCCGGCGCGCCGTGCGGCTTCGGCGCTGCCGCCGATCGCGTAGACGTAGCGACCGAAGCGCGTGCGTCCGAGCACGAACGACCATGCGATTAACATTCCAAAAACGATGGGGAACACCCAGGGCATGCCGCTGAAGGGGAATCGAGCGACGCCTCGGTTGACATTGCAGAGCGCCACCAACACCACGCCGGCGACCGCAGACGCGAGGATCTTCAGAACGGTCAAACCCGACGGAGGCGCCGCAAGACCGCTCCGGCGTCGCCGACCGTCGCGCAGAACGATCACCACGGCGTAAGCGAACACCGCCGCCGCCACCAGAATCCATCCGGCGCTCGGGCTCAGCGTTCCGTTGGCGAGGTTGTTGATCGTCTGGTCGGGGATCGGAATCGTGCCACCGGTCCCAAGGAGCTCGATCATCACGCCCTCGAAACCGAGGAGCCCGGCCAGCGTGACGACGAAGGAGGGGAGCCGAAGCCGGGTGATCAGCGTGCCTTGAAACGCGCCGATCGCGGCTGTCGCCGTCAGAGCGGCCGCGATCGCGGCCCACCACGACCAAGCGACGTTCGGCTGCACCAGCATCGTGGTGACGGTTGCGCCGATGCCGGCTACGAATCCCAGCGAAAGATCGATCTCGCCGAGGACCAGAACGAACACTTCACCCATGCCGATCAGCATGAACACCGAGCCCTGCACAAGCAGGTTCACGAGATTGCCGGGCGAGAGAAAGTCGGAGTTCTGGACCTGGAAGATGATCGCAATCAGCGCCGCGCCGAGCACGACCGGCAGCACCCCGCTCTCCCCGGCCAGGATCTTCGACCGCAGGCCTCGCGCGTAGCCACCGAACGTCTGAACGTCGCCGGGCGAAACGAGCGCGGATCCGCCTGCGGCGGGCGGCTCGCTGAGGCTCAGGACCTTGGCCGCCTTGACGCTCTCTCCCGTCTCCCCGGCCATGATCGGGCGTGAGGAACGCCCCGTCGTCATGAACTCGACGACGCTTTGCGAATCAAATCCCGACGCCTCGCCGGAGGCGACCGTCCGGCCGAGACGCAGCACCACGATGCGATCCGCCACCGCGAACACATCGTTGAGGTTGTGCGAAACCATGATGACGGCGAGCCCGCGATCGGCCAACCGGCGGACCAACTCCAGCACCTGCCGCGTCTGGGCGACGCCGAGCGCGGCGGTCGGCTCGTCGAGTATCACCAGCTTCGAATTCCACATGACGGCTTTTGCGACCGCGATCGCCTGTCGCTGACCGCCTGAAAGAGAGGCGACGGGCTGACGGATCGAGCGCAAGGTCGCCACGCGAAGGCTTCCGAGCGTCTCCGCCGCCGCCCGCTCCATGTCGTCCTCGTTCAGAAGGCCGCCCTGAAGGCGCTCCCGCCCGAGGAACATGTTCTGCACCACGTCCAGATTGTCGCAGAGCGCGAGGTCCTGATAGACGACCTCGATGCCGAGCGCCGCAGAGTCGCGCGGAGTGCGGATGTGGACCGGGCGCCCTTCCCACAGGATCTCGCCGGCATCCGGTTCATGAATGCCGGCGACACATTTGATCAGCACGGATTTGCCGGCCCCGTTGTCGCCGACGAGAGCGGTCACCTGTCCGGCGGGCGCGATGAGGTTGACGTCGGCGAGGGCCTGCACGGCGCCGAAGCGCTTTTGCAGACCCCGGACCTCAAGCAGCGGCATCGCGGAGGCCTGGCCGCCCGCGACGGCGGGCGCCTCGGCGTCCGCGACGGCCGACGTCAGCGGGTTCACGGCGAGACGCCGTCAGGAAATCCCGTCCGCCTTGCACTCTTTCGCCATGTCGCCGGCGCAGAGTTGGGAAGCCTTGACGAAGCCGTCCTTGACGACCGTCGCGGCCATGTTCTTCGGCGTCACCCAGGTCGGCTTCAGGAGAACGGAGGCGACCTCCTTCTTCTCCTTGGTATCGATGGTCGATCCGTTGACCAGATCGGCCGGCGGCTTTTCGCCCGCGCGCAGGTACAGAGCGAGAGCGGCGGCGGCCTGCGCCTCGAGATAGATGGGCTTGTAGACCGTGCCGCACTGATAGCCGGAGAGCACGTTCTGCAGCCCGGTCAGGGTCGCGTCCTGTCCGGTCGTCGGGAAGGTGTCCGGCGGAACCTTGATCGACTTGAGATAGGAAATGACGGCGTTGGCGGTGTCGTCGTTCGGCATGACGACCGCGTTGATGTCGTTATGGGCAGTGTACTGGCCCTCGAATGTCGTGCGTGCGGTCGCAGGATCCCAGGTTCCCGCCGGCTCTCCCACCAGAGCGAACTTCTTCGAGTTCGAACTCAGGCGTTAACACGCCCATGTAGCCTTCAGCAAAGAGAGTCGCATTGTTGTCGGTCGGCGCGCCGCGCATGACCAGAATGTGCGGGCTTTTCGCGTTCCAGGCGGTTATGCATTCGACCATGCCCTGGCCGATCAGCTTGCCGACCTCGACATTGTTGAAGCTCACGTAATAGTCGCGATCGCCCCCGAGCGTCAGGCGATCGTAATCGATGACAGGCACGCCGTGAGACTTGGCGTAGGATTCAATCGACGCGCCAACTCCCGAAGAGATCGGATCCATCAAGAGCACTCTCGCGCCCTGGGTGATCGCCGATTGGGCCTGGGTCAGCTCAGTCGATTCGCTGCCCTGGGCGTTCGTGAAGATGACGTCGTCGGCCGGCACGCCCGCCTTGGCGAACGCCTCTTTGAGATACGGCTCGTCGAAGGATGTGTAGCGCGCGGACGTGGTTGTCTCGGGCAACAGCACGCCGATCTTGCCCTTGCTTTGCGAGGCAAGAGTCTTCAGCTTCGCCATCTCGGAAACGTCGTTGGTGAAAGCCGTGGCGGACATCGACGGCGCCGTTTGAGCACGAGCTGTTGCGCAGCCGAGTGCGCCGATCGCCGCTGCGGAGGCTGTCAGGAGCCGCACGCGTGCTGTCGAATGAAGTAGCGTCAACCTCATGGTTTTTTCTCCTCGTTAGCAATTTTTCGACATGCCCCGCGTCCTGCGGAGCAGAGTCTGAGACTGTTTTCGCTCTTTGGCTGTCGGCAGGCCGGTTAGGGGGACCGGCCTGCCGCTCGGCCGGGATCGCGTCACATCGACACGTCCTCCCATCGCGCCACACGAACGCGTCCTCCCCGCCGGCCAAGCCGTTCTGACTGTGAGACGGCTATGCTCGACAGCGCGAACGCAATCGCGCTGCAGACAGGTTTTGTCGCCTCCTGCCTTGGTCCTTGCCCCTACGCGTAGCGCCGAGCCGCACCTTGGTCACTGGACGTTCTGCAGCGACCTCGCCGATGATCGCGCATCGGGAGCTTGCTCGGGCCAACCGCCTCAACAGCGCGACCTAAGTCACATCGTCGAGCTCGAGTTTTCGAAGGTTCTTCAAACGCCAGCTTGAGGGGCTCGTCCGTTCGTCTTGATGGGGACGACCAGTCAGGGGACTGGCTTGATTGCCGTGGCGTCCATCGCCTTTCCGGACTGCTGATAGGTCAGCGTGACCCTCTCGCCGACCTTCATGCCATTGAGCTTGACGCTCTTGGCTACGTCGTAGGTCGATCGATTGTCCAAGGTCACCGTATGCTTTGGCATGTCGATGGACTTGATCGTCCCAGTTGCGTCGGCCGCATGTCCCATATTCGCGGCGCCTAGGATAGCGGCGGCAGCGAGGGCGCTAAGCATGATTCGCATCGCATTACTCCTACCCTCATGACCTCGCCCGCTGGATAAAGTACCAAACCATGGCTCTGCGGCATCTACATGACCGAGCGAGATTAAATTTCGTTAAGAATGAAGCGTGTGGTCGCCGAATGTCGCGTGGTCACCTCATCGACCACGGGCATCGTACCTTGCCGCATTTCTGGCGTGTTCGCCGAGATCATATTGGATCGTGATGCACGCCCAGTTTTCGTTTCCGCATGCTTCAGGGTCGTTAGCGAGCGAGCAATATGTGAAGGCAGCGTCGGACCTGCTGAGTCGCGTACAGAATCGAGCTCCGCGCCGCATCGCCGAGCTGCAGGTCGGACCTCAGTCGATGCAAGCGTTACTCGCGCAACGTTTCCCCGACGCAGAGATCGTCTCTTTGGACGCGTCGCGCGCGGACCGCGCGAATGGGAATGAATTCGATCTCATTTTTACAAACGGCGATCTCGACCTGCTACCGTCGTTGCGCGAATTGCTGCCGGTGCTTGTGGCGCGACTTTCGTTCGGCGGCAGCCTCGCCGTTCAGATCCCCAATAATTTGTACGAACCAAACCGCGCGCTCCTGCGGATGGTTGCCGCCGATGGACCGTGGGCCAAGAAGCTCTTACCAGTCGCCAAGACACGTCCGTTCAACGAAATGATGGAGGGCCTCTACGCGCTCCTCTGCCCGCTCTGCGCTTCCGTCGAAATCTGGGAGACGACCTATCTTCACGCCCTCATGGGGGTTGGAGCAATCATCGACCTCATGAAGGCGACCAGCCTCCCACCGTTTTTGCGTCCGCTCGACGAAACTTCGCGCCGAAAGTTCCTGGATCGCTATGCGACCGAACTGGCGAAGGCATATCCGCCGCTGCCGGATGGCAGGGTTCTTCTACGGTTCCCGAGGATTTTTGTGTTGGCGCGGCGGTAACGACGTCGCGCTAGCGGTTTCCCAGCGAGATGAATCGCGGGGATTCCCGAATCGGGCCTGGTTGTGATTCATGTTCTCCGCCGCGTGAAGGCGAGGCTGCGGGAATGGCGCTATCTGACGATCTTCGCAAACGTGTCATGGACGTTGTTGTCGTCGGCGGCCTGTCGCGCAACGCGGCGGCCAAGCGTTTCGCGGTCAGCATCGCCAGCGCCATACGTTGGGTTTGGCGCTTCGAGGCGACCTGCGAGATTTCCCCGGCTCCGACGGGCGGGGATCGGCGCTCGGACCGCATTGAGGCGCATCGCGAATATCTGCTTGGTCTCATTCGTCGTCAGCAGGACATCACGTAGTTGGAAATCCAGGAGCGGCTGATCGCCAACTGCGGCGAGCGTTTCTCTTCGTCCGTGATCTGGCGCTTCTTCGATCGGCACGAGATCACATTCAAAAAAAACCGCGCATGCCGAGACTTTGGTGCACGGATAGGACCGTGGCGGTTCTTTAAGGAGTTTAGGGACGGATGATCGACGCTGCCATCTCGAGGATCGGTCGTGCCATTCAAATTCCATTCTAAGGGCCGACGCCACATTCCACGTCAGCGGCATCGAGTGACGAACTGGCGTGACTATGACATAGCGCTTCGCAATCGTGGAAGCCTCACGATTTGGTTCACCGACGAAGTGGTGGCTGGTTGGAAGGCGCAACCCCGAACCACGCCGGGCGGCCAGCCGCACTATTCCGATCTCGCCAGTGAGACGGCTCTGACATTGCGAGCGGTGTTTCGATTGGCGCTGCGCCAGAGCGAAGGGTTGATTGGCTCGATCATGCGAATGTTTGAGATCGACCCGCCCGTCCCTGATCATACGATGCTGAGCCGACGGGCGTGCGGATTGCCGGTTCCCGAACGGGCGAGGATTGGAACGGGCGACCTACACTTGATCGTCGACAGCACGGGTTGAAATTGCGCGGAGCCGGCGAATGGTTGTTCGAAAAACATGGAACTGCGAAACGCCGCGCCTGGCGCAAATTGCATATTGGTCTTGACCCAAGCAGCGGCGAGATCGTCGCGTTTGATTTGACCGACAGAGACGTCGATGACGCCTAGTTCATCAATTCCATGAAACCGATCATGCGCGGGGGATTCATTTTTCTCGACGTGGCCTGTAGCCTTTTTGCTTTGATTCGGAATGGAGTTTGAGGTCATGCCGGGGTTGCGTCGGGCGATCGAATTGGCGATTGGCGAGGAGGATTTGGCGAAGCTGGTTTCGATGACCCGCTCGCGAACGGCGCCGGCGAGCCGGGTCGAGCGGGCGCGGATGCTGTTGGCCTACCGGGAGGACCCCTCGTTCTTTGCGGTGGGGCGCGCTTTGGGGGTGCATCATCAGACGGTCCAGCGCTGCGTCGAGCGGGCGTTGGCCTATGGTCCGATGGCGGCGCTCGACGATCGTGCGCGGCCGGGCAAGGAGCCGACGATCACCGCCGAGGCCAAGGCATGGGTTGTGAACCTCGCCTGCCGCAAGGCGAAGGACCTGGGCTATCCTCACGAATTGTGGACGACACGGCTTCTGGCTCGCCACGTGCGCGAGCAGGGACCCGCCGAAGGGCACGCCTGCCTTGCCAAGCTGGCTCAGGGCACGGTGTGCAAGATCCTTAATGAGCAGGAGATCAAGCCGCATAAGGTCCGCTACTACCTGGAACGCCGCGATCCGGAGTTCAAGCAGAAGATGGCGGAGGTTCTGTGCGTCTATCGCGAGGTGAAGCTCATCAAGGAGGCGGCGGCGGCAAAACGAGAACCGAGCGATGCGGTGGCGATCGTCTCCTACGATGAGAAGCCCGGCATTCAGGCAATCGCCACGACCGCCCCGGACCTGCCGCCCGAGCCCGGCAGACATGCGACCCTGGCGCGCGACTACGAGTACAAGCGCCATGGCACGGTCAGCTTGCTGGCCGGCATCGATCTCGTCACCGGCCAGGTCCACGCTCTCGTCAAGGATCGCCACCGAAGCCGCGAATTCATTGAATTCCTCAAGCTTCTCGACGCCACCTATCCGACCCATACGGCGATCAAGCTGATCCTCGACAATCATTCGGCGCACATCTCCAAGGAGACCAAGGCCTGGCTCGCCGAGCAGCCGGCCGGCCGCTTCGAATTCACCTTCACCCCCAAGCACGGCTCGTGGCTCAACCTCGTCGAAGGCTTCTTCTCCAAGCTCGCCCGTTCGGTCCTGCGCCATATCCGCGTCGCATCCAAACACGAACTCAAGGACCGCATCATGGCCGCCATGGACGAGTTCAACCGACACCCCGTCGTCCATGCTTGGTCCTACAAGCTCGACCAGGCCGCCTGATATGATTCGAATTTCGAAATCGATGAACTAGCATGTCGAGCCCCTTTGGAGCAATTGGTCGAAGCCCCGCGCTCATTTATGGCCGATGGCGCCTATGATCGGAGCAGAGTTCTCGACGCCGTTCTCGCCAGAAACCCGAGCGCCAGTTTCATCGTTCCTCCGCGCAAGGGGGCCGTGCCTGGACCAACTGCCGCAACATCGCCGAATGGCGCTGAAGATCGCCTCGTCGCGCTTCGCATCCGGTCTTCGCCATCCCAGACGGCGGGAAATTTCGGGCAGCGGCGGCCCTCTATCCACCGTGTTCGAACGTCGAGGGAGAGTTGAAGTGGACCCCGGTTTTGGGACCAGCGGTTAAGGTGTGTAGCGTCCCGCTCTGTTTTAACCAACGGAGCGAGCGAAATGGCGAGATCACGCAAGAAGTTTGATGCGGCGTTCAAGGCGAAGGTGGCGTTGGAGGCTCTGCGGGAGGATGCGACGGTTCCTGAGCTTGCCAAGCGGCATGACGTGCATCCGAACCAGATCTACGCGTGGAAGAAGCAGGTTCAGGACAATGTTGCGAGCCTGTTCGCGCGAGGAGCGAGCGGTTCAAGCGACGGCGAGGAGGAGCGCGAGCGGGAGGCGGAGCGCGAGCGGGAGGCGGCCAAGCTTTACGCCAAGATCGGCCAACTGACGGTCGAACGGGATTTCTTGGCCAGGAGGCCAGGGCGATGAGCGCGCCCGATCGAAGAGCAATGGTCGGACGGCCTGGCGAGGACCTGTCTGTGCGCCGCCAATGCGCGCTGCTGGATGTGGCGCGCTCGGGGGTCTATCGGCCCAGGGCGGAGCCGGGCGCCGAAGATCTGGCGGTGATGCGGCGGATCGACGAACTGCATCTGGAACTGCCGTTCTACGGCTCGCGGCGAATGACCTTCGAACTCAACAAGGAGGGCCGCGGGGTCAACCGCAAGCGGGTGCGGCGGCTGATGCGCACGATGGGGATCGAGGCGCTGGTTCCGCGTCCCGGCACGAGCAAAGCCGCGCCCGGGCACAAGATATACCCCTACCTGCTGCGGGGTCTGAAGATTGTCGAGCCGAACCACGTGTGGGCGGCCGACGTGACCTACATCCCGATGGCGTGCGGCTTCCTCTATCTGGTGGCGATCATCGACTGGGCCAGCCGGGCGGTTCTGGCGTGGCGGCTGTCGAACACCAACGATGCGAGCTTCTGCGCGGCGGCGCTGGAGGAGGCGCTGCTTCGGTTCGGAAAGCCGAGGATTTTCAATACCGACCAGGGCTCCACTTTCACCGCCGAGGCTTTTGTCGGCAAGCTCGCGGCGGCCGGCGTCGCGATTTCGATGGACGGACGCGGCCGCTTCATGGACAACATCTTCATCGAACGGCTGTGGCGCTCGATTAAGTACGAGGAAGTGCATCTGAAAGCTTACGTCGACGGCCGCGAGGCGCGGGCCGGCATTGGTTCGTGGATGACCTTTTACAATTCTCGCCGCCCCCACCAGGCGATGAACAACCAGACGCCGATGGCGGTGTGGCGCGCCGGCATCGACGAAATCGAGGCGGCGGCAAGGGCTGTGGATATGCCGCTTCGCTTGGACAACGCAAACGCGTTGCCCACCTACCCACAGCAGAGGCAGAAGCAGCAGGAAGCGGCTTGAAGCCTCTTTAAAAAAGGAAGAGCGGGAAGGATTACACCTTAATTCCCACGGCCCATGGTCCCGCGAATGGGGTCCACTTCAAGTGGCTCGCGACATTCGACCCTCATCCTGGTGGACTCCGCCGACAGCATGACGCCCCGCGGCCGACTACGAACAATTCGCCGGCGGCCAGCCCGGCGAGGCAAAACTCATCGACTACGCCGACGCGGCCCATTGCTCCCACGATCCAGCCTTTGCTTGTGGCGGCGGCATGGGGATGATCCTGAAATACGATCCCGCCGCGGCGAAGCGGCGCCTCGGCGCGTTGTTGGCTGACACGCTCGCTGGCGCAGGACCTCATCCGGCCGGCTGACGCCGGGGTGAGGGGTAAATCGGCGCCCCTGTCGCGGCGGCGCCTCAATGGACGGGCGCGGCGCCGCCGCTGAGCTTGACCTTGCGCAAGGTCAGCGCGAGCGGCACGGCTATGAGCGCGAGCAGCATCAGGACCCAGAACAGATCGATATAGGCAAGGTAGGCCGCCTGCGTCTGCACCTGCTCGCCGATCCAGGCGAAGGCCTGGTGCTGCGCCTGGGCGAGCGAGCTGCCCTGCGCCATGAAATACTGCGTCGCCTGATGCAACGTATCCTCGTATTGCGGGCTCGACGGAATCACATTGCCGACGAGCCGGGCCTGATGGAACTGCTCGCGGTCGGTGAGCACGTTGGAAGCGAGCGAGACGCCCATCGAGCCGCCGGTGTTGCGCGCCGCGTTGATCAGCGCCGAGGCCATGTCCGTCCGATTGGCCGGAATCCCATCGTAGGAGGCGGTGATGATCGGGATGAAGATGAGCGGCAGCCCGACGCCGAGCGTCATCCGCGACGTCGCGAAGAACCAGAAGCCGAGATCGCCATAGACGTTGGTCATGTCGTGCATGGAGAGCGCGGTGAACGCCGCCCCGGCCATGATGAGATATTTGGGCTGCACCCGGCCCGACAGGCGGCCGACGACGACCATCATCGCCATGGTGACCAGGCCGCCCGGCGACAAGACGAGGCCGGCCCAGAACGCGGTGTAGCCGAATTCCCCCTGCACGAGCAGAGGCAGGAACTGGGTGGTCGCGTAAAGGATCGCCCCGATCGCCAGCATCACCACGAAGCAGGCGCCGAACTGGCGCGTCGCGACCATCTTGACGTCGATCATCGGGTCGCGTCGGCTCATCTCCCACGGGATCATCAGCACGAAGGCGAGCCCGCACACCACCGCGGCCCAGACGATGAAGCTCGAACCGAACCAGTCGTCGATGAGCCCGCGGTCGAGCATGATCTCGAGCGCGCCGAGGAAGGTCGCCACGAGCGCGAAGCCGACGACGTCGAAGCCCGCCCCAAGCCGCCCGAACCGCAGGCGCTCCGCGATCGCGGCCTCCAACTCGTGGAAGAGCAAGGCGATCAGCGCGATGGTGGCGACGCCGACCGGGCCATTGATCAGAAAGGCCCAGCGCCAGGAGAGATTGTCGGCGAACCAGCCGCCGAGCACCGGGCCGACCACCGGGGCCACCACCACCGCGACGCCGAACAGCGCGAAGCCCTGGCCGCGCTTCTCCGGCGGAAAGGAATCCGCCAGAATGGACTGCGAGACGGGCACCATGCCGCCGCCGGCGAGTCCCTGGAGAATGCGGAACAGGAGCAGCGAATCCAGGTTCCAGGCCTCCGCGGTGGCGATCGAGCTTATGGTGAACAGGGCAAGGCAGATCAGGAAGAAGGCCTTGCGGCCGAGCCGGCGGGCGAGGAAGGGGCTCGCCGTGAGGCTCACGGCGTTGGCGACGAGATAGGTCGTCACCACCCAGGAGGCCTCGTCGGTGCTCACCCCCAAGTCCCCGGCGATGTAGGTCAGCACCACGTTGGCGACCGTCGTGTCGAGCACCTCCATGAAGGTCGCCAGCGCGACCAGGACGGCGATTAGCCACGGATTGACCGAAGCAGGGCTCGCCGCGGCGGGCGCGCGGCCGGAGATCGCGGCGGAGCTCATAGCCGCCCCCGCCAGCTTTCGGCGTACGCCTTCAGCCGCTCGTAGAGCGACGGGTTCGGATTGGTCCGGACCGTCGGGTCCACCGACATGCCGGGTCCGAGCGCGACGTCGGTCGGCGGATCGTCCACGACGATCTTGACAGGCACGCGCTGGACGATCTTGACGTAGTTGCCCGTGGCGTTCTCGGCCGGCAGCAGCGAGAACGCGGTGCCGGATCCCGACTGAACGCTGGCGACGTGGCCATGGAAGTCGCGATCGGGATAAGCGTCGATCTCGATGGTCGCCGGCTGGCCCGGCCGCATGTGGTCGAGCTGGGTCTCCTTGAAATTCGCGGTCACCCAGATGTCGTCCGGCACGAACATGGAGAGCGCGGTCCCGGGCGACACATATTCGCCGACCGCGGCGGAGAGGTCGACCACGTGGCCGGGCTGGTCGGCGACGACCGTCGTATAGGAAAGGTTCAACTGCGCCTGGTCGCGCTGGGCGTCGGCCTGCTTGACGTTGGCCTCCGCGCTCGCGCGCTGGGCGTTGAGCGTCTCCATTTGCCGCTGCGCCAGCTTGAGCGTCGCTTGCGCATTCTCGACCGCCGCCTGCTGGGCCTTGAGAGACTGGACGTCGATCGTGCCCTGCTGAGCCGTCGCCCAACCCTGCCCGACGAGCGGCTTGTCGCGTCCCCAGGTGACCTGGGCAAGCTCCAGGTTCGCCTGCGCCTGATGCACCTGCGCCTGGTTGGCGTTGATCTGCGCCTGCTGCACGTCCATCTGCGCATCGACGCTGCGCACCGCCGCCTGGGCTGCGGCGACCTGCGCCTCGGCCTGTTCGAGCGCGACGCGGTAAGTGCGATCGTCGATGCGGGCAACCACCTGGCCGGCTGCGACGTGCTCGTTGTCGGTCACCGGAACCGCGGTGATATAGCCCGCTACCTGCGGCGCAACGGAAAACTGGCGCGCGGCGATGAAGGCGTCGTCGGTCGAACTCGAAATGCGCGACATCGTCCAGATATATGTATCCCGCGCCCGCGGCCAGGGCCAGGAACAGCAGGCCGAAGACCGTGGCGATCGGGCGCCGGCGGAAAAAGCCCTTGCGGGCTCGCCTGGCTGCGCCGTGCTCCTCCCCCTCCGGTTTGGGGGGCGCGCCCGGCCGTTCGACCGTTGGCAGTTCTGGGCGTTCCAGCAGCCCGACCGACCCGTCTGCCGTCGGCCGGAACTGATACCGAAGCTGATAGGGCTGCGGGGCGTCGGCGCCGGCCGAAGGAGATTCGGACCGCTGGGCGTCCAGCATGATCTCACGAGGGTCTTGATTGTCCTGCTCGAACATCGCCGCGCCTCCGTTCCAGGCGGGAATTATGTCGAAATAATGAAACGGGAACGTTTCATTTCACTTTACATCGGCTTTCGCGGCGCTATGTCAAGAGCGTGGCGGCGGTGACGCCGATCGCACTGGGGTGAAGGACAGTTATGGGTAGGGGTTTGAGAGAGGCGCGTACCGCCATCCGCTGCGGCCGGCCCCGGCGCGAGTTCGCCGGCCAGGTCGAGGAGCGAATTCTGGACGCCGCCGCCAAAGTCTTTCTCGAGCGCGGTTTCGAGGGCGCGAGCATCGACGAAATCGCCGAGACGGCGCGCGCAGGAAAGCCCACGATCTATGCGCGATTCCCTGGCAAGGAGGCGCTGTTCGCCGCGGTCATTTCGCGCAAGGTGCGTCAAAATACGAGCATCGAGAGCGTCGTAGCGACCGGCTCGACCACCGATGAGCGCCTGAAAGCGCTGGCGACGGCCTTCCTTCAGAAGGTCCTTGCCTCCAACTCCATTGGATTGATGCGATCAGCCTGCGCTGAGGCGCGCCGCTTCCCGGATCTCGCGGGCAGCGTGCACCGGATGGCCCGCGAGGAGGGCAACGAGGCGATCGCCCGGCTCCTCGGCGAGCTCGCCAAGTCCGACGAGATGGGCGCAATGCCGGCCTTCGCCCCGGACCGCCTGCCGGTGACCGCGCGCCAGTTCAAGGAGATGATCTTCCTACCGATCGTGGTGCGCGCCCTGTTCGGCGAGGACCTCGCGGCGCTGCGCGCCGAAATCGCCTCACACGTCGCGGAGTCTGTCGCGTTCTTTCTCGCTGCTTGCCGATATGGGGCGGCTAGCGGTTCGACTCCGGCTGCGTCGTAGGGCCACTTGACATCGAACGACGCCATTCGATCGAGGACTACGGGACTTATGAAGGTCGGCCCTGGGCGGAGTTTTGCCGTCTGGCGATCATCGGGAACGGAAAGACTCGATAGCGAACCGGCCGTTCTGCGAGACCCTTGGGGTCTTGCCGGAGTACTTCCGATTGCCACATGTGAGCCGGCGATAGGAGTTGCCGACACCATGCAGCGACGCCCTTGCGGGACGTGCCGTCCTTCTGAAGCCGCTTGCCGGACTTTCAGTCCCGGAGGTGGTATCCGCGGCGCCTTTTGCGATCGAGCCATTTCTTGAGCTCGACCTGTGCGATCGGCCGGGACGGGTGCAGGTCGATCCGCTGACGCCCCGCGCTCCCGATCCGACCCCACCGGCGCACAAGCGCCAGGTCCTCGAAGAGCGTTGGTTCGATCGAGAGGACGTAGAATTGGGCCATGTTCCTGGCGCGGTCGACCCGCTCGAGGACGAGAACTTGAAGAAAGGTCGGGTTGTCCATGTCCGTGGCCATGGACCAAACCTAAGACGCAAGAACGCCCTCGCGTCCAACGAATGATCGGAATCGATTGGACCGCTCCGATTCAGACTTCGAATCGATGGCAAATTGGCGAGGGCTCCGAAAGGCGCCGCGACTGTTTCGGCTCGCGCGCCAACGAGAGGCAGAGCCGCCGATCCGTTGGCGGCCGTTGGGGGTCGAACCCCTCGACATGGGCCAAATTTCTTGTTCGCGCCGTCGCCGCAGAGCCTTCGCGTGAGAAGCGAAGGAGAGAGCGATGGCTACCGCTAGCGCCGGCCGCGCCGACAAGGGTGCGTCGCAGGCTCCCGCGCATTCCGCGCGCCCTTGCAGCGCGACCGCCTCGCGGTCGGCGGGCAGGGCAGGGGCGAAGACAAGCGAAAAGGCCATTGAGCCCAGCTCCTGCGCTTGGAACGCGAGGAGCGGCCATGACCGGACACGACCCCGAAATCGAGGAACTGCGCGACAAGGTGCATTGCGCCGTGGTGCTGGAGCGAACCCCGCCGCCGTGGAAACTGGATCGGAAGGAGAGCACGAGACTCAGCCTGAAGTACCGGCGAGGCAAAGGCGAAATCCTGATCGTCAGCCATGCCGGACGCGGGTGGTGGGATCCGACCAGCGACGCCAAAGGCGACGTCTTTGGACTGGTGCAGAGGCTTGAGCCAGGCATGAACTTCGGTCACGTCCGCAAGCGCCTGCGCGAATTCGCTGGATTGTCGCCGCGCTTCCCACCAGTCGACAGGGCAGGGGGCCGGAATAACCCGGACAGGCCCGTCGCCGAACGCTGGGCCGAGCGAAGGGCTGTTTGGCCCAATTCTCCGACCTGGCGGTATCTCGCGCGCAGGCGCTGGCTCCCCGCCACGATCATCGAGGCAGCGTCGGCGGCCGGCGTTCTGCGGGAAGGGCCGGGCGGCAGCGCCTGGTTTCCCCATCTCGACGGTCACGGCGTTGTCGCCCATGTCGATGTGCGCGGACCGACCTACAAAGGTTCGCTGACAGGCGGCGCCAAATCGCTCTTCCGCTTGCCCCCGAAGGGTCCGCCTCTTCCGAGGCTGGTTCTCGCCGAGGCCGCGATCGACGCGCTGAGCGTCGCGGCGATCGAGAGCCTGCGCGAGGACACGCTCTATGCCGCAACGGGCGGAGGCATGGGCCCGGGGACGATCGCCGCGCTCGAGTCGCTGCTCGCCAGGATCGCACTGCTCCCCGGCGCGCTTCTCTGCAGCGCTGCGGACGCCAATGGACCGGGCGACCGCTTCGCAGACCGCCACCGATCGCTGGCCGAGAAATTTATGATCCCGTTCGCGCGGCTTCGCCCTCCAATCGAGGGGGGCGACTGGAACGACGTCTTATGCGCGAGGTCCGAAACAAGAGGAGCACGCCCATGACCATGCCCGACGCGACCGCCGCTCCTTTGGGTGCTGACGCCCGCGCTTTCGTGCTTCTGAAGTCGAGACGCCGGCTCGATCTCCTCAATCCCGATCCGCAGGCCTGGACCGACGGTGACCTTGCCGCGGGCCTTTCCCGCACCATGCGTTGGGGCGGCGCCTCCCAGTGGGGTCATCCCCTGTCCGTCGCCCAGCACAGCTTGACCGTCCTCGCCATCCGCGAAGCCGAAAGTCCGCTAACGGCCAGGGAGGGCTTGCGCGAACTGCTGCACGACGCCACCGAGTTCATGCTCGGTTGGGATTGCATTGCGCCTTTGAAAGCGCAGCTGGGCCAGCCCTTCCGCCAACTCGAAGCTCGTCTGCAGGCCGCTATCGACGCCCGCTATCGGCTGCCGTCATGGACCGCCTAGAACTACGCGAAGCAGCACAAACGGGGCCGATCGTCTCGCCGCCGCCTCCGAGGCGTTCCACGTCGTCGGCTGGAGCCGAACCGAGATGGTCAAGGCGCTCGGCATCGAGATCCACCACTGCTCGACGATCGTCTTCAACCGAACCGGTTTCAGCGCTGAAACCGTGGCCGCCTCGAGCCGGGCATGTCGCCGTCCCGAACGACTTGCTTCGGATGCACGGCATCCCTTCCTGCGACGCCAGTCTGACCGTCACAATAGGCATCAACGCGGCGATCGGAGACATCCTCAGGTTCAGCGACCCCGCGGAGCACACGCGGCGGCAGGAGCCGCAGTTTGTTCCCGCCTTCAGACGTTCCTCGCACCTGCGACACCGCCCCACATGTTGTGGTTAGATCTCCATGCCGGGCTAGCACGCGATGGGCTCCATTCCGCACCTCGGCTGCGAGAGGCTCGGCGAGCCGATCGATCATCACGAGCGGGCGGCCGCACCGGCCGGCGCTCAACGAACGGTCGTTCGCCGGCAAATTGATTCGTCGACGGCATCAACGGTGAAGTGCACGTTTCGAAAGACACGATCGCCGAACTATGGTCTCCGAACCGTGGGCCCGCGTTTGAAGACGCCGGAAGTGACGGCCACAAGGCGGATCGCAATCAGAGTATCGTCCATATTATCCAGCGTCCACGCCATTCCCGCCGCAGCTTCGGGCGCACTACGCTAAACGAGGTTCGCGGCCAGCTAAGCTGCGAAATGAACTGGGAGGAGGCGTGATATGAAGCGCGTGAGCCACACGAAACGAATTCTGGCGCCGACATTGCTGGCCGGGATTATCGGCGCCGCGATTGGTGCGCCGGCTGTATGGGCGGCAGAAGATCAGCTGACGATTGCGCTGATTCAAAAACAGGGCGACCAGCAGTACTTTGTCGACGAGGCCAACGGCGCGCGTGAAGCCGCCAAAGAGCTCGGCAACGTCAAGGTCAACGTCGTCAATGTCAGCATGGACTCCAACGCGGCGATCAGCGCGATGAACGTGATGGTCGGCCAGAAGGTCGACGGCATCGCCATCGTCGTCCCCGATCAACAGATCGGCCCGCAGGTGATCGACATGGCGGCGCAGGCGAAGATTCCGCTGGTTGCCGTCGACGACCCGATCAAGAGCGGCGCTGGCGAAGCCGCCGGGTTCGTCGGCTTCGACGGGTTCGACATGGGCTCCAAGGTCGGCGAGGAGGCCGGCAAACTGTTCAAGGCGAGCGGTTGGAACATTGACGACGTGCGCGTCATCGCCGCCTACGAGCAGCAGCTTTCTGTCTGCCAGGATCGCGAAGCCGGAGAAGAGGCTGCGTTCCAGAAGGTTGTTGGAGCGTTGCCGAAAATCATCAAGGTCGGCACCGACAACTCGACGATGGACGCGCAGAACCGCACCGGCGCCGTCGTCACTGCCAACCCGAATGTCAAGCACTGGGTCGCCTGGGCCTGCAACGACGAAAACCTAATCGGGGTGACCACGGCGCTCGCCAACGCCGGCATGCCTGCCGAGAACGTGATCGGGGTCGGACTCGGGGCTTACCTCACTTGCAAAGACTGGCAGGCAGGCCAGAAGACGGGAAACAAGGCCGCGCTCTATATCAGCGGCCGCGACGTTGGCGACGCCGCAGTGCGCGTGCTTGTGGCGTCGATCCGCGATCACAAACCGCTGCCCCCCAAGACGATCGCCCATACCACCATCGTGACGCCGGAAAACTGGAAATCGGTGATGGGGAGTTGCAGCTAGCCGTGAGGAACGCGCGCGGGCCAGCGCGGCGGCGCGCCGCGAAGCGCATCATGCCTGAAAGGTCTCCTATGCAGTCGGCTCAGCTGGTGATGGAAGGCGTGAGCAAGCGGTTTGCCGGCGTCCAGGCGCTGCATGAGGTGGGAATAATTGCTCGCGCCGGCGAAGTGCTCGCCCTGATGGGGGAGAACGGCGCCGGCAAGTCGACCCTCCTAAAAATCATGTCCGGCGCCTACGCTCCGGACGCTGGCCGCATCCAGATTGACGGCAAACCGGTCACCATAGCGGCGCCCGCGGACGCGCACCGTCTTGGCGTTCGCGTAGTGGCGCAGGAGCCTGAGATCATTCCCTATGTGTCCGTCGCGGAAAATGTCTACGCGGGCGTCCTTCCGCGCCGCGGCAGACTGTTCGATCGCGCCGCGCTACGCGCCAAAGTGGCGGCCGATATCGAGCGCAGCGGCTTTGCGGGCATGATTGATCCCGGCCAGCTCGGCGCCAGCCTTGCGCCTGCGCAGCGTCAGCTGGTCGAGATTCTCAGGGCGCTTTCAGGGACCGTACGCGTCCTCGCGTTCGACGAGCCGACTTCGTCTCTGTCCGACCACGAGGCGGAAAGGCTGTTCGCGCTGATAGAAAGGCTGACTGCAAGCGGTATTGCGGTCATCTACGTTTCGCACCGTATGAAGGAAATCCTGCGCGTCGCAACCCGCGTCCTGGTTCTGCGCGACGGGGAGGTCGTCGGCGAGCGTCTCGCCGCGGAAACCAGCGAGGCCGATCTGGTTCGATTGATGGTCGGGCGGGACCTCAGCGCCCTCTATCAACGCTCCGCTCATATCCAGGGCCGGACCATCCTCAGCGTCGAAGGCGTCAGCAGCGCCGACGTGCGAGACGTCAGTTTCGAGGTGCATGCAGGGGAGGTTGTGGTTCTCGCCGGACTCGTCGGCGCTGGGCGGACTGAACTGGCGCGCGCCATCATCGGAGACGTGCCTTTGACCTCCGGCAAGATTCGCGTCGAAGGTCGAGCGTTGCAGTTGCGCTCGCCGCGAGACGCGATCCGCGCTGGCCTCTGCCTGGCGCCTGAGGAGCGCAAGGCGCAGGCGTTGCTGATGAAGCGTTCGGTCCGCGACAATATTTCGTTGGCGGTGCTACGGCGCCTGAGCCGCTGGCGCGTGGTCAACCGTCGTGAGGAGCGGCAGCTCGCGGAACGCTATTCGCGCGAACTGCATATTCGCACCCCATCAATCGAGCAGGAGATCGCGACGCTTTCGGGTGGAAACCAGCAAAAGACGGTCCTGGCGCGTTGGCTCGCGCGCGAGTCGAAGCTGCTGATCCTTGACGAGCCGACGCGGGGCGTGGACGTGGGGGCGAAAGCGGACATCTACGGGATCATTGACCGGCTGGCGGCGCGCGGCGTCGCCGTGTTGGTGATTTCGTCAGAGTTGCCGGAGGTGCTCGGGCTCGCCGACCGCATCGTTGTGATGAAAGGCGGAACGGTTTCCGGCACAATCGACCGCGCCGACGCCACCGAAGAGAAGATTCTCAGCCTCGCAATTCTGGAGAAGGCGGCATGAGCCAGTCAATCCCTGGGACGACCGCTCCAGCGCCGCATCTCCCTCCGCGACGGGCCCTCAGACGTGTCCTCGACGCGATCGGCGTGCAGAATGTCAGCCTGCTGATCGCCTTGGCGCTGCTTGTCACATTCATCGGCAGCCAGAACAGCAACTTCTTTTATTCCAGCAATCTCGCGACGATCGGTACGACAGTGGCGATCGTTGGCATTCTCTCGGTCGTGCAGACCGTGGTGATGCTGCTCGGCGGCCTCGATATTTCGGTCAGCTCCCAGGCCGGGCTGACTTCGGTCGTGTCGGCGATGGTGTTCATGGCCACGCACAGCGCCGCAGCGGGCATCGCGACGGCTTTGCTGCTGGGCGTGGGCGCCGGACTGCTCAACGGCGTCATTATCGTCTATGGCCGCGTCAACGCGGTGATCGCCACCTTGGCGACATTGGCGGCTTACCGCGGGCTCGCCAATCTGATTTCCAACGGCCGCGCACAGGGTTACACCGGCGCCGACCACGTGTTCATCTTTCTGGCGCGTGGAACGATCGTCGGAATTCCGGTGCTGATCTGGATTCTGGTGGTGGTCGCGCTTCTGGCGCAGCTGGTGCTTTATTACACTGATGTCGGCCGCAACATCTATGCTGTCGGCGGCAACGCCACAGCCGCTCGCCTCGCCGGCATCCCCTTGAACCGCTACATTCTCGGCGTCTACGTGCTCTGCGGCTTCGTGTCCGCGCTCGCAGGCATTCTATTGACGGCGCGCACCGGTTCGGGTCAACCGACCTCCGGAAGTCAGGGCCTGGAACTCCAGTGCATCACGGCGGCAGCGCTTGGCGGCTGCTCGATGCAGGGCGGCAAGGGAACCATTGTCGGCACGATCTTCGCGGTCGTCCTGCTCGGCGTGCTGCAGAACGGGCTGATCATCCTCGACGTGAACTCTTTTTGGCAGGACATCGCGCAGGGTGCGCTCCTGGTGATTGCGGTCGTCATCCAGCAGCGTCGGGCCGGCGCGCGCGGGGTGGGCCTGCCGACATGAACGAAGGCGCCACTGACGAAAAAAGTTCTGATCGCGACAGACGCGGTCGACGACGTCTACGATCGGGCGCGACAGGCTCAGGCGTGACCGGCTCGAGCGAGACTTGAGCGATTGCGACGACCGCCCGACCCTCGAGACTCAGCCTGTGTGCTGCTGACGGTATTCGGTGGGCGAACAGTCATAGATCCGGTGGAAACTGCGCGAGAAATAGAGCGGGTCGTCGATGCCGAGCCGAATAGCGATTTCCTTGATCGGTACGTTGGAAGTTTCCAGCAAGCGGCACGCCCGCTGCATCTTGAGACGAAGGAAAAAGTCGATTGCGCTAAATCCGGTCCGCTTCTTGAACAGCGCCGCGAAATGCGACGGCGACAGCTTGCAGTGTTTGGCCAGCTCGTCGACGCAGAGGCTGCGATCCAGGCTGCTGAGCATGAACGAGACGACGTTTTCCATGCGTTCCTCGGTAAATTCGGCCGCTCCATCCGGCTGGTTCGAACCGAGAGCGACGCGGGCGACCACCTGCGCCAGGCAGAGCGAAGCTCCCAGCAAATTCTGGGCGCTGTAACCGCGCTCGAGGAGGCTCAGCATCTGCTCGAAGAGACTCGCCAGTCCCGAGTTCCTGGCCCAGAGTCAGGATCGGCTGCCGCGGCCGAGCGCCCAGGAGACGCTGGACCTCGCTGATCTTCGGACCGACTGCATGGACCCAGTAGATCGTCCATGGCGACGCGTGGTCCGCCCCATAGACATGCGGGGCGCCGGGCGGAATCACGGCGGCCTGACCGGGGTGGATAGGAAACGTCTCGCCAGCCAGCGTCAGCCATCCCTCCCCCTGGAAACACCACAGAAAGATGAGTTCGGGCGATCCGTCGGGTCGCTCGCGATGGTGCCATCGGGCATGCGGAAAATGACCGACGTCGCTCAACGAGAGTTCCAGCAGGGGCGCCGCGGTCAGCCAGGCGTCGATGACCGGTCGCGGCAGAACGATGGCGCGCTGGCCAGGGAAACCTTCAGCAATGCGCGGCGCTTGAACACCATCCATGGAGCGAAAGGATATCAGAGCATCGTGCATACTTTCCAGCGTTCGTTCCATTCCCCCCGGAGCGACACTAGGGAAAATGTCCAGATCGCAGAGAGATAGAGGGGAAGGATGCGCCAGATATCGCTGCCTGCGGCGCCGAAAGAGCTGACCGGCCCGGTGAAGGCCTGGGCGGAGCCAGTGTCGATTCCGACCTTTGCGCCGCTCGATCCCGATCGCAATCCGATGTTCATCGAGAAGCGAGTTTATCAGGGCTCCAGCGGCCGGGTGTATCCGCTGCCCTTCTATGACCGTATCGCCGACGTCCCGCACGACCGCGCGTGGGCTGCCGTTCATCTGGAGAACGGGTTCATCCGAGTCATGATCCTGCCGGAGCTTGGCGGTCGCATCCACATGGCGCGTGACAAGACGAACAATTACGACTTCATCTACCGCCAGGATGTCATCAAGCCGGCGCTTGTCGGACTGGCCGGCCCCTGGATTAGCGGCGGCATCGAGTTCAACTGGCCGCAGCACCATCGACCGAGCACATTCATGCCAGTCGACTTTGCCATCGAGAACGAGCCTGACGGCAGTTGCACCGTGTGGCTCAGCGAGCACGAGCCGAAGAACCGGATGAAGGGCATGCATGGCGTCTGCCTGCGCCCGGGATCAGCCGCGATCGAGCTGAAGGTTCGGCTCTACAATCGTACGCCCCTTGTGCAGACCTTTCTCTGGTGGGCGAATGTCGCGGTAGCCGTTCACGAGCAATATCAGAGCTTCTTTCCGACTGACGTCGGCTATGTCGCCGATCACGCGAAGCGCGCCATCAGCGCTTTTCCGTTGTGTCAGGGCAGCTACTACGGCGTGGACTATGCCAAGCGCGGCCTGGAAGGCGTGCCGCAGCACGAGCGACCCGCCCACTTCGTTCCGCCGGGGAATTACCCTGCGAATGACCTTTCCTGGTACGCCAACATTCCGGCGCCGACGAGTTACATGTGTCTGGGGACGAAGGGCGATTTCTTCGGTGGCTACGACCACAAGGCGGCGGCTGGAGTCGTTCATGTCGCCAATCATCACATTGCTCCGGGCAAGAAGCAGTGGACGTGGGGCAACCACGCCTTCGGCTACGCGTGGGATCGCAATCTGACCGAACCGGACGAGCAGGGCGTGTATCGCCCGTACATCGAACTGATGGCCGGCGCATACACCGACAATCAGCCTGACTTCTCGTTCCTGGCGCCGGGAGAGACCAAGGAATTTACGCAGTACTGGTATCCGATCCGAGCAATCGGCACGGTGCAACAGGCCAACTTCACCGCCGCACTGCACCTATCGGTCGGCGCAGACGCAATTCGAATCGGCGTCGCCGTGCCTACACCTCTTGCTGACGCCGCTATCATTCTCGAAACGGACGAAGGCGGTCTCGGACGGTGGAAACGATCGCTCCGCCCGGACATGCCCTTCACCCAGACGCTCGCGCTGCCCGCAGGGGTCGCAATCGCGGACCTGCGTCTTCGCGTCTGCGACGCGACGGGAATGGAGGTGATCGCCTATTGGCCGGAACGGCCCGGCGTCGCAACGCCCGAGCCCGCGACCGAACCGCCCGAGCCGGCCGACATCGGGAGCGTCGATGAGCTTTACATCACCGGGCTGCACATCGAGCAGTATCGCCACGCAACGCGCGCTCCGGACGAGTACTGGCGCGAGGCTATCCGGCGCGATCCGCTCGACAGCCGCTGCAACAATGCGATGGGTCTATGGCGCCTCCGACGCGGCGAATTCGCTCGGGCGGAGTCGCATTTTCGCTGCGCGCTGCAGCGTCTGCTCAGACGCAATCCCAACCCTTATGACGGCGAGGCTCTCTATAATCTCGGCCTGACCTTGCGTTTCTTTGGACGCGACGACGAAGCTTACGCGGCTTTCTACAAAGCGACCTGGAACGCGGCCTGGAGCGGACCCGGCTTTCACGCTTTGGCCGAGATCGACTGCGGCCGAGGCGATTGGACGAATGCGCTAGACCACCTCGACATCAGCCTGCGCCGAGGCTCGGACAACCTTCGCGCTCGCGACCTCAAGGCGATCGTGCTCCGGCGTCTCGGCCAGGATGAGGCCGCCTCGACCCTGCTGCGCGAGACGCTGGCGCTGGATCCGCTCGATGATTGGGCCCGATATCTCAGTGGCGACGCCCTTGCGAGCGGAGCCCAGAATCGTCTCGACCTCGCCCTGGATTTCACGCGGGCCGGCTTTTATGGCGAGGCCTTGAAGGCGCTGGAAGGCGTCGTCGCCGAGCCCCTTTCCGGCGCTGCGCCGCTGATTCATTATTACGTGGCGCACTTCGCCAGACACATGGGCGACGAGTCGACGGCGGGCATCCATGGCAAGCGGGCGCGCGCCGCGAGTCCAGACTATTGTTTTCCGGCGCGTCTCGAAGAGATCGCAATTTTGCAGGGAGCCATCGCCGCCGATCCAGCCGATCCGAAGGCGCAGTACTATCTAGGCAATCTTCTCTATGACCGCCAACGTTACGATGAGGCTCTTGCCTGCTGGCAGACGTCGGTTGGGCTTGATCCGACTTCTTCGATCGTCTGGCGCAATCTCGGCATCGGCGCTTTTAACGTGCGCAATGATCCGGTCGAGGCAGCGAACTGCTACGAACGAGCGTTCGCAGCCGAGCCGGGCGACGCGCGACTGCTCTACGAACGCGATCAGCTGTGGAAACGCATCGGCCGCTTTCCTGCCGATCGGTTGGCGGAGTTGCGCAAGTATCGAAACCTCGTCGATCAGCGCGACGATCTCTCCGTCGAGTTTTGCGCGCTCTTGAACCAAATCGGCGCTCACGATGAGGCTCTGGAGGTTTTGACCCGCCGCCGGTTTCAGCCCTGGGAGGGCGGAGAGGGGATGGCGCTTGGACAATATGTCCGAACCCGGCTTGCGCTCGGACGTAGAGAGTTGGCCGCTGGCCGGGTCGCAGAAGCGCGCCGGCATTTTGAAGCGGCGATCGATATCCCTGAAACGTTGGGCGAGGCCAAGCACCTGCTCGCGAACCAAAGCGACGTCCACTACTGGCTCGGCTGCGCCTGCGCCGCGGCCAAGGACGAAGACGCTGCACGGCGTCACTGGGCGCTGGCAGGCGAATTCCGCGGCGACTTCCAGAGCATGCGCGTCCGCGCCTATTCGGAAATGACTTACTACTCGATGCGGGCTCTCGAGTGCCTCGAGCGGAATCAGGAGGCCGCTGCGTTGATCAAAGGCCTCAGTGCGTACGCCGAGGCTCTCCTCGTCACGACCGCAAAGATTGACTATTTCGCCACGTCTTTGCCAAGCTTGTTGTTGTTCGAGGAAGATCTCCAGAAAACGCAGCAGCGTAGTGCTCACTTCATGCTTGCGCAGGTAAGTCTGGCGCTTGGCGACATTTTTCGGGCTCGCGACCTGCTGGAGTTGGTGCTTCGGGAAGACCCCAACCACGCCGCCGCGGTCGATCTGCTCGTTGAGATCGGCCGCGCGTGACTGCGCTATCATGCTCGCCTGTCGAAGCACCGGCGTTGGTCGTGGCGAAAAGCCCAGCATAGGAAGGGGACGGACGCCGTGAGCATATTCACTCTGGAGAATGAAAAGCTCGGCCTGCATTTCAGCACCGACGGGGCGGCGATCTGGCGCTTCTTCGCCAAGGGCAAGGTCGCCGAAGTGTCGCTGATGCGTGCGGCGGGCGCCAACGTCGCCGGACATGCAGGGCAGTCCGCGTGCTTCCCGCTCGTGCCATTCGGCAACAGAGTACGGGACAACCGCTTCGAATTTGAAGGCGTCGCATATACGCTCGTGCCGAACACGGACTGGGACCAGCATTACCTGCATGGCGACGGCTGGACGACCGAATGGAGCGTGGCCGAGCGCGCGCCCAACCGAGCGCACCTCGTCATGCGTAACGATGGCGCCCGAAGACCGTACAGTTACGACGCGGCGCAAACTCTCGCCCTCGACGGGTCGACCCTAACGCTCACTCTCCAGGTTGTGAATCGGGGCGCGACGGCGCTGCCGTTCGGTCTTGGTTGGCATCCCTATTTTCCCCTGACCGTCGGCACGACACTGCAGGCGTCCGCCTATGCGCTGTGGCTTGAGGGCGCCGATTGGCTGCCGACAGAGAGGGTCGCCGTGCCGACTGATCTTGATTTTAGAACGGCGCGGGAGTTGCCGCGGCGATGGGTGAACCACGGGTTCGAAGGCTGGAACGGGACCTGCGAGATCGTGTGGCCTGACCGAGGAGTTCGGCTGAAGCTCGACGCGGACGCGCTGTTTGGGCGTTATTTCCTATTTGTCTCCGACCCGAATTTCGATGCCGGTTACAACTTCGAGCACTTTGCTTTCGAGCCGATGAGCCACAGCGCCAATGCCCACAATCTCCCGGATGGCGCCGGTTTGCGCCGGCTGGCTCCCGGCGAATCGCTGAGCGGAAGCATTCGCCTGACGGCGGAGCTGGACTCTTAAATGCGCTTTCCCGCGTGCCGCTCTCCGGCTGCTCGATCTCGCCGTTTGTTGGCAACCAGCGACGAACACATGATCGTTGGTGCACCGGACGCGAGGGTCGGATTGACGCGGTCGTTCAGGCTACACAGTCGGCACGGCGAGATTGCCATCGAATGCACAGGGAAGGCGCCGCCTCCCGTTCGCTGATGAACAATTTGTGATCGCTGTGTCGCCCGACCTCTGCAATTCGGCCCGGCACTCGTGACATACGTTGAGGGCTCACCTTCGCCGCCCCGAGCCGCAGGATTCGTTCAAGGCAACCTCCATCCTCGACGACATGTCCGGGAGTTCGCCATCTCCTACCTTGACCACAGCGGCTGGATGAACGTTCCACTGCGCCGCGGTTTTCCAAGCGCCAACGATCCTCCTCTTGACGTGAGAACGTTCACCTTCAGTGATGCAATCGCGACTGCTGCGACGAGTGCGGGAACTTCGCTGGCGCACAATGGAACCGTATCTAAAATGCGCGACCTGCGGAGTACGACAGGATGCTCGTGGCGTAATCGATTTCCGAGCTTCCGCGTCCCACAGACACGATTCGCATAATCAACATTATGGAACCATATCAATCGCTTACAAGGACGTACTCGTAACACGAAACGGCCCGACGATCAACCGCGCACGCCGGGTCGGGCGATCCGTTCTTGTCTTGTTCCAGGCGCTGCGCTACCCTGTAGCATGCTCGACGCGTCCGAACCCCTCACGCCTGCCGACCCGGCCGACCTTGCCGCCGCCCTCGCCTTCGCATTGCGATATCAGGGCCGCAAGCGCGTCCACAACGCGGACGAGATCATGGCCGAGATCGTCGCCGCCCGACTTGTGGACCATCTTGAACGAGCTGGGTTTGTCGTAATGAAGCGACCGGCAGGCGTCGGAGCGGCGACGCTCGGACGCGGCTTCGAAGGATGACGAGAGCCGGTTGCTCCGACCGCCAAGCGAGTTTGACCTCCGTTCGGATACAACGCGGTACGACTTCTTTGCGCAAGAAGCGGCTCTTCCTGGACGGCTTGGCGAACAGGCAGAATCGACCCCAAGCGCGCGTTCCCGGTTGGTCCCGTACGGACGCAAAACGCCAAAGAGCGGCCTTTCCAGAGGGGCTCGCCCGAGCGCCTCCTCGCGGTTGGGGACGAGAATGTAATGAACTGGGCTGAGTGCCTGGCACCAGGCAAAAGACCGGCGCGCCGTGCTTGCCGCATTAGCTCGCCAGGAGGTCGCGAATAAAGCGCGTAGTTGTCCTCGACGACGATCGTATAATCTCGCCAGACAACTTTCGATCCGTTATGGATTGGAAAGTCCTCAGCCCAGAAGGTTTCGATAAACGGATGATTCGGCAAAGCCGGTAGCGGTCGCCGACCCTGTAATGGTCCTTGCTCATTGAGGCCCCAATCGATTCTGATCGGTCCCAATATGCGCCGATTGGGCGAACAGAGTCACCAATTGGTATCACACGGGGCGGTGACACTTTTAGTCAATCCCCAACGCTCGCTTCGGGCCGCGCCGCTTCGGACGCGGATCGCGGCCAGTGAGGGCGGCGAGGCGGTTAAGGAACGCCGCGGAGCCGAGCCGGCTGCTCGATCGTCTCGGCGGCGCGCAGCGCCGATAGCGCCTCAGTCGACGGCTCCGTCTCGACTGATCGGCGAAGCGCTCACAAAGTCGTCGTCGGGCCCGGCCAGATGCTCGGGAACGCTGGACCAGTGCCAGTCCGTCCACCCTGCCCCCACCGTAATGCCGCTCTGCTCCGACTAATACTAATCAGCAAGATTTAGAACTCCAACAGCCGCATCCCGGAACTCACGCACGCGATCGAATGTCGCTAGGTCCACAAGCCTCCTCTTGTCGATCGTCACGCTGTCTTTGTTTTTCGCCAAAAATGATTCTTCGTCCGTAAAGTCCAGTGCGCCTCGAACTGAATTTGCTTCGTCCGGTTCAGTGTCACGTATTTTCTTCCAGGACCCAGCATAAACCCACACTTTGAATGCGGTCATACTTTCGTCGGATTCGTCCAGCGCGCCTATTATTACCCCTAGGTAGAGAAGGGCACCAGCTATATTGGACCTCCATGCCAAGGACTCCTCAACTTGGTCAAAGCAAGTCTTGACACACAGCGCAACGATATCACTGTCACGCTGCCTTCCCGCGTCAATCGCCAGTTTTTCGATTTGCCAAAGTAACATCAACCACGCAATATTCTGTTTCCTCAGCAATTCTCCAAAATCATTGGAAAACGAGCCCAATTTCTTTTTAACCGTTGCCCGCAATGCCAGGTTGTCTTCATCTCCTTCGGGTAAACCGTCGGTCGTTAATTTGGAAGAGAATTCCAACGCCAAACTAAAACACTGCCAGCTAGTTTCGACAATTTGGCCTGCGCCCGCCAATTTACTGACCGAACATGCTACGCCGACCAATCCAAATACGTACCTATGAGGCATATTAACTGCTTGATTTTATCCCGATACAAGACCGGTTTCACTAAATTGCTACTTAAGCAACTTTCCCTAACGACAGAAAAAATGGTCTCACCACCTCGTGGGCTGATGATCTTGTCCCCAATCACAGAGTCGAGATTAACGGAACTCAACTCAGATTCACCTATCGGATGCCTGGCGTACACACGGTTAATAATATGCTCAACAATCTTGAACATTTCTTCGCGAACACCGTAAATGGGATTGCACTCTACGAGCAGTCTCGTCAAAGAAGGCACAGACATCGTTGCCATCTCTGCTGCCCGATCAGCGTACTTATCGTCCAAGACTCCCCGCACAATATCTCTGGTGACGTCAGCAAAGCACGAAATAAATAGCTCGCGATTGGCACGCCACGCCTGCGGTATATTCGACATTTC
This sequence comes from uncultured Alphaproteobacteria bacterium, assembly GCA_963822215.1. Lineage (GTDB taxonomy): Bacteria > Pseudomonadota > Alphaproteobacteria > Rhizobiales > Beijerinckiaceae > Roseiarcus. The sequence goes on from CAWGGX010000008.1 coordinate 728,341, forward strand.
ATACAAGCAAGTAACAGGCGACTGATAAAACTCATGCCGAGATGCGGTCAGAGCGATCTCACGGATCGCGTATAAAGGTTCGACTGCGTCAACAACATTTCCAGGCGAAATGTGTACATTATGACCAGCGAGAACTGCGCCAGGAGCAACAGATTGAGCTATCTTACAGTACATCGATAAAACGATTTTATGTAGGCTTACATCCGCATTGATGGCGGAAAGTCGCCCAAGCTGTAGCAGTCTCGTAAAGACTTCTGAAAAGTGCCCTCTCGTGCTCCATTTTATTTTGACGGTCTGTTCGAATTGAACGAACATAAAATCAACATAGGCTATCGCGTTTGCGCATAAATTGGCTATTTCATCACAACCAAAGGCTGCAGCGGTGTAATCACCTTGCTTTACCAAGGTTAGCGCGATTTGCGTCAACTCTTCCACGTATCGATCGGTAAGAGTCTTATATTCTTCAACGTGATTTAAGATCGTGGGTTCCTCCCTATGGCCAATTTCGAAGACCTCCGTGGTGTCGACCTGCTCTACTCGATCTTTCAGTGTGGAAATGAATTTGTCAAACTTCTCGCGCAAAGAGCTCTCGGAAAGTTTGTAGTTGGAAGAAATTTGGCGTATCACTACTTGGAGATCAAGTAAGCCTATAATGGATTTATAAAACGACACAATGACGAGTCCGAAGGAAATTCCAAGTATGCTTCCAATGAAGGCAACTGAGTAAACGTTTCGGTGTGTGACGATTGTCGCCAGGAAATAATCACCTAGGGCCAAGCTGATAGTAGCTGCCGCGAAGACAATTATTCTCATGTCGCGATAAAGTGTCGTCGAGGTTCTAAAGTGAAGTCGTGGCAGATTTTGAGAGAAGAAAAACGTAGTTAGCGTCACACCAATCGCTGTTGCTCCAATAGTTGCGCCACCTAGCGAAACAAGCGCCATTCGTAGTCCGACAACCACCTGTTCACTGACTGGCGTCGTTCTTATTTTGTCGAATAGCCGTCCCGCTTCAGATCTCAGCAGAGTAAGAACAACTGCCAAAATAATCAACGTTATTACGATGCCGACAGTTTGGGCCGACAAATCCCGGCGGATAACCGTTTTCAAATTGGCCCTCTCTTACAACAAAAAGGGATCGATGTCGTTTTCACCAACATTCGCCGGATGCCGCCTCCGGGGATGGCCAGCATGGCCGGCATTAGCGATTTTCTCAAGCGGGTTGGGGTTCCATACCGGCCGGACGCGCTCGATGGAGGCGTCAGGAACGGCTGCCGCGCGGTGAACTCCGTCCAGTCCGGCGTGGACACCACGCCTAACAAGGACCGTCGAGGAAGGCTCCAAGTCCGCCCGTTTCCCGACATTCGATGAACGGTCACTATCCGCCCAATTGAGGCCTTCAAGGCCGCTATCTCCGAAGACCGCTCTACGTCGGCACCGGACGTCTGCGGCGGAGGCCATGTCCCCGGGCAGCGCGGCGGCTAGGACAGCCACCCCTATCCCGTAGATTCCGGCCACACGTACATCCCATAGGCACGCTGCGCCGCTCCCACACCGCCTCGATCTCGTCGTGGTCCGGATCGGGCGGAAGGTCTGTGGGCTGTGACGGCGCAGGGCGAGCACTCCGGCGTCACCTGCGACCAACTCGCGCCGATTTTCGAGCGCGAGACCGGGCTCAGTGCCAGTTTCTTGGGAATTGCCCCAGTGTCGGCCTTCTCGCATCGCCTTTCTTGCGTTCGACCGCCAAATCCGCATATCCATTGACGCATATTCTTATATTCGTCGAGGAATATCCCATGTCCCTCTATATGGGGCTGAAGGCCCATCCGTGTAAAAGCGCACGCTAAGGAGGGCCAATTTCGGGTTTTGGGAGTTGATTTCGGCATTTTTGGCTGCTCAGGGCCGCGCGGGGCCGGTTTGTTGCGTGCAATAATGGCGTGCAATGAGGATTGTACGTGATATGGCGACTTCGAGTGACGTGTTGCACGCAATAAACGTGGGGTCTAACGTGGGAGATGACTTTGCGTGCAATACATACAGTGGCCGAAAACGCCCTCCGGTGAACCGGAATGGATGGCGGCCTTCGTGCTCACACTCAACATTGCGTGCAATACGCTACCGTGCGCTTTTACACAGATGGGCCTTCTGCCCCTATCTCGGCATCGCCATCAGCCTCTGGCCGATGATCGTGCCGCGCCATTTTACCCTCGACCAGGCCGCCGCCTCGGAGAGCACCCAGGCCTTCCTGCTGGTCGGCACGCTCGTTCTCTTGCCGACCATCCTCTTCTATTCGAGCTGGTCCTACTGGGTCTTCCGCGGCAAGGTGCGCGGCGATATCGGCTACCGCTAGGCTAGCAGCCTGTCGGACTGACTTTTGCGATTGGTGGTCGAACGGATTTTTCGCTTTGCGGCGGCAGTGAACGCCCGGTCGGACTTCGTGGGCGTTCCGATTGACCCTGTTGGATGGCGATGGATTGGATCGCCTGCGCGCCGGGTGGCGCCCCCGCCCTCAACAGGCAGGGTTGAGGACGAACATCCGCTTCAAAATCCAGGCCGTGGTCACGATGCTCCACTCGCCGCGCACGTTTTCGAGCCCGCGCAGCGAGAATTGACGGAATCCGAGCGCGGATTTGATGATGCCGAATACCGGTTCGGGCGTCTGTTTGCGCAAGGCGTAGAGCGCTCGGCCCGCTGGCGTCTTAGCCGATGCGCCATCGCCTCGACGGGCGTCGGGTCCTTCGGCGCCTCGGGCGCCTTCTCGAACCGTTCGCTCAACGGCGGGTGATGCGGCTGTCGGCCCATCGCGATCACCGGTTCGACGCCAGCCGGCTCTGTCAGACCAAATGCAAGGGGGCGCCTCTGACCGTGGTAGGCTTGGCTCATGAGCAATCCGTTCCGATATTTTAACAGCTCGCCGGAGGTCATCCGTCTTGTCGTGATGATGTACGTGAGATACCCGCTGTCGCTACGCAACGTCGAAGATCTCTTGGCCGAGCGCGGGATCGACATCAGCCATGAGACGGCCCGATTTTGGTGGAGCCGGTTTGGTCCGATGTTTGCCGCCGAGATCCGAAAGAGGCGCGTAGCGCACATGCGCGGCTATCCTCAGTGGCGTTGGCACTTGGACGAGGTGTTTGTGAAGGTCAACGGAAAGCTCTGCTATCTCTGGCGCGCCGTCGACCATGAAGGCGAGGTCTTGGAATCGGTGGTCACTGCGAAGCGAGACAAGGCGGCGGCGCTGAAGCTTCTCAAGAGGATCATGAAGAAATACGGCCGACCGCGTAAGATCGTTACCGACGGGCTTCGCAACGCCGATCGCCAGGAGGTCGGTCGCCGGCTCAACAATCGCGCGGAGAATTCGCATCAGCCGTTTCGACGACGAGAGCGCGCCATGCTGCGCTTTCGAAGCGTGAAGACGTTACAGAAATTCAGCTCAGTTCACGCCCAGGTCCACAACCATTTCAATCAGGAGCGCCATCTGATCACCCGCCAAGTCTATAAGCAGAGACGCTCTGCTACATTGGCCGAGTGGCGCGCCCTCCCGGCTTGAATGTCGCTTGAGGTTGGGCGTGTTGCGCCATGCCCTGACGACCTGCCGTTACTCTGACAAAGCCTTCCTGATTGATCGCCAATACCGCACTGAAGGGAAGTCGTTGGCGTCGATCTCCATCCTGCGGGCTGCATCGAACGCGCCGGGCCCGAGATGTTGGATCAGCGATTCCGCCTCCGCTTCGATCCATCTCGCCCTTTGACGCCCCCGTTCCAGAAACGAAAGCATCTGCTAACTCGTCACAAACAGGCCGCGGCCCATTCGCCGCGAACCGCTTTCTGTTTCTCGCCAACTCGCGGGCGCATGCTATGCGCTGCGGACCCCGCGCCCTCAGCCCGATTTGACGCAGGCCTGGCATGGATACTCGCGTGAGCCGCATCGGTCGCAGCGTCGAGTGCTTTGAACCAGGCCCATAGAGCATCGTATTCCTGTGGTTCCTGCTGGGTCATCTATCATCCCTCCCGGGCCGTCACCGCCGCGATGACGTGTTGTTTTGAGCCGCACTCTCTGTCGAATGCGGTTAACTGGCGCAGGCTTTAGCGACGTGGGGCGGGAACCAATCGACGAATGCTAAGCCTGCGCCAAGCACAGGGGCCTATAGGCCTTTGCCTGTACCCGTCCTCCCGCAGCGTTCTTCCCATGAAGGCTCCCTTACGATAGTTGTATTGGGCGGTCCATGCGCCGAATTGTCGCGTTGTGAAGTGGTCGCCGTCTATGTACTTTCCTCAATACCAGTCCGACCCGCTCCCGGGAAGTTAACGGCAGATACTATGTCGCGTCGTATATCGGCAGTCAGGGAAGCTTCGTGAGCGCGGTCTTGGGAGCGCTGAAGATGCAGTACCAGATCGAGTTTCTTGACGACGCGAAAACCATCGTCCGTATGACGCACACGGAAGCGGAGAGCCCTGCGATCGCGTGCCAGCTTGTCGTCGAACGAGGCTGGCCGCATGGCGCCCTGGCGGCGCGCGTACTCGACAACTATGGGCGCTGCGGACTTTCCATCTCCAAGGCTCAGGCGGAGTCCAGCCGCCGAGGCGCGGAACGCGTCTACTATTGATGCAGTTCCAGCAATTCTGCTTGCTCGGCCTGTGCGGCGACAAGCTGACGCTCAATTGATTTCAGTTGGCGCGATCGCAGCGAGAGGAGATGGGGCGGCCCTTCGACCACCAAGGGGATCAATTGATCGCGTTCGTGCTCGAGGATTGCGATCATGCCCTCGAGGGATTGGCGCGAAGGTTGAACTGCGGCGTCGGCTGAAGCAAAAGCATATGCATGCATCGGGAACCTCCCAGTCCTCAAGCATTCGGGGACGGCTAGACCTGCACCCGACCCATGTCACTTGCGCACTTGGTCGCACGTTGGGCACGCCTTTGACGGCGAAGAGATCCCGGACGGCCGACTGGCCTTTGGTCACTCTGTAGAGGTTGCACCTGATGGGTAGTTAATGAATCTACTCAAGGTCTACTAACGAAAATCATTCGCTTTGGTCGGAGAGATTGACTCAATGATCCGTCGCGCCAGGGTAAGGGATGCTGAAATCGTCCACGCCGTGCTGCTGGCAGCGCGCGAGGAAATCCCACTGGCCCCAAACTTTGCCGACGATGCGCACAAGAATTGGGTTCGAGACGAGTGCCGTTACCGGAGGGTCTGGATTTTTCAACGCAATGAGCAAGCAGCAGGCGTTATGGTTATGTCGGTGCTCGAGATCTTCTACCTCGTTACCTCCCCTGTGCACCGAAAGTGCGGGGTCGCGCAGGCCTTGGTCGAAGATGCGAAGGCGCGCGTGTGGAAGAGATATCGGGCAACAGCACAAGGCCGGGTGAGGCTCGAGAACCTTCCGATCGTTCGACTCCTCGAAAAGCTGGATTTCGTCGTTGATCACGACATGGTCACGTCACCCGGCTGGGTCTTCTATAGGGCGAAGCCGCCGGCTCAGCGGCGCCGAGTTGGTCGCGGTCAGGAGGGCCCATGATGCTGCAATGGTTCCGACGCCGCCAGGAAGCCCGCCGGCTAGCGCAAGCCGATGCGGAGGCCCTTGTCCGCGGACATGGCGCCGATGCCTATGCCGAGGCCCGCTGGCGCGAGCGTGACGTGATCCTGCCCGACGGCACAACCCACGCCGGTCGCGCGCCAGAGCATTGGGGGCGGGTCGCGCTCATCGTGGCGCGGATGACGGGCAAGCGAGTCGGCGTCGACACCGCGACGCGCATGGCGATGGACGCCGATTTCAGGGACCGTGGCAAACCCGGCAGACAGAAGCCTGCGCGACCGGCCGCCGACGTCGACGCGCTCGAGGAGCTGCAGCGGCTAATCAGGGAGAAGAAATAGGCGCCAGGCCTTCAGGCGGTCATGGGCGCCCCGTCCGACCTCTCACCCCTCGACACGTTCCGTAGAGCGTCATCCGGCAGTGGCCGTTGCAGCTCGAGCGCATCGGGAGTCTTGGCCCAAAGCCAAAGGTCGACCTCGGCCGCCGTCGTCAGAATGACCGGCATGGCCTTGGGGTGAATCGGCGCCACAATCCCATTCGGCTCTGGCGTCAGAAAGCCGAACAATTCATGCTCGCCGTCGACCGGCGCGCTCTTGGGGCCCCGGACGCCGCGCCAGGGCGTCCATAGGCCGGCGAAGGCGAAAAGCGGCCTATCCTCCGCCAGGGCGAACCATATTGGCGTCTTGTGCGGCTTTGTGTCCTTGTATTCGCAGAACGACGTCGCCTGCACGCTGCAGCGGCTTCCCTTGCCGAGCCATCTCCGCCAGTGCGGACTCTTCACGTTCCGGATGTTGGTCACCGGCTGGCCGCCAAACTGCGGAGGGCCAGGCATGCCCCAACGGGCCATGACAAGTTCGCGCTCGCCGTCCGCGCCGATGCGGACGATCGGCGCCATCTGATCCGGGAAGATTGCCGGCAGTGGCGGAAGGTTGCCGGCGCGATCGTGCTTGACCGCGAAGAGATCACGAATGGCCGATTGGCCCTTGGTGACACTGTAGAGGTTGCACATGCGGGGGACTATGTCGCGCTTCGGCGCGAGGGCAAAGCCCTCAAGCGCATCGACAACGCCGACGAGTTCATTGGTGAAGATCGTCGCCGAGCGGCTTGTCGAGCGTTTGGAGCGGGTCGGATTCGTGGCAATGAAGCGTCGCAAATGATTGGCGGAGCGCTGGAGCCGGGGTTTAACAACTCTCAACCATCGACAGATGGTCTGGCCGCTTCGCGCTAATTGCGGTCGTTTCCAAGCGGCGGCGGGAACGCATCAAAACGGGCCTGCGACCCAACGTCATCGCAGCCAATGACCCAGTTCTAAACCCGCGCCGTGGGCGTGCGGACTCATGCCTCCTGCCTTGGTCCTGCTGGCGGTCAACGGGCCAAGATCCGGTTCGGCAGCGTGACCGCGCTCCAGGACGTCTCGTTCGAGGTCGCGCGCGGCGCCGTACAGCTTCGTGACCCGTCGTCCGCACGCGGCACTCGTATAAGAAGTCTCCGTAACACGTCTGAAGAACCTGCATCCATCGGATGGAGCACGCTAAAAACATACCTCAGTGTCTCCAATTCATTGGGGGTGGATCACCCTATCGGGAGCGCGCACCCCAATGTCGTCGTCAGCGGAAGAGTTTTGACAATCTCTTAGGGCTTTCATAGCCTCGACTTGAGAAGCAACAGTTCAGAGAAGGCGGTAATGCGCTGTGCTTTGGGGGCCGGGCAGCGAAAACGATGAGGAAAATCCGATGCAGGATTTGTTCCAAAACTACGTAAGCGATCTGAATAAGCTCCGCGAGGCATTCCATAACGAGCTCACGGCCACAGCGGAAGAGCTGGCAAAGGCAATGGACGCCTACGCTAATCGCAGTGAGGCGGCACTGGCATCGTTCATGGAGAAAGTATCGGCTCGCGGCATGGAGCTCGAAGAGTCGGCGGCGGCGAGGCTCAATCAGTTTCGCGGTCTTCCGGCAAACGGCGGTCCGCCGGACGTCGATGACGGATCGCTCGCACATACCCCAACAAATGCGGATCGAGAGACAATCGTAACTGCTGCAGAGCGGGCGGTCGCGGAGGGTCTGCATGTCGAGAGCGATGGGGATCGCAAGCCGCAGTTGGTGCGCCAGATGACGCTTGTTAAATCAGGGCCGGCCGCTTGAAGCAGTCTCGGACGATGCCGACGGAGGGGGCTCGTGTCTGACGAAGCTCGGGAGCGGGCGGCCGTCGAACACGATCGACCCGGCGCCGGGATCGTAAAGGCGCGAGATACAGTTGAAGAGCGTCGTCTTGCCGGCGCCGTTGGGCCCGATCAAGCCGCAAATGGCGCCGGCCGCTATTTTGACGGAGCCTTCGCGCCTCGAATCGAACGGCTAGACTAAGACTAGGCGTTGCTGATCGCTCCTCCCCTCAACGAAGACGCCTCATCTCCTTCGCAAAGCTCCCGCGCTCAGGCACCAGCATGCGCCCAAGCGTGATGAACTTGTGTTTCTGTTCATCTCCGAGGCTCGCGTACAACGGCTTGGCGGCCTCGACGATCCTCTCGAGATTTGCCCTGCTCTCCGCGATGCGGTCCGCCTTCGCAGTCAAGCGGTCCATCGGCGACAAGTTATCGCCTTGCTCCCTTTGCAGGGCGAGAAGGCGCGCGTTTTCCCCGTCCTTGACCGCGGATTCAAACGGGTCCCAAAGCTTTTCCTGGTCGGCGCTCAGCCGAAGACTAGTCTTCATGCTCTTGAGCTGGCCGTTGATAGCCGCCTCCGCCCAGCGCTGCACGAGCTCGGCGTGCGTGGGCTGTTTATCGTCCTGTGCCGCGGCGGTGGTGGCGAAACCAAAAGCGGAAAGGGCGACTGCGGCCGCCACGGCGGCAAGCGTCCCAAGGAGAGTGCGTTTCATGAGGACGCCTCGTCGGCAGGGCATTTCTTCTTAGAACGATGACTATGCGAGGTTCAAGCGCGGGTGTTTATGGGAACGTCTGCATCGCAGCCGCAATTGCGACCGTTTCCCCTTCGCGTCGGTCTCGTGGGCCTCCCATGAATGCACGCGTCGGGCGGAATCTTGCGGTTGCGCGGCGACCGTTGGACGGTGCTACTCCTCGACGTCCGCCAGCGATCTGGATGTCCGGTGTACGTCAACTCCGGGCGTCGCGTCGCCAGACTGCGGCGGTGACCCTCGTCTTGCAAAAGACATGCGCAAGTCGCAGTCTGATTTGACGCGCTTAATCGCCGAAATCTGCGACCGCACTGGCCCAATCGAGAGCCGGGCGCGCGACGCGTAACCTAGCAGCCTGTCGGACTTAACGCACCTTCGGTTTGGTGGTCGGGACAAACGTGGTTGGTGGGGGTAGAATCATGGTGTTGATTCTCGGGTATTAAACCGACGCGCATGGACAATTTCCGGACGATTGATCGGCAAACTGGGTATCTGCTGCCGCCTTCAGTGGACGAGTGGCTTCCGGAGAAGCATTTGGCGCGGTTCGTCGTCGAAGTGATCGACGGTCTCGACCTTGGCCGGATGAGCGGGGCGTATCGAGGCTCGGGGTCGGCTTCGTATCATCCCCGGATGTTGCTGGGCCTGTTGGTTTACGGCTACGCGACGGGGGTGTTTTCGAGCCGGAAGCTCGAGCGGGCGACCTACAACTCGGTGGCGTTTCGGTTCATCGCGGCCAACGATCATCCCGACCACGACACGATTGCCACGTTTCGGCGGCGGTTCTTGAAGGAGATCGAGAAGCTGTTCGTCGAGGTTCTTCAGTTGGCGCGCGAGATGGGCGTTCTGAAGATGGGCACGATCGGACTGGACGGGACGAAGATCCACGCCAACGCCAGCCGGCACAGCGCGCTTTCCTACGAGCATGCCGGCAACCCCCGGGTCGAAGAGCCCGGGGGGAGGCGCAACTGAAGGCCGAGGTCGCCGATCTCATGGCCAAGGCGGAGGCTGCGGACAAGGCTGATATTCCCGATGGGATGTCGATCCCCGACGAACTGGCGCGGCGCGAGGAGCGCCTGCGCAAGATCGCCGAGGCGCGCGCGACCATGGAGGCGCGGGCCAAGGAACGGCATGCGCGCGAGATGGCCGAGCACGAAGCCAAAGTGGCGGCACGCGAGGCGAAGATCGCGGCGACGGGCAAGAAGCCCGGGGGCAAGCCGCCGGCGCCGCCGACCGAAGGGCCGCTGCCGACCGATCAGGTCAACCTGACGGACGCGGAGTCGCGCATCATGCCGGTGGCGGGCGGCGGCTTCGATCAGTGCTACAATGCGCAAGCCGCGGTCGCAGCGGGAAGTCTTCTGGTCGTGGCCGTCGATGTGGTTCAGGCGCCCAACGACAAGAACCAGGTCGAACCGATGCTGGAGAAGATCGGCGCGTTGCCCGAAGGCCTCGGCAAGGTCGACCATCTGCTGGCCGATACCGGTTATTTCAGCGCGGGCGCCGTGGCCGCCTGCGAAAAAGCCAGCGTCGAGCCGATGATCGCGATGGGCCGCCAGCCCCATCACCCGCCGCTGAGCGAGCGCTTCCAGAAGGCCCCGGCCGCGCCGGACGACCCGACGCCGGTCGAGGCGATGGCGCATCGGTTGAAGACGTCCGAGGGCCGAGCGCTCTACGCCTTGCGCAAGCAGACCCCGGAGCCGGTGTTCGGCATCATCAAATCCGCGCTCGGATTCCGTCAATTTTCCTTGCGCGGGCTCGAAAAGGTGCGCGGCGAGTGGAGCCTCGTGACCATGGCCTGGAATTTGAAGCGGATGTTCGTCCTCGCTCCGGCCTGACGGCGCGAAATGCTCCGGCGGGCAAGGCCGGGAGGCCCACGCAACGCCCACGCAGGCCCGACCGCAGCTGGTCCAGAGCCAAACCAGCCCATATGAACATCGCGTACCCCTCCATACCCGCAGTCGCCGTCCCAATAGTACTCAGTCCGACAGGTTGCTAGGGAGGTGACAATGTCGCTCTACATGTACCAATTCGCCTATACGCCCGAGTCCTGGGCGGCCCAGATGAAGCATCCGGAAAACCGGGTCGAAAACGTCGGCCGGGCGTCATGCGAGGCGGTAGGCGGGAAGTTCATCGGGGGTTGGCTGTCCTTTGGCGAGTATGACGCGGTTCTGATCTGCGACATGCCGAGCGAGGAAAGCATGGCCGGGCTCGCTCTCGCGGTCGCCGCGGGCGGTGCCCTGAAAGCGAGCAAGACGACGCCCTTGATGACCGGGGCTCAAGGCGTCGAGGCGCTCAAGAAAGCGGCGCACGTTGCCAAGGGCTATCGTCCCGCACGCTGAAGATTAGAATTGAATGGGGTCGGCCCCGGTCCTCGAAAGAGAACCGGGGCCGACCTTATTGTCCAACTCTGGATTTTCTAGACCTGGCGCAAGAAATGATCGTGCGAGGCGCCGGGCACAGTCAGGCCCTCGAATTTCTTGACCGCGGTCTGGTATTTCGCGCTGGCCATAAGTTTTGCGACCTTCTCTTCAAAATCGGCTAGGCTGGCGTAATTCGAAACACTCACAAATTCGCCGACGTGAGACCCCATGCTGGCGAAGGTCAATACCTCGGCTCCGGTCACGGATTGGACGACCTCGGCCGTCTCCTTCAGCGCCGCCATAAGCTCAAATGTCTTTCCGGGCATCGCGACGTTGATGCGAGCAAGTCTGATCATGATTTCCTCCCAACGGGAAATTTACTTTTTGGCGTCGCTGCCCGCGAAGCCGAGCGACGCTAAAACGAGTCAATCACGATATCTAGCTGCCGGCAATGTAAATTCGGCGTATCCCAGACTGCGGAGATCCCCCGACTGCGGCCCCCACCGCGGCGACCCGAGTTGGCCGCTTCACGTCGACTAAGGACGACCGCAACGATAAACGCTACGATTTTGGTTGCCGGGGAACAACCGAGTAGTTCCATTCGGGATGGAACGCATCGCCGCGGATGTCGAGGTGTTCCATCTCGGCCTTGGTGACCCTTATGCCTTTCTCGTAGATCCTCGTGTCGAGGGCGCTCTCGACTTTGAGCCCTGTCTTGGTGCTTGTCGCCGCGATGAGGTCGATGATGGTGGCGTGGTCTGTGAGCGGCCGGCCGCGCCAATTCTGCGTGATGCGGCAGAACAGGCGGTGCTCGATCTTGTTCCATTTCGATGTGCCTGGTGGATAGTGCCGGACCTTGATCGTAAGGCCGGTCTCGTCCGCGAGCTTCTGCAGCTCCACTTTCCAAAGCCGCACACGTGAGCCGTTCGAGCCGCCGCAATCTGCCGTGATCGTCAGCTCGCCTGCCTTCGGATAGCGCGCCTGGCCGATCCTTTCGAGCCAAGTGCGAATAGAGGCAACCGCGAACTCGGCCGTGTCGCAGGTGATGCCGAGGCTGACCCAACCCGCATCAGCGGCAATATCATAAACGCCATAGGGCGCGACCTTGCCGAGCTTCTTGTCCTCGAAGTCGTGCACTTTCACGCGTTTGGGATCACCCTTCGGCCGCCAGTCGCCGCCGGCGTTGCGGTAATTGCCGACCAGTTCCTTTTTCTTCGTATCCACGGAAATGACGGGCTGGCCAGCCGCCTGAGCCGCAAGGACTTCGGCGTTAATGTATTCAAACTGCGCATTGCGATCGGGGTGGCTCGAACCCTCGTCGGCTTTCCGGTTGACCTGCCGTGAGAAACCGATCTCGATGAGCAGCTTGCGCACGCTGTTGGGGCTGATCGAGTGGCCCATGGCGACAAGCGCGGACGCCAGCTTGTCGAGACTCTTCGATACCCACAGCAGCGGGCGGGCCGGGTCGCCCAGCGTCGCCGGCTCAACGAGGCGCTTGAGATCATCGAGCAGCGTTGCGTCCGTTTCGGTCAATGATCGAGGGCCGCCGCCTTCACGGCGAACTCGGCCAGGAGCAAGTGGCGGCGCATCGAGCTCCTTCAGTCCACGTCCGATGGTGCTGCGCGCCAGACCCGTGACGCTTGACACGACCGCCAGACCACCCCATCCGGCGGCGCGCGTCTCGCTTGCCGCAAACAACCGACGACCGCGTTCGTCCCGTTTCGAACCGTCCGCTTCCCAACGTTGCCGAATCGCCCGCCAATCGATCATCCAATCGCTGCTAGCGCGCCGCGCCGCGCCGAGGAATCGCCCACAACCGAGTCAAAAGGTCGCATGGCCATTCACGGCCAATCCCAATTCACTTATCGTTGTGGTTGTCCTAACGGTCCGCACTGCGCAAATTGCGGCCATTCGCCGACGGCTTGGCGAAGGGGTCATATCCAACCTTTTGCTGCCATTTGCGTTCGCTCCGGTACGGCAAAAGGGCGCTAGGTGCGGCCCTCCGGGAAACGGGCTTCCTGAATGCGTCCGCCCCCGTTTCGAATGCGCTTACGCGTCCGCCTTTGACTCTGACAACGCGCGGCGGCCGATGCGGCCGGTCAGCTTAAGACCATCGCGGAGGTTGAGGGCAAGGAGCGTGATGTTTGTCGCTCCAGCCGCCAGTTCGAGTGCCTGCACGAAGTCGAAGCTGGCGTCGAGTTCCCCTGCACGCGCCTTTGCCGCAAGGAATAGCGCCGAGGGAATGAGAATAAGAACGCCGTTGGCGGCGATGATCGGCATGCGCCGTCGCTTGGCGCCGATCAATCCGTCGCGAACGCCTTGCGCCAGGGCAAAACCCGATCCGCCGACCGCCGCGAGGGCCGGGACCAGCAGCAGGAAGCCCCAAGGTATGGAGGTCTTGACGGCAACGATGGCCGCTGTGGACCCGAACAGTTCGCTGAGAACGGACGACAGCCAGAAGGTCGCGATCGTCAGGAGCGCGACCACGCCGGCAACGGGATGGATTGTCTTAAGCATGGGCTTGCCTCACGACGCGACACAGATGTCCGGCACAGCGATTTTTTGGAACAGATGAGGGGTTGCGACGGCGGACGTGGGATAGGCCGAAAGCTTGGCCCGGAAATCCGGGTGCGTGAACGCCGCGCGGAAGGCGGCGACAAACTCCCAGACGGCGTAGTTGAGGTAGGTTGGATTTTCGCCGACGGCGCGATGAAGCTGCGTGGAGATGAAACCCGGCTGGCGTTTCATGAAAGCGGCATCGTCCTTCCAGACCTCGAGAAAGTTCGCCTAATCCGCCTTGTCGAGTATGAACACGTTCACGAGGACGACGGGCGAGGCGTTGATCTCAAGCTGGCGTTCGATGGGAAACCCAGGGTCGAGGGGACGCAAAAGGGCCATGACGAAATCCTCCGTTTTGGTTATATGATGTCGATACGCTATGGTGGATACATACCGTATCGACATCATAGTGTCAATGAGGGTGTATGGTGACTCATGAGTGAGGTCGAAAGGACTCCGGCCGGATCGGCGTTGACCGACGCGATCCTCGACCTGTTTCGGCTCAGCAGCCGATTGGTCGTGGCGGGAGACAGGCTAGTTGGAGGGCTAGGCCTGACCAGCGCCCGCTGGCAGGTCCTTGGCGCCGTCTTCGATTCCGATCGACCGCAGCCGGTCGCTTGGCTTGCGCGCGACCTGGGCGCCAACCGTCAGAACGTACAGCGCATCGTCAATGACCTGCGTAACGAAGGGTTGGTCGCCTTCGCACCCAATCCGCATCACCGGCGGGCGCAACTCGTCGTGCTGACGGAAAAGGGAAAAAGCGCCTTCGACGAGGCAATGAGACTGCAAGCTCCGTGGGTCAACGGACTGTCCGACGGGCTCGCCATCGAAGACATCGAAACCACTCGCAACACCATCAGGACGTTGCGCCTCAACCTGGAGAACGGCCAAGACGAGGAGAGCGATTGATGCAACCTGACGCTCTACGGAGCGTACGCCCCGTCCAATCGCCCGGCACTACCAATAGAGCAATTTACGTCAAGCCATCTCATCGAACTTCCGCATAGGGCGGACTGCGCGCCTAGAGGCAAGGACCGCTTTCCTACCCAATCTGCGCGTACGAGCCCGCGGTCCGCAACGGTAGCAATAGGTCAATTCTTGACGTACAATTGCTTGAGACCGGCGAAGACCGGCCACGGGCTTCGTGAGCGGCTTTCAAGCCGCGAGTATAGCGCGACCCCGAAGGGGGACGCCCGACATCCGAAGCATCCCCGTCGTCGGGCGGATGATCGAGGCTTAGCCCTATCCCACATGCGTTGCGCCGATTTCGACGCCCTCGTTCACGAGATCGCAGAGCTTTGCGAGTTTTCGCTCAACGTAGCCTTCGGGCCGGCCGCAATCGATCACGAGCATCGTCCCCGGCTTCCTCGTTTCGGTGACGGGGATGGCGGGAGAGGCATGGCCGAGGCGCTTGCGCCGGGCGACGATCAGCAACGTTCGGAAGCATTGGATCGGCCAGGGGCGTTCGGAGAAGGAGTCTTCGATGCCGAGAGCGTCGAGGACGTCGGCGGCGTTGGCGTTCGAGAGGGAGAATTCCCGATCGTCGTGGCCGGGCAGAGGGTCGAAGCTGTGGCCGTTGGCCTTCAAGAGGGTGAAGCTGACGGACATCGGAGGGCTCCATTTCAGGAGAGCATGCGGCTCTGCGACCGGAGGAAAGAGGGGCGGGGACCTTTCGGTCCCCGCCCGGGGGCGTCAGCCCCCGAAGGCGCCGATCTGGGCGGTGGCGGCCTTCTTCTCGACCTGGGCTTCGGCCGGGGCTTCGTAGGCCTTCCAGTCTTCGCCGGTCAGCTCCTTGTAGGCGTCGATCGCGCCCTGGGCGGCGGCGAGGAGGGCGTAGGCCTGCATGGCCATGTCGGCTGCGAATTCGCGGGTCCGCTGCGCCTTGCTTTCGAAGCCGATCGGGGACCTGTGTTCGTTGTCGCCGCCGTCGGCGGCCCGGGCGGTTGCGGCGCGGGCCTCGCCGACCTTGGTGGAGTAGAAGCGTCCCGCCCCGACTGCGGAGCCGACGAGGGCCCCGACGATGCGCTGGAAGTGCATCTCGGTCGCCTTGTCGTTGAGGGAGCCTTCGAAGGCCTCGGCTAGCCGCTTGAGGGCGCTCGCGTGCTCGGCGCGGATCGCGTCGTAGTCGGGGGCGATGAGGCCGAAGGCGGTGGCGACGTTTTCCGCGACGCCCTCGTGGGGGCAGAGCTGGAGGGCCATTTCGAAGGTCAGGGCCTGGCGGGTTTCGCGCTTGGGGGAGGACTTGGAGCGGTTGGAGGCCATTTCGGTGATCCTTTTTCTCTCGCCGGGGGCCGCTGGCCCATCGCCAGCGCGAGAAAAAGGATCGCCGAAATGGCTGGCGCGCAGAACCCGCGACGTCCCCCAAGATCCGGACCCGCTTCCGCCCGCCGATCCTGATGGCCCTCCTGTTTCGCCCTTTATTCGAGGGCGTATGAATTGCGGAAACGTCGCTTTCGCAGGAAACTTCGGTCACATCGTCGACGACGTTTGACGGGGTTGCTCCCCGCAGCGCTCATGCCCTGAAGCGGATGGCCTGTCGGGAGCCATCTTGGCGGGGTCTGATTCACTCTTGGTGCACGCTGCGGAATAAGGGGGAAGCGAACCTCCTGAAATTGCTCGAGGTTCCGATATATTCAGTTGCGTCGGTCATGATGTTGAGCTGTCCAGCCCCACCAGAGCTGATTGTCCCGCGTTCTCTGCCGGTTACGGCATGTCGTCGCCGTCACTTTGCACCAAGAGTGAATCAGACCCCCTAAATCAGCGAGTTGCAAATAAGGTGCTCTTTTACGGCAGCTAATTTGCAACAGTCTGGACGGCCCGACCGCCGCTCATGATGCCAGCGACGGGCGTTGATCGGCGGCCGCGTCGGATAAGGTTCGGGTTACGATTTCCGCACGGAATTGGGCCTCACTCCAAATTCCGTCGTCAGCTGTGCCGCTGTTCATCCTGGCTTGCGATATGCTCAAGTCTCGATGTCACTTTGTCGCTTATAAGGTGCCGCAAATCCAAGGTTCTGTTGCGGGTTTAGGTGCTGTGTTGCGAATAAGGTGTACGGATAAGCTCTTGATAACACAGAAAACGATGTTGCAGCTTTAGAGGGTCTGATTCACTCTTGGTGCAAGCCGCGGGGCAATGGCGAAGCGAGCAAACTGAAATTGCTAGAGATTTGGATGTTTTCAGTCGCGTCGGTCATAATGTTCGACGGTGCGGCCAGACTTGAGCGGTTTGTCTCGCGTTCTCTGCGGGTTACGGCATGTCGTCGCCTTCACTTTGCACCAAGAGTGAATCAGACCCGCTTTGGATGCTGCGCGACACCATGGGCCAAGTTAAGCGCGCGTCTCGCCCTTGGACAAGGTAAGGATGCCGTACCCATCCGGATCAAGCACGCGCAGCGCGACCGCGTGAGGCGGCCAATCCTTTGGGGTAAGCTCGAACACGTTCGTCGCGCTCCAAGACTCAGCCTGTTCTTCAGAAAGGACGCTCTTCGAGGCGTCGAGAAACTGCACATAGTATAGCATCCGAGGTTCCTAAAGGTCGAGAAGCTTGATCAGCTTCGATCGGGCGCGGTTCAAGCAACTCTTGACCGTTCCAATCTCTACCTGGCAGATTGCCGCCGCTTCTTCATATGTGTGACCGCTCGCGCCCACGAGCAATAGGACCTCCCTTTGGTGATTTGGAAGCTTGGCCAATGCTCTGCGAAAGTCTTGCATATCGATATGGCCTTCCTGACCGCCCGATACTGCGAGACGACCCGCATACGCGCCGTCACCGTCCTGCACCTCCCGGGCGCGCTTGCGAAAACTTGAATAAAAGATGTTCCGCAAGATTGTCAGCAACCAAGCCCTCAGATTTGTCCCTACTCGAAACTGACCAGATTTGCTCCATGCGCGCAGAAGCGTTTCTTGCACGAGGTCATCGCCGGCCGATACCGATCCGGAAAGAGAAATCGCGAATGCCCGCAAATGCTTAATTTCGGCGATGAGGTCGTTCCCGAAGTCATCTGGCGCCAGTGTTCCTGCCACTCGACTTGCAGGGCTTCTCGAATGGAAAACGATCGAAGAATGTTCCAAAGTCGCGTCCATGACACGCCTCGTTCGACATCGGCGGCGCGGAGCGCTGCCAGGGAGGTGTCAACCTAATTGGACGGAATCGCGAAAGAGAGCATCGGAAACTACTCAAGGTCCACCGTGCTCGCTGAAATTGGCGTCCATCACCATGCGAGTCGCGGGGTCGGCGCCGACCTGCTTTCCCGTCAGCCAGGCCACCAGCAGCGCAACGCGCCGCCGCGCCAGCGGGCGCCGGCCTCTTCTTGATGACGAAGCCGGCGCGCTCCAAATGCCCGACAAGCCGCTTGGCGATAACCGCAGCCATGATCTCATCGGCGTCGTGGACGCGCTCGCGGCCGTGGAAGTGCAGCGTAAACGCCAGCGTGTTCGTGAGGTCGGAAGGGTCGGCGGGAGTGAGCTTGTCGGCGTCCGGCACGGCGGGATGATAGAACACAACATGAACGATTGCGAGAGGCCGAGACAAAAAGGGCGGCCCGAAAGCCGCACCCCTGATTGCGCCGCGCCCGCTCAGTTGGCGAAGTGTGAACCGGCTCCGAAGTCGGCCCCCAGGCAAAAGCGTCAGAACGCATTGATTGGATTTGAGGAATCCGCTCGCTGTGGGGTCCCAATCGGCGCTCATGCGGCCCCGCCGAGAAGGAGATTCCTATTGTATTATCAATATGTTGAGCCTAGTTGGCAAAGGGGTCCCGCCTCAACGCTGATTCACACCCCAGACCTGGTGAAACTGCAGCTTGACCGTCCTGAGCAGCGCGAACACCCCGTCGGCCACAAAGCCTTCGGCCAGGAAAACCGCCGCCGCCAGCCCGAACGCCGTTCCCAGAATCAGCGCCAACACGGAACTGTACAGCGTTCCCCATATTTCTGGAAGAATAGCGTAGATCTTCTTGTGCGGGTCCCAAACCTCGCCCGTAAGAAAGCCGAACCCATACCGTTGGATGGCGGGCGGCGCGGCAATGACGATCTTCAGCACAATGAAGAGCCCAATAGCCAAGGTGAGCCAGGCGAACCCCCGCCACAAGACTCTGAACACCGTATTGGTTACGGTTTGGACCCGCGATGGTGGTTGCGAAATCTGGATCTCGACTGACATGGCTGATCTCTTCGGCGACAATCGGCGTTTGACGCTTGCAGGAAACTGATTCGCTACTGTACGTTTTGCACCGCAGCCTTCACCTTGGCGGCCACCGCTTCCGGCAACGGAAGGTATCCGAGGGCCTCCAATTCCTTCTGGCCATCGGTAAGGCGGTACATGAAAACGCTGCGGAGCACTTCGGCCTTCCTTTGGTCGGAGTTCTTCTTGTAGCCAAGCAACTAGGTGAAGGTCGCGATCGGATAAGCGTCTTTCGCCGGCGGATCCGGAGCCCACGCGATGAGGTTTTCCGGCATGGTCGCCGTGGCGATTGCGGCTTGGCCCGATGCCGTTGACGGCGCGACGAAAGCGCCGGATTTGTTCTCGAGTTGCGCCATCGGCATCTTCTGGGTCATCGCGTAGGCGAATTCGACATAACCAATCGAGCTCGGCGTGGTCTGTACGCTCGCGGTGACGCCTTCATTCCCCTTGGATCGGGTGCCCACCGGCCACGCGGGCATGTCGTTGGTTCCGGGGTTGGCGGCGAATTCCTTACTGAACGCGCTCAGGTGCTGCGTGAACACTAACTTGGTGCCGCTGGCATCGGCGCGGACCACCACGTTGATCGCGCTATCCGGCAGCTTTGCGCCGGCGTTGGTTTTGGCGATGGCCGGGTCGTTCCAGGTCTTCACTTTACCCAGGAAAATGCCGACATAGGCTTCACGGGACAACTTCAGCTCCTTGACGCCCGGCAGGTTGTAGGTGAGCACGATATTTCCGGCGGTCAGGGGAAGAAGTTGGGCGCCGTCTTGGACGCGCGCGATTTCCTCGGGCGTCATGGCCTTGTCGCTGGCTCCGAAGTCGACCGTCCTGTCGATGAAGTTCTCGACCCCAGCGCCGCTGCCGACGGATTGATAGTCGATTTCGACGTTCTGGTGAGCTTCACTATAAACTTTGAACCACTTCGAATAGATTGGGAACGGGAAGCTGGCTCCGTCGCCCTGGAGCCTCACGTCCGCAGGTTCCTCGGAACTGGCGTTCCCTCCACCGGACATTAACCCTAGAGCTGCGAGCAGAGTGGCAGAGGAAAGACTAAAGATGAGGATTCTCATGTGGAAATCCTATGTAGATGGAACAAGACCCATTGCCTAACCGTCAAGTCGAACCCAACCGCCGCTTAGCCTACTGGCTGATCGCGCCGGCATATGTTGCGACCGGGGATAAGAACACCGATCAGCGCTTCAACTCTTGAAGTTATTGTAGATGGGGGGATCAGGAGCTGCGGACAAACTACATAGCGCGATGTACCCACGGTTGGCGGTGTCGCGAAAGTATCGTAAAATAATCATGATCATTTGCGATTGACGCATTATATTCGTGACTATTTCATATTACTGTCATGATGCTGTCATGCGCGAAGATCGTCCGTCGGCAAAGGAACGTTCGGCGTCATTGAGTCGAACCGCGACGTCCATCTGGAGACTCTAGGCGAAGGCCCCGGCTTTGCTGGAGGACGCTTTTGCCGCGTCGACGCTCGCGACATTTGAGAGCCGCAACGCCCTGGGTAATTTCCGAGGCTGCCGCTATGCGAAAAATCGCGTTAGCGACTTAAAATACATTTCTGGACAGCGAACGACGATGGGAAAGAACCTTTGCCGCGTCGCCGCCCCGAGCAGGAGCGCCCGCTTCCCGTCGATTTCCTATTCTCAGCCGGGGCGGGAACCCTCGAGGATCGTATCCGATGACACTCCTCAAGACCGACGACAAGGCTCTTATCCCTCCGCCTCCGGTCATTCCTTCGCCCCCGGTTATTCCTTCGCCGCCCGTCACGCCGGCGCCCGCCGAGTCCGGCGAGCTGGGGGTTGAGCAGATCTGGCGGCAACCGGCGAGTCGCCTGTTGGACCAACTCAAGACGAGAATCGAGGGTTTGACGACCGCGGAGTTTAAGTCCCGGCTTGCGAGCTACGGAGAAAACAACGCGTCGGACGTGAAAACCGTGCCGCTTTGGCGCCAGTTCCTCGTCCGTTTTGAGAACCCGCTGATGATCATCCTCTTGATCGCGGCCAGCGTGTCCGCGCTCACGGGCGGCGTCGCTGGATTCGTCGTCATCGTCGTCATCGTGATGCTGAGCGTCATCTTCGATTTTGTCCAGGACGTCCGGGCGCAAAATGCGGTGGCGTCCCTGCGCGCGTCGGTGTCCGTGCAGGCGACCGTCAGACGTGACGGCAAAGCCGTCTCGGTTCCGATTAGCCAATTGGTTCCCGGCGATATCGTCGAGTTGGTCGCCGGCGATCTCGTTCCCGCAGATTCGCGTTTGCTCGAGAGCCGTGACCTCTATGTCAACCAGGCCCTGCTTACCGGCGAGCCTTATCCCGCCGAGAAATCGGTCAGCAACTCCGCTTCCGGAGAAAAAGACCCGGCGGGCGCCTCCAACGTCGTATTTTCCGGCACCTCCGTCATCAGCGGAACGGCGACCATCCTGATCTGTCGGACCGGCAGCAGATCGGCGATCGGCCAACTCGCGACCAGCCTGGCCGAGAAGCCGCCGGCCACCGACTTCGCCCTCGGAATTCGTGGTTTTAGCATGCTGATCATGCGCTTCACCGTTGCGCTGATCGCATTCGTGCTCGCCGTGAACTTTTGGTTCGCGCGGCCGATGCTGGAATCGATCTTGTTCGCCGTCGCCCTCGCGGTCGGCCTGACGCCGGAACTGCTGCCGATGATCGTCACGGTCACGCTCGCCCGCTCGGCCATGCAAATGGCCAAACGAAAGGTGATCGTGAAGCGTTTGTCCGCGATCCACGACGTCGGCGTCATGAATGTTTTGTGCACCGACAAGACGGGCACGCTGACCGAAGCGAAGATCAAGCTGCTACGCGCGATCGACGGCAGTGGCGCCGAGAGCGCGAACGCTTTCTCCTATGCCTATGTCAACAGCAAGTTCGAGACGGGCATAAAGAGCCCGTTGGACGAGGCGATCCTGTCCGCTCGTCCGTTCGACATGACAGCCTTCAAAAAGATCGACGAGGCGCCATTCGATTTCGAACGGCGGCGGGTTTCGGTTCTGGTGGAGCATGGCGGGAAGCGCGGCTTGTTCGTCAAGGGCGCGCCCGAGGATGTGCTTCGGCTATCCAACCAATATCAGGACGCCGACGGCGTGGTGAAGCTTCTCAACGCCGAGAGGCGCGCCGATATTCAAGCGACCCTCGATGGACTTGGCGCGCAAGGCCTGCGCGCGCTGGGGATCGCCAGCCGGCTGTCGGATTCGACCGCCGCGACGGCGAACCGGGATCGCGCGGTGATCACCGATGAAACCGCTATGGTCTTCGCCGGATTCGCAGTCTTCCTGGATCCGCCGAAGGCGAGCGCGGGCGCGACCATCCGGGACCTAGAAAAGGCTGGCGTCGTCGTGAAGGTGGTGACCGGCGACAACGAACTGGTCTCCCGTCATGTGTTCGCGCAGATCGGCGTGGCCGTGACGGGCGTGCTGTCCGGCGAGACCTTGGACCGGATTTCCGAGGAGGCGTTGATCGGGCGACTGCCCAACACAAATCTATTTTGCCGGATAAATCCGCAGCAGAAACATCAAATCCTGCTGGCGCTGAAGCGGCGCGGCGATGTCGTGGGATTCATGGGGGACGGCATCAACGACGCACCGGCGCTGCACGCGGCCGACGTCGGAATCTCCGTCGACGGCGCGGCCGACGTCGCTCGCGCGGCGGCCGATTTGATTCTCCTCGAACCGAATCTCGCGGTGGTTGGCGACGCGGTCGCGGCCGGGCGCGCCGCGGTTCAGAACGTGACCAAATATGTGCTGATGGGCGCGAGCTCGAACTTCGGCAATATGTTCAGCATGGCCGCCGCCACGTTGATTCTGCCTTTCCTGCCGATGCTGCCGATCCAGATCCTGCTCAACAACCTGATCTACAACGTTTCCGAGATCGCGATACCGTTCGACAACGTCGATCCGGAAACGGTCGTCAAGCCATTGAAGTGGGACATCAAGCTGATCGAACGCTTCATGATGGTTTTCGGTCCTGTCAGCTCCATCGTCGATTTCATGACCTTCTGGGTCATGCTGAGCATCTTTCACGCCGGTGAGGGTTTGTTTCAGACGGGCTGGTTCGTCGAATCGATGGTCACCCAGACCTTGGTCGTCTTCTGTATGCGGACACGACGGCTGTTCTTTCGCAGCAAGCCCGGCGAGTTTCTCACGCTCATGAACATAGCGGCGGTCGCCCTTGCGATCGTTCTTCCGTTTCTGCCATTCTTCGGCGTCTGGTTCGGCTTCGTCGCGCTTCCACCTTTTTTCTACGTGTTTCTGGTGATCGCGACCCTGGCATATCTCGGACTCGTCGAGCTGACGAAGTCCGTATTCTTTCGTTACGTGGCGGGTCCGTCCTCGCAAGCGACGAAGTACCGGCTTGTCTCGATCCGTGGACGTTAACACATTGGGATGAAGCCCCTTGCGTAGTCACCAGGGCTTTTGAACCGAACATGAGCGGATCGAAGGATTCGAGTTAGAGGTCGCAATCGTCGATCTCGTGGCCACGCGCCCGACGACCTGCTCGTGCAATGCCGCACCGAGGCACTGCCCGCTTAAGTTGACGGTGCCAAGCTCGGCTATCCCAACCGGAGCGCTTTCACGCAGGCTACAATCCGCTGGCTCGGCATCATCGAGTTTGGGGCGGGCGCGGTCTGGGCCGCTCTGGCGCCGGATGCGACATGGCTGATCTTCGCCCGCGTTGTTGCCGGCGCCATCGGTCTCGCTTTATTTGTGTCGCCGCTTCTGGCCCATGGTGATTTATTTGATCCTCGCGTTTGTCACGATATTCGCGAAACACATCGCCGAACGGCGCGAGGCCAGGGGCCCCACGTTTTCGCGACGGCTCTATCGCACCGTGACCGTCGGCTCGACGGACATCCCGAGGCCCAGCAAAGCGTCGGGTTGCCGATCGAAGGTGATTTTCACGGGTATGCGCTGCACAACCTTGACGTAATTGCCCGTCGCGTTCTCCGCGGGCAGCAGACTAAAGACCGTCCCGCTGCCCGCCTGAATGCTGTCGACATGACCTGAAAAATCGCGGCCGTAGGCGTCGACGTAAATCGCCACCGGTTGGCCCGGCCGGATATCCGTCAGCTCCGTCTCCTTGAAATTGGCGGTCACCCAAACCTCGAGCGGCACGAGGATCATCACGACCTGCCCGGGCGTGGCGAGTTGGCCCGCGACAGCGGTGAGCTTGGCGACCCGCCCCTCGGTCGTCGCGCGCAATTCGACGCGGCTGAGATTGGCGTCAGCCGCCTCCTTTTCAGCCTTGGCCGTCGCCAACGCCGCCTCGGCGCTCTTCTCCTGTGCGTCGAGCACGGGCGTTGGTGCACAAATCGGCAGCGTGCGGCATGGGTAGGTCGCTGGAGTAGGATGATGGACCTGCCGCCAGCGCCTGAGACGATGATTTGCCGATGCCTTACAAGCATAACGAGCCCCGCCGTCACAAGATCCCGAAAGTCCGGTACCGGGTGGAGAACTGGCCGGAGTACGATGTCGCGCTGCGCGACCGCGGCAGCCTGACGGTGTGGGTGACGCCCGAGGCGATCGCGGCGTGGCATCCGGCGAGGACCGGTCGTCCGGGGCGGTCAGCTCACTATTCGGACCTCGCCATCGAGACCGGCGTGATGCTGCGGCTGGCATTTGCCCGGCCATGGCGGCAGACCGAGGGGCTGTTGCGTTCGGTGACGACGTTGCTGGGTCTGAGCCTCGATGTCCCCGACCATACGACGCTGTCGCGCCGCAGCGCCGCGTTGTCCTTGGTCACCGCCCTGGCCGTGCCGGCTGGTCCGGTCACTGTGGTGATCGACAGCACCGGCTTGAAGGTTTTCGGCGCCGGTGAATGGCGGATGGCCAAGCATGGCGGCCGCGATCGGCGGACCTGGCGCAAGTTACACTTGGCCATCGATCCGGACACCGGCGAGGTTCTCGCTTCGGCCTTGACCACGACCGAGGAGGGCGACGCCTCGCTGGTTCGCCCGCTGCTTGACCAGATTGCGGCCCCGATCGCCGCGGTCCTGGCGGACGGCGCGTATGACGGCGATCCTGTCTACCGGGCCGTTGCCGATCGGGCTCCCGCGGCCACCGTGATCATTCCGCCCCGCGCCACCGCTGTGGTCAGCGAGGTCTCCGCCGCGGGCACACCGACACCGCGTGACCGCCACATCGAGATGATCGCCGGCAAGGGCCGACTGGGATGGCAGAAGGCCGTCGGCTACGGCCGGCGATCGCTCGTCGAGACCGGGATGCTGCGCTACAAGACCATCATCGGCCGAACGCTCCGCGCCCGGACTCTGCCCGCACAAAAGGTCGAGGCCAGGGTCGGCTGCAAGGTCCTCAACCGCATGACCGCTCTCGGCATGCCAGTCTCTCGAAGGCTCGCCTGAAACCTCCGGGAGGGCCACCGCTGCCCCCGGATCTCAGGTTGTGCACCAACGCCCGCCTTGCCAGTACGACATGGGCGAGCCCGCAACCAAGCAAGGCCCGAAGAGATCAGGCCGCAAGATGGCCACCATGAGTGTCTGATAGCCCGCCTGGCAGTTGCCAATTGCGAACGGGCGCGGCGCATCTGGATGGAGCTCGACCACGCGCTCGAAGAATCTCACCTGTCCCTCGACGACATCCAGGAACTGCTGGCCCGGCTCAGGCGTCGCCCCGAATCCGATAAAATAGACCGGATGGCCGGCGTTGAGGGCATCGCCGATTTCGCTCTCCGCCTTGAAACCGCCGACGCCGGGTCCCTGGCCCGCCCTCGGGTCAACGACAACGACCGGCCGTTTTCGCGGGTCGATTTCGATCCCCGATGGAGGCACGATGCGGGACAGCGTATAGTTCATTGGCCGGGGCAGCGACCGACCATCCATCAGCACTTCATGACCGAAACTGAGCACAGTCGCCATCGGTCGAGATGTGATTTCGATCTCTTCATTGCCGCGCTGTCGCAGCAGATCAAGGAAGAGAACGCTACGCTGGAAGGCGTCGACCAGGTATTCTGGCCAAGCCGCCATCATGCTTCCAGGCTCCCTCACGAAAGGGTTGGACAATGTTCGCAATTGTAGGCCCAGCGCGCTCTTTGCAAGCGCGGCCGTCGACAAGGACTCGTTTGTTGTCGTCATGAGATTCTCCCTTCACGGATTGGTCGAGGCGCGCTTCCCAATCGCCGTACCAATTCACGAAAACCGACCAGCATGATTGCCCCGCCAGAAGGCAGGAGCGGAGCGTGTGAGCCGACCCGACCGGGATGAGATTGAATCCGCCGACCCCCCGTTTCGTCGGATCGAAGCTGATCCAGCCGGCGCCCGACACGTAGACCTCGGCCCTGGCATGTGTCGACCCCGGGCCCGACGATCCGGCAAGCCTCTCCTCGGGATTGAATAGATATCCCGAGATGATCCGTGCCCCAAAACCGAGACTGCGCGCCGCCTCCGCGAACAGCACTGCGAAGTCTCGGCATGAGCCCCAACCCCGCGCCAGGGTTTGCGTCGGCGACTGGGCGCCCTCGTCTTCCCGGCTCTGATAGTTGATCCAGAGGGAAACGCCGGCGCTGAGGTCCCTTGAGCAACGCGAGCGTATCTGTCCGATCGCCGCCGACAAAGTCTCGCGCCCATCGGCGCAGACGCCCGTCCGGGTCAGCATATTATTGGACGGTCGTCGCGCCCAGATCCCTCCGTTCGTCGTCCGAATATCGAAACGGATATACGATCGCCGAAGCCGCTATGTCGAACACCGGCCACGCCGAAGCGTGAAGTTCGACTTCTGCGGTCGCGTCGATCGTCAGGACCTCCGTCATGGCGGAAAAGGTGATGGTCGCAACGGCGTTGCCGAAAACATCCTGGGCCCATGTCAGGACGCCGGAGGGCGACACGTTGATTTCGCTCGAAATCAATCGGAGATCGCGGCTTTCGCGCGGCCGAAGCATCAGTCGATGGGGCCCCAAGCTGACCGGGCGGCGATAGGTATAGGTCGTCCGGTGACGAATCCGAAGCGCGATCAAACAAGCCTCCGAAATGCATTGCTGTATCGCCGCCCGCGCGGGCGTTCAGGATGGTTTCGCCCATGGGGACGAAGAGACAATCGCCCCGCCGTGGAGTCTCCAATTCGAAATCGAACGACGACCGTCAACCCAGTCGCACGTTGACGCGGTGCAGGCGCCCATCATCCAGGAGCGCCATGAGGAGCGGACGTGCAGAGATCTCGACTCCGTCGATCTCCGCAAAGGCGACGCCCCGACTGACCCCATTCGGGTTCTCGACGAAAATCGAATATCGAGCGGATCGATATTTCACTGTCGCCTCGTACTGGCGCCACGCCTTTGGTATGCAGGGGTCGACAGACAAGAACGCTCCGCGGAGTCGCAGGCCCAGGAGACTCTCGACGCCCGCGCGCTGCAGCCAGCCTGCCGAGCCCGTGTACCAGGTCCAGCCCCCGCGCCCGACATGCGGCGGTGTCGAGTATATGTCGGCGCAGACGACATAGGGCTCGACTTTGTAACGATACGCGTCGGCGCGGGTTCGCGAGTGGTTGATGGGGTTGAGCAACGAGAAAAGCTTCGCCGCCTTGTCGCCCTCGCCGAGCGCGGCGAACGCCATAACCGACCAGGTCGCCGCGTGCGTGTACTGGCCACCGTTCTCGCGAATGCCGGGCGGATAACCCTTGATGTATCCTGGATCGTGCGTCGTCTTGTCGAATGGAGGGGCGAATAGCAGCGCCAGTCCGTCATCGCGCCGAATCAACTGCCTATCGAGCGCGGCCATCGCGCGGCCCGCCCGTCCGGGCGTCGCGGCGCCTGACAAGACCGCCCAGGACTGAACAATGGAATCAATCCGACATTCGTCGTTGGCCGCGGAGCCGAGCGGCGCGCCGTCATCAAAATAGCCCCTGCGATACCATTCGCCGTCCCAGGCCTCGCGCTCGATCGCTGCTTTCAGCACGGCCGCGTGCCCCGTCCACGTTTCCGCGCGAATCGTCTCGTTGCGAGCCAGCGCCAATGGCGTGAACGCCATGAGCGCCGCATGAAGGAACCATCCGAGCCAGACGCTTTCGCCCTCGCCCTTTTCTCCCACGCGGTTCATCCCGTCGTTCCAGTCGCCTGTGCCAATGAGCGGAAGCCCATGCCGGCCGACCGCCAGACTTGCGTCGAGCGCAAGAGCGCAATGTTCGAAGAGAGTGACTCTCCTTTCGGAAATAGTCGGCTCAAAAAAGCGATCCGTTTCGCCTGTTTCGAGCGCCGCGCCCTCGACAAACGGAAGCAATTCGTCGAGCACGAGCGTGTCTTGCGTCGTTTCGACATACTGGGCGACCGTATAGGCCAGCCAGGCCCGATCGTCCGATATGCGGGTCCGAACGCCTTGACCGGAATGCGGGAGCCACCAGTGCTGCACGTCGCCCTCGGCGAACTGTCGGGCGGCCGCCCGCAGCAGGTGTTCGCGAGTTCAGATCGGGCCGGACGGCGGCGAGCGCCATGCCGTCCTGCAATTGGTCACGAAAGCCGAAGGCGCCGCTGGCCTGATAGAAGGCCGACCGCGCCCAAATCCGGCAGGCGAGCGTCTGGTAGAGCAGCCAGCCGTTGAGCATAAGATCCATGGCGCGATCGGGAGTCTTGACCTCGACAGCGCCCAAGGTCTCATCCCAGTTACGCGCGATGTCAGCTTCCAAGGCGTCAAGATCGGCGGCGCGAAAGACCTGGATCGCGGCGCGGGCGTCCTCGCGCGTAGCGTCCTCTCCCAGAAAGAAGACCACTTCGGCGACGCCCCCTGGCGGCAATTCAACCTTGGCGCGCATCGCGGCGCACGGATCCAGGGCC
Organism: uncultured Alphaproteobacteria bacterium; assembly: GCA_963822215.1. Lineage (GTDB taxonomy): Bacteria > Pseudomonadota > Alphaproteobacteria > Rhizobiales > Beijerinckiaceae > Roseiarcus. The sequence continues at coordinate 756,685 of CAWGGX010000008.1, forward strand.
GCGCCCACCCTTTTGGACAGCGGCAATGCGCTCGTAAGAGCGGCCGGATTTGCGAGCGTCCGATTACGACCTATGAACTCGCGGCGGTCGCCCGTCCAATCGGTTTGTGCGCCTCTCATGTCAGCAAAGGCGACACGCGAACCGAAGAGCACATTCGCGGGATTGCGTGCGAAGAGTGCGCCTGTTGTGGCGTCGCTCTCGGTTTCGACGAATGCCTGCGTGGCGGATCTCGATGCGCCGAGGACCCACTCGGCATAAGCGGTCACGCTGAGATGACGGGAGAGGTTTGACTTGTTCGTCAACCGGAGGCGCGATACTTTTATCGATCCTTCGACCGGCACGTACTGGACAAGCTTAGCGGCTACGCCATGTGCGCTATGCTCGAAGCGACTGTAGCCCCGACCATGACGGGCGACATAGACTCCCGAGGGATCGCGGATGGGAACCGCTGTCGGACTCCAGACGTCGCCCGTCCTGTCGTCCCGCACATAGAAGGCCTCGCCTGGGGGGTCGCTGACCGGATCATTCGACCAGGGGGTGAGCTGGTTTTCGCGGCTGTTGCCAGACCAGGTGTAGCCGCTGCCTTCGGTCGCGGTTTGGAAGCCGAAGGTCGAATTCGCGATGACGTTGATCCAGGGCGCCGGGGTCGATTGGCCAGGCCCCAGTATCGTCACATACTCCTTGCCTCCTGCCGCAAATCCTCCCAGCCCATTGAAGAATTCCAGCTCCGGTGTGCGGAACGCAGTGCGGCGCTCAGGGCGAGCCGCGGGAATTTCTTTGAGCGTTCGCGGGGGCTCGACCATTTCCGCGACCCGCTCGAGTTGATCGGACAGGCTTCCGTGTTGCGCCACAAGCACAATGCGGGCTGTCGAAACAAGCAGGGCGCGCGTGTCGGGATCGATCAGGTCTGCCCGAAGGACGAATACCCGGCCTGGCCGATGACCGATTCCAGGAGCGGGCCGCGATTGGCTGGCGCGCACCAGCGTCTCGATCGCCGCTTGAAGGTCCTGCACGTACGACGATTTGCGCTCGTTCAGAATGACAAGGTCGACGGCGAGTTGCTTCATCCGCCAATATTCGTGAGCTTGCAGGACCTGGCGGGCGACATGGAGTGTCTCGATCTCGGCGATTCGCAACAGCACGATCGGAAGATCGCCGGATATACCTTGAGACCACAGACCGGATTGCGGACCGGAGCCTTGCCGAATGACGTCCGACGACGGGCGCAAATCGGCGCCAGCAAAGATGACGTGACTTGCGAGACGTTGAAAGAGTCCGGCTTCGCCGGGATTGACGCCGAGATGATGGAGTTGCACCTGCGCCTGCGTCCAAGCCAGAGTCGTCGCGCGCTCGTATGCCGACGCGTCCCGATGTTTGTCGACGCAATCCAACAGCGTCGCGCGCGTCCTTGCCGCCATGGTCCAGAAGGCGACGCGAACCGTCGCTCCGGCCGCCACGCGAACATGCCGGCGCAATGCGAAAATCGGATCGAGCACGGCTCCGACCGAATTGGTCAGCGGCCGAGCGTCCATGACCGCGATTGGCGCGCTAACGCCCTGTCCGCGGCCGAGGAATCGCGCCCTGTCGGTTTCGAACTCCGGCCTGCCGACGGCTTCTCCATTGGCGACGCTCAGATGCGCCGCCCAAAGTTCGGGTTCCGAAGGAGTCCGCTTTCGCCGCGTCGCCAGGATCGCGCCGCAGTCCTCGAGATATTCGGTCTCGACAAACAGCTTTGCAAAGGCCGGATGAGCGACATCAGCGCCTTGTGGCCCCAAAGCGAGTTCGTTGTAGGATGTGATCTCGATGTCGCGCGCCCGGCCACCCGCATTGGATATGGAAACGCGCCGAACCTCGGCGTCGTCCTCAGCGGAAACAAGCACCTCAAGCGTTGTCGTCAGAGTCCCGTCGCGCCGGGCGATCTCGACACGATCCTCGTTCAAATCGACGGCATATTCGTCCGGCTCGACGCCCGTCGGCTGAAATCCTGCCGACCAGACGACGCCGCTCCGCGTGTCCCGAAGAAAAATATAAGAGCCGCTGTCATCTCGGGTGGCGTCCTCTCGCCATCGCGTGATAGCGACATCGCCCCACCGGCTGTATCCGGAGCCCGCCGCTGTCATCATCACGGCATAGTTTCCATTAGAAAGAAGCTGTGTCGCCGGCGTGGATTGATGAACGGAAACGATCCTGCGCCCGCCCGAGGGATCCGCGTCGCTGGCGCGCGCGCCGGACTTGACCTCCGCCGCCCACGGCCGCGTCGATGCGACCTCCCGGGGCACCCGCTCCTGCAACAACAATTCTGTCGCCTGGATGATCGGCTCGGCATGGAAGCGCTCGCGCATCGCGCCGTCGAAGACCGCGTTGGCGATCCCAGCGATCGTCATGCCTTGGTGATGCGCCATGAACGCGCGGACGAGAGCGAAGCGCTCGCCTTCCGGGACCCGGAGGGGGGTGAAATCCACGGCCTCGTAGAATCCATACCGGCCCCCTGCGCCCAGTGTCGCCAGTCGTTTGAAATTCGCGGCCGCGGCCGAGGGATCAACCATGGTCGCCAACCCGGTCGCATAAGGTGCGATGACGCGATTTTCGCCCAGTCCCCGTTTCAGTCCGAGGCCAGGCACGCCAAAATTGGAATATTGATAGGTCAATTCAAGATCGCGGGCATTGTAGGCGGATTCGGAAATACCCCACGGCAACCCGAGTTCTTCGCCATATTCGATCTGACGGCGCACGACGAGCCGATCCGTCTGCTCGAGCAAACTCCTCGCGGGCGCCCGCATCACGAGCGGCGGCATGAGATACTCGAACATTGAACCCGACCAGGAAATCAGAGCCGTGCCGCGGGTGACCGGCGTTCCGGCGCGACCGAGCCGGAACCAGTGACGGGCCGGAATGTCTCCCTTGGCGATCGCAAAGAAACTGGCCAGCCGCGCTTCCGACGCCAGGAGGTCATAGCAATTGGGATCCAGAGCGGATTCGGAAATGAGAAATCCGATCGAGAGCAATTGGCGCGCACGGTCAAAGAGAAACCCGAACTCCATCGCCATCGCCATTGCGCGGAAGGCGGTCTCCAGGACGAGCAGCTGGGCCTGACGGGAAGCCGCTGTCTCCGCCGAAGACTCGTAATCCGCGCGATGCGCCTCGATTGCGGCCAGGCTCGCCCGCGACCAGTACAATAGATTCGATCCGGTTCCATCGCTGCGCTCGAAAGCGATCGCTTTGGCGATGTCGACCATGATTGCGGCCTCGCGTGCGAGTTCCGGCAATTGGGTCGCGAGCGTTTCCTCCGATGGGGAAGCGCTTTCGACCGTCTCGGTCAGCGCCGCAAGCGAATCCTCGAGTTGGCGCGGCGTCACTGTCTGAGTTCGGCGGCCGAGACGCAGGTGCGCGGCGTGCTCAGAGGTCAGCGCGAGGGCATCGGCGATGCCGGCCCGACGCGTCACGGCGGCCATCGGCGATTGCCTCCACTCCTTGCAGGCGTTGGCGATCGCGATGAGATGTCCGGCCAGATTGCCGCTGTCGACGGAGGAAATGTATTTGGGCTCGAGCGCCTTGAGATCGCGGGTGTCATACCAATTGTAGAAGTGGCCGCGAAAGCGCGGCATGCGAGTCATCGTCGCAAGCGTCGCTTCCAGCCGTTCGATGGTTTGGGTTGCGCCAATCCAACCGAAGTCGTGAGCTGAGACGACAGACAGCAGATACAGTCCGATGTTGGTTGGCGAGGTTCGGTGGGCGACCTCGGATGTGGGGTCCTCCTGGAAATTGTCCGGCGGCAGCATATTATCGTCTGCCGTCACAAACGTTTCGAAGAAGCGCCAGGTCCGGCGCGCGATCTGACGCAGGGCCAGCGATTGGGCCTCCGAAATCTTCGCGATGGTCTCGATGCCCGGAGAAAAGCTGACGTAACGCGCGACAGCGGGCGAAATCAGCCACAACGCGACGAGCGGCGTCGCAATCGGCCAACTTCCATGCCCGAACAGAAGCGCCAGAAGCAGCACAGTCGCGGCGAGGATAAACGCCCCCGACATTCGGACCGCAAAACCCTGGAGATCGAGACGCTTTGCCGCCGCGGTCTGCGCCGCGGGAGTCCACTCGAGCAGGTGTCGGCGACTGACGAATAGCCGCCACAGCGTCCGCGCGATGGCGTCTCCCATCAACCAGGCCTGATCCGCCTGAAACGTAATATTCAACGCCGACAGTGTCGCCGCGAGACGGAGATCCCCCCCAAGCGCTCGCAAGTGGCCGGATATCGAAACACCCGGATGACGATCCGGAATTGCCGAGATCACGGGTATGAGGCTTGGCAGAACAATGGTCGCGAGCACGAACATCGTCCAGACAAGCGCCGGTTCAAACGGCAGCGTCCAGCCGATCGCCAAGGCCAGGACGCAAGCGGGCGCGCTCAGCGTCCGGCGCAGGTTATCGATCATCTTCCAGCGACCGATCCGCGGCAGTTCGTCCCTTACGCTCGGCGCCTGGCCGCCTTTGCCGGCGAAGCCGACAACCCAGGGCAAGAGTTGCCAGTCTCCGCGCGCCCAGCGGTGATGACGCCGGGCGCTCACATCGTATCGCGATGGAAACTCGTCCACGACTTCGACATCAGAGGCGAAGCCCGCGCGCGCGAACGTCCCCTCGAACAGGTCATGGCTCAGCAAGGTCGAGTCCGGAGCCCGGCCCGAAAGGACCTTCTCGAACGCATCAAGATCGTAGATGCCTTTTCCTGCGTAAGAGCCCTCGCCAAACAGGTCCTGGTAGACGTCGGAGACAGCCGCGGCATAGGGATCGATGCCGCTCGAGCTCGAAAACACGCGCTGAAACAGCGAACCTTCACCGCCATTGGGAAGCGAGGGCGTCACCCGCGGCTGAAGGACCGCATAGCCCTCCACGATCGCGCCGCGGTCCGCGTCGAAACGCGGGCGGTTGAGCGGATGCGCCATCTTGCCGATCAGTCGCCGAACAGTGTCACGCGGCAGCTTGGTGTCCGAATCCAGAGTGACGACATATCGGATGTTTTTTGGGGGCGAAGGCGCTGCGCCGCCGATGTCCATGAAGGTGGTGTCTGCGGCCCCTCGCAAGAGCCGGTTCAATTCATGGAGCTTGCCGCGTTTGCGCTCCCAGCCGATCCAGCGCCTCTCGCTCTCGTTCCAAACTCGCCGACGGTGCAGCAGCAGGAACCGCGGGCCCGCGGGCGCGGGGCCGTACCGTCGATTGAGGCGTTCAATGGCGTCGCGAGCGACAGCGACCAGTTCCTCATCGCCTTCGGCTCTATCGACGTCCGCGTCGATCCAATCCGTTAGCAAGGCAAAGTGCAGATCGCCCTCTGGACTCGCCAGATGGTGGATCTCGAGCCGCTCCACCTGTTCCGCGATCTCTTCGGGCCTGGTCAGGAGCGTGGGCACGGCGACGAGCGTGCGCAACGATTCGGGAACCCCGCTGCGAAGCTCGAGGCCCGGCAGCGGAACCGGGAGAACAAAGAGCGTGACCCCACGGTTGACCAGCGCCACGCCCGCGTCAATCGCGCAAATGGCTCCGAGAACCGCGAGTATTGCAAGCTGAGCCTGGCCGAGACCCAGCCTGGCGAGGGCGATCAGCGGCGCGGCCAGAACGATCGCGGACACGATCACGACCGCCGCGGCGTAAGCGTCGAAATTCAGTCTTGCAGTGATGCGCGCGGGCCAGTCCCGAAACCCACGAAAACCGATTGAACCCTCGAAGTCGCGGCGGCCCCGGGCGAGCAAATGGTAGCCAGGGTCGCTGCGCCGCAATTGCTCCAGAGGCTCGCAAGACGGATCTGGCGCTTGCGCCGCCGCGACGGCGAGGCGCGCGATCTCGAGTTCGTCGTGGCCGGACCTCCGCGCCAGGTTTTCGACCGCACTTCGGTAGAGGTTGCGGGTCGCAAAATCCATGTTGTGAAATGCGCACCCTGAGGCCAGGATGTCATCGACGAGACAACAGCGTTCGAACACGACCTGCCAGTCAACCTCAGCGATCACCCTCAGGCTTGTCACGATGTTGCGGACGGTCATGTTCGCGGCCCCTTGGCTGCGATGGACTTCCCGCACCGCCGAATTTGCAGTCAGGCGCTGTTTCGCGAGCCGCTCGTCGAGCCAAGCCAGCGCCGGCGTGAACTTCGGATCTTGATCGCGAAGCCGATGCACAAGTTCGACCGCGAAGGCCTCGGAAAGGGGCCGCGCGCTGCGTCCGGCGAAAACGACCGACGCCGGTTCCGGGGCGCGCCCGCCCACTCCGAGCAGTCGATCCGCGAGGCGATCCGCCTCGTGGCGCGCGGCGCGGCTGCTGGTGAGCTGTTGCGCAAGCCGCCTCAGATTCTCAATCAGGACGATTTGCAGCGTTATCGAGACCGCCCAAAGCTCACCGATCGTGAGGGATTGAACTTGCTGATACGCGTTGACGTAGGAAACGAGGATATCGGAATCGAAACAGCTGTCGGTGTGGGCGACAAACGCCCACGCCATGCCGAAGACGCGCGGATAACCCGCGAACGGGCCGGTGATGAGTTTTGGGAGCTGGCGGTAATAGCCCGGCGGCAAATCGGTGCTGATCTGACGGATCCGCCTTTCCACCAAATGAAAATTGTCGATCAGCCACTCTCCCGCCGGCGTGATCTGGCGCCCTTCGTCGTTCGCCTTCACGATCGATCGATAGGCCGACAGAAGGACCGTGGAATTGTCGGCAAGTCGGGCGGCCAGAGGCAGGCCGCGGGTCGGACGGGAAGCTACAGTCTGCGCGACCGCAAGACTTTTACCATGCGCCTCAAGGCGCTCGACGCTGAACAATTCCTCACGGATCGGCTGCTCGCTATCCCATGGCGACGGTTTCTTGAAAAATCCGACGAAGGGATGCGTTGGGATAGCGGGCTGGGCCGTCAACTCTAGGTTCGACAAATGTCGGGCCTCCCGATGGGCTCGCGAGGCCGAAGAGGTCGCAAGCCGGAACCCGGCCGGGCTCTCACGCGCCAACGCCCGGTCGGCACAATTGATCATTCGCGGCGATGTGCTGTCGCCATTTATCCTGCGCGCGGTGAACATGATACGCGCCCGCCGAACCCTCACGGCAGCCTCGGAATCTACCTACGGCAAGACGCCCGTTCTCACTCCAGCAGTGTGGGCGCCGTCCTCTGCGTAATCAGCCCGATCGACGAGATCGCGTCCGCGATTTTCGGCGGCGCCTCCGATGGGCGGCGCCTCGATCGTCATAGGCCTAAGCCAGACTGTTTCTGCTCGTCACCGCTCGCCCGGCGGCGACCAGGCGTTACGATTGGATCGACGGGCCGCACCGCAGGGTCAATTCTTCGCGGGGCCGACCCTGGCCCATGTCGCCTCCAAATCCCGCGACGCTCGCTCGTAAGCCGCTTTCGCGTTGTCCCAACCTTCAACGCCGGCGGCGTCGAGCGCGCTCGACGCCCGTTCGACGTGCCTCCAGGCGCCTTGAATATTGCGCGACGCAGCCCGGTCAGTCGCTGTCGCTTTCGCTTGTGTTCGCGCCGTGACGTCATCGATCCTGCTGCGCTATTGCGCTATTCCGGCGTCCTTCGTTTGGACGTAGGCCTTGCGGCCAGCCGGGGTCTCAGCGGCCGTCAGATGACTTGTGCTGACGCTGCCCCGTAGCGGGTTTGATGGCATGACGCCGGCTTGGGCGAGTCCCGCCAAGGCAAAAGGACCTACAACCAACGCGGCAAACAAGATCTTCATTTCGAAATCCTCGTCCAGGATCCGATCGTTCGACGTGGCACGTCAATGAACGGAAGGGACCCACAAGCACCTTACGCGTTCACCTCAATCCTGAAAGAGTCGGAATCTACTCAAATCGGCTCCGGCGCACGGAAGCCTGAAGACGATGTCATCGTTAGCAGGAAGCCGCGACAGGTTCCGAAAGAGACCGATAGGTACTTTCCGATGATTGAGGCCCCGCTTATCTTCGCTACACTCAGGGCGGTATCCCAGTTCGCGGGCGCCATGACGGCGCCCCGCTTCGCTGACTGAGGCAGGTCGAATGACATCCGCTGTTTCCATGTTCGGACACAAGTCCGAATTTGACGCGTTTCTCTATGCGCCGGTCGGCGACGAGGGAAACGGCTTGTTGCTGAGCGTTTTGTCGGCGCTGGCGCGGCTCGACGTGGATCCGTGGCAGGAGGCTGCGACCTTGACCAAGATGCCGGCTCGGGATGCGACCGTCCGATTGGCATCGCTGCTTTCGTCCCTCGCGTCCGACGCCGCTACCCTCCTCGCCCCGGGCACTGTTCTTCGTTTGGTTGCGCTCTTGTCGCAGGAGCAACCGAGAGACCGTCGGTCGCCTGGAAAGTCGGTCAGCGTGACCACCCGTTATTGGATGCTCGGGTTCTGCTTCCTCATGGCGTTCGTCATGATGTTCGCCGAACAGCTTGCCGGATACCACCACGGGCCGGCGTCGACAGAAGTCGCCCCCGACGACGCATTCCAGCGAAGCAGGGCCATCGCCGAAGACGGGACCCGATCCCGTCGGGTGGAACGTGACGCCCGATCCTAAGCGATACCCAACTCGGCCCGGAGCGGCGCCCTGACGCCACGCTGGACGAAGCGAGCGGCGGTCCAGCCGGGCCAGCTACTTTCCGGCGCAAAATTGCGTGTTCTTGGCGAAGCGGATGATGGCGCGGAGCAAAGCAAATCCCGCCGGAGGCCGTCCGGCGGGATGCTGCAGTGAGAGTTGAGGGACTGGCTGCGATTTTGTGCTGAGCGGACTGGCAGCGGTTACGTGGCGGCCTGCTTGTCCAGGGCCCGGCCGATGTTGATGAGGTTATCGGCGATGACGCCGAGCCCGACCCAGCGTTTCATTCCGGCGTCGCCCTTGTAGCGGCAGCGGTTGAAGCCGTTTCGGCGCTTGGCGACGCTGATGCGTCCCTCGCATCCGGTGCGCCATTTCTGGCCCTGGCGGAACCAACGCTTCTTCTGCTCGCGCTTGCGCGCCGGGCTCTTGGTCGAGCGATTGGGAACGCAAACGCGCTTGACGCCCTTGGCTTTGGCCGCCCTCTCGTTCTCGGCGGAATAGAATGCGGCGTCCGCCGCCACGAGGCGCCGAGCGCGTCCGAGCCGCGCTTGGTGGATGTCGATGGCGCCGATCAGCAGGTCGCAATCGCTGGGCCGCCGGTCATAGACTTCATAGGCGGTGACGATCTGGTTTTCGGCTTCCTGCAGTTTCACCGCTTTGCCGAACTCGGTCGGCTTGCTGGCCTTGCCTTTGCGGATGATTTCCGTTGACGGCTCGAACAGGCTGACGATCTTGCCCTCGCTGCGGGTGTCGCCACGGAAGATGCGGGCCCGGGTCTGCTTCATCACTTGGCGAACGAGCGGCGCCATCCGCTCGAGCTCCGCGGGCAGGCCTTCCAGCGCCAATTGCTTGGAGAGGCTGCCGGCGCGCTTGATGCCGGCGGCGATGTCTTGCGCGAAGCGCTGGGCCTGCCCCACCACCCGGCTGGTCGAACTGAGCAATTGACCGTAAGCGCGGTTGAGTTTCTCCCGGCCCGGCTTGGCCTTGGAGCGCGGCGCGCGCGCAATATCCAACACCCGCAGCTTTACGCTGCGGCTGCGGTCGCGCAGTTTCGCGCCGGCCGCGCCGGCGATGGCGGTGATCTTCTTCATGGTCCGGGTCAGCACCCGCACGCCGTCGCCCAGCAGGCTGGAGTCGGTCGGACAATGGATGTTGGTCTCCACCACTGTGGTGTCGACGCGCATTTTGCGCCCCTCGACCACCCCTTTGTCCTTGGCGATGGCCACCATCCGCTCGTGAATCTCCGCGATCGCCTGCGGCCCGAACGCCGTGTCCCAGCGGCCCATCGTCTTGGCGTCCGGCATCTTGGCGGCGCCGACTCGGGTGAAGTCGCGATACACCAGATTGGCCCGCCCTTCGCGCTCGAGCGTCTCGTAGCTCCAGTTGCGGACGTGCTTGAGGATCAACAGGCGGAGAACCACCTCGGCCGGCGCGCCGCGGCGGCCACGACTGCGGCTTTGCGGGTGGCGCTTCGCCAAGGCCTCATAGACCGTCGTCATCAGCTGTTCGTCGGCCAACACCGCGTCGGCATGCGCCATCCACGGTTCACGCAGATCATCGACTTCCGCGGCGATCAAGCCGTCGCCGAAGCTTAAGCTGCGCGCGCCGCATCTCAATCATGGCGCGGGCCTCCGCCGCCCGCGGCGTGGCGACGGCTCGTCGTCCGGACGCAGCAGATCGTGATTGAGCTCGCAAATCGCTTCGAGCCCCGCCTTGAGCTTCTGATAGTTGGCAAGCCAGCGCCGCACCTCGGCGACACGCTCGGGGCGCAGACTGAACTGGCGGGTACGGGCGCCCGGATAGCTCACGGTGAGGACCGCGAGCGGATGGCCTTCGCCGCTGGCGCACTTGGCGCAGCCCTTGGCATGGTTGCGGATGGTCCGCGTCAAGAGCGAGCCGCGCAGGATGTCGCCGGTGACCGGCAGGCGATCCAACAACTTGGTCCGCGCCGCCATGGTTCGCTCTCGTCTCATTCTTATAAATGAGACAGATTCGCGGCCATCTGTCAACCGCCAGCCGTCCAAAAAATCGCGCAAGCTGATGAGGAGCGGCCCGGCGGCGCCACCCGAGCCAAAACCGTCCGACCTCGCAATTTTCAAACCCGGCCGGCCCAGAAGCCAACACAAGTCTTGCTTTCATTTTTGCGCCGGAAAGTAGCTAGGAGGCGGCGCGTGGAGAAAGCCTTTTGGCCTTGTCAGATCTTAGGCGATCCAGCAATGGGTCTCAATCGTGAATGATCATGCGCTCAGTTCGGAATACCTCGACGCGTTGCAACGCGAGTCCTTCGAGTATTTCGTTCACGAGGCGAACCCGCGCAACGGACTGATCGCGGACAAAACCCAGGCCGGATCGCCGGCAAGCATCGCATCTGTTGGGCTCGCGCTCTCATCGTAGAGACCGTCCATAACCTGGGGGGGTGCTACGAATCGACCTGGTCGTGGGGGACGAGGAGAGCAGGATGAAGTGGCGAGTCGTTGTGGAATTGGCCGGAGCGGACGGCGCCGTCCAGTCCCATGAAATCAGCGTCGGCGGCTGCGGCACGATCGATTCGGCGGAAAAGCCGGGGCTGACGCTGGCGGAAGGCAAGAAGACCTTGGCCGGGCTGCAACGCCATCTGGTTCAGGCGCAGACAGAGGAGCATTGCCGCAATCGGCGACGCTGCCAGCGCTGCGGGTCTCAACGTCCGCTGAAGGATATGCGCCGTCGGCGGCTGGCGTCGCTGTTTGGCGTCGTGGAGGTTCGTGCACCCCGTTTCGGTCCCTGCCGGTGCGGTGTGGCGTCGCGCCGGACCATCACACCTGCCGCGGAGATCATGCCGGATCGCTGCACGCCGGAGTATGAGCGCACCCTCGTCAAGATGGGCGCCCTGCTGCCGTACCGCCGCGCCCGCTCGCTGCTCGAAGAGTTCTTCCCGCTCGGGGGCGCCCCGGAAGTCGAGACGATCCGTCAGCGGACGATGCGCGTCGGCGCCAGACTGGAGCGCGACGCCGTAGCATCGCCAACGTCGAGTCCGTCGAGCGAAGCGGGGTCGATCGCGCTCGCCATCGACGGGGGTCACGTGAAATCGGTGCGCAGCTATCAGGTGCGTTCGTTTGAGGTCCTCGTCGCTCAGGTCAGCAACGACGCCGGCAAGCGGGTCATGTTTAGCAGCGTGCCGCCCGAGGCTGATCGGCAGCAACAGCAGTTGCGCGGCGTGCTGCATCGCCTTGGCGCTACGCCGCGAACGCCAGTCACCATCCTGAGCGACGGCGCCGATGGGCCACGATCTTTGGGCGAGGCGGCGAGCGTCGGTCCGACCCATCACGTGCTCGATTGCTTTCATCTCTCGATGCGCATCCAGCACGTCGCTCAGGCCGCCAAGAGCTGGCCGGATGCCACGCCGTGCGACCGCGCGGACGCTGCCCGCCTGGCCGACACCATCGAGCATATCCGTTGGCGTCTCTGGCACGGGCAAGTACAGCGGGCGCTCGATCTCATCGGAGACACACTGGCAATACTCGATGCCGCGGCCGAAGTGACATCGCCGCACACTGCGACGGCGGGTAAGGTGGCAGGCGTGCTTCGTGGCCTCGAGACTTACGTATCCGGCCAATCCGGTCTGATCATCGATTATGCCACCGCCCGGCGAAGCGACGAGCCGATATCGACGGCGACCACCGAGAGTACGGTGCATCGGCTGCTGCACCGGCGGATGAGCGCCAACCAACACATGCGTTGGTCGCCGAGAGAAGCGCATCTGATGCTCAAGGTCCGCACCGCGGTCGTCAACGGGACCTTCAACAAGGACCACACGACCGCTGAGCGATGGGCCCGTCGCCCGTTTCGCCATGCCGTATGAGGCCCCCCAGGTTTTGGACGGTCTCAATACCGTACCCTGGCGTGACCCTGAGTAGTTTCCGAGGCTATCGCGCACAGGAGACATCACCCACGGTGCTGTCTGGTCAGCGCCGCCAAGTCCGTTCTGACAGCGGTCCGAGGTTGCTGCGCCGCAAAGCGAACGGAGATTCGCAGAAGCGTCATGGGCGCAAAGCCCGTCTTCGGCAAACACGGGAAGGGAACGCCTTGATCAAGCTGCAGACAAATCGGGTCGTTGCGCGGCAACCAGGCAAGACCGGTCGTCCAAGCGGCGCTGTGCGTGCACCCCTCGCCGAGCGGACTGAGCGGGCGCGAATGCCAGACCCTGTGTCTCCTTCGAAGGCGCTCGCGGAAAGAACACTCCCATGAACCAGCTTGGCGGCTACGAATTCGCCGATCTCAGAATCGGCATGTCGGCGACTTTCGCCAAGACGATCACCGAAGCTGACATTGTCCTGTTCGCCGCGGTGTCGGGCGACAACAATGCCCTGCACATCAACGCCGAATACGCGGCAACGACCATCTTCGAGAGCCGCATCGCCCACGGCATGCTTTCGGCAAGCGTGATCTCCGCCGCAATCGCCAACAAGCTGCCGGGTCCCGGCAGCATCTACCTATCGCAAAGCCTGCGTTTCAGGGCGCCCGTGCGCGCCGGCGATACCGTTCATGCCATCGTCACGGTCGCGGAGCTCCTCTCCAAGCGATCCCGCGTGCTGCTCAGCACGGAGTGCACGGTGCGGGAAGTCGCCGTCATTTCCGGCGAGGCGCTGGTTCTGCTGCCGGCGCCCGTGACAGTGCGGACCATCCCGATCCTCGAGCAGGCCGAACCCATGATCGCCTGAAGGCCGGACCGGCGGTCGGCCCCGGGCCGCCGGCTCGACCTTCTATCGAACAAGACGACTACAGATATAGTTTGGAGATCGCCAATGCCGACCGTCCTCGAAACGAGCCCGAAACGGGCAGGTCCCTACAGAGATAGCCTCGGCAGGCGACCCGCGAATTATGTGCCTCTGTCGCCGCTGAGCTTCCTGCCGAAAGCGGCGGCGGTTCATCCTAACCGGATCGCCCTTGTCCACGGCGCCTGGCGCAGCACCTGGGCGGCGACATACGACCGCTGCCGTCGGCTTGCGTCCGCCCTCGCGCAGCATGGGGTCGGGCGGGGCGACACCGTCGCCATTCTCGCGCCGAATGTGCCGGCGATGTACGAAGCGCACTTCGGCGTGCCCATGACCGGCGCTGTGCTGAACACGTTGAACATGCGCCTGGATGCGGAGGCGATCGCCTTCCAGCTCACGCATGGAGAAGCAAAAGTCTTCATCACCGACCGTGAATTCAGCGGCGTCGCGAAACGCGCCCTGAGTATGCTTGAACACCGCGTTCTGGTGATCGACATCGACGATCCCCTGCACCAGGGCGGGACGCTGCTCGGCGCCATGGACTACGAAGCGTTCCTCGACCAGGGCGCCGCCGATTTCGACTGGCTCTATCCCGACGACGAATTCGACCCCATTGCCCTGAACTACACCTCAGGCACGACCGGCAATCCCAAGGGCGTCGTCACCCATCATCGCGGCGCCTATCTCAACGCCGTTTCCCAGATCATCTCCTGGGGCATGCCGGCGCATTCGGTCTACCTCTGGACGCTGCCGATGTTCCATTGCAACGGCTGGTGCTTTCCTTGGGCGATGGCGGCGAATGCCGGGACCAATATCTGCCTGCGAAAGATCGACGTGAAGCAGATCTTCGAGGCCATCGACGAGCATCACGTTACGCACATGTGCGGGGCGCCTATCGTCTACAACATGCTGATCAATGGGCATGGCGAACTGCAGGGCGAATCCCGGCGCAGGGTCTCCGGCTACATCGCCGGAGCCGCCCCTCCTGCATCGACGATCGAAGGCGCCGAGCGCATAGGGTTCGACATCACGCATGTCTACGGGCTGACGGAAACCTACGGTCCCGCGTCGATATGCGCCCCGCAGGAAGAATGGCGCTCGCTGCCTCTGGCTGAACGCGCAAGGCTGAAAGCGCGCCAGGGCGTCGCCAGCCCGATGCAGGAGGCGATGACCGTTCGAGACCCGATCACCATGGAGACGGTGCCTGCCGACGGTGAGACCATCGGCGAGATCATGTTCCGCGGCAACATCGTCATGAACGGCTACTTGAAGAACCCGTCCTCCACCGACGAGGCCTTGGGCGATGGCTGGCTGCATACCGGCGATCTTGCGGTGATCGAGGCGGACGGCTACGTGCGCATCAAGGATCGTTCGAAGGACGTGATCATCTCCGGCGGCGAGAACATTTCCTCGATCGAACTGGAAGACGTCCTGCACCGTCATCCCGCTATCGATACCGCGGCGGTCGTGGCGAAGCCCGATCCGAAATGGGGCGAAGTCCCCTGCGCCTTCATCGAACTGAGGCCGAATGCAACGGTGAGCGAGGCCGAGATACGCAAGTTCTGCCGGGATCAGATGGCTGGATACAAGGTGCCGAGGCTCGTTGTGTTCGGACCGATTCCGAAAAACGCCACAGGCAAGGTGCAGAAGGTGCTTCTGCGCGAACGCCTCAGGACCATGGGCGAGGCGGCGGCATGACCTACGCGGCCCCACTGGAGGAGATGCGCTTCGTCCTCGACCGTCTCGCTGGACTGCCTGAAATCGCCGCCCTGCCCGGATTTGAAGACGCGCAGCCGGATGTCGTCGAGGCGATCCTGACGGAGGCTGCTCGATTTGCCGCTGAAGTGCTGGCCCCGCTGAACGCGACCGGCGACCGTCAGGGATCCCGCTGGGAGGATGGACGCGTCACCACGCCCGACGGCTTCCCGCTGGCCTACCGGCAGTTCGTTGACGCCGGTTGGCACGCCATGCCGGCCAGCCCCGCCATCGGCGGCCAGGGAATGCCCGCGCTCCTCTCGAGCGCCGTGGCCGAGATGTGGAAATCGGCCAACCTCGCTTTCTCGCTCTGTCAGATGTTGACCATCGGCGCGGTGGAAGCGCTGGCGCACCACGCGTCAGATGAACTCAAGGCTCGCTTCCTGCCGAAGATGGTGGCGGGCGAGTGGACCGGAACGATGAACCTGACGGAACCGCAGGCGGGCTCTGACCTTTCCGCCGTGCGCACGCGCGCCGAGCCGGATGGCGAGCGCTACCGCCTGTTCGGCTCCAAGATCTTCATCACCTGGGGCGAACACGACGTCGCCGAGAACATCATCCATCTCGTGCTCGCGCGATTGCCCGACGCGCCCGCGGGCACACGCGGGATATCGCTCTTCGTCGCGCCGAAATTCCTGGTCGCTCCCGACGGCAGCCTCGGCGCGCGCAACGATCTCGCATGCGTCTCAATCGAACACAAGCTCGGCATACACGCCTCTCCGACCGCCATCATGTCCTATGGCGACAAGGAGGGCGCGATCGCCTACCTCGTCGGCGAGGCCAACCACGGCTTGGAAAACATGTTCACCATGATGAACCACGCCAGGCTGAACGTGGGCCTTGAGGGCGTGGCCGTCGCGGAGGCGGCCTACCAGAAGGCTGTCGCGTACGCACGCACCCGTGTGCAGGGCAAGCCGATCGGCGGCAGCGAGCGCGCAACGATCATCCATCACCCGGATGTGCGGCGCATGCTCATGGACATGAAGGCGCGCACAGAGGCCATGCGTGCGCTCGCCTTCGTCACCGCCGCCTGCATGGATCGCGCCCGGCATCACCCCGACCCCGACGAGCGGCGTCGCAGCCAGGGCCGTGTGGAGTTCCTGACGCCGGTCGTCAAAGGCTGGTCCACCGAGAGCTCGATCGACATCGCCTCCACCGGCATCCAGGTGCACGGCGGGATGGGCTACGTCGAGGAGACCGGCGCCGCGCAATATCTCCGTGACGCCCGCATCACCACGATCTACGAGGGCACGACCGGGATTCAGGCGATCGACCTGATCGGGCGCAAGCTCATTCGCGACAACGGCGCCAATGCGGCGGCGCTGATCGGCGATATCGAAGCGGAAGTGGCGGAGCTTGCGCCCACGAACGATCCCGATCTCTCGGCAATTCGAGTCGCCTTGAAGACCGGCCTGAAATCTCTCCAAGCAGCGACGGACTGGCTCCGTGCCAACCACGACGGAAACCCTCGCGAAGCCGCTGCCGGCGCAGTGCCTTACCTCAAGCTGACGGGTGTGGTCGCCGGGGGGTGGCAGATGGCGCGGGCAGCACGCATTGCCCGGGATCTGACGCGGGCCGGGGAAACAGATGGCGCATTCCTGAGAGGCAAGATCGCGACCTCCCGCTTCTATGCCGAGCATGTGTTGCCGGAGGCCGAGGCATGGCGCCTCGAAATCACCACCGGCGCTGCTTCGACCTTGGCGCTCGCGGAGGCATCGTTCTAGGCCGGTCCTTCCTGTTTTCCAGGGGGACCCGGTCTCAGCCCGGCGGCGACAGGAGACGCTTCGTGATGGACAATACTGCTCGCACAGACAGCAAGCGCCTCGGGCCGAGCGGCGAGGGCGACGCAACGACGGCAAGGGCGCCCAAACTGCGCGCCAAGAGGAAGCGCACGAGCGGGTCTGCCGAGGCGGCGTCGAGCGCGGCGCCGCAAGCAGATCCGCCGAGTCCGCCCGAGGCGCCGGGGGAGACTCCGCCCAGGCCTCGCGCGACGCCGCCTCTCAAAGCCATGCCCGCCGGCTCAGGGCGCAGAGCCGTTGCGACGACCGCCGTAAGTGCGACGCCCCGCGCGCCGCTTTCCGCGAGCGATTCCACACCAGCCGGACAAGCCGCGCCGCCGGCGCTGCCCGCTCGCCCCGCCGTCGCAGGCGAGACCGACGGCTTCCGGGCCCAATTTCCAATTCCCGACGCGGAAGCGCTCGCCCGCAACATGGGTCAGGCCGTAGAGGAGGGCGGCGAGGTGCTGGCCGCATATTTGAGGCCGCGCGAGACGGGCGAGATCAAGATGAATATCGCTGACGATGGCGGCGAAATGATCCGATCAATCGGGCAGCTCGGCCAGTACTACATGTCCGACCCATTGGCGGCGATCGAGGCGCAAACCGCGCTGACCATGAAGGTCGTCAATCTCTGGGCCTCTACGCTGCAGCGCTTCCTCGGCGCGCCGGCGGCGTTGCTTGCTACGCCCGGGCGTCCGGACAAGCGGTTCTCCGACGAGGAATGGCGCGACAATCCGTACTTCGATTTCATCAAAAAGGCCTATGAGCTGACCACGCACTGGGCGGACGATCTCATCACCCGCGCCGACGAAATGGATCCGCACGAGCGCGACAAGGCGCAGTTCTATCTGCGGCAGGTGACCGCGGCGCTCTCGCCCTCGAACTTTGTCGGAACGAATCCCGAGCTTTTGCGCATGACGCTTCAGGAGAGCGGCGAAAATCTCGTGCGCGGCCTCAAGATGATGGCCGAGGACATCGAGGCCGGGAAGGGCAACCTGCGCATCCGCCAGGTCGACGCGCGCGACTTCCAGCTCGGCGTCAACATGGCGAACACGCCCGGCAAGGTGATCTTCCGCAACGAGCTCATCGAGCTCATCCAGTACGAGCCCTCGACGCCGCAGGTCTGGAAGCGCCCACTCCTCATCGTGCCGCCCTGGATCAACAAGTTCTACATCCTCGATCTAAATCCGGAGAAATCGTTCATCCGCTGGGCGGTCGCACAGGGTCTGACAGTGTTCGTCATTTCCTGGGTCAACCCGGACGAGCGCCTCGCCGACAAAGGGTTCGAAGCCTATATGCGCGAAGGCATTCTGACCGCCCTCGATTGCATCGAACAGGCGACCGGCGAGCGTGACTTCACAGCGATCGGCTACTGCGTCGGCGGAACGCTGCTCGCGGCGACGCTCGCCTACATGGCCGCCGTCGGCGACGACCGCATCAAGAGCGCGACCTTCTTCACCACCCAGATCGACTTCACCGACGCGGGCGATCTCAAGGTCTTCGTCGACGCCGAACAGTTGAGGGAGGTCGAGGAAAAGATGGTCGAGCGCGGCTATCTCGAAGGCTCCTCCATGGCGCAAGCCTTCAACATGCTCAGGCCGAGCGACCTGATCTGGTCGTACTACGTCAACAACTATCTCAAGGGCAAAGAGCCGATGCCCTTCGATCTGCTGGCCTGGAACTCTGACTCCACCCGCATGCCCGCGGCGAACCATAAGTTCTACCTGCGCCACTGCTACCTTCAGAACGACCTGTCCAACGGCCGCGTGGTTCTGGGCGGCAAGACGCTCGATCTCAAGAGGGTGACGATCCCGGTCTACGAACTGGCGAGCAAGGAGGACCATATCGCCCCAGCCCGCTCGGTCTTCACCGGCGCCAAGTGTTTCGGCGGTCCGGTGCGCTACGTGATGGCGGGTTCGGGGCATATCTCGGGCGTCGTCAATCCTCCGGCCAAGCCGAAGTATCAGTTCTGGAGCGACGGCCAGCCCGAGGGTGATTTCGCGTCCTGGCTCGCGGCGGCCAAGGAGACGCCGGGCTCCTGGTGGCCCGACTGGGTCGAATGGGTCACGTCGCAGGCGCCCGAGAAAATCCTCGCCCGCAAGCCCGGCGAGGGCAAGTTGAAAGCCATCGGCGACGCGCCGGGGGACTATGTGCGGGTGAAAGCTTAGTTTGAAGACAGCATCGGCTTGCGAGGCCAAATATGTCGACCGCGGCGACGCGACAAGATGTCTTTGCTCACCGGGCATCGCCAAAACGCCTACTCTCGGCGTCGCGCATCGGGAGTGAGTAGTTTCCGAGTCTTGTGGCCATTTGGCCGCAGGTTACCGTCGAGGGTCGAAACTGCCCCTCATACTTCAAGGATATCCAACCATGGCCAACCCGATCGTTGAGAACATCGCCAAACCCAATGCCGACGCGCTCGGCAAGAGCGGCCGGTCCGCAGAGACCCTAATGAAAGGCGGCGCCGAGGCCCTGACTGAAAGCGGAAATGCCTCGAGAGCAGCTGTTCAGGAGTTGACCAAGGCGTATCAGGAATTGGCGACAAAGAACGCCAAGAATCTGACCGCTGCGGTCCAGGCGCTGTCCGCCGTGAAAAGCCCGACGGAGTTCTTCGAATTGCAGCAGAAGCTGATCAAGGACGGCGTCGAAGCTGCCGTTGCCGATAGCCGTCACATCGCCGAGTTGACGACCGCCGTGTTCACCGCTGCATTCGAGCCGGTGAAAAAGCAGATCGAGGCGGTGCAGAAGACCGCACGGGCCTAGGTCTGGGGTCTCAGTACCTTGTCCTCGGGTAGACCGAGGCGAGCCGAGGTTGATTTGAGGCGGCAGCGGTATGTGCTGGCGTGTTCGAACGCCCTCGGTCGTCCGATGGTTTCCATACGACTTGATCAATAAACCCGGCCGGGAGCGAGCGATCAGCCCGGCGTGGCGCCGATTAAAATCGGTTTGCGTCGTCAGAAAGGCCTTGTCCGACCAGTTAGGCCCGCCGTTGAACGATCTCCCTTTTCAACGGCATCGAACTTGATCTGGTGAGAAAACCCTCAACGCCAGACACGACGGGTCACACGCTGCTCTTCCGCGCGCCGCCGACCAGCCAAAGCCATCTAGGGCGCGATTTACTAGGAGCGACCGTACCATGTTGTTTGTCGTTAGCGGTTTACGCGGATGCCCCGTGAAGGCAGGCGACGGCCTCATCGGCTCTGTCAAGGACTTCCTGTTCGACGATCGTAGTTGGAAGGTCCGCTGGATGGTGGTTGATACCGGACGCTGGTTGCCCGGTCGCCAGGTATTGATCCACCCCTCGGCGATCGCTCCGTTGGACCTCGCCCTTCCGGTGAAGCGCGTTCTGCCGATGATGACCACGGGCGACAGTTTGGTCGTGTCCGTCCGGCTGACCAAGCAGCAGATCGAGGCGAGCCCGGATGCGCGCCAAGATGAGCCGGTGACGAAGCAGATGGAGACCGACCTTTACGACCATTATGGGTGGGATCCAGCGTGGGGAACCACGTATTTTGGTGCAAGCGACATCGCCGCGCCGCTTTTGGAGCCGCTGATCTTTTCGGAGAACGCAGCGCGTCGGGCCGCGGACCTGGAAAGCCATCGCAGTGAAGGCGATCCACATCTGCGCAGCGTCGTCTCGGTCAACGGCTATCACGTCCACGCCACGGACGGCGGCCTCGGCCACGTAGAGAATTTCCTGGCCGACGACGTCAACTGGGACATCCGCTACCTCGTCATTGCCACCCGGGATTGGTGGCCGGGAAAGCATGTCCAACTGGCGCCGTTTGCGGTGAAGGACATCGACTGGTCCGAACATCACATCAACGTCAATGTCACCCGCGATCAGGTGAAATCAAGCCCGGCCTGGGACCCGCTGGCCCTGGCGGACCAGGTCGGCGAGCAACAACTTCACCGCCATTTCGGCTGGCCAGGCTACGGCTGGTAGCCCCAACTGGGATGGAGGATGTCGATGTGCACTTTCATTTGAGAGTATGAGCGAAGATGACCGTCTCAGGAAATGCTCGCGCGCCAACGAAACTCTATATTGCCGCCGTCTGACGAGGGCGCCCGGCTCGTGCGGGTTCGCGCCTCGACGAAGCATTTCTCGATCTCGCTGGCCGCGGGTCGATAAAGCTGGCAATTGACGGCGCGCATCGGTCAGAACGCTAAGCCTTGGCCCGAGCCGCCAGCTCATCGACGCGCGACGCGACGACCGTCATCGGTTTGCGCGACCGAGCCTTGATCGGCCTGGTAGTCTATTCCTTCGCGCGTATCGGCGCCGCGATCGGCGTGCGCTTGGAGTACGTGTACACGCCGAACCGCCGGCTATGGGTGCGCCTGCATGAGGAGGCCGGCGAGCGCCACTGTATCGCTAGCTGCGGCCTCGCGAGCGATCCGAAGGGACCGCTCGTCCGGACGATCAGCCGATCCTCGATCGCTGGGACGTCGCTTCCGCGCCACTCCGGCGCGGTTCAGGAGCGCTTGCCTGCCGTGTGAGCGCGGGGACGGCGTTTTCCTCCCGACGCCTCGGCCTCTTCCGATAGCGTCTTGGTGATCTTGGTTAGCTCCGCAACGCGATGCGACAGCTTCTCAACATCTTCCCTGGTCGGGATGCTCACAGCGTGAAGCGCTCGCGCCACACTGTCGTCAAACAGGCGCCCCAACTGGTCGGGCGATAGTTGATCCCACGCTTGGGAAGCCTTCGTCAAAACACCGGTATATGCGTCTTCGGCGGCATTCTTGACCTGTTTTTGAACCCGTTCGCCTTCTTTGACCAGCAACTCAAAAACTCCGTTTCCTTGGTTCTGGGCCGCGGTGAAGGCGCCCACCCCGGCTAACCAGATCCGACTTGCTGAGTCCCGAATTCCTTCCGCCAGTTGTTTATTGACACCTTCCTTCGGCCCCTCTTTCGACTTCCGCGGCATCTTGGTCGCTCCTCTCACTGTTAGTCTTTTTGCTTCTTTGGGATTCATGTGGGCCGCTTTGCTCGGCGCCGCTTTATTTAAAGTCCAATCCGGTTCTCTCGATCACCGGCGGCCTGCTAGAGAAGTTTACCGGAACCCAAGGAATCCAGCGACAAAGAGAACAATTACGACTGCGCCGACCATCCAGATGATGCTGTTCATGTTGGGCTTCCTTTCCTAATGTTATGGCGCCGTATTCTGACGAGCGAAGGCCAAATTGGGGGTTCGCCCTGCGAGCGCTTCGAACCCTCGTTATATAGCCGCGGCGCGCTAAGATAGGTTCGGAAACTACTCATTTCAGCGCTTCACAATACACCGCCGCTCGGGCGATTGAACGCTTCCGGGCTGTCTGGATGGCACGGCGTCTTGCCTTCTGCGCCGCGCGCGGCGGCCGGACCGGGCTCCGCTGATATGGGCGTCGTCCCATCTGGACGTTGCCTTTCGAGCGTTTGCTCGCGTTACGCTCCACCAGGGTAGCCGACGAGCCAGCACTTCAATCCGGATCCTTGCTGCCCCTAGGTAGATTCCGAGTCTTGCGCCTCTGCAAAGCGGGGAGCCAATACAATCATAATACTATTATTTACCCCGCCATTTGTGCGTTCACAGCGCCGACTGGATTCGGAGCAACTTCACATCCGCTGTGGCATCGAACCACGAAACGCGTGAGCCCGGGAAAATATTATGGCTCAGCATTGTTGGTGCGCGATGCGTACTATACAAGAAAGAATCGTGCCTGTCCGGTTAACGCCCACACCCACCAGGGCTGGTGATGGTTATCAAACCGGCCATGGAAATCCGCCAGAGCGACGATCTGGGTTTCCCCAGTCAGTCCCAGAGTTTCATGAGCTTTTTCCGTATGACGCGGCATATGCTGCCTATCTTGATCGCGCGCGTTGGCCTGTCGGCTTTGTCTGGCCATATTGCGGCCAGATCGCTCTGCACGTGGACGCATCCTACATCTAGGGGCTGTGGGCGTTAACCGGATAGGCACGGAAAGAATAAATGGAGGGAACAATGCCGGACAATCTGATCGAGATTACCCCGTCAGCTTACGATTATCCTCTACTCATCAAGAATTTGCTGCACGCGCCTCTGACCCGTTCGCCCGACCAGATTATCGTCTATCGCGAGCACCGGCACACCTACCGGCAGTTCCGCCATCGATTGGGGAGCTTGGCCAGTGCGCTGACCGAACTTGGCGTCAAGGCTGGCGACGTCGTTGCGGTGCTGGAGTGGGACACCCACCGCTACCATGAATGCTACTTTGCGATCCCAATGATGGGCGCCGTACTGCAGACGGCGAACATCGGCCTGCCGTCTGAGCAACTGCTCTACACATTGAATGAAACCGGCGCATCGACTGTGCTTCTCAATGTCGACTTCCTGCCGCTGATCGAGGCGTTGGCGTCCAGGCTGCCGAACGTGAGCCGCTTCATACTCCTCAACGACCGACCGGAACTGCCGACGACGACGCTGGCGGTGGCCGGAGAATACGAGGCGCTGATCGAATCGGGCTCGCCGTTCTTTGTCTTCCCTGACTTCGACGAGAGGACGCGCGCGACGACGTTCCACACCACAGGCACAACCGGGCAGCCGAAGGGGGTGTATTTCAGCCATCGCCAGATCCTGCTGCACGTCTTGGCTACCTTGGTCGAAATAGGCGTTGCGACGGCGCAGGGGCGGGTGCATCGCGACGATGTGTACATGCCGATGACGCCGATGTTCCACGTGCATTCCTGGGGCGTCCCCTACTCGGCGACCCTGATCGGCCTGAAGCAGGTCTATGCCGGTCGATATGCGCCCGACGTGTTCCTGAGGCTGATCAGGGACGAGGGCGTGACCTTCACGACGTGCGTGCCGACAATTCTGCAGATGCTCCTGAGCGCGGCCGGGAGCCAGGACGTGGACCTTTCGAAGCTGAAGATGATCGTTGGGGGCGCCGCGCTTCCGCGCCCGCTGGTGAAGGCCGCCCTGAAGCGCGGGATAGACGTGTGCGCCGCGTACGGCCAGTCAGAAGCCTGCCCGACCCTGACGATCATGCATCTCAGCACCGCGCAGGCGACAGGAGACGCTGACACAGAGGTCGAGCTTCGGATCAAACCTGGCTACGCCCCGCCGCTGATGGAGTTGCGCGTTGTCGATTCCGATATGCGGGACGTGGCGCATGACGGCAATGCCACAGGCGAGATCGTCGCCCGCGCGCCGTGGCTGGCGACGGGATACCTGAACGATCCCAAAGCGTCCGAGCGGCTCTGGGCCGGGAGATACCTGCATACCGGGGACGTAGGCTCAATCGACCCTGGTGGCGCGTTGCATATAACCGACCGTCTCAAGGACATCATCAAGAGCGGCGGCGAGTGGATCTCCTCGATCGACCTGGAGGACATCATCCTGCGGCTGGAAGGTGTGGCGAGAGCCGCTGTGATCGGCATTCATGACGACAAATGGGGCGAGCGTCCACTGGTCCTGGTCCACCTGCTGCAGGAGTTCAAAGGATCGATCGGCAGGGACGAGATTCGCGCCCATGTGATGCGCTCCGTCGAGATGGGCCTGATCTCGAAATTCGCCATGCCAGAGCGCGTCGAATTCGTTGACGCGCTGCCGCTGACCAGCGTCGGCAAGATCGACAAGAAGAAGCTGCGTGCGGATTACCGCCTCCAACTGCCCGCGGCGGCGGAGTAACGCCGTCTCGTGATTCCTCTTCCGATATCGATCCAATCACGCTCAGGAAACTCAATGCTTCACGACCCGAATCGGCATCGAAGACATGCGGTCCAATTGGCAACGAAGACGTTGATTTGAGAGAATGAAACAGCGCGGCAATCGCCGCTAACAAGAAAAGTTCCGAGCGCCGCAAGGTAGGCCAGAGGGAGGTCAGAATGACGTCCGCGTCTCGCCCGAAATCGCACGCGCCGGGGCGCGCCAGGGAGCGTTCGTCAAAGCTGGCTGCGACACCGGCGGAGGCGGTGGGGCCTTCGGCGATTATGCGGATCGCGCAAGAGCTCACCTCCTGGGCGAATTCGGCGCTCGGCGTCGCCGAGGGCGCGACGGAGATGACGGTCGCTGCGGCCAAAAGCCTGGCGCGGGGCCCGGGGGAGAAGGCGGCGATCGGCAAGGCGGGCGAATTCTTGCGTGCGGCGCGCGAGGCCGCGGGGATCACGCTCGACGAGCTCGGAACGGCAGTCGACCTTCCCGATCCGACACTGATCGAGGAAGCCGAGGAGGGCAAGGCGGCCCTCCCATTTGACCTCATCCTGCGGCTCGCCGGGGTTCTGGGCAGGAACGACCCGATCTCCTTCGCCCTGAAGCTCACGCGCTCCTACAACCCTGAAATCTGGAAGGCGCTCGACGATCTCGGGGTCGGGAAGCTGGTGGTGCAGGCCGGCCGCGAGCGCGACTTCGCCAACCTCTATCGGGCCAACGACGCCGCACGCCGCCTGACGGACGAAGACTTCGCGCATGTGCTGAAGTTCGTTGGTTCAGCCTTCGACATGGCGGTCGGCTTCCATGCGTCGCAGAAGATCCGCCGCGCGAAACCGCCGGGGCCGTGACCTTGCGGACGGGAGTCAGAAAAGCGCCGCGGGCGTCGTCAAGCTAAGCGACCGCCGAGCGCAAAGGAGGTGATTTTTCTGAGAGGTGATGTCAAGCTGTGCATGAGCTCCGAACTTTGACCCCTCCATTCCTAATAACTTCAAAGACTTGCCGCGCCGATCGGCGTTCGGACCCCACGCCGAATAACATGGCGAAGCGCGAACGCCTCGGTCAGATCGTCCGGAAGGTTATTTCATGCGTCTTCCGCGGAAGTAGCCCTTGTTCGTCGTGTTTTGCTTGATATTGGCCGTGTCGCCCTGCTCGGAAGTGTTCTCTTCGTCCGGGGGCTTCCTGTGGGTCGTGTCACTGGCGACCTCCTGATGGTCCCCGGGACCCTTCTGGCTGCGGTTCGCGATCGGGGCTTCGGGCATATGCTTCGACATTACGTCCTCCATTGAAGCGACGGAGGGCTGTTCGCGCTCGTGGGCGAAATGGAAAATTCGAGCTCAAAGCAAACCGCCGAGTTCCGTGTTCATCCGACGCGAGATCGCTAGCAGCTCAAGTGCAGCGACGAATCGTTTCGCTCGCTGTGGTTGTCAGGGATATAGGGGGTTATTCGCCCCTCGTCGTATCCGTCGCCGCCGGAGAGGGCGGCAAGGATTGAATGATCGGCCTGGGAGTCGATCTCCTGCGCAACGCCGCGCGGGAAAGCCACTTTGGCTATGAGCTGCTCCCAGCCCTTCGCGATCTGATTCCAGTCCATGCATGCCTCCTACTTCGCACATCGTCCGGATGAACCGTTAATCGTCGTGTCGCCAGAGCCGGAATCTACTCATGCCGGCCTCAACTAACGGAACGGCTTTCGGATACGCATAAGCGGACAGAACAGGAACGGGACGCTGTCGGAAAGCCCCCGCGCCGTTGGTTTCCGCACACTTTCGCATTCCGACAGGGTTTATCGCACAGAAAATCGGTTCGCTTTTGGCCCATCAGGACAAGAATCGATAGCCGTCGAAAATCATCTGTTTTCGGCTATCTCACGGACCTGTCAGCAGATTTTCCTTATGCGTATCAGAAGGCCGTTTCGTTAGTTCTGGCCTTTTGGTTCATTCAACGCGTCGTATAGCGGCCGCAAGAGGCGCTTCTTATGCCTCTTCGGCGATGGCGTGAACATGGCCTGCTTCCTCCACGGCGACCGACCGAACATGATCTTTATCTCGCCCATTGCAATTCCCTCAGCAAAAACCCTACGAGCGAAACCGACAGCTCTGCATCTTCGTCGCAGATATCGCGAAGCTGGCGTCCTTGCCGCGCCTGGTTCTCCTGCTCGGCCGATTTTCCGCGTGGATGCAATCGACTGATAATTCCGGCGGCATACTTGATGCCGACTTGATCGACGGGCACCGCCCTGAGTGTCCGTCCAAAAACTTGTTGAATCGTTGGAATCGGTTGTGATTTAAAGAGGGTCGCTCGTCAGGAGAGACCGCCGATGTGGACGCCGGAAAACCGCCCTCGCTACAACCGCGACCATCTCCGCTACCCAAGCGACCTGACGGATGAGGAGTGGGCGCTGGTCGAACCGCTCATTCCGCCGGCCAAGCGGGGTGGGCGGAGGCGATCGGTGGATATGCGCGAGGTTGTCAACGGCCTGATGTATGTACTGAGCACGGGTTGCCAGTGGCGCTACGTGCCGAAAGATCTGCCGCCGAAGAGCACCTTGTTCAGCTATTTTGATCTGTGGACGCACCACGGTGTGATCGATCGGATGCACTACGCTTTGTATGGGCGCTCGATCTCATCGGAGACACCCTGGCGATACTCGATGCCGCGGCCGAAGTGACATCGCCGCACGCTACGACGGCGGGTAAGGTGGCACGCGCTTCGTGGCCTCGAGACTTACGTATCCGGCCAATCCGGTCTGATCATCGATTACGCCACCGCCCGGCGAAACGACGAGCCGATATCGACGGCGACCACCGAGAGTACGGTGCATCGCCTGCTGCACCGGCGGATGAGCGCCAACCAACAGATGCGTTGGTCGCCGAGAGGAGCGCATCTGATGCTCAAGGTCCGCACCGCGGTCGTCAACGGGACCTTCAACAAGGACCACACGACCGCTGAGCGATGGGCCCGTCGCCCTTTTCGCGATGCCGCATGAGCCCCCCCAGGTTTTGGACGGTCTCGACTCAACATGAGGGCCGATTGATCGTCGGCGTCGAAGTCGGTCCAGTCCATCGCAACGTCGATTTCCCGATCGTCACCAATGGCTTGACGAATCCATGGCGTGAACAGGCGGCCGAGATCGACGCCGGGGTTGCTCAGCAGGCGGTCGACCTGCTTGGTGGCGTGCTTGGCTTTCAGGCCGTGCGCTTGCGCCAAAGCCAACCCGATCGCCGAAACCGCCAGCGACGTCGAATGCAGCACCCCCAGCACGCCATCGCTCACAGATGCAATCCGCTTGGCGTGCAATTCGCCGTCGAAGCACTCCCCGACCCACTGCGACACCATATCCGCCCGGAAATCCCCAACCCGCATCGCCGCCCCCGTGATCCAAAACTCACGGCCTTCGGCGCCTGGATCATGGCAATATCGAGTCAATCATAAAACGAGGGGATTCCTGAGGGCGCGGATGCTGCGCCCTGCTTGCAGGCCAGAGCGCTATT
Organism: uncultured Alphaproteobacteria bacterium; assembly: GCA_963822215.1. Taxonomy (GTDB): domain Bacteria; phylum Pseudomonadota; class Alphaproteobacteria; order Rhizobiales; family Beijerinckiaceae; genus Roseiarcus. The sequence continues at coordinate 784,671 of CAWGGX010000008.1, forward strand.
CCTGGTTGAACGTGGGGTTACACTGCGTCCAATGGGGGCACAGTGTCCGCTCTAGTGCTGAACCGCGTCCAATAGGGTAGTTTTTGGATTGTGGACATCGCGTCGCCCAGTGCCTGGGCTTTCTGGACGAGGTCAGACGTCGCCGTCGCAGGTGAGGCCTGCAGACGCCGCTGAAGAAACCTTGGCCATCTCCGCCACGTTGCGCTTGATGGTCACGCCAGCCTTTCTCAGCGGCCGCGCTGACCCAAAGCGAAGCGCAAGAAGACGAGCGGTCCCAACGCCAGCGCGGCCGACACCCGTCGGCTGCTCGAAGAAGCAGCGACCGAAGCCAATCTGGCCAGGGCGCTGTTGAACGTCGTGCGCAACAAGGGAGCGCCAGGAGCGGATGGACAAACGGTCGAAGAGGCGGAAGCGAAAGCCCCGGGCTAGGTGTGACCTAGTTCACTTCCACCCGCCGTCCTGTCTCATACAGTGATGCTCCGAAAGCGCCCATGCCAGGAGTGTGAGAAATGCGCGTGTCAATTGACAGGTCATTTCGCCGCAATTCTTCGGTCAGAGTTCTAGCTGATGAGGCCTCGCCTTTGGGCGATCCTGGACGGCGGGCTCTGCTTCAGTCTGTCGCACGCTACGGCGCTCTTGTTCCCGCCGTGTACCTCCTTGCCGGGCGTGATAACTTCATTCGGCCCGCCCGCAGCGAGCCCGCCGCCCCACACGAACGCGGGGCGGGAGATGATCCGATTTCAGCCGCCGCCCAGAGCGAGGTGCGGATCGTCCGCGACTTCGCGGACCCTTATCTCGAACTGTTGCGCCTCTTGCGGGAGGCTACTGAAATCGAGCACGCGCTGATGCTTCAATACCTATATGGAGCGTTCTCGCTTAAGCCAGAATATGAGAAGCTGGCGGGTTACGGCGATCCGAATGCAACGACCATCCTGGGGGTCGCGATCCAAGAGATGCAGCATTTGGCGATCGTGAACCGTTTTTTGGTCGCGCTCGGTGCCGCGCCGAATGTGCTTCCGCAGGACTTTCCGTTCGAGCCGGAAATTTATCCATTCGCGTTTAATCTAGAGCCGCTCAGCCGCGCGACGCTGGCGAAGTACGTTTATGCCGAGGCGCCCGCGGGAGTCCTGGATTGGAGTGTGCCTCAAGGCGAAGAGGCGGTCTTTGTGAATGCGATTCGGTCGAACTCTAGGACCGGACGCACACGTTAATCACCTCGGGAGCTTATACTCGCGTATAATCTCCTCAGCACGAGAGGTGCGAGAAGCCAGAATGCCCGGGTTGCCGGACATGACGCCCTGGATCGCGCAGCTCGAAGCCGTGAAGGACCAGGGAGAAGAGGATCATTACAAGCTCTTCCGAAGTGTCTTTATGGGCACGCATGAAGCCTTCAATGGGCGGCCGAACCCCTGGGATCTGCCGCAACTCGATCCCGGCTATCCTGCAATGCCGCTGGCTAGGAATCCCAGCGCCTATGTCGGTCACGAGCGGCAGATACGCAATCGAACGGCGTTGAGCATCGCGTGGCTGGGTAATCTGCACTACTGGGTCGTGTTATGCTTGCTCGACCTGCATTTCCGGGAACAATCCGCGGCGGACCTGGAGCTGGCAAGGGCACATATGCTGGGGCCGCTTTGGGCGGTTGCCCGGTATTTGCCCTCGCTGGGCGCTGGGATGCCGTTCGATACGCTAGCGACGGGGTATGCGCCTGGCCTCAGCGCGGCATGGTCTCGCCGTTTCGTCCTGCAACTACTGGGAGAGGCGGATCGGATGGAGCGGAAAATAGGAGATCAAAACGCATTGCCTGACACCTTTCCGACAGGAGTAGCATCAGCCACTGCAGAAACGATTCGAGGCGAACTCGACCAATACCATGCAAGCGTCCGCTGAATTGCGACTGTGTTGCATACGCGTATACACGAGAGCCTCTTGCAGAATTCCCTGAGGGCGAGGAATTTCCCGTGGTTTTGGATTGCGGGCGCCGGCGGCTCAGGCTGACGCTGACCTGAAGCTGGCGACGCGGAGGATTTGATCGGCGGCGAGCGTGACGATGCCGAACATGGGGATGCCGCACGATTTGTTCAAAACTGCACGCTAAGCGATCTCTGAAAATTCCAGCTACCGAAAGCTGCTTTCCGCGTCATGTTTGCGGCGGCGCCGAACGCTCCCGTTTGACGATTCCGGCTACGGTGTTCTTGCTCAGTCCGATCTCGCGGCCGATCAGCCTGTAGCTACGTCCTTTCGACCAGCGCGAGAACCCTCGGCGCCAGACGGTCGGACTTCGGTCTTTGCCCTTTCTGCCGGCCGAGGCGTTTTCCGCGCGCCTTCGCCGCCGATATGCCGGAGCGAATCCGTTCCTGGATCAACTCGCGCTCGAAGTCGGCTATTCCCGCGATGATGGTCGCGAGCATGCGCCCGTGCGGCGTCGTCAGGTCGAAGGCGAGACCGCTCATCGCGATGACGGAGACGCGGCGCGTTTCCATCTCTTTCAGGGTATGCAGCAAATCAAGCGTGCTGCGGCCCCACTGCGACAGTTCCGCGACCAGCACCACATCGATCTGCCGCGCCTGCGCGAGCGTCATCACCTTCTTGCGCTCGATACGATCGGTCTTTGCGCCGGAGCCAGTCTCCTTGAAAACCCCGACAACGTCGTATCCGGCCCGCGCCGCAAAGGCGGTGAGGTCGCGCTCCTGGCGCGCGAAACCCGGCAGTAGATCGCCGCCCGCTGTCCCAATTGATCTCCTACGGGTTGACGCTGCGCAAGCCGCTGGTTTGGCTCAGGTCCGCATCATACCAGACAGATTGTACTTCAAATGGGACAAACCGCCATGCCTCGTCGCGCCTTGCTGACCGCCGATCAACGCGCCCGTCTCTTCGCGATTCCCGTCGATCCCGCCGAGATGGCCAGACACTACCTGTGCGACGAGTCCGACCTCGCGCGAATTCGATCGAAGCGGCGCGCCGTCAACCGGCTGGGCTTCGCCGTTCAGATGTGCTTGTTCCGCTTTCCGGGCCAGGGGTTCGGAGCGGGCTCGCCTGTCCCCGAACCGTTTCTCTTGTTCGCCAATCAGATCGGCATCGATCCCACTCTTTTCGGCGACTATGCGCGTCGCGACCAAACTCGTCGTGAGCATGCCGTCGAAATTCAGACGTTGCTGGGCCTTCGAAGTTTCCGCCTGGCCGATTGGCGCGCGACCCTCGAGGTGGGAGCCGAGGTCGCGTGGAGCACGGACCGCGGCGAGCCGATCGTGCAAGCAATGCTCGAGCGACTGCGGGCTGCAAACGTCATCGTCCCGGAGGCTTCGGTTTTGGAGCGCATTGGCCTTGCGGCGCGAGCGCGGGCCCGCAAGCGCGCGTTCATGGCACTGACCACGGCGCTGTCCGAGGCCGAAAGCAATGCGCTCGACCGGCTGCTGATCGTCGACAGCGACTTGCGCCGGACGCCTTTCGCTTGGCTGCGGAGCTATTCGGAATCGCCGGCGCCATCCAATATCCTCGGTCTTCTCGATCGGCTCGAGTTCGTACGGCGCTTGAAGATCGGCCCGGAACGGGCGCGCCGCATCCTCTCGCACAGACTGACCCAGATGGTCGAGGAAGGCGCGATCATGACCGCGCAGCACATGGCCGACTTGGAGCCCTTGCGGCGCAAGGCGCTGCTCGTCGCGCAAGTCGTCGATCTGGAGACCAGACTCGCTGATGCGACGCTCGCGATGTTCGAGAGATACATGGGGTCGCTGTTCACCAAGGCGCAGAATCGCAGCGAGCGCCGTTTCCAAGCCACGAAGCGCGATGTGGCGAAGACGCTGGCCCTGTTCGGCCGCACCATCGACGCTCTCAAGAAAGCCAAGGCGGCCGGCAAAAACTGTCTTTCCATCATCGAGCGAGAGATCGACATGAAACGGCTCGATGACGCGGTACCGATCATCGAGGCGGTCACCGCTGTCGCGGACCAGGAAATTCTTGTTGCGGCCGCCGAGCGCTACGGCGTTTTGCGCCGATTCAGTCCCCGCTTTCTCGAGGCCTTCCGGTTCCGGTCGAACACATGGAACGATCGCGTGCTGGCCGCCCTGGATGTTCTGAAGGATCTAGACCGCGACGGATCGCGGGCCTTGCCGAAGCGCCCGCCTGCATCATTTCTGCCCACAAAGTTGCGCAAGCTGATTTTTGCGGACGGGTTGCCGGATCGGCGGCTTTACGAGACGGCTGTGCTCGCGACGCTGCGCGATCGGCTGAAGAGCGGCGGAATTTGGATCGAAGGCAGCCGTAGCTACCGAGCGTTCGAAGATTATCTTCTCCCCGTGGGGTCCCCGGAAATTGCATCCGCGAAGCTCGGGGAACAGATCGATCCCAACTCCTATATCGCCGAGCGTGCGGCCAGCTTGCATGAGCGGCTCACCTTCGTCGCCGCACGAGCCGAACGCGGCGATCTCGACGGTGTCGAAATCGAGGACGGCAAGCTTTACGTCGAGCGCTTCAAGCCGACGGTGACCGACGCTGCGCTGGAACTGTCCGATCGGCTCAGCAACATGTTGCCGCGTGTGCGCATCACCGAGTTGCTGACCGAGGTCGACCGCTGGATCGGTTTTTCCGATCATTTCACGCATGTGCGCACCGGCAATCCGACCGCCGACAAGGCTTCATTACTGGCGGCGATTCTTGCCGATGGAACCAATCTCGGGCTGTCTCGCATGGCCGACGCGTCACGCGGCCTCACTTACCATCGCCTGGTGAACGTGGCGCAGTGGCACATTACCGAAGACAATTATGCTTCGGCGCGCGCCGCCATCATCAACGCCCATCATCGGCATCCGATGGCGGGCCTGTGGGGAGACGGGACGGCGTCGTCGTCCGATGGGCAGTATTTTCGTTCCGGCGGCCGCGCCGGGCCGAGCGGCGACGTGAATGTCAAATACGGCATCGATCCCGGCGTCTCGCTCTATACGCACGTCTCGGATCAATACGGCCTTTTTCACACGAGGGCGCTCACCGCCACCGTTGAGCACGATATTGGAAAGCAGTGGCGAAAGCGGGCCCCCTTGAGGCGTTCCTTCCTGAACCGCGATCTTCGTCCCGTCCGGCATGATCACCGCCGCTTTCAGCATCAGGCGAACCAGGGCGACGATCCGTGGGTCCTGAGGCGCGATTTATCGGCGCGCCAATACGTCTACGTCTGGGCGGACGGCGTCTATTTGCAGGCGCGAATGGAGCCGCAGGCCGAATGCATGCTGGTGCTGATGGGGGCGACACCGGAGGGCAAGAAGGAGCTGATCGGCTTTCAGACGGGCATGCGGGAGAGCGGGCAAAGCTGGAAGGAACTGCTCGTCGATTTGAAGGCGCGCGGCTTGGTTGTCGCGCCGCAAGTGGCCATTGGCGATGGCGCGCTCGGGTTCTGGAAGGCCCTCGACGAGGCGTTCCGACGACGCGTCATCAGCGATGCTGACTGCACAAGACATTGAACGTGCTCGACAAGCTCCCGAAGTCGATGCAACCCAACGCGCACAAGGATCTGCGCGAGATCTGGCTGTCGCCGAGCCGCGGCGCGGCGGAAGCGGCGATGACGACCTTCGCCGAGAAATACGCGCCCAAATACCACAAGGCCGTCGAATGCCTGACCAAGGATCGGCAGACACTGCTGACGTTCTTCGACTTTCCCGCCGATCATTGGGACCACTTGCGAACCTCGAACCCGATCGAGAGCGTGTTCGCGACGGTGAGGCATCGCACCGTCCGCATGAAAGGCGCGCTGTCGCAGGACACCGCGCGTCTCATGGTGTTCAAACTGGTGATGGCCGCGTCAAGGACCTGGCGGCGATTGCGAGGTCAAAACCAGTTGCCGAAAGTCGTCAACGGTATAATGTTCAAAGACGGAATCGAAGCTGTCGCCGAAATCAAATCCGCCGCTTGATTCACGCCGTCACCGACTTTCCCGCATAGCTCCGAGCGGACAGGTCGCACGTCGTCGTTGGATGAGATGTCGGCGCTGATCGACTCGGCGGAGATCGATCGGTACCTGGCTGGGATCTAAGTCACGGCGAAGGGCGAGCCCGCCTGGCCGCCAGTGGCGCTGTTCCAGGCCTTCTGCTCGCGGTCTGGCACGACCTCTCGGATGTAAAGCTTGCGGAGGCTTCGGCGGACCGAGCCAGTTTTCGGCCCTTCTGCGGCTTTTCCGCCGCCGAGCCCACGCCGGAGCGGACGGCCTTCGTTTCGATTCCGCGCCGAGCTGGCTCGACATGGCTTGGATCGGGCGTTATTCGAGACGGTGACTCGACAATTGAAGAGCCAGGGTGTCGGGGGTGCACACCAGCGCGCTCGTGGGTGCCTCCTGATTCCTTCAGCGAGTATCAGCCACTATGACGAGGCGCGTTGGGCCGGTCGCCGCCGCCGCAACCCGGTGCGTGGCTATAAGGGGCACATCGCGACCGATCTGGATGCGGCCTTGATCGATGCCGTCGAGGTCACCACCGCGAACGTGCACGATGAGGCCACACACTCGCGGCGGTGCTGCCGTCCGCGCCCGGCGATGTCTACGGCGACAGCGCCTTTGCCAGCAGCAGTTCCGCGCGCCTGAACGCCGCGCGAGGCGGCTGGCCACGCACGGTGCAGAGCGGCGTTTGGGGCGGACCGGAGGCGTTGGTATGCATGCTGGAGTACAACACTGAAGCACGGCGTGTGCGCGCCCGCATCCTATCCGGGGCGCTTAGGTTGCGCTCGCACTGAACCGACCGGCGCACGAGCAACGAAAATCATCGCGCGTACCTTGGTGTTCTCGGAGAAGGTGTGACTAAGATCACGGATCTTTGTCGCCGTTTGGGCTACGGCCGTTGTCGGCGCAAGGGTAATACCTTGGGATTTACGCCGACACTCAAGTTTTGCGTCCGCACTCGCGACTGAATCGGTTTTTTACCCTCAACCCTCAAGGAGGGAGAAATGATGTCCCGGAGCTTATTGAAATAGGGAGATCGGCGTTGCCCGCCTTGAGCCTGTAAGCGCGGGGTGTCGAATCCACGAAAGGAAGGCAACGTCACGAAAAGGATGTCACATCCGCCGGGAATGTCGCGGCCAGCATTGCGGTGGCCTGGGAGAGCATGGCCGCCAGCTTTGAGCGGTTCAGCCTGACCGCCGGGATGGCGACGCTGGCTGAGATGCCACCAGGGGGTGACGAGACAGAGGATCTGCATATGGTTAGTCCTGACCGCGACATATGGCGATCGACCTTGCTTGCAGGCCAACTGTTCAAGGCGATGCAGATGAGCGAACTCGATGCGATTCTGGCGATGGCGACGGAACGGCAAGTGCGGCGCGGCCAGATCATCTTCCAGAAGGGTGATGCGGGCAGTTCGATGATGGCGGTGCTGACCGGTCGGGTGCGAGTGGGCGCGAATTCGTCTGAGGGCAAGGAGCTGACGCTCGACATCATTGATCCGGGTGAGGTATTCGGCGAGATAGCGCTGCTGGATGGCAAGCCGCGCAGCGCCGATGCGACGGCGACCGAGAACTCGACCTTGCTGGTGCTGGGGCGGCGGGAGGTGTTGCCGTTCCTGATGGCGAACCCCGATCTGATGTTCCGCGTGCTGATGGTGGTGTGCGGTCGGCTGCGTCAGAGCAGCGTCGCGCTGGAGGATCTCGCGCTGTTCGACCTGCCAGGGCGCTTGGCGCGGGTGGTGTTGAAACTGGCGGACGACTACGGACGCAAGACGGGGGATGGGGTGCGGATCAATGTGCGGCTGTCGCAGAAGGATCTCAGCAACCTAGTAGCGACGTCGAGAGAGAGCGTGAACAAGCAGATGGCCGTTTGGAGGTCCAAAGGCGTGCTCGCGACGGAGGGCAGCAGCATGATCCTGCGCGACCGTGCGGTGCTTGAGGAACTGGTTGGGCCTGGGCGTGAACTGAGCTGAAGTTCTGCAGCGTCTTCGTGCTTCGAAACCGCTGCATCGCCCGCTCTCGCCGTCGAAACGGCTGGTGCGAATTCTCCGCTCGATTGTTCAGGCGGCCACCGACCTCGTGCCGATCTGCGACGCCAAGCCACTTCACTGGTCGCCGCCGGATTGGCTAAGGGAGACTAAAGCAAAGCCGAGCGCGCACACACTTAGCCCGCATTATGCAGCGCTTTGACGACATCGGCGGGACTTTGCGGGGGATTGGTTGATTTCGGCAGAGTCTGGACGTGTTGGTTCTGCTCGGGCTTTGAGCCTGAGTTTTGGTTGGGGCGGTTTTCGGGTTGACGGGAAGGGTTTGCGTTTTGGGGTCTCGCGCCCGCTTGCTCAGGTGACGAGGCGCGGTATGTGTTGCAAGGCGAAACGCAGAATATCCTGCGCCGGGCATGAGCTCGGCAGGTGCACGCGGATCATTGTCTTCATTTCGACGACGCGGGCAGCGATCTTGATGAGGCGCAGGCGCAGGGTGTCGAACTGAGCGACGCGCCACATCGAACGTTTCGGCATCGACACGCGAAGCCCCCACATCAGCCAATAGGCGCCGGCGTGCAGGAAGAGCCGAAACTGGTTGGCGGTCGCCTTTGTGCAGGATGTGCGATCAGCGGCCAGATGCGTCTTCCAGGATTTGATATGGTTTTCGGCCTGACCGCGTCGGCAGTAGAGGTCCTCGTAAAGCGCGCGGGCATTGCGCCTTTGCAGGTTGGTGACGACGAAGCGGGTGTCGGGTCCTTCCGCGCCGACTTCGACGCGGGCGATGATTCGCTCGACACGGCTCCAGCTCTGCGCGCCGTCATAGAATTCCTTGAAGCGGCGGAGCTTGTCATCGCGCGGCGCGGCCTCGAACCGCGCCTTCGCGCTGGCTTCGAGACACTCGACGTGGCGACGCAAGGTCGCGGTCGGCGCGACGCCGAGGATGTAGTCGAGACCGTTCGCCCGACACCAGTCGAGAACTTCGGGGCCGCAATAGTGGCTGTCGGCGCGCAACAGGATTTCGGTGTTGGGCCAGTGAGCGCGGATCGCGCGCAACAGCCGGCGCAAGAAGGGCTTGATCTCCTTGCCGCTCGGGCGTTTGGCGGGACGAAGAACCGCCGTGACGAAGCGGCCCTCGCCGTCGAACACCACGATCGGCTGAAAGCCGTACTCGTCATAATGGCCGTTGAACAGCCGCAATTGCTGGCCGCCGTGAACGGCGTCGAACGTGTCGTCGATGTCGAGCGTGATCCGTTTGGGAACCTTGGCGAACGACTCGCAATAGAGGTCGACCATAGCCCGACCCATCCGCAATAGCGCGCGAACGTCCGGCAGGTTCTCCAATCGCGAGATCGTCGACTGCGAGCAAAGCTCGCGATCCGACGGCGTCAGGTCGAGCGCCATCTTGAACATCGGATCGCTGCGCAGGCAATTGGCGTCGATCCCATCCTCGTAGCCCGCGCCAATCATTAGAACCCGAAACCGGATGATATCCGCCAGGCTGTGGGTGATCTGCTCCGGCGCCCGAGGATCCACCACGCACCCGGCCAGCCGATCGGCGACCCGAAGCCGCTGTTCGACTTCCCGAAACGCCAACACGCCGCCGTCCGACGACAGCAGCCCGCCGTCGAATTTGACCTCGACCCGCTTGCCTGAAACAGGTGACAGGCCGGGCAACGGCAGCATAGAATCGCTCATGGCGGGGGCAGCTCGTCTGAAAACGCGATGAATCGGCCTCAACAACCAGATTCTACGCAAAATCAGCCGCTTAAGCTACTCCCGCCAACCCCACGCGCATAATTCGGGTTAGGTGTGAACTGGACCCCGGATTTAGGACCATTGGGTAAGGTGTGAAATGTCCTGCTCTGTCGCAACTTGTGAATTGGGCCCGAAGGTTGACCCCACCGATTCCAATACATTCAATGACTTGCGGTGCCGATCGGCATTCAGACCCCACGCCGAATGACAACCGGCGCCCGTTGATACCGTTCAACCCCCCGTCGGGACGCTTCTTCCACTCTCTCACGCCCCGCCGCGCGCAAGCATGCAGGTCGCGTCGCCCGACGCCGCACCTCCATCGAATGCGCCCGCAAACCTCAAATCCCCATAGTGGCACGCCGCCCAGCCGCGGCCCGGCTCCCCGCGACTTCGTGCCCTGGCGCTTTTTGGACGCCGGCCGTCCGAGCGTGCGGACAGGATTGATGCCGCCGGCGTCCAAAAACCTGCACATAAGCTGCCGTTCAATGCCATGTCCTGGTCTTCGCACTGGGACGTGCCAAATCACGGATGCAGTCGCGCTGGTGGACGCCGACGATTTATTCGGGGATTGCCACGCGTCCCTTGTTGGCGCTGATGCGGTCCTCCGGGCGCGGCCCGAGCGGGATGGGCGGGACGTTGGCGGCCTCCAGCGGTGGGGCGTGGCCCGCTTCGCCGCCGCGCGGCGTCGTGCGAACCACCTGGCTCTCGGGAAGTGGCGAGCCTTTGGTCAGGTGGTCCCACATCAGGTCGAGCGCCCTCAGGTGATACAGCGTCAGCGGAACCATTCGCGTGTCGAAGCCCGGCAGATCAGTTCCGAAATGCTCGGCGTTTGTCACCTCGAGATAGCGAAGCTGAGAGCGCTGACCGTCTTGCAAATCGTTCAGACCGACGTACGGGCGGGATGAGAAACTTACCGGCACGCGGTCGTCGTTGCGGCCGTGGACGATGATCGTTGGCTTGCCGTCGAGGCGCCCGCTTGCCAGGAACTCGGCGATGCCCGCCTGCACGCGCTTGGCCTCGGGCGACTGCCCGCTCACGAGCCCGCGCAGGCAGATCGCTCCGTCGAGGTCGTAGTCCTGCCGGCCGGTGCTCTTGGACTCGGAGAGCCAGCTCCGGCGTGGGCCGGTCGGATCGTCGTCGTTGATCACGTCGATGCTGCCGGCCGGCGCCCCGCCCGGCGCGATGGCGAAGTTCTGCGCGAGCTCCGCCGGAAGCACGGGGACCGGCCGCCCGTCCTTGTCCACTGCAGCGTAGCTGTAGCCGCATAGCCGGTCGCGCACGTCGAACCGGCCGTGGTCGTTGGCGTATTTGGTCGCCGTCGCGTCGGGCGCGACGAAATAGCCGAAGGCGTGGCCGACGTCGGTATCGGCGTCCCAGCCGTAGGCGTGCATGCGGTCGAGCGATTCGCTCGCCTGGCCCTCAACGGTGTCGGCGACAAGGAGGCCCTTGTCGTGCAGCGAAGCGCAGCGGTTGGCCGCGAAGCCGATGCGGTCGCGGAGCGGGATGTCGGGCACGGCGAGCGCTGCGCAAGGCTGATAGAGATTGCCGAAGGTGAAGTAGTCGAGCAGCGTACGCCCGCTGCCGCGCCGTTCGATCGATCCGCGCGCCACCACGACGCGGTCGTCGGGCTTGAGCTGCACCTGCGGTTCACGCGCAACGACGGCGTCAATGAGATGCGCGCCGGTCGCTGCGTCTCGTTCGGCCGCGTAAAGGACCGCGCCGCCGCCATTCGAGCTGCCGGTCGCAATCACCAGCGTGTTGTCGCGGGTGAATCCTGGGTCGCGCTGGCCGAGCTGATAGAAAGCGAACCGGATCGCTTTCAAGAGATCCTCGCCCCAGTCCTTCTCTGGGTTCTGTTTCGAGTGCGCCGCCTTGAACGCGATACGGTGTGGCCACTCGGCCAGGAATTTGGCGCGGGCGGCGTCGTCCAGGTCGGCGCGGAAATGCGCGTCGCGGCCGGCTTCCGCCGCCGGGACCTGCCGGCCGTCGAGGAGGTTCACCGAATCCTGCTCCAGGATGTCGAAGCCGTTTCCGTGGCCTTTGTCGGTATAGACGACCGCGCAGCCATGGCGCAGGCCCCAGAAGCCGAAGTCGACGACGTCGTGGAACAGGCTCGCCGAGCCGTTGACGGGCAGCGCGACGAGACAGCGCCGTTCGCTGGACAGATTCGCCGGGATCTGGAGCAACATCGCGACGTTCTGCTTGCCCTCGCCGTCGTCGGCGTAGGCCAGGTATTCCTCGCCGGCAACCTTGCCCTGTCCCGGAATCTTTTGGCCGGTTGTCTCGTCGACGTCGGGGCCGAACAGTCTTCCGAACCCCTGGCCGGCGCTGCCCGGCTGGAACAGCGCCGCGCGGCGAAGCTCCGCGGCGGTCGGGTGCAGCGGATCGGCGTAGCCGGGCCGCTTGCCAAGCATGGCGTCGGCGCCGAGGCCGCCGGTGACGAGGTCGTCGGTCACGCCGTCGTAGGTTGTATGCGGACCGAGGCGCAGCCACGGAGGCGCGGCCTCTTCGGCGAACGCGACGGGGACGCTCATGACAACACAAGCGGCCGCGAGCAGAGTTCTCATTTTCGTGTCTCCCAGACCCAGACGTTTTTTGAGGCAGCCGGTCGCTTGTCCGAGCGGGCCGCGCGTGAAGTGATCAGCGAAGGTAGGCGGCGGCCGGCAGCGGGTTTGGATAGCGCGCCGCCTCCACGCACGAGAAGCTCGACGCTTCCGCAGGGTCGCCCGCGCCGTTGTAATGCGCCCGTTTCGGATAGGGGCAGAGCGGGCGGCTCATCATCACGCCCTCCGTGGGATTGTCATCGCGGTACTTGGTCGCCGTAATCGTGTCCGGCGCGACGCCCTGCTCGACCCATTTTTCGAGCGCGCCTTGCACATCGAGCACGTTCGGCCCCGGGCCGCCCTGGCAGTGATACAGCCCGGGCGCCAGGAACAGGCGGTAGAAGTCGCCGCTTGCGTCCGCGCGCGGCAGCTTGGCACCCTCCTCAGCCGCCTGCACCCGCTCGTAATAGTCGATCGAATCGCGCGGCGGGGCGACCGGATCGGCCAGCCCGTGGTACTGGATGAGCTTGCCGCCGGCGGCGCGAAACGCCGAGAGGTCGGGGTTCATCGCGTTGATGGTCGAGGCAAGCCGGTCGTCCACAGTTTTCATCCCGGCGTCGAAGTCGAAGGTCCGCCAGTCCCAATTGGGGTCCTGAAACGCCCAGATCCTCCAGAAGTTGAGGCGCGCCGGGCGATCGGGATGCGCCGGGTCGGCCCAGTAGAGGCTCCACCCGGGCAAGGCCTTGACCACGCGCCCCGAGTTCTCGCTGCCCTTCGGCCAGCCGTAGAAGATCTGCTCGCCGGTTTTCGGATCATGCGCGCCGCCGTACATCGCGACCATCGCATCGACCTGCTCGCGGGTCAGGCAATCCGGCGCGTCCGCGCCCTTGCACAGTAGGTCGACCGGCTGGAACGCGCAGGCGTCGGGGTCAGTGAGGAACTCGTCGCTTTCCGCCCCGCCGTCCTTGCCCCGGCACGCCTTGACGACCGCATCGGTGATGAGCGCGAGCTTCTCCGGCGGCACAATGACGCTGAGATCGCTGCTGCGGTGGTTCTTGACGAATTGCCAGAAGAAGCCGGCGTTGAGATGGGTTCGGTTGTTGCCGGGGTCGCCGGCAAGGATGCCGTCGAAGTCCTTCGGATAGCGCTGCGCTTCGCTCAAGGCCTGCTGTCCTCCGGTCGAACAGCCCCAGAAATAGGCGTGGCGCGCCGCCTGGCCATAAAAGTCCGAGACGACCGCCTTCGTCGCATCGATCGAAACGTGGACCGCGCGGCTCGCCCAGTCGACGATCGCTTCGGGGTGGCCGACGGCGAAGTCCGGATCGTCGCCCTTGTGGCCGGTGTCGGTCGCGACCGCGGCGTAGCCGCGCTTCAGTTGATCCGCCATCGCGGGATAGGAGATCGCGGAGCTGTAGCCGCCATTGCCGAGCATCTCGATCTTGCCATTCCAGTCGGCCTCGGGCAGCCAGGCCTCGAAATCGACATGCGAGCCTTCGACCGGCGTGATGACGCCGTGGACGCGGCAGAACGCCGGAAGCCCGGCGATCTCGGCGCCGCCGGCCGGCGTATAGGCGCCGGCTGGATGCAACTCCGCTGCGTCAATGGTCGTATTGTCGATCTTTACGCGCGCAAGCGCATCGCAGGATGCCGCGATCGTCGGAACGGGCGACAAAGCGCCGATGGAGAGAACCGCCGCGGGCGCCGCGATGGCCATAAAGCGCCTAACCGTCTCGCGTTGTGGGTTCATGAGGTCCTCCGTCGTTTTCGTCGGCCCGCAGCAGCCGCACTGGATGTCGTTGTCCGCGCTACGGGCGCCCGGGGTGCGGCTCGCCGGCTAAATCTCCAGATCGAGCATCAGCGAGCTCAGCGATTTGCCGTGGGCGTCGAGGGTCAGGGCGCGGGTCACGCCGCCGCCGAGCGCGCCCTCGATCACGAAGTTCAGCGCGCCGACATTCGGCAGTTCATATCGTCGGACCGGACCCGTCGCGATCGCGGCGAAATGGGCTGCTACCCGCTCGGCGGTCACCCGCTCGACGAGAAGCGGATAGTCTTTTGGATCGAAGGCGATCACCGAGATGTTGGAAATATTGCCCTTGTCGCCGGTGCGCGAATGCGCGATCTCCCGCAGTCTCATGAGCGTCAGGCCTCCACTATGGTCACGGCCGTCCGAACGACGGTTTCGGGAATGAGCGCGGAGGCGACGGCGACCACCTGTCGGGCCGACTTCCACGCGCCCCCGCCTGCCGCCGGCCCGTTGGTGTAGAGCGTCTCGACCTCTTCGCCGATCCGCCACGCCTCGGCGAGGCTGTCGGTGCGGCCGACGACCCGGATCCGCACTTCATAAGGGTCGCCGTCTCGCGTCCGCGCCGCGCCGTGCAGCGAGTCGATCCCGATCAGGTCGAAGCGCGTCTCCGTCGTGCGCACGCCAGTTAGAGCCAGGCGCTCGCGCACGATGTCGATCCCGAGCCTTGCCCGGGCGACAGCGTTCGGACCGCCATAGGAGATCTGGCCTTCGCCGACATAGCTGTCGACATAGCCGACCGAAGTCTTCAGCAGGCCAGTCTTCGGGCGGCCGTTGCCGCCGGTCACGCGCACGCGGTCCGGCCCGATCTCGTCGACCCGGACTGCCGAGAAATCGGCGATCACATCGGGTTGGAGGTAGGCCTTGGGGTCGTGAATCTCGTACAGCAACTGCTCCTTCACGGTTCGCGCCGTCACTGCGCCGCCCGAGCCAGCGACCTTGGTGACCACGAGCTCGCCGTCTTCGCGGACCTCTCCGATCGGGAAGCCGAGCCGGGCCAGATCCGGGACGTCCTTGACGCCGGGATCGGCGAAATAGCCGCCGGTGACCTGGCCCGCGCATTCGAGAAGGTGGCCGACCAGCACGCCACGTCCGAGCAGGGTCCAGTCGTCCATCGCCCAGCCGAATTCGTCAATCAGCGGCGCCATGAAAATCGCCGGGTCCGCCGCGCGGCCGGTGATCACAACATCGGCGCCGCCCTTCAGCGCCTCGACGATCGGGGCCACGCCGATATAGGCGCTGGCGGAAATGACCCTATTGCCCATCCCGGCGATCGTCTTGCCGTTGTCGAGCGCCACGTCGTGCTCGTGAAGGTAGGCGAAGACGTCGTCGCCGGTGATGGCGGCGACCTTGAGCCCCTTCAAGCCCAGCTGGCGGGCGATTGCGCGCGTCGCCTCGGCGGCGGCGGCGGGGTTGGCCGCCCCCATGTTGGTGACGATCTTCACCTTGTTCCGGACGCAGACGGCCAAGACCGCCCGCATGCGCGCCGTGAGCAGCGGATCGTAGCCGGCGTTCGGGTCCTTCATCCTGACCTGCTGCGCGAGCGCGATCGTCCGCTCGGCGAGGCATTCGAACACGAGATAGTCGAGACCGCCCTCTTCGGCGAGCTCCACGGCGGGCTCGATCCGGTCTCCCGAATAGCCTGCGCCGGAACCGACCCTGATGGTCCTCATTGCTTCACCCGTCTTTAGAGAGGGAATATGCCAAGCACGACGCAGGCGATTGTCATCACGATCGACGCGCCGAACAGATAGGGGATTGTGAACCGCTGATGGTCGGCAAGCTCGATGCCGCAGAGGCCGACGACCAGGAAGGTCGCGGGCGTCAGCGGGCTCACCGGGAAGCCGGTCGTCATCTGGCCGAGTAGCGCGGCCTGGGCGAACTGCACTTTCGGAACGCCGAGCTGGCCGCCGACCTCGGCGATGACAGGCAGGACGCCGAAGTAGAACGAGTTGGGATCGAACAGGAGGCTGAGGGGCATGGAGACCACGCCGAGGACGATCGGCATGAACTTCGCCATTGTCGCCGGAACGAACGCCACCGCCGTCCCAGCCATCGCCTTCAGCATGCCGCTGTTCTGCATGATCCCGGTGAACACGCCGGCGGCGAGCAGGATGGACGCCATCAAGAGCGCTGCGCGCGCATGCGCGTCGATCCGCTGCCGCTGCATGTCGACGTCGCGATAATTGATCAGCAGCGCGAGGCAGGTCCCGACCATGAAGACGATCGCGGGGGCGAGCTTGTCGCCGAGCACGACCATGGTGCCCATCACCACAATCGTGAGCGCGATGTTGATCCAGAAGTTCCGCGGCTGGCGGAGGGCCTTCTCGGCTTCCGTCAGCGTGCGGGTGGGGACGACGCCGTCCGCAGCGCCCTTGTCGAGCCCGAGCCGCCGTTCCTCCCGCTTGCCGAGCCACCACGCGACCGTGAAGATGAAGACCAGGCCGATCGCCTGGATCGGCACGAGCGGATTGAAAATCTCGGGAATCGGCAGCTTCAGCGAGGCCGAGGCGCGGATCATCGGGCCGGTCCACGGCAGGAAATTGACGCCCGCCGCCAACGAGGCGGCGCAGGCCAGGATGCGCTTGTCGAGGCCAAGCCGCTCGTAAAGCGGCAGCATCGCCGGGATGGTGATGAGGAAAGTCACCGCGCCCGATCCGTCGAGATGGACGAGCAGCGCGAGCAGGGTCGTGCCCATCACGATCCGTGTCGGCCTCGTGCCCACGGTCTTCAAGATCCGGTCGATGATCGGATCGAGCATGCCGGCGTCGGTCATGATGCCGAAGAACAGGATCGCGAAGACGAACATGCCGACGACCGGCGCGAGGCTCTGGATGCCGGACACGATGAACTTGCTCGTGTCCCAGCCGAACCCGCCGATCAGCGCCGCGGCGATGGGAATGAGGATGAGCGCCATCAACGGCGACATCCATTTCGTCATGATGACGGTCAGCAGAAGGGCGATGGTGACGAGGCCCAGAAGCGCCAGCATTCAAGCGTCCCTTTCCCGGCTCAGCCCGTCCTGTCTGCGGGGCTGCTGTGGAGGAGTCATGCGGCGACAGACATGATAAGACAATTGAATTTATTTGATATCAGTAATAACTATGCCTTATGGATGTCAGTCTCCGGCAGGTTCGTTCCTTCCTGATGGTCGCTCGGGTGAAGAGCTTCACCGGGGCGGCCTCGATCCTGAACGTCACCCAGCCCGCCCTTACGATGCAGATCCGGCGACTGGAGGAGGCGCTCGGCGTCACGTTGTTCGACCGCGACACGCGCTCGGTCGAACTGACCCGGGTCGGGCGCGATCTCATTCCCGCTTTCGAGCGGACCCTTCAGGATTTCGACGCAGCGCTCGAGAGCGCGCGCGACATTGCGACCCAGGAGCGCGGAATCGTGCGGATGGCCGTGCTGCCGTCCGTCGCGGCGGGGGTTCTGCCCGACGCAATCCTAGGCTTTCGCGAGACGAGGCCGAACGTCATTTTCGATCTCAGGGACGTCATTGCCGGCCAGGTTCTGAACCTTGTTCAATCGGATGAGGTGGATTTTGGCGTGATGGGCGGAGCGGTCAAAGCTTCCGATGTGACAGCCGTGTTTGAGGCGCAAGACCGCCTCCACGTCGTCTATCCGAAAGGGCACCCCATCGCGCGGCTGAAGACCGTCAAGCCTGCCGCGCTGGCCGAGTTCCCGCTGATCCTGATGCAGAGAGAGACGAGCGTGCGCGCCATCGTCGAGGCGGGATTCCACTCGGCCGGCCTCATGCCCAAGGCGACCTGCGAGGCGATCTATATGATGACGGCGGTCGGCATGGTGCGCGCCGGCCTGGGGCTGACGATCCTTCCTGGCTCCGCCCGGGAAATCAAGGCGGAGCCGGGGCTTCTGTCGAAACCGATCGACGACCCGTCGTTCAACAGACCGGTCTCGATCATCAAGAGGTCCGGACGAACCCTTCCGCCGCTGAGCGAGTCCTTCCTCGAACGCCTCTCGGTCTGTCTCAAGGCGGCGCTCGCGTAGGCGATAGTCGCCTCCTCTCGTATATCGGCGCTGAATCTCGGTCCCGAAAGGCGCGTCACAAAGGAAGCACAGCAACTTCCGCTCTGGGCGGGTCAGGCGCTTTCCACCGGTGTCCGGAACGTCAGCACTCGGGGGCGAAGCCGAAGTAGACGCTGGACCGAAAGGAACGATGCGGTCGGCTCAGGGCAGCGTACCGCTCAATCCTCAGAAACGGTGAAGACGGCGCATGGGAACGCTATGCCACGCAGTGCATGCGTTCCCAACGGGATCAGCGGCGCTCCGGTTTCGGCAGCGACGGCGCCCGAAACCAGGACCGCCCGGCCGAGCGGCCGGCACAATCCCTCCAGCCGACTGACCAGGTTGACGGCCGGACCGATCGCGGTGAAATCCAGCCGGTCGGCCGCGCCAATATTGCCCCACAGGATCTCTCCGATATGCACGGCCGCGCCGAACGGCGGGGGCGGCAGGCCCTGCGTTTGCCGCTCTGCGTCGAGATGCGCCATCCCGGCCCGGGCGGCGGCGACCGCGCTGAGAGCCGCGTCGCAGGCCGCGCCGGGCGAGCCTTCGGCAACGGGAAAGATCGCCAGCATGCCGTCGCCGAGGAATTTCAGCACTTCGCCGCCGAAGGCGTGCACGGCGCCGGCGATGCGGTCGAACCAGGCGTCGAGAGCGGTGATCATCGCCGCGGGGGGTGCGTCCTCGGACAGGGCAGTGAAACCGCGCAGATCGGCGCATAGCAGCGCAGCCCGGATGGTCTCGCCGAATCCGCGCCGCAGGGGGCCCGCGAGCACCCGCGCCGCGGTGCGCCGGCCGAGATAGGCCTCGAGGGCGGCGGTCAGCGTTGCGCGAGCCATGAGGGCGGCGAGCGGCGCTGCGGCGAAACGCGCGGCCTCACTAAGCCGATCCGTCTCGATGGAGGTGAATGGTCGCGGCCCGATCCAGCCAAGCGACGGCCCGTCCGGACCCGGCCCGACGACATCCTCATGCGCCGGCCCGCCTCCGAGTCCTGCAAGCCAGGCCCGGCCGGTATTGCCGGGCGGACCCGCGCCTGGAAGCGCCGCTGCGAACCCGAGCGCCTCGATCACCGCGCCGGTGTCGGACCGCCACAACCACGCGCGGCGGGCGATGATCGGGTGCGGCGCGGCCATCGACAGGGCACCGCCGGCAAGCGGCAGACCGTCATCGATCAGACGCGCGCCGAGGTCGGCCAGGAACCGGTCGGCGTCCGGCGAAGCGGCGGCCGCGTCGACGAGCCACGCGAGCGTTGAAGGCAGCTGCATGGGTGGATCATGCAAGCGGGGCAATCCCTTTGTCACCAGCCGCCCGGGCGAAAGTTAACTCTGGCGCGCGGATATGCTTTCATGAGGCGCCAGATTTCGCGCCGACGTCGCCATGAGCCGGCTGCCCGATGTCGAACGGCCGCCGCTTCGCGCGTCATATCAGCAACTAGGGAGGCTACCGATGAATGAACCACTCGTCGTTCGGCGGGAGACCCACATCGCGGCGCCGCGCGCCGCCGTTTTCGCCTTCCTCACCGATCCTGAGAAGATCATACGCTGGATGGGCAGCGAGGCGACCACGCAAGCGCATCCGGGCGGGCTCTACCTTGTCAAAGGCGTCGGTGGGCGCAGCGCCCGCGGCGCGTTCCGCGAGGTCGTGCCGGTTCACCGCCTCGCCTACAGCTTCGGCTGGGAGGGCATTGAGGCGACGCCGCCGGGGTCGAGCCTAGTGGAGATCGACCTGATCGAACAGAATGGCGGCACGCTCCTGCGGATGACGCATACCGGGCTGCCCAACACTGAACAATGCGCTAGCCACGCGCGGGGCTGGGGCCATTATCTCGAGAGGCTGGCCGCCGCCGCCGCGGGGCGCGATCCGGGGCCGGATCCAGGCCCCATCCATCACAGGGCGGCGTGACTGTCGGACTACATCTAATCGGCTCCTCCTCAATCTGCGTGCTGCCTGGTTGGGTGAATTGGCAGCATGCGCGCCCTGAGCAACTCAACGCCAGCGCTGCCGTACATGGCCCGCTTCAGCATCTTCAGTCGATTGATCTGTCCTTCTGTCTGACCGTTACTCCAGGTTTCGGTGATTGCATTGCGAACGGCTGCGAGGTCTTGACGTAATGTTCGGGTGAAACGGCGGATGCCATACAGCCCAGATCGATCCGCATCGTGCAGCCAGACGTCGAGTTTCAGCGTATCGTTTCCGCGCAAGATGCCCCGGAAACGCATCGCCAACTCGCGCATCATCGCGAATTCCGGCGACGTTGACTTGAACGCATCTACCTTAGCGGCCTGAGCCTCGGTCAGCAGTCCTCGCGGCTTGATACAGAGAGCGGCAGCGACGATCGGCGAGACCAGTCGCCCGGTCGAGGGATCCATCAGTATTCCCGCTTTCGCCGCAGGTGCGTCAATGATCGCCGCGTGGCCGGCGTGACGCCATTGGGTCAGCAGGCGTTCCAGCTGAGACAGGCTGCCAGTACAACCCAGACACTTGATCTCAGGCAGCAAATCCCGTCCGGTGGCGCATCCCTCCGCCCAGCGCTGCGACAGGTAGGTTTGGAACTTGCTCGGGGTCGTCGACTTTGGAGCCATGACGTTGCGCATCTTCGGCGCCGTCTGCCCCGAGCGCAGCGCGACCGCCGCCCTCGTCCTGCCCTGCGCCAACGCGGAGGCGATGAACCTGCACCTGGAAGAGATATCCAAACAGGTCGCCGCGGGCGCTCACGCCGTCCTCGTGCTGGATGGCGCCGGTTACCATCAAGAAGCGGCCCTTGAGCTCCCGCAAAACATCGCCCTCTTGCCGCTGCCAGCCTACTCGCCCGAGCTCAATCCAGTCGAAAACATCTGGGCCTATCTGCGCGGCAACAAGCTCGCCAACACCGTTTACGAAACCTACGACGAAATCGTCGACAAAGCCTGCGAGGCCTGGATGTTCTTCGCTAACGACAAACAACGAGTCGTCTCAATCGCCACCCGCGAATGGGCAACGGTCAATGCTTAGGGCCCCTGGTATTACTTGTCGGGCTTCAGAAACACCACGGCTAGCGGCGGGACCGTAAGCAGGATCGAATGCTGTTGGCCCTGCCAGGGCGCCGGTTCGGAGTGCCGGCCGCCGGCGTTTCCAAGATTACCGCCGCCGAAACAGGCCGCGTCACTATTCAAGAGCTCACGATAGAACCCCGCCGCGGGCGCGCCGACGCGGTAGCCCTCGCGCGGCACCGGAGTGAAATTAGCCACCGTCAGGACGAAATCGCCGGGATCGCTGGCGCGGCGGATGAACGAAACCACGCTCTGGTCGACGTCGTGAAAGTCGATCCACTGAAAGCCTTCCCAACTGAAATCGACCTCGTGAAGCGCAGGCTCCTCGATGTAAAGCTTGTTGAGCGCCTTGACATACGCCTGAATTTTCCGGTGGTCGTCGTGATCAAGGAGCGCCCAGTCGAGCTGCCAGTCATGATTCCACTCGCTCCATTGGCCGAACTCCCCGCCCATGAAGAGCAGCTTCTTGCCGGGATGGGCGTACATATACCCGTAGAGCGCTCGCAGATTGGCGAACTTCTGCCAGGTGTCGCCAGGCATCTTTCTGAGCATGGCGCCTTTGCCGTGCGCCACCTCATCATGCGAGAAGGGCAGAACGAAGTTTTCGGTGAAAGCATAGAGGAGCGAGAAAGTCAGGCTGTTCTGGTGATAACGGCGGTGGACAGGCTCTTTCTTCATGTATTCGAGCATGTCATGCATCCACCCCATGTTCCATTTCAGGTCGAACCCCAAGCCGCCGAGATAGGTTGGGCGTGAGACCTGGGGCCAGGCGGTCGACTCCTCGGCGAAGGTCAACACATCCGGATACTCCAGATGGACGACCTCATTAAACTGCTTAATCAGGGAGACCGCCTCCAGGTTTTCATGACCCCCGAACTCATTGGGGATCCACTCGCCTGGCTGTCGCGAGTAGTCCAGGTAGAGCATGGAGGCGACGGCATCCACGCGCAGGCCGTCGAGATGGTACTTGTCCAGCCAGAACACCGCGTTGGAGAGCAGGAAAGCGCGGACTTCATTGCGCCCGAAATTGTAAATCAGGGTGCCCCAGTCTTGATGTTCGCCCTTGCGCGGATCCTCATGCTCGTAAAGGCACGTGCCGTCGAAGAAAGCGAGTCCGTGGCCATCCTTCGGGAAATGCCCGCCGGCCCAATCGAGGATGACGCCGATGCCGGCCTGGTGAGCCTTGTCGACGAAATAGCGGAAGTCGTCCGGGGAGCCGAAACGCGAGGTCGGCGCAAAGATTCCGATGGACTGATAGCCCCAGGACCCGTCAAAGGGGTGCTCGGTGATGGGCAGCAGCTCGATATGGGTGTAGCCCATCTCCCGGACATAGGCCACCAGCTCGTCGGCCAGCTCACGATAGCTGAGCCAGCGCATACCGATAGGATCGTCCTTGCGTTTCCAGGAGCCGGGATGGACTTCGTAGATCGCAATCGGGGAATTGAGTCCCTGCCGTTGCTTCCGTGTGGCCATCCACTCTTGATCGCGCCATTGATAATGGTTCAGGTCCCAAATGACGGAAGACGTGTTGGGGCGCATCTCCGATAAATGAGCATAGGGGTCCGATTTGACCGCGAGATAGCCATGGTGTCGCGACTTGACTTCGAACTTGTAGAGGTCGCCCTGCTGCAACCCTGGGATGAAGATCTCCCACAGTCCCGATCCGCCGCGCGGCCTCATCGGATGGCGGCGGCCGTCCCATTGGTTAAAGTCGCCGACGACGCTCACTCGCTCGGCATTCGGCGCCCACACCGCAAAAGAGACGCCCCTAATACCCGCATGCTCGATCACGCGGGCGCCGAGCTTCTCATAGAGCCGGAAGTGGGTGCCTTCACCGAAGAGATGCAGGTCAAAATCTGTAAGGACGGGCGGATAGCGGTAGGGATCCTCAAATTCGTAGGGTTGCTCCCGGCCGCCGTCCGATCCGGGCAGGGTTATGGCCAGGCGGTAAGGAAAGACATCGGATTGATTGTCGATGATGGCCTCGAAGAATCCGTCGTGATGCACACGGTACATGGGATACATCTGGTCACCGCGGACGACAGAAACCGCCAGAGCCTGGGGCTGGAACGTGCGAATGACAATTGCCGGCTTGCCATCCACGGCGTGCGGATGAATGCCAAGGATGTCGAAAGGCGTGCCGTGGTAGGCGCCAACGATCGCCGCCACTGCTCCGGGGTCAGCGGTGCAGGGCTGGAACTCTTCCAACGCTCGCTCCGTCGCGGCGGGACCGGAAGTGGTTTTTAGAGGCTCGGCCACGAGCTCAGCATCGCCCGTCGGGCCGGCCGCAGGCTGAATGGGTTCGATCGCCACCAAGACAAATTTCCTTTACTTGACTGCGTACCCGGACCTCCGCGGAAAAGAGGATTCCATCGGCATTCCCCGGAGAGCGGCTGAATTTACCAAGGTCGCGCCGGGATGAGGGTGTGCACTAGCACAGCGAGTGCCATTCGCGAAGACCGCGTATTTCATCGGGACCGCGCGATCCAGGGACCGCGGAAAACAGCTGTCACCTTGAGACGGCGTGGACGGCAGGTCCGGACGGGACACCTGCCGTCCAGCATCGCCCGGGAACGGATCGCCTACGAGATCGGCGTGTCCGAGGCGACCGTCAAGGCGCACGTCAGCGCCGTGCTACGCAAACTCGGGGTGAGAAGCCGGGCGTAGGCGATCGCGCTCTCCTCCGCCTTCGAGCGCAGAGACCGTCCAAAACCTGGGGGACTCATGCGGCGTGGCGAAACGGGCGATGGGCCCATCGCTCAGCGGTCGTGTGGTCCTTGTTGAAGGTCCCGTTGACGACCGCGGTGCGGACCTTGAGCATCAGATGCGCTCCTCTCGGCGACCAACGCATCTGTTGGTTGGCGCTCATCCGCCGGGGCGGCAGCCGATGCACCGTACTCTCGGTGGTCGCCGTCGATATCGGCTCGTCGTTTCGCCGGGCGGTGGCATAATCGATGATCAGGCCGGATTGGCCGGATACGTAAGTCTCGAGGCCACGAAGCACGCCTGCCACCTTACCCGCCGTCGCAGTGTGCGGCGATGTCACCTCGGCCGCGGCATCGAGTATCACCAGGGTGTCTCCGATGAGATCGAGCGCCCGCTGTACCTGCCCGTGCCAGAGACGCCAACGGATATGCTCGATGGTGTCGGCCAGGCGGGCAGCGTCCGCGCGGTCGCACGGCGTGGCGTCCGGCCAGCTCTTGGCGGCCTGAGCGACGTGCTGGATGCGCATGGAGAGATGAAAGCAATCGAGCACGTGATGGGTCGGACCGACGCTCGCCGCCTCGCCCAAAGATCGTGGCCCATCGGCGCCGTCGCTCAGGATGGTGACTGGCGTTCGCGGCGTAGCGCCAAGGCGATGCAGCACGCCGCGCAACTGCTGTTGCTGCCGATCAGCCTCGGGCGGCACGCTGCTGAACATGACCCGCTTGCCGGCGTCGTTGCTGACCTGAGCGACGAAGACCTCAAACGAACGCACCTGATAGCTGCGCACCGATTTCACGTGACCCCCGTCGATAGCGAGCGCGATCGACCCCGCTTCGCTCGACGGACTCGACGTTGGCGGTGCTACGGCGTCGCGCTCCAGTCTGGCGCCGACGCGCATCGTCCGCTGACGGATCGTCTCGACTTCCGGGGCGTCCCCGAGCGGGAAGAACTCTTCGAGCAGCGAGCGGGCGCGGCGGTACGGCAGCAGGGCGCCCATCTTGACGAGGGTGCGCTCGTACTCCGGCGTGCAGCGATCCGGCATGATCTCCGCGACAGGGGTGATGGTCCGGCGCGACGCCACACCGCACCGGCAGGGACCGAAACGGGGTGCACGAACCTCCACGACGCCAAACAGCGACGCCAGCCGCCGACGGCGCATATCCTTCAGCGGACGTTGAGACCCGCAGCGCTGGCAGCGTCGCCGATTGCGGCAATGCTCCTCTGTCTGCGCCTGAACCAGATGGCGTTGCAGCCCGGCCAAAGTCTTCTTGCCTTCCGCCAGCGTCAGCCCCAGCTTTTCCGCCGAATTGATCGTGCCGCAGCCGCCGACGCTGATTTCATGGGACTGGACGGCACCGTCCGCTCCGGCCGTTCCACGAGGATCCGCCACTTCATCCTGCTCTCCTGGTCCCCCGCGACCAGGCCGATCCGTAGCACCCCCCAGGATATGGACGGTCTCACGGGCGTAATAGGAACAGCGGCTCGCCCGCGTGTTCATGCGGCGATGCCCAGTTCGGCGATCTCGCGCCATGCGATCATCGCCTCGGAACGAAGCGCTCGATAGTCTGGCGATGAAAATGCGTGGCGGGGAAAGTTGTGGAGGTTAGCGATCGGGTCGTGAATGGAGACAAATCTCTGGAGATGACGGGCAGATTTGAACCGCTTCATGATCTTCTCGCGTCGCCTCGTCGGCAAATGTGAGTTCTCCGCCGGGTTGTTCAGGCCTTTGTGTTGGCGATGCTCGAAGTTCATCCGCATTGCCGCCCGAGCCGCGCCATAGGACCCGAGTTTGTCGGTGACCATAACCCGTGGGGCGCGAGCTTGTTTGCGGATGAGCTTGCGCAGCAGCCTTTCCGCCGCGCGCCGATCCCTGCGGCTTTGAACCAAAGCGCCGAGAACGACGCCATCCGCGTCGACTGCGCGCCAAAGTCAATGCTTCTTGCCGTTGATCGAAATCGCGACTTCATCGAGATGCCACTTGTCGCCGAATTGAGGCGCTCGCCGACGGATTTTGTTGGCGTAGATCCGTCCGAATTTCTCCGCCCAGCACCGCATGGTCTCGTGGCTGACGGTGATTCCGCGCGCCGCCAGCAGGTCTTCGACCATTCGCAGGCTAAGGGGAAACCGGAAATAGAGCCAAACCGCATGCTCGATGACCTCGGCAGGAAACCGATAGCCGCGATAGATGGATTTCGACGTCTTGATCATCAAAGCCGGATAGCCGGACATCGTCGACATTTCGTCAACTTGACGGTCCCCGCGGGACTGGGCAGCGTGGCGCGTGAGGCATGAGCCGAGGGTGACATTGGTCCAAGCGCGGGCTGAGCCGTGCGCGCTGGCGAGACTAAGCGCCAGCCCCATCAGCGGCTGGGCAGCATGGCGCGCGTCAGCGCATCGACTCGCCTATAATGAGCGCTTGGAGGGCACCAAGGAGTGCACATGGAGTGGATTATCAACAGCTACGACCAGAGGACTGACCAAGACGGCGAACACAGGTACACCACGGAGGCTGCTTTCATGATGGCGGCTGACCACTTGCTTCATGACGTGTCGAAGGGGTTTGAGTCCGCGGTCCTTCCAAACGGGACGGTGATCAAAGGCGAGGACGCGCTGAGGGCGTTCATCGCGACCAAACCGGCGGCGCGGTAGCTCTGGCGCGGTAGCGCCCAGGACGGCCGCTTTCGTCCGCCGCGCTAGGTAGTAACACCCAACTCCACAACGGCCCTCAGCGCGCGACCCGCACAGCGACAAAGCGCCATCCGGTAGGGCACCTGGGGAAGCCCAGCAGGCTGGTTCAATATCGGTATACGCGGCGCGACCCGAAAGCCCAGCAAGTGGCAAAGCGCGAAGACGTGGTCCGAGACGCCGCCGCCGTCGGTATGGTGGACGGAGATATCGACGTCGCCGCCGTGATAAAGCAGCCCGTCGATGACGTGCGCCGCCTCGCCCTCCGACACAGAGATCACCTTAGTGTAGAACGGTGCATAGCGGCCGGTGACCCAGGTGTAGAACGAGACCGCCGGGCCGGAGCCCTTGTGCGGGTTCCGGCTATAACATGCGCTCGAAGGTCGAAGCGGCAATCAGTCGTTACAAGCGCGTGATCGGAGATATCTTGAAATCCCCCGACGACCCCCGCCGCGTGACCGAAGTCGCAATTGCGGTCAAATCGCTCAATCGTATGCGCGATCTCGGGCAGGCCGTCTGCGTCCGTGTCGCGTAATTGATCTCTCGCGGGCGCCAACGCGCGCTTCGCAGCCTCCATGCAACAAAGTCGCTCGATGCGGTGCCCTTAGTCGCAGCACGAGTCGCCGCGAACGCCGGAGCGGGCGCGTATTGTAGGGCGCGATCCATAACCCGTCGTGAGACGGGCGTCCTGACGGACGCCCTACGAACCGCGCCTCGGCGGGATCAGCAACTTCGCCGACGTCGAGCGCTTTTGTGCAATTCGCCGAGTCCTTCCAGACGACGCTGACCATCGGCGAGGTGACATTCGACATCGATTCCTGCCGGCTGATCCGGGACGGCGGCTGACGAATTCCGCCGTAGGCGCCGCGCTCTGCGACCTCACGTGCCGCCACGACCGCCTGTTCGGGTCGCCGACAGCGCCGAAGGGGGCGCGTTGTAGGGCGCGGTCCCTGACCGCGCCTCTTCGTGTCGCGCCCCTTTTGCGAAAAAACGGGTTTCCCTTTTTCGCGGCGCGCACAAAGGCCTGCCCCGGCGCCCAGACTGGGGGACGCCGGTCTGGGCGGGGAGGGCCATGGAAGATCGAGAGGCGATCACTCGCTCCCGGCTTCGATCCCCTCGTCAGGCGAGAATCTTACGCACGACGTCGGTCATGGAGAGCACCCCGATCGGTCGATCGTTCTCGGTGACCACCAGCCGATGCATGCGCCGCCCGGTCATCAGGCTGACAGCTTCGCTCAGAAGCATGCCCTTGTGGCAGGTCGCGCAACCGGGCGTCATGATATCTCGCGCAAGCAGCGCCCGGGCCTCATCCGGCGTCCGGCCCTGGCGCGCAAGCACCATGTCCGTCTGCGACGCCACGCCGACCGCCTTGCCGCCTTCCATCACCACGACCGCATGGATGTCGTTATCGATCATGATCTTGGCCACATCGCCGACGCTATCGGTCGGCGCGCAGGCGACAATGCCGCGATGCATCACTTCGGCGACCGTGGCGCCGTCGTCGGCGATCGTCACCGGCTCGGCCTCCTCGATGCTCGGCAACGGCGTCGACAACCGATACGGATGCGGAGTGGTGTGGACGTCGTCTTTCGCCATGACAGGAATTTCCGCCATCGGCAGCTTGCCGCTGGCGCCGAGGCCGAATTCCTGGGCCCCCACGAGCACCGCCATGTTGCCGTGCGGATGCTTGTTCTCGTGCATCAGTTGATGGGCGAGCGGAAGGTCGTCATAGGCGAAAGCGCGCGACAGGCAGGGATCCAACTGGCCACGCCGCGCCAGCTTATTCATTTCGTTGGACTGTTCGGTGTTGGCGAAATGCGAGCCCTGCAGGCGCTTCTCCCGCATCCACAAGTAGCGCAGATCGACGGTTGCGTTGTAACCGGTTGTGCCGGCGCAGACGACCACCATGCCGCCGGTGTCGCAGACAAAGATCGACGTCGGGATGGTGGTCTCGCCGGGATGCTCGAACACGATGTTCGGGGCGCGTTTCTCGCCCAGCACCTCCCAGATCTTCGCCCCGAACGCTCGGACGCCCTTCAGCCACTTCGCATAGCCCGCGTCGTCCTTCCAGTGCGGCAGCATCCCCCAATGCTGGAAGTCATTGCGGTTGATGCAGCCCTTGGCGCCGAGCTTCATGCAGTAGTCGAACTTGTCCTGTCCGGACACAATGGCGACCGGGGTCGCTCTGGCCGCCTTGGCGATCTGGATCGCCATCGAACCGAGGCCGCCCGCGCCGCCCCAGATCAGCACGACATCGCCTTCCTGCACTTCGTTGACGTCCCAGCCGTGCAGCATCCGCCAGGCGGTGGCCGCGACCAGGGTGTAGGAGGCGGATTCCTCCCAGGTCATGTGCCTGGGCTTCGGCATGCATTGCTGCGCCTGGACCCGAGTAAACTGGGCGAAGCTGCCGTAATTGGTCTCGTAGCCCCAGATTCGGAAAGTCGGCGAAAACATCGGATCGCCACCGGCTCTGACCCGCGGACAATTGCGACTGTAATTCGCACAATGCATTACAACTTCATCGCCGACCTTGATGTTCGTGACGTCCCTGCCGACTTTGTAGACGATTCCGGAAGCGTCGCTGCCGCCGATATGGAAGGGCTCGGGTTCGCCGGCCTTGTTGCGGGCGGCGATGACATTGACCGGGACCCCAAGCCCGGCCCAGACATTGTTGTAATTGACGCCGGCCGCCATCACATAGACCAGCACCTCGTCGTCGACGATCGTCGGGGTCGCCACCACTTCCTTCTGGAACGCCTCCATCGGTTTGCCGAAGCGTTCCGGCCGGATCACCCAGGCGTGCATCTGGCTGGGAACATATCCAAGCGGCGGCATGTCTGCGATGTCGTAGAGATCTTTCAGGCGCTCAGTTGGCGAGAGAGTGGCGTCGACGGTCATTGATTCCTCCGGTGGGTTTCCGGCGGGCGCGACGCGATTGTTGGGGTTCTACGGTCGGCAAGATCGCCGACAGGAGCGCTGATCGACGCCAGGGCCAGGGCGCCGCGCGCGACACGCCGGAGATACGCTGTTGTCATGGTCGTCTCCGATCCAGGGGCGACCCTTCACATTGATCACGCTTCCTCCGACAGAAATTGATTCATCTCAACATTTGGTCCGACTGGGTGGATATGACGCGGCCGGGCATCGTCAACTTAAGCGTACGCTGGGCCGAAGGAAGGCGAACTTTCTCAGAGGTGAGGTCAGGCCGCGGCGCCTGTCTTGGAGATATCGCGCCAAACCCGGAAGGCGCGCTGGCGCGAAGCGCGCGGCGCTCGGCAGTGACGGTTTCGGGATAGGGAATGTGGAAGAGATTCGACACCTGATCGTGAATCGATAGAAATCGTTGCGCCTGTCCAGCTGATTTGAACCGTTTCATGATCCGTTCGCGTCGCCTTGTCGGCTGGTGGGAATTCTCTGCCCGATTGTTCAGGCCCTTGTGCTGGCGATGTTCGAGTTGAAGGCCCATCTTCCTCCTCGCAGCGCCATACGAACGGAGCTTGTCCGTGATCATCACGCGCGGCGGCGTGACGGCGGATTTCAAGAGCTTCTTCATGAGCCGCTGGGCAGCGCGCGTGTCTCTTCGACGCTGGACCAGGACATCGAGAACGAAGCCATTCTGATCGACGGCGCGCCACAGCCAGTGCGTCTCGCCGGCGATCGAGACCACGACTTCATCCAGATGGCGTTGGTGCACAAATCGGCAGCGTGCGGCATGGGTAGGTCGCTGGAGTAGGATGATGGACCTGCCGCCAGCACCTGGGACGATGATTTCGATGCCGTACAAGCATAACGAGCCTCTCCGCCACAAGATCCCGAAGGCCCGGTACCGGGTGGAGGACTGGCGGGAGTACGAGGTCGCGCTGCGCGACCGCGGCAACCTGACGGTGTGGGTGACGCCCGAGGCGATCGCGGCGTGGCGTCCGGCGAGGACCGGCCGTCCGGGGCGGTCAGCTCACTATTCGGACCTCGCCATCGAGACCGGCGTGATGCTGCGGCTGGCATTTGCCCGGCCATGGCGGCAGACCGAGGGGCTGTTGCGTTCGGTGACGACGTTGCTGGGTCTGAGCCTCGATGTCCCCGGCCATACGACGCTGTCGCGCCGCAGCGCCGGGTTGTCCTTGGTCACCGCCCTGGCCGTGCCGGCTGGTCCGGTCACCGTGGTGATCGACAGCACCGGCTTGAAGGTTTTCGGCGCCGGTGAATGGCAGATGGCCAAGCATGGCGGCCGCGATCGGCGGAGCTGGCGCAAGTTGCACCTGGCCATCGATCCGGACACCGGCGAGGTTCTCGCTTCGGCCTTGACCACGACCGAGGAGGGCGACGCCTCGCTGGTTCGCCCGCTGCTTGCGCCTGAAACCTCCGGGAGGGCCACCGCTGCCCCCGATCTCAGGTTGTGCACCAACGCCACCTGAAACCTTTCGCAGCGGTCCAGAGGGTTCGACGCCCTCCCGGTAGAGGCGCAGCCCGCCAGCCGGAAGGGGGTCAATTGACCCCACCAATTCCAATTTGTTCAGGGACTTGGGATGCCGATCGGCATTCGGACCCCATGCCGAATGACATCCCTGCCTCGACTGTGTCGCCGTTTGGATCCGGCTGTTTCGCGGGTCCACTCGTGATCGAGATCAAATCCTCGGCTGGCATTTCGAGGTATGCAGTCAAGGAATCCCGCAAGCGACAGCGCAATCGCCGCGCTCGTCGAAGGACGGTGGCGTTGCGTGGCGGATGCGGGCTCATTCGTGGAGGGTCGTTTTGCCCGCGCTCAGTTTGATGTTTTCGCCGCGGTTCGTCGTCCTGACGCTCGTCGTGCTGCTCGCGCTGTTTTTCGTGACGCTGATCGCGACGGGGGCTGCGCCGACGATCAACGGCGTCTTCTTGACAGTCGCGGCGCTATTCGCCGCCCTGACCGCACTCGGCGTCCACGATCTCGTCCAGACCCGGCACGCGATCCTGCGCAACTATCCGATCTTTGCCCATCTGCGCTTCGTTCTCGAAGAAATCCGGCCGGAGATGCGGCAGTATTTCTTCGAGAGTGAAACGGATGGGCTGCCGTTTTCGCGAACTGAGCGCGCCGCCGTCTATCAGCGGGCAAAGAGGGTCATCGACAAGAGGCCGTTCGGCACGCTCCTTGACACCAACGCTCCGGGCCACGAATGGGTGCGGCACTCGATGACGCCGAAGCCTGTCTCCGAGGAGGGTTTCAGGATTGTTGTCGGCGGCCCTGAATGCTTGAAGCCCTATTCGATGTCGGTGCTCAACGTCTCGGCCATGAGCTTCGGCGCTCTTAGCGCCAACGCCATCGTCGCCCTCAACAAGGGCGCCGCGCTCGGCGGCTTCGCCCAGGACACAGGAGAGGGGGGCGTGAGCCCCTATCATCGACAGGGCGGCGGCGACATCGTCTGGGAGATCGGATCGGGCTATTTCGGCTGTCGAACGCGGGACGGACGGTTCGACCCCGAAAAATTCGTAGCTGTCGCCGCCGACGACCAGATCAAGATGGTCGAGATCAAGCTGTCGCAGGGCGCCAAGCCCGGTCACGGCGGCGTGCTGCCGGGTCCGAAGGTCACGGAGGAGATCGCGTCGATCCGCGGCGTCGAGGCGGGCAAGGATTGTGTCTCTCCCGCTGCCCACAGCGCCTTCTCGACCCCGCTCGAACTCGTCGGCCTCATTGCGAAGATGCGCGACCTTTCCGGCGGCAAGCCGGTGGGCTTCAAGTTCTGCGTCGGCCACCCTTGGGAGTTCCTCGGCGTCTGCAAGGCGATGATCGACATCGAAATCTTTCCTGACTTCATTGTCGTGGACGGCATGGAAGGGGGCACGGGCGCCGCGCCTCTCGAGTTCGCCGATCATCTCGGCATGCCGCTGCGCGAGGGCCTCGTGTTCGTGCGCAATGCGCTGATCGGGATCAACGCGCGCGGGCGCGTTCGCATCGGCTGCTCGGGCAAGATCGTCAACGCTTTCGACATGGCCCGCGCTATGGCGCTCGGCGCCGACTGGTGCAACGCTGGTCGGGGCTTCATGTTTGCGCTCGGATGCATCCAGTCTCTGAGCTGCCACACCGATCGCTGCCCGACCGGCGTTGCGACGCAGGACAAGGCCCGCGTCCGCGCCCTCGTGGTAGAGGACAAGATGGAGCGGGTGCGCCGCTATCACGACTCGATGCTGCACGCGCTCGCCGAACTCACCGCGGCCGCGGGCCTCGAGCACCCGCAGGATTTCAGGCCGGAGCATTTTTCACGTCGGGTCAGCGCGCACGAGACCATGACCTTCGCCGAACTCTACCCCGCGCTTGAGCGCGGTGAGCTTATCGCAGGCGCGCACGACAAGCGTTGGCGCGGCTGGTGGGACATGGCGCGGGCGGATTCGTTTGCGCCCGCCTCCCTTGGGTAGGTCAAAACCCGATTGGCGTGACCGGTTTCGACCCTTGATCGGGAAAGGGGGACGCCTCGCGACGCCACCCGTCCCGCACCACCGGGCAGGTTCTGTTGCAGCGTTGAGTTATGAGCAAGTGGGAGCTTTGCCGCCTTCGACAGGCTTCATTATGCGTGTCACGCTGCACTTGACCAGGGTCTTTTCCACTTCTGGTGCTTGTGGCAGGGCAACGGCGTTGGACAAACCCATTGATAAAACAGGAGAATCCGGCGAATTGGCGAGGGCTGTGTTCGCTCTATAGGCCCGGCGATTGCAGCATGGCGATTTTCCATGATTCATCAAAGGTCTAGTGCAGGTGCGCAGGGACTGCCTTGAGATTGGGGGTGTTAGGCCGCAACCGCTGCTTGCGGGAGCGGGTCGTTGGCGGGCTGGAATCTCTGTCCGAAGCCGGAGCCGAGCGTGCCATTATAGACGGCGCTGCGAACCTGAAGCAGAAGATCCGCCCCTCGCCGCGACCAGCGCATCTGCTGCGATTTGTTCATCCGGCGGTTCACCAGAAAATTGGCCGTCCCTTCGGTGATCGCGGTGCCGACCCGCAATCCGGCACGGTACCGCTCGGCGTAGTTGACCAACCAGTCGCTCTGTCCGGTGAGATAAGCATCCAATGCGTGCAAGGCGGTCCACAGCTTTCTCGAAGGCGCAATGGACCTCGGCTGCCCTTGTTCACCCTGAAAATGATGCATCACTGTGCGGATACGACCGATGCTGATATCAGCATCCTTGGCTTTGCCATTCCACAGCCTCCACTGCAGGCGCTCGACCTCCGCGACAATCACCGCCTTCGCCGCCACCCTTGCCGGGTCATCCGCCGACAGACCGCCGGCTGTTTGCTCCAGGTGCTGCAGCCGCATGGCGATGTGGAACCAGTCGAGCACTGGCGTCTCGGTGACACCGGCATCAGCCAAAATGCGCCGCAAGCCGGAGCACCCGTCGGTGAACGCGGTCAGCGCCGTGTCCTCGGTTCGCCCGACCGCGTCGAGGCTGCGGCGGATCAGCACTTTGATGTCCGTATCGGCTCTGGCGACGGCGCCGAAAACCTGCCGCCCGCCAGTCTCCGTTTCAACATTGCCGATCCGCACCTCCAGATGCCGCTCGCCGTCCTCGCAGCTGCGGATGAAAGTCGAATCCAAGGTCACGGTGATCGAGGAAGCCGCCGGATCAGGCCGCACCGCGGCCTGATCCCGAAGCTCCGCACCAATTTTCAGAGTGTGCAAACGCAAAGTTTCCGGGTTGTTTCCGGCATCGACCGGGAACATTTGCCGCAGCACGTCAGCAGCCACCCGGTAAGTCATCAGGGCAGACAGATGCGCCTGAAGCTGATCCAACTCCGGCGTCGAGCGGCAATACGATGGCCAACCATGGCCGGCTTCGTTGCCGCCGCACCCGGCACAGCGAAAGCGGGGAAGCCGCACCGTGACCTGGCCGAAAAGTGTCGCGACCGCATGGTCCCGGTAATCCTTCACTCGGCACACCTCGCCACAGCTTCGGCAGTCCGGCCGCCGAACGGCGTGGCCCTTGGCCTGCGCCGCGACGATCTCCTGTTGGAGGCCGGCCAGCAACAAATTCCCTTCGGCCAGGGTCAACCCTAAGTTGGCGATATCACCGAGATCATCAGGCCGGTTGATCTTCAAGACGTCGGCGCACTGTCTCTCACCGTCAGCTCCGGTTTTCACCAACCTCACAATCCAAGCCACGCGCCTACCCCCGATCAGAAGATCAGACGCGAAATTACCGCTTCGGCGCCCGCACCCCCAATCTCCAGGCAGTCCCAACTCGGCCTGCCTAACGCTTTGAAAGGCATGTGGTTTCGGCCCAAGAGGGAGCGGGACGGACGATCGCCGCGCCAAGCCAAAGTTTCGGCGCCCGAACGGGGGCGCAAATCCCATGTCACCTGAAATGTCCGACCCCGCTGGAATCGCAGAGCGATTGCCCTGGCCCCGGATCGCGGCGCCTCTCGCCGCGGCCGAGGACTCGCTGGCGCGGCTCGACGAGAGGCTGCGCAAAAGCCCGATCCGCGAAGGCTTCATCGCCCGCACCCACTTCTTGGACGCTTGCGCCTCCCTGTGGCTCGAAGGCGAGCTGGTCCATCTTGAGGACCTCGTGCTGCACGATGCCGAGAAGGACATCCGCAGCCCCAGCCATGAGCTGACGCGAGCCCATGCCGTGCTGCGCGCCCGCCGCCGCATAGCCAGCGCCAACGCGGGCTGGGCCTTGTCGTCGTCGGGCCTAGGCGGGCTACGGGCAGGGGAGGGCGGGACGCCGACCCGGCGAAGCCGCTCGCGATCACGGGCGACGCCAATGACGCGGATCTCGCGCCGGAGGTCATCGAGGATGGCTACGATCCGCTGCTCGCCGAGGCGCTGGCCGCCGTCGACACCGCCATGGCGCGCGCCGATCGGGCCGTCACCGGCGCCCAAGCGCGGCAGCGCGAGCGAGATCCGCTCGCCTATGATCCCGACTGGGATGAGGATGCGAGGCTGGAGGAGTGGCGCCAGGCGCTCGACGAAACCCGCAGCCTGCCAGCGACGCTCGCCGCGGCCATCGCGCTCGAGGCCTGGAGCGCCATCGAGCCGCTGCAGCACCAGCCTTGGCTCGGGCAGCTGCTCGTCGCGTCCCTGCTCCGACAACGCGGCAAGACCACCCATCTCGCTTGCCTGAATGTCGGCCTGCGTCTCGTGCCGCGCGAGCGCCGACGGGCCCGCGAGGCGACCCCGCGGCTCGGCGCCACGCTCGAGGCCATAGCCGCGATGGCCGAGGCCGGCCTCAAGGATCATGATCGCTGGCTCACGGCGCGCAACCTGCTGGCGCGCGAGCTCGAGCGTCGCCGTTCCACTTCGAGCCTGCCGGCCCTCGTGGACTATGTCATGAGTTCGGCCGTTCGTCTCGGCCGGCATGATCGCCGCCGAGCTCCGCATCACCGCTCGCGCCGCACAAAACCTGGTGGCCGAGCTCGGCCTGCGCGAGGCGACCGGACGTGGGCGCTATCGGGCTTGGGGAATTCTGTGAGCCGAGCGCGCGTCGCTCGACGCCAGTCGCGGCGAACGGTCGGCCCGACCTCCGCATGATGGATCGTAGCCCGGTGAGGACCACCCGATAACGAACTTTGACATATTTCGTTATCATGCTACGATTTTGGAGTGGTGGATTTCCGGGGTCGCCCATGAACGTCAGTCTCACGCCCGAGCTAGAAAAGCTCGTTCACGTCAAGGTCGAGTCGGGACGTTACACCTCCGCGAGCGAGGTCATTCGCGAGGCGCTTCGTCTCATGGAGCAACGCGATCAATTGCAGGAATTGCACAAGGACGACATCCGCGCGAAAATCGCCGCCGGCGCGGCATCGCTGCGTGCGGGCAATAGTGTGGATGGCGAAGGCGTGTTCGCGCGCATCGATGATGAAATTGACGCCGCCGAGCGTCACGGCCGTTCGTGATCCGCTATCGTCTCTCCCCGGAAGCCGAAAGCGACCTTGACGATATCAAGCGCTATTTGCTGCAGCAGGGCGGCATTCGCCTCGCTCGCCACGTCCTGCATGAAATCCGTGACGCGCTTCGGTTTCTCGCAGCCACTCCCGGCGCGGGACACTCGCGTGAGGATCTCACCGACGAGCCCATGAAATTCTGGTCGGTCTTGTCGTACATGATCGTCTATGATCCCGCGACAAACCCGATTGGCGTCGCTCGCGTGCTTCACGCCAGCCAGGATCTCGAAAGCTTGTTCCGGCAGCGCCCGCCATCGGTTTGATGTGCGGGAAAGGTGTCGCGCAGCTTTGGAGGGTCTGCTTCACTCTCGGTGCACGCTACGGGATAAGGAGGAAGCGAACCTCCTGAAATTGCTCGAGGTTCGGATATTTTCAGTTGCGTCGGTCATGATGTTGAGCTGTCCAGCCCCACCAGAGCTGATTGTCCCGCGTTCTCTACCGGTCGCGGCATGTCGTCGCCGTCACTTTGCACCGAGAGTGAATCAGACCCCGTTCGAGAACCAGCGTCGAAGGTCGGTCGCCTCCGCGTCCTCGGCCGGCATAATGCCGACCGTGAGCTTAGTCGCCGTGCTATCGTCAGGACCGTAGAGCGCGACCGTTGCGACCGGCCAGCCGCGAAAACCTTTCTTGGCCGTTTTGCTCAATCTTTTGCGGGCGCGCTCGATCATTGCCGCCATCCGGTACGGTGAACATCACGCACCGCCCCTTGACGTTACCATGCGTACAATTCCCCGAAAGGGAGCGCGTTCGTTCGTTCGGTAAAACAACATTGTGATAAAGGTTATTGTCATATACGAGCGAAAATCCCGGCCGACGGCGGGCGGATCGAACTCGCCCCTTCGTCCAATGGTGTAAAGCAGAGCCGCCCGAAATAAAGCGTCAATGCGCTCCCTTCGCAATTTCTGTACCGAGGAGGGACGCCAGCACACGATAGGCTGCATCGATGTCGTCGCGCAGCGCGAGACTGACCGTAGTTCCATCACGCGCGCGAAGACCTGCCAGCATGATCTCATGCTGCTGATTAGCCTGGAGATAGTTGCCCGATGCGTGGAGGAGGTGGAAATACGGGCTGATCTGCAGCCATAGTGTCTCGATGATCGCGAGCAGCGCCTCGGATTGAGCGGCCTGGTAAACTCCGAAGTGAAACGCGCGATTCCAGCGCAGATACTGTTTTTTGTCGCCGGAGCGCACCGCTTCTTCCATCGCCGTCACGCACTCCTGCAGTCGCTCCACGTCGGCGCTGCCGATGTTCGGGGTTCCCCAGACGGCGGCGAGCAACTCCACCTCGATCCGTACGCGACGCAGGTCGGAAAGGCGTTCCTCGGATAACGGCGGAACGCCAATCGAACGGCTGGAGATCACGGTCAGCACCCGGGCCGAACTCAGGCGCTGCAAGGCTTCGCGCACCGGCATCGCGCTGACGCCGAACGCATCGGCGAGCGCCTGGATGGTGATGAGCTGCCCCGGCGCGATCTCGCCGTTCAGGATCATCTCGCATAACTGGCGATAAACATGGTCCTGCAGGGTATGCCGCGGGACCCGAACAACCGGCAGCGGCGCCCTCAAAAACGCGTCCGTCATTGCTTCAATCCCATTAAACAGCCTGCGCCGGACCCAGTCGCATCGTTTCCGCGCCCAGTCACCGTACGCTTGCAAATTCTATGATCATTGATCTATGATCACAAGACCGACGTCGCTTCGCCGGCATGACAAAGAACACGACAGACGATCATGGGAGGATAGTATGAAGCGCCATTTGAGGAGATGGGCCGCCGGCATTGGAGCAGCCGTTCTGGGCAGCGGCCTGCTGACTGGGGCCGCCGACGCCGCCGACAAGAAATTCAAGATTTTCCTGTCCATGAGCTATATCGGCAACGACTGGCAGGCCGAGGCCGCCAACATGGTCAAGGCTATGGCGGCGCATAAGGATTTCGCCGACAAGGTCGACCTGCAGGTCCAGGTCGCCGGCCCGAACGCCCAGCGCCAGATCCAGCAGATCAACGCCATGGTGCAGCAGGGCGCCCAGGCGATCATCGTCTATCCCATCTCGCCGACGGCGCTGAACAACGCGGTCAAGAACGCCTGCGACAAGGGCGTGATGATTATCGCCTACGACGCGCAGATCACCGAAGCTTGCGCCTACAACGTCTCGATCGACCAGGAAGAGGCGGGACACGTAACCGCCGAATGGCTCGCCAAGAAGCTCAACGGCAAGGGCGACATCGTGATGATCACCGGCGTTCCCGGGACCTCCGTCGACACCTTGCGCACGAAGGCGGCCAAGGAAGTCTTCGCCAAGTACCCGGACATCAAGATCGTCGGCGAGGCGGTCGGCATGTGGAGCCAGGCCGTGGCGCGGACTGAGCTCTCGAAGATTCTGGCGACTCGCAACTGGGACCAGATCGACGCCCTGTGGATGCAGGTCGGTTGCTACACGGCCAACACGATGCAGATTGAGGCGGGCAAGAAACCCGACCAGCTCAAGCCCTGCGCCGGCGAAGGCTCAAACGGCGGCCGCATCCAGATGCTTCCTGCAGGAACCGAGGTCGAAGGCGCCAATGGGACCTACACTCCAATGGGGGCGCCGCGGATCTCGTACGCCTCGCCCCCCTATGCAGGCGGATATGCGCTGAAGCTCGCGGTCGAGAAGCTTGAAGGCAAGGACATCCCCAAGCGCATCACTCTGCCGCTGCCGATCGTCACCAATGACACGATCAAATACTGCAAGGAAGGGACCTGGGAGGAGATGAAGGGCGGTTGCAACGCCTTCCCGCCGGCCCTGGTGCCGAACCCCGGGTGGTTCGCCTCGATCTTTTCTCCGGAAACACCGGAGATCGGCCTACAGGCCGCTCTAGTGGGCCAGCCCGAGAACTGACTGCTGAAGGCGTGGCGTCCGGTTTCCCGGGCGCCGCTGCTCCGCGATTCGGACTGTCGAGGCCGCGAACGATGTCCGACATGAAATTAGAGGATGAAAATGGGGCCCCGGCGATTTCCGTCAAGCGGGTGCGGAAGGCCTATGGCGCGACGATCGCAGTCGAGGACGCCTCCTTCTCGATCGCCCGGGGCGCGGTTCATGCCCTGCTCGGCGAGAACGGCGCCGGCAAGTCGACGATCGTGAAGCTGCTTTCAGGCCTTACGCAACCCGACTCGGGCTTGTTGCGGCTGTTTGGCGAGGCGGTTCGCTTCGCCTCGCCGCGCGATTCCCAGGCCCGCGGAATCCAGACCGCATTCCAGGAGATGACGCTGGTCAGCGACTTGACCGTTCTCGATAACATGCTTCTGCCGCGTGGTCCCCCCGGCATCACTGGAATGATCCGCCGCCGTCAGGCGCGGGCCCTGGTCGCGGCGCACTTCGAAGCGCTCGGCATGAGCGACGTCCGGCTCGACGACGAGATTGGCGAGCTTGACCTCGCCATCCAGCAGAAGATCGAGATCGCGCGAGCGCTGTTCCGTAAGCCGCGCGTCCTTCTGCTTGACGAGCCCACCTCCACCCTCGCCGGGCGCGACGTCGAATGGCTTGGCGGAATCATCGAGCGATTGCGCGCAGAGAGTGTGACGACCGTGTTCATTTCCCATCGCCTGAGGGAAGTGAGGGCCTTCTGCGACACCATGACGGTGTTGCGCAACGGGAGGCATATCGCGACCGGTCCCGTCGCATCCTATCCCGACGACGAGGTCATTCGCATGATCGCCGGTCGCGCGCTGTCGCATGCCTTCCCCCCACGGCATGAGGACCAGCGCGCATTCGGACCCGAGGTGCTCGCGGCTGAAAGCATATCGACCTCGGGCAAGCTCCGCGACGCGTCGTTCAGCTTGCATTCCGGCGAAATCGTTGGCGTGGCCGGCCTTCAGGGCATGGGCCAGCTCGATCTGTTCCTCGCCTGCTTCGGCATGGCCGACCTGACGGCGGGGCGCCTGCGCGTCGACGGTCGCCCGATCGTCATCACCTCGCCGACAGACGCGGTGCGGGCCAATATCGGGATCAGCCTCGTTCCGGAGGACCGCAAGACGGAGGCGCTGTCGTTGACGCTCAGCGGCAAGCACAACGCGTCCCTTCCCGTCATCGATCGATTTACCCGTGGGCCGCTTATCGACGGCGCCCGCGAGACAACCGCGGTCGAAGCGATCTTCGAGCGTGTTGGCGTAGATCGTCGCGCATTGTGGACGCGGGTCAGCGCGTTCTCTGGCGGCAATCAGCAAAAAATAGCGATTGCCAAGTGGCTGCTCGCCGAGAGCCGCGTCCTGCTCCTGTTCGATCCGACGCGTGGCATCGACGTCGGCACCAAGAACGAGCTCTATCGCCTCATCCGCGCCTATGCTGATGCGGGCGGCGCCGTCCTTTTTCATTCCACCGAAATCCCAGAGCTTGTCTATCTCTGCGATCGGGTGCTCGTGTGCTACGCCGGTAGGGTCGCCTCCGAGATTCCGGCAGAGCAACTCTCCGAGGAGGAGATTTTGCGGGCCGCGTTAGGCGCCGATGCCGCTTCGCGGAGGGCGGCGTGACGATGGCGACCGCGGCGACCCGGGCGGCCGAACCCGTCTCCTCAGCGTCGCCGTTCAAGCGTCTTGCGCGGGAGCGGCGGCTCCTGATCGCCGTCGCAGTCTTCCTCGCGCTGTTCGGGATGGTGGCGAGCATCGGGTCCGCCAGACTGACCTACTACGACCTTTCCCAGCTCGCCTCGAGCGGCGCCCCGCTCGCCCTTGCCGCGATTGGGCAAACCATTGTCATCCTCTCGGGCGGGTTCGATCTCTCGGCCGGCGCGGCGATCTCGCTCGTCAACGTCGCGCTCGCCTCTTCGCTTCAGGACCCGTCCTTGTCTCCGCTCGTGATCGCCGCCGCGGGCGTCGGTATCGGGATGGCCTCGGGCGCGTTCAACGGATTTTTCGTCGCCGTCCTGCGCATGCAGCCGATCGTGGTTACGCTGGCGACGATGTTCATCCTGCAGGGCGTGACGCTCCTGATCATGGACAAGCCCGGCGGGCAGGTTTCGCCGGCGCTCGCCGACCTCCTCCTCGGCGACGCCCTTCCCAACCTTCTGCCCAGACCGGTGTTGCTCATTGTTCTGGTTCTGGCCGCGTGGGCTTGGCTCAAGCGGACCAATTTTGGCAATGCAATCTACGCCGTCGGCGGCGACGTCAATTCGGCGCGCGCGGTCGGAGTGCCCACGCGCTTCGTGCAGTTCATGGTCTACGTGCTCGGCGGCGGCTGCTACGGCCTGGCCGGCGTCTTCATCAGCGCGGAAACCGGGTCGGCCGATCCTCTGATCGGTAACCCGATGCTGCTTCAGATGTTCGCAGCCGTCGTCGTCGGTGGGACGAAGCTCGGGGGCGGGCGGGGCAGCCCGCTCGGCACGGTGTTCGGCGCCTACATCCTGATGATGGTGGTCAACATCCTCCTCGTCCTCAACGTATCGGCATATTACTCGACGATCGCCGAGGGCTCGATCCTCATTCTCGCCGTGCTCGCCGCCGATCTGCGGCCGGGCTCTCCGCTCGCGCGCCACATCCGCCACGTCGCCCTCAGGATGCGGGCGCGCACGCAAGGCCGGCTACCGTCCCAGCGCCCGGCAGATGCCCGATTCCTGAGCCTGCCCGCGATCGAACAGCTGACACAGAAAACGCAAACGGCCATGCCCGGCCTTCTGACGCGAAACGCGGAGGTTCTGCGCTTCGCGGTCCCGTCCTATGTCTGCTTCGTTCTCGTGGCCATAGCGACGCAATTGACGCTCGGCCACGCGCTGACGAACTGGTCCTATTTCAATTCTCTGATCGTCCTTTCCTCATTCCTTGCGGTGCTGGCCCTTGGGCAAGGGACCGTGATCCTGACCGGCGGACTTGACCTCTCGGTTCCCTGGACGATCGGGCTCAGCGGCATCCTGCTCGCCGGCCTGGTTAAGGGGTCTGATGCCGCGCTCGTCTACGCCCTTC
Source organism: uncultured Alphaproteobacteria bacterium (assembly GCA_963822215.1). Lineage (GTDB taxonomy): Bacteria > Pseudomonadota > Alphaproteobacteria > Rhizobiales > Beijerinckiaceae > Roseiarcus. The sequence continues at coordinate 826,958 of CAWGGX010000008.1, forward strand.
CGATCGCGCTGCTCGTTGGCCTTGCCGTCGGCTTTGTCAACGGCGCCGGCATCGTCCTTCTCGGCGTCTCGCCGATCGTGATGACGCTCGCAGTCAACGGGATTTTGCAAGGGATCGCGCTGGTCTATTCCAATGGCACGCCAGACGGATTCTCGTCGCCTCTGTTGAGACAGTTCATGACCGGCCATGAACTGATTGTCACGCCCGTTGTCCTGTTCGTCGCCGCCTTTGTCATCGTCGCCGTGCTGCTGCTCGGCCGGACGGCCTTCGGCCGGCGTGTCTATGCTATCGGCAACGGTGAGCGCGTCGCCGCGCTCGCGGGCGTGCCGGTCAGCCAAACGCTGATCTGCGTATACATGCTGTCTGGCCTGTGCTCCGCGATCGTCGGGGTGCTGCTGACTGGCTTCTCGGGACAGGCGAGCCTCGGCATGGGAGACGAGTACCTCCTGCCGTCGATCGCGGTCGTGGTGATCGGCGGAGCCCTCATCACCGGTGGTCGGGGCAGCTATCTTGGTATGCTCGGTGGCGCGCTGCTCCTGACCGCGCTGCAGACGCTGCTTGCGGGAACCATGCTTCCTTATGCGACCCGGATCATTCTGTTCGGCGTCGTCGTTCTCGCCGCCGTGATGGCGCTCCGCGAGAGGCGGCCATGAATCAAACGGAGCGAACTATGAGCAATAGCCCTGACGTCTTCGCCCTTGCCGAGGGGCTGCGGGTTCTGGTGACGGCCGGCGCATCCGGAATCGGCCGCGCGATCGCCGACCTCCTCGTCGCCCGCGGTGCGCGCCTACATATCTGCGACGTTTCCGACATCTTCCTTGCCGAGTTTCGCGCCGCCCATCCCGGTTCGGGCGCGACGACGGCCGACGTCGCCTCAGAAGCGGACGTGTCGCGCCTGTTTGGCGAGGTCATGAACTCGCTCGGCGGACTCGACGTTCTCGTCAACAACGCCGGCGTCGCCGGGCCGACTGGCGGCGTCGAGGAGATCCGGCCCGAGGACTGGCGGCGCACGATCGACGTCTGCCTGACCGGGCAATTCCTTTGTGCGCACCACGCTGTGCCGATGCTCAAGAGCGCGGGCGGCGGCGCGATCGTCAATCTGTCCTCGGCGGCCGGACGATTCGGATACGCTTTTCGCACCCCTTACTCGGCCGCCAAATGGGGAGTCATCGGCTTCACCCACAGCCTCGCTAAGGAACTTGGCCCCGCCAACATCCGCGTGAACGCCATCCTTCCGGGCATTGTCGAGGGCCCGCGCATGACGGGCGTGATCGCGGCGCGTGCCAAACAGCTCGATGTCCCCTTTGAGGCGATGGAGAAGACCTATCTCGATCGGGTGTCGTTGCGGCGGATGGTGACGGCGGACGACGTCGCGGCCACGGTCGCCTACCTAGTCTCTCCAGCCGGCCGCAATATCTCGGGCCAGACGATCGGCGTGGACGGCAATGTCGAAGCGTTGTGACGCGTTCACCACGAAGGCGAGATGAGCGGAGAGAGCCGTGAGCAAAGTCGCCGTCATTGGAGCTGGATTCATCGGGCGCGCGTGGGCGATCAGTTTTGCGCGCGGCGGATATGAGGTCGCGCTCTGGGACGAGGACTCGCAGGCTGCAGAGAGAGCGCTCGCCTATGTCGAACAGCTCCTGCCGGACCTCGAAGCCAACGACCTTTTGAACGGCGCGGCGGCGAGCGCGGTCATCGGGCGCATGCTACCGGCTGCGACTTTCGAGGCCGCCCTCGAGGGCGCGTCACACGTCCAGGAGAACACGCCCGAGGACATTGAGGTCAAGCGCAAGATCTTCGCGAGGCTCGACGCCGCGGCCGCGCCAAACGCCGTGCTCGCAAGCTCGACGTCGGCGATCCTGCCCTCCGCCTTTACCGAGAAGCTGGGCGGGCGCGCCCGTTGTCTTGTCGTCCATCCGATAAACCCGCCCTACCTGATACCAGCCGTCGAGGTCGTGCCGGCGCCTTGGACGGAGGCCGTTATCGTCGAGCGCACTGCGGCGCTGCTGCGCGGCGCCGGGCACGCGCCGATCGTGATGAAACAGGAGCTCAACGGCTTTGTCATGAATCGTCTCCAGGGCGCTTTGCTCGAAGAAGCGTTCCGGCTCGTCGCCGACGGCTACGCCAGCATTGATGACGTCGACGTTGGAATTTGCGAGGGGCTCGCGCTCCGTTGGTCGTTCATGGGTCCGTTCGAGACCATCGATCTCAATGCGCCGGGCGGAGTCCGGGACTACGCGGAGCGCTACCAAGCCATCTACGCGGGGATCTTTCCTTCGACCCAGCGCCGGATCGACTGGAGCGGGCCGGTGATGGACGAAGTCGAGGCCGACCGACGCAGGCTCTTGCCGGCCGACCGGCTTGTCGAACGCGAGGCGTGGCGCGACCGCCGACTGATGGCGCTTGCGGCGCACAAACAGCGCGCCGTCAGAGATATTGGACCCTGAACCCTGCATAGGAGGAGGCCGCAGTGGCGCCGAGCAACAAAGTCATCATCACTTGCGCTGTCACCGGGGCCATCCACACGCCGTCGATGTCGCCCTATCTGCCCGTCACGGCCGACCAGATCGCTGAGGCGGCGATTGGCGCGGCGGAGGCAGGGGCGGCGATCGTTCATCTGCATGCGCGCGACGAGAAGACCGGCCGACCCGATCAGAGCCCAGAGGCGTTCGCGCGCTTCCTCCCGCGCATCAAACAGTCGACCAAGGCGGTCGTGAACGTGACCACGGGCGGTGCGCCGTATATGACGGTCCAGGAGCGAGTGAAACCTGCCGAGGTGTTCAAGCCCGAGGTCGCGTCCCTCAACATGGGCTCGATGAATTTCGGCCTCTTTCCGATGCTGAACCGCTTCAAGTCTTTCCAGCACGGCTGGGAGCCGCAGGCGCTGGAGAATTCGCGCGATCTGGTGTTCCGCAACACCTACAAGGATATTGAATTCGTGCTCCGCACGCTGAGCGACGCCGGCACGCGGTTCGAATTCGAGTGCTACGACACCGCCCATCTCTACAATCTCGCCCACTTCCTCGAGCGCGGGCTGGTGAGGCCGCCCCTCTTCGTGCAGACCGTGTTCGGCATCCTCGGCGGTATCGGCCCGCATCCCGAGGACGTGCTTCACATGAAGCGCACAGCGGACCGCCTGTTTGGCAAGCATTACAAGTGGTCGGTGCTGGGCGCTGGCCGAAGTCAACTCGCCATCGCAGCCCAGGCGGCGGCGATGGGGGGCAACGTCCGGGTCGGGCTCGAGGACTCGCTCTGGGCGGGGCCTGGTCGGCTCGCGACCAGCAACGCCGAACAAGTGCGCGCGGTTCGGCAGATCATCGAGGGTCTCGGCCTGTCGATCGCAAGCCCGGACGAGGCGCGCGAAATCCTAGAGCTCAAGGGCGGCGACCGCGTCGCGTTCTGACCGAGGACCAGGCCATGTTGAGCATCGAGCTTCTGATTGACGCCCACGCGGAACTCGGCGAAGGCCCTGTTTGGGACGTCGCGGAACAGCGTCTCTTCTGGATCGACAGTCTCGGCGCCCGGGTCCACTCCTGCGACGCTGACGGCAGCGCTTGGCGTTCGTGGGACGTGCCGGAGCACATCGGTTCGCTCGCCCTGCGCCAGACCGGCGGCGCGATCGTTTCGCTGCGCGACGGCTTCTACGCCCTAGACTTTGTCAGTGGAGCCTGCCGCAAACTCGTCGATCCCGACCCGGACAAGCCGCGAATTCGGATGAACGACGGCAAGGTCGATCGTCAGGGCCGCTTCGTCGCCGGCTACATGGACTATGAGGAACGCGACCCGATCTGTGGTCTTTTCCGTCTCGATCCCGGAGGGATTGTCGCAAAACTCGACGACGGCATCGTCTGCTCCAACGGTCCGTGCTGGAGTCCTGACGGCCGCACCTTCTACTTCGCCGACACCTATAGGCGCGAAATTTGGGCCTACGATTATGACACGGAAACCGGGGCGGCGGCCAACCGTCGTGTCTTCTGCTCCTTTCCGGCCGTTGGCCTTAAGGGGCTTCCCGACGGCGCGACCGTCGATGCGGAAGGTTTCGTCTGGAGCGTGTCGGTCTACGAGGGCAAGCTCGCTCGCTTCTCGCCCCACGGCGAGCTCGACCGCGTCGTCGGGCTTCCCGTCGAAAACACGACCAGTCTGACTTTCGGGGGCCGTGACCTGGACGTCGCCTATGTCACATCGATGGCGCGCGCGGTGAAAGGCGTGAGACCGAAGGAGCGCGAGGCGGGCGCTCTCTTCGTCGTGCACGGCCTTGGGGTGCGAGGGCTGGCCGAACCGCGGTTCGCGGGATGAAAAGGAATCGGTGACGCGAAAGAGAACGGGAGGACCTCATGCGCATTGAAGTGCTGATCGACGTTAAGACTATGCTTGGCGAAGGTCCGCTTTGGGACGTTGATGAGCAGCGGCTCTATTTCATCGACAGTTTCGGCTGCAACGTCTTTCGTTGCACCGCCGACGGCGGCGAAGTCCGCGCCTGGGACGTGCCGGCCAAGATCGGCTCAATGGCTTTGCGCAGACAGGGCGGCGCGGTGCTGTCGCTCGCCAACGGTTTTCACTTTCTCGATTTTACGAGCGGAGAGTGTCAGCTGATCGTGGACCCGGAGCCTGACAAGCCCGACAACCGGATCAATGACGGCAAGGTCGACAAGCGCGGCCGCTTCGTCGCGGGCTCGATGGATACGATGGAGGAAGGACCGAACGGCGCCCTCTATCGTCTCGACCCCGATCTCTCCCTGCAGAAGCTGGACGACCATATCATTGTCTCCAACGGTCCGTGTTGGAGTCCCGATGGGAAAATCCTGTACTTCGCCGACAGCTGGTCGGGGGAAATCTGGGCGTACGACTACGACCTCGAAACAGGCGCCGTCTCCAACAAGCGGACCTTCTGCAAGGTCGATCGATCGCGAGTCGGCGCCGCCGACGGCTCGACGGTCGATGCAGACGGATGCCTTTGGAATGCGCAGGTCTACGACGGCAAGGTCGTCCGATATACGCCCGACGGTCGGGTCGATCGCGTCATCGAAATGCCGGTCAAGAAGGTCACGAGCGTGATGTTCGGCGGACCAAACCTTGACGTCCTCTACGTTACCTCGATGGCCAAGCCGCCCCTGCCGCGCTTCCCCGGTGACGGCGTCCTGCGAGGAAGCCTTTTTGCAGTTTATGATCTTGGGATCCGCGGCGTGGCTGAGCCGCGCTTCGCAGGCTGAGTGGGGGAAATCTTCTCCAGACGCAATCAACTAGCGCGAAGACACTCAACGCTCACGCGATCATACGTAGCGCGCTTGAGCGTCGTCAACTGATTGATCTGGCGTTTCTTACCGCGTCAACATCCTCGCGTGACTTCCTCACGAAACTCCGCATGGAATGGAGCGCACAAGTTGTGCATGCGCAACAATATGTCCGGCTTCTCGATGTCGCCGCATCGTGTCCGGCGAACCGCATCGCTAGTCCGCGCATAGTAGCGAATTCCGCTGACGCCACCTTAAGCAGACTGACCCGATCCGCCCGGGCGTCATCTCGCCGCGCGGTTTGACACGTTCCGCCGATCGAGCATCGGTTTCAGGGTCGCCATCCGCGGCGGTATCGCGGTATCACCCTCGGGCGGGGAAAACGAGTTCCACAGAGAGCGAAGCAAGAGTCGCTTTATGGTACTGCGCGACAGCGAGCTATTTGAGGCCGCTACCGCAGATTGTACCGGGCCCGCAGGTCCTCGACTTGGGCCTGAGTAAGCGGCCTGATCCTTTCGCCACGCAGCATGAGGAAGAGCTTGGCCGTCTCCTCCAGCTCTTCCGTTGCGTACCGCGCGTTGTCGAGCGAAGTTCCGGCGACGACCGGCCCATGATTGGCGAGCAGCACCGCGTGGTGCTCGCCGGCCAAAGCCTCGACCGCCCTGGCGAGCAACTCGTCGCCTGGCGGGAAATAGGGCGCGAGCGGCAGCCGTCCGACCCGCATCACGAAATAGGCTGTGAGGGGCGGCAGCGCGTCCCTTGGATCGACGTCGGCGAGAATGCTTACCGCCACCGAATGGGTCGAGTGCAGGTGCACGACGGCGTAGGCGTCTGCGCGCTGGCCGTACATGCAGAAATGGAGGAACGCCTCCTTGGTCGGCCTGTCGCCGGAGACGAGGCGGCCGCCGGGGTCGAACTTCGACAGCGTGGTCGGGTCGAGCTTGCCGAGCGACGCGTTGGTCGGCGTCATCAGCCAAACGCCCTCGGGGAGGCGGACGCTGATATTGCCGGTCGAGCCGAAGGTCAGCCCGCGCGAGAAGAGCGACAGCCCCGCCTCGCAGATCGCATCTCGCGCCCGCGTCTCCTCGCTCATCGCGGTCTCCTCATCGGGTCATCGCCAGCGCCCGCGGGAAGAAGTCCCGACCGCCGAAATTGCCGGATTTGAGGGCCATCTGCATATCCCCGCCGTCTCGCCTGATCGTGCGCATGAGCGGCACGCCAGGGGCGATCTCGGGCCCGAGGCGGAAAGCGATGACGCCCAACCGGTCGACCACCGCCCCCGCCGTCTCGCCGCCTGCGACGATGAGCCGCCTCACGCCGATCGCGACGAGGCCAGCGGCGATCTCGGCCAGCGCCGCCTCGATCGCGTGTCCGGACGCCTCGCGGCCGAACCGCGCCTGCAGTTCGGCGACGTCGCCGGGCTCGGCGCTGGAGGCGATGAGCACCGGTCCGGCGGTGAGGCGCTCCTTCGCCCACGCGACGGCGCGCTGCGCCTCGCTGTTGTCCTCGATCAGCCTTTGCGGCGAAAGGCGCAGGGTCGGGACGCCGCCCTCCGCCGCGGCGATCTGGTCGAGCGTCGCTCGCGAGCACGAGCCGGCCAGAATGGCGGCAAGACCGACGACCGGCTCCAGGGCCGCGCCGTTTGGCCCGGCGACCCGCCCGCGCGCGAAGGCGCGGGCCAGCCCTAGCCCGAGACCCGACGCGCCGACCGAGACCGGCCCTCGCGCCGCCGCGTCGCCGATCGCCTCGAGATCGCGCTCGAACACCGCATCCACAATCGCCGCGCCGAATCCCTGCCGTTCCAGCTCGGTAGTTCGTCGCGCGATCGCAGCGCCGCCCTCGACGACGGTCGGAAGGGCGACAAGACCGACTGGGGCTTTGGACTGGCGCTGCAGCACACGCATGAGACTGGAATCACGCATTGGGTTCAGCGGATGGTCCTTGAGCGGGCTCTCGTTTAGGGGAACGGCGCCGACGAACAGATGCCCGAGATAGACGGTGCGGCCGGTCTCGGGAAACGCCGGCGTCACCAGCAGGCAGCCGGCCCCGGCGCGGGCGCGGAACGCCTCGCCGACCGGCCCGATGTTGCCGGAGTCGGTGGAGTCGAAAGTCGAGCAGACCTTGCATAAGACATGGCGCGCCCCGTGGGACTTGAGCCAGTCATAGCCGGCGACGGCCGCCGCGACGGCGCGCGGCGCCTCCACCGAACGGATTTTCAAGGCGACGACGACCGCCTCCACATCGCCGGCCTCGAAGCCGGCGGCCGGGACGCCGATCGTCTGGATGGTCGAGAGGCCGTTGCGGCTCAGCGTATTCGCCAGGTCCGACGCGCCGGTGTAGTCGTCGGCGACGGCGCCGAGAAGCAGCGGCACGTCAGGCTCTCCTGTAGGGCCGATGCCAGCCCAGCCCCCCGACCGTGCCGGCGCGCGGGTTGTATTCGCAGCCGACAAAGCCGTCATAGCCGAGGCGGTCGAACTCCGAGAATAGGAACGGGAAGTTCAGTTCCTCGCCGTCGGGCTCGTGGCGCGAGGGGACCGAAGCGACCTGAATGTGGCCGACGATCGGCTGGAGCGCCCGGAACGCAATGGTGACGTCGCCGTGGAGGACCTGCCGATGGTAGACGTCGAATTGAAGCTTGAGATTGGAGAGGCCGAGGCCCGCGATCAGGTCGCGCGCATAAGGAAAGTCGTTCAGGAAGTAGCCCGGCATGTTGCGCGCGTTGATCGGCTCCAGAAGGAGGTCGACGCCGCGTTCGGCCAATACCGGGGCCGCGTAGTCGACGGCGCGGCGATAGCTCGCTTCCGCCTCCGGATCGCTGCGCGCGGCGTTGCCGGCCATCATGTGAACCCGCTCGACGCCGGTCGCCGCGACATAGTCGAGCGCCCGGGCGACGCCGGCCTTGAACTCCGCGAACCGGTCGGACAGCGCCGCCAGTCCGCGCTCGCCGTCCTGCCAGCGACCGGGCGGCAGGTTGAACAGAGCCTGCGTGAGCCGATTCCGCTTCAGGCGTTCGGCGATCGCCTCGGGCGGATGATCGTAGGGAAAAAGAAACTCCACCGCCGCGAAGCCTGCTTCCGCCGCCGCGTCGAAGCGGTCGAGGAAGGCGTGTTCGGTGAACATCATCGAGAGGTTGGCGGCGAATTTGGGCATGAGCGAAGCCTCCAAAGATGCGCTCGCGACACCAGGCGATCTTCACCCGATCTTCCCGCCGAGCTCGTCCTCGATATGGACGCGGATGATCTCGTCGAAAGTCGTCTCGGCGTGGAAGCCGAGCGCTCGGGCGCGGCGCGTGTCGAAGTCGCGGGGCCAGCCTTCAACGATGGTCTCGATGGTCGGATCGGGCTCGCGGCGGATGAGCGCGGCGGCCTTGGGCCCCGCGACCCGGGTCAGCGCGGCGATCTCATCGGCCACCGTCGCCGAGAGGCCCGGCATGGACAGACTGCGCCGCCAGCCGAGGGGCGAGAGATCCATCGTCGCGGCGTGCCGGAGAAACCCCACCGCCGAGCGTGGGCTCGCGTGCCAGTGCCGCACGTCCTCAGAGACGGGGAGCACCGCTTCCTGCCCGCTCAAAGGCTCGCGCAGAATGTTCGAGAAGAAGCCCGAAGCGGCCTTGTTCGGCTTGCCCGGCCGGATGCAAATGGTGGGCAGTCGGATGCCGATCCCGTCGAAGACGTCCTTTCGGGAATAGTCGGCGAGCAGAAGCTCGTCGATCGCCTTCTGCGTTCCGTAGCTCGTCAGCGGCGTCAAGAAGAATTCGTCTCCGATCTTGTCCGGGAAGGGCGCTCCGAAGACGGCGATGGACGAGGCGAAGACGAGGCGTGGACGATAGCGTTGGCGCGCGTTCGCGGCCCGAATCGCCTCGAACAACAGGCGCGTGGCGTCCAGATTGATGCGATATCCCTTGTCGAAATCGGCTTCCGCCTCACCGGACACGATGGCCGCGAGATGAAAGATCAGGTCGGGCCGACCGGCGATCATCGCCCCGGCCTCCCCCGGCGTCGCGATGTCGGCGGCTCGAACCTCGAGCTTGCCGGAAAACCCCGCCGGCGCGTCCGGAGCGACGACGTCAACGAGGGTCAGGCCGTCTATGGCGCGGCCGGCGAGGCCGCCGGCCTTGACAAGGCTTTCGGTGAGCTTGCGGCCAAGCATGCCGGCGGCGCCCGTGATCAGAATATCCATCGCGTTCATTCTCTTTTGGCTGAAGCTCACACGAAGCGAAGCCGGGCCAGGGCATACGCGTCGAGTTCGAAGTCATTGCCGGCGAAGGGTCGCTCCAGACGATCGAGGGCATCGGGGTGTTCCGCCGCGGCGACGAAGCTCTCGGTGTCAAGCATCGCGAGCCGGCCCGACATCGCGTCATTCAGCTTCACGCGGCGCCGTTCGCCCATCAGGTTGGCGAGCCACAGCTCGTTCGCAGCGGCGAAACCCTGAATTTCGCGTGGAGAGGAGATGCTGAGTGCGCGTATGGGCGCGCCACGGAGGCGCGCGAGTCCGCGCAGGACATGGTAGGTGGGGAACAACCCGCCGACGTCCTCGAACCACGGCTGCGGAAAGTCCGCCGGGGCGTGCAAGAGACCGAAGGGCCCGACCGCGCCGCCCAGCGCAATCTGGCGCGCGCCGCCCACAGCGAAATTGGCGAAGTAGCCGAGGCTCCAGGAGGCGCCGAGCAGGCCGCGCTGGCGCGGATCGTTGCGGTTCATCGCCTGCCGGATATTGTCGGGATTGGGCGTCGTCGTCTGCCCGTAGGGATTGTCGCGCATCCCAATAGCGCTCGGGCCAACCGCATAAGGCTTCTCCCCGACGAGCGCGCGCACGCTGCGCGCGATATGGGGGAGCGACTCGAGCGTCTCCGCGACCGAGCGGTCGTCGCCCGCGTGGACAAGCGCTGAGGTTGTGAAGCTCACGCAATCGAGCTCGGCGAGCGGGGGGCGCTTGCGGTTGAGTTCGGTGAAGTAGCTGAACATGCCGCCCCCGACCAAGACGCCCGGAAAGGCGCGCCGCGTCGCGCGATAAAGCTCGACGGCCGGTGGAGAGGGCGGCCAGGGACTGCCGGGAAGCGTGCACTTGAGGTCCGGAGCCGGCGAAACGAACACGACCGGGAACGGCGAGCCGAGCGTGGCGACGGTTTCGCCGAGCGCCGCGATTTCCGCCTCGAATCCTTCGACGCTGGCGACCACGGCTTCGAGCCACGGTGTCGCGCCGAGCGCCCCCGCGACCTCGACGGCGCGGATGAGCGTCTCGCGGCCATGGCCGCGGCGCGGGTCGTGATGGCAGACGACATGCGCGACGCCAACGGCGCGCAACCGCTCCGCGTTGGCCAGCGCCGCCGCGGCGTCGTCCGGGTCGAGGCCGAGTCCGAGATCTGGCGTCGCGCCCTGCTCTTCGCCTAGCCCGACGCGGACGCCCATCTCCCCGGTCGACCGCGGCGGCGGGTCTCCCGATATGGCGAGCGTGACGGACTGCTCGAGCGTGCTCCCGCTCGCGAGTGTGTAGGGCCAGGGCAGCGCGAGCGGCCGGACGTAGGTCTTGTACGACGCATCGGTCCAGTTGCGCTGGTCCTCCATCTCGAACGTGTCGCCTTCCATGCGGCACTCGACTTTGGCGCCCGGGGCGAAGGCGTGCGCGATGGCGCGCAGGTTCATCATCGGCTGCACGGGATCGACCAACGCGGGAAACGTCGTATCGAACGCGCGACCCGTTGTCTCCGTGACCGAGGCGGCCGTCCCGGCGACGCTGGCGGGATGAAGGATGACGAATCCGGTGCGGTTGGTGAGGAAGTCGGTGAGAGCGCGACCCTTCGCGACAAAGCGCAGCGAGCCGTCCGCCGAGCCGGTGATCTCGGCCTCATATGCGAAGCCCTGGGCAGCGTCCCTCGCGACGGCAGAGTACGCGACGCGGAACTGGTCACCCAATTCCTCGACGGCAAGGCCGGTAATTGCGGGCTCGTAGGTGCCCCAATTCTTGTCGCGAACGATGAAGGAGATGGCGCGGATCATCTCCAGGCCCGAGAACCGGATGTAACGCAAGTTTCCCGATTCGAGCTCCGCGGTCAGCAGGCCGGCTTTCAGCACGCGCGGAGACGCCACGGGCTGGTCGGTGCCAAAGAGTCGGACGTTTCGAGACGGCGCCTCTGTCATCGTTTCCTTCCTGCTTTCCTAGCCGCTAACGGCGCGTCCGCCGGCTCAGGAGCCGTTCCGCCAGAACCGCGGCGATGATGATGGCGCCGATCGCCGACCCCTGCCAGAAGGGCGATACGCCGAGCAAGTTGAGGCCGTTACGGATCATGACCATGATGAATACGCCGATCAGCGTGCCGATGATCGTGCCGCGGCCGCCATAGAGACTCGCCCCGCCAATCACCACCGCGGCGATGGCATCCAGTTCGAGCCCGGTACCGGCAAGCGGATCGATCGAAAGGATCTGAGACGACATCAGCGTCGCTGCGACAGCCGAGAGCGCGCCGGAAACCACATAGGGGAGCACGCTATAGAACAGCACGTCGAGGCCGGCCGTGCGGGCCGCTTCGCGGTTGGAGCCGACCGCGTAGATCGTGCGGCCGCCCTTGGTGAAGGTCAAGTAGCCCCAGGCGAGTGCATAGAGCAGGAGCAGCGTCCAGACGTTCGTCTGCACGCCGAGGATGGTGGTGTAGACGAGGTCGTTGAGCTCAGGAGGGATATCGCTGATCGATGTCTGGCCCGAGAAGATGTAGGCAAGGCTTCTGCCGATCGCCATGACACCGAGCGTGATCACGAAGGCGGCGAGGTCGAAATAGGCGATCAGCATCCCGGAAACGAGGCCGGCCCCCGCCCCCGAAAGCACAGCGAGCGCGATCGCGATCGGAATCGGAAAGTGGTGCAAAGAAAGGCCGAGAATGACCCCGGTAAGGCCGACCAGGGAGCCGACGGAGAGGTCGATACCGCCGGTCAGGATGACAAAGGTCATGCCGATCGACACAATGCCAGTCACAACGGACTGGTCGAGCAGATTGAGCAGATTGTTGGTCTTGAGGAAATACGGCGAGAGCAGCGACAGCGCGACGGCGATGACGATCGCCAGCCCGAGCATGCGCAATTCGAGCGGGGCCGTGCGAAGGCTGAAGCGGCGCGGGGACGCTCGCCCTGGGTCGGAAGCAGGTTTCGAAGCGCTAGCGCTCATCGGCGTACGGCGTCCTCCTTCATAGCGTCGCCCGGAACCGGTCCTGGATCGCCAGGCGCATCGCCTCGGCGGGCGGCGGGGAAGCGTTCGGCCGGATGACCAGGCCGATAGACCCGAGCTCATGGCCCCGATGACTACGCACATCGACCACGAGGCTCTTCAGCCCACTCGCCGCATCGAGCACGAATTCGGGCGCGCGAGCCCTCAGCGCGGTCTCGATTGGCGTGTCCTCGAACCGCGGCGCGGCGCCGGGCCGCAGAAACGGATCGGCGCGCGCATTCGCGGTCGCGGTGTTGAGACAGAAGACCCGCTCGTCGTTGAGAATCGCCCAGAACGCCGCGCCGTCGCACTGGTCGGCGAGTTCCTGCAAGAGACGCCTATAGCGTTCCATCGAGGTGCGCGGCGCCGCCATGAGGGTTAGCTTCTCTTCGTCGAGATAAGCGCTCCGCAAGTCTGCGATAGAGACGCCGTCGCTAATGACGATTACCCGATCGGCGAGGCCGAGCAGTTCCTCGAACTCGGACGAAACGATGAGGATGGCCGCACCTTTGGCGGCGATGTCGCGCAGGATCGCGTAGATCGAGGCGCGGGTACCGATATCGACTCCCTTAGTCGGCTCGTCGAGGATTAGCACCTTCGGCCCCAAGAGGAGCCAGCGCGCGATGATGATCTTTTGCTGCATGCCGCCGGAAAAATTGAGAAGGTTCGGATCGGCGAGCCGTTCTAGCGGCAGCTCGAGTCGGGCCATGAGCTCTGCAATCTTGCAGTCGAGCCTCCCATAGCCGAGGCCGAAGCCGCGATGGGCGCCGAGATGGCCAAGCAGCAGGTTCTCGCGCACCGATAGGTCTGGAACGATCGATTGCCGCCGACGATCCTCCGCGACAAATCCAACCCCTGCGCGGATCGCCTCGGGCGGCGCGCGCGGAGCGAACGGCCTGCCCTCGAACCGAACATTGCCGCCGCCGCGCGGGCGCAGGCCGAACAGCGTCTCCAGCGTCTCGGACCGCCCCGCGCCGACGAGGCCGCCGAGCCCCAGGATCTCGCCTCGATAAAGGTCGAAGGACACGTCGCGCACGAGCGGCGGAGCGCTGAGGCCACGCACGGACAGGATCGGGTTTACGCGCTCTTCCGGCGGCGAGGCGGCGGAAGCAGCATAGATCGCCCCGATGTCGCGGCCAACCATGAGCCGAATGAGCTCCGTCTGGTTGAGACTCGAGGTCGGCCGCGAGGCCGCAACGGTACGGCCTTCGCGCATGACCGTGATCTCTTCTGAGATCGCAAAGACTTCCTCGAGCCGGTGCGAGACGAAGACGATGGCGCATTGCGCGCTTTCGAGTCTGGCGATCACGTCGAACAGGCGTTCAACTTCGCTCGGGCTCAGGGAAGCCGTCGGCTCGTCGAAAATGATGAGATTGGCTTTGAGGGCGAGCGCCTTGGCGATCTCGACCAACTGACGCTGCGCCGCGGAAAGGTCGCGGGCCTCCGCATCGAGCGGCAGCGCGTGCTCCTGGCCGAGATCACCAAGGATTTCTCCCGCCCGCCGCCGCATCGCGGGGCGCGATAGCCGTCCCGGCCGGCCAAGGTTCGGAAGGAAGATATTCTCGAGGACGGAGAGGTCGGGCGCCAGGCTCGTCTCCTGCATTACCATGGCGATGCCCGCGTCGAGCGCCTCGCGCGGGCTGCGAACGTCGAGTGGCTGGCCGCGATAGACAATCTCGCCCTCGTCTCGGCGAACGTGCCCGGAGATGATCCGTGAGAGCGTGGACTTTCCTGCCCCGTTCGCCCCAAGCAACGCGTGCGTGACGCCCGGACGCAGGCTCAGATGCGCATCGACGAGCGCGCGCGTCTGCCCGAAGCTTTTCGAGATCGCGCGCGCTTCCAGAAGCGGGGTCGGCGGGTCCGTCATCGGTCGACCTCGGGGCCAGCGCCTTTAGGCGCTGGCCCTCATCCTGTCACTGCAGTTCGTTGGCGAACACGGTTTCCTTTATGGTCGGCAGGATCTGGTCGATATTCTTGCTGGTGGCGACCACGATCGGCACCAGGATTTCTTTCTCCGGCTTGCCACCCTTGATCGGCGTGACCAACGCTTCGCCGGACTTTGCCCCCATGAGGTAGGGCTGTTGCATGCCAGAGGCGACAATCTCGCCACTCTTGAGAAGATCTACGAACTCCGGGATTCCGTCGAAGGCCGCTACGAGAATTTGCCCGTCGCGATGCGCCGCCTTGATGGCGCGGAGCGCGCCGATCGTCGGCTGATCGGTCTGGATGAACATGCCGCACATGTCGGGGTTGGCGGTGAGCATATCCTGCGTGAACTTGAACGTCTCGTCAGCAGTGTAGGACTGCATCTGCTGCAGGCCGGCCTCCTTGGCGATGCCGGCCTTCTTCATCGCTTCGCGAAAACCTGCGGTGCGCGCTTGGCCGTTCTTGCGAGCCTGCGATATCGTGACGAGGCCAACCGATCCGTCCGCCCAGCCCTTTTCCTTCATGGCAGAGGCCAGCGCTTCGCCGACGCCGTACGCGCCCTGATGATTGTCGGAGATGATGAAGGAGACATACTCGCCGCTGTTGGTCCCGATGTCCGCGACGACGACCGGGATTTTGGCGCGAGCCGCCAGCGCCAGGACGCTTGGCGCCGTCGAACTGTCGGTTGGCGAGATCGCGATGCCGGCGACCCCGCGCGCGATCGCGTCCTGAGCGTTCTTGAGCTGCGTCTCGGCGCTGTTGTGCGAATCGAGCGCCGTATAAGAGTAGCCTGCCTTCTTGGCTTCCGATTCGACTCCCTTCGAGAGATAGCGCCAGAACGGCAAGTCGAGGCCCGGGGTCAGATAGACGATTTCCTTGGTCTCCTCCCCGCGTGACGGCGTGGCCAGCCCCAGGCTTGCGACGGCCGTGAGCGCGGACATCGCGGAAAAGAGGGTTCGTCGATTGATTTTCATGGCTTCCTCCCTGATTGCCGGACCATCCGGCCTTTGACGACGCAGGCTCGCTCTTCGGCTGCCTTGTCGAACTCACGCGGTCTTTTTTACCCTCGGCTTGTCGGTGAGGACGTCGACCGTCGTGGCGTAGATCCGGTCGATATGCCGGCCGAAGGCCTCGGTGGCGGCTAGGGGATCGCGCGCCTTCAGCGCCTCATAGATTGCGACGTGGTCGAGATAGCTCTTTTCGATAGCGCCGGGCTGCGAGACCGCAACCCTCCTGCGGTCAAGCATGAACGTATAAAGATCGGTCACGAAGTCCGCGAGCAGCGGGTTGCCCGAGCTGCGATAAATCATGATGTGGAACTCCCGGTCGCAGATCAGGAAGTGCACGGGATCCCTCGCGGTCTGCTTCTGGACTGCCAGGGATCGTTTAAGGCGCCCGAGCGTATCGTCGTCGATGCGGGACGCGGCCTCGGCCGCGACGGCCCGCTCGACCAGGAGACGCGCGTTGTGGACGGAGTCGAGATCGTAGGCGTTGATCGCGCTCGGACTCGAGACGCCGATCTTCAGCGTATCGATCTTGCGGCTGACGACCCGCGTCCGGGCGCCCTGGCTAACCGCGACAACGCCCATCGCGGCCAGAGTCTGGATCGCGCCGCGCACCGTCTCGCGACTGACGGCAAGGAGCGAGGCAAGCTCCCGCTCGCTCGGCAGTTCGTCGCCAACGTGAAGAATGCCCGACGCAACCAGCGACGCAAGCTTGTCGCTGATCCGCTCGCGCACGGTCCGGCGACCGATCTCGGCTTTGAGATGCGGGGCCGGTGCGAAGACATGCGTCGGAGTTGTGCGTAGTTTCATTTCTTCGTCATCAGTAGTCCGCAGAAGGCAGTGCTGGTCCGGTCACTAGACCAGCGATCGTAACGAGGACCGTCCCCTTGTCAAGGCGCGGAGAAACGCTAGGACCCGTGGCTGGTTAATGTGTGCCGATGGGCGCGATGGCGCGCTCTCCAGCTCGTGGCCGAGCGGCCGTCTGTCGCGCAACCCTTCCGTCGAAGCGTCGACCGCTTGACGCTGGAGGCTGGTCCAAACGGGCCAAGATGAAAGGCTCGTTCCAGGGCGGTCTTTCTATGATCCATGCCTGTCGCCTCACGGGCGGCGTCGAGTGATCCGAGCGCAACTGCCTATCCCTGGTCCGTGGCACGCGGCTCTTGTCCGAGTGCGCGGTGCTTCCGGTGGCGCCGGTCAGGCGCGACGCGACGCGAACATTCTCGGCTTTTCAATTTCGCCGTGCTGGACGCATTAGTCCGGGGATCCCCTATGCCGTTCAAGGCCAACGCTGTTTGTCGCCACCACATCCCGAAGCAGAAGCGCAAGGTGACGAACTGGGCGGCGTATGACGCCGGTTTGCGCCAGCGGGGGAGCCTGACGGTGTGGTTCAGTGACGAGGCGATCGCAGCCTGGCGGGCCGCGCCTCGGACGACCCGAGGCGGACAGGCTTGGTATTCGCCACTGGCGATCCTGACGGCTCTGACGCCGAGGGCCGTGTTCCGGCTCGCTTTGCGCCAGACCGAAGGGTTGATCGGCTCGATCATCCGTCTTCTCGGGCTCGTCCTGGCGGTTCCCGATCACTCCACGCTCCGCCGGCGGGCAGAGAAGCTCGAGGCGCCACAACTGCGCTTCGGCGGCGGTGCTGATCGTGGGCCCGTGCACCTCCTGGTGGACAGCACGGGATTGAAACTGTGTGGCGCGGGCGAATGGCTGGTCGAGAAACATGGCGCCAAGGCCCGTCGGTCCTGAAGGAAGCTGCATATCGGCGTGGATGCCAACACCGGGGAAATTGTCGCCACGGCACTGACAACAAACGACGTCGATGACGCCTCCCAGATCGTCCCCTTGCTCGACCAGGTGGAAGGGCCCGTGGTCTCGTTCACGGGTGACGGCGCCTACGACCAGGACAGCGTCTACCGGACCGTGACCGAGCGTGATCCTGACGCTGCGGTCATCGTGCCGCCCCGCTCCACGGCGGCGCCGAGCGACACGGCTGCGACCGATCCTAAACAGCGCGACCGCCATCTTCAGTGTATTGACGAAAAAGGCCGGATCGGCTGGCAGAAGATGTCAGGTTACAACAAACGCAGCCGCATTGAGACCGCCATCGGGCGATACAAACAAGTGATCGGTGACGGACTCCGCTTCCATAAGGATGAGCGTCGCACGACCGAGGTTGCCGTCGCCGTCCATGTCTTGAACCGCATGCTGGAGCTGGGACGCCCGAACTCCGTCCGCATCGCATGAAGTCGGAGCGGGAAGAGGCCGCCGTGACCCCCTCGTTGATCCATGCAACAACGTCAATGGCGCTCTCTCGGCGTCCTCCATTATGCTTGCGCCCGCTCAACGCGCGAGCCGACGAAGGAAAATGTCGCGGCGTTGCGCACCGCGCTCGCCGCACACCAGTCGTCTGGCGCATATCAACAGGGCTCGTTATTGATGGCTCACCTTGCCCAAGCCTTGTTGACGGCGGGTGAAGTGACCGGCGCTGAGGCGGCGCTGAAAGAAGCCTTCGCCTTTGTCGAGCAATCCGGGGAGCGGTACTGGCTCGCCGAATTGCATCGCTTGGACGGCGAGATCGCGCTCCATCAGCCCGAGCCGGACCCCGAGCGGGCGGAAGCTTGCTTCCTCAGGGCCATCGAGATCGCCCGTGAGCAAGAATCCCGCATGCTCGAACTGCGCGCCGGGACCCGCCTCGCCCTTCTCTGGCGAGATATCAGTTCGCCCAACGACCCTCGCGCGCTGCTGGAGCCGATCCTCGCCGCGATCGAGGGCGGCGAGACCACGCGCGACGTCCGCAACGCGCGCGCTTTCCTCGCCGAGCGGTCTCACCCGCATTCGTGGACGAAAACGTTGGAGGCGCGGTCCTACGGTCCTACACGAGCCGTGAGCGCATCGATGCCGCGCCATCACATGGCGGCTTTCCTCCGCGGCAGCCCCAATAGTCGGGTGCTTAGGCACAGTCTCGCGACGGGTCGCGGCCCCGATCGGCGGTCATGAGCCTGTGCCGGCTCTCGGGCGCGCCCTTTGGCGGCTGGTCGAACGACCCGCCCTGGCGCCCTCCTGCCGTACCAGAGCGAACGCGAACGGTAGCAAAGGACCTCATTTGTCGCGTTCGCCAATCCGTCCGGCGGCGCCCGCTATTTGCGCAGTCCGTCCGTCCCGGGACCGACCTGGCAGGGTAGCGGCCAGTCAACTCTGGCCGCGTCGCGGCCAGCCGACCATGCGCCAAGCGTCAGATTCTGACCGCTGGCACGTGGTCGATGCGACATGCCGCGCCAGCGAAGAAGGGGGTCGAATGGGCGGCAAACTCTATAGCCTGATCGTCCCCCGATATGCGTGCCAGGCGGCGTAACCAGCGACCGGGAGGGTGACGGCGAGGCCAACAAAGAAGAGCGCCATCCCTACGACTGTTAACGCGACGAGAAGGACCGCCCAGACCGCCATCGTGCGCAAATTCAACGTCACCGCGGAAAAGCTGGTGGCGATCGCCTCGAAGGCGCCGACCGGTCGGTCGACCAGCATCGGCAGGGCGAAAGCGCCGCCAGCGAAGGCGAGCGCAGCCGCGACAAAGCCGAGAAGGACGAACAGCGCCAGGAATTCGAGCCCGCCGGCGGTAAAAAACGTCGCCTTGAGCAAGGCGTGGGGATCGACCGACGTCGCCTCGGGCGGGAAGGTCAGGGCGAACAGGAGTTCTGAAATTCTGAGCCAGGCCAGGAAGAGAAGCAGGAACGCGAGCGCCGCATAGAAGATCGGTCCGGCGTTGGCGTTCAGAGCGGCAAGCGCGGCGGCGACCGAGGGTTGTCTTCCCTTTTCGATTTCACGGCTGATCGCCTGGAAGCCGGTCGTCGCCACGGGCCCGAGCAACATGAAGCCGCTCGCGAGCGGAAGCATCATGTAGAGGAACGGGGTCCGCCACAGGGCGAGCGCGAGCGCGAGCCCGACCGCAGCAAAGACCAGCCCGTAGGTCGCGCTTAGCGCCGGGGCCGCGAGAAAATCGCGCCAGCCCGCGGCGAGCCACTTGAAAGGCTGATCGGCCCCGACCAGACGAACGGAATTGGAATAGGGCAGCGACGACGCCGAAGCGCCGCCATGTATAACGGACATCGGATCCTCCCTCGCGTTATCGGCGCCGGACAGGAGACGCCCATTAGCCGGCCTGGTCGAACGCTCAAACAAAAGCGCCGCGCGCCGCCGCCCGAAGATGCGACCTGTTTCCGCGCCGAACGACAGTCGATAAAGATTGGACTGTGCGTCAAGTTCTACAAGAGGCGGTCAATTGGGGCCGAGGTCGGGTATGCCGTTGTCTTAGACGGATGCGGCCCCCTATGACCTGCGCGGCGGACCGGGGCGCCTTGTTGTGATCAACGAGCGCGACGGCGACGTTGAGGAGCAGATCCGGCGCAAGCGTGAGGCCGAAGCGCTGACCGATGACGACCAGATCGCCGTCCTGAGGCACCTCTAGAGTGTCAAAATCTACCGATTGGTACCCAGGCCGACCGGCCGGAGTCGACGTTTAGCGGTCGTGGCGAATCGCCGCCTCGTAGGCGCAGATTGGCTAGGAAAGCGGGCCTCGCCTCTAGGCGCACAGTCTGCCCATTGCGGACCTTCGTCGCTCTTAACTGAACGTTGCCGCGGCGTATACCAATCGTTGCAGGTCGTGATGAGGCACGCCGTGGATTCGGGGATTTGGGTCTTTGTTCGCTTATTGCTGCCGCGTTCTGTCTCGCCTATAGTTACTGTTTTTACTAGACGCGATTTTTTTAGCTCATCACTGAACGGCACGCCGCGCTATCGATCGTCGATGGCAGGAGTCTCGATATGAGCGAGCAAAGCCAGGAGAAGATCGCAGGGAACCGAGCCGACGCCGCGGATTCGACGCCTCCCTCGCAGACGCCTCCCTCGCAGACGCCTCCCAATAGCGGCGCCGTCCCGCCAGAGAAGCATAAGGGCACGGGGCGACGAAAAATCCTGCTTGGAGCAATCGGCGCCCTGGTCCTGGCCGCCGCACTTTGGTTCGGCATTCCTTGGGTCCAGCTGACCCTCAACACGGTTTCGACGGACGACGCCTACGTCAACGGTCACGTCACGTTCGTAGCCGCGCGCGTCCGAGGCCAAGTCGCGCGCGTCCTCGTCGACGACAACTACCGCGTGCGCAAGGGAGAACTTCTGGTTGAACTGGACAAGGAGCCCTTTCAGATCGCCGTCGCGATCAAAAAGGCGGCTGTCGATACCGCAACGGCAGATCTTCAGGTGGCGAAGGCCAAAGTGCGCGGTCTGGAAGCGGAAGCCAACAGCCGGCGCTGGACATTGCAGCACGCCTTCGAGAACGTCGACAACCAAGTGGCCCTGCTGCGCGCCCAAATCGCCGATGTCGACAAGAGCAAGGCTGAGCTCGCGTTGGCTCAGGTTGACTTCGACCGGGCCGCCAAATTGGTGGTGACGAACGATACCCCACGGTCGGAGTACGACCGGCGGCAGGCCGGCTTGTTGGCGGCGCGCGCGGACGTCACCGCGGCGCTTGCCGATGTCCGTCAAATCCGCGCCTCCCTGGGATTGCCGCCGCAGCCCGACGGGGAAGATCTCGGCGAGGTTCCGCCCGATCTCGATCAGACCTTTTCTTCGGTTCTCCAGGCGCAGGCGGGCGTGATCCAGAGTGCGGCCCAGCTGGGGGTCATCCATTCGTTCGAGGAGACGCCGAAGCAGATGCTCGAGGGGTTCGAAAAGCAGGGCGACATCAATAGCTATTTCTCTCGGCTGGCCGCGGACGCGCCGGACGTCAAGCAGGCCGAGGCTAAGCTCGAGGTCGCCAGGCGCGATCTCGACCAGGCGGAACTCGATCTCCGCTATTGCGACGTCATCGCGGAGATCGATGGCGTCATCACGCGCCGAAACGTCAATCCCGGCGACAATGTGCAAGTCGGCCAGAGCCTCATGGCGATCCGCTCGCTCGATGAAATCTGGGTTGACGCCAATTTCAAGGAGACGCAGCTGGGCGATCTGCGGATCGGCCAGCCCGTCGATCTCTATGTCGACATGTACGGCGGGCGCCATGTGTTCAAGGGACGCATTTCCGGCTTTACCGAGGGGACCGGGTCGACATTGGCGCTGCTCCCGGCGGAGAACGCCACGGGCAACTTCATCAAGGTGGTTCAGCGACTGCCGGTTCGGATCGACCTCGAGAACTACGATCCAGACAAGAATCCGCTGTTCATCGGCACGTCGGTTATTCCCTACGTCTACTTCAACAAGCCGGCCACCGGGCCCGACGCCGGCAAGTTCTTGCAGACATCTGCGCCCGAATCCCAAACGGGCGGTTCGACGGCAAACCCACCGGGCGCAAACAAGTGACCGCCGCGGCGCTTTCGCCCCCAAGATCCAATGTTGCGCGGAACCCGTGGGTGGTCGCCGCCATCGTCGTTGTGCCGGCGTTCATGGAGGTGCTCGACACCACCATCGCGCTGGTGGCGCTGCGCTACATTGCGGGGGGCCTGTCAGCTGCCTCCGATGACGCCGAGTGGGTTATCACCAGTTACCTTGCCGCTAACGCCTTCATCCTACCGATTACCGGCTGGTTGAGCGCTCATCTGGGTCGCCGCAATTACTTTTTGGCGTCGATTGCAATATTCACCCTCAGTTCTTTGCTGTCCGGATTAGCTGGGAGTCTTAGGTCAGCTGATCCTGTTCCGCGTCATCCAGGGTCTGGCGGGGGGCGGTCTGCAACCCGGCAGTCAGGGGATATTGCTGGACGCCTTCCCGCGGGAAAGGCAAGGCGTAGCCATGACGCTGTTCGGCTTGGCTGTGCTGATCGCGCCGGTGGTCGGTCCGACCTTGGGCGGTTGGATTACGGACACTTACAATTGGCGCTGGGTGTTCCTGATCAACGTGCCCGTCGGGATCCTGGCGCTCGGCGCATGTTATGCCGTGCTTCGCGATCCGGACTATCTTGTCGAGCAGCGTACGGAGTTGAAAAAGCAGCCGTTCCATTTTGACTCGATTGGTCTGTCGCTGCTGGCCATCGTCATGGTCTCGTGGGAAGTGCTGCTCAGCAAGGGCCAGGAATGGGACTGGCTGGGCGATCCGTTCTGGCGCGTCCAGACGTTGACCATTTCCTTTGGAGCAGGTTTGGTTGCATTGATCTTCTGGGAGTTGCGTCACCGGAACCCCGTAGTCAATTTCCGCGCACTGGGGGAACGCAATCTCGCCGCATGCTGCATTATGACGTTCTGCGCTTATATCGCGCTCTATGCCTCAACGAAGTCAATGCTTGGTCTGCTTCAGTCCCTGTTTGGCTACGATGCTCTGAGCACCGGGTTGGTGATGTCGCCGGCAGGAATTTTTGCGGTCATCGCAATGCCGATCGTCGGCCGCCTCCTCGGCCTGCGAATGGACGCCCGATGGTTGATCGCCACAGGGCTGTTGCTTATGACCGCCGGAAACTATTGGATGTCCCAACTCAACCTCGACATCAGCCCATTGCAGGCCGTGTGGCCTCGGGTGGTCGTGGTCGCTGGACTGGCAGTATTTTTTGCTCCCGCGAACGTAGCCGCGTACCTTTATACGCCAGTGGCGTTGCGCGGGGCCGCCATTGGGTTGGCGAGTCTCCTGCGCAACGAGGGGGGCAGCGTCGGGGTGTCGTTGTCCCAGACCTTCGAAGAGCGGCGGGATCAGTTTCACGTCCTGCGGCTTGGCGAGTCCCTCGATCCTTTCAACCCGGCTGTGGCCTCTTTCCTCGAACAAGCGCGGGGAGCGTTCCTGCAGCAGACCGGCGATCCGGTGGCTGCGCAGCAGCTGGCCTGGCAAGCCCTCGAGAATTTGCGCCAGCAGCAGGCGTCTTCGCTTGCCTATTTCGACACCTTTTGGATGATGGCCGTGTTGACCTTTGCGGTCGCGTTCTGCGTACTCTTCATGAAGCGCTCTGTGGCTGAAAAAGGCAGTCACGTGGGTTCAGAATGATTGACTTCATTCCGCATGCGGACGATCAGACTACTGAACGGCGCGCGACGATGGTTCCGCGGCTAAACCCACACAAGGCCGCGCTCGAGGCGATGAAGCCGTTGGCGGCGCGCGCCCGCGGCAAAAGCGCGAAGCGCACTTATCTGCTCGATGCTTGGCCTCAATCGCCGCTCTGCGGCGGTGGCGAAGACGCTCGGTCGCGTCATTTTGAGTCGATCCGGAGGACCGGGAGTGTGAATAAGCGTCGAACTTGGACCCCACCCAAACCGAGCGCTAACTCGCTAGGATAGCTTTAGAATTGGCGATTTCTGGGTTATTTGATCGGCGTCCAATCTGAACCCCACCCCTGGGCGCAATATCCATGTTTATTCAAAGACTTGCGACGATAACGACCGGGGTCACGATTGGACGCCGAATGACACTGCGCGACAAGAACGGCCCGTAGCGGTCGGAGAGATGGGTGTAGACCTTAAATCCGGATTGCTGGCCGTAGACCCGACAGCCATAACAACAGTTGGCGCGATAAGAGCGAATACGTTTATCTCCGCCGGTCACGCATGAGGCGGTATCGGGACGCCATCGAGCTTGGAGCGCACCCAATCGGCTGCTCTTCGGTAGCGAAGCATGAGATGCGGCGCGTAGTTCATTTAGGCGGGGGCCTGCCGGAGCGGCTCGATTGGCAGCGACAGGTCCTTTTCCGCCATGTCCAGAGCCCATTCCGAGAGAATCCCGCCCAGCATGCTGCCGGTGGGAACCCCGCGACCCGACAGGCCTGTCAAGGCCACGACCCCGGGCGCGAGGCCATATAAGCGGGGGATGGTCCGGCGCTGCATGTCGAGTTCACCGAACCAGAAATACTCCCAGCGGATGTCCTGCCGGATCTGGGGGTGCAACCATTTCAGACGATCGCTCATGACCTTGCGAGTGTAATCGATATCGCGTCCGCGCCGCCCCATGGGCAGCATGGAGGCTACAATTCGCCCTTCACCGTTGTATTTGTACACGTAAAAGTCGCCCCGGCCGTCATGAATAGTCGTGTTTTGGGGAAGAACAGTCCTGCGCTCGTCGTCGCTCAGCGGCTGGGTGGCGGCGACGAACACCCGCATGATGTTGAAGCTCTGATCGAGCTTCGGCCAGCCGCCGACCGTGTAAGCGCCGGTCGCGAAGATCACCTTATCGGCCAACACCGATCCCCGTTCGGTTGCGACTGACCAGCCGCCCCGCTCAGGCGTGACGCCGGTCACCTTCGAACCCGAGAACAGCTTCGCCCCCTCTTGCATGGCGGCGCGGGCGAGTCCACGCGCGTAGCCGAGTGGATTGAGATGTCCTCCTTCGCTGTGAAACCAGCCGCCAAAGAAACGCGGACTGCCGGTGATCGCCTCGACGCCAGCCTTGTCGACGAAACGGGTCTTCGCCCCAACCGCGTTGTAGTCGCGCGCCTTCTGCTCAAGCGCCGCAATCGCGCTTGGCCGCGCGGCGGCCATGACATAACCGTTCTGCCGCCATTCGCACCGAATCTGGTAGCGCTGGATCATGTCGGCTACTCGGGAGTTGGCCTGCGTCTGGCGGGCGATCAACCGCTCGGCCCAGGGCTCGCCGAGCATTTTCCGGAGGTCCGGCAGACTGAAATACGTGAAGGTCGGGGTGCAATGACCCGCGTTGCGGCCCGAACCTCCAAACCCCGCATCTTGCGCCTCGAGGACGGCGACGTCGATGCCTTTGCGCGCGAGTTCCAGCGCGGTCGTGAGGCCTGTATAGCCTGCTCCGACGACGCACACGTCGGCGCGGATGCACTCTTGCAACGGAAAGGTCTCGGGCGCGGGCTCCGCCGTAGCGAACCAAAGCGAGGCCTCGAACGGCGAAAACCTGGACATGGGATCCTCACACAGCAGGCTCGAGCGTGATGTCGTCGCGAATGCAAGCCTTCATGTGCCCAGCGCCGACTTGCACGAGCGGCGGGACGGTCTCAGCGCAGGCGGGGAGCGCGTAGCGGCAACGCGTGCGGAAAGCGCAGCCGGATGGCGGCGCCAGCGGACTCGGGAGATCGCCTTTCAGCACAATGCGTTCGCGCCGCTGCCTCGGATCCGCAAGCGGGACGGCGGAGAACAGCGCTTCCGTGTAGGGATGAAGCGGATTGCGAAAGAGCGTGCGGGTATCGGCGACTTCGATGATGCGCCCGAGATACATTACGGCGACGCGATCGCAGATATGGCCAACCAGAGCAAGGTCGTGACTGATGAAGAGGATTGTCAAGTCGAGCTTCTGCTTGATCTCCATCAGAAGATTGACGACCTGAGCCTGAATCGAGACGTCCAAGGCGGATACCGGCTCATCCGCCACGAGGAATTTGGGCTCCATTACAAAGGCGCGGGCAATGCCAATCCGTTGCCGTTGTCCACCGGAGAACTCGTGGGGATAACGATCGATATGGCTTTCGTCGAGGCCGACAGTGCGAAGTGCGTCGGCGACGCGCGCCCTAATCTCGTCGCGCCTCAGGCTGGGCCGCTGGATCTTGAGCGGCGTTGCGATGATCCGGCCAACCGTCATGCGCGGATTGAGCGATGCGAAGGGATCCTGGAAAATCATTTGCATTTGGGCCCGCAGCGGCCGCAAGCGCCGCCAACCCAAGGTCGTGATGTCGAGACCGTCGAAGATGATGCGACCTTGGGTCGGCTCGGTGGCGCGCAGAACCGCGCGGCCCAACGTGCTCTTGCCCGATCCGGATTCGCCGACGAGGCCCAGCACTTCGCCGCGCGCCAGTTCGAACGTCACATCCTCGACCGCCCGGATAATGTGGCGGTCGCCGCGCAACCAGCCGCGGCCAAACCATTGGCGCAGATTTTCGACGCGCAGAAGCGGCGCGCCAAGGGTTGAGGATGCGGCAAGACTCATGAGCGGGCCTCCAGCGTCGCCACCGCGTCCCAGCGTCGGCAACGGACCGCATGCCCAACCGCGGCCTCTTCGAGCGGCGGCAGTCCGGCGTCGCAAAGACCCGACACGGCAAAGGCGCAGCGTGGCGCGAAGGAACAACCAGGCGGCAGTTCTGTCGGAGACGGCACCGTTCCAGGAATGCTGGTAAGGGGTTCGAACCGTTCGGGCAGCGTCAGAGATGGTACGGCGCGAATTAGCCCTTGGGTATAGGGCATCAGAGGCGCCGTCATCACGGTTCTGACGTGGCCATGCTCGACGATGCGGCCGGCGTACATAACCATGACGCTATCGGCCACATCCGCCACTACGCCGAGATTATGGGTGATGAAGACCATCGCCATGCCGGTGTCCTGTTGAAGCTCCTTAAGGAGTTCGAGAATCTGGGCCTGCACGGTCACATCGAGGGCGGTCGTCGGTTCGTCGGCAATGAGCACTGCGGGGTCGCAGGCCAGCGCCATGGCGATCATGACCCGCTGCCGCATGCCTCCGGACAGTTGATGCGGAAATGCAGCGAGCCGTCGGCCTGCATCGGGAATGCCGACGCGGTCGAGCAGATCTTTGGCGCGATGCAGCGCATCGCGGCGGCCGACCGGTCGATGGGCGAGCACGGCTTCGGCGATCTGGTCGCCGACACGCTGCACGGGATTCAACGAGGTCATGGGTTCCTGGAACACCATGGCGATCTCGCTTCCCCGCAACGAACGCATCTCGCGCTCAGGAAGCGCCAGCAAATCGCGGATCGCGCCATCGCGTCCGCGAAGAAGCGCTTGGCCGTACAGCAGGGCTCGCGGCGCTTTGGGCGTCAGGCGCATGACCGCGAGGCTTGTCACGCTTTTGCCGGATCCAGATTCGCCGACCAGCGCCAGCGTCTGGCCCCGCGCCACGGAGAAGGACACATCGCGCACCACTTGCACGTATCCATCGCCTGCGGCGAACTCGACAGACAGATTGCGGACCTCAAGGACAGACATTGCGATCGGCGCGTTCATCATACCAGGTCCATGCGCGCGTCGAGCGCGTCGCGCAGGCCGTCGCCGACAAAATTGAAGCTAACGGGCCGTGGTCGAATTGGTGAATTCCAGCCGCACGCCGCCCTTCTCGCGGGTCCCGTCGGCGCCCGGTTTCCAGCCAGCGTCGTCAAGAATCTTCTTGGCCTTTTCGGGATCGTAGCTCTGCTTGGGCAGATCCGGGTTGAAGGCCCAGGACTGCATCGGCAGGTAGGATTCTGTCGGAGTCGGCAGCCCATAGTAGATCTGTTCGATGATGCTCTTCTTATCCATCGCCAGATACAGCGCCTCGCGCACCGCGGGGTCTTTGAAAATCGGCTTGCCGAGATTGAGCGCGATATTCTCGATGAAGGCCTGCGGCACCGGGGTTACGACGCGGTTCTTAAGCGTCTTGGCCTCTGCGTAGTGATCCGGGGTAATGCCCTGAAGGCCGATGTAGTCGATATCGCCGGTCTGGAACTGCGTGTAGAGCACCGTCAAGTCCGGGACATACTTTACGACCAGTCGCGCGAGATGAGGCCCTTCGCCATGATAATGCGGATTGGCGGTGAGGGTGATGTGATCACCGGGAACGCGCTCGGTCCAAACGAAAGGGCCGGTGCCGATAGGATGGTTGACGAAGGCGGCCTTGTTTGGATCGGCTTCCTTTTCGAAGATGTGTTTGGGGACGAAGAATGTCCAGGACAGGATGGCGGGATAGGGAGCATAGGCTTTCTCCATCCGCCAGGTCAGTTCGATCGGGCTGACGACCTTGATGTCGCGCACCAGTTCGTGACCAGCCCGACGCCCCGCGAGGAACTTGGGATTCTGGATGAGCTCGATATTGAATTTGACGTCTTCGGCGGTGAAGGGCTCGCCATCGTGCCATTGCGCGTTCGGCTTGAGCTTGATGCGCCATTGCAGCCCATCCGCCGACACGCCGCCATTCTCAACGCTCGGGATCTCAGAAACGAGATCGGGCACGAACTCGCCCTTCGGGTCGACACGCCAGAGGGCGCTGAACAAATTGAAATAGACCGCTTCATCAACTTCGATGTGGACGAGCAAAGGATTGAAGACCGTCGGCTCCTGCGACAAGCCGATCACGGCTTGGCCCGTCGGCTTTGTCGGCGGCGCTGCCGCGAGGGCCGCTTCGGTCCAACCAAGTTTCGGACCAAGCCATGCGAGCGCGCCGGTTGCGGCGCTCATCGCGAGAAGTTGACGGCGGTTCGGCGTCGTCCTTGAGATCTGGCGATCGTCCTTCATCGTGCTTTCCCTTTGTGTCTCGCGGATGTGCCCGCCGCGACCCGGTAACCGTTCAGATCCCGGCTATGATCCGAGGATTGGAGCCGTCGCTGTAGCGCGACAGCCGAAAGTCATGCGGGTTCACGACGGGAGTGTTTCCCGTTGCGAGATCGGCCACGAGACGTCCGGCGCCAGGGCCGATGCCAAAGCCGTGGCCCGAGAAACCGGTCGCGACGATCAACCCCGGAGCCTCGTCGACCGGCGAGATCACCGGGACGGCGTCTGGCGTAACGTCGATCATGCCAGCCCATTTGTGCACGATCTGAGCCCTGGCGAAGACCGGGAACACCTTGCTCAGATCTGTCAGGGCTTGACGCAGGAAATGTTCGTCCGGCGCGGGATCGAGCACGCGCGTTTTTTCATAGGGCGACACCTGATCGAGCGGTACGGGCCGCGCCTCTGCCAACTCCTGCAGGAAGCGGTGGTCGATCCTGAGCCTCAGCGCTCGCGTCTCGCTGCGTAGAGCAGGGAGGAACGATTTGAAGAAGCGAAAACTGTCCGGGACGATCGGGGCGACGTTTACATATCCGTTGGCGATCGTATATCCGCCGTCGAGCCGCTTGCGATACGCCGCGCCTTGGAACCAAAAGGCCGCCTCTGGACCGCCGGCAAGCGGCGCTGTGCGCATGACGCTGGCGCGGACTTTGAGCTGCGGGAGCGTGATGTCGAGGTCTTTCAAGAAGCGTCGCGACCAAGCGCCGGCTGCTACAACGACTGTCTCGGCGCGGATACGTCCTCGCTCCGTTACGACGCCTGCGACGCGGCCGCCCGCCCGATCGAGGCCCCTGACGGCGCAGTCCGTGAGGATGGCAGCGCCGGCCCGCTGAGCCGCCCGCGCGATCGCCGGCGCCGCCCTCTGGGGCTCCGCTCTACCGTCCGTGGCGCAGAACAGCGCCGTCCTCCACCGACCGCTGCCGCCCGGCACGCGTTTGTCGAGTTCGCTGCCGGAAATCATCCGAGCGTCGATCTGATAGGGTCGCGCATATTCGAGCCACTTCTCGTAGCGCGCGACGTCGGCCTCGGTCTCGGCGGCGAAAGCGATGCCGGTCGTGCGGAACCCGGTCTCCTCTCCGATGGCCTCGTTCATGCCCTGCCATTGGCGGAGGCTTTCGACGATCAGCGGGATTTCGCGCGGGTCGCGTCGCGCTTGCCGGACCCAGCCCCAGTTGCGGCTTGATTGCTCGCCGGCGATATGCCCCTTTTCGCACAGCACGACTTTGAGGCCTCGCTTGGCGAGATAAAGCGCGCTGCTGGTTCCGATGATGCCGCCGCCGACGATGACGACGTCGGCCTCAGCCGGCGTCTCGGTATTTGCGATGACGGATTCAACTTGCGGTCCCATGTTCATGCCGTCCGTTTCAATTGGAGGAGGTCACAGGGTCGGCTCCAAAGCCCAGTTGACGGGGATCTCGGCGACGCTGGCGTTATTGGGCAGGTCGAGCGCGAAGGCGACAATCCTGCCGATGTCGTCCGGCTGGGTCAGCTCTTCGGGCTTGCCCGGCGCTCCCGCGGCCATGCTGGTCGCCACGAAACCCGGGCAGATCGCAGTCGCCCTCACGCCCTGATCCCATCCGGATTGGCGGATCGATGGGTCAGCGCGAGCGCCGCGAACTTGCTCGTCGCGTACAGCCCGGATTTGGCCGAAGCGACCCGTTTGCCTGAGAGCGAAATAATGTTGATGACCCGTCCGCGTTCCGCTGACATGAGCCATGGCCAGGCGGCGCGCACGAGCCGCATCGGCGCCTTGACGTTGACCTCGAAGACGTCATCGATTTCTGCGTCTTCGGCCTCGATGACGCTTTTCGAGATCAGGATGCCGGCGTTGGCCACGACTGCATCGATCCGTCCAAACCGCTCGACCGTCGCATCGACCCATCGCCGGTCGCTGCCGCGATGGCGCGCGTCATAAGGATAGACAAGCGTCTCGCGGCCGCCAGGCGGCTCTCGCTGGGCGTCGGGCGAGCGCACGCCCAGGCTCAAGCCCCAACCTTGGGCGGCGAGCGCGGCCGCAATCGCCGCGCCAATTCCGCGATTGGCGCCCGAAACCATGGCGATGCGTCGGGGCGAGGCCTTGCTCATATGGCCGCTCCCGCGTTTGCGAGCCTCAGCCCTCTGCGTGCGGCACCATGTCGAGGAAAGTCTCGTAGACTTTCCGCAACAGTCCGAGCAATTGCTCGCGTTCCGGCGCAACGAGCGTGGCGAAGAACTCGTCGTCCTGCCGACGCACCAAATCGCGGGTCCGCTGAACCAGCGCGCGTCCCTTGTCCGTCAGATAGAGTTCGCGTGCCCGGCGTTCGACCGCCGACACTCTCTGTTCGATCAGCCCGGCGCGTTCCATCGTGTCGAGCAGTTTGCCCATGGCCGAGCGGTCTTTGCGGATGAAATGGGCGAGCACCGACGGCCGTATGCCAGGGTTCGCTCCGACCAGAAGTATCGTCGAAATCTTGCCCGTGCCCCCCGACAGACCGAGCTCGATCGTTTGGGCGTCGAGGTCCTGACTGACGAGAATATTCACGGTCCGAACATAGAAGCTCAGCAGCGTTCCGAAGATGTCGAAGTCGATGTTTTGATAGTCGATCGTCTTGGGCGCCTGTGCGGCAGCCCGTTTTCGCATGGCGGAGTGACGCACGCGTTTGAGCGTATTTGGCAAGTTCGAATCCACTCTGACGACCCAGTCGTTTTAAAATACAGCGCCTTATCGCCGGCCCACACACAAATGTACGAGAATGAGGCGGACCTTCTGTTCGATCATTATTGGCGAGAGTAGGCGGATCATTCATCCCTACGCTCCAAGCTCAATCAACTCAGCGGCAACGCTGAAACGCGTCTGACGACGGATACCGTTGCACTCGTCGCGATAATGGTAAGTGTCCACTATTAAAACTGTCAAGTGGCGAAGGAGTACATTTGGGCGTAAACTTTAGTCAGTTTGACCGAACATTTGTTTCGAAAGTGGGCGAATCGAACGAAAAAGCGTCAGCATCGCGCGGACGAAGGCAGAGAGACGTTTGGCGCGCGGAGTGGCAGGGGGCGCTTCGGCGCCAAACGGGAATCGCCGGCGATCCACGAATGGGTCCCGCGCCTACTGCGCATTCCTGACGTCGTCGGCCTCGGCTCCGGCCGGCCGCTCGCCAATCTGCCGGCGTCGGCGCGCATCCGTTGCTTCGACCATCTCGCGCATAAGGCCGACGATGGGGGCGTCGTCGCTGCGGACCGCGCCGTTCCCCGGCGATGTCGAATGGCCCCGGCCGCGGGAGGCCGTGACGGGTTGATCGCGCGTTTCGTGGATGTCGTCGACGAGCGTCAGGGATCGCCGCGGTTCGCGCGGGCGCTGCCGCAGCGTGCCGACCTTGCGGCTTTGCTGGCGGCCTATGCTCGCGCCGTTGGCGACGGGTCGCGCTCAAAGCGCCGGGGCGGCGAGCCCGGCCCGCGTAAGAGTTCTGGCGGCGTAATCGAAGGCGCCGCCGGCGACGTCTCGAGCGCGGGCTCATGATCGCTCACAAGACGCCCCACGCCCGATATCGTCCGCGCCCCGTCGCCTCGCGCAGGCCCAGCTCGGCGACGAGGTTCTGCGCCGCGCGCGGGGTGATGTCGAGTTCCTTGGCGATCGTGCCGGCCGAGACCAGCGGCCTCGAGATCACATACTCGATCAACTCGGGCAGCCGGGAGGTGGAGCGGCGGCCGTCAAGCTTTCGGAGAAGAAGCGTGCGGGCGAGGAGCCAGCGGTCGTGCTGCTTCAGGCCCTCGTCGGCCGCCGCGGCGATCGCTTCGAGCTCAGCGACGAGACGCGTGGACGCGTCGCGGCTTCGTCGCCGTTCGCGGGGCACGGCCTTCGCGCCCTCGGCGAGGCAGGGCAGATGCGCGCGCGCCTTGCCGCGATCGGCGAGCAGCGCGGCGGCGAGCAGGCGGCCGAGGCCGGGCGCGCGTTGCAGCGGCTCGATCGCGCTCCAGGCCTCGTGGGCAGTCGCGGCGGCGAGGGTCGGCGGCAGGTCGCGCGTCTGATCGACGATCACGCGCCATTCGGCGAGGCGCGCATCCTCGTCCCAGTCGAGGTCGTAGACGAGCGGATCGCGCTCGCCGGCGGTTGGGGCCGCGGGGCGCCGTTCGCCGGCGAGGGTCTCGTCGGCATGCGCGATGGCCGCGTCGACAGAGGCGAATAGTTCCGAAAACTCGTCGTCGGCGATCGGCGGATCGAACGCCTCGTCGTCGCCATCGACGGGCTCGGGTTCTTCGACCTCGGCATGCGATGCGTCGCCCTGCCCTTCCCTAGGGGTGACCGGACGATCTGTTCAAAATCGTACGTTAGGCTGGAAAACCAATCAAATCAGATGGTTTGTGCGCTCGGTTTCGCCCTCCAAAATCTCCATCAAGGGCAATCGCGCCTTCGGACGGCCGGGCGTTGCCCGCATGCTTCCTCTTACCGTACGATTTTGAACAGATCGTCCGGTGAGCCCAAGAAGCGACGGCGAAGCGACTCCGCGCTGGATCGCAGGATCGCGGCCTGCATGCCTTCGCGGTCCTGCGGACGCTGGGCGCGGATCTCGACCGTGCGCCCGTCTCGCAGGATCTCGGTCGCAGAATAGTTGGCGAGATCCATCATGGTCGGCGTCGCCTCCAAACCGGCGCAGACTGTGCGGGTCACGGATTTCGCACCGCGCTTCGAGCAGTTCGGGGCCGTCCCGGCCGCCGCAAATCATCTGGATCGAACCGCTCGAAGGCCTGCCGCGCATCAACGCCTTCGGACTCCTCTCTTAGGACATTCATCCGGACACCGGCGAGCTTTGGGGCAATCTACCGCATTCCCACTCTCTGGCCGGCATCATAACATTGCGTCGCGTTTCTCGTCGAGTTGTGAGGACGCATGGGCGCACGTCTCATCATAGTCTCCAACCGCGTCGCGGTTCCCGATTCGCCCGGCACGCCCTTCGCCGGCGGGATGGCGGTGGCGGCGAAAGCGGCGTTGAAGAATCGCAAGGGAATGTGGGTCGGCTGGAGCGGCAAAGTCGCGGACGAGCCGATCCAAACGCCACAGGCAGTCGACGTCAACAACGTCGCCTACGTTCTCATCGATCTCTCGAAAAACGACATCCAGGAATATTACAACGGCCTCACCAACAGCGTGCTATGGCCCATTCTTCACTACCGAGTGGACTTGCAAGAATACTCCCGCATCGACGCAAGCGGTTACATGCGCGTCAATCGCGTGTTCGCCGAACGACTGAGCGCGCTCCTCAACGAGGACGACGTCATCTGGGTGCACGACTATCATCTCATGCTGCTGGGGCGGGAACTGCGCTCGCGCGGCCATCGCAATCGAATTGGTTTTTTCCTCCACACGCCGTGCGCGCCGCCAGATATCCTGCAGACCCTGCCCCAGCATAAGGAAATTCTCGGCGGACTGAGCTACTACAACCTCGTCGGCCTCCAAACGGAAAACGACCGCGATAATTTCGCCCATTACCTGACGACTCTCGGCGCCACCCAGGCTCGCGGCGGAGTGTTTGAGATCGAAAGCCGAAAAGTGCGGCTCGGCGCCTTCCCGGTCAGCATCGAGACCAAGACGTATATGCGCCTTGCGCGCAACGCCGGACGCTCGGCGCTGGTGGCCCTGGTCCGGGAGAGCCTCGGCGGCAGCCGCCTCGTCTTGAGCGTCGACCGGCTCGATTATTCGATGGGCATTCCGCAGCGGGTGAAGGCGTTCGAACGGCTTCTCGAGACCAGTCCTGAGTGGCGCGGGCAGGTGACGCTGCTGCAGATCACGCCGAAGAGCCCTATCGAGGTCGAGCAATACGGCGAGATCGAAGCCGAGGTGACGTGCCTCATCGGCAAAGTCAACGGCCGATTTGGAGACGCGGCCTGGACGCCAATCCGCTACGTCAACCGTTCCTATTCGCGAGCGGTCCTGGCGGGCATGTATCGAGCGGCGCATGTCGCGATGGTGACGCCGTTGCGGGACGGGATGAATCTGGTCGCCAAGGAATACCTGGCGGCGCAGAACCTGGATGACCCCGGCGTGCTGGTGCTGTCGCAATTTGCGGGCGCGGCGAAGGAGCTCGACCGCGCGCTGATCGTCAATCCGCACGAGACCGACGCGGTCGCTTCAACGTTGCAGCGCGCGCTGGAGATGCCGTTGGCCGAGCGCCGCGAGCGTTACGGGCCGATGCTCGCGCATCTATTGGAACACGACATCAGGAAGTGGGCGGAGGACTATCTCTCCACGCTCGTCGACGGCCCGCCGCCGCGCAGTCTGCTCTCAGGCATACGCACGTCGTTCGGCTTATCGTGACGTTGTTGCATGGATCAACGAGGGGATCACGGCGGCCCCTTCCCGCTCCGACTTCATGCGATGCGGATGGAGATCGGGCGTCCCAGCTCCAGCATGCGGTTCAAGACATGGACGGCGACGGCAACCTCGGTCGTGCGACGCTCATCCTTACGGAAGCGGAGTCCGTCACCGATCACTTGTTTGTATCGCCCGATGGCAGTCTCAATGCGGCTGCGCTTGTTGTAACCTGACATCTTCTGCCAGCCGATCCGGCCTTTTTCGTCAATACACTGAAGATGGCGGTCGCGCTGTGTAGGATCGGTCGCAGCCGTGTCGCTCGGCGCCGCCGTGGAGCGGGGCGGCACGATGACCGCAGCGTCAGGATCACGCTCGGTCACGGTCCGGTAGACGCTGTCCTGGTCGTAGGCGCCGTCACCCGTGAACGAGACCACGGGCCCTTCCACCTGGTCGAGCAAGGGGACGATCTGGGAGGCGTCATCGACGTCGTTTGTTGTCAGTGCCGTGGCGACAATTTCCCCGGTGCTGGCATCCACGCCGATATGCAGCTTCCTCCAGGACCGGCGGGCCTTGGCGCCATGTTTCTCGACCAGCCATTCGCCCGCGCCACACAGCTTCAATCCCGTGCTGTCCACCAGCAGGTGCACGGGCCCACGATCAGCACCGCCGCCGGAGCGCAGTCGTGGCGCCTCGAGTTTCTCTGCCCGCCGGCTGAGCGTGGAGTGATCGGGAACCGCCAGGACGAGCCCGAGAAGACGGATGATCGAGCCGATCAACCCTTCGGTCTGGCGCAAAGCGAGCCGGAACACGGCCTTCAGCGTCAGAGCCGTCAGGATCGCCAGTGGCGAATACCAAGCCTGTCCGCCCCGGGTCGTCCGAGGCGCGGCCCGCCAGGCTGCGATCGCCTCGTCACTGAACCACACCGTCAGGCTCCCCCGCTGGCGCAAACCGGCGTCATACGCCGCCCAGTTCGTCACCTTGCGCTTCTGCTTCGGGATGTGGTGGCGACAAACAGCGTTGGCCTTGAACGGCATAGGGGATCCCCGATCAGAATGGGGCGCCTCCTACTCCAACCGATCCTACGGCACAAACCCTCGATCCATGCAACAACGCCCCCTAATACGCCCACTGACAATAGCCAGCGTAAAGGTTGATGCCATGCTCTTCCACCAGCTTGATCGATGCAAGAAGGCCAAGGGCGAAGGGGCCATCCACGCGAAGACTCTGGACCGGGGTCGGCGACCCTTCCGAAGAGAGGTCGACAGGCCCGGTCAGCGACCGCGCCCCAGAGTGCACGCTAACCCGTCTTCGCGGATTCGATCTTGCTCCAAGCCATTTCTCGGCTGACCAAGCGTTTGATTTTGCTCGTCGTATCGAACTCCGTCGACAGGCCAAAAATGGTTGTAGTGAAGACTAACTAACCCTCGCCCGGCGGCTCCGGAAACACGCGCGTGACGTGGCCCATCTTACGGCCTTCGCGGATTTCCAGCTTGCCGTAAAGGTGCAGACAGAGGTCGGGCTGGGCGAGGATGTCGCGCCAGTCTTCGGCGTCCTCGCCGATCAGGTTGTGCATCTCGACCCGGCCTCTGCGGGTCGGCGCGCCGAGCGGCCAGCCCGAGATGGCGCGGACATGCTGCTCGAACTGTGAGGTCTGCGCGCCGTCGAACGTCCAGTGGCCGGAATTGTGGACGCGGGGCGCGATCTCGTTGACCACCAGCCCCTCACGCCCGTGCCAGTCGCGGGTGACGAACAATTCCACCGCCAGCACGCCCACGTAGTCGAGCGCCTCGAGCACTATGGTTGCGATCCTTCGCGCCTCGAGCGCCGTCTCCGCGCTTATGCGGGCGGGCGCACGTGTGCGGGCGAGGATGTGGCGCTCGTGCTCGTTCTCGCAAATATCGTAGGCGACGATCTCGCCTTCGAGGCTGCGCGCCGCGACCACCGACACCTCGCGCTCGAAGGCGACGAAACCTTCGAGAATCATCGGCGTGGCCCCGAGCGCCCGGTGGATCGCGGCGACGTTCGAGCCCTCGCGGATCAGCGACTGGCCCTTGCCGTCGTAGCCGAAGCGCCGGGTCTTGAGAATCGACGGGCGGCCGAGCTCGGCGAGCGCGCGGGCGAGCGCGCCGGCGTCGTCGACGGCGGCGAACGGCGCGGTCCTGAGACCCGCGTCGCGTAAGAATGTCTTTTCGATGAGCCGGTCCTGGGTCAGCGCGAGCGCCCGCGCGCCCGGGCGCACCGGGACGTGCCGGTTCAGGAACTCGACGGTCGCGGTCGGGACGTTTTCGAGCTCGTAGGTGACGATGTCGACCTCGCGGGCGAACTTTTCGAGCGCCTCCTCGTCGTCGAACGGCGCGATCGTGCGGCCGGCGGCGGCGTCATAGGCCGGGCCCTCGACCTCGGGGGCGTAGATATGGGTGCGCAAGCCCACCTTCAGCGCCGCGATCGCCAGCATACGGCCGAGCTGGCCGGAGCCCAGAATGCCGATCGTGGCGCCGGGAGAAAGGATCATGCCGGCCCCTCGACGGGAGGCGCGTCCTGCGGCCGCTCGGCGACGGCCGCGGTGCGGTCTGCGCGCCACGCTTCGAGCCGCCCGGCGAGCGCGGGGTCGGAGAGGGCCAGCACGCTGGCGGCCAGCAGCCCGGCGTTGATCGCGTGCGTGCCGACCGGCACGCCCGCCGCCATCTGCACGATCGAGAGCAGAGAATCCTCGCCGCCGAGCGCCTTGGTCGGGACGGGGACGCCGAACACCGGCAACGTGGTGAAGGCCGCCGTCATGCCGGGCAGGTGCGCCGCGCCGCCTGCGCCGGCGACGATCACCTTAAACCCCTCCGCTTTCGCACTCTTGGCGAAGGCGACAAGCCGATCGGGCGTACGGTGGGCCGAGACGATGCGAGCGTCGTAGCCGACGCCGAGCGCCTCGAGCGTCTCGGCGGCGCGCCGCATGACGGCCCAGTCCGACTGGCTGCCCATGATGATCGCGACGGGTTTTGGCTCGCCGCTCACCCGCGCCTCCGTGTGTGCAAAGCGATATCCATGCTCAAAGCGATACAGGGAACGGATGCGCTGGCGCAAGCCGGCCAAGCGAACCGATCACGATGCCCTGCATTTCCCGGGAACTCCGGGTTGGCGGCTCTTAGGCGTCGGCGCGGGCGAACGGAGGGCGAAGGCGATGAGCGCGCGCATCCTGACCGGCGGGTGACTATGCGGCACCGTGCGATACGAGGCGTCCGATTGACACCCCCTCTACTCCGGGTTGTGCTACTGCGAGGACTGCCGCAGGGCGTCCGGCGCCGGCGCCGTCCCCTATATGGGATTCCCGAGCGACGCCTTCCGGGTGAGCGGCCCGACGCGACAGGCGCGAAAGCGGTTGCGGAGAGGCGGGGAGGCCGTTCGCAATTTCTGCCCGAAGTGCGGGAGCCTGCTGTCTGGCGGCGAATACGGACTGAGCGACCAGCATACGGTTTACGCCGGCACGCTCGACGTCGCCTCAGCCTTCCGTCCAACCCACGCCATCATGATGGCCGAACGGGCGCCTTGGTCCGCGGTCCTTGACGTGCTCGTTCTGCACGACGGTCTGCCGAAGGCAAAGGACGGCGACAGGGGAATCGGGTGAAGGAAAATCATCCGGCGAGGAAGAGGCTGAGAAGGTAGTCCTCGTCCCAGCGGCGAGATTTCACCTGGCTCGGAAGGAATGCTTGCCTTTTCCGCGTCTGATCAGGTTGTAGGCGATGTGTTTGATGATGGCGAGGTTGGCCGCGGCGTTTCCGGTTCGCACGCGGCTCTCGTCGTCGCGCATCACCATGTCGAGCACCCAATGCAGGGAGTTCTCGATTCCCCAGTGTACGCGCACGAAGGCCACGGCGGCGAGGGCGGTGAGGACTGCGGAGGCGAGATAGAAGCGGGTCTCGGTCTCGATCTTGTCGCCGATCTCGCGCCGGCTCTCGACTTTGACGACGCTCTTCAAACCCGGCCAGGCGTGACGGTCCTGCAGCCATTTCACGTCCTGATAGACCGTGACCTTGCGCGTCTCGATGCGGCCGGGGTCGCCGTCGACGGTCTGGGCTTGCTCGACCGTCGTATCGGCGAAATTCTTGGCCTTCTGCTCGAACAGGCGCAGGTCCTCGGCCAGCCTCGGCTGGTTGTCCTTGAGGGCGAGAAGGAAGTCGGCGCCCTTGTCGGATTTTCCGGGCGATCTCGCGCTGGCAGCCCATGGCGTCGATCGTCTCGGTCGCGCCTTGGAGGTCGAGCGCGTCCAGAAGCTTCGGGATGGCGGTGATTTCGTTCGACTTCTGCGCTGTCTTGACCTGACCGAGAACCAGACGGCGCTCGACCGCGTAGGCGGTAAAAGCGTGGATGGCCGCTTCGCCCTTGGCCTTCTTGAAGGTGCGGCGCGCCGTCTTACCGTCGACCGCCACGACCTCGCCGGGAGCGCCGACGAAGCGCGCAGTGTGCAACCACCATTCAATAGATTGCAATCACTGTCAAGGCGAATGGACATTTATAATTGTGTGCTGTTGTTTTTTATGCGGATAATTTAAGTTGCTTTAGCTTTTGCCTTAGAATAGGTCGGTTGCAATGTAAGCAAAAAGTGCTCGGTCTTGGCGTAAACATGATGAATTCTCATTTCGAAGCGTTCAGGCTGAAGGGGTCAATGCTTTATTGGAATTTTGCAATCCCTCGTCATCAACTCACCGCGAATGTCGCCCATGGCGTGGTGATGCCGCGAGGGCTGGTCGAATGGCCCTGCCAAATGTCTTACGCAGCGGCGAGCGTTCGTAGCGTCTCCGGCGTAACCGGCAGTAACCGACCCCCCGGAACGACATCTCCGTTCAAACCACGGAGTATAGATGGCAGACAACCGCCCATTCTGACAAATCGAGGCTAAAGAGCGCTAGAAATAGGCAAGGAGGAGACGGGATTATGTCCGGATGGAAAGTACATTACCGCGATCGATACGATCAGGATCGAGTTTCCTCCGAAATGTCGAGCAGGGAGGCGGCCCTAAAGCTCGCAAATGACCTTCGCTATCAACGGTCGTATCTATATAAGGTCGAGGACCCAAACGGCTTGACGCTGCCGAAAGAGCAAGTCTTGGCGTGGTCGTCGGACCACAAATGGTTGCTTTCGAAATTCGCGCCGGAAAGCGACTATTTGTGAGGATCACATCGGTGGCGGCTCCTTCAGGCTGAGACGCCGCTGAGACCTTCTTCTTCGGACTGAAACACTTACCGAGGCTGACTCTCTCAGGGGCAGCGGCATAGGCGGACCATCCCCCGCTCGGGGTAGACCGCAGATTTCAGCGCTTGTCCCGCTCATTCGCGACATCGGATCGCCCGCCGCAGGCATCTGAGCTGAACCGCGCGACTCGCGCGAAGTTTTCCCCGTCGATTGGAACACCCCTCGGCGCTCCCGACCCCCACTCCGCGTAGGCATCCGCGGCGATCTTGACGGCATTCACGTCGTAAGGGTTTTGCTTGAAGACGATTTGCAGCGCTTTCGGCGGCGCCGCGCCAATGCGGCTCGCCTCGCCGTAGATGACCTTCGGCCCGTCATGCGCGGGCAGGTTGGCGTGGCCTCAGCGCGGCGTTTGGCTTATTGACACCCGGTCTCCGGGCACCGAAGCTTGTAATTGGGTAAGCGCGAACCATTGGAACCCAAGCCTATCCGGGCCGGGTCTCGGGCGCAGAATGTTGGGGCCTTGGCCGATCCAGGAGGTCTCGTATGAGGATAGCAATCTTGACCAATGAGTACCCGCCGCACGTGTATGGGGGCGCAGGGGTCCACGTTGAATATCTCACCCGGGAATTGGCCAGCGCAGACGGAGGGCGTCACCACGTCTCGGTCATCTGCTTCGGCGGCCAGGACATCCGCGACGGAAACCTGACCGTGCGGGGGATCAACCCGGCTTTCGAACTGCCCTGCCAGGATCCCCGGCACAAGATGTTTCAGGAGACGATGCTCAGAGACCTGGTCATGGCAGGGATGCTCGAGTGCGTGGACATCGTCCATTGCCACACGTGGTACACCCACCTAGCCGGCTGTCTCGCGAAGCAGCTGACCGGGGCGAGCCTTGTCCTGACAACGCACTCGCTGGAACCCCACCGCCCTTGGAAGGTCGAGCAGCTCGGTTCCGCGTATCAAGCGAGTTCGTGGATCGAGCGCACCGCTTACGAGAACGCCGACGGCGTCATCGCCGTATCCGGGGCGATGCGGGAGGACGTTCATTCTCTCTATGGAGTGCCCTACGACCGGGTGCGGATCGTCCATAACGGGATCGACTTGAGCGAGTACAAGCCAACTCCTAATCAGGCAGTCCTGGCCAAGCACGGAATCGACCCCGAGAAGCCGTTCGTACTCTTCGTCGGTCGGATCACCCGCCAGAAGGGCATTATTCATCTGGTCGACGCCGTGAAGTACATCCGCCCGGGCGTACAAGTGGTGCTCTGCGCGGGGGCCCCGGACACGAAGGAGATCGGCCGCGAGATGGAAGAGCGGGTGGAACAGGCTCGCCGCGACGCCGCCGTGCCGATCAACTGGATACCCCAGATGCTTCCCAGAGAGGAGATCATCCCCCTTTACACGCACGCCTCGGTCTTCGTCTGCCCGTCCGTCTATGAACCGTTCGGGATTATCAACCTGGAGGCCATGGCCTGCGAAACCCCGGTCGTCGCCTCGGCCGTCGGCGGAATCAAGGAGGTGGTGATTCCCGGGGAGACCGGATTGCTGGTGTCGTTCGAGGCGGCCAGCCCCTTGAACTTCGAGCCAAAAGATCCGGCCCAATTTGTTCACGACCTGGCGGCTGGCGTTAACCAACTTCTTGACGATCCAGAGCGCCGCCGGAAGATGGGCCTCCAGTCGCGCGACCGAGTTGAACGGCATTTTAGCTGGTCGAGCATTGCGAGGCGCACGCTTGATTTCTATTCCGACCTGCGATCCATGCCCCCAACATGACCGCCACAGGGGGATGGAAAGCCTGGTCGGGGGCCAGGGCCTCGATTTGCCCCGTAAGCAAGAAAGCGCCGGCGCCGGGGAAACACCCTCGAGGGTCCCTCGGGCGAGCAAATGCCGACGTGCGGCTTGTAGATGACCAAGTTCTCGCCCGGGGCGCCTTGCCTGCCCCGACTGGGTCCAGGAAAATGGGCCCGGCTCCATGACCTCGAATGGTCCGTGGACTTTCCGGGGCTGGCATCGCGAAGCTGGATCGGGAAGGGGCCTTGGGTGATGGCCGCCTCATCTCGAAACCTTCTTGAAGATTAGAACAGTCAGGGGAGGCAGGAGCAGGAGGAGCGACTGCGGTTGCTGGTTGCGGGCGATCGGCGATGGGGCAAGCCCCCCCATGTTGCCCTGGCCCCCGCCACCGTAAATCGTGGCGTCGCTATTGAGGATCTCCTTCCAGAGCCCCCCCCGGGGAACTCCCACGCGGACATTCCGAAAGACCTGACCGCTGAAGTTGCAGACGACCAGGGCCTGGTCATGCTCGGCCGAGCCCTTACGCAGGAAGGCGAGCACAGAGTTGGCGGCGTCGGCCTCGAGCCAAGCAAAGCCATCGGTCCGGCAATCCAGCTCGTGGAGGGCCGGCTCGGCCCGGTACTGCGTGTTCAGGTCGCGCACCCACCGCTTCAGGCCTGGATGCCGTAGGTCTGCTGGGTTTTCCAGGAGGTGCCAGTCGAGGCTGGTTTCATGGTCCCATTCCTTCCACTGGCCGAATTCATCCCCCATGAACATGAGCTTCTTGCCGGGCAGCGCGAACATGTAGCCATAAAGCAATCGCAGGTTGGCGCGCTGTTCCCACTCGTCCCCCGGCATCTTGGCAAGGAGCGATTTCTTGCCCGGCGCGGAGTTGTCGTGCGAGAGCGGCAAGAGGTAGTTCTCGCGGAAGGCGTAATGCATCCTGAAGACGAGTTTGGCGTAGCTTTTCGGCCGCTCGGCTGGCTTCAGGGGCATGTACTCCCTAAGCGTGTCGTGGACCCAGCCGAGGTCCCACTTGTAGTCGAAGCCGAGCCCGCCGCTTCGCGCCAACGTACTCGTGACATCGGGCCGCGCCGTCGCGTCCTCGGCGAACGTCAGCACTCCAGGGTGGTCCTCGTGGACCTTCTGGTTCACCCCTTGCAGAAACGCAACACCCGCGAGATTCTCGTTGCCGCCAAACTTGTTGGGCTGCCATGTTCCCGGCTTGCGGTTGAAGTCGAGCCGGATGATCGCTTCCACTCCGTCGACCCTCAGGCCGTCGAAATGATACT
The DNA here is from genome assembly GCA_963822215.1 of uncultured Alphaproteobacteria bacterium. GTDB lineage: Bacteria > Pseudomonadota > Alphaproteobacteria > Rhizobiales > Beijerinckiaceae > Roseiarcus. The sequence goes on from CAWGGX010000008.1 coordinate 870,017, forward strand.
TCTGGAGCCAGAATAGGGCGTTTGCGGTCAAGAAGTTGACGACATGGGGGCTTTCGAAGTTATAGGCATATGTTCCCCAGACCGGAATCGTTCGCCTATCGGGCGCGGCGGGCTCGTAGAGATGAGTGCCGTCGAACTCGGCAAGGCCGTGCGAGTCGGGGGCGAAGTGGGCGGGCACCCAATCGAGGATGACCCCAATCCCCGCCTGGTGCAGCGTGTCGACGAGGAACATGAGGTCATGAGGCGTGCCGAACCGGGCTGAGGGGGCATACAGGCCGGCTGGTTGGTAGCCCCAAGACTCCGCGGCTGGATGTTCGAAGACAGGTAAGAGCTCGACGTGTGTGAAGCCCATCTCGGCGGCATACTTTGCCAGCCGCGGGGCGGCTTCACGATAGGTCAATGGCCTGTTTCCCTCCTCGGGAACACGCATCCAGGAGCCAAGGTGCACCTCGTAGATGGTGATCGGCGCGGTGATCGACTGGCGCTCGCCACGACCGGCCATCCACGAACCGTCGCCCCACTCGTAGTGTGACAGGTCCCAGATCTTCGAGGCGGTCCCCGGGGGGGGCTCGGAGGCGAAGGCGAAAGGGTCGGCCCGGTCGAACCGCGAGCCGCCGTCGGGGGCGAGCACCGAGAATTTGTAGAGTGCGCCCTGACCAATCGCCGGAACGAAGCCGGACCAAACTCCGGACCCGCCCCTCCGTTCGAGCCGATCCGCCCCCGCGTTCCAGCCATTGAAGTCGCCAATGACGGAGACTTCGCGGGCGTGTGGAGCCCAGACGCCGAAATGGGCGCCGGATGAGCCGTTAAGGTCCAGGACGTGGGCCCCAAGCTTCTCGTAAATCGAGTTGTGAGATCCCTCGCCGATCTGCTGCAAGTCCGAGTCACTGATGATGATCATCTCTGGCCACATAGTCCTTCCCAGGCGCCGCCGCTCTACGGGCCGCCCGGTGTGACGCTAGCAAAATTGCCGCCGGTTTCTGCTTCGAGTGCTTGATGGTTTGCCAGGGCTTTCCAGCTCGTCATCACATGAAGTAGTCAAAGTCTTGCTCGGTGCGGATCCTCCGGCGGACCCGCAGGATGTGAGCGGGGTTGACCTGGGGGTCAAGCTTCACGAAATTCGTCTCGCCGTGCCAGAGGTACCGCTCATCGCTGATCAGGTCGTGCACCTGATACGATGCGGCCGGCCCCGAGCCCATCTGAAGATCGTGCGCGGGGAGGCGCACCCACCCTGTGTGAGTGTGAGACGGATCCAGGTTGACGATCACCACGATCAGGTTGGTCATATCCGGCGTCGATTTGCCGTAGCAGATCAATGCGTCGTTATCGACGTCATAGAACCGTAGGTTGCTGTTGAACTGGAGCGCGGGATTCTCACGGCGGATCTCGTTGACCCTGGCGATGTAATCGCGCAGGCTCCAAGAGACATCCAGGTCCCAGTGCACAATCTGGTACTTCTCGGAGTTGAGATACTCTTCCGAGCCGTGCCGTACGGGCGTGCCGACACACTGCTCGTAAGGCGGTCCGTAGATCCCATAGCTCGCCCCCAAGGTCGCGGCAAGGACAAGGCGGGTTATGAAGACCGGCCGGCCACCGATCTGGAGGTGCTCGGGAAGAATATCGGGAGTGTTGGCAAAAAGGTTGCCGCGCATGTACTCAGCCGTTTCGCTTTGAGTGAGCTCGGTCAGATAGTCGGTCAGCTCCTTCTTGGTGTTCCGCCAGGTGAAGTACGTGTACGACTGCGTGAATCCGCCCTTCGCCAGCCGTGCCATGACTTTCGGCCGCGTGAACGCCTCGGAAAGAAAGATGGTCTCGGGATGCCTGGTCCACACCTCAGTAATGACCCAATCCCAGAAGCGGAAAGGCTTGGTATGGGGGTTGTCGACCCGGAAGATCTTCACGCCATGATCGATCCAGAAGAGGAACACGTCGAGGAGCTCGGCCCAGAGTGCCTTCCAGTCATTGCATTCGAAATCAATCGGGTAGATGTCCTGGTACTTCTTGGGTGGGTTCTCGGCGTACTTGATCGTCCCGTCAGGGCGATGGCGGAACCATTGGGGATGCTCGCGCACATAGGGATGATCCGGCGAGCACTGGAAGGCGATGTCCAGCGCCAGCTCAATGCCGAAATCCCGTGCCTCCCTTACGAAGCGATCGAAGTCCTCGATCGTGCCCAGGTCGGGGTGGATGGCTTTGTGGCCCCCTTCGGGGCCGCCGATGGCCCAGGGGCTTCCGGGATCGTTCGGCCCGGGGGTCAGCGTGTTGTTCGGTCCCTTGCGAAAAGCCCGTCCGATCGGGTGGATCGGCGGCAGATAGAGGACGTCGAAACCCATCTCTGCGATGTAGCCCAGGCGCGCCTCGACGTCGCTAAACGTGCCGTGGCGGCCTACGACCGAGGACGCCGATCGGGGAAACATCTCGTACCAAGCCCCGAATCTCGCCCGCTCCCGCTCAACCATAATGCGGAGCGGCCGGTCATACGTACTTGCCGCGCTCCGGTCGGGGTATCGCGCCATCCGCTCGACCAGGTCCCGGCTCAGACCGGCCCGCACCCTTGACACCTCGCTCTCAGTGCCCGCCAGGAGCTCGGCCCGCTCGCGCAACCAGCCGACATCGGGGCCGTTGGCACGCTCGGCCGCCTCGCATAGCAGCGCGGCCCCCTCCAGGAGCTCGCTGGTGAGATCCGGCTGGCCGGCCTCGTGCTTCTTCATCACTTCCCGATGCCAGGTGAGAAAGCGATCGACCCAGGCCTGGATCGTGTACTCGTGCCATCCCAGAGCCGTCACCGCGAACCGGCCGCTCCAGCGATCATTGGCCTGCAAGATCATGGGGACCTCATCCCACTCGGTCGCCTCGGTGGAACGATGGCGGACCACGGCCACGATCACATCATGCCCGTCGCCAAGGATGTTGGCAGCCACCGCCACCTCCTCCCCCACCGTCCGCTTGATGGGGAACTGCCCGCCGTCAACCTCAGGCGAGACTCCGGCAATGACTACGCGCGACGGAGCCTGATCATACACCTCGTGCCCCGGCGCTTCTCTTGCTGGTTCCGTGATTTCCTCTACTTCGTCAAGGACGCCGGCAGCCGCCACCGCCTTCTCCTCCTCCGTCCGCTCGCCCCGCGTCTTTCCTGCAGATGCCATGATTCGCCTCTCCGAGGTCACCATTGTGGACCTTGGCCATGCCCAGACCTAACTTGACAGAGACCGTAACGAAGTTTGTAAGTCAAATGTCGCCCCGGAGATCAAAAATCACCGGGTCTCACCACCGGCGCCCCAACCAGCGTCGATGTCGCCTTACGCCACCCAATGGTCTCACCATCGGTATACAAGCCAGCCTTGTTCTCGGTATTTTTGTATTCACTTACCGCGGCCTCAATGATCTGGTCCAGGCTGGCGTTCAAGGGAACGGTTACTTCGACGTCGCCATATTCCAAGATTTGTCGCCAAAGTCTGATGCGCACAATCTTCGTGCCTCTTTGCATGCCCTGTCTCCGGCGGTAAGCCCCCACCAAGCGCAACATAAAGGGTAACATGCCGTAAGGCGTCCCCCCTATACGATCTTCGGACGCACTGACCCGAAATGCAGGTTTCAGAGAGCCAAGCCATTTCGACATGAGGCGGCTAACGAATGTCGTGAAGCCGAGCGGGTGCCCGATTGTTTGGCGGTCCGTAGAGTCGACAGCGCCTCGGCCAACGGCTCCGATGGACCTCGAACAGTCCCGCCTCGCGCCCGCGCTGGAAAGGAGGCGAGCGTCTCCCCCGACGGCGCCAGCGCCGTCGCACCCCGCGCCCCGGCAGGAATGCGCGCATCCACTTCTCGCCTCCGCGGTGCAGTCCCAGCAGCGCGAAAGACCGCGGTGCCTCCCTGCACCAGCGCCTCGATCGCGGCCTAATTGGCCGGTCGTCACTCATCGACAGCTTCCCATCGGCGCGCGAGAAGCCGTTTGGCCAGCATGGCCAACCCCCGAAGCGGAATGCCGATCCATGTCGGGCGGTTGCCCGCCTCGTACCCGATCTCGTAAGCTGCCTTCTCGATCAGGACCAGCTCGATCAGCGCTTTCGCGTACCGAATGTTGGGAACCCATTTGTGCTCTGCCGCCGCCGCCGCCTTTCGATAGCCGTCGAGGAAACTGGCGGAAGACGTGGTGACGAAGTGCACGAGCATCTCGTCACGGCGATCCGCGGTCGGCGGACCGGCGGGCGCGGGCTCTCGGGCGATCGTCGCGGCAGCATAGTCGAACGAGCGCAGGAGTCCCGCCACGTCGCGCAGCGGACTGCCCTTGGCCCGGCGGTCGGCAAGCGACTTTGACGGCTCGCCCTCGAAGTCGATCAGAATCGCATCGTCTCCCGAGACGAGGATCTGGCCAAGATGGAAGTCCCCATGGAGGCGGGTTCTCAGCGTCCCGATGCCGGCCTCTGCGATCTCACCGATCTTGTCGCAGAGCGGGTCGCGAAGCGCGATCAATTCCTTCGCGGCTGCTTGATCGGCCTCGTCCTGCCACGCGGTGAAATTTTGCAGCGTCTGCAGCGCCCGATCGACCTCCAGGCAGGCCGCTTTCGCCCAAGCCTTGGTTTCATCCCCTTGCACGCGCTCGGGCATGAATGCGGGATCGTCCGTGGGTTTCGCCGGCACCGCGTGCAGCTCGGCAAGGCGCTTTCCCATCGTCACAGCGAAGGACTGATAGGCGCCAATCGCCTCCCGTCCGGCTTGGTCGTCGGTCCCGTCGAACGCCGCTGCATGGATGGCGAGCCGGACTTTGTCGAGCGTCCACTCCCAGGCGTCGCCCTGATTGGGCACGAATTGCTCGGCGATCATGAGCGTCTGGGGCGTGCCGTCGGCGTCGACGCGCACCATTTCGCCGAACAGCGCGGGGCTGTTCGCGTAGCTGTTCTCGGTGAGATAGCGGGTCATTTCCGTTTGCGGATGTCGCCCGGCCTGGACCCGCCGGATGATTTTCACGACCGCGATTTCGCCGAGGATCAGCGACGGCTTTGTCAGAGTAACGGCAGGTCGTCAGCGCGTGGCGCAACACGACCACCCTCAAGCGACATTCAAGCCGCGAGGGCGCGCCACTCGGCCAATGAAGCAGAGCGTCTCTGCTTATAGACTTGGCGGGTGATCAGATGGCGCTCGGTATTGAAATGGTTGTGGACCTGGGCGTGAACTGAGCTGAATTTCTGTAACGTCTTCACGCTCCGAAAGCGCAGCATGGCGCGCTCTCGTCGTCGAAACGGCGGATGCGAATTCTCCGCGCGATTGTTGAGCCGGCGGCCGACCTCCTGCCGATCGGCGTTGCCGACCTCTCTCATTGCCCCAGAGTAAGCGCGAAGCCGGTCGGTCACGATCTTCCGCGGTCGGCCGTATTTCTTCATGATTCTCTTGAGAAGCTTCAGCGCCGCAGCTTTGTCCCGCTTCGCAGTGACCACCAATTCCAAGACCTCGCCCTCATGGTCGACGGCGCGCCAGAGATAGCAGAGCGTTCCGTTGACCTTCACAAACACCTTGTCCAGGCGCCAACGCCACTGAGGATAGCCGCGCATGTGCGCTACGCGCCTCTTTCGGATCTCGGCGGCAAACCTCGGACCAAACCGGTTCCACCAAAATCGGACCGTCTCATGGCTGATGTCGATCCCACGCTCGGCCAGGAGATCCTCGACGTTGCGTAGCGACAGCGGGTATCTCACGTACATCATCACGACGAGACGGATGACCTCCGGCGAGCTGTTAAAATATCGGAACGGATTGCTCATGACCCAAGCCTACCACGGTCAGAGGAGCCGCGAGCATTTGGTCTGACAGAGCCGTTCGGGGTGCTCGAGACCGACTTTTCGGCGCCGCGCGCGGCGGTTTGGGACCTCATCACCATGCCGGGCAATCGCCCCCGCTGGCAGGGAAGCGATAGCGTGGTCGAAAACACGATCAGGGGTCGGCGCGGCGCGGGCACGCAGAACCACTGCATGCACGGCAAGGACGCCGTCATCGAAGATATCCTCGACTGGCGCCCGTTCGATCACATCACCCTGACCACCCTGCTGCCGGCCCCAGCCGCGCCCAAGATCCTCATGTCCTATGCGTTCGCCGAACGGGAGGACGGCGGCACGCATTTCGAGGTCCGTTTGGCGAAACCCAAGCCCAAGGGGTTGCCGTTCTACGAACACGTCTGGCCAAACGTGCAAAGCAAGTTCACGGCGGAATTCGAGATCTTCCGCGCATTGCTGGCGGAGCAGGCGAACGCGGCGGTCGACGAGCCGCCGCTGCCCATCTCGCGCGAACGGTTCCTGACGCAGCCGGTCCACGCGCGCTAGCTGGTGCAGCGGCGGAAAATGACCCGTTCCACCGGCCATCCGTCCAACTCTCCCCTTGCGATACGCGGCAAAGCCGAGACCGGCAAACCCGATTAGAAGCGTAGTCCACGTCGACGGTTCGGGAACGCTCACCGTAATTGGCGTCATCGTGCCGGTGAAATTCCCCGCGCCTTCGAAAGCGACGTCTGTTATGAACGCTGTCGCGTTGTTTGGATCGAGAGTCTAAGTCCTGGGTCGATGCCGTTATTGAGACGATATGATGTTGCGACGTTGCGATATAGAAACATAGCCCCTATCAGTCCGCGCGAGCTGCCGAATGACGCATCATTGGCGCGAGCGCACGCGCTCGGGTTCGATGCCATTGCGCTGGCGGGAGGCCGCCCGGGCGACCTCGGACGCGCCGCGGCAGGCGGGCTCGGCGTTCTTCTTGACCTGCCGGCCGGCGAGCTCGAATCCTGGCTGGAAGCCGGCGTCGTCGGCTTTTGCTGCGAGGCCGCGCACGAGAGGCCGCCCGCTTCATGGAAGAGGCTGACTGCGGAGGTGCACGGTCGGTATCCGGGGACCGTGTTCCTTGCCTTCACCTACGGGGCGACGCCCGCGGCGGTCGCCGCGCTCGCGCAATGCGGCTTCGACGCCGCGGCCTCCTCATCCTGCTGGTGGGATCTTCGCGCGGCATGGATCGACGAGGACGCGGCGCGCGTCGAAGCGCTCGGCGAGGTGATCGCCCTCGCGGAGCCGCCATCCGGACCTCGCCCGGCGACGGAGCGCGCAAGGCGGCGGGCGCTCATGCTCGCGGCCCATTACGCGCCTCTCTGGATGATGACCCTAGGGTTTGAGGCTGGCCTCGAGGCGGAGGTCACCGCCCTCAACGCGCGCCGGCTAGAGCAGGCCGAGCTCTTCGCCGGGCCGCCGGCGCGGCTGGTCTCGGCTCCGGGGGCGGAGGTCGCGGTGCTCGCCCGCGGCAGCAGGGCGGCGCCTCGGCTCGTGCTGGCGCTGAACCCGAACCCTGACGAGGCGAGCGCACTCCCCGCGGAGGTGGTGCTGCCTGAGATCGGCGGCGCCGGCGGGACACTGGTTCCGCTCGACGAGGCCGAGCCCGCCCATGGGCCGATCGCGGCCGGGGGGACATTCGAAATGGACCCCGCCGAGGCTCGAGCGTTCCGCTTCGTGCCGGCGAAGCCGATCCGCCGCCCCGTTCACCACGCCGGGGCCGAGCGCGCCGCGACGCGGCCGAGGATTGCAATCGAGGCGGTCCGGCCGGTCGTCGAGGGCGGCAGGTTTGCGGCCAGGGGCGTCGCCGGTGAGATGGCGCGAATCGAGGCGGACTTCATCAGCGATGGGCACGGCAGGCTCGCCGCCGATCTCCTCTGGCGGCCGGCTGAACTCGAACGAGTGGGGCCGGACGCCGATGGCGTACCTCGGCAACGACCGGCATGCGGCCTCCTTCCCGCTGGAGCGCGTCGGACGCTATCTCTTCACGGTCGAGGCCTGGTGTGACGTCTTCGCCAGCCTGCTCGAGGACATCGCCAAGAAGCGAGCGGCTGGGGCGCCCGTTCAACTCGAAATCGACGAGGCGATCGCGCTCATTGCTGCGGCGGCGGGCGAGCCCAACGGGCCGATCGCTGCGCTTTGCGCGACACTCAAGGCGGCCGAACTGGAACAACGGCTGCGGCTAATCACGAACCCCGAGACGGGGGCGCGAATGCGCGCCCGCGGGTCGCGGCCTTTCCTGGTGCGGCTCGAACCGGAGATGCCGTTCGACGCGGAGCGGCCCGCGGCCGGGTTCGCGAACTGGTACGAGATCTTCCCGCGCAGCCAGAGTGGCGATCCGGCCCGCCACGGCACGTTCGCCGACGTCATGGCGCGGCTGCCGGCGATCCGGGCGATGGGCTTCGACGTGCTCTATTTCCCGCCGATCCATTCGATCGGCCGGATCCATCGCAAGGGACGGAACAACGCGCTGAAGGCGCTGCCCGAGGATCCGGGCAGTCCCTATGCGATCGGCTCCGACGAAGGTGGACATCACGCGATCCATCCTGCGCTGGGCACGCTCGAGGACTTCCGCAGGCTTTGCGCGGACGCTTCCGGGCAGGGGATCGAGATTGCGCTTGATTTCGCGATCCAGTCTGCGCCGGACCACCCGTGGGTCCGCGAGCATCCGGAATGGCTCGAGTGGCGGCCCGACGGCACGATCCGGTATGCGGAGAACCCGCCGAAGAAATACGAGGATATCGTGAACGTCGCATTCTATGCGCCGGGCGCGGCGTCGGCGCCTTGGGAGGCGCTGCGGGATGTCGTGCGGTTTTGGATCGACCAGGGGGTGCGCATCTTCCGGGTAGACAATCCACACACCAAGCCGCTGCCGTTCTGGGAGTGGCTGCTCGAGGATATCAGTGCGCGCGATCCGGACGTGATCTTTCTTGCCGAGGCGTTCACGCGGCCAACGATGATGTATCGGCTGGCGAAGGTCGGATTCTCGCAATCCTATACGTATTTCACCTGGCGCAACACCAAATATGAGCTCACCTCGTACTTCACGGAGCTTGCCAATGAGCCGGTGTCGGATTTCTTCCGCCCGCATCTGTTCGTCAGCACGCCGGACATCAATCCCTTCTTTCTCCAGACCGGCGGACGGCCGGCGTTCCTGATCCGCGCCGCGCTCGCCTGCACGCTCTCGGGGCTGTGGGGGATGTACAACGGCTTCGAGGTTTGCGAGTCCCGCGCGCTGCAAGGGCGGGAGGAGTACGACGATTCCGAGAAATACGAGATCCGCGCCTGGGACTGGGACCGGCCTGGCAATATCAGGGCCGAGATCAGTCGGCTGAACCAGATCCGCCGCGCCAATCCGGCGTTGCACAGCCATCGCGGCCTCGAGTTCCTGAACGCCTTCGACGATGCGGTGCTCTATTATGCGAAGAGTACTCCCGACGGGCGCAATACGCTGCTGGTCGCCGTCAACCTCGATCCCCGGCGGGCGATCGAAACGGATCTCGAGATTCCGTTCTGGCGTTTCGGCCTTCCGGACGAGGCAGCGATCGGGGCGGAGGATCTGATGCGGGCGCGGTCGCTGATCTTTCGCGGCAAGCGCCAGCGGGTTCGACTCGACCCCAATGACCTCCCCTTCGTCATCTGGCGGCTCGAAAACCCAGGCGGGCGCCGCTATGGGCAGGCGTCATGAGCCGGCGCAAGCGCGCGACCCAGCCGCTGGCCGCCGATCCGCTCTGGTACAAGGATGCGGTCTTCTATCAGGTGCACGTGAAGTCGTTCTTCGATTCGAACAACGACGGCATCGGTGACCTGCGCGGGCTGACCGAGAAGCTCGACTACATCGCCCAGTTGGGGGCGACCGCGATCTGGCTCCTGCCCTTCTATCCGTCGCCAAAGCGCGACGACGGCTACGACATCTCCGACTACCTCGACGTGCATCCCGAATACGGCACGATCCAGGACATGCGCCGGTTCATCGCCGCGGCGCATGCGCGCAGACTTCGGGTGATCACGGAGCTTGTTGTCAACCACACCTCCGACCAGCACCCCTGGTTCCAGCGCGCGCGCCGCGCCAAGCCCGGATCCGCGTGGCGCAGGTTCTACGTCTGGGCCGGCGACGACCGCGGCTACGCCGATGCGCGGATCATCTTCACCGACACGGAAAAATCGAACTGGAGCTTCGATCCTGTGGCCGGCGCCTATTTTTGGCACCGGTTCTATTCGCATCAGCCGGATCTCAACTTCGAAAATCCGCGCGTGCTCCTGTCGGTGCTCGGCGCGATGCGGTTCTGGGTCGATCTCGGCGTGGATGGGTTCAGGCTCGACGCCGTTCCTTACCTGGTCGAGCGCGAAGGAACGGACTGCGAGAACCTCCCCGAGACTCACGCCATCATCAAGCGCATCCGCGCCGCGCTCGACCGGGCCGGCCCGGGCTGCATGCTGCTCGCCGAAGCCAACCAGTGGCCGGAGGACGTGAAGGAGTATTTCGGCGCCGGCGACGAGTGCCACATGGCGTTCCACTTCCCGCTGATGCCGCGGATGTACATGGCGATCGCCCAGGAGGACCGTTTTCCGATCACCGACATCCTGCGCCAGACGCCGGAGATTCCGGACGCGTGCCAATGGGCGATCTTCCTGCGCAACCACGACGAGCTGACGCTCGAGATGGTGACCGACGCGGAGCGCGACTATCTTTGGGAAACTTATGCCGCCGACCGCCGGGCGCGGCTCAATCTCGGCATCCGCCGCCGGCTTGCGCCGCTGCTCGAGCGTGACCGGCGGCTGATCGAGCTGATGAACGCCCTCCTGCTCTCGATGCCGGGAACGCCGGTCATCTATTACGGCGACGAAATCGGGATGGGGGACAACATCTTTCTCGGCGACCGCGACGGAGTGCGCACGCCGATGCAATGGTCGTTTGATCGCAATGGCGGCTTCTCGCGAGCCGATCCCGCACGCCTCGTACTGCCGCCGATCATGGACCCGGTCTATGGCTACCAGGCGGTGAACGTCGAGGCGCAAGCGAGCAATCCGCATTCGCTTTTGAACTGGATGCGTCGGATGCTTGCAGTCAGGCAGCGCCACCGCGCCTTCGGCCGCGGGACGCTCCGTTTGCTGAACCCCGAAAACAGGAAGATTCTGGTTTTTCTCAGGGAATTCGAAGCGGAGGATGGTGACGAGACGATTCTCTGCGTCTGCAACCTCTCGCGCATGGCGCAGGCGGTGGAGCTCGATCTAGGGCAATTTGCGGGAAGAACGCCGGTCGATCTGCTGAGCGGCTCCGTGTTCCCGCCGATCGAGCAGACCCGCTATCTGCTGACGCTGCCGAACCATGCTTTCTACTGGTTCAGTCTGGCAAAGGATAAGGCGATGCCCGCATGGCGCGTGCCGCCGTCCGAGGCGCTGCCCGAACTCGTGACACTGGTGATGCGCAACGAGATCGGAGAATTGCTGGCGCCCGAGCCAAGGCGCGTCATCGAGCAGGAGATTCTCGCCCCCTACCTCTCGCGGCGCCGCTGGTTTGCGGCGAAGGACCGCAAGCTCCGCTCGATCGGCATCGCGCGCGCAGACGTCATGCGCGGGCGCTCCAGGGACTTCTTCGTGCTCTTCGAGTTCGGGGTCGCGACGAATGGTCGGCAGGATCGCTACTTCCTGCCCGCCGGCATTGTCTGGGACGATGAGAAGCCGCCGGCAATCGTACAACAGCTGGCGTTGGCGCGCGTGCGCCGGCGCCGGCGGACGGGTTTTCTCACCGATGCGTTTGCTGTCGACGCCCTGCCGGCGGCGGTCTTGGCGAGCCTGGCGGTAGGACGCGTGGAAAAGCTTGCGGACGGCGAAGTGCGCTTTCTCGCGACCAGCCAGGAGATTCCGACCGCGCCGCCGGACACGGAGATCCGCCGGCTTTCGGCCGAACAGTCCAACACCTCGCTGATCCTCGGCGAGATCGCGGTCGTGAAGATCATTCGGCGGGTCCAGGCCGGACGGCATCCGCAAACCGAAATGACCCGGTATCTCACCGAGCACGGCTATTCCAATAGCCCGGCGCTGTTCGGCGAGATGGTGCGCGTGGATGGCGACGGGACGCCCCAGACGCTCATAATCGCCGAGCGTTTCGTACGCAACCAGGGCGACGCATGGCAGTGGACGCTCGACAGAGTCCGGCTCGCCATCCATGCGGGGGCGTTCGCTGGGACCGAAGACGAAGTGGGGAGGGAGGCAATCGCCACCTACCAGTCGTTCGCTGCGGTGATAGGTAAGCGCCTCGGCGAGCTGCACGCGGTGCTGGCAAAGCCCACGGACGACCCCGCGTTCATGCCCGAGCGGGTGGACGCGGATGAAACGACGGCTTGGGCGAAAGCGGCCTCACTGGAGGTCGATCGGGCGTTGCAGACTCTCCAAAAATTCACCGCTTGGAAAGACGATGCCGAACACGCCGCCGCGAAGGAATTGATCACGCTCCGCGACCCGCTCGGTGACAAGATCCGTGAGCTGGCCGAGGCCGGGGTCGGGACGCTGAGAACCCGCCTCCACGGGGACTTCCATCTCGGCCAGATCCTTGTCTCGGGAGACGACGCGATCCTGATCGACTTCGAGGGCGAGCCATCGAAGTCGCTTGCGGAACGACGGGCCAAGGGCAGTCCGCTGCGCGACGTGGCGGGTCTCCTGCGATCGTTCGATTATGCCGCCGCGACGATCGCCCGCGAGCCTGCGCCCGCAGGTCCGCCGACAGCGGACCGCCGTGACGAGCTGCTGGCGCACTTCGTCACCACGGCTTCCGCAAGTTTCCTCGAGGGCTATCGAAAGGCGGCGGTGGCGGCCCAGCACAAATGGGTCCCCAACATTCGGTACGCGAAGGCGCTGATCGAGCTCTTCCTGATCGAGAAGGCGGCTTACGAGATCGGCTACGAGGCGGGCAACCGTCCGACATGGATCGGCATTCCGCTTCGGGGCCTGAACATGCTGGCCAAGCGGCTGCTGACGCGCCGGGAGAGGGTCGATGCGTGACCACCGCACGCCCGATAGGCTCATCCCTTGTTCCTCGAGCGCGAGCGCGGCGACAATGTCTTCGGAAATCTCTCGCCGCCGGCGAACAGGCGGCCGACGGCGCGGGCCGCCACCGGGTCCATGTAGGAGAAACCGAATTCAGGGGTCCCGCCTGGGTGCTGAAACACACCCGGTCTTTGCCGTCATTCTCTCGCGCTTCCTCAACCTCACCCGTCGCAATCTTCTCGATCATGACGGCGCGGGCGTTCACTCGGTGGGGCGTTTCTCGCCTTTAGGGCCGCGAGGCATTAGTCTAGCTGAGACTGGAGGGACGCTCTGCCGCACGCTATTTGAGACTGAGCGCACGCTCGTTGAGACGGACGCGAGATCGCAAAATCTCGACGCACATTCTCGACGACTTCGGCCTCGAACCCCTCGACGCTGGCGCCCGTCACGATCTGCTCGAAATCCTCGAAGAGCGATATGGCCGCCGATCGACGATAGTCACCTCCCAACTCCCACTGTCCGCATGGCATGAGGTTGTCGGCGACCCTACTTACGCGGTGTCGCGCAGCATCTAAACCGGGTCTGATTCACTCTTGGTGCACGCGCCGGGCACAGCGCGCCCGATGACGCCCTGGCATGTTTTGCCGGTATGCTGCAGCAAGGGCGATGAAAACATCAGCGTCATGGTCACCCACGCCAAGCCTAAACGTCGTCAGCGTCCAACTGAGAGAACAGGCTTGGACGGTCACGGTGGACAACCGGCAGCCGACTTCCTGTCCGGGATGCGGTACGCAGTCCACATCACGTCACAGCGCTTACTCGCGAACGCTTCGGGATCTGTCCGCTCAGGGAGCACCGGTCATCATTAAAGCACGCTTGGCGCGCTGGAGGTGTCGAAACCAGCGATGTGGTCGGCGCATCTTTACCGAGCGCCTTCCACGTCTTGCGGCGCCGTTCGCGCGCCAGACCGCTCGCTTGGCGAGTATCGTTCGGCTGCTTGCCCATAGCGCTGGCGGGAGGCCCTCGGAGCGGCTGATGAAACGGCTCGGCATGCCGCTCAGCGACACGACGATCCTGCGCAGCCTGAAGGAGCATGCCAGAACTCGGTCCGATAACGGCGCGGTCCATGTGGCTGGCATTGATGATTGGGCGTGGCGGAAGGGCGCCAACTACGGCACGATCATCGTGGACCTGGAGCGCCGTCAGGTAGTGGACCTGCTGGGGGATCGCTCGGCGGCGACCACGGCCAACTGGTTCAAGGAGCATCCAGAAGTGGAGGTGGTCAGCCGCGACCGCGCTGGTCTCAATGCGGAGGCTGCGCGTCAGGGCGCGCCGCAGGCGAGGCAGGTCGCCGATCGCTTTCATCTGCTGCAGAACTTCCGCGAGACCGCTGAACGACAACTCGGACGCTTTGAGGCGCCGATCTCGGATTCTCAGGTCGACGCCAGAGATAATCAGGCGACGCCCCTGCTACCAGCACGATCGGATTGTCCTTCTGACGCTGTAACACAGAAGCGCTTGATGTGGCGCGGGCGCCAAGCTGTTCGACAGGAGCTATTCGATAAGATCAGGACGCTTTTTGAAGGGGGCAGTTCTGTCAGGGAGATCGCCCGCAAGCTCGATCTCGGTCGCCGACGGGTCGAGCGCTGGGTTCGTCGCATCGATTTGCCAGACCGCAACACTATGGCGTCAACGCCTTCCACCCCAGCGTATTTCGGCGCTTTGCTGGCGCGGCGTTGGGCCGAAGGGATTACCAAAGTCCGGCACCTGTTCGATGAGATACGTCGTCATGGCTATAGCGGGTCCTACAGTCATCTGGCGCGTTTCCTCGCTCCCTGGCGCAGCTGCGAGCCTTCATCCGATGGCGACGAGCAGGTGTGTGCCGAGCAGGAGGAGCCAGCACCGGTCCGCGTACGAACATTGGATCCGATGACCGGTCGTGCGATCTCGCCGCTGACCGCGGCGGCGCTTTGCGTCAAACCCCGTGGCCAGATGACCGCTCGGCAGGTCGCCAACGTCGATGCGCTGAAGGCGGCGTCGGCGGACTTCACCGCCATGCGGCGCCTGGCGATGCGGTTTCGAGGCCTGCTTCGCGGTGGAGCGCCGGAGAGGCTGGATGCTTGGCTCCTCGACGCACGCGCGTCCGGCATCTACGCGATGCAGCGTTTTGCGAGGACGATACGCCAGGACCTCGATGCTGTTCGGAACGCTGTGTTGGAACCGTGGAGCAATGGGCAGACCGAAGGACAGATCAACAAATTGAAGACCCTCAAGCGAGCGATGTATGGCCGCGCCGGGGTCGACTTGCTTCGCGCTCGGATGTTGCCTTTGCAGGAAGCCAGCTTGCACCAAGAGTGAATCAGACCCGCTTTAGATGCTGCGCGACACGAGACGATCGGGTTTGCCCCAAACTCTACCCAAAATCGCGTCGGCCATCGAACGAAGCCAGGCGAGCGTCATTACGGCTCGAGCTCCCTGATTGCACGCTCAAATTCTATCATCGGCTGCCCGGCGTCCCACATGCGCTCGAAATGCGCGTCGAATTTTGCGGCCGCGCCGGTGTTCCGGATGACGATCAAGTCGTTGTCCTGGGCGAGCTCGCCGGACGTCGAGAAGTTGGCCGAGCCTGTCCGCAACACCTCACCATCTACGCTGTACGCTTTCAGGTGCATGTAAGGGCCGCCCCGCTTTATCCGCACGTTATCGGACAGATCGCCGAGCTTAACGAAATCATGGCGTTCGCGCGGATCGAGCACGATGCGAACTGCAACTCCGCGACCCTCGGCGTTAGTCAGCGCGTCGATGATGATGGGATCGGTGAGGGCGTAGGAGGCGAAGTCGATCGACTGTTTCGCGGCGCCGATCAATTGGACGTCTATCGCGGCGCTCCTCCGGCGAATAGTGGACTTCTTGCGCTCCAACTCGAGTGGCGCCGAGCACGGCGAGTACGCCGGCGAAAGCAAGTCGGCCGATCATTGCCCCTCGAATCCGAACCCAAGCGCCGCGCCGCCGATCTCGAGCGGCCGCTTCGTCACCACGAAGCCAGCGCGCTCAAGGTGCGTCATAAACCGCTTGGATACGATCTCAGGCATGATCTCGTCGCCGTTGTGGACGCGCTCGCGGCCCTGAAAGCGCAGGGCATAGGCGAGCGCATCTGCGACATCGCGCAATCAGCGGCGCGATGGGATCACGTTTCCTTTGTCGAGGAACGTTCGCATCCCTTCCTCAGCGACGGTCCGCTCGAATTCGGCGAAGGCTTCGTCGTCGCTCGAAAACAGGTCGTCCCAGACAATGGACGTGCGGGCGGAATTGACCACCTCGAGTGACCACTCGGTTGCGTGCTCAAGCCGGATAATCGAGACCTCTACAGTGACCCCGTCCTTCTTCACGATCCGTGAAAGCCCCGATTTGACGATCTTTGGGGTCCCGCTCGATCATGGCCGCCTCCAAATTCGGGGCAGTTCTATTCGACGGAGCAGGCGTTTTCTAAACTCTTGCCGCGCTGCCTCGCTTCGCGGCTATATTCGTGGCGTCGAGGAGCTCGCAAATGCGCTTGAAGAAGCCGACCCGCGCCATAATCGATCAAGTGCGGATAACGCGCGAGGGAAACGATGCGATTATCGACTATGCCGACGCCGGCATTGCAGGGACGCGTGTCACTATCGGACCAGACATCGCGACCATGACGGACCGTGAAATCATCGGCCTGTTCAACGGCATCCTCGCAGCTCAAGAACAACTCCTGGCCGCCTGGGATAAGACGGTCACCGAAGAACCGCAAGGGGAGAAGCAAATCGACTATCACGAAGATAGCGGTCAATGGGCGCCACGCGGCGACGTGCTCCGCTGCATCATCGACGACGGCGGCCCTGAGGGTGAGGTCACCATCCATATCGACGACAAAGAATTGTCACTCGCCGAATTCGGCCGGATGCTCACGGTTCATGCGGGTTGGGGCATGCGGATCGCGTTCGTGCCTGAGGAATTCATATCCGAGAATCCGAAGGTCGAAATCCGAAAGCCCAAGCGGCGGAAGCGCTAAAGAATGATTGCAGCGTCAACGTGCGGTCGCCAAATCCGAGAGGCGGACCAATTGGCCGCGCGACGCGGCCGTACGGACGCCAGCCGTCACGCTCGGAGCTGGTATCCGCGGCGCCTCTTGCGATCGAGCCATTTCGTGAGCTCGATCTGAGCGACCGGACGGGACGGGTGCAGGTCGATGCGCTCACGCCCTGCGCTCCCGATGCGACCCCAGCGCCGCACAAGCGCCGGATCCTCGAAGAGCGTCGGTTCGATCGACAGGACGTAAAATCGGGCCATGACCGGCGGATCCTCCGCGAGGCGTCTGGCGATGTCATCCGCTTTGTGACTGTGTTCGAGCCGATCTGGATTCCAGAGGCTTCAGCGATCATCGCCCCCTCCTCGATCTCGGGTTGTCGCCGGAACAAGGCCCGGCAAAGCCGAGCGCTGCGGCGCTCATCGCTTGGCGGGCGCCAGCTCGGGCTTCTGTGTTTCGGACTCGACTTTCTTGACGGGGGTGTTCTGAGTGGCCGCAAATTCGCGCTCGGCGATGAGGTCTTCCAGCTTCTCCTTTTGACGAACGAGCTCCTCAAGGGTCAGGGCGCCGGGGTCGCTCCCGCTGGAGCCGGGAAGCCGAATGCCCTGGCCTTCCAGCCACGCGTCCACCCGTCTCTGGTTCACCTTGTAGAAGTAAAAGCCCGCGGCGGCGGCGCCCAAGCCAACGACAAAACCGGTGATGTGTTGTGAGGTGACTGGCATGACCCTGATGCTCCTTCTCGGTCTTGGCTTTCATTGCTCCGGCAATGCATTCAGCGTGTCTCGAATTCGCAATCGAATGCCTCGCCGAAAATCACTGACGCCCTCGAGGACCTGGTTGTGGGTCGCGGCAATCTGACGGATGTCATGAATGAAACTGTCATGACGTCCAGGCTCGCCGGTCATCGCTTGAAGCGCCATGGTGGGGATCATCCCGAAGAATGTCATCTTGTCCGGCGGCGTCGGGTCCGGGGCGATCAACACCTCGAGGTACGGCGATCTGCCGCCAAGGCCGGTTTCAGCCGGTCGGACAACGATCCCGCGAGGCGGCATGCGAACCAGATGACGGCCGAACGTGCTGACCCAGGTCAGGGTTGCCGCCGGCAGCGCATTTCCGCGCACCAGCGCGATCAAGAGATAGGTCACCGTGAGCACTTCCGGATCGATATTGCCGCGCAAGCGATAGTCGACCAGGCCGTGATACAGAGCGGCTCCCGCTGTCGTAAGGCCAGCGATCCCTTCGAGCGTCCCTCTGCCCGTCGCGTACTGGCCCACGGCGCGAAGAGCCAAAGCGGCGAACAGAACGATCCCCGAGTAGAACGCGGAATCGGTCAGCTCGCGGACCGGTGGCTGCGTTAGAACACGCACGTCGGCGTTGTTGTGCTCCAGCGAAAGTCCCGTCGCGATCCGGATGACGATTTCCTCGGTCGAGATATGCTCCGGATCGGACCGCACCAGCATCGAGCGGCTGATCGCGGTGTATTGCACTTCGGCCACTCCGTCGTGCTCGGCGACCAACCGCCTCACACGTTCGGACTGCCGCAGGGCGTGCGATAGGCGGATGCGCACCCGGCCGGGAAGCTCGTGCTCTATCGTCAGGGCAAGCCGCTGGTCGCCGTTCACCGGCTTCGCTCCATGTCGTGCAAAAGAAGACGCAGGGAGTTCAGGACGACCAGCACCGTTGTCGCATTGTGGATCGCCGCTCCCCAGACCACCGGCAGCCGGCCGAGCGAGGCCAGCACCAGCGCGGCGGTGTTGACCCCGATCGCAGTTGCAAAGTTCTGCTTGACGATCCCCATCGTCTTCTGGGACAGGCGGATGGCGGCCGGGATCATCAGGGGATCGTCGCTCGTGATCGTAATGTCGGCCGCCTCCATGGCGATATCGGTCCGCATCCCGCCCATGGCAATCCCGACGTCCGCGCACGCCAGAGCCGCCGCGTCGTTGATCCCGTCGCCGACCATCACGACCCTGCTGCCCTTCTGTTGCAGCGCCAAAACCACATCCGACTTGCCCTCCGGCAAGACCTGGGCCTGGTAGCGATCCATCGCCATCTTTTTCGCGACGAGTTCCGCATGCTGCTCCACGTCGCCGGTGAGCAGGACGATGTCGTCCATTCCTAGCATGCGCAGGCGATTGAGCGACTTCTTCATGTCCTCGCGCAACGTGTCCTGGATGCCCATCAGCCCGATCAGGCGACGGTCCCGGGCGACATAGACCACTTGCTCGCCACGCCACATCAAGTCCCTTGCAGCCTCCTCCGCGCCCGACAGGTCGACCGACTGCTCACGCATGAACGGCGCATTGCCGACGAGCACGCTCGCTCCGGCGACGGTCGTCTCCACCCCTCGGCCGATGCTGACGTGGGTGTCTCCATGCCTCGGAATAGACCATCCCTTGCGGCGCGCCTGGTCCACGAACGCGATTGCGAGGGGGTGCGTCGACGTCTCCTCGGCGGCTGCGGCGAGCTCGACCAGCTCGCGCTCGCCGAAGCCCGGCGCGGTCGGGACGACCGACGTTACCTGTGGCCGTCCCTCCGTGACCGTGCCCGTCTTGTCCAGGACGAGGGTGTCGGCGTCGGCGAGCATTTCCAGGTAATTGCTGCCTTTGATGAGGATGCCGTTGCGCGCCGCGGTGGCGATGGCCGCCGACAGCGCCGTCGCGGTCGAAAGCCGCACGCCGCACGAATAGTCGATGATCAGCATGTTCAGGGCCCGGTCCGGGGCGCTGGTGATGGCCCATACGAGCCCCGCCAAGCCGAAATTCGCCGGGATGAGCTGAGCGGAAAAGCGGTCCGCGAAAGCCTGGATGGTCGCTTTGCGATGCGCCGCTTCTTCGACAAGGTGGACAATTCGCGAGACCGCGGTCTCGTCCCCGACCTTGGTCGCCGAGATCGTCAAGTGGCCGGCCTTGACGACCGTGCCTGCGAAGACGGGATCGCCGACGCGCTTGTGCATCGGCATGAACTCGCCGGTGATCGAGGCCTGGTCGACCGCCGCCTCTCCCTCCTCAACGATCCCGTCGACGCTGATCTTCTCGCCGGTCTTGACCACGACGGCGTCCGCGACGCGCACCTGCTCGACCGGAACCCGCACCTCTCGGCCGTCCGGCTCCCGGCGCCAGACAAAAGCTTCCCCTACGGTCAGCATGTCCCGTATGGCGCGCCGGGTACGACCCATCGTGTAGGCGGTCAGCAATTCGGCGAGGTCCGCCAAAGCGATAATTGTCAGCGCGGCGCTGTCACGGCCGGAGACGAGGCTCGCGACGATCGCCGTCGAACTCAGGGTGTCGGCGTTGGGGCGACCGCTCTTGGTCAGGGAGCTCAAACCGCTGCGAAAGATCGGCAAGGCCAGCGAGAGAGCCGTCAATGCCGGAATTGTCAGAAAGCGGCCGAAAAACGTGGCGGGCGCAGCCCGAGAGGAGAAAACATTGAACGCTAACGTGACTGTGCTCGCGATCACGCGGGTCGAGATTTCTCCGACCAACTCTTCCTGGAGGCGCCGCTCCTGAACGGTGGACTGCGCGGCCAACGCCCGTTCGGCCTTGAATACGTCGAGAGAGTAATCGCTCATTGCCGACTGCGCGGCGACCAGCACGTCCTGAGCGCCGAGCTTTTCCGCTTCAAATCGAACAAGCACGTTCTCGGTGACCGCGCTGACATGAACGGTAAGAACCGCAGGCAGATCCCTGAGCCGCCCGCCGATCGTCCCGGCCTCGCTCGAAAGGTGCCGAAGACCGGGGCAATGGATGCGCACGCGGCCCGGAAGCTCGTGGAGGATTCGGCAGCTCTTGGCCCGGTCCCGCTCAAGTCGCAACATCGCCCGAAATTCCGGTCTGGTGGTCGAGCGACGGGCGACGGGCGCGATTGGCGCCGACCAGCCGGCGCAAAGCCTCGGGCAACGCGTCGTGGGGGGTGGCGACGAGGTGATCCCAGTGCCGAAGCACCAGACGGTTGACGTCCTCTAGAAACTCGATCAGCTCCTGTTCCGGGAGCTGGTCCAAATCATAGCCGATCAGCACGTTTGCGGTGACAAGGTTCACCTCGACTGATCGGAATCCAGCCAAGCCGCCCAAAATGTCTCGCCACAGAAGGGTCCAGTCGCGTTGCGCCGGATCGACGTGCTTCAAGGCCGGAACGTGCAGTCGCAATCGGCCGGGCAGTCGGTGGACGATCCGCGGCCGCGTGAACCAGGCGCGAACCTCGCCGGCGAGATGCAGGGTCATTGGGAGCGGGTCCGCTCGGGCGGAAACATGGAACGATACGCCCACCAGAGAAGCGGCCAGCCAAACTGGTTTCCCGCCGCGAGCTGCCGGACGCCTGACACGACAAGCAGCAGAGTCATCGACGTCCATAGATCTATGACCCCGCCGGTCTGCTCGTAGACCGCATGATTCAGAGAGTCCCCGGCATTACGAATGCCTTCCCCGATCTGCGAGGGCGGCGTTCGCTCGACGTCCTTTTCGAGCCCCAGGAGACGGATGGCCGCGCCCATCAGCAGGTCGGGGGTCACTTCACCCTGCGCGAAGCGGAAAAGCACGCTGCCCGAGACGGCGCTCACCTCGACATCGCGAACGCCTTCGAGTCGGGTCAGGCTCTTCTTAAGCTGGTCAGCAGCCGCTCGCTGCCCGATCAGCACCGGCGCGCGCAGGCGCAGCCGGTCCGGAAGCAAATGCACCGTCTCCATGACCCCGGCGAAGCTGGGAAGTCCTTCATGACCAGTTCGATTTCCGCCGAGCAGCGCGGTCACCACGGCGGCGGTGATCAGGTGCACGCGTCTTCCCCGCTTTTGAGTTTGAGCCGTCTTTGGCGGCCGGGCGAAGCTGTCGTTCCCTCTCGGTCACCATAGGCTCTGTCCTCGAGGGTTACAACACATCCGGATACGGAAAAAGCAAACCGCGCCGCTCCTTAGAGGCGTCAGACTGCGCAAGTCTCAGCATCGAAAGCCTTCCCCACGGCAACCGCGTTCTTCCAATCGCGCCCTTGCGCAAAGAGGAGTGCGGAGACCCTGCCGCCCGGAGCCGCCAAGCTGAGGAGAGTCTCCGCACCGCCCCTCATTGGGGCGTCAGGAGCGCGTGGACGAAGGCATACCCGACGATGGGGATGGCAATGAAGATGTACACCCTGAGCGCGATCAGGAGGGTCGTCGTCGCCCGGGTGAGCTGGCGCCGGGGCAGCGGGATCTCGGTTGCGGCGGTGAGCTGGCTTGGCTCGAGCGCGTCGGCGAGGTTCGAATCGGTGGCCATGGGCTTTGCCTCCTACTGTCCGAGCAGTCCGGGGAAGACGGTGATGACGCCGTAGAGCGCGCCGACCAGCACGAGCGCCACGACGATCGTGCCGCCCGCGAGATTGGCGCGCCATCCGTTGGCGTAGCCGCCCATGATCTCGCGGTCGTTGACGAGCAGCAGGAGCAGGAGAAGCGCCGGCGCCATGAGCAGCGTCGCGATGACATTGACCGTCAGCGTCATCGCCAGAAGCGGCGCGTTGGGGATGAGCACGATTGCGGCCGCGACGACCGTCGAGGTGATAGCCGCCCCGTAGAAGAGCGACCCTTGCGAAAAATCGAGGTTGAGGCTGTGGCGCTTGCGCGCGGTCTCGCCGAGCGCATAGGCGGAACTGGTCGAGATCGTCATCGCCGCGACGATGCCCGCCTCGAGAATGCCGAGGGCAAAGAGCGTCGCGCCCACGGTGCCCAGGTAAGGCTGCAGCGCGGTCGCGAAGTCCGCGCCGCTCACGAACTTCGACACGTCGACGTTGTTTTCGAGCAGCGGCGCGGCGGCGACGACGGTGGCGATCGCCGCGATCGCGGCCAGCACGGCGCCGATCGCGGTGTCGAGGCGACCTTGGCCGAGGTCCTCAGTCGTGAGACCCTTGTCGACCACCGCGCTCTGCTGGAAGAAGATCATCCACGGCGTCACCGTCGCGCCGATGTTGGCCATAATCAGCGTGATGAACGCGATCGTCACGCCGCCCTTCAAGGGGCTCCAAGTCCCGATCGCGCGGACGAGCGCGGCCCCGTTCGGATGGGCGAAAAGCGCCGCCGGGATGAAGAGAAGGTTGAAGATCGCAAGCGCCATGACCGTGCGCTCCCAGGTCGCATAGCGGCGAAACGCGAGCGAGGCGACGACGAGCGCGACGCCGATCGAAACCGAAACGAGGGGAGGGACGCCGAAATAAAGGCCGCCCGCCTGGATCGCGACGAACTCGGTGACCAGCGTCAGCACATTGCCGAACACCAGATCGCCCATCGCGAAATAGCCCCAGAAAGGCCCGAATCGCTCAAAGATCAATTCGGCGTGGCCGCGATGCGTTGCGGACCCGAGCCGCACCGTCATCTCCTGCACGACGAAGGCCATCACAAAGGTGAGGAGGATGAAGGGGACGAAGAAGCCGACGCCATAGGTCGCCCCGGTCGTCGCGTAGGAAACCATGCTCGGCCCGTCATTTTCGCCGAGCATCACCAGAACGCCGGGGCCGGTCAGCAGCCAGAGCAGCCTGAGCCAGTGCTTCGCCATTCTGGACTTTGCGCCGGTCCTCGGCGCGCAAAAGGTCCTCATGGGACAGGCGACCTTCCGCGCGCGGCAGCGAGGCTGGCGGAAGCGGCGCGAAACTAGAAGCGCTTTGGCTCATAGGGTCGTCTCCCTGGTGCCGAAATTCCCAACAGGAAGAAAATTAGCCATGGCTACATTTCTGTCAAGACGCCTTATCACTGCGACAACGCATCCTCTTGAAGGCGGCGCTCTGCCGTGGCTTAAGCGCTGGGCCTCTGGTAATCGCACTAAAGCGGCGAATCGTCCCACGCCAACCGTCGCTGAGGGGTCGTGAGATCGTTCCCAGACGGACCCGGGAACATGAGACCGAGCGAACGAGAGCGGACCGACAATGGATATAGTCGCCGGCGGCTCGGGTTGAACGGCAGGGCTTGTGCAGATGGCGCGCGCGTTGAACCGATCAAGATTGCAGATTGAGACGGACATGCCCGAGGCGCAGGCAAAACGTTTCGGCAAGACTCGGGCTGAGCGATCGACCGCGTTGCTTGAGGATTATGTGGAAATGATTGCTGACCTCTTCGCGGCCAACGGCGAGGCGCGGGCGACCGACGTCGCCAGACGCCAGGGGGTTACCCATCCAACGGCCCTTAAGAACATTGCGAGGTTGAGACGGGAAGGGCTTGTAACCGCACGTCCATATCGCGGCCTCTTTCTCACTGACGCCGGACGGAGACTCGCGGAAGCCACTCGCGCCCGCCACCGTCTCGTCGTCGACCTCCTCATCGCCGTTGGCGCGCCCCGAGAGGCAGCCGAAGCTGACGCCGAGGGCATGGAGCACCACGTCTCAAATGCCACGCTGGAAGCGTTCGAGCGGTTTCTCGGTGAGCGCAGACCTCCGGGGCTCGAAGCGGGGGCGGGAGAGAGCGCTCAGCCGCGTCCGGCCGCTGAATAAGTCGCCGACATATTCGCCTCGAGGAAAAAACATCGCCGGCGAGTGCTGGCTAAAATCGCCGCATAGACCGGACGTCAACACCGCCGCAATTATCCAAACTCGAATGCTTGTTGGCCCCTCTTTCGCTCACCCCAGCCTCGGAGCCGTTGCCTCGCCCACCGCAACTTCCGCAATGGGCGGAGCTTTGCGGTTCCCGGGCGATACCGCAAGGCAGGAATCCCGCTAAATCCTGCCTTCGAGGCCAACTCGTAGAGACGGCTGGATCACGCGGGTCTTCTAAATAGCGCGTTTGTCGTGATCTACGCCATGACTCTCGGTACGCGGCGTTTTGCGCTTCCACGCTTCTTGTGAAGTCGGTGGAGCGCGATCATCGACGCGCCGCGCGCGTCTGGTCACTTTGGGAGAAATCGACGGCCGCCGGTTGCTCGTGAGGCTTTGCGACGCAGCGGCGCGGCTGACGATACCTATATACGACAAAGTCCGAACCGAGGTCATGATGAGGGTTGCATCTTACAATATTCATAAATGCAGAGGCGCGGATCGTAGCGTCCGGCCGGATCGGATCGTTGAGGTCATCAGGGAAATTGGCGCCGACGTTGTCGCCCTTCAGGAGGTCGATCGTCGCTTCGGCAAGAAAGGTGGCCTGCTCGATCCAGATGCGATCTTGCGTCAAACGGGAATGCAACTCCTCGTGCAATCCGACGCGCCGCACCGCCTCGGCTGGCGCGGCAACGCCTTGCTCGTGCGCGGGGAGCCGCAGGCCTATCGACGTTCGCGCCTCAAACTGCCCGGACTGGAGCCGCGAGGCGCGATCGTCGCCGAGATGGACCTCGGCGAGGGGGAGTTCCGCATCATCGCAGCTCATCTCGGGCTGTTTCGTCTCTCGCGCGTCGATCAGGCCGGCGCGCTCTTGGCGGCTTTCACAGACCTGCCGCCGATGCCGACCATCTTGCTTGGCGACTTCAACGAGTGGCGCCGCGGCCGTCGTTCGTCACTCGGCGTACTCGAGCCGACCTTCGGCGCCACACCGTCAATGCTGAGTTTCCCCGCGCGGCGACCGATCTTCGCGTTGGATCGCATCCTCGGCTGGCCAAGCAACCTTATCGGCGATCTCGTGGTTCACGACACGCCGCTCGCCCGACGAGCCTCCGATCATCTTCCGCTGGCCGCGACGGCGAACATGGAACTGGTGAACTTGCAAACGCCGCTCGCGGCTTGAGCCGAATGGTCGGCGAACGTCGCACCGGTTTGAGTGCGCTGCGCAAGAATTTGCGACACAAGAGCTCTGCAGTTCGTTTCCTCTCCGTGGATGTGCGTCCAACTGGGGCCCCGCGCCGATCGTCGGCTCGCTGAGGTCAGCCACGGCGTCGCGCTGATGCTTGCGCTCACGCGCGGAGCTGGTAGCCGCGTCGCCTCTTGCGATCGAGCCATTTCTTGAGCTCGACCTGCGCGATCGGCCAGGACGGGTGTAGGTCGATCCGCTGACGCCCCGCGCTCCCTATGCGGCCCCACCGGCGCACAAGCGCCAGATCCTCGAAGAGCGTCGGTTCGATCGACAGGACGTAAAATCGCGCCATGTTCTTGGCGCGGTCGACCCGTTCGAGCACGAGAACTTGAAGAAGGGTCGGGTTGTCTGCGTCCGGGTCCATGGACCAAAGCTACGACGCAAGAACTCCGTCGCGTCCAACGAATGATCGGAATCGATTGGACCGCTCCGATTCAGACTTCGAATCGATTGCAAATTGGCGTGGGCTCCGAAAGGCGCCGCGACTGTTTCGGCTCGCGCGCCAACGAGAGTCAGAGCCGCCGGACCGTGGGGCCGCCGGGCCTCCAACCCCTCGCCATAGGCCAAGTTTCTTGTTCGCGCCGTTGCCGCTGAGCCTTCGCGTGAGAAGCGAAGGAGAAAGGGATGGCTACCGCTAGCGCCGGCCGCGCCGCGAAGGGTGCGTCGCAGGCTCCCGCGCGTTCCGCGCGCCCTTGCAGCGCGACCGCCTCGCGGTCGCCGGGCAGGGCAGGGGCGAAGACCAGCCCAAAGCCATTGAGCCCAGCTCCTGCGCTTGGAACGCGAGGAGCGGACATGACCGGACACGATCCTGAAATCGAGGAACTGCGCGACAAGGTGCATTGCGCCGTGGTGCTGGAGCGAACCCCGCCGCCGTGGAAACTGGATCGGAAGGAGAGCACGAGACTCAGCCTGAAGTACCGGCGAGGCAAAGGCGAAATCCTGATCGTCAGCCATGCCGGACGCGGGTGGTGGGATCCGACCAGCGACGCCAAAGGCGACGTCTTTGGACTGGTGCAGAGGCTCGAGCCAGGCCTGAGCTTCGGCTACGTCCGCAAGCGCCTGCGCGAATTCGCCGGGCTATCACCTTGCTTCCCGCCGGTCGACAGGGTAGGGGGCCGCAAAGACCCGGACAGACCCGTCGCCGAACGCTGGGCCGAGCGCAAGGCGGTGTGGCCCAATTCTCCGACCTGGCGATACCTTGCGCGAAAGCGCTGGCTCCCCTCCGCGATCATCGAGGCTGCCTCGGCGGCCGGCGTTCTACGCGAGGGACCGGGCGGCAGCGCCTGGTTCGCCCATCTCGATGGTCACGGCGTTGTCGCCCACGTCGACGTGCGCGGACCGACCTACAAAGGTTCGCTGACAGGCGGGGCCAAATCGCTCTTCCGCCTGCTCCCGAAGGGTCCACCTCGTCCGAGGCTGGTTCTCGCAGAGGCCGCGATCGACGCGCTGAGCGTCGCGGCCATCGAGAGCCTCCGCGGGGACACGCTCTATGCCGCGACGGGGGGAGGCATGGGGCCGGGCACAATCGCCGCGCTCGAGGGGCGCTGCTCGCCAGCATCGCGACGCTCCCCGGCGCGCTTCTCTGCAGCGCTGCGGACGCCAATGGACCGGGTGACCGCTTCGCAGACCGCCACCGATCGCTTGGCGAAGAATTCAGGATCCCATTCGCGCGGCTTCGACCGCCAATCGAGGGGGGGCGACTGGAACGACGCCCTGCGCGCCAGATCCGAAACGAGAGGAACACGCCCATGACCATGCTCGACGCGACCGCCGCTCCTTTGGGCGCTGACGCCCGCGCTTTCGTGCTTCTGAAGTCCAGACACCGGCTCGATCTCCTCAATCCCGATCCGCAGGCCTGGACCGACGGTGACCTCGCCGCGGGCCTTTCCCGCACCATGCGTTGGGGCGGCGCCTCCCAGTGGGGTCATCCCCTGTCCGTCGCCCAGCACAGCTTGACCGTCCTCGCCATCCGCGAAGCCGAAGGTCCGCTGACCGCCAGGGAGGCTTTACGCGAACTGTTGCATGACGCGACCGAATTCATGCTCGGTTGGGATTGCATCGCGCCTCTGAAGGCGCAACTCGGCCAGCCATTCCGCCAACTCGAAGCTCGCCTGCAAGCCGCCGTCGACGCGCGCTATCAACTGCCGTCATGGACCGCCGAGGACTACGCGAAGCACAAACGGGCCGATCGTCTCGCGGCTGCCTCCGAGGCGTTCCACGTCGTCGGCTGGAGCCGAACGGATATGGTCAAGGCGCTCGGCATCGAGATTCGCCCGCTCCATGTCGATCCTCTTCCACCGAACGGGTTTGCGCCATGGGAGCCGTGGCCGCCCGGAGCGGCGGAACATGTCTTCATGGAGCGGTTCCGCGAGCTTGCACATGCGTCCCGGTCCAGCATGTCGCCATCCCGAACGACCTGCTTCGGATGCTCGGCATCCCTTCCTGCGCCGCCATTCCAGGGAGACGATCATGTCGCCTCGGCCTGACCTCGACGATCCCGACGTCTACTACGATCCGGGCGCCGATCACGCGGCTTGCGACGAATGGGCGGCGATTGCAGAGGAACCTGTCCGTCGCGAGGCCGCTCCATTCGAACAGCGGAGCGGCTATGCAGCCGCCTCTTTCGATGCGATCGCGGCGACCCTGACAGAAACCCAGGCCGCCGCCGCCGCTCATCCGGGCTCCATCCTGGTCCTGGCCGGGGCCGGAACTCGACCCTCACCGCCGCCGTCGCGCACCGCGTCGCGGTCGAGGGCATTCCTCCGCATCGGGTGCTCGCCGTCACGTTCACCAACAAGGCGGCCAGCGAGATGGCGAACCGCATCCGCGCCGCGCTCGGCCCGGACGCGGCGCCGTACTGGCTCGGCACATTCCACGGCCTCGCGGCCCGTCAGCTTCGCGCTTCTCCAGAAGTCGCGTCCTTGCGGGAGAACTTCGACATCCTCGACGCCGACGACGCCCGACGCATCCTTCGCCGCGTCATGAAAGCGCTGAACCTCTCGACCGACCATGACGAAAGCGGCAGGCGCGATCCTGTCAAGATCGTCGCCGGCCACATCGCCAAGTTCAAAGACCGGCTGATGACGCCGAAGGCCGCTGCGGCGCATATCCAGAACCGGATCGCCGAAGCGAACCGCGCCAAGGCTCCGATCGACGCCGCCGGACTTTTGGCTGCCGCCAGCGCCTACGGGGAATATCAGGCTCGGCTGAGGGAAGCCAACGCCGCCGACTTCGGCGATCTTCTCCTCTGGCCGACGCTCGCGCTCTTCCAGGACGCCGATTACCGGGCGCGATGGTCGGGCAAGTTCGATTGGGTTCATGCCGACGAATACCCGGACGTCAATTTCGCTCAATACACCTGGCTGAAGATGCTGGCCTCGCATGGCAAGCGGATCTTCGCCGTTGGCGACGATGACCAGTCGATCTACGGCTGGCGTAGCGCCGATGTCGCATACATACGACAGTTCAAGCGTGACTTTCCCGACGCCGTCAACATCCGGCTCGAGGAGAACTTTCGCTCGACCGGCCATATCCTTGCCGCCGCCAACGCAATCATCGCCGAGGACAAAGCGCGCCTCGGCAAAACGCTCTCCACCCGGAAAGGGCAGGGGGCTCGCGTCGAGTTCATGAGTTATCGTGACGGCGACGCAGAGGCCGGAAGTCTCGCCGAGGCGTTGCTGACCCGCAAGCGCGAAGGCGCGCGCTGGGCGGACATGGCGGTTCTCTATCGCAACAACTTCCTCTCCCGCGGCTTCGAGGAAGCCCTGATGCGGGCGCGGATTCCCTACCGTCTCGTCGGGGACGTCGGCTTCTACGCTCGCGCCGAGATCAAGGGCGCGCTGGCGCTGCTGCGCCTCGCGGCCATGCCCGACGATCGGCAGTCTGACGAAGCTTTTCGCCGCGTCATCAACGAACCCCGCCGCGGCTTCGGGTCGAAAGCGATGGAGGTGCTCGAGCGCGACGCCGCCTTCTTTGGCGTTTCGCTCCTCAAAGCCGTCGAGACGGCCGCCCTGCCGCCAAAGACGAAGGAAGCAGGGCTTCAATTCGTCCGTGAGATCCGGGCCGTCGCCGAACAGGGAAGCCGGACGCTTGCGGATCAGCTCTCGCTCTTGCTCGATCGGACCGGCTACCGCGCCATGCTCCGGATGAGCCGGGCCGAGAACATGGAGCAGAAACTCGAAAATCTCGCCGAGCTCGTCAACATCGCCGGCGGCTTCCATACCGCCCGCGAATTGCTCGACCATGCCGCGCTGGCGACAGACAGGGCGGGGCAGGGCGACGGCGACACCGTGAGCCTCATGACCCTGCACAAGGCCAAAGGTCTCGAGTTCCCGCATGTCTTTCTCCCCGCATTCGAGGCCGGAATCATCCCGTCAACCTATGGCGACCTCGACGAAGAGCGCAGGCTTGCCTATGTCGCGTTGACGCGGGGGATGCGTCAGGTCCGGATCTCCTGGGCTCTCTATCGCCGCGGCCCGACTGAGCCCTCGCCTTTCCTCGACGCGATACCGGAAGAGTCTCGCGTCTTCCTGACCCGCATCGACCCAAAACACCTCTCGCCAAACGCCCGCGCTGGGCTCCGCCATGTCGCCGGCCGCCGACGCCAACGCGGATGATGGCAAGGCACTCGTCTGATGCAAACACTGTTCGACCACCCAACGTCCCACGAGCCCTCGACGCCCCTCGCGCCGGCGGAGCCGACCCGCCGTTCCGACGGGCGACGCGCCTGCGCTGTCTGTGAATCGGCGGCCTCCTTCGGCTTTGGCGTCAGCCTGCGAAACGACCGGCCAAGCCGCTGGGCCTGTTCAGAGCACCGCGACGTCGTTGAAACCACGAAAGGATCACGCCCGTGAAACTTGACCGCAATATCGCCGCTTCGCAGCAGGCGCCAACCAGCGGGGAAGCCGACGACGAGAAGACCCCGAAGGTTGCCGCTCCCCGCATCGTCGCCAACGCGTCGGCGCATTCAGAGGCCGCCGCCGCCTCCGGCTGGCTCGGACAACGGAGCGGGAACGACCGGGAGCGCCTGCCGGACCGCGCGGCGGCTACACGCAGAAGGCGTGCGTCGGAGGCCACAAGGTTTACCTTGGCGCCGGCGAATATCCCGAGGGCCGCCTTGGCGAGATTTTTATCGACATGCACTAGCCCGAATTATGCGCGTGGGGTTGGCGGGAGTAGCTTAAGCGGCTGATTTTGCGTAGAATCTGGTTGTTGAGGCCAATTCATCGCGTTTTCAGACGAGCTGCCCCCGCCATGAGCGATTCTATGCTGCCGTTGCCCGGCCTGTCACCTGTTTCAGGCAAGCGGGTCGAGGTCAAATTCGACGGCGGGCTGCTCTCGTCGGACGGCGGCGTGTTGGCGTTTCGGGAAGTCGAACAGCGGCTTCGGGTCGCCGATCGGCTGGCCGGGTGCGTGGTGGATCCTCGGGCGCCGGAGCAGATCACCCACAGCCTGGCGGATATCATCCGGTTTCGGGTTCTAATGATTGGCGCGGGCTACGAGGATGGGATCGACGCCAATTGCCTGCGCAGCGATCCGATGTTCAAGATGGCGCTCGACCTGACGCCGTCGGATCGCGAGCTTTGCTCGCAGTCGACGATCTCGCGATTGGAGAACCTGCCGGACGTTCGCGCGCTATTGCGGATGGGTCGGGCTATGGTCGACCTCTATTGCGAGTCGTTCGCCAAGGTTCCCAAACGGATCACGCTCGACATCGACGACACGTTCGACGCCGTTCACGGCGGCCAGCAATTGCGGCTGTTCAACGGCCATTATGACGAGTACGGCTTTCAGCCGATCGTGGTGTTCGACGGCGAGGGCCGCTTCGTCACGGCGGTTCTTCGTCCCGCCAAACGCCCGAGCGGCAAGGAGATCAAGCCCTTCTTGCGCCGGCTGTTGCGCGCGATCCGCGCTCACTGGCCCAACACCGAAATCCTGTTGCGCGCCGACAGCCACTATTGCGGCCCCGAAGTTCTCGACTGGTGTCGGGCGAACGGTCTCGACTACATCCTCGGCGTCGCGCCGACCGCGACCTTGCGTCGCCACGTCGAGTGTCTCGAAGCCAGCGCGAAGGCGCGGTTCGAGGCCGCGCCGCGCGATGACAAGCTCCGCCGCTTCAAGGAATTCTATGACGGCGCGCAGAGCTGGAGCCGTGTCGAGCAAATCATCGCCCGCGTCGAAGTCGGCGCGGAAGGACCCGACACCCGCTTCGTCGTCACCAACCTGCAAAGGCGCAATGCCCGCGCGCTTTACGAGGACCTCTACTGCCGACGCGGTCAGGCCGAAAACCATATCAAATCCTGGAAGACGCATCTGGCCGCTGATCGCACATCCTGCACAAAGGCGACCGCCAACCAGTTTCGGCTCTTCCTGCACGCCGGCGCCTATTGGCTGATGTGGGGGCTTCGCGTGTCGATGCCGAAACGTTCGATGTGGCGCGTCGCTCAGTTCGACACCCTGCGCCTGCGCCTCATCAAGATCGCTGCCCGCGTCGTCGAAATGAAGACAATGATCCGCGTGCACCTGCCGAGCTCATGCCCGGCGCAGGATATTCTGCGTTTCGCCTTGCAACGCATACCGCGCCTCGTCACCTGAGCAAGCGGGCGCGAGACCCCAAAACGCAAACCCTTCCCGTCAACCCGAAAACCGCCCCAACCAAAACTCAGGCTCAAAGCCCGAGCAGAACCAACACGTCCAGACTCTGCCGAAATCAACCAATCCCCCGCAAAGTCCCGCCGATGTCGTCAAAGCGCTGCATAATGCGGGCTAGGAAGGCGCCGCCTTCCGATCTCTCATGAACAATTTTGCGATCGCCGTGTCGCTCGGCCTGCAATACGGCGCGCCGCTCGAGGAATATGTCGAGGCCTTTACCTTCACCCGCTTCGAGCCGTCCGGACTCGTGCAAGGCAACGACAGGATCAAGAACGCGACCTCGATCCTGGACTACATTTTC
Source organism: uncultured Alphaproteobacteria bacterium (assembly GCA_963822215.1). Taxonomy (GTDB): domain Bacteria; phylum Pseudomonadota; class Alphaproteobacteria; order Rhizobiales; family Beijerinckiaceae; genus Roseiarcus. Next base: position 902,539 of record CAWGGX010000008.1, read on the forward strand.
CGCGAGCTCGCCGGCCGGGTCGATCTTGCTCATGCTCCGCCAGCCCATGACGCCTCCGACGTGAGCGACCTGAATGAACTCTCCTTCGATGCCGCGGTTTCCCAGGAACCAATGATCCTCGCTCCTCCCGGTCCTGAGGTAGCGACGGATCACCCCTCTATCGACATGACCTCCGCGGCCGAGAAAGCGCGTCGACGCGAGGACGCTCGCCTTCAGGGCTACACGGGCGACTCCTGCGGCGAGTGCGGGAACTTCACCCTGGCGCGCAATGGGACCTGCCTGAAATGCGCGACCTGCGGAGCGACGACAGGATGCTCCTGACGTCATCGATCTTAGAGCTTTTGTCTCACAAACGCGATTCGAATAATATGGATTATGGAACGTGTTCAATAAGTTACGTTGCCAACGACGCCGCCAAGCGCGTAATCTCTAACCGACCAAGCCGCCTCCACGAACCCGCTCGGGTACGCGAAGAGGCGCTGCGCGCAGGTCGAAGTTCGTTGAGGGCGTCGAGCTTGGTCATGTTCTCGCAGGACCGCGCTGAAGATTTGCGCCCAGCCTTTGCGTCGACCGAATTCGATCCCCTGATCGGGCCGCATCGAGATAAAACACAGCGTCGGCGCGATGCCCGGAGCGACGCTCCTGGAACCGCCCGGAGTCGCCTCCCCGGCCATTCGGATCAATGGTTGAGGAGGTCCTTGAACTGGACCCTATTCGTGGGACCACGGGAGGTCGGATTTAAGGTGTAATCTCGCCTGCCCTTGTCTTTCATGAATCAAGCCGTTTCTTGCTGCTTCTGCCTCTGCTGTGGGTATGTGGGCAACGCGTTTGCGTTGTCCAAGCGAAGCGGCATATCCACAGCCCTCGCCGCCGCCTCGGTCTTGTCCATGCCGGCGCGCCACACCGCCATCGGCATCTGGTTGTTCATCGCCTGGTGCGGGCGCCGAAAGTTGTAAAAGGTCATCCAGGAGCCGATGCCGGCCCGCGCCTCGCGGCCGTCGGCGTAGGCTTTCAGATGCACCTCTTCATACTTGATGGAGCGCCACAGCCGTTCGATGAAGATGTTGTCCATGAAGCGGCCGCGTCCGTCCATCGAAATCGCGACGCCAGCCGCCGCGAGCTTGCCGACGAAAGCCTCGGCGGTGAAAGTGGAGCCCTGATCGGTATTGAAAATCCTCGGCTTTCCGAACCGAAGCAGCGCCTCCTCCAGCGCCGCCGCGCAGAAGCTCGCATCGTTGGTGTTCGACAGCCGCCACGCCAGAACCGCCCGGCTGGCCCAGTCGATGATCGCCACCAGATAGAGGAAGCCGCACGCCATCGGGATGTAAGTCACGTCGGCCGCCCACACATGGTTCGGCTCGGTGATCGCCAGGCCGCGCAGGAGATAGGGATAGATCTTGTGGCCGAGGGCGGCCTTGCTCGTGCCGGGACGCGGAACCAGCGCCTCGATCCCCATCGTGCGCATCAGACGCCGCACCCGCTTGCGGTTGACTCCGCAGCCCTCCTTGTTGAGTTCAAACGTCATCCGACGCGATCCGTAGAACGGCAGCTCCAGATGCAGTTCGTCGATCCGCCGCATCACCGCCAGATCGTCCGCCCCGGGCTCTGGCTTGGGGCGATAGATCCCCGAGCGCGCCACATTCAGCAGCACGCATTGCCGACGAACCGACAAATCCGCCGGGCGCTCCACCATCGCCCTTCGATCGGGCGCGCTCATCGCCCTGGCCTCCTGGCCAAGAAATCCCGTTCAACCGTCAGCTGGCCGATCTTGGCGTAAAGCCTGGCCGCCTCACGTTCGCGCTCCTCCTCGCCATCGCCCGAAACGCTCGCCCCGCGCGCGAACAGGCTCGCGACATTGTCGAGAACCTGCTTCTTCCAGGCATAAATCTGGTTCGGATGCACCCCGTGCCGCTTCGCCAGATCCGGAACCGTCGCATCCTCGCGAAGCGCCTCGAGCGCAACCTTCGCCTTGAACGCCGCATCAAACTTCTTGCGTGACTTCATCATTTTCTCGCTCCGTCGGTTGCGACAGAGCAGGACATTTCACACCTTACCCAATGGTCCTAAATCCGGGGTCCAGTTCACCTTGACCGATTTTGCAGGAGCGAACGTAAGCTTCTTTGACACCGCAACCTTGATCTTCTCGCCGCTGCCAGGATTGCGGCCTTCGCGCTCGGGCGTCGTTTTGACTTTGAACTTCCCGAATCCGGGTAACGACACCTCCGCGCCGCTTGCTGCCGCGTCCACGATGTCTTTGAAGATGTCCTCGACGATGGACTTGGCTTGCGCTTTGCTAACGCCATGCGCCTCAGCGATCTTTGCGATGAATTCCGTTGCGTTCATTTTGGAAGTCCCAAGCGATTTGATGTGGGGCGTCCATCGCATGGCCACGGCAGCATGTCACTGTCGCGTCGTTGCCTGTTATGAGCGGGCCCTTCCTCCACCTCAGAGGAGCACCCGCGATAATCCCCATTGCCGCGCCTTGCAATGGATGGCGGCTAAGTTAGGTTCGTCGGCTTGTTCGATAAGGAGCGCGCCATGGCGACGGGCACAGTGAAATGGTTCAACGGCACGAAAGGATTCGGGTTCATTCAACCCGACGGCGGCGGCGCCGATGTGTTCGTGCATGCCAGCGCGGTCGAACGGGCCGGTCTGCGCGGCTTGAATGAAGGGCAGAAGATCGCCTACGAGATCGTCCCCGACAAGCGCACCGGCAAATCCTCGGCCCAAAACTTGAAGCCGGTCTGAAGTTGCCTGTGACCTATCATGTCGTCGTCGCATTCGATCGGGATGACGAAGGCGACTTGAAGCCCGGCGAGGCTCAGGAGGTCATGAGTCCAGTCGTAGCCGAACGCCGGGCTCGGGCTCTCGCACTCGAACACGCGGGCGCACTGGCGTTCTCTCGCACCGGCAATCCGGCGACGGGAGAGTTTCAGGACGCTGTCATCCTGGCGCAGTTCGGCGAGGTCGATCTCAATTCGCTCAGCGAGTGAACGAGCACCAATTCAGCTAGCGCGATGAATCCTCTCGACGACGAGCTTGCGGCCGCCTCCTTTCCAGAGCGACGGTTCCTTGATACCGCTTATATCGATCGACGCCGCCTTACGGCATCCAATGCCGTTGGCCTGCAAGAGACCGGCGCACGATTCGCGCAATGCCCAGCGGTCAGGGGGATGATTGCATGACCAATGTCACCCAAACGTCGTCGGCGCAACTCGGGCCGGGCGGCCACTGGCGCAGCTGGGTCGGCAACCAATCCTTCATCGCCCGGCACAAGGCGGAGCCGGGCTCGGAAGACGAATTGGCTGCGCTCGTGCGCGAGGCCACGCGTCAAGATCTTTCCATCCGCGTAGCCGGCTCCGGCCATTCGTTCACCCCGATCGTTGCGACCAGCGGCTTGTTGCTGAGCCTGACGAACATGCAAGGGCTCGTCGGCGCCGACCTCGATCGCAAGCGCGTCGTCGTGCGCGCCGGCACGAGGATCGGCGATATCGGCCGGGCACTCAAAGAGATCGGGCTCTCGCTCGCCAATCAGGGCGACATCGACACCCAGGCGATCGCCGGCGCGCTGTCGACTGGCACCCATGGGACGGGAATTGGGCTTGGCTGCCTCTCGTCCCAAGCGGTCGGCATGCGGCTGGTTCAGCCCGACGGGTCCGTCTTGGACCTCGACGTCGACCAGGATCCGGAAACGATGGCGGCTGCGCAGGTTTCCATCGGCACGCTCGGCGTGATTTCGACGATCACCCTGCAGGCGGTCCCTGCGTACAACCTCAAGGAAAGGCTCTGGCGCGAGGATTTCGAGGCCTGCATGGAAAGGCACGACGATCTCGCGGCGAACAATCGCCATTTCAGTTTCTTCTGGTGTCCGGTCGCCGAGTCCCGGAATCTCTACTGCCTGCCCGTCGTCGCCGCCGTCTCGGCGGTCAAGCGCGAGCACGACGTCTGCGAGATGAAGGTGATGAACTTCACCGACGAGCCGCCCTACTCGAATGAGAAGACCTTCGAGCGGGTCGCGTACAGTTCGGAAATCTATCAGACCGTGCGAAAACTCCGAGCCGATTTCAAATTCGGCTTAAAATCGTCGCTCAGAGCACCGCACGAGACGATTTTCGATGCTCCGAGGGCTGAAAAGCCTCCATATAGATGACGAAACGAGAGTGTTTTATTGGCCCCGCGAGTTTTCGCACGGTCTGCTATCCGATTGAATACGTCCCGAACTTTCACGAACTCGAATACGCCATCCCCGTCGAGCGCGGCAAGGAGGCCTTGCGGCAAATTCGCGAGCTGATGCTGACCAAGCATACGAATTGCATCTATCCAGTGGAATATCGTTTCGTCGCTGGCGATTCGGGCCTGCTGAGCCCCTATTACCAGCGCGCCAGCGTGACGGTCTCCGTCTCCGGCAGCCCAGGGATCGACTATTGGCGCTATCTCCTCGACGTCGACGCGATCCTCAGGCAATACGGAGCGCGACCGCATTGGGGCAAGCTGCATTTCAATCGCGCGGAAGACATGCCATCGCTCTATCCGCGCTTTCATGACTTCCACGCGATCCGCCGCAGAATGGACCCGTCCGGCCGCTTCCTGAACGATCACCTGAGAAATCTGTTGGAGTGACGAACGGGTCGTCAGTGCACCGTCTCGATCAGATTCGGCGGAACACCACGCTCAGATTGTTTGCGGGCATCTCGGTGATCGTCGGAGCCAAGAATCCAACGGATTGCGTGATCGCGGCGACCGCTTCGAGATCTCGCAGACCCCAGGTCGGGTTGCGATCGCGGAGGCTTCGGTCGAACGCCTGGTTGCTCGGGGTCGTCGCGAATCCTTCGCGCTTGAAGGGACCATAGAGATAGAGCGGCGCCGTCGAAGGAAGGATCGTAGCGGCGCCCCTGACCAATCCGAGCGTCGCCTCCCAAGGTGAAATGCGGATCATGTTGATGCAGATGATTCCATCAGCCGAAGCGACTGGCCGAGACGATTGCGAGGCGTCCAGGACCATTGGCGCGCGCACATTCGTGACGCGTGTGGCCTTCACCCACGCCGCGACACTCTGCAACGCGTCCGGCTCGCGATCGGACGGCTGGAAGACGAGATCGGGGAAATTCCTCGCAAAATGGACAACGTGTTCGCCCGAGCCGCTTGCGATTTCGAGGATGACGCCCGTCGTCGGCAGGACATCACGAAGGACACCGAGAATGAAATCGCGATTGCGCAGTGTTGCAGGGGCATATTGCCGGAGGTCATTCATCTTCCGCACGCGCTCCCAGAACTTGGACCTCTTCCGGCAAGAGTTGTCGCAATCCGAAAATTGAACGCCCAAAGATATTGGCGGCGCCGCCCGCCGGCGTACACATCGGCCTGCCCGCATGACTGCGGTCCCTGGCGCAAGACAGCAATAAGCAAGAGGCGGCGATGGGCCTCCTTCGACTGCCGATGGGTCATGGATGGGGTCAAGCTAAAGAACCGCGATCGGGTTTCCGGGTGAACCGGTCGCGCCGACGATCGGAAGCGGCGCAAAGACGTAGGCGAAGACCCAAGCTCCGCGCTCGACGAGGCCCTCGAACGTCATGCCTTCCTGGAGATGGATGCCGTTCTCCATGATGAGATGCTGGTGGCAGGGGTGAAAGACGTCCGGGTCGACCGGCGGAACGATCTCGACGGCGAAATTGTCGGCGCCGACGATGCAAACTTCCAGGCTCGAGAACCAGCGCGCGCATTCGAGGCCGATGCCGGGCGCGCCGTCGTAAAAGGTCTTTGTCTCGGTGTACCAGCGCGATCCGTGGCCGGTGCGGACGAAGACCGGGTCGCCCGGCCGAATGACGTCCAGAGCGACACCCTGGCGCTCGAGACAGGCCTTGAGGTCGGCGAGTTGGATCTCCTCGCCGACGTCGAGCACGCGTCCCTTCAGGCCCTGCACGTCGAAGAGGACCCCGCGGGTGAAAAAGGGCGGCGCATTTTCGATTCCGAGGCTCCTTAGGCCATACGGAGACCACATGTCGGCAAGCTTGTTGCCGTTGTAGAACAGCATGTTGGTCTTGTCGCCGCGCGCGCCGCACATGCAGCCAAGATGGCCAAGCGCGTCCATCTGCGTGCCGATCTGGCCGATCTCGGTGGCGATGAACTCGTCGTTCCAGATCGTCTTGCTTTTGCTCCCGTAGGGGCCTCCGGTGGGGCCGCCGGGCATGCGCAACGCATAGGCGCGGCCCGGCGCCAGCGGCATGCGGGAATCGTAGGGCATGCCGAGGCTGACGATCTCGCCAGTCTTGATGAGGGTCACCGCTTCGAGCACCTTCTGCGGGGTCATCAAGTTTCCGTTTTTCCCGCTGGTCCTCGCGCCCCCAAACGCGAGTTGAAC
>CAWGGX010000009.1:0-1025206 GCA_963822215.1 uncultured Alphaproteobacteria bacterium
AGGTCGATGACGTGGTGCAGCGTGGAAAGCGCCGCTCCGCGCTTGGCTCTTGCCAGCGCAGCTATCCGTTGTCGTTTCGTGGACAGGTTTGCGAAGCTCAAGGTCTTCTCCCGTGTTTCTCGCCAACGGCTCTCGTCCCGTGGCGCCTCCCTTCCCTCAGTCGGGTCCCGGTGGGTCCAGTTCCCCGCGTGTGGTTGGTACTATGAAGGCGCTACGACTTCCCGCTCGCGCAATCCCGGTCGCTTATTGGTTCGCTTCCGAGCACCACGCGATCCCTCCAGTGTTCGTGCTCGCCGCATGGCGCTCCCAGATCGGTGGAGGACCGGCCCCGGGCCCGGGCACTTGTTCAGCCGGCTGCCCAAACTGCCGGCTCGCTCTCACGTGGGCATGAGCGGGATCTCTCAGGTTCCCAGGCGATCCGTCCCGTGCCTCTGCCCCGCTCCAAGACCCCGGTCGGACCGACGAGCCCATGGCCATTGGCGGTCTCGTCGATGCTGCCCCCGCTCGAATGACAGCGAAGGCTCCAACAAGAAAAGCATTTCGAGGCTAATGCGCGGCTTCGGCACCTGCTGCCTACGCTTCCAGACTGACGTTGCCGTCAGCCCGGCAAGGCTCACTTCCGGCTGGCTGGCTCGCCTTTGCCGGGAGGGAGTTGAACCCTCTGGATCGCATTGAAAGGTTTCAGATCACGTGTTCATCCTCCTTTCCAGGGCTTACCCTGACGCTACATCCGCCGCTTTCTCCTGCACGTCCTGCCGAGCGGCTTCCACCGCATCCGACACTACGGCCTCTTCGCCGGCGCGGTTCGCGCGGACAACATCGAGCGCGCCCGACAACTGCTCGCCGCGACGGACAATGCGCCCCAGCCCTCGTGCGCCGGGGCCGACAGTCAGGCCGATGACCTTTCCCCTGCGCGCCGCTGCCCGTGTTGCGGCGGCCGGATGATCGTCGTCGAGACGTTCGGCGGCCCCCGCCCCGCGCGATCGCCATCCCCGAGCCGGATCAGGATCGACACCTCATGACCATCGCCATGCATCCCGCCTCGCACCGTCGATCGCCTCCGCCTCCAGCCGCGCGCCGGAACACGAGCGCGACGCCCGCGCGAGGTCGCCAGTCCTCCTGCGACCGAAGCCAACGCCTCGCTCCGGCGCATCGTCGCCATCGAAAACAGCCGCCGTCGTCCCTTCCGCTGAAAACTCTGAGCGCGGCCCGCTGCAAACGCCTCGCTCGTCAGCCGTCCGCGATCCTCAAATCCCCATAGGCGCGATCGCCAAACGGTCCCCCTTACCTCCCCGCGGTTTCCTCCTTGGGAGGCTTTCGAGCGCCGGCCCCGGCCGCAGGCCCACCGTTGCAAAGGGCCGGCGCCCGAAACCTTTCACCAATTCAGACCTCGCGTCGGCTCTCTCGCAGGGATTGTCGGGCCTGCCCTCATCGTGAGGAGACGTCGACTGTGAAGACATAGCCGACCGTTCGCACACTCTTGATGATCCTCGGCTCGTCGGCTGCCGCTTCGAGCTTGCGGCGGAGCCGGGCCACGTGTCCATCGACCGTGCGATCGAGGGGCGACCAGTGACGCCCCTGAACCGTCCGCGCGAGCTCGTCGCGGGAGAGCACTCGTCCAGGGTTTTCGACGAAAACGGTCAGCAGCCGGAATTCGACGTCGGTCAGATCGATCACGTCGCCGTCGCTCGACCGCAGTTCCCGTTTGACGAGGTCGAGAACGCAGCCGTCGAAGGCGCAAACGCGCCGGGCCAAGGCGCCCGCGCTGCGCTCGGGCTGGACGAGCGGGGCTTCGTAGCGCTTGAGCACATTCCGTATTCGCAGCATTGTTTCCCGCATGTTGAATGGTTTGACGATGTAATCATCAGCGCCATGCTCAAGCCCGACGATCCTGGCGATTTCGCTGTGCTTCCCAGTAATCATAATAAGCGGCACATCGCTAATTGCTCTCATTTCCCTCGCCAATTGCAGGCCGTCAGCTTGACCGAGCTTCAGGTCAAGAGTCACGAGATCGACCTCAGCCTTGCTGAACAGGTCGAGCGCCTCATGGTCCGTGGCCGCCTCCAGAACGGAAAATCCCTCCAATTCAAGAGCGTGCCGAAGGATGCTCCGCACCCTGGGATCGTCGTCCACGACGAGAACTGTTCTTGGGCGCGACAATTGCCGCCCTCCGGATTTCTCGCTGCCGCCCGCGGCGGCTGGGGACCCGACCCCAGCAGAGTGTAAATCTCTACACCCGGCCATCCGATTTGCAGTCAGGATCACAGACCTCCTGCGCGACGGATCGACAGGCGGCGGCGCACACACAATTCTGCACAATTCTCCTGAAGCAGAAGATACGCCGCCGACGCTAGACTTCTATGCGTCTCTTTGGCGCAGCGGCGTTGGACCGGGACGCACGGAAACACTGTTAGCCGTCATAAGGGATCAGACCACAAGCTCTTCTGAGCGGAACAGAAATCAAGGAGCGCGAAATGGCCGATATCTGTGCCGAAGTCGCAAACGCCCTTCACTGGTCTCTTGCGGTTCCTCGTCACAAGATCATGGCGGAAGTAAACGGCGGGGTCGTGACGCTACGCGGGGTCGTCGACTGGGCCTATCAGAAGTCGTGCGCGGAGGCGATCGCCCGTCGCGTGCCCGGGGTGGTCGACGTCAGGAACAACATCGCCACTCGATCTTCTGTGGAATTTAGTCTGTCGACCTTACAACCCTAGTCTCCAACGCCGCTTCGGCGCCGAAAGTCGGAAAGACCGCAATGTTCCAGAGTTATTCTTATCAGATGTACGAAATGGCTCATGCGGCGCTCGCTCCGGCGCGTGCAGTGACGGACGCGGCCCACTTCATGTTCCGTAATCCGTGGAATCTCTTGTCGAACACGAGCGTCGGCAAGAACGTCTCGGCGGCGGCGGAGCTGTTCGAGCGGATGACCCGCCGCTACGGCAAGCCAATCTTCGGCCTCGACGAGATCAACATCAACAGTGTTGTTTATCCGGTGCTGGAGGACGTCGTCTGGAGCAGGCCGTTCTGCAATCTTCTGCGCTTTGTCCGACCCGACTTCCCTGCACCCGAGGATCAGCCGAAGCTCTTGATTGTCGCGCCGATGTCCGGCCACCACGCGACGCTGCTGCGCGGAACGGTCGAGGAGTTTCTGCCTCACTGCGACGTCTACATCACGGACTGGACGGACGCGCGGCTCGTTCCGCTTGCGCTGGGAACGTTCGATCTCGACGACTACATCGACTATCTGCGGCTGATGCTCCATCACCTCGGGCCGGGCGTCCATGCCCTCGCCGTTTGCCAGCCGGCGGCGCCGCTGCTCGCGGCGGTGGCGATCATGGAGGCCAACGGCGACCCGAACGTTCCTGCCAGCATGACTCTCATGGGCGGCCCGATCGACACCCGCCGCAGCCCCACCGAGGTCAACAAGCTTGCCGAGCGACGCGGCGTCGATTGGTTCCGCCGAAATGTCCTGCATCCGGTGCCCTTCCCCTACCCGGGGTTGGGCCGGCAGGTCTATCCGGGCTTCCTGCAGCTTTCCGGCTTCATGGCGATGAATCTCGACCGCCACGTCAACGCCCACCTCGACATGTTCAACCATCTGATCGCAGGCGACGGAGATTCGGCCGAAAAACACCGCGAGTTCTACGACGAGTACCTAGCGGTGATGGATATGGACGCCGCCTTTTACATGCAGACGATCGAGACCGTGTTCGTCCGTCACGCGCTGCCGAAGGGCGAGATGAAGCACCGCGGTCAGCTCGTCGACCCGAGCGCGATCCGCCGATGCGGCCTGATGACAATCGAGGGCGAGAACGACGACATTGCGGGGGTCGGCCAGTGTTCTGCAGCGCACGACCTTTGCGTGAACATTCCGGAGGCGAAGAAGCTGCACCACCTGCAACGGAAGGTCGGCCATTACGGGGTGTTCAACGGCTCGCGCTTCCGCCAAGAGATCGCGCCGAAAATGCGCAGGTTCTGGGCCGACATCGACGCCATGAACGCCAAGCCCAATGGCCGCGGCGAGTCCGTCGCGACGCACGCGACGGTCGTGGGTTCAGCACGGACGGATGATGTCGCTCACCAGTCGGCTTTTCCGCCCACAGATAAAAACCAGATGACGTATGTTAATTCCTCGGCTAAACGGAAACTGTCGCGTTCGGCTCGCGTACGGCATCCCCTTGAAGATCCGGCCCGCGACGGACCGGGCGCGCCCTGCCCGCATGAATTCTATCGCGGCAAATATCCAGTACCAACAAGCAGCCGCCGGCGGCGCCTGCAACATATGGGAGGATTGTCGAATGTCTAACTGGAAGGTCCTCTATAGAGACCACTTCGATCAGGATCGGTCTTCTCGGGCCAATCATCCAAGCAAGGAGGCCGCTCTTCGGCAGGCGCGAGACCTCTATCACAAATACGGTTTCCAATTATACCGCCTCGAAGGGCCTAACGGCCAGATCGTACCCAAAGGAGATGTTATGAGCTGGGTATATGCCAATAGATGGTAAGCCCACGAAAAGGGTGGTGTCCGTACGAGCAGGTCCGGGGCCCGAGACGAAGGAGACGTCGGATTGCCGCAGGACCTCATGGCGCGGCTGAGCGTATACGCAGAGAGCACATGTTGGGCGCTGACGTCCCGACACTCCTTCTCATTCGAGAATCTCCGTTCCTGGCGCTCTCGTCATGTACCGGGACGGACGAGGACCGGTAGCAAAGGGTCGGATATGGCGCCTTTGCGGAGCCGACGATGAATGGCCGGAATTCGCGCTTTGCGGTCGCCCCGGGCGTCGGCTTCGACTGATCGCGATCCGCTCTTTGCGGTCTTCTGCCGGCGCCTTGGTCGATGCCTGCTTCCGGGTCGTGAATGGCCCATCAGACGGCGCCACGCTGGGCGCCGGACAGTCTATATGTAGCGGGTGTTTGCGTTGACCGGATAGGCGCGGAATCATCCTTGTCGAACTCGACCCGCCGCCCTATCGCGCCTCGTCTTGAGCTTGTCCCGTTGCAAATCGACGCGCAGGTTCGCGACGCCGCAGGAGCGCGGCGTCGCGACAAGACGCGCAATCTCGTCGTGGCGCAAAGGAGTCCGCTACGTTGCCGGCGCCAGGCGAGAGGCTTTCGCGCCAACGGCGAGGCCGAGCGAGGCGAAACCGATCAGGGTCAACGCCCATGTCGAGGGTTCAGGAACGGCCAGCAGCGTGAAAGTTCCGACGCCGAAGCCGGCGCTTCCCGCATACTCGCCATAGGCGTTCCCGGACGGCGGAGTGACTTGCGAATAGAAGCTGAAGATGTTGACCGTCGGACCCGTCGTCGTGAAGGCGATGCCGTTTGTGCTGATGTACGTCAGACCATCGGGGTACAGGATGTTGTCGCTTCCAAAGAACGACGTCGGTCCGGTGATCGTGAAGCCTCCCACCTCGCCGGAAATCGTATCGAGCGAATAGGCCCCGCCGCCGTCCGGCGTTGCTGTGAGAACGCCGTGTCCGGGCAGCGGAACGCCGCCGAGGTCCGCGGCCGGGCCGGTAATCGTCCAATCGAAGGTTGAGGCGATCGCCTCGGCGGCGGGGAATGCGGACACGGAGAGACTGGCGGCGACTGCGACGCTGGCGACTCGAAGGATCTTCATGGGAAGGAACTCCGCTACAATCGTTAAGCGGCGAAAGCTTACCGGCGTCACATGTCCGACAGATGTCGGACATGTGACGCAACGCGCCGCGCCGCTCAAGGATAGGCGAGCCGCGAGACGAAGGCCGAAGCTGCCCCAAATCGTACTGCCCGGCCCAGCGCGTTCGCCTTGAGGCGGAAAGATTTTGACTGAAAGCCATTGTATTGTGGCGTTGCTCAAGGCGACCACGAATGCGTGAGCCTCAACCGGCCGCGTTGACTTCGCCGCCCCGCCTCGACTAGGCCTGCCGCAACGCCGCCGAATCCTCCTCGATCGCGCCACACGGTCGATCCGTCCTTTGGCGACCTCCCCGCATGTCGCTTGTTACGCGCGCTCCGCCGCCGCAACGAGGTCGCTTTGACAACCGGCGCCGACCGCTCGTCTTTCTTCATCGCGCTTGTCGTCGTCGACGTGTTCGTGGGCCTCGCCGACGCTCTCTCCGGCCCGTATCTCGTGCTCTTTTTGGTTGGCGAGGCGCGCCAGCGGCGCTGGCTTGGCTCTCGTCGACATGGTGAAGGCGGGGTCCGACTGTAACCGCGATCGCTGATCGCGGCTGACGCGGTCATCGACCGCGTCTACAGGGCGCGGATTCGGCCGCCGAATGGCGAGCGGCGGCGTACGCCTTCGGTCGGTCGCGAGGATTGGGTTCAATTCGCCGGTTTTTCTTTTCCGCCGGGCTGAGGCAGGATGCGGCCGGCCGGCCGGCCGTCCCGAATCGGCGGCGCGAGAGGCCGGCGCTCCCAGCGGAGGGGAAAAGATGATTTCGTCGCAACTCGCCAAAGCCGCCGCCATCGCTGCGCTCATGTCGTGGCCGCTTCAAACGCAGGCGCTGGAACTGGTCGGCGGCCCGGCCCCTGGCGCGCATATCAACGACGGCGCGGTCCAGACGGTCCAGTACCGCCATCCCGTCGCGCACGGTCACCCCGGCTACCGGCCTGGCGTTCATCCCGGCTACCGGCCGGGCGTTCATCCTGGCTACGGGCCGGGCGTTCATCCGGGCTACGGCTATCATGGCGGCGGCTATCGCGCGGGCGGGGTCGTCGTCGGCCCGCGCGTGGGCTGGGTCGGCCGGCCGGGCTGGTATCGCTGGGCTCCGGGCGGGGCGATCGCCGCCGGCGCGGCGATCGGCTTCGTCACCGCCGCGGTCGCCGCATCCTGGGCGCCGCCGCCGCCCCAGCCGGGCCTCTGCTGGTACTATACCGACCCGAGCCGGACTCAGGGCTTCTGGGACGCCTGCCCGTAGGACCGATACCGCCGGCGACCGCTTGGAGCATGATGAATTCTGAACGAATCGCGCCGAAAGCCCTCATCCGGCCCTTCGGGCCACCTTCCCCCGAAAGGGGAAGGGGGTCGCCCCTCTCCCCACCGGGCTAGCGTGCGCACACATTCGATTCGCGGACAAGTCAAACACATTTTTTGCAAACATCGCTTGATCGTTGAGAATCATGTGTGATTCTGTATCGGCCGGCCCTTTGTTTGGAGAGGATCGGCGATGACAGACGTGAACATTGGCTTCTTCGGCGACGTGCGCCTTGAAAAAAGGGGCGCCTGGCGGTGGAGCGCATGTGCGCGCGCATTAGCGCGGGCTTTCGCCAACTGTGCGACAGCCGGGCGGAGAAGGTTGGTCTGACGCGGTTTTTCCGCAATCCGAGAGTGACGGTGGAAGAAATTCTGCGCGGCGCGGCGGAGCGGACGGGAACCGCCGCGGCGGGACGGCACGTCCTGTTGATCCAGGATACGAGCGAAATCAACTATGAAGCCAAAGCCAAGCGCAAGCGTGGCCTTGGCCGCGTCGGCAACAGCAAGGACGTCGGCCTGTTCGTCCATCCGGCGCTGGCGGTCGACGCCGCCGACGGCGGCGTCCTGGGGCTCGCGGGGGCGACGATCTGGCGGCGAACGCGGATCAAGGAGGACGACTACCAGAGCCTGCCGATCGAGGAGAAGGAGAGCAACAAGTGGCTCGCCACGCCCCTGGCGGCGAAGCGGTTCCTGAACTCGGCGACGATGATCACCGAGATCTCCGATCGGGAGGCCGACATCTACGAGCATTTCGCCCGCGTGCCCGATGGGCGAACGCATGTCCTGGTTCGCGCCGTGCGCGATCGGGCGCTCATCGAGGCGGGCGAGCGGCTGCTGTCGAAGATCGCCGCCGCGCCGGAAGCGGGCCGTCTGAGCTTCGATCTGCCCGGCCGGCCCGGACGGACGGCCCGGAAGGTCACGCTGGCGGTGCGTTTCTGTCCGGTCGTCCTGCGTCGTCCCGAGCGCGGCGCCGACCGGCGGGATCCGCCCGGCGTCGCGCTCAATCTCGTCGAGGCGCGCGAAATCGACCCGCCGCCCTCCGAGGAGCCGATCGTCTGGCGCCTGTTGACGACGCATGGCGTGAGCACGCTTGCCCAAGCGGCGTGGATTATCGAGCTCTATCGCTATCGCTGGATCATCGAGCAGCTCTTCCGCACCCTCAAGTCGCAGGGCTTCGACCTCGAAGACAGCCTCTTGCGCGACGGCGACGCGCTCGAACGCCTGGCGGCGACCGCGCTGATCGCCGCCGCGAGCGTCATGCAACTGGTCCAGGGACGGGACGAGGCGGGCGCGGCTTTCCCGGCCGCGCGCGTCTTCGAACCCGACGAAATCGCCGTTCTGGAGGCGCTGGCCGGCAAATTCGAAGGCAAGACCCAGAAGCAGAAGAACCCGCACCCCAGACGCAGCCTGGCTTGGGCGGCCTGGTGCATCGCCCGCCTCGGCGGCTGGACCGGCTACGCCAAAGAGCGTTCGCCAGGCCCTATCACCTTCGTCCACGGCCTGCGCCGCTTCCACGCCATCGCAGAAGGCTTCAATCTCGCCGCCGCCACCTCGCCTGCCCCACTTGACAGCTGAGCAAATCAAATGTGTGCGCACGCTAGCCCCACCGGGAGAGGGAAGCCGCGAAGCGGCAGGGTGAGGGTAAGACGACGCGACCCAATGTCATCATGCGCTCGCGGCCGCCGTCGCTCGCGCCTCCCTCGGCGCCGCCATGGCGGGGGAGCGCCCTTTTTCCTTGACCGCCGGCGTCGGCCGCTTCTATGCCCATCCCGCCAGTCGGCCGGACGGCCGCCGCCCTTGGGCGGAGGAAAGTCCGGGCTCCATACGGATACGGCGCCGGATAACGTCCGGCGGGGGCGACCCCAGGGAAAGCGCCACAGAAAGCAAACCGCCTTCAGCGCGGCCGCAAGGCCCGCTCGGGCAAGGGTGAAAGGGTGCGGTAAGAGCGCACCGCGCAGGCGGCAACGTCGGCGGCATGGCAAGCCCCGCCGGGAGCAAAACCGAATAGGAGCGATGCGCGGGTTCGCCCGCGGGGCCTTTCCGTAGGCCCGGTCGCTCGGGTTGGTTGCTTGAGGCGCCCGGCGACGGGCGTCCCAGAGGAATGGCCGTCACGTCGGGGCGAAAGCCCCGGCCATACAGAACCCGGCTTACAGGCCGGCTGGCGTTTTCATTTCGCCTCGTCCACGCTGGCGAGGGGAAGCGCGAAACAAAGGAGCGCAGATGCTGCGGGCGGACAAGGTACTCCCGGCGGGCGACTGGACCGGGACGCCGATCGATAGCGTGGTGCTCGAATTCGACGAGCGCTATCGCCGCCGCTTCGTCATGACCGGCGTCGGCGGCCTCGCCTTTCTCCTCGACCTGCCGGAGGCCGCAATGCTGCGCGGCGGCGACGGTCTGAGGCTCGAGGACGGGCGGATTGTCGAGGTGGTCGCGTCGCCGGAACCGCTCGCTGAAATCCGCGCCGCCGACACGCTCGCGCTCATGCGCGTCGCCTGGCACCTCGGCAACCGGCATCTCGAGACCGAGATGACCGCAAAGGCGCTGCGCGTCCGCCGCGACCCGGTGATCGAGGACATGGTCAAGGCCCTCGGCGCCCGCGTCGTTCCGGTCGAGGCGCCGTTCAATCCGGAAGGCGGCGCCTACGTTCAGGCGGAGGCGCGCGCCCACGGGCGCGAGCATGGCGATCACGGGCACGAGCATGCCCATCATGGCGACGATCATCGACATGGTGACGAACACGCGGATCATGGCCACGACCACGATCACGGCGCCTGCGATCACCCGGAGCATCATCACGACCGCGGTCCCGGGCATGGTCACAGCCACTGACTGGAGCATGTTTCGCGCGAACCGGCCCCCTCTCCCCGCTCGCGGGGCTAGCGTGCGCACACATTTGATTTGCTCAGCTGTCAAGTGGGGCAGGCGAGGTGGCGGCGGCGAGATTGAAGCCTTCTGCGATGGCGTGGAAGCGGCGCAGGCCGTGGACGAAGGTGATAGGGCCTGGCGAACGCTCTTTGGCGTAGCCGGTCCAGCCGCCGAGGCGGGCGATGCACCAGGCCGCCCAAGCCAGGCTGCGTCTGGGGTGCGGGTTCTTCTGCTTCTGGGTCTTGCCTTCGAATTTGCCGGCCAGCGCCTCCAGAACGGCGATTTCGTCGGGTTCGAAGACGCGCGCGGCCGGGAAAGCCGCGCCCGCCTCGTCCCGTCCCTGGACCAGTTGCATGACGCTCGCGGCGGCGATCAGCGCGGTCGCCGCCAGGCGTTCGAGCGCGTCGCCGTCGCGCAAGAGGCTGTCTTCGAGGTCGAAGCCCTGCGACTTGAGGGTGCGGAAGAGCTGCTCGATGATCCAGCGATAGCGATAGAGCTCGATAATCCACGCCGCTTGGGCAAGCGTGCTCACGCCATGCGTCGTCAACAGGCGCCAGACGATCGGCTCCTCGGAGGGCGGCGGGTCGATTTCGCGCGCCTCGACGAGATTGAGCGCGACGCCGGGCGGATCCCGCCGGTCGGCGCCGCGCTCGGGACGACGCAGGACGACCGGACAGAAACGCACCGCCAGCGTGACCTTCCGGGCCGTCCGTCCGGGCCGGCCGGGCAGATCGAAGCTCAGACGGCCCGCTTCCGGCGCGGCGGCGATCTTCGACAGCAGCCGCTCGCCCGCCTCGATGAGCGCCCGATCGCGCACGGCGCGAACCAGGACATGCGTTCGCCCATCGGGCACGCGGGCGAAATGCTCGTAGATGTCGGCCTCCCGATCGGAGATCTCGGTGATCATCGTCGCCGAGTTCAGGAACCGCTTCGCCGCCAGGGGCGTGGCGAGCCACTTGTTGCTCTCCTTCTCCTCGATCGGCAGGCTCTGGTAGTCGTCCTCCTTGATCCGCGTTCGCCGCCAGATCGTCGCCCCCGCGAGCCCCAGGACGCCGCCGTCGGCGGCGTCGACCGCCAGCGCCGGATGGACGAACAGGCCGACGTCCTTGCTGTTGCCGACGCGGCCAAGGCCACGCTTGCGCTTGGCTTTGGCTTCATAGTTGATTTCGCTCGTATCCTGGATCAACAGGACGTGCCGTCCCGCCGCGGCGGTTCCCGTCCGCTCCGCCGCGCCGCGCAGAATTTCTTCCACCGTCACTCTCGGATTGCGGAAAAACCGCGTCAGACCAACCTTCTCCGCCCGGCTGTCGCACAGTTGGCGAAAGCCCGCGCTAATGCGCGCGCACATGCGCTCCACCGCCAGGCGCCCCTTTTTTCAAGGCGCACGTCGCCGAAGAAGCCAATGTTCACGTCTGTCATCGCCGATCCTCTCCAAACAAAGGGCCGGCCGATACAGAATCACACATGATTCTCAACGATCAAGCGATGTTTGCAAAAAATGTGTTTGACTCGTCCGCGAATCGAATGTGTGCGCACGCTAGCCCCGCTCGCGGGGAGAGGGCAGGGGTGAGGGGCTTTGGCGATTGGCCGCGGCGCGCACTCTCCCGCGCCCCTCATCCTAACCTTCTCCCCGCGAGCGGGGAGAAGGGACCAACTCGCGCCCCACGCGGCTGATCCATGCCCGACGCCGAGGCGGCGCTGCTGCCGCTCATGCTGTGGCTGTCGCCGGCCTTTCCGGTCGGCTCGTTCGCTTACTCGCAGGGGCTCGAATGGGCAGTGGAGGCGGGCGACGTGCATGACGCGCGCTCGCTCGGCGGCTGGTTGGTCGACTGTCTGACTTTTGGCGCGCCGCACGCCGACGCGATCCTGTTCGCCGAGAGTTTTCGCGCGGCCGAGACGGAGGACTGGGCGGCCCTTGCCGAAGCCAACGAACTCGCCGTCGCGCTCGCCAACTCCGCCGAGCGGCGGCTGGAGACGACGGCGCAGGGAGCGGCCTTCGTCGCCGCCGCCCGCGCCGCGTGGGATTGCGCGCCGTTGCGCGCGCTCGCCGAGGCCGAGCGCGTCGCCTATCCGGTCGCGGTCGCCGCGGCCGCCGCCGGCCACGGCCTGCCGCTCGAGGCGAGCCTTCAGGCCTTCATCCTCGCCCAGGTCGCGGCGGCGGTCTCCGCCGTGGTGCGCCTCGGGCCGATCGGCCAGACCGATGGCCAGAAGATTCAGGCGACCCTCATCCCGCGCATCCGCGCGCTCGCCCGCGAGGCGGCAGGCTCGACGCTTGCCGACCTCGGCTCCTGCGCCTTCCGCGCCGACATCGCCGCAATGCGGCACGAGACGCAATATTCGCGGCTCTTCAGGTCGTGACCGTCACGCGGGGCGTTCCTGGTCGAGAGGTTGACGGGCGCGGGTTCCGAATATGCCTCCAAGCCGGAACTCAGCGCCGCCGCGCATCGCCCGTCCGAATAACGGGCCTCATTCGACTTCCGCTCTCATGGCGAGCTGATGAGGATATAGCCGCGGTTCTCGACGGTATCGAATGTACGCATGCCCTTGATAAGGCTCGTTGTCGGCATCCATACCCATCCTGCGCGTGATGGATTGACGTCGAGAATGAGGAGCGAGTTGGATCCAGCGTCGTATGCGCCGAGCGGCGAAATATGGGCGGGGCCGTGCTGGCCCACCGCCCCGCGCAGGTAATTGACGATGACGTAATGGCCGGGATGCTTGAGGGTCTCGATCAGATCGTCGCGAATGTTCTCCTCGGACATGGTGTCGTCGACAATGACCAACTTGGTGGACAGGCCGTTCGCCCTCAGCATCTCGTCGAGCTGCCGGACCTGATAGCCGAAGTCGTGGACCTGCTTTCCGTTGATGGTCACCGGCTCCCCGAAAACCTGCGCGCGCGTCTTCTGGCCTTTGACGATGACATTGTCCTGCGTGTAGCGCGGGATGGTCGGGTCGACGCCCGGGGGCAGGTATTTGAGGTCATCGGCGCGGAGGCGACTGCTGTCGGTCGGCAGCTCGCCTCCGCGTCGGATTGCGTTCAGCACCATCGCCGCCGATGCGGGGCCGCAGAAAGCGCCGTTCCACTCCTCCTCGTATTCATTGGCCAGCACGGGAAAACCGACCTTGGCACCGGAGCGAGCCAGACGCGCAAGTCCTTCCTCCGATGCGAAGGGCACAAGCTCTTGAGAAGCAGCTGCGGGCGGGTTGTCGAGAGCAAGGGCGGCCGGAAACGGCGCCGCCGCCAGGAGCAACGCTAAGGCAATTCTTCCGAAAGGCGACATCGGGTCTCTCCCCCTTCGGCAATAACAGCATCGAACCGACGCCCGCCGTACGGCTGCCTGTTCCGTCGACAACTTGCACCAGCGGCAGGCGTGCGCCAAGCCCGATGCGTCACCGAAGCGTCGACGAACTTAACGCCGGTCACGGCCTGCCGCTCGAGGCGAGCCTTCAGGCGTTCATTCTCGCGCAGGTCGCGGCGGCGGTCTCCGCTGTGGTGCGCCTCGGGTCGATCGGCCAGACCGACGGCCAGAAGATTCAGGCGACGCTGATCCCACGCATCCGCGCGCTCGCCCGCGATGCGGCGGGCTCGACGCTTGCCGACCTCGGCTCCTGCGCCTTCCGCGCCGACATTGCCTCAATGCGCCACGAGACGCAGTATTCGCGGCTGTTTACGTCGTAAGGCGTTTCAACGAAGCTCGGCGCAAAGCGAGGAACAAGACCCCAACTGGGCAAGTTCGGTGTAGGATCGAAGTTCAGGAACAGCGAGGAGGGGACGGCATGACCGACTCTGTACGCCAGAAGTTTCTCGTTCTTTATCTGGTTCCGACCGCCGTCATTGACGAGTGGAGGAACACCGATCCCGCCACTCGACAACCGGCGGAGCAGAAGATGCGCGCCGATTGGATGCAATGGATGAGCGACCACGCAAGTATGGTTCTGAGCACCGAAGCGGGCGGCGCGACAAAGCGCATCACACCGAGCGGCGTCGCGGACGCCAGGAACGAAATCATGCTTGTCGCGTTCGTCGAAGCGGATTCGCATGAGGCCGCGGCCAAGGCGTTCGAAAATCATCCGCATCTGCGGATTCCGCAGGCCTCGATTGAAGTGATGGCGGTCAGGCCGATGGGCGCCATGTAGACCGCGTTTGAACTCCGCCCATTCGGATTCGTCGGGCCGAGCGGCATCATCAGCGAGGATATCCAATGGACATGCGAACGGGCGGCTGCAACTGCGCTCAAGTCAGGTTTCAGGTCGCGGGAGAGCCGGTGCGCGTTGGCCTCTGTCACTGCCAAGTTTGCCGAAAAGAAACGGGATCCCTCGGCAACCTGTTCGCCGTCTGGCGCTCGGACGATGCATCGGTCACGGGTGAGACCCGAAGCTGGAGGCTATCGACCGACCATCGTCATTTTTGCCCCGGGTGTGGGTCTTCTGTGTTTGGAATTGTTGATGGCGCCAACGAAATCGAGGTTCGAGTCGGCGCGCTTGATGATGCGCCCTCTGGCCTCGCTCCCGCTTATGAGCTGTGGGTAGGCCGGCGCGAGCGCTGGCTGGCGCCGATCGCGGGCTCCGAGCAGCATGACGGCAATCGGGCCTCTTTGATACGCAGCAAGTCCGGTCGATGGACGGCCGGAGTCGACCCGGTGCGGACCTTGCCGATCCAGCCCGGTAGGGGCGGAGAACGTCAGTAAGCTGTCGTAGGCGGAAGGCGACAGACGCGCCAGGACCTGCCGTTCCCGAACTAGGCTCGCAACGCGCCGCTTCGACCCGTTGCCGCCATTCATGATTCGTCCTGTGTGCCGACGCTGAGTATGAGAAAGCGGTCTTCGGCCGGACCCCCGGCACCCCCAATTTCAACGAGGAGGCTCAACTCAACTCGTCTTCATAGCGCCTTCTGGCAAACCGGCCATACGCATGCCGTCGACGATCAAGTTACGTCCCGCGAGGTAGGTTGGATCTTCGCCGAACGGGAAGGCCTGGAACCGCGCGATCGTGAACTTCGGATCGATCGCGAGCCCCGCCGCCGCAGCCTTCCGCGCCTCCTCGATGCGGCCAAGGAGCGCGAGCGACGCCGCAAGATGGACGTGGACGGACGGGTTGGTCCGGTTGGCCTCGACGGATCGCCGGAACCGGGCGACGGCTTCCTCATGCCGACCGAGAAGGCTCTTTGCGGCGCCGGCGATAAACATCCAGGCGGACGCTCCCATATCGCGGGGGCTGAGCCGGAAGGCCTCCAGGACGTGAGCCTCGGTCTCCTCGGCTCGGCCGGTAATCGCTTTGGACCAGCCTATGGTCGAGTGAGCGTTGGCCGAGTTTGGATCGATAGCCAGCGCCCTGCCACATTGAGCGATGGCCTGCTCGCCGCGCCTGGTGGCGCTGAAGATGGCGCCCAGGCACTCGTGAGCGCGGGCATTGTCGGGGGCGAGCGACAGCGCCTTCGTCGCGGCGGCCTCCGCGGCGGCGAGACGCGAATGGATGTCGTCGGGGCGAAAAGTCGTTGCAACGAGGAAGTCGACGTACGCCATCGGGATCATCGCGCCGACGTTGTCAGGATCGCGCCGAAGCACCCGACCAAAGAAACTGCGCGCCCGCGCCAGGTTCTCGAGCGTTCGCTCCTTGTACATCCAGGACAGGCCCTGCAAGACGAGGTCGAAAGAGTTGGGACTTGCCGCCTTCTCCGAACGGGTCGCTTCGGCGCGAATGAGCTCCGTGCTGAGCTGATTGGCGAGCCGGGCTACAATTTCATCCTGCATGTCGAAGAAGTCGGCCACCGGCTTGTCGAACCGCTCCGACCAAAGATGACTGCCGTTCTCCGTCTCGACGAGTTGGACGTTCACCCGCATTCGATCGCCGCGACGCTGGACGCTCCCCTCCAATGCATAGCGAACGTTCAGCTCGCGTCCGATCGCCCTCACGTCGATCGGCCTGCCCTTGAATGTGAAGGCAGTGCTGCGAGCGATTACGAAGGCGCTTCTCATCCGAGAAAGGTCCGTAGTCAGGCTGTTGGTCACTCCATCGACGAAATAGTCCTGCTCGGGGTCGCCGCCGATGTTGGCGAAGGGCAGGACGACAATGGAGAGCCTCGGCGGCTCACCGCGCACGGAAACCGGCGCAAAGGATGAGGAGCCGCTTGCGGGCTCGGGCTCCTCAACTCTTGCTTCCGTGACCGCCGCCGGCGACAACGCATAGGCGCGCACGCGCCTCGCAATGTTCTTGAGACTTTGCTCACCAAGATCGGTGAAATCTGCGGAAACCCGCCCCTGGATATGTTCGTAGGCCGAGCCCGAAGTGCACACGCCACCTGGCTCGCAGATACCTTCGAGCCGCGCCGCAACGTTCACGCCGTCGCCGAGAATGTGGTCGCCCACGATCAGCACATCGCCGAGATTGACGCCAATGCGGTAGACAATGCGTTTCGCCTCCGGCAGCGCCTCGTTGCGCTCGGCCATCGTCTTCTGCATCAGGATCGCACACTCAACGGCTGCGACGATGGATTGGAATTCGAGCAGCTCGCCGTCGCCCGCCGTGTCGACTAGCCTTCCGCCAAAGGCACGCACGATCGGCGCCGCCGCCTCGCGTCGCTCGAGCACGGCCGTTGCCGTCCCCACCTCGTCCTCGCCCATGAGCAGCGAATACCCCGCGATATCGACTGCGAGGATGGCTGCAAGCTTCCGGGCTCCGCTCATGGGCGTTGACCTCTCGTCGGGCACAATAATACAGCGTCATGCGGTTTCGCTGTTAGCTTAGCTCCGACGCAAGAGCAATTGATCAGTCATTCTTCTTTCAACCCGTCCGAAAGTAAAACCAATTCGGCCTTCAACGGAAGGCGGGCTTTCGCGCGGAACCCGTCCCTCCCAAGGCGAACCTTGTAGGCGCGCGCCGCCCTTCGCTACCGCCCGTTAGCACTACTGCGAATGCGTGCTCCGGGCGGACTCCGCGCCTACAGGCTCAAGTTTGTACGCCCGCTATCCCGCCCGTTCTCGCCGTTCGGCCTATGCCCGCTTCCCGCCCATTTACGACGTTTCCGATCGGGTTCCCTCTGGGGAAAGAGCGGGCCGTCGGGCTTGACCCGAGGGTGGCGGGCGCCTCCAGATGAGGTACGCCGCTGAAACGCAAGGAAACCCCCATGATCTCTCAAAAGCTCCCCCTCCGCGTCGGCGTCGGCGGCCCCGTCGGGTCCGGCAAAACGGCGCTGATGGAGCAGCTTTGCAAGCGGCTGCGCGACGAACTCGACATCGCAGCGATCACCAACGACATCTACACCAAGGAGGACGCGCGCATCCTGGTCGAGGCGGGGGCCCTGCCGCCCGAGCGGATCATGGGGGTCGAGACGGGCGGCTGTCCGCACACCGCCATCCGCGAGGACGCCTCGATCAACCTCGCCGCCATAGCCGACATGCGCAAGCGCTTCCCGAACCTCGACGTGATCCTGATCGAATCGGGCGGCGACAACCTCGCCGCGACCTTCTCGCCCGAGCTCGCCGACCTCACCATTTATGTCATCGACGTCTCGGGCGGCGAAAAGATTCCGCGCAAAGGCGGCCCCGGCATCACCCGCTCGGACCTGCTCGTCATCAACAAGACCGACCTCGCCACTTACGTCGGCGCCAACCTCGACATCATGGCCCGCGACGCCAAGGCGCAACGCAAGGGCCGGCCGTTCGTGATGGCCAACATGAAGACCGGGCAGGGGGTGGACGAAGTGATCGCTTTCCTGCGCGAGAAGGGCGGGCTGGCGGCGGGGTGAGGCACTCTACCTTTGGTCAGCGGTCCCCGGCGGTCATGCTCGCTGACCTCAGCCCATCCAACTGTTGCTGCCCCCCGGTGGGCTTCTATTTATCGGCGTTCGGGGAGGCCCCCTGTCCTTTGAAATCAGCAATTCATTGCCGCAACGGCCGCACTTCAGCCGATCAAAATGAGAGGTTGTGGCGGTCTGAATGAGAAAGGCTTTCCTTCTATCCGTGAAGCAGTTCGCACAGAGCAAATGGATTGGTTCAATGTTTCGTTCGGAACTCTTAAGTTTGTACGCCATTACGTTTGGCGCAAGAGCTGTCAGTTCGTAACGGTTCTTCTCCGCTTCCCAAGCCTTCAAGTCAGCAATTTCTTTTTCGAGCCTGTCTACCAATTGAAGTAATGACGTTCGTTCTTCGTTCGCCGCGAAGACGCTTTGTTGGGCGTCGAGGATCGCTCGCTGCAATTCGAAGACTTTCCCCTGAACTTGCGTCGCGTCGCGAATATCCACCATCGCCTTAGCGATGTTTATAGCTGTATTTAGCGATGTAGAGACGACGCCAATCGCGGTAATATCAACCATGAGAAGGCCCTACCCTTCGGCCTATCGGCGCTTGCGCTTCGGTGCCCATTTGGCGGCTAATTAGCCCATACGTCAAACGCTTCCCTAACCGCGACGTGATTTTGATCGAATCGGGCGGCGATAACCTGGCCGCGACCTTCTCGCCCGAACTCGCCGACCCGACCACCTACGTCATCGACGTCTCGGGCGGCGAGAAGATTCCGCGCAAAGGCGGCCCCGGCATCACCCGCTCCGACCTGCTCGTCATGGCCAACATGAAGACCGGGCAGGGGGTGGACGAAGTGATCGCTTTCCTGCGCGAGAAGGGCGGGCTGGCGGCGGTGTGAGGCTCACGGCGCTTCGTCGGCGAGCCCGAACACGGTTTCCGGCTGACGAAATCCGGAGAGCTCGAAGTCGCCCAGGGGAACGAGCTTCTCGGGCAACTCCTTGGCGAAGGCGGCAGACGCCACGACGACGCGTCCGAGCTTTGAGGCGACTTTTTCCAATCGGGCCGCGCGATTGACCGAGGGGCCGATGCAGGTGAAGTCGAGGCGCGCGCCCGCGCCGATGTTGCCGTAGAGCGCTTCGCCGAGGTGCAGCGCGACGCCAAAACGCAAGGTCTCGCCACCGCCCGCGCCTTCGAGCGCGGCGATATTCCGCTTGGCTTCTCTCGCTGCATCGAGCGCCCGACCACAGGCTTCGCCCGCTTCGCCGTCCTCCGCTATGCGGAAGATTGCGAGCAGGCCGTCGCCCATGAATTTGAGCACCTCCCCGCCGCGAGCTTCGATCGGCGGCACGAGATTGTCGAAGAACAGGTTCAGGAGCTCGATGAGCGCGACGGGCGCCATCGTATCGGCGCGTCGCGTGAAGCCGCGCATGTCCGAAAGCCAGATTACCGCTCGGATACTTTCGACGTCGCCGCGGTGGATTCGCCCTGAGAGGATGTGTTCGCCGGCCTTGTGGCCGACATAGGCGTTCAGGAGGCTGACCGCGGTCCGGCGCAAACCCCGCACCTCGGCCACGCGCGCGAGCGGGGGACCGATGGCTTCAAGGGCTTCGATTTCCTCGGCGGTGAAGCCGCCCGCCGCGCGGGTGGTGAAGGTCGCGACATGGACCTCGCCGTTCGTGTAGTGGAGCGGCAAGCCGAGATAGTCGGTGACGGATTCGGCGCGGAGCTCCTTGAGAATCGGAAAATCGTCAAGGCAATTCGGGTCCGCGAGGCGCCGTCGGATCATGAGGCCGGTCTGTTGGATCCTCTGCACCGGGCTCGTGAGGTACACCGTGTCGTCCAAGAACCGGAATGGCGCCTCGGACACCTGGAGGTCTTGTCCCGCCCGCCAGACGAAACTCCGCCCCATCAGCAACGGATGCAACGTGCGCACGAATACGGCGACCCTCCACAAAGGCAGACCGGCGCCGGCGAGACGTTCGCAGAGCCCGTGAAGCACGTCCCCGGACTGAGGGGCCGAACGCGCGCCGTCGGTCAACCAGGCGATCGTGGCCGAATGCTTGGCCCGCTCGACTGCGCGGGGCGCCTCTGAGAACGACATGGGCCCTTGCTCCACCGTTCGGCAGCTGGGTTGTGATCCTATCCGGTTTGCCGGATCGTGGCGAATGAGCCGCAGGGCCCGCATTGCCGGCGGATTCACGCAATTGGATCCAAAAAAGCCCGCTGGCATTGACGGTCACCCGGCGGTTCGCGAAATCCTCTCCCGTCCAGAGCCGGATTTAGGTTCAAGGGTAGTATCCTCACGGCCCTCTGACCCGAGACCCGGTCGCATTATTAACATATCTATTCCGTATAATGACCAACGCTCAACAGGATTTTGTGACAGTTTTGTGCGCTTATGTCTTTGATAAGATGGCAAGGCTGCCACGAAAATGGCTTCAGCGTGGATATGGGGTCATGCGGGCACGGCCTTTGGTTCGAGGGTGACGTTGTAGCCGAGGCGCTCGAGACGCCGTTTGAGGTTGGCGACGGTTCGGGTCTGGCTGATCTGGTCGAGATAGGCTTCGCCGAGATCGCGATAGGGCAGGTTTTTGGCGAGCATGTGATAGGCGGAGACGAGGATTTTGTGAGCGATGGCGAGCGCTGCGCGCAAGGCGCCGCGGCGCGCCTTGAGGCGGTGATACTTGTCCTTGAGATAGCTGCCCTTGGTTCGCGCCGCGGAAATCGCGGCGCCGACGAGCATGGTGCGCAGATGGACATTGCCCTTGCGGGCGCGGCCGCTCTTCTGCTTGCCGGCGCTCTCATGGTTGCCGGGACAGACGCCCGCCCAGGCCGACAAATGATAGACGCTCAGGAATACACTCATGTCGACGCCGATCTCGGCGATCAGCACGGCCGCGACCACCCAGTCGACGCCCGGAATCTGCATCAGGAGCGTGTGCGGCGCGCGATAGGGCTCGAGCCGCTCGTCAATGCGCAGGTCGAGCGCTGCGATGTCGGCCTCAATGGCTTCGAGCCGGCGCAGTTGCATCGCCAGGAGGAAGCGGTGATGCTCCTCCATCCGCCCTTCGAGCGCCAGAACCAGATCGTCCCGCTTACGGCGCAATTGCCCTCTGGCAAGGTCCGCCATCGCCTCGGCCGAGGCGCCGCCCTCGATCAGAGCCTTCAACATGGCGCGCCCGGAAACCCCGAAGACGTCGCTGGCGACGCTGGCCAGCTTGATGTTGGCCGTCTCCAGGAGCTTCAGGAGCCGGTTGCGCTCGGCCGCCTGGCTCTCCACCAGCTTGCGGCGATAGCGCAGCAACTCGCGCAACTCGCGCTGCGGCGCCGGTGGGACGAAACTCTTGGCGATCAGCCCATGGCGGACCAGATCGGCGATCCACTCGGCGTCCTTCACATCGGTCTTGCGACCCGGCACGTTACGGATGTGCCGGGCGTTGCCGACGATCAGCTCGAAACACCCCTCGAGGACGGCATAGACCGGGCGCCAGTAAACGCCGGTGCTCTCCATCCCGACGTGCGTCACCCCAAGCTCTTGCAACCAGTCCCGCAACGCCTCCAGATCGCGCGTCATCGTCCGGAAGGTCCTGATCTCCTTCCTCGGCCGCTCGCCCGGGGCGCCGATCAAGACGCAGGCGACGACCGTCTCCTGATGCACGTCCACCCCGCAACACCGCTCAATGATGACCTCCATCCTCGCCTCCATCCAGGGGAAGGCGACCGTGACGCCGCAGGTATAGTCGAGACACTGCCACGCGTGCTCCCCGTTCCCGGGGGCGACAAAGAATGGTACCTCTATGCAGCGCGGGCCGGACTGCCAATCGGGGTCGCAAGCCACCGCAGTTTTGTCAGCCTTGCACGATCGCCCGTCGCAAAGACTCTGACAAATCGGCCCGCGCCGCCACCATTTTCATCCATAATGGCGCGCCGCAGGCGCTGGTTGGCTGCCAAGACTGCATGGGCCGCATCCAAGACCAACGCCGGGTGCAGAGAGGGCAAGCGCTCCGCCACCCCAGCGGGTCGGGCAGGGGTGGGCGTGCAAGCAGCCGGATGAAGGGATGACCGCGGTTCGTTCAAAGGTCATCCTGCTCCAGCCCATCGATAGACGACCGACCCTCTGGACGCCTGATGGCGGGCGCGGGGTCAGATGAGCCCGACGACCGAGAACGCCTCGCGGATCGCCGCAACCTTGAAGGCGGCGAGCGGGTCGGACGGCGCGAGGCGCTCGCCGTCCCCGGGCTTGACCCGGGGATCAGCGATTGCGGCTACAATCTCCTCGTCCGCCGCCTCCATCCGCCCGCCTGGGAAGACCAGCGCCCCCGAGGCGAAGTCGATCTGATGGTGGCGCACGACCATGAACGTCTCGAGCCCCGCCGGGCCGTCGCGCAACAACAGGATCGAGGCGGCGGGGCGCGGGGCGACGGGCACGGGCTTCTCGGTCATGCGCGGGCGCGCTCCATCTCTCTCAGGCGGAAGCGCTGGATCTTGCCGGTCGCGGTCTTCGGCAATTCGGCGACGAACTCGATGGCGCGCGGGTATTTGTAAGGCGCAAGCCGCTCCTTGACAAAGGCCTTGAGCTCCGCCTCGTCGACCGCGCCGCCGGCCTTCAGCACGACGAAGGCCTTGGTCTTGGTCAGCCCCTCGGCGTCGGGCGCGCCGATCACCGCGGCCTCCAGCACAGCGGGGTGCTGGACGATGGTCGCCTCGACCTCGAACGGGCTGACGTAGACGCCGCTGACCTTGAGCATGTCGTCGGTGCGGCCGGCGTAGGTCAAGGAGCCGTCGGCGTTGCGGACGTATTTGTCGCCGGACTTGGTCCAGCCGCCCTGGAACGTCTCGCGCGTCTTCTCGCGGTTGCCCCAGTACATCAGCGCGGACGATGGCCCGTGGATGTAGAGGTCGCCGGGCTCGCCGTCCGGGACGGAGGCGCCGCCCTCGCCGCGCAGTTCGATATCATAGCCCGGCACCGGCCAGCCGGTCGTGCCGTAGCGCACCCGGTCGGGCCGGTTGGAGATGAAGATGTGCAGCATTTCGGTCGAGCCGATGCCGTCGACGATGTCGACGCCGAAATGCCGCTTGAACCGCTCGCCGATTTCGGCCGGCAATGCCTCGCCCGCTGACGAGACGAGGCGGAGGGCGAGCTCCTCGCGCCTGGGCAGGCCGGGCGATGCGAGCATGCCGGCGAAGCCGGTCGGCGCGCCGTAGAAGACCGTGGGCTTGACGTCGCCGACCTCGCCGCGCCAGCGCCGGAACACCGCGTCCGGCGTCGGCCGCTCGGCCATGAGCAGAACGGCAGCGCCCACGGAGAGCGGAAAGGTCAGGGCGTTGCCGAGCCCGTAGGCGAAGAACAGCTTCGCCGCCGAGAAGCACACGTCGTCCTCTCGTAAATCCAGGATCGCCTTGCCGTAAAGCTCGGCGGTCCAGTACGGGTTGGCGTGGGAATGGACTGTTCCCTTCGGCCGGCCGGTCGAACCCGACGAATAGAGCCAGAAGGCGGGATCGTCGGCGTGGGTCTTGGCGGCGCGGACGAGCGGCGCGTGCCCATCCAGGAACGCCTCGAACTCGATCTCGCCGAATTCGAGCGGCTGGGTCGGGCGCGAGACGACGACCTTATGCACCTCGTGGTCGGACTTGGTCAGTGCGGCTTTCAGCGCCGGCTTCACCGCGCCGCTCACAATTCCCGCCTGCGCCCGGGCGTGCTCGAGCATGTACGCGTAGTCATCGGCGGTCAGCAGCGTGTTGACGGCGACCGGCACGGCGCCGGCGAGCATCGCGCCGAGAAAGGCGACCGGCCAGTCGCAGGAATCGAGCATGAGGAGCAGCACCCGCTCCTCGCGCTTGACGCCGGCGTCCCTCAACGCCGCGGCGAAGCGGCGGACCCGCTCCTCGAGCGCCCGGTAGGTGAGCCGCCGCTCGTCGTCGATAAAGGCGGTCTTGTCCGGGCGGCCGGCGTTCGTGTCCAGCAGATGCCGGGCGAAATTGAACGCCTCCGGCGGCGCCTCGACGCTCGCGTTCATCTGTCCTCCCTGCTGGTCTTTCCCGGGACTCAGGTGAACTGAATCTTGCCCTCGGGCAACAGATAAAGCACGAAGGCGCGCCCCTGGCTCACCGTCGGCTCATGGGCGCTGCCGGGCGGATAGACGATCCAACCGGCGCCCCGGCCGTCGAACAGGGCCTGGCCTTCGACCGGCATGAGGAGGTCGATCTCGCCGTCCGGATGGGCATGATGCGGCCCGGCGAGGTTTGTCATGTCGACCACGTCGGCCGAGAAGCCCGAGAGCTCCGGCTGAGGCTTGAAAATCCGCCCGTAGCGGAGGCCGCCCGCTTCGCGGTTGCAGAGCCATCCTGCTGCGGCGCCCGCCTCGCAATGCGCCTTCAGCGTCGCATAGACAGCCGACCCCGCTCCGTGCTCGCGGTTGAGCCAAGCGTCGAGATCGCTGTCGAGCGGACGGCCGGCGATTGTCGTGGTGAGGCCGGCGATCGCCGCCCGCATTGTATCGGGGGTCAGGGTCATTGTGTCACACAGGGCGCGGGAACAGCTTGCCCCCATTCGCATTGATGCAATATTATGCCTGAGCGATTTGATATGGGCGTTGGAAGGTGATGTCAAGCACTATAGTGCCATCGGCAGAAGTTGCAGCGCTCGAACCGCCCGCCGGGCGTGGCGAGGGCGACGGAGCCGAGCGCAAGGACCCGTTCCTGATCGCGCTTGGCGAACGGGTGCGGGCGCTCAGGGCGCGCCGCGGCATGACGCGGAAGGCGCTGGCGGCGGCGACCGACGTGTCGGAGCGGCACCTCGCCAATCTGGAATATGGCGTCGGCAACGCCTCGGTGTTGGTCCTGTTGCAGGTCACCCGCGCGCTGCACTGCTCGTTCGCCGAGCTCTTGGGCGACGTGACGACCCAGTCGCCGGAATGGCTGCTGTTGCGCGAGATGCTGGAGAACCGCGATGAGGCGACGCTCAGGCGGGTGCGCGTCGCGGTCGGCGAGTTGATCGGCACGGGGGCCGGAGCGGGAAGTGGTCGCGCCCGCTCGCCGCGGATCGCCCTCATCGGTCTTCGGGGGGCCGGCAAGTCGACGCTCGGGCGGATGCTGGCGGAGGACCTGGATTTTCCGTTCATCGAACTCACCCGCGAGATCGAGAAAATGGCGGGCTGCTCGACCGCGGAAATCCTGGGCCTCTATGGCCAGAACGCCTACCGCCGCTACGAGCGCCGCGCGCTCGAGGAGGCGGTGCAGATCTACCCGGAAGCGGTCATCGCCACCGCGGGCGGCATGGTGTCGGACCTCGTCAGCTTCAACCTGCTCCTAAGCCATTGCACCACCGTCTGGCTGCAGGCCGATCCGGAGGACCACATGGCGCGCGTGGCCGCCCAGGGCGACATGCGGCCGATGGCGGCGAGCGCCGAGGCGATGGAGGATTTGAAGTCGATTTTGGCCGGTCGGGCGGCCTTCTATTCCAAGGCCGACCTCCGCGTCGACACGAGCGGGCAGCCGCTGATCGAAACCTTCCAGATTCTGCGCGCCGAGGTGCGGGGGGCGTTGGGGATGGCGGTGTGACAGTCTGCGGACCGGCAGCGTGCTAGCTTCAATGTCTGGGCCAACGCCATCCCGGGAAGGAGGGTGCGAGCCCGGGTTTTTGTATCGGCAGGCGATCAAGGTCGTGGGAACGTCGTTGCCGTCTAGTGCGGATGATTTTGAAATTCGCAGGTGATCCGAGTTACCAAGAAGCTTCCCCGAAGTTCTACGCGCTGCGAAGGAACATAGATGGCGAAGTGCCCTCTAGGATCTGCGGGGCCCATAACGATAGAGCCGGTTCGGAACTCAGCCAAAGTTCCAACCCAACGGCATTGCGTCTTTGCCTGGTAGGGAGTGAGGGCAGAGTCCACAATGCGCAAGGCGCTGGACTCCAGTTCGATCTTATTTGCATCAGCAACCAGGACCAGCCTTCGAATGGGTTCGAAAAGCCCATTCTCCGCTAGCGACTTGAGTAATTTTTGGATCGTCGGGACGCGGCGCGACAATTCCGATAGTTTTCTTGCCGCAACGCTCGTGCGGATGGTATGACCTGCCGGAGATGCGAGGATTGAGGCTTCGAGCCAGACCAAAAAGAACTTGCCTTCATCTCTGATGACGTTCTTCAGATCATCAGGAAGTTCCTCCGGCAATGCCTTGTCCCACGCCTGGTCGACCACGAAGTCGAATAGCTTCTCGCGGCCCGTGCGGACGTTGGTCGCATATTCAGCAAGCGATTTGGATCGATTGAGAAGATCCCCGAGCGGTTTGTGTATCATCCGCGATCCCTCCCACACACACCCTAGCTGCCTTTCTCATACAGGAGCGGCTTGGCCTACGCCATGGGTTAGCTCTAGGAGGCACTTGCGTCGACTCCAAAGTTGCATTATGCTGCATACCTAACAATGCACTAAACTGCCTATCGAGGAGCGCCGTATGAGCCGTGCCGACCCGGTCGACTATCAGACCGCGCCCGAGCGCTACCGCCACTGGAAGCTGAAATTCGACGGCCCGGTAGCGACGCTCATCGCCGATTTCGACGAGGAGGGCGGCCTCAGGCCGGGCTACAAGCTGAAACTCAATAGCTACGATCTCGGCGTCGACATCGAGCTCAACGACGCGCTGAACCGCATCCGCTTCGAGCATCCCGAAGTCCGCACGGTCGTGATCACGAGCGGGAGGGACCGGGTGTTCTCGTCCGGCGCCAACATCTACATGCTCGGCGTCTCCAGCCATTCCTGGAAGGTGAATTTTTGCAAGTTCACCAACGAGACCCGCAACGGGTTCGAAGATTCCTCCCAGCACAGCGGGCTGAAGTTCCTCGCCGCGGTCAACGGCTCGTGCGCCGGCGGCGGCTACGAGCTGGCGCTCGCCTGCGACGAGATTTTGCTGATCGACGACCGCTCGAGCGCCGTCAGCCTGCCGGAGGTGCCGTTGCTCGGCGTGCTGCCCGGCACCGGCGGCCTCACCCGCCTCACCGACAAAAGGTACGTGCGCCACGATCTCGCCGACGTCTTCTGCACCACCAGCGAAGGCGTGCGCGGCCAGAAAGCGGTCGACTGGCGGCTCGTCGACGCGATCGCCAAGCCCGGTGAGTTCGCTCAGGCCGTCCGCGAGCGGGCGCTCAAGCTGGCGGCTCGGAGCGATCGTCCCGAAGGCGTGAAGGGCGTCGCGCTGACGCCGCTTGCTCGGACGGTCGAGCCGGATGCGCTGCGCTACCGTCATGTCTCGGTCGCGATCGACCGCGCTCAGCGCACGGCGACCTTCACCGTCAAGGGGCCGGCCGGCGAGCAACCGCCGGACATCGCCGCGATCGAAGCCGCCGGAGCAAGCTGGTATCCGCTGGCAGTCGCGCGCGAGCTCGAGGACGCGATCCTGTCCATGCGCACCAATGAGCTCGATATCGGCGTCTGGCTGATCAAGACCGGGGGCGACCCAGCGGCCGCGCTCGCCATGGACGCGACGATTCAGGCGCACAAGAGCAACTGGTTTGTCCGCGAGACGATCGGCTATTTGCGCCGCACCTTCAGCCGGCTCGACGTCACCTCGCGGAGCCTCTTCGCCCTCGTCGAGGAGGGCTCGTGCTTTGCGGGCGCGCTTCTTGAACTCGCGCTCGCGTGCGACCGCATCTATCAGCTCGCGCTGCCCGACGATTCTGCGCGCGCGCCGAAGATTGCGCTGAGCGCCGCGAACTTTGGCGACTACCCGATGGCGAGCGGCCAGAGCCGGCTCGGCCGCCGCTTCTATGATGAGAAGCCGGCGCTCGAAGCGGCGAAGGCAAGGCTCGGCGCGCTGATCGACGCGGCCGAAGCGCAAAGACTGGGCCTCGTCACCAGCGCGCCCGACGACATCGACTGGGCCGACGAGGTGCGGCTAGCGGTGGAAGAGCGCGTGTCGATGAGCCCCGACGCCCTGACCGCGATGGAGGCGAACCTGCGCTTCGACGGGCCCGAGACTCTGTTCACCCGCGTTTTCGGACGGCTGACGGCGTGGCAGAACTGGGTGTTCCAGCGGCCGAACGCGGTCGGCGAGAAGGGTGCGCTCAAGGTCTACGGCAAGGGCGAGAAGGCCGCCTTCGACTGGAACCGGGTGTAGGAGGAGGGGCGGCGTCCCGCCGCCAGCGGCGCGCGAGACGCGCGCCGTCCGTGGGTTTAGCAGGAGGGGCGGCGTCTCCCGGCCGGTGACGCCGGGACGCGTTCCCCGATGGAGGACAGATGGAACACGTCGACGCCTCGGTCATCCGGCAGCACCTGATCGATCCGGAAATCTGCATCCGCTGCAACACCTGCGAATCGACCTGCCCGGTCGGGGCGATCACCCACGACGAACGCAACTACGTGGTGAACGCCGCGGCGTGCAACCTCTGCATGGCCTGCATCCCTCCCTGTCCGACCGGCAGCATCGACAATTGGCGCATCG
This sequence comes from uncultured Alphaproteobacteria bacterium, assembly GCA_963822215.1. Classification (GTDB taxonomy): domain Bacteria; phylum Pseudomonadota; class Alphaproteobacteria; order Rhizobiales; family Beijerinckiaceae; genus Roseiarcus. Next base: position 28,000 of record CAWGGX010000009.1, read on the forward strand.
TACCGCGCGCCAGCGCCTACAGTGTCGAGGCGCAGTTCGGCTGGGACGCGCTGCCGGCGGAATTGACGGCCGATTACCTCGCCGCCGCCGGGGTCTCCGCTCTCGACGCTCCCGGAGAAACTGCGCCGGCGCCGGCCGCCGAGGCGGAAGGGAAGGGCGTGTTCGCGATTACCGACTGCGCCGCCGTTATTCCGCCGTGGTCGGCCGCGCACCCCTACGCCAATCTCTATGGGCCTCGCGCGGCGGAAAAATTCGTCACGGCGACGGTGACGGGCAACGTGCGGGTGACCGAGGTCGGCAAGTACTACGACACCCACCACATCGTGCTCGATTTTGGCGCGATGCCGTTTCCCGTGCTGGAAGGCCAGTCGATCGGCATCATCCCGCCGGGGCTCGACGCCGCGGGTCGCCCGAATCTTCCCCGGCAATACTCGATCGCGAGCCCGCGCAACGGCGAGCGGCCCGGCTACAACAACGTCTCGCTCACCGTGAAGCGGGTGCTGGAAGACCATCAGGGGCGTCCAGTCCGCGGCGTCGCCAGCAACTACCTTTGCGACCTTGTGGTCGGCGACAAGGTTCAGGCAACCGGCCCGTTCGGGACAAGCTTCTTAATGCCGAACCATCCGAAGAGCGCAATCGTGATGATCTGCACCGGCACGGGCAGCGCGCCGATGCGGGCGATGACGGAGTGGCGGCGGCGCCTGCGCAAGTCGGGCAAGTTCGAGGGCGGCAAGCTGATGCTGTTCTTCGGCGCGCGCACCAAGGAAGAGTTGCCGTACTTCGGGCCGCTCGGGAACCTGCCGAAGGACTTCATCGACATCAACTTCGCTTTCAGCCGGACGCGCGGCCAGCCGAAGCGCTACGTGCAAGACCTCATGCGGGAGCGCGCGGCCGATCTCGCGCCGCTGATCGCCGACCCCAATGCCTTCTTCTACGTCTGCGGGCTCAAGGCGATGGAGGAGGGGGTCGTGCTTGCGCTGCGCGACGTCGCCCGCGAGGGCGGCCTCGACTGGGCCGCCGTCGGCCCCGCGCTCAAGCGCGACGGCCGGCTGCATCTGGAGACCTATTGAACGCTCTGACCAAGAGGGACCGATGAAGTTTGCCGATTTCCATGTGGGCCAAGTGATCGAGGCGGGGCCTCGTCGGGTCGAGGAGGATGAAATCCTGCGGTTCGCCGAGGTCTACGATCCGCAATGGTTCCATGTCGACCCCGAAAAGGCCGCTCGCGGGCCTTATGGCGGGCTGATCGCGAGCGGCTGGCACACCTGCTCGATCGCAATGCGGCTCTCGGTCGACGCAGTGCTCGCCGGGTCCGACACGATCGGATCGCCGGGCGTCGCCTACATCAAATGGCTGAACGCGGTTCGGCCCGGCGACAGCCTCACCCTGCGCGCGGAAGTGCTGGAGACGCGGCGCTCAAGCAGCAAGCCGAGCCTCGGCATCATGCGGTGGCGCTGGCGGCTCTTCAACCAGCACGGCCAGGAGGTGCTGGAATCCGAGGCGACGAGCCTCTTCGGTCTGAAGTCCTGGTGGGGATAGTGCATGATAATGCCTACTACGCGGCAAGATTGCGGTTGCTCAGCCGATTTTATGCAGAAAAATGCTCATACGCTTGACAAAAGTGCAAAATACTGACAACCATCGCGCCAAGGCAGCGCCCGCGCGCGCCCCTGGAAGGGAAGGAAACATGAGCTCCACCGACCCCCTGACCGAATCGCCGGAATCGATCCATGGCGATCGCTTCGTCGAGATCAACACCGACGACCAGATCCCCAACAACGTCGCGCTCTCCTCGGACAAGCAGCTCCAGCGTGCGCTTGAGACCTGGCGTCCCAAATACCTCGACTGGTGGAACGACATGGGGCCGGAGGGCTTCCAGACGTCCGAGGTCTATCTGCGCACCGCCGTCGGCGTCGACCCGACCGGCTGGGCGAAGTTCGGCTACGTCAAGATGCCGGAATACCGCTGGGGCGTGCTGCTCGCGCCCAAGGTCGAGGACCGCGCCATTCCCTTCGGCCGTCACAAGGGCGAACCCGCCTGGCAGGAAGTTCCGGGCGAATATCGCGCGACGCTGCGCCGCCTTCTCGTCGTCCAGGGCGACACGGAGCCCGCTTCGGTCGAGCAGCAGCGCTATCTCGGCGCAACGGCGCCGAGCCTCTACGACATGCGCAACCTCTTCCAGGTCAATGTCGAGGAGGGCCGCCACCTGTGGGCAATCGTCTATTTGCTGGTCAAGTATTTCGGCAAGGACGGGCGCGAGGAGGCGCAGGCCCTGCTCGAGCGGCGCAGCGGACAGGAAGACAATCCGCGCATCCTCGGCGCCTTCAACGAGCGCACGCCGGATTGGCTGAGCTTCTTCATGTTCACCTACTTTACCGACCGCGACGGCAAGATGCAGCTCGCGGCGCTGGCCGAGAGCGGCTTCGATCCGCTGTCGCGCACCTGCCGCTTCATGCTGACCGAAGAGGCGCATCACATGTTCGTCGGCGAGACCGGCGTTCAGCGCACAATCGAGGCGACCTGCGCCGCGATGGTGAAAGCCGGGATCAAGGACCCGAACGAGGTCGAGGCGGTCCGCAAGCTTGGCGTGGTCGACCTGCCGCTTTTGCAGCGCAAGGCCAACTTCCACATGTCCGTCACGCGCGACCTGTTCGGCGGGGAGGTTTCCAGCAACGCCGCCGAGGCGTTCAGCGCGGGCTTGAAGGGCCGCTTCAACGAGGCGAACCTCAAGGACGACCACGTCCTGACCGACGCGATCTATCCGGTCGAGCGAGTCGTGGACGGCAGGCTCGTCGAGGAGCAGGTTCCGGCGCTGCGCGCGATCAACGCGCGCCTGCTCGACGACTATATCAAGGACTGCCAGGGCGGCGTCGACCGCTGGAACAAGGTGATCGAGAAGGCGGGGATCGCCTTCCGGTTCTCCCAGCCGCACAAGGGTTTCAACCGCAAGATTGGCGAGTTCGCTGGCAAGCGGATCAGCCCCGCGGGCGATGTCCTGAGCGAGGGGCAGTGGCGGGCTCAGAGCGGCGCGTGGCTGCCGAACGACGACGACATGAAATTCATCGATTCGCTGATGGAGCCCTGCCGCGAGCCTGGCCAGTACGCCAGCTGGATCGCTCCGCCGCGCGTCGGCATCAACAACCAGACCGGCGATTTCGAATATGTGAAGATCGCCTGATCCCGTAGCGGCGGCGTGCATGAAGCATCGACGCCGCCGCAAATTTCCTGCAAAAAAGGCGGCGTCGAACTCGCTGCCGGTCGGACTCTTCGAACAGCTTTGCCGGCGATCCCTGGGAGCTTGCCTGTGAATCGCGTAGCGAAAGAAGCGGCCCGCGACGCCGGCACATGATGAACTCTGATCGAATTGCGCCGCACACCCTCATCCGGCCCTTCGGGCCACCTTCCCCCCGAGCGGGAAGGGGACTTCCCTCTCCCACCGGGAGAGGGAAACCACGAAGCGGCAGGGTGAGGGTAAGACGGCGCTACCAAAAGTCATCGCGCTCTAGCCCGTCGGGACGCGCGCCCTGACGCGCGCCTACGACATCGCCGTCATCGGCGGCGGCGTCAACGGTTGCGGCATCGCCCGGGACGCCGCAGGGCGCGGATTTTCGGTCTACCTTTGCGAGCAGGGCGATCTCGCCAGCGGGACCTCGTCCGCCTCGACCAAGCTTCTGCACGGCGGCCTGCGTTACCTCGAGCAGTACGAATTTCGGCTCGTTCGCGAGGCGTTGATCGAGCGGGAGGTGGTGTGGCGGATGGCGCCGCACATCGTCCGGCCGCTGCGCTTCGTCCTTCCCCTGGGCGCCATGGCCCGGCCGGGATGGATGGTGCGCCTGGGCCTCTTCCTCTACGATCACCTTGGCGGACGCGAGCTTTTGCCTCCGACCCGGGTTCTCGATCTCGCTGCGGACGCCGCGGGCGAGCCGCTCAAGGGCTCGCTTCGCGGCCACGCCTTCGAATACTCGGATTGTTGGATCGACGACGCGCGGCTTGTCGCGCTCAACGCGCGCGACGCAGCCGATCGCGGCACCGCGATCCGCACGCGGACGAAAGCGGTCGCAGCCGAACGCCGATCCTCCGGCTGGTCGCTGACGACCGAGGACCAGCGCACCGGCGCGCGAGAGACGGTCGAGGCGAGGATCCTCGTCAACGCCGCCGGCCCCTGGGTCGATGACGTGCTCGGCAAGCTCGGCCGCGCCCCGACTCGCGAGCTTCGGCTCGTCCAGGGCTCGCATATCGTGGTCCGCCGCCTCTATGACCACGACCGTAGCTATCTCCTGCAAAATCCAGACAAGCGGGTGATCTTCGCCATTCCGTACGAGGACGATTTCACCCTGATCGGCACGACGGATCGCGACTATTCGGGCGATCCTGCCAAAGTCTCGACGTCCGCCGAGGAGATTGCCTATCTCTGCGAGGCCGCGAGCCGCTACTTCGCTAAAGCCATCACGCCGTCGGATGTCGTCTGGTCCTATTCCGGCGTTCGTCCCCTCTACGGGGACGGCGCCGACGATCCGCAGGCTGTCACCCGCGACTATGTCCTCGAACTCGATGATCAGGGCGGCGCGCCGCTGCTCACGATTGTCGGCGGCAAGATCACGACGTACCGTCGTCTCGCCGAACATGTGCTCGACAAGCTCGCGCCGCACCTCGGAGAGAAGGCGCGCGCCGTCGGCCGCTGGACGGCGAGCGCGCCCCTTCCGGGCGGTGATTTTTCCGTCAACGGGCTTCCGGCGCTGGCCGACGACTTCGTCCGGCGCTATCGCTGGCTTTCTCAGGCCGAAGCGCGGCGATTGGCGCGAAGCTACGGTGCGAGGGCGCGGGACATTCTCGGCGAGGCGAAGGACAGGGCCGCGCTCGGCCGGGATTTCGGCGCGACTTTAAGCGAGGCGGAGGTTCGCTACCTGATGCGGGAGGAATTCGCCGAAACCGCGGAGGACGTCGTCTGGCGTCGCTCGAAACTCGGGCTTCGCCTTGACGAGACGGAGATCGCCACCCTGCAAGCGTATATGCAGGCCTCTCAGTCGGGCGCTGCAGGCCGGCTCCTGGACCGATCGCCGGTCACTGAGCCGGACCGATCAGGACGACGCCGATGAGCGCCCATATCCTCGTCATCGATCAGGGGACGACCTCGACCCGGGCGATCGTCTTCGATCGCGATGCGACCATCGTCGCCATGGCGCAGCGGGAGTTCCCGCAAATCTTCCCCCATCCCGGCTGGGTCGAGCACGACCCGGAAGACCTGTGGTCGACGACGCTCGGGACCATCAGGATGGCGCTCGACAAATCCGGCCTCGAGGCGCGCGACATCGCGGCGATCGGCATCGCCAACCAGCGCGAGACAGCGTTGATCTGGGACCGCAGCGACGGCCGGCCGATCTTCAACGCCGTGGTCTGGCAGGACCGGCGCACCGCCGACGTTTGCCAGCGGCTCAAGCGAGAGGGTTGCGAACCCTTCATATCCGAGCGCGCTGGCCTGCTGATCGACCCCTATTTCTCCGCGACCAAGATCGCCTGGATGCTCGACGCCGTCCCGGGCGCCCGGGCGCGAGCGGACCGGGGCGAACTGGCGTTCGGAACGGTCGACGCGTTCCTGGTGTGGCGCCTGACCGGCGGCCGGACCCACGCGACGGACGCCACCAACGCCTCGCGCACGATGCTGTTCGACATTCGCAAGGGCGCATGGGACGACGACCTCCTCCGCCTCTTCGACGTCCCACGCGCCATTCTCCCGGATGTTCGGAACACGAGCGACGATTTCGGGCTCGCGGTGAAAGACCATCTCGGACATGAGACGCCGATCGCGGCCGTGGTCGGCGATCAGCAGGCCGGCCTGATCGGCCAGGCGTGCTTTTCGCCGGGGCTCGCCAAAGCGACCTACGGCACCGGCGCCTTCTTCCTGCTCAACACCGGCGCCGCGGCCCCCCTCTCCCGCAACCGCCTATTGACGACGATCGCCTATCAATGGAACGGCGAGCGCACGTATGCGCTCGAGGGATCGATCTTCTCGGCCGGCGCGACGGTTCAATGGCTGCGGGATTCGCTCGGGATCGTCGCGTCCGCCGGAGAGGCGACGGCGCTTGCCGCCGAAGCCGATCCGGAGCAGGCGGTCTATCTGGTGCCGGCCTTTGTCGGGCTTGGCGCGCCCTATTGGACGAGCGAAGCGCGCGCGACGATCAGCGGCGTCACGCGGGGAACGACGCGCAAGGAACTGGCCCGCGCGGCGCTCGAAGCCGTCGGCTACCAGACGCACGATCTCATCGACGCCATGCGGGCGGACGCCGCCGCCGCTGGGTTCGCCGGCGCGGACGCGGCGCTCAGGGTCGACGGCGGCATGTCGGTGAGCGACTGGACGATGCAGTTCCTTGCCGACATCCTCGACATGCCCGTCGACCGCCCGGCTTCGCCCGAGACGACGGCGCTCGGGGCGGCGTATGTCGCCGGCTGGCGAGCCGGCCTCTACCCCGATCCGGAGTCGTTTGCGAAGAGCTGGCGGCGCGAGCGCCGGTTCGATCCCCGCATGCCGGCAGGCGAGCGCGACCGCCGCCTCCGCGGCTGGCGCGACGCCGTGGCGAAGACGCTGCTGAGCGCCTGACGGCAACCCGGCCCGAGAGGAAGATTGACCCTCGCGAGATGTGTGACAAGGCCGCGCCGCATCGCGAAGGAATCAGTCTGGATGGGTCGAAGGGGCGGCCGTGAAGCTTTATCGACTGCATCGCTGACGCTCAGTAACCCTTATTCTGCAGGGCCGCCCCTCTCGGATGTCTCAAAGCTGATCGCGCAACTCAACACGGAAAAATAACAAGACGGCAATTATTTTCTGCCAAACGAAACTTGCGGAGGGCCCCTGACCATGCCTGACGCGGGCGCCGAACTTCTCTTCCCAATACTTGACGTCAACGACTTCAACGGGCCCAGAAGGAAGTTTCCGGTCACCCGCTCCGGCCAAGCTTCGACGACTATCGAATGGAAATGGACGGCCAAATTATAGGTCTCGGTTTCGCTGGCCGGGCGGCGCAAGCCCCGCTTCCCAGCCCAAAGTCGGACACGAGGTCTGACCCAATCGGCAGGCTCCGTCATGCGTATCGCGCAACGTCATTCTCCGACTGACGCGCTTCCATGCGAAGTCCGTCGGAGGCTGATCGAATCGACGTTCGCCGAGACCAGGACGACGGTTTCCGGTGCTCTTTTCACAGGTCTCTGCGGCTTTCTTTTTGCGTACCTCGCCCATTCCCCAGGCCCGGCGGCGGTTGGCTTCCTCGCGCTCTGCACCATCCCCGTCCGCCTGCATCTGATCCGGGGATATCAAGTTTCGCCCCTGACCGACGATCCAAAGCAACTCCGCTCGATCGAGCGAAGCCTTATTTTCGGAGGAGTCAGCACACTTCTCTGTGCAGGATTTCTGGCGGTCACGACATTCCGGGTTTCCGATGATCCATTCATCTTGTCCGTCAGCTTGGCCGTCGTAACGGTCAATCTGTTAGCCATCGCAATCCGATATTTCGCCCTCAGAGACGGGATCGCCCTTCAGATTTGCGCGGGCGCGGCGCCGCTCGCGGCGGCCTGCGTGCTCAAAGGCGGTCTCTTTCTTCTCATCCCTCCCGCGGCCCTATTGCCGCTCTGCCTCTTCATTTCCGAGTCCGCTGCACGGCTCCGGCAGACCCTGCTCAATGAAATCACGTTCCGTGAGCAATCGCAGAAGATCGCCGCGCAATTCGACTTTGCGATCAACAACATGTCCCACGGCCTTTGCACGCTCGACGGCGAAGGCCGGATCGTCGTCTTCAATAACAAGTTCCGGACGGTTCTATCCCTCCCCCCCGAGGCGCCGCTGGCGGGTTGCGACATCTACGCACTTCTCAGCGACGTCATCCCTCAACTCGTCGCCAACGCGCAATTTTTGATCGGCGACCAAGCGCTCCTCCCCGGCCAGCGGCTGGGCTGGGACGCCACCATTGACGTCGAAACACGCGACGGCCGCACGATCGAGTTGACAATCCACACCATGGACACCGAAGGCTCAGTCCTCGTGGTGCACGATGTCACGGAGCGCTTCAACGCCGAGCGCAGGATCCAATACATGGCGCATTTCGACGCCGTGACCGGTCTCCCCAACCGCCACGCCTTCGAAACGACGCTGGCCGAATCTCTGGACCAGTGGCGCCCCGGCCAGCAAGCTCTGACCATTTTGTTTCTCGATCTCGACAATTTCAAGCAAATCAACGACAGCCTCGGTCATCGGACCGGGGACAAAGTTCTCCTGGAGACCGCTGAGCGACTGCGGCGAGTCCTCGAACCCAATGACTTCATCGCGCGCTGGGGCGGCGATGAATTTGTTATTCTTCATTTTTGCGATTCGTCGGCGCCTACCGAGGGTCACAAATATACGAAACGCATCATCGAAGAGGTCAGGCGACCGCTCGTCATCGACGGAAGCGAAGTCATTGTCGGCGTCAGCATCGGCAGCGCCGCCGCTTTCAGCGACGGCGTTACCGCCGACGCGCTTTTGTCCAATGCGGACATCGCGCTTTACGCGGCGAAGGCTGACGGTCGCGGCTGCTGGCGCACGTTCGAACCCGAAATGGACACGCGCATCCAGGCGCACAAACTCCTGGAACTCGAACTCCGAAACGCCGTCGCCAACAACGACATCACCGTCCACTTCCAACCGATCGTCAACGCCGCGACCGGCCGGATTACCGGATTTGAAGCGCTCGCCCGCTGGCGCAACCCAACCAAGGGAAACGTGTCGCCAAGCGACTTTATCCCGATCCTTGAAGAGACAGGCTTGATCCATGAGGTCGGCGCCACGATCCTGCGCCGCGCCTGCGCCGCTTGCGCGCGCTGGCCGGATGACATCGCCGTCTCGGTAAACTTGTCTCCAATTCAGTTCCGCGAGGACCATCTCAAGACGACAATCCTTGAGGCTCTCTCCGCCTCAGGGCTCGCGCCCAATCGCCTCATCCTTGAAATCACGGAATCAACCCTCTTCGACGATCGTATTGGCGCCCGCAACACCCTCGCCTCGCTTCGAACCCGCGGCATCCAGGTTTCCTTGGACGATTTCGGAACCGGCTATTCCAACTTCGGCCATCTCCACAGCTACCCATTCGACCGGATCAAAATCGACCGCTCTTTCACGGTGGACCTCGGACGCAAGCAGACGTCGTGGGACCTTGTCGAGTCCATCGCCGAGTTGGGTCGCCGCCTCCGTAAACCCGTCATCGCCGAAGGTGTCGAAACCCTTGCGCAACTGACCACAGTCCGCCTTCTGAAAATCGCCGAAGCCCAAGGATACCTGTTTGGCAAACCTGTGCCTGAATGCGAGGTGGCGGCTCTCATTGCCCGTGACAACCAACCGGGCGCAGAACGGCTCTCTGCTTAAGCCAGGAGGTCTGGGACGCGGCGCGCGATCGAAATCCTAAATTTGTCTCAACCGAAAGGGCGTAGTGGGAAGCAATGTCATATCTTTCTCCCGACCCCCTGGTCGCCCGGCTCAGCGAAATGCTTCACGCCGCGAAGGACTTGGAAACCGCGCTCCGTTCCATCGCCAAGGACATCGGTGTTTCGAACGTGTCCTATGCGCGTTTTTCTTCCGGCAAGAGATCCGACGCCAAGCTCATGACCGCAAAGGTGACCTACCCATTTCGCTGGCAAGCCACATATTTCCTTAAGCAATACGCGTCCATCGACCCTGTCATCACTCACGGGAAGAGCGCTGTTCGGCCGTTCGACTGGGAGGACCTGATGACGGACGATCCCGCGGTCCGGCAGTTTTTCGAGGACGCAGCCAGACACGGCGTGGGGCAAAACGGCTATTCCATTCCCGTCCGGCCAGATCCGGACGCTGATTTCTCGCTCGTATCGTTCAACAGCGATCACCGGAAGGAGGAATGGGCGCCGTTCAAGGCTGAAAACGCCGCGAGAATGGCTCAATTGGCCGTCCTGATCGACGCTGCCGCGCTGAACGATCTAAAACGTCACACGCAACCCTCATTTCTTTCGAGACGACGATCCACAGACGACAATCGGAGCCTGCTGGCCTCGACCCCTCCGCCCTGGTCCCGCCTGCCGCTGAGCGGCCCAACGACCTGATCGATCTTGTCGAGTAGCAGGTGGTTGCGATTGGGGCGGAGGGTCTGCAACTTGCGTCTCTCCCTTCTCCCACAGGGAGCACAGGGAGAAGGTGGCGCGGAGCGCCCGATGAGGGGACCCGCTCGCAACGATTTCTGCGCACGCTCCAGCGCCCGCCTCAGGCCGCTTGAAAGGGTCGCCAGGCCGTCGGCGAACGCTCGCTTCTTGTATATGGCGAACGGCCTGAGCCGACGTCGAGCGGTCCTTGCGGGTTGCAGCGGCCGACGTCGGCAAGCGATCGTTCGGTCCATTGGCGCCCGACTATGGGCGACGAGCCCCGCCCTATCGTAATTCCTGTTTTTCCGATTGGCTTAACGCGCCGTTAACCATGTTCAGCCAGCCTCGCTCCAAACCGGGGAGCGAGCAATGGCGTCTTTGGCGTCACATTTCGTCGCGAGGATCGTACTCAGCCTCGGCTCTGCTGCGATGGCGAGCGCCACTTTGTCAGGATGCGCCTACACAGGCGCTACTGCGGGTTTGTATGCCGACGAGCGATGCCAGGCGGTCTCCGAGCTTCCAGATGGAAGTTGGCGGGTCGATCGTCCGATCATGTTTGGGCGAACAGTCCGGGTCGAAGGCGGCGCCACGCTTTACAAGACAGAAGTGATCGACGGCATTGACCTCGGCGCCGTTCTCCAAAGGACGTGCCGCGACCCCTCGCAAAATGTGCCCGCAACTGTGGCTCGCTTTTGACATCGTCATCTTGGAACAGTCCCAATCGCGTCCGTCGCTCCGTCGGCTGCCAAATGTTTGATTTTGGACAGCAGCTCGAATCGTTCGCGCCAGGCCGGCGGAGACCGAGGCGCTGGCGGCCATACCCGGGCGCGTCGTATGGAGTGCCCGGGTGGAACGCGCCGGTTGTGACGCCGACGACGAGAATCCCGACAAAGAGATACGAGAGACCGCAGTTTGCATCCAAGCGCCGCGCGCCGACGCCTTGTGTCGCAGACGGTTGCGGCGCCGGCGCCGGTCGGGCGACGTCGCAGAGGCCGAGATCGAATCCTGACGCCCGCGTCCTTCCTATCTGGCCGCTTCGTCCTGTTCCCGCAGGAACTCGATGATCGGCCGGACGTGCTCGCCAAGCTCTTGGGCCGTCTTCCGCCATTCGTCGTGCGCCACCGGCAGGTCGCGGCCTTGCAGGAAGGTGTCCCAAAGCGCGTTCGCCGCCGTCGCAATCTGTCGCCTCCAGGAATTCTGAGCGTCCGGCGTCCCGGGTGGCAGCGGTGGCTCGATCGAGGACGCGGGCGCCACGCCGGCGAGCGTGATGGATGCGGCGGCGGCGTGAACGCACTCATGCGCCACATGGCGCAATATCCGCGATAGGTGTGGATATCGGAGAGGGCTATGGGCGGACGGACCAGCGTTCGCGTTCCGGTCTCGGCTCTCGCCCGGTTTTGCCAGGGGCTCGCGTCCCATCGGGTAGAATTTCCCTGTTCCCTCGATTCACATCCCCTGATCCTGAATCCGAATTCCCTGCTGGCCCTTATGCGAGTTTTACGCGTGCGTTGCGACTGCGCGGCTTAGCCGTTCTTGCGCGCCGGCGCCTGCTCGGCGTCGCGACCATTTGCGCGCTTCGATGCGCCCATGATGGGGCGCTACGCATTGGCCAAGCGTGGTCTTTACCACGAGAAAGTGATTTGGAACAAAACATGTACATTCGTGAGAATCGAGGCTATGCTCGATCTCAACGTCGAAAGCGTCCTTTGAGAGCCGAGGGCTTTTCCGGAATCGACATGGCGTACGAAGGGCGAAATGAAGACGGCGGCGCAGTCGGAGCAGACCCGGGTCGACTTGCAGCCGCCGCCGCCCGGTCATCGAGCCGAGGTCATGAACGTCCCCGTTCTCGGCTTGGCGCGGCATTGCAAAAATTGCGTAATTCCCAACCAGGCCGGAGCGGAAGCTGGCGCGGCGTCACCTGTCGGACCTCATCCTGGTCCCCGGGTCAAAGCCCGGGATGTCGAAGGATGATCCAGGAGGCGGCGCCGTTGGCGGCAGTTGGAACGTCCTTCGAGACTCGCTGGTTCGCAGCGCTCCTCAGGACGAGGTCGAAGACGCGGCCAGAGCGGCGAGGTCGGGAGTTACGGCGGCACGTCTTCCAAGCCGGGCTGGATCGGGGCCCGAGAGTTGGACGTCAACGCCGTCATCGCGAGGAGCCCACAGGGCGACGTGGCGATCCAGGAGACCGTAGGGCGCCCTACGCTCCTCTGGATCGCCACGCTTCGCTCGCGATGACGGTGTGTAATCTCTCAACTCCGCGTCCCGGCTTGGGAGATACGGCGGCACACAAAATCCGCCCCAAGGCATTGAAAACGCTCAAAACCAACTCGGGGACCGCGCGGGTCGTTCAGCTCGAGGGAAAGTGGTTGGCCGCCAAGCGCCCAAGCGGAGGGACTAAAAGCAAAGTTCGGAGATCACAGCCGGCGGGCCGTGCGGCGGCGGACAAAATCCGTCGCAAGGCGTTGAAAAGGCTCAAAACCGACTCGGCGAAGGTCCGGGTTGTTCAGCTCAGGGGAAAGGGCCAGCCGTCCAAGCGCCCAAGCGGAGGGACGAAAGGTAAAGTTCGGCGATCGCAGCCGGCGGGCGGCGCTGCGAGGTTGGGAGTTGCCATTGCCCCGAAAACCTGCCGCAACCTCTTGGAAGGATTGAATCCGCGCCCGGCTTTTCGAGGGCTCCGGACGTCGCGACCCCCTTTCGGAGGAAGTCGTCGACAAGACCGACCAGGAATCGCCCGCGCGCGACGGGCGCTTTGCAGCGGCAAAGGGGCCGCCTATATCAGCCCCGCCCTGTTTCTCCCGGAGTTTTGATGTGCTGCGCCTCCTGGTCGCCGTCGTTTTTACGCTCACCGGCGCTGTCGCTTTCGCCGACACGGCCGCAAAAGTCTCGCCGCAAAATCCGGCGCAGGTCCGTCTCTCGTTTGCGCCGGTGGTCAAGAAGGCCGCTCCGGCGGTTGTCAACGTCTATGTCTCGCATGTCGAGCGCATGCCGCGAAACCCGCTGTTCGACGATCCGATCTTCCAGCGCTTCTTCGGCGACGGGGGCGGCGAGCGAGAGCGGGTGCAGAAGGCGCTCGGCTCCGGCGTGATCGTCGATCCGTCGGGGCTGGTCGTCACCAACTACCACGTGATCGAGAACGCGACCGAGGTGAAGGTGGCGCTCGGCGACCGGCGCGAACTGGAGGCCGAGATCGTCCTGCGTGATCCGCGCACCGACCTCGCCGTGCTGCGCCTCAAGGGCGGCGATCATTTCCCGACGCTGGAGCTGGGCGATTCCGACGCGCTTGAAGTCGGCGACTTTGTCATCGCCATCGGCGACCCGTTCGGCGTCGGCCAGACGGTGACGCAGGGCATCGTTTCGGCGCTGGCGCGCACCCAGATCGGCGCCAGCGACTACGGCTTCTTCATCCAGACCGATGCGGCGATCAATCCTGGCAATTCCGGCGGGGCGCTGGTCGATCTGGACGGCCGGCTCGTCGGCATCAATTCGATGATTTTTTCGCGCTCGGGCGGCAGCATGGGGCTTGGCTTCGCGATTCCCGTCAACATGGTCAAGGGCGTGGTCGCCGCCGCCCTGCACGGCGGAACCTCGGTCAGGCGGCCGTGGCTCGGCGCGACGTTGCAGAACGTGTCCAAGGACATCGCCGATAATCTCGGTCTCGACCGGCCGAGCGGAGCATTGGTGGCGGACGTCACCGAACGGAGTCCCGCGGCGGAGGCGGGGCTCAAGCGCGGCGACGTGATCACCGCGATCGACGGCCAGGCGGTGGAGGACGCCGAGAGCGTGGGCTTCCGCCTCGGCGTCAAGTCGCTCGGAGGCTCGGCGCGGCTTCAGGCGCTGCGCGACGGTAAGCCGCTCGATCTGACGCTCAAGCTCACGGCCGCCCCCGAGACGCCGCCACGCGACGCGCTGACCATCCACGGCCGCTCCCCGTTCGACGGCGCGCTGGTGATGAACCTGTCGCCCGCGGTCTCGGAGGAACTGTCGCTCGACAGCGCCCATCAGGGGGTCGTGGTCGCCTCGGTCGGGGAGAACTCGACCGCCGCTGAGGTCGGCGTACAGAAGGGCGACGTCGTGGTGGCGGTGAACGGAACGCCGATCGAGACGACCCGCGACCTCGAACGGGCCTGCGCTGATCGCGCCCGCTGGTGGGATCTCACGATCCTGCGGGGCGGCGAGACGATCCGCACGCGCCTCGGCGGCTAAAGAAATGGCAGGGCGCTTCGTTGAGAAGCGCCCTGCCAGGAACCCGCCCGAGGGGAGGAGACCCGGGCTGGTTGAGGGGTTACGCAGCGCAACTCGCGCCGGATCTCGGGCGGCCGCGGGCGAGGCGGCGGCGGACCGATGACCAGAGGGCGCGCATCTCCTCGGCGGCGGCGCCATTGGGATTGAGTTCGGTGACGCCACAGCCGTGGCGCGTCGCCTCCTGGTAGTCGACCCGCGCCAAGATCAGGGGCGTAATCAGGGCGCCCATCTCCTCGAGGGCTTCGGCGCCGTCGCGAACGCGCGCGGATTGCTGGGCCGGAGGGCACTGGTTGAGAAGAAACACGAAGTCGGCGCCAATCGCCTTGAGGGCGGCGCGCGTGTTGGCGCTTGCCCACAGGTCGAACAGGCTCGGCCGGGCCGGAATGATGTTGAGGTCGGCGATCGCCATCGCCGCCGAAGAGGCGGGGCCCTCGGCGCCCGGCGTGTCGATGATGGCCAGCGTGAAGCCCCTGGCGGCGAGCCCGGCGAGCGTGCCTTGAAGGCGCGCCGCTCCCGAGGCGACCACGGCAATGTCGTCGCAGGCGCGGGTCCGGGCCCAGTTGGTCAGGGAACCCTGGGGGTCCATGTCGACGACGCAGACTGTCTCCTTCATGTCCTGGGCCGCGACCGCGAGCGAGGCGGCAAGCGTGCTCTTTCCCGCGCCTCCCTTCTGGGTGACAAATGCAATGGTCCTCATCGAAATGTCCGCCTCGCCAATTCCCATGCGCCCGCTCTCGTCGTTGCGAGTCAGGACGGGGTTAATGAACCTTTAGGAGGGAACGACTCTTTCGTTAAAGGGCGGTTACCGGGTCAGGGCGCTCCGGCGCAAAAGACACATTGGTTGGGGGGGTCGCAACCGCCTTAGTCGCCGTCGAGCGGCGATACCCCTTTCGGCTTGCCGTTGGCGGCGAGCGTGATCTTTTCGATCCGCATCTCCGCGTCTTTCAGCAACGCGTCGCAGCGCGCCTTCAAGGCCTCGCCGCGCTCGTAGAGCCGGATGGAATCGTCGAGCGACACCGCGCCCTTTTCGAGCCTGTCGACGATCGTCTCGAGTTCGGCCAGCGCCTCCTCGAACGGCATCTCGCCGATGTCGCGCGTCCCGGCGACGGGCGGGTTCGCCTCAGGCATGGGGTTTTCCTGGCCTCGCGATCGTCGCATTCCTCAGTCGGGGAGGGCGGAGATCAGGTAAAGCGTCTTGATCGTATCGCTCGGCTGCATTTGCGCGCCGAAGGTCTTGGCGAAGACCGCCGCGATCCCGCCGCTCTTGTAGATGTGGCTGAGCGCGCGGTCCACCGCCAGACGGAAGTCCTCGTCGCCGCGCGGCAGGGCAAGGGCATAGGGTTCGAGCGAAAGATAATCGTTGGCGAGGCGAAGCTGAGACGCGTCCGCAGCCTTCCCGGCGAGAAACGCGAGGATGGCCCGGTCGGCGAAATAGGCGGCTGTGGCGCCGTTCTCCAATGCCTTGAGCCCCTCTTCGTGGCTCGTCGCGGGAACGACTTCCGCAGCGATTTTGTCGTTGGCGAGCGTTGCGCGAAGGCTCATCTCGGTTGTCGTACCGCCCAGCACGCCGACCTTCTTGCCGGCCAGCGCGCCAAGATTGCTTGGACCGTCGCCTTTGATGAGTAGGCTCGCCCCGTCGACGAACGTCGGGATCGAAAAATCGACATGCTCGCGCCGCGACAGCGTCTCGGTGGTCGGCTCGCACAAGAGGTCGGCCTTGCCGGCTTCAATTGCGTCGAAGCGGTTCTCCGCCGTGACGGGAACGAACTCGATCTTCAACTCGTCCAAGTTGAGCTGCGCAGCCAGGCCGGCCGCCACTGCTCGGCAGAGGTCGACAATGAAGCCTGCCGGGTCGCCGTTCGCGGCCTTGTAGGAGAAGGGCGGCGCATCGGCGCGCACCGCAAGGCGGATCGTCTTGTCCTGGCTCACCTTGTCGAGCGTGCCGGCGAAAGCCGCGCCGAAGCCGAGCGCCGCCACCGTCGCCGCGACGGAAAAAGCCCGCATGCATTGAGCCGTCAAAACCATGGTCTCCCCCAGCCAATCCTCCCCGCCCGGCAGGCGGCCGGCCGTCATTAGCAGACCCTGGCCAATCGAGCGATAGGCGGTCAGATCGGCAGGACCGTTGTCTTCTTGACCGTACGCAGCGGCAAGGTCGACTGCACGCGCGAAACGCCGGGCATTTGAGTCAAGATCTCGGTGTGGATGCGCTCGAAATCGCGCGAGTCGCGAAAGACGATCCGCAGCAGATAATCGGCCGTGCCGGCCAGAAGATAGCATTCGGTGATCTCGGCATGCGCTCGGGCGTCCCGCTCGAACGCGTCCAGCATGGCGCGGCCTTGCTGCTCCAGCGTGACGAAAATGAAAGCCGCGCCGGAGAGGCCGGCTTTCTCGGCGTCGAGCAGCATGGCATAGCCGTTGATGACGCCGCTCTCCTCGAGCGCGCGCACACGGCGCAGGCAGGCCGACGGCGACATGTGGACGCGGTCAGCGAGTTCCGCGTTCGTCATTCGCCCGTCTCGCATCAGCGAGCGCAGGATTGTCCGGTCAAGATCGTCAAGGTCATCTGTGTGCACGATTCGACGCTCGCCCGCCTGAATGGCGCAATCTTATGCGACTCTGGGCCAACGAAAAGTCGAAAATCGGCGACAGATTGCAAGAGAAAGGCGCCACAATTGCACAACGGTGTTTATGGAGACGCAGCATGCTCGTCGGGGTTCCCAAAGAAATCAAGGACAATGAATTCCGTGTTGGCATGACGCCGGCCGCGGTCGCGGAGCTCGTTCATCACGGGCACAAGGCAATCGTCGAGAAGGGCGCAGGCGTCGGCTCGGGATCTCCGGATGAGGAGTATGCGCGCGCCGGGGCCGAGCTTGTCGACACGCCGACGGAAGTTTTCACTCGCGCCGAGATGCTGGTGAAGGTCAAGGAGCCACTCGCGGCGGAGCGGACGCTCCTGCGGCCAGGACAGATTCTGTTCACCTACCTCCATCTCGCGCCCGACCTTGCGCAGACGCAGGATCTCATCGCTTCCGGAGCTGTCTGTATCGCCTATGAGACGGTGACCGACCCACAGGGACGTTTGCCGCTGCTGACCCCGATGTCGGAGGTTGCGGGGCGCCTCGCGCCGCAAGTGGGCGCGCATGCGCTGGAAAAAGCGCAGGGCGGTCGCGGGGTCCTGCTCGGTGGTGTGCCGGGCGTGGCGGCGGCCAATGTCGTGGTCCTCGGCGGGGGCGTTTCGGGCACGCATGCGGCCACCATCGCCGTCGGCATGGGCGCGAACGTCACCGTCGTCGACCGCTCGCATGAGGCCTTGCGCCGGCTATCTGCCCAGTTCGGCTCGGCGCTGAAGACCGTCTATGCGACCCGCGCTTCGATCGCCGATCTCGTCAGCGAAGCCGATCTCGTGATTGGAGCGGTTCTGCTGCCGGGCGCCGCGGCGCCGAAGCTGATTACTCGGCCGATGCTGGCGACGATGCGGCCGGGCGCCGTCATCGTCGACATCGCGATCGACCAAGGCGGCTGTTGCGAGACATCGACGCCGACGACCCACTCGAACCCGACTTACGTAGTCGACGGCGTCGTGCACTATTGCGTGGCCAACATGCCGGGCGCGGTGGCGCGCACCTCGACCTTCGCGCTCAATCACGCCACGCTGCCTTTCATCCTTGCGCTTGCGGACAAGGGCTGGCGGGAGACGCTAAAGGACGACCCGCATCTGCGGGCCGGCCTCAATGTGTGCGAAGGCAAGCTCACCTGCGCGCCGGTCGCCGAGGCGCACGCGCTGCCGTATTCGCCCGCAGACGCCATTCTTGCGTGAGGCGTTTGGCGCCGGGGATCAGGGCCGGTCGCCGTGGCCGTTCAACGCGCCGGGCGCCCAGTTCACCCCGTCGCGCATGGCGTAGAAGATGTGGAGCCCGATGCGGTCGACCCGCTTGAGATAGCCGACCCAGAACGGCGCGACATAAGCAGCGTGATAATTGACGGCTTCGGCGATGGCCGGATTGTAGTTCCCCCCGCTGACCACCTCCTCGGCGATTCGGGTCGCCACCGCCCACGGGGCGGGCTCTTCGATCCGGAGCGACTTGCCCTCGCAGGCGAAGGAGAATTGGCAGGCGAATGGGCGGTTGCGGTCCTGGTAGACCACGCCGCACACCGTGGTCGGATAAATGCCGCTGCGGACGCGGTTCAGCACCACCTGCGCGACCGCCGCCTGGCCCGCCTCGGGCTCGGAGCGCGATTCGAAGTAGATCGCCTCGGCAAGGCAGCGCATTTGGCGCGCGCTGTCCTTGGGGTCGATCAGGGAGCCGTAGTCAGGCTTGCCGCCGCCGAGCAGCGAGCGCTCAGCGACCGTCGTCTGCGGCGGGACGGAATCCGGCTGGACGTCAACCACCACACCGTCGTTCGGCGTCGGGGACTCTGCGTTGAGGGCGAATTCCAGCGGCACGCCGGGTGTCGCGCCATCGGTGACAGCGAGCGGAAGGGCGCCGGGCGTCCGTTCCGCCTGGCCCGGCCCACCGGGGCTCATGGTGTGGTCGGGATCGAACTCCGCCTCGCGCGGATTGTGAGAATCGCCATCGATTCGCTCGTCGGAACCGAGGGCAGCCGGGCCGCCTCGCTGGCGGGCCTCGAAGCCGGGCCGCAAGCCGATGAACGGGTCGCCTTTGCCGCTCCGGTCGATATCCGGAAAGGATTTTGCGCCGTTCTTCAGGCCGTGATTCGGCTCGATCTCGTCGGGGTCGCCATACTTGCCGGGGTCGCCGGTCACCAAGCGGCTTTCGATGAGGGGCGCCGGCGTTCCGTCGAGACCGACCGCCTCATAGCGGCTGGCGGCCTGGATCGCCCGGCTGAGCGGACTGTCGGCAGTCGTGGGCCCAGCGCGGTCGAAGACGCTGGCGTCGGGGGCGCGCTCCTCGTTCGCCTTGGCGGTGATCGACAGCAGCACGCCGATCGCGAGGCACCAGGGGGCGACCGTCCCGGCGGCCCATCCTATACGCGAGCGACCCATACGCTTTCCACGCGCTTCACCCCGGCGCTGCTGGCGCGGGCCCGGGCGAGCGGACGCGCGCAAAATGAACGGATCCGTTTATCGTCGCGTAAGGTTTAGAGCGGGTTACCGGAAGGGGAGGCTGGCTGTCCCGATTTGGGACATGGGCTGCGGCTAGCAGAGGGCCTGGCCGGCGCGCGAGATTTGGATTTCCTCCGTCCTCCGCGGCGGGAGCTCAACGCTCCGCGGATTCACGGGATTCCGAGGTTGGATATGTTTGGAATTCCTTGGATTCTCTCGACCGAAACGAGCCTTTCCAATGAGTTACGGGCGACCTTCAGGCGACTTTTATTGTCGTGCGGGCCTTTCCCGGAAAGGCGCTCGCGTTCCTCGCGGGGAACAGCGCAAACAGGGCGTGTTCATCTGACGCTGGCATGAATAGGAGGATATCGGCGCTTCCGCTTTTCCGCAAGAAAATGCACACGGCGAAAAGTCGGCGCCCCTTGGACGCGAGGCGGCGCCCGTCGCCCGGCTCACTCCGCCCGCCGCTCCGCCGCCCGGCCGAGGAGCGTGATCGATAGGAAGCCGCCGATCCATGAGCCTGCGGCCGCGAACAGGACATAGGCCCAGTTGGAGGTGTAGCTGATGACGGCGAAGGCCGACAGCAGATACCACGCGCTGCTCCATGACGCGGCGGCGAAACGGCGCCGGGCGGCGACGCTGGCGGTGAACATCACATAGACCGCGTCCGTCAGCGCCGTCGAGACGACGACGCCCGCGGCGATCAGCGGATCGAGGCTCGGCAAAATCATGGCTCCCCCTTCCGGCGGCCTTGGCTCTTTGCGCCCGGGCGGCGGGCCGCGCAGGCGATCCTAGCGGGTGAGGCGGGCATTTCGCACCCGGGCGAAAGCGGGCTGAGCCGCTCCGCGAGGGCGCGTTCGCAGATCCATTCAGAAAGGGGGGTGCGTGCAACGATTGGCTTGAGGCGCGGTCGACGGGGAGGGCGCCGGATTCCCGAACAGGCGCCGATTTCGCGGTTGCCGGCGCCGGCGGGCGGATTATGTAAGACGCGCAGCGAGGCGCGACCGGGAACGGGCGTCGCGGTTTCGCTGCATGGGCTTGGGTTTTCGGGACACAATCGGGAGGGAGCCGTCATGGCCGCCAAAGAAGTCAGGTTTTCACAGGACGCGCGCGAGCGGATGCTTCGCGGGGTCGACATTCTCGCCAACGCCGTCCGGGTGACGCTCGGGCCGAAGGGCCGCAATGTCGTGATCGAGAAATCCTGGGGCGCTCCGCGCATCAGCAAGGACGGCGTGACCGTCGCCAAGGAGATCGAACTCGCCGACAAGTTCGAGAATATGGGCGCGCAGATGGTCCGCGAGGTGGCCTCGAAGCAGAGTTCCATCGCCGGCGACGGCACAACGACGGCGACCGTGATCGCCCAGGCGATCGTCAAGGAGGGGGTGAAGGCGGTCGCCGCCGGCGCGAACCCGATGGACCTCAAACGCGGCCTCGAGTCCGCGGTCGCGGCGATCGTGACGGAGCTCGGCAAGCACAGCCGCACGGTGACCAAGTCCGACGAGATCGCCCAGGTCGGCGCCATCTCGGCCAACGGCGACAAGACGATCGGCAAGATGATCGCCGACGCCATGGACAAGGTCGGCAAGGAAGGCGTGATCACGGTCGAAGAAGCCAAGACCGCCGTGACCGAGCTCGACGTGGTCGAGGGCATGGAATTCGACCGCGGCTACCTCTCGCCCTATTTCATCACCAACGCCGAGAAGATGATCGCCGAGCTCGAGGACGCCTACATCCTCATTCACGAGAAGAAGCTGTCCTCGCTGCAGCCGCTCTTGCCGGTGCTCGAGACGGTCGTGCAGGCCGGCAAGCCCCTGCTTATCATCGCCGAGGACATCGAGGGCGAGGCGCTCGCGACCTTGGTCGTCAACAAGCTGCGCGGCGGGCTGAAGATCGCGGCCGTGAAGGCGCCGGGCTTCGGCGACCGGCGGAAAGCGATGCTGGAAGACATCGCGATCCTGACCGCGGGGACGATGATCGCCGAAGATCTCGGCATCAAGCTCGAGAACGTGACCCTCCAGATGCTCGGCCGGGCGAAGCGGATCCGGGTCGAGAAAGAGAACACCACGATCGTCGAGGGGGCGGGGGCGAAGGCGGACATCGACGCCCGCATCGGCCAGATCAAGGCGCAGATCGAGGACACCAGCTCCGACTACGACAGGGAGAAGCTGCAGGAGCGGCTGGCGAAGCTCGCCGGCGGGGTCGCGGTGATCCGCGTCGGCGGCGCGACCGAGGTCGAGGTCAAGGAGAAGAAGGACCGCGTCGACGACGCGCTGCACGCCACCCGCGCGGCGGTCGAGGAGGGGATTTTGCCGGGCGGCGGCGTGCCGCTGCTGCGCGCCAGCAAGATCCTGCACGACGTGAAATTCGAGAACGACGACGAGCGGACCGGGATCGAGATCGTCCGGCGGGCCATCCAGTGGCCGGCCCGGTACATCATCGAGAACGGCGGCGTCGACGCCGCCATGGTGATCGGCAAGCTCCTCGACAACAAGGACTACGCCTACGGCTACGACGCACAGACCGACGAATACGGCGATCTCTACAAGCTCGGCATCATCGACCCGACCAAGGTCGTGCGCACCGCGCTGCAGGACGGGGCATCGGTCGCGGGCCTGCTCATCACCACCGAGGCGATGGTCGCCGAGAAGCCGAAGAAGGCCGCCCCGGCGCCGGCGATGCCGGGCGGCGGCGACATGGATTATTGAGGTCTGCAAACGGGCGCGGCGGGCAGCCGCGCCCTCGCCAAAGCAAGATGAATTCGAGTCGGTTCGGTCCCGTCATTGCGAGCGAAGCGAAGACTGTATGTCCTTGCGCTGAGGCGGCGGCTCGCCCTCGATGCGCGTTGCGAGGGTTGCCCGGATAGGCCGGGCGGAGCCTCACGCAAGGAGGACGAGCCATGAAAGATTATAGCGAAGTTTTCGTCGGCATGGACGTGTCGAAGTCGAGTATCGCGGTAGGGTTGGCTGACGGCGGAGGCGCGGCCGAGGCGAGGTTTCTCGGGGAGATCGAGGCGAACGAGGCTGCGGTGACGAAGCTGTCCGCCGCCTGTCTGGCAAGCACGACAAGCTGACGTTCTGTTACGAGGCGGGGCCGACCGGCTACGGTCTTTATCGGCTGATCGGCGAGCTTGGGCATGCGTGCCGGGTGGTCGCGCCCTCGCTCATTCCGCGCAAGCCGGGCGATCGGGTGAAGACCAATCGCCGCGACGCCTTGAATCTGGCGCGCTTGCTGCGGGCCGGCGAGCTCACCGCCGTGTGGACGCCGGACGAGCGGCACGAGGCGATGCGCGATCTGGTGCGGGCGCGCTCGACGGCCGCCTTCGACCTCAGGATCAAGCGCCAGCAGACCGGCGCCTTCCTTTTGCGTCTCGGACGCGTCTATCCCGGTAAGAAGACATGGGGCGGCGCGCACCGGAAGTGGCTGGCGAGCCAAGCTTTCGCCCATCTCGAGCAGCGCATCGCCTTCGAGGAGCAGGTGGCCGCGATGGACGAGGCGAAGGCGCGCATCGCCCGGCTGGAGAAGGCGATCGAGGAGGCGGTTCCCGATTGGTCGCTGGCGCCGATGGTCACGGCGCTGATGGCGATGCGCGGGATCGACCTCGTCGCGGCGACGGCGATTCTGGCCGAAGTCGGCGACCTCGGGCGCTTTCGGACGCCGCGCGAGTTGATGGCCTGGCTGGGGCTCGTGCCCTCGGAGTCCTCAACCGGCGACCGAGTTCAGGCGCTTCGGCATCACCAAGGCCGGCAACGGCCGGGCGCGCAAAACCCTGATCGAGAGCGCTTGGCGCCATCGCTTTCCTGCGCGCATCGGTCAGGCCAAGCTCGCCCGGGTCGAGGCGGCGCCGCCGGCGGCGCGGCGGATCGCCTGGAAGGCGCAGATGCGGCTCACCGCGCGCTACCGGGCGCTGATGCGCAAAGGCAAGACAAAGAGCGTCGCCGTCACGGCGGTCGCGCGCGAACTCGCCGGCTTCATCTGGGCGATCCATCGCGCGCTTGAGCAGGAGCAAGCCGTCGCATGAAGCCGCTCGCTCGCTACAGCGCAATTTGGGAGCGCGCTTCGCGAGCGGCTTCATGCGATCCCGCGCCATCGCGGGCGGCGCGCCATCGCGTCGACTGACCCCACACAGACCGAGGAGGGATACGGCAGACGGATGCAACAAACATTGCGCAGCGGCGGGGGTGAAGCCGCGGCAGGGGAACTCCCGAGGATTGCAAGTGGCCGATCGACGCATCGACGCCCGTACGAAGACGTGGAGCAGCCCCGGACGAAACTCGGACATGCGGAACAAATACGCGTATTAGAGCTTGATCACCGACGTCCAACAGGCCTCGCCCCCACCTCTGCGCAATCATCCAACGCCATCACTCCGCCCACCCCTGAAGCGGAAACGGGAGGGTGCGTCCGACCCCTTGACGAAGGACATAAGAGGACGGGGCATCGGTCGCGGGCCTGCTCATCACCACCGAGGCGATGGTCGCCGAGAAGCCGAAGAAGGCCGCCCCGGCGCCGGCGATGCCGGGCGGCGGCGACATGGATTATTGAGGTCTGCAAACGGGCGCGGCGGGCAGCCGCGCCCTCGCCAAAGCAAGATGAATTCGAGTCGGTTCGGTCCCGTCATTGCGAGCGAAGCGAAGACTGTATGTCCTTGCGCTGAGGCGGCGGCTCGCCCTCGATGCGCGTTGCGAGGGTTGCCCGGATAGGCCGGGCGGAGCCTCACGCAAGGAGGACGAGCCATGAAAGATTATAGCGAAGTTTTCGTCGGCATGGACGTGTCGAAGTCGAGTATCGCGGTAGGGTTGGCTGACGGCGGAGGCGCGGCCGAGGCGAGGTTTCTCGGGGAGATCGAGGCGAACGAGGCTGCGGTGACGAAGCTGGTCCGCCGCCTGTCTGGCAAGCACGACAAGCTGACGTTCTGTTACGAGGCGGGGCCGACCGGCTACGGTCTTTATCGGCTGATCGGCGAGCTTGGGCATGCGTGCCGGGTGGTCGCGCCCTCGCTCATTCCGCGCAAGCCGGGCGATCGGGTGAAGACCAATCGCCGCGACGCCTTGAATCTGGCGCGCTTGCTGCGGGCCGGCGAGCTCACCGCCGTGTGGACGCCGGACGAGCGGCACGAGGCGATGCGCGATCTGGTGCGGGCGCGCTCGACGGCCGCCTTCGACCTCAGGATCAAGCGCCAGCAGACCGGCGCCTTCCTTTTGCGTCTCGGACGCGTCTATCCCGGTAAGAAGACATGGGGCGGCGCGCACCGGAAGTGGCTGGCGAGCCAAGCTTTCGCCCATCTCGAGCAGCGCATCGCCTTCGAGGAGCAGGTGGCCGCGATGGACGAGGCGAAGGCGCGCATCGCCCGGCTGGAGAAGGCGATCGAGGAGGCGGTTCCCGATTGGTCGCTGGCGCCGATGGTCACGGCGCTGATGGCGATGCGCGGGATCGACCTCGTCGCGGCGACGGCGATTCTGGCCGAAGTCGGCGACCTCGGGCGCTTTCGGACGCCGCGCGAGTTGATGGCCTGGCTGGGGCTCGTGCCCTCGGAGTCCTCAACCGGCGACCGAGTCAGGCGCTTCGGCATCACCAAGGCCGGCAACGGCCGGGCGCGCAAAACCCTGATCGAGAGCGCTTGGCGCCATCGCTTTCCTGCGCGCATCGGTCAGGCCAAGCTCGCCCGGGTCGAGGCGGCGCCGCCGGCGGCGCGGCGGATCGCCTGGAAGGCGCAGATGCGGCTCACCGCGCGCTACCGGGCGCTGATGCGCAAAGGCAAGACGAAGAGCGTCGCCGTCACGGCGGTCGCGCGCGAACTCGCCGGCTTCATCTGGGCGATCCATCGCGCGCTTGAGCAGGAGCAAGCCGTCGCATGAAGCCGCTCGCTCGCTACAGCGCAATTTGGGAGCGCGCTTCGCGAGCGGCTTCATGCGATCCCGCGCCATCGCGGGCGGCGCGCCATCGCGTCGACTGACCCCACACAGACCGAGGAGGGATACGGCAGACGGATGCAACAAACATTGCGCAGCGGCGGGGGTGAAGCCGCGGCAGGGGAACTCCCGAGGATTGCAAGTGGCCGATCGACGCATCGACGCCCGTACGAAGACGTGGAGCAGCCCCGGACGAAACTCGGACATGCGGAACAAATACGCGTATTAGAGCTTGATCACCGACGTCCAACAGGCCTCGCCCCCACCTCTGCGCAATCATCCAACGCCATCACTCCGCCCACCCCTGAAGCGGAAACGGGAGGGTGCGTCCGACCCCTTGACGAAGGACATAAGAGCAATCCAGGCGATCGTAGGACGCTCCACGACCTATGGATTGCCTCGTCGCTGCGCTCTTCGCAATTACGGCCATGACCACGGCAGGCGCCGGCGCAGATCGTCTGCGCCGCCGCGCCTCGAATGGTGTCGATTGACGACCACCTTCCGAAGGGGCATTGCCCTCTCCCCAGCTTTCGCGCGAGGCGAAGGGTCAGGAGACAGGAGAGAAGCCCGTGTTCGAAGCGCTGAACGCCCAGCCGGCGGATAGCCTGCTCGGCCTGATCAAGACGTTCAACGCGGACGGCCGCGACGGCAAGATCGACCTCGGCGTCGGCGTCTATCGCGACGCGACGGGCGTCACGCCCGTCTTGAAGGCGGTCAAGGAGGCGGAGAAGACTCTCCTCAAGACCCAGGACAGCAAGAAGTACCTGGGGCCGGAAGGCGACGCCGGCTTCGCCGAGCGCCTTCAGCCGTATGTCCTGGGAACCAGCGAGCGGATCGCTGGCCGGATCGCGGCCCTGCAGACCCCGGGCGGCACCGGCGCGCTGAGGCTCGGGGCCGAGTTGATCCGCAAGGCCAACCCCCGGGCCGCCGTCCAGCTCGGAGCGCCGACCTGGCCCAATCACGCGCCGATCTTCGCTGCGGCTGGGCTCAAGATCGAGACGTGCCCGTTCGCCGATCTCAAGTCGCAGACGATTGATATCGACGGCGTGTGGCAGACGCTCGATCGGGCGAAGGAAGGCGACGTCGTGCTGCTGCACGGCTGCTGCCACAATCCGACCGGCATGGATTTCTCGCGCGATCTCTGGAAAGCGATCGTCGAGATGCTGGCGGCCCGAAGGCTGACGCCGTTCATCGACCTCGCCTACCAGGGCCTCGGCGACGGGCTCGAAGAGGACGCCTGGGCGACGCGGCTCGTCCTTGACAGCGTCGAGGAAGCGTTGGTCGCCTATTCCTGCGACAAGAATTTCGGCCTCTACCGGGACCGAGTCGGCGCGCTGTTCGTCATCAGCCGGGACAGCGCCGAGACGGCGACGGTGATGAGCAACCTCGCCGCGCTCGCGCGGGTCAACTGGTCGATGCCCCCCGATCACGGCGCCGCGGTCGTCCGGATCATTCTGGAGCGCCCCAAACTCGTTCAGCTATGGCGCGAGGAACTCGACGCCATGCGCGCCCGCATCAACGGCAACCGCGAGGCGCTCGCCGCGGCGGACCCGGCGCTCGCTTTCATCCGCGACCAGCGCGGCCTGTTCTCCAATCTCGCGATGTCGCGATCGCAGGCCGCAGGGCTGCGCGACCGCCACGCCATCTATTGCACCAACTCCGGCCGGATCAATCTGGCGGGCATGCAGCCCGGCGACGTGGATGCGATCGTGGCGGCGCTCCGGGCCGAAGGATGCCTGCGGGAGTTGGCGACGACTTAACTCGCCCCGATCGTGAAGGCCCTCATGGGGACCGGGGCCGGCCGAGCGATTTCCATTTCCTTCACCTCCCTTCCAAAGGCTTCAATTTCCTTCCGCAGGGGCTTCCAAAAGTTTCCATTGCTTTCCAAAAGTTGCAAAAAAATTCCGCGAAACGGGACTTATCAATGGGTTACGGGCGGATTCGGCCCGAAATATAACTGCCAAGCCGTCGACCTCGAAGCGCGGCGCTGTAGGGCTGGGTCGCTGACCCGGCCGAGGCGCGGTCCGTAGGGCGTCCCTCACGACGCCCGTCTCGCGCCGGGATATCGACCGCGCCCTACAACGCGCATTCCGTCCGTCGTTGTCGGCGAAGCGCGCTGTGGGGCAGAATACGGAATCGAGCGCTGTGCGCCCGTCTTCGGAATTACCCGGGAAAATTTCCGCCGGCCGCCGGAGCGCCCGGCTCCCCGCGAAGGCTTGACATCGGCCGCGTTTCGCGGTCTCGCCTCGTTCATCCCATCCTCGTCTGCGCCATCGCGCGCTACGCCTGTTCGCTAGAACACATAGTGAACGATGCCCGGCTTCCAGTCAACATATTTGCCGGGAAGCACGTCGAAAGAGCCCGAGGCCGCCAGCGATGACGGACACGGGATCGACTTGAACTCGTCAAGATCTTATGCCGCCGCGGCGGCGCGCTCCAGATTGCCGCGCAACGCGCGAATTTCGCGGGTCAGGCGGACGAGGTCGGCTTCGGGGAGCCCCATCGCCTCGGCGATGCAGCGGATGACGTCGCCGGCTTCCTGCCGCATCGCCCGACCTTTGTCCGTCAGGGCCACGACGACCCGGCGCTCGTCCGCGGCCGACCGGCGGCGCGTCAAAAGGCCCATCGCCTCGAGGCGCTTCAGCAGCGGCGTCAACGTGTTGGTGTCGAGGGCGAGACGCTCGCCGAGATGGCCGACGGATGTCCCCTCCTCGCCCCATAGCGCCGACATCGCCAGATATTGCGGATAGGTGAGGCCGAGGCGTTCGAGGGGCGCCGATAGACCCGGTTGAACGCATGGCCGGCGGAATAGATGGCAAAGCAGAGAAAGGCGTCGATATCGAGATTGAGCGGAGGGGTTGGCGAGTCGGTCATAAGCGAGACATAAATCGCGCACGATCGTATCGCAACCGTTTGACACCGGGGACGGCGAAAGATATACCGGACACGACTGGATCGCGCGCGATATAATGACGGCACCGCGACGCCAGCGCTTTTGAACGCCGGCCCCCGGCTCTCTAGAGAGGAGACCTCCCATGCCTGTCGATGCGAAATACAAGACCTCAGCCACCGCGAGCGGCGGCGGTCGCGACGGACGGACAGCTCTGGACGACGGCACGTTGGCGTTTCAGCTCGTCATCCCGAAGGAGCTGGGCGGCCCCGGCGGCGACGGCGCCAATCCGGAGAAACTGTTCGCGCTCGGCTATTCGGCCTGTTTCCTCGGCGCCATGCGCGTCGCATCGGGCCAGACCAAGATCAAGGTTCCCGACGGCACGACAGTGCAGGCGACGATCGGCATCGGGCCGCGCTCCGAGGGCGGCTTCGGCATCACCGCCGCTCTCGACGTCTATCTTCCCGGCCTGCCCGAGGCCGATGCGCATAAGCTGGTCGAGGTGACCCACACGATCTGCCCCTATTCCAACGCCACGCGTGGCAACGTGGACGTGAAGACGACCACACGCGCCTGACCCGCCTCGGCGCCGCCGTCCCGCACGACGGCGCCGTGCTGCCTCTGGGATCGTCAGCCATGCCCCGAAGCCAGCCGCGCTTGCCAGCGGCTGAAGCCTGCTGCGACGAGCGGAGGCAACCCATTGCGGACGTAGCAGGTCGCAGACCTGTGGGGGCTTGAGGCGCCTTGCGGCGCCCTCGTGGATGGCCGGGTCAAGCCCGGCCATGACGGCGTGATGAGTTTTTCGTTGCCGCGTTCCCCGCCACGCAAAAATGCGCCCGCTGCGTTGGTTGCGCCTCCGCCGTGTTGGTCAAGCGCCCCACGCGCGTCATGGCTGGGCTTGACCCGGCCATCCACGCCGCGCCGACAGGCGCTCTGCAACCGTCTACATAGCGTCGATTGACCGGTTCGTTGATACATCGGCGAACGCCCGCTTCTCGCGCACGCCTGCCATTTACACGGCGCCAGGCGTTTGCCTTTGACACTAGAGCGGTTCCCTGTTACGCGACTCCATATCCACAGTGTAGGAAGAAATTCTCGCATTCCTTGCGCGTCAGCGTTGCGCAGCATGCGACGATGGCGACGTCCAAGTCGGATTTGGTCCGCGCCTGCACCTTGCGCAGATAGGCCTTGAGCTTCGAGAAGAAATTCTCGATCGGGTTGAAATCCGGCGAATAAGGCGGAGTGAAGAGAATCGAAGCGCCGGCTGCGCGGACTGCCGTCGCCACAGCCGGTTGCTTGTGGGCACGGAGATTATCCATCAGCAGGACATCGCCGGGCCGCAGGCACGGCACAACTATCTGCTCAATATAGGATAGGCCAGGAACGATGGACCGTCGATCGGCCCGTCGAAGACGACCGGGGCGACGATTCCGTCCAGGCTCAGGCCAGCCACGAAAGTCGTCGTCTTCCAATGGCCGTGCGGCACGGAGGCGACCAGTCGCTCGGCGCCGGGAGCGCGGCCATAAAGCCGCGTCATGTTGGTCTTCGCCGCCGTCTCGTCGAAGAATATGAAGCGCGTGGAATCCATGAAGCGTTGGGCGATGCGGCGGAAGAACCCGCGCTTCAGGGCGACGTCCGTCCGCGTCTGCTCGTCGGCGATCAGGCTTCCTGAGAAACTACGCCGGCGCCGGCATCTCGTGCAGCGTGTAGCCGAGAGACTTTGCGCGTCGTCGGAGGTTGGCGAGAACGCGGGCGCGATATCGATCCTCGTAGGACGACGCGCCGGGGTCGGCGTAGTCCATCCCATGTCGGAGGGCGTTGTAGAACAGGGTGGCGATCTTGCGTGCGGTTGCAGTCACCGCTTTGGCTTTGCCGACACGTGCGGAGAGCCTTCGATAGAAGGCGCCCAACGCCGTCTGCGTGCGACCGACAGTCACTGCAGCCAGCCTCAGCAGAGCCGCGGCTCTGCTGCCGGATCGCCGCGTTCGCGTCGAAAGCACCTTTCCCCCCGAGATCTTGTTGGCCGGCGCCAGGCATAGCCAGGATGTGAAGTGTTTGGCGTTTGGCCAAGCGGAGAGGTCGGTCCCGCACTCGCCGATCAGTTTCAGCGCCAGCGAAGGACCGAGGCCATGAATTTGCGTCAGATCGACGCCGAGGACCGCGTGCAATGCCGCCCGCGCATCGAAAGTCGGCGCATTGGGCGTCTTGTCTCGATGACGAGCTGGCGGCAGCCGCCCGACCGGTTTGGCTGCGGCGTCTCGAAGACGCTGCAAGACCGCTTCGATCCGCAAATCGCACTCGACGACCTTGGCGTGGTAGGCGTCGTGAAGCTCAAGCGCCTGTCCGAGAGCAAAGACATGCTCCTCACGCCAGTTTCCGGCCAGCGCGGCAGCGATCTCCGCCTCCGAGGCATGGCAGCGCCGATCCCGATGGCTGGCCAGAACGGCGGGATCTCGTTCACCTGCAACCACCGCGCGGATAATCCGCATCCCGGTCTCGCCGGTGATGTCGGTCACCACGTGATGGAGTTGAACGTTCATCTGCATCAACGCCTTCTGCATATGCTGGATGTGCGAGGCGCTGTAGTCCAGCAGGCGCTCACGTTGGCGCAGATAGGCGCGCAATGCGGCCAACTCGCCCTTCGGTCTGAAGCTGGCGCGCAGCAGCCCATATTCGTGCAGCCGTCTCAGCCATTGGGCGTCGCTGACGTCGCTCTTGCGTCCCGGCACGTGCTTGGCGTCGCGGGCGTTGACCAGCACCACCTCGAATCCGCGCTGTTCGAGCAGTTCGTAGGCAGGTATCCAATAGACGCCGGTGGACTCCATCGCGACCGTTCGAACGCCGCAGCGCTCGAACCAATCGGCCAACTGTTGCAAATCGCCGGTGCAGGTCCCGAAGGCGCGCACTGGCTCAGGGTCCCGGTCCGGCGGAACGGCCGCGACATGCATCCTTGAGCCGATATCGATCGCTGCGGCATCAGGATGGGTGGGGGTGAAGTCTCGTTCGGCGCGGCGCCGCTTCGATTTGGTCATGATGTGATGCTCCTCTCACTCAAGTGGAGAGGCTGAGCCGCGCAAGGAGATCAACTTCCTGACCGGGATCGCCGCGATGGCGTCACCACTCTCAAGTGCGCAACAGCTCATGGACCACGTTTTTTGACGGGGTTACCACCACCAGAAGACTATCGGCCGCTCCTCCCCAACGGTCAGGATATCAGCTCCGTTTCTGCCGCCACAGGACGGCCGCGGCCGGCGACGGGTTTTTTTGAATCTCAGATCGAGGCGCGCCAACGTCCTGTCGACGGTGGATTTGCCGACCTTCGGTCCGCCACGCGCGACGATCTCGTCGGCGATCTGCGCCAGCGTCAAATCCGGCGTTTCATCGACGATGGCGCGGACCATGTCGTAGCATTTGACGAGAGCCGGCTTCCTCGATCCGCCGACCTTTTGCGGGTCGATAGCGTCCGTCTCGACGAACTGTCGGACGATCTTTATCACCGCCGAATGGGAGACCGCGAAACGCTCCCCCGCCGCACGGCATGTCATGCCCTCAATCAGGACGGCATGGACGAATTTTTCGCGAAGATCGTTCGACAGCGGTTTCATTTCGTTCCCCGTGCGTCCTGAGAAACTACGCCGGCGCCGGCATCTCGTGCAGCGTGTAGCCGAGAGACTTTGCGCGTCGTCGGAGGTTGGCGAGAACGCGGGCGCGATATCGATCCTCGTAGGACGACGCGCCGGGGTCGGCGTAGTCCATCCCATGTCGGAGGGCGTTGTAGAACAGGGTGGCGATCTTGCGTGCGGTTGCAGTCACCGCTTTGGCTTTGCCGACACGTGCGGAGAGCCTTCGATAGAAGGCGCCCAACGCCGTCTGCGTGCGACCGACAGTCACTGCAGCCAGCCTCAGCAGAGCCGCGGCTCTGCTGCCGGATCGCCGCGTTCGCGTCGAAAGCACCTTTCCCCCCGAGATCTTGTTGGCCGGCGCCAGGCATAGCCAGGATGTGAAGTGTTTGGCGTTTGGCCAAGCGGAGAGGTCGGTCCCGCACTCGCCGATCAGTTTCAGCGCCAGCGAAGGACCGAGGCCATGAATTTGCGTCAGATCGACGCCGAGGACCGCGTGCAATGCCGCCCGCGCATCGAAAGTCGGCGCATTGGGCGTCTTGTCTCGATGACGAGCTGGCGGCAGCCGCCCGACCGGTTTGGCTGCGGCGTCTCGAAGACGCTGCAAGACCGCTTCGATCCGCAAATCGCACTCGACGACCTTGGCGTGGTAGGCGTCGTGAAGCTCAAGCGCCTGTCCGAGAGCAAAGACATGCTCCTCACGCCAGTTTCCGGCCAGCGCGGCAGCGATCTCCGCCTCCGAGGCATGGCAGCGCCGATCCCGATGGCTGGCCAGAACGGCGGGATCTCGTTCACCTGCAACCACCGCGCGGATAATCCGCATCCCGGTCTCGCCGGTGATGTCGGTCACCACGTGATGGAGTTGAACGTTCATCTGCATCAACGCCTTCTGCATATGCTGGATGTGCGAGGCGCTGTAGTCCAGCAGGCGCTCACGTTGGCGCAGATAGGCGCGCAATGCGGCCAACTCGCCCTTCGGTCTGAAGCTGGCGCGCAGCAGCCCATATTCGTGCAGCCGTCTCAGCCATTGGGCGTCGCTGACGTCGCTCTTGCGTCCCGGCACGTGCTTGGCGTCGCGGGCGTTGACCAGCACCACCTCGAATCCGCGCTGTTCGAGCAGTTCGTAGGCAGGTATCCAATAGACGCCGGTGGACTCCATCGCGACCGTTCGAACGCCGCAGCGCTCGAACCAATCGGCCAACTGTTGCAAATCGCCGGTGCAGGTCCCGAAGGCGCGCACTGGCTCAGGGTCCCGGTCCGGCGGAACGGCCGCGACATGCATCCTTGAGCCGATATCGATCGCTGCGGCATCAGGATGGGTGGGGGTGAAGTCTCGTTCGGCGCGGCGCCGCTTCGATTTGGTCATGATGTGATGCTCCTCTCACTCAAGTGGAGAGGCTGAGCCGCGCAAGGAGATCAACTTCCTGACCGGGATCGCCGCGATGGCGTCACCACTCTCAAGTGCGCAACAGCTCATGGACCACGTTTTTTGACGGGGTTACCACCACCAGAAGACTATCGGCCGCTCCTCCCCAACGGTCAGGATATCAGCTCCGTTTCTGCCGCCACAGGACGGCCGCGGCCGGCGACGGGTTTTTTTGAATCTCAGATCGAGGCGCGCCAACGTCCTGTCGACGGTGGATTTGCCGACCTTCGGTCCGCCACGCGCGACGATCTCGTCGGCGATCTGCGCCAGCGTCAAATCCGGCGTTTCATCGACGATGGCGCGGACCATGTCGTAGCATTTGACGAGAGCCGGCTTCCTCGATCCGCCGACCTTTTGCGGGTCGATAGCGTCCGTCTCGACGAACTGTCGGACGATCTTTATCACCGCCGAATGGGAGACCGCGAAACGCTCCCCCGCCGCACGGCATGTCATGCCCTCAATCAGGACGGCATGGACGAATCTTTCGCGAAGATCGTTCGACAGCGGTTTCATTTCGTTCCCCGTGCGTAGGGGAATCTTGCTGTAGAATCATGAATCTATGCAAGTGGGAATTGATCTAAAACGTCGGCGGCGTGCAGGCCGACACCACGATGAGGTCCTCGCCGCCGATGTTGCGGAAGGCGTGCGGCTTGCGGCTGTCGAACACATAGGCGTCGCCGGGCTTGAGCTCGTAGCGGCGCCCGTCGACTTCGAGGCCGAGCAGGCCCTTGATGACGAGGCCCGCCTCCTCGCCCTGATGGGAGAGCATCTTCGCCCCCGACTGGGCGCCCGGCCTGTAGCGCTCATGGATCATCTGCAACGCCCGCCCTTGCAGGTTCGATCCGACCTGCCGGTAGGAGACGGCGCCGCCGGCGATCTCGGTCAGCTCGCGGGCGCGATAGACCACCTGCTCGGCCGGCGCCTCGGCGTCGGCGAAGAAATCGGCGACGCCGACGTCGAGCGCCGAGAGCACGTGCCGCAACGCCGACACCGAGGGACTGACCCGATCGGCCTCGATCATCGAGATCGTGGCGTTGGAGACCCCGGCGCGCCGGGCGAGCTCGCGCTGCGACAGGCCGCGCCCGATGCGCAGCCGCCTCAGCCTCGGCCCGATGAGGAAATCGTCGACTGCCTTGTTCATCCGTTCAGAATTTAGAACAGTACGAACAGAACGACAACTGGACAACGACGAAACGGACTGCCAATGTTCAGGAAACTAGACGTTTCGTAGCACCCCTCTCCTCCCCGGGCTTGACCCGGGGATCACGGGAGAGGGCCGGGGTGAGGGCAAGCGGCGCCCCCTCATCCGGCCGTTCGGGCCACCTTGTCCCGCAAGGCGGGCGAAGGGCTTCCGCCGTTAGGAGTACCCATGACCACCCCCGTCAATCCGACCGCCGCCGCCCGCGCCGACATCCCTAACGATCTCGAAGCCTTTTGGCTGCCGTTCACCCCGAACCGCGCCTTCAAGAAGCGGCCGCGGCTGATCGCGCGCTCCAAGGACATGCACTATTACACGCCCGAAGGCCGCGAGATCCTCGACGCGACGGCGGCGCTCTGGTGCTGCAACGCCGGCCACACCCGCAAACCGATCGTCGAGGCGATCCAGCGCCAGGCGGGCGAACTCGACTTCTCGCCGACCTTCCAGTTTGCCCATCCTCTGGCGTTCCAGCTGTCGTCGCGGCTCGCCGAGCTTGCGCCCGCCGACCTCGACCACGTCTTCTTCTGCAACTCCGGCTCGGAGGCCTGCGACACGGCGCTGAAAATCGCGCTCGCCTACCACAACGTGCGCGGCCAGGGGCAGCGCACCCGCCTGATCGGCCGCGAGCGCGCCTATCACGGCGTCGGTTTCGGCGGCATTTCAGTCGGCGGCATCACCAACAACCGCAAGTTCTTCGGTTCACTGCTCGCCGGCGTCGACCATCTGCCCGCGACCTACAGCCGCGAGCACCAGGCCTTCACCAAGGGCGAGCCGGAATGGGGCGGCCATCTCGCCGATGTGCTCGAAGGGATTGTCGCCCTGCACGACGCCTCGACCATCGCCGCGGTGATCGTCGAGCCGATGTCCGGCTCGACCGGCGTTCTGCCGCCGCCCAGGGGCTATCTCCAGCGCCTGCGCGAGATCTGCGACAGGCACGGCATTCTGTTGATCTTCGACGAGGTCATTACCGGCTTCGGCCGCCTTGGCGCCGCCTTCGCCTCCGAGCGCTACGGGGTCATCCCGGACATGATCACCTTCGCCAAGGGCGTCACCTCGGGCGCGGTGCCGATGGGCGGCGTGATTGTGCGCAAGTCTGTCTACGACGCCTTCATGAATGGGCCGGAGCACGCCATCGAGCTCTTCCACGGCTACACCTATTCGGGTCATCCGCTGGCCTGCGCAGCGGCGCTCGCCGCCCTTGACGTCTATCGCGACGAGCGGCTGTTCGAGCGCGCCAAGGCGCTCGAGCCGAAGTGGTATGACGCCATTATGAGCCTCAAGGGCCTGCCGCACGTGGTCGACATCCGCTGCGTCGGCCTGACCGGCGCGATCGACCTCGCCCCGATCCCCGGCAGCCCGACGCTGCGCGGCCTCAAGGTCCTCGACCATTCGTTCCACGAGGCCGGGATCATGCTGCGCCTCGCCGGCGACATCATCGAGCTCACCCCGCCGCTGATCGTCAGCGAGGCTCAGATCGACGAGATCATGGAGAAGACGGCGGCGTCGATCAAAGCGGCGGCGTGACGGGGCGGCCGAGACGGACGCCGGCTCCGCACTCAGCGGAGCCGCATCGACAGTTCGACGTCCTCGGCGAACGGCGTCGACAGATAGCCGTTCGCCGGCGCGCGCACGCGTGCGAGGTAATCGGGACTGCTGTCGGCGTCGTCGGCGACGACGAGCGCGCCCGGCCGGAGGCGGCTTTCCACCAGGCTCAGGATCTCGGGATAGAGCCCTTTGGCGCCGTCGAGCAGCACAAGGTCGATCGTCTCGGGAAGATCGACGCTCAGGGTTTGCAAGGCGTCGCCTTCCCGAATCTCCACCAGGTCGATTAGACCGCCGGCTTTCAGGTTCTCCCGAGCTCGCGCGACCTTGGACGGTTCGAATTCGCTGGTGATCAGGCGGCCGCCGCCGTTGTCGCGCAGGGTTGCGGCGAGGTGCAGAGTCGAGAGGCCGAACGAGGTCCCGAACTCGACGATGGCGCGCGCCCCGGAGCCGCGCGCCAGCATGTAAAGCAGCACTCCGGTCTCGCGGGAGACGGGGAGCGCGAAACCCTTCAGACGGCCGTAGAGGTCCCGGTACTCGGTCTTGCTCCGTCTCAGGCGCGCCTGCTCCTCCTCGGGGACGTTGGCAAAGAGAGGGGCGATTTCCGCCTCGGCCGCGTCGGCCTCGGCGAACAGTCGATCGATGAGCGGCGCCAGCGGCGCCGTGGTCAGCGTGGTCATCCGGGTCTCCGGTCCAGGTATAAGCGCTTGCTTGCGCCGGACGAGAAATACGACTAATTCATCAGCTTTCCTATTCGCGTTGCCGAGCGCCGCCATGACCGAACGTCGAAGCGCCCAGATTTCCTCGCGAAAAGCGCCCAAGCAGGCCCGTTCGAACGAACTCGTCGCCGCGATTCTGGAGGCCGCAGTTCAGGTTTTGGCGAAGGAAGGCGCGCAACGCTTCACCACCGCGCGGGTGGCCGAGAAGGCGGGCGTGAGCGTCGGATCGCTCTATCAGTATTTCCCCAACAAGGCGGCGATCCTGTTCCGGCTCCAAGCCGACGAATGGCGGCAGACGTCCGAGCTCCTGCGCAGCGTGCTCGAGGATATCGGCAGACCGCCGCTCGATCGGTTGCGCGTCCTGGTCCACGCCTTCATCCGCTCGGAGTGTGAGGAGGCGGATATCCGCGTTGCGCTCGACGACGCCGCGCCTCTCTATCGCGATGCGCCCGAGGCGCAGGAGGCGAGGGCGTCGGCCGACGGAACTCTGCATGTCTTCATGCAGGAGGCGCTGCCCAAGGCCTCCGAAGCCACGCGCACAAGGGCCGCCGATCTGATCGCCACGACGTTTAGCGCGCTGGGAAAGCACTTCTCGGAAACGCCTCGAACGCTCTCGGAGATCGATACTTACGCCGACGCCATGGCCGACATGTTTTGCGCCTACCTCAAGGATCTTGCCAGTCGCTGACGGGCGCCCTGCCGGCGATGGATCCGCGCAGTCTAACTGTTGACGTTATCGCTGATGGAGTGCCATACTTTCCTCGCGCTATTCAGTTCGCCGCTTGACCAAGGTCCCGTGCGGTAAAAACCAATTCCAATCTCACCGTTTTTCTTTGAATTTTGCTGCGGTCGTCCGAGCTCTGCTTCAATAGGAGCGTCTTTCCATGACCAAGCTGCGCATCATCGTCGGCCAGGGAACTGCATCCGAGGTCTATCAGTACACGGGCGCTCAGGGCGAATACGAAACCGTCGTGATTGGCCCCAAGGGCCTTTGGGCTGTGTTGCCGGCAACCCACGCCATGGGTCAGCCGCCGCATCTTCTGACGCTGCCCGGCCAGCAAGCGCCTAAGTTTCAGGCGCCGACAGGAAAGACCGTTGAGGGTCTTAAGGGCTTCCTCGAGGTGAACACTTATCAGACGAATCTTCAAAAACTTGCCGGGCAACAGGTCGGACAGCGCAAGGAGTTCCTCAACTGCAAGGTGACGGACATACTGCCGGCGGAAGGTGGAAAGATCGAAGTTAAGGTCTCCGATCCGGCCAATCCGTCGTTCCCGTCGTTCAAGGCGGATCAGGTGATCATCGCGTCCGGCATTGGACCGCAAAAGCAGCTGCAGGACGTGAAGATTCTCGTAGAAGGGGTCGCAGAGCCGGTCGAGAATCTCGGCTACAAACAACTCGAGGAAGGCATCGACTTTCTCACGCACTCCGACAAACTGGGCGACAACGTGGTCGTCTACGGCGGCGGCGCCACCGGCGCGTGGGTGGCTGCTGAGGTTTACGAACACATGAAGAAGCACAACAAGCCGTCCGAATGGTGCTGGATGGCGCAGCCCGGAGGGAGCGGATTTTCAAAGTCGGAGCTGCCCGGAGACCGCAACGCGCTCATTCTCGAACAGGCCAAGCACCAGAAGCGGTACGAGATCAAGAAGGCGGTCTACCGCGCCAAGGATTCCATCCGGGCGACGCTCGCCGATCTGCCCGGTCATCCCGATCACCCGATGGTCGAGCTGACGCTCAAAGGCGAGGACGGCCGTGAATCCAACTTACTGGTCGATCAGGTGATCTTCTGCATTGGCGGCAATCCCGCCGCGAGCGGCGCTATCGCGAAGCTGATCGATTTTCGTCTGGTCAATGCGCTCGAACCGCTAAAGGACCAGAACCGCATGGTCAGCGACGGCGCCGGGGTCCTCGCGTGGGGCACGCCCAGCCGCAGCCTGATCATCGTTGGCGCCGCCGCGTTCAACTTTCAAAGCCAGACTTACGACAAGAAGCCGCAAGCCGCCCCGATGGCCTTCCTGCCGCCCAACGCGCAGGTGCCGGACGGCATCGCCGTGGCCATCTCCACCATCGAGGCGCTGAACGCCTACATGCCTGCCTCGGGCGGACAGGCGCGGACATACGTTGTTCCGAAAACGATCACCGCCGATCCAACATCGCCGATCCAGCCTGCAAAAGGATCACCGAATCCAGATGCCGGCCAGACGCGGGAGCATCGCTCGAATCTTGCATGGAACATCAATTTTAACACCAGCAATCGGACGCAGATCGCAGCCTACATCGCCAGCACCAGCGACACCGACGCCTTCACCGCCAACCTGCAGGTCGCCGCCATCATTTACTTGCGCAGCAAAAACAACTTCGGTCTGAGTGAGGCCCAGGTCGAATTCGTGCGGAAGAGCATCGCAGACAATGTGTCTCATATGCGCAAATCGATTAAAGATTTCGACGATCGCCGGAAATACCAGGAGAAGATCCTCGGCGTCGACAAGCGGTTGCAGGATTATCTTACCGTGTACACCACAAGCACGCCCTGGAAGTCGCTCTGGGCCAGTCAGCAAATCAACTGTTAGCTAACCTGTCCGATTATGAGCGACTCAAGGCGAAGGGGCTGCCCGCGGATGGGCGCGGCGCGGGCGCCGGCATCGTGGTGCGCCTCGCCGGGACACGATCGCGCTGACCGCGCCGCTGATCGTCAGCGAGGCTGAGGTCGACGAGATCATGGAAAAGACGTCGGCTTCGGTTCAATGCCGCGGCGTGAAAGTCCTCCAAGATCTGTGAGGGCTTCGCATTGAGCGGAGCCGCAGCCACCGCCTCCGTAGCCTCGCAAAACACCGACCGGCATGGCGCCGCGCGTGGGATCCGCGCCGCTTATGGCGCCTGCGGCATCGCAGCGCAGGCGTTGAAGCCGACCCGCATTCCCAACCCGCTGACCCGTATGTAAGACTAATCCAGGCTTTCCCTCAAGGAGGCCGGATCCGGGCCGGTTCGGCCGCCGGGTCGTGTGAGCGAATTTGAGACATGGGAGAGGATTGATGGGCTCGAAATTCTGGAAATCGGCCGCGCTCGGCGCGTCCCTCGTCGCGACGCTGGCGCTCGCGCCGGCCGCTTTCGCCAAGGACTGGAAGACCGTCGTGATCGGCATGGAAGGCGCCTACGATCCCTACAACCTGACGGACTCGAGCGGCCATATCGTCGGCTTCGAGGTCGACCTCGCCAATGACCTGTGCAAGCGGATCGGCGTCGAGTGCAAGATCATCGCCCAGGACTGGGACGGCATGATCCCGGGCCTCAAGGCCGGCAAGTTCGACGTCATCATGGACGGCATGTCGATCACCGAGGATCGCCAGAAGGAGATCGACTTCTCCAAGCCCTACGCCGCTCCGCCGGCCGCCTTCATGGCTGCCAAGGACAGCGACATCGCCAAGGCGCTCGGCGCCGGCAAGGTGGTCAACGCCGTCAAGGACCCGGCGGCCGGCGACGCGGCGATCAAGGCGGTGCAGGCCGCCCTCAAGGGCAAGACGATCGGCGTCCAGTCCTCGACCACGCACGCCAATTTCGCCAATAAGTATCTGAAAGACGTCGCGACCATCAAGGAATACAAGACCACGGACGACCGCGACCTCGACCTTAAGGCCGGCCGTATCGACATCGCGCTCGACGACTATCCGACGATCGCGGCGGCGCTCGACAAGCCCGACGCCAAGGACCTCGTCCTCGTCGGTCCCGAGTTCATCGGCGACGTGTTCGGGATCGGGGTGGGCATGGGCCTGCGCAAGAGCGACGCCGATCTGACCGCGCGCTTCGACAAGGCGCTCGACGCGGCCTTCGCTGACGGCTCGGTCAAGAAGTACTCGCTGCAGTGGTTCAAGATCGACACCACGCCCTGACACCGTAACGCGCGCCGCCCGCTGCACAGGCGGACGGCGCGATTATTGCGTCGGTTGGCGGCGTGAACGTTCTCGGCATCTACGGTTTCGGCGAAGGCGGATGGGGGCTGGCGCTGCTCACAGGCGCCGGCATGACGCTGCTTGTCTCGGCCTGCGGGCTCCTGATCGGCGCCGTGATCGGCGCACTGGTCGCCTGGGCGCGGCTCTCGGGCCACCGGCTCGCTGGCGCAGCCGGCGAGGCCTACGCGGCCGTGTTTCGGGGCGTGCCCGAGTTGCTCGTCGTCTACTTCGTCTATTTCGGGACTTCGACCCTGTTGACGACCGCGGCGTTCCTCGTCGGCTATGACGGCTTCGTCGGCGTGCCGTCCTTCGTCGCCGGCGCGCTTGCTGTCGGCGTCATCTCCGGCTCGTATCAGGCGGAAGTGTTCCGCGCCGCCTATCTCGCCGTCGCCAGAGGGGAGCTCGAGGCCGCGGTCAGCGTCGGCATGAACCGCTGGCTCATGTTCCGCCGCATCATCGCGCCGCAGGTGCTGCGCTTCGCCCTGCCGGGCCTCGGCAACCTGTGGCAGGTGGCGCTGAAGGACTCGTCGCTGATTTCCGTCACCGGCCTCGCTGAGCTCATGCGGGTGAGCCAGGTCGGCGCCGCCTCGACCCATCAGCCCTTCGCCTTCTACCTCGGCGGCCTCGCGCTTTATCTGGTGATGACTCTTGTCACGACCCGCATTTTCGACCTGGCCGAGGCGCGCGCGACCCGCGGCATGCGTCGCATCGCGGGGTAAGCGCATGGATTGGGGCTTCGTCGCAACCACCTTCTGGCGGCTCATGTGGGCCCTGCCGCTGACGCTCGAAGTCTGGTTCCTGTCGGTCGTTTTCGGAGGGCTCGTGGCGGCGGCCGTCACCTGGATGCGGGTCAGCGGCTCGAAGCCGCTCGGGATTCTTGCGCGCGCTTACATTGCCGTGTTCCGCGGCACCCCGCTGCTCATCCAGCTCTTCATCGTCTACTACGGCCTTGCGTCGCTCCCTGCCGTGCGACACAGCCTTTTCTGGCCCATCCTGCGCGAGCCATTCAATTGTGGCGTCCTGGCGCTGGGGCTCTGCACCGCGGGCTATCAGGCCGAGATCTTTCGCGGCGCGCTGCTCGCTGTGCCGAACGGCGCGGTCGAGGGTGCGCGCGCCTGCGGCATGTCGGGCCTCTTGCTCTTCCGGCGCATCGTCTTTCCGATCGCGCTTCGGCACGCGCTGCCCGCCTACTCGACCGAGATGATCTCAATGGTCAAGGCGACCGCGCTCGTGTCGCTAGTCACGCTCTGGGACGTGATGAGCGTGGCGCTCAAGATCCGCAACGACACGTTGGTCACCTACCTGCCGCTGATCCTCGCCGGCGCCATCTATTTCACCGTCAATTACCTCCTCGGCGCCGCTTTCTTGAGCCTCGAACGGCGCCTGTCGCCGCACTTGCGTGCGCGGCCGAGCTGAACTTTTTGGGAGCCCGTCATTGCGAGCGAAGCGAAGCAATCCGGAAATCGAAGGGCGACCGACGCTCCGTGGATTGCTTCGTCACTTCGCTCCTCGCAATGACGTCCTCCGGACCCTGTAGAGGATTACGCGGATGCCCGCCGCAGCGACCCCCGCCCTGACCGTCAAGGACATGTACAAGCGATTTGGCTCGCTGGAGGTGCTCAAGGGCATATCGGTCACCGCAGAGGATGGCGACGTCATCTCGATCCTCGGCTCGTCCGGGTCCGGCAAGAGCACGTTCCTGCGCTGCATCAACCTTCTCGAGACGCCCGACGCGGGCGAGGTCACGGTCGCGGGCGAATTGATCAAGATGCGCCGCAAGTCGGACGGAACCGCGGAGGCCGCCGACCGGCGCCAGGTTGACCGCATCCGCTCCGAACTCGGCATGGTGTTCCAGAACTTCAACTTGTGGTCGCATCTGACAGTGCTCGAGAACCTGATCGAAGCGCCGCTCCACGTGCAGAAACGCCCGCGCGCCGAATGCGTCGAGGAGGCGCGCGCCCTGCTCGCCAAGGTCGGCATCGCCGACCGGTGGAATTACTATCCAGCCCATCTCTCGGGCGGACAGCAGCAACGCGCCGCCATCGCCCGCGCCCTCGCCATGCGCCCCAAGGTGATGCTGTTCGACGAGCCAACCTCGGCGCTCGACCCGGAACTGGTGGGCGAGGTGCTGCGCGTCATGCGCGCGCTCGCCGACGAGGGCCGCACCATGCTGGTCGTCACCCACGAGATG
Organism: uncultured Alphaproteobacteria bacterium; assembly: GCA_963822215.1. Taxonomy (GTDB): domain Bacteria; phylum Pseudomonadota; class Alphaproteobacteria; order Rhizobiales; family Beijerinckiaceae; genus Roseiarcus. Next base: position 70,880 of record CAWGGX010000009.1, read on the forward strand.
GGCTTCGCCCGCGACGTGTCGACCCGGGTGATGTTCCTGCATCAGGGGCTGGTGGAGGCCGAGGGCGAGCCCGAGGCGCTTTTTTCAGGGGCAACGTCGGAGCGCTTCCGGCAGTTCATCAGCAAGGAGCGGGGATAGACGGGGTGTCGGACCACCGCGGGCGCCGGATTTCGGCGCGATTCACTCTGCATTCTCTCTCATGGGCGGAACTTTGCGGCGCGGACAGCGTTATCGCCCCGCCGCAAGAGCGGCCTTTGCTCAACGAGGGATCCCGCAATGAACAGAACGGAAAAATCCAGCAATGGCGAGGGCCGGGCCGCGCTGGCGACGCCGACCGACCTGTCCGAGAACGGCGTCAAGGCGATTGCGACCGCTTTGAACGGGCTCGCCGCCGACGCTTTCGCCCTCTACCTCAAGACCAAGAATTTCCACTGGCACATGAGCGGACCGCATTTCCGCGACTATCACCTGCTGCTCGACGAGCACGGCGACCAGATCTACGCCATGATCGACCCGTTGGCCGAACGGGTGCGCAAGCTCGGGCAGACGACCTTGCGGTCGATCGGGAACATCGCCAAGCTTCAGTCGATCAAGGACAACGACGAAGCCTTCGTCGCCCCGCTCGACATGCTGCGCGAGCTTGTGCAAGACAACAAGGCCTTCACCGCCTCACAGCGCAAGGCGCATGAGCTTTGCGACGAGAACGGCGACGTCGCCTCGGCGAGCCTCCTCGAAGTCTGGATCGACGAGACGGAGCGGCGGACCTGGTTCCTGTTCGAAGCGAGCCGCGGCGCCGACGCAACCGCGCACTGATGAGGCGCATCCGCCAATCGGGCGTGTGACCGGCGCGGATTCGCAGACTATCGTCGATGAGACGTCTGCGGAGACCGACGGATGCCTCGCCTGTTCACCGGACTGGAGCTGCCGGCGGAGATCGCCGGCCAGATCGCGCTCGCGCGCGGCGGCGTTCCTGGCGCCCGCTGGATCGAGCCGGCCGACTACCACATCACCTTGCGCTTCCTCGGCGACGTCGATCTCGGCGTCGCCCATGATGTCGCTGAGACGCTCGCCGAGATCCGCCGGCCGCCGCTCACCGTTCGCTTCGATGGGCTCTCTTGGTTCGGCGGCGACAAGCCGCGCGCGCTTGTCGCCCGCATCCGACCGGACGCGCCGCTGATCGAGCTTCAGGCCGAGCAGGAGCGGCGCATGCGGCGCATCGGCCTTGAGCCAGAGACGCGCAAATTCACGCCGCATGTGACGCTCGCGCGCCTGCGTCGCGTCAAGACACGCGCGGTCGCCGACTACCTCGACTCGCGTGGCGCGCTCGGGGCCGAAGACTACACCGCCGAGCGTTTCGTGCTCCTTTCGTCGCGCGAAAGCGTCGGCGGCGGGCCCTACGTCGTTGAGGCGGCCTATCCGCTCGGATAGCCTTCCCGAGATGACCCTCGCCCTCGACGCCAACCGGCGCCGCGTTCGCCTCGATCCCCGCGATCCCACCTTCTTCGGCGATCCTTATCCGGCCTACGCCGCGATCCGCGCCGCCGCGCCCGCCTTCTTCTGGGAGGACTACGGCCTTTGGTGCTTTGCGGCGCACGCCGATGTTTCGGCGCTGCTGCGCGACCGGCGCTTCGGCCGCCAGATCCTGCACGCGATGAGCCGCGACGAACTCGGCCGGCGGCCGCCAAAAGACCATCTGGCGCCGTTCGACGCGCTCGAGCGCCACTCGATCCTGGAAATGGAGCCGCCTGAGCACACAAGGCTTCGAAACCTCGTCAATCGCGCCTTCGTCTCCCGTCAGGTCGAGAAGCTCGCCCCCCAAATCGCCGCGCTTGCCCACGCGCGGATAGACGCCTTCGCGGCCGACGGCGCAGCGGAGTTGATCGAGGCTTTCGCAACCCCGATCCCCATCGCCGTGATTGCCGACCTCCTCGGCGTCCCGCGCGCCATGGGGCCGCAACTGCTCGACTGGTCGCATCGGATGGTGGCGATTTACCAGTTCGGCGTCACGCGGCCGGTCGAGGAGAGCGCCGCCGCGGCCGCGCGCGACTTCGCCGAATTCATGCGCGGCTACGCAAGGGCCCGCCGCGTCGACCTCCGCGACGATTTGATCAGCCAGCTTCTTGTCGCGGAGAGCGAGGATGGTCGGCTCAGCGAGGACCAGCTTGTCGCCACCTGCATTCTGCTGCTCAACGCCGGTCATGAGGCGACCGTCCACGCCATCGGCAACGCCATGAACACGATCCTCGAACGCCGGCTCGACCCGCGGACGATCTTCGCCGACGGCAAGGCGACCGCGTCGGCAATTGAGGAACTGCTGCAACTCGACGCGCCGCTGCATCTCTTCACCCGCTACGCCCTGGAGGACGCCGAGGTCTCGGGGGTCTGCTTGCGGAAAGGCGAGCGGATCGGCCTCCTGCTCGGCGCGGCCAATCGCGATCCCGAGCGTTTTCCGGACCCGGACGCGTTCGAACTCGCGCGCGATCCCAACCCGCACGTGGCGTTCGGGGCCGGAATCCACTTTTGCGTCGGCGCGCCACTGGCGCGGCTCGAAATGGCGACGGCGCTGCCAATCCTGTTCGAGCGCCTGCCGGGCCTGCAACTCGCCGAACCTCCGCGTTACCGCGACGCTTTCCATTTCCATGGCCTCGGGGCGCTGAAGGTTGCGTGGGGCTAGCGGCTTGATCGGCAAAACAGCGACATTCTCGACGAGCCCGATGAGCGTGGCGTTGATCTCGGATCCGACTGCGGTCGACGCCTTCGAGCGAATGTTTGAGGGGATCCAGGCCCGCGCCCGCAACATCGACGCGCTCGACACGCCGGAGCAGGGAGCTCTGCCGCCGCCGAGCTGGACGCGCGGCGCCCGGCCACGGCGCGGTCCGTAGACGTCCGTTAGGACGCCCGTCGCTGGACGGGCTATCGACCGCGCCCGCCAAGAACGCGCGCCGTCCGGCCGCGTTGACGACATCGGCTCGGGCGCGAGCCAGACCAAATCCGGCGGCTTTCCACTCGCTGCAGTCTTGGCAGCGACCTCATGTTCTCAGTTGCTTAGGCGCACAAACCTGTCACAGCGCACCTCCCATGCTGTCAGCGGCGCGCCCTCAGTAAGGTCGGCCGGCGGTTGGCGATTAGACATCAGCATTGCGTATATAGCCTTTTAAGCAGCCTGCGCGCCGCGCCCGCCGGTATGTCGCGAGCCTGAGGCGAAGCTACCGACGCCGCTCCATCGCCGTGCGACCATGCGCGTCTTGGAGGCCTAAATTCATATGTAAAACAGCGGGAGGGCTTACCCCGGCGGGATAGCTCCTGACGTGAAGAACAGGTTCCCGGCCTGCCCAGGCACGGCCGTCAACTGGGAGTTCCAAGGATCAAAGCTGTCGACCGCGCCGGGGTGAATCTTCATCCAGCCCGAGCAGGCGTACTCCAAAAGAAAGTTTGATGCCGCGCCGCGGCGGCGCGATGCTAATCTGCGCCCGTTGCACGTCGATTATCCCCCATAGTGCATTGGGTATCGCCCCGCACCGGGGGGACGGGTGGGGGGCCCCATCGAGAGAGAGAGACATCCTCTTGCGCGTGGTTCAGCAGTCGGTCAATCGGCTCAAGCGGCTCGGCGTCGAGGCCTCTCCCGAGGATCCTCGCCTGCAGCGCCTGCTCGACGAGGTCAAGGCGCGTGAGGCGCGCGGCTTTACTTACGAGGCCGCCAACGCCTCGTTCGAGTTGCTCGCCCACGGCATAGCAATCCATGCCGCAAGGCGCGGCGGCGGCATGGATTGCTTCGTCGCTTCGCTCCTCGCAATGACGGTCGCGGGTTGTTTGAATTGATTCGGTAGTTTCGGTGCGTCGCCTTACCTGTCCACATGGCGTTGATCTCGGACTGGACAGCGTTCGTTTTGTACTCGGAACGCTCGCTCCGAGTGGATTTAAGCTGTTCGCGCTGCGGTCGGGGAACGACCGCTTTTTACGCGTTGCGGCCGTCCCCGACGCGAGACTGAATCAGTGCAATTGGCGCATCTCCGCCGCCCAGTCGGATACCAAGCGTTTGATCTCGACCACTACGCCAGTTCGTCCGCCGGCGGCGTCTCGCGGAGGATTTCCGCGGCCATTGCGCGCGTCACGCGCCTGCCCCTCGAAAGAGCCTCGGCGTCGAGCGCCGCGACGAGCGCCCGCGCCGCGGCCAGCGACCGCTCGATGCGCGGGGCGATATAGGCGACGACCCTCGGCTCCACGATCAACTGGCGGTCGCTGAACAGCTTGAACAGGACCGCTTCGGTCAGCTCGATGTCCGGCGCGCCGAGACACACGAGCGGCGCGAGGCGCAGCCGCGACAGGAGGTCCGGGGTGCGCAAGTTCCAGGTGTCGGGCGCCGCGCGGGCGGTCAGCAGCATCCAGCGCTCGCTCTGCAGGGCGGCGTTGACAATATGGAAAAGGCGCTCCTCCCCCTCGCCGATCCTGTCGGCGTCCTCGATCAGGATCGCCGGGCTTACGGCGCAGGCCGCGATTTCCGCTTCGCCGAGCCTGTCCCCCACAACCGCGATCGCGCCGGCTTTCTGCGCCCACAACGCGCCGAGGTGGCTTTTCCCAGATCCCTCGGGGCCGACGAGGAGCAGCATGCGGCTCGCCCAGTCCGGCCACCGATTGATCGCGGCGAGCGCCTCGCGGTTCGAAGGGGCGGGAAGAAAGTCCTCCGCCGCAAAACTCGGCGGATGCGGCCAGTCGAGCGTCAGCTGGCGCGGCTCGGTCATCGTTCCTCTTCGCCCGCCCGGCCAAGATAGAAGGGGCTCTTGAGGTAGAGCCCGATCAGATGGCGCACGACGACCCCGATGGCGGCCGCGGCCGGCACCGCGATGACGAGGCCGACGAAGCCGAAGAGCTGGCCAAAGGCCAACAGGGCGAACATCAGCCAGACCGGATGCAGCCCGACTGAGCCTCCGACCAGCTTCGGCGAGATGACGTTGCCCTCGAGAAACTGCCCCGCGACCACCACTCCGAGCGCCATGAAAAACAGCGTCAGGCTCGGCCAGCCCTGCACGAGCGACACGGCGATCGACAGGACGAGCGCGATCAGCGAGCCGACATAGGGGACGAAGCTCAAGACTCCGGCGATGACTCCAATCAGGAAGCCGAAATCGAGCCCGATGAGCGTCAGGCCGATCCCGTACCACAGCCCGAGGAACAGACAGACCAGCGACTGGCCGCGAATGAACCCGGCCAGCGCGCCATCGATCTCGCGCGCGATTTTGCGCAGGCTGTCGCGATGGTCGAGCGGCAGCCAGCCGTCGATCTCCGCGATCATCCGGTCCCAGTCGATCAGGATGTAGAAGGCGACGACGGGCGTGATGATCAAGAGCGAGAAAAAGCTGAAGACCGCCGCGCCGCCGGACACCAGCCCCTGCAGAGCGTTGACGAGCCATTGCGCGCCCTGGGAGACGAAGTCGCCGATCGACTTCTGAATCCGGTCGGCAGTGAGCGGATCGCCGAGACCGAGCTTATTAAACCAGGCTCCCAGGTATTTCTGGGTCAGCGTTAGCCCCTCGTTGAGCGCCAGCGACTGAAGGCGCATGGCGTAGCCGGGAAGCTTTTGGGCGAAGGTGATGAGCTGGTTGCCGAGGATCGGCGCGACCACGATGAGGGCGAGCGCAAACGTCGCGGCGAACGCCACGAGAATGATCAGCGCGGCGCCGAGGCGATTGAGCCGCAGTTTCTCGAGGTGGCCGACCAGGGGGTCGAGGAGGTAGCCGAGCGCGATTCCCGCGGCGAAAGGAGCGACAGTCGAACCGAGCAGGTGCAGGACATAGCCGAGCGCCGCCAGCAGGACGCCCCAGAACAGGATCTGGCGCTCGACGCTCAAGGCGATCGTCTCACGCAGGCGCCTCGGCGGCGCGGATCGGCTGAATGAGGTCCCACTTGCCTCCCCAGGGGTCGGAAAAGACGGCGACGGATCCGTAGGGTTCGCGGCGGGGCGCTTCCAGAAACCGCACGCCGCGCGCCCTCAGGGCTCGATAGTCCCTATCGAAGTCGCTGGTCTGAAGGAAGTATCCGACCCGTCCGCCGGTCTGATCGCCGACGCGCGCCCGTTGCCAGTCGTCGCTCGGAACGGCGAGCACGATCTTCGCGCCGGCGCCGCCGGCCGGGGCGACGACCACCCAGCGTTTGTCGCCTTCGAGCGCTGTGTCCTCGACCACCAAGAAGCCGAGCGCGTCGCGGAAGAAGGCGAGCCCCTCCTCGTAGCTTGGAACGAGAAGGGAGAAGGCGTCAACGGACCGGGTCATTGGCGCGTCATGTGATCAAGCCACTGGGCGGCATAAACGCCGCCCGAGGCTACGGTCGTGACCGCGACCGTCCACTCGAGCACGGTCTGGAGAGGGTGGGGGCTGACGCCATAGGCGCGCGCGCCCAGGGCGAAGCCAGCAAGCGCGATCTGGGCGGCCGTGTTGAGCTTGGACACCCAGACCGGGCGAATCTCCACCGGCTTGTCGAGTAGCCAGGACACGATCACCGCGACGAGGATCATCACGTCGCGTGAAACGACGGCGATCGCGACCCAGGCCGGCAGCTCGCCGTAGATCGCCAGCGCGACATAAATCGAGATCAGGAGCGCCTTGTCCGCCAGCGGATCGAGATAGGCGCCAAGCTCGGTGCGCAGACGGAATCGGCGAGCGATGAAACCGTCGACCGCGTCGGAAACGCCAGCGAGCAGAAACGTCAGAAACGCCGCAAGATAGCGGTCGGACACGATCATCAGGACGGCGACCGGCGTCATCACCATCCGCGCCAATGTGATGAGATTGGGAATGTTATTGGCGATCTGAGAAAAATCCATGCACTCCTGCCGTCTCCGGCGCCGGCGTCCGAAGCCTCGATGCGCGGACCCGGTCTGGCTGGTCTTCCCGCCAACGCCGCGGCCGGCCGCGCAAACCTTCCCGATCTCGGGGGCCGAAAGTCGAAAGACGCTAACATGAGGAGGCGCGCGATGGGAAACCGCGATGTCCGTCGCCGCTTGCGCCCCGCCGGCCGACCGATTACGCCGTCGCGGGACCCCTGTTCCTGGAGCCGCGATGCCCGAAACCCGCAAACCTCTCACCTATGCCGACGCCGGGGTCGACATCGACGCCGGCAGCCGTCTCGTCGATCGGATCAAGCCGCTCGCGCGCGCCACCCGCCGGCCGGGGGCGGACGCCGAGCTTGGCGGCTTTGGCGGCCTTTTCGATCTGAGGGCGGCTGGATTCACCGACCCGATTCTGGTCGCCGCCAACGACGGCGTCGGGACCAAGGTGAAAATCGCGATCGAGAGCGGAATTTACGACACGATTGGGATCGACCTGGTGGCGATGTGCGTCAACGACATCGTCGTCCAGGGGGCGGAGCCGTTGCTGTTCCTCGACTATTTCGCCGGCGGCAAGCTCGACGAACGGGTCGCCACAGCGGTCGTCAAGGGGATCGCCGACGGTTGCGCCGAATCCGGCTGCGCCCTGATCGGCGGCGAAACCGCGGAGATGCCGGGCCTTTACGCCGACGGCGACTTCGACCTCGCGGGGTTCGCCGTCGGCGCCGCCGAGCGCGGAACGCTCTTGCCGCGCAGCGGACTTAAATCCGGCGACGCGGTTTTCGGACTGCCGTCCTCGGGCGTTCACTCCAACGGCTTCTCCCTGGTGAGGCGGATCGTCTCGGTGTCCGGCATCGCCTGGGAGAAGCCCGCGCCCTTCGAGCCGTCGCGGTCGCTCGCGGCGGTGCTGCTCACGCCGACGCGGCTCTACGTGCGGCCGCTGCTCAAGGTCCTCCAGCAGACGACCGGGGTGCTGGCGCTCGCCCATATCACCGGCGGCGGTTATCCGGACAATCTGCCGCGCGTGCTGCCGGCGGGGCTCATGGTCGCGCTCGACCTCGACGCCTTCGCGCCGCCGCCGGTGTTTTCCTGGCTCGCGGCGGTCGGCGCGGTGTCGGAAGCCGAAATGCTGCGGACGTTCAACTGCGGTTTTGGCATGGCCGTCTTCGTCGAATCGGAGTGCGAGGAGGAGGCGCGCAAGGCGCTCGAGCGCGCCGGTCTCGATCCGGTCCTGATCGGCCGGCTCGAACCGTCGGGCGGGCCGCAAGTGGCGATGCGGGGGCGGCTGAAGCTATGACGGGACGGGCGAGAACGGGAGTCTTGATCTCCGGCCGCGGCTCCAACATGAAGGCGCTGATCGAGGCCGCGCGCGGCCGCGATTTCCCGGCCGAAATCGCTCTTGTCCTGTCCGACAAGCCGCAGGCGGCCGGGCTCGAAGCCGCGCGCGCGGCGGGCGTCGCCGTCGAAGCGCTGGACACCCGAGGCTTTGCCGGCAAACCGGAGTTCGAGGCGGCGGTCACGGCGGCGTTGGCGGCGGCGGACATTGAACTCATCTGTCTAGCCGGCTTCATGCGCATCCTGAGCGCCGCCTTTGTCGAGCGGTGGCGCGGCCGAATCCTCAACATCCATCCGTCGCTGCTGCCCGACCTCAAGGGCCTCCACACCCACGAGCGGGCGCTCGCGGAAGCGCGCGCCGAACACGGCTGCACGGTCCATTTCGTCACCGCCGATCTCGACGCGGGGCCGATCGTGGCCCAGGCGCGAGTCCCCGTGCTGCGGGATGACGACCCGGACAGGCTCGCGGCCCGCGTCCTGGTCGAGGAGCACCGCATCTATCCGCAGGCGCTCGATGCGGTCGCCCGCGCCGTGCGCGCGGCCCGCAATGCGATCGGGTGACACACCTTGGCGAGGGTTGCGATTTCGGTCACAATCAGTGGGATATGAAAGCCGGAGTTTGCCGTGGCGCGGGGCGTTGCGATGAAACACTTTGAATCGGACGCCGCGGACGCCGTTGCGGAGCCGGCAACTCCCTCGCCGCTCATGTCCTCCCCGGACCGGTTCATCAATCGCGAGCTGTCGTGGCTCGAGTTCAACAGGCGCGTGCTGGAGGAATCGGCGAACCCGAACCATCCCTTGCTCGAGCGGCTGCGGTTCCTCTCGATCTCCGCCAACAATCTCGACGAATTCTTTATGGTCCGCGTCGCGGGCCTGGTCGGGCAGGTGCTTTCCGGCGTCGCCGAGATCTCGGCGGACGGCCGCACGCCGGCAGAGCAGCTTGAGCGGATCGGCGAACGGGTGGCGGCGCTGGTCGCCTCTCAGCAGGAGCGGTGGCGCGCGCTACGCAGGGAGCTCGCCGCCAGCGGCATCGTCATTCTCGACGTCGCCGATCTGACCCGCCGGGAGCGCGACTGGCTGCAGGATCACTTCCTGCAGCAAGTCTTCCCGATCCTGACGCCGCTCGCCGTCGACCCCGCGCATCCATTCCCGTTCATCCCCAATCTCGGGTTCACGCTGGCGCTCGAGCTGCTCAATCCGCAAGACGGACGGACGATGAGCGCGCTCGTCCGCATTCCGAGCAGCATCGAGCGTTTCGTGCGCCTGCCGGACGGCCCGCTCGGCGTGACCGCGCGCTTCGTCTCGCTCGACCGCTTGATCGTGGCCTTCATCGGCCTCCTGTTTCCGGGCTTCGAGGTGCTCGGCGAAGGGGCGTTCCGGGTCATTCGCGACAGCGACATCGAGGTCGAGGAAGAGGCCGAGGACCTCGTCCGCCTTTACGAGAGCGCGCTCAAGCGCCGGCGTCGCGGCTCGGTGATCCGGCTCGAGATTGAGGCGAGCATGCCGGAATCCTTGCGCGCCTTCGTCGCCGGCGACGTCGACGTCGTGCCGTCCGGCATCGTCCTGATCGATGGCGCGCTCGCGCTCAACGAATTGTCGCAGCTCGTAGCCATCGACCGGCCCGAATTGAAGTTTCCGCCCTACAAACCGCGCTTTCCCGAGCGGGTGAAGGAGCATGGCGGCGACTGCTTCGCCGCCATCCGGCAGAAGGACCTGGTGGTCCATCATCCCTATGAATCGTTCGACGTGGTGGTTCAGTTCCTCAACCAGGCGGCGCACGACCCCAATGTCGTGGCGATCAAGCAGACGCTTTACCGAACCTCGGCCGACAGTCCGATCGTGCGGGCGCTGGTCGAGGCGGCGGAGACCGGCAAGTCGGTGACGGCGCTGGTCGAGCTCAAGGCGCGCTTCGACGAGGAAGCCAACATTCGCCTAGCGCGCGATCTCGAGCGCGCCGGCGCGCAGGTGGTCTACGGCTTCATCGAGCTCAAAACCCACGCGAAGCTTTCGATGGTGGTGCGCCGCGAGGGCGGCACGCTGGTCAACTACTGCCACCTCGGGACCGGAAATTATCATCCGGTAACCGCCAAGATCTATACGGACATCTCGCTCTTCACGGCGGAGCCGGCGATCGGCCGCGACGTCGCGCGGATCTTCAATTTCATCACGGGCTACGCCGAGCCGGATGGGCTCGAGCAGATGGCGATCTCGCCGATCTCCCTGAAGAAGACGCTGCTGCGCTGCATCGCCGACGAGGTGGACCACGCCGCGCTCGGCAAGCCGGCGCGGATTTGGCTGAAGTGCAATGCGCTGGTCCATCCCGAGATCATCGACGCGCTGTATGTCGCAAGCCAGGCCGGCGTGCGGATCGACATCGTGGCGCGGGGCATCTGCTGCCTGCGGCCCGGCGTGCCGGGGCTGTCGGAAAACATCGGGGTGAAGTCGATCGTCGGGCGGTTTCTCGAGCATTCCCGCATCTACGCCTTCGGCGCCGGCCACGGGCTGCCGCACCCGAAAGCGCGGGTGTTCATCTCGTCAGCCGACCTCATGCCGCGCAACCTCGACCGACGCGTCGAAGCCTTGGTTCCCCTGCTTAACCCTACGGTGCACGAGCAGGTCCTCACTCAGATCATGGAGGCCAATCTGAGGGATAACGAGCAGAGCTTCGGGATTCTGCCCGACGGCGCGAGCGTCCGCGTCGTTCCGGCAGAAGGCGAGGAGCCGTTCAACGCCCACAGGTTTTTCCAGACAAACCCCAGCCTTTCCGGGCGCGGGCAGGCGTTGAACGAGTCCTTCCCGGTGGCGCCGCGCGGGCGCGCCTGATAAACGACCGCGTCGTTGCGGGGCCGCCCCGCATCACCGGGGTCATCCATGTTGGAGAGCATAGCGCAGGGCCGGTTGCCCGGGACGCCGGTCGCGATCGTCGACATCGGTTCGAACTCGGTCCGCCTAGTCGCTTACGAATCGCACTCGCGCGCGCCGACCCCGACATTCAACGAGAAGGCGCTTTGCGGCCTGGGGCGAGGCGTCGCCACCACCGGCCTGTTGCCGGAGGATGCGGTCGCCAAAGCGTTGGCGGCGCTGCAAAAATTCCGGGTGCTGTGCGATATGATGCGGATCGGGGACGTTCGGGGTCTGGCGACGGCGGCGGTGCGCGACGCGGCGAACGGTCCGCAGTTCCTTGCCCTGGCCGAGCGCGCCATCGGCTGCCGAATCGCGCTGCTCAGCGGCCAACAGGAAGCGAAGCTCTCGGCCCTGGGCGTCGTCAGTTCGATCCACGCGGCGGACGGAATTGTCGGCGATCTCGGCGGCGGCTCGCTCGAACTGACCGACGTCAAGGAGGGCGCCGTCCATTCGTGCCTGACGTTGCCAATTGGGGGCCTGTCGCTGATGGACCTCTCGGAACGCTCGCCGAAGAAGGCGGCGAGGATCGTGCGCGACACGCTCGCCGGCGTGAAGACGCTGCAGGGCCTGGCCGGGCGCACGTTCTATGCGGTCGGGGGCACTTGGCGTGCGCTCGCCCGGCTGCACATGCGCCAGCGCCAGTATCCGATGAACGTGATGCACAATTATGTCATCCCGACCGGTGACGCGGTGGAATTCGCCCGGCTCGTGGAGCGGATCGAGGTGGACGCGCTGATGGCGATCGAATCGGTCTCGGCGGCGCGCCGCCCGCTCCTCGCCTATGGCGCGGCGGTGCTCGAGGAGATCATTCGGGTCGCAACGCCTAAGGAGATTGTCGTTTCCGCGCTCGGCGTCCGCGAGGGCCTCCTCTATTCCCAGCTCGCGCCTGAGGTTCAGGCCGAAGACCCGCTTATCGCCTCGGCCCGCGAGTTCAACCGCTTGCGGTCGCGCGCGCCGGCCCATGGCGAGGAACTGTTCGACTGGACCTCGCGCCTTATCTCCTCGTCGCATCTCGACGAGAACGACGACGACCGGCGTCTGCGCCACGCGGCTTGTCTTCTTTCCGACATTTCTTGGCGCGCCCATCCGGACTATCGCGGGACCCAGGCTTACGACCTCGTGGCGAATGCGGCTTTCATTGGCGTCGATCACCCCTCGCGCGCGTTTCTCGCGCTTGCTGCGGCCTATCGCCATCTTTCAAACGAGGATTTCGTCACCCCGCAGTCGCGTTCGCTGGTCAGCGCCCGTCAGCTCGACCGGGCGCGCATCCTGGGCGCGGCGATGCGGGTCGCCTACAACATCTCCGCCGCCATGCCGGGCGTACTGCCGCGGGCGCCCATGGTGTGCGAGAAAGGTCAAGTTATTCTGACGCTTCCGGCGGAGCTGGCGCCGCTCAACAGCGAGCGGCTGCAGTCGCGGATCCGGCAATTCGCCCGGCTGATCGGCGGCGACCCGGAGATCCGGGCTTCGATTGGATCGTAATAACCGAAATTATATGTAAAATGTCGGCGCAATTTGATTCTTGGAGTTTGAAGCTTAATTGCAAATGCCGGACGGAGGGACCATATTCCGGCTGTCCGCTCCGGACGCCATCCGGGCAGGATTCTTGCAAGACCCCCACCGGCGGTCCTTGAAACCGCCAAGGCGAGGAGTAGTCGGTTATGGCGGCTGTCCAGGAGACGGTCGATCGAGTTCGCTCGATCGACGTCGACGCGTACAAATACGGGTTCGTCAGCGCGATCGAATCCGACGTTGCGCCCAAGGGGCTGAACGAAGACACCGTTCGGTTCATATCGGCGAAGAAAGAAGAGCCCGAGTGGCTGCTCCGGTGGCGGCTCGATGCCTATCGCCGGTGGCTGACGATGGACGAGCCGAAATGGGCGCGCGTCGAATATCCGCCGATCGATTTCCAGGACATCCACTATTTCTCCGCTCCCAAAACCGCAGCGGGGCCGAAGTCGCTCGACGAGGTCGATCCGGAACTCCTGCGCACCTATGCGAAGCTCGGCATTCCGCTGGTTGAGCAGGAGATCCTGGCGGGCGTCGAGAGGCCGAAAGTCGCCGTCGACGCCGTGTTCGATTCGGTCTCCGTCGCCACGACCTTCAAGGCGGAGCTCGCCAAGGCGGGTGTGATCTTCTGCTCGTTCTCCGAGGCCGTCCGCAACCATCCCGACCTTGTGCGGCGCTACCTCGGGACAGTGGTTCCCTCGACCGACAACTTCTACGCCACCCTCAATTCCGCGGTCTTCTCCGACGGCTCGTTCGTCTACGTGCCGCCGGGCGTGCGTTGCCCGATGGAGCTGTCGACCTATTTCCGTATCAACGAGAAGAACACCGGTCAGTTCGAGCGGACGCTGATCATCGCCGACAAAGGCTCGTATGTGAGCTACCTCGAAGGCTGCACGGCGCCGAAGCGCGACGAGAACCAGCTTCACGCCGCTGTCGTGGAACTCATCACGCTCGAAGACGCTGAGATCAAGTACTCGACCGTGCAGAACTGGTATCCCGGCGATTCCGAGGGGCGCGGTGGCATTTACAACTTCGTCACCAAGCGCGGCGATTGCCGCGGCGCGCGATCGAAGATCTCATGGACCCAGGTGGAGACCGGCTCGGCCATCACCTGGAAATATCCGTCCTGCATCCTGCGAGGCGAGGCCTCGCGCGGCGAGTTCTACTCGATCGCCATCTCGAACGGCCGCCAGCAGGTCGATAGCGGCACCAAGATGATCCACCTCGGCCGCAACACGACGAGCCGCATCATCTCCAAGGGCGTGTCGGCCGGGAGGTCGCAGAACACCTACCGCGGCCAGGTCTCGGCGCATCGGCTCGCCACCGGCGCGCGCAACTACACCAATTGCGATTCGCTGCTGATTGGCCATGAGTGCGGCGCGCATACGGTGCCCTACATCGAGGCGAAGAACGCTTCCGCCATCATCGAGCACGAGGCGACGACATCGAAGGTTTCTGAGGAGCAGCTTTTCTACTGTCAGCAGAGAGGACTGTCGGCCGAGGAGGCCACGGCGCTGATCGTCAACGGATTCGTCCGCGACGTTCTGCAGCAACTGCCGATGGAGTTTGCGGTCGAGGCGCAGAAGCTGATCGCCATTAGCCTCGAGGGAAGTGTCGGATGACGCACTCCCTGATCCCTTCCGTGCGACTGCCGATTGCCGATAAGGCGACCTCCTATGCTTGAAATAAAGAACCTCCACGTTTCCGTTCACGGGAAGCAAATCCTCGACGGGTTGAGCCTCACGGTGAGGCCGGGCGAGGTCGCCGCGATCATGGGGCCGAACGGCTCCGGCAAGTCGACTCTCTCCTACGTCATCGCCGGCAAGCCGGACTACGACGTGACGGCGGGCGAGATCCTGCTCGATGGCAAGAACCTTTTGGAGATGGAGGCCGACGAGCGCGCGCAGAAGGGCATTTTCCTCGCCTTCCAGTATCCGATTGAGATTCCGGGCGTGGCGACGATGACGTTTCTGAAGGCCTCGCTGAACGCGCTACGGCGCGCCCGTGGCGAGGCCGACCTGACGACGCCCGAGTTCATGCGCCGCGTCCGCGAAGCGTCGCAGCGGCTGAAGGTCGACCAGGAGATGCTCCGCCGGCCGCTCAACGTCGGCTTCTCCGGCGGCGAGAAGAAGCGCTTGGAGATTTTGCAGATGACGCTGCTCGAGCCCCGCTTCTGCGTGCTCGACGAGACGGATTCAGGGCTCGACATCGACGCCCTACGGGTCGTGTCGGAAGGCGTCAACGCGCTGCGCGATGCGAGCCGCGGCTTCCTCGTCATCACCCACTATCAGCGGCTTCTCGACCACATCAAGCCGGACGTCGTGCATGTGATGGCGAAGGGCCGCATCGTCGCCACGGGCGGGCCGGAGCTTGCTCTCGAACTTGAGAAGAACGGCTACCGCGACTACGCGGTTCAGGCCGCGTGAGGGGCCGATGACCGCTCACGCTCTCCCCCGATCGGCGGCGGAAGCCACGATCGTCAAGCAGTTCGAGGCGCTGAAGGCGCCGCCGGTTTCGCCGCGCCGGGCGGCGGCCTTCGAGCGTTTCGCGGCCTCGGGCCTGCCGACCCGGCGCGTCGAGTCCTGGCATTACACGGACCTGCGAGCGGCCATGACCGATGCGGCGCCGCTTGCGCCTTCACCTGATCGCGCCGCGATCGAGGCGTCGCGTGCGCTCCTCGCTGGTCGTGACAAAGCTGGAGCGGCTCGGTTGGTCACGGTGAATTGTAAGTTTGCGCCCGAACTGAGCGATGTCCTGCCGGCTGGCGCTACGGCCGCGAGCCGGGAAGGGCGAGCGACGGGGGCTAAGGACGCGATGGCGTCGCTGGTCGAGGCGATGTCGCCGGACAGCCTGACCGTCGAAATCACGGCGGGGGCGGTGTTCTCCGGGCCGATCGAGATCGTACATCTGGCGGTCGGAGAGGGCGCATATTCGCTCTATTCCTTGACCGAGATCGCGCTCACTGCTGGGGCGCGCGCGACGGTGATCGAGACCTTTCTCGGCGCCGCGCCGGCCGTTCAGCGGCATGCGGCGACCATGATGAAGCTCGCCAAGGGCGCAAGGCTCAAGCACGCCGCCGCCGTCGGCGACGAGCCGGAGCTTCATCTCGAAAGTCAGCTCGTCGAGCTGGAGGCGGAAGCGGAGCTGAACGCTTTTGGCTTCGTGTCGGGCGGCGCGCTGACGCGCCGGCAGATTTTCGCGAATCTTATCGGCGCGGACGCGAAGATCGCGCTCGGCGGGCTGGCGCTAATCGACGGGACGCGCCGGGCCGACACGACCATCGAGGTCGTTCACACCGCGCCGCGCGGGGTGAGCCGGGAGTTCTACCGCTCGATCGTCGCCGACGATGCGATCGGCGTCTTCCAGGGCAAGGTCGTTGTGTCGCCCGGCGCGCAGAAGACCGACGGCGCGATGAAATCGCAGGCGGTGCTTCTGTCGCCGCGGGCGCAGATGAACGCCAAGCCGGAGCTCGAGATTTTTGCCGACGACGTGGTCTGCGGTCACGGGGCGACCGTCGCCTCGATCGATCCGGAGCAGATCTTCTACCTGCAGACACGCGGTATCCCGAAGGACGAAGCGGTGGCGATGCTGCTTGAAGCCTTTGGCGCCGAGGCGATCGCGCGTGTCGACGACGAGGCGCTCGCGCGAGGGTTGCGGTCGCGGCTCGCCGCCTGGCTCGCCGGCCGGAACGCGGTCGGGACAACCCAAAACGGGACGATGGAGGCGAACGCGTGAACGACATGGTCCGCCCCGTCGAACCCTACGACATCGCGAGAATCCGCGAGGATTTTCCGATTCTCGCCGAACGCCCGTACGGGAAGCCGCTGGTCTATCTCGACAACGCCGCCTCGGCGCAGAAACCGAGGGCCGTGCTGGACAGGCTGACCTACGCCTACGAGCACGAATACGCCAATGTCCATCGCGGCCTTCACTATCTCGCCAACGCCGCCACCGAGGCCTATGAGGCGGCGCGCGAAACCGTGCGGCGGTTCCTCAACGCCGCCTCGACCGACGAGATCATCTTCACCCGCTCGGCGACCGAGGGGATCAATCTCGCCGCCGCGAGCTTCGGCCTGAAGCATATCGGGGCCGGCGATGAGATCGTGCTCAGCGTGATGGAGCATCACTCCAACATCGTCCCTTGGCACTTCCATCGCGAGCGGAAGGGCGCGAAGCTCAGCTGGATCGAGATCGGCGACGACGGGTCGTTCTCGATCGAGGCGTTCGAAAAGGCGCTGAGCGACCGGACGAAGATCGTCGCGATCACGCAGATGTCGAACGTCGTCGGCACCACGCCGCCGATCAAGGAGATCGTCAGGATTGCGCACGCGCGGGGCATCAAGGTGCTGGTCGACGGCTCCCAAGGGGCCGTTCATCTCGACGTCGACGTCCGCGATCTCGACGCGGATTTTTATGTGGTGACCGGTCACAAGCTCTACGGTCCGACTGGCATCGGCGTGCTGTATGGCAAGCGCGAGCTCCTCGAATCCCTACCGCCGTTCCTCGGCGGCGGCGAGATGATCGAGGAGGTGACGCGCGACATGGTTACCTACAATAACCCGCCGCATCGATTTGAGGCTGGAACGCCGCCGATCGTGCAGGCGATCGGGCTCGGCGCCGCGCTCGACTATATGGAGGGGATCGGCCGGCCCAAAATTCGCGCACACGAGGAAGCGCTGAGCGCCTATGCGCACGAGCGTCTGTCCAAGATCAATTCGCTCAGGATCATCGGCACGGCCCCGGGCAAGGGGCCAATCCTGTCCTTCACCATGCACGGCGCCCATGCGCACGACGTCGCGACGCTGATCGACCGGTCGGGGGTGGCGGTGCGCGCCGGAACGCACTGCGCCATGCCGCTGCTGCAACGGTTCGGCGTGACGTCGACTTGTCGCGCCTCATTCGCCCTCTACAATACCTTCGATGAGGTCGACGCGCTCGCTGATGCGCTGGATCGAGCCCAGAAGCTCTTCGACTAGGGAACAAGCCGCATGACCGATGCGCCCACCGCAACCGCTCCTGAGCAGCAGGTCGCCCAGAGGC
Organism: uncultured Alphaproteobacteria bacterium; assembly: GCA_963822215.1. Lineage (GTDB taxonomy): Bacteria > Pseudomonadota > Alphaproteobacteria > Rhizobiales > Beijerinckiaceae > Roseiarcus. The sequence continues at coordinate 88,488 of CAWGGX010000009.1, forward strand.
CGCCGTCGCAGATGAGGGCGGAGGAACTGCAGGCGCTGACGGAATCGATCGTGGCGGCGCTGAAGACGGTCTATGACCCGGAAATCCCGGCCGACATCTACGAACTCGGGCTCATCTACAATGTCGACATCGATGACAGCCGATTTGTCGCGATCGACATGACGCTAACGGCGCCGGCCTGTCCGGTCGCCGGTGAGATGCCGACCTGGGTGGAAAATGCTGTGGGAGTCGTACCGGGCGTGGCGGGCGTCAAAGTGAACATGGTGTTCGACCCGCCCTGGGACCAGAGCCGCATGTCCGAGGAAGCGCGGATCGCCCTCGACATGTGGTGATTTGACCGGCGCCCAGACGCTGGTCGGCGGGGTCGCGGCGGACCTCGTCATCGGACTTCAGGCATCCTCAACGACTTCGTCGAACTGTTCGTGGACACGACGCTGGTGTCGATCGTTGGCGACACAGACTTCCGCGGGGCGGTGAACAACGCCTTCAGGGGCCCCGCCTGGAGCGAGCCGTCGATCATGGCGACTGGTTACGCCTTCGCCGCGTTGTTCTCGTACGTCCCCTGCTACGGGATGGCGCGCTATGCCGCCTATGTTGAGGGGACCCTCGACAAGGGACGCAAGCTGTGAGCAGGTCGGCGGCGGAGAGTGACGGCGCTGCAGTCGAATTCATCGGCGTCCACAAGTGGTACGGCGCCTTTCATGCATTACGCAACATCAATCTGACGATATGGCGCGGCGAGCGCATCGTCGTTTGCGGCCCCTCCGGCTCGGGCAAGTCCACGCTCGTTCGTTGCGTCAATCGGCTCGAGGAGCATCAGCGCGGCTCGATCGTGGTCGACGGGGTGGAGTTGACGCCGGACATCAAGCGGATTGATGAGGTGCGCCGCGAGGTCGGCATGGTGTTCCAGAGCTTCAACCTCTTTCCGCACCTGACAGTTCTCGAGAATTGCACGCTCGCGCCGATCTGGGTCCGCCATATGCCGAAGCGCGACGCCGAAGCGCTGGCGATGACGCTGCTCGCCCGCGTCAAGATTCCCGAGCAGGCCGACAAATATCCCGGTCAGCTTTCCGGCGGCCAACAGCAGCGAGTCGCGATCGCGCGCGCGCTCTGCATGAATCCGAAAATCATGCTGTTTGACGAGCCGACTTCCGCGCTCGACCCCGAGATGGTCAAAGAGGTGTTGGAAACCATGACCGCGCTCGCCCAGGACGGCATGACCATGATCGTCGTCACGCATGAGATGGGATTTGCGCGCCAGATCGCAGATCGGGTTGTGTTCATGGACAATGGCGAGATCGTCGAGATCAATACGCCGCGACTCTTCTTCGATCATCCACAGCATGAGCGGACGAAGCTGTTTCTGCGCCAGATTCTGCGCTGAGCGGCGTCTGCTGGCGTTCCCGCTCTTCCCGCCGCGGTTATGTTTCCTAATATGACGCCATTCGATTCGCCGCTGGGCTGACGCCGATGTCTTCACGTACCGTTGCACAGCCGATCGCAGCAGGAGTCGTCACGGCCTTCGTCGGGTTTGCGTCCTCGTTTGCGGTCATCCTGAAGGGATTGTCCGCGGTCGGAGCGACGGACGCCGAGGCTGCATCCGGCCTGATGGCTTTGTCGATCGCGATGGGCGTCGCCGGAATCGTGCTGAGCCTCGCCTGGCGCGTGCCGGTGTCCGCGGCCTGGTCGACCCCGGGCGCGGCGCTGCTCGCGGCGACCGGAGCGGCGCCCGGCGGATTTCCAGCCGCTGTCGGCGCGTTTCTTGTGGTTGGGCTCCTGCTGATCGGCGCAGGTCTGTTTCGGCCGTTCGCGCGTCTCGTTGCGGCGATTCCCGGTCCTCTCGCCAACGCCATGCTCGCCGGCGTCGTGTTCGGCCTGTGCCTGAAACCGATCGCAGCGCTCATCGAGGCGCCGGTCGGCGCATCGCTGATCGTCTTGGCCTGGCTGATTGTCTCCCGCTGGAAGCGGATCTACGCGACTCCCGTCGCAGCGCTGGTCGCAGGCTTGGTGATCGCCGCGAGCGGCCGGGCGGCGGGGTTCGATCTGCAGACGATCACGCCGCGCGCGGAATTCGTCGCCCAGACCTTTTCTCTCGACGCGATCGTGGGTATCGCCGCGCCCCTGTTCATCGTCACGATGGCTTCGCCGAACCTTCCAGGCCTGGCTGTCCTTGGCGCCTACGGCTATCGCCCCGATCCGGGACGGCTCGTGTGGACGACGGGCGCGTTCACTTTGGCGGCGGCGTCGTTCGGCGGGCATGCCGTGAATCTCAGCTCCATCACCGCGGCGCTTTGCGCCTCTCCCGATGCGTCGCCGGATCCCGGCAGCCGGTGGATCGCCGCGGCGACTGCGGGCGCGACGTACGTCGCTTTGTGGTTGCTGGCCGGCGCGGTGACGGCCGTTGTGGCCCGCGCCCCCATCCTCGTCGAAGCGGTCGCAGGCCTTGCTCTGTTGAACCCATTCGGCTCGGCGCTGCACAACGCCCTCGCCGACGGCTGGGAGCGCGAGGCCGCGCTGATCAGCTTTCTCGTGACCGCGTCCGGCGGTCACCATCTACGGCGTCGGCGGGGCGTTCTGGGGTCTTCTAGCGTGCGGCGCGGTGCTCATCCTGACAAGGGCTGGAGCGGGGCGCACCCGTCAGGCGCCGTAAAGCCAGTCGTAGTGGGCGCTTAGGCGCCGTGGGCCCAGAAAGCGCATCGTAGCGTCGCGGGCTACCGCCATCGGACCGCTGAGGTGATAGATCCGGCCCTGCCGCAATGCCTCTACCTGTACGCGGGTCGCGCGTGCGACGCGGGCCCGGGAATAGGCTGCGAGCGCCTGAGGGACGTCGTCCGTTTGTGCCAAAGCCGACTCCAGCGCGCCCGCGTCCTCGATCGCCTGTGCCGCGCCCTGCGCGAGGAAAGGGACCATTGGATGGGCAGCATCGCCGACCAGCGCGACGCGGCCCAGCGCGAAGGAGCCGAGCGCCGGACGCCAGTAGAGCGGCCACGCGCGCCAGTTGGTCGCGGCGGCGACCAGTCTGCGCGTCGAGGCCGACCAACCGGCGAACGCGCGATCTAGGGCGGGGCGGTCGGCGACGCCGTCCCAAGGGTGCTCCGTTTCGCCGCCGCGCCAGGAGTCCTGAATCACCGCGACGATGTTGACGATCGAGCCTTTGCGGAGCGGGTAGTGCACCAGATGGGCGTTTGGTCCGAGGCGAAGCACGACACGGGCCTTCGTCCAGCGGCGGTCGACGAGCGTTGAGGGGACGGTGGCGCGAAACGCGACCCGTCCCGTAAAGGCGGGAGCGTCGGTCGTTTCCGGGGCGAAACTTTGGCGGACCCGTGAACGGAGACCGTCCGCGCCGATCACGAGGTCAGCGGCGTCCTCGGTGACCGCATCGCCCTGCGTCCATTCGACACCCGCTTCACCTCCTTGGGTCGCAACTCGTGTGACGGTCGATCCCAAATTGACGCGGACCCTGTCCTGGCGCCTAGCAGCCTGCGCCAGAGCCTGCTGCAGATCGGCGCGATGAAGGGCCAGATACGGCGCTCCCCATCGCCGCGCTGCGTCCTCGAGCGAGAGGCGCATAAGCGCCGCGTCGTCCGATCCTCGCAACACGCAGACCGCGTCGGGCGCCATGGCCGCTTCACGTACCTCATCGAGCACGCCAAACCTAGCAAGGACTCGCGTGGCATTCGGGGTGAGTTGCAGCCCGGCGCCAAATTCCTCGAGCGCCCCGGTCCGCTCGTAGATCGTTGCGTCGAAGCCTGCCCGAGACAGAGCGAGCGCCGTCGCCAGACCACCAATGCCGGCGCCTGCGATGATCGCGCGCATGTGGACCTCACTACATCGCGGTGAGCAGTTCGCATTCCTCCGGCGCACAGATTGTGCTCAACGTCCCGTCGTAGACGTAGCGCGTCGAGCAATAGGAGCAGATCGCCTCGTCATCCGATCCCATGTCGATGAATATATGAGGATGATCGAATGGCGGCTTCGCGCCGGTGCACATGAACTCCTTCACCCGAACCTTGATCGTCGGGATGCCTGGTTCGTTGTGGAAATGGGGGATGGAATGTTCAGCCATTGTGCGGAATCCCTCCTTGGCGCCTCGGCCTTTAAGCATGTCCTCACCCGCGCCACCAGTCTGCGGCGGCCGTCAAACAGGCACGACGTCCACTTCGACCTTGAGCTCGTGGCTTCCGGACGAGAGGACCATGCTTTCAATCGGCGACGCGTCTGTGTAGTCGCGCCCCCTTGCGACCTCGACATGATCATTGTGGACGGCGAGCGCATTTGTCGGATCGAAGTCGATCCAGCCCATCGACCGGCCGCACCATAGCGACACCCACGCGTGCGAGGCGTCGGCGCCGGCCAGTCGTTCCTTCCCCGGCGGCGGAACGGTGCGGATGTAGCCGCTCACGTAAAGGGCGGGCAGCCCAAGACCGCGCAAAGCCGCGATCATGATGTGAGCGAAATCCTGGCAGACGCCATGACGGAGCTGGAAGGCCGCATGCGCCGGTGTGGTCACTTCCGTCGCCTCCGGGTCGTAGACGAAGTCGGCGCGGATCCGACACACAAGATCCATCGCCGCTTCATAGACCGGACGTCCTGTAAGGAAGCTTACGCGCGCGTAGTCGGTAGCCTCGCTGAAGAGCGAGACGGCGCGGGACGGATAGATTCCGATGGCAGGGCTGTCGAAGGAGAGAGACGGAACGACAAGCGCTTCCGCGACGACCGTCTCCCACGGCGGCGACAGTTCGAGCACAGCCGGGCGATCGATGCGCACGCGCGAGGCAGCCTCGATGGTGAGCTCGCGGTGTGGCTTTTCGATCCTGAGGCTCAGGACCGCATTACCGTAGGCGTCGATCCGTTCCGCGGGCGGGAGGCACGGGGGATCGGTCTTGAGGCTGAACCACTCGAGAACTTGGCCATCGCGAGAGACCGGCTTCAGGCGCAGGACGCCAGTGGTCAACTCGACGGTCGAGCCATAGGTGTAGCGCGTAACGTGAGTGATGTTGTAGTTCACGCGAGACCCGTGATCTTTTCCGCCCGGCCCTGGGCGGCGCCCTGCAGGAAATATCGCGCGGCGATCGCGTTCGCCAGCGTCAACAACCGCTGCTCGATCGCCAGGATTCTCGAATCGTCAAGGGCCTCCGCCCGTTCCGTGGTCAGTTCGGCGTGGAGCTGGGTTGTGAGCCTGTGTGGCTCCTCGAGGATCCCGTCGCGCCGCAGTACCGGCAGCGTCGCGATGCCTTCGTCGATTCGATTGATCTGAAAGACGACTGATCGGGGATTGAAAGGGTCCAGCAGCGCCATGTCCCGCACCGGAGCAAGAGCCACGCCGACCAAGTAGCGAGAGCTGTAGGTAATCTGCGAGTCGATCAGATCAAGCATGACGCCGAGGGTGTGCTCCGTCGCGTCGCTGCCCGCGAACTGGCGTAGGAGACGGCAGGTGTTTGCGCCACGCTCGACGCAGCGTCCCATGACGTAGAAAACCCAGCCCGCGCCTCGGTTGAAATTCTCATCGAACAATCCTGACAAGGCGGCGATCACGGTTAACCCCTCGTCTGTGAGGTCGACGATTTCCCCGGCGGACAACCGGCGCCCGGGAGCGGGGTCGATCGCGCTCTCCAGGCGGCCGATCAGCTCCCAGGTTTTGTACGTTAATCGTTCCCGAATGATCGATGCAGCCGTACGAGCTGCGCGTGCAAGGGACAGCGCCGACCCGTAGTGGTTCGCATCCCGCAGACCTTGTGCCGCGGCCGCGTCGGCGCCCTCGTTGAGCGCCGTGGCGTCGACGGCGCCCCAGCCGACCAGAACGGCCATCAGCCGGTCGAGAGCCTGGCGGCCGACGCGCATCGGTGCATCCGGATCCACCGAGCGGGCCGCGAGGCACCGCACCACCCGGAGCGTCGCCTCGGCCCGCTCCAGATAGCGTCCGAACCAGAAAAGGTTGTCGGCAGCGCGACTGGGCAGATTTCCGAGCAGTCGCGTGATGCGTACGCCGTCCGGGCTTGGCAGCAAGGTAGAGGTTTCGACCGGACTTTCGGCGAGCACCCAAACGTCGGCGGATTCGACGCCGTCGCCCATCGAAACGGCGCGCGCGTCTGGCCGGTCGGATATGCGGCAAAAGCCGCCGGGCATCACACGCCACCCTTTCGGGGTGGCGGCGCAGTATACTCGTAAGACAAAAGGGCGCGGCTCGAGCCCGTCTTCGACCCACCGCGGCGTTGTCGACAGACGTACGACCTCTTGCCCGACGTAGTCCATACCGCGGGTCGCGATCGCGTCGCGAAGCCGATCCCTCTCGCGCGCCGACAATTCCTCGCCGATTACGCTCGAGCGACCTCTCACGCCAGGCAGGTCGTCGCGGAAAACCGCCGAAAACGCCGGCGCGACGGATATCGAGTGGAACTCGTCGAGAACCCGTTCCCGCTCCTGCGGCTGCCCGCACCACCAGGTCGCGGTGTTCGGCATGCGCAGATCTTGACCTAGAATTGCTCGCGCGAGCGCCGGGAGGAAGGCGAGCATGGCGCGCGATTCGAGGAAGCCCGTTCCCGGCATGTTTTCGACGGCCACGCCGTGTTCCCGGATTGCCTCCAACATTCCCGGGACGCCGATCCGCGAAGACGCATTCAATTCCAGCGGGTCGCACCAATCGGCGTCGATGTGGCGCCAGATGACGTCACAGCGCTTTAGCCCCGCGATGGTGCGGACGAAGACCCGACTCTCACGCATGACGAGGTCGTCGCCCTCGACCAGGAGAAAGCCGAGATATCGGGCGAGGTAGGCCTGCTCGGAATACGTGAGGCTGAGCGGGCCCGGGCTCAGGATCGCTATTCGAGGCTCCGTCCGCGGGCCGGCCGATTTGAGGCCTGCGCTGAGATCGCGGAAGAAGGGCGCAAGCCGCCGAACGTTCAATTGCGAGTAGAGGTCCGAAAACGCCTGGGACAACACCAGACGGTTCTCCAGCGCATAGCCGGCGCCTGAGGGCGCCTGCGTCCGGTCGCCCAATACCCACCACGCGCCGTCGGGGCCTCGCCCGATGTCGACGGCGAATAGTCTGAGCCAGCGGCCGCCCGGCGGTCTTACGTTCCGCATGGCGGCGACATAGTCCATCGAGCCTGTGATTGCCGCCGCGGGTAGCGCTCCGATCTCATTCAGCCTGCCGGCGCCGTAGACATCGGCAAGCACCCGCTCAAGCAGTTCCGCGCGCTGAGCTACGCCTTCGGCGATCTGTCTCCACTCGGCCTCGGTGATCAGCAACGGCATACGACCGATGGGCCAGTCGCGCTCTTCCTTTTCTCCGGCTACGCGGTAGGACAGCCCCCGGTTGCGAATACGGCGGTCCGCCGCGGCGAAGCGTTGCCGCATCTCCTTCGGATCGTAGGCGGCGAAAACAGACAACATGCGCCGCCAGTAAGGGCGACTGTGACCCTGGGAGTCGACGAACTCGTCGGGAATTCCGGGAAGCGGCGCATAGCGTCGGGCCCAGGCCTCAAGCCGCTTCTCGCCGCGGTCGCTCGAGGCGATTGCCATCGTAAATCGTCCTGACACGCGAGACCTGTCGTTCCTGAGTGTAGCGGCATAAGCCGCACACACCCCCGCAGCGGCTCAGACCCCGTACTATGCCCGCCAATACGCCATCGCGCCAGCGGCAAGCGCACGCCTTGGTCTGGATAATAATCATTTTATTTTTGTATAAAAAGGACAAAAATAAGCCGCTGACGGCTTGTTTGGCGTGCTGGCTCAAGCGGTTTATGCTGGGCTCGTCATGAACTGGGGAAGAACCGTCTTGTGGAAGTTAATCGTCCGAGGGGGCGTCGCTGTCACCGTCTTGCTGGCGCTGTCGCCGGTTCGGGCGGATTCGCTCGATCCGGATCTCATTTTTCGAAAGTCAACGACGTTCAAGCTCTTAACCCCGAACGACAAGCTCGCAGTGTACGGAATCGACGATCCTCTCGTCGAAGGGGTCGCATGTCATTACACGACGCCGGAAAAGGGAGGGTTGTCTGGGGTCTTGGGTCTGGCGGAGCAGACGTCTGATATTTCCCTCGCCTGTCGCCAATATGGCCCCATCAAATTTAAGGATAAATTCTCGCAAGGCGACGTGGTCTTTAGCGAAAGGCGTTCGATCTTCTTCAAGAAGATGCAGATCGTCAGGGGTTGTGACCCGAAGCGAAATATCCTTGTTTATATGACCTATAGCGACAAGCTGGTCGATGGTTCTCCCAAGAACTCAACGTCTACCGTCCCGATCCAACCGTGGGGCGGAAGCGCAGGCGAAGTCCAGAAATGCGCAGATTACGTTCGTTAGCGCGGTCGCTCACTCGGCGCAGGTTATGAAATACGGTCGAGATCCGGTGGACCCATTCGTCCCAGCGTCGTTGAACAGGCCGAATTTTAACGCTTCACCATGGCCGCTGGCCTCGCACCAAGCGTCGGCGATAACACGGCCGCATTCCCCGCCTTCGGCAAGACAATCCTCGACACCGTAGCCGGGCGCCGCCGCAATGACGAAAGTGCTCGGTTCCTGCGCGGAAACCCCACCAACAGAGGCGACAACCAACGCGACGGCAAAAGGCGCGAGCAGCGCCTGTCGATCGAATATCGAGGTGGTCATGTCTACCGTTGGGAGGACCGCGCCAGTGAACGTCCGCGGATCTTCTAATCTTCACATAAACGCGCGGTTAACGATCTCGCCCTGAACATCAACCCAATGCGGTGTTTTGCCGGTAGGGCATTCAGGATAAAGAATCAGCTCGCGCTCTTGTCCGCCTGATTGGTGCGCGCGAGCAGGCCTTTTGTCACGCTGCCCGTTGTAGGCAAAGTGGGTATGAGACAAGCCTGCAAAGAGTGGTAGATGTCGACTTTGCCAAAGAACGGGTCCGAATTCGGCCGCAAGGCGTCGTCAACCTGCGCGTGCCAACCGCCGCGTTCCCGGTCGATGAAACGCGTCGCCGCGAAGCTCCAGATTCGCCGATACCAGTCCTCATAGAGAGGATCTCCGAAAATTGCATTGAGGAATGCGGCCGCCCCGATCCCTTCGCAACAGGGCCACCAGTATCGGTCGCGGATTCGCGGCAGCCCATCCCAGTTCAGCGTGTAATAGAACCCGCCAGACTTGTGATCCCATCCGTTCGCCACCGCCTGAGCAAAAAGCAACTTCGCGGCGGCCGGAAGCCAGTCGAGGTTTCGTCCTCCGAGTTCCCAGAGCTGGAGTAGAAGCCGCGACCACTCCAGCGAGTGTCCGGGCGTCGTGCCATAAGGCCGGAACATCGGATTCCCTGCATAGTCCTTGTTGACCCGCCAGTCAGAGCTAAAATGCTCAGGCAAATTCCAGTCGTGCGCGGCGGCGTTCGCGCGGACGATGCGCTCGGCGACCCGCTCGGCCATGCGCAGATAGGCTGCGTCATTTGTCGCCTCGAACGTCGCCATCAGCGCTTCGGTCAGATGCATATTGGAGTTCTGGCCGCGATAGGAATCGAACTCTCGCCAATTCCGAGTGAACTCCTCCGCCACGGCCCCGTAGCGCTCTTCCCAGAACCGTTCCAGAATTATGGCGGTAGCGTCGGCGAGCAGCCTATCGGCGTCCGGGTGTCCCGCGACCTTCGCGCTTGATGCAGCGAGAAGGACGAATGCGTGACCATAGGCCTGCTTGGCGCCGTCTAGTGGTCCCTCATAGCCCACCGCCCAGAAGTATCCGCCGAACTTCTCATCGCGATGGACCTTCCATAGAAAGTCCATTCCGTGATCGACAATAACATCGGCGCCCGGCCGTCCCATCAGGTGGGCGATCGAAAAGGCGTGCACAATTCTTGTCGTCGCAAAAAGGTAGCGCGCCGGAGATCCTCCAGCGCCATGCCCCGGAACTGTCGGCCGTCCGGCATCGTCGAGATCATAAAACCCGCCGAGCGGATTGAGGATGTTCCGCTCGTAAAAGGCGAACAGCGCTTCCGCTTGCTGGTTGAGCCAGACGAGATGGCTAGGCAGGGCGACCCATTTTCCATAGTTCCGGATGGCGAAGGTTTTCATGGAAAAATTCCGTTCAGCTTATCACGAGTGCCGACAATGCTATGCGACGTTGCTGCTGCGCAAGCCGGCGGCTTGGCCCATGCAAGCTCGCTGATCGACCTCCGGACGACTTGATAGGAAATGCAGACCCGGCCAGTCTGTGCGCGCGCGCCCAGACTTGTTGGGCCGCCGAAAGAAGCGGATGATGGAATGAATGTCTTAATCCTTGGGTCTGGCGGTCGCGAACATGCGCTTGCCCGCGCCTGCGCGCGATCGCCGAAAATTGGAAATTTGCTCGTAGCTCCTGGAAATCCTGGCTGCGCGACTGTCGCCGTCGTCTGTGACGTGAACTTGACTGACCACAGCCAGATTGTGGCGCTTTGCAAGCGGGAAGGGGTCGACCTCGTCGTGGTGGGCCCGGAAGCGCCTCTCGTGGCCGGGATCGCGGACGATCTCGAGAAGGAAGGCGTCGCGTGCTTTGGCCCGAGCCGCTCGGCGGCACGCCTCGAGGGCTCGAAGGGCTTCGCCAAGGACTTCTGCTGCGAGTTTGGCATTCCGACTGCGGAGTACCGCCGCTTTCGGGCCCGCGACGACGCCAAAGCCTATATTCGCAACCGCGGGGCGCCGATCGTCGTGAAAGCGGACAGTCTTGCGGCGGGAAAGGGCGTGGTGGTCGCGGCGTCCATAGAGGAGGCCGAGGCGGCGGTCGACGCGTTGCTACCGAAATCCGCGAACGCGGGCGGAGAAATTGTCGTCGAGGAGTTCCTCGACGGCGAAGAGGTGTCGTTCTTTGCGCTTTGCGACGGCGTCACTGCCGTGCCGTTTGCGAGCGCTCAGGATCACAAACGAGCTGGGGACGGGGACACGGGCCCGAATACTGGCGGGATGGGCGCTTATTCCCCACCGCCAATTGTGACGCCGGAAATAGGCGAGCGAGTCATGCGCGAAATCGTCATGCCAACGGTGCACGGCATGGCCGCGCAAGGAACGCCTTTCCGTGGCGTGCTATTCGCAGGGCTGATGATCGGAAAGGACGGGCCAAAATTGATCGAATTCAATGTGAGGTTTGGCGATCCGGAGACCGAGGCGATCCTCGAGCGCCTGACCGATGATCTGTTGCCGTGGCTTGCCGCGAGCGCGAGAGGGTCCTTGCCTGTCGCAGCGCCGAGGTTCAGATCCGATGCCGCATTGACGGTCGTCATGGCCGCGCGGGGCTATCCAGGAGAGTTCCTCCGAGGGACACGAATCGCAGGCATCGTCGAGGCCGAACGCGTTCCTGGCGTCTCGGTTCTTCAGGCCGGCACTCGGCAGGTCGGCGACGCAATTGTCGCAGACGGTGGCCGGGTTCTGGCGGTGACCGCGCTTGGCCGCACCGTCAGCGAAGCGCAGGCCCGCGCCTACGCCGCGGTCGATCGCATCGACTGGCCGGAAGGGTTCTGTCGGCGAGACATTGGCTGGCGAGCCGTCGCTCGCGAGCGCGGGGGCGGCTCTTGAAGGCGTCGCGTGATCGCGCCGCGGGCGCAGAATCTCCGACTGTTGCCATTGCCCTTGGCAGCGGGGGCGCGCGCGGCATCGCTCACGTCGTCGCTCTGGAGGCGCTGGACGAACTCGGGATTCGTCCAGTGGCGATTGCCGGGACGTCGATGGGTGCTGTCGTAGGGGCCGCCTACGCCGCAGGACTGGAAGCGCGCGAAATACGCGGCCACGTCCTGAAAGTTCTTCGAAATCGCTCCAATGTCTTGGGCAAGTTGCTTCGGGCGAGAGTTGGCCGTTTCGCTGATCTGTTGCTGAGAGGGCGCGGCAATCCCGTGCTGCTCGATCCCGAGATTGTTCTCGAGCTTTTCTGGCCGGCCGGCGTACCTGACGACTTTGACGAACTCGCTGTCAAGGCGATCGTCGTTGCGACGAATTATTCGGAGCGCAACGAAGCCGTGTTTCAGTCCGGCTCCCTTTCTTCGGCCGTCGCTGGCTCGATGGCGATCCCGGGCCTCTTTCGTCCTGTTGAAAGCGAAGGCGGCCTACTGATTGACGGGGGTGCGGTCAATCCTCTTCCTTACGATCACCTCTCGGATCTCGCCGACATCGTGATTGCCGTCGACGTCACCTTTGGGGGGCGAACGCGGGCGCGCCGCGCGCCCTCCCCGCTCGCGTCGATGTTCGGCGCGGCGCAGATCATGCAGGGCGCCATCACGGCGCAAAAGATCAGGTATCGTCCCCCGGACATTCTCGTTCGCCCGAAAGTCGAGCAGTTCGGATTGCTTGATTTCTTTCGCGCCGGGCAGATTCTACGGGCGGCCGAAGCCAGCAAAGAGGAGCTTCGGGCGGCGCTCAAGGCTCAAATGAAGTTGATCCGAAGGGCTTGAACCTGGTCCCGACAGGAATCGATTCGCGTCGCATCAGTTCGCCGCCCGAGAGGATTGTACGGCCGGCCCGCTGCCCCTCAAGGACCCGAACAGCTCCCGTCCCGCAGGCGACGACCATCATATTGTCGAGAATCGTTCCGGGAGCGCCACTTGCGGTCGCCGTTTCGGCACGCAGAATACGGACACGCTCTTTTGTGTCCCGGATGACTAAAACTGAGAAAGCGCCGGGCGCGGGCGAAAGGCCGTGAATATGGTTGCGCACAGCTTCGGCATCTCGCGTCCAATCGATTTCGGTCTCGCTCTTGTCGACCTTGTGCGCGTAGCAGACGCCGGCGCCTGACTGCTCGTCGAAAACAAGTCTTCCCGCTTCCAGCATGTTCAGGCCGCGAACCGCGAGGTCGCCCGCGATCTGCGCTAGATGATTTGTCAGGTCGCCCGCCGTATCCTCGGGATGAATAGCAACGACTTCGCGCAAGGCAACCGGGCCGGTGTCCAATCCCGCCTCCATCTTCATCAGATCGACACCGGTCTCACGATCGCCTGCCATGATCGCACGCTGGATCGGCGCCGCGCCGCGCCAGCGCGGCAGGAGCGATGCATGCAGGTTCAAACAGCCGAACCTAGGCGCAGCCAGAATTGCCGGCGGCAGCAACAATCCGTAGGCAATGACGAGAACGACATCCGCGCCCAAGCCGCGGAACAATTCCTGGGCCTCCTCGGTCTTCAACGTCGGCGGCGTATACACGGGGATTCGCACCGACGTTGCCGCTTCCTCGACAGGTGTTTTCCGCACTTCCAAACCACGGCGTCCGCCGGGTTTCGGCGCGCGCGTGTAGGCAGCGGCGACCTCGCGACCGCTGCTGACAATCTTACGCAATGTCGGAACTGCGAATTCCGGCGCGCCCATGAAGACAATTCGCATATCTTGCGAATAGCATTGCCGGAGATTGACGTCAAAGCTGTCGAGCCCGGGTTCCAACGACAGGTGGGATGTAAGCAGCAGATGTTGAATTTACACGCAAGCAAACTGAGGACAAGGCGTGGAAAATAGAACATAATGACGTTTTCATGTCAGGGTATATTTCAAAGATACCGATTTCTCGGGACGAGTTTATCATGCATCGTATCTTAGATTTCTGGAAATGGCTCGGACCGAGTGGCTGCGAAGCTTCGGTTTCGCTCATCGTAAAATTGCGGGAAGCGTCAGGGTCGTATTCGCAGTCCGAAGTCTTCAGATCGAGTACCTGGCTTCGGCTCTGATGGATGACCTTCTGGTCGTCGAGACGCAGGTAACGAAGATTCGCGGCGCATCGCTGGAATTCCAGCAGCGAATTACGCGAGACGCGCGAGAACTGGTCAAAGCAACCGTACTGGTCGCCGCCATGCGTGACGACCGGCCCACACGGATTCCCGAAGCGCTCCGTCGAGCAGTCGATCTCGACGTCCGCCGGTCCTGACGATAGGAGTCATGACAGTCTCGGATCGATGGCCCGATCGAAGCGCGACGCAAGCGAATCCAGACGTTCGCCCAAGCGGAGTTCAAGATCGTGGATGTCGGCGCGATTGGGAAGGGCGCCGAACGTTTCGCGGAGGCGATAATGATCGTCATGGAGCATCGCCAGCCGTTCGGCCAGGCGAAGCATCGCTGATTCGTTGTTCGTTTGCGCTGCTTCGAGATCATGCTGATGTTGACGCACGGCGATTTCCAACGTTTGAAGGCGCGTCATGAGTCGCCAAACGAAGGCCGCAGCGGCGGCTCCCATCGAGGCTAGGCCCGCGACTGCCCATTCGAGAAATCCCCAGGGCGCGTTGTCTGCCGGCGTCACGTAGACCTCCTGATGTCTCGTGCCGGAGGTGGGCCAAGTCGGTCTTCCGGCCGACAGGCTCATTTGCCGGCGCCGCTGGCTGCGGTGCTCAAGGCGCTGACACTCGTTTCGATCATTGGGGAGTCGCCTTCGACAGCCGTGATAGGTGTCGGGTTCATCTCTGCTCCTATCTGCCGCCGATCCAGCGTCCGTGTGTCTCAACGGGCGGTGTAGTCTGCGCGTCCGCGATCGGGTTCGGGTCCAGCGCGATGAACCCGGCCTCGAGCCCGGCGAAGAAAAGGTTGAGGGCGAATTTCGCCAGCGCGATCGTCGGGGCCGCGGGCGGGTCGACGAAGGCGAAGGTGGAGAGCAGATCCTGGGCGACAGTGTCGGCGTCGGTGAGCGTCGCCGTCCCAGTTGAGACGCGGGCGAGGGCGGCCATGAGGTCGCCCGCGCCGGCGGCCGCCGACTTGACGTCGGCGACCGTGAGCGGCGGCAGGGTCACCGCAGGCCTAGTTGCGGGAAGTCCCGCTTCAAGAGCGAGTAGACGTCAAGCCCGTCGATCGTCGCGGCGATGACGTTGGTCGGCGATCCGTTGTTGCAGATCGTCTGGAGCGAGGCGATGTCGGCCTGCCGCTGGGCGTTGAGCGGAAGCAACTGGATCGTCGCCAGGATCGACGGGGTTGTGGAGCTGCCAACGCAAAGGGCGTCGTAGCCAATCGTGACGGCGGTCGCGACGGATGTCGAGACCGTGGCGGTGGTGACGGGTGTACTGACTGTGGCTGTCGTGGAGCAGCCAGCAAGCGCGAGGGCGCCGTAGGCGAGCGCGGCGATGAGTGCGAGTTTCATGGTTCCACCTCACTTCTTCTCGGGGAATACGACGGCGAGCGCGCCAGCAATGGCGACGCCGACGGCGGACACGACCTGCGCTTCCACCGACGCGTTCGGCAGGAACGACATGGAGCCGACAAGCGCGGCGACGCCGGCCCAGGTCGACGGCTCTTCCAAGCGCGCAACAACCCACAGGATGATGGGATTGGACATTTCAGGGTTCCTCGATGTGATCGGCGCCGGCGAGGAGCGCCCCGCGCGGCGAGCGGCGCCGACCGGCCGGGCGGGGATAAAGGCTTTTCGCCCCGTTCACGGGGAGAAGGTCTCGGCGAAGCCCACGGATTGGGGGGGGGGACGCCGACCGCTGACGTTGGGGTCCGGCGAGGCGGCAATCCGCCTACGGGTCGGAACGCACCCTCTGCGATTCCAAAGCCTCAAGCGTCGCCACGCCGACGCGCCGTGCGGCGGCCTCGGCATCGCGGAAGCGGACATAGTCGACGAGCGCCGTCAGCGCGTCGGCGTGGGCGTCGAGCGCCGCCTGGACGGCGGTGTCGCGTCGGCGCGAATGCGAGGCCGCGCGCATGGCGCGGACGGCGTCCTCGAAGGTGCGGGCAGGATCGTGTTTCTCTGCGCTGGAGAGCGTCGTTGAGTGCCCTCCGGTCTGCGCCAGTCACGCACGCGCGCGAGCTCGATCATTCGCTCGCGCGCCTTGCCGAGCGCCGGCGCCCAGCCGCGCCCTCGCCGTGCAGGCGCCGCTCAATCGCGCGCGCATCCTTGACCGCCTCGCGCACAGCTGGCGTCAGCCGCAGAACGGGCGCGCTCATGTCCGCGCGCCCTTGATAGTGAGTCTGCCCGCTCTGTCCGCGCGCGCCAGCCGATCGATCCAGTCATTGCCATCGACTTGGCTGAATGTCTTGACCTATTCTTCCGTGAAGATCCGCGCGACGGTCCAAATGCCGCACTCATCTACTAAGCTGCGACCTCGTATTCGACGGAGCGTGACCGCCGCGGCGGCGGGGACGGCCAGGTCGTGCTCACGGGGCGTAACTTCCCGCCTCGAGCGCTTCGCGGAAATGCAGGGCGTAGCCGGCGATGCGGGCGGCGCAGTTGAGACCGTTGATGATCCGGCGCGCGTTCACCCAGTCGGCCGCCTGCGGTCTTGCGAGCGGGAAATAGTGGTCGAGGCCAACGCCTGTGAACCATCCCTCGCTCATGCCGCGCACCATCACCTCGGCGGCGATTGTGGGCTTCATCGCATTGTCGGGATGGGCGACGAGATCGGAGCCGGAGATCTCCTTCTCGGCCCGCGCGTAGTTGAAGCGCCAGGTGAGTTGCACGTAGCCGCGGCCGTAATAGAGCTGCCCGGTTTCCGGGTCCGGCACGCCGTAGCGCATGCCGCGGCCGTGGCCGTACTCAGCGATCGGCTCCATCGATGTGTCGGTCTCGTGGAAGGCGGTCGCGAGCGCGTAAGCGAGCCAGCGGGCGTTCGTTCCCTTCGGCCATACGGCCATGATGGCGTTAACCCCGTCGACCTGTGATTGCGACATGTCTCCGCGGAACAGGCCGACGCGGACGACGCGGAAGAATTCGGCGGGATTGGCGAGCATGGTCGCTCTCCTTTCGACGACGTGAGGGCGATAGACAGAGAGGTCCGGCCGGCGGGCGATCACGCGCGCCGGGTCGCGGGTCAGAAAGATGCGCATCCTTCGGCAGGCTCAGCTTCGTAGGTGCGGTCGATGACCGCGCCGCCGCACTCGAGCCGAGCGCCGCTACAGGGGGCCGCGCCGACCTGTCAGTGCCCAGCAGCAGGCGAGGTAGAGGACGACGATCGCGGCCACAACCGGCCACGCTTCGGGTGGAACATGAGGCATGGGCGCATCACAGCGGCTTGCCCGCGGCGTCCTTCGTCTTGAGCGTCACGCCGGCGCCGACCGTGCCGATGATGGTCAGGAGACGGCGATGTCGTTGACATGAAACCTGGCGCAGGTCGCATCGCCTCGCTGGCGATCAGGATGACGCCGAAGTCGTCGCCGTCCGTGATGATCTCCGCCTTGTTGCCGATCGGGAGGTCATCCGACGTTGGCGGCGCGGCCATCTAGAAGCGGCGCACAAATTCGAACCGGGCAGCGTTCGGCGCCAGTCCGTGCTTGAAGAGTGGCCGCACCCGCCATCGGCACGCATTCGCCCGCGTCATCGCGAAGGGCGTCGCTCAAGGCTCCGGCAGAGGCCCGAACGGATAGGAACCCAAGAGCGGCGGCGCTTGTAAGGAGGCGCGTCGGTTGCATTTCCCTTGGTGAGGGTCAGGCGTTCGTCAGCGCCAGCCGGCAGGCGACCCAGCAGGTAAACCAGGCCGCGGCGGGGGCGTGGAGACACGGCAGGGCGATCTCGAAGACGACTTCTTGGACCTCGTCGAGCCATGCGAGCGGGATCATGGGATTTGTCCGACCTCAATCGAGGCTGTTCACATCCTCGGCGCGAGCACGCAGGTAGCGGTCGAACGCCCGCTCGAGGTCGGGCTTGTTGCCGGCGAACTCGATCACTTGGTCGGTATTGCGCTTGAGGTCCGTCGTCGGGTCGAAGCCGTGATCGAGGAACATGTCCCAGCGCGACTGATAGCCCCGGTCGACCTTGCGGCCGTGGAACGGATGCTCGATTGTGCCGTGCACGAAGCCGAGCTTGCCGTTGATCTGCGCCGCGGCGCGAACGCCCTAGGCCGCGACGGCATTGCGATAGTTGGCCGTCACGCCGCCCGGCAGCGAGGACGCGTAGTGACCGATCATGCCCAGCGCCATGTGATGGTCGCCCGAGCCCATGCCGCCGAGGTCGAAGAGGCCCCCGACCCGATCGAGCGTCTGCTTCTGCCACGCCCAGGCGTAACCGGTGTGGGCATATTCGTATGGGCCGCCGTTGAAGGTCCAGAACTTCGCCGATGCCGGCACGACGGGCTTGCCGGCGTGATAGAGGCTGGCGAAGCCCCTGTGCGTCTGGATGTGCTCGTCGTGCGGGCCCAGGTCATAGGCGATGTCCCACGGTTGGATCACCGGATAGAGGTCGAGCGCTGCCAGCGTGTCCGTCGCCCAAGTCGGCCGGCGGAACGTCACGTCCGCGTCGAGGAAGGCGATCTTCCGCGCGTCCTTCGGCAGATGCGTGACGCCGAGGTTCATCAGATTTTCCTTGGCCCAAGCCATCGTCGTGGCGCGCACGCCAATGTGGCTGAGCCGATCGGAGGCGAGACCGGCGAGGTCGAAGCCGCGCGAACCGTAGACGCATTCGACCAGCGTGACGTGGACCTGCGGCGCGCCGAGCCAGTCGGCGATTGCCGCCTTTGCCAGAGCGATCCGGCTCTGCCAACGCAGCGGATTCGATATGCAGGTGACGACGTACAGGGTTTCCAAGAGGGCGCACTCCTCAAGTTGGAGGGATGGAACGAATTCAGTGGCGCTCGAGCAGCGCCCAGCAGCACGCGAGCCATAGAACGAGCAGCGCGACCGCTACCGGCAACGCTTCAGCCGGGATGTCGGGCATGGGCTTTCACGCTGGCCGTGAGTTTGCGCAGTTCGTCGCGCATCAGATCAACCGCGCCGACAACTGCGCTCAGTGCCGCAGCTGTTCCGGGTTTTGCCCTGACGGCCATCTCTCGACAGCACCGCGCGCGAAAGCGATCTGCTCGTCTAGGCTGACGGAAGCAAGTTTCACGTCAGACATTGGCGAGCAGGGCCAGCAAAGCGACCGACGCCGCGGCGGACGCCAATGCCACGACGAGGCCGACGGCGATCCCACAAGCCGCCGGATGGCGGTAGATGAACGAGGTCATGCGTCCTCCTCATGCATTGGCGAGCGCCATGCCGAAGGCGGCCCAGACGACGAGCCAGAAGACCGCCGGCGCGGTGAGCCAAGGGCAAGCAATCTCGAGCGAGGCCTCTTCGGCCTCGTCGAGCCATGCGATCGGGATCATTGTCAGCAGCCGGACGCCATGAGGGGAGCGCCGGGCCAATTGTCGTTGACGTAGACCCCGGCATAACCGAAGCTGCTTATCCATTCTGGATAGATCGTGCTCGGACAACTGTCGTTGTAGAAGTAGGTCGCTCCGCGCGACACCCCGGTTATGCTCATCGTGTTAGGGAAAGTGAACGTGTCGCCGACCAGGTACACGTCGTTGGCAAAGTAGGAGATGTCGTTGCGAAAGCTGATAGCGCCATCGATGAGGCTGTTCGCAACGAGGATGTTTTGCGAGTACGACTGCAGGTAGACGAGATCGCTATTGCTGCTCATCGGCGTGTTTATGCTGGCCATATCGTAGTATGGGCCACCCTGCATGAAGTAGCCCTCCAGCGCATTGTTGGGCTTGTTCATGCTTGAATTGACGGTGATGAAGTCGTTGCCGTTGCCGGCGAAGTCGTTCCAGTCGGCATGCTGACCGGAGTTAGTCTGGATCAACGTGCCGTTTGGACAAGACGCACCGCCCCAATTTCCAGCCGTGCCTGACGCGCTCGTGACCGTAATCGTCGGCGGTGATACCGTATAGTTCGTGATCCAATTTCCCGCTCCGTGACAGGCAGTGCTCTGCGAAATGTCCAATACGTAGCCGACCTTCAGATACGGTGGAATGGCGGAAAGATTGAGGACGGTCCCAGAGGCAGATGTGCAGTTGGCCGAACAGCTCAAGAACGTCGAAGTCTGTTGAGTCGGCAACCCGATGTTGTCGGACGAGGAGGCGATAAGAAACTCCGTACGATTGAACGCGGACTGGCCGTTGTTATTTACATAAACATCTCGGACGAACGTCGAAGAGAACGTACCACCCTGCGAGCTGGATATGTTCAGGTTGGTGTAATACTGTCCACCATACTGGTCGTCGCCACCGATCCCAAACTGACCGATCTCGACGCCTGGCCCGATGACATTTTCGCCGGTCGCGCCGCCGTCGAGCCAGAGCGACCCGTAGTTGTAGCCGGCCGCGGTGAACGGCATCATGCTGAACGAATGGACGATATTGACCGTCGTCCCGGCCGGGCAACCGCTGCCCGTCAGGCTCGCTCCCTGGTAGTTGGTTCCACTCAGCGAGACTAGGTTTCCGGTGATAGTGACAGTTGGGGCGGTGAACACATACTGGGTAGACAAGCTCCCCGAACCCGCCCCCTCGGCGAAGCATCCGCCGTTGCTCGCCAGCCACCAGGTCCCGCCATCGGGAGTCAAGGTCGGGGCCACGGTCGCAGTGAACGCAGTGGCGCGGTTGGAGATCGAACTGGCGAGGGTCAGGGGAATCGTCGGCGAAACGATCGAGGCGCTGAGGTGGACCTTATACGTGTAGACCCCGTACCGGCTCGCGCCGATGATCTGGACGTTGTTCGGCGACAGATTCTGCGCCGGGTCCGGAAGGATGTTGAGCCAGGTTTCGTTCGAGTTGATGACCAGGCTTCCGCTCGGGAGGCCCAAGACGTACTGGCTCGGCGTCGGACACCCATTGTCGCACATCAAATCGATGGTGTCGCCTCCCACGTCTTGGGAAACGGACATGGAGCCTAAAGTCGTGTCGTTGGCGCTGCTCCACCTCACGCAGTTCCCCGGCGTATGCGCGGCTGCGGGCGACGTCGCGACGGCGAAGTGGCTTCCCGACACGAAGGCGTCCACGGATACGTAGAACGTCTGGCCGGAGGGGTTCGGATAGTATCCCGCCTTCGGCAGTCCATAGGCGCCGCCGCCGCCGGCCGCGGTGAAGTTGTAGCCCCAGTTGGAACCGGAGAGAACGACCGCCTGTCCCACGGTCTTGTAGGGATTGCTGCTTCGACTGAAGATAAGGCACCCATTCTGGCCACCGATCTCCGTTCCAGTATCCTGAGTTTGCGTGAAGGTCAGGGAGCTGGCGTTCCCAACGAGGTTTTCGGCGGCTTGCACCAGCGTTGCGCAGGCGGTCACGCGTGACGTGCCGCAGGATGAACTGTCCACGCCAATAGGAACGCCGCTCGAGTTCAAGGTCGAATTCGACATAGCTGGTCGTCAGCGGAACGTTGCCGTTCCAGTTGGTGAACTCGAACAGGCTTCCGCTCTGCTGCGGCAGGTTCTCGATGTCGCCCTTGTGCCAGACGTCGAGAGTCATCGTGCCGCTCGCCCCCGGCAGCACCAGAGGGTAGTAGTATAGGTTGGGGTTCACGGCGACCCCGGAGTACGACGCCGACAAGTCCGTGCAGCTTCCAGTCGCGTCGGCGTAGCTGTCGGAGATCGTGTACGGCGGCGTCTGCTGCGAAGTCGGCGAGCCGCAGACGTAGTACACCTTGTTGAATGCCGTAACGGCCGCCGTCGTCGTCCAGTTGCACAGGCCCCAGTTGCTCGTTGCAGAGTAATAGGTGAAGCCTAGAGGCTGCCCTCCATAGTACGACGTAGACGGGACGTTGATGGTCGGGACGCCACTGCTGGGGCAGGTGATGTCGCTGCTTGGGAGACTCGTGCCCACCTGCGCCGTGGACAGGCCGAAGCTTCCCGGAGTCATTCCACCTGGGACGATGTAGTAGTTGCTACCGGTAGAGAACCCCGTCACGGGGTTCGTCACGACGACTTGCTTGGAGGCAAACACCGAGTTCGTGTACATCTGGCTGCCGTGCGGGCCGACGTTGAGTAAGGCGTTGTTGGCCGTGACGACCGCCGCGTAGCTGCTCTGCAAAACCCTCGGAATGCCATTGTTGGGCGTGGCAATGGCGCGAAACTCGTGCTGTCCGTCCGGGGTAAGGGGATTCAACTGGACGCAGTATTCGCCGGCAGGGTTGATTGTCGGGTTGCCGACGGCGCCAGTCGTCTGGAACGCGGGCTTGGCCGGACCGTTGGTCGTGTAGCTTGCAGGAACAAACGCGCCGCCGTCGACCCCGATCAGGACCGACTTAATGCCGGAGACTTGGAACGCGAGCACGCAGACGACGCCGGGTTGCGCCATGTTGACGTAAGGGACGTTGTCCCATCCGGCGATGACGTCGTCGCCCCAGCCGTTGCCGGTTCCACGTATTCCGACGTTCGCTCCGACGCTAGCCGTGGTGGCTTGGTCTGGCAGCGTTGGCGCAGTCCATCCCGATCCTGCTGTCACGGTCGGGAAGACGGAGACGCCAGACGCCACGCCGTACTTGGCTGCATGGGCCGGTGTCGGGCCGAGGCACAGGACCGCAAGCGTGTAGAAGATCGTCAGTAGATTCTTCATCATGGATACCAGAACCCCCACGGGTCTTGCGCCCACGCGATGAGCTGAGGCATCGACAAGTAGTTGTTCACCGCATACATCGCGGCGTGGATGTATCCGCCTGTCGCAAGACCGGCGGCGCCCAAAGCACCGACGGCGACGGACTGGGTTGCAGGCGTGCCGATGGTTACCGCGGTCGTCGTAGAGTGGGTCGTCACTTGACCGGTGGTCAGATCGACGACGAGGAAGTTGACCTTCGTGCCCGATAGCAGGCTGGCCACGACGAGACTAGCGTGCCCTAACTGGAGAGCTAAACTGCTAGCTATTTGCGCAGATGCTCTAATAGCGGGCTGAAAACTTGTACCAGACCATTGTAGCAATGAAGTTGGTGAGGTGTTTGAAGTTCCACTGTTGCCGATAATTCCGCCGCTGTTGATTCCGACCAACGGAGTCACGATAACCGCAAACGTGACGGCGCTCGGCGTCTCGACGACGGGGTTCGGAAACGTGTTGTAAGAGAACGTTCCCGAGGCGGAGTTCATGCCGGGACCGAAGCCGGTGATGACGCTCGTCGGCGCGTTTACGCCCGTGCTCGCCGTCGGCGCCGCCGACGCCGCGAGCGACTGCATCGCCCCGCCGGTCGGCAACGCCACGGCGGATATCCGAGTGTTGAGCGCGGCGAGGTGACTGGGATCGAATCCTGCTGCCCGTCCCTGCGGGAATTCGAGACCACGCAGCGGAAGCCAGAGGCCAGGCGACGCGCGCACGATCGCCGGCATGGCCAGTGCCGCGGCAGCGCCCAGGATCAATTCGCGGCGCCGGATCAGCATGTCAGTAGGCCGCTGCAGGCGAGACAAGACGAAGGGTGTTGTAAGGAGCGCTGATCGCCGTTGGCAGAGCCACTCCGGTATTGTTCTGAATCAGCACATGAAACGGGTAGGCCGGGATGCGAACGGCGTGCACGCCCTGAGACCAGTTTTGCTGATTTGCGAGTTCGGCAGTCGCATTGAAGGGGATGACGAAGTCAGGCGCTCGAGCGGGCGCGGTCGCTCCGGAATTGGTGTACTCGAAAGTCGATCCGCCATCGGAGGACTTGATGAACCATCCGGCAATGTTCGCTCCTGCCGACATGGCGGACGTGGTGCTTCCTGCGGTGAACACCACGTCGCCCATCTGCGCCTGCGCCGTGCCGGACGCGCCCGACGCATTGTTGAACACGCCGGACGTTCCGCTGACGGTCGAATAGACCAAACCGGCGGACGCTAGACCGCTGAGACCCGTCTCATTTTGCGAGGACAGCAGGGTTACGCCAGACTGGACGAGTCCGTTGTTGCTCATTCCAGCCGCCCACAGGTTCGACTTGATGGCCGGGTAGACGAGAAGCTGATTCGACGCGTTGACGTCGGCCTGGTAGTCGCCGTTGATGCCGAAGATACCGCTCAGGCCGTAGAAGTAACCCAAACCATCCTGCATCCACGCCATCTGGCGGTTCGTGCCGCTGGCGTCCTGCACGTTGAAGGTGACGACGGAGGCGGAGGCGATGCTGATGCTGAGCGTCAGGATCGCCGCAGCCGAGAAGAAATTACGAAGCATGGTCATCGCAGCACCGATCCAAGATATTGAGAATTGCACTTCTGGTTGAACCTGAGGCCAAGGGAGCAGCCGAGAGTCGCAATTGGGCATGGCGCCGTCAGCCCGAATCGGGCGTTGATGGCGCAAGGAAGTCCCGAGAGCTGCGCAAACGCGGCTCCTGAGATCAGGCACAGGGCAAGTGCGGCGCCGATCGCCCGCTTCATCAGAAGTAATCCGCCTCGATCGCCGCGGTGTCCGTGCCGGTCGTGTAGGTGAACGGGCTCGCTGCGCTCGTCACGAGGATCACGATGCCGGACGAAAAGGCGATGGTGGATGGCATATGCGTCAGGGAGCACCCCTGCGCAGTCGCGCCGAAGTAGCAGAAGTCGAGGACCAGAGAGCCGGTCAGCGCTCCCGTCGATGGGGCCGCCGTTCCGTTGTAGGCGATGCAGTAGCCAGCCGATCCGCCCGCGATCGCCGTGCAGTTATAGGACGCGAGATTGCCTGCGGCTCCCTTGGCGATCATGCTTGTCCCGAGCGCCGTTGTGCTCGCATGGCTCAGCGTCGCGCCGATGGTCGCCGTATTCTCATGGCCTCCAATCGCGACGCCCGTCTGCGCCACGGCATTGCCTGAGCTCTGGTCCGCAACGCCGCCCGCAATGAAGGACGATATCGCCGTCGCCGACCCGCTATAGGAGCCGGTATTCAGCGCGCCGAGCAGGTTCGAGCCGGGTGGCGCGTCGATTTGCAGCGTGCCGCCCAAACTCAGCCATAGCGGCTGATAGCTGCCCGTGGTGTAGCTCGGCGCCGCCGACAGAGCCTGGGCGCTGATCGAGCTTGAACCACCACCGCCGCCGCCTCCGGCCCCGGCCCCAGTCGCGATACCGACGCCGCCGAGCCCATTTGCGGTCGTCGCCCCGCCGGGCGCGATACAGTGTAGGGCGCTGACGCCGGCGGGGATTCCGAACTCGACCCACCCGCCGGCCACGACAGGTTGGTCGGCCGAGGTGGCTGCAACCCCGAAGACGTTGCAATACATCAAATTCGAGCCCGCATTGGACACGATGAGGTGCGAGCCGGTCGGCAGTGGGCCTGAAGAATCGGAGGCTCCGACCGGAATCGGAACCATGCGCGCGTTCGGCGAGCTCGGCGTGAACGGCAGCGCGACGACGGTTGTAACAGCACTGCCGCCCGTATCGCGATAGGTTTGGGCCGGCGACACACTGGGGAGTATGAACGAAAGCGCCACCGCGCTTATGGCGGCGAAAAGTCGAGCCATGGTTCTCCTCGTGAAAAAGCGAATGAGCGCTGGCTTTGCAAAAAGGGCCGAGCGTCGTCGGGCGATCTTCGCGCCTCCACGCGCGAGACGGCCTGCGCGAATTGGGGGCGCGGGCCGTGCGGGAGTTGTCTCAGTGCGCCGGTCGCCAAAGGCGACGGGGTGCGATTTCGCAACCGATACAGGCGCCGACGCAGATCCTGGCCCAGCTCGCGCTGAGGCTGCTGGCGAGCTACCGGAAGTATTCGACGTCGACAGTGCCCGATGCTGAAACGACACGGAAGTTGGCGAGCACGGCCGGTCCGGACAACGAGAGGCAAGACCCGGCGGGCAGCGGCTGTCCGATGGTCGCGGTCGGCGTGGTTGCGCCGTCGGTCGTATATTTCGCAGCGGCCGCCGAAACGCAGACTGTCGCGTAGCGTGCGCCCGCCGGAACGGTCAGCGCCGTCGACAACGCGGGCGAAAGATTGTGCTGGCCCGGAGGCAAGGGCGTGTAGGCGTAAGGCAGCGGCATGACGCCCGGCACGATCGAGCCGCTCGCATCACGATAGGTCTGGCCGCTTGCTTCGCAAACGCTCGCCGAGAGGAAGCCGACAACACACAGGTACTTCATGAAGTGCATAGGGCGCGCTCTTTTGGGTTATCAGGTCGACGGACCCATCAGCATGTGGTGGCTTGACAGGTGGACGGAACCGCAGGCGAAGGCGCCCGACGTGGCGCTGACGACGAGAGGAGTTGTTGAAATGGAACGCCGTCCGGCCGATGAGACCGAAATTGATCGAGCCGGCCGCAAGGTTGAGTCCGGAGCGAATTGCCGTGGGTTTTCTCGAGACGCCGAGTTGGGACGACGGACCGCCCGCGATGGCCGTGACAGTCCGTGCGCCGACGGCCATCACGACATCCTGCGAGCGGGGCGAGACGGGCGCAAAGCTGCAGGACGGCGCAAAGTCCGGGCGATGGCAGGCCCGTTCGCGGCCGCCAGGGCATCGAGCCTCAGCTTTGAGAGCGCCGCCATCAGGAAGCCGAAGGGCTGGCGAACATGAAATGGATCGACAGCCTCACCGCGCCGGCGGTGAAGGAGCCGGTCCCGGTCAGGATCAGCGGCGTTGCCGAATAGAAAGCTGTCGGCCCGATCAGGCCGCAATTCGTCGAGCCCGCGGCGATGCCTAGGGACGAGCCAAAGGCGGACAGGGTCGCGCCGGAGCCATAGCCGACCTCATAGGCCGTTGCACCGGTGATCGCGGTCACGACGCGCACGCCGACCGAAAAGACGATACAATTGGCCGGGATCGACGGACCGGTGACCGTCGCGCCGCTCATCCCTGAGACCAGCGTCTCGAGCACCGCGAATTGCATCGCAGCGCCGTTCGGCCCGACCGCGGCGAGGAACGAGTTGGTCATGGTCCAGACGTTCGACCCGTTCGATTCGAGCGCCAGGAACCCATAAGGCACGTTGATCGCGAGCGATGCCTGGCCGTTGATTGTGTCCGAGCCGCCGCCGTTTCGCTGGACCGTGATCGTGTTCGTGGTCGAGCAGGGGCCCGTCTCGTCGATGATGAGGATCCGCTCGCCGACCGGGAAAGACGCCGCGAGCGGCAGCGTCACGGTCTGGGCGGCCGAGAGCGACGCATAGGCGACGATCCGGTCGGTCGCGAGCGCGCTATAGCCGGCGTTGGCGATAGCGGTCCGCTGCGCCATCGCGACCGCCCAGCCGCCGACTGTCGCGCCGTCGCCGATGTGGAGCTTGTTGAAAGTCGTATCGACCACGCATTCGCCTTGCTGAGGCGTGAAGGCGGCGACCTGTGCGGCCGTGCCTCGGCGCAGTTGGAGTTGTTCGGACATTTGAGGATCCTGGTTGGAAAGACGGCGGCGCCCCTCATCCGGCGCTTCGGGCCACCTTCTCCCAGCTTCGCGGGGCGAAGGGATTAGGGCGTCGTGCCGAGGGTGATTGTGTCGACGACCCGATCGGCGACCGAGCCGAAATCGTCGCTGACGGTCGGATAGGTCGTCGTCGCGCCCAAGGTCAGCGCCGTCCCGCTCAAAAGCTGGACGGCGACCGGATGGGGCGCCGCCGGGATGGCGCCGCAGTCGACCGCGCCGGTGACGGGGCTTAAGGCGGCGCCGAAGTCGTCGGCGAGCGTCGGGCCGGCGGAAACCTTGCCGAGGTCGAGGGCCATCCCCGAGGCGATCTGCGCCGCGATCGGATCGGCCGCGCCGGTCGGCGTGTAGCTATAAGCCGTGCAAGCCGAAAGCTCCTGCGCGCCAGCGCCGAAGACGTTGAAGCTTTGGAACTTGAAATAGAGCGTCACGCCGGCGAGGCTCGAGGGCAGGTCGTATTGGACGACCACCGAGTTGATCCGATAGAACGCGGCCCCGGTCGAATGATAGGCTGCCGATGTCCCCGAAAGCGCGCGCGCCAGCCCGGTCAGGTTGTAGGCGCTTGTCCCCGTCAACGTCGCCGACTCGTAGGCGAGCAGTTCGGAGTCGACGAGCGAGACGGTCGCGCCGGCTTCCGCCGATGCTTGCGACGTGCCGCTGAGCGTGCCGCCGCTTTCGATGAGGCTCACGGCCAGCGCGTCGGTCACATCCCAGCCGGTCGCCATCGGCAGCGCCGCGGTGAGCGCGCCCTGGCGCATCGGCTGAGTGATGGTGGCGATCTGCGAGAAAGTCGCGCTGTCGATGCTCACATAGACGTTCGCGCCGCCCCATTGGGTCGTGGAGCCGTAATTCGCGCCCGACGCGCCGATCCAGATTTGCGGCGTTCCGCCGGTCGCCGAGAGCGGCGGTTCGTAGATGAAGGGCGCGTTGACCGGAACGGCCGGAACGCCTTGGTTCTGCTGATAGCCGCTGGCCCCGGCGGTCTGGTAGAAGGCCGGGGTCGAGACGCCGGTCACAAGCTCTTCGCAGGTGACCTCGAGCAACCCCTTGTCGTCCTCCTCGATCTCGATCACGCGCACCGGATAGTTGGACAGTCCGAGGTTGCCGTCGGTAATCGCGATGACGTCCATCGGGTCGATGAGGCAATATTCCCACGACAGCTTGAAGGTGAACTTGGTGCGGACGTAGAGCTCGCGCTGCAAAATCGCCTGGGCGACGATCGGCGCGATGACGAAGGGGTCGCAAATCTCGTGCGCCGTTATGGTTGGGCCGACGCGGGGACCGAAAATCTCGATCTGGCTTTGGTCGCGCGCCTCGACCGGCTGCGCAGCGTATTGATTGCCGCGGTTTAAGACCTCGATGCGCTGGATCGTCGGCAGCGAATAAATGTCGACACGCTCGACCTGGACCGGGTCCTTATTACCTTTCTCGTCGACGAAATCGGAGTCGGTCAGTGCGTAGACCGGCGTCAGGTTTGGGCTGTAGCCGGTCAGGTTCTGTGCCGCGAAGGTGACGACGACCGGCTTGCCCTCATCAGCGGTGGCGAAGGCGTATTCGCCCGGCGTTGGCATTCCATAGGCGCCCTCGGCGCTCGGCGCAGTCGCGCTGACGAAGACAAGCGGCGTGTTGGAAAAGGCGTAGACGACGCCGCCATCCGAGACGAACGACGCCGCCGGGCAGAGGTTGACCAGGGCCGGGACGCCGCCTGTCGACAGCGGCACGGGGACGGGAATCGAGAATTGCGTCTGATAGGTGGTCTCGGCGCCCGGGGCGACCGCCGTATCGCCATAGGGAATGAACTTCAGTTCGCCGCCGCTCCAGACCGCAGCACAGTTCAAGAGCTGCAGCCAGCGGGTCAGGATCGAGTTCGCCGGCTCCTGGCTGTCAAGCACCGGCGAAATCGCGATCCCCATCGACTTGCAATAGGTCTGCAGCGAGGCGTCGCCGCCCGAGCCGAACAGGGTCGAGCCGTTGATGCTGGCCGCGTTGAAGCCGCAACCATACTGGGCGTTGGTCAGGAAATCGTAGATCACCTGGGCCGGGTCGGCGTCGGAGCCGTTGACGCCGGTTCCCCAGAGGACGCCCAAAACCTCGGCGTTGTGGTTCCCGATGCTCGCGGTGTCGCCGAGGTTGTAGCCCGCGCCCCAGAGGTACGCCGTGCCCTGGTAGGCGAGCGCATTGTACGGGTAGATCGCCTCGAGATAGGGCCAGGTCGATTGCGGCGTTGTGCCGTCGCACCAGCCGAGACCGAGTTCGAGCGCCAGATAGATGGATTGGTTCTTGTAGATCCAGCCGATGTTGCTGATCGGGCCTTCGCAGAGCCCCATGATGAGGTCGGCGTAATAGGTGTAATCGTCGGACGCCGACGATCCCCCGGTCAGGCCGCCCTTGCCGCCCGAGCCCTTGCCGCCAGCGCCAGGGCCGGCGCGGAAGTTGGCGAACCACAGCACGTTCGGCGCGAGCTTGTTCTGGCCGTAGGCGATCGGGATCGGCAACGTCGAGGCGGATGTCTGGATCTCGAGCGACGTGTAATCCGGCTTTGCATTCGGGTTGCGACCGAGCCAGCTCACGGCGCGCTCCAATAGCTCGCGATCTTGGCTGAGCGCAGGCGGGCTGCGAGCTCGGCGTTGCGCGCGATGACGTCCTCGATCACGTAGCCAGCCGGCGCGAAGGCGTGACAGATCGTCAAGGGCGCGGTCGTCATCACGATACCTCCATGGGCGAAACAGCGCCCGATCTTGAACAGGATCACATCGCCCAAGCCTGGTGTGTCGACGAGGCGCGCGCGGGCGAGGAGGAGGCCGAGATAGCGCTCCTCGTCGCGGTGCAGCATCCAGTCGCGGGTGTACGGCCGCGGATCGAACGGATCGATCAAGCCGAGGTCGCAATAGACGCGGACGAGCAGCATCGCGCAGTCCACGCCGACGCCCTTGACGTCGGCCGCGTGGTGGTACGGCGTGCCGATCCAGGCGCGCGCCGCCGCGACGACCGCGAGGCGCTGGGCGCGTTCCCTCTCGCCCCGTGAAACTCGGACAGGGTTGGGGCGAGGGGTAGCGCGGACGCTGGCATACAAAGACACCATTGATGCGCACCCTCGATCGTTAGCGCTGCCCCCTTATCTGGCCCTTCGGGCCACCTTCTCCCCGCTTCGCGAGGCGAAAGGTCAATACGCCATCTGCGGCGGCGGGACGTAGGGGAAGCCGCGGAAGTTGGACACGTTGTTGAACCGGCCCTGGCAGGTTCCTTGCGTGTGGTCGCATCCGGCATAGACGGTGAAAGCGTCGCCGTTCGCGGGCGCGAACGGCAGCGGATACATGAGGTTGAGCGCGACGCCGGTCGTGATGGTCTTCACTGTCGCGCGCACGTTGGCGTTGGCCCCTGAAGTGAAGACGAGCGAGCCCTGCGCGTGCTGCGCTGCGGCGACCGAGGTCAGGATCTGATTGGAGGTCGAGCCGGCGCCCGCGGTTCCGTTCGCAGCGTAAGTCCCGCGCGGGACGCCGCAGCCGGCGTTATAGGCGGTGTGGACGCACGTCGGCGACCAGAGGTTGCGCGGCATGTCGCACTGCAGGATCACGAGGTCGCTGGCGACCGTGATCGTGGCTGGCGTCCGGCCGACGTTGTCGACGGTCGAAATCCTGCCTTGAAACATGATGACGCCGCCGATGACCGAGCCCGCCGGCTCGGTCAGGAAGACGCGATAGCGGATGATCTCGGCGCCGTCGAAAGCCCCATCCCGAAGGGCGATCAGGAACGGCGCGCCGTTGACGAGGTCAGTCGGCCGCGCGGCAATCGTGATCTGCTGCTTGTCGACGTCGAGGCCGACGGTCCCCTTGTATTTGAGCCCGGCGACGAGGGGGCCGGTGCAAAGAAACGTCAGCCCGTCGTACGTGACGGGATAATCGACGTTGGTCCAAGCTTAGACGGTTCCGGTCGTGGTCGTGAAGCTGAAGCACTCGGCGAAGGCGATCGGCGCGTCGGGCGCGGCGCGGGCGGCGTTGATGAGGTTCGTGACAGCCGTCG
The DNA here is from genome assembly GCA_963822215.1 of uncultured Alphaproteobacteria bacterium. GTDB lineage: Bacteria > Pseudomonadota > Alphaproteobacteria > Rhizobiales > Beijerinckiaceae > Roseiarcus. The sequence continues at coordinate 119,391 of CAWGGX010000009.1, forward strand.
TGGTCGACTTCATCAGAAGGCCCTCACCGATCGGAACTTGACGCTTTTCGCGTTCCACAGTTGCGACATGAACTGCTCGAATTCTGCGTCGTCATCCGTGAACCGGCAGAGGAAGCCGAAATAGCCGGTCCATTGCAGCGCGGCGCCCGCGGCTGGCGGGGTTGAGAAGGTCACGGCGCCGTTGCTGATCGAATAGGCCGACGGGTCGACGTAAGTCCCGCCAGCCGTGATCGAGGGTTGCCCGTAGTAGAGCGTCGCCAGCGTCGGCTTGTAGGAGGTCGGCGCGCCGGGCGCGGCGGCGAGCTCGACCTGGGGAAAGGCGACGGTGACCGTATTCGACGTCGAGCCGGCATAGGACGGGTACCAGGTCCATGACGTCGCATTGTCGTTGCTGACAATCGAGGCGCGCGCCGTCGAGGAGACCGTGTCGATGATCCCGGAGACGGCGCAGCGGAAATAGCCGCCGGGCGCGGTCGAGATGGTGGCGACCGGGCTCGCTCCCGCGCCGAGCTTCCCCGATGCGGTCACGGCGCCGGCCGACAGGTCGAAGGTGGCGCCGAGGCCGTTGCCGCCGCCGTTGTCGAGGATCAATTCGCAGTAACGCAGGCCGCCGGCTTTGAGATAGGTCGAGAAGGTCACGGGCGAGCCGGCGATGACAGGGATCGACGTCTGCGCGCCGTCGTGGACGCCGCTCGTCGTGTTTTCGGCCAGCAGCACCGCGAGCGAACCGCCGTTCGGATCGGTCTGCGATCCGGTCAGCGTCATATTCGACCTGCTGAGCGCCCCGGAGGCGAGCGACGACGAATTCTGAAAGGCGTTGGTCGGCGCATAGGCCGTAAAGCCCTGCGCCGGGAAGATCGAGAAGGTCGTCGGAATCCATGGCTGGCTCACAGATTCGGCGAAGCTGCCGAGCGAGCGGAGAAGCTGGAAGGTCGTCGTCGCCCCGTCGCCCATGCCGAAACCCTGCGCCGCGACCGCATAATCGGTCGGATCGTAAAACAGGAAGGTCCCGTATTGCCCCTGGCATTGCAGGAAGAGGCCCATAATCGCTTGCAACGATTGCGCGCCCACGCCGCCGCCGTAAATGTCGCCGGGCGAGGAATTGAGCGCGTTGAACGAGGCTTCGAACTGCCAGATCGGGTTTTGATAGAGCGCGTCGCGCACCTCGCGGCCCGAGACGTGCGGGGCGACGATCGTCGAAAAGGTCGGCTTCTTGGTGAAGCTGATGTCCTGGCCCGCGAGCAGCGGGAAGGTCGCGGTCATGGCCTCACCGTTTGCAGTTTGAGGGTCTTCAACGCGAAAAGCTGCGCCATGAACTGTTCGAACTCGACCACGTCATCCGCGAACCGGCAGAGCCACAAGACGCCGAAGTCGGCCGAGATCGCGACGCCGGCGGCGGGCGCGGTCGCGAAGGTGACGGCCGGCGCATACCCGGACGAGACTGACCAGCCCGAGCCCTGCGCAACCCCGTTGAGGGTGATGGCCGAGACGCCGGACGTGCCGTAGAGAGGGCCCGTAAAAGGCCCCACGGAGGCCACGAGCGGGAACGTGACCGTTGACCCGTCCCCAGTCCCGACCGCCTGCCCTGCAAGCGCGCTGAGGCCGGGCGGGGCGATCCAGAAGGGCGTATCCGCCCCGCCCTGCTTCGCGAAGAAGCCGGCGATGGCTTGGAGTTCCTCGTAGGCCGCCGCGGTGTGCAAGAGCTCGTAAGTCAATTCGATGTCGAACAGCGGCCAAGCGCGCGCGGCTGCGCGGGATTCGCGCCCCGAGACATGCCCTGCGATGCCGGTCGAGAAGCGCGGAGCGATGGTAACCGACCATCCCAGTGTCGAGAGGGTCGGAAAGGTCGAATAGGTCCCCGGGCTTGGGGGCGGAGTTGGCGCCGGCGGCACAAGCGAGGCCCGAAGGCCAGACGTCCAATCGCCAGCCGCCCAATTCGCGGTGTCGCCCCATGCCGCACTGTCCAGCGGGAAGGTCGGGAACGGCCTCGCGTCCCAATTCCAGACGCACGCGAAGGCCCATTGCAGCATCGGAAGGCCGCCGCTCGAGGTTGCGTTGTTTCCGTCCGCGATCCAGTAGTCATAGAGGGCCTGGAGCGCCAGCGCGGCGATCGTGTCGTCGCGGCGCGGCAGGTAGCCCAAGCCCCCGGCGTTGTCCCAGATCGACCAGTAAGGCGTCGCGCTTTCGGTCGACTTGGCGTCGAAGAACACGTTCGGCTGATTGGTCGCCTTGTCGATGGCCGAGAAGCCGTATTCGAGCATAATGACCGACTTCGACTGAGCGACCCATTCGGTTTGCAGACCCTGCGGGACCCAGCCCGAGCCGGTCGAGTAGACGGCCTGATGCGTGTTGTTCCACCACCAGCGGAGCTGCTTGTTGGCGAGGATCTCCTGGCTTGCGCTATAGGGTTTACGCGTTTGCGCCAGGCGGTCGCCCTCGCAGAGCGACACCTGCAGGCCGGAGCCGTTCGGATCGAGTCCGAGGCCGTCGTTGTTCCCGTCGTTATAGTACCAATTGAAGTATTGGCCGCCCTCGATGTTGGCCTGGAGGTAGGCGGATGAATAAATCGTCGGCACTCCCGAGAGGCCAAGTCCGCTCATGGTCGCGGATGACGGCGGCCAGGCGCCGGATGGCGCGGGCTGGCTCCAGTTCTCGGTCGCGTCGATCCCGCCCGTCCCGGTCGTCCAGTCGGTCAGCGGCAGATAGTTGTCGAAACTGACCAGGTCGATGTTGCTCGACGCCCAGAACGAGTCGAGATGCGGCCACTGGCCGTTGGCGCCCGGATGCTGCCAGCCCACCCAGCTCGACCAGTCGGCCGAATAGGTGATCAGGTTTTCCAGCGTCGTCAGGTTCTTGGTCAGGCCGGCGTTGTTGAAGACCGTCCGGACATCATTCGCCAGGGTCGCGAGCCCTGCGACGAACGGATAGTCCCAGACCGCGTTACCGTTGGCGTCGGTCGTCCCGGCCGGCGCCCAGGCGGGTCCGCGGATCGTTTCTAGGCCGCGCAGTTCCGAGCCGATGACGAACAGGTTCACCCCGCCCGCCACGCAACACAGGTTGGCGTAGTGCAGGATCATCCGGCGATAGGTCCAATCGTAGAGACCGCCCGAATAGGCGACCGTCAGATTGACCGGATCCTGGATAAAGTCGGCGACCGCCGCCGGGCCGAGAAAGGCGGCGACGGCCGCCGTCGCGGCGTCAGAAATGTCAGGCGAGAAGGTGATCTGTCCGCGCCAGGGATAGCCCGAGCACGTCCCGAGCAGGAACGGATAGAAGACAACCTTGAAGCCGCGGCTTTTCAGGTCGCGGATGCACCGCACGATCGACGGGTCGCTCGGCGTGCCGCCGTAGACATAGGAGCCGTTCGCGTCGTCGGAAGCGGGATGATGCCTGGATAGTCCTGTTCGGTCAGGCTCGAAACCATCCAATGGGTCTCGACGGGGGACCCGCTTTCCACCTCCCAGACCTCGCCGAGCAGGAAGATGGTCGACGGATAGATATTGCAGTTCTGCGCGTTTTCCGAGTTGAAGAACCACGAGCAGACGACCGAGACCGTTGCGCATTCGGGATGCGCCGCCTGCAGTTGATCGATCGCGTAGGAATAATCGGTCTTCGACCCGCCCGGCGCGAAATAGGTGTTGAGCGGCTCGGCGCCGAGCAGCGTTCCCGTCGTCCAACTATGCTGCGCCGCCACGAAGGGAATCGTGTCGTAAGTGTATTCTCCCGTCGAGGGGAGAAGATGAACGCCGGTCGCTGTGACCATGTCAGGACCGAGCCATGCGCTTGAGCCCCAAATGGGCGCCGTGCCTCACGGCCTCGTCGATCGCCTTCAACATCGAGCCGCTGTTTGACTTCATCCATTGCGAGACGGAGCCCGCGTCGAGCGCCGAGACGCGGACATTGGTCGTCGGATGGATATGCACGCCGCCTGTTCCGCTGTCGCCGCCGAGCATCGAGCGGAAGGCGCCCGCTTCGGCGGCCGGCATGATGAGTTCGTTATGATGGACGAGCGTCAGCATGTCCGCTGGCGCCTGCCACATGCCGATGTCGGCCGAGGCGACCGACCCCGCCATGCCAGCGACGGTCGCCTGGGCCGCCGCCGCGGGTCCGGCCGCGAACGGCCCCATCAGCGGGGCGAGGAAGCCGAACACGCCTGCAAAAAACTCGGCGGCGGACGACAGGATCGAGCGGACCATCGCCGCCCCCTGCGCCCCCATCGACGCGGCGGCGCCGGCCTCTTCGGCGCCCGTGCGCGCCGCGACCCCGGTGGTCGTCGCCGCCGTCTTCATCGCCTCGCCGATGAGGTGATGGGCGACCGTCGTTTCGGTAAACTCGATGAACTTGATGATCAGGTTCCCGAGGACGTTCTTGAAGGCGGTATGCCAGTTTTCGGTTCCGGAGATCAGGCCGCGCAACTGGGAATTGAAGGCCTGCTCGATCGAATTCGCGAAAGACTGGTAATCGCGCTCCTGCTCCTGCAAAGCGGACTTGGTCAGCAAGGTGATCTCGTCGTCGCGCCGGCGCGCCGCCTCGATGGCCATATCGTCGACGCGCTGCCTGGCGGCGAGCGACTGGTCGCCGACCGCCTCACGCTCCTTCAGCGCGCCGAGTTCGAGCGCGTAGGCCCCCTGAATTGCTTGTGCGGACAGCGCCAGCTTTTCCCTTTGCGTGATCGCATAGGCGCGCGCTTCCTCGGCGTAAAGCGCAAGCTTCTGCTTCTGCCCGTCTTCGATGAGCCGCAGCTCCTCGGTCGCAGCGAGCTGAGCGGCGCGCGTCGCGTCGGCATAGGCCGCATCGTCCCCCGCCCGCAGGGCCGTCGCGGCCCGCGCGCGGTCAGCGGAAAGCGACTGCTCGAGCGATTGCGTCGCGACGAGCGCGTCGCGATAAGGTTGGAAGCGCTCGGCGCTGAAGGCTTGCGCCGATGCATTCGCCAGCGAGGCGAGCTGGTTGTTGAGCTCGCCGAACGGCGCCGAGAAGCTTTGCAGCGCGTCCTTCGCCTGGCCGACGCCGGCTATGAAGTCGCTGACGGACGCGCTGAAGCTGACAGAGACGTTGGCGTCAGTCATTGGCGGTCCTTGTCAGAGCGTGCCGCTTGGAAACGCGGCCTTCAGTTCCGCCATCGTCGGCTGGATCTGCGCGGCCGCCTCGCCCGGGGGCCGGTATTTGAGCGCCGCTGCGATGAGCCAGTGGATTGGCGGATGGCGCCGCCATTCGGCCTGCAACGCAAGGAAGCGAGGAACGGTCAGTTGATCGAGCGCCTCGTCCCAGCTCCAGCCGAGATTGGCGACGACGCCCGCGATCAGGGCGTCGTAATCGATTTTCCCGCCTCAGGCGACGCCTCCGCCGTCGCGTTCTGCGCCGCGCGCAATCCTGCCGCCTTGGCGACCGAGGGGAAAGCCTGGATCAAGTCGCCGACCGAGAAGGGCAGCTCGAGAAATTCGGCGAAGGAGAGCGCCGGGTCGACATGGACCACGGCGCGCCATATCGCCTCGGCCAGGCGCTCGAGCTCCGCCTCTCCGAGCCCCGCGACGCCGTCGCTCGACATCGACGCTCCCCCGGCCGCAACATAGATGTCGTAGAGCGCCGGCTGGATCGCCTTGATCGCGCGGAACGGCAGATGCGGAAGGGCCCAGCTTCTGCCGCCGAGCGCGATGGGGAAAGTTTCGTCGCTCACGCCGCGTCTCCGAAGTTGAACTGGCAGACCTGGCCTGCCGCGTTGGCAAAGCACTGGAAGTCGAGCTCGGGGACGAGAAAATCCTCGACCTTGGTGCCGAACGACAGTTTCTCGGCGACACAATTGTAGAGCCACACCGAGAACTGCTTGCCCGTGGTGGGGTCGGAGGCGAACAAATTCGCCGAGAACACGATCGACGGACCGATGAGCTGCGAGCTGACCGCGATGCTCTCGCCGATCGTCGCGGCGGTGTAGGTGTAGGAGATCAGCACGCTCGCGCCGGCGTCGGCAGACGAGAAGGTGTAGACCCCGCCCGAAACCGAATATTGGCCGAGCGTCGGGCTCGAGGCGACCTGCTTCAAAGGCAGCGACGAGCTCGCATAGACGACGCCCTGGTCGGCGATGAAGGTCGCATGGTAGGTCGTGGAGTAGGGGTAAGGCGAAGCCGACGGCACGGTCGTGGTCTCGCCGAACTGGGTCTGCGTGACGCCGACGCTGGGCGTGAGCCCGAAAAACAGCGAGCCCAGAGCCTGGCCCGAAATCCGAGCCATCTTGGCCTTGCCGGTCATCTTCTTGGCGCCGGAGCCAATCGCGACGGGAAAGTTATACTGCCCGTACAGCGCCTTGGTGTTCGTCTGGACGTTGAGCGTGACTTCCTGCGCGAGGCCGAAATTGATCGGCGAGCCGCCTGCCGGCGTGCCGATCAGCACGCCCGAGCCGAATACGAACATGGGGGACTCCGTTTGGGGGAATAGGCGCCGCGCGGGCGGCGGTGTTTGGAACGGTCAGGTTTCGACTGCGCGCGATGGAAGTCTCACGGCGCAACAGGCCGCATGCTGATCGCCGCCAGTTGGTCGCCGCCGGTGTTCGCTGGACCGGGGCGTCGGGCATGGCCGCAATCTGGCAGTCGTGGAGGGCGTGGCCGAGGGCGGCGTCCGGTGAGCGTGGCCTTGATCCATCGCGCACGGTTCGGCATTCGCCGAGCGTTAGAGGACCGCGCCCGGAATCATTCCCGGGCAGAGCTTCTATTGCAGCGTGAGTTTGGAGACGGCGACCGTCGTCGGCAGCCAATTGGCGCCTTTACAAAACTGACGTCGCTGACTTCCCAGACCGCGCCACGGTTGTCGCATCGCGCTTCGCTTTGCCCGTAGCTCTAGTCGTTGTCTTCCAGCGCCTCGAGCACGGCGTCCATCCCGACTTCGACCAACTCGTCGCCGCGGAAGACGGAAACGTCAACCATATCGTTTTCGTCGTAGCTGATCTCGATGCGCTTGCCAACATCGATGACAGTCAAAACCAGCTCATAGTTGGTTGGTCGTCTTATCGTGAAGGTAAGACGATTTTCATCCAGCAGCTTCATGAGCTCAAACAGTTTATTCGACATGTAGCGAGTCCTGCATCAGCACTATTTGCGGTATTCAGGTCGTGATAAGAGCTTGCAGGCACTCCTCGCCGCTGCGTCGCCTTCCCTCGCCGCCGCTTGCACTTCACGGAGAGTACAAACAAGATACTGTCCGGGGAATACTCGCAAAATCCTGGCTTTGCAATTCGCGGCGATTAGTGCCGCGCAGGTTTGGTCGAGATCGAGATTCTGTGCGAGTTCGACGGGCTGATCATTGCCGGCGACGGGGGCAGGCGCGCTCTCCGATTGAGACGCGGATGTTTCCGATGCGGCGTCGTTGACAACCTCACGCCCTCGCGTGTGTGACGCGTCTGCGACCTGAACGCTGATTGGCTCTTTCGTCGACCAGCTTGGCGTCGCTCCAACCGAATCCCCGCGCGTCCACTGCCCCCCGTCAGGATTGCCCGCCGCAACTCGAGGCTGGTCGGAATTGTACTTGTCGAGCGTTTCCGGCGATGGTCCGAGCGCCTTGACGATAATCGCGGAATCGACGCCTGACCGGATCAGTGCGTCGGCAACGAACAGGCGCCGAGCGTCCGCCTTCGGATTGGCGAGCTTCGCGAGGCCGCTGAGCGCCAGATGAGTGAGCGCGAGCGGCTTGTCGCCGCTCTCGATCGCGCGGCGGACGTGCCGCAACGGCAAGGCGCCGATCGCGTGGCCGTGCGCCGCGGCGAGCCGCGCGGCTAGACCACGCTCATCGACGGGCGGGCCAAGTTTGTCAGGCGCGTTCCAGCACCGAGAACGAGGAGATCTTCGGCAAAGGTCATCTCGACAGAGATAGGACCGACCAAAGCCGCTTCCCATGAAGCATTCAGTTCGTCGAACGTCATGTGTCGCTCCTCACGGCGCCACCAGCCGCACGCTAACCACCGCGAGCCCATCGCCGTCGAGGTCGCCCGGATCGCGCACCGGAACGCCGACAATCTTGCAGTCGTACACGGCGCCGCCCAGCGTTTGGCGGCCGAGGGCGGTGTCGGCCGCGGAGGGGGCGAGCGCGACGTCGATCGCGTCGAGCGCAACGTTGAGAGCGGTCGCGCCGGGGGTCGTCGGATCGCGGGAGTCGAAGTAAAGGAAGAGCTTGGCTTCGAACGTACGCTTCGGCGTTGCGGGCGAGGGCCACTGATAGGTCTCGGGCCCGCTCTCGAGCTGGAAGAACGCGGGCCTGAGCGCGGCGGGAACCTCGCTCCACATCTTCATCCGCCGCGAGGCGAGGCCCCAAGGGTACGCGGCCGAGACGGCGGCGAACAGGGCGGAGAAGGCGGCTTCGCGGCTCATGCGCACTCCAAACTTTCGACCGCGGCGTCGGTGAGCGCGGCGACGATCTCGTCGCTCATCTCGTCGAGCGTCGAGCGCAGGTAGGAGCGCTCGGGAATGGCCGAGCCCGGATGCTCGACCTTGCGGGCGAAGCGCAGCGCGCCGCCTGCGATGAAGGCGAGAGCCTGCGCTTTGCCGGGCAGGATCTCGTGCGCCGCGGTCTTGCCGCCGAATTCCTGGATGGCGGCGTATTTGACGTCGCCGTTCGAGCCGATTGTGGCGCGAAGCCCGTCTGCTTCAGCCGACACGTCCGCGACGATCGAATCCCGCAGCGCGCCGGAGCGCGGGTCGAGGACGCCGCCCGAGAGCTTGTCGGTCCTGACGCGGTCGGCGAGCGTCGCCGCTGCCTCGGCTGCTTTCGCTGCAAGCGCCGCGCCGATCGCGGCAGGGCAGGAGGCAAGCCGGGCGATCGCCGCGTCAAAGCCGTCGAGGTCAAGGGCGAACATCAGATCGCAACGCGCTTGTAAGGCTGCAGCATGCCGAGGATCGGCGCCGAGATTGCGCTCGTATCGTAGGAAATTGTCTCCATGCCGCCGACCGACTTCGACCTGAGGCCAATGCGCTCGGCGGCTCGGAAACGCTCGGCCGCGAGTTCGGTTGCGGCCTGGGCGACATCCTGCGGGACATAGCCGTAGCCGATCGTCACGGAGCTGCCGGCGTCTGCGGCGGAGAAGGCGTAAACACCGCTCGTCACCGTGTACTGTCCTGCGCCGGGAGCGAGGGACACCGGGCTCAGCGCCACGCCGGTCGTGGCGTAGGCAACGCCAAGATCGCTCGCCCAAGGTCCGTAGGGCGCCAAGGCGGCGATCTGGTACGGCCCCGTTGACGGAACCGACTGCGTCTCGCCTTGGACGGCGTAGCCGGCGCGATAGGAGACGACGAGGCACTGGCGTCCGGGCCGATAGAACGGTCCGAAGAGATCGATCGCCTGCGGCCGGCCCGGCGGCGCGGGGTCGGCGGGCTGCAAGGCGTAGCCCATCGAAGCGTCGAGGTCCGGATTCAAATCGGGCGGGATGGCGATCCCGCGCCACAGCACGGAGCTCACCTGGAGCGCCGGCCACTGCCTGAGATAGACGCGGCGCGTTTCGAGATCGAGCGTCTCGGTGTAGGATTGCGGCAAAAGGCCGGGACGGCCGAGCGCCGCATAGATCGCCCGGCTCGCCGCGGTGATCACTGAGGAAAGGGTCGCGTCGTTCGGGCCAGCGATGGCCGGCAGTCCCAGCCAGGCCTTCACGGCGGAGAGGGTGGTGAGGTCGTAAGGCGACATGGAATGCTCGGCTTCAGACGGAAAAATCGCCGCGCACCTCCCCTCTGCCGAGAGGGACGACGTCGTGCGGGAAAAGGAGCGAAGGGCCCGGCGCGCAAAGCGCGGGAGAAAGCGCGCCGGCGCCGAGCCCCACACCCTCGACCCCTGTCCTGCAATCGCCCGGAGGGAGGCGGACGGGCGGAAAAGGAGAGGGGGAGCGGGGTCAGCCGTTGCCGATGTTGGTGAGGATGCCGACGCCGAAGGGGGCGTAGACGGCGAGCGTCTCCTCGGCGTAGACGCCGAACTCGCGGCGGCGAGTGCGCAGCGGCCAGTCGACCCGGTAATAGTCGCGCCGCGTCAGCACCTCGGCCACGTTCGGGGTCTGGTTCGATTGGTACCAGACCGGCAGTCGCTCGCAGAGCGCCAGGATCGTGCCCGGCGGCAGGTCCGGATGGACCTTGACCGGAATGTCGAAACCGCCGTCGACGCTGAAGGGATTATAGTACCAGCGCACCACTCCCGAGGCTGACACGCCGTAGGGCCCGCCTTTGCCGCTGTCGACGGCGACGTCGTAGCGGAGAAGCGGGCCCGACGCGTTGGTCAGACACTTGCTGGTGAGGTTCTTCTGCTCCTGCGCATTGACGTAGAGCACGGTCGGCGACAGCCGATAGTTATTCCACATCGCGACCAGCATGTTGTCGATCTCGATCACCGAGCCGCGGCCCGAGGCGGTGAGGAACGAGCCCGTGCCCGCAGTCCCCGCGGCGAGCGCCTGGACATACGCGCTGTTGACCGGATTGAACCCGACGGTCAGCAATCCATCGAACGCGAGTGTCGCATTGCGGGAATTGTCGGCCGTGATCTGCGTCGCGGCCTGCTGTCCGGTGAGGAGCGGCGTGGCGAACGATGCGCTGTTGATGGTGGTGATCGCCTGCAGCGTCTCGGCGCCGACAGCGCCCACGTACCATGCATAGGCGACGGCGCCGGCGATGACCGAAGCGCTCGCGCTCAGCGTCTGGCCCGCCGTCACCGTCTGGGTCGCATTGGCGCTCTTGTTCGAAGAGCCGCCGTTCAGCGCATAGGTGTTGCCGTCGTTGCCGGTGATGGTCTTGGTGGTGGCGACACCGGTCGTGATGCTCGAGTTCTTGTAGCCCTCGAAGCTCAGCGCCACGACGATCACCGAATAGGTCGCCGCAGGCAGGGTTCCGCTCGTGCCGGGCGCCGTCAGCGCGGGCGCGGCCGGCGTTCCGAGGGCGAGCGAAGTGTTGCCGCCCAGCAGGGCCATTTCTTCCTTGCGCATAGTCTTCTGCAAAAGGCGCAGCGTGGCCGTGGCGTTGAGGTCCTCGTAGCCCTCGGCGGCGGCTTCGGCTTCGAAGGTCACCGTGTCTTCCTCGCCGAGCGTCAGGTAGGGCGCGACCTGGAGCTGGGCGGCGTAGGACATGCTTGCGGTGCGCTGGCCTTCCGGCACCCAGCCCATCGCGTCATAGCCCGAGCCCAGGATCGAGGTGATCGTGCGCCAGCGTGCGGCGTCGCCCGGGTTGATCCGTCCCACCCGCGGCAGCGCGTTTCGCAGCGGCGTGACGGTCGGATAGAGGTTCTTGGCCGGCGCCTGGAGGTCATAGGCGGAAAGGCCGGTGGCGAGGCTGACGTTTTTGGCAAGCGCGTTGTCCGACAGCGCCTCCTTGGTGAGGCGCAGGGTTTCTTCGGTCGTTTGAAAGAGACTCATGGAGCTCATTCCTTAAGGGTTGACGGCGTCGGAGATCAGAAGTCGGCGCTGGCGATGATCCAGCCCGAGCCGCCGCCGCCCTGAAGCAGCGTCGCCTGCCCGGCCGTTCCGGCCGAGTTGCCGTTGATCGAGATGGCGTTCGGCGTGTGCGTCGCACCGGCGGTGATCGTGGTGGCTGTCGCGACGGCCCCCTGCTGGGTCTTGAACGTTCCGGCCGAAACGGTCACCGTGGGCGCCTTCAGGAGCTGAACCGGCGTCGCCATGTAGAAGATCTGGGCCGCGGCGCCCGTGTTCATGCCGGCGCCAATCACAACGCCTGCCGCCGGCTCCGGAATCGCCCAGGCGTAACGCTGGCAGACCTCCAGCACGACCTGGGCGTCGAGGTGCTCGAAGGGCGAAGCCTGCGGACCGATCTCGAGCTGAACGCCGTTGATGACGATCGAGTCGTCTGCGCCTGCGGTTCCGGTCGGCGTGAAGGACAGGAGCACGCCGAGCTGGGTCGAACTGGAGGGCACGACGCCTGTAAACTGGTAGCGGGTCATCGTCGTCGTCAGAGCTTGTTGCGCGCTGATGACCGGAGAAGCGCCGGTCCAGGTTCCGGCGACGAGGCTCGCCGCGCTCTGGTTCACACCGTTGCCTTCGATCACCTGGACACTCAGCGCGCCGCCCGAAAAGGTCGCCCCGGCGCGCGCCCAGAACGACAGCGTGACGGTCTGTCCCTGGCAACGCAGCGAGTCGAAGGTCTCGAGCACCTGGCCGACGTTGATCGCGGAGAGATTGCTGTTGCCGGCCTGGCGAGAGACCTTGAGGCTTTGGCTGAAGCCTTGCACACAGGTGTCGGCGACCGCCGCCGTCAATACGGCGCACGATGCGCCGCCGCAGGCGAAGAAGCGGTCGGCGAAGTAGGTCGGGGTCGCGGCGATCGGCGTCGCGATCACGCCGCCCGAAGCCAGACCCGGGATGTTGCGCTGGAACGGGTTGATCGAGAAATCGCCGCCGTCGATCAGATTGCGGAAGTTTGCGAAAGGATTGAAGGCGAGCGGCACACAGCCGACCTCGAGTAAATCCAGGGCCTGCGCGCCTGAGCCGACGTTAGAGATGAGGCCATTGGCGTCGGCCTGGAATGCGCCGTTGCGCGTGACGAAAGAGGCGTAGGGAGCGGGAGCCAGATAGTTGAGAGCCATGGGCGTTCCTGTGTTGAAAAGAGTTGGAGAAGGTTGCGCGACGGCCGAGCGCAGGCGCGGTTGAACCGATCGCCGCCGTGAGCGAGGCGATGGCCCGCAGTTGCGCTTCCGGCCGCCGCGCCGCCGGACGCCGCGGCGTCGGCGATCGCGTCCCTTCTCCCGCCGTCGTGGGAGAAGGGCTTGAGCTTGGGGTGGATCCGGGACGTCGCCGAACGCGACGGACGAAGGCTTGGGTGGGTACGCTCAGAAGCGGAGCGGGTTTGCGAGGCTGAGCTTGGTGAGCGCCAGCGCGCGGGCGTCGGGCGGCAGCGTCGCCAGGCGACGGATCGCTTCGTCCGCCGAAAGCGGGTCGGCCTCTCCGTCGGCGCTTTTCGCCACCGCTCTCAGCGCGACCCTGGCGGGAAGCGGCTGAGCCTCGAGCGCGGCGACGCGTTTGGTGAGATCCGCGAGCAAAGGAGAGAGAGCTGCGAGCGCCTTCTGCAGGCGCAGGGCCTCCTTTTCGGCGCGATCGAGCCGGATTGCGGCGTCCGCCAGCTGGTTGGTGGCTTTGTAAAACGCTTCCGACGTCTGCGGCGTCGCCTGAACATCGATCCGCGCGACGTCGTCCGACCCTGCCGTGGGCGTCGGCGCGGCGCCCTCGACGCGCGGGGCGAATGCGCGCTTCTCGACCACCCCGTCCTTCACCACTTCGAAGGTCGCGTCGGGCAGGCAGGGCAGGTCGACGAGCGAGATTTCGTGCGGTTCGGCGGTGTAGCGGATGAGGCCTGTCTCCTCGTCCGGCCAGCGCTTCACATAGCGTCCGCCCTGGGAGAAGCCGGTGTAGACGCCTTCCGTGACCTTCCGCCACTCGTCGTCGTCGACGATCTTGGCCGCCACGACCACCCGCTTCGTTTCGTCATCGAAGGCGATGTCGGTGAGCTTGCCCGCTGCGACCTTTCCGTGCATGGCTCGGACCGCGCCCAGCGACTTCCCGCCGCTCGCCGCCAGCGCTTCGGCCGACCATTTCTCGAAATAAGGCTTCGACGAGACGTAGTCGCAGATCTCGCCGGAACGGTCAGGCGCCTCCGCGGTGGCGACGCCGGTGACAAGGCGCTGGTCGAGGTCGACCTTGGCGAGCGGCAGGAAGAGTTCGAGTGAGGACACGCTGGACTCCGTGAGGCAGGCGCGCCGGAACGCGCCCGAACGGCGCGGGCGCGGAAAGCAGGAAAATTTTTCGGGAAGCGGGGGGACGGGGCCGCCTCGGCGCCCACCATCTCCATTGTCCCGACTATGCCACGACCGGCGTAAGCAGTCAAGAAAAATGTTCGCTCTTTGTTCCGAAAAGGTGAGGGACGGTTCTGATTGCCAGAAACTGGTCGGGCGGCTCGGGCGCCCGCCCATCCTCGCCGAGCGCCACTCAGCGTGGGGCGGTGGCCTCCTCGCCGGCGTCCATTCCTTCGGCACCGTGCCGAACGCGTCGGGGCACGTGCCTACCGGTAGTAGTCGAGCGTCGCCGCCTCGCGCCTCAGCGCGATGTTGACGGTGAAGGCCACCTGCTCGACCGGGCTCATGCCGTAGAGCCTGTGCGCGCGGACGTTGCGCGGCAGGTAGAGAAGCTCTTCGGCGGAAAAGTCGGCGGCTCGTGCAGTGCGGCGCCTGCTGATAGGCCGGGTCGGGCGGCTCGGGCGCGCGCCCGTCCTCGCCGACCAAGGGCTTGATCGTGGCCCCGTAGAGCTCCGCTCAGCGCGGGGCGGAAAGCTCTGCGCTCGCGCCGGCGGGCATGATCGGAAGCAATGGCTTGTCCGACCAGGCTACGCCGTTTTCCGCGAAGATTTGCTCAAGCGCTTCGATGAAAGCCACATTCAGCCTATCGTCGCGTTGGTCGGGCGGCGGAAAATTAGCCTCAATGAGCTTGCAGAGGCGAGGAGCGCCCCAGACAATGGTAGCGTGCCAGAATCCTGCGCCGTTCCCATGGGGGGCTAAGGTTCGTATTGCGTGCAAAAAGGACGCTCGGTCAGGATTGGCGCCGAAATCATTGACTTTTATCAAGTCGCAGACGAGCCCGCGGTAGATCAAGTCCACGCCAAGCTGCCATCGCTCGGGTGTGTCATCCGGGATTGAGGCCAGATTGCCGTCGAGCACGTAGCTCAGACCCCAATCTTCATGATATAGTCCGAGCAGCTGTTCCTGCAGCCACAGCGCGGTATTGGTGGATATTGTCATTTCGGGCTCACTTCTTCGGGAATTTCAACTTCAGGCGCTTCCCGCGATTCAACGCTCTTATTTCGGGGCTGTTTATTTCGACCGTCGCGGTCGTCGGGGCCGTGTCCTCGCTCGATACACCCGGCGGTCGGTACGTTATATATGTGCCGTCAGCCAGTTTAATAACGCGCCCGCCATCAGCGTCGATTTCACTTTTAATCCCCAACGTATGTCTTGCCTGCTGTTAACCCGCGTATGTAGGTTTGAGCCTCCGAGGCCGGGTCATCCGAAGCGTGCATTGTGCGCGGAGAGCCAAGGCTTTTCGCAACGCCGGGAAACTTCCCGTTCGCTATCTCCTCGAGGGATGATGCGGTTGGCGAGGCCGGGGCAGTTTCAGCGGGGCTTGGCGTCTCGGCCGGCTCGGGAGGAGGCGGCGGCTCGGGTTCGATGATCTGCGCGACGGCCGTTCCGCTGGCATCCGGCATCACCGCGTCTTTGCTTGCAACCTGAACGCCCTGCGGCCGCGGCTTGCGCGTCGGGTGCCCCACAACCTCGACCGCATCGTCCGCCGTCGCGAACCGCCCCTGCTCGTCATGGTTATGGTTGTACTTGCCGAGCCCCGGCGGCGGCGCCGCCCCTGGCTCGTCCGCATCCCCTCCCAGCCCCAGCTCCGCCCGCGCCTCCTCGCGCGTCTTGATCCCGGCCGAGACGAGAATCTGCAGCGTCTGAGCCTGCTGCAGCGGATCGACCGCGTCGTCGCCGACCCAGACGAATTCGAGGTCCGGCTCGCCCATGCACGCCTGGATCACCTGGTCGAGCGCGTTCTTGATCCAGGTTTTGAGTGGCGCCAGCCTTTCCTGCGTCGCCTGCAGGCGCATGGTCTCCGAGGTCGCGCGGTTGTGACCTGCGCGACAAAGGGCGTCGCCGGCACTGCGAAGGCGTAGCGGGCGTTGCGAGAACTGCCCTTGGCGCTACGATTTGACTTCTACTGAATCCAACAGCTCACGAATTATCTTGAAAAGTTCTCGTGACCGCCCGCCACCACGCACACCGAGCGCGGCGCCAACTGAGTGCCAAGCCCGATCGACAAAATCGTTATCCGGATTCGATAGAATTCCGTCGATGTATTTCTTCAACGACTGAATCTTGTCCGGCGGCAAATGACTCAGGGCGATCGCCTGAGAGGCCCACGCACGGAAATTATCCTTGCCCCATTTGTAGTCGTCATGCAAGAAACAAGAGCCAAGCCGAGTAAGCTCAGGGGGAGGATCAAAAAAAGTGTCCATACGCAGTTCCTCTGCAATCAGGATATTGGGCGCCATGACTGAAGATCCCGTTCCGTCGGGCTCGGTTTTGATCAGCGCGAATAGCTCGGCAGTGGGTATGAATTTTTGTCGTTCGTAGGGTATGCCGTCTTCACGCGATACCCGCGAGGGACGCGCGGATCGTTCACGATGAGCACACCCGCGTTGTATGTGTTGCGGACAATCAATTGGCCCTGTTCATTTGCGATTGCCTCTATGCCCGTTGGTGAGCCAACTCGCTCCTCGATCCAGTCTTGATCCCATTGGCCGCTGGCCATGAAATCAACCTCTTCGCGGTGCAACTCCAGGAGGCGATTAACGTAGTCGTTCGCGGACTCCCAAGAAGGATAGCTGCTTTCAGATAACCTGTATTCTGTTTCAATGCCCCCTTCAACAGGTGTATCGACGCGATTGGCTTCTTGCTCGGCGACAAGATCGTCGGGAGATTTTCCGACGTGATCCCTCACCGCGTGGCCGCCCCACAGCGCCTCTTCGGCTCGGAGATCGACTGAGTATTTTGACGCGCCAACGGTTGGCACGGCTTGAGCGACTTGCGCGCTATCGTCGCCTCCGTCCGGTACGCAGCCGGCGCTGGCTCCGCCGTCGTCAACAGTAGCATCCGACGCGACATCATCGAGGCTCGCGACCTGAAGGCCCTTCGGCCGCGGCTGGCGCGTCGCACTGCCCACGAGCCCCGTCGCGTCGTCCGCCGTCGCGAACCGCCCCTGCTCGTCGTGGTTCGGATTGAACTTCCCCAGCCCCGGCGCCCCGGCCTTCCCCTCTCCCCCCAGCCCCAGCTCCGCCCGCGCCTCCTCGCGCGTCTTGATCCCGGCGGAGACGAGAATCTGCAGCGTCTGGGCCTGCTGTAGCGGATCGATCGCGTCGTCGCCGACCCAGACGAATTCGAGGTTCGGCTCGCCCATGCAGATCTGGATCACTTGGTCGAGCGCGTTCTTGATCCAGGTCTTGAGCGGCAGCAGGCCCTCCTGGGTCGCCTGCAGGCGCATCGTCTCGCTGGTCGCGCGATTGACCTGCGCCACGAACGGCGTCGCCGGCACGGAGAAGGCGTAGCAGATCACCCGCGCGAGCCACTCGTCGTACTGGTCTTTGAGCGGCGGCTGGCGCATTTCGATCAGCCTGAAGTCGGACGGCATGAATTTCAGCATCCGGCGTCTTGCCAAATTGTCGCTCATCAGGGCGTCGAAATAGTCCTGGAACTGACGGACCTGCTCAGGCGTCCATTCCTTCGGCACCGTGCCGAACGCGTCGGGGCACGTGCCCGACCGGTAGTAGTCGAGCGTCGCCGCCTCGCGCCTCACCGCGATGTTGACGGTGAAGGCCACCTGCTCGACCGGGCTCATGCCGTAGAGCCGGTGCGCCCTGACGTTGCGCGGCAGGTACAAAAGCTCTTCGGCGGAAAAGTCGGCGGCCGGCACGCCGTGCAGCACCTGCTGATAGGCCGGGTCGGGCGGCTCGGGCGCGCGCCCGTCCTCGCCGATCAAGGGCTTGATCGTCGCCCCGTCGATGACGTCGACCGAATACAGGCGCCCGGCGCGGTCGTAGCGCGGATAGATCGTCGCCGCGTCGATCACCAAAAGGTCCTCGAGCAGCATGCGCAGCCAGTCGCCGAACGAGCGGCGCCGGTCGGGGCGCGCGAGAAAGGCGAGCGCTTTATCGATCCGGGCAGACTCGTCCGGCAGGTTCGCCCGCGCCCGGGCGCGCACCGTAAAATTCTGCGCCGCGACCTGGTCCTTGCGGGTCTCGATCACCGCGCGCAGGAGCGGCAGCGCGTCGGCGAGCGCGCGCAGTTCGGCAAAGCCGATCCCGCCCTCGGAGCGCGGGACATAGTTGAGGTTTGCCCCGAACGGATAGTCGAATTGTCGGCCCTTGACGTCAGGCGGCGCCTGCGGCTGCAAAGGCTGCTGTGGTCCGAACCAGGATTGCGGCGTCACGCCGGTGATGGCGTAGCGCGTGGCCTGCGCAAGCCTCGCGAACACGTTCGGGGTCAGCGGGCGTTCGACGGGGTCGGGCATGAGGGGTCCTTGTTCGGAGCATGAGGGCGACATGGGTCGGGGCGAGGGGCGCCCGTCGCGCGCGTCGGTCTGCGCGCCTGACGACGCGACCGGCGTCGGCCACGGAACGTTAAAATGAGGCGCGAATACGCGGCGAATGTTTCGCCTTCCGTTAGGAATTGGCGTGTTAGGGCTTGGTCTCGCCGTTCGATGGAGATCAGGTCATGCGCCGGCTGGCCCTCGCCGCGCTTCTTGTCAGCTTGCCGGGGGTCGCCTGCGCCGCCCCGCGCTGGACGTTCTGCGTGGCCGCGGCCAACAGCGGGTCCGAAATCTGGCTGAGCGACGTGTTTGCAGCCGACGCCAACCGCGAGACGCTCGAAGGCGCCTTCAAGGCTGTGGTCGAGCGGCTCGGCGCGACCGTCGCCAACGCCCAGTGTCCGCAGCCGCGCGACGACAAGACGGTCGCCGTGAATGCGCAAATCGACGCCGAAGCGTTCAACCGTAAGATGGGCGCCAACCTGCACGCGGTGACGGCGGCCGATTTTCTGGGCCGGCGCGAAGGCGGCGCCTCCGACCCGACGCGGCGCGAGGTGGCCCGCGCCGATCGCTAATCCGAAATCTTCGTCACCGCCGGTTCGGGATGGCCGGACCAGACGAAACGATAGACCGCGCCCGGCGCGACCGACTGCACCGCGTTCGGCCGCAGCGCGACCACGCAGGTCCCGCCTGGGTCGCGCACGGACGGATAGATCACCCCGTTCAGCCCGCGCGCTCGAGCCGCGTCCGCGACGGCGTTTCCGGCCGGATAGCCGACCGCGGGGTCGGGATCGAGGCTCGGATGCTCCCCAGCGCCGCGCAAGTCGACGAACTCGCCCGCCATGCTGGCGAACAGCTCCGCGTAATCGACGACGCCCGTCATCACGCCCGATTTGGCGAGGAAGTCGGCCATGTGCCAGGCCACCTCGCGCATGCAGGTCGAGACCGCCAGCGCCGCATACCAGGCGCCGCGCGTCGCATTGAAGCGGTTCGGCTCGCGCGGCTTCCAATAGGCGAACGAGGCGTTGATGAAGGCGGCATAGGGGACGCCGTAGACGAGTTCGTCCCGACCCACGCCTTCCGCTCCGCGCTCTTCGGCGATCAGGCGGCTCGAGGTGGCGCCCTCGATTTCCGCCAGATCCGCAACCTCCTCGGGCGCGACGAGCGCTTGCAGGACGGGAGGCCGCAGCCGCGCCGTCGAAACCAGCCGCACCGTCCGGGGCATCGCCTCGCGGACGATCGTGAGGCCGTCAAGCATTGGGGAGCGTCACAGCCCGCCGCGCACCGCGTCGACATAGCGGCGCACGTCGAGCATCGCCGGAATGCCGCCATCGATCATCGCTTCGATCGGCGTGCGTCGCTGAAACAACGGACCGCTGTTCGCCCGGCGGAGCCAGGCGTCCGCCATGTCGTCGACGAACAGGAGATGCAGGCCCTTGAAGATGCCGATGAGCGCCGACACCCGCGTCATCTGGTCCTGGTTGAGCGTCGGGCGCGCGCCGCGCTTCATCCGGTCGAGACTGCTCGGCGACACGCCGATCAGCGCCGCGGCCTCGGCGTTGCTGAGATCCCAGGCGCGCGCGAGATTGAGGAACGCCTTGACGGCGACCTCGGACAGGCGGGCGCGGTCCTTCTCGCTGGCGAAAGTCTGCCGACCCAGGCGGGCCGCCGCGCGCTCGGCGAAAATGGCAGCGGTCATGTCACGTCTCCTGGTGAGGATATGCGCGTCAATTGACGAAATGTCCAGCTTATCGTGCACTGCAACCGCGGTCGCTGACCACGCCGGCCCGCTTGCGAGCGCACGACGGTCGCTCCCGAAGGTGGTTAAGACAGACGGCTCTAGGAGGTCGCCCGAGCGTCAAATAGCAAATGCTCAGGCTGCATCAGAAAATACTGTCAAGACTTATTATAGGCCCAAATTTATTTGCCAAGTCAGCGGCGATGCGAGTACGCACTTTGCCGAGCTGTTTATCGGAGATGATTTGATGGCCTTCGCAGCCCTTGAGTGCCGCATGCAAGTCATGGTCACCCGGGTCCACCCGGTCCAAAACGCATGCCGCCTTCACTAAACGCTCCTGCCGTCCATCATTAATGAGAGCGTCAATATCCCGGATTGTTTTAACGACGACAGAAGAGGCACCGACCACAACCTCGCCTCTTGAGATTGCAGGGTCAATAACTGCTCTCTGGAGAATGTCCAGGTTAGCGTAGGCTTTACGCGCAAGTGAAATATCACCTCGGCCAAGAGGCTTTGACCGGAATTGGTCCACTGTCAATCTGTCACCGGCCTTCAACCGGTTATCTGAGACAAGGAGGATCACAACTTCGTCATCAGCTACTGGACCTGGCCCAGTTAGCTTATAATGGTGACTAACTCTCTCGTTGATTGTTACAACGTTGCCTGGTCACGCAAAACATAGCACTATCACGCGTACAAATTGTGCACACTTGCTGCAATTACGATCGACGCGTTGCCGCCAACATCATAATCAAACGCGTTATCGGAATAGTTTTCCTTGGAATTTGTAACTGAGACTGTTACGACACCGTCGCCCGAAAGCAGCAACATGACGCCATTATTTTTCGCTTGCCATTGTAGCACAGCAAGTCCTTCGTCGGTAATGCTAACCCACGGCTCGTGTTGAACCGGAATGCGTCCAACTAGATTTGTCGCTTCACGAATAGCAGCATGCGCCCGCTGAAGTTCTTTTGGCCCCAGCTCCGTTGCGACTCGCGTCAAGGCATCACTTAAAGCCATTTTTACCTTCAAACGATCGTTGAGGTCTGCAAGGTGTATTATAACTTCATGACTTGGTGCGTAATGCGACAAAACACCTCCAGATTCAATCGGAGTGACGTTACCCGCCAACATGACACAAAAATAGACCAGCGTGGACGCCTTCGCCGCAACCGGAATCAGAGTCGGGGCAGTCGTCTCAGATAAAAGCAAAGCAAAACTCATTGTTTTCCTTCCTCTACAAACTGATTAATCAAACTAGATACCTGCTTGAACGAATTCTCCATAGACGCTAAACTTGGTTTTAGCAGTCCCGGCAATGGCGTGAGCCACTGAAGTAAGGAAGCCGTTGGAATTATGACTTCCAGACACAATTCGCGATTCTCGAACGAATTATTATCCCGTGCCTATCCGGTTAACGCCCACAGCCCCTAGATGTAGGATGCGTCCACGTGCAGAGCGATCTGGCCGCAATATGGCCAGACAAAGCCGACAGGCCAACGCGCGCGATCAAGATAGGCAGCATATGCCGCGTCATACGGAAAAAGCTCATGAAACTCTGGGACTGACTGGGGAAACCCAGATCGTCGCTCTGGCGGATTTCCATGGCCGGTTTGATAACCATCACCAGCCCTGGTGGGTGTGGGCGTTAACCGGACAGGCACGTATTATCCTTCATTTCTACTGACGCTACTCTGAAATATCCAATTCTTGATACCGCCGGACCTACCGATAAGTGGCTCACTCCGTCAACGAAAAGCCGGGGATAATCTCCTTTATCCAATAAGATCGAGTTCTGGTCGCGGGTCACAATCCGCCAATCATCGCGCTCAGTCATTTCTAAAAGCTCCTAATTGCTCAAACATACCTTGTCGGCAAGCGTATTCCAAATCAGCCGATGGTCCAACTCACAAGGCGCGGGCATCGTCAGCGAGCGTCATGAGGCCCGCCGCCTCGAATCGCCCAGTGTTGAGCATCCCCGACTTCGGCTGGTCCAGGCCCAAGAGGCCGCTGATCGCCCGCACCAGCGCGTCGGCGCGATCCGAAGAGGGGCCGGAGCGGCGGTCGAAGTCGGGGGTCAGCGCGCAGATCCGGTCCTCGAGCTTTGGGACCGTCCCGGCGTGGAGCACGAGGCCGCGCTCATATGCCGCAGCGATCCTACTCGCAACCCTGCTCAAAGCCGCCACGGCGTCGCGCTGGGCGCGCTCGACTGCTTCGCTAGCCCCGCCCAATAGTCGATGATCCCCGAGTTCGGCCGGTCGAGGCCCAAGAGGTCGGCGATCGCCCATACCAGCGCGTCGGCGCGGTCGGGGGAGGGGCCGGAGCGACGGTCGAAGTCGGGGGTCAGCGCGCAAAGCTGATCCTCGAGCTTCGGGAACGTCCCGGCGTGGAGCACCAGGCCCCGCTCGTAGGCCGCGGCGATTGGCTCGGCGCGCAGGAACTTGCCGCACGTCGCGGTCACCGTGCGCACCGGCAAGTGCGGCTCGGCCTGGCGCAAGACTTCCGTCACCATCTCGCCGCCGTTGTTGATCTCAGCGACCACCCGGTTCGCGCCGAATCCGCGATAGGCGGCGCCGGCGCGGGCCGCCCAGCCGGCCGGGCTGTCGCCCTGGCTCGTCAGGTCGGCGAGCACGTAGAGCTTGCCGTCGGCCGTCTTGCCAGCCACCACGAGGCCGCATTCATCCGCCTTCGAGCCCGAGCGGGCCGGCGGGTCGATCGCGACCACGACCTCCGAAAACTCCCGCGGCGCCGCTTCCGGCGCGATGCGCTGGCGTTCGATCAGCGCGCGCGTCCAGAGGGCCCCGGGCGTGTCCTCGACGATCTCGGCGAACAGTTCCTGCCGCCCGATGACGCGCCCCTCGTAGCGCCTTGCAATTCGCTTGAGGAACGCCCGCGCCAGATGGCCGCGGTTGTCGAAGGTCGAGCCGCGGGTGACGATCGTGTCCTTGTCGGCCGCGAGCGATTTGACGATCCGGGTCGGGCGCGGCGTGGTCGTCACGATCATCTGCGGCTTTGCGCCGAGCCGGAGGCCGAGCATCGCCTGGTCGAAGGCGTCGGGCCTGCGCCAGGCGGCGAGTTCGTCACACCACAGCTTCATGTGCTGCTTGCCGCGCAGCCGGTCCGGCTCCTCGGCCGAGAAGAGCTGGCTCACCGCGCCGTTCGGCCATTCGAGCTTTCCGGCCGAGGCGAGGTAGCGCGGCCGCTCGTCGGCGCGACAACAATTGAGGATGCCCAATTCGCCGAGCACCATGACGTCGCGAACGTCGTCGGCGGTCGGGCCGATCAAATTGACAAAGGGGAATTTCCAGGACCATCGGCGCACCGCCTCGGCGCCGGCGCGGGTCTTGCCCGCGCCGCGGCCAGCCAGGATCAGCCACACGATCCAGTCGCCGGGCGGGGGCTCCTGGTCGGGACGAGCCCAAAGGTTCCAGTCGCAGAGAATGCGCTCGCAGTCCCTGTCGGTCATCGTCGAGAGGATGCGCGCCCGATCCTCGGGCGCGCGCCTAAGGAGATCGCCGATCCGCCGGATCGGCGGGCGCGCCGCGCCGTCCGTGGCAAAGCCCGCCGGGTCGGTCATGCGTCGGGACGTGGACGGGGCTCGGATTCGTCCTCGGCGAGGTTCGCCGCCGCCGCGTTGAGCTTGGCGAGGAGCCTGGCGCGATGTTCCTCGCCGTAGAACTCGGGCGCCGGGTTGGCGCGGCGGAAACCGTGATAGCGGTCGAGCCGGTCCAGAATCCTCAGCACGCGATCGATGGCGGCGAGCTCGCCGGCGTCGACGCGATTCATGAGCGCCAGGCAAAAATTCTCGAGCCGCGCGATCTGGATCTTGGCGAAATCGGCGGCCGGGGCGACCCAGCGTCGGCCGAGCTCTTCGCTGAGCGCCCGTTCGACGGTCTGCGTCGGACGGTTCTCCTCCGCGCCGATGGCGTCGGGGCTGACGCCCCCAATGAGCGCTGCAAGCATGCGCCGGACACGGTGGGGCGGGACCTGGGGGCCCTTGTCGAATTCAGTCATAAGGGAGGCCTTCCGGAAGAGGGACGGGGGGACGCGCGAAAGGGCTCCAGCCCGCAAGGCGCGGGGGAGCTTCCGGGAACATCGGCTCGGTGGGGAGATGTCGAGCAGGCCTTAAAGGCCCATTCCTCGACATTGGCCAACTATGCCCCAACCGGCGGAAAAGCGCAAGGATTTGTTTCTGAAAAAGGAAAGTCTGCCAGGAAAATCTATGATTATCAAAGATTTATCGGCTCAAATCGGCAGGCGGAACTCCTTCTCCGGCTTTGCCGGGGAAGGTGGCGGCGAAGCCGCCGGATGGGGTGTGGCCCGCTAGTCGGTCGGAGTCGGGTTGCACGGACGTCATCGGGAACTTGCGTCTATCCCGTCCTGCTTTCCACACCCCATCCGGTCCTACGGACCACCTTCCCCAGCAAGCCGGGGAAGGGATATGCCGACCGGCTGCGGCTCAATGACTTGTGTGCGTGCCGTAGCCCCACAACAGCGGAAGGGACGCGCCCGCTTACTCCCTGAGCAGGTCGTTGATCCCGGTCTTGGCCCGCGTCTGCGCGTCGACCGTCTTGACGATCACGGCGCAGTAGAGCGAGGGGCCAGGAGAGCCGCCGGGCAGGGGCTTGCCGGGAAGGGAGCCGGAGACGACCACCGAATAGGGCGGCACGTAGCCGACGTGGACCTTCCCGGTCGCGCGGTCGACGATCTTGGTCGAGGCGCCGATGAACACGCCCATCGACACCACGGATCCCTCGCCGACGATCACGCCTTCGACGATTTCCGAGCGCGCGCCGATGAAGCAATCGTCCTCGATGATGGTCGGGTTCGCCTGCAACGGCTCGAGCACGCCGCCGATGCCCACGCCTCCCGAGAGATGCACGCTCTTGCCGATCTGGGCGCAGGAGCCGACCGTGACCCAGGTGTCGACCATGGTTTTGGAGTCGACATAGGCGCCGATGTTGACGAAGCTCGGCATCAGCACGACGTCGCGGGCGACGAAGGCCGAGCGGCGCACGATCGCGCCTGGGACGGCGCGAAAACCGGCCTCGCGAAACCGGTTCTCGCCCCAGCCGGAGAATTTGGAGGGGATCTTGTCCCACCAGGTCGCATGACCCGGGCCGCCGTCGATGATCTGGTTGTCGTTGAGGCGGAACGACAGGAGCGCCGCCTTCTTCAGCCACTGGTTGACCTTCCAGGAATTCGGGCCGGTCGCGCCAGGGATCTTTTCGGCTACCCGCGCCTTGCCGGCGTCAAGCGCCTCGAGCGCCGTCTCCACCGCGTCGCGCACGTCGCCAGTCGTCTGCGGATTGATAGCCGCGCGATTTTCCCAAGCCTGTTCGATCAGCGTCTGGAGGCGGACGTCGGTCATGGAGCTCCCCGAGCTGTTGCGGGCGAGGGTTTGTCCCGCCGAGGGGCGGGTTGTCAATGGCCGACTCCGCCGGGAGAGGCCGGGCGGTGTGGGTCCAAGCGTTGTCCGCGCCCGACGGCGCGTGTCCTGTCATACGGCCCATAATATGGCGACGTCGTCTCTCGTGCGCAGCTTCGCCTCGGCCGTCACCAACGTCAGCGAACGGTTCGAACATTGCGCGGCCAGCATGCGGTCGAACGGATCGCGATGGCTCCAGTCGAGCGCTCCAGCCTTCTCCGCGTCGGCCGCGTCGATGTCGAGTTCGATGAACCCCGCGTCCGCGGCTGCGGTCCGCGGCGCGCCGTCGTAGATGAGCTTTCCATCGCGCCGCTTGATGGCGATTTCCCAGAATGAGACGGCGCTGACATACACGGCTTGGTCGGTCCGCGAGATTGCGGAGCGGGTTCGTTCCGAGAGACGCGGCGAACCGAGGTCGAACCAAAGGAAAACTTGCGTGTCGAGCAGGAAGCTCAATCCGAACCCTCGAAATCGCGGATGATGCGTTCGTCCGTGTCATCGAAGTCGTCGGCTATGTAGTGGATTTTCATAGCCCCTGACGGCTTGCGCTCCCGCGGAGGTTTCGGAATCGGCGCAAGGCGCGCCTTCGCCACCCCGTTCTTGGCGATGATGATCTCCTCGCCCTGTTCGGCGGCGTCGACAAGGGCGGAGAGATGCGTCTTTGCTTCGTAAAGATTGACCGTTCGAGTCATGCCCTGACGTATGAGGCCTTGACGCGTTGGTCAAGTTGGTCAATCGCTAGCCCGAATTCTCAGTGACCTGCGAACGCGATCAGCGCGCGCACCGGCACGTTCAGCTCGGCGAGCTTTTTCGCGCCGCCGAGGTCGGGCAGGTCGATGACGAAGCAGGCCGCGACCACATCAGCGCCGAGCTTGCGCAGGAGCTGGACCGCGCCGATCGCCGTGCCGCCGGTGGCGATCAGGTC
The DNA here is from genome assembly GCA_963822215.1 of uncultured Alphaproteobacteria bacterium. Taxonomy (GTDB): domain Bacteria; phylum Pseudomonadota; class Alphaproteobacteria; order Rhizobiales; family Beijerinckiaceae; genus Roseiarcus. Next base: position 145,561 of record CAWGGX010000009.1, read on the forward strand.
GTCGACCAGAACGACCCGCTCGCCAGGCTTCACCGCGTCCTGGTGCATTTCCATCTCGTCGACGCCGTACTCCAGCGAGTAGGCGATCGACACGGTGAGATGCGGCAGCTTGCCCTTCTTGCGCACCGGGACAAACCCCGCCGAAAGCTGATGGGCGACCGCGCCGCCAAGGATGAATCCGCGCGCCTCGATCCCTGCCACCTTCTCGATCTTCTCCCCCGCCCAGGGCTGGACGAGCTCGTCCACGGCCCGGCGAAACGCCCTGGCGTCGCCAAGCAGGGTGGTGATGTCGCGGAACAGGATCCCCGGCTTCGGGTAGTCGGGAATGGTGCGGATGGAGTTGGCGAGATCGTTCATGGCGAGACTGTGTCTAAACCAATTGCGCCGGTTGCGCGACCCTCCACCTAGAGCAATATAAACAACAATATATTAATGTACTAATATCTCACCCATTCTCCGGGCATCCAGCCCACCGGTCGCTAAGACGGCCCGCAACCCTTTGATCGGACGGGGCGCCGTCGCTAAGCGGCGCTAAACCGCCCTTATCGCACGAACACGTTCCTGAACTGCCAGGGGTCGCTCTCGTCGATGTCCTCGGGGAAGAGGCCAGGGCGGTTCTCGAGCGGCGTCCAGTCGGTGTAGACGCCGACCATGGGCCCGAGATAGGGAAGCTGGACCTCGAGGCAGCGGCGGAAGTCGACCTCGTCGGCCTCGACAATGCCCGCATGTCGGTTCTCCAGCGCCCAGACCATGCCGGCGAGCACGGCGCTCGTCACCTGCATGCCAGTCGCATTCTGGTAGGGCGCGAGGTCCCGGGTCTCCTCGACCGAAAGCTGCGAGCCGAACCAGTAGGCGTTGCGTTCGTGGCCGTAGAGGAGCACGCCGAGCTCGTCGATCCCGTCGGCGATCTCCGCTTCGGTGAGGATGTGCTGCGCGCTCTGGATCTGGCCCGCGCGGCCGAACAGCTCGTGCAGCGACAGCACCGCATCGTCACAGGGGTGATAGGCGTAGTGGCAGGTCGGGCGGTAGACCGCCTCGCCCTTCTCGTTGCGCACCGTGTAATAGTCGGCGATCGAGATCGCCTCGTTGTGGGTGACGAGGAAGCCGAACTGACCGCGCGCGGTCGGCGTCCAGGAGCGGACACGGGTGTTGGCGCCGGGCTGGTTGATGTAGATCGCCGCGCCGCAGCCGGACGTGTGGAAGCCCGCGTTCGCCGGCGCCCATTGCTCGTGCGTGCCCCAGCCGAGCTCGGCCGGCTGCATGCCTTCCGAGAGGAACCCCTCGACCGACCAGGTGTTGACGAACACGTTGCGCGGCTTCGGGTTCTTGGCCCGCTGGGTGTCGCGCTCGGCGATGTGCACGCCCTTGACCCCGAGGCCTTGAGCGAGCTTCGCCCAGTCCTCGCGCGTTTGCGGCTCATGCGCCGTCTTGCCCATGTCGGCGGCGAGATTGAGCAGCGCCTGCTTGACAAACCATGACACCATGCCCGGATTGGCGCCGCAGCAGGAGACGGCCGTCGGACCGCCGGGATTCTTGCGCCGTTCCTCGAGCACGGTCTCGCGCAGGGCATAGTTGGTGCGCGCCTCGTTACCGAGATTCTTGGAATAGTAAAAGCCCGGCCACGGCTCGACGACGGTGTCGACGTAGAGCGCGCCGACCTCGCGGGCGTAGCGCATGATGTCGAGCGAGGAGGTATCGACCGACAGGTTGACGCAAAAGCCTTGGCCCTTGCCGGCCCTCAGATACTTGTGGAGGACGTCGCGATAATTCTCCTTGTTGAGGCCGACGTGGACGAATTTGACGCCGCGCTCGTCGAGCAGCTTCCGGTCGGCGTCGTTCGGGTCGATGACGTAGAAGTGGTCCTTGTCGAACTCGAAATGGCGCTCGATCAGGGGGAGGGTTCCCTTGCCGATCGATCCGAACCCAATCATGACGATCGGGCCTTCGATACGACCGTAGATAGGCCAATGCGACATGGCGTCGTTTCTCCTCATCGACGCCATGAGGCTGTCGGAAGCTAGGCGCCCCTGCGCGTCTCGGCGGGTTAAAGCCATGGCTTTCGCGCCCCGTCAATAGCCGGCGCCCCGATCAAGCCGTTGCAATTCCGTCATAAACGCCGGGCCCCAAGCGCCGGCGGAGCCCCCCTTCGCGCCACGGTCTTCGCAGGCAGCGCGTCGCCGTGCTAGACGGATCGCTGCGCCTTCACCCGGTCGTCGCTCTGTCAAAAAGGCTGGGCGGACCTGTAACGCAAGCCGCTTTGGAGCGAAACTCATATGCACGTCTTGTCGGCCGAAAGCGCTTCGGACGACCGCTGGTCGACGATGATGAAGGCCGCGATGGCGGGCGACGAGCATGTCTACCGGCGCCTTCTTGAGGAGATTGGCCGCTCGGTGAGGGTGATGGCGCGCGCCGCCTTCGCCAGGGCGAGGTTGGGCGACGCGGATGTCGAGGATGCGGTGCAGGAGACGTTGCTGGCGATCCATCTGAAACGCCACACCTGGGACCCGGGCCAGAATCTTGGGCCTTGGGTGAACGCCGTCGCTCGCCATAAGATCATCGACGCGATGCGCCGGCGGGGCGCCCGCCGCGTCGAACCGATCGAGGACTTTGAGGACTTCCTTGCGGCGCCCGAAGCGGAGGATCCGCACATACTCAGCGACGCGAAAAAGCTGATGGAAACGCTCAAGCCGCGCCAGCGCGACATCGTCCAGTCGATCTCGCTCGACGGCCAGTCGATCGCCGCGACCGCCTCGCGGCTCGACATGTCCGAGGTCGCGGTGCGGGTTGCGCTCCACCGGGCGCTGAAATCGCTCGGCGCCGCCTGGCGGAGATCCGTGTCGTGAAGACCTCTGAATTCATCGCGGCGCTCGCCGCCGACCCGGTTCCCGAGCCGATCCATCTCGGCCGCCGACTCGCCTCGGCGCTCGCGCTCGGCTTCCTTGGCGCGGTCAGCCTTTACGCGCTCGTCCTCGGGCCCCGGCCGGACTTTGCCGAAGCGCTGGGCACGGTTCGCTTCGCCCTCAAGTTCGTCGACGCGCTGGCGCTCGCCTTGCCCGCAATTCTGCTCGTTGCGCGTCTTGCGCGACCCGATGCGAGGCCGGGCGCGCTCGCGCTGTGGCTTTTCGCGCCGCTCGTGCTTCTGGCCGCAGCCGTCGTCGTCGAGTTGGTCGTCGTGCCGCAGGACGAATGGCTGCCGCGCCTCCTCGGACAGAACATGCGCTACTGCACGACGATGATTCCGATGATGGCTGCGCCAATTCTCGTGGCGCTGATCGTGGCGCTCCGCGCTGGCGCGCCCCAGCATCCAGGCTGGACGGGGGCGCTTGCAGGCGCGGCCGCGGCCGGGATCGCCGCGTTCCTCTATGCATCGCATTGCCCGGACGATTCGCCGCTGTTCGTCGCGACCTGGTATCCGCTGGCGACGCTCGTCTGCGCCGCCGCGGGCGCGTGGGCGGGCCGGCGGTTTTTGGCCTGGTGATCCCCCCTTGTCGTGCTCGCGGGAGAAGGGGATCCGAAGGGCCGGATGAGAGTTTATTTCTTCACCAGCGGATCCACGATCGCCTTCAACTGGTCGAAGGTCAGCTCGCCCCCGTACACCTTGCCGTCGATGACGAAGGTCGGCGTGCCGGTGAGCTTGATCTCGTCATTGGCGCGCTTGGCGATGGCGACGACGCCGTCGGCCAGCTTCTGGTTGTTGAGGCACTGGGTCGCCTGGTCCTTGGTCATGCCGGTGGCGCGCATGGCGGTGACCAGCGGCTCGAGCGGCTTGTCGACGAAGGCCCATTTGTCCTGCTCGGCGAACAGCAGCTCGTCGGCCGCGAGCGCCTTGTCGTCGCCGAGGCAGCGGGCGAGGATGAAGCCCGCCACGTCGAGGGTGTTGCGGGAGAATTCACGGAAAATGAACCGGATCTTGCCGTCGTCGATGTAGGCCGTCTTGAGCTGCGGCAAGGTCTCCTTGCTGAACGTCGCACAATGCGGGCAGGTCAGCGACCCGTACTCGATGACGGGGACGCCGTTCGGGTCGCCGATCGCCAGATCCGGCAGCGCGTCCTGCGTCGTCTGCAACACCTTGGCCATATCGACGGTGCGATCCGGCTGCGGCGCATCGGCGGCGGAGGCGCCGGAGGCGAGCGCCGCCGCGCAAATGAGGGCGGCGCCGGCGAGATGGCGAAGGGAAGCGAAAGCCATTCAGGGCTCCTAACGGTCGGGCTGGTGGAACGGGCGGGACATTGCTCACAAACGCGGCCGGGCGGCAACCCCCGCCGTCTGCCGAGCCGCTCCCGAGTCCGGATCGTTGAGGCTTGGCGCGCGGCATGCTGGCATGTTAGCCAGTCGCCAAACGACAACGAGGAGAGGACAATGGAATACCGGCAGCTTGGCCAATCCGGCCTGAAAGTCTCGGTCCTGACGATGGGCACCATGACCTTCGGCGGGAAGGGTCCCTTCGCCAAGGTCGGCGACGTCTCGCTGGACGAGGTGCGCCGCCTCATCGATATCTTCGCCGACGCGGGCGTCAACCTGATCGACACGGCCAACATCTATTCGGCCGGCCGCTCGGAGGAGATGGTCGGCGAGGCGATGCCGGTCCGCAAGCCCGGCATGCTGGTCGCGACCAAGGCGCGCTTCCCCACGGGCGGCGGCCCGAACGACCGGGGCTCGTCGCGCTGGCATCTGATCCGCGAATGCGAAGCCAGCCTCAAGCGCCTGCGCACCGACGTCATCGACCTCTACCAGTTGCACCAGTGGGACGGCCTGACGCCGCTCGAGGAGACGATGGAGGCGCTCGACAGCCTCGTGCGCTCGGGCAAGGTCCGCTACGTCGGCTGCTCGAACTTCTCCGGCTGGCACATCATGAAGGCGATGGAGGTGGCGCGCCGCGACCGACGCGTCCCGTTCGTCTCCGAGCAGATCCACTACACGCTGCAGGCGCGCGAGGCGGAATACGAGCTTTTGCCGGTAGCGGCCGACCAGGGCCTTGGCGTCCTCGTCTGGAGTCCGATCGCGGGCGGCCTCCTGTCGGGGAAGCACCGGCGCAACAAGGCCGCGCCCGAGGGCACACGCCAGTTTTCCGGCTGGACCGAGCCGCCGGTGCGCGACGAGAACGCACTCTGGGACATCGTCGACGAGCTTGTCGCGATCGGCGAGGCGCATGGGGTGTCGGCGGCGCAGATCGCGCTCGCTTGGTTGCTCGGCCGCCCGACCGTGACCTCGGTCATCGTCGGCGGACGCAACGAGGCGCAGTTTCGTGACAACCTCGCCTGCGTCGACGTGAAGCTCACGGAGGTCGAGCGCGCGCGGCTCGACAAGGTCAGCCAGCCGCCGCTCATCTACCCCTACTGGCACCAGTCCTGGACCGCCAACGATCGGCTCAACGCGGCCGATCTCGTGCTGCACAAGGCGTATTTGAAGGGGTGAACGCCTTCCTTGCGCTCGCGGGACGGGAGACGGCGTCGCCCAGGGCGACGCGTGAGGGGGGCGCCGCTGGCCCCCTCAACCTCTCTCGGTTTTGCGCGAGAGGGGAGAGCTTAACGGCTTGACTGGATGTGGTTGCGCAGAACCGGGTAGACCTGCGACTCCCAACGTTTGCCGTTGAATACGCCGTAATGGCCGACGCCGGCCTGCAGGTGGTGGGTCTTCATGTAAGGCCTGAGGCCCGAGCAGAGGTCCTGCGCGGCGAGAGTCTGGCCGACGGCGCAGATGTCGTCCCGCTCGCCTTCGACCGTCAAAAGAAACGTCTTCTTGATTGCCCGCGGCTCCACCACGCGGCCCCGGTGCTTCATCAGCCCCTGGGGCAGCAGGCAACGCTGGAAGACCTGCTCGACCGTTTCCAGGTAGAAGTCGGCGCTCATGTCCATGACCGCCAGGTATTCTTTATAGAATTCCTTGATCGCGTCAGCCTTCTCCGCGTCGCCCGCAATCCGGTGCTGGAACATCTCGACGAAGGATTTCGTGTGCCGGTCGACGTTCATGCTCATGAAGGCGCAGAGCTGGAGGAAACCCGGATACACCCGCCGCCCGGCGCCCTCGCATTTGTTCGGCACCACCCCGATCATGTTGGTGCGAAACCACTCGATCGGCTTTTCTGTCGCCAACTCGTTCACCTTGGTCGGCGAAATGCGGCAGTCGATGGGGCCGGCCATCAGGGTGAGACTGGCGGGCTGGATGTTGGACTTGTCCTGGGCCATCACGGACGTCGCGATCAGCGCCGACACCGTCGGCTGGCAGACCGCCACGAGATGGCAGTCCTCGCCGATGACATTGACGAAGTCGATCAGGTGGTCGGTGTAGTCGTCGAGCGCGAAGGGACCATGGTGGAGGGGCACGTCGCGAGGATTGATCCAATCGGTGATGAATACCTGGTGGTCGCGCAGCAGCGTGCGGATCGTCCCGCGCAGGAGCGTGGCGAAGTGACCCGACATTGGCGCGACGAGCAGGATCTTCGGATCGTCCTGGCCGCCCTCGCGGCGGAAGCGCAACAGGTCACAGAACGGCGTCTTGTGGACGGCCTTCTCTTCAACCCGAATGCTCTCGCCATCGACCTCGACGAAGTCGATGCCGTAATCGGGGCGCGCATGGGTGAAGCCGGCAAGCGCGATCAACTCGTAATAGGCGGCCATGCGGCGCACGGGCGGCGCAAACGGGTTCGCATTCCAGGCCGTGAGGATTGTCTGGGCGTTTTCGGCGAACATGCGCACTTGATCGCCCGCGTCGGCCATTCTCTGATAAGCGTCGTACATCATTCCCGGAATCCGCCCCCCGCTCCGCCCGAATGAGAGCAAGCGCTGTGCCAAAGCAATTCGCTTTTGGCACAGCGCTTGCTATCGGCTAACTTGATAGGGAGTTGAGGAAACCGTCAACAGGCGAGAGCAACAATGTCACGCACGACGCTGTCAATCAGCAGCAAAAACTATTCGTCCTGGTCGCTGCGCGGTTGGCTCATGGCCAAACTGGCGAAAATCGAGTTCGACGAGGTGGTCGTCAACCCGGACGATGCGGACGCGCGCGCCGAGATCCTGCTGCTCTCGCCGTCGATCCTCGTGCCGTGCCTGACGTACAACAACATCCGGGTGTGGGACACGCTGGCGATCGGCGAGTTCTTGAACGAGATCGCGCCGAAGGCAGGCCTTCTGCCTAAGGATCAGGCGACTCGCGCACATTGCCGGTCGGTCTGCGGCGAGATGCACTCGGGTTTCGTCTCGCTCCGTCAGGCGCTGCCGATGAACATCAAGGCCGAGATTCCCCATTTCAAGATCTGGTCGAAGGCGCACGCCGACATCGATCGCATCAAGACGATCTGGAGCGAGTGCCTCGGGACCTACGGCGGCCCATTCCTGTTCGGCAAGATCTCGATGGCCGACGCGATGTACGCCCCGGTCGTGAGCCGGTTCCGAACCTATGGCGTCAAGCTGGACGGCGCGCTCGAGGCGTACGCCGCCCGGATCTGGGACCTGCCCTCGATGAAGGAATGGCGTGAAGGCGCGCTGGCCGAGGAGGACGAGATCGAAGAGCTCGAGGTCGAGTTTTGACGAGATCGTAGCCGCGCTCGGCAGCCCGTCGAAAGACAAACGTCCTTTCGGCCGCCCCATGGATCCCGCCTGCAACGTCAGCGCGTCAGGGCCACGCAGGTGATGTCGTCGAATTGCGCACGCCCGCTGGTATGCGCGCGCACGGTGTCCTCCACGCGCGCGATCCACGCCGCCGCGCTGCAGGCCTCGCCCGTCGCAAGGAGTTCGGCAAGCCGTTCTTCCCCGAATTCGGTGTTGGCCTGGTCCTCGGCTTCGGTGACGCCGTCGGTGTAGATAAAGAGGAGGTCGCCCGGGGCCATCCCGGTGCGCAGCGTTTTCGGCTTCAGGGTTTCGAACAGGCCGACCGGCAGGCCGCCGCCCGACAGCTTTTCGACCCTGCCGTCGGCCCGGCGCATCAGCGCCGGAAGGTGACCGCAGCTCACGATTTCGATTTCGCCGGTGCGCAAGTCGAAAGCGGCGTAGAGGAGGGTCGCGAACAGTTCGGCGGCGTTGTTGTTGGCGAGATAGGCATTGGCCTTGAGGATCGCGCCGGGCAGGTCGGGTCGCTCGCGCAAATTGATGCGGATCAGCGTCTTGGTGATGCCGGTGAAGAGCGCCGCCGGGACGCCTTTGCCGCAGACGTCGCCGACGCCGACCGCGACCCGCCCGTCGTCGAGCGCCACCAGTTCGAACCAGTCGCCCCCGACATCGCGCGCCGCGTTCATCGTCGCCGAGGCGTCGACTCCGGTTTCGGCTGCGAATTCGTCCGGCTTCGGCAGGAGCGCGCGCTGGATCACCGCGGCGCTCGCCATCTCGTCGCTGCGCTGGCGGCGCAGCAGGATCTGCTCGGCCATGCGCCCGAAAGTGTGGCCGAAATCGGCGAGGTCCGGGAGCGGATTGCGCAGCTCTTCGAGCAGCGCCGGATCGAACTCGTGCCGCTCGAGCGCCTCCAGCGCATGGGTGTAGAGGCCGATCGCCCCGTTGAAGCGGCGCAGCCGGTCGCCCATCCGGCCGATGACGTCGATCAGCAATGACGGCGTCGTGCGGGCGACCTCGGCGAGCGCGGAGCGACCGACGCGCAGGACCGTGACCGGCGTTCGGGCGCGCACGGTCGCCGAGCGCTGCAAATGGGCGAGCGCGCCGAGTTCGCCGACCAGGCAGGGCGCTTTAAGGACCGCAATCGGAATGGCGCCGCGCGCGCTGTCGGCGATGACCGTCACCTGACCGGCCAGAATCAGCGCGGCGTCATGCAATTCCTCGCCCTGGACCATCAGGACGGCGTCCTGTTCGTAGGTCTTCAGTTCGCCGACTTCGATCAGATAGGAGACGTCGTCTTCGGTGATTTGGCGGAACGCGCTGGTCGAACGGATGGTCGATCGCAGCGCAGACAGATCTTTCATTCGGCGGGAAAAGCCCTCGAATCGGGGTTCTTGTTGGGGCCCGCGTCGAACTCGAGGACCAGGCGGTTGGCGCCGTCGGCGCGATGATACGTCATGCGGCGGGAGAACTTTTGCACGAGTCCGGTCCCGAATCCGCCGATTTCGAAATCCGTTCCGGGACCGCTGAGGCGCTTCGCCGGCGCGACGGTCGGATCGAACGCGCGGCCGTCGTCAATGAACTCGAGTCGCGTCCCGTCGGGTTCCGCCCAGATGGAGATCGTCGTCTTGTTGGCACGGCCATGCCTGACTGCGTTGAGGAACAGCTCCTCGACGCAGAGGTTTATCGCGAAGGTCGTCTCGCCCGCAAGTCCGAGGGCGCCCGATTCGCTCGCGAGCCAAGCCTCCGCATCCGCTGCACCCTCGACAGTGCCGGGGAACTCGCGGGACGGCATCGGCGCCTGCTCCGGGGGATCACGACTTGCGGCTGTCGAACTCCCGGGCCCGGGCGGTCAGAGACGCCGCAGCGGCGGCGGCGTCCGGATAAAGCCCGACCAGTTCGTCGAAGCCCGTCAGGCGCAGCACCTTTTCCACGCCCTCGTTGGCGCCGGCGACGGCGATGAAGGCTCCGCGACGGATGATCGTCTTGGCGCTCACCATCAGGGTGCGCACCCCGAGCGAGGCGAGGAACGTCACTTTGGAAAGATCGATGACGAGGATCTTCGCCTTGTCCGCGAGCTCGGCGAAGCGGCCGTCGACCTCCTGCGCGCCCGCGATGTCGAAGCGGCCGTCGAGCGTGACATGGGTCACGCCATCGGCGGTTTCATTGACGTTCATATCCATAGGCGCACCCGTCCGGCGTTGCAGGGTTGAACATAGATGCGGAAGTATGCAGGCTTCATGACAGTTTGGCGACTGCGGGCCACGCGGGGCTCGCTGTCGAAGTCCGGCAGGTTAGCGGGCTGGCGGCCAACGCAGATGTCAGGAGGGCGGCGTCTCGCCGCCCCGGAGCGCGAGACGCGCTCCGTCCGATCCGCTGAATCCCGCTCAGCCGCCGAGCTGGACGAAAATCGCATAGCGTCCGGAACTCAGCGTGATCCCGTTCTGGCGACCGGCGAGACGAATAATGACGCCGTTCGCGTTCTTCAGCCAGATCTCGCCGGGCACAGAGCCCACAGTCAGCGGTCCGGCGCCCTGGATATAGGCGCCGGCGAATTGCGAGACGTCCCTGAGATTGTAGACGTCGCCCGCGCCCTCGATCCCGGCGAGCGCGCCAAGGCCGTTGAGTTCGCCGGTCAGGGTGAACGGATATTGCCGGCCCTTGAAGGTCAGCGTCCCCGTCCCGAGCCCGGAGCCGACGAGGAACACCTGGGTCATCGACACTTTGCCCGACGGCTTGAGACCGCTGATGTCGGCGGCGGTCGGGACGACGGCGGGCGGCGTCGCGCAGCCGGCGAGCGCAAGGAGGCCGAGGATCGCGGCCGCGGCGGCGCAAGTCCCGGATCTGTCGGTCATCGGCTAGGCCCTCGAGGATTCGGCGCGCGTCATCGCGCAATCCGGGCCGGGCGGCAAGGAAAAGGATTTCATCACCAAGGACACGAAGAGACGCCAAGAGTCTTCGTGTCCTTGGCGCCCTTCGTGGTGAAACGACCTATTTCGCCTTCTGGAGCTCGATCAGAATCTCGTCGCGCCCGAGGCTGAGCGCGGCGCCGGTCTGGCTTCCGGTCAGGTGCATGACGACGCCAGCCTTGTTCTCAAGCCATAGGTCGCCCTTGCCCGAGGTTTCCAGGCCGATGCCGCCGGTGCCTTGCGAATAAGGGCCCGAGAACTGCTTGACGTCGTCGAGCTTGTAGACTTCGCCCGCGACGTCGAGCTTCTCCACCGCGCCGGGCCCGATTACCGTGCCGACCATCTTGAACGGATACGTCTTGCCCTTGAAGGCCAGCGCGCCTGTGCCGACGCCAGCGCCGCCGGCGAACACCTCCGTCATGACGACGCGGCCCGAGGGCTCGAGCCCGGCGATCGTCTGGGCGTTCGGCACCTCGGTCGGGATCGGATTCATGGCGCAGCCGCCAAGCGCCCCAGCGGCGAGCGCGAGGGTCGCGAGCGCGCCGCGGGGTTGGAACAGGTTGAGGCGGACGGTCATCGATAAAGCTCCCGATAGCGGCGGCGCGACGGGATGCCGGACGCAGCATGAAAATGGGTTGACGGTGATGACTGATTCCCCGCGCGGCCGCAAGCCGCAGGCGGACTGCCGTCAAGCGGCTGCGCCAAGCTGTGCGGCGGCGCTGCGCCGGTGGTTGGCGATGGGCCGGAGGCGCGGCGAGAGGGACGGCTTGCAGACGGCCTTTGTCACGAAATGGGACCGTTCAACCTCTGGAGGTTGGCGCCAGAAGACATATCAGCGTCGCGATGGACAAAACGGCGACCGCTGTTAACGGAGACGCGGCGCCGCGTTGGGGCCGCGCCCCCCCCTCACGCGCCGAACTCGACCCGCCCGCACCCCGGCTCGCGGCAGACGAAGGCGGCGCGGGCGTTGTCCCAAAGCATCGGCTTGGGTGGGAAGACGCAGCGGCAGAGCGGATAGCCGAGTTCGCGGGCGAGCCGGGCGTTGGAGAGTTCGAGCGCGCGGTCCGCCTCGTCGAGGCGCTTGGCGATGGCGTCGCGGTCGCGGCCCCTGGGCATGAGCGCCGAAGTCGAACGCATCAGCTCCACCACCGCGCGCCCCGCCGCCACCCATTCCGCCGCCTGGATCGGATCGATCATCTCCATCTCCCTTCACGAAGGCCGGCCGCCTGCTTGCTGCGAGGGAGCCGGACCGACGTCGCCGTAACATTCTATTTCTGAAAAGTCAAATTTGTGGTACGGTGAATTTTAGGATAGAGAAAAGGATGGGCCATGGGCGACGAGGATCAACAAGGCGCGGCGAAGCCCAGGCGCAAGCGGGCGACCAAACGCGCGACCGCAATGCGCGACATGCGCATTGTGCGGGCGCTGGCGCACGGCGAGACGATCGACGAGGTCGCCGTGCGCGAGGGCCTGTCGCTCAGGCGGGCGCGCGAGCGGGTCGCGGCCGTCGTCGCCCGCCGCGCTTTGGAGCCGACCGAGGCGTTCATCGCGGTGCAGATCGCCCGGCTCAACGAGGCGATGCTCGTGGCCTATGCGGAAATGAAGGACGGCAACCTGGCGGCGGTCGACCGGGTGCTGAAGATCACCCGCGAATACGACCGCTACCACGGGCTGGCGCTGACACTGGCGCGGCGGGCGGGGGCGGCTGAGGGCGCGGGCGCCGACGCGCTGGCGCTTCCGCCGCCGGACCCGGCGGCGACGATCGAAGCCGAGGCCGGGAGAGCCCAGTCGCCCGGGCTCGGGCTGCCGGAGCAGGGTCCCGTCGGGCGATCCCGGTCGGAACCCCTCGGCGAGGCGGACGTCCCGTGACGGCGCGCTTCCGAGCGTAGTTTCGTCCGCCGCGCAACGACATCGTGGCGGATCGGAGGGGCGCCGTCTCGCCGCCCCCAACGCGCTCGAGACGGGCGCCCTCCGATCGAGCGCGGAACTGTCCGCTCAATCATGGCGAGATGCGACGGGGAAGAATCGTATTTCGCGGTCAATAAATCTGACGGTTGGTCGCCACGGAGACGGACCGGATTCGACGTAACCCGGTCATAGCCAAACGCGGATGTGGACTCGGACTCAGGACCAGCCGGACCCGTATGGGCTAAATCGCAGAGCCGGGAACCATGAACGCTCGCTCAGCCCTACGACCGGGGGGCTCGAGCTCGGATTACAACGGCGACCTCAGACGACGACGAGGCCTAAACTCCAAGAGAGATCCCCCGGCTTTGCCGGGGTGGCAGTAGCAGTTTGACATTTTCTGGAGTGCGCGCGCCGCATCGCCGGGTTAGGTAATCAACGACCGAAGGTGGCGCGCCATTGATTTCATCCGGGGTTCCGAATGACGCACAAGGGAACGATTGCAGCAACTCCGGTCCTCGACCACGTGAGATACGCCACTTCCTACAACTCCGTCCGACGCTCTGCCTCGAGCCGCTTTGAGCGGCTCCAATCCTAAAGCCCCCGGCTTTGCCGGGGGATACTTACTGGGAACGTCTTCTCAGCAGGCCCTCAAGCGCTGCCGCCAACGCAACCTGAATTGAGGCTTCGATGAGCGGTCGAACATTCATCCCGCCTGGTACGCGATCGATGAGACCCTCCAGTTTATTCTCGATCTCGTCCGACAGCTTTGCCGCTCCACTTGCGACCTGCGCCTGAGCGACGTGAACAAACTGCCGCCGTTTCGCTTCGGCTCGCTCCCGAAACACTTGGGTCGCGGATTCGACGATGGACACCGACGATTCTTTCAAGGGGCCGGTCAGAGCGGCTGCGTCGCCGAGCTTTGTCCGATTTCGGATCGCCGACATCGTCCAAAGAGCAATGCCAAGTCCGACGATAGCGGTGGGTATTGGGTGCCGTTTGCTTGCATAATCAAACGCGCCTGCCCAGGACAAATCAGCGATCCCCGCACGTGACGCCGCTTCTGAAGCCATGTTCGAAGGCGTGAGTTTGGATCTCAACACCTCAATCTTTGCGCCAATTTGCGCTCGCAAACAATTCGCCTCCGCTTCGTATTCACTGGATGTCGAGAAGTTCACGCCCACGCTAGAACCCTCCGAACAGCGACGATATTTGCGAGATGCTCTTATATGGGACCAGCCGTGAGGGTTTGAGGCGTGCAGCGCCCAAACGCAGCAGGACTAAGCTCACTGCGATCGCAACCGCAGCGACAACGAGAAACGCCAGGTCGAGAGGCACTCCGAAACGCAGAAGGAACAAGCCGCCCGCAACCAGAATCAGACCGAGGCCGATAAGAAGAAGAACGAGTCCAACAACGACCGCCATAAGGCTGGATGGAATTTTGCGGGCGCGCTCGCTGATTTCCGCACGGACCAGCGAGCCTTCTACGCGCGTCAACTCCCGGACCTGACCGAGAAGATCAAGGAGCAGTTCGAGCGTCGACCGCATCGGCTAGCTCATCTTGCCGATGAGCAGTCCGATAAGGGCGGCAATGGCGACGGCGCCCCAAGGATTTTTCTTTATTCGGGACTCGACGTCGCTCTCAATTGCAGCAAATTTGTCCTGTGCATCTGCGGCAGACTGGGACAAACTCTCGCTCGCCGCTCCCACCACGCTGACCACCTGGTCACGGCCCGCAGAGACCCGATTTTGCGCGAGGTCGGAGACCTTCTGCGTCAGCTTGTTGATTTCATCGCGCAAGCCGGACAAATCGATGGAGGAAACCGCGTCGACACCCCCGCTGACCGCGGTCTTCGCGCTTCCGAGGGCCGATCGTGCTTTGCCGGCCGCATCGTCAAAGTAACCCTGAGCCGTCGTCGCCTTGTCATTCGCGGCCTCGCCCAGAATTTTTTCGCCCTGACCCGCCATTGAGCGAATATTGCCTTCAAAATTATCCTTGTTCATTTGCCCGTCTCCTCCGAGTCTGTCTCACCTCCAACAACTGACCGCGAAAAAGGTTCCCTTTGTCGAGAAGATTTCCAGCCGCCGCTCGGTTCATGAGCGGAATGGGCCGCGCGCAATATTAAGCGCCATCCCCAGGTGAAGCGGCGATCACGGCATCGCAGCGCGTCCAGAACGATTGGGATTTCTCTGGGTACCCGTGGAACAAGAAGCCGCGATGCGACGTTCTTGAATTTGGTTCTTCGTCCCTGAGCGGCGCGCATGGCTGGCTATATCGAGCGCGAAATCGTGCCCATCTCGATGAGTAGGGATCTATACCCTGCCGGAGCCCGACGATGCACCAAACCTTTAACTGAACAAAGGCAAGGATAAATCTATGTTTTCACACCGCAAAGAGCTGATTCAGCCTGTGAATGTGGGTACCCCCGACGCCCGTTTCGGGACATACCTTCTCGAGCAATTTGGCGGGGCCACGGGCGAGCTGACGGCAGCGTTGCAATATTGGGTGCAATCGTTCCATGTCGAGAACGCTGGGATCCGGGACATGCTTCAAGATATTGCGCTCGAGGAATTCAGTCATCTGGAAATGGTTGGGAAACTTATCGCGCAACATACCAGCAAGCTCGACGAAACCAAAATAAATGAATCTCCTCTGTTTAAACTTAAAGGAGGAGGTCCGCACTTCCTGGACAGTCAAGGCAGCTGCTGGACAGCCGCCTACATCCAGGAAGGCGGCAATGTTGTTCGCGATTTGCGGGCGAACATCTCATCTGAAGCCGGCGCTCGTCAGACCTACGAAGCGCTCATTAAGGCCTGCGATGACGAGGGCACCAAAAAGACATTGCACCATCTCCTCACGCGCGAGATCACCCACGCCAATATGTTCATGAAAGCGTTGGACGACATGGGCAAGTTGGACGATCCGTTCTTCGGAAACATTCCGCCCGATGAAACCGTGAAACTCGTATTCAACCTCTCGAAGGATGAGGACGTGCGGGGTCCGTGGAACAAGGAACCCGATTTCGAATATGTTGCCGATCCGCAGCCGGAAGGTGGACTGCCGCCGCCGCCGATCAATGCTGATGATGAAGGTCATAGTCCGCATGCGTCAGAAGTACGGAAGAAGAAAAATGCCTAGGACGTCACGCTTCGTGGCAACGCGAAACAGGTTGACATCAAAGGCGATTCGAGAATTCACTAAGCGAACTCCTTACGGACACTATTGAGGCGTCTAGTGATGGACCGGAAATTCTCCGGACACCGGGAGCTCAAAATGCCCAGCCAAGCACATTCGAAGGCGGCCGATCACCACGAAAGCGCAGCCAAGTCGCATCGCGCGGCGGCAGAACACCACGGCAAGAACGACCATACGAAGGGTCATGAGCACGCTGCGGAAGCTCAGAAGCACTCAAAGGCTGCCGGCGCAGCCTCAGATGAGGCTCACGCAAAAAGCTCGTCCAAGAAGTAGCATTGCAGAGGCCGGGGCAACACCCGGCCTCTCAGAGCGGTCTTCGACCACACTGAATCGTCATTGCGAGGAGCGAAGCGACGAAGCAATCCAGGAGATCGTGGGCGCCCGACGTTCTGCTGGATTGCTTCGCTTTGCTCGCAATGACGAGGGCGCTTCGATTCTAATTCACTTTGCCCCCTCGTCTCCGCTTTTTTCTTCGCCGTCGTCTGGGTCGGTCTGACCCCCTCGCGACGCCGTCCTCTATGGCCGCTCCTTGCGCACCGCCGTCGTCCAGCGCGCGCCGTGACCTGCTCCGGATTGGAATACTTTTAGAAGATTCCATGCTCGCCGTCCCGGCTTTTAGAGCGAGATGAAATAAGGCTAAGCAGAGTTTTTTAGCCAGTCCAACGAATGGACCAAGTTAGAGCTCAACGTTCACCGCAAAGGGCACAAGGAACGACAAGGCTCTTAGTGCGCCTTCGTGGTTCTCCGTGCTCTTTGTGGTGAGTTTGTCTCGCTTGCTCCGTTAGCCAGCCTAACAAACTCTGCTTAGGTCATGTCCGTCATTGCGAGGAGCGTGAGCTCCGAAGACTGTATGTCCTTGCGCTGAGGCGGCGGCTCGCCCTCGATGCGCGTTGCGAGGGTTGCCCGGATAGGCCGGGCGGAGCCTCACGCAAGGAGGACGAGCCATGAAAGATTATAGCGAAGTTTTCGTCGGCATGGACGTGTCGAAGTCGAGTATCGCGGTAGGGTTGGCTGACGGCGGAGGCGCGGCCGAGGCGAGGTTTCTCGGGGAGATCGAGGCGAACGAGGCTGCGGTGACGAAGCTGGTCCGCCGCCTGTCTGGCAAGCACGACAAGCTGACGTTCTGTTACGAGGCGGGGCCGACCGGCTACGGTCTTTATCGGCTGATCGGCGAGCTTGGGCATGCGTGCCGGGTGGTCGCGCCCTCGCTCATTCCGCGCAAGCCGGGCGATCGGGTGAAGACCAATCGCCGCGACGCCTTGAATCTGGCGCGCTTGCTGCGGGCCGGCGAGCTCACCGCCGTGTGGACGCCGGACGAGCGGCACGAGGCGATGCGCGATCTGGTGCGGGCGCGCTCGACGGCCGCCTTCGACCTCAGGATCAAGCGCCAGCAGACCGGCGCCTTCCTTTTGCGTCTCGGACGCGTCTATCCCGGTAAGAAGACATGGGGCGGCGCGCACCGGAAGTGGCTGGCGAGCCAAGCTTTCGCCCATCTCGAGCAGCGCATCGCCTTCGAGGAGCAGGTGGCCGCGATGGACGAGGCGAAGGCGCGCATCGCCCGGCTGGAGAAGGCGATCGAGGAGGCGGTTCCCGATTGGTCGCTGGCGCCGATGGTCACGGCGCTGATGGCGATGCGCGGGATCGACCTCGTCGCGGCGACGGCGATTCTGGCCGAAGTCGGCGACCTCGGGCGCTTTCGGACGCCGCGCGAGTTGATGGCCTGGCTGGGGCTCGTGCCCTCGGAGTCCTCAACCGGCGACCGAGTCAGGCGCTTCGGCATCACCAAGGCCGGCAACGGCCGGGCGCGCAAAACCCTGATCGAGAGCGCTTGGCGCCATCGCTTTCCTGCGCGCATCGGTCAGGCCAAGCTCGCCCGGGTCGAGGCGGCGCCGCCGGCGGCGCGGCGGATCGCCTGGAAGGCGCAGATGCGGCTCACCGCGCGCTACCGGGCGCTGATGCGCAAAGGCAAGACGAAGAGCGTCGCCGTCACGGCGGTCGCGCGCGAACTCGCCGGCTTCATCTGGGCGATCCATCGCGCGCTTGAGCAGGAGCAAGCCGTCGCATGAAGCCGCTCGCTCGCTACAGCGCAATTTGGGAGCGCGCTTCGCGAGCGGCTTCATGCGATCCCGCGCCATCGCGGGCGGCGCGCCATCGCGTCGACTGACCCCACACAGACCGAGGAGGGATACGGCAGACGGATGCAACAAACATTGCGCAGCGGCGGGGGTGAAGCCGCGGCAGGGGAACTCCCGAGGATTGCAAGTGGCCGATCGACGCATCGACGCCCGTACGAAGACGTGGAGCAGCCCCGGACGAAACTCGGACATGCGGAACAAATACGCGTATTAGAGCTTGATCACCGACGTCCAACAGGCCTCGCCCCCACCTCTGCGCAATCATCCAACGCCATCACTCCGCCCACCCCTGAAGCGGAAACGGGAGGGTGCGTCCGACCCCTTGACGAAGGACATAAGAGCAATCCACGGGATCGTAGAGCGCCCGACGTTCTGCTGGATTGCTTCCCCCCGGGCTCTTTGACCCGGGAGTCGCTCGCGATGACGGTCGAGGACCGGACCTGAAATCATCCCCCACAGGGACGTCCAGGCGGGAACCCGGTAAATCGTCGGCCGACCCCGACGGGCCGGCTCGCATGGCCTCGCATTGCGCTCGGCAGGTCGTCCTCGCCGTTTGTCGCCGCGACCGGTGCGCCGTCAGCGGAAAGCGCGCGACGCAGGCGCTGCCGAGCGGGTCCATACGTAGCTGAACTGATAAGATTACCTTTGCAGTTGAACTGCCGATCTGCTAGAGGCTTCGGCGCGAACAATGGGACGATCATGGGCCCGCTTCATGGAGGGCGGCTGATATGTCGTGGCTGCATTTGGTTTCCTATCTCTTTGGCGGCGCCTTTCTGCTCAACGCCGTCCCCCACCTCGTCGCCGGTGTGAGCGGGCGGCCGTTTCAGACGCCGTTCGCCGATCCGCCGGGGCAGGGGCTGTCGTCGTCGACCCTCAATGCGCTGTGGGGCTTCCTCAACCTGGCGGTCGGCTACCTGCTCGTCTGTCAGGTCGGCGATTTCGATCTCAAAAACCTGGCCGACGCCGCGGCGCTCGCGATCGGCGCGCTGGCGATGGCGCTCTTTTCCGCACGGCATTTCGGACGGTTCAATGGCGGCAATGCGCCGCAGCGCCCATGACCGCGACGGGCGCCGGCGTCTTCCGTTCGCTGCGCAGTTTCAATTACCGGGTCTGGGCCGCCGGCGCTTTTGTCTCCAATGTCGGCACCTGGGTTCAGCGCACGGCGCAGGCCTGGCTGGTCCTGACCGGGCCCACCCATCACAACGCCTCGGCCGTCGGGGCGGTGATGGCGCTGCAGTTCGGGCCGCAGCTTCTGTTCCTGCCGTGGACCGGATCGGCGGCCGACCGCCTGAACCAGCGGAAGCTGCTCAAGGCCACGCAGGCGACCATGGGGGCGCTCGCGGCGGGGCTCGGGCTCCTGACCGTCGCCGGCCTCGTCCAGCTGTGGCATGTCTATGTCTTCGCCTTCCTGTTCGGCACGGCGGCGGCGTTCGACGCCCCGGCGCGCCAGACCTTCGTCGGGGAGCTGGTCGGCGACGCGGACCTGTCGAACGCCGTGGCGCTGAACTCGACCTCGTTCAACGCGGCGCGGATGATCGGGCCGGCCGTCTCCGGCCTGATCATCGCCGCCTTCGGTTCCGGCTGGGCCTTCCTGATCAACGGCGCCTCGTTCGGCGCGGTGCTCGTCTCGCTCGGCGCCTTGCGCTTGCCGGAGCTTCATCCCATCGCCCGGGCGCGCCGCGCCAAGGGCAGTTTCGCCGAAGGGCTGCGCTACGTCGGATCCCGCCCGGACCTCCTGGCGATCCTCGCTATGCTGTTCCTGATCGGGACCTTCGGACTGAACTTTTCGATCTTCATCGCAACAATGGCGGTCGGCGTCTTCCACGCCGACGCCTTCGGCTACGGCCTCCTGTCGTCGAGCATGGCGGTCGGGACCGTGGCGGGCGCGCTCATCTCCGCCGGGCGGGACCGGCCGCAGTTCGGCGCGCTCACGGTCGGCTCGGCCGTGTTCGGGCTCGGCTGCGCGCTCGGCGCGCTGGCGCCGGTGTACTGGGTCTTCGCCGCCGCACTCGCCGTCATCGGCGTCGCGGCGCTGACCGTCACCAATGTGTCGAACAGCCTGATGCAGCTTTCGACCGAGCCGTCCATGCGCGGGCGGGTGATCGCGTTGCGCGTCGGCGTCGCGCTCGGCGGGACGCCGATCGGCGCGCCGATCGTCGGCTGGATCGCCGACGCCTTCGGGCCGCGATGGGCGATCGGTGTCGGCGCCGCCGCGGGTTTCGCCGCCGCGATCGTCGGCGTCGTCGCCGCTACGCGCGCGTCGCGGAGGACGGCGACCCCGCAAAGTTCGGCGCCCGGGGCGTGCTGAAGGCGTTTCAGATCACGATCAGCGCCGCGAGCTTTGCCCGGACCTCTGCAGCCGTCTCCAGCGGGACCGTCGCGCCGACAGGTCGGATTGGCCGGGCGAGCGCGTCGAGGCTTCGCAGGTGGCTCAGCAGGATTTCGCCGGCGATCGGCAGACCGTCAGGCAGCACGACGCTGGTAGGGAAAGGCCGGACACGCGACGTGATCGGACAAACGAGCACGAAGCCGGTATTTCTGACGAAAGCCGCCGGCGATACGACCAGCGCGGGCCGGCGTCCGGCCTGCTCGCGGCCGAGCGTCGGATCGAAGTCGGTCCAGACGAGTTCGCCAGCCTCGGGCCAGTATTCCGCCGCGCTCATTCCTCGATGCGTTCGCGGCCGAAGTCGGGGCCCCAATCGAGGGCGTCGCGGTAAAGCGCTCGCCAGTCCTCCGGCGGCTTGCCGGCAAACATCGCTTCAAGAGCCGCCTCGGCTGGCAGCTTGCGGATCACGACCTCGTCGCCCGATGCGGCGATTTCCACCCGCTCGCCCTCGTTGAGGCGCGCGGCTTCGGCGACTTCGGCGGGAAAGCGGATCGCCAGGTTCTTTCCCCATCGTCCAACAACGGCGCGCGGCATGAGCGGCTCCTTTGAGGATATTCCTAGAATATCCCTAAGCCTATGTCAAGCCCCCCCGAGGGGCGGACGAAGCCGCCGCTAAGGCGGGTCCCAAGCCTCTGGAATCGTTGGCGCCGGTCGATAAACGGCGCTAACCGATCCGCTCGCGCCGCTTGTGGGGAGAGGGCAAGGGTGAGGGGCGGCGCCGACTTTTCCTGGGAGGCCTGCGTGGCCCCTCATCCGGCCGGCGCGCGGCCACCTTCTCCCCGCAAGCGGGGCGAAGGGAATTTATTCCGCCGCCGCCGCCCGGACCGGAACATAGTTCAGCACCGGGCCGAGCCAGCGTTCGACCTCCTGAACCGCCATCCCCTTGCGGGCGGCGTAATCCTCGACCTGGTCGCGCTCGACCTTGGCGACGCCGAAGTAATGCGCGTCGGGGTGGGCGATGTAGAGCCCGGAGACCGAGGACGCCGGCCACATGGCGAAGCTCTCGGTGAGCCTGACCCCGATCGCGCGCTCGGCGTCGAGCAGGCGGAACAGGGTCGCCTTCTCGGTATGGTCGGGCTGCGCCGGATAGCCGGGTGCGGGCCGGACGCCGCGATAGGGCTCGGCGATCAGTTCCCCCGGCGCGAAGGCCTCGTCGGGGGCGTAGCCCCAGAGTTCGCGCCGAACGCGGGCGTGCATCGCCTCGGCGAAGGCTTCCGCCAACCTGTCGGCGAGCGCCTTGACGAGGATCGAGGAATAGTCGTCGTTGGCGCGCTCGAAACCCCTCGCGATCACCTGGTCCTCGACCCCCGCCGTGACCACGAAACCGCCGACATAGTCGTGCGGGCCGACGAAATCGGCGAGCGCTACATTGGGTTTTCCGTCGCGTCTCCCGAGCTGCTGGCGGAGCGTATGGAACGTGGCGATCCTTGTCTTGCGCTCGTCGTCGGCAAAAAGCGCGATGTCGTCGCCCTCCCGCGCCGCCGGCCAGAAGCCGACGACCGCTTTGGGCTGAAGCCAGTTCTCGGCAAGGATACGCTTGAGCATCGCCTGCGCGTCGGCGAACAGCGCTTTCGCCGCCGCGCCCTGTTCGGGATCGTCGAGGATCGCGGGATAGCGTCCCTTGAGCTCCCAGGTCTGGAAGAACGGCGTCCAGTCGATGTGGCGGGAGAGTTCAGCAAGGTCGTAATGGTCGAACACACGCGTTCCGAGGAAGCTTGGCTTCGTCGGCCGGTAGGCATTCCAATTGATCGCCATCGCGTTTGCGCGAGCCTTGGCGAGCGGCACCCGCGTCTTGTCCGCTTCGCTCCGCTCATGCGCCGCAGTCACCTTGCGGTACTCGGCCCGGATCGCTTCGATCGTGGACGCACGCGTCTCCTTCGAGAGAAGCGAGGACACGACGCCGACCGCCCGGCTCGCGTCGTTGACATGCACCGCCTGCGAGCGGGCGTAGCGCGGGTGGATCTTGACCGCGGTGTGGACGCGGCTCGTCGTCGCCCCGCCGATCAGCAGCGGGATGTCGAAACCCTCGCGCTCCATCTCGGCCGCGACATGGACCATCTCGTCGAGCGAGGGGGTGATAAGCCCCGAAAGCCCGATCGCGTCCGCCTTTTTTTCGCGCGCGACGGCGAGGATCTTCGAGGCCGGCGTCATCACGCCGAGGTCGATGATCTCGTAATTGTTGCAGGCCAGCACGACGCCGACGATGTTCTTGCCGATGTCGTGCACGTCGCCCTTGACGGTCGCAAGGACGATCGTGCCGGCGGTCTGGCGCGCCCCGCTGCTCGCCTTCTCCGCCTCCATGTAGGGCAGGAGCTTGGCGACGGCCTGCTTCATCACACGCGCCGACTTCACCACCTGCGGCAGGAACATCTTTCCGGCGCCGAACAGGTCGCCGACGTGGTTCATGCCTGCCATCAGCGGGCCCTCGATGACGTCGAGCGGTCGCTTGGCCTGAAGCCGCGCCTCCTCGGTGTCGGCTTCGATGAACTCCGTGAACCCATTGACGAGCGCGTGGGCGATGCGTTTCTCGACCGGTTCCTCGCGCCACGCGAGATCCTGCGCCTTGGCTTCCTTGCCTGCCGCGCCGCGGTAGCGCTCGGCGATCGTCAGCAGGCGTTCCGTTCCGTCCGCGCGGCGGTTCAGCACCACGTCCTCGCAGGCTTCGCGGAGCTCCGGATCAATCTCGTCATAGACAGCGAGCTGGCCGGCGTTGACGATGCCCATGTCCATTCCGGCCTGGATGGCGTGGTAGAGGAACACGGCGTGCATCGCCTCGCGCACCGGCTCGTTGCCGCGGAACGAGAACGACAGGTTCGACACCCCGCCGGAGATATGGGCGTGGGGTAGGGTCGCGCGGATTATTCGGGCCGCTTCGATGAAGGCGACGCCGTAGCCGTTGTGCTCCTCGATTCCCGTCGCGACCGCAAAGACGTTGGGGTCGAAGACGATGTCCTCCGGCGGGAAGCCGGCTTTTTCGGTGAGCAGCTTGTAGGCGCGCGCGCAGATCGAGACCTTGCGCTCGAGCGTGTCCGCCTGACCCTGCTCGTCGAACGCCATCACCACGACGGCCGCGCCGTAGCGGCGCACCAGGCTCGCGTGGCGCAAGAACGCTTCCTCGCCCTCTTTCATCGAGATCGAGTTGACCAGGCTCTTGCCCTGCAGGCGCTTCAGGCCCGCCTCGATGATCGAGAATTTCGACGAATCGACCATCACCGGCACGCGGGCGATGTCCGGCTCGGAGGCGACGAGATTCAGGAACTCGATCATCGCCGCCTCGGAGTCGATGAGCCCCTCGTCCATGTTGACATCGATGATCTGCGCGCCGGCCACCACCTGATCGCGGGCGACGGCGAGCGCGCCGGCGAAATCGCCGGCCGTGATCAGCTTGCGGAACTTCGCCGAGCCCGTGACGTTCGTCCGCTCCCCGATGTTGACGAAGGGGATGTCGGCGGTGAGCGTGAACGGTTCGAGGCCGGAAAGGCGCATCAACGGCGCGATCGTCGGGATTTCGCGCGGCCTGACGTTGCGGACCGCCTCGGCGATCGCGCGGATGTGGTCGGGCGTCGAGCCGCAGCAGCCGCCGACGATGTTGACGAGACCGTCGCGGGCGAAGCCGCCAATCTCTGCGGCCATCGCCTCGGGGCTTTCGTCATATTGGCCAAACGCGTTGGGGAGACCGGCGTTGGGGTAGGCGCAGACGAACGTATCGGCGGCGGCGGCGATCTCTTCGAGATGCTCGCGCATGGCGCTCGCGCCGAGCGCGCAGTTGAGGCCAATGGTGAAGGGTTTGGCGTGCCGCACCGAATGCCAGAAAGCGGTCGGCGTCTGGCCGGACAGCGTGCGCCCGGAGCGGTCGGTGATGGTCCCGGAGATCATGATTGGCAGGCGTGAGGCCCGCTCGGCGAACACCTCCTCGCAGGCGAAAATGGCGGCCTTGGCGTTCAGCGTGTCGAAGATGGTTTCGATCAAAATGAGGTCGGCGCCGCCGTCGATCAGTCCGCGGATCTGCTCGGCATAGGCGACGCGCAAATCGTCGAATGTGACCGCCCGGAAGCCGGGGTTGTTGACGTCGGGCGACAGGGAGGCCGTGCGGTTGGTCGGCCCAAGCGCGCCGGCGACAAAACGGCGCCGGCCGTCCGTCCGCTCCGCCTTGATCGCGGCGCGCCGGGCAAGGCGCGCGCCGTCGCGGTTGAGATCGTAGACCGCATCCTGCATGCCATAGTCGGCCTGGGCGATCGCGGTCGAGGAAAACGTGTTGGTTTCCAGAATGTCCGCGCCCGCCATGGCGTAGGCGAAATGGATGTCTTCGATCGCTTGCGGCTGGGTCAGCGTCAGAAGGTCGTTGTTGCCCTGCAGATGGCATTCGCACGACAGGAAGCGTTCGCCGCGGAAATGGCTCTCGGTGAAGCCGAGCCCCTGGATTTGCGTGCCCATCGCCCCATCGAGAATCAGAACGCGCTGCTCGGCTGCGTCGCGCAGCGCCTCGGCGGCGTCCTGCCGGTGCGCAAAGGCTGTGTCGAAGATGGGGTCGAGGGACGCGCTCATTGGCCTCGGTCAGGGTTGAAACTGCATAATCATATAAACATGTCTTTATATGGAAGGCAACCAGCGGGAGTTCAAGCGAGTGTCGTCGGACGCGGCGGACGCCCGCGAGCCACGGCGCAAATGGGCGGAAAGCGCGCCTACGGGCGTCGCCACGGGAAGGATTGGAGTCTGGACGAAAGCTGGCACTCCAGTGCGAGCCCGAAATAGATTTCAGGGCACGTAGCGGACGTTCCCAGTGGTCCGGCGATCGACCGACGCGAAAGGGTTCCACGCTAGACCGTCGGAGAGATGGCTTATCCCTCCGGAATTCCCGCCGCGCGCCAGGCTTCGATGACGCGCTCGCGCTGCTTCAGAAAGACCGGGTTGTCGCTCTGCGCGCCGGCGCGAAAGAGGCGGATGGTGAACTTCGGATTGAGCTGAAGCCCGATCTCAGCCTCCTTCCGCGCCTCCTCCGTGTCTCCGAGCCGCTGCAACGCCGCAGCCAGGGCGAGGTGCGAAATCGGGTAGTTGCGGTTAAGCTCGATGGATCGGCGGCTAAGCGCGGCCGCCTCCTCGTCGGCGCCGGAATAGAGCTTGGCGGCGGCTTCGGTGGCGACCCACGCAAAGGCGAAGGGGTCGCGCGGCGAAAGTCGAAACGCCTCCTTGAAGTGTGGGTCGGCTTCGTCGGCGCGGCCGTTGACCATCATGGCGAACCCAAGGCTCGCGTGAGCGTAGGGAGAATTGGGATCGAGCGCCACAGCCCGCTCAAGCTGGGCGATGCCCTCGGCGCCGCGGTTGGTTTGGATCTCCACAGCCCCCAGGAGCCTGTGCGCCCCGGCGTCGTCGGGTCGCGACGCCAGCACTTTGGTCGCCGCCGCCTCGGCGGAGGCGAGTTTTGCCGCCCGGTCGACTGCCTGGTAGTTGGCGACCATCGTCAAGTCGACGTCTGCAATCTCCATGAGCGCCGTCAGATTGTTCGGGTCGGCGTCAAGCGCGCGTTGAAAGTATTCGCGCGCCTTGGCGAGGTTTTCGGGCGTTTGTCCCTTATTGGACCAGGCATAACCTTGAAGGAGGAGATCGGTCGAATCCGGATTCGGTTTGCGCTCGGCGCGCGCGGCGACATCCGCGATCAGCTTCCACCCCAAGGTATTCGCCAATTGGGCGACGATCTCGTCCTGAAGGTCCAGCAGATCGGAGATCGGCTTTTCGAACGTGTCCCCCCAGATCTGGCGGCCGGTTTCCGCATCCGTCAGCTGCGCGATCACGCGGACGCGCTGCTGGTCGCGCTGGACCGAGCCCTCGAGAATGTAACGGACGCCGAGCTCCTTGCCGATCTCCGGGTCGTCTACGCCCTTCCTTTTGTAAGCTAAAGCCGTGTTCGGCGAGATGGTAAAAAGGCCGCCGATGCGCGACAGATCATTGGTGAGGTTCTGGGTGATTCCGTCGGCGAAATAGTCCTGCGCGGAGTCGTTCGACAGGTTGGCGAAGGGCAGGACGACGATCGAAAGCTCGGGGATCGACTTGGCTGGCTGAGCGGTAGCCGCTTGCTCGGCGACCGGCGCGGCGGACCGCGATCCGCTCGCGAGCCGCCAGATCGCGGCGCCGGCGGCCCCAAGGAGCAGTAGGGCGGCGAGGACGACGCCAATCCCCATCAATCTCGCCGGTCCCTTCACGGCCGCAGCTTTCGCCGCATCTGCGGTTCCTGATCCAGCCGGGACGCCGGGCTCGACGGAATAGACCCGCACCGGCTCGGCGATATTTTTGAGCTGCGTGGCGCCGAGGTCAGTGACCTTGAGGTCGAGCCGCGACTTGACTTGCCAATAGGCTTGCTCGGAAAGACAGATTGCCCCCGGCTTCGCGACGCCTTCCAGTCGCGCGGCGATATTGACGCCGTCGCCCATGAGGTCGCCGTCGCTCTCCTCGACGACGTCGCCCACGTGAATCCCGACGCGAAACTCGATCCTGCGGTCCCCGGGCACGCCGGCGTTTCGCTCCTTGAGCCCGTTTTGCACCTCGATCGCGCAGCGCACGGCGTCGACCACGCTGCGAAACTCGACAATGCTCCCGTCACCGGTGCGCTTGACGATGCGGCCGTGATGGGCGGTGATGGCCGGGTCGATCAGATCGCTGCGAAGGCCGCGAAGACGCGCGAGCGTGCGGTCCTCGTCTGCGCCGGCGAGCCGGCTGTAGCCGACTACATCGGCGACCAGGATCGCCGCGAGCTTGCGGGTCTCGCTCATCGCGCCCCTCTTGCAGTCGACACACTAGCTCAAATGCCAGCGCCAGTCTGCTTGGTTCAACGGAAGGGCCGCTCATGTGCGCATTCCTGCCGTACCAGGCGCCGACCGGGAACGTAGGGAACGGGTCGAACCCTGCCGTACCGCCGATCGAGGACGAGCAACGCCGCGATCGCGGAGGGGACGCAGCCTTTCGCCCGGTTCAAATTCTGTATTTCAGACATTAATTGACTGTGTTCTGCTTATGTGCTAACTACATAGTGATCAGCAGAATATCGAGCGAGGCTCTTATAGCGTTAATTGTTGGTACGTGGTAAAGGATGGGGGGACGGTTCGGGGCGGAGGGTTTAGCGATGGATGCGGCAGAGTTTGCCGGCTGGCTTTCGGGGATAGGGCGGTTGAGCGACGAGCAGATGGCGCTGACGCTCATCGAACTTGGGGAGTTTGCGCGGCGATCCGGTGATGTCGGCGCGCCGCCGTCTGCCGAGGCTCGGCCGGAGGCGGCGTTGTCGACCGGAAAGGGGGAACGGCGAAAGGCTTTGGGGATCGAGCGGGACGTGTTGGCGACGATCGGCGAGGACAAGGTTGAGCGTCTCGGCTGCGCGCATTGCGGCGCCGATGAGATTGTCGGCTGGGGTCGGTCGCACGGCTTGCCGAGGTATCGCTGCAAGGCGTGCGGGCGCACCTTCAACGCCGCGACCGGGACGGCGATGGCTCGGTTGCGCAAGAAGGATCGCTGGCTCGACCAGGCGCAGGCGATGATCGAGAGCGTCAGCCTCGCCAAGGCGGCCGAGCGCTGCGGCGTCCACCCGACCACGGCCTATCGTTGGCGGCATCGGTTCCTGAGCGCCCCGGCGCTCGACAAGCCGCAGACGTTGCGGGGGGTTGTGGAAGCGGACGAAACCTTCATTCTCGAATCGTTCAAAGGCCGGCGCTCCGGTCTGGCGCGCAAAGCCCGCAAACGCGGCGGCAAGGCGAGACATCCGGGCGCCTTTTCCGACAATATCCCCGTTCTCGTGGCCCGCGACCGTTCCGGCGCCACGATCGACGCCGTCCTGCCCGAGGACACGGCTGCGTGCATAACCCAAGCGCTCTCGAGCGCCATGTCGCCGGCAAACCTGCTCGTCTGCGACGGCGGCCGACCTTTGTGCGCTTTCGCCCGGCGCGCCAAAATTCCCGTCCGCGTCGTTCCCGCCCCGGGAAAGCCGCTGCCCGGGGAGCCCGAAATCCACATCAACAACGTCAACACCTACCATTCGCGTCTCAAGGAGTGGTTGCGCCGCTTCCACGGCGTCGCGACCACGAACCTGCCCAACTATCTGGGTTGGCGCCGCGCTCTCGAAACCTCCGCAGAACCAAATCCACACAGCTGGATGCGCGCAGCGCTCGGCCAAGGCGCTTACCGTACCAACAGCTAACGCTATAAGAGCGTCGAGCGAGTTTCGGAGTGTCCGCAGCCCGTGCGCCCGAGACCGTCAAAGCCTCTCCAGCCGGCGCAGTAGCGCGGGGCGCGGGAGGCTCGTTGCGGCGCTGCATCTGGAGGTCGGCGGCCCCGGCCGTCATCGCGAGCCGCCGAAGGGTGTCGAAAGACGCCCGTCTTTCGACGGGCTTTGGCGGCGTGGCGATCCAGGGGAACGTCGGGCGCCCCTCGTTCCCCTGGATCGCCGCGTCCCCCTTCGGCTCCTCGCGATGACGACTCATCGGCGCCCCCTTCCTTGGCAAGTGCTTTTTCCGTAACTGCCAAGCCGGCTGTCGTGTTGAGCATTTCTCGCCACTGGGGCGGCGGATGGATTGGTTCTGCTTCGAATGGGAGTGGAAGGGAAGCCCGGTGTCAGAGCTTCAGTTCGGCGGCGAGAGGTTCTGGGCCGAGGGTCAGGGCTTTGCGGATGTTGAGGCCCTGCTTTCTGGCCGACGAGATCACGGAGCGCAGGCTTGCGAAGTCGACGGCGCCTTGCAGGGTTCGGAAGCCGCCCGAGATTTTGATCTTCACCTTCATCATCCTCAAATCTTGTTCGGCAAGGTTGTTGGTGAAGGGAACGGTGAAGTCGGTGAGGAACCTGAGGGTCGCCTCCTTGAAGGTCTTGAACCGGATGAGGAGATTGTGAGCGGGCCGCTGCTTCTTGCGCTTTTTCGGGTTGGTCGAGGGATCGAAGGCCGGGCAGGCTCCTGTGCAGGGCGAGGCCTTCCCGGACGGCGGCCCAATAGCGGTCCTCGAACGCCTTGATGGTTTCGGCGGGGAGTGCCGAGGCGCCCTGCGCTTTGGCCGTTCGCACGGCCTCGTCGGCGTCGAGAAGCGTCGCGCGCAGGGCCTCGGCCCAGGGCTCCTTGTCGAGTTCGCAAACCGCCTGAAGCTCGCGCAGGAGATGGGCGTTGCAGAAGGCGTGATCGACGGTTTCGAGGCTCAAATAGGCGCGCCAGTGGTCGTGGACCACGACGCCGCCCTCGAACTCGGGCACGGCCGAGCGGGGCTCGCCGGCGCGATAGAACGTGTGGGTCAGGGTCGAGGCGGTGTGCAGCCAGCGGGTGGCGCCGGCGATGCGCAAGCCCGTTTCGTCGAGGCAGCGCACCGGCGCTCCCGCCACGCATGCGCCGATGCCGCGGTGGACCGGCGCCAGCGCCTCGGCCTTGCGGCGTACCCAGGCCGCCACGCTCGCGCCGCAGGCCGCCGCCGCCCCGAACAGGTCCTGCAGGACCTGCGCGGTTCGTTCCTCGGGCACGAGCTGCTGGGCGTTGAGATAGACGGCCGCCGCCTTGACGCGCTCGCCATACTGGGCCGGCGAAACGACGCCCTCGGGGAACCCGGCGCGCGTCCTCAGGCCGCAAGCCGGGCAATCGTGGATCGCCGCGCGGTGCTCGGTCACGATCAGCGGCTTCTCCGGAAGATCGAAGACCTGCCGCTTCTCCTCGCCGATCTTCGAATCCGCCAGAAGCAGCGCCCGGCAATGCTCGCATACCTCGGCCGCGTGCTCGACGATCGCGTCGGGTTCGGCGACCTGACGCAGCGTGTCGCCGCGATGGCCTTTCTGGCCTCCGCTCGGCTTGCCCGAGCGCGTGCGCAGGCTCTTCAAGACCCGAGGCTTCTTCTTCAGCCCGTCGCTCGACGGCGGCTTGGAACTGTTGGAGCTGTCCAAGCCCAGACGTCGCCGAAGCTCGGCGTTCTCGGCCCGAAGCGCCTCGATCTCGCGTCTGAGCGAGTCGATCAGCTCCACGACTTCGGGCGGAAGGACCATTCCACCCTTGAGTCAGAAGTCCGCGCCCCTGTCTCGAAAAATCGCAGCGCCGCAATCAATCGTCCGTCCGGTGTGGCTTTTCGGACTCACCCCAGCTTGGCAGTTACCTTTTTCCTTTCACTCGTCCGTAACCCATTGATAAGTCACGATCCGCGGAAATTTTTTGCAACTTTTGGAAAGCGATGGAAATTTTTGGAAGCCGGTTTGGAAGGAAATTGCAGCCTTTGGAAAGAAACGGAAAGAAATGGAAATTGCGCGGCCGGGCATTGCCTGTCGTCATGGGAAGGGGCGCGAACCGGCGTAAGTCCCTACGTTTTGTCATGCCCGCGAACGCGGGCATCCATTGCGGCGAGGGTCCCAATCTGGCGATCGGGCGCGCGGGCGGCCGGCGAGGCTCTCGATCCCCGTTGTCGCGGGGATAGCAGAGGGGCTGGGCGCTTCGGGGGCCCCCCCCCGTGGGAGGTGCAACCGCCCGGAAAATCCGCCGCAAGTCATTGAAAAGGCGCAAAATGGGCTCGGAACGGGAAGGCTGCGCGGCACGCGGAAACCGCGCTCGGTCCGGTTGACAGGCGGTGACAAGGCCCCGGCATCCGGGTAAAGCCTTCGCGCGCAACATCGAGGGGCGGGACCGGCTCAGGCACAGGTCGTTCTCTGCGCCCGCGACGCAGCCGCCTACTGAATAGGGACCAGGACATTCACGATGACGTCGAAAGCCGACGGACCTGCAAAACGCCCCTCGATCACCGACCAGGAAGCGCTGCAATTCCATTCCCGCGGGCGTCCGGGCAAACTCGAGATCGTACCGACCAAGCCGATGGCGACGCAGCGCGACCTGTCGCTGGCGTACTCGCCGGGAGTGGCCGTTCCGGTCAAGGCGATCGCCGCCGATCCTTCCACCGTCTACGACTACACTGCCCGCGGTAACATGGTGGCGGTGATCACCAACGGAACCGCGATCCTCGGCCTCGGGAACCTTGGCGCGCTGGCGTCGAAGCCGGTGATGGAGGGCAAGGCGGTGCTGTTCAAGCGCTTCGCCGACGTCGACTCGATCGATCTCGAGATCGAGACCGAGGACCCAGACGAGTTCGTCAATGCGGTCAAGTATCTCGGTCCGTCATTCGGCGGGATCAATCTCGAGGACATCAAGGCGCCCGAGTGCTTCTACATCGAGGAGCGCCTCCGCGAGATGATGGACATCCCCGTCTTTCACGACGACCAGCATGGCACCGCCATTATCGCCGCTGCGGGCATGATCAACGCGATCCACCTGACCGGGCGCGACGTCAGGACGACGCGGCTTGTTTGCAACGGCGCCGGCGCGGCCGGAATCGCCTGCCTCGACCTCATCAAGGCGATGGGCTTCGAGCCGAGAAACGTCATCTTGTGCGACACCAAGGGAGTCGTCTATCGCGGCCGGCAGGAGGGCATGAACCAATGGAAATCCGCTCATTCCGTCGATACGCCGCTCCGGACGCTCGATGAGGCGATGGCGGGGGCCGACATTTTCTTCGGCCTGTCCGCCAAGGGCGCGCTGACGCCCGAGATGGTCAAGTCGATGGCGCCGAATCCGATCATCTTCGCGATGGCGAACCCGGATCCGGAAATCACGCCTGAGGAAGCGCAAAAGGCGCGCGACGACGTCATCATCGCGACCGGCCGCTCCGACTATCCCAACCAGGTCAACAACGTCCTTGGCTTTCCTTACATCTTCCGCGGCGCGCTCGACGTGCGCGCGAAAACGATCAACATGGAGATGAAGATCGCCGCGACCAAGGCGCTCGCGGAACTAGCCCGGGAAGACGTGCCCGACGACGTGGCCGCGGCGTACCGGGGCGCTCGCCCGCGCTTCGGGCGCGATTACATCATCCCGGTTCCGTTCGACCCGCGGCTGATCCATGTCGTTCCGATTGCGGTGGCGAAGGCCGCGATGGCGTCCGGCGTCGCCCGGCGTCCCATCGTCGACCTGGCGGCCTACAAGGCGCAGTTGTCCGCCCGGCGCGATCCGATCGCCGGCGCTATGCAGCGCATCATCGATCGCGTCCGCAGGACATCGAAGCGGGTTGTTTTCGCGGAGGGCGAAGAAGAGCAGGTCATTCGCGCGGCCTATTCGTTCGTCAACCAG
Organism: uncultured Alphaproteobacteria bacterium; assembly: GCA_963822215.1. Lineage (GTDB taxonomy): Bacteria > Pseudomonadota > Alphaproteobacteria > Rhizobiales > Beijerinckiaceae > Roseiarcus. The sequence continues at coordinate 177,746 of CAWGGX010000009.1, forward strand.
GGCCTCGGCGCGGCGATCCTGGTCGGTCGCGAGGATCGCGTGCAGGCCGTCGCGGAGGCTTCCGGACTGGACCTCGTGGACAAGGGCATCGAGGTGCACAACGCCCGCCTTTCGCACCGGAACGCGGTCTACGCGCACTTCCTTTACGAGAAGCTGCAACGGAAAGGCTACCTGCTGCGCGATTGCCAGCGCCTGATCAATCAGGATCGGAACTCCTTCGCCGCCGCGATGGTGGCGCAGGGCGACGCCGACGCGATGGTGACTGGCGTGACCCGCAACTTCTCGATCGCGCTCGAAGAAATCCGGCGCGTGATCGACGACAAGCCCGGCCACCGGGTCGTCGGAGTCTCGATAATCATTTCGCGCGGGCGGCCGGTCCTGGTCGCCGACACGTCCATCACTGAGGTGCCGAACGCCGAAGACCTGGCGGAGATCGCCATCGAGGCGGCCGGCGTCGCGCGGCGCCTGGGGTATGAGCCGCGCGTCGCCATGCTGGCGTTCTCAAACTTCGGACACCCCATCGGCGAGCGCGCCCTGAGGGCTCAGGAGGCAGTGCGCATACTCGATTCAAGGCGCGTCGATTTCGAGTACGACGGCGAGATGGGAGCCGATGTCGCTCTGAACAAGGAGTTGATGGCCGCTTATCCGTTCTGCCGGTTGACCGACACCGCGAATGTTCTTGTTATGCCGGCTTTTCACTCCGCCGCGATCTCGACCCGCATGCTGCAGGAACTGGGCGGCGCGATGGTTCTTGGTCCCTTGATCGTCGGGCTCGAGAAGCCTGTCCAGATTGTCTCCCTGGGAGCGAAGGATTCCGACATCGTCAACATGGCGGCGTTGGCGAGTTTCAATATCAGCGGCTGACGCTTACGACGGCTTTTGTCGCGAGGCATTGCCGGGCTTTCCCCCGGCGTCGGCAAATCCTGCCTTTTCGTTCCAGGCGACGCTTCGACATCGGTCGCAGCGCCGGTGCGATCTAACCGATTCCGACCGTCGTCGTCTCCGGTCTCAGGAAGGTCTTCAAATAGATCGCCTCTTTCAGTTCGGCGATTTGCCCGACAAGGCGCGCGCCCTCATGCAAAATCTTGCCGAGCGGACTTCGGCGACGCGTCGGGGCCGCGCCGCCGCCGCTCATAGCGGTAGCGAAGGTCCGTCCGCCCTGTTCTGCTGGGCGCAGGTGATCCTGGATCGCGACCGCCGGCACGAGCTGATAAATGCGAAGCCCCAGTTTGCGGGCGTTTTTTGGGAACAACGCGTAATCGGCGGGCAGCGTCGGGTCGGCCGTCAGCTCGAGATATCGCAGTGCGCCGGCGCGCGACAGGAGATACGCGGCGCTGCTTTCATGGCGTGAATAGAGCCTCGCCACCTGGCGGCCGTCGAAGATCGTCCGCCGCTCTCCGAGTTTCACTGTCTGGAGATAGGTGTCGAGCTTGACCGAATGCGCATCGGTCGGGACCCAGGACGGATCCTCGACAATGGCCGCGAAACCCGGCGAGATATGGATGTCGTCCTCCAGAAAACAGGCGCAGGCTTCCGAGCCGCTGAGGAACTGTCGCCAAGCGACTCGATGGCTGGAAAGGCAGGCCAGTTCGAACCGCGTCAGCCCTTTGGTCGCTTCCGGATTCTTCGTTCCGTCGACGGCCGGCACGCGGGTAAACGGGACGGCGCGCAGCTGCCACTGTATGTGAGTCAGACGATCCCAATCCCGATCAAGATTGATGACATAGACCTGCATCGCGTCGACCTCAGGTCTCGGTCAGACCTTCATCTGCGCGCCGAGCTCGACCACACGATCCGAGGGCAGATTGAAGAAATCGGGCGCGCTCGCCGCTTGTTTGCTCATGGCGATGAACAGCCGATCCTGCCATTGCGGCATGCCGGAATTCTGCGCCGCCTTCAATGTCCGGCGGCCAAGGAAGAACGAGGTCGTCATGATATCGAACTTCAGCCCGGCCTTGCGCATCGCGGCGAGCGCGCGCGGGATGTGGGGCTGCTCCATGAAGCCGAAATGAAGCGTCACGAGTGTAAAGTCGGACGAGAGGGGCGTGATCTCGAAGCGATTGACGTCGACGACGCGCGGAGTCGTCTCGGTACGCACGTTCAGGAGAACCACGCGCTCGTGCAACACTTTGTTGTGTTTGAGATTGTGCATCAGGGAAGACGGCGCCGAAGTCGGGTCGTTGCTGAGAAAAACAGCGGTGCCCGGCACCCGCACCGGCTTTGATTTCTGCAGCATCTTGATGAGGTCGGCCATCGGGATCGAATCCCGATGGGTCTTTGCGTTGAGGATCGTGCTTCCCCGCGACCAAGTCCACATGAGGATGAACATGGCTCCGCCGAGCGTCAGGGGAACCCACCCGCCATCCAGAACCTTGTAAAGATTGGCGATGAAGAAGCCGATGTCGATCGATAGAAAGCCGCAGACGAGAGCCAGCGCGCCCCATAGAGGCCAACGCCAGAGCTTCCAAACGACAAAGAAGGCGAGCGCCGTCGTCGTCACCATGGTTCCGGCGACCGCGATGCCGTAAGCGTTCGCCAGATTGTCCGAGGAGCGGAACAGCAGGACCAGAGCAAGCACCCCGAACAGCAACACCCGGGTGACCCGGGGGATGAAGATCTGGCCCTCCTGGGTCGAAGACGTGTGGATGATTTCGAGCCGAGGAAGCAAACCGAGCTGGATCGCTTGGCTGGCGAGCGAATAAGCCCCCGTGATGACCGCCTGGCTGGCGATGACCGTCGCGGCGGTTGCAAGCAGGATCATCGGCATCAGGGCCCAGTTGGGCGCCATGAGATAAAAGGGGTTCTCGACCGCTTTGGGGTCGTTCAGGATCAGGGCGCCCTGGCCGAGATAGTTACAGACCAGCGCCGGCAGGACCAGGAACAGCCACGCCGCCTGGATTGGTCGGCGGCCGAAATGCCCCATATCCGCGTACAGCGCCTCCGCTCCTGTTACGGCGAGGAACACGCTGCCCAGGACGACGAAGCCGATCGCGCCATGGCTGACGATGAAGCTGAGCCCAGGCGAGGGACTCAGCGCTTCCAGGATTTGCCAAGCAGCGGCGATGTGAACAAGACCGAGCGCCGCGTTCGACAGGAAGAACACCGCCATGATCGGCCCAAAAAAAGCGGCGACGCCGGCTGTGCCGCGGCTCTGCGCGGCGAACAGCAGGACGAGGATGACCACCGTCGCCGGCAGGATGTACGGCGCGAGATCGGCGTCGACTTGCTTCAGGCCTTCGAGCGCCGACAGAACCGAGATGGCCGGGGTGATCATCGCATCGCCGGAAAATAGGGCCGACCCGGCGACGCCAAGCAGGAATGCGATCGCGGTGCGCTGGCCGAGCGCCCGCTGGGCGAGGGCCTTCAGCGACAGGATGCCGCCTTCGCCCTTGTTGTCCGCTTGCATCAAAAACAGGACATATTTTGCTGTGACCACAATCAGCAGGGCCCAGATGATCAGCGACACGACGCCGATGACGTTCTCTGCGACGAGCCCGGCCCCCTTGAAAGGACTGAGCGCGGTTTGAAGAGCGTACAAGGGGCTCGTTCCGATGTCGCCGAAGACGACCCCGATCGAGCCCAAGGCGAGAATCCAGAAGTTGCCTCCTGAATGGCCGTGAGCGTTGCCTTCAATGGACTGGAGAGCGTCGGCAGAAGGGTCCTTCGTGAGGTTTTCGGACATTCGGTTAGAGAACCCCAGCGGTGCCGGTCACACGCGGAAGCCGTCGCTTCGGCGGACGTCTATACCCTCTCGCGTCTTCGGCGGAAAGAGCCGGCCGTTTAGCCTTTCGCAGCGCTTTCGCGATTTACGCCGCGGGAGGCTGCAAAGCGTGCTGCGCCAGGATCTCCGCCGTCGCCGCGGGCCTTTCGATCGCGGGAATATGCCCAGCCCCGGCGATCACTTCGAAGCGCGAGCCGAGAATATAGCCCGCCGTCTCTCGCACCAGGGCGACCGGCGTGGAGCCGTCCTCGTCTCCGACCAGACAGAGGGTCGGAACCGCAATGGCGCCGGCGTGGGGTCGGAGATCGGCGCGCTTCAGCGCTTCGCATGCGGCGAGATACCCCGCCTTGGGGGTGCGAACGAGCATCGTCCGCCAGCCGACCAACTCGTCACCGCGCCGGGCGCGGAAGTCGGCGGTGAACCAGCGTTGCAGGACGCCGTCCGCAACCGCCTCGACGCCTCCGGCTTCGATCGCCGCAATGCGGGCGTCCCAGCTCGCGTCGTCGCCGATCTTGGCGGCGGTGTTCGACAGGACCAGGCCCGCGAAAAGCCGCGGGCGCTGACGGTAGAGCTCCTGGGCGATGAGGCCGCCGATCGATAGTCCAACGATGGTCGCCCGCGCGACGCCCAGCGCGTCGAGGAGCCCGGCGAGGTCGCGGGCGTAATCGCTCGTGTCGGCTGCGCCGGGCACGGCCTCCGACAGCCCGTGGCCGCGCTTGTCGTAGCGGATGACGCGGAAGTCGCGCGCGAGCGGCGCCGCGACCTCGTCCCATATGCGCAGATCGGCGCCGAGCGCGTTGATCAAAACGATGGATCGCCCGCCGCGCGGCCCCTCGTCGCGGTAATGGACGACGCCGCCGTTCGCCCTGATGAAGCCCATGCCGAGCGCCCTTTCGTCAGTCGCGTCCGGCCGCGGTTCGGTCGCGGCGCGCCGAGAGATCCCGGAAGAACGTCCACCAATACCACAGGAGAAGGATCGGCGCGCCGATGTCGACCGCCGCGTCGAGGCCCGGGATCGGGGTTGCCGGGACGGCGATCAGGCCCGCGGCCGCGGTCGCGCCGACGCGGTAGCTCAACGCGACCAGAATGCGCTTCAGCGGATTGTCGTCGGGCATGCGCGAGACGATGACCAGGAGCGCGACGAGCAGGGCGGTCATCGCCACGACAAAGATCAGCAGGTCGCGGATGATCGCCTCGATCGACGCAAGCGCGTTCATGCGCTGTCTCCCAAGGGCGCGGAGCGGCCGCCCGTTTCGCCGGACCCCATAGGCGCGTAGAAGGATGCGGACAAGCGCCGAAGCGCGGGAGGACAGCATGAGCGAGGCAATCGAACGGTGGCGCGCGATCGCCCGAACGCGCGATCCGGCGGGCCTCGACGCGCTCCTCGCTGACGAGGCGTCATTCCTGTCGCCGGTGGTTCATGCGCCGCAGCGGGGCAAGGCGATCACGACCAAGTATCTCGCCGCCGCGCTCGGTGTCCTCGGCAATTCGGAGTTCCGCTATGTCGAGCAGTGGATCGGGCCCTCGTCGGCGGTGTTGGAGTTTACGACCGTGATCGAGGGCGTCGAGGTCAACGGGGTCGACATCATCGGCTGGAACGTGGAAGGCCGGATCGACCGGTTCAAAGTGATGATCCGGCCGTTGAAGGCGATCGAGATCGTGAGGCAGAGGATGGCGGCCGCGCTTGCGGGCTGAGGGCGTCGGAGCCCAGTCCGTTACAGCACCGCCTCGATGTCGAGCCCCATATTTTTTGGCCTGTCGGTCGGAGCGTAGCGGCGGACGACGTTGTGGTTCCGGTCGAGCAGGAACTTGGTGAAATTCCACTTGATCGCTTCGGTGCCGAGCAGGCCCGGCGCCTGCTTTTTCAGCGCGCGGTACAACGGGTGCGCGCGGTCGCCGTTGACGTCGATCTTGGCGAACATCGGGAAGCTCACGTCGTAGGTCAGCTTGCAGAAGCTGGCGATTTGCGCTTCATCGCCCGGCTCCTGATGGCCGAACTGGTCGCAGGGAAAGCCGAGGACCGCAAAACCGCGGTCGCGGAACCGCTTATGGAGCGCCTCGAGCCCCTCATACTGCGGGGTGAAGCCGCATTTGCTGGCGACATTGACGATCAGCAGCGCCTTGCCGTCGAAGGCGCCAAGCGTTTCGGCCTTGCCGTCGATGGTCGTGAGTTCGATGTCGGGGGAAAGGGGCATGGAGGTCTGCCGTTCCATTGATCGTGTGTGACCGTGAAGAGCGCTGCGCAAGGAACGCGCCTCGAACCTCAGCCGGGGGCCGGGTTGATCGCCACGGCTGCTCTAGTAGGCCAGGCTAGCAACGCGCTAGCTCGATCGGGAGGAAAAACGTCCGGCGCCGTAGCCGAAGCTTGCGGAGATGGGCTGTTTGGAAGACGCCGTGTCCTGCGGCGCGCCGACCAGGCCGGCCGCCCGAAACCTGTCTGCGCGCAAGCGCTCGGCGTCTTCGTCGAACAGGAAGCCCAAGAACACATACCGGCTTCCCCGTGTGACGGGCTCCACCTTGTGCAGAAGCGAACAGGAAAACACGATCGCGGATCCCGCCGCGGGCTTGAATGACCTAGCGCGGAACTCCGGGAATATGACCCCGCCCCCGTCAAAGTCGTCGTTCAGCAGAACGGTTAAAGCGAACCTGCGGTGCGCGACCAGATTCCCAATGTCGTCTCGATGCTGGCCGAAATGTCCGCCGGACTCGGCATCGTAACGCGCGACGAGGTCTCGCTCGGTTCTCGTGGCGACAAACTGGAACGCCTTCTTGATTGCCGGACAGACCCTGCGACCGATCCGTTGCCGGACCGCTGCAATCAACACCGGATCCGACAGCATGACGTCCCGCCTGCGTTTCCATTCGGCGTCGAGACGCTGGACGGACCCACGTCCGGCATCCTGCATGAAGCCGGTGCTGACTCCGCCCTCGTGATCGAAGGCTTCAATCAGAGCGTTGCGCAACTCACGCTCCAGGACGCCAGGAAGAATGAGGATCGGGGCCGGCGCAGCGTCGCCAGCAGCCGTCTCCGGCGTCGGCAGTCCTTCCAGCCGGCGAAACATTTCGTCGCCTTCGGCCAGGGCGCCGACCTCCATGACCGTCTGCGTCGGGTCGGCGATCAACCACAGACCCTGCGGATCCGCTCCGCAGGCGCGCGCCAGGCTGTCGGCTTCCCAGAGAAAGCGAATCCAGGGAAAGCGCGCTTCCAATTCGCTGCTCGAGCGCGGGCCGCGGAGGGCGGCGAACACATAAGCCTTGCCGCTGTCGACCAGACCTCGACACGCGCCGAACCGCTGGAGAGTTCGATCGGCTTCGGCGCCGTCGCCGTCGCCAAGGATCGCGATCGCAAAGTAGCGGCTCTCCGGGCAATCGAACGCCCATTGATGCGGACCCAGATTTTGGGTCCAGAGGCTGTCGCCCGGGTGAATGCCGGGGCGGATGACGAATTTATCCAATTTGACCAGCCCTCACCGGAGTGGCGCGCCGAAAAAAGGCGCCCGCCCTGCGGGAGAAACACCGACTCGAGCATGGACGCCAACCGGCCAGCGGTCGAGCAATTTTTGAGCGGACTCGATCGAAAGATGCGTCGGACTTCGCCTGGTCCCGGCCATGGGGAGAGGATCCGGCGTACTGTCTCGGCGCGTCGAGAGCGGCATTGCTGAGCTGCCGGCGCGCCCCGCTCGTCCGGAAGGAACCGCGCTCAGAACGGAATGTCGTCGTCGATCGGGCCGGCGCCGCCGCCGCCTTCGGAGGAAAGCGCCGGCCGGCGGTCGCCGCCGCCGGAAGAGCGGCCAAAGCTTTGGCGGGCGCCGCCCTCGTCGGGGAAGCTGTCGCGGTCCGCGCCGCCGCCGCGCGAGTTGAGCAGCTGCAATTCGCCGCGGAAGCGCTGTAGCACGACCTCGGTCGTATATTTGTCGGCGCCGCTCTGGTCCTGCCACTTGCGGGTCTGCAGCTGGCCCTCGACATAGACCTTGGTGCCCTTCTTGCAGTACTGCTCCGCCACCTTGCCGAGATTCTCGTTGAAGATCACGACATTGTGCCACTCGGTGCGCTCCTTGCGCTCGCCCGAGGCCTTGTCGCGCCAGGTCTCGCTCGTGGCGATGCGGAAGTTCACCACCTGATCGCCCGAATTGAGCCGCCGCACTTCCGGGTCGGCGCCGAGATTGCCGATCAGGATCACTTTGTTGACGCTGCCCGCCATGGGGACCTCCTTAACGCTCGTTTCTCCGTAGGGCGGGACCCGGCGACCCCGCTCGGCGCCGTCAGCGACCGCGCCCTACAATTCTCGCGCCCTCAGCTCCGCCTTCCATAACCCAAAGCGCCCCGGAACGACGCGCGGAAACGTTCCGCCGCGCCACTTGTCCACAAACGCCGCGCTCGCCGCTTGGGAACGCGCTCTGGCGCGCCTACATTAGGCCTGCGGGGTCGGGTGCGCCTTCCCTGCGTTCTTTTTTTGTTCTAACATCGGCCCGGGGACCGCGCAAGCGCGATTCCCGCAGGATGGAAGATTTCGGTCGAGGATCCATGGCCCGCGCCGACGACAAGCGCAGTTCTCCGAAGACATCCGCCAGCGACGGCGCCGCAGTCGAGGCCCTGTTCGGCGGCCGGGCGATCGTGGTGCGCGGCGCGCGCGAGCACAACCTCAAGAACGTCGATCTCGCCATCCCGCGCGACAAGCTGGTCGTATTCACTGGCCTCTCCGGCTCGGGCAAGTCGTCGCTCGCCTTCGACACGATCTACGCCGAGGGCCAGCGGCGCTATGTCGAGTCGCTCTCGGCCTACGCCCGCCAGTTCCTCGAGATGATGCAGAAGCCGGACGTCGACCAGATCGACGGCCTGTCGCCGGCCATCGCCATCGAGCAGAAGACGACGTCGAAGAATCCGCGCTCGACCGTCGGCACCGTGACCGAGATCCACGATTACATGCGTCTCCTCTGGGCGCGCGTCGGCGTCCCCTATTCGCCGGCGACCGGCCTGCCGATCGAGAGCCAGACGGTGAGCCAGATGGTCGACCGCGCGCTCGCCCTGCCGGAGCGCACGCGGTTCTATCTGCTGGCGCCGGTCGTGCGCGGCCGCAAGGGCGAGTATCGCAAGGAGATCGCCGAGTGGATGAAGCGCGGCTTCCAGCGCCTCAAGATCGACGGCCAGTTTTACGAGATCGCCGATGCGCCGGCGCTCGACAAGAAGCTGAAGCATGACGTCGAGGTGGTGGTCGACCGCGTCGTCGTGCGCCCCGACATGGGGGCGCGGCTCGCGGAAAGTTTTGAGACGGCGCTGGAGCTCGCCGATGGGCTGGCGGTGATCGAGTTCGCCGACGCGCCGGCGGCGGCGCCAACCTCTCCCCGCTCGCGGGGAGAGGTCGAGCGAAGCGAGGGTGAGGGGCAGGGCGGACGTGGCGGCGCAGTCCCTCACCCTAGCCCTCTCCCCGCACAGGGCGTCGAAAGACGCCCGTCTCTCGACGGGCTATCCGGGGAGAGGGGACCGGATCGCATCCTCTTCTCCTCCAAATTCGCCTGTCCGGTCTCCGGCTTCACCATCGCCGAGATCGAGCCGCGATTGTTCTCCTTCAACAATCCGCACGGCGCCTGTCCGGTCTGCGGCGGGCTCGGCTCGGAGTTGCGCGTCGATCCGTCGCTCGTCGTGCCGGACCCGAAGCTGACGCTGAAGCGCGGCGCGATCGCGCCGTGGGCGAAGTCGAGCTCGCCCTATTACCTTCAGACGCTCGAGGCGCTCGGCAAGCACTACAAGTTCCGGCTCGACAGGCCCTGGCGCGAGCTGCCCGAGGCGGCGCGCAACGCGATCCTCTACGGCTCGGGGGCCGAGGAGATCCGCTTCGCCTACGACGACGGCCTGCGCTCGTACGAGGTGAGGAAGCCGTTTGAGGGCGTCGTCTCGAACCTCGATCGGCGCTACCGCGAGACGGAGAGCGAGTGGTCGCGCGAGGAGATCCAGCGCTACATGAGCGCGACGCCGTGCGAGGCCTGCAACGGCTTCCGCCTCAAGCCCGAGGCGCTGGCGGTCAAGATCGACGGCCAGCACATCGGCGTGGTCAGCCTCCTGTCGGTCAAGGCGGCGATCGACTGGGCCGAAGGGCTGCCGCAAAAGCTCGACGCCAAGCGCAACGAGATCGCCCATCGCATCCTGAAGGAGATCGTCGATCGCCTCGTCTTCCTGCGCGACGTGGGCCTCGACTATCTGACGCTGGCGCGCGCCTCCGGCACGCTGTCGGGCGGCGAAAGCCAGCGCATCCGGCTCGCTTCGCAGATCGGGTCGGGCCTCACGGGCGTCCTTTATGTGCTCGACGAGCCGTCGATCGGCCTGCATCAGCGCGACAACGCGCGGCTGCTCGACACGCTCAGAAGGCTGCGCAATCTCGGCAACACCGTGATCGTGGTCGAGCACGACGAGGACGCGATCTGGGCCGCCGATTACGTGGTCGACGTCGGCCCGGGCGCGGGCGTGCACGGGGGGGAGATCGTCGCCAAGGGGACGCCGCAGGAGATCGCCGCCAGCCCGAACTCGCTGACCGGCCATTACCTGTCGGGCGAACGGACGGTGCCGATCCCCGTCCGGCGCCGCGCCCCGACGCCGGGCAAGGCGCTCAAGATCGTCGGGGCGCGCGGCAACAACCTGAAGAATGTCACCGTCGAGGCGCCGCTCGGCCTGTTCACGTGCGTCACCGGCGTCTCGGGCGGCGGCAAGTCGACGCTGGTCATCGACACGCTCTACAAGGCGGCGGCCCGCCATCTGAACGGGGCGAGCGAGCCGCCGGCGCCGTACGAGCGGATCGAGGGCCTCGACGCGATCGACAAGGTGATCGACATCGACCAGTCGCCGATCGGCCGCACGCCGCGCTCGAACCCCGCCACCTACACGGGCGCCTTCACCCCCATCCGCGACTGGTTCGCCGGCCTGCCGGAGGCGAAGGCGCGCGGCTATCTGCCGGGACGCTTTTCGTTCAACGTCAAGGGCGGCCGGTGCGAGGCCTGCCAGGGCGACGGCGTCATCAAGATCGAGATGCACTTTCTGCCAGACGTCTACGTGACCTGCGACGTGTGCAAGGGCAAGCGCTACGATCGTGAGACGCTCGAGGTGCGCTACCGCGACAAGTCGATCGCCGACGTGCTCGACATGACGGTCGAGGAGGCGGCGGACCTGTTCAAGGCGGTGCCCTCGATCCGCGACAAGATGGAGACGCTGAAGCGCGTGGGGTTGAGCTATGTGAAGGTCGGCCAGCAGGCGACCACGCTGTCGGGCGGCGAAGCGCAAAGGGTGAAGCTCGCCAAGGAGCTGGCGCGCCGCTCGACCGGCCGCACGCTCTACATTCTCGACGAGCCGACCACGGGCCTGCACTTCCACGACGTGGCGCAACTGCTCGACGTGCTGCACGAACTCGTCGACCAGGGCAACACGATGATCGTGATCGAGCACAATCTGGAAGTGGTGAAGACGGCCGACTGGATCATCGACATGGGGCCGGAAGGCGGCGACGGCGGCGGCGAGGTGGTGGCCGTCGGCACGCCAGAGCAGATCGCCCGCAATCCGCGCAGCTACACCGGCGCCTATCTGAAGGCGGTGCTGGCGCGGAAGGGGGCGAAGGCGAGCAAGAGCGCGGCGGAGTAGGGGAATTGGGAATTCCCCGCCGGCTGGGCGCGGCGACCTTCCTCCGAAAGGGGAAGGGCGCCACCCCTCTCCCACCGGGCTAGCGTGCGCACACATTTGATTTGCTCAGCTGTCAAGTGGGGCAGGCGAGGTGGCGGCGGCGAGATTGAAGCCTTCTGCGATGGCGTGGAAGCGGCGCAGGCCGTGGACGAAGGTGATAGGGCCTGGCGAACGCTCTTTGGCGTAGCCGGTCCAGCCGCCGAGGCGGGCGATGCACCAGGCCGCCCAAGCCAGGCTGCGTCTGGGGTGCGGGTTCTTCTGCTTCTGGGTCTTGCCTTCGAATTTGCCGGCCAGCGCCTCCAGAACGGCGATTTCGTCGGGTTCGAAGACGCGCGCGGCCGGGAAAGCCGCGCCCGCCTCGTCCCGTCCCTGGACCAGTTGCATGACGCTCGCGGCGGCGATCAGCGCGGTCGCCGCCAGGCGTTCGAGCGCGTCGCCGTCGCGCAAGAGGCTGTCTTCGAGGTCGAAGCCCTGCGACTTGAGGGTGCGGAAGAGCTGCTCGATGATCCAGCGATAGCGATAGAGCTCGATAATCCACGCCGCTTGGGCAAGCGTGCTCACGCCATGCGTCGTCAACAGGCGCCAGACGATCGGCTCCTCGGAGGGCGGCGGGTCGATTTCGCGCGCCTCGACGAGATTGAGCGCGACGCCGGGCGGATCCCGCCGGTCGGCGCCGCGCTCGGGACGACGCAGGACGACCGGACAGAAACGCACCGCCAGCGTGACCTTCCGGGCCGTCCGTCCGGGCCGGCCGGGCAGATCGAAGCTCAGACGGCCCGCTTCCGGCGCGGCGGCGATCTTCGACAGCAGCCGCTCGCCCGCCTCGATGAGCGCCCGATCGCGCACGGCGCGAACCAGGACATGCGTTCGCCCATCGGGCACGCGGGCGAAATGCTCGTAGATGTCGGCCTCCCGATCGGAGATCTCGGTGATCATCGTCGCCGAGTTCAGGAACCGCTTCGCCGCCAGGGGCGTGGCGAGCCACTTGTTGCTCTCCTTCTCCTCGATCGGCAGGCTCTGGTAGTCGTCCTCCTTGATCCGCGTTCGCCGCCAGATCGTCGCCCCCGCGAGCCCCAGGACGCCGCCGTCGGCGGCGTCGACCGCCAGCGCCGGATGGACGAACAGGCCGACGTCCTTGCCGTTGCCGACGCGGCCAAGGCCACGCTTGCGCTTGGCTTTGGCTTCATAGTTGATTTCGCTCGTATCCTGGATCAACAGGACGTGCCGTCCCGCCGCGGCGGTTCCCGTCCGCTCCGCCGCGCCGCGCAGAATTTCTTCCACCGTCACTCTCGGATTGCGGAAAAACCGCGTCAGACCAACCTTCTCCGCCCGGCTGTCGCACAGTTGGCGAAAGCCCGCGCTAATGCGCGCGCACATGCGCTCCACCGCCAGGCGCCCCTTTTTTCAAGGCGCACGTCGCCGAAGAAGCCAATGTTCACGTCTGTCATCGCCGATCCTCTCCAAACAAAGGGCCGGCCGATACAGAATCACACATGATTCTCAACGATCAAGCGATGTTTGCAAAAAATGTGTTTGACTCGTCCGCGAATCGAATGTGTGCGCACGCTAGCCCACCGGGAGAGGGACGCCGCGAAGCGGCAGGGTGAGGGTAAGCCGGCGCAACCCTATTTCATCGTCCTTCAGGGCCTTCCGCAAAACGCCGGCTGAGCCAGCGCCGGCCGGCGCGTTCGGCCAGATAGCCCAAATAGGCGCCCGCGAGCGCTGCGAGGATCAGGACCAATGGGGAAGACGAGAATAGCCAGCATATTCCCGCCACGACGGCGGCGAAGGCCAATGCCACCCAGGTCGTGAATTCGCCCGATCCCGACATGTCCCTGCCAACCGCCTTTGCCCGCCCCGCGCGCCCGACATGCGCCGAACGATCGGCGCGAGAAGGCGGCACGGTCCCTCATCATGACACGCCGATCGGGCGACGGGTAGCGCATCGGCGCCGTCCTGCCGCGTCGGACGGCGCCGATGGCGGCGCCCGGGGATCGACGACGGGGGAGTTCAACGAAAACACCGCATGATCGCCGGGCTTCGGGCGACAGCATCAAGGCCGATCGCCGACCAACAGGTGACGCGAAAAGCACCCGTCCGCCGCCGCGCGGAGCGGCGCAGTCGGCGCGGCTCGGGAATCGTCGCGGCAAGGCGCCGGACTTGGCGCTGCGCCTCCCGGGTAACGCGCATGGTATGAAGCGGGCTACAGGCGCCCTGGTCGGGATGACTTCAATCGATCCGGTCTCCCAATTCAATTCGCTGACGGGGCGGCCGCCCATGCAGCCGCCGCCCCGAGCGCTGACCCTACGCCGCGTTCTTCGATCCAAGCACGTCGACCGGCTCGATAGACGGCGGCGAGGAGAACAATTCCGGCGCCTTGGCCATCAACGCTTGAGCGATTGGACCGTTGAGATGCTTTTGGCGTCCGTCCTCATTGTTGAAGGTGTCGAACACGCCGAACGTGGTGGGCGAGAGCCTGAGCGCGTACCAGTCGATCGTGGCGGGTTCCTGCTTGGCCATGTCGAGGGCCGTTTCGAGAAGCTTCGCCACCGCATCTTCCTTGCAGGGTTTGGCCTCGAAGCGGGCGAAGATAGCGAGCTTGACCATTGGGGTTCTCCTGATGGCGCCTCGCTGGAGGAGCGATGCACCCGTCATAGCTAGGCGCGCCGGCGCATTCGGCCTATTGTCAAAAACAACATCTTTGATATCGATTACGTCATGAAGATCGATGTGCTTGCGCTCAACGGCGCGTTCGACACCGGCTTGGCTGCGGTGCTCGACGCCTTCGCCACGGCCAACGAACTCGCCCTCGCCCAAGGGCTTGCCTCTGTCGCATTTGATGTAAGCGTGGTCGCCGTTCGCCGCCGAATTCGCACCAAGCAGGGTTTCACGCTCAAGGCCTCGCCTGCCCGCGGCCGCGCGCCGCCGGATTGGGTGGTGGTCCCGGCGATCGGCGAGAAGGCGCCGGAGCCGTTGGCTGCTGCGCTCGCGACGCCGGAGGCGCGCGCCGCTGCAGATATTTTGCGACGTTGGGCCGACCAGGGCGCACAGGTGGCGGCCGCATGCGTCGGCACTTTCGTCGCCGCTGAATCCGGCGTGCTCGACAACGAAACCGCCACGACGACATGGTGGCTCGCGCCGTATTTCCGTCAGCGCTATCCGCGAGTTCGGCTCGATGACGGGCGAATGCTCGTTCGCTCGGGACGCGTGCTCACCTCGGGCGCGGCGCTCAGCCATATGGACATGGCGTTGTGGCTAATCCGCCAGGCAAGTCCGCTCCTCGCGGAGACGACCGCGCGCTACCTGATCGTGGACTCGCGACCGACCCAGTCCGCTTACGCCATGAGCGACCATCTCGCGCACGCCGATCCAATCGTCCAACGATTCGAGCGCTGGGCGCGGAACAGCCTTGCCAATGGCTTCTCTCTTGACGAGGCCGCGCACGTCATTGGAGCGAGCAAGCGGACGCTGGCGCGTCGCATCGACGATGTGCTCGGCAAAAGCCCGCTTGCGTACTTCCAAGATCTGCGCGTCGAACGGGCCGTGCATCTACTGCGCACGACCAGCGATGACGTGGAGAAGATCGCCGCAGCCGTTGGCTATGAGGATGGTGTGACCCTTCGCAACCTGCTCAGACGCAAGCTCGGCCGAGGCGTGCGCGAGATTCGCTCGGAGCGAGCTGCCGGTTAGTTCGCTGGCCTGCAGGGAGGAAAGCGCGCCGCGGCGGCGACGCTTGGGCGCGCGCGCACGCGGTCGAGATGGGCCTTCACGTTCGGATACGACGCGAGGTCGATTTCTGGCGTCACCTAAGGGCGCCACGGGTTCGCCGGCTTGCCCGAGGCGAAGGCGCGCGCTATCTGCTCGGCCCGCGTCAGCACAGCCCGCGCTTCAGCGGCGACCGCGGGACGGGCGCCCAAGGCTCAAGCCGCGTCGTGCAGCGCCTTGGCGACGGCTTCCGGCATGCGAGCGATAACCCGAAGGTAGCTCTGCGTCGCGGCGTCCGGCGCCCGACGGCCCTGTTCCCAATCGCGCAACGACGCGGCCGGAACGCCGTGTTGCGCGGCGAAGGCCGCCTGCGACAAGCCGGTGGCCGCGCGCGCTCGGCGCGCCAGCATGGCCCCATATCCCCGGCCGAATTCCTCGCCGGTCAGCGGCGCGTCGGCATCCGGTTCGCCGCGGGGTCTCATGATATCGTCGCGTTTCGCGGTCATTGGCTTTCCTCACGCTGATGATACGGGGCGTCTCGCCGCGTATGGCGAACACGCAAAGCCAGATCCGATTTTCGACCAACACGTAGCAAATGAAGCGGTCTTCGGCGTAACGAAAACCGTACGTCCAGGAGGTCAAGCCGATGGGCGGGGGCAGGCTTTTCCCCGCGGGGGAAGGGAAACCTGGGCCGCATTACAACCCCGCCGCGCCCACGCGTGCGCCCTCGTTTTGCCCTGCCTGTTCTTTCCCTGATCCGCGCGGAAAACGCCTGATAATTCCCTGTTTTGGTCGTTTGAAATTCCCTGTTCCGCGCCCGCGCCAGCCCGCAACCGGCGGGTTGTAAAACCGACAACCACCTGACATTGCAGGACTTCCTGGAACGGAGCGCCACCACGGCGCAAAAAAATTCCCTGCTAGCAGGGAATTCGGATCGTCGCTGACCCGCCTATTCGGGGGGCCCGATCGTCAGCGCGATGGTCCCGACGCCCTCGATCCAGCCCTCCAGACGGTCGCCGGGCTTCACCGGGCCGACGCCCTCCGGGGTGCCGGTGAAGATGAGGTCGCCTGGCGCGAGATGGTAGAAGCGCGAGAGATCGGCGATGAGCTCGCGAACGGTCCAGATCAGCTTGCCGAGGTCGGATTTTTGCCGGACGGCGCCGTTGACGAGGAGCTTGATCAGGCCGCGTTCGAGCAGCACGCCCGGCATCGGGACGATCTCGGAGACGACGGCGGCGTTCTCGAAGTTCTTGCCGAGGTCCCAGGGGCGGCCCTTCTCGCGCGCGGCCAGTTGCAGGTCGCGCCGCGTCATGTCGAGCCCGCAGGCGTAGCCGTAGACGAGTTCATGCGCGCCCTCGGGAGCGACGCGAAAGCCCGGCTCGCCAAGAACGACGACCAGCTCCATCTCGTGATGGCAGTTCGCCGTCTCCGGCGGGTAGGGGATGGTCGCGCCCGATTCGACCAGCGCCTGCGGCGACTTGATGAAGTAGAACGGCCGGTCGCCGGCCTTCTCGACAGCCGCATGTCCCATCTCGGCGGCGTGCGCGGCGTAGTTGCGGCCGACGCAGAAGATGCGGTTGACCGAAGCGCGTACGGTCAGGCCGCCGACGGGCAGCGTGGGGATGGCGGGCGGAGGCCAGAGTTTCGTTTGCGTCATGAGGCTTTCCCCGGGACAGGTTCGATCGGTCGTGCCGGCTTCTTATTACATCTCGGGCGGCGTCGCCGCGAAGCCGCTTTAAAGGCCGCACATGAATTAGGCTCATGCTGCTCGCCTCTACATGAGCCTGCAAGCGGCAATCTCTTGCCACAAAGCGGTCCGAATCTCGCTTCAGTGTCCCCCGCCGAACTTGGCGCTCAAAGGCGCGTCGGGTTCGGACGCGTCGGGGCCGAGAGGGCGTCGTCGGCTCGCGCGCCGCGGCGCTTGTCGGCCTGCGCGTGGGGAATTCCGTCTTTGGGGAAAGCGGCGCCTGTATGGTGAAAGTCGGTCCTGCGTCCGGTCCCAGCCATCGCCTCGCCAAGGCGCTTTTGCTCGCCTTGGGCGGTCTCGCGCTTGCGGCCTGCAACGCCAAGAACGCCTATGTTCCGCCGCCGCCGCCGAAGGTTGTGGTGGCGCAGTCCATCCAGCAGCCGGTGACCCTCTATCTCGAATTGACCGGCAATACTCAGGCGTTCAACTCCGTGGACCTCGTGGCGCGCGTTCTAGGCTATCTCGAATCGATCGATTACAAGGACGGCGCATTCGTGACCAAGGGAACGCAGCTGTTCGGCATCGAGCGCGACAACTATCAGCAGCAGCTCGACCAGGCGAATGCGTCACTGGCCGCCAATCAGGCGACGCTCGAGTACAATACGGCCGAATACAATCGACAAGCGGCGCTCGCCCGGCAAGATTTCGCCAGCCAGTCGATTGCGCAGCAATGGAAGGCTAATCAGGATTCGGCGGCAGCCCAGGTGCTGAGCGCCAAGGCGGCGATCGAACTGGCCAAGATCAATCTCGGCTATACGAACGTTACCGCGCCGTTTGACGGCGTCGTGAGCAACCATCTTGTCGACGTCGGCGCGCTGGTCGGAAGCGGAAGCGCGACCAAGCTCGCGACCATCGTCCAGATGGATCCCATGTACGTCTATTTCAATTTGAGCGAGCCGCAGGTCCTGGCGATCACGGCGAGCAACGCCAAGGCCGGCCTCCCGTTCAGGACGACGGATCTGTCGAGCATCCCGGTCGACATCGGGCTGCAGGGGGAGGACGGCTATCCCCACAAAGGCCACATGGACTACGCGGATCCGCAGGTCAACCAGTCGACGGGCACGCTGACGGCGCGCGCCCTGTTCGACAACAAGGATCAGAGGCTGCTGCCAGGCCTGTTCGTCCGCGTTCGGACGCCGATCAGTCAACTTCCCAATGCGCTCCTGACCTCGAACAGCGCCATCGGGACGAGCCAGGAAGGGTCTTACGTCCTGGTCGTCGGGCCCGACAATGTCGTTCAGCGCAAGGTCGTGAAAACCGGAGACAAACAGGGCCAGCTTCGCATCATCGAGTCCGGGCTCGATCCAGGCGACTGGGTGGTGACGGATGGCCTCCAACGCGCGTTCCCGGGCGCCAAGGTCGAGCCGCAACGAACCACGCTGGCGTCCGCCACGCCGGCCCCATCGAGCAGCGGCGCCGCGGGCGCCGCCGATCCGGCGCCCAAATGACCGGGGAGAACGATCCCTCCGGGGACAAGGCGCACGAGCCTGCCGGCCGCGCCGGCGCCATCTCGCGCTTCTTCATCGAGAGGCCGGTGCTTTCCAACGTGATCGCGTTGGTGGTCGTGCTCGTCGGCCTTGTGGCCCTCGTCCAGTTGCCGAACGCGCAATATCCCAATGTCGTTCCGCCGACCGTGCAGGTCACGACGCGTTATCCCGGCGCCAGCGCACGGACGCTCGTCGATTCCGTCGCCCTGCCGATCGAGCAGCAGGTCAACGGCGTCGAGGACATGATCTACATGCAGTCGACGAGCGCGGACGACGGCACGTACACTCTGGCGGTCACCTTCGCGATCGGCACGGATCCCGACAAGGCGCAGGTCCTTGTCCAGAACCGGGTGGCGATCGCGCTGTCCTCGCTTCCGGCCGAGGTGCAGGTCCAGGGCATAACGACCAAGAAGCAGTCGACATCGATCCTCGAGTTCGTCGGGCTGGTCTCGCCCGACAGCCGGTTCGACAGCCTGTTTTTATCGAACTACGCCGTGATCAATGTGCAGGACGAACTGCGTCGGCTGGACGGCGTGGGCGACGTGACGGTGCTCGGCGCCGGGCAATACGCCATGCGCGTCTGGCTCAACCCGGACCTGCTTCAGGCGCGGGGCCTGACGCCGCAAGACGTGATCAACATCATCCAGCAGCAGAGTCAGGAAGTGACCGCAGGGCAGGTCGGCGCGCCGCCCGCGCCGAAAGGCCAGGACTTTCAGTATACGCTGAATCTCAAGGGCCGGCTCGACGATCCGGCGGAGTTCGAGAACATCATCGTCAAGGTCGATCCCGCCAATGGCGGACAGATCACCCGAGTCCGCGACGTCGGCCGCGTCGAGCTCGGCGCTCAGACCTACAGCGAGTCGTTCAACCTCGACGGCCGGCCGGCCGCCGGAATCGCCGTCTCGCTCCTGCCGGAAGCCAACGCCATCCAGGTGTCGAACGAGGTGAAGGCCAAGATGGATGAGCTGGCGACGAGCTTCCCTCAGGGGCTTCAGTACGTCATCCCCTACGACACGACAAAATTCGTGCGGGCCGCCATCTTCGAAGTCTATCGAACGCTGATCGAGGCCGCGATCCTGGTGCTGATCGTCATTCTCGTCTTCCTCCAGGACTGGCGGGCGATGCTCGTGCCCGCCACCACCGTGCCGGTCACACTGATCGGCGCGTTCGCCGCAATGGCTGCACTGGGTTTCTCGATCAATCTCCCGACGCTGTTCGCTCTCGTGCTGGCGATCGGAATCGTGGTTGATGACGCGATCGTCATTGTCGAAGGCGTCTCGCGCTATGTCGAGCAAGGGATTCCCGGTCGGGAGGCGGCGGGGCGCGCGATGGACGATCTCACCGGTCCCGTCCTCGGCATCACGCTGGTCCTGATGTCCGTGTTCATTCCCGCGGCTTTCTTGCCGGGGTTCACCGGGCAGCTCTATCGTCAGTTCGCCCTGGTCATCGCCTCCACCGCCTTCATCAGCGCCATCAACGCCCTGACCCTGAAGCCCACGCAATCCGCGCTGTGGCTCAGGCCACCGAGGGCGGACGGACGGCGCAACTTTTTCTCGCGCGGCTTCGACGCGGTCTATGGGCCTACGGAGAGGGGATACGCGAGGCTCATCGGCGCGATGACCCGGCGCGCGGGCCTGATGGTCGTTCTCGCGCTCGCGCTCGTCGCGCTCGCCGTCTACGGACTGACGCGCATCCCGACCGCGTTCCTGCCGGTCGAGGATCAGGGCTATCTCATCGTTCCGGCGCAACTGCCCGACGGCGCCTCGAAAGAGCGCACGGACGCGGTGATGCTGAAGATCGCGAAGCTCGCCGGCGCTGTCCCTGGGGTCGACCGCGTCGTCACCGTCAGCGGCATATCCATTCTCGACAACCGCGCGAGCCTGGCCAACGCGGGCGTCGCCTTCGTCGTTCTCAAGGACTGGGATGAACGGCTGAAGCAGCCAGGGCAGGACGCCCGCTCGATCACCGGACGTCTCAACGGCGTCCTGCAAGGCGTCCCGGAAGCCTTCACCTTCGCCCTTCCCCCGCCGCCGATTCAGGGCATCGGCAATGTCGGCGGCTTCACCATGCAGGTCGAGCTGAAGAACGGCAATTTCGACTACGCCCTGCTTCAGAGCCTGACCAACGCACTCGTGGCGAACGCCAATTCGCAGTCTTCGCTTTCGCGGGTCGCCACGACCTTCCGGGCGGGCGCGCCGCAGTTCTTCGTCAACGTCGACCGCATCAAGGCGGAGCGGATCGGCGTCACGGTCGGGCAAGTGTTCTCCGCCCTGTCCGGCTATGTCGGCGCTGGCTACGTGGCGCAGTTCGACAAGTTCGGCCACGTCTTCCAAATCTATACCCAGGCCGAATCGGGCTATCGCGCCACCGCCGACGACATCCGCAACCTCAAGGTCAAGGCTGGCGACGGAACCATGACCCAGATCGGCACCGTGATCGACATCGTCGAGGTCCAGGGGCCGTCGCTGATCAGCCTCTACAATCTCTATCCGTCGTCCACCGTCGTCGGCAACGCGGCGCCGGGTTTCAGCTCCGGCCAAGCGCTCGACATCATGAGCCAGATCGCCAAGGACACACTGCCGAACGGGACGGGATACGACTGGACCGCCATGTCCTTCCAGGAGCAGCAGGTCGGCAACCAGATCTACTATGTCTTCGGCTTCGCGATGCTGATGGTCTACTTCGTTCTCGCGGCCCAGTACGAGAGCTGGATTCTGCCGCTCGCCGTGATCCTCGGCGTGCCCCTCGCGCTGCTCGGAACGGTCGCGGCGCTGACCTACTTGGGCGCGACGAACATCGCCGCCGCCCAGGCCGGCGTCGCCGCGACCAATCTCTATACTCAGATCGGCCTCATCCTGCTGATCTCCCTTGGCAGCAAGAACGCGATCCTGATTGTTGAATACGCTCGCCAGCGCCGGGACGAGGGCATGGACATTGTCAAGGCCGCGGTCGAGGGCGCCCGGCTGCGCTTCCGGCCGATCATCATGACATCCTTCGCCTTTATTCTCGGGGTCCTGCCGCTCGTGCTCGCCACCGGCGCCGGCGCCTCGGCGCGCATGTCTATCGGCATCGCGGTCTTCTATGGGATGATCGCCTCGACCTGTCTCGTCGTGGTGTTCGTGCCCTCGTTCTACGTGGTGATGCAGGGCCTCGACGAGCGGCGGGCGGGCAAGAAGGCTCCCGAGAGACCCGCGGCGCAGCCGGCGCCGCGGCCAGCCGAATAGTCGCTCAACTCTTTTCTGCAAGCGTCCGTCGCGACAGCGGGAAGGGCGGCGCCGACCTTTGCGTTCCTTTCTCCAAAGCAAGCGGAAGAGCCGCTTCGGCTCCTGAATCGGGACTTTTCAAGGGGTTGCGGCGCGGTTCGGTTCCGTCGGCAGCTCCAGAGGAGAGTGCGGAGCGGCAGGGTTTTCCATCGTCATCGCGAGCGACCCCCGGATCCCAGTCCGGGGGGTGGCGATCCAGGGGAACGTAGGGCGTCCGACGGTCCCCGGATCGCCACGTCCCCCCGGATCGAAGTCCGGGGGTCGCTCGCGATGACGGCGTTGACGCTTTGCCTCCGCGCCCAGCCTTGCAGGCGAAGCAAAAAGTGGGTCGGGCGGCGGCGCCGTTCGACGTTGGCGCCTTCCCTTGCCTCCCGCTCATCCGGCCGCCTCTTCCCGCAACGAGGCGAAAGCGCGGTTCGGCTCCCGAATCGAGACTTTCCAGAGACTTGGGGAGTCTTTCGGTTCCGCCGGTAGCTCCCAAGCTGTCGCGCGGCGCGCCCACTCCACCTGCCTTCGGCCGGTCCCGCTCCCCCGTTTCGCTAACGCCACACAGGGGAGGAAACGCGTCGGCGCCTTTCCTTCCCTGCGCGTTAGCGCGGGGGAGGGGGACCATGCGAAGCATGGTAGTGGGGGCTCTCGCCGTAGGGCGGACTCCTTGGGGATTCCGTTCACCCGCGCCCGTTGGGGCCGCGTGCGAGGGATCGGAGAAAGTCGAAGCAGCGCGGTCAATGGGAGTTTGCTCGTTGGCGCTATCATTTCTGCTATAAGAAATATAGATATAGATAATTTCTGGAAAAGTCAAGGAATTGTCGAACGGGCCGCCGGCGATGGAGACTGCCCGTATGCCACCATTTTGCGCTAAACTCCCGCCCATGAAAAAGCTCGGCTTCCTCTCGTTCGGCCATTGGACTCCGTCTTCGCAGTCGGAGACGCGCTCGGCGGCCGACGCGCTCCTGCAATCGATCGACCTCGCCGTCGCGGCCGAGGCGCTCGGCGTGGACGGGGCCTATTTCCGCGTCCATCATTTCGCCCGCCAGCTCGCGTCGCCCTTCCCGCTGCTGGCGGCGGTCGGCGCGCGGACGAAGCGCATCGAGATCGGCACCGCGGTCATCGACATGCGCTACGAGAATCCGCTTTACATGGTCGAGGACGCAGGCGCGGCCGACCTCATCGCCGGCGGGCGGCTGCAGCTCGGCATCAGCCGCGGCTCGCCCGAGCAGGTGATCGACGGCTGGAGCTATTTCGGCCACCACCCGGAGGACGGACAGACCGACGCCGACATGGGCCGGAAACATGCCGAGGTTTTTCTCGATTTCCTCGGCGGCGACGGCTTCGCCGAGCCGAACCCGCGGCCGATGTTTCCCAATCCGCCGGGCCTGCTGCGACTCGAGCCTTATTCGGAGGGTTTGCGCGAAAGGATCTGGTGGGGCGCAGGCTCCAACGCGACGGCGGCCTGGGCGGCCAAGCTCGGCATGAACCTGCAAAGCTCGACGCTCAAGGATGACGAGACCGGTGAGCCGTTCCACATTCAGCAGGCCAAGCAGATCCGCGCTTACCGCGCCGCCTGGAAGGAGGCGGGCCATGCGCGCGAGCCGCGCGTCTCGGTCAGCCGCAGCATTTTCGCGTTGATCGACGAGCGCGACCGCGCCTATTTCGGCAGCGGGCGGCCCGAGCAGGACCAGATCGGCTTCATCGACGAGAAGACCCGCGCCATCTTCGGCCGCAGCTACGCCGCCGAGCCGGACCGGCTCATCGACGAACTCCGCAAGGACGAAGCGATCGCGGCCGCCGACACGCTGCTCCTCACCGTGCCGAACCAGCTCGGCGTCAACTACAACGCGCACGTGATCGAGGCGATCCTGACCCACGTCGCGCCGGCGCTCGGCTGGCGGTGAAGGTACGGGCGGATCGGTGACGGCGCAATTGGGCGGATAACGCGCGTACGAGGGTCGGCTCCGGAAGGACCGGAGTGCGCGCGAAAGCCGCCATTCCGTACCGAGTGCGAAATATGCTTTACGGTCCGGAGCAGAAGTTCAGATGCGCCTGTCGACCGCCGCACTCGAAGCAAGTGAGGCCTTATATTAAACCTCGGTGTGCGACGTGAGCGGTATTCCGCCCGCGCAAGCGCGTAGAGCAACGCTACTCGAACTCGGCTGCTGTTCGCGGTCCTTCAACGTGTCGTAGCTCCGGCCTCGGTTCGCTCTGATGTGGTCACGCGCGGGGACCTCCTCGACGAATGCGCGGTAGGAGCGCAAGAGTTGACCAAGCAAGGCCTCGAATATAGTGCGGCTGCCGTTGTCTGAAACCGTGCCGAGCGCATCATAGCCCGCAGCGGCACGCGGCAATCGCTCGCCTCCCAGCCGGGCATCATCCCGGCCGCCAGCGTCTCGTAAGCCCCAAGGTCGTCGCGGCCACCGGGCGCGCCGCCGCATCCAGCGATCCGGTAGGCGCTTCAATCAACATCCTCTTGAGGCAGTTTCCGTGATACGCAAACAGACTGTTGCAGACCGCGCAGCCGCCAAAAATAATTTGCAAGCGAGTGTCGAAATCACGGGGCGCCTGTCGACAAATATCGTCGATGCACCAGAGCGAGGTCGCAATGAAGTATGCATGCCTGGTCTATTTCGAGCGCGGCGCGCTTGATCGCTTCACGCCGGAAGAGGGCGCCAAGCTCACTGAGGACTCAATGGGCTACGATCGATTTCTTAAGTCCCGCGGGAATCTGATCATGGCCCAGGCGCTGGAAGCGCCGCAAACCGCGGTGACGATCCGCGTCCGGAACGGCAAGCTTTCCTCGACGGACGGTCCCTTCGCCGAGACGCGCGAGATCCTGGCTGGCTTTGTGCTCATCGAGGCACGGGACCTCAACGAAGCGATCGGGCTGGCCGAGAAGATCCCGCTCGCCGCGATCGGATCGATCGAGATCCGTCCGGTGATGCACATGCGGGCGGCTGACTGAAATGCGAGAATTCGGCCCGCAACTGCGCGCGGCCGGAGACCCGGTAAACTCCGCTTACCGGCTCCATTCGCGCGCCGTACTCGCCTCGCTAGTCAGGCTTCTTGGCGGCTTCGACCTTGCCGAGGAGGGCCTTCACGAGGCGTTCCTCGCGGCGGCCACGCAATGGCCGCGTGACGGCGTTCCAAGAGACCCGCGATCCTGGTTGATCTCAGCTGGGCGGTTTCGGGTCATCGACAGGCTGCGCAGCAAGGCCCGGTTGGACGCTGTTCGCAGCGACCTTTCCCAGCATCTCGACATGGATACAGGGCCGACGGATCCTCCGATGGAAGACAGCTTTCCCGACGATCGTTTGCGGCTAATCTTAATCTGTTGCCACCCGGCGCTTCCCGTCGACGCACAAGTGGCGATGGCCCTACGCGAGGTTTGCGGCCTAACGACCGAGCAGATTGCCGCCGCCTTTCTCGCGAGCGCGCCGACGATCGCGCAACGGATCGTTCGAGCGAAGGCGCGAATCCGCGACCTTGCCTTGCCCTATGTTGTTCCAGGCGCGGACGAGCTCGGGCAGAGGGTGGAGGGCGTGCTCCGCGTGATCTACCTGATCTTCACGGAGGGCTACGCGAACCCGGAACGGGGCGGCTCCTCGGAGGCGCTTTGCAACGAGGCCATTCGACTGGCCCGGCTCCTACGCGACTTGCTGTCTGACGGCGAGGTCATCGGTCTCCTGGCGCTAATGCTGCTGCAGGACTCGCGGCGCGCGGCCCGGCTCGACGCCGACGGCGACATGTGCCTGTTGGATGACCAGGATCGCGCGCTCTGGGACAAGGAGAGAATCGACGAGGGCTGTGCGCTCGCTCTCGAAGTGTTGTCCGGCGCTGCGGTCGGCGCTTTTGCTCTCCAGGCGGCGATCGCCGCCTGCTATGCGCGCGCTTCTTCGCTCGAGAGCGTCGATTGGGATCGGGTTCTCGCACTCTACGACCTTCTGACGCAGGTCGAGCCGTCTCCGGTCATCAAACTGAATCGGGCGGCGGCGCTATCCCGAAAGAGCGGAGCTGCCGCGGGCCTTGCCGTAGTTGACGGGTTGCTGGCGGACGGCGAGCTTCAAAACTATGGACTTGTCTACGCCGTCCGGGCCCAACTTTGCCGGGAGCTGGGTCGCTCTGAGGAAGCAAGGACGGCGTTTGAAAGCGCGCTCCCGCTCGCCCGGTCCCCGGCCGAGCGACGCTGGATCGAGAAGCAGATTGCCGGACTAGACGCGGCTCGACTCACATCCTGACGCCCGCGGCCTCGCGCGGAAAACAGGCCAAGCTCCCGGGCGCTGACATGAAGCTTTACCTCTCATGCAATCTAAGCCCTCCGGTAGTGTCGCGGTACGATGACGAGGGCTCCATGACCTTTCCGCGCCCGGCCTATTTCACCGCTGCGCTTCCGCGTCGGCCAGGTACCGGCAGCCCGCTAAATGAAGCGCCTATCGGATCGATGGCAAAGGAATGCGGCAGAAGGGCGGACTGTGGTCATTCGGCGCTCGTCCTGAGTCTTCAAACTTCGCGGACACTCCGACGCAATCCCGATCAAGTGAGCGGCGATGGTCTCTGGTACGTGGTTCGTATGCTTCGTTCGGAGCCAACATGGAAAGCGTTCAAAAAGCGTTGTGGTTTATGGAGAGTCGGTTCAGAGGCGAGGTGTCGCTCGACGAATTGTCTGTGGTCGCTGGAATATCTCGCTACCACTTCGCTCATGTGTTCGCGAGGGCGATCGGCCAGTCTGCGATGCGCTACATGCGCGGCCGGCGATTGAGCGAGGCAGCGCGCGTGCTTGCGAACGGCGGCCCTGACATCCTGACCGTCGCTCTGGATTTTGGCTATGGCTCCCACGAAGCTTTCACCCGGGCGTTCCGCGACCAATTCGGAGTGACCCCCGAATCGGTTCGCGCGCAACGCCATCTCGATAACGTCGATCTAGTGGAGGCAATCAAAATGGATGGTCCGATCACGGCCCTGGCGCCGCCGCGCATCGAGCAAGGCGGGTTGTTGCTGATCGCAGGCCTTGGCGGAAAGTATTCTCTCGATACCCACCAAAACATTCCGGCTTTGTGGCAGCGCTTGCAGCCCCATCTCGGCAACGTCCCTGGGCAAGTTTTTGGAGGGGGCGGCGCCAAAGGGGGGCGGACGTTTGGCGTCTGTTACAACATGGACGATGATGGAAACTTTGACTATCTCGCCGGCGTAGAGGTGTCCGGATTCTCTGAGCTTTCTGCTGAATTTGCGCGACTGCGCATTCCCGCGCAGTGCTACGCTATATTTACGCATCGCGAACACGTTTCGACCATCCATAGCGTCGGGATGGCCATCTGGACCAAATGGCTACCCGAATCGGGCTACGAAGCTGTCGATGCCCCTTTCCTCGAATATTACGACGAGGAATTCGACGGGAGAACAGGTATGGGCGGTTACCAAATATGGATACCGATCAAGACATAACTTCGCACTATTGGGAACGTCCGGTCCAACTGATCGGATTTTGACTCTAGCGCATCGTTCATGGCTGCGTGTTGCGAGTCGCTTCTGAAGGGAACTAAGGACGGTGGACGCAACGATCAAAGCCTGGCGGAAGCGAATATACGAACCGATCCGCGAAATGCTTGTAGTGGAGCGCCTTCGTGAGCTTGACGATGTTGAACGGAGCACCGACACGGGCGTTCCCGGAAACCTCATCGAGACGTACTCGCCGATTTTGCGGTGGATGCGTGAGCCGAGTTTGAACAGGGCGGCAGCGGCGCGCGATGAAGTGATCGCTGAGTTCGGTGGCGACGCGGGCAAGCTGGCCTCGGAAATTTTGCATCTTAGAACGGAAATGAGGCAGGCGGCGAACGCCCTCACCCAGGCGCGCGCACAGGGATATTATTTTCCATGAGCGCTAAGCCGGTCGAGCCGCCAAGCCGATCAGACTTCGTGGCCTCGGGCGCGTTCGGACCGTAGGGGGAAGAAGGCCCGCGCTGGCTGAGAACGTGGGCGCTGAGGAGAACGGAAGGTAGTCACGAGCGGCCGATCTTGTCACGCCACTAGGCCGCAATGCTCACAAGTCTGTCCTCGTTTCCGGTACGGAAGGACCGCTCATGTGCGTATTCCTTCCGTACCGGATACCGAGCGGGAAGGCCCGCTCAGGGTCGATTCCGGCCGTCTCTGGCTGACGCGGCCCGCGATCCGGGGTAAAGTTTCGCCCTCCTCAGCTCCACTTTCCGCGGCGAGCGATCAGCGACGCGACGACAGCAGTCCATCCCGTCTGGTGCGATGCGCCAAGGCCCTCGCCGGTCTCGGCGTTGAAATATTCGTAGAAGAGCGGGTGTTCCGTCCAATCAGAGCCGGGCTTGAACAGGGGACTCGGACCGTCCGCGGGCCTGCGGCCGTCGCCGCCCTTGAGCAGGAGTTTGAGCAGCCTGCGCTCGATCTCTTCCGCCGCCGCGCCGAGATGGGCGCGGTTTCCGGAGCCGGTCGGCAGCTCGATTGTGAATTCGTCGCCGAGCACCTGGTGCAATGCCCGGAGCGACTCGATCGCGAGAAGGTTGAGCGGAAACCAGACCGGCCCTCGCCAGTTCGAGTTGCCGCCGAACAGCGGCGTGGTCGACTCCGCCGGTTCGTAGTCGAGCCGCGTCTCGGCGCCGTCGACATGGATGACAAGCGGATGGTCGCGATGAAAGCGCGACAGCGAGCGCAAGCCATAGGGCGAAAGAAACTCGTTCTCGTCGAACATGCGCGCGAGTACGCGCTGGAGTCGCGGCTTGTCGACAAGACAGATAAGCTCTGCGCGTCCGCCTCGGGTGAAATACCGCACGAATGCACTGAGCTGAGGCATGTTGTCGATAAACCAGCCCGACCGCTCACGGAAGTTCGGCAGGCTTTCCCACAAAGCGGTGGGCAGCTGCACGGAGGCGAACACCGGCAGGAGCCCGACCATCGAGCGCGCCCGCACGACGATGGTCTTGCCGTCCGGCTTGCGCAACCGGTCGTAGAAGAAGCCGTCCTCATCGTCCCATAATTCGTTCATCGCCTGGGCGATGGAGGCGAAATGTTCGAAAAACTTCACCGCGATGTCCTCGTAGGACCGATCGTGGTTGGCGAGGCGCAGCGCTATTTCGAGCATGTTGAGGCAATATTTCGCCATCCAGGCGGTTCCGTCGGACTGCTCGAGCACGCCGCCCCCGGGCAGCGCCATCGAGCGGTCGAACGGGCCGATGTTGTCGAGCCCGAGGAAGCCGCCCTCGAACACGTTGTCGCCGAGCGCGTCCTTGCGGTTTACCCACCAGGTGAAATTGATCAGGAGCTTATGGAAGACGCGGGCGAGGAATTCGAAATCCTGGTCGCCGTCGATGCGGAACACCGCCAGCGCCGCCCAGGCGTGAACCGGCGGATTGACGTCGGAGAAGTCCCATTCGTAGGCCGGAAGCTGTCCGTTCGGATGCATGTACCATTCGCGAAACAGCAGCAAAAGCTGATGCTTGGCCGCGGACGGATCGATGCGCGCCAGCACGACGCAGTGGAAGGCGAGATCCCAGGCGGCGAACCACGGGTACTCCCACTTGTCCGGCATGGCGATGATGTCGTGGGCGTTGAGGTGCCGCCATCTGCAGTCGCGCGCTGTCAGTCGCCCGGCCGGCGGCTTCGGCTCGGCTGGATCCCCGTCGAGCCAGCGCGTGACGCTGAAATGATAGAACTGCTGACTCCAGATCATCCCTGCGTAGGCCTGGCGCATGAGCGCAGCCTCCTCGTCGGAGGCCTCAGCCGGCCGCAGCGCCGCATAGTATTCGTCGGCTTCGCGCTGGCGGACCGACAGGACGTCCGCAAAAGCATCCCCCAGATCGAGGGAAGGGCTGCCGTCGTCGCGCGCGAGCCGCAGCCGCAGTTCGACCTCGCCGCCCGGCGCGACGGTTAGGCGATAACGCGCCGCCATCTTCGTGCCGCGCCGATCCGGGTTGACGGTCGCTGCGCCCGAAACGACGTGATCGTTGATCCCGTCCTTCGGGTAGAGCGTCTTGGACGCGCCGCCGAAAAGAAGCGGGATGTTGGTCTCGTTGTCGCAGAACAGAAGCTCGGGCGGCCCGCCGCCTGGCGCCGGCCCGGCCGCCAGACGCCAGGCTCCGCCGTTTTCATCGGTGGCCGTCGCCAGCACCTCGTCCGGGGGCGGCGACGGGGCTGCGGCGATCTCTGGCCGCGGCGCCCCTTCGTCCCATGACCATCGGTTGCGCCACCACAGCGTCGGGAGCACGTCGAGCGTCGCCGCGTCCGGCCCGGCGTTGCGGACGCGAATGCGAATGCAGAGATCGAACGGCGTGGCCTTCGCGTAGTCGACGGCGACGCGCCAGTAGCGGCCGTCGTCGAAGACGCCCGTGTCGGCGAGTTCGTACTCGCGATCGCCGCGCCCGCGACGGGCGTTCTCCTCGCGCAGGCGCGTGTAGGGAAAGGCGGCCTGCGGGTAATGGTAGAGCCAGCTGAGCCAGGACGCGGTCGGCGTGGCGTCGACGTACCACCAGTATTCCTTGACGTCCTCTCCATGGTTGCCCTCGGGGCCCGAGAGGCCGAAAAGGCGCTCCTTGAGGAACGGGTCGCGCCCGTTCCACAGCGCCAGCGCGAAACAGAGGATCTGGCTGCGGTCGCAGACGCCCGCGAGCCCGTCCTCGCTCCAGCGATAGGCGCGCGACCGTGCGTGCTCATAGGGGAAATAGCCCCATGCCTTTCCGTCCGCGCTGTAGTCCTCGCGCACGGTTCCCCAGGCGCGCTCGCTGAGATACGGGCCGATCGCCTTCCACTCGCTGGGGCGGTCGAGGGCGCTCTGCGCGAGGCGCTCGCGTTCGGCGGCGATCGGGGCGGATGCGGCGATGGACGGGTCGGACAGTTTTTCCTCCTGACGCGCGCCGCGACTTCGATCCGGAAGATGGCGCGCCTCGGAGGATAAGAAAAAAGGGGCGCTCGCGCGAGCGCCCCTTCGTCATAGAGCGGGCGGCCGCCGTCAAGCGGTCGAGTGCGCTTTGCGTCCCAGCGCCGCTTGCGCGGCGGCAAGGCGGGCGATCGGGATGCGGAACGGCGAGCAGGACACGTAGTCGAGGCGCGCCTCCTCGCAGAAGGCGATCGAGGCCGGATCGCCGCCATGCTCTCCGCACACGCCGAGCTTGATGTCCGGTCGGGTCGCCTTGCCGCGCTCGACCGCGATCTTGATCAGCTCGCCGACGCCGACCGTGTCGATCGACACGAACGGATCGGTCGGCAGGATGCCCTTGCTCGTGTAAAGGCCGAGGAACGAGCCCGCGTCGTCGCGCGAGATGCCGAGAGTCGTCTGCGTGAGGTCGTTGGTGCCGAACGAGAAGAACTCGGCGCTCTCGGCGATCTCGCCGGCTCTCAGCGCCGCGCGCGGCAGCTCGATCATGGTGCCGACGTGATAGGGCACCGTGACCCCGGTCTCCTTGGCGACCTCTTCCGCCGCGGCGACGATGATCGGCTTGACCAGATCGAACTCCTGCTTGCCGAAGATGACCGGCAGCATGATCTCGGCCGTGACGGGTTTCCCCGTCTTCTTGCCGGCGTCGACCGCGCCCAGGAAGATCGCCCGCGCCTGCGTCTCGGCGATTTCCGGATAGGCTACCGCCAGACGAATGCCGCGGAAGCCAAGCATCGGATTGAACTCGTGCAGTTCGACCGAACGGGCGCGCAGCTTGTCGGCGGGTACGCCCATCGCCTTGGAGACCTCGTCGATCTCGGCGTCGGTCTTCGGCAGGAACTCGTGCAGCGGCGGGTCGAGCAGGCGGATCGTGACCGGCAGGCCGCTCATGATCTCGAAGATTTCCGCAAAATCCTGCCGCTGCATCGGCAACAGCTTGGCGAGCGCCGTGCGCCGACCTTCCTCAGTCTCCGCCAGGATCATTTCGCGCATCGCGACGATCCTGTCGCCTTCGAAGAACATGTGCTCGGTGCGGCAAAGGCCGATCCCCTCGGCGCCGAACGAACGGGCGGTGCGCGCGTCGGTCGGCGTCTCGGCGTTGGCGCGCACTCCCATGCGGCGAACCTCGTCGGCCCAGCTCATCAGCGTGCCGAATTCGCCGGTGACCTCTGGCTTGATCATCGGCACGGCGCCCGCCATCACTTCGCCAGCCGCCCCGTCGATGGTCAGGATGTCGCCCTTCCTCAGCGTGACGCCGCCCGCGGTCATCGTCTCCTTCACGTAGTCGATCCGGATCGAACCCGCGCCGGACACGCAGGGCTTGCCCATGCCGCGCGCAACGACCGCCGCGTGCGAGGTCATGCCGCCGCGCGTGGTGAGGATGCCCTCGGCGGCGTGCATGCCATGAATGTCCTCGGGCGAGGTTTCGACGCGGACCAGGATCGTCTTGCGGCCCGCCTTGCTTGCGGCTTCCGCGTCGTCCGCCGAGAACACTATCTCGCCGGTCGCCGCGCCGGGCGAAGCCGGCAGCCCGGTTGCGATCGGGGCAGGTTTGGCGTTTGGGTCGAGCATCGGATGCAGGAGCTGGTTGAGCGCGCTGGGCTCGACACGCATGATGGCGTCCTCGCGGGTGAGGACGCCCTCATTGGCCATGTCCACCGCCACTTTGAGCGCCGCTTTCGCCGTGCGCTTGCCGTTGCGGGTCTGCAGCATCCAGAGCTTGCCGCGCTCGACGGTGAACTCCATATCCTGCAAATCCTTGTAGTGTTTCTCCAGCAGTTTCGTCGTCGCGACGAACTGGTGGAACACTGCGGGCATGAGGGATTCGAGCGAGGGCTTGTCGGAACCAGCGGCCTTGCGGGCGACTTCGGTGATGTTCTGCGGCGTGCGGATGCCGGCCACCACGTCCTCGCCCTGAGCGTTGACCAGGAACTCGCCATAGAGGGCGTTCTCGCCGGTCGACGGGTTGCGAGTGAAGGCCACGCCGGTCGCCGATGTCTCGCCCATGTTGCCGAACACCATCGCCTGAACGTTGACAGCGGTGCCCCAGTCGGCGGGAATGCTGTTGAGCCGGCGATACGTGATCGCGCGCGCGTTCATCCAGGACGAGAAGACGGCGCCGATCGCGCCCCAGAGCTGATCCTTGGGCTCCTGCGGGAAGGGCTTGCCGGTCGCCTCCTCGACTTTGGCCTTGTACTCGACGATGACCTTGCGCCAGTCGTCGGCCTTGAGGTCGGTATCGAGCGTGTAGCCCTTGCCATCCTTGTAATGCTCGATGATGTCCTCAAAATTATGGCTGTCCACGTCGAGTACGACGTTCGAATACATCTGAACGAAACGACGGTAGCTGTCGTAAGCGAAGCGTTCGTCGCCCGAAGTCTTGGCGAGCGTGACGACGGAAGCGTCGTTGAGTCCGAGGTTGAGGACGGTGTCCATCATGCCCGGCATCGAGGCGCGCGCGCCCGAACGAACCGACAGCAGGAGGGGATTGGAGGCGTCGCCGAACACGTGGCCGGTTTGTTTTCCGACCTCCGCGACCGCAGCGTCGACCT
The DNA here is from genome assembly GCA_963822215.1 of uncultured Alphaproteobacteria bacterium. Lineage (GTDB taxonomy): Bacteria > Pseudomonadota > Alphaproteobacteria > Rhizobiales > Beijerinckiaceae > Roseiarcus. The sequence goes on from CAWGGX010000009.1 coordinate 210,767, forward strand.
GCGACGCCAGATCGGCCGGGTAGGTCTTGCCGTTGTCATAAAAGTAGGTGCAAAGCTCGGTGGTGATGGTGAAGCCAGGGGGCACGGGCAGCCCAAGATGGGCCATTTCATGCAGGTTCGCGCCCTTGCCGCCGAGCAGATTTTTCATTTCCCCCCGTCCTTCCGCGCGCTCGGCGCCGAAGGAATAGACCCATTTTGTCATTGTTTACTCCTCACGTGAGCGCGGGCGCCACGACGGCTCAGCTCCGCGCGTGCAGTCCAAGTCCGAAACTCAGCCATCCGGCGCCGTGGAACAGAAGGTCGACGCCGAGCAAGGTTCCCAAAACGTAGACGCTGTCCATGGGCCAGTGCGTGACGATGACCAAGCCCAAGAGAATGGTCACCGCCGCGGCGACGAATATCAGCAGGCGAGATTGAACGGCAGGCAGTCGAAAGGCTAACGCGAGGCGCACCACGCCCGCGGCGATGAGGCCTGCGCCAAGCAGAAGCGTCAGGACGACCGAGGCCAGCAAAGGATTGACGATGCAGATCACGCCGGCGGCGAGATAGAGAACGCCGCCGATCACCCACAGAAAGAACAAGCCCCATGTCCGCGAATGCATGCCGATCGCAATTTCCGCGGCGCCTGCGATCAGGAACAGGACCCCGTTGAGCGTTACCGTCGCGATGGTGGCGATGAGCGACAAGCTGAGGGCGGCGAAACCCAGAACCACGAGCAGGACGCCGAAGGCGACTATCGAGGCCCACTTGCTCTCCAGGCGCTCGATCGCCGAACCGAGACTGTGCGCCGATTTCCCGGCGTTCGACATGGGCCGCACTCCCTTCCGCCGTCCCGTGTTAGCGAGATCGCTTCAAATCGCCGAGGACCTGCGCCGCGTACTCGACCATCGGCACGATGCGGCCATAGTTCAGTCGCGTGGGGCCGATGACTCCGAGAACGCCGGCAATCCGATGGTCGTCGCCACGGAGAGGCGCTGCGATCATCGAGGATCCGGACAGCGAAAATAGCTTATTTTCAGAGCCGATGAAAATCTTCACCCCGTCGCCAGTCTCGGCGCGATGCAGGAGCTCGATCACGTCGGTCTTGGTCTCGAGGTCGGCGAAAAGCGTCCGAATGCGCTCGATGTCCTCTGCCGCTCGGACGTCGCCCAGAAGATTGGCTTGGCCGCGGACGATGAGCTGGTCGCGCGCTTCCGACGCGCCGGCCCATGAGGCGAGACCGGCCTCGACCAGACGCGCCGCGATCGCGTCCAGTTCGCCGCGCGCGCGCCGTCGCTCCGACTCGATCTCCGTGGTGACCTCAGAGAGCGTTCGTCCGCGGATTCTGGCGTTCAGATAGTTGCTGGCCTCTGTGAGCGCCGAGGCCGGCAGCCCGGCTGGCGTCACGATAACGCGATTTTCGACCGATCCGTCTTCCGCGACCAAAACGGCGAGCGCCTTTTCGGGTTCCAGACGCAAAAACTCGACATGCTTGAGCGACGGGTCGGACTTGATCGTCAGCACGATTCCGGCGCCGCGGGTGAGTTCCGAGAGGATGCCCGTCGTCTCGGCCAGCGCGCCTTCGAATCCGCCGCCCTCGGCGGCGGCCCGCACCTGGGCGTCGATCCTCGCACGGTCCTCCCGACCGAGATCGCCGAATTCGAGCAGCGCGTCGACGAAGAAGCGCAAGCCCTGCTGGGTGGGGAGCCGACCGGCGCTGGCGTGCGGCGCGTAGATAAGACCGAGCTCCTCGAGGTCCTGCATCACGTTGCGCACAGACGCCGGCGACAGCGAAATCGGCAGCATGCGCGACAGATGCCGGGACCCCATCGGCTCGCCGGTCGTCAGGTACAATTCGACGAGGCGTCGGAAGATTTCACGCGACCGAGCGTTCAAATTGGCGAGCGCGCCGAGTTCGGCGGCGGGGCGGTCGGCAGGGGAAGCCATGACAGAAAACACAATGGCCGGAAGGTCCGCCACGCGCAAGGCGATCGCCCGCGCCCGATCGTCGCGGCCGACGCTTCGGGGCGGTTGGCGGCCGGCTTGCCCGGATCGGCTTCCGCCGCCTAGACTGCCGCCGTCGCAATCTCCGAACCCGTACGCGCCCATGTCTGTCCCAGCGACCCGCTCCGGCGGGCAAATTCTCGTCGACCAACTCGTGGTCCAGGGGGTCAAGCATGTCTACTGCGTCCCCGGGGAATCCTACCTCGCCGCGCTCGACGCCATGCATGAAGCGCCGATCGAGCTGACCATATGCCGGCAGGAGGCGGGCGCCGCGATGATGGCGCTGACGGAGGGGCGGCTTACCGGCCGGCCAGGAATCTGCTTCGTCACCCGTGGGCCGGGCGCGACCAACGCCGCCCATGGCGTTCATATCGCCGAACACGATTCCGCGCCGATGATTTTATTCATTGGGCAGGTCGAGCGCGCAATGCTTGGGCGCGGGGCGTTCCAGGAGATGGACTATCGCGCCTTCTTCGGCTCGGTCGCCAAGTGGGTGACCGAAATCCAGTGCGCGGCGCAGATCCCCGAGGTCGTCCAGCGCGCCTTCCACGTCGCCATGCAGGGGCGGCCGGGGCCGGTGGTGATCGCGCTGCCCGAGGACATGCTGCTGGAGACCGCCGAGGTTGCGGACGCCCCGAAGGCGCTTCGCGTCCCGATCTGGCCCGGTCTCACCCAGATGGCGGAGCTGCAGAAGATGCTGTGGGCGGCTGAGCGGCCAATCGCCATCCTCGGGGGCCCGGGTTGGACCGATCGGGCGGGCGCCGCCTTCGCCCGCTTCGCAGAGCGGTTCGACATGCCGGTTGTCGGCTCGTTCCGCCGCGCCAGCGCGTTCGACGGCGAGCACGACAATTACGCCGGCGAGATTGGCTTGTCCGCCAACCCGAAGCTGAAGGCCCGGATCGAAAACGCCGATCTCGTCCTGTTGGTCGGCGGCCGCATGTCAGAGGCGGCGGCCCAGAGCTACACGCTGTTCGACATCCCGGAGCCGCGCCAGCGGCTTATCCATGTTCACGCCGATCCGCTCGAGATCGGCCGCAACTATCACCCGACGCTCGGCGTCATCGCCACCTCGCCGGAATTCTGCGCCGCGCTCGAAGGGGTCGAGCCGCCGCCGACGATCCCTTGGTCGGCCGAGACGCGCCAGGCGCGGGCCGACTACCTCGCCTGGAGCGAGCAGGCGCCGGTCAATCCCGGTCGAGTCCAAGTGAGCGAGATCATGTTCGCGCTGCGTCGGCGCGTTCCCGACGCCATCTTCGCCACCGGCGCCGGCAACTTCGCCATCTGGGTCGGACGTTTCCTACAATTCCGCCAGTTCGAGCAGCAGCTCGGACCCACCTCCGGATCGATGGGCTTCGGGCTACCGGCGGCGATCGGCGCCAAGCGCGTCTTTCCCGGTCGGACCGTCGTCTGTTTCTCGGGCGATGGCGATTTTCTCATGAACGGGCAGGAATTTGCGACCGCTGTCCAATACAATTTGCCGATCATCGTTATCCTGATCGACAACGGCCTCTACGGGACGATCCGGATGCATCAGGAACGCGAGTTCCCTGGCCGGGTGATCGCCTGCGACCTGCGCAATCCCGATTTCGCCGCCTACGCGCGCGCGTTTGGGGGGCACGGCGAGACGGTCGCGGAAACAGCCGAGTTCCCGCCCGCCTTTGACCGCGCGCTGGCCTCGGGCGCGCCGTCGATCGTCCATGTCAAGATCGACCCGGAGGCGATCACGCCGGCTACGACGCTCAGCGCCATCCGCGCCGCCGCGCTGGCCAAACGCGCGGAAGGATAGCGGAAGGATAAAGGCGTCGATTCAACTCGTTTGGGCGAAGAGTCTCAAGGAAGGCCTCGACGATGAACGCTGACGCGGCGCTGCGGCGGTTCGCCGAGGAGGAGGGCTTACCGCGAGAAGCGATGGCCTGGGCTGCGGAGCATTGGGAGGCGGCTGCGCCGCGCTTCATCGCGAAGCTGCGCGCGTTCGCCGCGGGAGCCGCAGGCAGCGAGGCCGTCGACGATCAGGTCTTTTATATCCTCCACCTTTGCGGACAGATGCGCGAGACGCGCGCCTACGAGCCGCTCTGTCGTCTAATCTCGGGCGATCCCGACATCGAGGTCTGGCTCGGCGACGCCATCGGCGAGACCTTGCCGGGCATCCTCATCAACGTATTTGACGGCGACGTGGAGCCGCTTTTGGCCGCGATCGAGTCGCCGGCCAGCGACGAGTTCGCCCGCGGCGCTGCGCTCGCGGCGCTCGGCTACTTGGTGAGGTCAAAGGGCGTTCTCGACGACGAGGCGATGCGCGAACTGCTGCGCCGCCTGCGGCGCGAGGCGCTTCCGCGTGACGTTCCGGGCTTCTGGTTTTGTTGGGCGGAGACCGCCGCGGCGCTCGGCTACGAGGACCTCAAGATCGAGGTCGCCCTTCTGGCCAAGGAGGGTTTGCTCGACGCCTTCGACTTCGGGCTCGGCGATTTCGAGGAGATCGTCGCTCTCGCGCGGTCCGATCCAGCCGGTCTCGGGGGGTTTCACGATCAGAAAGTGCTTCCCTTCGACGACGCGATCGGAGCGTTTGGAACTTGGAGCGACGACGATGGGGCCGGGCTCGGTGAGGACGACGCCGGCCCCGAGGACAATCCCTCCGACACGCCCCACGTCAATCCATTGCGGAATGTCGGCCGCAACGACCCGTGCCCTTGCGGCAGCGGCAAGAAATTCAAGAAATGCTGTCTCGCGGCATGAGCGGGGGCTCGCGCCGCTAAGCCTGCGCCAGCGTCTCGTTTCGGCACAAAACGCCGCACGGCACGACGGGCGGACTGTCGTTCCGGCAGCGTCATTTTGCGCCTGACCATTCGCGAAATGTTCGCGTCCGGGGCCGCAATCCGGGCGGAAGCGCGTCAGCCCGGTCCGGCATGACCGATGCAACCTCGGCTGCGACGAAGGCAGAAGGGGTTTCACATGCCGATTGACCAAACGGCTCCGACCAAAGCTTGGGTCGACGCGCTGCAGGCGCTCGACGATATCGAGGATCCGCCGCGCGAGATCCTGTCATGGGCCTCGGGGAACTGGGACGACGTCTCGACGCGTCTGCTCGGGCGCCTCGACGAATTCGCGGCGGGCCGTCGCGCGGCTTTCTCCGGGGCGGAGGCGTTCACCATCGTCCACTTCTGTGGCGAGAAGGCCGAGACCCGAGTCTATCCAATCTTGTGCAGGCTGATAGGCGAGGACCGGCGGATCGCCGAATGGCTTGACGACGCCGTGACGGAAACGCTGCCGGGCATCCTCATCCGCGTGTTCAACGGCAATTCCGCGCCGCTGCGCCGCGCCGTGGAATCCGCAAAGGGCGACGAATTCGCACGCGCCTCGGCGCTGGCGGCGCTCGGCTATCTCGTGCGCGCCAAGGGCGCGATGAGCGATGACGACATGCGGGCCTATCTCATGCGCATCCGCCAGGAGGCCGGGCCGCGCCGGGAGTCGGTTTTCTGGATGACCTGGGTCACGACGGTGGCCAACCTCGGCTACAGCGACATGCGCTCCGAGGTGGAGGCGCTCATCCGCAGCGGGTTCTTTCCCGAGGGGGACTTCACCCGCGAGGAATTCGATCTGCGGGTCGCGTGCGCGCGGTCCGACGCCTCCGGGCTGGCGGGTTTCCGAAGCGACCTCGTTGCGCCGCTCGAAGACGCGTCCGCCGCCATCCTGTCGCTCGTCGGCGCGGCCGCGAACCACGCCGGACGCAGCCTCCGCACCCTCGCCAGGCAAAAAGATCATGCGCACGTTTGAGGCCGGCGCGCTTCAGCCGGGCGCGTAAGAGGCCGGATCGAGCGTCGGCGGACGGCCGGCCAGCGCCAGCGCCGTTTCGCGCGCCGGCGTTCGCGCGACAACCCGCCCGCGACGCAGGACGAAGAGCCGCGTCGCCCTCAACCGCACGGCCTCGATCGGATCGGCCGCCTGCAGGAGCACGAGGTCCGCGTTTGCCCCGACGGCGACGCCATAGTTCTCGAGGCCGAGAATGCGCGCGGGAATTTCAGTCACCGCATCGAAGGTCCAGCGGATCGCCTCGCGGCTCGTCATCGGAGCGCCGTGCACCGCCATATGGGCGACGTCGAGCATATCGGCTCCGCCGAGGCCGTACCATGGATCCATCACGCAATCCTGCCCGAGCGCGACCGGGATCCCGAGCCCGCGCATCTCGGCTATACGCGTCAGGCCGCGCCGGCGCGGATAGGAATCGTGGCGTCCTTGCAGGGTGAGATTGATCAGCGGATTGGCGATTGCATTGATCCCGGACTCGGCGATCAGCGGCAGCAGCTTCGAAACGTAGTAATTATCCATCGAATGCATCGAGGTCAGATGCGATCCCGTCGCCCGCCCGCCGAGGCCGAGGCGATGGGCCTCGGCGGCCAAGGTCTCGACGTGGCGCGACAGCGGATCGTCGCTCTCGTCGCAATGCAGGTCGATCATGAGTCCGCGCTCGGCGGCGATTTCGCACAGCGCCCTCACTGAGGCGGCGCCGTCGGCCATCGTACGCTCGAAATGCGGAATGCCGCCGACGACGTCGACGCCAATCTCGAGCGCGCGCTCGAGATTGCGGGCGGCGGTTGGCGAACGGAGATAGCCGTCCTGTGGGAACGCCACGAGCTGCAGGTCGAGATAAGGCTTCACCTTCGACTTCACATCGAGCAGCGCCTCGACGGCGAGCAGGTGTTCGTCGCAGACGTCGACATGGCTGCGGATCGCAAGCAGGCCCTGCGATACGGCAAGGTCGCAATAGCGCAGCGCGCGCTCGGCCACCGCCTCACGCGTCAGATGCGGCTTCAACTCGCCCCAGAGCGCAATGCCCTCAAGCAGCGTGCCGGACTGGTTGAGGCGAGGCTGTCCGAGCGACAGAGTCGCGTCCATGTGGAAATGGCAATCGACGAACGGCGGCGAGAGGAGGTAGCCGCGGGCATCGAGCGTCTCGCCTGCCTCGGCCTCGAGATTCGGTCCGATCGCAGCGATGCGGCCGGCGGCGATGGCGACGTCCTGTCCTTTGCGCCCGTCGGTCAGGGCGGCATTGCGGATGATGAGATCGAAGGCCATCGCGTTTCCCTCGGCGACCGTCAGTCCACCCGGACGCCGCTTTGCCCCAACTCGCCGTAGCTGGGGCTGGGAAAACGGTTCGAGGTGTAGCGGATGACGAGAACGGCGAGCGCCAGGATCAGCGTCGAGCCCGCAAGGATCAGCACCCCGAGGTCGGCGCCCGACTGCCCCTGGACGTAGGCGATCATGTGTCGGGTCAATGCGGTGATGCCGACGTAGAGCAGAAAGCGGACCGGCATGTGATTGGTGCGGAAATAGATGCCGACCATCGAGCCGATCTCGAGATAGATGAAGAGCAGCAGGAGGTCCTCGATCGAGGGCGACCCTTTCTGGATCATCTCGTAGAACGCCGCGCCGGTCGCCCAGACGGTCGCGCCGCCGATGGCGAACAGGCCGAGCAGGTGGAAGCCCTCGGTCAGGAGCCGGCCCACGGGGTCGGCGAGCGACCGCATCTGTTTGTTCGCCGCGCTCACCCGGAATGTTGGGTCCGTCATCGCGCACTTGTCTCCCTCACGGCGCGCCTGAGGCGTCCGCGTTAGACTGGCCGCATCGGCGACGGGCCGCAAGCGACCCGAGGGCCGCCCGCAGCGCATGCATTTCTGGAGAGCGGCCACGCGATTCCAAGGCGTTAGCGTCATAATTCTGATTCAAGAGGGCCGGCGAGACCCCTCTTTGACACATTTTTGCCATATTCTCAGGCGGCCGGCCCGGTGTCCGACCGCGCCACAGCCTTCCGCAGCGTGCAATCCGGAAGTCGGCCCCAGTCAGCCAAAAGCGCGCGCCGAAGGCGCCCGCCGGTTGGAACAGGCGATGGCAGGTCGGGATCATGGCAGGCGCCATCGCGGGTCGGTTCGGAGGCATTGCGATCACATTACAATTGCCTTCCCTTTTTCGCAAGTAATTGTCTGTGTGATTCCGGTTAATAAAATAAGATTTCGGCGCCCGGTCGTCCCGTTGTAAGCCGATCTCTCGACCGCGACCATCAGGACGAGCGGTTCGTGTTTCTCGGCGATACGGGAGCGTCTATTTGCTACGGACCTGTCTCACCACCTTCAACGTCGCATCCACCACCGCCTGCGGCCGGTCGATCTGGATGTAGTGGCGCGCTCCGGGCACGACGATGTGATCGCCCTTCGTGGAGCGAGCGGCGAGCGCCGCGTGGCCGGCAATCCAGGCGGCTTCGACGCCGGCGATTTGGGACGGAGGGACGCCGGGAAACTCAGCGACGCCGCGGCTGAGCACGACGAGCGGCTTGGCGCCGAAGTCGAGCGCCGCTGCGTCGAGCTCCGCCGAGTTTGCGTCGGCATGATTGCCCTCAGGCGACAACGCCTCGAGCTCCGAGACCACGGCCTCCCAGGTCTTGGCCTCGGCGAGCCGCATGCGCGCGGCCGCCGCGAGCGCGGCGTCGAGCCTGTTTGGATCGCGCCTCGTGTTCGTGCAGCCCTGTTCCACCGGAGACGCCGGCCTGGCGAGCTCTCCGTTTCGCGCCGAATCGAGGCAGGTGCGGTCGCGTTCGAGCGCATGGGCCATCGCGGTCCCGATTGCACGGCGGTCCTTCGGCGGCAGGGCGGCTTCGAGCGCGTCGAGGTCGTCGGCGAAGGCCGGATCGACGAGAACGAGGCCCGCGACATCCGTCGGCGTCGTCGCCGCAGCATAGACCGCAATCTCGCCGCCGAGCGAATGGCCGACCAGCACGAAGGGTGCTGAGACGCCCGCCGCGGCGACGAGGCGGCGGAGGTCGTCGGCCATGTTGCGCACGTCGGCTGGGCGGGTCGCGGCGTCGCTGAACCCGAGGCCCGCGCGGTCATAGGCGCATACGCGCGTCGTCTTGGCGATCTCGCCCTGGACGTAGCGCCAGGTCTGCATCGTGTTGGCCGCGCCGGCCTCGAGGATGACCGTCGGCGCGCCGGCGCCCACGCAATAGAGATTGAGGCGTCGGCCGCCCTCGACCGCGACGAGCTGCTGGGGCGAGGTGAAGACGCTGTCGGGTACGACGGTTGGGATGGCCGACGTGGCGTCTGGCGACGAAGCTGTGTGCGCCGCGGCGGGCGGTCCGTACGCGAGCGCCAGCGCCGCCGCCGCTGCTCCGATAAGGCGCGCTGCTGTCATGAGACGGGTCCCTAAAGCCAACGCCTGAGTTTATTCCGGCGCGCCACTGCTGCGGAAGCGCACGCGGAGCAACCATCGCGGCGGACGCGTAAACGCAGTCGCCGATAGCCCGACGCACACATCCTCTTGTTGGTGGAAGCCGGAACAGACGGTCATCGCGCCGGTTGGACTCGGGTCAACGAGAATGGGAGATACATAATGGCAGCCAATCAAGGTGGATCTCACGAACAGCACGTCAAGGCGGGCGAGCAGAGCCACAAGAATACGTCTGGCTCGGGCAAAACCGGTTCTGACGAACTCACCCGCGGCGGCACGCACGAGCAGCACGTTAAGGCCGGCGAGCAAAGCCACAAGAACACCTCCGGCTCGGGCAAAACCGGCTCTGACGAACACACCCGCGGCGGCACGCACGAGCAGCATGTGAAAGCCGGCGAGCAAAGCCACAAAAATACCTGACTCCCCGTCGCTCCCGTCCGTCCTGGACGGGAGCGACGTTGAGCGGACGCCGAAGACCGACCGCGGCCGAACGACTTGGCGTAGGTCAGGCAGGGGCGGGGCGGCCGCCGCAAATGAGCCTCTCCCCGTCAGATCGACTTGACCTCGCCGCCGTCCATGCGAAGGCTCGAACCGGTCATCCAGCGTGCGCCTGGCGAAACGAGAAACGCCATCAACTCTGCGATCTCCTCAGGCTCGCCGTAGCGCGCAATGCCGGCTTCCTTGGGAAAATTGGCTGTCGCCTCCTCGACCGTCATGTCATGCAGCGGCGCCCAGTGCTGGAGGTACGACCGGCGACGGCCGGTCATCACCGGGCCGGGAAGAACGCTATTGACCTGCACGCCATCGGCGATGCCGCGATCAGCGAAGGCCTTCGCCAGGGCGGCGATTGCGGCGTTGATCGCGCCCACGGCTGCGTAGGGCGCTTTCGGGAATACGGCCGAGTTGCCCGACATGAGCACAACCGCTCCCTTTGCCGCCTTCAGCGCCGGCCATGCAGCGATCGTCAGGCGGCGGGCGGCGTGGAGCTTCAGCGCCAGACCGGCCTCCCATTGTGCGTCCGTCATCTCGAACAGGTCGATCTGCGGCACGGCGCCTGCGATGTTGAGCAGAGCATCGATCCGGTCGAAGGCCGCCAGGGCCTGATCGACGACCGCCTGTGCAGCCTCGGGCTCTCCAAGATCGGCGTCGATGGCAAGCGCCTCAGCGCCGGCGGCTCGCACTGCCTCCGAGGTCTCCTCCAGATTGGCGCGGTTCCGCGCGACCAGGACCAGCGCGGAGAAGTCGCGCGCAAGGCGGACGGCGGTAGCGCGCCCTATGCCTTGGCTGGCTCCCGTGACGATGGCGACCGACTTCGACATCTGAGGTCTCCTTCAGGGCAGCCGATGGAGTCAGCCGGGAAGGAAGTCGCGGATGGCCGCCGCGATCTCGGCTGCGTGGGTCTCCAGCGCGAAATGCCCGGTATCGAGGAATCGAACGACGGCGTCGGGAATGTCGCGCTTGAACGCCTCGGCGCCCGGCGGCAGGAAGAACGGGTCATGCTTGCCCCACACCGCAAGGAGTGGCGGCTTGTGGGTTCGGAAATAGGTCTGGAAGGTGGGATAGAGCGCGACGTTGCTCTTGTAGTCGCCGAACAGGTCGAGTTGCACGTCGGCGACGCCTGGCCGGGCCATGTAATAATTGTCGAGCGAATACCCGTCGGGCGAGACGATCGCCGGATCGGGCACGCCATGCGTGTACTGCCAGATCGTCGTCTCAGGCTTGAGGAACCCGCGCAGCGCGCTGCGATTGGCCTCGGACGGATCCTGCCAGTAGGCGCGGATCGGGTTCCAGCCATCGCTCAAGCCCTCCTCGTAGGCGTTGCCGTTCTGCGAGATGATCGCGGTGATCCGGTCGGGATGCTTTACCGCGAGCCGGAAACCGGTCGGCGCGCCATAGTCAAAGACATAGACGGCGTAGCGGTCGAAGCCGACGACCTCGGTGAAGCGGTCGATGGTTGCGGCGATCCCATCGAAGCTGTGGCCGCGGCCAGGCATGTCGGAATTGCCGAAGCCGGGCAGGTCGGGAGCGACCATGTGAAAGCGGTCGGCGAGCTGCGGGATGAGATCGCGAAACATGTGGCCGGCGCTCGGAAAGCCGTGCAACAGCAGCAGTTTCGGCGCTGTCAGTGCGCCGGCTTCGCGATAGAAGATCTTGAAGCCATCCACGTCGGCGGTTCGATAGGCAATCGCGGTCATGAGGAATCTCCGCTGATTTGTAACCTCGTTGCTGTGATGAACGCGGTATGTTGCGGGCGCTCCACGCCGGTCGGGCCGGGCCCGGGTTTAGGCGGAGCGCTCGGCTTGAACCGCAGCAATCGCTTCGTGGATCACGTCCAGCACGACCGCCGGGGCGCTCACGATCGGGGCATGGTCGACCGCATGTGAGCGTATCCGAGCGTCCATGCGCCCGGCCATGAAGCGCTGATTGTCCGCGACGATCATGCGATCCTGCTCGGCCACGAGAAACCAGGCCGGCCGGTCCTTCCACAAAGGGCGCGGCGCGGCGACGGTGATGCAGGCGGGCGCAATCGGCCGCTGCACCGCCGCCAGCACCGCGAGCTCTTCCGCGGCGGCGTTCTGCGCAAAGGCGGAGGCGAAGGCCGCCTCGGGCAGATAGATGAGCCCGTGATTGTCAGGCGCGAGCTTCGGCGCCTGCGGATGCGGCTCGCCGCGGTAGAATACGTCCGCGACGGTTTCCCCCTCGTCGGGGGCGAGCGCGGCGACGTAAACCAGCGCCTTGACCTTGTCGCTGCGTGTGGCTGCAATCACGGCGCCCGCATAGGCGTGGGCCGCAAGGACCACCGGTCCCGGCGCCCGCTCCAGGGCGCGATCGAGCGCCGCCACATCATCCTGGAACGATGTCAGCGGCAGCGGCGCGGCCGACACGACAAGACCGTCCGTCGCGAGCGGCCTGATCACCTTCGACCAACTCGATCCATCGGCCCAGGCGCCGTGGAGGAGCACGACGCTCCCAACGCTCGCGGACATCGTTCCTCTCCTTGAAAAGAGCCCGGACGCAGTAACCACTCTGGCGGCTTGAAAGCGGTTACTCTAAGCTGCCATAACTTGTCAAGAGACGCCAGAACGGTCATTGAGCGCCTTTGCGCAGGGCCGGGCGAGCCGCTGGCCGGAATAGGACTTGTGATGAACCGCCGCCCGCCTCCGATCTTTATCGGCGGCGCGGTTGCCCTGGATTTCCTCAATTCGATCGCAACGCCACTCGATACCCCCGTCGATTGGCTTGATGATGGCGAAGGCTATCTGAGCTGGCTCGAGCAAGCCCACCTGGTCCCAGGCGATGTCGTCCGGAACATGAGGGCGCGTGCCCTCCCGGGCGAGCTCGACGAGATTGCGGACCAGGCGCGGAGCCTGCGGGAATGGTTCAGGGGCTTCGTCGGCCGGCATAAGGGCCGCCACCTGACAGCCGAGGCTCTCGCTGAGCTGGCGCCGCTTAACCACCTGCTCGCGCGCGACGAAACGTTTGGCCGCATCATCCTTTCCTCGACGGGTCAACGGCGCTTCCGGCTTGAGGTCCTGCGTCGCTGGCGTGAACCTGACGCGCTTTTGCTTCCGGTCGCAGAGGCGTTGGCTGATCTCGTCTGCGCGGAGGACTTTTCGCACGTGAAGACTTGCGAGGGGCCGGCCTGCACGCTCCTTTTCGCCGACCATACGCGGGGTCATGCGCGGCGCTGGTGCAGCATGGCGATTTGCGGCAACCGGTCGAAACAGGCAGCGCATCGACAGCGCATAAGGGGCCATCAGCCTATCGGGTCGCCTCCGGTGTAACGCTCGCCGGCTCGTCGTCGTATGATCTAAGCGGGCCCTCGCAATCCGGGCCGCTGAGCATTGGAGGCCTTCCGCATGATGTCCCGCCGCTCGCTTCTCGTCGCCGCCGCCCTCGCCGCGTTGTTCGGCGCGCCCGCCTTCGCCGCCGAAAGAATCGACTATTCGCCGTCCGCCTTCGATGCGGCGCTCAAGGGCGGCAAGTCGATTTTGGTCGAAATCCATGCGCCGTGGTGCCCCACCTGCAAGGCGCAGACGCCGATCCTGGCCGAGATCGAGGCGAAGCCCGAGTACAAGGACCTGGTTGTTGTCCATGTGGATTTCGATAGCCAGAAGGACGCGGTCAAGCGCTTCGGCGCGCGTGTGCAAAGCACGCTCATCACCTTCAGAGACGGCAAGGAGACGGGCCGGTCCGTCGGCCAGACGGACCCGGCTGCGATCGCCGCCGTGGTCGCCAAGGCGATCTGAAGGCCGCCATGAGCATCGGCTCACTCGGGTTCGCGTTCGTCGCGGGCCTCCTGTCCGTGCTATCGCCGTGCGTGCTGCCGGTCCTGCCGCTGGTGTTCGGCGCGGCGGCGAGCGAGAGCCGCGCCGGTCCGGTGGCCCTCGCCGCCGGTTTGGCGCTGTCGTTCACGGGGATCGGCCTGTTCGTCGCGACCGTCGGCTTTGCCATCGGGCTCGACGGCCAGGCGTTCCGGATCGCCGCGGCCATACTGATGATCGGAGTGGGCGCGCTGCTCCTCGCGCCGGCCGCGCAAACCTGGCTCGCGACGGCCGGCGGGCCGGTGACGGCCTGGGCCAACGGACGGATCGACGGGATCTCTTCGCACGGCGTTTTCGGCCAGTTCGGCGTCGGCCTCCTGCTCGGCGCCGCCTGGAGCCCGTGCGTCGGCCCGACCCTCGGCGCAGCGTCCGTGCTCGCCGCGCAGGGTTCTTCGCTCGGGTCCGTTACGCTGACCATGCTCGCCTTCGGGATCGGCGCGGCCGCGCCGCTCGCCGTGATCGGCTTTGCGTCCCGGCAGGCGCTGGCACGCTGGCGGGGCGCGCTGATGGCGAGCGGCAAGCGGGCGAAAGGCGCGCTCGGCGTGCTGCTCGTCGCGCTCGGGCTGCTCATTGTCACCGGCCTCGACAAACGGATCGAGACGGCGCTGGTCAACGCCTCGCCGCAATGGCTGACGGAGCTGACGACGCGGTTCTGAGCTGGGCGGAGGCATCCAACGATCGGCGCCCGGCGCGGAATGGCGCAGAAGGGCCGAAAGCGACAATTGGCGGAACGGCGGGAACGGGTGGAATAGCGGCCAATATTGGACGATAGGGCAGAGTGATCCGTTCCCCCCACTCCTACGAATCCGGCATCCTCGGCTGAAATCGCATTCCACCGTGAACTCGCGCCGGAACCGAGCGTTTTCTTGTGGTATTCTGGATGACACGTGAGGACGCGCCATGTCCGGGCTTAGAAGGTTGACGGCATTCTCGTCGTGGATGTGGGTGGACGCAGCTTGCTCGCCGACGCTGACGAGGAGCGTACGCTCGCGCGGCTCCGTGCCGCACGGGGAAGCCCATTTTTGAACGGTTGCCTGTTTCCAAGCCCACGTAGGAAGCTGTCTCGTTTCCACTGAACTGGAGGACGCGAATGCGGATCCCGATCATCCTAGCGGTTGCGGCGCTCGTGCTCTCCGGCTGCAACGCCAATCGTGAGGTCAATCTCTCGTCGCAAACGGCCTCCGAGGCCTTCGCCGGTCACTACGTGGACACCAATCCTTACGATCCCGTCAGCTACGCGCAGAACCACACTGGGTGGGGCGGGCGCTAGGAGCCGGTGGCGCGACAAAGGCCGACGGCGTCGCCGGACGGCTTGCGATCACCTTGCGGATGACCGCCGACCCGGAGTCAAAACGCCCGCCCTGTCCGCCGCTGCAAAGCCAAGCGAGCAACTCGGAAGTCTCCTATAGCAGCGGGCAGCCACGTGACCGTTCCCAGCGGTTCAAGACCGCGACGCTTCGTCCCTTGCCGATGTTGGGCTGGAACTTCTACTATAGAGCCTCCGCGTACCGGATGATGCTCTGATTTTGAATGTTTGCGACTAATTCATCGGCACGAGATAGAAGTCGGCGGAGCAAGGGAGAGGAATTTGCCTCGTTGTATCCCGAGGCGAGATCGATTGTCGGAGCCACGCCTTCGAGCGCTCGGGCGACAACGTTTGGTGTCAGTATATTTTGCGCATAACGTGGGATGAGCGTTATTCCGCCGGTAGATGCGACGAGCGACATTGCCGCGGATAGGCTCTCGGCATCGTACTGCGCCTTCAGCGTAATTCCGATCTTGGATGCGTAATCTTGAACTATGGAATTTAGTACTGGCGATGCTTTCGCGGAACTGATATAAATTTCGCCGGCAAGGTCCTGCGGTCGGATTTTTTTGCGTGAAGTCAGGTGATGGGCCGCCGGTAGCACGGCGATCAGCGGCTCCTTGGCCAGGAACCTGAAGGACAGACCCACAGTCTGTGTCTCGGGGCGAAGAAAAGCCACGTCCAACCTCCCGCGCATCAGCGCAAGAGCAAGTTCCGGGGAGGACCGACTGCAGAGCGTGATCTCAACAGCCGGCGCTTCCTCGCGGATTATGCGCAACGCGTGGGGTAGCCACACGACCTCCTGCCCAGCCAGAAACCCCATGGCGAACACGAGCCTTTCCGGCTGTTCGGCCCGCCGGGCGCCATCAGTCGCCGCCTCGACTTGCAAAAGCGCCAACCGTGCGTGATCGAGAAAAACTCTCCCGGCGGCGGTGAGCGCCACGCCGCGCGCCTGCCGCTCTAGCAGCTTCACGCCGATTTCGGATTCCAGGTCGCGAATTTGCCGGCTCAACGACGGCTGCGAGGTGTTCAGCCGTCGCTGGGCGGCGGTCAACAAGCTGCCTTCCTCCGCAACGGCAATGAAATAGCGCAAATGCCGGAGTTCCATCGGTCCCTCGCTATACCTTCAAAGCATAGGTCGAGCGTACAAGGTCTTTGTCGTCGATAGAAGGCAGCTTTACCTTCGCGCTCGTCCCCGGCAGGCGGCCCTAACGAGCTCCAACGGAAGTTTTCGCAATCAATTCAGTAGAATCAAAGAAGGAGAAGGTAAAATGTCTACAGCGTCCAAACCTACCATCGTGTTCTGCCACGGCCTTTGGGCCGATGGCTCGTGCTTCAGCAAGGTGATCCCGGCATTGCAGGCGGACGGGCACGAGGTCATTGCCGTCCAATATGGCCTGGATTCGTTCGAAGAGGATGTGGCGACGGTAAAGCGCACGCTCAACCGCGTGGGCAGCCCTGTCATCCTCGTCGGCCATTCCTACGGCGGCGCCACGATCACGGCCGCGGGAGTCGACGAGCGCGTGGTCGGCCTGGTCTACGTCGCCGCGGTCGCCCCGGATACCGGCGAAACCGTGCAAGACCAGCTCGACAAGTATCCGTCGGACATCTTCTCTTGCGTCGACATCGCGGATGGGCGCGCCTGGATGCTTCCGAAAGGCACCGAGTTCTTCGCGGGCGACCTCTCGGCGGCGGAGCAGAAGCTCGTCTGGGCCACCCACGTTGCGCCTGTCTTCGATCTGTTGCAGCAGCAGAAGCTGAGCGCCGATCGCATTGCGTGGAAGTCGAAGCCGAGCTGGTTCGTGTTGGCTACGAAGGACCACACCGTGCATCCCGATCTCCAGCGCTGGGTTTCGAAGCGCATGGGAGCAACTGTGACCGAGGTGGCAAGCAGCCATGTGCCGATGCTTTCCCAGCCAAACGTCGTCATTGACGTAATTCGCAAGGCAGCGGCTGCTGTTCAAAACGGCTGACTACGGCCGCTATTCGGCTGATCGATGTGGAGAGGCCGTCGCAAGACGGTCTCTCTTGCCCAAGCGAAGTGTCGCGGAACGTAGGAGCGCACGCGCTTGTGATGGGCGCCCACCCGCCGAGTCCGACTATGGGTCGCGTGACCGATGCCTCTTATGAGAGATGGCGCGTCGCGCCCCATCTCGCCGCGTCTTTCCCGGTTCCCGTATCGGCTTTACCGCAATTCGTAACAGTTGATCAGCGTGTGGGGATCGCGCGTCACGTCGAACAGGACACCGCACTGGACGAGCGCGTTCACCCCGGGATGGCGAAAGAGAATGAGGGACGTGCGGTTGTCGTAGCCGCTCGCATAGCCAGCGATCTCCCACCCTTCCGCCATCAGGCGCTCGACGGTCAGAGGCGGCTCGGCGGCCGCCGCGCCCAGAAGCGTCGAAATGAGGACGGCCATTCCAAAGCCCATATGCAAGGCAAGACCTCCGGGACCGAGTTGACGCATCCGCTTCGCCTTGCCTCCCGTCCCGGCCCCTGATATTTCCCGCGCCCAATTCCCTTCCTTCAAATTTAAGGATTTCGCATGGCCGCGCGCCAGTTCATCTACCACATGCAGGGCCTGACGAAGACGTGGCCGGGCGGCAAGAAAGTTTTGGAGAACATCAACCTCTCCTTCTACCCGGACGCCAAGATCGGCGTGCTCGGCGTCAACGGCTCGGGCAAGTCGACGCTGCTGCGCATCATGGCGGGCATCGATACGGAATTCGTCGGCGAGGGATTCGTCGCCGAGGGCGCCAGGGTCGGCTATCTGCCGCAGGAGCCCCATCTCGAGCCGGACCTCGACGTCAAAGGCAACGCGATGCTGGGCGTCGCCGACAAGCAGGCGATCCTCGATCGCTACAACGAACTCGCGATGAACTATTCCGACGAGACAGCGGACGAGATGACTCGCCTGCAGGACGAGATCGAGGCCAAGGGCCTGTGGGATCTCGACAGCCAGGTCGAGCAGGCGATGGACGCGCTCGGCTGCCCGCCCGACGACGCCGATGTGACCAAGCTCTCCGGCGGCGAGCGCCGCCGCGTCGCCCTTTGCCGGCTGCTGCTCGAGAAGCCCGAGCTGCTGCTGCTCGACGAGCCGACCAACCATCTGGACGCCGAGACGGTCAACTGGCTCGAAGGCCATTTGCGCGCCTATCCCGGCGCGATCCTGATCGTCACTCACGACCGCTATTTCCTCGATAACGTCACGGGTTGGATCCTCGAACTCGATCGCGGCCGAGGCATTCCCTACGAGGGCAACTACTCGTCCTGGCTGAAGCAGAAGCAGAAGCGGCTCGAGCAGGAGGGCCGCGAGGACGCGGCGCGTCAGCGGGCGCTCGCCGAGGAAAGCGAATGGATCGCGGCCTCGCCCAAAGCCCGTCAGGCCAAGTCCAAGGCGCGTATCCAGGCCTACGAGGAACTGGTCAAGAAAAGCAGCGAGAAAGCGCCAAACACGGCCCAGATCATCATCCCGGTCGCCGAGCGGCTCGGGCAGAATGTCATCGACTTCGTCGATCTGTCAAAAGGCTACGGCGACCGGCTGTTGATCGACAAGCTGTCGTTCAAGCTGCCCCCCGGCGGCATCGTCGGCGTGATCGGCCCGAACGGCGCCGGCAAGACCACGCTCTTTCGCATGATCACCGGTCAGGAGAAGCCGGATTCCGGCACGATCAAGATCGGAGAGTCGGTGCAACTCGGCTATGTCGACCAGTCGCGCGATGCGCTCGACGCCAAGAAGACCGTGTGGGAGGAAATTTCCGGCGGCCTGGACATCATCACTCTCGCCAAGCGGGAGATGAACTCGCGCGCCTACTGCGGCGCCTTCAACTTCAAGGGCGCCGACCAGCAGAAGAAGGTCGGCATGCTGTCGGGCGGCGAGCGGAACCGCGTGCATCTGGCGAAAATGCTGAAGAGCGGCGCGAACCTGCTCCTCCTCGACGAGCCGACCAACGACCTCGACGTCGACACGCTGCGCGCGCTCGAAGAGGCGCTGCTCGACTTCGCCGGCTGCGCCGTGATCATCAGCCACGATCGCTTCTTCCTCGACCGCATCGCCACCCACATGCTCGCCTTCGAGGACGACAGTCATGTCGAATGGTTCGAGGGCAACTTCGCCGACTACGAGGAGGACAAGAAGCGCCGCCTGGGAATCGACAGCGTCATCCCGCACCGGCTGAAGTACAAGAAGTTTTCGAGGTGATCATCGGTGAGAAAGTCGCGTGTCGCCGGCTCGCGTCTTGCCCGACCCGAAGAAGAGCTTTGAGCTAGGCCGACCGGAAGCCGCAGCGAGATCGCCGTCGTGCTTGGCTGAAGGTTTGGCAGAGGAACGCGCTCAGCCTTGTTTCCAATCGAGATCCGCCGTCGAATCCTCGCGCTTCCAATAGGAGCGCTCCCCGGATTCCCTCGCCAATTCCGGGGCGGACTTACGCGCTCTTCTCATGGCGGACCCTTTCTTTCGCGCTCATGTCGCGCGCGGAAGATCACGCGGAGCGGCTCTGACACGCGCCATTCGCGCCGTAGGTCACCATCCTCCTTGGCGCAACGGTGAGAGCTTTTCATTGCCTCCGCGACCTCCTTTTGCGATACACAAGATCGCCACAAATGACCGCTTAAGACATCACACCAAGCAAGGGAAGGAGCGCCGGTGAGCGCGATCGCGGCCAAGACAGTGGGCGACGAACGCGCCGCGGTTTTGCAATTGGAGGGCATCAGCAAGGATTTCGGGGCGATACGCGCCTTGTCCGAGATCGACCTGACCATCAATGCCGGCGACGTCGTGGGTCTGATGGGCGACAACGGCGCAGGCAAATCGACGCTGGTCAAGATCATCGCCGGAAATTTCCATCCCACTCATGGAACTATCCGTTTCGACGGGCAGGAGCATCGATTCGACCGGCCGCTGGACGCCCGCAGCGCCGGGATAGAGGTCGTCTACCAGGACCTCGCGCTCTCGAACAACGTCAGCGCCGCCGCGAACGTCTTTCTCGGCCGAGAGCTGACCCGGCGGATCGGCCCTTTCAAATTCCTGGACCATCGCGGCATGAACGCGCGCGCCCTCGAGCTCTTCGGCGAGCTCAAGTCCGAGACTCGCCCAAAGGACCTGGTGAAGTCCATGTCGGGCGGCCAGCGCCAGGCGGTCGCGATCGCCCGTACCCGGCTCTCGAACGCCAAGCTCATCCTGATGGACGAACCGACGGCCGCCATCTCGGTTCGTCAGGTCGCCGAGGTGCTCGACTTGATCCGCCGCCTGCGCGACCAGGGCGTGGCGGTGATGTTGATTTCGCACCGCATGCCGGACGTGTTTGCGGTGTCCGACCGCGTCGTCGTCCTGCGTCGGGGCCACAAACGCGCGGACAAGCCCATCAGCCAGTCGAGTCCCGAAGAAGTCACCGCGCTGATCACCGGCGCTCTCGAACATGCGTGAGGACTCGACGCCGTGACGCAAAATGTAGCCGGGCCTCTCTCCTTCACCAACGTCGGCAAGGATCGATGGTGGAAGCGCGGCGCACTCGCGTCGCAGACCGCCTATGTGGCGATCGCCTTCGTGGCCATTACCGTGCTCGTCTCCATATTCGCGCACAACTTCCTTTCGACCGGCAATCTGCTGAACACTTCGAAGAACTTCAGCTATATCGCGATCGTCGCGCTTGGGTCGACGCTCGTCATCATCACCGGCGGCATCGACCTTTCGGTCGGCTCTGTGATGGCGCTGGTGGCGGTTCTCACCGCGATGCTCATGAAGACGTTTTCGGCGACGCCGCTGGCCGGGATTCCCTATGCGGTGATGATCGCCTCCGTGCTCTGCGGCCTCGGCGCTGCGGCGCTGGCGGGCCTCGTCAACGGGTTCCTGATCTCGAAGATCCGGCTCTCACCCTTCGTCACCACGCTTGGGATGCTGTCGATCTGCCGCGGCGTCACGTACGTGATCACCCAGGGGCGTGGGCAGGCGCCGACCGGCCCGCAGGTCGACACGTTCTACGCCCTGACCGACGGCAAACTGTTCGGCCTGCCGGTTCCGCTCGTCTACCTGCTCGTCCTCGCCGTCATCATGGGGGTCGCCCTTCGCCACACGCGCTGGGGACGCTACGTCTTTGTGCTCGGCGGCAACGAAAAGGCGGCGCAGCTCACCGGCGCGCCGGTCGACCGCGTCAAGATCTCGGTTTACGTGCTCTGCGCGCTCAGCGCCGGGTTCGCGGGCATTCTAATTACGGGCTGGCTAGGTTCGGCCCCGGCCAATCTCGCGACGGGCTACGAATTGAAGATCATCGCGGCGTCCGTGATCGGCGGCGCCGACCTTGCGGGCGGCGTCGGCGGCCCGGTCGGCGCGGTGATCGGGTCGGCGCTGATCGAGGTCATCCGCAACGGCCTCGCGCTGTTCGGGGCGGACACCTACTGGGAACAGGTGTTCGTCGGAACGATCATCATCCTGGCGGTGCTGGTCGATCGCATCCGCACCCGCGAGCCTGAATAGCATCCCCCGAGCCCATTCGGCGCGGAAAGGTCCGTTCGCGCCGTGTGAGACATCAGGACCATGGAGGAAGACCAATGAAGCAGTTGCTGTTGGGCGTGGTCGGCGCCCTCGCCCTGATGGGCGCCGCTCACGCCGCCGACGTGAAATTCGCGCTCATTCCGAAGGGCATGGACAATCCCTATTTCGATCTCTCGCGCGACGGCTGCATCGCCGAGGCCAAGACGCTTGGCGTCACCTGCATCTATAAGGGTCCGGCGACGCACGAGCCGGCGACCGAAGTCCAGATCATGCAGGATTTCGTGACGCAGGGCGTCGACGGCATCGCGATTTCGGTCGCCGACGCCGATTCGGTCATCGGCGTCATCAAGCAGGCGCGAGACGCCAACATCCCCGTCATCACCTTCGACGCCGATGCGCCGAACTCCGCCCGGCAGGCCTATATCGGCACCGACAATAAGGCGATGGGTCGCGAGCTCGGCCAGCAGCTGATCAAGCTTCATCCCAAAGCCGGCACTTTCGCCACCCAATCCGGCGGTCCGGCCGCCCAGAATCTCAACGAGCGCCTCGCCGGTCTCTATGAGGTGCTGAAAGGCGCGGGCTGGACCGAAGTCAAGGGATCGCCCGCCTTCTGCAACGACGACGCCGCGCTCGCCGCGCAGCAGCTCACCGACTTCTACACCGCCAATCCCGACGTCACCGCGATCATCCCGGTCGGCGGTTGGGCGCTGTTCGCGCCGAAGGCGTACCAGAACTTCGTCAACACGGTGCGTGAGAAGCGCAAGGACATGCCGCTGGTGATGCCGGACACGCTGCCCGTCGAGCTCCAGACGCTCAAGGACGGATACGCCGACGTGCTGGTCGGCCAGCGGCCGTACGAGATGGGCGAAAAGGCGATGGACGTCCTGCTCAAGCTCAAGAAGGGCGAGAAGGTCGACCCGGTCACCATCGTCGGCCTCGACGTCGTCACCAAGGCCAATGTCGACAAGTTCCTGAAGTAAGGCTTGACTTGCGGGGCCGCTCCCTTTGACGCCTTGGGGAGCGGCCTTTGCCCGCCTGACAGGGCGCGATGCGCTTGCGGGCGGCGATCTTGATCTCTTCGAAAAGGCTCACCGGCAGGCGCAGAGAAATTGCTGTCGCGCTCGGCTGAAGATTGAGCGGGCGCATCCGTTGCGGCGCAAGTCGAATTTTTGCCTTTCCCGCCTTCGCGCGCCGGACCAATATCCTATGCGCGAAAAGACGGCGGACCTGAGGTCGACGCGCGGCTCATGCCGGCCTTCGAACGGAGAAAGACCAGACCATGGATAGTGCGACGCGCGACAAGATCGTCGCCATTCTCGGCGGCGGCAGCGAGATGACCATCGCGACCGTACGGCCGGACGGCTTTCCTCAGGCGACCACCGTGAGCTACGTGAACGACGGCGTGACGCTCTACTTCGGCACGGCGGCGGATTCGCAAAAGGCGCGCAACATCGCGCTCGACGACAAGGTCTCGCTGACGGTCAATCTGCCCTACGACCGGACGGAGGAGATTCTCGGCCTGTCGATGGGGGCGCGCGCCGCGCGCGTCACCGACCCCGCCGAGATCGCCAAGGTGGGCGAACTGATGCTCAAGCGCTTTCCCGAAGGCGCAGACTTCGGGCCCGACGAGGGGGACGCCATCGCGATCATCTCGGTGAAGCCGGTGGTCATCTCGGTGCTCGACTACCGCAATGGGATCGGCCACACCGAGATGGTCACGATCTGACTGCGCGCCGTCAGTCCGTCCGGACGAAGACCGCAATCCTGCGGCCCGGCTGCGGCAATGATCAACGAGGCGATCAACGGCGTCTACGAGGGCCTGGCGTCGCCCGAGGACGTCGACCAGATAATGAAGCTCGGCGCCAATCGCCCGATGGGACCGCTGTCGCTCGCCGACCTGATCGGCCTCGACATCGTGCTCGACATCATGGAGAGGCTGTACGACGGCTTCGACGACTCGAAGCGCCGTCCGAGCGCCTTCCTGAAAAAATGTGCGACGCCAGCTATCTCGGCCGCAAGTCCGACAGGGGCTTCTTCGAGAATCCCGCGGCAGTGTAGCCTCGTGCGCGAAAGGCGTCGCGGATGGCTCCGCGCCGCCGGAGGCGCCTCTCAGATGGCGCGCCACAACTCGTCGTGCACCGATCCCGGTATGACGTTGGCGGCGTTGGCGGCGACCATCTTCTGATAATCCGCGTCGTTCGCGAGCTTGCCCATGATGACTTCCAAGTCAGCCAGGCTCGGCGACGTCGAGACGAAGGCGATGCGGGCGGGATTGCCTCCGATCGGCATGCTCAGGCCCGTGTCGGCATCGTATTTCTCCTTGAGGTAGGCTTTGACCCTATGCGCGAACGCCAGCAGTTCGCCGAACTTGCCGGGCATCGCGGATACCGTGCGAACAAATGTGATCATGACCCTTCCTCCTCGCCGCGCGGGGCTCCGCCGCGGCCTCGCGACAGGGGCGCCTTCCGCTGGCTCGTGCTGTGATCCAGCTCACACTATCTGAACGGCGTTGTGAAGCCATCCGGAAGCAGGCGACGGTCGAGTGAACTGCCGCCACGCCGCAACGCGCTATCGCCCCTGCAACTCCACCGCGACCCCGTTGGGATCGACGAGGAAAATCTGACGGAGACCGGTTCCGGGCTGGCGGCTCGGCGGAGAATAGCGCAAGCCGAGTTGGTCCAGGCGCTTCAGCGCCGCGTCGAGGTCGTCGAAGGCGAAGGCGATATGTGCGACGCCCTCGCTGCCGCTGGCTGTTCCGCGGCCCTCCAGGGTCAGGTGGACCACGGGGGTCTCCCCGGCATAGAGCCACGCCCCGGGAAATCCGAACGACGGCCGCCAGCCCTCGGTGAGCCCGATCGCGCGGACGTAGAAGGCGATCGTCTCTTCGAGGTTGCTGGCGCGAACGTTCACGTGATTCAGGGTTACGGCCATTTCGCCTCCGATCGCCCCGCCGGACAGGCTTAACGGATCGGAACCGATCGCGCCATGAGGCGTTTCGGTCACAGTAGCGCCGGAGTTTCGGCATAAAGCTTATCGGTTCATTAAGCGGGAGGCACGGCGCAGAACGGGGAACGGCAAGGAAGGGCGGTCGGGAGGAGAGCATGAGCGGCCATATGGTTATCCACCGAGGGCCGGGCGTGTCGCAAAAAGCCCAAGTCTTTAACGCTCATATCGCGTCGATCCGGAGGTGGCGCATCGCGGAGCATCGCGAGCTTCTAGCGAAGGCGCTGTTCGAAGGTCGGCGGCGGGTCTGGGTGACGGAGGAGGCGGCGAGAGGCGGAAAGCGCCGCAGCCTGATAGACGACAATCCGGCTTCCGGCTGAATCCAGGCGTCGAGGGCCAGAGCGGGCTCACGACCGTGACAAGCCTGTCGCGGTTGGCGCATAAGATCGGACTGACGAAGTCCGGGCGTCTCAGCGCTGGACACAAGCCGCGGCTTGCGTGGGGGGTAGTCATGTCGAGCGAGCGATGGCGAAACCGGCGTGTGGGCGACCGGGCGCTCGCGCCGGAAACCCTGATGATGGGCTACGGCTACGACCCGTTCCGGTCCGAGCGGTCGCTCAAGCCCCCGATTTTTCCCACCTCCACCTTCGTCTTCCGCACCGCCGAGGACGGCAAGGCGTTCTTCGAACTGGCGTACGGCTTGCGGCAAAAGCGGCCGAACGAGGAGCCCGGCCTCATCTACAGCCGGATCAACAATCCCGATCTCGAAATGCTCGAGGACCGGCTGGCGATCTGGGACGAGGCGGAGGACAACCTCGTGTTCGCCTCGGGCATGGCCGCGATTTCGACCACGCTCTGGGCCTACGCGCGGCCCGGCACGGCCATCGTTCACTCGGGACCGGTCTACGGCGGCACGGACTTTCTGTTGAAGCGGATCCTGCCACAATTCGGCGTGACGACGATCGAATTCCCCGCCGAAGGCGGCGCGGGCGCGATGGAGGAAGCCATCGGACGGGCTCGCGCCCACGGACCGGTCGCCGGGCTCTTTCTCGAGACGCCGGCGAATCCGACCAACGGCCTCGTCGATATCGGCCGCGCGAGGCGGCTGGCCGAGGACCTCGGCGGTCCCGAAGGACGGCGGCCGGTCGTCATCGTCGACAACACCTTGCTCGGTCCCCTGTATCAGACGCCGATCGCCCACGGCGCCGATCTGGTGGTGACCTCGCTGACCAAGTACGTCGGCGGTCACTCCGACCTGATCGCGGGCGGCTGCTCGGGAACGACGGCGGCTCTCGCCCCGGTCCGCGGCATGCGCACGATTCTCGGGACGATGTGCGATCCGCACACCGGCTGGCTCCTGATGCGCTCGCTCGAAACGCTGAAGCTCCGGATGACCGCGTCGGCCGAGGGCGCGCGCACGGTCGCCGCTTATCTCAAGGGCCATCCGCGGGTCGCCTCCGTCTGGTATCTGGGCTTTCTGCCCGAGGATCATCCCGACCGGCCGCTGTTCGAACGCCAGTGCCGGGACGCGGGCTCGACCTTTGCGTTCGAGATCAAGGGCGGCGAGCCCGAAGCTTTCGCCGTCCTGAACCAACTCGAGGTGTTCAAGCTCGCGGTCAGTCTGGGCGGCACCGAGAGCCTCGCCTCGCATCCCGCATCGATGACCCACTCCGACATTCCGCACGAGGAGCAGTTGCGGCTGGGGATCACGCCGGCGCTGATCCGCCTCTCGGTCGGAATCGAGAACCCGGACGACCTGATCGCCGACCTCACCCAGGCGCTTGGAGACTAGGCCCGCTGCGGCGCCGTTTCGGCTCGCCGGGCGGCGCCCCGCCGCGCCGTTCCGGCGCCATTCGCTTCGCAGCGGCCCTTCGGGTCTCGCCGCTCCGAGGGGAGGGGCGACGACGCCTGCCGTCTCTCGCGCTTTCAGCAGGCCGCCACGCCGTTCAGCGTCATGCGGATGTTCTGGCGTCTCCAGCCGGTTGGGGTCAGGATCATCGGGGTGGCGTCGTCGGGCGCGGGCGCCGCTTCGGCGGGCCAACCGTTTCCGGGCGCGGATTCAATCTTTTCAGGGGTTTGCTGCGGGATTCCCGGGCGATCGTCGCCTGCCGGGGCCGCAGGCGGGCTCTGCCGCGCCTCATGCTGAGGCACGACGCGAAGCGTCGCGTCCCAAAGCATGCTCCAGGCCGGGGGGTTCTGGCGATCGTTCAGCGGCGCGTCGATCGGTGACATGTCCTCTTCGGGTTCGGGTCCCCTGCGCGCGAACGCGCACGCCTCCTCCGGCGCCGTATTCCCCTGGAGCGGATTTTCGGCGGCCGGCGCAAACCGGGGCGCGGATTCAATCTTTTCAAGGTCTTGCGGCGGATTTTGGGGGCGATCGGCAACCTCAAAGCCGGCGCGCAGCGCGCCACTTCCACCACCCTTCGGGTGGTCCCCCTCTCCCGTTTCGCTAGCGCAGCGCAGAGGAGGAGACGCGTCGGCGCCTTTCCTCCCCTGCGCGTCAGCGCGGGGGAGGGGGACCGTCCGAAGGACGGTGGTGGGGGAGCTGGCCGTAGGTCGGACTCCTTGGCGATCGTCGCGCGCCAGCGGTCCTTGCCCAAAGCCGGCGTAGGGGACTGCGAGCGCCAAGTCCTGCTCCCGCGCTTGGCCTGCGGCGCTCGCAGCTTCCGACGCCAGCGCGATCCTGGGCGTGAATCCAATCGTTTCAAAGTCTTGCAGCGCAATTTCCGGGCGGCAAACGAGCGCTGCGCCGAACGCCATGGTCCCTTCGGCGGGCGCATCGAGAGGCGGCTCGGGACGGCGGCGCTGGGCGGCGGCAAACCCGTGATAGCGGTCGAGCTCGCGCACGATTCTCACCACCCGGTCGACCGCCTTGAGGTTTCCGCCCGTCATGCCGCTGAAGGCGATCCGCAGCGCCTCGTTGAGACGGCTGACCTGGATCGCGACGAACTCCTCGGGCGCATGCGGCATGCGGCGGGCGAGGATCTCCCTGATGACCGCGCGCATGCGCTTTTCGCTTAACCCCACCCGCGCTGCGATCTCGGCGACCGACACGCCGCGGTTCAGGTAATCGACGATCAGCTGTTCCCGCTGGAATGTCTTGAGCCGCGCGGCGCGCGTGTCGGTTGTCGGAAGGGAGGGCGCGATGGACGGAGCGACTTCGAGACAGGCGGACAAGGCGGCGTTCTCCTCTGCCGGGATCATCAGAACAAAAAGAGAACACATTCTCGCTCATCTGGCAAGAAATTGTTGCGCTTTCTGTTGGCCGGCGGGGGAGAAACCGGCTCATCGCCTTTGAGCGCCAGCTGCTCCTGCAAGTCCGTGAGGCCAACTCGGGCCGCGCCTAAGCCAATACCACTGCTACCGAATACGGGCATAGCCACCTTATGCTGAAGAAGTCCCTCAACTTTTGTTTTACCTACCCCTTGATCGGGAACACCGAATTAACGACCTTCGTTACCCAGACTCCAACAAGAATGTTGCGCCAGGAAAAGCCGTTTCATGTTCAGGCCGGCCGACGATTTTCAGCGCGCTGGTATAATTCGGCCGCAACGCCGGCCAGCGTTATGCCGATCAAAATAAATTCAATGACCAAGAGCTGCAGGTTGGCGCTGACGGTTGAATCCATCACCATGCCGTAGGCCCTAGCCAGCACGACGACAGTTATCAGCAGCGCTGTGAAAACAAGGCCTGGGAGCCTCCAGCCTCGGTACAGCACGCAGACGAACAGGAAGAGAGCGACGCCGATCGGGAACCCGCCGAAAGCAATTCGAAAGTCAGTGATGCCAGCCGGAGCAGCGAACGCGACCGATTGGGTCACCGGGATCGGCTGGAGAAGGTGGCGACCGCCAATTATCGTGAATGACCCGATGGTGGGCATCATAGCCCCGCGGCTTACGAATGGCGCGAGTGTTCTCAGGAAATTCATTAGGTCCCGTCCTTACTGTTATAGATGGGTTTTATAGAAGCGCTTGAGGTTCATTCCGTCGCGAGCCTTGTATTCAAGCTAGGAGTTTGGGTCGATGAGACCATCGCCTGATCCCTATTTAGCCGTTCCCTTTTTGGGCAAGACGATCTCTGCGCGACCCTACTTTCCTAGAGCCGAGGCCCATTGCTCCAGCGTTTTGAGGCTGGGGTCCAGGCGCCGGAGCGCAGGCACGTCGGCAGACGACCCCACATTGCCCATCCAGGCGAACATGATGGGGATCTCCTTGGGAAGCCGGCCGAGCATCGGCTTCGGTAGCCGTACTGAGAACAAGGGCGGGCGACCCGCTCGCTTCAAGACCTCAATTGCCTGCCTACGCGTGAGCGTGTCGCCGGCCAAGTCGATCTCTTTCCCGATGAAAGATTGCGGGTCCGAGAACGCCAACCTTACGAAATTGCCGATGTCGTCGCCGGCGATCAACTGCAACGACCTGTCTTCCGGTACAAAGGTTTTCCACAGCGACATCACGACCGCCCGGAAAACCGGGGATTGAAGGTTCTCCATAAACATAGTGGGCCGCACCATCGTAGCGGGAAGCTTCAGCTCGCGGATGTGCTGCTCGATCTTCCACTTGCTCTCGAAATGGGGAACGCCCGAGTTGGTCTCGGCTCCGGCGACCGAGCTGTAGACAAAGTGCTCGACTCCAGCTTCGGCCGCGACGGACGCCAGCAGCTTGCCTTGCCGCTCCTCCACTTCTACGTCTTGGCCTTTCCCCTGGAAGGTCTGCACGCTGTAGACGCCATAGGCGCCCTTGACAGCCGCCGCGACGGAAACTGTATCGTTAAGATCGCCCTTCACAAGCAGAACCCCGCGCGCCTGCTGGGCCTTCGCCTTCTCGGACGATGGGTCTCGCACCAGCGCCCGCAACGTCCAGCTTCCGTCCCCCCGTTCAAGGAGCGAGCGAACGACTGCTCCCCCCTGGGTTCCTGCGGCGCCGGTTATAAGTAGAATTCGCGATGACATGATCAGCCTTCCCGGCCTATGGGTCGCGGGTGCCCAAGGGCGGATGCGACCTTTTCAGGGTTTTAGAGTTGCGTGATGTCGCCATCGGCGATGAGATTGCTACCAGTGCAGTAGTCGCTATCGTTAGAAGCCAGGAACAGCACGGCCCATCTGTTCGACTAGCCCGAGGCGGCCGAGCGGCGCCATCTGCTCGATGTGCGCCCGCGCGGCCTTCGCCTTCCCCGGTTCCGATCAGCGTCAGCCGGATCGGAGTGTCGGCGCCGCCGGGGCTGATCCTGTCGCGAGCTTCGTACTCAAGCCAGGATTCTGAACCGTGCGGTCATCGCCCGGTCCCTATCCGTTAGGATGGCCTGATATTCAGCGGAATTGTACCACGCAAGCGCTCTCTCTTTGTCGGGAAACTGAACAAGCCCGCCCGTAGTCAGGTAGGCATCGCCCGAGAGAACTTCCCAAGGGCCACGGGCCAAGAATTCTCCACCAAACGACTTTATGATCGGACCTGCCGCTTTGACATAACGCTCCATCGCCTCATGGTCTTTGACCGTCGACTCGACAACAACAAAGGCGCTCATGTTCTTCTCCATCAGGACATCGACGTTACGGACGCGACGTTCAATGCCTATTTAGCTGTTCCCTTTTCCTTTGGGACGTGAGAAAAATGGAACAGAGCGTCTCGTAGGTGAAACACTTGGACCTTCTTGCCTTAGCGGATTTCAGTCTGGTCGCCTCCCACGGGGGCTTCGGGCGGGCGAGCAGGGCCAGTGGCCGGCCTAAGGCAACGCTCTCTCGGCGCGTGACGGAGCTTGAACAAAGTCTCGGCCTCCGTCTCCTCGAACGCAATGCCAGGGGACTGCGACTGACAGAGGAGGGAGCTAGCCTCCACGCTCGTGTGGAGGGTCTTCTAGCCGAACTCGCGGAGGCGGCGGAGGCGGTGGCGGCTGGACCCACACCGCGGGGCAGGCTGAGAGTCAGCGCACCGGTTACGTTCACCCATGTCTATTTGGGTAAGATCGCGGCGGAGTTTCTAAGCGCCTATCCCGAGGTTCGCCTGGAAATTGTCGCGGAAGACAGGAGTGTCGAACTCGTCGAAGAGGGCTACGACATGGTTATCCGGATCAATCCACAACCCAATGAAGCGCTCGTGGGACGGTGCATTATCCGCGACCGCTTCGTGGTCGTGGCAGCGGCTTCTGTAAAACGTCCGGAGAGCGAAGATGAAAGGTTCCGCGGAGTTGTCTCGACGACGTCGCCCGAAGATGTGCGGTGGCATTATCGCAACGACGACTTCGAGTCCACGATCCGCCCCGATCCAGTTCTGCGAACCTCCTCGCTTCTCGCCACGCGTGACGCCGTGATCGCTGGAGTCGGCGCCGCCATCTTGCCTCGATCGCTCGTCAGAAACGACATATCAGAGAACCGATTGGTGTGCTGGGGGGAATTGCCTGGTCGCGGCGCTGAAGTGTGGGCCCTTCACATTTCGCGCCGCTTAATGACTGGTAAAGTCTCCGCGTTCATGCGCCACCTGACTGCGGCATTCACGAACGATATCTTGCCAATGGGCGCCTTATACGAACACCTCGCGCAGGCCGCAACACCCAAGGATGGATAGCCCGCAAAACGGCGGGCTAACCACTCGGTTCTATAGAATCTGGGTCGAGTAAGTCACCGATAGCTACACCGACGTTCTTCGGAAACATATCTTGCGGCGGTTGCTTGCGCGTAAAGAATTCGGGTAATTAAGCAAGTGTCGCGGGATTCCCCTTTGGTAATCAAGCAAGTGTCGCCTGATTATTGATTACTCGCAAAGTAGCTCGCGTGAAGCCCTAACGCCGGCCGCGCAGGCCGAATTCCGTGCGCGGCAAATTGGGCGGCCGCTGGCTCGGCGCCGGTCGGCTGTCGGGCGACGGCAGCCTCGGAATCCGATCGGCGGAGACGCGGCCGAGCTCCGGCCCGGGTCCCCGGCCGGGCCAAAACAACAGCACCAATGTGTATACGAGCGTGACCCAGACGCCGGCCGGAGCCAAGTTGTGGACCTGCGACGCGGCCGCGCCGCCGGTCCACGGCGTGATCACGGGCCCGAGTTCGTGCTCCAGGAGCAGGTCGATGTAGCGGAAAGCCGTCAGGCCGCCGACGACGTAGAGCGGGCTCCAGCCGATATCGCGAACGCGCCGAGTCTGGAGCCCGCAGCCGCCCCACAGGTCGGCGCCCGTCATGGCGAGCCAAGGGATCCAACCGAGGATCCCGAAGATCGCCAACACGTCGCTCCCGCTCCCGCTGGCCAGAAGCCCCGTGATCACGCCGCAGCCCATCATCAGGATGAACGCAACGATCATTGAGCCGGCGAAGAGCAGCGCGCCCCAACCAAGGAACTGAAGGCGGGTCAGTCGTCCCTCGAAGGCAAAGATGTTTTCCAGCATTGTATGGCCGCATTTGAGCAATCGCTGCGATCGCAATGATTACCGGTCAAAGATTTATAAAGACATTGCCACAATCGGCGATCATATCTTAACATGTCGTTGGTCCGGCATCGACGCATCGCTCCGCCGTCAAGCACGAGCGGATTCCCCTGACACAATTCCCGCAACACGTGCTTCAATTCCCATTCGAAGCCCCATCAAAGATCTCCGACCCAAAAAGCTTGCCTATCCCGACCGCAAACGCGCCGTGATCGCGTTCGACCCGCGCTTCGCGCCCCGATGCGATCCTGATCAAGGACCGAGCCTCGGGAACTCGGGCTCGTCCAGCGACGGATCGCGCCGGGGTGCGCCCGCGCCACGCGCGTGTCGCCGCAGGGCGAAAATGTCATGCAAATGCGCACGGAAAGCGCGACGATTTCCCAACGATTCCCGTGTACCGTTGACAGTTGTCGGATGACGGCCGCCACCCGACGTCCACCACCTGCCGGTTTCCGCCATGACGGTTTCCGCTATAAACTCAGCCACAGACGCCGCCGCCGCCCGATTGGTCAGGCTGCCGGATGGCGAGTACACGCCAGCGTCGGTCATCGGCGATCCCACAGAAGCAGCCAGATTGGCGCTGGTGAAGGAACCGGACGGAAACTATGGCCGGCCGCCGCTTCCTCTCCCTGCGATCGCTCCCTCCGCTCAAAGCTCTTCGCCTGTTTTGGCGACATTGGAGTCCTTGAAACTCGGGGGCCTGTAGCTCTCGATCGCAGCTCGAACTCTCAATGGGTTCGCCGACGCCCTCGCCGAATCTGCCGCCTTCAGAGAACGATTCGCCGTAATTCCGGGCTGCGACCCGGGGCTCGCGCGCAATGATGGTTGAAAACCGAACCTGAAACCATCTCTTGCTAGCCTCTGGCCCGCGCGACCGCTTCGAGCCGTCCGAACGAATCTTCCACCAGGCTCATGTGATGGAACATCGCCGCATGGGCGGCGGCGGCGTCGCAAGAGACAATCGCCTTCACGACGGCCGCGTGCTCCACGTGCGACCGCGACGTCCTGCCCTCGGTTCGGAACTGGGCGCGCCGGAAAGGCGCGAGGCGCCGCCGCAACCCCTGGCGAACTCGCCCAGAATGTCGTTGTGCGCGCCGAGATAAATCAGCGTATGGAACTCGACGTTGGCGGCGGCGTAGGCGTCCCGGTCATCGCGCACGACCAGTTCCGCCATCGTCTCGTGGCGGCCTTGGAGCGGCGATTTTGGCGTCGCGTTGCTTGCATGCTCATGGCGGTCGGCCGCTTCTCTCGCGAAATGCGTGTGTTACTGTCCGGGGAATGTGACGGAATCGCGCGATGGCTTCGCTGGCGGAACTTCCCAACGTTGTCGGCTTTTTCAGCTATTCGCGCGAGGACGACAAGGCGTTCCGAGGCTCGCTCTGGGCGCTGAGGGACGCGATCCAGCGCGAACTCAGCGCGTTGCTCGGGCACAACGACAAAAATTTTCGCCTGTGGCAAGACAAGGATGCGATCGCTCCCGGCGATATGTGGAAAGCGGTGATCACGAGCGCGATCGAACAGTCGGTGTTCTTCATCCCGATCGTCACGCCGCGCGCCGTCATCAGCAAGCACTGCAAGTTCGAGTTCGAATCCTTCCTCGCGCGAGAGCGGGAGCTGGGCCGCAACGATCTCGGTTTCCCGATCCACTACATAGAGGTTCCCGCATTGCTGGACGAAGCGGAGTGGCGCGCCGACCCAGTGCTGTCGATCGTCGCTGAGCGCCAATATGTCGAGTGGCGCGACTACCGCCGCAAAGCGGTCGACGCGCCCGACTTCGGGCAAGAGATCGAGGCCCTTTGCGGCAAGATCGTCAAGAAACTGCGCAAGCCCTGGATCTCACGGGAGGAACGCGGCCAGCGGGAAGCTGAAGCCAGGCGGCGCGCGGAGGAGGAGGACCACATTCGGCAGGAAGCCGAAGCAAAGCGGCAGGCCGAGGAGCGCGAAAGGCTGCGCCGGGAGGCCCTGGCGAAGCAGCGAGCCGAGGATGAAGCGCGAGAGCACGAACAGGCCGAGGCAAGAAAGCACGCCGAGGACGAAGAGCGCGGTCGGCAGGAAGCCGGAGCCAAGCGACAGGCCGAGGAGCGCAAAAGACTGCGCCGGGAAAGCCTTGCGAGGCAGCGAGCCGAAGACGAAGCGCAAGAACGTGAACAGGCCGAGGCGAAGAGGCGCGCCGAGGAGAAGGAACGCGCTCGACAGGAAGCCGAAGCAAAGCGAGAGGCTGCGGAGCAGGAAAGGCAGCAGGCCCTGGCGAATCAGCGGTCCCCCCTCACGGCGACGCAGGAGCGCGCTCTCAAGCCGGGCAACTCCTTCAAGGAAGGTGCCGAATGTCCGGAATTGATCGTCGTGCCGGCGGGGCGTTTCCTGATGGGCTCGCCCGCAGGTCAAGGCTACGACGACGAGCATCCGCAGCACGCGGTGACGATCGCAAGGCCCTTCGCGCTGGCGAAATTCGCGGTGACGTTCGACGAGTGGGACGCCTGCGCCGCCCGTGGCGGCTGCCGCGCGGATGTGAGCGACAACGGGTGGGGCCGCGGCCGGCGTCCGGTGATCAACGTGAGCTGGGACGACGCGCAGGCTTATGTCAAATGGCTCTCCGGCATCACTGGCAGGCCGTATCGGCTGCTGTCCGAGGCCGAGCATGAATACGCGGCGCGCGCCGGAAGTCAGACGAAATATCCCTGGGGCGACGACATCAAGTTGAACGGCAAGCCGATGGCCAATTGCGACGGCTGCGGCAGCCAGTGGGGCGGCGAGCAGACGGCGCCGGTCGGCTCGTTCTCCCCGAATGCGTTCGGTCTCTACGATATCGTCGGGAACGTCTCGCAATGGACGGAGGATTGCTGGACACCGAGCTACCAAGGGGCGCCTGCCGATGGCTCCGCATGGACGAGCGGCACCCGCGGCCGCCGTGGCGTCCGCGGCGGTGCCTCGGACAGCATTCCGGGCAGCCTCCGCTCCGCGTTCCGCGGCAGGGTCGTCACAGGCGGCGGGGACAACGGGATCGGGTTCCGGGTCGCCCGGACGCTTGCCCCTTAAGTCTTCGCCTTTTTACCTTCTGGGGTCCAGGGGCGAAGACCTTGGTCGGTTTCTTGCGGGCATGCGGGCATAGCGGCGATGCCGGAGCCGACGCCGCGACCGTCGTCACGATGGCTAGAGCATGATGAAATGAGATCTGGCCATGCTCGTCATTGCGAGGAGCGGAGCGACAAAGCAATCCAGAAGATCGTAGAACGCCTTACGTTCTTCTGGATTGCTTCGCTTCACTCGCAATGACGGTTGAGGACCGAAGATGAAACCATCTCTCGCTAGCCTCTGGCCCGCGTGACCACTTCGAGACGCGTGAACGAATCTTCCACCAGGCTCATGTGATGGAACATCGCCGCATGGGCGGCGGCGGCGTCGCAAGAGACAATCGCCTTGACGACGGCGGCGTGCTCCACATGTGACCGCGACGTCCTCCCCTCGGTTCGGAACTGGGCGCGGCGGAAAGGCGCCAGGCGCCGCCGCAGCCCTCTAGCGAATTCGCCCAGAATGTCGTTGTGCGCGCCAAGATAGATCAGCGTGTGGAACTCGACGTTGGCGGCGGCGTAGGCGTCCCGGTCGTCGCGCAGGACCAGTTCCGCCATCGTCTCGTGGCGGCCTTGCAGCCGGCGGCGCTCGATCGGCGTCATGCTCACCGCAGCGAGCCGCGCACAGGTCGCCTCGATCTCGGCCATCGCGCCGAACAGCGTCTCGAGCTGCGCCGATGTCGCAATCGCGACGCTCGCCCCCCGCCTCGGCTTGACGTCGATCAGCCCGGTCGAGGCGAGCAGCCGGATCGCTTCGCGCACCGGCGTGCGCGATACGCCGAAGCGCTCGGCGAGCGCCGTTTCGTCGAGACGGAAGCCGGGCGCGAACTCTCCTGACAGGACGGCGTCGGCGATCGAATCGGCCAGGCGGTCGGCCTGCGTCGACGTCTCCGATTTGCCGTGTTTCACGGGCGCGCCCCGATCTTGTTCGCCTGATTCTTGCGCACCCATAGCACGCAATTTCAGCATACAAAATGACATTATAGGCATACAGAATCGCAAGATTGCATACATAATGATGGCGAGCATACGGCCTTCCGCAAACGACGGAGGAAGCGGGACCGATGGACATCGCAGCCGAGCCCTATCCTTTCGCGTTGGCGCCCGAGCGCGCAGCGCTTCTGATCATCGACATGCAGCGGGATTTCCTCGAACCCGGCGGGTTCGGCGAAATGCTCGGCAACGACGTGTCGCAGCTTCGCCGCACGATCGAGCCCAATCGCCGCCTGCTGGCGGCCTGGCGCGCGGTCGGTCTGCCCGTCTTGCACACCCGCGAGGGGCATCGGCCGGATCTGTTCGACTTACCGCCCGCCAAGAAGGCGCGCGGACGCTCGAAGACCAGCATCGGCGACCCGGGGCCGATGGGCCGTATCCTCGTGCGTGGCGAGCCTGGTCACGACATCATTGCCGAGCTTTATCCGGAGCCCGGCGAGCCGGTCATCGACAAGCCCGGCAAGGGCGCGTTCTTCGCCACCGACCTCGACGCGATGTTGCAGCACCGCGGCGTGAAGCAACTCGTCGTCACCGGCGTGACTACCGAGGTCTGCGTCAACACGACGGTCAGGGAAGCCAACGATCGCGGTTACGAGTGCCTCGTCCTTGAGGACTGCGTCGGTTCATACTTCCCCGAATTCCATGAGATGGGCCTCAAGATGATCAAGGCCCAGGGCGGCATCTTCGGATGGGTCACGAACTCATCGGAGCTGATCAGCCGCATAGCGTGAGGGTTCTTGAGATCGGCGAAAGGAGCGCAACGATGACCATGGCGGCGACGGCAAAACCTGTGGAGCGCTGGTGGGTTCCGGGCGACTGGAACGCGTTCTTCGGCTTCGGCACCAACATCCTCGTCAACGTGCTCGTGCTGACCGGGCTTCTGCGCTTCGTGCTCAAGATGCCGGACGATCTGGTGTTCGGCCGCATCCTGCCGGCGCTCGGCCTGATGCTGTTCCTCAGCACCGTCTATTACGCGTGGCTCGGCTACCGGCTGGCCAAGTCGACCGGACGCAACGACGTTTGCGCGCTGCCCTCGGGCATCAGCGTGCCGCACATGTTCGTGGTCACCTTCGTGGTCATGCTGCCCATCCTGGCCAAGACCAACGATCCCGTTCAGGCCTGGGAGGCCGGGCTCACCTGGGTCTTCGTGCAGAGCTTCGTTCTGATGGCGGGCGGCTTCATCGCGCCGGTCATCCGGCGGATCACCCCACGCGCCGCGCTGCTCGGTTCGCTTGCCGGCATCTCGATCACCTTCATCTCGATGCGGCCCGGCCTGCAGATCTTCGAAACTCCGCTGATCGGCATGGTCTGCCTCGCGATCATCCTGGCCAACTGGTTCGGCGGGGTGCGCTACTACGGCGGGGTGCCCGGCGGTCTCGTCGCCATTGTGGCCGGCACGATCATCGCCTGGGGATCGAACCTGTTCGGACTTGGCTACGGCGGCTTGAGCACCGGCCAGATCGGCGACGCGCTGTCGCATTTCGGCTTTTCGTTCCCGATTCCGGCGGTCGGGCATGTGTTTCACGGTTTCCAGTATCTGGGCATCATTCTGGTCACGGCCATCCCCTTCGGCATCTATGATCTCGTCGAGGCGATGGACAATGTCGAGAGCGCTGCGGCAGCCGGCAATTCCTTCCCGACGACGCGGGTGCTCAGCGCCGACGGCGTCATCAGCCTGATCGGTTGCCTGCTCGGCAACCCGTTCATCAACGCCGTCTACATCGGCCATCCCGGCTGGAAGGCGATGGGCGGGCGCATTGGCTATTCCGCGGCGACCGGCGTGGTGGTCCTCGTTCTCACCTGGCTCGGGATCGTCGCGCTCGTGTCGAGCCTCATCCCAGTCGTCGCGATCCTGCCGATCCTGCTCTACATCGGCATGCTGATCGGCTCGCAGGCCTTCCAGGAATCGCCAAAGGCCCATGCGCCGGCGATCATCCTGGCGATGATCCCGCAGATCGCCGCCTGGGGCAAAACGATGATCGACGGCGCGCTCGGCGCGGCCGGGACGAACGCGGCGGCGGTCGGTC
The DNA here is from genome assembly GCA_963822215.1 of uncultured Alphaproteobacteria bacterium. Taxonomy (GTDB): domain Bacteria; phylum Pseudomonadota; class Alphaproteobacteria; order Rhizobiales; family Beijerinckiaceae; genus Roseiarcus. The sequence goes on from CAWGGX010000009.1 coordinate 248,518, forward strand.
TCGCCAAGCTCGGCAGCGTCGGCATCCTCTACAAGGGTCTGGGGACGTTGGGTGGCGGCGCGACGCTCGCGGGCATTATCCTCGGCGCGGTCACCGTCTTCATCATCGACCGGCAGCTCGAGAAAGCCGCCTGCTTCGCGCTCGCCGGGGCGGTCCTCACCTTCTTCGGCTTCATCCACGGCGAGGAGATCGGCGTCGCGCAGTCGCCCATCGTCGCGCTCGCCTATTTCGGCGTGGCGGCGATGCTGTTCGCCTTTGCGCGCTACGCCCACATTGCGCCGGCCGCACCGCATCCGGAGCACGGTCACGGCGAGCTTGCGGCGCAGCCGGCGGAATAGGGCGGCTTCGGTCTGGGGAACCCCGGGTCGCTCGACGATCGCGGCGCCGCAGATCCCGCGGCGCCGCGATCGTGACCGCGAGCGTCTTCCTGCCGCAGAGCGGAAAATAGGCGGACGCTACGCCCAGTCACGAAACGAAAAAGGCCGCCCCGAGGCGGCCTTCCCGTATGCGTCGCCGATCCGTTCAGAGGGCCATCGCGGCGCTCTTGCGCGATCCGCGATAGCCCGCGAAGGCGAGGCCGGCAAAACCAAGGGCCACCATCGCCCAGGTCGAAGGCTCAGGGACGACCGTAATGGCGCCGAAGAGACCGGCGGTCTCGCCGTCGATGCCATCGGTGAAATAAAGAACGTTCGGGCTTCCATTGGCGCCGCTGACCCCGAAGGTCAGATCCCACAGACCGCCGGTCGACTGGCCTGCGCCCGGATCGATCGCAATCGAGCCGACAAACGCGTCGGTCATCGGGTTGAACGCATTGATGACGCTGTCCTCGGAGCTGAAATTGCCGACGAGCAGGTCGCCGCCGAATTTCCCGAATGAGGCCGGCGCAAGCGCGACGCCCCAGGGCGACGCGAGCGGCCCGGCGACGATCGTGTTCTGCAGGACCCCGCTCTCGTTGAACACGGCGACGGCGCCTTGGCCTGCGGTCGCCGTTGTCTGCGCTGTATGACCGGGCAACGCGTAGGTGACATAGACGCTGCCGCCGATGTCGTCCACGTTGAACGGGACAAGGCCGTCCGCGGCGATCGCGCTTGGCGTCTTGAAGGGGCTGGCGATCGGAGTGAAGGAGCCGTTGAAGACGTCGATCGTGCCGGCGCTGTCGTTTGCGGCGTAGAGCTCGGTCTGTGCCTGGTTCTTGGCGAGGCCGGTATAGACGGCGCCCGCCGTCGTCCACTGAGTAATGGCGCCCGGGCCGCCGTTCCAGGCCGAGATCGTGCCGTTCAGATTGGCGAAGATGAAATCGGCGGGCTTGCCGTTTGCGGTGTTCCCGACCACGAAGGACGACCCCGTGTTTGAGACCTGGCCCGTCGGGCCGCTCGGTAGGCCCGGAATCGTCGGGATGCCGACGAATCCGTTTGGCGGGTTGATGTTGACTTTGGTGACGGCCGTCGCGCCGGTCACGGCGTACAGGGTCGTGACGCTGGTTCCCTGGTCCGAGATCCAGAATGGGCTGGAGAAGGGGGTCGGGCCAATGAAGGAAACGCCCCATGGGTTTACCAGCCAAGGGTCGGTGACGCTGGCGAGACCGGCGATGTTGGAGACGAGGTCGGTCTGTTCATAGGCGCCGGCTTCGGCGGTTGCGGCGCTCGCGCAAAGCGTTCCAATCGCGACGGCGGACGGAAGGAGGGGGGCAAACACAGTCAATCGAGTCATGGCTGGCTTCTCCGTGTATCCTTGTGTGACAAAATCAACGCGCGGACACTGGCCAACGACCATCGGCTCGCTTCGAGGAGCTTCCGAGAGCCGATCCGGCGTTTTGACGGGACTGGCAACACCCGAGGCGTCAGATTTATTCGCTTACGGTGGCGTGAAAGCGCGACCGTTCATAAGAAGGCTCGTGATAAAGCTGACACAAAGCGGTCCAAGTCATCCTTAGACCTCGACTTTTAAGCGTTCATGGAATCGGTCCTGTGATTGGCGACAAGGCGCGCACGGGTGGATCTCCGCATGGACGCGAAGTCGGGCGAGACAATTCCGGTCGGCCGCGAAGCCGAGCGAATGGCCGGCACGATGAGCGAGCCTGGCTACGGAAGAATTTCAGGGATTGGGTATTGCGTTACGCTGGTAACGCGACGGCGGACAGCGCTGCCTAGCAGCCTGTCGGACTTAACGCACCTTCGCTTTGGTGGTCGGGACAAACGTGGTTGGTGGGGGTAGAATCATGGTGTTGATTCTCGGGTATTAAACCGACGCGCATGGACAATTTCCGGACGATCGATCGGCAGACTGGGTATCTGCTGCCGCCTTCGGTGGACGAGTGGCTTCCGGAGAAGCATTTGGCGCGGTTCGTCGTCGAAGTGATCGACGGTCTCGACCTTGGCCGGATGAGCGGGGCGTATCGAGGCTCGGGGTCGGCTTCGTATCATCCCCGGATGTTGCTGGGCCTGCTGGTTTACGGCTACGCGACGGGGGTGTTTTCGAGCCGGAAGCTCGAGCGGGCGACCTACGACTCGGTGGCGTTTCGGTTCATCGCGGCCAACGATCATCCCGACCACGACACGATTGCGGCGTTTCGGCGGCGGTTCTTGAAGGAGATCGAGAAGCTGTTCGTCGAGGTTCTTCAGTTGGCGCGCGAGATGGGCGTTCTGAAGATGGGCACGATCGGACTGGACGGGACGAAGATCCACGCCAACGCCAGCCGGCACAGCGCGCTTTCCTACGAGCATGCCGGCAACCCCCGGGTCGAAGAGCCCGGGGGGAGGCGCAACTGAAGGCCGAGGTCGCCGATCTCATGGCCAAGGCGGAGGCTGCGGACAAGGCTGATATTCCCGATGGGATGTCGATCCCCGACGAACTGGCGCGGCGCGAGGAGCGCCTGCGCAAGATCGCCGAGGCGCGCGCGACCATGGAGGCGCGGGCCAAGGAACGGCATGCGCGCGAGATGGCCGAGCACGAAGCCAAAGTGGCGGCACGCGAGGCGAAGATCGCGGCGACGGGCAAGAAGCCCGGGGGCAAGCCGCCGGCGCCGCCGACCGAAGGGCCGCTGCCGACCGATCAGGTCAACCTGACGGACGCGGAGTCGCGCATCATGCCGGTGGCGGGCGGCGGCTTCGATCAGTGCTACAATGCGCAAGCCGCGGTCGCAGCGGGAAGTCTTCTGGTCGTGGCCGTCGATGTGGTTCAGGCGCCCAACGACAAGAACCAGGTCGAACCGATGCTGGAGAAGATCGGCGCGTTGCCCGAAGGCCTCGGCAAGGTCGACCATCTGCTGGCCGATACCGGTTATTTCAGCGCGGGCGCCGTGGCCGCCTGCGAAAAAGCCAGCGTCGAGCCGATGATCGCGATGGGCCGCCAGCCCCATCACCCGCCGCTGAGCGAGCGCTTCCAGAAGGCCCCGGCCGCGCCGGACGACCCGACGCCGGTCGAGGCGATGGCGCATCGGTTGAAGACGCCCGAGGGCCGAGCGCTCTACGCCTTGCGCAAGCAGACCCCGGAGCCGGTGTTCGGCATCATCAAATCCGCGCTCGGATTCCGTCAATTTTCCTTGCGCGGGCTCGAAAAGGTGCGCGGCGAGTGGAGCCTCGTGACCATGGCCTGGAATTTGAAGCGGATGTTCGTCCTCGCTCCGGCCTGACGGCGCGAAATGCTCCGGCGGGCAAGGCCGGGAGGCCCACGCAACGCCCACGCAGGCCCGACCGCAGCTGGTCCAGAGCCAAACCAGCCCATATGAACATCGCGTACCCCTCCATACCCGCAGTCGCCGTCCCAATAGTACTCAGTCCGACAGGTTGCTAGTGAACCGTTTCCAAAATTCGAATCATATCCTGCCGATTGAGTTCCAACGTTTCGGACGCGAGGGGTCAGGGCCGCCAGCGTGAAGCTTCAAGATTTCGATGTACGAGAGCAAGATGGTTTTTGCGTGAGCGGCGCGGCGCGCTCTCATCGGACCCCTGGCAAGGGCGAGCCTCCCCGGTTGGGGGAAGGGAATCCTGGCCGCGCCTTGCAACCCGGCCGCGATCGGCGCCGCGCCCCGTTTTTGCCCACCTGTTCTTTCCCTGTTCCGTTGCGAAAGTGCCTGATAATGACCTGTTCTGGTCGTTGGAAATTCCCTGTTCCGCGCCCGATCCGGCCTGCAAGCGGTGGGTTGTAAAGCCATCAACACCATGACATTGCAAGTCTTTCTGGAACGGAGCGCCGACCGGGGCGAAAGAAAATTCCCTGCTAGCAGGGAATTCGGATCGACGGCGGCGGACCCGCGAGCGAGACGATTTTGAGCCGAATCGGCTTTCCGAGCGCGCGGCCGCTTCGGTTTTCGGAAGGCGGATGGTCGCGGATGAGGGCGGCGGCCTTCGGAGCCTTCGCCCCCAGGGGGCGCCTCCATTCAGGATGCGCGCGAACCGCAAGTCGTCCCACCCTCGTCAAGCGCTTTGCAAAACTCGAATCATATCCCGCCGATGGAACCCCAACATTTCGGACAGCAGGGGCCAGGGGCTGCCAGCGTGAAGTTTCAAGGAATCGATGGACTAGACTTCCCTCAGCCGCGCCGCCGCGGCCTCTGGCGTCAGGTCGCGCTGAGGCGAGCCGAGCATCTCGAAGCCGACCATGAATTTCTTCACCGTCGCCGATCTGAGGAGGGGCGGGTAGAAATGGGCGTGCATCTGCCATTCGGAATGGACGGCGCCGTCGGTCGGTCTTTGGTGAAAGCCCATCGAATAGGGAAACGACACGTCGAACAGCCGGTCGTAGCGGCGGGTGAGGTCGGAGAGGGCCGCGGCGAGCGCGGTTGTCTCCTCCGCCGTCAGCTCGTCGAAGCCGCCGATGCGCCGGCGGGGCAGGATCATCGTCTCAAACGGCCAGATCGCCCAGAACGGCGCAAGCGTGACGAAATGCGCGTTCTCCGCCACGATCCGCTCGCTAAGCGCGAGTTCCTGGGCGAGATAGTCGACCAGCAGCGGGCGGCCATGCGCGATCAGATACTGCGCCTGGCGATCAGTTTCCTTCACGACCTCGTTTGGCGGATGGCGCGTCGCCCAGATCTGGCCGTGCGGATGCGGGTTGGAGCAGCCCATGATCTCGCCGCGGTTCTCGAAGATCTGCACCGCCCCAATGTCGGGCCGGCCGCCGAGCGTGATGGTCTCCTCGACCCAGGCGTCCACCACCCGTTCGATGTCGACGACCTCCATCATGGCGATCGTCAGGTCGTGGCGCGGCGAGAAGCACAGCACGCGGCAGACGCCGGACTCGCCCTCGGCGACGAGCAGGCTGCTCTCGCTCCGCGCGTCCGGCGCGTCCGGCGCGAGCGCGGCGAAGTCGTTGTCGAACACGAAGGTATGGGCATAGTCGGGATTGCGCGCGCCGTTGGCGCGCAGGTTTCCGGCGCAGAGGTAGCAATTGGGGTCGTGAGCGGGCAGTCCGGAGGCGGGAATCGCTTCGCGTTTGCCCTGCCAGGGGCGTTTCATCCGATGCGGCGAAACCAGGACCCACTCGCCGGTCAGCGGGTTGAAACGCCGATGCGATGTGCCGCCGAAGTCGATCGTCACGCCGGGGCCTCGAGATCGACAAAGCCGGCGCCGTCGGACGGCGAGCAGACGAACACCTCCGCATCGAGCCCGAAGGCGACCCGGTAGGCGTCTATGAGCGCCTTGTTCAGGCCCTCGACGGCGTTTGCCTCGACGAGGCTCACCGTGCAGCCGCCGAAGCCGCCGCCGGTCATGCGCGATCCGTAGACGCCTTCGATTCCTTGCGCGAAATCGGCAAGGAAGTCGATCTCCGGACAGGTGATGGCGAAATCGTCGCGCATCGAGGCCTGCGAGGCGTTCATCGCGGCGCCACAGGCGGCGAAATCGTTCGCCTTCAGCGCCCGCTCGGCCTCGAGCACGCGCGCGTTTTCGGTCACGATGTGACGGCAGCGGCGATAGACGAGATCGGGCAGGGCGCGACGCCAGCGCTCGAGATCGCCCGGCGACACGTCGCGCAGCGCCGCGATCGGCCCGAGGTGCGGTTTCAGGAGCCGCACTCCCTCCTCGCAGGCCGCGCGCCGGTCGTTGTACTCGCCGCCGGCGTGCTGATGGCGGACGTTGGAATTGGCGATGACCAGGCGGAGATTGGGCGCGATCGGCACGGGGCGCGACTCGAGCGAGCGGCAGTCGATCACCAGCGCTGCGCCCGCGACGCCGCAGGCCGCGATGTATTGGTCCATAATGCCGCAGCGCATGCCGACGAAGTCGTTCTCGGCGCGCTGGCAGATCTTGGCCACCGCGACGGGGTCGAAGGGCAGGCGCGACGCGGCGAGGAGCGCATGGGCGACGCTCACCTCGAGCGCCGCCGAGGAGCTCAGACCCGATCCGAGCGGCACGTCGCTCCAAACGACGAGGTCCGCGCCAGCCAGCCGTGGGCCGCCCTGTTCGATCACGGCCGCGACGCCGAACACGTAGTCCGACCAGTCGTGCCGGCCGCTCGGCGCGGGCCGATCGAGGTCGAACTCGCGTGTTTCGTCCATGAACAGGGAATAGACGCGGATCTTGCGGTCCGCGCGGGGCGCGCCGGCGACGAGGGTGGCGAAATCGAGCGCCGCCGGCATGACGAAGCCGTCGTTGTAGTCGGTGTGCTCGCCGATCAGGTTCACCCGGCCGGGCGCGCGGCTGACCATGGCCGAGCGGCCGAAGCGCAGGCCGAACTCCTGCGCGACGTCGCGCGCCTCGACCGTCAACGAAGACATGGCGCGTTCCTCGGAACCGTCAGCCCTTTCGCTTCTGGTAGACGTCGACATAGACGGCGGCGAGCAGAACGAGGCCCTTGACCACCTGCTGCCAGAAGATGCCGAGGCCGATCAGCGACATGCCGTTGTTCATGACGCCCATGAAGAGCGCGCCGATGACCACGTTCATCACCTTTCCGACGCCGCCGGAGGCCGACACGCCGCCGATGAAGCAGGCGGCGATGACGTCGAGCTCGAATCCACTGCCGGCGCTCGGGGTCGACGAATTGAGGCGCGCGGCGACGACAAGGCCGGCCAAGGCCGCGAGCAGGCCCATATTGGCGAAGGTGATGAAGACGAGCCGCTCGGTCTTCACGCCGGAGAGTCTCGCTGCCAGCACGTTGCCCCCGAGCGCATAGATCCGCCGCCCAACGACGGTCCGCGTGGTGACGAACTGATAGACCAGAATCAGGAACGCCATAATGACGAGGATGACGGGCAGGCCCTTGTACTGCGCGAGGTTCCAGGCGATGCCGACGATGATCGCCGCAAACACCAGGCTCTTGCCAATCAGCAGCGGTAGGGGCTCGACTTCCATACCTTCGAGCTTGGATCGCCGCCAGCGCCGGAAGCTTGAGACGAACAGCGCCAGCGCGCCGAAGACGCCGAGAAGGAGCGACACCCAGTGGATTTGAGCCCAGTCGGGCAGAGCCTGCGCCAGTCCGCCGATGTCCGTGATGTCGGGCAGGAAACCGGAGGATATGTTCTGAAAGCCCTTCGGGAAGGGTCCGACGAATTGTCCCAGCAGGAGATTGCCGGTGAGCCCGCGGAAAATCAGCATGCCGCCGAGCGTCACGATGAAGGACGGCATTTTGGCGTAGGCGACGAGGTAGCCCTGCGCGGCGCCGATGAGGGTTCCCATGGCGAGGCAGATCAGGATCACGAGCGGGTAGGGCACCTTCAGGTAGACGATCAGCGTACCGCCGATGGCGCCGACGAAGCCGACGATCGATCCGATGGAGAGGTCGATATGACCGGCGACAATGATCAAGAGCATCCCCAGCGCCATGATAACGACATAGGAGTTCTGCATGACCAAGTTGGTGATATTAACCGGCGCGACGGATGCGTGATCGGCGGTTATGAAATAGAAGAACGCGACGATCAGCAGCAGCGAGCCGAGCAGCCCATAATCGCGCAGATTGTCTTTCCACAGCTGGCCGCGCACTTCCGCCTGGAGGGCGGCCGCGTCGGCTTGGACTTGCGAGGTCGTCATCGAAACGCCCCCGCATATTGGCGCATGATCGACGCCATGATCTTCTCCTGGCTGGCTTCCTTGGCGGGCAGTTCGTCGACGAACCGGCCCTCGTTCATCACGTAAATCCGGTCGCAAATTCCCAAGAGCTCGGGCATCTCCGAGGAGATGAGGATGACGCCCTTGCCTTGCGCGGCGAGGTCGTTGATGATCGTGTAAATTTCGTATTTTGCGCCGACGTCGATGCCGCGCGTCGGCTCGTCGAGCATGAGCACCTTGGGCTCGGTGAACAGCCACTTGCTGAGCACGACCTTTTGCTGATTGCCGCCGGACAAGTCGAGCGTCCTTTGATGGATGCTCGCCGAGCGGATGCGCAGGGCGCCACGGTAGCGGGTGGCGACTTGCTCCTCGCGCGCCTCGTTGATCACGCCGCCCTCGGACACGCGGTTGAGACTGGCGAGGGTGATGTTGTGCTTGATGTCCTCGTTGAGGATCAGGCCGAGCGTCTTGCGGTCCTCGGTGACGTAGGCGAGGCCGGCGTCGATCGCGTCGTCGATCGTGTCGAGCTTCACAGGGCGCCCTTCCAGCGTCGCCTCGCCAGTGATGTTGCGGCCATAGGCCCGACCGAACACGCTCATGGCGAGTTCCGTCCGGCCGGCGCCCATGAGGCCGGCGATCCCGACCACCTCGCCACGCTTGACGTGCAGGTTCACCCCCTTTACCACGGCGCGGCCGGCGTGCTGAGGATGTTCCACTCGCCAGTCGCGGATCGAGAACAGCTCGTCCCCGATCGCTGAATTGCGATGCGGGTAGCGCTCCGTCATCTCGCGGCCGACCATGCTCCTGATGATGCGGCTCTCGTTGACCTGTCCAGCGTGGCAGTCGATGGTCTCGACGGTCGAGCCGTCGCGGAGCACGGTGATCGAATCGGCCACTCTGGCAAGCTCATTGAGCTTGTGCGAGATCATGATTGAGGTCAGACCCTGCTTCTTGAACTCGAGCAGCAGGTTGAGTAGGGCTGTGCTGTCCGCCTCGTTGAGGCTCGCGGTCGGCTCGTCGAGGATGAGGAGTTGCACCTTTTTCGACAGCGCCTTGGCGATCTCGACAAGCTGTTGCTTGCCGACGCCGATGTTTGTGATCAGCGTATTGGGAGATTCTTTCAGCCCGACCTTCTGCATCAGCTCGCGGCTCCGGCGGAAGGCCTCGTTCCAATCGATGACGCCGTTGCGGCCGGGCTCGTTGCCCAAGAACATGTTCTCGGCGATCGAGAGCTGGGGAGCGAGCGCAAGTTCCTGATGAATGATGATGATGCCGACATGCTCGCTGTCGGCGATACGACGGAAGCGGCGCTCCTCGCCTTTGTAAAGGATCTGGCCTTCGTACGAGCCGTAGGGATGCACGCCGCTGAGAACCTTCATCAGCGTCGACTTTCCGGCGCCATTCTCGCCGCACAGCGCGTGGATTTCGCCCTCTTTGACAGCGAGATTGACGTCTCGCAGAGCGACAACCCCTGGGAACTTTTTGGTAATTCCCTTCATTTCCAGGATTGTGGGCATTTCTAGGCTCTAACCATGTTTTGGCGCACTCTAGCGGTCTGGAGGACGGCGGGCCAAGCCAAATCTGGGGCCTCCGCGCTGAAGCGCGGAGGCCGATTTCGATAACCGCTTACTGAAGCTGGTCGAGCTTGTAGTAGCCGCTGTCGACCAGGACGTGCTTCCAGTTGGTCGCATCGACCGGAACCGGCTTCAGGAGGTATGACGGCACGATCTTGACCTTGTTGTTGTAGGTTTTGGTGTCGTTGATTTCAGGCGTTCCGCCCTTCACGATCGCGTCCACCATGCCCGCCGAAACTTTGGCGAGGTCGCGGGTGTCCTTGAAGATCGTCGAATACTGTTCGTGTCCGATGATCGACTTGACCGACGGAATCTCCGAGTCCTGGCCGGAGATAACCGGCATCGGCTGGTCCGCGGTACCGTAGCCGACGCCCTTCAGCGCCGAAATGATGCCGATGCTGATGCCGTCGTAGGGCGACAGGACCGCATCGACCTTCTTCTTGGTGTAGTAGGCCGACAGGAGATTCTCCATGCGGGTCTGGGCGGTCGCCGCGTCCCAGCGCAGGGTCGAGACCTTGTCCATGCCCATCTGCTTCGACTGGACGACGAGAACGCCCTTGTCGATATAAGGCTGCAATACCGACATGGCGCCGTCGTAGAAGAAGAAGGCGTTGTTGTCGTCAGCCGAGCCGCCGAACAATTCGATGTTGAATGGCCCCGTCTTGCCCTGGTCGAGACCGAGGCCATGGACGAGCGTCTTGGCCTGCTCGACGCCGACCTGGAAGTTGTCGAAGGTGGCGTAATAGTCGACGTTCGGCGAGCCGACGATCAGGCGGTCATAGGAGACTACCTTGATCCCCGCGTCCGCAGCTTTCTGCAAGGCGTTCGACAGCGTCGTGCCGTCGATCGCCGCGATCACCAGGACCTTCTCCTTCTTGGTGATCATGTTCTCGATCTGGTTGAGCTGGGTCGGAATGTCGTTGTCGGCATATTGCAGGTCAGTGTTGTAGCCCTTGCTCTGCAGCACTTTGACCATGTTGTCGCCGTCCGCGATCCAACGCGCGGAAGACTTGGTCGGCATTGAAATGCCGATCGTCGGCTTGTCGTCCGCCTGAGCGGCGGTTGCAACGGCGAGGACGCCGAACGCCAGCGCCGCCGCCAATTTTATCAACTTCATGCCTTCCTCCTCGGCCAACCTTTGGCCTCTTCATTTCCGCCCGCCGGTCGACGGGCTTCCTGCGTCGGCGCGGCCGGCGCACGGATATCTTGCGCTTTCCGAACGCAGGCGCTTCAGGCCTAGTCCGGATGGCGACGAATGGAATGTCGATTAGACTTGGCTTGTGCAGCCTGCGCGCAGGGGCCGGCGTTGTCTGTCGCCCCGCAGTGCTATCCTCCCGCTTGCTCCGTCACGGCCTTGATCGCCCTCTATCGTTCATCATGCTCGCATGCAAGCGGCAACTCGGCATAGAATCCCCGGGCGATTCCGGGCGCTCCGGCCAGCCGCCCAGGGTCGATTTGCGATTTGTCGCGCGCACCCGTTTCTCCCCATTTCGCGCGCAACCGCCGGCGCGCAACGGACCGATATGAAGATACCTCATATTGTAATACTATTGGCAATGCTAGGGGTCGGCCGCTCGAAACCCGACGAAACGAATTGCGAGGGGCGGCGGCTCTGCCGGACGCAATCAGCGCGCCAGCCGGATGGCCCTCAGCGCGCGGCCGAGAAAACCAGCCGGCGCGGCGCCGGTGAGGCCGAGGCCAAGCGCAAGCGCCGGAAAATAGATGGACACGCCGAGAGTTGCGAGGATCGCGAGCCGGATCTCGCGGCCGAACCGCACATGCGCCAGGGCGACAATTAGGCGGGGATCGGCGAGCGTCAGGGCCAGCGCGAGCGCTCCCGAAGCAAACAGCGTGGCGGCGGCGGCGGCGAGGAACTGGTCGTCGGGAACCGTCCAGCCGCGCCGTCGCGCGAGCGCGAAAACTCCCGCGACCTTTAGCCACAGACCGGCTGCGGTCGCCAGGGCGAGGCCGGGAGCGCCGAGCGGCCGGTAGAGTAGAACCTTGAGCGCGACGTTGAGCGCAACCCCGACCAGCGTCACCTTCATCGGAGTCGCTGTATTGCCGCGCGCGAGAAAGCTCGCCGCAACGATCCGGTCGACGAACAGGGCTGGCATGCCGAGCGAATAGGCGGCGAGCACGGCCGCCGCCTGCTGGGTCGCGCCGGCCTTGAACGCGCCGTGCTCGAAGGCGACGGAGATGATCAGGTCCGGGATTAGCAGGAAGACGACGACGAACGGCGCGCCAAGCGCGACAGTCAAGGACGCCGCGCGGTTTTGGGCGCGAAGCGCGGCCGCTTCGTCGCCGCGGGCGATCAGGCTCGCCATCTCCCTGAGCAGCACCGATCCGGTCGCGATGATGATCACGCCGCCTGGCAGTTGATAGAGGCGGTCGGCGTAGCTGATCGCCGAGAGGCCGCCGGTCGGCAGGAGCGAGCCGACGATCTGGTCGGCCAGCGCTCCGATCTGATAGCTCGCCGAAATGCCGATCGCCGGACCGAGCATCCAGAAGAACTGGCGCGCCTCGGGGGTCCAGCGCGGCCGGGTGAGGCGCTCGAGCAGGCCGCGCCTTCGTGCATCGACCATCGCGATGGCGAGTTGCGTGGCCCCCGAGGCCAGAAAGCCCCAGCTCGCCATCGCGGCCACGCCAGGCGAAGCGCTCGGGAAATACGCGGCCCAGGCGAGGAAGGCGATCATGCACACGTTCGCCGCAGCTGGCGCCGCGGCTGGCACGCTCCAGGAATTGTTGGCGTTGAGCGTGCCCTGGTGCAGGGCGAACACCGCGATGAACGTAATGTAGGGGAACATGATCCGCGACATCGCGACCGCGTTGGCGAATTTCTCGGGCTCGCGCACAAAGCCGGGCGATGTGATCTGCACGAGAAGCGGCATGTCGAGATACACAAGGCCGAGCAGGACGATCTGCGACAGGATCAGCAGCGTGAACACCTGGCTCGCGAAATGGCCCGCCGCCTCGGGCCCCTTCGTCTCCAGCACCTTGGTGTAGGTCGGCAGGTAGGCGGCGTTGAACGAGCCTTCGCCGAAGATCTGGCGGAACTGATTGGGCAGTTTGATCGCCGCCACATAGGCGTCGTTGAGCGCGCCGCCGCCGAGCAGCGCCGCCAGCGCCATGTCGCGGAAAAAACCAGTCAGGCGGGAGACGACCGTCCACCCGCCGACGGAGAAGATGTTGCGGACCATGCCCGGCATGCACAGGCTTTAGCCGGATTCGCCCTGCGGCGGCAAAGCGGCAGGACAGGTCGTTCGAAGCGGGGCGCCGAAGCGCCCCGCGTAGCGTCTTATCGGCAGGGAGGCTCGCCCGGCTTGCCGCACTCGTGCGCGGGGCCTTCGGGCCGCTGCGGCTTGTGCTCGGCGGCGCCGGGCGGACCCTTGGGCCCGCCGCCTGGTATAGCCTCGGGCCGCGGGCGTTCGCCGCCTGGCGCCGTAGCCGCCGGCCGCGCCTCCGGCGCCTTTGGCTCTCGAACGGGCTCCGGTTCCGGCCGGGCCGGCTTCTCGGCGCCCTCCGGCTTCGGCGGCCCGCCGGGCGCCTTCTGTTCCAGCGACTTTGGCGGGGCGCCGGGCGCCTTCTCCTCCAGCGGCTTCGGCGGCCCGCCGGGCGCCTTCTGTTCCAGCGGCTTCGGCGGTGCGGCAGGCGCCTTCTCCTCCAGCGGCTTCGGCGGCCCACCGGGCGCCTTCTGTTCCTGCAGTTTCTGCGGTGCGGCAGGCGCCTTCTCCTCCAGCGGCTTCGGCGGCCCGCCGGGCGCTTTTTCTTCGGACGGCTTCTCCTGCGCTTTGTTCAGCTTCTCGTTTGGCGCCGTCTCGATTGGCGTGACCGGCTTCTCCCCGGCGGTGGGTCTTTGCTGTTGACCCGGCGCGGCGGTCCCGGGCGTTCGATTCGGCTCGCCGCCCGCTGCCGGCGGCTTCTCTCCGGGCCGGGGCTTCTGTTCGCCGTTGGGCGCGTTCGGCTCCGGCGCAGGCTGAACCTCGGCCGTTCCTGCGGCCTTTGCCGGCACAGCGCCCGGGCCCTTCAGGTCGCCGGGGCGCTCGGTCGCGGCGACTGCGGGTTTGCCCTTGTTGGCCGAATTGAACTGCGTCGCCTCCATGCTGGCGGTGCGCGCGTGGGTCACCTGAAGCTGCGTCGGCCGCACGTGCTCCTCCGCGGTGAGCCGCTCCTGCTCCGGCGTGGGCTTCAAGGCGACGCCGCCGGGACCGCCGTTGTAACTGACACGCCCGACGCCGGGCGGGACCGTCACGTTCTGGCTGTAGACATTGGTGACGTGGACGCCGCCGAAATTGTTGACGGTGGTGTTGTAGACGAGGCGGGAGCCTTCCCATCGGCCTCCCTCGTAGCCGAGCCCGTTGTAGCCGAAGCCGTAGTTGACGCCGCCGTAGAAGCCGACGTGCTGCCCCCAGAAGCCCTGATGGAAGAGATAGACGCCGCCGACGAAGGCCCAGTAGCTGGGCGTCCACAGAAGGCTCGGCTGCGGCGGGGGCACCCACACGCCGGGCACCCAGTAGTAGTCGTAGTTGTTCCAGGCCCAGTATCCCGGCGTCCAGATGTCGCCCGGCGTCGGAATGGGAGGCTGCTCATAGACCGGCAGAGGGGGAGGCGGCTCCTCGGCCTGGATGACCGGGCCCGAATAGGCTGCTCCCGTCGCCGGCGGGCAGGCGCAGTTCTGGGCGAAGGCGGGCGCAATGAGCGCGGGCGCGGCAGCGCCGATCAGCAGCGCGGTCAGCGTCGGTTGCAAGAAGCGCATGGCGAAATCCTTTCCGTCTTTGATTGAAAAGAAGCTTAGAGGCTACAGCGTCGACGCACTCGCCGAGCAACGGCGGCTCATGTCAGTAACGCTGACCGATCCTTCGGGTTTCCCGCTGTGTCCAGCCCACGCTGTTCGCGCCGCTTTTCCTTTCGTCTTCCGATGGACACCGAGATGACCACGTCCAGGATGAACGACGCTTGAACGGAGCGGCTGTTTGCCTTTCGCTTACGGCGGCAATGTGGCTCGCGCTCGCCCGCGCGGAATTCCGTCAACGCGGGCTTGCCGTCATCCTCGCAACGCCTCGTCGAGGTCGCGCCAAAGGTCCTCGACGTCCTCCACGCCTGCCGAGAGCCGCAGCAGGTCGGGCGGGCAGGGGGAGCCCTCGCCCTCGATCGAGGCCCGGTGCTCGATCAGCGACTCGACCCCGCCGAGCGAGGTGGCGCGCTTCCACAGCCGGGTCCGCGCCGCTGTGGCGATCGCCGCCTCGGCGCCGCCGCGCACCCGGATCGACAGCATGCCGCCGAACCCGCCGTCCATCTGCTTCATCGCCGTCGCGTGACTCGGATGCTGCGGGAGGCCCGGATAGAGCACGGAGACGATCTTCGGGTGCGCAGCGAAGCGGTGAGCAAGCCTCAAGGCGTTCAGCGCCGAGGCGCGCACGCGCAGGTCGAGCGTGCGCAGGCCGCGGGTCAGCAGGAAGGCCTCGAAAGGATGCAGGATGAGCCCGTGCGCCCTCCGAAGATTGCTCGCCCGCTCAAACGGAGCGTCGGCGCGGGCAAAGCAGAGCGCGCCTGCGAGCACGTCGGAATGGCCGTTCAGATATTTGGTCGCCGAGTGCATTACGACGTCGGCGCCGAGCTTGAGCGGTCGAGTGAAGACCGGCGTGGCGCAGGTCGAGTTCGACGGCGAGGAGCGCGCCGGCTGCGTGAGCGAGGCTGGCCGATTCGGCAATGTCGCTCACTCCCCAGAGCGGATTGCTGGGCGTCTCGAGCCATACGAGCTTTGTCTCACCGGGCCTCACGGCGCGTTCGAGCGCGGCAAAATCCTCCGTATCGACGAATTCGACCTCCAGGCCGAAATGCGGGGCGTCCTCAGCCAGCCAATTGCGCAACGCCCAGTACATCAGCGTCGGGGCGACGACATGCGCCCCGGCGCCGAGGCTCATGAACAGTGCGACCGCAGCCGACATGCCCGAGCCGAAGACGAGCGTCTCCGCCGCGCCTTCGAGCGTCCCGATCACGGCTTCGGCCTGGCGCACCGTCTCGTTGTCTGGACGGCCGTAGACGTTGCCGCTGCGGTAAAGGTTGTCGGGATCGCGCAGGAAAGTCGATGACAGATGGATCGGCGGGATCAGCGCCCGCGACGCCTCGTCGATCTTGCCGAGCGCCTGGGCCGCCAGCGTGCTCGGGCGATAGGGGCCGGTCATAGCGGAGCGCCGCGCAAAAGGCGTGGCGCTCCGCGGCCCGCGCCGCCCGCCTCGAGAATGAGTTGGTCCTTGAGAAGCGGGGCGCGGTCGACCAGGCGAAGGCCCAGGTCGCGGACGAAGCGCAGCGGACCGAGGTCGTTGGAGAAGAGCCGGTTCATCAAGTCCATGCCCATGCCGCTCGCCGCCACGTCGAAGCGCCGCGCCCGTTGATAATCGGCGAGCGCGCCCGCCGCGCCGGGATCGAGGCCGAGCCTCATCGCGCCCACGATCGTCTCGGCGAGCGCCGCGACGTCGCGCAGGCCGAGGTTGAGACCCTGGCCGGCGATCGGGTGGACGACATGGGCGGCGTCGCCGACGAGCGCAAGCCGTTCGCCGACGAAGCGGCGCGCCACCCGGAAGCGGAACGGGAAGGCCTCGACACGTGAGGCCAGGCGGATCTCGCCGAGCTTCGGGGTGAAGCGGAACATGAGCTGCCGAATGAAATCGTCCGGGTCCAGGGCGACGAGCGCGCGTGCGTCCGCGCGGCGCTCGTTCCAGACGATGCTCGATTGGCGGCCCGGCAGCGGCAGGATGGCGAAGGGACCGGCGGGCAGGAAATGCTGCTCGGCCACGCCCTCATGCTCGTAATCGTGGGCGATCGTGGCGACGATGCCGGATTGGTCATAGTCCCAGCCATAGGCCGGGATCTCGGCCAGGGTCCGAAGCTTCGACCGCGCGCCGTCTGCGGCGACCGCCAGCCGCGCGCGCAGCGTCCGTCCGTCGGCAAGGCCAAGTTCGGCGATCCGCCTGCCCGGACGCCAAGCCGCAACCGTTGCGGCGATGCGGATGACGCCGAGCCGGTCGCAGAGCGCTGAGAGCGCGGCGACGACGTCGGCGTTAAACGCCATGTGGGCGAGCGGGTCGCCCTCCTGCGCGTCGAAATGGAGATGGGGTAGGCGCACGGCGTCGCGCACTCCGCCGTCCATGATCTCCATCCTGACGATCGGCTGAGCCTTCGCCTCGATCCCGTCCCAGGCGCCGATCCGCTCGAGGAGCCGCCGCGGCCCCTCGGCGATGGCGACTGTGCGCAACGGCGGCTGCGTCGTCGGCGGAGGCGTCGGATCGACGACGGCGACGGCGACGCCGTCGCCGAGCGCCTGCTTGACCGCCGACGCCAGGGCGAGGCCGGACGCCGCTCCGCCCGCAATGACGAGATCGAAAACGGGAACGGATTCAGTCAAAGCCGGGCTCCGCGCATAGCGGCCATTTTCGTCCGTTTCCCTGGCCCGCGCAATCGCGGCCCCGCTTCGCCTCGTCGCGCCGGCCTTCATCTTCGCGTCGCGCGCGCATAGTCTGATGCGCTTTTTCACGACCGGAGGCGCGGATGGCGGGAAATGAGATCGAGGTGACGCGGCGCGAGGCGCTGATCGGCGTCGTTGGCGGCCTGGCGCTGGCGGCGATCGAGCCGGGCGCCGCGTTGGCGCAGGGGGCGACCGTTTCCGGCCTCGTGTTCGAGGACCGCGACGGCTCGCGCGCAGCGGGCCCGGCGAACCCCGGCCTTGCCGGCGTGCTCGTCTCCAACGGCCGCGACGTCGTCGTCACCGGCGCCGACGGACGCTACACGCTGCCGTTGCCGGACGAGGCGACGATCTTCGTCGTCAAACCGGCGGGCTTCATGCCGCCGCTGGATCCGCTCACCAAACTGCCGCGATTCTATCGCCATCATCAGCCGCAAGGCTCGCCGGCGTCGCTCAACCTCCTGTTCGAAGGAATCGCGCTGACGGGTCCCATGCCCGCCTCGCTCGACTTCCCGCTCAAGCGCCAGGACGAGCCGAACGCGTTCGATGTCGTGCTCGTCACTGACCCGCAGCCGGAGACGGAGGCGGAGGTCGACTTCGTCCGCGAGGACCTGATTGAGGCCCTCGCCCACACCGACGCCAGGTTCGGCCTCACCGCCGGCGACGTGATGTTCGACGACTTGTCGCTCTATCCGCGCTTCAACGCCATCATCGGCACGATCGGGCTGCCCTGGTGGAACATTGGCGGCAACCACGACCTCAATTTCGAGGCGCCGGACCGCGCCTACAGCCGCGAAACCTTCAAGCGCGTCTATGGGCCAAACTACTACGCCTTCTTCTACGGCCCGACGCTGTTCCTGATGCTCGACAACGTCAACTATCTCGGGCCGGACCCGGGGAAGCCGCGCGGGTCGGGCAAGTACGAGGGCCGGTTCGACGACGCTCAGCTCGAGTTCGTCCGCAACCTGCTGGCGCATACGCCCGACGACACGCTGATCGTCGCCGTCATGCACATTCCGCTCCGCACCTTCCTCGGGACGGACGCCTACCAGAACACGGTCAACAAGGAGGCGTTCCTCAAGCTGCTCGAACGGCGCAAGCACACCGTCAGCTTCTCCGGCCATACCCACAGCACCGAGCACCACTATTTCGCCGCCGCCGACGGCTGGACCGGCGAAACGCCGCACCACCATCACGTGCTGACGGCGCTGTCCGGCTCGTGGTGGAGCGGACCCTTCGACCATCGTGGCGTCGCGACCGCCGACAGCTGGGACGGGACGCCGAACGGTTTTCACATCCTTTCGGTCGACGGGACGGACTACGCGACGCGCTTCGTCCCCGCCAAGGAGCCGAACGGACGCCAGATGCGGCTCTCGATCGACAGCCGCTTTCACGGAATCAGCCGGGAGGCCGATCTGGATTTTCGGCAGGAGGCGCTGCTCGGATCGCCCGTAACGCGGGCGAAGATTGGCTCATCGACGCTGATCGCCAACGTGTTCGACGGCGGCGAAAAGACGAAGGTGATGGCGATGATCGGCGACCGGCCACCCGTCGAAATGAAGCGTGAGTCCAGGCCCGATCCGTTCGTCGAGGAAGTGTTCGGCCGCAACGAGGCGACCAAGAAGGCGTGGGTAAAGCCCCAGAACTCGTCCCACCTCTGGACCGCGCGACTGCCCGCTGATCTCGCGCCCGGCGCCTATCGCGTCGAGGTCGAGGCGGTCAACGAATACAGCAAGGTCGTCACCGGCCGGCTGGCGCTGGAGGTGGCGGGGTAGGCGCGTTCCTCGACCGGGCGGGCGGTTGGCGCCGGAGCCGGAATGTCCCGGAAGGGCGTCAAGCGGATGTTTGCCTGAAGGAGGTCTATCCTCAGGCAGGCGTGTGGCTCCGTATGTCACGTCGGGAACGCGAGAAGAGGAGGAAAGATTTGATCAATCAGCTACGGCTATATGACATCGATCCCGATTTGGAGAGCGCCTTTCTTGCTCGCTTCCGAGACCATGCGCATCGGATTATGACCGAGCGATATGGCTTTCGTGTCTTGGCGATGTGGCTCGCTCGCGAGGGACAGCGGCTGCGTTTCGTATACCTATTGTCCTGGACCGATGTCGCCGAGATGAAGGCGAAATGGGCAGAGTTCATGGCTGATGGCGAATGGGAGCGGATCAAACAGGAGAGCCGCATCGGGAGTCACGAGCCGGTGCGAGCAGTCGAAGACATCCCACTCGATTCCGTGCCATTTTCGACTCCGCTTTAGCCGCTGCGGTCGGTCGCGGTCCGAACGACCGCAGCTTCTCAAGAAGCGCACCGACTTTGGCCTCACAATCACGGTGCGATTATCTTGCAGCAGCAATTCTAAAAGTGGTTCATTTTTGGGATTGAACGAAGCCGCTATCGCGGCGGAAGCGGAAGCGAGCGGATGATCGGCGGGATGGAGTGAATGTCCTCCTGCCTGAGAGGATGGGGTGTTCAGTAGCCCCCTCTCAGGCAGGAGTTTCAGATGGCCGAGATGAGCCCTCTGCGTCGCCGGATGGTCGAGGACATGACGATCCGCAATCTGTCGCCGGCGACCCAGCAATCGTACATCCACGCGGTTTCGAAGTTCAGCCGATATTTCGGCCATTCGCCGGATCGGCTCGGGTTGGAAGACGTCCGCGCCTACCAGGTGCATTTGATCTCGAAAGGGATCTCCTGGGCGTCGCTCAATCAGGTCGTGTGCGCGCTGCGTTTCTTCTACGGGGTGACGCTCGGCGACGAGGCGATCCCGGAGCGGATCGCCTACGCCCGCGAGCCGCGCAAGCTGCCGGCCGTGTTGAGCGCCGGCGAAGTCGTCCGCTTTCTTGAAGCCGTCTCGAGCCTCAAGGCTCGGGTCGCGCTGACCACCGCCTATGCCGCAGGCTTGCGGGTGTCAGAGGTCGTCGGCCTGAAGGCGCCCGACATCGACAGCGACCGCATGGTCATCCGGGTCGAATGCGGCAAGGGCGGCAAGGAGCGCTACGTCATGTTGTCCGAGCAATTGCTCGGCATCCTGCGCAGCTACTGGCGTCTCGCGCATCCCGAACGGTTTTTGTTCCCGGGTCGCGACAAGCACAGGCCGATCGAGCCGACGGTCCTGCACGCCGCCTGCCGTTCGGCGCGCGTCGCGGCCGGCATCGACAAGCGCGTGAGCGTGCACGTTCTGCGCCACAGCTTCGCGACCCATCTCCTGGAGAGCGGCGTCGACATTCGCATCATCCAGGTCTTGCTCGGACACGAGAATCTGTCGACGACGGCGCGCTACACGCACGTGTCATCGCAGGTGATCGCCAGGACTGAGAGCCCTCTCGACCGGCTCTCGCTGCAGGTGACGCCGCCGGAGTAGCCGGTGACGGCGCGGCCGGCGTTCGAACTGGCCGATGTCTTCCACCGTCACGGCGAGACTTACGAACGAGCGAACGCCGGACATCTCGGGCGCGTCGAGCGGCGCGTGATCGGAGCGATCACGGCCTGCCGCACGGCGTCGCTCGGCGGTCATGTCGAGCTCTGCGACGATTGCGGGCTCACCCGCATCGCTTACAACTCGTGCAGAAACCGCCATTGCGGGAAGTGTCAGGGGTCGGCGCGCGCGGAGTGGCTCGCTGCTCGTCAGGCCGAACTGCTGCCGGTTCCCTACTTCCACGTGGTCTTCACCCTGCCGCCGGCGGCGGCCGGGATCGCTTTCCAGAACAAGCAAACGGTCTACGGCCTGTTGATGCGCGCCGCCGCCCAGGCGCTCATGACGCTTGCCGCCGAGCGTCTGGGCGCCAGGATCGGCCTCATCGCCGTCCTGCATACCTGGGGACAGACGCTGACCCACCACCCCCATGTCCATTGTCTGGTTCCCGGCGGCGGCGTTGCCCTCGATGGTCAGCGATGGGTCTGCAAACCCAACTTCCTGCTCTCCGTCCGCGCCCTGTCGAAGACCTTCCGCCGCCTGTTCCTCGACGGCCTGGAAACCGCTTTCCGGCGCGGCGAACTCGGTTTCTTCGGCGACCTGGTCCCGCTCGCCGAGGCCGCCGCGTTCGCCGAACGCATGCGCGCTCTGCGCCAAGGCCCCTTCGTCGTCTACGCCAAGCCGCCATTCGGCGGACCCGCGCGCGTGCTCGCCTATCTCGCCCGCTACACGCATCGAACCGCCATCGCCAATACGAGGCTCGTAGTCGTCGGCGACGATGAAGTCGCGTTCTCCTACAAGGACTATCGTCGCGGCGGGCGCCCCCGCGTCATGCGCCTCGCCCCGCACGAGTTCATCCGGCGTTTCCTGCTCCACGTCCTGCCCGACGGCTTTCACCGCATCCGGCACTACGGCTTTCTCGCCAAGGGCGACCGAGGCGAGAGCCTCGCGCGCTTGCGCCGCCTGCTTCAGCCCCAGCCGACCGGCGAGCCCGCCGCCGCCAGCGAGCCACAGCCAGACAAACACGCCCGCGAGCCGTTTGCCCGCTGCCCGGATTGCGGCGGTCTCATGCGCCGCATCGGCCTCGTTGACCCGGCCGCCGCATTCCGCTGCGACACATCATGACCTCGAGTCTCGCCCCCACCTCGATCGCCCGTCCTCGCCCCCACCACCAAGCCGCTCAAGCCGCCGGCGATGAGGCTTCTTGCCGTCGCCGCTCCGCTTCGACCCAGATCCCCTCGCTGCTAACCCTCCAGAGCGCGCCCGAATCCCGCCGCCGCGCCTCCGAACCGCTCAACGGTCTCCTCCAGCTGAACGCGCAGGGCAAAGACGCGCCGTCAAACCCGAGCGCCCTCGCGCGCTTTCCCCATAGCGCCTGACCGGCCCGCGCCTTCGTTCAATCCGGCTTATGTGAGGTCGCCTTCCCTGGCCCACAAACCTGTGCGCCGGCGACCTCACATAACCCTCCAGATTCACAAATCGGGGGAAACATGATTCACGCTGGGGATGGAGATTTTGGCGGGGCTACTTTCTGGCCTGAGGGCGGTTTGCGCTGGGTTCCCGGACCCTCGCAAGGGGCGGAGCGGCAATATCGCCATGGCGGATTTCGGTTTGTCGGCGTTCGCCCTGTTCTTCATGCAGAGCGCGTCGTTTCTGTCCTTCCAGCGGGCGCTGGAGAGGGGCCAGGGACGGTCCAACTGCCAGACCTTGTTCGGAATTGAGAAAATCCCTTCCGACAATTACATCAGGGACATGCTCGACGGCGCGGACCCTGCTCTGCTCGCGCCCTGCTTCGAGAACATGGAGCGGCTGCTGTTCGAACCCGCAATGCGCGAGGCCTTCGGGCGTCTGGGCGGGCGGACGCTCGTGGCGCTAGACGGGACCGAGTATTTCTGCAGCCAGAAGATCACTTGCCCGCATTGCCAGACGCGCAAACGCAGCAACGGCAAGATCGAGAGCTATCATTCCATGCTGGCCGCGACCGTGGTCGCGCCGGGACATTCCAAGGTCGTCCCCCTGAGCCCCGAGTTCATCGTCAAGCAGGACGGCGCTGAGAAGCAGGACTGCGAGCGCAACGCCGTCAAACGCTGGCATGAGAAGCACGGCGCGCGCCTGAAACCGTTGCGCCCGGTGTATCTCGCCGACGATCTGTTCGCCTGCCAGAGCGTGGTCGAGAGGCTCGTCGCAAGCGGCGACGATTTCCTCTTCACCTGCAAGGAGACCTCGCACAAGGCGCTCTACGACTTCATCGACGGCTGCGAGTTCGAGCGCCACGAGGTCAAGGTCCGCAAGGGCAAGACGCACGAAACGCACCGCTATCGCTTCATCGAAAAGGTCCCGTTGCGCGACGGCGAGGACGCCGTGCTGATCAACTGGATCGGCTTCAAGATTTTGGACGCCAAGGGCGTCGTGAAATACAGGACGGCCTTCGTCACTTCGTTGCCGGTCACAAAAGCCAACGTCGCCGAGATTGTCGTCTGCGGCCGCGCGAGGTGGAAGATCGAGAACGAAAGCTTCAACGTCCTGAAAAACCACGGCTACGAACTCGAACACAATTTCGGCCATGGCGAGACCTATCTGGCCATGACGCTCGCCGCCCTCAACATGCTCGCCTTCGCCTGGCACACCGTGCTCGACCTCACCGAGCCGCCCTGGCGCAAGGCCAGAGAAGCGGCGGAAAAGCGAACCAGCTTCTTCGCCTATATCGCAACCTTGACGAGCTTCGTCGTCTTCCCCGCTTGGTCCGACCTCCTCGAAGCCCTCGCTACCTTCACCATCCCGCCCGATCTCCTCTCTGTCCAAAAAAACGAATGAGAAACAACCCACGGGGGACTTTTAGAATCGCTCATCTTGCAGAGCTTGCGAAAACTCGATGCGATGTTGCGTATGGTCGCGCGGAGGGCGAATTTTCGCGATTTTTTCGCACTGAAGAAGCTCTTCCCAAATTCGAATCATATCCTGCCTTTGGAACTCCAACATTTCGGACAAGGGGCCAGAGCCGCCAGTGTGGAGTTTCAAGGAGTAGATATACTAGAGCAAGACGGTTTTTCACGGATTGCGCGGCGCGTCCTCATCCAACCCCTCACAAGGGCAACCCTTCCTGGTTGTGGAAAGGGAGTCCGGGCCGCGCCTTACAACCCGGCCGCGCCCGGTCTCGCGCCCCGTTTTCGCCCGCCTGTTCTTTCCCTGTTCCGCTCTGAAAACGCCTGCTAGTTCCCTGTTCCTGTCATCTGAAATTCCCTGTTCCGCGCCCGATCCGGTCCACAACCGATGGATTGCAAAGCCGCAACGCCATGACATTGCAAGGCTTTCTGGAACGGAGCGCCAACCGCGGCGGAAAAAATTCCCTGCTAGCAGGAGACCAAATTGTCGGCTGCGGACCGAGAGCGAGATGAGTTTCTTGCCGAATCGGCTTGCCGAGCGCGCAGGCGCTTCGGTTTTGGAAGGCGGATTGCCGCAGATTAAGGCGGCGGCCTTCGGAGCCTTCACCCCAGAGTTGCGCCAATTCAGAATGCGCGCCGACCCTCAAATCGTCCCACCCTCGTGATGCGTTTCCAGAATTCGAATCATATCCTGCCGATTGACTCCAACATTTCGGACACGAGGGGCCAGAGCCGCCAGCGTGAAGTTTCAAGGAATCGATGGACTAGCCGTTCACCGCCCGATCGCGGTCAGCACGCCGGCGAACTGGCAGGCGGCGGCCACGGCGACGCAGGCGTGCCAGATCGCGGTCTGGAACTTGAGGCTCTCCCACAAAAAGAAAGCCACGCCGATCGAATAGACGACGCCTCCGGCGACGACGAGCGCGAGCGTGTCCGTCGGCAGCGCGTTGACGAGCGGCTTTACGGCGAAGATCGCCGACCACCCGAGCGCCAGATAGAGTTGGACTGCGAAGCGGTCCAACCGGCCGGGCAAGAAAATCTTGATCGAGGCGCCGAGAAGCGCGGCGATCCAGACGATGGTCGCCAGCGCGACCAGGCTCAGTGAAGCGCGCGCCTGGGATAGGAGCGCGGTGTAGGTGCCGCCGATCATCAGGTAGATCGACGCGTGATCGAAACGCCGCAGCAGAGCCTTGGCGTGCGAAGGCGGAGTCATGTTGTAGGCGCAGGAAAAGCCGAACAGCAGGAAGAAACCGGCGGCGTAGGCCGCCATCGCAAGCCCGTCCCCAAAGGCTCCGTGCAGCGCGATCTTCTGGAACAGAACCGAAAAGCCGATCACCCCGGCGATGATCGCCACCGCATGCACGGCCGCGTCGGCGATAATCTCGCCGGGGCTGTAATCGCGGGCACTGGGAAGCAGGTGCGAGACGTCTGAAGACACAGGCCAAGTCCCCCATAGGCATGCGCAACGGAATCTTGGAGCTTAATTATGGCGAACAGAAGAACGTCGCTTGTGCGGCTGCGCGCCGTTTGATCGACATCGATATCGGTTCACCCGATCGGCGCCGGCGAGTCTCCCGGCAGAACGAGCTCGGGCGTCTGGGAGAAGCTCCAGATGTCTCCACCCTCGCTGTCGAACACCCAGACCATATCGTACCGGCGCCCGGGCCATGTTGCTGGAATCCCGGCCGGGCTTCCCCGGATGAGGCTCGCGATCTCGGGAATCGCCTCATGCTGCCACGCAATGAGGACAACGCCGCCCGCGGACTTCGCCGCTGCGACGAGGCGCGACTCCTGACCTTTGAGGAACGTGGCATCGATCGCGAGCTTCAGCGCCTCGCTGAGCGGCGCGAGCGTCTGCCTGGGCCGCAGGCTGTTGGACCCCGAGGCGAACAGGCGCTCAGGCCGTGCAAGATGCGGAGCGAAGGAGCCGTCCGGAGGATCGAAAAGGCCGACCAGCGCCTCCGCCCGCTTCCATCCCGTCGCGGTCAACGCTTCAGGATTTTCCGTTCCGTCAGGCATCACGCCCGGTTCGCCGTTGGGCTTCTCGGCGTGACGGATGACCATGATCTTGGCCATGTGCGTTATCGACCTCAGGGCAAGCGACGTTATCGATGGGCCTGCTTGGATTTATGCGCCTTCGTCGGTTTCGCATCGTCTTGTTCGTCCGCAGAATGCGGCCCGACCGCGGGCGAAAGACCCCCGGTCTGCGCCTGAAGAGCAGGCCGCGCCCGGGTCGAGGCGTCGACGTTCGGCGTCGGCAGCGCTTCGGTTGAAGGCGACGCCGCGAGCCAGAAATTGAGCTCGGCCGACTTCACCTGATTGTCAGCGGTAAAGTAGGAGTCCTGCCAGCCGTCGTCCGTCGACAGGAAATGCCAGGCCTTTTCGTTCTGGACGCCGAGCCAATAGCGCCACGCGTAGTGATCGTAGACGTCGAGGCAATGGGCGGCGTAGGCCTCCGCCACCGCGCGATGATTGCGGATAATCGCCATGTTTTCGTCGTTGTTGTAGGACGCGCGATATCCGAGGTTGTGGCTGCCGGTGATCACGACGCAGGTGTCCGAGAACGGATCGACGACGACGATCTTGTCGTGGATGACGGCGTGACCCGCCTGGTTCAGTTCCGCCTCCCATTGCCCGAAGGCGTCGCTGCTGCTGACGCCGCGGGTGTGAATGACGCGGAAGTCCTCGGGGACGGGCGGGTCGCCCTTCTGATGTTTGTGCGGCGGAGCGTCGCCGTCGCTGCTGATCGCCGTCTTGTACTCGCCGGCCGAGTTGGCCGCGGTGACGGCGCCGCGCACAAAGAGGGCGGGATTGGCCTTCTGCGCCTCGGCGATGGCGTCGATGATGCTCGGGCGGCCCGGCTCGAAGGCGAGAAAGACGATCGCCTGCCGCGCCTTCGCGATGATGTCGAAGACTTCGGCGAGGTCCGGCGGCGTCTCCTCGTCCTTGCCGGCTTTGCTGGAGCGCGCGTGCTCCGTGTTTGGCGAGAACCAGAGGTCCACTTCGCCACTCTTGTCCTCGAGCGGAATCGGGTCGAGCTTCTTGGCGTTCGCCTCGCGAAAATCGGCCGATTGCAGCGCCTTTCCGCCCTCGCCCGGCGGATCGGTGTCGGCCTTCAGGCGGTTCCAGTAGTCGAGATAGGCGGCTGCGAGCGCGGGAGAGCGGGCGACGACGGCGTTGTTCGTCTGGGCGCAGAGCGCGTGCGCGGTCCAGTTGGTCGAGCCGAACAGGACCGCCTGCGGGCCGTTGTCGACGAGCACCTGGAACTTGTTGTGGCCGATGTGACCGCTCGGCATGAAGCGGTCGATCACATCGAGGCCGGCCTGGCGGATGTCGTCGCGCTCGGCGGCGTAGGTGTCCTTGGTCTTCTCCTCACCCTTGCCGCCGCCCGGCATGTTCGACAGCACGACATGCGCGCGGCCACCGAGCTTCTTCAGGTGGTCGATCGCTTCCGGGTCCTCGAATTCGTAAAGGGCGCAGTATGTCTCGCCTCCGTCGCTCGCCGCTTCGTCGGAGAGCGTGGTCAGGGCTTCGATCAGCTGCCCCATCAGGTCGTCGCGCAGCGGATCGCCGATCTTGTCGATGTGCTGTTCGAGCGCTGCGGGCGTCTTGCCGCCGGCGTCATCGAGCTTGTGGGCGGTCGCCTGGGTCGCGAGGATGCCACGGTTGAAGTAGGCGGACAGCGTCCCGTAGTGGGGGCTGAGCTGGATCGTGTTGCTGATCGCCGGGCCATAGGTCATCGGCTGGAGGTTGCCGGGCGTTCCACCCATCCGCACGATCTTGTAGCGGTAGGTCCCGCCCCGCTTGGCGTAGACGTCTTTCCAGTAGAACTTCTGGATGGGGTCGTCCGCCGTCGTCCGGCCGGGCTTGGTGGCGTCCTGATCGGGAAACGTCGCCATCGCGGGCAGACAGGTTTCCGTGCCCGCCCGAACGTCGATCCGGTAAATTGCAAATCCCAGGCACCCCGGCACTTTGCCGCCAAAGGTCCAGGCGACGACGGCAATATCGTTATTCGCAAACGCAACTGCTTTCATGAGTCGCCCCCGGGGTCAGCGCGAGGCGAAAATCGCCCCTTGCCCCCTCAGTAGCACGGGATCAAAGAGAGTAATGTGACCGGCCTCACTGTGCGGAATTCCCTGCTCTCGCAAGCGGCTCCGCCGAGCCCTATCGGCGCGACCTGCCGGATGCAGAAAACCATCTGCTCGACACTGGACATTTCGCGCTGGAAACGCATGCTCATGAAATCGGCGCGCTGATGCGCGGTTTTCTCGAGCGGCGCGGCCTCTGACCATAGACAACATTTCCCGGCAGATGCAGGCCGTGCTCGCGGAGGCGAAGGGGGAACCGCTTCAGCTCGTGCGAGTGTCTACGCCGCATCCCGGCCCCGGCGAAGCTTTGGTGCGGGTCGCGGCCAGCGCGATCAATCCGCTCGATGCGAAAATCCTCGCCGGACTCGCCGATCACGCGCGTCAGCCGTTGCCCGCCATCCTTGGCATGGACATGGCGGGCGTCGTGGCGGCCGTGGGCAAAGATACGACAGCATTTCGGGAAGGCGATGCGGTGTACGGCATGGCCGGCGGAGTCGGCGGCCATCCTGGGTCGCTCGCCGAGTACATGGCGGCCGACGCGCGCCTCCTGGCCCGCAAGCCCGCGAACCTCAGCATGCGCGAGGCGGCGGCTTTGCCGCTGGTTTTCATCACCGCGTGGGAGGGCCTCGTGGACCGCGCCGCCATCCGCGCCGGACAGCGTGTCCTGGTTCAGGGCGGCGCCGGCGGGGTCGGCCAGATGGCGTTGCAGATCGCGGCCGCGCGGGGCGCGACCACCTTCGCTGCCGGCTCGCCCTCGGCCCGGGCGGCGATCGAGCGACTGGGCGCGCGGTTCGTGGACAAGGCGGAGGCGCCAGCCGACGTCGTGGCGCGGGAAACCGGCGGCGAGGGCTTCGACATCGTATTCGATACGGCCGGCGGGGCGTCGCTCGACGCCGCGTTCGTCATGGTCCGGCGCTTCGGCCACGTCGTGAGCGCCTTGGGCTGGGGCACGCATGCGCTGGCGCCGCTCTCGTTCCGGGCCGCCAGCTACTCCGGCGTCTTCACACTGCTGCCGCTGCTGACCGGCGAGGGATGCGCACATCACGGCGCGATCCTGGCGGAGGCGACAAAGCTCGCCGAGGCGGGCAAGCTCGCGCTTGCCCTGGACCCGCGCCGTTTCACGCTCGCCACGGTCAACGACGCCTATCGCGCGATCGAGATCGGCTCGGCGCGCGGCAAGCTGGTTGTGGATGTGGGCGAGGAGTCTGGATCATGAGCGACGTCGAGGCGGGGTCATCGATCCCGCCCTGCAACGGCGCCCGGAAAGTTGCCTCGGTTACACGGCGCGATGATACGTCGTTGTTTGCGTGATCACTTCATGGGTCTGCCGGCCGTTTCAGGGGCGGCGATCGTTGCGCAAAGCGTGAGGACGGCGAGTGCGATCAGGTAAATCGAGATCGGCCACGGGGCGCCGTTCGTCCATGACAAGAAGGTCGCGGCCGCAAATGGCGTGAGGCCCCCGCTGATGGCGGCGCCGATCTGGAAGCCGAGCGACGCGCCGCTGTAGCGCATCGGAGCCGCAAACAGTTCCGTGTACCATGCCGCGCCGACGGCGAAGCCGATCATCTGCCCGAAGATGATGGCGGCGACAATCGTCAGCGTGACGAGGAGCGGGTCCTTGGTGTCCAACAGCCAGAAGAACGGGAACGCGAAAGCCATCGCGAACACAGTGCCCGCGTAGAACATCGCCTTGCGGCCGATCCGGTCGGAGATCCAGCCAAACAGCGGGATCACCAGCAGCGCGACGACAGAGGAGATGAAGACCGCGTTGAGGATCAGGCTGCGCGGCATGGCGAGTTTGACCGTGACGTAGTTAAGTGCGAAAACGCCGGCGATCATGGCGTAACTGATCTCGGAGAGCTTCAATCCGATCGCCGTAAAGAAAGCTCGCGGCTCTTTCGTCAGCACCTCGAGCAACGGCAGCCTCACGACCATTTTCTCCGTTTGCAACGCGCGAAACACCGGCGTCTCCTGTAATTGCAGACGGATGTAGAGTCCGACGCCCGCGAGAACGATGCTGATCAGGAAGGGAATGCGCCAGGCCCATCCGAGAAGGTCCGCTTCCGACGTATGCGACAGGAGCGCGAAAACGCCGACTGCCGAGAGCGTGCCGAGCGGATAGCCGAGTTGAACCAAAGAGCCCAGAAGCCCGCGGTTCTTGCTCTTCGCGTTCTCGACCACGATCAGCACGGCGCCGCCCCATTCTCCGCCGAGTCCCACGCCCTGAAGCAGCCGCAGCAGAACAAGGAGGACCGGCGCTGCGACGCCGATCTGCCCATAAGTGGGAAGGAGGCCGACGAGGAAGGTGCCGAGGCCCATGATGACGATTGTCGTCGCGAGCATCGCCTTGCGGCCGAACCGATCGCCGAAATGTCCAAATATTGCAGCGCCGAAGGGTCGCGCGAAATAGCCGACGCCCAGGGTACCGAACGACGCGATGGCGCTCAGGCCAGGGTTGGACGATGGGAAAAACAGCTTGGTGAAAATGAGCGCGCTGGCAGTGGCGTAGATGAGAAAATCGTACCACTCCACTGTCGTCCCGATGATGCTCGCGATGACGATCCGCTTCATTTCCGTTTCGCGAGCGGCGAACACTTCATCGCCTTTAGCTTCTAACGCAACGCTCATGACGACCCCCAATATCCGGCGCACGCCCGCTGCGGTCAGGAACCTTCCCGCCCGCCCGACAGCGTCGTAGCGGCGGGACCGAGTTTACGGCGCGCTGAAGGGGATGTGCCAGATTGATTCGCTGTGGTCGTGCGGTGCAAGATGGATGCCGTCCTCGGCGACGGCCACGCCGATCGGGGCGCCGCCGTCGTTCCGGGCCGCCAGCGACTCCGGCGTCTGCACGCTGCGGCAGGCCGCTGCGCTTTACGCCGCCCCCTCGGCCGTCTTCGCCCGCTCGGCGCGCTTGCGATCGTTCGGGTCGAGCAGGGCCTTGCGCAGGCGGATCGACTTCGGCGTCACCTCGACGAGCTCGTCGTCCTGGATGTAGGCGAGCGCCTTTTCGAGCGTCATCTGGATCGGCGGCGTCAGGCGCACCGCCTCGTCCTTCGAGTGGGTGCGGATGTTGGTGAGCTTCTTGCCCTTGAGCACGTTGACTTCGAGGTCGTTGTCGCGCGTGTGCTGGCCGACGATCATGCCCTGATAGACCTTCCAGCCCGGCTCGATCATCATCGGGCCGCGGTCCTCGAGGTTCCACATCGCGTAGGCGACGGATTCGCCCGCATCGTTGGAGATCAGCACGCCGTTGCGGCGCCCCGCGATCTCGCCTTTGTAGGCGCCCCAATTGTGGAACAGCCGGTTCATGATCGCCGTGCCACGCGTGTCGGTGAGCAGCTCGCCCAAATAGCCGATCAGGCCGCGGGTGGGCGCGAGGAAGACGAGCCGCAGGCGGTCGCCGCCCGAGGGGCGCATCTCGATCATCTCGCCTTTGCGCTCGCTCATCTTCTGCACGACGACGCCGGAATGCTCCTCGTCGACGTCGATCACCACTTCCTCGATCGGCTCGAGCGTCTCGCCGGTTTCGTCCTTGCGGAACAGCACCTTCGGGCGCGACACGCCGAGCTCGAAGCCCTCGCGCCGCATGGTCTCGATCAGGATCGCAAGCTGCAATTCGCCGCGGCCAGAGACGATATAGGAGTCGGAATTGGGGGCCGCCTCGACGTGGAGCGCGACGTTGCCCTCGGCCTCCTTGAACAGGCGGTCACGGATGACGCGGCTCGTCACCTTGTCGCCTTCGGTGCCGGCGAGCGGGCTGTCGTTGACCGAGAAGGTCATCGACAGCGTTGGCGGGTCGATCGGCTGGGCGTGCAGCGGCTCGACCTCCTCGGGGCTGCACAGCGTGTCGGCGACGTTGAACTTCTCCAGGCCCGCAATGGCGACGATGTCCCCCGCCGCGGCCTCGTCGATCGGCGTGCGCTCGATGCCGCGAAAGGCGAGGATCTTCGACACCCGGCCGGTCTCGACCAGATCGCCTTCAACGTCGAGAACCTTGACCGGCGCGTTGGTCTTGATCTCACCCGAGAACACACGGCCGGTGATGATGCGGCCGAGATAGGGGTTGGCTTCGAGCAAGGTGCCGAGCATGCGGAAGCCGCCGGCGCCGACCTTCGGCGGCTCGACGTGCTTGAGGACGAGGTCGAACAGCGCGGCCATGTTCTCGGTCCGCTTATCCGGCGAATCCGACATCCAGCCCTGCTTCGCCGAGCCGTAGATGATCGGAAAGTCGAGCTGCTCGTCGGTCGCATCCAGCGCGGCGAAGAGGTCGAACACCTCGTTGACGACCTCGCTGGGCCTGGCGTCCGGCTTATCGACCTTGTTGACGCAGACGATCGGCTGCAGCCCAATCTTCAGCGCCTTGCCGACCACGAACTTGGTCTGCGGCATCGGCCCTTCGGCCGCGTCGACCAGCACGATCGCGCCGTCGACCATCGACAGGATGCGCTCGACCTCGCCGCCGAAATCGGCATGGCCGGGGGTGTCGACGATGTTGATGCGGATGTCCTTCCAGACGACCGACGTCGCCTTGGCGAGAATGGTGATGCCGCGCTCGCGCTCGAGATCGTTCGAGTCCATCACCCGTTCGGCGACGCGCTGGTTGTCACGGAAGGCGCCCGATTGCTGAAGGAGACGGTCGACGAGCGTGGTCTTGCCGTGGTCGACGTGGGCGATGATGGCGATGTTGCGAAGCTTCAGCATGGGAATGGGCGCTCGTGAGCGCCGGAGCGATCTCCAGCGCGATCAGGGAAAAACGTGAAGGTTACGGGAATGCGGGAGCCGGCGCTAAAAGCGCGGCGCCTTGCGGTTTTGCGCGCGCTCATACACGAAACGCCGGGCGGAGGGAAGGGCGCACCGGAGGGGCGGCAGGGGAATCGCATTTGGAAAAATCGCTTGCAAGGCGGGATGAGAAGGATTCTTGGGAGGGCCTCGATTCGGAATGGAGGCCGGAGGGATGGAGGGGTTTTCAGGGGTATTTTTGCAGCTCAAGGATCCGCGCACGGGGAATGCTCGTCGGCACGACCTGTGTGAGGTGTTGGCGATCGCGCTATGCTTGTGCCTTTGCGGAGGCACAACCTGCACGGAGATGGCGGAGTTCGCGGAGGACAAGGAGCCTTTTTTGCGGGACTTCTTGGATCTGAAAAACGGGCTGCCGTCACACGACACGTTCAGCCGTCTCTTCCGGCTGCTCGATCCGGTTGCGTTTGGCGCATGTTTTTCCGAGTTCATGCGGGCATTTTCGCAACAGACGGCCGGCGTGGTTGCGATCGACGGCAAGACGCTGCGCCGCTCCTTTGACACGGCGAGCGAAAAGTCGGCCCTGCACATGGTCAGTGCGTGGTCGTGCGAGGAGCGGCTGGTTCTGGCGCAGATCGCCACGGACGAGAAGTCGAACGAGATCACGGCGGTTCCGCAGCTTCTGCGGCTTCTCAACCTCGAGGGACGCACGGTGACCGCCGATGCGATGAGTTGCCAGAGAGAGATCGCGCAGCAGATCGTCGCCCAGGGCGGCCAGTACGTTCTGTCTCTGAAAGGCAACCAACCGACGCTGTTCGACGATGTTGCGCGTTACTTCGCCGACCCGGAGGCGCGCGTGCTCGCATGTCAGCCGACGGTCGACGCCGATCATGGCCGCATCGAGACCCGAAGCGCCGTCGTTTGCCACGATGTCGGTTGGCTACAGGACATCCATTGCTGGCCCGGCCTGAAAGCCATCGGCGCCGTTCGCCGCACGCGCGAATTCAAGGGCGCGAACACCGGCCCGCCGAAGACCGAGACCGCCTACTACCTTCTCTCCGAACCCATCGCGCCCGAGCGCCTGAACCAGTGCGCCCGCGACCACTGGGGCGTCGAAAACCGCCTCCACTGGGTGCTCGACGTCGACATGAACGAGGACCGCGCCCGCAACCGCTGTGACAACGGTCCACAAAACCTCGCCATTCTCAAACACATAGCGATCAACAGGCTTAACGCCGAACCTTCCAAACTGCCCATCCGCCGCAAACTGAAAAAAGCCGACCGTTCCGACGCTTTCCTGCGAAGCCTTCTCGCAATGTGAAATGCGATTGCCCTGGGAGGGGCGGCGTCTCGCCGCCCAAGGCGCGCGGGACGCGCTCCCTCCCATGGGCCGCGCTCAGGCGCTTGCCGGCCGCGCGGTCCGCGGTTTCAGCGCCGCGATGACCTCTTCGGCCGCGCGAACCCCGCTGTCATGCGCGCCGTGGGCGGTCGAGAAGTCGTAGGGGTGGGTCGCCTCGCCGGCAAAGAAGATCCTGGCGTCGAACGGACGCGCCAGATCCGCGCGCGCAGCGCGATGGCCGGGCAGGGCGTGGCTGTAGCCCCCGCCGATCCAGCCGGTCCTCGTCCAGTTTGAGCCGACAAGCGGCTTCAGGGACCGGCGCGCGTCCGCGCCGAACAGCGCCGAAAGTTCCTCCATTGCATGCGCGAACCCGGCGACGAGTCCTTCCTCTGCGACGATCCCGGCGCCTGGGCCGCCGAGAAAGCACTCGATGACCGGTCGTCCGAAAGGGCGGATATAGTACGAGCCCGCGCGGGGGTCGTGCGGATTTCCGTTGACGTGGCTCTCCGGCGCGAAGCTGTTGGGACCGGCGATCTCAAGGAACAGCTTTTCGTTCCGCCCGAGCGGCAGCTCCGCGGCCGCGTGCAGCCATGGCTCGAGATCGGGCGGGAGCGTGATCGCGCCGCCCGCCAGCGCCGCCGTCGAGATGGTGACGATCGCGGCGGAGGCGCGGACCTCGCCCAAGAGGGTGGTCAGCGATACCGACCGGCCGGCGAGCGCGATTCGCTCGACCGGCGCGGCGAGCCGCAGATCCGTCCTGGCGGGGAGACTCGCGGCGATCAGGGTCCCGTAGCCCGCCGGCGCGCGCCAGTTCGAGTCGGTCGCCGCCTCGTCGTAGGCAAGCATGTCGTCGACGGAGATGCGGTCGAGCGTTTCTCCGTTCATGTAGCCGCTGATCGCGTCGATATAGCCATTCCATTCGCACCCCGGCTCCAGCGCGTCCGCCGCGCGATCGCTTGGCGGCGGCGCGGTTTCCAGGCGGGCGAACCAGGCGGCGTAGGCTCGACGCGCCGCGGCGCGTTCGCCGGCCGAAAAGCCGCGGTCCCGGTACTGGGCGCCCCAGGCCCCGGTCCTGCGATCGACGGCGAAACCCTGCTCTTCGGCGACCCGCGCCCAGGCATTGCGCTCGGCCGAATGCAGCCAGCCGCATCCGAGATCGAGCGGCATGCCGGCGACGTTCTGCGTCCACGCCCTTCCGCCGACCCGCGCGCTCGCTTCGAGCGCCACTGTCGTCAGCCCGCTCGTCGACAGTCGCCGCGCCGCAGCGACGCCGGCGGCCCCGGCGCCCACAATGGCGACGTCATAGCTTCTGCTCATGGCCGGGAGAATGGCGCGAAACCGGCCCGCGGCTCAAGGGCGGGCGCCACGACCTCGTGAAACCGGCGCTCTCCAAATCCAAATATGGTGCTAAGCTGTCGAGCGATGGCGCGCCGGACGCGGCGGCGCCTCGTAACGCGGAGGCGCGCGGGACGCAGATCGCCGCGCCGACATGGCGAAGCACGACAGCTCCAAGGTGAGGACAAGGTCATGGCGAACGAGAAGATGAAAGAGCAAATGTCGAGCAAGGGCGGCTTCATCGCCGCTCTCGACCAAAGCGGCGGCTCGACCCCGGGCGCGCTCCGGCTCTACGGCATTCCCGACGGCGAATACGCCGGCGACGACGCCAAGATGTATGAGCTCATGCACGCGTTCCGGGTGCGGATCATGAGCGCGCCCGCTTTTACCGGCGCCAAGGTGATCGCGGCCATCCTGTTCGAGCGCACGATGGACGGCGAGGCGAAGGGCAAGCCCGTGCCGTCCTACCTGTGGGAGGACCGCGGCGTCGTGCCAATCGTCAAGGTCGACAAGGGGCTCGAGGCGGACAAGGACGGCGCGCAGCTGATGAAGCCGATGCCGGGGCTCGACACGCTGCTCGCCCGGGCGGCCAAGCTCGGCGTGTTCGGCACCAAGATGCGCTCGGTCATCAACCACGCTTCGAAGGACGGCGTCGCCGCGATCGCCAAGCAGCAGTTCGAAATCGGCGAGCAGATCGCGGCGCACGGGCTCGTGCCGATCCTCGAGCCGGAAGTGTCGATCAAGGCGCCCGACAAGGCGGCCGCCGAGACCATCCTGCTCGACGAACTGACCCGCGGCCTCGACGGTCTGCCGGCCGGGCGGCAGGTGATGTTCAAGCTGACCATCCCCGACGTCCCCGATCTCTATGCGCCGCTGATCAAGGACAAGCGGGTGATGCGCGTCGTGGCGCTCTCGGGCGGCTACACCCGGGATGATGCGTGCAAGAGGCTCGCTCATAACCACGGCGTGATCGCGAGCTTCTCGCGGGCGCTGACCGAGGGTCTCAAGCGATCGATGAGCGAGGCCGAGTTCGACAAGGCGCTCGCGGCGGCGATCGACGAGATCTACACGGCCTCGGTCGACAAAGTCGCGGCCTGACGGCAAGGGCGAGCGCGGGTCAGCCGGCAGCCTGTCCCTTCTCCCCGTTCACGGGGAGAAGGTTAGGATGAGGGGCCGGGCGGGGGCCGACAGCGGCCAATCGCCCAGGCCCCTCACCCCAACCCTCTCCCCGCTGAAGCGGGGCGAGGGGGACCTGCGCCTTCCGAGTCCGCTCGTTTCCGGGCGTGGATTCCATCTTTTCAGGGGTTTGTTGCGGAATTTGCGGGCGATTGTTGCCTGCCGGGGCGGCGCAGCGTCCCCTCTCCCCGCTCAAGCGGGGCGAGGGGGCCCTGCGCCTCTCGAGTCCGCTCGTTTCCGGGGCAATTATATACTTGACGTAGATCGCCGAAGGGTGTATGGTGTTCTCAATTGAGGGCAAGCCAGTGACCATCCTTCTGACCGATCCTATGTTTACCGATCCCGACAAGGCGCGCGAGCACCTTGAGGCCCTGTACTGGCCGAACGGCCCGGTTTGCCGTCATTGCGGCAATGCGGACGCCAGCCGGATCACGAAGCTCGCGGGCAAATCTACACGCCCCGGCGTTTTGTGGTGCAACGAGTGCGACAAGCCGTTCTCCGTCACGGTCGGCACCGTCATGGAAGACAGCAAAATCCCGCTCAACAAGTGGGTTCTCGCTTTCCATCTGATGGCATCCAGCAAGAAAGGCATGTCCGCCCATCAACTGCACCGGATGCTCGGCGTCACCTACAAGACCGCATGGTTCCTCGCTCACCGCATCCGTGAAGCGATGGGCGATGACGAGCCGAACAAGAACGGTGGTCCGCTTGGCGGCGAAGGCAAGATTGTCGAGATTGACGAAACCTATGTCGGCGGCAAGGGCAAGAACCGTGCGCATGGCGCGCCGGCGCCGAAGAAAGCCGTTGTGTCCCTTATCGAGCGCGGTGGACATGTGCGCTCGTTCCATGTCGCGCACGTCACTGCCGAGATGGTTCGCCCGCTTGTCGTGACCAATGCGAGCCGCAAGAGCGCGTTGATGACTGACGAGTCCAGCGTCTATACGTCCATGGGCAAAGAGTTCGCCTCGCATCATGCTGTTGACCATTCGCGAAAAGAGTACGCATACTACGACAAAAAGACCGGCTACACCGTGTCCATCAACGTTAGTGAAAACTATTACTCAATCTTCAAGCGCGGGCTCATTGGCGTCTATCACTCAGTCAGCGAGACGCATCTGCATCGTTACCTCGCTGAGTTCGATTTTCGTTACAACAATCGCTCCAAGCTTGGCGTGGAGGATACGGAACGCGCCACAAAAGCGATCATGGGCGCAGAAGGCAAGAGATTGATGTACTATCAACCTGCTATCTGAACGGTCGAACAATCCAGTCTGGACGCCGCCGGAGAAGCCCGGCAGACCTTCCGATAAGCGGCGGAGGAAACGATGGGCGAGCGACTAGCTCAGTGCTTTACGATAATTCAATTTTCTGGCCTGGGTATGACGCCTTTTTCTTGCAGAATTGTTACGTACTCGTCCATGGTCATGTGACAACGAGCGAAACTCAATGCTTTCGATTCGCTCAACCGCAAGACCTTATTTTCTCCGCATAAGTG
Source organism: uncultured Alphaproteobacteria bacterium (assembly GCA_963822215.1). Classification (GTDB taxonomy): domain Bacteria; phylum Pseudomonadota; class Alphaproteobacteria; order Rhizobiales; family Beijerinckiaceae; genus Roseiarcus. The sequence continues at coordinate 286,000 of CAWGGX010000009.1, forward strand.
TCCGTGCGTGCTCCTTCGGCCCTGTCTGATACCAAAATCAAAAATAAATAAGCCATTGTAGTAAAATGACGCATTCTGATGCGCTCCATCTTCATCAATTACCGCGCCAAGTTTTTTTGCAATGTTTACCGCATCACTCTTTTGCAATTTATTCGGCAATATATTTCTCCAACACTTTTAGCTGCCGAGCAGGGACAGGCCCTAGTTTGTCATAGTTAGCCTTGAACCGCGTATACGAACCGATAATCCGCCTTCTCAGCCAAGCTAAAGCCTGTCCGACGCTATCTTCCGAAACGGCTATCTCCGCTTCTGGGAATTCTGCGATTACCTCATCGTCGGTTTCTGTGATGACGACGATGATCGGTTCCTTCAGTTTGAATTTAGAGTTGCCAAGACTTGTCAAAGACCGGTAGCTTACGCGAACCTTAGACGGGGCTGGAGCAAAAATGACATGGAGACGATTAGCCGCGTTACTCCAAGTCAACACAAGACTATCTAGCGTGTTAACGCTGAAAAAGAAGAAATTTGGCTGAGTACTTGTAGGTATAAGAACGTTATGCATCGGCACTTACCTTAAAGCTATTTCTTTTTTGCGTCTGCTGTCGCTACCGGTTTATGTACCTCAAATGTCCAGCTTAACTGCATTGTGTACACTGGATCTCCTGCAGCCGTTGTCTGTCCAACCATCTTAAAAACGCCTTGCACGTCCGGCGTTATGGATAATTTATAACCGTCCTCTAACGTGAAGTAGCTTGTATGTTTTTCCTCGTCAGCGATTTTCCTTGGCTCAGATGCCGGTTGGACATGCACAAACGGCATTGCAAATGGGAATGGGAATGGGCCACTAGGAAACTGAACCCAAGGCGGCGGTGCCTGCGGCGGTGGCTTCCCGCGCGGGGCGGCTCTCTTAGGTTTCTTGACCATGCTTTTCCCAACGAGCAGCAAAAGCGCGTACGGCGCGTGCAATCGCGTCAGCGGGGCGCTTCCGCCATTGGGGGCCCTTGGGCATGGATTATCTCCGCGTCTCTCTGCGGGCACCATCGCCCATCATGCGCATACGCCTGACACGATACGGTCTGGTCTGCCCAACAGTGGCATATAAAAATTCGATGGCTGGCGCGCTAGCCCGGTGGCAAGCCCTTCCACGTTCACACTGATGCACTGCCGATCTGCGGATTTTATTGACATTCCGTTAAGGGCCAGAGCCAGGCCCAATTTCATTTTCTGAGTGCTCTAGTTCGGGCGGCATCTTTCGGACTCGCTTCGCCGCTCGATTCCCGCTTAGGTTTGCCGACCTTCATTTCGGCTTGGCGCTTGTGCGGTGTGCTGAGCGCGCGCAAGAGCGCTGCGTCACGGCGCCGCGCGGTTTTATCGTCGTCAAATTGTTTATCGTCTTGCTGTTTCGTCATAAGGGGAAACATAGCATGGTATCCGCGAAATCCAATCGCGAAGCACTGCGGAAACTTAGCAACAAGTTCCCAGCACCAACGGAAATCGAGAAAATTCTAGACGATCTGAGCCATGCCGATGATCTAGTGGCGGCAATTACCGCCTCAGCAATTGCCGAGGCCTGCTTGGAACACCTCTTGGTTCACGTATTCGCCATTAAGGATGATCCCGAGCTAATCGGTCAACTATTCAAAAGTCATGGTCCTCTTTCTGATTTCCACTCAAAACTCCTCATAGCTACAGCCTTTGGCGTCATTCCACAGAATCTCGCTAAGGAACTACATTCTATAAAAGCCGTTCGGAATGTATTTGCGCATGCAAAAATACCTCTCTCCTTCGACCATGAGGTTATTGAGCGAGAGATTAAGTCATTGATAACTCTAACTGCTCTCAGAGCAGAATTATCCGAATATATCGATTCACTTAGCAACAAAGACTGGTTTCTAATGACAATCCGTCTTGCTATAAGCATCTTCGAAGGGTACGAAATTAGTTCCATTCCTATTGCATATAATATTTCTATGACTTCGAGTTTGGGCGCGAAGCTAAGCTCATCGAAAGAAAAATCTCCCTAACGATATCTCGTTCATTTGAAAAACTTGGGTCGTAATCAAACAAATGAGATATCCCCGCTTTGATCATCTCAGGCGTAACTTCAATCTCCATCTCGGGCGCGCCAGCCGCCTCTTTCGGGGCGACGCGCGATTCCTCGCACATTGGTGCCTCCTACGTCAAGTATATAGTTGCCGTTTCCGGGCGCAGATTCAATCTTTTCAAAGTCATGCGGCGGATTTTCCGGGCGATCGTCGCCTGCCGGGGCGGCGGAGCGTCCTTCTCCCCGTTCACGGGGAGAAGGTTAGGATGAGGGGCCGGGCGGGGGCCGACAGCGGCCGATCGCCCAGGCCCCTCACCCCAACCCTCTCCCCGCTCAAGCGGGGCGAGGGGGTCCTGCGCCTCCCGAGTCCGCTCGTTTCCGGGCGTGGATTCAATCTTTTCAGAGCTTTGCGACGGATTTCCCGGGCGATCGGGTCGCAGCCCCGGGGGTGGCGATCGAGAGGCGCCAGGGCGCTCGACGCTTCCCCGGATCGTTACCTCCCCGGTCAAAGCCTGAGGGTTGCTCACGATGGCGTCGCCCCTACGATCAGCTGTTCCCGCTGGAATTTCGCCAGCCGCGCGGCGCGCGCGTCCGTTGACGGATCGCATCGAGCGGCCTGAACGGCGGCCTCGGGACAATCGGACATGCGGCACCTTCTAATTCCGATAAAGACAAATATAAAACATGACTGTCCGCCTGGCAAGATATTGTCGAATTTTCTGCGGTGGAATGGTGCAGGCTCTCCGATACCCGGAGTCGCGTTCTTCCCGTCCTGGGCCCCTACGACATTCACACACAGTGCAACTGAGGCGCAGCCGCGTCGCCGCCGTCAACCGCCGACGGGTCGAGCGCGCGACGGATGACCTCTGCTCTCGGCGTCCGGCGCGCCATGAGGGCGAGGTCGCCGGGGACCTTGTCGCTGCCCCAACCGTTGACCTGGGTCCCCGCTCATTTCGGCCTGAGGTCGAGGCCGACGCCCTTGTTCACGAACTCGAGCGTGTAGGCCTTTTTGTAGTCGGTCTTCGCATCGACCATGCCGATCTCGACCATCTTGTCGGAAAAGTCCTTCCAGCGCGCGTCGGTCATGGCGCCGATCCCGAGCGTTAGCGTATCGCCGGAATCGACGATGCCGCGCTCCTTCATCGTCGCGATCGAAAACGCGATCTGCGCGTTGCTGATGTCCGGGTTGTCCGTCTTGATCAGCGCGTTGCCCTTGGCGCTGTCGCCGTAGAGATAGTGATACCAGCCGATCGCCGAAGCGTCGACGAAACGCTGCACCAGGTCCGGCGTCTTCTCGACAAGCTCGTTGCGCGCGACGATCAGGGTCGCGTAGGTCGAATAACCGTAGTCCGCCAGCAGGAAGACGTTCGGCCGGAAATCGCCCTGCCGCCCGATCTCGAACGGCTCGGCGGTCGCATAGCCCTGCTGGATCGACATTCTATTGGCGATGAACGGCGCCGAGTTGAAATTGTAGGGCCGGACGTTTTCGTCCTTGAAGCCGTAAGCGAGCCTCAACCAGGCGTAGAAGGTGTTGATCGCCCCCGCGCCGAGATAGACGGGCTTCGCGTCTGGCAGGGCCTTCCACGTGTCGAGCCCGACGCCCGGATGCGACATCAGGATCTGCGGGCTCTTCTGGAAGTCGGCGGCGACGGCGATGAGCGGCAGCTTGCTTTCGGCCGAGAGGAGATTGCCGATCATGTCGCCGCCCATGAAGAAATCGAGCTTGCCGAACAGCAGCAAAAGGCCGCCGTTCGCCTGCGGGCCGCCCGGTACGATCGTCACGTCGAGCCCGTATTTGGCGTAAGTCCCGTCGGCGAGCGCCTGGTAGAAGCCGCCCGCCGCCGGGTCCGCCAGCCAATTGGTGCCGAAGCGCACCTTGTCGAGCGCGAAGGCGGGGGCGGCGAAAAGCAGCAGACCGGCAAGCGCCACCCTTGTCCAACGTCGCATCGCACCCCCGGTGAAGCCGCCCCAGTTTCCTTTTGCACGAATGGGGCGTGCGCCGATCTTGCGCTCTTTGCCGGCGCCAGGAAAGGGGTTCGGTCAGCCCGTCCAGGAGCCGCAGGATCATTTTCCCCAAATGGCGAACTGTGCTTTGCTGATCCATCCACCGAGGGAGGAAACCATGCGAGTTGATTTCATCATTGACGGCGAAGCGGTCGCCGCGACGTCGGGCGCGACCTTCACGCGGGAGGATCCGGTGACCGGCGCGGTCGCGAGCGAGGCGGCGGCGGCGAGCGAAGCCGATGTGGCCAAAGTCGTCGAGGCGGCGCATCGCGCGTTCCCGGCCTGGTCGGAGTCCGGCCCGAGCCAGCGGCGCGCGCTGCTGCTCAAGGCGGCGGATCTGCTCGAGGCCCGAACCGCCGACTTTTCCAAGGCGATGACCGAGGAAATCGGCGCGACCGGCCCCTGGGGCGGCTTCAACGTGTTCTTCGCCGCGACGCTCCTGCGCGAGGCGGCCGCGCTGACCACCCAGATCACCGGCGAGATCATCCCGGCCGACAAGCCAGGCGTTCTGTCGATGGCCGTGCGCCAGCCTGCGGGCGTCGTGCTCGGTCTCGCGCCGTGGAACGCGCCCGTGATTCTCGGCGTGCGTGCGATCGCCGCGCCGCTCGCGTGCGGCAACACAGTCATCCTGCGCTCGTCCGAAGTTTGCCCCAGGACTCACAGCCTGATCGTCGAGATCATGAACGAGGCCGGCTTCCCGAAAGGCGCCGTCAACCTTATCTCCAATGCTCCCGAGGACGCGCCGAGGGTCGTGGCGGCGCTGATCGCGCATCCGGCCGTCAAGCGCGTCAACTTCACCGGCTCGTCGCGGGTCGGTAGGGAGATCGCCAAGCTCTGCGCCGAACACCTGAAGCCTGTGCTGCTCGAACTCGGCGGCAAGGCGCCGCTTCTGGTGCTCGCCGACGCCGACGTCGATGCGGCGGTCGACGCCGCGGTCTTCGGCGCCTTCGCCAACATGGGCCAGGTCTGCATGTCGACCGAGCGGCTGATCGTCGACGAGACGGTCGCCGACGCATTCGTCGAGAAACTCGCCAAGCGCGCCGCGGCGTTGCCGGCCGGCGATCCACGCGGGCACGTGGTTCTTGGCTCGCTGGTGAACCTCGCGGCGGCCGAGCGGATGGACGCGCTGATTGCCGACGCCAAGGCCAAGGGCGCCGTGGTCGTCGCTGGCGCAAGCGCAACGGCGCAATCGTCGAGGCGACGATCGTCGACCGCGTCACCCCCGAGATGCGCATCTATCGCGAGGAATCGTTCGGTCCGGTGAAGCCGGTCGTGCGGGTCAAGGGCGACGATGCGGCGATCCGGGTCGCCAACGACACCGAATACGGGCTGTCGGCGGCGGTGTTCAGCCGCGACGTGCAACGCGCGCTGGGCGTGGCGAAGCGGATCGAATCGGGGATCTGCCACATCAACGGGCCGACGGTGCACGATGAGGGCCAGATGCCGTTCGGCGGGGTCAAGGCCTCGGGCTACGGAAGGTTTGGCGGGAAGGCGGTGATTGCCGAGTTCACAGATCTCCGCTGGATCACCATCGAGGGCCCGCAGCACTACCCGTTCTGACGCTGGGAACGGCGCGCGCCCCCGCAGCCCGCGCGACCTAGTCGCGCCGAAAAGATCCGCTTACGGTACCGCGCGGTTGTACTGAGCAGCGGCGTTCCCTGAGCACTTACATACCGGAAAATTTCCACAGCCGTTGCATACAAGCGCGCCGATCGCGCTGTTCAGGGTCGTGGAAGGGCGCACGCCGCCGCACGGATGTCCTCGACAAACGCCGGCCGATGATGGAGGCTTAGACACAGTGGCGCGAGGAGGAAAACTATACAATTCACACGAGGTTTATTCGTCGGCAGTTGATAGAGTGATCTCCTATGCCATTTTCGGACACGGTGCGGGTTATTCAAACAGGAAGCCGGCGGACAAAGATATTTGTCGATTTCTGGAACGTCGTCATCAGCGCGAGGAAGCAGACCCAAAAGCTTGAAATCGAAGTAAATTGGAATATTTTAGCAAGCGAAATGGTGAACGAAACGCACCAGGACTACTCCGACGAAACGCGGGGCACCCTCGCAGGATGTTACATCTTTGGGTCGTATACAAAGAGTGATCCGAAGCAAATGGCATTCGTCAATCAAACTCTCGATAATTATGGTTCGCTTCCTGGATTGTTTTTCACCTTCACAGAACGCGTGAAAAAAGAAACATCGGTCAAGTGTTCCAAATGCGGTCATTTAAACGCACAAGAGACAGAGAGTGGTGTTGACGTAATACTCGCTGTGGAAATGATTAAGCATGCTGCAATGCGGGAACACGAGTATCTTGCCCTCGTCTCAAGCGATCGTGATTTCATTCCATTGTTGTCATACTTAAATGACCAGGGGCAGCGCGTACTCCATGCCGCAACAGAAGAGCCAAATCGTGAAATGCGTTCGCTGACATGGAAGCAGGTTGAGCTAAAGCCAAATTATATAAATCTTTGTTCAATCATTTCTGGTGATAAATATTACGTTTTTACGGCACCAAAGCTGGATACGTTGACTAACGAAGCTACGATTGCCCTGGAGGAACAAGGGGCGCCGTATGAAATATTTGATTTAACCGGCACTCGCGCGATGCAGGATAAAGATCTTAGATTTCTTCTGAGCAATCAACGAATATTCTTTCGAAAAAAATATGCAGCTAATACTAACACGACGTTTTCATATCAGACGTTATACAAGTCTATTGATGAATTTAGGGCTGCGTTAAAGATCGGTGACCTGGTTGGACACCTTCCATACGTCATGCACTCGGGGTCTCTTTATGTGCGAAGCGACCCGACCTATCGATGGGTCGTTTCTTCCAATACCGAGCGGATGGAGCCTTGGCGAAAGCTGCAAACTCAGCCTTCTCGCACATAACCTGTGGGAGCGCGGCCAATTTGCCGGGTGAGGCCCAAACCCCTTATGGAACTTTATTCCCCCTTGGGAGCGTCGGTTTGGAACAAGCATGCTTTCTTGTCCCGGCCAAAATAAAACCACTAGGTTATGTAATGAAATGGTCGGAGTGAGAGGATTCGAACCTCCGACCCCCTCGTCCCGAACGAGGTGCGCTACCAGACTGCGCTACACTCCGACATGGCGCCCCAACGCGGGGTTCGGCTCGGCCACAGTCTCGAGCGGTCGGGCGCTCCGACCGCGCTCGTCGGGTATGGCGGCGCTTCTCGGAACTGATGCGCGCCGCCGGGGCCGCCGGCGGCGCGCATCGACGCGTGCGAGGCGTTTTCAGAAGGTCCGGTATTTCGGCGCGGTGCAACCGCCGCAGGCCCAGGGCCACGACCAGTCGGCCACGCGGCCCTTATTCGCCTCGACATAGGGGCTCCAAGGCTTCGGCGGCAGCGCGTCGCTCTGATAGACGATACTGAACTGCCCGTCGCCCTGGATCTCGCCGATCATGACCGGCTTCGCCATATGATGATTGGCGAGCATGGTCACCTCGACGCCCGACGGCGACTTGAACTTCTGGCCGATCATCGCCTGGCGGACGGCGTCGACGTCTGTCGAGCCCGCCTGCTCCACCGCCTGCACCCACATGTGGAACAGGATATACGCCGATTCCATTGGATCGTTGGTCACGTTGTCCGGCTTCTTCGAGTAGGCGCGCCACTTGGCGATGAAGGCCTTGTTCTCCGGCGTGTCGACCAACTCGAAGTAGCTCCACGCCGCCAGATGGCCGACGAGCGGCTTTGTGTCGATGCCGGCAAGTTCCTCCTCGCCGACCGAAAAGGCAATCACTGGAATGTCGGTCGCCTTCACGCCCTGGTTGCCGAGTTCCTTGTAGAAGGGGATGTTGGCGTCGCCGTTGATGGTCGAGATGACGGCGGTCTTCGCGCCCGCCGATCCGAACGCCTTGATCTTGGCGACCTCGGTCTGCCAGTCGGAGAAGCCGAACGGCGTGTAGGTTTCCATGATGTCCTCGTCCGCCACGCCCTGGGACTTCAGGAAGGCGCGGATGATCTTGTTGCTGGTGCGCGGATAGACGTAGTCGGTCCCTTCGAGCACGAAGCGCTTCACCTCGCCGCCGTCCTTGCTCATGAGGTATTTGACGGCGGGGATGGCCTTGTTGTCCGGGACGGAGCTTCCGTAGAAGACGTTGTAGGAATCTTCCTCGCCCTCGTATTCCAGCGGGTAGAACAGGAGCCCGTTCAGCTCCTCGAACACCGGCAGCACGGACTTGCGCGACACCGACGTCCAGCAGCCGAATACGGCGGCGACTTTGTCCTTGCTCAAAAGCTCGCGCGCCTTCTCGGCGAACAGCGGCCAGTTGGACGCCGGGTCGACCACCACCGGCTCAACCTTCTTGCCGAGCAGGCCGCCGTGCGCGTTGAGCTCGTCGATCTGCATCAGCATCATATCCTTGAGGATGGTCTCGCTGATCGCCATCGTTCCCGACAGCGAATGCAGAATGCCGACCTTGATCGTGTCCTCGGCGAAGGCGTAGCCTGTCGCCGCTATCGTCATGGCGGTCGCGACAACGCTCCTGAGCCATGTCCTGCGTGAAATTCCCATCGTCCTCTCCTTCATCGAGCATCGGACCGGCCCGGCGCGGGGCCAGTCGCTGATCCAACGCTGACATGAGCCGGAGCGCCCAGTGGAGAACCAAGGCGGGGCGAAGGCATGGGTCCAGCTGGCGGCGCGCGGGTCGCGCTCGAGGCGCCTGCGCCTGCCGACGCTTTGCGCAGGCGCGCTGCGCCGACGTGCAGGAATTGCTGCGGCAACCGTCCCGCGTGCCTCATGAACGAACTGGATGGCGCCAGTTGGCGCAAGAGCGATGGGTCCAGCCGCGTCATCGCATTGCAACAAATCCGGCGCCGGCTAAACTCTTCCCGACCAGGAACGGGATCGCCTCGCGATGCAACTGCCCTTGCTTCTCGACCGCTCGGGCGTCGACAGCCTGACGGACCAGATCGTCGAACAGCTCCGCCGCGCCATCGCCGAGGCGCGATTGCCCGGAGGGGCGCGGCTTCCGTCCAGCCGGCGCCTCGCCGAGCAGTTGGATATCGCGCGCAATACCGTCATCCGGGCCTACGAGACGCTGATGATCGAAGGGCTCGTCGAGTCGCGACCGTCCTCGGGAATATTCGTCGCCCCCGACCGGCCGACGGAACCCGTCCGGATCGCCCCCGCGGCGTTTGGCGGCGGCGGCCGCAGCCGATGGTCGATGCCGCTGCCGGCCGCGCCATCGCCGCCGCGCCGGCCGGCGACGACGGGACGCAGCAGGTTGTCGGTCGATTTCGCCCCCGGCCATGCGCATCCGGCGCTTTTCCCGCTGAAGGCCTGGCGACGCCTTATCTTGAAGCAACTGGCGCGCGGCGGCGCGGCCGGCCTTGCCGATCCCGTCGACCCGGCCGGGCTGCCGGCGCTGCGCTCCGCCATCGCGGCTCATGTCGCGGCCACCCGCGGCGTTGTCGCCGATCCGGGCCGGATCCTCGTCACGTCATGCGTGCAGGAGGGCATCGGCCTTGCGGCGCATCTCTTCCTCCATCGCGGCGCGACGGCGGTCGTCGAGGACCCTTGTGCGAACGGCGCGGCGCTGTCCTTCGAGGCGACAGGCGCCGAGGTCGTCGGCGTCGCGGTCGACGAGGAGGGACTCGTTCCCGACGGCCTGCCCCAGCGCCCGGCGGCGCTTCTCTATCTGACGCCGTCGCACCAGTTTCCGACTGGCCATGTCCTCTCGCCGGCGCGGCGCGAATCGATCGCCGCCTGGGCGCGCCGCTGCGGCTGCTACATCGTGGAGGACGATTCCGATGGCGAGTTCCGTTACGAAGGCTCGCCGCTGAAGGCGATCGCCGCCACGGCGCCCGATTGCGCCATCCACCTCGGGACGTTCTCGCGCACGCTCGGCGCCGGCGTCGGGCTCGGCTACATGCTCGTTCCCGACCGGCTCGTGGACGCGGCGATCGCGGCCAAAGGCTTGCTCGGCGGCGGAGGCGGCTGGCTCGAGCAGGCCGCGCTCGCCGAGATGATGCAGGGTCCGAGCTACGCCACGCATGTCGCGCGGGTCCGCGCCCATTACCGGGAAAACCGGGACTGTCTGCTCGCGGCGCTGCGGCGCAATTTCGGCGAGGTCAGCGTGAGCGGGGAGGGCGGCGGTCTGCATCTGCTCTGGCGCCTGCCGCCCGGCGTTCCGGACGCCGCAGCGCTCGAGGCGATGGCGCGCCGGCGGCGGATCGGCGTCTACACGCTGGAAAGCGGCGGGGCCTTATCGATCGCGCCGTCGCTGCTCGAGCGGCGCGCGCTCATCCTCGGCTTCGGCGCCGTCGTTCCGCGCCAGATCGAGCAGGGCGTCGATCTCCTGTCCGAAATCATCGACGATACGATCGACGACCCGTCGACCGACGTGACGGAGTTCCTGGTTCGCGTCCCTCAGGCGCCGATCAGCGTTCCGCGCGAGCGCCGACGCGCCTCGGCGTATCTGGACTCCCGCTTTCGGCGCCGGCCGGCTCTACCGAACCGCGCGCTCGACCGGGCAACGTCGCCCGGCGCAGGCAGCGGAGCGGCGAAGGCGATGGCGCGGGTTGTGAGCATCTACCGATATCCGGTCAAGGGCCTGAGCGCGGAGGCGCTGCCCCGGGTGGCGCTGGAGGCGGACCGGCCGCTGCCTTTCGACCGCGTCTTTGCGCTCGCGCGGCCGACCGCGCCGATCGACCGGGACAATCCGCAATGGGCCAAGAAGGGGCTCTTCGCCATGCTGATGCTGGACGAAGGGCTGGCGCACGCGCAGACCGAGTTCGACCTCGGCGAGATGCGGCTCACGGTCAAGCGCAACGGACGCGTCGCGGCTTCCGGGCGGCTCGCGGACCCCGACGATCGCCGGACGCTCGAGGAATTCTTCTGGAGCCTGCTGCCGAACTTTTCCGCGCCGCCAGTGCTCGTGCGCTCGCGGGCCGGCCATTTCATGGACAAGCCGGACAACGTGATATCTTTGATCAACCTGGCCACACTGCGCGCGCTCGAGGAGCTGTGGCGGGTTCCAATCGACCCGCTGCGCTTTCGCGCCAACTTTTATGTCGATGGCGCGAGGCCGTGGGAGGAGTTCGACTGGGTCGGCCAGGACGTCCGCATCGGCGGCGTCGTGTTTTCGGTCGACCGCAAGAACGGCCGGTGCGGGGCGACCAACGTCAACCCGGTCACCGGCCAGCGGGATCTCGACATTCCAGGATCGCTGCGCGCTGCGTTTGGCCACAAGAACCTGGGCGTCTACCTGATTGCGCGCCAGGGCGGCGTCGTCTCGGTCGGCGACCGGCTGGCGACGCCGGGCGCGCCGGCGGAGGATGCTCCCGCGTTTCGTCCGGTCCTCGCCGCCGCGGGCGGTCGCAGGTTCATCTGCAGGGGATGCTATTACATCTACGACGAGGCCGAAGGCGCCCCCGGCAACGGCGCGGGGCCGCATACGCCCTTCGACGCAGTGCCCGCGGATTGGCGTTGCCCGGACTGCGGCACCGAGAAGACGACGTTCCGGCCATACGGCGAGGCCAGGAGACAGGCGTGAACCCCTTGCGCCGCGCCGCCCGCGGAATGGAACGCGCGCAACGGCGAAACCGTCCTCTGACCGTCTGTGGCTGTCGCCAAGCGGGCTGAGGGGGACGGTGGGAGCGGGAGACCGACACAGCCTGACGTCCGCCGCAATCGGATGTCGTTCAAAAACGTCCGTCGTGACAGACAATTCATTGCACTCACGCTCTGTCGTGTTCACGAAAGTTCGCGAGCGCCGGCCGCACCGATACGTCGCGAACGAGTCCTTCTCAGATCCGTCACCCGTCGGTGCGGGCATCCAGCAATTCTAAAAGTGGTTCATTTTTGGGATTGAACGAAGCCGCTATCGCGGCGGAAGCGGAAGCGAGCGGATGATCGGCGGGATGGAGTGAATGTCCTCCTGCCTGAGAGGATGGGGTGTTCAGTAGCCCCCTCTCAGGCAGGAGTTTCAGATGGCCGAGATGAGCCCTCTGCGTCGCCGGATGGTCGAGGACATGACGATCCGCAATCTGTCGCCGGCGACCCAGCAATCGTACATCCACGCGGTTTCGAAGTTCAGCCGATATTTCGGCCATTCGCCGGATCGGCTCGGGTTGGAAGACGTCCGCGCCTACCAGGTGCATTTGATCTCGAAAGGGATCTCCTGGGCGTCGCTCAATCAGGTCGTGTGCGCGCTGCGTTTCTTCTACGGGGTGACGCTCGGCGACGAGGCGATCCCGGAGCGGATCGCCTACGCCCGCGAGCCGCGCAAGCTGCCGGCCGTGTTGAGCGCCGGCGAAGTCGTCGCTTTCTTGAAGCCGTCTCGAGCCTCAAGGCTCGGGTCGCGCTGACCACCGCCTATGCCGCAGGCTTGCGGGTGTCAGAGGTCGTCGGCCTGAAGGCGCCCGACATCGACAGCGACCGCATGGTCATCCGGGTCGAATGCGGCAAGGGCGGCAAGGAGCGCTACGTCATGTTGTCCGAGCAATTGCTCGGCATCCTGCGCAGCTACTGGCGTCTCGCGCATCCCGAACGGTTTTTGTTCCCGGGTCGCGACAAGCACAGGCCGATCGAGCCGACGGTCCTGCACGCCGCCTGCCGTTCGGCGCGCGTCGCGGCCGGCATCGACAAGCGCGTGAGCGTGCACGTTCTGCGCCACAGCTTCGCGACCCATCTCCTGGAGAGCGGCGTCGACATTCGCATCATCCAGGTCTTGCTCGGACACGAGAATCTGTCGACGACGGCGCGCTACACGCACGTGTCATCGCAGGTGATCGCCAGGACTGAGAGCCCTCTCGACCGGCTCTCGCTGCAGGTGACGCCGCCGGAGTAGCCGGTGACGGCGCGGCCGGCGTTCGAACTGGCCGATGTCTTCCACCGTCACGGCGAGACTTACGAACGAGCGAACGCCGGACATCTCGGGCGCGTCGAGCGGCGCGTGATCGGAGCGATCACGGCCTGCCGCACGGCGTCGCTCGGCGGTCATGTCGAGCTCTGCGACGATTGCGGGCTCACCCGCATCGCTTACAACTCGTGCAGAAACCGCCATTGCGGGAAGTGTCAGGGGTCGGCGCGCGCGGAGTGGCTCGCTGCTCGTCAGGCCGAACTGCTGCCGGTTCCCTACTTCCACGTGGTCTTCACCCTGCCGCCGGCGGCGGCCGGGATCGCTTTCCAGAACAAGCAAACGGTCTACGGCCTGTTGATGCGCGCCGCCGCCCAGGCGCTCATGACGCTTGCCGCCGAGCGTCTGGGCGCCAGGATCGGCCTCATCGCCGTCCTGCATACCTGGGGACAGACGCTGACCCACCACCCCCATGTCCATTGTCTGGTTCCCGGCGGCGGCGTTGCCCTCGATGGTCAGCGATGGGTCTGCAAACCCAACTTCCTGCTCTCCGTCCGCGCCCTGTCGAAGACCTTCCGCCGCCTGTTCCTCGACGGCCTGGAAACCGCTTTCCGGCGCGGCGAACTCGGTTTCTTCGGCGACCTGGTCCCGCTCGCCGAGGCCGCCGCGTTCGCCGAACGCATGCGCGCTCTGCGCCAAGGCCCCTTCGTCGTCTACGCCAAGCCGCCATTCGGCGGACCCGCGCGCGTGCTCGCCTATCTCGCCCGCTACACGCATCGAACCGCCATCGCCAATACGAGGCTCGTAGTCGTCGGCGACGATGAAGTCGCGTTCTCCTACAAGGACTATCGTCGCGGCGGGCGCCCCCGCGTCATGCGCCTCGCCCCGCACGAGTTCATCCGGCGTTTCCTGCTCCACGTCCTGCCCGACGGCTTTCACCGCATCCGGCACTACGGCTTTCTCGCCAAGGGCGACCGAGGCGAGAGCCTCGCGCGCTTGCGCCGCCTGCTTCAGCCCCAGCCGACCGGCGAGCCCGCCGCCGCCAGCGAGCCACAGCCAGACAAACACGCCCGCGAGCCGTTTGCCCGCTGCCCGGATTGCGGCGGTCTCATGCGCCGCATCGGCCTCGTTGACCCGGCCGCCGCATTCCGCTGCGACACATCATGACCTCGAGTCTCGCCCCCACCTCGATCGCCCGTCCTCGCCCCCACCACCAAGCCGCTCAAGCCGCCGGCGATGAGGCTTCTTGCCGTCGCCGCTCCGCTTCGACCCAGATCCCCTCGCTGCTAACCCTCCAGAGCGCGCCCGAATCCCGCCGCCGCGCCTCCGAACCGCTCAACGGTCTCCTCCAGCTGAACGCGCAGGGCAAAGACGCGCCGTCAAACCCGAGCGCCCTCGCGCGCTTTCCCCATAGCGCCTGACCGGCCCGCGCCTTCGTTCAATGAAGAGCGTTTTAGCTTGGCGTCGCGCCGCACATGCGCGCCAATCGAGCCGCCGGCGGTGGAGGGCGCGACGGTAAGCTAAAACGCCGTTGGACTAAGCCGCCCGCACGGTGCTCGGGCTATGGGGATCGAATCAAGGCGGCCCGTCGAAATGCGGTGAACCGAGCGTCACGGCGGGGGAAGATTCTGGAGAACCGCCCGCGAGGGTGGGGCCAGGAATGATCTTCCATGGCGACGGGCGGAATCGCGTTGAAGCATCGGGCTCTTTCGCCGGTCCGGTAGTGCCGGCCGGACCAAGGGCAATAGCAGTTCCAATTCTTGCCCGAGGCAAGCGGGATAGATCGGTGCGGCGAGGGTCGGCGTGTGCTGCATTCATGACGTATCGACAGAGGGTGGTGCACTGGTGATCGGCGGAAGCGTGCGAAACGGCATCATGCGTCCGAGATTGCAGACTGGGCATTGGCAGAGCGAAACGCCGGTCAGCTCTTCGTATCGGTCCCGATAGTCCTTCTCCTCGCTGGCGACGACGGGCCGGGGTTCCGTCATGGCAAGGAGCCGACGACACTGCGCCAGCTTCTCCGCACGGTAGCGATTGCCGAGGAAACCGTAATAGCGGATCCGCTGAAAATTGCAGGGTGGGACATGAATGAGAAATCGCCGGATGAACTCCTCTGCGCTGACTGTCATCGTCTTCTGCTGGCCGCCGCGACGATAGTCCTTCCAGCGGAAGCGGACCTTGCCATCGTCGATGTCGAGGATGCGGTTGTTGGAAATGGCGACGCGATGCGTATAGCGGCCGACATAGTCGAGGACCTGTTCCGGTGCCGCAAAGGGAGGCTTGGCGTAAACGACCCTTGCGACAGGGAAAGCTCAGGAGAGGAGAACGAACATGAAGTTCTGAAACCTTTCATCGCGATCCAGAGGGTTCAACTCCCTCCCGGTAAAGGTCAGCCAACCAGCCGGAAGCGAGCCTTGCATGGCGTGCGGCGACGCCCGTCGTGAAGCGTAGGCAGCAGGTGCTGAAGCCGCGTGAGTAGCCTCGAAATTATAATCGCTGGAGCCTTCGCTGTGGGTTGAGCGGGGGCAGCATCGACGATGCCGTCAAGGTGAGGATCGTCGGTCCGGCCGGGGTCTTGGACCGGGGCAAAGGCATGGGACGGATCGCCTGGGAACCTGTGAGATCCCGCTTGCGTCCGAACGAGAGTGCGCCGGCAAATGGGCGGCCGGCTGACCAAATGCCCTGGCCCGGATGGGTCCTTCAACCATCCGGGAGCGCCGCCAAGGCGAGCACGAACAGCGGAGGATCGCGCGGACCCCGGAAGCGAAACAAATAAGCAACCGGGGATGCGCAGGCGGGAAGTCGTAGCGCCTTCATAGTACCGCTGACCGCGGGGAACTGGGCTCACCGGGACCCGCGCGAGGGAAGGGAGACGCCATGGGATGAGAACCGTTGCCGGGAAACACGGGAGGAGACCTTGGGCTCCGCGAACCTGTCCACGAAACGACAACGGATAGCCGAACTGGCGAGGACGAAGGCGGGGACAGCTCTGTCCACGCTTCACCATGTCATCGACCTGGAATGGATGCGAGAGGCGTACCGGCTGACGCGCAAGGATGGGGCACCCGGCATCGACGGCGTGACGGCGGAGCAGTATGAGGCGAACTTGGAGGCCAACCTTTTGGCTCTCTTGGAGCGCATCAAGTCTGGCCGCTATGTCGCCCCGCCGGTGCGTCGGGTCTACATTCCGAAGGCGGACGGTTCGGAGCGGCCGCTCGGCATTCCGACGTTCGAGGACAAGGTGGCACAGAGGGCGGTCGTCATGGTGCTGGAGCCGATCTATGAGCAGGAGTTTCTCTCCTGCTCATTCGGCTTCCGGCCAGGGCGGTCGGCGCATCAGGCCCTGAGTGCGTTGCGTCTGGCCTTCATGGGCCGACAAGGGCTGCGCTGGGTGCTGGATGTCGATATCTCCAAATACTACGACACGATCCAGCATCATCACTTGCGTGCGTTTCTCGACAGGCGAGTCACGGACGGCGTCATTCGCCGGATGATCGACAAATGGCTGAAGGCGGGCGTGCTCGAACACGGTCTCCTTCAGCGCACGACCGAGGGCACCCCGCAAGGCGGCGTCGTCTCGCCTCTGCTCGCAAACATCTACCTGCACCATGTGCTGGACGAATGGTTCGAGCGGGACGTGCGCGTCCGCCTCAGGGGGAACAGCATCCTCGTGCGGTACGCCGATGACAGCGTGATGGCGTTCGAGAGTCTCGACGACGCCAAGCGGGTCATGGACGTGCTGGGAAAACGGCTTGCACGGTACGGGCTGACGCTCCACCCGGACAAGACGCACCTCGTCGACTTTCGCTTTCATCGGCCGGGGGGCGTATGCCATCCGGATACGGACAGCGCTACGTTCGACTTCCTTGGCTTCTCCCATATCTGGGCCAAGTCCAAGAAGGGGTTGAACAGGGTGAGGCAAGTGACGGCTAAAAGCCGGTACGCACGAGCGCTGGCGGCGGTCAGCGATTGGTGCCGACACAATCGGCATCGATCCTTGCGCGACCAGCACGCCCATCTGTCCCAGATGTTGCGAGGCCACTATGCCTACTACGGCATATCGGGCAACTCTCGACGCATACGATGGTTCGCCTGCCAGGTCGTGGTGCTGTGGAAGAAATGGCTGGGGCGACGGCATCGCGGAGAAGGTGCGTTCCACTGGAACCGCCTCAACGCGATCCTCAAGCGCCATCCGCTTCCCCCGGCGCGGATCGTCCACCGCCTTTACGCCAACGCGCGCGAAACTCTCCCGTGAAGAACCGGATGCGGGAATCCTGCACGTCCGGGTCTGGTGCAGCGAGGCTAGCTGCCATTCCAGCGGGTGAGAGTCCCGCCGACACAAGGAGTCCAGTCCGTGTTGTAGTCATATCCAGCGGCGGGGCGGGCGACCAATCTGCCGGAAGCCTGGAAGTAAAAGCCCTCTGGGGCCGGGAAGCCGGTTCGATCCGACAAAGGGGGGCGAGCAACCTGGCAGGCCGCAACGTAAGCAAACCGGGAAGCCTCGAAAGACGTGCCCCGCGTGAAGCGGATTGCGGGAACTTTGGGAGTGCCGAGCCGCTCAGATCTCGGCGAAGGCCATGTCGGCATCGAATACCTGGACGATAACGATGTTCGAACTCCCCGGGGTCATAGAGGACGGCATGCCAGGAAGGAATGGACAGCGAAAGCCCGGAACCGCTCGCGGGTCGCTTAGGCGCTCCCGTACAGCGAAGGCGTTCCGTATAAGCCGCCGTGCGGCGAAGTCGGGACGTGCCCGCGAGTGGGGCGGATGGGGTCGATTAAGTGATGACGGATCGGGACAGAACAACCCGGACCCGAGCGAGGACCCCTGGGGCGGAGGACTACCCAACCTCCCACGGCGGTGCATCGACGCGCAACCGTCCCGACACAGCGCGGGATTATCGGGATTGCCAAGCGATGCGCGAAGGATGGACGCAAACCGAGCGGGAAGCGGCGTATGCCGGGAGCAGGCTTAAGCCGACCAGCGTCTCGGGAAGGCCCCATCTGATAGGCCAGCCTTCCAGCCGTACTGGGGAAAACCCGCCGTACGGAATGATAGGGGGGATCAAGGAAACGTCGGCATCATCCGAAGCCCGGTCCGCGCCTTGATCCTACCCGACTGAGGGGTGGGGATGGCGACATCCCCACCTACTCGGCAGTCCGTCTGGCGGAGCGGCGCCAAGTACCGCTGGAAGGCGCTCTTTTCCTTCAGTTGGGCCAAGGCGGAGAAAAACTGCAACTGCCCGGCGGCATAGGCCTTCTGCAGAGCCTCGATGAATAGCCGCCGGAACAGGCAGGAGAGAACTTCGACCGGCAGGAAATATCCGCGCCGACAAGAGATCCACCTGGTCCCGTCGGGTGACAATCCGCCACCGGGCACGACGAAATGTATGTGAGGGTGATGCAGGAGATTCGACCCCCAGGTGTGGAGGATGCCGAAAAAGCCGATCTCGGCGCCCAGGTGTTTGGGATCGGCGGCGATGGTTCGTAATGTCTCGGCGGCGGTCCGAAATAGAAGGTCATAGACGACCGCCTTGTTCTGCAGGGCAATGGCGGCCATTCTCTCCGGCAGAGTGAAAACCACATGAAAGTACTGGGTGTCGAGAATCTCGGCACGCCTATCGTCCAGCCATTGGGCGCGGCGCATCGCTTGGCATTTCGGGCAACTGCCATTACGACAACTGTTATAAGAGACGCGCTGGTGACCGCAGCTGTCGCACTGTTCGACGTGGCCACCGAGCGCTGCCGTCCGGCAGATCTCGATCGCCGTCATTGCCCGGCGCTGGGCCGTCGACAGAGATCCGCCGTGCTGCTCCCGAAAAGCGTCACCGTAGTGGCGGAACACATCCGCCACTTCCGGCCCCGACCGAGCCATTGACCGTACGGCTCAGGCGGGCGTCGGCGCTTTGGATATGGCGGCGACGGGAATCCGCGGCAGCAGATCCAGAGGACTGGTTGTCGCACACACTTTGCTGGTCGCGATCCGCAGGTAACGGGCCGTCGTATTCAAGCTGCTGTGGCCAAGAAGCAGCTGAATGGTCCGTAGGTCGGCGCCGGACTCCAGCAGATGCACTGCGAACGCATGCCGAAGCGAATGGGGCGTCACCGGTTTAGAAAGTCCGGAACGCTGGTGCGCCGCTTGGCAGACCTTCTCGACGGAATGGCGCGTGATCGGCTGACCCGGGATGTCTCCCGGAAAGAGCCATACCTTTGGCCGCACCGCCCACCAGTACTCGCTCAGCACCTCCAGCAATTTCGGCGACAGCATGACATAGCGGTCCTTCCGCCCCTTGCCTTCCTCGATGCGGATGACCATCCGCTGTCTGTCGATGGCTGCCGGCTTTAAGTGAACCGCCTCGGTGATGCGCAACCCGGCGGCGTAACAGGCGGTCAGAATCGTCCGATGCTTGATGTTGGGTATGCAGCCAAGAAACTGCGCCACCTCGTCGGGGCTGAGAATGATCGGCAAGGTCCGTGGCGCCTTGGGGCTGGGAACGATCTCACCAAAATCCCACGGCCGCTTCAGAGTAACTCGATACAGAAATCGAAGTGCCGCAACGGCGACCTTGATCGAGCTCGCCTCCAACTTCTTTTGGTTCGTCAGGTAGACCTGGTAGCTGCGGATCTCCTCCGGCCCCAAAACAGCCGGCGACTTGTTGAAATACCGGGCGAACTGGGAAACCTGCAAAACGTAAGAGGCCTGCGTCTGACGTGACAGGTTCCGCACCTGCATGTCCTCGGTCATGCGTTGTCGAAGGATCGTGGTCTTCATGAGAGGGCTCCGTTGTCAGATGGAACGTGCTGCAAGCAGCCGCTCCATGCTGATCCTCGGACCCCATGACAGCTTCAAAATCGCGCTGCCCAATGACCCCGCTCAGAGGCTGTCAAAATGCCGGCGCGACACCCCTACCGCGCCAGCGGTTTAGTCCAATCCGGCTTATGTGAGGTCGCCTTCCCTGGCCCACAAACCTGTGCGCCGGCGACCTCACATAACCCTCCAGATTCACAAATCGGGGGAAACATGATTCACGCTGGGGATGGAGATTTTGGCGGGGCTACTTTCTGGCCTGAGGGCGGTTTGCGCTGGGTTCCCGGACCCTCGCAAGGGGCGGAGCGGCAATATCGCCATGGCGGATTTCGGTTTGTCGGCGTTCGCCCTGTTCTTCATGCAGAGCGCGTCGTTTCTGTCCTTCCAGCGGGCGCTGGAGAGAGGCCAGGGACGGTCCAACTGCCAGACCTTGTTCGGAATTGAGAAAATCCCTTCCGACAATTACATCAGGGACATGCTCGACGGCGCGGACCCTGCTCTGCTCGCGCCCTGCTTCGAGAACATGGAGCGGCTGCTGTTCGAACCCGCAATGCGCGAGGCCTTCGGGCGTCTGGGCGGGCGGACGCTCGTGGCGCTAGACGGGACCGAGTATTTCTGCAGCCAGAAGATCACTTGCCCGCATTGCCAGACGCGCAAACGCAGCAACGGCAAGATCGAGAGCTATCATTCCATGCTGGCCGCGACCGTGGTCGCGCCGGGACATTCCAAGGTCGTCCCCCTGAGCCCCGAGTTCATCGTCAAGCAGGACGGCGCTGAGAAGCAGGACTGCGAGCGCAACGCCGTCAAACGCTGGCATGAGAAGCACGGCGCGCGCCTGAAACCGTTGCGCCCGGTGTATCTCGCCGACGATCTGTTCGCCTGCCAGAGCGTGGTCGAGAGGCTCGTCGCAAGCGGCGACGATTTCCTCTTCACCTGCAAGGAGACCTCGCACAAGGCGCTCTACGACTTCATCGACGGCTGCGAGTTCGAGCGCCACGAGGTCAAGGTCCGCAAGGGCAAGACGCACGAAACGCACCGCTATCGCTTCATCGAAAAGGTCCCGTTGCGCGACGGCGAGGACGCCGTGCTGATCAACTGGATCGGCTTCAAGATTTTGGACGCCAAGGGCGTCGTGAAATACAGGACGGCCTTCGTCACTTCGTTGCCGGTCACAAAAGCCAACGTCGCCGAGATTGTCGTCTGCGGCCGCGCGAGGTGGAAGATCGAGAACGAAAGCTTCAACGTCCTGAAAAACCACGGCTACGAACTCGAACACAATTTCGGCCATGGCGAGACCTATCTGGCCATGACGCTCGCCGCCCTCAACATGCTCGCCTTCGCCTGGCACACCGTGCTCGACCTTCTCAAGCCGCCCTGGCGCAAGGCCAGAGAAGCGGCGGAAAAGCGAACCAGCTTCTTCGCCTATATCGCAACCTTGACGAGCTTCGTCGTCTTCCCCGCCTGGTCCGACCTCCTCGAAGCCCTCGCTACCTTCACCATCCCGCCCGATCTCCTCTCTGTCCAAAAAAACGAATGAGAAACAAGCCACGGGGGACTTTTAGAATCGCTCGCGGGCATCGCCGTGACCCGAGAAGACCTCCCGATAGACGTCTTCTCCAAAACTCGTGCTGAGAGGCTCGCCCTCGATCAGCTTGAACGTTCGACGCCCGTCCGGCTGCCTGTCCGCGCGCAGGAAAAGGGCCGTGGCGAGCTGCTTTTCGTAGAAGCCGTGCGTGAAGGCATATTGGTGGCTGACGAACACGACCTTGTGGGGCCGTTCGAGTAGCGCGGAGACGATCTGCCGCGCGATCTCCGACCCCTCCCGCTCGTTGGTCGCGGCGAACGATTCGTTGAAGAGGATCAGCGCATTCGGAGTGAGGGCGTCGACGAGGGCGTTCATGCGGCTCAGTTCTTCGTCGAACTTGCCGCTTTTCATCGTCACGTCCTCTTCCCGCTTGAAATGGGTGAAGAGCCCGTCAACGACATTAAGTCGAAGGCTTGTGGCCGGCGCAAACATGCCGCATTGCGTCATGAGCTGCGCCAGCCCGACGCTTCGAAGAAACGTCGTCTTGCCGCCCTGATTGGCGCCAGTGATTAGGATGAGGCTTTTCTCGTCCGCCTCCACATCGTTGCCGACCGGCCGCCTGTTCAGCTCAAGCGCGAGGCAGATGTCGTAGAGATCCTTGCTTGCGAATCGGAGAGTGTCCGCGTCGCTCGCGGTGGGGAAGGTGAACGGAGCGCGCAGATCAAGCAGCCGTTGGTGCAGGTTGAGGCAGCCGATGTAAAACGCCAACTCGGTTTGCAGCATCCGAAAGAAGCTTTCGATGTGGTCGACGCTCTTGGCCAGGGCGTCCGCGGCGAGGGCGACGCCCCGGTCCCTGAGTTCAGACATAGCCCGCGCGCCCGCTTCGTCTCGGGGAGCGAGATAGAGTGTGTAGGCGTCTGGACGACGACGCCGAAAGACGCCTTGGGCGGCGGCCCATTCGAAAACCCTCCTGAACGCGCGGGTGAGCCAATTTCCGGGGACCTCGAGGGGACGGCGCAGGATATAATTCTCTCCCCTGAGGCCTTTTTCCAGCCCAGCGCTGACGAGAACGCCGCTTCGAAAATTCAGACGATTGAGCTGTTTATCGATGAGCGCGAAATATTCGTCGTCAAGCTCGCGCGCAAGCATCGCAAATAGACGCAAAAATCCATCCGAATGAAAATCGGCCGAATGCCGATCAGATATGCCACGAATTTTCTTGAGAATATCAATGAAGATCCGCATTTTATCGACGGACCCCTCAAGAGAGCTTGAAGGATATTCCTGGAATCTGGTCCAGATTTTTTTAAGATGCTGGAACGCCTCTTGCGTCAGACCGTAGAGCTGCCGGACGATCGCTGGATCGCTCAAGCAATCCTTGAGCACGGCCTGGCGGTATTCGATCGTCGCGACATCGTTGGAAGGCGCGGCCATAAGGGCGGCTTTCGCCACGTTGAGAACAAGCTCGTCTTTGACCGCCATCGCTTGCAACAGCGTGTCGAACTCGAGATCCCGCAGCAGGGCGTCTTCGTTTGGCGGCGGCCCGCGTTTGAGATCGAAGTCGCGGTCCCGATGCAAGAGAAAGGCCTTCATCGGCTCAACCTCTCATTGAGCTGCCGGTACGTAAGGCGATACTTTTCCGCAACGGAGATCGCGTAAGCCAGCCCGTCCGGCGGACGCCGGGCAATCTTGAAGGTGCGCTGCGCGACGTCTTCGGGTTTGACATTGCTCGCCATGCTCACGGCGGTGCGGCTCAGCGAAGCCAATTCGTCGATGAAGATGACGCAGACGCAGATTGCGTCCAGCCCGATGATGGTCGTCAGCACCTTGGAGCTGAGGAAAATAGCGTCCTTCAAGCTCGTCGAATTGAAGACTTCGTTCAGAATGATGATGCTGTCGGACGTCGCTTCCGACAAAGTTTCACGCAAGCGGGCGAGATCGTCGTGCAGTTTGCCTCGCAGGTTGTGGATGTCCTCCTTCTTCTCGAAATGGGTAAACAATCGATCGAAGAGAAAGAGCCGGGCGCTTGCCGCAGGAACGGGAAGGCCGAGCGCTGCGAGATAGTGCAATTGGCCAAAAACGCGGGCGAACGTGGTTTTTCCGCCCTGGTTCGGCCCGGAAACGATAAGGATTCGCTCGCGTCCATCGAGGAAATAATCGTTGGCGACGATTGTCTGCTTCGCGTCAATGAGCTTTCGGGCCAGCGCCAGATCGTAACAGTCGGAGACGCCTTCCTCCTTGCTCTCCGCCGATAGCTCCGGGAAGCAGAACGGCAAACCGGCGTCGCTCAGGCGCCGCATATAGTCAAGATAAGCGACGTAGAACTGAATTTCTCGATCGAATCTGGATATTGTTGGGTCGATAAAGTTGGTGTTTCGTGCGATGAAATTTTCAAGCGCCGCAAATGTCTGTGGAAAAAGGAGCGTGACTCGCTCGAGAACCCCGGCCTCGATGTGGTTCATCTGCGGGAACTCATTGAACTTGAATAGGCGGTCGGGGGCAGCGCCTTGTCTGAACTTCTCAAAGTCTGACTGGATTTCGGCACCGTAGTCGGCTTCGCCGCGATAGGCCGAAACGGTGACGAAGCTGTATCCGATCAAGAGGCTGTAGCGGATCGAAGCCAGACCGGCCTTCAGAGCCGCAGCGTCCGCAATCATTTGCTGAAAAACGGAGGAGGCTACATACGCGTCGAGATAGGCAAGAAGCCCCGTGAGCCCGGTTGAGCGGGGCGACGAGGCGCGCAAAGCGGAAAGCAGTTGCTTGGCTGTCTTGCCGTAAAGTTCGATCGCGTCGAGCGACCAGGCGAGATTTTGGAGTTTGTAGTGGAGCTTCGCGGCCTGAGCGAGGTGTTCCCGAACCGTCCGCAGGCCGTTCGCAAACGCATTGACGGCTTCCAGCCGGGGCGGGTCCTGCAGGTCCCGCATCACGTCCTGGCGGTACTCGACGGCTTCGACCGTCTTCAGCGGGCGATGGAAGAATGGCGCGAGATCGTATTCCTGTTTCCCGATCGTGATCGAAGCGACAACCTGATCGAGATTGAGGTCACGGAAAAAGGTCGGCATCTCGGACTTTTCCGCCGCTTGTCCATCATCGGACGCGAGCGTCAGCACGCTTCGAAACGCCAATGCCGCATCACCTGGGACGGCCGAGCGATGCTCACAAAGATTCCCGGGCGAAAGCTCAGGACCCTCCTGAGCCTCGGCGACAGCGCCATTCGAAAGCAGGTTCTCGCGCGGAGACATAAAAAAAAACTCCCCTTCGCTATCGAGCGCTCAGAGGAGTCATCAGCCACAAGGGCGGTTACAAGGCGAACTCCATCGCCTGGAAGAAACTTAGCGCACACTGGGTCCTTGTCAAGCAAACGACCGCTGCGAATCCGGCGCTTGACAACCTCCTGGAGGAAGGTCAACTTTGACAAGGCGATGGAGTTCGCCTTGTAACCGCCCTCGGGGCTGATGACTCCTGTCGAGCCGACGTGGCAGACGGAGCGGGGCTGTGGGGCTGCGGTATTGTCTGTTAGCAATCCTTAAGATGGTTTGCGAAGCGCGCGACGCCGTTCGAGGCGGTCGGCGATGATTGCGCGCGACGTCCTTCTGCAGATCGCCCAGGTTCTGTCCACACTGCTGCTCGCGCCGCTGCTCCAGGGTGTGATCCTGCAGTTCGAGGAAAGGGTGCAGCGCGGTCAAGGGCCTGGAATTTTTCAGCCCTATCGTGACCTCTGGAAGCTCTTCCACAAACAGATCGTCGCGCCGGAAACCGCCTCCTGGCTCTATTGGGCAGCCCCAATCGTCGCCTTCACCACGACGCTGACCGTTCCGATCCTGATCCCGGTTCTCACCAACTATCCCCTGCCGCTGTCGGACATGGGCGACATCCTCGGCGGCGGGCTCATCCTCACCCTCGGATCCTTCATGATCACGCTGGCGGGCCTCGATACCCGCAGCGCCTACGGCGGCGTCGGGTCCAGCCGGGCCGTCATGGTCGGCATATTGTCGGAACCGACGCTGATCCTCGTTTTCGTCGGCATCACGCTTCTCGCGAAGGCGATGCTGCCTTTCGTGGTGAACCATCTTCTGGTGGCCCAGCCGCCGATCTACTGGGGCCCGACGCATCTCTTCCTGGTCGCCGCCTTCTTCGTTCTGCTTCTGGTCGAGACCGATCGCCTGCCTATTCATTCAAGCACGCATATCGAAGTCTACATGATCGACGAGGCGCGCATCCTTGAATATTCGGGGCCCATGCTCGCGATCCTCCGCTGGGCCGCGATGATGAAGCAGTTCATTCTCTATACCATCTTCTGCAACGTCCTGCTGCTGCCCTGGGGCCTTTCGGCTGAGGGGTCGTCGCTAGGCGTGCTGGGGTCGATGGGCGCGCTCGCTCTGAAATTCCTGCTCGTGGCGTGCGTCGTCGTCGTCGTCGACACCACCCAGTCCCGTCTGCGATTCTACCGCTATCAGGAACCCCTCGCCTTATCGTTCCTGCTCGCGATCCTTGCGATCGTCGGCACCCAGTTGAGCTGACGCGCATGCTTGTCGCCCATCTCGAGCCCCTCCCGGCCGCCCTCTTCAGCCTGCTGGCGATCGGCAGCCTGCTTCTGTCCTTTGTCATGCTCGGCTCTCGCTGGCTTCGGCACTATCTCTTCGCCTTCGCCGCGCAATCCTGGCTCATCGCCATCCTGTCGGCCGCCATCGGATATTACGGCGGCTACCCCGAGCTTTACATTATCGCGATTCTGACGGCGGCCTTCCGAGGGCTCCTGCTGCCCTATCTGATCCTGCGGATCATTCGCCGGATGGTTGTGCATCGAGAGGTCCCCGTCATCCTTCAAGTCAGCTCGACGCTGGTCATCGGGGCCTTCGCGGTCATCTTCGCACTCGCCGTCGCCTACCGCATCGGCTCGGCGCTCAATCTGGGCGGGACCATCGCGGTGCTGGCGCTGACCGTGATGCTGTCGATGAAGCTGATCGGATTTCTTATGCTTTCCGTCCGCCACGAGGCGCTGAGCCAGATCCTCGGTCTTCTCGTGCTCGAGAACGGCGTCTTTCTCGGGGCGCAGATTCTCGTTCCGGGCATGCCCCTCCTCATCGAGATCGTTATCCTCTTCGATCTCCTCATCGTCGTTGCGTGCTTCGGCGTGCTCGTGCGCTATCTGCTCAGCCATGTCGGAACCACCAGTTCCCTCGAGCTCAAGCAACTCGTGGGATGATGGTTGCGACCGGAATATTGGCGCTGCTTTTGGCCCTCGGGCCGGCGTTGGCGATCGTCCTGATCCTGCTGATCGACCGGCCGCGCGCGGCTGAGGCGCTGAACCTTGTCGCAAGCGCCGTCTCGCTGGCGGCGATCCTCGCGATCCTGGCGCTCCACAACTCCGCGGCCACGTTCTGGGGTGGATACGTCCTCATCGACGGGCTTGGAACCTGGACGATCCTGTGCGCCGCGATCGTGTATTTTCTCGCGTCCCTCTACTCTGTGGGCTACGTGCGGCTCGTCGGCGAGGAAGCGCGCCTCGCGCGCTTCTATGCGATGTTTGCGGCCTTTGGCCTCAGCACGCTGATCGCCCCGTTCATGAATAACGCGGGGCTTTATTGGATCGCCATCGAGCTCACGACTCTGATCAGCACCTTCCTGGTCGCATTCGAGCAAGAGGCGACCAGCATCGAAGCCGCATGGAAATACATTATTGTCGTGTCGGCCGGCATCAGCCTCGCCCTGCTTGGCACCGTGCTCTTCTATTGGGCCGGCACGTTCGTCATCGGGCCGACCTACGACATGACCTGGAAGACCTTGCAGGAGACCGCCCCGCGCCTCAATCCTGAACTGGTGTCGCTGGCGTTCCTTCTCGTTCTGATAGGCTACGGCACAAAGGTCGGCCTCGCGCCAATGCATACCTGGCTGCCCGACGCGCATAGCGAGGGCCCGGCTCCCGTGTCGGCGCTGCTGTCCGGCGCGCTTCTCAATACGGCCATGGTCGGCGTGGTCCGCTATCTCGCCATTGCCGACGCCGCCGGCATCTCGGGGCCCGCGCGGGGAACGTTGCTTGCGCTCGGCGCCTTCTCGCTCTTCGTCGCGGCGCTCTTCATCGTGCGCCAGAAAGGGGTCAAACGCCTCATGGCCTATTCCAGCGTCGAGCACATGGGAGTCATCGCGCTGGGTTTCGGATTTGGCGGTTCATTGGGGATCGCGGGGGCGCTCTATCACATGCTGAACCATTCGCTGAACAAATCAGCGATGTTCTTCGGCGCCGGCGCTGTGATGCGCGCCTACCAGACGAAGCGCATCCCGAGCATCCGGCGCGTGCTCAAGCATTTTCCCGTCCTCGGAGGCCTATGGCTGGCGGGCGCTGTCGCAATCACCGGAGCGCCGCCGTTCGCTCTGTTCCTGAGCGAACTCGCCATCATCCGCGCGGGGCTGGCGGCGTCACAGAATATCCTGATCGGCCTTATGGCGGTCCTCCTCATCGTCATCTTCGTCGGCTTCCTGAACCAGTTCAGGATCATGTATTTCGAGGATGGCGAGGCGAACGACCCTGACGTTTGCGCTGTCACGCCTTGGATGATCGCGCCGATGGGACTTGCGATCGTTCCGCTGCTCGTTATGGGGCTTTGGTGGCCGCAGGCCTTTTGGGATCACTTTCAGACGATCGCCCTGTCCCTTGGCGCCCCAGCTGCGACGGAGCCGACGCCATGATCGGAACTCGGGCGCGGACACTGTCGCCGGACGAACTTCGATCGGCCGCCGAAGCGCTGTTGGCTGCGGGGGGCCGGGTTCGGTTCGCCTATGCCTGGTTGCCGGCCGAGAGCCTGGTGGAAGTGCGTTACATCGCGTCGGTTCCGGACCAGCGCGATTTCGAATTGTGGGTCGTCAAGGGCGCCCGCGAATTGCCGAGCCTGGCGGCGATTTTTCCTTCTCTCGGCTGGTACGAGAGGGAAATGATGGACCTGAATGGGCTCGGGTTCACCGATCATCCGGAGCCTTACCCGCTTGTCCTCAAAGACGCCGGGCAGGAGTTGATGAACGCCGTCCCCGCTGCGAGCGGTCGCGCCCATCTTCCCGACATCGACGCCGTCGACGTCCAGCAGTTGCCGTTCGGGCCGATCCGGGCCGATGTCGTGGAGTCCGCCGAGTTCACGTTCGTCTACGTTGGCGAACATATCATCCATTACCAGCCGCGGCTTTTCTTCAAGCACCGAGGCATGGAGAGCTGCTTCGAGGGCGCGGACCCTGGGCGGGCGGTCATCACGGCCGAGCGCGTGTCCGCTGTGGGATCGGTCGCTCATGCGCTGTGCTATTGCGAAGCGGTCGAGCGGGCCGCCAACTGCGACGTTCCCGCCAGGGCGAATGCGTTACGTGTCCTGCTTGCGGAATTGGAGCGTCTTTACAATCACCTCCACTACCTCGGCCACCTGTGCCATACGACCACGCTCAAGGTCGGAGAGGCGCAAGGAAAGCTTCTGGAGGAGAAGGCGAAGCAACTGAACGCCCGCCTGACCGGAAGCCGCTTCCTGCGCAGTCTGTTGATCCCCGGCGGACTGCGCCGTGACCTCGACCCTCGGCAGTGGCTTGGCGACGCCCTCGAGAACCTGCGAGAGGAGTTCGCAACCTATGCCGCGAAACTCGAGAACTCCGAGAGTCATCTCGATCGCCTGATCACCACAGGTCTGCTCCCGCGGAGAGTGGCGTTTGACCAAGGCGCGACAGGACCTGTCGCAAGAGCGTCCGGTATCGAGCGCGACCTGCGCCGCGACCATCCTTACGCCCACTACGACGGCCTGCCGCTGACGGCGCCCACGTTCGACGAGGGCGACGCTTACGCCCGCGAGCGGGTCCGCATGGCGGAAGTCGAAGCGTCGTTTGTTCTGTGCCAGCGCATTCTTCTGCTTCTCGAGCCCGGGCCCGTGCGCGTCGAATGCAGGCCCGCGCCTTTTGCCGAAGGACTCGGATGGGCGGAAGGGCCGCGCGGTGCGGTTTACTATGCCGTTCATGTTGGCGCGGACGGTCGGCTCGCGCGCGTCAAGATCAAGTCGCCTTCCTTCTCGAACTGGCGCGCGTTTCCCTTCACCGTGCATGACACCAACATGATGGACTATGCGATCAACGAAGCCAGTTTCGGTCTGACCATTGCCGGCTGCGACCGGTAGGAGCGGCTCATGGCTCTGTGGACACTGTTCGGACTTGCGAGCGGAAAGGCCACGACTGCTTGGCCGAGGACTGGCGAGGACGCTGGGCAGCAGGGCGTGCTCGGTATGCCCCGATACGATCCTGCCGCCTGCCGCGAGGGATGCGAGGAATGCGCAACCGTCTGCCCCACGCATGCGATCGAGGCGCGCGACGGCGGCCTCGCTGTCGACTATGGCCGTTGCGTCGTCTGTCAGCTCTGCACAGAAGCGTGTCCGACCGATGCTATGACGCCGTCGGAGGATTGGGCCTTCGGGGTGACCGACCGGCAGGATCTGCTGTGGTCCGAAACGGGCATGCGGCCGGTTGCGCCGACGTCGTCCGAACGCAAAGCGTTTCGCCGCAGCTTGCACATTCGTCATGTCGACGCCGGCTCGTGCAACGGTTGCGAATCGGAACTGCAGGCGCTGAACAACCCCTTCTATAACCTGCACCGGCTCGGAATTTTCTTCACCGCGTCTCCTCGTTTTGCCGATCTGCTTCTGGTCACGGGCCCGGTGACCCACGCCATGCGTGAGCCGTTGAAGACAGCTTACGAGGCGATGGCCGAGCCGCGCTGGGTGATGGCGATGGGCACGTGTGCGGTGTCGGGAGGAATCTGCGGTGGCAACTATGCATCGGGGACGGGTCTCGAAGGCGTGCTTCCGGTCGACGTCTATCTGCCGGGTTGTCCCCCGAACCCGGCCGCGGTCATGCATGCCTTGTTGATGTTCCTCGATCGCGCTCCGCAGCGCGTGAGCGGGGGGCGGATCGATGGCTAACGGGCTCGTGCTCGCGGCCGTCGCTTTGTGGCTCGTCGCTGCGATCCTCGCCCTCGGCGGCGCCTTCGCGCTCAGTCGTGTCGCGCTTGCGGTCGGCGCCGCCGTCGGCGTGGCCGCGGCTATCGCGGGCCTTCCGAATGCGACCGAGACTGTAACGCTTCCTGGCCGGCTCGCTGCGGAAGTCGTGGATTTCCGCATCGCGCCGCAGGGACTGTGGTTGATGGGCTTCGGTCTCGTCCCGGCGGTGTTCGCCTGCTTCCTTGCTTCCCCCACGACGGGCGGAGGCCGAGGCTGGCTGTTCGGCGCCGCGCTCAGTCTGCTTGGCGCGCTGGGCGTGTTCGGCCTGCAAAACGGCGCGGCCCTCCTGATTGCCTGGGAGGCCATGAGCCTCGGCGGCGCCATCATGATCCTCTCTGACAATTCGGGAGCGGCAAGCGGACGAGCTGTACTCTTCATGCTTGCTCTTCTCGAAGCCGGCGCGGTAGCCCTGGTCCTCGCCGTCGCGCTGCTCGGACTGCACGCGGGAAATCTCGAGTTCGACCAATACCGGGCCGCTGCTCCGGTCCTACCGGAGTCCGCGCAAATCGGCCTCGGCGTTCTCCTTCTCCTCGGTTTCGGCGCGAAGCTTGGCTTGCTGCCGTTTTACGAATGGTTCCCCGGCGCCTATGGCTCCGGAAGCGGAGCGTCCGGCGCGATCATGTCGGGCGTCGTCATGAATGCGGCGTACCTCGCCCTCGCTCGCGCGCTGATGAGCTGGCTGCCTGTCTCGCCTCAGGGCGCCTTTCCCGTGCTCGCCATCCTCGTCATCACGGTGGCGACGGTCAGCGCGATTCTGACGATCCTCTACGCCTTCCAGCAGGACGACTGGCGCTCCCTGTTGAGCTTCTCGTCCGCCGAGAACGCATCGATCGCAGTCGCCGCTCTCGGCGCGGCGATGGTGTTCCGCAGCGAACGCCTTAACGACCTCGCCGGCCTCGCCTGGACGGTGGCGCTCCTCCATCTGGCCGGTCACGCGCTTGCAAAGGGAGCTCTTTTCCTCGCGGCGGACGGGTTGCGGCGCGCCACAGGCAGTTATCACATCGCCTATGCCGGCGCCGGACGGCACTGGTTCTTCGGCGCCGGCGCCCTGCTTGCGGCCATGAGTTTGGCGGCGATGCCGCCCACCGCAGGCTTCGTCAGCGAGTGGTTCGTCTTCCAGACCGTCTTCCAGGGGTTCCATCTTCCCTATCTCGCCGGCCGGCTGACGCTCGCCCTGACCGGCGCGGGCCTCGCCCTCACGGCGGCTGTGGCCTTCGCCACCTTCGCGAAGGTGGTGGGCCTAGGCGTTCTGTCCCGAAACCGCGGCCGGGAGACTTCCATCGGGCGACCCTATATCGGCTCGGTCGGCCTCCTGGGCCTCCTTGTGCTGGCGCTGGGGGCGGGAATGCCGCTCTGGCTTCGAACCCTCGACGGGGCCACGATGGCGCTGTTCGGGATGCAAATCGCCTCCCGGATGCATGATGGAGCGCTGCTTGTTCCACTCACCGCCAAATTCGCATTCATATCGCCGAGCCTTCTCGTGATCGTGATGCCGCTCCTCTCGCTCGTCCCGATCGCCTTGGTGGTCGCGACATCCCGAAGGCCGGTCCGGCGAACGCCGGTCTGGTACGGTGGGCTCTCTCCCGACCGGACGCGGGCTTCGACGACGGCGTTGACCTTCTCCAACGCGATGCGGACATTCTACAGCTTTGTCTACCGCCCCACGGCGGCCACCGAGCGCGATGCGGACGCCGGCGGCTATTTCGTGACCAAGCTGAGTTTCGAGCACGACGTGGCCCCGATCTTCGGGCCTCTGCTGTTTCAGCCCGCCGTCGTCATCGTGCAGGGGCTGGCTGCGAGGCTGCGGGTCCTGCAGTCGGGCCAGCTCAATTTGTATCTCAGCCTGATTGGATTGCTCCTTGTGCTGGTCCTCGGGCTGTCGTTGTTCTGAGACAAAGGAAGAATCGACGTGATCTGGACGTATGGGGCGATCGCGTTCTTTGGCGTGCTGGGGTGCTGGGCGCGGTTTGCGCAGACGATCCTGGTGCAGTCGGTATACGGACGGGACTTTCCCTATGCGACAATGACCATCAACGTCCTGGGAAGCTTCCTCATGGGGTTTCTCTTCGTCGAAACGCTTGAGCGCCTGACGCTGGCGCCATGGCTTCGCACGGGGGTCTTGACCGGATTCCTCGGCGGCTACACGACGTTTTCGACGTTCGAGATGGAGACGCTGTTGCTCGCCGAGGGCGGGGAGTTGCCGAAGGCCGCGCTCTATGTCGTTCTCTCGGTCGGACTTGGTTTGGCCGCCGCATTTGGAGGAGCCTATATCGCGAGAAACCTCTGAAGGGAGGAAACTCATGAACACCGATATCCTGATGGTCCGCGTCTATCTTCACGAGGCCGATCAGGGAAAGCACAAGCGCTTGATGCAGGAAATTCTTACCCTGCTTCAGGAGCGCTACGCCGTACAGGGCGTCACGGTATTTCGGGCCATTGCCGGCTTGGGCGCGAGCGGAGAAGTGCGGGCCGACGACGTCCTGCGCCTCAATGTCGATCTTCCGGTCGTCGTCGAGTTCTTCGATGATCCGAAGGTCGCCGAGGCCGCCATAGCGCTGCTCAATGGCCTCGTCCCTGGCGGCCACATCGTTTCATGGCCTGCACAGCGCCATGACGCCGCCGCGCTTTCGCCGAAGCCGACGTGAACCCGTCTTCCGGCCGCCTCCTGCAATTCCTTGGAAAATATGGTCGGAGTGAGAGGATTCGAACCTCCGACCCCCTCGTCCCGAACGAGGTGCGCTACCAGACTGCGCTACACTCCGACATGCCCCCGAACGTAGGGTTCGGCGGGGCCAGAGCGGCCTTATAGTGGCGCCGCTTGCGGCGCGCAAGCCTCGCGCGCGACCGAAAGCGCCGACAAGGGAAAACAGCCTTGTCACTCGCACGCCGCGAAGGTTAAGCTCGGCTTGTATGGAAATTCATGCCAGCGCGAGAGGCCGGCGAACGCGGCGCGCGGAGGGCAGCATCAAAGCACCGAGAGGAGCGCCTATGTCTTTTGGTCTCAAAGCCATCGCGCTTGCCGCGGCTCTTGCAGCCGCGACGAGCGTGGCGCGCGCGGACGATGTGAAAGTCGCCTTGATTCGCGGCCTGACCGGTCCGCTCGAGGCCTACGCCAAGCAGACCGAGACCGGGTTCATGCTCGGTCTCGAATATGCGACCAAGGGGACGATGGAGGTCGACGGGCGCAAAATCGTCGTCATCACCAAGGACGACCAGGGCAAGCCCGACCTCGCCAAGAGCGCGCTGACCGAGGCCTTCGAGGACGACGGCGTCGACATCGCGATCGGCACGACCTCGTCGCCCGCGACCATCGCGATGCTGCCGGTCGCCGAGGAGCATAAGAAAATTTTGATTGTCGAGCCGGCGGTCGCGGACCAGATCACCGGCGAGAAGTGGAACCGCTACATCTTCCGCACCGGCCGAAATTCCTCGCAGGATGCGATCTCGAACGCGGTGGCGATCGGCGCCCCTGGGGTCAACATCGCTGTGCTCGGCGTGGACAATGCCTTCGGACGCGACGGTGTGGCCGCCTTCAAGGCGGCGCTCGCCAAGACCGGTGCGACGCTCGTCGCCGAGGAATACGCGCCAGCCGCCACCGCCGACTTCACCGGCGTCGGACAGCGTCTTTTCGACGCGCTTAAGGACAAGCAGGGCAAGAAGCTGATCTGGACTGTGTGGGCCGGCGCCACCAATCCGCTCGACAAGCTCGCCGATCTCGGGCCCGAGCGCTACGGCATCGGCTTCGCTGGCGCGGGCAACATATTGCCGATCCTCGCCGCCTACAAGAAGTTTCCCGGGCTCGAAGGCGCCGCCTATTACTATTACGAGATTCCCAAGAACCCGGCGAACGACTGGCTGGTCGCCGAGCACAAGAAGCGCTTCAACGCGCCGCCGGACTTTTTCACCGCCGGCGGCTTCGCCGCGGCGGAGGCGTTGGTGACGGCGCTCGACAAGGCGAAGTCGACTGATACAGAGACACTCATCTCGACCATGGAGGGCATGGATTTCAACAGCCCCAAGGGCAAGATGATCTTCCGCAAGGAGGACCACCAGGCGCTCCAGTCGATGTACGCCTTCAAGATCAAGGTCGATCCGAACGTGCCGTGGGCGATCCCCGAACTCACCCGCGAGATCAAAATCGAGGACATGGACATCCCTATCCGCAACAAGCGATGACCCCGTCGCTCGAGACCCGTGGCCTGACCATCCGTTTCGGCGGTCATGTCGCGGTCGATCACGTCACCTGCGCCTTCCAGCCCGGCGAGCTCACCGCCATCGTCGGGCCGAACGGCGCGGGCAAGACGACTTATTTCAACCTGATATCGGGCCAGCTGCGCGCTTCCGACGGCTTGGTCATGATTGAGGGCGAGGACGTCACGCATCTGAGCGCTCCGCAACGGACCCGACTTGGCCTCGGGCGGGCGTTCCAGCTGACAAACCTGTTCCCGCGGCTCAGCGTCGCCGAAAACGTCCGGCTGGCCGTTCAGGCTCGCGCCGGCGTGCATTACGACATGCGCCGCCCTTGGCGTGCGCGCGGCGACCTGATCGACCGGGCCGAGGCGGCGCTTGCGTCTGTCGGGCTTGGCGCAAGGCGCGACGCGCCCGCCGCCGATCTACCGCACGGCGATCAGCGCAAGCTCGAGGTCGCAATGATGATGGCGCTCGAACCCAAGGTCTACATGTTCGACGAGCCGACCGCGGGCATGAGCGTCGACGAGGTCCCGGTGGTGCTCGACCTGATCGCGCGGCTGAAGACTGATACGAGCAAGACCATCCTGCTCGTCGAGCACAAGATGGACGTCGTCCGCTCGCTCGCCGACCGCATCATCGTGCTGACCAACGGTCAGCTTGCCGCCGATGGCGACCCGGCGACGGTGATCGCCTCGCCGATCGTGCAGGAAGCCTATCTCGGGATCGCTCCGGAGAAGGCGGCATGAGCGCCGGGCTGACGCTCGAAGGCGTGCACACGCATATCGGCCGCTACCACATTCTCCAGGGCGTCGATTTCGACGCGCCGGGGGGAAGGACGACGATGCTGCTAGGCCGCAACGGCGCCGGCAAGACGACGGCTTTGCGCACTGTGATGGGCCTATGGCGGGCCTCGAAGGGGCGCATCGCGCTCGGGGAAACGGCGTTGCAGGGTCTGGCGGCGAGCGACGTCGCGCGGCTCGGCGTCGGCTACGCCCCCGAGACGATGGCGATCTTCTCCGACCTCACGGTCCGGGAGAACCTCGTGCTCGGCGCGCGCGCGGGCCCGCTCGACGACAGGCGCCTCGCCTGGATCTTCGGCTTCTTCCCGGCCCTGAAGAGGTTCTGGCTGTCGCGTGCCGGATCGCTCTCCGGCGGACAGAAGCAGATGCTGTCGATCGCCCGCGCCATCGTCGAGCCCCGCCAACTTCTCCTGATCGACGAGCCGACCAAGGGGCTCGCGCCGGCGATCGTCGGCTCGCTGATCGACTGCCTCAAGGAGATCAAGGCGACCGGCGTCACGATCCTGCTCGTCGAGCAGAACTTCCGCGTCGCGCGCGAGGTCGGCGACGAAGTACGGGTGATGGACAACGGCCGGATCGTCTATCGCGGCCTCATGAGCGCGCTCGCGGCCGACGAGCCATTGCAGAACCGCCTGCTCGGCCTCAGCCTGGATTCGCACCAATGAGCCCGCTGGATGTCGGAGCGGCGCTGCCGCGGCGGAGGCCCGAAATCCTGCCGGCGCTGACGCCGCTCCTTGTGGCCGTCGTCGCCGCGCCCTTCATCGGCTCGGCCTCGACCTTCCTGACGCTGACCGCGGCGGGCCTGGCGATGGGCATGATGATCTTCACCATGGCCTCGGGGCTCACCCTCGTCTTCGGCATGATGGACGTGCTGAACTTCGGCCATGGCGCTTTCATCGCGCTCGGCGCCTATGTCGCGACGCTGGTGTTCTTGCCGCTCGCCGGCTGGTCGGCGTCGGACTCGGTCGCACTCAACCTCGCCGTGTTCGCCCTCGCCGTTCTCGCGGCGGCGCTCGTCTGCGGCGTGCTCGGCTGGGTGTTCGAGCGGCTGATCGTCAAGCCGGTCTATGGCCAACACCTGCGGCAGATTCTCGCGACCATCGGCGGCTCGATCATCGCCGAGCAGCTGATGTACGCCTTCTGGGGCCCCGACCAGATCCCCTTGAGCCTGCCGAAGACCTTTGAGGGTTCGTTCGTGTTCGGCGATGCCGCGGTCGAGAAGTACCGGGTGGTCGCCACCGTCGTCGGCCTCGTCGTTTTCGCGGGCGAGATGCTGATCCTGAACCGCACCAAGATCGGCCTCCTCGTGCGGGCCGGCGTCGAGAACCGCGAGATGGTCGAAGCGCTCGGCTACCGCATCGACCGGCTGTTCGTCGGCGTGTTCATGGCGGGTTCTGCGCTGGCCGGCCTCGGCGGCGCGATGATGGCCCTCTACCGGGGCCAGGTGCACGCGACCATCGGCGGCGAGTTCCTCGTGCTGTGCTTCATCGTCATCATCATCGGCGGGCTCGGCTCGGTCGGCGGCTCGTTCGTCGCTTCGATCCTGGTGGCGCTGATCGCCAATTACGCCGGCTTCCTCGCGCCCAAAGTCGCTCTCGTCTCCAACATTCTCGCGATGGTCGTCGTGCTCCTGTGGCGCCCGCGCGGGCTCTATCCGGTGAGCGGACGATGACCCTTCTCTCCGGCGATCCGCCGCGCGGCCGGGCGCTGCAGGTCCTCGTCGCGCTGATCGTGCTCGCGCTCCTGTTCGCGCCATTCCTGTTCCCGGGGGCGAAGGCCCTGAATACGGCGGCCAAGACCTGCGTGATGATCCTCTTGGTCGCGTCCTACGACCTGCTGCTCGGCTATACCGGGATCGTGTCGTTCGCCCACGTGATGTTCTTCGGCGTCGGAGCCTATGGCGTGGGGCTCGGGCTCTATGGGCTCGGGGCGAGCTGGTTGGCGCTCGCTGCAGGGCTCGCGGCCGCGCTCGTCCTGTCGCTGGCGCTCGCGCTCGCCATCGGCCTTTTTTCGCTGCGCGTGCAGTCGATCTTCTTCGCCATGGTCACGCTCGCCGTCGCCTACGCCTTCAATGTGTTGGCTTCGCAACTCTCGGACCTGACCGGCGGCGAGGACGGGCGCTCGTTCAAGGTCCCCGAAATCCTGCAGCCGGGCTTCAAATGGCTCGGTCACCCGATCTTCGGCGTGCAGGCCAATGGCAAGCTCCTCACCTATTACCTGGTGTTCTTTGTCGCCGCTGCCGCCTTTCTCATGCTGCAGAGGGTGGTGAACTCGCCGTTCGGCCGGGTGCTGCAGGCGATCCGTGAGAACCCGTTCCGCGCCGAGGCGCTCGGCTACCGCATTGTGTTCCACCGCACGCTCGCGACCTGCATCTCGGCCTTGGGGGCGACGCTGGCGGGGGCCTTGAGCGCGCTGTGGCTGCGCTACGTCGGCCCCGACACGGCGCTCAGCTTCTCGATCCAGGTCGACGTGCTGGTCATGGTCGTGGTCGGGGGCATGGGCTCGCTCTACGGCGCGATCATCGGCGCGGCTCTGTTCGTTGTCGCCGAGAGCTATCTGCAGGAGCTGATGGGCGCGCTCGCCAACGCCGCCGCTGAGGCGCGGCTGCCGGTTCTGCCCGCCCTGTTCGACCCGCACCGCTGGCTCCTGTGGCTCGGCCTCGCCTTCGTGCTGGCGGTCTATTTCGCCCCGCTCGGCATCGTCGGCGCGCTAAGGCCCGGTGAGGGGAAGGGGAAGCCGGCCGGATGAGCGCGGCCCGTCTGGCCTTGGGCCGGGCGTGCGCACGGATTTGTTGGCACGGCCGATTTCAAAGGCTTAGGCGCTATTTTCTGCAACTTTGTAACTCCCAAGCCCTTTACCCTGACGCGATCAAGGCGTGCATGATTTGATTTGGCGAGGCGGCGAGGGTTTGGAGGATGTTGGCGCCCTGTTTTCGGGCTGTCGAGACGACGGATCTGAGGCTGGCGAAGATTTTGGCGCCGTCGAGGGTTCGGAAACACCCCGAGATTTTCATTTTGACCTTCATCATTCGCAGGTCCTGCTCGGCCAGATTGTTGGTGAAGGGCACGTCGAAATTGCTCATGAACCGGAGCGTTTCGGTCTTGAAGGTCTTCAGCCTTTCGAGCAGATTTTGTCCTGGGCGTTGTTTGGGGCGTCCGCGCCCGGGAGATTTCGTCTCCAGCTTGGGCAATTGACGATGAAAGGCGAGGCCGAGCCGAACCGCGGCCCAATAGCGCTCGACGAACGCCGCGATCGTCTCGGGCGGGAGCGCCGAGGCGCCCGCCTCGCGCGCCCCATTGACGGCGGCGTTGGCGTCGAGGAGGACCGCGCGCATGAGTTCGGCCCAGGGCTCCTTCTCAAACTCTATGAGAGCTTGGAGTTCGCGCAGGATATGCGCGTTGCAGAAGGCGTGCTCGACCGTGTCCATCCCGCGATAGGGCAAGAAGTGGTCATGCACGACGACGCCGTCCCGCAAATCCGTGGGGATGTCGCCGCGCTTTTCGCCCGCGCGATAGAAAGTGAAGGCCAAACTCGACGTCGTGTGCAGCCAGTGCAGCTTGCCGGCGATCCGATAGCCCGTCTCATCGAGGCAGCGAACCTTGGCCTCGGCCACGCGTTCGCCGATGGCCTTGTAGACTTCGCCCAGTTCGCCCGCCTTCTTGCCCACCCAGGCGACGACGCTGGCCGGACAGATCAACGGCGCGCCGAACAGATCGTTCAGCGCCTGCGCGACCCGATCCTCGGGGATGAGTTGATGGATGTTGAGATAAATCGCCGCCGCCTTGATACGCTCGCCATATTGGGTCGGCGAGACCACGCCATCGGGAAACTCGGCCTTCGTCACGCCCCGGCATTGCGCGCAATGATAGATCGAAGCCTGATGTTCCGTGACCAACAACGCACGCTCGGGAAGATCGAACACCTGGCGTTTCTCGACCCCAATCGCCGCCATCGGATCCAGAGACGAACCGCAATGGCCGCACGCGCAGGCCTCGTGCCGAACCACGGCGTCGGGATCGGCGACCTGACGCAACGTGCCGCCCTGATGGCCCTTCTGGCCCCCGCTCGGCTTGCCAGAGCGGCCGCGCCGGCTGCCCGCCACCCGCGGCTTCTTCTTCAACCCGTCGCTCGATGGCGGTTTCGAACTCGTCGAACTGTCCAGACCCAATCGACGACGAAGTTCGACAACCTCCGCCTGAAGCGCCAAAACTTGGCGATTCAGCGAAGCGATAAGCTCCTCGACTTCCGCAGGAAGGGTCATCCCACCCTTGAGTCAAACTCGCCCCATTATGTCTTCATGAATTCGGCGCCAAAAACCAAATTCACAAACCCTGTGGCATTTCGGACTCACTCGGGCTTGGGAGTTACGCAACTTTGCAACTCCTGCGAGGCGCTGAGTCACGCAAGGCGAGAGGGATTGGAACGGTCTCAGTTGTCACGAACAAATAACAACATATATTATTTGTAAAATAATCCAAGCCGGGTTCCCCCGTCGCCGACGGCGGCCTGAGCCTCATTCCGGCGCGCGGGCGCCGGTCGCTCCGGCTGGCGGCTATGACGGGGAAATGCTGTTTGGGACAAAGACCATCACGACCGCCGGTCCGTTCGCCGTCGGGATAGGCGTCTCGCCGACAAAACCCGCCTTCGCATAGGCGCGGCGGGCGCGCAGATTGCTCGCGTCCGGATCGATGGCGACGAGCGGCGCGCCCTCCGCGCAGAGACGCTCGGCAAGGAGACGGAGGTAAGCCGAGCCGTGGCGCCGGCCGATCATCGACGGCAATCCGATAAAGCTGTCGATCGCCCGCGCGCTCGCCGGCAGATGGGCGAGATGCGCATGCGGCCAGGCGTGGACTTCGTAGTGCTGCGCATAGGCGAAGGCGCGGCCGCGGAACGAGACGATGCACATCGTCATCCGCGGCTCATGAAGGTCGGCGCGAAGACTCTCGAACTCCCGACGCGGGTCGCCCCACCACCGCGCGACTTCGGGCGTTCCCAGCCAGCGGCGGAGGCGGGGCAGATCCTCAGCCGAGGCGCGGCGGAAGGAGTAATCGAATGCGGCCATCTTCAGCAATTGTGATCCAATCGCCGCATTGGCAAAGGCGTTTGGCTTTCCTGGCCTGCCCTTGGAGCGCGAAATGCACGCGCAGTCTTATTCGCTCACAAATGTCCTATTTTCTCTCTAGCGGCGGCCGAAGCGGTCCCAGCCGGTCTCGTGGAAGGCCTCGATCTCTAGCGCAGCAGCTTGCGCTGGCGGCTCCATCGTGAATGTCGCCTTGGAGATCGAGCCGGCGACGGCGTTCTCGCCGGATGGCGGAAAGGTGAAGACATCGCCATCCCAGTGCCGCAGCACGTACTCCTGCCCGACCGGGCCGACGTGCAGCAGCAGCACATCGTTGCGCCGGACCACCTCGACGTCGCCGAAATATGCGTTCGTGTAGACACCGGCGTAGGCTTGGAGCGGCGCCGCAGGGGCTGGATCAGCGGGCGGCGGCTTGCCGACCAGCGACCCGGAAGGCGCCCCCATCGCCGCCATCAGCGGCTGGTACGCAGCCAGCCAGTCGCGCGTGACGATACCGAATTGCACCAGGTCCGCGAACGCCATCGCCAGCGCCTCCACCGCACCGATCGGCGCGGCGTTGCTCAGCACCGTGATCCCGACACCGAAGGACGGGATCAGAATGAAGGTCGTGGCTGCACCCAGGGCGAACGCGCCGGAATGGCTCAACGACACGCGCCCCGAGGGCAGCGTGCCAACGTTGAAGCCGTAGCCGTACATTCCGGGCCGCGCGTCGGCTACCGACGAAGGCGCGGAGACGACCTGTGCGGTGATTGCCGGCAGCAGGGCGTCCGTGGCGACGATACGCTTGCCGTCGTAAACGCCGCCTTGCAGCACCATCGCCATCCAACGCGCCATGTCGTTGGCGGAGGCGCTGACGCCGCCGGCGGGCGACTGTGCGCTCGGCTGCCGCTGGTATTTTGCCTGATAGGCGCCGTCGACCAGCACATGATTGACCGCATGGTTCGGCCGTTTGATGAATTCCTCGAAGCGGGAACTCGTCGCGGCCATCCCGAGAGGCGCATACAGCACTTGCTGCGACAGCGTCGCCCAGTCGGTGTGTGAGGCGGCAGCGACCGCTTCGGCTGCAGCGGTCAGCCCGAAATTGGTGTAGGCGTACTGCTCGCGAAACGAGTGCAGCTTCGCATAGCGCAGCCGGCGCAGGACCTGCCCCACATCATAGCCAATGTCTTCCAATTCGTCGCCGGCATGGTCGGGCAGACCGGAGCGATGCGCGTACATATCGGCGATCGTGACATGGCGCGTGACCCAGTCGTCGCCCAGCGCGAACCAGGGCAGATGCTTGACGATCGGCGTATTCCAGGCGACCACGCCGGACGCGACCTGATGCGCCGCGACGGTTGCGCCGATCGACTTGGAGACCGAGGCGAGCTGAAACACCGTGTCAGCATTGACGGCATCCGTCGTGCCGACGCGGCCAACGCCGAATCCGGCCGCATATGCGGTCTTGCCGTCGCGCGCCACCGAGATCGCCAGGCCCGGGATATGGGTCTTGTTCAGCATCTTGGCGGCAAGGTCGTTAAGCTCAGCGATCGCGGCGTCTATCTGCGCCGGCCGAACGACGTTGGCCGTCGCTTGCGGCGGCGGAACCTTCGGGTCGATCGGGTTGGCTGGCGCATCGGCAGAGGCGGGCACGGCGAGCAGGGCGCCGCCGGCCGCGAGAATCATCAGATCACGGCGTCCTACCGAGGCGATCGGCGGCATGGCTGCGGCTATTCCTTTCGATGGGTAATCGTTGCCGCTTGAAATCGATATCCCCAGATGACCGCCGGCTTCGACGCTCCACCAGCGAACATTAGACGCCGCTTGGCCGTCCTGGCAACAATCTCGCCGATCGGAGCGATGCTTGGGAGCGCCGCCACAGTTCGGCAATATCCGCAACCGTTCGCGCACGAGCGCCGCCCGCGCCCTTGCCCTGGCGGTCCGGCCATCCCAAGTCGGGCATTGGCCGCCCAAGTCGGGCGGAACCGCAAGCCGGCTCGGGCCACGAAGGAGGGAGACCATGAAGGTAGGCGTGATCGGTTCAGGCGTGGTGGGCCAGACATTGGCTGCGGGTTTCGTGAAACACGGCCATCAGGTCGAGATCGGCACGCGCGATTCGGCGAAGCTGGCCGGCTGGGCGGCGAAAAACCCGGGGGCCGAGGTCAAGTCCTTCGCCGAGGCGGGGGACTTCGCCGAAATCGTGGTCCTGGCGGTCGCCGGCGAGGTCGCGCTGGAAGCCTTGAAACTGGTCGGTCCTGCCGCGCTGCGCGGCAAGACCGTGATCGACGCCTGCAACCCGATCGGCGGCGGGCCGCCCGTCGCGGGCGTTCTGAGCTATTTTGTCGGGCAGAACGAGTCGCTGATGGAGCGGCTGCAGGCGGCCTACCCGGACACGCATTTCGTCAAGGCGTTCAACTCGGTCGGCGCCGGCCAGATGGTCAACCCCAACTTCGGCGGGCTGCGCCCGACCATGTTCATCTGCGGAAACGACGCCGGCGCCAAGAAGACGGCAGCGGCGATCTGCAATGAGTTCGGCTGGGACGCCGAGGACATGGGCCCGGTCGAGGCGGCGCGCGCCATCGAGCCGCTGTGCAAGCTCTGGTGCATCCCCGGCATCGGCCGCGGCGACTGGTCGCCGCACGCGTTCAAGCTGTTGCGGTAGGGGACCGTTTCTCGCGAGGCATCTTCCCTTTAGTTTTCGATTGTCGCTTGTGCGGAATACTGAGGGCGCGCAAAAGGGGTGCATCGCGAATCATTGCCGTTTCCGCCTGATTGCATTCCGAACTCCCGCTTGATTGACCACGCCCCGTTCATGCCGATTTCTCCCGAAAACCGTGAACGCCTTCTCGCCGAAACCAAGGAAGCCGCCGCCGCCTTTGTTGAAGATATTGTCCATATTCGAGAGACGCTTGCCAGGCAGGATCAGGTGCCACGCCAAATTCGTCATCTCAGTAGCGTTCTCCGCCGCCTTACCGTGGACAATGATCTCAGATCCATCGCCCCTCCCCGCATCGGGCCGCTATCTCTGACAGCTCCAGACAATTCGGCCTTCTACCAGGCCGCCAGGAAGCAACCCCTTAGCATGTTTGTTAGCGCAGGCATTAGCGTGTTTAATACTGAGATGCGAGCGCTAGTCGGGGGAGTCGAAGGACGGGAATTCGTTTTCCCTACGGAATTTAACCGATCAAGGGTTTTACCATTATCCTTAGACGGATACTAAAATCAAAAGGTTTTATATTTCAAAAGCGACTGGGTTACTCGAAGACAGGTCATCAAATATGTTGCCAACTGCGCCTCGGGCGTCCACAGCAGTAATGCACAAGATCAATCCGAGAAATTACTCTCTAGTTTGCGACAATATATAAAACTCACCCTCATGAGGGCGGCGCTCGCATTGACGTGAATTGGCGCGCCTATTCATCCCCTTTGGGATCCACGCCTTTTGCGTGGACTCCTAATTCAATTGACCTTGTAT
Source organism: uncultured Alphaproteobacteria bacterium (assembly GCA_963822215.1). Classification (GTDB taxonomy): domain Bacteria; phylum Pseudomonadota; class Alphaproteobacteria; order Rhizobiales; family Beijerinckiaceae; genus Roseiarcus. Next base: position 329,752 of record CAWGGX010000009.1, read on the forward strand.
TGGTCGAGTTGCTCTCAGCAGCCCATTACCTATCAATATCACCCGATATAATCACATTAAAATCCCGCGTACGGGAGGAATTCGGCTTATCAAGTTCAGACGGCCCCAACGTTGCCTAAAACATTTCGGGTGGGGGTTAACGTTGGCTCATCACACAAATCATCTATCAATCAATTCCTCATGTCCATAGTCAGCGGAACATAAGCCGGCGTCGGCCGATCAAACCCGCTCCTCACCGCGCTGCGATCGCGGTGCGTGCCGGCACAGCGTCGCCGCGCCGCAATCGCCAAACAAAAAGTCGTTGGAGAATTCCGCGTCCTGCACGATCCGGCCCAGCCGCGCCAGGCCGTCCTGGCCGGAGATCCGCGGCGACTGGTCGCCGCACGCGTTCAAGCTGTTGCGGTAGACGGAAAACAAAGACCGCATCCGCCCGCAATCAATGCTTGAAGTGTGATCACCGTCACATTGTGCGCGTATCGCCTCGATTATTGCTTTGACAGGAATTCTACGCGAGACTAGCCTTCAGTGTAATAGAAGTTGTGCGGGATGGATTGCGCCAAAGGGGGAGACGATGCGCCGGTGGATGGTTGCTCTCGTTGCGGCGTTGGGTTCGTTCGTGGTCTGGAGCGCTCCGGCGGTGGCTGGGTTAAACGGCGCCACTGTTCAGACCGCTGTCTTTCTGGAGGTGCCCTATCCGCCTCCCGCGGCGCCCGCGTTGCCGGCCGTCCAAGACTGCACGACAATCATGTGCGTCGTTCCGAATTATCCCCTGTTTCCGGGGGATACCCAAGGCCAGAATTTTCCGGCTCCGGTGGCTCCGGTGGATTACCTCGAAGATAGCCTGTCGCTGACCACCATATCTGTCGGCGACACTCAGATCACGATCACCAACGACTTTGCCGGCGCATTCTGCCCCTTTGCGGGATGCACCGCCGGCGATTTTGGCGGCTACGTGTTCACCTTCACCGGCGCGCCCAACATCACGAATGTCACGTTGACTCATACAGGTGGTTTCGCTCCCGTCCCGATTGACCCGCTCCTGAGGAACGGATTCGACTGGACCAGCAAGACGATAACGGTGAACGCGCTGGGCGATAATCTCGCGGTCGGTGATCAGATTGTTCTCAACGTCACGACCGCCGGCAGCGGCCCAACCGTGCCCGAGCCCTCGACCTGGGCGATGATGCTCGTCGGCTTCGCCGGGCTGGGTTTCGCGGGCTATCGGCGTACGGGAGCCGTCGCCCGGGCTATGTGAAGCGCGTACAAGAGACCAAAGAAGGGAGGGGCAGATGGCTGAGCCATTCGTCGGTCAGGTGATCGCAGTCGGGTTCAGTTTCGCGCCCGTCGGCTGGCACATTTGCGACGGCTCGCTGTTGCCGATCGCGGAGAACGATGCGCTCTTCAATCTGATCGGGACGACATACGGCGGCGACGGACAGACGACGTTCGGGCTGCCTGACCTGCGCGGGCGCGCGGTTGTCGGGATGGGCCAGGGTCCAGGTCTTTCCCCCTATACCCTCGGCCAGCCAGGCGGCGCAGAATCCGTCATCCTCGCGAGTGGACAAGTGGGCAGCCATTCGCACGCGCCGGCTGCGGCGGCGACGGCGACGGCCTCAGCGCCGGGGCCCTCGGTCGTTCTCGGGACGACAGCGGCGGCGGATCCAATTTATGCGACGTCTGGCACGAGCGCTGCGCTCTCCAGCGGAGCCGTGTCCGCGAGCGCAGGCGGCGGACTTCCGCACGAGAATCGGCAGCCGAGCCTGTCGATCACTTACATCATCAGCCTTTTCGGGATATTTCCGTCGCAGAACTGACGAAGCGGCGTCGAGGCGGGAGGCGAACGCATGAACCCCTTTATCGGACAGATCACGCTTTTTCCCTTCAACTTCGCGCCCGTCGGATGGGCGATGTGCGAGGGGCAGATTCTGCCGATCTCGCAGTACACAGCGCTTTTCTCGCTGCTGGGCACCTATTACGGCGGCAACGGCGTGTCGAACTTCGCGCTGCCGGACCTGCGCGGCCGCGCTCCGATCGGGCAGGGCCAGGGGCCGGGGCTTTCGTTGTATTCGATCGGTTCGCAGCAGGGCGTCGAGACGGTCACGCTTTCAGCCTCGCAATCGCCCGCGCATTCCCATGCATATCCGGCTTTCGCCGTTGCCGCGACCACCAACGCCCCTGCCGGGGCTCTTCCGGCCGAGGGGCATGGCACGGGGCGGGGCGGGGCGCCGGTGAACACCTACGCACCCCTGCAGACCGCGACCGCCACAACGCTGGCGGCCGGGCAGGTCGGCGTTTCCGGCGGCGGCCAGGCTCACAATAACTTGCAGCCCTATCTGACCCTCAACTGGTGCATCGCATTGCAAGGGGTCTTCCCCCCTCGATCCTGAGGACCAATCGAACACTAGGGCGCCCGACGGAGAATGCGACCATGGCCGAGCCATACATCAGTCAGATCGAAGCCTTTGCTTTTGGTTTTGCCCCAAAGGGTTGGGCTCTTTGCGCGGGACAGCTGTTGCCGATCAATCAAAACCAGGCGTTGTTTTCGTTGATCGGCACCTATTATGGCGGCAACGGGACCACCAACTTTGCCTTGCCCGACTTGCGCGGACGCGTCGCCCTTGCGCTCGGTCAGGGCGGAGGTCTCTCGCCCTACGTCATCGGACAGCAGGGCGGCGAGGAAACTCACACGCTGACCGTTGGAGAAACTCCGGCTCACACGCATACGGTCAACGCCGACAACAATGGGACGACCGGCGGTTCGAATATTCCGAGCAATGCGGTCGTGCTGGGGAGCGGCTACGCCAATCAGGCAGGATCGCCGCCTGTGAACATCTACAGTTCCGCCCCTCCGACCATCGGGATGGGTCTGCTCGGCGCCGCCGGCGGCCAACCGCATGAGAACCGCATGCCCGATCTTGCGATGAACTATTGCATCGCGCTCCAGGGAATCTTTCCGTCGCGGAACTGAGGCGGCCGCGACAAGCCTCCGCGATCAATTGAAGACGATCTGATAGTCCTGATGGTCGCGCGAGGGCGTGTGAATCGGAATCACATAGAGTTCGAAGCTCGCGCCGCTCTCAAAGGTGAGGCGGTGCATGCCTTCGGGCGCGACCGGCGCACGCGGCCCACGCAGAATAAGGGTGAAGCCGGATTGGCGCCGCGAGCTTGCTTCCGGAGACGTGTGGACATCGACGGTGACGAGCATGAACTCGTGCCCGTTCGACAGCGACGCCGCCTTACCGACATGCGGAACGAACGTTTCGGCGGTGATTGCGGCGTCCATTGCCTGCTGCGCTCCAAACCCCGTGCGCCCGAGCCTGCGGGAAATCCGACGCCTTGTCGAGCGCCGCAAAGCGCCTTCGCGTGGCGCGCTTGAGCGCGGCGGAGACAGACGGGCTGACGTTGCGGCTCGCGTGCGACGATGATGAGGACAAGGCCTTCCTGTTCGCGCTGTTCGCGGCGACAAGGGCGGCCGACATGGCGGCGATGCCGATCGATGCGGCGGGCAAAGCGTTCCTGTTGCGCGCTCAATACCGGTCGATGACGGAGACCTACCGCCGGGACTATCCCGAAGCGCGTTGGCAGATTGTCGAGTGGGACGGTGAGCCCGTTGGACTCCTCATCGCCCATGTCGGGCAGCGCTGCGTCACCTATGTCGACATCGCCCTCCTGCCGGAGATTCAGGGGCGCGGGCTGGCGACGCGCCTCATGCTGCAAGCGCTCGAAGAACCGAGGCGCCTCGGCCTTCCCGCGCGGGTCACGGTGCTGGCGACGAACCTCGCATCGCTCAGGCTCTGCGAGCGACTCGGCTTCGCGCAGCGGAGCGAGACGCCGCCTTTCGTGGAGCTTGAATGGAAACCCGGTCCGTCTCCGGGCCGGTAGCTTCGGACGCAGGCCTCTGAAATTGCGATGGTTCTCGGTGCGGGCGCAGATCAGGCGCTGGCAAAATTCCCTGCTGGCAGGGAATTCGGAATCGGCATTTCTCGATGGGCGCCGGCGCGCCGAGCGCCATCAGCGCCGCCCTCGGGCTTGCTTTCGGGCGGGGCGGCGTTGCTTCACGCCGGCGACGTCCTCGATCCCGTGGAGATCGAGGCGGGTAGAACGACTGCGTCACCGGCTCGCGACGGCGACCGGTTCCTCATGCCGCCGCGGCAAGATCGCCGCGCCGCAATCGCCGAACAAAAAGCCGTTGGAGAACTCCGCGTCGTGCACGATCCGGCCGAGCCGAGCCACGCCTTCCTCGCCGGAGATCCGTCTGGCCGCGGCGTCGGCGAACGCCTGCGCGACGGAGACGAAGTCGCCGCTGTGCGGCGACAGGCGCAGCGCCCTGACGCCGGCGGCCGCGAGCGAAGCGCAATCGCCGATCAGGTTGGCGGTGACGTGCGACAGCGTCTGCACCCCGTTCACCGCCAGGAAGTCGGCGCCGTCGAGCGTTCGTGCGGTGAGGCCGTCCGGGTCGTTGGCGCAGACGAACTGGCACGAATCCTTGCTGAGGCCATGGATGCGCGCGTGGGCGCAGCGGCTGGAGATCGCGAGCGGGATGCGGCCGTAGGCCCAGATCTCGATGCGGGCGTCGACGGCGTCGGCCGCCTTGGCGAGCGGGGCGACCGACGCGATCGGCAGTTCGGGCGGCAGGCAGAAGCGCCGCGCGCCAAGCCGCGCCAGATAGGCGAGGGTGTTCTCGTTGTAGACGTTGACCAGCGGTCCGACCGCAAAGGGTCTCGCCGGGCGCATCCAGCGCAACAGCGTCAGGTCGTCGATCTCGACCTCGTGTTCGGTCTGTTCGGCGAGGTCCCGGGCCGCCCGGCGCTCGCGCTCGAGCGTCGGCAGCGCCAGAGAGGCGAGCGCGACCGTCTTGCCGCCGCGCTCGAGCCGCTCGACGACCGCCGGGATGCGGTCGGCGTAAAATGGTAGGCGTTTCGAGCAGACCAGTTCGCCGACGACGACGCGGTCGACCGGCGCTTCGTCGGCGATCTTCGCGTAGAAGTCGACGAGCGCGTCCGCGGGCCAGTTGAACAGCACCGGCCCGACCGTCAGCTCAAAGCGCTTGTCCAAAGGTCGCTCCCTTCCGCTTGGCGCGTGACGACATCTGGTTGCGCCGGCTAACCCTCACCCTGCGGCCTTCGGCCGCTTCCCTCTCCCGGTGGGCTAGCGTGCGCACACATTCGATTCGCGGACGAGTCAAACACATTTTTTGCAAACATCGCTTGATCGTTGAGAATCATGTGTGATTCTGTATCGGCCGGCCCTTTGTTTGGAGAGGATCGGCGATGACAGACGTGAACATTGGCTTCTTCGGCGACGTGCGCCTTGAAAAAAGGGGCGCCTGGCGGTGGAGCGCATGTGCGCGCGCATTAGCGCGGGCTTTCGCCAACTGTGCGACAGCCGGGCGGAGAAGGTTGGTCTGACGCGGTTTTTCCGCAATCCGAGAGTGACGGTGGAAGAAATTCTGCGCGGCGCGGCGGAGCGGACGGGAACCGCCGCGGCGGGACGGCACGTTCTGTTGATCCAGGATACGAGCGAAATCAACTATGAAGCCAAAGCCAAGCGCAAGCGTGGCCTTGGCCGCGTCGGCAACGGCAAGGACGTCGGCCTGTTCGTCCATCCGGCGCTGGCGGTCGACGCCGCCGACGGCGGCGTCCTGGGGCTCGCGGGGGCGACGATCTGGCGGCGAACGCGGATCAAGGAGGACGACTACCAGAGCCTGCCGATCGAGGAGAAGGAGAGCAACAAGTGGCTCGCCACGCCCCTGGCGGCGAAGCGGTTCCTGAACTCGGCGACGATGATCACCGAGATCTCCGATCGGGAGGCCGACATCTACGAGCATTTCGCCCGCGTGCCCGATGGGCGAACGCATGTCCTGGTTCGCGCCGTGCGCGATCGGGCGCTCATCGAGGCGGGCGAGCGGCTGCTGTCGAAGATCGCCGCCGCGCCGGAAGCGGGCCGTCTGAGCTTCGATCTGCCCGGCCGGCCCGGACGGACGGCCCGGAAGGTCACGCTGGCGGTGCGTTTCTGTCCGGTCGTCCTGCGTCGTCCCGAGCGCGGCGCCGACCGGCGGGATCCGCCCGGCGTCGCGCTCAATCTCGTCGAGGCGCGCGAAATCGACCCGCCGCCCTCCGAGGAGCCGATCGTCTGGCGCCTGTTGACGACGCATGGCGTGAGCACGCTTGCCCAAGCGGCGTGGATTATCGAGCTCTATCGCTATCGCTGGATCATCGAGCAGCTCTTCCGCACCCTCAAGTCGCAGGGCTTCGACCTTGAAGACAGCCTCTTGCGCGACGGCGACGCGCTCGAACGCCTGGCGGCGACCGCGCTGATCGCCGCCGCGAGCGTCATGCAACTGGTCCAGGGACGGGACGAGGCGGGCGCGGCTTTCCCGGCCGCGCGCGTCTTCGAACCCGACGAAATCGCCGTTCTGGAGGCGCTGGCCGGCAAATTCGAAGGCAAGACCCAGAAGCAGAAGAACCCGCACCCCAGACGCAGCCTGGCTTGGGCGGCCTGGTGCATCGCCCGCCTCGGCGGCTGGACCGGCTACGCCAAAGAGCGTTCGCCAGGCCCTATCACCTTCGTCCACGGCCTGCGCCGCTTCCACGCCATCGCAGAAGGCTTCAATCTCGCCGCCGCCACCTCGCCTGCCCCACTTGACAGCTGAGCAAATCAAATGTGTGCGCACGCTAGCCTTTCGGGAGAAGGTGGCCCGAAGGGCCGGATGAGGGCTTGTCGCGCGATCCCATCTCAATTCATCTCGCGTCACCGCCAGGCCTTCCGATAGGCCCCTGCGGTGGTCTTCTGCCCCTCGGTCAGATCGCGGAGCGCATTGGCGGCGATTGGGCGGCCGGCGGCGTAGGCGTCGAGCGCGGCGCGGAAGCCGCTGACGACCGCGGTCGTATAGGCGCGGCTGCGTTGCCGGCCTTCGATCTTCAGCGCCGTGACGCCGGCTTCGGCAAGCTGCGGAATGAGCGCCGCCGCGTCGAGGCTGACCGGATCCTCGAAGGCGTGGCCCTGGTATTCGCCGATGCGGAACGAGCCCTTGCAGAGCGTCGGATAGGGCGCGGGTTCCCCCGCGCCGACCCGATGAATGGCGAAGCCGCCGAGGCGGGAGATGAGCGCGTCGCCTTCGGCGCGGTACTCCACATGGCTCGCCGGCGAGCAGGCGCCGTTCATATTCGGCGATTTGCCGGTGGCGTAGGAGGAGAGCGAGCATCGTCCCTCCGCCATCACGCATAAGCCCCCGAAGACGAACACCTCAGTCTCGACATCGATCTCGCGATTGATGGCCGCGATTTCCTGCACGGTCAGCACGCGCGGAAGCACGACTCGTTTGACGCCGAAATCGTTGGCGTAGAGGTGAATCGCGTCGGCGTTGGCCGCCGCCGCCTGGACCGAGAGATGCAGGCGCAATCCTGGCCGGCGTTGCGCCGCGTAATCGAGGAGCCCGAGATCGGCGAGGATGACCGCGTCCGCCCCGAAACGCTGAGCGTCGTCGACCGCTTTGGCCCAGAGGTCGAAGGCGCCGGCGCGCGGAAAGGTGTTGATGGCGATCAGCACTTTGGCGCCGCGCCGGTGGGCGAAGCCGATCGCCTCGGCCATCTCGTCGCGCGAGAAATTCAGCCCCGGAAAGTTGCGAGCGTTGGTCTCGTCGTTGAACCCGCAATAGACCGCATGCGCGCCCGCCTCGACGGCCGAGCGCAGGGCGGCGGGCGTTCCGGCCGGGCAGACGAGTTCGAGCTTTCGCCGTTGCGTCATTCGAACCGTCCTGTCGCAACGCGGGTGAGCGGCGCGCCGCTTAACGTCGCGATCGCCGCCGCCAGTTTCTGCGCCGGGGCGGCGGCGAGGTTCTCAAGCGGCCCAAGAAGGGTCGTCGCTTCGCGCACGAGATCGAGTTCCTCGTTGTCGATGGCGTTGCGCAGGGCGACGACCGCCTCGGTGTCGCCCTCGATCGAAAGATCGCGCGAGAAGAAAAGCGCGTCGCCATCATAGGCACCGTGCACCATCCCGATCAGCGCGGCCAGAGGCCCGGCGATTCGTGCGTTCCAGACCACTGCCTCGTCCCGTCGGAGGGCGAACAGGCTCGTGCGCGAGGGGCGGGGCTTCAAGACAAAGACGAAGGGCAGGTCGGTGGGATCGATGAGAAAGACCTTCATCGCCTGCTCGCCGAGCCGCGCGAACAGGGCGGGATGACGCTCAGCGAGCCTGCGCGTCAATCGGGCGCCGACCAGCGTCAGCGGCCAGAGCGGCGCAAACCGCAGCGCGATCGCCGCGGCGGCGGGAAACTGCGGAATGCGGACGTTGGACATGAGGGTCATAAGTCAGATGCCGCGCGGCGGCGCTTTGATCTGAATCAATGCGGGCTGAGGGAGCTTACGAGAGGAGGCAGAATGTCGTTTCGTGACCTTCCGGCTTTTCGCGATCTCAGGGCCTTTCTCCGCTTTCTGGACGAGCGACGCCTGCTGGCGCGGATCGGCGAGCCGATCAGCCTCGTCCATGACCTCACCGAGGTGCACCGGCGCGTTCTCCTGGCCGGCGGGCCCGCGCTCATGTTCGAGAACGCGCAGGGCGCGAGGATCCCGGTCCTCGCCAACCTGTTTGGGACGGCCGAGCGGGTGGCGGCGGGTTTCGGCGTCGCCCCGTCGCGGGTCGGCGAGCTCGGCGAGATGCTGGCCGCCCTGCGCGAGCCGGAGCCGTTTGATGGCGTGCGCGACGCGCTGAGCCGCTGGCCGATGGTTCGCGCGGCCCTGTCGACCCGGCCGAGCCTGGTGTCGCGGCCCGACTGTCAGGCCGACCGGCGACTCGGAGGCGACGTCGATCTCGGCCTCCTGCCGATCCAGACCTGCTGGCCGGGCGAGCCGGCGCCGCTGATCACCTGGCCGCTGGTGATCACGCGGCCGCCCGACACGGAGGCCGACGACACGGCCCACATGAACATCGGCGTCTATCGCATGCAGGTCCTGGACAAGGACCGCGCCATCATGCGCTGGCTGCCGCATCGCGGCGGCGCCGCGCATCATCGGGCTTGGAGCGCGCGCGGCAAGGATACGCCGGTCGCGGTGGCGATCGGCGCGGATCCGGCGACGATCCTCTCGGCCGTCCTGCCGTTGCCGGAGACGGTTTCGGAACTGCGCTTCTCCGGCGTGGTGCGCGGCGAACGGCCGCGAGTAGCGCCTGCCCTGACCGTCCCGCTGATGGTTCCCGCGGATGCGGAAATCGTGATCGAGGGCATGGTCTCGGCGACGGAAACGGCGCCGGAAGGCCCCTACGGCGATCACACCGGCTACTACAACAGCGTCGAATCGTTTCCCGTCATGCGGATCACCGCGATCACATCGCGGCGCGATCCGATCTACCTTACGACCTTCACCGGCCGGCCGCCGGACGAGCCCTCGGTGATCGGCGCCGTTCTCAACGATCTCGCCATCCCGACGATGCGCCGGCAGATGCCGGAGATCGTCGACGTCTGGCTGCCGCCGGAAGCCTGCTCCTATCGCATGGCGATCATCTCGATCCGCAAGTCCTACCCTGGACAGGCGCGCCGCGTGATGATGGGACTGTGGGGCATGCTGCCGCAGTTCAACTACACCAAGACCATCATTGTCGTGGACGAGGACATCGACGTGCGCGACTGGAAGGATGTCGCCTGGGCGCTGGCGACGCGGATGGACGCCGCGCGCGACGCGGTCGTCGTGTCGAATACGCCGATCGACTATCTCGATTTCGCCTCGCCCGAGTCGGGCCTCGGCGGTAAGCTGGGACTCGACGCCACCAAGAAAATCGGCCCCGAGACGACGCGCGAATGGGGCCGGACGCTCGTCATGTCGCCGGAGGTGACGAAGCGCGTCGACGCCATCTGGCCGCGACTATCGCGCGCACTCTCGAATGGCGCCCCGGCGTGACGCGTCTCCGCTGGACGGAGCGCGTCTCGCGCTCCCGGGGCGGCGAGACGCCGCCCCTCCGATTGAAACGCCGCTCCTCCGAATGTGGAGTTGCGCGAGCGATCCTGCGATAGACTGCGACGCGATCCTTTGAGGAGAAGCGGCCATGGCGATCATCGACGTTCAAAACTCGACGCTTCTCATGATCGACTTCCAGGCGCGGCTCATGCCGGCGATCGACGAGGGCGCCGGGACAATCGCCAACGCCCGGCGGCTCGTCGAGGCGGCGGCGCTGTTTGGCGTTCCGGCGCTGTTTACCGAGCAGAACCCGGGCCGCCTCGGCCCGACCGTGCCGGAGCTGGCGGCGGACGGTGTGTCACGAACACACTCCCTAGAGTGGAGTGTGGAGCTGTATGAGAGATGAGGGTGGGCCCCTCGACGCCGGCAGTCAGGTGCAGGCGTCAAACCACTGCAAGCTGCTGTCGTCAAAAGCGATGGTGGTGAGCGTTGCAGCAAAAGGCGGGACTTGATCCTGTCAGGTATGATCCGGAGAGGCGAGCGAAAGCGAACCGCTGATGACGTGTCGAAATGCCAAGGATGATGTCAAAACCGGGGGTGCGTCCAGCTTCCGGGATCAGCTCGGGGGTGGTCCTGAAGTCTGCCCGAGCGGCATCCGGCGTATAGGCGGCGCGAAGCCGGATCAGGCTCTTGTATGGAACGTGAGAACCTGTCGCTCCGATGCGAAGGGAGACGTCCGAGCGGCTGAAACCGCGAGGACCAGAGTACCAATGCGGGGCACAGGGGCGGAGCGGCTCGTAGTAGGGGTGAAGGTCCTGTAATGGGACTGGACCAAAGGGGCTGCGTTGCTCAGCCAAAGCTCAGGGCCAACCGGAAACGGGAGGAGCCCTGCGATGAGGCCAGGCCGCAGGACGTTCGTCGGCGGTTGAGCATCGGGAGCCGTATGAAGTGAGAGCTTCACGTACGGTTCTAGGAGCGCCTGGGGGTGAAATTCCCCCGGGCGACTCGCCAGGCGCACGCGTTTGCCAAGATGACCTTCGATGCCGGCCGCGCGCCGGGCTTCCATGACCGGCTGGGGGAGGGGCGTGCGCTCATCCTTGCCGGCTGCGAGGCGCATGTGTGCGTACTGCAGACGGCGCTCGGGCTCGTCGAGACAGGCCGGCGCGTCTTCGTCGTTGGCGACGCGGTCGGCTCGCGGCGCCCGGAAAGCAAGGAAGCCGCGCTGAGGCGGATGGAGCGGAACGGCGTCGAGATCGTCACGACCGAGATGGTCGTGTTCGAATGGCTCGGATCGGCCGAGAACCCGCGTTTCCGGCAAGCGGTCGCCTTGATCAAATGACCTCGGCTGCGAGACGAAACGGTCTGGCGCGCGACATCGTCGAAGCCTACCGCTGGCAGCGCCGGCTCGGCGCCGCCGTGTTTCTGGAGCCCTTCTGTCATATCGTCGCTGATCCCGGGCATCCGGACGTCTGGGACGTCAATCACGTGGACGCGGTCGTCGCGGAGACGGACACGGAGATCGAGTTGGTGTTCGCGGCGATGGAGGCGCGTCTGGCGCATGCGGAAACGCAAGTGATCCATACGGACGGCTTCACGTCCGATGTGTTTCTGGCGCGTCTCGCGTTGGACGACTTCGTCGAGCGTCCGGTCACGATCCAGATGGCGCTATTGGGCGCGCTGGCCGACCGCGGCGCGCCGGTGTCGCTGAGGCCCGTGAGCGGGGACGAAGATTGGGAGGCGCTTCTATCGCTCGTGATCGCCAATCACGCCGAACGGCAGGACCTCGCCGATCTCGGCCTGACGGCGGCGTTCAGCTGGCGGATGACCGAAGTCTGGCGAAAAAAGAGCCCGGCCTATCAGCTCTATCTGGCGATCGAGGACGGCACGCCGGTCGCCTATGGCGGATGCGCGGCCGCGCCGGGCGGCGTCGGCATGATCGAGGACCTCTTCACTTTGCCTGAAGCAAGGCGGCGCGGCGTCGCCCGAGGCCTGATCGCCGATTTCGTCGATCGGCTGCGGGGCGCGGGCTGCCGAACGGTTTTCCTCGGCGCTCTCGCCGACGACTGGCCGAAGCGCCTTTACGCATCCCTCGGCTTCCGCCCGGTCGGCCTTGCCCGGACCTGGGTGCGCGAGCAAGCCCGACTCAAATCATGGGAACTGCGGACGGTCGAGCCCTATCGCGTCGCGTCGGACCGGCGTCCCGGGCCGGTCAGCGGCTCGAAAACATGGTCAGGAGAACCTTTCCCTTGTCGCCGATGACGCAGACGAGCGTTTGAGGCTTGTCCTTGGAGCGCTGCTCCACATAGGCGTCGGCGATGACGACGGTCCGGACCGGAACGGTTTCGATCGTCGTGTCGGCCTTGATGATCCTCGCGCTGTCGAGGTCGACCACGATGTCCTGGATCTGCGGCGTCTTCTGCTTGAGAGCGATCAGACCGCTCGCCTTGCAGGCGTCGACCTCCGGCGACGGCGTTTGAGAATACGCGGGCGATGCCGCGAGCGCGGCCAGAACGACAAACGGGAATCTCAAGGGCTTTCTCCGACAACGACCATGGGTCGGGCCGTGAGGCCCGCTTATCCAACGATGCACCGCAGCCTGAGTTCCAAGAGCCGACTTCGACGAAATAATCCGCCGTCAGGCAGCCGGCGACAGGATCGCCCAGCCTGCCTCGCCGAGCCGGATGCTCGGCTCGCGCGGATCGGGGCGAAGCGCGGCGTCGCGTCCGAACAGCATCGTGCGCATGCCCGGCGCCGGCAGCTCCACGTCCCGCCCGAGGTTGAGCGCGACCATGAGGCGCTCATCGCCCGCAAAGGCCTCGAAGGCGAAGGCCTCGTTGGCGAGATGCAGGGTGCGGGTTTTGGCCCGATGCAGCCAGGCGTGGCGGCGGCGCATCCCGATCAGCTCCTGATGGCGACGAAAGACCGGCAGGCCCGCCGGAGAGAGCGCCGCCGGCCGGTCGGGGAAGGCCGGACGGACGGCGTCGTCGCCGCCGAGCCGGTTCTCCTTGATCCCGCGGAACGCCTGCTCGTCGCCGGCATAGACGGACGGCGTGCCGCCGCAGACGAACAGGATCGCCAGCGCGTGGTCGATGAAGCGCGGGTCGTTGAGGCGGCTCGCGAGCCGCGTCACGTCGTGATTGCCGACGAAAGTTTGCGGGACGAAGGCGTCCAGGAACGCATTGTGCCGGTCGAGCGCCCAGGCGAGCTCGAAGAAATTGCGGTCGTTGAGCGCGCTCCAGATCGCCTTCCACAATTCGTACTGCGTCACCGCGTCGACGCCGCTTTCTTTGACGAAGCCGACATAATCGCCGTGAATGACCTCGCCGAAGACATAGGCCTCGGGATGTCGCGCGCGCACCCGCGGCAGGACGCGGGCCCAGAAGCGCGGCGGAACGGCGTAGGCGACGTCGAGGCGCCAGCCGCACGCGCCGCGATCGAGCCAGTGGATCATGACGTCGGCGACGAGCGCCTCGACCTCGGGCGCGTCATGGTTGAGGATGACGAGGTCATGGTGGCCCTCGAAGGTTGCGGCCCTCGTGCCCTCTGAGACCGTCCGGTCGGCCGGCCCGTCGAGACGGAACCAGGAGGCGAGGGGGGATCTTGGGCCTTCAGCGACAAGCTCCTGAAAGGCGGGATGGCGCCGCGACACGTGATTGAACACGCCGTCCAGCACGACTTTCAGCCCGCGTCTGCGGGCCGCCTCGATCAGCGCGTCGAAGTCGGCGTCGTCGCCGAGCCTGGGGTCGAGGCGAAAATGGTCGATCGTGTCGTAGCCGTGCGAGGCGGCGGCGAAGATCGGGCCGAGCAGGAGCCCGGAGGCGCCGAGTTCGATCGCGTAGTCGAGCCAGCCGGTCAGGCGCCCGAGGCGATGGACGAGAGAAGCGGGGCGTTCGGCGCGGATCTCGGCGCCGACGAAGCCAAGCGGATACACATGCCAGAAGATGGCATGCTCGACCCAGACGGGCATGATGGCTTCTCCTATTTACCGATTGGTACATTTGACAGCTTCTTTCGGCCCCTCTGCGAGGCGCCGTCAGATTGCGTCGCGAAGCCGTACAGGAAGGCGTGCGCCGCCTCCCGCGCACGTTGCGCGCCGAGCGCCGCATAGTTGTTGAGGGCAAGACCGATGGCGTTGTTGAGCACCCCGAGAAAAGCGGCGGCGAGCGCGCGACCGCGGTCCACCGACAAGCCTTCGGCGGCGAGCGCGTCGCGCAGCAGCCGTTCAACCGCGGCGAAATGGCGCTCATGGAACGATCGCGCCACCTCGTAGGCTTCACTGCGGATCGGGGCGAACCACAGCGTCAAATAGAGCCGATAAAAACTCCGCTCCGCGGCCGCAAAAGCGAAGGTGGCCTCGGCGATCGCCGTCAGCGTGGCGACGAGGTCGCCGCACGCGACGTCCTCCGCGAGCGCGACGCGCAGCGGGCCGAGCCGCTCGTCGATCAGCGCCTTGAGGAGGCCGCGCTTGCTGCCGAAATGGTGATAGAGCGTCGGCTTGGTCACGCCCGCCGCGCTGCAGATCTGCTGCACGCCCACGCCGTCATAGCCGTAGGCGGCGAAGAGGTCGAGGGCGCGGCCAAGGAGTTCCGCGCGCGTGTCGTCCGAGGAGGCGGTCATCTTCCTACGATATACCGATCGGTATACTGAGATCAAGCTGGCTCCGGACAACATGTCCGGGCGGCTTTCGGCAACGGTTTGTTAGGCCCGTTCATGGATGCTCCGAAGGTCCGAATGCATTGGATCGGGCGCCCCAGGGGCGCCGGCAGCCGACGTGCCCCGGCCATGACGTCCGGGTCGTCCTTCCTGGAACGGCCAAGCATCCGAGCAGGCTTCCAAGCATGTCTATTGTGTCATCCTTCGGCGCGCGCGCGCGGGCTCTCGCGGACGAGCGGCAGGAGCCTTTTCCGATCGAACGGTCCACGATCTCGGCCGCCGACAGCGAGCGTCGGCGCCACGACCGCATCTCGATCACGCTGCGCGGGCGCTACATGCTCGAATGCGGCCGGGAATATCCCTGCGTGACACGCGACGTCTCGCGCATCGGCATGGCGATCGAAGGCGTTCCGGTCGGCGCAATCGGCGAGCGGGTGGTCGCCTATCTCGAAGAGCTTGGACGGATCGAGGGCAAGGTCGTGCGCCGCTCGAAAGGCTGGTTCGCCATCGAGTTGGTGGCGACGCCGCAGAGGCTCGAGCTGCTCGACGAGAAGATCAGCGCCATCGCTCGGCGCAGGGCGTGCGACGAGTTCGAATGTAAGCGGCACGAGAAGAGCACGGCTGGCTACGGGCGTTCTATGCGCCACGCTTGAAGCGGGTCGGCATCCAGACCTGGCGCAGCGCTTCGACGGATGCGGGAATGTTGCGCCAGACGTTTTCGGGGCGGCCCATCGCCGGTGACAGCGTGGGCTGGCCGGCGTCAGCAATGCAGTGGACCAGGATCGGCGACAGCAGAGGGTGTTCGATCCTGTCCGGCGAGAGCAGCCGCGACCAGGCGGGCAGCCGCAGCTTCATGACGACGTAGAAGCCTATGCACCAGGGCTGCGGGTCGACTTCACCATCTTGCGACCGCACGAACAGCGGCTCGAAGCTCTCCGGCCTCGTCGACAGCGTCTCGCTGATCGCGTTGTGCCGCATCAGTGTAGCGGCGATCGCCGAGAACTCCTCGGTGTCGTGATTGAAGGCGTCGGGATCGACGCCGAGGAGCGGGCACACCCATTCCTCGGGCGGCATCGAGACCGGCCCGGCCACGACCGCGGTCACCGCGCCGTCGAGCATGGAGAGCGATGTCGCCTGCGGATGCCGAAGCATCGGCGACCTGGCGCGCTCGCTCATCCATTGTCCGAGCTGCTCGAACGACATGGCGTAGTCCGCCATCGTCGTCTTGACCGGCTTGAGCGCTGCTCGCGTTCCCCGCCGTCGCTTCGGCTTCGACTGCGTCATGCCGCTGCGTGCTTTTCGGCTTCGCGCGCGGCCTTCCAGTTCCAGGCCAGAACTTCATGCAGGCGGTCGTTGGTCGTTCGGCCGGAGACCATCCTCTCAAGCACGTCGACGAGATAGGCCTCGGGGTCGACGCCATTCAATTTTGCCGTGTTAAGAAGCGAAGAAAGAATAGCCCAGGTCTCGCCCCCGCCTTCGTCGCCGCTGAACAACGAATTCTTTTTTCCGATTGCAATCGGCCTGATCGAACGCTCGACCGTGTTGGTGTCCGGCTCGAGCCGCCCGTCGTCGAGGAACGCCGTCAGGCCCTCCCAGCGTTCGAGCATATAGTCGATCGCCTTGATCAGCGTCGATCGGCGGGAGATCCCGTCCTTCACCGCGACCAGACGGGCCTTCAACGCCTCCATCAGCGGCTTCGTCTCGGCCTGGCGCGCCACGCAGCGCTCCCTGGCGTCGAGGCCGCGGATCCTGTCCTCGATTGCGTAGACGGCTGCGATGCGCTCGATGACCTCCCTGGCGAAGGGCGAGTTCGTCGTCTTGTGCACCCTCACGAAGTTGCGGCGCGCGTGAACGAGACAATACGCCAGCCGGATCCTACCCGACATCTTCGCATCGCCCGCAAGCGAGACGTAGGCGGCATAGCCGTCGACCTGCAGCACGCCTTCGAAGCCGGCAAGCTGCGCCATTATCTCCTTCTTGCCGCGGCCGCCTGCGAACACGTAAGCGACCGCCGGCGGCGCCGGCCCCTTCCAGGGCCGGTCGTCCGTCGCATGCGCCCAGAACTGGCTGATCTTCGTGCGGCCGCGCCCCGGGTCGAGCACCGGCATCGGCGTCTCGTCGCAGAACAGCCGCTCGAAGCGATGCATGGTCTTCAGTTGCAGATCGTAGAGGCCCCGGACCATCCAGGCCGCGCTTCCCATCCAGCGCGCCAGCGTTTGGCGGTCGACGACGACGCCGTGGCCCGCCAGGATCTGCGTCTGACGATAGAGCGTCGACAGCCAGGCGTATTTGGCCGCGGCGATGTGCGCGATCAGCGCCGTCGTGGCCATGCCGCCCTCGACCAGCCGAGCCGGCGCCGGGGCCTGGACGATCGGGCCCTCGCAGGCGCGGCAGGCGTATTTGGGACGGACCGTGCGCAGCACGCGCAGCCACGCGGGTACCCGGTCGAGCGCTTCGCTCATCTCCTCGCCGATCCGATGCATCGGACCCGTGCAGCACGGGCAGAGCGTCGACGCCGGCTCGATCACCTGTTCGACCCGGGGCAGATGCGCCGGCAGCGCGCCGATGTTGCGCCGGGCTTTGCGCCGCTTCGCCTTCGGCGCGTCCGATTCCGGTTCGTCGTCGTTGGCCGGGGGCGGCGCGGCGGCGGTCCGTTCCAGGTCGAACGCGAGCTGTTCGGCGCAGACGATCACGGAGCGCTCCGACCGCGCGCCGAAGATCAGGTTTTTCAACGTCGCGATCTCAGCGCGAAGATCGTCGATTTCGCCGTCGAAAGCCAGCACCATCTCGGCGAGCGCCGCAGGGTCCTTGGGCAGATCTTCAGGGCGAATCGCCATATCGAAAAGCTACACGAAAACCCTCGGAGTCGCCAGCAAAACGGGGCGACTCAGCCCACTCTCGTCGGCCGCTTCGTCACCTTCGGGACCACCCGCGACCACTCCGAGAGACCTTCGATCAGCATCGCCAGCTGCGCCCCCGTCACGCGCATCGTCCCCTCGCGAACAGGAGGCCAGGCGAAATCACCTTCCTCCAGCCATTTTGTCGCCAGAACCAGACCCGAGCCGTCAAAAACAAGAAGCTTCAAACGGTCCGATCGCTTCGAGCGGAAAACGAAAACGTCCCCGCTGTAGGGCTCGCCGCCCCCCTCCGCCACCAGCGCGACCAGGCCGTGTACGCCTCTTCGAAAGTCGATCGGCTGAGTCGCAACGAACACCCGGACATCCGAGCCGAACGAGATCACCGCTTCGACCTCACCGCAGCCAACACGCGCTCCAGCGTCGCGGCGTCGACGCCGATGGGCACGCTCACTGTCGCGTCCGCGATCGTCACCTCGATCCGTTCGCTCGGACCCGCCAGGACGTGGGGCGGGTCGATCGCGTCCGGTCGCGCCCCGAAGTCCTCGAGCTTGAGTTGAACGAACTGCGGCCCTTCGCTCGATGCGAGCCGCGCCTTGCGCCGCCAAACGTTGAGCAATCCCCGGTTGACCCCGTTGCGCCGCGCCACCTCGGAAATGTTCACCCCGGGATCGGAGCTCTCAGCCAGGATCCGCGCCTTCTCCTCATCGCTCCAATCGCGGCGTCGCCGACGTCCCGTGATCACCTCAACGCGCTGATAAGAGTCGGCTTCATGCCTGGCTTGATGCATGGAATTAGCGCCCTTCGCGTTGTCGAATCGGAACGCGAGTCTCGCTCAGCCAAGGGCCGCAGGCGAGGTGGGCGCGGCGTACCGGTTACGTTCGAATGATGAGACGCTCGCTTTTGAACGGATCGGTTATGCGAATCGGAAACGGGAAGGGCGTACAAGATAGAAAGGAGCCAGAGGACGTTCGCGGTGCACAACATCCATGACGCCGACATCCAGCGCACCGGGATTTTCGCCAGAGACACCGCGGGCACGGCGGCGATCGAGTTCGCCATTGTCGCGCCGCTCCTGATTGCCATCATCCTGGCGACACTTCAGGCGGCGTTGATCTTTCTTGTCGGAGCGTTCTTCGAATCCTCCGCCATACAGGCCGCCCGTACCGTACTTACCAACAACGCGCTCACGAACCCAACAAACATCAACCAGATGATGACGCCGAGCGAATTCGAGAACGAGATTTGCACAGAGCTTACAACTTTGTTCAACTGCAGCGAACTTATCGTCGAACTTGAGCCTCTGCCACCGGGGACGACGAATCTCGCCAGTCTCCTGCCGCAATTCAGCGCCAACGGAGAAGTATTGAGCACGCCTCCGGTCGACGTCGGCGCGAGCGCCCAACAGGCGGGAACCGACATGTTGCTGGTGGTGATGTATCCTTGGCCGGTCTACGGCGGTCCGCTCGGACTCAATCTCGCCAATTTTGCCAACAACACAAGGCTGTTGGCGTCGACGCAGGTCTTCAGGACCGAACCGCAATGAGCGCCGTCCCACCCTTCGCGCGCCGCCGCGCGCCTCAAATCGCCACGGACTGCGCGGGCGTCGCCGCCGTCGAGTTCTCGCTCATCCTGCCAGTCGCCCTCCTCATGATGGCGCTCGTCGTCTATGGCGGCCAGGCTTTCAGCATACAGCGGAAAGTGGAGCTTTCCGCCGCGACCGTCGCCAATCTGGTCGCCCGGGGCGGCACCCCCAGCCCGGCGGCAATCACCAACCCCGAGATGACCCAGATCCTGGGCTATCCGAACCTGATCCTCTACCCGAACGACGCGACCGCCGTTCAGGTCGTTGTTTCAGAATTGTCGATATCGTCGGTGAACGGGGTCGCGACCGGAACGGTCGTTGGAAGCTGGCCGAACGCCAATGCGGCCGCTCGGCCGTGCGGACAGCAAGTGCCGATCAACTCGAACATCGTCGCCGCCTTCACCGGCGGCGCGGGCGCCTATAGCAACAACAGCGGAAATGTCATCCTTGGCGAAATTGTATATCCATTCACTCCTTCCGAAATCTACGTTTCCGTCGGCCTGCTCACGCTCCATAGCTCGAGCCTAATGATCCCCCGTACCAATAACATGGTCTCAGGGCCGGCCATGTGCCCGCCGTAAGATGCCGGGCAAGGCCCGCACTTCCGTCGGATCGCACGTTTGTAGACGCGGTCGCTCTGACCGCGTTACCGCGCTCACCGAGCGCGGCTACAGGGGCCGCCGCGGCCCAAACGCAATCTGCTCGGTCGATACGCCGGGACACTCATCCATCGACCTAGCGTAAGCGAGAAACCCCCCGGCTTTGCCGGTGTCGGCGGCAGTAGAAGTTTGACATTTTCCGACAGTGTGCGCGCCTCCGCCACGGTTTGCATAAGCAAGCTGCAACATGTATCGCGCGCCCGCATTTCCCTTCACCGTACGGGGCCAGACGGGGAAACTCGGTCTGAACCAAACCGTGTTTGGTGTGGGAGACTTCGTGGGGCTCCTCAGTCGGTCGTCCTTGAGCCGCTTTGAGCGGCGGCAATCCTAAAGCCCTCTGCTTTGCCGGGGGATACTGACTTGCTTTCGGCTGGGCGTGGCGGATAGCGAGGGCGACGTTTGCGCGTTAGCGAACCGCCAAGCGTGTCCGACGCGCTCGCGAGGATGGCGGGCGCTCGCCGTCCTTGACGTGACGGCGCTCTTATTGCGTCAGGTGCGCGGACTGGACGACGGCGTTGAACAGCGTCGTGAGATCCGCACCGAGGTTGTCTCCGATCGCGGCGTCATAGAAGAAGCTGGGCCCGGAGGAGCAGGCCTGGAGCGCCGGGCCGATGTCGGACTGGACGGGCGCGATCCAGCTCTCGTACCAGCTGTTGGCTGGCACAGGCAGATATTCGGTGTAGAGGATCGCGATCTTGATTCCGCGATTCTTGATTGCTGTGCACCAGTTCGTCCCGGAGCCGGTCCCGCCGGGCGCATTGCCGAGATTGTTGATCGTCTGCTGCAGACGGTTCCCGCCGCTCAGTTCGTCCTCGACGCCGTCGGTGACGATAAACAGCACTTCTTGCGGCGTGTCGCCCGCGCGGTTCGTTCCGTCGCCGGGGTTGGGGATATAGCTTGTCTGGCTGAGATCACCGAGCGAATTGTCGTAATTGGTCGCGACGTCGCCGCCCGGCGACGACGTGCCTGACGAGCACGCCGAATTGGCGCAGTCGACATTGTTCGAAAACATCTCCATGACGCCAAAATTGGCTGAGGCGGTCGTCCACGCGCTTTGATAACCGGTGGTCAGCGACACGAGCTCGGTCATGCCAATCTGCCACAGCGAATCCATCGAATAGACGGCGAAACGGTATTGCGGCGGCGGCGAGTACTGCGACGAGCTACGGGTTGTGGCCGCCGTCTGGAGCAGTGTCGTCATGCCACTGTTCAATTCGTCGATACGCAATGTGATGTTATTGTAACGCGCCATTGCGTAATTGTCCAACTGGGGCGACGGCGTGTACTGGGTCGTCACAGTGGTCGTCACGACGGTCGTCACATTGCCGGACCCAGAGGTCGTTTCAGTGGTCGATGTGGTAGGTCTTGGCGTTGGGCAGTAGCCGTTACTTCCCGGCGGGGCGTAGCTGATGGTCGGAGCGCCAGTCGTTGATGTCGTGTTTGTGGTGGTTGAACTAGTAGTCTTATGGTTTTTGGTTGTGGTTGTGGTTGTGGCGGTGGTGATGGCGGTGGTGGCGGTGGCGGTGACCGGGCATAGGTTGCCCACGGTGTCGCCATTGCCGGTGCTCGCCTGATGGCAGGCGAAAGCGCAGCCCCCGTCACCCTGCGCTATCGTCAGGTTCTGCATCTGCGTAATGCCGGCTGCGGTCGCCGGCAGCACCATCGAGGGCGAATTGTCGAGCAGGACATAGAAATCGATGTTCGGCGCGACCTGCGCGCTCGCCGACGAACTCCCGGAGATGGGCAACGCGCCTTTCCCGGTCACGGCGCCGAACAAGGTGTCGGCCGAGGTCGAATAGGTGACGGTTACGTTGCGGGCGCCAGTGGTCGCGGTGCCGATAATGACGGAGGGTAATGGCTGGGGCTGGGGGATGCCGGAAATGTCGCTCGCGAGCGCGATGAACATGTTCTGCGCCGCCTGCTGGGCGGTCGATGCG
Source organism: uncultured Alphaproteobacteria bacterium (assembly GCA_963822215.1). Taxonomy (GTDB): domain Bacteria; phylum Pseudomonadota; class Alphaproteobacteria; order Rhizobiales; family Beijerinckiaceae; genus Roseiarcus. Next base: position 351,328 of record CAWGGX010000009.1, read on the forward strand.
CTCTGCTGCATCATGGCCGGGGTCAACGCCGCCAGCGCCGCTGCGTCCGCCGCCGCGTTCAACTCGGACTGGATCGAGGCCGACCGGCCGTAGTCGATCGCCGCACCCGTCGCCAACAGGAGAACCGGCGCCATCAGCGCATACATCATCGCTACGTTGCCGTTCTCGTCCGGAAATCCCGCCCGCCAGCCAGCCATGTCCGCGGCCTCGTCCCGTCCGTTGCGCCGCGGCCTCTTACCGCGGCGAGGAGCCAGGCCGCACTTATACGGTATTCTTCTGAATATTCGGCTAATCTGAACCGAGCAATCGATGCAATCTGCTTTAGATGCAGTATTGCCCTTTCGTGATCTTCTCGAGCGAGTCGACCTGCTTTCCGCTCCGCGGCCCTGACCCGTGCGGCGGCGGTCCAAGCGACGGCGCGCGCCTCGCGCACTTCAGGACGGCGAGACGCCCCTCCGATCGACCGTCCTCTCGGCTCAGACCTCGTTCCAGAGGCGGACGACCGGCTCGTCCGGGTCGTCGTGCTCGTAGCCGAGCACGCTGACGCTTGCCGTGTCGAGCAGGAAATGGCGACCTTCCGCCGGCGGCAGGCCGAGCCAGCGCGCCGTGAGCACGCGCAGGACGTGGGCGCTGGAGAAGACGATCGCTCGATCCTCGACGGCGCGCAGCCGGGCGATGACGCGATCGACCCGGACGCCGACATCCGCGGCCGCCTCTCCGTGTGGGCAGCCGTCGCGGAAGATGAGCCAGCCCGGCCGCTCGGCGAGGATCTCGCGGGTGGTCTTGCCCTCGAAGTCGCCGTAGTCCCATTCGAGAAGGTCAGGATCGACCACGGCCCGGTCGCCGAAGCCCGCGAGCGCGCAGGTCCGGGCAGCGCGTTGCAGGGGGCTCGTGAAAACGCGGTCGAACGTCTGGCCGGCCAGACGGTCATGAAGCGCGGTCGCCTTCCGTTCGCCGACCGCGGTGAGCGGAATATCCGTCCGCCCGGTATGCCTGCCGCTGGCGCTCCAGGCCGTTTCGCCGTGGCGGACAAGCGTGACGGTTTGCGGCATGGCGGTCCCTTTTGTCGATTAAACCCGAGTGCTGACAATCAAACGCTTGGAACTCGACGAAACGGCGGCGGAGCACAAAGAACGGACGTTCGCTGACGGCGCGGCAAACGGGTCATTCAACCCAACGCGCGATGTCTAGCCTGGGTCGAAGTTGGGGGCTACGGCAAAAAGCAACTTGTCGCGAGTTCCCCCAGCCATGACGGCGCCCTCATGATCGCGGCGCCTATGAACGGCGACATGGCGCAAGCGGTCCTGTACCGGGATGACCTATTGACGATGAAGCCGGGCCGAGCGGGTTCATGACCGGATCGGCGACCCGGAAACGGCGTCGATCAAGGTGACGCTGCGCCGCGGGCGTCCATCGGGCGTTTTGTGACGACGAAATTGGCAAGGCGGGCGGTCAAGCGCGCCACCGCTTCGGAGGCAATCGAATGCGTGGGTCAATTTCGTCGTCGGCGTCATGCTCTCAGTCGAAGCTTTTCCGAGACTGAAGACCCCCGCCGTTGCGGGCGGCTCATGGACCGAACGGGAACACCGCCTTCTGCGCTCGACGGCGTCCGGCCTGGCCAGAGGCGCCCCAACGTCAAACTGATTCCGTGACATGCGTCCCTTGCGGGTCTAGAAGGCTTAGGCCGCTAAAAAATGGGGGCGGTCCATGATGCGCGCAGATGCTGCATTCGCCTCGGCCGACGCCGCAGTCCAATCTGCGCGCCAGTCACGCGCGAGCACGATCGAAAGCCTGGAGCGCGAGCGCGAGTGGGCCAATTTCGTCGTCGGCGTCATTCCCCGGTGCACGCATATGCTGCGTTCGCCTCGGCCGACGCCGCAGTCCAATCTGCGCGCCACTCAGGCGCGAGCACGATCGAAAACCTAGAGCGCGAGTGGGTTCATTTCGTCGTCGGCGTTATCCCCCGACGCATGCATATGCTGCGTTCGCCTCCGCCGACGCCGCAGTCTCATCCTGGCGCGCCGGCGCGATCCCCGGATCGGCGCCGCCTCGGGTTGGCGAGGCGCCCCCCGGGAGTCCGACTAAGGGAGGGCGTGACATGCTTGCGGCGCAGGTCTAGCCGTCCTCGCGTGCTCGAAGGACAGGGAGGTTCCCGATGCACGCATATGCTTTCGCTTCAGCCGACGCGGCAGTCCAATCTTCGCGCCAATCCCTCGACGGCATGATCGCAATCCTAGAGCACGAACGCGACCAATTGATCCCCCTCGTGGTCGAAGGGCCGCCCCATCTGCGTTCGCTGCGGTTGCGCCAATTGAAATCGATTGAGCAACGGCTTGTGGCGGCACAGTCCGAGCAAGGCAAATCGCACCCGGAACTGCACCACTAGATGCGCTCCCGGCCTCAGGACCTGGACTCGGCCTGAGGCTTGAAGGTGGTAAGTTGCCCATAGCTGTCGATTACGTGCGCCGTCAGGGCGCCACGCGGCCAGCCTGTTTCGACGACAAGCCGGAACGCGATCGCGGGGCTTTCCGTGATCGTCTGCATCATCCGGACGATCGTGTTCAGGTCGTCAAGAAACTCGATCTGATACTGCATTTCCGCGCTCCCATGACCGCGCTTACAAAGTTTCCCCTGCTGCCGATATACAATGCGACATAGTGCCCGATCTGCCGTTAACTTCCCGGCGCAGGTCGCACTGCTATCGGAGAAACCACGGAGACCGCGTCCACTTCACAACGCGACAATTCGGCGCATGGATCGCCCTGTATAATTCCCGTAAGAAGGGCGTCCCGCTGTTGAGAACGTTTGGGGAGGACGAGTACGGGCAAAGGCCAATAGGCCCCTGTGCTTGGCGCAGGCCCCAGCGAATCGTCGATTTGTCCCGCCGGCGTCGCGAAAGGCTGCGCTTTTTTAGCGCATCTGCCCAAGCGCGTGCGGATCAGCCACACGTCACCATGCCTGGCTCTTACGGTCCGAGAAGGAATGTCGATGACCAAGCAAGAATCCGCGGAATACGAAGCGCTATGGACCTGGTTCAAAGCGCTCGACGCCGCGACTGATGCGGCTCACGAGAGGATCCATGCCACGCTTCCGTCCAATCGGGCCGAGGGCGCGAGGTCCGCAGCACCTGCCAGCATGCCCCGGCGACTTGGCGAGGAACGGAAAGCGATTTGGGGCGAATGGGCCGCGGCCTGTTTGTGATCGGTTGTAACTGCCACGAAAATGGCTTCAGCCTGGATGGCCCTATGGCTCGGGCGTTTTGGTTTGTTTGCCCGGGCGATTTCGGCCCTTGGCGATAAAATACTTCAGGAAATCAGAATTTCATGCTATGCTTTCCTTAGTCAGAAATTGCCCCCCGCTGGGCCGGCGAGCGAGGCCGTCAGGGACGAAGAGAGGCCGGTGACGCGGATGACGGACGTTCAGCCGGGCGGCGCAGGCGGGCGCCGGGCGAACGGCGCGCGTTGTCAGGCGCGGTCGATAGCCCGTCGTGAGACGGACGCCCTACGGAACGCGCCGGCGGGGTCCATAGCCCGTCGCAAGACGGGCGTCCTGACGGACGCCCGACAGATCCGGGCCCACAGCGCGGCGCGGCCGGGCACCTGTTTCTTTCCGCTTCATTCGCTCGTAACCCATTGATAAGTCCAAATTCGCGGAAATTTTTTGAAATTTTTGGAAGGAAATTGACGTGTTTTGAAGCCGGCGCGGAGAGAAATTGAAGCTTTTGGAAGGCTTCGGAAGGAAATTGAAGACGTGCGACCGGGCAGGTCCCAAAGGGGCGTCCTGGCGGACGCCGTGGGGCGGGGACGGCGAACTGTGCGCGCGGCGCAAGCCCAAATGCAGAAAGCCCTAAGCCGGACGAGCCGGAACCAAAGAGGAAAAACTCCCGCGCAGGGCACACGACTCCCTCGGCTTTTCGGGCGCTTTTTGGATGATCCGCCGATTCACATCCGCCCAAATGGTTCCCGCAAATGCGGGTGCACATCAACGAACCCAATGGGTTCAAGCCGTTACGGCGGATGCGAACGTACCAACTTTATTTTTTGGCACCACGAAATTCTTCGCAGAATTCGTCAAAAGTCGACTGATAAGGGACTACGCTTTTCCCTAGACATGGCTGGGAAAAGTGGCCCCTGCGGGGCAGTTTCCGCTGCGTCGGAGGCGACGCCGTTGGGCGAAATGCCCGCGGTTGGGGGGTATGCTCGCGTCCGATAGACGCGGCGCTCGGCGTCGCGTGGGGGAGAGCGGGCCTTGGCGGACGGACTGAGCGAACTCTATCGAGAACTGCTGAGCGGCAGCTACGATTGCGTGGATCGCATCGTTCTGAATGGCTATTTCGGGATGGGCCATAGTCCGGGCGGTTTCCGCGTGTGGTGGCGGGCGCTGACGGGATCGGACGAAACCCTGGATGACGCCCATCTGATGCGGCTGGCCGGCCGGTTCAGCCGGCGGGCGCGAGGCTACGCCAAGGCGCACGGCATTCCGGTCGTCGACTGTGCGGCCGGGGAGCGCAAGCACGACCTGGCCAGCGACTATTTGGCGAAGACGATGGTCGGCGAAGGCTTGTTTCTGATCCTAGTCGGTCGCGCGCAGGCGCCGGTGTGGCACGTCGGGGCCAATTATCACCTGGAGAAGAAGAAGCCATACGTGAACCACTACTCGTTTCATATTCTCGACCGCGACTGGGGTCATGTCACCATCAAGATCAGCGGGCATCCGCCGTTTCCCGCCCAGGTGATCCTGAACGGTCATGAATACGTCGCCTGTCAGGCGCGCAGGGCCGGCGTCGGGTTCATCAAGGAGGGCAACTGTTTCACCGCCATCGCCGACGCGTCCGGCTTCGCGAAGATCGCAGCGACCTTGTCCGACCCCCGGGCTATAGGGCGATTGAGCGAGGTCTGCGAGCGGTGGATTTATCGCTGCGGTTTGTGCTTCGCGATGGACTTCGAGGAGCAGAAACGCAGCGGGTTTCGCTATCGCTTCTCCAATTATCAGATGGAGTACAGCCGAAACCTGATCTTCGGGGTCGGCGGGCGTATGGAGCAAGTGTTCCAGGCGTTGATCGATCGCAGCCGGGCGCCGCTGGACCTGAAGACGATAAAGACGATCCTCGGCGACAAGGGCCGGCCAAAATACCGGCCGCGAAACATGAAGGCGGCCGAATGGGAAGTCGCGGTCGAGAGACCTACCTATGATCTGACGGTCTTCAAGCTGCATTGCGGCAAGTTGGCGTTGAAGATCTATTCCAAAGGCGAACGCGTACTTCGCATCGAGGCTGTCGCCCATAATATCGGGGAGTTCCACTGCGGTCGATTGCTGGACAAATTCCCCGAAATCGTCGGCCGATTGAAGGGCATGCTGGAGAGGTTCATGCAGGCGCTGAGTTGCATCGATCAATGCTTCATCGGCGATGAGATGCTCGATCGTCTGCCGTCGCCGTCGCGGGTCGGCAAATCGACGGTCGGAGGGATTGACCTCAACAAGCCCCGCCTACGACGCGTCGCCCAGGCCGTCATCGCGCTGTCGGCTTCGCCCGAGGGCTTCACCGCCTCGACCTTGGCCGATCAAACTCGCGCGTTCGGCGATCAGAGCCTATCCGCCTACGGTCCCCGCCAGGCGGCGTACGATCTGAAGAAACTCCGCGGCAAACAGATCGTGCAGCGCATCGGCGCGACGCGTCGTTACGAGGCGATCCAGTCCGGGCTGCGCGCGATCACCGCCCTGCTGACGCTCCAAGACAAAGCCATCAAGCCGCTGCTCGCCGCCGTTCAGGAAATCGCTCCCACCCACGGAGGACAAAACCCACGAGCCATAGATCGCCACTACCAGCAACTGCAACTCGCCATGAACGGCGTCTTTCACGAACTCGGCATCGCCGCATGATCGTCGACAATTTTTTTGTCGGGCTTCGCCCTTAAGCGCCTAAATTGCCCTCACTCGGGATGACGGCGTCCCGTCCGTCGCAACACGGCACTGCCAGACGCCGGCAAAGGGCGCTGCAACCTCTTGAAATCGCTCATTTCCGAACTGGAAATGGCGGCCAGCGCCTTTCGCTATGACTTGATCCGCACGTACTCGCCCGGCGCGTCGCCGAGCGGCTTCAGCTTGCCATCGCCGGGCGTGCGGGCGGGAACCTTCTCGGGCGCCTGCGCCGTGAGCCACTGGATCCAGTCCGGCCACCATGAGCCCGGCGTCTCCTTGGCCGCCTTGACCCAGTCCTCGAACTCGCCCTCGACCGGACCGCCGGTCCAGTACTGGTATTTCGGCTTGGTCGGCGGGTTGATCACGCCGGCGATGTGGCCCGACCCCGCCATCACGTAGCGCACCGGTCCGCCGAGGCATTTGGCGCCGTTGAACGCCGAGCGGGCAGGGGCGATATGGTCCTCCTTGGCGGCCAGTTCGTAGACCGGGATCGTCACCTTCTTCAGATCGATCGTCTGGCCGCCGAGCCTCATGCGCCCGTTTGACAGGTCGTTCTGGAAGTAGCAGTGGCGGAGGTAGAACTTGTGGTTCGCCGCCGGCATGCGGGTGGAGTCCTCATTCCACACCAGCAGATCGAAGGGCATCGGCTCTTTGCCCTTCAGGTAGTTGTTGATGTAGTACGACCAGATCAGATCGTTCGGCCTGAGCATGTTGAAGGCCTGCGCCATCGCCGCGCCTTCGAGATAGCCCTGCTCCTCCATGCGCTTTTCGGCCTGCTTCAGCTGCTCGGCGTCGACGAACACCTTGAGGTCGCCGGCGTCCGCGAAGTCGATCTGGGTGGTGAAAAAGGTGACGCTCTCGATCCGGTCGTCGCCTGTCGCCGCCATGTAGCCGAGGGTCGCGGCGAGCAGCGTGCCTCCGACGCAATAGCCGATCGCCGCCACCTTGTGCTCGCCGGTCGCCTGCTCGACGCAGTCGAGGGCGGTCAAGATGCCTTCACGCATGTAGGCGTCGAAATCCTTGGCGGCGTGCCGGGCGTCGGGATTGACCCAGGAAACCACGAACACCGTCAGGCCCTGTGACACCGCCCAGCGGACGAACGATTTCTCCGGGCCGAGATCGAGGATGTAGAACTTGTTGATCCACGGCGGAAAGATGAGCAGCGGCCGCCTGTACACATCGGGCGTCGTCGGCGCGTACTGGATGAGTTCGATCAGGTCGTTGCGGAAAATGACCTTGCCGGGCGTGGTGGCCATGTTCACGCCGAGCTGGAAGGCGCGCGCATCGGCCTGACGAATGCGGACGCTGCCCTTGCCCGCCTCGATGTCCTCGGCCAGCATCTTGAGCCCCCGCACCAGGTTCTCGCCGCTCTCGGCCAGCGTCGCACGCAGGAGCTCGGGGTTCGTGCCGACGAAGTTCGACGGCGAAAGCGCGGCCGACACCTGCTTGAGATAGAACTGCGCCTTGGCGCGCCGATGCGGCTCCATCTCGTCGGCCTTATGGACGAGGTTCTCCGCCCAGTCCGACGTCAGTACGTAGGCCTGCTTGAGAAAGTCGAAAAACGGATTGTCTCGCCACTCCGCATGGGCGAACCGCTTGTCCTTGCTCTCGGGTTCGGCGATGGGCTTGGCGGCCGCGCCCTGGAACCGCTGCAGCGTCGCCGCCCACAGATTGATGAACTGGGTGGTGTAGGCCGTCTGCGCCTCGATGGCGCGCTTGGGATCGGTCATGTAATACTCGGCGACATGGCCGAGCGAGCGGACCATCTCGCCGATGTCCTCGGCCATCGTGGTCTTGATCTCCCCGCTCTCGCGCGGACGCATGTAGGCCGCGAACGCCTTGCCCGCGTGCTCGATGGCGCTGACAATGTTGCGGGAGAGCGCCTCGATGTTCGGCATCGGATATTGGATCCCGAAGCCGAAAGGATTCGCCTGGCTCTCGATGCGCGGCGACGAGGCGGCGGCCGGCGCCGGCGGGACCGGCGGTGCGGCGGCTGTGCCGCCCAAAATCGGCGATTGCGCCGGCTCGATCGCGGGTTCGGGCCGCTCGATCCGGGGCTCGGCGCGGTTCGTCTCCGGCTCGGCGGCTCTGGGCTCTTGACTGGGCGCCGCGGAGCTCGGCGTTGGGCCCGCTGCGCCTGCGGTCGCCGCCTCCGCGTGCGATTCGGCCGGAGCGGCGACGGGCCCGGCCGCCGACGTCGCTCGTTTCGTGACACGGGCGCGCTTCGCCGTCTGAGCAAAAACCGGCGGCGACTTGAGCGCCGGCAGCGGGCTCGCCGGGGGCAGGCCGGGCTCGGTCGAATCCGGGGCGGAGGCCGGCGTGTTCACCCATTCGTCGAGCGAATTGGCGCCCGGCTTGCGGGCCGCAGTCTTGCGCCCGTTGGCTTCTCCGCTTGGGGTCGAAAGCGCGCTGACCCATTTCCGCTTGGCCCCGGCTCTGGTCGGCTTGGCCGCGCTCTCGGCCGTCGAAGCGACATTTTTCGGTTCAGAATTGGCGCCGCGCGGCGGCTTCGCGTCCGTCAATCTCTTTGCCGACGCTTTTCGGGGCTTGGCCGGCGCGCTCGAGGCGCCCCCCGCGGCCAATTCGACCGGCGCGGCCTTCGCTCGGTCTTTTGACGCGTTCGCGCGATGTGTCGCCATGAAAGAGCGTTCCCTGTTGCCGACCGGGGGCAGACGCTTCCCCGTTTTGGTCATAATAAGTCAGTAGGGCGGCATGACGCCAGAACGACTTTTAACCAGATGGCGTTCTTCGGGTTCCGATGGCCGGACGAACGGGAGCAGAGGGCGGCGGCATGTTCGCAGCGAGCGCGGCGAAATGGGCAGTGGCGTCGGCCCTGGCGTGCGGCCTGACGTCTGCGGCGGCCGCCCAGCAGGCCGATAACCCGCTGAAAACCGGCATGAAGATGTTGGGCTTCGCGACCGACGCGCCTCAGGCTCAGGACTTCGTCGTCAAGTCCCGCCCGCAAAAAGAGCCGGACTATATTCCGATCTTCCAGCCGCCGCCGGAGCCCGCCAAGAAGGCGCTCGACGATAAGGGTCTGGGCCAGCTCAAGGGCGACCTTGATTCGGTCGAGAAACGCGCAGACGCGCTGCGGGCGTCCTTCCCTCCCGCCGCCAAGGCGGTCGCCGAGGAGAACGCCCCGAAGGCGGCGAAGACGAAAAGCACGCCGGCGGCCGCCAATCAGTAGCGAGGCGTTTGCGGCGGCGCCCCGCCCGATGCTACAGAACCGTGACGGCGAGAAGCGCCGGCTGACCGCGACATTCAGCGAGGACATGTTTTCCAGATGAGCGACTTTCACCGCGTGCGGCGCCTGCCGCCTTACGTCTTCGAGCAGGTCAACAAGCTCAAGGCGAAGGCTCGCGCCGCCGGCGCCGACATCATCGATCTCGGCATGGGCAACCCCGATCTGCCTGCGCCAAAGCACGTGATCGACAAACTCGTCGAAACCGTCGGCAAGCCGCGCACCGACCGGTACTCCGCCTCGAAGGGAATCGCTGGCCTGCGGCGCGCCCAGGCCGGCTATTACGCGCGCCGCTTTGGCGTGAAGCTCGACCCCGACACGCAAGTCGTCGTGACTCTCGGGTCGAAGGAGGGCTTCGCCAACATGGCGCAGGCGATCACCGCGCCGGGCGACGTCGTGCTGGTTCCCAATCCGTCCTATCCGATTCACGCTTTCGGCTTCCTGATGGCGGGCGGCGTCATCCGTTCGGTTCCGATAGAGCCGACGCCAAATTTCTTTGTCGCGCTCGAACGCGCCATCATTCACTCGATTCCCAAGCCGATCGCGGTCGTGGTCTGCTATCCGTCCAATCCCACCGCGATGGTCGCTTCGCTCGACTTCTACAAGGACCTCGTCCTGTTCGCTCGCCGGCACGAGATCTTCGTGCTGTCCGACCTCGCCTACGCCGAGGTCTATTTCGAGGACGAGCCGCCGCCGTCGGTTCTGCAGGCGCCGGGCGCGTTCGACGTCGCGGTCGAGTTCTCCTCGATGTCGAAGACCTTTTCGATGGCCGGCTGGCGCATGGGTTTCGCGGTCGGCAACGAGCGACTGCTTGCGGCGCTGGCCCGCGTCAAGTCCTATCTCGACTACGGCGCCTACACGCCGATCCAGGTCGCAGCCGCCGCGGCCCTCAACGGGCCAGAGGACTGCATTCGCGAGATGCGGGCCACCTACAAGCGGCGGCGCGACGTGATGATCGAGAGCTTCGCCGCCGCCGGCTGGCCGATCGAGAAGCCGACCGCCTCGATGTTCGCCTGGACGCCGGTCCCCGAGCGTTTCCGCCATCTTGGCAGCCTCGAGTTTTCCAAGCTTCTGATCGAGAAGGCCGACGTGGCGGTCGCGCCGGGCATCGGCTTCGGCGAGCACGGCGATGATTTCGTCCGGCTGGCGCTGGTCGAGAACGAGCAACGCATCCGCCAGGCCGCGCGGGGGGTGCGCCGATTCTTCGACACCGCCGAGGACACGCTGCACAACGTGGTGAAGCTGAAGCAGCCGGCATGAAAGCCTGAGGGCGGCGGTTCGGCACAAAATCATCGCGCTCCCGGTCCGCCGCCGCCGATCCGGTTTCCCTGCTAGCAGGGAATTCTTTTGCGCCCTGTTCGGCGCTTCGTTCCAGGAAGCCGTGCAATGTCATGGCGTTGCTGGATGTGCAACCCGGCGGTTGCGGGCTCGGGCGGGCGCGGAACAGGGAATTTCCAACGTCCGGAACAGGGAATTATCAGGCGATTTCGGCGCGGATCAGGGAATTATCAGGGGGGCGAAAACGGGGCGCAAGACTGGGCGCGGCCGGGTTGCAGAATTCGCTGGTCGTTCCAAGCCACAAACGGACGGCGCGCGTCTCGCGCGCCTTCAGGGCGGCGAGACGCCGCCCGTCCGACCGGCCGCCCCGCCGCCCGTCCGACCCGTCGCACATGTCCGTTGGGCGGCCAATGGGATTCCGGTTAGAAGAACCGCGCCTCGACCGTGATCGTGTCGCCCGGCCGTAGCGGGTAGAGCAGGGGCGCGGCGAAGCTCGTGTCCCGGCCGTCGACGATCCGGGTGATCTCGACGGCCGACTGGACGGCGAGGGGGGCGAAGCCGCCGGCGGCCGCGACCGCCTGCTGCACGGTCATGCCGTCGACGAATGGGTATTGCCCCGCGCAAGCGACGCCGCCCAGGATGAAGATCGGGCGGAAGTCCTCGACTTCGATCGAGACGCTCGGATCGCGCAGGTAGCCCTGGCGCAGCCGCGCCGCGACGGAGCGCTCGAGCTCTGCCGTCGTCAGGCCCCGCGCCGGGACGCGGCCGATCAGCGGCATGGAGACGGCCCCCGAGGCGTCGACCGCATAGCTGTTGGTGAGGTCGGCCTGGCCAAACACGATGACGCGCAGCCGGTCGCCGCCCGCCAGCCGATCGGGCGCGTCGACGGCGGCCTGCGGCGCCGGCGCCTCGGCGAGCCCTTCGGGGGCCCGCGCCGCGCAACCCGCGAGCGCCGCGGTCGCCAATATTGCCGCAAAGACTCGCAAGGAACCCATCGGAACATCCGCGCCGCCAAGGCGTTCGGCGCTGGGTCCGGTCTATCGACGTATGGTTAACAAACGGCTGACGCAGCGGCGGCGTTAACGCGCGGGAAACCATGTCGGACGAAACTTGAGCCTGTATCTTCGGGCGTCCGACCCCATGAGGATGGAGACCATGGCCGGCGAGCAGGGAAGGAGCGGCGCGACGGAAGTGCGCCAGGGCTTTGCGGCCGGCTTCGGCCGCCGCTGGCGCTGGATCGCCGGCGCCACGCTCGCGGCGCTGATCGGCTCGGCGGTTTTTGCGATCGCCGTCCCGCCACGCTACGCCGGCGTCGCCAGCGTCATCCTCGACGCGCCGAGGCGCGCCCATGCCGGCCTGGACCGCGCGCCCGGCGAGCTTGCCGCGCCGGGTGAGGCGACAGAACCTGCAGCCGAGTCCGAGTCGCTTGCCACGCCCGACCTCGCGCGCGCGGCGGTTTTGAGGTTGGGACTTGCGGGGACCGGCGAGTTCGGCGGCGCCGGCGCGCCGGACCGCGATACGGTCGAGGCGTTCCTGTCGCGGCTGACGATTGCGCCGTCCCAGGGCTCACGCGGGCTCGCCATCACCTTCGTTGCGCCCGACCCGGAGCTCGCCGCACGGGGCGCCAATACCGTCGCGGATCTCGTCGTGCAATCCCGCAACGAAGCCCGGGCCCGGTCGGCGCGCGCGGTCGAGACCTGGCTCGACCGGAAGATCGCGGACTGGAAAGGCAAGGTCGCCGACGCCGATGCGAAGGTCGAGGCGATGCGCGCGCAGTCGGTCCCGCCGTCGGGCGGCGAGGGGACGGCGCCGGCCGGCGATTCGCTGGCCGACCTCAATGCGAAGCTCTCCGAAGCGCGGGCGGCCGAGGCGGCGGCCATGGCCAGGGCCGAGCTCTTGCGCCGGTTCGAACGCGAAGCGCCAATCCCGGACGCGGCTCAGGCCGGCGCCGACCCCGCGCTGCGGCGGCTCATCGATCAGCGCGCCGCGCTGAAGGCGGAGATCGCCGACGCGTCGCGCACCCTGCTGCCGCTCCATCCGCGCATGAAGGACCTCGCCGCCCAACTCGCCAGTGTCGACGGGGAGATCCGCGACGCGGCCGACAAGGCCGCCCGCGCGAGCGAGGGCGAGGCGCACCGGGCGGGCGCGGAGGCCGACGCGCTCGCCGGAAAGCTCGACGATGAGACCAAGGCGGCCGCCGCCGCTTCGGCCGCCGCCTCCGCCGCCGATGGCCCGCTGCATGCGATCGAGGCCGAGGCGCAGACGGCTCGCGATGAGCTGCAAGCCTATCAGCAGATGGCGCGCGAGGACGAGGCGCGCGCGGCGAGCGAATCCGGCGACGGCGACGCCCGCATCCTCGTCCGGGCGGAGCCGCCCCGCGCGCCCGTCTTTCCCAGGGTCTGGCCGATCGTTCTCGGGGCGACCGGCGCGGGCTTCGTCCTGTCGGCGCTGGCCGCCGCCGCGGCGGCGCTCGCCGCGCGCGGACGGCGGCTGGAGCCTCCCCCGGCGCGAGGGGGGCCTGCGATGGACGACGAGGCCGCGCCGGCCATGCCGACGGCCGGAGAGCCGGAATTGCAGGCGCTGGCGGACGTCGCCGCTTCGCCGGCGGCCGCGCCGGCCGGCGCCCTCGACAGCGCCGCGGGCCTGGTCGCGGCGCTCCGCCGTCTGAGACCGGAAGGCGGTCTCGTCGTCCTCGTCGCCGGCGACCGGACCGGACAGGCGCTGGCGATCGCGCTGGAAACGGCGCGAAGGCTTGCCGCCGACCGCCCCACCGCATTCGTCGATCTCGGCGAGACGCAGGACTGGCTCGCCGACATCCTGTACCGCGAGGAGCCCGACGCGCCCGCCATGCCGGGGCTCGCGGAACTGATCGGCGGGCGCGCCGGCTTCGCCGAGGTGATCCGACGCGACCTGTCTTCGCGCCTCGACGTCGTCCTGCCCGGCAGGGGCGGGGCGGGAGCGAACGTCAGCGACGTGTTGACCGCCTTTGCCGCCGCCTATGCGGCGGTCGTCCTGCACGCCTCCAACTGGCGGGGCGACTGGGCGCGGGCGGCGGCGGCTTTTGCTGACGCAGCGGTGGTCGTCGCGCCCGCTGCGCGGGCCGGCGCGGCGCTGGAGGCGGCCGAAGCCGCGCTCGGCGATGCGTGCCCGACGGTTCTCGCCTACGCCGTCCGGGCGGTCCGCAAGGCGCCCGAGCCGGTCGGCTGATCGGGCGCGCGCTTCGGGCGCGCGCCAAAGATTTCAGAGGCTTACCGCGCCCCACGGCGCCTTTGTAACTGCCAGCCGGCCCTTTCGCCCCTCGTCCTGAGCTTGTCGAAGGACGCTCCAGCGTGCACGAACGCCCCCGCTTACTGGATCATCCTTCGACAAGCTCAGGATGAGGTTCATGTTATGGCAGCCCGGCGAGGCAGTTACGCAACTTTTCAATGCCGTCGCGCCCGGCCGATCGCCGAGCTGCGCGGGCCCGCTCGACCGCATCGGCCACGTAGGCAGGTCGTGATAGCGATCGAGTTCCGCCACCACCTTGAGGAAGGGCCCGATCGCCTTCAACTCTCCCCGGTCGAGCCCAGCGTCCGCGGGGCGCAGCGCCTTCGTCAGCCGCGCGATCTGAAGCTTGGCGAACCGCTCCGGCTGCTCGGGTCGTCTTTTATCGCGTTGGCTATCGGTCGAGCAATCGGAGCGGTTGGAGAATACCGCGTCATGGCCGGGCTTGTCCCGGCCATCCACGCGAACATCGCCGCTTCCCGTTAGGCGACTGATAGACTTACATAATTTGAAATCGTATTGTGAATGGTGCCGGCGCTACGTGGATGGCCGGGACAAGCCCGGCCATGACGGGTCGACTAGCCCGCTTGAATTGGCCGATTTTCTCCGTGACCAACCGCCCAGGCGACAAGCGCCAAAATGTCGACGCCGCCTTCCCGGCCGTCGCTCGCGGCAGAGATCGGGGACTTGCTTCCCTGAGACTCTTGCGGCGTGCCGCCCGCGGCTGAGCAGTCGGAACGTGACGCTAGAGCGGTTCCCTGTTACGCGACTCCATATCCGCAGTGTAGGAAGAAATTCTCGCATTCCTTGCGCGTCAGCGTTGCGCAGCATGCGACGATGGCGACGTTCAAGTCGGATTTGGTCCGCGCCTGCACCTTGCGCAGATAGGCCTTGAGCTTCGAGAAGAAATTCTCGATCGGGTTGAAATCCGGCGAATAAGGCGGAGTGAAGAGAATCGAAGCGCCGGCTGCGCGGACTGCCGTCGCCACAGCCGGTTGCTTGTGGGCACGGAGATTATCCATCAGCAGGACATCGCCGGGCCGCAGGCACGGCACAACTATCTGCTCAATATAGGCCAGGAACGATGGACCGTCGATCGGCCCGTCGAAGACGACCGGGGCGACGATTCCGTCCAGGCTCAGGCCAGCCACGAAAGTCGTCGTCTTCCAATGGCCGTGCGGCACGGAGGCGACCAGTCGCTCGGCGCCGGGAGCGCGGCCATAAAGCCGTGTCATGTTGGTCTTCGCCGCCGTCTCGTCGAAGAATATGAAGCGCGTGGAATCCATGAAGCGTTGGGCGATGCGGCGGAAGAACCCGCGCTTCAGGGCGACGTCCGTCCGCGTCTGCTCGTCGGCGATCAGGCTTCCTGAGAAACTACGCCGGCGCCGGCATCTCGTGCAGCGTGTAGCCGAGAGACTTTGCGCGTCGTCGGAGGTTGGCGAGAACGCGGGCGCGATATCGATCCTCGTAGGACGACGCGCCGGGGTCGGCGTAGTCCATCCCATGTCGGAGGGCGTTGTAGAACAGGGTGGCGATCTTGCGTGCGGTTGCAGTCACCGCTTTGGCTTTGCCGACACGTGCGGAGAGCCTTCGATAGAAGGCGCCCAACGCCGTCTGCGTGCGACCGACAGTCACTGCAGCCAGCCTCAGCAGAGCCGCGGCTCTGCTGCCGGATCGCCGCGTTCGCGTCGAAAGCACCTTTCCCCCCGAGATCTTGTTGGCCGGCGCCAGGCATAGCCAGGATGTGAAGTGTTTGGCGTTTGGCCAAGCGGAGAGGTCGGTCCCGCACTCGCCGATCAGTTTCAGCGCCAGCGAAGGACCGAGGCCATGAATTTGCGTCAGATCGACGCCGAGGACCGCGTGCAATGCCGCCCGCGCATCGAAAGTCGGCGCATTGGGCGTCTTGTCTCGATGACGAGCTGGCGGCAGCCGCCCGACCGGTTTGGCTGCGGCGTCTCGAAGACGCTGCAAGACCGCTTCGATCCGCAAATCGCACTCGACGACCTTGGCGTGGTAGGCGTCGTGAAGCTCAAGGGCCTGTCCGAGAGCAAAGACATGCTCCTCACGCCAGTTTCCGGCCAGCGCGGCAGCGATCTCCGCCTCCGAGGCATGGCAGCGCCGATCCCGATGGCTGGCCAGCACAGCAGGATCCCGTTCACCCGCAACCACCGCGCGGATAATCCGCATCCCGGTCTCGCCGGTGATGTCGGTCACCACGTGATGGAGTTGAACGTTCATCTGCATCAACGCCTTCTGCATATGCTGGATGTGCGAGGCGCTGTAGTCCAGCAGGCGCTCACGTTGGCGCAGATAGGCGCGCAATGCGGCCAACTCGCCCTTCGGTCTGAAGCTGGCGCGCAGCAGCCCATATTCGTGCAGCCGTCTCAGCCATTGGGCGTCGCTGACGTCGCTCTTGCGTCCCGGCACGTGCTTGGCGTCGCGGGCGTTGACCAGCACCACCTCGAATCCGCGCTGTTCGAGCAGTTCGTAGGCAGGTATCCAATAGACGCCGGTGGACTCCATCGCGACCGTTCGAACGCCGCAGCGCTCGAACCAATCGGCCAACTGTTGCAAATCGCCGGTGCAGGTCCCGAAGGCGCGCACTGGCTCAGGGTCCCGGTCCGGCGGAACGGCCGCGACATGCATCCTTGAGCCGATATCGATCGCTGCGGCATCAGGATGGGTGGGGGTGAAGTCTCGTTCGGCGCGGCGCCGCTTCGATTTGGTCATGATGTGATGCTCCTCTCACTCAAGTGGAGAGGCTGAGCCGCGCAAGGAGATCAACTTCCTGACCGGGATCGCCGCGATGGCGTCACCACTCTCAAGTGCGCAACAGCTCATGGACCACGTTTTTTGACGGGGTTACCACCACCAGAAGACTATCGGCCGCTCCTCCCCAACGGTCAGGATATCAGCTCCGTTTCTGCCGCCACAGGACGGCCGCGGCCGGCGACGGGTTCCTGAGAAACTACGCCGGCGCCGGCATCTCGTGCAGCGTGTAGCCGAGAGACTTTGCGCGTCGTCGGAGGTTGGCGAGAACGCGGGCGCGATATCGATCCTCGTAGGACGACGCGCCGGGGTCGGCGTAGTCCATCCCATGTCGGAGGGCGTTGTAGAACAGGGTGGCGATCTTGCGTGCGGTTGCAGTCACCGCTTTGGCTTTGCCGACACGTGCGGAGAGCCTTCGATAGAAGGCGCCCAACGCCGTCTGCGTGCGACCGACAGTCACTGCAGCCAGCCTCAGCAGAGCCGCGGCTCTGCTGCCGGATCGCCGCGTTCGCGTCGAAAGCACCTTTCCCCCCGAGATCTTGTTGGCCGGCGCCAGGCATAGCCAGGATGTGAAGTGTTTGGCGTTTGGCCAAGCGGAGAGGTCGGTCCCGCACTCGCCGATCAGTTTCAGCGCCAGCGAAGGACCGAGGCCATGAATTTGCGTCAGATCGACGCCGAGGACCGCGTGCAATGCCGCCCGCGCATCGAAAGTCGGCGCATTGGGCGTCTTGTCTCGATGACGAGCTGGCGGCAGCCGCCCGACCGGTTTGGCTGCGGCGTCTCGAAGACGCTGCAAGACCGCTTCGATCCGCAAATCGCACTCGACGACCTTGGCGTGGTAGGCGTCGTGAAGCTCAAGGGCCTGTCCGAGAGCAAAGACATGCTCCTCACGCCAGTTTCCGGCCAGCGCGGCAGCGATCTCCGCCTCCGAGGCATGGCAGCGCCGATCCCGATGGCTGGCCAGCACAGCAGGATCCCGTTCACCCGCAACCACCGCGCGGATAATCCGCATCCCGGTCTCGCCGGTGATGTCGGTCACCACGTGATGGAGTTGAACGTTCATCTGCATCAACGCCTTCTGCATATGCTGGATGTGCGAGGCGCTGTAGTCCAGCAGGCGCTCACGTTGGCGCAGATAGGCGCGCAATGCGGCCAACTCGCCCTTCGGTCTGAAGCTGGCGCGCAGCAGCCCATATTCGTGCAGCCGTCTCAGCCATTGGGCGTCGCTGACGTCGCTCTTGCGTCCCGGCACGTGCTTGGCGTCGCGGGCGTTGACCAGCACCACCTCGAATCCGCGCTGTTCGAGCAGTTCGTAGGCAGGTATCCAATAGACGCCGGTGGACTCCATCGCGACCGTTCGAACGCCGCAGCGCTCGAACCAATCGGCCAACTGTTGCAAATCGCCGGTGCAGGTCCCGAAGGCGCGCACTGGCTCAGGGTCCCGGTCCGGCGGAACGGCCGCGACATGCATCCTTGAGCCGATATCGATCGCTGCGGCATCAGGATGGGTGGGGGTGAAGTCTCGTTCGGCGCGGCGCCGCTTCGATTTGGTCATGATGTGATGCTCCTCTCACTCAAGTGGAGAGGCTGAGCCGCGCAAGGAGATCAACTTCCTGACCGGGATCGCCGCGATGGCGTCACCACTCTCAAGTGCGCAACAGCTCATGGACCACGTTTTTTGACGGGGTTACCACCACCAGAAGACTATCGGCCGCTCCTCCCCAACGGTCAGGATATCAGCTCCGTTTCTGCCGCCACAGGACGGCCGCGGCCGGCGACGGGTTTTTTTGAATCTCAGATCGAGGCGCGCCAACGTCCTGTCGACGGTGGATTTGCCGACCTTCGGTCCGCCACGCGCGACGATCTCGTCGGCGATCTGCGCCAGCGTCAAATCCGGCGTTTCATCGACGATGGCGCGGACCATGTCGTAGCATTTGACGAGAGCCGGCTTCCTCGATCCGCCGACCTTTTGCGGGTCGATAGCGTCCGTCTCGACGAACTGTCGGACGATCTTAATCACCGCCAAATGGGAGACCGCGAAACGCTCCCCCGCCGCACGGCATGTCATGCCCTCAATCAGGACGGCATGGACGAATCTTTCGCGAAGATCGTTCGACAGCGGTTTCATCTCGTTCCCCATGCGTAGGGGAATCTTGCTGTAGAATCATGAATCTATGCAAGTGGGAATTGATCTAACAGCCCGTTCGCCAAGAATTCCATTTCTTAGAACTATATGATAATTGAGAGCGTCTTTGGCTTGGCGGCGCGGCGCACGAAGCCGTCGAGGAGCGCAACTGGTCGGGGCCGCGCCGGTAAGGCAAAGACGAATTGGACTAAGCTGCCGGCACGCAGCTGAGTCTATGGGCATTGAAAGGCGTCGCCACTCTTTCCGGCGCGTAAAGATCTGCCTGTGAGGCTTGGCGGTGGACGAGATTTCCAGGCGACAGGTCTGAAATCCTCGCTGAGCATCGGATTGGCGCCACATGCGACGACTGCCAGAGGTAGGGCGAGACGGCGAGGCGACAGGTCGCCGTCAACTCCGCGCGGCGGAGCTGGTTCAGAGAGCCGGACATGTCGGCGCTGGCGGTCATGACGTATCGCAGAACCTCTGGCGGTTGTTTGGGCGCGGTAGAACCTTGGTGACGAGCAGTCGCCCGTCATCGCATGAAGGGCATCGGCGCAGCGAATTGCCGCTGAGGGCTTCATAGACATCACGGTAATCGCCGGCCGTGCCGGACGCCGCCTCCGGCACGACATTGGCCATGCCAAGCAGCTGACGACAGCGCGCCAGTTTGTCCTGTCGGCGACGATTGCAAAGGAAGCCGTAGTAGCGGATGCGCTGGAAGCCGCTCGGCAGGACGTGGATCAGGAACCTGCGAATGAATTCGTCAGCCGTAAGCGTCATCGTCGCGTGGCGATTGTCGCGGCGATAATCCTTCCAACGGAAGCGCACCTCGCCGTCGTCGATGGCCAACAAGCGACTATTGGAGATGGCGATGCGATGCGTGTACCGGCCGACGTAGCTGAGGACTTGGTGAGGACCGGCAAACGGCGGCTTGGCGAAGACCACCCATTCCGCCGTCCGCACGCGGGCCAGATGCTGCAAGAACGGGGAGCGTTCCTGCAGGGGCAGCAGGGTGGAGAAAAAGCTCAGTCGGCCAGCGGCGAACGCCTTGTCCAGGTGGTGCAGAAACAACCCGCGGAACAGGCGAGACAGAACTTTGACCGGTAGGAAGAAGCCGGGCCGGCAGGCGATCCATCGTTCGCCGTCCGGCGAGATCCCGCCGCCGGGGACCAAACAATGTAGGTGCGGATGATGGAGCAGGTTCTGGCCCCAAGTATGCAGCACGCTCAGGAAGCCGATCTCGGCGCCCAGATGGGCGGGGTCAGCGGCGATGGTGCGGAGAGTCTCGGCCGCGGCGCGGAACAAGATATCGTAGACAACGCGCTTGTTCTGGAAGGCGATGGCCGCGATCTCCTCCGGCACCGTGAAGACAACATGGAAATACTGGGTGTCGAGGAGTTCCGCCTCGCGGTCAGCGAGCCACTGCGCGCGGGCGAGTGACTGGCACTTCGGGCAATTCCTGTCGCGACAGGAATTATAGGCGATGCGCTCGTGCCCGCAGCTGTCGCATTGCTCGACATGACCGCCAAGCGCTGCTGTGCGACACAACTCGATTGCGGTCATAGCGCGACGCTGCGCGGTGGAGAGAGCGGCGCCGTGCTGCTGTCGATATGCGTCGCCGTCGCGGCGGAACACATCCGCTACTTCGGGGGTGTCGCTGGCCATCGGGCCTGTATTCAGGCGGGCGCTGGCGTGGAGCGCGGTGGTGGCGCTGAAGCGGATGAATGTAGGGTGTCCAACGGGCTCGCCGTGGCGCACACCTTGTTGGTCGCCAGGCGCAGATAGCGGGCCGTGGTGCTCAGGTTGCGATGGCCAAGCAACAGCTGGATGGTGCGCAAGTCCGTGCCGGATTCGAGCAGATGGACGGCAAAGGCATGGCGCAACGAGTGAGGGGTGACCGGCTTGGCGATGCCGGCCCGGCGCCGCGCCTTTTTGCAGGCGTGTTGCACGGCGAAGGTCGAGATCGGTTGATCGGGGATGTCGCCGGGAAACGGGAGATTCTTCGGGTGGACCGCGCGCCAATACGTCCTGAGAACCTCCAGAAGCCTCGGCGAGAGCATCACGCAGCGATCCTTCCGCCCCTTGCCCTCCTCCACGCAGATGACCATCCGATGGCTGTCGATCGCCGCTGGCGTCAGGCGGACCGCTTCGGAGATACGCAGGCCGGCCGCGTAGCAGATGGTCAGGATGGCGCGATGCTTCCGGCTGTCGACGGCGTCGAGGAACCGGGCGACCTCGTCTTGGCTGAGCACTGCAGGAAGCTTTTGCGGCTTGCGACAAGTGGGGATGGTCTCGTCGACGCTCCAACCCCGTCCGAGCGTGACCTTGTAGAGAAAGCGGATGGCGGCCACCGCGACCAATATCGAACTCGCCGAGAGTCGCTTCTCCTGGCTGAGATGGAGCTGATAGGCTCGAATATCAGCCGGGCCCAAGATGTCGGGTGACTTGCCAAAATGACGCGCAAACAGTGAGATCTGCTGGAGGTAGGCGCGTTGGGTGTGCCGGGCGAGGTTCCGAACTTGCATGTCCTCGATCATGCGTTGGCGAAGCGGGGTCATTGACAGCTCCATTGCGGGACGAAGCGCGCGCAAGCGCGCCGCGGCATCGTCCTGCAATCTGGGCTGTCAGAACATTAGGGAGTGGCGGCGTGACCAGTTCCGCTCGAATGCGTCCAAGCCGCTTACGGCTGTCGGGTCAGCCAACTCCCGCGGAGCGGGTTAGTCCAATAACCATTATAAAATATGTTAAAATTGGCCTCCTATGCCACGTTTTAAAATTCCCCTGACGACCACCGAGTTTGAGATTCCTGACGAATGGTGGGTCTTCGCTGAGATGGACAAGTTCACTCCCGACGGGGGTGGGTACTACCCCGCGTCTCCCAACAGTGATTGGGAGCCTGTGTCAATCGATCAGCTTGAGCCGCCGAAGCGGAATGGCGGCATTCAGTCCTTCAGAAAATACAAGCTGATGCCAGTGCTTTTCGCCTTTCAGTCGCCGGAATGTGCGTTGCCTCCGGTCGAGGTGTGCGAGGCTTCGGACGGTCCTTATCGGTTCAAGGTACGCAATGGCTATCACCGCTACTATGCTTCGTCGGCCGTGGGCTATCGAAAGCTGCCGGTTATCGTGAGATGAACTAGCTCGCGCCGATCGTCACTTCGACCAATCTGCCTGCCCTCGTTGTCGCCGCTCAGAGAGCGCCCATGTTCAGCATCGACACTTCGCGCGATTTCCTTGCCAAGCTCGAAGCCGACTTCGCCAATTCCGCGAAGGAACCGGGTTCGGGACGCCTGGCGCTAAATTGCGCCATGACCGCCTACCACATGCACGAATGGGTTTGGGGCGATTGGCTCAAGACGGATTACGCTGTCTGGAAAGCCTTGGGCATCCGCGACGTCGAAACCTTCCTCGCTTGGATCGACGAGGTCTGTCCCTGGTTCCCGGTTATTCAGGGCCTGACGAACGGCGCGAAACATTTTACCCGCAATCAGCCCTTTCAGGCGCTACGCGTCGGCGCACCGCCATTCATGTTCGGCACCCCGGGTGCCGGCTTTGATGAAGGGGCTTGGGATGGGCCGATGCCGTATGTGACGGGTGGCAAGGAATTCCTGCTCTTCGATTTCGGTCCCGAGGCCGCCGAGCATCGATGGATGCCGGCCGCGATGCTCATTGAAGTCGTCGTGAGGTTTTGGCGCGAGTTCTTCGAGAGATATGCGCCGCCGGTGCACGGCGAAGCTTCGACCAACAGGGCGGAGTCCTCATGAACCAGCTCGCGCCCGTCATCGCCGCGCGAGCCGCCTGCCCTTGTCACCGCCTCGCGCGCGCGCGCCTCCTACCGCGTCCTCGAATTCTTCACCGCGCAGATCAGGAATTCGCGCACGCGCCGCGCCTATGCGCGCGGCGATGGAACTTTGCGACTGGCTTGAGGCGAAAGGCGTCACGCAGCTTGCGGCGAGCGAGAGCGCGCGTGTCGCGACCTCCATCGAGCACTTGACCCGAGCGCGATCCGCGCCGGCCGCGAAGCTCCGCCTGGCGGCCTTGCGTCACCTCTTCGATTGGATGGCGATCGGCCAGATCATGCCGACCAATTCGGCCGCGGCGGTCCGCGGGCCGCGCCACTCCGTCGCGGACTTCGGAACCGCGGGACATGGTATTGTGGGTTTGGCGCCAAGCCGAAGGGCGGGAAAGTTCAGAGCCAACCAAATGGGTGCGAACGTCGCGATCGTGGGCGCAGGTCCGGCAGGCATTGCGAGCGCCAAAGCCGCGCTGGAGTGCGGACTGGATCCGACCGTCTTTGAAGCCGCGTCAGGTCTTGGCGGGCTATGGAAAAGCGCGGGCGGTTTCACGTGGCCCGGCATGAAGACAAATTTATCACATTGGAACTGTTCGTTTTCCGATTATCCGTGGCCAGAAGGTACGGAGGATTTTCCGACTTCGGATCAGGTCGAGGCGTATCTCATTGGCTACGCCATGAGCATGAATGTGTTGTCCCGGGTTCGCTTTCGACAACACGTGGCCAAAGTCCGACCGCAGGAGGGTCGTTGGGAGGTGAGCTTGGAAAGCGGGGCAAGCGCGGCGTTCGATTATGTCGTCTTGGCGACGGGTATTTTTGCTCGACCGCGCTCCCCCGCAATCTCGGGCGCCGATCGTTATCGTGGAAACGTGTTGCATTCATCAAGTTATCGAGGGCGCGATCTCCCCGGGCGCGTCGTCGTTGTCGGCGGTTCTCTGAGCGGTGTCGAAATTGCCGCACAACTCGCGGAAAGCGGGACACACTGCACCGTGATCGCGTCAGAATTTCCGTGGATCATGCCACGTTTTGTGTCGCGAGAGGCTGGACCGTCTGTTCCTATTGACCTGATGCTTTATCATCGAACAGCCGGCGCGGGTAGCAATCTATCGGTTGGAGAGCGCAACAAAAGCGCCGCTCAATTCTACGAGGCGGCATTTGGGAACCCTGGAAAAGTTAATCCTATACTCCGAAAAAGTATAGACGATCGGCCGCCATATCTCGCGATCTCAGACAACTTCCTTAAACACGTCGCCGACGGTAAGATCACTCCCCTGCGGGATCGAATAGTGAAATTTTCCGAAACCGGAATCGAACTTGCGTCGGGGCAAAGCCTCAAGGCCGATCACGTCGTGATGTGCACCGGCTATGACGCTGATTTTTCCATCCTGTCCGCCGAACTTCTCACAGCCCTTGAATACGATTCGAGCGACCTGCTGACGCCATTTGTCGCCGACAGAACGATTTGCCATCCGCAGACGCAAGGTCTTTTTTTCGTTGGACTTTATCGTGGCCCCTACTTCGCCGTGATCGAACTTCAAGCGCGCACCGTGGCCATGATGATGGCAGGGCGCATCCCCTCTCCGGATCCATTGGCGTCGCTCAAGAATTTGACTGCAGAGCGCGAGATCCGCAACAGACGCCCGCGCCCACAATTCCCCCACGGCGATTACGTCGAATTTGCCGACTTATTCGCAAATGGAATGGGAGTCACGCCGCCTTCGGAGACAGGAGATCCAGAACTTGATCTTGCTCTGTCTAAGGGCGCGGTGACGCCTGCACAATATCAACTCGCTGGGCCGGATGCGAATTTCGAGATCGCTCGAGAAGGCGTGCTGTCCGCTTTTCGGAGACTGTCATGAGCGCGAGAGCTATATCAACCAACGATGTAAAACCCGGTAATCTCTTGTCCTTGTTGGAGGGCGAGTGGTCCTTTGAAAGGATAATATCCGGTCACGGGGAGATGGCCGGCGCAGCATCGTTCCACGGACAAGAGGACAATTCGTCAATCTATTCCGAGCGCGGGCAGTTACAACTATCGGCTGGCGGGTCGCGGATTGAGGCGTATCGCCAATACATATTTGCTCCCACATCGATCGGCTTTGACGTCTATTTTGACGAAAATCCGAGACGGTTATTTCACAACGTAAAGCTTGAAGCGTTCGATCGTGAAATTTGCGGCGCCACGGTACATTTGTGTGTAAACGATGAGTATAGGACCATATACCGCTTCGGACTGCCAACGACGTTTTCCATTCAGCACCGGGTTCGCGGGCCGAAGAAAGACTATACCATGGATACAAAATATTGGCGCGCTAACGCATCGACCGCTTGAAAGTGCAGCGAGGATCGAGCGAAACATGGCAAGCGCCAATTGGCGCGAGTCCGCAAATCAGTTCAAGATTCCCGATTACGCGAGGCGATCCCGCGCCGGTTGGAGGCCGCCGGGGCGAAAACGGCCTTTCCGGAGATGGCGAGCGGCGCGAAGACCGATGGCGCTCAGCTGCGCCGCGATATCGGGCGTTCGCGAAGGGCGACCTGCTGATGGCGACGCGGCTCCGCCTCACGGGCGAGCGCCGAGCGTCCGTCTGCTCCTCGCGGACCCACCTATGACGCGACCGCCTTCGCCAAAATCGGCGCGGCGTCCGAACGCCGATCGGCATCGTTAGCGACTGAAATCGTTGCTTATGTCGGGGCAAGCCTGCGAGCGAAACAACAGCCCGGAGATCTGCTCCGCCCCGCTTTCACCGGCTACGACTTGTTGGCCGACATCCAACGCATAATTTCGTCTTTGGGCAAGGCTCGACCATTGGGCCCTTCGATTTCGTAGACTTCAGCGCGTCGCCGGCGATACAGGTCGCTCGCCTCCCGCAGGGCCGCCTCCTGGCTTGGAATGTTGCGAGACGTCCTGTCTTGATCGAGATGGTCTCGGTAACGAATTTTCCAGTCCGACGTATTCATATTACAAAAAACCTCCCTGTTTGAATGTAGAGGCGGCGCGGCAACCCGTGGTCGAGTCGGCGAACCGAACGTCGTTCGAAGTCTAGGCGAACATGGCGGACTGGCTGAATTCTTGCGGGGCGCGGACAGCGATATTATTCCTGACGCTCGTCACGCCGGACACGCGACGAGCGGTCGCCTCTGCGCAGGCCCTTTGGTAGGCTCGCTCGACGATCCCCCGCAGAGTGACCAAACCGTTGTCCACTTCCACGGTTATTCGGTCACGAGGTATCGCGAGGTCCCAGTGCAGTGCATTCGTGACCTCAACGCGAAGATCTAACATGTTAGTCCCTCAACATATTACCAATCGCAGACAAACATGTAAAATAATTACACGCAACTTAACATTCAACCTAAACTCGAGCTGCGGCAAAATAACTCACGTTACAACGCGTCACAACCAGCGGTACGTGCTGTTAACCTATCATGGTTGCAGCCGCTTTCGAGCCATCCATCCGCCGCCCGCGACAAGACCGCCCGGATAGGGGCCGCTTGGCGCAGCGCTTCTGTCCGTTCGGGCCGGCGGCCTCGGAGGTCCGCCCTTGCCCGGAGTCGCCGTCGTCTGTTGGTCGAGCCCCGTCTCTCCGCCGTCCACTCTTGAGGCCGTTTCGTCCGCGCCTTGAATTTTGCACGCAAAGCAGGCCCGTGGCTGGAAGCGGGCTCGTGGCGCGCGGTGTGGTAGACTTGCGGCATGTCGGACTTCGGTCATAGGCGCCTTTGGCCGGGCGTTCCCCTGGCGCTCGGCTCGGCCGTGCTATTTGGGGCTTTGGCCCCCCTGTCCAAACTCCTGCTCGATGCGGTCAGCCCGTTCATGCTGGCGGGACTGATGTATTTTGGCGCAGGGTTAGGTTTGGCGGCCTACCGCCTCTTTCGAGGCGCGCTCGCGGAGGCGAGCGACGAAGCGCAATTGCGGCGCGCAGACTGGCCCTGGCTCGCCGTCGCCATCGGAATGGGCGGCGTGGCGGCGCCGGTGATGCTGATGCTCGGCCTCTCGCGCACAACGGCGTCCAGCGCCGCGCTCCTGCTCAACATGGAAGGTCTGGCGACCATGGTCATCGCCTGGGTCGTCTTCCGTGAGAATGTCGATCGGCGATTGATGCTGGGCGCTTTCGCCATCCTGGCGGGCGCCGGTCTGCTCTCCTGGAACGGTCAGGGCGTTTCATTCGATTCCGGCTCGCTGCTGGTGATCGGCGCGTGTGTAGCCTGGGGCGTCGACAACAATTTCACCCGCAATATTTCGGCGACCGATCCGGTGGTCATCGCCATGCTCAAGGGGTTGATTGCGGGCGCCGTCAATGTGGTGATCGCCTTGCTGACCGGCGCCGCCTTCCCGGCCGCCGTCACCGTCGCGGCCGCCGCGATCGTCGGACTGCTCGGGGTCGGCGTGAGTCTCGTGATGTTCATTCTGGCGCTGCGCCATCTCGGCAGCGCCCGCACAAGCGCGTATTACTCCCTAGCGCCGTTCATCGGCGCGATCGTGGCGATTTCCCTGCTCGGCGAGCCGATGACGGCGAAGCTGCTGATCGCTGGAGTTCTGATGGGCGCCGGTCTGTGGCTGCATCTGGAGGAGCGACACGCGCACGAGCACGAGCACGAACCGTTGGAGCACGAGCACAGCCACGTCCACGACGAGCATCATCATCATGATCACGAAGGGCCGGCGACCCAGCCTCATTCACACTGGCATCGCCACGACCGGCGCCGCCACGCTCACGCCCACTACCCGGACGTCCACCATCGGCATGGCCACTAGGATCGACCAGGCGCGCATCGCGAAGCGTGCTTCGCGTTGGCGCTGCGCGTGTCTGATCCCGACAACTGGCGTCGCCGGTCGCCGAGCCCGTCGCGATGACGCGACGGAGGCCGCATGGCGCCGCCTACGCCTTGACCTCGATGGCGTCGTAGCCGTTGGCGCGATAGATCACGACCGAGATGAGCCAGCTCAGGGCGAATACCCCGATAATGAGGTAGCCAAGCACGCCGAAATTGTCGTTCAGCGCGCCGATCGCGTCCCAGAACGGGCCCTCGAGCTTGAAAGTGTCGCCGATCAGCCCAAGCGTCTCGATCCCGCCGATCAGCACCGCGACGACGACCGACACGGCGGTGATGGTGAGGTTGTAGAAGAGCTTGCGCATCGGCTTCATGAACGCCCAGCCGTAGGCGCCGAGCATCAACACGCCGTCGGTTGTGTCGATCAGCGTCATACCGGCGGTGAATAGGGCGGGAAAGACCAGCAGCATACCGAACGACGCGCCGTTTGCGGCCTGAGTTGCGGAGATGCCGAAGAGGGCCACCTCGGTCGCGGTGTCGAAGCCGAGGCCGAAGAGGAAGCCGATCGGAAAAAGGTGCCAGCTTTTGCTGACGAGGCCGAACAGCGGCCTGAACAGGCGCGCGAGGAAGCCACGGTTGTTGAGCAGGATGTCGAAATCCTCCTCCGAGTAGCGCTCGCCGCGCTTGACCGCCCGGAACGTGCGCCAGACCGAAATCATCACCACAATGTTGAACGCGGCCAGCAGGAACAGGAACAACGCAGAGGCGAGCGTGCCGAAAATGTCGCCGAACGCCTTGAGGCTGTCGAATCGGCCGGTGACCCGGGACGCTGCGAAGCCAACGGCGATCGCCAGCAGCAGGACCACCAGCGAGTGGCCGAGCGAAAAGAAGAGGCCGACGCCGACTGGCCGCTGGCCCTGCTGCATGAGCTTGCGGGTCGAATTGTCGATCGCCGCGATATGGTCGGCGTCGACGGCGTGGCGCAGGCCGAACGTGTAGGCGAGGAACGCCGTGCCGAACAGAACCGCGTTGTCGTGCAGGGCGAAGTAAGCCCAGATCCATACCGCGATGTTGGCGCCGAAGAGAAGCGCGTACAGCGCGGTCAGGCGACCGCGAACGGCCGGGTCGCTTTCCTTCCAGATCTGAGACACGAAGTTACCGGAGACAGGTCCAGGCATGGCGCCCTCGCATGCGTTGGCGTTTGCGTTGACGCAGAACGCCCGCGACCCCAACCGGACAAGGTTGGCCGAAGAGCGCATAGCCGCGCCGCGCCGGCAGGTCTCCTGGCTCGCGGGTTTTCGCCTGCCGCCGGCCTTCCCAGGTTTCCCCAGTGGCCGATCTGCGGGGCGGCAGGCTCGCCGCTGACAGTTGCGGGGGCAGCCGCGGCCTCGGGCGTCGCCGCCCCCACCGCGTTCCCTTTTGATCCCCGAAGGGAACCGTCGCGCGGGGACCTTAGCGGGTTTGGCCGGACGCGGCTAGGGACGGATTGTCCCGCCGCGCTATAAGGCGGGGCCGGCGACCTGTAAGCGCAGTCGCTGGCCGCGTCCGCTCAGCGACCGCGCCCTCCGCGCTCAGCGAGCGCGGCTACAAAGTTCGCCTACACTCTTCGCATGAGCGCGAAGATCAGGCCGACGACGATGAGCACGACCGCGATCCAGATGAAGAGATGAGCGCCGCTCATGGCGGTCGAGGCGACGCCGCCGAACCCAAGCAGCGCCGCGACAATCGCGACGACGATCAGGATCAGCGCATAGTAGATGAGGTTGCCGGGCATGATGGTTTGTCTCCAAGGTTTCTTCGAGGCGGCCGACGCCCTCGACCACCCTCAGGTCGCCGCGCAGTCTGATCGCCGTCGCGGGCGCCGAGTTCAGGGGCAGTTGGACGTCTGAGTCGTGCTGCTGTAACCGGTGTTGTCCGTCGTCTGCGTGGTGCGGGTGTTGCACGGGACGACGGGGCCGGGTGCGACCGGCGGGTTGACGACGACCGTTCGGTCCGGCCCGCTCGCCGTGCCGCCGATGATCGCGCCCGCCGCGCCGCCAACGGCCGCGCCGACCGGCCCGCCGACGACCGCCCCGGCGACCGCGCCGCCGGCCGCTCCGGTCAAGGCCCCGTTTCCATCCGCAAACGCAAGAGACGGCAGCGCGATCGTCGCGCAAGCCAGGAGCATTCCGATTTTGTTCATCATTGTGGTCCTCTCGGAAATTCGTGCCGCTACCTCAATTGACAGCGGCGACAAATGTTCCCGCGCATCGGCCCCGGCGTGCGATGATTTTGACGATTGGGCGGTTGGCTTCGCAAGGAACGCCCTCCTCCCGCGCCTCGGCTTGACGACGCGCGACAGTCGTTTCACCATCCGCCCATGAAATCCGGTCCGCGCAAATTCGAGCTGACGGCGGACGTTCTGCTCCGGGCCTATTCGATCGGCGTCTTCCCGATGGCGGAGAGCCGGGAGGCGAGCGAACTCTTCTGGGTCGAGCCGCAGCAGCGGGGCGTCTTTCCGCTCGACGGCCTCATCGTGTCGAAGAGCCTCGCCAAGACCGTGCGCTCGGACCGGTTTCAGGTTGTCGCCGATCGCGACTTTCGCGCGGTGATGCGCGCCTGCGCCGAACGGGACTCGACCTGGATCAACGACGAAATCCTCCGGCTCTATGGCGGGCTGCACGACATCGGCCACGCGCATTCGGTTGAGGTTTACGAAGAGGGCGCGCTGGTCGGCGGACTTTATGGGGTGAGCCTGCGCAGCGTTTTCTTCGGCGAGAGCATGTTCCACCGCGCCCGCGACGCCTCCAAGGCAGCGCTTGTGCATCTCGTCGCCCGGCTCAGGGCCGGCGGCTACCGGCTGCTCGACACCCAGTTCCTTACCGAGCATCTGGCGAGCCTCGGCGCGGTCGCCGTAACCCGCGATGATTTCCGGCTCATGCTCGCCGAGTCGCTCAGGACTTCGGCCGATTTTTGTGCGGTTCCGGCCGAGCGGGCTTTATCGGGCGCGGAGGCCTTGGGCCTCGCCCTCGGCACGGAAGTTGCGAGTAAAATGGCAGGCGACGGGTCATCCGCCGCATGAGGAACGGGTAGAGGCATGACGGGGGTTGCGGCGTTCGACGAGATGGGGCGTGCAGGCGAGCCGGTGCGTGCGCTGTACGGCAAGGTGGCGCGATGGCTTGATGAGTCTCCGGTCGACCTGCTGGCCTCGCGCCGCGCCCAGGCCGAATATATGTTCCGTCGCATCGGCATCACCTTCGGCGTTTACGGCGACAAGGACGCCGCCGAGCGGTTGATCCCGTTCGACATCGTGCCCCGGCTCATCTCCCGCGCCGAATGGCGGAAGCTCGAGGCGGGCCTCACCCAACGGGTCAAGGCGCTGAACCTGTTCCTCAAGGACGTGTACGGCGAGCGCAAGGCTCTCAAGGAAGGGATCGTCCCGCCGGAACTGGTCCTTCGCAACGCGTACTACCGGCCGGAGATGATCGGCCACAGCGCGCCGCACGACATCTGGGTCCATATCGCCGGCATCGACATCGTCCGCGTCGACGACGAGTCGTTTTACGTCCTCGAGGACAACGCGCGCACGCCCTCCGGCGTCTCCTACATGCTGGAGAACCGGGAAGTGACGATGCGTCTGCTGCCGGACCTGTTCGCCCGCCACAAAGTCGCGCCGGTCGATGATTATCCGGACGAACTGCTCGCCTGCCTGCGCTCGGTCGCGCCGCGCGACGATCGCGCCGACGCGACGATCGTCATCCTGACGCCCGGCCTCTATAATTCCGCCTATTACGAGCACTCGTTCCTCGCCGACAAGCTCGGGGTCGAGTTGGTCGAGGGCCGCGACCTGTTCGTCGAGGACGATCAGGTGTTTATGCGCACAACGCTCGGGCCCCGCCGGGTCGACGTCATCTACCGCCGGGTCGACGACGATTTCCTCGACCCTCTGGTGTTCAATCCGGACTCCGTGCTCGGCGTCCCGGGCCTGGTGGGCGCCTATTTGGCGGGCAATGTGACGATTGCGAATGCAATCGGCACCGGCGTCGCCGACGACAAGGCGATCTACACCTACGTCCCCGACCTGATCCGTTTCTACATGTCCGAAGAGCCTTTGCTGAAGAACGTGCCGACCTACCGCTGTCGTGAGCCCGACGGATACAAATACGTGATCGAACGGCTCGACCAGCTGGTGGTGAAGGAGGTCAACGGTTCCGGTGGATACGGCATGCTGGTCGGCCCGCACGCGACCGCCAGCCAGCGCGAGCAGTTCGCCGCCAAGATCAAGGCCGATCCCGCCAATTACATCGCCCAGCCGACGCTGGCGCTCTCGACCTGCCCGTCCTCGTTCGACGCCGGCGTCTCGCCACGCCACGTCGATCTGAGGCCGTTCATCCTGTCGGGCGCGGACGCCGTGCGCATCGTCCCGGGGGGACTGACGCGGGTGGCGCTGAAGGAGGGGTCGCTGGTGGTCAATTCGAGCCAGGGCGGCGGCACCAAGGACACTTGGATCGTCGACGACATCGAGGACGAGGCCTGACGCTGATGCTCGCCCGCACCGCCGACAACCTGTTCTGGCTCGCCCGCTCGATGGAGCGCGCCGATTACATCGCCCGCACCATCGAGGCGACGCTGAGGCTCGAATATCTGCCCAAGACCGAGGGCGAGCAGACCGGCGAGTGGGAAGGCGCGCTCAACGCCGCCGGCGCCTACGACAGCTTCATCGCCGAGCGCGGCGAACTCGACGAGGAAAGGGCGGTCGAATACCTCACCTTCGACCGGACCAACCCTTCATCGATCTGCAATTGCCTGGAGAACGCGCGGACGTCCGGACGGGCGGTGCGCACGGCGCTCACCGCCGAGACCTGGACGGCGATCAACGACGCCTGGCTCGAGCTCAAGCGCTTCGAGGCGAGCCACCGCTTCTCCCAGCCGATGGATCGTCTCGCCCTCACCAGGTTCCTCGACTACGTCAAGAAGGCGTCGCTCGACTTCGACGGCTCCTGCTATCGCACGATGTTGCGCAACGACGCTTACTGGTTCAACCGGCTGGGCATCTTCATCGAGCGCGCCGACAACACCGCCCGCCTGCTCGACGTCAAATATCACCTGCTGCTGCCCTCGAGCGAGCCGGTCGGCGGCACGCTCGACTATTTCCAGTGGGTCGCCATTCTGCGGGCGGTGTCGGCCGCCACCGCCTATCACTGGGTCTATCGCGACCGGGTGAAGCCCTGGCTGATCGCCGATCTCCTGATTCTGAAGCGGTCGATGCCGCGCTCACTCATTTCCTGCTATGAGAGCATCGATCGCGCGCTCGACAGTCTGGCGCGCGACGACGGACGCAGCGGCGTCGCGCAACGTCAAGCGCGGGCGATGCACGCCAAGCTGGAACGCGCGAGCATGACCCAGATCTTCCAGGGCGGCCTGCACGAGTTCATCACGGCGTTCATCGAGGACAACGCCGGGCTGTCGAGCACGATCTCCGAGCAGTATCTCTTCACCTGAGCGGGCGCGCCGATGCGGATCCGGATATTGCACGAGATAACTCATCGATTCGCGCCGCCGGCCCGGATGCTGATCCAGACCCTGCGGCTCACGCCGAGCGGCTTCGACAGCCAGTACGTGCTCGGCTGGCGCATCGCGCTCGACATCGACAGCGCGCTGAGGTCCTCCGAGGACGCGCACGGCAACATGGTCAGCACGTTCTCGCACCACGGGGCGCCGATCGAGCGCCTGACGGTGACGGCGAGTGGCGAGATCGAGACCAGCGACTCCGCAGGCGTGGTGCGCGGCACGGTCGAGCGGCTGCCGGTGGAGATGTATCTGCGCGACAGTCCGCTCGCGCATGTCAACGGCGCGCTGCGCGCGTTCGCGAAGGAGGCGGCGACGGGCGCCGACGATCCGCTCGATGCGCTCCACCGCCTGATGGGCGAGCTTCACCGGGTCATGACTTTCGATCCGTTCCAGACCGACGATCCCGATTCGGCCGCGGAGGCCTTCGCGCTACAGCGGGGCCAGGCGCGCGACTTCGCCCATGTCTTCATCGCCTGTGCGCGCTTCCTCGACGCGCCGGCGCGTTTCGTCAGCGGCTACCGCGCCGCCGAGGAGGCGGGCGGCGAACCGGGCGCGCATTGCTGGGCGGAGGCGCATGTGCCGAAGCTCGGCTGGGTGGCCTTCGACCCGACCGCCTGCATTTGCGCCGACCCCTGCTATGTCCGGGTCGCCATCGGCTTCGACGCCCGCGACGGCGGCTTCGCCAAAACCGCCCACGGCATGGGCGACGACGCCGTCGAGACCCTGATCCGGGTCGAGCAGGCGGGGTTCCAGACGCAGGCGTGAGGGGCGACGCCATTCTCGATTCGGTTTTGAGCCTTTTCAAGAGGTTGCGGCGCCATTTTCGATTCGCCCGGGCCGGGCGGCGAGGGAGCTGCAACAATTTTACTGTATATAGCAGTGATTTGTGCCGTATTGACACCGCTTGGGCAGCTGCCGTTGTTCATCCATTTCGTCAAGGCGAGCGGACTTTTTGGCGCCTTGGTCGCCGACTGTCCGCTGCGCGACCGGAGTCCGAACGCGCCCGACTGCGGGGTTTCCGTTTCCTTCAGATCCCTTCCAAAAGCTTCAATTTCTTTCCGCGGGGGCTTCCAAAAATTTCCATTCATTTTCAAAAGTTGCAAAAAATTTCCGCGAATCGGGACTTATCAATGGGTTACGGGCGAACGAGGTAACCGGGGCAGATTCCGGGGCGGGCCGGTTCAGGCGGGAGCTGGGCGGACGAGGGTCGCGAGGTGGGGGACGGCGGGTCCGGGTATTCCGAGGCGGGCGCCGAGATAGTCGAAGAAGGGAATTTTGAGTTTCTTGCAGGTCTTGGCGAGGCCGAGCATGGCGTCGCGGGCCTGACGGCCTTTTTCGCTGACGGTTCCGCCGGAGATTTTGCGCTTGGTGACGAAGGCGCGAATGTCGTTTTCGGAGGCGTTGGTGTTGAGCGGGATGTCCGGGCGCTCGAGCACCCGCAAGAGTTCGTCCTTGCGTCTGAGCAGGCGTCTCAACAGACGGTCGAGGGTGGCGTAGCCGGTTCGGCGCTTGAAGATGCGGTCGAAGCGGGCGCTCAGCTCCGCGGCTCGCCTGGGGTCCGGGGTGAGCTTATAGTCTTTGAGCTGGCGATAGAGCCACCAGACCGTCCGCCTGGCGACTTCGATGGCGTTGCGCTGCCTGTCGTTGGCGGGGACGAGCTTGTGGATGAGCCGCTCGGCGTGGACCCAACAGAGCGCATGCTCGCCGACGCGGAACTGGCCGGCGTCGTCGGACACGATCACCGCGCCGCCGAGCAGGCCTTCGGCTTCGATTGCGCCCCAAAGCGCCGCTTCGCTGGCCACCCGCACCGGATCGGGCGCGATCCTGAGATCGACCAGGCCGAGCGCGCGCAAGTGGCGCGTCCATTCCTCGTGCGAGCAAAAATCCTGCAGGGCATGGCCGGCGAGCCGGTCGATGACGGTCTGCGGCAGGTTGCCGGCGCGCATGTAGGCGACAGCCGCGGAGTTGACCACATAGCGCGCCGCCCCGCCGAGCAGACGGACCAGGAAAGCCAGGCGCGATTTGCCTGGGCCGGTGCGGAAGGCTGCGAACCGGTCGGAGCCGATGTGGGTGGTGAAGCAGCCCTTGCCGGCGTGGCGCGCCCCGGTGTCGTCGACGGTGACGAATGGCGCGCCGACGAGCCCCGCCCGCAGCACGGCCTCGTCCTCGGCGCGGAACCGGTCCAGTCTGGCGGTCAGAAGCCGAACCACCTGCCGCTTGGAGATGGCCAGGCCAAGCCCAGCCAGGAGCTCCACGATCCGTTCGCACGGCATCTGGCCTTGAAAATGCAGCATCAGCACGAAGCGATGCAGATGGGGGCCGCAACCGCCGACGTTGCCTGCATCGAGCGGCGCGGTCAGCATGTCGCCGCCCGGCGTCAGCCAGCGCTCGCGCCGATAAAGAGTCGCCTCGGCTTTCAGCGTCAGGTCTTGAACGATGATCTCCTCGTAGCCCTTGTGGCGCGAGCCCGCCGGGGCTTCAACCGTCAGCGTCACCGTCCGGTCGATCGAAAGACGGGAGACGCCCGGGCCGCGCCGCCGTTTCGACGCGCTCGTCTCGTCCTCCGCCAGGCCCTCAGGCCGCTCCGTCGCCTCCTCCATTCCCGACGGCTTGAGCGGCGGACGCGGCGGCAAATGCTTCAGCCGCGCGATCTCGTCCTTCAACGCCTGGCTCTCGACCCGCTGCAGCGCAAGGGCTGCGCTCAGCTTCTCGTTCTCCGCCCGCAAACGCCCCACCTCCGCAATCAAATTGCGAACCAGACCGATCAACTCGGTCGGCGTCATGCGTTCAAGCGAATCAAGCGGCTCAGGCGACATCCCAGGCTTGAATCAAGCCTGCGTTAACGATCCCTTTCCGCCCCGAAATCTGCCCCGATTACCGAACGAGGCGGAAAAGAACTTCTTGAGCGCGCCGATCGCCGGAGGCGGCCCCGACGGGCGCCGCGCCGCGGCGCGCCCATGTCCGCGCCGCCTCGGCTGAATTCGTGTCCGCCGCCGTCAGCGGCCTCGCCTCGTTCATTTCGTTCTCGCTTCGCCGCGCCCCTTGCGGCCTGATCGCCCGATGAGAGTCAACATAGCATAGACTTCCTGATTCCAGAAGAATTTGTCGCAAAAGCCAGAAAACAATAAAGCGATCAGCGCGTTACCGTGCGCGCGCTCAAGGGATCGGATGGAGAGGGCGCTGGCGCAACGGAGCGGGCAGCGGCGGGGTGTTGCCGGCGCGCTTTGAAACGCCAAGGCGAAGCCCGCCGCCAAAGCGCTTGCGGCCGTCGCCGCGTTCCTTAAGAGGCCTGACCAAGAATGCGGAGCCGTTGACCCGCCTGCAACCTGGCGGGCGATCCTGTCGCGTGGCCTTCCAGGCGTTCCTCAACGGCCGCATGGCTCCCATGCGCCGCCCCGCCTCAGGCCCAGTTGATTGAACCAAAACGCGAAAAATCGCAGACCGCCAAAACGTCAGGTCGGCCAATTGCCGTTCTTAGGTTAAGTGTCATCGAATCCCGATCTTCCGCGTTTACGAAGACCACCTCCCGCATATTCTGTATCAATCCAAATGTTTCCGTTGTCGAAAACGCCCGTCGGTTCGCCGAACAACGTGGAGTGTTTGTGAATATCCTTGATGTCTTCGATGTTTATATCCACCGTCAGCAATCCAGCCTTCACCAACTGTTTAACAAGCGGAAGAAATATCTCAACCATTTCTGCTTGTAACGTGCGGTACTCGTCCATCAACTCGTCTTCCAGCATTTCCTCGTCAGATTTTATGCACGCGTTGATAAACCGCATTCGCACCAGCTTCTCGGCAACTTCGGTGGCAACTTGCACACGTGTTTCTGGAATCAGACGCGCGGCTTTGACCGGAGAGGTATTGTTTTTCGGCGCCGTCGGTTTGGTTGAAGCCCGATCCTCCTGTGGCTCCCTATCCATCTGCTCGATCAGTCGACGGATACCGCGCGCGACCTCGTTGAAGGCGTGATCCTGCGTAGCCCAATCGGAGACTGGCTTGCCATCTCTCGGAAGGGCCTGGAGCTTGCCAAATGGTGTCTTCAGCCAATCACAAGGGCGCAAGATGATCGGAACCACCCGCGCAACACCCGCGTCGTGCCGAGCTATCGCCCGCGTCATTTCGATGTCATAACAATAATCAGAGTTCAGAAAGTCGGCGCTAACTAATAATAAAACTATGTGCGATGTTTCAACGTGTTGATCGATTTGATCTTTCCAATCTGTACCAGGCATTATTTTGCGGTCGTGCCACCCAGAAATGACATTGTCTCGCCGCAATGCGCTGAGGTGTTTTTCCAGCTTTCCCCGCATCTTCTCATCTCTGTGAGAATAGCTGAAAAAGATTTCTATTGTTTCACCTGACTTGATGGGCCCCACTGTCACATTCGCTTCCGACGGCGCCCCGACCCGAACGTGATGCAATTTTTACACAAGAAAAACGCCTGCATCAATTCGCAGCAACACGCAATTTGCCAGGATCTCCGAGTTCTCGCTCTCTCAGTTTCGTTCCAAGGCGCTATCCCAAACTCTAGATTGCTTGCTGGAGGCGACCTGAACCGACTGATCGCGCCCGGCCGGCGAGAGCGAACAACGAAGAGAAGGACCAGAGGCCAATTGCGGCGACCATGCTAAAGTCCAAAGGAGATCCCCCGGCTTTGCCGGGGTGGCAGTAGCAGTTTGACGTTTCGGGGGGTCCCCCGGTCCGGTTCGGTCGTGAGCAGCCACTCACACGAAAGGAACCGGACCGATGGACGAGTACGAGACGCTAAACCACACGACGTGGGACTGCAAATTTCATGTGGTTTTCATCCCAAAATATCGGCGCAAACTCCTGTTTCAGGAGCTGAGGAAACCGCTGGGCGAGGTTTTTCGTCAGCTCGCGGCTCAGAAGGAAGCGAAGGTTGAAGAGGCGCATTTGCTCCCGGACCATGTTCACATGCTTTTGTCGATCCCACCAAAATACGCAGTGTCGAACGTGGTCGGGTACATCAAGGGAAAGAGCGCTATCCATCTGGCGCGGACGTACGGCGAACGAAAGCGCAATTTCGTGGGGCAAAGCTTCTGGGCGCGCGGGTATTTTGTGAGCACGGTCGGTCGTGACGAAAAGGCGATCCGGGAATACATCCAAAGCCAAGAGAAGGAAGACCAGCGGCCGGAGCAACTCAATCTCTGGAAGTGACAGCCACCTTCAGGTGGCCCACGTATTCGGAGCCGCGTTAGCGCCTCCCTCCGCCGCTCCCTTGAGCGGCCACAACCCCAATAGTCGCGTCAGCGACGACACAGCCGCTTTGAGCGGCTAAAGGCCTAAAGCCCCCGGCTTTGCCGGGGGATACTTACTGTGCGCCCGGCGCCGCAAGCGGAAGGACCCACAGCGCATGCTCTCAAAGTTCCCCCGCTACCCGCTCACCTTCGGACCGACGCACAAAGAGAGGTTGTCGCGGCTGACCGCGCATCTCGGCGGCCAGGTCGAGCTCTTCGCCAAGCGGGAAGACTGCAATTCCGGGCTCGCCTTCGGCGGCAACAAGCTGCGCAAGCTCGAATACATCATCCCCGACGCGATCGCCACCAACGCCGACACGCTGGTTTCGATCGGCGGCGTGCAGTCGAACCATACCCGTCAGGTCGCCGCGGTCGCCGCCAAAATCGGGATGAAATGCCGGCTGGTGCAGGAGGCCTGGGTTCCGCATGAAGATGCGGTGTATGACCGCGTCGGCAACATCATGCTCAGTCGCATCCTGGGCGCCGACGTGCGCCTCGTCGACGAGGGTTTTGACATCGGCATCCGCAAGAGCTGGGAGGAGGCGCTGAAGGATGTCGAGGCCAACGGCGGCCGGCCTTACGCCATCCCCGCCGGCGCCTCGGTGCACAAGTACGGCGGACTGGGCTACGTCGGCTTTGCCGAGGAAGTGAGGGCGCAGGAGCGCGAACTCGGCTTCGCCTTCGATTATGTCGTCGTCTGCACGGTCACCGGCTCGACCCAGGCGGGCATGGTCGTGGGCTTCGCCAAGGACGGGCGCGAGCGGAAGGTCATCGGGATCGACGCCTCCGCCACGCCGAAAAAGACCAAGGCGCAGGTCCTCGACATCGCGCGCAGCACGGCAAAGCTTGTCGAACTCGGCCGCGAGATCGCCGCCGACGACGTGGTGCTGATCGAGGACTACGCCTATCCGCTTTACGGTGTTCCCTCCGCCGAGACCAAGGAAGCGATCCGCCTTTCGGCTCGCCTCGAAGGCATGATCACCGACCCGGTGTACGAGGGCAAATCGATGCAGGGGATGATCGACCTCGTGCGCAAAGGGTTCTTCCCGAAGGGATCGAAAGTTCTGTACGCCCATCTCGGCGGCGCCCCCGCCCTGAACGGCTACGCCTACGCCTTTCGGAATGGATGAGGGCTTTGCGCGGGCTGAAGGACGTCCGGCGGGCCGTCCTCGGCCTCGACTCCGCGTGGACCGCCAGGGAGCCGAGCGGCGTGGCGCTCGCGGCGGAGACAGAAAGCGGCTGGCGTCTCGCGGCGGTCGAGGCGTCGTATGATGATGTTCTGGCGCGGGCGCAAGGCGTCGCTCCGGGGGACGAACGGCCGAGAGGCTCGCGGCCCGCCGCCGGCGCGCTGATCGGGGCCGTCAAGACGCTCTGCGGCCGGTCGCCCGACTGCATCGCGGTCGACATCCCGCTAGGGCCCAACCCCATCGCCGGGCGCAGGGCCTGCGACAACGTCATTTCCCGGATTTACGGGGCGCGGAAGGCGTCGGTCCATTCGCCGAGCGCGACGCGGCCGGGGCCGATCAGCGACGACCTTCGCGCCGGCTTTGCGGCGCTCGGCTTTCCGGTCTGCGTCGCGCCGCCGGCGCGCGGGCTAATCGAGGTCTATCCCCACGCAGCCCTGATCGAGTTCATGGGCGAGAAGGAGCGGCTTCCTTACAAGGCCGCCAAGACCGCAACCTACTGGCCCGGCCTGTCCGTCGACGAGCGCCATAGGAAACTGCGCATGGTCTGGTCGCGCATCGTCGCGGCGCTGGACGATCGCATCGCCGGCGTCGCGCCGGCGCTCCCCGTCCCCGCGCGAGACGTGCGCGGCTGGCGGCTCAAGGCCTTCGAGGACAAGCTGGACGCGGTCGTCTGCGCCGCCATGGCCATCGCCGCGCTGAACGGCGAGGCCGACGCCCACGGCGACGGCGAAGGCGCGATCTGGGTTCCGCGCGCTCCCCCGGCGGCCAAGAGCGAAGCCCAGGCATGATTAAGTGCGGCAATTTCTTTGCGGGCGTCCGGCCGGCGCAGGCGGACGAGGAGGCGACGACGCTCGCCGAGCGGCCGGGCGCGGTCGTCGAGCGCATCGTCTCGACCGGCCAGGCGAGCCCGGAGGGCTTTTGGTACGACCAGAACTGGACGGAATGGGTGGTCGTGCTGGCGGGCGAGGCCGGCCTGAGCATCGAGGGCGAGGCGGGACCCAGAACTCTCCGCCCGGGCGACTGGCTGGAGCTGCCGGCGGGCCTCAGGCATCGGGTCGACTGGACCGCGTCCCACCGGCCGACGGTGTGGCTGGCGGTGCACTGGAAAGGCTGACGGGCGCCCTTGGACCGAGATGAAGTTAGGTCGCGCCGGTTGACCCTCACCCTGCAGCCTTCGGCCGCCGCCCTCTACCCGTGGGAGACTCAAGCATGCACGCCTATCGGCGATGCGCCGACGCGGGCTGCTTCCCGAGGCTTGGACGCCCGTCCCATAGCCCGTCTAGCGACGGGCGTCCTGGCGCCCCATGGGAGGCCCGGGTCCGGCCGCGCGGTTTCAGATTCCTTCAAACGGCTTCCGAAAGCTTCAATTTCTTTCCGCGGCGGCCTCCAAAAGTTTCCATTGCTTTCCAAAAGTTGCAAAAAATTTCCGCGGATCGTGACTTATCAATGGGTTACGGACGAGTGAAAGGAAAAAGGTAACTGCCAAGCTGGGGTGAGTCCGAAAAGCCACACCGGACGGACGATTGATTGCGGCGCTGCGATTTTTCGAGACAGGGGCGCGGACTTCTGACTCAAGGGTGGAATGGTCCTTCCGCCCGAAGTCGTGGAGCTGATCAACTCGCTCAGACGCGAGATCGAGGCGCTTCGGGCCGAGAACGCCGAGCTTCGGCGACGTCTGGGCTTGGACAGCTCCAACAGTTCCAAGCCGCCGTCGAGCGACGGGCTGAAGAAGAAGCCTCGGGTCTTGAAGAGCCTGCGCACGCGCTCGGGCAAGCCGAGCGGAGGCCAGAAAGGCCATCGCGGCGACACGCTGCGTCAGGTCGCCGAACCCGACGCGATCGTCGAGCACGCGGCCGAGGTATGCGAGCATTGCCGGGCGCTGCTTCTGGCGGATTCGAAGATCGGCGAGGAGAAGCGGCAGGTCTTCGATCTTCCGGAGAAGCCGCTGATCGTGACCGAGCACCGCGCGGCGATCCACGATTGCCCGGCTTGCGGCCTGAGGACGCGCGCCGGGTTCCCCGAGGGCGTCGTTTCGCCGGCCCAGTATGGCGAGCGCGTCAAGGCGGCGGCCGTCTATCTCAACGCCCAGCAGCTCGTGCCCGAGGAACGAACCGCGCAGGTCCTGCAGGACCTGTTCGGGGCGGCGGCGGCCTGCGGCGCGAGCGTGGCGGCCTGGGTACGCCGCAAGGCCGAGGCGCTGGCGCCGGTCCACCGCGGCATCGGCGCATGCGTGGCGGGAGCGCCGGTGCGCTGCCTCGACGAAACGGGCTTGCGCATCGCCGGCGCCACCCGCTGGCTGCACACCGCCTCGACCCTGACCCACACGTTCTATCGCGCCGGCGAGCCCCGCTCGGCCGTGCCCGAGTTCGAGGGCGGCGTCGTGGTCCACGACCACTGGCGCGCCTATTTGAGCCTCGAAACCGTCGATCACGCCTTCTGCAACGCCCATCTCCTGCGCGAGCTTCAGGCGGTTTGCGAACTCGACAAGGAGCCCTGGGCCGAGGCCCTGCGCGCGACGCTTCTCGACGCCGACGAGGCCGTGCGAACGGCCAAAGCGCAGGGCGCCTCGGCACTCCCCGCCGAAACCATCAAGGCGTTCGAGGACCGCTATTGGGCCGCCGTCCGGGAAGGCCTCGCCCTGCACAGGAGCCTGCCGGCCTTCGATCCCTCGACCAACCCGAAAAAGCGCAAGAAGCAGCGGCCCGCTCACAATCTCCTCATCCGGTTCAAGACCTTCAAGGAGGCGACCCTCAGGTTCCTCACCGACTTCACCGTTCCCTTCACCAACAACCTTGCCGAACAAGATTTGAGGATGATGAAGGTGAAGATCAAAATCTCGGGCGGCTTCCGAACCCTGCAAGGCGCCGTCGACTTCGCAAGCCTGCGCTCCGTGATCTCGTCGGCCAGAAAGCAGGGCCTCAACATCCGCAAAGCCCTGACCCTCGGCCCAGAGCCTCTCGCCGCCGAACTGAAGCTCTGACACCGGGCTTCCCTTCCACTCCCATTCGAAGCAGAACCAATCCATCCGCCGCCCCAGTGGCGAGAAATGCTCAACACGACAGCCGGCTTGGCAGTTACCGGAAAAAAACTTCCGGGCCGCAGACCGTGAAGCGCCGCGCTGGTGGGCCGGGTCGATGACCCGGCCGTCGCGGTCATCGACCGCGCCCTACAACGCGCCGTTCGTCCGGCGCTCCCTTGCGCCCCGGGCGAATGGCGGTCGTCCGCGTCGCTCGTCTCTTTCTCCGTCCACGCCGTCCACGCTCGTCGGCCCCTCGCGGGGCGAAGTTTTCTATGAGGACAAACATACCACAGAATTACGGTTTCAGAAATCGTTTGTCGACAAGCGCTGAAATCAGGCGGTCGCACCAGATGCGCGGATGCGTAGGCGTCGGAAAGGGGTCGCGCGGCTCGGATTTCCCTTCCCCTTCAAGGGGAAGGCGCTGCGTCAGCGGCCGGATGAGGGGAGGCCGCGCGGACAGCTCCGCCGTTACGCCCCGAATGCGCGCGCGGCGAGTCCGATCATGGTTACGAAAGCGGCAAGCGAGGCGAGTTCGGCGACGTCGCGCAGGGTGAGGAGAGCGGCTTCACGCATAAGGACCTCCTACGGCTTGGTGATCACGATAAGAGCACTGTATGTTCCCTAATTGTTCGAGTCAAGCGGCAGTGTTCCCTAACGTCGCTTCTCGCACAGCGACCGGTTTTGGGGATAAGAATCGAGGGGCGCACTGGTGGCCAGGCAGGCGGCGCTTTAAGGCGAGGCCGGAATCTGGGACGGGTCGGGGCGGGGCGATGCGAGGCGGGCGTTGGAACCAGCGGGGCTGAGGCTCATCAGGGTCGCCGTCGTCGGCGTCGCGACGGCGGCCGCGTCGGTCGCGACGGCGCAGTCGACCAATGTCTTGCCGGACCTCAGCACCGGCGATGCGGCCTTCGATCCGGCCAGGGTCGCCGACCTTCCCGCCGAGGCGAAAGCCGCCTTCGCCTCGGCGGCGGCCAAGTTCAAGAGCGGCGACCTCGCGGGCCTGATCCTTGTCGCCTCGCCCGACGGATCCGCCTGGACCCTGAATGTCGCGCCGAAGGGGATGACCGACTACAACCCCTCCGACAGCGCCCGTCAGGCCTTGGAAGTCTGTGAATATCAGGCCGGACGGCCGTGCGCGCTCCTGTCTGTCAACGGCTACGAGGCGCGTTCCACCTCAAGCGCCGCACCGGAGCCGCAGGCGATGCTGACCAGCCAGCCGAGCGATTTCGACGCCACTCGGCTCCCGTTCGTGCCCGCCTCGAAGCGGGGCGCCGCGGCGACTTATCTTTCCGCCGAGGGTCCGCGCGCCTTCGCCGTGACGACGAGCGGCCTGTGGCTCTGGCGCGGGGGCGCGACGGCGCGGCAGGCGATCGACAAGACCATGGACGAATGCGCGGCTGCGTTCAAACCTTCGGCCTGTATCCTTTACGCGGTCGCCGGCCGGGTGGTGTTCGGGGCGCAGTAGCGTCGTGAAGCGGTTCAGCGCGCCGCGAACGTCTCGATCCGTCGAGGCGTCGCATGTCTCGTCCTCATGCGTCGCGCCCTGGACCGGCGTTTCTATCAGCGAGCCGGCTTCAAAAGCCCAAGCTCCGACAAACTCCGGGCCGTGGCGAGAATCGCTTCCCTCGGACTCCGCGGCGCCCAGCCCAGTAGGCGACGCGCCTTGTCATTCGACGCGTTCTTGCGTTTGCCGAGTTCCGGCGTCAGCCCTCTGACCTCGGGATCAAACAACGCGACCACGCGCATAAGCCAGTTGGGCAGGCGGCGGGTCGGGACCTTGCGGGCGGCGTCGCCGGCGCCCTCCTTGAGCATTTGGGCCATCTCAACAGCGCTCAGGAAATCCCCGCCGGTGGCGAGAAACCGCTCGCCGCGTGCGGCCGGGTCGGTCATGACCTTGAGGTGCAGATCGGCGACGTCACGCGCGTCGACCGCGCCGAACCAGATGTCGGGGCAGCCCGGCACGGAGCCGTCCAAGAAACGCTTCACCATCAGGATCGAGGTCGAATAATCTGGTCCCAGGACGGGCCCGAGAACGCCGACCGGATTGACCACGGCCAGTTCCAGTCCGCCCCCTTCCCGCGCGATGAAATCCCAAGCCGCCCGTTCGGCGATCGTCTTCGATTTCTGGTAGGGCTGCACGCTCGGATCGCTGAGATCCGTCCAATCCTCCTCGGTGAACGTGGTCGTCCGGCCCTTGGCGCCATAGCCGATGGCCGCAAAGGACGAAGTCAGCACGACGCGCTTGACCCCGGCGTCGCGCGCGGCCCTGAGCACGCGTAGCGCCCCGTCTCGGGCCGGCGCGATCAACACGTTCGCGTCCTTGGGCACAGTGCTCGGAAACGGCGACGCGACATGGAGCACATAGTCGCAACCGGCCGCCGCTTCGGCCCAGCCCGCATCCGCGTTGAGATCGGCGCGAAACAGGGTCAGACGTTCGCCCACCTTGTCGGCTCCCC
Organism: uncultured Alphaproteobacteria bacterium; assembly: GCA_963822215.1. Lineage (GTDB taxonomy): Bacteria > Pseudomonadota > Alphaproteobacteria > Rhizobiales > Beijerinckiaceae > Roseiarcus. The sequence goes on from CAWGGX010000009.1 coordinate 395,954, forward strand.
CCTGACACAACATTGCGCGCACAACGCTTTCGCGCGCCAGGTCGCGCACGGTGGCGCGCGTTTCATGCCCCGCCGCCAACAGCTGGACCAGACAATGGGCGCCGACGAACCCCGTGCCCCCGGTGACCAGAACGCGCGCCATATTAAATTCCCACGGTAATGATTACCATTAGTAATGATTATTCCGCCTTGACCGCTCTGTCAAGCCGCGGGACAAGAAAAGGATGGCGATGGACCCTAAATCTGCGAGGAAGCATGCCCCGATTGCTTTGCATCGTGGGTTTGGCAGTCATGTCGTTCGATTGGCCGAGATGGTCTTGGCTCGCGCCAATGCCGCGTTGCAGCCGCTCGAATTGACGCCGCTCGGCTACGGCACGATGGCCTGCATCGCGGATGGCGATGGACTGTCGCAGATGGAGCTGAGCCGACAGCTCAACATGTACGCGCCAAAGATGGTCGGGCTGCTCGATGGACTGGAGAAGCGGGGCCTTGTCGAGCGCAAGGTCAGCCCCGCCGATCGTCGGCAGCACATGCTGCTCTTGACGCCCAAGGGCGAGGCGCTTCTGCAGCGCGCCGCAGCCGTAGCAGCCGCGTTGGAGGAAGAATTGTTCGGCTCCCTGCCCGATGAGGACAAGGCGCGCTTCGAGGCGCTGGTGGAGCGCCTAGAGGAAACCGAGGGCGAGCGCGGCGCCGCCGCCGCCGAGCCGCGCGCCTGATTTTTCGCGTCTCAACGCGTCCGGCTCTCGCCGCCCTTAAGGGGGAGGCCGATCAGCGCCGCCCCTTCGCCGGCCGGTCGAGTTCTGGGTAATGCCGGAAGATTCCGGATTCGTTGAACGGAATGCGCCGGTCCGAGGCGAGATAGCGGGCGATGTTAGGGCGCTTCTCGACTGCAGCGACGAGCGCGGCCAGCTTCGGGTATCGCTTGGCGGCGTCGGCGAAGGCATGCGGGAAGGCGTAGGCCATCCCGGCCCAGAGCTGGAACAGCGACAGGTCCACCGTCGTCAGCCCGTCGCCGACCGCGTGCGCCGTCCCGGCGGGATTGGTCTCGAGCGAATGCTCGAAATAACCCAGGTATTTTGGGACGCGATGGTCGAGAAACGCCTTGGCGCGCGCCTTCGCCTCCGCCTTCTGGTCTTCGTAATAGAGATCGGTCGCGATCGGATGGTGGGTGTCGTGGACCTCGGCGACGAAATCCGTGATCGTCAGCTGAAGGCCATGGGCGTACAGTCTCAGCGCCTCGTCCCTCGGCGCGAGGCCGAGCTTCGGGCCGAGATGGAGCAGAATGTTGGCGACATGCGAGACGAGAATGTCGCCGTCGCGCAGGAAGGGGGGCGCGAAGGGGGCGAACGGCCGCTCGCCCATCAGCGCCATCATCGCCTTGACGCCGCGCCCGCTGCCGTGTTCGCGGGCGACGTCGACATAATCGGCGCCGGCGTCCTCGAGCGCGAGGCGGACGAATTCGCCGCGGCCCTGGATGCCGGGCCAGTAGAAGAGTTCGTAGGGCATGTAGTGTCTCCCGTAACTGCCTAGCCGCCCCTTCGCGCCTCGTCCTGAGCTTGTCGAAGGACGTTTCAGGGCGCACCAACGTTCCCACCCACTGGATCATCCTTCGACAAGCTCAGGATGACGAAGGTGTTACGACAACGCCGCAAGCGGGGCGAAGGGTTATGTCTGCGGCCGCAATCTGTCGGCCGCTTTGACGAAGCGGCGGGCGTGGTCGAGAAGCTCGCCATCGGTCGGATGGTCGGCGCTTTCGACCGCCTCGACATGCGTCCGGATCTTCGGATGCTTTTCGGCCAAAAACCTGGCAAATCCGTCCTTCTCTTGCGCCGGACCGACGATCAGGATCGCGCCGGCGTCGGCGATCGCCTCGGCGACCTTTTCGAAGAAGGCGCGGTCGTCGGCGATCCGGTGACCCGTCCGCTTTTCGCCGTGATGGATGTCGCGGACCGCGTGGTCGGGACGGATGACGGTCCTGTCTGATTCCTCGACGTTAAAGTGAAAGACGCGCGCCTGAGCGTGATCGATCCAGACGACAGCGTGGTAGTGGTCGGCCATTGTGGGGCTCCGAATGCGAGGTTTCTCGACAAGTGTCCGCCTTGCGCCGGCCTCCTGTCGAGTCTTCCAACGCGCTGGCCGTCGCTTCGGTCTCAGCCGGGCCTATCCCCTCTCTCGCCGCTGCGATAAGAGGCGCGCATGCGCAACGCCGCCAAACCCGAAGCGACGCCGGCCGCCGCCGCATCCGAAACAGTCGCCCTCTACGAGATCGGCGAGGACGAGGTCGGGATGCGGCTCGACCGCTGGTTCCGCCGCCGTTTCCCCGACCTGCCCCAGTCTCACCTCAACAAGATCGTGCGCAAGGGCGAGGTGAGGGTGGCTGGCAAGCGGGCTGACGTCTCGATCCGGCTCGAGCTCGGCCAGACGGTGCGGGTGCCGCCGCTGCGGCTGCCGGCCGCGCCGGCGCCGGGCGAGAAGCGCGTCGACCCGGCGGACGCCGAGGCAATCCGGGCGATGACGCTCTACGAGGACAAGGACGTCATCGTCCTGAACAAGCCCTACGGGCTCGCGGTGCAGGGCGGCTCGGGCACCAAGCGCCACATCGACGGCATGCTCGAGGCGCTCGCGGCCAAGGACGGGACGCGGCCGGTGCTGGTCCATCGGCTCGACCGCGACACGTCGGGGGTGCTCCTGCTGGCGAAATCGCGCAAGATGGCGGCCGAACTCGGCGAGATTTTCCGCTCACGCCAAGCCAAGAAGATCTATTGGGCGCTGGTCGAGGGCGTGCCGAAACCGGCGCAAGGGCGCATCTCGATGTTCCTTGCCAAGGGCGAGGCGATGGGCGACGAGCGCGGGGCGAAGGCGGCGGGCAGGGCGGACCTGGAACGAATGCGGGTGGCCAAGCACGGGGACCCCGACGCCCAGCATTCGCTGACCCTCTACGCCGTGGTCGACAAGGTGACGCCGCGGCTTGCCTGGCTGTCGATGCGGCCGATCACCGGCCGCACCCACCAGCTCCGCGCCCATTGCGAGGCGATCGGCCATCCGATCGTCGGCGACCCGAAATACAACCGCAAGGCGGCCAACGACCCCGCCCGCAGCGACCCGCTGCGCGCCGTGCCGCCGGGGATCGAGCCCAAGCTGCATCTGCTCGCCCGCCGGCTGATCCTGCCGCATCCGCGCGGCGGCGTTATCGACGTGACCGCGCCGCTGCCGGAGCACATGAAAGCGAGCTTCGCCATGTTCGGCTTCGAGCCGCCCGCGCACGACCCGATCGAGGACGCGCCCGATGCGTAACAACCTGCCCGGCGATCCGATGCGGGCGGCCCAAGCGGGCATGCGCCCGGCGCCGATCAAACGGTTCTACACGACAGCGGACGTCCGCGAGGCGGACGGCCTGCACACGCTGACGCTCGACGGGCGGCCGGCGCGCACGCCGGGCAAGCGGCCGCTCGCCGCGCGACGCCGCGCGGTGATGCGGAAAGTCGCGGACGAATGGGCGCGGCAGGGCGAGACGGTCGACCCGTCCGAAATGCCGCTGACGCGGCTCGTCAATTCCGCCGTCGACGGCGTCGCCGAGACGATGGAGGAGACGCGGGCCGAGATCGTCCGCTACGCCGGCTCGGACCTCCTCTGCTATCGCGCCGAGGCGCCGGAATCGCTTGCCGAGCGGCAGCGCTTGGCCTTCGATCCCGTGCTCGACTGGGCGGCGGAGGCGCTCGGGGCGCGGTTCGCTCTCTCCGCCGGGATCATCCATGTCGAGCAGCCGGCTGAGGCGATCGAGGCCGTCCGCGCAGCCGTCGCCGCGTTCGACGATCCGGTGGCGCTGGCCGCGCTCAGCGTGGTCACTACGCTCACCGGCTCCGCCGTGCTGGCGCTTGCGGTGGCGCGCGGCCGCCTCACGGCGGCGGAGGCGTGGCGCATCGCGCATATCGATGAGGATTTTCAGATCGAGCGCTGGGGCGCTGACGACGAGGCGATGGCGCGGCGGGCGGCGCGCTGGCGCGAGATGGAGGCGGCGGCGGACGCGCTCGAGGCGGCGATCCGCGCGCCCTGAAGCCAGGCGCCTGCGCGCGCAGGCGCCGGCCGGCGCGTCTGTGGCAGCCCGTTGGAATGGCACCCCGAGGCGCGCAAACGGCGGCGCGCCATCCTCCCAGTCGTCGCGCCGCCGCCGTTCCTGTCGGCGGGTTTCACGCCTTTCCGGAACGGGACAGCGCATGGGCCAGCGCGGCTTTCGGGAGTTTGGCCGCTGAATTAAGCCTTCTCAAGGAAACGCCGCGCGTCTGCCAAATCGACAAGGATTCTTAGATCGAGCGCTGGGGCGCCCACGAGGGGCGATGGCGCGGCGGGCGGCGCGCTGGCGCAAAATGGTGGCGGCGGCATTGATGTTCCAAGCCTATTCCTAAGGGTAACCGCCGATCACGCAAACGTGAGCAAAGCTCTGCCCAGGCTAAGCGTCGGTGTCCTAAAAAGTTTATAAGGTTAACATATTGTTTTCCCGTTGCACGGGCTGGCCAGGCGCCGTGTGAATGTCAGGCGCTCTGCTTGCGGCTGCTCGTTGCGAAGGAGGGTGATTATGATTTCCAAAACAACAACAACGATCGCAGGGGCTTTGCTGACGTTCCCGTTTCTTGCGTGCGCTCCGGCATCGGCGGCAACGACGACGACGGTCATCGGCGCGCCGGCGACCGGCGTGAACTACATCCCGTTCGGAAGCGTGGCCGGATATCCGGAATACCAGCAGGTGTACGCGTCCAAAGACTTTTCGAGCGTTGCGATCGGGGGCGTCGTCACGATTGACGATCTCGAGTTCTACGCGGATGACGAGAGTGGAGTTCCCAACACGGGCGTGATCAAATTCACGCTTTCCACCACCTCGAAGTCCGTCAACGGCCTCAGCACGAACCTCTCGCAGAACTTCGGTTCCACCAAGACGGTTGTCTATAACGCGAAGCTCAGCGCTGTCGATAACGGCGTGCTCACCATCGCCCTGTCGACGCCGTTCAGCTACGATCAGGCTGACGGCAATCTGCTGATCGACATCGATGAAAAGACTCCCTACACCGGCGGCCCGGGTTTCGAGTACAACGGCGCCTCCGGCGGCGACTTCAGTCGGGCGTATTCGGGCATGACCATTCCCGTCTCGAACAACTCAGGCCTCGTGACCGGCTTCACCGTCGTCGCCGTTCCCGAGCCGTCGACCTGGGCCATGATGGTCCTGGGCTTCGCCGGCCTCGGCTTCGCCGGCTATCGCGCCTCGCGGCGTGCGACGGCGGCGGCTGTGTGACCCTGCGACCTCGAGACCCTGCAAAACCCTCGGAGGGCGCCTGTCTCGGGCGCCTTTGGGCGGCGGCACGCCGCCCTCCGATGACGACGGCGGCTCCCCTCCGGAGAAGCAGGCGGGCCTTGTCTTTCTGGAATGGATGATGTCGGGTCGGTCCCGGCGCCGAGTCCGTCCAGATCCCTGGCAAATTTTCCCTGTTCACTCGATCCAACCCCTTGAAAGGGCTCAAAACGGCAATGGGCTGCTCTTGCAAAGAGTTGGCATAAACAAGGGTTTGAGTTGGCATGGACTTGGCGCCGGCGCCGCATGCGCTTGGCGCCGGCTTGGTTCACCTTGCCGTTTCGCCCTCAGGGCGACCTTGCCGGTCGTCATGCGAATGTCGAACGCCGACGCCGTTCCGACGCCGCGCGTGTCGTGCTAATCCAGACCCGACCGAGGGTCCTGGAGCCAAGAAGTCCCGTGAAGAACATTCTCGTCCGTCTCGACGCCCGTCGCGCCCGCGCTCGCCTGGGGGGCGGCGAGCAGCGCATCGCGGCGCAGCACGCCAAAGGCAAGCTCACGGCGCGCGAGCGCATCGAGCTCCTGCTCGATCACGACTCCTTTGAGGAGTTCGACATGTTCGTCCAGCACCGGTGCGACGACTTCGGCATGGAAGCGACCAAGATTCCCGGCGACGGGGTGGTGACCGGCTGGGGCACGGTCAACGGCCGCACTGTCTATGTTTTCGCCAAGGATTTCACGGTCTTCGGCGGGTCGCTGAGCGAAGCGCACGCGCAGAAGATCACCAAGATCCAGGACATGGCGGTCAAGAACCGCGCCCCGATCGTCGGTCTTTTCGACGCCGGCGGGGCTCGCATCCAGGAGGGGGTCGCGGCGCTCGGCGGCTATGGCGACGTGTTTCAGCGTAACGTGCTGGCCTCCGGGGTGATCCCGCAGATTTCGCTGATCATGGGCCCCTGCGCCGGCGGCGACGTCTATTCGCCGGCGATGACCGACTTCATCTTCATGGTGCGCGACACGAGCTACATGTTCGTCACCGGCCCGGACGTGGTGAAGACGGTGACCAACGAGACGGTGACCGCCGAGGAGCTCGGCGGCGCGCAGGTGCACACGACCAAGTCCTCGATCGCCGACCGCGCCTACGACAATGACGTTGAGGCGCTGTTGCAGATGCGCCGGCTGATCGACTTCCTGCCCGCCTCCAACCTCGAGAAGCCGCCGGTGCTGCCGAGTTTCGACAGTCCGGACCGCATGGATATGTCGCTCGATACGCTGGTGCCGGACAACCCGAACAAGCCCTACGACATCAAGGAATTGATCCTGAAGATCGCCGACGAGGGCGATTTCTTCGAGATCCAGGAAGCGCACGCGAAAAACATCGTCACCGGCTTCATCCGCATCGAGGGAACGACGGTCGGCATCGTGGCCAACCAGCCGCTGGCGCTGGCGGGCGTGCTGGACTCCGACGCTTCGCGGAAAGGGGCGCGGTTCGTCCGCTTTTGCGACTGCTTCAACATCCCGATCGTGACCTTCGTCGACGTCCCGGGCTTCCTGCCGGGAACGGCGCAGGAATACGGCGGGCTGATCAAGCACGGCGCGAAGCTCCTGTTCGCCTTCGCCGAGGCGACCGTGCCGAAGGTGACCGTCATCACCCGCAAGGCCTTCGGCGGCGCCTACGACGTCATGTCGTCCAAGCACTTGCGCGGGGACATCAACCTGGCCTGGCCGACGGCGCAGATCGCCGTCATGGGCGCCAAGGGCGCGGTTGAGATCATCTTCAGGTCCGACATCAGCAATCCGGGCGTCATCGCCGAAAAGACGCAGGAATACGAGGAAACCTTCCTGTCCCCCTTCATCGCCGCCGAGCGCGGCTACATCGACGAGGTGATCATGCCGCATTCGACGCGGCGGCGCCTGTCGCGCGTGCTCAACATGCTGCGCAACAAGAAGCTCGAAAATCCCTGGAAGAAGCACGAAAACATCCCACTGTGAGGGTGGAAAGCGGCCTTGGCCGCGCGCCGCCCTAGGTCAGCGGCGCGGAGCGCGGCGTGAGGACTGGCGTCGACTTGGACGACTTGGCGGCGACCGATGCGCGCACTGCGGGACGAACGACCGTTAGCGGATCTGCGGGCTTGGGACAGGGCGCGGACGACCTGGCGGCTCGCTCGGACGCCTGCGATCGCCGTCATACTCGCGTTCGCCGGTCTTCCCGGCGCCACCCGCGCCGAGGCGCCGGTCCTGAGCCTCGAGTTGAAGCCGGGGCAGGCGCTGACGTTCGCGGCGACCGTCACGGACGGGCGCATCACGCTTGGCCCGGGACGGCTCGAGAAACCGGGGGCGGCCGCGCCGAAGGACGGCGAGGTGAGCGTCAGCGTGGTCAGGCAGGGGCTCTCGCCCTACGCTGCCTTAACGGCGACGGAAAAGACGTCCGCCCCGATCGATTTCGTCGCCACCGGCCTCATCGGCGACATCAAGATCGACGAGATCGTGGTGTGCGGGCGGCTCGAAGCGCCGGCGACAGCGCGGATCGCTTCGGGGGTCTGGCGTGTTTCGCTGAACAGCTTCACCATTCGCCCGGGCGGCGAAGCGCCGCCGATGGCCGGCGAAGGAGGACTGGGATGCCCAAGGTGACCTACCACATCATCGAACACGACGGCGGCTGGGCCTACCGCGCCGGCGACGTCATTTCGGAGACCTTTCCGAGCCACGATCTTGCTCGTGCTGCCGCCGAGCGGGCGGCGGCCGAACAACGTGTCGGCGGTGAGACGGCAGACATTTCCTACGAGGACTCGCAGGGCCGCTGGCATGTCGAGACGGCGAAGGGCGGCGACCGGCCGGACACCGACGTCGAGGAGGGGTGAGGTCCGGCGCGGCGGGCGCGCCCTGGCGTCGTCCGTCGCGGCGCGCTTCCGGCGCGATTTGCCGGCTTTCCTCCTTGCTCCGGCCGGTCTTTTTGTGCTAGCGGCTGGCGCGCGCCGCGTGGGCTTCCCATATTGCGGCAAACCCCGGGCGTTCTGTCGCCGGCCCTTGCGCCGGCCCGCTTTTTGAGCGGTGAGAGGGTCGCGAGACCTTCCCGGCGAAAGGGCGCCTGATCGTCAACGCGAACCCAACCGCCGGCGCCGGTCCGAAACGGACCTCTTTAGGAGAACCAATGTCGCAAACTCAAACCCACGCGCCCTCGCGCGAGGACTTTACCGCGCTTCTCAACGAGACCTATGGCGATGAGGAGGCCTTCGAGGGCTCGGTCGTCAAGGGCCGCGTGGTCGCGATCGAAAAGGACATGGCCGTCATCGACGTCGGCCTGAAGACCGAGGGCCGCGTCGCCCTCAAGGAATTCACCAATCACGGCCGCGATCCGGCCCCCGGCGTGGGCGACGAAGTCGAGGTCTATCTCGAGCGGATCGAGAACGCGCTCGGCGAGGCCGTGCTATCGCGCGACAAGGCCCGCCGCGAGGAGAGCTGGGTCAAGCTCGAGCAGGCCTTCGAGAAGGGCGAGAAGGTCGAGGGAGTCATTTTCAACCAGGTCAAGGGCGGCTTCACCGTCGACCTTGACGGAGCGGTGGCCTTCCTGCCGCGCAGCCAGGTCGACATCCGGCCGGTGCGCGACGTCGCCCCGCTGATGAACGTTCCGCAGCCGTTCCAGATCCTCAAGATGGACCGCCGGCGCGGCAACATTGTCGTGTCGCGCCGCACTGTGCTCGAGGAGAGCCGGGCGGAGCAGCGCCACGAGATCGTCGCCAACCTCGCCGAGGGCCAGGTGGTCGACGGCACCGTCAAGAACCTCACCGACTACGGCGCGTTCGTCGATCTCGGCGGCATCGACGGCCTCCTGCACGTCACCGACATTGCCTGGCGGCGCGTCAACCATCCGAGCGAAGTGCTGACCATCGGCCAGCAGGTCAAGGTCCGGATCATCAAGATCAACCACGAGACCCACCGCATCTCGCTCGGCATGAAGCAGCTGCAGGAAGACCCGTGGTCGAACATCGAGACCCGCTACAGCGTCGGCCAGAAGCTGAAGGGCCGGGTGACGAACATCGCCGACTACGGCGCGTTCGTCGAGCTCGAGCCGGGCATCGAGGGACTGATCCACGTCTCCGAAATGTCCTGGACCAAGAAGAACGTCCATCCCGGCAAGATCGTTTCGACCAGCCAGGAGGTCGAGGTGCAGGTGCTCGAGGTCGACTCCGCCAAGCGCCGCATCTCGCTCGGCCTCAAGCAGACCCTGCAGAACCCGTGGGAGGCCTTCCTCGAGAAGCATCCGGTCGGTTCGGCGGTCGAGGGCGAGGTCAAGAACAAGACCGAGTTCGGCCTGTTCATCGGCCTCGACGGCGATGTCGACGGCATGGTCCACCTCTCCGACCTCGACTGGACGCGTCCGGGCGAGCAGGCGATCGAGGAATACAAGAAGGGCGACAAGGTGCACGCCAAGGTTCTCGACGTCGACGTCGAGAAGGAGCGCATTGCCATCGGCATCAAGCAACTCGCTTCCGACCCGTTCTCCGCCCGCAAGGTCGGCGAAGAGGGCGAGGGCGATCTGCGCAAGGGCGGCGTCGTGACCTGCGAGGTGATCGAGGTCAAGGACGGCGGCCTCGAAGTGAAGATCGCCGGCACGGATCTGACGACCTTCATCAAGCGCAGCGAGCTTGCCCGCGACCGCGGCGACCAGCGCCCCGAGCGCTTCTCGGTCGGCGAGAAGGTGGACGCCCGCGTCATTCAGCTCGACCGGCGCGCCCACAAGATCGCCGTCTCGATCAAGGCGTTGGAAGTCGCCGAAGAGAAGGAGGCGATCGCCCAGTACGGCTCGGCCGACTCGGGCGCCTCGCTCGGCGACATCCTCGGCGCGGCGCTGAAGGCGCGCGAGCAGAAGAGGTAAACGCACGCCCTCTTTGGGCGCAGGCGTTGAGGCCCGCGGGGAGCGATCCCCGCGGGCCTTTCGATTCCGGGCCGTTGAGAATGGCTCGGACATCCGGGCGCCGGGCGCCGATGCTTTGGCCGAGCAAAAAGTTCCCGGGCGCGAATTCAACCTTTTCAAGGCTTTGCGGCGGATTTTCCGGGCGCTCGTCGCATGCCGGGAAACGTCCCTTCCCCCCGCTTGCGCGTCTGCCCGGTCGCGAGACTGGCGCCCTTTCAGCCGAGGGTTGTCGCGATTTCCGTTTCCTTCAATTCGCTTCCAAAAGCTTCACTTTCTTTCCGCGGGGGCGTTCAAAAAGCTTCCATTTCTTTCCAAAAGTTGCAAGAAATTTCCCGGAATCGGGACTTATCAAGGGCTTAGCGCCAGAAGAAGGGGTCAATATTCGACATCGCGAAGTTCGACATGTTCGGCCGTGCGAAAGGCGGGGCGACCGGCGCCGAGGCGGACGGCGGGTTGGGCTCAGCCTCGACGGCGGGCGGCGCCGCGACGTTGAGGGGGCCGTCTGACCCGGCGGGCGGTGGAGAAGGCTCCGCCAAGGCGACGGGCGGCGTCGCTGTGGCGAGGGGGCGATCTGGCTCGGCGAGAGGCGGGGCGGGCTCAGCCGTGGCGATGGGCGGCGTCGCGGCGGCGAGCAGGCCATCCGGCTCGGCGAGAGGCGGGGCAGGCTCTGTCGCGGCGAGGGGCGGCGGGGCGGCGGCGAAGGTACTGCCCGGCTCGATCGGCGGCGGGGAGGGCTCGGCCTCAAGGGCGGGCGCCGCTTCGGAGCTGGCCTCGCGCCTCAGCCGGTCGACGAGCGCCTTGACGACGAGCGCGTCGGCCTCTTGCGACCGCGGCGATGGCGCGGTCTTGCAGGCGCGCGTCTGATAGGCGTCGAGCCGGTCGATCGCCTTGATGAATGGGGCGATCGCCCGAATGTCGCCCTTGGCCAGCGCCTCGCCCGCGACTTTCACGGCGAAGCCCAGCCGCTCGATCTGCAGGGCGGCGTGGGTCTCCGCCTCGACCGGTTCGCGGCGCTTCACGTGCGCCGCGACGATCTGGCGGACGCGCCGGTCCGAAAGCCCCTCCGCGCGAGCGACGTCGCGATAGCCCCAGCCTTCGCGCAGCCGGTCCAGCATGCGCCGCGTCCGCGCCGCCCGGGTGAATGTGGTCGTCTGTCCCCTGGTCCTCTCGTCCATCCCGTCCTCGCCCGCCGCCCGGGGCGGCTTGTTTGACTGATGAGAAAGAAGATAACATATAATTCTGTTTTTCAAAATACTTTGCCGCCGAGGGCCGAGAACACGCAGTCTGTCAGGGCGTTACGGGAGGCGGAGGCAGCGCGGCGAGGGGACTGCTGGCGAAAGGCGAGGTCCAGAAGCGAACAGCCCGAAAACAAGAAAAGCGGATGTCGGCCGAACGACGGGAGCTGAGAGCGACAGTTGGCCGAACGTCGGGGACAGGCGGGATGTCGGGCGCACAAGTGGCGTCAGGGAAGCCTCAGTCCGCCCAGAGCGGGAGTTCGTCGCGAGCGATTCAACGGCCGGACTCGACGTTTGGACTAAACCGCTCGCGCGGTTGGGGTGGCGAGGGGCGGCGGAGACCAGTGGGCTGAGGAGAAGCGCGAAGGCCTGGGTCTGTCTCAAGATCGTGGGGTTCAACCCCATGCGAGACAGGAGGTTTCGCGATGCCCGACAACTCGAAGCCCATCAGCCCTCTGCGCCAGCGCATGATCGACGACATGACGGCGCGCCGGTTCGGCGAGGACACCCAGAGGGACTACGTTCGGGCCGTGAAGAACTTCACGGTTTTCCTCGGTCGGTCGCCGGACAAGGCGTCCGCCGAGGACGTTCGCCGCTATCAGTTGCATCTGGCCAAGCAGCATATTGGCCCGGCGACCATCAACCTGGCCTGCACGGCGCTGCGGTTCTTCTTCAAGATCACGCTGGAAAAGCCCGACCTCGTCCGGCATCTGGCGCCCGTACAGCGGCCGCGCAAGGCGCCGGTGGTGCTGAGCGAGGAGGAAGTGGCGCGTCTGCTCGAAGCCGCGCCGGGCCTCAAGTACAAGGCGGCGCTCAGCGTCGCCTACGGCGCGGGCCTGCGGGTGTCTGAGGTCGCGAACCTGAAGGTGTCCGACATTGACAGCCAGCGCATGATGCTCAGGGTCGAGCAGGGCAAGGGACAGCGGGATCGCGATGTGATGCTGTCGCCGCAACTGCTCGAACTGTTGCGCGAATGGTGGCATGCGGCCAGGCCGCGGGCATGGTTGTTTCCGGGCCAGAACCCGGTCAACCCGATGTCGGCCCGCCAAATGGTGCGCGTGGTCCACGCCGCGGCGCAGGCGGCGGGGATCGCCAAGCGCGTGTCGCCGCATACGTTGCGGCATCCCCGGGCTTTGACCCGGGGATCGCTACCCATCTGCTCGAACAGAACGTCGACATTCGGGTGATCCAGGTTCTGCTCGGACACGCCAAGCTGGAGACGACCGCGCTCTACACCCGCGTCGCCATCAATACGATCCGCGACGTCAAGAGCCCGCTGGAGCGGCTGGGCGTCAACCTGACGAAGCGAAAGCCGCCCGCCTGACCGCGGCCGCATGGCGCGGCCCCGCCTGGAGGTCGCCGAGGTCTTTCGCGCCCATGGGCCGGCGTGGCGTGAGGCCAACGAAGGCCACGTGAGCCTCGCCCAGTTGAAAGTGATGTCGGCGATCGAGACCTGTCGCACAGCCGCGCTCGGCGGACATGTCGAGCGCTGCGAGGACTGCGCGCACGAACGCGTGGCCTACAATTCCTGCCGCAACCGCCACTGCCCCAAGTGTCAGGGGGCGGCGGCCAGGCAGTGGCTCGAAGACCGTGAGGCGGAGCTGCTGCCAGTTCCCTACTACCACGTCGTCTTCACCCTGCCGGCTTCGATCGGCGCGATCGCGTTCCAGACCAAAGCGGCCGTCTACGACCTTCTGTTCCGGACCGCCGCCGAGACGCTGACCACGATCGCCGCCGACCCGAAGCATCTGGGCGCGCGCATCGGCCTCACCGCCGTCCTCCATACCTGGGGCTCGGCGCTGACCCATCACCCGCATGTCCACGTCATCGTTCCCGGCGGCGGCCTGTCGCCGGACGGGTCGCGCTGGATCGCCTGCAAGCCCGGCTTCTTCCTGCCGGTGCGCGTGCTCTCGCGCCTGTTCCGCCGCCTCTTCCTCGAAGGCCTCACAGCCCTGCATGCGGCCGGCCGGCTCGTCTTCTTCGGCGACCTCGCCCCGCTCGCCGACCAGCGCGCCTTCGACGCCGCCCTCGCGCCGTTGCGCCGCTCCGAGTGGGTCGTCTACGGGAAGAAGCCGTTCGCCGGACCGAAAGCCGTGCTCGCCTATCTCGCCCGCTATACCCACCGCGTCGCCATCTCGAACGCCCGACTCATCGCGCTCGACGAGGCGGGCGTCACCTTCAAATGGAAGGACTACCGCATCAAAGGACGCGACCGGCTCAAAACCATGACGCTCGACGCCGCCGAGTTGCCGAGTAGGTGAGGACATTGCTGTCCTCACCCCTCGCAGACCCGGACGTGCAGAATTCCCGCATCCGGTTCTTCACGGGCGTGCTTCGCTCATGGTGGTGTAGCGATGGACAATCCGAGCCGCTGGCAATGGATATCGTTTCAATAGATCGCTAAAGCGGCTCCAGAGGAACCGTTTGCGGCGGTCTCGTCGCGATAGCCATTTCTTCCAGATGCTCGCGACCTCGTTGGCATACCAGCTCAGTCGTCGATAGTTGCCAGAGACGCCGTAGTAGGCGTAGTGGCCTCGCATCATCGCGCTCAAATGGGCGTGCTGATCCTTGATCGGCCGATGCCGGTTGGTCCGGCACCAGTCGGTGACCGCCGCCAGGGCGCGGGCGTAGCGGTTCTTCGCCGTCACTTGCCGCACCGCTTTGCCACCCCTCCTGGTCTTGCCCCATACGTGGCAAAAGCCGAGAAAAGTGAACGAGGTTCCCTCCGTCTCCGGAGGAGACCCATCCGAGTTGTTGAAGCGAAAATCGACGAACCGAGTTCTTCTCGGGATGCAGCGTTAGCCCATACCGATGAAGCCGCTTGCCCAGAACGCGGAGGACTCGCTTGGCGTCGCGGAAGTACGCGAACGCCATAACGGCATCGTCGGCGAATCGGACAAGGGCGCTGTTCCCTGCGAGCCGTGAACGCACCTCGCTCTCGAACCATTCATCCAGCACGTGATGCAGGAAGATGTTTGAGAGAATCGGTGAGATCACGCCGCCCTGCGGGGAGCCTTCGGTCGCATGGCGCAGAAGCCCATCTTCCAGGACTCCTGCCTTCAGCCATTTGTCGATCATCCTTCGGATCACACCATCCGTGACCCGTCTGTCAAGAAAGTCGCGCAGGTGCGAGTGTGGAATTGAGTCGAAATACTTGACGATGTCGATGTCCAACACCCAGCGCAGTCCGTGGCTCATGAAGCCCGTGCGAAGATCTTGCAGGGCTTGATGCGCCGACCGTCCCGGCCGGAAGCCGTAGGAGCAGGTAAGGAAGTCTTGCTCGTAAACGGCCTCCAGCACCATGACGATCGCCCGCTGGGCCACCTTGTCCTCGAGGGTTGGAAGGCCGAGAGGTCGACGCGATCCATCCGCCTTGGGAATATATGCCCGTCGCACTGGCGGTGCCTGATAGCGGCCCGACTTGATGCGGCCGAGAAGGTCAAGCAAGTTGGCCTCCAGGTTCTTCGCATAGTCGACCGCCGTCATGCCGTCGATGCCAGGAGCACCATCCTTGCGGGTGAGCCGCCAGGCCTCCTTCATCCATTCCAGGTCGATGACGTGGTGCAGCGTGGAAAGCGCCGCTCCGCGCTTGGCTCTTGCCAGCGCAGCTATCCGTTGTCGTTTCGTGGACAGGTTTGCGAAGCTCAAGGTCTTCTCCCGTGTTTCTCGCCAACGGCTCTCGTCCCGTGGCGCCTCCCTTCCCTCAGTCGGGTCCCGGTGGGTCCAGTTCCCCGCGTGTGGTTGGTACTATGAAGGCGCTACGACTTCCCGCTCGCGCAATCCCGGTCGCTTATTGGTTCGCTTCCGAGCACCACGCGATCCCTCCAGTGTTCGTGCTCGCCGCATGGCGCTCCCAGATCGGTGGAGGACCGGCCCCGGGCCCGGGCACTTGTTCAGCCGGCTGCCCAAACTGCCGGCTCGCTCTCACGTGGGCATGAGCGGGATCTCTCAGGTTCCCAGGCGATCCGTCCCGTGCCTCTGCCCCGCTCCAAGACCCCGGTCGGACCGACGAGCCCATGGCCATTGGCGGTCTCGTCGATGCTGCCCCCGCTCGAATGACAGCGAAGGCTCCAACAAGAAAAGCATTTCGAGGCTAATGCGCGGCTTCGGCACCTGCTGCCTACGCTTCCAGACTGACGTTGCCGTCAGCCCGGCAAGGCTCACTTCCGGCTGGCTGGCTCGCCTTTGCCGGGAGGGAGTTGAACCCTCTGGATCGCATTGAAAGGTTTCAGATCACGTGTTCATCCTCCTTTCCAGGGCTTACCCTGACGCTACATCCGCCGCTTTCTCCTGCACGTGCTGCCGAGCGGCTTCCACCGCATCCGCCATTACGGCCTCTTCGCCGGCACGGTTCGGGCGCGCACCATCGAGCGCGTCCGCCAAGCGCTCGCCGCGCCGAAGACCACATCTGAGCTCTCGCACGCCGAGGCGAACAGCCAAGCCGAAACAGCTTCGCCTGTGCGACGCTGCCCCTGTTGCGGCGGCCGGATGATCATCGTCGAAACCTTCGAAGGCGCGCGCCCCGGCCGCCCGCCGTCGCCGACCCGCATCAGGATCGACACCTCATGACCGTCGCCGCGATTCCCACGCAACCCCGTCTCGCCGCGCCTCCAGCCACGCGCCGGAGCAGCAAGCCGATGTCCTCACGACCGCCGCGGACGCTCTCCCGACGCCGCTCCCATACCCGCTGCTCGCATCCTCGCCCCCGAAAAGGCCCGTCGTGTTCGCTCTCGACGGCAACGCCGACCGCCTTTCGCCCCCGCCGCCACATCGGCGATCCGTCCGCGACCTTCAAATCCCCATAGGTCGCGCCCAGCCAATCCGCGCCTCTTCCTACCCGCGGTTTCCCCCTTACGAGGCTTTCGGACGCCGGCCCCAGCGCCCGGCCCAGCGCGCCTGCCAAGGGCCGGCGTCCGAAACCCTTCAGTGAAGCGGACCTACCGGGCGGCCGCTCCGGACGCATCCTCTGGGCGGGAGCGCGGACCTTTATGCACCCGATTTCTGCACTGCGTAACCTGTTGGCTTCATTGACGTCGATTCGACCGCACGTGGCATCGGCGAGAAAGCTAACGCGATGCTCCTTCAAGGCTTGTCGAGTTCGAGACCGACTCGGTCTATGCCGTCCGAAGAAACGCGCACGCTGCTGGTGTAAGGTTGCGACAGTTCCAGAATCAAGAACATCGCACTGGCTACGCAAAAAGAGCCGAGCGCCGCCACGGCGATGGTCGCGCGGCTGGACTTTGAGTTCAGCCCGGTGAGAAAGAAGGCGATGCAAGTCCACGCGGAAACGACGTACAGGACTGGCCAAGACACCGCGTCGACGCCTTGCAGCGACATCAAAATACGAGATTGCCAGATGGCTTCATAATTGTGCTTGGCGTCCGCGAGCAACGATTTCTGCGCGTCGGTCGTCGGTTCCATATGGTCGAGGACGACGCTCAAACTATCCATGTTGCGAATCGAAGCCGCGATAGCTGCCGCTTTCGTCTGATCGTCGCCCCAAAGTTGTCTATGCGCATAATCCAGGTCCGCCCGCATCAAGGCCCGAGCATGCGCCGCTTCTGGCCCATATTCCCGGGTCTCTTGATTGAACTCGAGCGCATTGGCGGCGATCCCCTGTAGCTCGGCCTTCTGCGTCGAGAAGACCCCGAAAGCCGTCCAGATCAGCAAGCCGAGGACGAGCGCCACCAGCGTGACGACGAGGCCCGTCACGCCGCCGATCATGTCGCGCGCATTCTCGAGCCGTACCCACTCGGCCATATACACGCGAATCGCCAGACCGACGAGGGCCGAGACGAGGGCAGCGACGAAGAAGACGACACTGAAAATGAGAGATGTCGTGAGCATAGAATTGGCCATGTGAAAGAGCGAGGGAAACATGCCCGCGGCCCGAAAGCTTGGCAAGCGGGCGGCGCCGGCCGGCGGCCTTGCGCGCGTTCGCCGCCCGGATATACTGGCATGCCAGCTTGAAGCTACAGCATCAACGCGGCAAGCGCGTCCTATCCTCTCGAGCGGGGGGCGTGTCGGTATTTTGCGCCGCGCATGCGGTCTGACGTCGTTATCTTAGGCAAACGCGGCCGCCTTATCGGGGCGTTGCGAAAGCGAAACTTCTGGGAGGAAGACCATGCAGCTTGTTCGCCATCTGGGAATTTGCGCCTTTGCCGGAGCGGCCCTCGCCGCCGCGGCGCCCGCCTACGCCGCCGGTCCTGAGGTCGTCGCCGGACCGTCCGCCGAACCCAACTGCTTCGTTCCCTGGACGAGCGACACCAAGTTCCTCAAGTATCCCGCGAAGAAGGGACCGTTCCGGGTCGCGCTGGCCAACGGCTATATCGCCAACACCTGGCGCATCCAGATGATCCAGACGGCCAAGGCCTACGCCGCCCAACCCGACGTCGCGGCCAAGCTCAAGGAGTTCAAGGTCGTCTCCACCGGCGAGGACGTCGCCGCGCAGATCGCCGCGGTCGACAACTTCATCGATTCCGGTTTCGACGCGATCGTCGTCGACGTGCAAAACCCGGACGCGTTCCGGCCGGTGATCAAGCGCGCGAACGACGCCGGCGTGGTCCTGGTCGCCTTCGACAACACTTTCGACTCCCACGATGCGATCAACGTGAACGTCGACCAGAAGGGGCTCGGCGTCTATTGGGCGAAATGGCTGATCGAGAATGTCCCGAACGGCGGCAAGATCCTGGAGGTGCGCGGGGTCGCCGGCACCTCGGTCGATCGCGACCGGCATGACGGCATCCACGAAACGCTCGACAAGAGCGGCAAGCCCTGGAACGTCATCGAGGTCTACGGCAAATGGGACGACCCGACCGCGCAGAAAGTCACGGCCGACGCGATCGCTGTGCAAAAGCAGTTTGACGGCTTCACCGCGCAGGGCGGCGACACCGGCGTCGTTCAGGCGATGATCGACGCCAAGCAGCCGTTCGTTCCGTTCGGCGGGGAGACGGAAAACGGCTTCCGCAAGTTCTGCGCAGAAGATGGCGACAAGGGCCTCAAATGCGCCTCTGGCGGCACCGGGCCGGCGCAGGTCGCGGTCGCGATCAAGACGGCGCTCGCCGCTCTCGAGGGGCAGGTCGTGCCGCAGGAGGTCAAGCTGCCGCTGGCGACCGCCGAAACCCCGAACCTCAAGGCTGGCCGGGACTTCTACCCCGAGCTGTCCGGCAATTTCTTCGTCGGCAACTCCTTCCCGACCTGCGGCATCAACTTCGACGCCGCCGAGATCATGGGGCAGAGCAAGGAGAACAAGTAGGCCGCCGCGCCGGGTTCGCGCAGGACCCCCTCTCCCAGCATAGCCCGTCGAGAGACGGGCGTCTTCGACGCCCTTTGCGGGGAGAGGGCACGGGTGAGGGGCTTGGCGATTGGCCGCCGCGAATCCTCGCCCCGCCCCTCATCCTAGCCTTCTCCCCGCGCGCGGGGAGAAGGGACGCGCCGCGCCTCACGACGAGGGCGTAGGCAGATCCGGAAGACACGCGGATGCAGCCCGTCGCCCCGATTCTCCGCATGCAAGGCGTCTCGAAGAGCTATGGCGGCGTCCGCGCGCTGGACGACGCCCGGCTCGACGTCGCCGCCGGCCGCATCCACGCCGTTCTCGGCGAGAACGGCGCCGGCAAGTCGACGCTGATCAAGATCCTGGCGGGGGTGGTCCGGCCGGACGCCGGCCGGATCGAGCTCGATGGCGCCGAGGTCGCCTTCGATTCGCCTGCCGCCGCAGCGCGCGCGGGCGTGGTCTGCATCTTCCAGGAGCTTTCGCTCGTTCCCGACCTTTCGGTCGCCGACAACATCGCCATCATGAACCCGCCGCTGCGCTTCGGCCTGATCGACCGCCGCGCGCAGCGCCGGTTCGCCGAGGAGGCGCTCGCGCGCGCGGGCGCGCCCGACATTCACCCGCTTGCGCTGGTCAAGGACCTGCCGCTGTCGCGCCGGCAGATGGTCGAGATCGCCAAGGCGCTCGCGCTGAGGCCCCGCATCCTCATCCTCGACGAGGCGACGTCGGCCCTGACGGCGGCGGACGTCGCCAAGGTGTTCGTGGTGCTGAAGCGCCTGCGCGAAGAGGGGCTGGCGCTCATTTTCATCTCCCATCGGATGGGCGAGATCGAGGAGCTGGCCGACGACTGCACGGTGTTTCGCAACGGCTCGAACGTCGCGACCTATCCAGCCGGGTCCAAGTCCGACGACGAGATCGTCGAGATGATGATCGGCCGCGAGTACAGTCACGTCTTTCCGGCAAAGCGACCGCTCCGCATACCGGACGAGCCGCCGCTGCTCGAGGTCAGGAACTTGAGCTGGGCCGGCCGGCTGCGCGGCGTCTCCTTCAGCGCCCGGGCCGGGGAGGTCGTTGGGCTCGGCGAACTCGACGGGCAGGGGCAGCGCGAGCTCCTGCTCGCCCTGTTCGGCGTGCTGCGCGGCGTTTCTGGCGAGATCCGGATTGCGGGCGAGCCGTTCGCGCCAAAAAGCCCGCACGCCGCGAAGGCGCGCGGCGGCATGGCGCTGATCCCGGAGGACCGCAAGACGGAGGGGCTGATGCTGCCGATGTCCGTGAGGGAGAACCTGAGCTTCGCCGCGTTCGACCGGATCGGCCGGCTTGGGATCGTCGATCGTCGCCGCGAGGCGAGCCTCGTCGCCGACATGACCGCGCTTCTCGCCATTCGCGCCGCCTCTCCCGACATGCCGGCGGGGGCGCTCTCGGGCGGCAACCAGCAGAAAGTCGTCATCGCCAAGTGGCTGATGACGAATCCGAGCATCATCCTGCTCAACGATCCGACGCGCGGCATCGACGTCGGCACGAAGCAGGAAATCTATCAGCTCCTCCGCCGGCTCGCCGAGGCGGGCGCGGCGATCGTTTTCTACACCACCGACTACAGCGAACTCATCGGCTGCTGCGACCGGGCGCTGGTCCTGTACGATGGCGCGATACGGCGCGAGCTCGTTGGCGACGCCATCACCGAGCGGGCCCTCGTCGCCAGCGCGCTCGCCATCGGCGAACCGGCCGAGGGGCCGGCGATCGGCGCGGGGTCGGCATGAGCGACTGGCGCTACCGTCTCGCCAGCAACCGCCCGACGCTGATCGCGTTTGCCTTCTTTGTCGCGATGTTCGCCATCTATGCGGCGAACCATCCGGCGGGTTTCAGCGCC
Organism: uncultured Alphaproteobacteria bacterium; assembly: GCA_963822215.1. Lineage (GTDB taxonomy): Bacteria > Pseudomonadota > Alphaproteobacteria > Rhizobiales > Beijerinckiaceae > Roseiarcus. Next base: position 416,522 of record CAWGGX010000009.1, read on the forward strand.
AACGTGGTCCAGACGGCGGCGAACAAGGGCGTTCTGCTCGCTTTGGTGGCGATGGCGCAGACCTGCGCCGTCATCACCGCCGGGATCGACCTGTCGGTCGGGGCGGTCTTCGTGCTGAGCAACTGCCTCGCCTCCTCGATCGTCGTCGGGACCGCCTCCTCGGCCGCGGCCGGCGCGGCGGGAGTTCTGATCGCCGGAGCGGCCTGCGGCGCGCTGAACGGCCTCATTATCATCATCGGCCGCCTGCAGCCGATCGTCACGACTATCGCCACCGGCGCAGTGTTCTCCGGCTTGGCCCTGATCCTCCGGCCAACCCCCGGGGGCGACGTCTACGAGCCGCTCGCCGACGCCCTCACCGGACGGGTTTTCGGCGTCGCGCCCGCGAGCCTCGTTGCGCTCGCTGTCGTGGTCCTCGTCGTCTGGGTCCCTTACGCGCGCTCGCCGATCGGCCGGGCGGCTTACGCCATCGGATCGTCGGAGCCCGCGGCCTATATGTCGGGCGTTCCGGTGGCGCGGGCGAAGTTTCTCGCCTATGTCCTGGCGGGCCTGCTCGCGTCCATCGGCGGCCTGTTCCTCACCTTCGTCACCTATTCGGGCGAGGCTTCGGCGGCGACCGCCGGCTCCTATACGCTCTATTCGATCGCGGCTGTGGTGCTCGGCGGCGTCTCCCTCTATGGCGGCTCCGGCAGCGCGGTCGGCGCGATCTTCGGCGCGCTGATGTTCCGCACCATCGGCGACCTCCTGTTCGTGTTCAATCTCGACCCGCTGTGGCAGCCCCTTTTTCAGGGCCTTGTCCTGCTGGCCGCCGTGTCGCTCGGGGCGGCGCGCCTCTTTCGGGTGCGAAACAGGCTGGAGCTTTTCCTGTGAGCGGGCTGGCGAAATCCCGGCTCGGCGACGGGCTCCTGAGGCGCGTCGATCGTCCGGTCCTGGTCGCTTTCGCCTGCATCGTCGCCCTCCTGCTCGTGGGCTCGCTCTACTCGCGCAGCTTCCTGTCGCCCGAGTACCTTCTCCAGCAGTTGAAGGTCGCCTCGTTCCTCGGCGTGATCGCCACGGGGGCGATGATCGTCATTCTCATCGGACAGATCGACCTCAGCGTCCCGTGGGCCGTCGCGGTCGGCGGCATGATGTCGACGGCCGCGACCGGCTGGGGGCCGGTCGGGGAGGCGTTCGCGATTCCCTTCGGCGTCGCCTGCGGCGTCGCGATCGGGCTCGTCAGCGGTTACGGCGTCGCCTATCTGCGCATTCCGTCGATGATCGTGACGCTGGCGGTCAACGCCGTCGCGCAGGGGCTCATGGTCGTTCACACCGGGGGATTCTCGCCCCAGGACGCCTCGTCGCCGGCGATGCGCGCGCTTGCCACCGGGACGTCGCTCTACGGCGTTCCCAACGCGCTGATCGTCTGGGCGGTCGTGGGCGCAGCGACGGTCTTTCTACTCACCCGCACGACCTTCGGCCGCGCGGTATACGGAGTGGGCAACCGGGAACGGGCGGCCTACCTTTCCGGGGTCGACACGCAAAAAGTCGTGCTCGCCGTTTTCGCGCTTGCCGGCGGCCTTTCGGCTTTCGGCGGCGTTCTGCTCGCCGGCTACGCCAGCAAAGCCGCACAAGGCATGGGGGACGCCTATCTCTTGCCGGCGATCGCCTCGGTGGTGCTCGGCGGCGCCTCGATGCTCGGCGGACGCGGCAACTATTTCGGCACGGTCGCGGGGGTGATCTTGATTACGCTTCTGCAATCGATCCTTTCGGTCGTCCAGATGCCGGACGCCGGACGCCAGATCATCTACGGGGTGGTGATCGTCGCCATGCTGCTCGTCTACGGACGCGAGCGCACGAGCGGATAGGAGAATGCGACGCGGCGCTGGGCCGCCGGCCGGTCCGCCGTCCCCAGGCGCCGCCCGGGAGACCGGTAGTCCTCAGAAGGAGCGCCGAAAACCGGCGATCGGCGCTACCGGCAGAACGCGCCAGCAACGGACTCGGGGACCCGGCGTCTTCGGAGCGGCAATGCCGGTTGCGCCGTGCCTTCCCTCCGGATTATAATGTTCGTTATAACAATGGACCCGCCATGCTCAGCCTGAAGATCACGACGATCGGATCGTCGGCCGGCCTCATCCTGTCCAAAGAGGCTATGGCCCGTTTGAAGGTTCAGAAGGGTGATACGCTCTATCTGACCGAAGCGCCGGACGGCGGATACCGCATCACGCCCTACGACCCGGACTTCGAGCGCCAGATGTCGCTCGCAGAAGACATCATGCACGAGGACCGTGACGTTCTGCGAACGCTGGCTAAATGACAGATTGGCGCTGGATTAGCGCCAGTCTCGTCTATGCCGTCCACGACCGCCAGATCGCCGAGCATGGCGGCCTCGACGGAGTTCGCGATCCAGGAGCGCTGGAGTCGGCCTTGGCGCATCCCCTCAATCTCGCCAGCTACGCCCATCCCGACGTCGCAGACCTCGCCGCCGCATACGCCTACGGCCTCGCCCGCAACCACAGCTTCGCCGACGGCAATAAGCGAACAGCCTGGATCGTCGCCCGGCTCTTCCTTGCCGACAACGGCTACCGGTTTCAGTTCGACAAGGCCGAAGCGGTGCGGACCGTCGAAGCCCTTGCCGCAGGCGCGCTTTCGCAAGACGATCTCGCGTCCTGGTTCCGCACCGGGCTATTGCGCCGCGACGAATGAACAGACGGTGTTATGCGGAAAAGGGGGTGATGCGGGAACGGCAGGTCGGCGCCACTTGCGCTCATTCGGGTACCCGTCGCGGACGGCCGCACTGCGCAAAGACCGGCCATTCGTCGACGCTCGGCGAACTGGTCAACTCGACCCTTTGCTGCCCTTCAAGATCGGTCCAATGAACGGGCGCGAAACGCGAGAAAGCGGTCTTAGGCTGAACGCGTAAGCTGCGACAATTGGGGTCGTTGCGGAAGGGGCCAGACTGGGCTCCAAAAAGCGACGGCGCGGGTGAACTGGTGGAGCCTGTCTCAATCTTCGAGGGGGCCAGAAGATCCAGAAGATCCTGAAGCTACCAGCGGGAAGTAGGTCAAGGTTGGTCAGCTTCTCTATCTGGCCGTAACCTATGTCGCGCCCGCTTTGGGCCCTCGGAAATGATCCGGGGTGGCCGCTGTCGCCGAAAGCGCTTGCGCCCAAACGCGAAGGGCGCGTCCGAGCTCCAGGCGCCGATGCCGACGACGCGGTCGCCGCACTCGAAGCAGGTAGAGCGTCGCCTGATGGCCAATGCCGCTCCGGTCGTCGACATAGCGCGGCTGTACGAATTTCGCGCCCGCTGCTGTATTCACGAAAACGCCCTCCAGCGGCTTCAAGGGATGGCCTATACGCTTGCCTTTGTCCTCGAGGTCCTTCGCTGTCCGGGATCAGATTGGATGCCCAAGCAAGCCAACATGGCCGACCTGCGGGCCGATGCGACTGCGGGGAACCTTGTGGCCGATCCGCGTGGGCCCCTCGTCGTCGTGCTTACTTCTTCTGCTCGCGCGCCTTGAGGGCGGGGCCCAGAATGTCGCCGAGCGAGGTGCGCGAGTCGGCCGAGCCGTATTGCGCAATCACCTCCTTCTCCGAGGGATTCTGCCGGGTCTGCTTCATGTCGAGCGAAATGCGGCGCTTGGCGGCGTCGACCTCGAGCACCTGGACCTCGACCTCCTGGCTCGTCGAGACGATCTTGCTGGGATGGACATTCTTCTTCGTCCGGGACGTTTCAGAGACGTGGATGAGGCCTTCGATCCCCGGCTCGAGCTCGACGAACGCGCCGTAGTCGGCGATGTTGGTCACGCGGCCCCTGAGCTTCTGGCCCACGTGGTAGCGGGTCTCGATCGCCGACCACGGATCTTCCTGCAATTGCTTCATGCCGAGCGAGATGCGGTGCGTCTCGTGGTCGATCTTGATGATGCGCACCTTGACCTGCTGGCCGATCGTCAGCACCTCGCTCGGGTGGTTGACGCGCCGCCAGGCGATTTCGGTCACGTGCAGGAGGCCGTCGATGCCGCCGAGATCGACGAAGGCGCCATAATCAGTGAGGTTCTTGACCGTGCCGTCGATGATCATCCCTTCGGCGAGGTTGGTCACGATCTCATGGCGCTGCTCCGCCCTGCTCTCCTCGAGCACCGTGCGGCGGGAGACGACGATGTTGCGGCGACGTCGGTCCATCTTGAGGATCTGGAACGGCTGCGGCACGTTCATCAGCGGAGCGACGTCGCGCACCGGCCGGATGTCGACCTGGCTGCGCGGCAGGAAGGCCACCGCTCCGTCGAGATCGACGGTGAAGCCGCCCTTGACCTGGTTGAAGATGACGCCTTCGACCTTCTCGCCCTTCTCGAAGGCCTGCTCAAGCTTTACCCAGCTCAGCTGCTCTGCAGTAATAGTTTCCTCATCTGTAAGATATTTATGATCAAATACAGTGTTTGAATCATATCTTACTTTTTTCTTAGTCAGACACGTAAATTCTAAGCCTCTCAAATCCTGACCGCACACATCAACCATCAACATTTGCTCCCATATAGAATACTGCGACATTCTTTGCTCCGGCCATATATGCGAGTTCGCGCAGACTAACTGTATTCGCCTGCAATAGATCCACAGCCTTATCCAGCCAGTGCGTCACTTTTTCCCCGATGTTGAATCGGCTATTACACTCGCCATTATTATGTTTCCGAAGGGATCATGAATATTCTCAACCTCTAACCCCTCTTCAATGAGACGATCCCGAATGTAAGATTCAGCGACAGCTAACCGATTTCTGAACCCTATCCGGTTCTTAGTCTCCTCCCATAGCGACGCGTCTTTCAGAGCTAAGTCCTCGATTACTAAATCCTCTCGCTTGCATCTAACTTCGACACGAACAGTCGGCTCGATGCCTTGCACTCTAGTTCGCTTGTCAACGAGCTTCGCGCGAGGCTCCTCCGAATTCCAGGGACGCCCTTTAAGGACAGATCCAAGTCGTGGCTCAATCATCCACCTGTAATGCCCGTCGGCTGTCTTTGATTGGGTGACGCTCATTAAGGTCACGGTCTCATCCAGCTCTACGCTTTCAGTCTTTGCATAGGTGGCATCGACACTTGCGTTAGCCGACAAATCTGCCGACGCCTAAGTCAGAGAAATTGAAAAGCCTGCCTTAGCAGACGCCCTCGCGTCAGCGGCATTCTTAATCGTTTCCTTCCACTTCCCTTTGATTGGACCGCCGTCGCGAGAGACACTTTCTATATCGACCGATACGGGTTCCAACTCCGGCGTCACAAGGACGAGTTCCGCGCGTTGGACGCTTAGCCGAAATCGTACCTTTGACTGCATCTCGCCGCCAACCCTCGCGGTGCCGAAAACGACGTCCGCATGCAAAGATACTCGACGTGCACCCGAAAAGGTCTCGTGCCACGCGTCAATGGCAACGACATCGGCGAAAGTACGTCTCCGATTCGGTTTCCCGGCCATCGTATGCCTCTAACGACGAATTGGTAAATTCAGCCCCGAGAGCGCGACCATTGTGTCATGACAATTGCGAGTCAATTGGTTTCGCGTGGCGGATGCTTCAATTTCCTATTGCTAACACGGGAACGCTGGTTCTGCGAGTTTGCACCGGATTCCGCAGACAGTTGCGTCGATCTCCTATCGCTCTGCCCGAAGCGCTCCGAGTTCGCGACTGCTACTGCGATCGCAGCATTGTGCGCGATGCCCGGGAGGAGGATGCGGCACGGATTCCTTGACCCATCATCACCCGTAACGACCCCATTGTTCGCGGCATCGCGCGGTCAGCCACCGGGCGGTACGGGAATATTGTCCGGTTGTGGCTGCCTCCAAATCCCGCCCGTTCTACCGGTACTTCCTTTCCGTCCAGATATTTGTTGAAATTTAAACACTGTTGACGCATTTCAATCTGCACGAGTGCTTCGCGAGGATCAGCCTGACCGCGGGATTTCGGGTTCGGGCGGTGAAGTCACTTTCGCGCTCCCAACGAAACGACGGCTATCGCGCGGACACCGGTCCTTCCCGAGGCGACTCCCGTAGGCTCGCTTTCCGCCCAATTGAGGCGTCCAAGGCCGCGATCCCCAACGGGCGCTTTACGTCAACTCCGTCCGTTGAATAGAGTTGGGACGAACTCCCGCTCGGGGCGGTCTCAACGCGTACAGGCCCGCGCTTGTACACCCGCTCTCCCGCTCATTCCCGCCGTTCGGCAAACGCCCGCTTCCCGCCCTAACCGGCCGAGCGCCGGCGGGCGTCAAGCGTAAGGTTTTCGCCGCTCGAACGCCCGCGCGCACCCCTTTCCCCGAGCGCCTCGGCGGCGCGGTAGGCTTCGGGGCAGGAGATCAGCAGGCGTTTCAAATCGTCGATCAGCCAGCGCCCGGCCCGACCGATCTCGGCGCCGCGCATGCGCATCACATGAACGCGGAACTGGAACGGGTCGTGTTCGGCGAGCTCGAGCGCCTTCAGTCGACCCGCGGCGATATGCTCGCGCACCATGTGGAACGGCATGTTGCACCAGCCGAAGCCGGCGAGCAGGAATTCGAGGCGGGTCGAGAGGTCGGCGAAACGCCAGATGTGATGGCCGACGATGCCGCCGCTGAAGTTCTGGGTAAGCGGCGTGCGGTCGGTGAGGACGAGCTGGACATAGGGCTCGAGCGTCGCGCGCGCGATCGGTTCGCGCTCCCGCGCCAGCGGATGGTCGACGCTGACGACGCGCACCACGTCGAAGGCCGCGACGAACTCGGCGACGAGGTCGCCGGCGCCGGTCAAACGCATCGGCGCGATGGCGAATTGCGCCACGCCGTCGCGCAATCGCTGCTCCGAGCCGCCGAGGTTCTCGGTGAAGATCGTGACCGGCAGATTGGGAAAGGCGTGGCTCAGCGCCTTGAGGCTGGCGATGAGCGGCTCGTGCGGAAAGATCGGGTCGACGGCGAACGAGAGCTCGGGCTCGACGTTTGAAGCGATGCTCGCCGCCCGGGCCTTCAGTTCGTCCGCCCGTTCGAGGAGCCTGCGCGCGTCCTTGACCAGCGCGTCGCCCGCCCCGGTCAGCCGCGGCGTCTTCCCCGACCGGTCGAACAGCGTCACGCCGAGATGCGATTCGAGCGTCGCGATCGATTGGCTGATCGCCGACTGCACCCGGCCAAGCTTCCGCGCCGCGGCGGAAAAGCTGCCCGCGTCGGCGGCGGCGACAAAGATCCGCATCTGGTCGAGGGTGAGTGCGTCGATCATCGTCGTGATCTATCATCTGCGTCGATGGGATGCATCAGAATTTGCTGTGTTGCGCCGATGGCGTCCCGGCCTCATGTTGCGCCGCAGGAGATTTCCGATGACTGAGCTCAAGAACGACCGCGGCGCGCCAATCGGCGCCGCCGCCCTGGCGCAACTCTTCACCGAGGCGCGCACCCACAACGCCTTCCTCGCCAAGCCCGTGCCCGACGCGCTGCTCGTCGAAGCGCTGGAACTCGCGAAGATGGGTCCGACCGCCGCCAATTCGCAGCCGCTGCGGGTGCTCTTTCTCCGTTCTCGGGAGGCCAAGGAGCGGCTGCGGCCGGCGCTTTCGGCCGGCAACCTCGCCAAGACGATGAATGCTCCGGTGGTCGCCATCGCCGGCTACGACCTCGACTTCTACGAGCACCTGCCGTTTCTCTTCCCGCATGCCGACGCCAAGAGTTGGTTTGCCGGCAACCGGGCCTTCGCCGACCGGACCGCCTTCCAGAGCGGAACCTTGCAGGTCGCCTATCTGCTCCTCGCGTTGCGCGCGCTCGGGCTCGACGCCGGCCCGATGGCCGGCTTCGATAACGCCAAGGTCGACGCCGAGTTCTTCCCGGAGGGCAAGACCAAGTCCAACGTCCTCATCAACATCGGCTACGGCGACGACGCCCACCTCCACCCCCGCAACCCGCGCTTCGCTTTTGACCACATGGCGAAGATTCTTTGACCTCGAGCCATGACCCGGAGACGTTCCTATGACCAAAGTGCTTGTTCTCTATTATTCGAGCTACGGCCACGTTGAGGCGCTGGCCCATGCGGAGGCGGAAGGCGCCCGGGCCGCAGGCGCGACCGTCGACATCAAGCGCGTCCCGGAGATCGTTCCGGAAGAGATCGCCAAGGCCGCTCATTTCAAGCTCGACCAGGCCGCGCCGATCGCCAAGGTCGAGGATCTGGCGAACTACGACGCGATCATCGTCGGCGCGCCAACTCGCTTCGGCCGTATCCCTTCGGCGCTGGGCAACTTCTTTGAGCAGGCCGGCGGGCTGTGGGCGACCGGCGCGCTGCACGGCAAGGTCGGCGGCGCCTTCACCTCGAGCGCCAGCCAGCACGGCGGCAACGAGACGACGCTTTTCTCTATCCTCACAAACCTGCTGCATTTCGGCCTGGTGATCGTCGGCCTGCCCTATAGCCACGCAGGCCAGATGACGCTGGAGGAGATCGTGGGCGGAGCGCCCTACGGGGCGACGACGATCGCCGGCGGCCAAGGTCAGCGTCACCCGAGCAAGCTCGAACTCGACGGCGCCCGCCATCAGGGCGAACTGATCGCCAAGACTGCGGCGAAGCTCGCAGGCTGAGATCCAGACCGGACGACCGGCGGGCGGCCGCCCGGCCGCCGCCAGGCGACCTCGCACGACCGCCGCGGAGCGGCGGCAGACGAAAGGATCATCGAAATGAGCGCATCCTCAGCGCCGTTGGGCTTATCCACGGCCAAAGTCAGCATCCTCCCACAGAGCTGGGCGCCGGCCCTGCACTCGGTTTTCCGCATCGTCGCGGGACTGCTGTTCCTGGAGCACGGCACGGGCAAGCTCATCGGCTTTCCCGCCGGACTGCCGTTCATCGACAAGATGCCGGCGGGGTTGCTCTATTTCACGGGAACGATCGAGCTCGTCGGCGGCGCCTTGATCGTGCTTGGCCTCTTCACTCGGCCGGTCACCTTCGTGCTCTCGGGCTTCATGGCGGTCGGCTATTTCATGGCCCATTTCCCGATGAGCTTCTTCCCGGCCATCAATTACGGCGAGCCGGCGGTGTTGTTCTGCTTCGCCTTCCTCTACCTGGCCGTAGCCGGGCCGGGACCGTGGTCGGTCGACCGGGGCTGAGGAGCGCGCCCCTCTCCCTCGGGGAGAGGGAGGCCGCGAAGCGGCCGGGTGAGGGGAAGATGGCGCAACCCTATTTGATCTTGCTCTAGGGGGCGTCCCCTTGGACGCCTGAATGGGATGGCCTGTTCCGTTCCGCCCGCTCGTCCCGGACGAAAAATTCAGGGCCCTTTGAGCGCCGGGCGGGCCGCGGCCGAACTCGGTCCGCGAGGAAATGCAACCTGGCCGAAGCGGATTTTCAGCCCCTTTTTTTCGCCCCTGTTCGATTCCCCGTTCCGGCTCAGAACAGGCCGAAAATTCCCTGCAAAGCGCGCTACGAATTCCCTGTTTCCGTGGGAGCCGAAGGCTGCAACCGGCGGATTGCAAGCCGACAGGTGTCTGAAATTGAGACGGTTTTCGGCTCGGGCGCAAATAGGGCGATAGAAAAATTCCCTGCTAGCAGGGAATTCGAAATCGGCCTTTCCCGATGGGCGCCGACATGGCGAGCCCCTTCAGCGGCGCCCTCGGACTCGTCAAGATCGAGGCGCGAGTGGCGTGGATGGGGTCGGTTCGATCATCCGTTACTGTTGCGATCCACGCAGCCCGTCGGGGTCGGACTCAGTCTTGAAACCGAACAATCGCGCCACCTGGGCGAGGAAGCCGGTCTTGCCTCCGTCCGCCCGGGGCGCCGGCGCGCCCTGCGCGCTCGGCTGAGGAGCAGCGGCCGGAGCCGGAGCGGCGTCGGGAATCGGCATCGGCGGCAGCGGCGCGGTCAACTCGGCCGCGCGCGAGAGCAACGCGCCGCTGTCCATGGCGGGCGTTCTCGGGACTTCGACGAGGGCGAGCGCCGCGCCGGTCGGGGGCGTGATCAGGCCCCGGGTGATGACGCTCGGCAAGGATTTGCCGTCGCCGGTCGATGTCGCGGGCGCGGCGACGGTTGTTTCCGCGGCCGGGCGCACGGGCGGCCCGCCGGCCGGCGCGTCGATCGACGCCGTGATCTCCGGCGACCCGATCGGCTCCGGCCCAAGGGCGAGGTGGGCGGGGCGGGGCGGCGGCAGCGGGGCGGGCGCTGTCTGCGCGGACGCGGACAAGTCGGGAGGCCGGACGGGCGGCAGGGGGATGTCGGCCAGCAGCGCCAGCTGCTGCTCGAGGTTGGGCGGCCGCCGCGGCGGCAAGGGCGCGAGATCGAGGGCCGCGATCGGCCCGGAAAGCTTGACCGAAGCGTCGGTCTCGGCGTCGCTCGCCACCTCCGGCTGTTCGAGCGCCGCGACAACCTGCTCCTTGGCGACAGGCTCCGGCGCCGGGGCGGGAGCCGGAGTTGGCGCCTCAGGTTCGGCGTAGGCCGGACCCGTTGGCAACCTGCGCTTGGCTTTCGCCACCGCCGCCGGCCCGGCTTCGGCGACCTCGACCGGGGCGGGCTCCGGCGCGGCCGCGGCGGCGTGCGCGCTGCGTGCGCCGCCGCTCGTGGCGACGACCGCCTCCTGCCCACCGGCCTCCTCGGCGTCGTCGGCGCCGCCGCCGTGCGCGCCGAACAGCCACGCGAACAGCCCGCCGCCGCTCGCCGTCTGGACCTCGCCGCCGCGCTGCTCGATCTCGGCTTTTGCCTGATCGTAACCCGGCATCGGCTGCCCGTCGGACGGGATGAACACCGTCTTGCCGTCCGGGAACAGCCGTGTCAGGGCGTCGCGGCTCATCCGTGGCCAGTATCGGATCGAGCCGCTGTCGATGTGCACCCAGGGCGTTATGCCGGTCGGGTAAAAGCCGACGCCACCCTCCTCCATCTGCATCGCGATGTCACGGATACGGGCGGTGTTGACGTCGAGGAAATGCGCGTCGATCGCGCGGCCTTCCATGTGCTGGGAATGCTCGGCGACCTGACGCGAGCGCCTGCGGAGCATCGCATTGGTCTGGGGCGAGCGGTATGCGGAGAGCACGTCGATCGGCTCGTGCGAACCCGATTCGCGATAGACCTCCCAGACGATGTCGAACAGCTTCGGATCCATCTTGGTCGGCTCGTTGAGCCGCCAGTCGCGCATGAACCAGTTGAGCTTGTCGAGAACCGCCTGGTCGTACTGCCCGTTCACCATGTAAGTGAAGGAGCCTTCCTCGTTGGTGTGCTGGTTCGAGAAGGTGACGGTGCGGGTGTCGCCGTTGGCGACAGCCAACTCGGTCGAATTCGGGGCGACTGTGGCCCCGAGGACCACCGTCGCGAGGGCGGCGCTCGACGTCGCCCCGCGCCAGCCTCCATTCATTACGCCATACCCCAACAGATCATCCTTCCGATATGCGGCGCGCCGATCGGCGCCGCCGTGATTTCGGACCCCATGCGTCCTCCCGTCGGCATGTCCTCCGGCCGGGGATCCCGCCCGACCGGCCGCTCTGTCCGGAGCGCGTCTCACGCGCGCAAAACCGAGACACATTCCGGCCCTCTGTGGCCAAATCGGCACAACGCCGGATAAATCGACCGATTCGGCGTATAGACCGATCCTCCGCCTGTTTCAATCTTGACTTTCCGAAGACAAAATGCGGGCGATTCGTTGCGCGAGGCCGTACACGTCCGGCCGCTCCTCGAGCGAGCCGTCGGCGTCGACGAAGGCTGTGAAATATTCAATGTGGATCGGCAGCGGCTGCGGCAGGAAGACCGTACGCTCCCGGCCGCCGATCGCCGCCTCGACACGAGCTTCGGGCCATCCCAGAACGAGTTCGGCCAGACGCTCGGGGTCCTCGACCCGCACGCATCCATGGCTGAGCGCCCGCATGTCCTCGGCGAAGAGTTCGCGGAACGGCGTGTCGTGCAGGTACACGGCGTGATCATTCGGGAACATGAAGGCAAGACGCCCAAGCGCGTTGTCCTCTCCGGGAGGCTGGCGCACGACGATTCGGCCGCCGATCGTTCTCACTTCGTAACCGAGCCGGGAGAAGTGGTCGAGGCGCGGCAGGATCTCCTTCTTGACGATCGAATTGGGGACCTGCCACGATGGATTGATCAGCACGTAGCGCATCCGGTCGGAAAACACCGGCGTCGGCGTGTCCGGCTTGCCCACCACGACGCGGGAGCTCATCAGGACCGAATCGCCGTCGATGACCGAGACGGAGAAGTCGGGAATATTGACCTCGATTCGCCGTTCGCCCATGTCGCGCGGCTCCCAGCGCCACATCTCCATATTGGCGAGAATGGCGGCGCGTTCGCGTGCGGCCGGGTCTCGCCGGCCCGCGGCCGAGGCGAGATAGGCCCGGCCCTTCGCGCGGCCGGGCCTGGCGGCTGCGCCGAACAGTGGGTCGTCTCGGGAGGCGGCAGTGTCCGAGATGGAGGCGCCGCGGTCGAGCGCGGCGGCGTCCGCCCGGGCGCCGTCGATCGCCGCCGCGTCCAGACGCATGAGCGCCTCGCGCAGCGCGCGATATCCCTTTTGCGGCGGATTGAAGTCGGCGAGCCGCGCGCCTGGATCGGGCGCGGCGGCGGTCTCGGCCAGGGCCTCGCCGGGATCGGCGACCTCCGGCGCGGTGGAAAAGATCGGCGACACGCGCCATGGCGAAAGGCGAGATCCGCTCGCCTGCTGGGCATAGGCGACGACGTCCGCGGCGACGGCGACCTCTGCGGCGGCCATCGCTTCGGGGTCGAGCGGCGCGATGAGCTTCCGCGGCAGCGGGAGAGCGCCGGGACGCAGCCCGTCGTCCGGCGCGCGCGCGATCTGCGCCGTCGCCGCGCGGCCGGCGGTCGTGAGCCCCTCGGCGTCGACCCATACGGGGCGGAAGCCGCGGTCGGCGTAATACGCCCCGATCGCGGCCTTGGCGGCGCGCCAGTCGCCGAACCCGAGCGGGTTGACGCGGTCGTCGCGCAGGATGAAGCGTTCGAGCCTGAGGGCGAGCGCCGTCGGGACGGGATCGGGCGGGGCGCTCGCGGCGGCTTTGACGACGGCCGACGGCGGCGCCCAGTCAGGGCGCGCGGGCGGCGCGGCGTCAATGACCGCGGCGCGCCGCCGGTCGAGGCGGTCAAAGGCGCCGAGATCCGCCGCAGGCTCAGCCGGTCGAGGCGCCTCGGGCGTCTCGATCAGCGGGCTCGAGGAGACCGCGCCAAAGCGCGCCGGCGGATCGGGCGACAGGGCGCCGCGGAAGTTGTCCGCAAAGGCGGTCGCGACGGTTGCGGCCGCAATTGCCGCGAGCGCGCCGCCAAGACGCGCCGGCGCGCGAGCCCGTCTCCGATTGCCGAGCTTCATGCCCCTTCCTCGCCGCGATCGAACGCTGTCGCGTACGCGATTTTGCGAGGCATGGACAGTCCGGCGCCCGAGATCCGGCGCCGACGGCCGGCGATCGTCACGCCGCGTCGCCGATCAGGTCGTCGCCGAGACCGCAGTCCTTCATCTTGCGGTACAGCGTCGAGCGCCCGATGCCGAGCTTGCGGGCGACCTGCGACATCTGCCCGCGATAATGGCCGAGCGCGAAGCGGATCGACTCGGCCTCGATCTCCTCCAGCGTGCGCACGTCGCCGCGATCGTTGAGAAGCCGCAGCGTATGCGGATCGGGGGCGACGACGATGGTCGCCGGCCGCGTGGCCTGCGCCTCAAGGTCCGCCGCCATTGGCGGCGGAGCGGGGGGAATGCGCACGTCGAAGCCTTCGACCTGCGCCGCGATCTGCGGGAACTCGGCGATCGTCAGCTCGTCTCCGTCGGCCAGCACCACGGCGCGGAACACGGCGTTCTCGAGCTGGCGCACGTTGCCGGGCCAGCCGTAGGCCGAGAGGAGCGCCAGCGCCTCGGCCGAGATGCCGCGGACGCGCTTGCCCTCCTCGGCGCAGAAGCGGGCGAGGAAGCGGCGCGCGAGGTCCGGCACGTCGCAGGCGCGGGCGCGCAGCGGCGGGATCGCGATCGGGAAGACGTTGAGGCGATAGAATAGGTCCTCGCGAAACTGTCCGGACTTCACCAGCTCGATGAGATTCTGGTTGGTCGCCGAGATGATGCGCACGTCGACCTTGACCGAGCGGCGCGCGCCGACCGGGTCGATCTCACCATCCTGCAGCGCGCGCAGGAGCTTGACCTGGGCCTCGAGCGACAGTTCGCCGATCTCGTCGAGAAAGAGGGTGCCGGTGTTGGCCTCGGCGAATTTGCCGATATGCTTCTCGGTCGCGCCGGTGAACGAGCCCTTCTCGTGGCCGAACAGGATCAACTCCACCAGCGTCTCGGGAAGCGCGCCGCAGTTGACGGTGACGAACGGCTTGCCGCGCCGCTCCGAGCTGCCTTGGATCGCGCGCGCCAGCAGCTCCTTGCCGACGCCGGATTCGCCTTCGATCAGCACGGGAATGTTCGACTTGGCGGAGCGCTCCGCCAGCCGCACGGTGCGGGCCATCGAATCCGCCCGGCTGACGATGTCGCGAAAGGCGAGCACGCCGGCGTTGCGCCGGTTGGCGCGACGAAGCTCGTCTTCCAGCGCGTCGACCCGGAGCGCGTTCTTGATCGAAAACTGCAGCCGCTCGGCCCCGACCGGCTTCACGACGAAGTCGATCGCGCCCGCCCGCATGGCCGAGATCACGGCCTCGATCGAGCCGTGCGCCGTCTGCACGATCGCCGGCACCGCGATGTCGCGCTGGCGCAGGCGTTCGAGCACGCCCATGCCGTCGAGATCGGGCATGACAAGGTCGAGAATGATGAGATTGACCGGCGGACGGTCGGGCGCCTGAACCCGCGCCAGGGCCGCCTCGCCCGAGTCCACCGCCTCCACGTCGTAGCCGAACCGCTTCGTCATCGCCTCCAAGAGGCGGCGCTGAATCGGATCGTCGTCGGCGACAAGGATGAGGGCGGCCATGGGAGTCCCAGAACGCGGCGCGCTTGTCGCGTCGTGCGTCGCTGAACCTCGGCCATCAGGGTAAACGCCATGTTAATGGCGTCCTCCTTTGGCGCTTCCTGTCCTCAAAAGGGCCGCTTTGTCCCAGAAAGGATCGAGCCAGGATGAAGGCTCCGTTGAACAGGTCTCGACAATGAGAAGATATTCCGATTTTGTTTACTCCATTTCCGCTCCGGCTTCCGCTGCGGAGGGGCTCGGCGCATTGCCGCAGTGGCGGCTCGACGATCTTTACGAAGGCATGGACTCGCCGCGTTTTGCGGCCGATCTTGCGCGCGCCGGACGCGAAGCGAAGGCGTTCGCGGAGCGCTGGCGCGGCAGGCTCGCCGAGATCGCGGGCGGCGCGGGCGCGGGCGCGACGCTTGTCGAGGCGGTGACAGGCTACGAGGCGCTGCAGGACCTCACCGGTCGCGTCATGTCCTACGCTTCGCTCCTTTACGCTTCGGACACCAGCGACGTTCAGCGCGCAAAGTTCTATGGCGACGCGCAGGAGAAGGTGACGGCGCTCGCCGGCGACCTTCTGTTCTTCGAACTCGAACTCAACCGGCTCGACAATTCGGCGCTTGAAGCGGCGATGGCGACGCCGGCCCTCGGCCACTACCGTCCATGGCTCGAGGACATCCGCAAGGAGAAGCCGCATCAGCTCGCCGACGAGATCGAGCAACTGTTCCTCGAGAAGTCGGTCTCCGGCGCTGCGGCATGGAACCGCCTGTTCGACGAAACGATGTCGGCGCTTCGTTTCGATTTCGAGGGCGAGAGCCTGACGCTCGAGCCGCTGCTCGCCAAACTTCAGGACCCCGACGAAAAGACGCGCGAGGCCGCAGCCAACGCGCTCGCCGCCACCCTCGGCGCCAACCAGCGCGTCTTCACGCTGATCACCAACACGCTCGCCAAGGACAAAGAGATCTCCGACCGCTGGCGCAAGTTCGCCGACCCGGCCAATTCGCGCCATCTCGCCAACCGGGTCGAGCGCGCGGTGGTCGAGGCGTTGGTCGCCGCCGTCACCGAAGCCTATCCGCGCCTGTCACACCGCTATTACGCGCTGAAGGCGCGCTGGTTCGGCAAGCCGACACTGGCGCACTGGGACCGCAACGCGCCGCTGCCCGGCTTGACCCCGCGCGTCTATTCCTGGGAGAGCGCGCGCGACACGGTGCTTTCGGCTTACGCCGGCTTCTCGCCGCGCATGGCCGACATCGCCCGCCGCTTCTTCGACGAGGGCTGGATCGACGCGCCGGTCAGGCCCGGCAAGGCGCCCGGCGCCTTCGCCCATCCGACGACGCCGTCGGCGCACCCTTACGTGCTGGTCAACTTCCTCGGCAAGCCGCGCGACGTGACGACGCTCGCCCACGAGCTCGGCCACGGCGTCCATCAGGTGCTGGCTGCGCCCAACGGCGCGCTGATGGCGCCGACCCCGCTGACGCTGGCCGAGACCGCCTCGGTGTTCGGCGAGATGCTGACCTTCCGATCGATGCTCGCGGCCGTGGCCGATCCGGACGAGCGCAAGGCGATGCTGGCCGGCAAGGTCGAGGACATGCTCAACACGGTCGTGCGCCAGATCGCCTTCTACAAGTTCGAGCGCCTCGTCCATCTCGAACGCCGCAACGGCGAATTGACCGCCGAGCGGATCAACGCGTTCTGGATGCAGTTCCAGAGCGAGAGCCTCGGGCCGGCGATCGAGCTCACGGCGGGCTACGAAACCTTCTGGGGCTACATCGGCCACTTCATCCATTCGCCGTTCTATGTCTACGCCTACGCCTTCGGCGACTGCCTGGTGAACTCGCTCTACGGCGTGTACGAGAACGCGCGCGATGGCTTCGCCGAGCGCTATCTCGCGATGCTCGCAGCCGGCGGCTCGAAGTCATACGACGAGCTGCTTCAGCCCTTCGGCCTCGATGCCAGTGACCCGGCCTTCTGGAGCATCGGGCTTTCGGTGATCGAGCGGATGATCGGCGAACTCGAGGCGATGGGGTAGGGCGTCGCCGATCGAGGCCGAAGCGCGCCGGGCGCGGATTCCACCTTTTCAAAGCCTTGCGGCGGATTTTTCGGGCGATGTCCGTCCCTATCGCTCTCCTCGCGTGGCGACGAATTTGGCGTCCCGTCGCTGGGACCGCGCCGGTCAATTCGTGTTCGGTCGCGATGCGATTGCTTTTGTGTCGCTTGGGCGCGGCCCCGTTTGCGAGCCCATCGGGGGTACGCTCTGCGCGGCGAGCGGGAGCTCGCGGGCGCCGCCACTTCGTCCAATCGACCGAGAACGATCTTGAGCGAGTTCCAGAGGAGATAAATAAATCAACATGAATGCCGAATTGACTTTCGGATCCCGGCGGCCTAGGTGGAGATGGAGGTCAATGAAAGTGTTCCGGCAGCATCGTCCCGAATTGGGCTTCCGATTGTGCGCAGCCCTGGCGTCTAACGAGGAGTGGCGTGGGTGACGGCGCTGGCCCGGCAGTATTGGGCGGCAGGGAGGACGAGATGGGAGCCGTGCCAATTGAGAGCAATCCAGCGAAAATAACCAATGACCTCCCCACGCGGGGCAGCAACGCAACAGCGTTGAAGGCGTACAACGAGCGGGTCATGCTCTCGCTGATCAGAGCATACGGGAGCTTGTCCAAGGCCGAGATTGCGCGAATAACGGGTCTGTCCTCCCAGACATGCTCTGTCATTATGAAGGAACTCGAGCGCGGAGGATTGATCTTAAGACGCGAGCCTCAGCGCGGCAAAGTCGGCCAACCCTTGGTTCCGTTTTCTCTCAGTCCGGACGGCGCGCTCTCGATCGGCTTCAAGTTCGGTCGCCGGAGCGCCGATCTGGTCCTCGTGGATTTCCTGGGATCCGTGCGCCACGTTGTCCGCTCCACATATGCATATCCGGAACCTCGCCAGCTCGAAACCTTCGTGCGATCGGGCGTCGAGGACGTCACCCGCTCCCTGTCCGCCGCGCAACGAACGCGAATTTGCGGCTTGGGGATTGCGGCGCCGTTCGAGATGTGGAGCTGGGAAGCCGAAGTTGGCGCGCCAGCGCATGTGCTGGAAGCCTGGCGGAGCTACGACATTGCCCGTGAAGTCCGTCTGATGGTTCCATGGCCGGTCCACTTCTGCAAGGACGCCACCGCCGCCTGCGCTGCGGAATTATCCTTCGGATCGCATTCCCAACACCCAGATTTCTTTTACGTATTCATAGCGACGCTGATCGGAGGCGGAGTCGTCCTTAACGGCAGTCTTTATCCCGGGCGGACAGGATACGCCGGATCGTTCGGCTCAGTTCTCGTACCGGACCCATCAGGCAAAGGAACTGCGCAGCGCCTGATCCGATGCGCATCCATCTACCTTCTCGAGGACATGCTGCGAGAATCGGGACGGGACGTTTCGGTCCTGAACAACGCGGACGACTGGAGCGAAATCGGGTCGGTCCTGGACCAATGGATCGAGCAAGTCTCCGAAAGTCTGAGCATGGCGATCGGTTCGGCCATTGCGATCCTGGACTTCCAGGCGATCGTGATTGACGGGGAGTTTCCGCCTGCTGTCCGTGCGCGCATTGTCCAGCGCACGAAAGAGAAAATGACTGGCGTGGAGCAGGAGGGCGTCGCGCCAGTCGAGATCGTGGAGGGCGTCGTTGGTCGTGACGCTCGGGTTCGAGGGGCGGCGCTCCTTCCGCTGATCGCAGGGTTCGAGCGTGACCGAAACCTGCTGCTCGTCAACGAAAGGTGAGGCTGGGGTTAGGCTCAGAACGGTGACAAACGGTTGTGGAGCTCAAATGCTCATTGGGATTGACTGGGGCGGCACCAAGATTGAAGGCATCGCCATCGAGCCAGACGGCCGTGAGTTGTTGCGGGTCCGAGAGGATACGCCTCGCCATGACTATCACGGTTGCGTCCGAATCATCTGCGACCTCATCGCCCGCATTGAGGCGGAGACAGGTCGCCGAGGCAGTATCGGCATCGGCATCCCCGGATCGTTGGAACCGCGCTCAAGGCTCGGGAAGGGGGCGAATTCAACGTGGCTGCTTGGCCGTCCCGTCGAGAAGGACCTCTTCGACGCCCTTCGCCGCGACATTCGCGTCGAGAACGATGCCGATTGTTTCGCCGCCTCGGAAGCGGTCGACGGCGCCGGGGCGGGCTTCAACGTCGTCTTCGCCGTGATCCTCGGAAGCGGAGTGGGCGCTGGCATCGCAGTCGGCGGCCGCGTTCACCATGGGCCAAACAACAGCGCCGGAGATTGGGGCCACAACCCGTTGCCCTACCCGACGACCAGCGAGATCCCAGGACCCCCGTGCTATTGCGGCAAGAGCGGCTGCAACGAGACGTGGTTCTCAGGCAGGGCCTTCGAAGCCGAATATGCGCGTCACGCCAACGCCGAGCTCAAAGCCAGGGACATCCTCGCCAAAATGCGCAACGGCGACCACCTGGCGCGTCTCCTGTGGAGGCGTTACGTGGACCGCGCCGCGCGGGGGCTCTCAGTCGTCGTCAATACGCTCGACCCCGATGTGTTCGTCCTTGGCGGCGGCATGTCCAACGTCGACGAAATCTACAGCGACCTTCCCCCGGCATTGTCGAGCTACACGTTCTCGCCGGTGTTCGAAACGCCGATCCGCAAAGCCATCCACGGCGACTCGAGCGGCGTTCGTGGCGCGGCATGGCTGTGGAAAGATGGATGAGACCGACATCATGCGGGCGCCAAATAAGGATTCATGTTCGGCGCAGCCGCCCGTGAGGATCGCCAGAGGCGGTGGTTCACGCCCAAACGGATTAGTTAAACGCTACGCCGACCCGCGCTTGAGCGCGTCCACCGCTGCGGCTCGCATCGCCGTCCCCGGCGCTCCTCCGGCTGTGGCGATCGCGGAACGCTTTGCAAAACAAGAGCATCGAAAATGGACAAGTCCGAGATTTCGTCGCGTTACGCCTTTGCCCTCACTCTGATCCGCGAGGCTGGCGACCTCGCCCATGGCTACTTCCGCTGCCGACAGTCGCTGACGATCAAGAGCAAGGGGGTGCAGGACATGGCGAGCGAAGCCGATCTCAACACCGAATTGCTGATCAAGCGAAGGCTCGAGCACGCTTTCCCCGATGACGGCTTTCTCGGCGAGGAGACCGGTACGACGGCGCTGCAGCGTGGCCAGGGCGTGTGGGTGGTCGATCCAATCGACGGGACGCAGCCGTTCATCAGCGGCATGTCGAGCTGGTGCGTCTCGATCGCCTTCGTCATCGACAACGCGGTGAAGTTCGGCATGGTTTATGCACCGGCGCGCGACGAGCTGTTCGCCGGCGGCGAAGATTTTCCGGCGACGTTGAACGGCGCGCCCGTCGAGCGTCATTCCGGCCGCGCGATTACCGATGGAATCGTCGGAGTCGGCTACTCGACGCGGGTCACGCCCGACCAATATCTGCCGGTTTTCGGGCGATTGCTGAGAGCCGGAGGGATGTTCTATCGCGACGGGTCAGGCGCGCTGGCGCTCTGCTATGTCGCTTGCGGCCGGCTGATCGGCTACATCGAGCTCCATATCAACTCGTGGGACTGCCTCGGCGCCGTCGGCGTCATCCATGCGGCTGGGCTGAAGACCAACGACTTCCTCGCCGGCAAAGCGCTGCACGTTGGCAACTACCTCGTTGTCGGCAACGACGAGGTCTATGCCGCGCTCGACACAATCTATCGCGGCGCGTGACGGCTCGGTGATTGGCCGACCCGTCGCTGCAACGAAGCCTTGGCGAGGACGCCCTCAATCGCCGAGCCGCACCCGGCTTGAGCGTGCCGGCTCTACGCTCGCGAGCGCCTTGACTTGGCCCTTCACACCATCATGCGCCGTGGCCCGGCGGCAATCAGCCCCAGCAGAGCTTCGTCGCTTCGTCGGCGCTGATCGACGGCAAGCCGGAAACCGGGTGGTCGGTGATCAGCTTCTCGCCGCTGTCGATGCTCTCCGGCTTCTTGCCGTTCTTGAGGAAGTCGACGACCTCCTGGACGCCGTCGGCCGCCATCAGCAGCGGATATTGCTGCGAGTCGCCGCCGATGATGCCGGTCTTGATCATCTTCACGCCGTTGCAGCCTCCGTCCACGGCGACAATGGTCACGCCTTTGTCCTTGCCGGCCGCCTTCAACGCCGCATAGCCGCCATAGGCGGCCGGCTCGTTGATCGCGTAGACGATATCAACGTCGCCCTTTTGCAGGATCTTCTCCATGGCTGTGCGACCGCCTTCCTCTGAGCCGGCGGTCACGTCGGAGCCGACGATCTGCGGGCTGTCGCTCTCAGAGTAGGTCTTCGGATCCTTGACCGTGACGCCGAACCCCTGGAGGAAGCCGTTGTGGCGTTGGACGTCGACCGACGGTTTGCTGACTGCGCCGTCGAGGGTTGCGATCTTCGCCGAAGCGGCCTTGTCGCCGAGCGCTTGCTTCGCCCACTCGCCAATCAGCAGGCCGGCCTTGAAGTTGTCGGTGCCAATGTTGGCGTCCGCGGCCGTCGGTGGATCGAGCGAAGTATCGAGCGTGATAACGACAACGCCCGCCTTGCGCGCTTTCTCCACAGTCGGGACAATCGCCTTCGAGTTGCTGGGCACCAGAAGGATACCCCTGGCGCCGGCGGCCATCAATTGCTCGATCGCAACGACCTGGCCGTCGTTGTCGCCGTCGAACTTGCCGGCGTAAGCTTGAAGGGTCACGCCGAGCGATTTGGCCTTGGCTTCGGCGCCTTCCTTCATCTTGACGAAGAAGGGATTGGTGTTGGTCTTGGTGACCAAGCCGATCAAGGTCTCATCGGCCATCGTCGGCCCACTGAGCAACGCTGCCGACAGCGCCGCGATCGCAGCGGTAGCTAAACACCGGAATTTTATCGACATATTCTCCTCCCAAGCAGATGCGCCCGCGACGGCTGCCGGAGTTCCTGGCAGTAGGCCGCCCCTCTACACCGGGAGCAAACCGGATCAGCCTCGTCACGATGCTATTGGGACAGAGTTCACCAGCAAAGTCAATGATAATTCTCTATGATTTATTTATTCCGCGACAGTTACGGCGCCGGCGAGATCGTCGTGCCTATCGCGGACGGCTCGGGCAGATCGGCGCCCCTTTGGGCGTCGTTCGGCCGTGTTCAGGCCGAGGTCCCGTCGGTTCTCCGTTCCGTCAGCCTCCGGTTCGTGTCAGAAGGGCGCGCCGCTCGTAAGCCGGCGCCCCGGGCGGGCTCTCTTTCACGAGAACCGTCGCCATGGGCGCGGACCGGCGGCCTGCCCCAGAATGGCCGCCGGCGCCCGGTATCGGTGACGAGGAAACCCGAGGAGCCGTTTTGCCCCAGGACGACGAAGCCAACCGCCTTTCCGCCCGCGCCTCGCGCTACGCCCGTCTCGGCGTCAACGCCGGCGCGTTCGCCGCCCGCGTCGGCGTGAACCGGCTCACTGGCGGAGGGCGCGACACGGACGCGCGCGCCCTCGCCACGGCGCTCGGCTCGATGAAGGGGCCGATGATGAAGGTCGCGCAGATCCTGACCACGATCCCCGACGCGCTGCCGACCGACTACGCCAACGAGCTGATCCGCCTGCAATCGCAGGCGCCGCCGATGGGCGCGGGCTTCGTGCGCCGACGGATGATCGCCGAACTCGGGGCGAACTGGCGCGAGCGCTTCGCCGAGTTCGACTTGAAGCCCGCCGCGGCGGCCTCGCTCGGCCAGGTGCACAAGGGGCGGACGCTCGAGGGCGAAGAGGTCGCCTGCAAACTGCAATATCCGGAGATGGCGTCGGCGGTCGAAACCGACCTCTCCCAGCTCGATCTCCTGTTCTCTCTGCACAAGCGGATCGGGGGGGCGATCGAGACGAGCGAGATCGCCCGCGAGATCCGCGAGCGGGTGCGCGAGGAGCTCGACTATGTGCGCGAAGCGAAGATCGCGCGTCTCTACGCCGTGATGCTAGCCGATCGGCCGTTCGTGCGCGTGCCGCGCGTCCACGAGGAGCTGAGCACCCGCCGTCTGCTGACGCTCCAGTGGCTCGAGGGCGAAAAGCTGACCGAGTTCGAAAGCGCGCCGCAGGAAGCGCGCGACGCGATTGCGGTCGGCCTGTTCGACGCCTGGTGGCGGCCGTTCCTGCGCTACGGGATCATCCACGGCGACCCGCATCTCGGCAACTACGCCGTCGTCGCCTCGGGCGAGGGCGAAGCGCTGAGGGTCGAGGGGATCAATTTGTTCGACTACGGCTGCGTGCGCATCTTTCCGTCGCGCTTCGTGCGCGGCGTGGTCGAGCTCTATCGGGGCTTGAGGGCCAACGACGACGCGCATGTCGCCGAGGCCTACGCGCTCTGGGGGTTCCCGAAGCTGACGCGCGGCACGCTCGAGGCGATGACGATCTGGGCCCGCTTCATCTGCGGGCCGATCCTCGACGACCGCGTCCGCACCGCCGCCGACGGGGTGAGCCCGGCTGAATACGGGCGCAAGGAGATCGGCCAAGCGATGCGCGCGCTGCGCGCCGAAGGCGGCGGCCTTCTGATCCCGCGCGAGTTCGTCTTCCTCGAGCGCGCCACCATTGGCCTCGGCGGCGCCTTCCTGCGGCTCGGCGCGCGGCTCAATTTCCACCGCATGTACGAGGACGCGATCGCCGGCTTCGACGCCGACGTCGTCGCCGGGCGCCAGGCGAAGGGGCTGAAGGCGGTGGGACTGGAGGGGTGAGGGGTTTCCCCTTCTCCGCGATCCGGGGAAGGTGGCCGAAGGCCGGATGGGGTGCGGAAAGCAGGGATGGTCCTGCGAAAGTTCGCGCTGCCGGTTGCGCAATCCGACTTGGGCGGGAGCGGCGGGCCACACCCCATCCGGCGCTTCGCGCCGCCTTCCCCGGCAGGGTCGGGAAGGGGTCCGCGCGGCGATTGGCGATGGGTCTATGGTTTACATGAACGACCGGCGCCCGAGCCGGCGCCCCTCGTCAATTGTTCTTCGCGCCCTCGAAGATCCACGACCAGATGTTCTGGCGGACGCAGTTGGGCAGCGGCTTGTGGTGGAACGGCATTTGCAGCTTGCCCTCGCCATTGACCAGCCGCATGATGTTGCTCTCGTCGGGTTTGCCTGCGATCACCATCGGCCCGTACTGGGTTCCCTTCATCAGGCCTTCATAGGTCCTGAGATCGAAGCCGCTCTTCTCGTACCCTTCGCCGCCCGGCTGGTGGCAGGACACGCACCAGCCTCTGAAGATGGGGGCGATGTCCTCGGAATAGCTCATCTGCACTTGCGCCGCGCAGACATTCGTGGTGGGAACCAGACCGGCGCCCCAGGCGAGTGCGAACCCACCTGCAACGACACTGGCGAGGGCGACGCTCAGACGCTTCATGATGTTCTCCTGCTTTCCCCCTTGAGTGAACGTGAGGATCATCTCCGCACCGACGTTGACTGGGAGACCGTGGGAAAATGTCTGACAGTCGGCATGCACGCGGATTTCGGCCGTGCTCAGGCTTCGGCGATGGCGTTGGCGCGAGCGGGGCGTCTCCCGCAAGGGTCAGGAGAAACGACGCCGGCGTCCTGAGCGCATCGGCAATCGTGAAGCCCCTCCTTGCCTTACCCGCCGCCCGACGACGGCGGACCTTTGCAATATCGTCGGCCGTTTTGCCGATTTCAGCAATGTGGCGCGGTGTCGCGACGGACGCTTCGCCGCGCGCCTCGCGACTTGGACGCGGGAGGAGCGACGCTTCGCCGCTCCTCCGGAGAGCTCAGTGTCACGCAGCGGAACGGGACGGAGAGACCAACGTTTCCCGGCTCACAGCCGCCACAGGACCGGCAGCCGCGGCGCGGCGGCGTAGTTGATCTGGATCAGGATGATCAGGACGATCCCGGCCGGGACGCTGACGAGGCCGACGAGCATACCGGCCGCGTAAAATAGTTGTGCGAAGACGATCCGCCTGCGCACGGCGCGCGACACTTCGCCGTGCGCGTCTTCGCGAATGAGCCGACCGCGCTCGGCGTAGGTCCAGGCCGCGTACAACGCCAGGCCAAGCAGCAGGATGTTCGCCCAGTAGAGGATGAACGCGGTCCGATAGGTCAGGAAATCGGCGAGCAGCCGGGTCGAGAACGGCAGCACGGTGACGAACGCCAGGAACAGGAAGTGGAGCCAGGCGAGATCGCGGTCCGACCGCTCGAGCTGGCTCACTTGGGTCTGCTGGCCGAGCCAGAAAATGCCGAGCGTCAGCAGGCTGAGCAGCCAGGGCAGGAGCCGTGGCGCGGAGATCCAGAGCGCGGCGAGCAGCGCGGCCTCCGAATGGACGTCCGCCGCCTCGGGCGTGTGAAAATCGAGCACCAGCACGGTCGCGGCGAAGGCGAACACGCCGTCGCTCAGCGCCGCGATCCGCCCGACGTCGCCCCCGGCGATGCGGTTGTAGACAGTCGTCATGGGTGCGACCTTCGCAGCCGCAGCGGCGTAGGGTCAATGCGCCGCCGCTCACTCCTCGGGGAGCACGCCCTTCTTGAAGATGAAGCAGCCGTAGTGGCGGCGTTCGCCGGTGACGAGAATGGCGAAGGCGTCGGCGGCGCGGTCGTAGAAGGCGAAGCGCTCGATGCCGGTGAGCGGCTGGCGCCGGCCGACGACGCGGTCGATCGCCTCCTGGACCTCCTGCTGCACCGGCGGCACGGCGAGCGGGTCCCCGGTCACCTCCATCCTGAGCGCCGGATCGGGCACGAACGTATCGAGCGGCATCACCGAAAGCACCGCCTCGACGGCGCGCGCGGCCGAAACGCCGCCCATGATGATCGGCTGGCCGGTGACGGTCTGCGCCGCGGTCGAGGCCGCCGGAAAATTGGCGTCGACGACGGCGATCTCGTCGCCGTGCCCCATGCGGCGCAAAGCGTAGAGCAGGTCCGCGTCCAGGAGCGGATCGATTCCCCAAAGCATGCTTGCCTCCCCGTTGTCCTTTCCGGGCGAAGCTTATCCGGCGGAAGCGAGGGGGGCAACAAGGCGACGGGCGGCGCCTGTCATCCCCCTCCGCCGCCCGGCTTTTCTTCCCCCGCGGCGCGGGGGAGGGGGATCGGCCGGAGGCCGGTGGAGGGGGTTTCTTGCCGCTTCTCGCGTTGTCTCGGCGGCTCGTTGACAAATTCGAGCCTTCCTTTGGCGGTCAGCCGCATGAGCGTCCCCCCGACATTGGCGGTGAGCGCGCGCCCTTCGGCGGCGGACTTCCGCAAGAGCGCCGCCAGCGCTTCGATCTTCTCAAGGCCGATCCGGGATTCGTCCCGGCCGCCGACCGCGGCGATGCGTCGGGCGAGCACGCGCTCAACGATCGCGATCGGCTCGGCTGAGAGGGCGCGCCCGTCGATCGGGCCCTCGCCGAGCCGCGCCTCGACCTCGGCGGTCATGCGGACGAGCGCCTCGTCCGTCTCGGCGGCGCGGCGGGCGAGGCGGGCGAGGCCGCGGGAGTCGAGCCCTTCCTGCTCGAGGCCCTCCAGGAGCGCGCGCAGCCGCGTGCGCGCATAGGCCGGATCGGCGTTGGACGGGTCCTCGACGAACGAAACGCGCCGGGCCCGGCAGAAGGCGACGAGGTCGGCTTTCGCCACGCCGAGCAGGGGCCGGATGAGCGTGACGCCGCCACGCGAGGTTGCGGCCGCCATGCCGGCGAGGCCGGCCACGCCCGAGCCGCGCAGGAGCCTGAACAGCACGGTCTCGGCCTGGTCGTCGAGATGGTGCGCGGTCGC
Source organism: uncultured Alphaproteobacteria bacterium (assembly GCA_963822215.1). GTDB lineage: Bacteria > Pseudomonadota > Alphaproteobacteria > Rhizobiales > Beijerinckiaceae > Roseiarcus. Next base: position 443,000 of record CAWGGX010000009.1, read on the forward strand.
GATCGCGTCGGCGCCGATCGCTTCAGCATGTGCTGCGAGCAGCCGGTAGCGCGCCTCCCGTGCCCCCTCCTGAAGGCGGGTCGAGGGCTTCGGGCCGGTCCAGACAAGCGTCGCATGCGGGACGCCGAGCCCCTCGGATAAAGTCGCGACAGCCGTGGCCTCCGCCGCGCTCTCCGGCCTCAGTCGATGGTCGACCGTCGCCGCGAACACGCGCGCGCCCGCCCTCGCCGCCCATTCGGCGGCCATGAGGAGGAGCGCGGTCGAGTTGGGCCCGCCGGAAACGGCGATCAGAGTCGCTTTTGTTGCCGCGAGCGGCGCCAGGAGCGCGTCGATCCGCGCGTCGGAAAGAGGCTCGGCGCCGGCGGCGCTCAACAGTGGTTCTTCGCCATTTCGCGGTCGGCGAGGCGCTTCACCGAGGCCGTCGCGGTCGGGTAGCGCTTGCCGAACTCGATGAACGTCGCACAGGCCTGATCCTTGTTGCCGAGCGCGGCGAGGGTCTGGCCGAGCCGGACCATGCTCTCGGGCGCACGGTTCGATTTGGCGAAATCGGTCGTGACCTTGAGATATTGCTCGGCGGCCTCGCGCGGACGCGAGCGCTGGAAATAGGTCTCCCCGATGTAGAAGTCCGCGTCGGGCGTCAGCCTGTGCCCTGGATTGGCGATGATGAAAGCCTTGAACCCGTCCTCGGCCTGCTGAAATTGCCCGCTCTGGAAGGCTTGGAGCGCGGCGTTGTACTGGTCGCGCGGGCCGTCCAGGATCGCGACGCCCGAGTTGACAATGGTCGGGCCGGTCGCGGTCGGCGCGGTCGGCTGCGGTCCGGCGCCGAGTTCGAGCGGCGCCCCCGCCGCAGCGCTGGCGGAACGGACGGGAGCCCCGCTCGCGGGCGGGGCGCTTGCGAGTGGGGCGCTTGGCGGAGCCGTCCCGAGCGGCCGGGGCGCGCCGGGGGCGTTGGGATCGGCGTTCGGGTCGAAGGCGTCGGAACGGCGCGGTTTCGGCGGCGTCGAGCCGTCGATCACCACCGGCGGCGCGACCGCCGCGGCCGAGGGCGCCGCAGCGACGGTCGCCGGGGCGGAGGCTGTGGGGGCGCCGCGCCCGTTCGGTCGCCGAAGCGGAACTCGACGTCTTGCCGAAACTTCTGCAGCTCTTCCTCAAGGCGGCGCTGGGTGTTCTCCAGTTCCTCGATCCGCCCGTTCGCCTGCCGCAACTGGTCCTCGAGCCGATTGACGCGAACGACCAGCGCCGCGGCCTGGTTCTCCTCCTGCTGCACGGACTCGTCGGGAACGTCGGACGGCGGCGCCATCTGCGCGGTCTGCGGCGTGTTGCGGTGGAAGAAGTCGAAACCCTGCGCGCCGGCTTGCGACGCGGACGCCGTCGCGGCGATGAGGATCGCGGCCAAGCGCAGGACGAGAGATGAACTCACAAGAGGCCTCGGCTGACGTCGCGACGCGGAGGACGCGTCGCGCGATGGTCGGATTGACGCCAACTGCGCCGCGCCGTCAACTTTCCGGCGCGCCGTTCAGCACCGTCACGGCGCGGCGGTTCTGCGACCAGCAGGAGATGTCGTCGCACACCGCGACCGGCCGCTCCTTGCCGTAGCTGATCGTCTTCATGCGCGAGGGCGAGACGCCTTTGGCGGCGAGATAGTCATGCACCCCCTGGGCGCGGCGGGCGCCGAGCGCGAAATTGTATTCGCGCGTGCCCCGCTCGTCGGCGTGGCCCTCGATGGTGAAGCTGTAGCGATTGTACTGGTTGAGCCACGCCGCTTGCTTGTCGAGCGTCGCCTGCGCGGTCGGCGAGAGGTCGGTTTGGTCGGTGTCGTAGAACACCCGGTCGCCGACGCTCTGGTTGAACTCCTGAACGCTGCCAGGGCCCGCCGCTCCGTAACCCGCCCCGCCGGCGCCGGCGGCCAGATCGCTGTCGGCGCTGTGGCGGGCGCAAGCGCTCATGCTCAGGCCAAGCGCCAGCGCGCCAACCAGCGCCAGCGAAACCTTTGATCCAACCGCAGTCATGCCGTGCTCCTGACCGTCCGCACCCCCACCCGCCTAGACGCCGGAACGTTAACGCAACGTTTCATCGACGCTGCCGCCCCGCCAGCAGCGCGCCGATGCGCAGACGGGCGGAGCGTTAACAGTCCTTTCATGGCCATATTGGGGCGCACGACGCCTTGCGCACGACGCAGTTTCGTGGGCATGTCACGAGAACGTGATGGCGGATTTCGCCGGTTTGTCCAGGTTTTCATTCGATGAAGCACCATAAGGCCAGACGGACGGCGCTGCTGGCGCTGGCTATGGCCTTCCTCGTTGTCGCCTGGGTCTGGGATGCGCTCGCCGCTGTCGGCCGGCGTGTCGTGGCCTTCATTCCGTGGAAGCGGGTGAAGGCGGCGTTCGCCGCCATGATCGACCGGCTGCCGGCGCCGTTGGTTCTGCTGGTCTTTCTCGTGCCGTTCCTGATCGTCGAGCCGCTCCTGGTGGTGGCGACCGTCGCCATCGCGATGGGCTATGTCTTCTGGGGCGTCGTCTGCTGGATCGTTCTGAAGGCGCTGGCGATCGCGGTCCTTCCGGCGATCTTCGACATGACCCGGCGCCGGCTGATGACCATGCCGTGGTTCGTCTGGGCCTTCGGCAAGCTCATGGCCTTTCATGACTATGCCGACCGGATCGTCGCGCCCTACAAGCACGCCGCGGCCGCACTCCTCGCCGGCTGGCGCCAGAGGGCGGCGGCCCTTCTGCGACGGCAGACGCCCGGGGCAGCCCAGCGCGCCGCCCGCCTCGCCGCCCGCCGCCGAGCGACCAGCAGCCGCGCGTCCGCGTCGCCCGGCGAGTGAGCTGACGCCGGGCCCAGACGACCGATTCCGAATTCCCTGCTAGCAGGGAATTTTTCGCGGCCTGTTTTGCACCGCGCGCCGAAAACCGACGTAATATCAAGATCTAGCGGGCCTACAATCGGCCAGTTGCGGGCTTCGACGCCCACCGGAACAGGCAATTGCTGATGCGCCGAACAGGGAATTTCGGCGCGCGCAAGGCACAGAACAGGCAACGAACAGGGAATGGAAACGAGGCGGCGAAATCCGCTTTCGCGAGGTTGCACGGGCGCTCGCCGGCGGGGCCGAGCGACCCACATAAGGCCTCGGCCCATCCGTCGCGTTCCCCTCGGAGTGCCTCGCCGGGCTCGCGATCGCCCCGTTGCGAAGCGGCGCCGCCTTCCTTGACAGACGGGACGGCCGGCGCCAAGTTTGGCAATTGCTCGAGGGGTGTCCCGAACGGGGCTGAGACGGCGAACAGCCGAACCCTTTGAACCTGATCCGGGTCATGCCGGCGAAGGGACGTAGCCGACGCTCAATTATCGGCCGCCCCATTTCGCCCGTCGTCGACCGGCGTTGAGGAGACGGTCATGAACGAGATTCCGACGTCCGCCAAGTTCGCCGCGCCGCAGGACGTCACCACCGGGCCGATCCAGGGATCGCGTAAGGTCTACGCCTCTCCCAAGGACCGCCCAGACCTCCGCATTCCGTTCCGCGAGATCGCGCTGTCGGACCCGAGCGAGGCGCCTGTGCGCGTCTACGACCCGTCCGGCCCGTACACCGAGGTCGAGCCCCAGATCACTCTGAACCAGGGCCTGAAGCCGGTGCGTGAGGCCTGGCTCGTCGCGCGCGGCTACCCGACCGCCGAGGGTCGGCCGATCAAGCCGGAGGACAACGGCAACGTCGGCGCCGACCGTCTCGCTCCTCTTTGTCCGGCGATCCGCACGCTGCGCGCAGGCGCCGCCGGCCAGCTTGTCACCCAGTTCGAATTCGCTCGCGCCGGGATCGTCACGGAAGAGATGATCTATGTCGCCCACCGCGAGAACCTTGCGCGCGAGGCGGCGGTCGAGGACGCCGAGGCGCGCGTCGCCGACGGCGAGAGTTTTGGGGCCGAGATCCCCGAATTCGTCACGCCCGAATTCGTGCGCAGCGAGGTCGCGCGCGGGCGCGCCATCATCCCGGCCAATATCAATCACGTCGAACTCGAGCCGATGGCGATCGGCCGCAATTTCCTGGTCAAGGTCAACGCCAACATCGGCAATTCGGCGGTGAGCTCGGGCGTCGCCGAGGAGGTCGAGAAGATGGTGTGGGCGATCCGCTGGGGCGCCGACACGGTGATGGACCTCTCCACCGGACGCAACATCCACAACATTCGCTCCTGGATTGTGCGCAACTCGCCCGTGCCGATCGGCACCGTGCCGATCTATCAGGCGCTGGAGAAGGTCGGCGGCGATCCGCTGAAGCTCGACTGGGAGGTGTTCAAGGACACGCTGATCGAGCAGGCCGAGCAGGGGGTCGACTACTTCACCATCCATGCCGGCGTCCGCCTCGCCTACGTGCCGCTGACGGCGAAACGCGTCACCGGCATCGTGTCGCGCGGCGGCTCGATCATGGCGCGCTGGTGCCTCGCCGGGCACCGCGAGAGCTTCCTCTACGAGCGGTTCGGCGACATCTGCGACATCATGCGCAAGTACGACGTGTCGTTCTCGCTCGGAGACGGGCTCAGGCCCGGCTCCAACGCCGACGCCAACGACAGAGCGCAGTTTGCCGAGCTCGAGACGCTGGGCGAACTGACCAAAGTCGCCTGGGACAAGGGTTGTCAGGTGATGATCGAGGGCCCCGGCCACGTTCCGATGCACAAGATCAAGGTCAACATGGACAAGCAGCTCCGCGAATGCGGGGAGGCGCCGTTCTATACGCTCGGGCCGCTCGTGACCGACATCGCGCCGGGCTACGACCACATCACGTCGGGGATCGGCGCGGCGATGATCGGTTGGTTCGGCACCGCCATGCTCTGCTACGTCACGCCGAAGGAGCACCTCGGCCTGCCCGACCGCGAGGACGTGAAAACCGGCGTCATCACCTACCGGATCGCGGCGCATGCGGCCGATCTCGCCAAGGGCCATCCGGCGGCGCGGATTCGCGACGACGCGATCTCCCGGGCCCGTTTCGACTTTCGCTGGGCTGACCAGTTCAACCTGTCGCTCGACCCCGACACGGCGCAGAAATTCCACGACGAGACTCTGCCGAAGGATTCCCACAAGGTCGCCCATTTCTGCTCGATGTGCGGGCCAAAATTTTGCTCAATGAAGATCACCCAGGACATCAGGGCCGAAGTCGAGGCGATGGCCGGGATGGCCGAGAAATCGCGCGAGTTCGTCGAGGGCGGCGGCGCGCTTTACGTGGACGCCGCGGAGTAGGCTCATGCGCGCCACGGTGGTCGGCGCCGGCGTCGTCGGCCTCGCGACCGCGACAGCGCTCGTCGAGCGCGGCGCGAACGTCACCCTGGTCGAGCGCGCGAAGGACCTGAGCGCCAGCGCGTCGTGGCTTGCGGGCGGGATGCTCGCGCCGTTCTGCGAGGGCGAGAGCGCCTCGCAGTCGGTGGTCGAGTGCGGCCTGAGCGCGATCGACTGGTGGTCGAGCCACACGCCCGGTGTCGTGCGCGCCGGCACGCTGGTCGTCGCGCCGCCGCGTGATGTCGGCGAGATCGATCGCTTCGCCGCCCGCACTCGAGCTTACGAACGCGCGGACGAGGCGCGCATCGCGGCGCTGGAGCCGGATCTCGCCGGACGCTTTCCCAGGGGCTTGTTCTTCGCCGGCGAGGGCCACGTCGATCCACGCGCGGCGCTTGCCGCGCTGCTGGAGGGGTTGGGCGCCCGCGGCGTCGACCTGCGCTTCGGAGTGGACGGCGAGCGCGAGCGGCCCGAGGCCGGGATCGTCGTCGACTGCCGGGGCTTTGGCGCGCGGGGGCGCCTGCCTGAGTTGCGGGGCGTGCGCGGCGAAATGATCCGCGTGCGGTCGCGCGAGGTGAGCCTGACCCGCTCGGTGCGGCTGCTGCATCCGCGCGTCCCGATCTATATCGTGCCGAGGACGGACGGCGAGTACATGATCGGGGCGACCATGATCGAGAGCGCCGAGACGGGCGCGGTCACCGTCCGCTCGGCGCTCGAACTGCTCGGCGCCGTCTACGCCCTCCATCCCGCCTTTGGCGAAGCGGAGATATTGGAGATGAGCGCCGGCGTGCGGCCGGCCTATCCCGACAACGAACCGCGCATCGAGGAGCGCGACGGGCGCATTTTCGTCAACGGCTTCTACCGCCACGGCTTTTTGCTCGCGCCCGCCTTCGCCGAGCGCGCTGCGGCGCTGGCGTTCGAGAGGGCGAGGGAGCGCGTATGACGCTCATTGTGAACGGGGAGGCGCGCGAAGTCGAGGCGGCGACCCTTGCAGCGCTGCTCGACGCGCTCGAATACGGCGAGGAAGCGAAGGTCGCCACAGCGCTCAACGGCGACTTCGTGCCGGCCCGGTTGCGCGAGGCGACGCCGGTCAAGGACGGCGACCGGATCGAGATCCTGGCGCCGCGGCAGGGGGGATAGATGACTATGAAGCGCGTGCTCCCCTCTCCCCGCTTGCGGGGAGAGGGCCAGGGTGAGGGGCGAGGGCGATTGGCCGCCACGCGGCGTGACGTAGCAGCGCTTAAGGTTGTCGCCACCGCTCGCCCAGACCCGCCAAGCCCCTCACCCCGACCCTCTCCCCGTGAACGGGGAGAGGGGGCTCGGGCGGCGCCCTTTGTCGCGGAAGGACGAACGCTGTGACATCCCCCGACTTCACCCTCTACGGCGTGACGTTGCGTTCGCGGCTCATGCTCGGCACGTCGCAATATCCCTCGCCGGCGATCCTCGCCGAGGCGGTGCGCGCGAGCGGCGCGGAGATCGTCACGGTGTCGCTCCGGCGCGAGTCGGCGCGGCTCAGGGAGGGGCAGGATTTCTGGCGGCTCATCCGCGACATCGGCGTGCGCGTGCTGCCGAATACCGCGGGTTGTCATAGCGTCAAGGAGGCGGTGACGACGGCCAAGATGGCGCGCGACGTGTTCGGCACGCCCTGGGTCAAGCTCGAGGTGATCGGCGAGGCCGACACGCTTCAGCCCGACGTGTTCGGCCTCGTCGAGGCGGCGCGGATCCTTGCCGACGACGGCTTCGAGGTGTTCCCCTATACGACCGAGGACCTCGTCGTCGCCGAGCGGCTTCTTCAAGCCGGCTGCAAGGCGCTGATGCCCTGGGGCGCGCCGATCGGCTCGGGGCAAGGGCTCAACAACGTCTTCGGCCTGCGCGCCATGCGCGCCCATTTCCCAGATACCCCGCTGATCCTAGACGCGGGCCTCGGGCTCCCGTCGCACGCCGCGGCGGCGATGGAACTGGGGCTTGACGGCGTCCTGCTCAACACCGCGGTCGCCAAGGCCGGCGACCCGGTCGCGATGGCCCGCGCCTTCGGGCTGGCGGTCGAGGCCGGGCGGGCAGCCTTGCTTGCCGGCCCCATGCCGCCGCGCGACATGGCCGCGCCCTCCACCCCTGTCATCGGAAAGGCAATGTTCTCGTGACCCTCGCCCCTAATTCCGCTCCTCAAGCGAAAGCGGAGAAACTCGACCCCTTCTACCCGATCGTCGACAGCGCGGCCTGGGTCGGCCGGCTGGTCGGCGTCGGCGCGCGGCTCATCCAGCTTCGCATCAAGACCAAGGACGAGGCGACGGTGGCCCGTGAGACGCGCGAGTCGCTCTCCCTCTGCCGCAAGGCCGGCGCGACCCTGATCGTCAACGACTATTGGCGGATCGCCATCGCCGAGGGCGCCGACTGGGTGCATCTCGGGCAGGAGGACCTCGATACGGCGGACCTTGCGGCCATCCGCAAGGCGGGCCTCAAGCTCGGCGTCTCGACGCACGACGAACTGGAGCTTGTGCGCGGCCTTGTGGTCGCTCCCGACTATGTGGCGCTCGGGCCGATCTTCCCGACCATCTCGAAGGACATGGCGTTCGTTCCGCAGGGTCTCGAACGGCTCGCCGAGTGGAAGCGCCGCGTCAGCCCGCTGCCGCTCTGCGCTATCGGCGGGCTCGACCTCGAACGGGCGAAGCTGTGCCTCGCCGCCGGGGCCGACATCGTCTCGGTGATCTCGGACATCACGCTCAACGCCGACCCGGAGGCGCGCGCGAAGCAATGGATCGCGGCGACACGGACGGCGTGAGCGCGCGGACGCCGATCGCGCTCACGATCGCGGGCTCGGATTCCGGCGGCGGGGCCGGCGTCCAGGCGGACCTCAAAACCTTCGCCGCCCTCGGCGTCTACGGCGCGAGCGCGATCACCGCGCTGACCGCCCAGAACACGCTCGGCGTCCGCGCGATCCACGCGGTCCCGCCCGCCGTCGTGCGCGCCCAAATCGACGCGGTCCTCGAGGACTTTAATGTCGCCGCGATCAAGATCGGCATGCTGGCGAACGCCGGGATCGTGGAAGCGGTGGCGGAGAGCCTCCAGGTTTGCCTTGCGGGAGAGGGGTCGAGGGTGAACGGCCTGGGCGGCGGGACGCCGCCCCTCCGGAGGGCGCGCGTCTCGCGCGCCTTGCGCCGAGGGCCCTCACCCCCGACCCCTCTCCCCGAGGGAGAGGGGAGGGCGTTCATCGTCTATGACCCGGTCCTGGCGGCCTCGTCGGGCGACGCGCTTGCGGACGCGGGCTTCATCGAGGCGGTCCGAGCGCGGCTCCTGGCTCATGTCGATTGCCTGACGCCCAACCTGCCCGAGGCGGCGGCGCTTCTTGGCGCGTATGAGGCGCGGAGCGAAGCCGAGATGGTCGGGCAGGGGCGGGCGCTGCTCTCCCTTGGTCCCCGCACCGTGCTGATGAAAGGCGGCCACCTCGCCGGCGCGGAGGCGGTCGACCTCCTCATCACCGCCGGCGCCGTCTATCGCTACGCCGCGCCGAGGATCGCCGCGCCGAACACCCATGGAACCGGTTGCACGCTGTCGAGCGCAATCGCCGCTGAGGTCGTGCTCGGACTGACGCTGCCGGACGCGGTCGCCGCCGCCAAGGCGTTCGTGGGTGCAGCGATTGAACGAGGCGCCGAGGCGCGGCTCGGCGCCGGGCCGGGGCCGCTGCTTCAGACGCCGCTCGTTGCGTCGACCGCGGACGTCTCGCAAGATCGTCGGCAATGACGCTTGCGCCGCTTCTCAATGCTTCGCCCACGATCCAGGTCCACGCCTATCTGGCCTTCGTCGCGATCGCCCTCGGCGCAGCGCAGTTCGCGCTGCCGAAGGGCGTGAGGCTGCACCGCGCCTTGGGCTGGTCCTGGGCGCTGGCGATGATGGGGCTGGCCGCCGTGTCGCTGTTCATCCACACCATCCGGACCTGGGGACCCTGGAGCCCGATCCACCTCCTGTCGCTCTTCACCCTGGCGATGGTCCCTCTGGCGGTTTTTGCAGCGCGCCGCGGACGCGTCGAAAGCCACCGCGCGTCGATGATCTGGCTCTACACGCTGGCGCTCGTGGTCACCGGACTCTTCACCTTGTGGCCTGGGCGGATCATGCACGCCGTCGTGTTCGGCCGGTAACACGTCCGCCTTTCGGGGAGACTTGCCGAGCGGCGCCGTTGCGCTAGGTAACGAAAGGAGGCGGGGGACCGACTTTGGACGACGAGCGCGATTTCTATCAATCCTTGCCGATTCTGACCGACTTCGCGGCCGCGGTTCGGGCGGAGAACTATCGCCCGCTGCCCGATGACTGGTCGGTCGGCGTCTCCGACATCGTCGGCTCGACCAAGGCGATCGCTGAGGGACGCTACAAGGCAGTCAACATGATCGGGGCCGGGGTGATCGCCGCGGTCGCCAATGCGCTCGCTGGGCGCCCATTTCCGTTCGTCTTCGGCGGCGACGGCGCGAGTTTCGCCGTCGGCCCGCAGCACGCGTCTGCGGCGGCTGAGGCGCTCGCCGCGATGGCCGCCTTCGCCCAGGCGGAATTCGACATCGATCTCAGAGTGGCGATGATTGAGGTCGGCGACATCCGGGCCGCCGGCCGCGACGTCCGAGTCGCCCGTTACGGGGCTTCGCCCCATGTGGCCTATGCGATGTTCGCTGGCGGCGGGCTTTCCTGGTTCGAGGAGGGCGCCAAGCGTGGAGATTACGCGCTCCCCGTCGATCCCAAGGCGCGTCCGGACCTGTCGGGCCTCTCATGCCGCTGGACCGTTGCGCCGGCCAGACGCGGCATCGTCCTTTCCCTGATCGTCGCGCCGCGCGGCGACGATCCCCGCTTCGCCGCGCTGCTCGACGAGGTGGTCGCGATGGCGCAAAAGACCGACGGCGGCGGACGACCCGTGACCGTGGAAAGCCTGAGCTTTTCCGATCCCGGGCCGGCGATCGCCCTTGAGACTTCAGCCATCCGGGTCTCAGGCGCGCGGCCGCTGTGGGCGCTCTGGCGCGCCGCAAAGAGCTTCGCGGTTGCGGCGGTCTTCCATCGCTTCATGCTGAAGGCCGGTTCGTTCGACATGCGAACCTATGTCGGCGACCTCGCGGGCAACGCCGACTTCCGCAAGTTCGACGACGGTCTGCGCATGACGCTCGACTGCTCCGAAGCCTTCGCCGATGCGCTCGAGGCCAGGCTCGCCGCGGCAGCGGACTATGCGGACTACGGCACATTCCGCCAGTCCGGGGCGCAAGTCACCTGCTTTGCGCCGTCCTTCGCAGATCGCGGCCATCTGCATTTCGTCGACGGCGCGGGCGGCGGCTACGCCATGGCCGCAAGCGCGATGAAGGCGCGGCGGCTCCTGAAGGCCGAGGCGGCCTGACGGAGGGGCCGAGGGGCGGCGACGGACGGCGCGCGTCTCGTGGGTGGCGAGACGCCTCCCGTCTCCGGCACGGCGGCTACGTGACAAGCGTCTTGCGCAGCAAGTCATTCACGTAAGCGCTGCTGTTCGGCATGGCCTTGAGGCGGTCGGCGATATCGGGGTCGAGCATAATGTTGACGCGGCGTTTCTTGGCCTCGGCGGGCATGGTAGGGCGGCCTCGCCTGGCTGTCGCAAAGAATTCCCGATCCAGTTCGCGGACCTCGCCGTCACGATTGACGTAGGGCCTCTTCATAACGACTCCTTTCTCTTTCATTGGCTTTCCGAAGGCTGATGGCGCGGAGAGCATCCCCGCGCCAACACCAAGCGACAACACATAGCCGACCGTCTATCGGCGCCATTGTGACGAAGCGGGCTTCCGCATAAGCCTTGCGCGTGTCCTCTCTCGTGAACGCCGTATCCCAGTCGGCCGCGCCCACTAGCGCAAAATCAAGGCCCCGATCGGCGATCGTCTTGGCGCGCTTCCGATCGTCCCATTCGAGTTTCATCGCATTTTCCATACACACTTAAATTTCCAGCGTCAATAAAAGTGTGTATGGAAATGCGCCGGCGCCCTCTTGCGGCGCTTTGGTCGACGCCACGGCCGCACAAGCCCGGCGCCGACGTCCCGGCGCCCGTGGATATCGCGGTCGTCCGCTCTCACGTCGCCCGTGGCGATTTGCTAGGGTCGAGGCGCCATGGATGCGTCGACCACAAGCCCCATTCCCGAGCCTCCCAGCCTCGAAGCCGGGTCCGCGCGCCTCACCCCGATGATGGCGCAGTACTTCGAGATCAAGGCGGCCAATCGGGATTGCCTGTTGTTTTACCGGATGGGCGACTTCTACGAGCTCTTCTTCGACGACGCGGAGGTGGCGAGCCGCGCGCTCGGCATCGTGCTCACCAAGCGCGGCAAGCACGACGGAGAGGACATTCGCATGTGCGGCGTGCCGATCGAGCGCGCCGACGATTACCTCAACCGATTGATCGCGCTCGGCCACCGCGTCGCGGTCTGCGAGCAGCTCGAGGACCCGGCGGAGGCGAAAAGGCGCGGCGCGAAATCGGTCGTCAAGCGCGACGTCGTGCGGCTCGTCACGCCCGGCACGATCACCGAGGAGCGTCTGCTCGAGCCCGGCCGGGCGCGGCTCCTGGTCGCCGTGCAGCGGGTCCGGGCGAGTGACGGGCGCTCGTCTTATGGGCTCGCCGCGCTCGATCTGTCGACCGGCGCGTTCGCCCTTTCCGAGGCGGACGAAACGGGGCTTGCCGCGGAAATCGCGCGGCTCGAGCCCTCCGAGATCGTCGCGTCGCAGGGCGCGTTCGACGAGCCGGCGTTCGGGCGCCTCGTCGCTGACCTCAGCGTTCCCGCGACCCCGCTCGCGCGCGAGGCGGGCGACGGATCGGCGGCCGAGCGAAGGGTGTGCGAATTCTACGGTGTCGAGACCCTCGACGGCTTCGGCGCCTTTTCGCGGGCCGAGATCGCGGCGGCGGCGCTGGCGCTCGCCTATGTCAAGCGTACGCAGTTCGAGGCGCGTCCGGCCCTGTCGCCGCCGACCCGACGAGCGCGCGGCTCGAGCCTCGAGATCGACCCGGCGACGCGCGCCAACCTCGAGCTCACGCGCACGCTGAGCGGCGCGCGCGAGGGATCGCTGCTCGCGGCCATCGACCTCACCGTCACGCCCGCCGGCGCCCGCCTCATGGCCGAGCGCCTCGCGAGCCCGCTGACCGATCCGGCCGCGATCGACGAACGGCTCGACGCCGTCGAGTTCCTGATCGAGGCGGCGCCGACGCGGGACGCGCTCCGGCGCGAGCTTGCCGGCGCGCCGGACTTCCTGCGCTCGCTGTCGCGCCTCAGCCTCGATCGTGCGGGCCCCCGCGACCTCGCCGCGGTCCGCGACGGCCTCGCCGCGGCGGGCGCGCTCGCGCGCATTCTGGCATCGGCCGGGGAGCTGCCGCCCGAGCTGATGCGCGCCTATGTCGCCTTGCGGACGGAGTGCGGGGCGCTCAAGGCCGAGCTTCAGGCGACGCTCGCCGACGACCTGCCGCTCGTCAAACGCGACGGCGGTTTCGTCCGCGCGGGCGCGCTGCCGCCGCTCGACGAGGCGCGCAGCCTTCGCGACGAGAGTCGGCGGGTCATCGCCGACATGCAGGCCGCCTACGCCGGGGAGACCGGCGTCCGGCAGCTCAGGATTCGTCACAACAACGTCCTCGGCTATTACATCGAGGCGCCGCAGGCGCAGGGCGAGGCGTTGCTGAAGCCGCCGCTGAACGCGACCTTCATCCATCGCCAGACCATGGCGGGCGCGCTGCGCTTCGCCACCAACGCGCTCATTGAACTCGAGGCGAAGATCGCCTCCGCCGCGGATCGGGCGCTGAAACTCGAACTCGACGCCTTCGAGCGCCTGCGTGAGGCCTCACTCGCCGAGGGCGAGGCGCTACGCGCCTTCGGCGCGGCGCTGGCGGCCGTCGACGTCGCCGCCGCGCTGGCGGAGCTGGCGGCCAAGCAAGACTGGACCCGACCGCGCGTCGATTCCTCGCTCGCCTTCCGCATCGAGGGCGGCCGGCATCCGGTGGTCGAGGCGGCGCTGAAGGCCGCGGGCGAGCCGTTCGTCGCCAACGACTGCGACCTCACCGGCGATATCGCCGACGGGGGACGGATTGCCGTGGTCACCGGCCCGAACATGGCCGGCAAATCGACCTATTTGCGCCAGAACGCCCTGATCGCGCTGATCGCCCAGATGGGATCCTACGTCCCGGCGCGCCGGGTCCATATCGGCGTCGTCGACCGGCTCTTTTCCCGCGTCGGCGCCGCGGATGACCTCGCCCGCGGCCGCTCGACCTTCATGGTCGAGATGGTCGAGACGGCGGCGATCCTCAATCAGGCGACGGCGCGCTCGCTCGTCATCCTCGACGAGATCGGGCGCGGCACGGCGACCTTCGACGGGCTCTCGATCGCCTACGCCTGCGTCGAGCACCTGAACGGCGCGAACCGTTCGCGGGCGCTGTTCGCTACCCATTTCCATGAACTGACCCGGCTCGCCGAGACGCTGCCGCGGCTCGTGAACCTCACCATGCGGATCACCGAGTTCAAGGGCAATCTCATCTTCCTGCACGAGGTGGCGCCCGGCGCCGCCGACCGCTCCTACGGCATCCAGGTCGCCAAGCTCGCGGGGCTCCCTGCCTCCGTGCTGCGCCGGGCGCGCAAGGTGCTTGCAGATCTCGAAGCGACGCGGCCGAGCGGCACGCTCGATTCCCTGCCGCTTTTCTCCTACGAGCCGCACGATCCCTCGCCGCCGCGTGACGACCTGCGCGAAGCGCTCGCCGCCCTCGATCCGGACGAATTGAGCCCGCGCGACGCCCACGCTGCGCTCTATGCGCTGAAGCGGCTGTTGGAGGAGAGGCGCTGAGTCCCCTTTCTCCGCGCAGCGGACGGAATGTGTCGTCAGGGTTACCTAATCGACCGTATGATCACTTTCAGGCGTAATCCAGACGACATCCCATATCCAAGCCGGCAGCGACGCGGGGGTCACATCCACTCCAAGCCCTTCAAGATTGGCGAGCGCCTTAAGGAAGTCTATCCCACCATTCGTGACTTGGTACTCTTCGACTTGTTTTGAGGCGATTTCATTCGCTTTGGCGACAACTCGGTTTCGAGCGGGTGCCGCTATGAAGTGGTTACCGATCGCAAGTTTATTCTTTGAAAACAGCTCTAAGATCGCAACTGTACGCATCGACTCCGACGTATCGAATCCCAGAGCCTTGGCGGAATCTGTTGTTCTTAAGCAAGGGCCGAGCTGAGGGATCCCATTGAGCGTCCTTAAGACTTCTCGCATGTCGACTGTCCCCGGGTCGACATCGACATCAACGTATAGACCGCCCAGAGCAAGAAGCTGGGCATATCTGGCAAGATCGGATAGATACGGAAGCTTTGCCTTGATGCCCTGCTCGACGACTGACTTCCGAAGTTGTTCGTATATGGGCTTGCTTGAGAATGGAATCTGCGCGATATCGACGATCACCGCGCCAATGTCATGAAGAACGCCGAATTGAATTTGTAGCATAGAGTCATTGAAAGCCTTGCTTACGAGACTGTCCGTAAGAATATACTGGTACCATCCCGCAGCCTCAGCCTTCTGGTTCCATTTCTTAAGATTGATGAATGCGGCTCCTGAAAGCGCGCCTCCGGCCCAAAAATGATGCAGGTATTTAGGGACAGGCGTTCCCTTCTCGTATAGGTCAAGCAGGATCGCCTCGTTTAACGCCGACAAAAACTTGACCATTGTCGAGAATCGCCGACCTTGAAAATCAAAACGAGTGACTGCCTGAGATACTTCGCCAATATTGTCTGTAGGCGCGAGAGGAAAAACCTTCTGGATCAATTCATTTAGGTTGCCATCGTGACTACTGTAACCTCTTTTCCCGATGAAAAACCGCTTCTGAATGACGCCAGTCGCTGTGCGGTTCCAAACGCCGCGGCGCTCGTCGGTCCCGGCCGGTTGCCAAGACAATTCACTTCCTTCGCGCAGGATCGTTTTCTTTTGCAGACACTTTGCGGCGGCCATCGAACCCACGAGTTCTGCTTCCGATTCTAGTTCACGGTCGTAAAGAACGCGCAGGCCTACGCCCTGTCTGGCGAGCCGCCCATGGCGCTGCTGCAGCACATGGACGAGTTCGTGACCGAGCAACTGCAAGCCGTCCGGCGTATCGAACCGGCAGTTGCCGGGCGCGAAGTAGATGTCCGAGCCATGCGCAAATGCAGCACAGTTTAGTTGTTCCGCTGGCGGTCCGACATGAATTCTTATGTCAGAAAAATCCGCCGAGATAGCCCTTTCCATTGCTTGGCGAAGCGCCTCGGGGAGACGCGCGCTCTTTCCTATGTTCGAAACCAAAATTCGCGAATCTACAACCGGAACGCGCTCTGAAATCAGATCGTCTTGTACGGTCCGTTCCAGCTCGCAAGAATCCTCCGCAGCGCAACATACGAATTTGGTCATCGCGCAACTCCTATTCTACAAATACCTAAGTATCGAAGGTTGTATTGAATATTGGAGCAAGTCAAGCCCGTCGTTGCCTCGTAACGATCATTGGAGATGTCCACTTCAGGGGGTCGATTTCGGCCGGGAATGCGGCCCCGCTGCCGTAGCGGCGTCGAGCCGCCGGCCACACCCATCCGGGCGCACAGCCTGTCGGAAGACGGGCTTCCTTCGACGTGCCAAAGCGCGACCTTCCCGAGCGGGGCCGAGGAAGGCTATGCATTCCTTCGCCCGTCGGCCGGAGCCCGCATGACCAACCCGCAGATCCTCATCGCCACCCTGATCGCCGCGTATCTCTATGTCGTGACGCCCGGGCCGGCGTTTCTGGCGCTCTTCACCCTCGCGGCGTCGCGTGGGCGGGTTTCGGGCGGGTATTTCATCTGCGGGCATCTGATCGGCGACGTGGTGTGGGGGGCGCTGGCGGTCGCCGCCATCATCGGCGCCAACCGGCTCGGCCCGACGCTGTTCGAAGCGCTCGGCTTCGTCTGCGGCCTCTACCTCTGCTACCTTGGCGTCCGCGCCCTGATGACCCGCAAGGATGCGCCGCCGAAGACCATCGGCGGCGAGCGGCCGCTGATGACCGGCATGGCCTTCGGCCTCACCAACCCCAAGTCCTATCCGGTGGCGCTGGCGATGTTTTCGGCCATCGTCGCGCCCTATATCGGCGCGCTTCATACCGCCGACGCGCCGCAGATGTTCGTCGCCGCCTTCGCAGGCTTCCTGCTCGCCGACGCGACCCTGATCTTCACCGCGGGGCTGCCCGCGGTGCGCAAATTCTTCCTGACCCACGGCGTCGCGGTGACGCGGGTCGTCGGCGTGATCTTCATCCTGTTCGGCGCCCGGTCGATCGCGGACGCGGCCGAGGGGGCGATGAAGAGGACGGCGTGAGGCGCGCAAGTCGCCATCGAACGCCAGCGCAGTCCATCGGAACCCAGGCCGAATACGACCGCATCAACCCGGAGACCGTCTCATGGCGAACACGATGATCCGTCCTCTCCGCTCCGAGGCCGACTACGAGGCGGCGCTCGATGACATCGAACGGTACTTCGATCATGAACCGACACCGGGCACGCCGGAGGCCGACCGCTTCGATCTTCTCGCGCTGGTGATCGAGGACTACGAGCGTAAACGCTGGCCGATCGAACCACCCGAGGCGATCGACGCCATTCGTTACAGGATGGAAACCGGCGGCCACACCCAGGCCGACCTCGGCCGACTGCTCGGCTCGCGGCAGCGCGCGTCGGACATCCTGAGCGGGAGGCGGTCCCTGACGATGAGAATGGCGTGGAAGCTCAACCGCGAGTGGGGCATCCCGGCGGAGGCGCTGCTGGCGCCGCCGAGGACGGGGGGACGGAAGTCGGCTGCGTAAGCTTCGTGACAAGCCTTGTCGGTTGACCCTTCGCAATTGCTTCCAGATCGTTCGTGACCTCAACTCCGCCGCGAGATCATAGCGGCTGTGATTTCCTGTCACGAATTGGAACGCTTCCCGAAGCCGAATGCGCCGAGGGTTTGACGCGAGTGTCGGTGCCGCGGGGACCTCCTTCTACGTCCAGTAAGGCGACGGACCAAAAAAATCGGTTTCAGCGGAATCGGGCGGACGGTCGGAAAATTTCCAGCCATGACAGGCGCCCCGGCGTTTGCCGGCCGGAGGCGGATTCGTGACGGACACGCATCTCGAGGGGCTCGATTGGGCGGCGATCGAAAGCGACCTCGACGCCTATGGCGCGGCGGTCGCGCCGGGGCTGCTGTCGCCGGAGGCTTGCCGGGCGATCGCCGCGCTCTATCCGGACGACGCGCGTTTCCGCTCGACCGTCGTGATGGCGCGCCACGGCTTTGGTCGCGGCGAGTACAAATATTTCGCCGAGCCGCTTCCCGACGTCGTCGGCGCGCTGCGCCGCGACCTCTATCCGCGGCTTCAGCCGATCGCCAACCGCTGGAACGAGACGATGGGCGTCCCGGTTCGCTTTCCAGCCCAGCACGCAGCCTTCCGCGCCGCGTGTCGCGCCGCCGGCCAGACGCGGCCGACGCCGCTCCTGCTCCGCTACGGCGCCGGCGACTACAACTGCCTGCATCAGGACGTCTACGGCGCGCTCATGTTTCCGCTGCAGGTCGCGATCCTGCTCTCCGCGCCGGGGCGGGATTTTTCCGGCGGCGAGTTCGTGCTGACGGAGCAGCGGCCGAGGATGCAGTCGCGCGCCGAGGTCGTGAGCCTCGACCAGGGCGACGGCGTCGTCTTCGCCGTGCGCGAGCGGCCTGTACAAGGCGCGCGGGGGCCGTACCGGGTGGCGCTCCGCCATGGCGTGAGCCGGATCAAGAGCGGCGAACGCTTCACGCTGGGCGTTATCTTCCACGACGCGACCTGAGCGCGTCCCCTCGCCCCGCGCGAGCGGGGAGAGGGTCAGGGTGAGGGGCTGCGCAAACTGTTGAAGGTTTGCGCCGCCCCTCATCCGGCCGGCTGACGCCGGCCACCTTCTCCCCGCTCCGCGGGGCGAAGGGCGCGGCTCCCAGCTCGGCGGGGCGAAGGGGAGAATCAATCCGCCCCGATCGCGACCGGCTTCAGGCCATTCTCTCGACACCACTCGAGGTACTGCCGCCTCAGTTTGGCGGTGTCCGTGTAGTCGATCTCGCGCCCGTCCGCGTCGACATAGCTCAGGCGGCCGGACATGGCGATCTGGATGACACACGATTCATCGCCGTGGCAGCCCCAACTGTCGGCATTGCCGCCGGGCTCGTAAACATAGGCGCCGGGGCCCGCAATCTCGCCGGTGTCGAGCCAGCGGCTGCCGGAGACGTTGAAGGCGTGGACCGGACCGGAATGCCGGTGCGGCGGGATGGTGACGCCTGGCGCCACCTTCAGCTGCAACGTGCGCTCCTCGCCGGCGAAGCGAAGCGGGCGAACCCAGACGCCTTCGCTGAGCGGCATCCAGGGCTGGTCGTTGGTGGAAATCGGGCTCGACGTCATGGACATGGGTCGTCTCCATTTATCTTGACGCCAAGATAATTGATAGTTGCCTCGACGTCAAGATAAATTCGTGCGAATGTGCCGCATGGCCGATGCACCCTCGCCGATTGACCATGTCGGCCGCTTGATCGCGCTCCGCCGCCGCGAGACCCCGGACATCCCACTGGACGGCATGGAGATCCTGTCGCGCGCCCGCAGGCTCGACCAGCTCTCGCGGTTCTGGATCGATGCGGTGTTCGAGAAGCACAGCCTCGACACCGGCGAGTTCGACGTGCTGGCGTCGCTCCAGCGGATCGGCGCCCCCTATGCGTTGCGGCCGACCGAGCTCTACCGTTCGCTGATGATCACCTCGGGGGGGCTGACCGACCGCCTCAATCGGCTGACAAAGAAGGGGCTCGTGCGCCGCGTCGCCGACCCCGCCGACCGGCGCAGCCTGATCGTCGCCCTGACCCCGGTCGGCCTCAGGACGATCCGGGCAGCATACGAGGAGGACATGCGAGTCGAGGCCGAACTGCTGGCGCCACTCACGCCCGACGAGCGGACGAGCCTGGCGGCGCTGCTCGCCAAGATCCTGGTCGAGCTGGAGCGACGACGGGACGGCCCCAGCGCGAAGTCGGACGGCTGAGCACCCGTCTACTTGTCGACGAAGGCCTTCTCGATAACGTAGTCGCCGGGTTCGCCGGTGTTGCCTTCCGCAAAGCCGCGCTGATCGAGGATCGCGCGCAAATCCGCCAGCATCGCCGGGCTGCCGCAGAGCATGAAGCGGTCGTGCGCGGCGTCGATCGGCGGCAGGCGGAGGGCTTCCGTCATGGCGTTCGAGGTCAGCGCCGCCGACAGGCGTCCGGCATGGCGGAACGGCTCGCGGGTGACGGTCGGATAGTACATGAGCTTTTCGTGCACGAGGTCGCCGATCAATTCGTCGTTCGGCAGCTCGTCCTGGATATAGGCGCTGTAGGCGAGGTCGGCGATCCAGCGGACCCCGTGGGCGACCACGATGCGGTCGAACTTGTCGTAGGCTTCCGGGTCGCGGATGATGCTGAGGAAGGGGGCGAGCCCGGTGCCGGTGCCGAGCAGGAAGAGCGTTCGCCCGGGCCGCAGGTTGTCGATCACCAGCGTGCCGGTCGGCTTGCGGCCGACGATGATCTCGTCGCCGGCCCTGAGGTGCTGCAGGCGCGAGGTGAGCGGTCCGTTGGGCGCCTTGATCGAGAAGAATTCCAGTTCGTCGTCGTAATGCGCGCTCGCCAGGGAATAGGCGCGGAGCAGCGGCTTGCCGTCGCCTTCGAGCCCCATCATCACGAACTGACCGCTGCGGAACCGGAAGGCCGGGGCGCGGGTGGTGCGGAAGCTGAACAGGCGATCCGTCCAGTGGCGGACGCTCAAGACCTTCTCGCGGTGGAATGCGCTCATGGACACCCGGCTCCGAATTCGGAGCGGCGCCCATATCACGATTAGGGTCGATCGCAAACGCAACTTTACCAAGTGGAATTGCAGTTTTATTTATACAACAAAATATCATCGTTCTATCAATCTTCGGGGCCCCCCTTCGATCCCTCCCAAAAGGCTCAATCGATCATCGCCGCCTTGAGGATGTTGACCATCGTGGCGTGCGCCGGCTTGTCGCCGGAGTTGCGGATGCGGTGGGGCCGGTCGCAACGGTAGCGCAGCGTCTCGCCGGCATGGACCATGCCGATCGTTCCGCCGACGTCGACCTCGAGCTCGCCCTCGAGGACCGAAAGGGATTCGACCGAGCCGCGCGCGTGCGCGATCGATTCGAGCACGCCGCCGGGGTCGGCCTGGAAATCGTACCATTGCAGCCAGTCCACCGTCTTCAGCCAGCCGGTGACCGCGAGACGGCAGAGACCGTCGTCGGACACGAAAGTCGGCGTCGCGCCGCGGCTTAGGTGCTCGATGAACGGGCCGCCCTCGCCCCCCTCGAGCATCGACTGAATCGATACGTCGAGCGCGTGCGCAAGGCGCCAGATGGTGGTCAGCGTCGGGTTCGTCTCGTTGCGCTCGATCTGCGAGATGATCGACTTGGCGACGCCGGACTGGGTCGAGAGATCGGCAAGCGACAGGCCGTAGCTCTTGCGCAGCTTCTGGACGGCGAGGCCGAGCTGGTTCGACAGCACGTTGGCCCCGCCCTCCAGCACTTTCGCGCGATCTTTGCCTTCGACGCCCATGCGCTCGACCCGATCCGAACAGGAGTGGGAAGGCTATACGAATTTGTCCGGAATATCGAACGATTCTCGCCGCATTATGCACGTGAGGTCGGGATTGTCGGGAGACGTGGCTGCCAGGATCGTCACAAGGCTGCCCACCGTTCCGTGCGACGGTTGACACGATGTCGTGGACAAAGGCTAAGGGGTCTTCACGACATGGAACTCGATCCGGCGGTTGCGAAGCCGGCCTTCGGGCGTGTCATTGCTCGCAATCGGATTGGCGCTGCCATAGCCTTTCGCAACCAGCGTGTCCGCGTTGGCGCCCGCCTCTATCAGCGCGTCGCGAATCGCGTCCGCGCGCTTCTGCGACAGCGTAACGTTTCTGGCGGGATTGCCGGAGCTGTCGGTATAGCCGGCGATCTCCAGCACGTGGCCAGGCGGCAGCCGTTTCATTTCGTCGGCCGCGTGTTTCAGAATGTCCGCCATCTCGGGCGGAACTTCGGCGCTGGCCGAGGCGAAATTGAACTTCGACCGATTGAGCGTTGAGACGAGGTCTCCGGCGCTAAATCCCGGTTTGAGAGACGCGAATTCGCGTGCAGCCTTGTCGTCGGAACTCGGCGTCGCGGCCGCGGCCTCGCCCGCCCGGGCGCCCGCGGAGGCCGGAGACGGCGCAGAGGGGGCGGTCTGGGCAGTCTGCGCAGGCGAAGGGGTGTGCGCGGGCGCGGCCGGCGACGTTTGTGATCCGGTCGCGGAAGCGGTCGCGGGCGCCGCGTTCTGCGCCGCGGGCGCGGGGGGCGGCCCGGAAGGGGGCGCCGTCTGTTCGGTCTGCGCCGGAGGTGGCGCAGATGGCGCAGTCTGCGTCGGCGAAGGCGCGGCCGGCGACGTTTGTGTGCCGGCCGCGGAAGCGGTCGCGGGCGGCGAACTCTGCGGGACGGGCGCCGAAGTCGGCGCAGAGGGGGACGTCTGTGCGACGGAAGCGGGAGGAGGTGTCGGCAGACTAGGCGGCGCGGGGGCGGGCGCGGGCGCCTCTACGACATGCGAGGCGCCGATAGTCCGATGGAGAGTCGGCCAAAAGAACGCCCCGAGGGCGAGAAGGACGACGCTTATAAACGCCCACAACCAACGCGTCACGGCGGCTCCTATGGTTCGAAGCTTCTCTCTGATAAAGCCTTAAGCTCTTTGGGTAATTAACCTTTCGCGCGCATTTGTCCGCTCATCGTTTGTCAAGTCTGTGACCTGATTGACATTCGCCGCGCACGTGCACCGCTCTCTCCCGATAGCGTCCCAGCGCGCCCGCACTCTATCTCGGACCACCGTAATGATTTAACTGGGGCGGACATTCAGGGGGAGCGCGGCGCCACCAACCGGCGCAGTCTGAGCGCTCCGCGCTCCCGGACCACGGGTGCGGCGGAATGCAGGAGCGAGCCGCGTCAGAACGCGCCGGGGAACGCGCCGCCGTCGATGAGGATGTTCTGCCCGGTGATGAACCCGGCGTGGGCGCTCGCCAGGAACGCGCACAGCGCCCCGAACTCGGCCGGATCGCCGAACCGGCCGGCGGGGCCGCGCGCTTCGGCTTCGGCGCGCGCGGCCTCGAACGGCACGCCGCGCTGGGCGGCGCTGCGTTCGATCGCCGAGCGCTGGCGGTCGGTCGCGAAGGCGCCGGGCAGGATGAAATTGATCGTCACGTTGTCGCGCGCATGGGTCCGCGCCGCGGCGGCGAGGAAGGCGGTGAGGCCGGCGCGGGCGCCCGACGATACGTCGAGCCCGGCAATCGGGGCGCGCACCGACCCGGAGGTGATATTGATGACGCGGCCGAAGCGGCGCTCCGCCATGCCGGGCAGAAGCGCCTGGACGAGCGCGATCGGCGTCAGCATGTTCAATTCCACGCCCGCGAGAATATCCTCGCGCTTGATCGCGCCGAAAGCCTTGAAGGGCGGCCCGCCATTGTTGTTGACCAGGATGTCGGCTTCCGGGGCGGCGGCGAGGAGGGCCGCGCGCGTCGCCGGATCGTTGAGGTCGCCGGGGGCCTCGTGGACCCTCACGCCGAACCGGTCGCGAATGTAACTTGCGGTCGCCGCGAGGGTCTGCGGATCGCGTCCGTTGAGCACGAGTTCGCAGCCGGCCTCCGCCAGCGCGACGGCGCAGGCGCGCCCGAGCCCCCTGCTCGACGCGCACACGATGGCCTTGCGGCCCGAAATCCAGAGATCCAACGTCGCGTCTCCCAATTCTCGACACATCATTTCGGCTTATTTATAACGGCAAATATTACTGTTTGCGCGTTGCGTCATCGAAGCGACACGAGAATCTGCGCACAGACTTTCGAATTGAGCACTAATGCGAGAGGCCGGCGTGTCCAAGCATCTCGGAGCCCATCGCTATCGCACGCTGTTCCTGTCGGATCTCCATCTCGGCACGCGCGGCTGCCAGGCGCATCTGATCCTCGACATGCTTCGGCACGTCGAGGCCGATACGATCTACCTTGTCGGCGACATCATCGACGGGTGGCGGCTGCGTTCGGGCTGGTACTGGCCGCAGGCGCACAACGACGTCATGCAGAAGCTGCTGCGCAAGGTACGGCGTGGCGCGCGCATGGTGTTCGTGCCCGGCAACCACGACGAGTTCGCGCGCCAGTTTTTCGGGTTGACCTTCGGCGGGATCGAGATCAAACGGCAGGCGATCCACACCGCCGCCGACGCCAAACGCTATCTCGTCATCCATGGCGACGAGTTCGACGTGGTCGTGCGCCACTCGAAGTGGCTCGCCTTCTTCGGCGACTGGGCCTACACGACGGCGCTGTTCGTCAATACCCATTTCAACGCCGCGCGCCGGGCGCTCGGCCTGCCCTACTGGTCGTTCTCGGCCTGGGCGAAGCTCAAGGTCAAGAACGCCGTCAATTTCATCGGCTCCTTCGAAAAGGAGCTGGCCGGGGAAGCCAAGCGGCGCGGCGTCGACGGCGTCGTGTGCGGTCACATCCATCATGCCGTCATCCGCGACATCGACGGCATAACCTACGTGAACACGGGCGACTTCGTGGAATCCTGCTCGCTGGTGGTCGAGCATTTCGACGGCCGTCTTGAGGTCATGCGCTGGCCGGTCGAGCTCGAGGTTCTCGCGCCCGAGGACGACAAGCCGTTCGAGGACGAGGCGGAAGAGGTCAAGGCGGAACAGATCAAGGCGGAAGCGGCGTAACATGCGTATCCTCATTGCGACCGACGCCTGGCGGCCGCAAGTCAACGGCGTCGTGGCGACCCTGGAGCGGATGACCCAGGCGGCCGCCGAGTTTGGCGCGGAATTCGAGTTCCTCACCCCTCAGGGGATGTGGACCGCGCCGATGCCGACCTATCCGGATATCCGCGTGGCGATCACGACGCCGGGGGAGATCACCCGCCGTATCGAAGAGGCCGCGCCGGACCACATCCACATCGCCACCGAAGGCCCGATCGGCTGGCTGACCCGCCGCTACTGCCTGAAGAACAAGCGGCTCTTCACCACGAGCTATCACACGCGCTTTCCCGAATACATCGCCGCGCGCACCGGCTTGCCGGAGGGGCTGACCTATGCGGGCTTGCGCTGCTTTCATGCGCCGTCCGCGGCGGTGATGGCGCCGACGCCGACC
The DNA here is from genome assembly GCA_963822215.1 of uncultured Alphaproteobacteria bacterium. Taxonomy (GTDB): domain Bacteria; phylum Pseudomonadota; class Alphaproteobacteria; order Rhizobiales; family Beijerinckiaceae; genus Roseiarcus. The sequence continues at coordinate 467,415 of CAWGGX010000009.1, forward strand.
ATCGGCGCCGACCTCACGCGGCGCGGCTTCGAGCGCGTCCGGGTATGGAGCCGAGGGGTCAATCACGCGCTGTTCCGGCCGCGCAGCCAGCGGGCGTTCGATCTGCCGCGGCCGATCTTCCTCTGTGTCGGCCGGGTGGCGATGGAGAAGAACCTCGAGGCGCTGCTCGGCCTCGACCTGCCGGGCTCGACGGTCATCGTCGGCGACGGGCCGGCGCGCGCCGCCCTCGAGCGCGGCTTTCCGCACGCGCATTTTCTCGGCGCCCTTTACGGCGAAGCGCTGGCTGAGACCTATGCGAGCGCCGACGTGTTCGTCTTCCCCTCCCGGACCGACACGTTCGGCATTGTCCTTATCGAGGCGATGGCGAGCGGGCTGCCGGTCGCGGCCTTTCCGGTTCCGGGTCCAATCGACGTGGTCGGGCCCGAGGCGGGCGTTCTCGACGAGGATCTGCGCGCTGCGTGCCTCAAGGCGCTAACCATTCCGCGCGAGGCGGCGCGCGCGTATTCCTTGCGATACACCTGGAGGGAGAGCGCGCGGCAGTTCCTCGGCCATATCGAGGCGAGCCGCCAGAAGTTCGTTCGGGTGAGGCCCAGGAAACTGGAACTGGTCGGCGATGGGTAACTGCGCCGCCCCGACCCCGCGCAGGCGCGTTCGGTGATCCGCGCGCTCGTCCTGGTCGCCCTCCTCGCGCCGGCCGCCGCGCTCGCTCAGCAGGGCGGTCCCGCGCCGATGGCGCCCGGCGCCCCGATGACAATGCATGGGCCCATGATGCATGCGCCCATGGCGGACGGGTCCATGACTCCCGCCTCGCCCGGGGCGCCGGCCGAGGCCGGCCAGAGCGCCTTTGCGGCGATCCAGGAGATCGTCGCCATCCTCAAAGCCGATCCCCACACCGAGTGGGCGAAAGTCGACATCGACGCCCTGCGCCAGCATCTCGTCGACATGAACGCCGTGATGCTCGAAGCCCGGGTCGCGAGTGCGCCGGTCGACGGCGGCTCGCGGTTCGACGTGACCGGCGACGGGGCCGTCCAGGACTCCATCCGGCGCATGGTTATGGCGCATGCGGCAACCATGAACGGGGTCGACGGCTGGAAATTCGAAGCTGCGCCCATTGCGGGAGGCGCCTCGCTCACGGTCCACGCCCCGCCGAAGGACGCCGCCAAGCTCAAGGGGCTCGGATTCTTCGGCGTGCTTACGCTCGGCATGCACCATCAGATGCATCACCTGATGATTGCGCGCGGACGTTGAACGTGAAAAGTATAAAAAAATCAGATATTTAGCTAAAAAATGTGACAGCACAAAAAATCGACGGTCTTGCCCAGGGTATGCATTAGGGTAACGCATCGGTGTCGAGAGGCTCCCCAAGACAGAGCTCGGAAAAGCAGTGCATTTTCTGCGGACGCTGCGGCAAAATGACCGACGAGCATCCGTGGGGTTAAGTGGACGAAGCGCTATGTCCGCCGGGATGCGATTAAGCACAGCTCAGGACGGATCTTTATTCCAAGGCCGGGGGAGAGGCTCCCGATGCAGACGCGGGTTCGCGCTGGCGACGCGCTCGATTTTTCAGCCCCAGTTGTTTGCTCCAACTGTAATTCGGGTTGGACGAGCCAACTTCAGGAGCGCGCAAAACCATACCTACCCAATCCTCAGCGGACCCATTCTGTTCCGCCAAACCTTGCCCCATGCTGTTCGTTGTCCGCATCGTCAGCCCGACGGGCACCGATCGCGGCGTTCCGCGCTGCGAGCGGGATCACAGCGCGCGCAAATTTAGCCGGGTGAAGTTCGCGACAAGTCACTGGGCTCGCCCGCGCCAGTCGCCTCTCGTCTGGCAACACAGGTTGGCAATTAAGCATACGCCCCCGATGTTGACACCTCCGTTAGGCGTGTTAACATACCCCTAAATGGAGTTCGCAATGACGTTATTCTTCATAGGCCTCGCGACGGGACTTTTGGTGGGCCGACCTCTCGGGTTGCGCCTCGCGCAGTTTTTGGCCTCAGTCCGCTAACCGCTTCCGACGCGACCGGCGGTGATCGGGCGCCCCGGATGCTGGCCTACCGGCCTCGGTAATCCCTTGCGAGATACCCAAGCCAGACCACGCCAACGTTCGCAGCCACCACTCCGACCACTACGCCAAGGAAGAAACCAAGCATTCGAGTGCCTCCGGGGCTCCGCCGCCATAACCGAACCCGCATAATCGACGCCGCAGCGGACCAACCTGGGCAGATACCCTCTGTCACCCCTGTCTGCGCTGCCACCCCTGTCTGCGATTGAAAACGATTGTAAACCTCGGCAAGAACTTGGCCAAGGACAAATCTGAGGAGAACATATTGCCTCCAAAGGCGCAACATTCCTAGTTTTGAGATCAGCCGCATGACGGAAACCGGTAGTGCACCCGTGACGGTCGACCCGCGCGAGGCGCCGAGCACGGCGAAAGCGCAGGCGACGCATGCGCGATTGCGCCCCCAAGACAGGAGCGCGGCGGCTCGTGCGAAGTTTAGCGGCGCAGCCGCGGTTCTTTGTCGCACATAATCCTTTCGTCTAAAGGTATGGTTTCAAGAGGCGCGGGCCTGAGTCTGCGCATTCAAACGCGCGAGGCGCCCTGGTCTTGTGTCAACCTTAGCGATTTCAGTGCGCAACCCGCGCGCGACGGCGACTGTCGCGCGCCTGCCCGTCCGGGACGACAGCGAAATCGCGGAGCGGCGAGCCCCGGATCGCACGGACCGTCGGCCGATCGCGGTAGCCGGCCGCAGCGCCAGCAGCTAACATATCTGAAAACCCTGGCGGGATCGAACCGCCGGGCCGTTGGCGATGAGCCAGCGGCGGCCTGCGACCCTCCAGCGCAAAAAGCGGGCGCGGGCAGCCAGCATATGCGTGGGAGGACACCGTGGGCACTGACAACGCAGGCGCCGCTTGGGACCCGATGGTTCTTGCCGGTCATTTCCAGTCCATTGCCGAACAGAGCCAGAAACTGATGCTGCGCTTTCTGTCGAGGCAACCCGACGACGGGCATCTCGGCGTGAGCGACCCGTCCCGCCTCGGCGACGCCTTTCTTGAGCTCCTGACCAAGATGATGAGCGATCCCGCAGCGGTCGCAAACGCGCAGATTGACCTGTTCAACGACAGCCTAACCGTTTGGCGTCACGCCGCCGAACGGATGCTCAACATCCAAAGCGACGACGCGCCGCTGCCGAGGGACAAGCGATTTAGCCACCCGGAGTGGAGCGAGAACGCGACGTTCAGCTTCATTCGGGAGAGCTATCTCGTCGCGTCGAAATCGCTGCTCGCGACGGTGCGCGGGGTCAAGGATCTCGACCCCAAGACGGCGCGCAAGGTGGATTTCTACACGCGACAGTTCGTCGACGCGATGTCGCCCACGAACTTCATCGCCACCAATCCCGAAGTGCTTTCGGCGACGCTGAACACCGGCGGGGAGAACTTGCTCACCGGGCTTGAGAACCTGCTCGACGACCTCGATCACGGCGCCGGCCGACCGCATATCTCCATGACCGGCAAGATCGCGCATTTCCGGCTCGGTGAGAACATCGCCGCGACGCCGGGCAAGATCGTGTTCCAGAACCAGCTCCTGCAACTCATCCAATATGAGCCGACGACGCCGAAAGCGCGCAAGCGGCCGCTGTTCGTCATCATGCCGTGGATCAACAAGTACTATGTGCTCGACCTGCAGCCGAAGAACTCCTTCATCAAATGGGCGGTCGATCAGGGGCATACGGTGTTCGTGCCCTCCTGGGTCAATCCCGACGAGAAGCTCGCGCAGACGACGTTCGAGGATTACATGACCCACGGGCTCATCGCCGCGTTTGACGCCATCGAGGCGGCGACGGGAGAGCGTAGTTTCAACGCGATCGGCTATTGTCTCGGCGGCACCATGCTCGCCGCCACGATGGCTTATCTGGCGGCGCATGGGGACAACCGCATCGCCAGCGCCACCTTTTTTGTCACGCTGATTGACTTCACCGAGGTCGGCGACATGGGGGTGTTCGTCGACGAGCATCAGATCGCCTCGCTCGAGAAACGGATGCAGGAGCACGGCTATCTCGACGCCGCCGACATGGCGATGTCGTTCAACATGCTGCGCGCGAACGACCTCATCTGGTCGTTCGTCGTCAACAATTACCTGCTCGGCAAGGAGCCGGTCCCCTTCGATCTTCTGTATTGGAACGCCGACGCGACCCGCATGCCGGCGGTGATGCACTCGTATTATATGCGTAATATGTATCATAAGAATCTGCTGAAGGAGCCGGGCGGCGTCACCCTGGCGGGCACGCCGATCGACCTCAGGACAATCAAGACGCCGGCGTTCCTCTTGTCATGCCGCGAGGACCATCTCGCGCCGTGGAAGTCGACCTACGCGGCGACGCAGATCTATTCGGGGCCGGTCACCTTCGTGTTGGCGGCCTCCGGGCACTTGGCGGGCGTGATCAGCCCACCCGGCAGCAAGTACGGCCACTGGACCAGCGACAAGCTGCCGGCGAGCGCCGACGAATGGCTCGCTGGCGCGGAAGCGCAAAAGGGCTCCTGGTGGCCGTACTGGGACAAATGGGTGACACAGTTCGACGGCGGCCTCGTGAAGGCGCGCATCCCGGGCGACCACAAGCTCAAGGTCATCGAGGACGCTCCGGGCTCCTACGCTCGGGTGCGCGCGGTCTGATGCGGTCACGGCCGGGCGCCGCGCTCACTCCGGACGGCGCCCGGCCGCGGCGGCCTGGTCGAACGACGCCGGCCGGCTGCACGCCCCTTGGATGATGATCCGGCCCTCCACGTCCTGCCCGACGTTCTGGCGCCCGGACTGAAGATCGTCTTTTGCGGCACGGCGGCGGGAACCGTGTCGGCGCGGCGGGGCGCCTATTACGCGCATCCGCAGAACCGGTTCTGGCCGACGCTGTTCGCGGTCGGCCTGACGCCGGCGCGGGTCGCGCCCGAGGCGTTCCGCGTCCTGCCGCAATTCGGCCTCGGCCTCACCGACCTCGCGAAATTCGGGAGCGGCATGGACCACGAGTTGCCGCCCGGCGCGCTCGGCGCCGCCGCGCGCGTCGCGCTCGCCGAAAAGATCCGGGCGGCCGAGCCGCAATTCCTCGCCTTCACCAGCCTCGCCGCCGGACGCGGCTTCCTCGGGCGATCCGCGGCCTTTGGCGACAGCGCCGCGCGGATCGGCGCGACCCGCGTCTGGATTCTCCCATCGCCCTCGCCGGCCGCGCGTCGGACGTGGGACGAAAGCTGGTGGCGCAGGCTCGCCGGGGCGGCGGGCGCCGCGGCCGTCTGAGGCCCGCGCGCGCGCCTTGACCACAGAGAACATAACCATTATCGTTCTCTTATGGCCGCAAACACGAAAATCGCGAGCGCCGTCCAGATTCTCTGCGTGATCGCCTACAAGGGCTCCGGCGGGACGACCGCGGAGGCCATCGCGCGCAGCCTCGACACCAACCCGGTCGTCGTCAGGCGCATGATGAAGGACTTGCAGCGTGCGAGCCTGGTCGAAATCCGCCCCGGCAAGGACGGCGGCGTGCAGTTGCGGCGCGAGCCAGACGCGATCACCCTCGAGGACATCCACGAGGCCGTCGAGGGCCACGCTTCGGTGTTCGCGCTGCGGCCCGGCGGCAATCCGAAGTGTCCGGTCAACGGGCATATGAAGAGCGCGCTGCCGTCGATCTTCCACGCCGTCGACGAGGCGGTGGCCATGAGGTTGCGGCAGACCACGCTCGCAAGCCTCTCCCGGCCGATCGCATAGCGTCGTTTGGCTATTAAAAAACGAAACCTGTTTCGTTTTAATTGGAGAGGAGGGTCCCCGCCATGTCGGACGTCGTTCAGCCCAATCTCGTCGCGCCGCTGCAGGGGAGGGAGGTGATTGCGCCCGACGCTCCCCCGCGTGGAGTCTGCGCCGCCTCGGCCGGGCCGGCCCGCGCGAGGTGCTGGCGATCGTCTGCGTCGGCATCGTGCTCGCCAACCTCGATCTCTTCATCGTCAATGTCGGGTTTCCCGCGATCGCGCATGATTTTTCCGGCGCGACCCTCGAAGACCTGTCCTGGGTGCTGAACGGCTACGCGATCGCATATGCCGCGCTGCTCGTCTTTTTCGGCCGGCTGGCCGAACGCCATCGGCGCGATCGCAGCTTCCTCCTCGGCGTCGCGCTCTTCACCGTCGCCTCGGCCGCCTGCGCATGCGCCGGCGGCGTCTGGTCGCTGGTCGCTTGCCGCGTTCTTCGGGCGGCCGGCGGAGCGCTCATGACCCCGACTTCGATCGGCCTCCTGCTGGCGACCTTCCCGCCGGAAGGCCGCGGCGGGGCGGTGCGGGCCTGGGCCGCGATCGGCGGCCTCGCCGCCGCGCTCGGACCGGTCGTCGGCGGCGTGCTGATTGCCGTGAGCTGGCGCTGGATCTTCCTGGTCAACGTGCCGATCGGCCTTGTCGCCCTCGTGGTCGCCTGGCTCCGGCTTCCGTCGGCGCCCGGCCACGACGTCCCGCGGCCCGATCTGCTGCCGGCGCTGCTCGCCACCTCCGCCGTAGGCGCGCTGACGCTGGCGATCGTCAAGGGGAACGACTGGGGCTGGGCCTCGCCGGCCACCGGCTTGACCTTCGCGGTCGCGCTCGCCTGCGGCGCGGCCTTCGTCCGCGACTGCCTGCGATCCGCCAATCCGTTCGTCGATCCTTCGCTGTTTCGCTGCCGGCCGTTCGCCGGCGCGGTTCTGGTGATGGCGCCCTATTCGATCGCCTTCGGCGCGATGCTGTTCTCGATGGCGGTGTGGGAGCAAACGGCGTGGGGCTGGTCGGCGCTGAAGGCCGGGCTTGCGATCGCGCCCGGTCCGCTGCTCGTGCCGGCGACCTCCTTTCTCGTCGCCAATCGCCTGATCGCCCGTTTCGGGCCGGCGACGGTGATCGGCGCGGGCATCGTGTCGTTTGTCGCGGGGCTCGCCTGCTGGGCGACGCTCACCGGCCTGTCGCCGAGCCTCGCCTCCGCGCTTGTCGGAACGGCGCTGACCGGAGTCGGCGTCGGCCTAGCCTTTCCGACCCTGATGGGAATCGGGACCGCGGCGTTGCCGCCGTCGTCGTTCTCGACTGGCTCCGGCGTCATCAACATGATACGCCAGTCGGCGCTCGCCGTCGGCGTGGCGATCTTTGTCGCCGTGGTGGGCTCCGCGTCCTCGCCAGCGGAGCGCATGGCGGCTTTCCACCGGGGATGGTGGCTCATGGCGGCCATTACCGCGCTCGGGCTCATCCCCACGGTCTGGCTGATCCGGCGGCCAGCGCCGTCGCGCAGCTCCGGCAAGGCCGATTGAACAGGGTGAGACGGCATGCGGATACTGGTCGTCGGCGCCGGCGCCACCGGCGGATATTTCGGGGCTCGTCTCGCCGATGCCGGGCGGGACGTCACGTTTCTGGTGCGGCCGACGAGAGCCGGGCAGATCCGGCGCGACGGCCTGCGCGTCCTCAGCCCGCACGGCGACCTCAATATCCAGCCGAACCTGCTCATTGTCGGCGAGCCGGCCGGGCCGTTCGGGGTGATCCTCGTCGCGGTCAAGGCGTTCGGGCTTCAGGACGCGTTCGACGCTTTCGCCCCGGCGGTTGGGCCGGATACGATGATCCTGCCGTTCCTCAACGGCATGCGGCACATCGAGCTCGCCCAGGAGCGCTTCGGGCCGACGCCCGTCCTCGGCGGCGTCTGCGTGATTGCGAGCACGCTCGACCGCCATGAGCGCATCGTCCAGCTCACCGGAGGCATCCAGGCCCTGACCTACGGCGAGCTCGACGGCGCCCTGACTGAGCGCGTCCGGGCGCTCGACGGCGCCCTTGAGGGGGCCGGATTCGATACGCGGCTGAGCCAGACCATCGTGCGCGACATGTGGGACAAGTGGGTGATGCTGGCGAGCGCGGGCGCCGCCACCTGCCTCCTGAGCGGCAATGTCGGGGAGATCGAAGCGGTCGAGGACGGGGCGGAAACGACGCTGCGCTGCCTCGCCGAGGCGGCGACGGTCGCCGCGGCGTCGGGTCATCAGCCGAGCGACAAGTTCATGGCGACGACCTCGGCGCTGCTGACGGCCAAGGGATCGGAGCTCGCGACCTCGATGTACCGCGACATGCTGATCGGGTCGCCGGTTGAGGTCGAGCACATACTCGGCGACCTCGTGAAGCGGGCGCGCGAGCTGGAAATCGATACGCCGCTCCTCGAAGCCGCGGCCGTGCGCCTCCGCGTGTACCAGAACCGGGTGACGTCGAAGGGATGAGGGCGCCCCCCCTCTCCCACCGGGAGAGGGAGGCCGCGAAGCGGCAGGGTGAGGGTTCGCTGGCGCAGCCCTATGTGATCTTGCTTCCGATTGAGTCGCGCCGAGAACCCTCATCCGGCCCTTCGGGCCACCTTCTCCCGAAAGGCTAGCGTGCGCACACATTTGATTTGCTCAGCTGTCAAGTGGGGCAGGCGAGGTGGCGGCGGCGAGATTGAAGCCTTCTGCGATGGCGTGGAAGCGGCGCAGGCCGTGGACGAAGGTGATAGGGCCTGGCGAACGCTCTTTGGCGTAGCCGGTCCAGCCGCCGAGGCGGGCGATGCACCAGGCCGCCCAAGCCAGGCTGCGTCTGGGGTGCGGGTTCTTCTGCTTCTGGGTCTTGCCTTCGAATTTGCCGGCCAGCGCCTCCAGAACGGCGATTTCGTCGGGTTCGAAGACGCGCGCGGCCGGGAAAGCCGCGCCCGCCTCGTCCCGTCCCTGGACCAGTTGCATGACGCTCGCGGCGGCGATCAGCGCGGTCGCCGCCAGGCGTTCGAGCGCGTCGCCGTCGCGCAAGAGGCTGTCTTCGAGGTCGAAGCCCTGCGACTTGAGGGTGCGGAAGAGCTGCTCGATGATCCAGCGATAGCGATAGAGCTCGATAATCCACGCCGCTTGGGCAAGCGTGCTCACGCCATGCGTCGTCAACAGGCGCCAGACGATCGGCTCCTCGGAGGGCGGCGGGTCGATTTCGCGCGCCTCGACGAGATTGAGCGCGACGCCGGGCGGATCCCGCCGGTCGGCGCCGCGCTCGGGACGACGCAGGACGACCGGACAGAAACGCACCGCCAGCGTGACCTTCCGGGCCGTCCGTCCGGGCCGGCCGGGCAGATCGAAGCTCAGACGGCCCGCTTCCGGCGCGGCGGCGATCTTCGACAGCAGCCGCTCGCCCGCCTCGATGAGCGCCCGATCGCGCACGGCGCGAACCAGGACATGCGTTCGCCCATCGGGCACGCGGGCGAAATGCTCGTAGATGTCGGCCTCCCGATCGGAGATCTCGGTGATCATCGTCGCCGAGTTCAGGAACCGCTTCGCCGCCAGGGGCGTGGCGAGCCACTTGTTGCTCTCCTTCTCCTCGATCGGCAGGCTCTGGTAGTCGTCCTCCTTGATCCGCGTTCGCCGCCAGATCGTCGCCCCCGCGAGCCCCAGGACGCCGCCGTCGGCGGCGTCGACCGCCAGCGCCGGATGGACGAACAGGCCGACGTCCTTGCCGTTGCCGACGCGGCCAAGGCCACGCTTGCGCTTGGCTTTGGCTTCATAGTTGATTTCGCTCGTATCCTGGATCAACAGGACGTGCCGTCCCGCCGCGGCGGTTCCCGTCCGCTCCGCCGCGCCGCGCAGAATTTCTTCCACCGTCACTCTCGGATTGCGGAAAAACCGCGTCAGACCAACCTTCTCCGCCCGGCTGTCGCACAGTTGGCGAAAGCCCGCGCTAATGCGCGCGCACATGCGCTCCACCGCCAGGCGCCCCTTTTTTCAAGGCGCACGTCGCCGAAGAAGCCAATGTTCACGTCTGTCATCGCCGATCCTCTCCAAACAAAGGGCCGGCCGATACAGAATCACACATGATTCTCAACGATCAAGCGATGTTTGCAAAAAATGTGTTTGACTCGTCCGCGAATCGAATGTGTGCGCACGCTAGCCCGAAAGGGGAAGGGGGTTGCCCCTCTCCAACGGGGAGAGGGAAGCGGCCGAGGGCCGCAGGGTGGGGGTTTGCTGGCGCAACCTTAGTTCGCCGCGCTCTAGAATTCGCGCCAGTCGTCAGCCTCGGCCACGGCGTTCGCTCCGCCTCTCGCGGCGACGCGCCTGCCGGCTCTTTGGCGAGCCGCTGTGGCCGGTTCGGGCTTGGCTGGGAAAGCGTGCGGGGCGACGGCCTTGAGCTGCGGGCGCAAGTCGTCTTCCGAGGCCTGCGAAATGGCGAACTGGCGGATCAGCCGGCTGAGTTGCTCGCCCTCCGTGGCGAGCGATTGGCTCGCGGCGGTCGCTTCCTCGGCCATGGACGCGTTCTGCTGGGTCATCTGATCCATATGCGCGATGGCGGCGGTCACCTCAGCCAGTCCGGTTGCCTGAGCGCTCGCCTCAGCTGCGATCGAAGAGACGGCGCTGTCGATTGCGGCCACGCTGTTCTCAATCAGCGACAGGGACTTGGCGCTTTCGGAGACAAGCGTCACGCCATCCCTGACCTCATTGTTGGACGTGGCGATCAGGCTCTTGATCTCCTTGGCGGCGTCTGCCGCTCTCTGCGCGAGTGCACGCACTTCCGCGGCCACCACGGCGAACCCGCGGCCAAAATCGCCGGCGCGCGCCGCCTCGACCCCGGCGTTGAGCGCCAGCAGGTTGGTCTGGAACGCGATCTCGTCGATGGCCCCGATGATTTCGCCGATCTTGCGCGATGACCCTTCAATCCGTTTCATCGCCTCGGCCGCGTTCTGCACGACTTCCAATCCTTTCTTGGAAATCTGCCGGGCGGTCGCAACGGAGGCGCTGGCCTCGCGGGCGCCGTCAGCCGTCTTCGTCACCCTGGACGTGATCTCGCTCAAAGCGGCCGACGATTCCTCGAGGCTCGACGCCTGCTGCTCGGTGCGCTTCGACAGATCGTTCGCCGCGACCGCGATCTCCTGCGTGCCATTGCCGACCGCCTTCACGGATTGCGCGACGCTCTCAAACGCGCGCTCAAGCTGCTCAAACGCCGAGTTGAGATCAGCCCGGAGCGGCTCATAGGACTCGGCCAGGCGATCGGTCACGCGATACGCGAGGTTTTTGTCCGCGAGGTTCGACACGGCTTGCCCAAGTCTCTGAATTGCGAGCGATTGCTCGGCGGAGGCGCGTTCCCGCTCGGCGAGTGCGGCGGCCTGTTCGTCCGCAAGCCGCCGGGCGGCCGTTTCCTTTTCGGCGGCTGCGGCCGCCTTCTGTCGCTCGTTCGCCTCACGCTCCGCGTCGGCAGCGGCGCGAGCCTCAGCGGCTTCCGCTTCCATCCGCGCGTGCTCCGCCGCGTTCTGCTTGAACACCTGAACCGCGCGCGTCATGTCGCCGACCTCATCGGCGCCGGCGATCGCCGGCAGCGCGACATCGTTCTCGCCGGACGCCAACGACGTCATCGCCGCGCTCAGCGCCTCGAGACGATTCGACAGGCGGAACATGATGACGCCCCCGAAGCCGCCGATGGCGATCAGTAACGCCAGCGCGGTCGCCGCCGTCCAGAGCACTCTCGTCCAGACTGTCGCTTCGATATCGTCGATGTACATGCCTGTGCCGATCGTCCATTGCCAGGGCGCGAACTGCTTGACGTAAGCCAGTTTCGGCGACGGCTGATCCATCGCGGCGCCGGGCTTGGCGTATTCATAGTTGACGAATCCCTGGCCTTGTTCGGTGGCAATCTTTTGCATGTCGACGGAGAAATACTTGCCAGATACCGTGTGTTGCTTGCTGCTGTCGGTACCTTCCAGTTCCGGCCGCGCGCCGTGAACAATGATGACAACATTCTTGTCCTGGACAAAGAAATAATCATCCGTGTTGTAGCGCATCGCGCGGATGCTTGCCTTGGCGCGTTGCTGAGCCTCGGCTTCCGAGATGGTTCCCTTCTTGAATTCATCATATTGCTGTTGGACGACTTTGGATGCGACCTCGATGACAGTTTTCAGCTCGTCCTGCCGGCCGGCGTAGATGTCGCACGCGGCAAACCACGAGAGCATGGCGACAATCGCGATAAGCGCAAGGCCGAACAGAACGATAAACCCCAGCAGTCGTGCCCGGATAGATCCAAGGAATGGGGCGTGTTGTCGCTTGATAAGAAGGGGCATAATTGCAAGCAGCCTGTTTCGTGAAGTCGCCATTACCAGGATTGGCTTTCGCATATATAGCAGACGTGCGTTAATATTTGCTTTTGCACTATGCGGCTATTTGCCCACATCAGAATTCGCGCCATTCGTCAACCTCAGCCGCTTTGTCCGCTCCGCCTCTCGCGGTGCGCCTGACTGCTCTTTGGCGAGCCGCTGTGGCCGGTTCGGCCTTGGCTGGGAAAGCGTGCGGGGCGACGGCCTTGAGCTGCTGGCGTAAATCGTCCTCCGAGACCTTCGAAACTGCGAACTGGCGGATCAGCCGGCTGAGTTGCTCGCCCTCCGTGGCGAGCGATTGGCTGGCGGCCGTCGCTTCCTCCGCCATGGACGCGTTCTGCTGGGTCATCTGATCCATATGGGCGATGGCGGCGCTCACCTCGGCCGGTCCGGTCGCCTGAGCGCTCGCCTCAGCTGCGATCGAGGAGACGGCGCTGTCGATCGCGGCCACGCTGTTCTCGATCAGCGACAGCGACTGGGCGCTCTCGGAAACGAGCGTCACGCCATCCTTGACCTCATTGTTCGACGTTGCGATCAACCCCTTGATCTCTTTGGCGGCCTCGGCGGCCCTCTGCGCCAGGGCGCGAACCTCCGCGGCCACCACCGCGAACCCACGGCCAAAATCGCCGGCGCGCGCCGCCTCGACCCCGGCGTTGAGAGCCAGCAGGTTGGTCTGGAACGCGATCTCGTCAATGACCCCAATGATTTCGCCGATCTTGCGCGACGATCCTTCGATCCGCTTCATCGCCTCGGCCGCGTTCCGCACGATTTCCATTCCCTTCTCGGAAACCTCGCGGGCGGTCGCGACGGAGGCGCTGGCGTTACGCGCGCCGTCGGCGGACTTGGTCACCCTGGACGTGATCTCGCTCAAAGCGGCCGACAATTCCTCGAGGCTCGATGCCTGCTGCTCGGTGCGCTTCGACAGATCGTTCGCCGCGACCGCGATCTCCTGCGTGCCACTGCCGACCGCCGTCACCGATTGCGCGACGCTGGCGAAGGCCTGCTCGAGCTGTTCGAGCGCCGCGTTGAGATCGGCCCGAAGCGGCTCATAAGACTCCGCCAGCCGATCGGTCAGGCGATACGCGAGGTTCTTGTCCGCAAGGTTCGAGACGGCTTCCCCAAGCTTGCGAATGGCGAGCGATTGCTCGGCGGAGGCGCGTTCCCGCTCGGCGAGCGCGGCGGCCTGTTCGTCCGCAAGCCGCCGGGCGGCCGCTTCCTTTTCGGCGGCTGCGGCCGCCTTCTGTCGCTCGTTCGCTTCTCGCTCCGCGTCGGCGGCGGCGCGAGCCTCAGCGGCTTCCGCTTCCATCCGCGCGCGCTCCGCCGCATTCTGCTTGAACACCTGAACCGCGCGCGTCATGTCGCCGACCTCATCGGCGCCGGCGATCGCCGGCAGCGCGACGGCGTTGTCGCCGGACGCCAACGACGTCATCGCCGCGCTCAGCGCCTCGAGACGATTCGACAGGCGGAACATCACGACAATTCCGAATCCGCCGATAACGATCAGCAACGCCAGCGCGGTCGCCGCCGTCCAGAGCACTCTCGTCCAGACTGTCGCTTCGACATCGTCGACGTACATGCCCGTGCCGATCGTCCATTGCCAAGGCGCGAACTGCTTGACGTACGAGAGTTTGGGCGATTGCTGTTCCCACGCGGCCCCCGGCTTGGGATATTCATAATTGACGAATCCCTGGCCCTGCTCCGTGCCCACCTTACGTAATTCTACAGTGAAATACTTGCCGGACCCGTCTTGCTGCTTACTTAGGTCCTTGCCTTGCAGATCCGGCCGGGGGTCGAGAACAATTGCGAAAAGATCCTTATCATAGACGAAGAGATAGTCAGTTGTGTTGTAGCGCATTGCGCGGAGGCTTGCCTCGGCCCGTCGCTGAGCCTCATCTTCCGAGATTGTTCCCTTCTTGAATTCATCATATTGCTGTTGGACGACCTTGGATGCGACTTCGACCACGGCTCTCAGCTCGTCCTGCCGGCCGGCGTAGATGTCGCGCGCGGCGAACCAGCAGAGCGCAGCGACGACCACGATCAGCGCGACGGCGAACAGACCGATAATTCCCAACAGGCGGGCACGGATCGATCCGAGGAACGCGGCGTGTTGTCGTGTCTTGCGAAGGGGCGTCATCGTCAACAACCTGTCATGTGAAAAGCAATTACCGAGATTGTCCTTCCCATAGATAGCGGCCGCGTATCGACTTCACTTTCGACTTTGCGTCTATGTGAACGGCAATCTGAAGCTGCTGGCATTGGCTGTCGAGAAGCACACTGGGCTCTTGAGCAGGCCCGCGAAGGCGGGCATCAGCGCTGTATTTGAGAGACAGCCGTCGAACGGGCGCGTGCGCGGCTTCATGCCTGGGCCAGACGGGTATCCGGCCCGCACACGCTTTTTCATGCTCCACACCTCTTAAGAACCGATTAGGACGACGCCTTTGTCGAAATCAACTTCCGGCTCTCGGGATTCGTTCGGACTGCGCAAGATTCTATGCGGCGAGCCTCGCGCTGGGAGAAGGTTAGGATGAAGGGCGCGCCGAGCGCCCGCGGCCAATCGCCAAGGCCTCTGGTTATGATCTTTCCCCGCAAGCAAGAGGGGGAGAGGCGGAGCAGGGGTGGCGAAAATCTCGATTTTCTTTTGCGATGTCAGCAAGATAATCAGGATCTCGAAACAATATGTTTCCGTAAAGCAGAATCCTGGCTACAATGCGCGAAGTGGCCCTCTTGAGACGCCAGGAGCGAGATCATGACCGACACCCCCGAAATCCTTTCCGCTTTCGATGCCGCGCGCTTGCGGCGGCGCAAGCGGCGGGCGGCGAAGCTCGAGATGCGAGATACCTGTTTCCAGGCGATGGCGGACGGGTTCACCCAGGAGCAGATCGCCACAGCGCGAGGCGTGAGCGTGGCGACCATCAGGCGCGAGATCGACCGCGCCCTCGCCGCGCGGCAGGTCCGGGGGGTCGAGGCGCACGTCCGCCTGCAGATCGCGCGAGCCACCAAGGCGCTGGCGCTGCTCGATATGCGCATTAGCGCCGGCGAGACGGCGGCGGTCGGACCGTATCTGAAGACGCTCGCCGCGCTCGACCGCTACCATGGGCTCGACGCGTCTTTCGTTCCGCCCGCGCCCGCGCCAGCGCGGCGGGCGCCCCCGTCGCCGCCCGCGCCGCCGCTCGCCCTCACCCACGCCGCCGCGGCGTTGGCGCCGCCCGTCCCGGAGACGGCCGACGCCGGCTGCGACGACGCCTGAACCCGTACGGATTCGCCCGTTCTGAGCTCAGACGTTGGACGAGAATAATCTCGTAACAAATTGATATCGTTGATTCAGGAAATCATCGCGGCGCGCAGGAATATGGCGGAAATACGGCAAATGCGCTCCCCAGAGCGGCGCGCGAATCACAATTCTGAGCCTAAAGTCATGAAATCGTTGGCACTGTCGCCAAATCCGCCGCCGGCGCGGCGGCTCCACCGCCGTCAGCCGCTGTTGGCCGCCTGGATCTCGGCGCTCAGCCGCAACACGTCGTTGATGACGATCGCGCCGCGGCGGCGCTCGATCAGGCCGCTGCGCTCCATGGCGTTGATCTCGCGCGACACCGTCTCTCGCCGCGTGTTGATCCGGGCGGCGAGCTCCGACTGGTTCGGCGGCGTCACGATGATCGCCCGCCGCGGATCATCGCGGTCCCGACGCGCGAGCCGCAAAAGCTCGGCGTGGACCCGGGAGCGCACGTTGAGCGCGCCGAGCTCGCTGACCCGTTCCGACATCGCCCGCAGTCGCCCGATCAGCGTTCCGACGACGGCCTCGCACAGCGGGCGATGGGTGAACATCGTCTCGACGAACAGGTGGGCCGGCATTTTGGCCACCAGCGAATCGACGATGGCGAAAACGCTGGCGGCGCGCGGCGCGCCGTCGATCGCCGCCATCTCGCCGAAGATCGAGCCGGCCTTCATGTCGTTGAAAATCAGGTCCTGGCGCGCGGTGTTGTAGACGGCCCGAAGTTGCCCGGACATGATGAAATAGACGTCGCGGTCGTTGGCCGACTGGTCGAGGATCCAGGCTCCGGTGGTCGTGCGCAGCCAGATGCATTGCCGATCGAGAACCCGGCACGCTTCCGCATCGAGTGTCCGGAAATAAGGATGCGCCGACAGCGTGCTGGGGACCGACATCGCTTTCCGCCCGAGGCCACGGACGGACCGTGAACGACCTTGGCCGCCGCGTCAAGCGTCGGGCGAAACGCCCAGAGCCCCGCCCGCTGATGCAGGTCGAGGGTCTGCGCATCCCGCCAACGGCGCGCCCTCGTCGGCGGCCGTCTCAAACAAGGCCAATTTGCCTGACGGGATGGCGCCGGACTGTGACGAGGATCACACTACGGGCCTTCCGGGCGGCGAAAGGACTCCGATGTTGTGAGCGGGATCACAGCCAAAGGCGGGCGGTTGGCTTATGGGCCGACAAAGGTCGGCCGGAATGCTCCAGCCGACCGGCGGTTAGCCGCCATGCGCCGCGTGAAGGGGACGCGGCCCTGGCGGCGCCTCGCGCGCAGGCCTCCCATCGCGCGGGGATGAGGGCGCGGCGCCTGGGCCGTCCCGCGGGTTTGGGCGCCGCGCTCGTGCTCCCCTCAGGGACCTACCGGACCCGGAATTCCATGTGGACGCGGCCGTGACGCCGTGCGACAGCCGGGAGGCGCCACGCAGGCCTTGCCGCTTCGGCGGGCGCTTTGCTGACCCGGTCGATCTCGCGGGCAGGAGCCGGCTCCGGCGAAACCCCGACGTCTTTCGCGCGCGGCCCGTGCGCGGCCAAGCACGCGTTATAGGCGAGCGGCTCCTCGAATTTGGCGCAGGCCGGATCGTCCTCGGCGCGCGTCAGCCCCGGCAGGACCACGATCGAGACGGCGAGCAGAAGCGCCGTGCGCATCGCCCGCTAGGCCCTGAGCGTCGCGCCGGTCTTCCTGGAAACCTCGGCCACGATCCTTGCGACCGCCGCCTCGATCTCCGCGTCGGTCAGGGTGCGCTCGCGCGGCTGCAGGGTGACGGCGATCGCGATCGACTTCGTCCCTTCCGGCAGGCCCTTGCCCTGATAGACGTCGAAAACGTCGATGTTCGAAATGAGCGTCCGCTCGGCGCTCTGCGCGGCCTTGAGGATGTCGCCTGCGCGAACGCCCTCAGCGACGACGAAGGCGAGGTCGCGTTCGACCGGCATGAAATCCGACCGTTCGAGTTTCGGCTTGGCCTTGGTGGGCCTCGCCTTCGGCGCGGGAACTGCGTCGAGCACGATCTCGAAGGCGACGATCGGGCCGTCCGCGTCCAGCGCCTCGCAGACGCTCGGATGCAGCTGCCCAAACCAACCGACGATGGTCTTCGGCCCGAACTGCAACGTCGCCGATCGGCCGGGATGCAGGAAGTCGGGGCCGCCGGGACCGACCTGGACCGCGTTCGCGACGCCGAGGCCGGCAAGCAGCGCCATCGCGTCCGCCTTGGCGTCGAAGGCGTCGACCGGCCCGCCGCCCCGCCAGTTGCGGCCCTCTTGGCTCGCCTTGGCGAGGCCGCGCCTCACCCCCGCCGCCGCCACCCGCTGGTCCGTGTCGCCGAGCCCGAGAAAGATCTGGCCGACCTCGAACAACGCCACGTCGCCGAGCCCCCGGCGCGCGTTGCGCTCCGCCGCGGCGACGAGACCAGGGACGAGGCTCGGGCGCATGTCGGAAAGATCGGCGGCGATCGGATTGGCGAGCGCCAGCGCCGGCTTTCCGCCGCCGAACAGCCCGGCCGCCGCCCGCGAGATGAACGACCAGGTCACCGCCTCGCGCAAGCCGAGCGAGGCGAGCGTGCGCTTGGCCAGGCGCGTGCGCTTCTGCAGGAGCGTCAGCACCGGCGTGGCGACGCCGTCGTCGAGGCGGGGCAGGGGCTTCGCCAGCGCGCGATCGAGGCCGGCGATGCGGATGATCTGCTCGACCACGTCGGCTTTGACGTGGACGTCCGGACGCCATGATGGAACCTCGACCCGGCCGTCCTCGACGCCGAAGCCGAGCCGGGCGAGGATCGCCTCGCCTTCGGCGCGCGGCACGTCGACGCCGATCAGGCGCTTGACCTCGCTGTAGGGGAAGGGAATCGTCCGGCGCGGCGCGGAAGGATTGCCGGCCACGATCATCCGCGACGGTTCGCCGCCGCACATCGAGAGCACGAGCTCGGTCGCGAGATCGCAGCCGGGCAGGCAGAGGTCGGGGTCAACGCCGCGCTCGAACCGATAGCGGGCGTCGGTCACGATGCCGAGCTTGCGGCCGGTTTGGGCGATATTGGTCGGGTCCCACAGCGCGCTCTCGATCAGCACGTCGCGGGTGGTTTCGTCGCAGCCCGAGCGCTCGCCGCCCATGACGCCGGCGATCGAGTCGGGGCCCTTGGCGTCGGCGATCACCACCATGCTCTCGTCGAGCGCGTAGGTCTTGCCGTCGAGCGCCAGCACGCTGTCGCCCGGTCGCGCCCGGCGAACTGTCAAGTCGCCGTCAACCTTGGCGAGGTCGTAGACGTGCAACGGGCGGCCGCGATCGAAAGTCAGGTAGTTGGTGATGTCGACGAGGGCGCTGATCGGCCGGAGCCCGATGGCGCGCAGGCGCTTCTGCATCCACTCCGGCGACGGCCCGTTCGTGACGCCGCGCACGAGCCGCAGCGCGAAGGCGGGACAGAGACGCGCGTCAGCCGGCGCGAAATCGAGGCGAACCTGGGTCGGGCAATCGAAGGCGCCATCGAACGTCCTGGGCTTCGGCGTCTTGAGCGCGCCGAGGCCGGCTGCGGCGAGATCGCGCGCGATGCCGGCCACGCCGGTCGCATCGGGGCGGTTCGGCGTCAGCGCCACGTCGATCACCGGATCGTCGAGCCCAGCGAAGCGCGCGTAAGCGACGCCGACCGGCGCATCGTCCGGCAGCTCCATGATGCCGTCGTGATCGTTGCTGAGCTCGAGTTCGGCCGCCGAGCACAGCATGCCGTTCGACTCGACGCCGCGGATCACGCCCTTGGCCAGGGTGATGTTTTTTCCCGGGATGTAGGTCCCGACCGGCGAGAAGACGCTCTTCATGCCGGTTCGCGCATTCGGCGCGCCGCACACGACCTGGACCGGGCCCGAGCCCGCCTCGACGAGGCAGACCCTGAGCCGATCGGCGTTGGGATGCTGTCGAGCCTCGACGACATAACCGACGACGAAGCCGGCGTATTTGGCGCCCGGGTCCTCGACGCTTTCGACCTCGAGGCCGATGCGGGTCAGCGTGTCGACGATCTCGGCGAGCGACGCCTGCGTGTCGAGATGGTCCTTGAGCCAGGAGAGGGTGAATTTCATTGGACTGGGATCGTTTTCCGGGTTCTTGGCACAAGCCGCGTCGCGAGCTTGAGCCGCGCGTCGTCATCAAGCCGATCGACGATCCCTACAGCCTCGGCCGCGAGGTCGACCAGTCGCAAGGCTTCCTGGCGAGTGAAAGAGGAATCGTTTGTTCCGGGCCTGTAATTGGGACGCGGCTCAGGATTGTAATCCGCCCATTCGCGAACGCTCTGCAGATCCTTCAACAGCGATCCGAGACGGTGCAATTCTGGCGTCGTCGCGAAGGAGGGCTGCCGCAGCGCCTGGGTGGTTGCGTAATGGTCGAGCGCGCGAAAGACGGGCGTATAAACCTCCCAGGGCCGGCTCCGTCCGACCAGCCTGTCCGCGCACGCGGCGCAAAGCGCCTGAAACACCGCGTAATACGCGGTGGACACCGCGCGCCGCAACGAAGCCGATCGCGGGCGACCCTTGTCGGCCGTCGCAAGCAGACGGGCGTTGTTAATTTGATGCTCGACAAGAAGCCACATGGCGGTTCTTACGCGGCCGGCCGCGCGTCTGCTTCCGAGTGCTCATATCCGGGCGCGAGGAAGGTCACATAAGGGAACCGATCGTCGTCGATGTCCCGCAGCGCGTCTGACACTGCCACGAGCGCGTCGGCAAGACGGGCGCCCGAGACGTACGCATTGGGCTCCCGGAGGTAGATGGTGACGGACAAGCCCTGTTCGCCACCCTGATCCTCGGTGGGGAACACGACGATCCGATCGATCGATTCGTCTCCGAACAGGCGGACAATCGCCGACTTGGCGACCGCCTCGGCCTCTTCATCTCTCCGGGATTGCGACATCGCTTCGCCTGCGCAAAAACATCTTGAAATTCCTAGCACGATTGGGCGCGCGGGCGCACCCTTCGCTGTGGAGGGTTAGCCGCTGAGGCCTCCCGCCAGCGTCGGCACGTCCAGCGGCCTGAAGCCGTAGTGGTTGATCCAGCGCAGGTCGGCGTCGAACAGGTCGCGAAGGTCCGGCATGCCGTATTTGAGCATCGCCACTCGGTCCATCCCCATGCCCCAGGCGAAGCCTTGATAGACCTCGGGGTCGATGCCGCAGTTGGTCAGCACGTTCTCATGGACCATGCCGCAGCCGAGGATCTCGAGCCAGTCCTCGCCCTCGCCGAACCGGATCTCGCCGCCCGAGCGACGGCACTGAATGTCGACCTCCATCGACGGCGAGGTGAAGGGGAAGAAGCTTGGCCGAAACCGCATTCCGACCTTGGGAACCTCGAAGAACGCCTTGCAGAACTCCTCGAGCACCCACTTGAGGTTGGCGAGCGTCGCGCTCTGATCGATCACCAAGCCCTCGACCTGGTGGAACATCGGCGTATGGGTCTGGTCGAAGTCGGTGCGGTAGGTCCGGCCCGGGCAGATGACCCGGATCGGCGGCTTCTGGCTCAGCATCGTGCGCACCTGCACCGGGCTCGTGTGCGTCCTGAGGAGTTTTCGCTCGCCGTGTTCGTCCGGCGTCAAAAAGAAGGTGTCGTGCATTTCGCGCGCCGGGTGGCCGGGCGGGAAGTTGAGCTTGGTGAAATTGTAGTCGTCGCTCTCGATGTCCGGCCCTTCGGCGACAGAGAAGCCCATGTCGGCGAAGATGGCGACGATCTCGTCCGTGACCTGGCTGATCGGATGGATGCGGCCGGTCTCGACGCCTGCGGCCGGCGCGGGCAGCGTGAGGTCGAGCGCCTCCCGCCTGAGCTGGGCGACGAGCGCGGCCTCTTTCAAGACGCTGCGGCGCGCGGCGAGCGCTCCGGTCACCGTATCCTTGAGCGCGTTGATCGCCGCGCCTTGGGTCCTGCGCTCCTCGGGCGAGAGCTTGCCGAGGGTCGCGAGCAGGGCCGAGACGGAGCCCTTTTTGCCAAGCGCTGCGACACGCGCGGCCTCGAGCGCCGCCTCATCGGCCGCGCCAGAAATGGCGGCGAGCGTCTCATCCTTCATGGCGTCGAGGTCGGACATGGCGGGGGCGAGCCTTGGTCGGACGGCGCCCGAGCCCTTCTCCCGTTCGCGGGAGAAGCTGGCGCGCAGTGCCGGATGAGGAGTTTTCTTGGCGTTGGCGGGAGGGCGCTCGCCCTCACCCCGACCCTCACCCCGTGAACGGGAGGGGGAGACGGGTCAGGCCGCCTTGGGCAGATGACCCTTCGCCTGCTCGACGATCGCGGCGAAGGCCGCGGGCTCGGAAATGGCGAGCTCAGAGAGGACCTTGCGGTCGACCTCGATCCCTGCCGTGGCGAGCGCCGAAATGAACCGGCTGTAGGTGAGGCCGTGCTCGCGCACCGCTGCGTTGATCCGCTGGATCCACAGGGCGCGGAACTCGCGCTTGCGGTTCTTGCGGTCGCGGTAGGCGTACTGCATCGACTTGTCGACGGCGGCCTTGGCGGCGCGGATGGTGTTCTTGCGCCGCCCGAAGAATCCTTTGGCCTGCTTGAGAACCTTCTTGTGCTTAGCGTGGGCGGTTACGCCCCTCTTGACGCGTGACATGCTTCAAAACTCCGGAAAAAGGGGCTTAGCCGTTCGGCAGGAAAAACTTCTTGACGTTGGCGCCGTCGGTCTTGAACAACACCGCCGTGCCGCGCAGATTGCGGATCTGCTTCTTCGTCCGTTTGATCATGCCGTGCTGCTTGCCCCTCTGGGCATAGATGACCTTGCCGGTCCCGGTGATCTTGAAGCGCTTTTTCGCGCCCGTTTTCGTCTTCAACTTGGGCATTTGGCTCTCCCGGGCTTGGCGCCCTGTTGGAATGAATGCGGAGCGGAAAGCTCCGTCGCGTCGGAACGAGCGAAAAAAACCGCCACGGCAGCCCAGCCGGGCGGTTCTGAGGGGCTGGCTCATACGCGAAAGGGAGACGAAGCGCAAGGGCCTGCCTGCTTGGCTTTCGCCGATGAGACGCCTAGCCGCGCGCCGGGAAAACGGACCCTTCGAACACCGTCCCCCAGATCGGCGCGTCCTTGAGCTTCATCGAATCGATCGCGTAGGGGTCTTCCTCAAGCACGGTGGGGTTGGCGATCTTGCCCGGCGCGATCGAGCCGATCTTGTCCTCCTGCCGCCAGGAATAGGCAGCCTCAATCGTGACGGAGCGCAAGGCGTCGTCGACCCTGATCCGCCGCTCGCGCCCCGCGGCGCGGCCCGAGAGCGTGACGCGGTTGACGCGTCTCCGCGCATCGGCCAGCCCTTCGGCTGATTGCCTCGCCATGCGGGTTTGACCCATATGCTTGGCTGGCGCATTTTGGCGCTGTGCTCGTTGGCCGTTTTCGGACGCCGCGTCGGGAAGCGCCGCGTGTTGGCCTGAGTGGGACATGGAACCGGATTTCGACGCCCTGATCTATCAGACCGGGACTGTGTTCACCCCCGGGGCCCCCATCAACGAGCGAGATCTCTTCTCCGGCCGGAAGGATCAGGTCCTCAAGATCATCGACGCCGTGTCGCAACGCGGCTGCCACGCGATCCTCTACGGCGAGCGCGGGACGGGCAAGACGTCGCTCTCCAACATGATTTCCGCCTTTCTCGCCAAGCGCCAGGCGTTCGTCGTGTCGCGGACGAACTGCGATATTTCGGACAGCTATTCCTCGCTGTGGACCAAAGCGTTCAAGGACATCGAGGCGGCGAAGCGGCAGCCGAACATCGGCTTCGTCGGCCTGCGCAACCCACTTGCGCCGCCGCCGCCCGACTCCGTCTTCAATTCGGAGACGCCCGACGGCGTCCGGCGGACGCTGCAGGACCTGTCGAGCGCCGCGTCCCTGATCGTGATCTTCGACGAATTCGACCGGATCCGGCGCCCCGAGGCGATCACGGCCATGGCGGACACGATCAAGGCGCTCTCCGATCATGCGGTCAATGCGACGGTCCTGATCATCGGCGTGGCCGACTCCGTCGATGAACTCATTCGCGAGCACCAGTCGATCGAACGGGCGCTGGTCCAGGTCCACATGCCCGCGATGTCGGCAAACGAGATCCGCAGCATCATCATCGCCGGGTTCGAGCGGCTCAACCTGGAGATCGACTTCGAGGCGCTGGAGGACCTTGTCAACTACTCGCAAGGCGTCCCCTACATCACCCATCTTTTGTGCGTCTACAGCCTGCGCGCGGCGCTCGAGGCCCGCAGCCTCGAGGTCTTGCCTGAGCATGTCGAGCGGGGCATGCACAAGGCGCTCGATCAGTGGCAGCAGTCGATCAAGTCGCTCTATAACGATGCGATCAAGAGCGCGCAGAACTCCAATTTCTACAAAGAGGTGCTGCTCGCCTGCGCGCTGGCGCAGGTGGACGACCAGCGCTACTTCACGCTCTCCGCCGTGAAGGCGCCGCTGTCGCTGATCCGGAACGCCAATTCCGAGCCGGCCATGTATGCCCGCGCCCTGCGGAATCTGAGCGAACCGGGGCGGGGCTGCGTCCTGCACCGGATCGGCGAGGGCTTTCGGTTGCGCTACCGGCTCTTCAACCCGATCCTGAGACCCTACATCATCATGCGCGGCGTTCGGGAGCGGCTGATCGACAAGGCGATGCTGGAGCTCGCCGGCGCGCTGCCGGTCGAGGAGGCCGAGCAAGGCGAACTCCGGGACCACGCCCCGTCGGTCTAAGCGGGACTGCGCGGACCGCGCCTCGCCAACGGACGGCGCGTGTCTCGCGCGCCTTCAGGGCGGCGGGACGCCGCCCGTCCGAGCAAAGCTCGGGGAAGGATGCCCGCACATGTGCGCTTTCACGCGACTTCCGACAGGTTCGCCTGACGACGGGTCTCGGCGATGGCGTTGAATTTTGCGCTGAGGTCCGGATTGGCCCGCATCAGGCGATCGAAGTCCGTCCGGCGCAGCACCAGGAGGCGGGTGTAAGTCTGCGCCTTGACGTCGGCCTGCCGCGGCTCGCCGGTGATGAGGGCCATCTCGCCGAACACGTCGCCGCTGCCGAGAAGCACGTTGCGCTGGGGCAGCAGGACCTCAGCCGCCCCGGAGGCGATGAAGAATGCTGCGTCGCCCCGATCGCCCTTGCGCACAATGATCTCGCGCGGGACGACGAGGCGCGGCCTGAGCAGCCTTGCGATGCTGTCGAGATGCCTGTCGTCCAGCCCGGCGAACAGGTCGAGCCGCGCCATCAGCGCGCGCGAGTCGAGGCCGATGTCGAAGCGCGGCAGCGCCTCGGCGTCGCGGGCGACCGCAGCGCCCGCGAGGAGGTCGCGATAGACCTCGACGGCGATCAGCCCCTCTTCGTAAAGCGACTTGTATCGGCCAAGCTCCCGTCGCAGCGCCGTCTGCCGCAAGAAGCGCGCCTCGAGCGCGGCGGCGTACTCCGGATACGTGCGCCGCAGCGCGTCAAGGCCGACCTTGATCCGGTCGAGACGGTCGATAAGCATCCGTTCGACCAGCGCCTCAACACGGTCGCTGAAGATCGCTCGCGAGCGCTTGGCCGTATCGCTGGCGAGCTCCTGGATGACCAGCCGCATCGTCAGCAGCCATTCGAATCGCTCGCCGAGCCGTTCGGCCAGAAAGCGGCGAATGCCCAGGCGCCGATGCAGGAAATAGGCGACGCGAAACCCGATCGGGAAGGCGAGCCCCGCCTCCCAGGCGCGCTTGTAGCCAAGCCGCCCGTCGGCGCGCGCGCCTTCCACCATGGCGTCGGCGCCGCGCATCAGCGCCTGCACGACGGCGGGAGAAGCTGTCCGGGCGGCGAGCGTCTGCATGACGAGGGACCGCTCCTGGTTGCCCAGCGCGACCAAGGACACTGCGATGCGCTCGTGCTCGGTCAGCGCAATTCCCCCCACCGCCCGGCGTTCGGAGGCCTGCTTCATCCACACTTCGTAAGGGGCAAGCGCGCGCTCCGTAGCCTCTTGCTCGAAGGTGTGGTCCTGCGCAGCCTTGCGGATCAGGGCGACGGCGTCGGCGTAAGAGACTTCCAGCACCCGGTCGCGCAACACCTGGTTGGTCGGCGACAGTCGGTCCAATCCGAAGGCGCGGATGACGAGGCGCAGGGTGCTCCCGTTGACCAGCAAGGTGAAGAACACCAGGCCGGTCGCCAGAATCGCGACGAACTCCCGGACCGGGGCGGACACGCCGGGAGTCTCGGTCACGGAAAGGGCGAGCACGAGCGTCAGCGCCCCGCGCAAGCCGCCCCAGGCGATGGCGATCTTGTAGGCGGTGCTGATCGGCTTCATCAGCCGGGCGACGCTCAGGAGCGGCAGCAGGAGAAATAAGACTGCGAGACGGGAAACGAAGGCGGAGACGACGAGCGCGACGAGCAGGACGACGTCACGGACGCTGAGGTCGACCAGCAGTTTCGGCACCAGGATGGAGGCGAGCAGGAAGACCAGCGAATGCGCCCAGAACGCCACCTGCCTCCACACGCCTTCGAGGAACGACCAGTTGACCGGGTCGATTCGCGTGCGCCCCAGCGCGCTCACCGTCATGCCCGCTGTCAGCGTCGCGACCACGCCCGAGACGTGGAACACCTGGTCGGCCACGATATAGGCCAGATAGGCGAGCGCCAGCGTTAGCGTCGCTTCGGCGAGCGGATTGTCGCGCGTCCAGCCGACCAGGGTCAGCATCAGGCGCCCCGCCACGACGCCGAAGACTCCACCGCCGATAAAGGAGACGAAGAACTCGATCGCCCCGTCGCCCAGATGCGGCTCGGTCCCGGCGACGATGATGCCGAGGAGGACCGAATAGGCGGCGATCGCCGACGCGTCGTTGAGCAGCAATTCGCCCTCGACGAGGCGGGTGAGCCGGGCTGGCGCCCCAACGTCGCGGAAAATGGCGATGACCGCCGCCGGGTCGGTGGTCGAGACGACCGCGCCGAGCAGCAGGCAGACGACCAGCGGCTGCCCGGAGATCGGCCACAGCGCGAGGCCCACGATCGCGGCGGCGAACAGCGTGGCGAACACCGCAAGCAACAGGATCGGCGCCGCGTCGTCGAGAACGCGCCGCACGTCGGTCGTCATCGCAGCCTCGAAAATCAAGAGCGGCAGGAAGACGTAGATGAACACGTCCGATCCGATCGGCAGGTCGGCGAACAGCCGCGCCACCTCTGCGGTCCGCTCGGAAAGATGCTCGTGTGTCAGGAGGGTCGAAACCGCGCCGATCGCCACGCCGATCGCGGCGAGCAGAACGACCGGGGCGAGCCGCAGCCGCTCGGCGAGCGGCTGGCTGAGCGCCACCAAAATGAGCAACGCCGCAAAGACGGCGAGGATTGGGATGATGTCCTGCAAGGGGCTCCTGCGTCGCGGTTGGGGCGCCGGCTTCAATTGGCGAGCGCCGCGCGCAATGTCGAGGCGACCCCTCCGGCTTGTCAACGGGGCCCGGCGATCCGCAGATCGTGAATTTGTCCGGCCGTGAAGCAGGCGGAGATCGGCGCGCTCGGGTTGTCCCAGCGGCCAGCTGAACCCCACGTCCCTGTGCTTCTAAATCTCCTCAGCCGCCTTGCGCAACCGCGCGCCGAGTTCGCCGCGACCCCTCGTCATTTCCGACCAGCCGCGGGTCGTCGCGGTCATGCCGCCATCGACGATGAGGTCCTGGCCGTTGACGAAGCTCGACCCGTCGCTCGCCAGGAACACGGCGGCCCGCGCGATGTCCTCGGGTAGTCCGGCGCGCGGGATCGGCTGGAGGTGGGCGAAGACCTCCTTCACCACACCCGTGATGCGATCGGCCTTCGTCCCTTCAACTCCGGCGCCTTTGGCGAAGATCCCGGTGACGATCGCGCCGGGCGAGAGACTGTTGACCCTGACGCCATGTTCGCCAAGCTCGGTCGCCACCGAGCGGGTCAACGCCAGCACCGCGCCTTTCGACGCCGAATAGACGTGCCCAGAGATGCCGCCACGGTGGCCTGCGATGCTGGCGACGTTGACGATGCTGCCCGACCTTTGCGCGACCATGACCGGCGCGACATGCTTCATGCCGAGAAGGACGCCGCGCACATTGACCGTCATGACGGCGTCGTAGACGCCCATGTCGGTGTCGGCGACGCCGACAATCGGCTGAGGCGCGCCGGCGTTGTTGACCAGACAGTCGACCCGGCCGAAGCGCGCGACAGCTTCGGCGACCAGCGCCTTGACGTCCTCTTCTTTTGCAACGTCGACGCGGACGAAATGGACGCCGAAGCGCTTGGCCAGCGCCGCGCCCTCCGTCTCCCGGCGGCCCGCGGCGACCACCTGCGCGCCTTCCTCGGCGAATACTTCAGCGATCCGCTCGCCAATGCCGCTGGTCGCGCCCGTGACGATTGCAACCTTTCCGCCCAGTGCGCCCATGCCGTCCTCCTTTGTCAGCAGCCGCCGGCGCCCGGCGGGCAAGCCTGAAGATAGCCGAATGTCGCGCGGCGTCTACGGCGCGGGCTCCGTTCAAAGTTCGTCCCGTGCCTGTCCGGTTAATGCAGACACTTCCTGCATATCGGGATGCCGGAGCGATTCTTGTGGGGCGCCGACCGCCAGGAGCGCCCTGTGAACACATTTCCGACGCAACATTTGGACCCGATGCGCAACATCCGTCCCCAGTCGTCGAACGGCGCAAATCGACGTATTGCCGGCGTAGCAGGCAGCGGCCTTGGACGCCTCAATTGGGCGGAGAAGCGGACCGTCAGTAACTGGGCCGTTGCGGGGACGCCACCCTGCCGGCAAAGACCCGCCAAATGGCGATTTTAATTCGCTGTTGGCGAATTTGTGTTGCCTGCTTGGAACGAATCGCCTATAGGTGAGTTCTCGCTTGGGTGACATTCATGCCGCCCAAACCGGGTGGAGTAATCCATCCTCGGGGTTCGCAAGAACCCTCCAATGCCTGGGCTCTTGCCGTTGCGCCGTCTCCCGCGTCGCGACGCGTGGTCCCCGGCATAGGCGTGCATCGAAAGGCACGATGCACGCTGGGAAGCTTAGAGGTCCTTTCGTTCGAGATGCTCTTTGTTCAAAGGCACCGCGGCACCTTGGTTGTAGGCCTCCGGCCTACGGGTGCTGCGGGGGACAAGGAGAAGGTCGATGGTAGACACCAGCGATCCCCCAAGCGACGAACGGAAGCGTGCTGAATTCTTGAGGCGGGCGCGCGGCATATGCCGCACTCTCGTCAACAGACGGACATTTATAATCGCGATTTACGCCATCAAGTCGGTGGTGCGCGTTGCGGAAATAGTGAACGATCTGTTTGGCGACTTCTAAGCTAAATTCCCACAACCTCGAAAGATCAAGGTATTTAGCATGTACGATCGTGCACTCAAGCTGATCCGGCAATATCATCGGCTGTCGCAAGCTGAGCTGGCGGACAAGCTCGGCCTTTCGCGGTCGTTCGTCTCCGAACTGGAAAAACGGGGAGGAA
Source organism: uncultured Alphaproteobacteria bacterium (assembly GCA_963822215.1). Lineage (GTDB taxonomy): Bacteria > Pseudomonadota > Alphaproteobacteria > Rhizobiales > Beijerinckiaceae > Roseiarcus. The sequence continues at coordinate 496,126 of CAWGGX010000009.1, forward strand.
AGAAGCCAAGTATTGATGTTCTCGAACGCTACGCCAGCTTCTTCAAGATACCCGTATCGTCGCTGCTGCTCTTCGCTGAAAGGTCTGCGGCAACAAATTTGCGCGAGAAGTCCCGGACGTTTGCCGCTGACAAGGTTCTCAAGATGCTGGAATGGCTCGAAGAGACGAGTCGTGACGGCGCGGATGCGGCTTGATTTCCATGATGAAAAAGCACAGGACAAATTTGAGGTTATCCGAGTGCTGGCTTTATGCGGTCGCCTCGCCGGTCGACCTTGCTCGGCGACTTGCAACGCCAAATCACCCAATAAAGGCTGCCGAGCTTTCTATGCTGGCGAAGGACGCCGGCAATTTCCGACTATTTTCAAAAACGAACGAGGCCGGAAAATCGCGTCAAATTCAGGAACCCAAACGCAGGCTCCAATGGATTCACGGCAAAATTCACGCATTGCTGTCCCGCGTTGAGGTTCCGGAATATCTGCACTCCGCCGTTCGCGGGCGCTCATATATTTCTAACGCGGCGGCGCACGATCCGTCCATGCCGATGCTCAAAATCGACGTGAAAAAGTTCTTTGCATCGGTGCCGCGCGTCGCGATCTTCAATTTCTTTGAAGGCCCAATGAAATGCCGTCGCGACGTAGCTGCCTTGCTCGCAGATATGCTGACGTTTGAAGCTCACCTTCCGACGGGAAGCGCCGCAAGTCCGATCATCGCGTTCTATGCGTTCAAACCGATGTTCGATGAGATAGAACAATTTGCATTGGCTCACGGCTTGAAGATGACTTGCTATGTCGATGACATGGCGCTGAGCGGGCCGCGCGCAAACAAGGCTGCGCTGTTTGAAGTTCGCAAAATTATCGCGCGTCACGGTCTTAAATCACCTAAATCGCATTTATTTTCTGCGACACAGCCGAAGGTCGTAACCGGGGTTTGCAACACTCCGGCAGGACCGAGGGTGCCCAATAAACTTCATCTAAAAATCAAAAGGGGCTTCGAGGAACTATCCCGCGCAAAAAACGCTGATGCGAGAAGCGAGGCGCTGCGTCCCTTGCTTGGACGCCTCGAAGCAGCCGGACAAATCGATCCTGCATTTCGGGCGCGCGCAATAACTGTCAGAGCGGCCCACCCGAAGTGATGGCGAGGGCTTGAGGCGCCTTACGGCGCCCTCGTGGATAGCCGGGACAAGCCCGGCCATGACGGCGTAACCTGCGACAGATAAGGTGCCCAATGCGCAAGCGTTTGCGCAACTGGGCTGCTCAGAAGGCCCAGCCGGTCATGGCCGGGCTTGTCCCGGCCATCCACGCCGCGCCGACAGGCGCTCCGTGAAGGGCTCTTCCCGGGTCGAATTGCCCCGTTCGCCACGCCCCCGCCGAACAGCCGCTTCTTGCGCGAAGCAGTCGCTCAAGGCGTCGGCTTCGATCGCGATCCGCTCTTTGCGAGGTTCTGTCGGCGCCTTGGTCAAAGTCAGCTTTCAAGCCATGGACGGCTGATACGGCGTCGGCGCTCGGCGCCGGTCAGTCGATATATCGTGGGTGTCTGCGTTAACCGGATAGGCACGGTCGCCCGACATTGCCACCGGCGCCGCGCCGTCGTATCGCATTGCAACAATTCCCGTCCGCGGCGGCGAGGTTGGTTGATGGACCCGTTGATTGAAGGCTACCGGAGATTCCGCGCCGAGACCTGGCCGGCGGAGCGGGCGCGCTACGAGGCGCTGGCCCATTGGGGGCAGAGCCCCGAGGCGATGGTGATCGCCTGCTCGGATTCGCGGGTCGATCCGCAGACGATCTTCGGCCAGGCGCCGGGGGAGATCTTCGTGGTGCGCAACGTCGCCGCGCTCGTGCCGCCCTACGAGCCGGACGCCGGCTACCACGGCACTAGCGCCGCGCTGGAATTCGGCGTCAAGGTCTTGAAGGTTTCCCGGCTCGTTGTGCTCGGCCACGGCCAGTGCGGCGGCGTACGGGCCCTGGCGTACGGGCCGCCGCCGCAGGCCCGCGACTTCATCGCCTCCTGGGTCGAGATCGGCCGCCCAGCGGTCGAGGCGGCGGGGGAGGCTGAGGTGGGCAGGCTCGCCCGGATCGAGGCCGAGGTCGTCCGCCTGTCGCTCACCAATCTGATGACGTTCCCCTGGATCGCCGACCCGGTCGCGCAAGGCCGCCTCGCGCTGCAGGGCTATCTGTTCGACGTCCACACGGGGGCGCTGACGAGCGTCGGCAAGGAGACGCTCGCGCCGGTCGAGTGAGGGGACGGCCGTCGGCCCGGGGCGGACGCCGCGCCTGAGGCGACATTTCCCTTTACGCGACGCCCCGCCGGGCGATATCGCGGTTGGCGAATGGAACGGGCGGAGAGACACATGCGGGAAGGGGCGGGCGTCGCGGCCATGGAGCGCCGCTTCGACGCGGCCTTCCAGGCGGAATTCGCCGACCTCCTCGCCTGGCGGCGCGACGTGCGCCGATTCCGGACGGATGCGATCCCGGAAGAGACGCTTGAGATCCTGTTTGGCCTCGCCGAGCTTTCGCCTTCGGTCGGCAATTGCCAGCCGACCCGCTTCGTCCGGGTCGACGACGAGGCCCGACGCGCCGCGGTGCGGGCGAATTTCGAGGCCGCCAACCGGGAGGCGCTCGAGGCCTATCGGGGCGAGCGGGCCGAACTCTACGCCCGGCTGAAGCTTGCCGGCCTCTCCGAGGCGCCGGTTCATCTCGCCGTCTTGTGCGACGAGGAGACCGGCGAGGGTCATGGCCTCGGCGCGCGCACCATGCCGGAGACGCGCCGCTACTCCGCCGTCTGCGCGCTCCACACCTTCTGGCTTGCCGCCCGCGCCTACGGGCTGGGGGTCGGCTGGGTGTCGATCCTCGATCCCGGCCGCCTTGCGGAAACGCTCGACGTCCCAAGGGCCTGGAGCTTCGTCGGCTATCTCTGCGTCGGCTGGCCGGAGGAGCAGAACCGGACGCCGGAGCTGGAGCGGACGGGCTGGCAGGCGCGCACCGTCCATCCGGTTCTGAGGCGCTAGAGCAAGATGATTTTTGCAGTGGCGCCCGCATCCGACCGCTCGCACGGGCTGCCCCGGGTCTTCGCCCGGGGGCAGGCTTTTCCCGTACGGGGCGTACGGGGGGAAGGGAATGCCGGCGACGCCTTGCAACCCAGCGCGCCCGGTCTGGCGCCTCGTTTTCGCCCGCCTGATAATTCCCTGATCCGCTCCGAAATCGCCTGTTACTTCCCTGTTCTGGCCGTTGGAAATTCCCTGTTCCGCGCCCGCTCCAGCCCGCAACCGGATGGTTGTAATGCCAGCAACGCCATGATATTGCAGTGCTTCCTGGATGAGAGCGGCGACTGCGGCGCAAGAAAATTCCCTGCTAGCAGGTGACCGGATCGAACCAATTCAGGACATGCGCGATCCTCAAATCATCCCGCTCGGGGCGAACACCTGCGGCGCCAGCGCGGCTTGGCGTGCGGGGGGCCGCCGTCGTAGTTTGGTCGCATGAGCGAGGTGATCCCGATCGTCGAGGCGCCGACCCGCCTGACCGCCCGCGCCCTGATCGTGGGCGAGCGCATCGACACGGCCGGGCTCGAGCGGCCCGACACGATCTCGCTCCTGCCGCTCGCCTTTCGCCTCGGCGCGCACGGGATCGTGGCCCTGTTCCGCTTCGGGGTCGCGGTCATGGTCGGGCTGACGCCGCTCGAGGAGGAGGACACTCTCGCCAGGCTTGCGACCCGGGTGAGCGGCGAACGGGCGAAGGGCGACGACGAAACCGCCTTGCTCGAGATCACGCCGGTCGGCGACGAGCAGAAGTCCTCCGGCGGCCCGATCCAGATCAAGGACCTGTCGCCGCAGCGGTTTCTGGTGGTCGCCGACGCGCTGGCGAAATCGGTGGCGCTGGCGCGCGACGAGCGCGAGGTCAACAAGGTTTTCGACGTCATCGAGCCCTTTGCGGCCCAGCTCGCCGCCACCGGCTCGACCCCGTTCCGCCGCCGCGCCATGCTGCGGCTGATCGGCCAGGCGCTGCTTGTTCAGCACCGCGTTTCCGGCCGGGTCGCCGTCGAGGAGAAGCCCGACGTGCTGTGGGACCGGCCGGACCTCGAGCGCCTCTACGCGCGGCTCGAGGACGAATACGAGCTCTCGGAGCGCGCCGGCGTCCTCAAGCGCAAGCTCGACGTGATCGTCGAGACGGCGCACGCCCTCACGGACATCATCGACGCCGACCGGGCGACCCGGCTCGAATGGGCGATCATCCTCCTGATCGTCGCCGAGCTGATCGCCGCTGTGGTGCAGATCTGGCTCGCGACCGGGGGGCGTTGAGCGCACGCCGCGACGTCATTCGATCCAAGGGTTCACCGTTCGCACCCGCAGCCCGGCAAGGCGCTTCGTCCCCTGAGCGGGCGGAGTGCGCCCTTCGGTCCGATTGTCGTCAAGTCCGGACGCCATTAGGAACCTGGGCATGTCCAAACATGTCTTCATCCTCACCGGCGCCGGAATCTCCGCCGAAAGCGGGCTCGGAACCTTTCGGGACAAGCATGGCGAAGGGATCTGGGCGAGATTCGATCCGATGGAGCTCGCCACCCCGCAAGCCTTCGCCAGGGATCCGAAGAGGGTGCTCGCCTTCTACGACGCGCGCCGGCGCAATCTCCTCGAGGCGAAGCCGAATGCCGCGCATGTCGCGCTGGCGCGGCTCGAGCGGGAACTGGCAGGGCGGGGCGGCGAGCTGACGCTCGTGACCCAGAACATCGACGATCTGCACGAGCGTGCCGGCTCGAAGCGCGTCCTCCACATGCACGGCGAGCTTTTGAAGGCTCGCTGCCAGAATTGCGACGCCGTGCCAGTCTGGCCGGGCGACCTGACCGTCGAGGACGCCTGTCCGGCATGCGAAAGCGCCGGCGCGCTGCGTCCGGACGTCGTCTGGTTCGGCGAGATGCCGCTTCATCTTGACGACATCGACCGGGCGCTGCGCGACGCCGATCTGTTCGTCGCGATCGGGACCTCGGGCGCCGTCTATCCGGCGGCCGGCTTTGTGGCCGAGGCGCGCGCCTATGGCGTGCCGACCTGCGAGATCAACCTCGAGGCCGCCGACAACGCCTATTGCTTCGACGAGGCCCGCTACGGACCGGCAAGCGAGACCGTGCCGGCCTGGGTGGAGGAGAAGCTGGCAAGCTGACATCCTGTGCGGCGCGTCGGGTTGAGGAATGCCTCAGGACGTGGTGGAAAAGGGCTGGGGGCGACGTTCAGCGCGGCCGGCGGGCGCTTGGGCCGGACCGCGAAAGGGTCGAGCGCAATGTCGGACGCCCTCCTTGCGTTCAGCTTTGTCGAGGTCAACGGCGTCAGGCTCCATTGCGCCTCGGCCGGCCCCGAGCACGGCCCGCTGGTCGTCCTGCTGCATGGCTTTCCCGAGTTCTGGTTCGCCTGGCGCGACTATTTCGCGCCGCTCGCCGAGCGCGGCTTCCACATGGTGACGCCGGACCAGCGCGGCTACAACCTGTCGAGCAAGCCCGAGGGCGCGGACGCCTACCGGCTCGACCTCGCCGCCGCCGACGTCTTTGCCCTGGCAAGCGCCTTGGGTCGCCAGCGTTTTCACGTCGTGGGGCACGATTGGGGCGCCGCCGTCGTCTGGACCATGGCGGGCCTCGAACCGAAGCGCCTCACCAGCGCGACGATGATCCAGGCGCCCCATCCCGCGCTCTGGCTCAAGGCGATGCGGGAGGATCCGGAGCAGCGGATGAAGAGCCGCTATGTGCAGATCCTGCGTCTGCCGTGGCTGTCGGAGATGGGTCTCAAGCTCGGCAACTTCGCGGGTCTGGCGCGGGCCTTCCGGTCCTCGACGCGGCTGGACGCCTTTGCCGCCGAGACCCTCGAGGTCTATCGGGCGGCTTGGCGCCAGCCCGGCGCGCTGACCGGCATGCTGAACTGGTATCGCGCCCTGTTCGTCGACGAGCCGGCGACGCCCGCGCCGCATAGCCTCATCCCGCCGACGCTGGTGATGTGGGGCGACCGGGACGAGTTCGCCCTGCCGAAACTCGCCGACGAGAGCGCCACGCTCTGCGCCAATGCGCGCGTCCGCCACCTGCCGCAGGCGACCCACTGGATCATCCACGACGCGCCCGACCTCGTGCGCGACGCCCTGCTGGACCATCTTTAGGGTCCACGCCCGATTCGAAATTCCCTGCTGGCAGGGAATTTTTTGCAGCCTGTTTTGCGGCGCGCGCCGAAAAGCTATGTCTTATCCGTAGGATGCCGGCATGCAATCCGACGGTTGCAGGCCTCGCTCCCACGGAAACAGGGAATTGTGAACGCCCGTTACAGGGAATTTTTCGTCCCCAAGCACGCCGAACAGGGAAAATAACAGGCATTCAAACGAGGCGATGAAAATCGCCGGGGCCCGGTTGCATTCGCCGCCCGGCCGCCTCGGAGTTTCGGTTCCAGTTTACTCAATTCCCGTACTACCGGCTCAGTCATCTTTCCGGGACGGGTCCAGGCGCCGCCGGCTGCGCCGCAGGCAGCGTCCAGGCGCCGCTGAGGAGGTCGGCGCGCGGCCGGTAGAGGCGGACGATGTAGCTCCAGTCGGGCGGCGTGGGGATGCAATTTGCGACAGGACCGTCGCAGCCGCCGAACTGCACGACGACCGCGCCGTCCGGCCCGGCGGCGGCCGTCACGGAATTGACCGAGTAGGCCTTTTGCGGGTTGGCCGCGAAGCGGCCGTCGGCGTCGTAGACGCTGACCGACCAAAAGCCGTCGACGGGCACGTCCTTGAGCGTCAGGCGATAGACCGTCCGGCCGTCGTTGCGGTCGGGGACGACGTTGACGAACTGCGCGTCCGTCTGTGGCAGTCCGCCCCAGGCGGCGCCGGCGCCGATCAGCCGGCGCACCGGATCGCCGCCGCCGCGCGGTCCGGCGAGCCCTTTCGCGTCTGGCAGAGTGTCGGCCAGGACCATGAGGCCGGTGCGGACGTCGACCTGGCTGGTCGCGTCCCAATTGGGGACGACGAAGGCGCCGGGTCCGCCCGGCTCATCGACCTTGACCGCGTTCTGAAGCGCCCGGACGGCCTCGACATCCTTCGGACCGCTGGCGTCGACGAAGATTCGCACCGCCGCGAGCGCGTAGCGCGAGCCGATTGCAACCTTGGTCAGGGTTGTCGGGCCGGGTCCGTAAACGACCTTGGCGGTGTTCGCGTCCTCGTCGACGATCTGCATCGACAGAAAGCGCTTGCCGGCGTCGGGAAGCGTGATCGTCACCGGCCCGGCGTCGAGATCGAACACCGCCGCGGAATAGAGCGTGTCCCGATTCATCCGCGTCACGCCCTGATGGTCGAGCGCGACCGGGTCGCGGCGATGGACGAACTTACCCAACCCGCCTTCTTTCACGAGCGCGGCGAAATGGAGATCGGATTCGGCGCGCGGGAAATTCTCGGGCGTGACGGGGATCGGCGGCCGGGGCGCAGGATGGGCGGGCGGCTGCACCGTCGCGGCTGTCGCGGCGGCGAGCAGCAAGGCGAATATCATCGTCGTCTCCGTCGCAAGGGCTAGTGGCCGCTTTTACCAGGGGGAAGTATTGTCCGCCGTCGATCACAACCTGTCATCCCTGAGAAAGCGGTAGTGTGCATGCGATAGCCGCGAAAGGGCGGATCCATTCGTCGGGCCCGAGGCTTCTGGACCCCCGCTTCCGCGGCTCCAATATTCACACATCTCATATTGCGTCGCGCCCCCCTTCTCCAGCTTTGCTCTACGGGATTCACACATCTCTGGCCGCCACAACTTTGCCGGAAGAGCGCTTACCAGCGGCCAATGCGATCCCTTCTCCGCGAAGCGGGGAAGGTGGCGCGCAGCGCCGGATGGGGTGTGGTCCGCCGGCGCCGACCGCGCTCGATTTGCGCGACCGTCACAGCCGACCGCATACGGAGCCGCCCTGCTCGCCGCACCCCATCCGGCCCTATCGGGCCACCTTCCCCAGCCAAGCTGGGGAAGGGGATGTCCGGCCTGCGCCGCGTCAAGAACGATGTGCGTCCCCTTTCTCCAGCTTTGCTGGGGAAGGTGGCGCGGAGCGCCGGATGGGGTGTGCCCGCAGCTTCACCGCAATTCGGATTGCATGACCGCCAGCGCGCAACTGCATTGACTGGCCCACGGGTTTCCACACCCCATCCGGCCTTCGGCCACCCCCGGGTCTTCGCCCATAGGCGCTAACTTTAGCGTTCGTACTGGCCGCTTTGAGCATTTGGACAAAGACGCACGGTGGCGTCGCGCTGCTGGGAACGGACGAAGCTGCCGGTCGCCAACCGCCCACTCTTCGCCGCTGCTCGCAGCGTCGCCTCCTCCTGAAAGCGCCGTTACCGTCCTGGAACGGCCGGTCAGCGATAGACTGCCTGATTACGGTCAGGCTCGACCTGCCAGAAAACCTTCGGCCATGAGCCGGAACGCCTCGATTGCCTTCGGTAACACAACATGCGGCTCGTCGCTGTCGGCAACCCAGAGGGCGGCGTTGAACGCCGTGCCGCTCAGAAGGCGCGCCGCGGCCTCGATATCGACTGGCTTCATGACACCCTCGGCGATCAAATCGGCGACCGCCTGCTTCGTCATGCTCAGGCAGGCATTCTGGCTGGGCCACCTCGAAGGGTCGCCCAGGAAGGCAGGCCCGTCCAACAAGACGATCCGGCGAACCTCCGGTTCCAGTGCCATCTCGATATAGGCTTCGCCCTCCGCCAGCAGCTTTTCCCATGGGCTTGCCGCCGTTGCTCCCGCCTGATGTGCGCGCGCGGCCATCTCGCCATCGACTTGGGCGACGACGGCAGCCAGCAGTCCCGTCTTGTCGCCGAAGCCATGGTAGAGGGCGCCACGGGTGAGGCCGACCTGCGCGGTGAGATCGTCCATCGACGCTGCGGCGAAACTCGATGCGGCGAACGCCTTTCGCGCCGCCCCGATCAGCTTGACGCGATTTTCCTCCATCGTTTCGGCGCGACGCTTTGCGGCCAAAGCAACCTCCTATTTCGCATACGATGCGTATGCGGGGTTGACGGCTGGTGTATGTCCGTGCTTTCATATACGCAGCGTATGTTGCTACCCTGGCTTGGCTGGAATGTCCAGCAAAGCGGGTTTGGCGCGCTCGCCCCTATATGAAAAGGACGATGATATGGCCCAGAGCGAAGCAGTGTTTCCCGCCAACCGACATGCCCTATACGAGAAGCACGGATATTCTGCCGCAGTGCGATCGGACGACCTATTGTTCGTGTCGGGTCAGGTCGGCAGCCGCCCCGATGGTTTGCCCGAACCCGATTTCGAAGCTCAGGTTCGCCGAGCCTTCGCCAATCTAGAAGCCACGTTGCTCGCCGGAGGGTGCGGGTTCGATGATATCGTCGATGTCACGTCGTTTCATGCCGACCCCGAGAAGCAGCTCGGCACGATCATGGCCGTGAAGGGCGAAGTCTTCAAAAGCGCCCCTTACCCGAACTGGACCGCGCTTGGGGTCAACTGGCTTGCCGGCTTCGACTTCGAGATCAAGGTGATCGCACGCATTCCGTCTCGAACATCAGCGTCGCTGAGCCGCCGCAACCCTCCAACAATGTGGGATATGGCATCGGTCGGGTTCTCGCACATCAGTGTCGCGGAACCAGGCCGCCTCGCCTTCCCGTCCGGCCAGATCGCAGCGACGCCTGGCAGTGAGGACGTGCCCGAAGACCTCGCTGGCCAGGCAAAGCTTGCGACTGCCAGCCTCGCCGCCGCACTCAAGGAACTGGAGGCGGCTGCGCAAGACATTGTCATGCTGCGCGTCTACGTCGTGAATGCGACCGGCGAAGCGTTCGGGCAGGCCGTCACCCCTCTACGTGAACTGCTCGGGGACGCGATGCCCAGCATCACGACGATTGGCGTCCAGGCACTCTATAAGCCGGAAATCAAGGTCGAGATTGAAATGGCGGTGCGTCTCCCCTGAAGAGGGAAATACCGGTCGCGGCCATCGAACTTCGGCGGGCGTGTCAAAGGCGGAAGCGCGCGTGTCGGCTACATTGCCAGGGCCAGAGCTTCCGCCATTCCCCCCCCCTCGGCTACCTTAAACGCAGCGGGCAATACATTCTCCTTCAATATAAGATGGTGTTGATGGCTATCCATGTCTGATGGAGCGGCTGTGTCAGCTACGTCGTGGGGCAAGATGGGGCGATCCTCTATGCGGAGGTCAACCCTGACTAACCAAGTGACCCGACGACAAGAGGCGCGCATAAACTAACTACGCGACCGGACCAGTCATCGCGGGCAGTCCAGCTGCCCAAACATCGTGCGCATTGACGCGGCGGGCGCTGTAAGCACGCGACGACCGCCGTTGACGAAAGGGGGCCGCGCTGCGAAGCTGGGCCGAGGGGCGCATCATTCAGCGCAAAACAAGCGAGAATGCAGGGAGGAAGGTCGTGGAACGACGTACGGCATTGAAACTCATGGGCGCCGCGACGGCGATGGCGGGGGCCGGGCTTGTTCCCGGCCGCGCCGCCGCCGCGGACAAGCCGACCATCGCGCTGATCCCCGGCCTGACCGCCGATGGCTTCTACGTCACCATGCACAAGGGCGCGGAGGCTGCGGCCAAGGCGGTCGGCGCCGAACTCATCTACCAGGGCGCCTCGGAATGGAATGTTTCGGCGCAGGTTCCGATCCTCGACGCGATCATCGGCAAGAAGCCCAGCGCGATCATGATCGCCCCGACCGACAAGGTCCAACTCGTCAAGCCGCTGCGCAAGGCGTTCGACGCCGGCATCACGATCGTCTGCGTCGACACGTTTATCGGCGACGGCAGGTTCCAGACCGGCTCGGGCGACGCCGACTTCCCGATCAGCTACGTCGCCTCCGACAACGTGCTTGGCGGACGCATGGCGGCGCGCGCTCTCGCCCAGTCGATTGGCGACAAGGGCAAGGTTTACGTCTCCAACGTCAAGCCCGGCGTGTCGACGACCGACCAGCGGGAAGAGGGCTTCAAGCTCGAGATGAAGGATCACCCGAACATCACCGTGCTGGAGACGCAGTTCAACGACGACGACGCCAACAAGGCTGCTGCGCAGGTCCAGGCGGTGATGGGCCGCGTGCCCGATCTGGCCGGCGTGTTCGGCGCCAATCTGTTCTCGGCCACCGGAACCGCGAACGGCATCAAGCAGGCGGGCAAGGCCGGGGTCGTCAAGATCGCGGGCTTCGATGCGCCCGAGTCGGTCGTCGCTCTGTTGAAGGACGGCACCTTCGAATTGACCATCGCCCAGCACCCGGCCGAGATCGGCTACTTCGGCTACATCACGGCTTACGCCCATCTCACCGGTAACCCCGTTCCGACGGCGATTGGAACCGGGTTCACCGTCATGACCAAAGCGAACATCGACGATCCGAACGTCTCGCGGTTCCTGTACAAGAGTTCGTGACGGCGACAAAGCGCGTAACCGCCGCCGGCCCGTGAAGGCCGGCGGCTTTGCGCGTGAGCCAGCGCGCCGGGAGACCGCATGACGATCGCAGCGTCCTCGCCCGCGGCGAGACTGCCCCACCCGATCCTTCTCTGGATTGCGCAGCTCAGGGCGTGGGCGTTCCTGATCGTGCTCGTGCTCTTCTTCGAGACGTGGTCGCGCTCGGCGGACGGAACCTCGTTCCTCTTCAACGTCTACAACATCCAGTCGATCCTGGTGTTCGCCACCGCGCCCCTTCTGCTCGCGCTCGGCCAGACCTTCGTCATCATTTCCGCGGGCATCGACCTTTCGCTCGGGTTCGTCATGGGCCTGTCGTCGGTGATTGCGGCGCATGCCTCGAATTTTTTCACCGCGACGCTCGGTCTGCCGCCCTTCGTCGCGATGCTGGCCGCGATCCTGTCCGGGGCCGCGATTGCGCTCGTCCCGGGCCTCGTCAACGGCCTGCTCGTCTCCCGGCTGCAGATTCCGCCGTTCATCGGCACGCTCGGCATGTACGGGGTCGCGCGCGGCGCGGCCTATCTATTCGCCGCGGGCATGACGGTCGCCATCGACAATGACTGGTACAGCGCGATCGGCAACAACCGGATTTTCGGCGTGCCGGTGCTGGTCATCATCACCGGCGTCGCGTGCCTCATCCTGCATTACATGCTGTCGCAGACGCGCTTCGGACAGCACACCTACGCGCTCGGCGCCAGCAAGCCCGCCGCGAACCGGGCCGGCATCGGCATCAAGGGGCTGACGCTCAGGATCTATCTGCTCTCGGCGGTGATGGCGGGCCTGGCAGGGGCGATGTACACTGGCCGCTTCACCGCCGGCGCTCCCCAGGCGGGCGAACCGTTGCTGCTGGATTCGATCGCGGCGGTTGTCATCGGAGGGGCGAGCCTGTTCGGCGGATCGGGGACGATCGCGGGGACGATCGCGGGCGCGCTCGTCATCGCGGTCATCCAGTACGGTCTGGTTTTCATCAATGTCGAGCCGTTCTGGCAGTTCATCGCCGTCGGCGTCGTGATCATCATTTCGGTATTCGCCGATCAGACCCAGCGCCGTCTCATGGGAGGGCGACGGGTTGAGTGACGCAGAGCCGATCCTGGCAGTCCAGAATGTCTCGAAAGCCTTCGGCGCCGTGCAGGCGCTGAATGGGGTGTCTTTTGACGTCCACCCGGGCGAGGTTGTCGCGCTCGCCGGCGACAACGGCGCGGGCAAGTCGACGCTCATCAAGGCGATTTCCGGCGTATTCCGTCATGACTCGGGCGAGATCCTGCTCGGTGGCGAGCCCATCAACTTCGCCACGCCGCAGGAGGCGCGCGAGAACGGAATCGAGACGATCTATCAAGACCTGGCGCTCGCCGACAACCTGTCGATCGGCGAGAACATCTTTCTGGGTCGCGAGCCCAAGCGCATGCTGCTTGGCGTGTTGCCGATTCTGGATCGGGGCCGAATGGCCGAGGCCGCAAAAGAGGCGATGGCCCGGCTCGACTTCCATGTGACCCGGCTCGACGCGCCGGTCGCGGCCTTTTCCGGCGGACAGCGGCAGGCGATCGCCATTGGCCGCGCCCTTTACTGGAACGCCCGGCTCGTCATCATGGACGAGCCGACGGCCGCGCTGGGCGTGCCCGAGCAGCGCCGCGTGCTGGCGCTGATCAAGTCGCTGCGCGGGCAAGGCAAGGGGATCATCTTCATCTCCCACAATCTGCGGGATATATTCGAGGTCGCCGACGAGATCGTTGTCTTCCGACACGGCGAGAACGCCGGCCAGCGCAAGCCGTCCGAAACGACCCACGACGAGGTGGTCAAGCTGATGGTCGGGGTCTAAGCAGGTTCTCGTTGGCCGCCCAACGGATGCTCGCGGCGGTCGGAGGGGCGGCGTCTCGCCGCCCCAAAGGCGCGCGGGACGCGCGCCGTTCGTTGCCGAAGCGCAGTCCGCGCAATCCTGCTTCGCGCGATCTGGCTCGGGATCGAGCAACTTGCCCGGCCTCAGGCGGCGATCTCGTTCCACAACAGGCGCAACGGAGGCTCGTCCTCCTCGATCTTCGCGAAGCGGCCGACCGGCTCGAGAAAGTAATTGTCGGTCTTGTCGTCGTTGACCTGGCTGACCTCCCCGACGAGCACGGTTCCGCGGCCCTTCTCGCCGTAAAAGCGGTGATAGACGCCGCGCTCGATGGTCACGCTTTCGCCGGGCTCGAGCCGGAGCGGCTCCCAGGGCTTGAAGGTCTTCGCGACGCCGTCGACGTAAAGGGTCACCGGAGCGTCGGTTGGCCGGCCGTCCCGGTCGGCGTTGGCGAATTCCAGCACCAGGACGCCGCCAGCGCGGTTGATGATATCCTCCATCTTGATGCGATGGCGATGCGTCGGCGTCTCCTGGCCCTCGCCGACGACCAGCAGCTTCTCGGCGTAGGGCTTGCCGTCCGGAGCGCTCTGGACGCCGTTGCGCACACAGAACAACGTCAGGCCGCGCCTGGAAAAATCGCCGGAACCAAAGTCGGTGATGTCCCAGCCCATCTGATGGTCGCGCAGATACTTCGCCGTCTCGCCGGCCTTGGCGAAGTCCTCGACCGTCCAGTGCGCCCAAGCCGGCAGCGACCAGCGGTTGGCCTTCAGGAGGTCAATTGCTTGGCGGATGGCGGCGTTGATCTCCGATCTTTTCATCTTGCGCCTCAAGAGCGCCGGCGCCGAGCCGGCTGCTCGCAGTTTGGAGCGTTTCGACGCGCGCGTCCATGGCGATCACAGGCCCGGCCGCAAGCCGCCGGCGGGGAGACGTATCCCGATTCGAAGTCCCGGCGACGCGCTCAGTGTCGCGACGCCGGAATACCGGCTAGGATTGAAAGCAGGCTGGACGCGGAGGGCAGGCCATGTGGGGTCTCGAAGGACGGCCGGTGCTCGTGACCGGCGCGAGCGGCGGCATCGGCGGGGCGACGGTGCGTCAACTCGTCGCGGCGGGCGCAGATGTCATCGCGAGCGCCCGCTCGAAGGGGGCGCTCGAGGACCTCGCCGCAAAGACCGGCTGCCGGACTCTGGCGTTCGACCTGACCTCGGAAGAGGGCGTCCGCGGCGCGCTTCAGGGGCTCGACCTGTGGGGCGTGGTCAATTGCGGCGGTTTCGGCGGTGAGATCGCGACCCCGATGGACACGGACATCGCCGTGTTCGACCAGGTGATCAGCGTCAATGCGCGGGGCGCGTTGCTGGTCATCAAGTATGCATCGCAATCGATGATCCGCCTCGGCAGGGGCGGCTCGATCGTCAACGTCTCGAGCCAGGCCGGGCTCGTCGCCCTCAAGGGCCACATCTCTTATGGGTCGTCCAAGGCGGCCCTCGACAACATCACCCGGGTTTCGGCGCTCGAACTCGGGAAGTACAACATCCAAGTCAACAGCGTGAACCCGACGGTCGTGATGACGGAGATGTCGGCTTTCTACTGGGGGCGGCCGGAGATCGGGGAGCCGTTCCTTGGGCAGATGCCGCTCGGGCGCTGGGCGACGGAAGACGAGATCGCCGCGCCAATCGTGTTCCTGCTCGGCGACGGCGCCGCAATGATCACCGGCGTCTCGCTGCCGATCGACGGCGGCTTCACCTGCTGCTGAGCGATCAGGTGGGCTGCTGCTGCGTTCGCTCGACCGCCCGCTCCGCCGAGCTCTGCCGGGGCGCCTTTGTTGGCGTCGTCGAGGTCGAAGTCTGGCGGAGGATCAGGGCTCCGTCTCGCCAGCCTCCGGTCGTCCCGGCGAACACGATTTCCGGCTCGGTTCAATGCCGGCGTTGAGCCACAGGATGGCCTGCCTGACCGGGATGCCTTGTTCGCGGCGGCGCTGTCCTCGAACCGCCATTTGCCTCGCGACCGGGCCGGCCGGAGAGACAGCAAGTTGGATCGAAGCGGACCCGGATTCCCAGATGTACTGATGTACATATGAACCTCGGATCCTTTCGGCGGAGCGTAGGCGCCCCGCTTGAGCCATCCCCAGGCTTCCGTTCCGTTCGTTATTTGTTCAGTTTGACAATCCGCCAGCAGAAGCCGATGCAGTGTTTGTGAGCCCAGCGCTCCGCTTCGTCGTGGGTTTCGAAAGCGCCGTGAAAGTTATCCTGGCGAGCCTCATTCGTGACGACGACAAACATTGGTGTTCTCCTTCTCGTTCCGCTGTACTCGGCGGGTCTTGTCTGGGTTGTTGAATTGGCTCCTTCAAATCATGGGCCACGCCGTCGCAAGGTCGCTTCACTCCCAATTTCTTGTCGGTCTTTATGTCATGTTAACTCAACGTAACGCATACACACGCTTCACTCGACTTTGAGCAGCCTAGCAGGCCTTAGCAAAATTTCGGTAAAGTTTAGGGGTCAAGCGCGCCCGAAATCGTCAGGCCCGCCACCCAACCGCCCGCACTGGGCCGACGGACTTGAAAAACGGCCGCCGCCCCATACGGTGTGAGGCGAGTTATCGAGGGCCGGTCCCAACGTGCAGCGCGATAAAACGACATTGAGCGTGCGCCATCTGACGACGTACCGCTACGCCCGGCCGGTCGGCCTCGGCGAGCACCGCATCATGCTCAGGCCCCGCGACGGCCACGACCAGCGCCTCGTCGAATCCACCCTGACCATCGAGCCAAGGCCCATCCGGATCCGCTGGCTCTACGACGCCTTCGACAATTGCGTGGCGCTTGCCACTTTCGCCGGGACGACGACACGGCTCAGCATCGAAGGCCGGTTCATTGTCGACCGGACGGAGGACGATTCGCCGGGCGGGGAGATCGATCCGCGCGCGCGCCTCTACCCGTTCTCCTATCTGCCCGACGAACTGCCCGACGTTTCCCGCTCCATCGAGCGGCTCTACGCCGATCCGGCGGGCGACCTCAAGCGCTGGGCGAACCAGTTTGTCGTCCCGGGAGGGACGACGCAGATGGGTCACCTTCTGATGACGATGACCTATGCGATCAAGGAAGGCTTTACCTACGAGCGGCGCGAGGAGCCTGGCGTGCAGCCGCCATGGGTGACGCTCGACCGGCGGAAGGGGAGTTGCCGCGATTTCGCGGTGCTGATGATGGAGGCCGCGCGCATCCTCGGCATCGCGGCGCGGTTCGTCTCCGGCTACATCTACGTGCCGTGGGGCGAGAGTGAGCCGGAGCGTCTCGGCGGCGGCGCAACCCACGCTTGGTGCCAGGTCTTTCTGCCGGGCGCCGGCTGGATCGAGTTCGATCCGACCAACGGCCTCGTCGGCGGAAAGGATCTGATCCGGGTCGCGGTGGCGCGGGTCCCGGCGCAAGCGGCGCCGCTGACCGGCACCTATTACGGCAGCATCGAGGATGAACTCGGCATGGAAGTATCGGTGGAGGTGACGCAACAAAAATGAGTTTCAGACGTTTCCGCTGGCGACCTCTCATTTGTCGTCACGGAGACCTCGGGCATGATCATTCGGGCCGGCTATTCCATCGCCTTTCAATGTTCGGCTCCCACGCAGTTGCTGCTCATGCTGAACGTTCACCCCTCACGGGAGGCCGACCTTCTGACGCCTGATGTGATCAGAGCGATCCCGAACACGTCGCTGGAAAGCTATATCGACACGTTCGGCAACCGGGTCACGCGAGCTGCCGTTTCCCTGGGTCTGGTGGCGTTCGCGAGCGACTTCACGATCCGCGACAGCGGGTTGCCGGACGACGTTCCGGAGGACTTGCCGTTGACGCCGGTCAAGGAACTGCCACGAAAATGGCTTCAGCGTGGATATGGGGTCATGCGGGCACGGCCTTTGGTTCGAGGGTGACGTTGTAGCCGAGGCGCTCGAGACGCCGTTTGAGGTTGGCGACGGTTCGGGTCTGGCTGATCTGGTCGAGATAGGCTTCGCCGAGATCGCGATAGGGCAGGTTTTTGGCGAGCATGTGATAGGCGGAGACGAGGATTTTGTGAGCGATGGCGAGCGCTGCGCGCAAGGCGCCGCGGCGCGCCTTGAGGCGGTGATACTTGTCCTTGAGATAGCTGCCCTTGGTTCGCGCCGCGGAAATCGCGGCGCCGACGAGCATGGTGCGCAGATGGACATTGCCCTTGCGGGCGCGGCCGCTCTTCTGCTTGCCGGCGCTCTCATGGTTGCCGGGACAGACGCCCGCCCAGGCCGACAAATGATAGACGCTCAGGAATACACTCATGTCGACGCCGATCTCGGCGATCAGCACGGCCGCGACCACCCAGTCGACGCCCGGAATCTGCATCAGGAGCGTGTGCGGCGCGCGATAGGGCTCGAGCCGCTCGTCAATGCGCAGGTCGAGCGCTGCGATGTCGGCCTCAATGGCTTCGAGCCGGCGCAGTTGCATCGCCAGGAGGAAGCGGTGATGCTCCTCCATCCGCCCTTCGAGCGCCAGAACCAGATCGTCCCGCTTACGGCGCAATTGCCCTCTGGCAAGGTCCGCCATCGCCTCGGCCGAGGCGCCGCCCTCGATCAGAGCCTTCAACATGGCGCGCCCGGAAACCCCGAAGACGTCGCTGGCGACGCTGGCCAGCTTGATGTTGGCCGTCTCCAGGAGCTTCAGGAGCCGGTTGCGCTCGGCCGCCTGGCTCTCCACCAGCTTGCGGCGATAGCGCAGCAACTCGCGCAACTCGCGCTGCGGCGCCGGTGGGACGAAACTCTTGGCGATCAGCCCATGGCGGACCAGATCGGCGATCCACTCGGCGTCCTTCACATCGGTCTTGCGACCCGGCACGTTACGGATGTGCCGGGCGTTGCCGACGATCAGCTCGAAACACCCCTCGAGGACGGCATAGACCGGGCGCCAGTAAACGCCGGTGCTCTCCATCCCGACGTGCGTCACCCCAAGCTCTTGCAACCAGTCCCGCAACGCCTCCAGATCGCGCGTCATCGTCCGGAAGGTCCTGATCTCCTTCCTCGGCCGCTCGCCCGGGGCGCCGATCAAGACGCAGGCGACGACCGTCTCCTGATGCACGTCCACCCCGCAACACCGCTCAATGATGACCTCCATCCTCGCCTCCATCCAGGGGAAGGCGACCGTGACGCCGCAGGTATAGTCGAGACACTGCCACGCGTGCTCCCCGTTCCCGGGGGCGACAAAGAATGGTACCTCTATGCAGCGCGGGCCGGACTGCCAATCGGGGTCGCAAGCCACCGCAGTTTTGTCAGCCTTGCACGATCGCCCGTCGCAAAGACTCTGACAAATCGGCCCGCGCCGCCACCATTTTCATCCATAATGGCGCGCCGCAGGCGCTGGTTGGCTGCCAAGCGACGCGCTCGTCTTTTTGATGCCCAGCCGCTATTGCGACAGCGACGCCTTGAGCAATTTCGCCTGGAGTCAGTTCGGCGGAATCGGCGTCGGCGCCCGGGTCGTCCAGGCGATTTGCGATTTCGCCCACAATCGCATCCGGTTTAATTACCAGCTTGCGAGTCCCCTTCGCACCGCCTCCGACGCGCTCAGGGAGGGCGTTGGCGTCTGTCGCGACTTTACCCATCTCGCGGTCGCGCTGTGCCGCGCCATGAATGTGCCGGCCCGTTATTGCACAGGCTATTTGGGCGATATCGGTGTGCCGCCCGATCCGGCGCCGATGGATTTTTCCGCCTGGTTCGAGGTCTTCCTCAACGGCAGGTGGTATTCGTTCGACGCGCGTCACAACATGCCCCGCATCGGGCGCATCGTCTTGGCCCGCGGCCGGGACGCCGCCGACGTCGCCATTTCGACCGCCTTCGGCAATGCGCTGCTTGCCCGCTTCGAGGTGACAACCTACGAGGAGGCGCTGGCGGCTTGAGCTAAGCCCTTCCTACTTCCGCCGCTTGGCCGGATGCATCGAGGTTTCGAGGATGTTCTCGGCCGCGCCGATGACGAGGGCCGAGGACCCGACGATCAGCGGGTCGGGCCCGACGACCACGTGGCGGGCCTTGGTGGGGTAGGGCAGAGACGACAGGAAGTGCTGCATTGCGTTGATGCGTGCGCGCTTCTTGTCGTCGGACTTGACGATGGTCCAGGGGGCGTCGGCGGTATCGGTGTTGAAGAACATCGCCTCCTTGGCCTCGGTGTACTCGTCCCACTTGTCGAGCGAGGCTTTGTCGATCGGCGACAGCTTCCACTGCTTCAGCGGATCGGTTTCGCGCGCGGCGAAGCGGCGGCGCTGCTCCTCCCGCGTCACGGAAAACCAGTATTTGTAGAGCCTGATCCCCGACCGCACCAGCATCCGCTCGAGTTCGGGACACTGGCGCATGAACTCGAGATATTCGTTGGGCTTGCAGAAGCCCATCACGCGCTCGACCCCGGCGCGGTTGTACCACGAGCGGTCGAAGAACACCATTTCGCCGGCGGCCGGCAGGTTCTGAATGTAGCGCTGGAAATACCACTGGGTGCGTTCGCGCTCGTTCGGCTTCTCCAGCGCCACGACCCGCGCTCCGCGCGGGTTGAGGTGCTCCATGAAGCGCTTGATCGTCCCGCCTTTGCCGGCGGCGTCGCGGCCCTCGAACAGGACGACAATCTTCTCGCCGGCCTCCTTGACCCAGTTCTGCGCTTTGAGCAGCTCGGCCTGGAGCGGCAGCATGCGCTCCAGGTAATGAGTTTCGGTGACCTTGGTCTTGTACGGGTAGTCGCCTGTCTCGAAGCCGCGGCGGATGGCGTCCGGATCGTGCCGCAGCGTCTGGATCTCGACCCTCTGAGGACGTTCCGGCTCGGGCGCGACCGCGGGCTTGGCGCGGCGCCGGGGGAGGGGCGCGGTGACGACGATGGTCGTGGGCTGGAGCCGAGCCAATGACGCGGCCTCGGATGCGACAGGCGCGCCGTCTTCGGCTTTGGCCGCGGGCTTGATCTCGGTTTCCATTGCCATCCCACCCGCTTGCTCTTGTCGCACCGGCGCGGCCGCAGCCATAGCGAGCCAGTATTCGCGACTTCCCGCAGCCTGAGTCAAGGCGACGCGGCGCCGCGCCGGCCCAGATCGACAACCGACCGCGGCGTGGCGCCGATGTCACATCGAACGCCTAATTTGTTGAGGCCAAGTTTCGCGCCTCCGCTGGCCTTGCTTCCGCCGTGCCGGGCCCGCTACAACAACTTGTGGCGTGAGTTTAGGGGAGATTTCCGACTGTGGGCTCCAGGTTTGGCGCGGCACTGGTTTTCGCTTGTGCGGCGCTGGGCGGGGCTTCCGCTTGGGCTGCCGATGTTGGCCCTCAAATGGGTGTAGAAACGGAGCAGCCGGGCGTAGCGGCGCAGCCCTACGTCTGGGACCCGTTCGACGAGATCCGCGCAGGCGTCTTCGCCCACAATTGGATTCATGACGAGGCCGCGCCGGTCGATCTGTCCTTCGAGGCGTTGTCGGCGCCGATCGCGTTTCCGGGCTACAACAATCCCTCGATCGCCGGGAATCCCTGGATATCGTGGTTTTTCCAGCCGCGCCTCGACGTTGGCGCGATGATCAACACCCGCGGCAGGAGCAGCTATGCCTTCACTGGCTTCAACTGGCGCATTCCGATTATTGGCAAGTTCTTTTTCGAGGGCGAATTCGGCGGCGCCGTCAACAACGCCCCGGATTGGCCGGAGCCTGGGCGCGTCGACATGGGTTGCGCGCTGACTTTCCGTGAATCTGGCGGGTTCGGATATCAGTTTTCGGAAAACTGGGACGCGATCGCCAGCATTGAGCATGTCTCCCACGCCACGTTTTGCACCCACATCAACCCGGGCCTGACCCAGCTCGGCCTGCGGATCGGCTACAAATTCTAGGCCCTCCATCGAGCGCCGCCGATCACCCTTCCCACCGCGCCGATTTTCGTCTATCGACAGGCCCGCTCATCAGGGCCGGGCGCCGCCTGGACTTCCGGCGCTTGCTCCAAGGACGCATCGCTGCGAAGGCCACCCGCGAGGCGGCCTTTTTTTGTGCGCCCGAAAGAGCGCATTGCGCCGCGATCCCGAAAGGCGCGGGCCAAGAGGACCGAATGCCCAAGCGCACCGACATCTCGACCATTCTCATCATCGGCGCTGGCCCGATCATCATCGGCCAGGCGTGCGAGTTCGACTATTCGGGAACCCAGGCCTGCAAGGCGTTGCGCGCGGAAGGCTATCGCATCGTTTTGATCAATTCGAATCCCGCCACCATTATGACTGACCCCGAGATGGCGGACCGGACCTATGTCGAGCCGATCACGCCCGAGATCGTGGCCAAGATCATTGCCAAGGAGCGCTACGCCGTCCCCGGCGGCTTCGCGCTGCTGCCGACCATGGGCGGCCAAACAGCGCTGAACTGCGCGCTCAGCCTGAAGAAGATGGGCGTACTCGAGCGCTATGACGTCGAGATGATCGGCGCCACGGCGCAAGCGATCGACAAGGCCGAGGATCGGGAACTGTTCCGCGAGGCGATGACCAGGATCGGTCTCGACACGCCCCGCTCGCATCACATCAAGACGCTGCCTCAGGCGCTTGCCGCACTCGAGGACATCGGCCTGCCGGCGATCATCCGGCCGAGCTTCACGCTCGGCGGCACCGGCGGCGGCGTCGCCTACAACCGCAGCGAGTTCATCGACATCGTCGAGCGCGGGATCGACGCTTCGCCCACCAATGAGGTGCTGGTCGAGGAGAGCGTGCTCGGTTGGAAGGAGTTCGAGATGGAGGTCGTCCGCGACAAGGCGGACAATTGCATCATCGTCTGCTCGATCGAGAACCTCGACCCGATGGGCGTCCACACCGGCGATTCGATCACTGTCGCGCCGGCGCTCACGCTCACGGACAAGGAATTCCAGATCATGCGTGACGCCTCGATCGCGGTCTTGCGCGAGATCGGGGTGGAGACCGGCGGCTCGAACGTGCAGTTCGCGGTCAATCCGGCCGATGGGCGGATGATCGTCATCGAGATGAACCCGCGCGTGTCCCGCTCCTCCGCGCTGGCTTCCAAGGCGACCGGTTTCCCGATCGCCAAGGTCGCGGCCAAGCTCGCGGTCGGCTACACGCTCGACGAGATCGCCAACGACATCACCGGCGGCGCGACCCCGGCCTCGTTCGAGCCGACGATCGACTATGTCGTGACCAAGATTCCGCGCTTTGCGTTCGAGAAGTTCCCCGGCGCCGAGCCAGTGCTGACGACGGCGATGAAGTCGGTGGGCGAGGCGATGGCGATCGGCCGCACCTTCGCCGAGTCGATGCAGAAGGCGTTGCGCTCCCTCGAGACCGGGCTCGACGGGCTTGACGAGGTTGAGATCGAGGGCCTCGGCAAGGGCGACGACAAGAACGTGCTGCGCGCCGCCGTCGCAAGGCCCACTCCGGACCGTCTGCTCAACGTCGCCCAGACGATGCGGATGGGGATGGGCGTCGAGGAGATCCACGAGGTGTCGAAGATCGATCCGTGGTTCCTCGAGCGGATCGCCGAGATCGTTGCGCTCGAGGCCAAGGTGCGCGCTTACGGTCTGCCGCAGGACGCCGGCAACCTGCGCGCGCTGAAGGCGGCGGGCTTCTCCGACGTGCGCCTTGCGGGACTTGCAGGCGCGGACGAGGAGGACGTCGCGACCTTGCGCAAGCGGCTTGGCGTCCTGCCGGTCTTCAAGCGGATCGACACCTGCGCGGCTGAGTTCGCCGCTCCGACGGCTTATATGTATTCAACCTACGAGGCGCCGTTCGCCGGCCGGGCGAGCTGTGAAGCTGACCCATCGGGTCGCGAGAAGATCGTCATCCTCGGGGGCGGCCCGAATCGCATCGGCCAGGGCATCGAGTTCGACTATTGCTGCTGTCACGCCTCTTTCGCGCTCAGCGAGGCGGGCTACGAAACCATCATGATCAACTGCAATCCGGAGACCGTGTCGACCGACTACGACACGTCGGACCGTCTCTATTTCGAGCCGCTCACCAAGGAGGACGTGCTCGCGATCCTCGACAAAGAGCGCGAGAGGGGGGCGCTCAAGGGCGTGATCGTACAGTTCGGCGGCCAGACGCCGCTCAAGCTCGCCCACGCCATCGAACAGTCGGGCGCGCCGATCCTGGGCACCTCGGTCGACTCGATTGATCTCGCCGAGGACCGCGACCGGTTCAAGCGGCTCCTCGACAAGCTGGGATTGAAGCAGCCGAAGAACGGCATCGCCTATTCAGTGGAGCAGGCGCGGCTCGTCTCGGCCGATCTCGGCCTTCCGCTCGTCGTTCGGCCATCCTACGTGCTCGGCGGCCGGGCGATGGCGATCATTCACGACCAGACGGCGCTCGACGACTACCTGCTCGGCGTCCT
Source organism: uncultured Alphaproteobacteria bacterium (assembly GCA_963822215.1). Lineage (GTDB taxonomy): Bacteria > Pseudomonadota > Alphaproteobacteria > Rhizobiales > Beijerinckiaceae > Roseiarcus. The sequence continues at coordinate 519,675 of CAWGGX010000009.1, forward strand.
GCCGAGCCTGGTGCCGGCTGACGTCAAGGCGCGCTATCCCAACGACAAGACTGGCCAGATCAACACGGTGCTCGGCAAGAATCCGCTGTTGTTCGACCGCTACCTTTCCGACGCGATCGAGATCGACGTCGACGCCTTGAGCGACGGCAAGACGGTGGTCGTCGCCGGGATCATGGAACATATCGAGGAGGCGGGCATTCATTCGGGCGACAGCGCCTGCTCGCTGCCGCCGCGATCGTTGACGCAGGAGACGATCAAACGCCTCGAAGAGCAGACGAAAAAGCTCGCTCTCGCCCTCGAGGTCGGCGGCCTGATGAACGTGCAGTACGCCCTCAAGAACGGCGTCATCTACGTGCTCGAGGTCAACCCGCGCGCCTCGCGCACGGTGCCCTTCGTCGCCAAGGTGATCGGCAAACCGATCGCCAAGATCGCGAGCCGCGTCATGGCGGGCGAGGCGCTCAGCGGCTTCGACCTCGACCTCGATCTCGGCCGCCTTGGCCACGTCGGGGTGAAGGAGGCGGTGTTTCCGTTCGCCCGCTTCCCCGGCGTCGACACGGTGCTGGGGCCGGAGATGCGTTCGACCGGGGAAGTCATGGGCATCGACCGCTCGTTCGAGATCGCCTTCGCCAAGAGCCAGATCGGCGCGGGCTCCCGGCCGCCGACGTCCGGGGCCGTGTTCGTCTCGGTGCGCGACGCGGACAAGGAGGGGATCGTGGAGCCGCTGAAGGCGCTTCAGGCGCTCGGGTTCCGGATCCTCGCCACCAGCGGCACCCAACGCTTCCTCACCGCCCGCGGCCTGAAGGCCGAAAAGGTCAACAAGGTCTCGGAAGGCCGGCCGAACGCGGCTGACATTGTGCGCAACGGCGGCGTGCAACTCATGTTCAACACGACCGAGGGAGCGACCTCGCTCGCCGATTCGAAGCCGTTGCGCCGCGCCGCCCTCTTGCAAAGAACGCCCTACTACACCACACTTTCGGGTGCTGTCGCGGCGGCCGAAGGAATTCTCGCCGTCGCGTCCGGCGACCTCGAGGTCAGGGCTTTGCAGGACTATTTGGCGTGACGGCGCGCGCAAGCGCCGCCGCGGGAAACTTTTTTTAGCGGGTATGGAATGGAAAAACTCCCGATGACCGCCGCAGGCCATGCGGCGTTGGAAGCCGAGTTTCTTCGCCGGCAACAGGTCGAGCGGCCGCGAATCATAGCCGCTATCGCCGAGGCGCGGTCGCACGGCGATCTGTCCGAGAACGCCGAGTACCATTCGGCCAAGGAGGCGCAGTCGCACAACGAGGGCCGCATCGTCGAGCTCGAGGACCTGCTGCAGCGCGCCGAGGTGATCGACGTGGCGAAGCTGAACGGGAAGACCATCAAGTTCGGCGCGACGGTGACCCTGGTCGATGAGGACACCGAGGAGCAAAAGGTGTTCCAGATCGTCGGTCAGAGCGAGGCCGACGTGAAATCGGGCAAGGTCTCGATCACTTCGCCGACGGGCCGGGCGCTGATCGGCAAGTCGGCGGGCGACAGCGTCGAGGTCATCACGCCGGGCGGCAGCAAGAGCTATGAAATCCTGAAGGTCGCCTTTATATAGTGGCCATGCCGCGTCTATATAGTGGCCATGCCGCGTCGACGGCGTGCGTCTCTCTGGCGCGGCGGCACGAGAGGATGCTTCCCATGACCACCCGCGTCCTGACCCGCAGAGCCGCGATGACGGCGGTCTGCGCCATGGCGCTCACGCCGGCGGCCGCGCTGGCGCAGGCGCCCCTGAAGTTCCGCGCCGTGAAGGTGGATGTCGGGCCCTTGCGCCAGAGCGCCGGCGATCCGACCGCCGCGTGGGTCGCGGAGTCGCTGACGCCCGCGCTCGCCCAGTCGCTCGCGCCCTATCTCGCTCCGGGCGACCGCAATGGCGCGACCCTCACCGCTCGCATCGGCGCCGTCTATCTCGGACCGAGCGGCGGTGGACCGAACCCGTTCGGCCGGGGTCAGGACACGATCGAGGGCGATCTCATCGTCAGCGGCCCGCGCGGTGGGGTCGTTTCGGACGTGCCGCTCCGGGCGATCGCGTCCTACTGGCCGAATGCGGTCGACCAGACCCTGTGGGAGCGGTGGAACCGCGACCGGATCGATGCGCTCGCGCGCGCCTTCGCCGGCTGGACGCCGAGGCAGCTTGGGCTTTGACCCGGTGATGGAACGGGTGTTTTCGCCGCCGAAACGTCTGCTTACTTTTCGAACGGCTGACTGATGTCGTCGTTCCTGACTCGCCGGGCGGCGCTCGGCGCGTTCGCCGCCTTTGCCGTCGCGCCATGGGCTGGCGGCGAGGCCTTTGCGGCGCGGGCGCTCTTGGTGGCACGCATTCACGTCGACGTGTCGCGGCTCAGGGCGCGGCGCGGCGATCCGACAGCACGCTGGGTCGCCGATGACATGCCCCAGGCCGTCGCGCGGGCGCTCGGCCGTCGCTTCGTCCAGGGCGCGCCCGGCGGCGCCGTGCTGAACGTGCACGTCGACGACGTGCTCCTTCCCTCGCTACGCTCCAATCGCGGTCCCCGGATCATCGATGAGATCAGCGGTTTCATAGCGCTGAGCGGTCCCGGCGTCGCGCCGCGCCGAGGCGCCATCCGCAACGCTACCCCCTTTCGGCCGTCGCCGGTCGACCGGCCGATGCGCGTTCAGGCCAATCGCCGTCGGGTGTCGACGCTGGTCAATCGGTTCGCCCAGCAGGTCCCGCGCGAACTGGGGCTTTGAGCCCCGCGCGCTCAAGGGGTCTTGTCCTGATGGCGGCGGCGCTCTAGACGGCGGCGATGGTTGGCGCGGGCACCGACAAGACACAACCGACGCTCGGGGGCGGTCCGGCGGTCATCCTGGTCAGGCCGCAGCTTGCGGTGAACATCGGCATGTGCGCGCGGGCGATGGCCAATTTCGGCCTCGACGACCTGAGGCTGGTCAATCCGCGCGAGGGCTGGCCGCGCAGCGACGACTATCGGGACGTCGCCTATTCCGCGGCGGCCGGCGCGACTGCGGTTCTGGATGGGGCGCGCGTGTTCGACAGCGTCGGCGCGGCCGTCGCCGATTGCCATCGCGTCTACGCCTCCACCGCGCGCGAGCGCGGGCAGGCGAAGGCCGTCATGACCCCGAGCGTTGCGATGGCTGCGACGTCCGCGGCGGCGGGCGAGAAGCACGCCATTCTGTTCGGCCCGGAGCGCACCGGCCTCGACAACGACGAGGTCGCGATCGCCGACGCAATCGTCACTTTTCCCTCGAGCCCGGCCTACGCCTCGCTCAATCTGGCGCAGGCGGTGCTCCTGTGCGGCTACGAGTGGTTCAAGGCCGCGCACGGCGACGCCCCGCCGCCTTCGACCATTCCGCGCGCATCCTCGCCGCCGGCGCAACGGGACATGTTGCTTGCTTTCTTCGAGTATCTCGAGGCGCGGCTCGACAAGAACGGCTTCTTCCGCCCGACGACCAAGAAGCCGGGGATGCGGCGCAACCTGCGCAACATCTTTCACCGCATGGAACTCACTCAGCAGGACGTGCGCACGCTGTGGGGCGCGGTCGTCCGCCTCGCCGAGGGGCCGAGGGTCGACGTCCAGACGCGCAAGCGTGTCCGGCCAAAGACGACAGCGAAGTAGGCCCGCTTGCAGTCGGGTAGCGCACAGTCTTGCATCGCTTCCGGTGGCGACATCCTCGAATGTGAGCATCGAAACGCAGACGCGCATCGGCGGGACGCGGCGCGCCTTTCTCCGCCCCCCCGAACAAAACGGCCTTCCGGGCGCGTTCGCCCGGAGGGGCTGTTTCCCGCGTTGAGCGGCCGACGAAGCAGGCGGCGCGGCGCGCCAGATCAGATTGCGTTCGGGTAGACACACAGAAGTGTAGCCGCGCTTGGCTCGAGCGCGGCTACACGGTCAACGACCGCGTCTACAGAGTGCGACTCGACGCAGTAGAAAACTGCGTTAGCTCTTGGGCGCTTCAGGCGCGGCCGGAGCCGGGGCCGCCATGGGGTGATGCATGTGGTGGTGATGGTGGTGATAGTAGTGATGGTGATGGTGATGATGATGATGCATCGGATGCTCCATCGGCGCGGCCGCGGCGGGCGCCGCGGGCGCGCCTGGCGCGGGGGTGGTTTCCTGCGCGACGGCGTATCCGGCCAGGCCGATGGTCAGCGCGGCGGCGGCGACAAGGCTCTTGATCATGGACGAAAATCCTCTCGACGAAGGCCCCAGCGGCCTACGCCGGCGAAATTGACGCAGTTCGAATGAACTCAAGATGAACCGGGACGTGGACTCGTGACTTCGAGCGCCAATCCGTGCTCAAGAAGCCCTGCGGGGCTTGGCGCGCGAAAGGATCGACAAGCATGGCGGTGAGCAGCATGACGGGATTCGCCCGCGCTGCGGGCGCAAACAGAGCTTGGCGCTGGGCGTTCGAACTCAAGAGCGTCAACGCCAAGGGGCTCGACATCCGTCTCAGGATGCCGCCGCCGTTCGACCGGGTCGAGGCCGAGGCGCGGGCGCGGCTCGGCAAGGCGCTGGCGCGCGGCACGTGCTTTGCGACGCTTTCCGCCCAGCGCGAGGGGAGCGCGAGCGCGCCGCGCATCGACGAGGCGGCGCTTGCGGCGCTCGCCGCTGGCGCGCGCGCCGCCGCTGAGAAGGCCGGCCTCGCGCCGCCGACCATGGACGGTCTCCTCGCCGTGCGCGGCGTAGTGGAGATCGCCGAGGTCGAGGACAACGAGGCCGGCGCCGCCGCCTGCGCCGGCGCGCTCGCGAGCCTCGAGGAGGCGCTTGCGGCGCTCGCCGCCTCCCGCCGCGCCGAGGGCGAGGCGCTGGCGAGGGTGATGCGCGAACGCCTCGATGCGATCGAATCGCTGACGCTTGCCGCCGACGCCAATCCGGCGCGCAAACCCGAGGCGATCCGGACGCGGCTCGCCGAAAGCGTCGCGGCGCTCATCGACTCGGGGCGCGGCTTCGACGAGAACCGGTTGCATCAGGAGGCGATTCTCATCGCCTCCAAGGCCGACATCCGCGAGGAACTCGACCGGCTCAAGACCCACGTCGCGGCGGCGCGCGCGCTTCTCGACGAGGGCGGCGCGATCGGCCGCCGGCTCGACTTCCTCGCCCAGGAGTTCTCGCGCGAGGCGAGCACGCTCTGCGCCAAGGCCAACGATGTGAGCCTCACCGCCCAAGGGCTTGAACTGAGGGTCCAAATCGAACAATTCCGCGAGCAGGCGCAGAACATCGAGTAGGCGAGGGGTTGTCTACCGCTGTTGTCCTGGCGCAGGCTTGCCGGCCGACGGCTTGAGCTGCGGGATCGACGGGGCGATCGGCCATCCCGTCTCGTCTACGGTCGAAAGGCGCAACGCCTAGTGAAGCGTTTCCAAAATTCGAATCAAATCCTGCCGATTGAGTTCCAACATTTCGGACGCGAGGGGCCAGGGCCGCCAGCGTGAAGCTTCAAGGAATTGATGGACGAGAGCAAGATGATCTTTGCACGGATCGCGCGGCGCACTCTCGTCGGACCCCTCACAAGGGCAACCCTCCCCGGTTGGCGAAAGGGAGTCCTGGCCGCGGCTTTTAACCCGGCCGGGCCCGGTCTCGCGCCCCGTTTTCGCCCGCCTGTTCTTTCCCTGTTCCGTTCCGAAAGCGCCTGATAACGACCTGTTCCGGACGTTGGAAATTCCCTGTTCCGCGCCCGACCCGGCCTGCAAGCGGTGGGTTGCAAAGCCAGCAACACCATGACATTGCAAGGCTTTGTGGAACGGAGCGCCGACCGCGGCGCAAAAAAATTCCCTGCTAGCAGGGAATTCGGATCGTCGGCGGCGGACCCGAGAGCGGGACGATTTTGAGCCGAATTGGGTTCCCGAGCGCGCAGCCGCTTCGGTTTTTGGAAGGCGGACGGTCGCGGATGAGGCGGCGGCCTTCGGAGCGTTCACCCCCAGGAGTTGCGTCCATTCAGGATGCGCGCGAACCGCAAGTCATCCCACCCTGGTGAAGCGCTTGCAAAACTCGAATCATATCCCGCCGATGGAACCCCCACATTTCGGACGCGAAGGGCTAGGGGCTGCCAGCGTGAAGTTTCAAGGAATCGATGGACTAGGTCTTGGCGAGCAGGTCGGCGCTGTCAAGATAGCGTGAGACCTCCGACGGCAGCTCGGTCGCGCGCGCGACCTGGGCCGGCGTATAGGCGTGCGCTTCGGTCACGAGGAGCTCCGATTTGATTGAGGACGCGCGACCGGAAGGGGGGTTGGACTTTCCGTCTGCATCCCCTCCCATCGGCGAAGATGCGGCGTCTCGAGTCCGAAGAGGTCGAGGACCCGCCCGACCGTGTGGTCAATCAGGTCGTCGATGGTGCGTGGCTCGTTGTAGAAGGCGGGCACGGGCGGGGCGATGATCGCGCCCATGCGGCTTAGCGCCAGCATGTTCTCAAGGTGGATGTCGTTCAGCGGCGTCTCCCTCGGCAGCAGGACGAGCCGGCGCCGCTCCTTGAGCGTCACGTCGGCGGCCCGCGGAATGAGGGATTCGCCGTATCCGTGGCGGATCGCGGCGAGCGTCTTCATGCTGCATGGCGCAACGATCATCCCGTCACAGCGAAAGGACCCGCTCGAGATCGAGGCGCCCTGATTGTCGCGGTGATGAACGACGGAAGCGAGCGCGCCGACCTCGCGCGCGCTCATTCCGGTCTCCTTGACGAGGGTCGTCTCCGCCCATCGGCTGAGAATCAGGTGGCGCTCGACGTCGAGCTCTTTGAGCGCCGTGAGCAGGCGGACGCCGTAAACAGCGCCGGTCGCCCCCGTCATCGCGACAATGATCCGCACGTCGCCTCCGGTTCGCCCACCACCCCGGGAAGCAGGGTAACATGGCGCTGTAAGCACGGACAAGTTGCGGCGAGGCGGGATCCAGCGCTTCAATGACTTGAGCGAGGGGCTTGAACTGAACGCGCAAATCAAGCAATGCCGCTAGCAGGCGCAAAACATCGAATGAGTCTCGAGACGATGAAGCCCTTCCGGCGCGGCATGATCCTGATCCTGTCTTCGCCCTCGGGCGCGGGCAAGACGACGCTGACCCGCATGCTGATGCAGGACAAGGCGCTCGACCTCACGCTGTCGGTGTCGATAACCACGAGGCCCCGCCGCTCCTCGGAGGTCGACGGCATTCATTACCGCTTCGTCGACCGGCGCGAGTTCGACCGCATGAAGGCCGACAGCGACCTGCTCGAATGGGCCGAGGTGCACGGCAACGCCTACGGCACTCCGCGCGCGGCGGTCGACAAGGTGCTGGCCGAAGGCCGCGACATGCTGTTCGACATCGACTGGCAGGGCGCGCAGCAGGTGCGCGCGCGGCTCGGCGACGACGTCGTGTCGATCTTCGTTCTGCCGCCGTCGATCGCGGAACTGCGCGCGCGGCTCGAACGGCGGGCCGAGGATTCGGCGGCGACGATCGACAAGCGGCTCGAAGCGGCCCGGTACGAGATCGAGCGCTGGCGGAACTACCACTACGTGATCGTCAACGACGACCTGCAGCGCGCCTACCAGGACGTGCTGGCGATCATCACCGCCGAGCGGCTGAAGGTCCAGCGGGTGCAAGCCGGCGTCGCGTCGTTCATCGAAAGCCTGTCGCAGGAGTGAACGAACGCGATCCAGGGCGCGGGAGGGCGCCCGGGCGCCTCGAGAATCTTCCTGCTTGCGTGGGCGCGAGCGTCTTTGCACGCAGCGCAAGTCCAATTTGTCGGGCGACCGCAGTTGGATGGTTATCGATTAACGGTGCGCCTGAACCCGTTCATTGATGAATCCCCGGCATAACCGCATGCGACCGACGCCATCTAATGGATCGAGCCGCGTCCGCGTATCTTTCCGAGCGGACGGCAGGGGTCATGTCACGGTTGGAGGAAAGACGATGAAAAAGCGGGTTCTCGGAAAGAGCGGTCTCAAGGTCTCCGCGCTCGGCTTCGGCTGCATGGGACTCAACTTCGGCTACGGGCGAGAGCATAGCCTGGACAAGGCGGCTGGGATCCCGCTGATCCGCGCCGCAGTCGAGCGCGGCGTCACGTTCTTCGACACGGCGGAGATCTACGGCCCCTACACCAACGAGGAGATGGTTGGGGAAGCGCTGGCGCCGCTCCGCGACAAGGTCGTGATCGCGACCAAGTTCGGCTTCCGCATCGATCCGGAGACAGTCAAGCAGGGTGGCATGGACAGCAGCCCGGCTCGCATCCGCGCGGCGGTCGAGGGGTCGCTCAAGCGGCTGAAGATCGAGACGATCGATCTCCTCTACCAGCATCGTGTCGACCCCGAGACGCCGATCGAGGAGGTCGCCGGTGCGGTGAAGGCGCTGATCGCGGAGGGCAAGGTCAAGCATTACGGCCTGTCCGAGTCCGGCGCCAACACCGTCCGCCGGGCGCATGCGGTCCAGTCGGTGACCGCCCTCCAGAACGAATATTCGCTGTGGACCCGAGGACCGGAGACCAATGGCGTCCTGCAGGCCTGCGAGGAGCTGGGAATCGGCCTCGTCCCCTACAGCCCGCTCGGCAAGGGCTTCCTGACCGGCGCAATGGGCAAGGACACGAAAATCGCGGCCGACGATTTCCGCGCGATCCTGCCCCGCTTTACGCCGGAAGCCATGGCCGCCAATCAGGCGCTGGTCGACCTTCTCAAGCGGATCGGGGAGCGGAAGCAGGCGACGACGGCGCAAGTGGCGCTCGCCTGGCTCCTGGCGCAGAAGCCGTGGATCGTCCCCATTCCCGGGACGACCAAGCTGCATCGCCTCGAAGAAAACTTAGGCGCGGCGGACGTCGAACTGACCGCGGACGACCTCGCCGAGATCCAACGCGCCGCGGGCGCGATCGCGGTTCAAGGCGAACGCTATCCGCCGGCGCTCATGGCGACCACCGGCCGCTGATCCAAGGAAAGGCAGGACGGAAACCATGACTGAGAACATCGAAGGCAAGGTCGTCGTCATCACCGGCGCGAGCAGCGGCCTCGGCGATGCCACGGCGCGCCATCTCGCGGGACTGGGCGCCAAGCTCGTCCTCGGCGCCCGACGGATGGACCGACTGGAGGCGCTTGCGGCCGAGCTTGGCTCGGGCGTCGCGACGGTCCGGAGAACCGACGTGTCCAATCGCGATCAGGTCAAGGCCCTGATTGACCAGGCCGTGCAAACTCACGGGCGCATCGACGTCTTGCTCAACAACGCCGGGCTCATGCCCCACTCGCCGCTCGAGCGCGGGAAGGTCGAGGACTGGGACCGGATGATCGACGTCAATCTCAAGGGGGTGCTCTACGGGATCGCTGCCGCGCTGCCGCATATGAAACGGCAGAAGAGCGGCCATATCATTAATGTGTCCTCGGTCGCCGGTCACAAGGTCCGTGCGGGCGGCGCGGTCTATTCCGCCACCAAGGCCGCGGTGCGCGTCATCTCCGAGGGTCTGCGGCAGGAGGTGAAGCCCTACAACATCCGCACCACGATCATCTCGCCGGGCGCCGTGCAGAGCGAGTTGCCCGACAGCGTCACCGAGCCCGACATCGCCAAGGGCACGAAGGATTTCTACGCCGCCTGCGCGATTCCGGCCGTCTCGTTTGCGCGTATGGTCGCCTTCGTCTTAAGCCAGCCGGACGAGGTGGACGTCAACGAAATCCTGTTCCGCCCCACGGCGCAGGAATAGTGACGCAACCGTCCCTTCTCTCCGCGGAGCGGGGCGAGGGGGCTCGCGGGCTAACGGACGGAGCGCGTCTCGCGCTCCAGGGGCGGCGAGACGCCGCCCCTCCGATTGGCGGAGCCGCGCAGGGTCACGCGGCCTTGGGCTCGGCGAGCGAGGCCATGTCGATCACGAAACGATAGCGCACGTCCGCGCGCTCCATCCGCCCGAACGCCTCACCGATCTGATCCATCCGGATCATTTCGCAATCCGGAAGGATGCCCTTGCTTGCGCAAAAGTCGAGCATCTCCTGGGTCTCCGGGATGCCGCCAATGATCGATCCGGCGACGCGCCGGCGCCCGAGCAGCAGACCTGCCGTGTGGATTTCGTTGAGTGGCCCGACCTGTCCGACCAGGACGAGGGTCGCGTCGACGTCCAGCAGGGGCAGATAGGGATTGACGTCGTGCTTCACCGGCACGGTGTCGATGATCAGATCGAAGCTCGACTTGGCTTTGGCCATGGCGTCGGTGTCGGACGACACCAGAAGACGGGACGCGCCGAGCTTGAGCGCGTCCACCTCCTTGGCTTTGGTTCGGCTGAGAACCGTGACGTCGGCGCCGAGCCCCTTGGCAAGCTTGACCGCCATGTGCCCAAGACCGCCGAGGCCGACCACCCCGACGCGGCTGCCCGGTCCGGCGTTCCAGGCTTTGAGCGGCGAATAGGTCGTGATCCCGGCGCAGAGCAGCGGCGCGACGCGGGCGAGATCGAGCGACTCCGGCACGCGCAGGGCGAATTCCTCGCGCACGATGAGCTGCTTCGAATAGCCGCCATAGGTCGGCTCGCAGGTGATGCGGTCGCGGCCGCCATAGGTCTGCGTGTTGCCCTCGCGGCAATATTGCTCGAGCCCTTTCTTGCACTGGTCGCAGTTCTGGCAGGAATCGACCATGCATCCCACGGCGACAAGGTCGCCGACCTTGTATTTTTTGACCTCGGCGCCGACCTCCGTCACCCGCCCGACGACCTCGTGGCCCGGCACGAGCGGGTAAAAGCTCCAGCCCCAGTCGTTGCGCGCCATGTGCAGATCGGAATGGCAGACGCCGCAATAGAGCACCTCGATGGAGACGTCATTCGGCCGGAGGGACCGGCGCTCGAAATGGAACGGCGCAAGCGGCGAGCTGGCGGACTGCGCTGCGTAACCCAACGTTTTCATGAGTATTCTGCCCTTCGAACAGCGGTTCGCCGTCTCATTCGTGAGACGGCGCCTGCGCCGTTCTCTCACACCGCGCGGAGGTCGACTAGATGCTACAGTCGGCATGATGCCATGTCAGGGATTCATGAATGCGTCGCGAGGAGCTGGTCGATCTCAACGCCTTCCTGATCGTCGCCGAAGAGCAGAGTTTCACGCGCGCCGCCGCCAAGCTTGGCGCCTCGCAGTCCGCGCTGAGCCACACGATCCGGCGGCTTGAGGAGCGGCTCGGCGTTCGCTTGCTGGTCCGCACGACCCGCCGCGTCGCGCCGACCGAGGCCGGCGAGCGCCTCCTCAAGACGCTCAGACCCGCGCTCGACGAGATATCCGTCCAACTCGCCTCGATCAGCGAACTGCGTGAGAAGCCGGCGGGAACGATCCGCATCACGACGTCCGAGCACGCCGCGCGCGCGATCCTATGGCCGGCGATGAAGCGATTGCTGCCGGATTATCCCGACATCCACATCGAGCTGACGATCGAGTCGGCTCTGTCCGACATCGTGGCCGAACGCTTCGACGCCGGCGTGCGGCTCGGCGAGTCGATCGCAGGCGACATGGTGGCCGTCCGCATCGGGCCCGACCTGCGCATGGCGGTCGTCGGATCGCCCGCCTATCTCGCTGGCCGCGCTGCTCCCTTGACCCCGCACGACCTCGGCGCGCACCGGTGCATCAATCTGCGCATGACGACCGCCGGCGGCCTCTATGCCTGGGAATTCGGAAAGGACGGCCGCGAGCTGAAGGTGAGGGTGAATGGCCAGCTTGCCTTCAACAACGTGCCGATGATTGTCCAGGCCTGCCTTGACGGCTTCGGTCTCGCCTCATTGCCGGATGACATGGTCGCCGAGCGCTTGGCCGATGGGAGCCTTGTCCGGGTTCTGAGCGACTGGTGCCCGCCCTTCGCCGGCTTTCACCTCTACTATCCAAGCCGCCGACAGCCCTCGGCGGCGCTTGCGCTGCTGGTCGACGCTCTGCGCTACCGGCGCCAGGGATAGTTGGGAGGCGCGCGAGACATTTGGATTTCCTCAGGCCTCCGCGGGGGTGCGTCAGGGCTCTGCAAATCGTGGGTTTTCGGACGTTTGGATTTCCTTGGAATTGCTTGGATTCTTTCGTCAGAAAGGAGCCTTTTCAATGGGTTACACGCGACCCGGGGCCGTCTTTTTTTGTCGGGCAGCCCTCTCCTGCAGCATGCGTCGCAGGCGCCGGCCGTCTTCGATCCGAGGGTCGACCGCGCTGAAACGCCTCGCCGGCCGGAAAAGGCCGGGCGCGCCGGGGATCATGGCGGTCGACATCGCGAAGTCCGATCGGCATTGGGATCAGACTAAGGCCGCCTTCCCTTTTTTGCAAGGAATGGTCGGCTAGATACCATTTTATGCAAATCCTGACGCACGCAAAAAGGAGGCGCCTTGTAGACCCGCCACAAGGCGCCTCTCTATTCGCGATTCGGGACCGCTCTTCAATCAATCATAGAGAACAGCGGCGACCTTCTGATCGTCGATGTTGGTCTTGTCGTAGTAGAAGAAGCCGGTGTCGATCACCTTCGGCAGCGTCTCGCCCTTGAGCGCTTTGACCGCCAACTCCACGGTGCAGGCGCCGATGCCGATCGGGTTCTGGGTGATGGCGCCCGCCATCAGGCCAGACCGGATCGCGTCCTTCTGCTCCTTGCCGGAGTCGAAGCCGATTTGGACGACCTTCTTTGCAACGGGGCGCGCGATTGTCCGATTTGATCCCGGATAGGCGAGCGGAATGTTCCGGTCGTCGCCGAGAAAATCAGGCCGCCTTCGTCCTCGGCGCGGCCAGCGCGATGATGACGAGCGCGGCCACGATCACCATGGCGAACGCCGCCCTGAGGCTCGATAGGGACGCGACCGCCCCGAACAGCGGAGGGGAAATCAAGCCCGCGGCATAGGCCATCGATGCGGACATCGCCACGCCCATGGACGGCGTGGGGGCGGCGCTGGCGCTGGCGCTGAACACCGCGGGCACCATGTTCGCAACGCCGAGGCCGATGAGGCAGAAGCCAAGGATCGCCGCCCAAGAGCTGGCGATGGCCACCGCGAGCCCGGCGCCGACGACAATGATCACGGCGCCGAAGACGATGACGAAGGCGCTCCCGTGGCGGCGCACGAACGCGTCGCCGAGGGCGCGCCCCAGGAACATCATGAAGGCGTAGGCGGAATAGCCAGCCGCCGCTGCGCCCGGGCTCGATCCGAGCTCGCTCCTGAGGTAGAGCGCGCTCCAGTCCGTCACCGACATCTCCGCGAACACGGCGAGCAGCGCAATCATCGCGAGCGCGATCAGCCGACCGTGCGGAAGCGCGAATGTCGCCCCATGGGCGTGTCTGTCGCCGACGCCGATGCGCAGGCTGCCGATCGCCGCCAGAAGGAAACACAGCGCCCCCTCGACGCCGAGCTGGATCAGCGGAGTCGCGCCCGCCGCAATTAGGAGCCCGCCGATCGCCCCGCCGATCAGGCCGCCCGCGCTCCAGGCCGCGTGGAACGAGGACATGATCGCGCGTCCCCACGCGCGCTCGACAACGCTGGCGTGCGCGTTCATCGGCACATCGACAAGGATGTTGGCGAAACCGAACAGGAAGGCGCAGACGGCAAGGGCGATAGCGGGCGAGGGCAGCGCGCGCATCGCGGGCAGAGCGGCGAGAATCACAGCCGACACGGGGCCGGAGACCCGCAATGTCAGGCCGGTGCCGCCGAGCCGGGGAGGAAGAAGCCCGGCCAAGGGCATGGCCGCGATCGCGCCGACGCCAACCATGAGAAGGATGAGCGAGAGCCCTCCAGCAGACAGGGAAAAGAGCGCCTTGACCTGAGGAATGGCGACCGCCCATGCGCCGATCGCAAGACCATTGGCGAAAAAGATGGCGGTCACCCCGACGCGCGCACGAACGCGGGGGCTGCGCTCGGCAAACTCGGAGATAGCCTCGACCTTCGTGTCATTCAGCAATTTGCGCCCCTGGCGTTCGGGCAGGCGAGAATGTCGCGCCGCTGAGCCTGTCGTTTCGCCGCCTTGCCGTCGATGTCCGCGCGGGCGATGACGTGGATGTCCCGGAATCGCTTGGCGTCGAGGAGGTCGATTTCGGAGATGGCGCCGCAGCGGACGAACCCGACGCCAGGGCTCATGACGCCCTCGCCTGCGACAGCGCCTTCATGGCCGCGCCGCTTCGTCGAGCGAACCGGGCAAAGTCGCTCGGATTGTCGTGCTCGGCGATCATGATCTCCGCGCCGGCGACGACGCAGGCGTTCCACAACGCGGCCCAGGGCAGCACGCCTTCGCCGACGTCGGCCCAGCCGTCCTCGTCCGTCCTGGCGCCGGCCGGCGCGACGTCCTTGACGTGGATGAGGGGGATGCGGCCGCGATAGCGCTCGATCCACACGACGGGATCGGCGCCGCCGAGCGTCACCCAGGCCAGGTCGGCCTCCCAGGCGAGGTCTGCTCCGAGAACATGCTCGATCGGGAACGTGTCGTTGGGCAACGGCTCGAATTCGAAGTCATGGTTGTGCCAGGCGAAGCGCAGGCCCGCGCGCGCGAATGCGTCGCGGCGGCGCGACAGTCGCTCGCCGAGCGCGGCCCAACCCGCGCGATCGGTTGGCCGTCGTTCGGGCGAGAGGTAGGGGGCTACGACAAATTCGACGCCGAGCGCGCGCGCGGCGCGAACCACCCCGCCCGTATCGCTCTCGATCTGGTCGAGGCCGACATGCGCGCTGCTCGCGGCAAGTCCATACCGGTCGAGCAGGTGGCGGGTTTCGTTGGCCTTTTCGTTCAGCGGACCGAACGTCTCGACATGGGTGAAACCGCAGTGCGCGAGCACGGCAAGCTGCGAGCCGAGAGGCGGGAAGTTCCGTCCGCTGTAGAGCTGGACGCCGACGGGATGTCGCAAGGTCATGGGCTTCTCCTCTGGTCAGCGCCGCACGCGCCGGAGACTCGTCGATCCAGGTCTCCGTGAGCTCAAAGACGGCTTCCGCGCCGATCTCGGCGCTCGAGAAGCCGGCGGACTTTTGCCCGATCCTCGATGGCGAGGGAAGGCTCGCGAAGGAGAAGCATGCCCACCGCTTCTTTGTGGAGGCGTCAGATGTCGTGACACAGCCGCTGGCCGACGCGCAACCTCTTGAGTCGGCCCTTTTCAAGGACCACATCCGCCTTCGCCATGAGGACGGCGGCCCATGGTGGGGCTGGCGCCCAAGCCGTCCGGGCCGGAGTCAGCGCCGCGCAACCGAATACTGCGAAGATCCGGGAATGGTCTGGTGGCTGGGGCGGGAACGCCAAAAAACGCAGCAGATCGAGGCTGAGGCGGACGCGCTGATCGCCGGCCTCGGACTCGAAGCCTATGCCGAGGCGCGTCAGCGCGAACGCGACGCCAACGACCTTGGCGAGGCTCGGTTCTGGGATCGCGTCGCGGTCGCCATTGCACGCAAGACCTGTGAGCGCCTCGGCATCGACACGGAAACCCGATTGGCGCCGGCCGCCAGCTTCCCGGTCCTCGACCTGTTCGCGCCCGCGCCGGCGCGACCGCAGGATCTGGATCGATTGAGCCCGATCGATCGACCGCTCCTCGCGGCGCCTGGGGCCGAGCTGTCGCGGTCCTTCCGGCTTCAGTTCCTGAGGGTCGGCCCGGACGGCCAACTCTCGATGCTGACCGAGGTGGATGTGCCGGCGTCAAATGTCTCTGACGCCATCCGCAGCACGGCGCATCTCGATTGGCCGCCGCTCGCGATCGGGTTTCGTTTGTTCGACGCGAACGGCCGCGAGATCCTTGGCTGGCAGAACAAGCAGGGTGACGCGGTGGGGCGGCTAGGCTCGCAGAGCTAGGAGGGCCCTGCCTGTCGAAGCCGAGAAATCGCTTGCCTCATCCGGCCAATATGCCTCCCTCCGTGACCTGAGCGGCGCGCATCGCCATCAGCCGCGATTTTTCAGGACGTCCGCGAAGTTACCGTTTACCATTGGCGGATTGCTGTTACCTTCATTGACTTCGCCCGCAAACGCCAAAGGGGGCAACTCATGCGCTGCAAGGCAGTAGGACGAGGCGTCGCTCTCGGTCTGGCGCTTGCGCTCGCAACGCCCGCGCTGGTCCAATCCCAGACGCCCGGCGCCGCACAAACCGCCAGCGACGGTCCCGGCGGCGCCGCAGCGTGGACGACGGGCGACAAGCTGGCCGTCGGCTCGTCGGCAAGCGTCAACAGCAAGGTCTGGTTTACGGTGGCGAAAGGGATCACGAGCGAGGTTTTCTATCCTCGCCTCGACATCCCCAACATGGAGGACATGCAGTACGTCGTCACCGACGGCTCGACCTTCGTCGACCTCGAACGCGACGCGACAAGCCATGCTATCTCGATGCCGACGGAGACGGCGCTCGAGTATACCGTCACGAACACCGATACGCGTCCGACGCCCAAGTACCGGATCACCAACACCTACATCACCGACCCGGACCGCAACACGCTCCTGATCCAGACGCGCTTCGAGTCCCTCGATGGCGGCGTCTACCAGCTGTACCTGCACGCGAACCCAAGCGTCGCAGGCAGCGGGAACCCAAGCATCGCCGGCGGCGGGGCGACCAACTCCGCCTGGTGGGACGGAACGAATTCGGCGCTCATGGCGAGCGCGACGCAAACCCTTTTTGGCGCGCCCACGACGAACGTCTCGGCGCTGAAGGTCGGAAGCCCGAACGGCTTCGTAGCGAACGACAACGGCTTCGCGACGATGGCCAGCGATTGCAATGTAGAATTGCATAAGGACATGGCGCTCACCACCCAATTCGACAGCGCCATCAACGGCAATGTCGTCCAGTGCGGCGAGATCGGCAATCTTGGCGCGGATACGACCTTCACGGTCGCGCTCGGCTACGGCGGCGACGCCGCATCGGCGCTTGCGGCGGCGAATGGGTCGCTCGCGGCCGGATTCCCGGATCGGGAGGCCGCCTACCGCCAAGGCTGGAGCGACTACGTCGGAACCCTGCGCCCGGCCCCGGCCAGCGTCTCGGCGGACACGCTGCGCCGGCGAGTGTATTTGGTCGCGGCGATGGCGTTGCACGCCGCCGAGGACAAGGGATTCCGCGGCGCCAGCGTCGCCGGCTTCGCGACGCCGTGGGGCGACTTCGTCAACGGCGACCTGCCGAACGACGGCTACCATCGCGTCTGGGGCCGCGACCTCTACGAGCAGGCGATGGGACTGATCGCAGCGGGCGATTCCGCTCAGGCCCTGCGCATGGCGCAATTCCTGTGGACCTCGCAGTTCATCGGCGCGACCACTCCCGGAGGCGGGACGACCTACGCGCCCGGCGCCTTCCCACGCTACACCCCGGTCAGCGGGGTCGGCGCGGCGACGGCGACAGACCTCGGCTGCTGCGAGCAACTGGACGAGGAGGCTTTCGGCATTCTGCTCGCCTGGATGACCGGCCTGACGGACGGCGCGACCTACGCAAAGATCAAGACGACCGCGGATCATATCGTGGCGACCGGGCCGGCGACGACGGAGCGCTGGGAGGAGCAGTTCGGCCAGTCCCCGTCGTCGATCGCGGCGATCGTCGCCGGGCTCGTGGCGGCTGCGGACATCGCCCGCCAGAACGGCGACCCGGCGAGCGCCGCTACCTGGGAGGCGACGGCCAATTCCTGGCGTTCAAACCTCGCCGGTCGAACGTTCACGACCGACGGATACTGGGGTGGTCATCGGTACTACGAGCGCATCGATCCGGGGCTGGATCCGAACGGCCCGCAGACGATCCACTTCAACGAGGGCGACTTCTTCGCCCACGACGTCGCCGACTTCGGCTTTCTCGATCTGGTGCGGCTCGGCGTCTCCGCCGCCAACGACGCCAACGTGGCGACCTCCCTTGCGCCGTCCGCCGCCGCTTCCGACGGCAACTCGACGGTGCAGGTCACGATGCCCAATGGCGACATCTACTTCCACCGCTACGATCACGACAGCTACGGCGAGAGCAACGGCGACTGTACAGGGTGGCCGGCCAGTCCCAACGCAGCCAACCGTTACGGACAATTCTGGCCGGTTCTCTCGGGAGAGCGCGGGGAATACGAGCTCGCCAACGGCCGTTCGGCGGCCGTTTACCTGCAGTCGATGGCCGATGCCGCCAATGACGGCTATTTCGTGCCGGAGCAGGTCTGGGACCGTCCGGACGTCGCCTGTTTCACCGTCGGCCGGCCGACCGGCAGCGCCGCTCCTCTCAACTGGGCCGAGGGGCAATATCTCCGTCTCGCCCAGTCGATCGACGCTGGCGTCAACCTCGATACGCCGACCGTCGTCAAGGCGCGGTATCGCGGCGCGGGTCCGATCCTTGGGCCCCCGGGTACGTGCATCGACGACGCCGGCGCGAGCACTAACGACGGCTCAGCGATCCAGATTTTCGCCTGCAACGGCACGGGCGCGCAGAGCTGGGCCTGGACCAGCGCCGACGGCAGGCTCAGCGCGCTCGGCAAGTGCATGGACGTCACCGGCGGCGCGACCCTCGGCGGAACGCCGGTCCAGCTCTGGGACTGCAACGGCACGGGCGCCCAGGAGTGGCGCTGGCGACAGCAAAATCGCCTGGTGAACCCGCAGTCCGGCCGCTGCCTCGCCGTCTCCGGCGGAGGCGCCGCCGACGGGACGCGGCTTCAGATTGCGGACTGCGACGGCACGGCGGCTCAGGTCTGGCGGCTGCCCTGAATGGGATCGGCGACGGCGGGTTCACCGGGGTGCGTCGTGATTGCGTCCAGTCGGGCGCAAGCCCCCTCGCCCAGCACGCGGGGAGAGGGCCGGGGCGAGGGGGCCTTGGCGATTGGCCGTGCGCGCTCGCCTCGCCCCTCATCCGAACCTTCTCACCGAATAGCCCGTCGAGAGACGGGCGTCATTCGACGCCCTTTGCCGGGAGAAGGGACTCGCCTCTACGCAGCCGCGCCCGCGACGGGGCTGATCCTAGTCCGGCCCTCGGTTCGGAAATGGCTGACCAGGCGAGCGAGTTCCGCGGCGTCGTCGGCAAGCGACATGGTCGCGGCCGTCATCTCCTGCACCATGGCCGCGTTCTGTTGGGTCATGCGATCCATCATGCTCACGGCCTGATTGATCTGTTGCAAGCCGTCGGCCTGGTCCTTGGCGCTCGAGGCGATCGCCGAGACTCCCGAGGTTAGCTCGGCCACTTCTCCAATGATCCGGTCGAGCGCTTTTCCAGCCTCGGCGACGAGCTCGACGCCTCGATCGACCTGGCTGGCGGACTGTGAAACAAGTCCCTTGACCCCTTTGGCGGCCTCGGCCGTGCGCTGTGCGAGCGCCCTGACTTCGGTCGCCACGACCGCGAAGCCCCGTCCGGCCTCGCCAACGCGCGCGGCCTCGACCCCGGCATTCAGCGCGAGGAGGCTTGTCTGAAAGGCGATTTCGTCGATCGCCCCGATGATCTGGGCAACCTGTTTCGAGGATTGTTCGATGCTGGCCATCGCCTCGACGGCCTGGCGGACAACCGCGCCGCCGCCCTCGGCGTTGGTCTTGGCCGCCAAGGCGAGGCCGCGAACGTGATCGGCGTTCTCGGCGGTCTCTTTCGTCGATGTCGTGACCGTATCGAGCGACGCGGCCGCCTCCTCGATGCTCGACGCCTGCTGTTCAGTCCGGTGCGACAGGTCCTCGGCCGAGGACGAAATCTCGACGGTTCGGGACCGCATGGTTTGCGTAGTTTGCTCGACAGTCGCCAGTGCGGCTTGCAGTTGGTCGACCGCGGCGTTGAAATCGAGACGCAAAGGCTCCGATTTCGATGCGAAGGGAACGGTCAGGCGCGCCACGAGGTCGCCCTTGGCCAAACGGCGCAGCCCGTCTCCAAGAGCGGCGACGACCGCTTGATCGGCCTTCGCCGCCTCAGCTTTTTCATTGGCTCGGGCGATGCGCTCTCTCTCGGCGGCCTCCCTGACCGCTTGATCGACCTTCGCCGCCTCAGCTCGTTCATCAGCCCGGGCGATGCGCTCTGTCTCGGCGGCCTGCCTCGAAGCCTCGGCGTTGCGTTCCAGTCTGATGCGCTCGACGCCGGCCTGCTTGAAGACGAGGACCGCTCTCGCCATGTCGCCGATTTCGTCGCCGCGATCGGCGTCATCCACCTCGGCGTCGAGGTCGCCTTCCGCCATGCGGCGCATGATCGACGACAGCCGCATGATCGGGCGCGACAAGCTGCGCCCGATGACAAAGCTGGCGGAGCCGCAGATCAGCACGACAAAGACAATGGCCGCCGCGACGATCTGGAGGGCCTGGAATTGCGTTTCCGCGAGATGCGCCTGGCTCATGTCCGCGGATTGCGAAGCCGACACAACGACCGCATCGGTCGCCGTCGCCAATTGAGCGAAGTTGGCTTCGGCCTGGCCCTGCAGGGCCGCGAGGTCCGTCTCGGTCTTCGCCAGCGCGGAGAAGGGAGCGACGTAGGCGGCCACCGCCTTCTGAAGCTCAGCCTTCTTGTCGTCCGGGAAGTAGGACGCGTCGATGTCCTTTGTCATCGTGCTCGCGTCCTTCAGCACCTCGTCGCGCGCGGCGGCGTCGCGGGCGAGGGCAAATTTGTAATAATCGGGACGGAGTCTCCCGAAGGCCTCGACGAGCGCGACGCCGAGGGGATCGCTGGTGTCGACGTCGTCGGCGATGAGCTTCGCCAGGGCGTCGCCGACGGCGCTTGTCTGACCAATCAGCCCCGACGTGTCGTCGTAACCGAGCGAGTCCTGAGCCGACAGGATCGCCTCGATGGTCAGCGACAGGCCCTTGGTCTGAGCCGCCAGGGCTCCGTCCTGCGATCCAAGGCCGTCGACCGCGTGTTCGACTTCAGTCCACGCCGACGCGAGGTTCGCGCGGGTCGTCGGCGAAGGTTTGGCCATAAAGGCGCCGATCGTCAGTTCCGCGGACATGAGTTTGTCCCGGCAAGTCTTCGCGTCGAGCGATGTGTGGATGTCGACGTGGCTCTGACCCAGTTCGACTCCGACCCTGTGCGCGCTGAACCCAAACAGGGCGAAGACGACAGCGAGACCAACGAGCGGCAGGACCGTCAGGACCCCGATGCGCATTCCCACCGAGAGCTGCGCGCGTTTCTTGCGATCCGGATTTTGAAACGACGAAATCGAAGCGTCATGAGATTGGCGGGCGGAAACGGACATCGTTCATCGCAACGACTGGAGGACGGGTCGTCTTTAGCGAGAAAACCCTAACGGCTGGTGAGAGCGCCGACTCGATCGTCTGGAGGCTCGTAAATCCATTATATTCGTTATGTAATTTTATGATTCATTTCCAGTACGTCGAGCAAATGCTCGCCGGGGTTGGCGCCTGCGATCGCGCCGCGGCATTTCTGTTCGAGGCCGTAGAGCGCCCACTGGAAGGTTTCGCCGCCCGAAATTCGGCCGAGCGGACGTTGTCGGCGGTCGACGCCGATGTTACGACGCCGACGGCGCTCGGCGTCCGAATTCAAACGAGGACCCGGGCCGAAGGATTCGGCGGCCCGTCCTTGTCTCAGCTGGTTGCCGACCGCGACGCTGTCTTGCTGGCGATCGGCGTCGGCCCGGCCCGGCATTTCGCCGCCGGCCTCCGGCTCGCGAGCGTGGTGGACATCCTTCGAGTCATCTGAGCGCAGCGCGAATTTGTCGCATTTACGACGCGAGACGGATGGGCATAATTGACTGGCGGGATTGAGGTTATGAAGAATTTCATATTGGCTATGCTGCTCATGTCGTCCACGGCTGTGTATGCACAGAATGTGGATAGAGATGATATTTGCAGCAATGCGCTGCAGGGGCTAAAGCAACAAGTAAATATGCCAAACATCCTAAATAATGAAATGCAGGAGATGTTACAGAAGCTCAGCCAAGCGACGACCAAAGATGTCGCTTTAGGAAGCAAAATATTCATGAACGATGTTTTGCATGATGACGTAAGAAAGATCTCTGCGGCGATTGCCGACACAAAGCTATTGCTGGAATCAGGAGTGCAATATAATTGTCCAGGCGCTCCGTCGCGGGTCGAGGCAGATAGATTTAGCGCTGAACTTCGGGATACGAGTGATCGATTGAAACATACTGCTGATTTTGTTGAGGGCCAGATAGAGTATCAATGTAACCAAGGGGCACAGTCTGCTTGCGCGTATCTGCACGCGCGTAACTACGCCATTCAGACAAACTGACGATTTGAACCGATAGCGATTGCCACAGGCCACAGTCGAACTATGATGAGACCTTGCTCAGAGCGGTTGATCGGCGAGGGAGCCGAACTATAAGCTGTTGGCCAGCGATTTGGCTGGGGCGGACGGATTCGAAGCCAAAACCGGCTAACAGTCTGAAACTCAAAAAGAACAGGCGAATCAAACAGTTGCGCGCCCGAGTATCGGTACACAGGGCCGGTACACAGGGCCGGTACGCATGGCACGCCACACCCACTTGCAGCGTCGCGGCGCGAGGTATTGGGCGCGCGTCAGAATTCCACGTGACGCTCTCGAGTATATTAATGGCAAGCGTGAGTTCGTTCGCGCACTTGAAACGACGGACCTGAGGGGCATGATCTACTGGAAGGGCAAACCGATCCAGTATCGGCTTCCGCTGCAGGCGGTGAGGGATGGCATCGCCTACGTCACGGAAGACCGCAAGCTGAACGGCTTCTTTGAGACGATGAACATTGCCGAGAACATATTCATGGGCAGGTCGGTCGCGCGCGACGAACACGGCTGGGCGCACTCGGCCATCCAGCAGGACGCCGTGGCGCGCGAATGGGTCGAACGGCTGCAGATCCGGGCGATCAATCGCGGCGTCAATGTCAAAGAGCTGTCGGGCGGCAACCAGCAGAAGGTCGTAATCGCCAAGTCGCTGGTCCAGGCGCCGGAGCTCGTCCTGTTCGATGAGCCGACGCGGGGAGTCGACGTCGGCGCCATCGAAGAGATTCACAGCTTCATTCGCGAGCTGGCGAAAGCCGGGTCGGCGGTGGTGGCGATCTCATCCTATCTGCCGGAGCTGCTCAGTCTGACGGATCGGATACTCGTCGCCAAACAGGGCCGGATCGTCGAGGAGTTTCCGACAAGCGAGGCGACGGAAGAAAAGATCATCCATGCCGCGATTCACTAGAGCGGCGTCCGTTCAGGCTGCAATGTCAGGCGACGCGCGGCGATACAGTGAATGTCATTCGCCCGACGTTCCGCTGGATCGCTTCGCATTCGCTCGCGATGACAAGGTTGCACAAGGCTGATCGGATTGCGCCCTAACAGAGTGGCATCGACAGGGAGTTGACGCGGGCCATGACGGAATTGATCGCAAAGGACTACTAGCGCTATTTCGACCTCTCCGGAAGGATCGCCCTTGTCACCGGAGGCGCACGTGGGATCGGCTACGAGATCGCGCTGACCTTTGCGCAAGCCGGCGCCCATGTCCTCATCGTCGATCGAGACGCCGCGGCCGTCGAGGAGGCGGCGAAAAGGGTCAATCAAGCGGGGGGGGATTGCGCACGCTCTGACGTGCGAGTTGTCCAATCCCGAGGAGATATCGCGTCTGTTCGCATCGGTTCGGCAGAGATGCGGTCGCCTCGACATTCTCGTGAACAACGCGGCAAAAGTGCTGCGTTCGCCGGCGCTCGAGACATCGCTCGCGCAGTGGAGGGAGGTGCTGGACGTCAATCTGACCGCGCCATATCTGTGCTCGTGCGAGGCGGCGCGGTTGGTCGATCCGGAGCGGGGCGGCTCGATCGTCAACCTGGCGTCGATCATGGGGCTGTCGGGCGGCGGCGCCTACAAGCGACATCTCGAATCTCGGCATGTATGGGGTTGGTCGATTTGCTGCTATCATCAATCCGCCGCAAACCACGATCCTTGCGATTGGAGCGGCGGAGAAGCGCGTGATCGTGCGCGGCGACGCGCCCGCGGTGGCGACAATGATGACGGTAACGCTATCCGTCGACCACCGCGCCATCGACGGCTCTCTCGCGGCGAAGCTTCTCGGGGCGTTCAAGTGGACTCTAGAGCATCCGCTGAGCCTCCTGATATGAAGCCGGCGGCGAGGTTTCTTTAGGGACGGCGATACATGTTCAATGTTGGCCAATGTCAGGGGACCGGACCTGCAGGGGCTCAAAGTGGGTCGCTTCGCGATCGCCTGATGCGATTGCGTCTCAGACGCCATCAGCGCTTCGATCGTCGCGGGATCAGCGTCCGGATTAGGTCGCTTGCCGCAACGTCTGCAATATCGACTGCGGACGTTGCGCTCGCCGCGCCACCGGCGCAACACCCGCCCCGGCTCAAGAGCGCCGGCCTTTCTACCGCTCGCGCATCGCTTTCGAGCCGACCTCCATGACCGGAGAGAAGAGGTATTCGAGCAGACGGCGCGAACCGGTCTTGATTTCCACAGTCGCAGCCATGCCCGAGGTCAGCGGGCGCGCGACCCCGTCGACCAGGATGGTCGAGGCGTCGGGCTCGAGTTCGACCGCGAACACCAAATTCTGGGTTCGCTCGGCGCCGGCGAAACCGGACGCTTTGGAGACGCGGGTCGGGTCCCCCTCGATGGCGCTCGCGTCCGGCGATGGAATGGCGTCCTTGGCGATGCGTACGACCCGGGCGTGGAGCGATCCGTAGCGGGTGAACGGGAACGACTCGACCTTGATCACGGCCTCCTGACCGACGCGCACGAAGCCGATGTCCTGGTTCAGCACATAGGCTTCGACCTCCAGCCGCGAGTCTTGCGGGACGATCCGCATGACCTCCTGCGCGCTGTCGACGACCTGGCCGACATTGGTGATGATCGACGACTGGACGCGGCCGTCGATCGGCGCCGTGAGCGTGAGGGTATCGACGATAGCCTGCGCCTTGGCGAGACGCTGGCGGCTCTCCTCGACCTGCCGCTCGGAAGCGTCGAGCTTCTGCGCCTGATCCGACAGGAACGACTGAACCGCTTTTTCGGTGTCGCGGGCGACGACGTCGAGCCCCGTCGTCGCCGAGGCGAGCTCTTCCTCGTGGATGGCGAGCTGGGTCTGCTGATATTGCAGGGTCTCGGTCGCGTCGATGACTGCGGACTTCGCGCCGGACTGCGACGCGACCAGCTGGGCGCGCATGTCGACCCGCTCCTGCAGCGTTGCAATCAGAATTCTTTTGGGTCGCGATGGTTTGCTCCAGCATGTGGCGCTCGGCGGACTTCTGCGCCTTCTGGGCGTCGAATGAAGCGATTGTCGCGGAAAGCTGGCCGAGGTCCGCGGCCAGCACGCCCTCCTCGCGTGCGCGGAGCGCGTCCATGTCGGCGGGCCACGCGATCGCCGGGGGCGGAGAGAACGCACGGGCGCCGGCGGCCGTGAGCGCTGCGCTTCGGCGCAGGCTTTCGGCTTCGGCGGATTTCAGGGCGGCGTCGGCCGCCCTCGCCTCGGCCTCCGCGGCAGACCGGTCGAGCTCGAGCAGAACGTCGCCCGCCTTCACGAGCGCGCCATTGGCGGTGTGGACGGCGACCACCCGACCGGTCTCGACCGGCTCAATCACTTTCACCCGGCCGGTTGGCTGGAACTTGCCCTGGGCGGAAGCGATGATGTCGATGCGTCCGAAATAGGCGAGCCCGAGGCCGACGACGACGAGGGCGCAAATGATCCAGAGGAAGGCCACGCGCACCGGCGAGGCG
This sequence comes from uncultured Alphaproteobacteria bacterium, assembly GCA_963822215.1. GTDB lineage: Bacteria > Pseudomonadota > Alphaproteobacteria > Rhizobiales > Beijerinckiaceae > Roseiarcus. The sequence goes on from CAWGGX010000009.1 coordinate 545,109, forward strand.
GGCGTTTCCAGGATCTCGAGGACGGGCGCGAGAAATTCCCGGTCCGACGACGCGCCGCGAGGGGTGTCGCGAAGCGATAGCGCTTGTTCTGTCCGCTGCCGGCGCGTTCGCGCCGTAGAGGCTCCGGTTGTGGCGATCGAGCGGACGACGTCGTTCATGCCGCAACCTCCACCGGGCTCGCCTGCAGGCCCCAGAGATAGGCGTAGAGCCCGCCTGGGCGGCGGATCAGCTCCTCGTGCGAGCCGATCTCGACGATGCGCCCGTCGGCGATGCCCACGATTCGGTCACAGCCGCGCACCGCCGCGAGCCGGTGAGCGACGATGATCACCGTCCGGTCCCTGACGATCCGGCGCATGTTGCGCTGGATGATGCGTTCGCTCTCGTAGTCGAGCGCCGAAGTCGCCTCGTCCAGGATGAGGATGCGCGGGTTGGTGGCGAGCGCGCGAGCGATGGCGACGCGCTGGCGCTGTCCGCCCGACAGGTTGGCGCCGCGCTCCTCGATCATCGTCTCATAGCCTTCGGCGAGCCTGTCGATGAACTCGTCGGCGCCGGCGAGCCGGGCGATCTCGATCACCTTCGCCCTCGGCATGGCGGGATCGGCGAAGGCGATGTTCTCGTGGATGGTGCGGTTGAACAGCAGGTTCTCCTGCAGCACGACGCCGATGTGGCTGCGCAGCCACGACGGGTCGACCTGGCTGAGGTCGGCGCCGTCGAGGAAGACCTGCCCCTCGGTCGGCAGGTAGAAGCGCTGCACGAGCTTGGTCAGCGTCGACTTGCCGGAGCCGGACGGGCCGACGACGCCGATCGTTTCGCCGGGCGCGATCTGGAGCGAGACGTGTTTGAGAACGTCCGCGGCGCCCGGCCGATAGCGGAAGGTGACGTCCCGGAGTTCGATCGCGCCGCGCGGCGTCGGCGGCGCAAGCCGCATTCGCGGCGCCGGTTCGGTCGGCGCGTTGAGGATGTCGCCGAGGCGCTCGATCGAAATCTGGACCTGCTGGAAGTCCTGCCAGATCTGCGACAGGCGCAGGATCGGCTGAATCGCCTGGGAGGCGATCATGTTGAAGGCGACGAGCGCGCCGACGCTGAGATCGCCGTCGATCACCGCCTTGGCCCCAAAGAGCAGGATCGCCGCCGTCGTCACCTTGCTGACGAACTGGATGCTGATCTGGCCGCCGGTTCCGAGCATCGTGGCGGCGAAGCTCGTCCGGACGTAGGCCGCGAGCTTCTCTTCCCATTGGGCGCGCATGAGCGGCTCGACCGCGGCGGCCTTGATCGTGCCGGCGCCGACCACGGTCTCGACCAAAAACTGCTGGCTCGCCGCGCCGCGGTTGAACTTCTCGTTGATGAGATCGCGCAGGGGCGGCCGCACCAGGAAGCCGATCAGAATGTAAACCGGAAGACCGATCAGCACGATCAGCGTCAGCGGCACGGAATAAGCGAACATCACCGCGATGAACACGACCGTGAAAGCCAGATCGATCGCGGAAAAGAGCCCCTGTCCGGTCAGGAAGGCGCGGACCGTTTCGAGCTCGCGGACGCGGGCGACGGTCTGTCCGGCCGCACGGGTCTCGAAATAGGTCATTGGAAGGCGCAAGAGATGCGCGAACAGGCGCTGTCCGAGCTCGACGTCGATCCGATTGGTGGTGTGCGACAGCGCGTAAGCTCGCAGATATTGGAGCGCCGAGTCGAACAGCCCGATGATCACGAGGCCCGCGATCATGACGAACAGCGTCTCGTAGCCGCGATGCGTCAGGACCTTGTCGACGATGACCTGGAAAACGAGCGGCGTCGTCAAAGCGAAGATCTGTACGAACAGCGACGCCGCGAGCACATGCCCGAGGGGCTTGCGGTAGCGCCATAGCGTTGGCAGGAACCACCGCAGCCCGAACAGCTTCGGGCCGACGCCGGCCCCGCCGATGCGACGGGCGATCAGGAGCGCGCGACCGTTGGCCTCCCGCGTCAGGTCTTCGAGCGTGAGATCGGTCGCTGCGCGGGTGATCGGATCGACCAGCCGACACAGGCCCGATGGACCTCGCCCGCCGTAGACGTAAAGCGCTCCGCTGCTGAGCCGGACGATTGCGGGAGTGGGAAGCTTTCCCATCCGGCGTTCGTCGACGCCGGTCGCCAGCCGGGCCTTCAACCCGATCAGTTTCGCGCCGCGGATGAGATCGAACTCGTCGGCGTCACGCTCGCCGAGGGCGAGTTCCCGATGAAGCTGAATCGGGTCGGCGCCGATTCTATAGTAGGCGGCGATTCCGCACAGCGCGCGCAGACCGCGGTCAAGCGGCGTCGATTCGCCGGAAGGGGGAGCTGGGTGTTCCATCTGCAAGCACTCTCTCCTGAATGTCACCTTGCGAAATTGGCGACGGTCACGTTCGACGCCACCTCCGGGGGAGTATAAGGGTGGCCAATTTCGTCCTCGGCTCATGTATCGCTCGGAGCCTTTGCGAGACTGACGACCCGGCGCCGCTGCCAGCACACAATATGATTCCGCTCGCTGCGTGGGACCCCCGATCGCGCAAAAGCGCAGACCGAGCCTCGCCGGGCGCGCCGGCTCGATCGGTCAGACGAATTTCACCGCGCCGGGGTTGGCGATGAGCGTCGAGGCGCTGACGCCGACAAGAGTTCACGTTGTCGCCCCAACGGTCGGCGATGCTCACGCCGTTCGAGCCCGTGGAGACATGGCTCAGGACCGCGGCGAGATCCTGGGCCTGGGTCATGGCGCTGGTGAGATAGGAGAAGTCGGATTTAGACAGGACAAGCGTGTCGGCGTTCGTTCCCGACGCCGCAAAGCCGTTGATTGAAACTTTGCCGTATCCCTCGCTGCCGTTCCCGCTGAAGGCGAAGGTCTCCGCGCCCGCGTTGCCCACCTGGATCGTCTCGTTGGCGTGGTAGGCGAAGTTGGAGGTGCTGGCGCCGATCGCGAGGCTTTCGGTCTGTCCGGCGCGGGTGAGCGTGATGTTGTTTTGATAGAGGTCGATTTCGTTCGACGTCGCGCTCAGGTTCAGGTCGTCGGCGGCGTCGTTGTTGGAGTATAGGACCGAGGTATAGGAGGAAAAGGCCCGGTCCTTGACATTGGTGTAGACATAGTCGGTCGTCGCGCCGCTGCGAACAAGCGAGACGGAGAGCGCGGCCCCGTTGGCGAGGTCGGTCTGGGACTGGCTGGAGGTCAGGGCGAAGTTGGCCGCGGTGAGGTTCAACTGGCCCGAGAGGTCGATCACTATGTCGGGAGACGTGTCTCCGGCGAGCGTCACCTGAACGATGGTCGCGTTATCGGTCGGATCCAGCTGGTAGCGCACCTGGGCGCCGGCGCCAGTGAAGGCGTTCGTGCCGATGAAGGTGAAGTTCTTCAAGACGCCGGGCGTCACATTGGCGTCGATATGGCTGAGATCGATGACGTCTTTGTTGGGATCGAAGTCGACGATGTTGTCCTCGAGGCTGGGCGGCGTATCTGGCGAGTCGGCGGGCGAGAGATAGGTGAAGATATTGGCCCCGCGGCCGCCGGAGAAGAACTGCCGGCCGTAGCCGCCAACGAAGTTGTTCTCGAATGAACCGCCGAACAGATGGACACCTGTGCTTCCTCCGTAGAGCGTGGTGGACGCCGTCTCCGACGAGCCGTTGACGTTCGAACCGCCGGTCGAGACCATAAGGTTCGCGGTCGGCAAGCCCGCCGCCTCATAGGCCGCCCAGGCGGTGGCGGAATAGGCGGAGTTGGAATAGTCGAACACAACGTTGCCGCTCGCCGTGACGCCCTCCTGCTTGCCGGGATAGAAGGCCCAATCAATCCCAAAACCCATGTAATTACCGGTGATGGAGATGTTGCTGGACGTCCCCTTCTGCAAGGAGTTGCCCGCGTCGATGCTGGTGTTTCCGCCGATCAGGAAATTGCCGGTCACCGTCACGTTGCTGACGCTGCCGAGCTCAGCGGTGATGCGGATGCAGTCGTTCGTGCCGACGACGGAGTTCGGATTGGTGGTCTCGTCGATGAAATTGTCGGAGATGACGAACGGCGTTGTGCTGTTGGTGATCCAGATCGCGTCCGGGTGCAGCCCGGAGGACGAGTAGCCCGCGCCGGAGAAGTAGTTGCCGGAAATGACGCCGCCGCCGAAAACGTCGAGGCCGTCCGCCGGCGTGTCGATGAAGCTGTTGTCGGTGACGTTGACCGTTCCGGTCGAGGTGATCCAGGCGGCAAGCTTGGCGGGAATGGCGTCGCTGTTGAACGAGGAGTTGGTCACCGTCGTGTTGTTCTCGCCGTCGTGAACCTGAACGGCGTACCATCCGGTCGTAGCGGTGAAGTTGCAGTCCTCGATCGTGACGTTGCTGGCGTCGACGTCTACAGTCGCGTTGCCGAAGTTATAGCCACTGAGGGTCGCGCCGGCCTGTGTCACGTAGACCACATTGGCGGCAGCGGAATAATAGAAAGGCGCCTTCGAACTCGTCGTCATCGAGCTGAGCGGCTTGAGCGACCCGGCCGCAAGCGGATCGCCTGCCGGCGTGTCGATGCCGGGGAGTTTCACCCCTGGATCGGCGTTGCGAAGCAGCTGAAGTTCGGTGCTCGTGTACATGACGGACTTTCTGTAGTTTAACGAATGCGTCGTACTGTATATCTCGGTTCCGTCCGCCTGGATCGGTCCGTTCCGCTGCCCTGCTGCACGCCGTTTGAACAGCTGGTGGGAACTCCTGAAGAGCTATCACTAGGTAAAATGTTGAACAGACTCGGAATATACCCATGATTGCCGTGCGGGCACTGTGCACCCAGACGATGCACGTGTACGGTTGTGGCCGCCGAATGCTTCAGTCGCTTAATTGCCTCCACCTTAGACCGAAAAAGTTCAGTTTGGGTCGGGTTGATAACATACTTGGGAGTGATCTCATGAGAATACGCAACAGAAAAATATAGTAACGCTAATAATGCTTTGCGGAGCTTTGCGACCTCTATGTTGCCCAAGGCGTTGCGCACAAAAAGGCGAGCACAATTCGATCCGACCGAGGCCGCATCGAGCTCCACCTGAAGCCCGTGTTGGGCAAGAAACGTGCTGAGGCGATCAGCCGCGCCGACATTGAGCGCCTACTCAATGATGTCAAGTGCGGGCGGACATCCGTCGCGCCGCAAGAGAAGCGGCGGCCGGGAAGCATCGCGACGGGCGGTGCCGGCGTAGCGGCCCAGTGCGTGGCGTTGGCGTCGACCGTGCTCCAATTTGCCGTCGACCGGGGCGTGCGCTCAGACAACCCAGCACGAGGCGTCAAAAAACCGCCAGTCCGCAAAATGCAGCGATTTCTCTCTGAAGCCGAGCTTAGGAAACTGGCAGAGTCGCTCGACGTTGAGGCGGAGTGTTCCGGCAATGCGCACGCGATTGCGGCGATCCGCCTGCTCGCGCTGACCGGCTGTCGGCGCGGCGAGATTGTCAAATTGCGCTGGCGATCCGTGGACTTGGAGCGCCGGCTACTCGTCCTGGACGACAGCAAGACGCGCGAGAAAGTCGTGTACCTCAGCCCGCCCGCGGCCGAAATCCTCGAGACCCTGCCTCGGGTCGCAGGGACCGAGTTTGTCATTGCGGGCACGATGGCGGGCAAACCGAGCGCGGCTATAGATAAGACTTGGGATCGGGTCAGGAGGCGAGCCAGCCTCGAGAGCGTGCGTATCCACGATTTGCGCCACACTTTTGCGAGCGTGGGTGCGAGCGCGTCATTTGGCTTGGCGATCATAGGGAAACTCCTAGGGCACACCCAGGCATCAACTACGCAACGGTACGCGCACCTCGCCGAGGCCCCCCTGCGGAGGGCCGCCGACGCGATTGGAACTGCGATTTCGAGGGCGATGAGGGATACATCGCAAGTGCCAGAGCTTTTCGATAGGGAAGGCGACGGGAATGGCCGATGACAGGACGTTAATTGAGAAACGCGACGAGGCTAGACGCGCTTATAGACAAATGCTGCGTCAATTCCTTAAGGTTATCGACAGACACTTAAATTTTCTTGATCAGCGCAAGGCTGGACAGAAGGATCAATTCCGAAAGATAATGGAGGAGATAGGTAAATAGTTCATTTTCACAGTAGACAGTATTGAAGATATTCATAAGCAGAGAGTCCTATTCAGAAATTCACTACTTATTACTATGCCAGCTACAGTAGAAGCATTTACCGCAGGGCAGAACTATTCAATAAAAGTTATCAGTGAAAGTTTGAAGAAAAATTCGGAACCAGCTAGGATTGCTGCCCGGGCAAAAAAATAGAAGATATGAAAGAAATTAAGGAGTTTACCCTTGAGATTGCTAGAAGTTATTTGGCGAAAAATCCGAATTTCGGAGGATCTAGAAACGCGTTAATGGTTCAAATAAAGCCAGATGTCGATCAAAGATCAAAAACTGTGAGAAGAAAAACTACTTCAGAGTCAACGATCACGAGTTATCTAAAGGAGTTTAAGTTGCCATAACTCGGTATTTCAGCGCTGAAAAGTCTCAGTGCTGTGCTGAAATATGACGAATTCGATTGCCATTCTCAATAATTGCTTGAATGTAGGACCGCTCTTGGCCCCGGAGGAGCACTTCTTTGGGAGTGGGTCACAGGCCATGTTAGAGGACGTTCAATTCCTGCGCCGTAAGGCAGCGGCGACGTACCTGCTTGACAAGTATGGTTTCGGCGCCGAGCGCACCCTTGCGAAGGGTGTAGTCACCGGCGACAGCCCGGTGTACCACAAAGCCGGCCGCCTAGTCCTTTACACACGCCAGGCGCTCGACGCTTGGGCGTTGGGCAAGATCGGTCCACTGCGGAGATCCAGCTCGGATGACGTCGAGCGGTCGGAACCGACGCGTGGGCTGCTGAGGACGGCGCGACGTTCGCCTGACTCGCCGACCCATACGCAAGGTCGAGAAAATCGGCCCATAATGACGAGCGGCGAGGCGCTCCGGTGCGATCAGGATGCATGTCCGCGCGGTGCCAACTCCGAAATGGAGGGCGGCGATGCGTGATCGCGAGACCAAGTCCTCAAACGGCAGACGCGGGTTTTCCAACGATGGCGCCGATGATCGCCTTAAATTGATGCGACGCATGATGAAGGAAATAGGTGCCGCGATATTTCCCGTAGAAGCTCATGGGAAGGTGCCTGCCATTCCGACTGGCTTCAAAGCCGCGTCCAGAGACGGGCAGATCGTCAATGAGTGGTTCAGGCATCGCCCACAATTGAACTATGGAATTGCGACGGGTGCACGGTCGGGGATCTTTGTCATCGACGTTGATGGGACAGCTGGTAGGCATAGCCTCAATAGGCTTATAGTTAGATATGGCTGCATTCCTAAAACTATGCGGGTTAATACCCCACATGGCCAACATATTTACTTCAAAATGCCAAACTTCAGCATCCATAATTCTGCCGGGTCTATAGCCTCTGGCATCGATATTCGCGGCGATGGCGGCTATGTCGTAGGACCCGGCAGCAGGACGCCGGACGGCAGCTACGGCTTCATGCCGAGGCGCGCGCTCGAAGACGTCAAAATCGCCGCCGCTCCGCCCTGGCTTTTGAAATTGATCGGGAAGACGCCTGCGCGCGTTGAGAGCGCTACCGTTACGATGTCGAAGCTCTCCGCTGATCAACGCGCGCGGGCCTCGCGCTATGCGGAGGCCGCGCGCAAGAGCGAATTGGACCGCCTGCAAAAGGCTCCAATCCACCAACGGAACAACACGCTCAATATCTGCGCCTTCAAGCTCGGTCGGTACGTCGCCTCGGGGCTCTTGGGACGGGCGACGGTGACCCGGGAACTCGCGCGGGTGGCCAAGGCAATTGGCCTCGACGAAGGCGAGATATCGGCGACCATCGAGAGTGGGCTTCGGGCCGGCGTGAAAAATCCCGCCCGCTTTCCGTTCCTTAGCGCGACCTCAGGCAACGTCGGAATGGAGCCGCCAAGGACCTCGGACGGGCGGCTCGCGAAGGAAATTTCGCAATTCGGCGAGAACGACATTGCGAACGCCGAACGCTTCGTCCGGCGGTTCGGTCATCGCGTGATCTACAACGCCAATCTGGGTTGGATGGTATACGACGGCAAGCGCTATCGCCCAGACGGGCATCTTTCATGTGTCGAACTCGGAAAAGCGGCGGTCATGAAAATCGAGGATGAGCTCCCGTTCCTGCCTGACGAACCGGCGAGATCGCGCCGTGCCAAGTTCGCAGAGCAATCCAAGTCGAAGGGCGCGATTGACCGGATGCTCGATCTGGCGAAGGGACGCCTTCTGGTCTCCGACGCCAGCCTCGATGCCGATCCGTGGCTGTTGAATACCGAAACCTTCACGATCAATTTACGAACCGGCGAAGACCAGCCGCACGACGCCCGCGATTTGCTGACAAAGATTGCGCCGGTGGCGGCCAAGCCGGACGCAACATGCCCACGATTCGAGAGATTCATCGCCCGAGTAACGGCGGGCAACCACGAACTCGCAGTATATATCCGGAAAGCTATCGGGTATACGTTGACCGGTATCACCAGCCAGCGGGTGCTGTTCTTCGTCTACGGCAAAGGTGGCGACAATGGGAAATCGACGCTCGTCAATACGATCCGGGAAATGCTCGGCGACTACGGCCGGCACACCCCAACCGAGACCCTGCTGACCAAGAACTACGACAACGCCATCCCTGCCGATCTGGCGCGGCTCGAGGGTGCCCGGATGGTCACCGCCATTGAGTCGAACGTGAATCGGCAGCTCGACGAGGCCAAGATCAAGGCAATGACCGGCGGGGAGCCGATAACTGCCCGACACCTCTACAAGAATTTCACGGAATTTACGCCGCAATTCAAACTGTGGTTCGTCGCCAATGATCGCCCGCGGGTGCGGGCAACCGATGACGCAATCTGGCACCGAATTCGGGTCATCCCGATGAGCGTCAAGATCCCGCCGGACGAGGTCGATCCCGACCTGCCGCGCAAGCTGAAGGCGGAATGGCCGGGCATCCTGAACTGGGCAATCCGTGGCGCGCTAAAGTGGCAGCGCGAAGGTTTGGAGGAACCGACCTCGGTGAAGGAGGCCTCCGCCCGCTGGCGCGAGGCAGTCGACCATGTTCGGCGCTTCGTCACAGAGATGCTCGTGACCGGCTGCGGTCACGACAACGTCATCCCGGCAGGTGAAATGCACAGCGCCTTCGTGCAATGGTGCGCTCGTCAGGGCGAGGAGCCCATGTCGGCCGCAGCCCTGAAAGCCAAGCTCGTAGAGTCGTTCGACCTGACGCATAAGCACTCCAGGCACGGAAGCGAATGGCGCGGCGTGCGTTGGAAGACCTGAAAGAGCGTCGGTTCGGTTTCGACGCGCAAAGGCCGCCCGGAGGCGGCCTTTGGTTCGATAGATTCTTCTGATTCCACACAGTCAGGTTATGGAATAGGGTTTTCTGCGCCGGGGCTCAGCGACTTGAAGACGGCAGCAAGCAAGTTCACGAAAGCGTCGCTCGCCGCCTCGGGCTGCTTTGTCTGAGTCATCGAAGATCGAATTCGGTGCTCAGATCCGCAATCGGAACACGCGTCGCGCCTAAGCCCCGGATCCAATTCGCCCTCAATCTCGACTGGCACAACAATTGGCGCGCCGTCCAGCATCCCAAGGTTGGCTTCAGACGCCTCCAGCGCCGCGCGCGGCTTCAGCTCTGCTTTGGCTTGCGTCTCTGCCGTGACGCGGATCGAGGCCAGCAGAGTTGCTTGGAAGGTGAATTCGGTCATGGCGGCGTTCATTCCTCTCTACGCGATGTGGCCGGGCAGAGCGTCGGTCCACCGAGATTTGCCTGTGGCGCTCATAGATAACCGAACTGGCAGAGGGTCGTTTTTGCCAGCCAATGTGGCGTAGTATGACAGGTTATGGAAGGTGTGACAGGTGTGACAGACGATTCTATAGTTATTTTATTGGGTATAAATGACTGATATTATAATAGAATCGTCTGTCACACCTGTCACCACATCGAAGCGGGTCATTTCGAGGAGAGATCCTCCCGAGCGGATCCGCGATCCCTCCGACTGATCGACTTGGGTGTGAAACTCCGTATGCCCGCTGTTTCGCACAATGACGGGCACGCGCGAGTGTCACTTTCCGGTATTTTGCGCCGCAAACTGGATAAATTTGCCATAGCAAACCAACTTCGGCGAAGTTAGGCTACAAACATCCACGTAAGTTTCTTGGATTACCTCTCCAATGAGGCAGAGTGGATACGGCTGAATCATCGAACAAGCATTAATCTCCTGCTTATTACCGATATAAACTATGAAGCACAAAAATACGACGCATAGAAATATGCCGCCAAAAAACCCGACCGGTCGAGACACGTCTTGTCGCCTTGCTGCTTGTTGCCGAGCCATGGTCGCTTCGCATGCAGCAAGACGCTCAGGAATCCCCTCGTTTTATGATTGACTCGATATTGCCATGATCCAGGCGCCGAAGGCCGTGAGTTTTGGATCACGGGGGCGGCGATGCGGGTTGGGGATTTCCGGGCGGATATGGTGTCGCAGTGGGTCGGGGAGCGCTTCGACGGCGAATTGCACGCCAAGCGGATTGCATCTCTGAGCGATGGCGTGCTGGGGGTGCTGCATTCGACGTCGCTGGCGGTTTCGGCGATCGGGTTGGCTTTGGCGCAAGCGCACGGCCTGAAAGCCAAGCACGCCACCAAGCAGGTCGACCGCCTGCTGAGCAACCCCGGCGTCGATCTCGGCCGCCTGTTCACGCCATGGATTCGTCAAGCCATTGGTGACGATCGGGAAATCGACGTTGCGATGGACTGGACCGACTTCGACGCCGACGATCAATTGACCCTCATGTTGCGTCTGGTTACGACCTATGGGCGCGCCCAGCCGCTGCTGTGGCTGACGGTCTACAAGGCCGAGCTCACGGGCCGGCGCAACGAATTCGAGGACTTTTGCCTGGCTCGGCTGAAGGAAGCGCTGCCCGAGGGCGTGCGCGTAACGATCCTCGCCGATCGCGGCTTTGCCGACGTGCGGCTGATGGAATTCTTGCGCGAACTCGGCTTCGACTACGTGATCAGGTTTCGCGGCGACACGGTCGTGAGCGCCACCGACGGCGAAACTCGCAAGGCGGCTCAATGGGTTGGCGCCAGCGGCCGGGCGCGAAAGCTGACGGGAGCGAAGTTGACCAGGGAAGGCTTCGAGGTCGGCGCCTGCGTCCACGTGCACGCCAAGGGCATGAAGGAGGCTTGGCATCTGGCCGCCGGCGACGGCGCCAAGTCGGCCACGGCGATCATCGGCCTCTACGCCAAGCGCTGGACGATCGAACCGAGCTTTCGCGACATCAAGGATCTGCGTTTCGGCATGGGCATGGCCGAGTTGAGAATCGTCGACCCGATGCGGCGCGACCGACTGTTGTTTCTCAACGCGCTCGCCATCCTCCTGCTCACCTTGCTCGGCGCCGCCGGCGAGAGCCTCGGCATGGACAAGGACTTGCGAACCAGCACGACCAAGCGCCGAACCCACTCCCTGCTCCGTCAAGGGTGCATGTGGTTCGGTCTCATCCCCAACATGCCCGAGCCCCGCCTCCGACCCCTCCTCATCAGATTCGGAGAAATGATCAATCAAAACATGCTCCTAGCCAGCGCCCTAGCAGCTGCCGAAAAATGAGGGGATTCATGAGGTAGTCGGCCCGCCAGTGATCCCGTTCAGTCGGCGAACGGATCGGCAAATTCCAGCGAACGCACCGCACAGGCGATGGTCTTCTCCGCCCAGCACTCCAAGATGAGCTTCAGCGGAACGGAATCTCCTGCGAACCACGCGCGGAAATCTTTGGCGCGAACGACATAAGTCAGGCGGTTCCCCCGCTTCTCGACGTATCCATCGAAGCGCTCTGAGGCGAACTCTCCATCGCGCCGATCAGAGCGGTGGATGCGGGCACTGCCGACCTTCCGGCGAAGGATTTCGCATGCCGCCGGCAAGGAGGTCGGGCTCCTGGCGCGACGTCCGAATGTCCCGACCAAGGCACCGCCAGATTGCCTCGGCGAGCCCCTTCTTAGAATACGGAAGCAGTCCGGCGTCGATGGCAATTGCGCCGCCCGGCGGCTTTCGTGCACGCTTTTCCGGAGCCCGGCGCGGAACGCTCGTCGCGGTCGTCGTCCAGCGGTAGGTGCGCAGGCCGAATTTTTTACCAGATTCAACTTGACATTTTGGTGCTTTGTGATATTCTTACGTCGTCGGTCCGTGTGACTCCCGCGCCTCCTCGCCTTTAGGACGACTACGTTTCGGCGAGCGTCGAGGTTCACCGTCGACACCTCCCGACTTGAAATCGCTGCGATCTCAAAAGACGCGCCATCCGCGCTCTTCTGCACTCGAATCGGCGCAACAACCATCGCTTCCGGCGACCGCGGGACCCTCTCGGGTCCCGCTTTGATTCTCGCCCCAACCTGGAGAACGCCATGACCGAAGATCGCTCGGACTCGTCCGACAAATTCAGGGAGTTCGTCAAGAAGACGGCGCGCCTCCTCGTCCCCGAGGACGACGTCGAGGAAATGTGGGAGAGGCGGAAGCAGGCAGCTGATGCGACCGGCTGTCCGATCGAAGAAGTGGCCGACGAGGACGTGATCGCCGACGCCGACGACGAGTTTCTGTGCGGCGAGACGCTGACCCTTTGGAGGCTGATCCGAGAGGCCCGCGAGCTCCTGACGCGTTCAGGCGGGGAGGCGTCGCTGTCCGATGAAGAGGCGCCGTAGCTACCGAAATCGATTCCGACCATCGCGGGACCCCCTCGGGTCCCGTTTTGATTCCCCAAACCTGGAGAACATCATGACCGAAGATCGGTCGGACCCGGCTGAACGAGTCCGCCAGCTCAACGACGCCTTCCGCCGAACCTTCGTCGGCGGCGGTGTAGTCGTCACCGCGGGCGTCGAAGCCCTGCCCCCCGAGCGCCGAAGGTCGCTCCTCGCTCAGGTGCGAGCCTTCGACGCTTTCACCGAAGACAACGATCCCCACGGCGAGCACGACTTCGGCGTCGTCGACGACGGCGACGTCCGCTGCTTCTGGAAGATCGATTACTACGATCGAGACATGGAGCTGATGTCGCTCGATCCGGCCGACCCCGAAGTCACGACGCGCGTGCTGACGGTCATGCTCGCCGACGAGCACTGATCGGCAGGGATTAAGCGCGGAATCGGAACGCCGCTCTCTCGTCCCCTGACCCACGTCCAAGTTCACCCATGTCGTCCACGCCGCTTGATTTGGCGGTTTTTCATCCCGCTTCCCCCAATTCGCTGCGCTTCGAAACCGCTCTGGGATTTCCCTGCGGCGGCAGGGGCGCGCTCGGGCTTGGGGCGGCGACAACCCGAGGAGCTTCTCGTTATGCCCGGCAAACAAGCCAAGGCCGTCACGCCACAGATGTTGCGGCGCATGCTGTTCAAGGCGTCAAAGTCGCCGTTTAGCGCTCGCGACCGAGCGATGATCCTCTTGTCGGTCAAGGCCGGACTGCGTGCCTGCGAGATCGCCCGGCTCGACTGGTCGATGGTCCTCGACGCGCGCGGCAAGGTCGCCGACGTTCTGGCGGTGCGCGACGTGATCGCCAAGAGGCGCGGGGGTCGGCGCATCCCCATGCATCACGATCTGCGCCGCGCGCTGCAAGGATTGCTGTGGTCCAGCGAGCCGTCGGGTCCGGTCATTCGCTCCGCCCGCGGCGGCCACTTGCGGCCGACCAGCGTGGTCAACTGGTTCGCGGCCCTGTTCAGGGAGCTCGGCTTCGAGGGGTGCTCGTCGCACTCCGGCCGGCGCACCTTCATTACCGGAGCCGCGCGCAACATCCACCGCAGCGGTTGCAGCCTGCGCGACGTGCAGTTGCTCGCCGGACACCGGTCGATCGAGACGACCGAGCGCTACATCGACGGCGACACGCGCGGGCAGAGGCGGCTGGTCGGCTTGCTGTGACCCGCGACCCATCAGCAACTTCCATCCATTTGAAAGGATGAGCCAACCATGAAGGAATTCACGTTTCATGCAACGCTGCTCGCGTCGATCCTCGTCAAGGCAAAGACGCAAGCCGAGGCGGAGCTGAAGCTGCGCGCGGCGCTAGAGGGGTCGGACGCGAATCTCGGCATGTTGGATGACGCGCCGATCGTCGTGCCGATCGAGATTGAGGGCGATTTGGACTTGATCGACACTAGCGAAAGCGCCAGCGAGGAATGACACCCACAGGCACACCCTGCTTGAAATAGGACGTGGTGTCGACGACGCGCTCAACGGTGACGTCGCGCGGAACATCCCCGCAGCGGGCTCAGAGACTTGCAGATCCTCACCGCTACGCGTCGGTCGAAATGAACGAGCGCTCCATCGACGGCGACACTCGCAGACAGAGGCGCCTAGTCGGCCTGCTCTAAAGCGCGCCTGTCCCTGCCATGACATCAAGACCTTGAGGACGCGGCCATGCATGCCTACGAGCGCTGGACCATTCGCCGTTATCTCGCCAACGCGTTGAGGTCGAGCCGCTTCGCACGAGCCCCCCGCGCCGACACGGACATCGTCGCCTGGGTCGAGAGTCATGCACGCTCGTTGGACCTGCCTAAGCTCAGCCCGAGAACGCATGCGTCGAGACGATGGGAAACCATCAACTCGCCGATCGATGCGGCGCGTTGGAAGGCGTGGCGGGTTGCGGCGATCGGCATGACCCGAGAGCCCCCACCAAAACCTTCGCCTCTCCAAAAGCGCCTCGTTTGGCTCGCGCGGGCGTGTTCGCTCACCCCCAGTCAGAGCAGGGTCGTCGGCCTCCTGGCGCGAGCAACGCAGACGCCCCAGGTCTGCGCTCTGGTCGAAGCGATCAGCGATCGTGTCGGTCTCTCCCTCGAAGGCGCCCACGGCTTTGACCTTCATCCCTTCCTCGAGACGAGCTCCGAGTGCGGCGAACTCTCCACCGGAGGGCGACTTTCGGAGCTGGGTTTGATCGAGGCGCAGGAGGGCCCGCGCTTGTCGGTTGTTGTTCGCCGCCTCCTTTCCTTGCCGCGGTTTGGACCCCGCGGCGTCAGCGAGCTCGTGCTTCGCGAACTCGCCCCCGCATCGCTCGCCTGGAGCGACTTCGAACATCTGGGAGACTTGCGCGATCTCGCCGCCCGGATCGTCGCCGACGTTGGCAATCCTAGGGACAGGACACGTCGCGGCGTGAACCTTCTCTTCTATGGTCCCCCGGGAACGGGCAAGAGCGAGTTCGCCAAGACGCTCGGCGCGCACGTCGGCTTTTCAGTGCGGTTCATCGGCGAGATCAACGACGAGAACGCGGAGCCCAGCCGCAGGGAGCGCATTGCGGCCCTGATGATCGCCAACGCGATCGGCGCTCTGGCCCAAAAGGCGATCATCGTCGTCGACGAGGCGGACGACCTGTTCGGCGGCGTCGACGAGGGCGACTCCTCGGACCGGCGTGGCAGCAGGGTGTTCATCAGCCAACTGCTCGAACGGGCCGCCGCTCCGACAATCTGGATCGCCAGCGACATGGATCGGCTCGGCTCCGCGATCATCCGACGCATGAACCTCGCGCTGCGCTTTCCCAAGCCCACGCTCTCGATGCGCAAGGCCATGGTGGCGCGGGTCGCAAAGGGCGCGGGCTTGCGACTGCACGAGAGCGTCGCGCTGGAGCTCGCCCGGACGCCTGCGCCGCCGGCGCTGATCGAGAACGCAATCTTCTCCGCGAGTTCATATCCTGGGATCTGCGACCGACGCGCGCAACATTCTCGAGAGCAGCCTCAGAGCCCTGGGTCGGCGTGAGGAGCGGAGAGCGCCGGCGCCAATTCCCTTTGATCCGGTGCTGAGCTCAGCCGACGTCGACCTGGCGCAGCTCGCCGACCAAGTCGCACGGGCGCGGGTGCGCGCCCTCTCGTTTTGCCTGTCGGGCCCTCCCGGAACAGGCAAGTCGGCCTACGCTCGCCATCTCGCCGAGCGCCTAGCTCTGGACATCCTGGAAAAGCGGTTCTCCGACCTCAGCTCGATGTGGCTTGGCGAGTCTGAAAAGGCGATCGCCGCGGCGTTCGAGGAGGCCGCCGATCTTCGCGCCTTTCTGATTCTCGACGAGGCCGATTCGCTGCTGCGCGATCGAGCGGCGGCGCAGCATTCCTGGGAGATCACGCAGGTCAACGAAATGCTGACGCAGATGGAACGCCACCCCTATCCCTTCGCTTGCACGACCAACGCGCCGGAACTCTTGGATGCGGCGGCGGCGCGACGGTTTCTGTTCAAGGTTCGCTTTCTGTCGATGCAGCCAGATCAGATCGCCGAAGCGTATCGCCGTGCGTTCGGCGCCAACGCGCCGGCCTTCGTGCTCAAACTCAGCGGCTTGACGCCATCTGATTTTGCCACCGTCGCGAGGAAAGCAAGCGTGCTTGACGAGCGCGATCCGAGGATCCTAGCGCAATGGCTCGAACTCGAGGCTCAAGCGAAGCCGGACGCAGAGCGCCGAAAGATTGGGTTCTGACCTGCGATTGTTCTCGTCCTACCGCGCCACGTCGCGACAGCTCGATAGTTGATTTGTCTTAGTGTACACCGAGAGCATAAATCTGGCGGAAAACGACAGACTTTCCGCATCAACGTTGTCGCTTCTGCCCGTAGATATTCTCTGCAAGAGCGCGCGACCTTACTTCAATTCCAACGAAGTCGGGGCAAAGCTCCTTGTTGAGGAAATCGAACGGCTTGCCTCCACGCGCAGATCAGCCCGCCATTGGCGCGAAGTCGGGAGAGCCAAGCGTCCTCGCCCGAGGGTCCGGGCCGCACCTCACGATCGGACGCGTCGTCGCAACCGAGTTACGCGTTTCTGCTGGCATATTGCTCGGCCAACCCCTCAAGCGTCATATTTTCCGCAATTACGTCGTGCGGAATAAGTGCATAAGCCCACGGTTTCCCTTCGTAGCTCGAGGAATGTTTACTGGCGTGACGGCACCATTCAACTGCAACATCCCGTTTTGCAAGAACGTCCGGGTCCGCCATTTGGTTGGCAGCCTTTGGTTCTAACATATAGATCGCGTTCTTAGTTTCAGCGACAAAATCCGGTTGATATTCGAGGTGCTCGGTCCCGGATTGGTAAAGTAGCTGAAACTGACCCTTTGCGGGTTTGAACCATTTGAGCGACTCTCGCTCCAGGACCACCGCAAGCTTTCGCTCGGCATCGGACTGGAATTTCTGCGTAGGGTAGAGGCAGCGCGAGAACCCGCCGAACAGGTACCGCGACATGTTGCTCTTGTCCGACGGCGAAATATGGAAATCGAGCGGCGCCTCCCCGGCGGCCGCGGTGTAAGCGCTGTTCCGAAGCTCAGTGAACCCACGAGTGACGACGACGTCGTACGCGACCTGCGTGTCCTGCCAAAAATGCTCTAGCATCTGGACATGGACGAGGCTGGCAATCTCCTTCTGATGGAGCCGTAGCACCTTCCGCGCATTTTCTTCGGAGTGCCACGACAGAAGGTGACGGGTGACCTGTTCAGCCAGGTCGTAAAGAAGATCGGCGTGCTCGTCGTAGGCGACGTCGTCGAAGTCGATGAGGCCGCTCACCACGTAATCTTCGAGACGCTGTTCATCGATCGTCCCGGCGCCCACGCCGATCCTATCGATCTGGCCGGTCCGCAGGTAGGCGGCCCACAGCGTCTCATTCGGCGCCTCATATCGCATGCGGGCGAGATCGAGTGTGAATGGCCGGAACCCCGACTTCACCTCGCCCTTGGGAACAACGAGGATGCGCGGGATGTCGATAGTCTGCTGGACAACAATTTCAGCGGTCTTCGCGACAATGGCCGCCAGGTTGGGCTGAGTTGCGATCCCTTCCAGTTCCATCTGCGGGGGCCGGTACTGGCTCTCCACCTCGCGCAGAAGTTCGGCCTGCACTTCAGGCCGCTGAAGGGAGCCGACGCTCGGCAACCACGACGGCTGCATCTCGAACTTTCGAATGACGTCGTAGGCGATCTTGGCGATCTTCTGTTCATCAGCATTGAAAACAGGCTGCGCCTCGTGAAAGCCGCTTGCGGCTGATGGTGTCGCCCCGCCAGACTGGAGCCCGAGTTTCGACGCGAGCTGCGGTTGCGAGACGACGGTGACGGTCTTCTGCTGAAGCTGGTCGTTCGGTAGGATGACCTGCTGCAGCCGGATCGCGGAGTCAGGCTTCTTCGCCTCGTCGACAATTTCCTGGAAGCGGTCGTGGGCGACAATGTTGAGCCGGTCCACGGCCGTCACGCCGGTCCGCTTACCGTAGGGCAGTCGAAGTCCGCGCCCGATCGATTGTTCGATGAGCGTCCGAGCATTGGCGGCGCGAAGCGGTACGATCGTGTAGAGGTTAGTGACGTCCCAGCCCTCTTTGAGCATGTTGACGTGGATGACGATTTCGGTCGGTTCGTCCGTTTGCTCCACCTTGAGCAACCGTTCGATCGTTTCCTCTTCCTTCACGCTCGAGTCGACCTGAATGACCTTGTCCGCGTACCGGCCTTCGAAAAAGCCGCTGGATTTGATGAGCTGCATCAGTTCGGCGGCGTGCGTGATGTCGCGGGCGATGACCAGCATGAACGGCTTGACGATGCGCTCGCCAGTCTGGCGCGCGTAGGTTTCCAACTCGACCTTGACGCTCTCATGCAGGCGCACACCGTCTTCGAGCTTGATCTGTTGGATGGACTCCAGAGATTTCCCTACGGGGGAAAAGTTCTCCCGTGTGACGACTGCCGGCTCTTTAACGAAGCCGTCCGCCATCGCCCTGCCGAGCGGATAGTCGAAGATCACGTTTCGAAATGAAACCGGCCCGCGCGCAGTCTCAACGAAAGGCGTCGCGGTAAGTTCGAGTCCGATCAGCGGCTTCAACTCATTGATTGCGCGAATGCCAGCAGACGCTCGATAGCGATGCGACTCGTCCATGATGAGGACCAGGTCTTCGAGTCCAGCCAAGTAGTCGAAGTAGCTCTCGCCGATCTCCTCCCGGAAGCTGCGGATGCGGGGATTTCGCCCGCCGCGCACTTCAGAATTAATCTTCGATATGTTGAAGATATTGATCGTCGTTGGGAACAGCTGCCCGCCGCTTGCAATCTGGCGTTCATAGTTCTCGCCAGTCGTGATGACGGGCGGGGAGATGGCGAATTCGGAGATACCCTTAAGCACGTATTTTGGTGTATTCGCGGTGAAATCTGTGATCAGTTTGCTGTATATCGTTAGGTTCGGTGAACTGGACCCTATTCGTGGGACCACGGGAGGTCGGATTTAAGGTGTAATCTCGCCTGCCCTTGTCTTTCATGAATCAAGCCGTTTCTTGCTGCTTCTGCCTCTGCTGTGGGTATGTGGGCAACGCGTTTGCGTTGTCCAAGCGAAGCGGCATATCCACAGCCCTCGCCGCCGCCTCGGTCTTGTCCATGCCGGCGCGCCACACCGCCATCGGCATCTGGTTGTTCATCGCCTGGTGCGGGCGCCGAAAGTTGTAAAAGGTCATCCAGGAGCCGATGCCGGCCCGCGCCTCGCGGCCGTCGGCGTAGGCTTTCAGATGCACCTCTTCATACTTGATGGAGCGCCACAGCCGTTCGATGAAGATGTTGTCCATGAAGCGGCCGCGTCCGTCCATCGAAATCGCGACGCCAGCCGCCGCGAGCTTGCCGACGAAAGCCTCGGCGGTGAAAGTGGAGCCCTGATCGGTATTGAAAATCCTCGGCTTTCCGAACCGAAGCAGCGCCTCCTCCAGCGCCGCCGCGCAGAAGCTCGCGTCGTTGGTGTTCGACAGCCGCCACGCCAGAACCGCCCGGCTGGCCCAGTCGATGATCGCCACCAGATAGAGGAAGCCGCACGCCATCGGGATGTAAGTCACGTCGGCCGCCCACACATGGTTCGGCTCGGTGATCGCCAGGCCGCGCAGGAGATAGGGATAGATCTTGTGGCCGAGGGCGGCCTTGCTCGTGCCGGGACGCGGAACCAGCGCCTCGATCCCCATCGTGCGCATCAGACGCCGCACCCGCTTGCGGTTGACTCCGCAGCCCTCCTTGTTGAGTTCAAACGTCATCCGACGCGATCCGTAGAACGGCAGCTCCAGATGCAGTTCGTCGATCCGCCGCATCACCGCCAGATCGTCCGCCCCGGGCTCTGGCTTGGGGCGATAGATCCCCGAGCGCGCCACATTCAGCAGCACGCATTGCCGACGAACCGACAAATCCGCCGGGCGCTCCACCATCGCCCTTCGATCGGGCGCGCTCATCGCCCTGGCCTCCTGGCCAAGAAATCCCGTTCAACCGTCAGCTGGCCGATCTTGGCGTAAAGCCTGGCCGCCTCACGTTCGCGCTCCTCCTCGCCATCGCCCGAAACGCTCGCCCCGCGCGCGAACAGGCTCGCGACATTGTCGAGAACCTGCTTCTTCCAGGCATAAATCTGGTTCGGATGCACCCCGTGCCGCTTCGCCAGATCCGGAACCGTCGCATCCTCGCGAAGCGCCTCGAGCGCAACCTTCGCCTTGAACGCCGCATCAAACTTCTTGCGTGACTTCATCATTTTCTCGCTCCGTCGGTTGCGACAGAGCAGGACATTTCACACCTTACCCAATGGTCCTAAATCCGGGGTCCAGTTCACGGCGCGAGCACGAAAAAATTGTTCAGCCCGTGCGCGAGATGGAGATAGCCAATGAAGGCGCCCATCAACCTCGTTTTGCCGACGCCGGTCGCCAAGGCAAAGCACAGGTGTGAACGTGCGTGGAATCGGGACCCCCTTGCGCCGAGGCGCTAACCGACTGATGGGAAGTCGGATCTAGCTCTCGAAGAGGGGTCGTGTTGGATTCGACCGGCACTTCGGCATTTCTGCTAATCGCCCTGCCTAATCAATGAGCTGGCCGGATCGTACTGCGGGGTCCCACTTCGGTGAAATATGACACTCATGGCAGACCACAACCCAGGGAGGGACCCGCGCCGAGGTCCGCGATCTGGAAGATGAAACCGACGGCGCCGTTGAGTTCGACCTCGACCAAGCACTGGCGATCGGCAATTCGGAGTGGCAAAATCCCCACTTCATTTTGCCGTCGCCACATGGAGACGCACATGACTGAGGTCGAATGGAAGCCGCTTCCCACGCCCATGTGGCCTGAGGGGTCCGTCATGGCTGACTTGCCCGGACTGATCCTGGAGGCGTCCTTCGACCAGGGTGTGCCGACCTGGAAGGTTCAGAGACAAAACGGGAAGAATGCTCTCCAGGATTTGGTCTCAAGTGGCACAGCCGACAGCTTCGAGGCCGCTAAGGGCCCAAACTATGCTTTACCGTCCGCAGTGGGATTCCTGGTATCGCAATGATCTGACGGCGCAGGTGGCGGGTCAGTCCTTTTTCGCCTCGCCCTCCGGCAGGCCCGCCTTGCGCAGGCCTTCGGTGGCGCGCTGGTATCGCGCGTTGAAGGTCGGATCGTCGCTCCAGTGGATGGAAGCCCAGCTTTGCACGGTGAAGCCGGGATAGACTTTCAGCAATTGGGCGGCAGCCTCCTTCGCCTCCTTGTCGTGGCCGGCCAAGGCGTCGGCAGCGGCGAGGTGCAACAGCGGAAGGTAAACCTGAGGCAAGCCCGCGGCCGCCTTCTCGCACCATGGGATCGCCTGTTCATTATGCCCAAGGTTCACTCGGAGCACGCAGATGAAGCACTGCCACCAAGGAACGAACGGATCGCGGGGGCTCAAGCGAAGCGCCGTTTCTTCGTCCACGAGCCCGTCCTCACTGCGGCCGACAAACATCTTGCTAAAACCGCCGATCCCATGGGCCCTGGCATTGTTAGGGTCCAACGCGATCGCCGTTTCTTCCTCCGTGATCGACGGTCCCCACTGCTGCTTCACTTGGTAGAGATAGCCTCTCACGTAATGAACCAATGAATTCTCAGGCTGAAGGGCCCAGGCCGCCTCGATCGCTTTTTCGCCGCGCGCAATGTCGCCTGCGGGGTCGTCGCTCCATTCGTCGCTCACGCGGTCAAGCAAGGCGTGCGCCAGGACCGTCAGCGCGCTCACATTCTGTGGGTCGAGAGCAAGCGCGCGCTCGGACAGCGTCACGGCGTCGTTCAAATTCGCCTTGCTGTCAGGCGAATGCTCCTTGGCCTCGGCTTGCATCGCGAGGTCGGCCGCGTCCGGGTTGCCCGGCCGCTCGCGCGTGGAGCGCAAGGCTTCGGCCTTCACCAGCTCGACGCCGAGCGAATTGGCGAGGCGGGCGACGACGTCGACCTGCAGCTCGCCGAGGTTGCTGCGCTCGCCCTCGAAGCGGTCGGCCCAGACATGCGCGCCGGTTTCGGTCGAGATGAGCTGGGCGTTGACCTCGACCTTCTCGCCCAACCGCCGCACGCTGCCTTCGAGCAGATAGCGCACGCCTAGCTCTCTGCCGATTTCCTTCGCGTCAATGGGCTTGCCCTTGTACGCAAAGGCCGTATTGCGGGCGATGACGAAGCTCCCATTGAGATGCGAGAGGTCGGTCGTCAGATCATCGGTGATGCCATCGGCGAAATAGTCCTGCTCCTTGTCGCCGCTCCTATTCTCGAACGGGAGGACGACGATGGAAAGCCGCGGCCCGGCTTCCTGAGGAGTGGGGCGCCAAAAGATCGCCGCGGCGGCTACCGCGATGAGGCAAAGCGCGGCGGCGGCCGCCGCCCATGGGACGCGCCAGGGCGCGGCGGCCGGCGCCGGATCGGGCGCCGGCGCATCCGCCGGGGCGGAGGGGGCGGCTGGGGTCGATTCGCGCGGCGAGAGCGGCGCGGTGAAGCGGTAGCCTTCGCCCGGGACCGTCTGGATGACGCACGGCTGTTTCGGGTCGGGTTCGACCTTTTTCCTGAGGCGCCCGACCATCACGTCGACGCTGCGGTCGAACGGAGCGTTGTGCCGGCCGACCACGGCGTCGAGCAGAAAATCGCGGCTCAGCACCCGGCCGGCCCGGCGCACGAATTCGCGTAAGAGGGCGAATTCGCCGCGCGTCAGCGCGATCGCCTCGCCGGATTCGCGCTTCAACGTGCAGGCGTCGAGATCGAAAACGAGCCCCGCGAAGGCGAACGCCCCGCGTTTCTGGTCCTGCGGGCTCTTGTCGGCGTTTCCCGCCGCGTCCGCCGAAGCGTCGACCATTCGGGCCCCCTCGCGGGTCCGCCGCAAATTCTCAGCCGATCGACATGTGACGATTACAACAATTACCCGTCTGAAACATCGCGGTCAAACGTCATTTACGTGGGCCTCGCACATCATTCGCGGGGCGCAACCAGGCGTCGCCCGGGAAGCGAAACGGAGGAGTAAGCCCATGAAAACGCTTGTCTCAGCGCTCGCGCTGCTCGTCGGTTCGAATGTCATGGCTGTCGCCGCCGACCAGACGCTCAAGTTCAAATTGGTGGCGTTCACTGTCGGCGAAAAGGATGGCGAATATCATTGTGTCGGAGCGACCGTCGCCCCGGACGGAACGATCGGGACCAAGGACTTCTCCGTCAAGGAGGATCAAAACGGCAAGGGCGCCGGACACAGTACGTATTATTTCCCCGCCGGCTCCATAGTGACGAGCGATTCGTTCGCGGACACGGCGACCCAGACGGGCGGCCATGTTGTCGGCAAACTCCAGATCGTTTCCGGCACAGGCGCCTATCAAGGCGCGACGGGGACAGGGTCGTTCGAGGGCGACTGGGGCGACAAGAGCCCGCTCAAGAACGCCATGCTTTTTAACATTGAATTGGACGTGAAGACCCCGGGAAGCTAGGGCGTCACGAGCCGCCGGAGGACCGGCCGCAAATCGCCCGCAGCGTTTGGCTTTCCCAGAGGGGCACGGCTACCCATCGCGTCCCGGCTTGCCGGCGGTCCCCTATCCCTCATCAGCAGGCTTTGAGTTGAACTGAGCCTCAATGACTGCGAACTTCCGCAATGCGTGGCTTTGCGGTCGGACAACAGGCTATCCTGAACTGCCGCTCAGGTCGATTTGACCCGTTCGCCAAGCGGTCCATGTGTGACCGCTTTTTGCGCCCACCGGACGGCTGGAGTCGACGAATAGTGTGGAAAACCCGAATTTTCGGATTGATCACAATTCTCGAGGCCACACACGGGCTTCGACGAAGATTACTGGGGGACCCAGCTAGGAGACGACCTTCGCGCCCGGTGACCGTCCTCTGCGCTTTAAGGGCGTAGTCGGCGCCGATATCGAGAGTTGCTGCGCAAATGCGAGAATTTGGAGCGCACCCGTTTTGGGGGTTTTTCAACAGTATCGACGTAAACCGGACGTTGGGAACGGCGGGCGCGGACGTCGCATTCAACCACCCGGAGCGGGAGTTCCCAGTATCGCAATGATCTGACGGCCGCCTAGCGGCGGGGTCACTCCTTTTTCGCCTCGCCCTCCGGCACGCCCGCCTTGCGCAGGCCTTCGACGACGCGCTGATATTGGGCGTTGAAGGTCGGATCGTCGGTCCAGTGGATGGAAGTCCACCCTTGTACGGTAAAGCCGGGATAGACCTTCTGTAATTGCGCGGCGGCGTCCCTGGCCTCCTTGTCGTGCCCGGCCCATTCGTTGGCGGCGGCGAGGAGCAGATACGTGATAAAAAAGTGTGGGTTGCCCGCTGCCGACTTGTTGCACCATTCGATCGCCTCCTCCCACCGCGACAGATAGGCATAGAGGTGGCACATATCGAATTGCCAATAGGGCACGCTGGGATCGCGGGGGCTCAGGCGGAGCGCCGTTTCGACGCCCTTGAAGCCCTCCTCGCTGCGACCGAGAAACAACTTGCGAAAGCCCGCAATCGCATGTGCGTTGGCATTGTTGTTGTCCTCGGCGATGGCGGCCTCTGCCTCAGCGATCGCCGGACTCCATTGTTTCTTCGCTTCGAAGACGAAGCCCTTTTCGTCATGGGCTGACGAATTGTTAGGCTCAAGAGTCAACGCGCGATCAATCGTTTCCTCGGCGCGCGCGATATCGCCCGCTCGGTCGTCGCTCCAGAAGGCGTTCACGCGCCAAGTCAAACAGGTCGCGAGTCCTATCATCGCGGGGACATTCTGCGGGTCGAGAGCAAGCGCGCGTTCGAATAGGGTCAAGGCGTCCTGCAATGCAGCCTTATCGGGATTTGAATTGAGTATGGCTTCGCCGCGCATCGCGAGATCGACAGCGTCCGGGTTGCCCGGCCGCTCGCGCGTGGAGCGCAAGGCTTCGGCCTTCACCAACTCCACCCCAAGCGAATTGGCGAGGCGGGAGACGACGTCGACTTGCAGCTCGCCGAGCTTGTTGCGCTCGCCGTCGAAGCGGTCGGCCCACACATGCGCGCCCGTCTCAGTAGAGATGAGCTGCGCGTTAATCTCCACCTTCTCGCCGAGGCGACGCACGCTGCCCTCCAGCTCATAGCGGATGCCAAGTTCTCGGCCGACCTGTTTGGCGTCGACCGGCTTGTCCCTATAGGCGAAGGCCGTGCCGCGGGAGATGACGAAGCTGTCTTGAAGATGCGAGAGGTCGGTCGTCAAATCGTCGGTGATCCCGTCGGCGAAATAGTCCTGCTCCTTGTCGCCGCTCATATTCTCGAACGGCAGAACGACGATCGACAGCCGCGGCGCGGCCGCGAGTTTGTCCTCCGCCACCGCTCCCATAAAGCGCGAGGCGAGGCCCGAGCGCCAGCCATAGGCGCCGACGACGAATAGCGTGGCCACGAGAGTGGCGGCGACCGCCGCCGTCCATCGGACTCGCCAGGCCGCGGCGGCCGGCGCTGGAGCGGCCGTCGACGGCGACGCGTCCGGGGAGGCGGAGGGGACGGGGGCCGGTTTGCGCGGGTGAAGCGGCGTGTTGAAGCGGTAGCCTTCGCCCGGGACGGTCTGGATTACGGTCGGCTGTTTCGGGTCGGGTTCGACCTTCTTCCTGAGCCGCCCGACCATCACATCGACGCTGCGGTCGAACGGGACGCTGCGCCGCCCAACCATGGCGTCCAGCAGAAAATCACGGCTCAGCACGCGTCCTGGCCGACGCACGAATTCGCGCAAAAGCGCAAACTCGCCGCGCGTTAGCGCGATCTCCTCGCCGGATTCGCGCCTAAGGGTGCAAGCGTCGAGGTCAAGAACAAACGCCGCGAAAGCAAACGCTCCGCGCCTCTCTTCGTGCGGGCTCTTGCCGGCCTCGCCCGCCGGAGCGTCCACCATTCGGGCCCCCTCGCGGGTCCGCCGCAGGCTGTTAGACGATCGACATCCGACGATTACAACGATTACTCGCCTGAAACATCGCGGTCAAACGCTGTTTACACGGCCTCGCCAATCATTCTCGGCCGCTAACCAGGCGTCGCCTTGGCGCAAAACGGAATCGGTGAAAAGGACGGCGAAAGTCACATGGTCGGAGTGACCATCGCCCCCGATGGAACGATCGGGACCAAGGACTTCTACGACAAGCCGAGTCAAGGCGGGTCCACCGGGCACAGCACGTATTATTTTCCGGACGGGTCCCTCGTAGTGAACTACACAACCGTGGTGACGGGAACCAATACCGGCGGCCATGTTGTCGGCAAATACCGGATCGTCTCCGGAACAGGCGCGTATCAAGGCGCGACGGGGACAGGCGGGTTCGAGGGCGACTGGGGCGACAAGAGCCCGCTCAAGGGCGCCAGCCTTTACAACGTTGAATTGGATGTGAAGACGCCGGGAACGTGAGGCGCGACCGAGCCGCGGGGGTCGGCGGCGAGTGGAAGATTGCGAATCTGACCTACAACCAAGCAGCGCCTCAGTAGAGAGCACCTCGGTCGGGTTCATGCTTCCGTAGAAGGGTCTAGCGGCGCTAGCCTCTCCTGCACCTCCCCCGGTTGTAAGCAGTTTGGTGAGGGGATTTGCAATAAACTTTCGCCGCCCGCCTGCGTAACGTTGCGATGGTGTGACGCGCGTTACAGACAACTCAGGGGCGCTGCGTTATGAGGCTGAGTATTGCAAGAATTAGCAATCCGCGAAGGCGAGAGCGCGGTGTTGTTGCTCGACATAGGAGGGACAGATGTTTAGGACCAAGAGTGTTTTTTGTTTTGCAGGAGTTCTTCTCTTCGCTACTCCGTTAAACGCGGCAGAGGACGAAGTAAGCAGAATGAAGGTAATAGTTTTGAAAGCCATTGCTCGTGGCTTAGAAGGCGAAGGCTTTAGAGCCAACCGGGCACTGGTTTTCTTCAGTAATGGCAAGTGAGCCTGTACTCAACATTGTCACTCAAATATTAGTCCGGTTGGCTCACTTACCTGTACAACAACTTGTGTGAGAAACAAAACGGCCGTATAAGCAAAATCAAATTTAGAATTAACTAACAATTCACCGAGCCAGGAAGATGGACTTAGGCGGCGTGGAGAATACCGATGGCTACATATTATCAGCATGTCGCATACCTAGGCGGCCTTTCGCACGCGCTTGAGGTGTTCTACCCAATTGGGCAGACCGGGCCGCTGCAAGTCACCGACATCACCAAAGAGACCGGCACCCTTTCTGTCGCCGAAAACATGGGCCTGACAAGCTGGGTGGACGGCACTTATGAACACGTCGTCTTCATTAGCGGCACGGACGTAGTGGAGGCGTTCTACCCGTACGGGCAAAGCGGGCCGCAGTGGAGCCACACCGACGTCACCAGCCAGGGCGCCCCTGGTGTTAACACCGGCACCGCCCTGACAAGCTGGCAGGATCCCACTTATCAGCACTTCGCCTACATCGATCCTAATGGGATCGTGCAAGGGGCATCCTACCCAATTGGCGGGGTCGGTCAGCGGTGGCAGATCACCGAGTTAGGGGGCCCCGTTGGACCCTATGCCAACAACAGTTTGACGAGTTGGGTGGCCGGCTCTTTTCAATACATTGGCTTCATTGTCGGTGAATTTATTTCGTCGTCGCTCTTGGTCCAATGCTATCCGTTGGGGAAGATCGGCCAGGGAGGGCTGGGTTCGAACATCACCGATAGCCCTGGCGCCTACGGTGTCAGTGCTAACAGCCCCCTGACGAGCTGGGTGGACCCCCCAGTATTTGGAAACCCGGGAGCACAAGTTTATCAGCACGTCGTCTATGTCGATCTCAATTCGCACCTGCAGGAGGCGTTCTCTCCGGCAGGGCAGAACGACCCGCAATGGCAGTTCACCGACATCACCAAACAGATCACTGGCGCCCCCGGTGCCCCAAGTGGCACGCCGCTGACGAGCTGGGCGGACAGCAGTCTTCAGCATGTCGTCTATGTTGGCAACAATCAGCACGTGATAGAGGCGTATGGACAGATCGGGCAGCAGGAGAGGAACTTCACCGACATCACCGGGCAAATCGCTGATCAGGGGGCTCCCGCCCCTGGTAGTGGATCCTTGACGAGCTGGGTGGCCCCCCCTTATCAGCATGTCCTGTATATAGCCGACAATTATCACTTGATAGACGCGTATTACCCGGTTGGGGCAAAGGGGAAGCAGTGGCGATTCACTGATATCACTCCCCAGACCGCCCAGGGGGTCCTCACCGCGGTGCCTTCTAGCCCCCTAACGAGCTGGGTAACTTACTCACCGGTTGTAATTGGCTAGCAGAGAATCATATCAAAAAGCACACTTTCCGCCCTTTTGAGAGGCCCATTGCGAAGGTCGCCAAAGGGTCGATTTCGTTGAAAAACCAGGAGCTGGAGCGGAGGCGGCAGGCGTTGGCGGCGGTTGTCAGACAAGGAAAGTTGGGTCGCTGCGCCTCAAGCCCGACGAGGTCGGAGCCTAGCTGCGGGCGCCGGCAAGAAAAACGCTGGCGCTCCAGCGACCGTTGCCGGACGACACGCTGACGATCGTCGCGCGGCCAGCGACGGCACTCCGTGGGGACGGCTGGAGTCGACGTTTGGACTAAACCGCTCGCGCGGTAGGGGTGGCGAGGGGCGGCGGAGACCAGTGGGCTGAGGAGAAGCGCGAAGGCCTGGGTCTGTCTCAAGATCGTGGGGTTCAACCCCATGCGAGACAGGAGGTTTCGCGATGCCCGACAACTCGAAGCCCATCAGCCCTCTGCGCCAGCGCATGATCGACGACATGACGGCGCGCCGGTTCGGCGAGGACACCCAGAGGGACTACGTTCGGGCCGTGAAGAACTTCACGGTTTTCCTCGGTCGGTCGCCGGACAAGGCGTCCGCCGAGGACGTTCGCCGCTATCAGTTGCATCTGGCCAAGCAGCATATTGGCCCGGCGACCATCAACCTGGCCTGCACGGCGCTGCGGTTCTTCTTCAAGATCACGCTGGAAAAGCCCGACCTCGTCCGGCATCTGGCGCCCGTACAGCGGCCGCGCAAGGCGCCGGTGGTGCTGAGCGAGGAGGAAGTGGCGCGTCTGCTCGAAGCCGCGCCGGGCCTCAAGTACAAGGCGGCGCTCAGCGTCGCCTACGGCGCGGGCCTGCGGGTGTCTGAGGTCGCGAACCTGAAGGTGTCCGACATTGACAGCCAGCGCATGATGCTCAGGGTCGAGCAGGGCAAGGGACAGCGGGATCGCGATGTGATGCTGTCGCCGCAACTGCTCGAACTGTTGCGCGAATGGTGGCATGCGGCCAGGCCGCGGGCATGGTTGTTTCCGGGCCAGAACCCGGTCAACCCGATGTCGGCCCGCCAAATGGTGCGCGTGGTCCACGCCGCGGCGCAGGCGGCGGGGATCGCCAAGCGCGTGTCGCCGCATACGTTGCGGCATCCCCGGGCTTTGACCCGGGGATCGCTACCCATCTGCTCGAACAGAACGTCGACATTCGGGTGATCCAGGTTCTGCTCGGACACGCCAAGCTGGAGACGACCGCGCTCTACACCCGCGTCGCCATCAATACGATCCGCGACGTCAAGAGCCCGCTGGAGCGGCTGGGCGTCAACCTGACGAAGCGAAAGCCGCCCGCCTGACCGCGGCCGCATGGCGCGGCCCCGCCTGGAGGTCGCCGAGGTCTTTCGCGCCCATGGGCCGGCGTGGCGTGAGGCCAACGAAGGCCACGTGAGCCTCGCCCAGTTGAAAGTGATGTCGGCGATCGAGACCTGTCGCACAGCCGCGCTCGGCGGACATGTCGAGCGCTGCGAGGACTGCGCGCACGAACGCGTGGCCTACAATTCCTGCCGCAACCGCCACTGCCCCAAGTGTCAGGGGGCGGCGGCCAGGCAGTGGCTCGAAGACCGTGAGGCGGAGCTGCTGCCAGTTCCCTACTACCACGTCGTCTTCACCCTGCCGGCTTCGATCGGCGCGATCGCGTTCCAGACCAAAGCGGCCGTCTACGACCTTCTGTTCCGGACCGCCGCCGAGACGCTGACCACGATCGCCGCCGACCCGAAGCATCTGGGCGCGCGCATCGGCCTCACCGCCGTCCTCCATACCTGGGGCTCGGCGCTGACCCATCACCCGCATGTCCACGTCATCGTTCCCGGCGGCGGCCTGTCGCCGGACGGGTCGCGCTGGATCGCCTGCAAGCCCGGCTTCTTCCTGCCGGTGCGCGTGCTCTCCCGCCTGTTCCGCCGCCTCTTCCTCGAAGGCCTCACAGCCCTGCATGCGGCTGGCCGGCTCGTCTTCTTCGGCGACCTCGCCCCGCTCGCCGACCAGGGCGCCTTCGACGCCGCCCTCGCGCCGTTGCGCCGCTCCGAGTGGGTCGTCTACGGAAAGAAGCCGTTCGCCGGACCGAAAGCCGTGCTCGCCTATCTCGCCCGCTATACCCACCGCGTCGCCATCTCGAACGCACGGCTCGTCGCGCTCGACGAGGCGGGCGTGACCTTCAAATGGAAGGACGACCGCATCAAAGGACGCGACCGGTTCAAAACCATGACGCTCGACGCCGCCGAGTTCATCCCCGCCGCTTTCTCCTGCACGTCCTGCCGAGCGGCTTCCACCGCATCCGCCACTACGGCCTGTTCGCCGGCACCGTTCGGGCGCGCAACATCGAGCGCGTCTGCCAAGCGCTCGCCGCGCCCAAGACCACATCTGAGCTCTCGCACGCCGAGGCGAACAGCCAAGCCGAACCCCCTTCGCCTGTGCGACGCTGCCCCTGTTGCGGCGGCCGGATGATCATCGTCGAAACCTTCGAAGGCGCGCGCCCCGGCCGCCCGCCGTCGCCGACCCGCATCAGGATCGACACCTCATGACCGTCGCCGCGATTCCCACGCAACCCCGTCTCGCCGCGCCTCCAGCCACGCGCCGGAGCAGCAAGCCGATGTCCTCACGACCGCCGCGGACGCTCTCCCGACGCCGCTCCCATACCCGCCGCTCGCATCCTCGCCCCCGAAAAGGCCCGTCGTGTTCGCTCTCGACGACAACGCCGACCGCCTTCCGCCCCCGCCGCCACATCGGCGATCCGTCCGCGACCTTGAAATCCCCATAGGTCGCGCCCAGCCAATCCGCGCCTCTTCCTACCCGCGGTTTCCCCCTTACGAGGCTTTCGGACGCCGGCCCCAGCGCCCGGCCCAGCGCGCCTGCGAAGGGCCGGCGTCCGAAACCCTTCAGTATTGCGGACGTAGCAGACCACGGCCACTAACGCCCGCAGTTGCGCGGAGAGCGGACCTTTATGCACCTATCCCGACTTTCTCAACTGGAGCAAGCGGGGTCAACATTGCTGTCTCTAAGACGGTCGGAATTTGGTGTACCTAAGGTGACCATGCGGTAGGGCCTTGCCGCGACAAAAGCACGTCACCGATATTCATCAGGAGGGGCAGCTATGAAAGCTGTTTTGCCGGAGGGCACGGTCAACGGCGTACGCAGCTTGATGCGTTTGCTGGCCATCGGATCGATGGGAGCGCTTGCCAGTTTGTCGTCTGCGCATGCCCAATCACTCAGTGTGACCGGACCGTTTCTCTACTATGTCAACTATGGCGCGAACGACCTGGGATTTCTCGCCGGTGAGTACGTCGCGTATGGCGCTGACAGCGTCGTCGCGAACGGCGATTCAGGGACCTCGGGCCTTGCGACCACAACGGGTTTCATCAACTCCATTCCGTTCAGTCCGGGCCCAGCAGATCTGAATACGTTTTTCGGTCTAACACCGTATTCGTCACTCAGTTCGTCTCAACTCACTAGTCCTTGGAAGATCACCTTTACGAATCCGGCAACGACCCCAACTAGCGTTTCGAGCACCCTAAGCCTTGTCGGCCCAGGTGAAATTCAGCTTCCAATAAACATCACAATGTCCCCGGGAGCCGACCCAACTTTCAATTGGAGCACCCCGCCGGGCGTGAGCGTGAACGGATATAGGGTTGCAATAATTCAAGATAATCAAGTATCTCCAACTGATATCGGCCTAATTGGCGGCGCAAATTTAACAGGCCATCCGCCATTTACTTTACAGCCTGCCGATTGTACTGCTGGTATAGGTTATTGCCCACTTCAACAGGGCACACAGTATACAATGTTACTGGATATAACGCAAACAAGAGATGGTTCTTCCACAAATCTCAGCAACAGCAATACAAGTGCAGCTGCCCGCGTCTTTGTACCGTTTCAAATATTGCCTGCGAGTGCGCCGGCCACGGTGTATCTACCCATGGCAACGCCGAGCGGAAAAGGAGTCGTCTATAATTTTAATATGACGGTATTGACGGGACTTACATATTACATAGATCCGGAAGTTGCTGATGGATATATTTACAACACGGGCCCTGGGAATCCTAATTTTGCCAGTGTGGAATTGCCAAAAGTCGGCAACCCAGCTCCATACGAATTGTACGTGTGGAATGGGACGTCATTCGTGTTTGACACGCGGCTTGCCGCAGGGACGGTATTTGATTTCGCCAGCGGCGGCGTCAGTGAATTCGAAGTCCTTGGCATCGAGCCAACTCTAGGCATCGATCCCACGAATACCACTGCCTTTATAACCGGGCTGACGTTCGAGGGTGCCGGGAGCTTTACTGGCACCATGACACCGGTCACTACTAACGTCCCCGAGCCATCAACCTGGGCAATGATTCTTGTTGGTTTCGCGGGCCTCGGTTTCGCCGCCTATCGCCAGACAAGCCGGGAAGGCGCTACTTCGCACGCGGTCACGTAATCCGGCTTGTTCGCATAAGGTTGACTATATGGAACCCGCGCGGCGCGGCCGGCGCGGGTTCTTTCGGTTTTGACGCCCGCAAGCTACGTCGGCTCTCTCAAAGGTCCCTGATTTTCGGGCGAAAAGCGCTGTTCCAAATGTCTTGACTTCTGGTGCGCCGGTAGAAATCGGCAAAGAGTAAGCGGTGAAAGTCCGCTGCGATGAAGGAGTAGCAAACCGCATCGGCCCCGAGTTCATGCGTTGGTATCTGAAGTGGACCCCGGTTTTGGGACCAGCGGTTAAGGTGTGTAGCGTCCCGCTCTGTTTTAACCAACGGAGCGAGCGAAATGGCGAGATCACGCAAGAAGTTTGATGCGGCGTTCAAGGCGAAGGTGGCGTTGGAGGCTCTGCGGGAGGATGCGACGGTTCCTGAGCTTGCCAAGCGGCATGACGTGCATCCGAACCAGATCTACGCGTGGAAGAAGCAGGTTCAGGACAATGTTGCGAGCCTGTTCGCGCGAGGAGCGAGCGGTTCAAGCGACGGCGAGGAGGAGCGCGAGCGGGAGGCGGCCAAGCTTTACGCCAAGATCGGCCAACTGACGGTCGAACGGGATTTCTTGGCCAGGAGGCCAGGGCGATGAGCGCGCCCGATCGAAGAGCAATGGTCGGACGGCCTGGCGAGGACCTGTCTGTGCGCCGCCAATGCGCGCTGCTGGATGTGGCGCGCTCGGGGGTCTATCGGCCCAGGGCGGAGCCGGGCGCCGAAGATCTGGCGGTGATGCGGCGGATCGACGAACTGCATCTGGAACTGCCGTTCTACGGCTCGCGGCGAATGACCTTCGAACTCAACAAGGAGGGCCGCGGGGTCAACCGCAAGCGGGTGCGGCGGCTGATGCGCACGATGGGGATCGAGGCGCTGGTTCCGCGTCCCGGCACGAGCAAAGCCGCGCCCGGGCACAAGATATACCCCTACCTGCTGCGGGGTCTGAAGATTGTCGAGCCGAACCACGTGTGGGCGGCCGACGTGACCTACATCCCGATGGCGTGCGGCTTCCTCTATCTGGTGGCGATCATCGACTGGGCCAGCCGGGCGGTTCTGGCGTGGCGGCTGTCGAACACCAACGATGCGAGCTTCTGCGCGGCGGCGCTGGAGGAGGCGCTGCTTCGGTTCGGAAAGCCGAGGATTTTCAATACCGACCAGGGCTCCACTTTCACCGCCGAGGCTTTTGTCGGCAAGCTCGCGGCGGCCGGCGTCGCGATTTCGATGGACGGACGCGGCCGCTTCATGGACAACATCTTCATCGAACGGCTGTGGCGCTCGATTAAGTACGAGGAAGTGCATCTGAAAGCTTACGTCGACGGCCGCGAGGCGCGGGCCGGCATTGGTTCGTGGATGACCTTTTACAATTCTCGCCGCCCCCACCAGGCGATGAACAACCAGACGCCGATGGCGGTGTGGCGCGCCGGCATCGACGAAATCGAGGCGGCGGCAAGGGCTGTGGATATGCCGCTTCGCTTGGACAACGCAAACGCGTTGCCCACATACCCACAGCAGAGGCAGAAGCAGCAGGAAGCGGCTTGAAGCCTCTTTAAAAAAGGAAGAGCGGGAAGGATTACACCTTAATTCCCACGGCCCATGGTCCCGCGAATGGGGTCCACTTCACCAGCAGTGGCGCACGCGGAATGCGACCGGCGATATGATCGTCGTGAGATACGCGGACGACACGATCGTTGGCTTCCAGCACCAAGGCGATGCGAAGCGCTTTCTGAACGATCTCAAGGACCGGCTGGCCCGGTTCGCACTGAGCCTGCATCCGGAGAAGACGCGCCTGATTGAGTTCGGCAAGTTTGCCGCCGAACGCCGAAAAGGACGCGGCGAAGGCAAGCCAGAAATGTTCGACTTCCTGGGGTTCACCCACTACTGCACCACCCGGAAGGACGGCACGGGCTTTCAACTCGGGCGTAGGACGCAGCGGAAGCGGATGCGAGCCAAACTCAATGAGATCACGGAGACGCTTCGCCGGGACAGGCATAGGCCGATCGATGAGCAGGGGGGCTGGCTCGGGGCCGTGGTGAGGGGCTACTTCGCCTACTTCGCGGTGCCGACCAACAGCCGCATGCTGTCGGCGTTCCGTGCCCACATAGGCGAACGATGGTTCCACAGTCTGCGACGACGCAGCCAGCGGCATCGGATGACCTGGGAACGGATGAGCCGACTGATCGAACGCTACTTGCCACCCGTCCGCGTGCTGCACCCGTGGCCGGACCAGAGGTTTCGCGTCAAGTACTCAAGGTAGGAGCCGAGTGCCTGAATTGGGCATGCTCGGATCTGTGCGGGGGGCGCTCAGCAATGAGCGTCCCTACCGCGATTAAGCAAGATAGTTTCGGGTGCCGACGTGGTCAGAAACACGGAAGGCGACATGGACGGACGCGTTATTGCGAGGGCCCGTCCGGCCCGGCGTGGTCGAAGACCCTGGCATGTGTGGAAGCTCTTTGCGCGGGAACCGGGAGGTCTCGGGTTTGGCCTGATGGCGAACGCCCCCAGGTCCGCATCGGGAAGACGAGGAGTCGACGCCGATGATGCACGAACCCGAGAAGTCTGACTCCGTCGTAGTAGCAACGAAGCCGACGAACAAAGCGGAGTGATCCGTCGCGGAGCCGGTGGAGCCAAGGACGGGGGCCAAGGGGAGAGCGGGCCAGCAAAGCACGTGCCGGGCGCAGGACCGGGTAAGCGTGTCACAGGCGTTGGACCGCATGCGACAGGACGCGGTGTCATGCAACTTGTCGCCAGTTACCCGAGGCAGGAGCCGGATGCCTTAATTGGGCCTGTCCGGATCTGTGCGGGGGGCGCGGGGTAACTCGCGTCCCTACCGCGATCACCACTCCAAACTCGCGGGTCCGCGATCTTTTGAGAGGTCGGAATCGAAAATGAGTTCTGAGAAGCCCCTTCTTCAGGGAGAGGCGGCCCGCTCGCAGATGCGACCGGCTAGTCGCCCGAGTCACTCGAACTGAGGGTATAGCCTCTTGAGTTTGACGCGGGCGTTTTCAGTTGTGAACTGCCAATCGGCTTTGGCGTGATGCTTGTTTCGATGGCCCTGCCAAGCGGCGACCTCTTTCTCGAGGGTCTCTTTGTCGGGGATGCGGCGGTTGAGGCACTGGGTCGTCAGGACGGCGAGTTCGGATTCGGCCATGTCGAGCCAGCTTCCATGCTTTGGCGTGTAATGCCATTCGAACCGGTTGACGAGGCGGCGCGCTTCGGGGGCGGGGAAGGCGGCGTAGAGCGAGGCCGGCCTATGCGTGCTCAGGTTGTCCTGGACGAGCACGATTTTCTCGGCGTTGGGGAAATCCACGTCGGATAGGCCTTTGAGGATATTAGCGTAGTCGACGGCGGCGTGATGGTCTGTCACTTCGACGCGGCGCCATCCCTCCAGCGGCGCGAAGATCATGAAGAGATTGGCGACGCCGTTGCGCTGGTATTCGTAGTCGTGTCGCTCGGGCTGTCCGGGCTTCGCCGGGATCGGCTTGCGGGTCTCGATGATCAGCTGCTTGGAGGTCTCGTCCAAACATACGAGAGGACGGGCTGAATCTCGCGGCCTCTGGTAGGTTTCCAGCACGTCTTCCATGCCGGCAACGAAGGCCGCATTGGCGTCGGGCGGGATCACCCATTGCCGATTGCGGTGCGGCTTGAGCGCGTTTTTTTTAACGTCCGTCCGATCGTATTATCGCTGGCCTTGTCGACGATGGCCAATTCGACGACTTTCTCTTCGAGCAGACGCAAGCTCCAACGGGCGAACCCCTCCGGAGCCGGCGAGCAAGTCAGAGCGATCAGCTTCGCTTCGGCCGCGCCATCGAAAATCCGGGGCCGGGCGGAATTGGGGTTGTACTTGCGCTTCAGCGTCGCCTCGAACCCCTCCTCGACCAGTTGCTGACGCGTGCGAGCGACATTGTTGACGCTGGTATCCAGCGCCGCCGAGATCGCGCTGTCGCTCCACCCGTCGCCCGCCTCCGAAACGTCGGCCTTCAGCAGAATGCGCGCCCTTGTCAGGATTTGCGCCGACCCCTTGCCTGCGCGAACCATCGCCTCAAGCTGTTCGCGCTCCTCAGCGCACAGCTCCACCACGTACTTCTTGACCGCAATCCCCTTCTTGGCCACCAATCACCTCCATCGCTGCATTCCGCCGCGACAGAGATTTAGAGAAACACCTTAGATTCAAGGACGCGAGCGACTAGATGGATGCGCGTTGGCGGATTATACTCTGCAGCAGTCGATCATGCCCCTTGGGCGCGTATTGACCCTAAGCCGCCAGGACGGCGTGAATTCGGGTTGTCAAAATGCGCAGACCGCGGCAATCTTGACCTTATTGTGGTCCAGCGACTGTAGGCCGACCGAGACGGGTTTGAGCCGATCCACGGCGGTTGGGGGCTTAAATGCAGAAATTTCTTACTCCACTTTGCGCAGTTTGCGTAATCTCTCTCGCTTTCGTTTCCTCTGCAATTGCGGTACCCGTCACCTCGAAAGATTTGGCCGGGAAAACAATTTGCTGGTCCAACTACGGAGGCACACAAATAAGTACATACGGTCCTGGAGACAAATATAAGAACACCTATAACGGATTTGGAACGTGGATAGTTACTGCTAACGGCGTTCAAATCCACAGTGAAAAGTTTGACTATTTGGCGCACATCCAAAAGCTACCGAATGGAACCTTTACGTCCACTGCGAATAGAGATGATGGGATTTTGATAATCTCGACTGGAAAATATTGCAAAAGTGCTACAACACTTGTGGCAACAGTAGAAAGTGAAAAGCGTCCGGACCCTTGTTCTTGGAACCCATGTCCTTGGAAAGGTAAACAAAGAATATTGACTTTAGAGCAATTGCAGGCAGAGGGGTGGAGATTTGGGTACTATGCAAGTGGTGAGATTCCTGGTCAAATTTATCCCATGAATTATCCACGTATGAAAGCCATTTCTGGTATAGGAGGCTCAAATAGAGGTGTTACCTATTATGGAGCATGGGATTTAGGTAATGGAAAATACAAATCAAGCCCTCTGCCTCGTTCGTTTCAACCAACTGACTTTGTAACGGATGGTCCAAGTCAGCCAAATTGATCTCGTTAGTAGTAAATGACACCAAATGTTCAAAAACGACTTCATTATAGCGCTGACGCCGGCGGCTCCTCGGTGGTCGCCCCGGACAAGTCCGCAGGCGTTCGGCAACGTCCTCGTCTACAAGGACAAGGCCGTCCGACGACGTGCACGGGCTCTGTTGCATTGGGGAGCCTAAGACGCACTTTGCTCTACCCGCCATGGCCGATCAAGTGGCGAGGCGGAATGCACGGTGTCTCTAGCTCGCGACCTCCCAGAATTAATCCCTTTTCCAGGGAACGTCGCCTTTGGACGCTTCTCTCCAAAACCCCCCTGCTTTTCGGGCAAAAATGCTGTTCCAAATGTGTTGATTTCTGCGCTCTCGGGGGGGGGGTCCGGCCATGGCGGGGTCCGCTGACGGGACGGATTCGCCGTGATAGCTTTGCGGTAGCGAAAGTGGAGGCGCCATGATGGCTACTATGACGGAAGCCGGATTCTTTTCCGGGCTGACCGGCGTTGGCGGGGGTCACGAACCCGAGAAGTCTGACTCCGTCGTAGTAGCAACGAAGCCGACGAACAAAGCGGAGTGCTCCGTCGCGGAGCCGGTGGAGCCAAGGACGGGGGGTCAAGGGGAAAGCGGGCCAGCAAAACACGTGCCGGGCACAGGACCGGGTAAGCGTGTCACAAGCGTTGGACCGCATGCGACCGGACGCGGTGTCATGCAACTTGTCGCCAGCTACCCGAGGCAGGAGCCGGATGCCTTAATTGGGCCTGTCCGGATATGTGCGGGGTAACTCGCGTCCCTACCGCGATCAGAATCAATGACCGCTCAGGGGTCGATTTGGCAAGTTCACAGAGCCGACGGCGAATGGCCGGTGTTTGCGCTCAGCGGCCGTTCACCCAAATCTTCGCGCCGGCGCCGCCCCGCTGATCTCCGCCGGCTGCTTCATTACCACGAAGCCCGCGCTCTCGAGGCGCTCCACAAGCCGCTTCGCGACGATCTCCGCCATGATCTCCTCTGCGCTGTGGGTGCGCCTGCGGCCATCGATGCGCAACGGGAAGGCGAGCGTTGAGGCCAGGTCGGCGAGATCTGCGGGGATGAACTCGTCGTGGCGGCTTCGTTTGTTGTCTCGCCTGAAGTCACAATAACATAGTGTTAAGAATTCCGACACGCTTCGATGAGGAGCGGCGCCCTAAGCTCCATCCCTCAACCCTACTGAGTAGGCCGCTCGACGCGCCGCCTAGTCGCGTCTTACGGGGACAACCATGGTACGCCATTTCGACCAACGCGCGATCGAACGCGCTGCGGTCCTGCTAAAAGTCGCCGGTCGCTATTCTGCCGACGAACTCGACGCCGCGCTCAATGCCGCGCGACGTGCGATCGAATGCTGCCTCGCGGAAATCAATGCAGACGGCTCGGTCGGTCGCAGTTTGATCGAGGCGATCGACGCCGCTCGCTCGATTGCGTGCAACAGAGGTTGACGACGAAACTGGCAAAGCTGTCGGTCATGCTGGCCACCGTTCCGGATGCTACGGACCGGATGGGCCAATTCGTCAGCGTCATGCTATCGGCCGCAGCCTTTCCGAGACTGACGACCCAGGAACCTCAACAGGAGCCGCGTCGGTTCCGATTGTTGCCGCGAGAGCGCCTTTCGGCACCCGACGCGTTGGGCCGCGGGTCGGGCTCAGTCTCACCTATCAGGCTAACAAGCTCATCAATCGGATCGACCGGCTCGGGCTTGGCGCTCTCCACGACGGTGCGCTTCCCCTCGCGCCGGCGTAGCCATTCGAACATGCTCATGACTCCCCTGGCGGCAATTTTAACCCCTTATCCACAGTGACGCCTTCTCGCCGTCAGCTACGTCGCGGTCTCCCCCAAGGAATGGTGCTCAAGTTCCGCGCCCGTGGGTCGAGTTTCGGCGACTTCTCGGTGATGCCCTCCTCCAAGAAGTTGTCCGTCCTTCGCCTCGCGGTAGGAGAGCAGCGAGCCCGCGTCCTCGGGCTCGTAGAGCTGGCCCTGCGGCGCGTAGATGCCGATCTGCCGGAAGAGGCTCGCCATGCCAAAAGTGCGCGCCTCGTCCGCGACGATCGGAACGATGCGCGGGCCGATCTCCCGGTCCTTCAGGAGGGCGCTGAGGATACGCACGACCGCCATCGTGGTCGACATCTCCTTTCCGCCCGCGGCGGTCGCAAAGCCCGCATAAGACCCGAGCGGTGGAAGGGCCGGCGTCTCCGACGTTCGGCGCCGCCGCGCCGGGAGAAAGCCGCCGAGCGTCGCCCGGCGGGCCTGGAGGTAGCGCATTTCGGGACTGTCGGGCGACGGCCGATAGAACGCGAGCGCGGCCACGTCCTCGTCCTTGAGCGGCAGGCCGAAGCGATCGCGAAACGCCAGG
Source organism: uncultured Alphaproteobacteria bacterium (assembly GCA_963822215.1). Taxonomy (GTDB): domain Bacteria; phylum Pseudomonadota; class Alphaproteobacteria; order Rhizobiales; family Beijerinckiaceae; genus Roseiarcus. Next base: position 585,400 of record CAWGGX010000009.1, read on the forward strand.
AGGGCCTCGATGTCGAGCTTCTTGGACTGGTGGGCGGTCATGCGAGACTCGCCGGCCGTGCCCATCCCAAAACCCTTCTTGGTCTTGGCCAGGATCACCGTCGGGCGCCCTTTGTGGGCGCGCGCGGCCGAGAAGGCGGCGTAGAGCTTGCGGAAGTCGTGGCCGCCGCGCTTCAGTGCGTTGATCTCGGTGTCGGTCATGGTCTCGACCAGCGCGCTCGAATCCGGGTCCTTCTGGAAGAACTTCGCTCGGTTATAGTCGCCGTCGCGGGCGCCGAGATTCTGGTATTCGCCGTCGACGGTCTCGGCGAACCGGCGCAACAGCACGTGCCGCTTGTCGCGGGCGAACAGAGCGTCCCAGTCGGAGCCCCAGAGCACCTTGATCACGTTCCAGCCAGCGCCAGTGAACAGCGACTCCAGCTCCTGGATGATCTGCCCGTTTCCGCGCACCGGACCGTCAAGTCGCTGAAGGTTGCAGTTGACCACGAAGGTTAAGTTGTCGAGTTTTTCACGCGCCGCCAGCGTCAGCGCGGCCGTCGACTCCGGCTCGTCGAGTTCGCCGTCCCCGAACACCCCCCACACCCGGCGATCGCTTGCGCCCATGAGGCCGCGATGCTCGAGATAACGCATGAAGCGGGCTTGGTAGATCGCATTGATGACGCCTTGCCCCATCGCCCGGTCGGAAACTGCCTGAAGTCGGGCATGAGCCAGGGGTGCGGGTAGGATGAGAGCCCGCCGCCGCCGACTTCCTGACGATAGCGAGAGAGCTCATCCTCAGTCAGGCGCCCTTCAAGGAAGGCGCGCGCATAGACGCCCGGCGCGGAATGGGGCTGGAAAAAGACGAGATCGCCCGCGAAGCCTTCGCCCACGGCGCGGAAGAAGTGGTTGAAGCCGGTCTCGAAGATTTCCGCCGCGGAGGCGTAGCTCGCGAGATGGCCGCCGAGTTGCCAGAGGCGAGATTGGCGCGCATGACCATGGCGAGCGCGTTCCAGCGAATGATTGAGGTGAGGCGCTGCTCGATCGCGAGATTGCCGGTGTAGGCGCCCTGCTTTTCGGGCGGGATCGTGTTGCGATAGGCCGAATAAGGCGGCTGAAGCGCCGAGACGCCCTGGTCGCGCAGCCACGTTTCCAGCCTATGCAACAGGAAGAGCGCGCGCTCCGGACCGCGATAGCGCACGATGGCGTCGATCGAGTCCAGCCACTCGCGCGTTTCGATCGGATCGTCGTCTGCTTCGATTTCGCGTGAGGTCCCTTGGCCCGCCTCGGAGATCGTCATGGCTCCGCCCGCTTTTCCGCGAAAGCGTACCGCCTGGCCTACGCAGGCTGTATCGAATTCGCGCTCCCTGCGACACAACGACGCCGGGCCCGGCGCGGACACGGCGCAGGAATGCCAGAGACGGGCAGAGTCCGCGCCTTCCCGGGCGACTTCGGAAGGTAGGCGTCCGGCCTTATCCTGCCGTCCGCGCCGTCTCAAGGTGACCACTGTTTACGCGGCAGCTGCTCAAAATCACTCCGTTGGTGGACATTATGGAAAATGCTATATCGCCGCGTCCGCGAGTAGTTCGCTAGGACCGCGTTCGAACCGATTTAGGTACGCTTCCTCGTCCGAAGCTCGCTCACGTGCCTCGCCTTGCGCGGCAGGCTGGTCGAAATCGCCTCGACGGGCCAGCGCGAAGTCAGTTTCGACCTCGCCGATTTCTATCACAACGAAAGCCGCCTCTTCGGCGTGGACACGCTCAAGCGCGAACTCACGGCCTCCGCCGAAGCGCTGGATGCGCTGAGACCAGGCTTTGTCGCGGGCGACTATGATTCGGCGCCGATCGCCGAGACCTGCAGGCTAAGCGAGGCGCAAGAGGCCTACCGTAATGTGGCGGCCGGCGCGGCGGGGCGCGTTGTCCTGCGGCCGCAGGAATAGCGACGCGGTGATGACTGGTTGTATCGTCTCCCTTTTGATGGGCCTCATTGTCGGCGCGTTGTACGCGCTCGTCCAGGTTCGCTCTCCGGCCCCGCCGCTGATCGCGCTGGTCGGCCTCTTTGGCATGGTCGTCGGGGAGCAGGCGGTCGACATGGCGAAGCGCCATTTCCAGCCGACCCCGCAGGCCTCGGCGGGGCAGCCTCCCGGTGACGTCCAGGCGCCTCGCTAAACCGGCCGCTGCTCGAAAAGCCCGCACGAGACAATGGCCGCTTCGCTGAAAGGTTTCGGACGCCGGCCCCTTGCACGACGGTTGGGCGAGCCGCCGGGCGGCGGCGTCCGAAAGCCTCGCAAGGAGGAAACCGCGGGAAGGATGGGGCTCGGGTAGGAACGGTCTCACGCTCCATCCGCACAAGACGCATCTCGTCGACTTTCGCTTTCACCGGCCGGGGGGCGTATGCCATCCGGATACGGACAGCGCCACGTTCGACTTCCTTGGCTTCTCCCATATCTGGGCCAAGTCGAAGAAGGGGTTGCACGGGGTGAGGCAAGTGACGGCTGTCGGTGCCACTGCAAAACTCTCCAATAGTGCCGACCGAAAATTCCCCAGGCAGGCTGAGATAGGCCGTCGGTCAGGGGTAGTCGGGCGGCGCTGGGGAGGGAATTGTGGGCTGACTATGCGCAGGTATCTCGGCCCTGCGGAGCCTGGCCAGTCTCTTGGTCTTGGGGCTGTGCGGGGCCGATGATCCCCACTCGGCGTCGCTCAAGTGACTTCCGTAACTCAGATGATCCCGGCTATGCTGCCGTCGGGTGGTCGGGGTCCACGTCAGGCTCTCCATACTGGCCTCGACAACCGTCCGCGATGACACTTGAACCCCAGCATCCACCCCATTCAGAACGTTTCAAGACGGCCTCTTACAATGTAGCCAACAATTCTTTTGATAAGAGGACTAGACAATGAAGAGTTCAATCCGGAGCTTGATCGGGTTTCTCGTCGCGGTTATAAGCTGCGGCCCGACCTATGCGACCTCGTCTGCTGACAAGCTAATATGGCTGAACGCGGAAAAGATAATTAGTGTGGCTTTGCCATCATCAGACGATAACATCGATGCCACATTGCCGCCTCTTCCGATAGTGTTATTCATTCCTGGAATACTTGGGTCACAAATTGAGGAATGTGATCCTGGTCCATTAAACTGCAAGATTATCTGGGGAGAGCTTTCGGCGGGCGATTTAATATGGGATAACCAAGACTTATCGATCAAGAAAGACAAATTGTACCAGACGAGTCCGTTGTTTGAATTCGAAGCACCTATAAATGGGAAGGAGGACATCTACGGACGCGGATTCAGTCAGATCAAAGAATCATACGTGGGAAGGGATGATATCGCACTAGGATTTTCTTATGACTGGCGGCAAGATAACGCAATCAGCGCCAAGAAACTTCATGAATATATCTGCACGATAAGTCAGGACAAAATTCGGAATAGGCCGGTCATCTTTGTTGCGCACAGCATGGGTGGCCTTGTATTGAAATACTGGTATTTAGAATTATATAAAAATAGAACACCATGTCCCTCAGGAAATTCCTTAGATCTCGATATCTCTCGAATAATGTTCCTAGGGACGCCGCATTACGGAGCTCCAAAGGCGATAGCGGCGTTCGCGAATGGATATGACCTAGATGTTCACCCGCAAGGCATTTTTGGCACGTTGAAGGGGCACCTGGTTAACGGGGCATTGGCTAATGCTCTCGATAGAGCGGGAGTCCACTTTCAAAGTGGGTACGAATTGCTTCCAGTCTATGGTGAAGGGTGTCAACCGCCTTTGCCAACAATGGAGATGGCGTCACCGGTCGTTACCTCAACTGGTGGTAAAATCGAGCTGTTTCAGGAGCATTCTTGGGAGCAGCTCGGGTGGCCCAAGGCAATCACCGATCGCAGCGCACGCGAGCTATTTTATAGAAACGAGCTTCAGCCCCTTCTCGACAAGGCCAAGGCTTTCCTTTGTCGAACTGCGCAATTTGTCGCGGACCCGGCTACTAAGGTCACGTACTATTACGCGAGCGATTTCCCGACCGACGAAAGCTACAGGTTGGGACGAATGCAGTCTCCCGGCAACTCAGATCAGGCGATTCCAGTCGTTGCGGACGCAGGTCCTAATGATGGAGACGGAACAGTTCCGGAGAATATTGGAATGGATTTGGCAGAAATATCAATGAATAGGCAGAATGTTGATAGCCGATTCCTTGATCTATCGCATCAGGATATGTTAAACGCGCGACTATTTCAAAAAGATCTGCAAACGATATTTCGCCTGGCGATCGTGCGGAGAGATGAGATCTTACTTAAGAAAGCTTCGTTCAGGAAGGTGTTATTTGATAGAGCTGTTAATTTAAGTAGATTTGCATATCTGCCGCCACCGCTTCCAGATGCTGCCGACACCCTTTTTCCCGTCGCGGCTTTCCCAGAAGTTGCATCCTTCAACCGCGATTTGATGGAGGCGCGCCATCAGCAGATCTCTGACTTGGCGGTGCTTGTCACTGATCCGCACGACAACTTGCTGCTTGATCAGTTGGCAGCGCTCGCTTCCAGCGTCGAGCCACCTGTGCCCAACTCGCGAGACTCTGGCTCGAAAGAGATTCGAGTCGGCATCCTACATTCTTTGACCGGCATGATGGCGGCATCGGAGGCTCCGTTGAAAGACGTCCTCTCCATGCTCATCGACGAGCAAAATCGGCGCGGCGGCCTGCTCGGGAAGAGGCTGGTGCCAGTAATCGCCGACACTGAGTTCTAGCTGGCCGGCCTCGGCCGAGAAGGCTCTCGAGCTTTTATCAAGAGACAAGGTCGCGGTTATCTTCGGTTGCTGGACTTCGGTATGTCGTAAGTCGGTACTGCCAGTCGTAGAGGAGCAGAACGGCATTCTTTTTTATCCGGTTCAATTCGAAGGCGGAGAAAGCTCTAAAAATATTTTCTACACGGGTAGTACCCCTAACCAGCAGGCACTTCCCGCTGTCGATTTTTTGATGAGGCAAAAACATTTCCAACGCTGGGTGCTGGAGGGCACGGATTATGTCTATTCACGAACTGTCAATCGAATTCTGCAGGCCTACTTGAAGTCTAAAGGCGTAAAGGACGAGGACATTTCAGTCAATTACACACCGTTTGGCTTTTCAGATTGGGAAGCGCGCGTTAGCGCAATCAAGAAATTCGCCTCGCAAGGAAAAAATACGGCCATTATCTCTACGATTGACGGCGATGCAAATATTCCCTTCTATGCCGAACTCGGTTCGCAAGATGTAAGGGCCAGCGACGTGCCCGTGATGGCGCTCTCGCTTAACGAGGCGGACCTCGCCGGCATCGACACGAAGCCTCTCATTGGCCACCTCGCCGCGACCAATTATTTCGAATCAAACAAGGCACCTATTAATACAGCGTTCGTCGCGCAGTGGAAGGAGTTTACCAAAAACGACCGAGCTGTGACCAATGATCCTATCGAGGCAACTTATCTTGGTTTCAATTTGTGGGTGAAAGCCGTACAGATAGCGGGCACAACTGATCCAGGAGCAGTGCGGAACGCGATACTGGATGTATCTGTGCCAAATTTGTCCGGCGGCACTGTGACAATGCTTCCCAATCACCATCTCGCAAAGCCGGTGTTTATTGGCGAGATCAAGGATAGTGGGCAGTTCGACATCGTTTCCCGGGTTAGAGGTTCGGTGGCGGGGGAAGCTTGGTCGGATTTTCTTAATGATTCGAGAGATCTGATCGCCGATTGGAGGGAGCCGCTCTCTTGCGGCAATTTCAATGTGAAGACGGGCAAGTGTGACGCGCCGGCTTACGCCGCCGGGCCCGAGATCGTCGCAGGACCTGCCGCCAATTCCGGGTGCTTCGTCCCCTGGACCGACAAGACCAAGTTCTTCAAATATCCAGCAAAGCCCGGCCCCTATCGCATCGCGCTCGCCAACGGCTATATTACCAACACGTGGCGCATCCAGATGATCCAGACCGCCAAGGCTTATGCGGCTCAGCCCGAAGTCGCCGCCAAGCTCAAAGAATTCAAGGTCGTCTCGACCGGCGAGGACGTCGCCGCGCAGATCGCGGCGGTCAACAATTTCATCGATTCCGGCTTCGACGCGATCGTCGTCAACGCGCAGAACCCCGCGGCCTTCAGGCCCGTCATCAAGCGCGCCAACGACGCAGGTGTCGTACTTGTCGCGTTCGACAACATTCTGGACACGGAGGGCGCCATCAACGTCGACGTCGACCAGAAGGGCCTCGGTGTCTACTGGGCGCAATGGCTCGACAAGCATCTGCCGAGCGGCGGCAAGATTCTCGAAGTGCGCGGCGTGTCCGGCACCTCCGTCGACCGCGACCGTCACGACGGAATCCACGAGACTCTCAATAAAACCGGCAAGAAGTGGGACATCATCGAAGTCTACGGGAAGTGGGACGACCCGACCGCGCAGAAGGTGACCGCCGACGCCATCGCCGTGCAGAAGCATTTCGACGAAATCATCGCGCAAGGCGGCGACATCGGCGTCGTGCGGGCGATGCTCGATGCAAAACACGCGATGGTGCCGTTCGGCGGCGAGACCGAGAACGGCTTCCGCAAGTTCTGCGCGAAGATGTCGGGCGACGGCTTGATGTGCGCGTCCGGCGGCGCCGGTCCGGCCCAGGTCGCGGTCGCGATCAAGGTCGCAATCTCTGCGCTCGAAGGGCAGGTTGTGCCGCAGTCGGTCAAGCTACCGCTGGCGACCGCCGAGGATCCCAACTTCAAGGACGGTGAGAACTACTATCCCGATGCTTCGGACAATTTCTTCGTCGGCAATTCCTTCCCGACCTGCAACATCAACTTCGACGCGGCCGAGGTCATGGGCCAGTCGAAAGAGAACAAGTAGGCCAGTCGGTTTACGGCCGACCGTAACGGCCGGCGGTCGCGGCGACGGTCGGCTCAAACACACGACGACGCCCGCCTGCTCCAGCGGCTCGACGTCGGACAACAGGCGCATCGCCTCGCTCGGGGTCCAGCGCAGCAGATGGAAGATTTCGCCGGAATCGACGATCGCCTTCAGCCAGGCGCAGCTTTCAGCCGCCCGGCTCACTGGTTCGAGGAGCTTCAGGAGTTCGCTGTTCGCGCCCGCTCCGGCGTATTCGCACAGGGCTGCGCCGTGCGCGGCGAGCGAGGAGGCTGCTCGCGTTCGAGTCCGGGATCTCCGGGAGCGGCGCGTCCGGGTCGAAGCCCGAGACGTCGTGACCGAGCGCGATCGAGAGCGAGTTCGAGCGCGCTCTCGTAGCGGACGAGGCTATCGAGCTTCGGCCGCTTCTCGCGCGCCTCCGCGTCCGTCTCGCCGACGACGACAAAGGTGCCGAGGGCCTGGTCGGCGTCGAGGCGCGAACCCGCAGCGAACACTCCGCTGTCTCCGCCGCCAGCTGACGGCCCGCGTCGCACGCGCGGCGCAAGGAGGCGTGAAGCGTAGGACGATCGCGAGGCTCGGGACGGTGGTACGTCAACTCATGCTCGCTGAGAGGACGCGAGCTGGGAGGAGGCGAGCAGTTGACTAGACCACTAATTCTATCTCAGATATCGTATAGATAAACGTAAGGCTTCGGCGGATGGCCTTAGACGCTCCAATAATTTTGTGCGCTCCTAGGGTCGTCGCGATGCCAGCCGCTCAACGGTTGGCCGCGCGCTGCACAGACGCACGGGCTCGCTTGGCCCCATCGGGTCGGCGGGCTCGTCGACAAGCGCGAGCGAGCGATCGCAGCTCAAGCGCCGGAGCGTTGCAAACAGAAAGCGCCGATCCACGAGGTTGATTGAATCCTCGGCGAACGGCCACCTTTGTTCAAAGCTTACAAGCGGAGAGTACTCATGTCGTCAACTGCAACCATCGACAAGGCTTCCGACCGCATCTCGCGCTTGGGCGAGCCGGATCGGGCAGGCCTGCCCGCCGACATCAGAGAGATTTACAAAGCCAACCACGACGAAAACTGGATCCGCTCGCTCGCGGTTAATCCCGACACCGCGCGCCGGTTCGCCGCTTATTTCGCGAGCCTGTTCGCTTCGAGCCTGGAAGCGCGTCTATCGCTCGCGGAGCGTGAACTCATCGCGGTGATCGTCTCGACGGAGAACGGATGCGGGCTTTGCGAGATCCATCACACGATCGCGCTTGGCGAGCAGATCGACGATCACGCCCGCGCCCGCCGGATCGCCCTCGACCATCACCTTGCCCCGCTGTCGCCGCGGGAGGAGGCCCTCGCCGCCTTCGCCGTCAAGGTGACCCGGGCGCCCAAAACGGTTTCCCCGGACGATTTCCAGGCGCTGCGGGCCGTCGGCCTCGACGACGCCGACATTCTCGAAGCGCTCGAGACCAGCTCCTGGTTCAACCACACGAACCGCATCTTCATCTCGCTCGGCGTCAAGCCCGACGACAAATTCTTCACCCGTTGATCGGCCGATCCGCTCGGTCTCGTCGATTGAGCCAATGACCCGCATGTCGGGTGGACGGACAGCCATGCCCCGTCTGGACCCTCGGAAGTTCCCGGATTTCACCGACCGAAAGGTCGTCGACCGCCATATGGGCGAACTCGACACGCACGGCGTGTCGCGACGCGAGTTCCTGTCGTTCGCCTCGGCGGCGGCCGTGGCGGGCGCCGCCGCGAGCGCCCACGGCTTCGGCGGCGTGGCGCTCGCCGCCGACAGCGGCAAGCTTGCGCATCTGCAGATCACGCGCCGACTCGAATATTCGGTCAACGCCGACGCCGGCGCCGCGGCCGCCGCCAAAGCGCTCGGGTTCACCCACACTTCCTTCGATGGCGAGCTTGACCCGCTCAAGCAGCTTAACCAGTTCGAGCAGCAGGCGGCGGCGGGAACCAACGCCATCCTGTTGCATGCGCCGGACGGCACGTCTATCAAGCGCATCGCCGAGGAGGCCAACCACGACAAGATCTGGCTGGCCAACACCTGGGGCACGCTCCCCTGGTTCACCCCCTTCGACGCTGGCGACTACTACACGCTTTACGCCGTTCCCGAAGAATTCTCGGCGCATGGCGCCGTCACGACCGCGCTCGCCAAGGCGATCGTCGCCCAGTTCGGCGGCGGCAAGGTGGTCGGGGTCACCGGGGTCGAGGGCAACTCGACCGACCTGATCCGCAGTCGCGGCCGTGATGCCGCACTCGCGGCTTTCCCGACCATCAAGCTCGTCGGCCAGTTACCGGGCAAATGGAACCGCGAAGACTCGCAGAAGGCGACCCAGGATCTGCTGTCTCGCTACTCCGACATCGTCGGCGTGATCGGGCAGAACGACGACGTGGCGATCGGCGTGCTCGCGGCGCTGAACGAAGCCGGCATCAAGGCGGGCCAGGACGTCTTCGTCAGCGGCGCCGACGGGACGACGGCCGGCGTCAACGCCATCCGCGACGGCAAGATCGTGGCGACCAGCGCCAACGTGCCCGCCTACATGGGCGCTCTCTTGACCGCCCGGCTCTACGACGTGGTCAACGGCTACAAGCCGAAGGACGCCGAAAGGCTGCTCTACTGGCGTTCGGTGACAACGACGAAGGACAACGTCGACGCCTACATCAGGCGCTATGTCGACAACAACGGCGTCGAGCCGTTCGACTACGCCCGCATCTCCAAGGTCGCTCATCCCAACGACTGGGATCCGCAGGCCGAGGTGTTTCCCCTCAACATCGAATCCGAATGGTTGGGCATCGCCAAGCCCGAAGGCTGGACCGCGCCCGAGCGCTACGCCGCCATCTGGGAGAATGGCGAGGCGGAAGCGATCAAGGCCGATTACGCAGCCCACTACAAGATCAGCTTTGCCGGCCCGTCGCCGAACGCGCGGACATGAACGATTTCGGGTCCCTGACGGCCGAGCGGTTCGCAGACGCGGGCCTCTCGGCCGCGGCGTCAGCGCCGGCGATCGAGCTCAGGTCCGTTTCGCACCAATACGGTCAGACCCCCGTCCTGACTGACGTCACATTCTCCGTCGAGGCCGGATCCGTCGCCGGGCTCATCGGCGAGAACGGTGCCGGCAAGACGACGTTGTTCAACATCCTCTCGGGACTCGCGCCGTTGCAATCCGGCGTAATACGCCTTCGCGGCGCGCCGTTCGCGCCGCGGTCCTATCGGGAAGCGGTCGAAGCGGGGGTCAGCCGAGTCTTCCAGGAGCAGGCGCTGATTCTCGCCTTGCCGGTCTACGAAAACCTTCTGATCGGGCAGGAACATCGCTTCGAGCGGGCAGGCTTCCGCAACCGCCGCGCCATGATCGCCATGGCCGAAACCGTCGCGGAGTTGGCTGAGATTGACGTCGACGTTCGACGCCGCGCCGGCGACTACCCTTTTTCCGTGCGGCAGGCGCTCGAAATTGCGCGCGCCTGTCTCGTCCCCGGCCTTGTGCTCCGGATTGAGAACCCGATCGTGCTGCTCGACGAGCCGACCTCGGCGCTCTCGGTGGAAGAGGAGGCGGCGTTCTTTCGCCTCCTTGGCAGGCTCAAGGGGCGCACCACGCTCGTCTTCGTTTCCCACCGCCTGAACGAAGTTCTCAAAATCGCCGACCGGGTCCACGTCCTCAAGGACGGTCTCCTGACAGCCTCGCGCCGCGTCGGCGAAGTGGATGAAAGCGAACTGCATCGCCTGATGGTCGGGCGCGAGCGCGGCACTGCCTATTACCACCAACGAACGTCTGTCGCTGCGGCCGGCGTGCCGGTCCTCGCAGTCAAAAGCCTGTCCCTGGCCGGGGCCTTTCGCGATGTGTCGTTTGCAGTCGGCGCCCGAGAAATCGTCGGCGTCGGCGGGCTGCCGGCCTCCGGCAAATCTCGCCTCGGCCGCGCCGTCGCGGGCGTCGAGGCGATCGACAGCGGCGCGGTCGAATTCGCCGACCTGCGCCGGCGGCCTTGCGCCTATGTCCCAGCCGAACGCGCGCGCGACGGCGTCATCGGCGCCTTCGACATTGCCCGAAACATCGGACTTGGAAACGCCGATCGCCTGACCGGCCGGTTGGGCTTTTGGAAAGCGCGGCGAGAGACCGCCTTAGCGAACGAGGCGATCCGGGAGCTGGACATTCGGTCGAATGGTTCGGCGCAGAAGGTCGCGACCCTGTCGGGAGGCAACCAGCAGAAGGTCGTGATCGCCCGCTGGGCGATCCGGGCGCCGCGTTTCCCGGTGGTCGACAATCCAACCCGCGGCGTCGACGCCGGCGCGCGCGAGGAGATTTATGCGATCCTGCGCCGGCTGACCGACCGGGGCGCCGGGGTGTTAATGATCAGCGACGATCTCCCCGAACTGATCGGCCTCTCGGACCGAATACTGGTCATGCGCGAAGGCAGGCTCGTCGCCGAATGCGCGGCGCCGGCTGAACGAAAGCCTTCGGAGGAGGAACTTGTTGGGCTCATGATCGGCCTGACTTCGGGCTCGACGGCGAGCCATGAGCCTCTTCCGCGACCCGCTGAGGAGATCGCCCGATGACGGCTGTCACCGCGTTCCGGGATTTCTCCCCCCGCCTGCAGGCGCATACCCGAGCTTGGCTTCCCGTTATCGTCGTCGTTCTGCTCGCGGCTACGTTCGGCGTCATGTCGAACTCGTTCTTCACGCTGCGCAACGGGACTGCAATCGCTGCGCAGGCGAGCACTTTGCTGATCGCCTGTTTGGGCGCGACCTTCGTCATCGTCATGGGAAGCATAGATCTGTCGATCGGCGCGACCGTGCTGTTGACCGGCGCCGTATCCGTGCTGGCGTTGAACGCTTTTGGCCTCGGGGTCGGCGCGGTGGCGGTCGGGTTCCTGCTCGGCGCCACGCTCGGACTGATCAACGGTCTCGTGTTCGCATTCGGCCGCATCCCGTCGTTCGTCGTCACGCTCGGCACGCTGTCGGTGTTCAGCGGCGTCGCGCTGCGGCTCCTGGACGGGCGGGCGGTCAGCTACCATTCGCCGGCCTTCGAGGCCCTGGCGATCGGGCAACTCATTCCCCGGCTGCCGAACATCGCGCTGATCGCGCTCGTGCTCTGGGCGGCGTTCGTCGTCGTAGCGAACCAGACCCGCTTCGGCCGCATCGTCTTCGCCATCGGCGCCGGCGAAGAGGTCGCGCGCATCGCCGGCCTCCCTGTGCACCGCTACAAAGTCTACGCCTTCGTCGTTTCCGGAGCGCTGGCTGGCATCGCGGGGGCCCTGGCGGCGGCGCGCCTCAGCGCGGCGGGCCCGACGCTCGGGAGCGACCTGTTGTTCAATACGCTCGGGGCCATCGTCATTGGCGGAACGTCGCTTGCCGGCGGCGTCGGCGGCGTCCATAGCACGCTGCTTGGCGTCCTCATCATCGCCATTCTGGACAACGGCTTGAATCTGCTTGGAACGGATCAGTACACGCAGCTTGTCATCAAGGGCGTCGTCATTATCCTCGCCGTGCTGGCCGGCCGCGGGGACAGGCTCGACAATCCGAAATAGCGGCCATGGTTGCGCTTGTGGCGTTGCCACAGGTCGAGTGCCCGCTGAACTCATCTTCAACATCTGGGGAAAGGTGATCGAAAGCGCCTGCTTTTCGCATCCCAGGCGCCACTCGCACGCTTTCGCAATCAGCAGGATAACGCGCATTACGCAACCGCCTCGATTAGCGTTCGGCCTTTGGCTTCGCCAGGGCGTTCGATTCAGCGGCCCGACACAACAATGAAAAACCGAGTTGGCCATTTGCTGGCGGAGGAGCCGCGCCTCACCCTCAGCGCCTCCTCAGAGCGATCACCGAACGTGGAGAACGCAGGGCCTTGGATCCGCGCGTTACCCAATGTTTGCCGACGTCGCCTCGAACGTCTCAAATGGGCGGACCTTTGCCGTTCCCGGGCGATCCTGGAAGGCAGGATTGGGCTCGGCACCTGCCTTCCATGACGCGCCGAAAGTGGACACTATGGAAAATGTCATATCGCCGCATCCGCGAGTAGTTCGCTAGGACCGCGTTCGAACCGATTTAGGGCCTGATCGGACGAGGAAGCGTACCTACAGGTGTTGATGGGAAGGCGCGGAGTCCGCCGAAAGCAGGGCCTTGATCAAAGATGCCGGCAGAACATTGCGATAAGCCGATTGCGATCATTCGGTGCCGGCGCTAAGGGCGAAGGCCGCGCGGGTTCCATATAACAACCTTGGACTAAACCGCTGGCGCGGTAGGGGTGTCGCGCCGGCATTTTGACAGCCTCTGAGCGGGGTCATTGGGCGGCGCGATTTTGAAGCTGTCATGGGGTCCGAGGATCAGCATGGAGCGGCTGCTTGCAGCACGTTCCATCTGACAACGGAGCCCTCTCATGAAGACCACGATCCTTCGACAACGCATGACCGAGGACATGCAGGTGCGGAACCTGTCACGTCAGACGCAGGCCTCTTACGTTTTGCAGGTTTCCCAGTTCGCCCGGTATTTCAACAAGTCGCCGGCTGTTTTGGGGCCGGAGGAGATCCGCAGCTACCAGGTCTACCTGACGAACCAAAAGAAGTTGGAGGCGAGCTCGATCAAGGTCGCCGTTGCGGCACTTCGATTTCTGTATCGAGTTACTCTGAAGCGGCCGTGGGATTTTGGTGAGATCGTTCCCAGCCCCAAGGCGCCACGGACCTTGCCGATCATTCTCAGCCCCGACGAGGTGGCGCAGTTTCTTGGCTGCATACCCAACATCAAGCATCGGACGATTCTGACCGCCTGTTACGCCGCCGGGTTGCGCATCACCGAGGCGGTTCACTTAAAGCCGGCAGCCATCGACAGACAGCGGATGGTCATCCGCATCGAGGAAGGCAAGGGGCGGAAGGACCGCTATGTCATGCTGTCGCCGAAATTGCTGGAGGTGCTGAGCGAGTACTGGTGGGCGGTGCGGCCAAAGGTATGGCTCTTTCCGGGAGACATCCCGGGTCAGCCGATCACGCGCCATTCCGTCGAGAAGGTCTGCCAAGCGGCGCACCAGCGTTCCGGACTTTCTAAACCGGTGACGCCCCATTCGCTTCGGCATGCGTTCGCAGTGCATCTGCTGGAGTCCGGCGCCGACCTACGGACCATTCAGCTGCTTCTTGGCCACAGCAGCTTGAATACGACGGCCCGTTACCTGCGGATCGCGACCAGCAAAGTGTGTGCGACAACCAGTCCTCTGGATCTGCTGCCGCGGATTCCCGTCGCCGCCATATCCAAAGCGCCGACGCCCGCCTGAGCCGTACGGTCAATGGCTCGGTCGGGGCCGGAAGTGGCGGATGTGTTCCGCCACTACGGTGACGCTTTTCGGGAGCAGCACGGCGGATCTCTGTCGACGGCCCAGCGCCGGGCAATGACGGCGATCGAGATCTGCCGGACGGCAGCGCTCGGTGGCCACGTCGAACAGTGCGACAGCTGCGGTCACCAGCGCGTCTCTTATAACAGTTGTCGTAATGGCAGTTGCCCGAAATGCCAAGCGATGCGCCGCGCCCAATGGCTGGACGATAGGCGTGCCGAGATTCTCGACACCCAGTACTTTCATGTGGTTTTCACTCTGCCGGAGAGAATGGCCGCCATTGCCCTGCAGAACAAGGCGGTCGTCTATGACCTTCTATTTCGGACCGCCGCCGAGACATTACGAACCATCGCCGCCGATCCCAAACACCTGGGCGCCGAGATCGGCTTTTTCGGCATCCTCCACACCTGGGGGTCGAATCTCCTGCATCACCCTCACATACATTTCGTCGTGCCCGGTGGCGGATTGTCACCCGACGGGACCAGGTGGATCTCTTGTCGGCGCGGATATTTCCTGCCGGTCGAAGTTCTCTCCTGCCTGTTCCGGCGGCTATTCATCGAGGCTCTGCAGAAGGCCTATGCCGCCGGGCAGTTGCAGTTTTTCTCCGCCTTGGCCCAACTGAAGGAAAAGAGCGCCTTCCAGCGGTACTTGGCGCCGCTCCGCCAGACGGACTGGGTCGTTTACGCCAAGCCTCCCTTTGCGGCACCGGAACAGGTCCTCGACTATGTCGGCCGCTATACGCATCGCGTCGCCATTTCCAACAACCGCATCCTCGACATCGACGATGGCAAGGTCCGCTTCCGCTGGAAGGACTATCGTCGCGGCGGCCAGCAGAAGACGATGACAGTCAGCGCAGAGGAGTTCATCCGGCGATTTCTCATTCATGTCCCACCCTGCAATTTTCAGCGGATCCGCTATTACGGTTTCCTCGGCAATCGCTACCGTGCGGAGAAGCTGGCGCAGTGTCGTCGGCTCCTTGCCATGACGGAACCCCGGCCCGTCGTCGCCAGCGAGGAGAAGGACTATCGGGACCGATACGAAGAGCTGACCGGCGTTTCGCTCTGCCAATGCCCAGTCTGCAATCTCGGACGCATGATGCCGTTTCGCACGCTTCCGCCGATCACCAGTGCACCACCCTCTGTCGATACGTCATGAATGCAGCACACGCCGACCCTCGCCGCACCGATCTATCCCGCTTGCCTCGGGCAAGAATTGGAACTGCTATTGCCCTTGGTCCGGCCGGCACTACCGGACCGGCGAAAGAGCCCGATGCTTCAACGCGATTCCGCCCGTCGCCATGGAAGATCATTCCTGGCCCCACCCTCGCGGGCGGTTCTCCAAAATCTTCCCCCGCCGTGACGCTCGGTTCACCGCATTTCGACGGGCCGCCTTGATTCGATCCCCATAGCCCGAGCACCGTGCGGGCGGCTTAGTCCAACGGCGTTTTAGCTTACCGTCGCGCCCTCCACCGCCGGCGGCTCGATTGGCGCGCATGTGCGGCGCGACGCCAAGCTAAAACGCTCTTCATTATGGGACATTATAATTCTTTTCAAAGGAGGGCCTTATCAAACCAACAGGCGAAGTGAGGTATCTTATAACCGACGGGCGACCGGGTTCGATCTGAGACCCAGTTCGGGGAGGGTTGTCCCTGGTCGCGCACTTACGGCGGCAGGCGAATCGTCCCGTTTTATCCAAGCGCCGCCTCCGGAAAGGGCCAGGCCGCCAAACTCTCTGCGACCGGCCCCTTGTAGTTGGCCCGAACGCTGCGGTCGCAGATCGCGTAGCCCCAGTTCACCAGCTGTTTCGACACGTCATCGCCGAGGTCGCTCAGCCGGGTGCCGACATGTGCGAGGCGATGAACGGTTGCGGCGTCGCAGGGGAGCGCCGCCGCCGGCGACAGCTTGCCTGGATCGGTGTCGATCCCCCAATAGGCGCCGAGTCGCCCATGATCGTTCCGCGTTACCAGGGTCGCTTCGTCGCCTATCCTGTTCCCCGCCTCAAGGCGGTCGATGAGATCGCGCCGGCGCAGCGCCCTCACTTGGTTGTCAGTGACGTCGAGGATGCGGCGCAACTGACTGATCCAGTCGCTGTCGAGTTCGGCGTTGCGCGCGAACGGAGCGCCCCCGTCGCTCACGAACACGGTCGCCAAGCGCTTGATGAGGGGCTCGACGCCGTGATTGTCGTAGACCCCACCGTCGGTCAGCATGACGCGCTGACGGAAGCTGGCCGGCACAGGCGCCGAAGGCGGCGCGCCGGCTGGCGCCGGCCAATCGCCGAAACTGCCGTCCGGCAGCTTCAGGATCAGCGGCGACAGCACCGGTGGGAACGCCGACGACGCGGCGACGGCAAGCGCCAGCGGCAGCGTCGGTTTATCAAGGCGTCCGACAATATAGTCGCCGGCATAAGCCTTCGCGAAACGCCAAAGCACGCCCGTCTGCAGGTTCGTCGCGCAAAACACGAATTGCGGCGCGTTGGGCAGTTCCTGAAGGGTGCGGCCCCCGAAGAGATGCTTATCATAGGAAGCGGCCAGCTCCTCGGCGGCGGATGTCCATGGAAGCGCGCCGGTCAGCGCGTCGACGACGTCGATCCTCATGCGCGCGAAGGCGAGGATAGGCTCGACGAAGGCCTCGCGCAGATTCTCGAAGTTGCCCTCGGTCAGCTTTGGCCACGCGCATGCGAGCCACCCGGTGGCGATGGAGCCGCCGGATACGCTGGAGATGCGCTTAGCCCTCGCCAACAGCCCAAGTTCGTTCAGCCGGATGAACGCGCCGACATGGAAGAGCATCGCCCGAAAACCGCCGCCGGACGCGGCGATGCCGATGCCCGCTTCCAACCGATTGCCGTCCCATTGGAAACTCGCGGCGTTCAGCGCGCTATGCGCGGCTGAGGAGGAAATCGCATCGAGATCGCTCATTGGCGCACCGCCGTTCGTCATTGTCGGCCGTCCCCATGAGCTAGGTTTGTGCGCCGATTGACTTTGCGCCCGGCCGCGGGTTTCCGAGATCGTCGGTGGGTAGCAACTGGTTCTGGAACGCCGCGAAATACCCGGCCCAGCGACCAGCGCCGAGATCGACCAGAAGCGCCCCATCCTGCCACACGTCGTTTTGGTCTTTGTTGCCGGAGCCTGGACGATGCAGGTACTTCCCGGTCGAACCCTGGTTCATATGGGTGTCGTGGATGCCGTCGCCTTCCGAGTAAAACCGACCGAAGATATAGATCGTGAGAACTTGGCTCTTGGCGTTCGACAGCAGTCGCGCGATGGAGGCGACCGGCTCCGGGCTGAGGCTTCCGTCCATGACGCCGCTGGCGCGCCAGCCGCCTGTTTCCGCAAGGACGTCCGATCGCTGGAAATCCAGCGCGGGGAGCCCGGTGGTTCCGGCGAGGTCGTTGCGGCCCATCGGGGCCCCGGAAAGATTGGCGAGGAACGGGTGGTGGAAGTCGTAGACGAGCTTGTAGACCAGCAGGTCGTCGGCATCGTCGGTGCCGACATTGATGGCGACATCCCAGGAATTTCCAGCGACGTCGAGGGTCGAGTGAACGTGATATTGCGTCTCGCGAGGGCCGGGACTCGGCTTAAGCCATGGGTCGCCGGTCACGGTCGCCTTCGCGAACCCATAGGGCAAAGTCATTCGCAAACTCCTCAACATGTGTGGCGAGGCGGACTAGAGCAGTTTTCGATCAAATCGAAGCGCCCTCGTCGTTACGAGCGAAGCGTAGCAATCCAGCAGAACGTCGGGCGCCCCACGATCTCCTGGATTGCTTCGTCGCTCCGCTCCTCGCAATGACGATTTAGCATGGTCGAAAACCGCTCTAACGGGAGAACAAGACGCGATCCTTCGAAGCTTGGCTGCCCGTGACGTAGAACTGATGGAACCAGGAGTCCTGGCCGGGGCCCGGCGGCCGCGCCAGTGTCAGGCTGGACGTCACGCTGGCGGTCTGCATGTTCGAGCGGAAGTGCAGATGGTCGAAGATTCGCAGCGCCTCTATGGCGTACGCGGTCGCGACCCGGGCGTCCTCGATCATCACCAGATTATCGCCGTTGCCGGTCTCGCCGCTCGGCGACAGGTTGGACGAACCCGTGAAGACCTTGGCCGAAGGCAGGTTGAAATCCGTCACGATGAACTTGTCGTGCTGGTGGATACCGCTTCCCCCGCTCCATTCGGTCTTGAACGGCTCCGGCGCGTGCTGGGCCAGATAGCTGAAGTCCACTAGACCAACCGAGCCATCGGGCTTGTGAATTTCGAGTCCGCCCTCCTTGTCCACGATGCCGTAGCTGAAAACGTCCTTGCCCATGAGGCGATCGACCGCCTCACGCACCGGCCCCGAGCGGATCTGGTTCAGGAAGGCGATGGCGTAGAACACCGACGACGAGGCTTGGTCGATCGCGGCGCCGACCGGGCCGAGCGAGAGATCGGACGATTTGTGCGGCGAGAAGCAGAGGTGTGCCACGGGCAATCCGCTGGCCTGCACGAGACTCCATTTGCTGCTCAAGCCGTCCTTCGCGAAGGCCGCCGCCCCGTTGAAGGCAAGTTCAAAGGCGCGGCCGAACAGCCCCGCCGCCTCGTCGGAGTGGAACACGAGCGCATTGTTCGCCTGGATGTAGATGCCGCGGAAACTGAAGTTGGTTGAGCCGAACAGGACCTTCGTTGGCTGATTGCCTCGCCGCACCACGAAGACCTTGTTGTGCTGGAGCGACTTGAAGTGCATTCGACGCACCGAATCCGCGCCCGCCGACGCCGATAGGCGGGCGGCCGCCTGCGATTCGGCGCTGTCCTCGTGGCCATGCTCGGCGGAATTGTCGATGATGGCCCGGACGCGGCCGCCGCAGGCCTCAAGCCGTGCGAGTATATCTGGCTCGTTGAAGTCGTAAGCGAAAACATCGATCGCAAGTTGAGCGTCGTTGGCAACCTCGTCTAGAAGGCCGAAGATCAGTTCGTAGGCCTCGAATCCGAGCCAACTGTAGACATCGCCCGGCAGCTTCGCGAACGACAGCCCCTGGGCCGGATCGGCGGGAATGACGGCCGGGTTGTTGCCGAACTTATCCGCATAGGCCTGGGACGATGCGAAATTGCGAGTGAAGCCGACTTCAAGGTAATTGTCATAAGTGACACGGTCCAAGGTGATTGGCAGATCGGCGACCTCGTCGCCGCCGCGGAGCGCGCCGGCGGCATTCATGTGCATCTTGGTGACGCGATAGAGATAAGCGCCGTCCGTTGGGTCATACGGGAAATGGATCCAGCGGAACTTCTGGAAGGGGGCGGTCGTGGAGAGATAGTTGCGGAACCCGTCGACACCTTTGGACGCTGCGTCCGCGTAGTCGAAATTGAGGCGGTTTCGGAGCGGGACGTAGTCGGGACTGCCGGGGCTCTTGACCTCGATCGCGAAGCCGACAAAGTCGTCCTCGGGCGCAGCGACATCCATGCCGATGAGGCACATGCGCTCGCCCCGCCACAGCTTCACTGCGAGACTGGCCGAAGCGCCCGAATTTGAAAAGGTCATATCCATCCTCCCGCGCTGTGTCATGCCGCAGCCGTTAGCCACATTCCGCGCCCGCGACGTCGGTCTCGATATGGCGGCCGGCTGCCGATGGTTTCGACGCGCGATGTCGCGCCGGTAGGCAAATCAGAACGGTTCTGTAATTTCCGTGACCCCCGGTGGTATACCTCCGGCGTAGTCGAGAGCGAGGACGAGGTCGAACACGGTAAAATCCCATGGATCCGGATAGCTTCCCGTAGTGGCGCCCAACCCGCGCAGGAGACCCGGAATGTTGCCGTGGTGCCAGCAGACTAGGATCGACTTGCCGCCGAATTTGGGGTCGGACAGGAGGAGCTTGGCGAGCGCGCCGTAGTCCTGATCTGAAAAAGCCGCGTCGATCGGTATTCCCAAATTCTGAGCCAGGGGCCGCACCGTCTGGATCGGGCGCTCGCTGTGCTTCGAAATCGCGCTGGCGAATATGAAGTCCGGGCGCCCAAACGTCGCCGGGTACCAGGCGACCAAAGCCGCGGCCCTTGCCTGACCGGCAACGGATAAGTTTGGATCGTCGGGATCGGCAAGCTTTTCGGCGTGGCGCATGACCAATATTTTGGCAGGCAGCATGGTCCCCCCTCTGCGCGCCAGGCGTTCTTAGTCACCGCAGCGGCATACGCCTCAAAATACACTTGCTGGGAGGACGCACAATAGACTGTTTCAAATGGTCGTATTTCCTTCGCTCCCCGGGGCGAAAGAAGGAGATCGCTGTAGCCCTGTCTGCAGGCGATATACCTTACACCGCCGCTCAGCGGGACTGCAAAACCCCATAGACGCCGTTCCGCAAGATTCTCTCAGGACCCTCGGGTCGCCGTGGGTCGCCCGACGATTCCGCGCATCTCCGCGGATTGCGCAACATAACCACGTCTTATGTTGCTGTTGTGAGCCTTGCTTCTGAGGTCCCTTCCCCTGCGTGGCGACAGGCCTTTTCTCACTTGGAACGGCCGCAGGGGGCTGCACGATGCGGAGTTGCCCTTGGCGGGCGTCACGCTTTCGGTTCTTCCTTTCGGGACGGCGCAGGCGCGGGGCGATCGCGCATCTGGCCTGATGAGGTCGGCTCCTTTGGCAGTCCCAAGGGAGCAGACGATGCCAGCGGAAAGAGTGCCCATGCGCGATGCGCGCCCGATCATTCATTCGCCTGAAGTTTTCGGCCGGGGTTGCGATGCGGACGGGCGCGTCAAGCCCGATCTCGTCCTGGCGTCGACCAGCCAGGAGCATGGCTTGATCACCGTCCGTCCGAACAGCGGCACGAAGCCTGCAAACGCCCCGACTTTCGCTCCGCCGCCCACGATGAAAAAGTGCCGTCAGCTCCAATCTTCCAGGTTCTTCAGTGGGCGTTTCGGTCCAGCGGCAAATCCTCCATACCTGATTGGGACCGCCCAGCGCGGATATTGGACCAGGAGCTAATGCAAGGTCTGACTACTTCTCAGCATCCCCACCAACATCTGCCTTCGGGCATTAGAACAAGCCAAGACGACGGCATGGATTTCGTGTTCCGAGTTCCTCGTCGCCTCCCACAGATGTTGAAGCGTCGTCTCCATTCCCTTGTCAGTCGCCAG
Organism: uncultured Alphaproteobacteria bacterium; assembly: GCA_963822215.1. Lineage (GTDB taxonomy): Bacteria > Pseudomonadota > Alphaproteobacteria > Rhizobiales > Beijerinckiaceae > Roseiarcus. The sequence continues at coordinate 606,622 of CAWGGX010000009.1, forward strand.
TTGCGCTTCATCCGCAGCCACGACCGCCACGGCTTCGAACAGCGCGCGCATCTGCCGGAGTTCGTCGAGACCACGCTGAGCTCGCTGCGGCAGGTCGATGATTTCCTCCCGCCCAAAAAGCCCCTCGCTGAAGCCGTCGAGTTCCTGACGCCGCATCAAGGCAAGCTCCGCCAGACTCGCGCGGGAGGGCGTGGTTTCCAGCGGCGAGAGTCGGAACGGCAATGCTCGTTCCTGATGGTGTGAAAGGCGGATCCACAAGCCCATGCCCAGCGCGCCGAACAGTTTGTTCTCCTCATCGACTGTGTCGAACGGCGGGAGTATGCCGCCCCAAAGGTCTTGCACCGCTTTGATCGGCGCAGGCGACACGATTGGCGACGCGATGTTGCCGAGGAAGCGGGTCCGTACCTCGTGGAACGGGACAGGACACTTGTATTTTTCGAGCAGGGCGCGGACCTGCTCGTCAGTCACTGAGGATGGATTGGCGAGTGTCGACATCGAGCTCCCTACAGCCCAGCTTATGGTCCCAGGCGGACGGAGCATTGTCGGCAAGGGACGCAGCGAAGGCAAGCTTGCAGGCGGACTCAGAGAAGTTCGGCGGAGGGCAGGCTCTGAGCGAAGGAGGTATCGTCCAGCGACCCAAAGAACCCAGTCGATGCGCCGGGGCGTCCGCCGGTCCATGCCGAAGATGGGGTCAAGTTCCAGCGCTTTCAGGCGCATGACTTCGGTCAGCCGTTCTGCGTCACCAATCGAAATGTTCTCGGCCTCCACAAACTCGGCCTCGGGAACGCCGACGGACTGGAGCGCCCTGGCCACCATGACGTCGAGCGCAATCGTTCAAAGCAGAGAAAACAAGTGCGATAGGAACGACCACGCGAAGCCAATCACCTTGACCGCGACCGTCCACGTCACCCCCAGACCGACCAGCAGGATGAGCAAGTTGCGCCGCCCAGGGCCGCGCTCGTCTAGATGGGGCGATGCCGGCCGAGCAGTTGGGCGTTGCGCGGGCTGCAGCCCGAGCGATGAACGTTCCGGTTCTATCTGGCGAGCAATCGCGCCTTGCGGATCATCGCCCAGAGCGCCAGCGCCTCCGAGCACAAGAAACCGTCGTCGGCTCCTGCAACAAAATCGGACTCGTCAGGCTCGCCAATCGGCGTCCCCGATTCGGACGCGACGGCATCGCGCCGTCGCCGATTCTCCTCACTGTCGTCCTCGGCGACCACCAGCCGAGCCATCTCCTCGACGAACTCCTTGAATGGATCGCTCATGGACTGAACTCCGGCGGGCCAAGTCCGGAACGCTCCCGCGTGCTCAGAAACGAGCGGATGAACTTCGTGAACGTGATCACGGTCGGACCCCTACACGTACGCGACCAATCGCCTCTGCGCGTACGTGTCGCCGCCGATGTAGCGCTCGGTCGTCTCGATGGAGCTATGGCCGGCGAGCAGTTGCACGTCCCTCAGGCTGCAGCCGGAGCGATGAATGTTGCGGGCGGCGAGGGTGATGAAGCTGCGCCGGCCGGAATGCGACGAGCAGCCCTCGAAGCCGAGCTCCCTGAACCGGGCGACGAACCAATTGACGACGGAGTTCGCCGTCAGGTGTCCGCCGCGATAGGAGCGGATCACCGGGCCGACCGGCTCACCCGTCAGCGCCAGCTTCTCGAGGGCGCGCCGCAGATCCGGATGCATGGGAATCCGGCGGCCCCGGCGCTTCTTGGCGATGATGTCGCGGACGTGAATCGTGTCGGACACTCGCCCCTGCGCATCGAGGACCATCGACCAATCGAGGCCGGCGATCTCGCAGGCCCGTAGGCCAGCTTTGACCGAGAGCAGGATCATCGCGCGGTCGCGCTCGGGGAACGAGGAACGCGAGACGTGGCGGAGCATGCGCTTCAGCATGGGGGGCGTGACGACCTTGGCTTGTTTGCCCGGCATGAGAATAGTCTCCTGAGGTTGTTGGGTATGATGACGCCAGCGCCGCCGACGATGCGGCGGCGTGGCCATTGCGGTGGGCGTTGGGGAATGTTCAGCCGCTCGGGGACGGATCCCTGGGCGTTCAGTATTCGTCGGCGCGCATGATGGTCAGGACGCGCGTGGTGACGGCGGGATCCGCGGGGTCGGGCGAGCCGAATTCGGTGGCGCGGTCGTAATAATCCAGCTTCCAAAAGTAGCGGACGCCGCACTCGTCGACCGCGCCGAAGTCGTGCTCGCCGTGCGGATCGTTGTCTTCGCCGAAGGCCTCGAAGCTGCGGACCTTCGCCAGCAGCGAGCGGCGCTGATCGAGCGGCATGGCTTCGACGCCGGCGGTTATCATCACGGCCCCGCCGACGAAGGTGCGGCGGAAGGCGTCGTTGAGGGAGCGGATAGATTCGGATTTGGACATGGTGGTGCAGGTCATGGCTTCAGTCTCTTGACGTTGGGGGTTGGGATGGCCCGCGCCTGATTCATGGGCATGGGCGGAACGAAGAGGGGCGACCCGAAGGCCGCCCCTTGCGATGGCAATGATGATCGTCGTGGCGGTTTCATCCGCTCGAGCTACTTCCCCGTGACGCGGAACTCGGGGTGCGCAATGGCGACATTTTTCGGCGCGCTCTTGAACGCCGGATATTCCGGCGTGTCGAACCACTCCAGCGTGAACTCGCCGTTCTCGATCCGCTTGACGGTGGCGAGCCTGAAGCCCTCGAACTCCCGCTGCTCGTTCCAGTAGGCGGCCAGAACTCTGGCGCCGACCCGCAACGCCGCCCAGGGATTGGGCGAGCTGGCGAGGTCGGGTTTGCGCGCCACCGCTGAGGCGGGAATCGGCAAGTTCTTGGTTTGTTCTGACGCGGGTTTCGTCGTCGTCGCCGCGGCGCTGTCCGGCTTCGACGTGTCGGGGGTGCCCGCCGCCTTGCGGACGTGCTCCTCGATCCGCCGATAGACCTCCGCGGACACTGAGCCGACGATCATCCGGCCGCTGCCCTTGAAGACGCCCTCATGCGCCCCGGCGGCGAGAGCCCGATCCGCATCGGTGAGCAGTTCGATGACGGAGAACTTCAACGCCTCGGCCGCGGCCTTGACGGCCTCCTTGTCTTCGGCGCGGAACCACGAGGCCTGCGTCAACGCGGGACCGCTAGGCGTTCCGTAGACGAGGATGGCGGGCACGGGGGTTGGTTTTGGTTGGGTCGGCGTCGTCATGGATAATAAGCTCCTTGAGAATCAAAAGGACCCCGCAGGGGGTCCGGATGTTGAAACGCGCGCGACAAGCGAACGCGATCACGATGGTGTGGGAATGGGTGACGCATGGCGCGCAAACGAATTTCCACAATATCATTATGGCATAAATATACTGCAACGTCAAGTGAATATTTTGGACACCGAAAATAATATAACCGAATATTACTGTGTTATTGGATTCTGTCTGGGACTGACGTTGAAGACCGGTCGAGTGACTTACGGTTGCACCTATGCGGCGTCTTCCCGACGGCCCTCTGTTCGCTGATCCCGTTCGCCATCATTCGCGGTTGGTCATATGGAACCACAACGCGGACGGGACACAGACAGGACACCAACTTCCTTGCGCCCCGCTAACCACTTGATTTCCTTGGCGCGCCCAACGGGACTCGAACCCGTGTTTTCGCCGTGAAAGGGCGATGCATTATCGAGGGTGACGCCGCATAGTACACATTGCGAGAAATCAACTATGGGGCAACCCAGAGCGACGCATCGTTTTGATCGTGATTGCGCCCACGAGTGCGGGGCAGGGGCTGCGTATCGCGTGGTAGCCCAAGGGTAGCCAGATCCGCACTAGGAGTCAGGTGAGGATCAGTAAGGCCTTGATTTATATGGCTGGGGCGGGAGGATTCGAACCTCCGTATGACGGAATCAAAATCCGTTGCCTTACCGCTTGGCGACGCCCCAATCCGCCGCCGGCGTCGAAGCGGCCCGGCGGAAAGCGCGGCGGACCATAGTTCGCGCGCTCGCGCGCCGCAATGGCCGAAACCATCGAAATGGGCCCGGTAGGCGCTTTGGAGCCAGTGCTGCTGCGTCGAAAGGCCGCGGATTTTTGGTCGATTGGCGTGCATTCGCGCGACCGCCTTGCGATGGGATGCGCGTCGCGGCGGTTTGACCCGGTTGGCGACGTCGGTGACAGCGCCAGCCGCGATCAGAGATCGCGGTTCCAGGCGACGCCGATCGGCGCAATCGGTCCGACATGGCGCCGTCCGCCGCATTTGGCGCGCGAGAGGCGCCCGCGAAGCGCCATAAAAGACAGCAATATCAAATGTGTAAAAAATTACCTGAGCAAAGTGTTTCGGTAAAAGGAAATTTGCGTATAATGCTCTTGTGATGATCAGAGAGGAGAGCAGACCTGTGACGGATACGCCAGATGCGCCGGGCTGGCGGGCGAAGCGGACCGCGGCGGCCAAGGTGCGACGCAAGCACAGCGCCGCGGTGCGCCAGATTTCGTTCGACGCCTTGGCGGCCGGATGGTCGATCGAGCAGATCGCCGAGCTGCGCAAGGTCGATCCCCGCACCGTCCGGCGCGACATCGACCGGGCGCTCGACGAGCGCCGGCTAGAAGCGCCGGAGCGCTACGCGCAACTGCAGGTCGCGCGGCTGACCAAGGCCCTGCGGGTCGCCGACGCTTCGCTCGACCGCGGCGAATTGCGGGCGATCAATCCAATGGTGAAGGTCGTGCGGGCGCTCGACCGCTATCATGGCCTTTCCGACGTCTCGCGCCCGGCACTGCCGGCCCCGGCGGCCGCTCCGCTCCCGCTGCCCGCGCCGCCGCTCCAACTGACCCACGCCGAGCCGCCGCCTGTCGAGTGCGAGTTGGACGCGCGCAATTCGTAAGATAAAGACAAATCGCAATTGTTATATGCTTCACCGCCCTCCTGTCATCCCCGCGGAAAAGCGGGGATCCAGGGCCTTGGCGCCCGCCTGCGGCCCCGATCGGCGGATCGCGACGCCCGCCCGCCGTGGGCGCCCGCTTCCGCGGGCCTGGCAACGGGCAGCGATTTTGTGACGTAACTGCCACGAAAATGGCTTCAGCGTGGATATGGGGTCATGCGGGCACGGTCTTTGGTTCGAGGGTGACGTTGTAGCCGAGGCGCTCGAGACGCCGTTTGAGGTTGGCGACGGTTCGGGTCTGGCTGATCTGGTCGAGATAGGCTTCGCCGAGATCGCGATAGGGCAGGTTTTTGGCGAGCATGTGATAGGCGGAGACGAGGATTTTGTGAGCGATGGCGAGCGCTGCGCGCAAGGCGCCGCGGCGCGCCTTGAGGCGGTGATACTTGTCCTTGAGATAGCTGCCCTTGGTTCGCGCCGCGGAAATCGCGGCGCCGACGAGCATGGTGCGCAGATGGACATTGCCCTTGCGGGCGCGGCCGCTCTTCTGCTTGCCGGCGCTCTCATGGTTGCCGGGACAGACGCCCGCCCAGGCCGACAAATGATAGACGCTCAGGAATACACTCATGTCGACGCCGATCTCGGCGATCAGCACGGCCGCGACCACCCAGTCGACGCCCGGAATCTGCATCAGGAGCGTGTGCGGCGCGCGATAGGGCTCGAGCCGCTCGTCAATGCGCAGGTCGAGCGCTGCGATGTCGGCCTCAATGGCTTCGAGCCGGCGCAGTTGCATCGCCAGGAGGAAGCGGTGATGCTCCTCCATCCGCCCTTCGAGCGCCAGAACCAGATCGTCCCGCTTACGGCGCAATTGCCCTCTGGCAAGGTCCGCCATCGCCTCGGCCGAGGCGCCGCCCTCGATCAGAGCCTTCAACATGGCGCGCCCGGAAACCCCGAAGACGTCGCTGGCGACGCTGGCCAGCTTGATGTTGGCCGTCTCCAGGAGCTTCAGGAGCCGGTTGCGCTCGGCCGCCTGGCTCTCCACCAGCTTGCGGCGATAGCGCAGCAACTCGCGCAACTCGCGCTGCGGCGCCGGTGGGACGAAACTCTTGGCGATCAGCCCATGGCGGACCAGATCGGCGATCCACTCGGCGTCCTTCACATCGGTCTTGCGACCCGGCACGTTACGGATGTGCCGGGCGTTGCCGACGATCAGCTCGAAACACCCCTCGAGGACGGCATAGACCGGGCGCCAGTAAACGCCGGTGCTCTCCATCCCGACGTGCGTCACCCCAAGCTCTTGCAACCAGTCCCGCAACGCCTCCAGATCGCGCGTCATCGTCCGGAAGGTCCTGATCTCCTTCCTCGGCCGCTCGCCCGGGGCGCCGATCAAGACGCAGGCGACGACCGTCTCCTGATGCACGTCCACCCCGCAACACCGCTCAATGATGACCTCCATCCTCGCCTCCATCCAGGGGAAGGCGACCGTGACGCCGCAGGTATAGTCGAGACACTGCCACGCGTGCTCCCCGTTCCCGGGGGCGACAAAGAATGGTACCTCTATGCAGCCCGGGCCGGACTGCCAATCGGGGTCGCAAGCCACCGCAGTTTTGTCAGCCTTGCACGATCGCCCGTCGCAAAGACTCTGACAAATCGGCCCGCGCCGCCACCATTTTCATCCATAATGGCGCGCCGCAGGCGCTGGTTGGCTGCCAAGTCTCCACCGTAACGATCCGCAACGCCCGCTCAACATCGACTCGAGCCATCCCGTGCGCCGATGTCCGGCCCGTCGGCGTGGGAACCAAGTGTCAGGTTTTGATCACAAGCGGCGCCCGGCGTCGACCGGACAAGGGTGAGCCGCGCCGTCGTCACCAATGTGCGACGCGGCCGGATGGTCGTGGCTCATGCGGGCTTCGCCTCGCCCGTGCGTTCGGCGGGCGATAGGCGATCCGGCAGTGCCCGGCGCAATAGGGGCGGCCCTCGGCCGGCGTGAGCCCGCAATAGGCGAAATCGCCCTGCGTCGGATCGCCGATCGGCCAGCGGCAGGCGAAATGCCAAATGTCCCGAAAGCGCACCCGCCGCATCTCCCCGACCTCGGCGTTGGCGAAGGTCCATGCCGACGTCCGGACCTCGTTCGGAAGCGGGGCGGGGACGGGGTTCCGGGCGCCCTCAGCCGCCGCGCGCGCCGAGGCGCGTCCGTCGCCATTGAGCCTGATCCCGATCCGGCTCGCCTTGCCGATCACCGCATTGCGCGACTCGGCGCCCAGCGCCGCGGCGATGCCGGCCGCGCTGAAACCCTCGACTGCAAGCCTCTTCAGCGTCTCGACCGCTTCGTCCGTCCACAGCATTCGCGTAGCTCCAGGGTTCGGCGCTCCCGAAGGCGAATATTCGCTTCGTCGACCGACCTGAGGACGGAACAATCGAAGCGGGACCTGCCATTCAGGAGCAATCAATAACTTTATCATAGGCTTGAGCGAAAGGCGTCTCGACGCAACAGCCCATTTCGAACAGTCCGGCTGGGCGCGCATATACGGTATAGTTGCCGCTCGATGCGAATAGGCGTAGCTGCATTCGGAACAAGCGGGAGACGGTTATGTCCCGGGGCGGCGCGGACCCTGCGAGAGCGGCGAGAACGCCGCCCTATACGTCATACCGAACGTTCAAGACGTTCATCGAGGATCTGCGGGTAAACGGCATTCCCTCGCGCATCGACCGCAGCGTGCTGACGCACTTTTCCGGCGTGGTCGGCGCCCAGCTCACGCACGCGCTTCGTTTCCTCGATCTGATCGACGACGACGCGCGCCCGACCGGGCCCTTGAGAGATCTCGTCAAGGCGCAGGAGTTGGGGCGCTGGACGGAGGCTCTTCGCGAGCGGCTCCGGGCGACCTACGCCCCGATCTTCGCCATCGACCTCGAGTCCGCGACGCCCTCCCATTTCAACGAAGCCTTCCGGAAGGCGTTTCCGGCGGCCGACGCGGTCGTGCAGAAATGCGTGACCTTCTTCCTCTACGCCGCAATCGACGCCGGCGTGCCGATCAGCGGCCGGGTGATGAAGGGCCGGAAGCCGCGGTCGCCGACGCCCCGCCGGAAACGCCCGGCGGCGCCTTCGCCCGCGTGGGAGCCGGAGGCCGCGCCGCCGCTCCTTCAGGCGGAGGGATCGCGCAGCGGGGACAGGAAGCCGTCGGAGATCCTGCTCATGCACCTCGAGCCGAACGACATGGACGACGAACAGCAGGCCGCCGTGTGGACGTTACTAAAGTACTTCAAGGCGAAGGGGTTATGAGACTGGGGAGGCGGGTCGAGGCTTCCGGCGTGATTGGCGGCGAAATGCAACCCGGCCGAAGCGGATTTTCGCCTCCCTTTTCCATTCCTGTTCAATTCCCCGTTCCGGCGCCGAACAGGCGGAAAATTCCCTGTTAAGCACGTCGCAAATTCCCTGTTCTGGTGGGCGTCGGGAGCCGCAACCGGCGGATTGTACGCCGAGAAATATCTGAAATTGCGACAGTTTTCGGCGCGGGCGCGGATCGGGCCTTGGAAAAATTCCCTGCTAGCAGGGAATTCGGAATGGCGCTGGCCCCGGCTCGGCTCACGCAAACGCCTTCGCCGCCGCCTCGTGCGTGGCAATCAAGTCGTCGAGGTCCACCCCTTCCGGCCGGCCGTCGATGACCCGCCAGCGGCCGGCGACCATGACCCGATCGGCCGCATGCGCGCCGCACAGGACCAGCGCCGCGATCGGGTCCTGCGCCCCCGAAAAGCGCGGCTCGTCGAGCCGGTAGAGCGCGAGGTCGGCCTGCATCCCGGCGCCGATGCGGCCGATATCGTCCCGGCCGAGGCAGCGCGCGCCGCCCTCCGTCGCCCAGCGAAGCGCGTCGTACGGGCCGACGGCGGCGTGCCCGTAGCGCAGGCGCTGAAGCATCAGCGCATGGCGCGCGGCCTCCATGATGTTGGAGGAATCGTTCGAGGCCGACCCGTCGACGCCGAGGCCGACGGGCGAGCCCGCCGCCTCCAGTTCGCGGGTCGGGCAGATCCCAACCCCGAACGCCATGTCGGCGGCCGGCAGGTGGGCGACGCCGACGCCGGCGCGGCCAAGCCGGCCGATCTCGTCGTCGGTGAAATGGACGCCGTGCGCGATCCAGGTCCGCGGAGAGAGCCAGCCGGCGTCCTCGAGGAGGTCGACCGAGCGCTTGCCGAAGGTCTGCATCGCGTAGGCGTCCTCGTCTGGCGACTGGCAGAGATGGCAGTGCAGGCGCGCGTCGTAGCGCTCGGCGAGGGCGGCCGATTCCGTCATGACCCGCCGCGGCACGGCGAGCGGCGAGCAGGGGGCGAGCGCGACCCGAAGCATCGCGCCCGGGTTGGGGTCGTGGTAGGCCTTCAGCGCGCGCTCGCTGTCGGCCAGGATCGCATCTGCGCTCTGCACGATCGAATCCGGCTGCAGGCCGCCGTCCTTTTCCGAAATGCCCATCGAGCCGCGCGTCACCGTCATCCGCATTCCGAGGGCTTTGGCCTCCTCGACCTCGATGTCGACGGCGTCCTCGAGGCCGGGCGGATAGAGGTTGTGGTGGTCGGCCGCGGTCGTCGAGCCCGACATCAGGAGTTCGACGAGCGCCATGCGAACCGCGAGTCTGAGCGCCTCGGGCGTCATCCGGTCCCACACGCGCTCCATCGCCACGAGCCAGGGGATGAGGTCCTTGCCCTCGCCGGCCGGGTGGGCGCGGGTCAGCGTCTGGTAGAAATGGTGGTGCGCATTGACGAGACCCGGCAGCACGACATAGCGGGAGGCGTCGAACAGCGTTCCGCAGGGTTGCGTCGGCGACCGTCCGCGCGGGACGCATTCGACGATCTCCGCGCCGTCGACGACGATTCCGCGCTCGGCTTCGGGCGCGAGGATCGCGAGCGGGTCCTTGATCCAGATGCGCATGCTGCGGTCTCCGATGGGAAAGCGTCGGGCCGGCAGGGGGCCGGAACACGAATGCGTGAACTTAGGAATCGACGGGAGCGAATCGGGTTCGTATGGTAGCGCTTTGCAGGGGGGTTCGCAGAGCGCCGTTCGGCCGGAACCGGGCGGCGAGCGCCATCTCTCCGGAGAGAAACGGGGAGGCATCGCAAGCGTTTCGGCGCCTCCGGTATGAAAGTAAGGAGACTTCTCGAATGCGCGTTGCGATCATCGCCGGCCTGCTCGGAACCCTCGGTCTCGCCGCGCCGGCCCTGGCGCTCGACCATGTGACGTTCGGCACCAACTGGCTCGCCGACCCGGAGGCCGGCGGCTATTATCAGGCGCTGGTCGACGGCACCTACGAGAAATACGGTCTCGACGTCACCATCCTGCCGGGCGGCCCTAGCTCGAACGGCGGCATGCTGCTCATCGCCGGCAAGATCGAGTTCTTCATGGGCGGCGACATGATCGGCGATTTCCTCAACGCGCAAAACAACATCCCGACGGTCACGGTGGCCGCCGACTTCCAGAAGAACCCTCAATGCTTCATGTCCCATCCCGGCGTCGGGCTGGACAAGTGGACGGACCTGCCGAAGGCTAATCCAGCCTTTGTCAGCGCGGGCGCGATCAACACCTTCTGGGCCTGGATGCGGGTCGCCTGGGGCTTCAAGGACGAAAACATCAAGCCTTATAATTTCAACTCCGCGCCGTTCATCGTCGACCACAATTCGATCCAGCAGGGCTATATCACCTCGGAGCCGTTCGAGGTCGAGCGCGAGGGTCATTTCGCCCCGAACACCTTTTTGCTTGCCGACTATGGCTACGACACCTATGCGACCCAGATCATGACGCGCCGCGAGATCGTCGAGAAAAGCCCGGATCTCGTCCAGCGATTCGTCAGCGCCTCGGCCATCGGCTGGTATCACTACCTTTACGGCGACAATGCCAAGGCGAACGCCGCGATCAAGAAGGAAAATCCGGAGCTGACCGACGAGCAGATCGCCTTCTCGATCGCCAAGCTCAAGGAATACGGCATCGTCAACTCGGGCAACTCGCTGACCAAGGGCATCGGCGCCATGAGCGACAAACGCTGGCAGGACTTCTATGACAAGATGGTCAAGGCGGGGGTCGTCAAGCCCGGCATCGACTTCAAGCAGGCCTATACGCTGCAGTTCGTCAACAAGGGCGTTGGGCTCGATCTTCGGCCAAAGAACTGACGCGCGCGGAGATCCGCCTCGCCTCCAAGCCTACGACATTCATTCATTCTTCCAGCCGTCGCGCTTTCTTCTCCGCGAAACGGGGAAGGTGGCCCGGAGGGCCTGATGGGTGTGGAAGGCAGGGATAATTCGATTAAGGCTTGGACGGGAGGTCGAGCAATCGGACCCGAAGTTGCGGCGGCGGACGATACCCCATCCGGCGCTTCGCGCTACGTTCCCCAGCAGGCCGCGGAAGGGGGGCGCCCGTCCTTCGAATGCGTGAATCCCGCTTCCCCAGGCGGGCAGACGGCGCGGCGCCTACTTCTGCGACGCTGGCAGCGCGTTGTAGACGTCCGGCGGAAGAACGGCGGAGACGGCGATCGGCACCTTGTCCGAGGACTTGTAGGACACGATCCTGTTGCTGACCGGCGGCAGGCTGTTGAGGAAGGCCGCGACGGCGAAAGCGTCCTCGTCCGTGAGATGGGCGAAGGAGGCCGAGGGCATCACGCCGCTGAGTTCGCTGCCGTCGGGCCGCTTGCCCTTGCGGATCGCGGTGACGATCTGGTCGGCAGTCCATTTGCCGAGGCCCGTCTCGGCATCGGGGGTCAGGTTGCTGCCGACGAACACGCCCTGGCCTGGGATGGAGAAGCCGACGTCCGAGCCGCCGAGGTAGCGCTTCATGTCCGGGCTGCCGAGCATGCCGCCCGGCGTGTGGCAGTCGGAGCAGCCCGAGATCGACACGATGTACTTACCGCGCGCGATCTGGGCGTCGTCGGCGAGCGCCGGCGCCGCGGGCGCGGCGAACGCGGCCGCCGTCAAAAGGGCCTTGCGAACGAGAACTCGCAACCATCCTGTTCTCCCTCTCCGTAAGGCTTCTCAGCCCCCAAAGGTTCCGGCGATCGGGATCCCGATCAGATGATCCGGCACGCTCCATGTCTGCGTCGGGTCTGGCGTGTGGGTTACCGGCGCAACGTCGCCGCGCCACGCGGCCCCGACCATCTGCGCTGTCTGATACGCGATCACGCTCCAGCCCGCCGCCTCGAGCGCGCGCAGGCCCTTGGCCACGTACGGCGAGACGAGGTCGTGGAAGAGGACCATCGCCGCTGGCTCGAGATAGGGCAGGCAGGCGAGCGCGTCGCGCGTGGGCGCCTCGCCGTCGTGGTCGCCGTCGATGAAGACGAAGGACCAGCGGCGGCCGGCTTCGCCGAGTCGGACCACCGCCTCTGGACTGGGCTCCGGAACAAGCACGGTCGTTGCTTCGCCGCCTGCGGAGCGAACGACCGTTTCGAATTCGGACCGCCAGTCGGGGTCCGCCAGCAGGGGTTCGACGACATGAAGGGAGCCGAGGCCTGCGGTGATGAGATGGGCGGTCGACCAGCCGCGCCACGCGCCGATCTCGAGCCCCGCCCGGCCAGCGAACAGGCGTGCGCTGGCAAACAGGATCGAGGCCTCGTCGCGGTTGATGAACCCGACGATCGGGTTGCGCCGGTCCGCCCGGTAAGGGTGGTCGATGTCGCGCCGGAGCCAAGGCCAGGTCGACACGCTTCGGTCAAATTCCGCCATATTGGGGAACAGCCGGTCGAGTCCGGGCGTTTCGAGATTGTCGGCGACGTAGTCTTTGGCCATCGAATCCGAACCCCGTCGTCTGACGCCGCCCGCGGATCGCACGGGCCGGACTGCGTCGTCAAGCGGCGCTTCGCGCCCGGTCTGTCGGCGGGCGGACGCCCGGGAGCCGGTCGTTTGACCGTCACGATGGACCCCGGTAAACTTTGGTGAACGGTCAAGTCGGAAAAATCGTCCGAAGGGACGTAGCCAGGAAGACGATGGGCGGGAAATCGAGCGACGCGCACGGCGCGCCAAATCGGGAGCTGCCGGAGACCCCGATGAGGGCGGTCGGTTGGAAGCCGCCGCGCCATAGCTCCTCGGCGAGCATTTTGCAAATTTCGGCTCGAGTTCGGGCATGACCAAGGTCGTCACATTTCCGTCGGCAGGCGGTCCGGCGCTGTCAAAGTCGCGCGCGCCGGCGCTGGCGACCTTCAAGAAGGTCGACAAAGTCTTCTCGAACTCGGTCACGGCGCTGACGGGGCTCGATCTCGAGATTCGCACGGGCGAGTTTCTATCGCTGCTCGGGCCGTCTGGATGCGGCAAGTCGACCGTGCTCAGGCTTCTCACCGGACTGACCGAGCCGACCCGAGGGAAAATCGAGTGGAGCTGTGAACGTCCGCAGTTCGGTTTCGTCTTCCAGGAGCCGACGCTGATGCCGTGGTCGGACGTCTTCGCCAACGTCTGGCTGCCGCTGCGGCTCGCCGGGATTTCGAAGGACAAGGCGCGGCCCCGGATCGAGGAGGCGCTGGCGCAGGTCGGGCTCAGCGGCTTCGCCAAGGCCTATCCGCGCCAGCTGTCGGGCGGCATGAAGATGCGCGTCTCGATCGCCCGTGCGCTCGTCACTCGGCCGCAGGTGCTGCTGATGGACGAGCCGTTCGCCGCGCTCGACGAGATCACCCGCGTCAAGCTCAACGACGATCTGGCGGATTTGCAGGCGTCGCTCAATGCGACGGTCGTGTTCGTCACCCATTCGGTGTTCGAGAGCGTCTATCTGGCCGACCGTATTGTTGTCATGGCGGCCCGTCCCGGGCGGGCGTTCGCCGAGATCACGGTCGAGGGGCCGCCGATCCGGCGGGAAGGCTTTCGCCTCACCACGACCTATGCCGAGACCTGCCGGCGCACCTCCAACGCGCTGCACGAGGCCATGGGCGAGGACCCGCCGAAAGAGGCGCCGCAATGACCCGCGACGATATTGTCGGCTACGCCGTTCCCGCCTTTACCCTTGGCTGTGGCCTTCTCGCCTGGGAAGGCCTTGTGCGATACTTCGCCATCCCACCCTATCTCCTGCCGGCGCCGAGCGTCATAATCGCGACGCTGTTCACCGACTGGCCGACGCTGTCGAGCTCGCTTTGGGTGACGCTGTCGATCACGCTGAAGGCGTTGCTCGCGGCGGTGATCGGCAGCGTGACGCTGGCGGTCATTTTCGCCCAATCGCGGTTGGTGGAACGCGCGTTCTACCCGTTCGCGGTCGCGATGCAGGTGACGCCGATCGTTGCCATCGCGCCGCTCTTGCTCATCTACTTGAACCCGACCGTCGCTGTGCTGGTGTGCGCCTTTCTGGTGGCGTTCTTTCCGCTGCTCGCCAACACCACGCTTGGCCTGTCGTCGGCGGACCGCAATCTCGTCGAGCTGTTTACGATGTACCGCGCCTCGCGCCTGCAGCAGTTCATGCTGCTCAGACTCCCCTCCGCGCTGCCTTATTTTCTTGCCGGGCTACGGATCAGCGGGGGCCTGGCGCTGATCGGCGCCATCGTCGCCGAGATCGCCGCCGGCTCGGCCGGGCAGGGCTCGGGCCTCGCTTACCGCATCGTCGAATCGGGATTCCGGCTCAATATCCCGAGAATGTTTGCGGCTCTCCTCTTGATCTCGGTGGCGGGCATCACAATTCATGTCGTTCTGACCGCGCTGTCGCACTGGCTGTTGTCGGACTGGCACGAGAGCGAGCGCGGAAAGGAAGCGTGAACCGTTCGCGGGCTGCTTGCGTAAAACGAAGGACTCTGCGGCGGACTTTTGTTCCGTCGTGAATGGGCCTAAGGGGGTGGGGAACGCGCGCCAATCCGTCAGAGGCGAACGCCATGAACATTCAGTATCGGGTCGGCGCGCGGGCGTCCGTTTTGCGCAAGCTGGGCCTCGCTGCGCTGGTTAACACTTCGGCGTTCGACATCGCCGCCGCCCATGCCGCGCTGGTGCGCCGTCAGGCGGTGCCCGAGCGCATCCTCACCGACGGCCTCGTGATCGACGTGCCGGCCGGGGTCTATCATCCGCTTCCCGACTCGAGCTCTGAGTTTTTTATCCGCAACATCAAAGCGATGGACCAGACGCGGATCAAGAAGACGCTCGAGATCGGCGCGGGCTGCGGCATCATGTCGCTCTACATCGCCGCCAACTGGACCTCGAAGACGGTCGCCACCGACATCTCGCCGATCGCTGTCCAGGCGACGCTCGACAACGCCGAGCTCAACGGGCTGAGCCTGACGGCGTTCCAGTCCGACCTGTTCGAGAAGATCGAGGAAGGGGAATTCGACCTCATCGTGTTCAACACGCCGATGATCGACAAGACTCCGGAGAACGACATCGAGAAATACAGCCTGTGCGATCCGCACGGGCTGATCACCGAAAATTACCTGCGGCAGGCGCGCCATCACGTGTCGAAGGACGGACTGATCATCTTCTCGATCTGCAACAATTCCGCCTATGAAGTGATGGATGCGATCGACCTCGACTATTCGATCGTCGGCTTCGAGCTCGGTTTCAGCGGCTTCTGGCGGGCGATCGTCGGCGCACGGCTCTGAGGCGCACCCTCCACCGAGAAGCGCCTACTGGGTTCGCGGCCGGTGAGCGGCCAGGAAAACCTTGCTTCGCGTGATTGACTCGCCCCGGGGGGCAGGCCAAGTTCGCGGCCCATTTCAAGAAGGCGGAGGGGCTCGTGATCGGTCGGAACATCGCGCTGTTTGCTGGCGCGGCGGCGCTTGTGGCTGTGGCCGGATGCGCGAGCGTCGGCGCGCAGGAGAAGGAAGGCCAGCTGTCCGCCGCCGGTTTCGTCCGGCTTCAGGCCGACACGCCCGAGCGGGTCGCCAAGCTTCAGGCCCTGCCGCAAAACACGATCGTCTTCGCCCAGCGCAAGAAAGGGCCGGTTTACATCTACGCCGACGCCGCGGGCTGCAATTGCGCCTTCGTCGGCAGCCCGGCCGCCTATCAGCAATATCAGGAGATCCGGACCGCCAACAACATCGCCCAGATGCAGGAGACGACCGCCGAGCTCAACATGGCGGCCATCAACGACTGGGGCGGCGCCTGGGGGCCGCTGGCGCCCGGCTGGTACTGACCGCGGCGGGCGCTCGGCGGCCGTTGGGAGGATCAGGAGGGGCTGGATGACCAAACGCGCGATCGCGCGCGCCGGCGCGGCGTGGCTGGCGGCCGCAGGTCTTGTCGGTCTCGCCGTCTCGGCTCGGGCGCTCGACTGCCCCGAACCGCCGCCGCGGAGTCAGCCGGGCGCAATCACCGAGACGCCGGCTCAGATTGACGAGCTCTCGCAGGTTTTGACAGGCGCTGACGTGACGGCTCAGATCCCGGCCATCATTGATGGGCTGCGCAAGCGCTACCCGACCGCCGGCTCCGCCGAGATCGCCAACTACCTGATCACGGCCTACTGCCCGGGCGTCGCCAATGCGTCCGGTCTCGACGAGGCCGACAAGACGGCGCGCGTGCGGGCCTTTTCGAAGGCGGTCCTCGGCGTCCTCTACTGAGCCCAGCCCCGGCCGGGCGGCGGCCCGCGACGCCGGCCTTTGGGCGGCTGAGAAGGGCCAATGATCGAGCATCCCGGCAAAAAATCGTCGCGCTCCCGGTCCGCCGCCGACGATCCGGTTTCCCTGCTAGCAGGGAATTTTTTTTGCGGCGCGGTCGGCGCTCGATTCGGAAAGTCGTGCAATGTCATAGCGTTGACGGTCTTACAACCCGACGGTTGCGGGCTCTCGCGGGCGCGGAACAGGGAATTTCAAGCGCCAAAAACAGGGAACGAACGGGCGCTTTCGGTGCGGATCAGGGAATTATCAGGCGGCCGAAAACAAGGGCGCCAGACCGATGCTGCCGGGTTGCAAGGCGTCGCTGGTATTCCCTTCCCTAACGCGTGGAAAGCGACGCGTAGCCGGCGGTCGGATGGGAGCGCCGGAGGAATCGTCCAAAAATCATCTTGCTCTAGCGCGCCGCGCCGCGGGCCCGCCGCAGCAGGGTCTCGCGCAAGGTGTCGTAGATCGGCGCGTTGCGCACGAGCGTCGGCACAAGCATCGCAAAGGCGCAGGCTTCGAGCGCCGGCAGCAACAGCGTGACGTTGCCGGTCATCTCGCTGACCAGCACCAATCCCGTCAGCGGCGACCGCACAGCGCCTGCGAACAACGCCGCCATGCCGACCAGCGCAAAGGACGTTCCGGGGACGTCGAGACCGGGAAACGCTGAATGACAGGCGGCGCCAAACAGAAAGCCGAGCTGGGCGCCCAGCACAAGGAGCGGCGCGAACAAGCCGCCGGGCGTCGCCGCGGCGTAGGAGATCGCGCTAAGGCCGAAGCGGACGACGAACATCACCGTCACCAGCGTCACAGGCTGCCCGCCGGCGAGAACGCCCGCGGTGATCGGGTCGCCGCCGCCGATGATTCCGGGCCAGACGAAGCCGAGCGCGCCGACCCCCAAACCAATCAACCCGGCGCGCGCCTCGACCGGCAGGGGAACCCGCTCGACCGCCGAGGTCGCGCCGACCAGCGCGCGGTTATAGGCGACCCCGGCGAGGCCCGCCGCCGCCCCGAGGAGGAAGAACAGCGGATGCGCCGCGACCGGAACGTTCGGCAGCGCGGGGACAAGGAAATCGGGCCGGTCGCCGAGCGCGGCCCGGACGACGGAGATCGCCGTCGCCGAAGCGGCGATGGCGGCGACTGTGATGCGCGGATCGAAGGCTTGGACCAGCTCCTCGAGCACGAAGGCTGCGCCAGCGAGGGGAGCGTTGAAGGCGGTGGCGAGGCCCGCGCCTGCGCCCGCAGCCAGAAGGGCGCGGCAGTCGCGCCAGGGGAGACCGAACGCGCGTCCGATCAGGTGGGCCAGGCTCGCCCCCATCTGCACCGTCGGTCCTTCGCGGCCGAGCGCCAGGCCCGCGCCGATCGCCAGCACGCCGCCGACGAACTTGACCGGCGCGAGCGAATAGGGCGCCGGCGGCAGCCCGAAGCGCAAAACCGCCTCGACATGCGGAATGCCGCTGCCGGCGGCGTTCGGCGAGAACCGGCGCACGAGCCAGGCCGCGACAAGCGAAGCGACGCCGCAGGCGAGCACGACGATCACAAAGCCCGGAACCGGCGCGGCCTCGGCGCGCGCGATCACGAGATCGCGCAGGCGGTCGGCGGCTTCCAGCGACAGCCGGAACGCGACGCCGACGATGCCCGTGGCCGCGCCCGCGATCAGCGCCAGGAGCGTCAGCGGCGCAAGACCGCGCGCCTGATCCGGGTCGGGCGGGGCTTCCGTTTGGTCCATTCTCCGGCCCCCCTTTGACTGGGCGTCTCCGCCCTCTCCGCCTCCGCGCTGGTCTCCGTTCCCGAGCAGCCCCCTACAGCCCCAGCGCGTCGAAAACGATCACCCGACAGGGATCGCCGGATTTCGCCGGGCCCACATGCGGCGGCCGAACGATCAGCCCGTCGGCCCGCGCCATCACCTTGACCAGCGACGAATCCTGGGCCTTCGCCGGGGTCGCGATCAGGACGCCGTCGGCGTCGCGGGCGAGCGCGCAACGCGCGTAATCCTGGCGTGGGCCGTTGGCCTTCATGTCCACGGCGAGACGGGCAGGCCGGGTCGGGTCGGCGCCCGGGTCGGGCTCGCCGTGGAGCGCCATGAGCAGCGGCCTGAGGAAAAGGATCGCGCAGACCGTGGACGAGGTCGGGTTGCCCGGCAGGCCGAGGACGATCAGGTCGCCGAGGCGGCCGTGTATCAAGGGCTTCCCCGGACGCATGGCGATCCTCCAGAATCCGAGCTCCATGCCGGCCGCGACCAGCGCCTTCTGGACGAGATCGTGGTCGCCGACCGAAGCGCCGCCGAGAGTCACGAAAACGTCGACGTCCGCGTCGAGCGCCTCGCGGATCACGGCGTCGAGCGCCCCCATGTCGTCGCGGGCGATGCCGAGGTCGATCGGGACGCCGCCGCAGGCCTCGACGATCCCGGCCACGGTGAAATTGTTCGATGCGACGATCTGCGACGGGCCGAGTGTTCCGCCGGGCGCGATCAGTTCGTCGCCGGTGGCGAGGATCGCAACCCGCGCCGGACGTCGGACCGGCAGCGTGGCGTGGTTGGCCGCCGCCGCCAGCGCGACGTCGCGTGGGGTCAGCCGGCGCCCGGCGCGAAGCAAGACTTCGCCCTCGGTGAAGTCGAGTCCGGCTGGGCGTAGATTGTCGCCAACAGTCGCGGAGGCGGAGATCGTGATCCGATCGCCCACGCGCTGCACGTCCTCCTGAATCACGACGGCGTCGCCGCCGTAGGGGATGGGGGCGCCGGTGAAGATGCGTAGGGCTTCGCCCGCACCGACTTCGCCAGGAAAGGCGCGCCCCGCCGCCGCCTCGCCGATCACGCGGAGCGACGCGGGCGTTCTCGCCGTATCGGCGGCGCGCAGCGCGTAGCCATCCATGGCCGAATTGACAAAGGGCGGCTGGGTGCGCAGCGCGGCCACGTCGCGCGCCAGCACCCGGCCGAAGGCTTCCTCGAGCGCGACCTGCTCTTCGCCGAGCGGGGCTCCGGCCGAGGCCAGCACGCGCGCGAGCGCCTCCTCGACACTGATCAACGCGCTCATGGATTTGGCTCCTCCGCCCGCCACTCGCCCGATTTGCCGCCGCGCTTCTCGATCAGCCGTACGCTCTCGACGCTCATGCCGCGGTCGATCGCCTTGGCCATGTCGTAGATCGTGAGGCAGGCCACGGACACCGCGGTCAGCGCCTCCATTTCCACGCCGGTCGGCCCGACACAGTGCGCCTGGGCGCGCACCTTGAGGCCGGGGAGGGACTCGTCCGGGGAAATGTCGACGACCACTTTGGTCAGAGCGATCGGATGGCACAGCGGAATGAGCTCGGAGGTCTTCTTGGCCGCCATGATCCCGGCGATCCGCGCCGCCCCGATCACGTCGCCTTTCTTCGCGTCGCCGGCGAGGACGGTCGCGAGCGTCGTCGCGGCCATGCGCACGCGCCCCTCGGCGACCGCGACGCGGCTCGAGGCGGGCTTGGCGCCGACGTCGACCATGCGCGCCTCGCCCTCGACGCCGATGTGGGTAAGGGCGCCCGGGCCGGGGTCTTTGTTGTCGTTGTCTGCGCTCGTCATCTGCGCCTGTTCGTTGCGCGCCGCGCGCGTCGGCCCTTCAAGCAAAATTCGCCGGCCCCGGCAATCGCCGGAGATCAGACCTGCCGCCGCAGGTCCGCGCCGCGCGCTCTCAGCTCCGACGCTCGTACACCAGCCGGGCGCGGATCGTGCCTTCCAGCGCACGGATTTCCGTCAGAATGCGCTGGCTGTCCGCCGCGGAAGCGTCGGCGTCCAGCACAACGTAGCCGATATCGCTGTTGGTTTCGTAATATTGAGCGGCGATGTTGACCGCGTGGCCGGCGAACAGCTCGTTCAGCTTTCCGAGCATGCCAGGCACGTTGCGCTGGACCTGGATAAACCGCGTCCCGAGCGGGCGGATCGGCAGTTGCACCTGGGGGAAGTTGACCGCTCCCATCGTCGAGCCGCCGTCGCTGTATTCGACCAGCTTGCGTGCGACTTCGACGCCAATGCGTTCCTGCGCCTCCTCGGTCGAGCCGCCGACATGCGGGGTCAGGATGACATTGTCCAGACCCTGGAGCGGCGAGTGAAATTTTTCCGCGTTCGAACGCGGTTCGACCGGGAAAACGTCGATCGCGGCGCCGCGAAGCCGTCCTTCCCGAAGGGCGGTCGCAAGGGCTTCCAGGTCGACGACCGTGCCGCGGCTGTTGTTGATCAGATAGGCCCCCGGCTTCATCGCCTGAATTTCGGCGGCGCCGAGCATGCCGGCGGTCGCCGGCGTTTCCGGCACGTGAAGGCTGACGACGTCGCTCTGGGCCAGCAAGTCCCGAAGGCTGGCCGTCGGCTCGGTGTTGCCGTGGCGGAGCTTGTTTGTGTGATCGTAGAAGATCACCCGCATTCCCATCGCTTCGGCAAGATACGAAAGCTGCGAGCCGATGTTGCCATAGCCGACGATGCCGAGCGTCTTGCCCCTCACTTCGTGACTGTTGGTCGCCGACTTGTCCCATCCGCCGGCGTGGGCTGCGACGGATCGCGGCGCGACCCGGCGCAACAGCATGACGATCTCGCCGATCACCAGTTCGGCAACGCTGCGGGTATTGGAGAAGGGCGCATTGAAGACCGGCACGCCGATCAGGCCCGCCGCGTCGACGTCGACCTGATTGGTCCCGACGTTGAAGCAGCCGATCGCGAACAGCCGATCGGCGGCGCTGAGCACCCCGACGTCGATCTGCGTGCGCGAGCGGATGCCGACCATGTGCACACCCTTGACGGCCTCGCGCAGCGCCTCGCCCTCGAGCGCTTTCGGAAGTCGCTCGATGCTGGAATAGCCGGCGGCTTGCATCAATTCGACCGCGCTGTCGTTGACGCCCTCGAGCAGCAGGATCTTGATCCTGTCCTTCGCCAGCGAGAATTGCGGGGATTGCGGAGCGGTGTCGGCCACAGGGATTCCAGTTCCGTAAGAAGCCCGCTTTGGGAACACGACCACCGCCAGCGGTCAAGTGGAGGCTCACGCAGGTGAAGCTTTGACCGGCGATTGGGGGCGGAGCGCGCGCGAGGGCGAATATGGAGCGTGCGTATCATGTCCGCGCGATCCGAAACAGGCGGTCGCGGCGCGCATCCGGCTGACTGTTGCTGACACCATGCTGGCAGCAGGCCAAGGATACATGTCCATCATCGGCCTCGGGGCCTCTTTGGAAAAGAAAGCACAAAGACATGAAGTTCGCCTCCACACGTCTGGTCGCCCGCGACATCAAAGGCCTTGTCAGTTTCTACGAGAAGGTGACGGGTCAAACGGCGGAGTGGCTAGCGCCCGTGTTCGCCGAAATCGTTACTCCGGCGGCGACGCTCGCGATCGGCAGCGCGGAGACGGTGTCGATTTTCAAGGAAGGCAGCGCGGAGCCCGCATCAAACCGCACCGCCATCCTCGAGTTCCAGGTCGATGACGTGGACGCCGAGTTCGCCAGGCTGAAAGACGAGGTGGATGTCGTGGTTGAGCCGAAGATGATGCCTTGGGGCAACCGCGCGGCTCAGTTCCGCGATCCCGAAGGGACGCTCGTAGGCCTGTATACGCCTGTGACCGACGCGGCCAAGAAACGGTTTGGATCGCGGTGATCGAGAGAGCGGAGGGACGTCGGTCAAAAATTGTCATCGGGGCAAACTCGCGGGCGCGGCCTGTAGGGCGCGCTTGGCTCAAGCGCGCCTTCCCCAACGGCGAGTGGCAAGTGCTGGCCGGTCGCGCTGCGAAAGGCAATTTCTGCAACACCGTTTTGTAAGGCAGCAAACTCGAAGCCGTCCAAAAGACATTTACGTAGCGGATGAGCGGCCGACATTGCGGCACGAATTCTCTCGGATGTCGGAATATTGGCGGAAGTTTACTTCATCGCTCAGGGCTTCTCATTTCGATTTAAATCCCCCTTCAGGGAGCGCAAGGAGAGCAGTTTTCGCAAGACCGCGGTAATGGCCGCTAACTCAATCGACCCTCCCCGCCGCGCATCTCGAGATTGCGTCGTGTCTCCCGCCATCTCGATCAGGAGCGCCTTGCGTTCAGCAAGAGACCTGCTGACCGCTCGGCGCTCCTGATCGTTCAGTTCAAGTTTCAATGAGGTGTCCCCGGCCCATGACGACGCTGCTGGCCGTCAGCGACGTCAAATACCCGCTAGGGGCGACGGGCGGCCTGTGAAC
Organism: uncultured Alphaproteobacteria bacterium; assembly: GCA_963822215.1. Lineage (GTDB taxonomy): Bacteria > Pseudomonadota > Alphaproteobacteria > Rhizobiales > Beijerinckiaceae > Roseiarcus. The sequence goes on from CAWGGX010000009.1 coordinate 629,127, forward strand.
GCGCGCCAGATATCTGCCTTTTCTCGCCAACCCCTCGTCATCTCAGACGCGGCTCGGCGGGCCAGGGCGGTGAGCGCCCTGGCCCGGCGTCAGGTCGGCGTTAGCGGAATGCGCATCGATCGGGGCCAGAACACCGAAGCGGCGCGCGAGCTTCGCTCGGTCAATGTCTCGTTTCAGACAGCGGGGTGAACGAATTGGGCGGTTCTGGCTCGCGCATTGCCGTTTGAAGCACATGCAGCGGGGCCGCAATGGACAGGATCATGCGGACGAAGTCGCGAAATGAGTCAGGTCCTTCCGTGAAGGCTTCGCACGCCTCGACGCCGAGGCGCGTGTAATCAATGGTCTTGCGGGTCATCGCGCTGCCTCCTTCGTGTCGCGCCTCGCCAAATGGCACGGCCACGATCGACTTTCTGAGCGTCACATTTAGTTCGTGGAGGGCCGCACGCTTTGCTTTTCCACGCCAATCGCTTGCTCATGCAGGCCACTTCGACCGCGCTCTCCAAGAACAGGACAGTCGTTGTCGCTCGTGGCGGGCGACTGTCAGGCCGATGGCGGCGAAAGCCGCTTCTCATTACGCGCAGCGGAGGGCGAGCGCCCCGTCCAACGCCTGAATGCATGGTTGAACGAGGTCGATCCCTCGTAGCCGAGCAGCCACGAGATCTGTGAGAGCGACATGTCCGGCTCCTTGAGATACTGGAGCGCGAGGCTTCGCCGCAACTGATCGACCACGTCGGCGTAGGTCACGCCCTCGTCGCTCAACCGGCGCGAAAGGGTCCGAACGCTCAAGGCCAAATTCTTCGCGATGGTTTGCACCTGCGCCTTGCCATCTGGCAGCAGCCTCTCGACTTCGTTCTCCACCGCGGCGCGCAACGTCCCCACTTCCGTATCGCGTTCTTTCGCAGCCATATCGCAAAAGGGCCGTATCGCATCGAGGAGTTTCCGATCCGCGGTCGTAAGCGGAGTTCTGAGGACGTCGTGCGAAAGTTCGAGCAGATTGGTTTGCGCGCCAAACTCCACCGGGCAGCCGAAGAACCGCTCGAACTCGCGCACATCGGAGTTGCGGCTATGGCCGAAAGCGACGGTCGTCGGGCTGACGTTTCGGCCTGTGACCACACGCAGCGCCGTCTTGACGCACCCCAGGATGAATTCGATATTATGCCGCGCGGCATACCTTGGAAGGCCGGCAAACTCGATCTCAGCGGCTGTGCCGCCCGGCGTTGGGGTCAATTTCAGGCGGGCCGCTTCGTTCATGATCCGGCTGTATCTGGAGTAGAGCGCCAGAGCCTCGCCGACGTCGCGAGCTGCTGAGCCGACATAGAAGAAGATGCCGGCGTCGCGCGGATCAATCTGACCGGCGAGGTGAAGGCCGAAGGCGCTGTCGTCCATCGCCTCTGCGGCGAGGTCCAGGAACTTGGCCTGCGCAATCGCCGGCATGCGACGGGAACTGTCGCCTTCAGCCGCGAGGTCGAGCTCTGACAACCCTGCCCGGTGGAGTAGCGGGGTGGCGGCGACCCCATGCTTGCGCAGCGCGGCAAATGCGTGCCTTGCAGCAAAGCCGGCCACGGTCGGCAGGGGGCGTCCGGTTCTATAGCCGGCCATGCAAATGCCTCGCCCAGAAATGTCGGCGTGATTTAGCAACCTACTGGCTCGCAAAGGCAAGATGCCCAGCGCGACTTCGCCGCATGTCATCTCTCAGCCGTTATCTCGGCCTCGGCGGTCCGGTCAGAATCTCGAATTCCGTGACGGAATCGGACTGCGCCCCTCGTTGAGACACATCTGTCGCTGATTTCCCTGTTTTGCTATGTCCATCGCGCCCCGACGATTGACGCCCCGCAGTGCGGCGTGTAGGCGCGGCGCGCAGCCGGTCGCCATCGCGATACGCGCCGCGGAGCGAGTCGATCTTGGCCCGTGACCCGACCATCGCCTATGTCTTCCTGCGCAATTCGGTGTTCGGGCCGAAGGGGGCGGCGTCGGTTGAGCTTTGCGTACGCGACCTGATCCGGCACAGCCGCTATGCGCGCTCGACGCTGGTCGTCTGCCCGAAGGTGGACGAACCGTTCGAGGGCATCGAAATCGAGACCGTCCACGACGTCGCCTTCGGCGGCAATCTCGCCAAGGCCTGGGCGGTCGGACAGCGCCTCAAGCGCCGCGGCGTCGATGTCGCCGTGGTCGAGAACCACCTGCCGGCGGCGGCGGTCGTCGCGTCGTCGTCGGGGCGCTCCGTCATCCTGCACAGCCATGCCTACGAGAAGGCGGCTTCGGGCGCGCTCAAGCGGGCCGAACGGGATCTCGAGCTTAAGCGCCTCGCTGGCCTCGCCTTTGTCAGCGAGGACTGTCTCGCGCGATTTCGCATGAATTTTCCCGGCGCGACCGCGCCGATGCGCGCCATCCCGAACGGCCTCGACATGCGCGAATGGTCGAGCGCCGCCGCGAAGGACAAGGTGATCCTCTCGGTCGGCCGCGGGCTGGATGACAAGGGCCATCGCGAGGCGATGGCCGCCATCGCCCGCGTGCTCAAAACGCGGTCGGACTGGAGCGCCCGGTTCATCCTGTCCGCCCTCGACCGCGAGCCGGACACCGTCCGCGCATTGCGAGACGCCACGGCGCCATTCGGCGAACGGGTGCGCATCGACGCCAATCTGCCCTACGCCGAGGTCAAGGCGGCCTGGGCCAAGGCCGCGGTCGGCATGGCGCTGACCAAGACGCCCGAGCCCTTCGGCCGCACCGCGCTCGAAGCTATGGCGAGCGGCGCGGCGCTGGTGACGTCCGGCTTGGGCGGACTCGCCGAGGTCTGCGGTCCAGACGCGCTGACGGTCGACCCCGCCGACGCGGACGCCGTGGCGACCGCGCTGGCTTCCCTCGTCGACTCGCAGGAACAGCGGGAAACACTCGCGAAAGCCGGACGCGCCCGGGTCGAGGCGCTATACGACATGCCGGTGATCGCCGGTCGGATGGACGATTTTATCGAGGAGGCCGCAACGCGCGCTTGCTGAGCGCGCCCAATACGGCCGCCATAGCGACAAACCGCGCAGACCCATGTCGCGAGCGATGCGCGACGAGTAGCGACGAATATGATCAGGACCTATTACAATTACGCTTCCTTAAGATGATGACCGGTGGATAACTTATTAATTATAAAGGTTTGTTGAGATTTGTATTGGTTCTACGTTTATAAGCGAATATTTATGGAACTAACATCATGCCGCCAAGTTTATTTCATATGTTTGTCCGCAAGCGATAACGTGCAAGTTTACCGAACAGGCGTCGCCGATGGGAAGAACACTGCCGCAACGCCTCGATCGATATGTTCGAGAACGCCAATCGGCTGGCCGCCGTCGTATCGAGCCGAGCGTCAAACTGTCGAGCCGCGTGTCGGAGCGAGCGCTTCGCCCTTGCGCCCGGCGATCTCGTTCTCGTTCAAATCAGCGGCGCGCGAACGCCCTCGATCAAGGTCGCCTTCGAGCAAGCCCCCTGAATGTCTTGGTCGCGGCGACGATCGCCGCCGGCGGCGACATCATATGCGATTCGCCTGGCGCTACTCAGCAGATCATTCGCAAACATGTTCAAACTATCGTGAAGTAACATTTGCGTGATGTGCGCAATCACGTCAAGTTTGCGGCGTAATACCCTAATTAAATACAGTTGTCGCGTTTTGGAGTTAGCGTCGCCCGGGAACAATCCTCTCGCGCGGATCGCTGTTGTTTTGCGGCCGGCGCGTCTTACCGCGCAACCGCAGTCGGTTCGAAACAGCGTCTACCAGCGGGACGGGGCTTACCCGCGATCCGGAAGAACGCGCCGTCTCGGCCTGTGCCGGCGCCGACAGAGACAGCCTGCAGGGAAGCGATGGACATGCCCCGGATATCCGAATCGACGCCAATGAGGACGCGGCGAACCGGCGAGACCGACTATAGTGTCGGACTCCTGTACGCGATCGCCACGGCGGCCTTGCTGGCCCTTCAGGAACCGTTCTCGGCGCTTGCTGCGCGGACCCTCAGTTCCCTGGACTTCATGGCGCTCACCCAATTGGCGCTCCTGTTGTCGCTGCCGTTCCTGATCTCACGCCGCGCCAGCCGGCGAGACTTTGCGGCCATCCTGCTCGACATCCGGCAATGGCCGAAGCTGGCGGTCATCTTTCTCGTCGGCCTCGCCGGATTGTCGCTTTACGACATCGGCCTCAGCAGCGCGCATCCGATCATTACCGCGGCGGTCCTCAATCTCTCGCCCTTCTGGGCGGCGCTGGTCGCCTTCGCGGTATCGAGGCGATCGATTTCGATCCCGCCATGGGCTTTCTGGCTGGCCTTTGTCGTCGCGTTCTGCGGCGCGATGGCGATCGCGTGGAGCCAGATCGAGGTCGACAACCACGCTCTCGCGCAGGACGTGATCGCCAGCCTGTTCCGCTGCAAATGGGTCTACGCCCTGCCGATGCCGGCATTCTTCGCCTTGAGCGGGACGCTCGTCTACGAGTGGTTCTCGGACTACGACGAAGCTGGCGCGATCGGCGCCAACTTTGCGGTGTCCGCGCTGGTGCTGTTGCCAGCTGCGGCCATCAGTTCCACGCTCGGCCAAGCGGCATCGCAGCTGAGCGAGCAGTCGGTCATGGCCGTCGTGCTGCTTCTTGCAGGCACGCTGGCGGCTTCCGCCGCGGGGCGGCTCTTCTACCAATTGGCGTTGACGAAAACGAAGAACGACAACGGCGCCGTGACGATGTTCTTCCTCTTGATACCGGCGATCTCGGCGCTGATCTCCTGGCCGCTGTCGAGGTGGATCCCGACGCTGAGTTTCATTCCGGGGCCAGCCTTTGTTGTCGGCATGGCGTTGGTCAGCGGGCCGCTCGTCGTCCTCGCCTATTTCTCGAGGAGCAGCTGGAGCGTCGCTCGCTCGACGCCGTCGCCGGAGGCCACCCCAGCCGAATGATCGCGCGCTGCCTCAGCTCGATCGGATCAATAGATTGACTTTTTCAGAATATAGTGCTACCATCATTTCGGAAAGGTCGGGATGGGGCGCATGATGAGAGGGATGTGGCGTTTCGAGCTCGCTCGAGCTGGGCGGTCAGCGCGTCCGAACGTCAGGTCCGCATCGCGGGATGTTCGCGGGTAAGCCCGCCCGCGAGAACGGAGCCTGTGTGACGCCTCCGCCTCCCGCCCGGTCGATCGCCCGGATATTCCGTCGCAAAGCCTTGAAAAGATTGGATCCGCGCCCGAGATTTCCATGACCCGCCGCGTCTCGGGCGGCGCGGGTGTGACGCGACGGCAGGCGTGTGCGTTCATGACCGCGGAGCCTAGACCCGACCCGTCCGCCTCCGCCGCCGAACTCGCCATCGCCCGAGAATCCCGCCGCAAGACCTTGAAAAGATTGAATCCGCGCCCGGGATTGCGACGAGCAGGCCCGCCACGCCATTCCGTTTGGCCACCTTGCTCCGCTCGCCTCGAAAGTTGCAGGTTTTGGCGCCTAAGCCCTTGAAATCAGCCGCGCCGAAACATCGGTGCGCGGGCCCGCCCAGGCAACCTCACGCATTGGCCGGCGGCCCGTCCGCATCGTGCCACTCGAGCGTGACGACCTTGCCGTTCTCGACGGTCAACGCGAGCCGGCCGTGCTTCAGCTCCAGCGCCCGCTGTCCGAACAGCTTCCGCCGCCAGCCGGCGAGCGCGGGCACGTCGGCCATGTCGTTGCCGGCGATCGCTTCGAGATCGTCGACGGTGGCGATCAGCTTGCCGGCGACGCTGCTCTCCTCGCTCACCTGCCTCAGCAGCACTTTGAGCAATTCCACCGTCGCCGCGATGCTCGCGCCGTTGCGCCGCTCGCGCACGACCTTCGGCAGCGTCTTGGGATCGCGGTCGACGCCGCGCTCGATCGCCTCGAGGATCTCGCCGCCGGCGCGCGACCGCTCCATGCCGCGCGGGAAGGCGCGGAGGTTGCCGAGCGCCTCGAGGCTCCGGGGCGCCGCGAGCGCGAGTTCGATCAGCACGTCGTCCTTGAGCACCCGCGAGCGGGGCACGTCGCGCGCCTGCGCCTCTCTCTCCCGCCAGGCGGCGATCTCCATCAGCACTGCGAGGTCGCGCGGCTTGCGGGCCCGAGTCTTGTATCGCTCCCAGGCGCGCTCGGGATGTTGCTCGTAGATCTCCGGCGTGGTCAGCGCCTTCATCTCGTCGTCGAGCCAGGACTGGCGGCCGGTTGCGGCCAGGCGCTTGGTGAGCGCCTTGTAGACGTCGCGCAAGTGGGTGACGTCGCCGATGGCGTATTCGATCTGCGCCTCGGCAAGCGGCCGTCGCGCCCAGTCGGTGAAGCGCGACGACTTGTCGACCGCCACGCGGCAGACCGAATGCACAAGTTCGCTGTAGGAGACCTGGTCGCCGTAGCCGCACACCATCGCCGCCACCTGCGTGTCGAACAGCGGCGTCGGCAGGACGCCCGACAGCTTCCAGAAGATTTCCAGATCCTGGCGGGCGGCGTGAAACACTTTGACCACGCCCTCGTCGGCCATCAGGCCGAGCAGGGGCTGAAGGTCGAGGCCGTCGGCGAGGGCGTCGATGGCCAGCGCCTCCTCATCGGTCGCCAGCTGCACGACGCAGAGGATCGGCCAGAACGTCGTCTCGCGCAGGAATTCCGTATCGACCGTGACGAACGGATGGCGCGCCATCCGCATGCAGGCGGCTTCGAGCTCTTCGCTCGTCGTGATCAGCGACACGCTTCGGGCCTATTCCGTTTCGGCGCCGTCTCGTGGCGGGACGACGGGCTTCGCGCGCTCCTTGCGGACGGGCGGGGGGGCGTGCCGCGGCATGCCGAGCCGCTTGTCGAGATAGGCGCCGACGACCGCCTGAAGATCGTCGATGCAGTCCTCGAAGAAGTGGTTGGCCTCGGGGATAACCGCATGCTCGATGATAATGCCCTTCTGCGTCTTCAGCTTCTCGATCAGCGCCAGCACCTCTTTCAGCGGCGCGACGCGGTCCTTGTCGCCGTGGACGAACAGGCCGGACGACGGGCAGGGGGCGAGGAAGCTGAAGTCGAACCGGTTGGCCGGCGGGGCGATGGAGATGAACCCCTCGATTTCCGGCCGACGCATCAAAAGCTGCATGCCGATCCAAGAGCCGAATGAGACGCCCGCGATCCAGCAGGCGCGCGCCTCCGGGCTGATCGCCTGTGCCCAATCGAGAGCGGAAGCGGCGTCGGAGAGTTCGCCCTGGCCGTGGTCGAAGGCGCCTTGCGAGCGTCCCACGCCGCGGAAGTTGAATCGCAGCACGGAAAAGCCGCGGTCGGCGAAATTATAATAAGTGTTGTAGACGATCTGGTTGTTCATCGTCCCGCCGAACTGCGGATGCGGGTGGAGAACGACCGCGATCGGCGCCCCCGCTGCTTGGCGGGGTGGAAACGGCCTTCCAGCCGACCGGCGGGACCGTTGAAGAAAACCTCGGGCATGAACACTCCACAATCCGGTCGGCCGGTCCCGACAACCGCCGCAGGGCGCGCCGCGTCGGGCTGCGGACGGTGCGGCTTGCGGCACAGGCGCATCGCGCCTATGTCTCGGCTCGGTCGACGGGAGGCTCGCTGCGGAGGCAGCCTCATAGCACGCAAGGCGCCGGAGATTGCAAGCAAAAACCGCCAAGCCGGGGCGGCGGAGCCTTCACGGCGCGCTGATCGTATAGCTCGGAGACGGGATGGCCGCCGCGAAGCCCGAGACGAGGACCTATCTCGATTACAACGCGACGGCGCCCATTCGCCCCGAAGCGCGCACGGCGGTCATTGCGGCGATGGAGACGATCGGCAACCCGTCCTCCGTGCATGCCGAGGGACGGGCCGCGCGGCGGATCGTCGAGGAGGCCAGGGCCGAAGTCGCGCGTCTTGCCGGGGTTCCGGCGCGTTGCGCGACCTTTGCGTCGGGGGCGACCGAGGCGGTCAACGTCGTCCTCAATCCGCGCTTCGGCGTGAGGGCGATGGCGCCGTCGCTCGACCGCCTGATTGTCTCGGCCGGGGAGCACCCTTGCGTCCTGCAAGGCCACAGGTTTCCCGCTTCCGCGATCGAGGTCGCGCCGCTGGCGGTCGACGGCCGGATCGATCTCGACTGGCTCGCCGAGTCCTGCCGGCGGCCCGGCCGGCCGCTGCTCGCGCTGCAGGGGGCGAACAACGAGACCGGCGTGATCCAGCCGGTCGCTGAGGCGGCGGCCCTCGTCCATGCCGCGGGCGGGTTCGTTTTTTGCGACGCCGTCCAGCTCGCCGGCCGGTTGGACTTCAGCGTGGCGGCGCTCGGCGCTGACGCGCTTGCGCTTTCGGCCCACAAGATCGGCGGCCCGAAGGGCGCGGGCGCAATCGTCGTCGCCAACGTCGACGTCGGTCTCGGCGAGCCGCTCATCCGGGGCGGAGGGCAGGAGCGCGGCCTTCGGGCGGGCACGGAGAGCGTGGCGTCGATCGCCGGGTTCGGGGCGGCGGCTCGCGGCGCCCTCGGCGATCCGCCGTTCGAGCGCCGCCGTCTCCTGGCCCTGCGCGATCGTCTGGCCGAGCGCGTTCGCGACGCCGTTCCGGAAGCGGTCGTGTTTGGCGCCGCCGCGCCACGGCTGCCCAACACCCTGTGCTTCGCCGCCCCTGGGGTCGAGGCGGCGACCCTGATGATCGCGCTCGATCTTGCCGGTGTGGCTGTCAGCTCGGGCGCGGCCTGCTCTTCCGGCAAGGTGACCCCGTCGCACGTCCTAGCGGCAATGGGGGTCGCGCCGGGGCTCGCGCGGGGCGCCATCCGGGTGAGCCTCGGATGGGGCTCGTCGGAGAACGACGTCGAGCGCTTCGGGGAGGCCTTCGCCGGTGCGATCCGGCGGATGCGCGCTGGGTGGGCCGGCGCTGCGGTCTGACCGTCCGAAATGGGAGCGATTCTAAAAGTCCCCCGTGGGTTGTTTCTCATTCGTTTTTTTGGACAGAGAGGAGATCGGGCGGGATGGTGAAGGTAGCGAGGGCTTCGAGGAGGTCGGACCAGGCGGGGAAGACGACGAAGCTCGTCAAGGTTGCGATATAGGCGAAGAAGCTGGTTCGCTTTTCCGCCGCTTCTCTGGCCTTGCGCCAGGGCGGCTCGGTGAGGTCGAGCACGGTGTGCCAGGCGAAGGCGAGCATGTTGAGGGCGGCGAGCGTCATGGCCAGATAGGTCTCGCCATGGCCGAAATTGTGTTCGAGTTCGTAGCCGTGGTTTTTCAGGACGTTGAAGCTTTCGTTCTCGATCTTCCACCTCGCGCGGCCGCAGACGACAATCTCGGCGACGTTGGCTTTTGTGACCGGCAACGAAGTGACGAAGGCCGTCCTGTATTTCACGACGCCCTTGGCGTCCAAAATCTTGAAGCCGATCCAGTTGATCAGCACGGCGTCCTCGCCGTCGCGCAACGGGACCTTTTCGATGAAGCGATAGCGGTGCGTTTCGTGCGTCTTGCCCTTGCGGACCTTGACCTCGTGGCGCTCGAACTCGCAGCCGTCGATGAAGTCGTAGAGCGCCTTGTGCGAGGTCTCCTTGCAGGTGAAGAGGAAATCGTCGCCGCTTGCGACGAGCCTCTCGACCACGCTCTGGCAGGCGAACAGATCGTCGGCGAGATACACCGGGCGCAACGGTTTCAGGCGCGCGCCGTGCTTCTCATGCCAGCGTTTGACGGCGTTGCGCTCGCAGTCCTGCTTCTCAGCGCCGTCCTGCTTGACGATGAACTCGGGGCTCAGGGGGACGACCTTGGAATGTCCCGGCGCGACCACGGTCGCGGCCAGCATGGAATGATAGCTCTCGATCTTGCCGTTGCTGCGTTTGCGCGTCTGGCAATGCGGGCAAGTGATCTTCTGGCTGCAGAAATACTCGGTCCCGTCTAGCGCCACGAGCGTCCGCCCGCCCAGACGCCCGAAGGCCTCGCGCATTGCGGGTTCGAACAGCAGCCGCTCCATGTTCTCGAAGCAGGGCGCGAGCAGAGCAGGGTCCGCGCCGTCGAGCATGTCCCTGATGTAATTGTCGGAAGGGATTTTCTCAATTCCGAACAAGGTCTGGCAGTTGGACCGTCCCTGGCCTCTCTCCAGCGCCCGCTGGAAGGACAGAAACGACGCGCTCTGCATGAAGAACAGGGCGAACGCCGACAAACCGAAATCCGCCATGGCGATATTGCCGCTCCGCCCCTTGCGAGGGTCCGGGAACCCAGCGCAAACCGCCCTCAGGCCAGAAAGTAGCCCCGCCAAAATCTCCATCCCCAGCGTGAATCATGTTTCCCCCGATTTGTGAATCCCAAAAATGAACCACTTTTAGAATTGCTGCCGAAATGGGCATGATCTTGCATTGTGCGCGCACACGGTGTAGACTGCCGGTTCGCTCCCGTTCATCGCCATTGCCTTCAAGGAGTTCTTCATGGCTCGCGTCACCGTCGAGGATTGCATCGAGAAGATCGACAATCGCTTCGATCTCGTCCTCATGGCCAGCCATCGCGCTCGCGCCATCTCTTCCGGCGCGCCGATCAATGTCGCGCGCGACAACGACAAGAATCCGGTCGTCGCGCTGCGCGAGATTGGCGACGGCAAGCTGTCGCCGGGCGATCTTCGCGAGGACCTCATCCACGCATTGCAGAAGCATGTCGAGGTCGATGAGCCGGAGGCCGAGGCGGCGCCGCTCATGGTCAATCCGAACGTCCAATCCCAGATCGAGCTTGGCGCGGAACCGCAGTTCGACCGCATGACGGAAGAAGACCTCCTGCGCGGACTGGAGGGCCTTGCCCCTCCGCCCGAGCCCGAAGAAGAGACCGAATAAGCGATTCCCGACACCTCTGCGGGTTGAACCCGCCGGTCAGTCCCGACCGGCGGGTTTTTCGCCTGTGCACAGCTTCGCTCAACTTTCGCATGATCTCTGTATTCACCACGTATCGATTTGCTATTCTCGGTCGAGAGAATCATCCCGTCGTGTGACCGGACTCGGCTGGCGTCGCGAGGCGCAATCGGTTCGATTTCGGCGGCTGTGTGCCGCCACGCGTTGAGTAGGGGGCCGAATTGGGCGATGACGTCAGCAGGCCGCAAACGGCGGTTTTGGAGCCTCAGCAGAGCGGCGAAAATGCGGCGTTGCTTGTGGAAGTCGCCGGCCGCGTCAAGTGGTTCGATACGGCCAAGGGGTACGGCTTCATCGTCCCGGACGGCGGCGAGCCGGATGTTCTGATCCACGTGACGGTGTTGCGGCGCGATGGGTTCGCTGGCCTTCGCGAGGGGTCGCGCGTGGTCGCGGAGGCGCAGCGTCGAGAGCGCGGACTTCAGGTGTTGAAGGTCATTTCCGTAACGGAACCGGAGGCTGGCTATGCGCCTCCGTCCCCGCCCGCCCGAACGCGCGCGCAGGCGAGTTCGGTCGGCGGTTTCGAGATCGTGATCGTGAAGTGGTTCAACCGCACACGCGGCTTTGGCTTTCTGACGCGCGGCGAGGGCACCGAGGACATCTTCGTCCATATGGAAACGCTGCGGCGTTACGGCTTCATCGATCCCAAGCCCGGCGACAGCATGCTGGCGCGGTTCGGCCCCGGCCCAAAGGGGCTGATCGCTGCCGAAGTTCGGCCGCTGGACGGCTCCCGTATCCTGGCGCCCAACTGAGCCCCCCTTTGCGACGCGCCGACTATGGCGCCGCTTCTCGAGGCGCGAGGCGGTGCGCAGGCGCCTGCGCGCTTGACGCGCTCGCTTTCGCCCTGAAAACTTGTTCGGCGACTTCTGCTGGTGGATGTCTGTCGCCGTTTTGGAGCAAGCGTGAAGAGCAGGGTTGGATTTCGGTCGCTGTTCGCCTCCACGCTCCTGATCCTGGCTCTCGGATCGGACTCGCCGACTCTGGCGCAGAGCCTCGTACCCTTGCAAATCACCACCGGATCGGGCGTGCACGACTTCAAGGTCGAGATCGCAGCTGACGACGCGAGCCGCGAACGCGGCCTCATGAACCGGCGCTACATGTCCGCCGACCATGGCATGCTGTTCGAGTTTCCGAGCGATGCGCCCGTCGCGTTCTGGATGAAGAACACCTACATCCCGCTCGACATGATCTTCCTGTCCCGGGCGGGGGTGGTCACGAACGTCGTCTCGAACGCTGAGCCGTTGTCGGAACGCGTCATTCCGTCTGGACCGGCCTGCGCCGCCGTGCTCGAGGTCAATGGAGGCGTCGCGGCTACAATTGGGCTTAAGGTCGGAGATCGCGTTCGGCACGCGTTTTTCAAGCCCTGACCGGCCTAATGCTCCGCGCGGATTGCATTGCTCGGTAAGCTTGTTAGAGTCGGCGACGAATACAGCCGGCGGATCAGCTTTGACCGTCGTGGCTATCCGAGGTTCTTGGTTTGTCTGGCGTTTTTTCGTCGAATCCGGCCGCCGGAGTCGACGCCCCGGTCGCAGCGACGCGAAATCCCCATGCGGGACAAGCGGTTCCGACTTATGCGGCGCTCGATCTCGGCACGAACAACTGTCGTCTGCTGGTCGCGCGGCCGACCGCAGACGGCTTCCGCGTCGTCGACGCCTTTTCGCGCATTGTCCGGCTCGGCGAGGGCCTGTCCCTGACCGGGCGCCTGAGCGAAGCGGCGATCGAGCGGACGCTGGGCGCCCTTCGCGTTTGCCGGGACAAAATGGCGACGCGCGGCGTCACGCGTGCGCGCACCATTGCGACTGAGGCGTGCCGCTCGGCCTCCAACGGAGCCGCATTCGTCGATCAGGTGCGCGAGCAACTCGGCGTCGCGCTTGAGATTGTCGATCGGGAGACCGAAGCGCATCTGGCCGCGGCCGGCGTCGGCGATCTCGCCGACCGTGACGCCCAGTCGATCGTGCTGTTCGACATTGGCGGGGGATCGTCGGAAATCATCTGGCTCGGCGGCCAGGAGCGCACCGGCCGGCGACGCGTGCGAGCCTGGGAATCGATGCGGCTCGGCGTGGTGTCGCTCGCCGAGACGTTCGGCGGCGTCGACGTGACCGAAAAGATCTTTTCCGAGATGACGGCGTACGTCAGCACAGCGCTGAGGCCGTTTGTCGACAAGGTCGCCGAGGAGAAACGCTGCGCGCGGTTTCATCTCCTTGGCACGTCCGGCACCGTGACCACGATTGCGGGCGTGCATCTGAACCTGCCGCGTTACGACCGGCGCGCGGTCGACGGTCTGTGGCTTGACCGGCGGGACGTGGATGTCGCGGTCGATCGGCTGCGGTCGATGAGCTACGCCGAGCGCGCCGCCAACGCCTGCATCGGGCACGAGCGGGCGGATCTGGTGCTGGCCGGCTGCGCCATCCTTCAGGCGATCCGGACGCAGTTCCCCGCCCAGCGGCTGCGGATCGCCGATCGCGGCCTGAGGGAGGGCATCCTCAGCCAACTGATGCGGGAGGACCGCGTCGGACCGCACCGGCGCGGCCACGGCCGATGACCGGTGGCGGATCGGGCCGCGAGGGCGGACGGGCGCTGAAGACGCGGGTCAAGACGGCGCGCAAGCGGTCGCTCGCCTCCACGCTTTGGCTCGAACGCCAGCTCAACGACCCCTATGTGGCGCAGGCGAAGCGAGAGGGCTACCGCTCGCGCGCGGCCTACAAGCTTCTGGAGATCGACGAGAAGTACAGGCTGCTCAAGCCCGGCCTCCGCATTGTTGATCTCGGCGCCGCGCCTGGCGGTTGGAGCCAGGTTGTGGCCGCAAAGACCGGGTCGCACACAGGAAAGGGGCGGGTGATCGCCATCGACCTTCTGGAAATGGACGCGGTCGAGGGGGTCGAATTCCGCCGGATGGATTTCCACGACGCCGAGGCGCCCGCGCGCCTACGCGAATGGCTCGGCGGTTCGGTCGACGGCGTGCTGTCAGACATGGCGGCCAACGCCACCGGCCACCGCAAGACCGACCAACTGCGCATCGTCGGTCTCGTCGAATTGGCCGCAGACTTCGCCTGCGAAGTGCTGGCGCCGGGCGGCTTCTTTCTCGCCAAGGTGCTCCAGGGAGGAGCGGAGGGCGAATTGCTTGCCCGCCTCAAGCGGGAGTTCGCGGTGATCCGGCACGTCAAGCCCAAGGCCAGCCGCGCCGACAGCGCAGAGCTGTACCTGCTGGCGACCGGTTTTCGGGGGCAGGGCGGCCGCAGCGCCGCGGCGGCCGGAGCCGCGTGATCGGCGGCGCGGCCTCCAGAGCAAGATGAAATGAGGTCGCATCGCTTGCCCACACCCCGCCGCTTCGCGGCCTCCCTCTCCTGAAAGGGGTACTGATGTGGCTTCTCTCATCCATCAAGGTACGCGAAAGCGAATGAGAGGTCTCCCAGGGGGTTACGCCATTTGTCCTAGCTTCGAGACGTTGCGCCTGCTTCTCCTCGAAGCTGGGTGGCCCGAACGGCCGGATGAACGGCTCCGCCAGCCTTCGGACGTTGGCGTAGCTGCCCGTGCGCGTGGGTATGCTATGTATCGAAAATGTCTGTGAGAGCGCCTGACGACCCCGTCTTGAAGCGATTTCGCGATGCGGTGACCGAGATTTACCGCGCCCGGGTGGCGCGTATGGTGCTTTTCGGGTCGCGCGCGGGGCGACGCGCAACCGGATTCCGATTACGATATTGCCGTGTTCTTGCGCGACATGCCTGACCGCTTCGCGGACATGCGCCGCCTTGCGGACGTCGGCACAGCGATTCTCTTCGACAGCGGCGAGGTCATCAACGCGTTGCCTTACCTCGAGGACGCCTACGACGATCCGCGCATGCCGCTCATGTCCGAAGTCCGCCGCGAAGGCGTTGACTTGTGAAGCCGCAGAGCGCTGCATTCCTCGAAAAGGCGCAACTGGGGCAGATTTCGGGGCGTTTTTGTAGACGCGGTCGCTGACCGCGTCTTCGACCTGAGGCGGTAGTTAAACTTGTTTACCAGCAGTGCTCGACTACGGTTTGACTGCCTTTTCGTGAGTTGAGTGCCGCTCCGCAATCTGATCTGAGTTTCAAACATGACTACAAATCGGCGTATCGTTGTTGACAACGCCACGCTAAGTGTCCGTCCGGGGACTCTGCGAGTTGTTTGAGTCGGTTGTCGGGGGTTGAGAAAACCGCTTGAGGAGCACGACTCTGGTATGATCCCCTGTGGCGTCGATTCGTGAGGCGCCCTATGTGGACACCGGAAAACCGTCCTCTCTACAACCGCGACCAGCTGCGCTATCCGAGCGATCTGACCGACGCGGAATGGCGGCATATCGGCCCGCTGATCCCGCCCGCCAGGCATGGCGGCGGCAAGCGGCGCGTCGACATGCGCGAGGTGGTGAACGGCGTGATGTACGTCCTGAGCACCGGATGCCAGTGGCGCTACATGCCGAAAGACCTGCCGCCGCGCAGCACGGTGAACGGCTACTTTTGCCTGTGGAGCCACGACGGCACATTGGAGAGGATGCACTACGCGCTCTACGTCAAATGCCGCGAGCAGAATGACCGCGAGGCCAGCCCCACCGCCTGTATCGTCGATAGCCAGAGCGTGAAAAGCGCGGAAAAAGGGGGGCCTGCATCGATCCGCATGGGTTCGACGCCGGCAAGCTGATCAAGGGCAAGAAGCGCCACATCCTCGTCGATACGTTGGGTCTGCTGCTGCACGCGCTGGTCACCTCCGCCAATGTTCAGGATCGCGACGGCGGACTGATGCTCTTGTCCACAATGATCGGACAGTTCCCGTTCCTCGAGAAGCTGTTCGCCGACAGCGCCTACGCCGGACCGGTTTTCCATGACGGCTTGGCGCGCGTCATGCCGGGCCTCGCCACCGAAATCGTGCGCCGTTCCGATCGCGCCAAAGGCTTCCTCGTCGTCCACAAACGATGGATCGTCGAACGCACCATCGGTTGGCTGGGTCGCTGCCGCCGCCTCGCCAAGGACTGGGAAAACCTCAGCCACAACGCCCTCGCCTTCCTGCGGCTCGCCTCAATCCGCCTGATGCTCAGAAAACTCTGTAATCCCTCATGAAGTCTCCGGACGGACTCTAAGCGGCGTCGAGCGTATCACAGGCGTAAGTAGGACTTTGAATCTCAATAATATTGACAATGATATTTTGTGTCTCGAGAAATTAATTACTGCTATTTTATTCAGCGACACGCTAATTGGTATGGATGACTATAAGGAGGAATACAGATCTGCCAGATTAAAGAATTTCAATTTCGTTTCTTTTCTAAAGCTCGACGACAAGAGTTACAGCGATCTTACGACTGAGGCTGCAGAATTTGCGAAGAGCATGGTATTTGCTTCTGAAGGATCGAAACCAGCAGGCGATGTTGTCAGTTTCTTTGATTCGTGCCTATCCGGTTAGCGCCCACACCCACTACATCCAGATTCCGGGGGCGTCGTCCTCTCCGGACCTGGCTCAACGGCATCCATCACGGTGTCAGCGCCAAGCACTTGCAAGCCTACCTCAACGAGTTCACGTTCCGCTTCAATAGGCAGTTCTACGCGTTGAACGCCTTCCGCTCCCTCCTCAGAAACGAGGGCGACGCCACTGCTCCGGCCTATTGCCGTGCTTTTCTCGGGTGAGTGGCAACACCCTAAATATAGTGGGTGTGGGTCTTAACCGGATAGGCACGCTTTGATTCTCTTAGAATAGATCCTCAGATGCGATGGGATATATTCGTTTCTAGCGAATATTTGACCCTATCCCTTTTAGTTAGTAACACAAGAGAAATTCGTTATGAGACGGCCATCGATAGCGTGTTTAGAAACGAAAATGCAGATGAAGAAATGGTTCGCGCAAGTGCGGATTATTCTCCGACAATTTCGGTTAGAGGACATCCAGAGGTAAGAGATATAAAAGATCTTATACACGCGTTCAAAACAGGGAATACAAATTATAGCGGACGTGGATCAAAAGATATTCTTAGTAGACTAGTGTTTGGTTACGGATGGACTGCGGAGCGATCGCATTTTTATAATTCTGTTGCGGCCATGAAGGAATGTGACGCGTTTCTCGCTCCCCTTCGAGATGCTTTTTGTGAAAGCTGTTGCAGAATCGACTCGCGATCACAGATCAGTAGTCTTATAGAGCAGCTCAAAGTCAATTCACAGGAAACGCTCGCACACATTTTGGAGCCCAGTGGGAACGCCAAATTTGCAATGCGACTGCCATTTTTTACTGCCTATTTCATAACGAAAGCGGAAGATCCCCGAGAATGCATTGAACTCGCGCTTTCCGCAAGAAATAGCGCGGAGTTACGTGATTGTCGTGTAATCTTCTATAACATGGCTCATCTGTCAACGGAGGCTAGATATAAGGAGACTAACAGTATACTAAAATATATAAAACAATCGTGTGATGGATTAATGAAGAAGTATGCTGTGGCCACAGAAAATGGATTGCAATTCTCGGTCTCGCTCGGGTTAACCGGCGTCAGTATTTCGGCAGGACTAAAAGTAAGCCAACTCTTTAGGACGTACAAGAATCGACCGTTTTCGAGGGTATTCAGAAACATAGCCCAGGATATGCTAAACGTCGAAAGGCTTGGGGGCTTGTATGAGAAAGTGTGCTCTTCAGTCAAACCGCATGACAAAGCAACCTATCCAAAAATTCCTGTAACGCCGAAATTTATGGAAAAAAGGGAAAATGAGCACGGTCGACCGGCAGACATATAGCATGACCACTATGCGATAAACGGATGATGTGATCTCTAGCGGACTTCCCGCACATTTACGACCCCTTCACTTGTGCGCCGAGCGTTCGATGTTGACCGCGGGTGCAGCCGCGGCAAGTCTTCCTTAGACCCGCTCCGCCGTATCTCCGCTCAGCCATTCGAGTCGGCCTCCGGCGCGAGCGACGTGCCGTTCCATTCCGCCACGAGGTCTGACAGCATCGGCACGTAATCTTCGCCGTGACCGGTGGCGACGGCTTGCGCAAAGGCGTTGCGCACCGCCGCGCCGACCGGATTGGCGACGCCGAGCGCGAGCGCGAAGCCCGCGAGATAGGTCATGTCCTTCGACGCGTTCGCCAGCGTGAAACGGTGCGCGTTGCGGTCGCGATGGATCACGTACTTGAAGAAGGTCTGGTAGAAGAGGCAGTCCATCCGGCCGTTGCGGATCACCGCGTCGAACACCGCGGGGGACAGCCCCGCCTTGGCTCCGACGGTCAGCGCCTCCGAATAAAGCGCCGCATAGCCCATCGACACGAAATTGTTGAGAAGCTTCATCGTGTGGCCGGTGCCCACCGGCCCGGTTTCGACGATGCGCCCCGCAAAGGTTTCGAGGATCGGCCGCGCGCGGGCGACCACCGCCGGGTCGCCGCCGACCATGACGTCGAGCGTCCCCTCCCAGGCGTCCTTCGGCGTGCGGCTTAAGGGGGCGTCGACGAAGGCGATCCCCTTCACCGCAAGGTCCGCCGCGAGGCGCCGGGTCGAGGCCGGCTCGGAGGTCGAGCAGTCGATGATGATCAGCGGCTTGCCGGCGGAGGCGAGCCCGTCCGGGCCGAGCACAACCGCCTCGACCTGGGGCGAGCCGGTCACGCAAAGGACGACGACATCGCTTATCTCAGCGACCGCGCGCGGGCTCGCCGCCTCCTCGGCGCCGCGGGTCTTCAAGTCATCCACCGCCTCGCGCTTGCGATGCGCCAGCACGGTCAGCGGAAAGCCCTTCTCGACGATATTCTTCGCCATGCCGTGGCCCATGAGCCCGACGCCGATGAAGCCGATGCGATCCGTCATGTGCTATCCTCCCGCGCGCCTCGACCGTCCGAGCGAACCGCCTCGCAATCCGGCGACATGCGATGTCGGATGAAACGATCGTCGCGTCAACAGCGGCCGAGGCGCTTATGAGAGGCGATTGGGCTCAGGGTCCGAGAACAACGTGAAGGATCCGATGTCCGGCGATTCAATCGCGGTCGCGGGCGCAGTCCCGCAGCAGTACGGCAGCGGCCACGGGCCGGTGATGTTAGCGGGTTTCGCCGACGCCGAGCGCATCGAAGCGCTGGGGGCGATCATCCATCAAGCGCCGCGTGGCGCGGAATTGCGAGCGGAGGCGCACAGATGAAGATCGGGGTCGTGGGCGCCGGGCAGGTCGGCGCGACTGCCGCCTACGCCATGATGATGCGTGGCGTGGGCTCGGAGATCGTGCTCGTCGACCTCAATGTGGATCTGGCGGCGGCGCAGGCGCGCGACATCCTGGAAGGGACGCCCTTCGCCCATCCCGTCCGGCTCAGCGCCGGCGGGATGGCCGACCTCGACGGCGCGCGGATCGTGGTGCTGGCGGCGGGCGCCAGTCAGAAGCCGGGCGAGAGCCGGCTGGACCTCCTGTCGCGAAATGCGGAGATTTTCGGCGGGATCGTGCCGGCGGTCCTGGCTGCGGCGAAGCATCCGATCTTTCTGGTGGCGACCAATCCCGTCGACGTGGTGACCCAGATCGTGACGGTCATCGCCGGCCGGCACGGCGTGCCGCCCGAACGGGTCATCGGTTCGGGCACCATGCTCGAACTCGGCGCGGTTCCGCACCCTGCTCGCCGCCCATCTCGGCGTCAGCCCGGCCTATATCGACGCACGGGTGCTGGGCGAGCACGGCGACAGCGAGGTGCTGCACTGGTCCGGCGCCGTGGCCGGCAACCTGCTGGTGACCGAAGCCGCCCGCCAGATGGGGCGCGACCTTGCGGAGGCTGACCGAAGCCGCATCGACGCGGATGTGCGCGGCGCGGCCTATGCGATCATCAAGGGCAAGGGCGCGACCTGGTTCGGCGTCGGCGCCGCCCTTGCCCGGATGGCGCAGGTCATCCAGGGCGACGAACGCGCGCTTCTCACCTGCTCGATGCTAACGCCCGAATGCGAAGGCGTGCGTGACGTCGCCCTCTCCCTGCCGCGCGTGCTCGGCGCTGGCGGCGTTCTGCAGACTTTCATGCCCAATCTCGACGATGGCGAGCGTGACGCGCTCAGGCGCAGCGCGGAGATTCTGAAGGAGGCGGCGGAAGGGGTGCGCTTTTAGCCGCGCGTTGCCGGTGAGGGGCTCAAAATCGTCTCGCTCTCGGCTCCCCCGACGCCGATCCGAATTCCCTGCTAGCAGGGAATTTTTTTCCGCCGCGGTCGGCGCTCCATTCCAGAAAGCCTTGCAATGTCATGGTGTTGTTGGCATTGCAACCCGCCGCTTGCAGGCCGGATCGGGCGCGGAACAGGGAATTTCCAACGACCGGAACAGGTCGTTATCAGGCGCTTTCGGAGCGGAACAGGGAAAGAACAGGCGGACGAAAATGGGGCGCGACATCGGGCGCGGCCAGGTTGCAAGGCGCGGCCAGGATTCCCTTCTCGAGCCGGCGATGGTTGCCCTTGCGCGCGGTCCGATGAGAGCGCGCCGCGCCGCTCGTGCAAAAACCATCCTGCTCTCGTCCATCAATTCCTTGAAATTTCACGCTGGCGGCCCTGGCCCCCCGCGTCCGAAACATTGGAACTCAATCGGCAGGATATGATTCGAATTTTGGAAACGCTTCACTAGTCGGCGCCCGTTCGCCCGGTCAGAGCTGCGCGCACGGCCGGCGCGACGACCGTCCCGAACAGCTCGATCGAGCGCAGGATGGCCGCGTGCGACTGCAGGCCGACGCGCATCTGCATGAGATAACGGTCGTGGCCGAAGACCTCGTGTTGGGCGAGGATCTTGGCGATGACGTCGTCCGGCGACCCAACCATCAGGTGTCCGCGCGGCGAGCGGCCGACGTCGAACTGCGCCCGCGTCAGCGGCGGCCAGCCGCGCTCGCGTCCAAGCCGGCGCATCACCGCGGCGTAAGGCTCGAAATAGGCGTTGGCCGCCGCCTCGGCGGTGTCGGCAAGGAAGCCGTGGCCGTTGACGCCGAGCTTGAGCGCGCTCTCCGGGACGCCCGCGCGGCGCCCCGCCTCGCGATAGAGCCCGCCGAGCGGGGCGAAGCGCGCCGGCTCCCCGCCGATGATGGCGATGGCGAGCGGCAGGCCGAGGGTTCCTGCGCGCGCCACCGACTGCGGCGTGCCGCCCGAGGCGATCCAGACGGGCAGGGGGTTTTGCAGCGCGCGAGGGTAGACACCCGGGCCGTTCAGCGCCGGGCGATGGCCGCCGCGCCACTCCGGCCGGGCGTCCTTGCGGATGGCGAGCAAGAGTTCGAGGTTTTCGGCGAACAGGGTCTCGTAGTCGTCGAGCCCGTAGCCGAACAGCGGGAAGGATTCGATGAACGCGCCGCGCCCGGCCATGATCTCCGCCCGTCCGCCGGACAGGCAATCGAGCGTGGCGAACTGCTGGTAGACCCGCACCGGATCGTCGGACGAGAGCACCGTCACCGCGCTCGTGAGGCGGATGCGTTTTGTGCGCGCCGCCCCTGCCGCCAGCGCCACCGCTGGCGCCGAGATGGCGTAGTCGGGCCGGTGGTGCTCGCCGAGGCCGAAGACGTCGAGCTCGACTTGATCCGCCAGTTCGATCTCCTCCAGAAGCTCGGCGAAGGTTTTGTCGAGATCGACCGGGTCGCCGGTCGCGGGGTCGAGGCGGGTCTCGACGAAGGTGTAGACGCCGAATTCCATAAGCATGCCTCGGTTCGAACGCGCGGGCGGATTTTCCCACGCGCGGGCGCAATGGTAGCATGCCGGTCTCGAAGCGAGGACGCGCGCGCCATGAGCCCCACGACGATCAGCCGGTTCGAACCGCCGAAGCTCGAAGAGCTTCCCGCCGACATCGCCGAACGCATCGCGGCGGTGCAGGAGAAGTCCGGTTTCGTGCCCAACGTCTTTCTCGCGCTCGCCCGCCGCCCCGACGAATTCCGCGCCTTCTTCGCCTATCATGACGCGCTGATGGAGAAGCCCGGCGGCCTCAGCAAGGCCGAGCGCGAGATGATCGTGGTCGCGACGTCAGGGCTCAACCATTGCGGCTATTGCGTGGTCGCGCATGGCGCGATCCTGCGCATCCGGGCGAAGAACCCGCTGATCGCCGACCAGGTCGCGATCAACTACCGCAAGGCCGACGTCACGCCGCGCGAGCGCGCCATGCTCGACTTCGCTATGAAGGTCGCCGAACGGTCGCAGGACGTCGACGACGCCGACTATGCGGCGCTGAAAGCGCACGGCTTCACCGACGACGAGGCCTGGGACATCGCCGCCATCGCGGCGTTCTTCGCCATGTCGAACCGGCTGGCGAACGCCTTCTCTATCCGTCCGAACGAGGAATTTTATACGATGGGCCGCGAACGGCAATTCTAGAACGCGAGCGTGTCCGAAGGAATGCGCTCACGCCGGTTTTCGCAAGGTCTGCAAGGATCGTCGAATTTATTGCACTTGTATATGAAGTTATTGCAAATCCTGCATATCCTCGACGAATTGTTCAACACGGCCTGCAAACTCAGCCTTGACACCTTGCCCCAAAAGCTCTCCGGCGATCCTTCGCGCTTCGCCGTCATCGAGTAACATCGCCGAGTCGCCAAGCGGGAACTTCGACCCGTGTCGCCGCGTTAACTCGCGTGACGCGAAGTTTCCAAACCCCCGCCACGTCGTGGCCATTCGACCGCCCTCAGGGCGACGTGCCGAAGCATTTCTTTCGGCGGCTCCGCCCCGGCGTTCGGCGAGGCGGTGAGGCCCGGCCGCCGCCGGGCGAATGCAAACCTGCGGTGGCAAGCTCATGACGGCCCAGAAAGGTCTGGCGCAGGCGTTCGGCGGAAACGACGGGCGCCGCGCGCTGTCTCTGCTTCTTGTCGCGGCGCTCGTCACCGGGGTCGCGGCTGCCGCGACGCGCAAAAGCGAGCCGGTCCCTTTCCTTGAGGTGGCGACCGGCGGCGCCCCGGGCGAGGCGGTCGAGCGCTACGCCCTGCCGATCACCGCTCCGCTCGATCAGGGCGACACGGGGCTCTGCTGGGTCTACGCGACGCTCAGCATGCTGGAAACGAACTACATGACGCGCCATCCTGGCGCGCATCCCGAGTTCTCGCGCGCGGCCCTCGAGCGCGACGCGCTCGCCGATCGCTTCCGCCGGTTCATCCGCGGCGAGCCGGGCGAACCGGGCGATGGCGGTCTCGCGGTCGAGGCGCTCGCGCTCGTCCGGCAGAACGGGCTCGTCCACCGCGACGACTTTCACGATGTCGTCGACGACGACGCAGTGCTGGCGACGCTCAAGCAGACCGTGGCCGGGCCGGCGAAACGCGAACGGAAGGAGAAGGCGCTCGATGAGGCGCTGACCGCGACGCTCGGCGTGAAGCCGACGACGACCCATCTCGAAGGGCGGCCCGTGAGCCCTGGAGCGCTCGCTGACGCAGCCCTGGCTGGGCAGGTCTGGATGGAGTTCGACCTCGCGCGCGACGGCGTGGAAGGCTGGGGTCCTTCGCGCGACCCGGACGCGCGCGCCGATACGCGCGTTCGCTACGTCGGACTCGCGGCGCTGATCGATCTCATCCACCGATCGCTCGCGCGCGGGCAGTCGGTCGTCGCCGGCACCGAGGATCACGCCTTCTTGGTCTATGGCGCGGATTACGATCAGCAAGGCAAGCCGCTCGACTACCTGATCAAGGACAGCCTCGCCCCTTTCGCCTATCGCCTCAGCGCCGCCGAACTGCACGAGGAGCTGAACGACGTGACCGTCGACGCCGGCGTTGTTGCTCCCCAAATCGCCGGCGAGCGGTCCGGCCCGCGTCCCGGCGGGCCGGCCGTGCCGTAGGCCTCGCTCACGCTCGCAATGTCGAGGAAAGCCGTTCAACGCACGCGCCGGCCGTCATTACGAGCGTGAGCGAAGCTCATCATTGCCAGCGAAGCGAAGCACGAGAGCAAAAATTACGGACGGCGGCCGCCCGTGCGAAGGCACGCCGCCTTCCCGTCTCGCCCCCCTGTCGGCGCCGTGGCATTGTCGTCCTGCTCGACAAGCGTAATCTTGGGCCCTTGGCGAGGAGGAAGTCATGCGAACGATCGCGGCGGTTGCTTCGATGGTCGTCGCCAGCGCGGCGCTCGCGGCGGATGGCGTACGGACTGGGCCGGCCGCTTACGGCGACTGGCGCTCCGACGCGCCTGGCGTCCAGCGGCTGATCACGCCGGCCGATCTGCCGCCGCCCTATGCGACGCCTTCGGCCGCCAACCCGTCGTCGTCCGTCCCACGGCCGCCCGGGGCGCTGCCGAAAGCGCTGCCGGGCTTTTCCGTCGATCTGTTCGCCTCGGGCCTCTCGGCCCCGCGCGTGATCCGCGCCGCGCCCAACGGGGACATGTTCGTCGCCGAAAGCGGAGCCGGGCGGGTGCTCGTCTTTCGCAGCGAGGGGCCGAACGCAGCCCCTACCCAGCCGCATGTTTTCGCCACCGGTCTGCCCCGGGTTTATGGGATCGCGTTTTATCCGCCCGGGCCCGACCCGAGTTGGGTTTATGTCGCGACCGAGGGGGCGGTGCAGCGTTTTGCCTATCGAAACGGCGACCTTGCGGCCTCGGGTCCCGCCGAGGTCATCGTGCGGGATCTGCCTTCCGGCGGCGCGCACTGGACGCGAGACCTCGCTTTCTCACAAGACGGCAGAACGCTGTTCGTCTCGGTCGGCTCGGCGACCAACGATGCTGAAGGGCTGAAGTCAGCAGCGGCGCGTCTCGTGGGCATGGACCCGGAGCGGGACCGCGCGGACGTGTTGGCCTTTGACCCCGACGGCGGAAGCAAGCAAGTCTACGCGACGGGCTTGCGCAACTGCTCGGGCCTGACGACCGAGCCTGCGAGCGGAGATTTGTGGTGCGTCGTCAACGAGCGGGACGGGCTCGGCGACGACCTGCCGCCCGATTATGCCACCAGGGTCGCGGATGGCGCGTTCTTCGGCTGGCCCTGGTTCTACATCGGAGGCCACGAGGACCCGCGCCACAAGGGGGAGCGGCCGGATCTCGCGGGTCGCGCAAGCGTCCCGGACGTGCTCTTCCAACCGCACTCCGCTCCGCTCGGGATTGCGTTCTATCAAGGCGGCCAGTTTCCGGCCGACTACAGGGGCAACGCCTTCGTCACCTTTCATGGCTCGTGGAACCGCGCGAAACGCACCGGCTACAAGGTCGTGCGGCTGATCATGAAAGACGGGCGGCCGACGGGCGCCTATGAGGATTTTCTGGTCGGATTCGTCGGCGACGGCGGCGTATGGGGCCGGCCCGTCGGCGTCGCAGTGACCAAGGAGGGCGCGCTGCTGGTCACCGACGATGAGAGCGGCTCGATCTGGCGGGTGACATCCGCGCTCTAGCCGCGCCAGTCAACGTGCGGGCTCGGGATCGGGGCCGGCGCGCTAATCGGCGCGGCGCAGGCGCCGAGCGCGAGGCACGCCAAGATCACGAGAGAAATCCTCCCCATCGCGTGATCCTCCGGCCGAAATTGGAGTGCGATCTCTGGTTGCCGTGCCTGCATTTTTCGGAGCCATGCGACCTTTCACGCTCTGAATGTGGGGGGAAGGCAGAAACCATTGAATTGCCCCGCGACGCCTTCTCGTCACCGTTCACCGTCGCGATATTGTGTCAAACTACAGCAAAATCACGTAACTGTCAAGATAGTCCGATCGAGCGACCTCCATGGCTACGACGCCCTGTGTTCCCAAATGCGACGAGCCTTTGGCTGTCCGCCTTCAGGGCGCCGCCACGGGATCGGCGAGACCAACGAGACCGAAGCTCAGACTGCGCAGGCGTTTGCGGGCGGCGGGATCGTAAGCCTGCGCGTCGGCGCGCGCCTCGCGCTGACCGTTGAAATAGAGTCCGCTGCGGCCCTCGAGCATCGGTGAGGCGACGAGTTGCAGGATCGCCTCGCCGCCTTCCTCGACCGTGCTTATCGGATGGGCCCCGGCCCGTCGCACCATGGTCGTATCCATGTAGGTTGCCGGATGGAGGGCGTTGACCGTCACGCCACTCGCCTTCAACTCCTCGGCGAGATCGATGGTGAAGAGGATCTGCGCCAGCTTGCTCTGGCAATAGGCGCGAACGCCGCTATAGCCTCGGGTCAGCATCACATCGTCGAAGTCGACCGCCTGCTGTCCGGCGGAAGCGACATTGACGATCCGGGACGGGGCGCGCTTTTCGAGGAGCGGCAGAAGGAGCCTCGTAAGCAGGAAGCCCGCGAGGTAGTTGACCCCGAAGCGCAGCTCGAAGCCGTCGGCGCTGACCTCGCGGACGTTCCCCGCCGTGCCGATTCCGGCGTTGTTGACCAGGACGTCGAGCCTATCGGTTTCGCGTCGCACCGCGTCGGAAAGCGCGCGGACCTCCGCGAGAGCGGAAAGATCGGCTGGAAGGAACGCCGCCGCCCCGCCGCCTTGCTTGATCGTCTCCACCAACGCTTCGCCTCGGTTTGGGTCGCGCCCGTGAACGAGGAACCGAGCGCCGCGTGCGCCGAGCCGCTCGGCGACCCAGCGCCCGACGCCGTCGGTCGAGCCGGTGACGAGGATGGTCTTGCCCTTGAGATCAGCCTTCGA
The DNA here is from genome assembly GCA_963822215.1 of uncultured Alphaproteobacteria bacterium. Classification (GTDB taxonomy): domain Bacteria; phylum Pseudomonadota; class Alphaproteobacteria; order Rhizobiales; family Beijerinckiaceae; genus Roseiarcus. Next base: position 655,393 of record CAWGGX010000009.1, read on the forward strand.
GACGCGGTTTGCTGCCAACTCCGCCATTGTTCGCCTCCTGACGCTTGCGTTCGTGAAAGATCGCGAGCGCGATCGGCATTTCAAGGGCGTCTGGCGAGTCGGTGGTCCGCTGAGTGGCCCCGCCCTCGTCGATGACGGCTTTGCCCTTCCTTATCGCGAACCACATAAGGGGGCGGAGGTTGCCCTCACCGCCGTGAGCCGCTATCCATCGACGACAGTTCATTTTTTTGGCCGATCCAGCGGTTGGGGGAAGACATTGCAGACCAAAAGCTTGCTATGCATGGTTGCGATTGGCTTGGGCTTCGGCCTCACTCCGGCGTCCGCGCAGGTCGCGATGTCGGGGACCTTGGTCGCCAAGCAAAGTTGCCCCGCCTATCAGTCGATCCGTAATCAGACAAATCCGGGCGGCGTGACGATCGAGCCTGGCCGCTCGTACCCGATCACCGGAAAGAACAAACCCGAGGCGACCTATTATCAGATCACGGTCGATGGCGCATCGCCCGCGCAGCGTTGGGTGGCACTGGCGTGCGGCGACGTCAACGGCGCCGAAGCCACGCCATCCGCCAACGCTCACGCTGGCAATGCGCCCACGGGCGGCGTGCGCGCGACGCACGTGCTCGCGCTCGGCTGGGAGCCGGCCTTCTGCCTTGAGCACGCCGACAAGACCGAATGCGCCAGCGAAACCGGACAGAGCTTCGATGCGACCCATCTGAGCCTGCACGGCCTCTGGCCGCAACCGCGCGGCAAGGCCTACTGCACGAGCGTCGGCCAGCAATTTGCTGCGACGGACAGGCGCCACGACTGGTCCAGCCTGCCGGAACCGGACCTGAGCGAGGCGACGAAAAAGCGCCTCTCCGCGGTCATGCCGGCCTTCCAGTCCGGGCTGGAGCGGCACGAATGGATCGAGCACGGAACCTGCTTCGGCGCCACGGCCAACTCCTATTTCAATCGCGCCGCGGAACTCGTCGAGCAGGTCAATGCCTCTCAAGTGCGGGAACTGTTCGCCCAAAACGTCGGCAAGTCGCTTTCGTCCGACGCGATTCAAGCCGCATTCGACAAGGCGTTCGGCGCTGGCGCCGGCGCACGCGTGACCGTGAGTTGCCAGGGTCACGGTTCGCAGCGGACGATTGGCGAACTCGTCATTTCGCTGGCCGGCGATGTGGCCGGTTCGGCGCCGATCGGCGATCTCATTCTCGCCGCGGCGCCCTCACAGCCGGGATGCCCGTCTGGGCTGGTGGTTCAGCCAGCGCATTGAGCGATAAGGGCGATAGGGCCTTGGGCTTCGCGTCAAGCAAATCGAGAACGGACGGCATTCCCTCCCCCCTTGTGGGCTTTGTGGGGGAGGGTTAGGGCGGCGGGTCGCGCCGTCCTATCCTTGTGAGGCGCGGGCCGGCTCCTCGCGGGGTCGGCGCGACCCCCCAATCCCGACCTTTCCCCAACAAGAGCTTGCGCCCGGGTGCGCGCAAGCGCGGCCCGGGGGGGGGGAAGGAGAACACGTTCAATTCGACCGAAACGGATCATTTGGGCGGCGGGAACGGCGCTCAATCACCATTTTGCATTGACATTTGTATAGGCATAATGGTACATTTATAGGACGGCGGATGAATGGACTTTGCGGGTTTCGATTGGGATGAGGGCAACCTGGGGAAGCGCCAGAAGCACGGCGTTTCGCTTGCCGAGATCGAAACCATGTTCGCCGGGACCGTCTTGATTGCGCCCGATCCGGCGCGCTCCGTGCGGGAGGAACGATTCAAAGCCATTGGCGCGGGCGCGGAGGGCCGCAGGCTGTTCGTCGTTTTCACACTACGGACGCGCGAGGCCAAGACCTTCCTCAGGCCGGTGAGCGCCCGCTACATGCATCGAAGGGAGATCAAAGCCTATGAAGAAGAAACTTCCAGCCCTAACCACGGACGCTGAGGCCGAGGCGTTCGTCGAGACCGCCGATTTGTCGGAATACGACCTTTCGGAAATGGTCCCCATGCGTTTCGAGCTGAAGCGCAAGGACAAATCCGTCAATCTGCGCCTCCCCGAGCAGCTCTTGGAGGCCGTGCGCAAACGCGCCGAACTGGCCGGAATCCCCTATCAGCGCTTCATTCGCATGGCGATTGAGCAGGCGTTGCAGCACGGCCCCAACGGGCCGAGGTGAAGGCGGGCGCCACGGTTTATGACTGCGGTTGCGCCCCGAATAGAAGGCTTTGACATGGCGCTAGCCTGCGCGCACGACCTCGACCCGGTTCGGATAGAAGGCTAGATGCCCGGCGATCTCGCTGACGTCGCCCTTCGGATGCTCGTACGTCCAGACCGCGTTGTCGTCGTGCGCCTCCGCGTCGCGGATCGAGAAATAATTCGCCTCGCCCTTATACGGGCAGGTCGTGACGCGATCGGTGCGCTCGAGGAGGTCCATCGTGACGTCCTCGCGCGGAATGTAGGCGACCGGCTTGTAGCCGGCCTCGGCGAGTTCGAGCGCCCGCGTCGTTTCGCCGATCGTCCGCCCGCGCCAGACAACTCGCACGCGCCCGGCGATCGGCTCGATGGTGATCGGATGGTCCTTGGTGCCGGCCTGGGTCATCGTTCATCCTTGTGCTGCCTCGCCCCGCAACGCTGGGAGAGGGCATAGCCTGTCGAGAGACGGGCGTCTTTCGACGCCCTCTCGGGTGAGGGGCGGCGCCAGCGACCGACGCCGGCGGGGCTGCAGGTCTCCGACGTCGGCGCAGCCCCTCATCCGGCGCTTCGCGCCACCTTCTCCCCGCTCAGCGGGGCGAAGGAACTACTCGTGCCCCGTGACCGCCTTGGGCTGATAAGGCTCCTCGAGTTTGGCGATTGTGGGGGCGTCGAGCTTAAGCTCGCTGGCGGCGATCGCGTCGGCGAGGTGGTGCGGCTTCGAGGCGCCGATGATCGGCGCGGTGACATAGGGCTTCGACAACACCCAGGCGAGCGCGACGATCGCGGGCTTGGTTCCAAGCTCCTTGGCGACCGCGTTCACCCGCTCGCGGATCGCTTCGTCCTGCGGCGAGCCGAGGCCCAGGGTCACGCTGAACGGGTCGGTGCGGCCGCGCACCGTCGAGGCTCCCGCGCCGACGCCCGAGCCTGCGAGATAGCCGCGCGCCATCGGCGACCACGGGATGACGGCGATGTTTTCGAACTGGCACAGCTTCATCATCTCGCGCTCTTCCTCGCGGTAGACGAGGTTGTAGAAGTTCTGCATCGAGACAAATTCGGCGTGCCCGCGGGCGCGGGCGATGTCGATCATGCGGGCGAACTGCCACGCGTACATCGACGACGCGCCGATATAGAGCGCCTTGCCGGCGCGCACGACGTCGTTCAGCGCCTCCAGCGTCTCCTCCATCGGCGTCTTTGGGTCGAAGCGATGGATCTGGTAGAGATCGACGTAGTCCACGCCGAGGCGCTTCAGCGAGGCGTCGATCCCTTCCAGGATATGCTTGCGCGACAGGCCCTTGGCGTTGGGGCCGGAGCCCATCGCCCCGTGCACCTTGGTGGCGATCACCACCTCGGAACGCTTGGCGTATTCCTTGAGCGCCCGACCCAGAATCTCCTCGCTCGCGCCCTGCGAATAGACGTCGGCCGTGTCGAAGAAGGTAATCCCCTTCTCCAGCGCTTCGCGGATGAAGGGGCGCGAGGCCTCTTCCGGCAGGACCCACTCGCGCCACTTGGGTGAGCCGTAGGTCATGCAGCCGAGGCAAAGCCTCGATACCTGCATGCCCGTCTTCCCGAACCTGACATGTTCCATCGTCGCGTCCTCTGATCCCTTTCGCAGGGCATTCCCTTCGTCATCGCGAGGGCTCCCCGGCCTTCGACCCAGGGGCCTGCGATGACGCTGGAAACCCTCCGCCGTCCGGTAGCCACCGTGGAAGGTCGCCTGCGGTTGCGCCGATCATAAAACCTTTCGTAGGGTCGCGGCAAAGATGCTGACGGCGGCGAGGATCAAAGGATCGTGAACGGAAAGCGGGCTTGGGACTTCTGGGTCGACCGTGGCGGCACCTTCACCGACGTCATCGGCCGCGATCCAAGGGGCCGCCTGCACGCCCGTAAGCTGCTGTCGGAAAGCGCGCTCTACGACGACGCCGCGGTCGAGGCGATCCGCCGGCTCCTGGGCCTTCGCTCTTGTAGGGCGGGCTCGTTGAGCCCGCCGGGCGGGGTCAGCGACCCCGCCCTACAGGCGGGCGAGCCGATCCCGGCGGGCAGCATCGGCGTCGTCAAAATGGGCACGACGGTCGCGACCAACGCGCTGCTCGAGCGGCGCGGCGAGCGCACGCTGCTCGTCACGTCACGCGGCTTCCGCGACGCGCTCGAGATCGGGTACCAGGCGCGCCCGAAGATCTTCGCCAAGGCCATCGTCAAGCCGGAACAGCTTTATGCAAGCGTGATCGAGATCGACGAGCGCGTGCGCGCCGACGGAACCGTCGAGGCTGCGCCCGACCCCATCGCCGTCCGCGCGGCGCTGGCTGAATCGCGCTCGCAGGGTTTCGATGCGGTCGCGATCGTGCTCATGCACGCCTATCGCTATCCCGAGAACGAGCGGCTGGTCGGCGATATCGCGCGTGCGCTCGGCTTTGCCCAGGTCTCGGAAAGCCATCGCTGCTCGGCCCTGATCAAGCTCGTCGGGCGCGGCGACACGACCGTGGTCGACGCCTATCTGTCGCCGATCCTCGCCCGCTACGTGCGGCGCGTTGCGCAGGCGCTCGACATCGAGCGCACGGGGGCGCGCGTCATGTTCATGATGTCGTCGGGCGGGCTCACGTCGGCAAACCTCTTCGCCGGCAAGGACGCCATTCTCTCGGGCCCCGCCGGCGGGGTGGTGGCGATGGCGCGCACGGCGGAGAGCGCCGGCTTCGCCCGCGTGATTGGCTTCGACATGGGCGGCACCTCGACCGACGTCGCGCATTTCGACGGGGAGTTCGAGCGCGCCTTCGAGACCGAGGTGGCGGGCGTGCGCATGCGCGCGCCGATGATGAAGATCCACACGGTCGCCGCCGGCGGCGGATCGATCCTGCACTTCGATGGCGCGCGCTTTCGCGTCGGTCCCGATTCCGCCGGCGCCCATCCCGGCCCGGCGGCTTACGGCCACGGCGGTCCGCTCGCCGTGACCGACGCCAATCTGATGACCGGCAAGCTCATTCCCGATCTCTTCCCGAGAGTGTTCGGGCCGACCGGCGACGCGCCGCTCGACGCCGACGGTGTGCGGGCGAAATTCGAGGCGCTGGCTTCCGAGATCGGCGACGGGCGCGCGCCCGAAGCGGTCGCCGACGGCTTCCTCGCCATTGCGGTCGCCAAAATGGCGGAGGCGATCAAGACGATCTCGGTCGCGCGCGGCTACGACGTGACGCGCTACGCCCTCAATTGCTTCGGCGGCGCCGGCGGCCAGCATGCGTGCGACGTCGCGGACGCGCTCTCGATCTCGACCGTGCTCATCCATCCACTGTCGTCGCTGCTTTCGGCCTATGGCATGGGCCTCGCCGACATCGCGGCCCAGCGCGCGCAAGGCGTCGATGAGCCGCTCGACGTTGAGGCGCCCACGCGCGTCGGCCTCGTCGCCGACGCGCTGGCCGAGAGCGCGCGCGCCGAGGTCGAGAGCCAGGGCGTGGAGCGCGCGGCCATCAAGGTCCACCAGCGGGCGCAGCTTCGCTATGCCGGCTCCGACACGACGATCGAGGTGAAGCTCGCCTCGTCCGACGCCATGCGGCGCGGGTTCGAGGCCACGCACAGGGCGCGGTTCGGCTTCATCGACCGAACGAAAGCGCTGGTGATCGAGGCGGTGTCGGCCGAGGCGGTCGGCGGCGCGGCGCGCTTTTCGGAGCGGGCGCGGCCTGCGGCCTCTGTAGCCGCGCTCCCCCCGGGTCAGAGCCCGGGGGTCGGCCGACGCGGTCAGCGACCGCGTCTACAGGTTCCTGCGCGGCGGACGCGCATCTTCTCCAAGGGCGCCTGGCGCGAGGCGAACGTCTATCTGCGCGACGCGCTGCCAATTGGCGCGGGCGTCGACGGCCCCGCGCTCGTCATCGAGCCGCACCAGACGATTGTGGTCGAGCCGGGCTGGCGGGCGGAGATCACGCCGAAGAACCACGTCGTGATGACCCGCGTCCAGCCCCTGCCGAAGCGCGAGGCGATCGGCTCGAAGGCCGATCCGGTGATGCTCGAAATCTTCAATAACCTCTTCATGTCGATCGCAGAGCAGATGGGCGTGACGCTGCAGAACACCGCCTATTCGGTCAACATCAAGGAGCGGCTCGACTTCTCCTGCGCGGTGTTCGACCGGCATGGCGCCCTCGTCGCCAATGCGCCGCACATGCCGGTGCATCTGGGCTCCATGGACCGGTCGGTCGAGACGATCATCAAGGACAACGCCGGCCGCATCCGGCCCGGCGACGTGTTTGCGCTCAACGCCCCCTACAACGGCGGCACGCATCTGCCCGACATCACCGTCTGCACCCCCGTCTTCGACGACAAGGGCGAGACCCTTCTCTTCTGGGTCGCCTCGCGCGGCCATCACGCCGACGTCGGCGGGATCGCGCCGGGCTCGATGTCGCCGCTCGCGACCACGATCCACGAGGAGGGGGTCTATATCGACAACTTCCTGCTCGTCGAGCTCGGCGCTTTTCGCGAGCGCGAGCTGATCGAGCTTTTGACCCAAGGGCCGTGGCCGGCGCGCAATCCGGTCCAGAACGTCAACGACCTCAAGGCGCAGATCGCCGCCAACGCCAAGGGCGTCAGCGAGCTTCGCCGCATGATCGAGCATTTCGGGCTCGAGACGGTCGAGGCCTATATGGGCCACGTGCAGGACAACGCCGAGGAGAGCGTGCGCCGCGTGCTCGACCGCCTCGCCTACAGCGAGGCGGAATCGGTCTCCGACCAGGGCGCGGTCATCAAGGTGAAGAATCACGGTCGACCGGGATCGCCGCGAGGCGACCGTCGACTTCACCGGAACCTCGCCGCAGCAGCCGACCAACTTCAATGCGCCGGAACCGGTGACGCGCGCTGCGGTGCTCTATGTCTTCCGCGTCATGGTCGACGACGACATCCCGATGAATGCCGGCTGCCTGAAGCCAATCCGGGTGATCTTGCCGGAAGGCTCGATGCTCTCGCCGCGCTACCCTGCCGCCGTGGTCGCGGGCAACGTCGAGGTGTCGCAGGCGGTGACCGACACGCTGTTCGCCGCGCTGCGGGCGCTGGGCTCGGCGCAGGGCACGATGAACAACCTGACCTTCGGCGACGCGGCCCATCAATATTACGAGACGATCTGCTCCGGCGCGCCGGCCGGCCCGGGCTTCGACGGCGCTGCCGCCGTGCACACCCACATGACCAACTCGCGCCTGACCGATCCGGAAATTCTGGAGAGCCGCTTCCCCGTGGTGCTGGAGGACTTCCACATTCGCCGCGGCTCGGGCGGCAAGGGCAGGTGGAAGGCGGGCGACGGGACGCTGAGGCGCATCCGGTTCCTCAAAGACATGCGCGTCGCGGTGCTGAGCGGCCATCGCCAGGTCCCGAACCCCGGCAGCGCGGGCGGCGAGCCCGGCGAACTCGGCCGGAACTCCGTCCGCCGCAATGACGGCCGCGTGGACATCCTGCCTGGCTGCGCTCAGACAGACGTGGAGGCGGGCGAAGCGATCGAGATCGTCACGCCGACCGGGGGAGGGTGGGGCGCACTCTAACGAGGGTTTGCGCTCGTTAGGACCAACTGCTCGATGGGCCACCGCGCGTGGCGACTTTGTGGAGCCCATATCGGCGCGCCGGGCGCGTCGGCAATTTGCTGGCCTCAAAAAGGTAGGCGGCCGGTCGCCGCCCCAAAAGAGAAAAGGGAATGTCATGGCCTCGTTTTTTAAGAGCTTGTCGGCCGTTGCTCTCGTCCTAAGCCTGACGGGCTGCGTGCCGCCGGACCCGCCCTACCCGAACTACGCGCCGCCAGACACCACAGGGAATTACGGCGCCCATTAGGGGGACGCGCTTTCGCGTCGAGCGAGCGCGAACGCGGCGCACGTCATGCCTGCCGCTCATTCCCGTGCAAAGCGGATGGATCGCCATTGACCCGTCTGATGATCCAGCCGAATCTTCGAGCCTACCGCGAATCGGCGCATTGGATCGAAGGCGCTGATTGCAGCGTTATCTTGCCCTGGAGATCGAATGTCGCACTCGGAAATTGCGCCGCACTCGGATCGCTTGGCGATCGAGCCGCTCGCCCGGCGATCGCGTGCCGAGATCATCGACCGCTATCGCCGATTTCGTATGATCAGCAAAAGGCACAACAGCGGCGCCCTCAAATGCCTGTCGTCGGAGGCGCTGATGGAGCAGGCGCGCCACCTCGGAATCGCACGCGGTCGAACATTGATTCTCAACTCCGAGGACGAGCTCACGCTCGTGTACGATCTCGCGCTCTACGCCCGTCAGGGGGCGCGCAAACGACCCCTTGATCGCTACGCGGCGGCGCAACGGTTTGCGCCGGACTCCGACGAGAAGCGGGTCCTCGACGCCATGCTCGCCGCGCGCTTCGTGCTCATTCGTGTAGAAAGACGTCATCCCAGGCGGCCCTGATCGTGCGCGACCTCATTCGAGAGGAGGAGTTCTGGCTCGTCGACGAAGGGATGGAATCGAGCGCGCCCATCGGGTCCAAGATGGCGACGCGCGTCTATTCGCCGGATGATTTCCACATGGCCGCCGGCGTGTTCGTCCCGTTGGAGCGCGCCTTGCTGATGAACGCGCTCGAACGGAGACCCCTTCTCTTGCGCATGAACTTGGACCAGTCGTCCGAGGATCGGCGCTTCGCGGAGGCGATCTACCGCGAGGCCATTCAGGCTGGCGTCATGGAGCGGGTCAGATTTCAAGATCCGCCGGGTTTGGCCGGAGCGGCGGCCTGACCCGCCGTTTGACCAGCGCCAGTCCTATGCCCGGGCCGCGAGCCCGGCCGGCGCCGGATTCAGCGCGACATAGCGGGCAGCCGTCCTCAGGCGCTCCTCGTCCATGACGACCGATCTGAAGCGCGCCTGACGCCGGGTTTCGACGCTCACCGTCTTGCCGCCCCGGATATCATCGTTCGTGGGTATGACAACGGTGTGAGCGACCCGGAGTGCCGCTCCCGTCGCCGATCCAGACTCGCGCTGCGGGCAAGCGGCGTATAGACCTCTCTCGACAGGCCAAGGCCTCTGGGCGCGCCGCGCTCCGTCGTCGGCCGTCGCCAGGAACAACCCGCCATGCCACATAAGCTCACGCCCGAAGGGCTTCGAACCGTGACTGAGATCGCAGCCCGGCACGGCGTCAGCGTTGATGCGGCGCTCGCTGTGCTTGGCGCGCTCGCTGACGGACACGGAAGCCAGGCGCAATTCAACCACCCTGATCTCGGCGGCATGGGGCAATGGTCGCAGGGTGGAATGATCATGATCGGCGACATGTTCAATCAGGGGCTGAAGGCTCGGGTCGATGCGCTCTGCAACGAGCTTGCCGGCCTCTTGCGCAGCCAGCCTCAGGTCGAAGCCGAGCCCTTGTCGTCGCAAAGCCAGAGCCAGGGCGCCGAAGTGAGTCTCTTTGTGCCGGGGGCCGGAACGCGCGGATCGTGGTGGCCTGCGGAACTCGGCGCCCCGGCCTCGACCGGCGCGCAGAACGATATGCGCTACGCCTGGTTTCCGGGACCCCGCAGGGTGGCGATCGAGCAGGGCGGGCAGGTCCGCGTCTATGACGCCGGCGAGCATCAAATCTCCGGATTCTCCCAGCAGCAGGGCGGCGATCGGTCGCTGACCTTCACCAGCCAGTTCGGCGTCGTGCGCCTGTCCGAGTTGGCCCTCGTTTCTCCGCGGGCCGATCCGTCGCACAACCCCCCTGCGCGGACGCCCGCGGCTCCGCAGACGCCGACCCCGCCCGCGCCCAAGGGCACGCCGGCCGCCGCTCCGGCTGCAAATCTTGCGATGGAGGATATCGTCAAGACGATCGAGCGGCTCGCGGAGTTGCGACAGAAGAACATTCTCACCGAAGAGGAGTTCGCGGCGAAAAAGGCAGAACTCCTCAAGCGCCTGTAGAGCGTGATGCCTTCAGGTCGATTTCGTTCCCGTCATTGCGAGGAGCGTGAGCTCCGAAGACTGTATGTCCTTGCGCTGAGGCGGCGGCTCGCCCTCGATGCGCGTTGCGAGGGTTGCCCGGATAGGCCGGGCGGAGCCTCACGCAAGGAGGACGAGCCATAAAAGATTATAGCGAAGTTTTCGTCGGCATGGACGTGTCGAAGTCGAGTATCGCGGTAGGGTTGGCTGACGGCGGAGGCGCGGCCGAGGCGAGGTTTCTCGGGGAGATCGAGGCGAACGAGGCTGCGGTGACGAAGCTGGTCCGCCGCCTGTCTGGCAAGCACGACAAGCTGACGTTCTGTTACGAGGCGGGGCCGACCGGCTACGGTCTTTATCGGCTGATCGGCGAGCTTGGGCATGCGTGCCGGGTGGTCGCGCCCTCGCTCATTCCGCGCAAGCCGGGCGATCGGGTGAAGACCAATCGCCGCGACGCCTTGAATCTGGCGCGCTTGCTGCGGGCCGGCGAGCTCACCGCCGTGTGGACGCCGGACGAGCGGCACGAGGCGATGCGCGATCTGGTGCGGGCGCGCTCGACGGCCGCCTTCGACCTCAGGATCAAGCGCCAGCAGACCGGCGCCTTCCTTTTGCGTCTCGGACGCGTCTATCCCGGTAAGAAGACATGGGGCGGCGCGCACCGGAAGTGGCTGGCGAGCCAAGCTTTCGCCCATCTCGAGCAGCGCATCGCCTTCGAGGAGCAGGTGGCCGCGATGGACGAGGCGAAGGCGCGCATCGCCCGGCTGGAGAAGGCGATCGAGGAGGCGGTTCCCGATTGGTCGCTGGCGCCGATGGTCACGGCGCTGATGGCGATGCGCGGGATCGACCTCGTCGCGGCGACGGCGATTCTGGCCGAAGTCGGCGACCTCGGGCGCTTTCGGACGCCGCGCGAGTTGATGGCCTGGCTGGGGCTCGTGCCCTCGGAGTCCTCAACCGGCGACCGAGTCAGGCGCTTCGGCATCACCAAGGCCGGCAACGGCCGGGCGCGCAAAACCCTGATCGAGAGCGCTTGGCGCCATCGCTTTCCTGCGCGCATCGGTCAGGCCAAGCTCGCCCGGGTCGAGGCGGCGCCGCCGGCGGCGCGGCGGATCGCCTGGAAGGCGCAGATGCGGCTCACCGCACGCTACCGGGCGCTGATGCGCAAAGGCAAGACGAAGAGCGTCGCCGTCACGGCGGTCGCGCGCGAACTCGCCGGCTTCATCTGGGCGATCCATCGCGCGCTTGAGCAGGAGCAAGCCGTCGCATGAAGCCGCTCGCTCGCTACAGCGCAATTTGGGAGCGCGCTTCGCGAGCGGCTTCATGCGATCCCGCGCCATCGCGGGCGGCGCGCCATCGCGTCGACTGACCCCACACAGACCGAGGAGGGATACGGCAGACGGATGCAACAAACATTGCGCAGCGGCGGGGGTGAAGCCGCGGCAGGGGAACTCCCGAGGATTGCAAGTGGCCGATCGACGCATCGACGCCCGTACGAAGACGTGGAGCAGCCCCGGACGAAACTCGGACATGTGGAACAAATACGCGTATTAGAGCTTGATCACCGACGTCCAACAGGCCTCGCCCCCACCTCTGCGCAATCATCCAACGCCATCACTCCGCCCACCCCTGAAGCGGAAACGGGAGGGTGCGTCCGACCCCTTGACGAAGGACATAAGAGCAATCCAGGGATCGTGGGGCGCCCGACGATCCCAGGATTGCTTCGCTTGGCTCGCAATGACGCCTTTTTCGGCGTGGATCGCGGGCGACCCCGCGCTCACTCGACCTTCGGCGGGCTGGTGAAGAACCAGGGATGGCCCTCGGGGTCGTTGGTCCAGTAATTCCGTCCGTAGGGGCCGTCTTTCGGCGCGTGGACGATTTCGGCGATCCCTGGATTGCTCTTATGTCCTTCGTCAAGGGGTCGGACGCACCCTCCCGTTTCCGCTTCAGGGGTGGGCGGAGTGATGGCGTTGGATGATTGCGCAGAGGTGGGGGCGAGGCCTGTTGGACGTCGGTGATCAAGCTCTAATACGCGTATTTGTTCCACATGTCCGAGTTTCGTCCGGGGCTGCTCCACGTCTTCGTACGGGCGTCGATGCGTCGATCGGCCACTTGCAATCCTCGGGAGTTCCCCTGCCGCGGCTTCACCCCCGCCGCTGCGCAATGTTTGTTGCATCCGTCTGCCGTATCCCTCCTCGGTCTGTGTGGGGTCAGTCGACGCGATGGCGCGCCGCCCGCGATGGCGCGGGATCGCATGAAGCCGCTCGCGAAGCGCGCTCCCAAATTGCGCTGTAGCGAGCGAGCGGCTTCATGCGACGGCTTGCTCCTGCTCAAGCGCGCGATGGATCGCCCAGATGAAGCCGGCGAGTTCGCGCGCGACCGCCGTGACGGCGACGCTCTTCGTCTTGCCTTTGCGCATCAGCGCCCGGTAGCGCGCGGTGAGCCGCATCTGCGCCTTCCAGGCGATCCGCCGCGCCGCCGGCGGCGCCGCCTCGACCCGGGCGAGCTTGGCCTGACCGATGCGCGCAGGAAAGCGATGGCGCCAAGCACTCTCGATCAGGGTTTTGCGCGCCCGGCCGTTGCCGGCCTTGGTGATGCCGAAGCGCCTGACTCGGTCGCCGGTTGAGGACTCCGAGGGCACGAGCCCCAGCCAGGCCATCAACTCGCGCGGCGTCCGAAAGCGCCCGAGGTCGCCGACTTCGGCCAGAATCGCCGTCGCCGCGACGAGGTCGATCCCGCGCATCGCCATCAGCGCCGTGACCATCGGCGCCAGCGACCAATCGGGAACCGCCTCCTCGATCGCCTTCTCCAGCCGGGCGATGCGCGCCTTCGCCTCGTCCATCGCGGCCACCTGCTCCTCGAAGGCGATGCGCTGCTCGAGATGGGCGAAAGCTTGGCTCGCCAGCCACTTCCGGTGCGCGCCGCCCCATGTCTTCTTACCGGGATAGACGCGTCCGAGACGCAAAAGGAAGGCGCCGGTCTGCTGGCGCTTGATCCTGAGGTCGAAGGCGGCCGTCGAGCGCGCCCGCACCAGATCGCGCATCGCCTCGTGCCGCTCGTCCGGCGTCCACACGGCGGTGAGCTCGCCGGCCCGCAGCAAGCGCGCCAGATTCAAGGCGTCGCGGCGATTGGTCTTCACCCGATCGCCCGGCTTGCGCGGAATGAGCGAGGGCGCGACCACCCGGCACGCATGCCCAAGCTCGCCGATCAGCCGATAAAGACCGTAGCCGGTCGGCCCCGCCTCGTAACAGAACGTCAGCTTGTCGTGCTTGCCAGACAGGCGGCGGACCAGCTTCGTCACCGCAGCCTCGTTCGCCTCGATCTCCCCGAGAAACCTCGCCTCGGCCGCGCCTCCGCCGTCAGCCAACCCTACCGCGATACTCGACTTCGACACGTCCATGCCGACGAAAACTTCGCTATAATCTTTCATGGCTCGTCCTCCTTGCGTGAGGCTCCGCCCGGCCTATCCGGGCAACCCTCGCAACGCGCATCGAGGGCGAGCCGCCGCCTCAGCGCAAGGACATACAGTCTTCGCTTGGCTCGCAATGACGCCTTTTTCGGCGTGGATCGCGAGCAACCCCGCGCTCACTCGGCCTTCGGCGGGGTGGTGAAGAACCAGGGATGGCCCTCGGGGTCGTTGGTCCAGTAATTCCGTCCGTAGGGGGCGTCTTTCGGCGCGTGGACGATTTGGGCGCCGGTCGCCTTGGCGGTCTCGTAGTGCGCGTCGACGTCGTCGATATAGACGAACACGCCCATCGTCGCCGCGCCGACGTCCCGTGGCGGTTTGAGGCCCTCGGCGCCCGCGCCCTGGCCCAGCATGACGAGCTGGCCTTGAAGGGACGCTTCGGCGTGCACGCCGCCGCTCGGCGTTTCGTGCCGCATCTCCTCTTGGAAGCCGAAGGCGCGGGTCAGGAAATCGAGCGCTGCGCCCACGTCGCGATAGAACAGGTATGGGATGATCTGAGGCGGGCGCGGGGGCGTCGACATGTCGGACTCCGGTGGCTCGTGAGGACCGATCGATGGTCTAACGCCAATGCATGGCGACTTTGCGGATCCCGTCGATTGCAGCCGGGCGAGGCTTTGGACGCGACGGAAACCCATGGTCCGGTTTACGAGCGTCTCTCGCTGAGGTCTAAGCCGGCAATCGTTATCGTCACGCCGGCCGGGGAGGGATGGGGCGCGTTTCAGGGGCGGCTCGGCGCCCGTCGCGCCCGGCTAGCGTTTGCGCCGCCGCCTTTGTCAGGCGCTCGTAGCCGGCGCGGGTGAAGTGGACCCCGTCCGCCTGGTAGCAAGAAGCCTCGGCGCCGCGCGGCGCCCAATCCGCGGGCCCCTCGACGACAGCCGCGTCCTTCAAGTCGGCGAGCGCGGCGTTGAACGTGTTGCGGTCGGCTTCGCGAAACCGGAAGTCGGGACCGAACGGCGGAAGGGCTACGATCGCGATTTTTGCTGCCGGCGCCGCGCGTCGCATTTCGAGGATGACGTCGCCGACCGCTTCGATCACCGCCCGGACGTCGTCGCCCGCCAGGAGATTGTTGACCCCGACGATCACGATGGCGGCCTTTGCGTCGATGGCGCCGTCATCGAGGCACGCGAGCCGCCAAAGAACGTGCTGCGTGCGATCGCCCGAGGAGCCCAGATTGAGAATGCGTCTTCCGGCCCAAAGCGCCGCCGGCCACTGCTCGGCGAGCAAGTCGCCGATCAGGACGACGTCGGCGCGCGAGCCCGCAACGGCGCCGATCGTCGCTGCGTGCCGGGTCCAGGACTGGATCGTCGGCGGCGAGGACGCGGCGCGCGGAGACGGCGCGCCGAGCGAGATTTTCAGGCGTGCAGGAGGGGGCGACAGCGGCTGATCGCCGAGGAGCCAGGGCCGTCGGCTGCGCCAGTGGCGAAGGCGCTCCGATGCGTCGGCGAGCTGCGGCCGCCTCAGCCGTGCGGCGAGGCTCTCTATTGGAGCGGCCCCGGGATGCAGCCGCGTCAGCCAGTCGGCGACCGCGCGCGCCGTCTCGCGGCGCCGACTCGCATCAAGAAACTCGCACACATAGCGTAAGACGAAATCGTGATCCGGCTCGGTCCTCATCGCTTGGTCGAACATCGCGACGGCGTCGTCATGCCGTCCCGCCATCCAGAGCGCTTCGCCGTAGCGCGCCATGTAGCCGACGTCGCTGGAGAACAGCTCATACGCCCGGCGAACCAGCTCGAGCTTTTTCTCGGGCGTGATCGGTCGGCTCGCGAGCGTAAGATAGTATTGCGGCGCGGACTCCCGCTTCGCCAACGCGTCGCGCTCAAAGGCCACCCGGTCGAATGCGCCCTCGGCGGGCTCGAGCGCCGCGCGATCGAGAAGCCCGACCTCCGCAAGGAAGCCCGTAACCGGATGGCCGCAATCCGGCAACCGGACATCGCGAACCTCAAGCCACGGGCGGAACAGGTCGACATGGCGCGCGTCGCGATCGAACGGGTCGTAGAAGACATAGGCGGATGGGACAAAGCCCTTTTTGGCGAGGCGACGCTCGATCTCATAATCCAGCCGCCGCGCCTCGAGCGGCCAGCGGTTCTCGAAAGGAACGACGCGAGAATCGAGCGAAAACTGCGGCGAGAGCGCGATCGCGGTCGTTGCGCCGGCGAGCCTGCCGAGCCGGATCGCGGCATAGGCGCCCATGCTCGACCCGTAGGTTGAAACCCGGTCGAACGACTTCGCCGCGCTGGAGGCGGCATCAAGAGCGCGTTCGACGTCCGGTAGCAGATACCAGTCGTTGTCGAGTGAGAGGACGTGGATCGCGTTGACGCTGCGCGAAACGAAGAACGCTTCACCGAAGCCGTCGCGGTCCAGCGTGCGGTTGTCGGTGTAGGAGCCGAACGTCACCAGGCAATAGGGAAAGTCAAAGCCGATCCGGGCTCTGACGAGGAGGTCGGCGCTGCGATAAAGCTCGATAGCGGCCGGCATTGCTCGCGGTTCTGCCCGCTCACGGCTCATTTCTCCTTCGTCATCCAGATCACGTCATAGGTCAGCGTGAAGGCGAACAGGCTCGCCGTGTTGGCGGGCGCGTCGACCACGCTCCAGGTTCCCTTGCCGGCGACGTCGCTGAATTTGCCGGTTCCGCCAAGGAGCGAGATGTCGCCGCCCTCCGGGCCCTCGTAGGTCATGTAGAGCTTGTCGCCATCCCCGTCCGTGTGGATGCACGTGCCCGTGAAGGCGTAGCCCTCCGGCCGGGCCTTGGACTCCTCGAGGCAGCGGATCGCCAGATTGTCGAGCAGCTTTGCGCCGTCGCGGGTCTTCACGATGCCGGTGCACTCGGCCGACGAATTCGAGCCGACCGGCCCCATGTCGACGATGGCGACCGAGCGGCAGACCGCATAGGCGGCAAGCTTCGCCGCGCCAGTCTTCGGGAAAGGCTCCTCGGCAAGGGCGGGCGTGCTGGCGGCAAGCAAAGCCGCGAGGCCGAAGACATGGCTCGAAACTCGCAAGGGCGCCTCCTTGAGCAGCGCGATCAAATAGACTGCGGGACCATCCGTCCGTACATTTCAACTGTGGGGGCGTTCGACCGCCGAAAGCCGATCTTCGAGTTGCGCGATCCGCTCGTCCATTTGCGTTTCGAAATGTGTCAGCCTGCCCAGCAATTCGGCTTTCACCATCAGTTCGATTTCTGCACGCGTGTCAGAGATGCGTCGCTCGACGTCGCCGAAGCGCCGCTCGATTTCGTCAAACCGCCGATCGTGGCGGCGCAGCAGATCAACGACCTGAAGCAGCATCGTTCGATGCTGATTCGTGTCGGCGCGGATCTCCCGAAGGATCGTGAGCATCAAACTGTTGTCGGCTTCCGCCATGTCATCTCGCTCAACGGCGGCCGGATTTCCCGACGACAATCCGCCTTTCGTTTCGTTCCGTCAATCTTTGCGGGCGACCGGATCGCGACCCGATGAGCGTCACGAACCGGGCGCTCCCTTCCCGGGTTCCCCCAGCGACCCCAGCGCCTCGGCCAGCGCCCTTCTAAGTCCGTGCATCTGGTCGATCAGATGCAGGATCACGTCGAGGCCCTCGTCGTTGACGCCCATGTTGTGCTTGAGGTCGTGGATGAGCCCGGCGCGGGCGACGTCCATCTCGGTATAGGCCCGCTCCGGCCGCGTGCAGTCAGGACAGATCCATTCCTCGCGGACCCACACCTCGAGCGTCGTCCGGTCGACATGTGCGCGCTGCAGAAAATCCCGCTCGTCGATCATCGGTCACATCTCTCTGCGGGGATCGTAGCTCGACGGCGGCGTCCAGCCGGCGAGGAAAGCATCGAGTTCGGCGTCGGGTTCCTTGGGCATGACGACCTTGAGCCTGACGAACTCGTCGCCTGCGCCGCCCCGCGCCTTTACCCCCTTGCCCTTGAGGCGCAGCGTGTCGCCGGTGTTGGAGCGCTTCGGGATCTTGAGCATCACGCTCCCCGTCGTCGTCGGCGCGCGCACCTCGCCGCCGAGCGCGGCTTCTTTGATCGTGATCGGCAGCTCGACATGGATGTCGTCGCCCTCGCGGGTAAAAAACGCATGCGGCTCGACCACGATCCGCACCAGCGCGTCGCCCGGCGGGCCTTCCCCGGGCGCGGGGCGCCCTTGCCCCTGAGGCGCAGCGTCTGGCCGTCCTCGACGCCGGCCGGGATCGTCACGTCCAGCGTTCCGCCCTGGGGCAGCGCAATCGTCCGGACCACCCCGTTGACGGCGTCGAGAAACGGCACGTGCAGCTCATAATGCAAGTCGGCGCCGGGGGCGCGGCGCGACTGCTCCCGGCTGCGCCGCAGGAGCTCGGCGAAAATGTCGTTGCCCTCGGCGAAATCGGCGTAGCCTTCGGCGCTTTCATAAGGGTGCCCGGCGCCGCCGGCGTATTCGCGATAGTAGCGGCCCTGCGGCGGCGCTCTCTCGGCGCCGGAGGCGTCGATCTCGCCGGCGTCGAAGCGGCGGCGCTTGTCCGGATCGGACAAGAGGTCGTTGGCGGCCGCCACTTCCTTGAACCGCTCCTCGGCGTGCTTGTCGCCCGGATTGAGGTCCGGATGCAGCTTTTTGGCGAGCTGTCGGTAGGCCTTGCGGATCTGCTCAGGGGTCGCCGTCTTGGCGACGCCGAGGACCTCATAGGGGTCTTTCATGCGGGCGTCCGAAATGTGCGGTATCGTCGAGGCATAACAGGATCGCTGCGCCGCCTCCAGTCTTGTCGGCCGGCCGTCGTTCGGGAATAGTGCGGCCGCCTTAGGGGGGCCGCCTTCGCTGCGAAAGGCCGGCCGATCGCCGGCAGAAGGAGCAAGCCATGGGACTCATCAGCTTTATCCAGAGCGCCGGCGCGTCGATTTTCGGCAGCGCCGCGGCGAAGGCCGCTCCGGCGGACGAGCTCAAGAAGGAACTCGACAAGCACGGCCTCGATCACTCGGACGTCAAGGTCGAAGTCAACGGCGATGCGGTGAAGGTGTCGGGGACGGCGAAGTCGACCGAGGAGGCTGAGAAAATCGCCATCGCGCTCGGCAACACCCAAGGCGTCAGCACGGTGCAGAACGACATCAAGCCGGCCAAGGCCGAGCCCGAGTCGAAGTTCTATACCGTCAAGAGCGGCGACACGCTGTGGGCGATCTCCGAGCTGGAATACGACAAGGGCAAGGGCGACAAGTACAACGTGATCTTCGAGGCCAACAAGCCGATGCTGACCAATCCGGACAAGATTTATCCGGGCCAGGTGCTGCGCATCCCGCCGCTGCCTTGAGGGCGGGCCCGCGACTGCGCCTGAGATAGCCGCTGACGCGGATGGGCGCGGACCTGCTGATCAACATCGACGTCCCGGATCTCGACCGGGGCGTCGCCTTTTACTCCCAGGCTTTTGGGCTGGCGGTCACGCGCCGGTTGGGGACGGAGGTCGTCGAACTCGGCGGATGGCCGGTCCGGCTTTACCTGTTGCAGAAGCCGGGCGGATCGATCGGCGCGGCCAATGCGTTGCGACGCTACGACCGTCATTGGACGCCCGTGCATTTCGATGTGGTGGTGGAGGACATCGATGCCGCTGTCGCCCGCGCCCTCGCCGCCGGCGCGCGGGCCGAGACGGACATCCGCGTCAACTCATGGGGTAAGATCGCAGTCATGGCCGATCCGTTCGGCCACGGCTTCTGCCTCATTCAGTTCCTCGGCCGCGGCTACGACGAGATCGCGGAGGACGAACCGCGGAGGTGAGGCAAGGCGCTCACCGCCCGATCCGTTCAGGTCACGCCGGCAAGAGGAGACAGGCCCAGCATCGCCGCGGCTCCCGAATCGAGACTTTCCAGAGGGTTGCGGCGCCTTTCGGTTCCGGGTGTAACTCCCAAGCCCTTTACCCTGACGCGATCAAGGCGTGCATGATTTGATTTGGCGAGGCGGCGAGGGTTTGGAGGATGTTGGCGCCCTGTTTTCGGGCTGTCGAGACGACGGATCTGAGGCTGGCGAAGATTTTGGCGCCGTCGAGGGTTCGGAAACGCCCCGAGATTTTCATTTTGACCTTCATCATTCGCAGGTCCTACTCGGCCAGATTGTTGGTGAAGGGCACGTCGAAATTGCTCATGAACCGGAGCGTTTCGGTCTTGAAGGTCTTCAGCCTTTCGAGCAGATTTTGTCCTGGGCGTTGTTTGGGGCGTCCGCGCCCGGGAGATTTCGTCTCCAGCTTGGGCAATTGACGATGAAAGGCGAGGCCGAGCCGAACCGCGGCCCAATAGCGCTCGACGAACGCCGCGATCGTCTCGGGCGGGAGCGCCGAGGCGCCCGCCTCGCGCGCCCCATTGACGGCGGCGTTGGCGTCGAGGAGGACCGCGCGCATGAGTTCGGCCCAGGGCTCCTTCTCAAACTCTATGAGAGCTTGGAGTTCGCGCAGGATATGCGCGTTGCAGAAGGCGTGCTCGACCGTGTCCATCCCGCGATAGGGCAAGAAGTGGTCATGCACGACGACGCCGTCCCGCAAATCCGTGGGGATGTCGCCGCGCTTTTCGCCCGCGCGATAGAAAGTGAAGGCCAAACTCGACGTCGTGTGCAGCCAGTGCAGCTTGCCGGCGATCCGATAGCCCGTCTCATCGAGGCAGCGAACCTTGGCCTCGGCCACGCGTTCGCCGATGGCCTTGTAGACTTCGCCCAGTTCGCCCGCCTTCTTGCCCACCCAGGCGACGACGCTGGCCGGACAGATCAACGGCGCGCCGAACAGATCGTTCAGCGCCTGCGCGACCCGATCCTCGGGGATGAGTTGATGGATGTTGAGATAAATCGCCGCCGCCTTGATACGCTCGCCATATTGGGTCGGCGAGACCACGCCATCGGGAAACTCGGCCTTCGTCACGCCCCGGCATTGCGCGCAATGATAGATCGAAGCCTGATGTTCCGTGACCAACAACGCACGCTCGGGAAGATCGAACACCTGGCGTTTCTCGACCCCAATCGCCGCCATCGGATCCAGAGACGAACCGCAATGGCCGCACGCGCAGGCCTCGTGCCGAACCACGGCGTCGGGATCGGCGACCTGACGCAACGTGCCGCCCTGATGGCCCTTCTGGCCCCCGCTCGGCTTGCCAGAGCGGCCGCGCCGGCTGCCCGCCACCCGCGGCTTCTTCTTCAACCCGTCGCTCGATGGCGGTTTCGAACTCGTCGAACTGTCCAGACCCAATCGACGACGAAGCGTGCCTATCCGGTTAACGCCCACAGCCCCTAGATGTAGGATGCGTCCACGTGCAGAGCGATCTGGCCGCAATATGGCCAGACAAAGCCGACAGGCCAACGCGCGCGATCAAGATAGGCAGCATATGCCGCGTCATACGGAAAAAGCTCATGAAACTCTGGGACTGACTGGGGAAACCCAGATCGTCGCTCTGGCGGATTTCCATGGCCGGTTTGATAACCATCACCAGCCCTGGTGGGTGTGGGCGTTAACCGGACAGGCACGCGACGAAGTTCGACAACCTCCGCCTGAAGCGCCAAAACTTGGCGATTCAGCGAAGCGATAAGCTCCTCGACTTCCGCAGGAAGGGTCATCCCACCCTTGAGTCAAACTCGCCCCATTATGTCTTCATGAATTCGGCGCCAAAAACCAAATTCACAAACCCTGTGGCATTTCGGACTCACTCGGGCTTGGGAGTTACTTCCGGGTTCTTCCGGCCTGCTCGACGGCGGAACAAGGTCGGCGACGACCTCGGCCGGATCGGGCGTCCTCTCCGCGGCGGCGTCCTCGGCTCCCTCCTCGCCTGACCCGCCCTCGGCAAAGTGACACGCGGCCGGCGCCAACCCGGCTCCCGAATCCAGACTTTCCAGGGGGTTGCGGCGCATTCCGGTTCCGCGCGCGCCCGTCCTCCCTCCTGGCTGTGCGAGGCCGGCCAGGAACGCGTCCAGCTCTGAAATCAACTCTGCGTCGGCCTCGGCAGCCTCGCCGCTCCAAGCCTCGCCGGCGTGGGGCGTGGGGTTCGGCGCCGTCCCGGCTCCTGAATCGAGACTTTCCAGGGGGTTGCGGCGCATCCCGGTTCCGCGCGCGCCGTGCTCTTGCGAAAGACGGTCGCCGAGACACGCGGCCGGATCGAGAAGGATGTCCGCCAACGGGTCGCTCGAATCGTCTTCCGCAACGGGAAAAGGGTCGATTTCGGCTCCCGAATCGAGACTTTCCAGGAGTTTGCGGCGCTTTTCGGTTCCCCGCGCTCCGCCGTTGAGCCCGTGGTAGCGGTCGAGCTCGCGCACGATCTTGACCACCCGGTCGACCGCCGGGAGGTTTGCGCCCGACATCGCGCCAAAGCTGACCAGCAGCGCCTCGTTGAGGCGGTTCATCTGCACCGCAATGAATTCGCCCGTCGCCTCGGGCGCGCGCCGTGCGATGAGGTTGCGGACATATTTGCGTAATCCCCGCTCGGTGATCCCCTCGCGTCGCGCGATCTCAGCCATCGACAGGCCGCCGTTCAGTCCCTCCACGACGCGCCGCTCGCGCTCGGCCCTCGCCGAGCGTCCCGCGCGGCGGAGAAGCGCTCGCGGACAGGGTTCGGCGGGACACGATTGGGTTCGGACACGGGCGGCCTCGATTTCCGCGTTATAGAATGACTATAGAACACATTTCTGACGTTGGCAAGGGTTTGTCGAAGCCATCTTTCGCCGGCGCCGTCTCGGCTCCGCTGCCGCCGAAGATCTGACGCGCGATAGCGGCCAGCGCCGGGGTCGGCTCGACGCTTGAGCCTGCAATGACGCGGATGGGCGGGACCGACTATTGGTCGAACGGCGGGAACTAGAGGGATAGTGGGCGTTCAAAGGCCGCCGGGTAGGCGCAGAGACCGCCCGGAGCGTGCATTCACCGGAGTCCCATTGGACTGCCATGAAGGGCGGAGAGTGACTGTTCGACAATTCCACTTTGACCGGGTGGAGTCCCCGCAAGCGGTCGATGGACACCCCAAGCCACTGAGCCTAAACTCCGTTCACGCGCAGCAGGGGGCGTCGAGGACGCTGAAATGTCGAAGGAGCAAGTCGAACGCCGACTTGCCGCGATTCTTGCGGCTGACGCCGCTGGATATTGCCGCCTGATGGGCGCCGACGAGGAAGGCACGCTCTCGGCTCTCCAGGCCTACCGGCGAGAAATTCTTGATCCCAAGCTCGCGGAGTATCGGGGACGCGTCGTCAAGACGACCGGAGACGGGTTCTTGATCGAGTTCGCAAGCGTCGTTGACGCCACTCGCTGCGCAATAGATGTTCAGCATGGCGCCAGGAAGCGCAATACCTCTGTCTCGCAAGATAGGCGTCTTGAATTTCGTATCGGGATCAATGTCGGTGATGTCATTATTGCAGAGAACGACATTTTTGGCGACGGCGTAAATGTCGCGAGCCGGCTCGAAGGGATTGCCGAGCCGGGCGGCATCGTCATGTCCGCGATCGCCTACGACGCCGTCATCGGTCGCGTGAATGCAGAGTTCCGCGACCTTGGCGAACTCTCGCTAAAGAACATCGCACGTCCCGTACGTTCATTTCAAGTTATGTTCGAACCCGACAATTGTGCAAACGCAACTTGCGCCGTACAGAACGCAGTTAGCGCGCCCGGTGCACTCGAGCGACCGTCAATTGCAGTTCGACCTTTCGTGGTTCTAGCTGAAGATCGAGGGCTTCAATATCTGGCCAATGGGTTGGCGGAAGACGTCACCACACTGCTCGCGCGGGTACCTGGTTTTTTCTTGATTTCAAGGGCGTCGTCCTTTGCCTTCAGCAATCCTGAAACGTCGACGTCCGTTATCGCCCAGCAACTGGGCGTCCGCTACGTGTTAGAGGGAAGCATAAGAGGCGCTGGTGACCGAGTCCGCGTTTCAACACAACTTGTTGAAGCCGCGACCGGCCGCATTCTCTGGTCCGGCAAGTTCGAGGCTGCGCGGGCCGAGACTCTGGAGCTGCAGGACGACATTGCTCGCGGAATCATGATTGAGCTGGAACCTGCGCTGACCCGGGCGGAGGTCTCCGTGATTCGGCGCCAGCGTCCAAGCAACGTCGACGCCTGGGGATGCTACCATCAGGCCATTGACGCCCTTGGAGGCCACGGCTGGAATGAGCAAGCAGTTACGGAGGCGCAAGACTTTCTGCGACGGGCTCTCGAACTCGACAGCAACTTCGCCCTGGCGCGTGCGCAACTCGCCCTTCTATCGGCGCTTGAGCAAAACACCGGCCTTGTCGAACGCTCGGCGGAGCGTGTTCAAGAGGCGCTAGCGGCAGCCGAAATGGCGATTGCGGACGATCCAGGCAGTTCCGAGGTTTTAGGCTATGCAGGTTGCGTGCTCTCTGACCTAGGACACCTCGATCGGGGAGCAGAAATTCTGCGGCAGGCTTGCGAGATGGATCCAAGCAATGCGCAATCCCAAGTGGGTCTTGGCGCAGCGCTCACGCTGTTAGGCGATTCCAACGAGGGAATAGCACGCATGCGCCACGGAATTAAGCTCAGTCCCCGCGATAGGAGGCTGGGATTCTGGGGCTGGGCATTGGGATTGTTTCTGCTGCGCGCCAACCGAGCGGGGGAGGCACTGGAAGAGGCTCGTACCGCGGCACGACGCGACCCGCGTCTTCATCTGCCACTGATCCTTGAAGCCGTGGCACAGGCAACCCTGGGGCGGTCTGTTCTCGCTCGGGCAGCACTCATGTCTGCGAGGCGCATCCGGCCCAAACTAACTCAGCAAGAGATCGAAATTTCTCATGGCCGGCGCTCGGCTAAGATTCTCGCAGGTGTATGGGACCTCAACTGACACGACAGCAACAGGTCGACTCAGGCTGACGCAGCTCCAAGCGACAGATTGGCGCCGCCCGTCGAGAGCGCTGGCTCACTGTCCAAGCCGTCTCAGCGCCTCGATCAGCGCCGCGTTGAAGCGCTGCGGGTCCTGGATCTGGGGGGCGTGGCCGGCGTCGGGGAATTCGATCAGTTGAGCGCCTGGAATGGCGGCTTTCGTTGTCTGGGCGAGTTCCGGATAGTGGCCGAGGCGGGCGCGCACGTCGGGCGGCGCGAGGTCCTTGCCGATCGCGGTCACATCCTTGTCGCCGATCATCAGCAGCGTCGGGACCTTGATCAACGGAAACTCGTAGACGACCGGCTGGGTGAAGATCATGTCGTCGATGAGGGCGAGGTTGCGGGCGACGATGTCGTGGCCCGGGCCGCCGACGAGCCCGGCCAGCATCGTCACCCACCGATCGTATTCGGGCCGCCACTGGCCCGCGTAATAGGTCGCCTGCTCGTAGGCCTTGATGCGCGCGGCGGTCGTCGCCTTCTCGCGCTCGGTCCACTGATCGACGGAGATCCAGGGGACGCCGAGCGCTTTCCAGTCCTCGAGCCCGATCGGGTTGACGAGGACCAGCGCCGAAACCTCCTTCGGGTACATGAGGGCGTAGCGCGCCGCGATCATGCCGCCGGTCGAGTGCGCGATCAGCACGGGGTCCTTGACGCCGAGCGACGCCAGCAGCGCATGGGTGTTTCCGGCGAGCTGCTGGAAGCTGTACTGATAGCGCTCCGGCTTCGACGACTTGCAGAAGCCGATCTGTTCGGGCGCGATCACGCGGGCGCCGGCGGCGGACAGCGCCCGGATTGTGTCCTCCCAGTTCGCGGCGCAAAAATTCTTGCCATGCAGCAGGACGGCGGTCCGCCCGTTCGCCGGACCGGACGGGGCGACATCCATATAGCGCATGGTCAGCGTCTCGCCCTGCGAGGCGAAGGCGTAGTCGCGGACCGGCCACGGATAGTCGAACCCCTGCAGCTCCGGGCCGAAGGACGGCTCCTGGGCTTCAGCCGGCGCGGACAGGGCGGCGACGACAACCGCGGCGAGCGCCCATCCAAGTCGGTTCATGCTCGTTCCTTTCCTTGGCCTGTCTGTTCGCGGCGGTCGCGGCCGCTATCCTTCCCCAGCTCTGCTGGGGAAGGTGGCGCGAAGCGCCGGATGGGGTGTGGTCCGCTGCCGCGACCTTAGGCCGATTGCACGACCGTCACCCCGAGCCTTTAGCGAGCCATCCCTGCTTTCCGCACCCCATCCGACCCTCCGGGTCACCTTCCCCGCTTCGCGGAGAAGGAGGCTCGCGACGTGCGACCGCATCCGGCCGTCATCCCTGAAGCGGCGGCAAGCAACGGACCACCCCAGCTACTCGAACGTCACGAGCGCGTTCTCGGCCGGGTAGTCGTCGACGAACGGTTTTTGCGGCCCGATCGCGCCGAAGTCGATGGCTGCGGGTGAGGCAACGTCGGCCTCGACCGGACCGCTGGCGAGGCCCTTGGCAAAGGCGAACGGCACGCCGTTGCCGGCGAGGAACGACGGCTGGTCGTCGATGTGGAAATGCAGGTGCGGCTCTTCCGAGCTGCCCGAATTGCCGACATGGCCGAGGACGTCGCCCACATGCACCCGCTCGCCGACCTTCGCCCGAACCGTTCCCGGGCGCATGTGGGCGCAGAAGGCATAGCGATGCGGCGCGATCTCGACGACGACGTGGTTGCCGCCCGCGTTGTCGAAGCCGATCGGGACAACGTGCGTTCTGGAATGCGGGACGTTCTCGGCCATGCCGTCGCTCGCATCCACCACCGTCCCGTCGGCGACGCTGACAATCGGCTGGTCGTAGCAGAAGTAGCTGGCGTTCTGGTCTTCCGGCCCCTTCCAGGTCGTGGTCTTGCCGTCCACGGTCTGGATTTGCACCCAGTCGATGGCGTAGCGCTGGGCGATCCAGGCGCGCCCGTCGAGGACCAGCATCGCCCGGCGATGGGCGGCGTCCTTGCCGTTGCTCAGCGAATCCCCGGCGATCCATGTCCCCTTGAGCGGCGGCGCGACGACGATCGGGCTTTCCTGCGAGACGGGCAGGGGCGCAGGGTCGATCTCGTGCGCCTCGCCCTTGTCGTCGATCACGCTGAGGCGATGCGCGATTGCCGCTGGCGCTTTGGCGGCGCCGAGGTCGATCAGAAAGAACACCACGGCGCTGCGGCCGCCTTCGAGCGCAAGCGGGTCGGACGGCGGCGGCGTGCGGCCGCGGTCGTCGAAACGCTGCATCATGGACGCGAGCGCAACTGCGTCGAAGGCCACGCGGGCGTCGCCGGCGCGGGCCTCGATCGTGTCGACGCGATAGCGGCTGCCGACGACGTTGGTCAGCACCATTTCGTAGGCGAGCTTGGTCGCGCCGTTCTGCACGATCGGGGCCGGCTGCGACAGGAACGACACGGTGAGCTGAGGCGGGTGCAGGTCGGCGGCGTGAGCGGACGATCCGAGCGCGACGAGCGCGGCGGCGAGCGCGGGAAGGGTCGGGTTCCGGGGCATCGCCATGCGGCTCAGATCGCCTGCGCCGCAATGCGGCTGTGCACCTCCGCGGTCATGCTCTCGATGCGCTCGACCAGCGTGTGGACAGTCGCGGTAAGTTCGGTGTTTTGCCTGAGAAGGATTTCCACGCGCTCGGTGAGGGTTGTGTTCTGCTGCATCATTTCAATCAGCATGCTGGACTGCTGCGCCATCTGCGTCCGGCGGGCGTCGGTGAGCTGGTGAAGCTCCTCGCGATGCTGCGCGTCGGCGATGCTGTTGGCCTTGTCGCGGTCGGCCTGGCGCGTCTGGGCGAGCAGAATCAGCGGAGCGGCATAGGCGGCCTGCAGCGAGAAGGCGAGGTTCAGGAGGATGAACGGATAGATGTCGAAGTTCGTCCAGCCGACCATGTTGACCAGGATCCAGACCGCGACGATGATCGTCTGGGCGATCAGAAACGTCGGCGTGCCGAAAAACCGGGCGAAATCCTCAGCATGTCGCCCGAACCAATCGTTGCCAAACGTGGATTCGAGATGGGCGTGCGGCAAGTGAAACCGCCGCGTGCGCTCCTGACCGACCGTGTCGCTGTCTGTGCTCATTGGCCTCTCCTCACCGTGTCCGGGGCCGCATGAGCCCAGTTCGTCCTTTCGTTCCTATCGCGCCAACAATACAAGAGTTTAAACAGGAATCGCGAACAGGAAACGCATGGGAGCGAATGCGCCGCGCGGCTGGTCGACGAGGCGAGCGCCTTGCGCGCCCGGACGCGCGCGACTATGGTCCATAAAATCTACTGACTTTGTGCATGATATCCAGATAACTTCATGCAGAAGGTGTAAAAAGAAGCGCCCGGGTCCGACGCGTCGACACGAGGGCTTCGCCATGATGCCGACGCGAGCGCATAGGAAAGGGAAAAGTCGATGTCTCAAAAGCCTGAAACGCTGGCCCTGCACGCTGGATGGCGCGCCGATCCGACGACCGGCGCGGTCGCGGTGCCGATCTATCAGACGACCTCGTACCAGTTTCAGAGCGCCGAGCACGCGGCGAACCTGTTCGCGCTCAAGGAACTCGGCAACATCTACACCCGGATCATGAACCCGACCAACGACGTGCTCGAGAAGCGGATCGCCGCGCTCGATGGCGGCGTCGGCGCGCTGGCGCTGGCGAGCGGGCAGGCGGCTTCGGCCTTCGCGCTGCAGAACCTCGCGCGCGCGGGCGACAACGTCGTCTCCTCGACCGATCTCTACGGCGGCACCTGGAACCTGTTCGCCAACACCTTGAAGGACCAGGGCATCGAGGTCCGCTTTGTGGATCCGGACGATCCGGACAATTTCGCCCGCGCGACTGACGACCGCACCCGCGCCTATTATGCCGAGACGCTGCCGAACCCGAAGCTGATCGCCTTCCCGATCGAGGAGGTGGCGACCATCGGCCGCCGGTTCGGCATTCCGCTGATCATGGACAACACCGCGGCGCCGATCCTCACCCGGCCGTTCGACCATGGCGCGGCGATCATCGTCTATTCCTCGACCAAGTACCTCGGCGGCCACGGCACCTCGATCGGCGGCCTCCTGGTCGACAGCGGCACCTTCCCGTGGGAGGAGCACAAGGGCCGTCAGCCGGCGCTGAACACGCCCGATCCGAGCTATCACGGGGCGATCTGGTCGGAGGCGGTCAAGCCGCTCGGGCCGATCGCCTACATCATCAAGGCGCGCGTGACGCTGCTGCGCGATCTCGGCGCGGCGATGTCGCCGTTCAACGCCTTCCTGACGCTGCAGGGGATCGAGACGTTGCCGCTGCGCATCGAGCGCCATTCGACCAACGCCCTGGCGGTGGCGAAGTGGCTCGTCAAGCGCCCGGAAGTGACGAAGGTCATCCATCCGTCGCAGCAGCTCGGCGAAGCGCGCCGGCGCGCCGAGAAATACCTGAAGGGCGGCGAGGGCGGCCTCGTCGGCTTCGAGATCAAGGGCGGCAAGGACGCCGGGCGGAAGTTCATCGACGCGCTGAAGCTGCTCTACCATGTCGCCAACATCGGCGACGCGCGCTCGCTCGCCATCCATCCGGCGACGACCACGCACTCACAGCTCTCGCCCGAGGACCAGCTCGCCACCGGCGTGTCGGACAGTTACGTCCGCCTGTCGGTCGGCATCGAGCACATCGACGACATCCTGGCCGACATCGACCAGGCGCTGAAGGCGGCCGCCTGAAGCAAGACGCAGGGCGGGCGCATGGCCGCCCGCCCTGCGGCGATCGCATCGTCGATCGCCTTGACGGGGCAGGTTTGCCGCAGCAAGGTTGTGCGGTCCCGCGGTTGCGGAGCGGAAATGACCTCGGGGGCTGAGCGTGAAGCACACATTGTTGGTTGGCCTGGCGGCATGCGCGATGGCGGTTGCCGTGACGAGGGCCGACGCCTGCACCCGAATCGTCTATGAATTGGGGACAAAGGACGCGATCGTCGGCCGCACTATGGACTGGATGGTCGACCCCAACACGGACCTGTGGGCCTTCCCCAAAGGGATGGATCGCGACGGCGGAGTCGGCGCGGGCTCGATCAAATGGACCTCGAAATACGGTTCGGTGATCTCGTCGTTCTACAACGTCGCCACTGTCGATGGGATCAACGAAGCCGGTCTCGTCGCGAATACGCTGTACCTGGCGGAAGCCGACTACGGCGACGCGAAAAGCTCGACCAAGCCGGAGATCTCCGTCGGCGCCTGGACGCAATACGCGCTCGACAATTTCGCGACCGTCGCGGCGGCGGTGGACGCTCTGTCCAAGGAGCCGTTCGTGATCGTCGCGCCCGACCTGCCCGGCGGCGCAAAGGCCACCGGACATCTTGCGCTCGCGGACGCCTCGGGCGACAGCGCCATTTTCGAGTATATCGGCGGCAAGCTGGTCATTCACCACGGCGCGAAATATACGGTCATGACCAATTCGCCGCCGTTCGAGCAGCAGCTCGCGCTCGACGCCTATTGGCAGGACATCGGCGGTTCCAAATTCCTGCCGGGTACGATTCGATCGCCGGATCGTTTCGCCCGGGTGAGCTATTATCTGAACGCGGCGCCCCACGAGAACGACCCACGGCTGGCCACCGCGACCGTGTTCTCGTTGATCCGCAGCGTTTCGGTGCCACTGGGGATCGCAGACCCGAACCAGCCGAACATCGCCCCGACCATCTGGCGAACGGTCGCCGACACCGGCGCGCGGCGCTACTATTTCGAGTCCACTTACAGTCCTACGATCTTCTGGGTGGACCTCGGCAAGCTCAATCTCGCTGAGGGCGCCAAGCCTGCCAAGCTCGATCTCGCGGGCCACCCGATCATCGCCGGAGAGACGTCGGCGAAATTCGTCCCGGCCGAGCCGTTCAAGTTCCTGTCCTCTCCTTGAGGGCGGTCCTCGCAACAGCGTTCGGCGGCCCGCTGGCGATGGCGTGAAGCGGGTTTTGTACGAGTTTAAGAGGCTGCCCGCGGGGTGGATCGATGTGGCGCGCCCGCGCGACTTTCCCGGCCGCTTCGTCGTCGAGCCGCTCGTCGCGGCGGCCCGAGGTCGTGCGACGTCCGCTCAGTTCGCCGCGTCGCCCGCAGCGGCCGCCGCGGTTGCGGCGGCGGCCGCGTCCTCAGCGCTCTGTTTCGCGCTGTCCGATTTCGCCTTCCAGGCAGCGCTGGTCGGGTCGTCGGCGAGATTCATGTCGGAAATGCGCTTCGCCAGCCAATAGGCCGATTGCGCGTCCCGCCAGTCCTTGCCGTCCGCGAGCGCTTTGGCGATGGCGAGCGCGTCGTCCGACGGCGTCTTGATCGACGCCGGCGGCTGGGCAAGGTCGGCGACGACCTTCCAGGCGTGGATCGCGTCGCGATAGGCCTCGATCTGCGGAACGCCCTGGCTGCGGTCGCCAAGCGCCTTCGCCGCAGCGGCGAAGCGCATCTGGTCCCAAGGGTTGTTCGGATCGAGGATTGTCAACTCCTTCCTCAGGTCGTAGGCCTTTTGAAGGTAGCGGTACGCCTCGTTCGAGTGCTTGAGCTCATCGAGCGTTCTTGCGACCGACTCGTAATTGGGCGCGGCGAAGGCGATCCATTGCGGGTTGCTTGGATCGGTCCGCATCAGCGCGTTCTGCATCTCGACGCCCAGCTTGAGCTTGGCGAGGGCAAGCTCGAGGTCGCCTTTGCTGCGCGCGAGCAGCCCCCAGTGATCGTAGGTCGACGCGAGATTCGACCGCACCGTGACGTTCTGCGGATCCTCGGCGAGGATCGCGAGCTGATCCTTTTCCGCAAGCCGGTATTCGTCCTCGGCCGCGTCCCACTGGCTCTCCTGGCGCAGCGCTTCGGCGATGCGGAAATTGGCGTTGGCGCGGTTGCGCATGGCCTCGACGCTGCCGGGGAAGATGGCGGCGGCGTCCTCGCAGACCGCGAGGCCTTTGCGATATTCGACCAACGCCTTCTCGGGCTCGTGCTCGATCTCGTAAATGTCGCCGATCTTCAGATGCGCGTCGCTGACGGCGCCCTCCGTCTTGTCGGTTGCGCTTTGCCGGGCGAGGTCGTCGGCGACCGCAATGGCGTCCTGATACGTCTTCAGCGCCTGTTCCAGTCTGCCGCTTTCTTCGGGGAACATGGCGAGCGCATTGCCGAAACGGACCAGGGAGTCGTAGAGCTTTTGCTCGAGGACCTGATCCTTCGGGTTCGCCGCAACGAGGGGTTGCGCCACGGTCTTGGCTTCCTCGGCGAGCGAAAGCTGTTTTCGGTGGTCCTGCGCGTTGGACTCGAGGTCGGATTCGAGATTGAGCGCGTCAACCCACAACGGGTCGGCCGCGTGGGTCGTCTGGCCGTTGCGAACCTTGCGCAAAAAGTCTTCCGAAACCGACGCAAGGCTTTTCGCGCCCTCGAGGTTGAGCGTGCCGGCGCCATAGGCGGCGAGCACGTCGCGCAGCATGGCGGCCGCCGACGTCATCGCGCCGCGTTCGATCGCCTCCTGCTGATCGCGAGCCTTGTCGATCTGGAATTTGGCGATCAAGCCGAAGAACGCCAGGATCGAGACGACGACGCCGGCAATGGCGAGGATCTTGTTGCGCCGCGACCGTTTCTGCGCGGCGATGTTGTCGTCGATCAGCCTTTTCACCGCGTCGAAGCGGCCGCCGTAGCGCTCGCCCCACGCGGCGGTGCGCGGCAGCGAATCCCACCAGCGCTTGGTTCCGAGCGGGTCCTTGAGCGACGCCTTCTCGTCGTCCGGCGTATCGCCGAGCAGCGAGAGCAGGAGGCGATAGCGCTGGCCGTCGTTCCGCTCCTCGGCCATCCAGCCGATCAGCGGACGGCCGGTCGTGGTGTCCAGGGTCCCCGGATCGCCTGCGAGTTTCTTCCAGTGGCGGAGCAGGGTCTCATGGCTGACGTCCACGCGATCGTCGGGCGCCAGCCTTTGCGCCGCCGCAAGCGGCGGAACGACAAAGGAACAGCCGGGCGCGCGGAACCGGTTGAGGACCTCCCTGAGGTCGGCCTCCGCCACGCCAGCCTCCGCGACGAGTTTGTCGAAACTGAGCGCGCGACGGGTCGCCCGCCCGTCGCGGTCGAGTTCGGAGAGGGCGCGAAAAGCCTGTTCGACGGCAAGTTCACGGCCGGCGCATCGGGCAAGAATCTCGTCGGCGTGGCGCGACAGAGCCTCGGCCATCCGGCCGACATCGTCGTAGGTCTGGCGGGTGAGGCGGCGAGGACGCTCCGGGCTTGCCTGGCCCGCGCGGTCCCAGAGCCGCATCAGGCAATGCTGCAGCACCGGAAGCTGGTCGAGCTCGTCGCTGCAATCGTTGATCAGGCGCTCGACAAGCTCGGGTTCGATCGCCGCGCCGGACTTTTCGATCGGCTTTCGGATCACGTCCTCGAGCTGGCTGCGGGTGAGGTTCGGAACCAGATATTGCGTGGCGCTCACCGCCTCCGCGAGGCCGTGGAAATAAGCGCAATCGCCGATGAAGTCCGAGCGCACGGTGATGAGGACATGCACGTCCTTCAGGCGGCGCCGATCGGCGTCGAGCAGGATCTGCACGAACTGCGTGGCCTCGTCGCGCGCCCGCGTCTCCTCGACGCTCGCGCGGCGAAGCGCGAGGCCCGCGAGACCGAACCGGAACAGTTCCTCGAACTGGTCGACGACCAGAAGAAGCGCGCGGCCACCCAGGCCCCCCGCCTCCTCGAGGGCGCTCCCGAAGCTGAAGCCTGACTGGCGAAGCGCATATTCGACACGGTCGCGCCGGCGCGCGGCGTCGTCTGGACTATCCTTCCCGGCGAGGCTGGCGAGGGCCGCCGCCAGCCGCTTGATCGGCGCGCCGCCCGGGCGCATGGCGCGGAAGGCCCAATTGGGTCCGCTTTCGTCCGCCGTCTCGTCCGCCAACAGGCCCTGCAGCCCCGCGAGGACGAGCGAGGACTTGCCGCTGCCGGAACTCCCGATCACGGCGATGAAGCGCCCGTTCTCGACCAGCCGGTAGAGGGCGAAAGCCTGGCGCTCGCGGCCGAAGAAGAAGGCGCGGTCGGCGAAGCCGAACGGCCTGAGGCCCGGAAACGGCCGCTGCGCCGAAACGGTCGCCCCGTCGGCTGTCGGCGGAGGCGCCGCAAGGGA
This sequence comes from uncultured Alphaproteobacteria bacterium, assembly GCA_963822215.1. Classification (GTDB taxonomy): domain Bacteria; phylum Pseudomonadota; class Alphaproteobacteria; order Rhizobiales; family Beijerinckiaceae; genus Roseiarcus. The sequence continues at coordinate 688,727 of CAWGGX010000009.1, forward strand.
GTCGACGATCGCGGCCTCGTTCATGGCTTGATGGTCGGCGCGGAGGTGAGGGCCGCCAGCAATTCTGCGGTCGGCGGGCCCTTCTCGACGAGATCGACCACCCGGTCGAACTCGCCGTCCTGGAAGATGAGGGACAGCGTGTCCGCCTTTTTGTGCGCGGCGGGCGGAGGCCCGGCGACGAGACCGCGGAAGGCGAACTGCTCCTTGCGGCCGAGCGACTGCCAGTCGGAAAGCCGGTCGGCTTCGGAACGCACCCAGACCTCCGAGGCGTTCGCCCAGCACAGCGTAACCGCGTCGCATTTCGCCAGCAGGTCGCCGTTGAAGCGCCGGGCGTCGGCGTCGGACTCGGCCACAGGGATCCGCGGCTTGACAGCGCCGTCGCGCAGAGCGCGCGCAACCGCGTCGACATAGTCCTCGTCGGCCGAATGGTAGGAGAGATAGATGTCGAGCTTATTGCCGGCGGCGGCGCTGGGCGGTGGTTTCGGCGCGGTTTCGGTCAGGTACTCGAAGAGAAATTCGACGAACTTGCTCGGGATGTCGCCGTCGATCTTGTCGGTCGCGATCTGCTTGTCGAATTTTTCCAGCGCATGGAGCGGATCGCGTTCGGCGACGGGGCCTGCGGGGGCGGCGCCGCCGTCGTCGAGGACTTTCGGCGCCCAGATGATGCGGCGCTTCAGGCGATCCGCCGCGCGCCCTTCCTCTTGCGCCGCCTGCCCACGCGCCAGCGCGAGCTGCAGCTTCACCAGCGGATCGAGACCCGCGGGCGCAAAGCCCGGCTTGTCGCCGACGAGATGGACAAAGGCCTCGGCCTTGCCGAGCGCGTCGCCGAAAAACGCCGCGGCGCCCGCGTCGTCCGGAGGGTCTGCATCCGGGTCCGGCGCCACGGTGAAGCCTTTGCCGCGAAGCTCGTTGACCAGCCGCCCATAGGCGGCCTTCATGTCGCTTGCGGGCTTGGAAAGAAACACGGTGCGCCCGTTCGGCGCGACGATCGGGGCCGCCGTGGGCGCCGCGGGGGCGGCGGCCGCGCCAGCCTCAATGCGGGACACGCGCTGCTGCAGGTCCGCGGCGAGCGCGTCCACCTCCTCGTAGAAGCGGTCGTCGCACCTGCCGCGGTTGAAGAAGGGGGTCACGGCCTTGACGTCGTCCTGAACGTCGCGCGCATAGAACAGGAATCCGTCCTGCCCCTGCAATTCCGGCGGACGCGCGGTCCAGTCCACATAGCCCTTGCCGACAAGAAGCAGGCGGGCGGCCGGGTTGGCGACGCCCGCGGCCTTGCGCAGGGCGATGAACGAGTTGAATTCCTTGCGGCAGTAGGGACGCTGGATCCAGTTCGGCGACATGACGACGACCAGAAGCTGGGCCGTCTTCAGCCCGTCGTCGATGATGTCGTTGAACTGGTCGCCCTGACTGATCCGCCGCCGATCGCGCCAGACGTTTGCCTGTTGGGCGCCGAGGTCGCGCAGCTTCAGACGGAGCTGCTGGTCGAGGAAGGCGACAAAGCCCGTCTCGTTCGGATCCTGAGACAGGATGAGATCGTCGTCGTGCGCGTACGAAATGAAAATGACGACGTCGTCGCTCGCCATCGAAGCCGTCCCTCGCGCTCTGGCCCTTGCAGCCCACACAACCAAGATAGGCGCATCGACCCCAGACGTCTGTGACGAAGGACACATCGACGGCTGGAGGCCAATCGCCGGATCTTCCCATCACGACGGCGATGCGACGCGGCCCAAACGCCGGCGCCAGACACGGCGTCGCAGGAGGCGACGGCCTCGCTCCGTGCTCGGCAAAGTGCAGTAAACCCTTGAGTTTATTTTGCGTCAAGCGGGTCGCCGCGCGCCGCCCTCATGCGCGGCGCACGCCAGGGTCCGATGACTGCCGCCGACGATTCGGTTTCCCTGCTAGCAGGGAATTTTTTTGCGCTGCGGTGGGCGTTCCGTTCCAGAAACTCGTGCAATGTCATGATGTTGCCTGGCTTTGCAACCCTTCGATTGCGGGTGCGCGCGGGCGCGGAACAGGGAATTTCAAATGACCGGAACAGGGAGTTATCAGGTGATTTCGGAGCGGATCAGGGAAAGAACAGGCGGGCGAAAACGAGGCGCGAGACCGGGCCCGGCCGGGTTGTAACGCGCGGCCAGCATCCCTTCCCCCGCGGGTGAAAGGCGCCTCCCTTCGAGCGATCGGACGAGGGGGGCGCTATCCTTCTCCAGCTCTGCCGGGGAAGGTGGCGCGAAGCGCCGGATGGGGTGTGGTCCGCTGCCGCAACTGTGGGTCGGATTGCACGACCGTCACTCCGAGCCTTCATCGGCACATCGCTGCTTTCCGCACCCCATCCGGCCCTCCGGGCCACCTTCCCCGCTTCGCGGAGAAGGTGGCGCGACGGCTCGAAAGGGCTCTACCCTCTATCCCGCAGGAGCCGCGACTTGTCGCGGTTCCAGTCGCGCTCCTTCTCGGTCTCGCGCTTGTCGTGCAGCTTCTTGCCGCGTCCAAGCGCAATGGCGATCTTGGCGCGGCCCTTGGCGTTGAAGTAGATTCTCAACGGCACGATCGTCATCCCCTCGCGCTCGACGCCCTTGGCGAGCCGGGCGATTTCCTTAGCGTGCAGAAGCAGTTTCCGCGGCCTCTTCGGTTCGTGGTTGAAGCGATTCGCCTGCAGATATTCCGGAATGTTGGCGTTGTAGAGGATCACCTCGCCGTTGCGGTCGACCGCGGCGTAGCTCTCCGCCACCGTCGCCTTGCCGGTGCGTAGCGACTTCACCTCCGGGCCGGTCAGCATCAGGCCGGCCTCGAAGGTCTCGCCGAGCTCGTAGTCGAACCGGGCGCGGCGGTTGTCCGCCACCACCTTGAAATTGGGTTTGTCCTTCTCGGCCATGGAGGGCTACTCCACCGCCGCCGCGCCGCTCGTCCGCATTCTACGCATTCAAAAGTCCGGCGTGCACCATCGCCCGGCGGATGAGGAGTTCCGTCGCCTCCTTCACCGGGACGAGGGGCAGCCGCGTCTCGCTGCGTACGCGGCCGAGCACGCTAAGCGCGTATTTGGTCCCGTTCACTCCGGGCTCGGCGAAGATCGCCGCGTGCAGGGGCGTGAGCCGGTCCTGCAGCTTCAGCGCGTGATCCCAGTCGTCCCGGAACACCGCCTCCATCTGCTCGGAGCAGAGCTCGGGGGCGACGTTGGCGGTCACCGAGATGCAGCCATGCCCCCCGGCCGCCATGGCGGCGAGCGCGGTCATATCTTCGCCGGAAAGCTGGATAAAGTCCGACCCGATGGCGTGGCGCTGGCGCGACACTCGGCCAACGTCGCCGGTCGCGTCCTTGACGCCGACAATATTCGGCAGTTCCGCGAGCCGCTTCATCGTGTCGATCGACATGTCGATCACGCTACGGGGAGGGATATTGTAGATGATGATCGGAATGCCGATGGCGTCGTTGATCGCCTTGAAGTGCAGGTAAAGGCCCTCCTGCGTCGGCTTGTTGTAATAGGGGGTGACGACCAGGACGGCGTCCGCCCCGGCCCGTTCGGCGTGCCTGGCGAGACCGACCGCCTCGAGGGTATTGTTGGAGCCTGCGCCGGCGATCACCGGTACGCGCCCGCGCGCCTCGTCGACGCAGATGTCGATGACGCGGCGGTGCTCCTCGTGGCTGAGGGTCGGGCTCTCGCCGGTGGTGCCGCAAGGCACGACCCCGTGCGAGCCGGATGTGATGAGGCGGTCGATCAGGGCGCGAAACGCCTGCTCGTCGACTTCGCCGTCTTTGAAGGGCGTCACCAGCGCCGGAATCGATCCGTGGAACTTCGCCCGTTCTCTCATGTCGCTCTTTCCGTCGATGGGGCGGCCGCGCATAGAGGTCGCGCCGGCCGGGTGAGGACACATAGACCCGCAAACGCGCGCGGAAAAGGGGAAACCGGCGCCTCTGGCAGCGTTAACTTTTCGTCAAGGAAGTCGATCCATCGTCGCCGCAGAGGATCGAGCGCATGAAGATTTGGCCCGCCGCGGTTTTGGTGAGCGTCTCCGTCGCCGCCGTCATTCTGGCTTCGCCGCTCGGGCGCGAGGAACTCGCGCAGCGCCTGGAGGGGGCGCGGCCCAGCGCTTCCCCGGACGTCGGCGGAACGGCGCAAGATCAACCGACGCTGCCCGGGCGCAGCCTCGGCCGGAACGAGCCCGCGACAACGGGTAGCCTCGAACGGACGCCGGACGCAGCCGCCCCGCCCGCCGGAGAGGTCGGGCCATCGATCGTGACCTTGGCGGAGGACGTGGCCGCGCTTATTCGGCGCGCCTTCGCGCCGGCCGGGCCCAACGGTCCGGCTGCCGGCGCGCCGCAGCAAAGCCCCTCGCCCCCGCTTTCGCCCGCCGTGGTCGCCTACCGCAAAGGGGACGTCGCGGGCCTCGCCGCTCTGGCCAGGGCCGAGACCGACCCCGACCGGCGTCTCGCGCTCGAATGGGCGGCGCTGCGGGCGGATCCGCAACCGTCCTTTGCCGCGCTCGAAGCCTTCGCCGCCGCCCATCCTGCCTGGCCGGCCGACGGGGCCCTGCGGACGCGCGAGGAGGCGGACCTCGTCGTCCATCCGCGCGCGGCGGCCGAAGTCTTCGCCTACTTCGCCGCATCCCCGCCGCAGTCGAGCGCTGGGAAGATGGCGCTCGCCCGCGCGCTTGGCGCCTCCGGCCGCGTCAGCGAGGCGATCGAAACGATCCGGGCGCTCTGGCGCGACGGCAATTTGGAAACCTGGACCGAAGCTGCGGTCCTGCGCGAGTTCGGGCCAGCGCTGACGCTCGCCGATCACAAATATCGCGCCGATCGCCTCCTTTATGCCGAGAGCTGGGCCGCCGCCGGCCGAGCGGCGGCGCTTGCCGGGCCGGACGAGACGAAGCTCGCCGCGGCCCGCTACGTCGCAGCGCACGGGCCGTTGTCCACAGCTCTCGTCATGGGGGTGCCGAATGCGTTGAAGGGCGATCCGGGACTTCTCTTCTCTCGCGTCCAGGACGCGCGGCGCGCGGGCCGGACCTACGAAGCGGCGACCCTTCTCGGCCTCGCGCCGACCGATCGCGACGCGCTCGTCGATCCGGATCGTTGGTGGGACGAACGGCGCATGGTGGCGCGCCAGCTCCTCGATCTCAACGAGCCGAGGCTCGCGTTCGACCTCTGCGCCCGGGCGGCGGCGCCCGAGCAATCGTCCGGCGAAGTCGACCGTCAGTTCCACGCCGGCTGGATCGCCTTGCGCTTCCTCGGCGACGCGCCCGAGGCGGCAAACCGCTTTGCCCTCGCCGCCGTCGCGGCCGACACGCCGCTGTCGATCGCCCGGGCCGAATACTGGCGCGGCCGCGCCGCCGAGGCGATGGGCGAGGGCGACGAGGCGACGCTGCACTACCAGAACGCCGCGACCGAGCCCGTCGCCTATTACGGCCAGCTCGCCGCCGAGCGCCTCGGGGTGAAGCGGCTCGTTCTGCGTCGGCCGGCGCGAACTGCCGAGGGCTTGGCGCGCAACGACGCGGTCCGCGCGGCCGAGGCGCTCTACGCCGAGGGCCTGACCGACGTGGCGGAGGCGCTCGCCTACGAGGCGGCCCGGCGCTGGCGCGACGAGGCGCAGATCGCCGCGATGGCCGAGGTGGTCGAGCGGCGCGGCGACGCGGCGACCCAGGTGCAGTTCGGCAAGCTCGCCATGCTGCGCGGCTACGCCTTCGACGCCATGGCCTTCCCGGCGTCCGGCGTGCCGGCCTTCCTGCCGCTCGCCCATTCGGCCGATCTCCCCAGCGTCTATGCGGTGGCGCGGCAGGAGAGCGAATTCGTCTGGCAGGCGTCGTCCGGCGCGGGCGCCAAGGGGCTGATGCAGATCCTGCCCTCGACGGCGGCCCTGACCGCGCGCCGGGCGGGGGTGGCCTACGACCCGACGCGCTTGCTGGTCGATCCCGCTTTCAACACCCAGCTCGGAGCGGCGTTCCTGGGCCAAGTGATGGAGGACCTCAATGGCTCGCCGGAGCTGGCCTTCGCCGCCTACAACGCCGGCCCGGGACGGGTGGCGCACTGGATCGCCGCCTATGGCGATCCGCGCAAGGACGCCGACATGGTCGACTGGGTCGAGCGCATCCCGTTCGAGGAGACGCGCGACTACGTCGAGCGGGTCAGCGAGAACCTCGCCGTCTACCGCCAGCGCTTCGCCGACGAGCAGCCCCCGACCGCCCAGCTTTCGCCGAAACTGGCGAGGGACTGAAGCGTACGCCTCCGATCGGCTCGATTCGCAAGGTCCCTGCTAGCAGGGAATTTTATCCGCGGCGCTTGCCCGCGCGGAGAGAAATCGTAAATGATTTCAGCGCTTTGCAGCGTTACAACCCACTCCGTGCAGAGCGGCGACCCCACTGGAACAGGGAAATTGGGGCGCCGGTAACAGGGAAATTTTGGTTTCGGGAACCGCTCGGAACAGGGAATAACAGGCGAGGCCCGAAACCGAAACCGATCGAGGTTGCATCGCCTTTCGCGCCCCAACGCTCCGCCCCCGGGTCGGGGTCGTCGCTCGACGCGTGGCGACTCAGCTCCGCCTCGGCGCCGCTAACTCGTCGCCCGAGCGGGCAGGGCGTTCGCTTTGCGGCTGCCGCCGCTTCAGCGGCGCGACTTGACGAAGGGGGCCCGGACGCCACCCGGGTCATGCAACGATCGACAAGGCTGGCTGTTTACACTCTGCCCAATAACATCCAGGCCCGCCGAGATCGACGAGGACGGCGCGTGTCTTCGCCGGCAGCGGGGTGGCGCCGTCGGTCCAACGCCACATGAGGCCCGCAGCGTTACGCTCCAGGTTGTGCCAACCCTTGCCCAGCACGGAGTTGAGCGACACCTCGGCGCCGTCGATTTGCAGACGGTTCACCGAGACGCCGAGCGACCGCTGGTCACTGCTCGTTGCGATGGTGTAAGCAGGAACGAAGCTACGCGAGCACAAAGCAACGACTTCGCAATTGGGCGGCAGAACGAACAAATAACGCCTCTCGCCGAGGCGAACCGCGTCGACCCGCTGACCGTCGGCGACAATATGGAGATCCGGTTCGCTCGTCATACGATGGCCCAGCGTCTTCGCCCGGGCGAGCAATGCTCTCTTCGCCTGGACAATCTCCGCGCCTTCCAAGACCAAAGGCAGGCAGGTCTCCGACCAGTGCTTCTGTTCAAAGTCGGGATGCAGTTTGAGAAACACGCCCCCATTGGCGAAGTTCGTGCGGTTGCCGACGTCGAGATAGCTCTCCACCGTCAGGCCTTCGGCCAGAATGACGTCATGCCGATCCAGCTCGACATGCCAATAATCGACCGTCCCGCGTTCATGCTGCGTGATCGTCCGGCCGTTCCTCAGAAACCCGACCGGGATCAGCACGCCATCGACGGCAATGCTGTGGCCATGACTGAGCCAGAGATCTCGGGTTGGTAGGTCATTGCCAAACGCTCCCCTGGCGACGCAAATCGGCCAAACGGCTTGCGGGTTTGGATGGAAGTCGCAGCGCCCGCGGCGATGACCAAGCCAGCGGACAGCTCTCGCCTCGCCCGAGGCGGTCACTACCAGATCGCACACCTTCAGGTCTTCGACGAGGACTTCGCCGTGATCCGTCAGAATCCTGGTTCCAGCGCAGAAGCAGGGGAAGGGACCGTCTGAACTGGACCCTATTCGTGGGACCACGGGAGGTCGGATTTAAGGTGTAATCTCGCCTGCCCTTGTCTTTCATGAATCAAGCCGTTTCTTGCTGCTTCTGCCTCTGCTGTGGGTATGTGGGCAACGCGTTTGCGTTGTCCAAGCGAAGCGGCATATCCACAGCCCTCGCCGCCGCCTCGGTCTTGTCCATGCCGGCGCGCCACACCGCCATCGGCATCTGGTTGTTCATCGCCTGGTGCGGGCGCCGAAAGTTGTAAAAGGTCATCCAGGAGCCGATGCCGGCCCGCGCCTCGCGGCCGTCGGCGTAGGCTTTCAGATGCACCTCTTCATACTTGATGGAGCGCCACAGCCGTTCGATGAAGATGTTGTCCATGAAGCGGCCGCGTCCGTCCATCGAAATCGCGACGCCAGCCGCCGCGAGCTTGCCGACGAAAGCCTCGGCGGTGAAAGTGGAGCCCTGATCGGTATTGAAAATCCTCGGCTTTCCGAACCGAAGCAGCGCCTCCTCCAGCGCCGCCGCGCAGAAGCTCGCGTCGTTGGTGTTCGACAGCCGCCACGCCAGAACCGCCCGGCTGGCCCAGTCGATGATCGCCACCAGATAGAGGAAGCCGCACGCCATCGGGATGTAAGTCACGTCGGCCGCCCACACATGGTTCGGCTCGGTGATCGCCAGGCCGCGCAGGAGATAGGGATAGATCTTGTGGCCGAGGGCGGCCTTGCTCGTGCCGGGACGCGGAACCAGCGCCTCGATCCCCATCGTGCGCATCAGACGCCGCACCCGCTTGCGGTTGACTCCGCAGCCCTCCTTGTTGAGTTCAAACGTCATCCGACGCGATCCGTAGAACGGCAGCTCCAGATGCAGTTCGTCGATCCGCCGCATCACCGCCAGATCGTCCGCCCCGGGCTCTGGCTTGGGGCGATAGATCCCCGAGCGCGCCACATTCAGCAGCACGCATTGCCGACGAACCGACAAATCCGCCGGGCGCTCCACCATCGCCCTTCGATCGGGCGCGCTCATCGCCCTGGCCTCCTGGCCAAGAAATCCCGTTCAACCGTCAGCTGGCCGATCTTGGCGTAAAGCCTGGCCGCCTCACGTTCGCGCTCCTCCTCGCCATCGCCCGAAACGCTCGCCCCGCGCGCGAACAGGCTCGCGACATTGTCGAGAACCTGCTTCTTCCAGGCATAAATCTGGTTCGGATGCACCCCGTGCCGCTTCGCCAGATCCGGAACCGTCGCATCCTCGCGAAGCGCCTCGAGCGCAACCTTCGCCTTGAACGCCGCATCAAACTTCTTGCGTGACTTCATCATTTTCTCGCTCCGTCGGTTGCGACAGAGCAGGACATTTCACACCTTACCCAATGGTCCTAAATCCGGGGTCCAGTTCAGTCAAAGATAAAGTTGCCGCCCGACATCTCGAAGTCGCTCGCGCTGACGCCCGGCTCCAGCGTCACATGCGAGGAAATCGTCGCGCCCCCCGGCTCCGTCGCGTGGAGCGTGTAGGTTGTATGGTCTGGATTGAGGACAAGCGCCAAGTTGGCCCCGCCGGCATTGATAACGTCGCCGTAGCCGAGATTCGAGATGCTGGAGATGTTGCCGGGGTATTCGGGCACATTCAAAACGTTCTGCGTGCCCCCCTCCAAGACGCTCGCGAAGGCGAAGTTCACTGTCGGTCCTGCGCCTGAGAAATTCATGGTCGCGCCGTCTAGGGTAACCGTACCGGCGCCGCTTATGCCCGATGTCGTAAAGTACTCGGTCTCATTGCTCAGCGTCGATTCTGGCCCGACGCTACGCTGAATCCGGCCGCAAAGTGGAGCACGCCGCCGCTCAGTCCGAAATTCCCAGAGCCGGTGAGCGTCAAAGCGTTGTCATCCATGACAGTCACGCCGGGGACGGCGAGCGTTTGACCGGAGGCCAGAGTGATGCCGGAGTCGGTTTCGAGACCGAATGGCCCGCTCAGAGTGGCCGTTCCGCTGCCGTTGATGAAAAGACTTCCAAGATGGACGCTGTTTTGCAGAGTGACAGTGTCGCCGGCGGTCAGCGTGGTGCTTCCAGTATTGTCCGGAATGCCGTTTGGGGTCCAGTTGGTCGCCGTGTTGAAATTGCCCGAGCTGCCGCCGTTCCAAACCCAATTCGTCACGACGTTCTCCCTGGCTCAATCTCGGGGACGCAAAACGTTGGAGGACTTGCCGCGCGCAAACATGCAAACAAATTCCCGGCGCTCAAGAGCCGCCGTAGGCGGTAGAAATATTTCAGAACTTCGGCCCAATGTAAACGGCTTCGTCGCCATCGATCGAATGTCCTTAGTTCGCCCAAGCGACCTGCGGCACGATCCCGCTCAAGCTTCTCAAGCTCGCTGGCCTCGTCCGCGTCAGCGCGCGCCGCATCAAATTCGCGCTCGCCTCCGCCTGTCCGTACGCCGACGAATGGCGCCTGGCCGCCACCCGCCTCGCCTGAGGCGTCGCCGCGAAGCGGACAAATCGCGGCAATCCACCCACGGCTTACAGGAGACCCGAAAAATCCGACCCAAGCTGCGCCAACAGCGCCACAGCGGCGGCGCGGGGCTCTGCAGCGGCGGATACGGCGGCCTTGAGCAATTTCGTGCCCTGTCGCCAGGTCGGGCGCCGCCTCCTTTGCGCGCAGCTTCTCCGCCGCCCGCGGGGCGAAGTCGGTCAAAACTCCGTCGGCGCCGGCGCGCTCGAAGGCGATCAGGCTTTCCATCATCGCCTTGTCGCCGTCGATCCAGCCGCTCAGCGCAGCGGCCCGGATCATCGCGTACAGGCCGCTGGCAAGGGACTGACGCTCGCGCGAGCGGCAAAATGACGAAGGCCGCCCTCATGGGCGGCCTTCAGTTTTAGGATCTTGGTTAGCAATCACGCCGCCGCGAGGGGGCCCTTGGCGCTGCGACGGGCGACCCAGCCGAGGCCGACGAAGCCGAGCGCCATCATCGCCCAGGTCGAGGGCTCGGGCGCCGCCAAGGCGACGCCGCCATAGCGCAGGCCGAGCTGCGCCTGATCGAAGACCGAGAAGGACTCGTTCGAGGGCGGGGTCATGTCGCCGAGCGTGTCCGTGATCTCGACGATCTGGTTCGGATCGGCGCCGTTGTCGCCCGAGCCGCTGCTCGTGGCGGTCGTGGCCCAGAGCGTCACGCTGCCGTTGGCGTTGACTTCGCCGGTGAGGTTGCGCAGGCCCGTAACGGTCTCGGTGTAGTCCCAGCCGGCGACGTTGTAGGTGTCACCGATCAGGCCGTCCTGCAATGTGTAGTCGAGATGCCAGCCGCCATTCGACAACGTCCACTTTTCGAGGCCGGCGTTGTCCGCTGCATCGGTGGCGTTTCCCGAGCCTTCGTCGGCGACGTAGAGCGTGTCCTTATTGGCGAAGAAGAGGCCGAAGGGGGTGTAGTCCGCCCCCGTTTGCTTCGCCGAATCGGTGGGGAAGCCGGGCAGGATCGAGATCGTCGCCGTATTCGCGGTCGCGGCGGTCGGCAGCTGGCCGCCCGGGTTGCTGACTGTATAGACCGTGTCGATGCCGTTGCTGCCGCTGCCCTTGGTGAAATAGATCGCGCCGTCGAAGTAGGTCACGGCGCGGTAGTTGTTGGTCTTGCCGGCCTTGTCCTTTGAAAAGGTTTGGTACGTCGGATAGGTGTTGAAGCTCGGATCGATCATCGTCGAGTTTGGCGTCGACCCCGGCGTCGCGACCTCGAGGCCGGTGTGCTGGGTGACCGCCGGGTTCGTGGTCGTGCCGCTGTTGGAATTGCCGACCGTGTAATAAAGGCCGTTCGGCGCCAGGACTGCACCGCGACTGTTGTCGCCGCCGTAAGCCGCCGTAGGAGTGATCGCGTAAGAGCCGTTGGCCCCGACCGCGACGACCGACCGGTTGAAAGCATAGTCGGTGTACGACCCCTTGTAGAATTGCGACGCGACGTTGGTCGTGTCGATATAGGCCGGGTTGTCCGCGTTCGACACGTCGAGCATGCCGACGCCGATGGACGGATAGCCCGCGCCGCCGGGCGTATAGCCCATCACGGTCGCGACCTTACCGTTTGCCGTCTGCGTGATGTTGAGCCCCAGCTCGGACTTCGAACTGAAACTGGAGACGACCTGGCTCGTATTGAGGGTTTCGCTGGCGAGGAGCGAAGCGTTCGTCGCGCTGAGGTCCAGGAGCTCGAGCGGCGAGGTGACTCCGAATTGCCCGTCGACCGAGGAATTGTTCCAGACCGAGTTGACGTCTGCGCCGGCGTTGGCGACGCCGCCGGGAATCTGGGTCACGCCGGCGACCAGCCCGGCGACCTGGCCGACGTCCTCAAAAGTCGTGGCCGAGACGAGCAGCGAGTCGCCATTGATGAGCGTGCCGGCGCGCGCAACGCCGACGGCGGCCGACAGCGCGAGCGCACTGCAGCCGGTGATGAGAACCGCGCGGCGCGCAGACGTTTTGCGGTGAGACATGAAGTAAGCTCCCCAAGTATGGTTTTGGCGCCCCTACGATTAGGGGGAGTCGGTGACGGTTCGCTGACAGGAATTGTCACGTCTGGAGAACGGTCGTGCGCTTACGCTCTCGTCTTCGACACGAAAAAACGGTCGCCGTCGCGCTGGCGCTTGGCCTGTCGGCGTCGCCGGCGACCGCGGGCGATCCTGCTCCTGCGCCGGGCCCGGGGGTCGGCGCGCAATATGACGGCGCCCACGTCTATCTGGCGGCGCCCGATCTCGAGCCGTTCGTCACAAGCTTCGTCGCGACGTTCGGCGGGCAGGCCTCCAAGCCCGTGACGACCACGGTCACGCCGACGCCGAGCCGCACGACGTTCGTCGGCGTTGGAACGCCGGCAGGGCGGCTCTCGGTATTCGCCTTCGCGACCCCGATCCCGTTTCCCTTCGGCGCCGAAGAGGTCGGCTATCTCGTCAAGGACATGGACAGCGCCGTCGCGGCGGCGACCGCGGCGGGGGCCGACCTCGTCGTCGCGCCGTTTCCCGATCCGATCGGCCGCGACGCGGTGATCCGGTGGCCCGGCGGCGTCACGATGCAGCTCTACTGGCACAATGTCCCGCCGTCCGCGCCGCCGCTGGCTGCGGCGCCCGAACACCGCGTCTACGTTTCGCCCCAGAGCGCGGACGCGTTCATTGCGGACTTCCTGCGGTTCTCGAAAGGCGCGGTCGTCTCCGACGACCCACGCGCGCCCGGCGTCGAGGTCGGACGGCCGGTCGAGACCTATCGGCGCGTCCGGCTCGCTTCGGACTTCGGCGCGATGACGGTTCTCGTCACCGATGGCCATCTGCCGTATCCCTACGGCCGGGAGATCTACGGCTACGCGGTCCAAAGCCTTGCCGCGACGCTGGACAAGGCGAAGGCGACCGGCGCGGCGGTGCTGGTCGAGCCCTTCAAGTCTGACGGGCGCGACGCGGCGATGGTCCGGTTTCCCGGCGGCTATATCGCCGAGATCCACGCTGCGGCCCCCATGTAGCCGCGCTCCATCGCCCGTCGAAAGACGGGCGTTTCGCCAAACGCCCTGTGGAACGCGGCCGGCTGTCAGTCGGCGTCTCCAGCCGGAGACAGTTCAGGCCGCTTGGCGGAGGGCCATTTCGGCCAGCACGAGGCGGCCCTGGTTGGTGAGCGAATAGGGCGCGTCGAACTCGATCCCCGGCTTCGCCACCAGTTTCTTGCGCTTCAAATACTGCATCAGCGCATTGATCGAATTCTGCGGGATCTTCGTCTCATCCTTCACGTCCCTGATCCGCAACGCGCCCGCGTCGGCAATCGTCTGCAGCACCAGCCGGATGCGGTCGGAACGCACCGGCAGACGCGGCGGCGCGGCGAGTCGTTTCGGGGCGACGTACTGAGGATGCTCGAGCCCGGCGGCGGTAAGCCGGAAAGCCGGCGATCCGCTCGGGCTCTCGACGCCCTCGACCAACCCGCCCTCGACCAATCGATCCAGAATCGGTTCGACATCGCATTGGGCCAGCGCCTTCACCGTCATCAGGCTGGAAACATCCGCAGCGCGGTCTGCCGGGACCGCCGAAAGCACTCGCGTCTCGTCGCGGTCCAGGACAGCGCTCTCGTCGCCCGCCCGCTTGATCAGCCAGGACGGATGATCCGGATCGACAAAAACGATGTGTCCGAGCGCGTGGAGACGGAGGAGCAGCTGGCCGATCCTCTCGCGGGTCAATCCCGACTCGCGCGCCAGCGCGGAGGCGCCCTTCGGCCGGTCGAGCAGATCGAGCAGCCGCTGGCCGGCCGGTCCGGGCTGCACGGGTCCGGGGTTGCGTTGCGACGGATCCGCCAGATCGACCTCGAGCCGTGCGTCGAGCGCGGACGGCCGGCCTTTCGTGACGCGCGGATCGGCGACGGTCTCGAATTCGCAGGTCTCGCCGGTCGACGTGGCGGACCACAGGTTCGACTCGCTTCGTCTGACGAGGCCCAATTCGGCAAGCTTGCGAAGCGCCGCCTCCGTCTTTTTGAGGTCGAGCTTCGCCGCGCCCGCGATCCGTCTCTGGGAGAAGCCCGGATTCCGCAGAACCATGAGGCAAGCGGCCTGCGACTTGGTCAGGACCTTGGCGTTCGGAACGGCGCTGTTCAAGGAAAGACTCCCTATCAATTCGAAACTTCAAAATATGAGCCTTGGCCTGTCGCAGCGCGCCCTTTCGTTCCGTTCATCCACAAATTCTTCGCCGCCGCTCTTTAGCCGCGCTGGCTGGGGCGGCGGCGCGGTCGCCGAGTTGGACCTCGAAGACGGCCCTGTCAGGGGGACTGCCCTGCCTTCCTGAAGCCGAATTCGGCGAGTCCGACATGAATTATCGTCGCCGATCCTGCGATCCATGCGTGCGCGCCTTTTGCCTTGCGGAACGCGTCGAGTCCTGCCTTGCCTTTCGCCACGCCCAAAGGGCTCGCCTCGTTGGCCGCCATGAGCAGCGGCAGGTCGCGCGCGTTCTCAGCCTTGGCAAGCTCGCTCAGCGCAGCGGTGACATTTTTCTCGATTACGGCGTCGTCAAGCTCGAGGTCGTCGAAAACCCTCCGGATCGCTGTCCCGGGAAATAGAATGAAACTCACCGGGAAGTTGTTGTCCCATCGCCCCGGCGACAGCTTGGTCACTCCGAGATCCAATCCAACCCGGTGCGAACACTCTCCAAGCGCATGGTTCCATGACCCGGCGTCGACGAAGTAGAATGCCGACTGCCGGTTCTGATCGTGGCGCAATGCAAGGCCGAAGTCGCCGAATTGTACGCCACGGTCGCGTTGCAGGTAAAGGTCCAACGCGCCATAGGCGACCTCCGAGGCGTCGACATACGAGATTTGCCGATAGGGGGTCACGCCGCCGATGAAGCTCAGTTTGTTGCGCGGCGTCGTCGACACGTAGAAGCCCGGATTTGGATCGCCGAACTGCGCTTGCTGCACGACGGGAAACTCGGCCGGCAAAGCCATATTGCCTTTGGGATGAAGCCCAGGCGCGTCGCGGTCGATCACAACCAGGCCCTCCCGCACCCACGCATTGCCGGGCGACGCACTTGCGACTCCGAACCAGCCTTTTTGAGTGTTACCCGCGTTTCCCAAGCCGTCGTCAGGATTGAGCCTGAGCGGACCGTATGCGGTCGGAGAGCCGTCGAAATCCAGGTTGACGTGGCCGAAGAATACGAACGCCAATGCCTTCGCCGGATTGTCATCTGTCGCCACCTGCGTCAGCGTGACGTCCAGGAATTCCTTGCCGTTTCGCCAACCGGAAAAGTCTTTGAAGACGAGCTTGGACATGACTCGACCTCCATTGCGGCCTGTTTCATTGCCCGGTCGCGCCACAGTCCGAACGGAGGCCGACCGATAGGCGTTGAAGCGATCGACCACCGGCGCTCACGCCGCCAGACGGGCCGGCGTGCAGATAGGAAGCGCCCGAGACCGCAACCCCTTACCCGTTAACGACATGCTTTCAAGTGAGGGTCGTCACACCTCAGCGCCCAGGCCGACCGCTTCTCAGCGTCTCCGCCGCCCGCGGGGCGAAGTAGGTCAGCACCCCGTCCGCGCCGGCGTGCTCGAAGGCGATCAGGCTTTCCATCATCGTCTTGTCGCCGTCGATCCAGCCGCTCAGCGCCGCGGTTATGATCACCGAATATTCCCGCTCACCCGATGGCGAGGGTCGGCGCGCCGCGCCTCGCCACGCCACAGGGTTCGGAACCGTCTACTTATAATAGCCGACGGCGCAGCCGAGTTCACTGTCAGCCCTGGCCACGAGGCTTACCTTCGTAGCGAGCGTATCATCCGCGCCCGGCTTCGGGGATATATAGCTGACCTCGGTGATTCGACCTTCCGGTTTCTGGACCGCCGCGTAGATTTCCGCGCCAAACGCCTCGCCGGTAGAGTTCTGAGCGGCGCGTATGTCCATGCCCAGCGCTTCCTTGAGGTTGGAATTTCCCGTCGCAACGATCGTGCCGTCGCTAGCATTCACACAAAAGACGTAGAGGTCTCGATCCCGGAATCCGCCTTCTCCCTTGTTGAACATGTCGAGCGCCTTGACCTTATCCGCTTTCACAGCGGCGATTGCTTTCATCAGCATGGCCTTGGCCTCGTCGGCCGTGCCGCCGGTTTGCTGAGCGGAAGCCGCGGGCGAGAGTCCAATGACTGCGGCCGACACCGCGGCGCTCACGAATTTACCGACCATAGCATTCCTCCTGTCGCTAGCTTCGACGAAGGGGGCCGTACGTGCCAATATCAAGCCCACGACCTATTCGATCTGAAACTGAACGGGCTTTCAATTTAGTGTCATCGACGCCGTAAAGAGGTCGCCGTACCAAGTTCGCGCGAAAGTCGATTTGATCCGGACCACAGTCCTATCCAGCATCGCGACGGGATTGGTCGCGTCGTGAACTCACAGGCTGCAGGGAGCATTTCGTTTCGTTGAAGTGGAGGGAGCGCGCCCGCGCACGGCGGCGATCCGCCGACAGACGCCGGGCATCAAAATAACCACAGCCGGAATCTCATCGAACGCGCAGCTTCTCCGCCGCCCTTGGCGCGAAGTAGGTGAGCACCCCGTCGGCGCCGGCGCGCTTGAAGGCGATCAGGCTTTCCATCATCGCCTTGTCGCCGTCGATCCAGCCGTTGTTGGCCGCGGCCATGATCATCGAATATTCGCCGCTCACCTGGTAGGCGAAGGTCGGGAAGCCGAATTCGTCCTTCACCCGGCGGATGATGTCGAGATAGGGCATGCCGGGCTTGACCATCACCATGTCCGCGCCCTCGTCGAGATCGAGCTCGACCTCGCGCAGCGCCTCATCGCTGTTGGCCGGGTCCATCTGGTAGGTGCGCTTGTCGCCCTTCAGCACGCCCTTGGAGCCGAGCGCGTCGCGGAACGGCCCGTAGAAGGCCGAAGCGTATTTGGCGGCGTAGGCGAGGATCTGGACGTCGACGAACCCTTCGTCGTCGAGCGCCTCGCGGATCGCGCCGACCCGACCGTCCATCATGTCGGAGGGCGCGATGACGTCGGCGCCGGCGCGCGCCTGGTTGAGCGCCTGACGGACGAGCGCCGCCACGGTTTCGTCGTTGAGAATGCGCAGGTCGTCGCCATAATCCCTGACCAGACCGTCGTGGCCGTGGCTGGTATAGGGGTCGAGCGCGACGTCGGTAATAAGCCCGAGCCCAGGGAATTCCTTCTTGATCGCCCGGCAGGCGCGGCAGACGAGGTTGCCCTCGTTGTAGGCCTCGCTGCCATGTTCGTCCTTCAGGTGCGGCTCGGTGTAGGGAAAGAAGGCGATCGCCGGGATGTCGAGCTTTGCCGCCCGCTCCGCTTCGCGCATGGCCTCATCGATGCTGAGCCGGTCGACGCCCGGCATCGCCGCCACAGGCGCGCGAACCTTGTCCCCCTCGATCAGGAACAGCGGCCAGATAAGGTCGTCGGTCGTCAGCGTATGCTCCGACACGAGCCGCCGCGCCCATTCCGCCTTGCGGTTGCGGCGGGGCCGATGGGTGAGGTCGAGGCGGCGGACTTCGGCGATCCGGGACGGCTTGTTCATGGCGGGGACAGCTCCTCACCGCTCTCTTACACCGCTTCGGGCCGCGAGCGCGAGGGATGGGAGGGCTCGGGACGCAGCCAGGTCGCGGCGCGGTCCGCCTTAGGCGTACTTGCCGCCCTCATACATCTTCAGCCACACGGCGGATTGGGCCTTGATCCACCGTCGGGCTTCGGCCTGCGTCCTGAAGCCGTCGATCTCGGGTTGTCCTCCCCCGGGCAGCGTCAGGCGAACGAGCCATTGACCGTCTTTCGCTTCGACCGCGTCAAAACGCACTTTTGATTTCGTAGACGTCATGCTCGGATTATGGGGACTGGCGATCGATCGCGCCAGAGTGAATTTCAAGCCGTCCCATCTTAAACCGACCCGCTGCTCACGCCCCCCGCTTGAGCTGACGTCTGCGGCGCACAATCCTCCGTCGCCGGGCGGGGCGACGCACGCAGGGGGAGGGTCGACGATTGGCGTCTGCGGCGCTGGCGGCTTATCTCGACCGCATCGGCTGGACCGGCGCGACGGCGCCGACGCGGGATACGCTCGCAGGCCTCGTCAGCGCCCACATGCAGATGATTCCGTTCGAGAATCTCGACGTGCTGCTCGGCCGGCCCGTGCGGCTCGACCTCGAGGGCGTCGCGGCCAAGCTCGTTGGCGCTCGCCGCGGCGGCTACTGCTTCGAGCACGCGACGCTGTTCGCCCATGTGCTTGAAACGCTCGGCTTTGACGTGGCGCGGCATTCGGCTCGGGTGACGCTCGTCTTCAAGCGCAACGAGGTCGGCCGGCTCCACATGTTCCTGACCGTCTCGCTGCCCGAGGGCGTCTTCGTCGTCGATCCTGGCTTCGGCGGCCCGGCCGCGCCCCGCCCCCTGCCATTGACGGATGCGGGCGCCGAGGGACCGGAGGGCGCGACGCACTGGATGGCGCGCGACGGCGAGGTCTGGGCGCTCCGCACGCGAATCGCCGGCGAGGCGCGCGACGCCTGGGTCTCGACGCTGGAACGCGACCATCCGGCCGATTTCGTCGTCGCCAACCACTTCACCGCCACCCACCCGGCCTCGCCCTTCGTCAACCGCCTGATGCTGAGCCGTTTTACGCCAGAGGGCCGCGTCAGCGTGATGAACCGCGACGCGACGATCAGCAGCGGCGCCGAGACGCGGATCTTTCCGATCGCCGACCGCGCCGCCCTCAGCGCCTTCGTCGCCAGCCATCTCGGCTTCGACTTCCCGGAGGCGGCGGAGCTCCGCGTCCCGTTCATCCCGGAGTGGAACTGAGGACGGGCGGCGTCTCGCCGCCCCTGCGAGCGCAGGACGCGTTCCCTCCAGGGCGTGCGCGCCGTCGGCGCCGTTCAGGACGATGCGCGCCGCTTGGCGAACGCCGCGACAAGCTGTTTGAGGTCCGGCTCCTTGATCATCGCGACCGCCCTGCTTGGCTCGACCCATTGCGTGATCCGCTGTCCGAATTCGGGCCAGGTCGCGCTCTGTCTTTCCACCAGCAGGGGATAAACCCTGACTTCGCACATCGCCTGAACGCCCAATTCGTCGAGCACTTTCTTGTAGCTGAAGCGCCCCACGGCCTTGCCGCCGATTTTCCCCCGCACGCCGGCCTCTTCGAAGGCCTCGCGGGCGGCTGACTTCGGCGGTTTCAGTCCCTTGATCGGCCAGCCCTTGGGGATGATCCAGCGTCGGCTCCGCCGGGTCGTAACGAGGAGCACTTCGAGGGACTCCTCCGCCGTGAGCCGATAGGGCAGCGCGCCATACTGGACGCGCACCGCCGCCTTGATCTTTCGTTTCGTGGGTTTGCGTGGAATTTTGAGACCTCCCCCAAGCGCTCGGTCGTTTCGGCAAGCTGCGCGCTGTAGCGCCGGAGGGGGACAAGAGCAATGCGCACGGCGAGGCGTCGTCTCGACACCGCCGCCCGTTCGTTCGATCCGCCGCCGGTTCCGCCCAAATTCATTGCGCTCTGGGTCCGCGGCCGCCGATCCGGCTCGCCTGCGAGCAGGGCGATTTCTTGCGTCGCAGTCGCCACTCCGTTCCAGGAAGCCCCGCAATGTCACCGCGTTACTTACTATACAAATAATAATTGTAAATGACAGCGATCACGAGCGGCCGCGGGGCGACGCGGCGGACGGGCGCCAATCGGCGCCCTCGGCGCCGCAATTTTTGTGACAGTTTTGTGCGCTTAAGGCATTGAAAACACGCGGGGCTTGCCAGGACTGCATCCTTCCGCCGCCGCTCTCCCGGCGACGTCGCGCCCGCCCGTCACGCCCAAGCCGGCCGGCGTTATGGCGACAGCTCGCCGAACACCGTCGGCAGGAGTTCGGACACGGTCGGATGGATGGCGACGACGCGCGTGAAGGCCGCGGCGCCTTCGCCGGCGCCCATCGCCTCGATCACACCGTGGATCGCTTCGTCGCCGCCGACGCCGAGGATCGCCGCGCCGAGGATCGCGTCGGTGTCGCGGTCGACGACCACCTTGATGAAGCCCTGCTGCTCGCCCTTCTCGACGGCGCGGGCGACGCGGGTCATTGGTCGCCGGCCGATGCGGACGGCATGGCCCTTCGCCCGTGCTTCCGTTTCCGTCATGCCGACCCGTCCGAGCGGCGGGTCGACATAGAGCGCATAGACCGGAATGCGCTCCGTCACTTTGCGCTCTGCGCCGTCGAGCAGGTTCGCCGCGACGATCTCGTAGTCGTTGTAGGAAGTGTGGGTGAAAGCGCCGCGCCCGTTGCAGTCGCCGAGCGCCCAGATGTGCGGGACGCTGGTTCTGAGCGAGTCGTCGACG
This sequence comes from uncultured Alphaproteobacteria bacterium, assembly GCA_963822215.1. GTDB lineage: Bacteria > Pseudomonadota > Alphaproteobacteria > Rhizobiales > Beijerinckiaceae > Roseiarcus. Next base: position 709,094 of record CAWGGX010000009.1, read on the forward strand.
ACGATATACCCGCGCTCATCGAGTTCGACGCCTGCCGTCTCGAGGCCGAGACCGTCGGTGTTCGGCCGGCGCCCGACCGCAAGCAGCACATGCGAGCCGATCACGGCGGGATCGCCGCTACGACAATCGACGTGGACCTCGATACCCGCCCCACGCGGCGCAAAGCGGATGCATTCGGCGTCAAGCCGGATCGCCACGCCTTCCGCCTCCAAAATCGCCTGGATCGCCTCGGAGACCTCGGGGTCCTCACGGGAGACAAGGCGCGGGGCCTTCTCGACTACGGTGACGTCGGCGCCGAGCCGGCGGAAGATCTGGGCGAACTCGAGCCCGATATAGCTGCCGCCGACGATCACGAGGCGCCGCGGCAGGCGATCGAGTTCGAGCAGCGTCGCGTTCGTCAGCGCGCGGACCTGATTAAGGCCGGGAAAGTCCGGGATCACGGGGCGGGCGCCGACATTGACGAAGACCTGGTCCGCCTCAAGAGCGTCGCCTCCGACCTCGATCGCGTGGGGCGAGACGAACCGGGCCTGGCCGCGGATCACCGTGCAGTTTTTCATGTCCCGCAGCCAGGACTCGAGGCCCACGACCTTGTCGCCGACAACCCGGTTTTTGCGCGCCATGACGGCGGCGAAATCGACGGCGACGGGCCCAGCGCTGACGCCGAAATCGGCGGCGCGGCGGGCGAGATGCGCGGCGTAGGCGCTCGCCACCAGCGTCTTGGTCGGCGTGCAGCCCGTGTTGACGCAGGTGCCGCCGAGGCGTTCGCGCTCGATCAGGGCGACGGTCCGGCCGGCGGCGGCGAGCCGGGCCGCCATCGACGGGCCGGCCTGACCGGCGCCGATGACGATCGCGTCGAACCGGCGGCTCATCGGAGCGCCACGACGACGATGAGGCCAAGGACGACCGCCGCGACGTCCTCGATCAACGCGGCCGGCAGGTCGCGCCCAAAGGCCTTGGCCATCCGCGCCCGGACTTCAGCGCCGCCGTAGGTTCCGATCACCGCGCCGATCACGCCGGCGACGAGCCCCGCAATCCACGACGCGCCCGAGGCGCCAATCGTCGCGCCGCAGAACCCGCCGCTGACGATGCGGGCCCCGAACTGCATCGGGACCTTGCGGCTGGGCGTCGAAGGCAATTGGTCGGCGACGAACTCGACGACCGCCAGGGCGGAAAAGATCCAGGCCGCCCACTTGGAAGCCATGAAGGCGAGCGACGTTCCCTCGAGATGGAGGCCGCCCATACCGGCCGCCCAACTCACGGCCGCCGGCGCGGTGAACGTGCGCGAGCCGGCGACGATCCCGGCGAGCAGTGCGACCGCATAAAGCATCGCGCCATCTCCATTCCGATGAAGCGCCTAGGACGGGCGCCCGAGGGGACTTCGGCAAGGACTTGTCGTCGCGGCGCAATGACAACTCGCACCGCGGCGGTGCGGAAAGCTAACGCCAGACAAAACAACCCAAGGCGAGCCGACAGAGGCCCGATAAACTCGTCAAAACGGAGGCGCGCGCGGCGCCAGCTTGTCGCGATGAGCGGAGGCTAGCCCGGCCGTTCCCGGCCTGCAAGGCGCCTCGTTTCGCGGATGATCGCGAGCGCGAGCCGGACGAGGACCTGCCGCCCGGACCCCGTTGCGGACCGGCGGCGCCGCGGTCAATATCGTATGACACCCACCGAGCGCCCCGATGCCCCACGGTTCGCAGCAGAGCATCTTCGTCAGCCCTCCGCATTCGGACAAGGAACTCGCCCTCTATGGGGGGCTCCTCTCCTGATGATCGCGCTCTTTACTGACTTCGGGCTCGAAGGGCCGTACACCGGCCAGATGAAGGCCGTGCTCCATCGGATGGCCCCCGGGGTTCCGGTCATCGACCTCATCGCCAACGCGCCGATGGGAGACCCGAAGGCTTCGGCCTATCTGCTGGCGGCCTATGCGATGGGGTTTCCGGAAGGGACCGTGTTCCTTTGCGTCGTCGATCCCGGAGTTGGCGGCGAGCGGCCGGCGGTCGTGACGGAGGCGGACGGGCGCGTCTTCGTCGGCCCCGGCAACGGCCTCTTCGAACTCGTCCGGCGGCGCGCGCGAACGGCGCGGACCGTCGAGATCGCCTGGCGGCCGGAAACCCTGTCGGCGAGCTTTCACGGACGCGATCTCTTTGCGCCGGTGGCCGCGCTGATCGCCAGAGGCGAGCCGCCGCCCAGCGGCTCGATCGACGACCGCCGCGCGATGCGACCCGACTGGCCCGACGACCTCGCGGCCATCGTCTACGTCGACCATTACGGCAACGCCATGACGGGGCTGAGGGCGTCCGTCCTGCCGCCCGGCGCTCGGCTCGTCGCGGCCGGCCGCGCGCTCGAGCGCGCGCGCACGTTCTCTGACTGGCCGCAGGGGAAGGCCTTCTGGTACGAGAATTCCAACGGCCTCGCCGAGATCGCGGTCAATCTCGGCCGCGCCGACCGCGACCTCGGCCTCGCCGTCGGAACGCCGGTCGAGATCGTCGTCAGCTAAACCACTTCGAACACGCTGTAGACCGGGCCGTCCGCGCGGCGGTGGCCGACGCCGATGGCGACGATTCCGTTGAGCCAGGCGTAGCGCTCCGCCGCGGTCTCGAAGAAGCAGGCGGTGCGGAAGTAATATGCGGCCGGGTCGACCGGCTCGCCCCGGTCGAGGCGGGCGAAGACGTCAGCAGGGCCATGGCGCAAGCCGCGATAGGTCATGCCGATGAGCGCGTTGTCCGTCGTCTTGAGCACCAGCCGGACGTTGAGCGTGACGCTGCCGTCGCGGCGGACGTCCTGCCAGTCGGCGCCGCCTTCGAGAACGGTTCCGGACAGGCGCTCGCCCTCAAACGCGCCGCTCGGGACGACGCCGATGCGGCGAAACGCGCCCGGCGTCGCGCCGACGACCTGCAGCGGCAGCACGTCGAGGCGCATCACGAAAAGGGGCTTCGTCCGAACCTGCCGGAGCGCATCGGGCAGGTTGTCCTGAAGGCTGGTCGTCATCAAGGTCTCCTCTTCCGTTTCGCGCGCGCGACTGCAGACCGCGGCGCGTAAGGCCGCATGCGATCCGCCAAGCGTCCATCCTCGATCCTGAGGATATCGGCCGCAATGGTGGCGGCGGGAAGTCCATGGCCTGAAAAACGGCCATGGACGATGACGAAATCCCCTTCCGCCAGGATCAGGCCGTGCTCGTAGCGCAGCGTGTCCGGCAGGCTCCGCACGAGGCTGAACAGGCCCTCCCGCCCGGGCTCGATGTGGGCGCTGTGCTGGATATACGCGTCCGACCAGAAACGCGCGGCCGAGTCGTAGTCGCGCCTGTTGAACAGCGCGTCGAAGGCTGCGAGGACCAGCGCCTTGTTGTCTTCCGGCGTGGCGGCTGTTCTTGTCGCGCACGGACGCGCTGATTCGCAAAGCGCGGCAGGCGGCCGCGCCGTAGGCGCGATCCGGGCGCCCTTGTCGGTCTTCGCCTTATTGCTCCCCCGCCGCGCCCCTATATTCGGAAGCACGTGACCCCTCGTGTCCACACCCGCCCTGGAGGTTCGATGACCACCCATCTCCGCAACGTTCCCTCGGTCGACCCGGAAAGGCTCGGGCGTCTCGCCGAAATCGCCGTGAAGGTCGGTCTGCGGCTGCAGCCGGGGCAGGATTTGTTCCTGACGGCGCCGACTGCCGCGCTGCCGCTGGCGCGCAAGATCGCCGAGGAGGCCTACAAGGCCGGCGCGGGGCTCGTGACGCCGATTTTCTCCGACGAGGAGATGACGCTGGCGCGCTCTACCGCTTCGGCGCGGACCCGGGCTTCGACCGCGCCCCGGGATGGCTCTACGAAGGCGTCGGCAAGGCGTTCGCCGCCAATACCGCGCGGCTTGCGGTCGTCGGCGAGGATCCGATGCTGCTATCGGACGCCGATCCCGCGAAGGTTGCGCGGGCCAACAAGGCGCACTCGATCGCCTACAAGCCGGCGCTTGAGAAGATCGCCGGCTTCGACATCAACTGGAACATCGTCGCCTATCCGAGCCTGTCGTGGGCCAGGCGGGTTTTTCCGGGCGATGCCGATGAGGTCGCCGTGGCCAAGCTTGCGGATGCGATCTTTTCGGCCTCGCGGATTGGTGGCGACGATCCGGTCGCAGCGTGGGACGCCCATAACTCCGCCCTCGCAGTCAAGACCCGGTGGCTGAACGCAAGGCGCTTCCACGCCCTGCAGTATTCGGGGCCGGATACGGACCTGACCATCGGCCTTGCCGACGGGCACGAATGGCACGGCGGCGCGGCGACGGCGAAGAACGGCGTGACCTGCAATCCGAATATTCCGACCGAAGAGGTGTTCACCACGCCGCACGCGCGGCGCGTCGAGGGTCATGTCGTCAGCACCAAGCCGCTCTCTTATCAGGGCACGCTGATCGAAGGCATCGCGGTCAAATTCGAGGCCGGCCGCATCGTCGAGGCGAGGGCTTCGCGCGGCGAGGACGTGCTGAAAAAGGTGCTCGACACCGACGAGGGCGCGCGCCGGCTCGGCGAGGTCGCCCTCGTGCCGCATTCCTCGCCGATCTCGAAGAGCGGCCTCATGTTCTTCAACACCTTGTTCGACGAGAACGCGGCCTGTCATGTCGCAATCGGGCAATGTTATTCGAAGTGCTTTGTCGACGGTGAGACGCTGACGCCGGAGGAGATCGCGGCGCGCGGCGGCAACGCGAGCCTCATCCACATCGACTGGATGATCGGCTCCGACAAAATCGACATCGACGGGCTCGACGCCGGCGGCGCGCGCACGCCGGTCTTCCGCAAGGGCGAGTGGGTCTGATTGGCGGGCGCGCTCCATAGCCCGTCGGGAGGTGGGCCCCCGATGGACGCCTTATGGAGCGCGGCAAATCCGTTCGCGACGGAGGGCGAGGGTGTCGCCATCCGAGGAGCGCGTGGGAAGGCATCTCGATGCTGTACAGAGGCCAGTGCCATTGTGGGGCTATTCGCGTCGAACTGGTTTCCGACCGTTCGCCCGGCGAACAGGTCCTCGGCGCATGCGAGTGTTCGTTTTGCCGCAAGCACAATGCGCGCGCGTTTTCGGATCCGAAGGCCCGCGTCACGATAACGGCGTCTGAGCCCGCGCAGCTCCAGCGCTATACGTTCGGACTCCGGACTTCCGAGCAGAATTCTTTGTCGTCGCTGCGGCGTGTATGTGGCGATGACTTTGGTCGAGCGCAACCAGACATGGAGTGTCGTTAACGTCGATGCGCTTGACGATCGTGCGCTTTTCATCAGAGCGCCCGAACCGCGCGACTACAGCTCCGAGAGTCGGGAGGAGCGCATCAGAAGACGAAAGGCGCGCTGGTGTCCGACGATCCTGATCAATTGGCCTGACGCTGAGCCGGAGCGTGCGTAATCCTCGCGCGGAACGGGCGCCCACCCCAAAGGCGCCCACCTTAAGGGCGCACCTGGCCGGGGCCAGCGATCCCGCCCTAGAGGCGCGTCGATGGCCATCCAACTCCCGACAGCTCGCCGCAGATGTCGAGAAGCCTGTCCTGCAGCGCCGCGTCCTGGGCCTGCGGGTTCGGCTTGCGCGACTTCAGGTGATAGAAATAGCCGCCGGTCGTCAGCGCCGCCGGGTCGTCGCTCGCCGCCAGCCACGCCTGCGTCAGGTGCGCCTGGTCGAGGTCGTCGGGCGCGCCGGGGCCGCCCATCTTGGTCGGGACCCAGCCGGGCTCGAGCGCGTTCGACAGGACGTCCGGCCACAGTCGGGCGATGGCGAAAGCCAGCGTCGTGTCCAGCAGCTTGCTCTCGGCATAGGCCTCTGAACCGTTCCACCGACGCCTGCGCCAGAGACAGTCGTCGAGATTGGCGTCGGCGTGATGGTGCATGCCGGAACTCAAATAGACGAGCCGCTTCGGCCGCTCGATCGCCGCGGTCAGAATGTAGGCGGCGAGGGTGTTGATGGCGAAGACGTGCGGCAGACCGTCGGCGGTCACGCGATGGCCTTCCCGATAGCCGACCGCCGCATTGTGAACGACCGCGTCGAAGCGGCCGAGCGCATTGACCTGAGCCGCGACGTCCTTGGCGGCCGCGATGGTTTCGAGATCGCCGACGACGACGGCCTCGGCGCCGGGCGCGGCGCGCTTCGCGTCCTTGGCGCGGGCGTCGTTGCGGGCGTGCAGCACGACGCTGTGGCCCTCCTCGATGAGAAGCCGGCCGGCCATCAGGCCAAGCCCGGCGGACGAACCCGAAATGAAAATGCGCGCCATGTGAGTCTCCCTGATCTGAAACAAAGCCGGCTCGAAATCGAGCTTCCGAAATCGACAGCCGCGAGGTATAGTGCGTCCATGCTCCTCATTGCTGGCGCCATCCGCTTCCCTGCTGACAAAATTCGCGACGCGCGCGAGGCGATGGCGCGCATGATCGTGGCGACCCGCGCCGAGGACGGCTGCGAGCGCTATGCCTTCGCCGAGGACGTGCTCGATCCGGGCCTGATCCATATCAGCGAGCTGTGGCGCGATCAGGCCGCGCTGGAAAAGCACGCGGCCTCCGCGCATATGGGCGACTGGCGCAAGGCCGGGCGCGAGCTCGGCGTCGGCGAGCGCAACCTCAAGATCTACGAGGTCGGCGAAGGGCGTTCCCTGTAAGGGGAAGGGCGATTGTGTCCAGAGCGACGCGCGCCACCAAGGCGCTCGAGCAGGCGGGCGTCGCCTTCACCGTGCACGCCTATGACTACGACCCCGACGCCGACAAGATCGGCATCCAGGCGGCCGAAGCGCTGGGCGAGGCCCCGGAGCGCGTGCTGAAGACGCTGATGGCGCTGGTCGACGGCAAGCCGGTCTGCGTCATCGTTCCCTCCGATCGCGAAGTGTCGATGAAGAAGCTCGCCGCGGCCTTTGGTGGGAAGTCGGCGCAGATGATGAAGCCGGCCGATGCGGAGCGCGCGACCGGCTACAAGGTCGGGGGCATCAGCCCATTCGGGCAGATGAAGCCGGCGCCCGTCGCGATCGAGGAGCAGGCGATGGCGCACGCGCACGTGTTCATGAACGCCGGCCAGCGCGGCCTGCAGGTGCGGCTGAGCCCGCGCGACGTCGCGGACGTTCTGAATGCGATCGTTGCGCCGCTATCGGCGTAATGCGCTCCGTTCGTTCAACCGTTCGCCGTCAGGCGGTGACGACGCGCAGGTCGACTTCCGTCCGGTTGCGTCCGCTGCGCTTGGCCCGATAGAGCGCCGCGTCGGCCCGCAGGAGGAGCGAAGCGGCGTCTTCGGGGTATTCGGGATTGAGCGACGCAGCGCCAATGCTCACCGACACATGACGCGCTGCTCCGGCTCCGGGATGGGGCAGGTCCAGCGCGCCCACGGCCTGGCGGACGCGTTCGGAGATCGTGCTGGCGGCTTCGAAGTCGGTTCCGGAAAGCACGACGACGAATTCCTCGCCTCCATAGCGCGCGACGAATCCTTTGCTGGGCTCGACGGCGCCGGCGATCGCCTGGGCGACCACCCGTAGGCAGGCGTCGCCTGCGAGATGGCCGAGGCGGTCGTTGTACGACTTGAAAAAATCGATGTCGACGAGGAGCAAGGCGAGGGGGCGTTTCTCAACGGAGCAGGCGCCGACGGCCTCGTCGAACCGCTGGTCGAATTCGCGACGGTTGGCGAGGCCGGTCAGAAAATCGGTGCGCGAAAGGTGATCGAGCTTGTCCTGAACGCGCAGGAGGTCGCCATTGCGCAGGTTTTCTCGGAGGAGGTTGAGATAATTCGTTCGGTCAGAGAGCTCGAAGCGGTAGCTTGCCGCCAGCGTCAGGATTCCGGAGGCGACATAGATCTGGATCATCGTCGATTGCGCGTCGGGCGGGAAACGCTGCCCCCACAGAGCGTTTCCGGTCAGGAGGACGACAGTTAACACCGTGGCGAACGCTGCGCCGCGGAACGATAGAGGAAGAGCGATATTGCCTGCGCACGGGAACAGCGCAAGGGTGAAAGCGTCGAATACCTGCGTCTCGGCGGTCATGCTGTGGTTGATCAAGATGGAGTGCACGACCATGAGGCCGTATGCGCTGACCAGCAGCGGATCGTGGCGGCGCGGATTGCGGTTGCGGCGAAGCATGACGAGCATTACGAGAACGGGCACAGTGCCGAACACGCACGTGGTGAACAGGACCCGCGTCATCGCCGCCGGATCGATTTGGTTGGCGAGAAAATTTACCATCAGCAGGACGTTGTAGGCGAGGAGCGCGATCAAACCCGCCCAATACGCCTGCTTCCTGCGTGTCTTGAGGCGGTCGGATTGAAACGCGGATTCAAGCGCCGCCTCGAAGACCAACGCCTTCGGAACGCCCAGTCTATACTTCTCGACCTGCTGCAATAACTTGTCGTATTTCTCAGACCGCAGACCGGTCATGACGGGCCTAATTTGGAACGGCAGCCCCACCCACCGCTTTTACTGAAAACGCCTTAGGCACCTAATTACAGAAATGTGAAGATATCCTTGCCCGGAGGCCAGCAATGTGAATTGGCGTTGCGCCGAAGGCCGCCTCGGCGGGCCTATGTCAGCGCCGCGCGCTAGTGCGGCGCGGCGGAAATCCGCCGCCCTCGCCGGCTGTGGCCGCAAAAAAAAGCGCAATCGTTGGCCAGGGTCTTGTCGAGGGTCTGAACCCGCGACGAGGAGACGCACGGATGCCAGCTGAGCCCAAAAGCAAATCCGTCGAGGTCGGCCGGCTTGTCGAGCGCGGCGCGGCGACCGTCGGGAAGGCCAGCTCCTGCTGGCTGGCGACCGTAGACGCAGACGGCGCGCCCCGCCTGCGACCGATGGGCCGCCTGCCGCCGGAGCCCGGCGATGACGGGTGGAGGCTCCGCTTCGTCACCGATGGCCGTGCTCTCAAGGCCGGCAACATCCGGCGCGCCGGCCGGGCCGACCTCGTCTTTCAGCACGAGGCCGAGGGCGCATTCGTAGCGCTTTCTGGCGTCGCGGGCCTCGAGGAGGATCAGGCCGAGGTCCGCCGGCGCTGGAAGCGCGCCTACGACGCGTTCTTTCCCAGCGAAGCGGACAAGGCGAACGCCGTCTTCCTCACCGTCGAGGCCGATCGGCTCGATCTCTGGATCAAAGGCGTCACGCCGGAGCCGTTCGGATTGAAGACGACCACGCTTGCAAGGAACGCCGACGGCGCCTGGCTGCTGAAAGGCGACGGCGAGGGTGCATGAGAGTCGCCTCGGTCCTGGCGCTTTGCGGCGCCGCGCTGCTGATGGCGCTCGTCTGCGCCGCGCCCGCCCTGGCAGGCGGCCGGGCGCTCACCCCGATGGATGTCGTCACCATCCGGATCGTTGACGCGGCGAACCTCGATACCACGGCCCGCGTCGAGCCCGACGGAACGATCGACTTTCCCTATCTGGGGCGGATCAAGGCCGCGGGCCTGACCGAGGACGAGCTCGCGCAGCGGATCGAGAGACAATTGGTCGAGCGGAAGATTCTCGCGGGCCCATGACGCGCCCGAAAAAGACCCTAGCAGCCTGTCGGACTGAGCTATCTGCGAATGAGTTGCGATGTCGATTTTTTGAGTTTGGGGCTTGAATTGATCGCGATCTGAGTCTTGGTGGATTCGAATTGATGCAGTTGGAGTGGCTGCGTATGTCCGTTTTCGGCGCGAGGCGGCTCACGCCGTTCGATAGGCTGGAGCGAGGGTGAACATCCGCTTCAAATTCCAGGCCATGGTCACGAGGCTCCACTCGCCGCGCACGTTTTCGAGCCCGCGCAGCGAAAATTGACGGAATCCGAGCGCGGATTTGATGATGCCAAACACCGGTTCCGGCGTCTGTTTGCGCAGGGCGTAGAGCGCACGGCCGGCTGGCGTCTTCAGCCGATGCGCCATCGCCTCGACCGGCGTCGGGTCCTTCGGAGCGTCTGGCGCCTTCTCGAACCGCTCGCTCAACGGCGGGTGATGCCGCTGTCGGCCCATCGCGATCGCCGGTTCGACGCCAGCCTTCTCGCAAGCCTCTACGTTGCCAGCGCTAAAATAGCCGGTGTCGGCCAGCAGATGCTCGACCTCGCCCAAGGCCTCGGGCAACGCCTCGATCTTCTCCAGCATCGGTTCGACCTGATTCTTGTCATTGGGCGCCTGGACCACGTTGGTCGCCACCACCAGCAGGCTGCCTGCCGCCACTGCCGCCTGCGCGTTGTAGCTTTGGTCGAAGCCGCCCCCGGCTGCCGGCATGATGCGCGACTCCGCGTCCGTCAGGTTGACCTGATCGGTCGGCAGCGGCCCTTCGGTCGGCGGCGCCGGCGGCTTGCCCCCGGGCTTCTTGCCCGTCGCCGCGATCTTCGCCTCGCGTGCCGCCACTTTGGCTTCGTGCTCGGCCATCTCGCGCGCATGCCGTTCCTTGGCCCGCGCCTCCATGGTCGCGCGCGCCTCGGCGATCTTGCGCAGGCGCTCCTCGCGCCGCGCCAGTTCGTCGGGGATCGACATCCCATCGGGAATATCAGCCTTGTCCGCAGCCTCCGCCTTGGCCATGAGATCGGCGACCTCGGCCTTCAGTTGCGCCTCGATCTTTCCGGCATGCTCGTAGGAAAGCGCGCTGTGCCGGCTCGCGTTGGCATGGATCTTCGTCCCGTCCAGTCCGATCGTGCCCATCTTCAAGACGCCCATCTCGCGCGCCAACTGAAGAACCTCGACGAACAGCTTCTCGATCTCCTTCAAGAACCGCCGGCGAAACGTGGCGATCGTGTCGTGGTCGGGATGATCGTTCGCCGCGATGAACCGAAACGCCACCGAATCGTAAGTCGCTCGCTCAAGCTTGCGGCTCGAACATATCCCCGTCGCATAGCCGTAAACCAACAGGCCCAGCAGCATCCGGGGATGATACGAAGCCGAACCCGAACCTCGGTAAGCCCCGCTCATCCGGCCAAGGGCGAGACCGTCGATCACTTCGACGATAAACCGCGCCAAGTGCTTCTCCGGAAGCCATTCGTCGACCGAGGGAGGCAGCAAAAACCCCGTCTGACGATCGATCGTCCGAAAATTGGCCATCAAAAAAAGCCCGCCGCTTTGCGCGAATCAACGCCTGATTCTAGCGCAGCCGCAGGCGCGGCGTTAAGTCCGACAGGCTGCTAGGGAAACGTTTCCAGAATTCGAATCATATTCTGCCGATTGAGTTCCAACATTTCGGACGCAAGGGGCCAGGGCGACCAGCGTGAAGTTTCGTAACTCCCAAGCCCGAGTGAGTCCGAAATGCCACAGGGTTTGTGAATTTGGTTTTTGGCGCCGAATTCATGAAGACATAATGGGGCGAGTTTGACTCAAGGGTGGGATGACCCTTCCTGCGGAAGTCGAGGAGCTTATCGCTTCGCTAAATCGCCAAGTTTTGGCGCTTCAGGCGGAGGTTGTCGAACTTCGTCGTCGATTGGGTCTGGACAGTTCGACGAGTTCGAAACCGCCATCGAGCGACGGGTTGAAGAAGAAGCCGCGGGTGGCGGGCAGCCGGCGCGGCCGCTCTGGCAAGCCGAGCGGGGGCCAGAAGGGCCATCAGGGCGGCACGTTGCGTCAGGTCGCCGATCCCGACGCCGTGGTTCGGCACGAGGCCTGCGCGTGCGGCCATTGCGGTTCGTCTCTGGATCCGATGGCGGCGATTGGGGTCGAGAAACGCCAGGTGTTCGATCTTCCCGAGCGTGCGTTGTTGGTCACGGAACATCAGGCTTCGATCTATCATTGCGCGCAATGCCGGGGCGTGACGAAGGCCGAGTTTCCCGATGGCGTGGTCTCGCCGACCCAATATGGCGAGCGTATCAAGGCGGCGGCGATTTATCTCAACATCCATCAACTCATCCCCGAGGATCGGGTCGCGCAGGCGCTGAACGATCTGTTCGGCGCGCCGTTGATCTGTCCGGCCAACGTCGTCGCCTGGGTGGGCAAGAAGGCGGGCGAACTGGGCGAAGTCTACAAGGCCATCGGCGAACGCGTGGCCGAGGCCAAGGTTCGCTGCCTCGATGAGACGGGCTATCGGATCGCCGGCAAGCTGCACTGGCTGCACACGACGTCGAGTTTGGCCTTCACTTTCTATCGCGCGGGCGAAAAGCGCGGCGACATCCCCACGGATTTGCGGGACGGCGTCGTCGTGCATGACCACTTCTTGCCCTATCGCGGGATGGACACGGTCGAGCACGCCTTCTGCAACGCGCATATCCTGCGCGAACTCCAAGCTCTCATAGAGTTTGAGAAGGAGCCCTGGGCCGAACTCATGCGCGCGGTCCTCCTCGACGCCAACGCCGCCGTCAATGGGGCGCGCGAGGCGGGCGCCTCGGCGCTCCCGCCCGAGACGATCGCGGCGTTCGTCGAGCGCTATTGGGCCGCGGTTCGGCTCGGCCTCGCCTTTCATCGTCAATTGCCCAAGCTGGAGACGAAATCTCCCGGGCGCGGACGCCCCAAACAACGCCCAGGACAAAATCTGCTCGAAAGGCTGAAGACCTTCAAGACCGAAACGCTCCGGTTCATGAGCAATTTCGACGTGCCCTTCACCAACAATCTGGCCGAGCAGGACCTGCGAATGATGAAGGTCAAAATGAAAATCTCGGGGTGTTTCCGAACCCTCCACGGCGCCAAAATCTTCGCCAGCCTCAGATCCGTCGTCTCGACAGCCCGAAAACAGGGCGCCAACATCCTCCAAACCCTCGCCGCCTCGCCAAATCAAATCATGCACGCCTTGATCGCGTCAGGGTAAAGGGCTTGGGAGTTACGAAGTTTCAAGGAATCGATGGACGAGACCAAGATGGTTTTTGCACGAGCGGCGCGGCGCGCTCTCATCGGACCCCTCACGAGCTCAACCCTCCGCGGTTGGGGAAGGGAATCCTGGCCGCGCTTTGCAACCCGGCCGCGCCCGATGTCGCGCCCTGTTTTCGCCCGTCTGTTCTTTCCCTGTTCCGCTCCGAAAGCGCCTGATAATGACCTGTTCCGGTCGTTGGAAATTCCCTGTTCCGCGCCTGCGAGCGCCCGCAACCGGCGGGTTGCAAAGCCGGCAACGTCATGACATTGCGGGACTTCCTGGAACGGAGCGCCGACCGCCGCAAAAAAATTCCCTGCTAGCAGGGAATTCGCATCGGCGGCGGCGGACCGAGAGCGAGACGATTTTGAGCTGAATCGGCTTCCCGAGCGCGCAGCCGCTTCTGTTTTTGGAAGGCGGATGGTCGCGGATGAGGGCGGGGGCCTTCGGTGCCTTCACCCCCAGCAATCGGTGGGCTGGCCATGTCACACTCCGCCCGCGCGCCTCGTCATGGCCTGACGAAGTCCTCACGATGACGGAGATGACGATGACCCCGAGACTGAACCCGTTTGCCGCCGCGCCCCAGCCGATGAAGGCGTGGCTCGAGTATGGGCAGAGCGTGTCGAAGCTGGGCCTTGAGGCGAGCCTGATGGAGCTGGTCAAGATCCGCGCTTCGCAAATCAACGGCTGCGCCTTCTGCCTCGACATGCACGCCGCCGCCGCGCGCAAGGCGGGCGAGACCGAACAGCGCCTCTATCTGCTCGACGCCTGGCGCGACTCCCCGCTCTACAGCGAACGCGAACGCGCGGCGCTCGCCTGGACCGAGGCGCTGACGTGGCTTGCCGACAAGGGCGCCCCGGACGAGGTCTATCAGGCGCTCAAGGCCCATTTCTCCGACGAGGAGCAGGTGGCGCTGTCCCTGCTGATCGTCACGATCAACGGCTGGAACCGGATCCAGGTCGGGTTCCGCGCCGTGCATCCGGTCGAAGGCCAGAGGGCGGCGTGACGCCGTCCGAAACTGAGGATGCGGCCTCGAGCTTCGATCCGCTGCGACCGCGTCTCATCCGTGTCGCCTACCGCATGCTGGGCTCGGTCGCGGACGCGGAGGACGCGGTGCAGGACGCCTTCTTGCGCTGGCTCGACGTCGACCGCCGGGCGGTCGCCGCACCCGAAGCCTACCTCCGCCACGTCGTCACGCGCATCTCACTCGACCAGTTGAAGTCGGCGCGGCGACGACGCGAAACCTATATCGGGCCCTGGCTGCCGGAGCCCGTGGTCGCGTCGGCGGAAGACGAGGCCGACGACGTCAGCTTGCCGCTGATGATGGCGCTCGAGCGCCTGTCGCCGCTCGAGCGCGCCGCCTTCCTCCTGCACGACGTGTTCGGCGCGCCCTTCGACGAGGTCGCCGCAACGATCGGCCGCGACCCCGCGGCCTGCCGCCAGCTCGCGAGCCGCGCCCGGGAGCATGTCCGGGCGGCGCGCCCGCGGTTTCCTGTGGCCAGGCAGCGCGGGTTGGAGATCGCCGCCGCATTTTTCGCCGCGACCCGCAGCGGCGACATGCAGGCGCTGCGCTCGCTCTTGCGGCGGACGTCGTCCATTACTCCGACGGCGGGGGCAGGAGAGCCGCGGCGAAGCGACCGCTCGTCGGAGTCGAAGACGTCATGCAGTTCCACGCCGCGCTGTTTCGGCGCTTCCCGGAACGGGGATCCCGCATTCTGCGCTACGGCTTCGTCAACGGCCTTCCCGGTTACGTCTCGGAGGAAGAGGACGGCGTCGAAACGACCGCGCTCGCGATCGAGGACGACCGGATCGTCGGCGTTTACGTCATGCGCAATCCCGAGAAGCTGAAACATCTGGTGGACGCGTCGGCGCCTTGACCAGCCTCGCGCGAGTTCGTTGCCGCTTCAAAGCGCCAGCGAGCCCTGCGCCGGGTGGGGCGGCGCGAGATCGACGCCTTCCAGCCGCAGCATGCGCGCCTTTGTCTCCGCGCCGCCGGGCGCCGAGAAGCCGCCGAGCTTGCCGCCCGCCGCCAGCACTCGATGACAGGGGATGAGGAGCGGCATGGGGTTCTTCGCCATGGCGTGGCCGACGTCGCGCGCCGCCTCGCGCGCCGCGCCGACGGCGGCTGCGAGCGCGCCATAAGTGGTCGTGCGGCCCCAGCCGACTCGCCGCAGCGCGTCATAGATCCGGGCGAACAAAGGGTCGACGTCGCGGAGGTCGAGCGGAACGGCCGAAAAGTCGGCCGCCTCGCCGGCGAAGTAGCGTCGCACCTCTGCAATCGCCTCGGCGATCTCGGGCGGCGGGGCGGCGGGTTGGGCGTCGGGCGCCCGGCGCATGAGGCGCTTCTCGGCCGCGGCCGCCGAAGCGGTCGGCAGGACGAAGCGCGCCACGCCGGCCTCGCTCCAGGCGACGGCGCCGAAGCCGGCGGCGGTTTCGAATACGCATGAACGTTGGGCGGACATTGTGGTGCTCCTCGTCGGCGCGCGAGCTTTGAGCCGAGGCGGCCGGAAATCAACCCAATTCCTGCGCTGCCGCCCAAGCCTCGGAAGCCGAGCGGGCCGTTGCGCAGCCGGAGACAGCGACGCCGGGACGCGGGTCTTGTTTTATGTTGCACTGCACTTATATCGCGACCTGTGTGTTCACGAGCGAGGTCAAACGATCTTCAGAGTCTTCCGGTACGACAGCCGACGAGGACGGAATCATTGTCCGAGTCCGTGAAGCGTTGAATCCCTGAACCCCACATTTTGATCGAGCCGCTCGTCACACAAGGGCGGCAAATTCAAAAAAGAAACGGAGACCAACATGCACCGTCTGCATGCATCTGGGCATGGCGGAGCGAAGTCGGCTTCGCCCCTGCTCGTAAACGACCTTTGCGCTCAGCTCACGCCGCTGAACCGCTACGGGCCGACTGGCGCCGGCGAGGCCATCGCCTCGGCGTTGCGCGCCCTCACCGGCCGGGCTCGACCGGCGCTTTGCCCGGTTTCGGGCTGCGGCCGCGACTGACGATTGTGTTCGCAGGGCCGGGGATTAGCCCCCGGTCAGCCTGCGGATCGGTCACGCGACCTTCTCGATCAGCGCCGAGGCCGCCAAAGGATTGCGTGGCTTGAAACCGGAAATGACATAAAGGAACACGTCGCGGCCTTTGGCGTTCGTCGCAGGCTGGAAGCCGGCTAGATCGCTCGGCGCGCCGCCGCGAGCCCAAGCCCGGCAGCGCTTCGCCCACAGTTCAAGCTTCTCCTCGGGATACCCCCGGTCTTCCTCTTCGCGCGTTCCCATGATGCGCGCATAGACGAAAGGCGTCGTGACGTCGGCGATCAGGGGGAACTCGCTGTCGCCCGCGATGACGACAGCGACGCCGTGCGACCGCGCCAGCTCCACGAATTCCTGGGTCTGGAAGCTGTCGTGGCGGACCTCGACCGCGTGCCGCAGCGCGACGCCGTCGACCGAGCGCGGCAGCAGGTCCAGAAAGGCGCCGAAGTCGGTGGGCTCGAAGCGCTTGGTCGTGGCGAACTGCCAGTTGATCGGGCCGAGCTTGTCCTTGAGTTGGGCGACGCCAGTCTGAAAGAAGCGCTCCATCGACGGGCCGGCCTCCGCCAGGACCTTTCGGTTGGTGACGAAGCGCGAGCCCTTGACCGCGAAGACGAAATCATCCGGCGTCTCGTCGCGCCAGTTTTGGAAGATTTTCGGCGACATGCCGCGGTAGTAGGTGCTGTTGATCTCGATCGAGGTGAGCTTGCGGCTCGCGTAGTCGAGTTCGCGGGCGTGCGGAAGGCCCTCCGGATAGAAGGTCTTTCGCCAGGGGTCGAAGGTCCAGCCTCCCACTCCGATCAGGATGCGTCCGGGCTCGCTTTGCGCCATGCTTCAAGCCTCTCAAGATCGTACGCCTATCATAACAGGCTAGCCGCCGCCTCTTCGCGCCTCGTCCTGAGCCTGTCGAAGGACGTTCCAGGGCGCACGAACGTCGCTGTCCACTGGATCATCCTTCGACAGGCTCAGGATGAGGGTCTTGTCACGGCAACGCCGCTCGTTACCCGGCTTGGGAGTTACCGCCTATCAGCGCGCGATCGCGGCGATGGTTCCCCCGGTCAGGGCGACGAGGTCGGCTGGCCTCAAGCGGAAGACAGCGTCCGGCGTGCCCGCGGCCGCCCAGATCGCGTCGAACCCCATCAGCGCTTCGTCGATCAGCACGATCGGCGGGGTCGCATGTCCGACGGGAGGTACGCCGCCGATAGCGAAGCCTGTCGCCTCGCGCACGAAATCGGCGTCGGCTCGCGCGATCCGCTCGCCGACGTACGTGGCGGCCTTTTTCTCGTCGACCCGGTTTGCGCCCGATGCGATCACCAGCACGCTCCGGCCGCTTGCGGACCGGAAGACCAGCGACTTGGCGATCTCAGCCACCGAGCAGCCGATCGCCGCCGCGGCGTCCTCGGCCGTGCGCGTGCCGGCGTCGAATTCGAGCACCGCGAAGCGCGGCCCAAGCGCGGCCTGGACCTTTAAGGCGGAAGGGGCGGCGGCGGGTTTCAAGTCATTGCTCCTGAGCGGGCGCCTGCTTGTCTTAGTTCGGTAGTCTGGATTCGGCCAAGTGTTGCACCCTCTGACCGCCTCGCCTAGGCCTTTCACCGAGGCTCCATATCGGGCCGACAAGGGAACCCCAATGGACGCTGAGTTCGCCGCCGCCGCCAACTCGATCCTGCAAAGGGCGGTGACGGGCGAGCCGCAGGTCCCCGGCGTCGTCGCGATGGCGACGGACCGGAGCGGCAACTTCTACGAAGGCGCGGCCGGCGTGCGTCGCCTCGGCAAGCCGCAGCCGATAACGTCCGACAGCGTCTTCGCGCTTTTCTCCTGTTCCAAGGCGATCACCGGGACCTCGGTCCTGCAACTGGTCGAGGAGGGCCGTCTCGATCTCGACGCGCCGGCGAAACGCTATGTTTCGGAAATCGGCGACCTTCAGGTGCTCGACGGTTTCGATGACGCGGGCGGGCTCAGGCTTCGGCCGCCGAAGCGCGACGTCACGACCCGCATGCTGATGCTGCATACGGCCGGCTTCGGCTATCCCTATTTCGACGCGGCGCTGAAGCGGCTTGCGGCCGAGCATGGCCAGCCCAACCCGCGACTGGGATCGAAGCGCGGGCTGATGACGCCGCTCCTGTTCGATCCCGGCGAAACCTGGGAATACGGCATTGGCATCGACTGGGCGGGACAGGTGGTCGAGGCCGTCGCCGGCCAGAGCCTCGACGCGGTGCTCAAGGCTCGCGTGTTCGGGCCCCTCGGCATGGCCGACACCGCCTTTGTCCTGAGCCCATCGATGCGGGCGCGCCGCGCCGCCATGCACCAGCGCGGCCGCGACGGCGGCCTCGCGCCGATCGACTTCGAGCTGCCGGAGGCGCCGGAAGTCTGGATGGGCGGAAGCGGCCTGTTCGGGACCGTCCCCGATTATCTGCGCTTCTTGCGCATGTAGCTGAACGAGGGGATGGGCGAGGGCGGCCGGGTGCTGAAGCCCGAGACGGTGGCGATGGCGGCGCGCGACAACCTCGCCGGGTTGACGATCAGGCGCATGACAAGTGTCAGCCGCGACGTGACGCATGACCTGGAGTTCTTCCCCGGCATGCCGAAGACCTGGGGCCTGACCTTCATGGTCAACGAGCGCGACGCGCCGACCGGCCGGCCCGCCGGCTCGATCGGCTGGGCGGGCCTCGGCAACCTCTACTACTAGATCGATCGCAGGAACGGCGTCGCCGGCTTCTGGGCGAGCCAGTATTTTCCCTTCATGGATCCGGCCGCGTTCGAGGGCTTCACCGCCTTCGAGACGACGCTCTACGCGGCGCTCGGAAGGCGGTCATAGGGGACTCCTCTCGGACACTCTCGGCGTTGGCGCGCGTGCAACCCAGGCTCGCCGCCCAGCGTCCGCCATGCGCCGCCGACAACCGGTCACGCCAGATGAGCGATACAAGGACATACGAACAGGTGGCCCTTCCAGGCGCCCCGGATCGTAAGGCCGGCGACGACCGCCCAAGCGGCGGCCAACGCCAGCGCGAAGAGCGCGCCCACGACGCCGAAAAATGCGAGATCGAGCGATGCGCCGAGCCGCAAGGTGGCGGCCGTATAGACCCCGAGCGGGAAAGTGTAGCCCCACCAGCCGAGGTTGAACGGCACGCCCTCGCGGAAATACCGGACCGTGATCATCACGGCGAGCAGGACCCACCACAGGCCGAAGCCCCAAAGCGTCAGTCCTCCGATCACGCCGATCCCTTGCGCGACCACGCCGACGGCAGCGAGCCCACGCGCGGCGAAGACCGCCGGCGCATCGCCGCCGAGAACCAGCAGGCCGAGCGCGCCGGTGCCGATTGGCCCAAGCGCGAGCCAGCTTGACGCCGCCATGCTGGTGTGCGGCAGCTTGTGCAGCGCCATCCGCAGCGTGAGGATCGACAGAATGCCCAAGGCGACCGGCACGGAATATGCCCAGAGCGCGTAGCTTGCGGTCAGGACGGCGAATTGCGCCGCGCCTCCTGCGAGATGGGGCGCGAGAATGCCGCCGCTCGCGGCGGCGACCTCGGCCGCGACGACGGGCAGCAGCCAGACCGCGGTCATCTGGTCGATGCTGTGCTCCTGGCGGGTGAACATCAGGTAGGGAATGACGACGCCGCAGGCGACCGACATCGCCACGTCGATCACCCAGAGTCCCGCCGCGATCGCGATCGCTCGCTCGCCGATGAGCGGCAGGCCGAACACGACGAAGCCGTTGATGATGGTGGCGAGCCCCATCGGGATCGCGCCGAAGAACATCGAGACGACGCTGTGGCCGAAGACGCGCCGCGCTTCATGCGGGAACATCGTCCAGCGCGCCGCATAAAGCGTCGAGAAGACGGCAAAGAGCGCGATGTTGGCCATCCACAACGCCTGGCCAACGCCGAACAGCGCGGGTCCGACTGTCGGGACCTGCGGCAGGACGAGCGCGAGAATGCCCGTCCCCATGGTGGCGGCGAACCAGTTCGGGGTGAACTGTCGGATGACCTCGCGTGGATGGTCGAGCCGGCTCAATGGCCGCAAGCCGTCGATGACGTCGGCGAAAGCGACGAGGCTCATGGGTTCGGTCCTTTCATCAATTCGAGCAGGGCTTCGACGGCCTTGTGGCGGCGCCGCTCCTTGTGATGGAGGGCGAAGAAGGCGCGGGGCGGCAGGGCGAGCGGCGCGGCGTACAGGGCCCCGGTCTTCAGCGCGTGGCGGACGACGAGGGCGCTGAGCACCGCGATGCCCGCGCCCGCTTCGACCGCGGTCCGAACCGCCTCGTTCGAGGGCAGCGTCATGGCGATCGACCGGATTGAGGGATCGACGCCGAGCGCCAAGAGCGCCGTCTCGGCGCTCGATCGCGTGCCGGACCCAGGTTCGCGGACGATCCACGGCGCGGCGGCGAGCCGCCCCGCGTCGATCCGGTCGAACGGCGCGGCGGAAACCAGGACCAGCCGGTCCTCGGCGACCGCCAGACGGTCGAGCGTGGGATCGTCGATTTCGGCCTCGACGAAACCGAGCGCCTCGTCGCCGCTGCGCACGCGCGCGGCGGCGCCCTCGCTGTTGTCGACGGAGACGTCGAGGGCGACGCCGGGGTAGCGCGCGCGAAACGCCGCCAGATACGTCGGTAGCCAGTAGCCGGCGATCGTCTGGCTGGCGACGATGCGCAATGTGCCGCGCTTGAGCTCGCCGAACTCGGCAAGCGCAAGCTCGGCGCTAGCGGCCCGGCCGAGGACGGCGCGCGCCTCGTCGAGGAACATTCTGCCCGCCTCGGTGAGCGTGATGCCGCGCCCGACCCGGTCGAACAGCGCGACCCCGTGGCGCGCTTCCAGCGCCGCGATCGCCGCGCTTGCCGCCGACTGGGTGACGTTGAGGTCTTCGGCCGCACGGGTCATGTGCTCGCGTTCGGCGACGCCGACGAAGATGCGAAGTTGTTCGAGAGTCATGGCTTCCTGCTCACGGATCGACACATGCGCCGACGCGATCAATCAGTCCAACGAGTTATTCCGTTTGTTATGATCTGAATTTCTGATTGATTTGTGCGCACCTTCGCTTTGCGCCAACGAGGCGTGTCGGCGAAAATGCGAGACGATCGTCCCGATTCGGGTTCACGAGGAACAGGCGATGGCTGCGCGACGTGGAGTTTGGGTCAGGGTCAAAGCGTTGACCCGTGAAGAAAGAGCGGACATCGCCGCGCAGTGCGAGCGCGTCATCGCCGATACGTTGAAGCCCAGGTTCCTGCCCGATATTCGTCCGACCGAATTCAACTATCCGGTCGACATCTTCGGCAAATGGCGAGCGAACGCATACAGTTTCGTCGTTCGATACTGCTCGGGGTTTCCCGACAATGCTGGCGAGGAATTCAATGCGCCGTTCGCCCGGCTCGACCATCTCGAAGAGTGTTTCGACGAGACCCGGTTCGATCTGATGTGGATGCGGCACACCGGACGATGGTGGCTGCTTTACCGCTCCGTCTCTCTGGAGGAAGCCTTGCGTTCTATCGCAACCGACGGGTTTTTTGTCCCATGCTGATCGCCGCCGCCCAAATGCGCTTCGACGTCGAGGCGCTGAAAGCCCGCGCCGGCGCCGCCGCTTTCGGCCGCGGCGAGACCTACGCCCGGGAGGGCAGGGTGCGCGTGCTTGCGATCGAGACGGCCCGCGTTCTCGCCATGGTGGAGGGGACGGAAGACTACAAGGTTGTCCTGACCGGCCGCGGCCGCGACATTGGCGGTTCGTGCACGTGTCCCGCCTTCGAGGACTGGGGCTTCTGCAAGCACATGGCGGCGACGGGGCTTGTGGCCAACGCAACGGGCGACGACGCGGCGCCGGATGAACACCCGCTCGACCGGATTCGAGCCTATCTGCGCGCGAAGGATGTCGAGGCCCTGGTCGAGATGATTGTCGGTCTCGCCGAGGACGACCTGGCGCTGCTGCACCGGCTGGATATCGCCGCGTCGGCGGTCAGCGCGGACGACACAACGCTGAAGAAGCGGATCAGGACGACGATCGACCAGGCGACCGCCACACGCGGTTATGTCGATTACGAGGCGGCGCGAGAATGGGTCCATCGCGTGGACGAGGCGCTCGACGCCGTCGACGATCTGGCGTCAGGCCCACGTGCAGCGATGGCGCTCGATCTCGCCGAGCATGCGTTCGACCAGATCGAGGCGGCGCAGAACGATATCGACGATTCGAGCGGCCATTGCGGCGAATGCCTGGCGCGCGCCGGCGCTATTCATCGCGCCGCGGCGCTCGCGGCTCGGCCCGAACCCGTCGCTCTGGCGCGCACGCTGTTCAGGCTCGGGACGGAAACAGACACGGATGTGTTCTGCCACGCTGCAGCGGATTATGCCGCCGCGCTCGGCGAAACCGGGCTCGCCGAATACCGGCGCCTGGCGGAAGAGGCGTTCGCGGAGGCGACGCCGGCCGGCAAAGGCGGCGACTTCGACTTCGATCTGCATCGGGTCATCGGCATTCTCGACCATTTCGCCGAGCAGGATGGCGACGTTGAAAAACGGATCGCGCTCCGCGCCCACGACCTTTCATCGTCCTGGGCCTACGTCCGTGTCGCCCGCTTCTGCACGGAGCAGGGACGCGAAACGGAGGCGCTCCGCTGGGCCGAAGAGGGACTCTGGAAATTCGAGGACCAGCAACTCGACCTGCAACTCGTTCAGTTCGCCGTCGATCTGCTCGTGAAGTCAGGACGAACGAAGGAGGCTGAGGCGTATTTCTGGCGCGCCTTCGAAAAGTCGCCAAGCGAGCAGACGTACGGCCAGCTTCGCAACCTCGCGGGCCCCGTCGCCCGTGTGCGCGCCGAAGCGATCCTGCGCGCCCGTCTGGCGAAGGAGCCGCGGCATCGCGGCGGCTTCTCGATCCCGGAGGCCGATTGTCTCGTTCGGGTCCTCATGCTGGACAAGGCTTACGATGCGGCATGGGACGCCGCACAGCGATACGCGACGTCGCCGGGCACTCGCCAGGAACTCGCTCGGGAGACCGAGGCGACCCATGCGCCCAACGCGCTCGCCGTCTATCGCGAGCGCGTCGAAGCCTTGGTGGAGCATGGCGGCGACCACGGATACGCGGAAGCTGCGGCGCTCATCGCCCGGATGGCCGGCCTCACGGACGCCGCCGCGCAAACGGCTTATGTCGCCGACCTCAAGCTGCGCTTTAAGCGCAGGCGCAATTTCATCAAGCTCATCGGCTGAGACGCCGCGGCGCGCTTATCGCCGGACGGGACGTTTGGCTCTGCTCGTTGGGCCTGGCCTTTCGCACCCAAGGGCCGGCGCGCCGCCGCGAGGCATAGAGCCGCCTGCCTCGCCGCCGTCGCCTTATGGGCGCATCAAGCAGCCTCGTAACCGCGCGACTTTGTCTCGGCGGTTTCGGTTCCCTTCAGCGTCGACAGAAACTCGTCATGCGTCATGGGCCGAGAGAACATCGGATAGTTCTTCTCGACAGCGAGGCGTTGTTCCTCTTCGCTGAGGGTTGCGGTGCAATCCTTGAGGGTAACGACCTCATAGCCCTTCTCATAACCTGTGCGCATGGTCAATTCGACGCAGGAATTGGTCAAAAAGCCGCCAAGCGCGATCGTCGAAATGCCCCGGCTTCTGCGGATGAAATCGAGGTTCGTCGTGGCGAAGCCGCAAAGGCCGCGCTTGCCTTCGATGACGATGTCGCCGGGCGCCGGCTTCAGGACGTCGACGATCTGCGCGTCCCAGCTTCCCTGACGAAAGGACTTGCTGTCGACCACGCCCTTCAGGATGCCATACGGGTTGGGGCTCAACTCGTGATAATCGTCGGTGAAGGTGATCGGCGCATAAACAATGGTCACGCCAAGCGCCCGGGCCTGCTTCACCGTCTCGACCGTGTTGGCCAGCATGTTGGTTGCATCCATGACGGGCTTCACGGCCCCATGCAAGGTTCCGCCCTCAGTGGTGAAATCGTTCTGGTATTCGATAAGAACAACGGCTGTCGACTTCGGATCCATCCCATCTCTCCCTTGGTTTCATGCGTGCCTATCCGGTTAACGCCCACGCCCACTACATTCAGATCCCCTGAGGCTCAATCCTATCCGCTTGACGCCCAAGATGGGCGGACATAGTGTGGGCGCAAAGCGGATAATGGTACAGGGCATGGATGTTCTCGACCACGCGAGCTTGGCCTTCCCACGGTCGCTTCCCGAGTTCCAGCGCCTTTTCCCTGACGACGCGGCTTGCGCCGCCTATCTGGAAAAGTCCCGCTGGGACGGTGGGTTCGTCTGCCCGCACTGTCGAATGGGCGGAGAACCGTTCCGCTTTGATAACCGCCCTGGCGTCCTGCGCTGCCGGAAATGTCGCAAGAATACTGGGCTGACGGTCGGCACGGTCATGGAGCGCAGCCATACGCCACTGAGCGTGTGGTTCTGGGCCGCCTATCTGGTCGCCAGCCAAACGCAGGGCGTATCGGCGGTGCAGTTCCAGCGGCAACTGGGCCTAACCCGCTACGAGACCGCCTTTGGCATCCTGCACAAGCTGCGCGCGGGCATGGTGCGGCCCGATCAGGATCGGATCGGCGGCAGGGTGGGTGAACATGTCGAGGTGGATGAGACCTACGTCGGCGGAAAGACACGCGGCGAGGGTCGAGGCGTCCACCACAAGACGTTGGTCGCCGCCGCCGTCGAGGTTCGCCACCGCAAGCCGGGCACGGCGCAGGACAAGAGAAAGGACGGCCGGTATGCTGGGCGCGTTCGACTCGCCATCGCCCCTGACCGCTCTGCCGAAACGTTGTGCGAATTCGTCGGAAGCGCCGTCATGCCGGGGACCCTGCTCGTCACCGATGATTGGAGCGCCTATGGCAGTCTGCGGGCGCGTGGCTACGATCACCACGCCATCGCCGAATGCGGCGACCCTGAGGTCGCCGAGGAGTTCCTACCGATCTCCCACCTCGTCTTTAGCAATCTGAAGACCTGGCTCAACGGCATCCATCACGGCGTCAGCGCCAAGCACCTGCAAGCCTACCTCAACGAGTTCACGTTCCGCTTCAATCGGCGGTTCTACCCGTTCAACGCCTTCCGCTCTCTCCTCGGAATCGCAGGCGATGCGACGGCTCCGACCTACGCCGAGCTTTACTCAGGGGAGTGGCAACACCCTAGATGTAGCGGGTGAGGGTCTTAACCGGATAGGCACGGTTTCATGTTCACGCCAACGCCCAGGGTGGTGAGGGCGCGACTTGCGGCATCCGTTTGTCATTGATGAGAAAACTGGCCATTCGTTCCTCCTGTGGGATGCGATCCATTCCTTCGCTCGCGGATCGCTATATTGAGTTGTATACGACGAAACCCGGCGAAAGTAGGGTTTGGTAAGGGATGGGAGACCCGTGTCCTCGAACCCGCGTCGTCGAGCGGGATCGATCGCTTAAATCGCTAGAATCGGCGCTATTCCCGTAACGATACAGCGCGCGGCGCCGTATACCTCCCGAGGCGCGCTCGCCTTCAAACCAACGGAGGTCTGCATCATGATAGCACGGCGAGTTTTTGTGATGAATGGGGCGCTGACCGCGGCGGCTGGCTTATTCTGGCGAACAGCCCCCTCCTCGGCGGCAGACTCGTTCGAGGTCACGCACACCGAGGAGGAATGGCGCAAGCTCCTGACGCCCGATCAATTCGCCGTGCTCCGCCAAGCCGGAACCGAGCGGCCCTTCACCAGCCCCTTGCTGCATGAGCAACGGCGCGGCCTCTTCGCTTGCGCCGGGTGTGAGCAAGACGCGTTCTCGTCGACGACGAAGTTCGACAGCGGCACAGGGTGGCCGAGCTTCTGGGCGCCGATCGAAAAGGCTGTCGGCACGACCGAGGACAAATCGTTCGGCATGGTGCGAACCGCCGTGCATTGCAGTCGGTGCGGCGGCCACCTCGGGCATGTCTTTGACGATGGTCCGAAGCCGACCGGCCTTCGCTACTGCATGAACGGCGTGGCGATGACGTTCAAGCCGGCGACGGCCTGACAACCGAAAGGGCGATCCCAGTGATCCTGTTTCTGCTCGCCTATTTCGGCGGGGTCCTCACAATCGTCAGCCCCTGCATTCTGCCGGTGCTGCCTTTTGTCTTCGCCCGAGCCGACCAGCCGTTCTTGCGCAACGGCCTGCCCATGCTGGTCGGGATGGCGGCGACGTTCGCCGTTGTCGCCAGCTTGGCCGCTGTCGCGGGCGGCTGGGCCGTCCAGGCGAATGCGTTCGGCAGGTGGGCGGCGCTCGCTCTGTTGGCCGGGTTCGGGCTGACGCTCGTGTTTCCTGGCCTGTCCGATCGCTTGACCCGGCCGCTGGTGGCCCTCGGCGACCGCCTGTCCGCGTCGGCGCATCGCGGCGGCTCGGGGCAAAAATCGGCGCTCGCGTCCTCGCTGCTGCTGGGCGTCGCGACGGGCCTGCTCTGGGCGCCCTGCGCGGGACCCGTGCTCGGCCTCATTCTCACGGGCGCTGCGCTTCAAGGGGCCAACGCCGGGACCAGTTTCCTGTTGCTGGCCTACGCGGCGGGAGCGGCGACCTCGCTGGCGCTGGCGCTGCTGGTCGGAGGCCGAGTCTTCGCGGCGATGAAGCGGTCGCTGGGGGTCGGGGAATGGATCCGGCGAGGGGTCGGCGTCGCCGTGCTCGCGGGCGTCGCGGCGATCGCGCTGGGTCTCGACACCGGCTTTCTCTCTCGCATCTCCTACGCGAGCACGGCTTCGCTCGAGCAGAAGCTCCTGGACGGCTTGCGCCCCACGTCCGTCCCCGCGCCGCAATCCTCGGTGGTCACGACCGGCGGACCGGCGATGACGGCGGCTAATTCGGCTGCGGGCGATGAAAACCCCGCCATGATGATGAAAGCCAAGCCGACAGAGCCGAGCGTGGTCATGAACGGCGGCCCGGCGATGATGTCGGTGAATCCGGCGGCGGCGGGCGTCAATATGGCCATGACGATGAAGGAGAAACCGACCGAGACGCTTCCCGTCGAAGGCGACGCGCCCTCGCTTTCCGGCGCGGTCGAGTGGCTCAATTCGCCGCCGCTGAGCATCGACGCCCTCAAGGGCAAAGTCGTGCTCGTCGATTTCTGGACCTACTCTTGCATCAATTGTCTGCGGGCGATCCCCTACGTTCGCGCCTGGGCCGATAAGTACCGGGATCAGGGACTCGTGGTGATCGGCGTGCACGCGCCTGAATTCGCCTTTGAGAAAAATGTGGCTCCTCGCTCAATTGAGTGGGTAAGGCTGGTTTTGGGTTGGCTTGGGGAGCGATTGGTTGGGATCGAGTTTATCGTGGGGCGATGCGAGACACCGATCTTTTCCAGTTGGCCCTTGGGTTGAAGTCGCCTTGGATGGTGACGCGAGCCGAGTTTGCGATCTCGGATGGCCGGCTCGATTTGTACGTGGATTTTGGGCGCGGGAGCCGGTTCGCCTGCGCGGAGTGCGGCGGCGAGGGTTGCGCGGTTCACGACACGAAGGACGAGACGTGGCGGCATCTGGACTTCTTCCAGCATCGCACGCTGTTGCACGCTCGTGTGCCGCGCGTGCGCTGTCCGAAATGCGGAGTGCGCAAGGCCGCCACGCCATGGGCTCGAGCGGGTTCCGGGTTCACGTTGTTGTTCGAGGCCTACGTGCTGGCGCTGGCCAAGGCGATGCCGATCGCGAATGCGGCCAAGCGGCTCGGCGAGCACGACACGCGCTTGTGGCGGATCGTCGACCATTACGTGTGGCAGGCGGTGGAGGCGCTGGATTTGTCTGAGGTGCGGCGCATCGCCGCCGACGAAACCTCGGCGCGGCGCGGCCACGATTACATCAGCCTGTTCGTCGACATGGCGCAGCGCAAAGTCGTCTACGTGGCCGACGGCAAGGACGCCGCGACGGTGAAGGAATTCGCCGATTTCCTGGAGGCGCATGGCGGCAAGCGCGAGGCGGTCACCGACGCCAGCATCGACATGGGGGCGGCGTTCGAAGCGGGGATCAAGGCGAATTTCGACAACGCCGAGATCACGTTCGACAAGTTCCACGTCATCAAACTCGCCAACGAGGCCGTCGACGAAGTGCGGCGTCAGGAGGCGAAGAATAATTTCCAGATCAAGGGCCGGCGCTACATCTTCCTGAAGAACGTCGATCATCTGACGCTGGAGGAAAAGGAGGCGCTGTCTCGATTGGAAGCGCTGAACCTGGACACGATCCAGGCGATGCAAATCCGCATGAACCTGCAACAGCTGTTCACGATGGACGCCAAGACCGCCCGACGCTTCCTCGATCGCTGGAACACCTGGGTTCAGGTCTGCGATCTCGGCCCGATGAAACGATTGGCCAAGACGATCATGGCCAAGGCCGAGGGCATTCTCAGATCAATCGCCACCGGCCTTTCCAACGGCGTCCTCGAAGCCATCAACGGCAACGTCCAGGCCGCCAAGCGCAAGGCCAAAGGCTACCGGACCAAGCGAAATCTCAAAGCCATCGTCTACCTCATCGCCGGAGACGTCCTGGCCAATTCACCCACTTGAAATAGCGACGAGCCAAAAATGTCGACAACGTCCGCAAGGCGATTGCCGATCTCGGAATCGACTATCCGGTGGCGATCGACGACAACTATGCGATCTGGCGCGCATTCGACAACGATATTGGCCGGCCCACTATTTCATCGATGCGCAAGGCCGGATCCGCCACCATCATTTCGGCGAGGGCGACTATGACGGTTCGGAGCGGGTGATCCAGCAACTGCTCGCCGAAGCCGGCAAGACCGGTGTTTCGTCAAGCATCGTCGCGGTGAACGCGTCCGGGGCGGAAGCGGCGCCGGATACGCAGGACGCGCAGTCGCCCGAAACTTATGTCGGCTATATGCGGGCGGAGAACTTCGCTTCGCCCGGCGGCGCCGTGCCCGACGCTCGTCATTCCTATGACCTTCAGGCGCTGCGCCTCAACGAATGGGGAGTCGCAGGCGCGTGGACGGTCGGCGGTGAAAGCGCCGTTCTCGATGACAAGGGCGGCAGCGTCGCGTACCGGTTTCACGCGCGCGATCTTCATCTCGTGATGGGGCCCGGACCCAACGGTTCGCCAGTCCGTTTCCGGGTGACGATCGACGGGACTGCGCCGGGCGCCAGTCACGGCGCCGACACGGACGCCGAGGGCGCGGGCGTCGTGGAGCGGCAGCGGCTTTATCAGCTGATCAGGCAAAACGGCGTCGTCGCCGATCACACCTTCATGATCGAGTTTCTCGATCCGGGCGTGCAAGTCTTTGCCTTCACGTTCGGCTGAGACTGGGGTTCAAGATGAGTCAGTCGTCGTCCGCGATGCGCCGGCCGCCTCTTCGACCTCGTCCTGAGGAGCGCTGCGAAGCAGTGCGTCTCGAAGGACGTTCCAGCTGGCGCCAAGGGCGCCGCCTCCTGGATCATCCTTCGACAAGCTCAGGATGAGGTGCGGGGGGTGACGCTGCCGCCAGCTCCTGCGCCGGGCGTCTGAGCCGGTCAGCCCTTGAGCGGCGTGCGGAAGAGGTCGAGCAGCATCGGCGCCTCGAAGGCGTAGTCGCCGCGGTCGGCGCGCCCCGCCTCGAACAGGGCGCGGACTTCGTCGGTCTCGACCCGCTCGCGCTCGATGGCGTTGAAGGTCTGGCCGAGGGCGCGGGCGACCAGCGCATCGAAGTTGGCGTAGCGCACGTGCTGGAGGTAGCGGAAGGATCGACGCTCATGGAAAAGCGCCGCCGCGGGGCCATCGAGCGCGCCCTGCGCCGCCTCGCGCACCCGCGTCTCGTCGTGGTACGGCCGCATGAGCGGGAAATAGGTCCCGGTCATGCCGGGCTCGATCAAGCAGAGAAAGCCGCTATCGGGCTTCAGCACGCGAGCCGCCTCAGCAAGCGCCGCCGCCATCGCTTCGACCGGCACGTGATGCAGGGAGCGGAAGAAGACCACGCCGTCGATCGACCCGGAGTCGGCCGGGAGGCGTTCCGCCCGCGCCTCGACGAAGGTCACGCCCTGCGCCGGCGCGGCGTCGCGGTTCTTCGCCGCCTGGACCGGGTCGGGCTCGACCGCGAGCACCGTCGCCCCGGCCTCGGCGAGGTCGCGGGCGTTGTTGCCCGCTCCGCAGCCGACGTCGATGAGCGTTAGGCCGGCGACCGGGGCCACCGCCTGCAAGGCGGCGGCGTCGCTCCGTTCGCCGAGATCCGTTCGCTCGCTTATGTGCGCGATTCTGTCCATATTGCGACTGTGTTGAGGCTGGCCTTGACCCACGGCATTAGCAGATCTCGAAAGCCGGGCGCTACCCTTCCCCAGCTCTGCTGGGGAAGGTGGCGCGAAGCGCCGGATGGGGTGTGGTCCGCTGCCGCGACTTCGGATCGGATTGCACGACCGTCAGCCCGAGCCTTCATCGCTCCATCCCTGCTTTCCGCACCCCATCCGGCCCTCCGGGCCACCTTCCCCGCTTCGCGGCTAGCGTGCGCACACATTTGATTTGCTCAGCTGTCAAGTGGGGCAGGCGAGGTGGCGGCGGCGAGATTGAAGCCTTCTGCGATGGCGTGGAAGCGGCGCAGGCCGTGGACGAAGGTGATAGGGCCTGGCGAACGCTCTTTGGCGTAGCCGGTCCAGCCGCCGAGGCGGGCGATGCACCAGGCCGCCCAAGCCAGGCTGCGTCTGGGGTGCGGGTTCTTCTGCTTCTGGGTCTTGCCTTCGAATTTGCCGGCCAGCGCCTCCAGAACGGCGATTTCGTCGGGTTCGAAGACGCGCGCGGCCGGGAAAGCCGCGCCCGCCTCGTCCCGTCCCTGGACCAGTTGCATGACGCTCGCGGCGGCGATCAGCGCGGTCGCCGCCAGGCGTTCGAGCGCGTCGCCGTCGCGCAAGAGGCTGTCTTCGAGGTCGAAGCCCTGCGACTTGAGGGTGCGGAAGAGCTGCTCGATGATCCAGCGATAGCGATAGAGCTCGATAATCCACGCCGCTTGGGCAAGCGTGCTCACGCCATGCGTCGTCAACAGGCGCCAGACGATCGGCTCCTCGGAGGGCGGCGGGTCGATTTCGCGCGCCTCGACGAGATTGAGCGCGACGCCGGGCGGATCCCGCCGGTCGGCGCCGCGCTCGGGACGACGCAGGACGACCGGACAGAAACGCACCGCCAGCGTGACCTTCCGGGCCGTCCGTCCGGGCCGGCCGGGCAGATCGAAGCTCAGACGGCCCGCTTCCGGCGCGGCGGCGATCTTCGACAGCAGCCGCTCGCCCGCCTCGATGAGCGCCCGATCGCGCACGGCGCGAACCAGGACATGCGTTCGCCCATCGGGCACGCGGGCGAAATGCTCGTAGATGTCGGCCTCCCGATCGGAGATCTCGGTGATCATCGTCGCCGAGTTCAGGAACCGCTTCGCCGCCAGGGGCGTGGCGAGCCACTTGTTGCTCTCCTTCTCCTCGATCGGCAGGCTCTGGTAGTCGTCCTCCTTGATCCGCGTTCGCCGCCAGATCGTCGCCCCCGCGAGCCCCAGGACGCCGCCGTCGGCGGCGTCGACCGCCAGCGCCGGATGGACGAACAGGCCGACGTCCTTGCCGTTGCCGACGCGGCCAAGGCCACGCTTGCGCTTGGCTTTGGCTTCATAGTTGATTTCGCTCGTATCCTGGATCAACAGAACGTGCCGTCCCGCCGCGGCGGTTCCCGTCCGCTCCGCCGCGCCGCGCAGAATTTCTTCCACCGTCACTCTCGGATTGCGGAAAAACCGCGTCAGACCAACCTTCTCCGCCCGGCTGTCGCACAGTTGGCGAAAGCCCGCGCTAATGCGCGCGCACATGCGCTCCAGCGCCAGGCGCCCCTTTTTTCAAGGCGCACGTCGCCGAAGAAGCCAATGTTCACGTCTGTCATCGCCGATCCTCTCCAAACAAAGGGCCGGCCGATACAGAATCACACATGATTCTCAACGATCAAGCGATGTTTGCAAAAAATGTGTTTGACTCGTCCGCGAATCGAATGTGTGCGCACGCTAGCCGCTTCGCGGAGAAGGAGCCCGCCGCTCAGCCGGCGTGCGCGCGCTCGGACTGCCTGAGGTCCTTCTTCGAGATCTTGCCGACCGCGGTTTTGGGCAGCGCGTCGCGGATCTCCAACGCGCCGATCATCTCGTGCTTGCCGAGCCGGTCCTTGAGGAACGCTTTCAGCTCGTCGAAGGCGAGCGGGGCTGAGCCGGCTTTCAACTTGACGAAGGCTTTCGGAATCTCCCCGCGGTAGTCGTCCGGCACGCCGATCACGCTGACCTCCTCGACCGACGGGTGCTTGTAGATCGCCTCCTCGATCGTGCGCGGATAGACGTTGAAGCCGCCGACGAGCAGCATGTCCTTGGTCCGGTCGACGATGAAGACGTACCCGTCCTCGTCCATGTACCCGACGTCGCCGGTGCGGAAGAACCCGTCGGCGGTCATGGCGGCGGCGGTCTCCTCGGGCTTCTTCCAGTAGCCCTTCATCACGTTCGGTCCCTTGACGCAGATCTCGCCGCGCTCGCCGAGGGGCACATCTCGGGAGGGGTCGGCGGCGTCGATGAACTTCATCTCCATCCGCGGCATCGGAAGCCCGCAGGAGCCCGGCTTCCCCGTGCCGTCGCGCGGGGTGAAGGTGCCGGCGGGCGCCGTCTCCGACATGCCCCAGCCCTCGGTCAGAAGCGCGCCAGTGACGGCCTGGAACCTCTGCTGAACCGCGACCGGCAGCGGCGCGCCGCCGGAGGAGCAGAACTTCAGCGACGAGAGATCGTACTTGTCGATGTCCGGCAGGCTGAGCAGCGCGACATGCATGGTCGGCACGCCCGGAAACGTGGTGACCTTCTTCAGCGCGATGTCCTTGACCACCGCCGCGGGATCGAAGCGCGGATGGAGAATGAGTTCGGCGCCGAGGCCGAGGCCGAGGATGAGCACCGCCGAGAGCGCGTAGATGTGGAAGAGCGGCAGCACGACGAGCGTGCGCTCGCCGCCTTCGGTCATCGCGGGCGGATCGGTGCGCGCCGCGACTTCGGTGTACTGCGCGCAGGCGGCGGTGAGATTGCCGTGGGTCAGCATCGCGCCCTTCGGCAGCCCGGTCGTCCCGCCGGTGTACTGGATGACCGCCAGCGCCTTGGCCGGATCGCCGATCGGGTGGGCTTCGTAGCGCCCGTCGTTGTCGAGCAGGTCGCGAAACGCGACATGCCGCTCGTCGGACGGGACCTCCGACAGCATCCCCTGTGCGGTCAGGAAGGCTTTCACCGGGCCGGGAGCGGCGGCGTATTCGGGAAACGCGCCGACGACGAGGCGCTTCAGCCGTGTCGAGGCCAAAAGCTTCTCCGCCTGCGGATAGACCGCGGCGAGGTCGACGATGACGAGGATGTCCGTTTCGCTGTCGGCGATCTTGAACTCGAGCGTGCTGAGCGCGTCGAGCGGGGAATAGTTGACCACCACGCCGCCCGCCTTCAGCACGCCGAACAGGGCGATCACATAATGGGGGGTGTTGGGCATGTAGAGGCCGACATGGACGCCGGGGCCGACGCCGAGCTTCTGGAAGCCCGCGGCCGCGCGGTCGGCAAGCGCGTCGAGTTCGGCGTAGGTGATCCGTTTGTCCATGAACTGAAGCGCCGGACGGTCGGCGAAGCGGCGCGCGGAGCGCTCCAGAATGCTCTGCAGCGACGCCGGTTCGATCGGCGCGTCCCACCGAACGCCGTCGGGATAAGACTTCAACCAGGGGTAAGCGTTCATCAACTCCTCGCGTTTCCTGCCCGTTCGCCCGATGGCCTTGCGCGTCCGGTCGCTTGCGGCGGTCGGCGCGAAATTCGCCAATTGGCGTAATCGCGGCCCAGCCGTCAAGAACGGCCGTTTTCCGGCAGCAATTCTCGAAGATCGCGCCGCACTTGCCGACCGACACGCGCGGCAAGGCGCGGGTCGACGAGAGGAGGGTGATCAGCGGCATCGTCCACGGCCTGAAATCGGGCGGCCGATGGGTGGACGCGCCGCCGCCGCATCGCAGCGCGCTCCGACCAAAACGCCGCCGACTCGTGACCGCCAAGCTGGGACGCCGAGGCAGGACATGACGCGCCGTCATCGCGAGTGACCCCCGGGTCTAAGAGCCCGGGGGGTGGCGATCCAGAGGGGCGTAGGGCGCCCTACGTCCCCCTGGATCGCCACGTCGCCCTTCGGGCTCCTCGCGATGATGGCATGGATGTCCAACTCCCGCGCCCCAAAGCCAGCCCGGCTTGGCAGTGACTCACGTCACAGGGATCAACCACTGTCTGCAACCACCGCTTCAAAGCCTTTCAGCAGATCTCTATCGAGCTTGACGCCTAGGTCCGTCAGCGCGGCGAGCGCCTGCTGAGGCGGCATCGGGGCTTTGTAGGGGCGGCGTGCAATCAGCGCGGCGTAGATGTCGCAGATGGTGACAATGCGCACGTAACCCGAAATCCGCCGCCCCTGAAGTCGGTCAGGGTATCCCGTGCCGTCCAGGTGCTCATGGTGATGGCGTATCACATCCAGAATGACCGGGCTGATGCCACGCTGGTCCGCAAGCATGGCATGACCCAACTCCGCATGGGTCCGCATGACGTCCATCTCGGGCTTCGATAGGGCGCCAGACTTGTTGAGGATGCCTAGAGGTATGCGCGCCTTGCCAACATCGTGAAGAAGCGCGGCCTGCAACAGCAGATGATTCGACGTGAGGCCCAGCTTCAACGAGAACGCGGCGCCCAAGCCGGCCACCAGCAGACAGTGCTGGTAGGTTACGTCATCGAACTGCCAGACGACATCCAACCACATCGGATATCGGCCTGTTTGATGGCCCCGAGTATGACGCTGGCGCCCCTGTCCAGTTCTGCAATCGACAGGGGTTCTCCTCGCTTCACGGCGTCGAAGCAGCCGGCCAGCGCCGATTTTGCGTCGGATGCGCGGGCTGCCGTCACGCTGGGAGGGCGTGTCCTCCCTTTGTTTCTGCTCTGATAGGCGTGGATCAACCTCTCGGCCGCCGCAAGAATCACCGCCGGAGGCTCGTTACAGTACAGCAATTCTGTCGCGTCTAGCGAAACCGCCAATGCGGCCGTCAAGCGACTGGTGTCGCGCGTGAGAAATAACACTGGGATGTCGGGGCTGACGCGGTGAAGCCTCAGCGCACTGCGGAGCAGTCTGACCGAAGTCATGTTCCCGATATCGACATCACAAACAATGATCGTATGTTCCAGGGGTTGCGCCTGGGCCTGATGCAGGGCGACGACATGGCAACGCCTGCCGCGGGTCAGATAGTCGTAGATTGCAAGGCCGCCTTTGGCCCGGTCAGTCAGAATCAGCATTGGGGTGCAGAGCGAGGCATCGCAATCTCATTGCATTCCGTCGCATTGACATGGGGATCCATTTCGCCGCGAGTTCACAGGCGCGCTCCCGGCGGGCGCATGCGTTCGAATCCAACCTTTTTGTAGAATGCCGATCTTAACAATCGATTGGACGGGTGATGTTTCCCGGCGTTGCGCGCGCCGCGATCGCGGCGCAGGATCGGCGGACGCTCAAACGCGCTTTTGGAGGACGGACCGATGGCCAACGCGAAAACCCGGGTCTGCGCAGTCGTCGGAATCGGGCCCGGCAACGGGGAAGCGCTTGCGCGACGGTTTTCGGCCGACGGCTATGCGGTCGCGCTGATGGCGCGCCGATCGGAGCTGACGTCGACGCTTGCCGCCGCGCTGCCGCACGCCAGGGCCTATGTCTGCGACGTCGCGGACGCGGCGTCAGTGTCGGCTGCATTCGCGCAAACCCGCGCCGAGCTCGGCGAGGTCGACGTTCTCGTCTTCAACGCCGGTTCCGGCCCGTGGGGATCGATCGAGGACCTGTCGGCGGAGGATTTCGAGCGGTCCTGGCGGGTCAATACGCTCGGCCTGTTTCTCTGCGCCAAAGAGGTCATCCCGGCGATGCGGACAAAAGGGGAGGGGGCTGTCGTCGTTGTCGGCGCGACCGCCTCGCGCCGGGGATCGGCCGGCGCTGCGGCGTTCGGGCCGGCCAAGATGGCGCAGAAGGGCCTCGCCGAATCGATGGCCCGGCACCTTGGACCGGCCGGGATTCACGTGGCGCTGATCGTCGTCGACGGAATCGTGCGCACGCCGACGACGAAGGCGCGATTTCCCGACCGGCCGGAGGACGCCTTCATCGCGCCGGCCGCCATCGCGGACATCGCGGCGAACCTGGTCGGCCAGGACCGCTCCGCCTGGAGCTTCGAAGTCGAAGCGCGCCCCTACGCGGAGAAGTGGTGACGGACGGAGCGCGTCCCGCGCTCCTGGAGCAAGATGATTTTTGGACGAATCGCGCGGCGCCCCTCACCCGCCCGCTCACAAGGGGCGCCCCCGGATCTTCGCCCAGGGGCAAGTTCTTTCCCGCGCGGAAAAGGGAATCCCGGCCGCGGCTTACAACCCAGCGCGCCCAGTTTTCGCACCCCGTTTTCGCTAGCCTGATAATTCCCTGATCCGCTCCGAAATCGCCTGATAACTCCCTGTTCCGGTCGTTCGAAATTCCCTGTTCCGCGCCAGCGTGAGCCCACAACCAGAGGGTTGTAAATCAGGCAACATTATGATATCACAGGGCTTTCCGGATCAGAGCGCCGATCGCGGGGAAAAAATTCCCTGCTAGCAGGGAATTTGGATCGTCGGCGGCGAAGTGCGGCGAGGCGCCGATCTCAACACCTTAGCCCGACGGAAGGAGCGGCGGGAGTTCGGCGAGCGTCCGCACCTCGAAGTCCGGCGCGCCGGGCAGCCGCTCGCGAGGCTGGCCATAGCGGTTGCACCAGACGACCCGCATGCCGAAATCGGAGGCCGCGTAAGCGTCCCAGCCGTTCGAGGACTGGAAGGCGATCGCCGGCGCCGGCAGGCCGAGCGCGTCGAGCGCCAGCCGGTACACGCTCGGATGGGGCTTGAACACGCCAACCGCGTCGACCGACAGAACCGCGTCGAAGGCGTCGCCGAGCCCGGCCCGCGCAATGAGCGTCCCGAGCATGGCGGGCGTCCCGTTCGACAGGATCGCGGTCTTGAAGCCGCGCCGGCGCAGTTCGGCGAGGACCCCGGGGACTTCGGGGAATGGTTCGAGCTCGAGATAAAGCGCCATCAGCCGCTCGCTGAGAGCGGTCGCGTCGAGCCCGAGGCTCTCCAGCGCGAAGGCGAGGGCGTCCTCGGTGACCTCACGGAAATCCGCATATCGGCCCTGCAGGCTCCGGAGCCAGGTGTACTGGAGCTGCTTTTCCCGCCACAGCGCGGTCAGCGCGCTGCGCTTCGCCTCAGGCACGTCCGGCGCACGGGCGGCGGCGGAGGCGAAGTCGAACAAGGTGCCGTAGGCGTCGAATACGCAGGCCCGGACGCCGTCGAGGCCCTTTGGCGCGTCTTTGGACATGGTTTCCTCCTTGGCTCGCGGCCCGCGGGGCGCCGTCAGACGCGTCGCGCGGCCTCCCGGATCAGGCCTTTCAGGCGCTCGATCTCTCTCTGCAACGCTTCGCGCTCGACCTGGCCATAGGCGATTTCGGCGTCGTGGGCGAGCGCGGCGAGCAGGTCACGCTCGGCGCCGTCCAGATCCGTTCCCGCCTCGTGGGCGCTGTAGAAGGCGATGGCGAAGCGGCGCCGCGGGTTGCCAATCGGGACCGCGAGAACCGGCCGGGCGAGATCGTCGGGCAGGCCGGCGCCGGCTTCGGCGATCGGGAACGGCGCGCCGGGCGTCACGGCGGGAAGGGGCGGCTCGCCGTCGCTCAAGGTCAGCCGATCCTTAGCCTCCCAACCGATGCTTTCGCATCGGCGGAGCGTTCCCTCCTCGTCGCGAAAGATCGCCGCCGAGGCGAGGCGGAGGGCCTTCAGGGGCTCCTCGACCAGCCGGCGCTCGATGTCGGCCAGGCTGTCCGCGCGCCGGATGTCATGGCCTGCCTCCTCGAGCCGTCGCTCGGCGCGGCGGAAGTCCCGGTCGAACAGCCGGTCGGCCAGCTCGGTCGTCCATTCGTGGGCGCGGGAGATGACGAAGACCAGGATCGAGGCGACCAGAATCCACGCCCATTCCGGCAGTTCGGTCCACTCATGAACCGTGTTCAGCTCCTCGTGGATGAAGAAGGCGGGCAGGCTGAGGATGAGCCCGAGCACGGTCGCGCGGCGCAGCGGGACCCAGACGCTGACCACGGTCGGGCGTCGCACCGCCTCGACGACGAACAGGCAGAGGACCGCGTTGACGAGGTACATGTAGCCGACGAGGTCTTCCGTGCCAGCGCCGGCGCCGAAGAGGCTGCTTGGCAGGGAGGTGACCTGCCAGAGTTCCGCGAACAGGCTCGCCGGCAGGCCGATCAGGCAGCCCCAGATGACCCAGCGGATGCGCTGGTAGTCGCGCGGGCTCAGGTCCCTGCGGCGGCCGATCAGGATCGCAAGCGCGGCCGCGCTGACCAGAAAGCCCATCATGAGCGAGGCCCTCATGGCGAGTTCGGTCCGGAAGCCGAAGAGGCTGCCGAGGCTCATGAGTTCGACGGCCAGGAACACGAGCGCAAGCGCTGGCAAGGCGCGCTCGACGAGGCGCCATCGCCCCTCCGTCCGGTCGACCGGCGCCCTCAGAGCGAACAGGATCAGGCCCGCATAGCCGACCGCCTGGAGAACGCACGACGCGATGTGCTGCGCGAGCAGCGCCCAAGGCCATTGCTGCAGCCAGGCCAGGAACTGGAACTGCTGGCCGGGGTTGAAATACATGACGTAAGCAAAGAAGCCCCACGTCATCGGCCCTGGCCGGATCCACACGAGATAGGCCGCGCCGAGCACGACCAGAACGCCGGCGGTCACGGTCAGGGCCGTCACGATGTTGACGGCGATCGAGCGCGGTCGCTGCCCCGCGACGAGCCTCACCTCGCGCGCCGGCCGATCGCCTTCGGTCGCAATCATCAAGCTCGCGATCCGGCCCGGCAGGACGTAGGTTACGCCGCCCCATAGGGCGAGGTTGCTCGCGCAGCGGACGGAGTCGACTGGAGGGCAGCGCATCGCGGGCAGGTCCACCCGGTCGCCGACCCTGAGCCCCGCGCGCCACGCCGGCGAATCCTCCTGCTCCACGAAGGGACCTTGGACGTCGTAGATGAGCCCGTCGGCGTTGGTCGTCAGGCCGAGGGAGCCGAGCGGCCGAACGATCCGGACGAAGTCGGGGACGATCATCGCCAGGGCGTAAAGGGTCAGGACCGCCAGCACCGCGCGGCCGAGCAGCCGCCAAGCGTTTTGCTCACTCATGAGCGCGCGCCCGGTTGAAAGGGCGGGCCGCAGCGCTCTCGGCGCATCCCGGCCGATCCGGCCGTTGGCCGTGCCGCGAATGGGTTTTCAGCGCCGCTTGCAGCGGGCGATTTCTCAGAACGCGCCGAGGATTGCATCGCGTGAGGCCCAGGATTCGGAATCGCAATGACGAAAGCGGGCTTATCCTGACACATTTATTCGCCGCAAAGCAGCAGCGGAGGCGAGTGGGGACGCCGCGCCTTCGGGCGCCGTTTTGGCGGCTTTGCCGACTATACGGGCGCCTGGGCTTCCTGACGAAGGCGCAAACGCCTGCGACTGAGCCGTTTCGACGCTCGAGCGGGTGGGCCGAACCGCGGCTGGCCCGGGTCTTCGCTCTCAGTTCCCCCGCGGCGGCTCCCCGGCCGCGGCGAGGTCAGCGACCTCTTCGTCGGTGAAGACCCGGCTGCGGGTCAGGAAGCGGACGCCTTCGGGCGCTTCCACCGAAAAGCCGGCGCCGCGGCCAGGGACAACGTCGATGATGAGTTGCGTGTGTCGCCAGTACTCGAATTGCGCCGCCCCGATGTAGAAGGGGCAGTCGGCGATTTCGCCGATCCGCACGTCCTGGGCGCCGACCTTGAACTCGCCGGCCGGGAAGCACATCGGCGCCGAGCCGTCGCAGCAGCCGCCCGACTGATGGAACATCAGCGGACCGTTCTGGCCTCTGAGCTTGTCCACCAACGCCGCTGCGGCGTCGGTGATGAGCACGCGGTCGGTCATGCGAACCTCCGAACGGAGAACTCCCTCTCCCCGCAAGCGGGGAGAGCGCAGGGGTGAGGGGCCCGGGCGATTGGCCGATGCGCGGTCGCTAAGCCCCTCATCCTAAGCCGGCAGAGCCGGAACCAAAGAGGGTGTAGTATCGTGGTTGGAGGCCAGAGCTGTCGAGGCTGCGATGACGAGCGCGCTTTTGGACCGCTACGACGACCGGATTGCCGGTGTTGTGTCGTGTTACGACCGGGTGGTGATCACAGGAACGCTTCCGACGGTGTGCTACGCCGCCGGGATGACGCGATTTCTCTATGCGCGTGATGTGCGCATCTTCGACTACCCGCAGTTTGCCGCGACGCTGCGCGACCGGGTGCGGGAGCGAGCGGCTTGGCTGGCGGCGCAAGCGGGGATCTCCATCGAGCATATCGCCAAGAGCCACATCCGCAAGGAATCGGTGGTCGCCAAGGCGCTTGAGACGCGTGGCGATCATCCTGGCTTGGTGCATGTCATCTCGGCAATGGAAGCCTGCGACGCCTACCAGCCCTGGCATGACAAGCAGACGCACAAGACCTATGTGCGGCCGGATACCGGCAAGTGCCTCCATTACTATTTCTACTTCCTGGATGACGAACTGGGGCTGATCTATCTGCGGGCGCCGACCTGGGCGCCGTTCCGCCTGCAGTTCTACTGCAACGGCCACAGCTGGCTGGCGCGGCGGCTGGCGGCGGAAGGCATCGGCTTCACCGCCGCCGACAATGCCTTTGTCCGCATCGATGACTGGGCGCGCGCCCAGGAACTCGCGGATGGCTTCTCGCCCGACCGGCTGCACCGCGTGCTCGACCATTATGCCGCGCTCTGCTGCCCGGTGCTCGACGTCTTCGCCCAGGTCTACCACTGGAGCCTGATGCAGGTGGAATACGCCGCCGACGTCGTGTTCCGCTCGGCCGCGACGCTGGGACCGCTCTACGAGCAGCTCACCCGGGAGTCGGTGCTGAGCGTCAAAGCCGAGCAGATCGCCAGCTTCCTCGGCCACAAGATCACCCCGCAACTGGCCCAGGAACTGGGCACTCAGTTCTCCACCCGGATCGAGGGAACCTGCATCAAGCATCGCTTCGGCAGTTCCTCGATCAAGATGTACGACAAGTTCGGCTGCGTGCTGCGCATCGAAACCACGACCAACGACGTGTCTTTTTTCAAGCACCACCGCAAGATGGAACATCGCCAGGGACCGCCCACGCGCGCCCTCGCCCCCGTCAAGAAAACCATCTACAGCCTGATCGACCTGCGCGAGATCCTGCTCGGCTGCAATCGGCGCTACCTGGCGCATCTGTCCGCCCTCGACGACTTCTCCGCAGGCGTTCGCGCCCTCGACAAACTCACCAAACCGCGATCGATCGACGGCAAGACCGTCAAGGGCATCAACTTCTTCGATCCGATCGACGATGCCTTGCTGCACGCCTTGCAAAACCCGCGGGTCAATATCGCCGGCATCCGACGGGCCGACCTCCGGCCGCTCGTCAACCGCCTCTCCCCAACGCGTCTCTCAAGACAACTGCGCCGCCTACACGACATCGGCGTCATCAAGCGCGTCGCCGGAACCTATCGCTATTACCTCACCCGCATCGGCCGCGCTGCAACTGCAGCGCTATGCCGCGTCACACAAAGCGTCATCATCCCAGCTCTCGCTTGACCAAAAATCTGCGCAGAAAACGTCAAGAGTCAGCTGATAAGAGACTACGCTTTTCCCTAGACATGGCTGGGAAAAGTGGCCCTGCGGGGCAGTTTCCGCTGCGTCGGAGGCGACGCCGTTG
Organism: uncultured Alphaproteobacteria bacterium; assembly: GCA_963822215.1. Classification (GTDB taxonomy): domain Bacteria; phylum Pseudomonadota; class Alphaproteobacteria; order Rhizobiales; family Beijerinckiaceae; genus Roseiarcus. The sequence continues at coordinate 750,494 of CAWGGX010000009.1, forward strand.
GGCGAAATGCCCGCGGTTGGGGGGTATGCTCGCGTCCGATAGACGCGGCGCTCGGCGTCGCGTGGGGGAGAGCGGGCCTTGGCGGACGGACTGAGCGAACTCTATCGAGAACTGCTGAGCGGCAGCTACGATTGCGTGGATCGCATCGTTCTGAATGGCTATTTCGGGATGGGCCATAGTCCGGGCGGTTTCCGCGTGTGGTGGCGGGCGCTGACGGGATCGGACGAAACCCTGGATGACGCCCATCTGATGCGGCTGGCCGGCCGGTTCAGCCGGCGGGCGCGAGGCTACGCCAAGGCGCACGGCATTCCGGTCGTCGACTGTGCGGCCGGGGAGCGCAAGCACGACCTGGCCAGCGACTATTTGGCGAAGACGATGGTCGGCGAAGGCTTGTTTCTGATCCTAGTCGGTCGCGCGCAGGCGCCGGTGTGGCACGTCGGGGCCAATTATCACCTGGAGAAGAAGAAGCCATACGTGAACCACTACTCGTTTCATATTCTCGACCGCGACTGGGGTCATGTCACCATCAAGATCAGCGGGCATCCGCCGTTTCCCGCCCAGGTGATCCTGAACGGTCATGAATACGTCGCCTGTCAGGCGCGCAGGGCCGGCGTCGGGTTCATCAAGGAGGGCAACTGTTTCACCGCCATCGCCGACGCGTCCGGCTTCGCGAAGATCGCAGCGACCTTGTCCGACCCCCGGGCTATAGGGCGATTGAGCGAGGTCTGCGAGCGGTGGATTTATCGCTGCGGTTTGTGCTTCGCGATGGACTTCGAGGAGCAGAAACGCAGCGGGTTTCGCTATCGCTTCTCCAATTATCAGATGGAGTACAGCCGAAACCTGATCTTCGGGGTCGGCGGGCGTATGGAGCAAGTGTTCCAGGCGTTGATCGATCGCAGCCGGGCGCCGCTGGACCTGAAGACGATAAAGACGATCCTCGGCGACAAGGGCCGGCCAAAATACCGGCCGCGAAACATGAAGGCGGCCGAATGGGAAGTCGCGGTCGAGAGACCTACCTATGATCTGACGGTCTTCAAGCTGCATTGCGGCAAGTTGGCGTTGAAGATCTATTCCAAAGGCGAACGCGTACTTCGCATCGAGGCTGTCGCCCATAATATCGGGGAGTTCCACTGCGGTCGATTGCTGGACAAATTCCCCGAAATCGTCGGCCGATTGAAGGGCATGCTGGAGAGGTTCATGCAGGCGCTGAGTTGCATCGATCAATGCTTCATCGGCGATGAGATGCTCGATCGTCTGCCGTCGCCGTCGCGGGTCGGCAAATCGACGGTCGGAGGGATTGACCTCAACAAGCCCCGCCTACGACGCGTCGCCCAGGCCGTCATCGCGCTGTCGGCTTCGCCCGAGGGCTTCACCGCCTCGACCTTGGCCGATCAGACTCGCGCGTTCGGCGATCAGAGCCTATCCGCCTACGGTCCCCGCCAGGCGGCGTACGATCTGAAGAAACTCCGCGGCAAACAGATCGTGCAGCGCATCGGCGCGACGCGTCGTTACGAGGCGATCCAGTCCGGGCTGCGCGCGATCACCGCCCTGCTGACGCTCCAAGACAAAGCCATCAAGCCGCTGCTCGCCGCCGTTCAGGAAATCGCTCCCACCCACGGAGGACAAAACCCACGAGCCATAGATCGCCACTACCAGCAACTGCAACTCGCCATGAACGGCGTCTTTCACGAACTCGGCATCGCCGCATGATCGTCGACAATTTTTTTGTCGGGCTTCGCCCTTAAGCGCCTAACCTTCTCCCCGCGAGCGGGGAGAAGATCCTATGCGGCGACGGGCGCTTTGGGTCCTATGATCGAAGCGTCCAAACCCGAACATAGGGATCGACCATGCTTATTCAGCAAATTGCGCCCGTCGCCGGGCATGAGTTTGCGCCGATTTTCGTCGCATTGGAACTGAGCCGATCGAAGTGGCTTGTCGGGGTCGGCACGTCGCAGAAGTGGGCGGTTCGCCGGCACGAGGTCGAGGGCGGCGACCTGGATGGGCTGTTGGCGCTGTTGCGGCGGGTGGCGGCGGCAGAGGCGAAGCGCGCCGGCGTTCCGGTCAAGGTCCATGTCTGCTTCGAGGCCGGTCGCGACGGGCACTGGCTTTATCGCGCGCTGACAGCGGCGGGATACGCCGCCTACGAGATCGATCCGGCGAGCGTGGCGGTCGACCGGCGAGCGCGGCGGGTCAAGTCGGACGGCGTCGACGTCGACAAACTGGTGCGCACGCTCGCGCGCCTGACGAGGGGCGAACTCGACGCCTGCCGGGTGGTCGTGGTTCCCACCCCGGAGGAGGAGGACGCCAAGCGGCCGCACCGCGAATACGAGCGGCTCGTCAAGGAGCGAACGTCGCACGGCAACCGGGTGAAGGCGCTGCTGTTCGCCCAGGGGGTTCGCGATTTCGACCCGATGGCGCCGGACCGGCTGGCGCGGCTGGCGGCGTTGCCGATCCTGCCTGGGCTCAAGGCCGAGCTCAGCCGCGAATGCCGCCGCCTGGCCAAGCTCATCGACGACATCGCTGAGGTCGAGGCGGAGATGGCGGCGCGGATCGTCAAGCCCAAGACGGCCAATCCGAAGAGCGCAGCCGCGTCGCCGCCGAGCCCTGTTCAGGCCAAGGCCGCTGAGCTCATCAAGCTCAAGGGCATCGGCGTCCATTTCAGCGCGACGCTCGCCGGCGAGGTCTACTATCGAACCTTCAAGAACCGGCGCGGCGTCGGGCAATACATCGGGCTCGCGCCGTCCCCGTTCCAGAGCGGCGACATGGCGCGCGACCAGGGCATCGCCAAGGCCGGCAACAGCCGGGCGCGCAAGGCGATGATCGAGCTTGCGTGGATGTGGCGAAGGCATCAGCCCGACAGCGCGCTCTCCAAGTGGTTCGACGAGCGGGTGGGCGACCGCAAGGGACGCGTCAAGCGCATCGCGATCGTCGCCATGGCGCGCAAGCTTTCGGTCGCGCTCTGGCGCTACCTTGAGACCGGCCTCGTTCCCGAGGGAGCCGTCCTGAAGCGAGCCTGAGCCGAGAAGCAAAAGCGGGCGAGCCTTCGGGCCGTCCGCCTCGTCCGGGATGGGACCCGTGACCGCCCCGCCCCTTGGGTCGACCCGAGGAGAAGATTGGTCCGGTCCATCCCGGGCCTCGCGACCTGATGCACGCAGGATTATGGTCCGGCCACCCGAGCCGACCGGATATAAGGTTACGAGGGCGAGGCCCTTGAGCCAAAGCGAGGCCCCATCCCACCGACGAGGCGTCGAAACCGAATGCCCGCCGGAACCTGCTCTGGTCATTCGCCCAAGAGGCGGGTCGATCGCGCTTGCCTGCGATCGAAACAACCGTCCGGGTTCGAACCTACACACGAGCAGCCAAAGCCTGCGGCTCGCCATGGATTGCTTGACCGCGATTGTGCGCGAAAGGGCTTTGAACTCAAGCACGGCCCGTCGGGCCGCCGCCGCAGGCGGTGCGCGTTCGCGCATCCTTGACTTCAAAGCCCTTTCGCGCTCCGCCCCGCCAAGCAAGCCATGACGAGTTCCAACCCCCGCCGTCGCAAATCTCCCACTTGACAACCCTCGCCCCATATAAGGGACGCGGGCGCTCAGAAGAAGCCCAGCGCCTTCGGCGAGTAGCTGATCAAGAGGTTCTTGGTCTGCTGATAATGGTCGAGCATCATCTTGTGGGTTTCGCGCCCGATGCCCGACTGCTTGTAGCCGCCGAACGCCGCATGCGCGGGATAGGCGTGATAGCAGTTGATCCAGACGCGGCCGGCGTGGATGCCGCGCCCGAAGCGGTAGTAGCGGGTGCCATAGCGGGTCCAGACGCCCGCGCCGAGTCCGTAGAGCGTGTCGTTGGCGATAGCGAGCGCCTCCGCCTCATCCTTGAACTTGGTCACCGACACGACGGGCCCGAAGATCTCCTCCTGGAAGACGCGCATTTTGTTGTGGCCGGCGAAGATCGTCGGCTCGACATAATAGCCGCCCTCGAGCTCTCCCTCGAGGTGGGCGCGCTTGCCGCCGGTCAGAACCTTCGCGCCTTCCTGCTTGCCGATGTCCATGTACGATAGGATCTTCTCGAGCTGGTCGGTCGAAGCCTGGGCGCCGATCATCGTCGTCGGGTCGAGCGGGTGGCCCTGCTTGACCTTCTTCACCCGCTCGACCGCGCGCTCCATGAACTTGTCGTAGATCAACTCCTGGATGAGCGCCCGGCTCGGACAGGTGCAGACCTCGCCCTGCTTGAGCGCGAACATGGCGAAGCCTTCGAGCGCCTTGTCGAAGTACTCGTCGTCCGCCTCCATCACGTCTTCGAAGAAGATGTTGGGCGATTTTCCGCCGAGTTCGAGCGTGACCGGGATCAGGTTCTCCGAGGCGTATTGCATGATGAGGCGGCCGGTCGTCGTCTCGCCGGTGAAGGCGATCTTGGCGATCCGCTTTGACGACGCGAGCGGCTTGCCGGCTTCGAGGCCGAATCCGTTGACGACGTTGATGACGCCGGCGGGCAGCAGATCGCCAATTATTTCCATCATGGCCAGGATGCCGAGCGGCGTCTGCTCGGCCGGCTTGAGGACGACGCAATTGCCGGCGGCGATCGCGGGGGCGAGCTTCCACACCGCCATCAGCATCGGGAAGTTCCAGGGAATGATCTGGCCGACGACGCCGAGCGGCTCATGGTAGTGATAGGCGACCATGTCGTGGTCGATCTCGCCGAGCGAGCCCTCCTGCGCGCGCAGCGCGCCGGCGAAATAACGCCAATGATCGACGCAGAGCGGCAGGTCGGCGGCGGTCGTCTCGCGGATCGGCTTGCCGTTGTCGAGCGTTTCGACGAGCGCCAGAAGATCGAGATTGGATTCGATGCGGTCGGCGATCTTGAGCATGATCAGGGAGCGCTCCGCCGCCGCGGTCCGGCCCCAGGCGTCCTTGGCCGCGTGCGCCGCGTCGAGCGCCAGCTCGATGTCGGCCGCCGACGACCGCGGGATCGAGCAGAGGCGCTTGCGGGTGATCGGAGGCCGCCGGGTGAGGTTTGCCCGGCGGGACCGGCGCGCCCGCCGGGGCCGTCTCACGGCGTCAGGGTGAGCAGCCGCGCGCCGGCCTTCTCCAGGTCGTCCTCGCTTCCCGTCAGCGGGATTGATTTGACCCCGTTCCACAGCGGCACGAGGTCGCCGTAGTGGGGCGAAAAGATGTGGCCGGATTCGCCGGTCGTGATCATGAACCGCGATTTTTCAGGGTCGGCCAGATCGTAGAGGCCGCGGAAGCCCGCGCCGTGGGTCCGCGCGAACGGCCTGTCCTTCGGCGCCTCGTAGCCGCCGCCGCGGTTGAGGGTGTAGAAGTCGCCGCTCGAAGGGACGCTGAGGTCGCTCACGCGGTCGAGCAGCGGCACATGGCTGAAGACCCTGTGCTGCAAGAGGCTGACGTGCTCATGTCCCCAGCGCCACTGGCTCATGTCGGCGCCGTCACGTTTGACGAGCAGAGCGAGGCCGTCGTCGAGCGCTCGTCCGAGCGTCCTCTTGCAGTCCGGATCGGGCTTACCCGGCTCGTCGCACCAGGACGGATGGTCGGTCATCAGCGCAATGAGCGTCGTCGCCGCGAACGGGCCCTTCGCGTCCATGTTGATTCCAGTCTTGTCCTCCATGAGGAGACGGCGGAGCGAAGCCATAAAGGCGGTGAAGATGAGCGGCTCGGGGCGATCCTTGTCCATCGCCGCGTTCCAGGTCATGAGCATCGACTGCGCCTGCCGCGCGCGCTCGTCGGAGGGGGCGATCTTGGCGATGAACGGCTGCAGCGCCTTGGCCGCCAGCGACAGGATATCGCCCTGCATCGCGGCCGACGTCTCGAGGCGTTGCTTGTCGATCGTATCGAAAAACTGCTGGATGCGGCGGGCGCGGGAGGGCTCCTCCCAGTCCTGCCCGAAGGTCGGCTGGTGGTCGTCGGCGACATTGGCGTTGTTGGCGTTGAAGGCGAAGCCGACGTCCGGATTGTGGAGTTGCGGCAGCTCCTCGAACGGAACGGTACCGACCCAGTCGAACGCCCCCGAGGCGCCGTCGGCCGGCGCAAGGCCGTCGCCGGACTTGCGCAGCGGCATGAGGCCGGGGCTGATGAATCCGATGTCGCCGGTCACGTCGGCGTAGACGATGTTCTGGGTCGGCGCGACGACGAGGCGCAGCGCCACGAGAAATTCGTTCCAGTTCCGAGCCCAGTCGAGACGGACGACCGCGTCCATCGTCGTGTCGTGGTCGGAGAGCCCGGTGAAGGCCATCGCGATCGCCTTGCCCGGCGCGGCGAGGCTTGCGAGCTCGTCGCTAACGTCCGACAGGACCGGCCCGTGTCGAGTTCGAGCGCACCGTCAGCTTGACGTCGGCGCCGTCCTTGACGCGAATGGTCTCCTCTCTCGTCTCGAACGGCTTTGGTCCGTCCGGCGTGAGGTATTTGGTCGGGTCGGACGGGTCGATCGTCTCGACGAACAGGTCCTGAGTGTCGGTATCGGCCGTGGTGAATCCCCAGGCGATATGGTCGTTCTGGCCGAGCAGCACGATCGGCGCTCCGGGCACGGTCGCGCCCTTGATCCAGCCGTCGGGCGTCACGATCCGGGCGAGGTACCACAAAATCGGCGCGCCGAGGCCCAGATGCGGGTCGTTGGCGAGGATCGGCTTGCCGCTGACGGTGCGCGAGCCCGAGACGACCCATTCGTTCGACGCGCCGCGATCGAGGCCGGTCAGCGCGCCGATCGCGTCGTCGAAGCGGTCGAGGCTCGCGTGCTCGTCGCCGAGCTTCGGCTGCGTCGTGACCGGATCGCCCGGCTTCATGCCGGGAAAGAACCACGGGACTTTATCGGCCCCGAGCTTCTGGGCGATATGGGCGCGCAAGGCCTCCTGTTCGCGGTTGTGCGACAGTTCGAGCGCCATCAGCTTCATCCAGACGACGGAGTCGGCGGGCTTCCACGGCTCGGGCGTGACGCCGACCAGCAGGAACTCGGGCGGCAGGACGTCCTTGTGGCTGTCGAGGAAGGCGTTGACGCCGGCGGCGTAGGCTTGCAGGCGCTTCTGGGTCTCGGGCGAGAGCGCCGCGACGCTCGCCTCGGCCTCGCGGTAGAGCCCCAACGCGCGGATGAACTTGTCGACCTTGAGATAGTCCGGGCCGAAGGTCTCCGCGGCGCGTCCCTGGCCGACCCGCCGGCTCACCTCCATCTGGAACAGCCGCTCGCTGGCGTGGAGGTAACCGAGCGCCCGGGCGGCGTCGTCCATGTTGGCGGCGAAGATGTGGGGCACGGCGTAGGCGTCGCGCCAGACGCGGACGTCCGCCGTGAGGCCCGGCAGCTTCTCGCTCCCCGAATAGCTAGGCATGGCGCGCCAGAAGACCCACACGCCGGCGACCGCCACGACAATCGCCAGCGTGACGACAAAGCGGAACAGCCACTTGATCAGACGCCAGCGCATCATCCCCCCACCGGTTTTCGTTTTGGCGGCGAGGAATGAACCCTTTCCGGCCGCCAAAGTCCACCGTTTCGGTGGGGTGCAGAGATCGGGTCCGCCGCTTCGAGGCTGGGGCGCATCGACCGTCGAACGGCAAGGCTCGACCCCGGCGGCGGCCAAGCCTGACGTCTTGCCGACCGGCGCGACCCCGGTCAGCCGCCGATCCGCAATTCCCTGCTAGCAGGGAATTTTTTTCGCGCCCTTTCGCGCCTCACGCAGAAAACCTCTGCAATGTCATAGTCTTGCCGGATTGCAATCCACCGGTTGTATGCCTCGCTCTCCACGAAAACAGGGAATTCGTGATGCACATTACAGGGAATTTTGCGGCGCTCCGGAGGCGGAACAGGGAATGAACAGGGAACGCGAAACGAGGCTGCGAAATCGTCTCGGCCGGGTTGCATTCCTGCGCCGGCCGACCCCAGGACCCGCGCCCAGACCGGCGCCGCTCGCGATGCCGGCGTCCAAAAACCTGCACAGCAGCGATCGTTCCGGGAGCAAGCTCCGATCGCGTGCGTCCGACCCGTAGCGCAACGCGGACTCCTCGGATCAATCCCGCCTGAGCGGCCAGACCTCATGAATGGCGGCGTAGAGGAAGGCGGTTGTGAGGCCGAACAGGATGAGGCCGTCGACCGCCTCGATCGCCCCGAGCAGCCGCCAGCGGTCCGCGAGAAAAATGGGGGCGTGGCCGTAGCTGGTGACTGCGCCGAGCGAATAGAGCATCGCCTCATGCCAATCGGGCAGCGCGCCGAGCCAGAGATAGAGACCCGCCCAGGCCGCCGCTTCGAGCCCGAGATAAACCGCGCAGGCGAGCGCCGCGACCGCGACGAACAGAACGAAGCGAGACGCCTTGCGTGAGTGCGGAGATCCAGTCAGCCGGAGCATCTTTGCGGTCCAGACGATCGCCGCGACATGGGCGACGACGGTCAGAACGAGGAGCGGCAGCCCCCACGCCCAATCCGCAACCCAGGACAAGCCCACGCGCTTTCCCCTTCGCTTCGGCCCCGCCTCAGTTCAGGCGGTCGGAGCCGATCTGCCGGACGGATTGGTTGAATTGGTCGATCTGGTCGCCGAAATGCGCGCGCGTCTCCGGATCGACGACCGCAACAGGGGCCGAGATCGCGAGCCCGGCGGCGTGCCCGACCGAGCCCGCGGCGCCCGCCGTCGCCTGCATGATCCGCGCGCCGAGGCCGACGCGCCGATCGGTCAGCGTCTGCCCGGCCGCGAGCCTGCGGCCGATCAGTTCGACCACATTCGGATCCTCGGCGAACTTGCCGTGATTGAAAAAATCGTGCGACGGAAAGCTGGTCATGTTGACGACGGATAGCTGGTCCTGCTCGATCATGCTCTTATAGGGCTCGACATCGGGATCGATGGCCCCCAGCCGCTGCCCTTCCCAGATGTCCCTCGACGCCGCCAGCGCGCGATCATTTTCGTTCACGAACAGCACGATATGCGGATGATCGGGTCCGAGCGTCGCAAACTGCTCGCGCGCGATATCGACGTCGACATCGGCGTCGGCGAGCATGACAACCTTGACCTTCGATACGATGCGCCCGTCGCGGATCGCCATTTGCCGCAACGCTTCGAGCGTCACCCAATTCCCCATCGAATGGGCGAGGATCGAGATGGTCTTGACTTGCGGGTCGTCCTGCAAGAAGCGCAGCAGTTTTTCGAGATCGTCGCGGGAATAATTGGCGCTGTCGCGATCGTAATTGTAGGCGAACACATTGCCGGCCGAGGGCCAAGTGAACAGGATCGGCGCGACGTCCCCATCCGCCCCGGAATCATGAACGATTTGCGCGAAGCGGTAGACCGCGTCTTCGTAGCGGTTGTTGAAGCCGTGCACGAAGACGAAGGCCTCCTTGTCGCGTGACTGGCCGACGAGCCGCGAAAGCGTAGCGGCCGCCTGATCCTTGCTGACGATCTCGGATTTGAGGGTGACGAAATCCCTTGCCGGATCGCCGGGAGGCTGCCGGGGCAATTGGACCCCGCCGATCTCACGGTTCGCGTCCGGCGGGATCGAGACGACCATGTCGGCGAATGACGCCTCCGGCGCCCGCCCGCCGCCAAACAGGAACGCGGCCGATTCCGCCCGTGCCCGGGTCGTCGCGACCACCATTTCGACATGGCTCGTCCCCGGCGCGTCGGCGGCGGACGGGACGGGAACGAGAAAACCTTCGGAGCTGGCGCAGCCGGCCAGCGCCAAGGCGACAAGGCCGGGGAGGCACGCTCTACCGGCGAGTCGCGGCACGTTCGTCAGAGTGGGCGTCGTCCACAGCATCACGGGCGGATTCCTCGCGGCCTACTCGGGGCGCTGCCGCGAAAGCGTCACCCAAACGGGGTTGGAAGCTCCCGGCTCCTCCGCGGGGTGTTCCCAGAAGAGTGGGTTTCGCTCGATCGTCACCGGGAAGCGGAGGCACCGGACCGGTCCGCGGGCGCTGGCGTAGACCCGATCCTCCAACGGTCCGTCGAGGTTTTCGCCGTCGAGCAGCCTGATGGCCGGCGCGACATCGGGAATCCATCCCTTGCTCGTCAAGGTCGCGGCGGTGCGCGCGAGCGACATGTGCGTGACCGATCCCGCGCCGGTCTTCAGCCTTCGCGTCAGCCCCCGGACGACGGCCGCAGCGATTTGGTAGCCAGTCGCCACGTCAAGCACCTCTACCGGGCACTCCCGGGGGCACGAAGCGTCGACCAACTTGCCGACCTCGACGAGCGGAAGCCGCGTCTCGGGCTTCTCAAGCGCCCACGCCTGGTTGCCTGACGCGATCCCGGTGCTGAACTCTGTGATCGTGTCGAATCCGCGTCGTAGCCGCCAGGGGCCGGTCCACCCGTAGGCGCGGAACGCGACCTCGAAGAGGTCGGGCTTGGCCCGCTGTCGTTCTTCGGGCGATACGAGCCCGTCGATCCCCTCCGGGCGATAACCATGGACCAAGACGTCTGCTTCCGAGAGTAACTCCAGAAAGCGGGCCTTGTCGTCGGGCTTGCGCAGATCCAGAAACGCCCAGCGCTTGCCCAGCATCAGGTCGTCAGGGACCCGCTTGAAGGGACCCGCCGACTCATCTGAGCCGGGGCAGTCGAGCCGAAGAACCTCGGCGCCGCAGGCTGCGAGGAAGCGCGTCCCCGTTGGTCCCGCGACGACGCGGGTTAGGTCGAGGACCTTGATCCCGGCGAGGGCGCGACCCGGCGCCGGCTTCCATGCGTTGCCGATCGCGGCGCCAGCCTGCACGGCGAAGATCGGCTCGGCATTCACGGCCTGTCCGGCGGGATGAGCCAACCACTCGTCGTGCGTGCGGGCGATCGCCACAGTGCACTTCGCGTCGACGAGCATCTGCTCGACCTCGTCGCCCTGATGCTTCCGGATCGCCGCCGCGACCTCGGCGGGGTCCTGGCGGACTCCCAAAGCGTCGGCGAGTCGCTTCTGGAGGGTCGCGAATGAGGCCTGGGCGCGAAGCCATTTTCCGTCTGCCGTTTCGAACGCGACCATCCACGCTGTCGGGGTCAGCCCCGCGCCTCGAACTGCGTCGTAACCGGGCAGGACAGTCGAGGGAGGCATGGGGAAGATGTGGAACCATCCGCTTGAGAGCACGCGGTCCACCTCGATCATCGAAGGCCCGGCGCCGCCGGCCTCCAGCAGTTCGCCTACGGCGGCCCCCGCCGCGGCGAATGTCGCCGCGGCCAAATCCGTCACGGCCCAGGGCGAGGGCAGCGCGCCGTCGCCATGAAAGCGAACCCGGTCGAGCCAAGCCTCGTCGCCGCCGAGCGCACCCCAGATCTCGGCGAAGAACTCGTGCGCAATTGGGTATTCAGCGTTCATAGCGCCCAGCTCTATCTCGGAGAGTCAGTAAGGATTGACGGCCCTCGGATTCCGTCAGCTCTTCCATTCCGGCTTGTCCGAGCCGCGGTAGCGAAGAAGGGGCTCCCAGTAGCCCTTGGTCTCCGAGAATTCGACGCAAGGCGCGGGGCGCCTGAGAAAACCGAGGGCGGTTTCGGCTTCGAACATGTCCGGCGGAATCAGCTTGTGCTGCTCGCCGTCGCGCTTGGTGTCGCCCCGTTCGAAAAAACCCAGCGTGCCGTACCACATCGAGCAGCGGCAGAGAGACACCTTCACATGGTAGCTGCCGCCTTCCTTCGCCCGGCGAATGAGCGCGGCGTAAGCGCCGAGCGCGCCAAAAATGCCGCTGACGACGTCGTTCAGCAGGCCATGCGGCGGATATTTTGGCGCGTCCAGCGTCCCTTCCAACGCGCAGATGCCGGTCATCGGCAGCGACAGCGGATCGAAGGCCCCGCGGCCGGCCCAGGCCCCGTGATGAGTGACGCCCTTCGCCGACACGTAGATGATTCCGGGACGTTTTGCGGCCAGCGTTTCGGGAGAAAGACCGTTCTCGCCCATGTGGCGGAAGTTCTCCGCGAACACGTCGGCGCCCTTCACAAGGTTGTACATGATCTGAAGGTCAGCGGGATTCTTGATGTCGACATAGGCCTGCCGCGATCCGACGCCGGCTTCGAGGAAGATGTGTTCATGGAAGTACTCGTCGGGCGAAGTGGTCTGGATCGCCTCCGCGCCCTGTTCGGCCAGGGTCCGACCGATCGCCGTTCCGGCGATCTCGTGGGTGTTGCTCACTACGCGTAAGCCCGACAGCGGGCGCGCCGCGCCGGCCGCGAAAGGTTCTGGCGCGCTGTCGCCGATCTTGGTGATCTCGATTACCGGCGTCTGCGCCAGTTGCTGGTCGCATTCGGTGGCGGCCCACTCTTCGACGGTGCGCACCATCCCGCCGACGAGCCCGCGCGCGTTGCACGCCGTCTCGAGATCGAGCGCATTCAACTCCGCGATCTTCGCCGCGATCGCCTCCTTCGTCGCGGGGCAGCCGAGAAACTCGCACCACTTCCTCTCCATGTCGGGATAAAAACCGATCGGCGAGAAGCGGCGCCCGTCCTTCGTCGGGTAGCTCTCTTCGATCAAGGCGCAACCCTTCATGAAGGGCGCCTGATAGGGTCTTCCGTTCAGCGTCGACCACGGAATATCGGCGATATAGTGGATCGCCTTGCGCAGATCGATTTTGAGGTCCTGACCGCGCCCGGTGCGCATCTTCCAGATCATCGCCGCCGCCGCCGCCGTTCCCATGTACGGAATCGCGTAGGCCGCGCCGAGCCGGATGCGGCTCTCCATGATCGGGTCTTCGCCCACGAAACTGATCGAGCCGCCGGTATCCGCCGGATCAAGGCCGACGCTCTTCATGAGTTCCGCGAAGTGTTCGGTGATGTTGAACTGCCCGTCGCCCTGAACATTCGTCATCGCAAGCTCCTCTAAATACCGTATTTTGTGTGCTGATACGACATTGGCGGCCCCTCAGTCGGACTCGAATGCAAAAATGCGCTTCCAGTCGTCTTTCATGCTGATGACGATCCAGCCCTGCTTTTTCGCCATGTCGTACATCTCCTGGCTGAAGGTTCCGACCGACGTGTTGGGCAGCCCTTGAGCGGGCCCATAGGCATATTCGCGCTTGGCGTCGTCGTGCAGCACCGCCACCGAAAGCCGCGCCCCGCCGCCCGCCTTCACGTACTCCAGCATCTGCTGGTCGTCGGAGGAGGAATTGCCGAACGCGGCGTAGGGACGCCGCCCGTATATCAGCCAAAAATTCTCGATCTTGCCGGCTTCGAGGTTGTCGAGCACCAGCTTCGGCTCACGGGTGAGGATGGGCCGGTGGTCCTTGTCGTAGCCGTATTTGAACGCCTGCTCGCTGCCGCAGACCTGCTCGGGTGGGATGCCGTAGACTTTGTCGGAATATTCGCGCACGAAGCCCGCGCTGCCGCCGGTGGCGATGAACGTTCGGTAACCGTTGGCGCGGAAGTGGTTCAGCACCTCGATCATGGGCTGATAGACGAGTTCGGTATAGAGGCGGTCCCAGCGCGGATGCTTGGCCTCCGCCAGCCACTTTCTCGAAATCTCGCGAAACGCCTCCACGTCCATCCCGCTCTGGGTCCCGAGCACGATCTCGAAGGAGTTGCGGATTGAGAGCTTCGCGATCGCCTCGCGGTCGCCGGAGAGAACGGTTTTGAAGGGTTCGCGGTTCGTCAGTTCGGGCCGCGCCTTGACCAGGTCGGGGACATGTTCGAGACAAAACATCGCCTGCGTATAGATCGGATGCTCGACCCAGAGCGTGCCGTCCTGGTCGAAGGCCGCGATGCGCCCGGCCGGCGGCACGAAATCCTTGCTCGCCGGGTCGGTGGTGACGCGCACGAAGTCGAGGATCGCCTGTTTCGCCGGGCCGTCGTTCCACGAGGCCAGCGGCGCTCCTGTCTCAGCCTGCGCCGCGGAGGCGCGGAGAAGTCCGGGCAGGGCCGGCAAGGTCGCGAATGCGCCAAGCATCAGGCGGCGGCTCGGACCATCGGGACCGGGGGATGACATGATGATTTTCTCTCAGAAAGGAAAGAGGAAAGATGTCTGCAAAGCGGGCGGCCCTGTCAGAGGTCGCCTGCACGCGCGTTTTTAGCTCAGCCCACAGGCACCACCGGCGGCGTCCCTGGACGGTCGCCGGGTTCTTCAGCGCCTCGGTGAGCGCGGGGGCCGGCGCGTAATTCCGCAACATGAAATAGAACGGCCCGGCCGGCGCCGGCAGCCAGTTCGCTTCCTTGTCCGCGCCGGGGTGGTCGTGCTGCACATAGATCGTGAACGATCCGTCCGGGTTTTTCTTGAGCTCGTCGTCGCTGCCGAGCTTGTACCGGTTGATGGGATTGGGAGCGGTGTAGTGCGTGACGCCGTCATACATGGTGACGGACCAGAAGCCCGGCGGGACGACCTGGGCGTATTGCATGGGCTCCTCGAACGTCATCGTGTAGCGCTTTTTTTCCGGTCAACAGTTGGTTGTTGGCGTCGAAATAGCCGGGGTAGTAGATCGCCTGATCGGTGGCGTTGGCGGTGAGGCCGATGACGGCGACGGCTGAGGCCAGCATGTAATCCGTACCGGCGTTTCCGGCCGCGTAGGGCGAGACGGTCCAGCCGTTGACCTGCCGGCCTCCGACCAGCGGAAAGCCCAGATTGATCGTCGGGCCGATCACCTTTGCGACCGACCTCATTTCCTCGAGGATGAGTGGGTTCACCGCTTCGGGCTTCCATTGCTTGCCAAGCTCGACGCCCAGATACTTGAGCAGCGGCAGAATGGCCTTGATCTGGCTCTCGGGCGGCGGGTTTTCATTCATCGCGGCTGAGAAGATCGACCAGAACTGCAGCGGATCCTCGAACGCCATCTGGCTGGTCGCGACCTTCGGATTGACCTTCGGGACTTCGTAGTCGTAGGCCGGCGCGGCCGCCGGGGCGCCCTTGTAGGCCGACAGGGTCTCGAGCTTGATGCCATGCAGGACCGCTCGCGCGCCAGGCAGGTCCGCTTCATTCTTCACATACACGCGCGGCTGCAATTCGACCCAGCGCGTGGCGGAGTCGATGCGCTTCACGTCCGGCGGCAACTCTCCCTGCCAGCCGGGTCCGACCAGCGCGAACTTGCCGCCCTTGTAACCGGAGGCGCCCCCGGCGGGATAGGCGAAGGCATTGGTCCACATGTCGACGAGTTCGATCATGAAGTAGCGGCCGTCGGAATCCGGGACCGTGAGGATGTGGGGCTCCTGGCCGAGGTCGGCGAAACCGAAGCCGTACAAGACGTTCACGTTCGGCGACACGTAGCCGGTTTCCGCGGCGATCGTCGGGGTTGCGATCTGATCGAAGTTCCAGATCGTGCCGGGGGCGGCCTTGGCGCTGGGGCCGAAGGCGACGGTGCTCCGCAGCAGATACATCGCGACGATCGGGGTGGCGAAGGTCGCGCCCTGGAGGGCCAGCGAGCGGGCCCAGTCCTGCATCGCCTTCATCCGCTCGAGCTGAACCGCCGAGGGGCCCTCGGTGTGGTTGGGAGGTGTGGGCCCTTCCCCTGAGCTCGGCGGCGCCTCTTCGGCGGCGACCGGATTGACGCCCGCGACGCTTGCGCCGGCAAGGGCCGCAAGGAGCGCCGCGCCCCCGCCGATTACGCCGCGACGGCCGATGCCGCCGGCAGTTTCAGCGTCTTTGGTTCCCATGTTCTCACTCATGACTTGCCTCTTTACCGTTCGCGCTTTGCTCAACGATGACCCGGCTGGACCGGAGCCCCGGGCTGCGCCCGGCCACCGGCCAGTTGTGGCCGCTGGGCCTTCCGCGGGTTCCACACCGTGCGCTTGGGAGAACTTACTTCACTTCGACGATGCCGGCCGGCGCGTAGACGTCCGAGTTGAACGCCGACTCGATCGTCGCCCGCTGCGGCGCATAGGCCCGCAAGTTCAGGTACCAGCGCCCCGACGCCTGGCTGGGTAGCCAATTCGATTCCTTGTCCGCGCTCGGGCTGGTGCTCTGGAAGTAGAGCGTGACCGTGCCGTCGGCGTTGTATTTGAGCGGGTCGTCGCTGCCGAGCGAATAGCGGTTGATCGGATTCGGGACCGTGTAGTTGTTTTCGTAGTTGTACATCGTTACTGACCAGAAGGCCGGCTCCTTGAAGGCAGGCGGCTTGAAGGTGACGGTGTATTTTTTCTCGCCCACCAACGGCTTGAAGTCGCGATCGAGTTCGGCGCCGATGTACACCGCCTCCTCGAGCGTATTTGCGCTCAGGCCCCAGCGGACGATTTGTGCGCGCGTAAAGTAGTCCGTGCGGAAATTGCCGGTCGACGGCCACATCCAGACCCAGCCTTCGCGAATTTTTCCCGGAGGAATGTTGACCATCGTCTTCATGCCGATGTTCTCGGCGGCTTCCTTCATGGCCTGCAACATGACGGGGTGAACTTTGGTGCGGTCCCACTTCTTGCCCAGTTCGATACCAAGCGGTGCAAACAAGGGCAGCAAACCCTCGATCTGGCTTTGCGGCGGGGGATTCTCATTGATCGTGTCGGACAGAATGTCCCAGAACTGAAGCGGGTCCTTGTAGTAGTTGGCGCTGACCGGCAGTTTCGGATCGGCGAAGTCCGGAGGCGGGTAGTCGTACTTCACGGCCGCCGGGGCCGGCGTTCCCATGTACTTCGAGAGCGGTTGCGTCGTGATCCCGTTCAGCACCTCCTTGGCGCCGGGGAGGTCGGCCGGGTTCTTGATGTGGACTCGGGGTTGAAGCACGACCCAGCGCGTCGGCGAATTGATGCGCCGGATGCCCGCCGGCAAAGTGCCCGTCCAGCCTGGGCCGATCAGCGCGACCTCGCCGCCGTCGTAACCCGCCTCGGCGCCCGCGGGATAGGCGAAGGCGTTGGTATAGGCGTCTAGAACCTCGACCATATAGTAGCGGCCATGCGAGTTGGGCAGCGTCAGGATGGTCGGCTCGGGGCCCAGGTCCACGAAGCCGAAGCCATAGACCGTGTTGACGTTCGGCGTCACATAGCCCGCTTTCTCGGAGAGTTCGGGCGTGGAGATATCGTCCATCCGCCAGATGTCGCCAGGGCGGGCATGGGCGTCGGCTTTGAGCGCGTCATTGTAGCGCCATGCGTAGAACGTCGTCGGCGCGATGCCCCACAACGCCGCCTGGAGCGCCAGTGAATAGGCGTAATCGTGGAACGCCGCCTCTGCCTGGGCGTTGAGGGGCGGCAGATGATCCTTCAGCGACTCGCCGGTGAGATGCCAGTACTGGAACACGTCGGTGTTGTAGGTGGCCATCGGCGCCTGCTGTGCCTGGGCCTGTGCGGCGACCAGCGCCAGAGCGGCGACGGATGCGGCCAAGATCGATGACAGTTTCATGAGTTCCTCTTCGCTAGATGTCCCGCAGGACCAACGAAATCTGCGTTTTACTGGTGGTTTAGCTGAACTCGAAAACTCGCGTACCCTAAGCCCAGCGGTTTACGCCATGCTCTTGCCGTTAGCCGGGAGCCGTCTAGCACACGGTCGCTTCACAAAATGGACAAATTTGAGTAATTGGAGCGCGTCCGGCGCTATCATTTCGTCGCGTCAAGGAGCGGCGACATGGATCGTCAAGAGGGCATGGACGTGCTGAGCCGAGGCGCCTGGCTTCGCGACACACCCGTCGAGTTTCGCGACGGCCTTCTGTCGCTCTGCCGCTGGGAGCGCCTTGAAGCTGGCGCGTTGATCCAGACAGGCAGCAATGCAAATGGCGAGATTTCCGGACTCGCCAGCGGCGTCATGGAATTGAGGTCGGTTGTCGGCCGCGCGGACACGCCGGTCATGCATTTCGCGCGTCCGGTCTTCTGGCTCAGCTTTTCTCGGGTTATCTCCCAACGCCGGTCGAACCGGATCGAGGCGACCGCGAAAACAACGGTATGGCTCGCGCGTGCGTCTCAGGCAGCCGTCAGAAAGCTGCTCGATGACCATCCCGGCTGGTGGCAATATCTGCTGCTGCCGACGCTGTTTTACGGCGACATCGCTCTCGATATTGCGGCCGATCTTCTGATCGCGGATAGTGAACGGCGCTGCGCCGCCGTGCTGTTGCGGCTGAGCGCGCGCCGCTTCGCCGATTCCGACGACCAGGAGCCCGTCGACCTTTCGATCACCCAGGACGATCTCGCCGGCGCCGCCAACCTCTCGCGGAGTTCGGTCCGCACGATGCTCGGCCGCCTCGCCGAGCGGGGGCTGATCGAACAGGGCTACGGCGGCATCGTCGTCCGCGCCCCCGCCGCCCTGCGCGCCTTTGTGGACGAGGGGTGAGAGTGGATCGACGGGGCGCGCTTTGCAGGCTGCGTTTGCACCTCAGCGGATCGGATCGGCGCCTTTGAGGATTGCGAAAATCCGCTTCTGCGGAGGCATGGCGATGCCCGCTCCGGGCGGTCTCTGCGCGTACAGTCTTGGGCGTCTCCGCCCGCTGCCCCGCTCGTTCCCGCCAGTCGGCCAACGGGCGGTCCGCCCATCGGCGACGTGACGTGACGGAGACCGGGCGCTCAATGGCGACCGCTAGACCGACAGCGTCACCCTGACCGGGGCGTGGTCGGAGGGGCGGTCCCAGCCGCGGGCCTCGCGCATCACCTCCATAGCGACGACGGCGTCCCCGAGCGCCGGGCTCACCCAGACGTGGTCGAGCCGTCGCCCCTTGTTGGCGTTGGCCCAGTCGGGCGAGCGGTAGCTCCACCACGTGTAGAGCTTTTCCGATTCGGGCACGAACTTGCGCAGGGCGTCGACCCACGGGCCCGCCGCCTGGGCGCGCGCGAGCTTCTCGACCTCAACCGGCGTATGGCTGACCACATGGATCAGCGCCTTGTGGCTCCAGACGTCGTGTTCGAGCGGGGCGATGTTGAGATCGCCGACCAGGATCGCCCGGCCGGCCGCCGCCCGGTCGCTTTCCGCCCACTCCGCCATCTCGTCAACGAAGGCGAGCTTGTGGGCGAACTTGGGGTTGATCGCCGGATCGGGCTCGTCGCCGCCGGCTGGCACGTAGAAATTGTGCAGCTCCAGGTCTTTGAGCGGGCCGTCGAGGACGACCCGCAGATGACGCGCGTCGCCCTTCTTGCAGAAGTCGCGCACCGAGTGCGACGCGAAGGGCACGCGCGAGACGATGGCGACGCCGTGGTACCCCTTCTGGCCGCTGATTGCGATATGCGGGTAGCCCGCGGCACGGAACGCGCCATGCGGGAAATTGGCGTCAGGGCACTTGGTCTCCTGCAGGCAGAGGACGTCGGGCGCCTTTTCGGCGAGGTAGCGCGCGACGAGGTCGATGCGCAGGCGGACCGAGTTGATGTTCCAGGTGGTGACGGAAAAGTCCAAGGGGCGGCCTCGCTGACGGGAAGCGTCAGAAGCGCCAGGACGGGCGTTCGCGCAAGCCCCGGCGCTTGGCTTTCCCACAGGCCGGCCCTGCCGCTGCCCGGAAGCCGTGGCTTTCAGGATCGGCGGATCGAGTCGGAACGTCGTGGCGTCGTCAGGCGGCCACTGGCTTTCCATAATCGGAAGCGATCGGCGTCCCGCCCCCGGCAAGATGGCCTTTGCAAACGCTCAATGCCAACGAGGCGAGCCAGTTGAGCCAGAAGATATTTCCAAGCCACAGCCTTTTTGCCTGGCCGCTCCCCTCGTCCGCGTAGATCGCAAACAGCGGATCGCTCCTGTCTTCCCCGCGCGGCACCGCCACCGTGGCGAAGCCTGCTTCTCCGGCGAGGAACCCGGGGTGGCGACGGGCTTCCCTAATGTCCAAGGAGGTCGGCGCTCCGGGCTGGGCGCGGTCCGGGTGCAGGCAATAGATCTCGCGGCCCTTCTTGCCGCGGATAACGCAGGCTTCGCCAAGGGCGGCGTGCGCAGCCGCGAGCATGTTGGCGAACGCCGGGAGCCTAGCGGCGTCGAAAGGGCGGCAGACTTGCGAATAGGTTCCGGAGTCTCCGGAGAAGATGGTCGCTGCGCCCGCGGGATAAGCCGGATCCGAAGCATCGACGCAGATCGCGAAGACGTCGTTCGCAGCGACGGCGGCGAACATCTTGGTGAGTTCGGCCTTCGGTCCTACGATGCGGTCGCCGTCCTTTGATTGATCCATGATCGGGGTCCTGTTCGGAGGGTTGTTCTTTTTCGATCTTGGACGACCATACGCCCGGCGGGTGCAAGCGAGGTTCGCGTTGTGCGGCGCAGCAGGGAAAATGCGCGGTATTGGTTAGCGCCTTCTTCACGAAACCGTCGTCGCCGTCGCTCTGGCTGGCGTGGGCCATCATCGGCCGCCTGGGACAACCGCCAGCGTTGTCATGCCCGCGGGCGCGGGCATGACAGGCGGGGCGCGCTGAACGTTTCAGGCCATTTGACAGCGCCTAAGTCGAAGCTCTTCGAGCGCCGCATTCATGAAATGCGGATATGACTTCATGCGATTTGTCGCGGCTAATGTTCGCGGCGAAAGCGGCTTACGCTCGACGTTCGTTGCGCAAGGAAAAATCCCATGTCGCTTGATCACTATGGCACACTGGGCCGTTCGGGTCTTCGGGTCAGTCCCTGGCTCGTCGCTATTTCAAGTGGGTGAATTGGCCAGGACGTCTCCGGCGATGAGGTAGACGATGGCTTTGAGATTTCGCTTGGTCCGGTAGCCTTTGGCCTTGCGCTTGGCGGCCTGGACGTTGCCGTTGATGGCTTCGAGGACGCCGTTGGAAAGGCCGGTGGCGATTGATCTGAGAATGCCCTCGGCCTTGGCCATGATCGTCTTGGCCAATCGTTTCATCGGGCCGAGATCGCAGACCTGAACCCAGGTGTTCCAGCGATCGAGGAAGCGTCGGGCGGTCTTGGCGTCCATCGTGAACAGCTGTTGCAGGTTCATGCGGATTTGCATCGCCTGGATCGTGTCCAGGTTCAGCGCTTCCAATCGAGACAGCGCCTCCTTTTCCTCCAGCGTCAGATGATCGACGTTCTTCAGGAAGATGTAGCGCCGGCCCTTGATCTGGAAATTATTCTTCGCCTCCTGACGCCGCACTTCGTCGACGGCCTCGTTGGCGAGTTTGATGACGTGGAACTTGTCGAACGTGATCTCGGCGTTGTCGAAATTCGCCTTGATCCCCGCTTCGAACGCCGCCCCCATGTCGATGCTGGCGTCGGTGACCGCCTCGCGCTTGCCGCCATGCGCCTCCAGGAAATCGGCGAATTCCTTCACCGTCGCGGCGTCCTTGCCGTCGGCCACGTAGACGACTTTGCGCTGCGCCATGTCGACGAACAGGCTGATGTAATCGTGGCCGCGCCGCGCCGAGGTTTCGTCGGCGGCGATGCGCCGCACCTCAGACAAATCCAGCGCCTCCACCGCCTGCCACACGTAATGGTCGACGATCCGCCACAAGCGCGTGTCGTGCTCGCCGAGCCGCTTGGCCGCATTCGCGATCGGCATCGCCTTGGCCAGCGCCAGCACGTAGGCCTCGAACAACAACGTGAACCCGGAACCCGCTCGAGCCCATGGCGTGGCGGCCTTGCGCACTCCGCATTTCGGACAGCGCACGCGCGGCACACGAGCGTGCAACAGCGTGCGATGCTGGAAGAAGTCCAGATGCCGCCACGTCTCGTCCTTCGTGTCGTGAACCGCGCAACCCTCGCCGCCGCACTCCGCGCAGGCGAACCGGCTCCCGCGCCCAAAATCCACGTACAAATCGAGCCGGCCATCCGAGATCGCAAACTCGGCTCGCGTCACCATCCAAGGCGACTTCAACCCAAGGGCCAACCGGAAAAGATCGGTGTCTCGCATCGCCCCACGATAAACTCGATCCCAACCAATCGCTCCCCAAGCCAACCCAAAACCAGCCTTACCCACTCAATTGAGCGAGGAGCCCAGTCCCTTCTGCCTCGGCGCCATGACCTTCGGCGAAGATTGGGGCTGGGGGTCGAGCGTGTCGGATTCCGAGCGGATCCTCGATCACTACATCGACCGCGGCGGCAATTTCATCGACACGGCCAATGCCTATACCAAAGGCCATTCGGAAAAGATTATCGGCGACCATGTGGGCCGCGATCGAAAGAAGCGCGATCGTCTTGTCATCGCCACCAAGTTCATGTGCAACCTGTTCCTCGGCGACCCGAATGGAGGCGGCGCAAGCCGCAAGGCGATCATCGGCCAATGCGAAGAATCGCTGCGTCGGCTGCAGACCGATTACATCGATCTCTACTGGATGCACGTCTGGGACCGCTTGACCCCGATCGAGGAAACGATGACGGCGCTCGACACGCTGGTGCGACAGGGCAAGGTCGCTACCTCGGGTTCTCCGATACGCCGGCCTGGAAGGTGGCGCAGGCGCAGACGCTGGCGCAATTTCGCGAACTCCGCGCCGCTCATCGCCCTGAAGATCGAGTACTCCCTGCTGCAACGGACGGTCGAAGGCGAGTTGACGCCGATGGCGCAGGAACTCGGGCTCGGCGTCACCCCGTGGAGCCCGTTGAAGGGAGGCGTCCTCAGCGGAAAGTACAAGCGCGAGGATCATGGCGCGCACAAGGTCGGTCGCGGAGCGCGCGTCGCCAACCTGCTCGACGAGCGCATCTATACGCTGCTCGACCTGATGGGCGAGATTGCCCGGGAACAGGACACGACCGTCGCGCGCGTCGCTCTCGCCTGGCTTCGCGGCCGGCCGGGAGTCACCTCGCCGATCATCGGGGCGCGCACGCTCGATCAGCTCGACGATAACCTCGCCGCGCTCGACGTGAAGCTCTCTCCGGAACAGACGACCAGGCTGAACGAGGCGAGCAAGCCGCAGCTTGCTTTCCCAGCCGATCTCGTCGCCGCCGGCCCGATGTTCACCTTCGGCGGCGCATCCATCGATAGCCAACGCGGCGAGATTTGGGCGCAGGCGCCGCAGAACGAAGCCGAGCGCTTCTGATGGCTTTCAGACAGCCTGGCCCGATCGAAAAGGAGACCCTCTGATGCTTGCGACCATTCTCCATGGACCGCGTGACGTGCGTTGCGAGGAGGTCCCCGAGCCGAAGATCCTCAAGCCGACCGACGCCGTCATCCGCCTCTCGGCGTCCTGCGTCTGCGGGTCCGATCTGTGGCCCTTCCGAGGGCTGAACGCCGTCACGGCGCCGATGGCGATGGGGCACGAGTATTGCGGCGTCGTTGAGGAAGTTGGCGGCGCGGTCGCCACCGTCAGGCCAGGTCAGTTCGTCGTCGGTTCGTTCTGCATCTCCGACAACACCTGCCCGCATTGCCGCCGCGGTTTTCAGTCGTCGTGTCAGCAGCGGGAATTCATGACCGGGGCGCAGGCGCCGCGGGCGCGCGTGCCGCTCGCCGATGGCACGCTGGTCGCGACGGCGCAATTGCCTCCGGATGACCTCATTCCGAGCCTGCTTGCGACTTCCGACGTGCTCGGCACCGGCTGGTACGCGGCCGATGCGGCGCGCGTGGAGCCGGGCTCGACGGTCGCCGTCGTCGGCGACGGCGCGGTTGGTCTCATGGGCGTTCTCGCCGCCAAGCAGATGGGCGCCGCGCGGATCATCGCGATGAGCCGCCACAAGACCCGGCAGGACCTCGCGCTCGAATTCGGCGCAACCGACATTATCTCCGAGTGGGGCGATGCAGGCGTCGATCGGATCAGAACGTTGACCGAGGGCGTCGGCGCGGATTCCGTTCTCGAGTGCGTGGGCACACAGGAGGCGATGACGCAGGCCATCCGGTCAGCGCGTCCCGGCGCCATGATCGGTTATGTCGGCGTGCCCCATGGCGTCGAACTCGACGGCCAATCGCTGTTTTTCTCGCAGACCGGCATGTTGGGCGGCCCCGCCCCGGTCCGCCGCTTCCTGCCGCATCTGATCGACCTGGTGCTCGAGCGCAAGATCAATCCCGGCAAGGTCTTCGACCTGACGTTGCCGCTCGCCGACGTCGCCGAAGGCTACCAGGCGATGGACGAGCGGCGCGCGATCAAGACGCTGCTGCGCGTCTAAAGCCTTCTGCTTTTGGGTTGGAGCGACGCGGGCGATTGGCGTCCCCGCCGCACACAGCCTGTCGTGAGAAGGGTGTCCCTAGGGTGGTAGCGGGACAGGGTGAGGGTCGCGCCCACGTCAATACGTTCACGAGTTTGGTGCGATCGCCTCCCGGCCAGAAGCTAGCGTGAGGCCGTCCGGCCAAGCGCAAATTATCTCAATAGCCGAAACCTGTGATGAGGTACGATTTTCCAGAATAGGCGTGAGCATGGCGGCGCAATGTCGGCGTGGGATTTGGGTGGAGGCGTTCAAGACGCCCCCAGCCGGCGTCGGCCACAGAACGGCGATGCGTCGCGCCGCCGCCCCCCCGGACACGCGTCAGGAGATCTTCGGCCGCCCGCGCAGCGACGGGTCAGCGCGTCCCCTTGTGCAAAATCTCGCGGATTTTCTCGGCCAGTTCGTCGGCGGTGTAGGGTTTCTTCAGCCATGCGCCGGCGCTCAGGCCGAACTGGGCGATCGCCGGCTCGGCATAGCCGGAGGTGAACAGGATCTTGACGCCGGACTTCATCGCCAGCGCCGCCTGGGCGAGCTCGAGGCCGGTCATGCCGCCGGGCATCACCATGTCGGTGAAGACGAGCGCAATCTCTGGCCGCGCCGCGAGCTCGGCCTTGGCGGAAACGCCGTTGTCGGCCTCGATGACCTCGTAGCCTAGACTTCGAAGACGTCGGCTCAGGACGCGGCGCAGCCGCGGGTCGTCCTCGACCAGGAGGATTGTTTCCGAGCCTTTCGGCAGCTCCGCCGCCGGGTCGTTGGCGGCGCGCGCGCCTTCCGCCGCCGTTCCCTCGGCATGCGGCAGGTAGATACGCACGCTCGTGCCGCTGCCGGGCTCGCTGTAGAGCTGGATGTGCCCGCCGGACTGCTTGACGAAGCCATAGACCATGCTGAGGCCGAGACCGGTGCCGGCGCCGACCGGCTTGGTGGTGAAGAACGGCTCGAACGCCTTGCGTCGCACGTCCTCCGACATGCCGGCGCCGGTGTCGGTGACCGTCACCAGCACGTAGCGCCCTGTGCGGACCTCGGGATACATCCGGGCGTAGTCGGCGTCGAGGCGGACCGGGGCGACGTCGATCGCCAGTTGGCCGCCGCGCGGCATCGCGTCCCGGGCGTTGATGGCGAGATTGAGCACGGCGTTTTGAAGTTGTGTGCCGTCGACGACGGCCAGGTGCGTCTCCGCCGGCACGGAGATCCTGAGCTCGATCGCCTCGCCAACGGTGCGGCGAATAAGCTCGCCGTACCCGCTCACATGGCGGCCGACGTCGGTCGGCTTCGGGTTGAGCGGCTGGCGTCGGGCGAAGGCGAGGAGCTGGGCGGCGAGCTTCGCGCCGTCCTGAGCGGCGCCGCGGGCCTCGCGCGCGAGTTCCCTCTGGTCGGGATCGGCGAGCATGGGGTCGAGGAGTTCGAGATTGGCGATGATCGCGGTCAGAATGTTGTTGAAGTCGTGCGCGACCCCGCCGGTCAGCTGGCCGACCGCCTCCATCTTCTGTGACTGGCGCAGCTCCTGCTCCATCTTTTGGCGGCTGGTCAGGTCGCGGATGAAGCCGGTGAACACGCGCCGTCCGTTCGCCCTTGCTTCGCCGACCGACAGCTCGACCGGGAAGACCCTGCCGTCCTTGGCCACCCCCTGGACGAGGCGCCCGTAGCCGATGATCCGCGCCTCGCCGGTTCGCAGGTAGTTGGTCACGTAGGAATCGTGCTCGGCCCGGTAGGGCTCCGGCATCAGCATCTTGACGTTGCGGCCGATCGCCTCGTCCGGGCGGTAGCCGAACAGAGTCGAGGCCCCGGCGCTGAACGAGGAAATGAGGCCCTTTTCGTCGATGACGATCATCGCCTCGGGCACGGTGGAGAGAATCGATGCGAGGTGCGCTTCGCGATCCGCCAGCTCCGCCTGCACCTGCTTGAGCGCGGTGACGTCGGCATTGTGCTGCAGGACCGCCATTTCGCCGCCGGCGGCTTTCTGCCTTGTCCACAGGCTCGCGATCGTCAGGATGGCGCCGCTCCTCGCCCGCTGCTCGAGTTCGCCCTGCCAGGCGCCGCGTTCGGCGAGCGCCGCGACGATCTCGGCGCGCGGACAGGGATAGCGGGTCTCGAGCAGGTCGGCGACGCGCTGTCCCACCGCCTCGGCCCTGGCGTAGCCGTAGACGCGCTCGCAGCCGGTCGTCCAGTGGAGAATGTGTCCGTCGAGGTCATGAATGATCGCGACCGCGGCGTCGAGGGCCTCGGCGAGGGACGCCAGCTCGGCGGTCACGGCTTGTCTCCGCAGGTGGGGGTCGTCCTCAAATTCGATCCTCACATGGCCTTGTGCGTTTGATAGGCGACGATCGTCCCCCAGGACAATGAAAACCATGGCCGACCCCGCTTGTCACCCCTGCCGAAATGGGGAGACCCTGGTGACGGTTGTCGACCGGTCGATGGGCGCGAGAGCGGAGACGGCGCCCTGGGGATCGCGCGTCCCAGCTACAGAGGACCGTTCCGGAGCTATCGGCTTCGGCTGACCCTCACCCTGCCGCCGTAGCCCGTCGAAAGACGGGCGTCCTTCCGGACGCCCTATGGCGGCTTCCCTCTTCCAGTGGGAGAGGGGCGGCCGGACGAGGGTTTGCGGCGTGATTCGATCAGAAATCATCCCGCTCCAGATCGCGGAGTCCGCCTTACCGGGCCCGGCCGAGTTGCCGGGTCGGCAGGCTCTCGTCGATATGGAAGAGCGCCGGGTCGGGCTCGGTCGTCAGGTCAAGATTGAACAGCGTCACCACGGTTTCATAACCCTGAGCGTCGATCACCGTCCATTGCTTCAGCGCGAAGGACGCGGGGTCGAAGATGAGCTCGAGATGCGCCGTGCCGCCGAGCGCCGCCTTGTCCTCGACCTCGATCGTCACCGATTTCTCGTCCTGCGCGACGCTGAGCACCTGCGTGTCGCGGGCGAGGTCGATGTGGTCGGCGAGCAGGAACTTCAGCGGCGTCTGGGCGATGAAATATTCGTCCTGGGTATTGAGCTTGTGATCGATGATGGCGACGCTGCGCCCGTCCGCGACGATCTCGAACCGGGCGGGACTGGCGTATGTGAACAGCATCCGACCGGGCCGGGCGATGGTCAGCTGGCCCTCCGAGCGCTTGCCGCCAGGGCCGATCTGGACGAAGTCGGCAGTCAGCACGCGCGCCGCGTCCAGCCACGCGTTGGCGCGCGCGACCGCATCGGCGGCGGACAGATTGGCCGCCGGCCCGCTCTTCATCGCAGCGACCCGCTCAATGCTGTGCGGCGTATTTTGAGCGGAGGCGCTTGCGCCGAGCCCGACGATCACCGCGAGAGCCAGCCATGCCGATCGTTTCGCCATTCTCTCCGTCCCTGCCGCCCACGTCCGGGCGCAATCGAATCGTGGGGCCTGCGCTTTATCGCATGAGCCCGACGGGAAAGCCTCTGGCGAGGGCCTGTGGCCTGAGTGTGACGCCGACGCGGCGACTTTGCAGGCCGCCTCGCTGGGCCCCGACCCGGCGCAGTCCATGAGCGCTACAGCGCGCCCGCCAGGGCGGCGTCGACCGCCGCGCCGAGCCGCTCGACGATCGTCTCGATCTGGCCTTCGTTGACGATGAACGGCGGGGCGAGGAGGACATGATCGCCGCGAACGCCGTCGATCGTTCCGCCCATTGGATAGACCATCAGCCCCCGCGCCATCGCCTCGCGTTTGATTCGCGCATGGAGCTTCAGCGCGGGATCGAACGGCGCCTTGGACGCGCGGTCGGCGACGAATTCGAGGGCGCGGAGAAGGCCGCGGCCGCGAATGTCGCCGACGTTCGGAGCCTGGCCGAAGCGCTCCTGCAGGCGGCTCTGGAGGAGGTCGCCCATGGCGACGACATTCGTCAGCAGGTTGTCGCGGGCGATCGTCTCCTGCACCGCAAGCGCTGCCGCTGCGGCCATCGGGTGGCCCATATAGGTGTGGCCATGCTGAAACGCGCCCGAACCGCCGGCGAAAGCGTCGAAAATGCGTTCAGCCAACATGACCGCGCCGATCGGCTGATAGCCGCCGCCGAGGCCCTTGGCGATGGTCATGAGGTCGGGCACGACGCCCTCCTGGGCGCAGGCGTGCAGCGTGCCGGTGCGCCCCATGCCGCACATGACCTCGTCGAGAATGAGCAGCACGCCATATCGGTCGCAGATCGCGCGCACGCGCTTAAAATAGTCGCCGACCGGCGGAACGGCGCCGCACGTGGCGCCGACCACCGTCTCGGCGACGAAGGCGATGACGGTCTCGGGGCCGAGCGCCAGCAGCTTGTCCTCGAGCGCCTGCGCGGCGCGGGCGGCGTAGTCGCCGTCGCTCTCGCCTTGCCTCTGGAGGCGATAGGCGTAGCAGGGGTCGACGTGATGGGTCTCGATCAGCAGGGGCTCGAACGGCGCCCGCCGCCAGCCATTGCCGCCCGTCGCCAGCGCTCCAAGCGTATTGCCGTGATAGCTCTGCCGGCGCCCGACGATCCGGCGGCGTTGCGGCTCGCCCGTCTCGACGAAATATTGCCGCGCCATCTTGAGCGCGGCCTCGACCGCCTCGGACCCGCCGCTCACCAGATAGACGCGGCTCAGGCCTGGCGGCGCGTCGGCCACGAGCCGGTCGGCGAGCCGCTCGGCGGGCTCGGAGGTGAAGAAGGCGGTGTGGGCGTAGGCGAGCGCGTCGAGTTGCCGGCGCAGCGCCGCAACAACGTCGGGGTGGCCATGGCCCAGGCATGAGACAGCCGCGCCGCCGGAGGCGTCGAGATAGCGCCGGCCCTCGGCGTCGACGATCTCGACTCCGGCGCCCGAGACGGCGACCGGCAGGTCGGCGTTTGCGGCGCGATGCAGAATATGCGTCATTCAAGTCATCCGGGCCTGGCGGGCAGGCGCGAATCATAGGCTCCGGAGGGATCGGCGGAAAGGCGGGCGGCGTGACGGGGGCTGCGGCGCAAAGAGAGGTGACGATCGCGGTCGCGCCGAACGGCGGCCGCAAGACCAAGGCCCACCATCCGCAACTGCCGATGACCGCCGAGGAGCTGGCGCGTGCTGCAGCCGAATGTCTCGAGGCCGGCGCCGCCATGATTCATATGCATGTGCGCGGCGCCGACGGAGCGCATCTGCTCGACGCCGCCGCCTACCGGGCGGCGACCGCAGCCGTCTCAGCGGCGGTCGGCGACCGGCTCGTGGCGCAGATCACCACCGAGTCGATGGGCCTTTACAAGCCCGCGGAGCAGATGGCGGTCGTCGCGGAGACGAATCCGGAGGCGGTTTCGCTCGCCCTGAGGGAGTTCGCGCCCGAAGCGGCGGACGAGCGGCCGTTCGCCGAGTTCCTCGTTCAGCTTAAGCAGATGCGGGTCTGGCCGCAGTTCGTCCTCTATACCGCGGAGGAGGCGGCGCGGCTGATGGCGATGCACAAGCGTGGCTTGATCCCGTTCGACGCCATCGCCGTCCTGTACGTTCTCGGGCGTTTCACCCTGCTCAGGACGGCGGCGCCGTCCGATCTCTTGTCGTTTCTCGCGCCCGACGCGCCGCGCTTCGCCCACTGGAGCGTCTGCGCCTTCGGGCGCCGCGAGGCGGCCTGCGTCACCGCGGGGGCGCTGCTTGGCGGCCACGTACGCGTCGGGTTCGAGAACAATTTCGCGCTGCCGGGCGGTGACCGCGCCGCAAGCAACGCCGAGCTCGTCGCCGTCGTTGCGCGCGCGCTCGATGGTCTCGGGTTTCGGACGCAGAACGTCGACGCGCTGCGTGAGGACGTGGCGAGGCTGATGCGCTGAGACGCCAGCGGGCCTTTGGACGCGCCGAGCGCCCTGCATGTGTCGCCAAACTGTTAGGAACCTGTGCAAGGCCATAGGGCGGATATTGGGGAGCAAAGCGTGATCGTCATCCACTTTCCGGCGGGGCCGGCGCGGCCTGGGACTTTCGCGCGCAAGGCGCTCGAACCGGCCGAGGAGATCCCGGCGGGATCGATCTGGATCGACATGATCAAACCGACAGTGGAGGAGGACCTTAAGGTCCAGCGCTATGTCGGCGCGCCGGTTCCGACCCGCGCCGACCCGGACTACGCCGAGCCGGCCGAATCCCACTACGCCGAGAACGGCGTCCGATATCTCCAGGCGAGCGTGATCAGCGAGCCCGAGGACACGCCCGACGTCACCGACGTCACTTTCGTGGTCGCGCCGGCCGTGCTCGTCACCGTGCGCTACGACGCCTGCGAATCCTTCGACATTTTCGGGCAGAAGCTCTGCAAGGCGTCGTCCGCGTCGCCGTCGCCAGATGCGGTCGCGGTGGGGCTGGTCAACACCGCGATCAACCGCTCGGCGCGCGCGCTGAGCCAGGCCGGCGTCAGCCTGGACCAGATTGCAAGCCGGGTGTTTCGCGCCAAGGACAACAAGGAGAACCGCAACCAGATCTATTCCGACACCCTCTGGAATCTCGGCCGCGAGGACGAGAGGATCTCCAACCTGCGCGAAAGCATGGTGTCGATCGAGCGGCTGCTGCTGTTTCTGGACGCGGACGCCAACGGCGATGGCGGCAAGCCGGACAAGGCGCACAAAGCCGTGCGGGCGGCGACCAAGACCGCGCTGCGCGACCTGCAGTCGCTCGAGGAGGACGCGAGCTTCAAGGCGCAAAAGGTGCAGTTCCTGCTCGACGCGACGATGGGCCTGATCAACCTGGCGCAGAACGACATCATCAAGCTGTTCTCGGTTCTGGCGGTCATCTTCATGCCGCCGACCGTCATCGCCTCGATCTACGGCATGAATTTCAAGGTGATGCCCGAGCTCGAATGGCAGTTTGGCTATCCGCTGGCGATCCTGCTGATGATCTGCGCCGCGGTGCTGCCTTACGTGTTCTTCCGCTGGAAGAAGTGGCTGTGAGGGCGTGTTCCTGGGTCGGTCTGAAGGCGGACCCGGGAACGCGGTCGCCCCGATTTTGTGTAGACGCCGGTCCGTTCCGGGCTGAAAAAGAGATGAACGGGGTTGGCTGTCAGGCAATCGGCGCCGCCGCGCCGTGCAAGCGACATGGGCTCGCCAGCAGATCTCGCAATCAAGCGCGCCGTCGTCCTCGCCCGAAGCCCACGCGCTCAGGCCCGCCGCCGCGCTCACGTTACATGATGGGAAAGGCCGTGGACGACGAACCGGGCGATGCCGAGCCAGATTGTTCCTTGGGCGAAACTGCTTGGCATGTCGGTTTGAAGGAATTGGGGATTGAGTAAGCTGTCCCGTAATCTCGTAATCCTCGTAATCCTCGTAATCCCAATATCGACTATTGACATATCATATCGTAGAATCTGGAGGTTAGCACGGTGGCGAAACGACCGGTCGAGTTAGACACGAGGCGTTTTGAGAAAGCCGGTGACGCCACTGCTTTTTTTCGCGCGATGCTGAATCGATACGAGATTGGCTCACGCGTATCCGAAGAAGACGCGCTGGACTTGGCTGCCCTGCTAAAGCTGCACTCTGAATATGCGGAGAAAGTTGGGGCTGGGATTAGCCATTTCGAAGTGAGGCGACCGCCAGAGGAGGGATTTCAATCTCTGTCCAAACAGTGTTTTTGGGTTGTCAGAATGGACGGAAGCGTTATCGATTTCTCGTACAAGAGCTGCTTGGAAAAGAAGCCGGCATCGATTGTTTAGCCTGAAAAAAGCATTTGTGATGGGAGCCGGCACGCCCCTCTTCTGAGGACCGGCCCGTCAGACCGGAGCGCGCACCGCCAACCCGAGCCGCTCGCGAACCTGCTCGTAGATCTGGATCACGCCGGGCATGGCGAGGGTAACGGCGAGCCCGAATGGAATCGGATCGTCTATCGTGGCTCCCTGGTCGGGATCGCGCTGAACAGTCAGCGGGACGCTCATATTTGGACCGACGACGGGCGCGCGGTCGCCCTTCCAGCAGCGCATAAACAGCGTCCCCTTGTTCGTCTGTTTGCTCTCCGGCTGATTGCTACTCGGGCTGACGCTGAGCACATCGAGTTCCGCCGGCTCCAACAGCTTGAGTCGGACGGAGCGATAGCTCTTCCGGCCCGGCGCGGTGGGGGTGAACCAGGCCAGCGTGGCGGAGAGCGAGTGCAGCAGCGCCCGCCCGCCCATCGCCATCGGTACCGGAACGTTCACGATCGAGATCTTGTCCCTCCGAAGGACGCCCGTGGCCCAGAACGTCGCTCGGTCGGCTGCGCACGCCACGGCGTCCTCTGGTTCAACCATGCCGAAGCCGAGGAAACGGCGAATGTTCTCTTTTCGACGATAGCTGAGCCTGCTTCCCGTGGGGCCAACACCTGGCGGATCATTTCCGCTGTCTCATCCGGCCACTTGGCAGTGTGCGCCAGCAGCGCCTTCAACAGCACGGCGCGTTGGAGGTGTGAGAGCGCCAAGAAGTCTGCGCCATAAGCGAACTCAAGGGCATCGTGTATCCTATGTGCTGTCCGTGAGGCGAGCGCCGCTGCGGCGCTAGTTCCATTCGTATAACCGTCCAGGTTCTCGCGTCCGTCGCGCGGCGGAGCCGCCACACGCAGCCCCGCTGCGCGCATTGGACCGGCGGGGCGGACTTCAATATGGGTGTGAGTGCGGACTAAGCGCAGCCGCTCACGGGCACCCGGCATCAAAACGTCTGGCTTGACCGAAAGGCCGAATCCAGGCCCGAGCGCGCTAGAAGGATTGGCCATCCGCCGATCTCCGTAAGGATCGACGTTCACCCGTGCGGTGGCGCGGTCGGCGTCGCTAACGGCGTCGTCATTCCACGCTCCGATAGTAAGACCGTTCACGGTCTCGGCCGGAGAGAAGAGGCGTCGGTCGGCGACCAGCATACCGAGCGCGCGCAACGTCTCTTCCGCACGGTTGGTCGGGTCCGCATCCTCATACAGCGTGTGGTTGGCGAATGCCTCGATCGCGAACGGATCAAGGCAGTTGCCGGCGCTAACGACGAAGAGGATCCCATAGCGGTATGCTAAGCGATCAAGCAGACGCGCCCACGCGGAGAGCTGCCCATGAAAAATGCGGCGCGGGTTGCCCAAAGAGAGATTGACGATAACGACGTTGGGCGCTGTGGGCTCGGGGCCGTCGCGCATCGCGACCACAGCCGTGTAGATGAGATCCAGGATCAACCGGTCGGACGGGAAGGCGTCGCGGGCACCAAGCACCGGCACCACATGGACGCGCCGCGGCAGCGCCGTCGTTGGCCGGTTTCGATCGCCGTGCAGGATTAGCGACGCCATCGCCGTACCGTGGATGCGCTCCGCGACCGGCGTGCCTGGCTCGAGCCCAAATTGATCATTGATTATCAAGTGAGCCACGAGCAGCGGATGCGCCGCAATCGGCACGCCGTCCAACAACGCGAGAATCGGATTGCCCAACCCAGCAACCGCGGGCGCGGCCACCGTGTCCACGGCCTCGGCCACCTCTACACCGCTCGCGACGCTCTGTGGGCGGATGTGCATGACGGCTTCGAGCCCGGCAATGCCGTTTGGCGCTTGTTCGATGATCCTCATCACTGCTACGACGGGCAAATCGACCAGCAGCGCGTGGTAGGCGATGTCCGAGATACGAGACGCCGAGATGATCCGACCATCCTGCGCCTGAACGGCGCGCCGAACTTCCTCGTCCCTGTCCTCGCTCGCCTCGGCGTTCGCGCGGAAGACGAGTTCTATTTCGAGCCGAACCAGATCGTTTGGCGCGCGGCCTTCAATTTCCTCCTGCAGTATTCCGGCATCACGCGGCTGCACGCGATCTTGCGGTCCCCACGGACGGAGATCGCGAAGCAGCTCAAAGACATCTCGCCAGGCCGTTTCGCCAGGGACCAGCCGTCCGTTGAGCCAGCGCCGCCAAAGGCTCTCAAGGTTCCGGAGCGCTCGAACGTCCGGCACCATCAGGTAGGCGACCGGGGTTTTGTCGTGTTCGTCTGAATCAAGCTCTTCTTCGTCGACCAGTTCGAGGCCAGCGCGCCTAACCGCCTCGGCAAAGGCGTTTATCGGTGCGCGCACTTCAAAGACAAGCAGACGCTCAGGCGCGAGCGCGGCAGGATCGGCTCGTAGCGCAAGACCTGTTGGATCTCTGCTCAGGACTTCCGCCAGCCGGTTGAACTTCGGGGAGAACGCGCCAGCTTGACGTGCTTGCGAGAACGCTTCAGGTCGGGGTATCCACTGCGGTCTTCCGATGGGCCGATCTTGAGCCGCTTGCGGGATGAGCCGCAGCAGCGGTTTGTCTGGGTCGCTCGCCATTCAACTCCTCCGGCCGGACGCGAGCCGACCAGAGGTGCAACTCCTTCTCCAACGCGTCATCAATCCCGACCTCGCCTAGCCCCAATATCTGTTGCCGCCGGACATTCTGACAGAAGTCGAGAGCTTCGGCGTAGCTCACGGTCCCGAGCCGCCCCGCGATCTTCTGCACTGACAACTTGGGCCGCTCGGGCCAAACCGAAAGAATTCTGTCGACGAATACCTCCACGAGCTTCCGGTCAGGCGCAGGGAAGGCGAGGCGAAGCTGGAACCGTCGCCAGACGGCGCGATCGAGCAGCTCGGCGTGGTTGCTGGCCGCAACTACGAGGACGTAGCTCGGGAGCTGGTCAAGTTGCATCAGCAGAAAGGAGACGACGCGCTTGATCTCGCCCGTCTCGTGAGTGTCGCCCCGTTCCTTCCCGATGGCGTCGAATTCGTCGAAGAACAGTACGCTCGGCTGCGTGCGTATGAAATCGAACAGCTTGCGCAGGCGGGCGTTGGTTTCGCCGAGGTAGCTCCCTATCAGTGCATCGTACCGGACCACGAAGAAGGGCAGGCCGAGCGCCTCGGCGATACCCTCTGCGTACGAGGTCTTGCCGTTCCCGGGAGGACCCGACAACAGAACCCGGTGGCGCGGCTCATACCCGTGAGCGCGGAGAACATCGGCGCGGACATGTTCTTCGATAATCTGCCGACCGCTCTCCTTCGCCGGCAGGGACAGCAGGAGATCGTCGAGTCGGACGCGAGGCTCGACCTCGATAATCGCATCCTGGCCAGATCCCGCTCCTGGTTGTGTCGAGGTTGTCAGCGGGGGCGGTGCGACCGGGACCACCGAAAGGGCGCGCTGAAGACGATCGGCGACGATATGATGATTCTTGGCGCGCTCGTCTGCGGCGAGGGCCTCGGTAGTCGACCTCAAAGCATCCCGATCGCCCGCAGCAGCGGCGCGTACCAGCGAGACCAAGAGGTCACTTCGAGCCATGTTTTCCGCTGTGTCTAGTTAACGCTTCGAAGGGAACCACAGGACTCTTAACGTCTCGTTCGCCTTTTGTCGCCCCGGTTCGAGGCGACCAGGCCTGTAGTTGTACGGTCGCGGAAACTAGCGAAGATCAATTCCGCTCCGTCAGACAATCGGTGTCCGGCGATTTCGCAAATTGTCGAGCAAGCGGCTCGCGGCGTTCGCGCCAGGGCCGCTTCGCGCCGCAAACGCGGCGTCGGGGACGGCGTACGGGGACAGGATACAAATTCCCCATATCAATCCTTGGCGCCCGCGCGCGGCTTGCACCCTCGCGCCAGCGAAACTCGGCCATGGATACTATGCGATGCGTATCCTGTCCCCTTAGGCCATCTTAAACCCCCTAAAGCCCCAGACGAAGCTCGAAGGGGCGGCTTGGCAGTTACGGACAGTTGGAAAAGGCGCCGCAGGCCTTTGAAAAGACGAAAAACGGACTCGAAAACGGCGCCGGTCCGCGGACCGGCCCCCGCGGCTCGGGGCGACGGTCGGGCGTGCTCCGGAGCCTGGCTTCATCCCACCTGAAACCACGCCCCGGCCCCCGCCGCGCGGTGCTCGGGGATGGCGGATTCGATCGGCCATTTGCCGGGATTGTCAGCGATGAAGGCCACATGGAGCGTGCGGCCGGGCTGGATCAGGATCGTGTCGCGCCAGTAGGGCTCCCAGCCGTCGTCCATGGAATGCAGGAGCCGGGCGACGTGGCCGCCGAGCCGCATCGCCTGCACGACCGCGGTCCGGTTGGCGAAGGCGAACACGGTCGGCGCGCCGCGGGTGATTTTGGCGAGGGGCTTCGCCGCCCAGTCGGTGAAAGTCGCGCCGTTGACCGCGAAGGGCGCCGCGCCGCCTCCGGTGACGGCGACGTCGAAGCTGCGTGCGGCTTCGAGCGCGATCTCGGCCGGCAGGGCGGGGTTGGGCGGGAGGAGGACGGCCTTTGCGCGCGCCGGGACCGGTTCGCCTTCGGACGTCAGATCGACAAACGGGATGTCCGGCGCTCCGGCGTCCCAGCGTAGGACGAACCTGACCTCGGCCTTGGCCTCGCGCGGCATGTCGAACACGAGCTCGAAACGGGCGCCCGGCCCCATCGGGAATTGGTTGCGCAAGGGCGCAAAGGGCTCGCTCGGCTGGCCGTCGACCGCCACGATGAGTGACCTCGCCCCGTCGATCCCGACGTTGGTCAGACGGGCGGTGGCGGCGTTGCCGAGCCTGAGGCGCACCCGCGCGCCCGGTCGCGCCTTGAGGGCAAGCGGCGCGGCGGCGCCGTTGGCGAACACCAGGCCGCCGCGCCGGCCTGCCCCTCGCGCAATCGCCGGGTCGGAAAAATCGTCCTTGATCCCGCCC
This sequence comes from uncultured Alphaproteobacteria bacterium, assembly GCA_963822215.1. Taxonomy (GTDB): domain Bacteria; phylum Pseudomonadota; class Alphaproteobacteria; order Rhizobiales; family Beijerinckiaceae; genus Roseiarcus. The sequence goes on from CAWGGX010000009.1 coordinate 786,822, forward strand.
TTGTCATCAAAGTTCCAGTCGGACAGCAGGACGACGACATCCTCGTCCACGTCCATTGTGTCGGCCTCGTCGACCACGATCGGACCGAAGAGACCGCGGCCCTGCTGGGCGGCGTCGGTCGCGCCCGCGTGGGGCAGGTAGAGGTTGAAGCCCGAATCGGGCGGAACGAAGCGGAGTTCGGCGCTCGCGCCCGGCGCAAGCCGTGGACCGGTGAGGCCGCCGTAGCCCGCGACCGCATCGGCCGTGCGCAGTCCGGCGAAGCAGAGCGTCGTCGGTTCGGCGAGCCTGTTGGCGAACTTGAGCTTCAGCTCTTCGCCTTTTTTGAGCCGGAGGAGTGGCCCCGGGATCGCTCCGCCATAGGCGAGGGCGGCGGCGGGCTCAGCCGGCGGCGGGAGAAGGGCGAGCGGGAAGGGCGCGGCCTCGAATGTCCTGAAGCCATCGGACGGCGGGGCAGGGGTCTCGGCCCGGGCCGGGGCGAGGCGCCAGGCGGCCGCCGCGAGCCCGCCGCCGACGAAGGCGCGCCGCGTCGGCGCGGCTGGCGTTTCGAAACAGTCGGCGCGGCGGGAATTTTTTGGAGACTCTGGGTGGAATACAGTCACGGCGGGCAAGCTCCCGAGAATCCAGTCGTCAGCATCCTTGCGGGTGGGTCACGAAATAGGATTGCGCCAGCGAACCCTCGCCCTGCCGCCATAGCCCGTCGAGAGACGGGCGTCCTCCCGGACGCCCTGATGCGGCTTCCCCCCGGGACCTTTGCCCGGGGCGAGAGGGGCGTCCCCCTTCTCCCCCGGGACTCCTGGCCGCGTCTTGCAACTCGGCCGCGCCCGGTCGGGCGCCCCATTTTCGCCCGCCTGTTCTTTCCCTGTTCTGCTCCGAAACCACCTGATAATTCCCTGTTCCGGTCATTTGAAATTCCCTGTTCCGCGCCCGCTCCAGCCTACAACCTCCGGGTTGCAAAGCCGGCAACGCCATGACATTGCAGGACTTCCTGGAACGGCGCGGCGACCGCGGCGAAAAAAATTCCCTGCTAGCAGGGAATTTGAATCGGCGGCGGCGGACCCATTTGCGGCTCGGTTCGACCAGAAATCGTCACGCTCCGGGGCTCCGTGCGACGCGTCGGGGCCCGCCTCCAGCCGGCGCCGCCCTTCTTAAGCCCAGCCGGCGGAACAGGCAAACACCCCGACGCCCTCGCTTGCGGGCCGCCGACCGCCGCGGTCCATTTTTCGCTGGCGCGCGGCGGGCAAGCTGATATAGAGCGCGCCCGAAGCTCAGGGCGCCCGCATCGCGGAGACGCCGAACGCGGGCGTGGCGGAATTGGTAGACGCGCCGGATTTAGGTTCCGGTGACGCAAGTTGTGGGGGTTCGAGTCCCTCCGCCCGCACCAGTTCCCCGCTCCGGAGGTCGATCCGGCGGGGCGACTTTCACGACAGGCGGTCGGCATCGGGCCACGATGACGCTTTGGCGACAGTTGGAAATCGGCTAAGGGAAACCTCGGCCCCGTAAAAACAAGGCGGATTGGACAATGCAGGTGACGGAGACGCTGAGCCAGGGGCTCAAGCGCGAGTACGACATTTTCCTTCCGGCGAGCGATCTCGCCGAGAAGCTGAACGGACAGCTGGCCGAGCTCAAGTCGAAAGCCCAGATCAAGGGCTTTCGCCCGGGCAAGGTGCCGGTCGAGCACCTGCGCAAGATCTACGGCAAATCGGTGATGGCCGACGTCGTCCAGGAGGCGATCACCAAAGCCCACAAGCAGATCGTCGACGACAACCACCTTCGGCTCGCCCGCGAGCCCAAGGTCGAGTTGCCGTCCGACCAGTCGGCGCTGGAGGCCGCGCTCGAGGCGCGCGGCGACCTCACGTTCAAGGTGGCGCTCGAGGTGCTGCCGACGTTCGAGATCGGCGACTTCTCCCAGATCGAGCTCGAGCGCCTGACGGCGGACGTCGAGGACGCCGAAGTCGCGAATGCGATCGAGCGGCTGGCTGACGGGCGGCGAACCTTTGTCGACAAGCCTGAGGGGTCGAAGGCGGAAGCCAACGACCGCCTCACCGTCGACTTCGACGGCAAGATCGACGGCGTTCCGTTCGAGGGCGGCGAGGGCCGCGACATCGAGGTCCTGATCGGCTCGAACACCTTCATTCCCGGCTTCGAGGACCAGCTCCTTGGCGCGGTCGCCGGCGAAAAGCGCGTCGTTCACGCGACGTTCCCCGAGGCCTACGCCGTGCGGACGCTCGCGGGCAAGACGGGCGAGTTCGACGTCACGGTCAAGGCGGTCGCCGCGCCCGAGGCCTTCGCCATCGACGACGAATTCGCCAAGGGCCTCGGCTTGGAGAGCCTCGACAAGCTGAAGGATACGTTCCGTGACCGGGTCACGGCCGAGTACGCCCGCGCCTCGCGCGACAAGGTCAAGCGTCAGCTCCTCGACAAGCTCGACACGCTCTATACCTTCGAGCTGCCCGAAGGCCTGGTGAACCAGGAGTTCGACGGGATCTGGACGCAGGTGATGCAGGAGCAGACGTCGTCCGGCCGCGGCTTTGCCGACGAGAACACGACCGAAGAGGCCGCCCGGGCGGACTATCGCAGGATCGCCGAGCGCCGGGTGCGCCTCGGCTTGCTGCTCGCCGAGGTCGGAACCAAGGCCGACGTGAAGATCGCCGACGAAGAGATGACCCAGGCGCTGATCGCGCGGGCGCGCCAGTTCCCGGGCCAGGAAAAGGAAGTCTGGGACTTCTACCGGAAGAACCAGCAGGCGCTCGCCGAACTGCGCGCCCCGATCTACGAGGAAAAGGTCGTCGATTACATCCTTGGCCTCGCCAAGGTCACGGACCGCAAGGTCTCCAAGGAAGAGCTGATGAAACCGCTGGACGACGAACTGCCGCCCCCGGCTGCGAGATCGGGCGAGGAAGCCGCCGCCCCGGCGGCCGCGGCGACCGAGAACCCGGCGGACTGACCGCGACCAAAAGACGGAAGGGGTCGCCCGCAAGCCTGAGGCCGGCGCCTCTTTTCGGAAAGGCGACGGATGCCTATCTTGCGGTAGGCGGCCGCCGAACAACTGTTGGGGTGATGTGAGCCAATGCGCGATCCGATTGACTACTATACCAACAATCTCGTGCCGATCGTGATCGAGCAGTCGGCGCGCGGCGAGCGGTCCTTCGACATTTTTTCGCGCCTCCTGCGCGAGCGGATCGTGTTCCTGATTGGACCGGTCGAGGACGTCTCAGCCTCGCTGGTGGTCGCGCAGCTTCTGTTTCTCGAGGCTGAAAACCCGAAAAAGGACATCGCTCTCTACATCAACTCTCCGGGCGGCGTCGTCACGGCCGGGCTCTCGATCTATGACACGATGCAGTTCATCCGTCCCAAGGTGACGACCCTGTGCATCGGACAGGCGGCGTCGATGGGCTCGCTCCTTCTGGCGGCCGGCGAGAAGGGGAGCCGGTTCGCGCTGCCGAATTCGCGCATCATGGTCCACCAGCCGTCCGGCGGGTTCCAGGGGCAGGCCTCCGACATCCAGCGCCACGCCGAGGACATCCTCAAAGTGAAGCGCCGGCTCAACGAGATCTACGTCCATCATACCGGACAGCCCTACGAGGCCATCGAGAGAACCCTGGACCGCGATCATTTCATGTCGGCGGAGGAAGCCAAGGCGTTCGGCATTGTCGACGAGGTGACCGCCAGTCGGTCCGTCGAGGTCGAAGAGGTGAAGGCGCCGCTTTAGCGGGGGTCGCCCATGATGGCTTGATTCTTGCTGGGCCTTGAGGCTGCCATCTTTTCGGGAACGACTTGATTTCGTCCGGGTTTTGGTGGTTGCTTGTTCAATCCGGCGACCGACGGTTCGGACGATGGGGAAAGTTGGGACGCGGCGGACGGCGGGAGGAGTCGGAGGCTACGTTTCGTTAGTTCAGGATGCTTAGGCTGCTTCCGATTCGGGGAAGGCGGCCGAGTTGGAGAAAGACAATGGCCAAAGCCGACGGCGACGCCAAGAACACGCTCTACTGCTCCTTTTGCGGCAAGAGCCAGCACGAGGTTCGCAAGCTGATCGCCGGGCCGACCGTGTTCATCTGCGACGAATGCGTCGAACTGTGCATGGACATCATCCGCGAGGAGAGCAAGACCTCGCTGGTCAAGAGCAAGGACGGCATTCCGACCCCGCGGGAGATCTGCAAGGTCCTGGACGACTATGTGATCGGCCAGTCGCAGGCCAAGCGCGTCCTCTCGGTCGCCGTGCACAACCATTACAAGCGGCTGAACGCCGCCACCAAGCACGGCGACGTGGAGTTGGCGAAGTCGAACATCCTGCTGATCGGCCCGACCGGTTCGGGCAAGACCCTGCTCGCCCAGACGCTCGCCCGCATCCTCGACGTCCCCTTCACCATGGCCGACGCAACGACGCTGACCGAGGCGGGCTATGTCGGCGAGGACGTCGAGAACATCATTCTCAAGCTTCTGCAGGCGTCCGATTACAACGTCGAGCGCGCCCAGCGCGGCATCGTCTATATCGACGAGATCGACAAGATCAGTCGCAAGTCCGACAATCCGTCGATCACCCGGGACGTTTCGGGCGAGGGCGTGCAGCAGGCGCTGCTGAAGATCATGGAGGGCACGATCGCCAGCGTGCCGCCGCAGGGCGGCCGCAAGCACCCGCAGCAGGAGTTCCTCCAGGTCGACACGACCAACATCCTGTTCGTTTGCGGCGGCGCGTTCTCCGGCCTCGAACGTATCATCTCGGCGCGCGGCAAGGGGACATCGATCGGCTTTGGCGCAAAGGTCCAGGCTCCGGACGATCGCCGCACCGGCGAGGTATTCCGGGACGTGGAGCCGGAAGACCTGCTGAAGTTCGGCCTGATCCCCGAATTCGTCGGCCGTTTGCCGGTCATCGCCACCCTCGAGGACCTCGACGAGGAAGCGCTGAAGAAGATCCTCACCGAACCGAAGAACGCGTTGGTCAAGCAGTATCAGCGGCTGTTCGAGATGGAGACAACCGACCTCACCTTCCAGGACGAGGCGCTGAACGTCATCGCCAAGAAAGCGATCGAGCGTCGCACCGGAGCGCGCGGGCTTCGCTCGATTATGGAAGCCATTTTGCTCGACACGATGTTCGATTTGCCGGGCCTCGACGGCGTCGAGCAGGTCGTGATCGGCCCCGAGGTGGTCGAGGGCAAAGCGCGGCCGCTCTACATCTACGCCGAGCGCGCTGAACGCGCGGGTTGACGCCAATCTCCACGGCCGCAACTTGAAACTGCGGCCGTTGGGGCCCATCTTTTCGCGAAGACGTTTGGTTCCCGGCGACGCGGCACAGACATTGCGTGAGGGAATCATGGCGGCCGCGTCCAACCCGGGAGGTTGGCGGGGCGCACAAGCGACCGGGGTTGGCTGCTGACAGACAGGGCCGGCCGAGGTTGGCGAGCGTCGTCAATGCAAGCATGGGGGCCGGCTTTGGACCGGCTTCCGAGAAGGATAGCCATGACCAGCCAAAGAAAAACCATCGTCCCTGGCACGCTCGACGTCTATCCTGTCCTGCCGCTCCGCGACATCGTCGTTTTCCCGCACATGATCGTGCCGCTGTTCGTCGGACGGGAGAAGTCGATTCGCGCGCTCGAAGAGGTGATGAAGTCGGACAAGCCGATCTTGCTGGCGACCCAGAAGAACGCGGCCGACGATGATCCGGCGCCGGACGCGATTTTCACAACCGGAACTTTGGCCAGCGTCTTACAGCTCCTGAAGCTGCCCGACGGCACCGTGAAGGTGTTGGTGGAAGGCGCGTCGCGGGCGACGGTGACCCACTATGTCCCGGGCGATAGTTTCTTTACGGCGGAGGCTGAGGCGGTTGCCGATGAGCCGATCGAGAAGATCGAGGCCGAGGCGCTGTCGCGCTCGGTCGTCGCCGAGTTCGAGAGCTATGTGAAGCTCAACAAGAAGATCTCGCCGGAAGTGGTGAGCGCCGTCAACCAAATCGACGATTACAGCAAGCTCGCCGACACGATCGCCTCGCATCTCGCGGTCAAGCTGTCCGACAAGCAGGCGGTGCTGGAAACGCGCTCGATCGCCAAGCGGTTCGAGAAGTGCCTCGCCCTGATGGAGGGGGAAATCTCCGTCCTGCAGGTCGAGAAGCGCATTCGCACGCGCGTCAAGCGGCAGATGGAGAAGACGCAACGCGAATACTACCTTAACGAGCAGATGAAGGCGATCCAGAAGGAGCTCGGCGACGAAGAGGGCCGCGACGAGATGTCCGAGCTTGAGGAGCGTGTCAAGTCGACCAAGCTGACCAAGGAAGCGCGCGAGAAGGCGCTCGGCGAGGTCAAGAAGCTGCGCCAGATGGCGCCGATGTCGGCCGAGGCCACGGTCGTGCGCAATTATCTCGACTGGCTTCTTTCGATCCCGTGGCAGCGCCGCTCGAAGATCAAGAAGGACCTGCCGGCGGCGCAGGCGATTCTTGACGCGGATCACTTCGGCCTCGACAAGGTCAAGGAGCGAATCGTCGAATACCTCGCCGTCCAGCAACGCGCCAACAAGCTCACCGGGCCGATCCTCTGCCTCGTCGGACCACCCGGCGTCGGCAAGACCTCGCTTGGCAAGTCGATCGCCAAGGCGACAGGGCGCGAGTTCGTCCGCATGTCGCTTGGCGGCGTACGCGACGAGGCGGAGATCCGCGGGCACCGGCGGACCTACATCGGCTCGATGCCCGGCAAGGTGATCCAGTCGATGCGCAAGGCGAAGATGTCGAACCCGCTCTTCCTGCTCGACGAGATCGACAAGATGGGCATGGATTTCCGGGGCGATCCGTCGTCGGCGTTGCTCGAAGTGCTCGATCCAGAGCAGAACGCGACGTTCAACGACCATTACCTCGAGGTCGACTACGATCTGTCGGGCGTGATGTTCGTGACCACGGCCAATACGCTCAACATCCCGGCGCCGCTGATGGACCGGATGGAGATCATTCGCATAGCGGGCTACACCGAGGACGAGAAGCTGGAGATCGCCAAACGCCACCTTCTGCCCAACTCGATGGCCAAGCACGGCCTCGACGCGAAGGAATTCGAGGTCGAGGACAGCGGAATCATGGAACTGATCCGGCGCTACACCCGCGAGGCGGGCGTGCGCAACCTCGAGCGTGAGATCTCCAATCTCGCCCGCAAGGCGGTCAAGGAAATCCTGACGACGAAGAAGAAGAGGATCGTCGTTTCCGGCGCCAACGTCGCCGAGTTCCTCGGGCCGCCGAAGTACCGCTTCGGCGAGATCGAGGCCGACGATCAGGTCGGGCTGGTAACGGGCCTCGCCTGGACGGAGGTCGGCGGCGAACTACTGACGATTGAGGGCGTCATGATGCCCGGCAAGGGCCGGATGACGGTGACGGGCAACCTCAAGGACGTGATGAAGGAGTCGATCTCCGCCGCCGCGTCCTACGTTCGTTCTCGTGCGGTCGACTTCGGCATCGAACCGCCGCTGTTCGATAAGCGCGACATCCATGTCCACGTGCCGGAAGGCGCGACGCCGAAGGACGGCCCGTCGGCCGGAGTCGCCATGGCGACGGTGATCGTCTCGATGCTGACCAGCACTCCGGTGCGGCGCGACATCGCGATGACTGGCGAGATCACGCTGCGCGGCCGGGTCCTGCCGATCGGCGGCCTGAAGGAGAAGCTGCTGGCGGCGCTACGCGGCGGCATCAAGAAGGTTCTGATCCCGGAAGAAAACGTCAAGGATCTGGCTGAGATTTCGAACTCGGTAAAATCCGGGTTGGAGATAGTGCCGGTTTCCCGGATGGAGGAGGTGTTGAAGCACGCGCTGGTGCGTCAGCCGACCCCGATCGTCTGGGAGGAGGACGTCAATGCGGTCCCGGCCGCCGCCCCCACCGACGATCCGGGCCAGGGTCTCGTCGCCCACTAACTTCGGCCCGAGAGGCGCCGGAAGCGCCTCCCCATTCTGATGCAAGCGCCGCGAATCCCCCGGATTCGCGGCGCTTTTGTCGTTGAGAGCCCAGTTCGCGGGGGAAATCGCATCTTTTTTTGTCGCCAATTCCTGCAAAGCCTTGCGCCTGTTGGGTGAAACGTGAGCAATGGGACGAACTCAGCCGTCGATTCGGGCCGGCGGCGCCCTCTGGCGCCGCTTCGATGCCGGGGGTGTTGGCGTGAGCGCGCGGCGGCGCAAGACGCCGTGCAAGATGACGGCGCCGTGAAAAGACGCCGCGTTGGAACGGAGAGGCCAGGATGAACAAACTCGAACTCGTCGATCATATCGCGACGGAGGCGGAGCTGACCAAGGTCGCCGCGGCCAAGGCGCTCGATGCCGTGCTGGAGGGCATCGAGAAGACGCTCAAGAAAGGCGACGAGGTGCGCCTCGTCGGCTTTGGCACGTTCTCGGTGCGGGAGCGCGCCGCGGGCAAGGGCCGCAATCCGGCGACCGGCAAGGAGATTAAGATCGCGGCGTCGAAAAACGCCCGTTTCAAGCCCGGCGCGGCTCTGAAGGCGTCGCTCAATAAGAAGTCGGGCAGGAAATAAAAGAAAGCGGCGGCTACGCCTGGGGCACGGCGAATGCGGCGCACCTGGGATGTGCGTCCCGCCAAGTCTCTCGGCGCGGCAGTCTCCGCTGCGAGCAAAGAACGCATCAGCGCATTCTCGTCCACGACGGATGCGCAAGCGACGGTGGTTCTCTTGGCTCCGTCGGCTGCGCCTTGGCGTGGCGCTCTCAAATCTGTAATCTGGCGCGCCACGGCAGGCAGGGCGGTTAGCTCAGTTGGCAGAGCATCTCGTTTACACCGAGAGGGTCGGCGGTTCGAGCCCGTCACCGCCCACCAGCCCCTGGGCAAGGGCGCTGGCGACGTCGCTTGTCGGGCTCGCGCTGGCGGTCTGCGGCCTGGCCCTGCCGGAGGCGGCATCCGCCAACTCCGGCTCGATGACCTTTCGGGTCGAAGCCCTCGATGTCGGGCGTTGCAGCGGACGCTGTCCGCACGTGATCGTCGCCGACGGCGTGATTGAGTCCTCGACCCCGCAGGCCTTCGTCGATTTCCTCAAGTCCGGCGCAGAGGACAAGAAACTCAAGCGAATCGTGTTCTTCAACTCGCGCGGCGGCAACGTGGTGGCCTCGATGGCGTTCGGCCATATGCTGCGCGAGCTTCGGGTCGCCGGCGTTGTAGGGCGGTTCCATGCGCAAGGGGATCCGGGCCCTTATATCGGCGAATGCCTGTCCGCCTGCGTCTACGCTATGATGGGGGCGGTGCGCCGCGTCGCGCCGCCCGGCAGCGAAGTCGCGCTGCACCGGATGTCGATCGTCGAGACCGAGGGCGAAGGATGGTTCGGTCAGCGCACGACGCGCAGTTTCGCCGATGCGCCGATGGTGGCGGTGCTCGCCCGTTACGCGCGTGGCATGGGCGTCAATCCGGCGCTGGTTTTGGCCGCCGAGTCCTTGCCGCCCGACACGATGCATGTGCTCAGTCCGGAAGAAATGCGGCGCTGGTCGTTCGCGGTCAGCCAGTTCTGACGCGCGTCCGGCGCTCGGGACGCGATTGGCCGCCGGCCCGTGCAAAAACGCGTGCGCGTATTGACTTGCCGATGCGACTGGCTTATCCCCCGCCGACCCACGCGGGGGAGTAGCTCAGTTGGTTAGAGCGCCGGCCTGTCACGCCGGAGGTCGCGGGTTCAAGTCCCGTCTCTCTCGCCATTTTCCTTCATAGTTTCAGTTGTTTGCGAGAGGGGTGGGGAACCCTCCGACACACCGGTCCGGCGAAAAGTCGGAAGTGTTCCAACTCTGCTCTCCTTTCTCGCCCCGGCCTCGCCCGTTTGCCCGCCGCATCGGCGGCTCGCACGGCGGCAAGGTCGACGGGCGCGCAGGTCTTTTGCAGGGCCTTCGATTGGTCGAAGGCGTTCGCGATTTTGGCGCTGATTTGGCCAGCGGCGCCCCCGCCGCGGATCGCCTCGACGGTCGCGACAATCGTCTTGCCGGCCTTTTCGGGGCGCTTGGCGAGGCGCACGGCGACCGCGCGGCCGCCGCGCCGCTCGAGAGGCCCGAGAGGATGCCTTCCTCGCGCCTCAGGCGGCAGGCGTATTCCACCGCTTCCTCGCTGCTGATCTGGTCAATCGAGAGGGAATTGTCGGCGAACCCGTGTGGCATGGACAAACCGACCTGTTGGTATTTATTCCATAAACCTACTAGTCTTTAAATCCATTCGCAAGGCGGATTCAATCGCGGCGATGGTCCTATCGCTTTCGGGATTCCAATCCAGCGCCTAGCCCGAGGATGATGTGCTGACGAACAAGGGCAAATACGGCATCAAGGCCATGGTGCATCTCGCCGGCCTCGAGTCGGGCGCGCTCGCCCAGGTTGCCGAGATCACCGAGGCCAACTCGATCTCGAAGAAGTTCCTCGACCACATCCTGACCGAGCTTCGGCATGCGGGACTGGTCTATTCCAAGAAAGGCGGGGCGGCGGCTACGCCCTGGCCCGTCCGGCGCACGAGATCCGCGTCGGCAATATCATTCGCGTTCTCGACGGGCCGCTCGCGCCCATCCCCTGCGCCTCGGTCACCGCCTACCGGCCGTGCGAGGACTGTCGCGACCTCAAAAGTTGCGCAGTCCGGCAGGTCATGGTCGAGGCCCGCAACGCCGTCGCCCATGTGCTCGACAATCGGACGCTCGCGGAATTGTGGACTTTGACCAACCCGCCCGAACTGACCACAATGTATCATATCTGACGCAGAGCGTGTCGGACGGGTCGCGACCATGTGCACGGCTTTGCTGCCCATTCCCGCGTCCCTTCCGAAATTGTTGGCGGCGCGCGCTCAAATGTCGAAACGACGAAACTAAATAAAAGTTGACAAGTTTTATGGACTTTATGTACCGGTCATTTGACGACTTGCCCGAGCGCCCGGCGGGGTAATGCTGGGACGCACGAGGAGCCCATCAGGAACCCACCTTACGAGGGGATAAAAATGACGAAAAGAACTCCCATCCGCCGGGCCGCGGGCGTTGCGCTGGCGATCGTCGCCTTGGCCGCCGGATTTGGCGCGGCGACTTCGGTCCAAGCCGGACAGGTTGTCGACAAGATCAAGGAGCGCGGCGTCATTCGCGCCGGCGTAGGCAGCCAGCCCGGCTTCTTTTCGCCCGACGCCAACGGCAAGTGGCAGGGGTTTTTCATCGACTTCGGACGGGCGCTCGCCGTGACCGTCTTCAACGACCCGGACAAGGTCGAGTTCACCAACTCCTCGCCCCAGCAGCGCCTTCCTGCGCTTCAGGCCGGGCAGTTCGACGTCCTGCTTTCCGGCGTGACCGAGACAATCGTCCGCTCTTTCAAGCTGAACTTCAATTTTGGACCGGTCGTGTTTTACGACGGACAGGGCATCCTGGTGAAGAAATCGCTTGGCGTGAGCAAGGCGTCCGATCTCGACGGCGCCGCGATTGGCGTGCAGAGCGGCACCACAGGCGAGCTGAACATCGCCGATTTCTTCAAGAAGGCGAACAAGACCTACAAGCCGGTGGTGATCGAGGACACCAACACCTTCTCGCAGGCGCTGCTGTCAGGCCGTGTCGACGCCCTGACCCAGGACGGTTCCGACCTCGGCCTCCGCCGGGCGGCCTTCCCGAATCCGGACGACTACGTTTTGTTGCCCGAGCGCCTGTCGAAGGAGCCGCTCGCCCCCGCAATCCAATGGGGCGACGACTTGTGGCTCCAGATCGTCAACTGGACCGTCTACGCCACCATTCAGGCGGAAGAGTGGGGAATCACCAGCCAGAACATCGACAGCTTCCTCGGGAGCGACGACCCGGCGATCAAACGGTTCCTCGGCGTCGATCCGTCGCTCGGCGAGGCGATCGGCCTCGACCCCAAATTCGCCTACAACATCATCAAGAAGGTCGGGAACTACGGCGAGATTTTCGAGCGCAATCTTGGCAAGTCGACGAAGATCGGATTCGACCGCGGCCTCAACCGGCTCTGGACCCAGGGCGGCCTCCTTTATTCGCCGCCATTCCGCTGAGAATCGAGGGAGCCGGCGTTGCGCCGGCTCCGCCACTCACACCGAATGAGACACTGAACCGAACCTCGATGACCGAAGCCCGCGCGTTGCCGCCTCCCGCCGACGAAAACCGTCTTGCGGCGTTTCGGCGCTGGTGGGGCGATCATGCGCTCGCGCAGGCGATCGGGCTGGGCGCTGCGGCCGTTCTTGTCGCCGTGCTCGCCTCGAACATCGTTGCGAGCATGCGTCGGCTCGGCATGTCGCCGAGCTTTGATTACCTCACGCAACCGGCGAATTTCGACATCTCGGAGTCGCTGATCGTCTACCGCGCCGGCGATCCTTACGCCCGCGCGATCCTCGTCGGCCTTCTCAACACCATCAAGCTCGCCGTGTCCGGCTGCGGGCTGGCGACCGTCCTCGGCGTGAGTCTGGGCCTGATGCGCGCCGCCGGCAATCCGCTGCTCGAAAGGCTCGTGGCCGCCTATGTCGAAATTGTCCGCAACACGCCGCTGGTGCTGCAACTGTTCTTCTGGATTGCGATCACGCACACGCTCCCGCCGGTTCGGCAGGCGCTCGAGCCGCTGCGCTTCACCTATCTCTCGGTGCGTGGCGTCTATCTGCCCTGGATCACGGTCGAGGGCGGCGCGATCTGGCCGATCGTCGCCTTTTTCGTCCTGCTCGCTTGGATCGTGCATGCGATCCACAAGCGCCTGGGACGACCGCTGTCGGCGCTCGAGTGGCTTGGCGCCCTCTCGACAGCCGTTATTGTCCCGGCCGCCTGGATCGTCGCCGACGGCGTCCGGTTGGGGGTTGATCTGCCCATCCTCAAGGGCTTCAACATCGTCGGCGGCGTGAGCCTCACGCCCGAATTTGCGGCGATGCTGGTCGGACTTTCCGTCTATTACGCGGCGAACATCGCCGAGATCGTGCGCAGCGGCCTGCAATCCGTCACGCATGGACAATGGGAAGCGGGGAGGGCGCTCGGTCTTCACCGCACCCGCGTCCTTCAACTCGTCGTCCTGCCGCAGGCCATGCGCGTGATCACGCCCCTCATGACCTCGACCTATCTCGACCTGACCAAGGACACGACGCTCGGAGTCCTGATCGGATTCACCGAGGTCACCGCCGTGATCAAGACGAGCGCCAACAACACCGGCAACGCGGTCGAGACGATTCTCGTGCTGGTCGCGGTGTTCCTGTCGATCAGCCTGCCCGTATCGGCGGCGATCAACGCCTACAACCGGATGCTCGCGCGCCGCGGAGTGGTCACGTCATGACGATTCTGCTCGAGGGCGCGCAACTGGCTCAGCCAAAGGCGGAGCGATGGCGTACCGTCGCGGGCGACCTCTTCTCCTCGCCCGTCAACGCGGTGGTGACCGTCGTCGCCGCCGGCCTGATCGCCGCTGCGCTTTGGCAGTTCGCCCGCTGGGCGGTGTTCGATGCGGCCTGGACGGGCGGCCGGGAAGCCTGCCGCGCGCGCAGCGGCACCTGCTGGCCCTTTGTCTGGAGCAACGCCCAGCTCATGGTCTTCGGCGTCTATCCCCAGGACCTGTTGTGGCGGCCGGCCGTGAGCCTCGTGCTGATGGCCGGGGTCGTTGTGGCGAGCATGATTCCGCGCCTGTGGAGCGCGCCGCTTGCGCTCGGCTGGGCTGCGGTCCCGGCGGCCGTGTGCATCCTGCTTTCCGGCGCTTTTTTTGGCCGTCCGGTCTCGACCAACGAATGGGGCGGTCTGCCCCTCACGCTTCTCGTCTGGATGATCGCCTTCGCCGGCGCCTTCGTCGTCGCCGTGCCGCTCGCTCTGGCGCGGCGCTCGAAAATGGGGGGCCTGCGCACCGCGGCGATCATCCTGATCGAACTCGTGCGCGGCGTGCCGATGCTGGTGGCGCTCTATGTGAGCCGGTTCATCGTGCCGATGATGGCGCCGGCGTTCGAGGCGAACCTGTTCGTCAGCGTGGAGACGGCGTTGATCCTGTTCGTCGCCTCCTATCTCGCCGAGATCGTTCGCGCGGGGCTGCAGTCGCTGCCGCGCGGCCAGACCGAGGCGGCGAGCGCGCTCGGCCTCGGCTATTGGCGCATGACGCAACTCGTGCTGCTGCCGCAGGCGCTGCGCGCGGTGATTCCGGCGCTGGTCAATCTCGGCATCGGCGTTCTGTTGAGCACGCCGCTCGTTGCGGTGATCGGCATGACCGATTTCCTCAGCGCCGTGCGCGAGGCGGCGAGCCACGAGCAGGAGTGGCCGGGCTGCTACACGACCGCCTATTTCGTCGCTGGGCTGGTCTTCTTCTCCATCTGTTTCATCGCGTCGCGTTACAGCCGATGGCTGGAGCGGCGCCTTCGCGCGGCCGGCCATGCCTGATCATGATCTCCCACAGAGCTTCGAATCGTCCCAGACGCGCCGCACCGTCGGCCGCCTCGGGGCAGCCAACTCGACGGCGGCGAAGATCACCCATCGCGGGCGCGCTTCCGAGCGGACGGCGTCGCCGCTGGTCGGCGACATCGGCCTGAAAAAGGCTTGAGCGCGCTCGGAATGCCGGCGCGCAGCGGCAAAGGCCTTTTTCCGAATTCCCTGCTAGCAGGGAATTTTTCCAACGCCCGATTCGCGCTCGGTCCGAAAACCATTGCAATGTCATAGGCCTGTCTGACTGCAACCCGCCGGTTGCAGCCCTCGGCTCCCACTGAAACAGGGACTTCGTTGCGGGCAGAACAGGGAATTTTCCGCCTGTTTCGAGTTCGGGACAGGGAAATTTCGCCGGGGAACAGGCGGGCTGAAAATCGGCCTCGGCCAGGTTGCATTTCACCGCCGCGGGGGCCGGAGGGGGGCGTGCGGGCGATTGTCCCTGTCCGAGACGGCGCCGCGCCGCTGCGCGCAGCCAAAAGTAAACAGCTTGAGGGGCGCCAATCTTTCGCTTGGCGCCCTGTCGGTTCGTTCGGTAGATAACCAGTGTCGACCCGAAGCGGCATAGCCGCCAGTTCGTCGTATCGCAACCGGCCAGCGTGGCGTTTTCCTTCTACTACCGCGTGATGATAATCGCGATCCGCCCCGAGTCCTTCGGATGGTCCGACGCGGGAGCCCCTTCGCGCCTATTCTCTGAGAGGCCGCTCCCGGCGGCTGTCGACTGGCCCGCGGCTCATTCCCTTTGGGCTAAACGCCACGAGACTTCGGCAAGCACGAAGGATCGACGGTTCGCCCAAAGTCGAGGAGGAACGTCGCGCCGCCGCCGGCCGTATCTGCGACGCTTACGTTGACGTGGTGGCGGTCGGCGATTTCTCTGACGATGGCGAGGCCGAGGCCTGCCCCTGGCAGGGTCGTCGCACCGCGCCAGAAAGGCTCAAAAACACTTGCGCGGTCTTCGGGCTTTACGCCGTCGCCATGATCTACGATTTCGACAACGCCATTCGCGAGGCGCACCACGACCACCCCTCCGGGAGGTTCCGCGCGGATGGCGTTGTCGACCACGTTGGCGAGAGCGCTGAACAGCGCTTGTCGGTTGCCTCGGAAAGGCGCCGTGACGCAAGCAGCATCGAGCTGGATCTCGCGGCCCGCGCGATACGCGATCGGCGCGCGGTCGGCGACGACATCGCGGAGAAGCTGCGTGATGTCGACCATTTCGTCCATTGCGACGTAGCTCTGGCCGAGCCGGGCGACGGACACCATCTGTTCGACCAGGGTTTGGACGCGGGCGACATCGAGCTGCAGGCGCGCCTTGAGGTCGGACGCCGCCAGTTGATCGACGTGGAGACCCAAAATAGAGACGGGCGTTCTCAGCTCATGAGCAGCGTTCCCGGCGTAAATACGCTGTCGCGCCAAGCCCTGTTCGATTCGAGCCAGCGCTGCATTGATCGCCCGTACGAGGGACTGGAGCTCGACGCCGAGGCCTTCCTCGCCGAGCCGGGCATCCAGGCTTCCAGGAGAGACGAGGGCTGCCTCCGACGCGAGGCGCCTGAGCGGACGTGTCACCAGACCAACAACCAGCGGGATCAGAACGAGGGCGCCAAAAATGACCGGGCCATAGATCGGCAGGAAAACCGGCAGGAAAGTCTTGATGAGGCTCGTCCAGTCCTCGGCATGAAACGAGTTGCCGGTCGTCCCGAACAAAAAGCGGCCGAGAGCCGTGTCCTCGGGGGTGACAATCAGCGTGCCGCCATTGTCGCCATAGTTGGCGATGAGGTCTCCGGGCGGACGCGGCCCGAACGGGCTAATCTGGGCGAGGGCCCGGCCGAGCGCCGGGTCTGAGCCGCGTAGGATCTTGCCATCCGGGAGCGTCACGACTGCGAATGCTGCTCCGGGCCTCGCCGCAACATACTGCTGGAGATCGTGGGTCGTCACGATCGCTAGGCCCCCCGATGGATCGCGCTCGATCGCCGCTTCGATTTTCGCGCGAAAAGTGTCCTCGGCAATATCGCTGTAGCTGTCGTAAGGCACGACCAGCGGGAACAAGAATATCGCGACGACGATCGCGCAAATCTGCCCCGCAACCAGAGCGATGAGCAGGCGCGCGGAGAGCGATCGCGGGATCATAAAGGGGTGTATTCGGTCAGCATGTAGCCCACGCCGCGAACCGGGTGAATGACGACGCCGGCCCCAAGCTCCGCCAGTTTCGTCCGAAGGCGAGAAATATGCGCCTCGAGCGCATTGGACTGGACCTGTTCATTGAACCCGTACACTTGATCCATAAATGTTTGCCGTTGCACGACCCGGCGGGCGCGGATCATCAGGGTCTCCAGGATCATGAGCTCGCGCCGTTTGAGGAAGACTGGCTGCCCGTCGACGCGAAATTCTCGGTTTGCGGGATCATAGCTCAACTTGGCGCAGGCGATCTCCGGCTGCAAAGTCCCGCCGGGCCGGCGGAGACCCGCGCGGACCCGTGCGATCAGTTCATCTGGATCGACGGGCTTCGTGAGGTAATCGTCGGCCCCCGCATTAAGGCCGTGTATCTTGTCGGAGGTTGCATCGAGCGCGGTCAGGACGATGATGCGGATGTCGGGTCGGAAATGACGCAGCGCCGCGATCCGAGCGATGCCGTCGCCGTCGGGTAAGCGTCGATCGAGAATCACCAGAGGATAGGCGAACGACGCAACCGCAGCCTCCGCTTCCTCGCCCGCAACGACACGGTCGACCACGAAACCGGCCCCATTCAGACGTTCTTCGAGGGTGGGACCGAGAACGGGATGGTCCTCGACGAGAAGCAGTCTCATGGCGCTGTCCTACGCTTTCTGCGCTTCACGCAAGCTCCGCCAGAAATTCTAACCGCCGACAAATCCTGCGAGTCTCCAAAGCGGTGGTGCGACTGCCGCCTGAAGCGTCAGACAACGGCAATGTAGCCGGGATAGGGGTGCCTTCGATACGACTATCGCCGGTCCCGGACACTTCGAACGGCGCCGGATTCAGGTTGGGCCGCCCCGGCCGCAGATGACGCTGCGGCTGGTCGATTCTCTAGGCGAACTCCATTCCAGGCGCGAACGATTGGCGATGATGTGAGTGTGTAGGCCTTAAGGTAAGCATCGATGAGTGAAGCAAGTGGGTCAGCTTGTCTCTCAAACTTGCGATACAGCAGCAAGACTGAGGCGCAGACGGCAGCGATGAAGCCGAATTTATTCATAATCGGCTCGATGAAATCGGGAACGACGCTTCTCTGGCGACTACTTGCATCTCATCCAGCAATTCATATGAGTACTCCGAAGGAGCCATCCTATTTTGTGGAACCAAACCAGCTCCGTGAACTTCAGCCTTGGATATGGAGTCAAGGATACTGGCGTAGCCAAAAGATTTATCTTGATCTTTTTAAGACAAGCGGAAGCAAGACATATGCTGGGGAGGCCAGCGTATATTATACACACCTACCTCTGGCGACGGGCGTTGCAGACCGTATTATGCGATTTAGTCCTAGCGCGCGTTTGATTTATATAATGCGGGATCCCGTCGAGCGGACGATTAGTCACTATTGGCATAGAGTAATTCATAATAATGAATGTCGACCTATGGAGGTCGCAATTAAAAATGACAGACAATATTGTGATGTTAGTCATTATTCTATGCAATTAGCACCATATTATAAACATTTCAGTAACAATCAGATCAAACTACTGACACTTGAGCAAATAATTGATAATTATGATGAGACAGTTAGGTCTTTATTTTGTTGGTTGGAAGTTGATGATACGATCACGAAATACCAACTCAAGCGAGAAAATGAGACTCCGAATATCGTGAGGCAGCGAATGGAATTGTGGAGTCGAACCGTTAACTTGCTAAGACGCTCTCCGGTCTCTCGAGCCTCAATTGATCTGTTACCCGAGTCGATTAAGTATTATGTTCGACGATTGTTTACTCGGGAGATCAATCTCTTGGGCATCGATATCGACCCCGTCATGGAGTATTTGCAGCCCCTGCAACGTCAACAGACGAAGGAATTATCCGCGTTGACCGGTAGGGAATTTCGCGAATGGAAGGCGTTAAATTCCTAAATTAGACTATCGGGTATACCTGATGTTGGGCCAACTCCGGTATTTTAGGTGGGTGACAGGCTGTTGCACGCGACCAAGCGGCGCTCGCAAAGGAATGCCCGCCTCGGCGCGCACTCCGGTCACTCGACGCAACGCCTGAAGGCGCGCTCTCCGCCCTTTGCCGTCGTTGCATGGATCGGACTGCCCCCTCTATGTGTGGTGGGTGTCAGCATCAAGCGGATGGGAACTGTTCAAAGTATCGCAGCGACCGACGTCACAGTCCCGAGCGCCGACGCACGAAGAAAATAGTCTTCTGATTTGCCTCACCGACCGCCGGGTGCGATCCAAGAGAAAACGGCCCGATGACGATGTGGCTTTCATGTTGCCCACGTCACTGCGCGTCGCGAACATGATGTCGCCGATCACCTGGCGGCCTTTGCTGAGGCTGTACAAGGCGCCCATTGCCGGTCGCGGGTAAGGAACGCCGATCTCTGCTTCAACGTGGCCAGCAGCCGGGCCCACTCAATCTTCGAACGCCCGCTCCCTCCCCATTTGCGCCTTCGCCGAGAGGGCGCCTAGCGTTTGGCGCCGACAGCCCGAGCGGGGCGCCCCTCAGACGAACCGAATACGCCCTGGCCCCGCCTGTCGAGGAAATCAAAGGGATCGGACCGATCCGATCTGCGCTCGCCCCATGCGCTCACGGTGTCGGCTTGCGGAACTTCAGGACGAAATTGTCAGCCTCTCCGATGGCCGCGTATTTGGCCTTGTCCTGGTCGCCCAGCGCGAAGGTTGGCGGCAGCGTCCACACGCCTCTCGGCCAAGTGGCGGTGTCCTTCGGGTTCGCATCGATCTCGGAGGAACCGATGAACGTGAACCCGGCTTTCTCGGCGAGCGCGATGGCGTAATCCTGCCGGACGTAGCCGTCGGCGGCCGTGGGGTCCTGCGGCGCATCCCTCTGGCCACGGTGATCCTCGATTCCGAGCACGCCGCCGGGTTTGAGCGCGCGATAGAACGCGGCGAGGGCCTCCGGCGCATATCCCTGCTCCACCCAATTGTGCAGGTTGCGAAACGTCAGCACGACATCCACTGAACCCGCCGGCGCGATGTCTGTCTGGCCGACGCCGAGCACGGTCGGGATGATCTTGCCATAGGTTGCCGCGTCGGCCGCGATCTTGGCGCGGAAAGCCGCATTGAGCTTTTCAGCCTCGGCGTTCGCGGCGTCGCTCGCGCCCTTGCCCCCAAGAGCGGCATAGTAAACGCCGTGGTCGTGCAGGAAAGGCGCGAGGATCTCTGTCCAGTAGCCGCCTCCCGGCCAGATCTCGACGACCGTCGATTGCGGCGTGATGCCAAAAAAGGCGAGTTCCTCAAGCGGGTGGCGCGCGCCGTCGCGCGCGACGAATTTCGCGCTGCGCTGAGGATTATGGACGGCGGCTTCGAGCGTCAGGTCGGCGGAGGCCTCCGGCGCGCAAGTCCCGAACGAAAGGCTCAGGATGAGCAGCACGATCACGCCTATCCAGGCGCGTACAGCGGGGTTCAGCGCTCTTGCCGGCCTGTCAGACACGGGCTCTCCCAGCATTCTGGCGGGGCCAGGTTTGACGTTCGGACTCCGCGCCGATCGACGATTGCGGCTTCCAACCGGAGCCCGGCCGCACGCTGCCTGAACGACGCCTTGTCGCGTCGCCTACTCGGCCGCGGCCGCGACAGGGACCGCGACAAGGTCGAGCTCGACCGGCGTCGGACTCCTGAGGATGTCAAGGACAGGGCAGTGCGCATCGACGACCGCCTTGAGTTTCGCCAGTTCCTCTGGCGACGCGACGCTCTTCAACCTCACGGCGCCGCGAATTCCGGTAAACCCCGGGCGGGCGTCGTTGCTGACCGCGAAGAAGCCGCGAAGGTCCAGACTGCCTTCAAGCGTCACGGAGACGCTTTCAAGCGGTACGCCGAGCGCCGTCGCATAGGCGCGGTAGGTGATCTCTTGACAGGTCGCCAGGGCGACCAGGACGTACTCGACCGGGTTCGGCGCCGTGTCCGTTCCGCCAAGGCTGGGCGGCTCGTCGACGGTCACGGTGAACTGGCGGATCTCCACCTCGCTGCGAAGCCCGTCGATCTGTCGCGACGCCGCCGAGAAGACGGCTTTGGCCTGATCCGGGTTGGTGCTGAGGGCCTTTTGGGTGTCTAGGATGATCTCTCGCAACGCCATGAGCGCCTCCGTCGGGTTCGGTCTTTGCATAATAAGATAAGTTCCATAAAATTTGTCAATGATGATTGTTCATAGGCGGTCGATCAGTTCCTGCGACGAGTCGCGCCTGACCGGCGCGCAGCGCGAGACCGTCTGATCGGCCGTCCATGACCCGGAAGCAGGCATCGACCAAGGCGCCGGCAGAACACCACGAAAAAGCGGATTGCGATCAGTCGAAGCCGACGCCCTGGGCGACCGCAATGCGCAAGAAGCCGCCCTTCGCCGATGGGCTTGCGAACGCGCGACTTCGACCCGAAGCAGGTCCTTAAGATCCACCCCGTGAAAGGGCGGGAAGCACGAGAAAGCGGTCTTCGGCAGGCAAGGGAGGGGGTGAATGGGCTGGCTAGATAGGGCAAGGCTCGCTCTTCTGGGCCAGGCTTTGTAGCGAACGCGGCGGTGGCTGGCGCGACGGCATCGCGGAGAAGGTGCGTTCCCCTGGAAGCGCCTCAACGCGATCCTCAAGCGTCATCTGCTTCCTTCGGCGCGGATCGTCCACCGCCTCTACGCCAACGTAAGCCAAACTCTCCCGTGAAGAATCGGATGCGGGAAACTTGCACCTCCAGGGTTGCATTCCGCGACGATAGTGTTACTGACAGGTTCGGTCGTGTCGTGGCCTTGGCAAGTTGCAAAAATCGTCCGCCCCTGAGCGGCTCACTGTCCACGATAGGGGAAAAAATGAACCTTATTAAAAGCGCGGGAAGGAACGTAAGTCCAACCGAGTCACTACCTCAAGCAGCTCGTCCAATCGCGGAAATTTTACCTACGACTTCACACTTCAAACGGTTCAACCGAAAGCTCCCAGCTACCAGTACCTTGATGCTTCCCTCAGATGGCCAACACTATTACTGTGCTTGGATAAGCGACAGCATTACAATACATTCAGACGGTAACGTAACCTGTGGCGTCGACGATCCGAACGGATTACGATCTTTTGGAAACATTTACTCGCAGCCGATTGAGGAGATTTGGCGGAACCCTGAGTATCAAGCGCTTCGGGAAAATCTCTGGCGCGGTCAACGCTGCAATCATTGCGGCCTGTCGGTCCATGTCACCGAGGGCTTCCAGAAGGGACCGCCGCAAAGGGTGGATCTTCCCCACAATCTCGTTGTCGAATCGACAAACAGATGCAATATCAGATGCCGAAACGACCCCTGTTTCGCAAATAACGACAAAGCGGAAATAACCCGGGACGCTGATATGCTACCGATGTCAGCGTTTGCCTTGATCGTACAGCAGTTGAAACATTGTCTTCGCACGGTCTATTTCTTCAATTATGGCGAACCGTTTGTCAATCCGCAGGCAGAAGACATGCTCATGTATCTTCGCCAGACGTGCCCCGACGTGACAATCCTGACGAGCACGAACGGCACCCCATTGGCGCGCTTTGATCGAGCCGAGAAGGTTGTCCTCGCCCGGACAAATAGAATGACCTTCACCATATCTGGTGTGACTCAGGAAAGTTATTCAAGATATCACGGACGTGGAAGTATTGATCGCGCGATTCTTGGAATGAGAAACATAATCGATGCAAAGCGCAAATTTGACGTTGCGGAGCCTTTTGTCGAATGGCGCTACCTTTTGTTCCGGTGGAATGATGGGGATGACGAAATCGCAAGCGCGATCAGTTGCGCAGAGGAGTGGGGCGTGGATCGGCTTACGCTATACCTCACGGCGATGCCGGAGAGCGGAAAGTCGTTTCGGTTCGCGCCGGGCACCCCAAATTTTCACAGGTTCACAAAATATATCGAGTGTGGATTTGGTTACGAGAAGGATAGTCGTCTACCTAAGCCAGACGATTGCGGCTTCTTCGGTGACGAGGAGATTGGTGAGCTAGGGAAGGCTCGCTGGACAAGTTGGCGCGCGGTTATCAACTTCGATCGGTCGGCGGAAAGAATTGAACTGTCGTTCTCGACAAACCGCCCGCGCGCACGCGAAACGCAGAGTTTCGTCTTCTTAGCAACGCCATGGAGGACGTACAAGATTCCTTTATTGTATATGCGATGGCAAGATGTCTCGATTCGGATTCCCAATGAGTATAGATTGGGGCATATTCAGATTAATATCATGTGCCCAGATTATTGGTTTCCTGCAGGTGAATTAAATAGTGCAGACTTGAGGTGTCTAGGAATACTGGTGTCTCGTGAGTTCAGAGCCGGAGGGGATAAGCCTCTGAGGAGCCGTGATTTACCGCCGTTAAGCGATGAAGATTGGGGACAGCTAAAGGCATTGCCGCCGACTGATTGCCAACCTCTACATCACCCACCACGGATGATTGCGTGAGAGACGCAGCCAAAGAATTGATTCGGGATGCTGATAAAGGGGAAGGTCAAGTGGGGACCGTACTGAAGCGGCGTGGAGTTGCGGCCGCTCTCGACCCGTTGCTGACCTTGCCGGTTAGCCGGGAACGTGCTGGGATCCTCAGAAAGCTGCCGTAGGCGGAACGCGACAAGCGCGCCAGCGCCGCGAGCGCCGGCGCCGAGCGTCGGATTCAATCCACCAGCTACCAACATCGCCCTGAAGTAGACGTAAAGGTAATATACTACGCTGCACACTCGACCAAAGCGAGGAGGATAGAATGATTAGAATCGCTTTAGCAGTCGTGGCTGCGGTTGGCCTGACCTTCGCGGCCGACGCCCAGGTTGGTCCTCTCTGTCAGACCCCCGATGGCACTCTGGTTGTCTGTTACTCCGGGCACGGTGGCGGCTCGCAGGTTGGTCCGCTCTGTCAGACCCCCGATGGCACTCTGGTTGTCTGTTACTCCGCACACGGCGGCGGCTCGCAGGTTGGTCCCCTCTGTCAGACCCCGGATGGCACTCTGGTTGTCTGTCCTTTCAGGCGAGGTTGACTCAGTAAACTGGTTACAAGTCCTTCGCGCACGACTGATTGAGCCAATTCGACACAATCGCCCGATGCCGAGTCTCCGCTGGCGGCCGCTGTACGCCCGCTGTCCCGCCGTTCGTCCAACGACGACCCTCCGCCTTTTAGTGACATCCCCGTCTTGGACAATGCGTCGGCCCGAGTTGGCTATCGAGATCCTCCACACGCTTCCAATCATCCGGACTCGACCCAGTGCTGCCCTTAGCGATGAGCCCCGGTAGGGCCGGAGAACGTCGGATAGCGACCTTAGGCAATACGAGGCCGGCCATCGACGAGGCGTCACAGGAGTTCGCGCCTTAACTGGCCAACGCTTTATCCACGATTTCCTGAGCCTCGGTCACAATGCTCGTCAGATGGCCCTGATCCTTGAAGCTTTCGGCATAAATCTTGTAGATATTCTCGGTGCCCGACGGGCGAGCAGCGAACCAGCCGCTCTTCGCTGTCACTTTGATGCCTCCGATCGGAGCGTTGTTTCCCGGGGCGCGCGCCAGCTTGGCCTCGATCTGCTCGCCAGCAAGGGTCTCCGACTTGACGGCGTCGCCCGACAACTCCTTCAGGCGCTCTTTTTGTTCCGGCGTCGCCGGGGCGTCGATGCGCGTGTAGCACGGCGCGCCGAATTCCTCCGTCAAGACCTGATAATGCTCCCCGGGCTCCTTGCCTGTCCGGGCCGTGATCTCCGCCGCTAAGAGGTCCATGATGGGACCGTCCTTGTCGGTGGTCCACACGGTTCCGTCGAGCCGCAAAAAACTCGCCCCGGCGCTTTCCTCGCCGCCGAAACAGTAAGACCCGTCGAAGAGGCCCGGGGTGAACCACTTGAAGCCCACCGGCACTTCGCTCAGCTTCCGGCCGAGCTTCCGGACCACACGGTCGATCATGCTGCTGCTCACCAGTGTTTTGCCCACGGCGGCGTGAACCGGCCACTCAGGGCGGTTGGCAAGAAG
The DNA here is from genome assembly GCA_963822215.1 of uncultured Alphaproteobacteria bacterium. Classification (GTDB taxonomy): domain Bacteria; phylum Pseudomonadota; class Alphaproteobacteria; order Rhizobiales; family Beijerinckiaceae; genus Roseiarcus. Next base: position 811,258 of record CAWGGX010000009.1, read on the forward strand.
GTACTGAATGGCCACGGCCAGGTAATGATTGGGATTCATCAACCCAGCCGACGGCGTAACGATGCCGTGCCGGTCCGAGTCCGGGTCGTTGGCGAACGCCACTTTGTACTGGTCCTTCAATCCGACCAGCCGCGCCATGGCGTAGGGGCTCGAAGGGTCCATGCGGATCTTGCCGTCGTGATCCACGGTCATGAAGGAGAAGGTCGGGTCCACCACCGGGTTGGTGACCGTGATGTCCAGATTATAGACGGCGTTTATTGGCTCCCAGTAATGCCTGGCGGCCCCTCCCAAAGGGTCCACCCCCAGTTTGAGCCGCGAATGACGGATTACGTCCATATCGACGACATTTCTCAGATCCTCGACGTAGGGCAGGATAAAGTCTTCCTGTCCCGCGACTGTGAGGGCCCTTTCGATCGGCACGCGTTGTACGTCGGCGTTTCCGCCGCGGAGCAACGCGTTCGCCCGGTCCTCGACCCATTGCGTCACGTCGACGTCCGCCGGCCCGCCGTTGATCCCGTTGTACTTGAAGCCGCCATCTTCCGGTGGATTGTGCGAAGGCGTGATAACAATGCCATCCGCGCAGTGCTCCTTGCGGCCGCGGTTGTATGCAAGGACGAGCCAGGAGATCACCGGGGTCGGAGTCACCCCGTCGGCCCGCTGAATCCTCACCGCGACGCCATTTGCGGCGAGAACCTCGAGGGCCGTGCGCTGGGCCGGACCGGAGAGGGCATGGGTGTCTTTGCCCATGTCAAAGAGGCCCATCAACTCCCTGGCCGCGCCGATAGTCGCAAATGGCCTGCGTGATCGCCAGGATATGGGCCTCGGTGAAGCTTCCCCTGAGCGATGAGCCGCGGTGGCCGTTCGTGCCGAAGCTGACCAATTGATCGTTGTCGCTCAAGTCGGGCTTCCGCTGGTAATATTCTCGTTCCAGGCGCGCCAGATCGACGAGCATGGACTTCGGAGCCGGCTTGCCTGCGAGAGGCGATATTTCCATGCTAACCTCCTTCGATTTCCCTAGTGTCGGGTCTTAAGGCAGGACAAGGCTCGGCGTTCCGGATGCCCGAAGCGTATTCGCCGATAGTGCGATTGCTGGAGAACTTACCCGAGGAAGCGATGTTCAGGGTAACCGTGCCAGCCACGTATCTGGATCCGCGTACAACTCCGAGCAGGCGCTGCTCGGCCTCGAGATAGGACTTCAAATCTCCTATATGCATCTATTAATCGGCTGCCCGTCAGGAGCGCGTTGCGCGCATTGAAAGCACCCGGTTCAGTGGGACCGACATGATCGCTGAGGATCATGTCGAGCGCTTGACGTATTTGCGGACAATGGTCGTGGCCCCAGACGGTTAGTGAACGCGTTGGCGAACGTCGAACCGCGCGCTGGTCACAGGCGGATGTCCAGGTCTTCCCCGCCGTTCAGCCGACGGCCGCTTGCCGCCCAATGGAGGCGTCCACGGACGCGATCGCGAACGGCGGCAGTACGCCGACACCGGCTGTTCGATTGCTTGGGGCGAACATTACGCGGCGGTCGAGCTAACTTGTTCCAGGGACGGTAGTTCCTGACGCTGGGCGCCTTGGCGCGGACGAGGACGGGCAAATCAAGGTTGCCTTTCCCGGCTTACGATGCCGATCGGCGTTCGACCTCGTGTCAAACACCACGCTCCGCCCTGGAACAAGCGACTTGCCCCCCGAACGAGATCGTGCGTGTGAAGTCGACCCAAATTTAGTCTATGAAGTTAGTAGACATAGTTGACTTCACAGGGGCTCGGCGCCATCGTGCGCGGCGCGAGAGGAGAGAAGGATCTTCGGATGACGCGCGACACCACCAAAGAATCGCTGCCCACGCTCGATTTGCGGGGCTTCGACGCCCATGGAGACGAGCGCGCGCGCTTTCTTCAGGAGCTGAGGGACGCCGCGCGGACTTACGGCTTTTTCTATCTCACCGGTCACGGCGTCGAGGACAGGCTGATCCAATCCGTGGTGGCGCTTTCTCGACGGTTCTTCGCCTTGTCTGAGAAGGACAAGCTCGAGATCGAGATGGTCAACTCTCCGCACTTCCGCGGCTACAATCGGGCCGGCTACGAATACACGCGCGGCAAGCAGGACTGGCGAGAGCAAGTCGACATTGGCTCCGAAAGGCAGGCGTTGGAGCTTGGCGCAGGCGACCCAGTTTGGAAGCGCCTGCAGGGTCCGAACCAGTGGCCTTCCGCGCTTCCCGAGATCAGGCCCGTTCTGCTCGGGTACCAGGACAAGGTCACCGCGCTCGCGATCCGGATCATACAGGCCTTTTCGGCCGCGCTTGAACAACCGGAGAACGTGTTCGAGCCGATCTATTCGCCCGCTCCGAACCAGCTCATCAAGATCATCCGCTATCCGGGACGCCTGGCGGGCGAGAGCGATCAGGGCGTGGGCGCCCACAAGGACTCAGGGTTCCTGGCGGTCCTTCTGCAGGACCAGGTCGCGGGTCTTCAGGTCGAGGGCGAGGACGGCTGGATCGATGCGCCGCCGGTCCCCGGTTCCTTCATCATCAATGTCGGCGAAATCTTCGAAATGGCGTCGAACGGCTATCTGCGCGCCAACGTGCATCGGGTCGTCTCGCCGCCAGCCGGCGAGGATCGGCTCTCGGTCGCTTTCTTCCTCGGCGCCCGGCTCGACTCCGAAGTGCCGCTGCTCGCATTGCCGCCGCACCTGGCGGCCGAGGCGCGCGGCGTCACGCAGGACCCTCACAATCCGCTCTTCCGCGAAGCCGGCCGCAATTATCTGAAGGGTCGGCTGCGGTCGCACCCCGACGTCGCGCGCCGCCATCACGCCGATCTTCTCGAGCCTTCCGACGGAAAGCCCGAACTCGCCTCGGCCTACTGACTCCGATCCTTCCCCTTTCTCAGGAGACCTGACCTTCATGGCAACCGACAGCAAGCGCTTTGAGACGCTCGTCCTGCATGGCGGATCCTATCGCGCCGACCCGGTGAGCGGATCGGTGGCGGTGCCGATCCATCAGACCACGTCGTACCAGTTCCAGGACACCGGCCACGCCTCGCGGCTCTTCGCTCTCGAAGAACTCGGCAACATCTACACCCGCGTGCAGAATCCGACCTGGGACGCGCTCGAGCAGCGTGTCGCCGCGCTCGAGGGCGGGGCCGCGGCGCTCGCCGTCGCCTCCGGTCAGACGGCCTCCGCTTTTTCGGTGCTGAACCTCGCCCAGGCCGGCGACAACATCGTCTCGTCGACCGACGTCTATGGCGGCACCTGGACGCTGTTCGCGCAGACGCTCAAGCAGTTCGGCATCGAGACGCGCTTTGTCGATCCGAGCGATCCCGAAGCCTTCCGCCGCGCCACCGACGCGAAGACCCGAGCCTACTATGCCGAGATCCTTCCGAACCCGAAGCTCAATGTCTTCCCGATCAGGGAGGTGGCCGACATCGGCCGCTCCTTCGGCGTTCCGCTGATCGCCGACAACACTGCGACGCCTCTCATTGCGCGTCCACTCGAGCATGGCGCGGCGGTCGTCGCTTATTCGGCGACCAAATACATCGGCGGCCACGGCAACTCGATCGGCGGCCTGATCGTCGACGGCGGCAACTTCCCGTGGGAACAGCACGCCGACCGCTTTCCGCTGCTCTCTCAGCCCGACGACGCCTATCACGGCGCGGTCTGGATCGAGGCCGCCAAGCCCCTCGGACCGGTCGCCTATTCGCTGCGCGCCCGCGTCAAGCTGCTGCGCGACATTGGCGCTTCGCTGTCGCCGTTCAACGCCTTCCTGCTTTTGCAGGGCCTCGAGACTTTGCCGCTGCGGCTCAGGCAGCACAACGAGAACGCCATTGCGGTCGCGAACTTCCTCAAGGACCGCAAGGACGTCTCGCATGTCATATTCCCCGGCCTGCAGACCGGGGAGTCCCGCCGTCGGGCCGACGCCTATCTCAACGGCGGCTACGGCGCCCTGGTCGGCTTCGAGCTGAAAGGCGGCGTCGAGGCCGGGAAGCGGTTCATCGACGCCCTGAAGCTTTTCTACCACGTCGCCAACATCGGCGACGCGCGCTCGCTCGCCATCCATCCGGCCTCGACGACGCATCAGCAGCTCAACAGCGAAGAGCAACTCGCCACCGGCGTGACGCCTGGCTACGTGCGCCTTTCGGTCGGCCTCGAACATCCCGAGGACATCATCGGCGATCTCCAGCAGGCGCTCGACGCCGCCGGAAGCGCCTCGGATGCGGCGCCGGCGCGCAAGGCGGCGTGACGGCGCTGACCTAGACCTCGGCAAGGAAACGGAGTCCATGATGACGAAAATCCAAAAGCCCGCCGCCCTCTCGCGGCGCAACGTTCTCAAGGCTGCCGGGGCCGTCGGCGTCGCAGCCACGGCCGGCGTGCTCGGCGGCCGCGTGTTTTCGCCGGCGATTGCCGGGGCCGCCCCGAAAATCCGCCTCGGCTGGGGCGACGTCGCGGCCTGCCATTCGCCGCTCGGCTTCGGCGTGGCGAAGGGGATCTACGCCAAGCACAATCTCGACATCGATCTCTACCCCTTCACCTCGAATGGTCAGACGGTGATCCAGGCGATCGCCACCAACAAGGCCGACGCGGCCGCAGGCCTGATCGGCGATTGGCTGAAGCCGCTCGAACAGGGCTTCGACGTCAAGCTGTTCGTCGGCTCGCACGGCGGCTGCGGGCGCCTGTTCGCCTCCGAAAAATCGGGGATCAAGGACCTCAAGGACCTCAAGGGCAAGACGATCGCCACCTTCGTCATGGGCGCTTCGCCCCAGACGGTGCTCCAGGTCTCGATCTTCAAGGCCGGCGTCGACCCAAACGCCGACGTGAACTGGAAGGTTGTGCCGTTCGACCTGGTCGGCGAAACGGTCGCGCGCGGGGAGGCGGACGCTGGGATTCATATCGATCCGTGGGCGTGGTCGATCGAGAAGAAGCACAACCTCGTCCATATCGCCGACACCCAAAGCGGCTATTACGAGGGCCATACCTGCTGCGTGCTCGGCGCCAACGGCCCGTTCCTCGCCGCCAACAAGGATGCGCTCCGTCGTCTGGCCGAGGGCAACATCGAGGTGCACGAGTACACCGCGAGCCACCCCGACGAAGTGGCCAAGTGGTACGCCGATAATCTGAAACCCGCGGGGTTGACCGAGGCGGATCTCACCGAAATCCTCGGCGCGCTCGTCTATCACAACCATCCTGTCGGTCAGCCGCTCGTCGACCAGATCCGCATCGCCGCGGAAGATCTGAAGCTCGTCAAGGTGCTGGACGCGGAGACAGATCCGAAGACTTTCGCCGAGCGGATTACCGTGAACATCCTGGCGTAAAATGACGCAGGCGACGCAACTCGCCGGACCGGTCGCGCGCTCGTCGGCGCGATCGGTCGATTGGCCGATCTGGACGCCGGGGCTTTACGCCGCGGCGTCCTGGGCGACGGCGGCCATTGTCACCAAGGCCCTGCCGAACGTCGTCCCTTATGGCAGCGACGATCTGTTCGTCATCATCGTCGGCCTCGGCGCGGTGGCGTTCGCGGCGCTCGCCCTCGCGGTCCCGCGCAGCGGCCGGGTCCGCGAGACGCTCGACTACTACGGACCCTGGTTCATCGCCATCGGCGTATGGCTGGCGCTGTGGGAATTCACCACGGCCAAGACCGGCTGGCTGCCCAAGCCGTTCTTCTCGGCCCCGACCGGCCTCCTCCATGTCTATGTGACCGATTGGCAGCGTCTCCTGATCTGCGTCGGCTACTCCCTCCGGCTCTGGGGGCTGGGCTTCGGTCTGGGCGCGATCATCGGCTACGGCGTGGGCGTCGCGCTCGGCTGGTCGAAGCCCTTCGCCTATTGGGGCATGCCGATGCTCAAGCTGATCGGCCCTGTGCCGGCGACCGCCTGGATTCCCTGCACCTTCTACTTCTTCCCGACCACCTTCGACGCCAGCGTGTTCATCGTCGCGCTCGCCTCGGGCATTCCGGTCACGATCCTGACCGCCTCGGGCGTCGGCTCGGTCAACCGCGCCTACTACGACGTCGGCCGGAACCTCGGGGCGAAGCCCTGGTACCTGATCTCGCGTGTCGCCATTCCAGCGGCGCTCCCGCACACGTTCGTCGGCCTGTTCATGGCCCTCTACTATTCGTTCGCGGTGCTGGTCGTGGCCGAGATGCTGGGATCGAAATATGGGCTCGGCTGGTACATCCAGTTCCAGACCAATTATTCCGGCTACGCCAACGTCTACGCGACGCTGGTGATCATGGCGTTCATCTGCGCCGGCCTCGTCCAGCTCCTGTTCCTCGTCCGCGATCGGCTGCTGAGCTGGCAACAGGGCTTCATCTGATGGCGCGGCAGGCCAGCGCGTTGCGGGCGGCGCCCACGCCGGCGGCGCAGAATGTCGCGATCGACATCCGCGGCGTGAGCCATGCGTTCAATCTGCGCGGCTCGGCCCTGCCCGTCCTCGATTCGATCGATCTCAGCGTCGCGGCGGGCGAATTCGTCGCGCTCCTCGGTCCGTCGGGCTGCGGCAAGTCGACCTTGCTGCGTCTGGTGTCCGGTCTCGACCAGCCGACGGAGGGCTCGATCACCGCCGACGGGGCGATCATCGACAGCCCGGACCCGTCGCGGATCCTGGTGTTCCAGGATCCGACCCTGTTTCCCTGGACGACGGTCTGGAACAACGCCGCAACGGGGCTCGCCGCGCGCGGCGTGCTCGACGAGCGGCGCAGTCGGGTCGACGACGCGCTGAGGCTTGTCGGATTGAGCGGCTTCGAACGCGCTTATCCGCATCAGCTCTCCGGCGGCATGGCGCAGCGCGCCTCGCTCGCCCGTGCGCTGGTCAACGATCCCGCGCTGCTGTTGCTCGACGAGCCGCTCGGCAAGCTCAACTCGCTCACGCGCCTGACGCTGCAAGCCGAGCTCCTCGCCCTGTGGCGGGACAAGCGCTTCACCGCCATTCTGGTCACGCACGACGTCGAGGAAGCGGTGCTGCTCTCGGCGCGGGTCATCGTGCTCAGCGAACGGCCCGCGCGCATCAAGGCGGAATTCGTCGTCGATCTTCCCTATCCGCGCCACCGCGACAACCCGGTGCTCGTCGCCCTTCGGCGCCAGATCCTGGGAACGCTCGGCCTCGAGACCTGAGGGCAAGCCCATGGCGCTCCCGAAACTCATGCTCGCGGCCGGCGCCGTCACCTTGGCCGCGGCGCTCGTCTGGTGGTGGTCGACGTTCGGCGACGTCGTCCAGTACGGCTACCTGTCCTGGACCGAGGCTGGTCGTTGCTTGGTGCGGGATTCCGATATCTGCGGGCTTGCCAAGGCCCTGTGCCTCGGCTCCCATCCGAGGGCGTTGATCGCCTATTGGACGAACGCCTTCTGGCTTGGCCTCGGCGTCCTCTCGCTCAGCCTCTTGACCCAGCCGCGCCGCAGAAAGGCGTCCTGAAAAAGCCCCGCTGCGCATGCATCGTCCTTTCCAAGGAGCTGACGTCGCCATGAATGTCGCCTTCCACCCGGACAGCGGGAATCCCACGGTCCCGAAGCCGACGAAGGGGCTGTTGCCCCTGATCGGCGGCACGCCGATGGTCGAATTAACAAAGGTTGCGGCGGGCCCTTGCCGTCTCTTCCTCAAGCTCGAAGGCGCCAATCCGGGCGGCTCGATCAAGGACAGGCCGGCGCTGTCGATGATCGAGGCGGCGGAACGGGAAGGGCGGCTCGAGCCCGGCGGAACGATTGTCGAGGCGACCGCCGGCAACACCGGCCTCGGGCTCGCGCTGGTCGCCGCGGCCAAAGGCTATCGGCTCGTTCTTGTCATTCCGGACAAGATGAGCCGGGAGAAGATTTTTCACCTCAAGGCGATGGGCGCAGAAGTCATTCTGACGCGGTCGGACGTCGGCAAGGGCCATCCGGACTATTACCAGGACAAGGCGGCCCGCATCGCCGCCGAAACGCCCGGCGCAATCTTCATCAACCAGTTCGGCAATCCGGCCAATCCGCTCGCCCATGAGGAGGGCACCGGCCCCGAGATCTTCGCGCAACTCGAGGGCGCGGTCGACGCCGTCGTGTGCGGGGTCGGCTCCGGCGGCACGTTGACGGGCCTGAGCCGGTTCTTCGCCAAGGCCTCGCCCTCGACGGAGATCGTGCTCGCCGATCCCGTCGGCTCGATCCTGGTGGATGTGGTCGAGGGCAGGGCGCCGCGCACGCCGGGAAGCTGGCTCGTCGAAGGGATCGGCGAGGATTTCGTCCCCGAGATCGCCGATCTCACCCGCGTCAGCCGGGCCTACGCCATCGACGACGCCGAGTCCTTCGCCGCGGCGCGCGCGCTCCTCAAGGCGGAAGGCGCCCTGGTCGGCTCGTCGACCGGCACGGCGCTCGCCGCCGCCTTGAAATATTGCCGCGAGCAGACGGCGCCGAAGCGGGTCGTGGTCCTCGCGCCGGACAGCGGCTCCAAGTATCTGTCGAAGATGTTCAACGACTTCTGGATGGCCGACCAGGGATTCCTGTGGAAGCCCCGGCACGGCGATCTGCGCGACATCATCAGCCGACGCCACGACGAGGGCGCCGCGGTGACGGTCGCGCCGGACGACGGGCTCGACATCGCCTATGCGCGGATGAAGCTTTACGACGTCTCGCAACTGCCCGTTCTCGAAGCCGACCGGGTCGTCGGGATCATCGACGAATCGGACCTGCTGCTGGCGGTCTTCTCGAACCCTGCACGATTCCGCGTCGAAGTCCGTTCCGCCATGTCGGGCGCGATCGAGACTGTTCCCGTCGCGTCGCCGCTTGGCGATCTGCTTCCGGTTTTCGACAAGGGTTATGTCGCGGTGGTGGTCGACGGCGAGCGGTTCCTCGGCCTGATCACCCGCATCGATCTCCTCAATCATCTGCGGCGGCAAGTGGACTGACGATGGCTGGAGATGGCAAAAGCGAAAGAGCCGCGGGTCTTTCGACGCGCGCGATCCATGGACGGCAGAAGCCGGATGCGACGACCGGCGCCGTGATCACGCCGATCTTTGCGACCTCGACCTTCCTGCAGTCGTCCCCCGGGGTGAACACGGGCTGGGAGTATTCGCGCTCCGGCAATCCAACCCGCGCGGCGTTCGAAGACGCCCTCGCCGAACTCGAAGGCGGGGCGGCCGGCTTTGCTTTCGCCTCCGGCCTCGCCGCCGAGGCGGCCGTGCTCGAACTTCTCGACCACGGCGCGCATGTCGTCGCCTCCGACGACCTCTATGGCGGAAGCTGGCGGCTGTTTCATCGCGTGCGCGAACGATCCGCCGGGCTCACGATCACGCATGTCGACGCCAGCGACCGAACGGCGATCGAGGCGGCGATCACGCCGTCGACCCGGATGATCTGGGTCGAGACGCCCGGCAATCCGCTGCTTCGCATCGCCGACCTCGCCGCTGTCGCGGCGATCGGCCGGGCGCGCGGCTTGCTCACGGTCGCCGACAACACCTTCGCCTCGCCCGCGGTGCAGCGGCCGCTTGAATTCGGCTTCGACATCGTCGTCCATTCGGTGACCAAATATGTCAGCGGTCATTCCGACATCGTCGGCGGCGCCGCGATCGTTCGGGACGACCGTGATCTCGTCGACCGGCTCCGCTTCCTGCAGAACGCCACCGGCGGCGTGCTCGACCCGTTCAGCAGCTTTCTCGCGCTGCGGGGCTTACGCACATTGCCGCTCCGCATGGAGCGGCATGCGGCGAACGCGCTCGAAGTCGCGCGCTTCCTCGAACGCCACCCGAAGGTCGCGCGCGTGAACTATCCCGGCCTTTCGAGTCATCCGCAGCACAATCTCGCAGCGCGGCAGATGAGCAGCGGCGGGGGTATGGTGTCGTTCTTTGTCAAGGGCAGTCCCGAGGGGACGGTGCGCGCGCTCGAGCGGATCCGGTACTTCGCGCTCGCCGAGTCGCTCGGGGGCGTCGAGAGCCTGGTCAGCCATCCCTGGACGATGAGCCACGCCTCGATTCCCGAGGCGTTGCGCCTCGAGGCGGGCATCACGCCGCAACTCGTGCGGCTCTCCGTCGGCATCGAGGACCCCGCGGATCTGATCGGCGATCTCGATCAGGCGCTTGAGGCGGCGTGACGGCTTGAGTGCCGCCAAGAACGGCGATCGCTCTCGAGCAGCCCGATCGTAAGCGCCCAGCAAATCGAACCCTGGGCCGCCGGCAGATCCGTCCTCCCGGGCGCGGATTCAACATTTTCAAAGCCTTGCAGAGGATTTTCCGGGCGACCGTTCGGCAACGCGTCGAGCGGATGCCGCCCGGCGATCCGCGCGCCGCCGCTACTGCGAGAATTATCAAGGCCAGATAGTGAATTTCACGATGACAGAAACGCTGCAAATTGTCGGGCGTCGGCCAGCCTTGCGCCTGGGCCCTGGTCCGATCCGGCTCACGCGCCTGAGGGCCCGCGACCGCCCGCCGAAATATCATTGAAATCAATTTCTTATCGGCGCAATGGTCGACGTTGCGCCATTCCACGATAACTTTGGCGAAGGCCGATGAGCGTTTCCCCTCCACACCGATCGCTCCTGACCACTGATTGCGCGATTTTTAATCTATAGAATCGATAGAAATTGTGTTTAGCTCTGTGTCGGTGGACTCCGAAAGGAAGGTCCGCGCCGATCGAAGCGGCGCGTCTCGGTCGGCTACCCGCAGGTTTGTCGTCGACGGCTCACGCCTCGCGAGCCGCAGTGAAAAGGAAGTCTCAATGTCCGCAGAATCCCGCGCAACAGAACCCCGCGCAATGGGAGTCGACACGCTCGTTCTGCACGGCGGCGGGTTCCGGCATGACCCGGCGACCTCCGCCACGGCGGTCCCCATCTATCAGTCGACCTCGTTCGACTTTCCCGACACCGCCACGGCGGTGAAGATCGTCAACTTCGAGCAGATCGCCTTCACCTATTCGCGTGTCGGCAACCCGACCGTCGACGCGTTCGAACAGCGGCTGGCCACGCTCGAAGGCGGCGCAGCGGCGCTCGGCGTCGCCTCCGGCCAGGCCGCGACGGCGCTCGCCGTTCTGACCCTGGTGGAAGCGGGCGACAACATCGTCTCCTCGCCGGATCTTTACGGCGGCACCGTCCATTTCTTCCGCGAGCGCCTGAAGCAGTTCGGCATCGAGGCGCGCTTTGTCGATCCCTCCGATCCGGAGAATTTCCGCCGCGCCACCGACGACCGCACCCGCCTTTATTTCGGCGAGTCGCTGCCAAACCCGAAGCTCTCGGTCTTCCCCATCGCCGAAGTCGCCGCGATCGGCCGGCCGCTCGGCATCCCGCTGATCATCGACAACACCGCCGCGCCGCTGGCCATCAGGCCCTTCGACCACGGCGCGGCGGTCGTGGTCTATTCGGCGACCAAATACATCGGCGGCCATGGCACGACGATCGGCGGCGCGATCATCGACAGCGGCAGTTTCCCCTGGGCCGATTTTCCCGAGCGCCAGCCGCTGATCCACCGACCGGACCCGGGCTACAAAAATCGTAACTATCTTCAATTGGCGGAGCTCTTCGGTCCGATCGCCTACGTGCTCCGCGCCCGCGCCGCGCTGCTCCGCGACCTTGGGCCCAGCCTTTCGCCGCAGAACGCGTTTCAGCTGCTCCAGGGCCTCGAGACGCTGCCGCTGCGCATCCAGCGCCATTTCGACAACGCCGCCAAGGTTGCGAACTTCCTCGCAACGCATCCCAAGGTCGCCAAGGTCGTGTACCCCGGCCTGCAGACCGGCCTCGACCGGCAGCGCGCGGACAAATATCTCAGCATTGGATACGGCGGTCTCGTCGGGTTCGAGCCGGTCGGCGGCGAAAAGGCGGCGCTCGGCTTCATCGACCGTCTGAAGCTCTTCTATCACTTGGCCAATATCGGCGACGCGCGCAGCCTCGCAATCCATCCAGGCTCGACGACGCATGGCCAGCTGAATGCCGAGCAGCAGGCGGCTGCGGGCATCTCGCCGGCCTTTGTGCGCCTGTCGATCGGCATCGAAGACCCGGGCGACATCATCGCCGATATCGCCCAGGCGCTCGAGGGCGTCTGAGCCCGGCCGCCACCCAAATCCTTCTCGGCGGCCACGAAATTGAACCCGCCAGACCCACCCGCATGGAGCTGATCATGTCCCGAATCGCCCCGATCACCTTGGAGACCGCGACCCCAGACCAGAAGGCGGTCTGGAACGAAACCGTCGCCGCCCATGGCGTCGTCACCAACATGAAGGCGACGCTTCTCCACTCGCCGGTCGCGCTCAGGGCTGTGCTCGAATGGTATGCGCTGTTCGATCGGGTCAAGCCGTTCCTGAGCGAGCGCGAAGCGATCCTGTTCTGCAACGCGATCTCGCGCGCCAACCGGTGCGAGCTCTGCTCGCTCTTCATGCGCCGCGCGATCGTCGAGTGGGGCGAGGATCCGGATCATCTCGTGCTCGACGAGAGGACGCGGACGCTCACCGACTTCGGCCGCCAGCTCGCGCTCGACGCAAACGGCGTGTCCGATGCGCTGTACGACCGACTGAAGGCGCATTTCACTGACGTCGAGATCGTCGACCTCACCGCCTTCGGCGCGCTGATGATCGTCAACAACCTGTTCAATAGCGCGCTCAAAGTCGAGCCCGACGCCTCGCTCGGGCCGTACAGGGTGTCGCCGGAGGTTCTGTTCGGCTGAGCGCCGCGGTCGGTCGGCGAGCGGAACGAGGGCGGCGGTGAAGCGCGATTTCTCGAACAAGGTGGTGTTCATCACCGGCGCGGCGCACGGCCAGAGCCGAGCCGTGGCGCTCGCCTTCGCGCGAGCCGGCGCGGCGGTCGCCGGCTTCGACATCGCCCGATCGCTCGCCTATCCCGCCTATCCGCTTGGCTCCAGCGCCGAGCTCGAGCGGCTTCACGACGAGATCGCGGGATTCGGCGGCCAGTTCCTGCCGCTCGTCGGCGACGTCCGGGACGAGTCGGCCGTTGCTGAGGCGGTCGCCAAAACGGTCGCGGCCTTTGGCGGCCTCGACATCGTGTTCGGCAACGCTGGCGTCGCGGCCTATGGCGCGGTGACCGAGCTCACCGAGGACCAGTGGGACACGGTTCTCGACATCAATCTCAAGGGTAATTTTTTGCTCGCCTAACATGCTGCGCCCCATCTTGTCGCCCGAGGCGGCGGCGTGATCATTTTCAATTCGTCGGTCGCGGGCTTGCGCGGGTTTCCGCGCCTCGCTCACTACGCCGCCTCTAAATGGGGTCTCGTCGGCCTCGCCAAGTCGCTCGCGATCGAAGTGGCGGCGGCGGGCGTCCGGGTCGTCACCCTGCACCCGACCGGCGTTGACACGCCGCTCAACGACGGACTGGCGCTGCTCGATGGCTCGACCGCAATCGAGATCGCGGAAAAGTCCGCCGGCAACCTGCTGCCGACGCCGTGGGTGACGGTCGAGGACGTGGTCGGCAGCGTGCTGTTCCTCGCCTCCGACGACGCGCGGTACATCACCGGCTCGGCGCTGGTGCTGGACGCCGGCCTGCTGACGCGATGAGAGGCGAGTCCTGATCAGCACGCCGCCCGCGCCTCGTCGATCGGCCCGACGTCGAGCCGGTCGCGCTCGTGCGGGGGCGCCCAGTCGATAGCGACCGGCTCGAAGGGAGCGTCGTCGCGCTCGGCCGGGAGGCTGGATTGTCTTGCGTTATGAGTGTGCGGGTCATTTCGCACACGAGCAAAACGGGTCCTTTCGTTGCGCCCGGCGGCGCGCCGATCACTTTGCTCCGCCCCGCATTGAAGGATTTGATGGCTTATTCGGCCCGAAATTTGGAACGCCGTTGATATTGCGGCATATTTTCCAGCCTGTCACGCCGGAGGGCGAGGGTTCAAATCGCGTCTCTCTCGCCATTTCTCCTTCAAACCCTTGTCGCAAACCTCAGCCAATTTGGCGCCTGCGGCCTCCTTGTCGGTTTCGTGGGGTCTGGAGCTACGCTTGCTGGAAAAGCGGTGTGACGCGCATGCGCCTTGGCGCTGATTGGGCGCCTTTCGCCTTGCATGCTTCGTTGCGCTGCGATAGGCGTCGATCCTGCAAGGGGCTGCGTTTATCTGACGCGTGCTCCCTGTGCGCTTGTCCAAATCCGCGAGCCAGGCCGATGCCGAGCCTCATTTCCGACTATTTGCCCTTGGTCGTTTTCGTCATCCTCGGCTCCCTGATCGCCGGGGCGCTGATGGTCACGCCCTTCCTACTCGCCTTCAAGGCGCCGGATTCGGAAAAGCTGTCGCCTTACGAATGCGGGTTTGATCCGTTCGACGACGCGCGCATGCGTTTCGACGCCCGGTTTTACTTGGTCTCGCTGCTGTTCATAATCTTCGACCTTGAAGTCGCCTTCCTGTTTCCCTGGGCGATCGTCTTCCATGACATCGGGCTGCTCGGTTTCTGGTCTATGATCGTCTTTCTCGCCGTCCTGACCGTCGGCTTCGTCTATGAATGGAACAAGGGAGCGCTGGAATGGGATTGAGTTCCGGTCCAATCGTCGCCCCCGCTGCGACGGGCGTACTCGATCCGGCAACCGGCAAGCCGGTCGGCTCGAACGACACATTTTTCGGCGCGCTCAACGACGAATTGGCCGACAAAGGCTTTCTGGTCACGACGACCGATGACCTCATCCAGTGGGCTCGCACCGGGTCGCTGATGTGGATGACCTTCGGCCTCGCCTGCTGCGCGGTCGAGATGATGCAGCTCTCCATGCCGCGCTTCGACGTCGAACGCTTCGGCTTCGCGCCGCGCGCTAGCCCGCGCCAGTCCGACGTGATGATCGTCGCCGGAACGCTGACCAACAAGATGGCCCCCGCGCTGCGCAAGGTCTACGATCAGATGCCCGAGCCGCGCTACGTCATCTCGATGGGCTCGTGCGCCAACGGCGGCGGCTACTATCACTACTCCTACGCGGTTGTGCGGGGCTGTGACCGCGTCGTGCCGGTCGACATTTACGTGCCCGGCTGTCCGCCGACCGCGGAGGCGCTGCTCTATGGCGTGCTGATGCTGCAGAAGAAAATTCGCCGGACCGGCACGATCGAACGCTGACCGCCGATCGAAGGACGAAAGACGGATCGATGGACGAGCTTTTGAAGACGATCGGCGAAAAGGCCGCCGCCGCGCTGCCCGGCGCGGTCATCGAGCAGACGTTCGCCTTCGGGGAACTCACTCTGACGATCGATCCGGCGCGAAACATCGACGTGCTGACGTTCCTGCGCGACGATCCGGCCGGGATGTTTGTCTCGATCACCGATATCTCCGGGGCCGACTATCCGGTGCGCGAGAAGCGGTTCGACGTCGTCTATCACCTGCTGTCGCCGAAGCTCGACCGTCGCATCCGCGTCAAGGCGATGGCGGACGAGGAGACGCCGCTCGCGAGCGCGACCGCCGTCTATCGGGGCGCGGAGTGGTACGAGCGCGAAATCTACGATCTCTTCGGCGTGCTGTTCGTCGGCCATCCCGATCTTCGGCGCATCCTCACCGATTACGGTTTCGACGGACATCCGCTGCGCAAGGACTTCCCGATGACCGGATTCGTCGAGGTGCGCTACGACGATCAGGAAAAGCGGGTGCGCTATGAGCCGGTGCGCCTTCCCCAAGAATTCCGCCAGTTCGATTTCTTGAGCCCCTGGGAAGGCCCGCCGCTGCCGGGCGACGAGAAAGCGAGCGGGGGGAATAGGCAGTAGGCAGTCGGGGCCGCAGCGTTGGTTGAGATCAGGTCTTACCGAGATCTGAGAGTTTGGCAGGAAGCTATGACCTTGGTGGAAGAAACCTATAGCTTCTCGGCCACGTTGCCGCGCGAAGAGCTGTTCCGGCTGACGTCGCAAATCCGTCGGGCCGCAGTCTCTGTTCCGGCGAATATCGCCGAGGGTTATGGGCGGGACAGCACGGGATCGTACGTCAGTTTCTTGAAGACGGCGCAGGGCTCGCTTAAGGAATTGGAGACGCATCTGATCATCACGCAGAGACCGAAGCTGGGGAGTTTCGAGGCGGCCGAACGCCTGCTTTCACGCTGTGACGCGATTGGGCGAATGATGCGCAGTCTGATTCGAAACCTGCAGGGCGCGGCGGAGGTGTAAAATGACGGTCGCTTTTCTCCTGTTGCGTTCCGGCTGCCGACTGCCTACTGCCGATTGCCTCATACCGGAGAGGCCGCGCCAATGACCGAGCAACAGAACCTCCGCAACTTCTCGATCAACTTCGGGCCGCAGCATCCGGCGGCGCATGGCGTTCTGCGCCTGGTGCTGGAGCTTGACGGCGAGGTGGTCGAACGGGTCGATCCGCATATCGGCCTATTGCATCGCGGCACCGAGAAGCTGATGGAGGCGCGCACCTACCTCCAGAACGTGCCCTATCTCGACCGGCTCGACTATGTCGCGCCGATGAACCAGGAGCACGCCTATGCGCTTGCGGTCGAGCGCCTGCTCGGCATCACAGTTCCGCGCCGCGGGCAGCTCATCCGCGTACTCTATTGCGAGATCGGGCGGCTCCTGTCGCATCTGCTCTGTGTCACCACCGGGGCGATGGACGTCGGCGCGCTGACCCCGCCGCTCTGGGGCTTCGAGGAACGCGAGAAGCTCATGGTGTTCTACGAACGGGCCAGCGGCTCGCGGATGCATGCCGCCTATTTTCGCCCGGGCGGGGTGCATCAGGACCTGCCGCCGAAGCTGATCGACGATATCTACGAATTCTGCGATCCGTTTCTCAAAGTCTGCGACGACCTCGAGACCCTGCTCACCGGCAACCGCATCTTCAAGCAGCGCAACGTCAACATCGGCGTGGTGAAGCTCGAAGACGCCTGGGCCTGGGGTTTCTCGGGCGTGATGGTGCGCGGCTCCGGCGCGCCGTGGGACCTCCGCAAGGCGCAGCCCTACGAGTGCTATGAGGAGATGGAGTTCGACATCCCCGTCGGCAAGAACGGCGACTGCTACGACCGCTACCTCATCCGCATGGAAGAGATGCGCCAGTCGGCGCATATCATGAAACAGTGCTGCGAGAAATTGAAGTCGCATGGCGGCGACGGTCCGATTTCCAGCGACGACGGCAAGGTCGTTCCGCCCAAGCGCAGCGATATGAAGACGTCGATGGAGGCGCTGATCCATCACTTCAAGCTCTATACCGAGGGCTACAAGGTGCCGGCCGGAGAGGTCTACGCGGCGGTCGAGGCGCCGAAGGGCGAGTTCGGCGTCTATCTGGTGTCGGACGGCACCAACAAGCCCTATCGGTGCAAACTGCGCGCGCCGGGCTTTGCGCACCTGCAGGCGATGGATTTCCTTTGCCGCAAGCACATGCTCGCCGACGTCACCGCCATTCTCGGCTCTCTCGACATCGTGTTCGGGGAGGTCGACCGGTGACCGTTGTCGAGTCGCTCAAGAACCGCGCGTCCCTGATCGTCTCGGGCGCGGCGTCGTTCGTCGTCCTGGTGGGCGGCATGCGGCTCGCGGTGGGGGAGCCGCTCGTCCAGCCGCGAACCGATCTCGGGATTGTCATCGGGATCGCGATGGTCGCGCTCTATCTTGTCTTCAACGATACGCGCGGGGGCGGCCGATGACGCGCCGTCCCGCCGGTTTCGACGCCTGGATTGTCTAGCCCATGTCCGTCCGCCGCCTTGCCGAGAAGCAACCCGACAGCTTCGAGTTCACGCCCGACAACAAAGCGTGGGCTGAGAAGCAAATCGCCAAATATCCGCCCGGTAGGCAGGCTTCGGCGGTGATCGCGCTTCTGTGGCGCGCCCAGAAGCAGAACGACTATTGGCTGTCGAAGCCGGCGATCGAGAAAGTCGCCGAGATGCTCGACATGCCGAAGATCCGCGTGCTCGAGGTCGCGACCTTCTACACGATGTTCAACCTAGAGCCCGTCGGGCGCTATTACGTCCAACTCTGCGGCACGACGCCCTGCGTGCTGCGCGGCGCCGAGGACATCAAGGATGTGTTGCGCAAGCGCGTCGGCGCGCCGGATCATGTCACCGCCGACGGCCTGTTCTCGTGGAGCGAAGTCGAATGCCTTGGCGCTTGCTGCAACGCCCCGATGGTCCAGATCAACGACGACTATTACGAAGACCTGACGCCGGAGAATTTCGCCAAGCTGCTCGACGACCTCGTCGCCGGCCGCCCGGTCAGCACCGGCTCGCAGATCGGCCGCGTTTCCTCCGAGCCGATCGGGGGCCTCACCGCGCTGACGTCGCTCTACGGCGCGGATGGCCGCGGAGCGGCGCACGCCGACGAGAAGACGAGGGTTTGAGCGATGCTGGATGACAAGGACCGCATCTTCACAAATCTCTACGGCCTCGGCGACCGCAGCCTGAAGGGCGCACGTGCGCGCGGCAATTGGGACGGCACGAAGGCCCTGATCGACAAGGGACGCGACTGGATCATCGCCGAAATGAAGGCTTCGGGCTTGCGCGGGCGCGGCGGGGCCGGCTTCCCGACCGGGCTCAAGTGGTCGTTCATGCCCAAGACCATCGACCCGAAGCGGCCGCATTATCTCGTCATCAACGCCGACGAATCCGAGCCGGGCACCTGCAAGGACCGCGAGATCCTGCGCAACGATCCGCATGTGCTGATCGAAGGCGCGCTGGTCGCCTCGTTCGCCATGGGCGCCGAGGCCGCCTACATCTATTTCCGCGGCGAGTACATCGAGGAGCGCGAGCGCTTTGAGGCGGCGGTCGATGAGGCCTACGAGGCGAAGCTAATCGGCAGGGACAATATCCACGGCTGGCCGTTCGACCTGTATGTGCACCACGGCGCCGGCGCCTACATCTGCGGCGAAGAGACCGCGATGCTCGAATCCCTCGAGGGCAAGAAGGGCATGCCCCGGATGAAGCCGCCGTTCCCGGCCGGCATGGGGCTCTATGGCTCCCCGACCACGGTCAACAACGTCGAATCGATCGCCGTCGCCCCGACCATTCTGAGGCGCGGCGCCTCGTGGTTCACCGGCTTCGGCGCGCCGAACAACAGTGGCACTAAGCTCTTCTGCGTGTCGGGCCATGTCAACAAGCCGTGCAATGTGGAAGAGGCGATGTCGATCCCGTTCCGCGAACTGATCGAGAAGCATTGCGGCGGCGTACGCGGCGGCTGGGATAATCTGCTCGCCGTCATCCCCGGCGGGTCGTCGGTGCGTTGCGTGCCGGCCGCGCAGATCATCGACTGCCCGATGGATTTCAACTCGCTCGGCAAGCTGCGCTCAGGCCTCGGGACGGCGGCGGTCATTGTCATGGACAAGTCGACCGACATCGTCCGCGCCATCGCGCGCATCTCCTATTTCTACAAGCACGAAAGTTGCGGCCAGTGCACGCCCTGCCGCGAGGGCACAGGCTGGATGTGGCGCGTCGTCAACCGCATGGCCGAAGGCCGCGCGCAAAAGCGCGAGATCGACATGCTGCTCGACGTGACGAAGCAGGTCGAAGGCCACACGATTTGCGCGCTCGGCGACGCGGCGGCCTGGCCGATCCAGGGCCTCATCGCACATTTCCGCCCGGAGATCGAGCGCCGCATCGACGATTACTCCGCCCATCCGCACAGCGAGCCTGTGCGCGCGGCGGCGGAGTAGGACATGGCCGAGGAGCCCGACAACCTGGTATTGCAGATGTTGCGGGATATCCGCGACCGACAGGACGAGCACTCCGCGCGCTTCGACGAGATCGAGGCGGTGCTGAAAGAGGTCAGACTGAGGGTCGCTAGCCACGACCTGCGCTTCGACGCTCTGGAAGAGCGGGTCGAGACGATCCGCGAGGGCACGGTGACGGCGATCGGCTACGCCGCCCATGCCAGCCGGGGGCATGTCGATCTGCGCAAGCAGATTGCCGAACTGACTCGCCGCGTCGAAAAGCTGGAGGCGGCCCGATGAGGCGCGCGATGGAATTTGCCCGGCTCGAGGGCGCAACGATCCACGGGGTTGCAGTCATCGATACGCTCGCCTATCGGCGGTCCGGTCACGGGGCGAGAGGCGCATGAGCAAGATCAACATCGACGGCAAGGAAGTCGACGTTCCCGCCGAATACACGCTGCTTCAGGCCTGCGAAGCGGCCGGCGCGGAAGTGCCGCGCTTTTGCTTCCACGAGCGGCTGTCGATCGCCGGCAACTGCCGCATGTGCCTCGTCGAGGTGAAGGGCGGCCCGCCCAAGCCGACAGCGTCTTGCGCGATGGCGGTCCGGGATCTGCGTCCCGGCCCGAACGGCGAGCCGCCGGTCGTGCTCACCAATTCGCCGATGGCGCGCAAAGCGCGCCAGGGGGTGATGGAGTTCCTGCTCATCAACCATCCGCTCGACTGCCCCATCTGCGACCAGGGCGGCGAGTGCGATCTGCAGGACCAGGCGATGGCCTACGGCGCGGATTCGTCGCGCTTCGCCGAAAACAAGCGGGCGGTCGAGGACAAGTATATCGGGGCGCTGGTCAAGACGGTGATGAACCGCTGCATCCAGTGCACGCGCTGCGTGCGCTTCGTCACCGAGGTCGCCGGCGTTCCGGAACTCGGCGCGATCGGCCGCGGCGAGGACATGGAGATCACCTCCTATCTCGAAAGCGCTCTGAGTTCGGAGCTGCAGGGCAATGTTGTCGACCTCTGCCCGGTCGGCGCGCTGACCGCGAAGCCGACGGCGTTTCACGCCCGTCCGTGGGAATTCGCCAAGACGGAATCAGTCGACGTCATGGACGCGCTGGGATCGGCGATCCGGATCAACTCGCGCGGCCGCGAGGTCGTGCGCATCCTTCCGCGTGTCAACGACGCGATCAACGAGGAGTGGATCTCCGACAAGACTCGCCACATCGTCGACGGGCTCAAGACCCAGCGGCTCGACAGGCCCTACGTGCGGATCGAGGGCAAGCTCCGGCCGGCCAGCTGGCAGGAGGCTTTCGCCGCGATTGCGGCCAAGGCGAAGACCGCCGCGCCGGCCCGGATCGGCGCCATCGCCGGCGATCTCGCCTCGGTCGAGGAGATGTTCGCCCTCAAGGGCCTGATCGCCAAACTCGGCTCGCTGAACCTCGACTGCCGTCAGGACGGCTCGAAGCTCCACCCCAAGTTCGGCCGCGCCTCCTACCTGTTCAACTCCACTGTCGCAGGAATCGACGCGGCCGACGCGATCCTGGTCATTGGCTCGAACCCGCGCCTTGAAGCGCCAGTGCTCAACGCGCGCATCCGCAAGCGCTGGCTGAAAGGCGGCGCGCTGATGGGCGTCATCGGCGAGCAGGCCGATCTGACGTACAATTACAATTACCTGGGCACTGGACCGGAGACGTTGGCCGGCTTCGCCGATCACCCCCCGGCGGCCAAGAACAAGCCGATGTTCATTCTTGGCGTGGGCGCGTTCGCGAGGGCTGACGGCGAGTCGATCCTGGCGGCCGCAGTCAAATCGGCGCAGTCGCTCGGCGTCGTCAAGGACGGCTGGAACGGCTTCAACGTTCTGCATCATGCGGCGTCGCGCGTTGGCGGCCTCGATCTCGGCCTCGTGCCGGGCGAAGGCGGCCTCGATGCGCTGTCGATGGCGAAAGCGGGCGCGCTCGATCTTCTGTTCAATCTCGGCGCCGACGAGATCGCGATCGAGCCCGGCGCCTTCGTCGTCTACGTCGGGACGCACGGCGACCGCGGCGCTCACCGCGCCGACGTCATTCTGCCGGGAGCCGCCTACACTGAAAAGACCGGCATCTACGTCAACACCGAGGGCCGGCCGCAGTTCGCCGATCGCGCCGTGTTCCCGCCCGGCGACGGGCGTGAGGACTGGTCGATCCTGCGCGCGCTTTCCGACGCGCTCGCGGCGAAGCTGCCGTACAACTCGCTGGCGCAACTGCGCGCGGCGCTCGCGGCCGCCTATCCGCATCTCGTGCGGTTCGATCAGGCGGCCCCGGCCGATCCGGCCTCGCTCACGGCGGTCGCGGCGCTCGGCGGCGGGGTCGACCGGGCGCCGTTCCGGTCGCCCGTCGAGGATTTCTATCTCACCAACCCGATCGCGCGCGCCTCGCGCGTCATGGCCGAATGCTCGGCCCTGGCGCAGGGCCGGGCGCGTCAAGCCGCGGAATAGGCGTCGATGAGCAGCGCATCGCCAACCCGACCCAACTCCTCGTCGAACCTCATAGCGATCCTCCTCGGGGCCGCGCTTGTGGCGGCCGTCATCGTCGTGGGACTGCTGTGGTTTCTGATTGGCGGCGGCTATTTTGCTGCTTTCGGCCACTGGATGCATGAAAGCAGTATCGGGACGGCGCTGCGCTACATCATCGAGAGCCTCGTGATGCTGGTCTGCCTGCTGTTGTCGACGGCTGTGCTGATCTATCTCGAACGCAAGATCTGGGGCGCGGTCCACATTCGGCGCGGCCCGAACGTGGTCGGCCCGTGGGGCGTGCTGCAGCCTTTCGCCGATTTCGGCAAGTTCATCGTCAAGGAGCCGGTCATCCCGGCGAGCGCCAACAAGGGCGTGTTCCTCATGGCGCCGTTGGTGTCGGTGATCCTGGCGATCGCGGCCTGGGCGGTCATGCCGGTCGCCGACGGCTGGGTTATCGCCGACATCAATGTCGGCATCCTCTATCTGTTTGCGATCTCGTCGCTTGGCGTCTACGGCATCATCATGGCCGGCTGGGCGTCCAACTCGAAGTACCCGCTGCTGTCTGCGCTTCGCGCAGCGGCGCAGATGGTCTCCTACGAGGTGTCAATCGGCTTCGTCATCGTGACGGTTCTGATGTGCGCCGGATCGCTGAACCTGTCCGACATCGTCCGGGCGCAAGATACGCGGTTCGGTTTCCTCGGCTGGTACTGGCTCCCGCTCCTGCCGATGTTCATCATTTTCTTCGTCTCGGCGCTGGCGGAGACCAATCGCCCTCCCTTCGACCTGGCGGAGGCCGAATCCGAGCTCGTCGCCGGATATTCAGTCGAATATTCCGCCTCGCTCTTCCTGCTGCAGTTCCTTACCGAGTTGGTCGCAGTGCTGACCATGTCGTCGATGACGACAGTGCTGTTTCTTGGCGGCTGGCTGTCGCCTCTGCCGTTCCCGCCGTTCACTTGGATCCCGGGGATCTTCTGGTTCCTGTTCAAGGCGTGGAGCGTGGTGTTCTGTTTCTCGATGGTGAAAGCCTTCGTGCCACGCTATCGCTATGACCAGCTGATGCGGCTCGGATGGAAAGTTTTCCTGCCGATTTCTCTGTTCATGGTGGTTCTGGTCGCCGCCGTGCTCGAGTTCACCGGCCTCGGCGCCAACGTGGCGGGCGGCTAAGGGAGGAGAAGACCATGGCTCTCAGGCTCGCGCAATCCGCCCGCTCGCTATTCCTCGCCGAATTTTTCGCGGCCTTTGCGCTGTCGATCCAATATATGTTCAAGCCGAAGGTGACGCTCAACTATCCGCACGAGAAGTCGCCGCTCTCGCCGCGTTTTCGCGGGGAGCACGCCCTCAGGCGCTATCCCAACGGGGAGGAGCGCTGCATCGCCTGCAAACTGTGCGAAGCGATCTGCCCGGCGCAAGCGATCACCATCGAGGCGGGACCACGGCGCAACGATGGCACCCGGCGGACGACCCGGTACGACATCGACATGACGAAGTGCATCTATTGCGGCTTCTGCCAGGAGGCCTGCCCGGTGGACGCGATCGTCGAGGGACCGAATTTCGAATTCGCCACCGAAACCCGCGAGGAGCTGTTCTACGACAAGGACCGGCTGCTCGCGAACGGGGCCCGGTGGGAGCGCGAACTCGCGCGCAACATCGGAATGAATGCGCCGTATCGGTGACCTCGTTCTCGCGACGGAGCGGTCGCGAGGGAGAGCTGGGATGAAGGGCAATCGTGGATGAGGGCGGCGACCCTCATCCCGGGGGCTTGGTGGTGACGTTTCCCGTTCGCGGGAGGCACGCGGGGCGTGGCTTTGAAGAGGCTGAGGATATGGCCGAAGCGGTATTCTTCTGGATTTTCGGAACGATCCTGGTCGGATCGGCGTTCGCGGTCATTTTTGCCCGGAACCCGGTTCACTCCGTGCTGTTCCTGATCCTCGCCTTCGTCTGCGCGGCGGGGCTCTTCCTCATCCTGGGGGCAGAGTTCCTCGCGATGATCCTGATCGTCGTCTATGTCGGCGCGGTGGCAGTGCTCTTCCTGTTCATCGTCATGCTGCTCGACGTCGACTTTGCCCGCATGAAGCAGGGGTTCGTCGAATACCTGCCGCAGGGCCTGCTGATCGCCTTCGTCGTCGGCGCCGAACTTGTCTGGGTCGTCTCGGGCTGGGCCGTCTCCCCGAACGCCGCCGCGGCTGCCACGCCTTCGGGCACGCTCTCCAACACCGCAGCGCTCGGCGAAGTGCTCTATACCCGCTATTTCTACTACTTCCAGGCGGCGGGGATGATCCTGCTCACCGCGATGATCGGCGCGATCGTCCTCACGCTGCATCACAAGGCGGGCGTCAAGCGTCAGGATGTCGGCGCCCAGGTGGCGCGCACGCCCGAGACCGCGGTCGAGCTGCGCAAGGTCCCCTCGCGCGTCGGCATCTGAAGGATCGATCCCATGGACCTCTCCGCCTATCTGATCCTCGCGGCGATCGTGTTCACGATCGGCGTCGCCGGCATCATCCTCAACCACAAGAACATCATCATCATCCTGATGTCGGTCGAACTGATCTTGCTTGCGGTCAACATCAACCTCGTCGCCTTCTCGACCTTCAAGGGCGACCTGACGGGCCAGGCCTTCGCGCTGTTCGTCCTGACCGTGGCTGCGGCGGAGTCGGCGATCGGCCTTGCAGTCCTTGTCGCCTATTACCGCAACCGCGGCTCGATCGCGGTCGAAGACATCAATTCGCTGAAGGGCTGAGGGGCTATGTACGACCTGATCGTCTTTCTGCCGCTCCTCGGCTTCCTGATCGCAGGCATTTTCGGCCCTTGGATCGGAGCGCGCCCGTCGGAGTACGTCACCTCCGGGTTCCTCGGGATCTGCTTTCTCCTGTCCTGGATTGCCTTCTTCCAGGTCGCCGGCGGTGCGGACGCGCACATCCCGGTCGCCAACTGGTTCATCTCGGGCAAGCTCGACGTGGTGTGGGCCTTGCGCATCGACACGCTGACGGCGGTGATGCTGGTGGTGGTCACCACGGTGTCGTTCGTCGTGCACGTCTATTCGATCGGCTACATGTCCGACGACCCGTCGCGGCCGCGCTTCTTCGCCTATCTGTCGCTGTTCACCTTCGCCATGCTGATGCTGGTGACGGCCGACAACCTGGTGCAGATGTTTTTCGGCTGGGAGGGGGTCGGCCTCATGTCCTACCTCCTGATCGGCTTCTGGTACGAGAAGCCCTCCGCCAACGCGGCGGCGATCAAGGCCTTCGTCGTTAATCGCATCGGCGACTTCGGCTTCTTGCTTGGCATCTTCATGACGTTCACGCTGACCGGCTCGGTGACCCTCGACCAGGTTTTCGCCGCCGCCCCCGGAGTCGCCGGCAAGACCGTGCATTTCATCGGCCTCGACTGGGACGCCTGGACGATCGCCTGCCTGCTTCTGTTTATGGGCGCGATGGGCAAGTCGGCGCAGTTCCTGCTCCACACCTGGCTGCCCGACGCGATGGAGGGCCCGACGCCCGTTTCCGCCCTCATCCACGCCGCGACGATGGTGACCGCCGGCGTGTTCATGGTGGCGCGCCTGTCGCCGCTGTTCGAGCTGTCGCCCGCGGCGCTGAGCGTGGTGCTGATCGTCGGCGCGACCACGGCGTTCTTCGCCGCGACCGTCGCTTTGGTGCAAAACGACATCAAGCGGGTCATCGCCTATTCGACCTGCTCGCAACTCGGCTACATGTTCACGGGCCTTGGGGTCGGCGGCTACAGCCTCGGCATCTTCCATCTGTTCACCCACGCCTTCTTCAAGGCGCTGCTCTTCCTGACGGCCGGCTCGGTCATCACGGCGATGCATCACGAGCAGGACATGCGTCGGATGGGCGGGCTCAGGAATGAGATCCCATTCACCTTCTGGATGATGATCATCGGCACTCTCGCCATTACCGGCGTCGGCATCCCGTTCACCGACATCGGCTTCGCCGGCTTCATATCGAAGGACCCGATCATCGAGGCGGCCTTCATTTCGCAGCGCTACGGTTCGGTATACGCCTTCTGGTGCGTGAATCTTGCCGCGGGTCTCACCTCGTTCTATTCTTGGCGCCTGATTTTCATGACGTTCTTCGGCGAGCGCGGCCAGTTCTCGTCGTGGCTGCCGGCCGAGGCGCATGACGATCATGGGCACGCCCACGACGACCATGGCCACGGTCACGGCGACGGTAGGGCACATGAATCCCCGATGGTCATGCTGATCCCGCTAGCCATTCTGGGGCTCGGCGCGACGTTCGGTGGCGTAGCGTTCCGCCACTGGTTCATTGGCGCGGGCTACACGGACTTCTGGCGCAATTCGTTGTTCCTCGGACAGGAGAACGACATCCTCGAGCGGATTGAGCATGTCCCTGCGCTGGTGGATCTGTCGCCCACCCTGCTCATGATCATCGGCCTTCTCGTCGCGATCTACCTCTACGTCGTCGACAAGAAAGCGCCCGAGCGGCTCGCCGCGATCTTCCCGGCGCTGTACCGCTTCTTGCTCAACAAGTGGTACTTCGACGAGCTCTACGACTTCCTGTTCGTTCGCCCGGCCTTCGCCGTCGGCCGCGCGCTCTGGAAGGGCGGCGACGGCGCGGTCATCGACGGCCTCGGGCCGGACGGCGTGTCGGCCCGGGTTCTCGACGTGACCCGCGGCGCCGTCCGTCTGCAGTCCGGCTACGTCTATCAATATGCCTTCGCGATGCTGCTCGGCGCAGCCGCATTCGCGACCTGGTATCTGTTCTGGGGGGTTCGCTGATGTCCGGTTCCTGGATCCTCTCGAGCCTTTTGATCCTGCCGCTGATCGGATCGGCGTTCATCCTGCTTCTGCCGGGAGACACCGAGGCGACGCGTCGCAACGCGCGCTGGGTTGCGCTGTCCGCCACTCTCATCACCTTCGTCCTGAGTCTCGTCGCCTGGGGCCGCTTCGATTCGTCGCAGCCCGGCTTCCAGCTGCTCGAACAGCACGATTGGTTCTCTCACGTCATCCTTTACAAGCTTGGCGTCGATGGCATTTCCATACCCTTCGTCCTGCTGACGACGTTCCTGATGCCGATCGCCATCGCGGCGTCGTGGAACATCGAGATGCGGGTCAAGGAATATATGATCGCCTTCCTCGCGCTCGAGACGCTGATGGTCGGCGCGTTCGTCGCGCTCGACCTCCTGCTGTTCTACCTGTTCTTCGAAGGCACCTTGATCCCGATGTTCCTGATCATCGGGATCTGGGGCCACGGCAATCGCGTCTATGCGGCGTTCAAGTTCTTCCTCTACACCTTCACCGGTTCCGTGCTGATGCTGCTCGCCATCATGGCGATGTACTGGACCGCCGGCACGACCGACATTACGGTGCTGCTCAAGACGGCATTCGATCCCAGGATGCAGACTTGGCTGTGGCTGGGCTTCCTCGCGTCGTTCGCGGTCAAGTTGCCGATGTGGCCGGTCCACACCTGGTTGCCTGACGCCCACGTCGAGGCGCCGACGGCCGGATCGGTCATCCTGGCGGCGATCCTGCTCAAGCTGGGCGGCTACGGCTTCATCCGCTTCTCTCTGCCTATGTTCCCTGACGCCTCGCACTACTTCACACCGCTCATCTATACGTTGTCGGTGATCGCGATCATCTACACCTCGCTGGTGGCGCTCGCGCAGGACAACATGAAGAAGCTGGTCGCCTATTCGTCGGTCGCCCATATGGGTTTTGTGACGATGGGTATTTTCGCCGCCAACGCGCAGGGTGTCCAGGGCGCCGTCTACGTGATGATCAGCCACGGTCTGGTTTCTGCCGCGCTTTTCCTTTGTGTCGGCTTCGTCTATGACCGGACGCACAGCCTCGAGATCGCTTCCTACGGCGGTCTCGTGCAGCGGATGCCGCTCTATGCGCTGACCTTCATGCTGTTCACCTTGGCCAATATCAGCCTGCCGGGCACGTCGGGATTCGTCGGCGAGTTCCTAACCCTGATCGGCGCGTTCCAGTCCAACACCTGGGTCGCGTTACTCGCCACGACAGGCGTCATCCTGTCGGCGGCTTACGCGCTCTATCTCTACCGGCGCATCGTGTTCGGCGTGATCGAGAAGGCGAGCCTGCAGTCGATCGTCGACCTGGGGCCGCGCGAGATCGCCACGGTCCTGCCGATCGGCCTGCTGGTTATCTACTACGGCGTGCATCCGCAGCCGGTGATCGACGCGAGCTCCGCCTCGATCGACGTGATCCTGAAGAGCTTCGAGCACGCCGTCACGGCGACCAAGACCGCCGGGCTGTGACGGCGCGCCGGCTGAACCCGATCAAGAGAACGAGCGATCCATGCACGAAACGGCCCTCTCTCTCCCGGTTGTCCTGCCCGAGGCCGTCCTTGCGCTGGGAACGCTTCTGCTTGTGCTCTACGGCGCGCTGCGCGGCGAGCGCGCCTATAGTGTTGTCACCGAGGCCTCCGTCGCGCTGCTCGGCATCGTCTTCCTCATCGCCGTGTGGAAGACGCGCCCGATGGGGATCACCTTTTACGGCGCCTTCGCCGACGACCCGTTCACCCAATTCATGCGCGGGCTCGCCCTCATCGGCTCGCTGGTGACGCTGCTCCTGTCGCTCGAATTCATGCGCAAGGAGCGGATCGCGGGCTTCGAGTTCCCGGTGCTGATCCTGCTCTCGACCCTCGGCATGCTGATGCTGATCGCCGCGAACGACTTCATCGCGCTGTATCTCGGCCTCGAGCTGATGAGCCTCGCGCTCTACGTGCTTCCGGCCTACCGCCGCCACGACCTGCGCGCGACCGAGGCCGGCCTGAAATATTTCGTCCTCGGGGCGTTGTCGTCCGGCATGCTGCTTTACGGCGTGTCGCTAATTTACGGCTATGCGGGCTCAGTGACCTTCAGCGCCGTCGCGGCGGCGGTGCACGATCATCACAATATGGGTGTGCTGTTCGGTCTGGTCTTCGTGCTGGCGGGCCTCGCCTTCAAGATCTCGGCGGTGCCGTTCCATATGTGGACGCCCGACGTGTACGAGGGCGCGCCGACCCCGGTGACCACGTTCTTCGCGACGGCGCCCAAGATCGCGGCGATGGCGGTGCTGGTGCGCGTCGTCTTTTCCGCCTTCCCGGGAATCGCCGGCGACTGGCGGCAGATCCTGGTGTTCGTGTCGATCGCCTCGATGGGGCTCGGCGCCTTCGCCGCCATCGGCCAGCGCAACATCAAGCGACTGATGGCCTATTCGTCGATCGGCCACATGGGCTTTGCGCTCGTCGGCCTCGCCGCCGGCACCGTCGAGGGCGCGCAGAGCGTGATCGTCTACATGTCGATCTACGTCGTCATGACGCTCGGCACCTTCGCCGCGATCCTGTCGATGCGGCGCGACGGCGTCGCCGTGGAGACGATCAGCGATCTGGCCGGCCTCGCCCGCACGGATTCGGTGATGGCGTTTTTCCTCGCGACGATGATGTTCTCGCTTGCCGGAGTTCCCCCGCTCGCCGGCTTCTTCGGCAAGTTCTATGTGTTCGCCGCGGCGATCAAGGCCGATCTCTACGGTCTTGCCGTTATCGGCGTGCTGTTCAGCGCGGTGGGCGCCTACTATTATCTGCGGATCGTCAAAGTGATGTATTTCGACGAGCCTGCCGTGGCGTTCGACCAGGCGGGTGTCGTCGCCCGTAGCGTGCTGGCCTTGGCGGCGGTCCTCATCATCGCTTTCATCCTTGCTCCCTCGCTCTTGACCGACGCCGCCATGGCGGCGGCGCAAACGCTGTTTTGAGCATTGACGCCACGCGGGGGGCCGCGCCGTTTGGTTGGCGGATCGACCGTCTCGACACGATCAACTCCACCAACGCCGAGGCGCGCCGCCGAGCCGCCTCCGGCGATCCCGGTCGGCTGTGGATCGTCGCTGGCGAGCAGAGCGCGGGTCGCGGCCGCCGAGCCCGGAGTTGGGTGTCGCCCCGGGGCAATCTGCATGCGAGCGCGTTGCTCATCGATCCTTGCTCGCAAGCCCGCTCGCCGCAATTGGGCTTCGTGGCCGGCGTCGCCCTCGTCCGCGCGGCTCGGGAGCTTGGCGCGGGGCGGGCGCGTCTCAAATGGCCGAACGATCTCGTCATCGGGGGCGCGAAATGCGCCGGCATGCTGCTCGAGGGCTCGGCGCTTCCCGACCGCAGGCTCGCCTGTGTGGTCGGGATCGGCGTCAATTGCCTGCACGCGCCGGAGGGGGTCGGCTATCCGACCGCGACGCTCGCGCGCGACGACGGCGGCGTGGTCGAGGGCTCCGAGCTCCTCGAGCGGCTGGCCGCGCGGTTCGACGAGGCGCTCGAGGCCTGGGCGCGGGGCGAGGGATTTCCGGCCGTTCGCACCGCGTGGCTCGAATATGCGGCGGGAACTCGGAACCGTCGTCAGGGTCGACGGCGTCCGTGGTCGTCGGGAGGGCGCCTTCGAGGGACTTGACGCGGACGGCCGATTGCTGTTTCGCGGGGAGGGCGGAACCGAGGCGATCGAGGCCGCCGACCTCTGGATATCGCCGGACCCGGATGACGCGGCGCCTGCAGCGCCGACCGGTTCCACGCGTGCGGGAAGGCCCAGCGTGAATGACTGACGACAGTGAGTTTGTGTTCGCGGCGCTCGGAGGGCTCGGCGAAATCGGGATGAATTGCGCGCTCTACGGCTACGGGCCGCCGAAGAGGCGCAAGTGGCTGATGATCGATCTCGGCGTCGCGTTCGCCGGCGACGACCTGCCCGGCGTCGATCTCGTCATGCCGGATGTCGGCTTCATCGAGAAGGTGAAAAAGGATCTCGTCGGCATCATCATCACGCACGCGCACGAAGACCACATCGGCGCGCTGGCGGACCTGTGGCCGAGTCTCGGCGCGCGGGTCTACGCCTCGCCTTTCTCAGCCGGCCTCGCCGAGGCCCGCCGGCTCGGCGAGCCGGGGGCGCCCAAGGTCCCCATCGAGATCGTCCGGTCCGGCGCGCGGGTCACGATCGGCCCGTTCGACGTCGAGTTCGTGCCTGTCGCCCACTCGATCCCCGAGAGCTCGGCGCTTGCGATCCGCACGCCGGCCGGCGTCGTCGTCCATACCGGCGACTGGAAGATCGATCCGACACCGATCATCGGCGCACGGACCGACGAGACCCGTCTGAAGGCGATCGGCGACGAAGGCGTCCTGGCGCTTGTCTGCAACTCGACCAATGTGTTGCGCGAGGGCGAGAGCCCTTCCGAGCGCGAAGTCGCCGCCACGCTGAAGGATCTAATTGGCAAGGCGAAGGGCAGGGTGATCGTCACCACCTTCGCCTCCAACGTTGCCCGCCTGCGCGCGGCCGCCGAGGCCGGCTTTGCCGCTGGGCGGCACGTCTGCATTCTCGGCCGGGCGATGGAGCGTGTCGTCGCGGTGGCGCGGGAGCTCGGCATGCTCGACGGCGTGCCGCCCTTCCTTGGCATGGACGCATTCGATCGCTTGCCGCGCGACAAGGTCCTCGCCCTCGCCACCGGCAGCCAGGGCGAGCCGCGCGCCGCGCTCGCCCGCATGGCCGAGGACGATCATCCGGCGGCCGAGCTGAGCGCGGGCGACACCGTCATTTTCTCCTCGCGTACCATTCCCGGCAACGAGAAGGCGGTCGGCAAGATCGTCAACGCCTTTGCCGTCGCGGGCGTCGAAGTCGTCACTGATCGCCATGCGCTGGTGCATGTCTCCGGTCATCCGCGCCGCGCCGAGGTGCAAAAGATGTATGGCTGGCTGAGGCCGCAGATGGCGGTCCCGGCGCATGGCGAGGCGGTCCATCTCACCGAGCACGCCGCTTTCGCCAGGGCGCAGGGCGTGCCGCAGGTGCGGCGCGCCTTCAATGGCGATCTCGTCCGTTTCGCGCCAGGCGAACTGACGACGATCGGGCGGATCGACCACGGCCGCCGCCTCAAAGACGGCGACATTCTTCTACCGAGCCAGCAAGACTGCGTCGGTCAACGACGGCGGCTATCGTTCGCGGGCGTCGTCTCGATCGCCGTCGCGCTGACGCCGACGGGCGAGATGGCGGGCGACCCGGACGTGATGATCGCGGGCCTGCCTGAGCGCACGCGCGACGGCGCCGGGTTCGACGAGATCATCGACGCGGCAATTTTCGAAGTCTTCGAGAGCCTGCCGCGGGGCAAGCGGCGCGACGCGGATTTCGTGTCGACCGCCATCGAGCGCGGCGTGCGCGCCTCGGTCGGCGCCGTCTGGGGCAAGAAGCCGCAGGTGCATGCGCTCGTGGTGGAGGTATAGGGAGGTGATCGGCGAACGGCGCGCTGCGCGACAGCCGGAACCGCGGCCCCGAATTCGGTATTGGCCTCGCCAAGCCCAGTCTCGTTCCGGCGGACAGGAGCAGACCCATGATCGGAAAACTGAACCACGTCGCCATCGCTGTCCCCGACCTCAAGAAGGCGGCGAACACCTATCGCCAGACGCTCGGCGCCAAAGTGTCGGAACCGCACCCGGTTCCCGCCCACGGCGTCACGGTCGTGTTCGTCGAACTGCCGAACACCAAGATCGAGCTCCTGCATCCGCTCGGAGACAAGTCGCCGATCGCGAAATTCCTGGAGAAGAATCCGGACGGCGGCATGCATCACATGTGCTTCGAAGTGGAGGACATTATTGCCGCGCGCGACAAGCTGAAAGCCGCGGGCGCTCGTGTGCTCGGCGACGGCGAGCCGAAGATCGGCGCGCACGGCAAGCCGGTGCTGTTCCTGCATCCCAAGGACTTCGTAGGTACGCTGACAGAGATCGAGCAGGTCTGATTCTTGTCGCGCACAACGGTCGGAGCGGGCGGCCTCAGCCGCCTCGGCTCCGAACTCGTTGCTGCTCGCCACTTCCGCCATTTGGGGCGTCACGTTCGTCGTTCAGAAGGACATCGGCGCGCTGCCGCCATTGACCTTCGTTGCGGCGCGCTTCGCCGTGTCCGCGCTTGCGGTCGCGCCGCTGGCGTTGCTTGAAGGGCGGCGCGCGCACGCAGTCGCCTGTTTCGCCGCACGCCTGGCGTCTGGCGGCCGCCATCGGCCTCATGCTGTTTCTCGGCGCGAGCCTGCAGCAGGCGGGCCTTGCGACAACCAGCGCCACCAACGGCGGCTTTCTCACCGCCTGCTATGTCGTCCTGACGCCATTTGTCGTCTGGGCTCTGTCGCGGCAGCGTCCGCGGGCGATCGCGCTTGTCGCCGGCGCGGTCTCGCTGATTGGGGCCTGGCTGCTCGCGACCGGCGGCGGACCGACCCGGCCGCCGACCATCGGCGACGGGCTCATGCTGGTCGCCGACCTTGCATGGGCGACCGGAATCGCGCTCACGCCGATCTTTCTCGTCAAGACCGAGCGACCGCTGACGCTTGCATTTTCGCAATATGCGGTGTGCGCGTTTCTCGCCGCCGTCGCGTCCGCTGTCTTCGAGAGGGCGGCGCCGCCCGCAGTCTTCCTTGCCGCGGCGCCGGCGATCCTGTTCGCCGGCCTCGTTTCGGGCGCGCTCGGCTATACGATGCGGATCATCGCGCAGCGCTACACGCCGCCAGCCGAGGCGGCGCTGATTCTGTCGGTGGAAAGCGTCTTTGCGGCCATCGCCGGCGCGATTTGGCTCGGCGAGCGCCTGACCGTTGCAGCCGCGATCGGCTGCGCGTTCATTCTGCTCGGGGCGCTCGCCGGCCGCAGCGTCGCCGGCGCGTAGGCGCGGCGTTCCGTCGCGACGGATCGCGCGATTATGACGCAGCGCGTTCCCTTGCGTCCGCTATCGCCCGGCCTCAGATTGCGCCGCAATTCAACGCGTGAGCCAGGAGGGGCCCATGGATTTTCTGATTGCGCTGGCGGCGCTGTGTTTCCTGATGTTCGTCGCCTATCGCGGCTTTAGCGTGATCCTGTTCGCGCCCATCGCCGCAATGGGCGCCGTGTTTCTCACCGACCCGCACGCCGTGCCCGCCGCCTTCACCAATCTCTTCATGGTGAAGATGGTGGGCTTCGCCCAGCTCTACTTTCCGGTCTTCCTTCTCGGCGCTGTTTTTGGCAAGGTGATCGAGCTCTCCGGTTTCGCCAAGTCGATCGTCGCGACGATCATCCGCGGCGTCGGCAAGAACCAGGCGATGCTGGCGATCGTGCTGGTGTGCGCGGTGCTGACTTACGGCGGCGTGTCGCTGTTCGTCGTGGTGTTCGCCGCCTATCCATTCGCCGCCGAGCTCTTCCGCGCCGCCGACATCCCGAAGCGCCTGATCCCCGGCACGATCGCCCTCGGCGCCTTCTCCTTCACCATGGACTCGCTGCCATTCACCCCGCAGATCCAGAACATCATCCCGACCACCTACTTCAAGACGACGACCGGCGCCGCGCCGATCCTTGGCATCGTCGGCGCCATCTTCATCCTTGTCTGCGGCATGACCTATCTGGAATGGCAGAAGCGCCGCGCCCGGGCGAGCGGGGAGGGCTACGGCGAAGGCCATATCAACGAGCCGCCGCCGATCGACACGACCCATCTGGCTTCGCCCTGGATCGCCTTCCTGCCGCTCATCGTGACGTTCTTCCTCAACATCGCGCTCGGCGGCTTCCCCGGCGTGTTCACCGGCCTCATCGATTGGGCCTATGGATCGAGCTACGACCTTAAGCTCGCCTTGGACCACGCGATCCCGACGCCGGTCCCGCCGATCCGCGCGGTCTGGGCGGTCGAGGGCGCCCTGCTCGCGGGCATCCTGATGGTCTTCCTGTTCGCCTGGCGGCCCGTGTCGAAGACCTTCGCCGAGGGCAGCAAGCTGGCGGTGGCGGGCGCTCTGCTCGCGGCGATGAACACGGCGAGCGAATACGGCTTCGGCGGCGTCATCGCCTCATTGCCCGGCTTCCTCGCCATTCGCGACGCGCTCGGCGGCATCCCCAATACGCTGGTGCGCGAGGCGGTCACCGTCACCTCGCTCGCCGGCATCACCGGCTCGGCCTCGGGCGGCATGTCGATTGCGCTCGCGGCGATGTCGAAGGACTTCATCGAAGCCGCGAACGCGGTCGGAATTCCGATGGAGGTCTTGCACCGCGTCGCCGCGATGGCGAGCGGCGGCATGGACACGCTGCCGCACAACGGCGCGGTGATCACGCTGCTGGCGGTTACCGGCCTCACCCATCGCCAGTCCTACAAGGATATCTTCGCCGTCACGGTCCTGAAGACCGCGGCCGTGTTCGTCGTCATCGGCGTCTACGAGTTCACCGGCCTGTACTGAGCGGCCTTTCAGGACTGTCCCTTCTCCCAGCATAGGGCGTCGAAAGACGCCCGTTTCTCGACAATCCGAATTCCCTGCTAGCAGGGAATTTTTTTCGCTGCGGTCGGCGCTCCGTTCCGGAAAGTCCTGCAATGTCATGGCGTTGCCGCAATTACAATCAACCGGTTGTGGGTCGGAGCGGGCGCGGAACAGGGAATTTCAAACGACCGGAACAGGGAATTATCAGGCGATTTCGGAGCGGAACAGGGAAAGAACAGGCGGACGAAAACGAGGGCGCGAGCCCGGGGCCGGCCGGGTTGTATGGCCCGGCCGGAATTCCCCTCTCCCCGCCGGGAAAGAGCCTGCCCCGGGCGAAGACCCGGGGGCGCCCCTGTGAGCGGTCGGATGAGGGGGCGTGCGCGCTTTGTCCAAGACTCATCGCGCCCCAAGCCGTCCAACGGACGGCGCGCGTCTCGCGCGCCTTCAGGGCGGCGAGACGCCGCCGGTCCGTCCCCTTCAGGGCGGCGAGACGCCGCCCGTCCGTCCCTTGGCGAGCGCCTTCAGGATCGCGCGGGCGCGCGTTCCTGCGAAAAGGCTTGCCACGTCGGCGCCGGCCTTGATGCGCCAGTTCGGCCGCTCCTTGTCGGTGCCGGGCAGGTTGGTGGCGACCACGTCGCCGGCAAGATCGTCGACTTGCGCGCTCGCCAGCAGCGATCCGGCGCCGCCGATGAAGGCGTGCACCGCGGCCGCCGTCGCATCGTCGAGCGGGGCGTCGTCGGTCGGCGCGACGCCGATCAGGCCGGCGGCGAGAAGCGCCGCCACGAGCGCCCGCTTGTCGGCGCGGCGGCCGGCGATCGCGTCTTCCGCCTGCGCGAGCGTCCTTAGGCCCAGCGACAGCAGTTCGGCGATGTCCGCCCCGCGCCACCAGCCCGCGAGCGTCGCAAGGTCATGGGTCGCGACGCAGGCGGCCGACAACGGCGGGTAGGCTGCGGGCGGGGCGAAGTCGACGCCATTGCGCTCGAACCACAGCACCCGCATCCCCAGGATGTTGGCCTGGCTCATGCGGCTGCGGAATCCTTTGGCGACGGTGCCCAGATCCTCGCCCACGACCATGCACTCAGCGCGCTGGCTTTCGAGCGCAATGTGGCCGATGAGCTCGTCGAGCGGATAGGCGAGATACGCGCCCTCGTTCGGCGCCGCGCCCTCCGGAATCAGGAACAGGCGCTGCAGGCCCATCGCGTGGTCGACGCGCAGCATGCCGGCGTGCCGCATGTTGGCGGCGTAGAGGGCGTTGAGGTCCGACCAGCCGCGCCGCGCCCCGATGAGCGGATTGGGCGCCGGCAGGTCCCAGTTCTGGCCCCAGGCCGAGAACGGGTCGGGAGGCGCGCCGACCGTTGCGCCGCGTGTCAGCGCCCCGCCGCTCGCCCAGGCCTCGGCGCCGTCCGGCGCCGAGCCGACGGCGAGATCGCGGTAGAAGCCGAGCCCGAGGCCGCCCTTGCGCGCCCGCTCCGCCGCGCGAGCGAGTTGGAGGTCGGCC
Organism: uncultured Alphaproteobacteria bacterium; assembly: GCA_963822215.1. Taxonomy (GTDB): domain Bacteria; phylum Pseudomonadota; class Alphaproteobacteria; order Rhizobiales; family Beijerinckiaceae; genus Roseiarcus. Next base: position 847,881 of record CAWGGX010000009.1, read on the forward strand.
GCCCATTGGCAGAAGAGGGCGAAGTCGAAACCCTGCTTATCCTTGTCGATCGCCGCTCCGATGGCCTTCGGATCGGCGTCGCGCAGGGCGTCCGGCCAGGCGCGCCAGTTCTCGCCCGCTTCGCCCCCCGAGATCGCCTGAAAGGCCGCGAAGCGTCGCAAGGTCTCGCCGCCGCGGGCGACGAAGGCGCGATGCTCGGCGACGAGCTTGTCGTCGGGCCGCCCGGCGGCGACGCCGGAAAAGGCGGCGTGGAGCGCCTCGAGCGCGGCGCGCTTGATCCGCCAGACCTCGGGGTAATCCACAAGTCGGGTCGCCGAGGCGGCCGCCGCGGCCGGGGCCAGCGCCTTCAGCACGGTTTCGGCGGCGGCGTCGCGCGGCAGGTCGGCGTCGAAGACGTCGATCAGGATCGGGTCGAGGAAGCGCCGGTCGGAGGGATAGTAGGGGCTTGCGCGCTCGCGGTCGCCGGGGAACAGCATGTGCATCGGGCTGACGCCGAGATAGGCCGCGCCGGCGGCGCCGGCCGCCTCGGCGGCGAGCGCGAGCAATTCGGTGTCGCCGATCCCCTGGTCGCCGTCGCGCCGCAGGGCGTAGAGCTGCGCCGTGACGCCGAAACGCTTGGCGGGCGCCCCGCTTGGCCCGTAGCATTGGGGCGGCGCGACGGTCAGCGCGCAGTCGACGCCGTCGACAGTCAGCCGGTGGCGGCCGAGCGGCAGCGGGGGCAGGGCGATGGTCCGCTCGACGACGGCGCGGCCGTCGGTGAGCTCGCGCCGGACGCCGTCGCCAGCGGGCGCCCGCCATTCCATGAGGCGCCCGTCCTCGAGGACCAGGCGCGCTTCGCACGCGCCCGCCGCGTCGCGCAGCGGCGCAACCGGCGTCTCGCCCAGTCGCACGACCAGGGACGGCGGCACGCGCCGCCGGCGAGTCTCGTCAAGCACACTTTTCAAGCTGTCGCGCGCATCGGATTCACTGGCCGCGGCGACCCCGAGCGCGTTCAGGAGAGCGATCCTGCTTTCGGGCGAGACGATCGTCCGCTTGCCGTCGATGCCCAACCAGTCGGCGGAGACGCCGACCGCGGTTGCGAGCGCGTCGATCGTCTCGGCGGTCGGCGGACCGCCGCGCCGGCCGCCGGCCGCCGGACCCTCGGCGAGGAGGAAGCAGGCGCGGGCTGCGAGCCTGCAGCGGTCGGCAAGGGCGACCGGCCGCTCGGGCGCGTCGGGGGCGTCCGTTTCGAGGAGCGTTCGCCACTCCATGCCGTCGCGCGGCTCCGGGAGGCCAAGCTCTGCGTCGGACGCGGAACGGTTGATCGCCACGGCGACGCGGTCGACGCCCCCCGCCTGCGGCGCAGCGAAGACGGCGACCAGCACGGGGCCGTCCCGATCGTTCCAGCCCGATTGGGACATCGGCCCGTCGGCGTCGCGCCATTCGACGTCGGCGAGGCCCGTCGCGTCGAAAGGCTGGCCGGTCAGGAAGGCGTTGCGCGACAGCGCGGGATGGTCGCGGCGGACGCGGATGAGGCGACTCACGAACCGGGTCAGCCCCGCGTCGGCCCGCTTCCAGTCGATCGCCGTCGTCGCGTTGTCGATCGCATAGGCGTTGTTGTTGCCGCCCTGGGAGAAGCCGAGCTCGGACCCCATCGCCAGCATCGGCGTCCCGCGCGCGGTCAGAAGCAGGGTCAGCAGATTGCGCTGATCGCGCGCCCGGGCCGCGACGACCACGGGGTCGGCGCTCGGCCCCTCGACGCCGTGGTTCCAGGAATAATTGGCGTCGGTCCCGTCGCGGTTGTGCTCGCCGTTCGCCTCGTTGTGCTTGCGGGCGTAGGAGACGAGGTCGGCGAGGGTGAAGCCGTCGTGGGCGACGACGAAATTGACGCCCTTCGACGGCGCCGCGGCGGCGCCGAACGCGTCGCGCGAGCCGGCGAGCCGGGTGGCGATTTCGCCCCGCACGCCGGGATCGCCGCGCCAGAACCGGCGCGCGGCGTCGCGAAAGCGGTCGTTCCATTCCGCCCAGGCGGGGCCGAAGCGACCGAGCTGGTAGCCGCCCGAGCCGATGTCCCAGGGCTCGGCGATGAGCCGCGCCTGGGAGACGATCGGATCGTCGGCCAGCGCCTGAAAGAACGGCGCGCTGGCGTCGAACCCGTTCGCCCTGCGTCCGAGCGCAGTCGCCAGATCGAACCGGAAGCCGTCAATTCCGCCGTGAACCATCCATCGCCTGAGCGCGCCGATCGCCATCGCGATGACGAGCGGACGATCGAGCGCCATGCAATTGCCGGTGCCGGCGTCGTTGACGTACTCAGCCGGATTGTTCGGATCGAGGCGGAAGAAGGTCGCGTTGTCGAGGCCGCGGAACGACAGGGTCGGGCCGAGCGCATCGCTCTCGCCGTTGTGATTGAAGACGACGTCGAGGATCGCTTCCATGCCGGCGGCGTGAAGGGCGTCTGTCACCGCGCGCACCTCGCCCCAGCCGCCGGGCGCAAGGCGGGGGTCGGGCGCGCCGTAAACGACCGGGTTGTAGCCCCAGGCGTTGGCGAGGCCGAGCGGCGGCAGGTGGCGCTCGTCGACAAAGGCGTCGGCGGGCATGATCTCGACCGCGGTCACGCCGAGCCCGGCGAGATGCGTGATCGATGCGGGATCGGCGAGCCCGGCGAACGTCCCGCGCTCTCCTTCCGGGATGTCCGGGTTCAGGCGGGTGAAGCCGCGCAGGTTGAGCTCGTAGATCACCAGCGCTTCGGGCGCGATCCGCTTGCGGCCCGGTTCGCCCGCGGGCGGCGCGCCGGCGATCGCCTTCGGCGCGTGCGGGCCGCTGTCCGCGCCGAATGCGAACATCGTCGGGTGGAGACGGAACGGGCGGTCGAACGCATAGGCGAAGGGGTCGGCAAGCAGCTTCGAGGAGTCGAAGCGATGGCCGCGCGCCGGGTCGAACGGGCCCTTGACGCGGAAGCCGTAATGCGCGCCGGCGGCGTATCCTGGCGCCGCCCCGCGGAAGATCCCGTCGGCGCCGCGCGTCAGCGCAAAGCCGGTCGCCTCCCGGTCGCCGTCGAACAGGCAGAGCGAGACGTCCGTGGCGTTCGGCAGGTCGAGCGCGGCTTCCAGTCCGCGCGGCGATACATGGACGCCGAGTTTGCTCGCGTTCCCGGTCATGCGGCGAGGCGCCCGACGGTCCGATAGAGTTCGGCGTAGCGTTCGGCGGGGCCCTTCCAGGACACGTCCGCCCGCATTCCGTTCAGTCGCATCCGCCGCATCGCGGCCGGATCGCGATGGATCTCGAACGCCCGGTCGATCGCGTGTTCGAGCGCCTCGACGGTCGGCGGCGCGAACTGCACGCCGGTGGCCACGCCGGCCGCCAGAGCCGCGTCGTTCGCATCGACAACAGTGTCGGCGAGGCCGCCGACGCGCGCGACGATCGGCGCCGCGCCATAGCGCAGGGCGCACAGTTGCGTCAGCCCGCACGGCTCGAAGCGCGACGGCACCAGGATGAAATCCGCCCCGGACTGGAAGAGATGGGCGAGCGGCTCGTCGTAGGCGAAGACGCAGCTGACAGACCCGGGACGGCCCGCGGCGATGTCCGAAAAGCCCGATTCCAGCCAGCGCTCGCCAGACCCGAGCAGCGCAAACTGGCCGCCGTGGTCGAGGATCCGCGGCAACGCGCTCAGGAGCAGGTCGAGACCCTTCTGATGAGAGAGGCGGGAGACCACCGCGAACAGCGGGCGGTCGAGGCTGAGGGCCAGACCGAGGCGGCTCTGCAGCGCCGCCTTGTTGCGTCCGCGCATCTCGATTCGCAGCGGGTTATAGGTCTGCGCCAGGACCGGATCGGTCGACGGGTTCCAGACCTCGTCGTCGATTCCGTTGAGGATGCCGAACACTGTCGCGCCGCGAGAGCGTAACAGGCCGTCGAGGGCCATGCCGAATTCGGGCGTCTGGATCTCGCGCGCATAGGTCGGCGAGACGGTGGTGACGATGTCGGAGAGCTGCAGGCCGGCTTTCAGATAACCGACGCCGCCGAAGTACTCCACGCCGCTGACCGTCAGCGCCGCGTCGGGCAACCCGAGCTCCCAGAAGACCGAGACCGGGAAATGCCCCTGGAAGGCCAGGTTGTGAACGGTCATCATCGAGCCGGGGCCCCGGCGGCCGGAATACCTCAGGTAGGCGGGGGCGAGGCCCGCCTGCCAGTCGTGGGCGTGCACGACGTGCGGCTGGAAGGCGGCGACGGCGCCGAGCCCGATGTCGGCCCCGACCCGTGCGAGCGCGGCGAAGCGGCGCGCGTTGTCCGGCCAGTCCGTTCCGTCGGGGCCGAGGTAGGGATTGCCCGGACGGTCGAAGAGATGAGGCGCGTCGATCGCGAACAGGTCGAGCCCTGCCGCGCGGCCCACAATCACCCGCGCCGGCGCGCCGAACAGATCGGCGTATTCGTGCGCGACCTCAGCGTCGCCAAGCTTGCCCTTCACCGCGGGGTATGCGGGCGTCAGCGTCCGCATCTCGACGTCCTCGCGCACCAAGGCGCCGGGCAGGGCGCCAACGACGTCGGCGAGGCCGCCGGTCTTGACGAGCGGAAAAACTTCCGAGGCGACGGAAAGAACTCTCAAGCCGCTCATTGTTTGAGCTTTTCGATCATCGGGCCGGTGATCAGGGTGACGCCCTTCTCCGTGCGCCGGAATCGCTTTGCGTCGACTTCCGGATCCTCTCCGACCACGAGGCCGTCGGGGATGTGGACCTCGCTGTCGATCACGACCTTGTTTAGCCGGACGTGCCGTCCGACCGACGCGTAAGGCAGGATCACTGCCTCGTGGATCGTCGAGTAGGAATGGACGCGCACGCCGGTGAACACCAGCGAACGGCTAAGCGAGGCGCCCGAAACGATGCATCCGCCCGACAGCAGCGACTGGATCGCCAGTCCGCGGCGGCCGTCGACGTCATGGACGAACTTGGCCGGCGGCGTGATTTCGCCGTAGGTCCAGATCGGCCAGTCCCGATCGTACAGGTCGAGGTCGGGCACGACGTCGGTCAGGTCGATGTTGGCCTCCCAATAGGCGTCGACCGTGCCGACGTCGCGCCAGTAATGCTTGGCCTCCTCGCTCGAGCGGACGCAGGACTCCGAGAAATGGTGGGCGACCGCTTTGCCGTTCTTAACGATGTAGGGAATGATGTCCTTGCCGAAATCGTGGGACGAGGCCGGATCGGCTGCGTCCTGTTTCAGGAGGTCGATCAGGAACGACGTCTCGAACACATAGATGCCCATGCTGGCGAGCGCGACATCGGGCTTGCCGGGCATGTGGGGCGGGTTCTTTGGCTTCTCGAGGAACTCGATGATCGTGTTGTTCTCGTCGACATGCATGACGCCAAAGCCCGTCGCCTCCTCGAGCGAGGCCTCCAGACATCCGACCGTGACATCCGCGTCCGAGTCGACGTGCTGCTGCAGCATCTTCTCGTAGTCCATCTTGTAGACATGGTCGCCGGCGAGCACGACCATGAACTGCGGATTGTAGCTTTCGATGATGTCGATGTTCTGAAAGACGGCGTCCGCGGTGCCGAGATACCACATCGTCTCGTTGACGCGCTGCGAGGCGGGCAGGATGTCGAAGCTTTCGTTCCGCTCGGGCCGCAGGAAGTTCCAGCCGCGCTGCAGGTGTCGGATCAGGCTGTGGGCTTTGTACTGCGTCGCCACCGCGATGCGGCGGATGCCGGAGTTGAGCGCGTTGGACAAGGCGAAGTCGATGATCCGCGACTTGCCGGCGAAATAGACCGCAGGCTTGGCGCGCCGGTCGGTCAGCTCCATCAGGCGGCTGCCGCGCCCACCGGCCAGGACATACGCCATCGCGTGGCGGGCGAAGGGCTTCGAGAGCCCCATCTCCTTGGCGGATCGCGTCCTCAACATTGCGGTCTCCTTATTGGTCGAGGGCCCGTTCGGCGGCAGGCGGCGTGAAGACCAGGTAGAGGGTGGCGAGCGGCGGCAGGACCAACGTGGCCGAACACGGGAATCCGTGCGAGGGTCGCGGTTCGGCGACGACGCCGCCGAGATTGCCCAGGTTCGAACCGCCGTAGATTTCGCCGTCGGTGTTGATCGCCTCGCGCCAGTGGCCTGCGTAGGGCAGGCCGACGCGGTAGTTCATGCGCGGCTCGGGCGTGAAGTTGCACACCACCGCCACGGGTGGATCGCCTTGGGCGCCGCGCCGCAGGAAGGCGAGCACGGACTGGGTGTCGTCGTTGACGACGATCCAGCGGAAGCCCTCCGGCTCGCAGTCGCGCGCGTAGAGGGCGGGCGTCCCGCGATAGATGGCGTTGAGGTCGCGGACCAGCTTCTGGACGCCCTGGTGCGGCCAGAAATCGAGCAGCCACCAGGGCAGCGATTCGCCGGCGTTCCACTCCATCGTCTGGCCGAACTCCTGGCCCATGAACAGGAGCTTCTTGCCCGGATGCCCCCACATGAAGCCGTAGAACGCGCGAACGTTGGCGAAACGCTGCCACTCGTCGCCGGGCATCTTGTAGACCATCGAGCTTTTGCCGTGGACAACCTCGTCGTGCGAGATCGGCAGGACAAAGTTCTCGCTGAAGGCGTAGAGGAGCCCGAACGTCATCCTATCGTGGCTCCAGCGGCGATAGATCGGATCGTGCGATATATAGTCGAGCGTGTCGTGCATCCAGCCCATGTTCCACTTGAAGCCGAAGCCGAGCCCGCCGGTGCTGGTCGGTTGCGACACGCCGGGGAAGGCGGTCGAACTCCTCGGCGATGGTGATTGCGCCGGGAAAGCCGCCGTAGACGAGCTCATTGGCGTGCTGCAGGAAGGCGATCGCCTCGCGGTTCTCGTTGCCGCCCTCGGCGTTCGGCAGCCACTCGCCCTCGCGACGGGAATAGTCGAGGTAAAGCATGGACGCGACGGCGTCGACGCGCAGCCCGTCGATATGGAAGCGGTCCACCCAGTAGAGGGCGTTGCAATAGAGGAAGTTGGCGACCTCGTGGCGGCCGAAATTGTAGATCGCCGTGTTCCAGTCCGGATGAAAGCCCTTGCGCGGATCGGCGTGCTCGTAGAGCGCCGTGCCGTCGAAGTGCGCAAGCCCCTGCGCGTCGGTCGGGAAATGCGCCGGGACCCAATCGACGATCACGCCGAGGCCGGCGGCGTGGGCCCGGTCGACGAAGCGGGCGAAGCCAGCCGGCTCGCCGAAGCGCCGGGTCGGGGCGAACAGGCCGATCGGCTGATAGCCCCACGATTCGTCGAGCGGATGCTCGCTGACCGGTAGAAGCTCGATGTGCGTGTAGCCCATGTCCGCGACATAGGGGATGAGCTGGTCGGCGAGTTCGTCGTACGTGAGGAACCCGCCGTCGAGGCGCCGCTTCCACGATCCGAGATGGGCCTCGTAGATCGTCATTGGTTTGCGCCGCGGCTCGCCTTCGGCGCGCCGGGCCATGTACTCAGAGTCGGACCAGACGAAGTCGGCGCTGTCGGCGACGACCGAGGCGGTCGAGGGCCGGAGCTCGGCCTCGAAGCCGAACGGATCGGCCTTCAGCGGCAGCAGGGCGCCGTCGGGCCCTGAGAGTTCGTACTTGTAGACGTTTCCGGCGCCGATGTGGGGAACGAAGATCTCCCACAGCCCGCTGTCGTAGCGCTTGCGCATCTGGCAGCGCCGGCCGTCCCAGTGGTTGAAGTCGCCGACCACCGAGGCGCGCGTCGCGTTGGGCGCCCAGAGCGCGAACAGCACGCCGTCGACGCCCTCGTGCATCGTGAGCTGCGCGCCGAGGCGGCGATAGAGCTGGCGGTGCGATCCCTGGCGCAGGAGATAGTCGTCGACCGGCCCGAGCGCCGGCCCGAAGGCGTAGGCGTCGATGTAGGACGAGGTTCCCTGCGGCGACTCGACCTCGACGCGATAGAGCGGTCGCTCCTTGGCGGAGGGGACCAGCGCCTCGAAGAAATCGTCCTTGCGCCGCGGCAGCTCCGCGAGGAGTTCGCCCTCGCGGGTCAGCGCGCGCACCGTGAGAGCGTCGGGCGCGAACACTCGGATGGCCCAGCCGTCGCTGGTCAGGTGCGGCCCCAGCACCGCAAAGGGGTCGCCGCAACGCGCCGCGTTGATCGCGTCGACGTCGACGTCCCGAGCTCTCCAATCCTCCATTGTGCCCTCCCGGCGCCGTTACTCGCCCACGGGCGTGAACGGCGCGTTCCAGATTTCTTTTGCATATTCCGATATCGTCCGGTCGGACGAGAACCACCCGACATTTGCGGTGTTGAGGATGCTGGACCGCAACCACCGGCCGCGGTCGCTCCAAGCTTCGTCGACCCTCCGCTGCGCCTCCCAGTACGAGTCGAAATCCGCGCAGAGCATGAAATAGTCATAGTGCGTGAGCGTATCGACGAGGCCGCGGTAGCGTCCCGCGTCGTCGACGGAAAAGACGCCCGAGGCGATTTCGTCGAGCGCCTCGCGCAGGGCCGGGGACGCCGCGATGCGGTCGGTCGCGTCGATGCCCCGCCGACGGGCGGCCTCGACCTCGGACGCCGTCAGGCCGAAGATGAAGATGTTCTCTGCGCCGACGAGGTCGCGCAGCTCGACGTTGGCGCCGTCGAGCGTCCCGATCGTCAGCGCGCCGTTCAGCGCCATCTTCATATTGCCGGTGCCGGAAGCCTCCATGCCGGCGGTCGAGATCTGCTCGGAGAGATCAACCGCCGGCATGATCGTCTCGGCGAGCGACACATTGTAGTTCGGCAGGAACACCACCTTGAGAAGGCCGCGCACGGTCGGGTCGGCGTTGACGACGCGGGCGACGTCGATGGCGAGCTTGATGATGAGCTTCGCCTGCGTGTAGCTCGCCGCCGCCTTGCCGGCGAAGATCTTGACCCGCGGCGCGAATTCGATGGTCGGATTGGCGCGGATGGCGTTGTAGCGCGCCACCGTCTCGAGGATGTTGAGAAGCTGGCGCTTGTATTCGTGGATGCGCTTGATCTGGACGTCGAACATTGAGTCCGGATTGATGCGCTGGCCGAGCTGGACGGCGATATGGCGGGAAAGGGTGATCTTGGCGGCGCGGCGAGCCGCGGCGACCGCATTCTGAACCGCCTTGTCATCCGCGAAGGCGGCGAAGCCCTTGAGCGCATCGGCGTCCTCGAGCGCGCGCTCGCCGACCGCCGAGCGGATGATGCCGGCAAGGCCCGGATTACACTCGATGAGCCAGCGGCGGAAAGTGATGCCGTTGGTCTTGTTGACGATGCGGCCGGGATAGACGGTGTTCAAGCTGTGAAACACGGTCTTACGCATGAGATCGGTGTGCAGCGCCGAGACGCCGTTGATCTTGTGCGAGCCGACATAGGCGAGGTTGCCCATGCGCACCCGCCGGCCGGCGTGTTCGTCGATCAGCGAGATCGTCGCGAGCAGGCTCGGGTCCATGAAACCGCGCCGGCGCGCGCTGTCGAGATGGGCCGCGTTGATCAGGTAGATGATCTGCATGTGGCGCGGCAGCAGCCGCTCCATCAGCGGCACCGGCCAGCTCTCGAGCGCCTCGGGCAGCAGTGTGTGGTTGGTGTAGGAAAAGGTCGCGTGCGTCACCGTCCAGGCTTCGTCCCATTCGAGCCCGTTCAGGTCGACGAGAATGCGCATCATCTCCGCCACGGCGATCGCCGGATGGGTGTCGTTGAGCTGGATCGCGGCATAATCCCCGAGCGTGCGGACGTCGCCGTGCTGCTTGACGTGGCGGCGGGTGAGATCGAGCAGCGAGGCGGAGGCGAAGAAATATTCCTGCCTCAGGCGCAGTTCCTGTCCGGCCGGCGTCGCGTCGCTTGGATAGAGCACTTTCGAGATCGCCTCGGCCCGCACCGCGTCGGAGAGCGCGCCGACGAAATCTCCGGCGTTGAAGGCGTCGAGCTTGAACGGATCGGGCGCCCGCGCCGACCAGAGGCGCAAGGTGTTGACGTGCTTGCCGCGCCAGCCGACGATCGGCGTGTCGTAGCCGACCGCCTCGACCGTTTCGGACGGGTGCCAGATGTGGCGGGTGCGCTCATCGTCGCCATGAATTATTTCCACCCAGCCGCCGAAGCCGATGGCGTAATTGTATTCGAGCCGCTCGAATTCCCACGGATTGCCGTTGGCGAGCCAGTCCTCCGGCGTCTCCTGCTGCCAGCCGTTGCGGATGATCTGGCGGAAGAGACCGTTGTCGTAGCGGATGCCGTAGCCATGGGCCGCGATCTGCAGCGTCGCCATGCTGTCCATAAAGCAGGCGGCGAGGCGGCCGAGACCGCCGTTGCCGAGCGCCGCGTCCGGCTCGACCCGGCGAAGTTCGGTCAGGTTGACGCCGAGTTCCTGCAGCGCCTCGGCCATCGGCTCGGCCACGCCGAGATTGGTCATCGCGTCGAACAGCAGCCGGCCAATGAGGAACTCCAGGGAGAGGTAATAGACGCGCTTGCGCCGGTCGGCGTAGGCTTGGGAGGTCGCGGGCAGCCAGCGGTCGACGATCAGGTCGCGCGTGGCGAAGGCGACGGCGAGGAACCAGTCGCGCGGGCTCGCGACCTCGGGAACCTTGCCGACCGAATAGGTCAGCTTCGCCAGAACGGCGGCCTTGAGCTCCGCCACATTCGGGCGCCGCTCGATGTCTGCCTGCGCCGTCGCGCCGCCGTCCAGGGCAAGATCGCCCATGTGGCCTCCCTCGTGAGCGCCGAGTTCAGAAGGCTGTCCTCCCGGACGCCCCCCGGGCGAACTTGTAACATGGTCTTCGGGCTCGGCAACGCGCGCTGTCGGCGCCGAACGGGCCTCGCGCTCTGCGGTCACCGCCCCTCCCTCAGTGCGCCGGACCGGCGGCGCTCCTGGCGTCGCGGATCTGCTGCTCGAGTCCGTTCAGCTCCGCGGTCGCCGCGCTGAGCTGGCCCTGCAACGTCTCCAGTTGCTTCTGGGCCGCCGCGTTCTGGCTCTGAACCTCGGCCAGGGCGCTCCGACCCGCGTCGATCTGACCCTGCAGCTGCGTCTGCTCCACGGTCAGGCCCTGATTCTGGCTTTGCAGGGCCGTAAGCTTGTCGGTCTCCTGCTTGAGCTGGGCGTCCACCGACTGAAGGTCGCGCGTCCGGGCGCTCGCCTCCGCCTGCGCGCCGGAGACGGCGAGGCGGGCGTCGTTGATCTGCTTGGTAAGGTCGGCGAGATCGTTCTGCGCCGATGCGCGCGCGGCCGAAGCCTCGGACAGCGCCTTTTCCGCCTCCGTCGCCTGGACCTTGAGATCCGCCGCGGTCCCCGCGGCCTTCTGAAGGTTTTGCAGATCGGCGGCCAGGGACTGGCGCGCCTTGGCCGCGGCGCGCAACGACTCGGCCATCTCGCCTTCGGTTTGCGAGGCCTCTGACCACAGATAGCCCGCGAGCAGCCAGCCGATGAGCGCCAGGCCTGAAAGCGCGAGCGTGACAGGCCGTCGGAAGTCCTCGCCCGCGCTCGACGCCATGTTGACACTCCTCGGCGGCCCGCCGACGGCCCGGACACCAACGTGAGCCGCTCGGCGATCGTTCCCGCCCGGTCGATATAGAGCGCGCCGATCGCTTTCCGCCAAGCGGGAAAATCGACGCACCGGCGCTGTTCTCTGTTTTTTGCGCTCGAACGGAGGACCCGCGACGCCGGTTTCGGTCGGGCGTGTCCAGTCCTGCTCTGCGGAACTTCGAAGCCGGGTTGTCAATCGTGCGGCATGCGGTGTAGTGTCGCAGACAACAACCAAGAATCTGGTGGGCGGTCGGACTGCATGAGGCTCTGTGCGCTCATGCCGGGGCATTCGGGAGGCTTTTTGTGAGGCGTGAAGCATCGATACCATACTGGGCGGGTGTCGTGGCGTTGACCGCGATCGCGACGGCCGGCCCCGCGCGAGCGGCGCTGCTCGGCGCGCCCGAACATGGCCAGATCGGCTTCCTGCCGGCCAACACGCCAATCGCCGACGACATCCAGTGGCTGCACAATGCGATTCTGCTTCCGATAACGGTCGGCATCTCCCTTATGGTGCTGGCGCTGCTCGCCTATGTGGTCTACCGCTTCAACGAGAACGCGAATCCGGTCGCCTCGCGAACGGTTCACAACGGGCCGCTCGAAATCGCCTGGACCGTCCTGCCGGTGATCGTGCTGGTCGTCATCGCGGTCCCGTCCTTCCGCCTGCTGACCGATCAGCTTGTGCTTCCGGAGCCCGACGTCACGATCAAGGCGACGGCCTCGCAGTGGCACTGGAACTATACCTATCCCAAGGACGCGGGCGGGTTCTCCTACAATTCGCTGATCAAGGAGGACAAAGATCTCAAGCCCGGCGACATCCGTCTCCTGTCAGTCGACAACGCGGCCTATGTCCCGGTCGGGAAGAACGTCGAAGTCGACGTTGTCTCCCAAGACGTGATTCACTCGTTTTCGGTCCCCTCTTTCGGGGTGAAGATCGACGCGGTGCCGGGGCGACTGAACAAGGCGTGGTTCAGGGCCGAGCAGGAGGGCGTCTTCTACGGACAGTGCTCCAACATCTGCGGCATCGACCACGCCTTCATGCCGATCGAGTTCCATGTCGTGAGCCAGCAGGCCTACGAGGCGTGGCTCGAGCAGGCGAAGAAGAACTACGCCGCGGCCGACGGCGCGGATCTCGCCGCCGTGGCGCCGAACCCGCATCCCTGATTCGCGCCGGCCGCGCGCCCCGGAACCCTGAGCAGGATTGAGAAACCATGGCGTCAGTCACCAGCTACGCGGACCACGAAGCCGAAGCCCATCACGGTCACGAGCACCAGATCCCCACCGGCTGGCGGCGCTACCTGTTGTCGACCAACCACAAGGACATCGGCACGCTGTACCTCGTGTTCGCCGTCTGCGGCGGCGTTCTCGGGACGCTGCTGTCGCTCGCGATCCGGGCCGAGCTGATGACCCCGGGCATCCAGGTGTTTCCCGCGATCTCGGCGCTCCTGAGCGGGGACGGTTCGCTCGATGCAGCGAAGAACATGTACAACGTGTTTTTCACCAGCCACGCCGTCATCATGATCTTCTTCATGGTGATGCCGGCGATGATGGGCGGCTTCGGCAACTGGTTCGTGCCGCTCATGATCGGCGCGCCCGACATGGCCTTCCCGCGGCTCAACAACATGTCGTTCTGGATGCTGGTCGCCTCGTTCTGCCTGCTGTTCACCTCGCTGTGGGTCGAGGGGTCGCCGGGGATGCACGGGTTCGGCGGCGGCTGGGTTCTCTATCCGCCGATGTCGTCCAACGTCGGCGCGCCGGGGCCGGCGATGGACTTCGTCATCCTGTCGATGCATCTGGCGGGCGTCTCTTCGATCCTGGGCGCGATCAATTTCATCGCGACCATTCTCAACATGCGCGCGCCGGGTATGACCATGATGCGCATGCCGCTGTTTCCCTGGTCGGTGCTGGTGACGGCCATCCTCCTGCTCCTGTCGCTGCCAGTGCTGGCCGGCGCGCTGACCATGCTGCTGACCGACCGCAACTTCCACACCACGTTCTTCGATCCGGCCGGCGGCGGCGACCCGATCCTGTACCAGCACCTGTTCTGGTTCTTCGGCCATCCCGAGGTCTACATCCTGATCATCCCGGGCTTTGGCATCATCAGCCAGGTGGTCGCGACCTTTTCCAAAAAGCCGGTGTTCGGCTACGCCGGGATGGTCTACGCCATGTGCGCGATCGGCCTGCTCGGCTTCGCGGTCTGGGCTCATCACATGTTCACCACCGGCATGTCGCTCGCCACGCAGCGTTATTTCGTGTTCGCCACCATGGTGATTGCGGTGCCGACCGGCGTGAAGGTGTTTTCCTGGATTGCGACCATGTGGGGCGGCTCGCTGTCGCTGCGCCCGCCGATGTTGTGGGCGATCGGGTTCATCTTCGTCTTCACCGTCGGCGGCGTGACGGGGGTCGTGCTCGCCAACGCGTCGCTCGACCGCTACCTGCACGACACCTACTACGTCGTCGCCCACTTCCACTATACGATGTCGCTCGGCGCCGTGTTTTCGATCTTCTGCGGCTTCTATTACTGGTTCCCGAAGATCACCGGCTACCTCTACGACGACCGGCTGGCCAAGTGGCACTTCTGGCTGATGTTCGTCGGCATCAACGTCACGTTCTTTCCGCAGCACTTCCTCGGCTTCGCCGGCATGCCGCGGCGACTGGTCGACTACACGGACGCCTATGCGCTGTGGAATTTCGTCTCCTCGGTCGGCGCTTTCATTTCGGGCGCGGCGACTCTGGTGTTTCTCTATCTCGTCTATGAGGCGTTCAAGGCCAAGCGCGTCGCCGGCGACAATCCGTGGGGGCCGGGCGCGACCACGCTGGAATGGACGGTTTCCTCGCCGCCTCCGTTCCATACGTTCGAGACGCCGCCGCACATTCCGGGCTACGACGAGCACGGCGAGCCCGTTTTCGCGCCGCATGGGGGCCATCCGTGAACGCCGACGGCGCTCCGGAAGCGACGAAACCCGCACCGCCGCGGGCCCGCAAGGGCCGCGGCAACCTCGGCTATGCGATCGGGGCGGCGTCGATCGCAATTGGCATGATCGGTCTGACCTATGCCGCCGTGCCGTTCTACACGCTGTTCTGCCGGGCGACCGGTTACGAGGGAACGCCGCAGCGGGTCGCCGGCGACGAGGCGCGCGAGGGTCACCGTTTGCTGCGGGTCGCCTTCGACACCAATGTCGCCCCTGGCCTTCCTTGGCGTTTCGAGCCGGAGACCGAGGCGATCCACGTGCGCTCGGGCAAGACCGCGACCGTTTTCTTCCGCGCCGAAAACCTGAGCGACCGGAAGATCGCCGCGACGGCGGTCTTCAACGTGACGCCGGAGGTCTCCGGCGCATGGTTCGACAAGATCCAATGCTTCTGCTTCAGCGAGCAGCGCCTCGGGCCGCATGAGAAGGCCGAATGGCCGGTCGTCTTCTTCCTCGACCCGAAACTCGAATCCGACCCGTCGATGGCTCAGGTCGAATCGCTCACGCTCTCTTATACGTTGTTCGCCGCGCCGGCGGCGCGAAACTCCGTCGGCTCAGACCGACGCGCCAGCCCGGCCGGTTGACCTTCAGGAGGAACGGATGACTGACGCCCCGATTGCCGCGCACGGGTCGATTGCAAGCGACGAGCCGATCGTCGAACGCCAGGGATTCCATCTGGTCGATCCGAGCCCCTGGCCGATCGTCGGCGCGTTTTGCGTCCTTCTGACGGCGGTCGGGCTGATCCTGACGATGAAGGACCTGACGTTCCTCGGCGGCAAGACCGGGCCGCTCGTCCTGGCGCTCGGCATCGCCGGTATCCTCTTCACCATGGCCGGATGGTGGTGGGATGTCATTATCGAGGCGCAGAGCGGCTACCATAACGCGCTCGTGCGACACGGGCTCACCCTCGGCATGATCCTGTTCATCGCCTCGGAAGTGATGTTCTTCGTCGCCTGGTTCTGGGCGTTCTTCGCCTCGTCGCTGGGCTCGAACGACCCGCAAATCTATGGGCGGCAGGATTTCACCGGAGGGTTGTGGCCGCCCAAAGGAACCGAGGTCATCAATCCGCTCAGCCTGCCGCTGATGAACACGTTCGTGCTGGTCGCCTCGAGCTTTGCGGTCAATGTGGCGCACGACGATCTGCGGGAGGGCCGTCGCGACGGTTTCAAGAACTTTTTGATCGTGGCGATCCTGCTCGGCTTCCTGTTCGTCGGCGGTCAGGCCTACGAGTACATCCACGCGCCGTTCAGCTTCAGGAATTCGATCTATGGCGCGACCTTCTTCATGGCGACCGGTTTCCACGGGGCCCACGTCATCATCGGCGTGCTGTTCCTCACCATCTGCCTCTTCCGCGCTTTCGCTGGGCAGATGACTCCACGCCATCATTTGGGCTTCCAGTTCGCCGCCTGGTACTGGCACTTCGTCGACGTCGTGTGGATCTTCCTGTTCACCTGGATCTATATCTGGGGTTCGTGGGGCGCGACGATCGAGGGCGCCGCGGGCTGAGGTGAGGGCTTTGGGCGCCGGGAAGCGGTGCGAATGACGGATTCGCATGAGCGCGCCGACCCGCTCAAGGACGTGCGGGTCGGGATAACCGGCAGCCTTCAGGAGCGGGTGACGTTCGGACTCACGGTTGGCGGGCACGTCGCCGGGATGCCGCCAGTCTACGCCACGCCGATGATGATCATGGCGATGGGGAAGGCCTCGGGACTGGCGATCGCCGGCTGCCTGCCGGCGGGCTGGGCGACCGTCGGCAGCGAGGTCGACATTCCGACATCTCGCGCCGACCCCGGTCGGACGGACGGTGATCGCGACCGCCAGGGTGATTGAGGTCGAAGGGCGGAGCGTGCTGTTCGCGGTCGAGGCGCACGACGGCGAGCGCAAGATCGGCGAGGGCCGGCACAGGCGCGGCGCCGTCAACCTCAAGCGCTTTGCCGAGCGCTACGGCGTCTGACGCGTCACATCAACCGCGACGGATCGGTCTCGGGCGGGATCGTCCGGACGACCTCGGTCGGATGGAGGTCCGCCGCGTCCAGCGCTTTGCGCGCGTCATCCACGATCGCGCGCTGCACGACGCCGACGCGATCGGGCGCCGCCCACAGCCGACAGGTCGCGAGCGGCGCTCCGCCGCTGAGATTGGCGAGGAAAACCTCGGGCGGCGGCGCCTTGAGCACGCCCGGCTGGCGGGCGATCGCGTCGGACAGCAGGGCGCAAGCGCGCTCGGGATCGGCGCCCGGCGCAAACCCGACATTGAAACTGACGAGCCGCCCGGCGTTGCGGGAATGGTTGCGCACGGGAACGGCCCAGATCGTCGAATTGGGCGCGAACAGGAACAGGCCGTCGTAGGTTTCGATCTGACAGGCGAACAGGCCGATCTCGCGCACCGTGCCGGCGAACGGCGTCCCGCTGACGATTTCGATGTAGTCGCCGACCCGGAACGGCCTCAGCCACAACAGCATGATGCCTGCGGCGATGTTGGCCAGCGTGCCCTGCAGCGCAAGCCCGATGGCGAGGCCGGCCGCGCCGAGGGCCGCGATCAGAGAGGCGGTCTGCACGCCGATCTGACTGAGCGCCACGACGATCGCGATCACCAGCACCGCGTAGCGCGCCGCGGCGGCGAAGGCGGGACGCGCCGTCTCGTCGATCGCGCCCGAGCGCGCCAAAGCCAGGGCGACGGTCCGAGCGACCCATTTGCCCAGGATCGAGCCGATCACGAGCACCAGGATCGCCAGGACAATTCGCGGCGCCAACGTTTCGGCTGACGCCCACGCGTATTCGTAGAGGCGTTCAAGCGCGGTCGGATCGGCGATCATGGCTCATTGTTTCATGGGCGAAGCCGAAGGCAAACCCGCTCGCCGTCTCGCGGTTCCATCGGTCAGAGCGGGATGATTTGAGGTTCGCGCATATCCTGAACCGCCGATCCGATTTCCCTGCTAGCAGGGAATTTTTTTGCGCCCTGTTCGGCGCTCTCATCCAGGAAGACCTGCAATGTCATGGCGTTGCCAGCATTGCAACCCGCCAGTTGCTGGCTTGAGCGTGCGCGGAACAGGGAATTTCCAACGACCGGAACAGGGAACGAACAGGCGCTTTCGCAGCGGAACAGGGAAAGAACAGGTGGGCGAAAACGAGGGCGCCGGACCAAGCACGGCCGGGTTGCAAAACGTCGCCAATATTCCCTTTCCCCGCGCGTGGAAAGGGGCCAAGTGAGCGATCGGATGGAGCGCGACGCGATTCGTCCAAAAATCATCTTGCGCCAAGGAGGCCGGCGGACCATGCCTATCGCGGAGGAGGCGGTCAGGAGAGGGGTTGAACGATGCTCGAACGAATGCAGGGCGTTGCGAGCCGCGCGCTTGCGCTTGAAGCGAGCGGCACGGTCATGGCCGGGGACGTCGACGCAGCGGTCGAGGCCGCGCTCGGATCGAAGGCCGCGACGGGCCTCGTGGTCGTGATCAGCCAGGATTTCGACGGCTATCTGGCCGAGCTGGCCCGCGGCCTGAAAAGCGTGTCGCTGGCGCACAAGGCCCTCGTCCGGATCGCGGTCGTCGCCGAGGCCGGCGAGCTCGAGGAGGCCAGACTCATCGGGTGGAGCGACGCGCCGGTCCCGATCCGGTTCTTTGCGGCGAGCGATCGCCGGGCGGCGTTCGACTGGGCGGATGCGGCTGGGCGCGAGTAGAGCGGCCGCGCGCTTCCTTCTCCGCGGAGCGGGGAAGGTGGCCCGGAGGGCCGGATGGGGTGCGGAAAGCAGGTATGATCCGGCGAAGGTTTACGGTGACGGTCGTGCAATCCGACCCAAAGTCGCGGCAGCGGACCACACCCCATCCGGCGCCACCTTCCCGAGCAGAGCCGCTACGGGATGCACACATCTCTGGCCGCCACAACTTTGACGGAAGAGCGCTTACCAGCGGCCAATGCGATCCCTTCTCCGCGTAGCGGGGAAGGTGGCGCGCAACGCCGGATGGGGTGTGGTCCGCCGCCGCCGACAGCGCTCGATTTGCGCGACCGTCACAGCCAACCGCATAAGGAGCCGCCCTGCTCGCCGCACCCCATCCGGCCCTATCGGGCCACCTTCCCCAGCGGAGCTGGGGAAGGGGATGTCCGGCCTGCGCCGCGTCAAGAACGATGTGTGCATCCCGTACCGGCAGAGCTGGGGAAGGATAGCGTCCGGCTTTCGAGATATGTGAATGTCGTAGGCCGCGCATAGCATGTCATCGCGCGGCCGGCGCGCTCCTGGCGTGCTCTTCGACGCGCTGGCCGAGATCGGCGCAATTCCGGCTAAGCTGCTCGAGCGCAAAGCCGAGCGCAAACAGCCGCTCGAGGTCCGCGGTCTCCAGGGCGCGCGTCAGGCCTTCCTTGCGGATGGCCGTGACCTCCGCGCCGTAGGCGTGGAGCGCGACTTCCATGGGCGCGGTCGGGGGCGGGGACCGCCGGTCCGCGAGCGCCTCGGCCGAGCCCCGCAGAAAGGTCGCCGCCTCCTCGCCGAACCGGGTGAGCGGCGGTTCGAGCCGGCCCGCGATCGCCTCCGGAAGCGGCTCGACCGTGGCGCGGCTCAGTATGACGAAATCGTGCCGGATGCGAAGCAGCGTGCGGGCGAGCGGCGCGGCGTCCGGGTCGCGCACGATCGACACGATGCGCTCGCGTTTGGCTTCCTCGGCGAGCCCCTGGAATTTCGTCACCGCATCGCCCAGACGCGTCTGCGCGAGCGCGATCGTCGCCCTGTCGACGTCGCGCGCGACCCTGGCCACGAGCTTGGGCAGCAGCTCCGCCATCTGGTTCAGGATCCGGCTTGCGGCCTGGAGGCCCATCCCGTGAGCGCGTTCGGGGAAGACCAGCAGCGAAACGACGATCGCGACCGCGCCGCCGATGACGACCTCGCCGACGCGCGTGAGCGCAGAGGCGATCGGGCTTTCGCCGAGTTCGCTGCCGATCAGGAGCACGAGAACCGCAGAGAACGGCGCGACGCGGAAGGCCGGATTGATCGCCGCGGCCACGGCCATCGGCGCGACCGAGACCGCGAGCGCGACGGCCTGCATGACGGGGGTCTCATGGGGAATGAGGAGCCCGACCGCCGCCGCGTAGACCGCGCCCGCGACCGTCCCGATGTTGTACTCGATCGTGGCGCGGAGCGATCCGCCCACGCTCACCTGGCTGACCACGATCGCGGTGAGCACCGCCCAGAGGCCGTGCAGCGGGAAGTTGAGGCCTCTCGTTACGGCGAAAGCGGCGACGCCCGCGACGCTCACGCGCAAACAGTAGCGCAGTTGCGGCCTTAAGGCGGCGAGATGATCGCGGAGCGAGGCGAGCGCGCCCACGCGCTATCGGCCGCCGGAAACCGTCAGCACGCTCCCGGTCACGAACGCCGCGGCCGGCGAGATCAGCCAGGCCGCCACCTCGGCAATGTCGTTGGGCGCGCCGACCCTGCCGAGCGGCGTCATGGCGGCGATGCGCTCCCGCGCGCCCTGCTGCGACAGGAAATCGTCGGTCATGTCGGTCTCGATCATTCCGGGCGCGACCGCATTCACCCGGATTCCTTCTGGACCGACCTCGGCCGCGAATCCCTTGGTGAAGCTCTCGACTGCGCCCTTGCTGGCCGCGTAAGCCGCAATTCCGGGCAAGCCGCCGAGCCGCGCGCCGATCGACGAGACGTTGACGATCGCGCCGCCCTGTCCTCCGTTGCGGGTCGACAGGCGAAGCGCCGCCTCCTTGTAGCACAGGATGGTCCCGATCACGTTGACGGCGAAGAGCCTTGTGAGATCCGCGGCGTTCTGGTCCACGATCCTCGCGGACCGGCCCGAGCTGCCGGCGTTGTTGACGAGCCCTGCGAGAGGCCCGAGCGCCTCGGTCGCCTCAGCGAAGAGGCCCGTCACGGCGCCCGCATCGGCGACATCGGCCTGAAACGCGCGCGCCACGCCGCCGGTCGCTTCGATGGCTGCGACCGTCGCCGCGGCTCCAGCCGCGTCGGACGCGTAATTGACCGCGATGGCGTAGCCGTCGGCCGCGAGCCGCCTTGAGATCGCGGCGCCGATGCCACGTGAGCCTCCCGTGACGACGATGACGCCAGAGCCCATGCGCGCTTGTCCTTATCCGGTCCGCTCGCGTCCGCGGTACATGCGGGCGGCGCCTCCGTCAATCGCGCCGGCGCGCTCACGGCTTGAGGCGCCGGCCGGTGTGAAAGATCCAGATGAGGATCGCGAGGCAATATCCCTATGCGCGCATGACCCGTATCGCGAGATCGTCGGCCGCCCAGCAAAAAGGGATTTGAGCGAGTGTCACCGTAACCCCGTAATCCAGGCTGTTTTTTGAGCCCAGAGTTCTCCACTTCGACGCGGACGCGGACGCGCGCTGCGGTAGACCGCCTCGCGGCCCTCAACAGCGGGGGCCGAAGAAGGAGACGGGAGAATTTGGGCAAACTAGGAATTGAAGCAAGTGTCGCCGTAATTCCCGTAATTCCCGGTAATTCCAGGTAATTCCCGTAATTCCGTGCCGGCGGAAAAACTAAACTCGGTCCAGGAACGTCCAAAATTCCTTGCCGTCAAGAAAAGCAAACGCTAACCCTTTTCACTCCATTTTAGATTTTCCACTGTTATACCCCGAAGGCATCGAGCCCATAATCTTACTCTGTAGGCTAAGCATAGTAGTTACTTCTAGACAAATCTTGTCGAGATCCTCGGGACTGAACCCATCGAGCAATCCTTTTGTGCGACCGGTCAGGCCGGTCATCTTGTTTACCTGTACTACTGAAGAAAAAGTGGTTTTGAATGGCTTTTCCGCCTTACCCTCCTCTTTACCTTTATCGGCATCATCGCGTTGCTTCTCTATCGCCTGGCCAAGCTTGGTAGGCAATTGACCGACCCGAACGGGCTTGAGGGTGTCGGTATTCCAGGCCTCGACGCGTTTCCTAATGTCTGTAATTTTTTCTGCGGCTAGGGAATCAATAAAAACGACTTTCTGCCCCCACAGCCCGAGCGAATCCATTCCTCCGCTCTTCATCCCAACGTGAACGACGTCGCAGTCGTAAAACATCGTCATGTAGTAGAAGAACCCGTTTTCTTGAAACCGCCCCTTTATGCCGTTAACTTTTCTCCAAAACTGTCCGAGATCGAAGACGTAGCTTTTGCTCTTTGTCTCAACATTGAACCCGTCGTCTATCAGGAAAATCGTGAGATTTGTTTTCTTGTGGAGGGCGTCGCAAAGCTGCTCTAAAGTCCAAAGGAGATCCCCCGGCTTTGCCGGGGTGGCAGTAGCAGATTGACGTTTCGGGGGGTCCCCCGGTCCGGTTCGGTCGTGAGCAGCCACTCACACGAAAGGAACCGGACCGATGGACGAGTACGAGACGCTAAACCACACGACGTGGGACTGCAAATTTCATGTGGTTTTCATCCCAAAATATCGGCGCAAACTCCTGTTTCAGGAGCCGGGGAAACCGCTGGGCGAGGTTTTTCGTCAGCTGGCGGCTCAGAAGGAAGCGAAGGTCGAAGAGGGACATTTGCTCCCGGACCATGTTCACATGCTTTTGTCAATTCCACCAAAATACGCAGTGTCGAACGTGGTCGGGTACATCAAGGGAAAGAGCGCTATCCATCTGGCGCGGACGTACGGCGAACGAAAGCGCAATTTCGCGGGGCAAAGCTTCTGGGCGCGCGGGTATTTTGTGAGCACGGTAGGCCGTGACGAAAAGGCGATCCGGGAATACATCCAAAGCCAAGAGAAGGAAGACCAGCGGCTGGAGCAACTCAACCTCTGGAAGTGACAGCCACCTTCAGGTGGCCCATGTATTCGGAGCCGCGTTAGCGCCTCCCTCCGCCGCTCCCTTGAGCGGCCACAACCCCAATAGTCGCGTCAGCGACGACACAGCCGCTTTGAGCGGCTAAAGGCCTAAAGCCCCCGGCTTTGCCGGGGGATACTTACTCCGGTCGGCGAGGTATCGTACTGCGGGTTTGCGCCTCCCAATGGCCTCTTGGGGGTCGGCGTCCCTGAAGTGCGCGCCCAAACACATATGAACCGTTCCCGCCTGATTGACTTCGGGAACCCCATTCCCAGATACTCCTTCGTGAACTGCTCACATATGTCTCCATAGAATTTGTAATGGGAACTGTCTTCTTTCTTCACCAACGCGGCCCACACGTCGCACAAGGGCTCGCCCACACCCATCGTCTTTACGGCCTTTTCAGCCATGAATGTCGCGTCATAAGGTTCATACACAAGTCCAGCATTCGTGAGCCCAGACATGACTGCTATTGCCGTGTCCTTTTCCATTGAGTCAGTAGTAAAAAGATAAAATGTTCCCCCTATCTTTTCAGCGATGCTGCCAATAGCAAACTTGATGTCGCTAATCAACTCCTCCGTTGGGGCGCCGTCCACCCGAAGAACCAGGAGTCCAAACGGTATTGATGGGTGCGAAGAATAATGACAAAAAGACGCTGCATAGATGTGACCAAAATCTCCGGTCTGCCAGCTTCCGATCATGAATGTTTTAGCCGTTTTATGCCCTTCAAGAGCGGTCTTAATCGGATAATATTCTTCAGGAGCGACGTTATTATTATTGCTGCTATTACTAGACGGTATTTGTATAACCTGGTTGTGTTCTTCGATAGATAATCTTACGTCACGCAGTATTGTCTTAGATGTATCATCGGACCTAGCCGTCAGAATCGCTTTCTTATTGCCTAACTTCTCTTGCTTTTCGAACCATTCGTCAGGTTTCCCAACAGATTTGTGTTTATCGTAAAGCGTGAACTTGCGAACTATGTGTATATGGATCTCTTTAATCATAGCGACATTCCCCTGGAGAAATCTTCGATGGGTCGGAAATGAGTATAGTGTATGTCAACGTTCCCATTTGTCTTGTGCGGCTGCGGTTCGAACTCGGTCCGCGCCGTCTCAACAAACAACAATTCCTACGTCTTTCGGCGGGAAGCGGCGGAACCCGTCGCGAAGCCGGGTGGAATTGAGTTGCCGGGATCTCCTGCTTGATGCTGCGGGTGCATGTTTCCTGGGACCATGCGGAGACGGACTGCGCTCCATTTTTTCTATGCGGCGGCGGATTGATTCAGTAGTCTGGCGGCCACGCCTTCGCGCCATCGCGCGCCGGCAAGTTGCTGTCGCAACGACGCCATCGCGTCGGTGCTGAGATACTTCCGAGTATACTGAGACTGCTTGGGACCGATTATGAACCGGTCCCGGGACCGGCCGCAATGGAACAAAGGGACTCTATCTTCGCGCCCGACCGCGCAGCGCTCGAAGACGAGGCGCGGCGTCTGACCCGACGCCCCGAATTCGATCGTGCGCGGGCCGAGTTTTGCAACGGCTTGATCAATTTCCACGTCGGCCGACGACTGGCCAATATCGGGATGGGCTACACTCTGGGCTGGGCGACGGCGGCGCTGATCGTCTATCTCGACCATGCCTCGCCCGAGGGCGTGACCGCGGCTGAACTCGCGCGTCTCTTGACGGCCGGCCGGTTGGCGAGCCCCAAGGCGGTGAAGGGCGCCATCAATGTGCTGCTCTCGTTTGGGCTGATCAAGGGGGACGCGCACGGCGCTGACCGGCGCGCCAAGCGCTTGCGGCCGACCGACCTGCTGCTCGACGTGCAGCGCGACAACATGGTCGCCCGATTATCCGCCCTGGAAATCTTGCAGCCGCTGCCTGCGCCGGCGCGCGACTGGGGGCGGGAACATAGCGTCGTCATCGCCTACCTCGGCGGCAGCGTCAGAGCCTTCGCCCACAGCAAGTTCAGGCTTTACGACGGCTTTCCCGAGAGTCGCGCCTTCATGGACCGGGCGAGCGGCTATCCCATCCTGCTCGATTTCGCGCGCGACGCCCGCGAATTGAGCGACGGCGCGATCGTTACGGTCGCCTCGTCCTCGGCGCTCGCCTCCCGTTTCCACGTCTCGCGCACCCATGTGCGCAAATTATTGGCGGCGGCGCAGGCGGAGGGCTGGCTCGACATCGACGCAAACAGCGGACGCGTGTCGCTCGACGCGTCGTTCCACCAGAGGCTGATCCTATGGATCGCGCTCGAATTGGTCTGGATTCGGCGATTCGTGAGGCCGGATCGAAGTCGTTCCGGAGGCGAATAACGCGCGAGGCCTTCGCTCCGCCGTGTTACGGTGACGCGACCGTCTTTATGCTTATGTCGCATGCCAATAGCCCTATGCACGCATGACCCGTATCGCGAGATCGTCGGCCGCCCAGCAAAAAGGGATTTGAGCGCGTGTCACCGTACAGGCCAGCAAAAAGGGATTTGAGCGCGTGTCACCGTACAGGCGTTTCATTGGAGCCCCTATGGCTTCAGCCGCCAGCCGGTGTGAAAGATCCAGATGAGGATCGCGAGGCAGGCGACAATGAAGGCGGCGGTGAAGCCGAGGCTCGCCGCGACGCTGACATCGCCCCGGCCATAAAAGCTCCAGCGGAAGCCGCTGACGAGATAGACGACCGGATTGAACAGGCTGACCGCGCGCCAGACCGGCGGCAGCATGTCGATCGAATAGAACGCCCCGCCGAGAAAGGTCAGCGGCGTCACGATGAGGGCCGGGATGATCGCAAGCTGCTCGAAGGTGCGCGCCCAGATTCCGACGATGAAGCCGAACAGACTGAAGGCGACGGAGGTCAGAATGAGAAAGGCCACCATCGACAGGGGATGATCGATCCGCACGTTCACGAACAGGGTCGCGGTCGCCAGAATGATGAGGCCGATGAAGACCGACTTGGTCGCCGCAGCCCCGACATAGGCCGTCACCGCCTCGAGCGCCGACAGCGGCGCCGAAAGGATCTCGAAGATCGTTCCGGTGAACTTGGGGAAGTAGATCGCGATCGCGGCGTTGGAGATGCTTTGGGTGAGCAGTGACAGCATGACCAGGCCCGGCACGATGAAGGCGCCGTAGCCGACGCCGTCGACCTCGTGGATGCGCGAGCCGATCGCGCCGCCGAACACCACGAAATAGAGCGCGGTGGTGATGACCGGCGTCGCCACGCTTTGCCAGAAGGTCCTGACGGTGCGCGATAGTTCGTAGCGGTAGATCGCCCATACGCCGCCGGGATTGAGCGCTCTCATGCCGCGCGGCCGACGAGGTCGACGAAAATGTCCTCGAGGCTGCTCGTGGCCGTTTCGAGGTCGGTAAAGTCGACTCCGGCGTCGGCAAGGCGGGTGAGGAGAGTCTGCACGCCCGTGTCCTTGGCGGAAGCGCCGAAGCTGTAGGTGAGCCGCCGCCCGTGATCCTCGAGGGCGATCGGCCAGCCGGCGAGCGATTCGGGCAGGGCGGGTAGGGGATGGTGCAGGACGAGGGTCAGGCGCCGCTTGCCGAGCTTGTGCATCAGCGCCGCCTTCTCCTCGACCAACAGGAGGCGGCCGCCGTTGATCACGCCGACGCGGTCGGCCATTTCCTCGGCCTCTTCGATATAATGCGTCGTCAGGATCACGGTGACGCCCTCGCTGCGCAGCCGGCGCACCAGAGCCCACATGTCGCGCCTCAGGTTGACGTCGACGCCGGCGGTCGGCTCGTCGAGGAACAGCACCTCGGGCTCGTGGCTCAGCGCCTTGGCGATCATCACGCGCCGCTTCATGCCGCCCGAGAGTTCGACGATGCGGGCGTCGCGCTTCTCCCACAGCGACAGGTCGTTCAGCAGGCGCTCGATATAGGCCGGGTCGGCCGGCCGGCCGAACAGGCGCCGGCTATACGACACGGTCGCCCGCACACTCGCAAAAATGTCGAGCGCGATCTCCTGCGGCACCAGCCCGATCCGCGACCTGGCGGCGCGAAAGTCGCGCTGGATGTCGAAGCCGGCGACGCTGACCGAGCCCGAGGTCATCGACACGGTCCCACAGACGACGCCGATCAGCGTGGTCTTGCCGGCGCCGTTGGGACCGAGCAGGGCGAAGATCTCGCCCCGGTCGATGGCGAGATCGACCGCGTCGAGCGCCAGATAGCCATTGGCGTAGCGCTTGACGACGGCCTTGCAGGCGATGATCGGCGGCATGGGCGGACGCTCCCCCGGGGCGGCGCAAGCGGTCCCTGCTCGTGGCGACCAGGCCGCGGGCCTTATGTAGGGGGACAAGCCGCGCGCGTCGACCCGGGGGAGCGTCTGGAGCCCTTGGGTCTTGCCCTCACCCTGCCGCTTCGCGGCTTCCCTCTCCCGGTGGGTCCGATGCTCGGGCGAGATAGCGAACGTCTCCGTACGCGGATACAGTCAAGGCTTGGATTTCCTCCCCCGCACAGCGGGGGAGGGGGACCATGCGAAGCATGGTGGTGGGGGCAAACCGGATGAGGGCGCCGCAGAAAACCGTCGCTCAGGCGCGAATGCTGCGGCGCAAGCTGTCCGCCCCCGAGGCGATGCTGTGGACTCGTCTGCGGGCGCGTTCCGAAGACAGACCCGTTTTCCGCCGTCAACACCCGATCGGACTCTACGTGCTGGATTTCTATTGCATCAAGGCTCAGCTCGCCGTCGAAATCGACGGTAGAGTCCATGAGGCGGAAGACAGGCCTGAACGGGACGCGCGACGGGACTCGTGGCTCGTGGCGCAAGGCGTCGAGGTTCTTCGTATCCCCGCGCGCGACGCGCTCGTCGCCCCGGACGCTGTCGCAGACGGGGTTTTTCGACTGGCTCTGGACCGGATCGACCGGCGCAGCCCCCACCACCGGCCTTCGGCCGGTCCCCCTCCCCCGATGCTCGGGGGAGGATAGCGAACGTCGCCGGACGCGGATACTGTCGAATTCATCATGGCTCAGAACCCGATCGGCACGAAGAAGCAGTAGACCGTCGATTGCTGGCCGTCGCCGTCGTCGCGGTAGAAGATCCAGTAGTCGCCGTCCTGGCTCGGAAGCGCCTCCCGGGCGGGAATCCGGTAGCGATAACCGTCGACCATGTAATAGTCATCCGAGACCCGGTGAACCTGATCAGGGCGCAGGTGATGGACGTCCTCCGGTCCGCAGCAGGCGGCTTTGACCCAGCCCGGCACGTCTTTGCCGTTGGCCCACACATCGTGGGCGGCGGCCGGGCGCCCCAACAGGCCGCAAGACAAGGCGACAATAACAACGGCAAGTCTCATGTCCGCTCCGGTTCATTAGCCAGAAATCAGTCGTTCCCGCTTGCCCGCCGAGGACGCCGATAGATTTTTTAGGGGTCCATCGGGGCGAAACAATGGAACGACCTTTCTCTGCGGCCCCCCGGGCACAAGAGGCCCGCTTTTCCGACTGCTCCGACTGCGTTGGCGGGCGAATTGGAGACGTTTGCATCGTGAACTAACCCAATCATAACCGCGGCGAGGTCCGACGATCAGCGACTCGGGCGCCCGCACGCTTGCCGCGACTCAGGGCCCGCGCTAACCCAAAGACCATGGCCAGAGCCGCTCCTCCACCCCCGCCGCCGCCCTCGGCGCCGATCGACGTCAGCCTGCGCGAGGCGCTGGAAGAGCGCTATCTCGCCTATGCGCTCTCCACCATCATGGGCCGGGCGCTCCCTGACGCGCGCGACGGCCTCAAGCCGGTCCATCGCCGCATCCTGTACGGCATGCATATCCTCCGGCTCGACCCCGGCTCAGCATTCAAGAAATGTGCCAAGATCGTCGGCGACGTGATGGGCTCGTTCCATCCGCACGGCGACCAGGCGATCTACGAGGCGCTGGTGCGGCTCGCCCAGGATTTCGCCTCGCGCTACCCGCTCATCGAGGGGCAGGGCAATTTCGGCAACATCGACGGCGACAACGCCGCCGCCTACCGATACACCGAAGCGCGCATGACCGACGTCGCGCGCCTCCTGATGGAGGGCGTCGAGGAGGACTCGGTCGACTGGCGCGACAACTACTCGGGCGACACCAAAGAGCCGATCGTGATGCCCTCGGCCGTGCCGAACCTGCTCGCCAACGGCGCGCAGGGGATCGCGGTCGGGATGGCGACGTCGATTCCGCCGCACAACATCGCCGAGCTGTGCGACGCGGCGCTCTATCTCATCGCCCATCCGGGGGCCGAGACAGAGGCGCTGACCCAGTTCGTGCTCGGGCCGGACTTTCCGACCGGCGGCGTCGTCACCGACGACAGACACGCGATCGTCGAGACCTACCGCACCGGCCGCGGCGGTTTCCGCCTGCGCGCCCGCTGGGAGAAGGAGGACACCGGCCGCGGCGGCTGGGTCGCGGTCGTCACGGAGATTCCCTACGGCGTGCAGAAGTCGCGCCTGATCGAGCAGATCGCCAACCTCCTCAACGAGAAGAAGCTGCCGCTGCTCGCCGACGTGCGCGACGAGTCGACCGAGGACGTCCGCGTCGTGCTGGAGCCGAAGAGCCGCGCGGTCGAGCCCGCGACGCTGATGGAATCGCTCTTCCGGCTGACCGAGCTCGAGACGCGCATCCCGGTCAACATGAACGTGCTGGTCGACGGCGTGACGCCGCGGGTGGTCTCGCTCGGCGAGGCGTTGCAGCAATGGCTCGACCATCGCCGGGCGGTGCTGGTGCGCCGCTCGCGCCACCGGCTCGCCGCGATCGAGAAACGGCTCGAACTGCTCGCCGGCATGATCGTCGTCTTCCTCAATCTCGACGAGGTGATCCGCATCGTTCGCGAGGAGGACGACCCCAAGGAGGCGCTAAAGCTCCGCTTCGCGCTGAGCGAGAACCAGGTCGTCTATGTGCTCGACACGCGGCTGAGAAGCCTGCGGCGGCTCGAGGAGATGGCGCTCCGCAAGGAGCAGACCGACCTCACGACGGAAAAGGCGTCGATCGAGGCGCTGCTCGGAAACGACCGCAAGCAATGGCAGATGATCGCGGTCGAGGTCCGCGACGTGAAGAAGAAGTTCGGGCCGGACACCAAGCTCGGCAAGCGGCGCACCCATTTCGCCACCGCGCCCGAGGTCGTCGTGTCGGAGCTCGCCGAGGCGCTGGTCGAGCGCGAGCCGCTGACCGTCGTCGTGTCGGAGAAGGGCTGGATCCGCGCGCTCAAAGGCCAGGTCGCCGACCTTTCGTCGCTGGCGTTCAAGGGCGACGACGGCCTCAAGATCTCGTTCTTCGCCGAGACGACCTCAAAGATCCTGGCGCTCACGAGCGACGGCAAGGTCTTCACCCTCGACGCCTCGAAACTGCCGGGCGGGCGCGGGCAGGGCGAGCCGATCCGGCTGATGGCCGACCTCGACGAGAGCGCCGCGATCGTCGCCGTGTGGGCTTATGCGCCGGGGACGAAGCGGCTGATCGTCGCTTCCGACGCCAACGGCTTCGTGGTCGCCGAGGACGACCTCATCTCCTCGACCCGCAAGGGCCGCGCCGTGCTCAATGTCGGGGACAAGGTGACCGCCTCACTGATCGTTCCGGCGGCGGGCGACCATGTCGCGGTGATCGGGCAGAACCGCAAGCTGCTGGTGTTTCCGATTGCGCAGCTGGCCGAGATGGGGCGCGGCAAGGGCACGCGGCTGCAGCGCTACAAGGACGGCGACATCTCCGACGTCAAAGTTTTCGCCATCGCCGACGGGCTGACCTGGCGCGACTCCGCCGGCCGCACGTTCACCGTCGCTATGCCGGAGCTCAAGGAGTGGAGCGGCAACCGCGCCGAAGCTGGTCGCCTGCCGCCAAAGGGGTTCCCGAAGAGCAACCGGTTCGAGGGGTAGCGACGGTTCTCCCGCGCCCAACATTCGCCTAAGGTCGCCTTCAAAGTGCCGCGTTCCCGGAAGGAGACCTGCCCATGGCGAAGATGCGCGTGATGGCCGTCCGCAAGAAAGGCGGACCGCTCGAGGCGGAAGAGCGCGACATTCCGGAACCCGGCCCAGGCGAAATGCGGATCCGCGTCCGCGCCTGCGGCGTTTGCCACAGCGACGTGATGACGGTCGAAGGCCTGTGGCCAGGAATCCAGTATCCGCGGGTTCCCGGCCACGAGGTGATGGGCGTCGTCGACGCCATCGGCCCGGGCGTTCAGGGCTGGAGCGTCGGCGCGCCGGCGGGCGTCGGCTGGTTCGGCGGCTCCTGCGGATATTGCCGCCAGTGCCGGCGCGACAGCGCTTTCGCCTGCGAGAATGTTCATGAAGTCAGCGGCATCACCCGCGATGGCGGCTATGCGACGCACATGATCGCCCGTGTCTCCGCCGTCGCGCATGCGCCCGACGACCTTGACCCTGTCGCCTCGGCGCCGCTGCTGTGCGCGGGGGTCACCACCTTCAACGCGCTCCGCCACACCGGCGCGGGCCCCGGCGACCTCGTCGCCGTCCACGGCGTCGGCGGTCTGGGGCATCTGGGGATTCAATACGCGGCGAGGCAAGGCTATCGCACGGTCGCCGTGAATCGCGGACGCGACAAGGAAGAGCTGGCGCGACAGCTCGGCGCGCACGACTACATCGACAGCGCGGCGGAGGACCCGGCCAAGGCGCTCGTGAACATGGGCGGGGCGAAGGCGATCCTCGCTACAGTGACCGACGGCGCGGCGATGCAGGCGATCGCCAAAGGGCTCGGCCCGAACGGCGTCATGATGGTGATCGGCGTGGTCGGACCGCTCACGGTCAACTCCATCGATCTGATCGGCAAGAACGCGTCAATCAAGGGCTCGTATTCGGGAATCGCCAGGGATTCGGAAGACACGCTGACGTTCAGTCGGCTCAACAAGGTCTCCTCGATGAACGAGGTCTATCCGCTCGAAAAGGCCGAGGAGGCCTATCAGCGGATGAAGAGCGGCAAGGCCCGCTTCCGCGTGGTCCTAAGCGTGGACGCCTAGCAGCCTGTCGGACTCGAGAAGACAGCGGGGCGTAGGCGCGCTTCCTCCCCCTTTGTGGGGGAGGATCGAGGTGAGGGGTCGCGCCGACTTCGGGAATTTTGGAGCCCTTGCATCCCCCCAATGGGAACGGCGGCGCGACCCCCATCCTGTCCTTCCCCCACAAGGGAGCAAGGGACGCACGTCGCCGGCGGCCTGCCGAGAGATGTCCGAATGCCGTAGGCGCGGGGGAGGGGGACCATGCGAAGCATGGCGGAGGGCGCGAGCGCCGACGGTCGGACTCCATGGCCGTTAGAACAAAAATACGATGGTGATCGAGCGCACTGCGCGCGCTTGGCTTTGCGCTTATGGTCTGTGGGACTTGAGAGCGGACGCGGGGACTTGCGGCTGGGGAGGCAAGATGGTCGACAGCGCTCGGTCCAGCGATCCAATTCAGAAGACCATGGCGAAGACGGGCATAGGGCCCGATCTTCTGCAGGCCATGAAGGAGCGAGACGAAGCGCGAGCCGCGGCCGCGGCGCCCGGTGCGCCCTCCGAGCCGGCTCCCACCCCGGCCCCAGCGCCCACCGAGCCGGCTCCGGCCGCAGTCGTCGCGCCCAAGCCCGAGATGTTCTCCGTCGTGATGGAGATGAACACCAGCTTTCCCGGCGGCGCGGCGCTGGCGCGCGCGATGCTCCTCAAGCAGTTTCTGAAGGAGCGGGCGAAGACAAACACGAAGATTCCCGGCGCGGCGCTGGCGCGCGGCGTCATCAGCCGCATGCGTCCGCGCGCGCTGCCGGCTCAGGCGACGCCGCTGTTTGCTCCAGAGGATCAGCTCGCGATCGCCAATTCGCTGTTCACCGATCACTACCTTTTCGCCGAGGTCAGCAAGGACACGATCGGTAGGCTCGCCGCGCTCACGATCGCCGGCGTGGGCGACGTCAAGGGGGCGCCCGCCCCGGCGCTGCTCTACAAGGTCTGGCGGGATCATCCCGTGCAGCCGCTCGTCTTCCGCTCGGCGCAAACGATCAAATGCGACGCCGCCCGTGCAGCGTTCGCGGCGGCCGGTGCGGGCATCGTCTGGGCCGTCGCGGACACCGGCGTCGACGGCGACCATCCGCATTTCAAGACGCACAAAAGCCTGGATCTCGGACGCGGCCTCCGGCATCGGGACTTCACCGAGGTTTACCCCTCCGACGCGAAGGCTTCCGACGCGGCGCTCGTCGACGACGTCGGCCATGGCACCCACGTCGCGGGAATCATCGCCGGCGAGACGAAGCCGATTGCGCAGCGCCAAATCAAAATCAAGCAGGCGATCCGGACCAACGACACGAACAATGACGTCGCAACCGTCTATGAAGACCACAAGGGCGCGATTTCGGGTCTCGCTCCCCATTGCAAGATCATGAGCCTCAAGGTGCTGCGCGCGGGCAACAGCGGTCTGGTGAGCTATCTGCTGGCGGCGATCGGCTACATCCAGACCCTCAACGAGTTCGGCCGCGACATCAAAGTGCACGGACTCAATTTGAGCCTCGGCTATCCGTTCCTTCCCCGCTGGTTCGCCGCCGGCCAGAGCCCGCTGTGCGTCGAAGTCGACCGGCTCGTCCGGTCCGGCGTCGTGGTGGTCGTCGCGGCCGGCAACGCGGGCTACGGCTCGGTCGCGACATCGGAGAACACCTCCGAATCCGCAGCGCATCTGGGAACGATCGCCGATCCCGGCAACGCCGAGCTCGCCATGACGGTCGGCTCGGTGCACAGGGACATGCCGCATACCTACGGCGTCTCCTATTTCTCCGGCAAGGGCCCGACCGCCGACGGCCGCATGAAGCCCGACCTCGTCGCGCCGGGAGAACGGATCGTCTCCTGCGCCCGGATGGCGGAGGCCGGGGGCGACGCCGGCGTGATCCCGTTCCGCGAGGATTCCGGGACGAGCATGGCCGCGCCCCATGTTTCCGGCGCGGTCGCGGCGTTTCTTTCCGTCCGAAACGAATTCATCGGCCAGGCGCAGGCGATCAAGGATCTGTTCTGCGCGAACGCCACCGATCTCAAGCGGAAGGCGGAGTTTCAGGGGGCCGGCATGGTCGACGTTCTCAGGACCCTGCAGGCGGTCTGACGCCGGACGCGATCCCGTTGGCGCCGTCGGGGCGCGAAGGAGGCGAAAGTGGACAGGATTGGACCCTCACCATTTTGCTGGCTCGAATTCGACGCCAATGGCGGCCTCAAAGACGCGGGAGCGGCGGCGGCGGCGGAAGCGATGCTGAATTCGCCGGGGATCGCCGACTTCGTCGTTCTGTCGCACGGCTGGAACAACACCAAGACGGATGCGATGACCCTCTATGGGACGCTCTGGCGCAACGTCGCCGCCGCGCTCGGCCGCAAGAACCCGGCGGAGATCGCGGTCGCCGGGGTGCTTTGGCCGGCGAAGCAATTCTCGACCGACTTCGACGACGCTGCGGCCGTCGCGAGCGCCGCCGGCCAGACGCTTTCGGTCGGCGACGGGGACGGCGGCGGCGATCTTGGCGAGGATGCGCTCGAGGCGCAGATCAAGGAGGTCGAGGACTTTTTCGGGCCGGCGGGCGCGGCGGTCGCCGCCGCCGCCCGCAAGGCGGCGCAGGGCATCGATTTCGCGAGCGCGAACGCACTGTTCGACTCCGCCTTCGCTGCCGTGACGCCGCCTGCGGACGATCCGGAACTGGCGAAGAACGCCGAGCTGTTCACGCCGACGGAGAGCCCCGAAGTCGCCCTCGGCGCGCTGATCCAGCCGCCGCAGATTTCCGCGGCGCCCGAACTCCGCCATGTCAGCGGGCTCGGAGACGCAGTCGGCAATCTCTTCAGCGGGCCGCGGGCCGCGGTCGGGCGCGTGCTCAACCAACTCACCTATTACGAGATGAAGACGCGCGCGGGCGTGGTCGGCGCCGCTCTCGGCGGCCATACGCTGCCCGCGCTGCGCGCCTCGCCCGGGAAGCGCCTGCACCTGATCGGCCACAGCTTCGGCGCGCGCCTCGTCACGGCGGCGGCGCGCGCGCTGCCGGCGCATTCGCCGTTCGAATTCTTCAGCCTGACGCTGCTGCAGGGCGCCTTTTCCCACAACGGGCTGTCCGCGGCCGCCTCCGGAGCGTTCGCCAATGTCGTCGGCCGTCCGAGCGGGCCGATCTCGATCACCCACACCCACAACGACCGCGCCTGCACCTTCTGGTATGCCCTCGCCTCGCGCCTGTCGCACGACACGACGAAGGGGTTCGGCGACGCGGACGACGTATTCGGCGCGATGGGGGCCAACGGCGCGCAGAAGCTTGCGGCGGGCGCGATCGTCCACGACGTCAGCGGGCAGGCTTTCGCCCCGCAGCGGCGCAAGGTCAACGGCTTCCTCGCCGACGCCTATATCGTCCAGACCGCCGCGGGCGATGCGCACAACAACGTCGCCAATCCGACCTGCGGACGGCTCGTCGCGGCGGTGCTTCAGTCGTGAGCGCATTGTCCAGCCCCGCCCCCGAGGCGTTTTCGATTCCCGGGGGGAGGGCGCCTCGCCGTCACGCGGCCGCCTAGGCCGGCGCAACCGCCGCTTCCGGCTCGTCCTTCGGGAAGGGCCTGAAGGTCGAGGCGATCAGGAAGGCGCCGATCCCCATCGCCCAGGAGCCGACATAAAGCCATTGGTAGCTGGCGAGCGTGTCGTAGATCAGCCCTCCGGCCAGCGGTCCCGTCGCCATGCCGAGGCTGCCGGCCATCGCCGTGCCGCCGATCACCGTCCCCATCATCCGGAGCGGAAAGTTTTCACGCGCCAGCACGGCGTAGAGCGGCATGACGCCGGCGTAGATGAAGCCGAACACCGTGGCGACGGCATAGAACTCGCCAAGGCCCCGGGCGAAGACATAGGCGAGCGCGCCGAACGCCTGCGCGAGGAGCCCCAGGACCAGAACTCGCTTGGCGCCGAACCGGTCGCCGAGGAGCCCGAAGCCGATCCGCCCGCCCATGCCCGCAAGCCCCTCGACGCTGTAGATCGAGACGGCCGCCACGAGCGGAATGCCGCAGGTTTGAGCATAGCTCACGGTATGAAAGATCGGGCCGGAGTGGGTGGCGCAGCAAAAGAAGTTGGTCAGCACCAGCACGACGAACTGCGGCGATCGCAAGGCCTGCTGAACCGTCATCGCCGCTTGCGGATCGCCCGGCGGCTGCGGGGCTCCGGCCATTAGCGCCGGCGGACGGCGCACCAGAAGCGCGGCCGGGATCATCAGCGCGGCCGCGACGAGGGCGAGGATTTGCAGTGTCGTCCCCCAGTCGTGGTGCGACACGAGCCAGGCCGCAAGCGGCGACATGGTCATCGGCGCCATGCCCATGCCGGCCGAGACGAGCGAGACCGCAAGGCTGCGGTGCGTGTCGAACCATCCCGTCACGCAGGCGATCATCGGCGCGATGATCGCCGCCGCGCTGCCGCCGATGAGGAGGCCGAACAGGAGCTGGAACGCGGTGAGCGATGGCGCATGGGCCGCCAGAGCGAGGCTCGCGGGCAGGGCGATCGCGCCCGTCAGCGCCACGACCCGCGGGCCGACCCGATCGGAGAGGCTCCCCCACGCCATGCTGGCGAAGGCCATGGCGAGAAAGCCGATGGTCATGGCGCTCGACACGCCCGTCACCGACCAGCCAGTGTCCGCGGCGATTGGGCGCAAGAGAACGGGCAGCGAGAACATCGAGCCGATGGCGACGCAGCCCATCAGGCCGCCGGCCGCAACGATCACCCAACGATAGCGAGAAGCCGTCATCGCGCTCGACCTTTCGAAGCGTGGCTGCGAAACATCATTCAACCATATGGTTGAATGTATCCGGCCGACCTCAACGAGTCAATCAAACAGATGAATATCAAAGGCAAATCGTGCTTTCGCTGGAATGGCGCGCGGATTGGACGGCGAGACGCCGCCCGTCCGGGCCGGCTCGATACTTTTCGTCGGATCGAGCGTCTCTTGCCGAGCCGCATCCTGCCGTTGCGCATCCTGCGTCGATCTCCCATGTTCGGCAAGCGAACGCGCCGACCCCGAGCGCTGTTGCCGTCCCGAGTGCTTTTCCCGTCCCGAGCAAACCTGACCCGTAGTAAGGGAGACCGCGATGTCCGGCGTCCCGTCCCGCGTCGACTACCGCTTGGGAAGCCTCTACGCCCTCGTCACCTCGGGGCTCTATGCGGTGCAGGAGCCATTCTCGTTTCTCGCCGCCAGCCAGCTCAGCACGATCCAGTTCGTCTTCCTGACCCAGATCGCGTTGTTCCTCTCCCTACCGCTTCTGACGCTGCGCGCACGAAGCCGGCGCGACCTTGTCGCCCTGCTGGCGCAGCCGTCGAATTATGGAAAGCTCGCGGTCGTTTTCGTGATCGGGATGAGCGGCCTTCTGCTTTACAATGTCGGGCTTAGCAACGCCCATCCCATCATCGTCTCGGCGGTTCTCAACTTGCTGCCGTTCTGGGCGGCGCTGGTCGCGCTCGTCCTCTCGCGCGTGCCGATCCCGGTCTCGCCGCTGGTGTTCTTCGGCTGTTTCGCCGCAGCGTTCCTCGGCGCGATGGTGGTGGCCTGGAGCCAGCTCGACGACCGGCAGTCGATGGACATGCTTGTCAGCGCCCTTCTGCAGGGGAGCTGGATCTACGCGCTTCCCGTTCCGATTTGCACGGCGCTCGGAGGGACCCTCATTGCGAAGTGGTTCGGGAATTATGACGAGCCGGCGGCGATCGCCTCGAACTTTCTCTTCGCCAACGTCCTTCTGATTCCTGCAACCCTCATCCTCCTCTATCGGCGCGGCGAACTCGGCTTCGACGGCCAGATCCTGGCGATCGCGCTCATGATCATCGGCACGATCATCGCCTCGTCGATCGGGCGCGTCTTTTTCCAGGTCGCGCTGACCGTGACGGCCGGCGACAACGGATTCGTGTCGATGTTCCTGAACCTCGTGCCTGCGCTGACGGCGCTGATTTCCTTCGCGATGTCCTGGGGCGTCCCTGCTCTTCACTTCGCTTTCGACGTCCGGTTCTTTGCCGGCCTTGCGCTCATCGTCGCGGCGCTGGTCCTGTTCTCGCTGAAGTCCTGGGGAGCGCCTGCGCGGAGCGCATGAGGGCCTCCGACTTGACCGCGCTCGGCCTGCCCGCATAAGGCGGCGGCCCATCTTGCGAAAGCTCGCCATGTCCTCATCCTCCTCCTCCGGCGGCTTTTTTGCCGGCGCGCGCGACATCGCGCCGCTCGCGTTCGGCGTCGCGGTCTACGGCCTCGCCTTCGGGCTTCTGGCGGCGCAGGCCGGGTTTACGCCGTTGCAGATCGGCGTCATGGGCCTCGTCGTCTACGCCGGAAGCTCGCAGATCATCGCGACCCAGCAATGGATGGCGGGCGCCGGGCTCCTTGCCTCGGTCCTGGCGGGCCTCGCCCTCAATCTGCGGATTTTGCTGATGACGGCTTCGATCCGCGACCTTTTTGCGGGGCAGCCGGTGTGGAAGACGGCGTTTGGCGCGCATATGACCGCCGACGAGAACTGGGCGCTGTTGCTTGCGGCGCGCGCCCGCGGACGCGAGGTCGGATACGCCTATCTGGTCGGCGGCGGCCTCACGCAGACGGCGTGCTGGTGCGCCTCGACCGTGCTCGGCGTCGTGTTCGCCAAGGTCATCCCAGAGCCGAAGGCGCTCGGTATGGATTTCGCCTTCACCGCCGCCTTCATCGCCATCGCGCGGTCGCTATGGCGGGGACGGCCCGACCTCCTGCCGTGGCTCGTCTCAGTCGCGGTGGTGTTCGGCGGCGTGAAGCTCGCCGGGGCGCCGTCGCACTGGATGCTCGCGCTCGGCGGCCTCGTCGGCGCTGCGGTCGCCGGGGCGCGCCGCGATGGATGAGCGCTGGATGCTGATTGCGGCGCTGGCGCTTGGAACCTTCGCCATCCGCTTCGGCGGCGCGCGGCTCGGGCAGGCGATCCCGGCCCACGGGCCGGTGGCGCGCGCGCTCAACGCGCTTCCCGGCTGCCTGATCGTCGCGCTGGTCGCGACCTCGATGCTGTCAGGCGGCTGGCGGGAATGGACGGCCGGGGCGGTCGCGCTCGCCGCTGCCGTCGTCACGCGCAACGTGCCGGCCACCATGGCCTGTGGCATCGCCACGATCTGGACGCTGCGGCACGCCTTCTAGGCGGAATGGATGTCGACTTTACCCAAGTCGGGCAAGCAAGCTTGGGCGCTCGACGCCCCGTTGTGGTTGTTGCGCTCGAACGCCGAGGAGAGCGCGATCGCCTGCGCCCGGCTTCTCACCTGGAGCTTGCGCAGCACGGCGCTGACATGCGCCTTGACGGTCGCCTCGGACACGCCGATCTCGTAGGCGATCAGCTTGTTGGGCAGGCCGGTTATGAGGAGTTCGAACACCCGATGCTGGGCCTCGGTGAAGGTCGCGGCGCGCTCGGAAAAGGCGTCGAAGGCGGTCGGCCGCTGCTCCTTCGCCTTCGGGGCGATAATCGGGCCGGGCTTGGGGTTGACCATGACGGCGTTCATGAACTTGCTCGCCTGGTCGAGGAACCGGCTGAGCTGTGCGTTGAAGCAGGCGTTGCAGCGATTCCAGTCGCCCAAATGAAGACAGGCGGCTTCGCGCGGGCAGAGGCCGTCGCCCAGGCATTCCGCGAGGCTCAGCGCGACGTCGGCGCATTCCTGAAGCGAGGATATCGCCCGACGCTGGAGCTCGACGACATCGGCCCGTCTCGTCCCGGCGCCGCGCTCAACGGTTCTGGCGGAGGTTTCGAGGACCGTCTGCAGCCGTGCGTATTTCGGCGTCAGAGCGGAGATGGAGGACCTTGATCTTAAGGGCGTTATCGACATGTTTGCGCCTGACCGCCTCCCATCCACGTTTGCCCTCCCTGATGTTGCATTGCAGCATCCCTGGCCCGTTGAAAAGTGGGTAAATCGTCGCACCGTCTCGGTCTTTCGCGCCGCGTTGACGCAGGCGCCGGCTCAGGCGCCCGACCCTGGTCGCTCGCGTCCGAGCGTGATGGTGAAGATGCGCCCGGCGATGGCTTCGCCGAGCGCCGGCGTCACGCGGAGCGGCAGGCAGGCGTCGACCGCGCGCCGCGCCTCGTCGAGGAAGCGGGCTTGAGCGTCGGCGTCGCCCTCGAGCCGGGCGAAGGTGATGCGCGGCCGGCCGAAGACCGAGCCGTCGCGTTTCATCATGAAAGCGATGGTGACGCGCGAACCCGCCGCGAGCGGGGTCTGAGCAAGGCACGCGCCGAACGCGCGGCGCATGTCCATCAGCGTGTTGGCGGGCGGAGCGCCGTCCTCGGCGAAAGCGACGAGCGAACCGCTCGCCGCCGCGAGCAGCCCTGCAGCGGCCCATCGCCCGCTCCGTCTCATCCGAACTGCGCCTTGCGTCGCGCCAGGCTTTCGGCCGGCCATAGCGCTTTCGAGTCGTAATAGGCCTCGAAAGCGGGCGCGCTCTCGGGCAGCGCCACCCAGGGGAGCTTCGAGCGCGTGTAAATGTGGACGTCCGGCGGCAGCGCCGCGGGCGCGTCGAGCGCGCCGACGCGGATGAAGCTCAACTCCCGGCGCCCGCCGTAGTGGCTCCAGACGGCGACCTTGCACATTGGGCAGCGATGGATGATTTGCGGGACGCCGCTCTCCGCCGGGGTCGGAACCGCCTCCGTGTCGCCTGCGAGGCGCTCGACCCGGCTCGTCTCGATCAGGGCGTTGATGACGAAGGCGCTGCCGGTCTGGCGCTGGCACTCCCGGCAATGGCAGCAATGGACGAACATCGGCTTCGACTGAAGCCTCACCCGGACGTGGCCGCAAGCGCAGCCGCCCTCCAATGCGCTCATCGTGTCCTCCTGTCGCATCCTCCTGCAGCGTTTTGGCGAAGGCTCAGCGCGGAAAGGTCGCCGCGTGCGCTTCCGTCAGCGCCTCCTCGATGGGCCGCCCGTCCCGGCAGCCGGCGACGCCCGCCGGCCGCTCCGCGGCGTCGATTGGGCGCCGGCGGCGGCCTCAGCTCCGGATGAACTCCAGGAGATCGGCGTTGACCTTGTCCTTCTCCGTCGAGCACATGCCGTGCGGCGCGCCGGGATAGACCTTGAGCCTCGCGTTCTTGATCAGCTTTGCCGAAAGAAGCGCCGAATTGCCGATCGGCACGATCTGGTCGTCGTCGCCGTGCAAAATCAGCGTCGGGACGTTGATCATCTTCAGCTCCTCGGTGAAGTCTGTCTCCGAGAACGCCTTGACGCAGTCGTACATGGCCTTGAGCGAGCCCATCATGCCCTGCAGCCAGAACGAATTGCGCAGGCCCTCGCTGACCTTCGCGCCCGGCCGGTTGAAGCCGTAGAAGGCCGTCGGCAGCTCCTTGAAGAAGGCCGAGCGGTCCGCCGCGACGGCCTTGCGGATGCCGTCGAAGACCTCGATCGGCAGGCCGCCGGGATAGGCCTCCGTCTTCACCATGATCGGCGGCACCGCGCCGATCAGCACCAGCTTGGCGACGCGGTGCATCCCGTGGCGCGCGACGTATCGAACGGCTTCGCCCCCGCCGGTCGAGTGCCCGACATGGATCGCGTCGCGCAGGTTCAGAATGCCGGCGAGGTCGGCGAGGTCATTGGCGTAGTGGTCCATGTCGTGGCCGTACCACGGCTGGCCCGAGCGGCCGTGCCCCCGCCGATCGTGCGCGATGCAGCGATAGCCGTTGCTGGCGAGGAACATCATCTGGTCCTCGAAGGCGTCGCTGGTGAGGGGCCAGCCGTGGCTAAACACGACGGGCTGTCCATGACCCCAGTCCTTGTAGTAGATATGCACACCATTGCGCGTGGTGATCGTCGGCATGTCGTTCTCCTCTTTCGGGGGGCGTCGCAAGGAGCGGAACGCCGCTTCCCGTTTTCCGTGTAAGGCGCTGCGTTCATAGCACATGGATCGGGACGTCCGCCTTTTCAAATTCTCTTGATGAACAGGAGCGCGCTTCCTGACATTGTCCTTGCAGAAACCGTGTTCGACGCAGCAAACTCGCGCAGCGCGCGTTCTATCCAGGATGCGTGAGGCGACGGCGCCGCGGCGAACCGGGGCGCGGTCGGCGCTCACGGACGCGCCAGACGGGGGAAGCGCATGCCGGATCGCTCGCAAACGCTGCGCACGGCCTACGCCCACCGGATGATGCGCCTGGCCGGCGTCGTCGACCCGCGGCTCGAGGCGGCCTACGCCGCCGTGCCGCGCGAGGACTTCGCGGGGCCGCCGCCGTGGCGGGTGTCGGCCGGCTTTTCCGGCCTCGGTCAAGGCGACCGCGACGTCGCGAGCCTTTACGACGACGTTCTCGTCGTCATCGACGACCAGCGCGGCATCAATAACGGCCAGCCTTCGCTGCACGCCCAGAGTCTCGCGGCGCTCGCCGTCAGCGAGGGCGAGACGGTCGTGCAGATCGGGGCGGGAGCCGGCTATTACACCGCCATTCTCGCCCATCTCGTCGGCCCATACGGAAAGGTCTTCGCCTACGAGATCGAGACCGATATCGCCGAGCGGGCGCGGCGGAATCTCGCCCGCTATGCGCAAGTCGAGGTGAGGACGGGCTCCGGTGTGACGGACGGCCTGCCGAAGGCCGACGCGATCTACGTCAATGCCGCCGCCTCGCATCCCGTCCGCGCCTGGCTCGACGCGCTGAACCCCGGCGGGCGCCTCCTGTTTCCGCTGCAGGCGGCCCGTTCCTCCGGCGCGATGCTGTTGATCACGCGCCCGCGGTCGGAATCCGACGCCTGGCCGGCGAAGCTTCTCAGCGCCGTGGTGTTCATCGCCTGCGAGGGCGCTCAGGACCCGAAAATCGGGCGACGGCTCGACGCGGCGTTCCGGCGAGGCGGCGCGGAGCGGGTGCGCTGGCTCAAGTTCGGCCCAACGGCGCCTCAGGACGCGTGGCTTCACGGCGACGGTTGGGCGCTGACGACCGGCGCGGCGGGGTAAGGCGGTCGGCGCATGGCCCTCGGCGGCGAGGGGCGACATTGTGCCGCATTGCCCCAGGAAAATGCGCGGATAACTATGTTGAATACACAGGAAGTTGCGTCGTGCGGCTGGAGAGCCGGCGCAGCTTATGAAGAGGCCGCCGCCCCCAACACCGGGGCGGGCAAAGGCCCAACTACGCGTCCGGGGCTGCGGGGACGATTTGGGAGGAGGTTCGGCCGTGAACGACAACTATGAGCATTACGCCCGTTTCGGAACCACATGCACGTTGTGCGAGTTCGTGACGGGCGTCGCCTACGCCATGGAGGTCAGCGGCGGACTG
This sequence comes from uncultured Alphaproteobacteria bacterium, assembly GCA_963822215.1. Classification (GTDB taxonomy): domain Bacteria; phylum Pseudomonadota; class Alphaproteobacteria; order Rhizobiales; family Beijerinckiaceae; genus Roseiarcus. The sequence continues at coordinate 890,147 of CAWGGX010000009.1, forward strand.
GACGACAAACTCAGCGATCGTATGGACGAACTGGTGGCGCCGGTCCGCTCGGCGCGCGACTGGCTGTGGCACGTCGGCCAGCTCATGAGCCAGACGAGGCCGCTCCCGTCCGACTTCGACCGAGGGGTCGTTTCCGCCGAAGAGCGCGCGCTCGAAGCCCTGCCGAAACTCAAGGCGCTGATCGGCGAGGCTTGCGACTCACTCATCCTGGTCAAGGCGCCGTCGGTCGCGGCGGAGCCGCAGGCCGCGCTGATGTGACGGCCCGGAGGGCTCGCTCTCCCTGCGCCATGTGACGGCGCGCGAACGCGCCGAGATGGACAAGGGCCTGCCGGCCCGCCTCCAGACCCGCATTCCATAGCGGCCACGCGTGAATCATGTGCGGCCAGACTTCGAGCGTCACCGCGACCCGGGCGGCGCCGGCGACCTCGGCGAACCGCGTCGCATCGGCGAGCAGCGTCTCCTCGGAGCCGACCTGGACGAGCAGGGGCGGCAGGCCTGCGAGGTTCGCAAATAGTGGCGAGATCCGCGGGTCCCTGCGGTCGATCGCGGCCGGAATATACGCGGCCGCCAACTCCTCGAGATACGGCTTGTGGATCAGCGGATCCACCGCATCCTTGCTGGCGAGCGTGTCGCCGGACATCGTCAGGTCTGTCCACGGCGAGACCAGCCAGGCGCAGGCCGGGAGCGCTTCGCCCGCATCGCGCAGCCGCTGCAGCAGGGCAAGCGCCAAGCCTGCGCCGGCGCTGTCGCCGCCGATGAGCATTCGATGAGCCTCGATCCCGCGCGCGTGGAGGAATTGCCAGGCGGCAAGCGCGTCGTCGAGCGCCGCGGGGAAGGGATGCTCCGGCGCCAACCGGTAGCCGACCGCGAGGGTTCGCGCGCCGCAGACGCGGCCCGCCTCGGTGACAATCCGCCGGTGGCTGACGATCGAGCCCGAGCAATAGCCTCCGCCATGGAAGAACACGAGAACTTTGGACGAATCGCTTCCGGGGACGATCGAGAACTCGCCCGCCGGCCCACCGGCGTTTACCGCTTCGAGCGTCACGTCGCCTGCGACCGGCCACACGGCGCCGACTTCGTCAAGCCGCTCCCTGCGGGCGCTCCACCCGAGGGGCCTTGGCTTGCCTGTCAACAGCGCCCGGATTGCGTCGATCTCTCGCTCGGCCATGAGGTTGGGCTCCGGTTGCGGCTCCCAACGTTAGTATAGGCGGGTCGTAGCGCCGGGCAATCGCGGGCAGGGGGCCGACGGGTTCACCGCCCAAGAAGCATCGCGACACGCGCCGAGATGACTTTGGCGAAGAGCCGCATCGGGAAGCCCCGGTAGCACGGCGCATCGCGAGGAAGCTCGGTGTCGGCTCGGCGGTGCTCGATTTGGATCCTCATGTCCAAAGGCGGCAGATCGTCGCCTTCGATGCGAGCCCGGTACGCCGAGACCCAGAACCCGGGCGCAAATTTCATGAACATCGCGGAGTTGCAGCACGACGCCACCATCCTGCGGGTCGGCGCGCTCTCCCGGAGCTTGTAGCCGACCAGCAGGTCCTCGCCGGACGAACACCGGAATCGATCGTCGCGGTAGGTCAGCAGTGGCGTTCCGCCGTCGGCGTCGCGAAAGCGCGCTGAATTGGGAAGCGCTTCGATGGCGCGAGCGCCTTCCTGGCAATCGTCGCAGTAGCAGACGAGGCTGACGAGCGGCCTGCCCGAACCCTCACATCGAACGCGCCCGCAGGCGCAAGAAGAGCGCCGCGTCGGCGAAACGATCCGCTTCATAGACTTGGCATATCCGCGTCCGTCCTCATTCGCAACGCCTGGTGCTGTTGTCGATCATGTCTTTGGCTTACCGCCGCGGGCGGGAAGGCCGGACAAGCGCCCCGTCCGCCCACCGCGACTTCGCCACTCACATGCCTGCTGACAGGGGCTCCAGCTTGCCGCTAGTCTGCCGAGGTTGGAACGAATTTGGCGAGCCTCGGCATGTGCATCGCGCTTGAAGCGGCGATTCGGGTAGTCTTTCGCGCTGCGCTCGCGACGATCGCGCTTGTCCTCGCCGCATCCGGCGCTTCGGCTCAGACGCTCGAAATGGTCAAGGCGCGCGGCGCGCTTTTCTGCGGCGTCAATCAGGGCCTGCCGGGCTTTTCCGACCTCGATGCGAGCGGCCAATGGTCGGGCTTCGACGTCGATTTCTGCCGCGCGATCGCCGCGGCGATCTTCGGCGATCCCAACCGGATCAAGCTCGTCCCGCTCTCCGCCGAGGCGCGCTTTCAGGCGCTGCGCGACGGGAAGATCGACGTCCTGTCGCGCAATTCGACCTGGACGATGGGGCGCGAAGTCGCGTACGGCCTCGCGTTCGTGGGCGTCACCTATTACGACGGGCAGGGCTTCATGACGCCGCGCGCTATCCGGGTCTCCTCCGCCAACGAACTCGACGGCGCGCGCATCTGCGCGCTCACAGGCACGACGACGATCGACAATCTCGCCGACTTCTTCTCGGCCAACCATATGGCGCTTCAGACCGTCGCCGTGGGCTCAACCGACGAGCTGATCAGGGCCTACAACTCCGGCGTCTGCAACGCGGCCACCAGCGACCTGTCGCAACTCTACGCCCTCCGCCAGCTGCTCTCCAAGCCGCGCGGGCACGTCATTTTGCCGGACGTGATCTCCAAGGAGCCGCTCGGGCCAGTCGTGCGCCAGAACGATCCGAACTGGGTCGAGATCGTGCGCTGGGTCCATTTCGCTATGCTCAACGCCGAGGAGCTAGGCGTCAGCCAGCGCACGCTCGGCGAGGCCATGCAGTCGCAGAAGCCCGAGGTCATGCGCCTCGTCGGCACGTCCGGCGCCTTCGGCGAGGACTTGGGCCTCGGCGCCTCGTGGGCCGTGAACGTCATTCGAGCCGTCGGCAACTACGGCGAAGTGTTCGACCGCAATCTCGGCGCCAAGTCGCCGCTCGCCATTCCGCGCGGCCTGAACCAGCTCTGGAACGCCGGCGGGATCCAGTACGCCCCGCCGATCCGCTGAGCCGGCGCGCCGTTAGCCATCCTCCCCCGAGAATCGGGGGAGGGGGACCGGCCGAAGGCTGGTGGTGGGGGCGCGCCCGCTCATGTGGTCCAGAGCCGGTTGAACGACCGGATCCGCAACAGCGTCCGGAGCGACAAGCGCTTCCTTGAACCCGTGCGCGAGGGCCGGTTCGTTCGGCGGGTGTGCGCCGTATTGCATGGACCAGCGCCAGAACAGAGCGACGAGGAGCGTGCCGGCGCCGCAACCGACACCTACGGGCGCAAAGCCCAGGAAACCCCGCTTCGCGGCCTCGATCCCGCTCTGCCGGGGCGCCTGAGACAGAAGCTCCGGCGGCAGAAACGCGCGCGCCTCCGGCCCATCGAGATAAGCTCGCAACCGGCCCGCGTCCGAATAGGGAATGGGCGCGCCGGGACGGCTCGAGAGATAGGACGCGTCGCCCGTGGCGAGATAGAACCGAACGATTTCGCCGCCGGCTTCCACCGTCTCGCGCCAGTGCTCGATCTCACGCGGCAGATGACGCTCGGCGCGCGGCAGCGTGACCCCGAGGATCGCGACCCAGGCCGCGAGCGCGATGAACGCCGCCCGGGTCCCCCGTGCGCCGAGCGCGTTCGTCTCGGCCATCCACAGGGCGGAGACGAAATGGATCGTGACGGCGAGGATCAGCGTGTCGAAATAGCGGCTCTGCGGGATCGCCTGCGCACGTCCATAGGCGAGCGCGCCGATCTGGACGACGATCCAGGCGAGCGCGGCCAGATTGAACCAGCGCGGATCCTTGAGATCGGGACGGTCGGCGACGATCTTCACGCAATAGAGCGTCGAGGGCAGGATGAGGACCCATCCGAAAAGGCTTCCGGCCGGCCACTGCAGAAGGACACCGACGGCCGACAGGAACTCCCCGAGCGACCGGGCGCGATAGGCCTCGGACTCCGGCAGGCGAGGCACGAAATGGATGAGAAGGGCGGTCGCCCCGCAGAGGGCGGCAACTCCGAGCCCCTCCCGAAGACCTTTTCGCCGGCCGCAGGCCATCTGGACGCCATGCGTCGCCGCGATCGCGGCAAGCGACAGCGCGCCTGAGGCCAAGGCGAAGAACGAGGCCGCGCCGCAGATGGCCGCCGCCGCCCAACGCGGCGACCAGGCCGGGCTGTCGGCAGCGAGCCAAAGGGCGCCAAGCGAGAGCGCCGGCAACAGATAGAAATGGGTGTTGAAGCCGAGAAGGATGTTGTCGAAGGCGAACGGGACGATGTTGAGAAGGCACGGCGCGATGATTGCGGCGAGCGCCCAGGCGCCGCTCGTCACGCGCGACAGGGCGAAGGCGGCGCCGACGATGACGGCCGAGCCAAGGATCGCATTGACGATCATTTGCGCCACCACGTCCCAATAGCCCGACAGGTTGAAAAGGAGGAGGACCAGGATCCTGGTGAACAGGATGCGATGCTCCATGAAGGGCTGCGCGAGCCCATCGAGCGTCAGGGAGCCGTCGAGATAGGGGCGGATCAAGCCGCCCCAGTCCCCGTCCCATTCGTCCATGTAGGGCGCAGGGCTGCTCGCGAAGCCGATCAGGGCGGCGCGCGATCCGATCAGAATGAGGAACAACGAGGCCGCGAGCGCAAGCCGGAATGCCCTCTCCTTCAGGCGCGACAAGGGGATCATCGAAGCCTCGTTCCGTCAGTCGATGTCGCACGACGGGACAAAGCCGACGCTTTGGGGACCGCCTCCGAAGCCATCGACCGAGCCGCGATAGGTCCACGCCGGCGTCTTGATCTCGACGCTCGGCGGGTGGTTGCGGGCCGAAACCGCCGAGGAGCCGAGCACGGCGAGCCAGACGGCAAGGCCCGCCGCCGCGACCGCGGCGGCGCGGCGTAGCGCCGAGAGATGGGAGCCTTTTGCGAACCGCAAGGGCGTCGTCGCGACGAGGGCGGAAACAATCATGGATCGGAATCCCTGAGCGATGAGGTGGGTGTTGAGTACGTGGGAATATTTCCCACGTCAAGCGACTTGTGGGATTTAATCCCACGATCAGCTGCGATAGGATGGGCGCGATGACCGAGTCGCCCTCGCCGCCAGACGCCGCGCGCCTGCAGACGCCGATCGCCCGCCTGCTGCGGCCGCTGGTCCGGCTGTTCATCCGCTCAGGGCTGACGTTTCCCGCGCTCGCCGACCTCCTGCGCGAGCTCTACGTCAACGTGGCGGAATACGACTTCGCCCTCAGCGGCAAGGAGCAGACGGACAGCCGGGTCAGCCTGCTGACCGGCATTCACCGCAAAGAGGTGCGCCGGTTGCGCGGGGCGGGGGCGCCGGTCCGGCTCGTGCCCGCCAGCGTCTCGCGTTCGAGCATGATCATCGCGCGCTGGATCGCCGCGCCGGAATTCACAGATGCCGCCGGTGGCCCGCTGAGGCTGCGCCGGGCCGCCGATCCCGGCGACGGCCCGTCCTACGAGGACCTGGTCGAATCCGTAACGCGCGACGTGCGCCCCCGCGCCGTGCTCGACGAGTGGCTCAACCGCGGCATGGTCTCGATCGACGAGGAGGGCCGAGTCCGCCTGGAGGAGGCCGCCTTTGCGCCGCGCCCGGGCGACGACCGCCAGCTCTATTATTTCGGCCGCAATCTCCACGATCACGTGGCGGCCGCGGTCGAGAACGTTCTCGCGTCCGAGCCGCCCTTCTTCGAGCGCGCCGTGCATTATGAGGGCGTGTCGCGCGAGATGGCCGACGCGATGCTCACTCTCTCGCGCCGAGTAGCCCAGGATGCGCTGCAGAGGGTCAACCGCGAGGCGCAGGCGGCTTACGCCCGCGATCCGGGCGGAAGCTGGCGCTGGAATTTCGGCCTCTATCTCTTTCGCGAGGACGAGGCGACGCGGCGACCCACTGAGGCGGGGCCGGCTCTGCCGCCCGCTTCGGACGCGGACCCCGGAGACGGCCCATGAGCGTCGCGGGCATGCTGAGTCGCCGGCAGGTCTTGCGTCTTCTTGCGTGTCTCGCCGGGGGGACGGCGCTTGCCGCCGAGAAGCCCAGGGCCGGCGGCGACAACGGCATCGGCGGGACGGGCTACCAGCCGACCGACAACGGCATCGGCGGCACCGGCTTCATCGGCGCGATCCGCAAGTTCGGCAGCGTCTGGGTCAACGGCGAGCGGATCGCCTATCCCGCGGACGTGCGCATCCGGATCGACGGCGAGCCGGCGACGACCAGCCGGATGCATATCGGGCAGGTGGCGCGCCTCGTGGCGGTGCGGCGCGACGAGACCTGGACGACAGACAGGATCGTCATCGTCAGCGAGGTCGTCGGGCCTGTCAGTCGCATCGGAAAGGCGCGGCTCGAGGTTCTCGGGCAAAGCGTCGAACTGCAGGCCGCAAGGATGGCGCGCGGGCTCAAGGTCGGCGACCGGGTCGCCGTCAGCGGGCTCAGGCGCCCCGATCAGACCATCGTCGCGAGCTTTGTCGAGAAGCGGGACGCCGGACCGGATCAGATCGTCGGTGTCCTGACGCGAGACACCGGCGGCGATTTCCGTATCGGTGGCCAGCGTGTGACCGGCGTCGGCGCCGGCGTGGTCGGCGAGCGCGTCATCGTGCGCGGGACGATCGAGAACGGCGCCTTCGCCGTCCGCGAGACGAAGCTCGACACATTGATCGGAATCGGCCCGGTGCAGGCTCTGTCCGTTGAAACCTGGGTGACGCGGCGCGACGGCGAAGTGGTGACGGCGTCCGGCCTCCGGGTCGAGGACGCCCAAGCAATCGGGACCGGCAGTTTCCACGTGGTCATCAACGGCGAATTGGGGCCGAACGGTGCGTTGGTCGCCCGCAGCGTCGAGCTTCCCAGCCGGCGCGGCGACTTCGCTCCGTCGCGGGGAGGCGGCCCGGGCGGCGGAGCGGGCGGGCAGGGCGGCGGCGCGCACGGGAGCGGCGCTCCGTCCGGCCCCGGCCCGAATCGCCCCGGCGGCCCGTCGGGCGGAATGAACGGGCCCGGCGGCGGCGCTTCGCCGGGCGGCGGCTTCGGCGGCGGCCCGAACGCGCCCGCCGGGCCGACCTTCCCCGGCGGATCGCCGTTGCTCGAACCGGGGCGGGGCCCCGGTGGCTTCGGCGGCTTCGGCGGACCGCAAGGGCCCGGCGGCTTCGGCGGCGGGGGCGGCGTTATGCCGAGGTAGGCGACCGGGGGCTCCGGCGCAGCACAACGTAGCGGCGCCCAGATCACAGGCCCGCCCGCGCCGCTTTCCGGCAAGTCCGCGGCGCCTGCACTCAACAAATCGCCGGTTCGCGAGCAGGCTGGCTACTAGAGCAAGATGAAATGAGGTTAGGCCATGGCCGTCATTGCGAGGAGCGGAGCGACGAAGCAATCCAGAAGAACATAGAACGCCTTACTTTCTTCTGCATTGCTTCGCTTCGCTCGCAATGACCGTCGAGGACCGAACCCGAAATCATCGCGCTCTAACGAACTTGCGGCTGCGGCGGATCGTCGAAGCCGTACTTGAGGAAATCATCGAATGTGCGCGGCAAGAGCGTGTCGGCGAAGAGCGCGAGAATGTCGCCGACGTGGTGAGCGAAGTCCTGCATCAGCCGGAACGCCTTGAAGTCGCTTTCGCCGAGCAGGCTCGGGTCCGAGCCTTTCAGCTCGGCGGCCAGCTCGTCGTGCTGCGCACGCCAGTATTTTGCGTAGGCAAGCCGATCTTTGGGGGTGTATATGGCGGCGTCAGGCAGCCGATAGAGACGAACCTTCGATTTGAATTCCTCTTTGTCCAGCCGGCTGCTGCGCCAGATCTCGAACAGCTCGAACATGCAGAACGGCGACTTGAGGTATTTGTCGCTCAAGAAGACGAAGACACGGTCGCCCTGGCCGATCTCCTTCATGAATTTCGAGATCGGTTCGCCGACGGTCATCGCCGTCTTGTCGCGAATGATCGGCGTGCCTCTCTTCTTGGCCGCGTCGCACATTCGGTCGACGTCGTTCTCGCGCTCCGGGTCGGCCGGATCGTTCCAGGCGTAAGAGACGTACCAGCGCGGCGCCGTTCGCGGCTCTGCCCGAAACTGCAGCTCCGGCGGCTTTTCGGCTTCCTCTCCGGCGCGCTGTCGGCGCGCGGTTTCGGCCACGCTCTTGTCCGGGCTTTTGCGCGGCCTGACGCCCATCCGGCTCTGCGCTTCTTCGACCCATGCTTGCAGCCGTTCCAGCAGCTCCCGCGCCCGCCCGCCGCGCGTGCCGACGACGATCCGGCCACTCCAGCCCGCGTCCATTGTCTGCTCGATCAGCGCATGCGCCCCGGTCGAGGCTTCATAGACGCAGAGGCCGTCGCGCCAGTAGAGCGCGCTGACGCCCGCCTGACGCCCGATGCGCGAAGTCAGAGCGCGGAGAAGGCCGGGGAGCAGCAAATCGTAATCGTAGGTCTCCTGTTCGGTCGGCGCGTCGCGGTTCCAGAGGGCGTCCAGTTCGGTCTGGATTTCGCGCCGCTCCGGCAGGAGGTCCGGGGCGACGTATTCCGCTTCGATCCCCTCTTTTTCGTCGCCTTCGCGGACCTCGAAGCAGATCCCGCAGGATTCCATCATGCCGATCAGCAGCTTCTGCTCGCCTACCGGGCGGCCGGCCCAGACGAGCGCCTCCAGCAGCGGGCGGGTGAAGCGGCCGCGCAACTGCCGCAGTTGGCGGAGGCAGGCGTCGCGGTTGAAGACGGCGTAGATCGCCTCCAGCGCCCAGCTCTGGTCGAGGACGATGCGATCCTCGAACAGGCCATCGCGATAGAACACGACACCGGCGTTGTGCAGATAGTCGAGCAGGAATTCTTGGCTCGCTGACGAGCCTTTCCTCGGCGCAAATGCGGCGGAAATCGTCCTGGGTCAGCCAGCGATGGCGCTTTTGGTGAGGCTTCAAAGCCACATCCTCTTCGCGCATCTTTTCCAGGCGCGCTTTGATGCGCTGCCGAGACGCGCCGATGCGCGCGACGCCTTGGGCTTCGCGCAGAAACTCGACCGCCTCGCCGAGCTTGTCTCTGAGATTCGCCAACCCGCGGTCGTTCAGCGCGCTGAACTGCAGAACGTCGCAACAGCCCGAACCGAGCGCCTGCCGCAGATTGTCGTCGTCGACGGGGCAAGCGCGCCGGTCGCGAGGACTGTCGCACCGGGTCTGAACGATGAGCACCGCCGCGGCTTTGCCGCCCAGCTGGCGCACATACTCGACCCAATAGCGCAAGGGATAGTTGCGGAAGGTTAGTCCGGCGTGCGCCTGTTCGCCGCTCTCGAATTCGGGCGCCCAGACGAGGACGAAAACGGCGCTGGCGCGCAGGAACAGCGCGTGCGTGCCGTGATAGATGTCCTGCCCCCCGAAGTCCCAGATATGGACTTTGGCGAAGTCCCGCCTGTCGCCACGAGCCTGGTCGAAGGACTCGACGACAATGCCGTGCGTGGATGGAAATGTATCGTCGTAACGCAGGCCTCGGAGGCGGCGACAGAGCTGCGTCTTTCCGACGCGGCCGTTGCCGAGAACCATCAGTTTCACGTCGCGCGATTCGACGCCGCCGTCGATGAGGTCCGCAAAATGCGCACGAAGCCTGGGTAGGCAGTCGTCGCCACCGCCCTGGGACAGAACCTCGACAGGCACGCCTTGCAGCCGAGTCTCGTGGCAGGAGAACTTCTCCAGCGCGGGCAGACCGAGACACGCTGTCGAGGACGCCGCAAGCGTGAGACCGTCGGCGGTGATCTCACGCAGCGACGCAATTTGGGCGAGCGGCGCGAGGTCGCTGACCTGCGTCTCGGAGCAATCGATCGACTGGAGCGCCTTGAGGCCGGTGAGCGGCGCGAGGTCGCTGACCCGCGTCAGGTAGCAGTGGATCGACTGGAGCGCCTGCAGGCCGGCGAGCGGCGCGAGTTCGCTGACCTGGGTCTCGTAGCAATAGATCGACTGGAGCGCCTGCAGGCCGGCGAGCGGCGCGAGGTCGCTGACCCGCGTCCGGTAGCAATGGATCGACTGGAGCGCCTGCAGGCCGGCGAGCGGCGCGAGTTCGCTGACCTGGGTCTCGTAGCAACGGATCGACTGGAGCGCCTGCAGGCCGGCGAGCGGCGCGAGTTCGCTGACCTGCGTTCCGCCGCAATCGATCGACTGTAGCGTGTGCAGACCCGCGAGCGGCGCGAGGTGGCTGACCTGCGTATAGGCGCAATCGATCGACTGGAGCGCCTGCAGGCCGGCGAGCGGCGCGAGGTCGCTGACCTGCGTGCGCCAGCACTTGATCGAAAGGAGCGTTTGCAGGCTGGCGACCGGCGTAAGGTCCCTGACCTGCGTTGCGGAGCAATGGATCGACTGGAGCGCCTGCGCGCTGGCGAGCGGCGCGAGGTCGCTTACCGGCGTACTCCAGCACTCGATCGACTGGAGCGCCTGCAGTCCGGCGAGCGGCGCGAGGTCGCTAACCTGCGTTTCCGAGCAATCGATCGACTGAAGCACCTGCAGGCCGGTGAGCGGCGCGAGGTCGCTGACCTGTGTCTCGAAGCAATTGATCGACCGGAGCGTCTGCAGGCCGGCGAGCGGCGCGAGGTCGCCGACCTGCGTTCGCGAAAAAACGATCGACTGGAGCGCCCTGAGGCCGGCGAGCGGCGCGAGGTCGCTGACCTGCGTTCGCGAAAAAACGATCGACTGGAGCGCCTGCAGGCCGGCGAGCGGCGCAAGGTCTCTGACCTTCGTGCAGGAGCAATCGATGGACTGGAGCGCCTGCAGTCCGGCGAGCGGCGCGAGGTCGCTGACCTCCGTGTCGGAGCAATTGATCGACTGGAGCGCCTGCAGGCCGGCGAGCGGCGCAAGGTCTCTGACCTTCGTGCAGGAGCAATCGATGGACTGGAGCGCCTGCAGTCCGGCGAGCGGCGCAAGGTCGCTGACCTCCGTATCGGAGCAATTGATCGACTGGAGCGCCTGCAGGCCGGCGAGCGGCGCAAGGTCTCTGACCTTTGTGCAGGAGCAATCGATGGACTGGAGCGCCTGCAGTCCGGCGAGCGGCGCGAGGTCGCTGACCTCCGTATCGGAGCAATTGATCGACTGGAGCGCCTGCAGGCCGGCGAGCGGCGCGAGGTCGCTGACCTCCGTATCGGAGCAATTGATCGACTGGAGCGCCTGCAGGCCGGCAAGCGGCGCGAGGTCGCTGAGCAGCGACTCGGAGCAATCGATCGATTGGAGATTTTCGAGTCCGCTCAGGCTGGAGAGTGTGTTCAGGTCCAACCCGCGCAGCCACAATTCCCGCACGTGCGGCAGATGAACGAGCTGCCCCAGTGACGGCTCGACTTGGTTCTGGCCGATACTCCCCGGGGCTTCCCGCCACTCGTCTGAACCGTCGCGCCAAAGATAGCCAAGGTTCAGGCCTCGCAAATGTTTGAGGCTAAACAGCTCCGCCGGCAGTTCGGTCAGGCCGAGCATTCCGAGGTCGAGGAACCCCATCCGCTCCTCCGCCTCCCTGGCGATCCGCTCGCGTGCGATCCGTTCCCCTTCCGACGCCTCCGTCATGTCTCTCTGACCCTCGCGACCGAGCCAATGTTATCCTCCGGAGGCGATTTGTACACGTTCGTCAAGCGCGCCTCCGCGCCTCAGCCGAAGCCCTTGCGCGCGAGCGTCAGACCGCGGTCGTGCACGGCCCGGTTCAGGGCGCCCGTTCCGCCATCGCTGCGCCAAGCCGGACCATGATCCGCCATTGTCGTTGGCTCCCCGCGCCCGGCCTTACGCTGACGGCGTGAGTGTATAACATTGTCTTCTGGAAATCGGAAATGTGTGTTACGTTGAAAATCAGGCTGTCGCCGCTCGGCGCCAATCCCACGCCGGGAGCGCGAGCCGTTCGGAATCAATAATGCGATCGTAACGTGTGTAATATCAACCAAAGCGACTCCGCAGCCCGGGTGATGTCCTCGGCCGATGCAAGCGCCCGGAAAAGTCGCCGCAACTCCTTGAAAAGGCTCAAAACCGGCTCGGAAACGGCAGGGCGGTCGTCCGGGCGGTCGGCGATCCGGTCGCCGCTGGGAAAATAGGCTCCGTCGGCCGCGCCCGTCTCTCAGGCCGGCGCAGCCCCGGTGCCGTCCTCGGCCGATTCAAGCGCCCGCAAAAGTCGCCGCAATCCCTTGAAAAGGCTCAAAACCGGCTCGGAAACCGCCGGGCGCTCGGCGAGGACGCCGCGGCCCCCGATGCCGTCCTCGGCCGATGCAAGCGCCCGCAAAAGTCGCCGCAAACCCTTGAAAAGGCTCAAAACCGGCTCGGAAGCGGCAGCCGGGTCGGCCGAGCGCTCGACGATCCGGTCGCCGCCGGCGGCCGCGCTCGTCGTTCAGGCCTTCGCCGGCGCGCCGAGGAAGTGGTCGATCGTCTCGAAGAACTTCACCACCGAGATCGGCTTCGACAGATAGGCCTCGCAGCCGCCGCGCAAGATCTTCTCCTCGTCGCCCTTCATGGCGAAGGCGGTGATGGCGATGACCGGGATGTGGCGCAGCTCCTCGTCGTCCTTCAGCCACTGCGTGACCTCGAGGCCGGAGACCTCGGGCAGCTGGATGTCCATCAGGATGAGGTCCGGGCGGCGCCTGCGGGCGATCTCCACGGCCTCGATGCCGCTGCGGGTCTGCAGGATGGTGTGGCCGCGCGTCTCGACGAGGTCGTTGAAGAGCTTCATGTTGAGCTCGTTGTCTTCGACGATGAGCACGGTCTTCGACATCACGGGGTTTCCGGCGGACTCTGGCGGGTCTCGCGCATACATTACCCCATACGCTTTGATAAAGGGAGAATTGGTCGATGCGCTCGCCGTCGAGACGCCGGTCATCCACAGCGGTCGAAGCCGGCCGCGCTGTCGCGGTCGAGGCCCTTGTCTTTCTTGGCGCGGACGCGGCTCGGCTCGAGCGATTTCTTGCCGTCACCGGGCTCGGGCCGCACAACCTGAGGCGTGCGGCGGCCGATCCGGGGTTCCTCGTCTCCGTTCTTGACTACCTCCTGGCCGACGAGCGGCTGCTCGTCGCCTTCGCCGCCGAATCGGGCCGTCGGCCGGAGGACGTCGCGCGGGCGGGCGAGGCGCTCGGCGGCCCGCCGCTGGCTTACAATCCATGAGCGGGGCGCCGGGCCCGTCCTCTGCCGCGACTGCCTCGCGAGACGGTCGCGCGACCCGCCGCGCTGCCCGGGCTGCGGATCTCCCCGGGCCGTCGACCTTGAATGGGCGGCGGGCCTCGAGATCACCCATGTCGATTGCGACGCCTTCTACGCCTCGGTCGAGAAACGCGACGATCCCGCCCTCCGCGACCGGCCGCTGATCGTGGGCGGGTCGGGACCGCGCGCAGTGGTCGCAACCTGTTGCTATATCGCGCGCACCTTTGGGGTGCGTTCGGCGATGCCGATGGCGCGGGCGCGGGCGCTCTGTCCGGACGCGGTCGTGCTGCCGCCCGATATGGCGAAATACGCGCAAGTGGGGCGGGAGATCCGAAGCCTCATGCAGGGACTGACGCCGCTGGTCGAACCGTTGTCGATCGACGAGGCCTTTCTCGATCTCACCGGCTGCGAAGGAGCGAACGGCGCAGGCGCCGCTGAGACGCTCGCCAGGTTCGCCCGCCGGGTCGAGGAGACAATGGGGGTGAGCGTCTCGGTCGGCCTGAGCTATTGCAAGTTCCTGGCGAAAATGGCGTCCGAGCTCGACAAGCCGCGCGGTTTCGCGCTGATCCGCCGGGAGGAGGCCAAGGCCTGGCTCGCGCCGCAGGGCGTCGGCCGCCTCTGGGGCGTCGGCAAAGCGGGTCAGCAGAGACTGGAGAAGCGGGGCTTCCGGCTGATTGGCGACCTGCAAGGCGTCGACGAAGGAACCGCCGCGGCGCGTCTCGGCGACGACGGCCGCCGTTTGTGGCGCCTCGCGCAGGGGATCGACGAACGGCAGGTCAGGCCCGACCGCGAGACGAAGAGCATCTCCAGCGAGACGACGTTCGATTTCGACGTCAGCGACCGGGAGGAACTGACGCGCGTCCTGCTCGCCCATTGCGATCGGGTGGCGAGCCGTCTACGCAAGGCTGGGGTCGCCGCCAGCGGCGTGACGTTGAAGCTGCGCCTGCCGGATTTCAGCCTGCGCGCCCGCAGTCGCGGCGGCCTGCCGCCGACCCAGCTCGCGCCGAGGCTGTTCGCCGCCGCAAGGGCGCTGCTCGAGGCCCAGCCGGAAGGGACGGCCTATCGGCTGATCGGCGTCGCGGCGACCGATCTCGGTCCCGCCGACGACGCCGACGAGGCCGATCTCGTCGACCGAAACGCGGGTCGGGAGAAGTCGCGCGAGGCGGCGATTGCAGCCTTGCGCGAGAGATTCGGCGCCGCCGCAGTCGAGCGCGGCCTCGCATTTCGGGGAGGAAAGTCGAGACGCTGAACGGGCTTACGGCTGCTTTGCGCAAGCGGAGGCCGGCAAAATTTCAAGCTGGCGCAACCGCGCCTTGAGCGCAAACGCGCCGTAGTCGAGCTTGAGGCTGCCCGACACGCCGTTCTCGTAGAGATCGTAGGAGAGAACGTATTCAGGCGCCGAGTCCTTGGAGGCCTCGTTAAAATACGAGACGACCACCGGCCAACGGCGGACGTCCTTGAGCGCAGCGGCGTTGGTTGCGTCCTCGCTGGGCTTGGTCGCCTCCTTGCCGACTACCGCCATCGTGGCGTAGATCTTCGCGCCCGTGTCGGAACCGTCGTAGACTCGGGCCTGCACCACGCCGCCGCCGGCTTTGGCCGCCTCGATCAGCTTCTCGACATGCTGGGTCGGAAAGATGATGTCGCGGCCGAAGTCGATTGTCCTGGCCGCCGGCTGGGTCAGTTGGACCTTGACGTCGTCGTTCGCGCCACGGGTCGCTGTGCCCGCGACAGGCTCGACATCCTGAATCCCCTTGGTGTCGATCTGGAATCGCATCGACGCGCCGTCGGGGGCCTCGAATGACGACGCGTTGACGTCCATGTCGATCGGGGAGCCCTCGTTGCGCTCCATCTCCGTCATCTGGCGGAAACTGGATGTGTAACCGTCGCACGCGGATCCGCGAAACTCATAGGCGATCATCCCGGTCGCGGCGACCGGCGTTTGGATGGCCGCCGAGGGCGGCGAACTCGGATCGGCGAGCGAAATATCATAAGCCGCGCGATGGGATGCGAGAGGCGCGGCCCAGGCGGCGCCGGGTGCGGCGCCGAGGCAGGCCAGTCCGAAAGCGGCGCCGGCGAGCAGTCTCAAAGCCATGATGTCTCCAGGGAGGAACCGCGCCACAATTCCCCTCGTTTCTGGCGCTTTCGTGACGCAGGTCGCTACTGGGTCAGGCCGTCTCGCCGGGCGGGATCGGCCCCCAGGACTCGTCAAGCGGATTGGTCTCGCCGAGCGGCTCCTCGTCCGCCTGCAACGCCGCTTCGTCGCTCGGCTGCGGAACGCCATAGCCTGCGGGAAGCTTGCCGTCGAACAGGCCGGCGGCGTGAAGCTCGTCTAGGCCGGGCAGGTCGCTGATCGCATCAAGGCCGAAGTGGATCAGGAACTCTGTCGTTGTGCCGTAAGTGATTGGCCGGCCGGGAGCTTTGCGCCGGCCGCGCATCCGCACCCAGCCGGCCTCCATCAGCACGTCGAGGGCGCCCTTCGACACCGCCACACCCCGAATCTCCTCAATGTCAGCGCGCGTAACGGGCTGATGGTACGCGACGATCGCCAGGGTTTCGATCGCGGCGCGCGAAAGCTTGCGCTTCTCCTCGTCCTCGCGGGCCAAGAGCCAGGACAGGTCCGCCGCGGTGCGAAACGTCCAGCGACGAGCGACTCGGACGAGGTTTACGCCGCGCCCGGCGTAGAAGCGCTGCAACTCCTCCATGACCGAGCCGACGTCGGCTCCCTCGGAAAGCCGCGCCGCGATCGTCGCCTCATCCAAAGGCTCAGCCGAGGCGAACACCATCGCTTCGGCGATGCGCACATCCTCAGGCGTCGCGCCGGGAACAACCGTGTCAAACAGTTGTGCGACGTTGCTTCCGGCTCTCATCCGGGACATCAGGGCGTCTTTCCTTATTCAGGGACAGCGGTCATGCGGCGAAGCCCTCGGCGTCGGCCGGCGCGGCGCGGCGAATCCATATCGGCGCGAAGGTTCGATCCTGCCTGATCTCGACCTTCCCCTCGCGTACGAGTTCGAGCGCGGCCGAGAACGAGGAGGCGCGGGCGCTGCGACGCATGCCCGGATCGAGACAGGCGTCGAGGAGCCAATCGTCGAAGGCGGTCCAGTCGATATTCACGCCGACGAGTCGCGCCAACGCCTCGCGCGCCTCGGCGAGAGACCATACCTCACGCGCCTTGAAGCGGACGCGAGCCCGGGCGTGCTTCTGCGCCTGGCGCGCGTAGGCGACGAGCAGGGCGTAGAGATCCGTCTCCCAATGCGTTCGCCGCGCGACCTCGACGGCCTCCGGCTCGCCGCGGCTGAAGACGTCGCGCCCAAGGCGCGCCCGATCAAACAGCAAGCCCGCGGCCTTGCGGATCGCCTCCAGCTTGCGGAGCCGTTGGGCGAGCCCTTCGGCCAGTTCGGAGGCGTCCGGCTCTGTTGCCTGCGGCGACGCAGGCAGGAGCAGGCGCGATTTCAGGAAGGCGAGCCAGGCAGCCATGACGAGGTAGTCGGCGGCCAGTTCGAGCCTCTTCTTGCGCGCGGCCTCGACGAATTGCAGGAATTGCTCGGCGAGCGCCAGAACGGAGATGCGGGCGAGATCGACCTTCTGCCGCCGGGCGAGTTCCAGCAGCAGGTCGAGCGGACCTTCAAAGCCGTCGAGGTCGACCGTGAAGGGGCGGTCGTCGCTCGCCCGGTCTTGTTCGAAATCGCTGCAAAACGATGCCTCCGCGGGCACGAATCACCTCCAAATGACAAATTCCTGTCTGCCCCCGGCTTGCTCAGCCGGCAAGGGGGGCTGCGGGCGGCGTCAACAAGAGAATGGTTACACCCTCATGTCGCTGCGCTTAAGGAAATTGAGTTAAACGAACGAGCAAATTTTGGCCATGACCTGATAAGCCTACGTTGCGTTCGTTCGAGTCATGTTCCCAAGTTGACTATGCTCGTTGAGGTAAATTTCGTGGCTCGTCGCTATTTCAAGTGGGTGAATTGGCCAGGACGTCTCCGGCGATGAGGTAGACGATGGCTTTGAGATCTCGCTTGGTCCGGTAGCCTTTGGCCTTGCGCTTGGCGGCCTGGACGTTGCCGTTGATGGCTTCGAGGACGCCGTTGGAAAGGCCGGTGGCGATTGATCTGAGAATGCCCTCGGCCTTGGCCATGATCGTCTTGGCCAATCGTTTCATCGGGCCGAGATCGCAGACCTGAACCCAGGTGTTCCAGCGATCGAGGAAGCGTCGGGCGGTCTTGGCGTCCATCGTGAACAGCTGTTGCAGGTTCATGCGGATTTGCATCGCCTGGATCGTGTCCAGGTTCAGCGCTTCCAATCGAGACAGCGCCTCCTTTTCCTCCAGCGTCAGATGATCGACGTTCTTCAGGAAGATGTAGCGCCGGCCCTTGATCTGGAAATTATTCTTCGCCTCCTGACGCCGCACTTCGTCGACGGCCTCGTTGGCGAGTTTGATGACGTGGAACTTGTCGAACGTGATCTCGGCGTTGTCGAAATTCGCCTTGATCCCCGCTTCGAACGCCGCCCCCATGTCGATGCTGGCGTCGGTGACCGCCTCGCGCTTGCCGCCATGCGCCTCCAGGAAATCGGCGAATTCCTTCACCGTCGCGGCGTCCTTGCCGTCGGCCACGTAGACGACTTTGCGCTGCGCCATGTCGACGAACAGGCTGATGTAATCGTGGCCGCGCCGCGCCGAGGTTTCGTCGGCGGCGATGCGCCGCACCTCAGACAAATCCAGCGCCTCCACCGCCTGCCACACGTAATGGTCGACGATCCGCCACAAGCGCGTGTCGTGCTCGCCGAGCCGCTTGGCCGCATTCGCGATCGGCATCGCCTTGGCCAGCGCCAGCACGTAGGCCTCGAACAACAACGTGAACCCGGAACCCGCTCGAGCCCATGGCGTGGCGGCCTTGCGCACTCCGCATTTCGGACAGCGCACGCGCGGCACACGAGCGTGCAACAGCGTGCGATGCTGGAAGAAGTCCAGATGCCGCCACGTCTCGTCCTTCGTGTCGTGAACCGCGCAACCCTCGCCGCCGCACTCCGCGCAGGCGAACCGGCTCCCGCGCCCAAAATCCACGTACAAATCGAGCCGGCCATCCGAGATCGCAAACTCGGCTCGCGTCACCATCCAAGGCGACTTCAACCCAAGGGCCAACTGGAAAAGATCGGTGTCTCGCATCGCCCCACGATAAACTCGATCCCAACCAATCGCTCCCCAAGCCAACCCAAAACCAGCCTTACCCACTCAATTGAGCGAGGAGCCAATTTCGTGAACTCCACGCAGCCAAGACATAACACGTTGCCATGATGGCGAGTGGGCGTAGGGTCGCGAACGTCGAACGACGACGTCGTACGACCGAACGCTCCGCGGGGATCCGGTTCCCGCCGCACCTTCCGGGTCTTTGCGGAGCGGGTCGAAATCGCGTCGTCGGTTCAGTAGCGTCGGAACAGACTCACCATCCTGCCCTGCACCCGCACACGATCAGGTCCGAAGATCCGGGTCTCATAAGACGGATTCGCCGCTTCAAGGGCGATTGACGCGCCGCGCTTGCGAAGCCGCTTCAGGGTCGCTTCTTCGTCGTCGATCAGCGCCACGACAATGTCCCCGGTCTCGGCCGTATCCTGCTTGCGGATGATCACGAGGTCGTTCTCATAGATGCCGGCTTCGATCATCGAGTCGCCGCGCACCTCGAGGGCGAAGTGGTCTCCGGCGCCAAGGAAATCCGGCGGCAACGCGATCGTCTCCATCCGTGTCTGAATGGCCGAGATCGGCGTGCCGGCGGCGATGCGGCCCATGAGCGGCACCATGGCGGGCGCATGGGCCTCAGAAGCTGCGGTCTGCGGCGATGTTCGGAGCCGACCAAGATCGCCGTTGATAACGCTCGGCGAGAACTTTTGCGGCCGCGGCGCTGAGACGGTCGCCGATTCCGGCAGGCGCAGCACCTCAATCGCCCGCGCTCGGTTGGCGAGGCGGCGAATGAAGCCGCGCTCTTCGAGCGCCATAATCAGGCGATGGATGCCGGACTTCGAGCGCAGATCGAGCGCGTCCTTCATCTCGTCGAAGGACGGCGGGACCCCCTCCTCCTGGAGGCGCTCGTGGATAAAACGCAACAACTCGCTCTGTTTCTTCGTCAGCATGAAACCCTCTCCGAACCGACCAACTCGACGCGTGTGGCAGATCAAATCAGGATCGCCGCGCGCCGTAAACAAATCACGAACGCACGCTAGCCGTTCATGCTGTGTTCCGCAAGCGAAATCCGACGGGTTGCGTCGGAGTGGGATCGGCTTGCGGACCTCGCTGCGTTTCGGACACCGGCTTCCGCATTCTCACGACCTACGCCCCTTGTGGCCGGTCGCGGAGTCAGGCGTCCGATGTGCGAAGTGACTCCGCGCTGACGTCCTTCGCCGCCGCCCGTTAGCGGCCGCGTGGGCTTGGAGCGACGCCGAAACGCCACGTCGGCGCCTTCTCGCGGTCGCAGGATTCCTTCACGCCGCTCCCTTCAGCCGGAACCGAAAGGACCGTCGCTCGTTCCTGCGCGAGACGGAGACGTTTCCGGCGCCGGCTCGGAGGAAAAGGATGAGAAGAACCGTTATCGCCATAGGCGTGGCGAGCCTGATCGCCGGCGTCGGCGGTTTGGCTGCTGCCGATGAAATGCCGCGTGGATCCGGGAAGGACGCAGTCGCCCCGCCGAGCCGGCCGAACGAGGCCGCGACGGCGACGTCAGGTCCCATCAATCCGCAGAGGGTCCACGTCAGGGGCGCCACCCAGATTTCGCCGATCAGCGCGGCGCAAATCGCCACCGCGTTGCGCGCGACCGCTGGACCGCCGGGCGACGGCGGGCTCGATGTGAACGTCGGCGCGCCGCTGCCTGGAAACGTCGACGTCCAGCCGCTTCCGACCACAGTCGTCAATCTGGCGCCGGAGTACCGGGGCTACGACTATGTGGTCGCCAACGGCGACGTCGCCATCGTCGAGCCTTCGACGCGCAAGGTGGTGGAAGTGATCAGCCAAGACAAAGGCCCCGCCCCGGCGCGCGGTACGACATCGCCGCCGGCAGCGGGGACCAGCGGTTCTCGTCGCGGCCCGTGACGTCCGAATTCCGGATCGGGGGGCTTCTCGACGAGTTCAGTCGATGACCGCGAAGTGGCCGCTTACCGTCGCCCTCGTATCCTCTCGCTGAGGCGGCGGTTACGCGGCGCGCGACTCGAGAGCGCGCCGCGCCTGTTTTTTTGCAGGTCGCAAACAAAGGGCCGCGCGAACGCGGCCCCGGAAAACGGCGAATTGACAGGTCGAAATCAGTTGAGCTTCATTTCCGGCACGTCGCCATCGATGATGAGGCTGGCGCCGGTCGCCTTCATGATGTCCTCAACCGACACGCCCGGAAAGCGCTCCTTGAGCACAAGCCCGCGCTCGGTCGGCTCGATCACCGCCATCTCGGTGACGATCAGGGTGACGCGCCGCGTCGCCGTCAAGGGCAACGTGCATTCGGGGACGATCTTGTGGGCGCCCTTTGCGGTATGGACCATGCCGACGATGACGCTCTTGGCGCCCGCCACGAGATCCATCGCGCCGCCCATTCCCGGCACCATCTTGCCCGGCACCATCCAGTTGGCGAGATAGCCGCGCTCGTCGACCTGGAGACCGCCGAGCACCGTCATGTCGAGATGGCCGCCGCGGATGAGGGCGAAGCTCATGGCGCTGTCGATCGAGGCCGCGCCCGGCATGGCGGTGACGAAGCCCCCGCCGGCGTCGGTCAGGTCCTCGTCCTCCATCCCTTCGGGCGGGCGCGGGCCAAGGCCGACCACGCCATTCTCCGCCTGGAAGAACACGTGGACGTCCTTGGGCAGGTAGTTGGCGACGAGGCTCGGCAGGCCAATACCTAGGTTCACCAGCATATCGGGCTTGATCTCCTGGGCGATCCGCTGCGCGATGATGTCCTTGTCTTCCATCAGATTGCCCTCTCGAGAAGGTGGGTCACGAGCACGCCCGGGGTCTTGACGTCGTCGGGGGAAATGACCCCGACCGGCACGATGTGATGCGGCTCGGCAATGACGATTGCGCCGGCCAGCGCCATGATCGGGTTGAAGTTGTGGGCGGTCAGCGAGTACTCCAGGTTGCCGTAGTAGTCGGCCTGCTTGCAGCCGAGGAGGGCAAAGTCGCCCTTGATCGGCTTCTCCAGCAGGTAGGGTTTGCCGTCGACCTCGACGATCTGCTTGCCTTTCTCCACCACTGTGCCGATGCCGGTGGCGGTGAGGACGCCGCCCAGACCCGCGCCGCCCGCGCGGATGCGCTCGATCAACGTGCCCTGCGGCGCGAGTTCGACCTGGATCTCCCCCGAAATCATCTTCTTCTGCGTCTCGGGATTGAGCCCGATATGCGAGGCGATGAGCTTCGATACGGCGCCCGCGGTGATGAGCTTGCCAATTCCCTTGCCCGGCATGGCGGTGTCGTTGGCGACGACCGTGAGGTTCTTGACGCCGCGCTTGACCATCGCGTCGATGAGCCGGTGGGGGGAGCCGACCCCCATGAAACCACCGATCAGGCAGACCGCCCCGTCGGGGATCAAGGCGGCGGCCGCCTCGGCGGATAACGCAGTTTTCATTTTTGCGCCCTTCTGTTGCGCTTGCACGCAGAGCCGCGCGCGCCCGATGCCTAGATCAATTTCGGCGAAAGCGGAATATGGATCAGGCGCAGCCGATTGTCGCGGGTGAAGCTGGCGCTTCTCAAATTCGTCGCCCGATCTGACATGGGTACGACGATTGACCTGATCCTCTGATCGGGCGCATCTGCCGCGCGCTTTATGTCCTTGCGCGAAAGAGGATGTCGCCGATGACGAAACCGGCTTGGCCGGCCGCAGCCATGTGGGACGAACGCTACCGGCCGGCGTCCTACGCCTACGGGCTCGAGCCGAACGCGTTCCTGGCCGCACAGTCCAATCGGCTGAGGCCAGGCCTGCGCGCCCTCGTCCCGGGCGACGGCGAGGGGCGGAACGGAGCGTGGCTCGCGGGGCAGGGGCTCGAGGTCGATACGCTCGACCTTTCCGCTTTCGGCGTCGCCAAGGCGAAGGCCCTCGCGGCGGAGCGCGGCGTGAGCGTCAACGCGATCCAGGCCGACGCCGTGACACGGGGCTGGCCCGAGGCGCGCTACGACCTGATCGCACTCATCTACCTGCATCTCGTTGAGACCGAGCGGCGGATCGTCCACGCGAAGGCGCTGAAGGCGTTGCAGCCCGGCGGCCTCATCGTGCTGGAGGCGTTCCGCCTCGAGCAACTTGACCGCCACGCGACGGGGACACGCGGCGGCCCGCGCGACGCGGCGCTGCTCTATTCCGTCGAGGCGCTGCGGCAGGACTTTGCCTCCGCGGAGATTTTGCTCCTCGAGGCCGCCGAGGCGCGGGTGGACGAAGGCCATCTGCACGCAGGCGAGAGCGCGGTCGTCCGGGCGATCGTGAGGAGAGGCTGAAGGGAGTTGATTTCACCACCTAGTGAAGCTTTTCGAAAATTCGAATCATATCCTGCCGATTGAGTTCCAACGTTTCGGACGCGAGGGGTCAGGGCCGCTAGCGTGAAGCTTCAAGGAATTGATGGACGAGAGCAAGATGATCTTTGCACGGATCGCGCGGCGCACTCTCGTCGGACCCCTCACAAGGGCAACCCTCCCCGGTTGGCGAAAGGGAGTCCTGGCCGCGGCTTGCAACCCGGCCGGGCCCGGTCTCGCGCCCTGTTTTCGCCCGCCTGTTCTTTCCCTGTTCCGCTCCGAAAGCGCCTGATATCGACCTGTTCCGGTCGTTGGAAATTCCCTGTTCCACGCCCGATCCGAACTGCAAGCGACGGGTTGCAAAGCCAGCAACACCATGACATTGCAAGGCTTTGTGGAACGGAGCGCCGGCCGCGGCGCAAAAAAATTCCCTGCTAGCAGGGAATTCGGATCGTCGGCGGCGGACCCGCGAGCGAGGCGATTTCGAGCCGAATTGGCTTCGCGGGCGGGGTGGCCGCATCGGTTTTTGGAAGGCGGATGGTCGCGGATGAGGGCGGCGGCCTTCGGAGCCTTCACCCCCAGGAGTCGCGCCCATTTAGGATGCGCGCGAACCTGAAGTCATCCCACCCTGGTGAAGCGCTTGCAAAACTCGAATCATATCCCGCCGATGGAACCCCAACATTTCGGACGCGAGGGGCCAGGGGCTGCCAGCGTGAAGTTTCAAGGAATCGATGGACTAGTTCACGACGGAACACGAAGCCCTTTGTGGACCTTCGTGTCCTTGGTGGTGAATAAAGCCTACCCCACCCGCTTCACCCCAGGCGGCTTCCAGGTTCCTTGGCCGAGCGGCAGGATCGAGGGCGGGCTGGTCTTCGGCCAGTAGAGGCGCATGACCATATAGATCGGGCCTTCCGGCGCCGGCAGCCAGTTCGATTGCTTGTCCGGGCCGGGCGAGGCGTTCTGGATCGTGATCGTGATCGAGCCGTCCGGGTTCTTTTTCAGGTCCGGCAGCATCGGCGAGTTGATCAGATAGCGGTCGATCGCGTTCTTGACCAAAAGCTGCGTCTTGCCGTCGTACATCGTCACCGACCAGAAGGCGTTGACCGGCGGCAGGCCATCGGCCGGGAAGGTCAGCGTGTACTTGCTCTTTCCGTCGAGCGGTCGGCCGCGATCGTCGGTGCGGGCGAAGGGATAGGCCGCCTCGAGGGGATCGTTGGCGTAGATGCCGCCCTTGGCGACCGCCGCCCGTTTCAGCCAATCGCCATTGAAGGATGCGGCGTCGCCGCCCGCCAGACCGATCCGCCAGCCGTTGACGTTCTTGCCGGAGAGGTTGAGCACGTCGTCGATCCGCCGGTCCGCCATCTTCATACCGACCAAAATCTGCAGCCGGTCGTCGAGCTTGATCGTGTCCAAGTTGAAGGGTTTGCCGGCCTCGACGCCGATCTTGGCGAGGTCGGCGCGGATCGCGTCCTCGTTCTGCATCGGCGGCATGAATTGCATCATGAAGGCGAGGTAATCGAAGAACTTCGTCTTCGCGAGGTCCGCGTCGATCTTGGGAAAGTCGATCGCCGGCGCCGCGGGCGGGGCGGGCTGATTGAGAAAGGCGGAGAGCGGGCGAGCCTTGTAGCCGTCCTGGACCGTGTGGACATTGTCGATGTCGGCCGGGTTGAAGAGCTGGGTGCGGAAGATCGCCAGCGAATGCTGCGAACTCGACTTGAACACCTTCTTGACGCCTGCCGGCGTCCCGCCCCGCCAGTCCGGTCCGACCACGAGATAGTCGCCCGCGTCGCTGCCGGTCGCGCGCGAGCCGATATAGCCGTAATTGTAGGTGCTGCTGTCGATCAACTGGACCGAATAATATCGCTTCGGGTCGACCGCCGGGACACTGATGACGATCGGCTCCGCTCGAAGGTCCATCCACACAAAAGAGTAGGGCGTGTCGCTGTTCGGCGTGACAACTGAAGTGTCCTTGTAGGTGAAGACGTTCCGGGCGTGGGCGAGTTCGTTGAACGGCGCCTTGTACTGGTCGGAGGCCTTATCGACCGCCGACTGATACATGACGGAATAGTTCATCACGATCGGCAGCCCGTAGGCGAAGCCGTTCTGGGCGACGTCGATTGCTCCGAAGAAACCGAGCCGGGTGTTTTGGGCGAGCGCCGCGCTGGGCAGAGCGGAAGCGAGCGCGCCGGCGGCGCCGAAGCGAAAGAGATCGCGTTTCGTCAGCATGGAAAGCCCCAAGGCTTGAAATGAGCGGCGGCAGACAAGCACGCCGCGGCGCCCGCGGCAATGCGGGGTTCCATGAGCGTCCCATGGACGGAGCGCGTCACGCGCTCCCTGAGCGGCGCGCCGCCGCCTCACCGGGGTTAGACGGCGCGGGTCCCGCGCTCCCTGGGCGGCGAGACGCCGCCGCTCCGATTGACCACGACCTCTACCGGCAACAGGACCCGGCTTACACTTCAAGTGCGATCCGGAAGCTAATGCTCGCAGTCCTTGTAGAACTCCGGAAACCGGCTCTTATCGACCTTCACTCCCCATGCGTTGTTGGGGACCTGCGCGTAGGCCGCCGCCGTATAGTCCTGCTGGACGACCGTGAAGGTCGGTTGCGAGCCTGTGGTGTCGACGATCCAGAAGTCGTCGTAGTTGTCGCCCTCCCATTTCACCGGCACGTCGGCGCCAGGAATCTGGTCGAGTTTGAGCAGGGCCCTTAGCGTGTCCGGATCCTCCTTCCCCGAAGAGTCTTCGCCGGCGATATGCTTGTGCTCCCAGACGACAACGACGACCTTGCCGTTGTACGCCGCCGAGGCGAGCGCGGCTGCGGCGCCCTTTGTTTCCGCGTCGAGACCGCCCTCGGAAAAGACCGTGAGCTGCTGGCCCCAGCTCTCGGCCGACGGCTGCGCCGTTTCCTGCGTATGCTTGGTCACCGCAAAAAAGGCGGCCGGCCTCTCGCCCTTTCCGAAGATCGCGTCGTTCCCTGGCGCATCCTTGCCGAGGTACTGAGCCGCGAGCGCCTGCGCGCGCAGTTTCCCGACCTTGCAGAGCTTGGGGCCGTCTGTCTTTTCCCCGTGGCGCAAAATGATGACGCGCGAAGGTTGGGCCTGCGCCGCCTCCGCCCCGAGCAGGCCAGCAAGAGCGGCCAGTCCGATCGCCAGCGACAACCTGGGCATGTTCGCCTCGCTTCGGCCCCGCTTCACGCCGCCGGCCTGTGATCGCAAGCATTTCACATTCGCAATCCTGAAACAATCGCTGGCCGCCCGGCGAGCCTTCTAAGGCCGCCAGCTCGGCGATCCGGGCTTCCATGGGCGGAGCGCGTCTCGCGCTCCTTGGGCGGCGAGACGCCGCCCGTCCAATTGACCTACACGTCGAGCTCGATCCGGATCGGCGTGTGGTCCGAGGCCTTGTCGCGTCCCCTCATCGCCTTGTCGATCTCGACCGACTGGAGGCGGTCCGCGGCCTGCGGCGACAGCAGCAGGTGATCGATGCGGATGCCGTTGTTCCTCTGCCATGCGCCGGCCTGATAGTCCCAGAAGGTGTAGAGCCCTCCGGCGTCGGTCGTCGCGCGCAGGGCGTCGGTGAACCCGAGCGCCATCAGTTCGCGAAACTTCTCCCGCGTCTGCGGCAGGAACAATGCATCGCCGGTCCACATCTCGGGATGGGCGGCGTCCTTCGGCTCGGGGATGACGTTGAAGTCGCCCGCGAGCACGAGCGGCTCCTCGTATTCCAGAAGCTTCCGCGCATGGCGGATCAGCCGGTCCATGAAAGCGAGCTTATAAGGGTACTTTTCCGTGTCGGGCGGGTTGCCGTTCGGCAGATAGATACTCGCAAGCCGGACCACGCCCTTGTCGGTCGGGATGACGGCTTCGACGTAGCGCGACTGGACGTCGGCCTCGTCGCCCGGCAGGCCGCGCGCTGCCTCGAATGGGCGCTTCGCCAGGATCGCGACGCCGTTGAAGCCCTTCTGTCCGTGGGTCTCGACATTGTAGCCGAGCGCCTCGACCTCGGCGCGCGGGAATTGCTCGTCGAGGCACTTGATTTCCTGCAGGCAGAGCGCGTCGGGGGCGACCTCGGTGAGATAGGCGCAGAGATGGCCGATCCGCTGGCGGACGGAATTGACGTTCCATGTGGCGATGCGCAAGGCGCGGGACTCCTGTGGTGGGCCGAGTCGCGCCCATCCTGCCACGTCGACTCTCGCATGGGGAGCCGTGAGTCCGGCCGCCGGGCGCCCCGGCGGCAGTTGTAAAAGTGCCTCGCGGCTTGGCCGTCATTCGGTTTCTTTGACGGAGAGGAGGCGGAGCGTGAAGGTGGTGAGGGCCTCGAAGAGATCGGACCAGGCGGGGAAGACGACGAAGCTGGTCAGAGTTGCGAGATAGGCGAAGAAGCTCGTTCGCTTTTGCGCCGCTTCTCTGGCCTTGCGCCATGGCGGCTCCAGAATATCGAGAACCGTGTGCCAGGCGAAGGCGAGCATTGTTGAGCGCGGCGAGCGTCATGGCCAGAAATGTCTCGCCGTGTTCGAAGTTGTGCTCAAGCTCGTAGCCTTGGTTTTTCAGGACGTTGAAGCTTTCGCTCTCGATCTTCCACCGCGCGCGGCCGCAGGCGACGATCTCGGCGACGTTGGCTCTTGTGACTGGCAACGAAGTGATGAAAGCTGTCTTGTATTTGACGGCGCCCTTGGCGTCCAAGCTTTCAAGGCCGATCCAGTTGACCAGCACGGCGTCCTTGCCGTCGCGCAGCGGAACCTTCTCGACGAAGCGGTAGCGACGCATATCGCGCGTCTTGCCCGTGCGGACCCCGACCTCGCGCCGCTCGAGTTCGCAACCGTCGATGAAGTCGTAGAGCGCCTTGTGCGAGGTCTCCTTGCAGGTGAAGATGAAGTCGTCGCCGTTGTCGGCAAGCCTCTCGACCACGCTCTGGCAGGCGAACAGATCGTCGGCCAGATACACCGGGCGAAGAGGCTTCATGCGCGCAGCATGCTTCTCATGGGCATCGTCAGGTTAACGAATTCGGAGTGGGCACGCGGTTATGGGGCAGCGATGCCGACTGCCCGTGACCCTCTCTATCGCCGCCATCGTTTCCCGCCGGAAGTTATCAGCTATGCAGTCTGGCTCTACTTCCGGTTTCCCTTGAGCCTGCGGATGGTCGAGGAGATTCTGGCGGCTCGCGGGATTTGCGTGACCTACGAGACCGTGCGCCAGTGGGGAACGGAGTTCGGCAAGGGGTTCGCCAAGCAGATCCGCCAGCGCGCGCCCGCTCGCGGCGATAAATGGCATCTGGACGGTGTGTCACGAACACACTCCCTAGAGTGGAGTGTGGAGCTGTATGAGAGATGAGGGTGGGCCCCTCGACGCCGGCAGTCAGGTGCAGGCGTCAAACCACTGCAAGCTGCTGTCGTCAAAAGCGATGGTGGTGAGCGTTGCAGCAAAAGGCGGGACTTGATCCTGTCAGGTATGATCCGGAGAGGCGAGCGAAAGCGAACCGCTGATGACGTGTCGAAATGCCAAGGATGATGTCAAAACCGGGGGTGCGTCCAGCTTCCGGGATCAGCTCGGGGGTGGTCCTGAAGTCTGCCCGAGCGGCATCCGGCGTATAGGCGGCGCGAAGCCGGATCAGGCTCTTGTATGGAACGTGAGAACCTGTCGCTCCGATGCGAAGGGAGACGTCCGAGCGGCTGAAACCGCGAGGACCAGAGTACCAATGCGGGGCACAGGGGCGGAGCGGCTCGTAGTAGGGGTGAAGGTCCTGTAATGGGACTGGACCAAAGGGGCTGCGTTGCTCAGCCAAAGCTCAGGGCCAACCGGAAACGGGAGGAGCCCTGCGATGAGGCCAGGCCGCAGGACGTTCGTCGGCGGTTGAGCATCGGGAGCCGTATGAAGTGAGAGCTTCACGTACGGTTCTAGGAGCGCCTGGGGGTGAAATTCCCCCGGGCGACTCGCCAAGTCGTTGTCTCCATCGCGGGAGAGAAGCATTGGCTGTGGCGCGCCGTCGATCAGAATGGCTTCGTGCTCGACGTCTTGGTCCAGCGCCGAAGAGACACGCGCGCTGCGCAGCGGCTCATGAAGAAGCTCTTGAAATCCGCCGTCACGCCGCCACGCGTGATGATCACGGACAAGCTCCGTTCTTACGGCGCTGCAACAGCGAAAATGGGCCTTCGCGTGGAACATCGCCAGCACAAGGGCCTGAACAATCGGGCGGAGAATTCTCATCAGCAGACGCGGCGACGCGAACGGATCATGGAGCGCTTCAAATCAGCCAGACAGGCGCAACGGTTTCTGTCGGTTCACGATCAAGTCGCCAACCTCTTTCACGTCTCTTACCCTGAAACCCCCACCGCCGACTTCCGCCGCGCTTTGCGCGAGCGAGCCTTTGCGACTTGGCGCGACGTCTCCAAGATCGCCGCGTTCTGACAAGAAGGACTTCGAACCGAAACCGCCCGTGCGTGCACCGCCAGCTCAAGTTGACGGTGCCTCTCCCCCTTCTGCGCCGGGGTCCACGTCCCGCGCCGACCGGAGCCGGTAAACAGCTCCAGCCAACGCACCGGCTCCGGCTTGGATTTGGGCAAAAGCTCAGTGTCCGACACATGTCTAACCCGCTCAACTCAGCAGGCTCGACATTCGCCGATCTGCGATCGGCCTTGAAGGTGCAGTCTAAAGGCCGCTTATGGTGAGCGAGAGGAACGGGGTGGCAATACCGTGGCGGGTGACGAGGTGCAGCGCGAGCGTGGCGTGAGCGCCTGCCCGATCAAGGAAGCCGCGAGCGCCGCCCCTGTCATCACCCCTAACGCTCCGTTGGACAAAGACAGCACGCGCTTGGCGTGCAAGTCGTCGATGCACATTCGTGTCAAGAATTGATGAACGAAATCAAATCCCTCCTTAGGCGCTCGCATCGATCCCCCAGTCCACTGATTCTCCATCCGGGCACCGCGAGGACTACCGAATTCAGGCGCTTTCGAGTCCCGTGATAATGAAGGGATTCATAAGCTCCCCGCCGGCAATCCACCGCTCTCCTGGCCGGCAACCTAACTGAGAGTTAACTCTCAGGCAAAAGATCCCTCGTAAAGTAATATAAACTCGCCAATCGTACGGGGAAAACGCACTTCCTCTGCGGAAGTAAGCGGATCTCTGCCGGTGATGTCTTCAAGCCGCGCCAGTAATATCGCGAAACACAACGAATCGAGCCCCGAGTCGTACAGCGGAAGGTCGTCCGTTAACGGCGCCAGAATTCTCTTTTGCATCCCGGCGACTAGCCGCATTTCGTTAAGAATAGTTTCCCTCACTGACATAGTTGCCATCCGCTTCGTTCAATGAAAATTTAGGGTCTCGAAAAGAGTTTGCACCATCGTGTCCCCTTCTCATTCATGCCCAGTCAGCCTTCGCCGACTGGCATACTCCTCCTCGCGAGTGTTTCTCTCCAAATGCCGGCACAACCGCCAAGTTAGGCAGCTCCTTCTGTGGCATCAGAACAATATCAGCTCCATTCAGATCAATAATCCTCTGCAATTCGGATGAAACGCCCTTTAGTACCAAATTCGCATTTCTTGCCCTTAACATTTTATAGAAAACAAGCAACACCCCAAGAAATCGTATATCGATCGCAGATACTGCGGTCATATCAATAATGACTCGGCTGCCGGACCGCGCGTTACGTAGAGTCCCGATAATCTCGTCAATGTTGGCCCTCGTAGCAGGTCCAACAAAGGCGATTGTATAACAATTATCTCGCACTTCACTGTATGAGGAAAAGGACTGGCTAGACAAGAGGTTCGTTTTTAATCGATAAAGCCAAAGAGGAAGGACTCGCGAGTACAACAAATTAATAAGAAGCAAACCATCATGCCAGTATCGTCTCCAAAGATAAGGTTCTTCCCTTATCCGCCAAACCCATTCTAATCCTAACCTCCGTACAAAAACAGGCGCCCGCCGGATTTTTTCTGCTTCAAAATTTAGGGAAGCGCCCAAATGAGACCGAATACTGGAACGCAAATACGTTGAGTTCCTCTTGAGCCATAACTGACCCTTCTTAGCGCCCAAGCATACTACCAGAAAATCTGCCCCCGCGGAGTTTATCATGTTGATCAGTGATGATTCACTGAGTTCTTCGACGGAGAGAAAACCGGGAAAATGCCATCCTACACAGACGACACCGCTGCGAGCGTCGTTTAGCGCATTTGATGCAGCGGCGGCGACTCCCTCGTCGCCACCGAACAGGAACACCTTCAGCGGCCTGTCAGGGGGCCGCATGTGCTTGAGCGCTGCAAACACATCTGAGCCAGCAACTCTTTCTCTAATTGGAGCACCCAGAAGTCGCGCCAACCATACGATTGACATCCCATCAGCAGGAGAAAGATCGCTGAGAATCAACGCCTCTCGGAACTCGGCGTCTAAATGGCAGTGCGCCAAGTAATTGAGATTCGGTGTCGAAAGAAACAGCTTGGCTCCCGTCTCCGCGGCGCGTTCAATTCGCCCTAGAACGCTAACCATATCGATTGCGTCAATCGGCATCCCAAGGATGCAGTATACCTCCCTTGAAAGGTCATCAACCCCGATCTCTTCAAAATTTGAACGTGTTCCGATATTTGTGTCGAACATGATCAGCTCCCCCAAACGGAACTGTAGCCGTTCCAACTGCTGAAATTTAGCCACGATTTCGTATGCGACGTCCCGACCGCGGCCTTTCAAGTTACCTCGCGTCAACATTAGAGTCAACTACCTGAGTTGCACGCCTCTCGCGTCTGGGCGCCCGGGATCGGCATCCTCGCGGTCCGCCATGTCCCGGAATAGGCGTGACCCGTCGCGTCCACGTCCGCTGTCTCAGCGCGGATGTCGACTGAACGAGGGTCATGCGGCTATGTAGGCGGCGAGGGCGTTTTCGTCCCATGCCGCGACTTTCTGGCGCATGCGCAGCGAATCCTTGCTTTTGCCGATTCTGAGCAGGTTGAGGGCGATGTGCTTGATGATGGCGAGGTTGAAGCGCGCGTTGTCGGTTCGCACGCGGCATTCGTCGTCGCGGAAGATTATGTCGAGCATCCAGTGGAGGCCGTTTTCGATCATCCAGTGGCTGCGGATTATCGTTCCCAGGGCGTTGGCGAGCAGGCCGAGCGAGGTGATGAGAAACGCGTTTCGGTTTCGACCTTGCCGTCGGTTTCCTGTTTGCTCTCGACCATGACGACCGACTTCAGGGCGGGCCAGCGGTGGTTTTCCTGCAGCCAGCCGACGTCGTGGAAAACGGTGACCGTCCGGGCTTCGATGCGGCCGTGGTCGCCGTCGACGGTCGTGTCCTGGCTTGACCGACGTATTCTTGAACGCGACGGCTTTCTGCTCGCGGGCGAACAGTTCGACATCGTCGCGCAGCGTGCCCTGGTTGCCCTTCAACGCAAGGACGTAATCGGCCTTCTTGTCGATGATTTTCTGGGCGATTTTGCGTTGGCAGCCCATGGCGTCGATGGTCACCACCGCGCCCTTGACGGCCAACAGATCGAGCAGCGCCGGAATGGCGATGATCTCGTTGGACGTGTCGCCGACCTTGGTCTGTCGGAGCACCATGCGCTGGCGTGCGGCGAAGGCCGAGACAACATGGATCTGCTCCTCAGCCCCCTTCTTCTGGTAGGAGCGCCGCACCGTTTCGCCGTCGATGGCGATCACCTCGGCCGGCGTCTTCGTCAGCGCCGCCGTCCACGCCACGAAGCAGCGCTGGAACGCGACCGGGTCGAGCTTGGCGAGGATAATGCCCAACCGGTCGTGCGATGGCGTGCCATTGGCGAAGGGTCGAAAACGCTGCAGGAATGCCAGCTTGGCTTGGCCGAAGCGGGCAATGTCAGCCACTGTCTCCGCCCCCGCCAGCATCACCAGCATCACCTCGTCAAGCGGATAGGCGACCTTTCCCTTCTGCCGATAGGATGCCGTTTGGGCGAGGCCGTCCACATCATCATCAAGCGCAATGACAAGCAGATCAAAGGCTTCATCGTGTTGCCGAAGCGTTGGGTCGTCGAACGAACGCTCGGCTCGATCAATTGCGCCAGACGCCTCGCCAAGGACTTCGAGGCGGCCATCGCGTCCGCGCTCGCGTGGCTCCTCATCGCCCTCGCGTTCCTGCTCACCCGCAGGCTCGCAAGACTCTCAGGTCAGGAAACGTGATTTCGAGTCGGGCATCAAGAGAAGGAAGATCAGACGTACAGCAATTGTACACTGGTGCTGACGTCGCAACCTTGATGTTTTTACCCCGAGGGTCCGTCTCAGTCCTGCCGCTTTGCGCGGTCCTAATCCCACAGCACAGCTTTTCCTGAGTATTCCTACCTATTTATGGCGGTCTCTTCTTTACCTCGCCTCAAAAAGAGCTTTCAGCTTTTGCGCTTCTTTCTCGCTACAGTGCCGTTCAATTACCCGCATGCGGCCAGCAGTACCCATAGCTGCGATCTGATCGACGGGAGCCTCCGCGGCTGCCCGCATTGCTTCGGCCAACGCATTCGTGTCACCAGCGGGCACGAGCCAGCCTGTTGTCCCTGGCTCGACAAGTTCGGGAATCCCCGCAACGTAGGTGGATATGACAGGGCGGCCGAGTGCCATCGCTTCCATGATCGCAACGGGCAAGTTTTCCGAAAAGCTCGGCAGAACTAAACAGCGAGAACCTATAAGTTCCGCTTTTACTCGCTCGCCAGAAGCCAAGCCGACGATCGAGATTATGCTTTGTAAGTTGGCATCTCGGATAGCATCCTCGACGTACTTCCGGTAAGGACCATCTCCGATCAGTGTAACTTCACAGTTGATTCCTGCTTTTCGCAATATGCCTACGGCTTCCACCAGTAATACCTGCCCTTTTCTGGCATCGAATCGACCCACACATACAAAACGGCAATCGCTGGACGGCGGATGCATAGGACCGTCCAGAAACATGCCATCGACCCCGCAATAAATCACCACAAGCTTCTTCCATTGATCCGGGCTAGACCACCGCATAAGCTGGCCTCTCCCAAATGAACTTACATTTACAACAAATGCGGCGGACTCGATTTTCGTCCTCAATGAAATAAGCTCAGCAGTTTCAAATTCATCTGGGCCGTGAACAGTAAAACTATACGGTATTCCAGTAAAATGTCGCGACAG
Source organism: uncultured Alphaproteobacteria bacterium (assembly GCA_963822215.1). Lineage (GTDB taxonomy): Bacteria > Pseudomonadota > Alphaproteobacteria > Rhizobiales > Beijerinckiaceae > Roseiarcus. The sequence continues at coordinate 923,780 of CAWGGX010000009.1, forward strand.
CATGGCTACTGTGGTAGAGTTCGTGCCAAAATGGACGTGCAAGTGTTGAATAAGATCGCGACGACACCAAGACGCCAATACAGTAGACTCTACTAAGTATATAATATGTCGCAATAGTCCGCTGTCGGATCGCCAGCCCAATTGAATTGCTTCTCGGATTGCGAGAACTGACGCTACAGGCTTTGTTAGCATTGTTGAGGCGAAACACCACAATATTCGTAGAGCGCCTGCATTTACAACATGCCTGGTCAATCGTGCCTCAACGTCGTCCTCTGGATGGCCAGAATCTTGATCGGCCTGACGCAAAGCGTATCTGAACGTCGCAACGCCGTTGGCTTCCATCGCACGTATTTCACGACGAATATAGGTGTGATACGGCGCTGGATATCTATTGACAAAATAAGCAACCCGCATGACGTCACAGCTTCCCTAAACAAATGACTTCCCGCTGACTTGGCGGTAGTCACGACCGCTATCGCCTCATAGCCAGCCTCAACCCCGTCATCGCCACCCACTCCCGGGCGCGTCATAGGCGTACAGCCCACGAAGCGATCGTTCGCAAGTTCGTCGCTCGAGAACGACGCTCGTTGCCCTTTTCATCAAGCGCAAGGCGGGTGAAGCACAGCTCGACTTGTAACACGGTAAGATTAAACCTTAAATATCTCGTCAACTCATCGGCCCGTCAGTCAGCACTCGATCGAAGTATGAAATTGTCCGCATTAGTCCATCGCGAATCTCTATCTGCGGCTCCCATCCTAAAATCGCCTTCGCTCGGGCAATATCAGGCTTGCGTTGCTTCGGGTCATCAGCGGGAAGAGTGTCATAAACAAGTTTTGACGTGCTGCCCGTCAATTCAATCACCAACTCAGCAAGTTCCCTAATCGTGAATTCCGATGGATTGCCGATATTTATAGGGCCCGTCACGTCTGGATGTGTATTCATCATTCGAAGCATCGCCTCAACCAAGTCGTCGACATAGCAAAATGAGCGAGTTTGATTTCCCTCTCCGTATATAGTTATATCTTTCCCCTTTAGCGCTTGCACAATAAAATTTGATACAACACGGCCATCGTTAATATGCATTCTCGGACCGTATGTATTAAAGATTCTAACGACCTTTGTCGGTAAGTTGTGCTGCCTGCGATAATCAAAAAACAAAGTCTCGGAACAGCGCTTACCCTCGTCATAACAAGACCGTATGCCAATCGGGTTCACGTTTCCCCAATATTCTTCCATCTGCGGATGCACGCTTGGATCGCCGTAAACTTCTGAAGTTGAAGCTTGGAGAATTTTTATTTTGAGGCGCTTCGCGAGGCCTAACATGTTAATTGCACCAAGAACGCTTGTCTTAGTCGTCTGGACGGGATCGAATTGGTAGTGTACCGGGGAGGCTGGGCAAGCGAGGTTAAAGATTTCGTCGACCTCGACGTAAAGGGGAAATGTGACGTCGTGACGCACAAGCTCCATTCGCCGATTACCAAGCAAGTGTTCAACGTTGTGTCGCGTGCTGGAAAAAAAATTGTCGACGCAAAGGACCTCGTCACCCCGTTCAAGCAACCGCTCGCACAAGTGAGAGCCGAGGAACCCTGCTCCCCCGGTTACGAGTACTCGCTTTGTCGCAGTTATTGGCATTGTGACAGCCCCCGATCGACGTAGCCGCGTTGGCAATTTAGCAAAAATATACGTGCGTCTTGGTGCACGCGCGCACCGGTCCAAGACGGCTTCGGACCATGCTAGCATCGCTTCGGCTCGAAAGGACAATCCAATATCCGACCACAGCGCTGCCTTCAACGCATGCCGCACCATCTCAGGCTTTGCGATCACCCCTCTCAGGCGGCCGACGGCCCTCCCGTGGCCCACGGCAAGGCGGCCCCCTAATTCGCCCCGCCCAGCGAGACCGTTTTTGGCGGCGGTTATGTTGGAAATGCGTCTGCTGATTGTCCTTTTATCAACAAATCTGTCTGCTGCTGTTTCTGATCCGCCTGCGGGCGTGTGTCAACGCGTATGCGTTGTCCAGACACCTCGAGATTGTGCTCACCCCCTCGATTTGATGGGAGTTGCGGATTTGACGCAAGAATCGGGTTCTGATTCAAGCTTTGGATGAATCGCGCGGACGTTGAGTCGCTTGATCGGGAAGGGTTGATCCGGGTCGCCCTGGCTCAGGGTGAGGCGATTGATCCGCTGAACGCGAAGGCGGCCGCGCTCGAGGCCGAGATCGCCGAGCTCCGGGGCAAATTGGATCGTCCTCCCAAGACGCCGGACAATTCGAGCGTCCCTCCGAGCCGGGGGCAGAAGAAGACGACCGCGTTGTGGCAAGAAGAGGAAGCCGCATCGGGGCGCGCATCGGCCGCTTCATCCCGATCCCACGCATCGGCGCGATGTGCTCGCGAGTGTGTGTGGGCATTGCAGCGCCGACGTCTCGGGGAGCCCACAGGGGCCTTGCCAGGTCTATGACCGGGTCGAGATTCCCCCGCTTGTCCCCGAGATCACGCGGGTAAGCCTGCACGGAGGCGTCTGCCCGTCTTGCGCAAGGTGCTTCAAGGCCTGCGCGCTGGCCGGGTTCGAAACCGGCTCGCCGTTCGGTCCCAATCTGCGCGCCTTCGTCATCTATCTGCGCTTTACCCAGGGCGTCGCCTTTGAGCGGCTGTCGCGGCTGATGCGCGATGCCTTCGGCCTTTCGATCAGCGAGGGCGCGCTGGTCAACATTCTCAAGAGCGCGCGCGAGCCCTTCGCCGCCGCCGGCGCCGCCATCCGCGCCCGGTTGCTGCAGGCAAGCGTGATCTGCTCCGACGAAACCGGGTTGCGGGTCGGCAAGCGAAGCTGGTGGCTGTGGGTGTTCCATCACGGCCAGAACGCCTCGTCCTCGGCGACGTCCGCCCGCAAGTCTGGGTCGCCGACCGCTATTGCGCCCAGACCGGTTGGGCCACCAAAGACCAGCAGGCCTGCCTCGCTCATCTCCTGCGCGACACCCAAGCGATCGCTCGGATTCGTTGTTGGTTGGCGGGACGTCGCGAGATTGAGATTGGTCGACAGATGGCGATTCCCGGATAAAAGGGCGGCCTGGGCGCCTGCGAAGGTTGTCGCGTGCATGTGGATTCAGCGATCTTTAGGAAATCGGGACGCGAGCCGCTTTCGCTTGATACTTTTACGCTGGAGAATTGCTCAATAAGCTGATTGGCGTAACTCACTGGATAATCATAGTCTGCGCTATAATCGTCGCGCTCCCTGTCGCCATTCTTCTATTCGAGACAACTGTGTTGATAGCACTCCCGTCAAGAACGACAACGAGCGCATTTGGCAAAAATTCCACGGCCGCGTCACACTTACCGGCAACGTGTAACGCGACAAACCGGCCGGTCCAAGCACGCTATGTAATGCTGGCGTCGCCAGATCCCTCGCCCGGTTCCCGCCTGCGTCACTGCGTTGGGCGGCACCTTTTGCGCCGCCATGGCATAGCCGCCGCCTCGATCCCGAGCCACGACTGCGATCTGCGGTTGGCCGCCCAACCACGCCTCGGCGGTCGCGGGTTTCCGGTTTGGCAGCAACGCGATCGTCTTTCGGCGTTCGAGATCACAGATCAGCGTTCCATGGCGACGGTCGCGACGCCAGGCCCAGTCGTCGACGCCGATGATCACCGGGGGCGCGAAGCTCGGGGCGCCCGTCTGCGCACGGCGCGCAACAGGGTGTCGTTGCTGACCGGTATGCTCAAGCGGCGCGCGAAACTCGCCCTGGCCGACCCCCAAGGACAAGCGCCGAACATTGGACAATCTGATCGAGTCAAGCCGTGCGACGCGCCTAAGACTTGAGCGATCTGCGCCTGAAGTAGGGCTACGTCTCGTCCTGCGTTTACGGCCCAATGGGCAGTGGCGGGGTCTTGCCGGCACGCTTCGTAACGCCAAGGCCAAGCCCGCCAAGGCGCTTGCGGCCGTCGTCGCGTTCCTTGAGAAACCCGAGCAAAAATGCGGAGCCGTTGACCCGCCTGCGACCCGTCGCGCGCCCTTCAGGCCATCCTCAATGGCCGCATGCTCGGCGCGCTGCCCCGCCTCGCGCCCAATTGACGCTACCAAAACGCGAAAGATCGCAGACCGCCAAAGCATCCGACCGGCCAACTGCCGTCTTTAGGTCTATTTGTATTCAATCAGGTTTGTATTTTTTTCTCGAATAGCCGACCAAAAGAACCTCAAAATACCTAGAAATTCGGCAATCTTTGTAACAGTCATCAAATAAGCACGTAGCCAAGCATGGCGAAGATTTGACCCGGCTCTGAGTCTGAGCCGGACGATTTGGGCAACGTAAACAAGGAATCCAAGTAACACGACCGGATGAAAGAGAGCGCCAACACCAATGAAAATTGGCAATATTCCTCCCCAAAAGATTGCCCGCGTCAACATGCGAAACCAGCCGTCTGCCGGAGTACGCCTGTGAAGCCAAGTAATATTCGCCAAGCCATAGCCCGAACGAACTGCGCGGAGCCACCATTGCCGAAATCGGGTCATTGCCGCGTCATGCTCAGTCATTTCCTCATTGAGACGCCAAATTTTCCATCCAAGCTTTCGTAGCCGAAGGCAAAGCTCAGGTTCTTCCCCGGCAGTCACGTCCGAGCGGAATCCACCAACTGCCTCAAACGCGTCGACTCGCATTAGCGCGTCTCCCCCGCACTGTTGAGATTCTCCAATCGGAGTATTCCATTCCTCATCGCAAAGATAATTATAAATAGACAATTCGGGGTGACGCTCCCGCCGGCGACCGCAGGCAATCGCCACATCGCCGTGCTCCGTGAGAAAGGCCCGCGCGACTTCCAGCCATTGGGGCGCCAAGCAGCAGTCTCCATCAACAAATTGAATAAGAGAGATATCAGGCTTCAACTTCCTGATTGCCATGTATCCTTCATTCCGCGCTCTGGCTGCGGTAAACGGGCTCGTCGGATCCAATTCAACAACATGGGCCCCAATTTCCTTGGCGTTTTCAATACTTCGGTCCGTTGAGCCCGAGTCGACATAGACAATGACGCTCGCGCACATTTTTGCCGATTTAAGGCATCTAATTAGGCGCTCCCCCTCGTTGCGGCCAATGATGACTATCCCTATATCCTCAATTGTCATGCGAGCCCGCAAATTTTGCTGCAACCAATACCATTGTCTAAGCTATCGCCCCACCAATTAGACGAGGCTTGCGGCGAGACCGGTAACCATCCCGCATCTTTACTTTAGGTTGGCAAGGGTTGCAAGGCGGATCAGGGTGGCCTCAGTTGTGCGTAGATAACGGCGAAAGCGTGGCCCGGATGCCATTTGAGGACCCTCGATCGAAAGCCGATCGAGTTGCGTGCAAATTCCCAATCCGGCCTTCGGGGCGCCGAAGGCGATTTCGACGCCTGCGCCCTATGTGCCAGCCTCGCTCGCAGAGGTCGAAACAATCGCGATCCCAGATGCCGTCTTCGACAGTGCGCCGTTGGCCGATCGGCGAGCAGTTGGCCGGGGACGAACAAGCCACCTTCAAAAGCTTCGGCAGCCGCGCCAGATTGCGAGAAGGGCTTCGAGATGAACAGCGTTCGTGAACGATTGACAACATTGTCCCATCGTGGTTAGCTCTACCTTAAGGTTGTGCTTTATGATCCGGCATGTTGCGGTGCAGCATGGTGCGATCCGTGCGCTATATTAAGAGTAACCGCAAGTACCCAAATCGCATTCTCCCGCCGTTGAAGGCGTCAGCGGGCGGCTATTAAACTCGAAGTGTTAGACCATTCATGATATCGACGACTATCTCAAGCTCGGGGCTCTGAAATGCTTCATACCGCTGTCAAGAGCGATGTAGTTACGATACGCGACCTGATTGAACAAAGAGCCTCGGCTCAACCGGAGCAAGTGTTCTTCCTCAGCCCGGAGACCGGGCGCGTGGTGACTTTCGGGGAACTTCGCTCACAAGCCCGGCGCTTATGCGCATGGTTGCGCCAAAAGGGACTCGAGCGCGGCGATAAAATCGCCTTTCTGATGGACAATGGGCTATTTGCCGCAGAACTTTTCCTCGGAACGATATACGGGGGCTACGTCTCGGTGCCGCTGAACGTGCGTGCGGGCGTATCTCAACTATCGTATATGCTTGATCATTGCGACGCCAAGGTCGTATTCGTAGCAGAACAGTATTCTGGGTTAATGCGAGACGTATTAGATGGGGTAAACAGAGAGGTTAGCGTTGTTCCTGTCAACATTGATCGTTTTCTAGAAGAGGACAAGACGCCGTATGCCGTCGAAAAGCTAGCTCCGCTCGGCGCGATGGATGCAGCCATGATAGTGTACAGCTCCGGAACAACGGGGCAACCGAAGGGGGCGTTCCACACCCACAACTCCATTTTGGCCCATGGAAGGAATTCCATGCTCGCCCATGAGCTCACTTCGCAGGATCGTTCGCTCCTTGTTCTCCCCATTTATCATATCAACGCCGAGTGCGTGACGCTGATTCCGACTCTCATGAGCGGCGGTTCGGTCGTCATTCCGCACGGCTTCCTCGTCAGCGAGTTCTGGAACTGGCTGGATGACTATCGCTGCACCTGGTCAGCCATCGTGCCCACGATTGTCGCCCAACTCCTGGATTGGAAGGATCCGAAAGCCGATAACCGAGCCGCCTGTTTTGAACGGATCCGTTTTCTGCGGTCTTCGTCGGCGCCGCTCTCGCCGTCACTGCACCGTGAATTCCTTGAAAAATTCAAGCTGCCGCTCATCCAGGCGATGGGATCGTCGGAAGCCGGCAACGTGTTCTCGAACCCCGTCCCTCCAGGCGTCAACAAGATCGGCTCGCCTGGGCTGCCGTGGGGTTTTGAAATCGGGATCCTTGGTCGCGAAGGTGAGGATTTGCCTGCCGGCGAACCCGGCGAACTGCTCATCCGCGGCGAGGGCATGATGCAGGGCTACTATAAGGACCCCACGGGAACCGCCGCGGCGTTGGATGACGATCGATGGCTGCATACCGGCGACCTCGCCTACCAGGACGAGGACGGCTACGTCTTTGTTGTCGGCCGCTCGAAGGAACTGATCATCAAGGGCGGAATGAACATCGCTCCCAAGCAGATCGACGAGGTCCTGGAGTCGCACCCTTCCGTATTGGAGGCGGCCGCCGTGGGCGTTCCCGATCGCTATGTCGGCGAGGAGGTGGTCGCGTTCGCGGTCTTGCGGGAAAAGGCTGAATGCAGTGAGGACGAGTTGCTCGCCTTTTGCGAAAGCCGTCTCGGCCATTTCAAAACCCCGGCGCGCATTCATTTTGTGCGCGATTTGCCCAAGGGACCCTCCGGAAAAGTGCAGCGGCTGAAGCTGCTGGAGACGCCGCCCAGCGGTTCTGAGGTTGTAGCCGCGCCAGTGGGAGAGGATCCGGCGCGTTCCGACGGCGCTTTTCTTTTGCCAGCCCAGATAGAAGAGATCATCGCGGAAGCGTGGACGAAACTGCTCAAGCAGCCGCAGATCGATCGGCAGACCAACTTTTTTTCGCTGGGCGGCGATTCGTTGCTCGCCATCCAATGCTTGTCGTCGCTCCGCAACAAGCTGCCGACCCGGTTGTCAGTGGCGGAGTTCTTCGAGAACGCAACGATCGCGGAGCAGGCCGCGCTGATCGGGCGGAGATTGGCGCTCGCGAGCGGGTCCTCCTCCGACGCAACCGCTTTACGGCCCGCAGGGCTATTGCACGATTCCGCCCCGCCCATCCACGAAGAGACGATCCCGCCGCGAGATCGCTCGCGCCGCTGCCCTCTCAGTCTCAACCAGAGACGGCTCTGGTTCATGCAGCAAGCAGTTGCGGGAGAGCCTGTTTACAACGAGGCCGAGGCGGTGCGGCTTGAGGGGGACCTCAATGTCGAGGTGTTGGAAAAGGTGTTGAACGCCATTGTCGCGCGTCGCGAAAATCTGCGCTCAAGCTTTCGGACTATAGACAATGAGCCTGAGGTGTTTATCCACGAGGACTGGAGACTACAGGTCAAGCAAATCGACTTGAGTTCGCTGACGCCCGCTGAGCGCAAGGCCGAGGTGGCGCGCTTGCTGACCGACGAGCCGCGGCTCCCGTATCGAATCGATGAAGAGCCTGCAATTCGCGCGACGCTGCTTCGCCTGGAGCCGACAGAGCACGTCTTGATCCTGATGATGCACCATATCATTTGCGACTGGGCGTCGATGGGCAACTTCTGGCGGGATCTGTCGACCTTGTATCGCGCAGGCTGTCGCGGCGAGCCTCTGGAGCTGCCGGCCCTGCCGATCCAGCATGGCGATTACGCGGTCTGGCAGAATGAATTGGCGGGCCGAGGGGCGTTCGCCGAGGACCTGGCGTACTGGCAGGGCAAACTGCACGGCGCCCCCGCGCTGCTTGAGCTTCCGACGGATCGGCCTCGGCCTCCCGTCCTCTCCTATCGGGGCGCAAGACGACGCTTTCAGATCCCGCCGGCGTTGGCGAAAGCGCTCCGAGTTTTCAGCCGCCAGGAAAAGGTAAGCCTATTCACGATATTTGCGACGGCCCTGAATGTCCTGCTGTATCGCTACACGGGACAAGACGACATTTTGCTTGGCATCCCGCTCTCCGATCGGGATCGCCCGGAATTGCAGGCGCTAACCGGCTTTCTGCTTCATACACATGCGTTGCGAACACGGCTTAGCGGAGACTTGCGCTTCCGCGAGCTGTTGCTTCGCGTGCAAAAAGATAGCCTTGATCTTTATATGCATCGCTCTCCGCCGTTCGACGAGGTCGTAAGAGCTATCCAACCCACGCGGAGCCTGAGCTATTCGCCACTCTTCCAGGTGATGCTCAACTGGCGCGATCGCGATCAACTGCTCTCGTTTATCGGTCTCGACGAACTCAAGGTCGAATCGGTCCTCGCCGAGAGCCGAACCGCAAAGTTCGACCTCACGCTGCAGCTAACCGACGGTGATGAGAGCATCGATCTGGAAATCGAATACAGCACCGACCTTTTTGACGAGTCCCGCATCGAACGCATGGTCGGCCATTTTGGTACGGTGCTCGAGGCCGCAGCCGCTGATTCGAACAGACGGCTGTCGGAACTGCCCCTTCTGACGAATGCCGAGCGCAAGCAACTGCTCGTGGACTGGAACCGGACGGAGATTCCCTACCCAAAGGACCGATGCCTCCATCAGCTCTTTGAGGAGCAGGTCGACCGGACACCTGACGCAACGGCGGTGGTGTTCGAAGACAGGCAGTTGACGTATCGCCAGATCAACGACCGCGCAAACCAGTTGGCCCGCCATCTGCAGAAGCTCGGCGTCGGACCGGACACGCTGGTCGCGATCTGCGTGGAGCGGTCGCTCGAGATGGCGCCGGCGCTCCTGGGCATTCTCAAAGCCGGCGGTGCTTATGTGCCGCTGGATCCGACGTATCCGCGCGAGCGGCTGGCGTACATGCTCCGCGATTCAGGCGCTCTCCTCGTCTTGACCGAGACGCAGCTGCGCGGCCGTTTCGAAACCGACGGTCTCGACGCCGAAATTCTTTGCCTCGACGCGGAATGGGAAACGCTTCCGCGCTCCGGGAACACACTCCGAACGCCGGCGGCGAGCCCCGAAAACCTCGCCTATGTCATATACACCTCCGGTTCGACCGGAGAGCCCAAGGGAGTCGAGATCAGACACCGCAATCTGGTGAACGTTCTTTCTGCGATGGCGAGAGAATTGAGCTTTGGCCAGAGCGACAAGCTCCTTGCCGTGACGACGATCAGTTTTGACATTGCTGGACTGGAGCTTTTCCTTCCGCTCATCAGCGGCGGTCAGGTGGAGGTCGCGCCGACGGCGGAGTTGCGCGACGGTTTCGCCCTGCGGCGCCGAGTTGAGCGCTCGGGCGCGACCGTCATGCAGGCGACGCCCGCGACCTGGTTGATGCTGATCGAGGCGGGCTGGACCGGCGATCGGAGTCTCAAGGTTCTGTGCGGTGGCGAGGCGGTCACGCCTGCGCTTGCCGAAGGACTGGCGGCGCGCAGCCAAGACGCGTGGAACGTTTACGGCCCTACCGAGACGACAATCTGGTCGTCGTTCGACCGAATAGGGACGGACCAACCGATCACGATCGGCCGCCCGATCGCGAATACACAATTCTATGTCGTCGACAAGCAGGGCGAACCTGTCCCGATTGGCGTGCCGGGCGAGTTGTGGATCGGCGGGCACGGCTTGGCGCGAGGCTACTTCCACCGCCCAGAGTTGACTGCGGAGAAATTCGTCGCGGACCGGTTCGGTTCCGAGCCGGAGGCCCGTCTTTACAAAACCGGCGACCTGGTTCAACGACTGGCCGACGCAAGGATCGAGTGGCTGGGGCGGCTGGATCAGCAAGTCAAGATTCGTGGCTTCCGCATCGAACTGGGCGAAATCGAAACAGTTTTGGCCGCGCACCCGTCGGTGCGAGAGGCGGCGGTGGCGGCGTGGGAGGACGCGCCCGGCGACAAGCGGCTCGTCGCCTATTTGACGGCCACGGAGGGAGAAACGCTAGGCGATGCCGAGCTCCGCGAGCAACTCGGAATGAAGCTGCCCCAGCATATGATTCCTTCCGCGTTCGTCGTTCTCGACCGCTTCCCGCTGACGCCGAACGGAAAGGTGGATCGCAAAGCCCTGCCGCGGCCGGACGTCCGGCCATCGAATGCAAGTGAATTCGCCCCGCCTGTGACCGAAACGCAGAAAGTCCTGGCGGACATTTGGCGTCATGGTCTTGGTCTCGATCGTGTCGGCCTGCACGACAACTTCTTCGAGTTGGGGGGACATTCGCTGCTGGCGGTGCGCGCCATTGCCGAAATCAACAAGAGGCTCAACGTCCACGTCAGCACGCCGCAGTTTTTTCAGAATCCAACCATCGAACAGTTGGCGCGAAGCCTGGAATCCGAACGGCGCGTCCCGCTCAAGCCGCGGGTTTTGCGGTTGAACCCTGGACAGGCCGGACCTCCGGTCTATTTCATCGGGGCGGGCCCCGTCGAGATTCGGATCGCGAAATTCATGGGTGAGGATCGCGCGATCTATGGAACGGACGCTCCTCTGCCGATAGCATGGCGTCGCGCGCTGACCAGCGCAAACCGGACCGAATGGCCTACGATTGCGCAGCTGGGCGCACTCCACGGTGCGGCCGTGCGCGCGCACGCCGGCACGTCGCCGTGCATTGTTGCGGGATATTCATTCCAGGGAAAGGTTGCGATCGAAGCCGCGCGCGCTCTGCAGCGTACAGGCGGCCGCCTCGCGACAATCCTTTTCGTTGATTCGAGCGCCTGGAGCGGGACTGCGCAGCAACTGACGGAGACCTTGCGGCGAAACTTCCAGTTGGTTCGGGACGGCAATGCTGCAACCCTTTCCGCAACCCTCCGCGCTTCCGCAGGTTCCCTGGTGTGGGGGCTTGGACGGGGGTTAACAGCGGTGAAAAGGCGCCTCGCGGGTTCTCAGCGCGATGACGACGATGCGCAGGAAGGTAACGGCTGGTTCGACGAGGATGGTGTGCCGGTCACGCTAGCGGATATGACAAGACTCTTTTTCAGGCTTCGATCCTCGTTCAACCCGCCCCCGCTCGACGCGCCGGCCGTCCTGTTTCGCACGCAACATCCGGGCGACAACCTGTTGGCCCGAGGCGCGCTCGATAATGGGTTGGGAAGCCGCTTCACGCAGGGCCTCGAAGTCGTCGAAGCGACCGGAGACCATTGGTCTTTGGTCAGAAACGAGCGCAACGCCGAAGCATTGGCGCGACAGATCGACAGCGTGCTTAGTCGTATCGTCATCGGTTCGGAACAGCAATGATCTCGATGATTTTACTTGGTTAAATCCTTGTCCGTTGCTGGCGCTCTGAGGACCATGGTTAAACCAAAGCCCATTGCATTTCATTGCATGGGTCGTTGCCACCCCGGGTAGCGCACTTCAAGAGTGCGCCCTCGTTTGCGCCCATGCCTCATCAAAAATCGGGTTGTCAGAGCGACTCGCCTGCGGGCACGATAAATAAGGCGATGATGGCTCCTTTTTCATCGCAGTTCCGAATCGACCTCAACGCCATCGTGAGGATCGTCAGAGCAATCCTCCTCGAACAGAATTGAGAATTGGCCGTTCAATGAGCCCCGCGATATGACCTGGGAAACCATGGTGAAGTTGTGCGATAACCCCGTCGTCGGATCGCCAGTCCCAATGTTCCGACTGATACGGCCGACACTTCAATTGGTGGCGGCCGGTTCCCAGCTACAGCACGATCCGGGCGCGTCCTCCCAAGCAAGCGTGTCCCGACAGGCGGGGTGGTTTCAAGCCGGGTTAGGTGTTAGACATCGCCGCCGATGGCTAAGGGTGGCTGGCGCCACGCGACTGTTAAAACCCACTGATAACTTTAGTTTCTGAATCTGGAAATCATGTGGTTGAGATTGGTTTCAGCATTGCTGGGGGTGGTCGGTGAAGAAATTAACAAGCGTTGTTGTCGGGTGTGGCGCCATTGCACGCGAGCACTTGGCTGTTATTTCTGAATTGAAGAACGCGGACGTTGCTGCGGTCTGTGACATCTCCCCTGTTCGCGCAGAGGCGACCGCTGACCGATTTGGAATTCAGCGGTGGTATACTGACCACAACAAGCTTCTATCTGATATTCGCCCAGATTTGGTTCATATAACGACGCCACCGGCCTTCCACGTATCTATTGCCCGAGATTTCCTTGCGTCGGGTGTCAATGTTCTTTGTGAGAAGCCAATAACAGTCGGATATGCTGATTTTCAGGAACTGAAGGAAATCGCGTTGAAGAACAACCTAGTGCTGTTGGAAAATCAGCAAAACAGATTTCATTCGTCCGTTTTACGCATCCGCCAACTGATCAATTCGGGCAAAATTGGCGACCTCCTCGAAGTTGAAGTGAATAATTCAATCAATTTGGCGGGGGCAGGCAGCGTTTACACCGATAAAAACTCTGCCCATTTCACGCACACTTTGCCGGGTGGTCCAATTGGAGATTTCCTCCCACATATTGCTTACCTCGCCTATATGTTTACGGGGGAAGTCCTCGATGTGCGAACTGTTTGGCAGAGGCGAATAGCAGACAGCCCTCTTCCAGCCGACGAGTTCCGAGGGTTGATTAAAGGGAAGCGCGCTTCGGCATACGTGAGTTTCAATGGTAGCGCCAAAATCGAGGGACTTTGGCTACGCGTCGTGGGCACTCAAATGCGGGTTGAAGCAAATCTCTATGAGCCTCCACGTCTCGTTAGGCGGCGGTTTCGTAAGGGGGAGCCGGCCCTAATGACTCTCGTCGACGGCATTTCTGAATCTCGTGATGTGTTGCGAGGGTCCATCAGCGGCTTCATCCGAAAGCTCGCAGGCAGGAGCAGCTACGACGGCCTCGCCGAATTCTTCGCGAGCATTTATCGCGCCCTTGAGTCGCAACAACCGCAGCCGATTTCGCTTGATGAAATCGATCACACCTGCGCGCTGACAGAGAAATTGAGCCGCGTGGAGTATAGGCTATGAGGGTTCTGGTCACTGGAGCAAGTGGCTTTCTCGGCCAACATACTGTGGACAGGCTCTTGGAGCGCGGCCACAGTGTTCGGGCAATGGTACGTCCCAGCTCTAAAGTCCCCAGCTGGGAGGGGGACGTAGACATATTCCCTGTCGATCTAAGAAGCGCCAATGATCTTTCCCGCGTATTTGACGGTGTGACTGCAGTGGTACACCTCGCTGCGGCGGTGACCGGCAACGAAGACATCCAATTCGCATCCACTGTTGTGGGGACTGAGCGATTTCTCGATGCGATGGCGGGGTCAGAAACAAAGCGGCTCGTTCATGTAAGCAGCATTGTGGTCTATGACTGGTCAAAAGTCCGCCGCGTTATGAATGAAGAGACGCCGTTGGCTGACAATATTTACGATATGGGTGGGTATACGATCGCGAAGGTTTGGCAAGAGCGATTGGTAACACGCGCAGCCCGCGCAAAGGGGTGGGATCTTACAATCATGCGTCCGGGCTTTATATGGGGCCCAGATCATGCGGACATTGGTGGGATGGGACGACAATTTAACGGCGTCTATGTTACATTCGGTCCGCGTACACGCCTTCCCTTATCTCACGTCCTAAATTGTGCCGATTCACTCGTAAAGGCGATCGAAACTCCACTCAACGGCACCCATGCGTTTAATGTATTTGACAAGGATGACGTTCGCGTCTCGCGCTACGTTTCGGAATATAAGCGCGGCATAAAAAAAGGGGGACTGGTGATTCCAGTCCCTTACTATGTCGGGCTCGGTGTCGCAAAGTTAGCGACAATGACGAGCCGGGTAGCATTTGGAAAAAGGGGCAAGCTACCTTCTTTACTTGTGGCGCGACGTTTTGAGTCTCAATTCAAGCCAATTCGATATAGCAATGAGAAGCTGAGGAAGGAACTCGGGTGGACGCAGCGTTATAATTTTGCGGAGTGCCTGGACTTCACGTACGGACGTAAATAAGGTTTTTATTACTACCACGAAACTTATCCTCGGTGCGGCCGGTCGACGACCGGATCGCCGAGCACGTCGCCCCATTCGGCAAAGCCACGGTTGGAGGTGAGGATCATCGCGCCGCGCTCGTAGCGGGCGGTATCCCTGCGGGGAGGGCCGCAGGGGCTGACGATTGTGGCTAACCTCAGCGCTGTTCGCGCGGCGTCATTTCCCGGTGGATCTTGATGAGCTCGACGAGGCTGTCGACGCCGTCGTCGGTGAAAGACATGACGTTTTCGTCGCCGAGGCTCAGTACCCAGATGAGGCCGTCCTCGGGCTCCATTTCGATGGCGACGTCGAACAGGAAGTCGACGTCCTCGTTGGGGGCCTTGGCGACGCGGTCGATGGTCCTGACGCGGGAGACCTTGTTGACGTGCATGGGTCAGGCCGCGAGCGGCGCGACGGCCAGAGGCCGCGGCCTCCAGCTCCACGGCAGCAGCAGCTTGTCGAGCCGATGCGTAGGATGGTCGGCGATGCGCGCGAGGACGTCGGAAAGCTACGCCTGCGGATCGACGCGGTTCATCTTTGCCGTTTATGCCGCGCGCCGAACTATACCGAAGGGTGTCTGGGATGACCGGTTGTTGGGCCGCGCCGGCAGCCTGCTCGGCGATGCTGGCCCGCGATCCATTCGGCATAGTCTTCTAGTGAAGCGTTTCCAAAATTCGAATCATATCCTGCCGATCGAGTTCCAACGTTTCGGACGCGAGGGGTCAGGGCCGCCAGCGTGAAGCTTCAAGGAATCGATAGACGAGAGCAAGATGGCTTTTGCACGAGCGGCGCGCCGCGCTCTCGTCGGACTCCTCACGAGCGCAACCCTCGCCGGTTGGGAAAGGGAATCCTGGCCGCGCCGTACAACCTGGCCGCGCCCGGCTCCGCGCCCCGTTTTCGCCCACCTGTTCTTTCCCTGTTCCGCTCCGAAAGCGCCTGATAACGACCTGTTCCGGTCGTCGGAAATTCCCTGTTCCGCGCCCGATCCGGCCTGCAAGCGGTGGGTTGTAAAGCCAGCAACGCCATGACATTGCAAGGCTTTCTGGAACGGAGCGCCGACCGCGGCGGAAAAAATTCCCTGCTAGCAGGGAATCCGGATCGGCGTCGGCGGACCCGCGTGCGAGACGATTTTGAGCAGAAGCGGCTTCCCGAGCGCGCAGCCGCTTCGGTTTTTGGAGGGCGGATGGTCGCGGATGAGGGCGGCGGCCTTCGGAGCCTTCACCCCCAAGAGTTGCGTCCATTCAGGATGCGCGCGAACCTCAAGTCATCCCACCCTCGTCAAGCGCTTGCAAAACTCGAATCATATCCCGCCGATGAAACCCCAACCTTTCGGACGCGAGGGGCCAGGGGCTGCCAGCGTGAAGTTTCAAGGAATCGATGGACTAGTACCGCTGCACAGTGATTATGACTCTTTGACCGGATAGGCTTTTTTGAGTTTTTCGCGAGCTTTTTCGGTTGTGAAGGTCCAGTCGATGGTCGCGCCTTCGTCGTTTCGGCGTTTTTCCCAGGCGGCGATTTCCGAGACGAGGAAGCCCTTGTCCTCAATGCGCCGGTCGAGGCATTGGCCGCGCAGGACGCCGATCTCGATTTCGACCTTGTTCAGCCAACTGGCGTGTTTTGGCGTGTAGTGGAACTCGATCCGCTTGAGGATGCGGCGCGCCTCGTGCGCTGGGAAAGCGTCGTAGAGCGCGCCGGCGGAATGCGTTGAGAGATTGTCCATCACCAAGCGGATGATGGGAGCGAGCGGGTAGTGGAGATCGACCAGATCCCTCATGCACTCGGCGAAGTCCTTGTTGGTCCGGCGGTCGGTGACCTTGACCTTGCGCCAGGGACTGTTGGCGTCGAGGATGATGAAGAGGTTGACGGTTCCGTTCCGGCGGTACTCGCAATCGTAGCGTTCAAGCTGGCCGGGCTTGGCGGGGATCGGGTCTCTGACCTCGCCGATGAGTTGGGTTGGGCTTTCGTCGAAGCAGATCACCGGTCGCAGCGGATCCGGCGGCTCCGCATAGAGATCCAGCACATCCTCCATGCGCGCGACATACTCGCCGTCGACCTTGGGGATGCACCACATGGTTCGACGCCAGGGTTTGAGTTGGCTCTCCGCCAGCCTTCGTCGCACCGTCTCGCGCGAGAGATCGTCGTGATCGGTGAGTTTGACCATCTCATCGGCCAGGAGTTCGAGCGTCCAGCGGGCGCGGCCCGGAGGCGGCGCCGAGCAAGCGGTCGCCGCCAGAAGGGCCGTCTCCTTGATCGAGAGCTTACGTCCGGCTCCCGGACGCGGCTCGTCGCTGAGGGCGCCGTCGAGGTTGCCTTCGACGAAGCGGCGCTTGGTCCGATAGACGGTCGAACCGCTGACCCGAAGCGTCCCGGCGATCCCCTCATCCGAAATCCCCTTATCGGCCGCCAAGAGGATCTGCGCCCGCACAAGTTTGCGCGCCGCTAGCTTGCCGCCCTTGAGCATCCCCTCCAGTTCTTCACGCTCCTCCTGGCTGAGGTCGACCCGATATTTTATGTTCACCTGCGCCTCCGTTGCTCGGGGCGCAGGTGAATCCCTAATGAATCCGAAACTTGACCAAAACCCGGCCGCCGTGAGTCCGACCTTCACCGCCCTTCAGGGTCAGTACCTGGCGTTCATTCACGCCTACACCTGCATCTTCAGACAGCCGCCCGCCGAAGCCGACATGCAACGACACTTCAGCGTCACGCCGCCATCCGTTCATCAGATGGTCGTCACTCTCGAAAAGCTCGGCCTCATCGCCCGAAAGCCGGGCATTCCTCGAAGCATCAAGCTCGCGCTCCCCGCCGAAACCCTGCCCGTCTTGCGCTAACTCATCAAACCGTCAGGATCACTGTGCAGAGGTACTAGTGGTCAGAGCGCCTCGAGGAAGGTAAGCAGGCGATCGTTGGGGCGGAAGGGGATGTGCTTGGCGCCCTGATTCGGTTTGAGCCTGGCGAGCGCCGCCTCCTTGAGCGCGAGGTGGGCATGCAGGTAGGTCTGCGCCGTCTCGACAAATTCATGCCCGAGCCAAAGCGCGATTGCGGTCGACTCCCGCCTGCAGCAGCTCCATCGCCGCGCTGTGCCTCAACACATGCGGCGACACCCGCTTGGTTTTCAAGGACGGGCATGTCTCTCCGGCGGCGCGCACGTGCTTGGCCAGCAACGACTGGACGCTGTCGGCGCTGAGCCGACCACCGTGCACGTTGGGGATCAGCGCCGTTGTACCCTTCCTGGCACCGGTTCCCGCAGCCATACCTGGAGAGCGCTCCGAACATGTGTGGACAGCGGCGTGCATCGTTCTTTCGGTCAGACGAATCGTCAGCACGCCAGCCGCCAGATCGACGTCGCCCTGGTGCAGACCCTGATGATGGAGATATCTGAGGAATGTGCGCAACGACGAGCACATCAGCTTCCCGCATGATGGGCTCCAATCCCGGGTGTGACGCTCAATGTGGGCGATCACGGCTTCCTGACGGATCTCGCCGAGGTTACCGGCGCCGGCGGGGCACACTTCACGCAGGAACTGGCCGATGAACGGCAGGTGGCGGACGATGGACTTCGGGATAGGCCGCGCTCTCTTTGCAGATAGTCGCCGAATTCTGCAAATATCTGGTCGTGCGGCGTGGTCTGCGACTGCACCACCGGCGCAATCGTACCCGTGGCGCGCAGCACCGACAGCCAGCGCTTCAGCGCCGCGCGATCACCTGCCTGGATCGTCTGCCTGTTACCCCGCTCCCTGAGATAGCGCTCGACCCGTGTTTCGTTGAGACAGTCACCTTGATGCGGTGACCCGCCATCCAACTCAGGAGCCCGCCAACCAAGCGCTCGAACAAGCCGTCCGTGCGGTCCGTTCTTGAGCCGCCGGAAAACTTGGCTGCCGCCGAGGTAACGTCGGCAAGCCAAGCGCGCGGGTCGACATCATTGAGCTTGCAGGTTTATGCCGCGCGCCGAACTATGCCGAACGGGCTCGTTGTCCCCAGGATTTGCAATGACGCGCATGTGATCTCGGATCCGAGCGCAATCGGATCGATCGTCACGCAGCGGCCTTTTCCGGTTCTGCGAGCTGGTGCACGGTGCCCCGGGCCAGGGCATGAGCTCTCGTCGATGCGGGAAGCGGGCCAGAGGTTGACCGGCTGGCGGTGGCGGGTTGAGGCTGGCTTACGCGGCGACGGCGGTCATTACGCGGGCTGCGGCGTCTTTGCGAGCTTTCCAGGCCAAGGGCAACAACTCGACGACCCGATGCGCGGGATGGTCGGCCAGCTTGGCGAGGAGATCGAAGGCGCGGGTCTGGATGGGCGTTGGCCTCGACAGAATTGTTGTAGGGCGGGCGTCGCCGAAGCGGACGTTGTTTCGGGTCAGGTTGGCGAGGTCGTGCAGGAGGGTGCGGAAGCTGTGGACGGGCTGGCCGTCTTCGGTGCGCCTGCTGATGGCCTTGCGACGCGCCGTTGGCGAGACCTTGGCCTTGGCGAGTGGGCGCTGCGCGGCGGCCGCGGCGGGGTCGTCGTCCTTAAACAGCATCGGGGCGAGGTCTCGCGTCATGTGCCAGACGACGTAGTAGGCCAGAACGCACAGGAAGACATGGGCGCGGACGCGATGGGCCCGGCGGTGGTGGATCGGACGGACGTCGAGGTCGCCGGACTTGAGGTCGCGAAAGCCGCGCTCGGCATGGCTGAGGCCCGCGAATCGCGAAGACTATGATTCCCTGCGCCGAGTGGATCCCGCTTCCGAAGCGCTTCTCAACGACGTCGACGCCCTGAAGGCGGCGCTGATCGCCGAGTGTGCGAGGCGCCTAGAAGTCGCGGCGGCGCTCGAAGTTGATCGATTGGAAGTCGCATTTTCGTCGTGGACGCTCGCGCAGACATCGGCGTCGCGCAGCGATGCTACGCTGTGGCCCCCGCATCCACGGTCATGATAGCGCCCGTAATGTTGTGGCCGCCTTCGCCCATGAGGAACGCCGCCATCGCAGCGACATCCTCCGGCGTCGCGAGGCGTCGCAAGGCGCTACGTCCAATGACCCGCTCCCGCTCCGCTCCTTCAAGTGAGCCCGTCATTTCGGTGTCGACAAACCCAGGTGCAATCGCATTGACGTTCACGCCAGCTCGCCCGACTTCGCGTGCAAGCGACCGAGTGAACCCGACGAGTGAGGCTTTGGTTGCGGCATAGACAGAGAGCGCATTGAAACCGGTCGAGGCGACGATCGAGGAAATATTGATGATGCGTCCGCGCCCTTCGGCCATCATGACGCGGACGACGTACTTGCTGAGCAAAATCGGGGAGTGCGTGTTGAGCTGAATAATCCGTTGGATCTCGGCGTCAGGCATGGTTGCGAGCAAACCTCCCGTGCCAAGGCCAGCGTTATTGACAAGTCCGTAGATCGGGCCGAATTGTCCGCGAAGCGACCGTACGAACGAGGGTATTTCGGAGATATTGCTCAAATCCAGGGGGCGGTAAACCACTTCTCCGCGACCCCGCTCGGCAACTTTGCCGGCATTCGTAAGCGCTTCGCTGTCACGGCGCGCGACGGCGATGACTCGAAAACCGTCTCGAGCAAGCTGCTCGGTGATGGCGAGGCCAAGTCCTCGGCTTGCGCCCGTAACGACGACGTTATCCATGCCGGACGATCTTTCCCCCATCTGTCACCGGCAAGTCGGAGACGAACCGCAGTCCGGCCGGGACCATATGTGCGGCCAATCGCTCTTTGCAGGCATCGAGAATTCCACGCTCAGCGGCGGCATCAGCCTTCAATTCGTCGCGTAAGACTATCTCAGCGAAGACCAACGCGCCCATTACTGGACTCTTTCGCGCATAGACTCGGCTCGCACGCACGGCCGGATGAGCGTTGAGGATGGCCTCAACCTCTTCCGGGTGTACCTTCGCACCGCCGACATTGATGACCCCACTGCGGCGTCCGCCAAAATAGAGCCGGTCGCCCCGCCGATCGACAATATCGCCTGTGTCAATGAAGCCATCCTCGTCTGCGATCAAAGGCGCGTCCGCGCCCAGAAAGCGGAGGGCGCACCGGTCTGAGCGCACACGAAGTGAGCCGTCAACGACTTTCATTCGGACGGCCCCGTCTCTGTCGACCCATGACGCCGGAAAGCCGGGCCTTTCGTCGTCGACAGCGAAGACTACGCCCGCCTCCGTCGAGGCGTAGGCGTGCTCGATGCGGGCACGGGGATATAGAGTCCGCAAGCCTTCCAACACGGCGTCATCGGCAATTTCGCCTGACAATCTCACGTAGTCGGGGTCGATCAGGCCGCCTTCGCGGCTCATCAGGACCTTGCGCCAGTGCGAGGGGGTGCCTGAAATACGGGTAATTCCAGCGGCGCCGAAGCGACGGAGGAGGGAGCCGACGCTCTCCCCGCTCCCGCCGAGGTGGAGCGAGCCAGATGAGTTGATAGCCCGCAGAAAGATCTGCAAGCCTCCGTACCGACGGATGTCATAAAAAGTCGCCCAATGCTGCAGCGGCGCATGGGAGATTGCTCCCATAAGCGTACGCAAAGTGTGGACCACAAGCTTTGGCGGTCCGGTCGTACCTGAAGTTGGCAGAATCCATTCCGTTTCGCAGCAAGCCTGTCGCGGGGTCTCCAATTCTTGCAAGGGCAGTTGGCAGGGAGCCATTTGATCAATGTGGATCTCCGGGGCGCACCCGTCGCCATCGAAAACCAGAGCGTTGGCGTCTGCTATGCGAGCCGCCAACTCCACTCGCTTAAGATCCCAGTCGGGCGGGCACAGGACAATCCGACGCGCCCATCCATCGAGGTCAATTAAGGCTGCGGCCGCTTTTGCCATATCGCGCACGACGAGAACGACCGAGCGATCCCGTAGCGCCGCCCGATGCGAGCTGAGGCTCGAGCCCTTCTCGAATTCGGCGAGTCGCAACACATGGTCTCTCGTTGCGATAACCTTGTCGCAATCGCTGGTGCGTTGAATGAGACTGGCTAGATTCGGCGATTCAGACAAGGGGGTTCCTCATAAAGCGCGACGAAAGCGGTCGATCGGACTCGGAGGGCGTAACCTGCCGGCCCGCGCTAAGCGAGTTGCGGTACGTGACATCATCGAGGCGCGCCGCGAGGACCGCGAAGCAGAGCAAGTCGAGATCTGGCTCGTGAAGTGACAGGTTGCCGGTCAGCGGCGCGAAGGCCTCATTCCGATCCGCGGTCACGCGACGAATTTCTTCAGGAACGGTCTCCCTTACGGACATCTCGAACACCAATCTCAATCTCAACAATGTGCACAACATACTCTTGAATGGTGACGCCGCACAAGGCGGCTCGACCGTCGAACAGGCCGATAACAAAGACGGGGACTCCTGATCCCCTTCGCTTGTCCGGCTGCCGTGCTTTGACCGCAAGCGTTGGGGCCAGACGCTGACGAACGCCGACTGGAAGAGCCGTACCCATCAAGACGCGCCAGGGTGAAGGATGGGCGACCCGAGGACGCGGTCTATCTCGACACGGGTGTCCTGGTTGCCGGGCCGATCCATCTGCCCAAGGAAGCGCCCCTCGATAGACCGGCGGTCGAATGCCCGGCCGAGATTGCGGGTTGAAGGAGTATTGGCCACTATTGTGGCTTTAGCGCTGGATATATCCTGCCAGGGTTTCCCAGAACAGTCGCGTTCTCTGGAACATCGAAAGTAACCAGGGTCAAAGGTCCGATCTTTGCACCTGAGCCAATGTGAATCGGACCTATTGCAACCGCGCAGGCTCCAAATTCAACATTGTCGCCGATTGTCGGCGCTCCTCCTTCGGCGTGCCGATTACCGATCGTGACACTCTGGCGTAGGGTGCAATTTCTCCCAATAACCACGTCCGAGTGAACAAATATATTACCAAAGTGATATATTCGTAGGCCAGGCCCAATTTGTACAGATGACGGAATACTAATGCCGGTAATCGTCTCAACTGTCCTGAACAACAACCAGTACACAGAAATCAACAATCTACGATATATACCTTCCTTTCGCTTCATAATGCGTCGACCAAAACGGTATACCCAAATTGCCCAAATAGACTGCTCCCTCAGGAACGGCCTAGATGGGTACCGCTCAAGGTCCGCCCGAAATTCAATATCACGCGTCATCGAATGATACCCCCTTCCAAATGAACATTATTGGCCATTTTCATGACTCGTCTATGACAGTAATGCAATCTCAAACTCCCAGAAATTTTCATAAATGATGCTGCGAGTCGATTAGCGATTCGGAGCGCGTGGCTTACATACCTCCCACACGATGCGCATCCGATCTCCAAATCCAGCAGATCCCGCTTTTGCGAGAGCGATTTGCCGCTGTCGGTAAGATGGTCAATTCGAACAGAGTCTAGCCCAAATCTGGCTGCGTTTGAACTGGTCGGCGTCCGACTTGTTGTGGCCGAGACGGCAGTGCGCTGGTGTCTCACTGACCAGACCTGTTCTCTGACGTGGCGGACCGCCGGCCGCGTTTGGTTCGAGGCCATGCAATATGTTTTCGCGACGTAAGAACGTTGTTCGGTGCTCATGCTAACTCGTCGACACTGATTCGCAAACCCTGTAAGGACCACCAGATCGGTCAAGCAACTAAATTACGCTTGCAACTCCTTTGCTTTCACCCGCGACGATACCAACTCCAAAATTGAATCCCAGTTGCAATCAAAAAATACCATGACCGGCAACTTATCACCATTTAGTCTGTCAAGATTTACAAGAATCGCATTTCCGCAAAACATCAGAAAAGAAATCTCTGTATTTCTTAGCAATGTTACTCCAGCTGAATTCGTGAGCACGTTCAATGCGCTCCGATTTCCCAGTCGATCCGAGATTTCGCGCTCTAAGAAGTTCGTCTGTTACGATCGCGGGATCACTCGTATCGACCAAACACTCGCGCTCGCCGACGATCCATCGGAGGCGCGGCAAATCATGAGCAACAATTGGGAGGCCGCAGGACATGGCTTCGACGAATACATTGCCGAAAGCCTCCTCTCTTGAGCAGTGTAAGAAAGCGTCTGCCGAACGGTACAGTAACGGCATTCGTTCCGGCGGTGCGGTGAGCAGCGTGAACCTGCCCGGCAGTTGCGCCGCGGCGGCTTTCGCGATTTGGCTTCGAAGCGGTCCGTCTCCGGCGACGACCAAATGCGCGTCGGGAATTCGGCTGACCGCGTCAATTCCAGTTTCCACGCGTTTGCTCGCGATCAATGCGCTGACCATAAGCACAATGTAACAATTCTGAGGAATTCCGAATTCTGTGCGCCCACCTTCCCCTGGATGAAATCGTTCGCAGTCCACACCATTTGGAATAAGCCGGCAATTCCAATAGTCCTTGTTTCGATCGAAGAACTCTGGATTTATGCAGACCAAACCATCACAGCTGAAGAAGCGATATTCGGAGGCGTTGCTGGTCGATCGGCTGGCAAAAGCGGGCCAATCTCCGTTCTGAGTGACAAAAATGTGTGGAGGTCGGCTGCCTCCGAGCTCAGGTCGACGAAGTATCCAATTTGTGAATGGGTAGCTGCACGTCAAAGTTATGTCATAATGTCGCGGGTTATAGTTCCAGATCAGCCCTGGAACGAAGGTCAGTTCCTCGTACCCGCATTCATCTCTGAAAAGTGGAACATTAGGAAACCGCTCAAAATATTCCCTCTTGACGCTGCGTGAACGAATAAACTGGTACAGCGTTCCGTCTCTCCGCGGTCCAGATCCAATTAATGTAACGCTATCCCCCATGCGGACTAATTGGTCGGCGACAGAAATAAAAGCGCGCTCGGCCCCTCTATCAATTCGGTGAAGCCCAGATAGGGCGAAAAGCACTCTCATTTGCATGGAAATCCTTTTGAATTGCGATTTACATAAAGGTTGTTTAGCAAATTTACCAAGTTGCACGTCCACAAAGCCGGGAGTCAGGGGACCTCATCGTCGCGTCGCTTGCCAAGTGGGCCGCCTCTTTCACAACCGGTCCAACACGATACAAAGGCGAGGCGTTCAACAACCGTCATCAACGGACGCAATCGGCTTCGTTCAATCCCGGCAATTGGATCCTGACTCACTCGCGCACGAACTTCAGTCCTTTTATCATCCGGCGCCTACCGTCCATATGCCAAAATTGCAAAGCTACGGAAGTGATGGAACCGCGGCGAAACCGCTTGTGACTCTTGGGAATCAGTAGTCGCTTTCCCCGGCACGCAAGAGTCGCGCCGACACTGTCCCACGTGCTTTCGTTCCTCGGCCAAGCGCCCTGTTGATTGCGATCTTGCCTCGCGCGACGCCTTCGTTCCATCCGGCTTATATCAGGCCGCCTCTCGCAATCCGCTACCCGCTCGCCGGCGACCTCGGATAGCCCCAAGATACTCATCCCCTCCGGCTTGTGATCCAAGCCTCCGATGGATCGATTCTTTTTGACTGATGCCCAATGGGCGATGACGAGGTCTTGGGGGCGATGGAGTTGGTAGCGTGTATGCTGTGCTCAGAGCGCCTTGCTCGCTGGTCAGCTACGGATTCCATCGCCCGTCTGGCGCCACTTCGCTCGCTTTGCGACACGCGGCGCTCGGCGTCGAGTGCGCTGGGGGTCCGGCTCGTGACGTGGTCAGCCAGAGATCTTGGATACTCGACAAATGGGGCGGAATACGCCAAGGATGCAGACAAAAATTCATCGAGCCAATTTGGTCGGAGGCGATGCTAAAATGTTTCGGGAAACTCGAGAATTGCGAGGTTCAGTGCCGCCTGGGCCGTCCGATGAATTCACTTCTGGAGACTTGTTTGCTTGGTTGAAGCATAATTCCTCGCTATATGGGAATATTTATAGAGCGTCAATCTACGGCAACGAAGTGTATGTTATTAGCGAGCCGGAATACTGCGAGCGCGTTTTTCGCCGAAATTGGATTAATTATCCGAGAAGAGGTTTGGTTGTGCGACGCATTGCGCTGGCTCTTGGGAATAATTTAATCACAAGTAATGGAGAACAATGGGCGAGCCAGCGACGAATGGCACAGCCCGCCTTCACTAAGAAGGCGGTCGAACATTTAAGCGAAATGATAGTTGCGATCAATTCTGCGCTTCTCCAAAAATGGAAGGAATCGGCAAGCCTGCGCGCCCCTGTGAACGTCACTCGAGATGTGAGTCGAATGGTTTTTGAGATCACTTTAAGATCTATCTTCGGGACCGATTACGAAGCGGTTGAGCCAAAATTTGCTCCCTTCGTGGAAGAAAGTGCGCGAGACCTTAATTTCGCTCAAATTCTCGGCCCTCTGAGAGATGAAATTATTACTCTTGTGAGGCAAAGGAGGCGGGAGAGCGAGACTGTTATGGACACACTCGGTGTCCTCATGGCGGCTCGTGATCGAGAGCACGGGAAACCGATGCTAGACGCTCAACTGGCAAGGGAGGTCGTAAATCTGGTCGTTGCGGGTCATGAGACGACTGCGAGCCTCTTGAACTGGATGTGGTACTTGCTCGCGACCCATCCTGACACTCAATCGAGATTAAGCGCGGAATATGATCGACTTCCTTGGCAAGGAACTCCGAGGATAGAAACGTTCTCTGCGTATCCCTATACGCTTAACGTGATAGAAGAATGTCTTCGCTTATACCCACCCTTATGGCTCATGTCACGCAAGGCGATCCATGACGATATGATCGGTGAATACTTTGTTCCCGCAGGAACTGAGATATTTATATCACCGTACCTTATTCACCATAGCCCTCAACTTTGGACGGCGCCCGATCAATTTGACCCAGATCGACTGAACTCTGAGCACGGTGGGGAAGGGCATGAACTCGCGTTGTGTCCATTCGGCGCGGGGCCAAGAAAGTGCATTGGCGATCACCTCGCTCGCGTCGAGATTCAAACTCATCTTATGATGTTTGGAAGGGAGCTTTCAATGACGCGATTGGAAACAGAATCGCCTGAGATCGCGGCGGGGCTGAATTTGCTGAGCAAGCACGACTTTGTCATGTTGCCGAAGATCAGAAGTCCGGCTCCGGGCCGCGGTGGAACCGTATGTGACAGGCCCGCGTAGCTGCGAGTTGCTTGTCATACAAGAAACCTTGGCGTGGCTCTGGGTCGCATTGACACGTCCGCCGCACTGTTGGGCAGCGTCCGATGTTTGCGGATACTGGGTGCGCTCTCGGTTGTCCGTTTGATGGGGTAAGATGGGTGGGCTGCTATAGCGCGCCGGCCCGACGTTCGGGCAGCTAAACCAAAATGAGAGTTCCCCCGGCTTTGCCGGGGTGGCAGTAGAAGTTTGACTTTTACGGGAGTCTGCCGTGATTTTTTCCTTTGTGAGCCGCCAAGCACACGAAAGGGTCAAATCACGATGGACGAGTTTGAGAGTTTAAGTCACACCAAGTGGGAGTGCAAATACCACGTCGTTTTCATTCCGAGGTACCGTCGGAAGATGCTGTACGGCGAACTCAAGCGACATCTCGGTCCGGTGCTGCGACAGTTGGCCGAACAGCGCGAAAGCCGTGTTGAGGAAGGCCATTTGATGTCGGACCACGTACACATGCTGTTGTCGATACCGCCGAAACATGCGGTGAGCCAGGTGGTCGGGTACATTAAGGGAAAGAGCGCGATCCACTTGGTGCGAGTTTATGGCGAGCGCAAACGCGGGTATGTCGGCCAACACTTCTGGGCTAGGGGGTATTTTGTTTCGACGGTCGGTAGGGATGAGATCGTCATCCGAGAATATATCAAGAACCAAGAACAGGAAGACCAAAAGTTGGAACAACTGAATCTATGGCGATAGCCCGCCGCCTTCCGGTGGCCCAATAACTCGGGGCCGCGTCAGCGTCCCCGCTCCTCCACCTTCAGGTGGTCATAAACCGGGGGGCGTGTCAGCGCCCCCAATCAGCCGCTTTGAGCGGCTCACATAATGAAGGCCCCCGGCTCTGCCGGGGGATTTGTTAGTTAGACTTTCGCGGCCCTCATTCCCGGCCGCGGTCGGGCGAACTACCGCCCGCGACCGTCGAACGGCTGGCGTTCCCGTCCCGGCGGCAACCGAGCGGATAGTCTTTTCGTCCAGACACGACTGCCCAGATTCTTGAGGCCAACTCTGTCACACGAACTTGAAGTCCGCGGGATTGGCGGTGAGCGTCGCGACGCTTGTCGCGCTCAGCACCAACTTGTCGCCCATGGAATCGCTGATCGTTGTGGTTCCCCCGCTCGAGGTCGCGTGGCTGAGTACCGCGGCGAGATCCTGAGCCTGCGACATTCCGGAGGTTAGATAACTGAACGTCGAGGCGCTGAACTGGAGCGTGTCGTGATTGGCGCCGGTGGCGGCAAATCCGGTGATCGTGTCGCTCCCGAAACCGGCGGCGAACACGAAGGCGTCGCTGGTTCGCGAGGTCGCAGTGATTGATTCGGTCGAATTGGCCTGAAGCGGGATCGTCTCAGCACCCGCGATGACGCTGAGGGCCGAACCTCCGACATCGACCGTTAGTCCATTGGCCTTCGTCGACAGAGTTAATGCGCCGGCGCCTGATCCCGTCTCCGACGACGCAATCGTGGCGCCGCTCGTAAACTTCTCTGTGACGCTGTAACTTCCAGAAGCCGATACGCTGAGTTTGGCGGCGAGGATCGCAGACGTTTGAGCAGCATTGAAGGTGACGTTTGCGTTTGTCGACGTGAGGCCATCAACCCCGATCATCCCGAGCCCGTAGACTTGCGCGGTCGTCATCCCCTGCAGGTTGGCCGCGGTGTCGGAGACGGTCACGAGCGCTCCCGTCGGAGCAGAGACGGAAATGAACTGATTCTCCAGGGCGACAGCCTGAGCTGCCGACAAGCCGACACTGCCGTTGGTCGCCGCGATTTGAGACACGCCCGCGGCGTGGAGCGTCGTGATTTGGGCCGACGTTAGGGCTTGGATGTTCGCTGCGGTGTCGGCAATCGCGATGAAGTAAGGGCTTGAGATTTCCGCAAGCGCAGTCGTGTCGCTTAGAGCTTGGGCTATGGTCAGGGTGAGCGTCGGCTGTCCTGCGTCGGTCAGAGTCACCGAAGTCACGTGCCCATCCGCATTCAGCCCGTTGAGGTTCGCCGCCACGTCGGCGGCCGTGTCTGCGACGGCGACTGCATAGGAAGAATTGGTAATCACTCCGAGCGCGTGTGTGTCGTTGAGCGCCTGCGCGACTGTCAGCGAAAGCGTGGGCGTGCCTGTGTCGGTCAGAGCAATCGCGGTCACATGCGCATCGCCGTTCAGGGTGTTGAAGCTCGCCGAAACGTCGGCGGCCGTGTCCGCGATCGCAATGTTTCCTGTTGCATCGAGCGCGGCTTGGTTGGCCAGGTAGCCGGCGACTGTGACAGGGGCGTTGACAGAAAGACCCGTGAACGTAGCAAGCGCTGCCGCCATGTTGGCGGCATTGCCGGCGCCGTCGGTGATCGTGACACCGCTCGGGACGTTGACGGCAGTGACCGCCAGGTTCGAGACAGAGGTGTCGGTGGATTTGACCGTGTAGTTGAACGTGAGGACGTTGGTGCCCGACCCGCTAGCGTAGGCCGCGGTTCCGCCGTCATTGAGGGTCAGCGTCGGCGCTCCCCCGGCGACCGTCACCGCTTCGCTCATATTGACTGTGAACGTGATCGCATTCCCAATGGCTTCTGCGCCGGTCGCGGGCGAAGCGGTGACACCGGTCACGTCGGGCGGGGTAGTGTCGACTTGTGGGCCGCTTTGGACGACGCTAGACAAAGACAGGTTGGCGGCGTTACCGGCGCTGTCATCGACGCTTGCCGAATTCAGATTGACCGTTGCCACCATCAGATCGGGTGTGTTCTGGCCGGCCGCTACGGTATAGTTAAAGGTCAGCGCGTTGGTGCCCGATCCGCTGGCGTAGGTCGCGGTTCCGCCGTCGTTCAAGGTCAGCGTCGGCGTTCCGCCGGCCACCGTCACCGCCTCGCTGAAGCTGAGCGTGAGCGCCACGGTCTTGCCCGCGTCAAGAGCGCCGGTCGCGGGCGAGTCGGAGATGGCGGTGATGGCGGGGGTCACAGTGTCGATCTGCGGCCCGCTCTGCGCGAGGCCGGAGAGCGACAGGCTGGCGGCGTTGCCGGCGGCGTCGGCGATGGTGACGCCGGTCGGCAGGTTGAGCGCGGTCACGGCAAGCGAGGCGGCGTTCTGGCCGGCCGCCACGGTAGTGTTGAAGACGAGCGCGTTGGTGCCCGATCCGCTGGCGTAGGTCGCGGTTCCGCCGTCGTTCAGGGTGAGCGTCGGGGTTCCGCCGGCCACCGTCACCGCCTCGCTGAAGGCGAGCGTCAGCGCGACGGTCTTGCCGGCGTTAAGGTCGCCGGTCGCGGGCGAGTCGGAAATGGCGGTGATGGCGGGGCTCACAGTGTTGATCTGCGGCCCGCTCTGGGCGAGGCCGGAGAGCGACAGGCTGGCGGCGTTGCCGGCGCTGTCTGCGATGGTGACGCCGGTCGGCAGGTTGAGTGCGGTGGCGGCGAGGGAGGCGGCGTTCTGGCCGGCCGCCACGGTCGTGTCGAAGACGAGCGCGCTGGTGCCCGAACCGCTGGCGTAGGTCGCGGTTCCGCCGTCGTTCAAGGTCAGCGTCGGCGTTCCGCCGGCCACCGTCACCGCCTCGCTGAAGCTGAGCGTGAGCGCCACGGTCTTGCCCGCGTCGAGAGCGCCGGTCGCGGGCGAGTCGGCGATGGCGGTGACGGCCGGGGTCACAGTGTCGATCTGCGGCCCGCTCTGGGTCAGGCCGGAGAGCGTCAGGCTCGCGGCGTTGCCGGCGGCGTCGGCGATGGTGACGCCGGTCGGCAGGTTGAGCGCGGTCGCGGCGAGGGAGGCGGCGTTCTGGCCGGCCGCCACGGTATAATTGAAGGTCAGCGCGTTGGTGCCCGAGCCGCTGGCGTAGGTCGCGGTTCCGCCGTCGTTCAAGGTCAGCGTCGGCGTTCCGCCGGCCACCGTCACCGCCTCGCTGAGGCTGAGCGTGAGCGCCACGGTCTTGCCCGCGTCAAGAGCGCCGGTCGCGGGCGAGTCGGAGATGGCGGTGATGGCGGGGGTCACAGTGTCGATCTGCGGCCCGCTCTGCGCGAGGCCGGAGAGCGACAGGCTGGCGGCGTTGCCGGCGGCGTCGGCGATGGTGACGCCGGTCGGCAGGTTGAGCGCGGTCACGGCAAGCGAGGCGGCGTTCTGGCCGGCCGCCACGGTAGTGTTGAAGACGAGCGCGTTGGTGCCCGATCCGCTGGCGTAGGTCGCGGTTCCGCCGTCATTCAAGGTCAGCGTCGGGGTTCCGCCGGCCACCGTCACAGCCTCGCTGAAGCTGAGCGTGAGCGCCACGGTCTTGCCGGCGTTAAGATCGCCGGTTGCTGGCGAGTCGGAAATGGCGGTGACGGCGGGGGTCGTGGTGTCGATCTGCGGGCTGCTTTGGGCGACACTAGACAAGGACAGGTTGGCGGCGTTGCCGGCGCTGTCATCGATGCTTGCTGAATTCAGATTGACCGCCGCCACCATCAGATCGGGCGTGTTTTGCCCGGCCGCTACGGTATAGTTGAAGACGAGCGCGTTTGTGCCCGAGCCGCTGGCGTAGGTCGCGGTTCCGCCGTCGTTCAAGGAGAGCGTCGGGGTTCCGCCGGCGACCGTCACCGCTTCGCTGAAGGCGAGCGTCAGCGCGACGGTCTTGCCGGCGTTAAGGTCGCCGGTCGCGGGCGAGTCGGAAATGGCGGTGACGGCGGGGGTCACAGTGTTGATCTGCGGCCCGCTCTGGGCGAAGCCGGAGAGCGACAGGCTGGCGGCGTTGCCGGCCGCATCGGCGATGGTGACGCCGGTCGGCAGGTTGAGCGCGGTCACGGCGAGGGAGGCGGCGTTCTGGCCGGCCGCCACGGTAGTGTTGAAGACGAGCGCGTTGGTGCCCGATCCGCTGGCGTAGGTCGCGGTTCCGCCGTCATTCAAGGTCAGCGTCGGCGTTCCGCCGGCCACCGTCACCGCCTCGCTGAAGCTCAGCGTGAGCGCCACGGTCTTGCCCGCGTCAAGAGCGCCGGTCGCTGGCGAGTTGGAGATGGCGGTGATGGCGGGGGTCACAGTGTCGATCTGCGGCCCGCTCTGGGCGAGGCCGGAGAGCGACAGGCTGGCGGCGTTGCCGGCCGCATCGGCGATGGTGACGCCGGTCGGCAGGTTGAGCGCGGTCACGACGAGGGAGGCGGCGTTCTGGCCGGCCGCCACGGTAGTGTTGAAGACGAGCGCGTTGGTGCCCGATCCGCTGGCGTAGGTCGCGGTTCCGCCGTCATTCAAGGTCAGCGTCGGGGTTCCGCCGGCCACCGTCACCGCCTCGCTGAAGCTCAGCGTGAGCGCCACGGTCTTGCCCGCGTCAAGAGCGCCGGTCGCTGGCGAGTCGGAGATGGTGGTGACCGCGGGGGTCGTGGTGTCGATCCGCGGGCTGCTTTGGGCGACACTGGACAAGGACAGGTTGGCGGCGTTGCCGGCGCTGTCATCGATGCTTGCTGAATTCAGATTGACCGCCGCCACCATCAGATCGGGCGTGTTTTGCCCGGCCGCTACGGTATAGTTGAAGACGAGCGCGCTGGTGCCCGATCCACTGGCGTAGGTCGCGGTTCCGCCGTCGTTCAAGGTCAGCGTCGGCGTTCCGCCGGCCACCGTCACCGCCTCGCTGAAGCTGAGCGTGAGCGCCACGGTCTTGCCCGCGTCAAGAGCGCCGGTCGCGGGCGAGTTGGAGATGGTGGTGATGGCGGGGGTCACAGTGTCGATCTGCGGCCCGCTCTGCGCGAGGCCGGAGAGCGACAGGCTGGCGGCGTTGCCGGCGGCATCGGCGATGGTGACGCCGGTCGGCAGGTTGAGCGCGGTCACGGCAAGCGAGGCGGCGTTCTGGCCGGCCGCCACGGTATTGTTGAAGACGAGCGCGTTGGTACCCGATCCGCTGGCGTAGGTCGCGGTTCCGTCGTCGTTCAGGGTGAGCGTCGGGGTTCCGCCGGCCACCGTCACCGCCTCGCTGAAGGCGAGCGTCAGCGCGACGGTCTTGCCGGCGTTAAGGTCGCCGGTCGCGGGCGAGTCGGAAATGGCGGTGACGGCGGGGCTCACAGTGTTGATCTGCGGCCCGCTCTGGGCGAGGCCGGAGAGCGACAGGCTGGCGGCGTTGCCGGCCGCATCGGCGATGGTGACGCCGGTCGGCAGGTTGAGCGCGGTGGCGGCGAGGGAGGCGGCGTTCTGGCCGGCCGCCACGGTCGTGTCGAAGACGAGCGCGCTGGTGCCCGAACCGCTGGCGTAGGTCGCGGTTCCGCCGTCGTTCAAGGTCAGCGTCGGCGTTCCGCCGGCCACCGTCACCGCCTCGCTGAAGCTCAGCGTCAGGGCGACGGTCTTGCCCGCGTCGAGAGCGCCGGTCGCGGGCGAGTCGGCGATGGCGGTGACGGCCGGGGTCACAGTGTCGATCTGCGGCCCGCTCTGGGTCAGGCCGGAGAGCGTCAGGCTCGCGGCGTTGCCGGCGGCGTCGGCGATGGTGACGCCGGTCGGCAGGTTGAGCGCGGTCGCGGCAAGCGAGGCGGCGTTTTGGCCGGCCGCCACGGCGGCGTCGAAGACGAGGGCGCTGGTGCCCGATCCGCTGGCGTAGGTCGCGGTTCCGCCGTCGTTGAGGGTGAGCGTCGGCGTTCCGCCGGCCACCGTCACCGCCTCGCTGAAGCTGAGCGTCAGGGCGACGGTCTTGCCGGCGTCGAGCGCGCCGGTCGCGGGCGTGTCGGAGATGGCGGTGACGGCGGGGGTCGCGGTGTCGATCTGCGGCCCGCTCTGGGTGAGGCCGGAGAGCGAGAGGCTCGCGGCATTGCCGGCGCTATCCTCGATGGTGACGCCGGTCGGCAGGTTGAGGGCGGTGGCGGCGAGGGAGGCGGCGTTCTGGCCGGCCGCCACGGTGGTGTCGAAGACGAGGGCGCTGGTGCCCGATCCGCTGGCGTAGGTCGCGGTGCCGCCGTCGTTCAGGGTGAGCGTCGGCGCGCCGCCGGCGACCGTCACCGCCTCGCTGAAGCTCAGCGTCAGGGCGACGGTCTTGCCGGCGTCGAGCGCGCCGGTCGCGGGCGAATCCGTGACCCCGGTGATGGTGGGAGATGTGGTGGAGGAAGCGGACAGATAGGCGTATCCGCCTCCGTGAAAGCCGACGTAGACCTCGCCAAATTGGTTGGGGTTGCCGGATATGGTGGTGATGAGGTTGGTTTCGCCAAGCGGGAATGTCCCGATATTGGTCCACGACTGGGCGTTGTTGGTCGATTGCCATATGCCATAAACGTTGTTGACATACCCGGCAATGTAGATGGCCGGATAGCTCTGTCCCGGCGCGGCCGCGCCGAACCCGAAGGCGAACACGTCGAGGACATTCGCAACTTGCGTCCAGGTCGCGCCGCCGTTGGTCGAACGATAGAAGGGCTCATTCACCGGCGTGGTCGGGGTCGAGCCGCTCTGCTGCCCTCCGGTATAGAAAAGGTTGCCGGCCTCGCCGGGAACGGACATGAGCGTCGAATTCCAGCCGTCGTCAGGCCCTATGCTTCCTGAATGGACCTCCGACCAGCTTTGGCCGCCGTTCGAGGTTGAGAATACGCCCTGGCCGGGCTCATAGAGATAGAACGTGTTGGCCAGCACGCGGTCGGCGGTCACCGACCGTTGATCGAGATACCAGGCGTTGTTGTTGGTCCAGGAGGTCACGCCGGGAAGCGTGATCGGGTTCCAGGTCGTGCCGCCGTTGAGCGTATAATAAGGCTGGTAGCCGTCCGCGGGCGCCCAGATGATGTTTTGCGGCGTGCTGGCGGCGATCGATCCGCCGATAAACGACGAGTCGGCCCCAGGAATGTCGGTTGCGAACTTCGTCCACGTCTGTCCGCCATTGGTGGAATAGCCCGACGCCTCCACGCCCCACCAGTCGGCGAGTCCGACGATGAAACTCGGGTTGGACGAGGCGTAATCGGCCGAAAATCCGGCGGTGATCGTGTTCTGATCCACAGGGCCGTAAGTCGAGGGATAGGCGTTCGGGTTGGTGATGTCGAAGAAAGGCCGATCATATTGAACGAGAATCGGATTGCCGCCAGGGGGAACGAGGATTTCCTGGGAGCATAGATTTTCGATGCCGGCGGTTTGATCGGTCCAGGTCACTGTCGTATTCTGAGTGGCCCCCGACGTCGGCACCTGGGTCGTGGTCCACACGCCGGTGCCGCCGGTGACGATCATTTGACTCGGATTGGCCGGATTGAATGTCGCCCCGCCGAGAGAGAGATAATTCGCCGCTCCGCCGTCAACCTGCTGGGCGTCGGCAAGCCATGGGATGTCGGCCGATGTCACCTCGTTGCTGGACCACATCGGGCCGGTCCAGGTGCTGCCGGCGTTGTAGCTGATGTTCAAATAGCCAGCAGGGGAAACGGCGACGATCTCGTTGGGATTGGACGGATTGACCGCGACCGCCTGGATTCCCTGCCCGCCATTGTTTCCTGAAATCAGCTGCGTCCAGGTTCCATTGGCGTAACTCCAGAGCCCGGAGCCGCCGTCGCCCACCGCATAATAGACGCCCGTGCTCGAGACGGCCGCGGACTCGACATTGGTCGGCGCTCCGCTCAATGCGCTCCATGTCGCGCCGCCGTTGGTGCTTTCATAGACGCCGTTGCCATAGCTCGAGGCGAAAATGGTTTGCGTAACCCCGCCGACCACGCCGCCGACGGCCGGGTCGAACACGATGTTGAAACCCTCACCCGCCGCAGCCGGAATCGCGCTGACGCTGCTCCATGCGCTGCCGCCGTTGCGTGAAACAAACAAGCCGTTCGAGGGGGTGCCGACATAAACAATATTGGGATTGTTGGGATCGATGGCCATTTTCTGGCCGTTCATGCGGTAGGAGTCGTTTGCAGGATCGCTAGAATCGTTGACCGGTGTAAAGGCCGTCTGGGTCCAGGTCGTTCCCTTGTTGGTGGTTTTGAACACGTAGCCGTCAAACGTCATGTACATGATGCTTGAATTGCTCGCGGCCACCTGGATCTCATAGACGCCCTCGCCGCTGAAATCGAAGCCTGCGGGCATGCTCGACGTCGTAATGAGCTGCACCCACTGCGATCCGTTCCATAAGTAAGCGCCGTTGGTGTCCGTGCGCACCACCATGGTGCCGTCATTCGCGATGCTGATGCCGCTCACCCACCCGCCGCCGCCGACGTCAAGGGTCTGCCAGGTCGGATCGACCAAGGTCGTGCCGCCCTTTCCATCGCTCGACATCGTCCAGGCCGACGACAGGTAATCGCCAGACAATGCAATGCGCGCCGTCTTGGCGCCGTCAGTCACCGTCAGCGTGCCGCCCGAGGCATTCCCCGAGTAAGCCGCGGTGACGTTGGCACCAAAGGCGAAGCCAGAAAGGTCGATGGCGTCCGCGCCCGAAAGGCCCGAAATCACGCCCGTAAAGCCTTGAGGGTCGTCAAGCTCCAGCGTCCCCGTCGACCCCGAAAAGGTCACCGATTGCGCGCTCGGCCCATCAATCGCGACCGTCGCCCCATTGGCAACCGACAGCTGCACGCTGTTCGCCACGACGGACGACCTCCCTTCAGCCGCCATAGCCTGCCGCCACGCCACGTTTGAGGCGGACCCTCCCTCAAATGCGAAACTGCTTCGCCCGTCGGACAACTGACCGGCTTCAATCACCCGCCCCGCATTTCCGAAGCCACTCACTTCCTGACAAGACAACTGAGGCGTGTGCGTGTCCGCTCCGCCAGAATTGTTGGACGACGATAAGTTCGACAGGGAAATTAGGTCCTGGGGGAATATACCCTCTTCATCGAACGGCATCATGTTGCTTTCGGTCATGACCATCCTCCGCCTCTGATGTTCTTTCAGAGGAGTTGCGGGTAAATACGAGGGCACAGGATGGATTGTAGATCTGCCAAGCTTGTCTCTGCCTTACCAGCCCGTTGACGAAGTCTGGAAGTTCGGACTCCCTGTGGTTGGGCGCTTCGGCAGGGTGAGCGGCGATGGCGATGGGGCTGGCTGAGGGGGTTCAGGACGATCTGATGGCGACCCTGGCGGAAATGCCGCGCTCTCCCGGCCTCGCGTTCTACGACCGACTGCAGGAGCTTTTGCGGGAGTGCGGTTTTGCCGCTTTCGTTGAGCAGGCCTGCAAGCCGTATAACGCGCCGAGGATGGGCCCGCCGTCGCTGCCGCCGGGGCGATATTTCCGCATGCACATGATCGGCTATTTCGAGGGGATCGACAGCGAGCGCGGCATCGTGTGGCGTTGCGTTGACTCGTTCTCGCTGCGCGATTTCCTGCGGCTGTCGAACCGCGACAAGGTCCCCGATCCTTCGTGGCTGTCGCGCACGCGCTCGCGTCTGCCGCACGAGGCAGAGCGGCGCAACGTCTTGCCGTCGGCCGCAACGACGTCAGCCGTCTGTTGCGCAAACTCTCGCATGAACTGGGAAAAGCATTCGCCGAACGCAACCGGATCGAGAGGCCGACGCACCGACTGAACTTCCCGATGTGTTCACCGGGACCTCGGCCGCGTTCCGCTCCAGTAGCTTTGTCAGGGGTGCGATCCAAAGTGGTGCAATTAGGCGGTGCGGCATAGTGATTCGTTCGGGCTGTTGTCATTGGCGGCAACGGCGCGTTGCCGGGCAAGTGCTTTCCAGTAGGCGTCCCAGTCGCCGTTGATTCGGTTTATCCGCAAGGCGAGCATATGTTCGGCATGCTCGTCGCGCCGCCAGGCGCGGGGCCGCTTCAGGCGTTGCTGGGCGACGTAGCGATGAGCGCTTTCGATCTCGCCGGAGCCGATCGGCAGTCCTTCGGCCAGGG
This sequence comes from uncultured Alphaproteobacteria bacterium, assembly GCA_963822215.1. Classification (GTDB taxonomy): domain Bacteria; phylum Pseudomonadota; class Alphaproteobacteria; order Rhizobiales; family Beijerinckiaceae; genus Roseiarcus. The sequence continues at coordinate 960,909 of CAWGGX010000009.1, forward strand.
CCTGGCGATAGTTCAACTGGTCGGCGCGAGCGCCGAGATAGCGATGGCAGGTTCGCACGGGCGCGTGCTGGTCGTCGGCTTCGGGAGGCTCGCAATGTCCCGCAAGCGCCTGCACGACAGCGTCGAGACGCCCGCCTTTGAGCGCCTCCTTCTGCGTCTCCATCCATGCGCTGCGCGTGGCCGGGTCGGGCGCGATCGCAGCCGAGGCGGCGGCAAAGTATTCGCAGACGTGATAGAAATCAATCAGGTAGTAGCCCTGATCGCCGAACTGCTGCTCCCCCCGGGCTCTTCGACCCGGGGGTGGCCGACGATCCAGGGCGCGCCGTCGCCGACCGCGTGAACCCGGGAGTTCGCCCCGAAGCCGGCGCGAACCGCGTGAGGCAAAGCAGCTGGCGCCCGGCCTCTTCGACCCCGCCCTCGATCGAGCCCGCATAGACCGGCGTCCGGCCCCCTTGCGCGTGCGCCAGCGACAGCTTCGCCTCCCGCCACGACAGCGTCTTGCCCTTGCGCTTGTCCTTCCCCTCGCTGTTCGGTGATCATCGGGCTGTTCGACTCGGCGCTCTAGTACCGGCACGCAAAACCCCAGGGCTCGTAGAACGTCTGGCCGCGACGAAAAGCGCGCGGGTGCTCGGCGACGATCGCCCGTCCTGCCGGATCACGATGCCGTCGGCGTGGTCGTGGATGTCGACCTGGCGGTCGACGGCGCCGGCGCTCACCGAATAGCCGGTTGTTGTCGTGGCGCTCGAGGTAAGTTTGGACACCGAGGCCGATAGCGCGCGGAAGCCTTGGAAGCGACTGAAATTCTCGACCGACTTTGACCGCTCAGCCTTGCGCGCGTGCCTTGGACCGGCTGAGACATTTGTCAAAGAGCCAAGCGTTGAGCTCCTTGTTACCCTCGGCTACTCTCGACCCGCAGCGGCGGCGTTGCGCGCAGAACGGCCGGCGTCCCGCCGGCTTCGCCGCCACACGGGACGCGACTTCTAGCATGCTCCTGGCATGCTCCTTTCTGCAGATTTTCGTGCTATGAGCCTCGGAACGACGTACACTTCAGATATAATCCCGTTCCAAAATTGTTCTCCGGCGGCTTCCTGCCATTCGAGCGCGTGAAATTTGTTGGTGTGAGTGGCGTCCAACTAAAAGCACGCCGACGCGATTTGAGGTGACCATGCTAGACGCCCACAAGCAGCAGTCATCGCTGCTTTCTGAAGAAAGACCGGTAGCGATTGAAGAATCCTCGCTCGCCGAACAACTGGCGTATGCGCTAGGCGTAGTTCGACGTCAGTTTCTAGTTGTAATAGTCCTCGCGATTGCAGGCGCGGCGGTCGGAGCGGTCGTTCTGCTAAAATCGCCGGTCAAATATACAGCGACGGCGACACTATTGGTCGATACCAGAAAGATCGACATCCTGCAGCAACCTACGATCTCGAGCGAAATCTCAATGCAATCTACTGGCGCCATGGAAAGCCAGATAGCCATCTTGCAATCCAATGCGATTGCCTCTGCAGTTATCAATAAACTCAAGCTCTTAGACGATCCACGATTTATTGGAAGCGACCGTCCCGGCGCAATTCGGGCGATGTTGACTCGATTTGCGCCTGGATTGTTTCCTGAGCGACCTCGGCTATCTGAGCAAGAGCGCACAGAGTTGGGTCTCAAACTCTTCGAGAAGAGCCTCACAGCGGAGCGCATTGGCGTTGCTTATGCAATCGAAATCGAGTTTGAGGCGAGTCATCCCGATCTCGCGGCTGATGTCGCGAATGCGGTCGCAGAAGCGTACATTAATCAGCAGCGCACGTCGGCATATGACGCCGGGCGGCGCACGAGCGATTGGCTTGAGGCTCGGATCCCTGAATTGCGAGCCAAGAGCGAAACAGCCCAGAGGGCGGTGGTCGAGTACAAGACCGAACACAACATCGTCGAAACTGGCAGTGGCCAACTGGTCGACGATCAACGGGTTGCTGACCTCCTCGCAAAATTGAACGCGGCCCACGACGAAACAATCAAAGCTAAGGCAAAATTCGACCGACTTGCGCCAATCAACGGGACGGCGGTGACTGGTAATATCTCCGGTGCATTGCAAGACAAAGATCAACAGCAAGAGCTCTTCGATAAACTGCAGAGTGAGTATTTTGACGTGGCGTCCAAGGAAGCGGACGCTTTGGTGAAATACGGATCAAACAATCCGGCGATTATAAGTCTTCGTAATCAAAAGACACAACTGCAGGCCGAGATCAACGAGGAATTCCAGCGGATTAAGGAGTCAAGCAGGAACGATTATTCCTTCTTGCAAAGCCGCGAGGCGCAGACTCAGAAAGAATACGACATTGCGGTTGCGCAATCTCAAGAGATTAGGCATGCCCAGGTGAAACTAAGGGAATTAGAGGCCTCGGCGAAAGCATATCAAGATCTGTACAATACCTTTATCAATCGCTATAACGCCTCACTACAGGAGGCGGCGTCACCTGTCGCGGAGGCGAGCGTTATTTCGCCCGCATCGGCTCTAATTCAGCCGGACAGCAAGAAAGCCGTAAAGTTTGCCGCGATGTTTCCGCTCGCCGGGCTGGCGCTCGGCCTTGGGATCGCGCTTATGAGAGAGGTGATAGGCGGCCGCGTCTTTCGTACGAGCAAGTCCGTACAATCACGCTTACGCGTTCCATGCATTGGGCTACTTCCGAAGGCGAAGGAGGGAACGCGGTTGCGCCGTCGGGCGAAACAACCCGCCAGCGATGGTGATGGCAAATTCATCGTCCGTGGAGACAAAGGGGTTTGCTGGGCGGTGGTCGACCATCCGTTTTCACGCTTCTCCGAGGGTGTTCGTTCAATCAAGCTCGCACTCGAAATGGACACTAGGGCGCGGGCGAGCAAGGTGATCGGCTTCATCTCGGCGAACCCCAATGAAGGGAAGTCAACTGTCTCGATGGCGGCAGCACAGCTCGTCGCTCGGAACGGCGCGCAAGTCATCGTAGTCGACTGCGACCTGAGAAATCCATCGCTCACCCGTTCGGTGGCGCCCCACGCGAAAAAGGGAGTCGTCGATTTGTTGCGCAAAGAGACATCTATCGAAAATGCCATTTTGACGGACAGCTCGACTGGGCTGTCTTTCCTTCCGGCGATTCCATATCCAGGGCCACCTGATCCGCCAACCATTCTTTCAAGTTCTGAGTTGAAAGCTTTATTTGAGGAGTTGCGCGAAAAATACGATTATGTTTTCGTAGATCTATCTCCGCTATCTCCCGTCATTGACGTATGCGCGACGATCGAATTCATCAACTCTTACGTCCTTGTCATTGAATGGGGTCATACAACAACTGATGCTGTACGGCATGCTCTCCGTGCCGCTCCAGCCGTTGCCGAATTAATTATTGGCGCGGTTTTGAACAAGGCTGATATGAAGGAACTAGCTTCTTATGATCCCTATTTAACCAGTTACTATTTCGATAAGGGAACTCAAAATTAAGGCCCCGCCAATGACGCTGACCTTGCTCAGAGACCGACCGGAACGGTCCGGTAGGTCGTCGCGAACGATTTCCGACAGAGCGCACGCGGGCGACGATTGACACCAGATCACTCTGCGCCAAGCGAATCGATCGGGAAACAAAATAATGCTTCCGGCCGTCGGCGGGCGTTGCATCAAGCTCGGCGGGGGAGATGACCTACATGTTCGAAGGGATCGCCTGGCAGAACTTGCAATCGAAGTGACGGCCGAAAAGCGGGCTCCGAGCGCCCCGAGCGCCGCCTGGAAGCGATCAAGAGTAATACGGTTTCCGGGTGATTACTTCGGGTTAGCGATTTTGGGCCACCAGTGGAAGCCGGCCTGGCTTTTGATCTTTTCGCGGTCGGTGGCGAGAGCGGCGCAGCGCATCGAGATGGTTCCGTCGAGAGCCTCGAGGGTGTGGATGTGCTTGTTGACGACGGGTTCGTCAACCAGGGTCCAGAGCGTTTCGGCCGGCTGCACTTCGGGAGTGTAGGCGGGCTGGAACAGGAGGCGCAGGCCGTCCGGCACCGCAAGGCCGGCCTCGCCGTGCCAACCGGCGTTGTCGAGCACAAGAACGATGCGCCGGTCGCGACCAGCGCCGGCTTCTTCCGCGAGCAGGCGCAGCAGCGCCTCGAAGAATGGCTTGGATACGCCGTTCGAGAGTATCCCTCCGGCAGCGGCCGCCTTGCTGGAGGGACGGAGGTCGCGGGGGCTGTGACCTTAGAGCTAGCCTTAAGGTCATGCAGAGATGGATGGGAAGGTTCTCGGTATCGAGCGCCGACGGCGCTGGAGCAAGGACGAGAAGGCGCAGATTGTCGAAGCGACACTGATGCCCGGAGCCGTGGTGAACGAGATCGCTCGACGGCACGGGGTGGCGCAGAGCCTGCTCTTCACATGGCGAAGGCTGGCGCGCACCGCAGGACCAGCCACGATGGACGGCTCGATTTTGCTTCCGATGGAGGTCGAGGCGGCCGCGACATCTACGTCGGAGGCGCCGAGGCCATCGCGTCCGACGATGAGCGGACGGCGAAAGAGGTCCGGGGTCATCGAAATCGAGTTCGGCTCCGGGAGCCGCGTGCGCGTCGCAACGAGGTCGACGTCGATGCGCTTCGTCGGGTTCTGAGCATTCTGGGCGAACGATGATCCCGATGCCGAGCGGAGTGCGGGTGTGGATCGCGGCGGGCCACACCGACATGCGTCGTAGCATGCAGGGTCTGGCGCTTCAGGTTCAGGAGCAGCTGAAACGCGACCCGCACATATGTGTCGGACGCGTATATGTGGCGGCCGGTTCCAGGAGCCGCGGATTCTGCGGGGGCTCGAACTTCGCCGCCACAAAATATCAGATGTGTTCCAGCAGTTGCAGCACCGCATCCTTGGGTCTGAAGCGAGCGGCATCGTTGCCGGAGACACCCGCCTTTTCCAGCCCTCGTCGCATCATCTCGACGTCTGCAGCGGCGTAGCGATGCGTGGTGGCGACTTGCGAATGCCCGAGCCAGGCCTGGATGGTTAGAAGGTCCACGCCAGATTGCTGAAGGGTCATTGCAAGCGAGTGACGAAAGACATGAGGCGAGATGGGTTTGCGCGCTACAGCGCGCCAGGTTAGGGACGGTCAGCGTGGCCGTGGCGACGGCCCGCCGCACGATGTGGGTTGCTCCGAAGCGGGTGAGACGTGTCTCGTGCGTGCCGACGAAAAGCGGGCGCGTCTCATGGAGCGCGACGCCTCGCTCATTCATTAGCGACTTCAATGCTTTTACGAGATCGCTCGGGATGGGCACAATCCGCTCCTTGCGGCCTTTGCCGCGCAAGAGCACCTGTGATCGTGGACGATCGAGTTGGAGGTCGCCGCTTTCGCATTGGGTCAACGTTACACGATAGCGTATATTCATCACAGCCTCCGTGTTGGAGGCCAGATGAATCGACAGTTGAATCAAATGTCTGACGGACGCACGCTCGGCTTTACGTCCAAGCAGGGCCAGTATCTAGCGTTCATCGACGCCTATGCGCGCCTGCATCGGCGGGCCCCGGCCGAAGCCGACATGCAACGGTACTTCGGCGTCACACCGCCTTCGGTCCACCAGATGATTCTCAGCCCCGAACACGCAGGTCTCATTCGACGCCGACCGGGCGCGCCGCGAAGCGTCGAGGTCCTCGTCCCTCCCGAGGACCTACCGGTGTTGCAAGCTGAAATCCTACCGGTCAAAACCTCTGTGACGAGGTACTAGGGGCGCGATTCTGAAGTCCGGTGCATTCTAGGCCGAACTTCCGGCGTTTTTGGGCGCAAGTCGTTGATGTGACTCGATTGCGGGATTGCAATCTGCCTACGCGGCGATCTTGAGGCCGAGGAGATCGAAGGCTCGGGTTTGGCTTGGCGTGGGTCTGGACAGGATCGTGGTTGGTCGGGCGTCGCCGAAGCGGACGCTGTTGCGGGTCAGGTTGGCGAGGTCCGAGAGGAGTGTGCGGAAGCTGTGGACGGGCTGGCCGTCCTCGGTGCGTCTGGTGATGGCCTTGCGACGCGCCGCGGGCGAGACTTTGGCCTTGGCGACGGGGGATGCGCGCTCAGCGGCGGCGGCTTTAAGATCGTCGTCCTTGAACAGCATCGGGGCGAGGTCTCGCTTCATGCGTCAGATGACGTAGTAGGCCAGCATGGCAAGCGCTTCCTGCTGAGCTCGTCGCCACGCCCCGGAGCCACCCTCGCGCTCTCCGCCCTCGGCGTCGCCCTGCCGCCGACGCTCCGCCAGATCACAGCCGTCTGATCTACGTAAGTATTCTGTTTTGTAGTGCCACGCCCACCGCAGCGCGTTTCTGCGTGCGCGATCAAAGACTTGGGTCCACGCACTGTCGAAGATCAGTCAAAACTGCTCGGCGCGAGCGAGTTCAATGGCTTACGCTTCGTGAGACTAAGCATCGCGAATCAGCCGAATTGCAAAGCAAAATATGACCTACTTTAGTCACTACATTTGCGAGCCGGGAGCCCACCTGGCGGCTCGCCCCGGCGATTTCAAAAGCTTCTGGCAGCGCGCAACCGCCCCGCCGTCAAAAAATCGTCCTTGAAAATGGAGGTTGGGTTAGGTCGCGCAAAAGGTAGGGATAGATGTTGCGCCCCGGCGTCGGCAGGTTGGTGCGCGGCTTCGGCCCCAGCGCCTTTATACCGTCAACCGCCGCACGCCCTTGCGGTCGATCAGAAAGCCCTCTTCGCTCAGCGTCCGCACAATTCGCCGCACGTCGTAGAACGTCAGGTCCGTGAACCTCGCCCCACACGGCCGGGAGCAATCCGCCCGGCGCCCGCAAGAGGCCGGCGCCCATCACCAGATCGGGCGGGGCCGCGTCCGCGCCGAACCGCTCCTGTGACTCGGGCTGCAGCCCACCTGTCACACCATCTTTCAATGATAATAGGCGCAGCCAGAACCGTGGAAGCACTCATAGACGACACCGAATGTGTTCATATCGCCCGAGATCGTCGAAGGCATGTCCAGGCTGTCCTTGGCAAACGTTGCGAGCTTCACCCAGGTTCGCGCGTTGTCCACGGACCGCCATGTCCCGAACGCGCCACCGACGTAGCCGACGATGTAAATCGCCGGATAGGCGGTCGCTGTCTGAGGCGCGCCAAAGCCGAAAGCATATACCTCCTTGACCATCGGCACCGCCTGCCACCTCGCGCCGCCGTCTGTCGATCGCCAGAAGGTCTCGTTGGCAGGCTGCGAGCCGCTCTGCGGCCCTGACGTGAAGAACAGGTTCCCGGCCTGCCCCGGAGCCGCCGTCAACTGAGCATTCCAAACATCAAAGCGGTCGATCGCGTCGTGGACCTTCATCCAGCCTGAGCAAGCCCCGCTCGAGGTGCGATAAAGTCCGTCGCCTGCATTATAGGCGTACATTGTTCGCGGCAGCACGCGATCCGCGGCTAACACGTGCCTGGTCAGATACCATCCGGCAAGCCAATGCGGAGCGGGAGGGCCCGGCAAGCTCACCCCGGACCACGTCTGTCCGCCGTCGGTCGAGCAGTACAACCCTTGCCCCTGGCCGGGAACATCGATGATGTTCTGCGGATCGGCGGCCGCAATCATGCCGCCTTGCTGGCCTATACCGTTCGGCAACGTGGCAAACCGGGCCCACGTCTTGCCGCCGTCGGTCGAGTATCCAGAAAAATCGCCATTGCCCACGAGCGAGTTGACGACGCCGGTGAGAAAACTCGGCTGCGACGAGGCATAGTCCACGTCGTATCCCGCCGCGATCGCCACGGCATTTGTATAGTGCGACGCCGGATAGGCGTCAGGACTCCCGTTCTTGGTGAAGAACCCCTTGTCCCCAACCGCGACCACGGGCGCGCCGCCGGGCGGAGATATCACCTTGTAGCTGACCAGTTGCTCGATCCCAGCGGTCGCGTCGACATAGTTGCTGGCCGCGGTAACTGGCGCCGGCGCGCACCAGACGCCCAAACCGCCGCTGACACACATGTCGGACGACTGGTCGAACGCGGCCTTGCCGAGATTGAGCCATAGGCTTGGCCAGTTGCACGTCGGCGGGCAGTCGGCGCCCTGCCCCTGTTGGGCCGTCCCGAGCCAAAGGATATCCGTTGCGCGCACCTGCTGGCGCCAGTGATAGCCAGACCATGTCAGGCCGCCGTTTGTGCTATTCGTGATCGTTCCGCCGCCACGCACGCCGACGATATGTTCGGCTGCTTCCGACGCGGCGTTTGGATCGATCGCGAGCGCCTGGAGCGACTTGCCGGGGCTGGTCGATACCGACCAGACGCCGCCCTGCCGACTGAAGATCGCGTTCGCGGTCTGGCCCCACAAAACGCCGAACTGGTCAACCCACATCGACGACAGACCCGGAGGGCCGCCGCTCGTCAGCGCCCAAGTATTGCCGCCGTCCGTGCTCTCGTAAACTCCGGCATAGTTCGAGACGTACAGATGACGCGTTGCGCCCCCGATCGCCGGGGAGGTCGGATCGCCGGCGATCAAGTCGCCTTCGTTCCCCCCCGGCGCGGGGATCGCCGAGACCGGCGACCACGTCTGGCCGCCGTCCAGGGTCCTGAGCGGCGCGGCGGAGGGAACGCCCACGTAGGCTAGTCGTCCACCGCTCGCGGGATCACAAAAAACGTATGGGTCGTTCCGCTTCTGCGTGTCGTTGTTGCCGTCCGCACCGCTGACCGCCTGCCCGGTGTTCGTCCAGTTCGCTCCGCCGTTCGTCGACTTGTAGATGCGGGCATTGAACACGTCGTACAACGTCTGCGTCGTTCCGATCAGAGTTGATGCAGACTGGGTCGGCCAAGCGCAGGCCCCTATGGCGTAGCCAGTGGCGTTGAGGACCTCCGGATTTGGGATATCTACCGCCGCCATGCTCGCCGCCGTCATCAGCGGCCGCCACACTGGCTGCGATGGAACGACTCGCTTGTAATAGTTGTACGTATCGGCTCGAACGATCTGGGTGCCGTCCGGATAGGCGACGATCGACGTGACGAAGCCACCTCCGCCGAGCGCAAATGTTTTCCACGCCGGCGATTCGACCGCGACGCCCAGAGTTCCGCGGGACCCCGCTCCAGCGAGTGGCTGCTGAGTGGCGGACGCCGCGTCAGCAATTGCAAGCGCAGCGAGAAACGCACCAGCTCTAATTGCACCAGACCGTGACATCTGATTTACTTTCACGTGTTGTTGTTTGCGGGCCAATTCGCGAACGCTCGCCGATAACCAACGTAGCCTCGACCCGCGAAGCCCAGGAGCATCACCGTCCAAGTAGGAGCTTCTTGGAGCGGCATAATTGTCAGCGTTGACACAAGCCCGTCGACCCATGCGGAAGTTACCACCCATCGGGGTCGGCAGAACGCTTAGCCTCGTCACCGTCTTCCAGGCCATGATCCGCAGGCGATCGCCAACCGATCTCGACCCGCGGCTGGAGCGAACCAAGTCGAGCCAGGTCGCCTCCTTCGCAAGTAGCGTCGTCAAGGACAAGGCCGCAGTCAGCGCCGCGATCACCTGGCCTTGGTCCAACGGTCAGGCCGAAGGCAGATCACAAAGCCGATGCTCATTAAACGCCAAATGTACGGACGCGGAAAGCTCGACCTCCTCCAACCTCGCGTCGTCGGCGCCGCTTGAACCCCGCAGTCAGCAAAATTGCGTCACAGCCAACTTTGGACGCCGGTTGACAATCGACAGCCATCGCGCTTCTTGCGTGACGTACGCGTTCGTTTAGATAACGAGAGCGACGACGCGACCGTCATCACTCCCATCCGGCGATCGCCGACTCGAAACCCGCCAGCTCAAGTGCGATCTGTCGTGACCACAGCGGACAATCTCGCGCCCCGGCGAGCTTGCGATAGCGGCCGACACAGTCATTTCTGAGCCGTCAATGCGGCGCCGCGGATCGGCTTGGCCAAGCCTCCTGCCGTGGGAATTGGGCTCGGCTTATGCGCGCCGATAATCCAGGAAGCCCCAGCCTCGATCAGGATCCGGCGTGGACGCCCGGTTTCGGCATGCCGCCGTGGCGGCGCGTGCTTCCGCCAGGAATGCTCGGACCGGACGGAGCCAAGCCGAGATCGGCCATGAGCTCGATATTCGCTTCGCCCCGTTGACGGGATCGCTCACGTTGGGCTCGTTACCCCCTCAGGCCGTCCGCTGAAGCCCCGCTTTTCAAGTCGGGACAGAGCAGGCCGCCGCCAGTAGCCCATTTGTGTCGCCAGGCTGGGGCTGAACCCCGCGGGCCGATGGCAAGAATGGCGCGACAACGCCCCACTGTGCATCCGTCGGATCACTTGTCTAGCCGAGGCCTTCCTGTCAATTCCGCGCACGAGCGAACATCCCGGAACACGCCGGAAGCGGGCAAGTGGGAAGGCTGCTCGAGTGAACCCACCAATCGAGTGCGCACACCCAACTCCTTTCGGCGGTCTCAACGTGCAGGCAAGGGGGACAGGCGCCGGCTAAGCGCCGATTCGCGCGCCAATAGTTGTGACGCCGGGCGACGACGTGAGTTGATTCACGGCCGGGCGGCGCCAGTAGCCCATCTGTGTCGCCATACCCGCTATCAAACCCACGTCCATCACGTACACGTATTGAAGCCGGTACGTGATAAACACCCATTCTTTGAAACTCTGCAAGTATACGGCCAGCACCGCGACTGCAAGCCCGATCATAAGATCCCCTCTTATGTCCTGTCGATGGCGCACGCCGCATCGCAATGCAACGATCAACGGAGCAAGAAGAAAAATCACACAGGTGATCAACCCGAAGTACCCATTTTCTACGACAGTAAGCCAATAGAAATTGTGCACAGTGGCAATGTAATCGGCCCAATTAACTCCAGCTCTTTGGTAGTAGCCTTGGAGAATTGCCGTCAAAACGAAATTGTTGGCGCCGACACCCATCGGATGGTCCGCAAGCATCATCGACGCCGCCTGTTCGAGGACGACGCGTGCGTCGTCCGAACCCTCGATCTCACTCGCCCCGCGCTGCGCTATAGCAGAGATCGCTACAGGCGCTACTATCGCAGCAGCGGCAACGAAGACCGCCAGCATGCGGCCCTTTCGAGACGTCCATCCGCGCAGGGCGGAGAGCGCAAAAACGAGCGTATATCCCATGGCGGCGAGTCCGATCGTGCCGCGGGAGGTCGTCATCAATTCGACGATCGCGCCGGCTGGGAAAACGACGGCCGGCCACCGTCCAGCTCGTCCCGTAAGCAGCAGGGCGAAGAAGGGAAAGACGACGAAGTGAGACAGCATGCCAAGTTCGTTTTGATGGACCATCGTGCCTGGAGTTTGGAGCATGCCCAGTCCGAAACGCTGCCACAACACGACAGGCGCCTGCACCAACAAGCCTGCGGCCATTCCTTTGAGCAGCGCGACGGGAACGAGGGGGTTGGCGGATGCCCTGACGATAACCGCATAAAGAAAAAACATTCGTGCAAGTTGCCAGGAATAGAAAAGCGCGGCTTTCGGCTCCATCGCCGGAAGCGCGGCAAGCAGAGTTGAAAAGAGATAAAGCGATATTGCAATGCGAAAAGGCAATGGGTGCGACGAGCGAGGCAGAGTTAAGTAAAGCGCCAACGCGAGCGCGTCGACAATGGTTACCTCAAATCCGGTTACGTATCCAGGCCAGCGGTCGAGGAAACCCGCCGACATATACAAATGGAAGGACTCCAAGACAAAGGGCAAGAATCCGACAAGCCCCCAAACGGTCTGAACCAAACGAATATCGGAACGCAGACGAGGGACAAGCGACAGCGCCACCCCCAACATGGCAATTAAACTCACCCATTTCACGCGGTTCGACTTCCAGCAATTGGCCCTGAGCGACCGGCAGCGGAATAACACGGGGCGCCAAAGACCGCAATGCGCAAGCTCCGCATCCGCCCCCCAGGCCTTGACCTCTGTCCGCTGAGCCGAGAGTGAACTCGCTCAATCAGCATTTTACGCAGCTGTGAAAACTCATTTTTGTGACGAACCCGAGGGTAAATTTGACGCCGAGGCGCTCATGAGGCGCTCAGGATCGCTCTTGACATATCCTGACTCTTCGTGGTTTCGGTTATGACCCCTGACGCCGCCTGCTTGCTTACTGGAAACCGACCGCGCGCTCGGCCTTGCCGATATTGCGTGCGCGCCGAACTCATCACCCGGTACCAGCGGATTGATTTATACAACAGGCTCTAGGATCATTCCCTTGCTCCGATGCGGAAGATAGAGCTACGAAATTAAACCCTCGGAAGGGGTACATGCCATACTTTCTAAATTCATCGAATCCCACCGGCCCCTTGTCGAATAGAAAATCAGCAAAGCCGAATATTCTGTAATCAAGATCTGTTGTAATGAAATGAAACAGGCTAAAGTGATCGACTTCCGACACTGTACCGCATTCAAATATAATCGCGGGCTTAAGGCGCTTAATGACATTGAGTCCACCGCACAGAGCGTTTAATTCTTCTCCCTCGATATCAAGTTTGAGGAGATCCAAGCGCTTCACATCCGCAAGCGCATCGTCTAGGGTCACTGTAGGCACTTCGACAACCTTTGTCGATAAGCCCGTACGCAATTTATTCAGTGAGCTATTGGCGGGGTAAGCTTGATCTTCGTAAAAAGTCGCGACGCCAGCGCGCGCCGTGACGGCAGCAGAGAAAACGTTAACCTCTGGAAATTGCGCTTTTATCCACTTGGCCTTGGATGGCGAAGCCTCAAACGCGAAATGCCGCCCGTGCGGGGCGTATCTCAGGGCTAATCGGAGAAACGATCCAAGATGAGCGCCGACGTCCGCAATGCAAGAATCGCTACTGAGGAGCCGCGTGAGAACCAGGGGAAGCCGCTTTTCCTCGAGGTACATCTCCCATAGCTCTGGATGCCGAAACCTATGGAATGCGCCCAAGCGCCATCGCATTTCCATCGCGATCGCCCCAAGGGGCGTTCTCATGAGGAGCGACTTGAGATTGAGAATATAACTCTTCATTTTCCCTGCTCCGATGTGGCGGATGAGCGGTTCGGTAAGCGTCCAGTCTCTTGAGGTCATCAGTACGCCCGGTAATATGCTCGGACAGCCTCAAACAGGTCGGCGTCTCGTGGCAGCAGAGCACGTCAAAATTCCAAATTGATTTTTGGTGCTCTTCGCCTTCAAAGAGTTTGAATTGGTACCGGTTAAGTTCCTGAATCTGCTCCAGACTGTCAGTTCCCAGGATCATGAATCCCGGGTCATCATAAAAAAGAGAATTCCGGTAGCCGACCGAGACCAATTCGGAAAACATAGTATTCGCCTGGTCTAAATGAGCGTTCGTTCGGATCTGATTTTCAATAATTAGGCCCGGTCGGCATCGTCCGAACCAAGAAATATTTTCTTGTATAACCTCAAAATCGTGCCCGTCGGTGTCGCATTTGACCAGGCAGACATCCTGAGGAAAGTCGGAGAGCTGCTTCGTTGAGAATTGCTTCGGCGCATCGGGCTTGCTAGGCTCGAAGTAGGCTGTCCGGCGCACACTCCGATATGCTGATCGCGATACGGTTGGGACCGTTGCCAGTCAATCAGCGGGTGCTTGTCGGGGAGAGTTATGTTGAAATCGCCGACAAGAAGCGTTGTCATCCCCTGCTTAAAGACCGCCCCAGCTTTTCTGTCTTCGCGTCGCGATTGAATGGAACGATAGACAAAAGAATTCTTCAAACGGCGATAAGATGCGGAAGCTTTGAAAGCGCGAAGCCAAGAAGAACCACTGAAAGCCTTGATCATAACTCGCCCCAAAAACAGGAAACTTTCATTCTGACCTCCACCATAAGAGGTACCTACGCCGTTTGCAATTATGCTGGTTGAGGGGCAGGCCGTGCGCAGGCATGGGCGCTTCGAAAATTCCTTCTGGAAATTTCCCAATCCATCTGGCGAGCCACGCCTATACGATCGCGTTAAAGTGATCGTAATGCCCCTTTTGGGTACAGGCGGACGCTGCGCCGGAATTGGTCCAAATTAAATGAAGATGGTCTGAGATAGGATGTGGATATAGCGATCCTTGATCATCCGTTGTGGCGTATCGCGCAGAACCTGGCTTGTTACCTTGCCGGGATTTCCACGCTGCGACAGGCTCGCGCCGCTACAGGTGCTATGAACCTAAAAGCGGCAGTTGGCCGCTCTGACGTTTTGGCGATCTGCGATGTTTCGCGTTTTGGTTGCGTCAACTGGGCGCGAGGCGGGGCGGCGCGTCGGAGCAGGCGGCCGTTGAGGAAGGCCTGGAAAGCCACGCGACAGGATCGCCCGTCCTGTTTGCAGGCGGGTCAACGGCTCCGCATGATTGCTCAGGCCTCTTAAGGAACGCGACGACGGCCGCAAGCGCCTTGGCGGCGGGCTTGGCCTTGGCGCTACGAAGCGCGCCGGCAAGACCCCGCGGCGGCCCCGGGGGCCGTAACCGAAGGGAGGAGGGGCGGCGTCGACTTCCGGCGAAGCTCGCCGACGCTCCGCCGGCAAATCCCCGCCCCGTCGCGCCGGCGCCCGCTCCGTCCGATCCCTTGCCCCGCGCACGGTAACGCGCTGATCGCGTTATCGTTTTCTGGTCTTTGCGACAAATGCTTTGGTAATCCGGAAGTCTGTGCTATGGTCATTCTCATCGGGCGATCAGGCCGCGAGGGGCCCGGCGAAGCAAGGACGAAATGAACGAGGCGAGGCCGCTGACGGCGGCGGACGCGAATTCAGCCGGGGCGGCGCGGACATGGGCGCGCTGCGGCGCGGCGCGGCGCTCATCAGGGCCGCCTCCGGCGATCGGCGCGCGCGCAATCTTTTTTTCGCCTCGTTCGGTAACCGGGGCAGTTTCCCGGGCAGACTCGTTGGAGACGCGTGACGTGGCCGCGCAACGCCAAGCGATCCTGAAGACGCAGCTTGCTGCAAGTGCAAAAGACGATCTCGCAACTGCGCGCCCGGGAATCCGGTACCTCGTTCGCCCGTAACCCCTTGATAAGTCCCGATTCGGGGAACGGTGCGCAGGAATTGAAATATTCGGAAGGGAACCAGAGCTGGACGACGTGCACACCGAATAACGTGGGCGAGCCTCAATGACCGGACGGAATAAACTTGATTGCCAGCAAAGAATCGAAGGACGTCCCAAACCCCAGAACCCAGCGTATCGCCTCCCAAAGGCCAACCATAACGAACATCCCGAGCGTGATCATCAAATCCTGCGCGCCGAAGGAAAAGCGCTCGCGCTTCTGACCAACAAAAAATGCGGCATATCGACAAAGTTCAACCAGTGAGAGAGTCATGATCCCTGCGGAGAAGCCATACAATCTGACACTGATCGGCAATCCAAAGGCTAGGAAGATGAATCTTACGCTGTTCGCCATCGCGACGTAGGACGGCTTTCCCAGTCCAAGAAGCGTAGACTCGTTAAGCGTGGAGATCATCGAAAACCATGCGCCGATGAGCAGGATTGGCAGCATCCAGTTGGCTGCGTGGTACCGCTCATCATAGAGGATTGTGATTGCCAAATCAGCTGTAGCGATAAACAAGGAACAGCTAAGAGCCGCCAGCAACAGGAATTTCAAACGAATAGGCGAAATATGTTGGCGTAAAAGCTCTCGACTCATGTTCTCATGGGATGAGATATACGGGAAAACGACACTCCACCCCAGTCGGTTAGCGACGTTGCCTATCATGTCGGAAATGGTGCGTGCGATTCCGTATACACCTAAAAGCTCAAGCGGCACGATTTTGGCGAAATACAATCGGTCAAAATTGGCCGACAGGAAGAAAACAACGGAACTTACAACAATCCATTTGCCAAAACGCAAAATCTCGGCAACACTTTGCTTGTCAAGACAAAATCTGTGCTTCAAATCTCGCAACAAAAAATAACTTCCAAGCATGAAAAGCGCCGAGCCGGCAACGCCACCCAGGACTAAGGCCCATATTGTTCGGCTGAAATAAGCGAACAGGATAATGATGGTCGACGAAAGAAAAGCAATAACCAAATTGAAAATGTTCAGCTTAGCAAATAGCATTCTCTTCTGCAGTAGTGACAGACTAACCGAAGAAAATCCCGTGAAAAGAATGCTAAGCCCGGATATTGGCAATATCAAACTAAGGGCTTGAATATTGTAGAAGTTGGCTACGGGAACCGCAGCAATGAGGAAAAGCGTCCATAGACCAATGCCTCTTATAATTTGCAGAGTCCATGCCGTATTGTAAAAGTTCGGTTCGTTGGCATTCTTGCTGTATATAATATTTTGGCCGATGCCGATATCAGACATTAATTGCATCCCGATGCCAAGCGTATTCACGATCACCATAAGCCCAAAAAGCTCCGGCGCCAGCAACCGCGCCAATATAACATTCGATGCGAAGCGAATGACTTGACTTATGCCAAATGCTCCTATCGTCCAGGCGGCGCCAGACACGAGCGTGCGGATGGATAAATTCATATTCATTGCGCCTGAGCGAAAAGGTTATGGTTGCGTTGCCTAGGGATGGCCTGAGATCATCGTTTGGATCTGGGTTGCGACATACCGCGGGATAACCCGAACCGATATTAGAGCACACGCGACCTCACCGGGCGTTACTCGTCCAGATTGACCCGCGGAGCGGCCAAGTGGGCGCGCCCAACTCGCGCGCGATCGCTCGCTATGGCGCTTGTTTCAAGGCGGTGACCCGCGTCTTGAATTCGGCTCAGAGGTCGGCCGCAACTCCTTGACGGTGAGCCACTATGCGACGCCATCGAGGAAGAGAGAGGCGATCGGACGGAAAAGACCTCATACTCTACCCTCAGCCCTCTCGGCAATTTCGTTCACTGCCGCGCCCGACAGAAGCCCGCTGCCCGCTAGATCCATGGTGTGGCTTAGGTTCCTGTCGTCGCCGGCCACGTTGGAACTCCACTGGTGGCTCGCCTTAAGCGCCAACCTGTAACTGAAAAACCCCGGCAAAGTCGAGGGCCCTCCGGCTTAAGCTCGGACGTGTGCGCCCGAATAGATAGCCGATTATCAAGGGCTCGCTGGAGCGCAAGCCGACCCGGACTCGACAACAACGCCCTGTGGCTTGCTGGATGACGACCGGGCCGCATTGTCACGGGCGCCAAAAAAATGGTTGTCTAGACATTTTCCCGATCGAGGGGAGGGAAGTCATTTCAATGCAATTGTATAGGCATGGCTCGCCAGCCGGCGCCAGTCCCGGGATTCTGCGAGCGCGCTCAGCGCGTCGTTCGCCTCTCTCAAGCCGGGCAACTGCTCGAAATAGAGGTCGCCCCAGAAGGGCGCGCACAAGATCTCACGGAAACCGGCGCGGCGGAGAGCGGGTTCGATCACGGTTGGCGCGGCGGTGCACAAGTCATAGCGTGCCGGAAATTTGCGCGTGCCCTTGCTGCGGCGTCCGGGAAAGAAAAAGCGCAAAATAGGCCCAGTTAACGCTTCAGGAGCCAGCCAGTTGATTACAAAGGCCGGGGCATAGAGGGTCGGGTGAAAGGCAAACGCCACGCCTCCCGGCGCCAACAGGTCGAACATGTTAGACCACGTTCGGGCAGCGTCCGGAACATGCTCCAGCACCATACGCGAGAAGATGAAGTCAAAGCGTCCGTGAAAAGATGGGTCGACTGCCCCCGCGACGTCAAACTGAGCCTTCCCGAATTCCGCCGGCGCCGCTGCGAGTTCACCCGCATCGATATCGTTGACTGTGTAAGCGATCCGCGCGCCCTCCGTTTCCGGAAGGGTTAAGAAGGGCCAGCGCCCCCCTCCGATTTCGAGAGCGCGCACTCGGCCTTTGTCGCATCGTCCCTGTGCGTGACAAAGGTCGACGAAGCCAAGCACGGTCGCCTTGCAATTGTCCTTTGCCCAGAGTGCTTGGCTGTTATACCCTAACCGCCGCAACGGAGCGGCGAGCAACGGCGAGGCTACGAGGCGACTATTAATCCGCGCTTGCCGGTCGGCTGCAAGCTCCACAGCGGACGACCGTCTAAGAACGGCAGGACGCACGCGCTCGCCGTACTCGTTTACAATTTTTACATCAGGTCGACCCGTCGCGATCAACTCTCGAACGCACTCGAGTGCGGAATCGATCCCGTCGCGATGCTCGACGAGTTCACCAGTGTCCGATCGTGATTGGATAGTGAACTGCATGTCTCTTATCCCCACGCTCAAGTATCACGTGATCCGGGAGCTCGCAAGGCGCCCAAGAGGCTTATGACAGCGACGTACGCTCTTATCGCGTTAGCTGTTGGTAAAGTAAGCGCCTTGGCCGAGCGCTGCGCGCATCCAGCTGTGTGGATTTGGTTCTGCGGAGGTTTCGAGAGCGCGGCGCCAACCCAGATAGTTGGGCAGGTTCGTGGTCGCGACGCCGTGGAAGCGGCGCAACCACTCCTTGAGACGCGAATGGTAGGCGTTGACGTTGTTGATGTGGATTTCGGGCTCCCCGGGCAGCGGCTTTCCCGGGGCGGGAACGACGCGGACGGGAATTTTGGCGCGCCGGGCGAAAGCGCACAAAGGTCGGCCGCCGTCGCAGACGAGCAGGTTTGCCGGCGACATGGCGCTCGAGAGCGCTTGGGTTATGCACACAGCCCCGTGTCCTCGGGCAGGACGGCGTCGATCGTGGCGCCGGAACGGTCGCGGGCCACGAGAACGGGGATATTGTCGGAAAAGGCGCCCGGATGTCTCGCCTTGCCGCCGCGTTTGCGGGCTTTGCGCGCCAGACCGGAGCGCCGGCCTTTGAACAATTCGAGAATGAAGGTTTCGTCCGCTTCCACAACCCCCCGCAACGTCTGCGGCTTGTCGACCGCCGGGGCGCTCAGGAACCGATGCCGCCAACGATAGGCCGTGGTCGGGTGGACGCCGCAGCGCTCGGCCGCCTTGGCGAGGCTGACGCTCTCGATCATCGCCTGCGCCTGGTCGAGCCAGCGATCCTTCTTGCGCAACCGGGCCATCGCCGTCCCGGTCGCGGCGTTGAAGGTGCGCCCGCACGCCTTGCAGCGATACCTCGGCAAGCCGTGCGACCGACCCCAGCCGACAATCTCATCGGCGCCGCAATGCGCGCAGCCGAGACGCTCGACCTTGTCCTCGCCGATCGTCGCCAACACGTCCCGTTCGATCCTCAAAGCCTTTCGCCGTTCCCCCTTTCCGGTCGACAACGCCGCCTCGGGCCGAGCCTCGGCAGACGGCGGCGCGCCGACATCACCGGATCGCCGCGCAAACTCCCCAAGTTCGATGAGCGTCAGCGCCATCTGCTCGTCGCTCAACCGCCCTATCCCCGAAAGCCAGCCGGCAAACTCTGCCGCATCCATCGCTAAACCCTCCGCCCCGAACCGTCCCCCCATCCTTTACCACGTGCCAACAGTTAACGCCATAAGAGCCGCGACGTATGTCCGAGGATTTAGGCGCGCCAGACCAGCGTCTGCTGCCCATTGTAATCTTTGACCATATTCGTTCCGCCCGAGGCGTCGGAGCCCGCTCAGGCCGGCCTTTGCCGACGCCCAGGCAATGCAGTTCCATATCGAAGAAATCTCTGGCTATGTCGCCGAACGCGCCCACGCCCTCTTGCTGCTCGGGCCGCGCTAGCCGAAGTTGGCCGATTCGAAGCCCCACGAATTATTTTCGCCGTCGCGTGATCAAGCAAGCAATTGATATTGCTCGCGCGCGGAAGCGCTCGTCGGAGAAAAACGGCTGTAGTGCCGACCAAGGCCGTTTTCCTGGCAGCGGGATTGTGAACAATGACGCGGAGCCATGTTTTCGCGCCAGCTGATTCGCAGAACGAACGGTAAGCGGTATTGAAATAGACGGCTGCCGAAAGAGATCGAACTGCAACTCAAGCGTGGTGGCCTGTAGTGCCGACCTTGGGGGTGCCAGCTCAGCATTTTCAGGGCTTTGCTCGCTCCACCCGGCCCCAATCGGCTAACTTCGGCTAGATGAAAAGCCACCGCCCAAGTCTCGACGTTCCCCGTAATATCGTGCCGACCTTATTGCCACCACGCGTACCGAAGATGAATCCAGTCGAAGCCGTCTGCCAGTTCGTTCTTCCCCGGCAGCCGCTATCAAATCTTGCCTTCGAGACCCACGACGATGTCATCGACGCCGCCTGCGACGCTCTGCTGAAGAGTTCTCACCAAGCCAGAGACCACCCCATCAACTGGAATGTGAAATTGAACTCGCATTGGTCCGGCGTAACCCCTGTGGGAAGCGATAGTGACAATTTAGTAATGTTTACACGCGTTAATAGTTAGCCCTGTAACTATTATTGCGGCGATAAGCCGCACACCTGTGGCGTCAGTTGACTTGAAACGAGCGGTGAGTTGACCTAACCCAACTTCCATGGTACTGCGGCTTTATAGGTCAATAGGCTGTCATCCGTTTGGAATGAGTAGAGGATAGGGAATATTAGTCTGCAATTGATGCGCATTCGGACTTTAATAATGGGGTTGAGTGAGCCAGTTGGACCCAGAAGTCGCGCGGCGGCTTTATCAGGGAGAGCTTTGTGGTGAAGACAACGCAGATTCAGGCGATGCCTAAGTGGCTTGCTTTGGCAAACGTATTGTCGGCATCGGATACGAGCCGTCACGACGACGACTTGGCGCTTCCGTTCGACGCAGCGAGCTACGAAAACTTCGCGAAATTTTCGCTCGCGATGGGGGTGAGCCCAGCGAGCCGACCGAGCGCTGCCTCCGCATCCGATGCTCCGGCGTCATCGACGAAGGTTGCGAACCGCGGCGCCTGGAGCGACGGCTTCGCTGAAGGTCCCGCGTCGGATGAGGGCTCTTCGCGGGCGCCTGACTTGACCGGGAGCGAGGGGCTGGCTGAGGCGAATACGGGGGGTGGGTCGGCAGGCGATTTGCCGCTGACGATCGCAGACGGGGCGACGGTCGCGATTGATGGGCCGAGCGCGCAATCGGTGACCTTTTCGGGGTCGACGGGGACGCTGGAGCTTGACGACCCTCAAGGCTTTACGGGGGTGATTTCGGGCCTTTCGGGCGCGGACGCCATCGACCTTTCTGGCTTCGCCTTTGACGCGAACGTCACTGCGACTTACCTCGGCAACACGACTGGCGGCACGCTGACGGTGACCGACGGCGCCAAGACGGCGCGCATTGCATTGTCTGGCGATTACCTGTCGTCGGCCTGGACGATGTCGAGCGATGGAAAGGGTGGCACGACCTTGGTCGATCCGACCTGGCAGACCCTTGACGTTGGCGGCGGCGGGTGGGTGAGCGGCATCAGCATCGCCAATGACGGCACCATGGTGGTGCGCACGGACACCAACGGCGCTTACTTATGGAACGGATCGCAGTGGGTGCAGCTCATTACGACGTCGAGCATGCCCGCAGGCTTCGATTTCAGCGGCGAGGGCGTCTATGAGATCCAGGTGGCCGCGAGCAATTCAAGCATCATGTACATGACGTTTGACGGCTACGTGTTCAAAACCACCAACAAGGGAACGACCTGGACCCAGACGGCCTTTGCTGGTTTCAGCGATTCCAGCGATCCTGCGAACAACTCCTACCGCATGAACGGCCAGAAAACGGCCATCGACCCGAACAATCCCAATATCGTTTATGTCGGCACCCCCTCGAACGGCGTGTACGTCACGACGAACGGCGGCCAGACCTGGACAAGCGTCAGCGCCATTCCGGCGGCGGCTGGCGAAGGCTTCAACATCGTGTTCGATCCGGCCATCGGCGGCGTGGTCGGCGGCGCGACGCAGACCATTTTCGCCTCCAGCTACGGCAACGGCGTCTATGAAAGCATCAACGGCGGCGCGACGTGGACCGCCCTGAGCGGCGGCCCGACCAATGTGGAGTCCGCGGCCGTCTCGAGCACGGGCGTCTATTATGCGGTGGGCGACGGCGGCTCCGGGCTCTGGAGTTACGCCAATGGAACCTGGACGCAGCTGATTTCGGGGAACAATGGCGGGCAGGGAATCCAGGCGGTCGCGGTCAATCCGTCCAATCCCAACGAGATCGTCGCCGTAGCCGGAAGCGGATACTTGAACATCAGCTACAACGCCGGCAGCACCTGGACCGGCCTGATGTGGTCCAGCAACGAGGTGACGTCGGCCGACATCCCATGGCTTGCCGACGCCCAGCAGGTTAGTGGCGGAGCGGCGAATTATCTCTCTCTCGGCGGGGCGACATTCAATCCGGCCAATCCGAGTCAAATGATCGTCACCGGCGGCACCGGCGTGTGGACCACGACCCAGGTGCCGGCGTCGGGGGCCACTCAGAATACGACAGTGACCTGGACCGACCAAACCGCCGGCATCGAAAATCTGTGCTCCCAGGAAATCCTCGTTCCCCCTGGCGGCAATCCGATTCTCGTTCAATATGATCGGCCTTTCTTCGACATCACCAACCCGAACGCCTATCCCTCGACTTACGGCCCCGTGGATCAGGATACGATCACCGCCGGATTTTCGGCCGACTACGCCTCGTCCGACCCGAGTTTCATCGTCGGACTCGCCGACTGGTGGGGCGTGGAGGCGTCGGGCTATTCCACCAATGGCGGGCAGACGTGGACGAAATTCGCAACCGACATTCCTGGGGCCAACTCGTCGTTTATCGGCGGATCGATCGCCGCCAGCACGCCGCAAGACATCATCTGGGCGCCCGCGGACGGCTACCAGCCTTATTATACGCTCAACGGCGGCACGACCTGGAACCCGATCACGCTTCCCGGCGTGACCTCCTGGACCAACAACAACGCCTGGTATCTCGATCAACGGTCGGTGACCGCCGACCGCGTGCTGGCCAACACGTTCTATCTCTATGAGCCCGGCCAGGGCGTATTCTCAACCTCGAACGGCGGCCAAAGCTGGTCGGAGGTCCATTCAGGAAGCATAGGGCCTGACGACGGTTGGAATTCGACGCTCATGTCCGTTCCCGGCGAGGCCAGCAACCTTTTCTATACCGGAGGGCAGCAGAGCGGCTCGACCCCGACCACGCCGGTGAATGAGCCCTTCTATCGTTCGACCAACGGCGGCGCGACCTGGACGCAAGTTGCGAATGTCCTCGACGTGTTCGCCTTCGGGTTCGGCGCGGCCGCGCCGGGACAGAGCTATCCGGCCATCTACATTGCCGGGTATGTCAACAACGTTTATGGCATATGGCAATCGACCAACAACGCCCAGTCGTGGACCAATATCGGGACATTCCCGCTTGGCGAAACCAACCTCATCACCACCATATCCGGCAACCCCAACCAATTTGGCGAGGTCTACGTCGGCTTTCACGGAGGCGGATACGCCTATCTGTCCGCTTCCTCCACCACATCTCCCACCATCACCGGGGTCACGGATTCGCCCGCGACCGGCGCGCTCGACGCCGGCAAGACCGTCGCCCTGACGCTGAGCTTCAGCGAGGCGGTGACGGTCGCCGGCGGCGCGCCGACGCTCACCCTCAACGACGGCGGCACCGCGACCTACGCCAGCGGATCGGGCACAAACGCGCTCGTCTTCGACACCACCGTGGCGGCCGGTCAGAACGCCGCCTCCCTCGCCGCCACTGCGCTCAACCTGCCAACCGGCGTCACCATCGTCGATGCGGCCGGCAACGCGGCCAGCCTCTCGCTCTCCGGCCTCACCCAGAGCGGGCCCCAGATCGACACTGTGACCCCCGCCGTTACTGCAGTCGCCGCATCGCCGGCCACAGGCACGGAAGAGGTTGGAAATACCATCACTTTCACGGTCAACATGAGTGAGGCGGTGACGGTGGCCGGCGGAACGCCGACGCTCACCCTGAACGACGGCGGAACCGCGACCTACGCCAGCGGATCGGGCACCAACGCGCTGACCTTCACAACCACCGTCGTGTCGACCAACAAGAGCGTCACGAGCCTTGCAATCACCGCGGTCAATCTCCCGACGGGCGTCACGATCAAGGACGGCGCCGGAAACGCGGCGAAGATGGCTGGAGCCGTCACATCGTTCTCCGGATTGTCCGTCGATCCCGTCGCCACGGTCGCCTATTACCTGGCGAACAAAGCCACGCTCGACGCGGCCGGCAACATAGCAATCGCCGACACCGCGGCCAACGTTTCGGCCAATATCGACGCGCTGAATGCCGACGCCAAAGTGACCTCGATCGCTCTGACCGATTCCGGAACGCCCACGCTGGCGCTGACCGTGGCGCAGGCGCTCAACGACACACACGCGCTCGGCGCGATCACGAATGCGTCGTACGCCATCGCGGTCACCGATACGGCGGCCAACATTTCAGCGAATTTCGACGCGCTGAACGCCGACGCTCATGTGACCTCGATCGCACCCAGCGGCAGCGGGACGCAGGTGCTGACGCTGACCGTGGCGCAGGTCTTGAACGACATGCGCGCGCTGTCGATACTCGATCCGTTCACAATCACGGTCACCGGCACGGCTGCGAGCTTGGAGGGGCTCACCCCAGCGCAAATGACCAGTTTGTCCAGTTCCGGCGTCACGCTGCTCGAGGCGACGGACGAAGACGTCGCCTTCACCGCCGCGCAGCAGCAGGCGCTCGGGGCGACGGGAATTGCGCTTGAGCAACCCTACAGCGGCGGCACTGTGGAGGTGATCAACTATAGCGCAAGCGGAGCCCTTTCGAGCGTCCAATATCTTGGAATCGCCGATGCGGCTTATAGCTCCTATACAGTAATTTACGGGGCGAACGGTAAGCAAACGAGCGCGTCCTACAGCAATGGGATGACGGCGACCTGGACGTGGAACACAATTGGCTCCTATGACATTGCCTTTGCCGGCGTGACGGGCGCTGCCTATACGTCCTGCACGGTCGACTACGGCGCGAACGGCGAGCCGGAGAGCGCCTCCTACAGCAATGGGATGACGGCGACCTGGACGTATAATCCGGGCGGCTCCTTTGACGTCGCCTACGTCGGCGTGACGGGCGCGGCGTATACGTCCTACACGGTCGACTACGGCGCGAACGACAAACAGGCGAGCGCGTCCTACAGCAACGGGATGACGGTGACCTGGACTTGGAACACAAATGGCTCCTATGACATTGCCTATGCCGGAGTGACGGGCGCTACCTATACGTCCTACACGGTCGACTACGGCGCGAACGGCGAGCCGGAGAGCGCCTCCTACAGCAATGGGATGACGGCGACCTGGACGTATAATCCGGGCGGCTCCTTTGACGTCGCCTACGTCGGCGTGACGGGCGCGGCCTATACGTCCTACACGGTCGACTACGGCGCGAACGACAAACAGGCGAGCGCGTCCTACAGCAACGGGATGACGGTGACCTGGACTTGGAACACAAATGGCTCCTATGACATTGCCTATGCCGGAGTGACGGGCGCTGCCTATACGTCCTACACGGTCGACTACGGCGCGAACGGCGAGCCGGAGAGCGCCTCCTACAGCAATGGGATGACGGCGACCTGGACGTTCAAAGCGGACGGCTCCTATGAGGGCGCCTACGCCGGCGTTACCGGTCAGCCGTACTCGTCATATGAAACCGTATTCAACAATGCCCAGACGAAGGTCGCAACCGCCGAAAACATGACAACGGGCTTGGGCCAGCTGTTGCTCCAGGCCAACGGGCTCACCATATCGTCGTCTTCTGGCGCGCTAAGCGTAACGACCGGCTCCGACGCGTTTGCAGTCAACGCTCACGCAACGGAGGCGATCTCCGCCACCGGGTTGAATTCGGAATCCTTCAACTATGCGTCGGGCTTCGGCGATAGCACGATCACGGGCCTACAGGCAGGCGGCAGCGCAAGCGACGTGATCCACCTGAATCTATCGATGTTCAGCGGCCTGAGTTCGAGCAATACGGCGGCGCAGGATCTGGCGAGCTTATTGTCGAGCGGCGCAGTGGCGCAATCCGGCGCCAACGTGACGATCACCAATTCGGCTCACGACGTCCTGACTCTGGCAGGGGTGACGACCGCTACGCTCACCACGAATGCGAACAGCGTTTTCAAGTTTGCATAGGTGGCTTAAATTGGTGGTTGGCGCAAATCGAGTATAGGCTTCCGGGTCGACGCCATTCAGAGACGTCATCAGGGCCTTCAGTTCGGACCTGGCGCGATCATGGTCGAGAAGGCGGACCGTGTCGCGCAGAAGAGCCCTCCGAACTCGGCCCAGGAATTCGAGTCGCGCATGTCAACCACCCGGATCGCTTCGATCTACAGCCTCGGAGGTTCGATCATATAAGGGCGCGGCGTCTCTCCCGTCTGCAGGCATCGCCAGAACCGCCTCTCAGCAGTGACAAGAAAGTGCTGGTAGGGAGCGTCGGCGGGAATGGTATTCGACCCATTTGCCCCCTTCGGTGACGATTGAGAGCGCCGCCGAACGGGTGTTGGTCACCTGCATGTTCTGCTGAAGATTAGCCAGCGCTTTTCCGCCGCCGCTTCTTCCGAGAATGACCTAGGCAGCACGATTTCCAAACGCCCCTCGCGCTTGGTCCTTCGCGCAAATCATCATGGTCAGTCGCTATCCGGACCGCCCGCTCGATCGCCTCCACAATTCGAGCGCGATCGGCAGCGGATCGACGCCAACTCCGGCCCACCACGAGGCTTCGTCGCCGTACCTGTGGAGTTCGCGATGGTGAAGCCGGCAAACTGGGACCGTATATTCGTCTGAGACCTTCCGTCCGAGGGCGCGGGGTTGGGCGAAGCGAATGTGGTGCGCTTCACTCGGAATCCGGCCGCAGACAATGCATGGCTGCAACGCGACATACCTGCAGTGCTCTTTGTCGCGCAACCGGATGGTCTTGGCCACGACGCGGCGAGGCCGTTCCCGGCGCGCCGCTGGCAGAATGATCGGCGCCGGGTCGACCCATTCGATCGGATTGGGTATTCCAGACTGCGCGCTGATGCCGCCACTCGCCTTTTTGGCTTGTCCCGATATTTGTTTCCGTTCTGTCACAGTTTCGGTCAAGTCAACTCTGCCGTCGTGCGTCTGTTCGGGCATACCCTCGGCTTCGCTTGCCGAGGGGTCCAGAATGGCCAGCTTGACCTGGAAGCAAGCCTCCACAAGATCTGCATCCCGGTCGGAGAGCGCGTTCTTTCGCGCGAGGTTCCTGTGCACCCACTCCGCGGCTTGATCCGAGGTTTGCAGCCCCTCGATGTCAGCCATAAGCCGGTCGCGTAGCGCCGCAGAATCCTCGTCTGACAGCGCGATCCGCACCGGACGAGGACGCGCTTCTCTTCGGCCGCCGCGCCGCTTCGTCCCTGTTCCCGCTTCTCCGAGAGCCCGCAGCGTAGTTGAAAGCGCCGCCGCCGTCTCCCCCGTTTCGCTTCGGAAAGCGGCGGCATATGTGCCACTCCGACCGTCGACGGCGACGTCCTCTGGCCGCAGCGGATCAACTGACGGTTCTGCCCCAGACTGCGCCCCACTCGCCGCGTCAGGCTTCGCCGCTTTGTCCGCACCCCACGGTTCAACCTTCAGGTTCATTTCCGGCGCGTCGAGATCGTCTTCGCCTGCGATTCCGACGAGTGTGAAAAGAGCGTAGCGGCGCGCGTAGGTCAGCGCCGCGCCCATCCTGCGTGGCGAGGCGGTATCGCCGACCGCGCACACGGGCCATTCCGAGGACAGCCATTCGCCCGACGAATGGGCCAATGTCGTTGTAAGCCGGATGAGCCCCGCGTCGTTGTCGATGGCCGTGGTCTGAACGGTCGCGATCTCGTGGCCGCCGAGCGCCTTGCGCACGATATCGAGGCCGCTCGAGAGCGCCGCGTACCGGAAGGTTTGATCCCTCTCGCGGGGGTCGGAGGCGCGGATGGTAGCGATCATTCCCTTCTCGGGATTGCTCAATTCGGCCTGCGCCTTTGCGAGCGCCGCGGCGATCGCTCCGATGGTTTCGCTAGACCGTTGCATGGTTGTCCTCCTTGACGACAAGATCAAAGCTGATGGCGCCGGACTTCGAGCGCTTTGCCCTCACGCCATGACCGGTCGCCTCTTTCGCATCGTCCGGCACGAGCGCCTTGAGCTCGGCCTTTGCGCGCTCATGATCGAGAAAGGCCGACCGCGTTGCGCAGAAAAGCCCGGCGAATTCCGCCCAGGAGTTAGACTCGTTCATGTCAACCAGTCGGAGCGCCTCAATTCGGGGCCGCGGCGGCTCGACGCCATAGGGGGTGGGCTTTTCTCCCGTCTGCACGCACCGCCAGAACCGTCTTTCCGCAGTGACAACGAAGTGTTGATAGAGCGCGTCGGCGGGAATGGTCATTTCCACCCATTGTCCGCCGCCGGTGATGATCGAGAGCGCCGCTGATCTTGCGTTGGTCACCCACATGTTATGCTGGAGCTGGGCCATGTGCTTTTCGGCCGCGGCCTCTTGCGAGAACGACCAGGGCAGCATGAACTTGGCCTCAAACACCGCGTCAGCATCATTGATGAAGCCGTCGAGCGTGGCAGCCATATATCGGCGCACCGGGTGCTGGACCCACCGATGGACGTCGGTGATCGCCCGTTTGGTGTTGCGCTCATACCAGCTTCGGTTCAAAGCCTCGGTCGCGATGCCGAGCTGGACGATGAGGTTGCCGCTCAGATCCTCGGGTTCGAGCTCGCCGCGCTTTTCCTTCCACAGTCGGATGAGGGCCGTCTCGTCCGGGCCCATAATGACCCTTGCGTCGGAGCCACCGATGAAATGACGGCGGCTTGGCAATGGAGTTGGCTGTTGAACTTGGAGTTCGGATAAGGTTAACCGCATGAATTTATCCCATTCTTTTGTTGGGCACTTTTCGTGCCTGTATGGGCCCTCTATGGGCCGTTTGTGGCACTTTATGGCTCATACTGGTCCTTGTCAATGATTTCCGGATTGCAAATTCGCGCCTCTCGCGCAGCTCTTCGCTGGACGATTGAGCAGCTGTCCGAAAGGTCACGTTTGGGAGTGCGGACAATAAAGCGGTTTGAAGCTCAGGATGGAATTCCCAACAGCCGCAGTTCCACACTGATTGAATTGAGGGCAACGTTCGAGGCAGCAGGGATCGAATTCATAGGCTCGCCGGAAGATGGCCCTGGTATCAGGCTGCATTCACTAGCAAATTTGCAGAGCATGGACTCTTCACAACGTCCATTATCAAGCGGATCGCGCCACCGCTCGTGACTGACCTAGAATGGCGAAAACTAATCAAAAATGTTGCCAACAAGTGTACAACTCTGGAACGACAGCCAATGATCTTGAACGATACATTTTCTCGGCAGTCAAATTTAATCCAGACTGCCTCTGATTCGTACAATAGCGGATTGCCAGCCGCCTGATACCGCACATGGCTGCCCTCCGAAATATGCAGAGCTCCCCGCCGCCCGTTCTGCTACTGTTCTCGTAACCAATCGTTCGGGACTCACTATGCTGGCCTCCAATCGTTCTCAGCCGCCCGGCGAATTTCTTGCAGCTAAACCAGAGAACACAGCTCTCGATCGCGTTTTTGCGGTCGCGCAGTTGCCACTTCTTCCTAACGAGGGCAAGGAAGAGTTTTCGGCTCTGGCTACGCACTTGGTTGCCGCGGCACAACCAAGAGATGCGATCGAGGAAATCTTGGTGCGCGACGTTATCGACCTGACCTGGGAAATTCGGCGCCTTCGACGCGCAAAGGCGGGCGTGTTGACAGTCGCTATGGGCGATGGCGTCACTGAGGTATTGCAGGCGATTGGGTACCCCGACCGTCTAGCACAGAACTTGCTCGGCGTACGTTGGGTTGCTTGCGAAGAGGATGCTCGACGGACTGTCCATAAAGCGCTTTCTGATGCCAATCTTTCCATCGACGATGTGACGGCAAAGACAATGGAGGTCAGGCTCGACAGCATCGAGCGGCTCGACCGCCTATTGGCGAGCTCCGAGGCACGGCGCAACAACGCGTTGCGGGAGATCGATCGACACCGAGAAGCGCTAGGCGCTGAGGCGCGCAGGGCGGTTGAGGAAGCCGAAGATGTCGAATTTGCCGAGGTCGAGACTGGAGTCGTTCACTCCTCATCTGACTAGCGGCTCGTGCGATCCATGACCATACAACTGACAAGCGACCGTCGTCGCCGCGCTAATCGAGCCAATGCGAGGCTGAGCACTGGGCCGAAGTCCAAGGCCGGCAAGGCGCACTCCTCCAAGAACGCTTTGCGTCACGGCCTGAACCTCCCGATATGGAGCGATCCTGCACTGGCGCCCGAGGCGGAAAAGCTGGCCAGAAGGATTGCCGGGGACAACGCAAACACCACGACATTGGAACTTGCTCGCTGTATCGCCGCCGCGCAATTAGACATCAATAGAGTGCGACGTATTCGCAATTTAAGGATTATATTTCTTTTATCCGATCAGAATCATAAAGAATTATCTCTACTTAATGGTAAGATTAGAGACAAATTTCTGATGAATTTTGTGGATAGATATTTTTCCGATGATCTCGAATACTTTGATTTTTATTTGGCAAATAAGCAATTTGTTTCCAATCAGCTCGATAACGACGACATACAAAAACTCATAGTTGATGAGATTGCTTCGGAACTGACGCGCTTGGACCGGTACGAACAGCGAGCTCTTTCGCGTCGAAAGACAGCCATTCGTCAATTCGACGCGGTCTCGTAGCGGTGGGCCGCGCGTCTATCGTGTCAGGGCACGACTTATACCCAAACATTGACCCCCAACAGCCCTCGTCTGCTTGTCTGGTGCTGCTTCAATTGTCTTGTCCGAGTGGCTCGAGTTGGGTCAGTTTGTAAATACGTCCGTCCAGGCATCTGATGAATTGTCCCACACACCGACCTCACCGCAATCTTTGCGCGCGTTCATTTGGCGAAACGAACCCAATGTCCGCCGCCGGGGGCCATTAGCTGCGCTTGGACGCACGAAAAGCGCCGCGGGAACGTGCCCGCTCAAGCCAGCTCGACTTCGATAGGCGTTTCATTCCCATTTTTGCCAAACCAAACCCACCTTCAATACGCTCTGTCAGCTTTTGACAGCGTTCACATATCGGGGCAGGGGAACGTCTTGCCTGATCATCCTCCTCGTCACCCGCCGGGGTGGGCTCGCCTATCTATACTGCGGCGGGAACGGCCCCGTCTGTAACTGCTGCTACGGCAACCGACCGTTCGTCAGGAAGGCGGTCGACGTGGTGAAACGAATGTCGATCGTCGATTTCTAGGTCGTCTTGTGGCCTGCAGCACAGGTGACCGACGTCTATCGTCGCCTGCGCCGATGTTGAGCGCCGAGCGTGTTCAGCGGGCCTCCGCACGTGCGGCAACCTCGACCACATCGCAGGCCAGCCGTTTGACTGGAATCGCCGCTTGTACAATCGGCGGTTGAGCGACTATACACAGAATCGTAGTCGGGTATCGATGCGGGAGCAGATTGAGCGCGTCGGAATTTGTTCGTCCAGAGCAGATCTTTGAGAACCTGCGCGCTGGTGCGATAACTGGCGACGGCAAGACGCGATGCTTCGCGCTGTTCGAATTGAGCGTTGACGCGGCTGACTGCGCTTTCTGTGCAGGAGTTCTGTGGAATTGATTGCGGAAATAGTTTCGTTGGCGTTCATGGCATCGACTGGAGCTATCCGTGAGCCGGAATAATCCCACAGCCACCCAGCGGCGCCCAGTCCAACTGGAAAGAGCTGTGCAATGAACGAAGTTCCGCCGACAACTCGGAGCGACAAACCCACAACGACGACGGCTCAGGCTTGGCTGCGCGCACTTGAGACGGTTTCGCACGCGACTCGCGACCCTCGGCGCACTCTGTCCTGTGCAGTGACCGACTGGGCGCGGAAGTACGGAGACGCGACGGCCCTTGTCAGCGAGCACGAAAACTTCAGCTTTCGCTCGCTTGAGTTGCGGATGAATCAGTATTCGCGCTGGGCGCTGAACGCGGGGATCGCGAGTGGCGAGACAGTGGCCCTTGTTATGGGCAATCGGCCCGAATATTTCGCAATCTGGCTGGGGCTAACTCAAGTGGGCGCAATCGTCGCTCTGATAAGCCCGGATCTCCGTGCGCCCGCAGTCGCGCATGCACTCAAAGTCGCCCGGGTGCGACGCGCGATCTCCGCCGCGGATTGCGCGGAGCGTTGTGTGGAAGCCGTCGCCGCTCTCGATGAATCCATTGAGATTTGGACCCATGGGAAGTGCCGACCCAACCTGCGACGAATCGATCTTGAGGTCTCCACCCAGGACGGCCAAACCCTTACAGAGGATGAACGGAGGCCTGTTACGCACGCCGATCGCGCGCTGAGGATCTTTACGTCGGGAACGACCGGTCTGCCGAAGGCGGCAGAAGTCAGTCATCGAAAGATAGTGGTCTGGACCCATTGGTTCGCCGGACTTGCGGGCTTGACCGCGACCGACCGCCTCTACAACTGCCTGCCTATGCATCACAGTGTAGGCGGCGTCGTAGCGATCGGCGCCCCCCTCGTTTTCGGGGGTTCAGTCGCGATCGCGGAGCGCTTTTCGGCGCGCTCTTTTTGGGACGACGTAGTCCGATGGGATTGCACGGCGTGTCAATATATCGGCGAACTCTTTCGATATCTCCTTGCTGGCGCGAGTCGCCCCGAGGAGAAGGGACACAGGTTGCGGCTCGCGATTGGCAATGGACTCTCGGAGGGCGTATGGCGCGCTTTCCTGGAACGCTGCGGACCCATAAGCGTGCTCGAATTCTACGCTTCGACAGAAGGAAATGTCTGGCTCTACAATGTCGAAGGCAGGGTCGGATCAATTGGACGGGTGCCGCCCTACCTCGCGCTCCGTGATCCGATTGCTCTCGTTCGATTTGACTACATCGCTCAAACGCCAGCACGAGACGGCAACGGATTTTGCGTGCGATGCGCGGACGGCGAAATAGGCGAGGCCTTGGGGCGAATTGGAGAAGATCCGGCCGCGAGTTTCGATGGATACAGCGAGGCCGCCGAGACAGAAAAGAAAATCCTTCTTAACGTCTTCAAGCCCGGGGACAAATGGATGCGCACAGGCGACCTCATGCGTCGTGACGCCGACGGCTACTTCATGTTCGTTGACCGCATTGGCGACACCTTTCGCTGGAAGGGCGAGAATGTCGCAACCTTTGAGGTCGCAGGGATCATACGCGCTTGCCCGGGCGTGGTCGAGGCGATTGTCTATGGGGTTTCTGTTCCGGATGCCGAAGGTCGTGCGGGAATGGCGCTGGTGGAAACCGATGAACAGTTCGATCTTGAGGTGCTCGCTCGGCAGCTCGAAGCGTTGCCTGAATATTCCAGGCCCCTATTTTTGCGCTTGGCGAGAGAAATGCTGTCCACGGAAACCTTTAAGCCAAAACGCGTCGCTTATGTTGAGGAGGGCTTCGATCCGAAGCTGGTTAGAGATCCGCTTTACGTCTTCGATCGGGACCAACGGCGCTACGCCCCGCTTGACGAAATCCGTCATGAGGCGATCCGAAATGGAACTATGCGTCTGTGAAGCCGAAGTGCAACCGGACCTCTGTAAGCATCTGGTCGAGGTTGCGGCACACGACATAGCGCCGGCCGGCGAGCGTCACGGTCTTCGCCTCGTAGTCGACCTCGCGCCTCGGCTTCATCAGAACGAAGGGAACGAATGGCGCGGGATCGTCGAGGACGAGTTTGCGCACCAGCTTGTCGGTTCGCTCGCGCACGCCCAGAACGTAGAGCAGTCCTCGCGCTTCGAGTTCGGCGATCGTCTCGGCGCTGATCATGCCGCGGTCGGCGACGATGCAGACGCGGTTGATGTGGAAGCGCCGATGCAGGCGATCGATCGCCGGGATCAGGCTGTTCACGTCGGCGGTGTTTCCCGGCCACATCTCGGTGCGCACCGGCCGGCCGTCGCCGTCGAGAAGCACGGCCAGGATCATCTGGTTGAGGTCGGGCCGATGATCCTTGGAGAAGCCGCGCCGCCCGAGCGTCTGGCCGCCCGCGCCCTCGAAACAGAGGCTGGTGGTGTCCATGAACACGATGTCGAGCGTGGTCAGAAGGTCGCGCCGGCAGGCGAACAACTCCTCCTCCACGACGTCCTTCACGCAGCCCGGCGAAAACGGCGTCGCGCGGTCCTGCTGGTCCTCGGCGAGTTCCTCGCCCAGCCACGCCGTGGCGCGATAGAGATGATGCAGCTCGATCTCGTCGACGCCATCGATGCGATAATCCTCGCGCCACCGGTCGGCGGCGCGGTCCGAGCCGCCGCAGACGAGGCGGTGCAGCACGGTCAGGAACACCGCGCGCTCCAGCGAGAACTCATGGTTGCGCGCCTTCGCCAGGCGCTCGATCACGGCCCGGCAGCCGGTCTCCCCCCACACCCGCTCGAAGGCGAGCGCCGGACCGATGCGCCGGGTCGAAACGACCGTCGCCTCGCCGCGGTCGAGCGCATCGAGCACGATCGCCTTCTCGGCGAACCGCGCCCCCGAGCGCAGCAGGCGCTCCAGTTGCCCGCTCTCCTGCAGATCCTCGACCCGCCCGACCGCCTGAGGTCTTCTTGCGGAAATACATGGGAGGGAACCGGACCCCAACTCGATGTGGGTCCGCACACAATCCGCTCTGATTCCGTAAAAATCAACGGGAATCCGCGCAACACGTGGCACTACATTCTCACGCTCGGCACCCACCGCATCAAATCATATCAATGGGTTACGTACCGCACCCATGCTCCAACTGTCGAAGATCAGTCTGGGGCTCGACGATATCGTACGCGCCTGCAAGCTGTCGGCAGCGGCGCACAAACTCGCCTGCGTGATGACGCTCAATCGATTGCTCCGAGCACGCGATGCCCGATTGGGTGCGGCCCACGGCGCTCGCCCACATCCTCGGCGCCGACTTCGACGCCCTCGAGGAAGACCCGCTAAATGGGATGCTCGACAAGCTGCATCCACACCGCGCCGCTATCTAGGCGGCGTTGGTTGCGCGCGAGCGCAGTTTGTTCAATCTCGACGCGACGGTCTATCTGAGCGATCTCACCTCAAGCGACTTCGAGGGCCAGCGCATTCGCAACGTCAAGGCCAAGCGCGGCTATTCACGCGACCATCGACCGGACAGCAAGCAGGTCGTGGTCGGGCTGGTGGTCAGCCGCGAGGGCTTTCCGATCACCCATAAGGTGTCTGGCGGCAACGCCCAGGATCGCACGACGCTCGGGACCATCCCGTCCCGGCATGGTGACTACAAAAATTCCTATCGTCTTGATACAAAACAACTTTATCATGCGAAATCTGGAAGTTGGGCTAACGTGGATTCACCGGCTATTGACCGGCCTACGCGGCAGTGTAGTGCTGCGACAAGCTTGCAGGCGCCTATGGTGATATAGTTTGATGGTCATATTGAAGGATCGACCGTGAACGAGTTGGGAAATTTTTTCCTCGCAGTCCTGGCGCTGCCGGCCACATTTTCATGCGCATATCTTGGGCTGCTCACGCTGCTGTCCAGGAGCCTACCCTTGCCCGGGGCATCATCTCGGCAGCTGAGCTTTGATGTAATCGTGCCTGCGCACAACGAGGAAGCCGGGATCGTTCGGACGGTCTCAAGCTTGTTGGCGATGAACTGGCCGCGCGACAATTTTCGGGTTGTGGTTGTCGCGGACAATTGTAGCGACGCGACGGCATCTGTCGCCCGCGGCGCTGGGGCCTTTGTGTTGGAGCGCCAGCACTCGACGTTGCGCGGCAAGGGCTACGCTCTGGCGCATGCGTTCGCCTGGAGTGTCAAGAACGGTTTAGCCGACGCGATCGTGGTGGTTGACGCCGACGCTGTCGTTTCGCCCAATCTGCTCGAGGCCTTCGCGATCCGAATCGAGCGGGGCGCCCTCGCGATACAGGCGCACTACGGGGTGTTGAATCCCGGGACGTCCTGGCGAACGCAGTTGTTGGCGATTGCCAAAGGCGCCTTTCACGTCGTCCGATCGCGCGCCCGGGAGCGGCTCGGGGTGTCTTGCGGGGTGCGCGGCAACGGCTGGTGCGTGACTCATAAATTATTGCACGAGGTCCCATACCGTTACTATTCGCTGACGGAAGACATCGAGTACGGTATCGCGCTCGGGCGCGCCGGATTCCGTGTAGAGTATGCGGACGAAGCCCACGCCGATGCGGACATGGCCTCCACCGAGAGGAGCGCCCGCGCGCAGCGTCAGCGGTGGGGGCAAGGACGCGCTCAACTTGTACGCTCCAGTACGGCACCGCTACTACTGTCGGCCGTGCGGAACCGGAGCCTCGTTTGCCTCGACCTAGCTTGCGATCTCATCGTGCCCCCTCTTTCGTACTTGACAGCGAACATCGTATTGCTCGGAGCAGCGGCGGGAATCCTCTGCGTTTGGGCGCCCACGGCGAGGCTTTGGGTATGGTGGACCATCGCTTGTACAGCCGTCCTGGTTCTGCACGTGCTGCGCGGTTGGCAGTTGAGCGGCATTGGAATCCGGGGGCTGCTTGCGCTCGCACACGTGCCCGGATTCATTCTGTGGAGGGTCTGGCTGCTTCTCGGCCGCAAGACCAGCAAATGGGTTCGAACCGAGCGGGAGAAGCGTATTTAGACCGTTAT
This sequence comes from uncultured Alphaproteobacteria bacterium, assembly GCA_963822215.1. Taxonomy (GTDB): domain Bacteria; phylum Pseudomonadota; class Alphaproteobacteria; order Rhizobiales; family Beijerinckiaceae; genus Roseiarcus. The sequence continues at coordinate 997,199 of CAWGGX010000009.1, forward strand.
CGTGGTCCCAACGGGGATTTTGTTCGTGTTTTGAGGCGCGTGTCACGCGGCTTTGAGTCCGATGGCGTTGATGAGAGCGTCGATGTCGTCGACGACGCGTCGGTAGGGGCGATCGCGTTGCGATCGGCGTTGGCTGGGAAGCGAGGCGTCGGCGCGCACCGGCGACAGCAGGCCGGCGGTCAGCGGACCGTAGACGCGCTCGAAGAGCTTCAGGAAGACGAGGCAGATGGAATAGCCTTCGGGAAGAAGCCGGTAGCGGCGGGAGTGCGGCAGCTTTTCGACCAGACCTTTGGCGCGCAGTTTGGAGAGATCGTAGCGCAGCGAGGCGAGGGTGTAGCGACTGGCGGCCGCGCCGAGGGTGTCGCGACCCTGAGAGTAGAGCTCGGTTGTGGTGAAGCCTGTTGGCGGCGGTGACATGGCTGAAGCGCACGAGGGCGTGCATGAGCGCGAGCTGCCGCGGATTGTCGAGTTTGAGGCCGGGGGTGCGCTTTCCAGTGGCGGAGATCATCGGCTGCGCCGACTTTTGCAATTGCCCGCGATCAACGAAGGTCTCGAGGATATGCTGGACGTTGAGGTAATTATCGTTGATGGGCGAGAGCGTCGTGCGCAGCGCCGGCAGGTTGTCAACCGCTTTGCCGACGCCGTAGTCGGTGACGTTGTTGGTGGAGGCCTCGGTGCGCAGGATGAGATGGTGGCGTACATGAAGCCGTTGCGGTAATTGCTGCGGATCACCGGGTTGGGCAGGTGCATGTTCTCGGTCTCGGTCTGGAGCTTGCCGCGATAGGTCTTGGTGATCTTGTGACCGAAGATAGTGGTGAGCTTGTCGGGCTGGCCGATGGTGCGATTGGCGTTGAGAAGCCGCTCGCCGAGCCTGTCGAGGGCGGTGCGGCGATGGAACACGAGGTTGTCGTAGTACTCGGTCTGGGTGAAGAACAGCCCATGCCGGCAGTCGGCCTCTTCGCGTTCGGCTGGAGTAAAGAACGGCGTGAAGCAGGCGAGCCACTTCTGGCCGCAACTGACGAGGTCGCGCGGGGACAGTTCGTCGGCGAGTTCCTGCAGGCGCCGAGGTCGGCGCAACCGATTAAGGCATTGGCGCATTGCCGGAAGTCGATGTCCTCCTCGCGCAGGTGGTTGGCGAGCCGATGATGCTGGTTGAGGCAGATCCGCGCCGAAAACGGCAGGTAGGGGGACATGCGCACGAACATGCGGCTCCAACGGGCGTCGTTGACATAGAAGTTGTATTGAACCGACCCAGCGCTCGTCGAATTGCAGGTGCCTGCGGTTGGCGGCCTTGTCGCCGATGGCGGTCATGATGCGCGCAGGTTCGCGCGCCTTCAGCACGACGACCACTGTATCGGGTTCAGCGCCTTTGAAATAGGGCTCGACGAACTCGTCGCGACGCCCCTTCGGAGCGTCCAAAATCGGAACGTTTCGCTTCGACGACCATGATTTCAGACATTGCTGAAAGCCGTCGGCGATGCCCCGCAGCGTGTCGCGGCTCACCGGATAGAGCTGCCGGTAGGCGGTGAAGAACCCGATCACCCTCTCCGGCTGCTGGAACGGTTAGATCAGTCCGTTGAGCAGAATCCGATCGAAGCAGCGATAGTGAAAGCGAATGCTGTGCTGGTGGTGCTCATAGAAGGAGTCCACCGCAGACCCCGCCGATGCGATATTGGCAGGTCATCCGAGCATTGCGCCCTCCGGCTGGCGGAGGGATATCAAGGGCAAAGCCCTTGGCTAATTGGCATGTTTCTCATGCTTTACATCTGACCGAAGAAACCACGCAGAGGTCTCGGCTAGGCCATCCTCCAGCGCTCGGCATGTCCATCCGAGAGCGTGTCGGACGCGTGTGCTGTCGAGACGTATTTCCTGGCGCGCGAGGGCGAGGAAGGAAAGAGGAATTGGCGGGGCCAGGTTGGAAGCGATCCCAGCCTTTTGGATCCCGATTTCCAACATCTTCAGTGGAATCGCCAGGATTTTTGTTTCGAGAGCAAGTGCTCGCTTTGAAATGCGCTTTACCGGAACCGCGCCGAGCGCTATGGCATACTTCACCAAATATTCGTTCCACGTTGGTGGGTCCGGCGCAGCCAGATTGAATATTTGACCCACGGCGGCCGGCCGCCGCAGGCTTAGTAGCACGGCATGCACGAGATCGTCGATGTGCACCAGATTGCAATAGCCATCGCCAGCGGCGCCTAAGTCTCCCAGGCGACGTGCTAAAAGCCACTTTGCGACCCGTCTGCTCCAAAGCTCGCCGCCCGGACCGTACTCGCAACCAGGACGGAAAACGACCCTGCGCGGGTAAGTCGCAGTAATTTTCTCCGCCTGGATTTTGGCTCGGGCATATGACCCTAGACCCTCCCGCATAGGCGCATCTTCCAGAACGTCGCCGATCGCGGAGCCATATACGGACATTGAGCTGATATGCACGATCAGTGGCGGCGCATCACAACGGGCTGCGGTTGGAATGAGAGCTTTGGCGACCTGCTCAATCGCTTCTGGCTGGCCGGACAAGCAATTAACCACTGCATCCACGCCGCGCAACGCAAGCGATAGTGACGGTGGATCTCCAGCATCAAACGCGATCCCTTCGATTTTGGGATGACGCAACAGCTCGGCATTGGCTGCTTCAGTGACGGGTCGCGCCCATTCACTGTCGGCCAGGGCCAACACAACTTGTCCACCGATGAACTCGTCGCCCCCCAGGACAAGTATTCGTCTCACTGCCTTTCTCAAGCTCCTACCACAAGCGAGTTCGACGGTGAAGGCATAGTGGCGTCCTGTGTAAGGCTGGCTGCCTTTAGCTTGAGATGGGCAGCTAGTCGCAAGGCCAATGCGACAATTGTCAGTGTCGGGTTGGCCTGACCGGATGTGGAAAATACCGCCGCACTCGCGATGAACAAGTTCTGTAAACCATGTACCTGGCAGTTCGCATCGACGACGCTGGACCGTGGGTCGACTCCCATGCGGGCCGTGCCAATGTGGTGCCCGTCATACGCGCCATAGCGAGTCATTTCCATTTCCACTGAATCCTGGTCGTACGCGAGCTCACCGACGCCTGTCCGCTTAAGATCTGACGCCAAAAGAACAAGGGCACCGCGCACTGTGTCGAGGTCCCCTTTAGTGTAGCGCCAGTCTATATTGAGCCGAGGAACGCCAAAGACATCTGAACCGCTACCCAGGCTGACAATGCTCTCCGCATTCGGCTGTTGCTCCGAATGAAAATCCAAGCTGTACAAATTAGCGCTAGACCGAATAATGATTGACGGAAACTTCCGATCCGCCAATTTGCGATCGCGCAGCATGTGCCAAGCAAAAGAGAATGCGTCGAAGGGCTGCGCGGCGATATTGCCCAAATGTTGGAGCCATTGCAAGAAGCTCATCTTTTCGGGGCCATACAGACGCTTCGCGTACTCGTAGGGCACGAAAATCCGGGCAAGGAGGAGCAGCGATAGAACCGCGTTCTTGTGGGCCGGATCTAGAATGCGGGGGTGGTGCAGCCGAACGATGAAGTTACCTAGGCGTAGCGAGCGCTGCATGGCTGGCAGCAACGCGAGTCGGCGGCGGCAGTAGATACCCTCATTCGAAATGTCGTACCCATGATGAATGGACGAAGCGGGGCAATTGAAGCGCAGCGTGCCTATCGTGCCGGCCAGATGGCACATGTAATAGCGGCCGACTACGCCGTGCGTATTGCCAACGCCATGGGGTTGCCGATCACGGCTGGCCAACAGCAGGCGAGGCACCTCGAGCCCTCCGGTGGCCAGGACGAAGTCTTGTGCTTTGGCCAGGAATGTGCGTCCGGACAGGGTTTGCACGCGCAACGCATCGACCCGATCGCCCGCTTCGTTCAAGCGAATGGAGGTCACATTGGCATTCAGCACCACACGGACGTTCCTCGCGGCCTTCAGCCTATGTCTGTAACGCGCGCCGAAATCGGTCGGGCAGCTGAACCTCTCAAGAGCTTCGTCGGTGAAGTTCTCGCTTTTGAAGCCCTCGATCATCGGGCGTATCGGCCTCGAGAAAGCCGTGGACGCCGTGTATGCGAATTCCCCAGCTTCGCAGATTCGATTTGCTTTTGGGTAAAAGGGCGTCAAATCGTCGAGGCTGATCGGCCAACCGCTGTGAGGCACATAGTCCCGGCGTTCGAAGTCTATTGCGTCGAGAGGCATGCAGCGACCGCCCCAAATTGTTGTGGATCCGCCGAACTGGCGCTGGCGGAAACGCACCGGCAGACTGTGCATGCGTTCGTCGGTCACAGAGCCTTCGTAGAGGGCCTGAGTTTGCGCATCGAAATCGAATCCACCCGAATTCAAGCAGGAGTACGTCGAGCTTACTGTCGATCAACTCCAGCGCCATAGCTATGCCTGCGGCGCCCGCCCCGACGATGCAGATATCGGCTTGCAGAATCTCGCCGTCTGCGAGGTCTTGTGCGCTCAGGATCACTGCTCAGTACTCGGCGCAATTGGAATGGCAGCCGCTACTCGGTGCACCGCCGCCTTGAGATGACCAGAAACTCATAGCGCAAGTTCGACGTAGGTCAAGGTTGGACTGACAAAGGGGTGCGATTCGAACCGATGCAGGGTAGGTTCGGTTTGGACTGATTTGGCGGGAGGATTGGGATGGCGGGCTTGCAGTTGAGCGACGAGGCGCTTGTTGCGGCGTTGCGGGTGCATCCAAAGCTTCGCCAGCGGGTGTCGTCGATTGTGCTGGCGGTCGAAGGGGGCGAGGGCGAATTGAAGGAAGCCGATGCGGCGGAAGAGCGGATGGTTGAGGAGACGCGTCTTCTGGGACGGGAGGCGCTGAAGAGTTGGGCCGAACGGCGGGTGGAGGCGACGGAGCGGGAGATTCGCCAACGCCCGCAGATGCATCGCCAAGGTGAAAAAAACTCCGCTGGCATACGAAATTCGGCGAAATAGAGGTTTGGGAGCCGCAATATCGGTTCGGGACGCGGCGGGTGCGTCCATTCGTGCTCGGGGCGAAGGTGAACCCGCTCGGGTGTTCGCGGCCGCTGCAACGCGCCATCCCCGGGTCGAAGAGCCCGGGGACCGGACTTCGTGGCCGATCAGCCCTTCGCGCAGGCGCGCGCCAAGTTGCAGGAGCACTACGACTTCGCGATCGGCGAGAGCACGATCCAGCGGATCACGTTCGCCCACGCCCGGGCGATGCACGAAGCTGGTCGCGAGGGCTCTGAATTTCCGGAAGCGCCCGGCCTGCGCAAGCCGATCGTCGAGCCGAGTTGCGAGGGGAAAGACAAGCGCAAGGGCAAGACGCTGTCCTGGCGGGAGGCGAAGCTGTCGCTGGCGCACGCTCAAGGGAGCCGGACGCCGGTCTATGCGGGCTCGATCGAGGGCGGGGTCGAAGAGGCCGGGCGCCAGCTGCTTTGCCTCACGCGGTTCGCGCCGGCTTCGGGGCGAACTCCCGGGTTCACGCGGTCGGCGACGGCGCGCCCTGGATCGTCGGTCACCCCCGGGTCGAAGAGCCCGGGGGAAGCGGCAGTTCGGCGATCAAGGCTGCTACCTGATTGATTTCTATCACGTCTGCGAATACCTGGCGCCGCCTCGGCGGCGATCGCGCCCAATCCGGTCGCGCGCAGCCTCTGGATGGAGACGCAAAAGGGCGCGCTCAAAGGCGGACGTCTCGACGCTGTCCTGCAGGCGCTTGCGGGACATTGCGAGCCTCCCGAAGCCGACGACGAGCACCCGCCCGTGCGAACCTGCCATCGCTATCTTGGCGCTCGCGCCGACCAACTTAACTATCGCCAGGCCCTGGCCGAAGGACTGCCGATCGGCTCCGGCGAGATCGAAAGCGCTCATCGCTACGTCGCCCAGCAACGCCTGAAGCGGCCCGGCGCCTGGTGGCGCGTCGAGCATGCCGAACATATGCTCGCCTTGCGGATAAACCGAATCAACGGCGACTGGAACGCCTATTGGAAAGCCCTCGCCCAATCCCGCTCCGCCGTCGTCAATGACAACAGCCCGAACGAATCACTACGCCGCACCGCCTGATTGCACCACTTTGGATCGCACCCATCCCGCCCGACGGGACAACGAATGCCAGTTGGACGCCGGCGGCGCTTCGCGCTCATCGTCGCCCGGACGACCGACAAGCGCATCGGCGTCGACGCGGCGACCCGGATGCTCGAATGATTGCCCGAGCGCCCCGCCGGCCATGCTCGGCGCTCCCGCGGGCAAACTGCGCCGTTTTTGCGGGCGGCCCTCGTCCGGTAGCCCGGCGGTAGCCCGACGATCGCGGGGGCACTTCGCTTTCCGATAAGTCATTGAAAATGTTGGCTGGGGGCCTGGATTCGAACCAAGATTGACGGAGTCAGAGTCCCTTTGCGATCGCTGATTTTATTGAAGAACGTTCTGAAAAGAGGGTGTTGGCGCTCACAATCGAATCAATAGGTTAACTCAGTTGTGTAAAACGGTGTGCAATTACCGTGCAGGTCCAGTGCCGTTGTAATGCTGTTGCAGGGACTAGGGTTCATACCTGACCTTATTGCGCAGAGCGTCTGCGGGGGGGGTCATCGTCGGTTCGGCTAAGCGGGTCCGTCTTGACCTCTTTCCCACGGGCGACCCGCCACGTGAGACCATCCCGATTGCGTCGCCAAGAAGGTCTGATTAGGTGCAAGTAACTGCATCGCAGGGCGCGGTCGCCAAGACGGCCAGTTCAATTGAACGTTGAAATCGGGACCCCGTTCATCATCGCCGACGGGATGGTCCCGCGCGCAACAGGGCGCGGTTCCCGAGTTTGGAAGTCCTTGCGGACACCAGGATTATGGATGCTGGCGAGCGTGAGGCCAGGTCGGTGTCCGAGGCAGGCGCGGATTATGTCACGGTGCTGGGGGTGACGGACTTCGCCGTGGTCGAGGGCCGCCTGAAGACCGCCGGTAAGTATCGCAAAACGGTTTGCGTCACCGCAAGTTGGACTCGCCCCAGACCGAGCTACGAATGGTGTCCCCGCCTCCATCGCGGGGCCACTCTCGATGCGAATAGGAAGCGGTTCGACTTACCGGGGCGCTGATCAAGAAGGCCACGTCCGGCCGGTGAAACGTCCGGCGTTGAACCAGCGATGAAGTGCGCCAAAATGCCACCGTCGGAACCGATGGACTCCGGGTAGAATGACTGTCTCTGAGCGCCCCAACGATCGAATGAAACGCGACTAAATTCGTCAACGGCCTTATCCACCTGCGGTGCCTAACAAAACCATGACTGCGAACAATACTAAATGGCTCAAAACGGGTGCGGAAGCCAAGGCGCTTGTCGCCAAGGAGCAGCACAAAACCACCGGCAAGCCGCCTGCCGGCCAACTCGACGATGAAGTGACCCTTTCCAAGCTCCCGGTCTGGCAGCGCACCAGCACAACATTAGCGGCGGAACACGTCTATCCAACCGGCGCGGCGATCCTGGCCCATGCCACCACCCCCGACGAGGCGTTGCCCCGCGTCGATGGCTGGAAAAAAAAATCCTCAAGGAGATCGACTGGCACAAGCACGGCTTCGTCGCCTCGTTCCTACGTGATGTGATTTACTGGCATCACCGTTCAACTTATGGGCGTTTTGACGACAAGCTCGGCCGCTTCGAACGCTGGGGGGTCATGTCCGTCAAGGAATGGTTCGATCGCAACTACAGCGTCCCAAACCCGTATTACAATTATTATGAGAAAAAGAACGGGGGATGGCCGGAGACGCCGAAGACGATCAAGAAGCCGATGGTGTCGCGCGCCACCTTCTTTCGCACCAAGAACCTGCTGATCGACAAGGGGCTGATCGAACCGGACAAGCGTCTTCGGCGTGACCACGATTACATACTCAAGGCCAAGAATGGGAAGGGTGTTCCTCTGTACGTGACAGCGTTGTGGATCAAGCCGACGGAGGAACTATGTCGGATCGTTTTCGAGCCCGGCTACTGGGATCAGGTTCGGGACAAATACGCCTACGTCAAAACGAAAAAGAAGCCTCGCGGCGTCCATGCTATTCCTAAAAATGAGACCACCGCTCCTAAAAATGAGACTTCGGGCGAACCTTAGCAGGTGTTTGATTCTGTTGTACTTTCCTAAAAGTGAGACTTGGGTTCCTAAAAATGAGACTTCGTACAATGTAAAATACCTGTATCTTTGACTCTCTAGATAGAGAAGCACCAAGTTGTATTACCACACCCTCCTTCGTCGGGTGATGGTGAACATAGAGCGGCAGGGCAGAACAGAACAAAAAGTCTCGGGAGAGATGGGATGTTGGAAAGGTAATAAACCTTCACCCGAGTCTTATTAAACGCGCGCCGCCGACCGCCCTTTCCCGACAACCTCCGTACGCTTCCGGCGCGGCTGGTGTTAGCTGCATCGGGGCGGCTCGGCGCGAAGGGCCTTTGGTTCAAACTGGCAGCCCGCTGGCAGCCCTTTCCGATCTCCCATGCGGATCAGGAGCTCCAACATCGCAATGACCGCCAGTGAGCCTCCTAATGCGTTGGACCGCGTGGCCCAGGAACTGCGTCGCTCCCGAAAACGCTGGTAGACTTCCTCCGACTGGTGTGCAGTTTGGTTGCCGTTCTCGAATGGACGGCCCCGCGTTTCCTCTCGGAGTGCGCAGACCACTTGGCGCTCGCCAAGAGCTGTGTCGCGAAGGAGCTGCGGCGTCAACTCAAGGGCGGCGAGGAGCGTGGTAAAATACGCACAGTCCACCTGCGGCTCACCGAAAGGCAGTATGAGGAGTTAAGCACCAGCTTGCTGGCTAATGGCGCTCGGCCTCCCGAGAGGGGACGGGGCTTCTCCGGCAAGGAGGACGCCCTGATGTGGGCGCAGAGCGCCTGCGAGCGGGACCCTCAATTTCAGGGAGTCGCCATGCAGGTTGAACTGGACCCTATTCGTGGGACCACGGGAGGTCGGATTTAAGGTGTAATCTCGCCTGCCCTTGTCTTTCATGAATCAAGCCGTTTCTTGCTGCTTCTGCCTCTGCTGTGGGTATGTGGGCAACGCGTTTGCGTTGTCCAAGCGAAGCGGCATATCCACAGCCCTCGCCGCCGCCTCGGTCTTGTCCATGCCGGCGCGCCACACCGCCATCGGCATCTGGTTGTTCATCGCCTGGTGCGGGCGCCGAAAGTTGTAAAAGGTCATCCAGGATCCGATGCCGGCCCGCGCCTCGCGGCCGTCGGCGTAGGCTTTCAGATGCACCTCTTCATACTTGATGGAGCGCCACAGCCGTTCGATGAAGATGTTGTCCATGAAGCGGCCGCGTCCGTCCATCGAAATCGCGACGCCAGCCGCCGCGAGCTTGCCGACGAAAGCCTCGGCGGTGAAAGTGGAGCCCTGATCGGTATTGAAAATCCTCGGCTTTCCGAACCGAAGCAGCGCCTCCTCCAGCGCCGCCGCGCAGAAGCTCGCGTCGTTGGTGTTCGACAGCCGCCACGCCAGAACCGCCCGGCTGGCCCAGTCGATGATCGCCACCAGATAGAGGAAGCCGCACGCCATCGGGATGTAAGTCACGTCGGCCGCCCACACATGGTTCGGCTCGGTGATCGCCAGGCCGCGCAGGAGATAGGGATAGATCTTGTGGCCGAGGGCGGCCTTGCTCGTGCCGGGACGCGGAACCAGCGCCTCGATCCCCATCGTGCGCATCAGACGCCGCACCCGCTTGCGGTTGACTCCGCAGCCCTCCTTGTTGAGTTCAAACGTCATCCGACGCGATCCGTAGAACGGCAGCTCCAGATGCAGTTCGTCGATCCGCCGCATCACCGCCAGATCGTCCGCCCCGGGCTCTGGCTTGGGGCGATAGATCCCCGAGCGCGCCACATTCAGCAGCACGCATTGCCGACGAACCGACAAATCCGCCGGGCGCTCCACCATCGCCCTTCGATCGGGCGCGCTCATCGCCCTGGCCTCCTGGCCAAGAAATCCCGTTCAACCGTCAGCTGGCCGATCTTGGCGTAAAGCCTGGCCGCCTCACGTTCGCGCTCCTCCTCGCCATCGCCCGAAACGCTCGCCCCGCGCGCGAACAGGCTCGCGACATTGTCGAGAACCTGCTTCTTCCAGGCATAAATCTGGTTCGGATGCACCCCGTGCCGCTTCGCCAGATCCGGAACCGTCGCATCCTCGCGAAGCGCCTCGAGCGCAACCTTCGCCTTGAACGCCGCATCAAACTTCTTGCGTGACTTCATCATTTTCTCGCTCCGTCGGTTGCGACAGAGCAGGACATTTCACACCTTACCCAATGGTCCTAAATCCGGGGTCCAGTTCAGGTAACTGCACTCGCTCCGTAATTTTCTCGGATGAGATCGAGTAACCATCCTCGACAAGTGACGCTGCCTCAATGCCGCACAAACGGCTACCAGGTCGACCCATGGACTTCGGCAACTCTTTACCCCCCTCGGGATGGCTGGCGGCTCTACGGGCTTCTATGGGGCTCGGTGCCGCGCGTCCTGTTCCTGGACATCCTGGCCGCCGTCAGCACTCCGGTCGCCGCGACTGCCGATCCGATGTTGGGCGTGCAGACTGCCGATGGGAGAACTTCGTGCAGCAGTCCGCTCAGAGCCGCTGCGGCTGGTGCGCGAGCCCATCGTGATCAAGGCAGGTGAAGATATTCATTCTCCAATTGCTTCCGTTTGATTGACGCGGGGATCGTGCAGGCAACTGCACGCCCCGATAAGGCGATGTAAACGGAAAGCCTTTAGGCTGCCCTCGTTCTCGGAGGCGGACATGGCGTCAAAACAATCTTCGGCGGCGTTCAAGAATGTCGCGAAGCTCTTGGACGACGTCGACGAGAACCGGATCGAACTCGCTCTGGCCCTTGTGGCCCTGGAGGAGAAGAAGCCGGGCAGCATTGCCGATCTCGCCAAGACGCGGCCCAAGGCGCGCCGGATGCTCCACTACCTGCTGAAGGTCGGCAGATGGCTCAAGCCGATCGGGCAGCCGCATTCGCGTTACGCGAAAATCGGCTGGACCAAACTCGCCATCCTCGCCGAACATTCCGAGAAGCATCCCGGAAAGGTGGCGGCGCGCGCAGCTCTTGCCCGCGCCGAGCACTGCACCGCCAAGCAGCTGCCAGCCGTCTTGAACGGGGCTCCAGTCCCCAAGCGGAAGGAAAAGACCCATCACAGCGTCTTCCTCCGCCTAACGCCGGAGGAGTACGGCCTCTTCGAGTCCATCCTGCTAAAGCACGGGGCGATCAAACTTGGCGGAGGCAACGGCAAGGGCAAGGGGCTGGTCGGAAAGGAGGAGGCTATCATGAATTTGCTAGTCAACGTACTCTTTGCCTAGCCGTGTCGGTCGGGATATTGGACACATTTTTCATGCAATACTCCAACTCATTGAAAAGCCGAGAAATACTCCTTGACGGTTCGGGCGAATAGGATTCGTCTGGGGATACGATTTGCGCTGGTTTTCTCTCCGCAGGGACGACCAAATCACCGCGTGATCCCTCACGCCGATTTTCGGGTTATCGCTTGGACGGAGTAAATCAATTGCAAACACGGGGGTTCAATCGCGTTCAAGGGACTTCCGGTTGTCCATCTCGGAACCCGCAATCCAAGCAAAGCACGACGTTTACGCCGCGATGGGTTGATGCAGCTAACTGCACCAACGGCGGAGGAAACGGCTTTCGCCTGTCATGACTTACCGCCACTGATGACACGGAGCCGCTTTAGGGCCGCCGGCAAGTCAGGCGGTTTTGGGTCTTGCAGGTCGGGCAGATAGGCTTGGCAGCGCCGGCTTGGATGCTTCTCCTTGTTCCGCAAGCACGCTGACGAAATCGCCTCCAGCACATCGGCCACCAGCGCCTCAGCACCGAACCGTTCGGCCAGTACGGCAAGCCGATACCGCCCGATCCGAGGGCAGTCGTGGCAGGCGAAGCGCACGACCACATAGGGCTAGTCGCGCAGGCGGAGGTTGTGATCCATGAGAACATAATGAGAACAACTCTGCCCTCGTCAAGGACGGGATCGAGGCGGTGGAGGTCGCAGCCACGAGCATGACGATGGGTTACTAGGGGGTCATTTCCCGTCCCGCAACGATCGAGAGGCTCGGCGCTGTCTCCGCCTTGTCGCGGGACGGTCTCTGACCTGTCCCGTTGTCACTTTGAGAGACACGATCAATAGCCTGCTGAAGACTCCCTTTCGAGTCGAGAGCGGGAATTGACAGGTGGCGCAGAGACACGGGTTTCGTCACGGGACGCGCTCATGAGGTTGGCTGATCGCTATGCGGCTTGCCAATGAGCATGGCGGACTCCCGCCACGGACGGAGGGGAGATTGCGGCGGACGGCCGGGTCATCACCTGGCCCGACGATGGCATGAGCGTCCGCACTATGTTTCGATCACGTCGTGCAAGTAACTGCACCAAAGACAACGGTCTAGCGCCTTGTTGCGCAATTACCGGATGCGGCGTTCGCGCTCGTTGGCCGGCATAACAGGAGCGAACCGGCGCCCACACACCAAGCCTTCGCAAACGTTTCTGGGTCGAGGTCGATACCCGCTCGCCAGCCGGCCACAGGGGCTCATCCGAGCACGGTCGTCCCATGCGACGCGCGGCGATCGACCAGTGGCTCGAGGCGGAGCCAGCGGAAGCGTTCGGATTGAGGTCGTTGCCGGACGATATTCTGCGGATCGTGGCGAAGGGCGAGAGGACCGATGACGTTCCCCCTCCAGGCGCGCACCCGTGACGGCTCTCGACGTAGAGCTGCCGTTGCAGCTCGCGGCCCTGAAAGCCTCACCCGGGCGAGGAAGCGGACCTACGTCGAAGCCGCGGAGTCCGCCCTAATGAGAGATTGCGGGTGTCTCTTTGAGGCCGATAGTCCCACTTCTAGGCGGATGCCCGTAGTTTTTCTCGGGGCCGGCTTCGCCGCAGGGAGAACGCTCTGTGAAACCTCGCGTTGACCGCTGGACCGCGGCGGCGCACATTAATCGCGTCGTTAGATGGGCGATTGCTCGGCGGTAGCAGCCCGCGCGACCACTCCGGCGAAAAAGGCGCTCGAATGAGTGCGATGGCGAAAGCAGGGACGGGAACGGCCGACGAGGGAGGGCATTCGCTGGCGTGGGCGTCGCTCGCCTGCATGGGGGTGGTGTTCGGCGACATCGGCACGAGCCCGCTCTACACCCTCGACGTCGCGGCCAAGACCGCAAACCCCAATGGTCAGGTTACGCCGGAGTCGGTGCTTGGCATCGTGTCCCTCATCTTCTGGTCGCTGATCGTCGTCATCTCGATCAAGTACGCGATCCTGATCATGCGGGCCGACAACCACGGCGAAGGAGGCATTCTGGCCCTGCTAGCGCTCGTCAACCCGCACCGGGCGAAGCGCAATACGCGGCGCGCCGCGCTGCTGGTGGTCGGCCTCATCGGGGCGACGCTGCTTTATGGGGACGGCGCCATCACGCCGGCGATCTCGGTTCTCTCCGCGATCGAGGGGATCAAGCTCTATGCGCCGCACATGGAGCACGTCGTCGTGCCCCTAACCGTCGTCATTCTCGCCGGGCTCTTTATCATCCAGCGCTACGGCACGTCCTTTGTTGGCGGCCTGTTCGGGCCCGTCATGCTGGTCTGGTTCGTCGTCGCGGGCGCGCTCGGCGTCGGCGGGATCGTCAGATCGCCTGCGGTGCTCGCCGCGCTGAGCCCGTTGCCGGCCGTAACCTACCTGTGGAGCGCGGGGCCTTTGGCTCTCGCGGTGATCGGCGGCGCCTTTCTCGCGGTGACGGGCGGTGAAGCGTTCTACGCCGACATGGGCCATTTCGGGCCGCTGCCGATCCGGGTCGCCTGGTTCGGCGTGGCGCTGCCGATGCTAACGCTGTGCTACTTCGGCCAGGGGGGCTCCTTCTCGCCGAGCCCAACTCGCCGGAGGTCCTGGACAATCCGTTCTACGCGCTCGCGCCGTCATGGGCGCACTTCCCGCTGATCGTGCTAGCCACGCTCGCAACCGTCATCGCCTCGCAATCGATCATCTCGGGCGCCTATTCGATGACCCAGCAGGCGATCAACCTCGGCTTCCTGCCGCGCATGAACGTCATTCACACGGAGGGCCGCGAGATCGGTCAGATCTACGTCCCCTTCGTCAACTGGGCGCTCGCCGCCGGAACGCTGACGGCGGTGATCGGCTTTGGATCGTCCGATGCGCTGGCCGGGGCGTTCGGCATCGCAGTGTCGCTCCTCATGGTGATCACGACCCTGATGGCGACGTTCGTCGCGCTGCACTGGAAGCACAACCCGCTCGTCGTCTATGCGGTCAACGGCGGCCTGCTGGCGCTCGATTTCCTGTTCTTCGCCTCGACCTCGACCAAGCTCATCGACGGCGGCTGGTTCCCCCTGCTGATCGCCTTTGTGATCTCGTTCCTCATGCTGACGTGGCGAAAGGGCCGAGACGTCATGGACGAGGTGCGGATCAAGATCCGCGAGCGCACGTATGATTTTCTCGAGGGGTTGCGGGGCGCCCCGCCGACCCGCATTCCAGGAACCGCCATTGTCCTTGGCCGTATGACCAAGGGTGTGCCGGTTGCCCTTTCGCACAACGTGAATTGTAACCGCGTCCTGCACCAGAACGTAGTGTTGGTCGCCATCGTCGTGACGCAGATACCGCGCCAGCCGGATCACGAGCGAGTCAAGGTCACCCCGATCGAGGAAGGCCTTACGCGGGTCGAGCTGCGCTTCGGCTTCATGGAGCAGCCGGACGTGCCGCAACAGCTGGCCGACGCAATGGCGCGCGGGGAGATCGAGGAATTCGACCTCGGCCGCGCGATCTATTTCATCACTCACGAAACGGTCGTCCCGCTCGGCAAGCGCCCCGGGCTGGCGCGCTGGCGCGAAGCGATCTTCGCCTTCATGCACCGTAACGCTCAGCGCCCCGGCGCCTATTTCAGGATCCCGAGTTCGCAGGTCTTGGAGATCGGCGTCGAGTTCGAGATCTGACGTCCAGGCGCCGATGGCGCTGTGCCCTACGGAATCGACAGGTTCGTCGCTTGTTTCCGGAATGGTCGGTGGTTGCGCCCTCCTGTTGTACCGGGGCTACAGGGAAGGGCAGCAAAGGATCGGCTATGTCCTGTTGGTAAAGCGGTCGGCGATTGGCGGCTTCTTGCGGACTGCGGACGGCCGGTGCCGACGTAGACCGGTCATTGCGACGCGGCCGTTGAGGGGGGCGGGGAAAGTAGTCATGCGCAATGAACGTAATCGGACCTGTCCCATTGCGATGTTCCCGCACTACATGCGCGGTGCCAGCTTCGTTCTCGCCCATGAGCCTGGAGTTGCCAACCACGTCAACGGCGAGGTTCGCCGCGAGGCGGCGCGCGTCGGTCATTGCTCGGGGACGCCGGCCTTGCGCATGCCTCCCTCTAGGAATTCGCCCTGTTCACGCCCGCTGCGAAAGCGACGAATCGAGAAGCCTGGGTCGAGCGCGAGGCCGGCTTTGGCTTCAGCTCGCGCCTCTTCCAATCTTCCAAGATTCGCCAACGTTGCGGCGAGGAAGAAATGGGTTAGCGGGTTAGTCCGGTTGTTCTCGATGGAGCGGCGAAACAATGCGACTGCCTCCTCCTCGGCACCCAGATTCATTTTCGCGGCGCCCGCAAAGTGCAGCCAGAGCCAGGCGAAACTATCGCGGGGAGAGAGGCGCAAGGCTTCGTTTTCATGGGCTCCAGTTTCTGGCTCGTCGCTATTTCAAGTGGGTGAATTGGCCAGGACGTCTCCGGCGATGAGGTAGACGATGGCTTTGAGATTTCGCTTGGTCCGGTAGCCTTTGGCCTTGCGCTTGGCGGCCTGGACGTTGCCGTTGATGGCTTCGAGGACGCCGTTGGAAAGGCCGGTGGCGATTGATCTGAGAATGCCCTCGGCCTTGGCCATGATCGTCTTGGCCAATCGTTTCATCGGGCCGAGATCGCAGACCTGAACCCAGGTGTTCCAGCGATCGAGGAAGCGTCGGGCGGTCTTGGCGTCCATCGTGAACAGCTGTTGCAGGTTCATGCGGATTTGCATCGCCTGGATCGTGTCCAGGTTCAGCGCTTCCAATCGAGACAGCGCCTCCTTTTCCTCCAGCGTCAGATGATCGACGTTCTTCAGGAAGATGTAGCGCCGGCCCTTGATCTGGAAATTATTCTTCGCCTCCTGACGCCGCACTTCGTCGACGGCCTCGTTGGCGAGTTTGATGACGTGGAACTTGTCGAACGTGATCTCGGCGTTGTCGAAATTCGCCTTGATCCCCGCTTCGAACGCCGCCCCCATGTCGATGCTGGCGTCGGTGACCGCCTCGCGCTTGCCGCCATGCGCCTCCAGGAAATCGGCGAATTCCTTCACCGTCGCGGCGTCCTTGCCGTCGGCCACGTAGACGACTTTGCGCTGCGCCATGTCGACGAACAGGCTGATGTAATCGTGGCCGCGCCGCGCCGAGGTTTCGTCGGCGGCGATGCGCCGCACCTCAGACAAATCCAGCGCCTCCACCGCCTGCCACACGTAATGGTCGACGATCCGCCACAAGCGCGTGTCGTGCTCGCCGAGCCGCTTGGCCGCATTCGCGATCGGCATCGCCTTGGCCAGCGCCAGCACGTAGGCCTCGAACAACAACGTGAACCCGGAACCCGCTCGAGCCCATGGCGTGGCGGCCTTGCGCACTCCGCATTTCGGACAGCGCACGCGCGGCACACGAGCGTGCAACAGCGTGCGATGCTGGAAGAAGTCCAGATGCCGCCACGTCTCGTCCTTCGTGTCGTGAACCGCGCAACCCTCGCCGCCGCACTCCGCGCAGGCGAACCGGCTCCCGCGCCCAAAATCCACGTACAAATCGAGCTGGCCATCCGAGATCGCAAACTCGGCTCGCGTCACCATCCAAGGCGACTTCAACCCAAGGGCCAACTGGAAAAGATCGGTGTCTCGCATCGCCCCACGATAAACTCGATCCCAACCAATCGCTCCCCAAGCCAACCCAAAACCAGCCTTACCCACTCAATTGAGCGAGGAGCCCAGTTTCTTCGGGGTGACCGACGAATATCTTGGCGAGACCAATGAACCCGTGAGCAGTGGCCAGATTCGGATCGAGCGCCAACGCTCGCTCGAGTTCGGCGATGCCCTGGTCGGCTCGGTTTGTCTCGATCAGGATGCCGCCCATGATCTCGTGGGCCAGCGCGTCGCTTGGCCTCAGAGAAAGCACCTTGGCAATCTTTGCCTCGGCCGTCGCGAGCCCGGCGTCCCGATCGTCCGACAGATAGGCTGCGCCTACCGAATAGTCGACCCGTCCCACGCCAAGTAAAGCGTCGAGGTTGCCGGGATCGCCCGTCAGTGCGCGCTCAAAATAGCTACGCGCCTGGGCCATATTTTCGACGTTGGCGCCCTTATTGAGCCATGCCAGTCCTTGAAAGAAGAGGTCCATCGAATCGGGATTCGATGCTCGATCGGCCCGATGCGCTTCGGCCGACGTCAGTTCCGTCCCCAGTTGATTGGCGAGGCGGGCAACGATCTCGTCCTGCATTTCGAAGAGATCGGCTAGAGGTTTGTCGACACGTTCGGCCCAAAGGTGGTTGCCGCTTTCCGCGTCGATGAGTTGGACATTGACGCGCATGCGGCCGGCGTCGCGTTGGACGGACCCTTCGAGCACATAGCGGACCCCAAGCTCCTTGCCGATTTCCCGGGCGTCGACATTTTTGCCTTTGAACGTGAAGGCGGTGTTGCGGGCGATCACGAAGGAGCCGCTGAGGCGCGACAGGTCGGTGGTCAAGTTTTCCGTGAGTTCGTCGGCGAAATAATCCTGGCTTGGGTCGTTTGAAAGATTGGCGAACGGCAACACGACGATGGAGAGGTGCCCCACCTCGGCCAGCACCTGCGAGGTGACGGGCGCGGGCGGCTCAACGGCAACGGCGGCAGGACGGTTGGCGATGAGCCAGTAACACAAGCCGGCCACAATCACGATGAGCAAGGCCGCGATCCCCAACAGCGCCGGCGCTGCTGGTTTTATTGGGAGGCCAGGCGTTAGTGGCGTCGAGAGTTTCGCTCTAGTGATCTCGTCGACCCCAAGCGCGTAGACGCGCACTGGCTGGGCGATGTTCTTGAGCGCCTTCTCGCCGAGATCGACGAACTCCGCGTCGATCCTGCCGCGAACATGGTCATAAGCCGAACCGGAGATGCAGATGGCGCCCGGCTCCGCGATGCCCTCTAAGCGCGCGGCGATATTCACGCCGTCGCCCAAGATGTCGTCGCCCTCGATCAACAGGTCGCCGAGGTTGACGCCAATAAGATAGACGACGCGCTTCGCCTTGGGCCCCTCGGCGTTGCGCTCGGCCATCAGCTTTTGTATCGCGATCGCGCATTCAGTCGCTGCGACGACCGAAGGAAACTCCAGCAGGAGGCCGTCTCCCGTCGTCTTCACGATACGTCCGCCGTGGATCGCGATGATCGGACGCGCGGCCTCGCGCCGTTCGCTGACCGCCCGCGCCGTCCCCGCCTCGTCCTCGCCCATTAGGCGCGAGTAGCCGACGACGTCGGCGGCGAGGATGGCGGCGAGCCGGCGGGCGGCGTTCATCATTCGGGGACTCCGGCCGGGCGGAGGCCTTCGAGAGCGGGCTCCTGCTTGGCCAGAAATGTCACATCGTCGCTCACCAGAGTCGCCATAAGGCGCGGGCTCGGGAGACTGAGAGTTGCCGGGTCGAACATGAGGCCCGCTTGAGCCGGCCATGGCGCACGGTCGGTGGGGCGATCAATGAGATCGTTTCGCCATTCCCGCAGCTGCGTCTGCATGCGGTCCTCCTCCGCGGCCGCGAGCTGGCGGTAGCCGACAACATCCGCGACCAAAATTGCCGCGGTCTTAAGGGTTTCCGTGAGCCCTCGGGCAGTATGCACGCTACCACACACTTTCGCGTTCACTGGCGGTAATTAGTGGGAGAGCTAGTCGAATGGCGGCTTCGGATCGTTCCTCGGCCTCGGTTGGATGGCCGCAAGTTGCGCGCAGCAGACGGCCGGCACCGGCGTGAAGCAGTTTTTAGGGATCGCGCGACGGTGGAGGGCGCCTTTGGGGGAAGATGGAACTGCGCCGCCAGTAGCCGCTCGCCAGACTAGCGGTGGCGTGCGCCCATTTCTGGTCTAGCGCGCGGGCGAGGAGACACGTTCGTCAACTGACATCGCGCCCAGGACGCC
Organism: uncultured Alphaproteobacteria bacterium; assembly: GCA_963822215.1. Taxonomy (GTDB): domain Bacteria; phylum Pseudomonadota; class Alphaproteobacteria; order Rhizobiales; family Beijerinckiaceae; genus Roseiarcus. The sequence goes on from CAWGGX010000009.1 coordinate 1,016,280, forward strand.
CTAGCTAGATCGGGCCGAAGTGTCCCGCCCGATAGTCGGCGTAGGCTTGTTCAATTTCGGCCTCGGTGTTCATGACAAAAGGACCGCGCGCGACGACCGCCTCATGCAACGGACGACCGGCATAGAGCAGAGCGCGCAATGGTCTGTCCTTCGCTCGGATCGCCACCTCGGATGCCTTCCCGCTGTCGCCGCGCGTGAGCCAAGCGACGTCGCCCGCTGTGACGAACGTGCCTTCAGCACCGATGGCGCCGTCGCCCCCCAGGACGACAATGACCGAATTGTAGTCGGCGGGGAGATCCTGGCGAACCGAGGCGCCGAGGTCGAGTCGGATTTCGACCATTGTGACGCGCACAAAATTCTTTGTCGGCCGTGTCACCCTGCCTGATACGCCGGAGAAAACCCGAACCTCCACGCCCGGTTCTCGCCACACAGGAACAGCATCGCCGGCAAGATCCTGGTAGCGCGGCGCGGTCATTTTGTCAGCCGCCGGCAGATTGACCCAGAGCTGGAGGCTGTGAACGGTGACGCCTTCGGCGGGGATTTCATTGTGGATCAGTCCGCGGCCGGCGGTCATCCATTGCACGTCGCCTGACAAAATCGTGCCTTCATGCCCCTGGTTATCGTAGTGATCGATGCGGCCCTCGACGACGTAGGTCACGGTCTCGATCCCTCGATGCGGGTGCTTGCCGAAAACGCCGCGCGGGAACCAATCCTCCATCAGCGCCAAGAACGGGTCCGTGGCCGCGAAATCTCCCCGCATCGCCGCCGGCATCAGTGGTCTGACGCGATGCTGCGGCGTCATTCCTTGTTGAATCTCCGGTTGGTCGATCCTGAGGACGGATCGTTCGACAGTCGTCATTGCCATTCACTCCTTCTGTCGAGCGCACATCATAGCATGCGAGCCAGTCAACCTCTGAATCCGACCGCCCTTGCCGGGGAACAGCGGCTATTTTGCGCGGAACGGCCGTTCAGTGTCGGACTTGAGCCGGGACCAAGCCGCGCCGCTCGCGATGGATCCGGCTCAGCCAGCACAATCTTACACTTCGGTTTGCTCTGCCAACTCCAAGGCGTCTTCTACTTCGATGCCAAGATAGCGAACCGTGCTCTCGAGCTTCGTGTGGCCCAGCAGGAGCTGCACGGCGCGGAGGTTCTTAGTCCGCCGATAAATCAAAGACGGCTTCGTGCGACGAATGGAATGGGTTCCGTAAGCAGCCGGATCAAGCCCCGATCTCCTCGACCCAGGAGTCGACAATCCGAGCGTATTGTCGGGTGCTCAAATGGGGCGACCTACGAACACGGCTTCGAAAGAGAAAGTCGTCAGGCGAGAGGCCCGACAGCCGAATCCAGTCGACCAGTGCGGTTCGGGTCGGCTCTGTGATCTCGAACTGCACGGGTCTCGATGTCTTTTGTTGCACGACAATCGCCCGTGCCGCGACTCGCTCGCCGTGACAGACGTCTCGAACCTTCAGCTTAAGCAGGTAGCACGCGCGCAGCTTGCTATCGATGCCAAGATCGAACAGCGCCAATTCGCGGGTTCGACAGAAAATTTGAAGCCGGACCCGGATAGCCCAAATTTCTTTGAGTTTGAACGGCGCCTTCTGACCAACACGCTTGCCTTTGTTCCAAGGTCTGGGAACAACTCGAATTCCAATTTCATCCATCACGGGCTCCTCAAGATTGGTAGGAGCCTCATCCTGACGCTATCGGGAACTCCCGCTTACGACGTCAAGCGGTCATTGAAGGTCGCGACCATCGAGCGAGTGTCACAACTTCGTTCTTTGCGCCTGCAAGCGCATCTCAGCCCTATAGACGCGTTGCGCGGGGCGCATGCCTTGCGGTCGTCGCGTAGTGATCGCGGGACGTGAGCGCTTTGACATCAGGTGGACGCTCAGCGGGGATGCCAAAGTTGGGATATGGTCGCCGATGATCCCGCACGCCCCGCTACGCCGCATCCTGTTTGTCACAATTAGCGGTTGCCTGCTTGGGGGCTTGCTCCTTTATTTCGAACACGGCATGTTCGTTGTAGGCGCTTTCATGGGCGGCTCGATCGGCGCAGCCCTAATTTCGCTCGAGATTTTTGTCCTTCGCCGCAACGCCGGCGCGTTTTTCCCCCGACTGCCGTTTCTGGCTTATCTCGGTCTGCGCGTCTTGCTCTATGCAGGCGTCGTCCTGTTGGTCTCCGCCGTCATGAACTGGCTCTTCACGCGTGATGGTCTGGTGATCAACATGAGCCGCGCCGACATCGTCGCTTCAATCGCAATCAGCGTCTGCACCATATTGCTGTTCGGCATCAACGATCTGCTCGGCCCCGGCGTGCTCTTCGCCTTTGTGGCGGGGCGCTATTACTACCCCCGTTTGGAGGAGCGCGCTTTCCTTTTCATCGACATGCGTTCCTCTACCGCCATCGCAGAGAGCCTCGGCGAGGTGCGCTTCCTCGCGTTCCTCAATCGCTTCGTGACCGACCTGTCGCTCGCCATTTTGGAGGGAGGCGGCGAAATCCACAAATACGTCGGTGACGAGGTCATCTCGAGTTGGAAACTCGCTGCAGGTCCGAACGAGGCGGGCTGCGTCCGGGCCTGCTTTTCCGCTCTCGACCGCCTCGTCGAGGGCGGCCCAGCCTACGAGCGTGATTTCGGCTTTCGCGCCGATTTCCGCGCCGGGCTTCATTGCGGTCCGGTCGTTGTGGGCGAACTGGGCTTCATCAAAAAGGAGATCGCGCTCATCGGCGACGCCATGAACACGACGCAGCGCATTCAGGACGCGTGCCGCGAGGCCGACTGCCGGGTCCTCGCCTCGGCGGCGCTGCTGGACCGCATCGTCGCCCTGCCTGCCGGAGTGACAGCCCGGGCGCTCGGCCCGACGCCAATGCGTGGCAAGGATCAATCTGTCGCGCTTTACGTGCTGGAGGCCATGCCGCCCCACCGGACAGGCCCGATGAACGGATAGGGCTTGGGTCGTTCGCCTCGCAGCCGGGGAGTGAGCGCCATTTGCGCGGAACTGCCGCTCCCGACGTATTGCTGCCCTTCGAGATCGCGTCCGTGGACGCCTCAAATGGGCGGGAAGCGCGCCGACGAGAGTTGCCTTGGGAAGGACCGGAGTTTGCGCCAAAGCCGCCGTTCCTTTGGAGCGCGAAATAGCTTTGACCGCCTGAAGCAGGGCATCTATCAAAATGCCGGCAGAACAACCTGAAGGGCGGATGGCGCCGTGGACCGGTCCGGTTCAGGATGGAGACCGGCCTTGGGGGAGCCAGCCTGTCGGCCGAAGCTCTAGTTAATATGGCTAGAGAACGCGGCGCAACCGTCGCTCTCTGATAGGCTCATAATGGTTTTTGCGTTCTATTTGTAAGAGACGGAGATCGGAGTCGCGCAATGCTGCAATAAGACCGTCATTAAATGTTGAAAGAAACTTTAGCGCGATAGAAGATCTAGTTTTAAATAAGTTTTCGCACTCTGCTTGCCCAATTTCTAGCATGACTGCGTCAGTGCGAGTGGTGCACGTCGCTGATCGTGGAATACTTTCAATGATACTCATTTGTCCAAAGATCTGACCTGCTCCTAAGATCGCGAGAAGTTGCTGCTGACCGCGCGCGTTAACGCTAACGTTGACACTACCTTCAACGATTACAAAGCAGGTTCCTCCCGGACTTCCTTCAGTAAAAATCACCGTGTTTTTCTTAAGATCCCAGCGCTGCATAAGGTGAAGAAGACTACAGACTTCATCGCGGGAGTAATTTGCAAATGCGGCACACTTCTGAAGGCTCCGTACTTCGATAGACGCTGAAGATGTACTTTGTCCTGGCGGCCTTGACGCTTGTTGGGATGGAAGTATGGTAACAAATGTTCCGGTGTGATCGAACGTCAATGCGTCTGAAATTCGACGGTTGACGGCTTGCAGTTGATCGCAAAGCGATTTAGCGACCTGCCACAGACCTTTTTGTTCCGTTAAGAAATAGGGTTTGTCACCCATCAGACGCCGAGGAGAGAAAATCGCCTCCGGAACCCAGTCCAGCACGCTATCACTCAAGATCATTTCCGCCGCTGCACTCCCGCTCGCCGTTGCATAGCTGCCACCGTATCCGTTGTAGCCCGCCGCAATGACAACTCCGGGTCGCAGGAAGCCGATACACGGCAGGCCGTCAGGTGTGAATGCCATCGGCCCGATCCATTCGGCCGAGGGCGGTTGCCCAGCGAGCTCAGGATAGAAACTATCCCGAAGGGCTAGCAGGTGTGCGTGGATTGCTGCAGTACGCCGCCGCGAGCTGGGATTTTTCATCCGTCGCTCGTCGCCGCCACCCATGATTAGACCGGCACGCCCATCGCGCGCATCCTCTCTTGGTTGATTGAAAAACACCGGTCCAATGTCTGACGTCACGCTGCGACCGCGGGCGCGGTCCGGAACGTGTTCGGTAACGAGAATCTGGCTCCGGTAGGGTACGATTGCAGCAAGCTCTGGGAAAAGTGTGCTCGTAAATGCATTCGCAGCGACGATGACCCCACCGGCGATTATCGTTCCTCGGTTGGTTACTATGCGGTGCGTGCCGTCATCGTCGGAAACGACGTGTTGTACTTGCGTTCGCGTATACAAAGCGACGCCTGAACGCAGTGCACTCTTTACCTCACCGCATACGAACTTAAACGGATGGTATGTGCCATCGCCGGGTATGAAGCGGCCGAGAAATGCCGAATCGATCCCGAATTCTTCCCAAATCTTCGTACACGACCATATTTCAATGCGTTGCCCATGCTGGGCAGCCAGCAACACCTCGTCGCAAATTCCTTGCTCCTCTTTTCCATTTGCTGCGAGGTGGAGCCATCCCTTCGGAGAAAAATCGCAGGCAATTCGTTCGTTCAAAATGGTCTCTTTAAGCAACTCGCGGTTGCGCAATGCCAGTCCAAGCACGAGCGATGCTTGCCGTTCACTCACGGCCCGAAGTACCACCTCGGGCACGCGAGGATAGAGCCGTTTCATATAGGTGAAGCGGCCCGGAGCGAGCCCTTCGTAAATGCCAACCGAGTTTTCCGGGAGCAATTCGAAATTGCCACCATTTCGGCCGCTCGCTTCTCCTGCAGGATCGCCTTGGTCGAGTAGAACCACCGCTCTTCCCGAATTTCTCAAATGATAAGCTGCCGCTGCGCCGGTCAGTCCAGCCCCAATGATCACGATATCCGCATGCGTAGGAAGGTCTGCGGTTGATTGGTAGCTTGCAAATGGATTGGCTGTTCGGTGCCAGAATGGAACGTCATTAAGAGGCAATCCGATCGGTCTGGCGGTAGCAATGCCTAATCGCGCTAGAAGGTCCTGAAAGATCAGAAGCGCCTCAGGTGAAAAACGAGACGAGCGGTCAATCGCTTGAAGCTTACGTCGCGTGGCCGGATCAGCAGTATTGTGCTTACCAGGGGGCAGTACTTGATCGACCAAATTCCGAATGTCGGAGGCAGTTAGGGTGCGGCCGTCACGCCTGCTTGGTAGGCGCCAATTCAGGCTCACTGGCGGGACAGTGCGATCCGTAGCACTCGCACGACCAACAGACATTACGTATCCCTCCTCGGTTTTCCCAAGTTTGCGCAACAGCCGTAGGGGGCAGCGCCGAAAACACACTAGTCCACCTCGCCGGAAGAAACCCGTTCTTATGCGCCTCGGACATATTCCGGGAACATCAGGCGGACCTCATGTCCGCGCGCCGCGAAGACCCGGGCGAGCGGTGAGCGCCGCAGAAGGCTTCCACTGAGACGATGCAGGAAGCCAGCTTGAACGCCAAGGCGCAGTTTGGCAAACGGGCGGAGACTGCCGCATTCCTTCCGTTCCTGGACCCGGTCGGGAAGGTCAACAAAGGGTCGGGAGCAGACATTGGCAAACCGACCCTTCCAAACGGCAGGTCCGCGACGCTGACGCCGCGCGTGCGCTGTAGGGTCTCTCAGAACGCGAATGCGTAGATCGCGCCGTCGGCGGCGACATAAAGTCGGTCTTCGGCGGCGATGAGCGTCTGAAAATGGTGCAAGCCGCGCATTGTCTCCGGCGGCGTTGCTAGCGGCTCGCCGTTATCGGCCTTGAACGCATGGAGCCTGTTGTCGCCCTCGGCGCCCACGACCCATACGATCGGATCCGAGCGGCCGTCGGTAGTCGTTACGATTGGCGACCCAGCGCGGGAGACGGAAGCACACCAGGCGGTCTCGATTGTCGACGCGGGGTCGACGCGAATTTTCAGTGCGATCAGGCCGTCCGCCGGCTCACCTGGCGGACAATGCGCGCCATTGCCCTGCAGAGCGACAAAAACCCCGTCGGCGGCGCTCCAAACCGCCGGCGATGTGATGGCGATATTTGTGGTCACCCGCGCGCTTGCGAGCGCGCCGCCGACGCCGCCGAGGCTGTCACGGTCGAGAAGATAGGCCTCGCCGCTCTTTCCGATGGCGAAAATCAGCTTCCGGGCGCCGTGTGGACCTGGGACATCAAGCGGTATCGCCGCGGTCCCGCCCAGGTCGAGGTCGCGACGATCGAGGTCGCGCCAATCCAAAGGGGCGAAAAAGTCGCGGCTTTCGATCGGTCGCGCAAGGTCGGGAGTAAGGCGCACGACGGCTTCGCCATCGCTCCATGCGCTCGCGCCGAATGTGTTGCCAGTGACCGCGAACAGCGATTCTCCATCGCCGCTAACGCCGCCCTGCGCCCACACGCCGCCGCCCCGCGCGCGCGTCGAAAAGCTCGTGACCTTGCTCGGCTCCTCAATGGAAACGCCGACGACAAAGCCGTGATAGGCGCCACAATCGCCCCAGTGCCCGCTGAACGGAACGAAGAGCTTGCCTTTAAAAAGCGCCAACGCGCCACGTTGATTCTGTACTGACGGATCGAAATTCCCGCCGAGCGCGGTTGCGACATCGAGGGGCCAGCCGGGCTCTGTCGAGCCATCGGCGAGGGAAAGCGCGAAAATTTCGTGGCGCGGCCCGTTGGCGCGCAAGACCGCCGCGTCGAGGTAGAGCGTCGCGTGCTGTTCATCGATCACGGGCGCGCCGGTGACGCCGAGCGGCGAGATATTTCCGCAAGGTAGCGCGGAGCGCGGAACGGGCGGCCCAAGCGCACGCTTCCAAATCTGCGCGCCGCTCCGCGCGTCGAGCGCGAAAACCTCGTTGTCCTCCGTGGCGACGATGAGCTCGCTCTCGCTCGATCCCGGCCGGCGCCAAAGCAGTGGCTGCGCATAGACCTTGCTCTGAAAAGCGGCACGGAACGAGTCGTCAAGGCGCAAGCCCCGTGCGCGCTCATAAGTGAGGCCGGGCACGACATATTTCCCGGCCCGGTCGAGCGCGCCGTAGTAGGTCAGAACGGATTGATCGGCTTGCGCCGACGCGGCAGAAAGGAGCGCGACAGCGATGAGCGTGTTTCGCATCGATAGCCCCGCTCGCGACGGCATGTGCGGACCGCTCGACCACTATCCAACAGATTCAGGAAAGAGCAAGTTGCCGTCTTCCGCTCCGCGTCGATTTGACTCGTTCGCCGAGTGGTCGGCGAGTGACAGATGTTTGTGCATAGCGGCCAGACCCCGCTATCGATGGTTAGGAGTTCTCAAGCCTCGCCACAGCGCCCCCCGCGTCGATCTCCGGCCGACGTTTCATGACGCCAAACTCGGCGTGCTCCAAATGCTTGATAAGCGGCTTGGAGACGATCTCCGCAGTGATCTCGTCGGCAGGGCGCGCTTGCGGGCTTTGCCCTCGCGGCGGAGCGCGCCATAGTCGGCGACCATGTGCAACCTCTACAGCATGACCAAGGGCCAATCGGCAATCGGGGATCTCTTTGCGGTCAAGCACGATCGCGCGGGCAACGTGCCACCTCTGCCCAGATGGCTCCGATCGTCCGCGTCGGCGAGGAGGGGGAGCGCGAGCTTGATATGGCGCGATGGGGAATGCCTGGTCCTCCGCAGTTCGGCGGCCAGCCGGTGACGAACATCCGAAACGTGAAGAGTCCGCACTGGCGGCGATGGCTTGGCAAGGGAAGCCGCTGCATCGTCCCTGCCACGTCATTCTGCGAATACGAGGACACCAAGCCGCGCAAGACGCCCATCTGGTTCGCCCTGGCGGAGGACACGCCTCTCTTTGCCTTTCGTAATTCGGGCGTCAGTGGCGACCGGAAGCCTACGAGGACCGCAGCAACAGCTATAAAGGGTTACCTGAGCCAACGGGATAAGCCTCTTTCGGACCGCTGGTCTGGCCGATCAATTCAATCTAAGCTTAAGGGGCAGCCGGATCTGACCCATGATTCCCATATCGATGGACCGGAGTCGACGTATTGCTGCCGTTGCCGAACGCGGCCTTGGACGCCTGAATTGGGCGGATAGCGCCGGTTAGGCGAACGGCAGGAAACGGGCGGAGACGGGCGCTTCCGGGGCCCGGACTCCGCCCGAGGACTAAACCGCTCGCGCGGTAGGGGCGGCGAGCGAGCGGAGAGGGTGTACGGGCACGGACAACGCGAAAGCACAGGCCTGTCTCAAGATCGTGGGGTTCCACCCCATGCGAGACAGGAGCTTTCCATGTCCAAGAAGCCCGTCAGCCCGCTGCGTCAGCGCCTGATCGACGACATCACGGCGCGCCGGTTCAGCGAAGACACGAAGAGGGACTACGTTCGCAACGTGAGGAAGTTCGCAGCCTTCCTCGGCCGGTCGCCGGATACGGCGACGAGCGAGGATCTTCGTCGCTATCAACTGCATATGGCGCAGCAGCAGGCCAGCCCCGGAACGATCAACGCCGCCATCGCCGCACTGCGTTTCTTTTTCACCGTGACGCTCGAAAAGCCCGATCTCGTTCGTCCTCTGAGGACCGTGACCAAGCCGCGCAAGGCGCCGGTCGTCCTGAGCCAGGAGGAGGTGGCGCGTCTCCTCGAGGCCGCGCCGAGCCTCAAGTACAAGGCCGCGCTCAGCGTCGCCTATGGCGCGGGCCTCCGGGTGT
>CAWGGX010000010.1:0-939200 GCA_963822215.1 uncultured Alphaproteobacteria bacterium
CTTCATCGAACGGCTGTGGCGCTCGATTAAGTACGAGGAAGTGCATCTGAAAGCTTACGTCGACGGCCTGGAGGCGCGGGCCGGCATTGGTTCGTGGATGACCTTTTACAATTCTCGCCGCCCCCACCAGGCGATGAACAACCAGACGCCGATGGCGGTGTGGCGCGCCGGCATCGACGAAATCGAGGCGGCGGCAAGGGCTGTGGATATGCCGCTTCGCTTGGACAACGCAAACGCGTTGCCCACATACCCACAGCAGAGGCAGAAGCCAACTCCGGCGTCGAGCGGCAATACGATGGCCAACCATGGCCGGCTTCGTTGCCGCCGCACCCGGCACAGCGAAAGCGGGGAAGCCGCACCGTGACCTGGCCGAAAAGTGTCGCGACCGCATGGTCCCGGTAATCCTTCACTCGGCACACCTCGCCACAGCTTCGGCAGTCCGGCCGCCGAACGGCGTGGCCCTTGGCCTGCGCCGCGACGATCTCCTGTTGGAGGCCGGCCAGCAACAAATTCCCTTCGGCCAGGGTCAACCCTAAGTTGGCGATATCACCGAGATCATCAGGCCGGTTGATCTTCAAGACGTCGGCGCACTGTCTCTCACCGTCAGCTCCGGTTTTCACCAACCTCACAATCCAAGCCACGCGCCTACCCCCGATCAGAAGATCAGACGCGAAATTACCGCTTCGGCGCCCGCACCCCCAATCTCCAGGCAGTCCCCGATATCGAGCGTGATCCGTTTGGGAACCTTGGCGAACAACTCGCAATAGAGATCGACCATCGCGCGACCCATCCGCAACAGGACGCGAACGTCCGGCAGGTTCTCCAATCGCGAGATCGTCGATTGCGAGCACAACTCCCGATCCGACGGCGTCAGATCGAGCGCCATCTTGAACATCGGGTCGCTGCGCAGGGAATTGGCGTCGATCCCGTCCTCGTAGCCGGCGCCGATCATCAACAGTCGAAAGCGAATGATGTCCGACAGGCTATGGGTGATCTGATCGGGCGCTCGGCGATCAACCAGGCACGCGGCAAGCCGATCCGCGACCCGAAACCGCTGTTCGATTTCGCGCAACGCCAGCACGCCGCCGTCGGACGAAAGCAGACCGCCGTCGAATTTGACCACAACCGATTTGAACGAAACCGATGACAGACCGGGCAGCGGCAGCATAGAATCGTTCATGGCGGGTGTGGCTCAGCTGAAATCGCGCGAATCGGCTTCGACAACCAGATTCTACGCAAATTCAGTTGCTTAGACTACACCCGCCAACCCGTGATGCATAATGCAGGTTAGCGACCACTGGAAGTGGGGATGATGAAGAGATTCGGGTTCTTCCTGGTGGCGGCAGTCGGCTTGGCGGGCGTGGGCCATGCTGCAGACCTGCCGACCACCAAGGGCCCCGCTCCAACTCTGGCGCCGGGATGCTTCGCCAGCTTCTGGACCTGGCTTGATTCGACCGCGGCCGATTGCCCGCTGAGCTACGCAGGCTTCACCGTCTACGCGACCCTCGACGCGGGGCTCGGCTATTATAGCCAAGGGGCCGCGTGGAACCCGGCGGTCTTTAACGGCACGCAAGGGTTGATCAGCAAGCAAAGCAACGGCTCGAAATGGCTGTGGTCGCCCAACAACATCAACCAGTCGGTCATCGGCATCAAGATGAGCGAACCGATCGGCTACGGCTGGTCGATCATCGGAACGGTGGAAGCCGGGTTCGATCCGATTTCGGGCGAATTGGCCAATTCGCAGCGGTCGCAAGTCATGAACAATGGCAAGGCGCTCGTCCTACAGAGCGCTAACGGCGACTCGAGCCGGGCAGGCCAGTGGGACAATTCGCAAGGGTTCATCGGGTTTCACAACTGGACCTATGGCACGCTGACCGGCGGGCGCGTCAACACGCTATCGCTCGACGGCCTCATCGCCTACGATCCGATGGGCAGCGCCTACGCGTTCTCCCCGTTCGGCTTCACCGGCATGTATGCGGGTTTCGGCGACACTGAGCTCGCCCGTTCCAACACGGCTATCAAGTATCGTTTAGATTTCATGAATTTCCGCGCCGCCGGACTCGCCCAGATCGGCGGTTACGACCAGGGCAACGGCTCGGCCTCAATGTGGCAAGGCCAGATCGGCGGAGACTTTAGCCTCTTCGGCGGGGTTCTGTCACTTGATGGCGTCGGCAGCTACGCTAAGGACGGGGTGATCACCAGCATCTTCAACGGATCGTGCGCCGTCCTCACGAAGGGCCCCTTCGCGGGTGAGACCGGGTGCGTCAATGGCGTCCCGAACTTCTACAACACCGACGATCTGAAGGCGACGCTGTCGAACAACACCGGGGTCCTGCTCCTCGCCAAATACACGTGGGGCGCTGTCAACCTCTTTGGCGGCTATGAATATTTCCGCAACGCCAACCCGAGTGATGACTATCCGGATGGCTTCGAAACAATCGGCGGCTATAACGTGCCTGGCAACATTATTGGGAGCAAGACATTCCCGACGGTGTGGATAACCACCAACGCCTACAATATTAACAGGATCTACAATGTCTTCTGGGGCGGCGCGAAATACGCTGTAAATGACACGCTCGATCTAATCGGTGCGATCTACTACGCTCAGCAGAACAATTTCTCCACCACGCCCTGCACAGGCACGGGCATCTATACCAGCAGCGCTTCCTGCGCCGGAACATTCGATGCGTTCTCGTTCCTGATCGACTACAGGCCGGTCCAACGCGTCGACCTGTACGCCGGCGTTGCGCTGTCGAACGTCTATCGTGGCCTCGCGAACGGCTTCCTGGGGACCCAGAACATCGATCCGACGGTGGGCCTGCGCATCAAATTCTGAAAACGATCGAGGAGGGAACACAGCATCGCAGGCGAACGAAACGCGAGCAGACGAGCGACACCATGCAGATCGCCGCGATTCTGCTTGCAGACGTGGTCAGACACAGCCGTCTCGCCGCTGCTGACGGGATCAAACCCACTCGTGGCTCGAGCGGTGCGGTCCCCCAATCAATGTGACGTCGGTCAGAACGGAAAGAGGAAACGTTCGGAGGAGACTCAATGCTGAGGTGCGACATGACACCCGGGCGCAAGCTGTTCGCGGCAATCCTTGTTGCGACGGCTTTGATCGAGTCGGCTCTCCCCGGATCTAAATTCGCTTTGGCCGCCGGCGCATGTGCGCTGGCCCCCAGCGAACGCGACTCCTCCGAAAAGATATTGCAGTGTGGCCAGGAGCTCACGGTGCGTCCGGCCCACGGCACAAACTATTGGCCGCTCTATAAGACAGGTCGTCAACTCCCGGCAGCGATTCGCCTCGACAACGGCGCGTTGCTGATCGAGTTTCATCCTGACAGTCAGCAAATCGAATTTCAAATCCTCACGCCGCTTGCCATCGCAGCGGTTCGGGGCACGAAATGGGCGATGGAGGTCAGTGCGAAGAGAACCTCCACTCTCGTCCTCGAAGGCGCAGTCGCCGTGACCAGCCGTCGCCTCAATCAGTACGTCATTCTCACCGAGGGGCGGGGCGTCGACATCTCGGGAGGCGACACGTCGCTGACGCAGAAGCAATGGGGGGAAGCCAGGGTGCGCGCTCTTCTGTCGCGCTTCGGTGAGTAGATGCGGCTTGAGGGCGCTACAGCCTCAAGGCTACTGACCAGCGTCTTCGTTGCGGCTGCGCTTGTGTGTGGCGCTTGGCTCGGCCTCAAACAAACGATGGGCGTCGCCTCAGGCCTGGACCGGGTCGAAGATCTGACCCTCGACTGGCGGTTTTTTCTGGCAGGCGCGCGACCGGCGCCTCCCGGCGTGGTCATCGTCGCCATCGACGACCAGACGCTCAGTGAACCCGAGGGCCACAATCTGACGCGAGAGACGCTCGCCCGGATCGTGCTTGCGATTGCGGACTTCCATCCTCGGGCGGTCGCACTCGATATCGCCTTCCCTGACTCCAAGGGCGCGAAGCCGGACGCGGAATGAACTGGACCCCGGATTTAGGACCATTGGGTAAGGTGTGAAATGTCCTGCTCTGTCGCAACCGACGGAGCGAGAAAATGATGAAGTCACGCAAGAAGTTTGATGCGGCGTTCAAGGCGAAGGTTGCGCTCGAGGCGCTTCGCGAGGATGCGACGGTTCCGGATCTGGCGAAGCGGCACGGGGTGCATCCGAACCAGATTTATGCCTGGAAGAAGCAGGTTCTCGACAATGTCGCGAGCCTGTTCGCGCGCGGGGCGAGCGTTTCGGGCGATGGCGAGGAGGAGCGCGAACGTGAGGCGGCCAGGCTTTACGCCAAGATCGGCCAGCTGACGGTTGAACGGGATTTCTTGGCCAGGAGGCCAGGGCGATGAGCGCGCCCGATCGAAGGGCGATGGTGGAGCGCCCGGCGGATTTGTCGGTTCGTCGGCAATGCGTGCTGCTGAATGTGGCGCGCTCGGGGATCTATCGCCCCAAGCCAGAGCCCGGGGCGGACGATCTGGCGGTGATGCGGCGGATCGACGAACTGCATCTGGAGCTGCCGTTCTACGGATCGCGTCGGATGACGTTTGAACTCAACAAGGAGGGCTGCGGAGTCAACCGCAAGCGGGTGCGGCGTCTGATGCGCACGATGGGGATCGAGGCGCTGGTTCCGCGTCCCGGCACGAGCAAGGCCGCCCTCGGCCACAAGATCTATCCCTATCTCCTGCGCGGCCTGGCGATCACCGAGCCGAACCATGTGTGGGCGGCCGACGTGACTTACATCCCGATGGCGTGCGGCTTCCTCTATCTGGTGGCGATCATCGACTGGGCCAGCCGGGCGGTTCTGGCGTGGCGGCTGTCGAACACCAACGACGCGAGCTTCTGCGCGGCGGCGCTGGAGGAGGCGCTGCTTCGGTTCGGAAAGCCGAGGATTTTCAATACCGATCAGGGCTCCACTTTCACCGCCGAGGCTTTCGTCGGCAAGCTCGCGGCGGCTGGCGTCGCGATTTCGATGGACGGACGCGGCCGCTTCATGGACAACATCTTCATCGAACGGCTGTGGCGCTCCATCAAGTATGAAGAGGTGCATCTGAAAGCCTACGCCGACGGCCGCGAGGCGCGGGCCGGCATCGGCTCCTGGATGACCTTTTACAACTTTCGGCGCCCGCACCAGGCGATGAACAACCAGATGCCGATGGCGGTGTGGCGCGCCGGCATGGACAAGACCGAGGCGGCGGCGAGGGCTGTGGATATGCCGCTTCGCTTGGACAACGCAAACGCGTTGCCCACATACCCACAGCAGAGGCAGAAGCAGCAAGAAACGGCTTGATTCATGAAAGACAAGGGCAGGCGAGATTACACCTTAAATCCGACCTCCCGTGGTCCCACGAATAGGGTCCAGTTCAGAACTCGCCGACGCCCTTAGGTCGACGCCGAGCGTCGTCGCCTCGATCGGAATCTTTGGTGAGGTCGACCTTTTAGGCAAACAGCCTCCGTCAGGGGTATCGGCGCTGTCGGGAGACTTGTCTTTCGCGCCCAAGCCCTCGGAGGTTCTTTGGCCGACCGACGCGATCCGGGACGCCACGCAAACGGGACTCGCGAACGTGTCGACGGACTCGAGCGGAATCCCGCGATACGTTCCGATGATCTTTGAAATCCCCGACGGCGTGGCGCCGTCTTTCGCGTTGGCGGCTGTATCGGTCGCGGTTGGAGCCAACCCTGTCTTCGGCCCAGACCGGATCAAGCTCGCAGGTCGAACAGCGAAGACGGACTTGGGCTACTATTTGCCGATTCGCTACTACGGGCCTGCGGGCAGCTTTAGACGATACAGCGCCGCGAGGCTCCTGCGAGGCGACCTCGATGCGGAATCCCTCCGCGATCAGGTTGTCGTCGTGGGGATGACTGCGGCGGGCCTCGGCGACACGTTTGCGACGCCATTCGACCGGGTCGCGCCAGGGGCCGAGATCTTCGCGACCGCGATCCGCAATCTCTTGAGCGGAGACACTTTGGCGCGGACGCCGTCGACCCGTCGGATCGATGCGGCGACGGCGGCCGGGCTCCCCGTCGCAATGATCGCGCTCATGGCGATGCGCCGGGCCGCGGTCGGGCTCGCCCTTGCCGTTTTGGTCTTCGCGCTTTGGGCGGCAGGGGTCTTTATCGCCTTCGTCAACGGCTATTGGCTCAGTATGGCGCTGCCTCTGGCGACTAGCATTCCTCTGCTCGCCGGCTATACCGGCGGCCGGTTCCTCGTCGAGCGTGAGGCCGGACGAAAGTCAGCCGCGGAAAAGGCGATGCTGGCCAAGTTTCAGTCTCCGCTTCTGCTGGACCACATGCTCAAGGAGCCGCAATTTCTTGACAAGCCTGTCCGACAGGACGTCGCGGTGATGTTCCTGGATTTGTCAGGGTCTACGGGAGTCGCAGAGGCGCTGGGACCCGAGTTGTCACGCGATTTGCTTCAGACCATGCAGACCTTGGTGGAACGGGACGTGACAGCGCACAGAGGCATCGTGATCGACTATATGGGCGATGGGGTTCTGGCGGTCTTTGGATTGCCCCGGCCGCAGCTCGATGACGCGGCGCGGGCATTGACCACGGTCGAAAGTCTTAACGTGTCGGTTGCCGCCTGGATGGCGGCTTTGCCGCCCGCGGCGCGGGATCGCCTCGACTTTCGCATCGGCGTTCATTTCGGCCCGGCGATCCTGTCCCGTCTCGGTTCGCCGACCCATCAGCAGATCGCCGCCTCCGGCGACACCGTCAATGTCGCAAGCAGGCTGCTGGAGGTGGCGAAGGAGCAGCATTGCCGCGTGGTCGTTTCAGAGGATGTGTTCGCGGCCGCGCACGCGACCCTACCGCTCGCGGGGGTTGACGCCGGGATATATGCTCCGATGACGGTTTCCATTCGCGGCCGCGCGAGCTCCTTGAACATCCGCGTTCGCAATTAGCCGAACTTAACCGATTGGGCGGGTTTGGTGGGGACTGCCTGGAGATTGGGGGTGCGGGCGCCGAAGCGGTAATTTCGCGTCTGATCTTCTGATCGGGGGTAGGCGCGTGGCTTGGATTGTGAGGTTGGTGAAAACCGGAGCTGACGGTGAGAGACAGTGCGCCGACGTCTTGAAGATCAACCGGCCTGATGATCTCGGTGATATCGCCAACTTAGGGTTGACCCTGGCCGAAGGGAAGCTGTTGCTGGCCGGCCTCCAACAGGAGATCGTCGCGGCGCAGGCCAAGGGCCACGCCGTTCGGCGGCCGGACTGCCGAAGCTGTGGCGAGGTGTGCCGAGTGAAGGATTACCGGGACCATGCGGTCGCGACACTTTTCGGCCAGGTCACGGTGCGGCTTCCCCGCTTTCGCTGTGCCGGGTGCGGCGGCAACGAAGCCGGCCATGGTTGGCCATCGTATTGCCGCTCGACGCCGGAGTTGGATCAGCTTCAGGCGCATCTGTCTGCCCTGATGACTTACCGGGTGGCTGCTGACGTGCTGCGGCAAATGTTCCCGGTCGACGCCGGAAACGACCCGGAGACCTTGCGTTTGCGCACTTTGAAAATTGGTGCGGAGCTTCGGGATCAGGCCGCGGCGCGGCCTGATCCGGCGGCTCCGTCGATCATCGTGACCTTGGATTCGACCTTCATCCGCAGCTGCGAGGACGGCGAGCGGCGTCTGGAGGTGCGGATCGGCAATGTTGAAACGGAGAATGGCGGGCGGCAGGTCTTCGGCGCCGTCGCCAAAGCCGATACGAACATCAAAGTGCTGATCCGCCGCAGCCTCGACGCCGTCGGGCGAACCGAGGACACGGCGCTGACCGCGTTCACCGACGGGTGCTCCGGCTTGCGGCGCATTTTGGCTGATGCCGGTGTCACCGAGACGCCGGTGCTCGACTGGTTCCACATCGCCATGCGGCTGCAGCACCTGGAGCAAACAGCCGGCGGTCTGTCAGCGGATGACCCGGCACGGGTGGCGGCGAAGGCGGTGATTGTCGCGGAGGTCGAGCGCCTGCAGTGGAGGCTGTGGAATGGCAAAGCCAAGGATGCTCAAATCAGCATCGGTCGTATCCGCGCAGTGATGCATCATTTTCAGGGGGAACCAGGGCGGCGGAGGTCCATTGCGCCTTCGAGAAAGCTGTGGACCGCCTTGCACGCACTGGATGGTTATCTCACCGGACAGAGCGACTGGTTGGTCAACTACGCCGAGCGGTACCGTGCCGGATTGCGGGTCGGCACCGCGATCACCGAAGGGACGGCCAATTTTCTGGTGAACCGCCGGATGAACAAATCGCAGCAGATGCGCTGGTCGCGGCGAGGGGCGGATCTTCTGCTTCAGGTTCGCAGCGCCGTCTACAACGGCACGCTCTGCTCCGGCTTCGGACAGAGATTCCAGCCTGCCAACGACCCGCTCCCGCAAGCAGCGGTTGCGGCCTAACACCCCCAATCTCAAGGCAGTCCCCAGGCAGTCTCGCGACCCCAGCCTAAAGTTTCGCGCCCACGCTGGGCCGCGAGGCGTCTTCGATTTCCTCGGCGAGCGCCCGGGCGAGGCAGCGGTAGCCGAGGTCGCTCATGTGCAAGCCGTCGCCCGACAGCAGCGCCAGCGTCTTCGCGCCCGCCTGCTTCATCATGGCGTAGCGCGACAGCACGGGGACGCGCAGACGCTCGCCGATCTCGTCGACCATCGCGACAAAGCGCTGGTAGCGGGCGACATCCGGGATTTTCGGCGAGAACTGCGGGCCGACCAGGACAAGCGGGACGCTCGCGGCCCGCACGGCCGCGATTCCGCTCTCCACGGTGGCGCGGAACAGCGCCTCGTCCACGCCGACGATCGCGTCGTTGGTTCCCACCTGCCAGATCACCAGCTCCGGCCGGGCGGTCTTCAGCGCCGCCTTGAGGCGTTGCAGCGTCTTAACCGCAAGCTCGCCGCCAATGCCGGCGTTCTTCACCTCAGCGGCGATCCCGTCCTCATGGGTGAGTTCCTCGGCCAGCTGCGCCGGATAGGTTCGCGACGGCGCGCTCGCCCCCACCCCCTCGGTGGACGACGAGCCGATCGCCAGGATGTCGAGCACCCGGTCCGGCCCGCTGTCGAGATGGACGAGGTTGGCGGCTTTGGCGTCGAACGCGGACTTGACGGCCGGGCATGCGTCCGCCTGAGCGTGCGCGCCGCCAAAAGTCATAAGGCCAAAACCGATCGCCAGTGCGACGCTGCTTAAGCGGCCCCGAAAGGAAGGGCTGCGGAAGTAGGGGAAACAGGCGTGTTTCTGCACTCGATCCATCGGGCCAGAGCGAACAGGAGGGCAATGCCTGCAACCGTGTACGCGAACCCGACACATTCCTCAATCCCCCCCGGGGCGCGGCCATGCGTCGCACCGAGCATCGCCTGTCCGAGCGCGCTGATGACGCAGCCGGCGGCGAAAATCGGCAGGCTATTGCGCCCGAGGCGCTGAACGGCGTGACCGAAGGCGCTGTCGGCGAGGCGCTTCAGCTGCGGCGTGACCCCGATAAGGTAGGCGAGCGCCACGAAATGTGCGAGCCGCGCGAGGCCGAGATCCTGCTTCGCCACGTCGAGGCGGGAGAAGGCGGCGTCGCGGAGCCCCGGGGCCGCGCCGGCCACTCCGGTCACCACGAAGGCGGAGAGGGCGAGAACGACGACGCTGAGCGCGATGAGGCCAGGGGTCGCGCGCGGCGGCCCCTTGCGCCAGACGACGGCCGAAACGAGCCCGAGGGTGAAAATCAATTGCCAGGCGAAGGGGTTGAAGAACCACGCGCCCGGCTCCGGCCAGTTCGGCAGGTGAACGCCCAGCGCGCGCGAGGCCACGTAGAGCCCGACGGAGGCCGTAAGCGCGAGCCGGACGTCGCGCGTCACAAGCATGAGCCCCAGCGGCGCCCAGAGCATGAGCACGATATAGAGCGGCAAAATATTGAAATAGCCGAGCTGGTGGCTGAGGACCACGACGCCCGCGAGGCCCGCCAGGGGCTGCTCGAAGATGTAGGACCGGCCATGCGCCGCGACGAGGTCGGGGACGCCGCTCATCCAATAGGCGCAAGCAAAGATGGCGAGCGCCGCGGCGGTGAGGGCGATGTGCGCGCCATAAAGCTTCGCCGCCCGCTGCAGGCAGGCGCGCGTCACCGCCAGGAGGCCGCGCGACTGGACGCGGGGCGCATAGATCAGGCCGACGGAGAGGCCCGATAGAAACACGAAGGCCTCCGCACTGTCGGAGAGCCCGAAGTTCCTCGGCGTCGCCGATTCGAGCACATTGCCCGGGATATGATCGGCCAGGATGGCGATCAGCACCGCTCCGCGCCAGAAATCGATGTCGCCGACACGCTTTGCATTCGCCATGGCACGCCTGTCACAAGAACGGCGCCACCCCTGCCCGTGCGGAATCGGCCCTCAGACCGAAGATGTCCTGATTTTGGATGTTCTGCTTCCGGCTCTCAACGCTCAGGGTGGCGCACCTGTTCCACACCAATTGTTCCACGCCCTGGCGACGCGCGTCCCCGTAACCGGAGCGTCCGGGAGAGGCTACAGGGTCCACGGCGGCGCGACAAATCACAATCCCGTATGTTATCGGGCCCGGCGAGTTTCACCGTCTCGTCGCGTTCCTCAGGCGCCGCCCGGCGTCATCGCGAGGAGCGAAGCGACGCGGCGATCCAAAAGAACAGAGGATGAGGACCTTCTTGCGCGTGTGCCGCTGGCCCTGCCTCGCAGGCGTCAGCGGCGGCGGCCACTGGATCGCCACGTCGCCCATTGGGCTCCTCGCGATGACGGAGAAAGCCGCGTCGCGTCCCGGTTCAACACAACACTCCATGTTCAGTCGCTCAAACAGATTTTCCTAAACCGGAGTGTCGCGCTCGATCCCGCGCGAGCTTGTCCTTACGATTTTCGGACTTTACTGGCTTCTCCCGCGCCGTCGCCTCGGCCGCAGTGTCGATAGCGCCTCGGCCGACGGCGCCGTCTCGACGGGATCGGCAAAATGAGCGGCAATCCGAGGCTGACGAGTTCGTCGTCGCGGTCCGCAAGATGCGCGCGGACGCTCAACCAGCACCAGCCCCCGCCGCCCGCTCGACGGTCTTACAGCGTTACCTTAGATTTCGCGAAGACTCTGCGGTGCCCCATGAACATGATTGACCAAATCGCTCACGCCATCGCCGAGGCGGACGGCAGCGAATTTCAGGCTGAACCCGCAAGGTATCGACGATTGGCAGTGGCGGCATTGCGACCGTTAACAAACCCTACTGACGCGATGATCGACGCAGCCCATAAAGCGGCCTCCTTCGACGACATATGGGCTATCAGCAGCCGCCGCGACTTCAAGCGCGCGGTTAAGGCAATGCTCGCCCTTTCGGCCATCCAACAGAATAGTCCACCCCGGTAACGCGTTGGCGTCGCTCAGCGCGGCGTCGCTCAGCGCGCTGTTTCGGGTTACGCGGGGAATACGGTGGGAATACGGAAATACGGTGACACTTGCTTCATTACCTCATTACGTCCGTTAGTCACCCTCGTACCCGCGCCGCCTCGCCAAGACACGCATCGCCCGTTACGTCGTCCTTGACCTGCCGCATCACGTCATGTGAGCGCGGAAACCGGCGCGAGCGCGTGTTCTTCTCCGACGACGATCCGAAAATCGGCGTCGTTCCCGGAACATTGCGTCTAAGTCGACGGCTCCGCCAGCACGAGGCAGAACTTCAGCGCTTCCGCCGCGAGTTCCTCGACGCTCGCCCGACAGTCGGTGTGGATCCATCGCTTCAGGATCTGGAGCGTCGCGCCGACGGCGCCGGCCCAGGCAAATTCGCAGTCTTTCGGCTGTGCGTTCGCGTCAGGCGCGACTGTTCGCATGAAGAACGCGCCAAATTCGCGACGCAGAGCCTCGCCCTCCTGGTGGACGGCAGGACCGAAGCACGTCATCTCGATCACGAACAGCCGCGCCCCACAAAGGTCTTCCCCGAAAGCCTGATAGAACGCCTGGAGCACGGTCAGGGCTCGCTCTTCCGCGGTTCCCGGATGCGCCGCGCGGATCGCCTCGAGCCGACCGAGCAGGCGGCGCGCGTAGGCGGCGTTCAGCACCGCTCCGCGCCAGAGATCGATTTCGTCGAAACGCTTTGCATTCGCCATGGCACGCCGGTCTCAAAAATGGCGCCACCCCTGCCCTTGTGGAATCGGCCTCGCGGCCGAAAAGATCCCGGGTTCGAACGTCCTCGGTTTTTGACTTGAGCGCACAGGGCGTCGCAAATGTTCCGCGCCGTTGCGACGCGCGTCCCGCTCCCGCTACAACTCGAAGACGCTACGGCGTCCACGGCGGCGCGACAAATCACAATTCCGTAGGTTGTCAGGCCTCGACGCGTTTCACCGCCTCGTCGCATTCGAGCCGCGGAGGACGACCTTCAGGCTTTAGCCGTTGTCGGCGGCCAGACACGATTCCGATGACAGTGCTCCGGGAGGCTCGCGAGGAATGGCTGGCGCAATCCCGCCGGTCGGCGGGAAATCCGGAACATCCGGCCCGATGCGAAAATCGGCCTCGTTCCTCGAGCATTGCGTCTAAGTCGACGGCTCCGCCAGCACGCGGCAGAACTTCAGCGCTTCCGCCGCAAGGTCGTCGACGCTCGCCCGATAGTCGGTGTGGATCCATCGCTTCAGGATCTGCAGCGTCGCGCCAACGGCGCCGGCGCAGACAAATTGGCAGTCTTTCGGCTGTGCGCTCGCGTCAGGCGCGACTGTTCGCATGAAGAACGCGCCAAATTCGCGACGCAGAGCCTCGCGCTCCTGGTCGACGGCAGGGCCGAAGCGCGCCATCTCGATCACGAACAGCCGCGCCCCGCAAGGGTCGTCCTTGAACGCCTGATAATACGCCTGGAGCACGGCCAGGCTTCGCTCTTCCGCGGTTCCTGGGTGCGCCGCGCGGATCGCCTCGAGCCGACTGAGCAGACGGCGCGAGTAGGCGCCGTAGGCGGCGATCAGCAGCGCCTCGCCGTTGCGGAACGATTCGTAGAAGTAGCGTTCGGTAAGCCCGGCCGCCGCGCACACGGCCTTTACCGTGGCGTTTCGATAGCCGACTTCCCCATAGACGCGGATCGCCGCGTCGATGAGCCGTTCGCGCCGCGCCTCGCGGCGCTCCTCGCACGTGAACCCCCCATAATTACGCTCTACCGATGTTGGTTCCATGTTGCCAATTTGCATCAGTCCCCCGAATTGCGTGGCCCCCTCCAGTCGCGCGCTTGACATGAGCCGTTGTCAGATGGTCTTTTCTGACAACCGCTCATGTCAGTTTCGTAACGCGAATTTGTCCAACGCATCGGGCGGGAGTTGAAGAACCGGACACTGTTAGGCCGGCGCAGACGGAAGAGCAAGCTGGGACGCGCGTTTTGCCAACAACGGAGGCGCGTTCCGCACAGGAACGCAAGCATGATCAACAAAGCGAGCACGGCCGACAAGCCTGCTCAGACGCCTGGGGATTAAAAATGACAATTCTGAAGAGCATACTCCTGGGTTCGGCGGCCGGCATCGTCGCCGTCGCCGGCGCGCAGGCTGCCGATCTTCCGACGAAGAAGGCCGCTCCCGTCGCGCAATATGTCAAGATCTGCAACGTCGGCGGCATCACCGGCTGGACCCTGCCGGGCTCCGACACCTGCCTGAAGATTTCGGGCTTCATGACCGCTCAATTCAACGGCGGCAACCTCAGCACCCAGTACAACTGGGCGAACGTCTCCCAGCTTCAGTCCCTCTCGCTCCCCGTCGGCGGCATTCCCAGCGTTGTGGCGCTGCCCGGCGCGCTGATCTCGGTCGGCGGGACGCAGCGCATCCTGGTCCAGGCCAGCCAAGCGCAGAACAACACCACGTTCAATCGGAACGAGACCGGCTGGTCGGCGCGTGCCCAGCTCACGTTCGACTTTGCCTCCAACACCGCCTACGGCCCGCTGCTCGGCCATATCAGCATCCAGACCGACGTCGGCAACGGCTTCGACCCGCTTTCCACATCCAACACCACGTACTGCGACCAGTGCTACGTCAGCTGGGCGGGGATCACCGCCGGTAAGGCCGCCTCGTTCTTCTCGTTCGTCGGCGGCGGCGACAACTATTCGAACTTCCTGTCCCCCGACCAGAAGGGCTTCAACGAGCCGATGCTGTTGGCCTACACCGCCTCGTTCGGCGGCGGCTTCTCGGCCAC
The DNA here is from genome assembly GCA_963822215.1 of uncultured Alphaproteobacteria bacterium. Classification (GTDB taxonomy): domain Bacteria; phylum Pseudomonadota; class Alphaproteobacteria; order Rhizobiales; family Beijerinckiaceae; genus Roseiarcus. Next base: position 14,090 of record CAWGGX010000010.1, read on the forward strand.
CCTCGCGGCGCAGAGCCCGGGCACGAACGGCACCTCCGGCAGCGGCACCGACATTGCTGGCGCTCTCGGAGGTCCGCTTGGCACCAGCATCACCAACACCACCTACGGCGGTCAGAAATGGCCCGACATCGTCGGCGCGTTGCACGTCAAGCAGGGCTGGGGCGAGGCCCAGGTCTCTGGCGTCATTCACAACGTCAATGTCCAGGCCACCGGGCTGCAGGGCGCTGCCGGTATTGGCGCTTGCGGCGTCGCGGCGATCGGCACTGCCGTCGACTGCGACAGCCAGGAAAACAAGACCGGTTGGGCTGTCGACGCGGGTGTGAAGATCAACCTGCCGAGCTTCGGCCAAGACGACAACTTCCTGATCACCGGCGCCTACGGGCAGAGCGCGGTCTGGTACACCGGTATGGGCCCCGGGGAGATGATGTGGGGCGAGGGCGGCCAGGTCAACGGCAACGGCCAGCCGATGTATCTCGCCGACGCGTTCTTCAACCAGCTCACCAACCAGTGGTCGACGCCAAGGTCCTGGTCGGTCACCGGCCTGCTGGAGCATCACTTCACGCCGCAGTTCTATATCGACCTCGAAGGGTCGGTCGGCCAGATCAAGTGGAGCAACGACGGCGGCGGCTGCAACTTCGCGCTGGCGAGTTGTCTGCTCGCTCAGGCGGTCCAGGGCCCGATCTCGCCGAGCGCGACGACCTGGATCATCGGCGCCGACCTCGGCTGGAACCCGGTCACCAACCTGAACTTCGACTTCGAGTTGATGTATCAGGACACCAACCAGGCCAAGCCGAGCGGCTTCCTCGGAACCGTCTACAACCTCGGCGGCCCCGGCGGCGCGGTCTTCGTCCCCGGCGCGTGGGAAGGCAATTCGAGCGGCTTCGCTGGTCGTATCCGCATCACCCGTTACTTCTGACCTTGACCTCCAGTTGGTTAGAAGTCCTGGCCCCGGAGCGAAAGCTTCGGGGTCCTTTTTGCATCCCGCCGGACCTGTGCCCGGGACATGGCGAAATACGGAATCCGGTGACACTTGCTTCATTACCTCATTGCGTCCGTCTGTCACCCCCTTAGCCCCGCCGCCTTGCCATGACCCGCATCGCCAGCTGCGTTGTGCCTGACCTGATGACGCCTGAAAGACCGTGCGCCGAGACTTCGTCGCATGGATCGGGAAAACGCGACCTCCCTTCTCGCGTGCGGGCTAGCGTGCGCACAGATTCGTTCGCTTTCGAAACCGGGGGACAAGACTGCCCTTCGCTTGCCAAGGCGGCCGCCGCCGGCAAAATGCCGTTCTGTCGGTCCACTTCGAGTCCATGAAATTTCCGCCCGTCCTCCTCGACGAGATCCGGGCCCGGCTTCCGGTTTCGGAGGTCGTGGCGCGCAGGGTGAAGCTGCGCAAGCAGGGCCGCGAATGGGCTGGACTGTCGCCGTTCAACGCGGAGAAGACGCCGTCGTTCTTCGTCAACGACCAAAAGGGCTTCTACCACGACTTTTCGTCCGGCAAGCATGGCGACATCTTCCGCTTCGTCATGGAGACCGAGGGCTTGAGCTTCCCCGATGCGGTCGAGCGCCTCGCCGGCATGGCCGGCGTGCCGATGCCGAAGGTGAGCAGCGCCGACGTCGCCGAGGAGAAGAAGCGCGCGACCCTTCTCGAAGTCCTGGCGATGGCGGGGCGCCTGTTCGAGGCCAATCTCCATGAGCCAGTCGGCGCGAAGGCGCGCGGCTATCTCTCCGACCGCGCGCTTGGTCCCGCGGTGCAGCAGCGGTTCTCGCTCGGCTACGCGGCGCCCGACCGCTTCGCCCTGCGCGACGCGTTGGCGGCGGCCGGAGTCGGCGCCGACCAGATGATCGAGGCGGGGCTCCTCATCCACGGCGAAGGAATCGCGGTGCCTTACGACCAATTCCGCGACCGGGCGATGTTCCCGATCCACGACCGCGCCGGCAAAGTGATCGCCTTTGGCGGCCGGGCGATGGAGCCAGGCGCGAAGGCCAAGTACCTCAATTCGCCGGAGACGACGCTTTTCCACAAGGGGTCTCTGCTTTTCAACCACCACCGGGCTCGCAAGGCTGCGCACGACAAGGGCCGGCTCGTCGTCGTCGAGGGTTACGTCGACGCGATCGCGATGAGCGAGGCGGGCTTCCCCGAGGTCGTCGCGCCGCTCGGCACGGCGCTGACCGCCGACCAATGCGCGCTACTGTGGGCGATGACGGACGAGCCGATCCTGTGCTTCGACGGCGACAACGCGGGACGCAAGGCGGCCTTTCGCGCCATCGAGACGGCGTTGCCGTTGATCGGCGCCGGCAAGAGCCTGCGCTTTGCGCTTCTTCCCGACGGCCAGGATCCGGACGATCTCATTCGTGCGAGCGGCGCCCCGGCGATGGCGGAGGCGCTGAAAGAGGCGCGTCCGTTCGCCGACATGCTGTTTCTGCGCGAGAGCGACGACAGGCCGCTGGACACGCCGGAGAGCCGCGCGGCGCTGGAGCGAAGGCTGGACGAAGCCGCCGCCGCGATTGTCGACGAGACGCTCCGGCGACACTACCAGGCCGACATGAAGCGACGGCTCCAGGCGCTGTTCGGCGACGATCGTCCGCGGTCCGGCGAACGCGGCGCTCCGCGAGCAGCCGGGGCTGAGCGGCGCGGCAAGGCGTTTGCGGCGCGCGGGCCGCGCGTCGGCCTTGCCGAGGCGCCGCTGCCGCCACAGGACCGGCTGGGCCGCCGGGCGCGCGAACCGGCGCGCGAGATCGCGATCCTGGCGATCGCGCTCGGCCATCCGGCTTTGCTCGAGGCCCATTGGGAGGAGTTGGCGACGCTCGACTTCGCCGCGCCCAGGCTTGCCGCCTTTCGCGACGCCCTCGTCGCTCAGCCGGCCGACGCGCTCGATTCGTCCGAGGCCCTGGCCCAGGCGCTGATCGAGTCCGGCCGCGGCGCCGAGCGCGAACGCATTCTGGGCGAGGCCGCAAAGACCCCGACCTGGTGGTGCCTTCGCGCCGAGGCCGCGCCGACGGACGCCGAGCATGTTCTGCGGCAGAGCCTGGCCTTGCATCGGCGGGCGGGCGCGCTAAATAGGGAACTCAAACTCGCGGAGCGGTCGCTGGCCGACGAGCCAAACGAGCAGAATTTCGCCCGATTGCTGGACATCAAGGCGCATATGGCGGACCTCGCGCACGCCGAGGCGGCGATAGAGGGGTTTGGCGATCTGTCGGGGCGGCCAACGTCGTCGATCTGATCGTGGTCGCGGTCAGATCGAGGCGGGGGGCGAGCCCCGGGAGGCGAGCGAATTGACGAACGCCGTCGGAGCCGGTCGCCCGGCGCCGGCGGCGATCTGACGTGTCGAGTTGGGCTCGCGGATTTCCGCGCCGCCCTGCAAAAGGTAGCGTGATTTACCCGCACGCCGGGCGCGGGTCGACGGAGAATTCCATGGCCAAAAAGGACGAGGCAAAGGGCGAAGGCGAAGCCGCGGCCGTGGAGACAACGGACAGCCCCCTTCTCGATCTGACCGACGCCGCCGTCAAGCGGCTGCTCAAGCTCGCCAAGAAGCGCGGCTGGGTCACCCAGGACGAGCTGAATGCCGTCCTGCCGTCGGAAGAGATTTCGTCCGACCAGATCGAGGACATGAACGCGATGCTTAGCGAGATGGGCATCAACGTCGTCGATAGCGAGGATGCGGAAGAGGCCGAGAAGGAAAGCGCCGACACCCCCGAGGACGAGGAGAGCGAGGGCGGCGAACTCGTCGAGACGAGCCGCTCGACCGCGGTCGCGACCCGGACTTCGGAGCCGAGCGAGCGCACCGACGACCCGGTGCGCATGTACCTGCGCGAGATGGGCTCGGTCGAGCTCCTGTCGCGCGAGGGCGAAATCGCCATCGCCAAGCGCATCGAGGCGGGCCGCGAGGCGATGATCGCGGGCTTGTGCGAGAGTCCGCTGACCTTCCAGGCGATCATCATCTGGCGGGACGAGCTGAACGAGGCCAAGATCCTGCTGCGCGACATCATCGATCTCGAGGCGTCCTACACCGGGCCGGACGGCAAGAAGCCGCCGAAGGTCGACTACACCGCGCCCGGCGCCCCCCCGCGCCGAACCCGGTGCGCGACCGGCTCGCGCCGGCGACCGCGCCGGCCGCGCCGCCGGAAGGCTTTGAGGGCGAGGGCGGCGCCGTGCCGGCCGACAGCTTCGAGGACGAGGACGATCTCGAGAACTCGATGTCGCTCTCCGCCATGGAGGCGGACCTCAAGCCGCGCGTGCTGGCGACCTTCGACCGCATCGCCGAGGCCTACAAGAAGCTGCGCCGGCTGCAGGACCAGAACGTCGAGAACAAGCTGAGAAGCGAGTCGCTCTCCCCGGCGCAGGAGCGCAAGTACAAGGCGCTGAAGAAGGAGATCGTCACCGACGTCAAGTCGCTGTCGCTCAATCAGAACCGCATCGACGCGCTGGTGGAGCAGCTCTACGACATCAACAAGCGGCTGATCAGCCTCGATGTGCGCCTGATGCGCATGGCGGAGGCGCACCGCATCAGCCGCGAGGATTTCCTGCGCAACTACCAGAACTCGGAGCTCGATCCGAAGTGGCTGTTGCGCGTCTCGAAGCTGACGACCCGCGGCTGGAAGGAATTCATCGCGATCGACAAGACCGGGATCAAGGACATCCGCGCCGAGATCCAGTCGCTCGCCCAGGAGACGGGCCTCGAGATCCAGGAGTTCCGCAACCTGGTCCAGATGGTGCAGAAGGGCGAGCGCGAGGCGCGTCAGGCCAAGAAAGAGATGGTCGAGGCGAACCTGAGGCTCGTCATCTCGATCGCCAAGAAATACACCAACCGCGGCCTGCAGTTCCTCGATCTGATCCAGGAAGGCAACATCGGCCTGATGAAGGCGGTCGACAAGTTCGAGTACCGCCGCGGCTATAAGTTCTCGACCTACGCGACCTGGTGGATCCGGCAGGCGATCACCCGCTCGATCGCCGACCAGGCGCGGACGATCCGCATCCCTGTCCACATGATCGAGACGATCAACAAGATCGTGCGCACCTCGCGCCAGATGCTGCACGAGATCGGCCGCGAGCCGACGCCGGAAGAGCTCAGCGAAAAGCTGGCGATGCCGCTCGAGAAGGTTCGCAAGGTCTTGAAGATCGCCAAGGAGCCGATCAGCCTCGAGACGCCGATCGGCGACGAGGAGGATTCCCACCTCGGCGACTTCATCGAGGACAAGAACGCGGTGCTGCCGATCGACGCGGCGATCCAGTCGAACCTGCGCGAAACCACCACGAGGGTGCTCGCTTCCCTCACCCCGCGCGAGGAGCGCGTGCTGCGCATGCGCTTCGGCATCGGCATGAACACCGACCACACGCTCGAAGAGGTCGGCCAGCAGTTCTCGGTCACCCGCGAGCGCATTCGCCAGATCGAGGCCAAGGCGCTACGCAAGCTCAAGCACCCGAGCAGGTCGCGGAAGCTGCGGAGCTTCTTGGACAACTGAGTCTCGGGTTCGGGGCGCTAGCGCGTCCGGCGATCACGTGGAAGCGTCATTGCGAGGAGCCGTAGGGCGTCGATAGACGGCCGTCTATCAACCGGCTTCGGCGACGAAGCCATCCATAACGCCGCCGCGCCCTGTGACATGGATTGCTTCGCTGACGGTGGCAATGACGGTTCCAGGCAAGAGCCGAGCGCTGTAGGGGTTCGATCAAGCACTCGGCCCCCGACCGGCAATGGCGCAGATGCTCGGGGAGCGGGCTTCGGTCGATTGCGCGGAGTGGGCCGAAGAGAGCGGGCGCTCAAACCCGAGCATGTACGCGTGGACACCGCCCGAATCGGTCATTCCTCAACCCGGCAGGTTCGGAAAGAGGATCGGCGACGCCTGCACGGCGAATTCCTTGAATAAGCGGTATGGCTTGGACAGGTGGCGGCTCGCGACATGGACGAGGAAGAGCTCGCGCGCGCGAAAGCGCCAGTCGGGCATGACCTCAACGAGGCGGCCGTCCTCGACGAGTGTCGGCTGGACGACCGGAGGAAGCTCGCCGATACCGGCTCCGGCGACCAGCGCAGGCGCCAAGCCTGAGAAGTCGTTCATCGAGAGGCAAGGCTCGAAGGTCAATGTCTCCTGGTCCCTCCCGTTCTTGTGCAGGAAGGTCCAGCTGTTCTCCGGCTTCCAGTAGGAGAAGGCCAGGAGCCGGTGCGCGAGCAAGTCTTGCGGCTTCTGAGGCGACTCCCGCCCTTTCAGGTAGGACGGACTCGCCACCAGCCGATGGCGGTAAGTTAAGATCCGCCGCGCGACGAGGCGGGAATCTTTGAGTGGGCCAAGGCGGAACGCCAGGTCGAACCCTTCGGCGATAAGATCAACCATCCGCTCCGTCACCAGAATGTGGACTCGGACGTTGGGATAGGAGTCCTGAAACGCCGTGACCAGAGGTGTCAGCAGCGTGTCGGAGACGCTCGGCATCGCCGAAAGGTGGAGCGTCCCCGAGACATCCGCCAGCCGGTTCGATACAATGCTTTCGACGGCCTCGCTGAGCTCGGCGTTGCGAACGGCGTGCTCAAGCACTTCCGCGCCGAGGTCCGTGAGCCGCAAGTTTCTGGTGGACCGCTCGATGAGGCGCACGCCGAGCTGATCCTCGAGCTCGGAGATGCGGCGGCTGACGGTCGAGATTGGCATTTTGAGGCGGCGAGCGGCCTCAGAGAAGCTGCCGGCCGAGACCACCTTCGCGAACACTGCAAGCGCGTTCAAATCGGCCATCGACGCCTCCCGGCGACCGGCGCGACGATCATTCCATTTTCAGCAAACTAATTTCTGACTTTGCCGGCTAAAACGCAAATCGACCTGCGGCTAGCTTTCCCGGCAGGAAAGCGAGGAGGCTTCGATGCTTGCAGGTGGATCAGAAGCGGTTAGAGCGCCCTCCGACACACCGTCGCTCGCCGGCGGCGCCGCGGCGGACGACGAGAACGCGATTAGGGCCGTGATGGCGTCGTACAACGATGCGCTGAACCGGGGCTCGACCGACGCGGCGCTGGCGCTCTACGCCGAGGACGGCGTGTTCATGGCGCCCTATAGCGCGTCAGCGGTCGGCAGCGACGCGGTGCGCAAGGCCTACGACGCGGTCTTCCGTGAATTGAAGTTCAACGTCAGGTTCACGATCGCCGAGGTCGTAGTGATTGCGCCGAGCTGGGCCTATGTGCGGACGAATTCCGCCGGGACGACCGGCCAAGCCTCGACCGGCAAGACCACCGCCGAGGCCAATCAGGAGCTCTTCGTTTTCAGAAAGAATGGAGACGGCGAGTGGCGCATCGCACGCTACAGCTTCTCGCCGACGAATCCGCCCGCTGCGTAATGCGCAATGTGCATGCCATGAGGAGGATCAGGTCATGAAAGCCGTCGTCATCCGCCAGTATGGCGGCCCAGAGGTGCTGGCGTACGTCGACGCTCCGGTTCCGAAAGTCGGGGATGGAGAGGTGTTGGTGCGAGTGGCTGCGGCCAGCATCAATCCGATCGACATCATGGAGCGATCGGGACTGATGAAGGACTTCAAGCCGATCCGCTTCCCGGGCGTGCTCGGGTGGGATCTGTCGGGGACGGTCATCGAAGTCGCGCCAGGAATTGAGGGGATGGCGCCGGGCGACAGGGTGCTTGCGTGGGCGTACCACACCTACGCCGAGCTGTGCTCGGTGAAGGCGGAGCTTCTCGCGAAAGTTCCAGACGATCTCGACCTTGTCGAAGCCGCCGCGTTGCCGCTCGTCACCACCACAGGCAGCGAACTGATCTCCGTCGCGGCCGGAGTCAAGGCTGGACAGACGGTGCTCGTCTCCGGCGCATTCGGCGGAGTCGGCCGCTCGGCTGTGTTTGCCGCGAAGGAGCGAGGAGCGAATGTCACGGCCGGCGTCCTTAAGAAGCAACTGACCGCGGCCAACAATCTCGGTGCCGACGAGGTCGTCGCGCTCGACGACGAAGGCGCGATGAAGGCCCTCGCGCCGGTGGACGTCGTCGCCAACGCGGTGCGCGGCAAGACGGCGGAACAGTTGATCGCGAAGGTGAAGCCGGGCGGGATCTTTGCTTCCGTGACCGGGGCGCCCGCGAATGCCAAGAACTATCCATCTGTAAAGGTCGTCGCCTTCGTCTCTAAGCAGGACGCAGGAACTGTGCGCCACATGGCTGAGGCTGTCGCCGCCGGCGAGCTCGTCATTCCGATCGATCGAAGACTGCCTCTCAGCAGCGCCGCGGAAGGTCACGCGCTCGTGGGAAACGGCGGAACAGGCAAAGTATTGCTAGTGCCTTAACGACGGTGGCCTCTCCAGCGCAAAACAGGATCGCGGCGATCGGCGCAAGTCATCGGCGCGCCGATGGGCCGGTCTACAGCGTATTCGAGGTGCTTTGAGAGTCATGACGAACGTTTATGTTTCGCTCGGCGTCGGCGTCCTGACGTTCGGCGTGGGCGTGCTCGGGCTCTATCTGCAGCGGCTCTTGCCGGAGCGCCACATGTCGGCGGGCTCGCGCGACATGATCGTTGCGGTAATGGGACTCTTGAGCCTGCTTCTGGCCCTTGTGCTGGGAACGCTGGTCGGCTCCGCGTACAGCTTCTTCGCCAGCCAGAAGGCCGACGTCGAAGCGTTCTGCGCCCAGTCGCTCCAGTTGGATCTGGCCTTCCGCCAATACGGCCCCGAGACCGAGCCGCTGCGCCAAGCACTTGGGAGCTCGATGCAGGAGGCTTTGGAGGCGATCGAGGGCGACACCGAAGCATACCGGCGTCATTTCGAGCTCGGCGGCTACATGGCGAAGTTCGAGAAATGGAACAATGCGCTCTCGTCCCTCACGCCCCACACGCCGGTCCAGACACAGCTGATTTCGTCCATGACCGCGAACTCGCAGGCTTTCCAGAAGACCCGGCTGCTCATGTCCCTGGAGCTCGCGAGCTCGATCTCCTGGCCGTTGATCGGCATCGTCGTGTCGTGGGCGATGCTCCTTTTCTTCGGCTTCGGCGTCATGTCCCGTCTCAACGCAACGAGCGTAGGCGCGCTCGCATTCGGCTCATTCGCGGTCGCGACCGCGATCTTCCTGATCCTCGAGCTGAACCAGCCGTTCTCCGGCCTTTTCCGCATCCCCGCCGCCTCCATCGAACAGGCGATCGGGGTTTTGACCGAGAAGCCGGCAGGAGGTTGAGTGGTGGATTTGTGTGGGGTCCGGAGATCGGCGCAACGAACGTCCGAGAACGTCCCGAGGATCGAGGAACTTGGTGTGGCGTCATCATGGAAGTTGCCGCACCACAGAAATGGCGCCGCAGATCCTGGTCAGCGACGAGGAACGACGGTTCGGGGCACTGAGTCGCCTTCCGCCTAAGGCAGTTTTCTGACGGCCTGCGTCCGTACCGGGATTGATCGGCAAGGTGAGCAACGGGTCGACTCCGTCCGTCTGTCGAGCGGACTACGGGGCGCCAGAAGAAAGATTCTCACCACGAGGCGACGACCGGCTTCGCCGCGACGACCGCTCGTCTTCGCCGCGTCGGCGCGGCGTGCTAGAGTTCCTCTTCGGAGAAGGGGCCGGCGATGGAGGACACAATGGCTTACAAGGACATTCTGGTCTATCTGGACCCGACCGCCGAATCGATGGAGCGGCTCAAATTCGCCATCGGTCTCGCCAAGGCGAACCGCGCGAGGCTCATCGGCGTCGACGCGAGCGCGGCCACCGGCGTCTTGGCCGCCGACGAAGGGATCGTGACCGACAAAGAGTTCAAGGACTTGACCCGGGAAGCCGGGCTCAAGGCCGTGTTCGTGCCGGGGGACAAACCGGGAGAAGGCGACGCCTTCACCCATTGTGTCGACCTCATCGTCGCTCCCGCGCCTGCCGGCGTGGCGCGCGATGTGGTGCGCCGCGCCACGCTCGACCGGGCGCTGGTCGAATCTGGGGCGCCTATGCTGATCATGCCGCCGGACTGGACCGGCGGAGCGCTGGGCCAGAACGTCGTGATCGCCTGGAACGGTGGACGCGAGGCCCTGCGCGCCGTCCACGACGCCATGCCGTTCCTCGAGAAGGCGCGCAAGGTCACCGTGTTCTGCTTCTCGTCGCGCCCCAGCGACTTGCGCGCCTCGGCTGAGATGCTCGTCGAGCATCTCGAGGCGCACGGCGTCGGCGCGCATATCTCCGACTGGACCAACACCGGCGATCTCACCGCGATCGAGGCCTTGTTCGCCAGCCTCGACACCCAGGACGCGGATCTCATCGTCGCCGGCGCCTTCGGCCATTCGCGGCTTTATGAAGGCGTGTTCGGCGGCGTCAGCCTCGACCTCATCCGCCAGCAATCGCTTCCCGTGCTGATGTCGCACTAAGGCCGCGGTCGGGCGGCGGCCACTCATCCGACCGGCCACAAGGGCGCGTTCCCCCCGTGGGGAAGGGAATTCTGGCCGCGCCTTACAACCCGGTCGCGCCCGGTTGGCGCCCCCGATTTCGCCCGCCTGTTCTTTCCCTGTTCCGCGTCGGAAACGCCTGATAATTCCCTGTTCCGGTCGTTTGAAATTCCCTGTTCCGCGCCCGCTACGGCCCGCAACCGGCGCGTTGCGAAGCCGGCAACGCCATGACATTTCATGGCTTTCCGGAACGGAGCGCTGACCGCGGCGCAAGAAAATTCCCTGCTAGCAGGGAATTCGGATCGGCGGCGGCGGACCCGAGAGCGAGAGGATCTTGGGCCCCTCTAAAAGTCGGGCGGCCCGTGCGGGTCGGCGAGGCGGTGAAGCCGGTCCGCGGCCGCCAGGGCAAAGCGGAGCAGCAGCGCTCGCCGGGTCGCTGAGGCCATCCGCCTGCATTCCGCCTCGCGCAGGACCTCGGCGCCGTAGGGGTCCGCCATGATCAGCCCGGCCTCGGCCGGCATGATCGCGGCGGGCGTCGCTGCTGAAATCGCGAAATAGAGCCGATCGCAGGCGACGAGATAGTCGCGCCATTTCCGGTCCGCCCTCAGGTCGGCGGGCGACGATTTGACCTCGATGATCAGCACCTCCGCCTCGCCGTTGACGGCGACGATGTCGGCGCGCCGACCGTCGATCAGGGGCAGCTCGGTCACGCTGGAGAAGCCCCGCGCCCTCAAAAACCGCCGCACGCCGCGCGAGATCATCAGGGCCGTCTCGGACTGGCGGCCGTCGGCAGGGAAAGCAAGTTCGTTCGCCATCGTCATCGCGCCTTCGCGTCGGCCAGGATCATTTCCGCCGCCCGCTCCGCGATCATCATGGTCGGCGCCGCGGTGTTGCCCGAGACGATCCGCGGCATGACCGAGGCGTCGACAACCCTGAGGCGCGGAACGCCGATCACCCGCAGGCGAGCGTCGACGACAGCGAGCGGATCGTCGGGACGGCCCATCTTCGCCGTGCCGACCGGATGGAAGATCGTCGTACCGATGTCGCCGGCCGCTTTCGTCAGATCGTCCTCGCTCTGCAGCTCGGCGCCCGGCTTCCATTCGGCTGGCCGATATCGGGCGAGCGCCGGGGCGCCCACGAGCCGGCGGGCGAGGCGGATCGAATCGACCGCGACGCGCTGGTCCTCGGGCGTCGAGAGATAGTTGGGCCGGATCGCCGGCGCAGCGTGGGGGTCGGCGCTTGTCGCATGGGTCGATCCGACGCTGGTCGGCCGCAGATTGCAGACGCTGACGGTGATCGCCGGAAAATCGTGCAGCGGCTCGCCGAACCGGTCGAGCGACAGCGGCTGCACATGGAACTCGACATTAGCGGTCGCATACTCCGGCGACGATTTTGCGAACAGGCCGAGTTGCGACGGCGCCATGGTGAGCGGCCCGCGGCGACGCAGCGCGTAGTCGAGGCCCATGAAGGCGCGTTTCACATAGGACTGATAATCGACATTGAGCGTGCGTGCGCCCGTGATCTGAAAGATCGTGCGGAGCTGCAGGTGGTCCTGCAGGTTTTCGCCGACGCCGGGCAGAGCGCGCCGCAATCGCGCGCCGATCGACTGCACGACCATTGGCCGGCCAAGGCCCGAGATTTCCAGGAGCCGGGGCGTTCCGATCGCGCCTGCTGAAAGCAGCACCTCGCGGCGCGCTCGGGCCTGGAACGGAGTCCCGCCCCTGACATAGGCAAGGCCAACCGCGCGCCCCTCCTCGAACAGGATGGTCTCTGCATGGGCGCGGTCGACAATGCGCAAATTGGGGCGGCGCTGAATCGGTTTCAAGAAGGCGGTGGCGGCGCTCCAACGCCGGCCCCGCCGCTGGTTGACCTCGAAGTAGTCAGAGCCCTCGTTGTCGCCGCGGTTGAAGTCGTCGACTTTCGGAATGCCGATCTGGACGCCTGCGTCCCTGACCGCATCGAGAATAGGCCAGGACAACCGCTGCCGTTCGACCCGCCATTCGCCACCCGCGCCGTGCCAGTCCGAGCCTCCGCCGTGGTGGTCTTCGTGGCTTAAGAAATAGGGCCGCACGTCGTCCCAGCTCCAGCCTTCGAGCCCGAGCTGGCGCCAGCCGTCGTAATCTGCCGCCTGCCCGCGCATGTAGATCATGCCGTTGATCGCCGAGCAGCCGCCGAGCGTCTTGCCGCGCGGATAGGCGATGGCGCGGCCGTTGAGACCGGGCTCCTCCTCGGTGATGAACATCCAGTCTGCGTGCGGATTGTTGAGCGCGTAGAGATAGCCGACCGGGATATGCAGCCAGATCCAGTCGTCCTTGCCGCCGGCCTCGAGCAGAAGCACGCGATGGCGGGGGTCCGCTGTCAGCCGGTTAGCCAGCACGCAGCCGGCGGAGCCCGCGCCGACGACGATGTAATCGTAGGTGTCGGCCTCGCTCACGTCACCGCCCAGCAGGCGACCGCGCGCCCGCGCTTCGTCTCGACCGGCGGCTTTTCGGTCCGGCACCGGTCGAAGGCGAGCGGGCAGCGTGGGTTGAACGGGCAGCCGGGCGGCGGCGCGATGGGCGACGGCGGCTCGCCAGCGAGCAGGATGCGTTCGCGCTTCGCGGTCGGGTCGGCGATCGGCGTCGCCGACAGGAGCGCCCTCGTATAAGGGTGTTGAGGCTCGAGAAAGATCGCGTCACGGGTCCCGGTCTCAACCGCGTGGCCGAGGTAGACAACCATCACGTGGTCGGCGATGTGCCGCACGACCGAGAGATCGTGCGAGACGAAGACATAGGCGAGGCCGAACTCCTCCTGCAGGCCCGCCAGCAGATTGAGCACCTGGGCGCGAATCGACACGTCGAGCGCCGAGACCGGCTCGTCGAGCACCAGGATCTTCGGCCGCAAGACCAGCGCCCGGGCGATGGCGATGCGCTGTCGCTGGCCGCCGGAGAACATGTGCGGATAGCGGTGGTAATATTCCGGCCGCAGGCCGACCTTGTCCATAATGGCGAGCGCGGCGGCGCGGCGCTCCGACCCTCGCATGTCCGTGTTGACCAGCAGCGGCTCCTCGAGCGCCTTGCCGATCGTCTGGCGCGGGTTCAAGGAGCCGTAGGGGTTCTGAAACACCATCTGGATCTCACGCCTGAGGCGCCGGCGAGTCGCGCGGCTGGCCTGCTCGACGTCCTTGCCGTCGATCAGAAGCGAGCCGGCGGTTGGCGTCTCGATGAGGGTCAGCAGCCGAGCGAGCGTCGATTTGCCTGAGCCGGATTCCCCAACGACCGCCAGCGTCCGGCCGCCCTCAAGCGAAAAGGACACGCCTGCGAGCGCCTTGACTGTCGCCGGCGGCCGGAAAGCGCCGCGCGAGACGAGATAATCGCGGACAAGAGCCCGAGCTTCGAGCGCCGCCGTCACGGGGCCGCCTCCAGCAGAGCGCCGGGCTCCGGAACGCCTCCCGTCAGCGGCGTATGGCAAAGCGCTGCGCCGAGTTGCGGGCCCGCGCGACGCGGAGCGACGCGGCGGCAGACCTCCAAGGCGAATGCGCAGCGCGGCGAAAACAGGCAACCGGCCGGCCGGTCGAATTGCCCCGGCACCACGCCGGGAATGGCGGGCAGCCGCCGCTCGGTCGCCCGCTCCGGCAGGGCGGCGAGCAGCGCCGCCGTGTAGGGATGATGGGGATCGGCAAACAGCGCGCCGGTCGTGTTCGCCTCCACCTGCTGGCCGGCGTACTGGACGATCACGCGATCAGCGGTCTCGGCGACGACCCCCATGTCGTGGGTGATCAGGACTAGCCCCATGCCGTTGTCCCGCTTGAGCCGAAGCAGCAGATCGAGGATCTGCGCCTGAATCGTCACGTCGAGCGCGGTCGTCGGCTCGTCGGCGATCAGGAGCTTGGGCCGGCAGGCGAGCGCCAGGGCGATCATCACGCGCTGGCTCATGCCACCGGAGAGCTGGTGCGGAAAGGCCCGCGCCCGGCGCGCCGGATCGGGAATGCCGACCTCGGCGAGCAACTCGACGACCCGCGCCTCGCGCGCCATGCGTCCAAGCCCGAGGTGGGCTTGCAGCGATTCGCCGATCTGGAAGCCGACCGTGAAACATGGGTTCAGCGACGACATCGGCTCCTGGAAGATCATCGCCATGTCCTTGCCGGCCAGGCGGCGGCGCTGGACCGCGGAAAGCGTCGTGAGCTCGACGCCGTCGAAGGCCATCCGGTCGGCCGTCACCGTCGCGGTCGGCGGCAGGAGCCCCATGACCGCCAGCATCGCGACCGACTTGCCGGAACCCGACTCGCCCACGATCGCCAGCACTTCGTTGCGGTCGACCGTCACGTCGACGCCGTCGACGGCAGCGAAGGCGCCGTGCCGAGTGGCGAAGGCGACGGTCAGGTTCCGGATGTCCAGGAGAGCCATCCTTACCCCCGGCGCATCTTCGGATCGAGCGCGGCGCGCAAGCCGTCTCCGGCGAGGTTGATGGCGACGACCGTGATCAGGATCGCGAGGCCCGGCAACGTGACGATCCATGGGTCGGATCGTATGAACTCGCGCGAATCCGCCAGCATCGAGCCCCATTCGGGCGTTGGCGGCTGTGCGCCGAGGCCGAGAAAGCCGAGACCCGCCGCTTCGAGGATCGCGTCGGAAACGCCGAGCGCAGCCATCACGATGAGCGGCGCGAGGCAGTTCGGCAGCACCGTCGACCAGGCGAGGCGGAACGGCCCGACGCCTGCGACTCTGGCCGCCGTGACGTAGTCCTTGTGGAGTTCGCCGAGCGCGGACGCGCGCACGAGGCGAACGTAGCGCGGCAGATAGACGATCGTCACCGCCACGATCGTGTTCACGAGGCTGGGCCCGAGCACCGCCACGACCAGGATCGCGAGCACGAGGCTCGGCACTGCCATAATCAGGTCCATGAGCCGCGTCACCGCGACGTCGACGGTTGGCCCGGTCATTGCGGCGAAGAGCCCGAGCGCCGCACCGATGAGGAAGGAAACGCCCATGACGGCGAAGCCGATGAAGAGCGACACCCGCGCGCCGTAGATGAGGCGCGACAGCATGTCGTGCCCGTCGCCGTCGGTGCCAAGCGGGAACCGCCAGGAGCCGCCTGACTGCCAGACCGGCGGCGCGCGCACCGCGTCGCGGAACTGCTCGACCGGCGAATGAGGCGCGATCACGCCCGCGGCCACGGCGGCCAGCACGACGAGGCCGAAGACCGCGAGACCGAACACTGCGCCCCTGTTCTCACGATAGGCCGCCCAGAATGCGGCGAGCGGCGCGGGTTGCGCCAGGACGGTTGCGACGCCTGGGTCGGCCGCGGTCGATTCGGAGACCGCAATGTCAGCGGCCATGGCGAATCCTCGGATCGATCGCCGCATAGATGAGATCGACGACGAGATTAACGGAAATGACGACCGCCGAGACGAGCATGACGCCGCCCTGCAGCGCCGGGTAGTCCCGCCGCCCGATCGATTCGATCAGCCACTTGCCGACTCCCGGCCAGGAGAAGATCGTCTCAGTCAGCACCGCGCCGGCCAAGAGTCCCGACACCGAGAGGCCGATCACCGTCACGACCGGCAACATCGCGTTACGCAGCGCATGGACGCCGATCACCCGAGTTGGCGACAGGCCTTTCGCGCGCGCGGTGCGCACGTAATCCTCGCCGAGCACCTCGAGCATTGAGGATCGCGTCATGCGCGCGATCACACCGAGCGGCACGGTGCCCAGCACAATCGCCGGCAGGACGAGGTGGCGCACCGCGTCGAGGAAAGCCCCCGGCTGATCGGAAAGGAGCGCGTCGATCGTCATGAAGCCGGTCGGCTGGTCGTAATAAAAGTTGATCAGGTCGACGCGGCCTGAGACCGGCAGGAGTTCGAGCCGCACCGACACAAACATGATCAGCAGCAGGCCCCACCAGAAAATCGGCATCGAATAACCGAACAGCGATACCGTCATCAGCGCCTGGTCGAACAGGCTGCCCCGCTTCACCGCGGCGATCGCGCCCGCTGGCACGCCGACGCAAATTGCAAACAGCATGGCGAAGAACGACAGTTCAAGCGTCGCGGGAAAAAGCGTCAGGAATTCCGTCAGCACCTTCTGCTGAGTCGCAAGCGACACGCCGAAGTCGCCATGAAGGAGCCTCCAGACGTAGTCGAGGAACTGCTTCCAGACCGGCTGGTCCAGTCCCAGCTCGTGGCGAAAGTATGCGAGCCGCTCGGGCGAGATGGCATGCTCGCCGACCCGCACCTCCACCGGATCGCCCGGAACGAGGCGGATCGCGATGAAGGTGAGGAACATCAGCGCCAGGAACGTCGGGATCGTCAGCGCGACCCGGCGGAAAAAATAGGCGAACATGGTCGGCCCGATGGGGTCGGGCGCGGAAGAACAGCGCCCGACTAGCCTTACTGAATATCCACCCCTTCAAACGCGTGCGTGCCGAGCGGGCTTTGCTTGTAGCCCGTCACGTTGGCGCGCATGGCCTCGAACACGGTCGAATGCGCAAGCAAAAGCTCGGGTTGCTCGTCGTGCTCGATCTCCTGCATGCGCGTGTAGAGCTTGGCGCGCTCCGCCTGATCGGGGATCGTGCGCGCCTTGGCCAAAAGGTCGTTGAACTCGGCGTTGCACCACTTTGGAATATTGTTCGACGCCGGCTTTCCGTCCGTGCAGCCGTCAAGGAAGAAGAAGTTATCAGGATCGCCGTTGTCGCCGGTCCAGCCGAGCTGGGCAGTCATATCCTCCCCGCCCTGGGCGCGCTTGCGGTACTCGCCCCATTCGTAGGTCACCAGCTTGGCGTTGACGCCGATTTTGGCGAGATCAGCCTGCATCATCTCGCCGATTCGCTTACCGTTCGGGTTGTAGGGCCGCTGTACCGGCATGTACCAAAGATCGATGTCGAGCGGCGTCGTCACGCCGGCGGCGGCCAGCATCGTCTTCGCTTTTTCGGGGTCGTAGGTCACGTTCGGGATCTTGTCGTCGAACGCCCACATCGTCGGCGGGATCAGCGTCGTCGCCTTCTCTCCGGCGCCGAGGTAGACGTCCTTGATGATCGCATCGCGGTCCACCGCCATCGACAGGGCCTGCCGCACCTCCTTCTTGTCGAGGGGCGGCTTCGTCAGGTTGAAGGCCCAGAAGGCGATGTTCAGGCCCGGCGCATGGATCACCTTCAGCGACGGATCCTTCTCCATCTCAGCGAGGTCGGCCGGGCGCGGATAGGCGTTGACGTGGCATTCGCCGGCCTTGAGCTTGGCGTAGCGCGCCGTCGCGTCAGGCGTGATGGCGAAGACGAGGTCGTCGACCAGCGGTTTCTCGCCATAATAGTCCTTGTTGGCCTTGTACCGGATGACTGAATCTTTTTGATAGGCGACGAAAGAGAACGGGCCGGTGCCGACCGGGGCCTGGTCGAACTGTTCGGGCGTCCCCTTCTTGAGCAGGAAGTCGGCATATTCCTTGGAGCCGATCGCCATGAAGTCCATCGCCAGATTGGCGAGAATGGCGACGTTCGGCTCCTTCAGTTTCATCACGACGGTAGAGTCGTCGGCTTTGGTCACCGAATCGAGCAGGGTCGGCATATCCATGTCGTTGAAATAATCGTATTTGCCACCGGAGACCTTGAAGTAGGGATGGTCCGGCTTCCATTGCCGATCGAACGACCACAGCACGTCGTCGGCGTTGAAATCGCGGGTCGGCTTGAAGTCCTTCAGCGAATGGAACTTGACGCCCTTTCGCAAGTGGAAGGTGATCGTCCTGCCGCCGTCCGAAATGTCCCAGCTCTCGGCGAGGCCCGGGACCACTTCCGTCGTGCCGCGCTTGAACTCCGTCAAACGGTTATAGACCGGCCGGGCCGCATCGAAGCTCGTGCCGGTCGTGTTGATCGCAGGGGTGAAATTCTCGGGGCTACCCTCGGAGCAATACACGAGCGTCTTGGCCGAAACCGCGACTGCGCCTGCGATGAGCGCGGCGAGCGCGACCCCAATGACTGATATGGTTTTCATCCGCATCCTCCTGACGAACAGCGAACCGGGACAGACGCCGCCCCGCGGCGCGCCCCTTTCGGACGCCGAGCAAAGTCCCGCTGCATCGAAACCCTTTTTCCGCGGAAGCGCAATGGCGGGCGCCATGGCCGACCTGTCTTCAAAGCGCCCGAAGCCGGGCGACGAGTGTCTCGGGGTCTCCGTTGACCGCGACTTGCTTCAGCCGGCTTTTCGCTCCGCCAGCCAGCGCGACTCGAGAACGGGGCGCATGGAGTTTCGCCGCTAGAAGAGCGCAAAGCGCATCGTTCGCGCGCCCGTTCTCCGGCGCGGCGCGCACGCGAGCCAGAAACACAGTCGTTCCGTCAGCGAGGCGCACGACGCCGTCGATCGCGTCGCGTCCGCCTCTGGGCGTAAGGCGGCAGGCGACCACGACGCCGTCGAGAGTTGCGCGCCAGGGCTCGTCGGTCACGCGCCCTCGTCCTTGTCGTTCATCGGATGCAGGTCGCGTACCATGGCCTTCGCCCGCTCGTCCAACACATGGGTGTAGATCTGAGTGGTTGAGATATCGGCATGACCGAGCAGGTCCTGGACCACGCGCAGGTCAGCTCCGTTCTGGAGAAGGTGGCTGGCGAAGGCATGGCGCAGAACGTGCGGGCTGATGCGCGCAGCCGGAATTCCCGCGGCGACAGCGGCCGCCTTCAAGTCGCGAGCGAAGGTCTGGCGGGCGAGATGGCCGCTTTCGCTTTCGGCCGGGAAGAGCCAGGGCGACGCGGCAAGACCAGGCAAAACCTTGTCCAGCAGCTCACGGTAGGCGCGCATAGCTGAACGCGCGGGTCCGGATATTGGCGCGAGCCTCTCCTTGCCGCCCTTGCCACGCACGGCGACGAACGGCTCCTTCGCTCGCGCCATCGACTTCGGCAGGCTCAAGACTTCAGAGACACGCAGGCCCGAGGCGTAGATCAACTCGATGAGACAGGTCATGCGCGCGAGGGCGAGACGCTCGCGAATCGGCCGTCCAGCATCGTCGAGCCCGTCGCGGGCCGCGGCGATCAGCCGCTCGATGTCCTCGACCGTCAGAACCTTTGGCAACGGCCTTCCGCGGCGCGGCCCCTCGATTGCGAGCGTCGGATCGTCCTTCCGCCGTCCCTCGGCGTAAAGATGCTTATGGAACTGCCGGATGGCGGAGAGGCGGCGCGCCAGCGACGAGGCCTTGAGTCCCTCCGCGCCGCGCGCGGATAGGTACGCGCGCAGGTCCGCAGCGCCCGCAGTCAGCGGGTTCTCGCCGCGCTCCCCAAGATGAGACGCATAGTCGGAGAGGTCACGCCGATAGGCCTCGATCGTGTTGGGGCTTACGCCGCGTTCCGCCGCGAGCGCCTCAAGGAAGCCGACGACGAGTGAACCCGTCGGATGAGTCATCGGCTGCCTTTCGGCGACTGGATCGTCGGCGGGGTCGCGCACGGCTTTACCTTCGCGATGTCCGCCGGCGCATCAAGGCCGGCGCAAACGAGGCCCGAGAGCACGTCGACGACGGCCAGAAGGCGAATGAGGCTCTGCGAAACGAAAACCTGCGATAGACGCGCATGGGCGGATGATCGGCTCATTCGTCCTGGAACAACTCAGACGCAGCGCCCTCCCGCCGGGGTTCGGCGAGGCCCAGGTGGCGGAACGCGTGCACGGTGAGCAGGCGCCCGCGCGGCGTCCGCTGCACGAATCCCAGCTGGATGAGATAGGGCTCGATGATGTCCTCAATCGCGTCGCGCGGCTCGGAAAGCGCGGCGGCAATGGTCTCGACCCCCACCGGGCCGCCGCCAAATTTGAGGGCGATCGTGTCAAGATAGCGACGGTCCATCTGGTCAAGCCCGATCGAATCGACGTCCAGCAGCCGCAAAGCGTCATCAGCCAGGGTTCGCGTCACTTCGTGCGCGCCCTCGACCACCGCGAAGTCGCGAACGCGCCGCAGGAGGCGGCCGGCGATGCGCGG
The DNA here is from genome assembly GCA_963822215.1 of uncultured Alphaproteobacteria bacterium. Classification (GTDB taxonomy): domain Bacteria; phylum Pseudomonadota; class Alphaproteobacteria; order Rhizobiales; family Beijerinckiaceae; genus Roseiarcus. The sequence goes on from CAWGGX010000010.1 coordinate 34,320, forward strand.
CGTGCCGCGAGAGCGCCGAGCGATCTCGTTCGCGCCGTCCTCGGCGAGCGCGAGGCCGATCACCCGCGCGCCGCGCGCGACGATGCTCTGCAATTCCTCGGCCGTATAGAAATTGAGCCGCACCGGAATGCCGAACCGGTCGCGCAGCGGCGTGGTGAGCAGGCCCGCTCGTGTGGTCGCGCCAATAAGTGTGAATTTGGCGAGGTCGATCTTGACCGAGCGTGCTGCAGGACCCGCGCCGATGATGAGGTCGAGCTGGAAATCTTCCATTGCCGGATAGAGGATCTCCTCGATCGCTGGGTTCAACCGATGGATCTCGTCGATGAACAACACGTCGCGCGGCTCGAGATTGGTAAGCTGGGCGGCGAGGTCCCCGGCCTTGGCGATCACCGGACCCGATGTCGAGCGGAAATTGACGCCGAGTTCGCGCGCGACGATCTGGGCGAGTGTCGTCTTGCCGAGGCCGGGCGGCCCGACGAACAGCACATGATCAAGCGCCTCGCCGCGCGCTTTGGCCAATTCGATGAACACTTTGAGGTTCTTGCGTGCGGCTTCCTGCCCAGTGAAATCGGCCAGGACCTGCGGTCGCAAAGCCGCGTCGTCCTCGGGGCGCTTCTCGGCGGAGACGAGCCGGCGCGGTGCGTCAGCCATCAAACGGCTCCCTCGGTCCCGGGACGCAGCGGGGTTGGCCGCATGGACAGGCCCAACAGGCTGGCCGCCAGGGCGCAGACGAGGGCTGCGATGGCGCCGCTGGCTACGAAAGCGCGCACCAGTCCGCTCTCCGTCGAGACCGGCTGGGTTGCGACAGGCGCCGTCATGCTAATCGATTGGACGCTCGGGGCGTCGAGGTTATGGTCGAACATCATGTCGAGCGAGACGCCGAACTCGGCGAGTCGCAGCGCGACCGCATAGGCCACGAAGCCACCGATAACGGCCGCAACCAGCGCGCGCGGCCATCGCTCCGGCGCCGCGGCGTCCCATAGGGCGTAGAGGACGCCCGTCGCCGTCGCCGGCCCGACACCGAGCACATAGGCGGCGAACACCATGATCCAGTGGCCGAACGCCGATGCAACGACCGTCGCTAAGGCGAATGCGCCGGCAACCGCCGGCGCCTTGAGCGCGATTACGAGGGGAACGAAGATCACCCCTCCGGTCGGCGGTCCGAGCACCGCGAATACGAGCGCGACGCCGATGAAGGGGGCGAGAAATCCCCGCGGCCGGCCCGAATTCGTCATTGCGCCAGCGCCTTCAGGCCTGCGCGGATCAGCGCCGCCGTCTGCGCCTCGTTCCCGAGCTCTGCGGAAGCCTTTGCGATCACTGCCGCCGCCTGGGCCTGGCCATAGCCGAGGCCGACAAGCGCGAGGATGGCGTCCCGCGCCGGCTTCGGCAAACCGCCCTCCTGTTCGGCGGCTGCGCGCGCCTCGCCAGGACTCGCGGCGCCGAACCCCGGCGCCTTATCCTTCAACTCGAGCACGAGGCGCGCCGCGAGCTTGGGTCCGACGCCTGGCGCGCGGGCCATCGTTGCTTTGTCCTGCTGGGCGATGGCGGCAGATAGCGCGTCCGCCGTCAGCGCTCCGAGAATGCCGAGGGCCACCTTGGCGCCGACGCCCTGGACGCTCTGCAGCAAGCGGAACCAGTCGCGCTCGGCCGCGGTGAGGAAGCCGTAGAGTTTGATTGCGTCCTCGCGCACATGAGTCTCGATCAAGAGTTCCGCCGCTTCCCCGCGCTGAGGCAGGGCGCGCAGCGTGCGGGGCGACGCTGCGACGAGATACCCGACGCCGTTAACGTCCAGGATCAAATCGTCCTGGTTGAAACTGTCGACGACGCCGCGCAATTTCCCGATCATGCCGCGCCCCTTGCCCGCGCTGTCCGGTGCTGGGCGTGGCAGATCGCGACCGCGAGCGCGTCGGCGGCGTCCGGGCTTCCGGCGTCGGAGGTCGGCAGCAGCATCCGGACCATCATCGCCACCTGGACCTTCTCCGCGTGGCCAACACCCACCACCGTCTTCTTGATGAGATTGGCGGCGTACTCCGACACCGGCAGGCCCTTCAGCGCCAGCGCGGAAATCGCGGCGCCGCGCGCCTGGCCGAGCTTCAAGGTCGACTGCGGGTCGCGGTTGACGAAGGTCTCCTCGACCGCCGCTTCCTGCGGTGAGCGCCGTTCAATGAGATCTGTCAAACCGATATGGATCGCCGCGAGGCGTTTGGCGAGCGGGGCCTGCGCATCCGTGCGGATCGACCCGCAGCCGACATAGCTTAGACGCGACCCGCAAATCTCGATCAATCCCCAGCCCGTGTTTCTCAAGCCGGGGTCGACGCCGAGAATGCGAATCGCGTCGAGAACCATGGGCTGCTTGTATACGAAATTGCTCTTTTCGGCAGGCGTTGCGGCGGCTCTCACCGAAACATCAGCCGGACAAGTTCGGCGGCCTGAAACGGCTTAGAGCACCGCGGGGCTGCATTGTAGGGCTCGGGAATCGAATCCGGCGCGTATCCCGTGACCAGAACGAACGGAACGTTGCGCGCGGCGAGCGCGTCGGCGACGGGGTAGGCTTGGTTGCCCTGAAGATTGACGTCCAAAACCGCGCCGTCCAGCCGCTCGCTCTTATCCACGAGGTCGAGCGCAGCGCGAACGCTTGCGGCCGGGCCGACAACCACCGCGCCGAGCGAAGTGAGATACATCGCGAGGCTGTCGGCGACAAAGAACTCGTCTTCCACAATCAGAATGCGTCGTCCCGCTATCGTCTTTTCGGTCACCGCATCCTCCGCGGCCGTTGAACATCGTGCGCGCCGGCGCCGCCCTGGGTCCAAAAACCGGGCGCTCTCGGACTGAGCGTATACGCCGAACGCGCTTTATCAACTGAGGACAAGCGATTTCGTTCGACGCCGACCGGACTGGCCGCGTCGCGGCGATTTGACTGGGGCCGGCCAGTCGGCTTGAAGACCCTGAAAATGACTAACGGGGAGTTCGGTTGATGTTGCCGACGCGATACTGGGCCGACATGACCTGGACCGACTTCGAGAGCGCCGACATGAGCCGCGTGATCGCAGTTCTGCCCGTCGCGGCGGTCGAGCAGCACGGGCCGCACTTGCCGCTCGGTGCCGACGCGGTCATCAACGAAGGCTACGTCCGGCGGGCGGCGGAGCGGTTGCCCGCGGACCTTCCCGCGCTGTTTTTGCCGACGCAGGTCGTCGGCGTGTCCAGCGAGCACGCTGGCTATCCGGGCACGCTGACGCTTTCGGTCGAAAGCGCGATCCGGGTCTGGACGGAGCTCGGCGACAGCGTCGCGCGCACCGGGTGCCGCAAGCTTGTCGTGATGAATTCGCACGGCGGCAACGGCGCCGCGATCGACGCGACGACGCTCCATTTGCGCAGGCGCTGGCGCATGCTGGCGGTCCATGCCTCGTGGCGGCGGCTCGGCTATCCCGACGCCCTCTTCTCGCAGCGCGAGATGATGTATGGCGTCCACGGCGGCAACTCCGAAACCTCGCTCATGCTCGCCTTGCGGCCTGATCTGGTGAGGACTGGCGAGGTCCGCGACTTTCCCAGCGCCGCCGAGGCGATCGAGCGCGACTTCGCCCTTCTGCGCGCCAAGCCGCCGCTCGGTTTCGCCTGGGCGGCGAGCGATCTCAATCCAGCAGGCGCGGCCGGGGAAGCCGACCGGGCGACCGCCGCCAAGGGGGAGGCGGCTCTCGCCTTCGGCGTCGAGCGTTTCATCGCCCTTCTGCGAGACGTTCACGCCTTCGATCTCGCCCGGCTGACGGACGGCCCCCTGGAGGCTGCCCGGTGAGCGGGCCGCACTTCGATTTCGAGCGGGAGGCGATAAGCCGCGGTTTCGCCCGAGTTGCGGGCGTGGACGAGGTCGGGCGCGGCCCGCTCGCTGGCCCCGTCGGGGTCGCCGCAGTGATCCTCGATCCGGACGACCTGCCGGATGGCCTTGACGATTCGAAGGCGCTGCCCGAAGCGAGGCGCGATGCCTTGAAGCCGGTCATCCTGGCCAAGGCGGTCAGCGTCGCGGTCGCTTTCGCCAGCGCCGAGGAGATCGACCGATATAACGTCCGCGGCGCCACATTGCGGGCCATGGCGCGCGCGGTTTGCGCGCTGCATGTGCGGCCCGACCTCGCCCTGATCGACGGACGGGACGCGCCCGACGGCCTCGCCTGTCCGGCGCGGCCGATCGTCGGCGGCGACGCGCTGTCGCTGTCGATCGCCGCTGCCTCGATCATCGCCAAGACGACCCGCGACGCCCTGATGCGGAACCTCGGCTGCGCCTACCCAGGCTACGGCTTCGGCGACCACGTCGGCTACGCGACGGCCTTCCACCGCAACGCCCTCATCAGCCTCGGCCCATGTCCCTACCATCGGAAATCCTTCCGGCTTCACAGGGTCGAGGCCGAAAAAGGTTTCGAAAGCGTTTAGGTCGCCGGTCGCCGCCCGATCCCCGCCGCCGTACGATAATGACACAACGTCAGCCGCTACCTCATAACCAGACCTTTACTTAAATTCAGCCATAAACGACGCGCCGGTTCGTAGAAGCCGGCCGTTGCGTCGAGTGAATTGCGTTGATGCGTACCTTGCGTGCCGGAGCGTCGCGTCTCCCCGCCCAGCTTCAGGTTCTGCGTACTGGCGCCGGCGGGACGAAACGCCCGGCCGCAATCGGTCCCGCTCCGCGCGACGTGATCCTCGTTGGCGACTGCGTCGCCGAAATGGAGAAGCTGCCGCCCGCTTCGGTCGATTTCGTCTTCGCCGATCCGCCCTACAATCTTCAACTCGAGGGCGCGCTTTCTCGGCCCGACCAGAGCCTCGTCGACGCGGTCGACGACGACTGGGACAAGTTCGCCGATTTCGCCGAATACGACGCCTTCACGCGATCGTGGCTTACTGCCGCGCGGCGGGCGATGAAGCCGAACTCGACCATCGTCGTGATCGGGTCGTATCACAACATCTTCCGCGTCGGGACGATCCTGCAGGATCTCGGCTTCTGGATCCTCAACGACATCGTCTGGCGTAAAGCCAACCCGATGCCGAACTTCCGCGGCCGCCGCTTCACCAATGCCCACGAAACCATGATCTGGGCGGCGCGCGGGCCAGAAGGGAAGAGCTACACCTTCAACTACGAGGCGCTGAAAGCGGGCAATGACGACTGTCAGGCGCGCTCCGATTGGTTTTTGCCGATCTGCACCGGCGCGGAACGTCTGAAGGACGAGAGGGGCCGCAAGACCCACCCGACCCAGAAGCCGGAGGCTCTGCTGGCGCGTGTGCTGGTCGCGGCGTCCAACGCCGGCGACCTGATCCTCGATCCGTTCTTCGGCTCGGGCACCACGGGCGCCGTCGCCCGCCGGCTCCGCCGCGCCTTCATCGGGATCGAGCGCGATCCGATCTACGCCGAGGCGGCGCGCAAGCGAATCGCCGCGGTCGAGCCGTTCCCCGAAGACGTGGTGGCGACCGCCCCGACACGGCGCAGCGAACCCCGCGTCGCCTTTGCGAGTCTGATTGACGCGGGCCTCATTCGGCCCGGCGAGCGGCTCACCGACGCGCGCCAGCACCACTCGGCGCTCGTGCGGGCGGACGGATCGGTCGCCGTCGGTCCGGCGATCGGCTCCATCCACAAGATCGGCGCGCTGGTTCAGGGCCTGCCGGCGTGCAACGGCTGGACCTTCTGGCGCGTCGAACGCGACGGACGCCTCAACTCGATCGACGACCTGCGCGCCGATGTGCGCGCCAGCCTGCGCAACGCCGCCGAGTAGCGTCAGGCTCTCAGCTTCTGCCGACGCTTCGGACCGGCAAAGTCGGCCGCCCGCAGGAGAAACACCTCTCCTGCGCTCTCCTCGGTGTCCAACCAGATGAAGGGAAGATCGGGATAATCGCGCACGACGATGTCGCGCCCCCGCCCGATCTCGCAGACGAGCGCTCCCCCCGCTGTCAGGCGCCGGGGCGCCTCCACCAGAATGCGCCGTACGAGGTCGAGGCCGTCCTCGCCTCCGGCATGGGCCATGCGCGGCTCGGCCGCGTATTCGGGCGGAAAGGCAGCGACAGCCTCGGCGTCGACATAGGGCGGATTGGTAAGGATCACTTCGTAGCGGCCACCACCGAGCGGCTCAAAGAGATCCCCTTCAAAGAGCCTCACGCGGTCGGCGAGACCGTGCTCCTCGACGTTGCGCCTGGCCACCGCGAGCGCGTCGGCCGACAGATCCACGGCGTCGATCGCCGCATGGGGGAAGACTCGCGCGGCGAGGAGGGCGAGGGAACCGCCGCCGGTGCAGAGATCGAGGACGTGCAGGACCTCCTCCGGGTCGCCGAGCAGCGCGTCGCCTTCGGACAGCGTGGTCATCAGCAATTCGCCGATAAAGCTGCGCGGCACGATGACGCGCTCGTCGACATAGAACGGCACGCCCTGGATGTAAGCGCGGTTGAGGAGATAGGCGGCGGGCTTGCGCGTAGCCACCCGCGCGTCAATCAGCTCATCGAGCCGCCGGCGCTCGCTCAGCGTCAGTTTTGCGTCGAGGAACGGATCGAGCGCGTCGATCGGCAGATGGAGGCTCTCGAGGATGAGATAGGCCGCCTCGTCGAGGGCAGTCGTGGCGCCGTGGCCGAAAACGAGTTTGGCTTCGCGAAAGCGGCTGATCGCATAGCGCAGCCAGTCGCGTGGCGTAGCGAAGAGGTCGAGGCGCTCGTCGGATTCGGTCACGTAACCCCCCGGAGACGTGCCCGCCCGGCCGCCTCGGACGTCCGCAGCGTCGATTTCGGAGGCGAAACGGCGCCCGGAGTGATCCCTTCGGTATCGATTTGGGGGGATTCTGGCACCAAACCCCGCCACTTCGCGCCCGAAAGCGCCCCTTCGAGACGGTTTCGGAGGCGCCATTTCGGCGAGCGATCAAGCCATATCAAAGCATTAGGCGCGAAATCCTGATTCGCGAGGGCCTCGAAAGGGGCTGTTCGACACGTTTCTGCCACATTGTGGGCGAGCGAGGCGGGCCGCCCGAGCGTCGGAGCATAACGAATTCTGATGGAATCGCGCCAAAAACCCTCATCCGGACGCTGACGCGACCAACTTCCCCCCGAGGGGGAGGGGGTCCCCCCTCTCCCCTCTGAGAGAGGGAAGCCGCGAAGCGGCAGGGTGAGGGTAACACGGCGCGACCCAATGCTATCATGCGCTGGAAATAGCGCATGAAACGCGGCGACGCCGCGCCGGGCGTGCGATTTGCGTCGTTCGCGGGCGATCCGCGCAGTTCGGCGAGGGCAGAGCGAGGGCGGGACGAGCGGCATCTGCAATCCGGTCAGGAGGCGATAGGATGACTATAGTCATCCTTCCGCTTTTCCGCAAGATATTGTCGTAGCCATTCGTTTGGTTCGAAGATTCGCGGCCGCGCTGGGCGAGCAGGGCCGCCAGACCGCGTAGGCCTTCATCCGCCGTGCCTGCACTCGCGCATGAAGCGCTTGCGCGGCTTGCCGTGCAGATCCTGCGCGTCGGCCTTCTGTGAGCATTCGATCGACTTGGCGGAACGGACGGCGGGGTCGTCGGCGCCGGCGCGCGGCGCGGCCGGTAGCGTTCCATCGGACGCCCCGTCAAGCGCGTGCGCGGCGCCGCCGAGGAGGACGCAAAGCGCCGCAGCGCACGCCAGAGCGTTGATCCGCATTTGAAAAAATACCCCGTCGTCAGTCCACCCCGGCTCGGCGCCGGGTTATAGGCGGCGCGTGGGGAATTTCAACCCGCGCGTTGCAGGACGTGTGTTCGACCGCCGGGCGAGGACGACAAACACCCGCCGGCGCGGTAAGAGCAGCCGATGCGCCGCCTGTCCATCGAAGCCCTCGCCGAACGATTTCCCGATTTCCGGGTCGCCTTCGTGCTGGCCGAGCCGCTCGCCGTCGCGCCCGTCCGCTCGGCGGCGCTCGCCGGGAGAATCGCGGCGGCGGAGGCGGAATGCCGGGCGCGCTGGGGGGCCACGGAGCTTTCGGCCATTCCGGGCGTCGCCGCCTGGCGGGCGGCCTACAAGGGCTTTGGCATCAAGCGGACGAGCTATCGGTCGTCGGTCGAGCGGCTGATCAAGCGCGTGCTCGCCGGCCAGCCGCTGCCCGAGATCAACGCGCTGGTCGATCTCTACAACATGGTGTCGTTGACGAGCGGCCTGTGCCTGGGATGCGACGACCTCGACAAGACCGAGGGCGACCTCGTGTTCCGCTTCTCGAGGGCCGACGACAGCTTCCTCGACATGGGCGCCGAGGCCGGCGAAGACCCGAACGATCCGCCGAAGGAGGGTGAGGTCGTCTATGCCGACGCGCGCCACGTCCTCTGTCGCCGGTGGAATTGGCGGCAGGACGCGCGCACCGCCTCGAGCGCCACAACCCGGCGGGCCGTGCTGACCGTCCAGTCGAACGGGGCGGGCGACGTCGAGGCCGCGGCGGCTGAGCTTTCCCGCCTCATTGAGCGCGAGTGCACGGCGGAGGTGAGGATCGAGGTGCTGGACCGCAAGCGGCCGGCGGTGGCGATCGAGGAGATCTGACTTCGGGGCCCTCGTCTCGGCCGGTTCGTTGCAGCGACGCCCTTCGCCTGTCCAATGACCTATACGGCAGAGGTGACGTCTTAAGATGTTTGGCGCCTAAGGCGAGCGACCGGAGTCGACGTATGGACTAAACCGCTCGCGCGGTAGGGGTGGCGAGGGGCGGCGGAGACCAGTGGGCTGAGGAGAAGCGCGAAGGCCTGGGTCTGTCTCAAGATCGTGGGGTTCAACCCCATGCGAGACAGGAGGTTTCGCGATGCCCGACAACTCGAAGCCCATCAGCCCTCTGCGCCAGCGCATGATCGACGACATGACGGCGCGCCGGTTCGGCGAGGACACCCAGAGGGACTACGTTCGGGCCGTGAAGAACTTCACGGTTTTCCTCGGTCGGTCGCCGGACAAGGCGTCCGCCGAGGACGTTCGCCGCTATCAGTTGCATCTGGCCAAGCAGCATATTGGCCCGGCGACCATCAACCTGGCCTGCACGGCGCTGCGGTTCTTCTTCAAGATCACGCTGGAAAAGCCCGACCTCGTCCGGCATCTGGCGCCCGTACAGCGGCCGCGCAAGGCGCCGGTGGTGCTGAGCGAGGAGGAAGTGGCGCGTCTGCTCGAAGCCGCGCCGGGCCTCAAGTACAAGGCGGCGCTCAGCGTCGCCTACGGCGCGGGCCTGCGGGTGTCTGAGGTCGCGAACCTGAAGGTGTCCGACATTGACAGCCAGCGCATGATGCTCAGGGTCGAGCAGGGCAAGGGACAGCGGGATCGCGATGTGATGCTGTCGCCGCAACTGCTCGAACTGTTGCGCGAATGGTGGCATGCGGCCAGGCCGCGGGCATGGTTGTTTCCGGGCCAGAACCCGGTCAACCCGATGTCGGCCCGCCAAATGGTGCGCGTGGTCCACGCCGCGGCGCAGGCGGCGGGGATCGCCAAGCGCGTGTCGCCGCATACGTTGCGGCATCCCCGGGCTTTGACCCGGGGATCGCTACCCATCTGCTCGAACAGAACGTCGACATTCGGGTGATCCAGGTTCTGCTCGGACACGCCAAGCTGGAGACGACCGCGCTCTACACCCGCGTCGCCATCAATACGATCCGCGACGTCAAGAGCCCGCTGGAGCGGCTGGGCGTCAACCTGACGAAGCGAAAGCCGCCCGCCTGACCGCGGCCGCATGGCGCGGCCCCGCCTGGAGGTCGCCGACGTCTTTCGCGCCCATGGGCCGGCGTGGCGTGAGGCCAACGAAGGCCACGTGAGCCTCGCCCAGTTGAAAGTGATGTCGGCGATCGAGACCTGTCGCACAGCCGCGCTCGGCGGACATGTCGAGCGCTGCGAGGACTGCGCGCACGAACGCGTGGCCTACAATTCCTGCCGCAACCGCCACTGCCCGAAGTGTCAGGGCGCGGCGGCAAGACAATGGCTGGCCGAACGCGAGGCGGAGCTTCTGCCGGTTCCCTACTACCACGTCGTCTTCACCCTGCCGGCTTCGATCGGCGCGATCGCGTTCCAGACCAAAGCGGCCGTCTACGACCTTCTGTTCCGGACCGCCGCCGAGACGCTGACCACGATCGCCGCCGACCCGAAGCATCTGGGCGCGCGCATCGGCCTCACCGCCGTCCTCCATACCTGGGGCTCGGCGCTGACCCATCACCCGCATGTCCACGTCATCGTTCCCGGCGGCGGCCTGTCGCCGGACGGGTCGCGCTGGATCGCCTGCAAGCCCGGCTTCTTCCTGCCGGTGCGCGTGCTCTCGCGCCTGTTCCGCCGCCTCTTCCTCGAAGGCCTCACAGCCCTGCATGCGGCCGGCCGGCTCGTCTTCTTCGGCGACCTCGCCCCGCTCGCCGACCAGCGCGCCTTCGACGCCGCCCTCGCGCCGTTGCGCCGCTCCGAGTGGGTCGTCTACGGGAAGAAGCCGTTCGCCGGACCGAAAGCCGTGCTCGCCTATCTCGCCCGCTATACCCACCGCGTCGCCATCTCGAACTCCCGGCTCATCGCGCTCGACGAGGAGGGCGTGACCTTCAAATGGAAGGACGACCGCATCAAAGGACGCGACCGGTTCAAAACCATGACGCTCGACGCCGCCGAGTTGCCGAGTAGGTGAGGACATTGCTGTCCTCACCCCTCGCAGACCCGGACGTGCAGAATTCCCGCATCCGGTTCTTCACGGGCGTGCTTCGCTCATGGTGGTGTAGCGATGGACAATCCGAGCCGCTGGCAATGGATATCGTTTCAATAGATCGCTAAAGCGGCTCCAGAGGAACCGTTTGCGGCGGTCTCGTCGCGATAGCCATTTCTTCCAGATGCTCGCGACCTCGTTGGCATACCAGCTCAGTCGTCGATAGTTGCCAGAGACGCCGTAGTAGGCGTAGTGGCCTCGCATCATCGCGCTCAAATGGGCGTGCTGATCCTTGATCGGCCGATGCCGGTTGGTCCGGCACCAGTCGGTGACCGCCGCCAGGGCGCGGGCGTAGCGGTTCTTCGCCGTCACTTGCCGCACCGCTTTGCCACCCCTCCTGGTCTTGCCCCATACGTGGCAAAAGCCGAGAAAAGTGAACGAGGTTCCCTCCGTCTCCGGAGGAGACCCATCCGAGTTGTTGAAGCGAAAATCGACGAACCGAGTCTTCTCGGGATGCAGCGTTAGCCCATACCGATGAAGCCGCTTGCCCAGAACGCGGAGGACTCGCTTGGCGTCGCGGAAGTACGCGAACGCCATAACGGCATCGTCGGCGAATCGGACAAGGGCGCTGTTCCCTGCGAGCCGTGAACGCACCTCGCTCTCGAACCATTCATCCAGCACGTGATGCAGGAAGATGTTTGAGAGAATCGGTGAGATCACGCCGCCCTGCGGGGAGCCTTCGGTCGCATGGCGCAGAAGCCCATCTTCCAGGACTCCTGCCTTCAGCCATTTGTCGATCATCCTTCGGATCACACCATCCGTGACCCGTCTGTCAAGAAAGTCGCGCAGGTGCGAGTGTGGAATCGAGTCGAAATACTTGACGATGTCGATGTCCAACACCCAGCGCAGTCCGTGGCTCATGAAGCCCGTGCGAAGATCTTGCAGGGCTTGATGCGCCGACCGTCCCGGCCGGAAGCCGTAGGAGCAGGTAAGGAAGTCTTGCTCGTAAACGGCCTCCAGCACCATGACGATCGCCCGCTGGGCCACCTTGTCCTCGAGGGTTGGAAGGCCGAGAGGTCGACGCGATCCATCCGCCTTGGGAATATATGCCCGTCGCACTGGCGGTGCCTGATAGCGGCCCGACTTGATGCGGCCGAGAAGGTCAAGCAAGTTGGCCTCCAGGTTCTTCGCATAGTCGACCGCCGTCATGCCGTCGATGCCAGGAGCACCATCCTTGCGGGTGAGCCGCCAGGCCTCCTTCATCCATTCCAGGTCGATGACGTGGTGCAGCGTGGAAAGCGCCGCTCCGCGCTTGGCTCTTGCCAGCGCAGCTATCCGTTGTCGTTTCGTGGACAGGTTTGCGAAGCTCAAGGTCTTCTCCCGTGTTTCTCGCCAACGGCTCTCGTCCCGTGGCGCCTCCCTTCCCTCAGTCGGGTCCCGGTGGGTCCAGTTCCCCGCGTGTGGTTGGTACTATGAAGGCGCTACGACTTCCCGCTCGCGCAATCCCGGTCGCTTATTGGTTCGCTTCCGAGCACCACGCGATCCCTCCAGTGTTCGTGCTCGCCGCATGGCGCTCCCAGATCGGTGGAGGACCGGCCCCGGGCCCGGGCACTTGTTCAGCCGGCTGCCCAAACTGCCGGCTCGCTCTCACGTGGGCATGAGCGGGATCTCTCAGGTTCCCAGGCGATCCGTCCCGTGCCTCTGCCCCGCTCCAAGACCCCGGTCGGACCGACGAGCCCATGGCCATTGGCGGTCTCGTCGATGCTGCCCCCGCTCGAATGACAGCGAAGGCTCCAACAAGAAAAGCATTTCGAGGCTAATGCGCGGCTTCGGCACCTGCTGCCTACGCTTCCAGACTGACGTTGCCGTCAGCCCGGCAAGGCTCACTTCCGGCTGGCTGGCTCGCCTTTGCCGGGAGGGAGTTGAACCCTCTGGATCGCATTGAAAGGTTTCAGATCACGTGTTCATCCTCCTTTCCAGGGCTTACCCTGACGCTACATCCGCCGCTTTCTCCTGCACGTCCTGCCGAGCGGCTTCCACCGCATCCGCCACTACGGCCTGTTCGCCGGCACGGTTCGGGCGCGCACCATCGAGCGCGTCCGCCAAGCGCTCGCCGCGCCGAAGACCACATCTGAGCTCTCGCACGCCGAGGCGAACAGCCAAGCCGAAACAGCTTCGCCTGTGCGACGCTGCCCCTGTTGCGGCGGCCGGATGATCATCGTCGAAACCTTCGAAGGCGCGCGCCCCGGCCGCCCGCCGTCGCCGACCCGCATCAGGATCGACACCTCATGACCGTCGCCGCGATTCCCACGCAACCCCGTCTCGCCGCGCCTCCAGCCACGCGCCGGAGCAGCAAGCCGATGTCCTCACGACCGCCGCGGACGCTCTCCCGACGCCGCTCCCATACCCGCTGCTCGCATCCTCGCCCCCGAAAAGGCCCGTCGTGTTCGCTCTCGACGGCAACGCCGACCGCCTTTCGCCCCCGCCGCCACATCGGCGATCCGTCCGCGACCTTCAAATCCCCATAGGTCGCGCCCAGCCAATCCGCGCCTCTTCCTACCCGCGGTTTCCCCCTTACGAGGCTTTCGGACGCCGGCCCCAGCGCCCGGCCCAGCGCGCCTGCCAAGGGCCGGCGTCCGAAACCCTTCAGTTAAGCGGTCATCGCGGATACGGGGGAATCCGGAAGTTAGAAAAAAGCCTCATGACCCGCCGGGCGGCGCGCCTTTCCGATTGCATTTCAGTGCGAGTCCGCGACGCAGAACGCCAGCGAGAGAGCGCCGACCAAGACGAGTGTCACGGCCCAGGTCGCATCAAGATTGAACCAACTCCGCGACACGAACTTCAGCCCCAGATAGCGATAGACCAGCCACGCGGATAATCCGCCCGCCGCGATCATCGCGCCGGAATGGACGATGGAGACGACGACGGCCATTCCGAGGTTGGCGCTGATGAGCGTGCTGGCGGCCGCATTGCCTCTGTCGAGGCCGTCGGCTTGGCAGAGCCCGAGATAGATCGGCACCAGCATCAATCCTGCGCCGTGCGCGATCGCCGCGGCAAATGACCAAAGACCGAGCTGGGATGGCTTTATCCGCGCCAGCGCTCGCGGATGGCGCCGGTCGAGGAGTCGGAAGACGCCGAAGCCGATGACCAAAAGACTGGCGCCGATCCGAATCTGCCGCTGCCAGTACACGAGAGTGACCAGCAACGAGAATGGAAGGATCATCAGGAGCATCGCGAGCAGATGGCCGGCCGCGAGCGCCCAAAGCGCCGCCACGAGGGCGCCTGGACTCTTTTCCATCATTCCGGCCGAAACCGCGAGCGGCCACCCCATCCCGGGATTCACCCCGTGGTAGAGGCCGCTCGCAATGACAGTCAGCCAGAGCCCCGCGACGGTCCAGTCGACTGAAGTGGACCCCGGTTTTGGGACCAGCGGTTAAGGTGTGTAGCGTCCCGCTCTGTTTTAACCAACGGAGCGAGCGAAATGGCGAGATCACGCAAGAAGTTTGATGCGGCGTTCAAGGCGAAGGTGGCGTTGGAGGCTCTGCGGGAGGATGCGACGGTTCCTGAGCTTGCCAAGCGGCATGACGTGCATCCGAACCAGATCTACGCGTGGAAGAAGCAGGTTCAGGACAATGTTGCGAGCCTGTTCGCGCGAGGAGCGAGCGGTTCAAGCGACGGCGAGGAGGAGCGCGAGCGGGAGGCGGAGCGCGAGCGGGAGGCGGCCAAGCTTTACGCCAAGATCGGCCAACTGACGGTCGAACGGGATTTCTTGGCCAGGAGGCCAGGGCGATGAGCGCGCCCGATCGAAGAGCAATGGTCGGACGGCCTGGCGAGGACCTGTCTGTGCGCCGCCAATGCGCGCTGCTGGATGTGGCGCGCTCGGGGGTCTATCGGCCCAGGGCGGAGCCGGGCGCCGAAGATCTGGCGGTGATGCGGCGGATCGACGAACTGCATCTGGAACTGCCGTTCTACGGCTCGCGGCGAATGACCTTCGAACTCAACAAGGAGGGCCGCGGGGTCAACCGCAAGCGGGTGCGGCGGCTGATGCGCACGATGGGGATCGAGGCGCTGGTTCCGCGTCCCGGCACGAGCAAAGCCGCGCCCGGGCACAAGATATACCCCTACCTGCTGCGGGGTCTGAAGATTGTCGAGCCGAACCACGTGTGGGCGGCCGACGTGACCTACATCCCGATGGCGTGCGGCTTCCTCTATCTGGTGGCGATCATCGACTGGGCCAGCCGGGCGGTTCTGGCGTGGCGGCTGTCGAACACCAACGATGCGAGCTTCTGCGCGGCGGCGCTGGAGGAGGCGCTGCTTCGGTTCGGAAAGCCGAGGATTTTCAATACCGACCAGGGCTCCACTTTCACCGCCGAGGCTTTTGTCGGCAAGCTCGCGGCGGCCGGCGTCGCGATTTCGATGGACGGACGCGGCCGCTTCATGGACAACATCTTCATCGAACGGCTGTGGCGCTCGATTAAGTACGAGGAAGTGCATCTGAAAGCTTACGTCGACGGCCGCGAGGCGCGGGCCGGCATTGGTTCGTGGATGACCTTTTACAATTCTCGCCGCCCCCACCAGGCGATGAACAACCAGACGCCGATGGCGGTGTGGCGCGCCGGCATCGACGAAATCGAGGCGGCGGCAAGGGCTGTGGATATGCCGCTTCGCTTGGACAACGCAAACGCGTTGCCCACATACCCACAGCAGAGGCAGAAGCAGCAGGAAGCGGCTTGAAGCCTCTTTAAAAAAGGAAGAGCGGGAAGGATTACACCTTAATTCCCACGGCCCATGGTCCCGCGAATGGGGTCCACTTCACTTCGCGAGGATGCGACGGTTCCGGATCTGGCGAAGCGGCACGGGGTGCATCCGAACCAGATTTATGCCTGGAAGAAGCAGGTTCTCGACAATGTCGCGAGCCTGTTCGCGCGCGGGGCGAGCGTTTCGGGCGATGGCGAGGAGGAGCGCGAACGTGAGGCGGCCAGGCTTTACGCCAAGATCGGCCAGCTGACGGTTGAACGGGATTTCTTGGCCAGGAGGCCAGGGCGATGAGCGCGCCCGATCGAAGGGCGATGGTGGAGCGCCCGGCGGATTTGTCGGTTCGTCGGCAATGCGTGCTGCTGAATGTGGCGCGCTCGGGGATCTATCGCCCCAAGCCAGAGCCCCGGGGCGGACGATCTGGCGGTGATGCGGCGGATCGACGAACTGCATCTGGAGCTGCCGTTCTACGGATCGCGTCGGATGACGTTTGAACTCAACAAGGAGGGCTGCGGAGTCAACCGCAAGCGGGTGCGGCGTCTGATGCGCACGATGGGGATCGAGGCGCTGGTTCCGCGTCCCGGCACGAGCAAGGCCGCCCTCGGCCACAAGATCTATCCCTATCTCCTGCGCGGCCTGGCGATCACCGAGCCGAACCATGTGTGGGCGGCCGACGTGACTTACATCCCGATGGCGTGCGGCTTCCTCTATCTGGTGGCGATCATCGACTGGGCCAGCCGGGCGGTTCTGGCGTGGCGGCTGTCGAACACCAACGACGCGAGCTTCTGCGCGGCGGCGCTGGAGGAGGCGCTGCTTCGGTTCGGAAAGCCGAGGATTTTCAATACCGATCAGGGCTCCACTTTCACCGCCGAGGCTTTCGTCGGCAAGCTCGCGGCGGCTGGCGTCGCGATTTCGATGGACGGACGCGGCCGCTTCATGGACAACATCTTCATCGAACGGCTGTGGCGCTCCATCAAGTATGAAGAGGTGCATCTGAAAGCCTACGCCGACGGCCGCGAGGCGCGGGCCGGCATCGGCTCCTGGATGACCTTTTACAACTTTCGGCGCCCGCACCAGGCGATGAACAACCAGATGCCGATGGCGGTGTGGCGCGCCGGCATGGACAAGACCGAGGCGGCGGCGAGGGCTGTGGATATGCCGCTTCGCTTGGACAACGCAAACGCGTTGCCCACATACCCACAGCAGAGGCAGAAGCAGCAAGAAACGGCTTGATTCATGAAAGACAAGGGCAGGCGAGATTACACCTTAAATCCGACCTCCCGTGGTCCCACGAATAGGGTCCAGTTCACAAGTTTCGGTGTCACTTTGTTGCACATAAGGTGCTGCAAAGCATAGATTTTGTTGCGGGTTAAGGTGCTGTGTTGCAAATAAGGTGCACGGATAAGTTCTTGATAAATCAGAAAGCTGTGTTGCAGCATTAGGTGCTGCGCGACAGCCGCGGTGTTCGTGACCATGATGATGTTCGGAATCGACCTTCAGCGAATTTCTTTGGGCGCCCTCATTATCGCGCTCGGTCTCCTGGTCGACGACGCCATGATCACCATCGAGGCGATGGTCACGCGTCTCGAACGAGGCGACGAGAAGGAGCAGGCGGCGAGCTTCGCCTACAGCTCGACCGCCCTTCCGAGGCTGGCCGGCACGCTGGTCACGATCGCGGGGTTCGTCCCCATCGGGTTCGCGCGCAGCGCCGCGGGCGAGTACACCTTCTCGATCTTCGCCGTCGTCGCCATCGCGTTGATCGCGTCGTGGTGCGTCGCGGCCCTGTTTGCGCCCATGCTCGGGATCTGGATTCTCAAGAAGCCCAAGACGGCGCACCGGGACACGCCCGGTCCGTTCGTGCGCGTCTTCCGCAGCTTCCTCGCTTTGGCGATGCGAGGCCACTGGGTCACGATCGGCGCTACGCTCGTCGTGTTCGGGGTGGCGCTCTATGGGCTCTATGGAATGCGCTTTGTTCCACAGCAGTTCTTTCCGTCGTCTGACCGCCCCGAGCTGCTGGTCGACCTGCAGCTGCCCGAGAACGCGTCCATTTACGCAACAAAGGACGCCTCAGCGCGACTGGACAAGCTCCTGAAGGACGACCCAGACGTCGATCATTGGAGCACCTATGTCGGGCAGGGCGCCGTCCGGTTCTACCTGCCCCTGAACGTGCAGCTTCCGAACGACTTTTTCGCGCAGGCCGTGGTCGTCACGAAAGGACTCGAGCAGCGCGAGCGCGTGAAGGCGAGGCTGGAGAAGGCGCTCGCGAACCAATTCCCGAGCGCTGTCGGGCGGGTCTACCCGCTCGAGCTCGGCCCGCCCGTCGGATGGCCGCTCCAATACCGGGTCAGCGGACGGGAGCCGGACCAGGTGCGCAAAATCGCCTCTCGGGTGGCTGACCTTGTCGGCTCGGCCCCTGGCGCCGCGAACGTCAACTACAACTGGATCGGGCCGGCCCGCACGCTCAGGATCCAGGTCGACCAGGATCAAGCCCGCCTCCTCGGCCTTAGCTCGCAGGAATTGGCGCTGGCTGTCAACGCGGTCATGTCCGGCGTTACGGCAACGCAAGTGCGCAGCGGGATCTGGCTCGTTGACGTCTTGGTCAGGGCCTCCGCCGAGCAGCGCGCGTCGCTGTCGGCAATCCGGATGCTTCAGGTGCCGCTGCCGAACGGGCGGACCGTTCCGCTGAGCCAGATCGCCTCGGTCGAGTACGGCCAGGAATTTCCCATCGTCTGGCGTCGCGACAGACTGCCCACCGTGACGGTGCAGGCCGACCTCGCGCCGGGCACGCAGGCCGCGACAGTCGTGCAGGGGCTGGCGCCGCAGATTGCCGCGCTCAATGCGAGCCTGCCGAGCGGATATCACGTCAGCGTCGGCGGAAGCGCAGAGGAGAGCGACAAGGCGCAGACCTCCGTCGCCGCCGCCCTGCCTTTAATGTTCGTCATCACGCTTACGGTGCTGATGATCCAGCTCCAGAGTTTCAGCCGCATGTTCCTGGTGCTGAGCGTCGCTCCCATGGGCGTCATCGGCGTCGTCGCGGCGCTGCTCCTCGCCGACAAGCCCCTCGGGTTCGTGGCGATCCTCGGCGTGCTCGCGCTTACGGGCATGATCGCACGCAACGCGGTCATCCTTATCGACCAGATCCACAAAGAGCAGGCGAAGGGACTCCACCCCTGGGACGCGGTCATCGAGGCCACCTCGATCCGCTTGCGTCCCATCCTGCTCACCGCTTCGGCGGCGGCCCTCGGCATGGTCCCGATCGCGCCGACCGTCTTCTGGGGTCCGATGGCCTACGCGATCATGGGTGGCCTGGCGATCGCGACGGTTCTGACCCTCGTCTTCCTGCCCGCCCTCTACGTCGCCTGGTTCCGCATCAAGAAGCCTCGCCCGGACGACCCACAAGTTGCGGACGCAGAACAGATTCAAGAACACAAACCACCCCGCGACCAAACGGAGCCCGAGCGCGTCCTCGAGCAGACATGCTGATCGACCCAACGCCCGGTTTCGGCGCGCCTCGGAGCACTGATCGCGGGCGGCGCATCACTCTGCGCCGCCGTTTACATCTCCGGCGTGCGTTTCCGCCCGACGCTCGTCGTCCTTCAATAGGGGAAACAGTCGGAGGTCGCGGACCCCAAGCGCGCGCTATGGTTACCGCGCAGCGGGGGGGCGAGATTGCGACAAAGCCGGGCGCCCCGATAGGGACAGAGTATGGACGCTGCTTACCTTTCGACCTTGTCGGCCCTTGCAGGATCGACAGTCGGGGGCCTGACGACGGCCCTTTCGGCGTGGATCGGTCAGCGCGTTTCGGCAAGGGCCGGGCTGGTCTCAAGCCACCTAGCCCGCATTATGCATCGCACTAACGGTTCTGGTTGGCCTTTCGGGGGATTCGAGTGATTTTGGGCGGGTGTGGACGCACCGAACCCGCTCCGGCTTTGAGCCTGAGTTTTGGTTGGAGGCGGTTTGCGGGTTGATGGGATGGGTTTGCGTTTTGGGGCCTCGCGCCCCGTCGTTCAGGTGACCAGGCGCGGGATGCGTTCCAGGGCGAAGCGCAGAATATCCTGCGCTGGGCACGAGGTCGGCAAGTGCACGCGGATCATCGTCTTCATTTCGACGACGCGGGCGGCGATCTTGATGAGGCGCAGGCGCAAGGTGTCGAACTGGGCGACGCGCCACATCGAGCGCTTCGGCATCGATACGCGAAGCCCCCACATCAGCCAATAAGCGCCAGCGTGGAGGAAGAGGCGGAACTGATTGGCCGTCGCCTTCGTACAGGACGTGCGGTCCGCCGCCAGATGCGTCTTTAAGGATTTGATGTGGTTTTCGGCTTGGCCGCGTCGGCAATAGAGGTCTTCGTAGAGCGCGCGGGCGTTGCGCTTTTGCAAGTTGGTGACGACGAAGCGGGTGTCGGGTCCTTCCTCGCCGACTTCGACGCGAGCGATGATCCGCTCGACGCGGCTCCAGCTCTGCGCGCCGTCGTAGAATTCCTTGAAACGACGCGCTTGCCATCCCCGGGCGCGGCCTCGAACCGCGCCTTCGTGCTGGCTTCGAGATCCGCGACATGGCGACGCAACGTCGTGGTCGGCGCGACGCCGAGGATGTAGTCGAGGCCGTCGGCCCGACACCAATCGAGAACCTCGGGGCAACAATAATGGCTGTCGGCGCGCAACAGGATCTCGGTGTGGGGCCAGTGAGCGCGGATCGCGCGCAACAGCCGGCGCAAGAAGGGCTTGATCTCCTTGCCGCTCGGCCGTTTGGCGGGACGAAGCACAGCCGTGACGAAGCGGCCCTCGCCGTCGAACACCACGATCGGCTGAAATCCGTATTCGTCGTAATGCGCGTTGAACAGCCGCAATTGCTGACCGCCGTGGACCGCGTCGAACGTGTCGTCGATATCGAGCGTGATCCGTTTGGGAACCTTGGCGAACAACTCGCAATAGAGATCGACCATCGCGCGAACCATCCGCAACAGGACGCGAACGTCCGGCAGGTTCTCCAATCGCGAGATCGTCGATTGCGAGCACAACTCCCGATCCGACGGCGTCAGATCGAGCGCCATCTTGAACATCGGGTCGCTGCGCAGGGAATTGGCGTCGATCCCGTCCTCGTAGCCGGCGCCGATCATCAACAGTCGAAAGCGAATGATGTCCGACAGGCTATGGGTGATCTGATCGGGCGCTCGGCGATCAACCAGGCACGCGGCAAGCCGATCCGCGACCCGAAACCGCTGTTCGATTTCGCGCAACGCCAGCACGCCGCCGTCGGACGAAAGCAGACCGCCGTCGAATTTGACCACAACCGATTTGAACGAAACCGATGACAGACCGGGCAGCGGCAGCATAGAATCGTTCATGGCGGGTGTGGCTCAGCTGAAATCGCGCGAATCGGCTTCGACAACCAGATTCTACGCAAATTCAGTTGCTTAGATATCATCGCCCACAGCCGCGGCACCGACGTGCTGGCGTCGGCTTTTCGGGAGCTGAGCGTCGAGGCCTACGCTTCGCGCTTTTCGAACACCGAGAGTTTAAAGGGGGTCTGCCTCACTTTCCGTGGGTCTGGCTCACACTGTGTGATCGCCTGCATCGTGAGTTAAGCGATTTGCGGATCGTGGCGGAGGGTGCAGGGAGATCTGATGAAAACCAGAGCAGAATGGCGTTGGTGCACAAATCGGCAGGGTGCGGCATGGGTGGGTCGCTGGAGTAGGATGATGGACCTGCCGCCAGCACCTGGGACGATGATTTGCCGATGCCGTACAAGCATAACGAGCCCCGCCGCCACAAGATCCCGAAAGCCAGGTACCGGGTGGAGAACTGGCGGGAGTACGAGGTCGCGCTGCGCGACCGCGGCAGCCTGACGGTATGGGTGACGCCCGAGGCGATCGCGGCGTGGCATCCGGCGAGGACCGGTCGTCCGGGGCGGTCAGCTCACTATTCGGACCTCGCCATCGAGACCGGCGTGATGCTGCGGCTGGCGTTTGCCCGGCCATGGCGGCAGACCGAGGGGCTGTTGCGTTCGGTGACGACGTTGCTGGGTCTGAGCCTCGATGTCCCCGACCATACGACGCTGTCGCGCCGCAGCGCCGCGTTGTCCTTGGTCACCGCCCTGGCCGTGCCGGCTGGTCCGGTCACTGTGGTGATCGACAGCACCGGCTTGAAGGTTTTCAGCCCCGGTGAATGGCGGATGGCCAAGCATGGCGGCCGCGATCGGCGGACCTGGCGCAAGTTGCACCTGGCCATCGATCCGGACACCGGCGAGGTTCTCGCTTCGGCCTTGACCACGACCGAGGAGGGCGACGCCTCGCTGGTTCGCCCGCTGCTTGACCAGATTGCGGCCCCGATCGCCGCCGTCCTGGCGGACGGCGCGTATGACGGCGATCCTGTCTACCGGGCGGTTGCCGATCGGGCTCCCGCGGCCACCGTGATCATTCCGCCCCGCGCTACCGCTGTGGTCAGCGAGGTCTCCGCCGCGGGCGCACCGACACCGCGTGACCGCCACGTCGAGATGATCGCCGCCAAGGGCCGACTGGGATGGCAGAGGGCCGTCGGCTACGGCTGGCGCTCGCTCGTCGAGACCGGGATGCTGCGCTACAAGACCATCATCGGCCGAACGCTCCGCGCCCGGACTCTGCCCGCACAAGAGGTCGAGGCCAGGGTCGGCTGCAAGGTGCCCAACCGCATGACCGCTCTCGTCATGCCCGTCTCTCGAAGGCTCGCCTGAAACCTCCGGGAGGGCCACCGCTGCCCCCGATCTCAGGTTGTGCACCAACGCCGTGGAGAACGGATCTGATGGAGCAGACCGTGAACGATTATTTGGCTGAGCTCGAAGCCCTGTTCCGCAACCTGGACGACGAGGCGGCCCGCGCGTGGTGGACATCACAGGGCTATGCGCCTCCAATCCACTCGACCGTCCCGCTAGAGACGGTACATAAGGCCCGCTTGCAATGGCTCGACGCGACGGACGACATGCTGGCTGAGAGCCGGGCGTTCCTGTTCGACCACGGCTACGGGGCTGTTCCCCACCTCCGAGCGTACACGTCAAGGAGTCGGGACGCCGAGCGAGCGAAGCGCGGCCTGCCGCCGCTCAAGAGCAAACCGCTTGATGCGCCGGTGTAGACTCAGTCAGTCCGCGCCTACTCGAAGAGTTCCTCGACCCTGCAATTGATCGGCTCATCGAAGGGGTCGATCCCATGCTGTCTCACAAGCTGCATGAATTGGGGACGCGCATCGGCGGCGCCGTCGCCATGGAGGACGTCGCGCGCGAGTTCCTGGCCATTTCTCTCGATGATCACGGCAAAGAACTTTCTTGAGCTTGTCGTCATTGAAGCCTCCTCATGTTGTCCTGCCTGAACGCGAAAGCATCGCGCGCTCCCGCGACCGCGAACCCCGCAAATAAGCGCGTTATCCCGATGGCAGTCAGTCATGCACCGCCTTTGATTGTGCACTGCAACATAGGTTTTCACGTGGCGCGATCGTGATCGACGGCGCTTTGCCGGGCGACGTGGTAAATCGGCAACAATCGCCTGTGCAAGGAGCCAGCGGCCGCTTTACACGGAACGAACGGGAGGGCTGGCCGTTTATGATGCACTGCAATATTCTTGGGACGTCCTGCGCGACATCCAGTACAAGCCGCGCTCGCGATCGAAGGGATCAAGTCCATGGCGAATCCCTGGTTGAAGAAGAATCCGCTGATGAGCATGTGGTTCAGCGCCGCAAACGCTGCTGCCGGACGCACACGGAGCGCCGCTTCGGCAGAGGCAGGCAGACAACAAGCTGCGCTTACGAAACAGATCGTCGGATTTTGGACCGGCGCCTGGAAGGCTGCGGCCAAGCCGCGGCGTCGCCGGTGAATCGAGGGCGAATCGCCACGTTTGGAAGGAGCCCGTCCTATGGAAGCACTACAGCCGCGTGATTTCGGCTCGCCCGCAATCTTGTTGGGCGGCCCGGTCGACTACGACATGTACAAGAATTTTCGGTCGCAGTTGGATGGCGCTAAAAAGGAAGGGCTTGTGGTCACTGAATTGTCGACGCTGGGCGGCGATCCCGAAGTGGCGCGAATGATGGGAGAGGACATTCGGTTCCACAGCGAAAACTCCAAGCACTGTCGATTTGTCTTCCTGGGAAAGGCGGCCATCTATTCCGCCGGTACGACATTCATGAGTTTCTTTTCGCTTGAAAATCGGTATCTGACGCGCGGCACTCGTCTAATGATCCATGAGCGGAAGCTTGATAAACAACTGCACATCAACGGTCCGCTCACGACATGCGTGGCGACGGTTACCGCCGCGCTCCATGAGATCGAAGCCTCGATCGCCGTTCAACAGCTACCGAGCGGTGCGGCTCGCCCCGAAAGTAGCTCCGGCAGGATAGGTCCCATAAGCCTTGGGGCGAAGCAAGCAGGTGAGCGCAGTGCGAGGAAATCCGCATGCTGCGTTCGACGAGGCGGGGGCTGGAAACGCGGCATGGTCGAGATGGTGTGACACTCGCAGACGAATGAGCGAGCCAATAGGGAACACGAACTTCGACCTAAACCGGCGCGCCAGTCCCCGACCCTACCAAGCGAAACAAGCATGCCGCGCTGAAACTGATGCGCAAGCTCTTGAAGAAGTATGCCTTTGTTCCAGAGCGGTTGGTCACCGACGACTTGCGATCGTACAGCGCCGCGGCCCGGGACCTGGGGATCGAAGGTCGGCACGAACGGGGGCGATGGAAGAACAACAGAGCTGAGAATTCGCATCAGCCGACGCGGCGGCGGGAACGCAAGATGCAGCGGTTCAAGAGCGCCGGCTCCGCGCGGAGATTCCTGTCGAGCCATGCTGCCGTCTACAACACGTTCAACGTCCAACGCCATCTCACGTCAGCCCAAACGCACCGCACGCTCCGCGCCGCGGCGATGGACA
The DNA here is from genome assembly GCA_963822215.1 of uncultured Alphaproteobacteria bacterium. Lineage (GTDB taxonomy): Bacteria > Pseudomonadota > Alphaproteobacteria > Rhizobiales > Beijerinckiaceae > Roseiarcus. The sequence goes on from CAWGGX010000010.1 coordinate 58,570, forward strand.
CGTGGCGGACCGCAGTCGCAGCGGCCTGACAATTCCTGAGATGGAGACACTTCGCACTCGCCGCACGGCAACGTGACAACCCCGACGGCAAACATTCCAAGTCGGTGAAGCGACGTTTGATGGCGCACGGCCTGACGCCGGACCACTATCGCGCGAAATAGAAGCTTCCCTCCGACTATCCCGTGGGTGCGGCGAATTACGCGGCGAGTCGGTCGGCGATGGCGAAAGCAACTGGGCTTGGATAGTTGCGCGGAAACGCCGGAGCACGCATGCGGACGGCCCCTCCAGGCAGCTCAAGACTGATCCACATCGCCGCCCATCAGCATGTGAAAGCCAGCGGCGGCATCCCGGAAGTTTGTCCACCTCGTAGCGATCCTACAGACGACTTTCTCCCGCGCGATTCGCTCCGCGGAAATTTGATCCAAGAACGAAATTGAACACTGGTTGAGGTTGTCCGGGATTCCGTCGCCGGTAAACCAACGGGTATCGTTGCGGCCGCTTCGGCGAATTCAGCGAGCGCCGCGGGTGACATGCCGAGCGCCCCCTCAAAGGCGGGATCCGCCGCCTTCATCAACCGACGAAGGAGCGACGCGGCGCGTCCGGCGTGCCGGACAGCCGCCGCTTGTTTTCCCTCCCGTACCTTGACGCCGGCTGCCGACAACAGGATCAATCCCTTGAGGAGCATACGCAACGAGCTGTCTCGCTCTGCGACTTGCCAAAGGCCTTCCCAGGCCTCATGAGCTTCCCAGTAATAACCATGATTGAAGAGATCGAGACCCCAGAGGAATACGTCTGAACCAAGCGACGCCTGCGCGGCAACCGGAGTTGGTTCGACATGATAGCTGGTTCCCTTGAAATCGCGCACCGGATGCGGTTTCCTACCTGGCAAATACGCGTAGGGCGGAAAGTTTTTCTGCGGCAGCCAGCGGGGACGTAACATCGAACCAATGACCGTCAAGAATTGTGTCACGCCAATCAACCATGCCTCTTCATCGTCTTCACGACGCCAAGAGAGAGTTCCTGATCTACGACTACCGTCGACAAAATGTTCCGGTGCTCGCGCGAATGGCGGCGGAGCGCCGAATCGGTTATCAGGTGATCGGCTATCGGCTTGCGGTCGCAGCACATGCGGGAGTTGTGGGATCTGCGACTTCCAACTCTGGCGGCGGAAGGGTTGCGAGATCTTTGATAATCTGACGGATGCAAAATGGGGTGTTCGCAGTTTTATTCCGAGTGGTGTCGAAAATGGCGCACCACGCAGGACAAAGTTGCGAACTCGTATGTAATTGAAATCCAGTTGCGATCCGAGAAAGGCCTAGCGAACGCGGTCAGTACGGTTAAGCCTGCTCTATAGCCGACGATCGAGATTCCCGCATCGCTGCGCATCCGCCAGGGCCCGCGGCTCGACCAGCAGGCCCTGTCGCTCAAAGCGGCCGCGGTTCCTGCTGAAACGCACCACGACAGCATACCGGGCGCTCTCGGCTTTCGCGCGCCGCGTGAGCAGGGCGTCGCCGGCCGGCAGATAATCGAGATCATCGAGGCCAACGCAGCTGAGGCATGCCGGGCCGGGATCCTCCATCATCAGGAAATCGCCGGCGCCGCCGCACCGATGGCATCTCCACTCCCCGTTCAAGGGCTGGACAACCACCAGTTCCGGGGCGCGGCTCGCCTTTTCCGCAAGGCGCCCACGCTTCTTCTCGGAAAGCTCCGGCGACACCCAGTGCGTGCGATAGGCGGCCTCAATTCCGGCATCGCCGCTTTTGCTGAAACGCAGCGTCTGGCGGCGCGGCGTACGAGCGACATAGCCCGTCGGACTTGCGAACAACCCTTTCGCGGTCGCCCAGGACCAAAATAACCGCATCGCTTCGGAGATCCGCGAGAGGTTGGTCTGGACAGCTCTCTCCAGGTAATCGATCTGGCCGCGGCGCCAGCGCTCCACCGCTCCAGGGTCAAGCCACCTGATCCCGACGAGGACGTCTATGGCGCTCACAAAGCGTTTGGCGGCAAGCGCCGCTTCGGCCGCTCTGGCGACACGATCGGCAAGTTGAGCCTTGTTCTTCGGGTTCATTTCCCGGTCGATCCCGATGTCGCGCGCGGCGCTGACTTAACCGCCGAGCGCCGAGACATGTTTGAGGTCCTGACGGCGCTGCTTTGCGCGCCGTTCGTACATGGCCTGGTTCTTGGCGGCGACAAGCACGTGCGGGCTGCCCCGTCTTTCGGTCGTGAGGTCGAGGTCACACGCCGCGCTTCGAACGTTTTGCTCGACATGGCTCCGTCGATCCTGGGCCGCCTTCAGGCGCCACTGCTGTTGATCCGGCTGAACCAGGAAGGCGCCAAGCGCACGGCAGTCGGCGCATGTGCACTCGAGCGGGTTGTCCCTGGTCCAGTCTCGCGGCGCCTCCAGCGGCAGCGCGATGCGCCTCTGCAAATGGTCGAGAGACGCCTGCCGCAGCCGCGCCGCCGCCGCCCAGGACTTGCTCTCCGGGAGCTTCACGAGCGCGAGAGCGGCGGGGGTCAGCACGTCGTCCGGCCCGTATGTCTTGGGCCAAGCGAGTAGGCGCTCGATTGCGCGCGCCGCGAGCCCCGCATCGATCCGGCTCGTGGCCTTCAAGAGATCGACGACGAAGCGAGGCTCTACCGGCGTCGGCCGCGTCCATTCGTCGACCTTCTCCCGCTTGGTCGGGTCGCCCGGCATGGCGTCGATCAAGGCGGCGCCGATCCGCGCGAGATCGCCCAAAGCTCCCATCGGCGCCGCGACGGAGCGCAGCAGCAGATCGCCGCAGGCGCTGAGATGGGCCGGGGCGTTCCGTCCGACAATCCTGACCATCAGCTCCGTTGCGCGCGCGGGCGGAAGAAGGGCGGCGGCCCGCACAATCGCGTCATTGTCGGCCGCGGCGTAATGGCCTTCGGCGAAGATTTCGGCGAGAAATTCCTCGATGCGCTTCACATTCCCCAGTCGGACCTGCAGATCGAGCATTTTGCCGGCTTTGGCGTCGTCGTCCGACCGCCAGGACGAGCGCGGCCAGGAGCGCAGCATGCGCCCCGAAAGCTCGTTGGCGTCGCGCCACAACGACGATTCGATCGACGCGCCGTCCGTCTCCCAGCGCGCCGTCAGATTTTCGAGGTACGGCAGCGTCGTGCGGAGGCCGGCCTGATTGAGCACCGCAAGCCTGCGCGCGGCCGGCCACACCACCAGGCCGGCGCGGCGATAGGTGCGCTCGAAGGAGGCGCCTTCGTTGCCCGTCGCCTCATGAAAATGTTCCTCGTCCGGCGCCAGATCGTCGAACGCGTCGGGCGGGCACAGTTCGTCCTCGACAAAGGGAAAATCCTCGAACCCGGCCTCGCCGCCGTCCGGACGCCGCCACGCGGACAGGATCAGCACCCGGTCGAACACCTCGCCGACTTCGAACCTTTCGTTGTCCTCGTCTCGACGCCGGCGGCCATAGCCGTAGTAGGCGGTATGCTCGGCGCTGCCGCTCTCCTCGATCGACACCAGGGCGAGGTGGAGATCGCAGTCCGCCTCCGCGGCGGCCTTGGTCAACACGGACGCTATGCCCGCGTCAGCGCCCTTGAGGGCGCCGAATGACAACCCCGCCGGCGTGTAGGCATGCTCCAGGGGCAGGATCAGCTTGTCCGGCTCGTCCTCCGCGCCCGCCCAGCTGCGCAGCGCCTCCGCCGCCCGCTGTTCAACGGCGCGATAATCGGGAGCCTTCGGCGGTTGTCTTCTGTCGACGAAACGCAAATTGTAGACGAGGCAAAAGCGAAATCCCGTCGCAACCGGTCGCACTTCGTGCACGCAGTCGGCGTAGAAGCCCGCAAAGCCGATCTCCGACGGGTCCTCCGGACGCAGGTCGAGCGCCGCCTCGCGGCCGGCGTGCTTAACGACCAATTCGCCGCCTCGATGGGTCGAGGGCAGCACGAGCACCATTGTCGCGAACATGCCGGGGACCTTCTCGGTGTCCCGGTGGTCGACGAAGAAACTACCGGCGTCGTAGACGAGAAGCTTGTAGAAGTCGGCTGCAAGCGGCCCGCTCACGCCGAGGCCAAGGGCCACATCGGCGACGAGTTCACCCAGGGTCTTCTCCCAGTGACGCCCGCCAATCCGAACCTTGGCGGAATCGACCTGCCAGGTTCTCCGGACGTCGCGATCGACCACCGTCTCCTCGCCCCGGCCATACGGGGCCGCCGCGGCGATTGCGATGAGCCGCTCAGTCTGGGCGGGCAAGATCGGGAAGGCGATCCTGCCGACGCCGTCGACGTCGATCGCGGGCATGAACACCTCTCGAATTCCGCCGACGCAGAAGTCGCCTGGACGCTCGACGGAACGTAGGCTCTCAACCAACTTGGCGCCGATCGACGACATCCCAACTCCTTGCAAAGTTGGCCGGGGCATATGAGAAAGCGCTCGGCCGTCCCGCCAAGATAACAAGAGAACGCATGCGCGAGAAATCCCGGTCATGCGTCATCAGGGCGGTCACGCTTATCGCCAATGCGCTCGTCGCATGAACGGCGTCCGCCAGCTAAAGGCGAAGCGAGACACCGGGGCAGGGCGCCCGGCGTCACGGTTCGCAGATGTATCCTGAGGGCGTTGTCACGCCGGGTTGGGCTTGCGGTCCGACCCGTGGCCGAATAACCGAGCGGATGAAGAAAATCACCTACAGCGGGTATCGCTTCCCGCCCGAGATCATTCACCAAGCAATATGGCTCTACCTCCGGCTCACCCTCAGCCTGCGTGACGTCGAAGGCTTGTTGGTGGAACGCGGAGTGGCGGTGTCCTATGAGACGGTTCGGCGTTGGGTAAACCATTTCGGACCGATGATCGCGGCCGACCTACGAAAGCGTCGCCTCAAGCCTCACACGACTTGGCATCTCGATGAGGTCTATCTGAAAATCGACGGCCGAATGGTCTACCTTTGGCGAGCCGTCGACACCGAAGGCGAGGTCCTCGATGTGCTGGTCCAGTCCGGGCGAAACAAGCATGCCGCGCTGAAACTGATGCGCAAGCTCTTGAAGAAGTATGCCTTTGTTCCAGAGCGGTTGGTCACCGACGACTTGCGATCGTACAGCGCCGCGGCCCGGGACCTGGGGATCGAAGGTCGGCACGAACGGGGGCGACGGAAGAACAACAGAGCTGAGAATTCGCATCAGCCGACGCGGCGGCGGGAACGCAAGATGCAGCGGTTCAAGAGCGCCGGCTCCGCGCGGAGATTCCTGTCGAGCCATGCTGCCGTCTACAACACGTTCAACGTCCAACGCCATCTCACGTCAGCCCAAACGCACCGCACGCTCCGCGCCGCGGCGATGGACACGTGGCGGACCGCAGTCGCAGCGGCCTGACAATTCCTGAGACGGAGACACTTCGCACTCGCCGCACGGCAACGTGACAACCCCTCGACCAGACATTCGATGTCATCGACGGCATCGGGAGCATTGCCGTGCCACAGCAACCATTTGATCCGCTCCAGCGCGGCTGCCTTGGCCTCGGCTGTGGCGGTTTCAGTCCGCGCACTCTTGATCATTTGCCGCAGCACGGTCAGCCGCATGGCGACGTGGAACCAATCCAACACATGCTCGGCTTCCGGCGCGATGTTCTGCTGCAGGCGCCGAAGCGTATCAGCGCCGTCCGATAAGAAGACAACCTGTTGCCGAGGCTGCATTCCCTGTTGACGAAGCGTGTCGACGAGCCGCGCACGCGGTTGGTCGTCCACCGTCTGGACGAAAGCGAAACAGCGTCCGGACGGATCCGGTGCGCGGCCATCGCGATGGAACGAGACCAGGCTCTTGCCGGCTACGACTTCGAACCAGTTCTTGTCGCGGCCGCGGACGTAGCCGCCGTCGATGCCGACGAACAGCGGGCCATCCGGCGGCGCGTTGCTCACGCTGGGCCGCTCGTCGAGCTTTATGCTCGTCGGCGCCGAGGCGAGCTCCGCTTCGTGCGCTTCAGCGACCCGGAAGAGATGCCGCCGGACCCGCTCGGCGCCGATCGGTCGCTCGAGCGGGAGCAGTTCGCTCAGCAGTCCGACCGTCAGGCCATAGGAAACCAGCGAGGGGAATTTGGTCTCCAGATACAGCATCTCCGGACTGACGCGTTCACGCGGCAGCTCCGCCAGCGGGCTCATCGAGCCCGCCGGCTTCTTGGCGCACAGACAGGTTCGGAGCCGCTCGCTGTCGAGCCGCAGGGCGCCAAATGGCGTCCGGAACACGATACGATGACGGCCCTTGAGCGAACGCCGGCGGCCACAGTCGGGGCAGGCGCGCTGATCGGCCCGCCACTGCGCGACTTGAGCGCCAGCGAGCACCTGCTGGATGCCGCCAGTGATCGCTTTAGCTTCCTCCGGGGATAGCCCCAGGGCTTCAGGGCAGAGCCGGCCACGGTCGATCCGGACGATCTCGTGGACATCTCGTCGGTCGCCAGCCTCGTCGACGAGAACGACCTGTATTGCCATCCGGATCATGGGGACCCCCGCTCTATCGTGAATGCCTGCCGCAACGCGGCGTTACTCAAGGCGGGCGAGAAACCTTCGGTGAGAAAGGGCTCCCGGGCCTTCAGGCGGGACACAGTCCGAGCGCTCTTCGGGATCGTCCAGGGCGGTGGCGTCGCCGTTACTGACCCGCCGCAGGACGGCGACGACCGCGTCCACATCATCGGCCATCTCCCAGCCGACGGCATCACGACGCCGTTCTGCATAAGCCTGCGGTCCACCGCAGCCGTCCGGGGGACCAGCCTGTCGGCCCGCAATACAAACGGGGATACGATGATTCTCGCGGGGGGCTGCCTGGATTACCCGCTCGACCCGCACCTCGATCTGCCATCCAGCGAGCTTGTTGCATGGAGGCATTGAGTGACGCATTTGCTCGGCGAGGCGGTATCACTCAAGCGACGCGGAGGAATATGGCTTGCCCGAACTCGCGCATTCGGTTGAGCGATTTGACCGCGATGGCGACCTCGGTCGCACGTCGGGCGTCGTGGCGTGAATTGAGCGCGTCGCCGATGACCCGTTTGTAACGGCTTATGGCCGCCTCTACCTTGGAGCGCTTGTTGTAGCCGGAGGCCTTCTGCCAATTCATCCGCCCGTGCTCTTCGACCCAAAGGATATGCCGATCGCGTTGGGTCGGCGATGTTGCAGCAGTTGGTCCAGTTACGGCCCCCTTGCAGGGAGGAACGACGAACTTGGCGCTTGGGTTTCCGGCCAGAACGGCGTCGAGAACGGAAGCCCGATCGTAAGCGCCATCGGCCATGAACGAGGCCGGCGCCTCGTCCAATTGCTCCAGCAAGGTCTCGACATGCGCGGCGTCATCGACATCCTTGTTGGTCAGATCAAATGCGACGATCTCCCCGCTGCCGGCGTCAATGCCAATATGCAGCTTTCGCCAAGCGCGGCGTTGGGCCGTCCCGTGCTTTTCAAACAGCCATTCGCCGGCGCCGCGCAATTTCAGTCCAGTGCTATCGACGATCAAGTGAAGATCGCTGGTCTTGTTTCTCCGGGGCATTTGAACCGGCAATCCACACGCCCGCCGGCTCAACGTCGTATGATCAGGGACGGGCAGGTCGATCTTCAGCATTCGCATGATCGAGCCAATCAACCCTTCGCTCTGGCGAAGCGCCAATCGAAACACCGCTCGCAAAGTCAGTGCGGTTTCGATGGCAAGGTTCGAATAATGCCGCTGACCGCACGGCGTTGTTCGCGGCTGCGCCTTCCAACCCGCAATCGCATCTGGCGTAAACCAGATTGTTAGGCTCCCGCGATTGCGAAGCGCTGTGTCATAGTCACGCCAGTTCGTCACTCGATGCCGCTGACGTGGAATGTGGCGTCGGCCTTTGGAATGGAGTTTGAACGGCACGACCGATCTGAACTGGACCCTATTCGTGGGACCACGGGAGGTCGGATTTAAGGTGTAATCTCGCCTGCCCTTGTCTTTCATGAATCAAGCCGTTTCTTGCTGCTTCTGCCTCTGCTGTGGGTATGTGGGCAACGCGTTTGCGTTGTCCAAGCGAAGCGGCATATCCACAGCCCTCGCCGCCGCCTCGGTCTTGTCCATGCCGGCGCGCCACACCGCCATCGGCATCTGGTTGTTCATCGCCTGGTGCGGGCGCCGAAAGTTGTAAAAGGTCATCCAGGAGCCGATGCCGGCCCGCGCCTCGCGGCCGTCGGCGTAGGCTTTCAGATGCACCTCTTCATACTTGATGGAGCGCCACAGCCGTTCGATGAAGATGTTGGACTGTATCGCCAACAGCACCCTGTGCCGGGGTGTCGACGACAAAGGCCACCATTACCCACCCCTTCCTGCCGACGAGCGGAAGAGAGATCGATGTCGTCGGACGCGTGAAGCACTGGGGTGAGGACCGTGTCGTCTATCTGAACGACGGCGGCCGGGTGCAATCGATTTCCGCAGCGTTCACCGACATTGGCCAAGAAGACGACTTCCGGCGCATCGCTGCTGGTCGGGCTGCGTTCCGTTCCTGTGATCTGCTGGAGCTGTGCCGCCGGCTTGACGCCCTCCTGTGCGTCCCAGCCGCTGGACGTGTGTAAATCAAATTACGCCGCGCATGTAAAGTCCATTATGCCGTATCTGAGGGAACCCTGAGCATTAATCACGACATAGGCGGTGCATTTTGGCCGGTTCTTGGGGAATGGTGGTTGACACAGTGTCACGTGCGGCGTATTTATATTTACACACGGTGGAGCTGACAGTGGCCAAGGCAAAGTCCAGGAATGAAAAGAGGGAGGCGCTGGCTCGCGATGGCGCACTCAATCTCCATCCCGAAGCGGTCCGCGATGCCTTGTTCGCCGACAACGCCTTTTTCGATCCCGCCGACCTGGTGCAGGTTCGCTACGAGATGGTGCGGCGCCATGAGGTGGACGACCAGGCGATCAGCGAGGTTGCGGCAAACTTCGGCGTGTCGCGGCCAACCTTCTACAAGGCGCAGGCGGCGCTGGCGACTGCAGGGCTTGCTGGATTGCTTCCCAAGCAGCGCGGGCCGAAGGGCGGGCACAAACTGTCGCAGGAGATGCTCGCGTTCGACACCGAGTTGCGAGCCGGGAGCCCGGTCATAACCATGCCCGAACGGCTCGCCGCCCTCGAGGCTCGGTTCGATGTCAGAGTCCACCGACGTAGCCTGGAACGTGCTGTGGCGCGTAAAAAAAATTGACGGACGCCGATCTGTCCTTCGCCGCCGGCCAGCCGGCCGCCGCCTACGAAGCCCTGCGCGCGGCCGTCTTGAGTGGCCACTCGAACGGCCAGCGCGGCCTCGCCATCCTTGTTCACCGCGGGCTTGCGGCATGGGCCGGCGAGCTGAAGCCGGAGGCGCCACCTGCGTCGCCATCGTCCACGACGCCCGGCCCGTCCATTCGTTCGGCCGCTCCGGCATCGACGCCGAACGAACTCACCCGCGTTCTGGCCGGAATCATCGTTGCTCTGACGACAGGGGACATCCATGCACATGCCTGACCTCAAGGTCACTGCCGACCACCTGCACCGCGATGCCTATCTCTACGTCCGCCAATCCACCCTTCGGCAAGTCGCCGAGAACGTCGAGAGCACGCATCGCCAATACGCGTTGCGCGACCGAGCCGTGGCGGCGGGCTGGCCGGTCGAGCGGATCCATACGATCGACAACGACCTCGGCAAATCCGGTTCGAGCGCAACGGCGCGCGATGGCTTCCAGCACCTCGTCAGCGAGGTCGCTCTGGGCAGGGCCGGCATCGTCATGGGCTTGGAGGTCTCCCGACTGGCGCGCAACTCGGCCGATTGGCACCGCTTGATCGAACTCTGTTCCTTGAGCGGCACCCTCATTCTCGACGAAGACGGCATCTATGACCCCGTCTCCTTCAACGACCGGCTCCTGCTCGGCCTCAAAGGGACGATGAGCGAGGCCGAGTTGCACCTTATCAGGGCACGTCTGCGTGGCGGAATCCTCAACAAGGCGCGCCGCGGCGAACTCGAGATCCGGCCGCCGGTCGGCTTGCTCTATCGTCCCGACGGCAAGATCGTGCTCGACCCCGACATCGAGGTGCAGAGCGCGATCCGCATGCTGTTCGACACCTTCGATCGAACCGCCAGCGCCATGAAGACGGCCCGCTTTCTTCGCGAGCAAGGCCTGCAGTTCCCGTCGCGACTGCAGTCCGGCCCCAACAAAGGCGAACTCGTTTGGGCGCTGCCCAATCATGCTCGGGTCCTGCAGGTCCTGCATAATCCACGCTATGCCGGGGCCTTCGTCTTCGGCCGAATGCGCAGCCGCCGGCGTCCCGATGGCAGCACCGCCATCATCAAACTGCCCAGAGGAGAGTGGCAGTTCGTCATCAAGGGCGCGCATGCCGGGTACATCGACTGGGAGCGCTTCGAAGCCATCCAACAGCGCTTGACCGACAATGGCGGCGCCTTCCGAGCCGATCGCCGCAGCGGGCCACCCCGCGAAGGCCCGGCCCTATTGCAGGGCCGGGTGCTGTGCGGCATTTGCGGTGAGCGAATGGGTGTCCAGTATCATCGCAGGCGCGGCGACGAATACGGGCGACCCGACTATGTCTGCCAGGAGCTCCTCGTTCGCCGGGGCGGCAAGATCTGCCAGACCGTGCCCGGCAAGGCAGTCGACGCGGCAATCGGCGCCCTTCTCGTCGAGTTGGTCACACCAATGAATCTGGAGGTGACGCTGGCCGTCCAGCAAGAACTCGAAAGCCGCGCCGCCGAGATCGATACGGCGCGCCGCCAGCATGTCGAACGCACCCGCTATGAGGTCGAACTGGCGCGCCGCCGCTATATGAACGTCGACCCCGACAATCGCCTCGTCGCCAACTCGCTCGAAGCCGAATGGAATGAAAAGCTCCGTATCCACAGCGATGCCGCCGCCGAGTATGATCGCCGGGCCCGCGAGCAGGCCGCCGCATTGGATGAGCAAGCGCGTCTGCGCATTCGCGAACTCGCCGAACAATTCCCCCGCGTCTGGAATGATCCCCGCGTGCCCTCGGCCGAACGCAAACGCATCTTCCGTCTGCTCGTCGAAGATATAACCTTGCAGAAAGGCCAGACCACGATCACCGCCAATCTGCGCCTGTCTGGCGGCGCCACCCGTACCCTGGTGCTGCCACGTCCGTTGTCCATCGCCGATATCCGTAGGGTCAAAGCGGAGATCGTCGCCGAAGTCGATCACCTCTTGAACCATCATAACGATCCTGAAATCGCCGAAATCCTGAACGGCCGAGGCTTCCGCACCGGAGAGGGCTTGCCCTACGATGCCAGAAAGATTCACGACATCCGCAAAAACCATAGCCTATCAAGCCGTCCCGATCGCCTTCGTCGGCTCGGCATGCTCACAACACGTCAACTTGCCGACCACTTCGAAGTCTCGCAGTCAGCCATCCAAAAATGGGGCCGGCAGGGGCTGATCAAGAAATCCTACCACGACGGCTTGCGTGACCTATGGGAAGTCCCCGCTGAACAAATCGTCGTGAAGGGGCGCCCCGGCCGGCCAGCCTCGGCCCATCTCGCCCCAATTGGTACGCCACCATCCGAATGAGGTGCAGTATGAAACACACTCCTTGTCCATGAAGCGGCCGCGTCCGTCCATCGAAATCGCGACGCCAGCCGCCGCGAGCTTGCCGACGAAAGCCTCGGCGGTGAAAGTGGAGCCCTGATCGGTATTGAAAATCCTCGGCTTTCCGAACCGAAGCAGCGCCTCCTCCAGCGCCGCCGCGCAGAAGCTCGCGTCGTTGGTGTTCGACAGCCGCCACGCCAGAACCGCCCGGCTGGCCCAGTCGATGATCGCCACCAGATAGAGGAAGCCGCACGCCATCGGGATGTAAGTCACGTCGGCCGCCCACACATGGTTCGGCTCGGTGATCGCCAGGCCGCGCAGGAGATAGGGATAGATCTTGTGGCCGAGGGCGGCCTTGCTCGTGCCGGGACGCGGAACCAGCGCCTCGATCCCCATCGTGCGCATCAGACGCCGCACCCGCTTGCGGTTGACTCCGCAGCCCTCCTTGTTGAGTTCAAACGTCATCCGACGCGATCCGTAGAACGGCAGCTCCAGATGCAGTTCGTCGATCCGCCGCATCACCGCCAGATCGTCCGCCCCGGGCTCTGGCTTGGGGCGATAGATCCCCGAGCGCGCCACATTCAGCAGCACGCATTGCCGACGAACCGACAAATCCGCCGGGCGCTCCACCATCGCCCTTCGATCGGGCGCGCTCATCGCCCTGGCCTCCTGGCCAAGAAATCCCGTTCAACCGTCAGCTGGCCGATCTTGGCGTAAAGCCTGGCCGCCTCACGTTCGCGCTCCTCCTCGCCATCGCCCGAAACGCTCGCCCCGCGCGCGAACAGGCTCGCGACATTGTCGAGAACCTGCTTCTTCCAGGCATAAATCTGGTTCGGATGCACCCCGTGCCGCTTCGCCAGATCCGGAACCGTCGCATCCTCGCGAAGCGCCTCGAGCGCAACCTTCGCCTTGAACGCCGCATCAAACTTCTTGCGTGACTTCATCATTTTCTCGCTCCGTCGGTTGCGACAGAGCAGGACATTTCACACCTTACCCAATGGTCCTAAATCCGGGGTCCAGTTCACTTGAACGATTTCGTCACTTGGTCCTTAATCGGTTGAAGAGTCTCAACGACGGTGTTCTTTGCCAGTTCGGCGAGCTCCTGGAACTGGACAACGACCGCATCGGTCTGCTTGCGGGCGAACTCGCTCTGCAGGGCCACGACATCGCTGACCGACTTCGCGGTTAGCGACGCCTTGACGAAATCGAGGTTGGCTTCCGTGTTGGCGCGGACGGCGGCAAACGCCTTGGCGTTGAAGGCGAGGACGCCGTCCTTGGCGGCAGCGAAGCTCAACTCGAACCCGTTGGCGGCGTCCTTTGCGGAAACCTCCGCCTTCACGAACGCGGCGCGCGACTCAACGACGTCTTTTTCGGTCACGTTGCGGACCGTCTCCTGCATTTCAAGGGCCGGCTCGACGATCGCCTCGACAACTTCGGACGCGTCCGGGAATTCGTTGGGGAGGTCGGGCTCGACCTTCGCGTCCGCGGCAGCTTGCGCGGCGGCGCTTTTCTTGGGTGGGGATGCCATGTTTGCTCTCACAGATTTTGGGTTGGCGGGTTCCGAGCAGAGCCGCTCCGGGCGGCTCAGCGCGAGCCCTGGGTCACGCTCTTCTGAATGACGGCGCCGAACTCCTGGGCCTGCGACTGCAGCGCGGCCAATTGGCTCTTCAGGTACTCGCTCTGGAGCGCGAACACCTCCTGGGGATCCTTGGCCCGGACAAGCTTGCTCGCCAGTGCGAAGGCCGCATTCACGTTATGCTCGGTATTGTTCAGGACGTGCGCGGCGACGGACTTGGCTCCAGCCGCTCCGGGTGTGTCGCCGACGACGCCCGCGGTCCGCTGGACGACGGCAAGAAAACCTTCGAAGGCCTTGCGCGCCTGTTCGACGCTACGGTCGGCGAAATCACGCAAATCATTCGGAACCTCAAAGAGAGAAGCGGTCATTTCGTGCTTTCCATGATGTTGGGCGGGTTGTCGCGCCCAATTCGTATTCCCTAATGCAGACTTTGTTGCGGTGCAACATTTTTTGCAACGCACCCAACTGTTCACGGCGAGTTCAGCGGCCCTACCCTTTCGGGCGAACGAGCGGCGCCGGCGCGATGCTATCTTCGGGCACGAAGAAATCGACCGCGAGATCCTGCGTCGGGTCGACGCGGTAATGGTCGAACTCGGTGATGCCGTTCTCGGCAAGGAACGTATCGTCGATCAGAAACCGGCCGGTAAATTCGCGCGCGGGCTTGCTGAATATGAGATAGGCGGCATCCGCCACAATTTCGGGCGTGCGCGCGGCGCGCACCAAAGCGTCGCCGCCGAGCACGTTCTGCACCGCAGCCGTCGCGATCATCGTGCGCGGCCAAAGGGCGTTCACGGCGACGCCCTGATTGCGGAATTCCCCGGCGAGGCCAAGCACGACGAGGCTCATGCCGTATTTCGCTATCGAATAGGCGGTGTGGCCGGCGAACCACTTCTCCTTCATGTCGAGCGGCGGCGACAGCATCAGCAAATGCGGATTCTCGGCCTTGAACAGATAGGGCGCCGCGAACTTGGACACCATGAACGTGCCCCGCGCATTGATCTGGTGCATGAGATCGAAGCGCTTCATATCGGTCGCCTGGCTATCGGTCAGCGAGATCGCGCTCGCGTTGTTGACGACGATGTCGATGCCGCCGAAATGCTGCGCGGTTTCATCCAGAGCGCGGCGCACGGCCGCCTCGTCGCGCACATCGACAGGAATCGGCAACGCATTGCCGCCCGCCTCCTCGATGGCTTTGGCGGCGGTGTAGATCGTGCCGGCCAACTTGGGATTGATCTCTGCGGTCTTGGCGGCGACCGCGATATTCGCGCCGTCGCGTGCTGCGCGTAGGCCGATCGCTAGACCAATGCCGCGCGAGGCGCCGGTAATGAATAGCGTTTTTCCCTTGAGTGTCGGCGTCGCCATAAGAACCTCCCGTTTTGAGTGCGAACGGATTCTCAGCAACGGCCAAATTTACCGTTGCGCACATCTTGGCCCAGCGAAGCAAGAGTCTTTTCCCTGACGATCCTTTGAGATAACGCCGGACTGGCCAGGTCCGCGGCGATAGTAACCGCCTGTCAAAACGCCTCCGCCGACAGCGCCATCAACGGTTCTGCGCCGCTCGTCAGGTTGGCAAGATGCGCGCCTGCCTGCGGAAGCAAACGCCCGTAAAAGAACTTCGCGAGCGCGAGCTTCGTGTCCAGCTCGGGTGCGCTGGTCCCCGTTGTCTGCCGCGCGAGCACCGCCTTCGCCATGCGCGCCCACATGTACGCGAGCGCGGTCAAGCCGAAGAGGTGCAGGTAGTCGGTCGACGCGGCCCCGACATTGTCAGGGTTCAGCTTCGTGTTCTCAGCCAACCGCGTTGTCGCCTGCCGCAACTGACCAAGCGCGGTCATCAGCGGCGCGAGACAGGGCGCGAGGTCTACGGCGTCGCTGTTCCGCTCGAGGAAGTCGGAGATCTCGGCGAAAAAAGCGGTAACCGCGCGTCCCCCGTCTTTCGGGAGCTTGCGGCCAACGAGATCGAGCGCTTGAATGCCGTTTGCGCCTTCGTAGATCATTGTGATCCGCGCGTCGCGCACGAACTGCTCCATTCCCCATTCGCAGATGTAGCCGTGGCCCCCGAGCACCTGCTGGGCCTTGACGGCGTTCGCGAAACCCACGTCCGTGAACACGCCTTTCAAGACCGGAGTGAGTAGGCCAAGACGGTCATCGGCAGCCTGACGGGTCGCAGGGTCAGGGGATTCGTGCGCCTCATCAAGGGAGAGGGCAACCCATAGCATCAAAGCGCGCGCGGCTTCGTTGAAGGCGCGGATCTCGAGCAGCATGCGCCGGACGTCGGGATGCACCAGGATGGGATCGGCAGGTTTGCCGGGCTCTTTGGCGCCAGTCAGTGAGCGCCCCTGCAGGCGCTCCTTGGCGTAGGCGGCCGCGTTCTGATAGGCGACCTCGGATTGAGCGAGACCTTGCACAGCGACGTCGAGGCGGGCGCTGTTCATCATCACGAACATCGCATTGAGCCCACGATTTTCCTCACCGACGAGCCACCCCTTCGCACTGTCATAATTCATCACGCAGGTCGAATTGCCGTGGATGCCCATCTTGTGTTCGATCGAACCGCACGAGACACGGTTTCGCTCGGCCAGCGATCCGTCGTCGTTGACCAGCACCTTCGGGACGACAAAGAGTGAAATGCCCTTGACGCCGGCCGGCGCGCCCTCGATGCGCGCAAGCACGAGATGAATGATGTTCTTGGCGAGATCGTGCTCGCCTGCGGAAATGAAGATCTTCTGACCAGAGATCGCGAACGAGCCGTCGCCCTGCCGTGCGGCTCGGGTCTTGATGAGCCCGAGATCCGTGCCGCAATGCGGCTCGGTCAGGTTCATGGTGCCGGTCCATTCGCCCGTCGTCATCTTCGGAAGAAAGCGGCTCTTCAGAATGTCATCGCCGTGGGCGAGCAACGCGTCCGTCGCATTTTTGGTCAAGCCGGGATACATCGTGAACGCGAGGTTCGCCGCAAGCGCATATTCATTGAGCGCCACTCCCAGAAAATGCGGAAGTCCCTGCCCGCCATATTCCGGGGAGCCGGCGATGCCAACCCAACCACCCTCGACATAGGATCTATAGGCTTCCTTGAATCCCTGGGGCGTGACGACCGATCCATCCGGCTGCCGTTTGCAGCCCTCCTGATCGCCGGACAAGTTGAGCGGCTGCAGGACTTCCGCGGCGAGTTTGCCGCCTTCGCTCAAGACCGCCTCCACAACATCAATCTGGGCGTCTGC
Organism: uncultured Alphaproteobacteria bacterium; assembly: GCA_963822215.1. Classification (GTDB taxonomy): domain Bacteria; phylum Pseudomonadota; class Alphaproteobacteria; order Rhizobiales; family Beijerinckiaceae; genus Roseiarcus. Next base: position 74,891 of record CAWGGX010000010.1, read on the forward strand.
GAAGCGCGGGAGGTTTTCGTAGCGCTGGTAACCGAAGACGTCGGTGAGAAGGAACATTGTATCGGCGACAGGCGCTTTGTAACTGGGCATGGGACAATCCTCGATAAAAGCAGCGGAGTTCACGACCGCCCGCGGTCACCGCCCAATCTTGGCGAGCTCCTCGGTCAGCTCGGGCAGCGCCGTGTAGAGGTCGGCGACGAGGCCATAATCGGCGACCTGGAAGATCGGCGCCTCCTCGTCCTTGTTGATGGCGACGATGACCTTTGAGTCCTTCATGCCGGCGAGGTGCTGGATTGCGCCCGAGATGCCGACCGCGATGTAGAGCTCGGGGGCGACGACCTTGCCGGTCTGGCCGACCTGCCAGTCGTTGGGCGCATAGCCCGCGTCGACCGCAGCGCGCGAGGCGCCCATCGCCGCGCCGAGCTTGTCGGCCACCGGCTCGATGAAGGTCTTGAAGTTCTCCGCCTTCTGCATCGCCCGGCCGCCGGAGATGATGATCTTGGCCGAGGTCAGCTCCGGACGGTCGGACTTGGCGAGCGCCTCGCCGACGAACCCGGACACGCCGGGATCGGCCGCTCCGGCGATTTGCTCGACCGGCGCGGGGCCGCCCGGGCCGGTCGCGCCGAACGAGGCGGTGCGCACGGTGACCACCACTCTCGCGTCGGTCGCCTCGACCGTCTGGATCGCGTTGCCGGCGTAGATCGGACGCTCGAAGGTCTTGGGGCCCAAGACCTTGGTGATGTCGGAGACCTGCATCACGTTGAGCAGCGCCGCCGCGCGCGGCAGGACGTTCTTGGCGCTCGCCGTCGAGGGTGCGATGATCGCGTCGTAGCCGTCGCTCAACGCGACGATCAGCGCCGCGAGCGGCTCGGCGAGCCCGTGCGCGTAAGCCGCATTGTCGGCGACCAGCACCTTGGATACACCGGAAAGCTGAGCCGCCGCCTGCCCAGCGCTGGCGACGCCCTGCCCGGCGACAAGCACATCGACCGGCTGCGCGATCTCGAGCGCCGCGGTCAGCGCCCGCGCGGTCATGTCGCTTAAGCTCCCGCCCGCGACTTCGGCAAGTAAAAGGGTCGCCATGGTCAGATCACTCCCGCTTCGTCGCGGAGCTTCGAAACCAGCTCCGCCACCGTCTTCACCTTTACGCCCGCCTTGCGGCCGCCGGGCTCCACGGTCTTGAGCACCTTGAGCCGTGGCGCGACGTCGACCCCGTAATCGGCCGGGGTCTTCTCCGCGATCGGCTTCTTCTTCGCCTTCATGATGTTGGGGAGCGAGGCATAGCGAGGCATAGCGCGGCTCGTTGAGACGCAGGTCGGCGGTGACGATCGCCGGAAGCTTCAGCGATACCGTCTGCAAACCGCCGTCGACCTCGCGCGTCACCTCGACCGAACCGTCGCCCACGACCACATTCGAGGCGAACGTGCCCTGGCCGCATCCGGTCAGGGCCGCCAGCATCTGGCCGGTTTGGTTGCAGTCGTCATCGATCGCCTGCTTGCCCATGATCACAAGGCCAGGCTGCTCCTCGGCGACCACGCCTTTGAGAATCTTGGCGACCGCAAGCGGCTCGACGAGCCCGTCCGTCTTGACCAGAATGCCGCGGTCTGCGCCCATTGCGAGGGCGGTCCGGAGCGTTTCGCTCGCTTGCGCCGGCCCGATCGACACGACCACGACTTCCGTCGCTTTGCCCGCCTCCTTCTGGCGGAGCGCCTCCTCGACGGCGATCTCGTCGAACGGATTCATCGACATCTTGACGTTGGCGAGCTCCACGCCCGACCCGTCCGACTTGATGCGGATCTTGATGTTGTAATCCACCACCCGTTTCACCGGCACGAGAATCTTCATGAGCGGGGCGCCTCCGTTTTGTCGCCTTCGACCTTGGTTGTCGTGCCCGTGATGAAATTGGCGAACACGTCTCGAATCGAAGTCTTCGAATTGAACCCGAACCAGTCTCGCAAGACGGCGTCCGGGGAGAGCCTGTCCAGGCTCGCTGTCAATTGCTCCTCAAGCTTCTTTCCTACCGCCGTCTTCATCGGACGCAGGTCCGGGCAAACCATCGGCTCTCTTCCCTCTGCGGGCGTGCAGTCGACCTCAACCGTAACTTTCACCGGTCCAATTTCCCATCATGCCCGTTTGGTCGCGCGCCGCGGACCGTCCGCGCGGCGCGCCTTGAAACGCGGTCTGATTCAGCCTTTGCCGTCGATCGACTGTTCAGGTCTTTGGCTTGCCTCGGTCTCCGACTTCCTCGAAGCTCGCGCGAAGTTCCGCGATGCTGGCGACGATTCTGTCGCTCGCGATTTTGAGCGCCTCGGCGTTCGACTTTCTGACCTGTTCGGCAATTTCCCTAGTATGGTCGATCGCCGCATCGAACGCCTTGCGCGCCATTTCGCTTTGCTTAGCGAGGATCTGTTGCGGATCTCCGCTCGGCTTGAAATTGCGCGCCGTATCGAGAGCTTCGCGGAACGCGGATTCGATCATTTATTTCTGCTTCGTCGCCAAGGATTTCACGCCGTCCGAGGCGACCAAGACCGTCTGCGTGAGGGCTTCGAAATTCTTGCGATGCGTTTCGACCAGTTTGTCGACGTCGACCTTCGGAACTCCGAGGTCGGATGCGAATTGCCTGACGATATCGACGAACGATTGAGATTCCTTTGTCATGTCTTTCTCCTGTGTTCGGCCAGCGGTTCGACGCCGTGTCGACCGTTCGCCGTACTGCGCTAGTGCAAACCCAAAGCATGTTGGCCTGCATAGAGACCGAGACCCGCCAAACCGCCGATGAAGGTTCCGTTGAGGCGAATATATTGTAGGTCACGACCGATGTTTATCTCGATGATACTGATCATCTGCACGATGTCCCACGATCGAATTTGATCCGTGATAAATCGCGCAATTTCCCGTTTTTGACTCCGAACAAAGGTTAGTAAGACCTTCACCATGCCGGCGTTGATTTCCACCCGCAACCGCGGCTCTTGGGCAAGCTTGCGGCCGAGGTCGGCAAGGAAACGCGCGAGATGGAATTCCAGAATTGAGTTCCCGCATCGCGCGTCCTTCTCGATGAAGCGCCTGACGCTCAGCCAGAGATCCTTCGCGAGAGCGCTGATCTCAGGGCGGGCGAGCAATTCGCGCTTCAGCGTCTCTGCCTTGTCCGCATATTCGGGCGAGGAGCCGAGCCTATGGACAAAATCCCGGACGAACCGGTGGAAGTCCTGCCGCAAGGCATGGTCGGGGGCGGTTTGCGCCTCGTGGATGAAATTTGAAATCAAAGTGACTAGTCGTCGCAACACATAGGCGTCGGCGCGGAAGAGGTTGAAGAGCGATGGCAACTCGCCGCGTATTTTCTCGCGAATGGAGTTGAGCGTCTGCTCATCTCGTAGAAGCCGATTGAGCCCGGCGAGAATTTCATCGAAAATGCGCTGGTGGCGCTGGTCCTCGACGAATGCCGACATCAGCTTGGCGGCAAGAGGAGCTACGTCGACAGCCTCGATCTGTTCGACGATATGTTGCGCCATGAACGACTGCAGCCCGGTTTCCTCCACGGCGGACAAAGCTTGCGGCAGCAGCCGGAGCGCAAATCGCGACAACGACAGGCTCCGTTCCTCGTCTGCCAGCCAGTCCGCAGCCGCCGCAGCGAAGTCGACGGACTTCAGCTTTTGCTCGATCGGATCGGGCGCAAGAAACTGCTCTTCCACGAAGTCGCCAAAGCTTTCGGCGATGCGCTCCCGATTGCTCGATATGATCGCGGTGTGAGGAAGGGGAACGCCGCAGGGATGCCGGAACAAGGCGACGACTGCATACCAGTCGGCAAGTCCGCCGACCGCCGCCGCTTCCGCCCAGGCCGCCACGTAGCCGAGGCTCCCGTGACGGGTCTCCATCAGTCTCGCCACAAAAGCGATAAGGACGCTAAGAGCCAGCAGCGTCGTGGCGATCATCTTGATGCGCGCCAAATCTCTCGAGCGCTCGTTGTCAGATGGAGATCTCTCGAGCGAAGCCGAAATGCTTGACGGCGGACTGAGGATCGGCGCGGACGAATTCATCTCAATCCTCGCCAACGAAACGCTGGAAGAGCTTCGCGGTTTCCCGCGGCATCGTAACGATGAACAGATGGCCGCACGCCATTACTTCCAGCCTGGAGTTGGGAATGACCCGTGCCAGGATCCGGCCATTCACCATCGGCACGATCGGATCGTCCTGTCCCATGACCACGAGGGTCGGCTGCCTCAGCGAGTGCAGCCACAGGAGACTCGTCCAGCCCGCCAAAGCCAGCAATTGGTAGAGATAGCCGCGGTTCGAGGGCCCCTTCATGTTTTCAGAGTGTGCATGAATGAGGCTTGGATCCTCGCGCAGGCTTCCTCCGTAGATCTCCGCCGCAATGGAGTGCATGTAGTCCGGGTCGACGTAACGGCGCGGGCTCGCCATCTTCCAGAGAACCGACAACTTGCCCGGCACCATAATCACGCCGGGCGCCGTGGCCGCCAGAATGAGTCTCCGGCAAACTTCGGGATATTGATGCGCGAATTGCTGGGCGATACCGCCGCCCCAGGAGACGCCCGCGACGTCGATCTTGTCATAACCGAGCTGGTGCATAAGCCCGGCGGCCCAACGCGCGACAGTCGATGGGCGATAAGGCAATCTTGGGACAGGCGATTCGCCTACGCCAGGAACGTCAAAGACCACGGTCTCGACGTCGCCCATCTCGCGCATGAACGGCTCGGCCAGTGCGACATTGGCGCCAATGCCGTTGAACAAGAGAAGCGGCGGACGGTCCTTCGCGCCGGGCTTGACGGAGACCCACAAATCCTGTCCGAGGACGCGCACCATGCGAGCGTTCATCGGACGGCCGCCACTTTGGATCGTTTCGTACCGCTCATGGAACGCCCTCGCTGCGCATGTTCGCCGTCACGCATCGAACACATAGGTTCCCGGCGCGGCCTGGCCGGGCGGATACTCAGCGTTTCCCAAAGAATCCGGCGCCCCGATCTTGTCGCCCGAGCGGGTCGACAGCCATTGGCTCCAATGTGTCCACCAGCTCCCCGATTGCTTCGTCGCGCCGGCCGCGAATGCCTCCGGATCGGGCGAACTCACTGGCCCCGTCACGAACGTCGCTTTGGGATTTCCGGGCGGATTGAGGAGGCTCTGCAAGTGGCCGGCGTTCGACAGGACGAACGTCGTCCCGTCGCCGAGAATCCTGGCCGTCTGATAGACGGACTTCCATGGCGTGATGTGGTCGGTCAAACCGGCGACGACATAGGCGTCGAGCTTGACCTTGCCCATGTCGACCGGCGTTCCCGAAATCGTCAGGGCGCCTGGATTGCGGAACGGATTGACGTGGATCAGATCCAGGTAGTCCGAATGGAGGTGTGCAGGCAGCGCGGTCGTATCGCTGTTCCAGTAGAGGATGTCGAATGCCGGCGGCGCGTTGCCGAGGAGATAATTGTTGACCCAGTAATTCCAGATCAGATCGTTTGGCCTCATCCAGGCGAACACTTTCGCAAGATCGCGCCCATCCAGCAGGCCGCGAGCTTGCGAGGCCTTCCTGGCGGCCTCGACAGTTTGCGGCGTGATTAGCGCGCCGAGCGCCGTATCGTCGATCGTTGACGGATCGAGCGTGCAGACCGCGAGAGTCAGGTTCTTCACCTTGGACCCGCCGCGGTCGGCCCTCCACGCTGCATAGGCCGACGACGTGATCCCGCCCGAACACGCCCCGAATAGAGTGACGTCTGCGTCACCCGCGATGTCCCTCACCGCGTCAACCGCGTCATCGACAGCCTCGACATAGGTGGCGAGCCCCCAGTCACTCTGCTCGGTGGTCGGATTTCGCCAACTGATGCAAAAAACCTGAAAACCTTCGCGCAGCAGAAACTGGATCAAGCTCTTGTCGGGCGACAGATCCAGTGAATAGAATTTGTTGATCTGAGGCGGAACGATGAGGAGCGGGCACCGCCAAACCTCGGCCGTCATCGGCTTATACTGAATGAGTTCGAAGACCTCGGTGCGGAAGATAACCGCGCCGGGCGTCGTGGCGATGTTCTTGCCCACCTGGAAAGGCTTGGCGTCCACCTGCGACGGCATCCCGCCATTCCTGACCAGGTCTTCAAAGTAGTTTTTCAGTCCTGACCAGAGGCTCTCTCCCCCCGTATCGACCAGCTTCTTCAGAGCGGCAGGATTCGAAACCAAGCCATTCGTCGGCGACAGCGCGTCGACGAGAATGTCAGAGATGAGCTTGGCGCGTGCGCGGTCCTGATCGGCGAGGTCGACTTTGTCGACAAAGGCACGGATGGCATCGCCCCATGCCAGGTAACTTTGAAGTAGCTTTTGGTGCAGACCGCTGGTTTTCCAGGCGAGATCGTTGAAGCGTTTGTCGCCGGGCTGTGCGGCGCGCGCGCTTTCGCCGGCGACAATTTTGCCGAGGTCGCCCATGAACGAAAACCATTGCTGGACCGCAATCTGCGGTTGGCCGATCGCCGCTTTGAAGACGGTATGCGCCGCGTCTACAAAGTCTCGGCCGCGCAACCCGACCATCGGATTGAGCGCTAGAGTTTGCTTCACCGCATCATCCACGAACGCCTCCGCCGTGGCCGGACCATCTTCGGCAGCTTTCGCCATCGCATCCTCCTCTCAGTTCGTCGTCTTTCGCGGAACCAGCAACGCCAGCGCGTCCGCGATCAGGGCAGGCTTGTCGCTGTTCTCGATTTCGACGGTGTTCTTTGTTCTGACGAGAAGCTGGCCGTCGTTTCTTTCCTCGATGGTGTCCAGGACGACCCGCAGTCTCACACGCCCGCCAGCGGGCACCGGCGCGAGAAAGCGCACCTTATCCAGGCCGTAGTTGAAGCCGGCCGCCGCGTCCGAAGGGACGACGCCGACGTCGAGGGAAAGCGGACCAATCAGCGACAGTGTGAGATAGCCATGCGCGACCGGTCCCCCAAAGGGACTCTCCAGTTTGGCGCGCTCAACGTCGACATGGATCCATTGGCGATCCCCGGTGCAATCGGCGAACTCGTTGATCCGCTCCTGATCCACCAGCATCCAATCGGACACGCCGAGTTCGCTGCCCAGGCGGTCCTTCATTTTCGACATCGTCAGTTCGCTCATTGTCATCCTCTTTTAGAATCGTAGCTTTACGTGCTCGTCGTGCGACAGACGACGGCGGGCTACTCGTCCTGCGTGTAACGTGTTCGAAGGAGCTTCTTGTCGATCTTGCCCACGCTCGTGCGTTCGAGCTGATCGACGAACAGGATGGTTTGCGGGACGCCGTACTTCGAGATGACGCCCTTGTCTGCGAACTCGCCGACATGGGCTTTGATCGTGTTTTCGGTCGGCGCTTCCTCCGCCTGGTAGTCGCGAACCACGAGCGCAACGGGACGTTCGCCCCACTTCTCGTCCTTGACGCCGATGACGGCGGCTTCTTTGACTCCGGGGGCTTTCATGATGATGTCTTCAAGCTCGAGCGACGAGATCCATTCGCCGCCGCTCTTGATGACGTCCTTGATGCGATCCGTGATCTGCAGATAGCCGTGCGGCGACATGTTGGCGATGTCGTTGGTGTGCATATAGCCGCCATGCCAGAGGTCCTCAGACGCGGTTGGGTTCTGGTAGTACCCTTGCGTGAGCCACGGGGCGCGAACGACGATTTCGCCGGACACTTTGCCGTCGTGGGCGACATCCTTCATGTCGGAGTCCACGACTCGGATGTCGACCAGGGGAATGGGACGTCCGGTCTTCGTCCTGAAGTTCACTTCCTCGTCGGCAACCCCGCTGAGCATCGACGCTTTCAGATGCGCCAGGCTGAGAACCGGGCCCGTCTCAGACATTCCGTAGCCGGTAAAGATATCGATGCCGCGCGCCATGGCCCGTAGAGCGAGCATCTTGGGTAGAGCAGCGCCTCCAATCACCATGGTCAGGCCACTCAGATCTGTCTCGGCGCTCCCGGGGGCGTCGAGCAACATGAGCAGGATCGTCGGCACGCAATGGGTGAAGGTCACGCCCTCGTTCCGGATCAGCTTCAAAAGCAGATCGGGAACATAGCGCCCCGGATAAACCTGCTTGGCGCCTGCGGCGGTCGCAGCGTAGGGGAACCCCCAGGCATGGACGTGAAACATCGGGGTGATCGGCATGTAGACGCTTTCGCTATGAAAGCGGCCCTGCTTGGGGGCCATTCCGAAGGCCGCGAGCTCGCTGATCGTGTGGAGAACCATCTGCCGATGGCTGAAATAGACGCCCTTCGGCGCCCCCGTCGTCCCGCTGGTGTAAAAGGTCGTGGCCTGAGTGTTCTCGTCGAAATCGGGAAAGTCGAACTCGGGTGAAGCGGCCGCCAGCATGTCTTCATAATGCCCCGCGATGCCCTCTTCGCGCAGGACGAACGAGTCGTTGTCCGACATGACGACGACCGTCCTGACTTTTGTCAGGCGCGGTCGGATCGCCGTAAGAAGCGGAAGGAATTCGTCATTGACCAACAGAGTCACCGCGCCGGCATGTTCGATCGTGTAAATGATTTGCTCATGTGACAGACGGACGTTCACCGTCTGCAAAATGGCGCCCATCATCGGGATGGCGAAGAACGCTTCCAGAAACCGGTGAGTGTCCCAGTCCAGCACGCCGACAGTATCGCCGGGGCGTACGCCCCGCTCCTTCAGCCCGCTCGCCAAACGACCAATGCGGTCGCGCAGCATGCGATAGGTGAAGCGCTTCTGATCGCGGTAGACGATCTCCTGGTCCGCCGCATGCAGCATCGAAGAGTGAAGCAGGTGCTTGATCAGCAGGGGATACTGATACGCAGAGGCGGTCACCTCGATGAGTTTGCCCGACACTGTTTCATTCCTCTCATCATGGTTTCGCCGCAACCGCGGCGAGTGACAGTACGGCTTTGCGAAGCGCAATCACTTTTTGCCGCTTTCCAGATCGCGACGTAAGGTCGCCATCGGCCAACTTGGGGGTTACTTTCGGCCATTTCGACCTGACGGGACCGCAGAGCGTCAAAGTCAGCTGGCATGGCTTGTCGCCAGCGTTCGTCTGAGTTCTTGCGGCGACGCGTGGTTCCAGCGTCGAAAAGCGTGGCGAAAATTCGCTGTCTCGCTGAAGCCTAAGGCATGCGCAATATCGTCGACTGTCATCTGTGTATCGCGCAAATATTTTATAGCCACCTCGGCCCGCAGCTGGTCGAAGAGATCGCGAAACGAAGTTTCTTCGTTGCGCAATTTGCGACGAAGCGTCCGCACCGGGACGCCGAGATGCGTCGCGACGTGATCGAGGCTCGTATGTCGTCCCAATGTCGCGAGCAGATAGGAGCGCACCTTTCCCGCGACGCCGATCCGGTTTTGCAATCGATCGTGCAGATCATTGCAAAAAGCGACGACCGACGCGTAGGTGATTTCGTTGCCGAACAGCGGGGCGCCGTTCAACCACTCCGCGTCAAACAGAAAGCGATTTCGCGGCTGCAGAAAAGAGACCGGGCATGCGACCGCCTTCCGGTACTGTTCTTCGGACTCGGGCGCCGCAAATGTCACTTCTAGGGCCTTCGGGTAGAACGCCGATCCCATGATGTCGCGGTGAAGCGAGACAAGGATGCCAAATTGCGTTTCGACAATGAAACGATAGAGGCGAGCGTCGATCGCCGGATGCGGCAGTGGGTCAATGGTCCACTCCGCACCGCCCCCTTCCTCACCGAATTGAAGTTTGACAACGGGGGTCGCAAGCTGGTGATACTTGAGGGCGAAATGCATCGTCTCACGAAAATTCATGCTGCTGAGAATGGCGAACCCGTACATTCCATATGACGAGACATGGGTCTTCAAACCCACCTCGAAGGCAAAGTGCGGATTTCGCGAAAGCTGGACGGCGTTTCGATAAGATTCGATGACCTGGTTCACTGAGATCTGAGTCGTCGGCGATCGCAAATCGCTCGGCGAAAGTGAGGTCCTTCGGAGCGCGTCGGCGACCGGCACGCCCTCGGCGGCGAGAGCGTCCACGACGATCGCAATTTTCGCGGCCGGATAGATCTTTTGTTCCCATCCGATCTCGATCATGACGTCGCTCTCCCGCGTCAGTACTCTATCGCTTGACCAACCCGAGTTCGCCCGCGCTGGCGATGGCCTGAACCCGACTCCCCACGCCGAGTTTTGAATAGATATTCTTCAGGTGAAACTTGATCGTGTTTTCCGAAACGAACAGTCGACTGGCCATTTCCCTGTTTGAGACGCCGCTGGCGAGAAAGATCAGGATTCTTCGCTCGTGGTCGGTCAGAGGCGCGACTAAGCGTGGTCCGGTTGGAATCGGTGCTTCGATACGTTCACCGGAAGCGCGCAGCAGCCGCTTGACAAATGACGGATCCGCCGCTGGCGGCGCCTGACGGCTGCCGCTATCCACCTGGCTCTTGAATTCTTCGCGCAACATCTCCAGCACCTCGCCACCTTCGTCTGAAAAGCAGCGCACGTAGCCGCCGGGCGCTGCGAGCTTTAGCGCTTTGCCGAGGCTCCGCTGAGCGTGGTTGACTTTGCGGCGCTGGCGTCCGTGATGGTCATCAACGGCCTCGCGCCGACGTCACCTCGGATGCAAACGCGTATCGATTGAGAGCCGCCTTGAGACTGTCGCCGCCGGCATCGGTCGCGACAACCGCGCGAAGACCTCTTTGCGGGTCGCGCTCGACCCTCACCGATACGATTGGAACGCCGGCCTTCTCGGCTTCGGCGCGAATGGTCTCCTCGATCTCGCGCTCGATGAGCGCCGGTTTGAAAAGCTTGCCGACCGCTGTCGTCGGCAGGGACGGCCAAATCTTGACGCGCTTCGGGATCGCCGCCTTTTCGGGGATCGAGCGCGCCGCGTGCTCGAGGAGTTCCTCCTCCGTCGCCGCGGCTCCGGCTTTGAGCTGAACATAGGCGACCGGCAATTCGCCGGCGTGGGCGTCCGGACTTCCGATCGCCGCGGTCAGGGCGACGGCCGGGTGGGATTGCAGGGCGTCCTCGATCAGCTTCGGATCGATATTGTGTCCGCCGCGAATAATCAGCTCTTTCTTTCGCCCCGTGAGCCAGAAGTAGCCGTCGGCGTCCTGCCGGCCAAGGTCGCCGGTGTTTAGCCAGGTCTCGCCGGCGCGCTCGATCCAGATCCCCTTGTTGTGCGCCGGATCGAGATAGCCGGAGAAGACGTTGGGACCACGGATGGCGATGACGCCGATCTCGTCGGTCTCCGCGTCGCGAACATATTGGTTGTCGGCGTCCAGGATCAGCGCGCGCATGTCCTGATAGGGAAACCGAAGACCAATCGACCCGATGCGCGGCGGGACGTCGAGCGGGGTCGAGCTCGAGGCGCAGGCGCCCTCGGTCAGGCCATAGCCTTCGAGAATGCGGACGCCCGTCTGGCGCTGGAACTCGTGGAACAGTTGCACCGGCATCGGGGCCGCGCCGCAGATCGCCGCCTCCAAACTCTTGATGTTCTGCCCCGCGATCGGCGTCTGCAGGAGCGCCGAATAGACGGTCGGCACGCCCGAGAACATGGTGATGCGAAAATGCTCGACCAGCGTCCAGAAATTCGCGATCACACCCTCGCCGCGATAGCCTTGCGGCGTGGCCATGACTACGTGCGCGCCCTTCGACCACGGCGCGAGGCCGGTCACCAGCTGCCCGTTCACGTGGAAGAGCGGCAGACCGCAGAAGATCGTCCTGCCGGGGCCGAAACGATCCTCGTTGAAACAGGTCATCGCCCAGGCGTCGAACGCCTCCGAGAAATGGGTGCGCCGGGCGATTTTGGGCGAGCCGTTCGTGCCTCCGGTGCAAAAGTAGGAGGAGATGTCGTCGGGCTTCGGCGGCTCAAACTCCAGAGCGTCGCCAGGCGCCTTCTCCAGTTCGCCACGAAAATCGAGCACGGGAACGTTCAGATCGGCTGTCTCGCGCTCAGCGAACATGTGGAGCGCCTGCCCTTCGGCGGCGGACAGGTAGGGCGCCATGTCGACGGCGAGCACCGCGCGCACGTCGGTCAGACCGGCGGCGGCAAGGGTCGCTTTCCGCCAGAGATCGGTCCCGGACGCCGGGGCCAGCGTCATCAGCAGCTTCGGCTCGACCGCCTTCAGAAGCCCCGCCAATTGTTCGACCTCGAGGAGAGGGCTGATGGCGAAGGCGATCCCGGCGGCTTCGCCGCCCCAGATGGCGAGATGCGTTTCGGGGAGGTTCGGCAGGATGAAGGCGACCGCGTCGCCGCGCTCGACCCCGAGGCGGCGAAAGAGATTGCCTGCCTGGGTGATGTGGCGGAACAGCTCGCGGTGTGACCAGACCGTCGCCTTTTTGAACCGGCCGGCCTCAGCGAAAAAGGTGAGCGCGGGCGCGTCGGGCGCGATTGCCGCGCCCGCCCGCAGCATGTCGTAAGGCTTCGGAGGGATTTTCCTCTCCGCGAGCGGCACACGCTCGATGGCGAGCACGTCGTCATAGGATGCGACCGTCATTGCTAAGGTGCTCCCGCCGTCAACCGTTGCAATATCGGACATAGCGCTCCTCGTGCCTCATGGTTTTCACGTCCTGGTTCTCGCGCGGCGCGCGGGCCTTCACGCCTCGGGAAGTGGCGGGAGATCGACCTGGGCGATCGCTCTAGCTTCCTCCGCATCCACGCCGATTGCGCGCAGCATAACCTCGGCTGCGTCCGAGCCCGCTTCGCGCCAGGTCTTTTCGCCGTCGAGAACAAGCCACATCGCCGCAAGGGTCAGCGAGCCGACGATGGCGAGGATCGAAGGGGTCTGCTCGGGACGGAAACGGTAACGGCCCCTGGCGAGACCATCGCTCAGATCTCGCGCGGGAGGGCCCGACAGCATCGACCGCATCGTCGAGGTCGTGAACGCGAAGCGAACAATAAAGCGGCCCCAGTGCGGCTCTTCATGGGCGCGACGGACGAAGAATCGGATGCCGCAGGCGAGACGGTGCGCCGGATCGTGCATCGACTCGAAGCTCGCCAGGATCCGCGTGTGCATCTCATCGCCGAGCGCGGTCGCGACCTCCTCGAACAGCGAATCCAGGTTGGCGACGTTGTTGTAGATCGTGCCGCGAGCCAGGCCCGCCGCCTGCGCGAGCTCGGTCACGCTGGCGTGCGTCGTCCCCCGCTCCGCGAAGAAGCGCACTGCCGCCTCGTAGATACGAACCTGCGCGGGCGCGAGCGATTTCATTTTTGACCACCTCTTGACAAGATTGAACACTCGTGTGCAAAAACAGTCAAGCCCGTTCTTCCATGAGACTGGAGAGCGGACCAACGCAAACCTGGCGGGCGGCCCATGCAAGATCGTCACAGGGACCGGGAGGAAAAGGCAATGAGTACGGATTTGAAGGCTTCGCATGCAGAGATCGCCGATCGCGCTGAGGCCGGCGATACGGCGTCCCCTGCGGACATTCCCTCCGACATCGACGTTCTGGTGGTCGGATACGGGCCGGTCGGCGCGGCGATCGCCAATCTCTTGGGACGATACGGCGTGCGCGTCCTGGCGGTGGACAAAGACAAAGAGATCTTCATGGCGCCGCGGGCCATCGCGCTGGACAACGAGGCGCTCAGAATTCTGCAACTGGCCGGACTCGAGGACGGCGATTTCGACAAGGTCGCGATTCCCTATGTGCGGATGCTGTCGCCTCAGCTCGGCGAGTTCGGTCGGATCAACACGCTCGGCCACATTGACGGGCATCCCAAACTCGTGACGTTTTACCAGCCCGAGCTCGAAGCCGCGCTGCGGTGCCGCGCGGCGCAATACGGCGAGGTTCACACCGCGCTCGGCGTCGCCCTGACCGGATTTGGCGAGAGCGCCGACGCAGTCGTGGCGACCCTCGACGCCGGCGAAGGCCGGCTCTGCACCGTGCGCGCTCGCTATCTCATCGGCGCGGATGGCGCGAGTTCGCTCGTCCGCCAGCTCATCGGGCAGGCGTTCACGGGAAAGACCTACGCCGAGGATTGGCTGATCGTCGACGCCTTCGGCGCGAAAAATCCGATCGACCATGTGGAGTTCCTCTGCGACCACCGGCGGCCCACTCCGCACATGACCGCGCCCGGCGGGCGCGAGCGCTGGGAATTCATGCTCCGGCGTGGAGAGACGCGGGCGGACATGGAAAGCGAGGCTCGCGTAAGCGAGCTGCTCAAGCCCTGGGGCGGTCCTGCGGCCATGACGATCGAACGCAAGGCCGTCTATCGCTTTCACGCCCGCACCGCCAAGGCCTTCCGCAAGGGTCGGGTGTTTCTCGCCGGCGACGCGGCACACATCACGCCACCCTTCGTCGGTCAGGGGCTGGTCGCCGGATTGCGCGACGCGGCGAACCTCTCCTGGAAGATCGCCTGGGTCCTGCAAGGCCGCGCTTCGCCAAAAATTCTCGACACCTATGACGAAGAGCGTCGCCCTCACGCCAAGGCAATGATCGATCTGGCGAAATTCATGGGTCGGCTGATCATGCCCCGCAGCGCCGCCGTCGCGCTGCTCACCCACGGAACGCTGCGTTTGTTGCGCCTCACGGCCGCGATGCGCCGGTATTTCGACGATCTGGGAATCAAGCCCAAGAACGTGTTCCAGCGGGGATTGTTCGTCTCGGGACGCTCGGGCTCGAAGCTCATCCGGGGCGGTCCGCTGCCTCAAGGCTGGGTTCGGGGTCCCGACGGCGCCGTCCGCCTCAGCGACGATGCCTTGGGTCCCGCGATGACCCTCCTCGGGTTCGGACGGGACCCGCGGGAAGGTCTCGACGCGGCCACATTGCGCGCCTTCGCCGCCTGCGGCGGCAAGGTCGTTCAGATCGCTCATCGCGGGCAGGCTCGCCACCTTCGCCGCGAGGACTGCTGGGAGGATCTCGATGGGACCTTTCTGCCCGGCGCCGCATCCTTCGGGTGGGCCGCGGTCGTTCGACCTGACCGCACCGTGCTGCACGACGGCCCCGCGGCGGACGTCGATCGGATCGTCCGCGAAAGCCTCGCGCTCATCGAAACAACGGTCCGCGCCGAGGCGCCCTATGGCGCCGTGCCCGCCCTTTCCGCCTGAAGGAGTCCCGCTCATGCAACTCACCACTCCGCAACCTGCCCGCCATCCCAATCCGACCACGAAGGCGTCCGGGCTCGCCTACGCGATCTTCGATCGTCCGGATCTGAAGAAGGCCGAAGCCTATCTGATCGACTTCGGGCTGCGCCCCGTCTCCAACGACGGCCAGTCGCTCCTCGTGCGTGGCACAGGGGCGGCCCCGTACTGCTATGTCGTCCAGAAGGCCGATAAGCCGCGCTTCGTCGGCCTTGGCCTTGAGGTCGAGACGCGCGCTGACCTCGAGGCGCTGTCGAAACTTCCCGGGGCGTCGGCGATCGAGAAGGCGCCCTGGCCCGGCGGCGGAGAACGCGTGCGCCTGACAGACCCGTCCGGCTTCCGCGTCGACGCGATTTTCGGACGATTGTCGGCGCCCGAACTGCCGCATCGACCGCCCTTGCGGCTGAATTCGGTCGACGCTCCGGCGCGGATCAACGGAACGCAGCGTCCGCCCGTAAGCCCCCCGGAAGTGATCCGCCTCGGCCATGTCGCGCTCGAGGTCGCCGATTACCAGGCGACCTCGGCCTGGTACACCCAGCATTTCGGCTTCATTCCGAGCGACGTGCAGGCGCTTCCCGACGGCTCGCCGGCGGTCGCCTTCATGCGCCTCAACCGCGGCGACCGGCCGACCGACCACCACACCCTTGCGCTGGCGCAGACGTTCGCGCCGGCCCTCAACCATATCTCCTTCGAACTCGTCGATCCGGACGCCGTCGGCATCGGCGGTCGCCTGATGCGCGATCGCGGATGGAAACACGCCTGGGGCATCGGCCGGCATCTTCTGGGCAGCCAGATCTTCGACTACTGGGACGATCCCTGGGGGGACAAGCACGAGCATTATTGCGACGGCGATCTCTTCACCGCCGACCAACCGACCGGCGTCCATCCGGCAAGTCGTGCGGGGATGGCGCAATGGGGGCAGGTCATGCCGGCGAGCTTCACGCGGCCGAAGCCCTCCCTATCGAACGTGAGGGCGCTCATTCACGGACTGAGGGCAAGCCCCGACGTCAACCTGAATAAGCTGCGCACCCTGATGAGGCTGTTCGGCTAGGGGGTCCCCCCTCGCACCGCTCGAATTCCTCCGCCCTCAACCCTCCGGGACCCGCTCATGCCTTTGAACGTTCTGCATTACAGCCACGAGGGACGCCCGCAATGGGGCGTCGTCCGCGACGGGCTGATCACGCTGATCCCCGGCGTCTTCGAGACGACGCGGGCGTTTCTCGAAGCCAATTCGATTGAGGCGCTGTCCAGGCTGAGCGGACCGACGCTGAAGGAGGCCGATGTCGACCTTCTGTCGCCCGTCACCCAGAACCAGCAGTTCCTCTGTCAGGGCGCGAACTATCGCCAGCACATGATCGAGTCCGGCATGGACCCTGACGCGAAGACCTTCAACATGATCTTCACCAAGGCGCAAAGCTGCATCGCGCCGGCCAACGTCGACGTCGTGCGGCCGGCGCGCGTCCGCTTCCTCGACTACGAAATCGAGCTTGGTCTCGTGCTGAAACGCGACGTGACCTCTTCCCAGAAGGTGACAGACGCCAATCTGCATGAGTTCGTCGTCGGCGCCGTGATCGTCAACGACTACTCGGCGCGCGACGTCCAGATTCCAGAGATGCAGTTCTACAAGGGCAAGAGCTTCCGCACCTTCGGTCCCATAGGTCCGTACCTCTGCCTGCTTACCCCTGACGACTTCCGCAGGCTGCGCGATCTGCAGCTCAGTCTGACGGTGAACGGCAAGGTCCGCCAGAAGGACAGCGTCGCAAACCTGGTGTTCGGCCCTGCCGAGACGCTGACCGAACTTTCGAGCGTCCAGGACCTTTACGTCGGGGACTTGCTCTCGACGGGAACGCCGGCCGGGTGCGCGCTCAGCGTCCCGTCGCCCGGGCGGCAGCGGATCGCGGCGCTGCTGCCGGAAGCGGCCAAGTGGAAGATGTTCATGAAGATTCAGGCCGGCCGGCAGCAGTACCTGAAGGGCGGCGACGTGGTCGAATCGCGCATCGCCACTTCCGACGGCGCGATCGATCTCGGCGTGCAGCGCAACCGGGTCGTCGACGCGGCCTAGTACCTCTGCACAGTGATCCTGACGGTTTGATGAGTTAGCGTAAGACGGGCAGGGTTTCGGCGGGGAGCGCGAGCCTGATGCTTCGAGGAATGCCCGGCTTTCGGGTGATGAGGCCGAGCTTTTCGAGAGTGACGACCATCTGATGAACGGATGGCGGCGTGACGCTGAAGTGTCGTTGCATGTCGGCTTCGGCGGGCGGCTGTCTGAAGATGCAGGTGTAGGCGTGAATGAACGCCAGGTACTGACCCTGAAGGGCGGTGAAGGTCGGACTCACGGCGGCCGGGTTTTGGTCAAGTTTCGGATTCATTAGGGATTCACCTGCGCCCCGAGCAACGGAGGCGCAGGTGAACATAAAATATCGGGTCGACCTCAGCCAGGAGGAGCGTGAAGAACTGGAGGGGATGCTCAAGGGCGGCAAGCTAGCGGCGCGCAAACTTGTGCGGGCGCAGATCCTCTTGGCGGCCGATAAGGGGATTTCGGATGAGGGGATCGCCGGGACGCTTCGGGTCAGCGGTTCGACCGTCTATCGGACCAAGCGCCGCTTCGTCGAAGGCGACCTCGACGGCGCCCTCAGCGACGAGCCGCGTCCGGGAGCCGGACGTAAGCTCTCGATCAAGGAGACGGCCCTTCTGGCGGCGACCGCTTGCTCGGCGCCGCCTCCGGGGCGCGCCCGCTGGACGCTCGAACTCCTGGCCGATGAGATGGTCAAACTCACCGATCACGACGATCTCTCGCGCGAGACGGTGCGACGAAGGCTGGCGGAGAGCCAACTCAAACCCTGGCGTCGAACCATGTGGTGCATCCCCAAGGTCGACGGCGAGTATGTCGCGCGCATGGAGGATGTGCTGGATCTCTATGCGGAGCCGCCGGATCCGCTGCGACCGGTGATCTGCTTCGACGAAAGCCCAACCCAACTCATCGGCGAGGTCAGAGACCCGATCCCCGCCAAACCCGGCCAGCTTGAACGCTACGATTGCGAGTACCGCCGGAACGGAACCGTCAACCTCTTCATCATCCTCGACGCCAACAGTCCCTGGCGCAAGGTCAAGGTCACCGACCGCCGGACCAACAAGGACTTCGCCGAGTGCATGAGGGATCTGGTCGATCTCCACTACCCGCTCGCTCCCATCATCCGCTTGGTGATGGACAATCTCTCAACGCATTCCGCCGGCGCGCTCTACGACGCTTTCCCAGCGCACGAGGCGCGCCGCATCCTCAAGCGGATCGAGTTCCACTACACGCCAAAACACGCCAGTTGGCTGAACAAGGTCGAAATCGAGATCGGCGTCCTGCGCGGCCAATGCCTCGACCGGCGCATTGAGGACAAGGGCTTCCTCGTCTCGGAAATCGCCGCCTGGGAAAAACGTCGAAACGACGAAGGCGCGACCATCGACTGGACCTTCACAACCGAAAAAGCTCGCGAAAAACTCAAAAAAGCCTATCCGGTCAAAGAGTCTTAATCACTGTGCAGCGGTACTAGGTCTTCGAGCCCATCACAAAACGGGGGCAACCTCGGGCGTAGTGGGCTACGGTCAGGCTGATGACCGATCCCGGCCCCCTATATTGCCCCCGTTTTGTGATGGGCTCGGGCAAGTCCTGGGAGGGAGGAGGGAAATGTGACCTGAAACCTTTCGCAGCGGTCCAGAGGGTTCGACGCCCTCCCGGTAGAGGCGCAGCCCGCCAGCCGGAAGCGAGTCTTGCATGGGTGGCGGCGACGTCGCTCGCGAAGCGTAGACAGCGGATGCTTAAGCCCTGTGTCAGCCTCGATATTTTCCTACCCGCCGAGGCCTTCGGTTTGTGGAACCCGGGGGCAGCATCGACGAGACCGCCACAGGCGAGGTCTCTTCGGCTCGACCGGGGTCCTAGAGCAGGGCAGAGGCATGGGACGGACCGCCAGGGAACCTGTGAGATCCCGTTCGCATCCACGGGCGCAACAGGCCGGATCAAGGAACGCCGGCTGACCAACTGTTCCAGGCCTGGCGGACGGCCTCCACGTCCGTCAGGAGCGCCTCGGCGAGCACGAACGATGGAGGAGCGCGTGGAGCCCGCAACCGAAGCCATAAGGAGCGGGATTGCGCGGGCGGGAAGTCGTAGCGCCTTCATATTACCTGTGAAAGCGGGGAACCGGTTACCTGTGAAAGCGGGGAACCGGGCTCGCCGGGACCCGGCGGAGGGAAGGGAGGCGCCATGAGTAGAGAACCGTTGACCTGAAACACGGGAGGGGGCTCTGAACCCTGCAAACCTGTCCACGAACCGACAACGGATAGCCGATTTGGCGAAGACGAAACGGGGGACGGCGCTGTGCTCGCTCCACCACGTCATCGATCTGGATTGGATGAGGGAGGCCTACCGGCTGACCCGCAAGGACGGCGCTCCCGGCATCGACGGCATCACGGCGGAGGACTATGAAGCGAACCTGGAGGCCAACCTGTTGGACCTTCTCGAACGCATCAAGTCCGGCCGCTATCGCGCGCCGCCGGTCCGCCGGGCGTACATCCCAAAAGCGGACGGCTCGCAAAGGATGCTCGGCATTCCAACCTTCGAGGACAAGGTGGCGCAACGCGTCGTGACGATGATGCTGGAGGCGGTCTACGAACAGGACTTCTTACCCTGCTCGTATGGCTTCCGCCCGGGCCGCTCGGCTCACCAGGCGCTCCGCACTTTGCAGAACGTACTCTGGGCCAAGCGACTTTATTGGGTGATCGACATCGACATACGCAAGTATTTCGATTCGATTCCACACTCTCACCTCCGAACGTTCCTCGACCAACGAGTCACGGACGGTGTCATCCGACGGATGATCGACAAGTGGCTGAAGGCGGGGGCCGTCGAAGACGGTCACCTGCACCGCACGACCGAGGGTTCCCCGCAAGGGGGCGTGATCTCGCCCTGCCTCTCGAACGTCTTTCTGCACTATGTGCTGGACGAATGGTTCGAGACCGAGGTGACGCCGCGCCTCAAAGGGGAAAGCACCCTTGTCCGGTTTGCCGACGACGCGATCATGGCGTTCGACAATATCGTCGACGCCCAACGCGTCCTGGCGGTCCTGGGCAAGCGTCTTGCACGATTTGGGCTCACGCTCCATCCCGACAAGACACGCCTCGTCGATTTCCGCCCACAAATGACAGAGGGCGCACGTTATCCGGAGACGGATGGGACCACCTTCGACTTCCTCGGCTTTACCCATGTCTGGGGACGGTCGCGGAACGGCAAGAACATGGTCAGGCAGGTCACGGCCAAGAGCCGCTTTGCCCGTGCAGTGGCCGCGGTGAGCGACTGGTGTCGGAAACACCGGCACGAGTCCATCCGTGACCAGCATCGCCGCCTGTCATCAATGATGCGGGGCCACTTCGCCTATTACGGCGTTGGCGGCAACATTCGACGATTGCGATGGTTCGCCCATCAAGTGGTGCGGATATGGCAGAAGTGGCTGTCTCGGCGAGATCGCCAAGGCGTCGTCCGCTGGGCGCGCCTCAACGAACTCCTGAAACGCCATCCACTGCCTCCAGTCCAGATTGCCCACGGATACACCGCCGCGAGCGAATCTCTCTCGTGAAGAACCGGATGCGGCAATTCCGCAAGTCCGGGTCTGTGAGGGATGAGGACGGCAACGTCCTCATCTACTCGGCGATGACCCCTGCTCGCCGCCGCGCTGCTCGCCGATCGCGGCAAGGCGCGCGCGCATCCGCCGTGCCTCGCCGAGGGCGCGAAGGCCGTGCACCGCGAACGGCGGCGAAGCCGCGACGCGTCCGCGCGTCTCGTCGCTGAGCTCGAAGCGATCGCCGCGGCGGCCGACGAGGGCCTGAAGCAGCACGACCGCTGGCTCCTCGCCCGCACGCTTCTTCTCCGAAAGCTCGACCGCCGCCGCTCCACCTCCCGGCTGCCGGAGTTGATCGAGTATGTGATCTCGAGGCCGCTGGTCTCGGCCGGCATGATCGCCAAGGAACTCGGCGTCACTCCGCGGGCGGCGCAGAACCTCGTCGCCGAGCTGGGCCTGCGCGAAGCGACGGGGCGCGGACGATATCGGGCGTGGGGTATCTTGTGAGCGATCATGAGCCCGCGCTCGAGACGTCGCCGGCGGCGCTTCGATTAAACCGCCAGACTCTTACGCGGGCCGGGGTCGCCGCCCCAACGCTTTGAACGCGAGCCAACGGCGCGAGCATAGGCCGCCAGCAAAGCCGCAAGGTCGGCACGCTGCGGCAGCGACCGCGCGAACCGCGGCGATCCCTGATGCTCGTCGACGATATCCACGAAACGCGCGATCAACCCGTCACGGCCTCCCGCGGCCGGGGCCATTCGACATCGCCGGGGAGCGGCGGGGTGCGCATCGACGACGCCCCCATCGTCGGCCTTATGCGAGAGCTGCTCAAAGCAACGGATGCGCGCCGACGTCGGCAGATTGGCGAGCGGCCGGTCGGAGCCGAGGCCGACAACGTCAGGAATGCGCAGTAGCCGTGCGACCCATTCATGGATCGTCGGCGATCTCTTCGCGATTTCCGCCTTGCAGATGTCGTCGATCGACCGTTCCAGCCGCCGCGCCGCCGCTTCGACCGATATCTTCGCGGCGCGGCGCAGGTCGAAACCGCAGCGCGCGCAAGACATAGTGCGGGATCAATTCCTTCTGAGCGAAGGGAGCTATCCCGCCGCGGCAGGCGGGACATCGGTCCCGCAGGCCGCAGCCATGCTTGAAGCAGGAAATCCTCGAGGCGAGTCGCCACGATCGGCGAAAATAAGGAGCGTGATCCTCCGCAAGACACAAAGCGCAAAACTGGGTCCAGATCGAACGTCTCCGGCAGGCGCTTTCGCGCAACGGCAACAGAAGCGGCGCCAGTGCTCCCTCTGTCATCGCCATCGCCGATATCGCCTCGGGCGCGACGCCCGTCCGAACGCCGAGCCAGGCCGCGAGTTCGTGGGGAAGCCGCATGTCGAGGCGGGGCGACCACATGCCCCCGCCCAGCCCGAGCACGCCGGCGAACGACCGCGGTGCGACGCCATTCGCGGTCGCGAGGCGATGGAGCCAGCTCGACAGCAATTCGTCGGGCTGCGGGCTGGGGGCGGCAGGCCAACGATCCCCAGCGACATCCAGGTATCGTTCGCGGATCTCGATGGCGAAGCCCGTTTCGCGGCTCATAGCAGAACATCGCGCTGCCGCGCCCCGCGGCGTCGCGACAGCGGGACGTAATCCAGCTCATCGATGGAGGTCTTGGTGATTCGCTCCGCGCCGGACCTCGCCGCCGCGACCGCCGCCGTCGTGACGATCGCCACGATCTCGCCGATCAGACCCTCCGATAGCTGGAAGATCTCTCGCGCCAGTTTCTCTTCCGACAGATCGGAACGGCGTGCGAGCGGCAGGGCGCCTTCGAGACTGTCGAGGAGCGCGAGGAACTCCTCGTCATAGCGCCATCGCGGCGCCGCGAGCAGTTCGAAGCGGCTCGCCATTTCGTCGGTCGCATTAATGAAATCGTAGACCGCGACCTCGCCAATCAGAACCGGCGATATGTCGAACTGACGGCCAATCTGTCGCAGGAACGCCAGCACGGCCTCCACATCGCGTGATCGGCCGCGTAGCGCATTGTGGAATTCGTCGAAAATCAGGATCTTGGGTTTCAGGCCGTCAAGCAGATGATCGACCTGCTCGGCCTTGCGGCCGACGTCCCGGCTGTTTCCCATCGGCGCCCGCAGCCCGCGCAGGATGCTCGCGTAGAAATGGGCGAGCCCGGCGCCTTCGCGCGTCTGAACCACTCACACCCGCTGCAACTCGCAGGCTTTCAAATGCGTGACGGCAAACCGCTCGGCGATCATCGTCTTGCCGTTGGCGTAGGGCCCGACCAGCATCAGACCGCGAGAGCGTAACGCCGGCGGCCGCGCCAGCAATTCGTTCAGCCGCTCGAGCGCCTGCTTGGCGCCGTGGTGTCCGATCCAACGCGGCGACCGGATAAAGGCGATCCGGTCCTCGAGGCTGCGGTCGAGATAGGGGCGAACATGATCGAGGAGATGGTCGGCCATCTCACCATTCCTCGACCGGCAATAGGCGCTTTTGGCGGATCGGGCGCTCGACCGGAACCTCGGGCGCCGGCGGACGCATGGCCTCATAGGGCTTGCCAGCCTCCGCCGAGTGAATCCGGCGCACGGCGTCGCGCAGTTTGGCCTTCGACGGCTTCGATCCCCCGACGATCTGGGCGATCCGACGCTGAAACTTCACCTTCTCAGTGTCCGAGCGCGCGTTCGCGGCGCGTCGACGAGCGCGGTCGCCCTCGTGCTCCCAAAGCGTGATCGGATCGAGTCGCCCATCGCGTCGTCCGACGGACCGGAACTCCGTCGTTTCCGGATCCGGCACATAGATGTGGCTGATATCGCGGGGGTCGTATCGCACCTCGAGGCGACCTAGGCGGTCACGCAGCGGGACCAGGCTACCCAGCCAGGGCGAATAATAGTCCAAAGCGAACAGGCTGACGCCCTGCGGCGAAAGGCGCCGCTCCGCCCCGGGCAGGAACGCCAGCACGACCCGCACCGCGTCGTCCTCAAAACGAGGAAGATCCCCGCTGCAGTGCGCCCATTCCGCCGCCGGCGTCTTCAACGTCTTCGCATTCTGCTGCAGATTGTGATCGATCACGGCGAGCGCCACGCACCGCTCGAGATCGGCGAAACTGAGCCGAGCGCGCCGCTGCGCGGGATAACCATCGCGGTCCGCCACAGATCGACCCGTCGACCCCGGGTGTATCGCGAGTACGGCATTGAGCTTCCCGAGCAGCCGTTCCACCACCCCGCCCTCGTGGACGCGGCCGCGATCGCGGTGGCGAATCCGGATGCCGTAGTCTTGGCAGCCGCGCTCGAAAGCGCTCCCCTTGAACTCTTTCGCGGAGTCGGCGACGAGCAGCCGCGGTCGTCCGAACATCGGCCAGCGATCCTCGATGCCGCGCGCCGTCAACCAATTCTCCTTCGGGCACATTGCCTGCGCGAGGCATAGGGCTACGGACAGCGACGACGGCTTTTCGAGGGTCAGGCAGAACCCGAGTATGCTGCGCGTCGCCACGTCCGCGACGAGGGTCAGATACGCCCTGCCGACGAAGACGCCTTCGCCGTCCACGACCTCCACGAAGTTGATGTCTGTGGGCGTGTGATCGATCTGACAAACCTCCAGCGGCTTCGAGGCGCGGATATATCCGGGCCTCGGTTTGAGCCGCAGCAGATGCTTCGGGTTCGCGGATCGCTTCTTTGCGAGTTCCTCAGGGCTGAACAGCGACGGAATGCGGCGCTCGATAGCGACATAGGAGGGCGCGGCGAGCCCAGCCTCCTCGCAACGGGCGCGGATTTCGGCCACGACAGGCGCGAGCGGCGGCGCCTCCAGCGTCAGCCATTGCGCTCGCAAGGTCTCGGCGATGACTCTTTCGACGTCATCGTGAAGCCGCTTCTTCCTCGCGCCGTTCGTGCGCGGCAGCAGCGACGAAACTCGCCGGTCGACACGATAGCGCGCCAGCAAACGATAGACATGCCGGGTGGAGAGGCGCAGCTCGGCGGCGGCCTGATCGATCGCCGTTCGGTTCGGGCCTGCCTCATCGAGGATCCTGTCGAGTTCGCGCGCAACGCGGCGCGAAACGAGCCATGCCTCGTTCGACGCCGGCGAAGACGCAGAGATCTTTGTTCGGGTTTGCGATCGTTTCGGCAAATTGTGCTTTCATTGACATCGGTAGCGAAAAATTTCACCCGATCTAGTCTCTAAACCTAAATAAAATATGATTATTTTGTCACTGACATTAGTAAGTAAAAGCGACACTGTCGCTTTTACGTAAGGATGTCAGTTTGACGCGCTTAGCCAAAAATCGACGTCGGGTTTTTGTCTTGCGATGTCAGCGATGCTCCGCCAAGGCTATGATTCACTTGAGGTTGTCGACCTAGCCGGCGAAGATTGCAGCGAAGTCCCTCGTGACCGATTTTCGCCTCCGGAAGGCCCGCCGTCGATGACGTCCCCCACCGCCCTCCGCCTGCTCCCCTGGCCCGAGATCGCGCTGCCGCTTGCGCGCGCTGAGGACGCGCTCGCCCGTCTCGACGAGCGGCTGCGAACAAGCCCGATCCGCGATGGCTGGATCGCCAGGACCCATTTCGCCGACGCCTGCGCCGCGCTCTTGCTCGAAGGCCAGCTCGTCCACATCGAAGACCTCGTGCTGCACGACGCCGGCATGGACGTGCGGACGCCCACCCACGAACTCACCCGGGCGCACGCCGTGCTGGCGGCGCGCCGCCGCATCGCCGGGGCCGAACCCGGTTGGGCGTTGTCGACCGCCGGTCTCGAGGCGCTGCGGGGTAGGGGAGGGCAGGGCGACGCAGCGCATGCCGAGGTCGAAGAACCCGAGGCCGTCGATGGCGACGACGAGGCGTTCGATCCGCCGATCGCCGACGACGAGTTTTCGGAATTGTTCGCCTCTGTCGACGCGGCCATCGCGCATGCCGACGAGACCCTCGCCGGCGAACGGCGCCCCGCGACCCCGACCGCCGGCGAGCGTGATCCGCTCGTCTACGACCTCGACTGGGACGAGGATGCGCGCCTCGCCGAATGGCGTGTGATCGTCGATCAGACGCGCGACCTGCCGCCGACCATCGCCGCCGCGATTGCCCACGAGGCCTGGAGCGCGATCGAGCCGCTACAACGCGCACCCGGCCTCGGCCGCCTGCTCGCCGCCGCGCTGCTCGCCGATCTCGGCAAGGCGCGCGCGCATCTGCCGTGCCTCGCCGAGGGCGCGAAGGCCGTGCCCCGCGAACGGCGGCGAAGCCGCGACGCGTCCACGCGCCTCTTCGCGGAGCTCGAAGCGATCGCCGCGGCGGCCGACGAGGGCCTGAAGCAGCACGACCGCTGGCTCCTCGCCCGCGCGCTTCTTCTCCGAAAGCTTGACGGCCGCCGCTCCACCTCCCGGCTGCCCGAGTTGATCGAGTATGTGATCTCGAGGCCGCTGGTGTCGGCCGGCATGATCGCCAGGGAACTCGACATCACCCCGCGCGCGGCGCAGAACCTCGTCGCCGAGCTGGGCCTGCGCGAGGCGACGGGGCGCGGACGATATCGGGCGTGGGGCGCCTTGTGAGCGATCATGAGCCCGCGCTCGAGACGTCGCCGGCGGCGCATTCGATTAGGCCGCCAGAACTCTTACGCGGGCCGGGGTCGCCGCCCCGACGCTTTTGAGCGCGACCCGTCGCCAACGGCGCGAGCATAGGCCGCCAGCAAAGCCGCAAGGTCGGCACGCTGCGGCGGCGCCCGCGCGAACCGCGGCGATCCTTGACGCTCGTCGACGACATCCACGAAACGCGCGATCAACCCGTCACGGCCTCCCGCGGCCGGGGCCATTCGACATCGCCGGGGAACGGCGCGGTCCGCAGCGACGACGCCCCCATCGTCGGCCTTATGCGCGAGATGGTCGAAGCAACGGATGCGCGCCGACGCCGGCAGATTGGCGAGCGGCCGGCCGGAGCCGAGGCCGACGACGTCAGGAATGCGCAGTAGGCGCGGGACCCATTCGTGGATCGCCGGCGATTCCCGTTTGGCGCCGAAGCGCCCCCTGCCACTCCGCGCGCCAAACGTCTCTCTGCCTTCGTCCGCGCGATGCTGACGCTTTTTCGTTCGATTCGCCCACTTTCGAAACAAATGTTCGGTCAAACTGACTAAAGTTTACGCCCAAATGTACTCCTTCGCCACTTGACAGTTTTAATAGTGGACACTTACCATTATCGCGACGAGTGCAACGGTATCCGTCGTCAGACGCGTTTCAGCGTTGCCGCTGAGTTGATTGAGCTTGGAGCGTAGGGATGAATGATCCGCCTACTCTCGCCAATAATGATCGAACAGAAGGTCCGCCTCATTCTCGTACATTTGTGTGTGGGCCGGCGATAAGGCGCTGTATTTTAAAACGACTGGGTCGTCAGAGTGGATTCGAACTTGCCAAATACGCTCAAACGCGTGCGTCACTCCGCCATGCGAAAACGGGCTGCCGCACAGGCGCCCAAGACGATCGACTATCAAAACATCGACTTCGACATCTTCGGAACGCTGCTGAGCTTCTATGTTCGGACCGTGAATATTCTCGTCAGTCAGGACCTCGACGCCCAAACGATCGAGCTCGGTCTGTCGGGGGGCACGGGCAAGATTTCGACGATACTTCTGGTCGGAGCGAACCCTGGCATACGGCCGTCGGTGCTCGCCCATTTCATCCGCAAAGACCGCTCGGCCATGGGCAAACTGCTCGACACGATGGAACGCGCCGGGCTGATCGAACAGAGAGTGTCGGCGGTCGAACGCCGGGCACGCGAACTCTATCTGACGGACAAGGGACGCGCGCTGGTTCAGCGGACCCGCGATTTGGTGCGTCGGCAGGACGACGAGTTCTTCGCCACGCTCGTTGCGCCGGAACGCGAGCAATTGCTCGGACTGTTGCGGAAAGTCTACGAGACTTTCCTCGACATGGTGCCGCACGCAGAGGGCTGAGGCTCGCAAACGCGGGAGCGGCCATATGAGCAAGGCCTCGCCCCGACGCATCGCCATGGTTTCGGGCGCCAATCGCGGAATTGGCGCGGCGATTGCGGCCGCGCTCGCCGCCCAAGGTTGGGGCTTGAGCCTGGGCGTGCGCTCGCCCGACGCCCAGCGAGAGCCGCCTGGCGGCCGCGAGACGCTTGTCTATCCTTATGACGCGCGCCATCGCGGCAGCGACCGGCGATGGGTCGATGCGACGGTCGAGCGGTTTGGACGGATCGATGCAGTCGTGGCCAACGCCGGCATCCTGATCTCGAAAAGCGTCATCGAGGCCGAAGACGCAGAAATCGATGACGTCTTCGAGGTCAACGTCAAGGCGCCGATGCGGCTCGTGCGCGCCGCCTGGCCATGGCTCATGTCAGCGGAACGCGGACGGGTCATCAACATTATTTCGCTCTCAGGCAAACGGGTCGCTTCGGCCAAATCCGGGCTGTACGCGACGAGCAAGTTCGCGGCGCTCGCGCTGACCCATCGATCCGCCAATCCGGATGGGATCAGGGCGTGAGGGCGACTGCGATCTGCCCGGGTTTCGTGGCGACCAGCATGGCCGCGGGAGCGCCGGGCAAGCCCGAAGAGCTGACCCAGCCGGACGACATCGGCAGGATTGTCGCCTTCGCGCTCGACCTGCCCAATAACGCCAGCGTCGCCGAGATCCCCGTCAACTGGGCTTTGGAGCCGACCCTGTGACCTCCTCCAATTGAAACGGACGGCATGAACATGGGACCGCAAGTTGAATCCGTCATCGCAAATACCGAGACGCCGGCTGAGGCCGACGTCGTCATCGTCGGCGGCGGCATCATCGGAACCAGCAGCGCGCTTTATCTCGCCAAGCGAGGCCTCAAAGTCGTGCTGTGCGAAAAGGGGCATATCGCCGGCGAGCAATCAAGCCGCAACTGGGGCTGGGTCCGGCAAGCGCGACGCGACCCGCGCGAAATCCCGCTGATCGTCGAAAGCCTCCGCCAATGGCAGGGCATGAACGAGGCCATCGGAGAGGAGACCGGGTTCCGCACGACCGGCATCGCTTTCGCCGCCGAGACCGAGGCCGACGTCGCGCGCTACGAGAAGTGGCTCGAATATGCGCGACCCTATCAGATCGACGCTCGGATGATTTCCGGCAGCGAACTCGACAAACGCGTGCCGGGCGGCAGCGGTCGGTGGAGGACGGCGCTGTTCTGCGCCACGGACGGTAGAGCGGAGCCCCAGAGGGCGGCGCCGGCGATCGCGCGGGCGGCTCAGCGGGCCGGCGCTGCCATCCTCACGGACTGCGCCGTCAGGGGCCTCGATCGGGCGGGCGGCCGCGTCGCAGGCGTCGTAACGGAGCGAGGACGTATCCGCGCCGAGACAGTCGTTGTAGCAGCCGGCGCTTGGTCGCGACGCTTCTTGAAAGACCTCGACATCACGCTCCCGCAGCTCAAAGTCCGCGCCAGCGTCATGCGCACAGCGCCGCTTGCCGGCGGTCCAGAGGCGGCCTTTTGGTTCCAAGGCGCGGCGTATCGCAAGCGGCTCGACGGCGGATATACGATCGCCAACGGATATGTAAACGTCGCCCCGATCGTCCCGGACAGTTTTCGCTTCTTCAAATCGTTCCTCCCTGCTCTACGCAGCGAGACGCGAGCGCTGAGGCTCAGGATCGACCACCGCTTCCTGCAGGAGTTGGCAGAGGCGCGGCCCGTACCGCTCGATCAGGTGTCGCCCTATGAAAAAACGCGCGTGCTCGATCCCGCGCCGGACGAACATTTCCTGCGTCAAGCCCTGACAGATCTGAGCAAGGTGTTCCCGGTCTTCGCCAGGGCTCAGATCGTGCACAAATGGGCTGGCATGATCGACGTTACGCCAGACGCCGTCCCGGTGATCTCGCCGGTCGACGAGGCTCCGGGGTTGATCGTCGCGACCGGTTTCTCGGGCCACGGCTTTGGCATCGGCCCTGGCGCCGGACGTCTCGTGGCCGATCTCGCAACGGGAAACACTCCCGTCGTGAACCCGCATGACTTTCGGCTGTCGCGCTACAGCGACGGCTCCAATCCTCGGATCATAGCCGGGATCTGAACGGTTACCGGGTCGCGGCGGGCACATCCGCGAGACACAAAGGGAAAGCACGATGAAGGACGATCGCCAGATCTCAAGGACGACGCCGAACCGCCGTCAACTTCTCGCGATGAGCGCCGCAACCGGCGCGCTCGCATGGCTTGGTCCGAAACTTGGTTGGACCGAAGCGGCCCTCGCGGCAGCGCCGCCGACAAAGCCGACGGGCCAAGCCGTGATCGGCTTGTCGCAGGAGCCGACGGTCTTCAATCCTTTGCTCGTCCACATCGAAGTTGATGAAGCGGTCTATTTCAATTTGTTCAGCGCCCTCTGGCGTGTCGACCCGAAGGGCGAGTTCGTGCCCGATCTCGTTTCTGAGATCCCGAGCGTTGAGAATGGCGGCGTGTCGGCGGATGGGCTGCAATGGCGCATCAAGCTCAAGCCGAACGCGCAATGGCACGATGGCGAGCCCTTCACCGCCGAAGACGTCAAATTCAATATCGAGCTCATCCAGAATCCCAAGTTCCTCGCGGGGCGTCGGGCTGGTCACGAACTGGTGCGCGACATCAAGGTCGTCAGCCCGATCGAACTGACCTGGCGGATGGAGAAAGCCTATGCTCCCTATCCCGCCATCCTGTCCTGGACATTCTTCGTCCCCAAACACATCTTCGAAAAGGAAGCCGATCCAAACAAGGCCGCCTTCGTCAACCATCCTATCGGCACCGGCCCTTTCGTTTGGACCGAGCGCGTTCCCGGCGATCACATCACCCTCACCGCCAATCCGCATTATCATGGCGAAGGGCCTCATCTCGCGCGACTGGTCGTAAAGTATGTCCCGGACTTGACGGTGCTCTACACGCAGTTCCAGACCGGCGATATCGACTACATCGGCCTTCAGGGCATTACCCCGGATCACTACGCAGAGGCCAAGACGCTTAAGAACCGCGTCGTAACCCCGGTGCCGCAGGCCTTCATCGAGAATATCGCGCTCAATCTCGGCAAGCCGATTTTCAAAGACCCCGCGGTGCGCGAGGCGCTGTATCTGGCGATGGATAAGAAGAGCATCATCGAACAGATCTACTATGGGCTGCCGACTCCGACAGAATCCTACCTGCCGATGCAGTCCTGGGCCTTCAACCCGGATCTGCCCAAGCAGAGCTACGATCCCGAAAAGGCCAAGAAGATTCTTGACGACGCTGGCTGGAAACCGGGCGCCGACGGGACCCGCGAGAAGGGCGGCGTGCGGCTGGAATTCACCAATTCGACCACGGCCGGAAACCATGTCCGTGAACAAGCCCAACAGCTGCTGCAGCAGAACTGGGCGGACATCGGCGCCAAAATGAGCATCAACAATCTGCCGCCTGCGGTGATGTGGGGCGACTATTGGATGCAATCGAAGTTCAATTCCACGATGGTCGGCATCGACTTCATGGTTGGCCCTGATCCGGATTCGACCGACTTCTTTTCGTCCAAGTCCATTGCCGCCAAGGGCGGCGGAGGACAGAACACGTGTCAATACGAGAGCCCGGTCGTCGACGCCTGCTTGGCCGAAGGGGCGGCGACGGTCGATCAGGCCAAACGCAAGGCGGCCTATTTGAAGATGCAGGAGCAGACGCGCAAGGACTTGCCGTACTTGCCGATCTTCCAATACGCGATGGTTCAGGGCGTCAAGAGCGGGCTGCAAGGGTTCGCGCCTGATGTGAGCGTCCAGGAGAATTGCTACAACGCCAATACTTGGTACTGGGCGTGACCGGCGCGTTCACTGTCGCGTTCACGGGGAGAGCGGCGCAGGCGGCGCGCGAAAGGAGGGCCGAAGCGCGGCGTTCGCGCTTCCGCGTCGGTCGAACCGTTTCGATTTCGGACGGCGTCTTTCTTCCGGAGGCCGGAGAAGTGCGACTTATCTGGGATGTCTAGATGGCTCACTATCTCTTAAGCCGTCTCGCCCAAAGCTTGGTGTTGCTCGCGCTCGTATCGGTGATCGCTTTCGCGGTGCTGCACCTCGCCCCGGGCGGGCCATTGTCGCAGTTCGCACTGGTGCCCGGTATGACGCAGGAGCAACTTGCCCATATCAGTCACGAGATGGGCCTCGATCGCTCGCTGCCGGTGCAGTACTGGGAGTGGGTCAGCCGTCTGCTCGTGGGCGACTGGGGCCATTCGTATCGCGACAACCAACCGGTGCTGGCGATCATTATGGGGCGCCTGCCCGCGACGTTTGAATTGATGTTGACGGCCATCGCGATCGCGATCCTACTGGGCATTTCGATTGGAGTCCTCGGCGCTGTGCGCCGCGGCTCGGTGTTCGACAGCCTCGCGACTGTTGGAGCGATGGTCGCCCTGTCGATCCCAACCTTCTGGTTCGGCCTCGTCGTGATTTACCTCTTTTCGCTCAAGCTTGGTTGGTTGCCGGCTGGCAGCCGTTCAACGGTGGGAGACGAATCCTTTGGCGATTATCTGCACCACCTGATCGCGCCCGCAATCGTCTTGGCGCTGGTCGAGGTGGCGATTTGGAGCCGCTACATGCGGGGCGCCATGCTGGATGTCATCAGTCAAGATTTCGTCCGCACGGCGCGCGCCAAAGGGCTCACCGAGCGCGCCGTCATGCTGCGTCACGCGTTTCGCAACGCACTGCTGCCGATGATCGAGCTCGGCGGCCTGGAATTGCCAACGCTGCTCGGCGGAGCGCTCGTCACCGAAACGGTGTTTACCTGGCCCGGCATGGGCCGGCTCTTCCTCGATAGCCTGGGCTACCGCGACTATCCGGTGGTCATGGGCATCCTGATGGTTTCGGCGGTGCTTGTGCTCCTGGGCAGCCTCATGGCGGACCTTCTGAGCGCCGCGGCCGACCCGCGCATACGCCTTCATTGACTGAAACGGAGTCGCCTATGAGCTCCACCGTCGCCTTGCCTTCGAGGATGGAAGGGTCCCAACCGAAACGCGCAAGCCGCGGCGGCCGCGCCTGGGCGCGATTTCGCCGGCGCGGCCTCGCCATGTTTGGTCTATTCGCGATCGCCTTTCTTGCGCTCGCGGTGCTGATCGGACCCGCTCTGATTCCGTTTGATCAGCTCCACATCGACATCCGGAATCGCTTCCAACCGCCGCCGCTCGCCGGGCACCTGTTCGGGACAGACCAACTCGGCCGCGATCTCCTGGTGCGACTGCTCATGGCGGGCCGCATTTCGCTCACTATCGGCTTCATGGCCATGGCGGTCAGCACCATCATCGGCGCCTTGGTCGGCGTCACAGCCGGCTATTTTGGCGGACTGGTCGGGAGCGTGCTGATGCGCATCGTCGACGCCGTGCTGTGCTTCCCGTCCATATTCCTGCTGCTGGCGCTCGCAGCTTTCATCAGACCGAACATTATCACGATCACGCTCATAATCGCTGCGACAAGCTGGATGGAAGTGGCGCGCGTCGTGCAAAGCCAGATCCGTGCGCTGCGCCATCGCGACTTCATCCTGGCCGCAGAGATGATGGGCGCGTCGAATGCACACGTGATGCTGCGCGAACTGCTGCCCAACGCCGCGGGCCCGATCATCGTGGCCGCCACGCTGACAATCGCGCGCGCAATCTTGATGGAAGCTTACGTGTCGTTCCTCGGCTACGGAATTCAAGCCCCTGCGGCGAGCTGGGGCAACATGCTCAACAATGCTCAGCAATATCTTGGCTCTGCCCCTTGGCTCGCGATCTTCCCCGGCCTCACGATTACCCTTGCCGTCGTTAGCTTCAATTTTGTCGGCGACGGCCTGCGCGACGCGCTCGACGCGCGCATGGACCTGGTATGATGAACGCGCCGATCGCAATGTCTGTCCTTGAGGTCCGCAATCTGTCTGTCGAGTTCGCCGCAGGCGATGGATACGTGCAAGTGGTGCGCGATGTGTCCTTCTCCGTGGCGCGGGGCCAGACGCTGGCGCTGGTCGGCGAATCTGGATCCGGCAAAAGCGTGACCAGCCTCGCGGTCATGCGCCTGACGCCCAAAGCGCCGCGAGCCCTGCTGTACGGCCAAGCGCTTCTTCGCGGACGCGATGGCGCGATCCGCGATTTGCTGGCGCTTCCTGAGCGCGAGATGCGTTCGTTGCGGGGAAGCGAGATCGCCATGGTGTTCCAGGAACCCATGACCTCGTTGAATCCCGTGCAGCGTGTCGGCGACCAGATCGCCGAAGCCGTGCTCGCCCATCGACCGGTCGGCCGCCGCGATGCGCTGCATCGCGCCAAAGATCTGCTCGACCGCGTCGGCATTCCCGATGCAGGCCGACGGCTCGCTGCATTTCCGCATCAACTGTCCGGAGGCATGCGGCAGCGGGTCATGATCGCCATGGCGCTGGCCTGCGACCCCGCAGTGCTCATTGCCGACGAACCGACGACCGCCCTCGATGTGACCGTGCAGGCCCAGATTCTCGAACTCCTTAAGGAGCTTCAACAGGACACCGGCATGGCGATGGTCTTCATCACCCATAATCTCGGCGTAGTGGCGGATGTGGCCGATAGCGTCATGGTTATGTACGCCGGCCGCATCGTCGAGCATGGCCACGTCAGAACCGTGATGACGGCGCCTCTGATGCCCTATACCCAAGGGCTAATTCGCGCCGTACCATCTCTGACGCTGCCCGAACGGTTCGAACCCCTTACCAGCATTCCTGGAACGGTGCCGTCTCCGACAGAACTGCCGCCTGGTTGTTCCTTCGCGCCACGCTGCGCCTTTGCCGTGTCGGGTCTTTGCGACGCCGGACTGCCGCCGCTCGAAGAGGCCGCGGTTGGGCATGCGGTCCGTTGCCGACGCTGGGACGCGGTGGCGACGCTGGAGGCCCGCTCATGAGTCTTGCCGCATCCTCAACCCTTGGCGCGCCGCTTCTGCGCGTCGAAAATCTGCGCCAATGGTTTGGCCGCGGCTGGTTGCGCGGCGACCGCCACATTATCCGGGCGGTCGAGGATGTGACGTTCGAACTGGCGCGCGGCGAAGTGCTGGGCCTCGTCGGCGAATCCGGATCGGGCAAGAGCACGTTGGGCCGCGCGGTTCTGCGCGCCACCGAGCCGACCCAAGGTCGCATCATCTTCGACGGTCTCGACATCACGACCTTGGGTTGGCGGCGCTTGCGGCCGCTGCGGGCCCAAATGCAAATGATTTTCCAGGATCCCTTCGCATCGCTCAATCCGCGCATGACGGTTGGCCGGATCATCGCAACGCCGCTCAAGATCCAGCGGCCCAGCCTGAGGCGCGACGAGATTAGGGCGCGCGTCGCCGACGCACTTCGCACTGTCGGCCTCGACGAAAGCCATATCGATCGTTATCCCCACGAGTTCTCCGGTGGACAACGGCAACGGATTGGCATTGCCCGCGCCTTTGTAATGGAGCCCAAATTCCTCGTGGCGGATGAGCCGGTATCCGCCTTGGACGTCTCGATTCAGGCTCAGGTCGTCAATCTTCTGATGGAGATCAAGCAGAAGCTCGACTTGACAATCCTCTTCATCAGTCACGACCTTGCTCTGGTTGGCCATATCTGCGATCGCGTCGCCGTAATGTATCTCGGGCGCATCATCGAAGTCGCCGATACCCGCACGCTCTTTCGCAATCCGCTTCATCCCTACACGGAAGCGCTGTTCTCCGCCGTCCCGCTTGCGGATCCGAGGCAGCGGCGCGAACGCATTGTGCTGAAAGGCGATCTCCCGAGTCCGCTGGCGCCGCCATCCGGCTGCGCTTTCCGCACGCGTTGCCGCTACGCGCTCCCCGCCTGCGCTGAGACCGTCCCGCCGCTCGTGCAAGTCGGCGCTGGGCACATGAAGGCTTGCATTCGCGACGACATCACGCTCGAGCCTGCTGTGTGAGGATCCCATGTCCAGGTTTTCGCCGTTCGAGGCCTCGCTTTGGTTCGCTACGGCGGAGCCCGCGCCCGAGACCTTTCCGTTGCAAGAGTGCATCCGCGCCGACGTGTGCGTCGTCGGAGCAGGCTATACAGGCCTCACGACCGCGCTGGAACTCGCGCGCAAAGGCATCGACGTCGCCGTCCTCGAGGCGCAAGATGCGGGGTTTGGAGGTTCGGGCCGCAACGCGGGTCATTGCACCCCGACCTTCACGTATTTCAGTCTGCCGGACCTCCGGAAAATGCTCGGCGAGCCCTGGGCCGAGCGGTTGATCGCCCGCCAGACGCAGGCCAACTCCCGAGTAGCCGACATGATCCAGCGCTACCAGATTCGGTGCGAATGGCGGCAGAACGGTTATGTCATGGCCGCCGCGCGGCCAAGCGCGATTGCGGCGCTTGAGCAGAAGGCGCGCGACTACAACGCGGTTGGGGCGAAGACCCGTTTCGTCGACAAGGCTGGCGTCGAGGCGATCACCGGCAGTCCGCGTTTCTTTGGCGGCTGGTTTCACAGCGAAGGAGGACATCTCAATCCACTCGGCTACGCGCGTGGACTCGCCCGCGCCGCCATGCAAGAGGGGGCGAAGCTGTTCTCGGGTTCGAAGGTGACCGGCGTCACGCCTGAGCGGGGCGGCTGGTCAGTCGCAACCGAACGGGGATCGGTGTTGGCCGATAAGGTGATCTTCGCGACCGGCGCTTACACGGTCGGCGGCTGGCCGAAGCTCGATCAGAGCTTCAACATCATGCGGGTGTTCGTCGCCGCCACCCAGCCGCTGAGCGACGACGAGCGCAGGACTGTTCTTCCCCAAAACACGACTATTCATGACGGCCGGGGCGACTTTTACGTGTACAAATACAACGGTGAAGGGCGAATCGTAGCCTCCATGCTGCCCATGGGGCGGCGCGGACGCGATATCGATTACACTCGCAAGGTCATGAGCGATCGTCTGAAATGGTTGCACCCCCAGATCCGGCAGGACATCCGCTGGGAGTATTTCTGGTTCGGTGAACTCGACATGCAGCGCCGGACCATCCCCCGCTTATATGGCCTCGCGCCCGGGGTCGTGGCCTTGACAGGCCTGTCGGGTCGCGGGGTTCCCACCGGCAGCATGCTGGGCGGGATTCTCTCGGAATGGGCTCTGGACATGGCGGAAAAGGACCTGTCGCTGCCAATCGAGCCGCTCCGGCAGGCCCCCGCCTACATGAACTACGCGCCGCATCTCATGCTTCGCTACCGAAGAGCAGCCGATTGGGTGCGCTCCAAGCTCGATGGCGCCCCGATGCCGCCTCATGCGTGACCGGCGGAGATAAACGTATTCGCTCTTATCGCGCCAACTGTTGTTATGGCTGTCGGGTTTACGGCCAGCAATCCGGATTCAAGGTCTATAATTGAGGACGCTTCCCCCCCCGAGAGGTTTCACTGGGATCGTTTGGCTATGAGGGCTCCTTGGACCGATTAATCAGGCGAAGTCGTTTTCTAGCGCAATGCGCTTCTGTTCTTCCTTCGCAGCCAGATTTTGAGCGTCGATGAAGTGCTCATTTAACACTCCGAACAGCGCCATTCGCGCGGCCGCAGTGATCCCAGCAAACGTGAGCTGCTGAAGTATCACGATGTTCTCCTCGCTGAAAAACCCATCCATATCCATATTCAACACCTTTGCAGTTTGACGCGGCGAGGATGCAACAGGCGATCATCGCCGTCGTCCGTCGACAACGTGGTTCAGGGGCGAAAGTTTATCCCACGTCCGGACGTTGATCCCGACGAAACAAAATCTTGCGACGGCATCAGACGTCGCTCCGGAACATATTGCCTGTTCCGGACCCTGTTGCGGTAGGGAAGTTGGGAAAGCGGCTGCTATATGGCGACGATAGCGCTCATTTCAAGGACGGCCTTAGCCTGCTCCTTCGGGAAGATTCTGCTTGCGACAGGGCAAGTCCTGGAAGGGAGGAGGGAAATGTGACCTGAAACCTTTCGCAGCGGTCCAGAGGGTTCGACACCCTCCCGGTAGAGGCGCAGCCCGCCGGCCGGAAGCGAGTCTTGCATGGGTGGCGGCGACGTCGCTCGTGAAGCGTAGACAGCGGATGCTGAAGCCGTGTGTCAGCCTCGATATTTTCCTACCCGCGGAGGCCTTCGGTTTGTGGAACCGGGGAGCAGCATCGACGAGACCGCCACAGGCGAGGTCTCTTCCGCTCGACCGGGGTCCTGGAGCAGGGCTGAGGCATGTGTCGATGCCAGTGCAAAGGAACGCCTGCGGATCCCACACGCCGGTTGGATCGCGCGTGAGCATCCCGCGATCGGCGCCGGCGGCAATCCGGGGTGATACCAGACTGCGACTTTGTCACGTCCGCGCATTTTACTTGCCAAACACGTGTCATTCGGCATGGGGTCTGGATGCCGATCGGCACCGCAAGTCCTTGAATGAATTGGAATCGGTGGGGTCAACCTTCGGAGCCGATTCACAATCGGCTTTTGTAGGGCGCGCCGAGAAAGACGGATTCGAAGTCGGGCATGGGGCTTTCCGCTCCGAGGATGGCGCCTCCTTCAGCAGCGAACACGGCGGACGTGATGGCGGCGATCTTCCATCCGTGCCTATCCGGTTAAGACCCACACCCGCTACATCTTGGGTGTTGCCACTCACCGGAGTAGAGCTCAGCATAGGTCGGAGCAGTGGCGTCGCCCGCGATCCCGAGGAGAGAGCGGAAGGCGTTGAACGGGTAGAGCCGCCTATTGAAGCGGAACGTGAACACTCGTTGAGGTACGCTTGCAAGTGCTTGGCGCTGACACCGTGATGGATGCCTTTGAGCCAGGTCTTCAGATTGCTGAAGACGAGGTGGGAGATTGGTAGGAACTCCTCGGCGACCTCCGGGTCGCCGCATTCGGCGATGGCGTGGTGGTCGTAGCCACGTGCCCGCAGACTGCCATAGGCGCTCCAATCATCGGTGACGAGCAGCGTCCCCGGCATGACGGCGCTTCCGACGAATTCGCACAACGATTCGGCAGAGCGGTCAGGGGCGATGGCGAGGCGAACGTAAGCGGCACGAGAAGAGCACGGCTTGGTGCGGGCGCTCTACCCGCCACGCTTGAAGCGTATCGGCATCCAGAACTGGCGCAGGGCCTCGACGGTTGCGGGAATGTCGCGCCAATCATTTCGCGCGAGTGGCGGCGTTCCCGGGCTGTGGGTAGCCGGGGGCAGCGCCGGCCGGCCGGCGTCATCGACGCAATGCAAGAGGATTGGTCGCAGCAGAGCGTGTTCGATCCTGTCCGGGAAGAGCAGCCGCGACCAGACGAGAAGTCGCAGCTTCATGACGGTGTAGAAGCCCATGCACCAGGGCTGCGGGTCGACCTCGCCGCCCGGCGATAGAGGCGAACGCGCCCGGCATACCGGCCGTCCTTCCTTTTGTCCCGCGCAGTGCCCGGCTCGCGGTGGCGAACCTCGACGGCGGTGGCGACCAACGTCTTGTGGTGGACGCCTCGGCCCTCGCCGCGTGTTTTTTGCGCCGACATAGGTCTCGTCCACCTCGACATGTTCACCCACCCTGCCGCCGATCCGGTCCTGATCGGGGCGCACCATGCCGGCGCGCAGCTTGTGCAGGATGCCGAAGGCCGTCTCGTAGCGGTCAGGCCGAGTTGCCGCTGGAACTGCGCCGCTGACATGTCCTGCGTTTGACTGGCGACCAGATAGGCGGCCCAGAACCACACGCTCAGTGGCGCATGGCTGCACTCCATGACCGTGCCGACCGTCAGCCCAGTGTTCTTGCGACATTTCCGGCAGCGCAAGACGCCGGGGCGGTTATCAAAGCGGAACGGCTCTCCGCCCATTTGACAGTGCGGGCAAACGAACCCACCGTCCCAGCGGGACTTTTCCAGATAGGCAGCGCAGGCCGCGTCGTCAGGAAAAAGACGCTGGAACTCGGGAAGCGATCGTGGGAAGGCCAAGCTGGCGCGGTCGAGATACATCCATGCCCCGCACCATTATTCGCTTTGCGCCCACATTATGTCCGCCCATCTTGGGCGTCAAACGGATAGGACGGCCCTCGGAATCAGGATGTAGTGGGTGTGGGCGTTAACCGGATAGGCACGCTTCCATCATCCCTTCCGCATCTCAATCTTGTCCATTGAGATCGGCTGTACATATCCGGTCAGGTACAAAAGTCTTCGGACGAGGGTCATCGTTGTTGTGAGCGCCGCCCGTTCCCGGGTTAGAAACCGCGAACGTACTGCGAGGCGCGACCAAGCGCAGTCACAGTATTATCCGTGTCGTTGTCAATGTCCTCAGTAATTTCAGTGTTGTTACAGACGACCGAG
This sequence comes from uncultured Alphaproteobacteria bacterium, assembly GCA_963822215.1. GTDB lineage: Bacteria > Pseudomonadota > Alphaproteobacteria > Rhizobiales > Beijerinckiaceae > Roseiarcus. The sequence goes on from CAWGGX010000010.1 coordinate 114,650, forward strand.
TACGTGACGTGCCCATTCTTTGCCAGGAGATCGTCGATAGGGATCGTCTTGTCGATCCATGAGAGGATCGACCCGCTTCCAAGACGGTACGTCGATGGCTCGCCGCTCAGGCGAACATCGCCGCCGACGGAAGTGAAGTCCATATTACAGCCCGAGCGTCGAGGTCACAGCGTCCTTCCTTGCAACAGGTTTCGCCGGGGCGCACGGAGGAAGTGAGCCCAGTTACTCGATACCGAGTATCTGTGTTTGCGCTTTGTGCCAGAAATCGTCAGCGTGGTCCTCCGGATGCTCCGCCTGCTCCCAGAGTGAATAGGCGCGCTCGCGAATGACCTCTTCCGTCACCTCGCCATGCTGGTCTGAGTTCAGATTTTCGAGTTTCTCGTCGACCGAGCGTTCCTTTGGCATAGAATCCTCCTTGTGATGGTGGCTACGGCTTATTGGAAGCTTTTGCGAGACGTGCATCCCGATGCAAGTGCTCGTCCGCCCTGCCTTCCGGAAACATCGCGTCGGCGCCTTCGGCGGATATCTGACGCCGCGCTTCGTGCCAAAATTCGTCAACGCGGTCATCGGGACGCCCAGCCTGCTCCCAGAGCAAATGGGCTCGGTCGCGAACGACTTGGTCCAGGTTTGCCTCGGGTCCCTCGCCAGCCGGACGGCGGGCCAGAGCATTCGTTTGCAGTACTTCTGCTCCCTGTCTCTCGACGTTGACTAAGCGATCCGGCATCAAACCCTCCTTGCGACGGTAGATATTGCATATGAGAGAAACCCAAGGCGCGACACCGACATTCGCCGCGGGCCTCTCGTGTCGCGGTGGGCGCATAGGCCAGGGTTTCGGTAGTCGTCGCCCAAAGAATGGCGCCAACCTCAAAAGCTGTACCCTTCGGCGGCCCGCGCCGACTGACGCGACGCCCTCAAGCAAGCAATCTCAGAAGGGTGACTCGAAGTTAGGGCCGGAGATCATGTCCGACTTCAATCCCTTCTCGCGCCAGTATCGCGCGCGCAGTCGCGGAGCGATCATCCAGGAGATCGGGATTGACAACACGGCGGTCGTCGCGACGACCCAGGGCATGATGGTCATGGCCATGTCGGCCAGCGGGGTCCCCAAGACGAGCATGACGCCGATGCCGAACATAACGGCTTGAACCATCAAGTAAACTATCGCGGCGATCTGTATACGTACCCACATGGCGGAAACTCCCGTTTGAACCCCGTTTCAGGCCCTGCGACCCGACAGCACGCTAGAGTTATGCCTCTGGTGAGTGATAAACTCGGAAACTACTCAAGGCCATGCCAGGTAGGGAAGAGAGCGAGCGCCGGTGGATCAGCGGCGTCACGAATTCTCACAAAGCCTTCCGACGCTGGACCTGATGATGCAGATCGAGGATCATGACAATCTGGCCAAGTCGGATCACCGGCTCTCCCCGTCCCCTGATGGGAAAGCATCGGCAACACAGCGCTGCCCGCCCGCCCCTGACCGACGGCCTACCTCACCCTGCCTTGGGAATTTTCAGTCGGCACTCTTGGGGAGTCTTGCAGCGGCACCGACAACCATGGGAGCGGCCATGCGGGACCGATCGCGAGACGATGCGCCGGCGCGGCGAACTGGTCGAGCGCAGTTTCGCCCATATCCTCGATCGCGGCGACATGTGCCGCGCCTGGCTGCGCGGACGCGAGAACATCCACAAGCGCTACCTGATCCATTTCGCAGGCTTCAATCTCGGCGTGCTTATGCGCGCCCTGCACGGCCAGGGCACGCCGAGGGAGTCCGCGGAGGCCAAATGCGGCTTCATTTTCGTCTTGCGAACCGACGCCGCGCTGGCCTTCGGCCTGATCGCCGTCGTCGACCGCCAATTCGCACCGTTCGTCTTCATCGCCGGCGCGCCGGCCGCAAGCTGAAAAACCAGACTTCGTCACCGGGCTGCTAGGCTGCCGCCAGTAGGACAGCGGGGGTGATGAGATCGGTGTCGACTAGGCCCAGGCGGAATACCCTGTTGCTTGTCTTCCAGAACACCTGTTGCCGCTCAGCGGGGCTCGGAAGCACGTCTTCGACGATCTGCACATGCTCTTTGATCCCGTATGGAATCGGACCGTAATCGGAGCCGAACACCACTCGGTCCACACCGCACATTTCAACTGCGGCTCGCAGTCCAATCGGGTTGAACCCCATGCAGTCGACCAGGATGTTGGTCTTGAAGTAGTCGGCTGGCGGCCGATCGTTCTTGTAAGGCTTGCCGGCCGGCGGGTTCCGGATCCCTTCGTAGTTGAGGCGCCAATTGAATTCGAGGCGACCAAGGACCGATGCGAGTTCGCCGCCCATATGGACGATCAGCACCTGCAGCTTCGGGTGGCGATCGAACAAACCGGAGGCGATCATCCGGGCGCCGTTGACGGTCGAGTCGAAGGGTCGGCCAACCGCCTCGTTGAGGCGGTACTGCATGAGCGCCTCGTGCCCGACCGACAGCATCGGTGGATGAATGTGGACCACAATGTCGTTCGCCTCCGCGAACTCCCACAACCATTCCGCCTTGGGGCTGTCGAGGAAAGAGCGTTCCGAGCCGTCGCCGTAGCTGGACGCCACCGCAATCGCCTTGGCGCCGCCCTTGCGGATCATCTCCTCGACGATCGGCCGACAGTTCTCTTCGAGCGCGTGTGCGTTGGCCATCAGCGCGAACTCGCCGGGATAGCGATCCCTGATCTCCAGGTATTCGTCGTTCAGGATCTTGAGGGCGTCGCTTGTACTGACTTTAAGTAGGTCCCGCGCAAACCATTCCACCTCGCCGCCATTGCTGGCAAGGCTAAGGGTTACCCCCTCCTCGCGCGACTTGGGCATGGCGAATTCCAGATCGTAAAACTCCCGATAGCCAATTAAGTCCTGAGCATTGGTTTGCGGGAATTCTTGTTTTGGATCGTAGAAGCCTCGCTCCGCCATCTTGGCTGCGAGCTTGGGTCCGATCGGGTGCCGGTGGGTATCGATGAGTGCCTGGCGTTTAGTCTTGTTTGGCAGTGTCATGGTAGCGCCCTCAACAGGTGGCTTCCGGACGCTAGGGCGATCCTAAATAATTAACGAGACTCGGAAACTACTCAGATCTCGTTTTGGCCCTAACCCAACACTCTCGTCACGACCCGCCAACGTGATCACCGTACGCCTATCCTATGGGCATCTGCATCTGGGCGATTGTCGCAGATCAACATCGGTTGCCGCACGAGGTCACCTTCAGCCTGCTGCACGGTCGTCGGCGCAGGCACGAACGACCTTTAGAACTCCACCCGCAAGATTTTGGCGGATCGAACGATCTTGTCCGGCGTCGGCGCCGTCTGGCCGCCGTCTGTCGTGAAATAGGCGACCCGACCATATTCGCCGGGAACGCGGCTCCAGGCGGCGCTCGATGGCCCGAGCAGCAGCTCGGCAAATGGCTGACCCGCCACACTTCGTCGGGCGCCACTGTTCGGTTCCAGCGGCACGCGATCAATCGTGTTTTCGCGGTCGGTCGTCACATAGGCGACGCCGGCGTCCTCATCGATGCAGAAATCGTCGGCCATCGTGCCGTTGCCGACAAGCTCGGGCGCCCCGTTGGGATCGTGGGTCCGGGGATCGACATGCACACGCATGAACAGTTTCTGGCCCGTGGATGTGTAATAGAGGAAATTGATCTTCGAGTCATACCGTATGCCGTTTATGCCTGGCTGAGGGGGCGGAGGCAGAGTGTCGGCGATATGCGCCATGCTCTCGTGAGCGAGCCAGACGCGGGGCTCGCTCTTGCCAGTTGGCGGGAGATCGACGCGCAAGACCAGTCCCGCGAAACTATCGGCAATGAGGAGGGTGTCCGGCGCGATCAGACAGCTGCCGTTCAGGCCGCGGGCTTCCTTTGGAAATGTCAGCACCAATTCCGGCTTGGCGGTCGCGTCGGGAGTCCAACCGCGCAAATCGAGTCTGTGCAAATAGGCCTCATGAGTCGTGTAGGCGTTTCCTGTACAGATATAGAATATATTTGGTTCGTGCTCGGCGATGCCCGACACAAGTTCATCGAAGGTGTGAAGGAAGCATGGGGTCTACCTGGACGCCCTCACGCGGGGGAGGAATATACCAAAGCTCCTTTCTCGTCGCGACGGTTACGAGGATGGAGTTGTCATGCCGGATTGCCAGGTTTTCCAGGAAAAAATGAGGAAGGAACGATGCCGCCACGGTCAGCCTGGCCTGACGCGGGGTGTCGGATTCCATCACTGTCTCCATAAGTTAAAGTTGAGGCCTTGAAACGTTCCGTCGCCGCTGGTTTCACCAGCGACTACTCAGCCGGCGAGGTAGCTTCATGGGTGGGAGCAGGAATCTCGAACGCGCTCAAGAGCGAGCAGACAATCAGGTAACATCCGGCCAGAAACGTCATGGCGACAATTCCCTCCCGCCCGAAAGCCGCTTCAGCAGCGCGATAGAGCTTCTCTTCGACATGGTGCTCAGCTGTCAGCTGTCGCACGAAACGCTGAGCAACCCGCTCTTCGGCGGAGAGGTCTTCGGGATGTCCCCCACTGGCAAGCGATCGGATTGCGGCTTCCGACAGGCCGGCTTGCCGAGCGACTGCCGAATGAGCGTAGAGCTCGTAATCCGCTTTCCATACCGCCCCAACTGCGAGGATCACGACTTGGCGGACTCTTTCACTCAGAGGCGTGTGTCGTGCTTCCGCAGCCTGAAGATCAGCGAAACAGGTAGCCATTTCAGGCGCAAATAGCACCGGGTTGAATGGTCCGATCAGCCTTCCATCCGCGGTCTTGCTCTGGAAGTGAGCCGCCTAGCAGCCCGTTGAAGAAGTGCCGTTTCAGTTTGCGGTTGGGGCGAGGGCGATGGTGACGACGAGCGCGGCGGGTTTAGCGTCGATGAGCGCGATTAGGCCGAAGACCAGCAGACCGTCGGTTTGGAAGACGAAAATGAATGCGGCGCGGGCCTCTGCGGCCTCTCTGGGCGTCCCCTGGCCGTGGAGGGCGCGCATTAGCACGCCCAGGTTGAAGCCGGCGACATGGATCAGGTAGCGCTTGTGCACGTTCTCACGTCCGCGCAGCCAGGCCCGACGCATGCCGCCGCGATCGAGGATATGGGCGAAGGAGCGTTCGACCATTTCGCCGCGCCGGCGCATGGTCTCCCGCCCGATGCCGGATTTCAACCGCGCCCGGTTGGCGTAGACCGCTTTGCGCGCCGCCTCGTCGCCATGCCAGCGCAGATAGCCTTTGACCGGTTCGGGTTCCGCGATGCGCGTCTTCCACACGCCGCCTTCGAGCGCTTTCAGTCGCTCGCGCGAATGATAGCCCTTGTCGGCTGCCGCGACGCAGGGTTCCTCCTCGCTCGGCGCCGACCCGACCGCGTCGAGATTGCGCGCAGCAGCGTCCAGCGTCGGCGAGAGCGTCGTGGTATCGCCGTCATCGGCGGGATGGATCGGCGCGGCCACGACGACGCCCGTGTCGAGATCGACCGCATGCTCCGCCTTGTAAGCCAGATGCGTCGTTCCGTCCTTCATCTTGGCGATCCTGGCGTCAGGGTCGGTCGGGCTTTCCCAGTCGGCGTTCGATAGCGTCTTGCCTTTGCGCTTGCGGTCGAAGCGCGCCAAGTCCTCAGCCGTCGGCGTCTCGATCCCACTTTCTTGCGCCATCCGCGTCAGCATCGCGCGGTAGCTCTCGCCGTTGTCACGGCGCACGATCGTGCGCAGCGCCGCGTTGGCTTCCATCGCCGAGCCGTCGACGCCGATCCGCTCGCCCTTCACCAGGCCCCGCTCGGCCACGAGCTTCAGGACCCAGCCGAACACCTTCTCGTGCGTCTCGTGCGGCAGACGCGAGCGCGTGCGCGAAAGCCACGAATGATCGGGAACCTTCTCGACGTTCGACAGCCGCAGGAAATCGCGCAACGAATAGGAATCCGCGCAACGCCAGGCGATGCCGCGCTCGCTGTCGAGGCCCTCGAAATAGCCGATCATGTGCATGCGGAAATACCGCCCCGGCGGCAGCGACGGCGCGCCCATCCGTGGCGCGTAGTGCGGCTTGCACACCTCCTCCACGAACGCCTCGAAGCCCCCCCTCGCTGAGCAGCTCCTGCAGCCGATCGTAGAAAGCGTGCCCCGGCGAACGCGGCATCTCCGCCCACGTCGCCATCAGGTCATCCTGAACAGCGCCCGATCGTCCCATCGCCATCGCTGATTCGTCCTCAAGCTCAACAACGGCACGGAATCCGAGCTACGGGACTTCGTCAACGGGCTGCTAGGCCCAGGGAACCATCGTCGAATTGGCGAGATCGTAAACTTCCCGCTGTATTTTAGACAGTTTAGCCGGATCGAGAAGCGGAAGGCGACCGCCGAGCTTGTCGGATTGCATGATGCCGTCCTATTGCTTCAGGCCGATGGCGTTCGAGGGAACATCGAAGGCCATAAGGGTCAGTGACACGCCGGTGAACCACCCAAGCAGCATCGTCACTGAACAGTACAGGAATGTGCCGGAGGCCATTTTGTCCGAGGCACTATGTCGTTCAGATCGCGCAACTCTACGACCGCTTGCCCTCCCACTTCCGCCGTCCGCCGTCGCTATCCGCAACGGAAGCTTTGTTGAAGGGTACCGTACGCCGGCCCTTTGCAGGCGCGCGGGGCTCGGCGCGCGGCCGAAGTTTGAAAGCGTCGTAAGGAGGAGACCGCTAGAATATCCGCAGTGTAGGAAGAAATTCTCGCATTCCTTGCGCGTCAGCGTTGCGCAGCATGCGACGATGGCGACGTTCAAGTCGGATTTGGTCCGCGCCTGCACCTTGCGCAGATAGGCCTTGAGCTTCGAGAAGAAATTCTCGATCGGGTTGAAATCCGGCGAATAAGGCGGAGTGAAGAGAATCGAAGCGCCGGCTGCGCGGACTGCCGTCGCCACAGCCGGTTGCTTGTGGGCACGGAGATTATCCATCAGCAGGACATCGCCGGGCCGCAGGCACGGCACAACTATCTGCTCAATATAGGCCAGGAACGATGGACCGTCGATCGGCCCGTCGAAGACGACCGGGGCGACGATTCCGTCCAGGCTCAGGCCGGCCACGAAAGTCGTCGTCTTCCAATGGCCGTGCGGCACGGAGGCGACCAGTCGCTCGCCGCCGGGAGCGCGGCCATAAAGCCGCGTCATGTTGGTCTTCGCCGCCGTCTCGTCGAAGAATATAAAGCGCGTGGAATCCATGAAGCGTTGGGCGATGCGGCGGAAGAACCCGCGCTTCAGGGCGACGTCCGTCCGCGTCTGCGCGCTGAATATCTTCCCACGCGAAATCGATGCGATCGACGTAACGACGCCGCCAGGGATGCGGGACCGCGCGCTCTTGCTTCTGCTCGCCACGACCGGTCTGCGCAACAAAGAGATCCGAGCACTCGAGCTTCAGGATATCGGCTGGCGCACCGCAGAAGTCCTTGTGCGGCGAACCAAGGGGAAGCGCGATCAAGTCGTGCCGCTCCTGAACGAAGCGGGAGTGGCGCTTGCAGACTACATCCTGCATGCCAGGCCGAAGGTCGGCAGCCCGCGAGTGTTCCTGTCCTATGCGCCTCCAGCGCGCCCGTTCAAAGGCCCCGCCTCCATTTCGAGGATCGTCCGTTCGCGATTGGAGCGAGTTGGGATTGAGCTTCCCAGCGCCGCGGGCGCCCATCTGTTGCGCCATAGCTTGGCAACACAGCTCGTCAGGCAACGTCGCCCGATCAATGAGGTCGCCGATCTCCTGGGCCACCGGAGCATCAATACCACCGCCACATACGTGAAGGTGGCGCTACCGCAGCTCTCCAATGTTGCGCTGCCCTTTCCGGGAGACGCGTCATGAGCGTCTTCGCCAAGATGCGTGCCGAGAAGGTCCAGAGCTACATCGAGCTTCGGCGCTCGCTGGGTTACGCGTTCAAGAAGCAGGCGGCCACGCTGCGAGCTTTCGTCCGGCATGTGGAGTCCGAGCGGTTGGGCGGTCCGCTCACGAAAGGTATGGCGCTCGACTTCGTCCTTTCGTTCACCGGCGCAGCCAACGGCCGAGCCATTCGTCATGGAGTGCTACGCCGCTTTTGCGAGTACCTGGCCGTTTACGACGCAAGAACCGCAGTACTTGATCGTCGTGCCCTTCCCAGGTCTCGAGCCATTCCACCGCCGCGCATCTTGAGCGATGAGGAAATGGCCTTGCTCATCGCATCATGCCGCCAAATCTCCCCCACGATCCCTCAACGAGGGCGCACGCTGGCGACGCTGGTCGGATTGCTGGCGAGCACGGGCTTACGATCCGGCGAAGCGCTTCGCCTGGATCGCGCCGATGTCGACCTCGTTGGCGGAATATTGCAGATCAGGAGGACCAAGTTTCGCAAGGACCGCCTTGTCCCGGTTCACACAACGACATTGACGGCGCTGCGCCAGTATGTGCGCCATCGAGATGCGACGTTTCCGGTGACGAAGGATTGCGGGTTTTTTCTCAGCTTGCGGGGCAATCGCTTGTCGTCGGCTGGGCTCCACGCTGCGTTCAACGCGGCCTGCAAGCTCGCCGGTCTCGACAACGGCAAGCCTATGAGGCCGCACGATCTGCGACACCGCTTCGTCGTGACGCGGCTCGCCACATGGCATCGAGAGAACGCCGACGTGCAGGCCTTGCTGCCTTTGTTGGCGACCTATCTTGGCCACGTTCGTTACTCCGACACCGCCTATTACGTGACGGGCACGGCGGACCTCCTCGGCATTGCCGCAGACCGCGCATTCGCCGATGGAGGCGTCTCATGAGCGCTCAACTCACGCTCGCGCCACTTCTGGAGTCGTTCTTCCGCAACCGGTTGACCAGGCAAAGGAACGCAAGTCCCTCAACCATCGCCAGCTACCGCGACGCCTTGCGCATGTTGGTCCTTTTCGTCGCCGAAAGCACCAGGCGCAAGCCGTGCGCATTGAGCATTACGGATTTCGATCGAGACCTTGTGCTGGCCTTCCTGGACGAGCTTCAAGAGAAGCGGATGAACACGATCCAGACCCGCAACGCACGCCTGACGGCGATCCGATCCTTCTTCCATCATGTCGCAGCGAACGATCCCGCTTCGTTGGGGATCGCGCAACGCATTCTTGCCATCCCGTTCAAAAAGCCGAACGTCGAAGTGACCCATCATCTGTCCCGAGACGAGGTTGACGCTCTCATTGGCGCGCCGGACCAGCAAACTCCAAGCGGCCGGCGCGATCGGACGCTCCTGCTTTTCCTGGCGCGCACGGGCGCGCGCGTTTCTGAGGCTATCGGCGTCAATGCCGGCGACCTCCAACTCGATCGTCCACGATCACAAGTTCTCCTGCGCGGCAAAGGCCGCAAGGAGCGGATTGTGCCCATCCCGAGTGATCTCGTAAAAGCATTGAAGTCGCTGATGAATGAGCGAGGCATGGCGCTCCATGAGACGCGCCCGCTCTTCGTCGGCACGCACGAGACACGTCTCACCCGCTTCGGAGCAACACACATCGTGCGGCGGGCCGTCGCCACGGCCACGCTGACCGTCCCTAACCTGGCGCGCAAACCCATCTCGCCTCATGTCTTTCGTCACTCGCTTGCAATGACGCTTCTGCAATCAGGCGTGGACCTTCTAACCATCCAGGCTTGGCTCGGGCATTCGCAAGTCGCCACCACGCATCGCTACGCCGCTGCAGACGTCGAGATGATGCGACGAGGGCTGGAAAAGGCGGGTGTCTCCGGCAACAATGCCGCTCGCTTCAGACCCAAGGATGCGGTGCTGCAACTGCTAGAACGCATCTGATATTATGTGGCGGCGAGGTTCGAGCTCGCCGCGGAATCCGCGGCTCCTGGGACCGGCCGCCACATATCCGCGTCCGACACATATGTGCGGTTGGACTAAACCGCTTGCGCGGTAGGGGTGTCGCGCCGGCATTTTGACAACCTCTGAGCGGGGTCATTTGGCGGCGCAATTTTGAAGCTGTCACGGCGTCCGAGGATCAGCATGGAGCGGCTGCTTGCAGCACGTTCCATCTGACAACGGAGCCCTCCCATGAAGACCACGATCCTTCGACAACGCATGACCGAGGACATGCAGGTGCGGAACCTGTCGCGTCAGACGCAGGCCTCTTACGTCTTGCAGGTTTCCCAGTTCGCCCGGTATTTCAACAAATCGCCGGCCGTTTTGGGGCCCGAGGAGATCCGCAGCTACCAGGTCTACCTGACGAACCAAAAGAAGTTGGAGGCGAGCTCGATCAAGGTCGCCGTTGCGGCACTTCGATTTCTCTATCGAGTTACTCTGAAGCGGCCGTGGGATTTCGGTGAGATCGCTCCCAGCCCCAAGGCGCCGCGGACCTTGCCGATCATTCTCAGCCCCGACGAGGTGGCGCACTTTCTTGGCTGCATACCCAACATCAAGCATCGGACGATTCTGACCGCCTGTTACGCCGCCGGGTTGCGCATCACCGAGGCGGTTCACTTAAAGCCGGCAGCCATCGACAGACAGCGGATGGTCATCCGCATCGAGGAGGGCAAGGGGCGGAAGGACCGCTATGTCATGCTGTCGCCGAAATTGCTGGAGGTGCTGAGCGAGTACTGGTGGGCGGTGCGGCCAAAGGTATGGCTCTTTCCGGGAGACATCCCGGGTCAGCCGATCACGCGCCATTCCGTCGAGAAGGTCTGCCAAGCGGCGCACCAGCGTTCCGGACTTTCTAAACCGGTGACGCCCCATTCGCTTCGGCACGCGTTCGCAGTGCATCTGCTGGAGTCCGGCGCCGACCTACGGACCATTCAGCTGCTTCTTGGCCACAGCAGCTTGAATACGACGGCCCGTTACCTGCGGATCGCGACCAGCAAAGTGTGTGCGACAACCAGTCCGCTGGATCTGCTGCCGCAGATTCCCGTCGCCGCCCTATCCAAGGCGCCGACGCCCGCCTGAGCCATACGATCAATGGCTCGGTCGGGGCCGGAAGTGGCGGATGTGTTCCGCCACTACGGTGACGCTTTTCGGGAGCAGCACGGCGGATCTCTGTCGACGGCCCAGCGCCGGGCAATGACGGCGATCGAGATCTGCCGGACGGCAGCGCTCGGAGGACACGTCGAACAGTGCGACAGCTGCGGTCACCAGCGCATCTCTTATAACAGTTGTCGTAATGGCAGTTGCCCGAAATGCCAATCGATGCGCCGCGCCCAATGGCTGGACGATAGGCGTGCCGAGATTCTCGACACCCAGTACTTTCATGTGGTTTTCACTCTGCCGGAGAGAATGGCCGCCATTGCCCTGCAGAACAAGGCGGTCGTCTATGACCTTCTATTTCGGACCGCCGCCGAGACATTACGAACCATCGCCGCCGATCCCAAACACCTGGGCGCCGAGATCGGCTTTTTCGGCATCCTCCACACTTGGGGGTCGAATCTCCTGCATCACCCTCACATACATTTCCTCGTGCCCGGCGGCGGATTGTCACCTGACGGGACCAGGTGGATCTCTTGTCGGCGTGGATATTTCCTGCCGGTCGAAGTTCTCTCCTGCCTGTTCCGGCGGCTATTCATCGAGGCTCTGCAGAAGGCCTATGCCGCCGGGCAGTTGCAGTTTTTCTCCGCCTTGGCCCAACTCAAGGAAAAGAGCGCCTTCCAGCGGTACTTGGCGCCGCTCCGCCAGACGGATTGCCGAGTAGGTGGGGATGTCGCCATCCCCACCCCTCACAGACCCGGACGTGCAGGATTCCCGCATCCGGTTCTTCACGGGAGAGTTTCGCGCGCGTTGGCGTAAAGGCGGTGGACGATCCGCGCCGGGGGAAGCGGATGGCGCTTGAGGATCGCGTTGAGGCGGTTCCAGTGGAACGCACCTTCTCCGCGATGCCGTCGCCCCAGCCATTTCTTCCACAGCACCACGACCTGGCAGGCGAACCATCGTATGCGTCGAGAGTTGCCCGATATGCCGTAGTAGGCATAGTGGCCTCGCAACATCTGGGACAGATGGGCGTGCTGGTCGCGCAAGGATCGATGCCGATTGTGTCGGCACCAATCGCTGACCGCCGCCAGCGCTCGTGCGTACCGGCTTTTAGCCGTCACTTGCCTCACCCCGTTCAACCCCTTCTTGGACTTGGCCCAGATATGGGAGAAGCCAAGGAAGTCGAACGTAGCGCTGTCCGTATCCGGATGGCATACGCCCCCCGGCCGATGAAAGCGAAAGTCGACGAGGTGCGTCTTGTCCGGGTGGAGCGTCAGCCCGTACCGTGCAAGCCGTTTTCCCAGCACGTCCATGACCCGCTTGGCGTCGTCGAGACTCTCGAACGCCATCACGCTGTCATCGGCGTACCGCACGAGGATGCTGTTCCCCCTGAGGCGGACGCGCACGTCCCGCTCGAACCATTCGTCCAGCACATGGTGCAGGTAGATGTTTGCGAGCAGAGGCGAGACGACGCCGCCTTGCGGGGTGCCCTCGGTCGTGCGCTGAAGGAGACCGTGTTCGAGCACGCCCGCCTTCAGCCATTTGTCGATCATCCGGCGAATGACGCCGTCCGTGACTCGCCTGTCGAGAAACGCACGCAAGTGATGATGCTGGATCGTGTCGTAGTATTTGGAGATATCGACATCCAGCACCCAGCGCAGCCCTTGTCGGCCCATGAAGGCCAGACGCAACGCACTCAGGGCCTGATGCGCCGACCGCCCTGGCCGGAAGCCGAATGAGCAGGAGAGAAACTCCTGCTCATAGATCGGCTCCAGCACCATGACGACCGCCCTCTGTGCCACCTTGTCCTCGAACGTCGGAATGCCGAGCGGCCGCTCCGAACCGTCCGCCTTCGGAATGTAGACCCGACGCACCGGCGGGGCGACATAGCGGCCAGACTTGATGCGCTCCAAGAGAGCCAAAAGGTTGGCCTCCAAGTTCGCCTCATACTGCTCCGCCGTCACGCCGTCGATGCCGGGTGCCCCATCCTTGCGCGTCAGCCGGTACGCCTCTCGCATCCATTCCAGGTCGATGACATGGTGAAGCGTGGACAGAGCTGTCCCCGCCTTCGTCCTCGCCAGTTCGGCTATCCGTTGTCGTTTCGTGGACAGGTTCGCGGAGCCCAAGGTCTCCTCCCGTGTTTCCCGGCAACGGTTCTCATCCCATGGCGTCTCCCTTCCCTCGCGCGGGTCCCGGTGAGCCCAGTTCCCCGCGGTCAGCGGTACTATGAAGGCGCTACGACTTCCCGCCTGCGCATCCCCGGTTGCTTATTTGTTTCGCTTCCGGGGTCCGCGCGATCCTCCGCTGTTCGTGCTCGCCTTGGCGGCGCTCCCGGATGGTTGAAGGACCCATCCGGGCCAGGGCATTTGGTCAGCCGGCCGCCCATTTGCCGGCGCACTCTCGTTCGGACGCAAGCGGGATCTCACAGGTTCCCAGGCGATCCGTCCCATGCCTTTGCCCCGGTCCAAGACCCCGGCCGGACCGACGATCCTCACCTTGACGGCATCGTCGATGCTGCCCCCGCTCAACCCACAGCGAAGGCTCCAGCGATTATAATTTCGAGGCTACTCACGCGGCTTCAGCACCTGCTGCCTACGCTTCACGACGGGCGTCGCCGCACGCCATGCAAGGCTCGCTTCCGGCTGGTTGGCTGACCTTTACCGGGAGGGAGTTGAACCCTCTGGATCGCGATGAAAGGTTTCAGAACTTCATGTTCGTTCTCCTCTCCTGAGCTTTCCCTGTCGCAAGGGTCGTTTACGCCAAGCCTCCCTTTGCGGCACCGGAACAGGTCCTCGACTATGTCGGCCGCTATACGCATCGCGTCGCCATTTCCAACAACCGCATCCTCGACATCGACGGCGGCAAAGTCCGCTTCCGCTGGAAGGACTATCGTCGCCGTGGCCAGCAGAAGACGATGACAGTCAGCGCCGAGGAGTTCATCCGGCGATTTCTCATTCATGTCCCACCCTGCAATTTTCAGCGGATCCGCTATTACGGTTTCCTCGGCAATCGCTACCGTGCGGAGAAGCTGGCGCAGTGTCGCCGGCTCCTTGCCATGGCGGAACCCCAGCCCGTCGTCGCCAGCGAGGACAAGGACTATCGGGACCGATACGAAGAGCTGACCGGCGTTTCGCTCTGCCAATGCCCAGTCTGCAATCTCGGACGCATGATGCCGTTTCGCACGCTTCCGCCGATCACCAGTGCACCACCCTCTGTCGATACGTCATGAATGCAGCACACGCCGACCCTCGCCGCACCGATCCATCCCGCTTGCCTCGGGCAAGAATTGGAACTGCTATTGCCCTTGGTCTGGCCGGCGCTGCCGGACCGGCGAAAGTGCCCCGATGCTTCAAGGCGATTCCGTCCGTTGTCGCCACGGAAGATCATTCCTGGCCCCACCCTCGCGGGCGGTTCTCCAGAATCTTCCCCCGCCGTGACGCTCGGTTCACCGCATTTCGACGGGTCGCATCGATTCGATCCCCATAGCCCGAGCACCGTGCGGGCGGCTTAGTCCAACGGCGTTTTAGCTTACCGTCGCGCCCTCCACCGCCGGCGGCTCAATTGGCGCGCATGTCCGGCGCGACGCCAAGCTAAAACGCTCTTCAATATGTGACGCGTCACATATCCGCACGCTGGCGATTTGTGGGTCTTCCGAGGGCGCAGGGGAGACCTGGTGAAGCTGATCTGGCACGACGGCGACGGCCCCCGACCATCCTGCTCATCGCATCGGCGAGATGATGCCTTGGGCCTGGAAAGCTCGCCAAGACGCCGCCCGCGTTACGACCGCCCTCGCCGCGTAACCAGCTTCAGCACGTCGCCGCTACCGCCAGCCAACACCCCGGGCGCATCTCGGAGGCGTACGTCTCTGCCGCGGGCATACCGACACCGCGTGACCGCCACATCGAGATGATCGCCGCCAAGGGCCGACTGGGATGGCAGAAGGCCGTCGGCTACGGCCGGCGATCGCTCGTCGAGACCGGGATGCTGCGCTACAAGACCATCATCGGCCGAACGCTCCGCGCCCGGACTCTGCCCGCACAAAAGGTCGAGGCCAGGGTCGGCTGCAAGGTAAGCGGCCTTTAGACCGCACCTTCAAAGTCGATCGCAGATCGGCGAATGTCGAGCCCGTTGAGTTCGAGCGGGTTAGACACGTGTCGGACACTGAGCTTTTGCCCAAATCCAAGCCGGAGCCGGTGCGTCGGCTGGAGGTGTTTACCGGCTCCGGTCGACGCCGGACGTGGACCTCGGCGCGAAAGGCGGAGATCCTCGCCGAAAGCTACGAGAGCGGGGAGAAGGTTTCCGCTGTCGCGCGGCGCCACGGTCTGACGCCACAACAGCTTTTTGGTTGGCGGCGCGAGGCGCAACGGCGGGCGAGGCGACGGGCTGTGGACGACAAGGGGGCTGCGCGCGGACGGGCCTTCGCCCCTGTCGTTGTCGAGGAAGCCCTTCGGAGATCGGAGGCCCCGATCGGGCCGGACCCGAACGGCGGGACCGTGGCGATCGAGATCGTGATCGGCGCCGCGACGGTTCGCGTCGCGCCGGGCATTGACGCGGCGACGCTGACGACGGTGTTGCGCGTGGTGAAGGCGGCGACATGATCGCGGTTCCGGCGGGTGTTCGGATTCTGGTCGCGACGAAGCCGGTGGACTTCCGACGCGGCGCCGACAGCCTGGCCGCCCTGGCGCGCGAGGAGCTTCAACGCGATCCCTTTTCCGGCGTGATCATCGTCTTCCGCTCGAAGCGCGCGGACCGGCTGAAGATCCTGGCTTGGGACGGCACAGGGCTCGTGCTGTTCTGGAAACGGCTTGAGCAAAATGCGTTTCGCTGGCCGCCGATCAGCGACGGCGTGATGCGTCTGTCGGCTTCGCAACTGGCCGCGCTCGTCGACGGGTTGGACTGGTCGCGTCTTCACGCGCGCGACGTGCCGCGCCCGGAGGCTGCGTCGTGAAGCTGTGACCAATTGACTCAGCTCGTCATTTTCCTTGTCACGACGGCGCGCAGATCTGTTTTATTCTGGGGCGTGAGCGAGAGCGCGAATCAGCCGCCGATCGAAGTCGCCGAGTTGCAGGCGCGGCTCGCGGCCGCGCTCGCCGAGCGCGACGAGGCGCTGTCGCAGGTCGATCGCCTACAGCATCTCCTGCGTCAATTGCAGCGCATGCAGTTCGGCCGTCGGTCCGAGAAGCTCGACCCGGACCAGTTCGCCCTGGCGTTCGAGGATGTCGAGCAGGCCCTCGCCGCGAGCGAGGCCGCCGACGACAAGCAGAACGAGGAGCGCGCTCGCGCCCGCGCGGAAAAGCGTCGGACCAAGCGCGGCGCGCTTCCCGCCCATCTGCCGCGCGAGCACGTGACGATCGAGCCCGAGGACACAAATTGCCCGTGCTGCCGCTCGCCCATGCACGTGATCGGCGAGGAAACCTCCGAGCGGCTCGACGTGATCCCGGCGCAGTTTCGGGCGATCGTGACGCATCGTCCCAAATATGCATGCCGCGCCTGCGAAGAGGCGGTGGTTCAGGCGCCGGCTCCGGAGCGGCTGATCAAGGGCGGAATGCCGACCGAGGCGATGGTGGCTTCTGTGCTGGTCGCCAAATACGCCTGGCATCTGCCGCTCTACCGGCAATCCCAGATGCTGGCCGCGCAGGGCCTCGACATCAGGCGATCGGTCCTGGCGTTCTGGGTCGGCTATGCCGCGGCCGAACTCGAGCCCCTCTACCTGCGGCTGCGCGAACTGATCCTGACGTCGGCCAAGATCGCGGTCGACGAGACGAAGGCGCCGGTGCTCGATCCCGGCCGCGGCCGGGTCAAGCAGGGCTACTTCTGGGCGATCGCCCGAGACGATCGACCCTGGGGCGGGACCGATCCCCCGGCCATCGCCTTCACCTACGCGCCCGGCCGCGGCGCGGTGCATGCGCTGAAGCTGCTCGACGGTTATTGCGGCGTCGTGCAATGCGACGGCTACGCCGCCTACAAGAAGCTCGCCGCCGAGGCGCCGGGCGAGGCGGTCACGCTCGCCTTCTGCTGGGCGCATCTGCGCCGCCGGTTCTACGATCACGTGAAGGGCGGCAACGCGCCGATCGCCAGCGAAGCCCTCGAACGCATCGCCGCACTCTATGCGATCGAGACCACGATCCGCGGCAAGAGCGCCGATGAGCGGCGCACGGTGCGCCGCGAGAAGAGCAAGCCGCGGGTCGCGGCGCTCAAGACCTGGCTCGAGCGGCAACTCGCCCGCGTCTCCGCCAAGGCGCCGATCGCCGAAGACATCCGTTACGGCCTGAACCACTGGGATGGTCTCACCCGCTTCCTCGACGACGGCCGCATCGAGCTCGACACCAACATCGTCGAACGCGGAATCAGGCCGATCGTCCTCAATCGCAAGAATGCGCTCTTCGCCGGTCATGACGAGGGAGCCGCGAACTGGGCTTGCATCGCCTCGCTAATCGAGTGCTGCAAGCTCAACGACGTCGACCCGCAAGCCTATTTCGCCGACGTGCTCGCCAAGCTCGTCAACCTCTGGCCCGCCTCCCGCATCGATGAGCTCATGCCCTGGGCCTGGGGCGCCGTGCACCGGATCGCAGAACGACCGGAAAAGGCCGCTGCGTGACGATCAATCCGATTGGGGTCGGATCCAACTTCATGGCTTCGTCGCCGACGGCGCTCAAGACGACTGAGCTGGACCCCGGATTTAGGACCATTGGCTAAGGTGTGAAATGTCCTGCTCTGTCGCAACCGACGGAGCGAGAAATGACGAAGTCACGCAAGAAGTTTGATTCGGCGTTTAAGGCGAAGGTTGCGCTCGAGGCGCTGCGCGAGGATGCGACGGTTCCGGAGCTGGCGAAGCGGCACGGGGTGCATCCGAACCAGATTTATGCCTGGAAGAAGCAGGTTCTCGACAACGTTGCGAGCCTGTTTGCGCGCGGGGCGAGCGTTTCGGGCGATGGCGAGGAGGAGCGCGAGCGCGAGGCGGCCAAGCTTTACGCCAAGATAGGCCAACTGACAGTCGAACGGGATTTCTTGGCCAGGAGGCCAGGGCGATGAGCGCGCGGGACAGACGCGCGATGGTGGAGCGTCCGGCGGCGGATTTATCGGTTCGCCGGCGATGCGCGCTGCTGAATGTGGCGCGCTCGGGGGTCTATCGCCCCAAGCCGGAGCCGGGGGCGGACATCTGGCGTTGACGCGGCGGATCGACGAACTGCATCTGGAGCTGCCGTTCTACGGCTCGCGTCGGATGACGTTCGAACTCAATAGAGAAGGCCGCGGGGTCAACCGCAAGCGGGTGCGGCGTCTGATGCGCACGATGGCCATCAAGGCGCTGGTTCCGCGTCCCGGCACGAGCAAAGCAGCGCCGGGGCACAAGATATACCCCTATCTGCTGCGCGGCTTGGCGATCACCGAGCCGAACCATGTCTGGGCGGCCGACGTGACCTTTATCCCGATGGCGTGCGGCTTCCTCTATCTGGTGGCGATCATCGATTGGGCCAGCCGGGCGGTTCTGGCGTGGCGGCTGTCGAACACCAACGATGCAAGCTTCTGCGCGGCGGCGCTGGAGGAGGCCCTGCTTCGGTTCGGAAAGCCGAAGATATTCAATACCGATCAGGGCTCCACTTTCACCGCCGAGGCTTTCGTCGGCAAGCTCGCGGCGGCCGGCGTCGCGATTTCGATGGACGGACGCGGCCGCTTCATGGACAACATCTTCATCGAGCGGCTGTGGCGCTCGATCAAATACGAAGAAGTCCATCTGAAGGCCTATGCCGACGGCCGCGAGGCGCGGGCTGGCATCGGCTCCTGGATGACCTTTTACAATTTTCGGCGCCCGCACCAGGCGATGAACAACCAGATGCCGATGGCGGTATGGCGCGCCCGAATGGACAAGATCGAGGCGGCGGCGAGGGCTGTGGATATGCCGCTTCGCTTGGACAACGCAAACGCGTTGCCCACATACCCACAGCAGAGGCAGAAGCAGCAAAAAGCGGCTTGATTCTTGAATGACAAGGGCAGGCGAGATTACACCTTAAATCCAACCCCCCGTGGTCCCACTGATGGGGTCCAGTTCAGACGGCGCCTCCGCCCGAACTCGGCGACTTCCCGAACCCTTGAACGGCCGGTGCGCTCTAAGGGCCGCTTACGCTGCAAGGTGCTCAACCGCATGACCGCTCTCGGCATGCCCGTCTCTCGAAGGCTCGCCTGAAACCTCCGGGAGGGCCACCGTTGCCCCCCGATCTCAGGTTGTGCACCAACGCCTCGCAGTGCCACAAAAGCCTGGCGACGGGCGAGCGAAACCTCTCGCCGTTCAGATAAACAACCTCGGAGGCCATATGTCTCCGACGAGCCTCTTCGTGACAGCCGTTCCAGATGAGATGCCGTAGCCGCCCGATTCTCCACTCGACGATTTCCAGCCCTGCCCGATGTTGCGGCTCAGCAGTATTGCGGTCGTAGCGGCGGGCGGCCTTGGACGCCTCAATTGGGCGGATAGGGGAAATAGACTAAATGTCTGCTTTAGGAAAGACAACGCGCAGCGAGAGCAGGATTGCGCCATTGGCGGAAGGTCGCACAGTGGCGAGAGTCATTTCACCGTAATGGTAACCTTCTGGGATATTAGGGGTGGGTTGAATAAGTAATGCTTGGCATCGCCGAGCACCAGCTGCAGCGTGTGCTTTCCGGGCGGCAATTCAATACGTGCCTCAGTCTGCCCCGCGCCGAAGTGAAGATGTTTCTTGTCCTGTGGGATCGGCTCGTTCGGGTCAAGTGGTTCGTCTACGTCGATCAGCAGATGATGATGACCGCTGTTTGGGGCATTACTGCCTGCCTGGGTAATACCCATGTTGCGAAGGCCAAACCGGCACCAAAACGCACCCTTTACAGTCGTGCCATCAGGGGGCCAAATAATGTAGAGAAAGGCGTCAGCTGGTGCTCGAATTCCTTGAGAGGACGCGGCAACCGGCAGCAGCCCCGCCAGCAAGGCAGCAGCCAAGAGTGACCACGTATTCTTCATAAATCTTCTCTCCGTCTATAAGGAATATGCAACACGTAAGCCGTGCGTCGGATAGCGTACGGTCGCGTCGTAGTGATCACGGTTAGAGGGTCGAACATAACTGGGATCGTTTTTCCACGATCCGGAGCGGATGACGCGCGACAAGCAGTCGTTTTCTACCCACGCCGAACCATCCGAAGGCGCGCCTTGATAGTTCTCATGCCAGCAATCAGCCACCCATTGATGGATATTGCCGCCCATATCATAGAGGCCGAAGGGATTTGGCTTGAAACTGCCGACTTTCAAAGGTTGCGACGTCTCGTAGGGTTCATTGCAGCCTTTACAATTGGCCATTGCAACCTGCAGCTGGTCGCCCCACCAAAACTTACTTCTAGTCCCTCCGCGGGCGGCATACTCCCATTCGGCTTCGGTTGGAAGCCGAAACGGCTTTTGCGCAACTTTCGAGAGCCATTCCAAAAATTCTTGAGTATCGGTCCAGCTTAAATTTGTGACCGGGGCATCGTCCCTGCCCGTCGGTGCATAGCTACAGCTCTTTGCCGCAACGCACGCATTCCACTCACGGACTGTGATGGGGAATTTGCTGATTGCAAAGGATTTGATCGTGACACGGTGGATTGGCTTTTCGGAAGGGTCATCATCGCTCCCCATAGCGAATGTGCCGCCTGAGATCGACACCATTTCGGGTATCAGTGGAAGTTCTGGCAAGATCGGGGCTGTCACCGGCGTTGGCGACGTGCTTTCTTTGGCACTCTCTGGTGACGCGATCGGGGCTGTCGCTGTCGCTTCCGTTGTGGTTCCCTTCGGCTTCTCCACAGGCTCCGGCACCGCAGCGGGTAACGGCTGCGGCGTACCGGTGTCGACCGCGGGCGATCCGGGCCTCCCTGCGAGTGTCGGCGCTTGATTGGCGATCTGCATTTGTGGGAGCAAGAAGTATAAGCCGCCGAGGATGGCAATGATGTTGCCCAGTATCAAAAAGGCGAGCACCCCCACCACAGGCCAACGCTTCCTTCTCGCCTGGCTTAGGGCCGCCGGATCCGGCAGCACGCGATAGACACTTACTGGATCAGTAATGTTCTTGACTTGGCGATCGCCCAACGATTGGTAGGCGCATACCAATTTGTTTTTGATTTGCTCGTAGACGCCACCCGAGACGTAGACGTCTCCGGGACTCGCAATTCCCTCAAGGCGCACCGCAATGTTGAGGCCGTCGCCGAATACGTCTGGCGGCCGAACAACTACATCGCCGAGATGGATACCGATCCGATATAAGATCCACTTGTCTCGCGGCAGCGATGCGTTACGTCCCACCATACTTTGTTGAATGACGATGGCGCAGCGGACGGCTTCGACAGGGCTGTCGAACATCGCTAAAAAACCGTCGCCGGTATATGTGATAAGCTTGCCGTAATGCTCCGAGAGGCTGGGCTCGATGAGTTCGCGCCGCAGCTGTCTTACGCGGGCGTGGGTGCCTTCCTCATCAAGTTGCATAAGGCGGCTGTACCCGGAGATATCACCCGCGACGATTGCTGCAAGGCGTCGCAGTCCTTCGGGCGGGGGGGGATCATCCTTGCCGCCGCGTATCGAATGAATTTGACCGTGGTTTCGATCGGCGTCGCTCATTGGCGAATCCCGAGAACCTACCGGTAGCGACGATAAGCCCTCTGGCACGGGAGAATGCGTCTCCTTGGCCGTGATGACAAGAAGCAAAACGCGGATAAGCAGCCGATCTAGTTTGCGGCTTGTCTCTTTCCCCGCTATCGACCTAGCTGAGCATGACAGCCCGCGGGGCCGGCCCGCTCGAAAAGCTCTGTCACGCTAAAGCAGCTTCTCAAAGGGTCCACCGTGCGCCCGAACCTAGTGAAGCCCGCCATCGGCGTCTTTTTTATTGAAGTCTGTGCTTCCGCGTGCGGGTTGCTTTGGAATGCGGAAATGGGCGCTGGCGCACAATTTGAGCGCCACGCGATGGGGGTGCGATTTTTTCTCCAAGCGCCGTATCTGCAACCGGATTGCCCGGAATTTCACTAAGCGATATTTCGCCGAGCGGTATCTCAGGGCACCGCTTATACATGTTAATAGACGGGCTTCCCGCTCCCGCTCCTTCTTCAAATTGTATTATCACGAGATAATCCATGCCCTCGATATTTTCGCCATGCCAGATTTCGCGGCTTTGCGAACCTCCGCAATTCAGATTGATGGTACTCGTTTGTGATTCCGGATGGCCGGAACTTAGGACCTGCATTACGCGGCAAACGGCAAATTCCCTATTCACTACATTAGACAGTACGTTTTGCAGGTTCTCCTTGCAGTCTCGGGCTGCCGCCCAAACGCCCTGATATTCCTCGGGAACAGTTCCGCCTGCTATCGCTGGTGTTCCCAAACCGAGGGCGATAAGCGCTGTGAGCCCGATAGTTTGCCAGAGTTCACGTCCAATAGATCGATTATGATCAATCTTCTGCGTTTGCATAGCGAACAGTCCAGCAGCGGTCGGTGGTTTAGCCGACGTCCCTGGGCGCGCATTTGAACGCGCCCGTAGCGCAGTCCACTCTCGCAAGCGGCAGGGTGAACTTTTAAATATCATACGCTGCCCCTTCAAGCATTGGAAAGGGCGAGCAATCGCCGATGTGGCACCTGGCCATAAACCCGTCGAGTTTCATTTCACGCAGCCGGTGAGGCCCGACAGAGCTTCCTCCACCGCTCACAAAGCTGCGGAGAATGAAGCGCGGACGGTGCAAAACCCTTTTGGGCCTCCGCGGAGCGGGCCTCTCAACGCAAGTATGCCATAAGAGGCTACAACCACCGCTTCGCCAAATGCGGCCAGGCAAGGGCGTATGGGCCAAAAACCGGTTCGTAAATAGGCCCCATGGGGAGCACTAGCGACCCAAATCTCACGTGTGGCGCCGCCTATGTCTCAAAAACGAGGTGAGCATGATTTCGCCCTGCTCACGGAATGGCTGTTGATGGGATCACAGCGAACTGTCGTTGCGTCGGCGCGAACGTCGCCTTTGGGTCGAATTTACCTGTTCGCCGAACTGTCCGGCAACACCGGCTATTTGCGCGAAGCGGCCAGACACGGTCTCGATGGTCAAGCGTTTTCGAACGCTCGCCCCAGCGCCGCCCCCCGTTCTCCGGCGGCCTCTTCATCAAGACAAAGCCCGATCGCTCGAGATACTCCACGAGCCAGCTGGCGACGATCTCGGCCATGATCTCGTCGGCAGTATTGACGCGCTTGCGGCCCTGGAAGCACTAAGCGGCGATAACCGACCGTAGGCGCCACGCAGGGTCGTTCAGTTCTCAGATCTTTGATGGCACGGGGGCGATTCCCAACGGCGGAAATGTGTGAATTTATCAGCGACAACCCGAATCAGAGGTTGTCGGATGTCCATATCGCTGCTGGATGTTTTGCGTTCGATTCCCGATCATCGGCGCGTGGAGGGCAAGCGGTTCGATCTCGCCACCGTGCTGCTCTACGCCATCCTCGGCATGGTCGCCGGAGCCAACTCGTACCGGCAGATGCATGAATTCATTCGTATTCATTTGCAACGGCTGAACGAAGCGTTTGGCCTGCGGCTGCCGTATTCGCCCTCCTACACCGGGTTGCGGCTGATCATCCGAGGCGTCGACCCGGCTGCGCTGGAGGCCGCCTTTCGACAACACGCCGCATCGTTTTCAACGCCGCTCGAAGGCTCGCAAGGGCTGATGGCGATCGCCGTCGACGGCAAGACCCTGCGCGGCAGCTTCGACGCGTTCAGCGACCGCAAAGCGGCGCACATGATGTCGGCGTTGCGACAGTCCGACCGGATCGTGCTCGGCCATCTGATGGTCGAGGAGAAGAGCAACGAGATTCCGGCGGCGCCGGAACTGATCGAGGCGCTCGGTCTGAAGGGCTGCGTCTTCACCCTCGACGCCGAACACACCCAAAAAAACTTATGAGCGGGTGATCGCCTCGGGCAACCACCTGCTCACCCAGGTGAAGGACAACCAGCCGAGCTTGCGCCGAAGCTTCGAACAAGGAACCGCCGGCAGAAAGCCGAGCGGCGCGACCGTCAGCCGGAGCCAAGGCAGAAATCGCTGGGAAACTCGGAAATTGAAGGTGTTCCCGGCCAAGGCGTGGTTCCGCGCAACGCCATGGGAGAGCCTGATCAAGACCGTGCTTCGCCTCGAGCGCACCGTCTTCAAGCGCGATCCCAAGACCGTCTCTGCAACCAAACCACCGAGATCGTCTTCTGGGTGTCTTCCGCCGAAGGCGTCACGCCGGAAACCTGGAACGAATGGATACGCAGTCATTGGCGAATCGAGAACGGCAGCCACTACGAGCGCGACGTCGCCTTCGCCGAGGACGCCTCCCGCATCAGAAAGAACCCCGACATCGCCGCCCGCCTGCGATCCTTCGCCTACAACCTCATCCGGGCCAGCGGCGCAGACAACGTCCGGAACACCCGCTGGCGCGCCGCTCTCGATCTCAGCGTAATCCTCAAAATGATCGGAATCTCAGAGAACTGAACAACCCTGAGGCGCCACGGAAGCCATGCGCCGACGCCGGTCCTTGGCGTTCGACCAAAGTTGCGACGCAAAACTCGCCGCCGATCAACAGTCGCTCGCTTCGCTGTCACCCGCGGGCCTTGCTGATCTGCTGCGTCCACCTGCACATCGGTGTACCTTGAGTGCGTCCAAAAGAAGGGAAGCATCATGCGAAAAACAAATCCGACAGTTGCAGCAGTATGCGCCACGTTGCTATGGCCCGGGTTAGCGCATGCCCAGCGGTTTACCGACAACGGAGACAACACGGTAACCGACCACCAGTCTGATTTGATGTGGGAAAAGAAAACCCCAGCCGGCAGCGGTGTACACGACGTAAACAATAAATACACGTGGAGTAACGGTGCTAACGTTGCACCGTCCGGAACGGCCTTCACGGTATTTTTGGCGACGCTGAACAATGGCGCCGACGAGAACGCCGGTTACGCTCCTGGCGGCGAGCCTATCGATTCGCCCATCACCGGCTGATTCGCGAATCACTGTGATTGGCGACTGCCGTCGATCGTGGAACTCAAGAGCATCAGAGCAGCCGGTTGTCCCACCGTTCCTTGCATCGACCCCGCATTTGGGCCGACGCAGGCCGACACTTACAGGTCCGCCACTACCCACACTGCTAATACGCGAGTCACGCGGAACGTGAACTTCCGCGATGGAAGTAACCAATTACTACCTAAGACAGACGGCGCCTACGTACGTGCAGTGCGTAGCGACTCGACGGCCTGCCGGTAGCCATTCATCAGTTCGCCGAGGCGCACGGCCGCCTCACGGAAGCCCTCCGCTTCTTCAGGCGTTGAGTTCATCGCCGATACTGGAAGTGCGCGTGCATATGAGGAAAAATTCGTCGAGCCCATGACTAGCGCACTTGGGGCGGAGGGGATGACCGAGCCATTTGTTCAAATGTTCCCTGATTTCGTTGACGAGTCGATAGGACGGTTTGAGCGTCGCGCCTCATGCGGTTTGTGGGAATATAACATATCTAGGGGATTCTTATTATATTGAGTTCGATTTTACCAGCTTTGGTTTCATATACCACAAGTATAAATCAACCGAACTACGGCATCCAGAGATTGTTACCGCAGTAATTTCTGTTTTCATCGCGATTTGTGCTGGTTTTGATAGCCAGATTCGACCAGCAGAGCAGCGGAGACACTACCGGTCCACTCTACTTGCATTGATTCAATTGAAAAGAGCTTATGAACACAATTTGATGAAGTCGGACACCCAAGCTTTCGATACGTTCTATTCAGACGTCGAAAAATTGCTCAGTGTCCGTCCGGGGACTCTGCGAGTTGTTTGAGTCGGTTGTCGGGGGTTGAGAAAACCGCTTGAGGAGCACGACTCTGGTATGATCCCCTGTGGCGTCAATTCGTGAGGCGCCCTATGTGGACACCGGAAAACCGTCCTCTCTACAACCGCGACCAGCTGCGCTATCCGAGCGATCTGACCGACGCGGAATGGCGGCATATCGGCCCGCTGATCCCGCCCGCCAGGCATGGCGGCGGCAAGCGGCGCGTCGACATGCGCGAGGTGGTGAACGGCGTGATGTACGTCCTGAGCACCGGATGCCAGTGGCGCTACATGCCGAAAGACCTGCCGCCGCGCAGCACGGTGAACGGCTACTTTTGCCTGTGGAGCCACGACGGCACATTGGAGAGGATGCACTACGCGCTCTACGTCAAATGCCGCGAGCAGAATGACCGCGAGGCCAGCCCCACCGCCTGTATCGTCGATAGCCAGAGCGTGAAAAGCGCGGAAAAAGGGGGGCCTGCATCGATCCGCATGGGTTCGACGCCGGCAAGCTGATCAAGGGCAAGAAGCGCCACATCCTCGTCGATACGTTGGGTCTGCTGCTGCACGCGCTGGTCACCTCCGCCAATGTTCAGGATCGCGACGGCGGACTGATGCTCTTGTCCACAATGTTCGGACAGTTCCCGTTCCTCGAGAAGCTGTTCGCCGACAGCGCCTACGCCGGACCGGTTTTCCATGACGGCTTGGCGCGCGTCATGCCGGGCCTCGCCACCGAAATCGTGCGCCGTTCCGATCGCGCCAAAGGCTTCCTCGTCGTCCACAAACGATGGATCGTCGAACGCACCATCGGTTGGCTGGGTCGCTGCCGCCGCCTCGCCAAGGACTGGGAAAACCTCAGCCACAACGCCCTCGCCTTCCTGCGGCTCGCCTCAATCCGCCTGATGCTCAGAAAACTCTGTAATCCCTCATGAAGTCTCCGGACGGACTCTCGGATCAGAAGTAGATCAGTATTGGGGCTTTCGGATCGTTGCGTGCCTGTCCGGTTAACGCCCACACCTACCAAGGCTAGTGACGGTTATCAAACGGGCCATGGAAATCCGCCAGAGCGACGATCTGGGTTTCCCCGGTTCCTCCAGAGTTTCAGGAGCTTTTTCCGATGAATCCGGCATATGCTGCCTATCTTGATCGCGCGTGTTGGCCTGTCGGCTTAGTCTGGCCATGTTGCGGCCAGATCGCTCTGCACGTGAGCGCACCCTATATCTAGGGGGTGTGGGCGTTAACCGGACAGGCACGGATCGTTGAATGGTACGGGAGCAAGCAAGGTAAATAAGCAAAAATCTCCTCCGGAGATTGCGCGGTCTCTTTCACATCGACCGCCGCCTCTCAGCGACGAGATCAAGGATCAATTGCAGTGAGGGAAAAGCCCTGAGGCTTCGCCCCTTCCGTCGCCGTTACGTCCTCCGCCGCGATTGCTGCGTCCAGCGCATTGCTCGCCGCCATGTACTCCGCGCACTGCCGGTCGAGGCTCAACATCTCGCGGTCGCCTGGGAAGATTTTGTGTTCGCGCCACAGTTCGAGGTTGTGGTCGATGACAGCCAGCAACAAGCCTAGGCACTCGGCCTCGGCGAAGCGAGCTTTGGCAAGGATCCCCATGTCTCCACTCCTTTGCCTATGACGATCTCCAACTGGATTGGCCAGACAGATCAGCGCCCATCAAGACGCCGTAACAAAGTTACTGGCTTTCGTCTTGAGCGCAGTGACTTAGATCACACGATGGGGGTGGCTCGCTCTGTCGCCCGCGATTGCCTCAGCAGACGATAGACTGAGGCGACGCCAACGCCGACCTGCTAGGCGATCTCTTTGCGCTTGGCGCGGCATTGTCACACTCGCCAAGAATAGGTGATTTTCAGCGGATTTGACGCCCACACCCTGGGGTTATAAATGATTGATTTTCCTTACTACGACCTCTGAGCGCGCAGCGGGGTTGACAAGTAAAATTCGCGAACGTGACAATGCCAGGCCGAGGCCGATCTCCACACAGCTGAGCTCAATCTGGGCTACACCGATATTCGCTCGCCGATGTACGGCTATGTCGGCAATCGCGCCGCCCAGGTTGGAGCCTATGTCGTGGGCGGCGCCTATCTCGTCACGATCATCCCCGCGCATGACCTCTGGGTCGACGCCAACTTCAAGGAAAGCCAGCTGGAGGGCATTGTCACGTTGCCGTGGTGGGAGCGCAAAGTTTCGGTGCCTCAGCATTTGTCAGGCCGCTGCGACTGCAGTCCGCCACGTGGCCAGCGCCTCAGCGCGAAGCACGCGGTAGGTGGGGGCGGAGACGAGGTGGCGTTGAGCGTTGAAGGTGTTGTAGACGGCGGCGTGCGTGGAAAGAAATTTCTGGGCTGACCCCGGGCTCTTGAAACGCTGCATCTTGCGTTCCCGCCGCCGCGTCGGCTGATGCGAATTCTCGGCTCTGTTGTTCTTCCATCGCCCCCGTTCGTGCCGGCCTTCGATCCCCAGGTGGCGGGCCGCGGCGCTGTACGATCGCAAGTGTCGGTGACCAACAGCTCTGGAACAAAGGCATACTTCTTCAAGAGCTTGCGCATCAGTTTCAGCGCGGCATGCTTGTTTCGCTTGGACTGGACCAGCACATCGAGGACCTCGCCTTCGGCGTCGACGGCTCGCCAAAGGTAGACCATTCGGCCGTCGATTTTCAGATAGAGGTGAGTGGCGCGGGGGGATCGCACCCCCGCGCTCTCGCAGGTAGGGTCGGAGACTGGCGCGCCGGTTTAGGTCGATGTTCGTGTTCCCTGTTGGCTCGCACTTTCGTCCGCGAGTGTCACATCATCTCGACCATGCCACGTTTCCAGCCTCCGCCGCGTCGAACGCAGCATGCGGTTTTCCCGCACTGCGCTCACCTGTCTGCTTCGCCTCAAGGCTTATGGGACCTATTCTGCCGGAGCCGCTTTCGGCGCGGGTCGTACAACCCAATAGCCCTTGAACAGGCGCAATTCGTTGTACATCCATTGCCTACCCCACCGCTTCCAATCGAAGCCCTGACAATTCCGAGCGCGCTGCATATGGCGCCTGACCTTCTTTTCCACCCAGTCTTTCACGAAGTTGAAGCACTCGCTGGAATGTCCGACCGCGAAGTAATTCACCCATCCACGTAACACCGGGTTGATCAACTTCACGACGCGACCAACAGGTTGTGATTGGTGGCGGCGGAACACATCCTTGAGCTTCGCCAGCAGCGCCGTCCGCTTCTTGAGCTTGGGCGTGTAATGGGCACGCCATCTGCCCCGCAGGCTGCGCACCCGGCGAAAGTCGAACCCCAGGAAGCCGAAGCTCTCGCCGCCGCATAGGTCTACGATTCAACTCTTCTCTTCGTTGATTTCGACCTGCAGCTCGGCGAGCTCCTCCCGTAGCCGCCTCTCCACCGCCGCCATCAGCCAGTCATGTCGCGGGTGGGCGTCGATCAAGATCACCAGGTCGTCAGCGAACCTCGCATATTCGACATAGGTGTACTTGCCGTAGCGCGTGGCCGCCTTCGCCCGCTCCAGCATCCTGTCCACCTCGGTGAGGTAGAGGTTGCTGAGCAGCGGCGAGATCACCCCGCCTTGCGGAACGCCATGTTTGCCGTTGGCTTTGAGCATGATCTTCAGCAGGCGCATCACGTCGCCATCCTCGACCCGTTCGGCCACCTTCGCCAACAACCGATCGTGCCGGACATTGTCGAAGTAGCTCTTCAGGTCGATGTCGATGACCCGTGTCTTGTGCTGAACGATCGCTCTCGCCACACGGTCTACCGCTTCATGGGCTGTCCGTTGTGGACGGTATCCAAACGACCCCGGTTGGAAGTCCGCCTCGAAGATTGCCCCCGGGTCAAAGCCCGGGGGTTGAGCGCGCCTTGCACCACCCGATCGCGGATCGCCGGAATCGAAAGGACGCGGACCTTGCCGCCATCCTTCGGGATTTCCTGTCTCCGGGCCGGCAGCGGCACATAGCTACGCTCGACCAGTTCGTCCGCAATCTGCCCGAGGAACGCCTCTACGCCTTGCGCTTCGATGGCCTCGAAGGTCACCCCGTCACTTCCCGGAGCGCCATCGTTCTTTTTGGCCAGCGCATACGCCTCGCGTAGAGTGTCCAGCTTACAGACATGGACGTAGAGTCCCCAGAACCTCCAAGACGTCTCGGCCTTCGCCTTGACGTATATTCTCCGCCTCAGGTCCTGCAAATCGATGGACGCCTTTGTCATCTCGTCCTTGCCTTCCTTGTGGTCAGAGACCTCGCAAACAGAAGGGCTCCTTCGCTCCACGGGCGTTACTCCGCTTCATCGCTACTGCGGACCCAGCCGCCACCCTCTCGCCTTCGATCGACTTCCCGGTTGAGCCGGTTATACGATCTACCCTGCTCCGATGATTTCTCCTCGGGGCGAGGAGGGCTTCTCCAGTTGCTCGGCATGTCCTTGTCACCGTGCTGTCGCTTCCACCCCGCCGAAGTGAAGGAGCCGCATCGATCAGATTTCGGCTCCCCATGCTGCCTTCGCCCTACGGTTGGGGGCTCGGCCTTCGGGGCTACTCCCTTTCGAGGCCACGTTTGCGTTCACTGTTGTTACGGCCCGGTGACTCGTCGGCTCCCCACGGGAGACGTTGTCGATAGGCTTCAGAGTCTTGGTTTCCCGCCACCCTGCTATCCAAACTACGGGGCCTCTGATTCTTGCCCCGGCAGGCCTTTCCCCTGCTGAACATGCCAGCCTTCGCTGGACACACAACCGTACGTGACACTCTCGCGTCATACGGCTCCCATTGTTCGGCCGCGTACGGCTTTGCCCGATCCACAGGGTTCCTCCCATCGCTGGTTGACCCTGGTTTCGGGCTGAACAACGCGGTCCCTTCAGTCCAGCTCCATTACAGAGCCTTCATCCCTACTACGGACCGCCCCGCCCCTGTGCCCTGCATCGGTACTCTCATCCTCGCAGGGACCGCCTGCTTGGATTTCTCCCTTAACATCAGGGCGACAGGTTCCCGCGTTCCACATAGAAGCCTGGATCAGAGTCACGCCGCCTTCATGCCGGATGCCGCCTGGGCAGAAATCAGGCCATCCCCCAAACTCGTCCCAGGTTAACGAATTCCCCCTGGTTTCGACATCGTCTTGCACTTTTCGACACTTCATCAGCGGCATCGCGGTAGGGACGCAGGTTACCCCGCGCCCCCCGCACAGATCCGAGCGAGCCCAATTCGGGCACTCGGCTCCTACCTTGGGTGTTTGACGGCGAAGCGGGCCGAGGGCCAAGGATGAAGGACACGCGGTTTGGGGAGCCAATCGTTCACCAGCTTCTCCATGCGCTCCCAGGTGAAGCCATCCTTCTGGCTGCGCCGCCGAAGCGTGCGTCGCCAGAGATCGGCCACTGCATGCCGGAACGCCCGAAGCGCCCGGCTGTTTGTGGGAACTGCAAAGTAGGCGAGATGCCCGAGAATGATCTGCCTCAGCCATTTCCCTTGTTCCGGGATTGGATGGTGCATTCGGCGCCGTAGCTCCTCCTTGATGTCCAGGAGCTTCGCTCGCATGCGGTCGCGCCGAGTCTTCCGTTTGAGTTGGAAGGCTCCCCGGCGGGATTTTCCGCAGATGAACGTGAACCCCAAGAACATAAAGGTCTCCGGTTTATCAAGACCCTGTCTCTTGCGCTTAGCCGCCGCATGGCGACCAAACTCAATCAGCCGGGTCTTGTCCGGATGGAGCGACAACGAGAACTCCTCAAGTCGTGTTCGCATCGCATCGAGGAAGCGACGTGCGTCGTCCTCGTACTCGAAGCCAACGACCAGATCGTCGGCGTACCGCACGATGACCATGTCGCCTTGGGCCTCGCGCCGTCTCCAGCGGTCAGCCCAGAGATCAAGGCAGTAGTGCAGGTAGATATTGGCAAGAAGCGGTGAGATCACCGAGCCTTGGCCCGTTCCCCTGTCATCGACTGTCACGACCCCATCTTCGAGGATGCCCGCCTTGAGCCACTTACGGACAAGGCGGATAACGCGCTTGTCGCCGACCCTGTGCTGCAGGAAGCGGACCAGCCATTCTTGGCTAACCGAACCGAAGAAGTTTTGGATGTCAGCGTCAAGTATCCAGTTCACCTTTCGCCTGTCGATTGCTACCGAAAGGGCGTCCAACGCATCGTGCGGACCTCTTCCAGGCCGAAACCCGTACGAATATCCACAGAAGTCGCCTTCATAGATTGCGTTGAGCACCAGGACGGTTGCGCCCTGGACAATCTTGTCTTCCAGGGCAGCTATCGCCAGCGGCCGCTGCTTTCCGTCCGCCTTCGGTATATACGTCCGGCGGGATGGTTGCGGTCGGTAGGCTCCCCGATGGACCCGACCATGCAGGTCCTCGAGCCTAAGTTCGAGGTCTGTCTCGTAGTCTTGCCATGTCACGCCATCCACCCCGGGGGCGGCTTTGCGCTTTAGCGCGTAGAACGCGGTCCGGAGTGCATCGACGTTGACATGGTGGAGGAGCGCGGTGAACTGTTCCTTCTTCCTTTGCCCTGCGGCGTGCCGTACGCGGTCCAGCGCCTGGGTCACGCGAGCCCGGGTCTGCAACCGGTGCGTGTTTTGCTGACCCGCGTTCCCCTTGGTTCCCAGCCTTGGCTCCACCAACTCCGCCCCCGGTTGCCCGGCTTTGTTCGTCGGCTTCGTCGCTACTATTCTGGGATCTGACTTCTCTGGGTCGTTCATCAACGGCTACGGTTCCTCACCTTCCCGCCACGGACCATGCGACCCGAAGGCCGATGGTCGATCCAGAGATCTCCCGGTTCCCGCTCAAGGAACTTCCGCACATGCCAGGGTCTTAGACCACACCGAGTCGGCCGTGCGCTCGCAGTAGCGCGCCCGACCATATTGCCTTCCGATAAGCAAACATCGTCGGCACCCGGGATCAGAACGGTTTATCGCGGTAGGGACGCTCATTGCTGAGCGCCCTCACGGAGACGCTTCGCCGGGACAGGCATAGGCCGATCGATGAGCAGGGGGGCTGGCTCGGGGCCGTGGTGAGGGGCTACTTCGCCTACTTCGCGGTGCCGACCAACAGCCGCATGCTGTCGGCGCACACCCGCCTTCAGCCATTTCTGGATCAGGCGGATGATCCTTCGATCACCGATCCGATGTTCCATGAACCGTACCAACCAGTCCTGGCTGATCGTGTCGAAAAACGATCGAATGTCGGCGTCGATGATCCAGTCGATCTTGCGTGCTCCGATCCCGTACGCCAGCGCATCCAGCGCGTCGTGCTGGCTGCGCCCAGGTCGGAAGCCGTAGCTAAACCCCAGGAACTCCGCCTCGTAGATTGGCGTCAGGATCGCCACCACCGCCGCCTGGACAACCTTGTCCTCGATGGCGGCGATGCCGAGCGGCCGCTGTCGGCCATCCGCCTTCGGTATGTACCTCCGACGGGACGGCAGCGCTCGATACGTTCCCGCATGGACCCGTGCGTGGAGGCCTACGAGGTTGTCCTCGAGTTGCTCCGCGTATTGGTCCCACGTGACCTCGTCGACGCCTGGGGCAGCCCGCTTCTTCAGGCTGAAGAACGCCCACCACCGAAGGCAATCGATGTCGACGTGGTGCAGAAGCGCTGTCAGTCGCTCCTTGTTGTTCCTGTTGATGGCCTCACGTATGCGGTCTTGCGCTTGTGACACGGATTCCCGGCTCTGTGTCTGGTCCATGCTTTGCAACACCGCACTCCTCTCGGTCCCACCGCTTCCCTCCACCGCTTCCGCCACGGTTCGCACCGCTTTGTTCATCGGCTTCCTCGGTACTATCAGCGGGTCTGACTGCTCCGTCCCGTGCATCATCGGCTACGGCCTCCGGCCTTCCCGATGCGGCCCTGTGGTTGGCGCCATAGGGTGGTGACAGAGCTCTCCCGGTTCCCATGCAGGAGGCATATGTACATGCCAGGGTCCCAGACGACGCGGGGTGGTGCGAATCCTCGCGCTGGCGGACTCGCCCCTATTGCCTTCTGCTGCCACGACGGCATCGGCACCCCGGACTACATTGCTTTCGCCGCTCACAACCTGGCCTGCACACACCCCTGTCAACGCTTCGCGGGCCACCTCGCGGCGCTCACGCATGACTCGGGGCCGGTGTGGGACGCTACGCCCTTCACCGTAATGGACTCTCACCCTCAACCTCCTGCCGGTCTCCCGGCGCACCGCGGCTCGATGGCTGGCCTGTGCGCTCCCCTGCCGACGCTTCGCCCGCGTCCTCGCGAACGCGTGCGCACGGCTCGGGGCGGGTGTGGTTTGCTACTCCTTCACCGCAGTGGACTTGCACCACTTACTCCTTGCCGGTCTCCCGGCGCACTCGCTTGCGCTCGTCTCTCTAAACCTTACCTGACGGGGTCAAGCCCCGCCTTTTCCGCAACGTTCACCACCACGGCTCTTTACCGTCGCAGCTTGCGGTGGTTTGAAACCTACCCCTGACGGTCGGCTTCGAGGGGCCTGCCCTCATCTCCTATGCAGCTTCGCACCTCCATTGCTGTTGGTGCTTTCGCGGCACACCCTCGTCGAGATGCCAAGTCGTATGAGGCTTGAGGCGACGCTTTCGTAGGTCGGCCGCGATCATCGGTCCAAAATGGTTCACCCAACGCCGAACCGTCTCATAAGACACCGCCACTCCGCGTTCCGCCAACAAATCTTCGACGTCACGCAGGCTGAGGGTGAACCGGAGGTAGAGCCATATTGCTTGGTGAATGATCTCGGGCGGGAAACGATATTCGGCCACGGGTCGGACCGCAAGCCCAACTCGGCGTGACAACGCCCGCGGGGTTGATGGGGGCCGAGGTTCAGAACAGCGTTCAAGGGGCGCGGGCAGATAGACGCAAAGCCGATGTCAGTCATCCGGGATCGGAGGCCCCCCAGGATCGAGTCGCATAGCGGGCGGCGACCGTTCAGGAGAGCCCGTCGCTTCCTCGCTGTGAAAGTCAAGCCGGACTGGCGGGCAGAAGCGCCGAGGTCCGACGACGAAACCGCTTTCGCTGTGGCCCACAGATTGGCGTTGGTGCACAACCTGAGACCGGGGGGCAGCGGTGGCCCTTCCCGGAGGTTTCAGGCGAGCCTTCGAGAGACGGGCATGCCGAGAGCGGTCATGCGGTTGAGCACCTTGCAGCCTCGACCTTTTGTGCGGGCAGAGTCCGGGCGCGGAGCGTTCGGCCGATGATGGTCTTGTAGCGCAGCATCCCGGTCTCGACGAGCGAGCGCCAGCCGTAGCCGACGGCCCTCTGCCATCCCAGTCGGCCCTTGGCGGCGATCATCTCGACGTGGCGGTCACGCGGTGTCGGTGCGCCCGCGGCGGAGACCTCGCTGACCACAGCGGTAGCGCGGGGCGGAATGATCACGGTGGCCGCGGGAGCCCGATCGGCAACCGCCCGGTAGACAGGATCGCCGTCATACGCGCCGTCCGCCAGGACGGCGGCGATCGGGGCCGCAATCTGGTCAAGCAGCGGGCGAACCAGCGAGGCGTCGCCCTCCTCGGTCGTGGTCAAGGCCGAAGCGAGAACCTCGCCGGTGTCCGGATCGATGGCCAGGTGCAACTTGCGCCAGGTCCGCCGATCGCGGCCGCCATGCTTGGCCATCCGCCATTCACCGGGGCCGAAAACCTTCAAGCCGGTGCTGTCGATCACCACAGTGACCGGACCAGCCGGCACGGCCAGGGCGGTGACCAAGGACAACGCGGCGCTGCGGCGCGACAGCGTCGTATGGTCGGGGACATCGAGGCTCAGACCCAGCAACGTCGTCACCGAACGCAACAGCCCCTCGGTCTGCCGCCATGGCCGGGCAAACGCCAGCCGCAGCATCACGCCGGTCTCGATGGCGAGGTCCGAATAGTGAGCTGACCGCCCCGGACGACCGGTCCTCGCCGGATGCCACGCCGCGATCGCCTCGGGCGTCACCCATACCGTCAGGCTGCCGCGGTCGCGCAGCGCGACATCGTATTCCCGCGAGTTCTCCACCCGGTACCTGGCTTTCGGGATCTTGTGACGGCGGGGCTCGTTATGCTCGTACGGCATCGGCAAATCATCGTCCCAGGTGCTGGCGGCAGGTCCATCATCCTACTCCAGCGACCTACCCATGCCGCATGCTGCCGATTTGCGCACCAACGCCGCAGCGATGCCGACTGACCGTGACCCTCTCTATCGCCGCCATCGTTTCCCGCCGGAAGTCATCAGCTATGCGGTCTGGCTCTACTTCCGATTTCCCTTGAGCCTGCGGATGGTCGAGGAGATGCTGGCGGCTCGCGGGATTTGCGTGACCCACGAGACCGTGCGCCACTGGGGAAAGAAGTTCGCCAAGGGGTTCGCCAAGCAGATCCGCGAGCGCGCGCCCGCTCGCGGCGATAAATGGAGCTTTACTCAGGGGAGTGGCAACACCCTAGATGTAGCGGGTGAGGGTCTTAACCGGATAGGCACGGAACATACCTCAGCGTCCCGTACGCCCCCCTTTCCCCCCCCCCATCCTCCCGGGCCGATGCATTTCCGGGCGCGGATTCAACCTTTTCAAAGCTTTGCGCCGGATTTTCCGGGCGATCACAACTCCCAAAGAGATTATCTGCGGCGACGTCATCGCGAGCGAAGCGTGGCGATTCAGGGGCACACGGACGATCCACGTTGCCCTGGATCGCCACGCCGTTTCGCGGCTCGCGATGACGATCCAAGTCCGGCGGCGCAGGCTCCTGGCCATAGAGCCACGCCCTGGCGAACGCCGCGTCTCCTTCGGCGGGCGCATCGAGCCGGGACGCCTCCGGCCGGGCCCATTCGGCGGCGAACGCGCCGCCATAGCGGTCGAGTTCGCGCACGATTTTCACCACCTGGTCGACCGCCTTGAGGTTGGTCGGCGACATGGCGCTGAAGGCGACCAGCAGCGCCTCGTTGAGACGGTTGAGTTGAATGGCCACGAACTGCTCGGGCGGGTGCGGCATGCGGCGCGCAAGGATCTCGCGGATGACCGCCCGCGTGCGCTTCTCCCCGACCGCCACCCGCGCCGCGATCTCGGCGATCGAAACGCCGCGGTTGAGATATTCGACGATCAACTGTTCCCGCTGGAATGTCTTGAGCCGCCCGGCGCGCGCTTCGGACGGCGGGATGCAGGCGGCGGCCGGCGCGGCGGCCCCAAAAACGTCGGACAAGCGGCGTTCTCCTTGTGATGAGAACGAATAAAGAACAAATCTGCCCGTTTGTCAAGAAATTGTCGTGTTTTCTGTCGGTGGATCGGGACGCCATGATCGGTGGGTCGCACGCAAGGGAGAACCGGTCTCGACCCGTTGCGGGCCTTCACGATCGGCTAGCTACAGGCGGTGAGCACCAGAAAGCGGGCGTAGGCGCTACGGGCAGAATGTGGTACAAAGCAAACACACGGCGCTCTGTACCGCTTTGCTGACAACTAATTCGGCGCTACACTGCGTACGCATTGCTATCAATCGGCTGTCAGAAATGCTCGACAAAGTTATATCTGAAACAATGGCGCTTTGCCACAAGTTCTACCTAGAGAATGCGAAAGAGGATCGCGCCCTCATTGCAAAGAGCGATCTCTTCGAAAAGCTGGAAAGCGTGCTTAGGAATTCGTTTTTGGGCTTTTCTAAGCTCCAGCAAGGCAGCTTTCCTGGATGGGAAGCAGACAGAGATCATCCCGGCTTCATGACCCGCATCAGTCCACCGGGAGCGACGAGGGTGCCATTCTTCTCAGTTCCAATGTGCCCGTCGGAGAAAGAACTAGAATCCGTATGGGAACTGGGGCAAGACTTAAAGCTAGCACCAGAAACCGTAATCTGCCTGTCTGGCAGCATGGTCGTAGCAAAGGCGGCTATTATTTCCAGCGACCTCGACTTTATTGAGTATGTAAAAGTTGAGAAGAGCACACTTGCCTCACTTCCTGAGAGAGTTCGAGATACAAGCCCGAGGAAATTTCAGGAGCTTAAACTTGGTCCACATGTGTGGAAAAAGAGCGATCTCAAACGGCACAAAAAGGCCTTGAAAGAAATTGACGACGCGATTTCTGCGATAGATCCCGGCGATTCCATCACGTCCTCCGGGAAACTCGACCTACTCGTAAATCCTCGCGTTTTGCGGCCATGTGACCTGTCCAATATCTGGATTTTTTGCGATGGGTCGTGGAACAGCGTTGCAAAAAAGCGCACGCATGCCGCGCAAGAAGCGATCTTGAGCTTGTCTTTTTCCATTCCCCACGACCTGACTGATCCATTTGCTATTGGCAAATACGTCAATTTGCTTTGGGTTGAACAGGAGAGGTTTTTTAATGACCATAACTACACGAAAGCGTTGAAACAACTCCTTTCTCTCACGAGGATTTGCCTTCTCCCTGAGATTTCAGATAACATAAAAACCTACTTTGAAACAAGCTGCGAACTACTTGAGAAAGAGGTGCGGGAAATTGATGAGTTAATGCATCGAATTAACTTCGCCAAATTTGAGGGGGAGAAGATTGGATTGAAAAACTGACGGTAGCAAGAAAGCGCGCTAGCGCCGGCGTCGATGTGGTAAAGGCGGCACATGATAACCCGCGCGAATTCACTAAGAGTACCGCAAATAAAGTGAGCGTCAAGATTGGAGTGAAGTCTGCAGCTGCAAGCAGTAGGAGATTAGTATAGTGATTAAAGAATCTGATTTTGAGGAATCTGTGAGACAACTTCCTCTTGAGAGCAGTCATATAGAGTTGCTGAGGAAGGGCGTCAAGAGCCTAGACCGCCTCGCTGTTAAGGAGGTCAAGGATCTTTACGCTGCAGCCAACGCAGCGATGGCTGATCTTCGAGCGATCGGTGCTTTCGATTCCGACTTCGACGTTCGAGTTCGTAATCCGAGTTCGTTTAGGGTGCCTTTGTTACCCAGAGCGGGTCTGGCTGAACGCATTGCGTTGCGCGGTGTGACCACAGTAGGAGCGGTCGATCCGCAGTTGAATACTATTGATATCTCCGCATACGAAGGTGAATTTTGCGCGCTGCTCGGGCCCGATGGCTCCGGCGCGTCAACAATATTGCGTGTTATTGCCGGGTTGACACCAGTAGGTCAGGGGACGGTGCTCATTGATGGAGTTGACGTGACCGGTGCGGCACCGAGTGAACGAAATGTTGCGGCAGTATTTCAGTCATATGCTTTATACCCACATTTGTCGGTACGGGACAATATCTCGTTACCCATGCGGCTTGGCCGCGTCGCGAGATCTGAAACTGATGCTCGCGTTGAAACGATAGCATCGTCTCTTCACCTCAGAGGTCTCCTTGATCGAAGACCGCGCGAGCTTTCAGGATCACAGCGACAGAGAGTGGCGTTTGCGCGGGCTCTTATTCGTAATCCGAAGGTTTTGGTGGTTGATAGTATGCCAGAGCGTATTGGAGTTGATGCTGAAATTGGCTCAGAACTTGCACTTATCCGCGAGAGGCTTGGAACAGCTGTGCTTTACGCTACGAGAAACCAAGGCACGGCTATGAGTATCTCGGATAGGATCATAGTGGTCAACAACGGGCGTGTCGAGCAAGCCGGTACGCCCTCCGAACTATATAGCCACCCAGAGAACAAGTTCATTGCAGGCTTTCTAGGAGTGTCTTCTGGACTCAGTCCGATGAATTTCCTCGGTGTTTCCGACAGAAGCGTAGTGGGCGGGGACCTCCTGGTCGTTCTGAGCGGGGAAAATTGGGAAATTCAAGTAAATACACGCAGGAAGGTCGAGCTTTCGAGAGCAGAACCGACTGAGATTGGAATTCGAGCCGAGGACATCATGTTGGTTGGCTCCGATGACAGCCGAACGGATTTGCGGGGTACTATTTCCTCGGTGCAACGCCAAGGCGGCAGGTTGTTAGCTTTGGTTGACACCGCAGCCGGCGAGTTACTTGTTGAGGGATTTGGAGGGCGCGCTCCAACTCCGAATGCAAATGTTGGCCTTGTGCTAAATAGGGAGCGTGTACATGTCTTTGCTTTTGACGGCGTAGCATTGTAGTTAAGCTCTTGGAGTGTGCCGGCTTCCCCTGGCGGCCCTGGTACGCCCGCTATCCCGGCCGTTCCCGCCGTTCCGCCAACCGCCGCTATCCGCCCATCTTAGACGTTCGCGCCCTACCCGCCCTACCCGCGAAAGTGCTTCGACAGCTTCAGCCCCTGATGCTGATAGTTCGAGGTCGCGGCCGCCCCGTAGAGCTCGTCAGCGGCGTCGGCGAGTTGCTCAAATACGAGCCGACCGACCGGCTGGCCGTCTTCGAGCAGGAACGGCACGTCCCGCGAACGCACCTCGAGCACGGCGCGGGCCGCCGGGCGTCCGTCCGCTCCCTGCCCGAAACCCGGATCGAAAAAGCCGGCGTAATGGACGCGGAATTCGCCGATCGCCGGGTCGATCGGCGCCATCTCGGCGGCAAGGTCGGCCGGAATCTGCATCTGCTCGCGCGAGGCGAGGATGTAGAACTCGTCGGGATCAAGGATTAGTCGACCATCGTCTCGCGCCCGTATTGGTTCCCAATAATCCTCCGCCGCGTAGCCACCGACCTTATCAACGTCGATAACGTTTCCATTCTTAATTGCGCGGTAGCCAACGATGCCATCGCGCAACCCCCTAAGCGCCACACGAACTACTAAGCCATCACGAACCTCAAGCTCGCTATCAACAAGACGACCTTGCTTATGCCGCACCTTAAGCTCCTCGTCTGTCAAGGCAAAATTCAGCTTTCCCATTTGCATCGAGTTGCGCGAACGAAAACGCAACTGGCTGAGCGTCGAGCCCTCGCGAACACGAACGCTGAAACTCCTCGGCGAGATCTCTAGCCATAACTCGCCACTATATCCGAGCGGCACTTCGTCAAAGGCTTCCGCCTTATTGACGATGAGCCGAGTAAAGATATCAAGACGCCCGGTTGAACTCTTTGGGTTCGCTGCCCCAGATATGCTCGGCAGCAAATGAAGATTTTCGGCGATTTTTGCAATATAGACGATACCTTTTTCTAGAACCGCCCCGTCGCCATTCAAATAAAAACGTTCAGGATTCAGTGAATCTAGATGTTCTTTTACAGTTCGCGAGCGGCCCGGCAAAAAACTAGCGCGAACTCGGTACGCCTCTTTTGACAGCCTTAGATCCAAACTCGCAGGTTGGAACTGAACGTCCTCAATTGGCGGCGCGGCGCGGATTAGCCTGCGTCCCGCCATTGCTTTGATCTTTGCGCGGCCAAAAAGCCCAAAGGGCGCATTGAAATAGCCATCTGCGCCAGGGAGATCGCTTACGTCGGCGGTAAAAGGCAAGGGATTTGGGGGTGCTGCTGCCATCAAACTCTCGGGCACACTGGGCCAGTCCTGTGTACTACCTTGATGCCTATCCTGCCATCGTCGCGAGGCATGCCCAGCCGCTCCACCAGCGGCGCGATATAGACGATGCCCTTCTCCAGAACCGCGCCATCGCCTTCAAGCGACACCTTTTCCGGGTTCAGGCTCTTCAGCCGTTCGAAGACGCCTGCCCCCCGCCCCGGCAGGAAGCTCGCGCGGACGCGATAGGCTTCGCCGCTGAGGCGGAGGTCGAGGCTCGCCGGCTGAAGCTGGCCGGGTTCGATCGGCGCGTCCGCCGCCACCGCTCCGGTCCGGACAAGCGCCAGGATCCGCTGGCGGGCGAGCAGGCCCGACGGGCGGGAAAGCGGAGGCGTCGCGGACTCATGGTCACGTGTCATTCTCAAGAGGCCTTACAGAGAATTGCGCCCTGCGGAAAGGCGGCGGCGCCGGCGCCACTGTAGGGCGGGGTCGGCGACCCCGCCGGCGCGCTCCACAGGGCGTCCGTCAGGACGCCCGTCTCCCGACGGGCTATGGAGCGCACCCTACAGGCAGGCCACGCGCGGAAATTTTCCCCGTTTACGCCAAGCCCGCTCAACCACTTATTCGAGCGAGGAATGTTTGGCGCAAGCCAGCACGTACATCATTTCGTTCGTGTGATCCCGGTCCAGCGCGACGTTTGCGCGACAGCCGATCCGGTGTCGAGATGCCGATTGAGAGCGACGCAGAACTTCGGATCGCCCGCATCATTGCCGGGCTTCTGCTCCTGCAGATTGCGCGCATCCGACGCGGAACCGATCAGAGCCCGGAGACGACCTGCGACGATTTCTCTGTCGGCTATGTCTTCGGCTTTGTCGACGTCATGACGCAGCGGTTTGGCATCGGCAGCTGGGACGACGCCTATCGGATCTTCGTCGTCCTCGCCAAGGCGCTGTTCGGCCGCGAAACTGGAGAGACCTTCAGCGCGCGACTGGTCGACCACGAGCATTCTCCCGAGACCATCTGGGGAGCGTCGACCGGACGGAGAGACTCCCGGTCGTGGCTGAGGGACCCGACGATCCCTCCGGTGGGCTGGTATTGGTATTTTCGCGGCGGGACGGTCGAAAGCCTGTAGGGCGCGCTCCATAACCCGTCGGGAGACGGGCGTCCTGGACGCCCTGTGAGCGCGCCGGCGGAGTCGCCGATCCCGCCCTACAAGCGTCAGCCCGCCGTCGTCGGGGCCGCGGCCCTGCCGGCCTCGGCCCCTGACACGTTTGACGCGTCCTCCCCCGCCTCGGCCGCGTGGCTCGAGGGAAGGATGTCGGGCAGGCCCCAGCGGCGGCAGGCGCCCCAAAGGCCCTTGGGCTCGAACAGGATGACGGCGATCGAGATCGCGCCGAGCAGGATCAAGTACCAGGCGCCGAAGTCGGCGAGCCACTGGCGCAACAGAAAAAAGATCGCCGCGCCGATGATCGGGCCTTCGAGACTGCCGATGCCGCCGATCACGACAATGAAGATGATGTCGATCGTCCAGTCGGTGATGTTGAACGAGGCTGACGGCGCCACGCGCAGCTTCTCGAGCGCCGTCATCACGCCGGCGAGGCCGAGGAAAGGCGCCGTCCACAGAAAGCACAGAATGCGCGTGCGGACGAGATCGACGCCGGACGAGCCCGCCGCCTCTTCGTTATCACGCATCGCGGTCAGGCCTAGCCCCACCCGGGACCGCAGCAGCGCCCAGGTGGCGACGAAGGCGATCAGCGCCAGCCCGAGGCTCATCGCGTAGAAGAGGTCGATGCGGTCGCCAAGCCGCGCGCCGAACTGCTTGATGACCGGGATCGGCACGCTGGTGCCGGAGCCGCCGCCGAAGCCCGGCAGCTTGCCGGCGATCAGCATCAGCACGTCGGCTGCGACCCAGGTGCCGACCGCAAGATAGGCCGTTCGCAGGCGGAAGATGACCGCCATGACGGGCACGGCGATGAGGAGCGTCGTCAGCGCCGTGAGCGGAACTGCGAGCCAAGCGCTGAGATGGGCGAGCGCGGTGAAGCCGAAGAAGGCGTAGGCGCCGACGCCGACGAAGCCCTGCTGACCGACCGAGATGATGTCGGCATAGCCCGCGAGCAGATTCCACATCAGCGCGAGCGTGAGGACGACAAAGAACTCGGTCAGCACGGTCAGCGAATTGGCGTCGAACAGCCAGGGTCCCGCGAGGCAGGCGACGACCGCCGCGACGAGGATCGCGCGGGCCGCCAGCAGCAGGGGTTTTGATGTGGCGCCCATCGCTCAACCCTTGGCGAACAGGCCCTGCGGACGCAGGACAAGGGCGACGAGGAACACGAGATGCTGGGCGAGGATCTGCCACGAAGCGTCGATCTGCGAGCCGAAGTTCTGCGCAATCCCGATGATGACGCCGCCCACGAGCGTGCCCCACAAGCTGCCGAGGCCGCCGAGCACCACGGCCTCGAAAGCCGCGAGCAGACGGCTTGGTCCGATCGCGGGATCGAAGTTGGTCCATACCGACATGCAGCACGCCGCCGCGAGCATGGTGACTCCGACGACGCCCATGGCGATCGGATAGATGCGGGCCGAGGTCAGGCCGATGAGGTCGGCGGCTGAAGGGTCGTCGCTGACCGCGCGGATGCGCGCGCCGGTCGCGGTCCGGTAGAGGAAGGCGTCCAGTCCCGCGATCAGGCCGACGGCGAGCAGGAAGACCAGCAACGGATAGAGGCCGATGGCGATCGGTCCGACGTTGAAGGCGGCGAGCTCGACCGCGCCGCCGGCGAGCTTGCGGGTGTTGGGGCCGTAAGCCTGCAGAAGGCCGTTCTGGATGATGATCGACAGGCCAAAGGTCACGAGCAGGATCGGCAGGATGCCCTTGCCGACGGTCCGCTGCAGCAGGAAACGCTGCAGGACGTAGCCCGCGAGAAAGGCGACGGGCAGTAGGATCAGCGCGACCAGGAAGGGCGACCAGCCGAGAACGCCGGTCAACGACAGGATGACAAACGAGAACAGCACGATCATGTCGCCGTGGGCGATGTTGACGAAGCGCATGACACCGAGCGACAGCGACAGGCCGAGCGCGAACAGCGCATACAGACCGCCGATGAGCACGCCCTGGACAAGGAGGTTGAGGATCGTCTCGACCATTCCGCTCACGCGCCGAAGTAGTGTTGCATGATGGTCTCCCGGTTGGCGTCAGCCGGCCGGCCGGACAGCGACACCTCCCCTTCGAGGAAGCAATAGAAATGGTCGGAAACGGACAGCGAGCGGTTGATGTCCTGCTCGACCACAATCACCGACACGCCGCGCTCGCGCACCTGCGGAATGATCTCGTAGATCTCGTTGACGATGCGCGGCGCGAGGCCGAGGCTGATCTCATCGCAGAGCAAGAGGCGCGGGTTGGCGAGCAGCGCCCGGCCGAGCGCGACCATCTGCTGCTGTCCGCCCGACAGCTCGCG
Organism: uncultured Alphaproteobacteria bacterium; assembly: GCA_963822215.1. Lineage (GTDB taxonomy): Bacteria > Pseudomonadota > Alphaproteobacteria > Rhizobiales > Beijerinckiaceae > Roseiarcus. The sequence continues at coordinate 159,031 of CAWGGX010000010.1, forward strand.
GGCCCGCTGGTCGCGCCGCTCCTCAAGCACCGGGAACCATTCGTACACCTGGTCGTATCGGATCTCGCCCTTGCGGCCGAGCTCCCAGCCGATGCGCAAGTTTTCGAACACGGTGAGCGACGGAAAGAGCTTGCGGCCCTCAGGCACGAGCGCGATCCCCTTCGCCACGATGGCGCGGGTCGCGAACGCGGATAGGTCCTCGCCGCCGAAACGCGCCGAGCCGGTCACGCGGCCGGCCTGGCGCACAAGCGCCTTCAGGAAGGACGACTTGCCCGCGCCGTTGGCCCCGATGATCGAGACGATCTGGCCCTCGGCGACTGTGAGGTCGACATCGTGCACAGGCTGGAAGGCGTCGTAGAAGACGCTGAGCTTTTCGACCGAGAGGAGCGGGGCGGCGGTCATTGCGGCGCGCCCAACCTTCGCGTCCCCTTCGCTCCGCGCAGCGGGGAGAGGGCCGGGGTGAGGGGCTGCGCCAGCGTTCGATCGTTGGCGCCGCCCCTCATCCGGCGCTTCGCGCCACCTTCTCCCCGCTTTGCGGGGAGAAGGGACCGCTCGCCGTTCTCACGCCCCAAGGTACACCTCCCGCACGCGCTCGTCGGCGAGCACCGCGTCCGGCGCGCCCTCGCAGATGATCGCGCCGAAATGCAGCACCGCGAGGCGGCTCGCGATGCGCTTGAGCGCATGGATGACGTGCTCGACCCAGACGATCGTCGCGCCTTGCGCGTGGATCGCAGAGAGGATCGCGAGTAGGTCGTCGCATTCGGCGTCGGTCAATCCGCCGGCGATCTCGTCGAGCAGCAACAGCTTTGGCTTCGCCGCGATCGCCTTGGCGAGTTCCAGCCGCTTGAGGTTGAGGAGCGACAGCGCCCCGGCCGGCATTGCGGCGTAAGCGGCGAGACCCGTTAGGGCGAGCGCCTCCTGCGCCTCGCGCCGACCGGCGGGAATCGACAAGCCCCCGCCATGGGTCGCAGCCACCAGCACGTTCTCGAACACGCTCATGTGCGTGAAGGGCTTTGGCACCTGATAGGTGCGGCCGATGCCAAGACGGCGGCGGAACCATACTTTCATCGTCGTGACGTCGCGCCCCATGAAACGGATCGCGCCCTCGTTCGGCGGCAACACCCCGGCGATCAGGTTGAAGAGCGTCGACTTACCGGCGCCGTTGGGGCCAAGCACGCCGAGGATCTCCCCCTGGCGAACATTTAGGTTCAGCTCCTCGATGACCCTGAGGCCCCCAAAGCGGCGCGACACGCCGCTGAGGGCCAACATGGATTCTCCCGCCGGGCTGTTCCCGGAGGAAGACAACGCTTTGCGAAGGTCAACCATAGACGATCGGCGTCATCTTGCCGCCGAGCGGGACCATGGGCGCCGTCGTGTTGTCGACGACCACGAGGTCGAAGGGGAACTTGGTCCCCTTCTTCCATTGGCCGATGACCAGCGGAGTGGCGCAGGTGTTCGGATAGGGTCCCTTGGTGAAGCTGATCGGCCCGACGATCGAAGCGTAGTCCATCTTGGAAATGGCGTCGCGGATCGACTCCGGATCGTCGAGGGTCTGCGTGCGCTTGAGCGCGTCGAAGGCGGTCTCGAACAGCGCATGGCGGAAGCCGAGCGTCATCGACGTTTGCTTGCCGGTCGCCTTCTCGTAGGCGTCCGAAAGCTCCTTCGACGAGACGCCTGTCAGACCGGACTTGAAGGGGCTCGTCGGCGACCACCAGACTTCAACCGACAGGCCCTCGGCGCGCGCTCCGAGCGGCGCGATCGCGGCCGGGAACTCCGTCGCCTTGGCCATGGAAATGACCTTCGGCTGCAGACTCTGCTGCGCCGCGGCGCTCATGAAGGCGGTGAACTCAGGCGGGGGCAGGACGCCGGCGATGATCTCCGCGCCGGCCGACTTGAAGGCCGCGATCTGCGCGCTGTAGTTGCCCGACGGCAGGTCGAAGCGGCCGGGATCGACGATCTTGTAGCCGCGCTTTTCGGCCATGCCGGTGAAGATCTTCGAGAAGGCGAGGCCGTCGTTGTCGTTCGGCCACAGCGCGCCGACCACCTTGTTGGTCGGCAGCTGATCCCAGGCGTCGTAATAGGCCTCGGCCATGTTCACGGCGCTGAAGAAATAGTTGTAGGTCCAGTCGAAGCCCTTCTTCGGATCGCCCTGGCGGCCGAAGAAATAGGGCTCGAGCGGGCAGTCGTTCGACAGGCACGGCACGCCCGAGACTTCGCACTGGTCGGCGACCGGATTGACGGTCTCCGGGGTCGCGAAGGTCGTCATCAGGTCGACCTTGTCCTGCAGGATGAGGCCCTTGGCCACTTCGGCGGCGCGGTTCGGGTTCGACTGGCTGTCGCGCACGATGATCTCGAGCGGATGCTTCGTGCCGCCGACATCGATCTGTCCGCCGGTGAACGCCTTGATCTGGTCGAGCGTCCACGGAAGCTGCTCGGTAAAGATCGCGAGCGGCCCGGTCAGCGGCGCGACCAGGCCGATCTTGACCGTCTTCGGCGCCGCGAAGGCCACGCGCGGCAATGCGGTCGCAGCGACAGCCGCAGCGCCGGCCTTCAGAAACATACGCCGCCCCACCCGTATCGTGCTCATGCTTTCCTCCCTGTTGGTTCGTGACTGTCCCCGGACCCTCATCCGGCGCTTCGCGCCACCTTCCCCCCGAGGGAGAAGCGGCCCCTCTCCCTCAGGGAGAGGGTGGCCGCGAAGCGGACGGGTGAGGGCCTGCGCCCGTCAGCCGGGCGGCGCTTCGGTCTTTTCCTTGGTCTTGCCCCCGGCGCCGAAATGCAGCGCCGGGATCTCGCGCAGGATGATGCGGATCGAATCGCGCGGGGCGTCGATCGCCTCGATGATCGAGTCCGTGACCTTGGCGATCAGGCGGCGCTTCGCTTCCGCGCTGCGTCCCTCGATCATGGTGATCTCGACGATGGGCATAGGGCTACTCCGTGACGCGGATCGACACCGATCCGAGGTTCTGCATGGTGAGCCGCACCCGCTCGCCGACTTTCAGCGAATGCGCGGCGGTCGCGCCGCCGGCCAGGATGATCCAGCCGGCCTCGAGCCGCCCAAGCGCGGCGCCGGCGATCCGCGCCGCCGCCACCAGCGAGCGCGACGGATTGCCGAGGATCGCCGCGGTCGAGCCGATTTCGACCGGACGTCCGTCGACCTCCATCACGAGGCCGAGGTTGGAAAAGTCCTGATCGGGCCGCGACCAGTCGCCGACCACGAAGCCGGACGACGAGGAATTGTCGGCGATCACATCAGGAAGCGCGAACTTGAAGTTCTGGTAGCGCGAATCGATGATCTCCATCGCCGGCGCTATTCCCCCGACCGCCGCCATCGCCTCGGCCGCCGTCACCACGCCGGTCAGCGGCGCCTTCAGAAGGAAGGCGAGTTCCGGCTCGATGCGCGGGTGGACATAACGCCGCCTCGACAGCGATGCGCCCTCCTCGAGCCGCATCGCGTCGGTGAGCCGTCCCCAGACGACCTCGTCGACGTTGACCTGTTTCATCTTGGCGCGCGAGGTGAGGCCCATCTTGACGCCGACGAGCCTTTCGCCCCGCTCCAGGCGGAGCTCGATCGAGGCGGCCTGCACGGCATAGGCGTCGGCGACGCTGAGCGGGCCGGACTCAGTGAATTGCGGGATCGCCGAGGCGGTGCGCGCCGCCTCGTCGACAACCTCTGCGAATTTGGCGATGTCGGTCATTGGGCGGCCGCCTGGGCTTCGCGCTGATGGACGATGTCGAGCGCGACATCGACGATCATGTCCTCCTGCCCTCCCACCATTCGGCGCTTCCCGAGCTCCGTCAGGATGTCGCGCGTATCGACGCCGTAGACCTTGGACGCGTTTTCCGCATGGCGCAAGAAGCTCGAATAGACGCCGGCGTAGCCGAGCGACAGGCTCTCGCGATCGACCCGGACCGGGCGGTCCTGCAGCGGACGCACAACATCGTCGGCGACGTCCATGAGGATGTGCAGGTCGACGCCGGTCTCGATCCCCATACGGTCGAGCACGGCGATCAGCGCCTCGATCGGGGCGTTGCCCGCGCCCGCGCCCATACCGGCGAGCGAAGCGTCGACGCGCACCGCGCCCGCTTCGATGCCCGCGACCGCGTTGGCCACGCCCAGCGTCAGGTTGTGATGGGTGTGGACGCCGACTTCCGTCTCGGGTTTCAGGGCCTCGCGGAACGCCTTGACCCGTTCGGCGTATTGCCTCGGCAGGAGCGCGCCCGCCGAGTCGGTCACGTAGACGCATTCGGCGCCATAAGTTTCCATGAGCTTGGCCTGCTCGACCAGCTTCTCGGCCGGGGCCATGTGCGCCATCATGAGGAAGCCGACCGTGTCCATCCCCAGTTTCCGCGCGGCCTCGATATGCTGCCTGGAAACGTCGGCCTCGGTGCAGTGGGTGGCGATGCGCACGCTGCGCGCGCCGGCGTCGTAAGCATGCTTCAGGTCGTGCACGGTGCCGATGCCGGGCAGGAGCAGCACGGTCACGACCGCGTTCTTGCACTCCTCGGCGACCGCCGCGATCCACTCGCCGTCGTCGTGGGCGCCAAAGCCGTAGTTGAAGGTCGAGCCGGTGATGCCGTCGCCGTGGCAGATCTCGATCGCGTCCACGTTGGCGCGATCGAGGGCGCGGGCGACCTCGCGCACCGTCTCCAGATGGTACTGGTGACGGACCGAATGCATGCCGTCACGCAGCGTGACGTCCTGGACGTAAAGCTTGTTTGTGTTCTTGCGGGCCATCACGCGGCCTCCTTCTGCAACTGGCGCGCGGCCCAGCGATCGGCGGTGGTGAGCGCGGCCGATGTCATGATGTCGAGATTGCCGGCGTAGGCCGGCAGGTAGTGCGCCGCGCCCTCGACCTCGAGGAAGATCGTGGTCTTGAGGCCCGAGCACGGACCCACGCCCGGGATGCGCACCGGATGGTTGTCGCCGATGTGCTCGAACTGCACGTTCTGCTTCAGGCGATAGCCGGGGACGTATTTCTGCACCGCGGCGGCCATGTCGGCGACTGACTTCTCGATCGCTTCCTGCGAGCCGCCCTGCGAAAGCGTGAAGACCGTGTCGCGCATGATGAGCGGCGGCTCGGCCGGGTTCAGGATGATGATCGCCTTGCCGCGTTCCGCCCCGCCAAGAGCGCAAATGGCCTTGGACGTCGTCTCGGTGAACTCGTCGATGTTGGCGCGCGTGCCAGGGCCAGCAGACTTCGACGAAATCGAGGCGACGATCTCGCCCCAGATCACGCGACCAGTGGCGCGCTTGACCGCATAGACCATCGGGATGGTCGCCTGGCCGCCGCACGTCACCATGTTGACGTTCGGCTCGTCGATGTTGGCGTCGCCGTTGATCACCGGAATGGTGAAGGGGCCGATCGCGGCGGGGGTGAGGTCGATCACCTTCTTGCCGTCCTGTTGCAGGATGGCGTTGTTCCTGATGTGCGCGCCAGCCGAGGTCGCGTCGAACACGACCTTGATGGTCCTGTAGTTCGGCAGCTTGCGCAGGCCCTCGATGCCCTCGTGGGTTGTCGGCACGTTGAGGCGCGCGGCGCGCGCGAGTCCGTCGGACTGAGGATCGATGCCGACCATCGCGCCCATTTCGAGGGCCTTCGAGGTTCGCATCACCTTGATCATCAGGTCGGTGCCAATGTTGCCCGAGCCGATGATCGCGCAGGGTATCTTCGCCATCACGCTTGCTCCTTCGCAAATGCCGCGCGGACCGAGCCGAGGCCCGAGATCCGCGCTTCGTAAACCTCGCCTCGCCTGACCGTGACCATCGGTCCGAGCGCGCCCGACATCACCGTGTCGCCGGCCTTGAGCGGACGCCCGACCCGCGCCATGGTCTTGGCGAGCCACAGCGTCGCCGAGAGCGGATCGCCGAGGCAGGCGGCGCCCGCTCCAACTGAAACCTCGTCGCCGCCCTGCTCCATCACCATGCCGCAGAGCCTCAGTTCGAGGCCGTCGAGTTTCTTGGGCGAAGCGCCGAGCACGTAGAGACCCGACGAGGCGTTGTCGGCGATAGTGTCCAGGATCCCGATCTTCCAGTCGGCGATACGCGAATCGACGATCTCGATTGCCGGCAGGGCGAACTCGACCGCCCGCAGGATGTCGGCGATGGTCAGATGCTCGTCCGCGAGGTCGCGCCCGATGACGAAGGCGATCTCGGCCTCAACCTTGGGCTGGATGAGCTGGTCGGCGGCGACGTCCCAGCCGTCCGGCACAGCCATGTCGGCAAACAGCATGCCGTAGTCCGGCTGGCTGACGCCGAGCTGCTTCTGCACCGCGAGCGAGGTCAGGCCGATCTTGCGCCCGACGAGCTTGCGGCCCTCGGCGAGCCAGCGCTCGGTGTTGAACTCCTGGGCGGCGTAGGCTTGATCGATCGCCCCGGCAGGCAGAAGCTCGCGCACCGGCGGCACGGGCGTGCGAGTCTTGTAAGCGCCGAGGATGGCGTCAGCGACAGCGAGCGGCGCTATCTTTGTCACGATGCTTCCCTTCTTAGAGCTTGACGCAGACGTTGGTGAGCTCGGTGTAGAACTCGAGCGAATGAACGCCGCCTTCCCGGCCGATGCCCGACTGCTTGGCGCCGCCGAAGGCGGTGCGCAGGTCGCGCAGGAACCAGGAGTTGACCCAGCAGAGGCCGACGTCCATCTGCGCCGCGACGCGATGGGCGCGCGACAGGTTTTCGGTCCACACGGAGGCCGCCAATCCGTAAGGAGTGGAGTTGGCGAGCCGCACGGCCTCCTCCTCCGTATCGAACGGACGGATGTGGCAGCAGGGACCAAAGATCTCCTCGTTGACGATCGGCGAGTCGTCAGGCAGGCCGGTCCAGATGGTGGGCTCGATCCAGGCGCCGTTTGCAAGCTCGCCCGGCATTTCGGGGACGCCGCCGCCGGTGACGATGGTCGCGCCTTCTTGAGCCGCCTTCTTGTAGTAGCTCAGCACCTTCTGGCGGTGCTCCTTGCTGACCAACGGGCCAAGCGTGGTCGACGGGTCCTCCGGACGGCCGAACTTCAGGCCTTCCGCGCCCGCCTTCAGCCGAGCGACGAACGCATCGAAGATCGGCCGCTCGACATAGACGCGCTCGGTGCCGAGGCAGACCTGACCGCAATTCGAGAAACACGAGCGCATCGTGCCCTCGATCGCCTTGTCGAGATCAGCGTCGGCGAAGACTAGCGCCGGATTTTTGCCGCCGAGTTCGAACGACACCTGGCGGATGCCGAGGGCCGCCTGGCGCATAATCGCTTCGCCCGTACGGGTCTCGCCGGTGAAGGTGATTCCGTTGACCAGCGGATGCTGGGTCAGGAACTCGCCGGCCGAATTCGGCCCGAAGCCGTGCACGACATTGTAGACGCCCTTCGGCACGCCGGCCTCGTTCATCATCTCGCCGAGCAGCGTGGCGGTGAGTGGCGTCTCCTCCGATGGCTTGACCACCACGGTGTTGCCGCAGGCGAGCGCCGGGCCGACCTTCCAGGTCATCAAGAGGAGCGGCAGGTTCCAGGGCGAGATGACGGCGATCACGCCCTTCGGACGTCTGAGGCCGTAGTTCAGCGCGCCGTTGCCGTCTGACGTCGGCAGAATGAAGGTCTCGGTCGAGACACCCTTCACCGTGTCGGCGAACATCTTGAAATTGGCGGCGCCGCGCGGAATGTCGAGGTGGCGGGCGAGGCTCGACGGCTTGCCCGTGTCGAGGCACTCGGCGGCGAGGAACTCCTCGAGCCGGGCGTTGATGCCGTCGGCGACCTTACCGAGAATGTCGGTACGCTCGGCGACCGTCATCTTGCCCCAGGGGCCGGAGAGCGCCGCCTTGGCGGCGCGGACCGCCGCGTCGATCTCGGCCTTGCCGCCCTCGGGAACGCGGCCGATCACGCTGTCGTCGACGGGGGTGCGGTTCTCCCAAAACTTGCCCGTCGTTCCTTCGGTGAACGCGCCGTCGATGAAATGGGCGGCGTCCCGACGCGCGCTGTCGAAGCTCGCGGACGTCTTTCTCAAAGCCTGAACGGTCATCGTTGCACCTCTTTCTGGACCGCGCTCCTGTCGAAGCGCGCAACCATATATCGCCATTCTCACAGATTGTCGATATTTTTCTTAATGTCGATATTCGTTCTTTCGTTGGCGGAGTGTCTAGGCCGCGCCGAGCGCCGCAGCCGCGCCGGCCGCCGCTGCCGCCCGATCGTCGTCTTCCGAGCCGCCCGAGACGCCGATCGCGCCGATGACCGCTCCGTCTTCGAAGATCGGCAGTCCGCCGCCGAACAGGACCACGCCCGGGCGGAGGGAGATGCCATGATGGACGACCGGATTGTCTTTCAAGGCGTTTGACAGGTCGTCGGTCGAGGCGCCGAACACGGCCGCCGTATAGGCCTTGTCCTTGGCGATCGTCACCGACGCAGAGAAGGCGCCGTCCGCCCGCAGGCAAGCGATGAGATCCCCGCCGATGTCGACGGTCGCGGCGACCACGGCGACGCCGCGTTTGCGGCCCTTCGCCACAGCCGCCTCAACGGCTCGCAAGCCCGCCTCCGCGCTGAGGATGCGACGCGTCACCGAGATTGCCATGATGTCCTCGCCCCTTGAATTCCTGAGTGCCCGCCTTGGCCGCAGTCGGCGATCGCCTGTAGCCGCGGTCGGCGACCGCGGCGGCGCGATCGGCGATCGCGCCTACAGCCGCCGACGCGACCGGCGTCATAACCCTTCGCGCGAACGCGAGGGGTTATGATGTGGACCTAACGAGCGCGCCTTACGACACGACCGACAGGAACGCCTCGTTGAGCTGACGCTCGTAGTAGAAGATACCCTTACCGACATGCGCCTCGTCCCAGGTGCGGGTCGGCTGGTCCGGATAGTAGGTATAGCCGCCCGCGAACACTTCGCAGCGATTGCCCGACGGGTCGAAGAAATAGATCGTCTGGCCACGCGTGATGCCGTGGCGGGTCGGTCCGAGATCGAGCGAGATGTCGTAGCGGGTCAGGATGTCGGCCGCGTGCCCAACCGCCTGCCAGTTCTCGAGTTCGAAAGCGAGGTGGTGCAGCTTCCCCGGCTCCGGATATTTCACGAACGCGATGTCATGCGCTTTCATGCCGCAGGTCATCCAGATCGCAAACACCCCGTCGGGCATGTCAACGCGCTCGGCGCAGCGGAAGTCGAGGACCTTCTCGAAGAAGTCGAGCGCACCCTGAATGTCCGGCCCGTAGAGCAGCGCATGGTCGAAGCGGCGCGCCGCCATGCCGTGCGGTTCGAGATCCCAGACGTCCGGATTCTGGATCAGGGGCTTCGGATCGGACATCTCGGAGTCGGCGAACAGTTCGATGCGATGGCCGGTCGGGATGGTGAAGCCAATGCGGCGCCCGATCCCGGGCTGCTCGCCCGCTTTCACGTGATCGACGGCGGCGCCCGCCTCCTTGACCCGCTTCTCGTAATGGTCGAGGTCGGAATCGGCGAGGCACTTGAACGCCATGACGTCGACGCCGGCGCTGTCGGCGCGCCTGAGCACGATCGAGTGATGGTCGAACTCGTCGGCCGACTTCAGATAGACGCGTCCATCCGGACCTTCCGTCACCTGATGCATGCCAATGCGCTTGGTGTAGAACTCGATCGCCGTGGGCATGTCCAGAACGCGAACCTGGATGAAGCCTGGGCGCAGAATGCCTGTCATCGCCATAGTCATTTCCTCCTTCAAGCGGATTGCAGGGCCCGCTCGCCCTTCGTGTTGACTACGACCGGGGTCTCCAGCCGCAGCGAAAGATCGCTTCGCGCATAGATGCAGCAGGCGAGCACGACGCCCGCCGCCTCGTCCTGCGCGGAAACATGGGCCCGGCTCATGGGCCCCGAATCGTATTCGCCGGAGAGCACACGCACCCGGCAGACCCCGCAGCCTCCGCGCCGGCATCCGACCGGGAGGCGGCGGGGCAAGTTCTTGAGCTGTCCGAAGCCCTGCGCCCGCTCGAGCGCCACGAGCACGCGCTCGCCCTCGTAGCAATTCGCTGCGCCGTGCCCCTCGAGCGTGACCTGGAAGCGTCGCGGCGCCATCTCAGAGCCTCTTAAACAGCGGACTCTTGGGCTTCGAGCCCGCGTCCTGCGCGGTGAAGAATTTTTCGGTGAAGATGTGCTTCTCGAACAGCCGGCCCTGCATCAGCGCGCCGATGCAGGCCTCGATCATCGGCGGCGGCCCGCAGAGATACGCGGTCAAGCCTTCGAATTGCCCGTCGTAAAGGCGCCTGGCGACGTCGTGGACGAAGCCGCGCTCGCCCGCCCAGCCGCTGCCCTCCGGCTCACTCGACAGCGCCGGGACATAACGGAAGTTCGGGCGCTCCTTGGCTAGCGCCTCGAATTCCTCGCGGCCGTAGAGATCGGCCTCCGTGCGCACGCCGTGGACGAGGGTGATGGGCTCGCCATAGCCCTCCTCGAAAAGGTCGAGGATCATCGCCCGCGGGCTCGATACGCCGGTGCCGCCGGCGAGGAAGATCAGCGGGCCGCCGCGCGACTTGCGCACGACAAAGCGGCCATAGGGGCCGGAAAAATGCACCCGGTCGCCAAGCTTCAGCCGCTCGTGGACGAACCCCGTGCCGGCGCCGCCGGGCACGCGCCGCACCTGCAACTCGACGTGGTTGGCGTCGGAAGGGGCGTTGGCGATCGAGAAGGCGCGCGCCGCCTCGACGCCGGGCAGGTTCACCATCACGTACTGGCCCGCCTGGAAGTCGATGCCGTCGCCGTCAAGCGCAATCCGCACGCCTTTGACATCGTGGGCTAGGTCGTCGAGCCCGACCACCTCCCCCTCGAAATCGCCGACGGCGATCCGGCCGGCGTCCGGGTCCTCCTCGACGTCGGCCTCGATCGTGACGTCCGACTTCAACGTCGCCGTGCAAGCGAGGACGAAGCCGTCGTCGCGCTCGAAATCCATCAGGGCGAAGCTGGACGCCTCACCGTGATCGATCTCGCCGTCCATGACCTGGGTCTTGCACGTCCCGCACAGGCCGTGGCCGCAGGCGTGCGGCAGATAGATCCCCGATCGCAGGCAGGCGTCGAGGATCGTCTGGCCGTCGGCGACGTCGATCGCGTCGCCGAGGGGTTCGATGGTGAGCTGATGGGTCATCTTTCGGTCCGGTTCCAGCGCCTCAGCTCGCCGAGCCCTTGTAGCCGTTGAGGCCGGGCGTCCAGAAGCGGATCAGCGACTTGTGACCGACGCCGTGATCGGCGAGCGACTTGCCGAGATCCGGCTTCACCTTCACCCCGTCAATCATCCACTCGACCTTGTCCCAGTCGATTTTTTCAAAGTCAGGATGGGCGCTGTAGTGGCCCTTGACGATCGCCTCGACGAAGGCGCCGAACGGCATGTCGGGTGGAAGCGGGAAAGCAAGCGCCGAGCAAAACGACAGATGTTCCTCCCAGTGGACGTAGACAACGCGATTGCCGTGGAAGTTCTTTTCCAGGTCGCGATATTCGATTTGCTTTTCGTAATCGGGCGTGATCGCCGTGAGAGCCATGGGTTCCTCCCAAGGATTCAAAGACTGCAGCGACGCGGCCACTCGGCCGCATCGCGCGTTCGGTTCGAAGCAGATTATTCTGCGGCCTTGACCGCGCCCGCCTGCCAGCTGTTCCAGAGCGCTTCGTCCGGCGAGCCGACGTAGTCCATGTTGTCGTGGCCGACGTTGAGACGGTAGTAGTTCAGCACGTCGGGAATGGTCGCGCCGCCGCAGTTGCCCTGGAAGATCTGGTGCACCGGCAGCCAGGCCTGGACATACTTCACCGGCTCGGCGTCGAAGATGTCTTTGCAGCCGTCCGAGCAGAAGTGATAGGTCTCCCCGTTGAACTTCGACTGGCGGAAGCAGATCGTCGTCGGATCGCCCGGCTCGGTATAGGCCATTGGGATCTGGCAGGTCTGGCAGAGCTGCGGCAGCGCCATGTTGTAGAAGCGCTTGCCCTGCTTCGCCATCTCGGCCCACATCTCCCAGCGCGGCCGATAGAACTTGTCGAACGTGTTCGAGTACTTCTCGCTCAGCCAGTCGAGGTGCTCGCGATCCGGCGCCCAGGTATGGAACGCGGCGGCATGGCTGTACTGATAGAAGACCGCCCAGTTCTGGTGCGAGACGTGATCGGCTTCGACCGTCGCCTGATCCGCATATTTCGGCGGTCGCAGTCCATAGCGGGCGAGATCCTGGAACAGCGAGCCGCCGGCCTCGGTGAAGTAGATGTCCCACGCCTCGCGCCAGGACATCACCTTCTTCGGCAGCATGTAGTCCATCATCATTGCGACGATGCCGAGCACTTTGTGGCCGCGCCAGAACCACTTGTCGACCCACTTCTGCACGATCGGCAGGTTGTCGGGGTGCTGCTCGAGCAGGAACTTGATGACCTCGATGCCGAGCGTCATGTGCCGGCTCTCGTCCGACTGCGCCGAGAAGCCGAAGGTGACCGTCGACATGTCGCCGTTGTACGCGGCGCCAGACATGAACGGCACGAACAGGAGGTTCGTCAGCACATACTCGAAGGCGAAGCCGATCGCGATCATGAACTCGAACGGCCCGGCGGTGCGGGCGTCGTCAAAGAACGACTTCGGCACGCTGAGGTACCACACACGGTCATGCATGTGGGGGAATTCGCTGATCCCATCGAAGAACTTGTTGTATTGGCTGATGGTGTGGATCTGCGTCTGGATGTGGCGCAGCTCGTCGAGCGACTGCTGCTGCGCGGCGACGCGCGGGCCGACGCCGCGCAGATGACGGCCGGCGAAGGCGAAGCCGCGATGGGCCTGATACTCCTCGGGCGAGATGCCGGTCAGGAACAGCTTCACCACGTTGGCGTAGCGCCCGTCCGAGATCTTGGTCTGGCCGTTGTTCTGCGCGAAGGCGTCAAGCACAGCGTAGAGCTTGCGCTCCTTCTCGGCCTGGAACTTCCAGTAGGCGTCCATGGTCAGGCGGAAGGGGTCCTCCCAGGCTGACCAGTCCTTGATCTTGATCCCCTCGAATGTGTCGTAGGGGAACACCTTGTCCATCGGCTGATAGGTGGTCTCCCAGTCGAGACCGCGGGTCATATGCGCGTAGCGCTGCTTGAGACCGAGTTTCTTGACGGCCATATCGTCCTCCCGAACTCTTAGTGTTTCCAGCTGACCGCGAAGCGGTCGTCGTCTTCGTCGAGATGGCCCGCCATCGAGACGAGCACGAGGTGGATTTCCTGCGGGTCCCACACCCGGCCGATGCGCTCCTCGACGGAGACACGGTTGACCACCAGCTCCATGTCGCGGTCGAATTTGACGCAGCCGGGCATGTCGAGGACGCGAACGTTCGTGTTGTCGGCCAGGATCGCCTCGATGATCGGGCGGGCGTCGTCGTTGTGCAGAAGCGTGAGCGAGGCGACTTGCGCCATGATGAATCCTCCCCTTATTTAGATCGACAGGCCGAGCGAACGCGCACGGGTCACGGCGGCTTCGCGCGCCGTGTGTGAGGCCTTGCCGTCGTCGTTGAGCAGGGCGACCGAGAGCGGCTTCGCCGCCTCGCTCGCGCGGTCGATCCAGTGGCTCGCCCATTGCGAGACGAGCGCCTTGTTGGCTTCGCTTTCCGCCGCGACGGTCTTGACGACATGGTCGCTCCAGCGGCCTTCCTCGGCGCGCCAGTCGGACATGAATTCGGTCAGCATCGCGACCGGGAGCGCACCGTCGCGCCAGGCCGCATCGAGATGCTTGTAGGCCAAGTCGAACAGCACGCCGTTCACCGCCAGCGTCTGGGCGACAAAGAGTTGGAACCAGTCGCGCTCGACCAAGCTGTCCTCGATCAGCCGGCGCGCGACCTGCCAGGCGGCGTCGTTGAGCCAGGTCTCCTTGGCCTTGTCGAGGCTGACGCCTGTCTGTCCATCGACCTCGAGGCCGATGCGGGAGATGACCTGCGCCATGCCGAGATGATCGCCGGCCGAGAAGATGCAGGGCGCGGTGACGGCGGTGCCGTAGCCACGCTGAGTCATCTCGGTCATGTTCATGTTCGAGCCCCAGTGCAGGTGCCGCAAGGGCAGAAGGCCGCGCTCGATCGCCGTCTTCAATTCCGGCGACAACTTCTCGATCAGGCCGCGCTCCTCGATGAAGGCGAAGTTGCGCTCGACCGCCTGGTTCATGTTGGCGCGGGCGATGTTGTAGGTCGCGTAATAGAACTGCCGCGGGTCCAGGGGCTTGTACCAGTCCTCCATCACGACCGCCGTCTTGCGGGTGTCGTACTGCCAGAACTCCGGCTCATAGAGCGGCTTATAGTGGAAGTTCGCCGTCGCCTGGACGTCGAGCGTCGCCTCCTGGTAGCGCGAGGCCGGCTTGTCGGCGCCGAACCGGCGCGCGATGTGGCCGAAGGTCTGCCGCTTCGGCTCGAGGTCGATGGTCTTGATTTGAACGGTCACGATTTCCCTCCCGTAAAGCTCGTCGGATTAGCTACGCGGCGAGCGCGGCAATTCGCCGTTGGACACCGGTTGGACACGACGCAGGAGCCCGGGCTGACGGGCGCGCCACGCGAGCTTGTCGAGCTCGTTCGCGACCTCGGCCTCGGGCGGCAGCCGTGTGGCCTCCTGCAGCGTGCAGAATTCTTCGAAAGCAGAAAAAGGCAGGATGAGTTCGACCATCAGGTCGGCGTCGTTGACCGAGAATTCAAATTCGACATAGCGGCCGGAGCGCACTCCAGTGACGCGCACAAACTTGTTTAGCGGCGTCTGGCTCTGTCCCATGGTCCTCCCCGAAAACCGACGTGGCGCAACGCTGTTTTTTGAGGCCTCTGGCCTCAAGGCCTTCCGAAAGGCCATCGCGCTTGACGGAGGCATGCCTATCGCAGGTGATATCGTCAGTCAACAGAAATATCGATATTAAATCCTTTTGACGATTAAATTTCGGATTCTCGCGAAAAACGCGCAGATCACAACCCGCGGGATCTCCACGGCCATCGATATTTCACAAAGCCGCGTAAAATGAAGCGCTCATGTCGAGATGCCAATCTCGTCCGAGCGTCGGTCGAATTATCGTGGATGGGCCTAAATGACGATATTCCAGTTGCGCTCCGAGGCCATTTGCGACAGGGTATGCGGCAAAAGACCGCGCAGAGTCGGCCATCGCCGCCATCGCGGTTCAGGCTTTGCGCCGCTTCGAAGGGGGGCCGAGCACATGACGGACGCCATCGTCATCGACCGCCCCGGCGAGGGCAAAGGCCGGACGCTGATCGAGACCGCCTACGCCACGCTCCGCAACGAGATTATCGACGGGACGCTGGAGCCAGGCTCGAAACTGCGCACCGAGGAGCTGCGCGCCCGCTACGACGTCAGCGGCTCCACCATCCGAGAGGCGCTGACCCGCCTGCTGGGAGAAGCGCTGGTGACGAGCGAAGGACAGCGGGGTTTTCGCGTCGCCCAGGCCTCGCTCGAAGACTTCCGCGACCTGACGGCTGTGCGCAAACTGATCGAAACCGACGCGCTGAGGCAAGCGATCGAGGTCGGCGGCGAGACTTGGGAGGCCGAGATTGTTGCGGCCTTCTACAAGCTCTCCAAGACGGAGGAGCGGCTGCGCGACGACCCGGCCGGCGCCTCGGCCGAGTTCGAGGCGCGCAATCGTGATTTTCACCGCGCCCTGATCGCCGCCTGTCCTTCGCCCTGGCTGCATAGGCTCCACGCCCTGCTCTACCAGCAGTCCGAGCGCTACCGGCGCCTGGTCGCGTCCAAGCGCACGATCCCGCGCGACGTGCACGCCGAGCACCAGGGCATCTTCGATGCGACGCTCGCCCGCAACGCCGACCTCGCGGTGAAACTCGCGGGCGAGCATATCGAGCGCTCGGTGCCGGCGCTCCAGACGCTGCTCGCGGCGCGCGAGCGGAAGACGACAGCCGGCTGAGGCCGGGGGCGTCGGTTCCACTCCGGCGCCGTCATCCAGGGGCGGCCCGACGCCCATGCGCGCCCGCAGGGCGACGATCGACACAGTCGAGGCGCTGGCGCGCGCAAGCTCCCGATCTCGAAGAGCGCTGCCTGCGGAACTTCGCCCTGGCGAACGGGTCGAGGATGGGCCAGGGCTGAGTCGTGAAAAATGCCCCATCGTTATCACACGAACGTTCTGCTGCTATTGTGCACAAATCCACCGTGCAATCGGCGGCCAGTCATTTTTCAACGTGCGGGCGCCCATGAACAGTCCGATATGGCCTCCCGGCACGGTTTTCTGGACAATGCGATCCTTCGGGGTCCCGATATAGTTCGCTGCGTCGAGCACTTGCTCCGGCGTGGTGATGTCGTCACCGGCGCCGGCCAGCAAGAATGTCGGGCACTTGATGTCGCGGGGACTAAGCGTCCGACCCAGGCCGACGAACATGCCCTTCGCGAGCCTGTTTTCCTTGAAGAGCTGTTCGATCGCCTGGAGATACCACCGACCTGGCAGATCGATCGGATTTTCGTACCAGCTGTCGAAGGTCTCCTCCTTGGCCAGATAGGCGGGGTCCTCAATGTGCTCGTAGAGGTCGATGTAGTCCTGGATGTAATGCTGCGCAGGATGCATGTTTTTCCAGCCTTGCAACATGTACTTGCCCTTCATCAGGCCGCCGCCGAGTCCGACGAGTTCCTGATAGAACGACATCGGCGAGGCCTTCGCCATGCGCTTGATTGGCCCGTCGCCGGCGTCGGTGTCGATCGGCGCGCCGGCGAGAACGAGTGAATTCACCTTGTCGGGAAAGCGCGCGGCGATCATCGCGGACACCCAGCCGCCCTGGCAAAGGCCGACGAGATTGACGCGCCCGCCCAGATCGTCAATGACGACGATCATGTCGGCGAGATAATTGTCGATCTCGAAATCCTTCATGTCGTCCGTCGCCGATTTCCAATCGGTCAGCGCGACGTGATCGATGCCGTTTCCGAGCAAGGTCTCGATCAGGCTTTGGCCTTCATGATAGTCGGCGATCATGGCGGTGTGGCCCGCATAGGGCGCATCGACGAGCGTCGGAATTCCCTTGGGTTGGCCGTAGTCCCGCAGCGCCATCGTTCGCAGGTCCAGGCGTATCTGGTTTGGCGTCGCCAGCGTCGGCCTCAAGTCGTCGTGAATCTTAATCTCTTCGTCGACGAATTTGATGTTCTTGGCGTAAAGTTCCCGCCCCTCCTCGAACATCGCGGCGCCCATGGCCATCGGCCAGAACGCCGGCACGCTCATGGGCGAAAAGTCGGAAGATTTGACGGGCGGTGTGTTCGGCATAGGCGAGTCCCTTCGCGTGAATTCGGCGAAATTTGAAAATGCCGCGCCCGCCGTTTCCCATATCCGCATAACAACCGTCAGGCCGACGCCACCTTGATCGTACTCGCCAATGCGAACGTGGCGATCGCGTCGCGACGATTCCAATCGCCTCAGGCGCCCGCATCGCAGGCTATCCGTTCTCCGCACTGGCGATCGGCGCCGACGCATCATCCGCACGTCCGCCCACGGGATTGGGGTGACACGGCCGTCTTTACGACTATGCCGCATGGCAATATACCTATGCATGACCCGCATCGCGAGATCGTCAGCCGCCCTGCAAATAGGGAGTTGAGCGCGTGTCGCCGTAATCGTGTCGCCGTAATCGTGTCGCCGCAATCGGATCGAGTCGAGCGCGTGGATCGTCGTGGCCTGCGGGGGTGGCGGGAATCTCGAGCATCAGCGGCGGCGCCGAGCTCGCAGCACTGCCCTCGCCAAGGGTCGACCCTGCCGTCTTCGGCTTCAACCGACCCGGCGCGAAGGCGATCTTTCCGGAGCGTTCACCATGAAGGCCATTGGGCTTTATCGTCCTCAGCCCATCGACGCGCAGGACGCGCTTGTCGATCTTGAATTGCCCTCACAGGAGCTTCGCCCCCGTGATCTGCTCGTGCGCATTCAGGCGATCTCGGTCAATCCAGTCGACGTGAAGGTCCGCGCCAGCGCCCAACCGCCAGAAGGCCAAGCCCGCATTCTTGGCTATGACGCGGTCGGAATCGTCGAGGCGACTGGCCCGGAAACACACAATTTCAAGAAGGGCGATGCAGTGTTCTATGCCGGCGTGATCAACCGGCCTGGCGCGAACGCCGAGTTGCAGGCAGTCGATGAACGGATCGTCGGCCGCAAGCCCGAGACCCTCGACCCCGCGCAGGCTGCGGCGCTGCCGCTGACCTCGGTGACCGCGTGGGAACTGCTCTTCGACAGGCTGAAGGCGCCCTACGGCCCACAATTCTCGAACGATGCGATCCTGATCATCAACGGCGCCGGCGGCGTTGGTTCCATCCTGACCCAGATGGCGCGCCGCCTGACAGGCCTCACCGTGATTGCGACCGCCTCCCGTCCCGAGACGATCGCCTGGTGCCGTGAGATGGGGGCTCATCACGTCATCGACCACCGTCAGCCGCTCGAAGAGGGTTTGAAGGCTTTAGGCATTCCGGAAGTGCGCTACGTCGCGGGCCTCACCGCCAGCGCCGAGCACCAGAAATCCATCATCGCCGCCCTTGCGCCACAGGGCGCGCTGGCCATGATCGATGATCCCGCGACCTTCGATATCGTGCCGTTCAAGCTTAAGAGCCTTTCGGTCCATTGGGAGCTGATGTTTACCCGGCCGCTCTTCAGCACCCCCGACCAGGCGGCGCAGCACCGGATCCTCGAGGAAGTCAGCGCCCTGGTGGATCAAGGCGTTCTGCGCACGACGTTCCGCGAGGATTACGGTCCCATCAACGCCGCCAACCTCAAACGGGCTCACGCCGCGATCGAAAGCGGTCGCTCGATCGGCAAGATCACGCTGTCTGGCTTCTGATCTGGCGATCGGACTTCCGAGGGAGTCTCAAGCTGAGCGTCTGGGCGACGCATCCGCCGCCACGCAATGATCCGGGCCACAGGAAAAGGAGGTCACACATGTCTCCCAATCAGACCGGCGCCAACGAGGCGGCGCAGGGAAAGTCGGCGCGCTTCGACGTCAAGGCCATCGCCGCCAGCTTTCCCCCGACAGCCTCCACGTTGTTGATTGACCGTTACCTGACCGACAGGGCGTCGGCCAGCGCGCGGGTTTTCCGCGTGTATAAGGGGACGCCGCCGCACTACCATGCGACCTGTGACGAGTATCTATTTGTCCTCTCCGGACGCGGAACCTTCTGGATGGAGGACGCGGCGACCAAGGCCGAATTCGCTCCTGGCGACTTGCTGTTCTTCGAGCGCGGAACGGTCCACGCGCTGCCGGAAATTCTTGAGGGACCCGTCGTTTTCTTCTCCGTCGATGCGCCGCGCCGCGTTCCTACCGATATCATCTTCGTCAATCCTGAAGATGGCACGCCTGCGACTTTCATGGCCCGCAACGCCCCGGCATAAAGCCGTGCGATGGCGCAGGCCGATACGCTGTGGGGATGCTCGTGTCGGTGCTCGCGACTACCGTCGGATGAGCGTTCGTCAAGGCCGTCCGGGAGCCGATCCTACCGACTTCGTTCGGACGGGCTGGGCCATTGCTGCGAGTAGGACCTGGCGCAGCTCGACCCGAGGTCTCGCCAATGAATGCCCTCATTTGGAATTCTCGCGACTGGCGTTTTTATCCTGGTTGACGTGACCCGCTCTTCGCGCAGTTCACCTTTCGCGTCCAAATACGTACGGGGCCGGCCCGACCTCGCAAGCTATGCTCGCCCTGATCCTCCAATTGCGCCATGATTTCAGATGCGATATTGGGACAGCACGTTTTGACAGCCGAAACCAGCGTGTCGCCAACCACCAGCGCGGTCCCCAGGGTGCGCGTCAATGTCTGCAATCGCGCGGCGGTGTTGACAGTATCGCCGATCACCGTGAACGACATGCTGTACTCGCTGCCGACATCGCCGACCACGGCCGGCCCGTAGGTGATGCCGATGCCCATCGCGAGGCGACCTCCTGCCGCACGCTCGCGATCGTCATTCCAACGATCGAGCGCTTCGAGCATCTTTTCGGCGCAGGCGAGCGCGTTCGCGGCATCCTTAGAGCTCGCGCTTGGAACGCCGAACACGGCGACAATCGCATCGCCGATGTATTTGTCGACCGTGCCCCCACAGGCAAAAATCTGCGCGGTCATCCGTGCGTGGAATTCGCGCAACATTTCCAAGACCGCTTCCGGAGGCATGTCCTCCGCCATTTGCGTGAAGCCGACCATATCAGCAAACAGAACGCCAACCGTTTCCCTGCGGCCTGCCCCGAGCGGCTCATCCTGTGCGGCCAGCAACTCGACGACGTTCGGCGAAAAATAGCGGGACAGATTGTTGCGCGCCCGCTCGGCCTCCTGGCGCAACCGATCCATTTCGCGCAGCTTGGCGATGCTTCTCAGCGCCTTGCGGACCGTGATCTCGAGATCGCTCAGGTCCACGGGTTTGGTGACGAAATCAAAGGCGCCGCGATTCATCGCCGTACGCAGATTGGCCATGTCGCCATAAGCCGAGACGATGATCGCGCGCACCGCGGACTGCCGCTCGTGCAACTCGCTGAGCAGAGTGAGCCCATCCATCACCGGCATGTTGATATCGAGCAGGATGAGGTCGATATCCGGTTCGGCGGCGAGCGCGGACAACGCCTCCTCGCCATGATGGGCGAAGCGGAATGCGAACTCTCCTTCACGGATTTCGCGGCGGAAACGCTGCCTGATCAGAAACTCGAAATCGGGTTCGTCGTCGACCGCGAGGATTTTCGTTGCAGCGATCAAGGGGGCACCCTCAGGTCAATGGCGCGCGCAGCTGGCGAAGTCGTTCCTTCAGGAACTCGAAGTCGACCGGTTTTGTGATGAAGTCGACCGCTCCGTATTCAGCCGCGCGACGCCGCCGTTCCTCGTCGCCATAAGCGGTCAACAGGATCACCGGCAGGTCGGCCCGACGCGTCTTGATCTCGCGCAAGAGCGCCAGTCCGTCCATACCCGGCATGTTGATGTCCGACAGAATCACGATCAATTGCGGCTCGATGTCGGTCGCGAGCTGCTCCAAAGCTTCCGAGGCCGAGAGAGCAAAGTGCAGAACATAGGCCCCCTCTCGCGCCTCGCGGCGAAATTGCTGACGAAACAATATGGCGACGTCAGGTTCGTCGTCGACAATCAGGATGCTTACGGTCATGACTCTCCGCTCGCCGCAGAAGACTTCGTCGCCCCTTTGCCCATGATGCTGCGTGGCAAACTTACGATGAATTCGGTGAACGCTCCAACTTCGCTCGCGACCTTGATCGTCCCGCCGTGCTCCTTGGTGACGATCTCGTAGCTGATCGACAACCCGAGCCCGGTGCCCTCGCCGGGCGGCTTCGTGGTGAAGAACGGCTGGAAGAGCTTGTCTTTGATCTCGTCGGGAATGCCGCAGCCATTGTCGCGCACCCTCACCTCGACAGCCTTGCCCAGATCGCAAGTGGTCACAGTCAGCACGGGTCGGAACGTCCCATCGTTCATTTTCCGCCACCGCTGGTTCGCGGCGTGGAATCCGTTGCCAAACAGGTTGAGAAACACGCGCGTCATGTCTTGCGGGGCGAGCTCAAGCGGCGCGATGTCCGCGCCGTATTGCCGATCCATCGCGATGTTGAAATCCTGATCGTGGGCTCGGGCGCCATGATAGGCGAGATTTAGCGACTCCTCGACGAGAGCGTTGAGGTCGACGCTCTGCCGGTCGCCGCCGCCGCTGCGGGAGTGCGCCAGCATGCTCCTGACGATCCTGTCGGCGCGTCTGCCGTGCTCGACAATTCGTTCGAGATTGCCGGTCAGCATCTCAGTCACCTCGTCGACTTCGTGGCGTTGATGCGGGTCGAGCGCTTCGAAGGCGGCCGCGGCCGCGGTCTTCAGTTCGTCCAGCAGCCCGATCGAAAGGCTGGCAAAATTGTTGGCGAAATTGAGCGGATTCTTGATCTCGTGCGCGATGCCGGCGGTGAGCTGGCCGAGCGACGCCATCTTCTCTGCCTGAATCAGATTCGCCTGGGTCGCCTTCAACTCGTGCAGCGCCAACTCGGCGGCGTCGCGCGCGGCGCGGATCTCCAATTCTGCGCGCTGTCGCTCGCGCTCGAGGCGGTCACGCTCGATCAGGCTGTCGCGCAACATCCCCAACGTGCCGGTCATCGCCACGATCTCGGAGACGCCTGTCGGCGGCATCGCGACGGCGAGTTCGCCGCGCGTGATCGACGCCATGCATCGCTCCAGCTGCTTCAAGGGGACGGTGACCGAGCGCACGGTCAGCGACGTAAAGAGCAATGCGAGCACGAGCGCGCCGATTCCGCCGACGATCGCGAGTTTGACAGCGAGTTCGGCCTGGAGCGTCGATGCGTCCCGCCGGACCACGGCCTGCTGCTCGACCCTGTCCACAATCTTTTCGATCGCGTTGTCGATATCGACAATGTGGCTCTTGGCCTGTTCCAGCAAGGCGTTGCCGGCGGCGCTGTCGTCGCTCGAGTAGGCGAGGCCAGCCTTCCTCGCCAGATCGGTCATGGTATCGACCTCGCGTTCGATCGCGGCGACAACCGCCGGATCGACCGGGGAGATCGCCCTCAGATCGGTGTCGAGCCCCGCCTTGGCGGCCCGCGCCGCCTGCTGGGAGAGGGCAAGCTGCGTGACCGCCGAGTCGATCTCCCAATACTTCAAATCGCCAAAATGCTTGCTGGCCGAGTTGGCGCTCCTGACGACCGAGACAAGCGTCGCCTCCTCGGCAAGGCTCCGCGAGTCTCGCGCAAGCTCCCGGATCAGAAGCGCGGAGGAGACGACGAGGATCGCAAGCAGCAGGACCGAAAGGACGATCAGCCGCGCGCGGATCGACACATTGGGCATCACTCTGGACCCGCCTTTCTCCTTCCCATTTCGGCTTTCCGGCGCCCCGCCGTGCGAATAGAGCCCCCATCGCCGGCAAACCGTCGCCGCAGCGGCGTCGAACCGTACGCGTCTCCGTGTCCTGACCGCTCGCATCATCACATACTCGGCCAGCCAGTAAAGGGCTGTCGATTTAAGATCAAATCATGCGATTATGACGGTGCTGGACCTGCAATGGCCCAAAGAGATCCCTTGCGATCCGCGGGTGAAGGAGGAAACGATGAACGCCAGAAACTTTCCGCGAGCCGTCATTCCTTTTGCAATCGTTCTGGGCGTCGCCGGGACGTCGGCCATCCAGGCGGCGCCTGTTTCGTTTCAGGTTTCACTATCCGGGGCGCAATGCGTGCCGCCGGTCGTTACGGGCGGCACGGGAACGGCCGACCTGACCTATGACCCGGCAACCCGCGTCATCACCTGGAAGATCCCCTATAGCGGACTGTCGAGCGCGACCACGATGGCTCATTTCCATGGTCCAGCCAAGCAAGGCGAGAATGGGCCCGCTTTGATCTGGCTCTCCGTGCAGGGGAGTCCTCCCGCAAACCCGATAACCGGCAGCGCCACGCTCACTCCTGAACAGGCCCAACAATTCTCTGCAGGCGCATGGTATATAAACGTGCATACAAAGTCCTATCCAGCGGGCGAAATCCGCGGTCAGGTGATCCCTCCGAAGGGCTGATCGGGACTACATGAAATTGGCGAGAAGAAACGCAGCCGCGGCGCTGGCAGCAAGGAGGACGGCTGCCCTCGTCGTGCTCGCGATGCGCGGCGCGGGCACGCTTTCCGGCAGAACCTTCGTCCCGGCGATCATCGGTAGCAGCAGGTTTTGTCCCTTCACCACCGCATAGCCGAAGATTGCCAGCACATGCAGAACGATCGCCGCTAACAGCGCCTCCCAGACGATCGCGTGCGACGCTTCGATCGCGTTCGCGACCCCTGCCGGGATAACCGCGGTCAACGGTCCGACATCGGCGATATCGTTGGCGACGTAGAGTCCGGACAGCGTCTCGGCGAGAAGCAGCGCGAGCAGAAATAGCGCCATCCAGCCGCCGGCGGGGTTATGCCCCACTTGGCGGTCGGGCTCTCGGAAAAGCGCATATTTCAGATGTTGAACGACCGCTCGCGGAGGAGTGAGAAAGCGGGAAAATCGCGCGCTTTCGCCGCCAAAGAAGCCCCACAGCAACCGGAACAGCACTAAAGCGAGTAAGGTGTCGCCGATCCGTCCGTGCCAAACCATCCAGTTTAGCCGCCACGTCGCATACGCTGCCGCCACCAGCGGTGCAACCAGCCAGTGGACGAGGCGGATCGGAACGTCCCAGACAAGTACGACACGCGCCACATCACTCATGGGCTCTGCCGAATGCTCGTCATGCTCGCCTTCGAACTGCGTTCGAACGTCGCGCTGGGCCATACATGTTGGCCGCGGCATGGACTGTTGCGCCACAATTGTTCGCTACGCAAGCGTAGAGGCAAGCGATCCCAAGCCCCTTGTGACTGGTTATGGCGCTACCGCCCCGTTCCGCCTTCGAACGCATTCCCAAACATACCGCCCGTTCATAAAACCCACAGGATGCCTCGGGTCGAACCCTGACGGTCCGTGCCATCATTCCGAATTCCAGATATTTTCTTGACGTAATTCCCAATATGTTCTAGTTGTTTAATGATTATAGGAATATCGAAGGAGTTGCGTAGTGTCCGCGGCTCGTACGCCCGAGGCCGAGAAAGCGTTCCCCGCCAGCGCCGCCGCGTGGGTCCTGGCGCTCGCCTCAGTGCTGCTTCCGGCGACCGGCCGACTGGAGGTTTTTTTCGGCGAAGTTCGCCCGTAACCCATTGATAAGTCCCGAATCGCGGAAATTTTTTGCAACTTTTGGAAATGAAATGAAACTTTTTGAAGCCCTTTTGGAAAGGAATTGAAGTCTTTGGAAGGAAACTGAAGGAAAGTGAAGGCCCCACCAGTGCCTTCTCCCCGCCTGCGGGGAGAAGGTTAGGATGAGGGGCGGGCGAGCGCCCGCAGCGGCCTATCGCCAAGGCCCCTCACCCCTGCCCTCTCCCCGATTTCGGGGAGAGGGGGATCTGCGCCAACCGATTCGACTCTATTGCTATTCGCTCTAGTCGGCCCGCTTTGCGCCGGCGGCTTCGGCGATGAGCTCGAAGGACCTGAGCCGTGTCGGGTGGTCATAGACGTCCGAAACGACGATCAGTTCATCGGCTCCCGTCTCCGCGACGAGCGCCTCGATCCCTTCGCGCACCGTGTCCGGCGATCCGACGATCGAGCGGGCGAGCATCCGCATCGCCTGGGCCTTCTCGGCCGGCGACCAGTAGCTCTCGATGTCGTCCATCGGCGGCTGGCTGAGGCCCCGCGCCCCACGGAAGATGTTTGTGAAAGCCATCTGCTGGGTGGTTGCGAGGCGCCGCGCCTCTGCGTCCGTCGCTGCGGCGATGACGTTGACCCCGACCATGGCGTACGGACGATCGAGCTGATCCGACGGCTTGAAGCGGCTGCGATAGATCGCCAGCGCCGGGATGAGCTCGTCGGGGGCAAAATGCGAGGCGAAGGCGTAAGGCAGCCCCAATTCGGCGGCGAGCATCGCGCCAAAATGGCTCGACCCGAGAATCCAGAGCGGC
The DNA here is from genome assembly GCA_963822215.1 of uncultured Alphaproteobacteria bacterium. GTDB lineage: Bacteria > Pseudomonadota > Alphaproteobacteria > Rhizobiales > Beijerinckiaceae > Roseiarcus. The sequence continues at coordinate 184,386 of CAWGGX010000010.1, forward strand.
ACTTCGGTGCCCGCCGCCGGGACGGCCTGGATCCGCTGGCCCGGGGCGACCGGCGCTAGATACGCCTGCAGTTCGATCACGTCCTGCGGAAAATGCTCCGCCAATTCCGGCCCGCGACGCAAGGCGCGCAGCGTGAGCTGGTCCGTCCCCGGCGCGCGACCGAGGCCGAGATCGATGCGGCCGGGAAACAGCCGCGCCAGCGTCCCAAACTGCTCGGCGATGACATAAGGCGCGTGGTTGGGCAGCATGATGCCGCCCGCGCCGACGCGGATGGTCTCGGTCCCCGCGGCGAGGTGCGCAAGCACGACCGAGGTCGCCGCGCTCGCGATCCCCGCCATGTTGTGATGCTCCGCGACCCAGATGCGGCGATAGCCCCAGCGCTCGGCGTGGACCGCAACGTCGCGTGCGTTCAGGAGCGCGCCCCGGGCGTCGGTCTCTTCGGTCACGCGCACCAGTTCGAGGATGGAGAGCGGAATCAGGGGCCGGTTCGTCATAGCGCGATGAGGCCGCCCTCGGGCGCGGGCCGAGCGCGCTGGTTATAGAGCATCTTGATGCGCCGATCCTTCTCTTCCTGCGGCAGGCTATCGAAGTCCTCCGGCGGCCCGGCGGTGACGGCGAGGCCGCGCTGCACGGCCGGGCGGGCGCTGAGCTCGTCGAACCAGCGCTTGAAATATTTGAACTCAGAGATGTCCTGGCCCTGCCCCTGCCAGTTCACCGTCCAGGGATAGCTGATCATGTCGGCGATCGTGTACTGGTCGCCGGCGATGTAGCGCCGGTCTAAGAGCCGGTTGTTGAGGACGCCGTAGAGACGGTTCACTTCATCGGTGAAGCGGCGGACGGCGTAGGACTGATCGCCCTGCTTGTCGCCAAGACGGCGGAAATGCCCGCACTCGCCCGACTTCGGACCCTGATTGGCCATCTGCCAGATGACCCACTGGTTGACCTCATAGCGGCGGCGGAGGTCCTGCGGATAGAAGCGCCCGGCCTTCTCGGCGAGATACATCATGATCGCGCCCGACTCGAACACGGCGATCGGCGCTCCGCCGTCAGCGGGCGCATCGTCGACCATCGCCGGCATGCGGTTGTTCGGGCCGATCTTCAGGAATGCGTCGGTGAACTGGTCGCCCTTGCCGATGTGCACGGGCACGATCGTGTAGGGCATGCCCAGCTCTTCGAGCAGGATCGTGACCTTCTTGCCGTTCGGGGTCGGCCAGTAGTGCAGATGGATCATGACAGACTCCTTGGCGGGCGGCTTGGCGCGCGGACATGAAGACGCGGGGAGGACGGACCCGGCGTCTAGAGCTTCGGTTTCTCCTGCTCGGACGGCAAGGCCTGGACCGGCGAGCCCGGCCCGATCTTCTGCAGATTGCCGACGATGATCCGATCGCCCTGGCTGAGGCCCTTGATCACGTTCACCAGCGATCCGGCGCTCGGCCCGAGCGTGAGAAGGCGCATCTCGGCCTTGTCGCCTGCGCCAACGACATAGACAAATTTCCCCATCTGGCTCGAGCCCAGCGCCGCCTGAGGCGCCATGAGGGCGTCGGGCTTGTCCCTGATGTGCAGACGCACGCGGACATATTGCCCCGGCAGCAGGACGAAATTGGGGTTGGCTATCGTTACGCGCGCGGCGATCGTGCCGGTGGCCTTGTCGATGGAATTGTCGAGGAAGGTGAGCTGGCCCTTGCGCGCGGTGTCCGGGCTGTCGGCAAGAGAGATCTCCGCCTCCACCTTGCCAGCCGCGCGCGCTTCAGCAATCCGGCCGAGGTCGGACTCGCTGGGGTTGAAAGAAACGTAGATCGGGTCGAGCTCGACAAGCGTATTGAGCGCGCCGGTCGAGGGCCCGACAAGCGCCCCCTTCGAGGCCTGATTGCGCCCAAGCCGCCCGGCGAAAGGCGCACGAATTTCGACATAACTCAAATTGAGCCGCGCCGCGGCGATCGCGGCACGGTCGAGCGCAAGCGCGGCTTCGGCCTGGCGCATCGCGCTCGACCGCTGGTCGAAGACATCCTTCGTTACGTAACCGCTCTTCACCAGTTCCTCGCCCCGCCCGAAATTGGCCTTGGCGTAGTCGAGCGAGGCCGCGTCGCGCTGCGACTGGGCTTCCGCCTGATCGAGCGCAGCCTGCATATCGCGAGGATCGATCCTGTAGAGGAGGTCGCCGCTCTTCACGTCGGCTCCGTCGGACGCGGGCTGGGATTCGATGTAGCCCGAGACGCGCGCCTGCAGGGCGATGCTGCGGATCGCTTCGATCCGGCCCGGATAATCCAGATAGATCGGCAGGGTCGTCTTGATGACCGGCGCGACCGGGACCGGCATCGCCATCATCGCGGGGGTAGGCGCTGAGGCCTTCGCTCCGCCGAAGTAGTGACCCGCGATCTGCACGCCGGCGATTCCCGCCGCCCCGAGGGCGACGAGTGAGGCGAGGGTTGCCGTCAGGATGCGCATGAAGGACCTCCAGGAATCATTCGGCCGCCTCGGCGCCGGCCGCCTCGGCGCGCGCGCCGAAATGCGGCGCGGCGTGGGGCGCCGCCGCGGCGACTCGGCCTTCGCGCACCCGCTCGATGAGGGCGTAGAAGACCGGCACGAAGATGAGAGTCAGCGCCGTCGCGGCGACCATGCCGCCGAACACCGTCGTGCCCAGCGACTGCCGGCTCGCGGCACCGGCGCCGGTTGCGAACATGAGCGGGAGGACGCCGAAGATGAAGGCGAAGGCCGTCATCAGGATCGGCCGCAGCCGGAGCCGTCCGGCTTCCATCGCCGCCTCGACCACGCTTAAGCCCTCTTCGCGCCGACGGCGGGCGAATTCGACAATGAGGATCGCGTTTTTCGCCGCGAGCCCGATCAGCATGACGAAGCCGATCTGCGAATAGACGTCGATCTGCAACTGGCGCACCCAGAGCGCGCCAAGCGCGCCGACGAGCGCGAGCGGGGCGGACGAAAGCACCATGAACGGCATCGTCCAGCTCTCGTATTGCGCGGCGAGGATCAGGAAGACGAAAACGATCGCGAGCGCCAGCACGACCGTCGCGATCGATCCCGCGCTGAGCTCCTGATAAGTCACGCCGGTCCATTCGTAGCCGAAGTCGCGCGGCAGCGTTTCCGCGGCGGCGCGCTGCATCGCCACCACCGCCTGGCTCGAGCTGAAGCCCGGCGCCGGGCGCCGTTGATCAGCGCCGAGGCGTAGTTGTTGTAGTGCGGAACGGTCTCCGGCCCGACGATCGGCTTCAGCGTCCCGAGCGCGCTGAGCGGAACCACGCCTCCGGTCGCATTGCGGACATAGAGCTTGTTGAGATCCGACTCCGACGCGCGCGCCGCGCTGTCGGCCTGCAGCGTCACGCGGAACGTATGGCCGAACAGGTTGAAGTCGTTCACGTAGAGAGAGCCGAGGTCGATCTGCAGCGTGTTGAAGATGTCGGGGAGGCTCAGGCCGAGGAGCTTCGCCTTGGTTCGATCGAGGTCGTAATAGAGCTGCGGTGTCGAGGCCGAGAACGAGGTGAACAGGGATTGCGGATTGAGCTCCGGCTGCCTGCGCGCGGCGGCGATCAGCCCCTGGGTCGCGTCGTTGAGCGCGGCGCCGCCCTTGCCGGCGAGATCCTCGACTTCGAACTCGAACCCGCCGGTTGTGCCGAGGCCGTTGACCGACGGCGGATCGAAGCTCAGCGCGAACGCCTCGGGAATGCCGAGAAGCTTTGGCCGGACCTGGGCGACGAGGGCCGACGCGCTCTCTTCCGGGCCCCGTTCGTCCCACGGCTTGAGGACCGCAAACTCGACGGCAGAGTTCGATTGCGCGGCGTTGGTGAGAAAATTGAGCCCGCTGATGAAGCCGGCGATCTCGACCCCCGGCGTCGCCTGCAGGATATCACGGACCTTCTGCGCAACCGCGTCGGTCCGCTCGAGCGACGCGCCGTCCGGGCCCTGGACGACCACGAAGAAGTAGCCCTGGTCCTCGATCGGCAAAAAGGTTGTCGAAATGTCGCGGGACAGCCCGTAGGCGCCGGCAAGGATCAGGATGAAGACCGCGACCAGCGCCCAGCCGAAGCGGATGAATTGCCTGACCGCCTTGGCATAGGCGTGCGACAGCCAGTCAAAGCCCCGGTTGAACCAGCGGAAGAGGATGAACGACCCCTTCGGCCCATGACGCAGCATGGCCGCGCTCAACGCCGGACTGAGGGTGAGCGAGTTGAAGGCGGAAATGCCGACCGAAATCGCGACGGTCAGCGCGAACTGGTTGTAGAGTCGTCCCGCGACCCCGGGAATGAAGGCCACCGGCACGAACACCGCCATCAGCACCGCAGTCGTCGCGATGATCGGCCCCGTCACTTCCGCCATCGCCATTTTCGCGGCAGCGAGGGGAGGAAGTCCGGCCTCGAGCTGGCGTTCGACGTTCTCGACGACGACGATCGCGTCGTCGACGACGAGGCCGATGGCGAGCACCATGCCGAGCAGGCTCAGCATGTTGAGCGAGAAGCCGAAGACTTGCATCACCGCGAGCGTGGCGATGAGCGAGACCGGAATCGCGATCATCGGGATGATCGTCGTCCGCCAACTCTGCAGAAAGACGAACACCACGAACACGACGAGCGCGAGCGCCTCGACGAGCGTGACGACGACGTCGTGCATGGCGGCCGACACGAAGCGGGTCGTGTCGTAATGCATCGCGTAGGCGATCCCGCGCGGGAAACGCGTCGCAAGCTCGTCCATCTTTTCCTTGACCCGACGCTCGAGATCGAGCGCGTTCGAGCCGGGCATCTGGAAGATCGCCATCACGACCGTCGGGTCTTTGCCGAAATAGGCGGATGACGAATATTGCAGCGCGCCGAGCTCGACGCGCGCGACGTCGCGCAAGCGCACGACTGCGTCGCCGGACGGGTCGGCGCGGACGATGATGTTCGAGAATTCCTCCGGGTCGCTGAGCCGGCCCGCGGCGTTGACCTGGAGCTCGAAGGGCGTTCCCGGCGGCGCAGGCGACTGGCCGATTTTGCCCGCGGCGACCTGGACGTTCTGCTCGGCGATGGCGTTCTGAACGTCGACGGCGGTCACGCCGAGGTTGGCGAGCTTGTCGGGATCGAGCCAGACGCGCATCGAATAGCGGCGTTCGCCGAACATCTGAACGTCGCCGACGCCGGGGAGCCGCTTCAGCTGGTCGACGATCTGCAGGTAGGCGTAATTCGACAGCGTCACCGAGTCGACGGAACGGTCAGGCGAGGTAAGGTTGACGATGAGGACGAAGTTCGGGTTCTGTTTCTTGATCGTCACACCGCCTTGATTGACGATCGCGGGCAGGGATGACGCTGCCTGCGACACGCGGTTCTGCACGTCGACGGCGGCGATGTTCAGCGGATAACCGACATTGAAAGTGACGGTGATCGTCGAGGAGCCATCGTTCGAACTCGCCGACGACATGTAGGTCATGCCCTCGACGCCGTTGATCTGCTCCTCGAGCGGCGTCGTGACGGTGTCCGCCACAACCTGCGCGCTTGCCCCAGGATAGTTCGCGCTGACGACCACCTGCGGCGGCGTGATCTCCGGAAATTGCGAAACCGGCAGCGTGAATAGACATATCGCGCCGGCGAGCACCATGATCGCGGCGATCGCCGAGGCGAAGATCGGACGTTGGATGAAGAAGCCGACCATCAGCCCAGCGTCACCGAGGCGAGATCAGCAGCAAAGCGCCGAGCCGCACGGCTCCGTCGGCGACATGGGGCGGGCTCGCGTTGGCCCCGCAGCCGCACGTGGCGCCGCCCGCCGGTCGATCGGCGGCTTGGCGAAAAATGCGCTCACGGGTCTCGGCTCGCCTTCGCCCTGCGCGGCGGCGATCCGGCCGGCGACGACCGCAAGCAACGTCCTCAAGGCCTGCGGCTCGACGTTGTCGGCCCGCATGACCGCCTGAACCAGCGAATCCCCGAGGAGTTCGTCGACAGTCGGCGTGTGGCGCTTGAACATGGCGCTTCCTTTCGGCGTTGTGACAAAACGCCTCGCGCGACGGCCAGGCCGTCGTCAGGCGTTGACTTCCGGCGCGAGGGGGTGTTACCGATCGGTAACACCCCCTAGATACCGATCGGTAACATCACAGTCAAGAGCCATGGCGAAGAAAGCCGAAAAACACGAGCGCGGCGAGGCCGCCCAAGAGCCGCCGCGCGACAGGCAAGAGCCGCCGCGCGATAAAATCGTCGCCTGCGCCCAGGATCTCTTCCACCGCCATGGCATCCGCGGCGTCGGGGTCGAAACGATCGCCGAGGCGGCCGGCACCAACAAGATGACGCTCTACCGGCATTTCGCCTCGAAGGATGATCTGATCCTCGAGTATCTCAACTACAAGGGGCGAAAGGCCGACGAGATCTGGGCGAACATCGAATCCGCGAGTCCCGGCGATCCGGTCGGCCAGCTCTACGGCTTTATCGGACAGGCGGCGAAATTTATCGCCAACGACGAGCGCGGCTGCGATCTGGCGAACGCCGCGGTCGAGCTCACCGAGGCGGGCCATCCCGCGCTGAAGGTGATCGAGGAATTCAAGGTTCGTCAGCGTGACCGCCTCGCGGCGCTCTGCGGGGCGGCCGGCGCTGCGCAGCCGGGCCTGCTCGCCGACACGATCGTCCTTCTCATCGAAGGCGCCCGGGTCAGCCGTCGCAGCGTCGGAACTGAAGGGCCCAGCGCCAATCTCCTGCGCACGAGCGAAGCCGTGATCGCGTCGTTCGGCATCGTCCCGCGGGCGAGCCCTGCGCAGGCAAGGCCGGCGGAATGACCGAACGGACGCGCGCGGCGGTCTCCTCCGGCTCGCCGCTCGAAGCGAAAATCGGCTTCGCCCGCGCAGTTCGGGTCGGGCCGTTCATCTCCGTGTCCGGGACGGCCCCGATCGGGCCAGACAAGCGCGCCGCGCATGTCGGCGACGTTTACGGGCAGTCCCGGCTCTGCCTCGACATTATAGGCCGCGCGCTCACGGACTGCGGCGCCCGCTTCGAGGACGTGACGCGCACACGCATCCTCCTGACGGACATTGCCACCTGGGAGCAGGCCGCGCGCGCCCACGGCGAAATCTTCGGCGCGATCCGGCCCGCCTGCACCTTCGTCGAGGTCAGCCGCTTCATCGATCCGGACTGGCTGGTCGAAATCGAGGCCGACGCCGTTGTCCAGGGATGACTGCGTCTTAGGGCAAGCCCGCGTGCGGCGAATCGACGTCGACGATCTCGATCCGCCCCTTGGGGGCAACGGCCGCGCGCTCGGGAATCGATGAGGGCGCGGTCATCAGAAAGAGCGTCTTGCCGTCGTCGCCGCCAAGCATGCAGGCGTAGCAGCGCTGGCTGGTCGCGACCGTGTCGAGAACCTCCCCGCCCGTGCCGATGCGGGCGCATTCGGGGCCGATCGGGTTGGCGATCCAGACCGCGCCGGCCGCGTCGAGGCAGATGCCGTCGGGCGCGCGCGGGAAGGTCGGCGCCCAGACGCGCCGGCCAGTCAAGGCGCCGTCCGGGCCGATGTCGAACGCCGTCAGCCGCGCCCCCAGCGTCTCGCCGACGATCAGCGTCTTGCCGTCCGGGGTGATGACGCTGCCGTTGGGAAAGTGCATGTCGTCAGCGGCGACTGTGACCGCGCCATCGGGCGCGACGCGCGCGAGCTTGGTGGTTGGGTGATCGGCGAACACGCCCATTTCGCCGCGCTTCAAGAGTTCGGCGTGGAAATCGAAGCCGAAATCGCCGACGTAAGCGCCGCCTGAAGCGTCGACCACCATGTCGTTGGACAGAAACGTCGCTACCGGGTCAGATCGGCGTGAACCGTCACGGCGCCGTCGGGAGCGCGCCTGAGCACGCGGCGCTTCTCCATCGACACGATCAGCATCGAGCCGTCCGGCGTCCAGCCGAGGCCCGAGGGCGCGCCGTCGACTTCGACCTCGACCCGCACATCGCCCGCGAGCGAGACCGACTTGACCGCGCGGGCGTAGAAATCGCTGAACCAAAGCCGCCCGCGGCGCCAGCGCGGCCCCTCGCCAAAATAGACGCCCTCGCACAGGACGCGCGCGTCGCGGCTCATCATATCCCCCCTTAGCGCGCAAATCCTTTCGCCAACGGGGTTTTGCGCTCAACCCCGGCGCCGAAAGGCCATTGCGTCGCAAGGCCAGCCGCCCCGGCGACGCAAGGCCCCTGAGGACCAGCCGACCGACATTACCGGCGCGAGCCCGGCGGCGCCAAGTCGTCATCCGTTTCCACGATGCCGGGGTGATCCAGGTCTTGTCTATCCGCCTGTTTCACGAAACAAGCTTTTCATGGGCATTCCCACAGACCATCCTTTTGATTTCGATCCGACCTACGGTCTCGGGGTTGAAGAGCTCCGCGCGATCGAACCGCCCCAGGCGCCGCCGAACTTCGACGACTTCTGGCGGGCGCGCTATTCCGGCGCGCTTGGCGTGAATCCCAAGCCGCGGCTTCGCGAAAGCCAGTCGAGCCATCCGCACTGGCGCGTCCACGACATCGCCTACACTTCGACCGATGCGTTCGAGATCGGCGGCTGGCTGTTGGCCCCGCGAGCGGCAACGGTCAGGCGCGGCCTGGTCGTCGGCCATGGCTATGGCGGACGCGACGAGCCGGATTTCGACATCCCCGTCAAGGAGACGGCCGTGCTGTTTCCTTGTTGTCGCGGGCTCTCGCGCAGTCGCCGGCCGGGGATTTCCAGCGATCCCTATGGGCACGTGCTGCACGATATCGACAGGCCGGAACGCTACATCCTGGGCGGCTGCGTTGAGGATCTCTGGCTCGCCGTCTCCGCGCTTGCTCAGCTCTATCCCGAGCTTGGGGGGCGGATCGGCTACGCCGGCACGAGTTTCGGCGGCGGCGTCGGCGCGCTGGCGATCGCCTTCGACGGCCGCATCGACCGCGGCCATCTGGCTCTGCCGACCTTCGCCAACATGCCGCTCTGGCTCACTCTGCCAACCGTCGGCAGGGGCCATTCCGTCCAGACCTATCAGAAGACGCACAAGGACGTGCTCAAAACCCTCAGCCTGTTCGACGCGGCGACGGCGGCTCAGCGGATCACAATCCCCATGCTGCTTGCTGTCGCCCGCTTCGATCCCGTGGTCGCGCCGCCCTGCCAGTTCTCGGTCGCCAATGGCCTGCCGACGTCAAACCATCATGAAACCGTCATCCTGGATACAGGTCATTTCGACTATGCTGGCGGCGAAGAGCAGCAAGCGCTCCTCACAGAGAAGGTCAGACGATTCTTCGGGGTGGCATGAGGCGAGAGTATCGGCGCTGGTATAGTCCGGCGCTTCATTGGGACATGGAACTCCTGACCTTCGGCCATGCCGGAGCAAAGGTGCTGATGTTTCCAACGCGGGATGGAAGCTTCTGGGAATACGAGAAGCTTGAGATCGTCGCGAGCCTTGCGGACAAGGTCAATGCTGGCTCCCTGCAGCTCTTCTGCATCGAGGGGCTGGCGCGGGAAACCTTCTACGACTTCGGCCGTCATCCTGTCGACCGTATCCGTAGGCACGCCGCCTTCGAGGACTATATCCTCAACGAGGTTCTGCCGCTGATGGCATGGACCAATTCGCACGAGTGCACGATGGCGATGGGCTGCAGTCTCGGCGCCTTCCAGGCGGCCAGCCTCGCTCTCCGGCACCCGCACCTTTTCCGCAAGCTCGTCGCCTTTTCCGGGCGTTACGATCTGACGATGCAGGTGGAAAGCTTTGGAGACCTGTTTGACGGCTACTACGACGACACCGTCTATTTTCACACCCCGACGCACTTCCTGCCCGGTCTCAACTGTTCTTGGCGGCTGGAGAACCTGCGCCGGATGGATATCGTTCTGACCGTCGGCGTGACCGACCCCTTCCTCGACAACAATCGCCATCTCGGCCGCCTCTTTGACGATAAGAGCGTCGGCCATCGCCTGCATGTCTGGGACGGTCGCGCCCATTGCCCACGCGCGTGGCGGCAAATGGCGCCGCTGTATGTCTGAGGCGAGAGATCGCTGCGCTTCCAATGCGCGCTCGGTCCAAGCCGGCGCCAAGCGGACGCGGCGCGGACCCCTTCCCTAGCTCTGCTGGGGAAGTGGGAACCGGCAGTGCCATCGGGCCTACCAAAGGCATCGGGAATTCAACTCGTGCAAATGTCGTAGCCTTGTCGGGAAGGATTGAGGAGCGGACCGGCGCCATTTCGGCTGGAATCGAGCATTTCCAGCGGCTTGCGGCGCAGTTCGGTTCCGCCCTCCTCGCCCTGCGGAGTGAGGTCGCCGAGGAACGGCCAATCCAGGATCGCATCGGCCTCCGCCGCCCCCTCGCCCCGTTCCTCCCCCGCAAGGAAAGAGCGGGCCGGCGCCATTCCGGCTCCCGAATCGAGCGTTTCCAATGGCTTGCGGCGCCATTCGGTTCCGTTCTCTTGCGCCCGCGGAGCAAGGTCGGCGAGGAACCGCCAATCCGGGATCGCGTCGGCCTCCGCCGCTGGCTCGCCCCATTCTCCTTGGCGAGGAACGAGCCGACCGGCGCCATTCCGGCTCCCGAATCGAGCGTTTCCAATGGCTTGCGGCGCCATTCGGTTCCGTTCTCTTGCGCCCGCGGAGCAAGGTCGGCGAGGAACCGCCAATCCGGGATCGCGTCGGTCTCCGTCGCCGGCACGCCCCCATTCTCCTTGGCGGGGAACGGGCCGACCGGCGCCATTCCGGCTCCCGAATCGAGGGTTGCCAGTGGCTTGCGGCACGGTTCGGTTCCGCTCGCTCCGCCGCCTAAGCCGTGGCGGCGGCCGAGTTCGCGCACGATCCCGACCGCCCGGTCGACCGTCGCGAGATTCGTCTCCCACATCGCGCCGTAGGACGTCCGCAACGCCTCGTTGAGGCGGTTGAGCTGCATGGCGGTGAATGCGTCGGCGGACTCGGGGCCGCGCCGGACAATGAGGGCGTGAACGAACTTGCGCATGCCGCGCGCCGACGCCCTCGCGCGCCGTGCTCTTGGCTATCGACAGGTCGTCGTTCAAGAGATCGATGACCCGCCGCTCGCGCGCGGCGGGCGAAGGGCCGCGGCGAGCAAGCGGCCGAGCGAGGTCGGAGGGGCTTGCGAGGTTGGGCACGGGGTCGGCTCTGTTTCTGTTATACGGAAAACCGTACGTCACAATTTCCGGTTTTGCAAGGAATTGTCGCTTCGCGCGGGGGCCAGCGACCGCGCCGGGGCGGTCGGCGTCGAGGGCGAGTTCCGGATTCGGATTCGGGAACAGGGAATTCGAATCGGCGGAACAGAGGACGTTTCCGTCCGGACAGAGAAACAATTCGCCGCAACAGGGATCGACGGGGTCTGCGACCGGGAAGGCGATCCGGCGGCCTCGGTGATCGCTATTGATCAGTTCGTTCCCGCAACTTGCCTAGGATCCACGCTATCGGTCGTCTCAACGGTCCCGGGCTCGGCTTCGTCGCGCCCGCCCCAATAGCCGGCCAGCAACGAGCCGGAGAAGTTGTGCCAGACGCTGAAGATCGCTCCAGGGATGGCGGCAACGGGATTGAGGTGGGCGATCGCCAGGGCGACCGCCAGGCCCGAATTCTCCATTCCGATTTCGAACGCGATGGCCTTGCTCTTGGTGTGGTTCATGCCGACGCCGCGGGCGCCGTAATATCCGAGCGCCAGTCCGCAGGCGTTGTGCGCGATGACCGCGACGAAGGCGATCACCGCGACGGTGGCGAGTTTGGCGGCGCTCAGCGCGACCACGGCGGCGATGATCAGGATAATGGCGATGACCGAGACAAGCGGGACGATCTTGACCACCTTCTTGACCAGATCGCTGAACGCCATGTTGATGATCACACCGATCGCGATCGGCGCCAGCACGATCTTCAGGATGTCGGCGAGAAGCGCGCCGGCATTGACCGGGATGAGCGTCCCGGCCAGGAACAGGAAGATGAACGGCGTCAGCAGCGGCGCGAGCACCGTATTGACGCTGGAGACGGTGATCGACAGCGCCGTGTCGCCCTTGGAAATGAACGTCATGACGTTCGAGGCGGTGCCGCTTGGGCAGCATCCCACCAGGATCAGGCCGGCCGCTAACGACGGCGACAAGCTCAGCGCTTTGGAGATCGAGAAGGCCACCAGCGGCATGATCAGGTAACGCAGCGCGACGCCGGCGATAACGTCCTTCGGGCGGCTAAGGACGAGCTTGAAATCGTTCAGGCTCATCGTCAGGCCCATGCCCAGCATGACCAGTCCAAGCAGCCACGGGACGTAACTGCCGAGCGGCTTGAACGAATCGGGGGCCAGAAACGCGGCGAGCGCGAAGAGGATCACCCAGACTGGAAACAGCTTCGTGATGAAGCGAACGATTCTTTCGACGTTTTCCACCCGTGGCCCCAAATGATCTCAAAACGGGGCGCCATTGCCCGATTTGAGCGAATTGTCGTCCTCATGGGTTATCCGGTCAACGCGGGACCTTCTCCGACGCGCGGCGCGGAGTCCGCCCGGAGGAGACCTTGCTGAAATTCTCCGGGCAAAACGAGCCGCAAAACCGCCGCCGGAAAACTCCTGCCCCTCAAGGAGTCAGCCTGCGGCGGCCTCGGCATAATGACCCACGGAACCCGGGTCCCCGCCCGGCCCAACCGGAAGCGCAAGTTGAGTCCAAGGCGCGCAAGATTCGGCAAGACCCGATTTTTCCGGCCGCGCTATCCAAGCTTGGTTCGCGCAATCGACGTCTGTCTCCGGATCGCAACTTCCTATCAAAGACTGGCGGCGCACAAAAATTTCTCAGCGGCGCGTTACCTTTTACCCTCCGCCACGGAATTTAGAGGCAGGCAGTCCTGCCGACTGCCGAACTGCGATCCGCACGGGTCGCCTCGCCGAGACCAGATACCGGAGCAATCACGCATGTCCAATCGCATCTCGTCCAGTCTTGTTGTTGGCGCGCTCGCAAGCGCCATAGCGGCGCTTGCGGTCAGTTCCGCCAGCGCGCAGGAGTTTACCGAGGCGCAGAAGAAGATCCAGGCGGAGCATACGATGGCCGTCAAAGCCGGCAAGGTCGAGCCCTGCTTCGGCGCCGCGCTCAAGGGCCACAACGATTGCTATGCGGGCGCCGGGACGACCTGCGCGGGCACGAGCACGGTCGACTACCAGGGCAATGCATTCAAGCTGGTGCCGAAGGGAACCTGCACGTCGGTGTCCACACCGAACGGGCCAGGCAGCCTTTCGCCGAAGGTCTGACGCATCGACGGCCGGGCCGCGCAGGGCCGGCGGCCCCCTCGAAGGACGCCCGTCATGTCGAAGCCTTCCCGCCCCGTTGGCTGTTCGCTGCCGTCTCGCGCCGGCGTCGGCCTCAAGGCCGAGCACTATCGCACGATCCTCGAAACTGCGCCCGACGTCGGCTTCTTCGAGGTTCATGCGGAGAACTACATGGGCGCGGGCGGGACGCCGCACCGGTATCTCTCCGCCATCCGCGACCGATATCCGCTCTCGCTTCACGGCGTCGGCCTCTCGATCGGCGCCGATCGCCCCCTGGACAAGGATCATCTCCATCGCCTGCGGCGGCTTATCGAGCGCTACGAGCCGATGGCGTTCTCAGAGCATCTGGCTTGGTCGAGCCACGAAGCGGGTTTTCTCAACGATCTCCTTCCGTTGCCTTATACTACGCGAACTCTGGCCCTTATTGCTGATCACATCGACGAAGTTCAGGAAACGCTGGGTGTGCGGATGCAGCTCGAAAACTCTTCCGTCTATCTCGCTTTCGCGGACAGCGACTGGCCCGAGACCGATTTCCTCCGCGAGATCTCGGGGCGAACAGGCTGCGGGCTTCTGCTGGACGTCAACAACGTCTTCGTCGCCTCCACCAACCTGCGGCAGGATCCCTTCGCGTATCTCGACGCCTTTCCGCTCGATCGCGTCCAAGAGATTCATCTTGCTGGCCACGCGCCCGACATGGACGAGGATGGACGTCCGCTGCTCATCGACGCGCATGACCGTCCTGTCGACGCGGCCGTGTGGGATCTGTTCGCCTATTCCATTGCAAGGACCGGTCCCGTTCCCACGCTGATCGAGTGGGACGCCGAGGTTCCAGCATGGACAACGCTTGAGACGGAGGCCGATCGCGCCGAGAGGATTCTGTTCGGGCGCGCCATGGCTCGCGAAGAGACAGTCGGGCGGCGGCCGGAAACAGCTTGCTGACGAGTCATCCATCTCGTGGAGAATTCGCCAAATGAACGATCGCAAAGTTGTTCTCTACTATTCCTGGAGTCGGCCGGGAGAGACCGGCGCGCCGCTCGAGGTCATCGAAAACCGCTTTCCGGCGCTCTTCGAGAGCCGCCGGATGCTCTATCCTCGGTTCGAGGATCTCTCCGATCCCGCCCGCTTCGATCAGGGCGTGGCGGGCTTCCTCGATCACATCATGAAGACGAATTTCACCGCCTTTGTCGAGCAGGCCCGAGCGACGGGGCGGCGAATCGTCGAGGTCGAGCGCGAGGGCGACGACGGCGCCCGCACGCCGCTCGACGCAGCTTTGCTCGACGGCGCCGACACGCTGATCGTCATCGGCTTCGACTCGCTTCGCACAGGCCAGGCCGCGACCGCGGACGAGGCGGCCGCGCTTCGCGCTTTTCTGGCGCGCCCCGGTCATCTGGCCTTCGTCTGCCCCCACCACGACATCGGCGACGCCGACAGCCTCCCGCACGATGAGCGCCTCGCCCTCCAGACGGCCGCGTTCCTGCACCATGGCGACCGAACGATCCCGCCCGAGCAGCGTTTCGGCGGATTTGCCCGCTCGCTGCTGGCGGGCCTGGGCCTGCCGGTCGCGAACCGGTTCGGGCTGCGTCCGAAAGCGCAGGAGGATGGCTCGCCTGCGCCGATCGAGGTCGAAACCGCGGTCGACCGCCTTCATCTCCTGCGGGGAGTCGCCACATTCAACCTGCACCCGCACCTGCCGCATTTCGAGCGGTCCGGCGAGGCCGAGGCGAAGATGGACGTCCTCGTCCGGCAGCCGATCGATCCCGCGGCTCCCCCTCACCCGTTCACGCAATCCGGCAGGGCGACGTTCGACGCCATGCTGCAATCGCGGCCGGGCGTTTTCGCGGGCGCTCTCGTCGTCGGCGATGCGACGCTCTGGTCCTCGACAGCGGGCGGCGTCGAGAGCCTGAAGCGGTTCTGGGCGAACGTGCTCACGCGGGGCGATCGGTCATGAGAGGAACACCCGACGCGCGGCGTGACGCCGGGGCCGCGAACATCGGCTACCAATGTTTTGCCGGCTGGGTCAGCCTGCCTCCCGGGGCGGTCACGGTCGAGGCCGCGTCGAGTTGCGTCGCGACCCTTGTCCTGACGAGCCTGCCCTTGTCCCTCGTTCTGTTCGCGATGCTCCGCTACGCCGCCCCGCTCCGGCCGTTTTCGGTTATCCTTGCCGGGAGCCTTGCTGTCGCCGGCGTCACATCGACGGCGCTGTCGCTTTTCCATCCCCTGGACGCCACAGTGATGGTGCTCGGGTGGAATCTCGGGACGGCGATCCTGTTCACGGGGCTTGCGGCCTTGTTCGGCCGCAAGTTTGCGCAAGGAGACAGACGATGATCGCCCCGCGCCTTGAAAACGCTTTCACGCTGGAGGAGATGGGAAGGCAGTTTCGGGATCGTCCGCTGAGCGTCGCGCTGGCGATTGGCTATTCGGATCAGAGCGACTTCACGCGCCAATTCAAACGTCACGTCGGCTACACGCCCGGCGTATAGGCCCGGGAGCACGCGCGAGCGCGGCTGCCGTCGGAACATTGAGGACAACATGGCGGACAGATCGGGACTTTGGGAACTTCTTCGCCAGACGGCGGACGGCGACGTCGTGGCCGCTCTATCAGCCGAAGTCGAGACGGGTGAAGATCGGGCGCTCAATCGGATCAACCCGCTCGCATTCGCCTCGAGCCGCAAACTGAACGAAGACGCGACCATCACCGCGCTTGTCCATGCGGCGCGGCTCGGGTTGTTCGACATGACGTGGAATATGATGTGTTCCGGTTGCGGTGGCGTGCTCGACATCGGCGATGCGCTCAAGGCGATCAGCCACACTCATTATTACTGTTCGCTTTGCACGCGCAATTGTGAGCCAATCCTCGACGAGCTTGTCGAGGTCACGTTCACGGTCAACCCACGCATTCGCAGGATTGCTGCGCACAATCCGGACTCGCTGCCAATCGAGGAATATGCGCGCCAGATTTACTTCTCCTCGGCCTTCGATGCCCCCGACAACCTTCTCAAGGCGATCGAAGACGCCTCGCTGGACCTGTTGGAATTGGGCCCCGGCGAGCGCGCCGCAATGTCCCTCACGCTTCCCCGCGGCCAGCATCTGCTGTTCGATCCGGTGACGCATACGGCCCAGCTTCTGGACGTCGACGGCGAGGAGACGCGAGAGCGGCGCAATCTATCCGTGGCCTTCGCGGGCGCGCGGTCGCAGAGAAACGTCGCCGCGATTGCGCCGGGGCCCGTCCGCATCAGTCTCGAGAATACCTCGTCCCGCAGGACTTTGCCGATCCTGTGGATCAAGAACGAGGCTTTCTGGCGGATATTTCGCAGCCGCCGCCCTTATCTGACGGCGACGCGTATGCTCAGCAACCAGGCGTTCCGCGACCTCTATCGCGCCGCGACCCTCGATCCGGAGCAGCGGTTCAAGATCACCAGCCTGACCATCCTGTTCACCGACCTGAGAGGCTCGACCGCGCTTTACGATCGGGTCGGCGACCTCGCGGCTTTCGACCTCGTGCGCCGCCATTTCGGCGAGCTGCTTTCGGCGATCAGCGCGGAAGGGGGCGCCGTGGTGAAGACGATCGGCGACGCCGTCATGGCGACCTTTCCGACGCCGGATCGCGGATTGCGGGCGGCCATGGCGATGCGTCGCGCGATGAGCAAGATCAACGAGGGTCGCGGCAGCGACGATCTCGCCCTCAAAATCGGCCTCCATGCCGGCCCATGCCTTGCCGTGACGCTTGACGAGCGGCAGGACTATTTTGGCACGGCCGTCAACATCGCTTCGCGTGTTCAGGGTCGCGCCGAGCCGAACGCCATTCTGGCGACCAGATCGGTTTTCGACGCGCTCGAAGATCGTGCGGTTCTTGAAGACGCCGGCAATCTCGTCACGTCTCGGCTTCTCGCCTTGCGTGGCGTGAGCGAGGAACTGGAAGTTTTCGAATTCCGCGAGAGCGCCGGCGCGTCGGCGAACTGAGGCGCGGACACGCTTGGTTTTGCGCGGTTGGAAACCTGCAGTCATCGCGGCGGTGGCGAGAAGCGGACGCGCCAGCCGAACCTTCCGGCTCGACGCCGCCATATTTATCGCCTGAAGCCCGTATAAACCAAGCGCATCGTCACCGTCGAGCCGGTTTGCCCGCCCTCACGGCCCGCGGCGAGCAACGGGAACACGCCGAAAATGATGAGGCGCCCGGCGTCTTGGAGGATGGTCACGCGCCCGGTCGCCAGCGTGAGCGAGCTCACGAACAGGGTGAGCATTGAGCGCTACGCTTCGGCCTGATGGACCGCCGCCAGACCGGCGCCGTCCTTAACACGAGGCGCCGACGTCCGACGCTCGGCGACAATCCCCGAAGATTCGGACTGTGAGGTTGGTCACGGCGAAGGCCGCGGGAAAGTGGTTCGGTTTGCTCCGGGGTGATCCCGCTCGCGGGAGAAGAGGGCAAGGGGCAAGGAGTCGCAGCCGTGTTCAGCGCCGAAGGATTGACGGGCCCGCAGGACGGCCTTGTGGTCGCAAGGAACGACCGTTCGCCTTGGAAGCTTGTCGTCGTCACGGCGCTCGCGATCGTGCTGATCGCGTGTGCGCTTGGGTGGGCGACGTTCCAGTCGGACCCGGGAGCCTGGACTCCACCGGGCGCCGTCGAGGGCGCCATCGTCGATCAATGACCGGCGGGATCAACAATCGCCGCTGAAGTGACCGGCCTTCGCCCAAAAAAAGCTCCTCACGGCACCGCGGCGAGCAGCAGGAACACGCCGAAAATGACGAGGTGCACGGCGCCCTGGAGGATGGTCGCGCGCCCCGTCGCCAGCGTCAGCGAGCTCACGAACAGGGTGAGCAGCAGGATCGCCGTGCCCTCGGCGTCGAGGCCGAGCGTCAGCTCCCGCCCGAGATAGAGCGACACGCCGGCGACGACCGGAATGGTCAGACCGATGCAGGCAAGCGCCGAGCCGATCGCGAGATTGAGGCTGGTCTGCAGGCGATTGGCGTGCGCCGCCTTGATCGCCGCCACGCTCTCGGGCAAGAGGACGAGCGCTGCGATCACGACGCCGAGGAACGACGGCGGCAGGCGCGCGGCGTGAATCGCGCGCTCGATCGACTCCGCCAGGGTCTCGGCGAGCAGCACCACCGCAAGCAGGGACACAAGCAGCATGACGGCGCTGAGCGCCGTCTCGCGACCCGATGGCGGGACCGGCTCCTCGCCGACGTCGCTCATCTCCTGGGGCACGAAATATTCGCGGTGCCGCACCGACTGGACGAACACGAACACGAAATAGAGGAGCAACGTCAGCCCGCTGACGAAGATGAGCTGGGTCGGCGAATATTGCGGCCCGAACTTGGCCAGGGTGAAATTCGGCATGACGAGCGCCAGCACCGCGAGCGTCGCCAGCACGCTGAGCGCCGAGGCGGTGCCCTCGACCCGGAAACCCTGCTCGCCATAGCGCGCGCCGCCGACCAGCAGGCAAAGGCCGACCACGCCGTTCAGCACGATCGCCACCGCCGCGAACACCGAGTCGCGGGCGAGCGAGTTTTCGGTCGCGCCGTTCGATGAGAGCATGGCCGTCACGATCAGCGACGCCTCGATCACCGTGACGGCGAGGGCGAGCAGCACCGAGCCGAACGGCTCGCCCACCTTGAGCGCGACCACCTCGGCGTGATGGACCGCCGCGAACACCGAGCCGAGCAACAGCAGGCCGGAGAGCGCCGCCACCCATGCGGTCTCGGCGGCGAGGACGTGCTGATGCTCGAGCGCGAACAGAGCCAGCGCCGCCAGCGGCGGCGCATAGACCCGCCAGAGGGCGGCGGAATTCCCGTGCATCCCGGACATGCCTGATTTCCCGCGAGCATGATGATATGAGGCTTGCGCTGCGAACCCTCACCCTGTCGCTTCGCGGCTCCCCTCCCCCCGTCCACGGCAGGGGAGTCGCGGTTGGGTAGACGGCTGTTGCGCTTGAAGGAGAAGTTGATTCTGAAAGGGCTTCCTGATTCGAAGGGAGCCCGTATTGCAAGCGCTGATCGCCATTTTTCACGAGGCCCGCGATCCGCGCGACTTCAACGCGCGCCACGATCTGGCGGCGATGCTGTTCATTGCTCTCGCGGCGACTTTGTGCGGGGCCAAGACCTGCGTCGACATTGCCGATTTCGCCGCCGCCAACGAGGCCGAGTTGGCGCAGATCGTCGACCTGCCGCACGGCGCGCCGAGCCACGACAGCTTCAGTCGCCTGTTCCGTCTGCTCGATCCGGCGGAGATGACCGAAGCGTTCGCCCGGTTTCAGACGGCGTTGCGCGCCGAACTCGGGCTTCCTCCGGCCAAGGGCGTCGTGGCTGTCGACGGCAAGAGCTTGCGGCGCGGCTACGAGCGCGGCCGCTCCTTCATGCCGCCGCTGATGATCAGCGTCTGGGACGCCGAGACGCGCCTGTCGCTGGCGAGCCGCCATGCGCCGGGCGGCGACCAGGTGGCGGCGACCCTGGCGGCGTTGAAAGCGGTGACCTTGAAAGGCTGCATCGTCACCGCCGACGCCTTGCATTGCCATCCGCGCATGGCCAGTCAGATCCGCGCCCAAGGGGGCCACTACGCGTTGAAGCTGAAGGCGAACCACGGGCCGCTGTTCGCCTGCGCCTTGAAGTCTTTCGCCGCCGCGGACGCAAAAGGCGAACTTCCCGCCTACGAGAAGGCGGAGAAGGGACACGATCGCTGGGAGCGGCGCCGCGCCTGCGTGATCGCCGCGCCGTCGGACGCCCCGGCCTTTCCCGGTCTGGCGGCGCTCGGGCGCATCGAATCCGAGCGGCGGCAGGGCGACCGAAAGACCGTTCGCTGGGTGCACTATGTCGCGCTCCGGCCATTCGAGCCCCTCCCGCCCCTCCCACTACTCCGCCGCGTCGGCCGGGGCGTCGTGCCTGTGCTCCTCGATCCGCTTCGCCCTCGCGCCGGCGGCGCGGGCGGATTCGGAGAGCCGGTACAATTCCTGATGGTCGTAGTCATCGGACGTGCGCAGCGCTTCGTCCGTGTAGGCCTTCGCGTTCGGGTCGCTGAGCACGCCGCGCATGAACCACCAGATCCTGGCGAACTTGACCGCGATCTTCGCGTGATTGGCGACGAACGCCGCCGCTTCCCTCGGATAGAACAGGAGGGGGTTCTCGATCTGCAGACCGGGCCGGCGGTCGAGCCGGTACTTGCGACGCAATAGCCCCGCCTCGAGCGGGTAGATGTTGTAGAGCGTGCTCGCAGCCCAGAACGCGACCATCAGGAAGGCGACCGTGTCGACGCGCGGGCCGCCGGCGGCGGCGCGGCGGATCACCGTCTTCATGTGCTCATTGGTGTAATAGGTGCTCCACGCCAGATGATAGGCGTCCTGCCAGTCCGCCCGGGACATCCGCGGGTGGTCGCAGACGACATGCTCGAGATCGAACTTGTTGAGATCCGGGTCGATCGAACCGCCTGCTGCCGTCATTTTCGCGTGGTCCTCGCTGCCGGGCAGGGGGGTCAGGCAGGAGAACTGCAGGATGTCGAGCGGCAGCTCGCGCTGGATCACCTTGATGTCGCGGACGATCGATTCCGGCGTGTCGTTGGGGAAGCCGATAATGTAGCCGCAATAGGTGATGCAGCGGACCCTTCGCCATGCCAGCAGCATCTCGCGATAGTCGGCGATGTGATTCTGCTTCTTCTTGGCGCCGCTGAGGCTGTCCGGATTGATGTTCTCGAGGCCGATGAACACGCGCTTCACCCCCGCGGCCGCCGCCTTTTCGACGAACCGCGGGATCTTGTGGCACATCGTGTCGACCTGGATCACGAAGCGGCAATAGATCCCTTCCTGCCGCAACCGGATCAGCCGATCGAAAATGTCCTCCCAGTTGCGGTTGCGGGCGAGATTGTCGTCGGTGATGAAGATATACCGCACGCCGTTGGCGTGATTGGCGCGCACGATCCGCTCGACGTCGTCGGCGGTGCGGTAGCGCGACTTGCGCCCCTGCACGTTGATGATCGTGCAGAACGAACACAGGAAGGGACAGCCGCGGCCGGCGTCGAAGCTCGAAGATCATGCCGATCGACCGGCCGACCTTGTCCTTCGGCATAAAGGGCGCCGTCGCGCCGTCGAGGTTCGGCAGGTTGTCGAGGTAATTGTAGACGGGCTTCAGCGCGCCGGCCACGGCGTCGCGGAGCACGTCGGCGAAGCGCCCTTCCGCCTCGCCGGCGAAGAGCGAAATCCCGAGGTCGAGCGCTTCCTTGAGCGAGTCCGGCGTCTCGGGCAGCATCGCAAGACACCCCGAGACGTGGAAGCCGCCGATTGAGACCGACACGCCGGCGGCGCGCAAGGGACGGGCGACGTCCATCACCCGCGGAAACTGGTTCGACTGGACGCCGACGAAGCCGACGAGCCCGCGCCCGCCGGCCGCGGCGATCTGCCGGACGATCGTCTGCGCCTGGACGCGGGTGTTGGTCTCGTCGATGACGATGATTTCCGGATCGACGTCAAGCCCGAGAGCGCCCGATTCGATGGCGTCCGTGGCGATGCCGTAGAGACAGGCGAGCGAGTTGGACGGCAACGCCGAGCGGCGCCATTGAATGACGTAACCGTCGTCGTCGTAATGCGACGGCTTGATCAAGAACAGCAGAAACCGGGGTCGGTCGGCGGCATCCGGCATTGCAGTCGTCTCCTGAGACGGCTCGGTCGGGCTTCGTGGACGTCGTTTCGGCAAAACTCTTGTGTGAGGCGCAGACCTAGCAGGTCGCGCGCCCGCGCACAACGAAGGCGCGTGGACGAGCCTGGAAGGCGCAAGGACGCGCGCTTGCGCCGGTCGACCCGCGCGCTTAACTGACGTGCTCCCGCGCCTGCGACGCGCGTTCACGGGGCTCAGCATGCTGCAAACTCTTCTGGCCGAGGGCCGGCCCCTGCTGGCGGACGGCGCGACCGGCACCAACCTCTTCGCCATGGGCCTCGCCTCCGGCGAGAGCCCAGAATTGTGGAACGCGAATCATCCGGATCGCATCCGGGCGTTGCATCAGGCCTTCGTCGACGCTGGCTCCGACATTATCCTGACCAACAGTTTTGGCGGCAACCGGCGGCGCCTCGCGTTGCACGGGGCGGAGGGGCGCGTGCGGGAGCTGAACCGGCTCGCGGCCGAGCACGCCCGCGCCGTCGCCGACGCCGCTGGCCGCGCCGTTGTCGTCGCCGGGTCGGTCGGGCCGACCGGCGACATCTTCGCGCCCCTCGGCCCGCTGACCGAGGAGGAGGCCATCGACCTCTTCGCCGAGCAGATCGAGGGTCTGCGCGAGGGGCGCGCGCACGTCGTCTGGATCGAGACCATGTCCGCGGCGGAGGAAATCCGCGCGGCGGCGGCCGCCTCGGCCAGGGTCGGCATGCCCTACACCGTCACGGCAAGCTTCGACACCGCGGGGCGGACGATGATGGGCGTCGCCCCGGCCGCCTTCGGGGGCCTCATGCGCGACTTCGACCCAAAGCCGCTGGCCTATGGCGCGAATTGCGGCGTCGGCGCCTCCGACCTGCTCGTTTCGATCCTCGCCATGAGCGAGACTGACCCCGATTCCGTGCTGATCGCCAAGGCGAACGCCGGGGTGCCGCGCTGGCATGGGACGGAGATCCACTATTCCGGCACGCCGGAGCTGATGGGCGTCTACGCCGGCCTTGCGGTCGACTGCGGCGCGCGCATCGTCGGCGGCTGCTGCGGCAATACCCCCGAGCACGTCGCCGCCATCCGGCGCGGGCTCGATGCATGGCGTCCCGGTCCGAGGCCGGACCTCGATGCGATCGTGGCGGCGCTCGGACCGCTGGTCGCGCCGCCCGCGGCCGGCCCGGGGCCGCGCAGCCGGCGCCGCGAACGAACATGAGGGCCGGGGCCAGGAGCCGCGCCTCGTCGGGCGAGCATGAGGCCGGGGCGGACTCCGGCGCTGCGAAGACGGCGCGCACAGCGCTCATCGACCCAGCCGGACCGCAGGCGTTCGAGGTCGGCGCCGCCGGGGCGGGAGACCGTCTCGACCGGTTTCTCGGCCAGGCCGCGGCCGAGCGGCGTCTGGCCCTGTCGCGCACGCGGATCCGGGCGCTGATCGAGGCGGGCGAAGTGTTCGTCGACGGCGCCGCAGCGCTCGACCCGGCGGCGAAGCTCGCCGAGGGCCAGCGCATCCGGTTCGAGGCGCCGCCGCCGTCGGACGCGCAGCTGCGCGGCGAGAAGCTGCCGCTCGCCATCGTCTTCGAGGACCAGCACCTGATCGTGATCGACAAGCCGGCCGGTCTCGTTGTCCACCCCGCCCCGGGCCACGCCGAGGGCACGCTGGTGCACGCGCTCATCGGCCATTGCGGCGACAGCCTGTCCGGCATCGGCGGGGTGCGGCGGCCCGGCATCGTCCACCGGCTGGACAAGGACACCTCGGGGCTTCTCGTCGTCGCCAAGAGCGACGCCGCCCATCAGGGCCTCGCCGACCTCTTCGCCGACCACGGCCGCAGCGGATCCTTGATACGCGAATATCTCGCTCTGGTCTGGGCCAAATTCGATGTCTCGGCGGGCAAGATCGATGCCGCGATCGGCCGGCGCGGAAGTCATCGCGAAAAGATGGCGGTCGTGCCGGAAGAGCGCGGCCGCCACGCGGTCACCCACTGGCGGGTCGAGGAGGCGGTCGGGCCGGCGAGCCTGATCGTCTGCCGGCTGGAGACGGGACGCACGCATCAGATCCGGGTGCACATGGCCTCGATCGGACATCCGCTGCTCGGCGATTCGGTCTATGGCGCAGGCTTCAAGACCAAGGCCGCCCAATTGTCCGAGAGCGCGAGAGGGGCGCTCGTCGCGCTTGATCGGCAGGCGCTGCATGCGGCGACCCTCGGCTTCGACCATCCGATCACCGGCGAGCCGCTGCGGTTCGAAAGCCCACCGCCTCCAGATTTGGCGCGTCTGATCAGGTCCTTGCGCGCCGACGCGGCGGCGTGAACCCAATTCATAAAGCGGATATAATGCCTTGGACGCTCCGATTTGCCGTCTTGGATCGGCCTTTATTCGGCCACGCTTGCCGGACCAAAATATCGACGCGGCCATAGCGCCGACGGAGACGGCCTTGAACCGGGCTCCGACTGGAGGATCACATGGCCGCGTCGTTACCCGTCATCGCCGGCGAGTCGGGCCTTGCCCGTTACCTGCAGGAGATCAAGCGGTTCCCGATGCTGGAGCCGCAGGAAGAATATATGCTCGCCAAGCGCTGGCGCGAGCACGGCGACCGCGAAGCGGCGCACAAGCTTGTGACGTCGCATCTTCGGCTGGTCGCCAAGATCGCCATGGGCTATCGCGGCTACGGCCTGCCGATCGGCGAGGTGATCTCCGAAGGCAATGTCGGCCTGATGCAGGCGGTCAAGCGATTCGAGCCCGACAAGGGGTTCAAGCTCGCGACCTATGCGATGTGGTGGATCCGCGCCTCGATCCAGGAATACATCCTGCGCTCGTGGTCGCTGGTGAAGATGGGCACCACGGCCAGCCAGAAGAAACTGTTCTTCAACTTGCGCAAGGCCAAGAGCCGCATCTCCGCGCTCGACGAGGGCGACTTGCGCGACGATCAGGTCGAATCGATCTCCAAGCGCCTCGGCGTGGCGAAGCAGGACGTGATCGACATGAACCGCCGGCTCGGTGGCGACGCCTCGCTCAACGCGCCGTTGCGCGAGGAGGGCGAAGGCGAGTGGCAGGACTGGCTGGTCGACGAGGCGCCCGACCAGGAGTTGCAGCTCGCCGACCGCGAGGAATTGGACACGCGCCTCGACGCGCTCAGGGGCGCGCTGTCGGTATTGAACCCGCGCGAACGGCGGATCTTTGAAGCGCGCCGGCTGGCCGAGGATCCGATCACGCTCGAGGAGCTGTCGGCGGAATTCGGCGTCTCGCGCGAGCGGGTGCGGCAGATCGAGGTCAGGGCCTTCGAGAAGGTTCAGGCGGCGGTCAAGGCCGGGGTCGCCAAGGCGCTGGCGCCGAGGCGGACGCCCGCGGCTTTGCCGGCCTCCTGAGCCGCGCTCGGCACGTCAGGACAGGCGCGCTCAAGCCGGAATTGAGATAGACTGTCGCGCGTCTTTTCGAGCCCAAGCAGGTTTTCATCATGATCGCGACCGTCCTTCGCCGCCGCGCGGCCCATGCCGCGTTGTTCGCCGGCGCGACGCTTCTTGCCGCCCCGGCCTTTGCCGGCGACCGGCCCGCGACGCCGGAGGGCGCCGAAAACCTGCAGGCGTTCTTCAGCCGGTTCTTGCCTGCGCCGGCTGCGGGAGGATCGCCGCTGGTCGCCGTGAAGACGGACGGCCAGCATTACGTCGTATCGGCGGACCTCGCCGCGATGAACGGGTTTTTCAAGGCCGGCGGCGCAAACGTGGCCTACGATTTGGCGATCCTTGCGCTGAATCTTTTCGAGCAGGACGACGGCAAGTGGCGGGTCGTCCAGGACTCCTTTCCCACGATCGTCTCCCACGCCCAGGACATGACCGGCGTCACCAGGATCGACAATTACCATCAGACGATGGTGATCGACCCTGGGCTCGCCTGGTTTGTCAGCTGCGCGGCGAGCGCCGACAAGGGAAGCGTGGGCGTCACGGGGCCAAAACTCGACCAGACCTTCGATTTCGGGCCGCTCAAGGCCGATTGCGCCACGACGGTCAGCGCGGACGGCTCGGTGTCCAGCACGGCCAAGGAAGAGATCCGCGACATCGCCTTCAAGGTCTCGGGGACCGACAAGGAGGGCAAGCCGGTTGGCGCCAGCGGCCGGATCGGTGGCGCCGCTCTCAACGTCGGCGTCGAGGGACTGAAGTCGAGGAAGCTCTTCGACCTTGTCGCCCTGCTTTCCGCCCATCGCGACGATCTCGCGGCGCACGAGGGGGAACTGAAAGACACGCTGAGGCCCCTGGCCGCGCCGGGCCTGCGTTTTGTCGAAGGCGGCGAAGCCTCGAAGCTGATGATCGGCTCGCAGATCGGCGCGATCGCCATCGATGGCGTCAAGTTCGCCTTCGGCGTGGCGAACGTCGGCCCCGATAGCGCGATCGACACGACGGTCAGCGCCGATGGGCTCAGCCTGCCCGTCGGCCTCGTCCCGCCAAACGCAACCGATCTGACCCCCTCGAAGATCGATCTTGCCTTTACCGTCAAGGGGATCGACATCGCCGCGGCCGCCGCCCAGGCGATCGACAGCCTGAATCTCGCAGGGCCCGGGCCGGCGATCTCCGACGCCGATTCCGCCAAAGTGTTGGCGGCTTTCCTGGGGGCCGGGCCGCTGAAGATCGTGATCGCGCCCTCGCATGTGGTTGCGCTGGCGATCGACGCCGA
Source organism: uncultured Alphaproteobacteria bacterium (assembly GCA_963822215.1). Taxonomy (GTDB): domain Bacteria; phylum Pseudomonadota; class Alphaproteobacteria; order Rhizobiales; family Beijerinckiaceae; genus Roseiarcus. The sequence continues at coordinate 210,832 of CAWGGX010000010.1, forward strand.
TGTCCAGGGCGTAGTGCGTTACGCCACCGGCAAGCCCTCGGGCGCCGTCACGGTCAGGATGCGCAACTTCGACAAGACGATGAGCGCGATCCAGGGACTGGGTCCGGCGGCGGCCGGCAAGGCGCTGCCCGTGGTCGCAATGGCCAAGGGGCTCGCCAAGAGCGAAAGCGACGGGGCGCTCAGCTGGTTGATCGAAGTCGGCGCGGACCGTTCGATCAAGGTCAACGGCATTCCGCTCGGCAAGACGCCGGAATAGGACATTCACACATCTCCGTGGCGGTTCGCTGTCCTTCCCCTTAGAGCATGCGCGCATATAGCCCGACGACCAATGCCGCAGAGCTCCGCTGGGAAGGACAGCGCCATGGCGGCGAAAGACGGGCGTCCTTCGGCGCGCCCTACGGGGGCCCCTCCGCACTTCGCGGAGATGGGCGCGCGTTTTTAGGCACCCCGGACAGACTCGCGAACAATTTTCCTTTCCTCGAAAAAATGTGTGTCCACGCGGCGACACACCCCGCATACTCGCGCGCGTTCCTCAGGACGCGACACGGCGCCGTCTGGCTTTTCACCTCGAACTGCGTTAATCGGCCCTAAACTTTCGGGCGCTAACTCTCATCCCATTCGTAGCGAGGCGTTAAGCGTAGGCGAGGAATGCAGGGGACAGACGCAACCATTTACGGGATTTCCTTCGAGGAAGACCGCGCATCCGGCAGAAATTCGCACCCGCTGGTTCTGGGCGCGGTTGTTGCGGCGACGGTCGGCTGCATCGCCGCGTACGTGCTGCATGTCCACAACGGCGCGGCGCCTGCCGTCGCCAACGCGTCGTCCGAGACGAGCCTCGCAGCGGCGGCGCGCCTGGACGTCCAGTCGACCCTCGCGCTGGCGGCCAACGAGGACCCGGCCAAACTCTTCGGCGCGATCATCGTCGAGCCAGAGTGGCGCGTTCAGACCGCAGGCGCGCCCTCGCCGCCGGTCGTCGCGAGCCTCACACCCGAGTCCAACGCGGCGTCGGGCGTTTTGGTTCCGCCGCCCGCGGCGCAATCCGTCTCCGTCCCTCCGGCCCCGCCGCCGATGGCTGCGAACCAGCTGCCCGATGTCATTCCGCTGCCGCCCGTACGCGACGTTCCGCTGATCGACGACACCGCGCCGCTGCCGCCGGTGCGGCCGCCCGAATTCGCCGAGCCGGCGCCGAACTTCGCCGCGCCGGACCAGAGAGTCGCTCAGCCCGCCCCCGGGCCGGCGTCCGCGCCGGCCAACGAACCGAACATTATTCAAAGGCTCCTCGGCTTCAGCCAGCCGTCCGGATCGGTCGTCGCCTCCCTGCCGCCGGCGCCGCCTGTGGCGCCTGCGCGACCGGCAGCAGTTCCCGCGCCTGCGCGGCCGGCCGCAGCGCCGGCGGCGGCTGCGTCCCCAGCGGCCACCGTCGCCACACGCGCGCCCGGCGACAGCCGCAGCGGCATCGCCGGCCTGTTCAGCGCCTTCTCCGCCAGCCCAAGCGTCGACCGGCTCGGCTACGACCGGCAGACGGCGATCTACGACATCTCGGCGCGGACGGTGTACCTGCCGGACGGAACGCGGCTCGAAGCCCATTCCGGTCTCGGCGCCGCGCTCGACGACCTGCGCTACGTGGGCGAGCGCGCCGTCGGCCCGACCCCGCCGCACCTCTACCAGCTCACCATGCGTGAATCGTTGTTCCACGGGGTGCAAGCGCTCCGCCTCACCCCCGTCGGCGACGGTGGGATCTACGGCCGGGCGGGTCTTCTTGCCCATCCCTATATGCTCGGCCCCAACGGCGATTCGAACGGCTGCGTGTCGGTCAAGGATTACGAGGCCTTTTTGCGCGCCTACGAGGCCGGACTGATCACCAAGCTCGCCGTCGTCTCCAGGCTCTGATCGCCGGTCGCGGACTGAACGCGGAAAAGCCGGGCGTCCGGGCTATCGCCTCGGCGCCCGATCCGCTATCCCCCACGCTGCGAGAGGAGGGCGTTCGCCGGGTTCAGCGCGCATAGGCATGATTAATTCTGATCGAACCGCGCCGAAAGCCCTCGTCCGGCCCTTCGGGCTCCCTTCGCCGATGGGGAGAGTTTTCATTCGCTTTCGCGCAGCTTGATGCATGAAAGAGTCCGCAGAACACCCTCCTTTCAGGAGAGGGGGCTACGCCCGGTCTACTGCCGCGCGCCTGCGTCGGCTACCCGGGTTTGCTCTCTCCCGCGGCCTGGGCAGGTCGATCCTTCGGGCAAGGTTCGGAAACACGTCGGTCTTGTGGGGAAGCGCAATGGCGGCGACGAACAGGGACTGGAAGTCCGGTTCGATCGCGGTCTCGACCTTTTCGATCGACCGCGCGACGGTCTCGATCTCGGCCCGCGCGGCGCGATTGAGGAGAGCGATCCGCGCTCCGGTTCCGGCGGCGTTGCCGGCGCTCGCCACGCGGTCGAGGTCGCAATCGGGGATCATGCCGAGCGCCATGGCGTAAATCGGATCGATCTGCGCCCCAAAGGCGCCGGCGAGCGTGATCCGCTCGGGCGCCGCGCCGCGGCGGGCGATCAGGAGCTTCGCGCCGGCGTAGAGCGCAGCCTTGGCGAGCTGGATGGCGCGCACGTCGGCCTGATGGATGACGAGCCGCGGCGGCCCTTCGCTCAGCACGTAGGCGAAGGCGCGGCCGGCGGGCTCGACGCGGGAGGTCCGCGCGGCCAGCGCTCCGTCGATGACGCCGTCCGCGGAGACGACTCCGGCGAGATAGAGCTCCGCGATCGCCTCGATGATTCCGGAGCCGCAGACGCCGGTGACGCCGAGGCGCGCAATCGCCTCGGCGAAGCCCGGCGCGTCCGACCAGAGGTCGAAGCCGATCACCTTGAAGCGGGGCTCGAGGGTCGCCCGGTCGATGCGCACCCGCTCGATCGCGCCGGGGGCGGCGCGCTGGCCGCAGGAGATCTGCGCGCCCTCGAAGGCCGGCCCGGTCGGGGACGAAGCGGCCATGAGCCGCCGGCGGTCGCCGAACACGAGCTCGGCGTTGGTGCCGACATCGACCATCAGCCGGAGCTCGTCGCCAAGATGGGGCGCCTCGGCCAGCACGACGCCTGCCGCGTCCGCGCCGACATGGCCGGCGATGCAGGGCAGGGCGTAGACGGTGGCGCCGCGCGCGATTGTGAGGCCGAGGTCGCGGGCCTTGACCTCCGCGGCTCCGTCGATCGCCAGCGCGAAGGGCGCGCTTCCGAGCTCGGTCGGATCAAGCCCGAGGGCGAGATGGTGCATGATCGGATTGCCGACGAGCGTCATCTTGACGATGTCCAGGCGCGCGACCCCGGCCTCGGACGCCGCCTCGCCGATCAGCGCGTCGACGGCCTCGCGTACGACGCGGGTCATCTCGGCGGCGCCGTCCGGATGCATCATCGCGTAGGACACGCGGCTCATCAGGTCCTCGCCGAAACGAATCTGCGGGTTCATCGCCCCGACCGAGGCGAGGACCGCGCCGCTCGCGAGATCGCAGAGATAGGCGGCGATGGTGGTCGAGCCGACGTCGACCGCGACGCCGTAGGCGTTCAGGGCGAAGCCCGGCCAGATTGCGACGATCTCCCGCTCATTGCGCAGGGCGACGGTCACCGTCCAGCCGCCGGCGCGCAAGGCGGCCTGCAGGGTCTTCAGGACGGCAAGATCCGCGGTCGCGCCGGCCATGCCCCATTGCTCGGCCAGCGCTTGCTGCAGGCGCCTGAAGTCGCTCACGGGGTCGCGCATGTCCGGCTCGCTGACCGCCACCGTATGCAGACGCACGACAGGATCGATGACGATCGCGCGCTCCTCGGCGGGCTTCCGCACGATCTGACGGTGGACCTGGCTCTCGGGCGGCACGTCGACGAGGAGGTCGCCGCAGATCGTCGCCTGGCAGCCGAGCCGCCGCCCGGGCGGGAAGGCGCCGCGCTTATCGACGAAGCGCTGCTCGACCGCGCTCCACGGACTCGCGTGGTCTGCGCGCGATTCGAGCGCGTGCTTGGCGAAGGCGCCTTCGGCGACGTCGACTTGGCAACGGCCGCAGACGCCGCGTCCGCCGCAGACGGAATCGAGATCGACTCCGAGCCGGCGGGCCGCCTCGAGCACGCTCGTCCCGTCGGCGAACGCGCCGCGCTTGCCTGAGGGTGTGAAGACGACTCGGCGATCGGTCTCCGCCTTCATGGGATGTGGTCGGCGATCGTCCGCGCGCTCCTCCGCCCTTGTGGGCTACGACACTTACACATTTCTGAGAGCTTCCAGCCGTCGCGCTGTCCAGCGGATACATGGGTGACAGTTGTTCATGTTTCGGTCCTGTGTTGCGTCTCGCCGTCCCCGCCGGCGGGGACGGCGAGACGGCGCAGTTTCTTTTTGCTCATGTCGATCAGGCCGATGGGCGTGTCGTAGAAGCGGACCAGCCATTGACCGTCTTCGGTCTCCTCGACCGCGACGACCTCGCCCACGAGCGCAGTGGAGACGGCGATGAGATCGCCGCGCCATTTGATTTCGCCGTTCGAGCGGACTGTGCGCGCCGCCGCCTCGGCCGGATAGTCCGGCTCGGGGAGCCGCTCGGGCATCGGGCGCGCCGAGGGCTGATAGACGCTGGCGGGCGTGCGTTGGCCGAGCGCTTCATGCGGCCGCTCTTCATTATAGTCGCGGGCAAAATCCGAGAAGCGCCGCTGCTGGGCCGTCAAGTCCGGTTCGGGCGGCGTCATCGCCTCCAGAAGCGTGCGATGAAACCGTTCGTGCCGGCCGTTCTGCTGAGGATGGCCCGGATCGATCCGCTCGTGACGGATGCCCAGCTCGATCCACCAGGCCGACAGCCCCGTCAGTCCGGCGACGCCGGTCGAGGCGAACGGCGCGCCGTTGTTGGAGCGGATCGTCTCCGGCAAGCCGTAGTCTCGAAACGCCCGTTCGAACAAAGGCTTGGCTTCGTCATGCCGGGTGCTGGCGGTGGCCGAGACGCTGATCAGATAGCGACTGAACCCGTCCGTCATCGTCAACGGCTCGACGCGCCCGCCGTCGCCGAGCCGAACCCAACCCTTGTGGTCGACGTTCCAGACATGGTTGGAATATTGCGGCGCGGTCAGCTCGCCAAGCCGCTTCGGAGACCGCAGCCGCAAGCGCCGGGCGCACACCAGCCCCGCCCGCTTCAGGATTTCGCCGGCCGTCGAGGCCGCCGGCCAGTCCCCCTCCGGTTGACGCGCCTTGAGCTTGGCGAGGATCTTGCGCGGTCCACAAGTCGGATGGTCGTGCCGCGGGCTGACGATCGCGTGCGCCAGATGCTCCGGCGTCGCACGGCCGTGCGACGCCGGAGCCCGCGACCGCTCCGCCAATCCAGCCGGCCCCTCCAATTCATACCGCCCAAGCCATTTGTAGCCGGTGTTCCGGCTGATCTCGTAGCGTTCGCAAAGCTCCGTCATCGTCCACTCGTCCAACGGCCAGTCGACAATGAAACGCATCCGCTCGTCCATCGCACAGCTCTCTCGCCAAGGCATCGGCCGATCCTCCCAGCCGACAGAGAACTGTCACCCACTTTTCCGGTCCGTTCCGTCACCTATCTATCCGGTCCGAACACCCCAGCCCCTCTCCTGAAAGGAGGTGTTCTGCGGACTCTTTCATGCATCAAGGTGCGCGAACGCGAATGAGAACTCTTTCCGCGCAAGCGGGGCGAGGGGACGGAAGCCGCCGCGCGCACGCTCCCCTCACACCGCCACCGGGGCCTTGATCGCCGGCCAGGGGTCGTAGCCTTCGAAGGCAATCGCCTCGGCGTTGAGATCAAAGATGGAGCCCACATCGCCGAGCGCCAGCTTCGGCAGCGGGCGCGGCGTCCGCTTGAGCTGCTCGCGGGCCTGCTCCTCGTGGTTCAAGTAGAGATGCGCGTCGCCGAACGTATGGACGAACTCGCCGACGCCGAGGCCCGTTTCGCGGGCGATCAGATGCGTCAGCAAAGCGTAGCTGGCGATGTTGAACGGCACGCCGAGGAAAATATCGGCCGAGCGCTGGTAGAGCTGGCACGACAGCTTGCCGTCGAGCACATAGAACTGGAACAGACAGTGGCACGGCGGCAGCTTCATGCGCTCGATGTCCGGCACGTTCCAGGCCGAGACGATCAGGCGGCGCGAGTCCGGGTTGCGTCGGATTTCCTTGAGCAGCCAAGCGATCTGGTCGTAGGCGCGGCCGTCCGAGCCCTCCCAGGCCCGCCATTGCTTGCCATAGACGGGCCCGAGGTCGCCAGCGGCGTCGGCCCATTCGTTCCAGATGGAGACCCCGTGCTCCTTAAGGTATTTGATGTTGGTGTCGCCGTGCAGGAACCAGACAAGCTCGCGCACGATCGACTTCAGATGCAGCTTCTTGGTTGTGACGAGCGGAAAGCCCTTGCTCAGATCGAAGCGGATCTGCCGGCCGAACAGCGAGCGGACGCCAGTGCCGGTGCGGTCGCCCTTGATCGCGCCGTTCTCGAGGGCGTCGCGCATGAGATCGAGATAGGCGCGCATCGGGCAATCCTCGTGAGCCTTTCGGGCTGCCCTGTCCGGGGCGACATGAATTCTGATCGGATTGCGCCGAAAGCCCTCATCCGGCCCTCCGGGCCACCTTCTCCCGAGAGGGAAGGGTTCACCCCTCTCCCCCCGGGCAAAGGTCCCGGGGGAAGCCACGAAGCGGCAGGGCGAGGGCCAGCCGGCACAACTCTATTTCGTCATATTCTAGCTGATTCGTCCCGCCCCGGTCAGCGCCGGAGCGGGCTTCTGCACAGGGTCAGTGCAGGCTGACGGTCTGGAGCTCGTGCTCCCAGGCGTTGGCGATCGCCGCGTCCTTGGAGTCAGTCAGCATGATCGGCGAGCCGTCGGCGCCCAGAAGAGCGAACAACTTCACGCCGGGGCGGAGCGTGGGCGCCTGCGGGAAGAGACGCGCCACGTCCTCCGAATTGATCGGCTTCACGTAGGCGAGCGCCCCGTCGCCGAGATGGGCGAATTCCTGAGCCGTCAGGTCCTGCGTCTTATCCGTTGCATTGGTCATTGTCGTCCCACCCTTCCGGCGTCTCCAAAGCCCCGCCAAGGCCGCCTTTCATCAGTCGCGCGCCGAGATCTCGATTGTCCTCACGATCCGCTCCGGCTGCGGCCGGACAAGATCGATGGACAGCAAACCCTGAGCCAGATCGGCGCCCAGAACCTGCATGCCTTCGGCGAGCAGGAAGCTGCGCTGGAACTGCCGCGCGGCGATGCCGCGGTGCAGGAACTCCCGCGCCTTGTCCTCCTGCTGGCGCCCGCGGATCACGAGCTGGTTCTCCTCGATCGTGACCTCGATCTGGTCGCGCGCGAACCCCGCCACCGCCAGCGTGATCCGCAGCTTTTCGGGCTCGCCGCCCGCCGGAGCGATGCGCTCGATGTTGTACGGGGGATAGCCGTCCGCGGATGACTTCGTGACCTTGTCGAGCGCGCGCTCGATATCGTCGAAGCCGAGCAGGAAGGGCGAACTCAACGCCGTCACACGCACCATGGAAGCCCCCTCGAGGCGCTTCACGGATCCAAGACCTTCATCGGAAGCGCCTCGGCCGCGTTGCTTTAAGGTTCCGGTCGGCGGCCCCGAACGCAACGCGAGCCGCCTCCCCGACGCCATATAAGCCCGCATCGAGACGGTTCAAGCCCGACGCCGGCCATGGAGCGTCGCGGCCTTTCGGCGCATCGCGACAATTCTGTTAAAAGGCTGCGCTGAATTCATGAAGCAATCGTTGATTCGCCGGGCCAAGCGCCCGAAGAGGCGGGTTCATTCTGGCCATGATGAGAACGGCGGTCGGCAGGCTCGGAACCAAGCGCCAGTGCTTGGCCTGCGGCGCCAAGTTCTACGATCTCGGCCGCAAGCCGCCGACCTGCTCGCGCTGCGGGGCCAAGGTCGAGCCGAAAAAGGCGAAGGCGGCGGCCAAAGCCGCGGCCGGCGCCGAGCAGGCTTCGGCCGAACCGGTCCCGGCGCCCGCGTCCGTCGAGACGCCGCGGCCTCGACTGGGGCCGCGCGACTGGACGCAGGAGCAGGCCGCGGCGATCGACCGGGTCGGGCGCTGGCTGAAGGACGGCGAGCAGCCGGTGTTCCGCCTGTTCGGCTACGCCGGCGTCGGCAAGACGACGCTCGCCCGCCATGTCGCCGAAGCGGCCGCGGGCGAAACGGCCTTCGCCGCCTTCACCGGCAAGGCGGCGTTGGTGATGCGCGCCCACGGCTGCTCTAACGCGACCACCATCCACGCGCTGATCTATCGCGCCAGCGAGGGCGTCGACGGCGCGCCGACCTTCACCCTCAACGAGGATGGGCCGGCCTCGCGCGCGAGCCTGATCGTCATCGACGAGTGCTCGATGGTCGACGCCGAGCTGGCGCGCGACCTGCTGTCGTTCGGCAAGCCCATTTTGGTGCTCGGCGACCCGTTCCAGCTGCCGCCGGTCAAGGGCGGCGGCTATTTCACGGAAGCTGCGCCGGACGTGATGCTGACCCAGATCCACCGCCAGGCGGAGGACAACCCGATCATCCGGCTGTCGCAGATCGTCCGCTCGGGCGGCGAGCTCAAGGACGGATCCTACGGCGAGACCCGGGTGATCCGCCGCGCCGCCATCGACGCGACGCAGGTGCTCGCGGCAGACCAGGTCTTGGTCGGCGTGAACCGGACGCGGCGCGCCTACAACCAGCGCGTTCGCCAGCTTACCGGCTTTGCCGAGCCGCTGCCGCTCGCCGGGGACCGGCTGGTGTGTCTGCGCAACGACCGGACCAAAGGCCTGATCAACGGGGGCCTGTGGCGGGTCGAGGCGCTCGGCGGGGTGGTCAAGGATTTCGTCCGCATGACAGTGCGCTCGGAGGACGACGGCGCGGCCAAATCGGTCAAGGTCGCGGTGCTCAAGGCCTTCTTCGAGGGGACCGAGGGCGAGCTCGCCTATCCGCTCAGACGCGAATCCGACGAGTTCGACTACGGCTACGCGCTGACCGTGCACAAGGCGCAGGGCTCGCAATGGGACGACGTGCTCTTGTTCGACGAGAGCTACGCCTTCCGCGAGCACCGGGCGCGGTGGCTCTACACCGGGCTGACGCGGGCGGCGAAGCGGCTGACGATCGTGCGGTGACGCGCCTCACCCGTTCGAGCCGAGCCTATGACCCGCAGGACGGTCGCCGGTTTGCCCAGGATTGACCGGTTTCAGCGATGAAGTCCCAATCCGTCGCGCGGCGGACGGTCTTCCTCCGCACGCCCTCCCCAGGCGGCATGGCCGCGCCTGGCGTGGACGACATGAACGCCGGCCCGTCCGGGCGCGAGCCCTTGAATGGCGTGGCCGAATCTGGCCGCATATTCCGGGAAACTGATGTCTTCGATTTCAGGAAACCCATGCGAACGAAGAATTGCGGCAATGCCCGCCGGCTTGAAAAGGCTCGTCCATCGCTCATCAATTTTCTCGAGCTGTTCGGTTCGCTCCGCTATCGTCTCCCTGAACTCTTCGGAGAATGCATCGAAAGTTTCGATATAGTCGAACGCCACCTCAGAGTTCGGGATTGACGCAATATAGTCCAAAGTGGCGCCGATAGCCGCTTCTGTCAGATAGGGTACGACGCCCAGCCATGTGAAAAATGCGGGCAGGTTCTGCTGAAATCCCGCGTCGGCGAGCTTCTCCGCCAAATCGTCTCGCTCGAAATCGACCGGCGCGAAAATCAGCCAGGGCGGACATTCGAGTTGAGCGTCGGCCATGCGCTGGCGCTTCCATGCTTGCGTCGCGGGGTGGTCTACTTCGAAGATGCGGACCTGGCGGGCGCTGTGGGGATTTCGGAGCGCGAAGGTGTCGAGTCCCGCCCCAAGGACGACGATCTGCCGTATCCCCCGGTCGACGGCTTCAGCCAAGGCGTCTTCCGCAATCCGGCTTCGCGCAACGGCGAACAGACGTCCAATGCTGCCGAAGGGGTGTCCGGTCGCAAATTGCAGCACATCCTTTTCGTCCTCGCCCAGAATCTTTATGGCAAAAGGGTCATGGAGGATTGACCCATGATCGAGCAACTGATGAGCCGCTCTGTGTCGGGCGGGGATCAGGGCGGTCTGACTGGGCTTGTTGGGCTTCATGGTCCAGGTCTCCGTTGTCGTCGATCGCTGATCGGCGGCCGTCTCCGGCGTTTCGACGCGCGCGAGCCCGCTCGGGGCGTCGGGATGGAGCAGGATCGGTTCTCCTGCTCGACAATTCCTGCCTTGGCCGCCTTCGCAGCAGGATGCATTCGCGTATCTTATTGACGCCTGTCTTTTCGTTTGTCAATAAGATACATCTTCGCATCCTAACTACGGAGCGAGGCCGATGGTCGAGAGGCGCCGGCGCGGCGCGGCGCTCGAGGATGCGCTCCTCGATGCGGCTTGGGCGGAATTGGTCGAGCACGGATATGCCGGTCTGACCATGGAATCGGTGGCCAAGAGGGCGGGCACCAGTCGCCCTGTCCTGGCGCGTCGATGGGAGACGCGATCCGATCTGGCGATCGCGGCGATCCGGAACTACAACAAGAACAACCCTATCGAGGCGCCGGATCTCCACGGCGTCCGGGACGAGCTGATCGTTCTCCTACAAAGATTTTCGGACCGTGGCGCGAGAATCATGACCACGGTCCTGCTCAATATGAGCGAATATTTTATCGAGACCGGCTTCAGCATCGCCGATATCCGCGAGCAAATCATTGGAGACAGCAAGCTGAAGGATGTTCTGGAAAGAGGCGTCGCGCGCGGCGAACTGGATCGAAGAAAATTGACCGCGCGGATCTCGACCTTGCCGGTCGACCTCGTCCGCCACGAGGTCATCATGACCCGCAGGCCGGTTTCAATGGAGACGATCGAAGAGATTCTCGACACGATATTCCTGCCGCTGGCGGCGACGTCTTCTCCGCGTTGAAGCGCCTCCGCTATTGGACGGACCGCCAAAAATGCCATTATAAAATGTGATACAAAATGAGTTATAGATACTTGCCGTAAAATCTGTTAGCCACTATCTGAGGCGCCGCTGTCCCGGCGCCCGAGAGATCTCTATGCCCGATGTGATCACCGCCAACCGCCTTGCGGATGGCGTCGTCGTCTTTCAGACCCGGGAAGCGGGCTGGAGCGAGGACTTCAACCGCGCGGCGGTGCTGCCCGACGCCGAGGCGACCAAGGCCGCGACCGCACGCGCCCTCGAGGATGCGACGGGCAATCTTGTCGTCGACGTCTATGCCTTCCCGGTCGAGATCCGCAACGGGCACGTCGTGCCCAAGGCCCTGCGCGAGGCGATCCGCGCCACCGGGCCGACGGTGCGGCGCGATCTCGGCAAGCAGGCGCAGGGTCTCGCGCCGCTCACCGGCCCGACCGCCTTCCCGGAGGCCGACCATGTATCACTATGATTCCTTCGATCAGGCCTTCGTCGACGCGCGGGTCGCGCAGTTCCGCGACCAGGTTGCCCGTCGCCTGTCGGGCGAACTGACCGAGGAGCAGTTCCGTCCCCACCGGCTGATGAACGGCCTCTACCTGCAGCTCCATTCCTATATGCTGCGCGTCGCCGTGCCCTACGGCACGCTGAATGCGCGCCAGGTCCGCAAGCTCGCCGAGATCGCCCGCAAGTATGACCGCGGCTACGGGCACTTCACCACAAGGCAGAACATCCAGTACAACTGGCCGGCGCTGAAGGACACGCCGGACATCCTGGCCGAGCTCGCCAGTGTCGAGATGCACGCCATCCAGACTTCAGGCAATTGCATCCGCAATGTCACCGCCGACCACTTCGCCGGCGTCGCGCAGGACGAGATCGCCGATCCGCGCCCCTACGCCGAGATTCTCAGGCAATGGTCGTCGCTGCATCCGGAGTTCAGCTTCCTGCCGCGCAAGTTCAAGATCGCGGTCAACGGCGCGGCGCACGACCGCGCGGTGATCCAGGCGCACGACATCGGCCTGCAGGTTGTCCGCAACGACGCGGGCGAGCTGGGCTTTACCGTCTATGTCGGCGGCGGTCTCGGGCGCACGCCGTTCATCGGCCGCAGGGTGCGCGACTTCCTGCCGGAGCGCGAGCTGCTCGGCTACATCGAGGCGATCCTGCGCGTCTACAATCTCGAGGGCCGGCGCGACAACAAGCACAAGGCGCGGATCAAGATCCTGCTGCACGAGAAGAGCCTCGAGACGCTGACGGGCGAGATCGAGGCCGAGTTCGGGGCGCGCGACCGGACCTTGCTCGACCTGCCGCCGGCCGAAGTCGCGCGGGTCGCCGCCTTTTTCGCCCCGCCCGAGCTCGATCCGAAGCGGCCGGTCAGCGACCGCGTCGAGCGACGCAAGGGCAAGGACTCGCGCTTCGCCAGCTTCTGCGCCGCCAACGTCATGGCCCACAAGACGCCCGGTTACGCGATCGTCACCGTATCGCTGAAGTCCATCGGCGCGCCGCCCGGCGACGCCAGCGCCGACCAGCTCGACGCCGTCGCCGACCTCGCCGAGGACTATTCCCACGACGAGATCCGGGTGTCGCACGAGCAGAACCTGATCCTGCCGCATGTGGCGATCGAGGACCTGCCGGCGGTCTACGACCGGCTCGCCTCGGTCGGCCTCGCGACGCCGAACGCGGGCGCCATCAGCGACATCATCGCCTGCCCGGGCCTCGACTATTGCGCGCTGGCGACCGCCCGCTCGATCCCGGTCGCCCAACGCATCGCCAAAACCTTCGGCGACGGCGCGAAGGCGAAGGCGATCGGCCCGCTGAAGATCAAGATCAGCGGCTGCATCAACGCCTGCGGCCATCATCACGTCGCCCACATCGGCATTCTCGGCCTCGAGCGCGCCGGCGAGGAGACCTACCAGATCACGCTCGGCGGCTCGGCCGACGAGACCGCCGCGGTCGGCCAGATCGTCGGCCCCGGCTTCAGCTCGGAAAACGTGGTCGGCGCGGTCGAGACCATCGTCGAGACGTACATGGGCCTGAGGACGGACGAGACCGAGACGTTCCTCGACGCCTTCCGCCGGGTCGGGATCGCCCCTTTCAAGGAAGCGCTCTACGAGCGCAGCGCCGGATCGGACATCTGATGAGCGCGCATGACATCAAGCTGTTCGGCGACCAGATCGCCGCCTCGCGGCTCGAGACCCGCTTCGCCAAGCTCAAGGCGTCGTCGCTCGTGCGGCTGGCGATCGAGGACCTGTTCCCGGGCCGAATCGCGCTGGTGTCGAGCTTCGGCGCCGACGCCGCCGCGCTTTTGCACATGGTGTCGCGCGTCGACAAGGCGACTCCGGTCCTGTTCGTCGATACCGGCCAGCATTTTCCCGAGACGCTCGCCTATCGCGACGAGCTGTGCGCCCTGCTCGGCCTCACCAACATCATCAATGCAACGCCTGAGGCCGCGACCGTGGCCAAGGAGGATCCGGAGAAGTGGCTGTTCGCCAGCGACCCCGACCGCTGCTGCGACATCCGCAAGGTCCGGCCGCTCGCCGCCGCGATGGAAGGCTTCGACGCCTGGATCACCGGCCGCAAGGGCTTTCAGAGCGCGACGCGCGCGAGCCTGCCCCTGTTCGAGGCCGAGGGCGAGCGGGTGAAGGTCAACCCGCTGGTCGGCTGGAGCGCGAAGGACGTGCTCGACTACATCCGCGAGGCCGGCCTGCCGCGCCATCCCTTGGTCGCCAAAGGCTTCCCGTCGATCGGCTGCATGCCCTGCACGAGCGCGGTGAAGCCCGGCGAAGACGAGCGCGCCGGCCGCTGGCGCGGACGCGGCAAGACAGAATGCGGCATCCACACCACGGTTCTCGACGTGGGGGCGAACATCTGATGGCTCTGTGGCTGAGAGACGGCTTCGCCGAGGATGTCTGGACGTCTCTCGCCGACGACGCGCCGGCGCCGGCCGAGGGCGCGGTGATCGTGTCGCTCACGCGCTGGCTCGCCGAACGCGAGACGCTCGGCGCCCGCAAGGCGCCGGTCGGCGTCGCGGTCGAGGCGGGGGCCGACGCGCAGGCGCATCTCGTCGACCTCGCCGACCGGCCGCTCATCGCGCTGGCCTTCGCCAAATTCGCCGACGGCCGGGCGTTCTCTTATGCGCGCCTGCTGCGCGACCGCTATCGCTTCGAAGGCCAACTGCGCGCGACCGGCGACGTGCTGATCGACGAGATTCCCCTGATGCTGCGCTGCGGCTTCGACGCGTTCGAGGTTTCTGATGCGCCCACGCTCGCCGCGCTCAAGGCAGGCCATCTGCCCGGACCGGCGATCCACTACCAGCCGGGGAGCGTCGCGGGCGAAGTTCACGTCGGCGCGCGGCCGTGGCTCAGGGCTGATCGATCATCGGTGTAAGAAGCGCTTATCCGAAGACAGAGCGCAGCCGACAGCGCGCGCTCAAGGCAGAAAATCGCCGTCCAGAATCTGTTCGATCGTCCACGAGCACGTCTCCGGGAGGTGGTAAAGGCCCGTCTCGGCGAGGGCTTTTCGCCGCGCCCAGACATAGGCCTTCGGCAGATATTCCGCGGGAAGCCGTCGCAAAGACGGGCTCTCCTCGATCAGCATGTCCAGACGGTGCCGCGCCTCGAGGATCGAGCCGCGCCAACTGCCGCACTGCCATTCCGGCTGATATTTCCATTTCAAGAGACGAAGGATCAGGATTTCCAGGCGCGACTTGATCTGGTGGCGGTTGCTGATGCCCAAAGACTCGATTTCCTCCGCCAGATTGTCCCAGTCTAGCTCATTGGGCGCGCGCCGCCGCAAGGCGTCAGCCTGCTCTTTCGTCCACTCGTTGACGTCAATTTCGTAGTTCGACATGGCGCTCATATAGCGTGGCCCCGCTCGATCGACAAAGCCGGATGCATCATGGCGCGCGATCCCCTCTCCCGTCGGGAGAGGGGCAGGGGTGAGGGGACCGGCATTTCAGACAAAAGGCAGCCTCAATTCCTCACGAATCCGGCTCAGAACGGAGTCGAGATCGGCGCTGACTTCGGCGTTGGTGAAGCGGAGGACACGCACGCCGAGATTCTCGATCACCTTGGTCCGGCCGTTGTCATAGACGACAAACCAATCGTGCTGCACCCCATCCCCCCGGATCGCAGTCCGGGGGTCCACGACGAGTTTGGCCGCGTGACAATAGAAGTCGGCGACGTACCGGTCGAACGGAACTTGCCTGCGGAACTTCGCGCCATGAAGGCGCGAGCCGCGCAGGCGCTGCCAAAGCTTGTCTTCGGCGGGCGTCGGGCGCCTACGAAGGGTGCGCGCGAATTCGCGCCGCTCAAAAGTCATGTGTGTCATGCCGGCGCCGCCGGTCCCCTCACCCCTGCCCCTCTCCCTTTGGGGTCGACAGCTACCCCGCCCATCCGCCAAGCTCCCGTCGCGCCACCGCCTCGATCACCGCCATGCCGTCGGGGCTGTCGTTGAGGCAGGGGATCGCGGCGAACGACCCGCCGCCGGCCTGGCGAAAATAGCCGGCGTTCTCGACCGCGATCTCCTCGAGCGTCTCCAGGCAGTCGGCGACGAAGCCTGGCATGATGACTGCGAGGCGCTTGACGCCGCTTTTCGCCAGATCCCGCACCGTGTCGGCGGTATAGGGCTTCAGCCATTCGGCCCGGCCGAAGCGCGACTGGAAGGTCATGCGCAGCCGGCTTTCGTCCCACCCAAGCGCCTCGCGCAATAGCCGCGTCGTCTTAGCGCACTGGCAATAATAGGGATCGCCTTTGTCGAAATAGGCCTGCGGGATGCCGTGGAAGGACGCGAGCACGACGTCCGGCGCGAAATCGAGCCTGGCGAGGCCGTCGCGGGTCGAACGCGCCAGAGCCTCGATATAGACGGGATCGTCGTACCAGGGCGCGGCGAGGCGGATCGACGGCTGCCAGCGCATCGTCTTCAGCGCGTCGAAGGCCGCGTCGGCGACGGTCGCCGTCGAGGCCGCGCAATATTGCGGATAGAGCGGGACGACGAGGATGCGGTCGCAGCCGGCCGCCTGAAGCGCGGCCAGTCGTTCGGCGATCGGCGGCTGTCCGTAGCGCATCGCCCAGTCGACCTCGACCGGCGGTTGGAGCCCGGCGAGCGCCCCGGCAAGCTTCTCGCTCTGCGATCGGGTGATCGTCTTCAGCGGGCCCTCGTCGCGCTCCCGGTTCCAGATCGTGGCATAGTCGCGGCCCCTGGCGGTCGGGCGGCGCAGCAGGATGAGCTGGAGGATCGGCGTCCAAACGAGGCGCGGCGCCTCGATCACCCGTCGGTCGGACAGGAACTCGGCAAGGTAGCGCCGCATCGACCAGTAGTCGGTCCCCTCAGGGGTTCCAAGATTGACGATCAGCACGCCGACACGGCCGCTCGCGACCGGCGGATGGTTTGCTGGTCTCTCGGAGGCCGCCGGCTGAAGCGGGGTGTTGACGTTCATCGCCGAGCGCCACCTTCAACGGTCGGCCGCATTCCCCTTCTCCGCGAAGCGGGGAAGGTGTCGGCCGAAGGTCGACGGATGGGGTGTGGAAAGCAGGTGGGGGACGTCGCCGGTTTGCGTTGATGGTCGCGCAATCCGACGCAGGTCGAAGCAGTGGGCCACACCCCATCCGGCCCTACGGGCCACCTTCCCCAGCATGCTGGGGAAGGGGCGCACAGGCAGCGCGCGTTGGACGCCGTCACGCTTCCGTCGGGGTGAAGGTCGTCGCCACGCCGTTGATGCAGTAGCGCAGGCCGGTCGGCGGCGGCCCGTCGGGAAAGACGTGGCCGAGATGCGAGCCGCAGCGCGCGCAGTGCACTTCCGTGCGGCTCATGCCCCACGAGTCGTCGACAGTCCTGCCGAGCGCGCCGGGAACAGGCGAGGTGAAGCTCGGCCAGCCAGTGCCGCTGTCGAACTTGGTCGTGCCCTCGAACAGGGGCTGTCCGCAGCCGGCGCAGCCGAACACGCCCGGCCGCTTCTCCGAAAGCAGGGCGCAGCTTCCCGGGCGCTCGGTCGCGTGCTCGCGCATGATCGAATATTGCTCGGACGTCAGCAGGGCGCGCCACTCGGCTTGCGTATGCGTGACGGGGAACTGCTCTTGGCTCATTGCGGTCTCCTTAGCGAACAATTCTAGCTTATGTCGCGCGCCTTTGGCGAAAATCCAGGCTCCAATTTTCGCCGCGCGGCGGCAGGCGGTTATTCGCGCTTTCGGACTCGTTGTTACATCGTCACGCGTGCGGTCGCCCGCAACCTCTTCGGGCCGCGTTGCCTTTAGGCGAATCGAAGGCCAAAAACACCCAAATGAAGCTGCCGAGATTCGACCGACGCCGCGCCCTTGCCGTCGTCATGGCGGTCGTGGCGCTCTATCTTCTCGTCGCCTATCTCGTCGCCCCCGACGCCTGGCGCCACTTCGAGCGACAGCGGGGGCTGGCGGATCTCGGCGCCCGCACGGTCACCGCCCAGGGCATCCCCGGCGATGTGATCAACGTCGGCCTCGAGGGCGCAGAAGAGGACCTGATGTGCGCCATGAGCGCCGCCGGCTGGTCGCCATCCGACCCGGTGACGCTCGCATCCTCGCTGAAGATTGTCGGCAGCGTGGTGTTTCATCGGCCCTATCTCCGCGCCCCGGTGAGCCCGCTTTATTTCGACGGGCGCAGGCAGGACTTCGCCTTCGAGCGGGCGTCCGGCGGCAGCGCCAGCAGGCGCCATCACGTCCGCTTCTGGAAGGTTTTGGACGCGGGTGACGACGGGCGGCCGGTCTGGCTCGGGGCGGCGGTCTACGACAACGGCGTCGGCGTCAGCCACTACACCGGGCAGATCACCCACCACACCGCGCCCGACATCGACGACGAGCGCGACCTTCTGATCCGCGATCTTGTGGAAGCGAAGCGCGTTTCGCGGACCTATTGGGTGAGTGGCGTCGGGCC
The DNA here is from genome assembly GCA_963822215.1 of uncultured Alphaproteobacteria bacterium. Classification (GTDB taxonomy): domain Bacteria; phylum Pseudomonadota; class Alphaproteobacteria; order Rhizobiales; family Beijerinckiaceae; genus Roseiarcus. Next base: position 228,603 of record CAWGGX010000010.1, read on the forward strand.
GACGCTGTTTGGCCGCAACGGCGGCGGCGATCCTTTCTTTACCGATGGAGAGATCGCCTTCGCCGAGCTTGCGCCGGGATGCGAGACGAACGCGGCGCCGACGGTTGCCGAGGCGCCGCCGCCGCGGATCGCGGCGAAGAACGTGATTTTCGGGTGGCTGGCGGCGTTGAGGAGGCTGCTGTGACGGCCCGGCTCCGCTGGGCGCATGTAGGGCGCGGCCGATGACCGCGCCGACGGGCTCAGCGAGCCCGCCCTACAGGAGGGCGCGCGTCTCGCGCGCCGTGGGCGGCGGGACGCCGCCCCTCCGTCACCCGACGACGGCGAGCGCGAAGCCGTCCCAGCCCTTGGCGCCGACGGTCTGGACGGCGGTCGCGGACAGGCGCGGCTCCCCCTTCATCATCTCGAACATCCGGCGCACCCCGACGACGTCGGCATCCCGCGACGCTGCATCGAGAATCCGGCCGTCTCGGACCACGTTGTCGACCACGATCGTCGTCCCGGGGCGCGACAGGCGGAGCGCCCAGGCGAGGTAATGGGCGTTGTTCTCCTTGTCGGCGTCGATGAAGACGAAATCGAACGGTCCGAGCCCTTCGGCCTCGATCTTCGGCAGACTGTCGAGCGCGGCGCCGACACGGATCTCGACCTTGTCGGCGAGGCCGGCCCGGGCCACGTTCGCCCGCGCGACCGACGCATGCCGCTCGATGGCCTCGAGCGTGACAAGGCGGCCGTCGGCCGGCAAGGCGCGGGCGATCCAGATCGTCGAATAGCCGCCGAGCGCGCCGATCTCGAGAGCCTTTCGCGCCCCGGCGATCCGGGTGAGGAGGTGCAGCATCTTGCCGTGCGCCGGGGAGACGTCGATCGGCGGCAGGCCCGCGGCCTCGTTCGCGGCGAGCGCGGCCTTCAGCGGCTCGTCCTGCTGAACGATGTGCGCGAAGTAATCGTCGACCGCATTCCAGCGCGTGTCTTTGGCCAAGGCTGAAGCTCCTTCTTAGACCATTTCACATATGGGGCGATCCGGGCCGAATGCCCGCGATTGAACGATGCGCACGCTCCTCCCCCCTTGTGGGGCTACAGGATTTACGCATCCCGAAGTCGGGCGCTATCCTTCCCCAGCTTTGCTCTACGGGATGCACACATCTCTGGCCGCTACAACTTTGCCGGAAGAGCGCTTACCAGCGGCCAATGCGATCCCTTCTCCGCGTAGCGGGGAAGGTGGCGCGCAGCGCCGGATGGGGTGTGGTCCACCGCCGCCGACAGCGCTCGATTTGCGCGACCGTCACAGCCAACCGCATACGAAGCCGCCCTGCTCGCCGCACCCCATCCGGCCCTATCGGGCCACCTTCCCCAGCGGAGCTGGGGAAGGGGATGTCCGGCCTGCGCCGCGTCAAGAACGATGTGTGCATCCCATAGCGATTCTCGGGGGAGGATAGCTGACGGCGTCGCTTGACGACGAAGGTCACGAATACGTCCTTCATCGCTCGTCCGGCGGGATCGGCGCGATGGCGCGGACGAAATCGGCAATCTCGGCGAGCGTGTAGGAAAGCCGCATGCGCGTCGTCGAAGGCGGGCGCATCGCGACCGACAGCCCCGGCCGCCACTCCCGCGCCGGGCGGATCGCCCGGGGGGCGAAGCCGCCGCCGCAGTTCGGGCAGACGTTGCGGATGACGTTGTCGACGCAATCGGCGCAGAACGTGCATTCGAACGTGCAGATCCTCACGTCGGTCGCGTTCGGCGGCAAATCCTTGTCGCAGGCTTCGCAATTCGGTCTAAGCTCGAGCGCCATGCGAATCCCTTCCGAGCGGTCCCATCAAACGACAGGGTCCGGCAAATGAACGCGGAGCGCAACGGATCGTCCGGCGTCGGCTCTCGCCCGCTGCAGAACCGCGTCGACCCGTTCGGCGAATTCCATGCGGTCGCGGCGCGCGGCGCCTTCCTTGGCAATCGCGGCGGCCGCCTGCACCGGCTCGACCGGACGCTCGGCCGCCGACGCTGGACGTCGAGGCGGTGGATCGTCTGCCTCTGCGCCTTCAAGGGCCGGCGGCGCGAGGTCTGGGGCGCGGGCTACACCGAGCTGTTCTTTCTCGACGAGCCGACGGCGCTCGCGGCCGGCCACCGCCCCTGTTTCGAGTGCCGGCGCGAGGCGGCGAAGGCGTTTCTCGCCGCCTTCCCGGGCGCTCCCGGCAATGCGGACGCAATGGACGCGACGCTGCACCCCGAGCGTCTCGACGAGGCCGGGCGCAAGCGGCTGTGGCGCGCGCGCCTTTCCGCGCTGCCGGACGGCGCCTTGGTCGTCCTCGACGGCCGCGCGCACGCCCTTCGCGACGATCGCCTGCAGCCCTGGAGCTTCGCCGGCTACGGACCGCCGGCCGCATATGACGGGAACGTGGAGGTCGAGGTTCTGACGCCGCCCTCGACGGTTGCGGCGCTTGCGGCGGGCTACCGTCCGGTCTGGGCCGAAGCGCCCGGCGCGCCGGCTTGACGGGGCCGCCGGCCTTCGGCTGAATGCGGGTAACGAAAACGGGAGGGGCGCAATGCTGAGGGTTCTGTTCGCGAGCGCCGCTTTGCTGGCGGGGTCGGTTATCGGGGCGGCGGCGGGGGACGCCAAGGGCGAGTGGCTGCGCGACAGCGGCGTCTCGAAAGTTCGCATCGCGAGCTGCGGCGGCGAGGCGCTCTGCGGCACGATCACCTGGCTCAAGGACCCAAGCGGTCCCGCCAAGCTCGGCCAGCAAGTGTTCTTCGACATGAAGCCGCATGGCAACAACGTCTGGACCGGGTCGGCCTTCAATCCCGAGGATGGCAAGACCTATTCGGGCAAGATGACGCTCGCCGGCGATCGTCTCACCACCGCCGGCTGCGTGTTCGGCGGCCTCATCTGCAAGTCCGTCTGCTGCACGCGAACGCGCTAGCGCGAGATGAAGATAGATTTCACCAACGCAGTCATTGCGAGGAGCGCACCGACGAAGCAATCTAGAGGGAACGAACCAACTCGCATTCATTTCGCGATAGGGCGCAGCAAAGCGCGCCGTCTGCCTTGCGAGGGGACGCGCCATAAATTTGCTCGACGGCCTCGATAGTTCGCGGTTCGGACGAACAGGCTCGGGAGGCGGATGCGATGACAAATGTTCCTTCTGACGCGACCGCGGGCGCCGCTCCGGCAGAACCGGCGCGGCGCGATTTCCTCTATCTGATGACGGGCTCCGTCGCCGCGGTGGGCGTCGCCGCGCTCGCTTGGCCGTTCATCGACCAGATGAACCCAGAACTCCGCGACCATCGCGGCGGCCGGACCGGTCGACATCGATATCAGCCAGCTCCAGCCGGGCCAAAGGATCGTCGCGCTCTGGTCGGCCCGGCCGGTGTTCGTCGTCCGCCGCACGCCCGAAGCGCTGAAGGGACTGCAGGACGCCAAGCTGACGTCGCAACTGCGCGACCCCGATTCCGACAACTTCCAGCAGCCCGACTACGCCAAGAACTGGCACCGCTCGATCAAGGAAGAATTCCTCGTCGTCGTTGGAATTTGCACCCACCTCGGCTGCGTGCCGCTGTTCGACCCGAATCCCGATCCTTCGAACCCGGCGCCGGACTGGCCGGGCGGCTTCTTCTGCCCCTGCCACGGTTCGAAATACGACCTGTCCGCCCGCGTTTTCCAGGGCGTGCCGGCGCCCTACAACCTGCCGGTGCCGCCGAATTTCTTCCCGGACGCCAAGACGCTGCGCGTCGGCGCAAACCCGCCCGGAGAGACGTACGACTTCAATTCGATTTTGCAGGTGTGAGACGGCGGCGAAACTTCGAGCGAGGCAAGGGACCGTCGGAAGGATTCCGCCGCCGTCGCGAGCGACCCCCGGGTCGAAGAGCGCGGGGGGGCGATTCGGGGAACGCAAGGGCGCCTCACGTTCCCGGGATCGCCACGTCGCCCTTCGGGCTCCTCGCGATGACGAAGAACGCGATACCCTCGGCGCTTGCGCACCAGGCCCGCATGCTGAAAGGACGACGTCATGACCGCCTCCGTCTATGAACGCTTCCGCGCCCTGCACCAAGGTCCGGCGGCCTTCATCATGCCGAACGTATGGGACGGCGTCTCCGCGCTGATGATGCGCGACGCCGGCTTCGCCGCGATCGGCAGCTCTTCCTTCGCCTATGGCGCGACGCGTGGCTTGCCGGATGTTTCAACGCGGCTTGGCCGGACCGAAAGCATTGTGCACGCCGCGTGGCTCGGGGACATGGCGAAGCTGCCGGTCAACGGCGACCTCGCGGACGGCTTTGGCCCTGCGGCGGATGACTGCGTGGCGACCGTCGAGGCGTCGATCGCCGGGGTCCTCGCCGGGCTTGGGATCGAGGACGCGACCGGAAATCCGTCCGCCCCGATCCACGAGTTCGACGCCGCCGTGCGCCGTATCGAGGCCGCCGCCCGAGCCGCTCACGGGCGCATTGTGCTGACCGCCCGCGCCGACAATTTCCTCTGTGGCCGGGCGGACCTCGACGACACGATCCGGCGCCTGACCGCATTCGCCGAGGCCGGAGCGGACGTGCTGTACGCGCCGGGCCTGCCGGACATGGAGTCGATTCGCCGCGTTGTCCACGCGGTCGCGCCAAAGCCGGTCAATGTGCTGATCGGCCCTCGCGTTTCGCTAGCCGAACTCGAAGCAGCCGGTGTGCGGCGCGTCAGTCTCGGCGCCGCGCTCTACCGGGTCGCGATGGGCGCGCTCGCCCACTCCGCCGCCGCGCTCAGCGCAGGCGATCTCCCCGCCGCCGTCGCGGGCGCGATCCCCGGCAAAGACCTCCAGCGGCTGTTGGGATAGCGGTCGCGCCGGAACAGAGAGAAGGGGAAACTCCCAAACCAGGCCGCCATAACAATAACCTCATCCTGAGCCTGTCGAAGGATGATCCAGCGAGCGGGACGTTCGTGCGCGCTGGAACGTCCTTCGACAAGCTCAGGACGAGGGGCTAGGGGATGGCTTGAGAGTTAGAAGAAAAGGAGCATTCGGCTGAGTTGCCAGACGGGCCTCGCTTATGCAGGGTCCCGCGCCAGGAGGATCCTGACATGCGCATGACGCCCTATCTCTACTTCAAGGGCGCCTGTGAGGATGCGCTGACGTTCTATGCCGCTTGCGGCGTCGGCGAGGTTGTCGAGCTCCGCCGCTATGCGGGAAGCCCGATGGAGGGGCGCGACAAGGTGATGCATTCCCTGTTCGAGGGCGACGGAATTCGCTTCTATGCGTCGGACGGCCCTGACTCCGAGCCAATGAAAGGCGGCGCCCTGATGATCGAATTGGACAACGCCGGCGCCGGGGTTGCGCTGTTCGATTGCATGAGCGACGGGGGCCGGGTGACGGTTCCGATAAAAAAGCAGTTTTTGGGGCGACGTCTACGGCAATTTTACCGACCAATTCGGCGTGCAATGGGCGATCATCGTGCCGGCCAAAGTTTGACGGAGAGAGCCGATGGACGTCGCTGAGGATATCCGCCGAATCGCGCTGCAGGAGGAGCGCCTGCAGTTTGACGGGTTCGGCGCGCCCGAAGCCTGGGAGGTCGGCCTGGCGCTCAAGGCGGTCGGCGAAGCCGGACGGCTGCCGATCGTCATCGACATCCGGCTCGCGAGCATGCCGCTTCTGGCCTTCGCCTTGCCGGGCGGCGCGCCCGACAATTTCGACTGGGCGCGGCGCAAGCGAAACGTGGTGTTCCGATTCCACCGTTCCTCCTACGCCATCGGCCGCAAGCTCGCGCTCGAAGGCCGGACGCTTACGGACCTCGGCGCGCTGCCGGAGCGTGACTACGCCGTCCATGGCGGAAGCGTGCCGATCTTCGTCAGGGGAACCGGGTGCGTCGGGGCGGTGACGATGTCCGGGCTGCCTCAGCGAGACGATCATCGGACCGTGGTCGAGGCGATGGCGAAAGTTCTGGGTCGCGACCTCAGCGACGTGGCGCTCGACTGACATGGAAGGCATTCGCCGCGTTGTCCGCGCGGTCGCGCCCAAACCGGTCACTGTGCTGACCGGCCCTCGGGTTTCGCTTGCCGAGCTCGAGACGGCGGGGTCGCGATGGGCGCGCTCGCACGCTCCGCCGCCTCCCTACGCGCAGGCGATCTTCCCGCCGCTGTCGCGGGCGCAATCCCCGGCAAAGACCTTCGATGGCTGCTGGGTTGACCTTGCTGCGGCGACAACGTTGCGGCGCCGAACGCCCTGTCGTATGCGTTGTGTACAAACAAACACAGGCGCCGCTCCATGACGTCCACGACTTTGACCATCCGGGTTGACGAATCAGACAAGGCCCGTCTCGACGCCCTCGCTCGCAGCACCGGCCGGAGCCGGTCGTTCCTTGCCGCCGAGGCGATTGCGGAATATTTATCGATCAATGAATGGCAGGTCGTCGGGATCAAGGCGGCGATCGATGACCTCGATCACGGCGAACGGTTCGAGCATGAATCGGTACGCAAGTGGGTCGAGTCTTGGGGCTCTGAGACCGAACTGAAGCCGCCAGGCGCATCGTGAAGCTCTTCTGGTCGCGACGGGCGATTGATGACCTTCGCGCTGTTCAAGCCTTTATCGAAAAAGACAGCCCCACCGCGGCAAGAAAGATTGCTTTGCGCATCATCGAGTCGGTTGAAACGATGATCCCCGAGAATCCCGCGATCGGGCGGCCAGGGCGCGTGCCCGGAACACGTGAGTTCATCGTTGCGCACACGCCCTATATCGTCCCTTATCGGCTGCGCCATGGAATGATCGAAGTGATCCGCGTCTATCATGGCGTTCGCCGTTGGCCCGATCCTCTGTAAGCGGGCGGGCGCCAAAGGCCGAGATTCCACCGATGTTCCGCGCGACGCTGCTCACCCTGTTTCCCTCAATGTTCCCCGGGCCGCTCGGTCAGTCGCTGGCGGGCGACGCGCTGGCGCGCGGCGTGTGGTCGCTCGAGGCGCGCGACATCCGCGGGCACGGCCTTGGAAAACACCGCGCGGTCGACGACACCCCGGCGGGGGGCGGGCCAGGCATGGTGATGCGCGCCGACGTGCTGGCGGCGAGCCTCGACGCCGCAGCGGGGCCGGACGATCCGCGCCCGCGGCTGATCATGAGCCCGCGCGGAAAGCCGTTCGCGCAAAGCGAGGCGCGGAAATGGGCGGCGGGGCCGGGCCTCGTCATCCTCTGCCCGCGCTTCGAAGGCGTGGACGAGCGGGTGATCGAGGGCCGGGGGCTGATCGAGGTGTCGATCGGCGACTATGTGCTCTCGGGCGGCGAAATCGCCGCGCTCGCCGTGCTTGACGCCTGCGTGCGGCTGATCCCCGGCGTGATGGGCAAGGCTGAATCGGGCGCGGAGGAGAGTTTCGAGTCCGGCCTACTCGAATATCCCCACTACACCCGCCCGCGCGAATGGGAAGGCCGGGCGATCCCGGACGTGCTGCTTACCGGCGACCATGCCAAGATCGCCGCCTGGCGCCGGGCCGAGGCCGAGCGGATCACGCGGGAGAGAAGGCCCGACCTGAAGCCACCGGCGGAGCCTCTATGACTTACTTGTTATGTATAAACTCCCAGATCCGGCGGATCCCCCAAGCCGTCGTTAAGACGGGTTCCAAGTCTTTGAAATCCCGAGGGCCGGTCGATAAAGCGCGCTAAAACGCCCCGTTTCCGGCCTGGCCTCAGCGCGTCGGCACCGGGGTCTCGCCGCGGTAGTCGTAGAAGCCGCGCTGGCTCTTGCGGCCGAGCCAGCCGGCCTCGACGTATTTCACCAGCAGCGGACACGGGCGATACTTCGAGTCCGCCAGACCATCGTGCAGCACCTGCATGATCGCAAGACACGTGTCGAGGCCAATGAAGTCGGCGAGCTGCAACGGTCCCATCGGATGGTTGGCGCCGAGCCGCATGGCGGTGTCGATCGCCTCGACGGAGCCGACGCCCTCATAGAGCGTGTAGACCGCCTCGTTGATCATCGGCAGCAAAATGCGGTTGACGATAAAGGCGGGGAAATCCTCAGACATCGTCGCCGTCTTGCCGAGCCGCGTGGCGAAGGCCTTGGCCGCCTCGAACGTGTCGTCCTTGGTGGCGATGCCGCGGATAAGCTCGACGAGCTGCATGCGCGGCACCGGGTTCATGAAATGCATGCCGATGAAGCGCTCGGGATTGGACGTCACCGACGCGAGTCGGGTGATCGAGATCGACGAGGTGTTCGAGGCGAGGATCGTCTCCGGCTTCATGAATGGACGCAGCGACGTAAAGATCCTGCGCTTGACCTCCTCGTTCTCGGATGCGGCCTCGACCACCAGGTCGCAGTCGCCGAGCTTGTCGAGGGTGGGCGCGTAATGGATGCGGTCGAGGATGGCCTTGCGCCCGTCCTCGTCGAGTTGGCCCCTCGCCACCTGGCGCGACAGATGGCCGTTGATCGTCGCCAGCGCCGCGTTGACCCGATCCTCGGACACGTCGTTCAGGTACACCGGCATCCCGGCCTGCGCCGCGACCTGGGCGATGCCGGCGCCCATCTGTCCCGCACCGATGACGCCGACCGAATCGATGTTCAGAGCCATGTTCGCCAACCTGTCAAGCCGCCCGATGCCGCGTCGGGATCATAGAGCAGCGGCGCCGGGCGTCCAGTCGGACCCCCGTTTCTTTTGATGGACCCCGACCGGCGTCACTTGCCGATTTTGGCAAGCTCCTCGGCGAGTTCGGGCAGGGCCTGGTAGAGATCGGCGACGAGGCCGTAGTCGGCGACCTGGAAGATCGGGGCCTCCTCGTCCTTGTTGATGGCGACGATGACCTTCGAGTCCTTCATGCCGGCGAGGTGCTGGATCGCCCCGGAGATGCCCACCGCGATGTAGAGCTCTGGTGCGACGACCTTGCCGGTCTGGCCGACCTGCCAGTCGTTGGGCGCATAGCCGGCGTCGACGGCGGCGCGCGAGGCCCCCATCGCCGCGCCCAGCTTGTCGGCCACCGGCTCGATGTAGGTTTTGAAGTTCTCGGCCTTCTGCATCGCCCGGCCGCCCGAGATGATGATCTTGGCCGAGGTCAGCTCCGGACGGTCGGACTTGGCCAGCGCCTCGCCGACAAAGGACGACACGCCCGGATCGGCCGCCGCCGCGACTGGCTCGATCACCGCCGAGCCGCCCGCGCCCGTCGCGCCGAACGAGGCTGTCCGTACGGTCACCACCACCTTTGGGTCGGTCGACTCGACCGTCTGGATCGCGTTGCCGGCGTAGATCGGCCGCTCGAAGGTTTTGGGGCCGACCACCTTGACGATGTCGGAGACCTGCATCACGTCGAGGAGCGCCGCCACCCGCGGCAGGACGTTCTTGGCGCTCGGCGTCGAGGGCCCGACAATCGCGTCGTAGCCGTCGCTCAGCGCAACGATCAGCGCCGCCAGCGGCTCGGCGAGCCCGTGGGCGTAGGCGGCCCCGTCCGCGACCCGGACCTTGGCCACGCCGGATAGCTTCGCCGCGGCTTCCGCGGCCGCGCCGACGCCCTGCCCGGCCACCAGCACGTCGACCGGCTGCCCGATCTCGAGCGCGGCGGTCAGCGCCCGCGCGGTCATGTCGCTCAAGCTTCCGCCCGCGACTTCAGCCAGGAGAAGAGTCGCCATGGTCAGATCACTCCCGCTTCTTCGCGCAGCTTCGACACCAGCTCCGCGACTGACTTCACCTTCACGCCCGCCTTGCGGCCGCCGGGTTCGGCCGTCTTGACCACCTTCAGCCGCGGCGCCACGTCGACGCCGTAGTCGGCCGGGGTCTTCTCCGCAATCGGCTTCTTCTTCGCCTTCATGATGTTGGGAAGCGACGCGTACCGCGGCTCGTTGAGCCGCAGGTCGGTGGTGACGATCGCAGGAAGCTTCAAGGACACCGTCTGGACGCCACCGTCGACCTCGCGCGTCACCTCGACCGAGCCGTCGCCGACGACGACTTTGGAGGCGAACGTGCCCTGGCCGTAGCCGGTCAGCGCCGCCAGCATCTGGCCGGTCTGGTTGCAGTCGTCGTCGATCGCCTGCTTGCCCAGGACGACCAGACCCGGCCGCTCGTCGGCCACGACGCCCTTGAGGATCTTGGCCACCGCCAGGGGCTCGACCGGCGCGTCCGTCTTGACCAGGATCCCGCGGTCGGCGCCCATCGCGAGCGCCGTGCGGATGGTCTCGCTCGCCTGCGCCGGCCCGATCGAAACCGCCACGACCTCGGTCGCCTTCCCCGCCTCCCTGAGGCGAAGCGCCTCCTCGACGGCGATCTCGTCGAACGGGTTCATCGACATCTTGACGTTAGCGAGTTCAACGCCCGAACCGTCCGACTTGATCCGGATCTTGATATTGTAATCCACCACCCGTTTTACGGGCACGAGAATCTTCATGAGCGAGGCCCATCCCTGAAGCGCGAGCGCTTTTGCTCGGCGATCTGCGGGCGAAACCCCTAGTCTTGGCTGCACCTCAAGTCAACGCGAAGCGCCAAAGCTGTTCGGCGCGACGTCTCTCGCGGCAAAGCGCTCGGGGGCCGGCGGCCGGGCGAAGGACGACGTCCTCGACCGATCCCGATTGACAGACGTGGATGGCAAACAGGACAATGACGGCCGGGGGACGAGACGATCGTCGTTAGGGGCGTGGCTGCTGGTGAAACAGGCGCGGGGCCAGACATGGGAGAAGCGCAAATGAGCGAGTTGGACACCTGGAACACGCGTCTCGCCGAAGGCGGCGTCTCGCGGCGCGAGTTCATCGGGCGCGCCGCCGCGCTCGGCGCCACCAGCGGCACGATCTCGACGATGCTCGGGAGCGCCACCAGAGCGGCCGAGGACGCTCCGAAGAAGGGGGGCGTCCTGCGTCTGGGCCTCGCCGGCGGCAGCACGACCGACAGCGTCGACGTCACCTCCTACAACAATTCGGTGATGATCGACGTCAGCCACGGTCTCTTCAACGGCCTCGTGGAGTGGGGCCAGGACGGCAAGCCGCACCCGGAACTCGCGGAGAGCTTCGAGCCGAAGAGTGGCGCCGCCGAGTGGATCTTCAACCTGCGGAAGGGGATCAAGTTCTCGAACGGTCAGGACTTCACCGCGGACGATGCGGTTTACTCGCTGAACCTTCACCGCGGAGACACCAAGTCCGGCGCGGCTGGGCCGATGAAGGTGGTCCAGGACGTGAAGAAACTCGACCAAAATCAGATTCAGGTGACGCTTTCCTCGCCCGACGCGGATTTCCCCTCCACCCTGACCGACTATCATCTGCTGATGATCCCAAAAGAGTTCAAGGATTGGGCCAAGCCGGTCGGCACCGGCCCATTCACGCTCGAGAAATTCGACCCTGGCGTGCGCATCGTACTCAAGAGGCGCCCCGATTATTGGAAGGAGGGTCGCGGCTGGCTGGACGGCGCGGACGTAACCGTCATCAATGACAGTTCGGCTCGCCTCAACGCACTGATCTCCGGCCAGGTCGACGCGGTCAATCGCGTCGACCACAAGGCGGTCGGCCTCCTCTCCAAGGCTCCGAAGATTGAGGTCGTGCGTGCGCCCGGCGGATGGTTCACGATCATGGCGATGATGGTGGACAAGGAGCCCTACGCCAACCCTGACATCCGTAATGCGATAAAATATGCGATTGACCGCGAGCAGATCCTCAAGGCGCTGTTCAGCGGCTACGGTACGCTCGGTAACGATCATCCGATCCCCCGCACCGATCCCTACTTCAATAGCGAACTCCCCCAGCGCGAGCACGATCCCGACAAGGCCGCCTATTATTTCAAGAAGGCGGGGCTCGCCGATCCCAAGATCGTGCTGGAGGCTTCCGACGCGGCGTTCAACGGCGCGGTCGATATGGCGACTTTGGTGCAGGCGGACGCGGCGAAGGCGGGGATCAACTTGGACGTGAAGAAAGAGCCGGCGGACGGTTATTTCGACAATGTATGGCTCAAGGGTCCGTTCGTCGCCAGCTACTGGGGCGGGCGGCCGGCCGCCACCCAGATGCTCGCCGTGGCGTTCGCAGCCAACGCGCCGTGGAACGAGACGCACTGGAAGAACGACAAGTTCGAGAAGCTGCTGTCGGACGCGCGCGCGGAAACCGACGAAACCAAGCGCAAGGCCTATATTTGGGAGATGCAGGCGATGCTCAGCGACGACGGCGGCGCCCTCATTCCGGCCTTCCGCGACTGGCTGGACGCCCACAGCAGCAAGGTTGGCGGCCATACCCCCCATGGCGGCTTCGACATGGACAACGGCATGATTCTTGATAAGGCCTGGCTGAAGTCGTAGCGGCCGACCCTCGAGACAAAATCGCGCCCCGGGCCGAGCGTCGGGCGTGCTTTTCCTGGCGCGAGGATAGAGGCAGGTCCAGAGTGGGAAGGCTGATCCTTCAGCGGTCGATGCTCGGGGTCCTGACGCTATTGGCCGCGTCCGCGCTCATCTTCATCGGCACGGAGATCTTGCCAGGCGATCTCGCCTCCGCGATTCTGCAAAACTCGGCGACGCCGGAGAATCTCGCACATCTCAGGACCGAGCTTGGCCTCGATAAGCCGGCGATCGTGCGGTATTTCGCCTGGCTGTTCGGCGCGTTGCGCGGGGACTTCGGCCATTCGCTCGCCAATGGGCGCGACGTCCTCGAAGAGATCTCTCCGCGCTTCGGCAACACCATGTTTCTCGCTGCTTACGCGGCGGTCGTCGCGGTTCCGGTCGCCGTCGGCCTCGGTCTCGCCGCCGCCATCAAGCAGGACAGCGCGTTCGACCGTCTGGTCAATGTTCTGACCCTAATGACAATCTCCGTGCCGGAATATTTCCTCGCCTACCTCCTAATCAAATACGTTGCGGTCGATCTTGGCTGGTTTCCCTCGCTCGCGAATGTTTCGTCCGATACCTCGTTCCCGGATCGGCTTTGCACCACATTCCTGCCGATGCTGACTCTGGTGCTCGTCATCGTCGCGCACATGATGCGCATGACGCGCGCGTCCGTCCTCGCTGTGATGGCCAGCCCGTATATCGAAATGGCGATTCTCAAGGGGCTGACGAAGACCCGCATCGTGCTTCGCCACGCCCTGCCCAACGCGCTCGCGCCGATCATCTCGGTCGTCGCGCTGAACCTTGCCTATCTCATCGTCGGCGTGGTGGTGGTCGAGACAGTCTTCGTCTATCCGGGCCTCGGACAGTTGATGGTCGACGAGGTCTCCAAACACGACGTCCCGGTGGTGCAGGCGTGCGGACTGATCTTCGCCGCGGCCTTCATCCTACTCAATCTGGTCGCCGACATTCTTGCCATTCTCTCGAATCCGCGCCTCCGGCAGCCGCGCTAAGGCCATTCATGCGAATTCTGGGGCACAAGCTTAGCATTACCGCCCAGATTGGCCTCGCGATCATCGTACTGAACCTCATCATCGCGATCTTCGCGCCCCTGATCGCACCCTACGACCAGACGACGGTGCTTGGCGACGCGTGGGCCGACCCCGACGGGCAGCACTGGCTCGGCCTCGACAATCTCGGGCGAGATCTCGTGAGCCGCCTCATCTATGGCGCGCGCATGTCGATCGGACTCTCAGTCGTGATCACGGCGTTGTCGTTCGCCATCGGCATCATTACCGGATTTGGCGCAGCTGTGTCCGGAGGATGGGTCGATCAGGCGCTGTCGCGCCTTGTCGATCTCATATTGTCGATGCCGACGCTCATCTTCGCCTTTGTGGTGCTGTCCGTTCTCGGCTCGGGACTCCCAGTGCTCATCGTCACGATCGCTGTGCTTGATTCGACGAAAGTGTTTCGGCTCGCCCGCTCGGTCGCGGTTGGGCTCGTGAGCCTCGAATTCGTCGAGGCGGCGCGGTTGCGCGGCGAAGGTTGGTGGTGGATCATCACTCGAGAGATCCTGCCGAACGCAGTCGCTCCGTTGACGGCGGAATTCGGCCTCAGATTCTGCTTTACCTTTCTGTTCATCGCCGCCCTGAGTTTTCTCGGCCTCGGCGTTCAGCCGCCAGCCGCGGACTGGGGCAGCATGGTCAAGGACTATCGTGACATGATCAATTTCGGCTCCGTCGCGCCGCTCTATCCCGCAGCCGCGATCGCGCTTCTGACGATCGGCGTCAATTTCGTGGTCGACTGGATGCTGGCAATCCACTCGCGCGGTCAGGGAGGCAGCGCATGAGCGTAGACCCTCGAAGCCCTTCGAGGCCCAAGGACGGCTCGATCGTCCTCGACATTCGCGGCATCCGCATCATGGTGCGCACCGACCTTGGCGATGGACCGGTGCTGGTCGACGACGTTTCCCTACAACTGTGCCGCGGCGAGGTGATCGGCCTCATCGGCGAGTCCGGCGCCGGCAAATCGACCATCGGACTCGCCTCGATGGGCTACACGCGTCGCGGCTGTCACATCGTCGGCGGCGGCATCATCTTCGGCGGCGCGGACATCCGAACAATCGGTCCGGATGAGCGGCGCGCGCTCCGCGGCTCCAAGATCGCCTATATTGCGCAAAGCGCGGCGGCCTCGTTCAATCCCGCGCATACGCTGATGGAGCAGGTTTGCGAAGCCTCGGTTCGCCACGGCGTCATGGGCCTCTCCGAAGCGCGGGCCGCCGCGATCGCTCTGTTTAAGGAACTCGATCTGCCAAGTCCGGAGACAATCGGCGGACGTTATCCGCACCAAGTCTCAGGCGGCCAGTTGCAGCGGGTGATGGCGGCGATGGCGATGGTCGCAAAACCGGACGTCCTCGTCTTCGACGAACCGACGACGGCTCTCGACGTCACCACGCAGGTCGAATGCCTTGCCGCCTTCCGCAAACTGATCCGCGAGCATGGGACCGCGGCGCTCTATATCACCCACGACCTCGCAGTCGTCGCGCAAGTCGCCGACCGCATCATGGTCCTCAGGCGCGGCAAGATGGTCGAGTTCGGCGACTCGCGGCGGATCCTGCAGGACCCGAAGGAGGAGTACACCCGTCGTCTTGTACGGGAACGGGTCGCAGGCCACCCCTTTGCCGGGGTCGGACAAGCGGGGGCCCCAATCCTTGCGATCGAGCACGTCAGCGCCGATTACCCCGGAAAACCCAAAGTCATCGATGACGTCAGCATCGAGGTGCGCCGGGGAGACACAGTCGCCGTCGTCGGCGAATCGGGATCGGGCAAGTCGACCCTGGCCCGCGTAGTCACCGGGCTGCTGTCGCGCACTTCGGGGGACGTTCGTTTCAATGGTGTGAGCTTGCTCCCGCTTCTGCAAAGCCGGGCCAGGGACCAGTTGCGGCGGGTGCAGATGATCTATCAGATGCCCGATGTCGCGCTGAACCCCCAGCACACGCTGTTAGACACGATCGGGAGGCCGGTAGCGTTCTATTTCAAACGTTCACGCGCCGAGGTGCGCAAACGCGTCCTCGAACTGCTCCGGCAGATGGATCTGCCTGAGGCGTTCATCACCCGCAAGACCAGCGAGCTCTCGGGCGGGCAAAAGCAGCGCGTGTCGATTGCGCGGGCGCTCGCTGCGGAGCCCGACCTCATCATCTGCGACGAGGTTACGTCCGCGCTCGATCAGTTGGTCGGCGAGGAGATTCTCAGGCTGCTGAAAAAGCTGCAGGATGAATTGGGCGTTGCATATCTCTTCATCAC
This sequence comes from uncultured Alphaproteobacteria bacterium, assembly GCA_963822215.1. GTDB lineage: Bacteria > Pseudomonadota > Alphaproteobacteria > Rhizobiales > Beijerinckiaceae > Roseiarcus. The sequence continues at coordinate 244,114 of CAWGGX010000010.1, forward strand.
GCATGATCTGGGCACGGTGAAACGGATCGCCAACAAGGTTGTGGTGATGCTCAAGGGCAAGGTTGTGGCAAGCGGCGACACAGCGACTGTCTTCGCGCCGCCCTACCACCCCTATACCGAGCTGCTGTTGTCTTCGGTCCCGGAGATGCGGCCGGACTGGCTCGACGAGGTTCTCGCCAAGCGTGCAACGACGGCGGCGACCGCGGCGGCGCTGTTGCGCGCCCCCTGAGGGAGGCGCCGGACCCAACGTGAGGGTCGAGCGCCTAAGGACGGGGCGGCCCTTGCCGGACTCGAAAATCGTTTCTATACCGCGCTTAGGCTGGAGGACGATCGGGTCCTCGGAGCGTGTTCGGTCGGCGGCTCGCGTCCGGCCCGTGGATTGCATGGCCCTTAACGCCGACGGACCGTCGGACGAGAGAAGAGGACGTTCCTGAATGCGGGCGCCGGGCGGACCCCGTCTGTTGCTGCGGCGGCTTCGCGAAGTCATGGCGGAGCCCGTCACGGCGCAGGCGCGTCTCGACCGCATTGTCGTGCTGATCGCCTCAAACATGGTTGCGGAGGTCTGTTCGCTGTATGTTGTCCGTGCGGACGGCGCGATGGAGCTGTTCGCCACCGAAGGTCTGAACCGCGAGGCTGTCCATCTGACGACGATGGAGCCGGGCGAGGGTCTCGTCGGACTGATCGCCTCCAGCGCAGAGCCGCTCGCGCTTTCGGATGCGCAGCACCATCCGGCCTTCTCCTACAAGCCCGAAACCGGCGAAGAGATCTACCAGTCATTTCTAGGCGTTCCAGTGCTCCGAAGCGGCGCCACGATCGGAGTCCTGGTCGTGCAGAATCGGGCCCGGCGCACGTATTCGGAAGAAGAGGTCGAGGCCTTGCAGACGACGGCGATGTTGCTCGCCGAAATGATCGCATCGGGCGAGCTTCAGGCGATCGCCACGCAGGGCGCGCCGATCGCCCTTCGCAATCCGCGCGCGACGAAGGGGCTCGGCATCGCCGAGGGGCTTGGCCTCGGTCATGTCGTGATGCATCAGCCGCGCGTGGCGGTATCGAAGATTGTGGCGGACGACGTTGATTCCGAGCTGCAGCGGCTCGAGTCGGCGATCAGCGCCATGCGCGCGTCGGTCGACGAACTGATCGACCGCAGCGACGACGGCCGGTCGGGCGAACATCGCGACGTGCTGGAAGCCTTCCGGATGATTGCGCACGACCGGGGCTGGCTGCGCCGGCTGCGCGAAGCGGTGAGTTCGGGGTTGACCGCCGAAGCCGCGGTCGAGCGGGTCCAGAACGACGCGCGAGCCAAATTGCAGCGGCAGACAGACCCTTATCTGCGCGACCGGCTCCACGATCTCACCGATATCGCAAACCGACTGCTGCATCAGCTGGCGGGCCAGAGCCTCGTACTGCTGCCGGAGGAACTGCCCGAAAACGCAATTCTGGTCGCGCGGTCGATGAGCCCGGCGGCCTTGCTCGACTACGATCGCTCCCGCCTGCGCGGCTTGGTGCTCGAGGAGGGGGGCGCCTCGAGCCATGTCGCGATCGTCGCTCGGGCGCTCGCGATCCCTGCGGTCAGCGACGTCCCCAATGTGACCGAGATTGTCGAGCACGGCGACGCGATCATCGTCGACGGCGATTCCGGCGAGGTCTATCTGCGCCCGCCTCCGGACGTCGAGGCGGCCTATGCGGAACGGGCGCGAATGCGCGCGCGCAAGCAAGCGCAATATCGCGCGCTCCGCGACGTGCCGACGGTCAGCCTCGACGGCGTTCGGATCGGGCTCCACATGAATGCTGGGCTCCTGGTCGACATGCCGCACCTGGTCGAAACCGGCGCCGAATCGATCGGCCTGTTCCGCACCGAGTTGCAGTTCATGCTGGCCCCGCGCTTCCCGAGGCCGGGCGTCCAGGAAGAGCTCTATCGCTCGATCCTCGACGCTGCTGGCGACCGGCCGGTCACCTTCCGCACTCTGGACATTGGCGGCGACAAGCTGCTGCCTTACATGAAGGGGCTCGAGGAGGAGAACCCGGCGCTCGGATGGCGCGCCCTGCGCATCGGCCTCGACCGCCCGGCGTTGCTGCGCATGCAGCTGCGCGGCTTTGTCCGGGCCGCCGCCGGGCGCGACCTCAAGATCATGGTTCCGATGGTCTCGACCGTCGAGGAGTACACGCGGACGCGGGCTCTCTTCGACCGAGAGCTCGGCTGGAGCGCGAGCCACGGCTACGAGCCGCCGCTCACGACGCAGCTCGGGGTCATGGTCGAGGTGCCGTCGCTTTTGTGGCAGCTCGACGAGATCGCCGCCCAGGCCGACTTTCTGTCTGTCGGCTCGAACGATTTGATGCAGTATCTCTACGCCGTCGACCGCGACAACCGCCGGGTCGCGAACCGTTACGACCCGCTGAGCGTAGGCTTTCTGCGCGCCCTGCGATCGATCGTCGAAGCCGGGGCGCGCGCCGGCACGCCGGTCACCTTGTGTGGCGAAATCGGCGGCCGCCCGCTTGAGGCGATGGCGCTGACGGCGATCGGCTATCGCCAGCTCTCCATGTCGGCGACCTCGATCGGGCCGGTCAAGGCAATGATCCTGACGCTCAATGTCAAGGAAACGGCGCGGGCGGTCGCGGCGATGCTTACGGAAGGCCGCAACGACGCCTCGCTGCGCGAACCCTTGCGAGAACTCGCCGAGCGCAACGGCGTGCGGCTCTAGCGCCGCCGGCTTTCGCTTCCTTTCTTCCGGTTCCCGACCATGGCCGCCACCCACAATTTCGATCTCATCCTGCGCCGTTACGGGGAAATCGGCGCCCGCCTGACCGAAGGGGTCGCCGGCGCCGAATACTCGACGCTCTCGCGAGAGCTCAACGACCTCGAGCCGGTCGTGGCTGCGATCAGGGCGTTCCGCGACAAGGAGAAAGAGCGGGCGGACCTGACTGCTCTCCTCGCCGATGCCGCGCTCGACCCCGAGATGCGCGCGCTCGCGGCTGACGAACTCGCCGCGGCCGAGTCCGCGTCCGAGTCGATGGCCAAGGCCATCCGCATCGCGCTCCTGCCCAAGGACGCGGCCGACGAGGGCGACGCGATCCTCGAAGTGCGCGCCGGCACGGGAGGCGACGAGGCGGCTTTGTTCGCCGGCGACCTTTTCCGCATGTATGTCAAATATGCGGAGTCGAAGCGCTGGACCGTCGAGACGCTTTCGACCAGCGAGGGGACTGCCGGGGGCTATAAGGAAATCGTGGCGCAGATCTCGGGACGGGGCGTGTTCGCGCGGCTGAAGTTCGAGAGCGGCGTGCACCGGGTGCAGCGCGTGCCGGCGACCGAGACACAGGGGCGCATTCACACGTCGGCCGCCACCGTTGCGGTCTTGCCGCTCGCCGAGGAAGCGGACCTTGTCATCAACGAGGCCGACCTCAAGATCGACACCATGCGCTCGAGCGGCGCCGGCGGGCAGCACGTCAACAAGACCGAATCGGCGATCCGCATCACCCATCTGCCGACCGGGATCGTGGTCGCGATGCAGGAGGAGCGGTCGCAGCACCGCAACCGGGCGAAGGCCATGGCGCTCCTGCGGTCGCGCATCCTCGACGCACGCACCCAGAAGCTTGACGCCGAGCGGGCCGAGGAGCGTCGCTCGCAGGTCGGCTCGGGCGACCGGTCACAGCGCATCCGCACCTACAACTTCCCCCAAGGTCGGGTGACGGACCACCGGGTCAACCTGACGCTTTATTCGCTCGACCGAATCATGGAGGGCGAAGGGCTGGACGAGATCGTCGATGCGCTGACCGCCGAACGTCAGGCCGAGCTTTTGGCCCAGCAGGGGGCTGCGTGACCCAGGTTCCTCGCCTGCCGCCGTTCCAGCCCGGCATGCGCATCGGGCTGCTCGGCGGCTCGTTCAACCCGCCGCACGAGGGCCATGCGCTGGTGACGCGGCTGGCGCTGACGCGGCTCGGCCTCGACCGGGTGTGGTGGCTAGTGACGCCGGGCAATCCGCTGAAGTCTCCGGCCGAACTGGCGGCCCTGCAGGAGCGGGTCGAGGCCGCGCGCGGACTTATCGCCGGTCCGCGCGTGGCCATCACCGACATCGAGGCACAAATTGGCGCGCGCTATACCTACGACACGCTCGCCTGGCTCGCCCGCCGCGCCCGGGGCGCGCGCTTCGTCTGGCTCATGGGCGCAGACAATCTGGGGCAGTTCCACCTCTGGAGGCACTGGCGCGCCATCGCCGACCTGACCCCGATCGCCGTCGTCGACCGACCGGGCTCGACGCTGAGAGCCATGTCCAGCCCCGCCGCGATCGCGCTCGCGCCCTGGCGGACGCCCGAACGCGACGCGCTCCGGCTCGCCGGCCGGCGGCCGCCGGCCCTCGTCTTTCTGCACGGGCCGCGGTCGGAGCTGTCTTCGACGCTGCTTCGCAAGGCCACGCCGGCGGCTTGAACCGGCGCCCCGCCATTTTCGAGTCCGTTTTGAGCTTTTCCAAGGGGTTGCGGCGACATTTCCAATTCGCCCTTCGCCGGATAAGCGGGGGCGGGCGGCTCAAGACGGCGCTTCCCCGCTGTGAACATACGATTACACGGTCGCCAACTGTCCGCTGCACGACCGGTTCGAGCGCGCCCGGCGGCGCGATTTCAGTTTCCTTCCGAAGCTTTCCAAAAATTTCCATTTCTTTGCGCGGGGACTTCAAATAATTTCCATTACTTTCCAAAAGTTGCAAAAAATTTCCGCGAATCGGTACTTATCAAGGGGTTACGGGCGGACGAGACGGAAAAAAAAGCTTGCGAGCGCGCCAATCGCCGCAGGCGGCCCTGACGGCCGCCACGAAGCGCCGCAGCGCGCCCATGTCCGCGCCGCGCCGGCTGAATTGCGTCGGCCGCAATCAGCAGTCGAGCCTCGTTCATTTCGTCCTCGCTTGGCCGCCCCCTTGCGGCCTCATTGTCCGATGAGAGCTAACATAGCACGGACTTCCGCGTTCCCGAAGCAGTTGTCGCATAAACCAGAAACGATAAAGCAATCAGGAGGCTCTTATAGCGTTAATTGTTGGCACGTGGTAAAGGATGGGGGGACGGTTCGGGGCGGAGGGTTTAGCGATGGATGCGGCAGAGTTTGCCGGCTGGCTTTCGGGGATAGGGCGGTTGAGCGACGAGCAGATGGCGCTGACGCTCATCGAACTTGGGGAGTTTGCGCGGCGATCCGGTGATGTCGGCGCGCCGCCGTCTGCCGAGGCTCGGCCGGAGGCGGCGTTGTCGACCGGAAAGGGGGTGCGGCGAAAGGCTTTGGGGATCGAGCGGGACGTGTTGGCGACGATCGGCGAGGACAAGGTCGAGCGTCTCGGCTGCGCGCATTGCGGCGCCGATGAGATTGTCGGCTGGGGTCGGTCGCACGGCTTGCCGAGGTATCGCTGCAAGGCGTGCGGGCGCACCTTCAACGCCGCGACCGGGACGGCGATGGCTCGGTTGCGCAAGAAGGATCGCTGGCTCGACCAGGCGCAGGCGATGATCGAGAGCGTCAGCCTCGCCAAGGCGGCCGAGCGCTGCGGCGTCCACCCGACCACGGCCTATCGTTGGCGGCATCGGTTCCTGAGCGCCCCGGCGCTCGACAAGCCGCAGACGTTGCGGGGGGTTGTGGAAGCGGACGAAACCTTCATTCTCGAATCGTTCAAAGGCCGGCGCTCCGGTCTGGCGCGCAAAGCCCGCAAACGCGGCGGCAAGGCGAGACATCCGGGCGCCTTTTCCGACAATATCCCCGTTCTCGTGGCCCGCGACCGTTCCGGCGCCACGATCGACGCCGTCCTGCCCGAGGACACGGCTGCGTGCATAACCCAAGCGCTCTCGAGCGCCATGTCGCCGGCAAACCTGCTCGTCTGCGACGGCGGCCGACCTTTGTGCGCTTTCGCCCGGCGCGCCAAAATTCCCGTCCGCGTCGTTCCCGCCCCGGGAAAGCCGCTGCCCGGGGAGCCCGAAATCCACATCAACAACGTCAACGCCTACCATTCGCGTCTCAAGGAGTGGTTGCGCCGCTTCCACGGCGTCGCGACCACGAACCTGCCCAACTATCTGGGTTGGCGCCGCGCTCTCGAAACCTCCGCAGAACCAAATCCACACAGCTGGATGCGCGCAGCGCTCGGCCAAGGCGCTTACCGTACCAACAGCTAACGCTATAAGAGCGAATCAGGACATTACCGTGGGGCGGCTCAAGGAATCGGACGGAGAGGGCGCTGGTTCCAGGCGTTCTTCAACAGCTGCTCCGCGCGCCGCCCCCGCGCCCAGTTGATGCAACCAAAGCGCGAAAAATCGCAGACCGCCAAAACGTCAGATCGGCCAACCGCTGCTTTTAGGCTAAATTGTCCTACGCGTTCCCCGGCGACTTGGAGATCCAGCAATTCTAAAAGTGGTTCATTTTTGGGATTGAACGAAGCCGCTATCGCGGCGGAAGCGGAAGCGAGCGGATGATCGGCGGGATGGAGTGAATGTCCTCCTGCCTGAGAGGATGGGGTGTTCAGTAGCCCCCTCTCAGGCAGGAGTTTCAGATGGCCGAGATGAGCCCTCTGCGTCGCGGGATGGTCGAGGACATGACGATCCGCAATCTGTCGCCGGCGACCCAGCAATCGTACATCCACGCGGTTTCGAAGTTCAGCCGATATTTCGGCCATTCGCCGGATCGGCTCGGGTTGGAAGACGTCCGCGCCTACCAGGTGCATTTGATCTCGAAAGGGATCTCCTGGGCGTCGCTCAATCAGGTCGTGTGCGCGCTGCGTTTCTTCTACGGGGTGACGCTCGGCGACGAGGCGATCCCGGAGCGGATCGCCTACGCCCGCGAGCCGCGCAAGCTGCCGGCCGTGTTGAGCGCCGGCGAAGTCGTCCGCTTTCTTGAAGCCGTCTCGAGCCTCAAGGCTCGGGTCGCGCTGACCACCGCCTATGCCGCAGGCTTGCGGGTGTCAGAGGTCGTCGGCCTGAAGGCGCCCGACATCGACAGCGACCGCATGGTCATCCGGGTCGAATGCGGCAAGGGCGGCAAGGAGCGCTACGTCATGTTGTCCGAGCAATTGCTCGGCATCCTGCGCAGCTACTGGCGTCTCGCGCATCCCGAACGGTTTTTGTTCCCGGGTCGCGACAAGCACAGGCCGATCGAGCCGACGGTCCTGCACGCCGCCTGCCGTTCGGCGCGCGTCGCGGCCGGCATCGACAAGCGCGTGAGCGTGCACGTTCTGCGCCACAGCTTCGCGACCCATCTCCTGGAGAGCGGCGTCGACATTCGCATCATCCAGGTCTTGCTCGGACACGAGAATCTGTCGACGACGGCGCGCTACACGCACGTGTCATCGCAGGTGATCGCCAGGACTGAGAGCCCTCTCGACCGGCTCTCGCTGCAGGTGACGCCGCCGGAGTAGCCGGTGACGGCGCGGCCGGCGTTCGAACTGGCCGATGTCTTCCACCGTCACGGCGAGACTTACGAACGAGCGAACGCCGGACATCTCGGGCGCGTCGAGCGGCGCGTGATCGGAGCGATCACGGCCTGCCGCACGGCGTCGCTCGGCGGTCATGTCGAGCTCTGCGACGATTGCGGGCTCACCCGCATCGCTTACAACTCGTGCAGAAACCGCCATTGCGGGAAGTGTCAGGGGTCGGCGCGCGCGGAGTGGCTCGCTGCTCGTCAGGCCGAACTGCTGCCGGTTCCCTACTTCCACGTGGTCTTCACCCTGCCGCCGGCGGCGGCCGGGATCGCTTTCCAGAACAAGCAAACGGTCTACGGCCTGTTGATGCGCGCCGCCGCCCAGGCGCTCATGACGCTTGCCGCCGAGCGTCTGGGCGCCAGGATCGGCCTCATCGCCGTCCTGCATACCTGGGGACAGACGCTGACCCACCACCCCCATGTCCATTGTCTGGTTCCCGGCGGCGGCGTTGCCCTCGATGGTCAGCGATGGGTCTGCAAACCCAACTTCCTGCTCTCCGTCCGCGCCCTGTCGAAGACCTTCCGCCGCCTGTTCCTCGACGGCCTGGAAACCGCTTTCCGGCGCGGCGAACTCGGTTTCTTCGGCGACCTGGTCCCGCTCGCCGAGGCCGCCGCGTTCGCCGAACGCATGCGCGCTCTGCGCCAAGGCCCCTTCGTCGTCTACGCCAAGCCGCCATTCGGCGGACCCGCGCGCGTGCTCGCCTATCTCGCCCGCTACACGCATCGAACCGCCATCGCCAATACGAGGCTCGTAGTCGTCGGCGACGATGAAGTCGCGTTCTCCTACAAGGACTATCGTCGCGGCGGGCGCCCCCGCGTCATGCGCCTCGCCCCGCACGAGTTCATCCGGCGTTTCCTGCTCCACGTCCTGCCCGACGGCTTTCACCGCATCCGGCACTACGGCTTTCTCGCCAAGGGCGACCGAGGCGAGAGCCTCGCGCGCTTGCGCCGCCTGCTTCAGCCCCAGCCGACCGGCGAGCCCGCCGCCGCCAGCGAGCCACAGCCAGACAAACACGCCCGCGAGCCGTTTGCCCGCTGCCCGGATTGCGGCGGTCTCATGCGCCGCATCGGCCTCGTTGACCCGGCCGCCGCATTCCGCTGCGACACATCATGACCTCGAGTCTCGCCCCCACCTCGATCGCCCGTCCTCGCCCCCACCACCAAGCCGCTCAAGCCGCCGGCGATGAGGCTTCTTGCCGTCGCCGCTCCGCTTCGACCCAGATCCCCTCTCTGCTAACCCTCCAGAGCGCGCCCGAATCCCGCCGCCGCGCCTCCGAACCGCTCAACGGTCTCCTCCAGCTGAACGCGCAGGGCAAAGACGCGCCGTCAAACCCGAGCGCCCTCGCGCGCTTTCCCCATAGCGCCTGACCGGCCCGCGCCTTCGTTCAATCCGGCTTATGTGAGGTCGCCTTCCCTGGCCCACAAACCTGTGCGCCGGCGACCTCACATAACCCTCCAGATTCACAAATCGGGGGAAACATGATTCACGCTGGGGATGGAGATTTTGGCGGGGCTACTTTCTGGCCTGAGGGCGGTTTGCGCTGGGTTCCCGGACCCTCGCAAGGGGCGGAGCGGCAATATCGCCATGGCGGATTTCGGGCTGTCGGCGTTCGCCCTGTTCTTCATGCAGAGCGCGTCGTTTCTGTCCTTCCAGCGGGCGCTGGAGAGAGGCCAGGGACGGTCCAACTGCCAGACCTTGTTCGGAATTGAGAAAATCCCTTCCGACAATTACATCAGGGACATGCTCGACGGCGCGGACCCTGCTCTGCTCGCGCCCTGCTTCGAGAACATGGAGCGGCTGCTGTTCGAACCCGCAATGCGCGAGGCCTTCGGGCGTCTGGGCGGGCGGACGCTCGTGGCGCTAGACGGGACCGAGTATTTCTGCAGCCAGAAGATCACTTGCCCGCATTGCCAGACGCGCAAACGCGGCAACGGCAAGATCGAGAGCTATCATTCCATGCTGGCCGCGACCGTGGTCGCGCCGGGACATTCCAAGGTCGTCCCCCTGAGCCCCGAGTTCATCGTCAAGCAGGACGGCGCTGAGAAGCAGGACTGCGAGCGCAACGCCGTCAAACGCTGGCATGAGAAGCACGGCGCGCGCCTGAAACCGTTGCGCCCGGTGTATCTCGCCGACGATCTGTTCGCCTGCCAGAGCGTGGTCGAGAGGCTCGTCGCAAGCGGCGACGATTTCCTCTTCACCTGCAAGGAGACCTCGCACAAGGCGCTCTACGACTTCATCGACGGCTGCGAGTTCGAGCGCCACGAGGTCAAGGTCCGCAAGGGCAAGACGCACGAAACGCACCGCTATCGCTTCATCGAAAAGGTCCCGTTGCGCGACGGCGAGGACGCCGTGCTGATCAACTGGATCGGCTTCAAGATTTTGGACGCCAAGGGCGTCGTGAAATACAGGACGGCCTTCGTCACTTCGTTGCCGGTCACAAAAGCCAACGTCGCCGAGATTGTCGTCTGCGGCCGCGCGAGGTGGAAGATCGAGAACGAAAGCTTCAACGTCCTGAAAAACCACGGCTACGAACTCGAACACAATTTCGGCCATGGCGAGACCTATCTGGCCATGACGCTCGCCGCCCTCAACATGCTCGCCTTCGCCTGGCACACCGTGCTCGACCTCACCGAGCCGCCCTGGCGCAAGGCCAGAGAAGCGGCGGAAAAGCGAACCAGCTTCTTCGCCTATATCGCAACCTTGACGAGCTTCGTCGTCTTCCCCGCCTGGTCCGACCTCCTCGAAGCCCTCGCTACCTTCACCATCCCGCCCGATCTCCTCTCTGTCCAAAAAAACGAATGAGAAACAACCCACGGGGGACTTTTAGAATCGCTCTTGGAGATCACCGTCCCCGCGGATCAAGTCCGCAACTCCTCGCGATGACGGACCCACAGGCGCCCAACTCGACAGGCGCCAAAATCAAGCCGTCCGGCAGCAAACACGTCAATGTTCGGCGGCGCCTTTGTTGCCGACGACGACCGCCTGCCTCACGGCGTCAATGACGCAGCGCCTTTCGCCAGCAGCCTCGGGCAAGCCCGAACGCGTAGGACGGCGCCGGTCGAGTCTGTCTCTAAGAGTCTGTTCCCGTGTCGTCGCAAAGATCCGACATCCGCCGCTCCCCCCTCAAGGCGGCCGCCGCCGCTGCCCTCGCCCTCGCCGCATTGGCGCTCGGCGGATGCGACAGCTTCGGCGATCGCACTGGCTCCATCCGGCCCGCGACAGCGGCCGCGCCCGCAGCCGATGCGGACCTGCGCGCCTACGCCGAGGCGTGCCGAGATCGCTACGAACGCAATCCGGGCGAGAAGGCGGCCTCTATCGACTACGCCCGCGCATTGCGCAAGTTCGCCCGCACCAGCGAGGCGGTCGCCGTCATGCAGGCGGCGGCGATCAAGGCGCCAAAGGATGAACAGGTGCTCGGCGAATACGGCAAGGCTTTGGCGGACGACGGCCAACTTGCTCACGCCAAGGACGTGCTGACCCGGGCGTATACGGCCGACGATCCGAAATGGGATGTGCTCTCAGTGCAGGGCGCGGTCGCCGACCGGATGGGCGATCACGATGCCGCCATGGGCTATTATCGCGAGGCGCTGAAGATCGCCCCGAACGAGCCGGGCGTACTGACCAACATGGGCCTGTCGCTTGCGCTGACGAAGCAATTGCCCGAAGCGGAGCGCATTCTCCGGCAGGCCGCGGCGAGCCCTCGGGCGGACGCCACCACCCGTGGCGACCTCGCGCTCGTCCTGGCGCTCGAGGGCAAATACGCGGAGGCCGAGGGGGTCGGCGAGACCGATCTTTCTCCCGAGGCGGCGCGCGCCAATGTCGAGGCGATCAAACGCATGGCGATCAGCAGCGGCGTTCCGCGCCGATTGACCGGCGTTTCCGATCCGGCGCTCGCCCCCCGTTCGCCTTGACCCGCATGCGCAATCCCTCCGGCCCGAGGCCAGCGATGCCGCCGCGTGTCCGTTCGCCAGTCAAGCAGCGCAGACGCATGGCGAAGTCTTGCGCCTTGGTGTCTTCCGCAGGTCCAACCCTACTCGTCATGATCGCCGAGCGACGAGGTCGGCGACGTATCGATGCTGTAGCCGGCGCCGGCGGGGAGCACGGGCGGGGCCGGATCGGTCTCGCCGACTGGCGGCGGCAGGGCGCCGTCAGGGCCAGCCTCCGGCCCGATCGAGGCGGGAGGGAGCGACGCGGGGGCGAGCGGAGCGGGGGCCAAAGCGACGGCGCGCTTGTCGCCAACGCCGGCGATGTCGAGCGGCTCCTCGATTTCTGGCGCGGGCGGCAGGCCGTCGGGCGCCGCGGGCGGCGGCAGGAGGCCCGGCTCCGGCGTCGGCCTGCAAATGTGGCGCGGGCCGGTGTTGGTCGAGCCGTGGTTGGCCAGATCGAGATGGATGTGGTTGTAGTGGAACACGTCCGCGCCCGGTCCGAGCACGGTGGTGAAATACTTGCAGGCGCCGGCATGGGCCTCGTGCAGAAAGGCGGCCTCCTGCGTGCCGGCGCTCTTCCAGTCGCTGACGTATTTGATCGTCCGCCCGTCGGCGAGGGTGAAGCCGGCGACGTCCACTGCATTGCCGAAGGCGTGTTCGGACAGCCGCGCGCCCGGCTCGTTGTCGATCGAACGGCAGGAATAGGCGCCGAACACGTTGACGGCCGCGACCCTCTGGCCGAGGCGCGCCTCGGCGTCCGGCTGCACGATGTCGCGCAGCCACGCTTCGAGCGCCGGGATCATCGGGCAGTCGATGGTCAGCGTCTTGTCCACGCCGACCTTGCCGTCGTCGAGCGCCGAAACCTTCAGCGGCCTCGTCATCCCGCAGATGCCGGGGCCGTCGATCTCGTGCGACGGGACGATATATTCCGAGAGCTTGACGAGGTTCCGGGCGAAGCAGGCGTTCTCCGCCTGGGCGCGCCAGGCCGGCCGTTCCTGACGGCCGAAGAACCCGCAGCCCGTGAGGGTCAGGGCGACCGCAGAGGCAACAACCAATGGCCGAACGCAACGCGCCATTCTGTCAGTCTGGAACGATTGTTTTAAGAATTGCTGAAGGATAAGGGCGTATCGCCGCCCGCCATCGGGTCGCCGCACTTTGCCCGCAAGAGGCGCCCGCGGTGGGTTTGTTGGGCTGTGGAGCACTGGATTCGTTGATCGGTTTGAGAGGCAAGGGAGGGACGGCGGCGCTCGGGCTCATACTCGCGCTCGCGTCGGTCGCTCCGGCGGCGGCTCATCCGCACGTTTGGGTGACGGTGAGGAGCAAGCTCGACTTCACCCCCGACGGCAAGATCGCGGCGGTAGTGCACGACTGGGTGTTCGACGAGATGTATTCGTCTTTTGCGACGCAGGGCCTCGCCAAGCCGGGCGAACTCGTCAAGCGCGAGCAGTTCGCGCCGCTCGCCAGGGAGAACGCCGGCGGCCTCGCCGAGATCGGCTATTTCACCACGCTCAAAATCGGCGGCAAGGCCGTCGACTTCGGCTCGGTGACGGACTACTGGATGGAGGAACGGCAGGACCACCTCGTGCAATTTCACGTCACCGTGCCGCTCAAAGAGCCGACGCCGCCGTCCAAGTTTCTGACGCTGCGCGTCGCCGATCCCGAATATTTCATCGACTTCGAGTTCGACGACAAATCGCCGATCACGCTCGTCTCGGCCCCGTCCGGGTGCTCCGCCTCGGTCGCGCGGCCCAAGCCCCTCGACCAGAGCGACAAGTCCAAGCTTTCCGAGTTCTTTTTCACCAATCTCGCGCCGGGGGTCAATTTCGGCTTCAAGATGGCGAGTACCGCGATCATCGCCTGCCCATGACGCGCCCCCTTCGAACCATCGCCCGCGCGCTCGCGGCCTTTCTCCTGCAAGTCGTCGCCGCTTCGGCGCAACTCGCCCATCGGCCGTTCTCCGTCGGCGGGGGCGAGGGCGGCGGCGGGGCGGAAGGCGGGATCACCGGCTATTTCATCGCCGAGCAGTCGCGCCTGACCCATCTGATGGCCGAGCAAGTGCATGCGCTGCATGGGAACCCGCTGGCGCTCTGGGGACTGGTCGCGCTGGGCCTCGGCTATGGCGTCTTTCACGCCGCGGGGCCCGGCCACGGCAAGGCGCTGATCGCCTCCTACATGATGGCCAACGAGCGCTCGCTTCGCCGCGGCGCCGTCATGGCCTTGCTCGCCGCCCTCCTTCAGGCGACGGTCGCGGTCGTGCTGGTCGGCGCGGCGGCGCTGATCCTCCACGCGACCGCCTCGCAGATGAGCGCCGCGGCCGACTGGCTCACCGCAGCCAGCGCCGCAGGCGTCGCCGCCATCGGGCTGTGGCTCTCGTGGCGCAAGGGCCGGGCGCTCATTGCCGCGCTGCGCCTGCGCTTCGAACGCCGTCGGGCGCTGGCCTCCACGCCGGCCTTCGCCGGGGTCGCCTGGAGCGCGCCGGCGCGCACGCTGTCGGCCGCGGCCTACAGCGCCGCCGACCCGGACGCCGGGCCGGACCTTGAGCTCTGCTGCGCCCCAGACGCCGCGGCGATCTCCGGTCCGCTCTCTTTGCGAGACGCCGCCGGAACAGTGATCGCGGCCGGAGCGCGCCCGTGCTCGGGCGCCATCCTGATTCTGGTCTTCGCCCTTGCGCAGGGAGTTTTCGCGGCCGGGATCGCGGCGACGTTCGCAATGGCGCTCGGCGTCGCGGCGACAACCGGGGCGCTCGCCTGGATGGCGGTGTTCGCCAAGTCCGTCGCCATGCGCTTCGCCTCGAGCCAGGATACCCGCGCCGCGCTCGTCGCCCGAACCTTCGAATTCGCCGCCTCGCTCGCGGTGCTCGCCTTCGGCCTTATGCTGCTGGTCGGCGCGCGCGGCGGGGTGTGAGCGCCGCGCTCGTCGCCGGAACGGTCCACTAGAACCTCTCAAGCTGCCGCCGGGCGAGGGGATCCCACCGTTTCACCACGCGAAAACCCCCACCAGCGCTGCTTTCGCCAGCGCATGGGCGCGGACCGCCGCGTCGAAGTCGGCGGTCGATTTGCTGGCTTCCGGACCGAGCCGCTCGATGTCGAGCGCGTAGACGGTGATCACGTAATGGTGCGGCTTGCCCTTGGGCGGACAGGGACCGCCGTAACCGAGCGGACCGAAGTCGTTACGCCCCTGCGACGCTCCGACAGGCAGGGCCACCCCGCTTCCGGCGCCTTTGGCGAGGCCGGTCGAGCCGGCGGGTAGGTCGAACGCCCACCAGTGCCAGAAGCCGCCGGCCGCCGGGGCGTCCGGATCGATCATGCTGACGGCGAAGCTTTTCGTCCCTTCGGGCGGATCGGTCCAGGCGAGCCCCGGAGACACGTTGCGTCCCGGGCACTCGCCGCCGTCGAATGCCTGCTCGAGCGCTATCGCGCCGCCCGGGGGGATGTCGGGACTCGTCAGCGTCATCGCGCGCGCGGTTGGCGCGGTGAGGAGTGCGGCCAGGACGAAAACGGCCGTGAGCGCGAAAAGTCGCATGAGCTCCGGTCCATCAGGTTTCGGCCTTGCCCGAGGCATCATGGTTCCGGGACGGCGGGGGCGCAAGCGGCGCGGCGGAATAGGGAAGAGGGGGATATGCTGGCGATCGCGAGCCGGTCGATGCGGCTCACTCACGGCGCCGAATCGGTCCTGCTCAATATGACGCCCCACGCGCGCCGAAGGCGAAAACCCGCTATGAGCGGAAGGGGCGATTTGACTTCAGCCTTCGTCGCCCTCCAAGCAGAGGCGCGCCTGCTCGATCGCCCGGGGTCGCCACACGAGAGCGGAGGAAGGGTGCTCGACAGGATCTCCGACATCGATCAGCTCAGTCAGGTGATCGCCCACGCGACGGCCCCGGCTTTCCTGCTCGGCGCTGTCGCGGGATATCTGTCAATCCTGACCGCGCGCCTGCAGAGAGTCGCGGACCGGGCGCGCGCCATGGGGGCGACCTCTCGGGCCCGTCCGGCGTCGGCTGCCGAATGGCCCGAAGGGACGGCGGCGCTCGCCGAGCGGGCGCGCCTTTTGCACCGCGCCATCTATTTCTCGGTGCTCAGCGCTCTCAGCACTGCTGCGCTGCTCATCCTGGCCTTCTCCCTCGCCGCGTCCGGACTCGAGCATCGCTGGGGCGTCGCGTTCATGTTCATCGTCGCCCTCGTCCTCCTGATGGCGTCGCTCGTCATGCTGACCTTGGAGGTGCGCCTGGCGATGAGGTCCATGCATCTCGACTGAGGGCGGCGAAATCCGCACAGCGACCGCGTGTCCGCGAAATGGGTCGCCGTTCGTGCCCGCGAAAATAGTTGAGCGCAGCGTGCTCAGCGCGGCCGATCGCCGAGAATCGCCGCGCGCGCCATGGTGCGGCTCTGCGGCAGGTAGTCGAGCGTCGCATAATGCGTGCTCAAGCGGTTGTCCCAGAAGGCGACGTCGCCAAGCTTCCAGCGCCAACGCACCGTGAACTCCGGTTTGGCGATGTGGGTGAACAGGAAGGCGAGCAGCGCGTCGCTTTCCTTTTGCGTCAGCTCGACGATCCGCGAGGTGAAGCCCTCGTTGACAAACAGGCCCCGGCGGCCGTCGTCGAGCGTGCGCACGACCGGGTGGACGACGGGCGGATTGGCTGCAACCGCGCGCTCCCAGGCCGCGCGCCGGTCGCCAACGCCCCAGAGGTGACGTCTGAAGCCATGTTGGAAGTCGTGTTCCGCGGTCAGCCCGTCAACGAGGACGCGAATCGGCTCAGACAACGCGTTGTATGCTGCAACGGTTGACGACCAGAGCGTGTCGCCCCCGTTCGGCGGCAGGTGTTTCGGCGTCAGAACGGCCCCGAACGGCGGGGTCTCGATGAAGGTGACGTCGGTGTGCCAGTTGTCGTTGTCGGGCAGCGAATCCGCGCGCGTCTCGATCAGCGTGATCTCGGGGACGCCCTCGACGTGTCTGTAGACTGGGTGCACGTGGAGCCGGCCGAAGCGGCTGGCGAAATCCCGTTGCGCTGCGGAATCGAGCGACTGGTTCTCAAAGAAGAGCACGTGGCGCTCGGCGACCGCCGCCCGCAGGCTGTCGATCGTTCGGTCGGATATTGGGCGCAAGAGGTCGAGCCCGGACACGAGGCCGCCAATGGCGGGTGTCAGCGGCGCGACGACGAAATCGGCGAAGCGGGTCATACCACGGCCTTCTCCAGGGTGCAGCTGAGGCCTCCATGGCCTGCGCCCGGTCGGTTTACACGACTTTCTTGATAAAGTCTACTAACTTAGTTGACTAATAGCTCTGGGCGTGCTCAGTTGAGCCTGTCGTCGCGGCGCGCCGCCTCTTGGCCAGAAGAGCGTACGCGTTGTTACTCAGCCCAACGGCCAACAAAGAGGACTTCCGTGGTCAGGATCTCGAAACTTCTCGCCGCAGCTGTCGGCGTGGTGGCTTTCATCGCCGCGTTTGGCGCACAGGCCGCAGACAAAGTGGTCGTCGGCTACCAGACCGACGCGCTTCCCTCCTCGGTTGCGATCGCCAACGGCGAGTTCGACAAGGCGACTGGGGTCCAGATCGATTTCCGCCGGTTCAACTCGGGCGCCGAGATTTTCGCTGCGATCGCTTCGGGCGATGTGCAGATCGGCTACGTCGGATCGAGCCCGTACGCCGCGGCGACCTCGCGCGGGCTCGACGTCAAGGCCTTCTACCTCGCCTCGATCTCGGGCGTGGACGAGGCGCTGGTCGTGCGCAATGGCTCGGGCATCAATTCGCTCGCCGATCTCAAGGGCAAGAAGCTTGCTGCAGCGCCCGTCTCGACCGACCATTATCAGTTGCTCGCGCTGATCAAGAGCATTGGCCTGACCGAGAAAGACGTACAGGTCTTCGCCATTCCGCATCCCGATATCGTCGCCGGATACAATCGCGGCGACATCGACGGCGGCTTTGTCTGGAATCCGGCGCTGGACGAACTGAAGAAGAACGGCAAGGTGCTTGTCACGTCCAAGGACGTCGCCGATAAGGGCGCGCCGACGTTCTCGGCCTGGGTCGCCACCAGCGCATTCGCCAAGGACCATCCCGATTTCCTGAAGGCCTTCGCTGGCGTGATCGCCAAATACCAGAACTCATTTGTCAACGATAAGGGCGCCTGGGGCCCCGACAGCGAGAACGCCAAGACCCTTGCGACTCTGCTCGGCGGAACGGCGGCCGATCAGGCGAACGCGCTCAAGAACCTCAACCTCCTGCCGCTCAAGGTGCAGGCGTCCGACGCCTGGCTCGGCGGCGGCGAGAAGTCGGGCCTCGCCAAGATCCTCAAGGAGACCGCGGTCTTCCTGAAGGACCAGAAGAAGATCTCCGACGTTCTCCCATCCTACGCCTCCTTCGTCACGCCAGACGTCGTGATCGCGGTCGAGAAGGGCGCCGGCTCGTAAGCTTTTCCCTCCCATAGGGGGATGCGGGGGGAAGCGTCGCCGGGCGGGGGTCCGGCGACGCCTTTCTTTGGAGGCCCCACGATGCTTCGGGTCGACAAGGCTTCGGTCTATTTCGCCGCCCGCGGCGGCAAGCCTGTTCACGCGCTCGACCGGGTGTCCCTCGACATTCCGGACGGCGCCTTCGTCGTCGCGCTCGGAACCTCTGGCTGCGGCAAGTCCACACTGCTCAATGCGATGGCAGGCTTCCTGCCGCTGTCGTCCGGCTCGATCACGCTGAACGGCCACGCGGTCGAGGGGCCCGGCGCCGAGCGCGGCGTCGTGTTCCAGAAGGATGCGCTCCTGCCCTGGAAGACGGTGGCGGAGAATGTCGCGCTCGGGCTAAAATTCGCAGGCGTCGGCCGGAGAGAGCGGCGCGAGCGCGCGCTCGAACTCCTGCGTCTCGTCGGTCTGCAGGAGTTCGCCAATTCCGCGCCTTACGAGCTGTCCGGAGGCATGCGCCAGCAAGTCGGCATCGCCCGCGCACTCGCCCCCGACCCAGCCATTCTTCTGATGGACGAGCCGTTCGGGGCGCTCGACAGCAAGACGCGCGAGGCGATGCAGGAGCTGCTGGTCGATGTCTGGTCTCGCACCGGCAAGCAGATCTTCTTCATCACCCATTCGATCGAGGAGGCGCTGTTTCTCGGCACCCACCTCATCGTCATGTCGCCGCGGCCGGGGCGCATCGTCGCGCGGTTCGACCTGAATTTCGTGCGCACATTCGCGCGCGACCGAGACGCCCGTGCGGTCAAGACTTCGCTGGAGTTCACGGAGCTCAGCGAGCGGGTCCGCGCCATTGTTCATCAGGACGAAGTTTATCGGAGCGCTGCTGAATGACCGATCTCGCCACAAACGCCGAGCTCGAAATCCCGGCCAGCGCCGTTCGCGTCGTGAAGATGCGCGGCTTCGGCATCGGCGAGCGATCGACCGTGCCGATCAGCATCGGTACGGGGATCGTGATCCTCGTCGCCTGGTGGGCGGCCTCGGAGGCGCGGATCGTTCCGCATCTCTTCCTGCCGACCCCTGAAGAGGTGGTCAACGCCGCGATATCCTTCTATCAGGACGGCTACGCCACCGCCTCAATGTGGGAACACGTCAGCGCGAGCCTCATCCGCATCCTGTCCGCCGCAGCCATCGCGTTTGCGCTCGGCGTGCCGGTCGGCCTGTTCATGGGGCTCAGCCGCTGGGCCAAGGGCGTGTTCGATACGCCGATCGAATTCTACTGGCCGCTGCCGCCGCTCGCCTACCTGCCGCTGATGATCATCTGGCTCGGCATCGGCGAGGCCTCGAAGATCACCCTGCTGACTATGGCGATGTTCGCCCCGATCGCAATCGCGGCGCAAGCGGGCGTGCGCTCGGTATCGCTCGAGCGCGTCAATGCCGCGCTCTCGCTAGGGGCGAACCGCTTCCA
Organism: uncultured Alphaproteobacteria bacterium; assembly: GCA_963822215.1. GTDB lineage: Bacteria > Pseudomonadota > Alphaproteobacteria > Rhizobiales > Beijerinckiaceae > Roseiarcus. The sequence continues at coordinate 263,321 of CAWGGX010000010.1, forward strand.
GCTCATGCGCGACGTCGTGCTTCCCTCGGCGCTGCCGGAAATCCTGACCGGAACCCGAATCGCGTTCGGCGTCGGCTGGAGCACGTTGGTCGCCGCCGAGCTCATCGCCGCCACGCAGGGCATCGGCCATTTCGTCATGTCGGCCTCACAGTTCCTCGCGACCGACTTTGTGTTCGTCGGCATCGGCGTCATCGCCATCTGCGCCTTCGCCTTCTCGTTCGCGATGCGAGCCCTCGAACGATGGCTCGTGCCGTGGACAGGGCAGAGCTGAAGCGGCACTCACGGCGTCATCACCACCGGCGCGCCGACCTGGACGCGGTTGTAGAGATCGATGACGTCCTCGTTCCGCATCCGGATGCAGCCGTAAGAGGCGGCCGTGCCGATCGAGGCGCGCATCGCCGGCGTCGTGCCGTGGATGGCGATCTCGTCGCGGTCGAGCGCGATCGCTCGCGCGCCCATGGGATTGTTGGGGGCGCCGCCTGGAACGACGTCCGGCAGACCGGGATGGTCGCGTCGGACCAATTCGGGAGGCGACCAGTCGGGCTCGACATATTTGGCCGACACACGCGCCGACCCGGTCCATTCCATGCCGCGTTTGGCCACGGCGACCGGATAGACGATCGCCGTCCCGCCATCGAGGATGAGGTAGAGCCTGCGCGCCGACTGGCTGATCAGGATCGAACCCGGCGGGTAGTCAGCGGCGAACCCCACCAGCCGTCCGGCCTGCACCGGTCCCGGCGCGACAGCGAAAAACGCGCCGACAATCCATGCGCCAAGATTCCATGCGCCAAGATTCCGTGCGCTTGGCATGCCGCCGCTCTCCGTTTCGCCCGACGGAGCTTACCATCGGGCGCCTCGGAGGCGCGAACGACCTCGGATCACAGTAAACCGAACCAACGTCGGCCCCATCCGAGGCCGCGCGCAGAACGCTATGCCGGAAGCGGGACAGGTTTCGCTACGTTCGGAATCGGGACAGGTTTGGCTAAGTTCGGCTTCTTGGCCCCGTTTGGTTTCTTCGTGGCGTTGACCTTGGCGGGGAGATGCTTGGCCGGCCGGCCGTCGATCATCGCCCAGAATTCGCGCATCCGCGGAGCGATTTCGTGGCGGAAGCGGGAGCCGTTGAACACGCCGTAATGCCCGACATCCAATTGCACATAATTGACCTTCTTCAACTCCGGAATGTTTACGCAAAGGTCGTGCGCCGCATAACACTGGCCAACCCCGGCAATATCGTCGTTCTCGCCCTCGATCGTCATCAGACCGCATCGGCGGATCGCCTTCGGGTCGACGAGAAGGCCGCGATGCTTCATCTCGCCCTTGGGCAATTCGTGCCGGACAAACACGGTTTCGATCGTCTGCATGTAGAAGGCGGCGTCCATGTCCATCACCGCCAGATACTCGTCGTAGAAGTCGCGGTGTTTCTCCGCCGAGTCGCCGTCGCCGGCGACGAGATGGTTGAACATGCCGAAGTGGGCGTTGACGTGGCGGTCGAGATTCATCGCCATGAAGCCGGAAAGCTGCACGAAGCCCGGATAGACCTGCCGGCCGAAGCCCGGATAGGGGAAGGGTACCGGATGCAGGACGTTGCGGCGGAACCATTCGACCCCGCGCTTCTCGGCGAGCTTGTTGACCTCGGTGGGGCTGCAGCGGGTGTCGATCGGGCCGCCCATCAGCGTCATGCTGGCCGGGACGTTCGGGTCGTCGTTCGCCTCCATGATCGCGACGGCCGCGAGCAACGGCACCGCCGGCTGGCAGACGGCGAGCGTGTGGACGCCGGGCCCGAGGTGATCGAGAATCAGGCGCAGATAGTCGATGTAATCGTCGAGATCGAACTTGCCGACCGCCAGCGGAACCAGGCGCGCGTCCGTCCAGTCGGTGATGTAGATGTCGCAGTGGGGCAGGAACTCCTCGACCGTTCCGCGCAACAGCGTCGCGTAATGGCCGGACATCGGCGCGACGATCAGCAGCTTCGGCTGGTCTGCGGCGTGGGGAAAGTCCGGGCGGACGAAATGCAGCAGGTTGCAGAACGGCCGGCTCCAGACGACGTCCTCGAGAATCGGATAGACGGCGCCGTCGACCTCGATCTCGTCGAGGCCGAAGGTCGGCTTGCCGTATCGGCGTGTCATCCGCTCGAACAGTTCGGCCCCGGCCGAAATGTTCTTGCCGAGCGGGGTGTTCGACAAGGGGTTCCACGGGTTGCGGAAAACGAAATGGGCGGCGTCGGAAACACTACGCGCGGGCGCGAGCGCCATATGGGCCATTTCGTAAAACTGGTAGGAATAACTACGGAACATCGCGCGTTCCCCCGGGCAGGTGTTCGATTGCCAATTGACAGCCGTCCCTGTTACCCAGAAACGTAACTATGAAGTAAAGGTTTTTCAATTACGCTTTAGGGCTAAGAGCCGCGTCCAAATGTCTCGCCCTCCGGCGGCATGGAAAGAAAATCGGTACAGAGCGACCCGCAAACCGGCCCGCTTTTCCGGAAGGCGCCGGCCTCGCGCATCCGACGTCATCGCAAAAATGCTCAAGGATTTGCGCCAAGCAACCGCGCCCCCTACCTCAGAAACGCCGGATTTGCCTAAGCGAATCGCAAACCAGCTTCGACTTGTGGGGGCGCCCGCAGACCACCCGGCAGGCTTTCGGAGAGCCACGGCTCCGCGGCGCGGGGCGCGTTGTGCGCACCCAGCCGCCCGCGGACGCGGTGCGAACCGCGTCGTCTTAAAGCGTCGCAATGGTGGCGACGACGACCGCAAGGCGCGTCGCCGCGCGGATCAGGCCCTGGCCTTGCTCTTCAATTCGACGCCGGCATCGGTCAGGACAGAGGCGAGTTCGCCCGACTGGAACATTTCTCGGGTGATGTCGCAGCCGCCGATGAACTCGCCCCTGACGTAGAGCTGGGGAATGGTCGGCCAATTGGCGAACTCTTTGACGCCCTGTCGGAGCTCGTCGTCCTCAAGTATGTTGACGCCATGAACCGGCGCGCCGAGGTAGTCGAGGATCTGGACCACCTGGCCCGAGAACCCACATTGCGGGAACTCCGGGGTTCCCTTCATGAAGAGAACGACCGGGTGTTCCGCGATCAGCTTCTCGATCCGTTCACGTGCATTCGCCATTGCGCTGGTTCCTTTCCGGAGCGGGGGTCAAGGTCCCGCCGGTTCGCAAAGATAAGATATAGAGCCTGCCGACGCAGGTCGCCAGCGGGCAGGCTTCAGAAAAATTCAGCCGCCCGTCGCGCTCATATGACGCCTGACTGCGGGCTTAGCCGCGCGGGCGATAACGAAATCGTGGCCTTTGGGCTTGCGGGCAATCGCCGCGCGGATGGCGGAGACGAGCGGCTCGTCGGATTCCGAGCGCCGCAGCGGCTCGCGCAGGTCGGCCGCGTCCTCCTGGCCGAGGCACATGTAGAGCGTGCCGGTGCAGGTCACCCGCACCCGGTTGCAGCTCTCGCAGAAATTGTGAGTGAGCGGGGTGATGAAGCCGAGCCGTCCGCCGGTCTCGCGGACGTCGAAATAGCGGGCGGGGCCGCCCGTCGCGTAGGCCGAGGGCGTCAGGGTCAGGCTCCGCTCGAGATCCCGCTTGAGCTCGGTCAGCGGCATGAACTGGTCGGCGCGGTCCTCTTCCATCGCCCCGAGCGGCATCACCTCGATGAAGGTGAGGTCGAAGCCGCGGCCGTGCGCCCAGTCGACGAGCGAGCGGGCTTCGCCGTCGTTGAACCCCTTGAGCGCGACCGTATTGATCTTGACCTTGAGGCCGGCCGCGACCGCGGCGTCGATCCCCGCCATCACGCTCGCGAGGTCGCCCCAACGGGTCACTGCGCGGAACTTCCCCGGGTCAAGCGTGTCGAGCGAGACGTTGATCCGCCGAACGCCGCAATCGGCGAGCTCATCGGCGAAGCGTGCGAGCAGCGAGCCGTTCGTGGTCAGGGTGACCTCGTCGAGTTCGCCGCTCGCGAGATGACGCTTCAGTCCGTGGAACAGCGACATCACGTTGCGGCGGACGAGCGGCTCGCCACCGGTGATGCGCAGCTTGCGCACCCCGAGCCGGACAAAAGCCGAGCACAGGCGGTCGAGTTCCTCAAGCGACAATATGTCCCGCTTCGGCAGAAAATTCATGTCCTCGGACATGCAATATACGCAGCGGAAGTCGCAGCGATCGGTCACGGACACGCGCACATAGGCGATGCGGCGCCCGAACGGGTCGATCATCGGCGCATCGAGTGCGGGGGAAAGGGCGTCCATTGACCGAAGATAATCGCCTGTACGCCCGAAAAAAAGGCGTCCGCCGGCTAAATCGACGGACGAGACAATGAAATCAGCGGGTGACGACCACCCGGGTCCCGACCCTGGCGCGTCCATAGAGGTCGATCACGTCGTCGTTGGTCATGCGGATGCAGCCCGACGACACCGCCTGCCCGATTGTATCCGGCTCGTTCGAACCGTGGATTCGATAGAGCGAGCCGCCGAGGTACATCGCGCGCGCGCCGAGCGGATTGTCGATGCCGCCGGCCATGTGGCGCGGCAGGTCGGGGCGGCGCCTGAGCATTTGCGACGGCGGCGTCCAGTCCGGCCACTCGCGCTTGTTGGCGATGCGGGTGACGCCTTGCCAGGTGAAGCCGGGACGGCCGACGCCGACGCCGTATTTGAGCGCCTGATGATCGGGCAGAATGTAATAGAGCCTGCGCTCGCCGGTGCGGATGATGATCGTGCCCGGCGCCTCGTTGCCTTCAAACTGAACGGTCTCGCGCGGAACCGGCGACGCGACGGGCTGGAGTTGCGAATCGAGCGCGTTGGCGAAAACCGGCGCACCGGCGGCGCTCAGTATGAGGCCGGCTAAAGCGGCGGCGGCGTAGACGAGAATACGGCGCATGAGGATTCCCCCGACTTATCTAGCCCGACGACACACGGACACGCGTCGGCCGCCCATAAACTCGGCGAGACCACGGCGTGTTCCGTCCTGATTTATGGCGGAGCGGCGCCGCCACGCAATGCTCCGAACCCTCCGCCGTCCGATAATCCGCAAATTACGTTAAATTGTTGCCACCCGACCACACACCTCGCTGCGAGCGGATGGCAAATCACGAAGTTTTGATCAGCGCGACATCGAGGCTTTGCCCTGCGGCGTTGAACGCATGAACGTCCTCGGCCGGTGCGCACAGGGTGACGGAATCGCCCGGCGAAGGCGTCTCGCGGCCGCGGATTTCGACCACCATCAGCTTGTCGTCGGCGCGCCGCACATGGGCGTAGGAGGCCTCGCCCAGCCGCTCGACCAGTTCAACGACGCCCGAGGCTGCGAAGGCGCCAGCGCCGCGTGCCGTCAGGTGCTCCGGCCGTACGCCAATCGTCAGATCTTCACCGGCCCTGAGCGCGCCCGCGGGCAGCCTCATCGGCGCCATCGACGCGCCTTTGACCTCGGCGGTCCCGTTTTCGACGCGCCCGACCGTCGCCGGAAAGAAATTCATCGCCGGCGAACCGATGAAGCCGGCCACGAACAGGTTGGCCGGCGCGTAGTAAAGGTCGAGCGGCTTGCCGACCTGTTCGATGCGACCCTGGTTCATCACAACGATCCGGTCGGCGAGCGTCATTGCCTCGATCTGGTCGTGGGTGACGTAGACGATGGTCGCCTTGAGGAGGCGGTGGAGACGGGCGATCTCGACCCGGGTCGAGACGCGCAGCGCCGCGTCGAGGTTCGACAGCGGCTCGTCGAACAGGAACACGTCCGGCTCGCGCACGATCGCGCGGCCGATTGCGACGCGCTGGCGCTGGCCCCCGGAAAGGTCGCGGGGATAGCGCGCGAGGAGCGGCTCGAGCCGCAGCATGCGGGCGGCCTCGGCGACGCGGCGCTCCCGCTCGGCGGCCGCGACTCCGGTAAACTTGAGTCCGAAAGTCATGTTCTTGCGCACGTCCATGTGCGGGTAGAGCGCATACGACTGGAACACCATCGCAATCTTGCGCTCGGCCGGGGCGAGCGCGTTGACCTTGCGGTCGGCGATGACGATGTCGCCTGAGGTCGGCGCGTCGAGGCCGGCGATCATGCGCAGGAGCGTGGACTTGCCGCAACCGGACGGACCGACGAGCACGACGAACTCGCCGTCCCCGATGCTGAGGCTGATGTCGATCAGAACCTTGGTGTCGCCGTAGCTCTTGTTGAGCGCGTCGATGTGCAGTCTCGCCATGGCGAAGGCCTTACTTGACCGCGCCGGCGGTGAGGCCGCTGATCAGCTGACGGGAGAAGATCACGTAGATCGCGACGACCGGCAGGATCGCCATCGACAAGGCCGCGAGCACCGAATTCCAGTCGGTGATGTACTGGCCGAGGAACTGCTGCACGCCGAGCGTGATCGTGTGGGTGGAATCCGACGAGGTCAGAATCAACGGAAACCACAGGTCGTTCCAGATCGGCACGATGGTGAACACGGCGACGGTGGCGATGGCGGGGCGCAGCAGTGGCGCAACCACCTCGAAGAAGATGCGCGTCTCCGGCACGCCGTCGCAGCGGGCGGCGTCGCGCAGGTCCTTCGGGATCTGCTGGACGAACTCGCTCAGGATGAAGATCGACAAGGGCAAGCCTTGGGCAATGTAGACGAGGATCAAGGCTGTCAGCGTGTCGTTGAGGCCGGCCTTGCGCATCATGGTCAGGATTGCGACCGAGCCGAGACGGATCGGCACCATGATGCCAATCGAAAGGAAGAGCGCCAGCGCGGTCGAGCCGCGGAACTTGTATTCGGTGAGCGCCCAGGCCGCCATCGCGCCGAACAGCAGCACGAGCCCCATGCTGATGAGCGTGACGATCAGCGAATTCATGAAATAGGTCCCGATGTGAGACGCCTTGAATACCTTGGCGTAGCCGATCAGGGAGAAGGTCGCCGCAGTCGGCGGCGCGAGCGGCGCTCCGAAGATGGCGTTGCGGGCCTTGAACGAATTCATCACCACGAGCAGGATCGGCCCGACTGCGAGCGCGCTGTAGGCGATGAGGATGATGTGGACGCCGACGACCTGTGCGCGCTGATTGAACATGACCGCTCCTAGAACGTGTAGCGGCGCAGGCGGCGCTGCACGATGAAGAGATAGAGGCAGACGCCGACGAGGATGATGAAAAACATCACCGTCGCCACTGTCGCGCCCATCGTCGGATTGCCGAGCTGCAACTGGTTGCCGAAAAACGTCCGGTAGAAGTACGTTCCGAGAATGTCGGAGGCGAAGTTCGGCCCGGCTAGCGCGCCCTTGACCGAATAGATGAGATCGAAGGCGTTGAAATTGCCGACGAACGTCAGGACCGAAACGAGTCCGATCGTGGGCAAGACCAGCGGCAGCTTGATGTGCAAGAAGATGCGGAACTGGCCGAGCCCGTCGACCCGCGCCGCGTCGACGAGTTCGTCAGGAATGTTGAGGAGAGCCGCATAGATCAGCATCAGCGGGATGCCGACGAACTGCCAGACGGAAATGAGTGCGAGCGTCACCAGCGCCGTCGACGGCAGGCCGAGCCAAGGGGCGAACCAGCTCCCGAGGCCGACCGCCTTCAGCGCGCCCTCGGCCACGCCCCACAGCGGCGACAGGATCAGGTTCCAGGCGAAGCCGACGATCACCACCGAGAGCATTGTCGGCAGGAAAATGATCGTGCGATAAAGCCCTTTCAGCTTGAGGCCCGGCAGGCTGAGGAGCCCAGCCAACGCGATGCCGATCGGGTTCTGCACCAGCATATGCACGATGAAGAAGATCAGATTGTTCTTGGCCGCGTTCCAAAAATGGACTGACCAGTCTGGATCCAGCAGCAGTGTGCCGAAATTCGCGACGCCGAGGAAATGATAGGCGCCGCTGTTGTCAGTCGTGTAGGTCGAGAGCGCCATCGTGGCGATGAGCGGGTAGATCGAGAACAGCGTATAGACCGCGACCGCGGGTCCCAGGAACAGGGCCAGGAGCCCGAGGAAACGGCCTCGGGGCATCGAAGCGACCACTTGGGAAACCGGTTCGGCCATCGTTCGTTTCGGTTTGCGTCGCCCTCACCTCGCCCCGACCCTCTCCCGCAAACGGGAGAGGGGGAATCCCTTCTCCCGCCTGCGGGTGAAGGTGGACGCGCCGAGGGCGCGGCCCGATGAAGGTTTGCGGCGCCGCTACTTGCCAGGCTTGTACCACTTGTCGAGGCCGTCCTGCAGCTGTTTGCCGGCTGCCTCGGGCGTCAGCGCGCCGTTGATCACCTGGGCTGAGACGTTCCAGAGTTCGTTCTCCAGGTTCGGCGTGCCGCGCGAGAGGATCTGGTACGAGTTGCGGATGGTCGACTTGCAGTCCTTGCGCCAGCCGACCATGGTCGCGGCGAGCGGGTCGTTGATCTTCACCGCCTCCTTGCTGAGCGGGAAGAAGCCCGGCAGCGCGTTGGCGTAGAGCGTCGCGAACTCCGGCGTCGTCAGCCATTCGAGGAACTTCTTTGCGTCCTCCTTGTTCTTCGACGCGGAATTTACGCCCATCGCGATGTCGGTGTGGTCGGAGATGTAGCACTGCGTGTCGCCGTCCGGCAGCGGCGGCGGGAATGCGCCCATCGGGAACTTCGCCTGCCCGTTGAACGTCGAGATGTCCCACGAACCGGCCGGATAGATCGCCGCTTTGCCGAGCGAGAACAGGTTCTGGCTGTCGGGATAGGTCTGCGCCTGGAAGCCGTTCCCCATATAGGGCGCCCAGGACGCGAGCTCCTTGAAATCCGCGATATATTGCGGATCGGTAAACTTCTCCTTCCCGGCGATCAGCGCCTCGCGGCCCTCCTCGCCCTTCCAGTAGTCCGGGCCGATGTTCTGGAAGCCCATCGTCGCGGCCTCCCATTGATCGGCGGTGCCCAGGTCGATCGGCGTGTAGGTCCCGTCCTTCTTCAGCTTGTCAAGAAGCTCGTGGAACTCCGCCATCGTCTTCGGCGGCGTGGCGCCGACCTTCTTCAAGGCGTCCTCGTTGTAGATGAAGCCGTGGATGACCGAGGCCTGCGGCACGCAGAAGGTGGTCTTGCCGTCGTCCGTCGTCCAGGCGGACTTGGCGACGTCCGAGAAATTATCCATGCCCTTGATGTCGTTGACGCTGTCGAGCTGATGCTTGTTGTAGAGGTCGAGCGAGGCGTCAAACGGCCGGCAGGCGATGATGTCGCCGGCGGTGCCCCCGGCCAGGCGGGCGTTGAGCGCCGCGTTGTATTCCTTTGGCGCGGACGGCGCGAATTCGACCTTGATGTCGGGATAATGCTTGTTGAAGGCGGGGATGATTGTGCTGTTCCAGATGTCGGCGTCGTCGTTGCGCCAGCTCTCGATTTTGAGCGAGCCGGCCTGGGCCGCGACCAGCCCCGTCACCAGCGCCGCCAGGGTGACGCCGCCGCGCGTCCATGCGAAACAAGTCCTCATCCTACCCTCCTCATCCGACGGGCTTCATGCCCGCGCTCGAATTGACTTCCGCTCCCGCGCCGTTGACGCGCGTGAGAATTCGGGAAATGTCGCCCTCACACTCGGCGACAAGCGCGCGCGCTTGAGCGGCGTCGAGCCGGCCGGCCGCAGCCGCGATGGCGACGGGCACGTCGTTCTGCGCCTCGGTCAATGCGGCCGAGGCCGCGGCTTCGCCGACCGCCGCCACGCGCGCTACAATCCTCTGCGCTCGCGCGCGCAGCTTGGCGTTGTCGGGGCGGACGTTGACCATCAGACTGTCGTAGACCCAGCCGAGTTCAGCCGCCGCGAGCGTCGAAATGACGCCGAGCGCCGCCTTCTGCGCCGTCCCGGCGGCGAGCCGCGTCGAGCCCTCGACGGCCTCCCGGCCGACGTCGAGGGTCACAGGCGCGTCGGCGAGGGCGGCGAGCGGCGAGCCGGTCCGGCGGACGATGGCGACGACGCGCGCGCCGGACGTTTTGGCGCGGCGGGCCCCGGCGAGGGTGAAAGGGGTGGCGCCGCTCGCCGAGACGGCAAGGGCGGCGTCGTTGGCGCAGGGGGCGAGGTTCGCGACGGCCGCCTCGGCCGCGCCTCCGTCGTCCTCGCCCGAGCCGTCGACCGAGAAGCGCTCGCCATTGGGGGTGACGAAACGGATGCGCTCAGGGTCAATGCCGAAGGTTCCCGGCAACTCCAGCCCGTCCCGCGTCGCCAGCAGTCCGGAGGAGCCCGCTCCGACGTAAATCAGTCGCCCGCCCCGGCGCAGCGCGCCGGCCACAAACAACGCTGCACGGGCGAGCGCCGCACGCTCTTTCGCCGCGCAATCGACGGCGCGGACCTGCCCCGCGAGCAGGGCGTCGATCAACGACGCCTGGGATTCGCCGGCGTTACGTGAGGCTTGCGCGTTCGCGGACGCCAACAACTCCCTCCTTGCATCGCGAGGCCACCACGTGAGGCCCTCTTGTGTTTCATTATGGGCCATGTGTATACCTCTTGTCTAGATGTCCTTGGGGAGGGACGGAGGAGCGGATGGTTGAGCTTCGCGCGATCAGGGCCGAACGCCAACCTCTATTCGTCAGCGTCGGGGCCGCGCTGAAGCGCGAGATCGCCGCGGGCCGTTTCGCCCAGGCGGACCTGCTGCCAGGCGAGCGGGAGCTGTCGCAATTGCTCGCCGTCTCGCGCACAACGCTGAGGCGCGCCATCGCCGGGCTGATCGAGGAGGGCGTGCTGGTCCATCGCCACGGCGCAGGCACGTTCGTGCGGCGCAGCCCGCCGCATGTCGAGCAGCCGCTCTCTCGCCTGACGAGCTTCACCGAGGACATGCAGTTGCGCGGGCTCGTGGCCTCGTCGAAGGTGATTGAGCGCGGAACCTTTCTGCCGACGCCGGAAGAATCGATCATGCTCGATATTGCGCTGAGCGAGACGGTCTTCCGCCTGTCGCGGCTCCGGCTCGCCGACGGCGTGCCGATGGCGATCGAGCAGGCCGCGGTGCCGATGCGCTTCCTCGGCAGCGCCGAACGGGTCGGCGATTCGCTGTACGCCGCACTCGAGGCCTCGGGCTACCGCCCGGTGCGCGCGGTGCAGCGCCTGAGGGCGGTGCTGGTCGGCGCGCCGGAGGCGGCGCTGCTCGAGATTCTCGAAGGCTCGCCAGGGCTCGACATCCACCGCGTCGCCTATGTCGTGGACGGGCGTAGGGTCGAGTTTACCCGTTCGACCTACCGCTCCGACACCTACGATTTCGTGGCGGAGCTCACCCTGCCGCCCGGCGCGCGCCCGCGCGGTGAAGGAGTCCAGCGATGACCGAGACGTTCATGGCGGCCGAGATCGCCGAAACCGGCCCGGCGCTCCGCCGGCAGCTGGACGCCAACCGCAAGGCGACGCAAAAGCTCGCGGCCGAACTCGCGGCCGGCGAGCCGGCTTTCGTGGCGACCATCGCGCGCGGCAGCTCGGATCACGCCGCCCTGTTCCTGAAGCACGTTATCGAGCTGAAGCTCGGCCTCGCTTGCGCTTCGCTCGGGCCTTCGATCGCCTCGCTCTACCAGGCGCCGCTGCGGCTATCGGGCGCGGCCGCGATCACCATCTCGCAGTCGGGCCGGAGCCCCGACATCGTCGCGATGCAGCGGGCGGCCAAGGCCGCGGGCGCGACGGCCATCGCGCTGGTCAACGACGTGGACTCGCCCGCCGCGACCGACGCCGACGCGCTTCTGCCCTTGCTCGCCGGCGAAGAGCGTTCGGTCGCCGCGACGAAATCGATGATCGCCGCGCTCGTCGCCGGCGCTTCGCTTGTCGCGCAATGGAGCGGGGACGCCGGGCTTGCCGCAGCGCTCGAACGCCTGCCGTCCCTGCTCCGCGCGGCGTACGGACCGCCCCCGCAAGAACTGGTCGAAGGGCTCGCCGCGGCGCAATCGCTCTACGTCATCGGCCGCGGTCCGACGTTCGCCGTCGCCGCCGAGGCGGCGCTGAAGCTCAAGGAGACCTCGGCGATCCACGCCGAGGCGTTCTCTTCGGCCGAGGTGCTGCATGGGCCCGCGGGGGTCATTGCGCCGGGCTTCCCGGTGCTCGGCTTCGCCCCCGCGGACGAGGCGCGCGACGGATTCTTTCAGACGGTGGACCGGCTCGCCTTATTCGGCGCGGCGCCGCTGATCGTCGACATTGAGGGCCACGCTGGCTGGCCGACGCTGGTCGCGCCTGACGCCGGGCACCCAATGGTGACCCCGATTGCGGCGCTGCACGCGTTCTACAGGCTTGCCGAAGCCGTCGCCCGCCGCCGCGGCCGCAACCCGGACGAGCCGCCGCACCTGATGAAGGTGACGCGGACGGTGTGAGCCCGCAACTCCGGACCCGAGCGCGCCTTCCGCGGCGCCGGGTCGGTCGGTCGCGCGTCTGATTTTGCGGGAATCGCCGAAAAGTAGTTGACGTGGAAAGCAACCGCAGATAGTTTCCTAGTCAATGATCTTGAGATCAAGGGCGTGTCGCAATCCATTCCTGAACTGACCGACCATCTTGGCTACTGGCTGCGCCAGGTGTCGAACCACGTGTCGCACGGCTTCGCCCGCAAGCTCGCCGCCCAGGACGTAACGGTCGCAGAGTGGGCCGTGATGCGGGTGCTCTATGGACGCGAGCCTGCGCCCCCAAGCCGCGTGGCCGATGAGATGGGCATGACGCGCGGCGCGATCACCAAGCTTGCCGACCGGTTGATCGCCAAAGACCTGATGATCCGCGAATCCAACCCGGAGGACGGCCGTGCGCAAACCCTCCGGCTGACGACCCGAGGCGCGCGGTTCGTGCCCGAGCTTGCGGCCCTGGCCGACGCCAACGAAGCCGAATGCTTCGCCCATCTCTCGACCGACGACCGGCGCGCGCTGTTTCGCACCCTCAAGACGACGGTCGCGCGGCTGGGCCTCACGATCGCGCCCATCGACTGACGCCGTTCAACGTCAAGCCCCGAGACCCTCAAGGAGACCCGCAATAGACGACCGACTGCCGAAAATAGCCGAACGCTTCCTTCACGGCGTAGAGATGGCATTGCCTACAGCCAATTCACTCGCTCTGTCCCAAGTATTCACCGATATATTGATCGTATTTATCCCCTAATTACTTGTTTATTATTGGAGGGCTTGCATCTATAACTACCAAGGCGAGCGTACATCATGGTATTACGCTGGTATTGCAGGGAGAGGAATGTTTTAAAGTACACACATTATCAGAGATTCATCGGATTTAAAGGCTTGCTATTGTTGATTCGCCGCTATAAGCCGCGCGGTCTCCGACCGCCCCAGCGACCGCCGGCTCGCGGCGATGGGCGGCGACAGCCCTGGGAGATAGCAAATTTCGGACAGTTTTGTGCACTTAGCGGCTTGATATCGTTGAGTCGCTGCCAGGGGTGCACGCGACCGGGCTCATCCTTTCCGCAAGCCGCTCGCGCAGGCGCCGACGAGCGTCATGCCGGCCGCGGTCCACAGGGCGATCGTGGTGGCGTGACCGGGGAACCGTCCGAAGGCGACGGCCATGAGCGCGGCTCCAAAAGACTGTCCAATGAGACGGCCGGCCGATTGCAAACCCGCTGCTCCGCCACTGCGATCGGCCGGCGCGCTCCCGATGATCAACCGGTTGTTCGGAGCCTGGAAGAAGCCGAAGCCGAGGCCGCAGATCGTAAGCCGCCAGACGAGCGCCGTTTCGTCCGCATTGCCGACGTTGAGCGCGACGAGCGTCAGGCCGAGGCCCATCAGCAGAAGCCCGACCGACCCGAGCAGGCCCGGCGCGTACCGGTCCGCGAGGCGCCCGGAAATCGGGGCGATCAGCGCCGTTGCGACCGGCCAGGGCGTCATCAGGAGGCCGGTCGTCGTCTCTGAACGGCCGAGGACGTCCTCGAAGTAGAACGGCAGCGCAACCAAAGCGAGGCTCTGCGCGGCGAACGAGGAGATGGAGGTCGCCAGCGACAGGGCGAAGATCGGCCGCTTCAGGAGGTCGACCGGCAGCAGCGGAGCGGCCTGTTTGAGCTGCCTCCGCACGAACAGCGCGCCGAAGGCTCCGGCTGCGACCAGCTCGCCGACCGGGACCGCAAGCTCCTGCTTCTGTCCGAGCCCGTCGACGCCCGCGATCATGAGGCCGAAAGTCAGAGCGTTGAGCGCGATGCTCGTCGGATCGAGCGTTCGCTTCGAGCGGGGCGTGTCGGGGAGCGTCCGCACCGCCAGGAACAGGGCGACGAGGCCAATCGGAACGTTGATGAGGAAAAGCCATCGCCACGAGGCGACTGAAAGGATCGCGGCGGCGGCTGTCGGGCTTCCGGCCGAACAGACGGCGACCACCACCGCAATGTTGCCAACGCCTTGTCCCAGCTTCGACGAAGGATAGATGAACCGGACGAGCGCGATATTGACGCTCATGATCCCCGCCGCGCCGAGGCCCTGCGCGGCGCGCGCAAGCGTAAGGAACGGAAGGGACGGCGCAAGCGCGCAGGCGAGCGAGGCCAGGGTGAACAGAGCCAGTCCCGGCGTATAGACCCGGCGATAGCCGATCGTGTCGCCGAGCGCCGATAGCGGGAGCAGCGACACCGTGACCGCGAGCAGGAACGCGTTGACGATCCAGATCGAGGCCGCCGGGCGAATCGCGAGGTCGTGCGCCATGGTCGGGAGCGCGACGTTGACGATGGTTCCGTCGAGCACCGACATGGCGATCGCCATCGCGAGCGTCAGAAACGCGAGCAGACGCTCGGGGTTGGGCAGGCCCGGGTGCTCGGGCGCGTCTTTGGCGGATGTCATGGGAAGGGGAGATCGGCTTTCGCTCCTGCGCATAGCCGAACTCGAGCCGTTCTCACAATGGCGTGGGGTCAGCGCGCCTGGCGACGGCGGCGAAAATCCTTCACGATCTCGCGAGCCGCATTGTGGCCGGGAAGGCCGCTGACGCCGCCGCCTGGATGCGTAGACGAGCCGCACATGTAAAGCCCCGGGACCGGCGAGCGGTAGTCGGCGTGGCCGAGAACGGGCCGCGCGGAATAGAGCTGGTCGAGCGACAGGCGCCCATGAAAGATGTCTCCGCCGACGAGGCCGAGGTCGCGCTCGAGGTCGAGCGGTGTGAGGATCGCGCGGGCGATGACGGACGCCTTGAAGCCCGGCGCGTAGGCTTCGACCGCGTCGATCATGACATTGGCGACGATCTCGCGCACCTCGTCCCACGACCGTCCGTCCGGAAGCTCGGGCGCGACATACTGGCAGAAGAGCGATGCGACGTGCCGTCCCGGGGGCGCGAGCGAGTCGTCCAACACCGAGGGGATGAGGAGCTCGATGATCGGCGCCGCCGACCAGCCCGTCAGGCGCGCGTCGAAAAAGGCGCGTTCCATGTAGGCGAGACTCGGCGCGATCACGATCCCGGCGCCGTGATGCTCCGCGGAGTCGCGGCCCGGCAGACACGCGAAGCTCGGCAGCGCCGAGAGCGCGACGTTCATTCGGAACACGCCCGACCCGCTGCGCCACGAAGCGATGCGCGCGCGAAAGTCGGGCGGCAGGATCGCGGGATCGACGAGTCGTTCGAAGGTCAGCTTTGGATGGAGGCTCGAGATGACCGCCCGCGCCGCAATCCGCTCGCCGCGCTCGGTGACGACGCCCGCGGCGCGGCCGTTGCGGGTTACGATCTCGGCGACGCCCGCCCCGGTGCGGATCTCGACCCCACGCTCGACGCAGGCGCTGGCCATCGCCTGCGTGATCGCGCCCATACCGCCGATCGCATGGCCCCAGGCTCCTCTGCGGCCGTTCGCCTCGCCGAAGCAATGGTGCAGCAGCACATAGGCCGTTCCCGCCGCATAGGGGCTCGCGTAGGTTCCGACGATGCCATCGAAGCCGAGAACCGCCTTGATCGGATCGCTTTCGAACCATTGGTCGAGCATGTCGCCGGCCGAACGGGTGAAGATCTCGAAAAGGTCGCGCTGTCCCTCGATTCCGAGCGGCCTGAGGCGATTCGCCGCGCGCGCCGCCGCGAGAAGCTCGCCGAGGCCGGCCGAAAGACCGCGCCCGGTCGTCACGTTCGGCGGCGCTTCCAGCGCGATCGCGCGCAAAATGTCGGCCATCCGTTCGAGCCGCGCCTCATAGGCGCCGAGCCGCTCGGCGTCGCGGGTCGAGAATTTCGCGACTTCCGCCCCGGTTCTCCCGGGCCCGACTTTCAGGAAGCGGCCGTCGGGCAGGGGCAGGAAATTCGACAGCGGCCGTTCGACGATTTTGAGGCCGTGATGCGGCAGGTCGAGGTCCTGGATGATCGTCGGATTGAGCAGCGACACCGCATAGGCGGCGACCGAATTGCGGAAGCCGGGATGGAATTCCTCGGTCGCCGCCGCGCCTCCGACGATCGCCCGGCGCTCCAGGACCGTGACTTTGAGTCCCGCGGCGGCGCAATAGGCCGCGGCGACGAGCCCGTTGTGGCCGCCGCCGACGATGATGACGTCGCGCGCCTGCATGTCCGCCGTCAGACGATGACGGCGGCGCGCCGCGCCGACGGCGCGCGACGACCGGTCGCATTAGCGCGACGAGTGTTTCGTGGTTTCTTAGGCGACCGAAGGCGCGGCGCCGCGATCGTCGACCGGAAGCCAATACGAGGGGCTGCGATGTCGGGACTTACTCTGACCAAAGACGTGCTTACGGACTTCGGATACACCATCAGGAGCCAGGAGATCGACCTTTCCAACCAGAACATCGGCGACATCGATATCGATGCCTTCGAAGAGTACGAGGACGTCACGAAAATCAACCTTTCGGGCAATCTGATCGAGTTCGTCGATCGAGGGACCTTCGCGCAAAACGCCAAACTCACCGATCTCATGCTGGCCAACAACAAGCTCCGCGCTTTCAGCGCCGAAGTGTTCGACGCCGGCTCCGGCGTCGAGACCATCGATTTGTCGGGGAATCCGCTCGAGAGCTTCGACGTTTCGATCACCGAGAGGCTGTGCCTGCAGAACCTCAACCTGGACAACACGGGGGTCGTCGGCCGCGTCCAGCTCAAGCGGGTCGGACGCTGCTTGCAAGCGACCTGGGTGTAGCGACGGATCTTTTCTCCGCCTCGCCCTCCGCAGGGCGGGGCGAAGGCGACGGCCCTCGCGTCACACGTCGAACCGCACGCCCTGCGCCAGCGGCAGGTTAGCCGAATAGTTCACCGTGCTGGTCTGCCGGCGCATGTAGCTTCTCCAGGCGTCCGATCCGCTCTCGCGGCCGCCGCCCGTCTCCTTCTCGCCGCCGAACGCGCCGCCGATCTCGGCGCCTGACGGGCCGATATTCACGTTGGCGATGCCGCAGTCGGAGCCGGCCGCCGACAGGAACGCCTCCGCTTCGCGGACATCGAGGGTGAAGATGCACGACGACAGCCCCTGCGGAACGTCGTTTTGCAGGGCGATCGCCTCGTCGAGCGTTTCGTAGCCGCACGTGTAGAGGATGGGGGCGAAGGTTTCCTGGCGCACGATTGGGGTCTGGCCGGGCATCTCGACGATCGCGGGCTCCACATAGGCGCCGCCGTTGGGCGCGCCCGAAGTCACGCTTCTACCGCCGTGAACGACGCCGCCCTCGCCCTTGGCCCGCGCGAGCGCCGCGGCCATGCGGTCGCGCGCCGTATCGTCGATGAGCGGGCCAACCAGCGTGCGGGTGTCGCGCGGATCGCCGATCGGCAGGCTGGAATAGGCCTTCACAAGCCGACGGGTCAGATCGGCGCGGATCGAACGATGGACGATGAGACGGCGAAGCGACGTGCAGCGCTGTCCGGCCGTCCCGACCGCCGCGAACAGAATGGCGCGCACGGCCATGTCGAGGTCGGCCGAGGGGGCCACGATCATTGCGTTGTTGCCCCCGAGCTCGAGTATTGCGCGGCCGAAGCGGGCGGCCACCTTGGGGCCGACGATCGCGCCCATGCGGGTCGAACCAGTCGCCGAGACGATCGGCACGTCCTTCGAGGCGACCAGAGCCTCGCCGATCGCCGCCCCGCCGACCACGATCTGCGCCAGCCCTTCCGGCGCGTCGGCGCCGAATCGCGCCAGCGCCCGGCCGAGAATCTTGGTGGCGGCCAGCGCGCTGAGGGGCGTCTTCTCGGAGGGCTTCCAGATGACAGGATCGCCGCAGACGAGCGCCAGCGCGGCGTTCCAGGCCCAGACGGCGACCGGGAAGTTGAAGGCTGAGATGATCGCGCAGGGCCCGAGCGGGTGCCAAGTCTCCATCATGCGATGGCCCGGGCGCTCCGAGGCGATGGTCAGGCCGTAGATCTGGCGCGACAGTCCAACTGCTAAGTCGCAGACGTCGATCATTTCTTGAACTTCGCCAAGGCCCTCGGAAACGATCTTGCCCGCCTCCAAAGTCACCACCGCCCCGAGCGCTTCCTTGGCGGCGCGCAACTCCTCGCCGAGCAGCCGCACAAGTTCGCCCCGGCGCGGCGCCGGAACCTCGCGCCAGACCAAAAAGGCTGCCCGAGCGCGGGCGACGACGGCCGGCATGTCGGACAAGGGCGTTTCGGCAACGCGCGCGATATCGGCGCCGTCGATCGGCGAGCGGACCGTGAGCGATCCGGTCCAAAGCGCCTCGCCGCTCAAGCCCGCACGTGCGAGAATCTCATCGCTGGTCATCTGACGTTCCCTTGCTCGAACGGAAGTCGCGCGCCGCGCTCCGGCGAGATGCAGCGTGAATCGCAAAATGCACGCCGAGGGGCAAGCCTGTTCAGGTCTGGCCGAGCGCGTATCCAAAAAGAGGATGTCGACGCGCGCCGCAATTTGGCCCGTTGAGCTCTGTAGGGACGGTCGCGACGCTGGCTTTGCGGCGTCGTCGACGGCGATGGTATATAGGCGCCGCGGATCGTCAACTTACGGATTGCAACATGGCGCGTTCGGTGAACTTGGCGCTGGCATGCGTGGCGATGCTCGCGGCTGCGGCGCTCGCCTATGTGATGACGCCGCACCGTCTGATGGCGCGGACGCATGAGGCGTTCAACATCGACGCCCATGTGCCGCGGGCATTTGGCGAATGGGCCGAATTGCCGGGCTTGCAGGCGATCAAGCCGCCCCCGGACGGGCTGGAGACCGAGATCTACAATCAGGAAGTGGCCCGCGCTTATGTCGACAAGGACGGCCATGCTGTGATGCTGATGATCGCCTACGGCGAGAGCCAGAGCGATCGGCTGCAGTTGCACCACCCCGAGCTCTGCTATACCGCGCAGGGGTTCCGTGTGACCAGGCCGGTGACGACCGAGTTCAGCTGGTCGCCGACCTCCAGTCCCATTCCGTTGACCAGCCTCATCGCGACCCGGGAGGGCCGTATCGAGCCGATCAGCTACTGGATGCGGATCGGCTACGACGTCACAAACAGCAACTGGGCGCGCAACGCCTTGAAGCTTCAATACGGCCTCAGGGGATGGATTCCGGACGGCGCGTTGTTTCGCGTGTCCAGCTTGGGCGTGTCCGTGGAGCAGAGCATGCAGGTTCGGAAGAAGTTCATCCGCGACCTCCTGAACGCTGTGCCGCCGGACACCCGCGCATTCATGATCGGCGACCCCGGGAAGGCGCTGCTGTAAGCTCCAAGTGCGCGGCGCTGGCGCGGCGGGGGTCCCGCGGGCGCTTGTGGCGGCGCGTTCCGACGTCCCCGTTTGACTTTCTGCCGGTTGTCGTGGTCTGTTGAACGATCATATGTGAACGATCTCGCGGAACCTTATTCGCGGGCGTGACCGGGAGGAAGCGGCGGGATGCCGGCGATCGCGTCGAACGTCATCGTCGAAAGCGAGGCGTTTCGCGCCAATCGCGTGGCGCATCTCGAACTCATCGCCCAGTTCCGCGCCCTCGAACGTAAGGTTCGCGGCGCCTCCGCCCGCGCCGACGACAAGTTCAAGTCGCGGGGACAATTGCCGCCTCGAGAGCGGATTAACTGGCTTCTCGACCGCGATTCGGCCTTTCTCGAGCTGTCGACATTGTGCGGCCTGGGCATGCACGAGGATGACGGGGCTGAGAACGTCTATGGCGGCGGCCTCATCGCGGGCATCGGCGTCGTTGCGGGCGCGCGCTGCATGGTCGCAGCCAACGATTCCGGGATCAAGGGGGGCGCGGCGCACCCGATGGGGGTGGAGAAGGCGATCCGCGCGCAGGAGATCGCGCTGCGCGAGAAGCTGCCTTATGTCCAGCTCGTTGAGAGCGCCGGCGCCAATCTTCTGCTGCAGGCAGAGATGTTCGTGCACGGCGGGGCGATCTTCGCCAACATGGCGCGCATGTCGGCGGCGGGAATCCCGGTGGTCTCGATCGTGCATGGCTCGTCGACTGCGGGCGGCGCCTATCAGACCGGCCTTGCCGACTATGTCGTCATGGTGCGCAGCCGTTCGAAGGTCTTCCTCGCCGGGCCGCCGCTGCTCAGAGCCGCGACCGGCGAGATCGCCAAAGACGAGGCGCTCGGCGGCGCGGAGTTGCATTGCGTGACGACCGGCCTTGGCGAATATCTCGCCGAGGACGACGCCGACGCCTTGCGCATTGGCCGGGAGATCCTGGCCCACCTTGGCTGGGGCGCCTCACCGCCGCGGCCCCGCGCTCCGCTGCCGCTCTACGATCCCGAAGAGCTGCTCGGCATCGTGGCGGTCGACTACCGGAAACCCTACGACGTGCGCGAGGTGATCGCGCGGCTCGTCGATGGCTCGGAGTTTCTCGACTTCAAGCCAGGCTACGGCCCCGAAACCGTCTGCGGCCACGCCGCGATCGAGGGCCGCGAGCTCGGTCTCCTCGGCAACAACGGGCCGATCGATTCGCCGGGCGCGAGCAAGGCCGGGCAGTTCATCCAGCTCTGCTGCCAGGCGGGACTTCCGATCGTCTTCCTGCAGAACACCACCGGCTATTTGGTGGGGGTCGCGGCGGAGAGCTCCGGCATCGTCAAGCATGGCTCGAAGATGATCCAGGCGGTCACCAACGCGAGCATACCGAAGCTGACGTTGCAGATCGGCGGGTCGTTCGGCGCCGGCCATTACGGCATGTGCGGCAGGAGCTTCGGTCCACGGTTCCTGTTTTCCTGGCCGAACGCCCGCGTTGCGGTGATGGGCGGCGAGCAGGCGGCGAAGGTGATGACGATCGTCGCGGAGGATGCGGCGCGCGCAAGGGGAGCTCCGTTCGACGCCGAAGCCATGACGAAGCAAGCCGCAAAGATCGTGGCGGGCTACGACCGTCAGTCGACCGCGCTGTTCGCCACGGCGCGCCTTTGGGACGACGGGCTGATCGACCCGCGCGAGAGCCGCGCGACGCTCGCCTTCTGCCTCGAAACCTGCGCGGAGAGCGAGGCGCGCACATTGCGCCCCAATGCGTTCGGCGTGGCGAGGTTCTGACATGGCGCTCGTCCGAACCCGCCGCACGAGCCGCAACATGGTCCTCACCCTGGCCGAGCCTCAGCGCCAGAACGCGCTTTCGGCGGAGATGGTCGCCGAGATCGAGCGCGCTCTGGACGCCGCGCCGGAGGATCTCGCCGCGCTGCTCGTCGAGGGCGAAGGCGGCGTGTTCAGCGCCGGCGCCGATCTCAAAGCGCTGTCGACAGCGCTGGACAGAAGTCCGCACCCGGCGAAATCGATCCGCTTCAGGCGCTCAATGCCGCGGGCGGGCGCTTCTTCGCCCGCTTCGCCTCGCTGCCCTTCGTCACCATCGCGGTCGTCGACGGCGCGGCGGTCGGCGGCGGCATGGGGCTCGCCGCCGCTGCCGACATCGTGATCGCCACGCAGCGCGCTCGCTTCGCCCTAACCGAGACGAGCCTCGGTCTTCCTCCGGCGCAGATCGCCCCCCATCTCGTCGGCCGCCTTGGCGAGCGCATGACGCGCCGCCTTGCGCTCACCGGCGCGCGCTTCGACGGCCGCGAAGCCGCGGCGATCGGGCTCGCCGATGTCTATTGCGACAGCGACGAAGCGCGCGACGCCGAAGTCGCGGCGCTCATCAAGGCGATCGAGCGCTGCGCGCCTGGCGCCAACGCCGAGACGAAGCGGCTGTTGCGCGCCTGCCGCGCCGAACCGCCCGACGTCTATATCGAAACGGCGGCAAGGAGCTTCGCCGCCGCCCTCCGTAGTCCGGAAGGGCGAGAGGGGCTTGCGGCCTTCCTCGGCAAGCGCGCGCCCGCCTGGGCGAGGGAAAGGCCATGAGCGCGCGGTTTTCGTCCGTCCTGATAGCCAACCGCGGCGAGATCGCCTGCCGGATCGTCCGCGCCGCGCGCGAAGAGGGTCTGAGCGCGATCGCCGTCTATAGCGACGCCGACGCCACGGCGCTGCACGCGCGCCTCGCTGACAAGGCCATCCGCATCGGTCCGTCGTCGCCGGGTGGGTCCTATCTGTCGATCGGCGCGCTGATCGACGCGGCGAAGGGGACCGGCGCCGAAGCGCTTCACCCGGGCTACGGCTTCCTCGCCGAGAACGCCGATCTCGCCGAGGCGTGCGCCGCCGCCGGGCTCGTGTTCGTCGGGCCGCCGTCGGCCGCCATCCGCGCCATGGGCGACAAGAGCGCGGCCAAGGCGCGAATGGCGGCGGCGGGCGTCCCCTGCGTCCCGGGCTATCATGGGCCGGACCAGTCGCTTGCGCGGTTCGCCGAAGAGGCCGCGCGCGTCGGCTATCCCATCATGGTGAAGGCGAGCGCAGGCGGCGGCGGGCGCGGCATGCGCATCGTTCGCGAGCCCGAGGCCCTGGACGGCGCGCTGCGGGCGGCCCGCGCCGAGGCGGAAAACGCCTTCGGCGAGGGTCGTCTGCTGATCGAGCGGGCGCTGCTGGCTGCGCGCCATGTCGAAGTGCAGGTGTTTGGCGACGAGCAGGGCGCGATTGTCCATCTCGGCGAGCGCGACTGCTCGATCCAGCGGCGTCACCAGAAGGTGATCGAGGAGGCGCCGTCGCCGGGGGTCTCGCCCGCGCTGCGCGAGGCGATGGGCGCGGCCGCGGTCAGGGCCGCCGCCGCGGTCGGCTATGTCGGGGCGGGCACTGTCGAATTCCTGCTCGACCATCGCCCGTCGGGAGACAGGCATTCTTCCGGACCGCCACATAGTCCGTCGGGAGACGGGCGTCCTTCCGGACGCCCTATGGATGGGCGATTCTACTTCCTCGAGATGAACACGCGGATCCAGGTCGAGCATCCGGTGACGGAGTGCGTGACCGGCGTCGACCTCATCCGGCTGCAGTTTCGCGTCGCTCAAGGGCAGCCGCTGCCCTTCGCCCAGGCCGATTTCGCGCTCAGCGGCCATGCGATCGAGGCGCGGCTTTATGCGGAGGATCCGGCGGCCGACTTCCTGCCGTCGATCGGAACGCTCGCTGCGTGGCGACCGCCCGTGGGCGAAGGCGTGCGGGTCGACGCGGGCGTCGAAAAAGGCTCGGCTGTGACGCCCTTCTACAATTCGATGATCGCCAAGATCATCGCGCATGGCGCGACGCGCGAGGAGGCGCGGCTCAGGCTCCTGCGCGCGCTCGACAGGACGTTCGTCGCCGGGGTCGTCACCAATCGCGATTTCCTGATCGAGGCGCTTCGTCGGCCGGAATTCGTCGAGGGCCGCGCCACGACCGCTTTCGTCGGCGAGGCGCCCTTCGCCCCGGCGGTGCCGACCCGCAAGGCGATCGCGCTGGCAGCGACGCTTTTCGTCGAGCGCGGGCCTCCGCCGTCGCCGACCGCGGCATGGCGCGCGGCGCCGCTGAGGCTTGCATGCGACGACGGCGAGCGCCGCGTTTCCGTGCGCCGGCGAGGCGAGGAGACGCTCGTTGCGATCGATGGCGAGGACGAGGTTTTTCAAAGCGTCGCGTTTGGCGACGGCGAGGCGCGCTATGCGGTCGACGGCGTCGTCTCCCGCGCCGTCTACGCGCGCGATGGCGACGATCTCTGGCTCGACGTGGACGGCGTCTGTCGACGCTTTAGCGATCGCACCTATGCGCCGCCGCGCCTCAAGGACGACGACGCCGATGGCGCGGTGCGCTCGCCGGTCAGCGGCGTCGTCGTCTCGGTCGAGGCGCAAGCGGGCGACACGGTCAAGCGCGGCCAGGCGCTCGCGACCGTCGAGGCGATGAAAATGCAATATGCGATCCTTGCGCCGATCGACGGCGTGATCGCCGAGGCGCACGCTGTCGACGGCCGGCAGGCCGAGGCGCGCGCTCTTCTGTTCGCCATCGCCCCCGAAGGAGCCTGACCGTGAGCCCGCCCCGTCTGGACAAAGCCGTCGTCACCTGCGCCCTGACCGGCGTCTTGACCGACCCCGCCGTCTATCCTGCCCCGGTTACGCCGGAAGAGATGGCGCGCGAAGCGAGACGCGCCTGCGACGCGGGTGCGAGCGTCGTCCATGTCCATTTCCGCCGTCTCGAATCCGGCAAGGGCCATCTTCCGTCGTGGGAGCCCGCGGTGGCCGCCGCCGTGATCGCCGCGATCCGCGACGCCTGCCCGGACATTGTGGTCAACCAGACGACCGGCGTCGTCGGCCCCGACATTTCCGGCCCGCTCGCCTGCCTGCGCGCGGTCAGGCCAGAGGTCGCGGCGCTCAACGCCGGATCGCTCAACTATCTCAGGACGCGCGCTGACGGAACATGGGCCTGGCCGCCGATGCTGTTTGACAATCCGGTCGAGAAGGTCGCGGCCTTTCTTGCCGTCATGGCCGAATGCGGCGTCGAGCCGGAGTTCGAGTGCTTCGACACCGGCATCGTGCGCACGGCCGCAGCGATCGCGCACAACAACGGCTTTCCCCGACCGCCGAAATACAATTTCGTAATGGGCGTCGAGTCGGGCATGCCGGCCGATCCGGAACTGCTGCCGATCCTGACGCGGCTCATCGTCGCCGGCGCGCGCTGGAGCGTGACGGCGATCGGCCGCAAGGAGATCTGGCCTTTGCACCGGCGCGCCGCCGAGCTCGGCGGCGACCTGCGCACCGGTCTCGAGGATACGATCCATTTACCCGACGGTTCCCGCGCGGCCTCGAACGGCGAGCTCGTCGCGGCGCTCGTCGCTGCCGCACGCGCAGCGGGACGTTCCATCGCCTCACCTGCCGAGGCGCGCGCCGCGCTCGGACTCAAACCCCCTGTAGCCGCGATCGCTGATCGCGGCGACGCGGTCCATAGCTCGTCTCCTGACGGGCGTCCTTCCGGACGCCCTATGGACCGCGTCCACAAAAGCAAGGAGGCGCGGCCATGACCGCCCATGCGTTCGACACTGTCCGCCTGAGCCCGTTCTACACGCCGGAGCACGAAGCCTTCCGGCAATCCCTGCGCAAGTTCGTGCAGAGGGAGATCGAGCCCTACTGCAACGCGTGGGACGAAGCGGGCGAGTTCCCGCGCGAGCTCTACAAAAAGGCGGCCGCTGTCGGCTACATGGGGCTCGGCTTCCCGGAGGCCTATGGCGGGACCGAAGGCGACCGCTTCATGCGCATCATCGCCATGCAGGAGATCGCGCGCGCGGGCTGCGGCGGCGTCGGGGCCGGGCTCTTTTCCCACACGATCGGCGCGCCACCGATTTTCTATCGAGGCTCGGAAGCGATGAAGGCGCGCGTCCTGCCGCAGATCCTGTCGGGTGAGAAAATCTCTGCGCTCGCCATCACCGAGCCTTCCGGCGGCTCGGACGTCGCGAACCTCCGCACGACCGCGAAACGGGACGGCGACTATTACGTGATCAACGGCTCGAAGACCTTCATCACCTCGGGCATGCGCGCCGACTTCATCACGCTCGCCGTGCGCACCGGCGGCCCCGGCGCGAGCGGCGTAAGCCTCGTTCTGGTCGAGGGGCAGCCGGACGGCTTGCAGCGCACCTCGCTCAAAAAAATGGGCTGGTGGTGCTCGGACACCGCAACCCTCTATTTCGAGAACGTGCGCATCCCGGCCGAGAACCTGATCGGCAAGGAGGGTGAGGGGTTCCGGGCCATCATGCTCAACTTCAACGACGAGCGGTTGCACGGCGCGGCGGGCGCGATTGCGGCGGCGCGGGTCTGCCTCGAGGAGGCAATCGGCTACGCCAAGGAGCGCGTGACCTTCGGCAAGCCGATCGTCCAGCACCAGGTCATCCGCCACAAGCTCGTCGACATGGCGATGCGGATCGAAGCCTCGCAGGCGATGCTGGAGCTGCTCACGTGGCGGGTCGAGCAGGGCGAGAACCCGGTCGCGGAGATCTGCATGCTGAAGAACCAGGCGACGACGACGCTCGCCTTCTGCGCCTCGGAGGGCGTGCAGATCTTCGGCGGCGCGGGCTTCATGCGCGGCGTCAAGGTCGAGCGCATCTATCGCGAGGTGAAGGTCAACGCCATCGGGGCCGGCACGGAGGAGATCATGAAGGACCTCGCCAGCCGCCAGATGGGGCTTTGAGAGGATCCGCGTGTGAGCGAAACTCACCACCAAGGACACAAAGAGACACAAAGACCTTCGTGATCCTTCGTGTTCTTGGTGGTGAAAAAGTCAACCGACCGGCGCCCGAAACCCATGATCACCCTCTACCACTGTGTCGACGCCCGATCCTTCCGCGCGCTGTGGGCGCTGGAGGAGGCGGGCATTCCCTATGACCTGAAGATGCTGCCGTTCCCGCCGCGCTATCTCGCGCGCCACTACCTCGAGGTGAACCCGCTCGGCACCATCCCGCTGATGATCGACGGCGAGACGCGGATGACGGAATCGGCGGCGATCTGCCAGTACCTCGCCGAGCGCTACGCCGGTCCGCCCCTCGCCGTCCGGCCAGACGAGCCGGGCTACGGCGCCTATCTCAATGCGCTCCATTGCGGCGAAGCGACGCTGACCTTTCCGCAGACGCTGGTCCTTCGCTACTCCCTGCTCGAGCCGCCCGAGCGGCGCCTGCCGCAGGCGGTCGCGGACTACGCCCGCTGGACGCTCGGCCGTCTCGCCGGTTTCGAGACGCTCATGAACGGCGCTGACTATGTCGCGGCCAACCGCTTCACCGTCGCCGACATTTCGGTCGGCTACGCCCTGATGATGCTCAAATTCGTCGGGCTCTTCGACCGGGCGCCGGCGTCGCTCAAAGCCTATTACGACCGCCTGAGAGAGCGCCCCGCCTTCATGCGCGCCAAGGCCGCGCAGAAGACGGCGGCAGTCGAACAGGGCGTCGCGCCGCCGCCGGTGAGCGAAGCGGAAGGCGCGACCTGAGCGCTGCGTCATTGCGAGGAGCGAAGCGACGAAGACTGTATGTCCTTGCGCTGAGGCGGCGGCTCGCCCTCGATGCGCGTTGCGAGGGTTGCCCGGATAGGCCGGGCGGAGCCTCACGCAAGGAGGACGAGCCATGAAAGATTATAGCGAAGTTTTCGTCGGCATGGACGTGTCGAAGTCGAGTATCGCGGTAGGGTTGGCTGACGGCGGAGGCGCGGCCGAGGCGAGGTTTCTCGGGGAGATCGAGGCGAACGAGGCTGCGGTGACGAAGCTGGTCCGCCGCCTGTCTGGCAAGCACGACAAGCTGACGTTCTGTTACGAGGCGGGGCCGACCGGCTACGGTCTTTATCGGCTGATCGGCGAGCTTGGGCATGCGTGCCGGGTGGTCGCGCCCTCGCTCATTCCGCGCAAGCCGGGCGATCGGGTGAAGACCAATCGCCGCGACGCCTTGAATCTGGCGCGCTTGCTGCGGGCCGGCGAGCTCACCGCCGTGTGGACGCCGGACGAGCGGCACGAGGCGATGCGCGATCTGGTGCGGGCGCGCTCGACGGCCGCCTTCGACCTCAGGATCAAGCGCCAGCAGACCGGCGCCTTCCTTTTGCGTCTCGGACGCGTCTATCCCGGTAAGAAGACATGGGGCGGCGCGCACCGGAAGTGGCTGGCGAGCCAAGCTTTCGCCCATCTCGAGCAGCGCATCGCCTTCGAGGAGCAGGTGGCCGCGATGGACGAGGCGAAGGCGCGCATCGCCCGGCTGGAGAAGGCGATCGAGGAGGCGGTTCCCGATTGGTCGCTGGCGCCGATGGTCACGGCGCTGATGGCGATGCGCGGGATCGACCTCGTCGCGGCGACGGCGATTCTGGCCGAAGTCGGCGACCTCGGGCGCTTTCGGACGCCGCGCGAGTTGATGGCCTGGCTGGGGCTCGTGCCCTCGGAGTCCTCAACCGGCGACCGAGTCAGGCGCTTCGGCATCACCAAGGCCGGCAACGGCCGGGCGCGCAAAACCCTGATCGAGAGCGCTTGGCGCCATCGCTTTCCTGCGCGCATCGGTCAGGCCAAGCTCGCCCGGGTCGAGGCGGCGCCGCCGGCGGCGCGGCGGATCGCCTGGAAGGCGCAGATGCGGCTCACCGCGCGCTACCGGGCGCTGATGCGCAAAGGCAAGACGAAGAGCGTCGCCGTCACGGCGGTCGCGCGCGAACTCGCCGGCTTCATCTGGGCGATCCATCGCGCGCTTGAGCAGGAGCAAGCCGTCGCATGAAGCCGCTCGCTCGCTACAGCGCAATTTGGGAGCGCGCTTCGCGAGCGGCTTCATGCGATCCCGCGCCATCGCGGGCGGCGCGCCATCGCGTCGACTGACCCCACACAGACCGAGGAGGGATACGGCAGACGGATGCAACAAACATTGCGCAGCGGCGGGGGTGAAGCCGCGGCAGGGGAACTCCCGAGGATTGCAAGTGGCCGATCGACGCATCGACGCCCGTACGAAGACGTGGAGCAGCCCCGGACGAAACTCGGACATGCGGAACAAATACGCGTATTAGAGCTTGATCACCGACGTCCAACAGGCCTCGCCCCCACCTCTGCGCAATCATCCAACGCCATCACTCCGCCCACCCCTGAAGCGGAAACGGGAGGGTGCGTCCGACCCCTTGACGAAGGACATAAGAGCAATCCAGGGGATCGTAGAGCGCCCTCCGATCATGGATTGCTTCGCCTCCGGCTCGCCATGACGGCCGAACGGTCGATTTGACGGCGCTGAGACATGCGTTCACTTTTCCAACAAAACAAACCGGGGAGGAACGCGCATGACGCCCGACATCGGTCTCGCCAACTGGTTCCGTGAGCGGGCGCAGTGCACGCCCGAGCGCCGGGCGCTCCATTTCGAGGGCCGCGACTGGACCTACGGTGAGATGCAGCGCGAAATCGAGGACTGCGCCGGCCGTCTCGCCGCGATCGGAATCGCGAGGGGCGATCGCGTCGCCTTTCTCGGCCACAACCAGCCGATGTTCCTGTTCGTCCTATTCGCCTGCGCGCGACTCGGCGCGATCTTCGTGCCGCTCAACTTCCGGCTGACCGGCCCCGAGCTCGCTTTCATGATCGAAGACTGCAAGGCGTGCGCCCTGATCGTCGACGCCGCCCATCGAGGGGTCGTCGAGCCGCAGTTTCCATGGCTCCTCTCACTCAAGTCGACGCTCGCCGTGGAGGACTCGGCGCGCTGGATCGGCGGACCGCCGCCGGCGACCCTCCCCGTGCGCGCGCAGGAGGACGACGTCGCACTGATCATGTACACCTCGGGGACCACCGGCCGCCCCAAGGGCGCGATGCTCACCCACGGCAACATCTGGTGGAACAACGCGATCAACATGCACACGTTCGATACGCTCGCGCAGGACGTGACGCTTGTCCCCGCGCCAGTCTTTCATATCGGGGGGCTCAACGTGACGACGCTCGTGACGTTCCAGAAGGGCGGCCTCGTCATCCTGCGCCGAACCTTCGATCCTGGCCAGGCGCTCGCCGACATCGCTGCGCACAAGGTCACGACCATGTTTGGCGTGCCTGCGATGTTCCTGTTCATGGCGCAGCATTCGAGCTTCGCGGAAACGGACCTCTCGTCGGTCCGTGTGCTCATCGTCGGCGGCGCGCCCTGCCCGTTGCCGGTGCTCAACATCTATCTCGCGCGCGGCGTGTCGATGCAGCAGGGGTATGGCCTGACCGAGACCTCGCCGACGGTGAGCTTCCTCGCCCCTGAATACGCCTTGTCGAAGGTTGGCTCGTCCGGCCGGACCGCGATGTTCGTCGAGGTGAAAATCGTCGATTCGGACGGCCGCGCGATCGAGACCCCGCATGGACAGGGAGAGATCCTGGTGCGCGGGCCGAACGTGACCAAAGGCTATTGGGGCTTGCCCGAGGCGACCGCCAAGGCGATCGATCCGGACGGCTGGTTCCACACCGGCGACGCCGGCTTCTTCGACGAGGAGGGTTTTCTCACCATCAGCGACCGCATCAAGGACATGATCATCACTGGCGGCGAGAACATCTATCCGGCCGAGATCGAAAGCCAGCTCATGCGCCATCCGGCGATCGCCGAGGTCGGGGTGATCGGCGAACCGGATTCGCAATGGGGGGAAAAGGCAGTGGCGGTCGTGGCGCTGAAACCGGGAGCCTCACTGACGCTCGAAGAGCTGCGTAGCTTCGCCGAGCGGAGCCTCGCCCATTACAAGCTGCCGAAGCGGCTCGAGATCGTGAACGCCCTGCCGCGCAACGCGACCGGGAAGATCTTGAAGTACCAGTTGAGGCAGACCTTCGCGAAGGCGGGCGGGGCGGCGGCGGCGCAGTAAGCGCGCTGTGCGGGATGTCATTCGAAGTCGAAGGCGACCTGTGTCGCAGGAAACGTTCCGTCGTCCGTCATGACCAACGGCTTAGCAGTTCTCATGAAGGCGGACAGATAGTCGTTAAACGCGCGAAACTCATGCAGGGGGCTGTTAAACTCATCGAAAATTATGATCGTTCCAGGCGCCAAAATGTTGTTGAGTTGCGACAGCGTGTAAATGGTAGATGAGTGAAGATCGCTATCATTATTGATTACCAGCCGGCTCCTCGGGGAAAACTCCGCAAGAAAACCGGGTAAGGTGTGCTGAAACCAGCCCTTCACAAATTTAACGCGATTATCATCAATTTGGGGGATCGCCCCGCCTACGTCAAAACGCCCCTTGTCCATTTTTGGGTTCCACTTTTCAGGGAGACCTTCGAATGAGTCGAAACCTATGAAACGGTTGTCCGGATTCCTGTTCAACTCAATCCAATCTCGTAGGCTGGCGCCACGATGGACTCCGAACTCCAAGTAATCGATTGCGGTGTCATGGATGATGTCATCGGACAAATATTTGTATAGCTCCTTGCGAGTGCCAACCCTCTTGACCGACCCACAGCTTTTCACCCAGGCATGAACCTTGGCATTGTTGTTAACGAGGTCCGCTAAAGCTGAGTATTTTGGCCACAACACAGACGACAGGCGTTTCGTGAAGGTTGACATGTTAATCCCCAGAAAGTGGGCGGATCTGTGCTCTTATGCAAGACTAAGGTGGAATCTTTGATCGATTCAGACCGTGCTATTCAACCCGTGGCGCTCAAAACATCTATTGATGCGGGCCATAAACCCGGCCCTAACCGACATTTTGTCACGCCAAGGCACCGAACAATTGGCCGCTCTCCAGTTTAGACTGACTGCCGCCAGATGGAAAGTGGAATCCGTTCGCTGGATCCACGGGTCTATGGAGTTCGATAGCCGGGTCCGAAAAGGCGCCGGCGCCTCTCCTCTATGTCAAAAGGGAGGGTCCGCTCGCATCGCTTTGCTGGGGCAAGCGGCGAGGGTCGATCCTTGCAGAAAGCAGCGTGGCCCGTCGCCTTACATCAGCTGCGGCGGCAGCCTCCGGCTGACTTTGCCGTTCGGCGTGTGAGCGATCTCGCTCACGAACACGATTTTCCGCGGGCGCTTGTAGACGGCGAGGTGGCCGGCGCAATGGGAAAGCAGCGCCGCCTCGTCGGCCGCTGCGCCTGGCTTCGGCACGACGAAGGCCGCGACGACAGACACGTCCGCGGAAATTTTGCGCTCCGTCCCTGCGACGTCGACGACGTCGCAGGGACTCGCCAAGACCTTTCTCGACCTCGAGCGGCGACACCCGGCGGCCGAAGGCGTTCACGATGTCGTTGTTACGTCCGCGGCCGCCAGACGCATCGGTCGCCGTCGAACTCGGCGAGGTCGTCGCCGAGAAACCACTCGCCGCGATAAGCGGCCGCTTCCTCCTCCGGCCGGTTCCAGTAACCGAGCATCAGGCCGGGATCGCTGCGATGGACGGCGTGGAGGCCGACCTCGCCGGGCGGCAGCGGATCGGTCCCGTCCTCGACCAGGAGGATTGTGACGCTGCGGCCCTCGGCATGAGCGAAATCTCGACCTAGGTCCCATTAGGCGAGCAGGTCCGGCGACAGCGCTTCGCCGGCCGTGACGCCATAGCGCAAGGTCACGAGGCGTTTCGGCGTCCGTCGTTGCGCAGGCCGTGGCGATCATGACGCTGAAGCGGAGGTTCGCGCAAGACAGCGTCGCTCACTGCATCTTCACTCTACAACATATAGTAATATTATAAGATCTGCGAATGTTGCAGATTTTGGCGCCTAAGCTCTTGAACTTGGCCGCGCCGAAAAATCCCGGCGCTTTCCCGATCACGCCTCAGATGAGCTGCGGCAGCAACCGCCGGCTGACCTTGCCGTTCGGCGTGTGGGGGATGGCGTCCACGACCACGACCTTGCGCGGGCGCTTGTAGACCGCGAGATGTCGGGCGCAGTGGGCGATGAGCGCCGCCTCCTCGGGCGCGCTCCCCGGCTTCGGGACCACAAAGGCCGCAATCACCGAGACGTCCTCGGAAACCTTGCGCTCCGCGACCGCGACGTCGGCGACGTCCGGGTGGGTCCCCAATACCTTCTCGACCTCGAGCGGCGACACCCGGTAGCCGAAGGCGTTCATGATGTCGTTGTTGCGTCCGCGGTGCCAGACGTAGCCGTCGGCGTCGAACTCGGCGAGGTCGCCGCCGAGGAACCATTCGCCGCGATAGGCGGCCGCTTCCTCCTCCGGCCGGTTCCAGTAGCCCAGCATCAGGCCCGGATCGCTGCGGTGGATCGCAAGGAGGCCCATCTCCCCCGGCGGCAGCGGATCGGTCCCGCCCTCGACCGGCAGGATGGCAACTCGCCGCCCCCGTTGCGGCCGCCCCGGCGAACCCGGACGGATCGGCTCCCCCGGCCGGCTCGAGACGTAGGTCGAAATCTCGCTCATCCCCAACGCCTCGTACAGCCAGGTCCCGGTCGCCTTGCGCCAATGGGCCAGAAGGTCGGGCGCGAGCGCCTCGCCCGCCGTGACCCCATGGCGCAGGCGCCCGAGCCTGCCGGGCGACGGGTCCCCGTACTTCAGCATCTGCCGGTAGACGCTCGGCACGGCGGCGAAGATCGTGGCGCCGGTCGCCTCGATCAGCCGCGGCCAGATCGCCGGATCGCGCGGGCCGGCGTAGAGCGCCCCGGTCGCGCCGCGGGCGAACGGGTCGAGCACCCCGACGCCGAGCGTGTAGGTCCAGTTGATGTTGCCGGCGTGCAGGACGACGTCGTCCTCGCTAAGTCCGAGCCAGTCGTCCGCCATCGGCTGCCGGCCGATCGCCACGCGGTGGCCGTGCAGCACGCCCTTGGGCTCGGCGGTCGAGCCGGAGGTGAAGACGAGATAGGCCGGGTCGTCGGGCGCGGTCGGCGCGTAGTCCGCAGGCTCGCCCTCGGCGGCGAGCCGAACGATATCGTCCCGGTCGAAGACGCGCATGGAGGCGAACAGCGCCCGCTCCTCGGGGTCGGCGTCGCCGAGCAGGATCGCCGAGGCGCCGGAATCGGCGGCGAGCGCGAGCGCCTCCTCGGCCGTCAGCATCAGCGAGGCCGGCTGGGCAACACAGCCGATCGCGGCGGCGGCGAAGATGGCGATCACCGCCTCGACGTCATTGGCGGCCCGGATCATCACCCGGTCGCCCCTTCTGAGCCCGTTCGCGAGAAGGCCGCCGGCCAGGCGGCGGACTTTGGCGTCGAGCTCGGCATAGGTCCAGGAGCGCAGGACGTCGGGGTCGTCGGCGATGACCAGCGCGATCTTCCCTCCGCGTTCGACCGCCTGCCGGCCAAGGCAATACCAGGCGAAGTTGAAGATTTGGGCGCTGGGCGGCATGGAACGGGCCCCAAGGATCAGCCGAAACTTTTGACGATGCGGCCGCCGCCGCTCAAGCCTTTTTGACGTTCAGCGCCGCGCGGGCGTCTTAAGGCCGGCGTCGCAGCGCCTCGTCGTCGCCGGCAAGCAACGCCCTAGAGATCGTCCGCTCCCGGCTGACGACGACGGTCACGAACTCGCTTGCCCCGCCCCGCATCGCGCCGAAGGCGGAATACCCGCGCTCGAGAAACGCCTGCATCTCGCCGAGCCCGGCCAGAACTGCAGGCCCGCGCATCATCTTCAGCGTCACGCCGATGAAGTGGACATGGGTCAGCTTGTCGAGCGCCTTGCCGAGAAGTTCGATCAGGTCGATCTGGCGGGCGCGGTCCTCGACGCGGTCGATCGTCCGATAGGCGTCGGCGTAGGCCGCCTCGTCGATCGTCGCGGCGCGCTCGCCGAGCGCCTCGACCATCGCGCCGTCGAGGCTTTCGGACAGGGCGTTCAACTCGACCGCATGTGCGACGGTCGCGAGGCCTGAGTCCGGCAGGACGCGCGTCATGACCGGCACGATCCGGCGCACCTCCACGATATTGCGCCCGATGTCCTCCGGTCCGTACAGGTCGGTCAGGAAGAATTTCGCCGCGGCATGGAAACGGCGGCTTTCCAAGAGGTCGCGATGCGTGCGCGCCAGCCGCCCCGCCTGCCAGACGCGCAGCCGGCTCCGTTTTTCACTGAACGCGGCGTCCTCCGCCGTACGCGCCCGCAACGCCTCCGAGCGGTCGAGCTCGGCGAGCAGCAGGTCGCGATAGGTGTCTTTGGTCATCGCGACGCCTGTATAGCCAATCGGCGTAGGCGGGTCGCCCTAAACATACCCGGGCCGGCCTTTTTGCGCCCGGTCAAACGCGCTAGAAGGATGAGAGGCAGGGAGAAAACGATGAGCCGTCGGGAGCGCATGTCGTCGGTCGACACGACTTGGCTGCGTATGGACCGCCCGAACAACCTGATGATGATCGTCGGCGTCTGGATACTGGCAGGGCCGGTCGACGTCGAACGGGTTGAGGCCCAGATCGTCGAAGGCTTAATGACCTACCGTCGCTATCGTCAGATGGTCGAGCGCACGCCCGGCGCGATCTTTTGGCGCGATGACCCCAATTTCGACCTCAGTCATCATATCCGACGTGTCCGCCTGCCGGGGCGCGGCGGCAAGCGTGCGCTCGAACGCCTCGCCGGCGAGCTCGCCTCCGAGCCGCTCGATCCCAACCATCCGCTCTGGACGGTGCATTTCGTCGACAAATACGAGGGCGGCGCCGCGGTGATCTTCCGCATGCACCACGCCATCGCCGACGGCATGGCGTTGATGGACGTCACGATGAAGCTCGTCGACGGGCCGCAACGGCGATCGGGCCACGCATCGGCCGAGCACGAGGAGGAGGGCTGGCTGCAGAGCGTGATGGCGCCCGTCGTCGCGGCGATCAATGCGGGCGCCGGGGCATCGAGCTCGACCGTGAAGGCGGCCCTCGGCCTCGCTCGCAATCCGCTGCGCGCGGCAGGCCTGTTGCGCGACGGCGCGGGCGTCGCCAGCGAGCTCGCCTATCTGCTTCTCATGTCGAGCGATAGCGCGACGCGATTCAAGGGCAAACCGAGAGGAACGAAACGCGTCGCCTGGTGTGAGCCGATCGCGCTGCCCGAGGTCAAGGCGGTCAGCCGGGCGCTCGGATGTTCGATGAACGACCTTCTGCTCTCCTGCGTCGCCGGCTCGATGCGCCGCTACCTTGCCGACTGCGGCGACAGGACTGAGGGGGTGGAATGCCGGGCCCTGGTGCCGATCAACCTGCGCGAGCCCGGCGACGTCGAACTCGGCAACCGCTTCGGCATCATCGCTGTCGAACTGCCGGTCGGCATCGAGCATCCGCTCGAACGGCTTATGACGGTCCGCCAACGGATGCTGGCGCTCAAGACCTCGTACGAGCCGAGGACCACGCTCGGGCTCTTCGCCGCTCTCGGCTACTTGCCGAAACTCGTGGAGGACCAGCTCTTCGACCTTCTCGTCAGCCGCTCGACCGCAGTGATGACCAATGTGCCGGGTCCGTCCGAACCGCTCACTGTCGCCGGCAGCGTCTTGAAGCAGTCGCTGTTCTGGGTGCCCCAGACAGCCGACACCGGCATGGGCGTGTCGATCCTGTCCTACGCCGGCAAGGTGCAGTTCGGCCTGATCACGGATATCGCGCTGACGCCGAACCCCGAGGCGGTGGTCCGCCATTTCCCCGAGGAGTTCGAGACCTATCTCTACTACGTGCTGCTCGATCCGCCTCCCGCGGAGGCGGGAGGCAAGAAGCCGTCGTCGATCCGCGGGCCCAGGACGACGGCGGAAGCGGGCGGGGTTCAAGCCTGAACGACGGGCGCGCCGAGGCGTCGGTCGATGTGGACGCCAGGCGGGAGCCGGACCGCGTCGCTTAAGTCATCCGATCGTCATCAGGCTCGCGTTGCCCCCTGCTGCGGCGGTGTTGATGGCGGTCGCACGCTCTTCGAAGAGAGCCGCAAGATCGTAATCCTCGCCCGCGGCAAGCCGGTCGGGCGTCAGTGCCTGAAGCCGGACGATCGGGCCAGGCCGCGCCGCCAGCCGGCGCAGCGCGTCGGCGACCGCATCCGCCTCGCAGGCGACGAGCGCGCCGGCGAGCGCCGGCGCATCGAGGGGAGATAAAGCCATTTCGATGCGGCGGGCAAGCTCCAGCGGCAGGCCTTTCAGGGTCGCGACGACGCCAGCGCCGACGATTGCGTCGTTGCCGGTCGCCAGGATCGTCCCGATCTGCACCAGCGCTGCGCCCCGGTTGATCGCGACGGCTGCGATGCGACCGCGCCGGCGCAAGGCGTACAGGTTCCGTTCGCCGACCGGTCCCGGGAGCTCGACGCGCGCGCCCAGCGGCGAGCGGGCCATGAGCCCGACACAGCGTTCGGCTTCCGCCGGATGGCCCGAGGCGCGTAGCCAGGCGGTGAACGCACGTATCGCGTTGAGGGCGGCGCCGTCCCCTTCGAGCCCCTCGAGCGCGCCGGGGGTTGGTTCGGCGAGCAGGCGCGCGAGATAGAGCGGGCCGCCGGCTTTGGGGCCGGTTCCCGAGAGCCGCGAGCCGCCGAACGGCTGGACCCCGACCGTCGCGCCGATCACGTTGCGGTTGATATAGATGTTGCCGGCT
Source organism: uncultured Alphaproteobacteria bacterium (assembly GCA_963822215.1). Lineage (GTDB taxonomy): Bacteria > Pseudomonadota > Alphaproteobacteria > Rhizobiales > Beijerinckiaceae > Roseiarcus. The sequence continues at coordinate 300,168 of CAWGGX010000010.1, forward strand.
TCGATCCGCTCGGTGACGCGCGCGATCGTCTCGTCGATCCGTGTGTGCAAGCCGAAGGTGAGGCCGTAACCGGCCGCATTGATCGCGTCGATCAGCGCGTCGAGCCCATCGCGCCGATACCGCAGCACATGGAGCACGGGGCCGAACACCTCGCGCTCGACGTCCGCCACTCGCGTCACTTCAACGATCGCCGGCGCGACGAAGGACCCGCGCCGGCCTGCTTTGGGCGCTTCGGCCTGCGTCAAGGAGAATCCGCGCCCGCGCATCGCCTCGACATGGCCCTGAATCGCCTCGGCCGCCTCGACTGTGATGATCGGGCCGACGTCCGTCGACAGGCGCCTCGGATCGCCGACCTCGAGCTCCGCCATCGCCCCTTTCAGCATCGCCAGCATCGAGTCGGCGGCGTCCTCCTGAAGGCACAGGATGCGCAGGGCCGAGCAGCGCTGGCCGGCCGAATCGAAGGCCGACGCCATCACGTCGGCCGCCACCTGCTCCGGCAAGGCGGACGAATCTACGACCATCGCGTTGATCCCGCCGGTCTCGGCGATCAGCGGCAAAGGCGCGCCGCTTCGGGTCAGCCGGCCGGCGAGCTGCTTCTCGATGAGCCGTGCGACCGCCGTCGAGCCGGTGAAGACCACACCCTGAATACGAGGATCCGCAACGACCGCCGCGCCGACCTCGCCCGCGCCCGGAACCAGCGCCAGCGCGGTCGGCGGGACGCCCGCATCGTGCAGGATCCGAACGGCTTCGGCGGCGATCAACGGCGTCTCCTCGGCGGGCTTGGCGACGACCGCGTTGCCGGCGGCAAGCGCCGCCGCGACCTGGCCGGTGAAGATCGCCAGCGGGAAGTTCCATGGGCTGATGCAGGCGACGACGCCAAGCGGCTGAGTTCCCGGAGTCAGGACGCGAACGGCTTCAGCCGCATAATAACGCAGGAAGTCGACCGCCTCACGCACCTCGGCCACGGCGTTGGCGTAGGTCTTCCCCGCCTCGCGTACGATGAGTCCGATGAGATCGTCGGTTCGGTCTTCGAGTGCGTCGGCCGCATGGCGCAGGACCGCGGCGCGCTCGTTCGGCGGGGTCGCCGCCCAGCCGGACGCAGCCTCCACTGCGGCGTCGATTGCCGCGGCGACCTCGTCGGGGCGCGCGGCCCGCGTCCATCCGACGACATCCGAGCGATCACCCGGATTCAGCACCGCATCGCCCGTCTCGTTCGCCGGGGCTCCTGGCGGGAAGCCACGGCGCTGAACGCGTCCGCTCGCTTCGAGCCCATCGGCGAGCGCCGCGAGACGGCGTTCGTCGGACAGGTCGAGGCCGCGCGAGTTCAGCCGTTCCGAGCCGTATAGACTGCGCGGCAGCCGGATTTTGTCGTGCGGCGCGCCGATCGGCTGAATGCGGCTGGCGACTTCGACCGGATTGGCGACGAGCTCGTCGATCGACACGCTCGCATCGGCGATCCGGTTGACGAACGACGTGTTGGCGCCGTTTTCGAGCAACCGGCGCACGAGGTAGGCGAGCAAGGTTTCGTGTGAGCCGACAGGAGCATAGACGCGACAGGGGCGGTCGAGCTTGTCGCGTCCCACCACCTCTTCATAGAGCGGCTCGCCCATCCCGTGCAGACACTGGAACTCGTATTGCCCGCGATAGAAGTTCGGCCCCGCCATTGTCAGGATCGAAGCGAGCGTCTGGGCGTTGTGGGTGGCGAATTGCGGGTAGATCGCGTCGGGGGCCGCGAGCAGCTTGCGTGCGCAAGCCAGGAAGCTCACGTCGGTGTGGACCTTACGGGTGAAGACGGGGAACTCGTCCTGGCCCTCGATCTGGGCGCGCTTGATCTCCGAATCCCAATAGGCGCCCTTGACCAACCGGATCATCAGCCGTCGGCGAGCGCGGCGCGCGAGGTCGACCAGCCAGTCGACCACGACGGCGCAGCGCTTGCCATAGGCCTGGATCACGAAGCCGAGACCGTTCCAGCCCGCCAGATTCGGGTCGAGGCTCAGCGCCTCGAGGATATCGAGCGACAGATCGAGCCGGTCGGTCTCCTCGGCGTCGATGTTGAGCCCGATGTCGTAGGATCGGGCCAGGGCGGAAAGATGCCGAATGCGCGGCAGAAGCTCGCCCATGACGCGGGCGCGCTTGCTGCGCTGGTAGCGCGGGTGCAGCGCCGACAGCTTGATCGAGACGCCCGGCCCCTCATAGATGCCACGCTTGCTGGACGCCCGGCCGATGGCGTGCACCGCGCGCTCGTATTCGGCGAGATAGCGGGTTGCGTCCTCGGCCGTGGTCGCAGCCTCGCCGAGCATGTCGTAAGAGAAGGTAAAGCCTCGCGCCTCGCGCTCGCGGCTCGCGTTGAGCGCCTCCTCTATGGTCCGGCCGGTGACGAACTGCTCTCCCATCAGCCGCATGGCGACATCGACGCCGGCGCGGATCAGCGGTTCGCCGCCGCGCGCGATGAGTCGCGTCAGCGCGGCACCGAGCGTCTGCTCGCTCGACGTGCCGGCGAGCTTGCCGGTCAGCACGAGGCCCCAGGTCGCGGCGTTGACGAACAGCGACGGGCTATTGCCGACATGGGCGCGCCAGTCGCCCGGCGCGAGCTTGTCGCGAATGAGCGCGTCGCGCGTGGCGGCGTCGGGTGTGCGCAGCAGCGCCTCGGCGAGGCACATCAGCGCCACGCCTTCCTGGCTCGACAGCGAATATTCGTGAATGAGCCCTTCGACGCCGCTCGCGCGCGACTTTGCACGCAGCCGCGTCGCCAGGTTGCGCGCCGTCGCCTCGACCCGATTGTCCTCATCAGGCGTGAGCGCCGCGAGCGCAATGAGCGGCGGCAGGCATTCCGGCTCGGACCGCCGGTACGCCTGCGTGATCGCCGCCCGCAACGGGCTCTGAGCGACGATCTCGTGACGGAACGCGGCGAAGGGGTTTGCGGACATGACGTTCAACTCCGAGCCGATGTCTGCAGTCGGACGATCGATCGTATGCCCTCTATGCCCTCGCGCTCAACTCATTCCAGGAAGGGCGAAGCGGGGATTGCCGACGATCTAGTGAAGCGTTTCCAAAATTCGAATCATATCCTGCCGATTGAGTTCCAACGTTTCGGACGCGAGGGGTCAGGGCCGCCAGCGTGACGCTTCAAGGTATCGATGGACGAGAGCAAGATGGATTTTGCACGAGCGGCGCGGCTCGTCGGACCCTTCACGAGGGCGAGCCTCCCCGGTTGGGGAAGGGAGTCCTGGCCGCCCGTTACAACCCGGCCGCGCCCGGCGCCGCGCCCCGTTTCTACCCACCTGTTCTTTCCCTGTTCCGTGCGAAAAACGCCTGATAATTCCCTGTTCCGGACGTTGGAAATTCCCTGTTCCGCGACCGATCCGACCTGCAACCAGTGGGTTGCAATTCCGTCAACGCGATGACATTGCAAGGCTTTCTGGAACAAAGCGCCGACCGCGGCGAAAAAAATTCCCTGCTAGCAGGGAATTCGGATCGGCCGCGGCGGACCCGCGAGCGAGACGATCTTGAGCCGAATCGGCTTCCCGAGCGCGCAGCCGCTTCGGTTCTTGGAAGGCGGATGGTCGCGGAGCCTTCGCCCCCCGGGAGTCGCGTCTATTCGGGATGCGCGCGAACCGCAAGTCATCCCCGGTCGTGAAGCGCTTGCAAAACTCGAATCATATCCCACCGATGGAACTCCAATTTCGGACGCGAGGGGCCAGGGGCTGCCAGCGTGAAGCTTCAACAAATCGATGGACTAGATCCCGCCCCCTCGAGCTTGCCGCCGAATGAGAAACCTCAGCACGCCCCCGTCGGAACTCCGATCCTCGAGCGCATCGCCGCATTCGAAAACACAATGCGGGACGTCGATGGCCGACAGCGGATCGGTGCACTCGACCAGAAGCGTGGCGCCGGACGCCATCGCGTTCAGCGCCTTCCGGGTGCGCAACGCGGGAAGAGGGCAGGTGAGCCCTTTGAGATCGAGGATGATCGGTTCGTCCGAGTTCGTCGTCGATTTGTCGCTCATGCTGCGTGTCTGCCGATGTCCCGTCCAGATTCAGCCCGTCTGTCTGCGCAGGAACGCAAGGGTTTTCTCGTTGAATTCGGCCACGCTTTCATAGATCGGCGCATGCGCGCAGGTTTCGAAGACAACGAGTTCGCTGCCCCCGATGCCCGTCTTCATCGGGTCGGCGAAACGAGTCGACGTGGCCAGGTCATGGCGCCCGAAGGTGATCTGGGTTGGGGCCGAGATTGCGCCGAGCTGGGCGAGGGCGTCGTGACCGATCACCGCGTTTGACTGGCGGATGAAGGCGTCGAGCGGCTGTTGCGGCCGGCTGCGAACGAAGGCGGCGAGTTGCTCGATATAGTCGGGCTTGGAGGCGTAGAGCTCAGGGGTGAAGCACCAGGGAAATATGCCCTGGATGACCATCTCCGGAACGCTGCCAAGCCCTTTCGCGATCGTCTGCCAGCCTTGAACGACCGTTTTGAGGAAGGGGTCGGTTTTGGTCCAGCCGCTGTGCAGGGACAAGGACTTGACCCTCTCGGGATATTTGCTGGCGAGCCAGAGGCCGGCAGCTGCGCCGAGCGACAGGCCGCTCACATGCGCCCGCTCCAGCCCTATGACGTGCATGAACGCGGCGATGTCATCGGCGAAGAGTTCGGTCGAATAGGGGCCGTCCGGCTTGTCGCTTTCCCCCGCGCCGCGCGGATCGACCGAAATGCATGTGAAGTGTTTCGCGTAGTCCGCGACCTGAAACGCATAGCAGGCGTTGTCCGCCGCCAGATAAGGAATGAGGATCAGCGGCTCCCCGGCGCCCTGCTGTTCGTAATTGATGGTGATGTCGTTGGCTGTGACTTTGGGCATCGCGCCCTCCCTTCCTGACGCCGGCTACGCTCGTTGGCGCGCGTCGGCAGGAGGCTAGGTCCGAGGGCCGGCTCCGACAAGCTGAATTGTTTTTCAAAACCGGAATTCGATCGGCGGACGGCTGGCCGGAAGGGGGCGCGCCATGCTTAAGGCCCGCTGGAACGCCGGCGTCCTCGGACTGCCGCTCGACGGCGCCGGAATCCCTGGGCCGGCGTCGTTAGCGCATTCCCCCGCGCGGCGCCAGGTCTCGCCTATTTTCCGCGAGCGAAGGCCGTGTTGATGATGGCCGCCTGAGCCGGATCGAGCGCGAGCTTGGCGACGAAGCCAGAGCGGCGGGCGGTGTCGGCCTCTACATGCAGGCCCGCGGCGTCGGGATGGCCAGCAAATGCGGCGTCAATCGCGCTGATACGGGCCGCGGCGGCGGCCAACAGGATGAGGTCTCTCGCGGTCTGCAGCGGGGCGATAAGCGCGCCGTCGCGGTCACGGCTCGCGGCGGCGCCGACTTCGGCCGAGAGCGCCTCGGCGTCCCAGGCGAGGCCAATCAGCCGCGCGCTCGATCCGCGAAGGCTCGCCGCGGCAAGCAGGCCTTCGGCGGTGTCGATGGAAGCGACGATCGCCGTCGCGCCATCCTCGAGCGCGTTCAGCGCCTCGCACAAAGCGAGCTTCGAAGACAGCCGCTGCACGTCCGGCGCCCCACGAGTTCCTCGGCAGCATCACCGCGAAAGGCGCAGCCGGCATGATGGCGTCGAGGTCGCGGTCCGTTTCGCCGGAATCGAGCGGGCTCAGCCGCACGATCAAGGCCGGCGCCTTGAGATGGCGCGTCTCCTCGATCAGGGCGCCCGCCGCGTTCGCCCGCGCCGGCTCGCGCCGCTCGGCCGCGAGGTCGAGATCGATCACGACCGCGTGCGCTTGGCTTGCGAGCGCCGCCGTTAGCCTCGCCGCGTCGTCGCCCGGCGTCAGGAGGAGCGAGCGCATTGGCTCATACGGAGACGATCTCGGGCCCGCGCCGGCGCATGAAGGCCGTCCGCCGGCATTCGGCGACCAGCGTCCCATCCTGCTTGAAGGCGCGGTGGCGGAACTCGACGAGCCCCGCGTCGGGCCGCGACTTCGACGCCCGGGTTGACAACACCTCTGTTTCCGCACGCACCGTGTCGCCCTCGAACAGAGGCGCAGGGAAAGCGACGTCGGTCATTCCGAGATTGGCGATGGTCGTGCCGACGGTGGTGTCGTTGACGGAAATGCCGATCATCAGGCCGAGGGTGAACAGCGAATTCATCAGCGGCCGTCCCCATTCGGTTTCGGTCGCGCAGAAATGCGCGTCGATATGCAGCGGCTGGGGGTTCAGAAGTCATATTAGAGAACAGCATGTTGTCCATCTGGGTGACGGTCCGCGTAAGCCGGTGGCGGAAGACCTGGCCCGCGAAGAAATCCTCGAAATAGAGACCTCCACGCGGATGAGGGGCGGGCGTCGTCATGGCGTTCCTCGAGAATGCGCTCGTCTTAAGCGGGTCTTTACCATGTTCGGTCAATCTCGATCGACGATGCCGCGACCTCGCACCCTCAAAAATGTTCCCACTGCGTCCGGGCCGCCGACCATGACGAGTAAGGCGCCTCGATTCCTCGCCTGGGCGCAACGGGCCGATGCGGCCGATCGGGCGGCAGCCGCGAGCGCGCTCGCCCGCGCCTATCTTTACGCGGACCTGACCGGCGCTGAGCGTCATGAATGCTCGGTGGCGATGGCGGCGCTGCTCGACGACCGGCATGTCGAGGTTCGTCGTGCTTTGGCCGAAGCCTTCGCTGCGTCGCGCCGGGCTCCGCGGGCGCTGGTCGTTGCGCTCGCCAACGATCGGTCCGAAATCGCCGCGCCGCTGCTTGGCCGTTCGCCGCTGATGACCGACGCCGAACTCGTTGACGCCGTCGCGGCCGGCGACGACCTGGCGCAATGCGCCATCGCCCGGCGGCCTTTCCTTGGGCCGGGTCCGGTTGGCGCCCTCGCCGAGGTGGGAACGCGCGACGCCGGGCTGGCGCTGATCGACAATCCGGACGCAGCCCTCGGGTTGAGAACGCTGCGCAGGCTGTTTGAGCAATTCGGCGACGACGCTGAGGTCCGACGGGCGCTTGCGTCCCGGGCGGATCTGCCTGCCGCCCTTAAGGCCGAGGTTGCGATTGCGGAAGCGGGCGCGCCGGAAAGAGCCGCACCGGCGAGAGCCACGCGCGACGCCGCTCTCGCGGCGATCGCCGCCAGCTGTCCCGAGAACGACTTGTCTGGCCTCGTTCAAGCGCTGCGCCTGCGCGGCGCGCTGACGATGGCGCTGCTCCTGCGGTCGCTGGCCGGCGGACAGCGCGCGTTCTTCGTCGCTACGTTGGCCGAGCTTTCCGGCCTGCCTCGTGCACGCGCCGCCGGGTTCGTCGGCGATCCGGGCGGGGCTGGCTTCGCCGCCACGGCGCTCAAGGCGGGGTTTCCGAAGCATAGCTTGCCGGTTTTTCGGGCGGCGCTGGCGTCGATTGGCGGCCGTGAGCCTTCAGAGGGTCCAGGGCTTAAAGCCGAACTTGTCGGCGCCGTCATCGGCGCCTGTGAAGCCCGGGCCGATCCGGCGCTCGCCTCGTTCCTCGCCCTGTTTTGGCGTTTCGCCGCGGAAGCGGCGCGGGCCGATACGCGCAGCAAGTCTCGAACGGCAGCCGCGGCGCCGGCGTTGCCGTCGAGCCTCGATTTTTCGCCGGCCAACGACGACGCGGCCAAACGCGAATTCCTGGCTCCGGTCGCTGACAATGGCCGCGTCCCTCTGGTCGAACTTCCCGCCGATCTCATTCGGGCGCTCGACGCCGTCTCATGCGATCGGGTCGCCGCCTGAGCCGTCATCGTCGCCCCGACTTTGCGCGATCGCCCGCCTTAGCACCGAAACGTCCTGCGCGCCCGCCACGCCGAGACGGCCGGCGAATATGAAAAAGGGCACGCCCGTCACGCCGATTGCCTGGGCCTGAGCGATTTCGCCCTGCACGGCGTCGACGTCCGCCCCGTCGTCGAGCAGGCGGCTGACCAAGTCCGCATCAAGGCCGCTTTCAGCGGCTATGTCGACCAGCGTTGCGCGATCGCCGATGTCGCGACCCTCGACAAAATAGGCGTGAAAGAGCCGGTCGACGACCGCGTCCTGGGCGCCGCTGGAAGCCGACCACCGGATCAGGCGATGCGCGTCGAGCGTGTTCGGCGCCCGAGTGATCCTGTCGAAAGCGAAGGGCAGGTCGAGCTCGGCGCCGAGTTGAACCAGACGGTCGTGAACCGCCTTCAGCTTGCCGTCGTTTCCGAACTTCCGGGCCATATACGCCTTGCGGTCAAGCCCGCCTTCCGGAATCGTCGGGTCGAGCTGGTAGGGGCGCCAGCGAACGACGACCGGCTCGGAGTCCTCCGCGAGCGCCGCGGCAAGGCGCTTTTCGCCGAGATAGCACCAGGGGCAAACGACGTCGCTCACGACGTCGATGGTCAGCGGATCGTCCGCGTCGCTCATGGAAGGGCCTCCTCCTTCTGCTCCGGCCGCCCGGAAGTTGCCCACGCTGGCGCGGTTGTCGCGTCGACGCAAGCCCGCCTTGGGGCGAGATGAATATAGGGCTCGACCACTTCATTGCGAGGAGCGCAGCGACGATCGCTGATAGGGGTAGGGAAGGCGTGAGCCTCGCCGAGTAGGCCAGGGGAATTTCACCCCGAGCCTCTCACAGATCCGGACGTGAGACTCTCGCCTCATCCGGCTCGTGCCACTCAACGAAGGCTGGCGCCTTCCAGCGAAAGAGCTGGGTTCCTCCGATCTCCCGTTGACCCAACAAACGCCGTGAGTGACCCACCCCCTTCGCTCCACGGGCATTACCCCGCTTCGTCACTACTATGGGGCGGTCCGCGCCTGACTGGCCCATCGGTACTTTCAGCCTCGCGGGTCCACCGCTTGTGCCTTTTCCCTTGGCATGGCCAACCAGGGTCTCAAGTTCCGTACGAAAGCCCAGATGAGAGTCACGCCTCCTGAACACCGGACACCGCGTGGTCAGTAAGTAGGTATCTTCCACGCTGATCCCGGAGCAAGAGGGAGACCCCGGTTTCGATGCCGTCCCAGTTCGTTTCGATGCGTCATCAGAGGATCGCTTGCGCTCGTCTCTCTCATCCATACCTGACGTGATCACTGCCACGCCTTTTGACCATGACGTTCACCACCGCGGCTTTTGACCGAAGCAGCTCATGGCGGTTTGAAGCCTCCTCCTACAAAGCGGCTTCGAAGGGTCCACCTTCATCTCTCGTACAGCATGACGCTTGCGCGTCTTCTTGACACAACCCCCTCATCGAACCGAACGTGCAGATTTGTCGGGTAGCTCAGCCATTGCTGGCTTTTGCCCCCACAGATCCCACCGTGCGGCGTTACCGCAGTGGGCTCTTCAGAAAGGACCTGAGGCGGGTCGATCATCGTGCCATGCCTGATGGATGACCGGCTCCGGCAGGGGGAAAGCGATCAGGAGCCGGCGATAGGTCGCCCAGGTCATGCGGCCCTTTTGGCTGCGTTTGCCGAGCGCCTTGCGCCAGTTCCTGACGACGCAGTCCTTGAACAAGCGCAAGGAGCGATAGTTGAAGATCACGCCGAAGTACTGATAGTGACCGATCAGCACTTGACGCAGCCACCGATGCTGCTCCCGCACAGGAGCATGCATGCGGCGCTGCATTTCTTGTCGGATTTCCTTCAACTTTCGGACCAAGCGCTTAGCTTGCGTCTTCCGCTTGGCTCGTCGCTATTTCAAGTGGGTGAATTGGCCAGAACGTCTCCGGCGATGAGGTAGACGATGGCTTTGAGATTTCGCTTGGTCCGGTAGCCTTTGGCCTTGCGCTTGGCGGCCTGGACGTTGCCGTTGATGGCTTCGAGGACGCCGTTGGAAAGGCCGGTGGCGATTGATCTGAGAATGCCCTCGGCCTTGGCCATGATCGTCTTGGCCAATCGTTTCATCGGGCCGAGATCGCAGACCTGAACCCAGGTGTTCCAGCGATCGAGGAAGCGTCGGGCGGTCTTGGCGTCCATCGTGAACAGCTGTTGCAGGTTCATGCGGATTTGCATCGCCTGGATCGTGTCCAGGTTCAGCGCTTCCAATCGAGACAGCGCCTCCTTTTCCTCCAGCGTCAGATGATCGACGTTCTTCAGGAAGATGTAGCGCCGGCCCTTGATCTGGAAATTATTCTTCGCCTCCTGACGCCGCACTTCGTCGACGGCCTCGTTGGCGAGTTTGATGACGTGGAACTTGTCGAACGTGATCTCGGCGTTGTCGAAATTCGCCTTGATCCCCGCTTCGAACGCCGCCCCCATGTCGATGCTGGCGTCGGTGACCGCCTCGCGCTTGCCGCCATGCGCCTCCAGGAAATCGGCGAATTCCTTCACCGTCGCGGCGTCCTTGCCGTCGGCCACGTAGACGACTTTGCGCTGCGCCATGTCGACGAACAGGCTGATGTAATCGTGGCCGCGCCGCGCCGAGGTTTCGTCGGCGGCGATGCGCCGCACCTCAGACAAATCCAGCGCCTCCACCGCCTGCCACACGGAATGGTCGACGATCCGCCACAAGCGCGTGTCGTGCTCGCCGAGCCGCTTGGCCGCATTCGCGATCGGCATCGCCTTGGCCAGCGCCAGCACGTAGGCCTCGAACAACAACGTGAACCCGGAACCCGCTCGAGCCCATGGCGTGGCGGCCTTGCGCACTCCGCATTTCGGACAGCGCACGCGCGGCACACGAGCGTGCAACAGCGTGCGATGCTGGAAGAAGTCCAGATGCCGCCACGTCTCGTCCTTCGTGTCGTGAACCGCGCAACCCTCGCCGCCGCACTCCGCGCAGGCGAACCGGCTCCCGCGCCCAAAATCCACGTACAAATCGAGCCGGCCATCCGAGATCGCAAACTCGGCTCGCGTCACCATCCAAGGCGACTTCAACCCAAGGGCCAACTGGAAAAGATCGGTGTCTCGCATCGCCCCACGATAAACTCGATCCCAACCAATCGCTCCCCAAGCCAACCCAAAACCAGCCTTACCCACTCAATTGAGCGAGGAGCCCAAAGTACCTCTCATCCTTCGATTCCGATTGCTGCCGCTCTAGCGTCCGCCTAACGCATGTACGCGACGTTATCCGCGGCGCCGGGCGCGCGAGCTTGCTCTTCGCCGGGCTGGCGGCAGTTCAACTTTCGTAAGCGACCGAATTTGACATGAGCCGGCCGCCCCTCTTCCGGAGCTCGCGCGCACCGGCCAACACAAGCGCAAAAGCAGGCAGGATCGATCCGCACAAAGTTGCCGTACACCCGTCATTTTTGGTCATTGCTAGGGGCACTGTGACCGATCGTCAGTTCGACACATGGTCACACGGGTTTTGGTCCTGGAGGCTTCGAGCCAATAGGGCCGTCGGCAGCGTCGGTTCGCGGCCTAAGAGCCTGCGCGCGCCGCTTCTGGTAGCTATCCGGTAGCTAGCCCGCATTATGCGTCGCGGGTTGGCGTGGGTAGCCTAAGCGACTGATTTTGCGTAGAATCGGGGTATCGACGCCGATTCGTGCGATTTCAGGTGAGCCACACCCGTCATGAACGATTCGATGCTGCCGCTGCCCGGTCTGTCATCGGTTTCGGGCAAATCGGTTGTGGTCAAATTCGACGGCGGGCTGCTGTCGTCCGATGGCGGCGTGTTGTCGTTGCGCGAGATCGAACAGCGGCTTCGGGTCGCGGATCGGCTGGCGACGTGCCTGGTCGATCCTCGGGCGCCGGAGCAGATCACCCACAGCCTGGCGGACATCATTCGCTTTCGGCTTCTGATGATCGGCGCCGGCTACGAGGACGGGATCGACGCCAATTCCCTGCGCGGCGACCCGATGTTCAAGATGGCGCTCGATCTGACGCCGTCGGATCGGGAGTTGTGCTCGCAATCGACGATCTCGCGATTGGAGAACCTGCCGGACGTCCGCGCGCTGTTGCGCATGGGTCGCGCGATGGTCGACCTCTATTGCGAGTCGTTCGCCAAGGTTCCCAAACGGATCACGCGCGATATCGACGACACGTTCGATGCGGTCCACGGCGGCCAGCAATTGCGGCTGTTCAACGCGCATTACGACGAATACGGATTTCAGCCGATCGTCGTGTTCGACGGCGAGGGCCGTTTCATCACCGCGGCGCTTCGTCCCGCCAAACGGCCGAGCGGCAAGGAGATCAAGCCTTTTCTCCGCCGGCTGCTGCGCGCGATCAGAGCCCGTTGGCCCCACACCGAGATCCTGCTGCGCGCCGACAGCCATTATTGCGGCCCCGAAGTTCTCGACTGGTGTCGTGCGAGCCGCCTCGACTACATCCTCGGCGTCGCGCCAACCACGACGTTGCGTCGTCATGTCGAGGGTCTCGAAGCCAGCACGAAGGCGCGTTTCGAGGTCGCGTCGCGCGACGGCAAGCTCCGCCGCTTCAAGGAGTTCTTCGACGGCGCAAAGAGTTGGAGCCGCGTCGAGCGCATCATCGCTCGCATCGAAGTCGGCGCGGACGGGGTCGATACGCGCTTCGTCGTCACCAATCTCAGGCATCGCAACACGCGCCGGCTTTACGAAGACGTCTATTGCCGGCGCGGCCAGGCCGAAAACCACATCAAATCCTGGAAGGTCCATCTGGCGGCGGATCGCACGTCCTGCACGAAGGCGACGGCCAATCAGTTCCGCCTCTTCCTCCACGCTGGCGCTTATTGGCTGATGTGGGGGCTTCGCGCCTCGATGCCGAAGCGCTCGATGTGGCGCGTCGCCCAGTTCGACACCTTGCGCCTGCGTCTCATCAAGATCGCCGCCCGCGTCGTCGAAATGAAAACGATGATCCGCGTGCACTTGCCGACCGCATGCCCCGCTCAGGATATCCTGCGCTTCGCTCTGGAACGCATCCCGCGGCTCGTCACCTGAACGACGGGGCGTGAAGCCCCGAAGCGCAAACCCGTCCCGTCAACCCGCAAACCGCCTCCAACCGAATCTGGCCCCCAAAGCCGGGGCAGAACCGGTGCGTCCAGATCCAGCCGAAATCACACAATCGCGCCGAAAGCCATGCAGCAATCGTCAGGGCGATGCATAATGCGGGCTAGAATTGGCAATGCCAGGTAACTCCCAAGCCCGAGTGAGTCCGAAATGCCACAGGGTTTGTGAATTTGGTTTTTGGCGCCGAATTCATGAAGACATAATGGGGCGAGTTTGACTCAAGGGTGGGATGACCCTTCCTGCGGAAGTCGAGGAGCTTATCGCTTCGCTAAATCGCCAAGTTTTGGCGCTTCAGGCGGAGGTTGTCGAACTTCGTCGTCGATTGGGTCTGGACAGTTCGACGAGTTCGAAACCGCCATCGAGCGACGGGTTGAAGAAGAAGCCGCGGGTGGCGGGCAGCCTGCGCGGCCGCTCTGGCAAGCCGAGCGGGGGAAGAAGAAGCCGCGGGTGGCGGGCAGCCTGCGCGGCCGCTCTGGCAAGCCGAGCGGGGGCCAGAAGGGCCATCAGGGCGGCACGTTGCGTCAGGTCGCCGATCCCGACGCCGTGGTTCGGCACGAGGCCTGCGCGTGCGGCCATTGCGGTTCGTCTCTGGATCCGATGGCGGCGATTGGGGTCGAGAAACGCCAGGTGTTCGATCTTCCCGAGCGTGCGTTGTTGGTCACGGAACATCAGGCTTCGATCTATCATTGCGCGCAATGCCGGGGCGTGACGAAGGCCGAGTTTCCCGATGGCGTGGTCTCGCCGACCCAATATGGCGAGCGTATCAAGGCGGCGGCGATTTATCTCAACATCCATCAACTCATCCCCGAGGATCGGGTCGCGCAGGCGCTGAACGATCTGTTCGGCGCGCCGTTGATCTGTCCGGCCAGCGTCGTCGCCTGGGTGGGCAAGAAGGCGGGCGAACTGGGCGAAGTCTACAAGGCCATCGGCGAACGCGTGGCCGAGGCCAAGGTTCGCTGCCTCGATGAGACGGGCTATCGGATCGCCGGCAAGCTGCACTGGCTGCACACGACGTCGAGTTTGGCCTTCACTTTCTATCGCGCGGGCGAAAAGCGCGGCGACATCCCCACGGATTTGCGGGACGGCGTCGTCGTGCATGACCACTTCTTGCCCTATCGCGGGATGGACACGGTCGAGCACGCCTTCTGCAACGCGCATATCCTGCGCGAACTCCAAGCTCTCATAGAGTTTGAGAAGGAGCCCTGGGCCGAACTCATGCGCGCGGTCCTCCTCGACGCCAACGCCGCCGTCAATGGGGCGCGCGAGGCGGGCGCCTCGGCGCTCCCGCCCGAGACGATCGCGGCGTTCGTCGAGCGCTATTGGGCCGCGGTTCGGCTCGGCCTCGCCTTTCATCGTCAATTGCCCAAGCTGGAGACGAAATCTCCCGGGCGCGGACGCCCCAAACAACGCCCAGGACAAAATCTGCTCGAAAGGCTGAAGACCTTCAAGACCGAAACGCTCCGGTTCATGAGCAATTTCGACGTGCCCTTCACCAACAATCTGGCCGAGCAGGACCTGCGAATGATGAAGGTCAAAATGAAAATCTCGGGGTGTTTCCGAACCCTCGACGGCGCCAAAATCTTCGCCAGCCTCAGATCCGTCGTCTCGACAGCCCGAAAACAGGGCGCCAACATCCTCCAAACCCTCGCCGCCTCGCCAAATCAAATCATGCACGCCTTGATCGCGTCAGGGTAAAGGGCTTGGGAGTTACAATGCCAGCGAGTAGCGGTGATAAGTCGTTGAAATCGTGGTGCTGCAAGAGAGGATTGAACTCTCGACCTCTCCCTTACCAAGGGAGTGCTCTACCACTGAGCTACTGCAGCATCCGGGCGCGAGCGCGCCCAACGGCGTCGGGCTTTTGCCACAGGCGGCGCGGCATGGCAAGCCGATGACAGTCCGGGGATCATTCGGTTTCCGCGCCTTCGATCGTCCGGCGATGTCGCGCGAGCTCTGCGCCGGCGAAATCCATGAACGCCCGGACCCGCGCCGAGCGGCGCAGGTCGGAATGGGTGAGGATCCAGAGGCCCAGGTCCCATTCCCGCAGCATCGGACCGAGCCTCGCGAGAGCAGGGTTCGACTCGCCAAGATAGCAGGGCAGCGGCGCCGCGCCCAGACCGAGCAGGGCCATCTCGAGCATGGCGTGGAGCGAGTTCGCGCGCGCGGCGAGCCGGGCGAGAGAAACGTTCGAGTCGATCCATCGCCTCCCGAACGCCGGCCCGAAGTCGTCGGCGAACCCGACGAACGGCGGCGAGCCGATCGGCCCGGCGCCGGTCCCGGCGGTCAGATCGCGGTGCCCATACACGGCCCAGCGAACGGTGCAGATACGCCGGCCGACGAGGGTCTCCGGCGGGTCGTTGGTGATCCGGATCGCGACGTCCGCGTCCCGTCGGGACAGGTTCAACGCTCGCTCCGACAGGACGAGATCGATGACGACGCCAGGGTTCTGCGCCTGGAACTGAGTCAGGATCGAGGGCATGAGATGCTGCCCGATCGCCTCGACGGTGGTGACGCGCAGGAGCCCAGTCGGCTTGGCGTCGCGGCCAGCCACGCGCCGCTCGAAGTCCATGACCGAGTCCGCCATCTGGTTTGCGAGCGCGATCATCTCGTCGCCCTCGGCGGTTGGGGCGTAACCCGCGCGCGAGCGCTCGAAAAGCCGTGCGCCAACCGCCGTCTCGAGCGCCGCGAGCCTGCGGAACACGGTCGAGTGGTTGAGCCCGAGCAGCGCTCCCGCGCCGGCCAGCGACCGCGTGTCGGCGATTGCCTTCACCAGTCGGAATTCGTCCCAGCTCAGCGTGAAGCTCATGGAACCAGAACTCGGTCGTCGCTCCTGGCCGCCACCCTCACCGCAAGCGACGGAATCCGCAAGTCCGTCAACTGGTCTCCCCGACGCGTTCAGCCGCTTCTCGGGGCCGCCGCCCGCCGCAAACGGTCGTTGATCGCCGCGCCGAGGCCGTGCGCGGGGATCGGCGCCACGGCGATGGAGGCCGCGCCCATTTCGTCCAGCGCCCTGATGCACGCGAACAGATTTGCCGCCGCCTCGACGAGATCGCCGGACGGCGACAGGTCGAGCCGAGCGAACGCCGCTGCGCGGGCGAGCGCCCCGCCGAAATCGAGCGCCGCCTCGTGGGGCGCGACGGCGTGAGCCTCGAGCCTCAACCGCGCGCGGGGCGCGTAATGCGACGCGAACTGCCCCGGCGCCTGGGGAGCGCCGCTCGATGCGGCTTGAGCGAGCGGGCGCCCGAGCGCCGCCTCGATCGCCTCCCGTGTGACGGCGCCCGGGCGCAGCAGCGTCGGACCCGCCTCGAGGCAGGCGACGATCGTCGATTCGACGCCGTGCGGCGACGGGCCGGCGTCGAGGACCCAGTCGATCCGGCCGCTGAGGTCGGCAAGCACGTGGTCGGCCGTCGTCGCGCTCACATGGCCCGACCGATTGGCCGAGGGCGCAGCCAGCGGCCGCCCGGCAGCCTCGATCAGGGCGCGGGCGACCGGGTGGTCCGGCGCGCGCAGCGCCAGCGTGTCGAGCCCGGCTCGCGCCAGCAGGCACACCCGACAGTCCGGGGCGACCGGCGCGACGAGGGTCAGCGGCCCCGGCCAGAAGGCGCGCGCGAGCCGCTCCGCCGCGTCGTCCAGCCTCGCGTGGTCCCGCGCGTCTTCCACTCCGAGCACATGGGCGATCAGCGGATTGAACGCGGGGCGACCTTTCGCCACATAGATTTCCGCCACCGCTTTGTCAGAAGTCGCGTCGGCCGCCAAGCCATAGACGGTTTCCGTCGGCATTGCGACGAGGCCGCCAAGCCGCAGGCATTCAGCGGCCGCAGCGATCGTTTCGGGCGTCGCGGGAGCCCGATGAGTGACTCGATCGGTCGCCATGCTGTCTTTCCGTCTCGCGCTTTGCGAATTTGGTCTATCTTTAATCGGCTTTGGCTTTGCCCTATCAAACCATCGCGTCGACGCCAAAAAAAGCGGAGGAGCTTTCATGACATATCGATCCCCGGTCGCCGATATCCTGTTCTCGCTGAAGGCGGTTGCGGGTCTGTCGGAGCTCATCGGCGCAAAGCTGGACGGCGAGTTCGACTGGGAGACGATCGCCTCGGTGGTCTCCGAGGCCGGGCGCTTCGCCACCGAGGAGATCGCGCCGCTCAACCGCTCCGCCGACACCGTGGGCGCCACGTACGCCAACGGGGCCGTGATCTCGCCTCCCGGCTTCGCCGACGCCTATCGCCGCTGGGCCGAGGCGGGTTGGGGCGGGGTTTCCGCGCCGTCGGAGTTCGGCGGCATGGCGCTGCCGCACCTCGTCAACGTCGCCTGCACCGAGATCTGGAACGGCGCCTCGATGGCCTTCGCCCTTTGCCCGCTCCTCACCGAAAGCGCGATCGGCGCGCTCAAGGCGTACGGCTCGAAGGACCTGCTCGACGTCTATCTCGAGGCGATGATCTCCGGCCGCTGGACCGGCACGATGAACCTGACCGAGCCCCAGGCCGGCTCCGACCTCAATGGGATCAGAACGCGCGCGGAGCGCGCCGACGACGGGACCTACCGCCTGTTCGGCGAGAAGATCTTCATCACCTACGGCGAGCACGACCTGGCCGAGAACATCGTCCATCTCGTCCTCGCCCGCCTGCCCGGCGCGCCAGCCGGCACGCGCGGCCTGTCGCTGTTCCTTGCCCCGAAATTTCTGGTCAACCCGGACGGGAGCCTCGGCGCGTCCAACGACCTGCGCTGCGCCAGCATCGAGCACAAGCTCGGCATCCACGGCTCGCCGACCTGCGTCATGATCTTCGGCGAGAGCGAAGGCGCCAAGGCCTGGCTGATCGGCGAGGAGAACCGCGGCCTCGCCGCCATGTTCGTGATGATGAACGCGGCGCGGCTTGCGGTCGGCACGCAGGGCGTCGCCATCGCAGAGCGCGCCTACCAGCAGGCCCTCGAATTCGCCCGCGAGCGCCGGCAGGGCCGCAGCGCCAAGGGCGGAGAGGGCATGGCCCCGATCATCGAGCATCCCGACGTGCAACGCATGCTGATGACGATGAAGGCCTCGGTTCATGCGGCGCGGGGGATCTGCCACCTGACCGCCGCCTCGCTCGATCTGGCGAGCCACGGGCGGACAGAGGCGGAGCGGACCGCCGGCGCCAATCGCGCCGCCCTGCTGACGCCGATCGCCAAGGCTTTCTCGACCGACCTCGGCGACGAGGCGACGTCGCTCGGCGTCCAGATCCACGGCGGCATGGGCTTCATCGAGGAGACCGGGGCGGCCCAGCACATGCGCGATTCCCGCATCGCCGCCATCTACGAGGGCGCCAACGGCATCCACGGCATCGATCTCGTGCTGCGCAAGCTGCCGCTGGCCGGCGGGGCGACCGCCCGCAACGAGGTCAATGAGATGCGCGATGTCGCGCGGGCGGTGTCCGAGCGTGGCGGCGCGGACTTCGGCGCGACCAGCGCGCGCCTGTCCGAGGCGGCCGAGGCGCTCGACCAGGCGACCCGAGCCATGCAGATCTGGCTGTCGTCCGACACCGAATCGGCGCTCGCCGGCGCCTCCCCCTATCTGCGCCTGTTCGGCCTGACGCTTGGCGGCGCCTGCCTCGCCAAGGCGGGTCTCGCCGCCCAGGCTCTTGCCCGCGAGGGCGACGACAGCGAACTCGCGCGTGTCGCGCTGGCGCGCTTCTATGCGGAGAAGCTGCTTCCGGTCGCCCCGGGCCTCAACCGGATCGTCGCGTCCGGCGCAGGGGCGATGAAGTCCTACGAGTCCGTGCTGGCGGACTCGATATGAGCGCCGGGATCGAGATTAAGCGCGAGGGGGCGGTTCTCCTCGCCGCCTTCGCCCGCCCGGAGAAGAAGAACGCGATCACCGGCGCCATGTACGAGGCGCTCATCGAGGCCTTCGATGACGCCGAGCGCGACCCCGACTTCGGCGCGGTCGTGCTCGCCGGCCGCGGCGGCGTCTTCACCGCCGGCAACGACATTCTCGATTTCCTGGCGGTCGCCGCGATCGCGTCCGGGGCGAGCGGCTTCGCGACCTTTCCTGCGGGCCGCTTCGTCGCCCGGCTCGCCGAGTTCGGCAAGCCGCTGATCGCAGCGGTGGACGGCCTCGCGGTCGGCGTCGGGACGACGCTCTGCTTTCATTGCGACCTTGTCTATGCGACGCCCGCCGCGCGCTTCCTCATGCCGTTCGTCAATCTCGGCCTCGTCCCGGAGGCGGGCTCGTCCCTGCTCGCCCCGCTGCGCTTCGGCCGCGCCAAGGCGGCGGAGTTCCTGATGCTGGCCGAGCCGTTCGACGGCCAGGCGGCGGTCGAACTCGGCTTCGTCAATGCGCTCGTCCCCGCCGACGCGCTTATCGCCCACGCGCTCGGCAAGGCCGCCGCGCTCGCCGCCAAGCCGCGCTCGGCGCTGCTCGCGACCCGCCGGCTGATGCGCGGCGATCCCGGGCCGCTCAAGGCCGCGATGGCGGCGGAGAACGAGGCGTTCGCCGCCGCGCTGGCTTCGCCCGAGGCCCGCGCCGCCTTCATGGCCTTCATGGCCGGCGGAAAGAAATAAGCGCGGCTCTCGTCCGCGGCCGACGATCCGAATTCCCTGCTAGCAGGGAATTTTTTGCGGCCCGTTCGGCGCTCCGATCCGGAAAACCCTGCAATGTCATAGCATTGCTCGCTTTGCAACCCGATGCTTGTGGGCCAGAGCGGGCGCAGAACAGGGAATTTCAAATGACAGGAACAGGGAACTAACCGGCGTTTTCGGAGCGGAACAGGGAAAGAACAGGCGGCCGAAACGGGGGCGCGAGACCGGGCGCGGCCAGGTTGCAGGTTGCAGGGCGCGGACTGCGCCTCGCCAACGGACGGCGCGCGTCTCGCACGCCTTTGAGGGCGGCGAGACGCCGCCCGTCCGACCCGCCGCATGTGTCCGTCGGGCGGCCAATGACAGTCTGCTCTACGGAAGGAGGCTCCCGCTCGCGATCCGCGCGGCGCTGGCGATCACCTCAGCCAGTTCCGGCGTAGTCATGAGCGAGGCTGCGGCGGAGGGTTCGATCCAGGCGACGGCGTCGATCTCCGGGCTGACCCGCGCCTCGCCGCGAGTCCAGCGGCCGACGAACGAGGCGATGACGAAATGCGCCCGCACCCGCCCGCCCTCGCGCACGACCGGCTCGACGTGCCGGTTGAAACCAAGGATCTCGGCCTCGACGCCGACCTCCTCGCGAAGCTCGCGCAGGGCCGCCTCGATCAGCGTCTCGCCAATCTCGACCACGCCGCCGGGCAGTGAGAAGCGCCCGGCCATCGGCGGTCGCGCCCTGCGCCCGACGAGAACGCGGCCCTGCCGGAACACGGCGACTGACACGGCGAGGATCGGCCGCGGCGGATAAAGGCGATCCTCCGGCTCGCTCTCAGCCATGCGGACGGCTCCCGGACGGTTTTGCGGCGGAGGCGAGGCCCGCGACGCGGACGGGAAGGGCCAAGGGCGGCGGCCGTGTCGGGGAAGCGGACGACATGGGTTTTGCGGACTCGTGAATCGGACGCTTTCCTTACAGCATGCGCCAATTTTGTGGAATCGGGCGCCGCAGATCCCCCTCTACCCGTTTCTCACGGGGAGAGGGTCGGGGTGAGGGGCTTTGGCGATTGGCTGCTCTCGCGCGCTTGCCAAGCCCCCCGTCCTAACCTTCTCCCTATGATCCCCGGGTCAAGCCCGGGGAGGGAGAAGATCCTATGCGGCGACGGGCGCTTTGGGTCCTATGATCGAAGCGTCCAAACCCGAACATAGGGATCGACCATGCTTATTCAGCAAATTGCGCCCGTCGCCGGGCATGAGTTTGCGCCGATTTTCGTCGCATTGGAACTGAGCCGATCGAAGTGGCTTGTCGGGGTCGGCACGTCGCAGAAGTGGGCGGTTCGCCGGCACGAGGTCGAGGGCGGCGACCTGGATGGGCTGTTGGCGCTGTTGCGGCGGGTGGCGGCGGCAGAGGCGAAGCGCGCCGGCGTTCCGGTCAAGGTCCATGTCTGCTTCGAGGCCGGTCGCGACGGGCACTGGCTTTATCGCGCGCTGACAGCGGCGGGATACGCCGCCTACGAGATCGATCCGGCGAGCGTGGCGGTCGACCGGCGAGCGCGGCGGGTCAAGTCGGACGGCGTCGACGTCGACAAACTGGTGCGCACGCTCGCGCGCCTGACGAGGGGCGAACTCGACGCCTGCCGGGTGGTCGTGGTTCCCACCCCGGAGGAGGAGGACGCCAAGCGGCCGCACCGCGAATACGAGCGGCTCGTCAAGGAGCGAACGTCGCACGGCAACCGGGTGAAGGCGCTGCTGTTCGCCCAGGGGGTTCGCGATTTCGACCCGATGGCGCCGGACCGGCTGGCGCGGCTGGCGGCGTTGCCGATCCTGCCTGGGCTCAAGGCCGAGCTCAGCCGCGAATGCCGCCGCCTGGCCAAGCTCATCGACGACATCGCTGAGGTCGAGGCGGAGATGGCGGCGCGGATCGTCAAGCCCAAGACGGCCAATCCGAAGAGCGCAGCCGCGTCGCCGCCGAGCCCTGTTCAGGCCAAGGCCGCTGAGCTCATCAAGCTCAAGGGCATCGGCGTCCATTTCAGCGCGACGCTCGCCGGCGAGGTCTACTATCGAACCTTCAAGAACCGGCGCGGCGTCGGGCAATACATCGGGCTCGCGCCGTCCCCGTTCCAGAGCGGCGACATGGCGCGCGACCAGGGCATCGCCAAGGCCGGCAACAGCCGGGCGCGCAAGGCGATGATCGAGCTTGCGTGGATGTGGCGAAGGCATCAGCCCGACAGCGCGCTCTCCAAGTGGTTCGACGAGCGGGTGGGCGACCGCAAGGGACGCGTCAAGCGCATCGCGATCGTCGCCATGGCGCGCAAGCTTTCGGTCGCGCTCTGGCGCTACCTTGAGACCGGCCTCGTTCCCGAGGGAGCCGTCCTGAAGCGAGCCTGAGCCGAGAAGCAAAAGCGGGCGAGCCTTCGGGCCGTCCGCCTCGTCCGGGATGGGACCCGTGACCGCCCCGCCCCTTGGGTCGACCCGAGGAGAAGATTGGTCCGGTCCATCCCGGGCCTCGCGACCTGATGCACGCAGGATTATGGTCCGGCCACCCGAGCCGACCGGATATAAGGTTACGAGGGCGAGGCCCTTGAGCCAAAGCGAGGCCCCATCCCACCGACGAGGCGTCGAAACCGAATGCCCGCCGGAACCTGCTCTGGTCATTCGCCCAAGAGGCGGGTCGATCGCGCTTGCCTGCGATCGAAACAACCGTCCGGGTTCGAACCTACACACGAGCAGCCAAAGCCTGCGGCTCGCCATGGATTGCTTGACCGCGATTGTGCGCGAAAGGGCTTTGAACTCAAGCACGGCCCGTCGGGCCGCCGCCGCAGGCGGTGCGCGTTCGCGCATCCTTGACTTCAAAGCCCTTTCGCGCTCCGCCCCGCCAAGCAAGCCATGACGAGTTCCAACCCCCGCCGTCGCAAATCTCCCACTTGACAACCCTCGCCCCATATAAGGGACGGTCGGCGCCTCCATTCCACCGCGAATCGCTGGCGCCTGGCGCGCGACGCCCTTGTCACCGCGCCGCCCGGGGCCCACCTTGGCGCCGCCAATTCCTCCTGCGTCGGGCGCCTTCATGACGATGCTCATCTTCGGCCTGGTGATCTTCCTCGGCCTGCACTCGATCCGCATTTTCGCCGAAAACGGTCGCGAGCGCGCGATCACCCGCCTGGGCGAGGGGCCGTGGAAGGGCGTCTACAGCCTCGTGTCGCTGGCCGGATTCGTGATGATCGTCTGGGGGTTCGGCGAGGCGCGCGGGACGGCGCCGATCCTTTGGGCGCCGCCGGTCTGGACGCGGCACATCACGATCCTCCTGATGCTGTTCAGCATGATCCTGCTCGCAGCCTATGGCCTGAAAAAGAGCCATATCGCCGTCGCCGTCCATCATCCGATGCTGTGGGCGGTCGTTGTGTGGAGCTTCGGGCATTGTCTCGCCAACGCCTCTCTGGCCGACCTCGTACTGTTCGGGGCGTTCCTGGTGTGGTCGCTCCTGGACCTGTCGGCCAATT
Source organism: uncultured Alphaproteobacteria bacterium (assembly GCA_963822215.1). Classification (GTDB taxonomy): domain Bacteria; phylum Pseudomonadota; class Alphaproteobacteria; order Rhizobiales; family Beijerinckiaceae; genus Roseiarcus. The sequence continues at coordinate 323,032 of CAWGGX010000010.1, forward strand.
ACGCGCGCGACCGGGCGAAAGCGATCGCCTATCCCGCGCCGAACTGGGGCCCGACGATCGGGGCGATCGTGATCGGAATTGTCGTCTGGGGCCTTTTGATCGGCGGGCTCCATCTGTGGCTGTTCGGCGTCGCGCCGGTGGCGATGTAGGGGTTCGCGCCTGGCGCGGGGTTCCCTCCTCGATTCGCGATTGGCGGCAGGGAACGACCCGAAGCGCCGGTCGATGCCCTACGATCACTGGATTGCTTCTTCCCCCCGGGCTCTTCGACCCGGGGGTCGCTTCTCGCAATGGCGATTCGGCCTGGCCGCAAACCGCTCTATGACGTGTGCTTTGCGCTCGTTCGTTGCCCAGGTCGATCCGGGAGCGTGCGCCGCGCGGACCTGTCGCCGCACGTTGGTTCAGATAGAACTCATATGAACTCAGACGCACCATCTCGACGGAGGCGAGAGACCCTATGTCCGCTGCTTTTACCGTGCGCCTCGACGAGGCGACACTCGGCGCGCTTGATGAACTGGCCGAAAAGACCGAGCGGTCCCGCGCCTGGCTCGTCACCAAGGCGATCGAGGAATACGTCACGCTGAACGCCTGGCAGATCGGCAAAATCGAGGCCGGCATCGCTGCGGCCGACCACGGCGACTTTGCCAGCGACCAGGACGTGGCGAGGGTTCGGAAGAAATTCACAGGCAGAGAATGAAGCTGCGCTGGACTGCCCTGGCGCTGCGCGACCTTGAAGAGATCGGTGATTATATCGCGCGCGACAATCCGGCCGCCGCCGCTCGCATCGTGACCAGTATTCTCGACCAGGTCGAAAGCCTGACGACGCATCCGCATATTGGTCGACCCGGCCGCGTGCCCGAGACGCGCGAGTTGGTCGTCCTCGATACGCCCTACATTGTGCCGTATCGGGTGCGTGGCGACGAGGTGCAAGTTCTCGCGGTTTCGCACGGCGCTCGCCGGCGGCCGCAAAACTTCCGGTGACGGCGTTCGCTTGTCCGGCTGAAGTTGTTCCCAAATCGGCGGTCGCCTGTGCCCTCCCGCACATCGAGCGACCGCGCCAAAGCTGTCGTCTATCCCGCGCCGAACTGGGGCGCGACGATCGGAGCCGTCGTCGCCGGCGTGATCCTGTGGGGCCTTCTGATCGGAGGGCTCGATCTGTGGCTGTTCGGCGTCGCGCCGCTGGCGATGTAGGGCTTCGCGCCTGGCCCCGGGTTCCCTCCTCGATTGGCGATTGGAAGCAGGGAACGATCCGAAGCGCCAATTCGTCCCGAGCCATTGAACGTCGCGTCTCGACGGATTGTGCTGAAAAACCCCTGAATTGGCCATCGGTCAAGAGATGGCCTCGTCGATGCGCGCTGTGTTTGGCGTTGAACCGGCATTTCGGGAGGCTACGAAGCTCACCGGCGGCCGAGCGCTGTCGCAGGCTGGTCCCCGGCCAAAATTCTTCAGGGGCGACGCCCTGGTCTCGACAATTGTGATCGATCGGAAAATCGGGATTTTTCAACACAATCGATGTATGGACTAAACCGCTCGCGCGGTGGGGGCGGCGGAGACCAGTGGGCTGAGGAGAAGCGCGAAGGCCTGGGTCTGTCTCAAGATCGTGGGGTTCAACCCCATGCGAGACAGGAGGTTTCGCGATGCCCGACAACTCGAAGCCCATCAGCCCTCTGCGCCAGCGCATGATCGACGACATGACGGCGCGCCGGTTCGGCGAAGACACCCAGAGGGACTACGTTCGGGCCGTGAAGAACTTCACGGTTTTCCTCGGTCGGTCGCCGGACAAGGCGTCCGCCGAGGACGTTCGCCGCTATCAGTTGCATCTGGCCAAGCAGCATATTGGCCCGGCGACCATCAACCTGGCCTGCACGGCGCTGCGGTTCTTCTTCAAGATCACGCTGGAAAAGCCCGACCTCGTCCGGCATCTGGCGCCCGTACAGCGGCCGCGCAAGGCGCCGGTGGTGCTGAGCGAGGAGGAAGTGGCGCGTCTGCTCGAAGCCGCGCCGGGCCTCAAGTACAAGGCGGCGCTCAGCGTCGCCTACGGCGCGGGCCTGCGGGTGTCTGAGGTCGCGAACCTGAAGGTGTCCGACATTGACAGCCAGCGCATGATGCTCAGGGTCGAGCAGGGCAAGGGACAGCGGGATCGCGATGTGATGCTGTCGCCGCAACTGCTCGAACTGTTGCGCGAATGGTGGCATGCGGCCAGGCCGCGGGCATGGTTGTTTCCGGGCCAGAACCCGGTCAACCCGATGTCGGCCCGCCAAATGGTGCGCGTGGTCCACGCCGCGGCGCAGGCGGCGGGGATCGCCAAGCGCGTGTCGCCGCATACGTTGCGGCATCCCCGGGCTTTGACCCGGGGATCGCTACCCATCTGCTCGAACAGAACGTCGACATTCGGGTGATCCAGGTTCTGCTCGGACACGCCAAGCTGGAGACGACCGCGCTCTACACCCGCGTCGCCATCAATACGATCCGCGACGTCAAGAGCCCGCTGGAGCGGCTGGGCGTCAACCTGACGAAGCGAAAGCCGCCCGCCTGACCGCGGCCGCATGGCGCGGCCCCGCCTGGAGGTCGCCGAGGTCTTTCGCGCCCATGGGCCGGCGTGGCGTGAGGCCAACGAAGGCCACGTGAGCCTCGCCCAGTTGAAAGTGATGTCGGCGATCGAGACCTGTCGCACAGCCGCGCTCGGCGGACATGTCGAGCGCTGCGAGGACTGCGCGCACGAACGCGTGGCCTACAATTCCTGCCGCAACCGCCACTGCCCCAAGTGTCAGGGGGCGGCGGCCAGGCAGTGGCTCGAAGACCGTGAGGCGGAGCTGCTGCCAGTTCCCTACTACCACGTCGTCTTCACCCTGCCGGCTTCGATCGGCGCGATCGCGTTCCAGACCAAAGCGGCCGTCTACGACCTTCTGTTCCGGACCGCCGCCGAGACGCTGACCACGATCGCCGCCGACCCGAAGCATCTGGGCGCGCGCATCGGCCTCACCGCCGTCCTCCATACCTGGGGCTCGGCGCTGACCCATCACCCGCATGTCCACGTCATCGTTCCCGGCGGCGGCCTGTCGCCGGACGGGTCGCGCTGGATCGCCTGCAAGCCCGGCTTCTTCCTGCCGGTGCGCGTGCTCTCGCGCCTGTTCCGCCGCCTCTTCCTCGAAGGCCTCGCAGCCCTGCATGCGGCCGGCCGGCTCGTCTTCTTCGGCGACCTCGCCCCGCTCGCCGACCAGCGCGCCTTCGACGCCGCCCTCGCGCCGTTGCGCCGCTCCGAGTGGGTCGTCTACGGGAAGAAGCCGTTCGCCGGACCGAAAGCCGTGCTCGCCTATCTCGCCCGCTATACCCACCGCGTCGCCATCTCGAACGCCCGACTCATCGCGCTCGACGAGGAGGGCGTGACCTTCAAATGGAAGGACGACCGCATCAAAGGACGCGACCGGTTCAAAACCATGACGCTCGACGCCGCCGAGTTGCCGAGTAGGTGAGGACATTGCTGTCCTCACCCCTCGCAGACCCGGACGTGCAGAATTCCCGCATCCGGTTCTTCACGGGCGTGCTTCGCTCATGGTGGTGTAGCGATGGACAATCCGAGCCGCTGGCAATGGATATCGTTTCAATAGATCGCTAAAGCGGCTCCAGAGGAACCGTTTGCGGCGGTCTCGTCGCGATAGCCATTTCTTCCAGATGCTCGCGACCTCGTTGGCATACCAGCTCAGTCGTCGATAGTTGCCAGAGACGCCGTAGTAGGCGTAGTGGCCTCGCATCATCGCGCTCAAATGGGCGTGCTGATCCTTGATCGGCCGATGCCGGTTGGTCCGGCACCAGTCGGTGACCGCCGCCAGGGCGCGGGCGTAGCGGTTCTTCGCCGTCACTTGCCGCACCGCTTTGCCACCCCTCCTGGTCTTGCCCCATACGTGGCAAAAGCCGAGAAAAGTGAACGAGGTTCCCTCCGTCTCCGGAGGAGACCCATCCGAGTTGTTGAAGCGAAAATCGACGAACCGAGTCTTCTCGGGATGCAGCGTTAGCCCATACCGATGAAGCCGCTTGCCCAGAACGCGGAGGACTCGCTTGGCGTCGCGGAAGTACGCGAACGCCATAACGGCATCGTCGGCGAATTGGACAAGGGCGCTGTTCCCTGCGAGCCGTGAACGCACCTCGCTCTCGAACCATTCATCCAGCACGTGATGCAGGAAGATGTTTGAGAGAATCGGTGAGATCACGCCGCCCTGCGGGGAGCCTTCGGTCGCATGGCGCAGAAGCCCATCTTCCAGGACTCCTGCCTTCAGCCATTTGTCGATCATCCTTCGGATCACACCATCCGTGACCCGTCTGTCAAGAAAGTCGCGCAGGTGCGAGTGTGGAATTGAGTCGAAATACTTGACGATGTCGATGTCCAACACCCAGCGCAGTCCGTGGCTCATGAAGCCCGTGCGAAGATCTTGCAGGGCTTGATGCGCCGACCGTCCCGGCCGGAAGCCGTAGGAGCAGGTAAGGAAGTCTTGCTCGTAAACGGCCTCCAGCACCATGACGATCGCCCGCTGGGCCACCTTGTCCTCGAGGGTTGGAAGGCCGAGAGGTCGACGCGATCCATCCGCCTTGGGGAATATATGCCCGTCGCACTGGCGGTGCCTGATAGCGGCCCGACTTGATGCGGCCGAGAAGGTCAAGCAAGTTGGCCTCCAGGTTCTTCGCATAGTCGACCGCCGTCATGCCGTCGATGCCAGGAGCACCATCCTTGCGGGTGAGCCGCCAGGCCTCCTTCATCCATTCCAGGTCGATGACGTGGTGCAGCGTGGAAAGCGCCGCTCCGCGCTTGGCTCTTGCCAGCGCAGCTATCCGTTGTCGTTTCGTGGACAGGTTTGCGAAGCTCAAGGTCTTCTCCCGTGTTTCTCGCCAACGGCTCTCGTCCCGTGGCGCCTCCCTTCCCTCAGTCGGGTCCCGGTGGGTCCAGTTCCCCGCGTGTGGTTGGTACTATGAAGGCGCTACGACTTCCCGCTCGCGCAATCCCGGTCGCTTATTGGTTCGCTTCCGAGCACCACGCGATCCCTCCAGTGTTCGTGCTCGCCGCATGGCGCTCCCAGATCGGTGGAGGACCGGCCCCGGGCCCGGGCACTTGTTCAGCCGGCTGCCCAAACTGCCGGCTCGCTCTCACGTGGGCATGAGCGGGATCTCTCAGGTTCCCAGGCGATCCGTCCCGTGCCTCTGCCCCGCTCCAAGACCCCGGTCGGACCGACGAGCCCATGGCCATTGGCGGTCTCGTCGATGCTGCCCCCGCTCGAATGACAGCGAAGGCTCCAACAAGAAAAGCATTTCGAGGCTAATGCGCGGCTTCGGCACCTGCTGCCTACGCTTCCAGACTGACGTTGCCGTCAGCCCGGCAAGGCTCACTTCCGGCTGGCTGGCTCGCCTTTGCCGGGAGGGAGTTGAACCCTCTGGATCGCATTGAAAGGTTTCAGATCACGTGTTCATCCTCCTTTCCAGGGCTTACCCTGACGCTACATCCGCCGCTTTCTCCTGCACGTCCTGCCGAGCGGCTTCCACCGCATCCGCCACTACGGCCTGTTCGCCGGCGCGGTTCGGGCGCGCACCATCGAGCGCGTCCGCCAAGCGCTCGCCGCGCCGAAGACCACATCTGAGCTCTCGCACGCCGAGGCGAACAGCCAAGCCGAAACAGCTTCGCCTGTGCGACGCTGCCCCTGTTGCGGCGGCCGGATGATCATCGTCGAAACCTTCGAAGGCGCGCGCCCCGGCCGCCCGCCGTCGCCGACCCGCATCAGGATCGACACCTCATGACCGTCGCCGCGATTCCCACGCAACCCCGTCTCGCCGCGCCTCCAGCCACGCGCCGGAGCAGCAAGCCGATGTCCTCACGACCGCCGCGGACGCTCTCCCGACGCCGCTCCCATACCCGCTGCTCGCATCCTCGCCCCCGAAAAGGCCCGTCGTGTTCGCTCTCGACGGCAACGCCGACCGCCTTTCGCCCCCGCCGCCACATCGGCGATCCGTCCGCGACCTTCAAATCCCCATAGGTCGCGCCCAGCCAATCCGCGCCTCTTCCTACCCGCGGTTTCCCCCTTACGAGGCTTTCGGACGCCGGCCCCAGCGCCCGGCCCAGCGCGCCTGCCAAGGGCCGGCGTCCGAAACCCTTCAGTTTAGCGGTCGTCGCGGATCGCCGCCTCGCAGGCGCAGATTGAGGAGGTAGCGGGCCTTGCCTCTAGGCGCGCAGGAAGGCCGGTCGGCGAAAGGCCGCGTGGTTCGGCAGCGGCCGCTCCCGCAGGACGAGAGCGGTCGCACCCATCAGCGCGGCGCTGCGTGGATATTTGGCGCCGATGATCCTGACCTGCTGAGACTGAGGTACGTCGCCGCGTTTTACAAGCGTATGCCGCTCGTATGAGGCGATCAACGGCTCCATCAGGATTGCGCCGGCGAGCGCTGCGCCACCGCCGACGATGAAAAGACCTGGGTTGAGGATCGCGCCGATCATGCCGAGCCCGCGTCCTGCAATCTCCGCCGTATCGGCGATCAGCCGCGCGCAGCCCACGTCACCCTGCTCGGCCAATCTGACTAGGCCCTCGATGTCGATGTCCCGGCCGAACAGGCGCGAGGCCGCCGCCAACGCTGGATTGAGGCCCGCGGTCAATTCAAGGCAGCCGCGATTGCCGCATCGGCACAGATCGCCATTCGGATCGAGTGTCATGTGGCCGAACTCGCCGGCAGCGCCGGCGACGCCAGTTAACACGCGCCCGCGACTGACGATCGCTCCGCCGACGCCGACATCGATAGTGAAGAAGACGAAATCCTCGGCGCCCACGGCCGCGCCCCACGTCATCTCGGCGATCGCGGCGCAGTTGCTTTCGTTGTTGGCAAAGACAGGACGCTCGAGTGCGCAGGCGAAGACCTCGCGGATATTGACGCCGGCCCAGGTCGGCAGAATGCTCGCGCGCTGAACGCGCCCGTCCGGCGCCACCGGACCGGCGATCGAGACGCCGACCCCGAGCAATGCGCTTAAGGGAAGCACTTCGCTTTTATAGGCCTCTTGGATCGCACGCTTTGCCGCGTCGGTGGCTGCGGCCGGAGCATAATCGCGTTCGAGCGGAATATTTTGCTCGAAAATGACAGAATGAGAAACGTCGGCGATCATCATCCGCATCTCACTCAACGAGAGATGGAAACCGACGCACGTGCCTGCCTCCGGATTTAGCGCGAAGTTTGCCGCTGGACGTCCGACGCCACGCGATGCTTCTGTCTGCGCAGTCTCGACGATAACCCTATTTTTGCGAAGCTCCGACAGCACAGTCGAGATAGTCGAGCGCGCAAGCCCTGTTGCGCGCGCGAGATCGTTGGCCGACGCCGCGCCGCGCTCGCTCAACATCCGGACGACGCGCGCCTCCGCGGAGTCCGCCGCGGCGTCGAATAACAACGCCTTTAGTTCATTCTTGAACACTATCTTGGGACCGCTCGCCCATTGACAGGATAATTTGTTCGAAATAGAAAAAAATTGCTAGACAAAAGTCGTAGGCACCGAAAACGCGCCCCATGAGAGACGCGCCGGGCGGTCATCGGAGGAAACCATGCAGACAAGGATGGCGGTGGCTGGGGCCATAGCTTTCGTAGTGGCGAGCGCGGCTCATGCCGAGCCCAAGACGAACATGCTTCACCAATGGTCGGAAGGCTCCGACGCGGCCGCGATCGCAAAGCTCGGCGAGATGTTCACCGCCGCGGGCGGCAAGTGGGAGCAGACCTCGATCGCCGGTCACACTGCCAACACTCTCGCGAAGCTGCGCGCCGACGTCGTCGCCGGCAACGCGCCGCCGGCAGTCCAGCTCAAGGGGCCCGAGATCGCAGAATGGAACGCGACCGGCATGACCGCCAATCTTGATGAACTTGCGGCAAAGGAAGGCTGGGACAAGGTCGTAGCGCCCGAACTCCTGCCGGTGATGAAGCCGACCGGAAACTGGGTTGCGGCGCCGATGAACATCCACCGGATCAACTGGATCTGGGCGTCCACCAAGGCCATGGACAAGGCGGGAATCAAAGAGCTGCCGAAGACATGGGCCGAGTTCAATGCTGACTGCGACAAGGCGATCGCAGCGAAGCTCATCTGCCTCGCGCATTTCAGCCAGGACTGGACAAATTCGACGACATTCGAAGTCGTCGTCTACGGGCAGAACATCGATCTTTTCAAGAAGGCCTTCGTCGAAGGCGACACCAACGCAATGCGCTCCGACGATATGGTCAAGGCGTTCGATCAGTACCGGCTGATGGTGTCGAAGTACATGGACCCGGCGATTGCCGGGCGCGACTACAACACCGCGACCAGCATGATCGCGAAGAGCGAAGCCGTCTTCATGATCATGGGCGACTGGCAGATTGGCATATTCACAGCCGCCGGGCTCAAGTCGCCCGACGACTTCAAATGCGCGCAGGCTCCGACGGACTGGGGCAAGCCCGGCTTCATCCTGAATTCGGACTCGGTCGTCTTCTTCAAGCAGAAGGACCCTGACTACGTCGAAGGCCAGAAGCTGCTGGCGCATCTCATCCTGTCGCCGCAGTTCCAGACCGTGTTCAACCGGGCGAAGGGCTCGATCCCCGCGCGCCTCGATGTCGATCTTAGCAACGACTTCAACCCCTGCCAGCAGCTTTCGAAGAAGGATCTGCAGGCGTCGATCGCCGGGGGCACGCTGGTGCGATCGATGGCGCACAACATGACGGTCCTGCAGAAGTACCGCGGCGCGATGATGGAGGTCATCACCACCTTCGTGAACACGCCAGGCATGTCCGCCAAGGACGCCGCAAACGCCATGGCTGACGCAGTGGAAGCGCAGAAGTAACAGGTCGAGTCCGCCGCGCCGCGAAAAGCTCGCGCGGCGGCTTCGTCATCGAATCGCAATAAGAGCAATGGCGAACGTCGTCACCGCAACCGGAGTACTCGCGAGAACCGCTCGGGCGCGCGATGCGCTCGGTGGCTGGTTGCCCCTTATTGTTATCGCTCCGTCGGTCGTGGCGAGCTTCATCTATGTCTTCGTCTTCACGCTCTGGACGTTGTACATCTCGATGTCGAACAGCTCTCTCCTGCCGACATACGGCTTTGTCGGCCTCAAACCCTATTTCGAATTGTGGTCCAACCAGCGCTGGTCGATCGCCTACAGCAATCTTTTCTTTTTCAGCATCTTCTACGTCATCCTCTCGCTGCTGGTTGGCCTCGCGCTCGCGATTGCGATCGATCAACGCATCAAGGGCGAAGCCTTCTGGCGCACGATCTTTCTCTATCCCCTCGCCGTCTCTTTCGTGGTCACCGGCACAGTCTGGAGCTGGCTCTACAGCTCCAACGCCGGCATCGAGTTCCTGGTGCGGAGCCTGGGTTGGCACGACTTCACCTTCCGCCTCACAACGAGCAAGAGCACCGCCATCTATGCGATCATCGCCACCGGCATTTGGCAGTCCTCGGGTTTCGCCATGGCGCTCTTCCTGGCGGGCTTGCGTTCTGTCGATCCGGACATCATCAAGGCGGCCCAGATCGACGGCGCGGGCCCGGTGCGCATCTATCGCAAAGTGATCCTGCCGACGATCGCCCCAATCTTCGTCGCCGTCGCCGTCGTTCTCCTGCAATTCGCCATCAAGACGTTCGATCTCGTCGTCGCCCTGACGCAGGGTGGACCCGGCATCTCGACAACCTTCCCCGCCAACTACGTCTATGACCTCATGTTCCAGCGCGGGCAGATCGCGATCGGCGCTGCCGCCTCGATCATGATGCTGCTGGCGCTGGCGGTCGTGCTCGTGCCCTACGCGATGTGGTCCCTCTACAGCTCTCGACGGGGAGCTCTCCGTGGTTGACGCGACTTTCGCCGCCGCGGAATTCGACGCGAATGCGCGCACCGCCAGCCTTCGCCATGCGGCATCGCGCATCGCGATCTATTCCTTTCTCGGGCTCTTTGCGCTCATCTATCTCCTGCCGCTCTTTGTCATTGTCGCCAACTCGTTCCGCGAGCTGCCGGAGATCACGCGCAACGGTCTGATCGCCGTGCCGCAAAGCTTCACGCTGAAGGCCTGGCCGGAGGCCTGGGCGCATTACTGCGTCGCCGGCACCTGCGAGGGAATCAAGCGCAATTTCTTCAATTCGCTGATCATGACGATCCCCGCGACGATCCTCTCGACGCTGCTCGGCGCGATCAACGGCTACGTGCTGTCGAAGTGGCGCTTTCCCGGATCCGAGTTCGTCTTCGCCTGCATGACGCTCGGCGTTTTCATGCCTGGCCAGATCGCGCTCCTGCCCTGGGCCTTCATTCTCGGATCGATCGGTCTCTCCAATTCGATCTACGGCCTGATCTTCGTCCACGTGATCCAGGGTCTCTCCTTCACGACCCTCTTCTGCCGAAATTACTACGTCAACATCCCCGACGACCTGATCAAAGCCGCCCGCATTGACGGCGCTGGGTTCTGGCGCATCTTCTTCAAGATCGTGCTGCCGATCTCGCCGCCTATCCTCATCGTCACCGTCATTTGGCAATTCACCGGCATCTGGAACGAATACCTGTTCGGCGTCGTCTTCACCGGCGGGCGCCAGCAACCCGTCACTGCGGCGCTCGTCGCTTTGTCGACCAGCCAGATGAACGCGCACCCTTATGATGTCGCAAGCTGCGCGGTGCTGATCGGCGCTGTACCACCGCTGCTGATCTATTTCTTCGGCGGTAAATATTTCGTGCGCGGCCTGACCCAAGGCGCCATCAAATGATCGGGGCGACATGGCGACGCTGAGCGTATCGCGCATCTACAAGCGTTTCGGGCCGGTCGAGGTGCTCAAGGGCATCAGCCTCGAGGCGAACACGGGCGAGTTCATCGCACTCGTCGGCCCGTCCGGTTGTGGCAAGTCGACCCTGCTCGCTATGATCGCGGGGCTCGAGACCGTCAGTGAAGGTGAGATCCGCATCGATGGCAGGCTCGTCAATTCCGTCGCGCCGAAGGACCGCGACATCGCGATGGTGTTCCAATCGTACGCGCTGTACCCGACGATGACCGCCAGGCAGAACATCACCTTCGGCATGGAGAGCCGCCGGGTTTCGAAGGCCGAGCAGGACGCGGCGGTCAAGCGCGTCTCGGCGCTCCTTCAGATCGAACCGCTGCTGAACCGGAAGCCTGGACAATTGTCGGGCGGCCAGCGCCAGCGCGTGGCGATGGGACGTGCGCTGGTGCGCGACCCCAAGCTCTTCCTGTTCGACGAGCCGCTGTCGAACCTCGACGCCAAACTTCGGGTCGACATGCGCACCGAGATCAAGAAACTGCATCAGCGCGTCGGCAAGACCACCATCTACGTGACGCACGACCAGATCGAGGCGATGACGCTCGCTTCGCGGATCGCTGTCATGCATCACGGCGCGATCCAGCAGTTCGACGAGCCGCAAGCCGTGTACGATCGGCCGGCCAACATGTTCGTGGCGGGTTTCATGGGCTCGCCGTCGATGAATTTCATCCCGGCCGAGATCGTGAAGGCGAATGGCGCGCTGGCGGCGGCGATCGCACTGGCCGGCGGCGGAACGGCGACGCTCCCGCTTGCAAGATTTCCCGGGTCCTTGCCCGAGAACGGCAAGGTTGTGCTCGGCGTGCGCCCAGAACACCTTTTCCGCTACGACGAGAATGCGAAGGCTCGAAAATCGTCGCTGGCCATGCTGACAGCGCCGGTTGAAGTCGTTGAGCCGACCGGCGCTGAGACCCATGCGGTGCTTAAGGTGGGCGACAGGGAAATCGTCGGTCGGTTCGATCCCGATCAGGCGCCGCGTCTCGGCGAACTGCTGCCGCTCGGAATCGACATGGCGCACGCCTGCCTGTTCGATCCGGCGACCGAGGCTCTCATCCCGCAGGCCGCCGCTTGACCTTCGCCATATACCCCAGTCTCGCCGGCCGCACGGTCTTCGTGAGCGGCGGCGCAACCGGCATCGGCGCCGAGATCGTGCGCGCCTTCGTCCGCAATCATGCGAAGGTGGCGTTTGTCGACCTGCAGTCGGACGCCGGCAAAGCGATGGCGAAAGAGATTGCAGCTATTGACGGCTCGGCGCTTTTCGTCGAGTGCGACGTGACCGACATCGATGCGCTTCGGGCGTCGATCAAGAAGGTGCGCGAAAGGCTCGGACCAATCGCCGTGCTCGTCAACAACGCCGCCAACGACGAACGCCACGCTGTCAGCGACGTGACCCCGGAGTACTGGGATCACACGCAGAACGTGAACCTCAGACATCACTTCTTCGCCGCGCAAGCGGTCCACCCACAGATGCGGGAACTAGGCTTCGGCTCGATAGTCAACCTGTCGTCGATCGCCTGGCGCGCCGGAGCCGCCGAGATGCCGGCCTATTCAACCGCCAAGGCCGGCATCGTTGGACTGACCCGCGCGCTCGCCCGCGCCTTCGGCGCCGACAACATCCGCGTCAACGCCATCGAGCCCGGAGCCGTCATGACCGATCGACAACGGCAGCTTTGGTACCGGACACAGGAGTCAGTGGACGCGATGGCGCAGAAACAGCTCATCAAGGCGACGCTGCTTGGGGAAGACGTGGCTCGGATGGCGCTCTTTCTCGCAGCCGACGACAGTCGCATGATCACCAAGCAGTCGATCGCTGTGGACGCCGGGCTTCGATGACGTCTCATATCAAGGCGGAGGAGGCACGTAGTTTGAGCAGCGTATTCGCGCTCGGCCTCAATCCTTACGGGCTCACGTACCATCTCGGCCTTCAGGGCGCCGGGGGACCGCGCGCCAATCCGAAACGCGCGGGGCTTGAGGGCTTCATTGCAATCGCGACGCAGCTCGGAGCCAAAACGCTCGAAATCTTCGACCCCTGGCTCCGTGAAATGAGCGACGACGAGGTACGCGCCCTGCGCGACGGTCTTGCCGCGCTCGGGATGACGCCCGTTGTGAGTTCCGGGCTGATGATGGGGCCGTTCGAAAGCGCGCTCCGTTCGGCCCGCTTGCTTGACGCCAAGGTGATCCGTTACGGGTTGACGACGGTGCTCTGCGGCGATCGCCACGCGCTCGGCGAAAAGTGGAACACGCTGGTGGCCGAGGTGCGCGCGGCCCTGGCCGAACGTGGCCCGCGCGCATTTGACGACGGCCGAACGCTGGCGATTGAGAACCATCAGGACTTCGGCAGCGAGGAACTGGTCGCCCTCTGCGAGGAGACTCGAGGCGTCGGCATCTGCTTCGACACCGGCAACACGTTTCCGGTCGTCGAGGCGCCGCTGGACTTCACGCGGCGCGTTGCGCCGCAAGTTCGTCATGTGCATTTGAAGGACTATCGCGTTCAGTTCACCGACGAAGGCTACCGGCTCGTGCGATGCGCGATCGGCGACGGCGCCGTTCCGTTGCCCGCAGTGCTGACTGAGCTCGCCCGGTATCATTCGAAACTCGGCGCGGTCCTAGAACCGGGAGCGCTGGAGGCCCGCCACGTCCGCTTCTTGAAGCCGGATTGGTGGACTTTCTACCAGCCGAAGACGGCGCAGGCGCTCGCCGCCTGCCTTGCCGCCGCCCGCGTCAACCGCCTTGCCGACGACGCCGACTGGCGGACGCCATGGGAGCTTGGGGACGATCACGCAATCGAGCCTTATGAACTGGCGATGATCCGGCGCAGCGCCGAAAACATGCGCGCGATCGGCCTCGCGCCCAACTGAAGAAGGGTCAAACATGCCCAAGGAACTGAGCGGAAAGATTGCATTCGTGACTGGGTCAGGACGCGGTCTCGGACGCGCGATGGCGGAGCGCCTTGCGGAACTTGGCGCAGACGTCGCCATTCACGACATTTCCGCGAATGCTCCGGCCAAATACGGCGAGGCGCCCGATCTCGAAACCGTCGCCAGACAAATCGCCAAACATGGCGGCCGGGTCGCCTCCGTAACGGGCAACATTGGCGACAAGTCCGCTGTCGCGGCGATGAAGACCGAGATCGAGGCAAAGCTCGGTATGGTCGATATCCTGGTCAATTGCGCCGGCGGCGATATCGGCGCCTCAGGCGGCAAGCCCGTGCCGAACGACGCGCTAGGCATCCCGCTTGAGGACATCCGGGCGCTGACCGAGAACAATTTCTACGGAACGATCCTTGTCTGCCAGGCCTTCATTCCGCCGATGGTCAAGGCTGGCCGGGGGTCGGTAATCAATATCGCTTCGGCCGCTGCGCAGTTCGGCGTGGCCAATGGCGTGATCTACGCCGCGCTTAAGGCCGCCGTCGCCCACTACACGCGCTGCCTCGCGGCGGAGCTGCGCACTCAAGGCGTCCGCGTCAACGCGGTGAGCCCGGGCGCGACCAAGACGGCGCGCTTCGAGTCAACCCGCGTCGTCGACCCCGAAATGATGGACTCGTCGAAAAAGTCTCTCGTCCGGTACGGCGAGCCCGCCGAGATCGCCGACGCGGTCGCGTTCCTCGCAAGTCCGCGAAGCCGGTTCATCCATGGCCAGGTCCTGCGGGTCGACGGAGGGGAGACGCTTTTCCCAGGTTGAGCGCTCGCGAAGCGCGGGATTCCAGAGTAAACGTCAACGAGCGGTTCGGCCTCTCTGGCGCGCTATCGACCGAGCGACATGGATATTGATGAGCTGAAAGCCTGCCTGAGCCGCATCGGCCTCGTGAACGTGCTCGAGAGCGTAAGATTGACGCCGCTCTCGGGCGGCGTTTCGTCCGACATCGTCCTCGTCGAGGCCGAGGGGCGACGTTTCTGCGTTAAGCGCGCTCTCGCTCGGCTTAAGGTCGCCGCCTTGTGGGAGGCGCCGGTCAGCCGGAACGCCTCGGAGGCGGCCTATATGCGCGCGGCCGCGGATTGGCTGCCAAACGCCGTCCCAAAGATTCTCGCGGAAGATCGTGGCGCCGGACTCTTCGCAATGGACTATCTGCCGCCCGAAACCTTTCCAGTGTGGAAGGCGCAACTGCTTGATGGCCGTGTCGATTTGGAATTCGCCGCCGCTGTCGGGCGCGACCTGGCGCGGATCCATGCGCGCAGCGCCATCGAGCCCGACCTGCCCAAAACCTTTGCGAACGATGCGACGTTCGAAATGATCCGGATCGAGCCCTACCTGCGTGCGACGGCCCGCGCACATCCTGCTCTCGCCAGGCGTCTCGCGACGCTCGCGGAGCGAACCCTCTCAACCCGGCGCGCGCTGGTTCACGGGGACGTAAGCCCCAAGAACATCCTCGTGGGCGTGGCCGGTCCTGTTTTCCTTGACGCCGAGTGCGCTTGGTTCGGCGATCCCGCGTTCGACCTCGCCTTCTGCGCGAACCATCTTTTGCTGAAGGGCGCACGCCAGGGAACTGACCGGGCCTCGTTTCTCTCGGCGTTCGAAGCGCTCACCGGCGCCTATCTCGCCGGTGTTGACTGGGAGGACGCGGACGACATTGAGGCGCGCGCGGCCTCGCTCCTCCCGGCCCTGTTTCTTGCTCGGGTTGATGGCAAGTCGCCGGTCGAATACCTGACCCATGAGAATGAGCGCGCCGCCGTCTGCCGATGCGCTGTGCCTCTGATCGCAGAGCCCCCTGAGCGTCTTGAGCAGGTCGCTGAAGCCTGGAGACGGGCCAAATGAGTGAGCCCGCGATTCAATCGCTTCTCGCCCGTCGCATCTGGGATTCGCGCGGCCGGCCGACGATAGAAGCGGAGGTCGTCTTGAGCGACGGCGCGTTCGGCCGAGGGATCGCCCCGGCGGGCGCGTCGCGAGGAAGCCGCGAAGCCGTCGAGAAGCGCGATGGGGGAACTCGGCTCGGCGGACTCGACGTTCAAGCCGCGCTCGAGGGAATCCGGGGGGAGATCGCGCGCGCCTTGATCGGCGCCGACCCCTTCGATCAATCCGCGGTCGATGACAGGCTTTTCGCGCTCGACGGAACCGGCAATCTAGCCGAACTCGGCGGCAACTCCGTGACCGCCGTATCACTGGCCGTCCTGAATGCGGCCGCGGCGAGCCGAAGGCTGCCGCTCTGGCGCTATTGTCTGGGCGACGCCGAGGCTTTGATCCCGCTGCCGGAAATCCAGATCTTCGGGGGCGGCGCGCATGCCGGACGGCGAGTCGACGTCCAAGACTTCATGGTTGTCGCCTTGGGCGCGGAGTGCTTCGCCGAAGCGCTCGAGGCGACCGCTGAGGTCTATCGTGCGGCTGGCCAGATCATGGCTGAGCGCGGGCTCCTGCAGGGCGTCGCGGATGAAGGGGGCTGGTGGCCCGCCTTCGCGAGCAACGAGGGGGCGCTCGATACGTTGATGTTGGCGATCGAGCGCGCCGGGTTCAAACCGGGCGAGGACATCGCCGTCTCGCTCGATGTCGCCGCATCGGAGTTCGGGCGGGACGGGCTTTATCGGCTCGGCGTCGTAAAGCGCGAGCTCGACCGCGACGGCCTCGCCGAACTGCTGCTCGACTGGTGCGCGCGGTACCCGATTGTCTCGATCGAGGACCCGTTCGGGGAGGACGACGCGATCGGTTTCCAGAGGCTCGTCGCCGCTGTCGGCGACCGCGTCCAGATTATCGGCGACGACCTGCTCGTCACCTCTTCGGAACGGGTCCGTCAGGCGGCCCGTGACGGAACCGTTAACGCCGCCCTCATCAAGGTCAATCAGGCCGGCGCGGTCAGCAGAGCCAAGGCGGCCTGCGACGAGGCCCTGAGCGCCGGGTTCGGCGCGATCGTATCTGCCCGGTCCGGGGAGACGGAGGATGTTGCGATCGCTCATCTCGCGATCGGATGGGGCGCCGGACAACTCAAAGTCGGTTCGTTCTCCCGATCGGAACGGATGGCGAAATGGAACGAGGTCTTGCGCATCGAGGAGGCGCTCGGAGCCAAGGCCCGCTTTGCGGGCGCCGACGTCCTGCCAGCGCAGAAGAGAAGAAGACAGACTGCGGAACGAGGTCCATGACGAGCGCGATTTCCATTGAAGGCGGCCTCTTGGCGGCACCTGATCCCACAGCCGGCGGCGTCAGTATCTACAAGGGGATTCCCTATGCCGCACCGCCCGTCGGCCCGCTGCGCTGGCGACCGCCGCAGCCTATCCCGCCATGGACAGGCGTCCGCAGGACCGACGCCTTTGGGCCAAACTCGCTGCAGGGCACCGTGTTCGACGATATCGACCCTCTAGCCGTCGGCGTGTCCGAGGATTGCCTTTACCTGAACGTATGGACCCCGGCCGCACCCGGAGGGTCTGAACGCTTGCCCGTTATGGTGTGGATTCATGGCGGCGGGTTCGTGGTCGGCTCGGGTTCCGAGCCGCGCTACGACGGGACGCGCCTCGCCTCCCGCGGCGTTGTGGTCGTGACGCTGAACCACCGGCTCAACGCGCTGGGCTTCCTCGCTCACCCGGAACTCACTCGCGAATCCGGATATGGTGCCTCGGGCAACTACGGCATGCTCGACCTCATCGCCGCGCTCGAGTGGGTGAAGCGAAACATTGCAGCCTTTGGCGGAGATCCCGCCGCGGTGACGATCGCGGGCGAGTTGGCCGGGTCCGAGGCGGTCAGCGCCTTGATGGCCTCCCCGTTGGCGAAGGGCCTGTTCGCTCGCGCGATTGGAGAGAGTGGCGCGATGTTTTCGACGCCAAGCCGCTCGCCTTCGACTCTGGAGAAAGCCGAGGCGGACGGCCTCGCCTTCATGCGGAAGGTCGGCGCGAAATCTCTTGCGGAGCTCCGCGGCGCGCCCGCTGAAACCATTCTGGCGGCGGCGCCGGGCCTCGGCTACAGGCCGATCATCGATGGGCGGTTCCTGCCCAAGTCTCCGGCCGAAATCTTCGCCGCCTCCGAGCAGTCGGACGTCCCTCTGATGGCCGGCTGGAACAAGGACGAGGGCTTCAATTTCACGTTGCTGCAAGGCGCCGCCGCCGAACGCGGCTACCTGACTCTTGTGCGCGAAATTTTCGCCGACCATGCGGAGGCTGCGCTCCGATTTTATCCGGCGGGATCGCCTCGGCTCGATGAAGCGTCAGCTCGTGCGCTTGGCGGCGATCTCACCATCATCCACTCCACCTGGGCCTGGATTGAAGCGCACAGAACGACGGGCAAGTCGGAGATCTTTCGCTTCCTGTTCGACCGGGCGCCGCTAACGCCCGACGGCTGGTTCGGCAAGCGCGACAGCAGGACGGCCGGCGCGTTTCACGCCGGCGAGATCCTTTACGTCTTCGACAATCTCGACGCTTTCCCGTGGCTGGTTACGGACAACGACAGGGCGCTTGCGAAGCTTGCCACGAGCTATTGGCTCAACTTTGTCAGGAAAGGCGACCCCAACGACGCCGGCCTGCCCATCTGGCCCTCGTTCCGCTCAGGCGACGTGATGCGGCTGGACACGCCGGCCCGAGCTGCGCCGGAAGACGAGCGCGATAGGCAGGAGTTTTTGCGGGAAGCGGTCGCAGTGCCTCGAAATTCTGAACCGTCATAGAGTCCCGGGCACCGGAGATCCGGCGATGCGCTCGGGCCGGCGAGGCAGCCCCCCGCGGAGTGAGCAAATGTCGCGTGCCACGGTCGACTGGACACCGGCGAGAGCCCCCTGGAAGGTCCGCCCCTGGCGCCCTCCTGCCGTACCGGCGCGAGCGAGAACGATAGCAAAGGGGCGGATTTGTCCTATTCGCCAAACCGTCCGGCGAAGACCGCTTCTTGCGCTGAGCCGCCGATCGAGGGCTTGCTGGAAATTGTGGCCCTTGGCTTTCCGCATCCCGATTTCGGCGAGGGCGTGACGGCCGTCGCAGTTCCCCGCTCGGGCGCGGCGCTGACCGAAGCGGCCATCCTCGCCGCGCTCGCCGATCGGGGGCGAAGTTCAAGGCGTCGAGGCGGGTGTTTCTGGTCGAGTGCCTTGCAGCGCAATGCGATGGGCAAGGTGCAGAAGGCGGCGCTGCGGGAGGCGTACAGGGACGTTTATCGGGGCTGCTGATGGCGGTCGGCGCAGACCAAGCGACCCTGTAGCATGGGCGGAAATCGCCCCGTCCAAGTGCGGAACAGAGAGAGCCGGGACAAGTGTCTGTTCGCACAGCAGTCGCCCCGACGCGGTCGTCATCCACGGTACGTTAACGAGGCGTTGCGAAGGTAATCTGACTCCGCATCGAGAGGCCAATTACCTTGGAAGCCGACCTATATCCACCGATAAAGCGCCATCTTGAGAGGCTCGGCCTGGAGGTCAAAGGCGAGGTATGCGGCTGCGATCTCGTCGCCCTCTCCGATGGCTCACCCGAACTTGTCGTGATCGGCGAGATGAAGCAAAGCTTCACGCTCGAACTGGTGCTTCAGGCCGTTGATCGCACATCCGCCTGCGACGAGGTCTGGCTCGCCGTCGGCGCCTCCAAGCGGGGACGCGGCCGGGAGGGCGACGCCCGCGTGAAGAAGCTCTGTCGATTCTTGGGCTTCGGTCTTCTCACCGTCACCGCCGAGAGCCGGGTCGAAGTGGTGGTGGAGCCAGCGCCATGGACGCCAAGGCGCGACGCCAAACGGCGTTCGCGGATCGTCGAGGAGCATCGTCGCCGCAAGGGGGATCCGATCGCCGGAGGTTCGAACTCGGACGCCGCATATGACCGCCTATCGTCAACGGGCGCTCGCCGTCGCGAACGCGCTGGCCGGCACGCCGGGGCGTCCGCGGGACCTTCGGATACTCATTCCGGACGCCGCCAAAATCCTTCAGGGCAATGTCTATGGTTGGTTCGAGCGAATCGAACGTGGGCGTTACGGGCTGACCTCGTCCGGTCGCGTCGCCCTCGTTACATGGGCCGAGCATGTTTCCGCCGCGGGGAGAGGCGGATTTGGGGAGGCGCCAACTCCTGAGAGAATGGCGTGAATCGGCGTCGCAAATCGCCCCGCCTTCTGGAGCTGTTCAACCTCGCCATCGACAGCAAGCCGCGCGGCTGCGGTCTCGTCAACTTTCGGTCGACGACATCGCGGAGGCCATACGTCTTTCCAAGCCGGGTCCACAATCAAACTCAGTCGCGCGCCGCTTGTGTGATGACGAGGGCTGGATGCGACGATAAATTGTCGGTCCGACGATATCTTCCCGGAATGGCGAAAGGGTCGCGACATTGACAAGGGGGCCCGTGCGGTCATCGCCGTTGCCTGTTGAAGCCTTCGAAGCGGAGGACGTCCGCGGCTACCTGCACAAGGCTGCCGGCGGCGTGGGCGACGGAATGGTGCTGACGCACGGCGCCGGCGGAAATTGCGAGACGCCGGTCATGATCGCGATTTCAGAAGCCTTTCAAAACGCGGGCGTGACCGTCCTGCGTTGCAATCTTCCTTTCCGTCAACGAAGACCTACAGGACCGCCGAGGCCCTCGGATGCGGCCGCCGATCGCGCGGGCCTCAAAGCCGCGGTCACAGCGCTCAGGAAGCTGGCCGGCGGAAGGATGACGCTCTCCGGCGTCTCTTACGGCGGCCGGCAAGCCAGCATCCTTGGGGCGAACGAGCCCGACCTCGTCGACGCGCTGATGCTCTTCTCCTATCCGCTGCACCCGCCGGGAAAACCCAGGGAGCTGCGGACAGCCCACTTTTCCGATCTTCGCACGCGGTCGCTCTTCGTCCAGGGGTCCAAGGACCCGTTCGGATCGATTCCAGAGATGGAGAACGCCTTGCCCGCGATTCCCGCTGCGCACGCCCTGGTTGTCGTCGAAGGCGCCGGGCACGACCTGAAGCGTGGGCGGTTCGATTTCGATCCCATAATCCGCGCCGATCCTCGCCTCAGATGAACCACTGCGGCAGATAGAGAGTTTCATGTCGGTGTGTTTCGGCGTGCGGCGCTCCCTGAAGCAGCGAGGGTTTTGCGGGTGTCTTTGCGTCGTCAGCGAGTGGAGCGGGCGACGACGGCGATCGGAAAGGATGGATGCAAGCGCGATCAGCCGCGTTCCGTCCGCACGAACCATCGCCAGGTTGATGACGATCGGGCGCGACCAACTTTCCAAGGCCGAGACCGTAACCGTGGCCGCGATCGAGAGCGGCGTCGAGCCTCTCGTTCAAGCACGCGAAATCATCGCGAGCTTCCAGGCGATGATCCGAAGAAAGGCGCCGGCGGAACTCGATCCCTGGATCGAGCGCGCCAAGACCAGCCTCGTTGCGGCATTGGCGAACGGCGTCACGAAAGACAAGGCCGCCGTAGCTTCTGGGCTCTCCTCGGGGTGGTCCAATGGCCAAGCCGAGGGTCAGATCTGCAAGCTCAAGCTGGTCAAGCGCCAGATGTACGGGCGAGGAAAACTCGATCTCCTCCAAGCGGGCGTCATCGGCGCGACGTGACAAGCGTCATCAAAAGTGCGTCAGAGCCAATTTTGGACGCCGATTGACAGAATATCGCACAGATGCACGTCCCGCTACGTCCCTGGTTGTCTATATGTGTATGATATGATTTCGTTTTCCAAACCTTGCTATTCCCCAAGGGTTTGCTAGTTTCCCGCCACTACGGTCACTCTGTGGTCACTAAGATGGTTGGTCGTGGAGAGCGAGGGACCAATCGTATGAGGGCGCGAACATGAGGCCAGCCACTGGAAGGATTACCAAGCGGGCAGTCGATCAAGGCGCGCTTCCACAAGCCAAGAGCGTGACGCAGTCCGTTGTTGCGACTTTGTCCTGAGCGCGCTGCTGCTAACGGAGTTCGTCTGCACTTCAGTCTCCGGTACATTTCAGGCCGGATTCCGCAGTTGGTTGAGGTGGGCAGACGGCGTACGGGCGAAGAACCTTCGGGTATCTAGTCGCAAGCCATGCTTAGCCCGCTTCCATTCCGGCCTCCTACGGCAGAGCGTCGGGATGTCGCGCGCGGATCGCCTCGAGCAAGACCACCCTCGCGGGTCCGTATGCATGGGGAATAGCCGCAACCAGCTCATTTGTTGCGTCTTGATCGGCGAGCCGAGACGATAGCGCCACCAGCGCCTGGGCCCAATTCGCCGGCTCGTCCTCCCAAGGGGCGTAGGCCATCGATGACGTTGCAACAGGTAAAGCTTGCTGCACCTGCGCTACGCTCAGCTTCGCCGCCAGCGCCAAGAGCGCCTGGGCCAGCGCGGAGCGCTCGTCGGGGTAGGTTGTTTGGCCGATCCCCCGCAAGACCGCATCGAGCGCCCGCTGCGCCTGCGCCTCGGTCAGCTTCGCCGGCAGCGCCTGCAGCGCCTGGGCCAGCGCCCGGAGGGTGTTAGGATCTGTTGTCGGGCCGATCTGCCCCAATATCGAGTCGAGCGCTTCCTGCGCCTGCGCCTCGGTCAGCTTCGCCGGCAGCGCCTGGAGCGCCCGGGCCAGTGCCCGGAGTGTGTAAGGATTTGTTGTCGGGCGGATCTGCCGCGATACCGAGTCAAACGCTTCCTGCGCCTGCGCCTCGGTCAGCTTGGGCACCAGCGCCTCGACCGCGCCGGCCAGCGCTCGAAGCGCGTCAGAATCGGTTCTCTGGTTGATTCCTAGCAGGACCGGGTCGAACACCTCTTGCGTCTGTGCCTCGGTCAGCTTGGGCGCCAGCGCCTGGAGCGCGCCGGCCAGTGCCAGAAGCGCATCGGAATCGTGTCTCTGGCCGATCTGCTGCATTACCGGGCCGAACGCTTGGCTCACTCCAGCCTCGGTCAGCTTTGGAGCCAGGGCCTGGAGCGCGCCGGCCAGCGCCGGAAGCGCGTCAGGATGGGTGTTCTGGCGGATCTGCCGCAACACCGGGTCGAGAGCTTCCTGCGCCTGCGCCTCCGTCAGGTTCGCCGACAGCGCCTGCAACGCCTGGGCTAGTGCCCAAAGCGCCCCGAAATCCATATTCTTGCGGATCTGCCGCAGCACCGGATAGAACGCTTGGCTTGCCTGCGCCTCGGTCAGGTTCGCCGGCAGCGCCTGCAGCGCCTGGGCCAGCGCCCGGAGGGCGTAAGGATCCGTTGTCTGGCCAATCTGCCGCAATACCGGGCCGAGCGCTTCCTGTGCCTGCGCCTCGCTTAGCTTCGTCGGCAACGCCTGAAGCGCCTGGGCTAGTGCCCGGAGCGCGTCGGGATTCTTCGTCTGGCCGATCTGACGCAGCACCTGGTTCGGTGCCTCCGTCGCCCGCTCCTCGGTAACCTTTGGCCCCAACGCCCGGAGCGCCTCGGCCAGCGCCTGGAGCGCGTCGGGATTTTCTGTCTGGCCAATTTGGTACAGCACCGCGTCGAGCGCCTCGTTCGGCGGCACCCTTGCGATCAGTGCCCGGAGCGCCTCGGCCAACGTCCAGAGCATTTGTTGGTTGGTTACCGTGCCGATATGAATCGCCACGTCTTGGAGCGCGTCCACGGCCGCGCTTTCCCGCCCCGTTGGCTCCAGAGCCTTGAACGCCTCTGCCAGAGACTCCAGCGCTGCCAGCGCTTGCGAACTGTGGACTGGACCATAGTAGCGAGCAAAATAGAAGAACGCTGCGGCAACTGCGGCAGTAACGAAAGCCGCCAGCGCCAAGCGCAGTTTACGCACCGACGCCTTTGCCCGGCTCGCCGCTTTCTCGGCGGCTTCCTTGGCACCACGCTCCGCCTCCGCGATGCGTTTCTGATCGGCCAGGGCGGCGTCCTGCTCGGCCTTAAGCCGGCGCTGCTCCTTCTCGATCGAGCGGCCCACATAGTTGCGAATGTCATCGACCGGCACATCGCCGGGTTCCTTAAGAAGGGCGCGGCTACGCTCAAGCTGAACACCGGTAGGCAATAGGTAGTCATCGATATTGCCTTTCTCCTCCCATTCCGCCATCGCGCGCAGAATCGCCGCCCGCGCCCGCAGGTTTTCTCGGTTCTTGGCCACCCATTCCTGTAGCGTCGCCCAGCGTTGGATCAGCGCCTCATGCGCGACTTCGACCGTCGCGCGCACGTCGCTTCCCGCCTGTGCCGGGCCTTGTAGAGGCGCGAAGCCGGTCACCAATAGGCGGGTCTTGGGATTGGAAAAGAGATTGATGACGTCGCGTTGTTGCGGGTCGTCAGGAATGACGCTGCGCGCGCGTGTGTCCTCCCGGCCTTCCCCTGGCATGACGAGGCGCAGGAAGAGACGCCGCGCCGCGTCCTGCTGCGCCAGCGTCAGCCTTTTGTAGGCGTCCTGCGCGGTTTTTTCGATGGCGCCGGCGACGCCGCCCACCGCTGTATAGGCTTCGGCGGTAAGGTGATCCCCTTCCCGCTTTTCCCATGTCTCCTTCAGCGCGAACTGGAGCAGCGGCAGCCGGCCTTCCTGCGATCCGACGTCGTTCAAGATCTGATCGACCAGCTTCGCCGGAGAGAAGGAAAGTCCCGCCTTTTTGGCTGGCGTCTCGATCGCGGACCGGAGATCGCTCGACCCCATGGGCGGGACATTCACCTGTTGTTGCGGCAAAAGCGCACTTATCAACGGATTCCGGATGAGCGAATTGTAGAAGTCCGCGCGAACCGTCAGCACGACGCTCGCTCGCGATCTTGCGCCGGACGCAGATGCAACCAGTAGCGCAATGAATTTTTCGACGTCCCCGCTATGCTGCCGAAGGCGCGGCTTGTCCTCGGCCGCTGGTGCCATAGCGTAAAGCTCCTCCCACTGATCGACGTAGATCAGCAGGCGATCCGGCCTTTTGGGTGCAGAGTCGAGGCGGTCACTGACGATGCGGGTCAGCTTATTCGCGTCGCCATCACGATAGGCTGCGGCTTCGTGTTCGAGGTAAGCATCGATCTCGGCCGGGCCGACAATATCCGGCGAACTGCCGAACGCGGCGGCCAAAGCTCGCAGTGGCGACGCGCCCGGACGGAACGAAATCACGTCCCACGTTCTGGTATCGCGCTCCTGGCGCAACGCCGGAAGCAACCCCGCGAAAACTAACGACGACTTGCCGCTGCCCGAAGCGCCAACGACGGCGACGACGGCATGTTCTTGTACCTGCGCAATGAGCTCGCGGATCGCGTCATCGCGGCCGCAGAACAGCGGCGCATCCTCCTCCCGGAAAGGCTCAAGGCCTCTGTAAGGGCAGATCAGCGCCTGAACGGAAGATGACTCAATCGCCTCACCACGCAGCGCGCCGCGAAGGGCGGCAAGGCTGTTGGGTTGCTGAAGGATGCTAGTCCCCTTGCTGAAGTCGACCCAGGTCAATAGCTGGAGAAAACCGGTGGGGGGAGAATCGCAGCCCGGCATCAGCACCGGAATCACTTGGAATGCGACGTCGCGAGTCCGCCGGACCAAGGCGAGCTCACGCTCATATTGCTGGGTGTTGCCGATCCCATGCTTGCCAACGAGAATGGCGACAGCGTCGGATCGTCCGATAGCGTCTTCGAGCGCGGGGACCCACGGAAGGCCCGGACGAAGCTCCCTGCGATCAAAAAAGGTGCGCAGCCCCTGTGCGCGCAACCAGCCGTTCAGCTCCGCCGCAGCGGCTTCATCGCTGCGGGCGTAGCTGACGAAGACATCGTAGACGCCGTCGCTCCCCATGGCGGCAGACTATCGCCAAGGGCGTGATGGTCAATCTTGGCGACCACACGTGAAGGCAGCACCGCTCAACCACCGGTTAAGATGGTCACGTCGGCAATCGGCGGCTCGCCTTAGCCAAAGGGGGACTCAACGTGGGATTGATAAGTCAGTTATCCAAGCAAATGAAAGAAAGTGAATGCCTTACGATCGCTCCACTGTGGCTCTGACCGGCACCTCACCACTTGGGAGCTTTCTCGCCCTTTACAACAGACACCGACACCGGGAGTCGACTGCATCCGGCCGGGAGATGGAGTGCCCGCGGTTCACGCTGAGCGGTGGCGGTCTAATTGTCGCCACCGCCCAACAATCCATTCAAAACTTGAAGGGGCACCGCCACATGCCTGGCGTGTCTGAGGCGGCGCGTCGGACTGAAACACTTTGCAGCGCGCCGATTCGCCTCAGGTCGTTGTCGGCGGCATTGGCGACGACTGACTATAGCAAGGCGCTAAGAGGACGCCGACCTCGGTGGCCCGTGTGGTGGCGACTGATCGCAAAGCGTCGATTTCATGCATTCGCCTTGCCATCGTTGAATGACCGGTATTTGCGCACAGCGGACGGCCGGAGTCGACGTATTGCGGCTGTTGCAGATCACGACCGCGAACGGCGCAAGTGGGCAGGTAAGCGGGCCTTGCCTTTAGACGCGCGCTCCGCCCGAAGCGGTAGTTCCTGACCGCGCAAGAATTATGATTGTTGCGATGGCTAGTATGCCGGACCGCGAGTGGGGGATACCGTGTCGCTCGATGGACCCAGATTGATCCGGCCGCCGAGAGTTGGGGGGGGGTACAGGGACGACCGGCCGCGCCGTCGCGCGGACGTTGCGCGACGGCTACCTTCGTCGGATCCCGCGCGGCATCAGATGGTGTTAGACTTCATCTGGTCAGCGATATAGTCCGCCTGACGGATCGCAAGGGTCACGATCGTCAAGGTCGGGTTCTCGGCGCCACCGGTGGTGAACTGGCTGCCATCCGAAATGAACAGGTTGTTGATGTCGTGCGTCTGGCCCCACTTGTTCACCACGCCGTCGCGCGCATTCGCGCTCATCCGGTTGGTCCCGAGGTTGTGCGTCGATGGGTAAGGCGGGGTGGGCATGGTGCGCGTCGCGCCGACCGCCTCGTACAGCGCCTTGCCCTGGGCATAGGCGTGATTGCGTATGGCGGTGTCGTTCGGGTGGTCGTCGAAATGCACGTCAACGACGGGTAGTCCCCACTTGTCCTTCTTGTCGCTGAGCGTGATCCGGTTGGTCTCCTGCGGCATGTCCTCGCCGACGATCCACATTCCGGCCGTGTTGGTGTAGCTGTCGAGGGCGCTGGTGAATTCCCGGCCCCAGGCGCCTGGATCGAGGAAGGCCGCCATGAACGGAATTCCGAGCGACAGCGTCTCCAGTTCATAGCCGCCGACGAAGCCGCGACTGGGATCGTTCCGGGCCTCGTCGCGGATGATGCCGGCCATGGTCGTGCCGCGATACATGTGGACGGGATCCGCGAATGTCGCGTAGACCGATCCCGTCGTGTGACGCATGTAGTTCCGGCCGACCTGGCCGGAGGAGTTCGCGAGCCCGTCCGGGAACTTCGCCGAAGCCGAGTTCAGCAGGAGCCGCGGGCTTTCCAGCGAATTGCCGGCGACCGCGACGATGCGCGCCTTCTGCCGCTGCAGCTTGCCGTCCAAGTCGAAATAGGTCACGCCCGTGACCCTGCCCGACGCGTCTTGCTCGATCTGCGCGACATGCGATTCCGGGCGAACCTCCATGTTTCCCGTCGCCTCGCCCTTGGGTATCTCGGTGTAGAGCGTCGACCACTTCGCGCCCCACTTGCAGCCCTGGAAGCAAAAGCCCGTCTGATGGCAAGCGACGCGGCCGTCGCCCGCTACGGAATTGATCGCCATTCGCCCGGTGTGGCATTCCTTGTATCCGAGCTTGTCGGCGCCAGCCTTGAAAACCTTGAAATTGTTGTTGCCCGGCAAGCCCGGCAGGTCGCCCGTGCGCGTCACGCGCATCTTCTGCTCGGCCCTCGCGTAATACGGT
Organism: uncultured Alphaproteobacteria bacterium; assembly: GCA_963822215.1. Taxonomy (GTDB): domain Bacteria; phylum Pseudomonadota; class Alphaproteobacteria; order Rhizobiales; family Beijerinckiaceae; genus Roseiarcus. The sequence continues at coordinate 350,376 of CAWGGX010000010.1, forward strand.
TCAAGGTCCGCAAGCGTCAGCGGCCAGTCGAGCAGATTGGCGCCCGGCACCTGGCCGTAGATCGACGCCGTCTTGAACTCGTGCTCCTGGAGGCGGAGGGATGCGCCAGCCCAGTGGGTTGTTGTTCCGCCGACAGACTTTACGATCCAGGCCGGCAGGTTGGGGAAGTTCTTGTGAACGCGCCAGCCCCCGGAGGTCGTCCGCATATCCGTCCACGCAAGTTGGGCGAAGCTCGCCCATTCGTCGTTGATGAAGTCTGGGAAGTCGTAGCGCTTGCCCGCTTCGAGCACGACCACCTTGACTCCCTTCTGCGCCAGTTCGTTGCCCAGCGTGCCGCCGCCGGCACCCGATCCCACGATGACGACGACGCTGTCGTCGTTCTGGTCGAATTTCGCTGCCATCTCGTTCCCTCGCCTGAATGGATTATGGTTGCGGGCTCAGAGCCAGCTGATGTCGTTGAAGCCGCGTTCGATGTATCCGCCCTTCGAGAAAGACTCGCCCTCGTATCCGAAGATCGGCCAGACCTCCTGTTGGTTGTAGAGCGACACGACGAGGCCGGACCGGATCGTCTCGAACATGGGATTGGCGGCCTGCCCCTTGAGCAGGGCGACGCGGTCGGCTTCCCAGCCCTGCCCGAGATAACCTCCGGGGCCCGCGGCGCCGTCAAGCGCGGCGACGAACGCCTCGATTTCCGCCTTCATGGCTGAGTCGCCCGCGGCCTTCTCGTCGTAGGGTTTCATTGCGATCGCGTAGTAGCGATCTGGGATCTTGTCGTGCGGATAGATGTCGCGCGCGACGAGGATCAGGGTCTTCATGGTCTCGGGCTTCAGACCCTTGACCTCGAGCGCCCAGGCTTCAGTTGCGTTGAGCAGCGCGCCCGTCGAGGTGATGGCGATGGCGGCGGCGTACCCGCCCGCGGCGGCCGACCTTTGAAGGAAGCCGCGGCGGGACAAACCTTGAGCTGTTGACGCATGTTTTCGTGTCGTCATGGGTGTTCCTCCTGTTCTCAATGAGTTGGCGATTGTCGATTTTTACTTGTAGCGCCCAAGCTTTTGCAGCACTTCGATTTTGTACCCGTCGGGATCCTCGACGAAGAAGAATTGGGCGATCAGCTTTCCGTCGCTGTTGAACTCAACGATCTTGCGCGGGTTGAGGCCCTCGGCTTCGAAACGTCGGCGCTCCGCGTCGAGGTCGTCCACGACGAAGGAGACATGGCCGTAGCCCGTGCCGAGATCGTAAGGCTCGGCTCGTCCCTTGTTGATCGTCAGTTCGACCTCGAAGGGCAACTCGGCGTTCGAGAGATAGACGAGCGTGAAGTCCGGAAAATCAAGCCGGTCGGCCACGTCGAGCCCGAAGGCCTTCTTGTAGAACACAAGGGACCGCGCCTCGTCCAGGACGCGCACCATCATATGGATCGCTTTCGCCATCTTCGCTCACGCCAAGAATTACCGCTTCCGCGGCGTTAATGACGCAACAGTAGAAGCCGCCGAAGAGCGCGGGTGTTATGGGCTTACTACGCTCGGCTCAGGCCGCCTCCACGCGCCCGCGTCCACGCTGGACTCGTTCGGTCTCGATCGCCACGACGCATATGCAGCGCAAGTGAGACGTGAAATTCGGAACCTCCCCCCGCAAGAGCAGCACCTCGCGATGAAGCGTCGAGATGAAGCGTGGTACGGTCAATTCCTCGCGCGCTGCGATCTGCTCGAGTATACCCCAGAACACCTTTTCCAGACGGATGCTCGTACACTGGCCATTCAGCCGGATGGAGCGCGTCTCAAAAGCGTAGCTGTCCGGGGACTGGCCCGCGAAAATGCGGCACATGCTTCCTCCCTTGGCCGTCTAAGCGCGGCTGTTTGGGGCGGACCCGTTTCCGTTCTCGGCAAGTGCGCCGCGGCGGCCCGTCACGCGATAATAAAGATAATAAAAAGGTAATTTAAGGCGGGGCCCAGCGCCCGTCGAGAGCGACGGCAGCTCGCGGCGAGAACTTTTGGATTTGCTCCCGCGCCAAATCGCACGTTCGGTGCCGTCTCTAATGTCGAGTCGCGGCTTCTGAATATCGATGAGCTGCGACGCGATAACGTGATAACGAAACACGATAGCCGGAAAGACAGCGTAACCGCGCGGCTCGATGGTCTAGCTATGCAAGAAGGGCCGCTTGCCCGCAACGACCGGTGTTGGCGCCCTCGCCGTACTGCAGCGACCGGCAAGGGCAGCTAAAAGTCGGATATCACTCGTTCGGCCAACCGTCCGGCAACGCCCGCAATTTGCGCAAAGCCGACGGCAGGAGTTGACGTTGAGCGGGCGTTGCGGGTTGCGGCCTTGGATGCCTCAATTGGGCGGAAAGCGGGCGTTGGCCGAACGGCGGGAACGGGCGGGACAGCGGGCGTTCAGAACTCGAATACTAGGCAGATTGCCCTTTCTTGACCCACGTTATGGTCCTGCAAGCTTCATCATGACCGCGACTGCGTTCCCCTTCCCAACTACTGCGTTCCCCTTCCCACTTAAATAGGCCCCCGTCACCTACTCAGCTTGCGATCGCCATGCGTGGCACCATCTTCCGCCGCTGCCATCGACCATGGTGTTCTCGCGCGTCACTCGCCCTTGTGTCTTATCTGCTTGAATGTCCTGGCGCGACACTGCTGTCGCCTTTGGGGTGAACACGGAACTCTACTAAGGACAACCACAACGATAAGTGAATTGGGATTGGCCGTGAATGGCCATGCGACCTTTTGACTCGGTTGTGGGCGATTCCTCGGCGCGGCGCGGCGCGCTAGCAGCGATTGGATGATCGATTGGCGGGCGATTCGGCAACGTTGGGAAGCGGACGGTTCGAAACGGGACGAACGCGGTCGGCGGTTGTTTGCGGCAAGCGAGACGCGCGCCGCCGAATGGGGTGGTCTGGCGGTCGTGTCAAGCGTCACGGGTCTGGCGCGCAGCACCATCGGACGTGGACTGAAGGAGCTCGATGGGCCGCCACTTGCTCCTGGCCAAGTTCGCCGTGATGGGCGACCCGGCCCGCCCGCTGCTGTGGGTATCGAAGAGTCTCGACAAGCTGGCGTCCGCGCTTGTCGCCATGGGTCACTCGATCAGCCCCAACAGCGTGCAGCCACCCCGATCGCAATGCGCAGTTTGAATACATCAACGCCGAAGTCCTTGCGGCTCAGGCTGCTCATCGAGATCGGTTTCTCACGGCAGGTCAACCGGAAAGCCGACGAGGGTTCGAGGCGGCCGCGTTCGTCCCGTTTCGAACCGTCCGCTTCCCAACGTTGCCGAATCGCCCGCCAATCGATCATGCAATCGCTGCTAGCGCGCAAAGCAGCGCCGAGGAATCGCCCAAAAGCGAGTCAAAAGGTCGCATGGCCATTCACGGCCAATCCCGATTCACTTATCGTTGTGGTTGTCCTTAAGACGGCCCGGCCGTTGATCGAGACGACTCGCGTCGATCGCCACGATCCGCGCGAAGTCGTGCTAGCCGCCGCGAGCGGTTCAGCTCGGGGATTGTCGGCGCAACAACGGCCTGTCATCGCGTTTCAGCCCAGACGAACAGGCACCCGCCCTCCTTCACGCGCCGCTTTTTGTGTGTCACAGCTTGGTTCTGACTTGTTTGGCACCGAGCCTCTGGCATGATTGGGGAAAGCTTGGCATTTTGCGGAATCTGTGCGAGTGCGGACTTCTGTCACAATGCGCGACACGGCGAAGCCGCGGACGGTACGTTTCATGGGGGGATCGGTATTTCTCTCGCATGCGAGCGAGGACAAGCCAAGGATAGTTTCGCTCGGGCTCATTCAGGCTTTGCAGAGCCGAGGCCTGTCGGTCATCGTTGACCGACGGGAGAGTTTTGTCGGCCTGCCTCCAGATAGCATGAGAGCCTTGGACGCCATCGCGCTTGGCGAAATGTGGAGGCGGGATCTCCCGAGGCTTTTAGAACAGGCGAACGTTGTTCTCGCCTGCTGGTCGAAAAATTACGCAAGGAGGTTTACGCCTGACCAAAGCAACCCATCTGTGGGTCAATATATCCGCGATGAGACCGAGGATGCGCGCGCCGACGAATACTTGGCTCACGTTGTCCTCGACCCGATCGAGAGTTTTCCACCGCCCTACGTGACGCTGAAGGATACACAATATCTTCAATTGTTCAAGACCGAGCACGACGGCGTCGCAATGGAGAGTGGATACGATGACCTTTTCAAGAGAATTGCTGACATCATCGAATGGAGACGAACGAAGGAACTGGGTTCGTTCTACGATGCACATGCATGGGCGGCAATCCGCCTTCTCGATCGTGGGCCGCAAGAGGAGCCCCTGCGGCCACACGTTGTCCAGGAGCCGGCTGCCGGCCTCTATTTCGTGTTCGGGCCGCAAATTGAGGTTCCAGAACAGCTTTACGACCGGTTTTGTTACTTCACCATGCCGGCCAACGGAGAACATAAGGAAGACCGACCTTGGATCGAGATAATAACGAACTATGTGTCGGGCACGCTTCCCCTTAAGCCTTGGCAGAAACCCCCGGTCATTCATTGGCCGCAAGTGACAGTCGGCGCTGGCGCGCAATCAAGCTACGAAAAGGCTGTTGCTCGCATCGCCAACCAATTGTATCTAGCCGTTCCAAGAATAAAGATCAATACGGACCAGAGCCCTTTGCGACGTGTCCTTGAGTCGATTAAATATTCTGGTGATCAGATCGGGATATCATACTTCGCTTATTCGTTTATTTCCGCGGAAAGATGGGCAGATGAACGAGAAACAATTTGCGCGCTCATTGAAAGGCTTGGCACCGAACTCGCCGAAGCTTCGGTTGACAACTTTCGCTTCCTTGTCGTCATCGAGCGGGGAGAGCCAAAACGCGGCTTCTTGCGACGTTTCTTTGGACGGATCGGCCAGGACAAAGAGTTGGGGTCAAAAGAAGGCGGACCTTCCCCGACGGACTTCGACGGGCGACCCATCTGGTATCGTCTGCCAGATCTGACATCCGTTCAAAAAATCGACTTTGATGACTGGGCGGCGATACTGTCGACAGCCTGGGGTGTCGAAGTAGAGCGGGCTCGCCAATCTCTTGTCGAGAGCTTTACGGACAATTTTACGTCATTCGCACAAGCGAGTGAAGTGCTCGTCAAATTTGTGCTTCCAAGACTTTGGTCTCTAGCCCTGCCAAATCTTAGAAAACGAGGGTTGGACGCAATCTCCGCACCCAAGGTCGCCGCATGAATATACGTTTCGACCGCGAGCGCCTTGAACAGCTGCAAACGCTCGTGACCGATTCAGGGCCCGATCAAAACTTGGGCCGCAACTATGAAGCGGACGAGGATCTGGCAGCCGCAGTTAACGTCGCGCTGATCCTCAATCGTCCGTTGCTCGTCTCGGGGCGCCCGGATGCGGCAAAACCCAGCTTGGCTACGCCATTGCACGAAACCTGGGGATCAGCCGCGTTTATTTCTTCTCGGTCAAGTCGACGTCAGAAGCCCGCGATCTGTTTTACGGATACGACGCAATCGGTCGGTTTCAGGCGGTGCAAATCGCTGCCGCGGAACGACCTTTCTCGGACGCAGGACGGTCGGCCGCATTGCCGCCGAAGGTCGGGGACTATATCGAATATCGTGCGCTCGGGGCTGCGATTCTGGACGCGCATCAGAAAGCGGACGTATCGCATTTGCTGGTTGGCAGGTACGAGCATCCTGGCCAGCCACGCCGTTCGGTTGTCGTGATCGACGAAATCGACAAGGCGCCTCGCGACTTCCCGAATGATCTCCTTGACGAAGTCGACGGCATGAAGTTCCGGGTGCCGGAACTGCTGCAATGGACGCGCGCAATGGGTCGCAGTCCCGAGACCCCGGGGCTGGCGCAGGTGCAGCCCGACATACGACCGATCGTGGTCATCACCTCGAATTCGGAAAAGCAACTTCCCGACCCGTTTCTTCGGCGATGCGTCTTTGCTGAACTGAGCTTTCCCAAGGATGACGAAAAGGGACAGGAAAAGCTGGACCGAATCGTCTCGACGGCGCTTGACCAAAGCGCGCCTGGACAAGCCCAAACGATTGCCGAGGCCGTGCGGAAGCTCATCTTTGAATATCGTCGGCGTAATCTTGTCCGCCGCCCCGGAATCGCCGAACTCCTCGACGCCGCCCGCGTTGTTGCCGAAGCCAGGGAGAGGGAACCCGGGCAATCTCTCGAGGACCTCCTGAAGTTGACCCGTTCGTCGTTGGTCAAGGAGATCGAGGATGGGAAATATTTCGACGACGCCGTGAAGGCTGTCAGCCTCAAGAAGGAGTGAGGGAACGTGGGCGAGTTTCTTCGGCTCGATCTCGATTCAGATGCGCTGCTCCACTTTTTCAAGGCGCTGGAGCGCGAACGACGGCAGAGTGGAATTGTCGGCCCCGCGAGCCGAATCGAACCGCGGCGACGCGCCAGCCTTGTGGAACTCGTCCTTTCGCTGAATCTCGAGTCGGCTTGGGGTGAGTCCGAGAAACCAAGGATCGATGTAGCCGCGATGACGCGGATGTTCGCTCCGCTGCTCGCGGAGACGGGGAAGGCGCGGGACGCGTTGCGCCGCGCGCTCGAGACCACCCCACCGGGGACATTCAACCTTGCGCCTGTCAAGCAGGGCGACATCGCCGACAGGTCTGGACCCGATCGGGGCCAGGGCAAAAAGACGCCGGACCGCGAAGAGCGCGGACCAGGGCGGCGCGGACTCCCGCTGCGCACTTGGGCCGCCGCTTTGGCGACACTCGCGATCGCCGCGGTCGTGGTCGCCCAGTTGGGTAAACAGGGGCTCTCACTGAGCTGTTTGTTTCGCGACCAGAGCCAGTGCGCCACTCCGCCCCCAAATCTCCCGAACGTGCCCCCGTCCCCAAACCTGTCTCAAAGCCCGATGCAAAATCCGACATCGCCGCCGCCTCGGCAGCCTTCCGCCGGACAAACCTCCAATGAAGTTTACGCTCAATTTCTCCGAACCGCGGCCCACTCACTGGAGCACAACAAATCGTCTCCGACGCCGCGAGAACTTGCGGAGGATTTCGCCGCCGGTGACCCGGCCGGTCCGTCCGCCAAGCAGATCTTGGAGGCGATGTTCGCCGCCGTCCCGCGCCACCCGGATCTGCCGCTGCCCTCGAACGCGGAGGGCGCCGCCGATCTGCGCCGCTACGCGGCTGCCGCCGCGGCCGTTGTCAACCAAAAAGATCTCGAGGAAATGCTTGGCCTTGCAACCAGCGCGCATGACGACGACGGGCAGACGTCGAACCAAACGCCTGTTGGCAAGCTGCTCACCGATTTCGCCAGTCAACATGCTTCGCCGGCGTCATCATATCGTCGGCCGGCGCCGGAGAATGGGTCGCCGGTTCGCTGGGTTCCGTTCACCGTGGCCTTTGTTGCGCTCATCGGCATTCTTACGGCAATTTGGCGAACGCTACGCGTGCAGGACGCGCACTTGATCCGAGCCGTCGGCGACATCAAAGGTGAACGGGCCGATATCAAAGTGCAGGCGCTCGGTCTCGAGAGTATCGACGCGCCGAGGTTCGCTGGGATAGCGAAGAAGATGTCTCAGCGGCGCCCCGTCGACGGCCGCCGGCTCGATGCGGACCGCACGATCCGCGCAAGCGTTGCGCAACTCGGCTTCTTCGCGCCGATTTTCAAGCCGAGATCGGCGCCGACGGAGTACGTCTTCCTTTTGAAGCGAGACGCCCGGGATGATCATGCGCGTGACCGATTTGCCGCGATTGTCGACGCCTTGCGACTCGCGGGCGTCCGCGCGACGCGCTATGATTTTTCCCACGATCCGCGCATTTTGTTCCCTCGCGACGACTGGGATTGGGAACGTGCATTGCCGTTCGCACACCTCAACGATCGGCACCCGGATGCAAGGCTGATCCTCGTGTCGGACGGAGTCGAGCTTGTCACCCCGGCGAACCTTCAGCCGTTCGCGTGGCTTAGATCCTTGAGTTTTTGGCGTGATGTTGGTCTGCTTACGCCGGCAGTCGTGCGCGAGCAAGGTTCAGCCGCTCAATCCCTGGCGCTGAGCCTTGAGTGGCCTATGGAGCAGGCGACGTTATCCGGCCTTGCCGGCCTCGTGGACCATTTCGATTCCAGGGCGGCGCGGCTGAGCGCGCCCGACGCCAATTCCCGGCCGCGTATCGACCGACCGCTGCCAGCCAGCATCCTCCATTCGCGAACACGGCTCCTGTCCGACGCTTCCCTCGACCCTGCGGGACAAGAGACGCTGGTGGCCGACCTGCGCTATTTCCTGGGAGATCATGGTTTCTATTGGCTGGCCTCGACCGCGATCTATCCCGAACTCCGCTACGACATCACGATTTTCCTCGGGCTTCGGCTCACCGAGGGCGCCGACCCGAAACGCCCAGCAGTCTTCAACGACGATCGCCTCACCCGGCTTGCGAGTCTTCCTTGGTTTCAGGTCGGACGCTTTCCGGACTGGATACGTTGGCTGCTTTTCGATGCGATCCGACCCGAGCAGCAAAGACAGGCGCAAGACGAGGTCGCTCGCATGCTGGAAGGCGCGCAGCGCAGTGATGGCGGTCCGCAAACCGAAGAGTTCGACGCCGCGGCAATCCTTGGCGGCGGCGAGCCGAGACCGACCAAGATTGCCCTTTCGATTTGGCGACAGGAGACCCAGGGCGCCGCAATGCCGCGGGACTCCGTCGCGCTGGAGCTTCTGACACGCGGAGGACGAACGGAACTCCTGACCCGCGTCAGTGGTCAGACTTTGGAGGAAATCAAGAGAGCCGCCCGTCGCTCGCGTTGGGCTCAGCGCGCTCCGATCCTCCTGCCGGCGCTGGCGTGGATTTTGGCCTGCTTCTGGCTCATCCCGAAGCCATGGAGCGGCCCGGCGACGACAGGCGCCTGGCTGCCTGTCCTGACGCTGTCCGCCGTTGCGCCATTGGCCTTGATCGTCTCGCAGCCGTCTCGGCTTTGGCGAGCGGCGGTCGCCGCGCCAGCGGCTACCGCGAGGGCCGCGCGCGGCCTGGCGTCGGTGACGGCAAGAGCGCCAACGGGCAGAGAGCGTCAGTGACCGCCCCAACTCCGCAACAAGCCTCGGGATCGAACCCGGACCACTTGGTCGAGGCTATTCGCAACTATATTCCGCAGCCGGGTGTCGTCGTGGCTGCGCTGGCGCCCGTCATTGCCGCGTTAGCGATGATGCTTTGGCTGCGCGCCGAAGAAACTTGGACCACTTTTGAAGCAAACGCCGACGGCGGCGGGCGCGAGGTGGCCACATCGCTCGAATGGACGGACGACGGCGCCGCTTTGCTGATCGGGACAGCAAGTGGGAGGGTCGTTCGCGTAGCCGCCAACGGGGTCCAGCTTTCGGGTGCGTCGACGAATGCAGCCGGCACTGTTTTTGCCGTGCACGCGACCAAGGCCGTCGGCACGGGCGCAAACCCCTGTCCGGATCTCGCCGCCTCAGTGGCAAGATCCGAGGAAGCGCCGACGGAGTCCTACGTCATTGAGGCTTTCTCGCGATCGGCCGATCTCTCGCCAGCGAACAATAAGGCGACGAGCCCAACCTGCGGTCAGTTTCCATCCAAACTGTCCCAGTTTGCAGTCGATGAGCTCGGAGATGTCTATTACGCGTTGCCTGAAGCAAAAAACGGCTCTGGCGAGGTCGCGGTCACTCGGCTGACGGACAAACGGACTGATCGCTTCAGCGGAAGACTCGTCACAGCGTTAGCCGGTCTGCGCGACGGCGCAGCATTTGGGCGGGAGAGCGGAGAGGTCGAACTGTTCGGGCCGACCGCGCAACACACAATTGAGCGCCGGCTGCTTCATTTCGGCGGCCCGGCGATCTCGAACGGAGGCACGAGCGTCGGGGATCGCATCGAACATCTGGCAGCCTCCCGGGACGCGAGGGTCGCCGCCCCGGCGCTGGCCGTTGTGACGGCGAGCGGAAGACTGTTTATCGAGGGCGAAGAGGGTTCAGAAGCAGATCCCGTCGATTTTGGCCGGGCGCCAAGCAGACTTTTCCTTGGAGGGGCGTTCGCAGGCCTGGAGTTCTCGAGTGACGGGGAGACCCTACTGCTCCGGCGCTTCGACGGAAGTGTCGCCCTGATGCGGGCGGTCGGGCGAGACAATTCATCGACGACCGCCATACCCGACACGAGCCCGCCGGGGGCGGTCGCGCGCACAGGGCGACCGCCGGCTGCGTCGCAGCTCAACTTAGGCGACACATTGGCAACACGACAAGTTGTCGAACAGCAACAAGAAGTGGTTCAACCGCAACCCGCGGGGTCCACGCAAAAATGGGTGTTGGTTTCGATCAGCCTCGAAGCTCCCCTCGGGGCTCTTGACGCCGCGCTCAGCGCGGATGGCAAAACTCTGGCGATTGCGGCCACGGACAATTTGATCCGGATTCTCGACGTCTCGACTGCGTTCTCCGACGCCGGACAGGCCGCCGAGGTCGCCGAAATCCCGGGTCATTCTGACCTCCGCGCAGCGATGTCGCTCTCGCAGGACGGGACGAAGCTCGCCATTGCCGACTTGGACGGCAATCTTTCGATTACCAACCTGACCTTCGCGCGGATGGTCTGGCGACTGGAATCACCCTTCCGGTCATTGCGTCATGCAACTGCAATACATACGGCAATGGTCACATCCACGCTCCCTTCAGCCGGCGACTTGTCCGAAGCGCCTCGCGGTGCGTCCGACCTGTACGATCGGCCGTCGCTCGCGGTGGATCCGGGAATGCATACAGCACGACTTCGATCGATGGCGGTCGATGCCGAAGGACGGTTTGCGATCACAGGAGGTAGCGATAGCACGGTTCGGATCTGGTCGGCCACGGACGGCAAGTTGCTGCGGACGGTCTGGATCCCGGTTGGCCCCGACCCTGTCGGCGACATCTACGCCGTCGCGATCAGCCCGGACGGGTCGACCGTCGCCGTTGGGGGGTGGACCGAGCGGAGAAATGCCGGAACCGTGATTTATCTGTTCGATCGTAATTCTGGCGCTTTGATCGGGCGAATTGACGCGGACTTGCCCAATGTCGTGAGTTTTCTCACCTTCTCGCTCGACGGCCGCTACCTCGCGGCGACCGTGGGCAGCAACGGCCTGCGGGTCTTCGACCGAGACAAGGATTGGAGAGAGGCCTTCCGCGACGACCGATATGGAGATCAAAGCTACGGCGCGACTTTCGCCCGAGACGGGCACCTCGCGACGACAGCCTACGATGGATTGATTCGCCTCTACCAGTACGACCCCAACAACGACAGCCCAAAGTTTCGCCGCGTTGGCGAGCCAGTGAGGGCGCCGAGCGGAAATCTGCCGTTCGGCGCAGCTTTCAGTCCCGACGGCAAGCGGCTTGCGATCGGATACCACGACGTTGCGGCGGTCGATGTTCTGGATGGAGTGACCCTCAACCGCGTCGGCGGTCAGAGCCCGGCGAATGCGACGCCCTCCCCGGCCGGACCCACGCATGTCGCGTGGTCCGGCGACGGCGAGACGCTCTATGCGGCCGGCGGCGTTACAGACCAGCAAGGACGGACTGTCCTATTCGCGTGGGATCGGGGCGGCCTTGGGGACGAACGGCGCATGACCTACTGCGCTTCCGACACGGCGGCTGGCGTTGACGCCTTGCCGGAAGGTCGAATCTTGGTCGCCTCGCTGGCGCCCTGTCTCGGCCTCATTGACGCCCGAGGCGAACCAATCTGGACTGTCAACTCGCCTGTCCTCGATTTTCGCGGCCAGACCGACGTCATGCGCGTGTCTGAAGACGGCCGCATCGTCGACTTTGGTTATCTTGGATCGGCTGCACCCGTCCTAAGGTTTGATGCCAGATCGCTCACACTCTCAAGATCGCCGAACGACGGTTCGACGTTCGCGGCGCAACGAGAAGGTTTGGCGGTTAAAGGCTGGCGGAACGGAATGACCCCGACCCTGAATGGCCGACCTGTCGCGATGCAACGATATGACATGTCCCGAAGTCTGGCGATCACCTCTGACGCAAAACGGTTCTTTGTCGGTTCCAGCTTCGGACTAACGGCGTTCGACGACACGGGAGCGCAGAAATGGTGGCGGGCCGGTCGAGGCGAGGTTTGGGCGACCAACGCCACCAAAGACGGCCGCATTTTAGTCGCGGCTGAAGACGGGGGCGCGATCCACTGGCTTGGCGCGGATGATGGACGCGAACTCCTGGCGCTGCAGGTGTTGCCGAACAGGACGGACTGGGTGCTTTGGACGCCCGAAGGCTTTTACGAGGCGACGTCTGGCGCACAGGACGTGCTGAAGTGGGTCGTCAATCGTGGCCCGGACACCGCTGCGACGACGGCGCCTGTCTCCGCGATCCCGAAGCTCCATCGGCCCGACGCGCTGGCGCTCATCCTCGACGAACTCGGGACCGCACGCGCTCTCGGCATCGCCGACCTGACAGCCGCGCGCCTCGACGTCCAGAGTGCCACCGGCAGCGCCAAGCCACCCGGCGGAGTGCTCCACGTGCTTTCGATCGGCATCGACAAGTTCGGTGACAAGGCCGGCGACCTACACCTAGACTACGCGGCCGAGGATGCCCACGACGTCGCGAGCGCGCTTCTCGCGAGCCAGAAAAGTTCGGCCGGCAAGGCGAGTCTCTACGCCGACGTCAGCTTGACCTATCTGCCCAATGACAAGGCCGACAACGCCGCCATTCTCGACACTCTCGACGCTATGGCGCAAGGCATGGCGAAGAGCGGCGCGGACCAGGACTTGGCGATCATTTTCGTTTCTACCTACGGCGAAATGATCGACGGTCAATTCTATCTCATCCCCTACGGCTTCGACCCGGGATCGCAAGGCAGGAGCATCGAGAGCGCCGTATCGGCGAGCGAGTTCGCGAGAAAGGTCGCGGCGATCGCCGCTCACGGCAAGGTGCTGCTGCTCATCGACGCCAGCCATCCCGGCATGGTCGCTGGCCAGGCTTGGGCTAAGGATCCCGACGCGAAGGTTTTGCAAGACGCCCTGGACTTGGAAAACGTCACCGTGCTGACCTCGTCCAGGAGGAACGAGCTCTCGGAAGAGCTGCCGGCCTGGAAGCACGGCGCGTTCGCGCAGGCCTTTCTGGACGCGCTCGCCGGTGCCGCGGACGCGCAGGACATCGTCCGCCTGTCCGCCCTCACAGATGCGATGGAAGTCGAAGTCCAGTCGCTGACCAAGGGTCGACAGCACCTCGGCATGCATGTCAACTTCACCGGCGACCTCTTCGTCGCCAGCCATTATTGATCACGTTGCAGGACAAAAGTCTTCAGGGCGCTTCAAGACTTGCAGTACCCGCTTTGGGCGGACGCCGCGGACCCGGACGAGTGGATTACCCGCATCCGGTTCTTCGCGTGCAAGCTTCGCTCAGGAAGCGCCGTGCGGATGGACGTCAGTCGTCGTTTCCAGGGAAAGGCAGGAGTACCCCGGTCTGACGCTTTGCGAATCAGTCGTCAGGCGGCAATTCGGTATCCCTGGACGCATTCAAGCGCGCTTCTAAAATCGGGGTTCGGGTCGAGACTTATGGTTCGATGAGTTTTCAGGAAGGGCGGCCATGATGAAGGAGAATTGGGCGACATATCGGGGCTGGGCGAAGCGGGCGCGCGGCCTTCAGGCGGAAACGGATTCCTGGAATCTTCTAGCGCTTGTCTGCGTGGCCCTCGCTGCTCTTTGCGGCGCGGCGACGACGATCTTCCCGAAGCCGAGCGTTCTGGGCCGCCGCTCGCGATCGCGGCGGCGCTCGCCTCCGCCGCCGGGGCCTATTTCGGCACGACGGTCGTCGGCTCCGGTAAGGATTTGGGCTGGGCACAGGCCCGCGCGACGGCCGAAGCCATCAAGTCCGAATGCTTCCGCTACACGTCACGCGCCGGCGCCTATTCGCAGCCCAATGCGGCCAAGACGTGCCTCGACCGGATCGACACCTTCGCCAGGACCGCGACGGACGCGGGGCTAGCGCTGTCCAACGACCCGATCCCGGCCAAGGGCGACGAGCGGATGCCGGTCGACCCGATGGCGCCGCGTCCTGAGGACGAGGGCGCGGCGAAAGGCTGGTACGTGACTCACCGAATCGACGAGCAAATCGGATACTACCGCAAGGGGCAGGAGAAGAACGAGGCCCTTGCGAGTCAGCTCTGGTGGGTCGCGTTCCGCCGGCCCCGCGGCGGTGCTGTTTGGCGCGATCGGCGCTTACGCCCAGGCCTTTGCGCCGTGGATCGGCTCGTTGACGACCATCGCCGCGGCGGCCGCTGCCTGTGGCCTATGCCGACAACTATCTCGTCGACTTGGAGAACGACAATCGACGACTGCGCTCGTTAGGCCAGTTTACGGCAGTGTCCGCCGAGGGCCGAGTTTATCCGTTTGCCTAGCCCTTGGCGGACGACAGCTATTTGCGCATGCGCTAAGCGGGCCTCGCCTAGTGACATCTATAGGCGCAGACTCCGCCCGCAAAGATACATTCCCCTACCAACGCCGAAGAGCGGCTTGTAGACATAACAGGCGGCATGCGTTCATCGGCATGTTGCTGCGGTCCGGGGGCGCTTGGCAACGTCAGCGACCACAGCGTCAGGAGCTCCAAGAAGGTCCGCGAGAAAGGATCGGACGGATTGGTCAAAGCGGTCAATGACGTCAAGATCGCCGTGTCGGTCGCCGCCAAGTTCGCCGAGCTTCCGACCGCCGCCCAGGCCGCGCCAGGGACCATCGAAGGGGTCGAGCCATGCGCTGGAGGCGCCGCCGAAGGGCACCTCCCATCGAGCGCGGCCGGACCCGCGCGATCGACCGCACAAAAAGGCGGCGACAAGCGGCCAGCCAAGGCGACCCTTTCGAGCGGACCATCCCGCACCACGGCCGCGACCAAGGCGCGAGCACCCCCCCAATCGCAATCGGCGGCCGCTCGTGTGCGACCCCGAGGGGCGTATTTCGGAGCGCCATGCAAATCTCGGCCGATCCCCACAAACGCTTTCCCAAATTTTGCCCCCGCAATTTCTTGCCAAGATAGTTAGGCCGCACATTCGTCCGCGATGCGCGTTAATGAGCGGCGCATACACCACAAGAAAAACAGCGACGGCGAGGCCATATTCGCCGCAACGAACGAAAACGGCAATCGTTACGCGTTCGCCGCTCTGAAGATCGCAGGGCTTCGATCGACGGCGAGCTGCGGGTGTGCGAACGGCGCGTACGCTACCTTCGCGAAGCGCTGGGCCATCTCGACGCGGCGCTCAGCCCGTTCGAGCCGGAGGGCAACGCCCAAGGCGATCAAGGCCAAGCATCCCTTTAAGCTGGGGAAGCTCATTGGGTCGGGGAAACTCGGTCGCCTCGTTCTCGACGCCTTTCGCCGGGCACCCTGGCCCTCTAACGACTCAGGCCGTCCTTGACGCCGTAGTAGCTGACGTCGGGTTTGGCCTAATAGAGGCTGCGGCCGGAATGAAACACCGCGTCGCATCACGTCGATTCTGCCCTACCAGTCCAAGGTGCGCGGACTGGTCATCAAGGAAGCGTAGCCCGAGACAGCGACGTGGCGACTGGCGTCCTAGCTTGGCGTAAAATAAATCTGTGACAGAGGTAAAATTAAGAGTCCGCGAGTCGCTACGCCGCTTGCGTTCTGCTCCCACTGGTGCGAAGGAAACACCGATTCGGTGTCGTCCGCCGTTATCTAGCGCGTCAGCGCCCGCGCGTCTGCTAGATGTTGGCCGACGGCACGAATGGCGCGGAGCACTTCAATATGGCGGCCTCGGTAGCAAGAAGCTACGCCGATTTGGATTCCTCCGGAGCACGGAGTAAACGGCTCGAAAGAGCCCGCGAAAAACTAATCGTCGCTCTCGACGTAGAAACGATCGATGACGCGCAACAAATGGTCGACACGCTCGGTGATGAGATCGTATTTTACAAGGTCGGGCTAGGGTTGCAGCTAGCGGGAGGGGATGCCTTCGCGCGGCGGCTTAAAGAACAACACAAGAGAGTGTTCCTCGATTACAAATATTACGACATTAGCGAGACGGTTAAAAACGCGGTTGCGCGCGCGGCGGAATTTGGCATCGACTTTTTGACGGTGCATGGCGTAACCAATATTATGCGAAGTGCGGTCGAAGGGCGTGGCTCATCGGCAATGAAGATTCTTTGTGTGACAGTTCTGACGAGCATGGATGCGACAGACCTAGAGGAAATGGGGTTCAAGTCTGATATTACTGTTGAAGACGTTGTTATCCGGCGGTCTCTTCGCGCGCTTGAAGCCGGCGTCGACGGCGTAATCGCTTCGGCTTTGGAAGCGACCGCGATCAAGAGCAAAACTGAAGGAAAACTGATGGTGGTGTCGCCCGGCATACGGCGTGCAGGAAGCGACCACCACGACCAAAAGCGCGTCTCGACACCTGATGAAGCGTTGCGAGCGGGAGCCGATTACCTCGTCATTGGGCGCGATATCACCGGCTCGTCGGACCCAAGGAAAACCGCCCGTGAGATTATTGAATTAATGGCGGACGCCCTACCGAGCACGCACTAGGTCACGCCGTGGAATGCTTCTGTCGGTAGCCCGTGAGGTCCGGCGGGACGTGCTTGTGCATGGCGCTTTGGAAGATGAACGGCTAGGAATCGTCATCGGCGTCTGTCTCGACAGAGTCCCCAAATTCATCGATCGACCTCTTGGCGATCACGCCTTTTTCAATGGCGGCGGCGATCCCGTTCTCAATGAATCGTTTCATGACACCGGATCGCCCTTTGCCATAGGCCCCGAGCTTGGCGAGGTCATTCAGGTACGCAATATTGATCGGCTCAAGCCGACATTCGGCCTTTGGGTTTGCCATGGCCGATCTTATCTGTCCGCCAACTGGCGGGCAATTGGCGGACAAACTGTTTGCAGTACAAGTCAGCCTGTGGCAATGTCTCGCAGCTAATTGATTCAACTCGGCCTCGTTCTTGGGGTTGAAAAGAAAGTGGCCGCCCCGAAGGGCGGCCAAGAGTTTGTGAGAGGCTAGGACCGGAATTGAACCGATTTATGCTACCTTGCAGGGGAGCCGCATAACCATTCTGCCACCTAGCCATGGAGCGCCCCTTCCGAAAGGTCGGGGCGTTCTTGTTTTGTGGCATGATTCGCGAAGAGCGGTCAATATGTGCGCGCCGTCAAGACTCTTGGCACAATATATTGTGGATTAAACGTCAGTGGTCGGGAACCTATGCTTCTGCCAGTATCGACGAAATCCGGCGACGTCCGCTTGTGCGTGGCGTGCCCGGCGATGCGAAAGGTCTGGTCGCCGTTGCACATGCGTCGATGATCCTCGCGCCGTGAGCTTTGTTGCGCATAGCGAAGCAGATGGGCGCCAGCGATATGATGATAGTGGCCGATTTCGCCGCGTCGGGTCCGGCTGAAATATTCCTCCGCATAATTCGTGTTGGTGACGAAGGCCGACGGCATGACGATCGCGTCGACCGCCGTTCGGCGGTCAACCAGAACGGCAAGCGCAAGGTCGCACGAATAGGCGTCGGTGGTCCTTTTCGTGCGGCTCATCGGCCCGCGGCAGCTTCCCCTCCGACGTGGCGAGAACTCCTCGATTGCCGAGGATGACGCCACTTTCCCCCTCTCCTGCATCGCGAGCGTGCGACCATCCCAAGGGGCGGCGGCGCGCCCAACCTTGCGAGCACCCCTCTCCTCCTCGCGCGGTGGAGGGGGCCTGTTTTCGGCCCCCGGGGTGTAATTTGGAGTCCCGCTCGAATTTCAACGGATCACCACACACACGCCTTCGCGATTTTTTCCGAATTTTTCCGGGCCAAAATCGTTGGGCAAGCAACCACGTAAGCCAGTCAGGCACCGTAGGGAATGCAGCGGCTTCAGATACCAACGCGGCTTGCGCATTTGAACCGGGGCGACTCAGTCCACGCCTTCCGACCCGCAGTGCAGATCAAGGCAGGAGCGGTTTGATCTTGTCGGCGGTCTTTTGGATATCTCTCGCATCGAGGCCCCCGCGTTCGTCATCACGCGTCGTGAAGAGGTTCTTGCCTTCGACAAAACCGTCAGCGAGATACTCCTTGCTCTTGCGTTTCCAGTCATCGCTGTACCTCTGCTCATGCAACAGGCCCAGGTGCTCCCAGACAATCAATTCGCCCGCCGCATCAACAAAGCTGAAGTCCGGCCGCGTTTTCCATCCCGTCAGCGATACGTACTCCTTTTCATATTGGTAATCGATGTCCATACGGAACAGCGCATCCGCGATGACCAGTTCCGACTTGCTACGCACTTTGTGCCCCTTGAGCGCGCGATGGATCAGATGCTCGGCGCGTGCCTATCCGGTTAACACAGACACCCACTAGATATAGGACGCCTCATCGGACGGAGGCAAGCGCACCCGCAAGCAATTTTTGGTTTCGGACTGAGTGATTTCTGATTTACACTGAGGATCCAGACGCTGTTCAATTCACGTCACATATGGAGCATCAGGGGACATACCGATGACGGCCCAGCAAAAAGCAAAGAAACTCACAGCCAGACGGGAAGCAGCTGATAAATTGACATCGCCAGAGCGACTGACGGTACTCGCAGAAGAGAGCCATGCACTGGCGCGAATTGTTGCGAAGAACCCGTCCACGCCCATCAGCCTGTTGCGCGATCTGAGTCGAAGTGAAGACAAAGCGACACGAAAGAGTGTGATTAGCAATCCTCGCGCTCCATATGACGTATTGAGCTACCTTGAACTTGAATTCGCGGAATCATTTGTGAATAATCCGGCGCTCCAGTTCTACAATTCCGTAAAACCATAATCTGTTCGGATAATACTACATATAGTGGGTGTCTGCCTTAAGCGGATAGGCACGGCTCGGCGTACGGAACTTGATCGGGCTTTTCTCGCACGACAGCGCAAAACAGGTTCGTGTTCCGCCGCAGCGTGTCCGATTTCTCCTGCAGCTCCGCGAACTTGCCGACGTCATCGCCCTCCATGAGCAGCACCAGTCGCTCGCGCGAGCGTGTCAAGGCAGTGTAGACAAGCTCCCGGCTTAGCATACGACACTGCTTCGGGACGACGACAAATACTTTCTCGAAGTCGCTCCCTTGCGACTTATGCACAGTGAGAGCGTAAGCCAGCTCAAGTGAAACGCTCGCCTCCGAGAAATCATATTTGTTGTAGCCAAACGTGAGCCAGGGCCGGCCGGCGAATAACACATTCAGATAGCCGCTCTTGCCCCTTTGTGCGACCAATCCGACTTCGCCATTGGCAAGATAAACGTCATCAACTGCCTCGTCCGCCTGCCAATCATAGCCAGAGCGTGTGTCGTTCGTGATCTGGATCACCTTGTCCCGATGAACGATTTCCTCGTCCCCGAGCTTGATTGCTCGCCGGTCCCTGGCACGTTTCAGCTCATCCGCCCGGAATGCGCCTTGTATCCAGCGATTGAGCTCATGGACGCCATAGGCGTGCATCCGCACGGGCGAGAGGATTTGCCAATTCTCCGCGCTATCGGGCGATCCGAATGAGATCTGACCGTTGTCCTCAAAGCCGAATGACTTGTTAAAGCCAGAGATATCGCTTCGTCCTGATACGCCAAGGTGCGCCTTGAACTGGTTCAACAGTGCCTTTCGAAGATCCTCTACCGTTTTCCAGTGGCAGACTTCGATATCGTTTAGCTTCGCTCCGCTTGCAAGATCGTTGAGAATTCTGTCAGCATCGACTGTCACCTCGCCCGATGAAAACAGCGCGGCCAGCCGCAGCGCGTCGGACTGCTGACCCTTGACAGTTCGTACCTCGGTCCTCAGCTCCGCAAGCGCTGCCGCCGGCGTCTTCTGCTCCGCGCCTTCTTCCGACGTTTTTCCCTGCCTCAGTGTGCCAACAAGATCCGCAAAGGGCCTGCCGGCGCCGATGGGCGGAAGCTGGTTGGGATCTCCGACTAGAACGATCCGCTGGACGTGACGGAGATCGAGCGCTTTCAGTACCGCGTATAAGCCTTCCGCCGTAATCATCGAGCATTCGTCAATGACCACAGTCCGCTCATTCGCATAAGGAACGCCCTTCTCCGGTTCTTTGGTTCCAGTAAGGGGCGTTGCCGTTCCCCGTCGTACCGCGCGCGCCCGTGGAGGAATTGCGCCACGGTCTGCGCTTCCGACTTAGTGGCCTTGGTGAGGCGCACGCGGGCCTTGCCGGTAGGAGCCAGCAACAAGATTCCTTGCGACTTCAATTTCGTGCTCTGGAACAGCGCGCCCACAACTGAAGTTTTGCCGGTTCCGGCGCGGCCGGTGAGTATCGTCATCTTGCGACTTACCAGCGTCTGTAGCGCGCTCGCCTGTTCCGCGAGGGCCTGTTTCGAACGCGGGTTCTTCGGATCGGCCTTCTTGCCGATTGCCGCGGCAAGAAGTACGGGCCAGTTTTCCTGTATGACCGGTGCCGCCGCCGAGCAGCGGGCAAGGAGGATTTTCCGTAATCCGTTCTCTATAGACTGGGTGCGTGTCAGCTGAAGCGCGGTCATGGATTCGCCCCCGCGCCACGCTGGGACAGAAAGCGTCTCCACGACCCCTTGCAAATAATCCTGATGGGTCGCCGCCGACGAAACCTCGGCGCGGCGCGGCCACGATTACATCAGCCTGTTCGTCGACATGGCGCAGCGCAAAGTCGTCTACGTGGCCGACGGCAAGGACGCCGCGACGGTGAAGGAATTCGCCGATTTCCTGGAGGCGCATGGCGGCAAGCGCGAGGCGGTCACCGACGCCAGCATCGACATGGGGGCGGCGTTCGAAGCGGGGATCAAGGCGAATTTCGACAACGCCGAGATCACGTTCGACAAGTTCCACGTCATCAAACTCGCCAACGAGGCCGTCGACGAAGTGCGGCGTCAGGAGGCGAAGAATAATTTCCAGATCAAGGGCCGGCGCTACATCTTCCTGAAGAACGTCGATCATCTGACGCTGGAGGAAAAGGGTAATCGTTCACACCCACCCGATCGCGGCCGGCGGTGCTGATGCGGGTGGAACGGCGACGGCGAAGGGGCGAAGGGTCGACGAGTTTCGCATTTTCGGCTTGCGTATCGGTGGGAAGGCGATTCTACCCCTTGTGTGCCGAACCGATTCGCGGACGATTTGAAGGCCTTGACGCCGGCGGACCTCGCGACGCTGTCGCATGAGGATTTGCTGGCGGCGGCGTGCGAGCTTCTGTCTCTGGCGCGGGCGCAGAACGCACGTTTGTCCGAAGACTCCCGAACCAGTTCGCGTCCGCCTTCGAGCGACAACCCGTATCGCCGCGAGGACCGACGACAGAAGGGCGAGCCGGGAGGGTCTGCCGACGAGACAGCGTCGGCCTCGCCCGACAGCCACACCGGCGAGGCGAAGGGGCCAGCCGAGCGGGCGGGCGCTCGCCGCCCCGGCAAGCCGCTCGGAGCCAAGGGGTTCTGGCGCAGCCAACCGATACTGGTCAGCGGCGAACGCGAGCATGCGCCGCTGACCTGCGAGGCCTGCGGCCAAAACCTCGATGCGCAAGCCTCGCGGCGCAAGGTTGGCGCCCACGTCAGTCTCGAACTGACGCAAGGCGACATGTCGCTCGAGATCGAGGCGATCAAACATGTGTATTTCGCCGCGCGCTGCCGCTGCGGTCATGAGAGTGTCGAACGCCCCGGGGTCGGCGCGCGTTCGCGCGTCGAGGGCCGCAAACGCGACTTGATCGCGACCGAGCGCTGTCTGGTCGGCCCGATGCTCTGCGCCTTCATCGCATCGCTGTCGTTGCGCTTTCGCCTGTCGCGCCTCAAGATTCAGGAATTCCTCGACGGATGGCTGGGGCTCGAACTCGGGACCGCCACGATCAACCGGTGCGTTCATGAGTTCGGCCTCGCCAGCGAGCCTGTGGTCGACAGGCTCATCGAAGAGGTCAAGGCCGCCCAGATCGTCCATCTCGACGAAACCCCGTGGTATCAGCGCGGCGCCTTGATGTGGATGTGGGTCGCGGTGACGGCGACGGCGGTCGTCTTTCGCATCGGCAGCCGGCGCAAGGAAGAATTGGCGGCCCTGATCGGCGAAGCCTTTCTCGGCTGGCTCGTCACCGACGGTTACGCCGCCTATCGCGACCATCCCCGCCGTCAGCGCTGTCTGGCGCATCTGATCCGCAAAGGCCTGGCGCTCGCCGGCGGGTTCTACGGCGACGGTGCCGGCTTCGGTCGCGACCTCGTCCGCGATTTGCGTCGCCTCATCGAGCGGGTCCGTGACGGCGAGGCCGACAGCAAGGCCGTCAGGCGATTGATGGACACCATCAAGTGGAACTGCCAGTGCAACCGTCATGAGATCGAGCAGAAGGTGCGGGACCTGGCCAACGAAATCCTCAACGACTGGGACGCGGTGATCGCCTTCGTCCACGACCCCCGCCTGTCGCCCACCAACAACGACGCCGAACGTGCGCTCCGTCACGCCGTGATCGCGCGCCGCATCAGCTACGGCACACGCACAGACGAGGGAAGCCGCTTCTACGCCGCAGGCCTCAGCATCATCGAAACCTGCCGCAAGCGCGGCCTCGACCCCTGGGCCTACGCCAGCGGTCTCATCGCCGCCGCTCGCGCCGCAGCCGAAACCCCAGCCATCCCCGCCGCCGCGTAATTCAACCGGGCGTGTGAACGGTTACGGAAAAGGAGGCGCTGTCTCGATTGGAAGCGCTGAACCTGGACACGATCCAGGCGATGCAAATCCGCATGAACCTGCAACAGCTGTTCACGATGGACGCCAAGACCGCCCGACGCTTCCTCGATCGCTGGAACACCTGGGTTCAGGTCTGCGATCTCGGCCCGATGAAACGATTGGCCAAGACGATCATGGCCAAGGCCGAGGGCATTCTCAGATCAATCGCCACCGGCCTTTCCAACGGCGTCCTCGAAGCCATCAACGGCAACGTCCAGGCCGCCAAGCGCAAGGCCAAAGGCTACCGGACCAAGCGAAATCTCAAAGCAGAACGTTCCGAGCCAGGTCGCTCGTCGGCTGAGATGTGACACGGTGGAAAGATTTTCAGGGTCCCGCCCCTTTGACCCGTTGACGCAAGATGCGATCGGACCGGCCATTATGCCGCATAGTGGAAATCACGGAATGGGGTTAGCGCGAACGCGGACGCTGGTCGTGATGACAGCGGGTCGAGGAGTTAACCGTCCCGGATTCCCGAACGAAAGGGAACCGAAGGTAAGGTGTTCGTGACCATCGCGCCTTCCATCGTCCAACACTACCCCGAGCTCAATGAAGCCCAGCGCGAGATCGTCGGCCATCTCGAGGGCCCCCTGCTCGTCATCGCTGGCCCGGGCTCCGGCAAGACGTTCAGCATCGTACTCCGGGCGCTGAATCTCCTGTTGCTAGGGAAAGCGCAACCCAAGGAGGTGGTGCTTTGCACATTCACCGAGAAGGCGGCTTTCGAGATGCGCGACCGACTGGCCGCGGCATCGCGCAAGGTTGGCTACGCGGGAGACCTCTCGGAGCTGACTGTCTCTACAATTCATGGCTTCTGCAACCGAGTGCTCACCAGGCACCGTCACCGGACCGGCCTTGGTCACAGCTTCGAGACACTCGATGAGCTCACGCAGCTTCTCTTTATCTTCGAGCATTTCGAGGAGATCATAGGAGCGGCTGAAGACGACCATTTCCTGTTTCGGTGGAAGACGCGCTGGACCGCTATCGAAGAAGTGCGTCGGTACTTCGACAAGATCACCGAGGAGCTGGTGGATCCCCGAGACTTGTCTGGATCCGCCGACCGCTTCCTAGTCGCAGTCGGCGGTGCCTATAGGCGCCCGCGCCGGCGATCGCCCGACGGCGCTCGATCGATTGTTGCCGATCGGGCGAGCGCGGCCGGCTGTGGCGCGAAGGAAGCGCGCGCCCGGGCAAATCAGCGCGGCGACGCGCGGCGGCGAGATAGGCCGCATCCTTGAACGCATCGAGGTCCGCAAGGGCGGCGACTTGTTTCAGCCGCTCGTCGATCCTGGCCGGATTGCGCGTCGCCATGAGGGCGACGGCGATCTCGACGGCGGGCGCTATTTCCCGGGCCTCGGGGGCCTCAGGGCGGGCGCCGGGGCCGAGAGCCTCGGCAATGCGCAGAAAGCCGCCTGCGGGCTTCGTTGGGGCGTCTCGAAGGGATTTCAGGCGGGGGTCGTCGGCAAGCATGGGGTTCCTTTCGGGGAACCCGCCGGTCGAGGGGGCGCGGTCGCTTTTGGCAAAGATCGGCCGTTGCCTCCCAAGGGGGGCTTGTGCCGGATCGAATTTTCGGAGATTGTCAGAACCGCAACAGTTTTGACGATCCACGGCTTTGCCGGAAAATTACCGACTGCCCGCCCCTGAGGCGGGCTGTTTGGTTTCTAAGGGCCTCTCCGCGTCATCGGGCGCGAATCGCCCGCCCGATCGGGGCCGATAGTTGCGTGCTTCCAAAGTTTAGGCAACGCGCAGCAAAGTCTTTTTCGGCCCCTCCTAGAGGCCCCTTCCTAAAGTCTTCCCGATTGCAAGCGCATCTTGCATAGTGAAAGCTCAACTCGCATTTTTGAGCGCCCCTGCCCTGGCCTTCCCGGAATCATGACCAAGTCCGACTGGAAACGCGGCGCGGCGGAATCCCGCCAGCAAATCGAGATCCTTCGCACCAGGTGGCCGAAGGCCTTCCCGTCGAGAGCGCATGACGTCCGCCCGCTGGCGCGCGCCGCGCCCGCGATCGCGGAAGCCCTCGGGTGGAGCAACGCATACACGCGCGGCGTCTTGAACCCTTGGGTGCAGCGCGAGGCCTATTGCCGGGCCGTTCTCGCCTATCCCATGCAAATCAATATCGACGGATCCGAGAGCGACCTGAGCGTCGACGACGAGGCGCGCGCGCTAGCGACGGCCCGTCTCGCGCAAATCGCCGAGCGCAAGGCGAAGGAAGCCGAGCGCAAGGCCGCCGAAGCCGAGGCGCGGCCGCCGGCCCCCCTGCCCGAGCCCGAGCCCGTTCCCGAGCCCGAGCCGCCGCCGCCAGAGGCCGCGCCGGGGCCAGAGCCGCCGCCGCCAGAGGCCGCGCCGGGGCCAGAGCCGCCGCCGAGGGCGCGGAAGATCCTCACGCTCGGGCCGGCCGCAAAGGACGCGTTGCTCAAGCGCGGGCTCGCGACAACCGAGGTCGTCGCGACCATTCAGCGCCGAGCGCGATGAGGGCGCAGACTTGAGAGAATGGTTTGCCGTCGCCTTGTCGCTCCTCGCCTTCCTCGTTGCCGCAGCGTCATTCTACTTCCATGACCTGATCCGGATTGATGACGTCAGACTTATCGTGAACGGGACGGTTGAAATCAGGGGGACACGTGATGTTGGCGGAGGCGTCGAGACGGTGACGATCACACCGAGGTCCCTTCGGATGCCCTCGCCTCTTCCTTGGCGATCGTCGTCCTCGCCTCTTCGAGTCGCTCGCTCAAATGTCGGAGCTCGGCCTCGGCGACGGCGAGTCGCGTGAGGATGTCGGAGTCGCGTAGGCAAGGCTCAACAGCTTGCCGCCGAGCCTTGCCGAGAGCGCGACGGCGGACGCGCTGCGAACGGTCTGCGACCTTGATCTCACGGAGCTTCAGGGGATCGAACCGCCGCGCGGGTTCGGGCGGGATTGATGAGCCCGTGGGCTTAAACCAAATCACCCCGCCCGCATGAATCGTCGCCACCAACGCCGCTGATTCGCCTCGACGATCTGCGCGAGCCGGTCCGCGATCGACGCCACCAACTCTTAATCGGCAGGCAAAGTTACTCCAAGTCGGTTTGGCAGATGGCGCGCTTCCGGCGCTGGTAGGCTGCCAAGCGCGAGGAAGGTAGCGTGTGCGAAAATCAAGATTAGGCCCTAAGGCCTCGCCGGATTTATCTGGCTACGGGGGCAAAGGGCCGCTCCCAAGGAGCGGCCCTTTCGATTCCGTTCGCGCCCGCGTTGCGCCAGCTTCGTCAAAGAAGCTCGGCGCTTTGGGCAGACTCGGGCTGGCATTAGTGCTAATCTGCCGACAGCCGGAGCGACGCAATGAGCGAGACCCGAGGCGCTCTCCCCACCTTTCCATCAAGGATTATTGCATCCACCATAAGTGCCGCTGCAAGCTAGTCCATTCCAATTATGTCCGTCTGACCATTGACATTGATCCATTGCTGCCGATGCATTAGGACCGAAACCTACTCTCTCTATATAAAGATTTTCTCCTACTAGTCCTTCAGATAGAGAGGCGTAGCCGCATTTACCATTACCAAATCTGTATCTAATTACACACTTATGGCTACCAGAATTTACGAGGCAATTCGAAATCGCTGCTCTATCAGCAGCTATTTGAGTAGGGCTATTCAAAGATACACCGCTTGATCCGTGAGCACATGTACCTATGACGCCTCCTGGACAGTTATTATCTGTCCATGTTACTGACGCTACTGCCCCATAGTAGTGCTTTTGAGCGTCTGCCATAGCAGGACTCAAAAGCACTAGAGATGCTGCAGTGGAAAGAAGAAGTGTATGCATACTCTATCCTTTTTTCATGACTTGGTGACGTGACGTGGATTAGACACGGGTGCCGTCGAGATGATCCCCGCCAGTAAGTCCGTAGATCTGCAGCTGGTTTCTGTCAATAGCCAGCGCGCTCGCTATCAGGCCATCCAGCTTTTGCTTCGGGCGGTTAGCCCCTCAGGGGCTTCCCTACGACCTCTAGCGGGTCAGCTGCTTCGCGAACGCGCGGCAATCGGAAACTCTGTTCAGGGGGTGAAGGCTATGGAATGACCGCTATGACGCCGATACTGTTGAAAAACCCCCAAAACGGGTGCGCTCCAAATTCTCGCATTTGCGCAGCAACTCTCGATATCGGCGCCGACTACGCCCTTAAAGCGCAGAGGACGGTCACAGGGCGCGAAGGGTCGTCTCCTATCTGGCCGGAACTAACGAAACGGCCGTCTGATACGCATAAGGGGACGAATTGAGAACGCCGAGACGTGTAGGCCGCGGAACTCCGCCAAAAATCGCATGGACGGGTCCGGCAGGCTGAGCGGTGACGCCGTCAGTCCACGCTCCCGCGCCCCGACCACCGGAAACCAGTAACCATCTGATTGATCTCGATTATGCGCCGGCCCGTTCCAGCTTCGTCTGCCTATGCGTATCAGACGGCTTCGTTAGTTCTGGCCAAGAAGCGTGTCGCGGCCCGCCAGGGGTCAGCAGAGGATTTTCCCGAAATCCTACGCTAAGCCGATAGACGAGGAAGATCAGAGGCTTCGAGTTCCTGACAACTCATAAGGTGTCCGAAAACACGGGCAGATTTCGAGTTTGCGGACAAAAAGATTGCCGGACGGCTTTATGGACTTCGTTGGCGAAGGATTTCGGGAAGAGTCCACGGTCACCCCCATGCGAGCGCCGGGCGGATTTCTCTCGGCCTTGCGGGGCGAGGTTCATGGATCTGGCCCGGCGTGCCTAAGCGGTCCGATCGCGAGGCACGAGACGGAAATGATCATCGTCATCTGGCCCATCAGCGACGCGCATAATCATCTCTGGCTCTACGCGATGCATTTTGACCTGATGTGGAAATTTGGAAGGGTCTTTGGCCGTGACCACAATTACTCTTATGTCAATTGCCTCTTCTCTTGCCCATTTGAGATGTTCGAGCCGCTCGCTATTGCCCGGCGACGCCGGCTTTTTGCCCGCCCACGGATGCGGCGGCCGGCGGTCGCAGTACGACCCATCGCTTTCGAATTCGTCCTCCCAAAAGGTCATCGCCATTAGCCGTCGGCTTTTGTCACATGCAGACCAGGACCACCTTATATTTCTTGGCGTCAATTCGTAGTAGGCGAACGCCTCGGTTTTGTTCATCTCACCCCGTCCTCGGCCGGCCACTGATTCACTTCGACGGTTTGCGCCAAGCGGCCCTGCCAAAATAGGCCTATCGTACCTTCCGCCAGAAGGTCCATGACCGGCGGTGCCGCCTACCAGCGCCGGACGGATTTCAGCCGGCCATGCGGGGCAAGGTTCGCGGATCTTGGGGGGCACGGGCAACATGGCGGCCTTTGACGAGTATCTCGCGGCGCGGGAAACGCTGTTTCGCAACCCGAGCGACGAGGCGGCGCGCGCATGGTGGACGTCAGAAGGCTATGCGCCGCCCTTCCACGCGGGAGTCCCGTTAGAGACTGTCCACAAAGCCCGCTTGCAATGGCCCGACGCGACGGACGACATGCTGGCCGAGAGCCGCGCGTTTCTGTTCGAACACGGTTACGGGGCTATTCCCCACTTCCGCGGGTACACGTCAAAGACCCGCGACGCGGCGCGGGCGAAACTCGGCCTGCCGCCGCTAAGCCGCCCGGTTCCGCCGGAAGGCCCATGAGCGGCTATAAGCCGCCCGATCGCGGCTTTGCGGGCGGCGCGGGCCTAGCCGCTTCCGCTCTTTGGCGTGCGCCCGAAAGTAATTTGTTGAAGGATTGCATTGACCTCTTTGTAGAGTTTTTCGCCCGGGCGGCCGTGCACGTTCCTGGGCGGGGGCAACACAAAGGGTCTGATTTCTAGAGTTGGCTTTCGTCCATTGTGAAGGAGTTGCCACAGCATATTGTCGAGTGCATCGAGAGAGGCTAAAAGTGCTTTCGTCTGATCGACGGTGGTCCCCTCCAGAAGGGTGTTCGCCTCACCAAGGTCAGCGACTTCATTGTGAGCGAAAAACTTGTCGCGAACGTCGCGATACCGCTCTACGTAGATTTTTCGCATCTCTTTTATTTTCTTGCGCAACGATCTGAAATCGGCCGCTGATGGCTCAAACGCATGGCTAACGAAATTGTCAATGGCGTCAGCCGAAAGGTCCGACGGCGTCGCTCGCATCCGAGCCGCCAAAGCCTCTCGTGAAAAGATAAACTCGCGCCCATCAGTAGCGGTTTTCATCAAACGATCAATATTGTGTGGCGAGTCCTGATCGAAAATCCTTCCCAACGCAATGAACGTCGACTGGAGCATCGCGCTCTCTACCGTCAGCCAAAAGAG
The DNA here is from genome assembly GCA_963822215.1 of uncultured Alphaproteobacteria bacterium. Taxonomy (GTDB): domain Bacteria; phylum Pseudomonadota; class Alphaproteobacteria; order Rhizobiales; family Beijerinckiaceae; genus Roseiarcus. Next base: position 379,220 of record CAWGGX010000010.1, read on the forward strand.
GCTGGTTTCGTTCATCGATCTGAGTACGTCGCTATTCGAGGCCGCGATCCCGAAGTCCGAATCCGGCTAGCTCACCGTCGTAGAGGACGAAAGGCTTGTCGCGCGGCACGGATTTGTCGACGGCGCGTTTAGTGAGGCGGACTCTTGTCACTGTGCTCACATGGGACCTATTGGAGTATCGCCACCGTGTCGCCACGCCAGCCGGTAACTTAAGAAATCTCGATGGGTTTTCAGTAACCAAAAACTCTCTGACAATCAATGATATTTCCCCCTGCTTGACAGATCGGACATGCCGAGGGAGCCCCAAGAAACTTCAGACACTCAGCCTTCCAAGCTGAATACGAGGGTTCGATTCCCTTCACCCGCTCCAAATTTTTCACTTGCTTATGAGGTTGTGGCGGCGGCATTGCGGTTCAGTTTAGGTTCTGGACCACCGTTGGACCACGAATTCCTTCAGGTCGGCCTCGCAAATATTCGAATGACAGAATGATGCTGCGGTCCGACTGGTCACCAGCCGCGCACCCAACTTTCCTACAAGTCCGGATGGAAGAGGCCGGCCATTCCAGAAGCGCTTTGCGATACCGGCGCAGACCCGCGCGTGCCCTTCGCGTGGGCGCCGTCGTTCGCGTCCTCTTCGGCGTCTAGGAGCCTGTCCAGATAATCGCTACGCTATTTGACGAAGATTGATCAATATATTGTGTCTACACCGCTACGGTGGCCACGATATATTGAGCGACAGGACCGTTTTTTGCATTTCTTGGACAGGCTCCTAGTACCTCTGCACAGTGATCCTGACGGTTTGATGAGTTAGCGCAAGACGGGCAGGGTTTCGGCGGGGAGCGCGGGCCTGATGCTTCGAGGAATGCCCGGCTTTCGGGTGATGAGGCCGAGCTTTTCGAGAGTGACGACCATCTGATGAACGGATGGCGGCGTGACGCTGAAGTGTCGTTGCATGTCGGCTTCGGCGGGCGGCTGTCTGAAGATGCAGGTGTAGGCGTGAATGAACGCCAGGTACTGACCCTGAAGGGCGGTGAAGGTCGGACTCACGGCGGCCGGGTTTTGGTCAAGTTTCGGATTCATTAGGGATTCACCTGCGCCCCGAGCAACGGAGGCGCAGGTGAACATAAAATATCGGGTCGACCTCAGCCAGGAGGAGCGTGAAGAACTGGAGGGGATGCTCAAGGGCGGCAAGCTAGCGGCGCGCAAACTTGTGCGGGCGCAGATCCTCTTGGCGGCCGATAAGGGGATTTCGGATGAGGGGATCGCCGGGACGCTTCGGGTCAGCGGTTCGACCGTCTATCGGACCAAGCGCCGCTTCGTCGAAGGCGACCTCGACGGCGCCCTCAGCGACGAGCCGCGTCCGGGAGCCGGACGTAAGCTCTCGATCAAGGAGACGGCCCTTCTGGCGGCGACCGCTTGCTCGGCGCCGCCTCCGGGCCGCGCCCGCTGGACGCTCGAACTCCTGGCCGATGAGATGGTCAAACTCACCGATCACGACGATCTCTCGCGCGAGACGGTGCGACGAAGGCTGGCGGAGAGCCAACTCAAACCCTGGCGTCGAACCATGTGGTGCATCCCCAAGGTCGACGGCGAGTATGTCGCGCGCATGGAGGATGTGCTGGATCTCTATGCGGAGCCGCCGGATCCGCTGCGACCGGTGATCTGCTTCGACGAAAGCCCAACCCAACTCATCGGCGAGGTCAGAGACCCGATCCCCGCCAAGCCCGGCCAGCTTGAACGCTACGATTGCGAGTACCGCCGGAACGGAACCGTCAACCTCTTCATCATCCTCGACGCCAACAGTCCCTGGCGCAAGGTCAAGGTCACCGACCGCCGGACCAACAAGGACTTCGCCGAGTGCATGAGGGATCTGGTCGATCTCCACTACCCGCTCGCTCCCATCATCCGCTTGGTGATGGACAATCTCTCAACGCATTCCGCCGGCGCGCTCTACGACGCTTTCCCAGCGCACGAGGCGCGCCGCATCCTCAAGCGGATCGAGTTCCACTACACGCCAAAACACGCCAGTTGGCTGAACAAGGTCGAAATCGAGATCGGCGTCCTGCGCGGCCAATGCCTCGACCGGCGCATTGAGGACAAGGGCTTCCTCGTCTCGGAAATCGCCGCCTGGGAAAAACGTCGAAACGACGAAGGCGCGACCATCGACTGGACCTTCACAACCGAAAAAGCTCGCGAAAAACTCAAAAAAGCCTATCCGGTCAAAAAGTCTTAATCACTGTGCAGCGGTACTAGCGGCTTCCTCTGCGACTGGCCGGCCGCTCCGGGTTCTCTGCGCTGGTCGAAAGCGCGCCAAGGCCGCCCGTCCAGCCGGCGGAGCCTTGGCGCCGATCACTCGGCGCTGGCCTTGCGGCTCCCGGACCAGATCAGCGAGTTGCCGGCGCCGTCTTCCGCGTCGAACAGGTTGGCGTAGATCGGCTGGGTGAAGGGAGGAATTGTCGAGCTTGACCGAGAGGTAGTCGCGGCCCTCGTTCGAGCGCTTCGACCAGGCGGCGCCGATCTCGGCCTTGCCGACGAACACGCGGTGGGAAGGGGCGTTGTCGTTGGCGCAGTTGGTTTCGGGCGCGATGCGCACAGCCTTGGCCCGCACGCTACGCGTGACGATCTGACCCTGGAGCTCGGCGCCGACCTTCTTGAAGGAACCGACGCTGGCCATTTGAAGTCTCCGTCCTGTCTTGAAGAGCCCGCGACCGCCGCGGCCTCGATGGCGATCGAGAGGCCGGAAGCGATCGTCGCCGCATCCGGAACGGACCGCAGCGGAGCGGCGGCGTTGCGGCCCAGACGATCGAGGCGCAGCCGGCTTCCGGACAGATCAAGCCGTAAACGGCGGTGATTCGGTTCGGCACGTCACAGCTTTGAACTATCAAGTCGATAGACAAAGCCGAAGGGTTGCACCAAAACCTATTGGCTCCGCCCTTCGCGCTGGGAACGTGCCGTGACCTTCGACATCCAACTCAATGAGAAGCCGCAGTGTGTCGCGACGCTGCCGGACGATTTGGCTTCCGTACCAGCCTTGAAAGAGCGCCTGGGCGGCGGGCCAAAGGACCGGCCGCTGCGCGAGGTCAGCGACGGATACCTGAACCTTGTCTATCTCGTGAACGGACCGGAGGACTTGGTTTGCACCAAAGCGGTTCGACGATCCTGTCGGCCGGGCCGTGGCGGAATCGGAACAGGCGCTCTTCGTCGACGCGATTGGGTTCGCGGCTGCCGCCATGATCCGATCGATTATTGGCTATTCTCATTTCGCCGGGATGGAGACGATCGCAGATCCAGACCGCAAGGCAGTCTGGAAGAGGGCGCCTTGAGCCTGGCGCGGACATTCCTACTTGAACCCGAACGATTCGCCACGATCGCGGACGTGATCGATGAAGCGCCGAGACGCCGCCGTGCGCCCGGCTCGCGGCTCGCTCCGAGGTGAGGTTTCGCCAATGCCCGCTCAGACGGCCGTCCTGCTCGACATCGAGGGCACGATCAGCTCGTTGCCCCATGTCGTCACGACGCACTACCCCTATACGCGGCGCCACATCGCGGACTATCTGGCGGCCCACCAGGACGACCCGGTCGTTCTCAAGGCGCTGGAGGAAACCAAGGCGCTCGCGGGCCATGGGGTCGCCCCCCTCGACGCCCTCTATCGCTGGATCGACGAGGACGCCAAGGCCCCGCCACTCAAGCTCCTTCAGGGGCTGGTCTGGGTCAGAGGCTACGAGACCGGCGAGCTCGTCGGCCACATTTACCCTGACGCGCTCGCGGCTCTGAGGCGCTGGCGAGAGGCGGGCGTGCCACGGCACGTCTTTTCTTCCGGCTCGGTCCAGTGCCAAGTGCAATTTCTTCAGCATTGCCCCGAGGGCGATCTGAGTTCCCTGTTCGACCGGCACTTCGACACGGGGGTCGGCGCGAAGGTCGACCCGAAGTCCTACGTCGCGATCGCCGACGCGCTCGCCCTGCCAGCGCGCGCCATAGTCTTCTTCAGTGACAATCCGCGCGAGCTCGAAGCCGCGACGTCTGTCGGCGTCAGGGCCGTCCAGGTGCTTCGAGAAGGCGCACAGGCCGACGGCCGATTTCCTGCGATCGAAAGCTTTCGCGATTTCGACGGGAGCCTTGACGTGTGACGCGCCCGCCGTCGATCGCTATCGGGCCGGCTCCTTCGGCTCGATGCGGTCGGCGCGGGCGTCGAGGCGCTATCCACCTCACTGTAGCCGGCGCGACGGCCGAGAATCGGGTGGCTTTCGCCATGAGCAATTCGGAATTGAGCCATTTCAACGCCTTGCGGCGCCAGGACGGGAAGGGAGGGCGGAAACGGGTCGGCCGGATCGCTGTCGACCCGGGTGACGACCGGATGAAATAGTCTATAAATAAGATAGACAACCTAATTTCTATGCGCTAGGAGCTTGTCTGAGAAATCGCGGATTTTGCTGGCGCGGTGTCGACGCATCGGATTCTGCTTGCGTATGAGCAAGCGCTACCGCCCGTGGAAGATCAATGAACCGATGCTGCTGCCGGCGACGGTTCAGGAGTTTGTCGACAAGGGTCATCTCGCGCGGTTCGTCTTGAACCTGGTGGTCGAGGAGATCGACCTGGAGGAGATCGAGCGGGCCTATCGTGTCGATCGCGGGCAGCCGCCGTTCGATCCGGCGATGATGACGGCGCTTTTGCTCTACGGCTATTGCAACGGGGTCTACTCGTCGCGGCGGATCGCCAAAGCCTGCCGGGAACGCGTCGACTTCATGAGCATCGTCGGTCTCGACCCTCCGGACTTCCGCACGATCTCGGAGTTCCGCAAGCGTCATCTGAACGCGCTGTCGGGGCTTTTCGGCCAGGTGTTGCGGCTTTGCGAGCGGGCTGGGCTGGTCAAGCTCGGCCATGTCGCGCTCGATGGCACGAAGATCAAGGCCAACGCCTCCAAGCACAAAGCCATGAGCTACGAGCGGATGGGCAAGCGGGCTAAGGAATTGGAAGCCGAGGTCGCCGCCTGGATGGACGCCGCGGCGAAGGCGGACGCCAGCGAGGACGCCGCCTTCGGGCGCGACAAGAGCGGCGAGGAGATGCCGGCCTGGGTCGGCGACAAGAAGCGGCGAGCCGAAAAGATCCGCGCCGCCAAGGCCGAACTGGAGGCCGAGGCGAAAGCCGCCGCCGAAGCCGAGCGCAAAACGCGGGCCGAGGCGGATCAGAAGCGGGAAGCCGAAGGCCGAAAGAAACCCGGAAAACCAGCCGCCCCGCCCTCAGAAGCCCCCGACCCGAAAGCGCAGAAGAACCCCCGGGCTGTGACCCGGGGGCCGCATCATGAAGACCAAGGACGGCTTCATCCAGGGCTACAACGCGCAGGCGGCGGTGGACGCCGAGGCGCAAGTGATCGTTGCCCATGGCCTCGACGCCAACGGAAGCGATCAGCATCAACTGACGCCGATGGTCGACGCCGTCGAAGCCAACATGGGCCGCAAGCCCAAACAGGTTTCGGCCGACGCCGGCTATTGCTCGGACGCCAACCTCGCCGCGATGGAGGAGCGCGCCATCGACGCCTACATCGCCGCCGGACGGGCCAAGCATCCGACCGACGGCGAAGGCGGAAGCAAACGCGTGGCGGACATGCGCGAGAAGATCAAGGCCGGCGGACACGAGACCCCGTATCGCCTGCGCAAGCAATTGCCCGAGCCGGTGTTCGGGCAGATCAAGCAGGCCCGCGGTTTTCGTCAGTTCCTGATGCGCGGGCTCGACAAAGTCGCCCACGAATGGGGCCTCGTCTGCCTCGCCCACAACATCCTCAAGCTCGCCCAAGGGCGGAGTCTGCCCGCCGCCGACCTCGCCACCGCCTGAACCCCGAAAACCCGCCTAAAACAGGCCAAATCCACCAATTTGGGGCCCAGACCCGCTCATACCCTTCACTGCGCCGTCGCGCTGGATACTATCTGGACAGGCTCCTAGCCAAGGCGCTTTGCCTTGGATCGCATCGGCGGACCCTCATCGCAACCTGCGACCAGCGCCTTCTGGGTTGGCGTCGGCATCTTGTCGTTCAGCATGCTGACGATCCAAGGTTTGCCGGAAACGTAGCGAAGAGCTTTTCTCTCGAACTGGGCGGCGAGTTCCCGGCGTCAAGCGCGCACACGGGCGGCGGGTCATCGAGGCAATCGCATTCCGTGGGCTCCCTTAGTCGCGAGAGCGCGGCTGTCGAACTTGCCTTCGTACTCGCCCCGGCCTCCGGAGAATACCCGCGAAGACGGCCGAGCGCATCAGATCCAAGTGCGGAGCGCGCCCAGAGGAAAATAGTAACTCTATAATCTTACTTGACTTATGGTTGAGGAGATGGTGCACTCCGTCGGCGTCACGCCGGAGAGCATTCATGTGGATGGGCAGTAGGTCCGAAGTCCTTCCGTTCATCCCGCGCCGCCATTTTTGGACCGCTCAGGAAGCAGCGGGCGGCATGCCGGACTGCGTTGTGTAACAGAGTAAGTCTGCGCGATGACCATGGATGACCATGACGGTTCGGCCAATCGAGACCCACACCGTGAACCTCGCTACGTTCAAGGCAGCGATGCGGCGTCTCGTCGGCAGTGTCAGCGCGATCACCACGGGTGCGGGGGGAGCACAAACGGGACTGACCATAACTTCGGTGATTTCGCTGTCTTTCGACCCGCCGACGACGCTGGTTTGCGTCAACCGCAACGCGTCAGCCTGGTCGGTGATCCAACGCGAACGTCACGATTGCGTTAACCTTCTTGCCCCGCGCAATCAACATCTCGCCGACCGATTTACCGGGCGCGACGGCGTCAAGGGCGCCGCCCGTTACGAGGGCGCGCGCTGGCGCCAGTTCGTTACTGGGGCCGGGGGCTCGACAACGCGCTGGTCGTGGTCGATTGCGCCGTCGAGGAGATCATCGAACGCCCCAGCCATGGGATCATGATCGGCTCGGCGCAGTGGGCTCACGTCGGAAGCGGCGACCACGCCTTAGTTCATAGCCGCTGTCGCACTCTAAAGCTCGACTGAGCAAGCACGTCCGGGGACTCGCCATGAACGACAATGCCGCCCGTCCGATAGCGCTGTCGAAAGAACCGCCGCGCTTCGAGCTCAATCCAAACGCGCGCCGTATCGCGTCGGATGAAGAAGCGCTCGGCGTCGCCCGGGAGCTCGCCGTCGAGTTCGCGAAGGACGCGGCGGAGCGAGACCGAGAGCGTCGCCTGCCGGTCGAGGAGATCGATCGCTTCTCCGGCTCTGGCCTCTGGGGGATAACCGTTCCCAAAGCCTATGGCGGAGCCGGCGTCTCCTTCGCTACGCTAGCCAAGGTGATCGCGGTCATCTCGGCTGCCGATCCGAACCTGGGCCAACTGCCGCAAACTCATCTGGCGGCGCTGGACGCGATCAGGGTGACCGCGACCGAAGAGCAGAAGCGTCTGTGGTTCGATCGTGCGCTGAAAGGGTATCGCCTCGGCAATGCTTTTTCAGAGGCGAGGAGCCGTGATGTCGGCGCGTTCGAGACGACGGTGCTGCGCAACGGCGATTCGTTCGTTGTGAACGGCGAGAAGTTCTATGCGACCGGCGCGCTGTTCGCGCATTTCATCCACATCGGCGCGATCGACGAGAACGGAAACGTGCACCTCGCGATCCCGAGTCGCGACGCGCCGGGACTTACGATCATCGATAACTGGTCGAGCTTCGGCCAGAGGACGACGGCGAGCGGCAACGTTTTCATCAACAATGTCCGGGTTGGGCCTGAGGCGCTGATCCCCGCCTATCTCGGCGCCGCGCGGCCGTCCTCGAACGGCTCGGTGTCGCAGATCATCCAGGCAGCGATCGACGCCGGCATCGCGAGGGGCGCCATCGACGAGACGATCCAGTTTGTCCGCAATTCCGCGCGGCCTTGGGTCGATAGCGGCCAGCAGCACGCTTACGAAGACGTCTTCACAATCGCGCAGATCGGCGACCTGGAAGTCAAGCTGCACGGCGCGGAAGCGCTGGTCGAACGCGCCGGGCGCGCGATCGACGAGATTCTCGACGATCCGAGCGAGGAAGCCGTCGCTGACACCGCGGTCAAGGTTGCCGAGGCGAAGGCGCTGACCACCGAGATCGCGATTGTCGCGACGAACAAACTGCACGAGCTCGGCGGAACGCGGTCGACGCTCGGGCAGTACAATCTCGACCGTCACTGGCGCAACGCGCGCACCCATACGCTGCACGACCCCGTGCGTTGGAAATATTTCCATGTCGGCAACCATCTCTTGAACGGCGTCGCGCCGCCGCGACACGCCTGGAGCTGACCCTGGCCGGTCCCTTGAGTGGAGACGTCTGCTGTGACAGCCGCGCTATCGACAATCGATCATGACTCCGCCGAATTTCGCGCCCCCCCGCTGCGCGCCCGCCCCGCGCGCCGGATCCACGATGACGCAGAGGCGATCGCAGTGGTCGAGGACCTCGTCCCGAAGCTGGCGGAGGGCGCCGCAGCGCGGGACCTCGAGCGCATCCTCCCTTACGAGGAGATGGAATTGATTTCGGACGCCGGCCTGCTCGCGATCACCGTGCCGAAGGTCTACGGGGGCGCGGGCATGCGGGCGGGGACCGTTGCGCGCGTGATTGCTGCGCTTTCGGGCGCAGACGGCTCGATCGGTCAGATCCCGCAGAACCACTTCTTCCTGCTTGAGGGCCTTCGTCTGCAGGGCACCGAGGAGCAGAAGCGCGTCTTTTACGGCCGGGTTCTCGCCGGGGAGCGGCTGGGCAACGCGCTCTCGGAGACGGCGCCAAGACGGCGCAAGATCACGCAACGCGGCTCACTCGTGACGGCTCGCTTTTCCGCCTCAACGGCCGCAAGTTTTATTCGACCGGCGTTCTGTTCGCCCATTGGGTCGCGGTGGTCGCCAACAACGATGACAATGCCAGCACGATCGCCTTCGTGCCTCGAGAGACGAAGGGGGTGACGATCGTCGATGATTGGACCGGCTTTGGCCAACGGGTCACAGGCTCCGGCACAACGTTGCTCGATAATGTCGAAGTCCATCCTTTCTCCACCGTATCGTTGCAGGCGGTGTTCGATCGCCCGACGTCGATGGGCCCCTTCGCGCAGATCATGCATGCGGCGGTGGAACAGGGGATCGCAGAAGCTGCGCTCGCCGACACGGTTCGTTTCGTGCGAGCGTTCGCGCGACCTTGGAAAGATGCGCGCATCGAACGGGCAAGCGACGATCCCTATACGATCGCGGCGGTTGGCGAGCTGAAGATTCGGGTCGACGCCTCGAGCGCGCTGCTCGACCGCGCCGGAACGTATGTCGACCGCGCCGCGGCCGAGCCTTCCGTCGAGACAGTGGCGGCGGCGTCTGTCGCTGTGGCCGAGGCGAAGATCGCCTCGACAGAGGCGGCGCTTCATGTCGCCTCGAAGCTCATCGAACTCGGCGGCTCAAGCGCCACGCTCGCCAAACACGATCTCGATCGTCATTGGCGCAACGCGCGGACGCACACCGTGCATGATCCGGTCAGGTGGAAATACCGCGCCGTCGGCGACTATTGGCTCAACGGGGTCAACCCTCCGCGTCACGGCGCGATTTGAGTCAGGCGCCATGACCCGCGAGATCCGATTTAACGCCTTCGACATGAATTGCGTCGGGCATCAATCGCCCGGCCTATGGGCGCATCCACGCGACCGTTCCTGGCGATATAAGGATCTGGAATATTGGGTCGAGCTCGCCGAAATCCTTGAGCGCGGCAAGTTCGACGGCCTGTTCATCGCCGACGTGCTCGGCGTCTATGACGTCTTCCGCGGCGACCTCGACGCCGCTCTCAAGCACTCGACTCAGATTCCAGTCAACGACCCGTTGCAGCTCGTGCCGGCGATGGCCCTGGTGACGAAGAATCTCGGGTTCGGCCTCACGGCGTCCATCTCGTTCGAGCATCCGTATACGTTCGCTCGCCGGCTCTCGACGCTCGATCACCTCACCAAAGGACGCGCCGGCTGGAATATCGTCACCTCCTATCTTGACAGCGGCGCGAAGAATATCGGACTTACCGGCCAAAGCGCGCACGACGACCGCTACGAGGTCGCTGACGAGTATCTGGAGGTTTGCTACAAGCTCTGGGAGGGAAGCTGGGAGGACGGCGCGGTCCTGCGCGATCGGGCGCGGCGCATTTTCACCGACCCGGCCAAGGTCCGTCCGATCCGGCACGAGGGCCGTTACTTTAAAGTCCCCGGCGTCCATCTCAGCGAGCCGTCGCCGCAGCGCACGCCGGTGTTGTACCAGGCGGGCGCCTCGGCGCGCGGTCGGCGTTTCGCGGGAGAGCACGCCGAATGCGTCTTCATCGCGACGCCGTCCGAGGCGGTCCTCCGCAAATCGGTCGCGGCAATACGCGAGAGCGTTGCTGCTGCGGGACGCGACCCTGGAAGCGTCCTGATCTTCAATCTGCAGACAGTGATCGTCGATGAGACCGACGCGAAGGCCAAGGCCAAGTACGAGGATTACAAACAGTACATCAGCCTCGATGGCGCGCTCGCTCTAGGCTCCGGATGGATGGGTATCGATTTCGGTCGCTACGCGCCGGACGAGCCTTTGCGCCATATCGAAACCAACGCGGTTCAGTCGTCGGTCGAGGGCTTCTCAAACGCCGATCCGAGCAAGGTATGGACGGTTCGCGAATTGGCTGAATGGATTGGCGTTGGCGGCCTCGGGCCTTTGTTTGTCGGCGGTCCTCAGACCGTCGCGGATCTGCTTGAAGAATGGGTGGAGGAGACCGACGTCGACGGTTTTAATCTGGCTTACGCCGTCACGCACGAGACCTTCAGCGACATCGTCGCGCATCTCGTGCCGGAACTGCAAAAGCGAGGCGTCTACAAGCGCGACTATGCGCCCGGGACGCTGCGTGAGAAGCTGTTCGGCAGGGGACCCCGCCTGCCTCGGAATCACATAGGCGCGCAGCACCGCGATCTGGCGCCGCAAAGTCGCGCGGCCAACGCGGCCGAGTGAGAGATCAGATCAATGACCGAAGCGCTTGATCTCCCGCCGCCCGCCACGAAAACCGACATCCTCTGGTTTCTGCCGACCCATGACGACGGGCGATATCTCGGCAGCGAAATTGGCGCGCGCCACGTTTCGCTCGGCTATCTGTCTCAGATCGCCAGGGCCGCCGACGAGTTGGGATACTACGGCGTGCTACTGCCGACCGGCCGGTCGTGCGAAGATTCTTGGGTTATCGCCTCGGCGATGGTTCCCCTCACCCGTCGCTTACGCTTCTTGGTCGCGGTGCGTCCTGGGCTCACGGAACCGGCGTTCGCCGCGCGCATGGCGGCCACGCTTGACAGGCTCTCGGATGGGCGGCTCCTCATCAATGTCGTGACGGGCGGCGATCCCCTAGAGCTAAAGGGGGACGGAGTCTTTCTCGACCACAACGAGCGCTACCAGGTGACGGACGAATTCCTGTCCATCTGGCGGAAGCTGATGCAGGGCGAGGAGGTCACAGAGACGCATCCGCATCTGAGGATCGAAAAGGGTAAGCTGCTTTATCCCCCGAGTCAGAAACCATATCCACCCCTCTATTTCGGCGGATCGTCCTCTGGCGGCGGCGAAGTCGCAGCCAAACATGTCGACGTCTACCTCACATGGGGCGAGCCCCCCGGCGAGGTCGCACAGAAGATCGCCGTCGCCAAGGCGCAGGCGGCCAAGCAGGGCCGATCGCTGTCATTTGGGATCCGCCTGCACGTGATTGTCCGCGAGGCTTCGGCTGAGGCCTGGCAGGCCGCTGACGACCTCATCGGCAAACTCGACGACGAGACGATCGCGACTGCGCAAAAGGCGTTTGCGCGCTTCGACTCGGTTGGCCAGCAGCGCATGGCGCGGCTTCACGGCGGCCGACGCGATAAGCTGGAGATCGGGCCGAACCTTTGGGCCGGGGTCGGCCTCGTGCGCGGCGGAGCGGGCACGGCGCTCGTCGGCAATCCCGATGAGGTTGCCGACAGAATGAAGGAATATATGGCGCTCGGGATCGACCGGTTCATCCTCTCGGGATACCCGCATCTCGAGGAGTGCTACCGCTTCGCCGAACTCGTGTTCCCGAAGCTTCCGCTCAAGCAAACGACGGGGAATGATCTTGGGCCGGCGAAGAACGCGGGCCCGTTCGGCGAGATCATAGCCAACGTCGTCGCCCCGTCCCAACGCAAGGCGGTCGGCTGAGACTCCGGCGCAGCCGTCATCCCTTCGGTTGGCAACTCATGGCGAAGCAGATCCGGCTCAACGCGTTCGAAATGAACTGCGTTGCGCACCAATCGCCAGGTCTATGGAGACATCCGCGCGACCGCTCGCGCGACTACCGCCGCCTCGGTGGCTGGATCGCGCTCGCCAAAACATTGGAGCGAGGACTGTTCGACGGGCTCTTTCTTGCTGATGTGCTCGACGTGTACGACGTCTTCGGGGCGAGTCCGGAAGCAGCTCTTCGCCACGCGACGCAAACGCCGGTCAACGATCCTTTGCTGCTCGTGTCGGCCATGGCGGCGGCAACCGAGAATCTCGGCTTCGGCGTGACCGTCACATTGTCCTACGAACCGCCGTTCCCCTTCGCAAGACGCATGTCGACCCTCGATCATATCACTGACGGGCGGATCGGCTGGAATGTGGTGACCGGCTATCTCGACAGCGCAGCAAGAGGAGCGGGGCAGAGCGGGCAACGTCCGCACGACGAGCGCTACGCAATCGCGGAAGACTATATGGAAGTCGTCTACAAACTCTGGGAGGGCAGTTGGGCCGACGACGCCGTCATCGCAGACGTGAATAGCGGCGTGTTCACGCGGCCAGAGCGGGTCCGTCAAGTTCGGCATGACGGACCTTACTACAAGCTCGATGGACTGCATCTGAGCGAACCGTCGCCGCAGCGCACGCCCGTCATCTACCAAGCGGGCGCCTCGCCGGCAGGACGCGCCTTCGCGGCTCGCCACGCCGAGTGTGTCTTCATGTCCGGCCCATCAAAGAAAGTGATCGCTCCCAGGGTCGCGGCGATCCGTAAGCTTGCCGCGGAGAGCGGCCGGGATCCGAGAGCCATTCTCATGTTTGCGATGATGACGGTCGTCGTCGCCACGACCGATGAAGAGGCTGAGGCTAAGCTCGCGGACTATCGCCGCTATGCCGACCCCGAAGGGGCATTGACGCTGATGTCTGGCTGGACCGGAGTTGATTTTTTTCTCGTCTTGACCCCGACCAGATCGTGAAGCATGTCGAGAGCGAGGCCGGCCGAACCGCGCTTGAGAACATCACGCGCGCCGACCCAGACCGAGGGTGGACTGTCCGTGAAGTCGCCGAACATGTCTCGATCGGCGGAATCGGACCCGTCGTTGTCGGATCGCCTGCAACTGTCGCCGATCAGCTCGAGGCCTGGATAGACGAGACCGACCTCGACGGCTTCAATCTCGCTTTCGTCGTGCGTCCCGAGACCTTTGTGGACGTGGTCAATTGGGTCGTACCGGAGTTGCAGCGCCGGGGCCGATACAGGACCTCCTACCCAGATGGCACGCTGCGAGAGAAGCTCTTTGGTCACCCGCGCCTTGACAAGCGTCATCCGGCGGCAAGGCATCGATGGTTCTGATGAGGCGAGGAAAGGGGTAACGAAACGGAGTTGTCGTCTGCGCGAGCAAGCTACTCCTTGGTACGACGCGGTCAATGTTCAGGTGAGTGATCAAGTTTGCCATGTCGTCCGACATGAGCGAATAGCCCAGAGGCTCATCTGAGTCGGTTGATCGCCCCCGCTGCTCGAAGCCAACGCCAAAGCGCGTCGTCTCCAGCCCTCCGGAAAGAGGTCCTCGGGCGAGAGGGTTTCGGCCTTCCGTCGACTTGCAGGCGCCGGCGCGCCGCCTTGACAGGGAAGTCCATATGTCTATGCTTATTTAGGGACGGCGGACTTTCGCGGCATAAGGCTTGCACGTCACGGATTCGGGCGGCGGCGCGACGGTTTCGGCCGAGGCGCGTCGCAGATTTCCAGCGGGAGGGTTGTGCATGAAGAGTTTCGATCGGTTCGCGGCGTCGCGGCGTGCGACGCTGAAAATGGGCCTGGCCGGGCTCGCTTCCGCCAGCTTCTTTGCGGGCGGCGGGCGGCTTGCGCTTGCCGACACGCTCGCCGACATCAAGAAGCGCGGCGAAATGGTCGTCGCCACCGAGATGCAGTTTCCGCCTTTCGACATGTCCGACAACGGCGTTTACAAAGGCGTCGACCGCGATCTGATCGACGCGGTCGCCAAGGAGCTCGGCGTCAAGGTCTCTTATCTAGACCTCCCCTGGACCAGCGTGCTGCCCGGTCTCGAGGCCAAGAAGTTCGATCTCGTCATCGCTCCGGTCACGATCACCAAGGAGCGCCTGAAGCACTATGCGTTCTCGGTGCCGATCGCCGACGCGACCGCCGCGCTGATGAAGCGCGCCGACGACAAGAGCATCGCGAAGCCCGAGGACATCGCCGGCAAGACGGTCGGCGGCCAGAAGGGGACCTCCCAACTGGCGCAGCTCAAGGAATTCGCCGCCAAGCTGGCGAAGCCGGTCGAGGTCAAGGAATACGTCGACAACAACCAGTCCTACGCCGATCTTGCCACGGGCCGGATCGACGCCTCGGTCAATTCGCTGCCGAACCTCGGCTATGCGGCGTCGCAGCGGGCCGACACCTTCGCGGTCGTCGCCCCGCCGTTCGGCGCCCCGACCTATTTCTCCTGGGTCGCCCGTCTCGACGACCAGTCGCTGATGGACGCCGTCAACGCGGCGATCGTCAAGCTCGACGGCGACGGCACGATGGCGAAGATCCAGAAGACCTGGTTCGGCCAGACGATGGATCTGCCCAAGACCGTGCCCGAGCCGACGATCTGAAGGCGCCCGCGGCCGAAAGGCCGACGGCGTTCCGCTCGTCCGGCGGCGCCGCGCCGCCGGTAAAGCGCGGACGCCAAACTTCACGCGACGGCGATCCGCGCGCATGCGCCTGTCCATCTTCGCCCATTCGTTCGGCTATCTGACGCAGGCGGCGGGCGTGACGCTCGCGCTGTCGCTCGCCGGCATCGCGTTCGGCTTCGTCTTTGGCATCCTCGTCTGCATCGCGCGCCTCTCGGGCAGGCCATGGCTCGAACGGCTCGGCGGCGCCTATGTCAGCGTGTTCCGCGGCGTGCCGCTCCTGGTGCTTCTCCTCTTCATCTACTATTTCCTGGCGACGCTCGGCCTCGACGTTCCCGCGCTCGTCGCCGCGATCGGGGGCTTAAGCCTCTCCTCGGGCGCCTATCAGGCCGAGATCTTGCGCGGCGCGCTCAACGCGGTGCCGCACGGCCAGGGCGAAGCGGCGACGGCGCTCGGCTACACGGCCTTCGAACGCTGGCGCCGGATCCTTCTGCCGCAAGCCCTGCGCATCTCGATCCCGCCGATGATCAACGAGTTCATCCTTCTCATCAAGGCGTCGTCGCTCGTGTCGGTGGTCGGCATCGCCGAGATCACCCGCGTCAGCATGAACATCGCCTCGATGACCTACCGCCCGCTCGAGGCCTATCTGGCCGGCGGTCTCTTCTACCTCGCGATCAATCTCTCGCTCGCCGGCCTCGGCGGACTCGCCGAGCGCCGCGTCGGCGGAGGCGCGCGATGAACTGGGACGTCCTTCTCCGCTACGCGCCTTCGCTCCTCAGCGGCTTCGGCGTCACGATCTTCTGCTGGCTCATGGGTTCGGCGCTCGGGCTTGCGATCGGCTTCGCCGTCGCGCTGGGCGCTGACTCGCCGAGTCGGGCGCTGAAAGCCGTGCTGCGCGTCTATGTCGAGATCCTGCGCGGGACGCCGTTCCTGATGCAGCTCTTCATCCTCTACGCCGGCGGTCCGAGCATTGGGCTGAAACTCAGCGCGACGACGGCGGGCGTCGTCGGCCTCGGGCTCTACTCGTCGGCCTATTACTCGGAGATCTTTCGCGGCGGCTTCGCGGCGGTCCCGCGCGGCCTGATCGAGGCGGCGATGAGCGTCGGCATGGCGCCGGCCGACATTCTCATCCGCGTCCGCCTGCCGATCGCGCTCGTCGCGGCGTCGCCGCCGATCGTCAACACCCTGATCGTGATGTCGAAGGAGACGGTGGTCCTGTCGATCATCACGGTGCCGGAGCTCATGTACCAGATGCAGACCATGGCCGCCGAGACTTTCACCGCCTTCGACGCGATCTTTGCGATGGCCGTGTTCTACTGGTGCCTTGTCGAGCTCGTCTCCCGCCTCGGCCGGGTGGTCGAGAACCGGGCGACCGCCTTCCTTGCGAGCCGCTCATGACCCGGCCGATGATCACAATGCGCGCGGTCGGCAAGAGCTTTGGGGCGCACCAGGTGCTGCGCGGCGTCGATCTCGACGTCATGAGCTCCGAGGTGGTTTGCCTGATTGGTCCGAGCGGATCGGGCAAGAGCACGCTGCTCCGATGCGTGAATTTCCTCGAGTCCTACGACGAGGGCGAGGTCAGCATCGACGGAGAGCTGATCGGCTACGACATCGACAAGGAGGGCGAGCGGCGCCCGATGGCGCCGCGCCGCCTACGCGAGATGCGCCGCGAGATCGGCATGGTGTTCCAGCACTTCAATCTCTGGCCGCACATGACGGCGCTCGACAACGTCGTCGAGCCGCTCGTGCGCGTGCGCGGCCTCAGCAAAAGCGAGGCGCGCGACCGGGCGGCGGCGATGCTGAAGCGCGTCGGGCTGGCCGACAAGGCCAGCGCCCATCCCCAGCGCCTCTCCGGCGGCCAGCAGCAGCGGGTCGCGATCGCCCGCGCGCTCGCCATGCAGCCGCGGGTCATGTTGTTCGACGAGCCGACCTCCGCCCTCGATCCCGAGCTCGTCGGCGAAGTGCTGGAGGTCATGCGCGCGCTGGCGGCGGAAGGGATGACAATGCTGATCGTCACCCATGAAATGGGCTTCGCCGCCCATGTCGCGGGCCGCATCGCCTTCATCGATGCCGGCCGCATTCTCGCCGACGGGCCGCCCCGGCAGGTGTTTCACGAGAGCGAGGAGCCGCGCGTCCGCCAGTTCCTGCAGACCTACCACGACCGCAACGCCTTTTGACGGGGGCGCCAATTCCGGGTCGGTTTTGAGCCTTTGCAAGGGCTTGCGGCGGCTTTTCCGGGCGGGCGCAACCGCCGAGGAGGTGGGCGGGTCGGCGGCAGATTCGGCTCCGCCGTCATCGCGAGCCCCCGAAGGGGGCGTGGCGATCCAGAAGAACGTAGGGCGCTCTACGCTCCTCTGGATCGCCGCGTCGCCCTTCGGGCTCCTCGCGATGACGCACCCAAAGGCCTCGCTGCAGGTCTGGCAGGCTTCCCATGTTTTCAATGACGTAAGCGCACAAAACTGTCACAAATTTCAATTTTGTACGGCAACGCAATGTATTTCTTCTCGTTCTTCCGCGCGCGGACACCGCGCCGTTCCCGGCGCGGAGCCATTCCGATCCCCACGATTTGGAGACTACCACAATTTCTGACTATCAGGAAGGATTTGTCGACTCTGATCTCGCGGCGTCTTGGACGCGGGCCGCTCGGACGGCTTGACAGACGCGCTCCGTCATTCCTGCCGCCCCGAGAGCGGGCGCGGCGGCCTTTGCGGAGCGGGCTTGTCGGCAAGACCCATTGGAACGGTCCGGCCGGACCGGCGTTCCTCCGCAATGCTCGATGCCGAGGTCCACGTCTCCGTTTCCGTCGACGTCGCGGCGCCCCCTCCGCCTGGCTTGCGCTATGTCTGGGACACCGGGCCGGCGATCCGGCGGCGGCGGGCCGGCAAGGGGTTCGTCTACTTCGACGCGAAGGGCCGGAGGGTTGCGGACCCCGCCGTGCTCAAGCGCATTCGCGCGCTCGTCATCCCGCCGGCCTGGACCGACGTCTGGATCTGCCCGAGCGCCGCCGGCCATATCCAGGCCACCGGACGCGACGCCAGGGACCGTAAGCAGTACCGACACCATGCGGAGTATCGCGAGGCGCGCGAGGAGGCGAAGTTCGAGCACATGCTCGAGTTCGCCAAGGCCCTGCCCGCCATTCGGGCGACGACCGCCGAAGACATGACCCTGCGCGGCCTGCCGCGGCGCAAAGTTCTGGCGACGGTCGTGCATCTTCTGGAAGCGACCCTCATCCGGGTCGGCAACGACGAATACGCCAAAGCGAACCAGAGCTACGGCCTGACCACTCTGAAGTCCGACCATGTCGAGGTCGACGGCTCAGAGATCCGGTTTCAGTTCGTCGGCAAGAGCGGCAAGCAATGGTCGCTCGCGATGCGGGACCGGCGGGTGGCGAAGATCCTGCGCGCCTGCCAGGACCTGCCGGGGCAGGATTTGCTGCGGTATTTCGACGAGAACAAGGAGCTGCACGCCGTCACGTCCGGCGACGTCAACGATTACTTGCGCGAAATCGCCGGCTACGACGTCACCGCCAAGGATTTCCGCACCTGGGCCGGCACCGTGCTGATGGCGCGCCATCTGAGCGAGGCGGGGGCGGCGGAGAGCGAAAGACAGGCGAGGACGCTTTTGCGCGCCGCGCTCGTCCGTGTCGCTGCGGCGCTCGGCAACACGCCGGCGGCCTGCCGCAAGTCCTACATCCACCCGTCCGTGATCAGCGCCTGGCTGGATAGGAGGTTCGTTCTCGAAATTTCAGAGACCGTTCCTCGGGGCTTGCGGTCGGAAGAGGCCGCGGTCTTGGCGATGCTGCGCGCCCTTGAGCATGCTGTATGATAAGAGCGTTGAATTGGGCTCGAATCGCGCGGCATGCCCTCATCCGGCCGCTGCGCGGCCACCGTCTCCCTGACGCCGCGAAGCGGCCGGGTGAGGGCCTGCCGGCGCGACCTGATGTCATCCTGCTCTAAATCCCCGCGAACGCTCGGGCCCACATCGGCAGGGTCAGGAACGCGACGATCGTTCCCACGCCGACCATCAGCGTGATCAGCTTCGCGTCGAGGCCGTATTGGATCGCCACGATCGACCCGCCGAGTTGCGGCGGCATGGCCGCCTCGAACAGGGTGACTTCGGTCGTCCGGCCCCTCAGGCCGATGAGGCCGGCGTAGAGAAGCAGGATCAGCAGCGGCGCGAGGACCAGCTTGTACCCAAGCCCCATTGCGAGCAGCCCGCGCTTTCCGGCGATCTCGCCAAGCCGCAATTGCAACCCGATCGAAGTCAGCGCCAGAGGGGCGAGCGTCGCGCCGAGTTTCCCGAGCACGCTGCTGACCAGCGGCGGATAGGGCGCGGGAATCAAGGCGACCGCGACGATCAGCGCGATCAGCGGCGGAAAGGTCACGATTCGCTTGAGGATATCGGATCGGCTCACGGCGCCGTCGGAGAAGACGCAGATGAGGGCGATGCCGATGGTGCTCAGCACAAGGTAGGTGCCGAGCTGGTCGATCAGGATGCCGGTCGGCATTCCGGCCGCTCCATAAAAGGATTGGACTGTATCGCCAACAGCACCCTGTGCCGGGGTGTCGACGACAAAGGCCACCATTACCCACCCCTTCTTGCCGACGAGCGGAAGAGAGATCGATGTCGTCGGACGCGTGAAGCACTGGGGTGAGGACCGTGTCGTCTATCTGAACGACGGCGGCCGGGTGCAATCGATTTCCGCAGCGTTCACCGACATTGGCCAAGAAGACGACTTCCGGCGCATCGCTGCTGGTCGGGCTGCGTTCCGTTCCTGTGATCTGCTGGAGCTGTGCCGCCGGCTTGACGCCCTCCTGTGCGTCCCAGCCGCTGGACGTGTGTAAATCAAATTACGCCGCGCATGTAAAGTCCATTATGCCGTATCTGAGGGAACCCTGAGCATTAATCACGACATAGGCGGTGCATTTTGGCCGGTTCTTGGGGAATGGTGGTTGACACAGTGTCACGTGCGGCGTATTTATATTTACACACGGTGGAGCTGACAGTGGCCAAGGCAAAGTCCAGGAATGAAAAGAGGGAGGCGCTGGCTCGCGATGGCGCACTCAATCTCCATCCCGAAGCGGTCCGCGATGCCTTGTTCGCCGACAACGCCTTTTTCGATCCCGCCGACCTGGTGCAGGTTCGCTACGAGATGGTGCGGCGCCATGAGGTGGACGACCAGGCGATCAGCGAGGTTGCGGCAAACTTCGGCGTGTCGCGGCCAACCTTCTACAAGGCGCAGGCGGCGCTGGCGACTGCAGGGCTTGCTGGATTGCTTCCCAAGCAGCGCGGGCCGAAGGGCGGGCACAAACTGTCGCAGGAGATGCTCGCGTTCGACACCGAGTTGCGAGCCGGGAGCCCGGTCATAACCATGCCCGAACGGCTCGCCGCCCTCGAGGCTCGGTTCGATGTCAGAGTCCACCGACGTAGCCTGGAACGTGCTGTGGCGCGTAAAAAAAATTGACGGACGCCGATCTGTCCTTCGCCGCCGGCCAGCCGGCCGCCGCCTACGAAGCCCTGCGCGCGGCCGTCTTGAGTGGCCACTCGAACGGCCAGCGCGGCCTCGCCATCCTTGTTCACCGCGGGCTTGCGGCATGGGCCGGCGAGCTGAAGCCGGAGGCGCCACCTGCGTCGCCATCGTCCACGACGCCCGGCCCGTCCATTCGTTCGGCCGCTCCGGCATCGACGCCGAACGAACTCACCCGCGTTCTGGCCGGAATCATCGTTGCTCTGACGACAGGGGACATCCATGCACATGCCTGACCTCAAGGTCACTGCCGACCACCTGCGCCGCGATGCCTATCTCTACGTCCGCCAATCCACCCTTCGGCAAGTCGCCGAGAACGTCGAGAGCACGCATCGCCAATACGCGTTGCGCGACCGAGCCGTGGCGGCGGGCTGGCCGGTCGAGCGGATCCATACGATCGACAACGACCTCGGCAAATCCGGTTCGAGCGCAACGGCGCGCGATGGCTTCCAGCACCTCGTCAGCGAGGTCGCTCTGGGCAGGGCCGGCATCGTCATGGGCTTGGAGGTCTCTCGACTGGCGCGCAACTCGGCCGATTGGCACCGCCTGATCGAACTCTGTTCCTTGAGCGGCACCCTCATTCTCGACGAAGACGGCATCTATGACCCCGTCTCCTTCAACGACCGGCTCCTGCTCGGCCTCAAAGGGACGATGAGCGAGGCCGAGTTGCACCTTATCAGGGCACGTCTGCGTGGCGGAATCCTCAACAAGGCGCGCCGCGGCGAACTCGAGATCCGGCCGCCGGTCGGCTTGCTCTATCGTCCCGACGGCAAGATCGTGCTCGACCCCAACATCGAGGTGCAGAGCGCGATCCGCATGCTGTTCGACACCTTCGATCGAACCGCCAGCGCCATGAAGACGGCCCGCTTTCTTCGCGAGCAAGGCCTGCAGTTCCCGTCGCGACTGCAGTCCGGCCCCAACAAAGGGGAACTCGTTTGGGCGCTGCCCAATCATGCTCGGGTCCTGCAGGTCCTGCATAATCCACGCTATGCCGGGGCCTTCGTCTTCGGCCGAATGCGCAGCCGCAGGCGTCCCGATGGCAGCACCGCCATCATCAAACTGCCCAGAGGGGAGTGGCAGTTCGTCATCAAGGGCGCGCATGCCGGGTACATCGACTGGGAGCGCTTCGAAGCCATCCAACAGCGCTTGACCGACAATGGCGGCGCCTTCCGAGCCGATCGCCGCAGCGGGCCACCCCGCGAAGGCCCGGCCCTATTGCAGGGCCGGGTGCTGTGCGGCATTTGCGGTGAGCGAATGGGTGTCCAGTATCATCGCAGGCGCGGCGACGAATACGGGCGACCCGACTATGTCTGCCAGGAGCTCCTCGTTCGCCGGGGCGGCAAGATCTGCCAGACCGTGCCCGGCAAGGCAGTCGACGCGGCAATCGGCGCCCTTCTCGTCGAGTTGGTCACACCAATGAATCTGGAGGTGACGCTGGCCGTCCAGCAAGAACTCGAAAGCCGCGCCGCCGAGATCGATACGGCGCGCCGCCAGCATGTCGAACGCACCCGCTATGAGGTCGAACTGGCGCGCCGCCGCTATATGAACGTCGACCCCGACAATCGCCTCGTCGCCAACTCGCTCGAAGCCGAATGGAATGAAAAGCTCCGTATCCACAGCGATGCCGCCGCCGAGTATGATCGCCGGGCCCGCGAGCAGGCCGCCGCATTGGATGAGCAAGCGCGTCTGCGCATTCGCGAACTCGCCGAACAATTCCCCCGCGTCTGGAATGATCCCCGCGTGCCCTCGGCCGAACGCAAGCGCATCTTCCGTCTGCTCGTCGAAGATATAACCTTGCAGAAAGGCCAGACCACGATCACCGCCAATCTGCGCCTGTCTGGCGGCGCCACCCGTACCCTGGTGCTGCCACGTCCGTTGTCCATCGCCGATATCCGTAGGGTCAAGGCGGAGATCGTCGCCGAAGTCGATCACCTCTTGAACCATCACAACGATCCTGAAATCGCCGAAATCCTGAACGGCCGAGGCTTCCGCACCGGAGAGGGCTTGCCCTACGATCCCAGAAAGATTCACGACATCCGCAAAAACCATAACCTATCAAGCCGTCCCGATCGCCTTCGTCGGCTCGGCATGCTCACAACACGTCAACTTGCCGACCACTTCGAAGTCTCGCAGTCAGCCATCCAAAAATGGGGCCGGCAGGGGCTGATCAAGAAATCCTACCACGACGGCTTGCGTGACCTATGGGAAGTCCCCGCTGAACAAATCGTCGTGAAGGGGCGCCCCGGCCGGGCAGCCTCGGCCCATCTCGCCCCAATTGGTACGCCACTATCCGAATGAGGTGCAGTATGAAACACACTCCTTCGATCATCGGCAGCCCAAGAAACGACGTGTTGCCAAGCCCGCCAATGACGGCGAGCGCCCCGATCGTGGCCTGCGGCAGCTTCAGCTGTCGCCCGACAAGCCAGAAAAGCGCAACGCTCGCGCCGAAGATGAGCCATGGCATAACGACGGCGAAGACCATCGTGGGATCAATTCGCACGCCATGGATCTGCTGCAGGATCAGGGCGGGGAGCGCGACATTGATGATGAAGGCGTTGATCGTCACATGCGCGTTGTCCGGAACCCGGGCGAACCACCGCAGCGCCATGCCTACGCCGAGGCAGACGAACAACATGGCGATGTTATCCATACGGGCCTCCCGTGTGAGCGACGCGCTCTTGCGAGTCCCGCAATTGGGTAGGCTTGAGTCGCGGCGCCCGCCGTGACGGGTCTCACAGGGCTAATGCGGGCCGGTGCCGTGCAACGCCACGCGCCGCAAGCCTCCGCTTTTGGTCCTCTCCCTGCGCAGCGATAAGACCTGTAGCGCTCCACAGCCCGTCGGAAAACGGGCGTCCTGAAGGACGCCCTACGAGTGCGGCGGCGCGATCAGCGATCGCGCCTACCGTGCGCGAACCGATGCAAACGCAAACGACTCTGGCCCTCACCCGCCAGCGGTTCTTTCGTTGAGCACGGGCGTCTGGCGCTGGTGCCACACGGGATAGGCGGAGGTGACGTCGCTAGCCTCGTCGAGCTTGGCGATCTGCTCCGCCGTCAGCTTCCAGCCGACTGCCCCGATGTTCTCGATCAGTTGCTGCTCGTCGCGCGCGCCGATGATCAGGCTCGCGACGGTCGGGCGGGTGAGGAGCCAGTTCAGCGCGATTTGGGGAACGGTCTTGCCGGTTTCGGCGGCGACGGCGTCCAGCGCATCCACGATGGCGAACAAGCGCTCCTCCTCATAATTCGGCCCGGCGCCCGGAATTTCGTAGGCGCGCGTGCCCGGCTTCGCCGGCTGTCCGCGCCGAATCTTGCCGGTCAGCTTGCCCCAGCCGAGCGGACTCCAGACGAGCGCGCCGACGCCCTGGTCGAGGCCGAGCGGCAAAAGCTCCCACTCGTAATCGCGGTTCAGGAGCGGGGCTCGACCCGGGGATCGCGGGGAGAAAGCCGGGATGAGGGGCGTGCGAGATGAGCCGCGGCGGCCAATCGCCCAGGCCCCTCACCCTAACCCTCTCCCCGCAAGCGGGGTGAGGGGATTTTGTCGCCCTTTTTTCGATGCGTTCGCCTCCTCGCCGAAGAGGTTGCGACATAAGTCGGTGCAGGACGCCGCCGACACCCCTTCTCCCTCCCCGGGCTCGACCCGGGGATCGCGGGGAGAAGGCCGGGATGAGGGGCGTGGGAGATGAGCCGCGGCGGCCAATCGCCCAGGCCCGTCACGCTAACCCTCTCCCCGTAAACGGGGCGAGGGGATTTTGTCGCCGTTTTTCGATGCGTCCGACTTCTCGAGTTGCGCAAGAATTGTCTGCAGGACGCCGTCGAGATTGCGATAGATCTCGTCGTTGTTGAAGCGCACGATGCGGTAGCCATGTTGGTGCAAGACGTTGGCTCGCCGAGCGTCGCTGCGACGCTCCGCGTCGGTGGAATGCGTCGCGCCATCGACCTCTACGACCAGTTTGGCCTCTCGGCACGCGAAGTCGGCAAAGTACGGCCCGATGGGCAGTTGGCGAACAAACTTGTACCCGGCGAGGCGTCGGCTGCGTAGCGACCGCCACAACAGCGCCTCCGCCTGCGGTTGATCTTCTCGTAAAGAGCGGGCGTTGCGCGTTTCGAGGATCCGGATTCCGCGCATAGTATTCCTTCACCGCCAATCGCCCAGGCCCCTCACCCTAACCCTCTCCGCGTAAACGGGGCGAGGGGATTTACGCCAAGCTCGGCAAGGCCAGTCCCTTTTCCTTCGCGCATTCGACCGCGATCGGATAGCCCGCATCGGCATGGCGCATGACGCCGGTCGCGGGGTCGTTCCACAGCACGCGCCCGACGCGCTTGGCCGCCTCGGGCGTGCCGTCGGCGACGACGACCATGCCGGCGTGCTGCGAGAAGCCCATGCCGACGCCGCCGCCGTGATGCAGCGACACCCAGGTGGCGCCCGAGGCGCAGTTCAAGAGCGCGTTGAGCAGCGGCCAATCGGAGACGGCGTCGGAACCGTCCATCATCGCCTCCGTCTCGCGGTTCGGCGAGGCGACCGAGCCCGAATCGAGATGATCGCGGCCGATCACGATCGGCGCCTTGAGCTCGCCCTTGGCGACCATCTCGTTGAAGGCGAGGCCGAGCCGGTCGCGGTCGCCGAGGCCAACCCAGCAGATGCGCGCGGGCAGGCCTTGAAACTTGATTCGGGCGCGGGCCATGTCGAGCCAATTGTGCAGGTGCGGATTGTCGGGGATCAGCTCCTTGACCTTGGCGTCGGTCCTGAAGATGTCCTCGGGATCGCCCGACAGCGCCGCCCAGCGGAACGGCCCAATTCCGCGGCAGAAGAGCGGGCGGATGTAGGCCGGCACGAAGCCCGGGAAGTCGAAGGCGTCCTTGACGCCTTCCTCCAGCGCCATCTGCCGGATGTTGTTGCCGTAGTCCACCGTGGGCACGCCGGCGTGGTGGAAGGCGAGCATCGCGCGCACATGCTCGGCCATCGACGCGCGCGCCGCCCGCTCGACGCCCTTCGGGTCGGAGAGCCGGCGCTCCTCCCATTGATCGAGCGTCCAGCCCTTCGGCAGATAGCCGTTGACCGGATCGTGCGCTGACGTCTGGTCGGTGACGATGTCGGGCCTGACGCCGCGCCGCACGAGCTCGGGCAGCACGTCGGCGGCGTTGCCGAGCAGGCCGACCGAAACGGGCTTTTCGGTCTTGATCGAGCGGTCGATCATGTCCAGCGCCTCATCGAGCGTCTCGGCCGCGACGTCGAGATAGCCGGTGCGCAGGCGGAATTCGATGCTCGACGGCCGGCACTCGACCGCCAGCATTGAGGCGCCGGCCATTGTGGCCGACAGAGGCTGCGCGCCGCCCATGCCGCCGAGGCCTGCGGTCAGGATCCAGCGGCCCTTCAGCGAGCCGCCGTAATGGCGCCGGCCCATCTCGACGAAGGTTTCGTAGGTGCCCTGCACGATGCCTTGCGAGCCGATGTAGATCCACGAGCCGGCTGTCATCTGGCCGTACATCATCAGGCCCTTGCGATCGAGCTCGTGGAAATGGTCCCAGGTCGCCCAGTGCGGCACGAGATTCGAATTGGCGATCAGCACGCGCGGCGCGTCGGCGTGGGTCTTGAAGACGCCGACCGGCTTGCCCGACTGCACGAGCAGCGTCTCGTCCGCCTCGAGTCGGCGCAGGGTCTCGACGATCCTGTCGAAGGCGTTCCAGTCCCGCGCCGCGCGGCCGATGCCGCCATAGACGACAAGCTCGCCCGGCCGTTCGGCGACATCGGGATCGAGATTGTTCATCAGCATGCGCAAGGGGGCTTCGGTGAGCCAGCTCTTGGCGGTGCGCTCGGTTCCGTGCGGCGCGCGGACGACGCGCATGTTGTCGAGGCGGGAGGGTTGGGACATGGCGGGTTCTCTGTTGGGCGGCGTTCAGGGATTGGCGCGCTGCGTCCAGTCGAGGAGGACGTTCAAGAGCGCGCTGAGAGTCGCGCGGGTCGGCGCGGCGGCGACGACGTCGATCGGACCCGGCCAGTTGTCCGGCCGGGGTTCAGCGGGTTCGATCATGTAGGCGCGGCAGGCCAGTTCGAGCTGCACGGCCTCGACGCCGCTCTCGGGGCGACCGAAATCGCGGGTGATCCAGCCGCCCTTGAAGCGGCCGTCGACGACGAAGGTTTGGTCGCTCGACGCCAGGGTCAGCGCAAGCCGGTCGCGCAGGGCGGCCGAGCAACTTCGGCCGGAATTCGTTCCAAGGTTGAAGACCGGCAGCTCGCCCGCAAAGAGGCGCGGAATGACGGAGCGGATCGAATGCGCGTCGTAGAGCGCCACGCGCGGGTGGGTTGCGCGCAGGCGGGCGATCTCGTGTCCTAGCGCCTCGTGATAGGGCGCATAGTAGAGGGCGCGGCGCTCGGCGATCTCGGCCGCGCCGGGCGCCTCGCCCTCGAGATAGAGCGGCTCGCCGTCGAAGCTGGTCGTCGGGCAGAGCTCCGTCGTGGCCTGGCCCGGATAGAGCGAGACGCCGTCGGGATTGCGGTTCACGTCGATGATCGAGCGCGAGATCTTGGTTTGCACAATCGTCGCGCCGAGCGACTTAGCGAAGTCGTAAAGCGCCGGGATATGCCAGTCGGCGTCGCGCCGCGCGAGCCACGGGCTGACGAAGCGCGGCTCATATTCGGCGAGGTCCGTCCCGGCGTGCGGGATGCTGACGATCAGCGGCGCTTCGCGCCGCTCGATGCGAAGCCAATCCAGCGTCATCCGTCGAGCTCCGGCCAGCGGACGTCGCCTGCGGCGGCGACGAGTTCGTCCGATGCGATCAGCGCGGCGGCGGCGGCAATGTCGGGGTGGAGGTAGCGGTCGTCTTCGAGCCGCGGCGCGTCGCGGCGTAGCCGGGCGCGTACGGCCTCGAGGGCGCCGCTCGACTTCAGGGGCGCATGGAACTCGATCGCCTGGGCCGCGGCGAGCGCCTCGATCGCCACGATATGAGCGGCGTTCTGCGCCATCGCCGCGAGGCGCCGGGCGCCATGCGCCGCCATCGAGACGTGATCCTCCTGGTTGGCGGAGGTCGGGATCGAGTCGACGCTGGCCGGATAGGCGCGCTGCTTGTTCTCGGAGACGAGCGCCGCGGCGGTCACCTGCGGAATCATGAAGCCGGAATTCAGGCCCGGGCGCGGCGTCAGGAAAGCCGGCAGTCCCGACAACGCCGGATCGACCAGCATCGCGACGCGTCGCTCCGCGAGCGAGCCGATCTCGCAGACGGCAAGTGCGATCACGTCGGCGGCGAAGGCGACCGGTTCGGCATGGAAATTGCCGCCCGAGAGCGCGACATCGTCCTCCGGGAAGATCAGCGGATTGTCGGTGACGGCGTTCGCCTCGTCGGCGAGCGTCGCAGCCGCCTGGCGCAGAAGATCGAGGCAGGCGCCCATCACCTGCGGCTGGCAGCGCAGGCAATACGGGTCCTGCACGCGTGGATCGCCGTGGCGGTGAGACTCGCGGATCGCGCTGCCGGCCATGAGCGCAGCGAGGGTCGCCGAGACCTCGCGCGGGCCCCGATGCCGGCGCAACGCCACGATGCGCGGATCGAAGGGGGCGTCGGAGCCGCGCGCCGCGTCGGTCGAGAGGGCGCCGGTCACCAGCGCCGCGCGGAACACGCGTTCGACCTCGAACAGGCCCGCCAGCGCGTGCGCAGTCGAGAATTGCGTGCCATTGAGGAGCGCGAGTCCCTCCTTCGGCCCAAGTTCGCACGGGGAAAGTCCGGCGCGTTCAAGGGCGGCCGACGCCGGGAGGACCTCGGCGCCGAAGGCCGCCTCGCCGACGCCGATCATCGCCGCGGTCATGTGGGCGAGCGGCGCGAGGTCGCCCGAGGCGCCGACCGACCCTTGCGCCGGCACAACGGGCGTGACGCCGCGCGCGAGCATCGCCTCGAGCAGCGCGAGCGTCGCCGGACGCACGCCGGACGCGCCCTGGGCAAGCGAGTCGAGCTTCAGCGCCATCATCAGCCGCGTTGCGGCGGCGGAAGCAGGCTCGCCGACGCCGGCGGCGTGCGAGAGCACGATGTTGCGCTGCAGCTGGACAAGGTCCGCGTCGGCGATCCGGACACTGGCCAGCTTGCCGAAGCCGGTGTTCACCCCATAGACCGGCTCGCCGCGTGCGATGATGCGCGCGACGGCGGCGGCGGCCGCCTCAACGCGCCGGGCGGTTGCGGGATCGAGCGCGACGCGGGCGCCCGCGTAGATCGCACGCCAGTCCGCAAGCGAGGCGCCGCCGCCGACGAGACGGACCGTCATCGTCCTCTCCATATGCGGGCGTGCAGGGGATTGAAGCCGAGGCGGTAGACGAGCTCCGCCGGTCGTTCAATGTCCCAGATCGCCAGATCCGCCCATTTGCCGGGCTCGAGCGAGCCGGTCTCCGCCTCGAGCCCTAGCGCGCGGGCGGCGTTCCTCGTGACGCCCGCGAGACATTCCTCGACAGTCAGGCGAAAGAGCGTCGCGGCCATGTTGAGCGCCAGCAGGAGCGAGGTCATCGGCGAGGTGCCGGGGTTGCAGTCGGTCGAGACCGCCATCGGCACGCCGTGCCGGCGGAAGAGGTCGATCGGGGGCGCCTTCGTCTCGCGCAGCATGTAGAAGGCGCCGGGCGCAAGCGTGGCCACGACGCCCGCGCGCTCCATCGCGACGACGTCGTCTTCATTGACATATTCGAGATGTTCGGCGGAAAGCGCGCCGAATTCGGCCGCAAGCGCGGCGCCGCCGCAGTTCGACAATTGCTCGGCATGCAACTTGACGGGAAGGTCCAGAGCCTTAGCGCGCAAAAAGATGCGGCGGATTTCGTCGTGCGAGAAGGCGATGCCCTCGCAGAATCCGTCGACCGCATCCACCAGCCCTTCCGACGCGAGCGTCGGCAGCATCGCGTTCGCAACCTCTACGACATAGCCTTCGCGGTCCTGCGCATACTCCGGCGGCAGCGCGTGCGCGCCGAGAAAGGTCGCGCGAACCTCGACCGGACGCTCCGCCGCGAGGCGGCGCGCGACGCGCAGCATCTTGCGCTCGGTCGCGAGATCGAGGCCGTAGCCGGACTTGATCTCGACCGTCGTGACGCCCTCGGCGATCAGTGCGTCGAGACGCGGCAGCGACTGGCCGACAAGCTCGTCCTCGCTCGCCGCGCGCGTCGCGCGGACGGTGGAGGCGATGCCGCCGCCGGCCCGCGCGATCTCCTCGTAGGTGGCGCCGGCGAGACGCGCCTCGAATTCCGCCGCCCGGCTGCCGGCGTAGACGAGATGGGTGTGGCAGTCGACCAGCCCCGGCGTGATCCAGCGGCCCTCGCAGTCGATCGTCCGGGCGTCGTTCGGCGCCGCCGGCGCGTCCAATTCGGGCCCCGCGAAAACGATGCGCTCGCTGCGGGCGACGATAGCGCCGCGCTCGACGACGCCGAGGCCGGGGGCGCCCTTGGCGACGGTCGCGAGCCGGGCGTTTCGCCAGATCGTCATTGCCTCACTCGCCGGCGCCATTGTCCGCACCCTCGCCTCTTGGCTTCGGAGAGCGTTTAATGTATAGACATAATCGAGTCAAGCGCAGGCGGGACGATGACGACGTTGCATTTCGAGCGGGCGCTGACGCCGCAAGGCTGGGCCTCGAACGTTCGGGTCCGGATCGACGGCGCGTCGATCGGCGCGGTCGAGCTCGACTCGGCCGCTGAAGCCGGCGACGAGCGCTGCGGGATCGGCGTCCCGGCGATCGGCAACCTGCATTCGCACGCGTTCCAGCGCGCCATGGCCGGCCTTGCGGAGAGGCGAGGCGACGCGGCGGACAGTTTCTGGACCTGGCGCGATGCGATGTATCGTCTCGCGCTCGCGACGACCCCCGACGACGTCGAGGCGATCGCCGCTCAGGCCTATGTCGAGATGCTGGAAGCGGGCTTCGGCGCCGTCGCCGAGTTTCACTACCTCCACCACGACGTCTCCGGCGCGCCCTACGCCAACCGGGCGGAGATAGCGGAGCGGATCGGCGCCGCGGCGGCCGAGACGGGCGTCGGGCTCACGCTTTTGCCGGTGTTCTATGCGCGGGCAGGTTTTGGGGCGCCCCGCGCGCGCCGAGCAGCGCCGCTTCGTCAACGATCTCGACTCCTACGCCGCGCTTTTGGTCGACTGTCGCCGCGCGCTTGGCCCCGCGGTCCGCGTCGGCGTCGCGCCGCACTCGCTGCGCGCTGCGACGCCCGAGGAGCTTGCCGGCGCTGTCGCGCTCGCGGGCGATGGGCCGATCCACATCCATATCGCGGAGCAGACGGGTGAGATCGACGCCTGCGTGGCGTGGTCTGGCGCGCGTCCCGTGCGCTGGCTTTTCGATCACGCCGACATCGATCAGCGCTGGTGTCTCGTTCACGCGACGCACGTGGACGAGGGCGAGGTTCGCGCGATCTCGCGGTCGGGCGCAGTCGCGGGCCTCTGCCCAATCACCGAGGCCAATCTCGGCGACGGCGTTTTTCCGGCGGCGGCCTTTCTCGATGCCGACGGGCGGTTCGGCGTTGGTTCGGATTCCAACGTCGAGATCACGGTCTCGGGCGAGCTGCGCATGCTCGAATATGCGCAGCGCCTTGTTCAGCGCGCGCGCAACCTCTGCGCGCGTCGCGGCGGCTCGACCGGCAGGGCGCTGTTCGGCGCCGCCGCGGCTGGCGGGGCGCAGGCGCTCGGCCGGCGCGGCGGCGCGCTCGCGCCCGGCGCCGTGGCTGATATCGTGTCGCTGAAAGGCGATTCGCCGCTCATCGCCGGCCGCGCCGACGACGCCATCCTCGATACGTGGATCTTTGGCGGCGCGCGCGGTCTTGTCGACTGCGTCTGGAGCGGTGGCTGCAAGGTCGTGAGCGAGGGGCGCCACCGCCGCCGTGAGACGATTGCAGCGCGGTTCGGCGACACCCTGAAACGGCTCGCCGCGGCGACCGGCGCCTAAAGAGGCGG
Organism: uncultured Alphaproteobacteria bacterium; assembly: GCA_963822215.1. Taxonomy (GTDB): domain Bacteria; phylum Pseudomonadota; class Alphaproteobacteria; order Rhizobiales; family Beijerinckiaceae; genus Roseiarcus. The sequence continues at coordinate 410,486 of CAWGGX010000010.1, forward strand.
CAAACGGAGGGAGCACGGCCATGCAGGTGGGACAGGCTGCGGCGGCGATGGCCGACAGCAACGGCGGGCGCGCGAACCGCGGCGACGACGGGCGGCCCTCGTTGCATAGCCGCATCATCGCCGGGATCGAAACGAAAATTCTCAGCGGCGAATGGCCGCCAGGCTACCGGATTCCTTATGAGCACGAGCTGACCGAGCTTTACGGCTGCTCGCGCATGACGGTCAGCAAGGCGTTGACCGAGCTCGCCCGCGCGGGCCTGATCGAGCGGCGCCGCAAGGCCGGCAGCTTCGTGATGCGCCCCCATGGCCAGTCGGCGGTGCTCGAAATCGGCGACGTCGGCGCCGATGTCGCCGCGCTCGGCCTGCCTTACCGGTTCGAGGTGCTGGCGCGGCGGAAGCGCCGGGCAACACGGGCGGACTGCGACCGCATCGACGCGCCGGCGGGCGCGCCGCTGCTCGCAATCGCCTGCCGGCACGACGCGGGCCAGCGGCCCTTCTGCTACGAGGATCGGCTGATCAGCCTGGCAGCTGTCCCGTCGGCGGCGGAGGAATCCTTCGCGACGCTGTCGCCCGGCGCGTGGCTCGTGGCGCAGCAGCCCTGGACGACCGCCGAGCATCGCATCCGCGCCGCAGCCGCGGATCGCGACACCGCCGGCGCGCTGCGCATCGCCGAAGGCGCGCCCTGCCTGGTCGTCGAGCGGCGCACCTGGCTCGCGGGGCAGCCGGTGACCCAGGTCACGCTCGCCTATCCCGCTGGCGCTCATGAACTCGTCGCCAGCTTTACGCCGTCGAAGACCTGACGCGCGCGTTTGGCGGGAGGCGCTCGACAGGGCGCGCCCGGCGGAAGCGTAGCCGCAGGACGGGGATTCACGGGCTAACCGAGCTGGGCGACGCCGGGCCGCATCCGCCCGCGCCAGCGTCCGCATCGGCGATTGACCGGGATCAAGGCAAGTGAAATTCGGCAGGGCTAGCGTGAAAAACGACTGAGGAGGCGTGTTGAGGACGAAAGCTATGCTGGATCAGCCGAAAGAAGAGACCGTGTCGCTCCTGCCGGCGGAACAACGCGATCGGGCCATGGCGGAGGCGCTTGAGACCCGCGTGCTCGAACGGGCCAAGGCGCCAGACGTCTCTCCCCACGTAAGGCCAAGTCAAGCCCGCGACAACCGGCCTAATTATCGCACCCTGGATCGGATGGCCCGCGCCATGCTCGCGCGCGCCACGCAGGGGATCTCGCCGAACGCGCTCGTCCAAACCTGGGCAGACTGGGCGCTACACCTCGCCCAGGCGCCCGGAAAGCGCCTCGAACTCATGCAAAGCGCGGCCATGACGGCGGCGCGGCTCAGCCTCTGGCTGCCCCTTGCGCCGGCGAACGGGCGCCTTGCCTCGCCTTTCGAGCCTGCGCCGAACGACCGGCGGTTCGCCGATCCCGGCTGGTCGCAATGGCCGTTCAACGTCTACGTCCAGAACTTTCTCGGGATCGAGGCGTGGTGGGCGGCGGCTGCCCACGACGTGCCTGGCCTCGTTCGCGACCGCGAGGCCGAGGTTGCCTTCATGACGCGGGCGGCGATCGACGTGGTTTCGCCGAGCAACATTCCGTGGCTTAATCCTGTGAGCATCGCCAAGACCACGAAGGAGGGCGGTCTCAATCTCATGCGCGGCGCCGTTTACTGGATGGAAGACGCCGACCGCATGCTCGCCGGCCGGCCGCCGGCCGGAGCGGAAAAGTTCGAGGTCGGACGGGTTGTCGCCATCACGCCCGGTAAGGTCGTGTTCCGCAATGATCTCATGGAGTTGATCCAGTACGAGCCGACGACGGCGAAGGTTTCGGCGCAGCCGATCCTGATCATCCCAGCGTGGATTGAGAAGTATTACATCCTCGATCTCGAGCCGCAGAACTCGCTGGTCCGCTGGCTGGTCGAGCGCGGGCATACGGTGTTCATCGTATCGTGGAAGAACCCCGACGCGCGCGACCGCGAAATCGCTCTCGACGACTACCGCCGCCTCGGGGTGGAGGCGGCGCTGGACGCGGTCACGACGATCGTTCCAGGCGAGAAAGTTCACGCCTGCGGCTATTGCCTCGGCGGTACGATCCTGGCGATCGCAGCGGCGACCCTGGCCCGCGACGGCGACGACCGTATCGCCAGCCTGACCCTGCTTGCCGCCCAGACCGATTTTGCCGAGGCCGGCGAAATCATGATCTTCCTCGACGAAGGGCAGGTGATGCTGCTCGACGATCTCATGTGGGATCAGGGCTATCTCGACAGCCGCCAGATGTCGGGCGCCTTTCAGGCCCTGCGCTCGGACGAGCTCGTCTGGGGCAAGATGATCCGCCAATACGTGCTCGGCGAGCGCGACGAGATGTCGGCCCTTATGGCCTGGAACGCCGATCAGACCCGAATGCCCGCCCGCATGCACAGCCAGTATCTACACGCCCTCTATCTCGAGAACCGCTTGACCTCGGGACGCTTCGCGGTCGACGGCCGCAAGATCGCGCTGCGCGACATCCGCGCGCCGATCTTCGTCGTCGGCATGGGGCGCGACCATATCGCGCCCTGGCGCTCCGTCTACAAGGTCAGGCTGTTCACCGACACCGACGTGACTTTCGCGCTGGCCTCCGGCGGCCACAATGCCGGCATCGTCAACCCGCCCGCGCACGCGCGCGGCTCCTACCAGCTCATGACGATGGGGCGCGGCGACCGCTACGTCGAGCCGGACACATGGGTTGCCTCAGCCCCGTCTTACGAGGGGTCGTGGTGGCCGGCCTGGGAAGCGTGGCTAGACGGGTCGGGCTCGGGGAAGACGGTCGATCCGCCGCGCATAGGCGCGACCGAGGCCGGCCTGCCGCCTCTGGGCGACGCGCCGGGGGCCTATGTAAATATGTAAAAGGGTGAGAACTCAGCGGCCTGGGCCCGCAAGGCGTGTGGGTTCGGCCGCGGCGATCACATCACCTTGCGCACCCATCCGTAAGCGTCGGCGACGTCGCCGCGCTGGATGCCGACGAGCTTGGCCTTGAGGCTCTCCGCCGTCTCGCCGCCCGAGCCGTTGCCGATGACGAAACCGCCGTCGGTCGACCGGATTTCGCCGATCGGGGTGACGACCGCCGCGGTGCCGCAGGCGAAGGATTCGCGCAGCCGACCGCTCGCCGCGTCGGCCTTCCACTGCTCGTAGCTGAAACGCTCTTCGCGCACCGTCCGGCCTTCGGCCTTGGCCAGCGTGATGATGGCGTCCCGGGTGACGCCCGGCAGGATCGTGCCGCTGAGCGGCGGGGTTTGCAGCGAGCCGTCGTCGAACACGAAGAAGACGTTCATGCCGCCGAGTTCCTCGACCCACTTGCGTTCGGCGGCGTCGAGGAAGACGACCTGGTCGCAGCCGTGCTTCATCGCCTCCGCCTGGGCGACGAGGCTCGCGGCGTAATTGCCGCCGCATTTGGCGGCCCCGGTGCCGCCGGGGGCGGCGCGAGTGTAATCGTCCGAGAGCCAGACGGTCACCGCCTTCTTGCCGCCCTTGAAATACGCGCCGACCGGCGAGGCGATCACGACGTACCAATATTCGGACGCCGGGCGGACGCCGAGAAACGACTCGCACGCGAACATGAAGGGACGCAGGTAGAGGCTGCCGTCGCCGCCGGGGACCCAACTCGCGTCGATCTTGATCAGTTCCTCGATCGAGCGGAGAAAGGCGGCTTCCGAAAGCACGGGCATCGCCAGTCGCTCGGCCGACGCCTGGAAGCGGCGGGCGTTCTGCTCGGGGCGGAACAGGGCCACGCCGCCGTCGCTCAGGCGATAGGCCTTGAGGCCCTCGAAGATCTCCTGAGCGTAGTGCAGCACTGCCGCCGCCGGATCGAGAATGAACGGTTCGCGGGCGCGGATCTCGGCGTCACACCATCCGCGCTCCTGCGTCCAGCGGATCGTCGCCATGTGGTCGGTGAACACCCGCCCGAAGCCGGGATCCTCCAGCATCGTTGCACGCACGTCGGCTGCGACCGGCGCGGGATGCGGGCGACGGGTGAAGAATGGACCGTGCTCGGCGTTCATGACATCTTATCCCTCAAGACTTTTTCACGCCCTCTTTAGACCCGCGCGGCGCGGCGCGCCATAACCTGATCCGATCAATATGGCGCGGCCGCCCGGAGACGGCTTCGGAGCGTTGACACATCAAAAAGCAAAGTCTAGCTGACGCCGGATCGGGATGGCGCCCCGACGGCGTAGCGCTCGTTCAATATCGCTGGATCGGCTTCGGAGTATCCATATTGGGCAGGACGATTTTGCACATCAGCGCGGACTTTCCAGATCCCTTGGCGATGGCCAAGACTTCCGCCGTGCGAAAGCTCATCTCGGAAACCCATGGATATCGGCACGTTGTATACTCGCTGAATCGGGTAAGCTGGTCTTCGCGGATCGCCGGCCTCGATTTCGGTCCGGATCGAAAGGCGATCGCCTACGGGGCGCCTCCGCGTGGCCTGTTCCTCGAAACCCGCCTGGAGCGGGTGGCGGACTGGATTCTCGAGGACCTCGGGAGCCAGGACATCGCCGTCGACGCCCTTCACCTTCACAAGCTCTCCGTCGAAGGGCTGGTCGGGTTTAAAATCGCGCGCGCGCTCAAGCGCCCATTCGTCGTGAACATTTGGGGCGACACCGATCTGAAGATCCTCAGCGTACGCCGGGACCTGGCCCAGAAATGGAAAGCGATTCTCGCCGAGGCCGATCGGATCGTCTGCTGCTCCCCCTGGACGCTCGACAAGATCGATCGTTTCTTCGCCGCCGATCGGTCGAAGGCCGTCGTCATCCCATACATCGTGCAGAACGAGGACTTTTCTCCCTCTCCGGTCGTGGCGGAACCGAGGTGCGTTTCGGTGTTCAATCTCGATTCGTATCGCCGCAAGAATTTCGAGCTCCTCACCAAGGCCATCGTTCATCTCTCGAAGAGCCGTCCGACGATAGGGCTGGACGTCTATGGGGGAGGCTCTGCGAAAACGCTTCTGGCCGTCGACGAGACGATCAGGTCCGCCGGAGCGGAAGCCTTCGTGTCGCTCAAGGGCCCCGTAACGGCCGACGCGCTCGGCAAGACGCTGCGCGGCTATGCCGCTTTTCTGGCGCCGTCGCGGCGCGAGACCTTCGGAATGGTCTTTATCGAAGCGCTGTTTGCCGGCCTGCCCGTACTTCATCCGCGCGGCTGGGGCATCGACGGTTTCTTCGAGCCCGATGCGATCGGCTACGCCTGCGATCCCACGCGGCTCGAAGACATCGAGCACGGCGTCGAGCGCCTGCTGTCGCAGCAGGAGCCTTTGAAACATTCGATCGAGACGTTGCACGAGCGCGGGGAATTCGAACGCTTCAAGGCGCGGAATATCGTCGAAGCCTATCGCGCCGTGCTGGAGCGGACATTGGGCGGCTAGAGCGGGACGCGAAAAGCGGGCGCCGGTTTTTCGCAAGAAATCGCGCATCTTCAAAAAGTCTAGGGCAAGAAGCAATTCGACCGGGCCGCGTCCCGCTCCGGGCGCAGCGAAGGCGTCGCCGGAAGGACGGAGGTCAAGAGGCGGCGTCAGAGCGCGACGATCTCGAACCGGACGGGAAACCTGCCGAGCGCCTCGCGCGCCTCGTCCGCCGCCGCAGGCGGCACCTTGGCGGTCACGACGAGGCCGCTGTCGGCATGGCGGGCCGCGACCTCGTACGCCTCGCCGGGAACGACGGCCGCCAGCGCCTCGCGCGCCGCCGCCTCCGCCGCGATTTCCCGCAGGCGCGGCTTGAAGATCTTGCCGACCGGCGTCACCGGCATCTCGTCGATCATGACGATGGCGCGAGGCCGGGCCGGCGGCTCGATCACGCCCGCCTGGACGAAGCCGGCGAGGGCCTCGGCGTCGATGGCGGCGCCGGGCGAGGGCGTGACGAACAGCATGGGCGTCTCGCCGGCATAGGCGTCCGGCCGTCCGACCGCCGCGGCGAGGCCGACGCCCGGAAAGCGCATCGCCACATCCTCGATCGTCGCCGGATCGATGTTGTGGCCGCTGCGGATGATGACGTCCTTGGCGCGGCCGGTCACATAGACTTCGCCGTCCTCGCCGATCCGTCCGAGATCGCCCGATCGAATCCAGCCGTCATGCAACGTCGCGCCCGCCTGTCTCGGGTCGAAGTAGCCTCCGAACATCTGCGGTCCGCGCGCGACGATCTCTCCGGTCGGCGAAGGCCCCCGATGGAGCGTTCCGCCGGCCAGCACGGCGACACCGACCAGCGCGTTTGGCAGCCCCACCGAGCCGGGGCGCTGCTCGCGGTCCCAGGGCGTTTGGGTGATGGCGCCGGCGAATTCCGTCATCCCGTAAACCTGCCTGACGCATTCGCCCGGCCAGACGCGCAAAAGGCGCCGTTCGATCTCGGGCGGACACACCGACGCGCCGGTCGCAAACAGCCGCAGCCGCGAAAGATCACAACCGCGGGAGTCCGACTCGGCGGCGGCGGCCAGTCCGGTCGGCACCAGGGCGCCGATCGTCACGTGATGCGCATCGAGAATTCGCCAGTAGTTCCTGACGACGTCAGGGTTGCGGAACCCGGCCGCGGTTGGCAGGATCATGGTCGCGCCGGCGCCGAAAGCCGCCAGACTCGTGCAGAAGGCGCCGCCGACATGGAAGAGCGGCAGCGCGACCACGACGCGGTCGTCCGGCCGCACGTCCAAGGCGAGCATCGAGGCGACGGACGAGGCGACGATGTTGCGATGCGTGAGCGGCACGATCTTGGGGACGCCGGTCGTCCCGCCGGTCGGGAGCAGCGCGGCGAGGGCGTCGGGCCGCGCCGTCTCGGGCGCGAGGTTCGGCGCGGCGGGGACGATCGTGTCGTCGCCGAAGGCGACACGGCCGTCCATCGGCAAAACGACGATCTGCTCAAGGCTCGGCGCGAGCGCGCCCAAGCTTTCGACCTTCTCGTAGAGGCCGCCGGGCGCTCCGGGCGGCGGCGTAAAGACCATCTTGGCCTGGACCGCGCTGAGCTGTGCGGCGATCGCCTCGCGGCTGAAGAGAAGGTTGAGCGGCTGGACGACTGCGAAGCTCATCGCCGCCCAATAAGCGACTGCTGTCGCGGTGACGTTCGGAGCGAGGATCGCGACGACATCGCTTGGTCCCACGCCGTTTTGCCGGAGCCATATCCGCGCCGCTTCGAGGAGGCCGAGGAATTCGCCCGCGCGCGTAACGACGGGAGAGGGATCGAGCGCCGTGCGCAGATAGACGAGCGCCTCGCGTTTGGGATCAACGGCAAGTCCGCGCCGGATGAGGCTGCCGACGTCCGGGCACGCGTCGAGGATGTTGCGCGCCCGCGCGTCGAGATCCGCGCGCTCCGCTGGCATGTAGCCGTAAGCCATGGCCGTTTCCCCCTGCGACCGGTTCTCACGCAACTAAGCAAGCACGCACGCCGAGGACAAGGCGCCCGGGGGAGCTGACCGAAACGGGAGTCAGGCCTCCGGCGTGACGCGCGACAAGCCGCGTCGCCATCGGTCCGCATAGTCGATGAGCCCCGGCACGTCCCATGCATGCGCTGGCGCCAGCTTGGGGGGCTCATGCGGCTCGCCCCAGCGCGCCAGCATGGCCGCGCCCTCGGCGGCGCCGGAGGCCGGCGCGACGACAACCGTGCGCCCGGGCATAAGCGCGGCGAGCGTGGCGGAAAAGGCCGGCGTCCGGTTGAAGCCGCCCTCGACGATGATATCGCCCGGCGCCTCGAGCCGCCGGAGCATATGGGCGGTCATCAGCGCCGAATAGACGGTCGCAAGCGCGGCCCGAGCAGCCGGCGTTGGCGGCGGTGGGCCCTCGATCCAGCCCTTGCGGCCGGCGAACGGCCCGCCCTGATCGCTGAAGGCCGGCATCGCCATGACGCCCGAGGCGACGACCGCTGCGACGTCGGGTTCTTCCGCCGTCGCGGGGCGTTCTCCCGCGAGGACGGCGAACTCGCGCCCGCCCATGAGACGGGCCGTCGGCACCGGGCGGCCGAGGACGTCGACATTGGCGATCATATCGGCGTTCGGGTCGAGCGTCCCTGTGCCGCCGACCGCCATGATGATCACCCAGGTTCCGGTCGAAACGACGGTGAACGGGTCGCTGCGCGCGGCGAGGTAAGGAACCAGCGAAGCGTTCGAATCGTGCGCGCCGCAGATCACCCGGACGTCCGCCGGCAGTCCGGTCGCCGCGGCGACGTCGGGCCGGAGCGGACCAAGCGTATCCCAGGCCTTGCGCAACGGCGGGAACAGCCGGCCCCAGCCGGCCCGCTCGACGAGGCTCGACAGCCTTCCTTCTTTTGGCCGCCAGAGGTCCGCGTGCGCGGCGAGCGATGTGACCTCCGAGGCCGGTACGCCGGACAGTCGCCAGGACCAGAACTGCGGGTTGGCGAGAAAAGCGCGGGCGCGGGCGAAATCGGCCGGACACGTCCGCGCGAGAAAAAAGATCTGCCGCCCGAGATTGAGCCCGCGCGACAGATGCGGCGAGAAGGTCTCGTCGAACGGCGGCCGGATCGCATCGTAATCGGCGTCGACCGCCGCGAAACCATCGAATTCGTAATCGACCGGCGGCGCCGCGACGCCGTCCTCGGTCACCAGCACCCCGGCCGCGCCGTGCGCGGCGACGGATATGGCCTCGATCGGCGTCGCCGCGCCGACGTCCTTCAACGACGCCAGGAGGAAAGCCCAGGCCCGTTCGGTGTCGAGCCGGAGGTACGGCCAGCGTGCGTCAGGCGCGAGCGGCGCATTTGGCTGGGATCGTTCGGCAACGACTTTGCCGTCGCGATCGAAGGCGATGAGCTTGACGTTGGTCTTGCCCACGTCGAACACGGCGACAGAGCCGCCCATGAGTCGCCCCTCCACGGAAGTCCGTGGAAGTCTAGACGGTTCGTCGCCAGTCGCAAGGGAAGACGAAGGCGGCAGACGCACTCATCCACCTCGGCGCGGCGTTCAAGCCGCGCCGTTTGTTGGTTCCGGGTCATCGCGCTGCCCGCGATGTTGCGGCTATTCGGCGGCCGTTATGCGGGCGTCCGCGAGATCGGCGACAGGAAGCCCAACCGATTGCTCGCGGCGCAGGAACCGCCGGAACGCCATCCGGACGTCCCGGAAAAGCCGGACCCAGGCGTTCGGCCGGTCGAAGTGGGAGGCGAACTCGCGGTTCGTCTCGATCGGCAGCCAGTACTCGCGCCGCCAGACGTTGTAAGTCGCCACCAGGTCGTCGGTCTGCTCGGGTTTGACCGACATGGCCGCGCATCGGCAGTTCGCCTCGACCGTCACTCGTCCGGCCGAGTCGAACTGGAACCGGTGCCGGCTCGGCACATGATTGAGCCAGCCTTTCTCGAAGTCGAAGTCTTCGGGCTGGAAGCGCAGCGCCTCGATCAGCGGCGAGACGTCCAGAAAGCGGGACGTCCGCCCCATAGGATAAGAAAAGTCGACATTCGCCATCAGGGTAGTCCTCCGGTTGCAGGCCCAGCCCGTTTCTCAACGTCGTCGTTTGACGCCGGTTTCGCATCGTCCGGCGCTCCTGGGCGTCAAGTGCGTCTCATGAAAGCGGCTTTTTTATGCGGTCCTCGCGAGAGCTCTCCGCTTCCTCGACCGGCTGGCGCTATCCGCCGGCGAGCTCTTCCCGGGCGGCCTGCCGATAGCGCTCGGCGGCCGAGATGACGGCGAGCGCCGCCACCGCGAGCGGACCCGAAGGGATGGCCGCGGCGGGGCTTGATTCGCCCGGCTTGGGAGCGAGCCGCGTCCGGAGCCAAGCGCGCGTCTGGGCGTCCGGCGCCGGCGCGCCGGCCCGTATGTCGAGGCGCGCGGCCGAAAGCTGGGCGATGAACCCGTGCGCCGCGATCAGGAGCGCCGCCATTTCCTCGAGACCCTTTCGCGCGGCGACCGGCTCCACGCTCATCCGGCCGGCCGAATCAGACAGCGCGGCGATCGCCTCAATCACATTCTTGCGCGCCAAACGGTAATCCTGGACAGGCGCGGCGGCGTTCAGCGCCACCTCGGCGAAGGCGGCGAGCCGGGCCTGTACACGCGCGGCGATGTTCGGCGCGTCGGAAAACTCCCAGTGCGGCCAAACGTAGCTGAAGAGGTGGGCGATCGCGGCGCCGATCAGGGTGTCGGCCAGCCGAGCCACAATCGGCGCGGGCAGATCCGGCTGGATGAGATGGAGGGAGACCAGAGCCATGACGGAGGCGCCGACCGACGACAGGCGATAGTTGAGGCGCAAAAAACTGTGGATGACCACGACCGCGAGTCCCTGCGCCGCCACCAGCGCGACCGCGGGCAGCCAGGCGACCGCGCCCGCCGCGACGACACAGCCGACCAGCGTTCCGATCACGCGATCGTCCCGGCGCGTCTTGGTCTGTCCGTAGCTGCCGCGCATGATCACCGCGATGGTGAGGAGCACCCAGTTTCCGTGTCCTAAATCGCCGAGAAACTGTGCGACGATCGCGCCGGCCATCATCGCCAGCGCCAGGCGAAGCGAATAACGCAGGACCGGAGAGGCGATGGTGAAGTGCGGTTGGAGCGAGGCCCAGGAATAGGACCGCTTGGGGAGAAACGCCCCCAGATCGACTCCCCCGATCGCCGCCTCGGCCGTCCGGTCGTCCGACAGGGCCTTCTCGAGCCGGCGGATATAACCGAGCGCGAGCGAAAGACGCTCGGTTGCGGCGCCAAGCGCGGCGCGCGCGGCCGGATCCGCCGTTTCGGCTTTGTCCTGCCGCGCCGCCTCGCGCCGCAGGGCGTCGATCGCCAGTTGATGGTCTGGCGGCAGCGTCGGTCTGCTCGTCGCCAGGATCTCGAGACTGAGATGATCGAGGTCCAGCGCGCCGACCCGCAACGCGGCGCCGATGTGCCTGAGCAACTCCGTCGACGGCGCAGCGCGAATCTTTGTGATGTCGCACTGGGCGGCGACGAGCGCGTCGAAAGCGTCGAGCAAAACGCCGATCGTCGCCGCGAGCCGCAAGCTCTCCGAGCCGGGCCGGGCGTGATCGAGCAGCAGGGCTCTCGCCGACTGCAATTGCTCCGACAGCGCAGCCTGCTGGCGGATCGCCGCCCCATAGGCTTGCTCGAAGTCCGTTTCCGGATCGAACGCCGCGGCCACGGCGCGCAGGTAGAGGGAGAGCTCCCGGATCGTTTCGCTGGCGAGGAGGCGACGAGCGCTTGCGTCGGTGACAACCGTCGCGAGCAATGCGAACGCGATATAAGCGAAGCCGCCGGCTGCGAACAGGACCTGGATCCTCAACGCCACGGCGAAGCTCTCGCGGGGAAAACCGAGCACGAACACCACGGGAATGAGCGCCTGCATCCCAAGCGCAACGGCCCAGCGGCCCCATCCCGTGATCATGCCGCTACAGAAAGCGATGACCCCGATGGCGGCAAGCGCAACTGGCGGCCGGGGCAGCGCGAGCTGGATGGTTGAGGTCGAGATCAGCGCGAAGGCGAACCCGAGTACGAGCGACCGCGCCTTCTCGCGCCACGGCGCGGGCAGGTCGGAGATGCTGGCGGAAATGGCCCCGAGCGTTGCAGGCTGGCCGGCGGCGAAACCGAACAGCGCCGTCGCTCCGATCGCGATCGCCAGAACGCCGGCGCCGACGCTCAGGCCGTTGACGATGTGCTGGCCAACCAGCATCCGGGTGAAATTGGGCAAGCGCCAGCGAAACATCGACGGCGGCTTCAGGCGTGGCCGGAACGGCGAAGAGCGGCGGTCGAGCCAAGGTCTCGCTGCCGCGCTCTCACGGCTCGGACCCCACGGATCGCTGACCGCTCCCGTTGCCGAAGGCGATCGCCCCGTCGGCGCGGGCGACCGCGATGATTGTGACGCCCGAGGCCCGGGCGCGCTCGAGCGCCAGCGACGTCGGGGCGGACAGCGACACGAGCGTGCCCGCGCCGAAAATGGCCGCCTTGGCCACCATCTCGAACGAACAGCGGCTCGTGATGACGAAGAATCCGTCGCGCGCGTCGCCGCCGGCGCGCCACACCGCGCCGATCGCCTTGTCGAGGGCGTTGTGGCGTCCGACGTCCTCGCGCATGAGAGCGATGCGTCCGTCGCAGCCGCACCATGCCGCGCCGTGCACCGCGCGGGTCAGGGCGTTGAGCGGCTGACGCCGTTCGAGCTCGGCGAGCGCCGCGCCGATCGCGGCCGGGGGGACGGGCGCCGTAGCCGGCGCCGGGCGGGGCGTGATCGCCAGATTCTGAAGGTCCTCGACGCCGCAGAGACCGCAACCCGAACGTCCGCTGATCGCGCGCCTGCGCGCCAAATGCGTCTTCAGCTTCTCTCCGGTCAGCGCGATGTCGAGTCGCCAGCCGAGATCCGTTTGGCTCGTCTCAATGCTGCGAATGTCCGTGGGCTGCTCGATGATCCCTTCCGTGAACAGGAATCCGTAGGCGAAATCGTCGAGATCATTCGGCGTCGCCATCATCACGGCGAAAGGCGACCCGCCGAGAACGAACTCGACCGGCGCCTCGACCGCGACCGCGCGCGGAATCGTCCGCCCGGCGGCGCCGGTCTGATACGAAAACGGCTGCGCCTCGTCGGTGACGGCGGCGCCCTCCGCGCTCAATGGCATCGGTTCCTTGCTCCTTGCGACCGTCCGGACACCGGGGCGCCGCGGCCTCGACTGGAAAAGCGGCCCGCCGCGCCCCGCCGCGACCTTACACCTTGAGGGATTCATCGCCCAGCCGGGCGCGCCGGGCGTGGAAGTCGACCTTGACGAGGTCACTTACAGAACCTCGCAAAGAGCGGATCGCCCTGAACGACTGCCTCGCGCAAATACCGGTCGCTCGCCGGCCACTTGGCGAACGGGTAAAATCGACCCAGCGCGGCATTTCAGGATTGACCCGGTACGAGCGAGACCCACGGAAAGCTGCCGTAGGCGCAAGACGACAGACGCGCCATAGGCGGCCATCCATATACGCTGTTCGAGGGTTGTCGGCCGTCTACGGAAGCGTTTGAGGAAATTGTCCATCAAGCGACATTGTGAGGCCTCCAACGTTGGCGTAGAGAGGCCCGCCCACGCGGGAGAGCGCGCCTTCGCGTGTTAGTCGAGCAACATACGCTATCCGCCTAATGCGGCTCCCAGTTTTATCCTGCGCGACCGGTGCCTCGGGGCCCGACAGGACGAAACTGGGCGCTGTTATGCCATTGTTATCCCTACCACTCCGACGTCTCGGATCGAGATCGCGAGCGAACTTTTCTCCGCTTCTGAGCGTGCAGCGCCTCGACAGGCCGGAAGGGCCTCCGGCGCCGGCTGCCCGGGCGATAGCTCAAGCCACGCCGCCATCCTTACCAACTCGGCGAGAGAGGGGGCCTTCATCTTTCTCATCACCTTGCCGCGATGCGCCTTTACCGTAATTTCGCTGAGGCCCAGTTTGTGACCGACCTGCTTATTGAGCAGCCCCTCGACCACCAGAGCCATAACTTCCCGTTCACGGGCGCTGAGCGAATCATAGCAAACCCGAAGCGCCTCAATCTGTTGCTCCCGGCGGACCGCCCTCTCGCTGCACTCCATCGCGTCCCGAACGGCGCTCAACACTCGATGGCTCTCGAACGGCTCACGCATTTTCATGTCATGGACGCTCATGACGTCGCCAGAACCGTTGATAAGGATAGCCCGCGTATTCGCGCGATCGGCAAGGCGCTTCAGAAGACTGAAGCTCAACAGGCTAACCTCGAGTATCACACAACTTGGACCGGTAAAGCACTGACGGGCCAGGTACTCCTGGGCCGACGCGAATGTCTCAACCTGCCATCCTGAGTCGCTAATGGCAGCCTCGAGTGATCGGCGGATGGATGGATCACTAACGACAACAGACACGGTTTGGGTTGCCCGCGAAGAAAACACCAACTGCGGATTGTGGGTGACAACGCCAAGTATGCTCATCTATTCTCTCCCATATGTCTGCAGTTATGACGACCTACGTAGACACATCGTGTTGTGCTCCGAGTTTGCGGGATGGAAAGTGCAGAGTCCTGATGCAGAGCTGAAAAAGCTGAAATTGGACCGGGGTCGGCACGAGCATCTCTGCGCGGACGATCACCATGCGCTGGCGATGCCGACCGCGCTCCTCCCGACGTCAGTCCTATCGTGTCCCGGATCAGCCGAACCGCTCGGTCGGCATTTCTCTTGCTTCGGCCCTCTCGAAAGTGAAGGGTCCTGAACCGAGGGTTGCGACAGCGCGGCGGCAGCGAAGGGGAAGACCACAGCCCCGCGTTACCGATGGCGTGCTGCGCCATCCCTGAAAAAGGACGTCCGAATGGGCCAATCCGAACCGTGTGTGTTCGAATCCGACGGATGGGTGGTCGACCTCGCGCTGCGCGAGCTGCGCGTGGGTGGCGTACCGGTCGCCATCGGAAGTCGCCCCCTTGAGATCGTCGAGTTGCTTGCGAGGTCAGCCGGCAAGCTGGTGACCAAAGACCACCTCATGAAAACGGTGTGGCCGGGGGCGGTTGTCGAAGACAATACGATCCAGGTGCACATATCCGCGATCCGCAGAGCGCTCGGTTCGGATCGCGGAATGTTGAAAACCCTTTCAGGTCGTGGTTATCGGCTCCAGGGCAGTTGGACCATCCGGGAGAAAGACAACCCGACGCGAACGGATACGCCGAGACCGCGCAGCGAGGGCGACCATCCTTTTTCTTCCAATGTGCCCATTGCGGCATCGGCCCTGGTGGGCCGCGAGACCATCGTGCAGCATCTGTGCAACCTGGTGTCTGCGTATCGTGTGGTGACGCTGACGGGACCGGGAGGGATTGGGAAAACCGTGCTGTCGGCGGCAGTGACCCGCCGGATATTTCCGACATTCGAGGGCGATGCTTGGTTCGTCGAGCTTGCTTCGCTGCCGGATCCCGAACTGGTGCCCTCGGCGGTCGCCGGCGCGCTCGGACTGCAATTGGGCGGAGGAGAGATCACGCCGGCTTTGGTCGCGGCTTCGATCGGCAGCAAAAAGGTGCTGTTGGTCCTCGATAATTGCGAGCACGTGGTCGACGCTGCGGCGAATTTTGTCGAGATTCTCGTGCGCGCTTGCCCCCGCTGCACAATCCTTTCGACGAGCCGCGAGGTTCTGCGCGTCGACGGCGAGTGCGTCTACCGCGTTCCGCCGCTCGAGGTGCCGGGCGAAGACGAGGAGGACTCGGCGTCCATCCTGAGCCGCAGTGCGGTCGAGCTCTTTGTCACAAGGGCCAAAGCTCGGGACTCGGACTTCTCGCCGCATGCGAACAATCTTCCGGCGACGTCCTCGATCTGCCGGCGCCTCGACGGCATACCGCTCGCGATCGAGTTTGCCGCGGCCCGCGCCGCCGCGCTCGGCGTTCAACAGGTGGCCGCGGGTTTGTCCGATCGGTTTGCGCTGCTGACCGGCGGTCGCCGCACCGCCCTGCCGAGGCATCAGACGCTTCGCGCCGTGTTGAACTGGAGCTACGATCTGTTGCCGGAGCGAGAACAGCGGCTGCTGCGTTGCCTCTCAATCTTTCCTGCGGGATTTACGCTCGACGCCGCTGTCGCCGTCGTGGGCGCCGGACTTGACGCATCGGCGGTAACGGAAGGCATCGCGAACCTCGTCTTCAAATCTTTGGTGTCGCTGAGTCAGTCCGAGACCGTCCCTCGCTGGCGCCTGCTGGAGACGACGCGGGCTTACGCGTTTGGGAAGCTGGAGGAAAGCGGTGAAGCCTCGCAGACGGCACGGCGCCACGCGGAATTCTATCTTACGCTGTTCGCTCTTTTTGCAACGGAGGACCAGCTTCAGGCCGCCATCGATGATCTCGGCGCGTATCGTCGGGAGATCGACAATTTCCGCGCGGCGCTGAATTGGGCGTTTTCCGCTGACGGCGATACGACGATCGGCGTCGCACTTGCCGCCGCCGGAGCGGATTTCTGGGTTGCCGTGTCGCGGGTTGCCGAGTCTTGCGAATGGTCGGACAAGGCGCTGGCGCAGATCGGCAGCGCCGCGGGAACACGCTACGAGATGATCCTGCAATGCAACCTCGGCATGTCGATGACTTATACCCGAGGCATGGTTGAAGATGCGCGCGAGGCTCTGACGCGGGGGCTGGCTCTCGCGCAGACGTTCGCGGATTTCGACTATCAGCAACGGACGACGTTTGGCCTGTGGGTGTTCTCGGCGCGCTCGCTCGCGCTCAATGAGGCGCTAGCGGTCGCACGCTCCTACGAAACCATGGCCGGTCCTGGCGACCAGCAATCCGAGGCGGTGGCCAATTGGCTGGTCGGGATACCGCTGATCTATCTGGGCGAGCACATCGAGGCGAGCACGCGGTTGCAGCAGGCGATCGATCGATATCCGATCAGAAACCGGCGCCGGGACACGATCCGATTTGGCGCCGATCTGCGAGCATCAGCCTCGGGGCATCTCTCCGTCAGCTTGCTATCGCAAGGTCGCGTCGACGCGGCGTTGCAGGCGGCCGTGCGCGCAGTCGAAGAGGCGCATCACGGGAATCAGCCGACCGTACTGTGTGTCGCTCTAGTATTTGCGGCCGGCTTCATCTCTCTGAGCCTTGGCGACCTGGATGCGGCTGAGCGTTACGGAGAAGAACTGATCATTCTGGCGCAGAAACATGCGCTGGGTCCTTATTATGCAGCTGGCCTTTGTGTCCGTGGCAGCCTGGCTGCGAGACGAACCGATCCGAAGACCGGGGTTGACCTGCTTTACCGGGGCCTCGCTGACATACGAGCAGCGAGTTATCTCCAGTTTTATCCGTTTTTCCAGATTGAGCTTGCCGCGGCGCTGGGCGCTCTGGACCGCGTCGATGACGGCCTTCGCGAGATCGCTACGGCGCTGCGTTTCGCGGCGGAGACGGGACACCGATGGTTCGTACCGGAAACCTTGCGGGTGAAAGGCGAGCTGTTGGCAAGGCGGGGTTCGGATGATCCTGAAGTAATCGCGGAACTGTTCTGTCAGTCTATTGGAGAAGCGCATCAACAACAGGCGCTGTATTGGGAGCTTTCCGCAGCGATCAGTCTTGCCGAACTTATGCGAAGTCAGAATAGGGGCGTAGAAGCGCAAGCCATGCTCGCCCCGGTATACGATCGGTTTACCGAAGGTTTTTCAGCAATAAGTCTGAAACGGGCCAAGAGCATATTGGGGGGACTCCATCCGGTGGGCGGGAGTTGAGGTGACCAACCTTAGCCTTTCGTCAGCGGGCTCTCCGTCAACGCCCGCTCCGGGCGGAGACCGCGCGTATAAGATTAGGCTTGTACGCCCGGTATCCCGCCGCTTGCCGCCGTTCGGCCGACGGCCGCTCTCCGCCCGATTGAGGCGTCCACGGACGCGATCTCGAACGGCGGCTTTACTGAAGGGTTTCGGACGCCGGCCCTTGGCAGGCGCGCTGGGCCGGGCGCTGGGGCCGGCGTCCGAAAGCCTCGTAAGGGGGAAACCGCGGGTAGGAAGAGGCGCGGATTGGCTGGGCGCGACCTATGGGGATTTGAAGGTCGCGGACGGATCGCCGATGTGGCGGCGGGGGTGAAAGGCGGTCGGCGTTGCCGTCGAGAGCGAACACGACGGGCCTTTTCGGGGGCGAGGATGCGAGCAGCGGGTATGGGAGCGGCGTCGGGAGAGCGTCCGCGGCGGTCGTGAGGACATCGGCTTGCTGCTCCGGCGCGTGGCTGGAGGCGCGGCGAGACGGGGTTGCGTGGGAATCGCGGCGACGGTCATGAGGTGTCGATCCTGATGCGGGTCGGCGACGGCGGGCGGCCGGGGCGCGCGCCTTCGAAGGTTTCGACGATGATCATCCGGCCGCCGCAACAGGGGCAGCGCCGCGCCGGCGAAACGGCTTCGGCCTAGCCGTCGGTCTCGGCGTGCGAGCCCTCGGGTGCAGCCTCGGGCGCGGCGAGCGCCTGGCGGACGCGCTCGATGTTGCTGGCTCGGACCGCGCCGGCGAAGAGGCCGTAGTGGCGGATGCGGTGGAAGCCGCTCGGCAGGACGTGCAGGAGAAAGCGGCGGATGAACTCGGCGGCGTCGAGCGTCATGGTTTTGAACCGGTCGCGTCCT
Organism: uncultured Alphaproteobacteria bacterium; assembly: GCA_963822215.1. Classification (GTDB taxonomy): domain Bacteria; phylum Pseudomonadota; class Alphaproteobacteria; order Rhizobiales; family Beijerinckiaceae; genus Roseiarcus. The sequence goes on from CAWGGX010000010.1 coordinate 428,456, forward strand.
TTGATGCGGTCGTCCTTCCATTTGAAGGTCACGCCCGCCTCGTCGAGCGCGATGAGTCGGGCGTTCGAGATGGCGACGCGGTGGGTATAGCGGGCGAGATAGGCGAGCACGGCTTTCGGTCCGGCGAACGGCTTCTTCCCGTAGACGACCCACTCGGAGCGGCGCAACGGCGCGAGGGCGGCGTCGAAGGCGCGCTGGTCGGCGAGCGGGGCGAGGTCGCCGAAGAAGACGAGCCGGCCGGCCGCATGCAGGGCTGTGAGGCCTTCGAGGAAGAGGCGGCGGAACAGGCGCGAGAGCACGCGCACCGGCAGGAAGAAGCCGGGCTTGCAGGCGATCCAGCGCGACCCGTCCGGCGACAGGCCGCCGCCGGGAACGATGACGTGGACATGCGGGTGATGGGTCAGCGCCGAGCCCCAGGTATGGAGGACGGCGGTGAGGCCGATGCGCGCGCCCAGATGCTTCGGGTCGGCGGCGATCGTGGTCAGCGTCTCGGCGGCGGTCCGGAACAGAAGGTCGTAGACGGCCGCTTTGGTCTGGAACGCGATCGCGCCGATCGAAGCCGGCAGGGTGAAGACGACGTGGTAGTAGGGAACCGGCAGAAGCTCCGCCTCGCGTTCGGCCAGCCATTGTCTTGCCGCCGCGCCCTGACACTTCGGGCAGTGGCGGTTGCGGCAGGAATTGTAGGCCACGCGTTCGTGCGCGCAGTCCTCGCAGCGCTCGACATGTCCGCCGAGCGCGGCTGTGCGACAGGTCTCGATCGCCGACATCACTTTCAACTGGGCGAGGCTCACGTGGCCTTCGTTGGCCTCACGCCACGCCGGCCCATGGGCGCGAAAGACCTCGGCGACCTCCAGGCGGGGCCGCGCCATGCGGCCGCGGTCAGGCGGGCGGCTTTCGCTTCGTCAGGTTGACGCCCAGCCGCTCCAGCGGGCTCTTGACGTCGCGGATCGTATTGATGGCGACGCGGGTGTAGAGCGCGGTCGTCTCCAGCTTGGCGTGTCCGAGCAGAACCTGGATCACCCGAATGTCGACGTTCTGTTCGAGCAGATGGGTAGCGATCCCCGGGTCAAAGCCCGGGGATGCCGCAACGTATGCGGCGACACGCGCTTGGCGATCCCCGCCGCCTGCGCCGCGGCGTGGACCACGCGCACCATTTGGCGGGCCGACATCGGGTTGACCGGGTTCTGGCCCGGAAACAACCATGCCCGCGGCCTGGCCGCATGCCACCATTCGCGCAACAGTTCGAGCAGTTGCGGCGACAGCATCACATCGCGATCCCGCTGTCCCTTGCCCTGCTCGACCCTGAGCATCATGCGCTGGCTGTCAATGTCGGACACCTTCAGGTTCGCGACCTCAGACACCCGCAGGCCCGCGCCGTAGGCGACGCTGAGCGCCGCCTTGTACTTGAGGCCCGGCGCGGCTTCGAGCAGACGCGCCACTTCCTCCTCGCTCAGCACCACCGGCGCCTTGCGCGGCCGCTGTACGGGCGCCAGATGCCGGACGAGGTCGGGCTTTTCCAGCGTGATCTTGAAGAAGAACCGCAGCGCCGTGCAGGCCAGGTTGATGGTCGCCGGGCCAATATGCTGCTTGGCCAGATGCAACTGATAGCGGCGAACGTCCTCGGCGGACGCCTTGTCCGGCGACCGACCGAGGAAAACCGTGAAGTTCTTCACGGCCCGAACGTAGTCCCTCTGGGTGTCTTCGCCGAACCGGCGCGCCGTCATGTCGTCGATCATGCGCTGGCGCAGAGGGCTGATGGGCTTCGAGTTGTCGGGCATCGCGAAACCTCCTGTCTCGCATGGGGTTGAACCCCACGATCTTGAGACAGACCCAGGCCTTCGCGCTTCTCCTCAGCCCACTGGTCTCCGCCGCCCCTCGCCACCCCTACCGCGCGAGCGGTTTAGTCCAAACGTCGATTTGCGCCGTTCGATGACTGGGGACGGATGTTGCGCATCGGGTCCAAATGTTTCGTGGGACATTTATCCACGGGTTCTCCTGGCGGTCGGCGTCCCACAAGAGCCGCTCCGGCATCCCTATATGCAGTGGATATCTGCGTGAACCGGATAGCCACAGGTTGAGGAGGAAGAACTACCATGTCGCAGAGCCCCAAGGTCACGCTTGAATTTCTGTCCCGCCAACTGGACTGGGTTCTGACCCGGCTCGGCGCGATCGAGGATCAGATGACCGTAATCGCTGGCATGGCGGCGCCGCACGACGGCGCACTCAACGGCCTCGCAACTGAGTCCCGCGGTCTGGGGCACAGGCCGTGAACCGCGCCGACCACCGCCTGCGCAAACTTGAGGATCAGGAGGAGGCGTAGCGCCGCCACACTCCGGGCGCCGGACCTTGGCAATGACGTCGGCGCATGCCATTGCGCAATCGAGGCTAGGCGGCGGGTCGCGCTTGTTCAATCCCCCGCCACCCCATTCGGACGGAACGATGACGCCTGACACAGCAAAAGGGAACGAGCCACGGACGCGCGCCTTCCGGTCCTTTGTCGTCCTTGCGGTCGTCGCGGTCGCGCTCCTAGCGCTGGCGGCGGGCCTGCTCTTGAGGATGCCGGAAGGTTCTAAGGCATCGCTGATCGGGGGACCGTTTGCGCTTCAGAACGGCGCGGGCCAAACGATCACGGGCGAAAGCCTGCGCGGTCGGCCGTTCCTGGTTTATTTCGGCTATACCCACTGCCCGGACGTATGCCCGACCGAGCTTGCCCGCGTTTCCGACGTCCTTTCCAAGATGGGCGACAAGGCAATTCCTGCGCTGTTCATCACGGTCGATCCGGAACGCGACACGCCGAAGGTCATGCAGGATTACGCCAGCAGCTTTGGCGCGGCGATTACAGGCCTGTCTGGAAGCCCCCAGGCGATCGGCGCCGTTGAGAAGGCCTATCGCGTGTTCGCGCGCAAAGGGGAGATCCAGTCGGACGGGAGCTACTCGATGGATCACAGCTCGATCGTGTATCTGATGGACAGGACCGGCGGCTTCGTCGAAGCGCTGAACCTTGACCGCCCGCCAGAAGACGCGGCCAAAGAGATCGAGCGCTATCTCTGATCCGTTTGCCGACCGGACCGTCATTTGCTAGAGCCTTGCGGCTGACAAGGCGTTGCGGCGTTTGCGGCCGAATAAGGACGCGAGATTTTCGAAGACATGGACACATTCACGACCCTGACCGGAGTGGCGGCCCCGTTGCCGATCGACAATATCGACACGGACATGATCATTCCGAAGCAATATCTGAAGACGATCAAGCGCACCGGCCTCGGCGCCGGCCTGTTCTCGGAAATGCGCTACCGCGACGACGGCGCCGAGAACCCGGACTTCGTCCTCAACAAGCCGCAATATCGCAAGGCGACCATTCTGGTGGCTGGCGACAATTTCGGCTGCGGATCGTCGCGCGAGCACGCGCCGTGGGCGCTGCTCGATTTCGGCGTCCGCTGCGTCATTTCCACAGACTTCGCCGATATTTTCTACAACAACTGCTTCAAGAACGGCATCCTGCCGATCAAGGTTTCGCCCGAGGACCTCGCCAAGCTCATGGACGACGCCGAACGGGGCGCCAACGCCGTGTTGAGCATCGACCTCCCGGCCCAGGAAATCCGCGGGCCCGACGGTGGGATGGTCAAGTTCGAGATCGACCCGGTCCGCAAGCAGAGCCTGATCGAGGGCCTGGACGATATCGGATTGACCCTGGCCGAAGCGCCCGCGATCTCGGCCTTCGAGGGAAAGTCGGCCGCGGCGCGCCCGTGGCTGTAGCCCGCTGAGCGCGTCGGCGGCGCTGAGACGTGCGCCGCCCTTTCAGATCGTCAATTCGACGAATTGCGTGGCCCCCTGGTCCGACCGCCGACAAGGGCCACCCCGGGGTTGGGCGGGCAATCCCGGCGGCGCCTTACAACCCGACGGCGCTCGGTTTCGCGCCCCGTTTTCGCCCGCCTGTTCTTTCCCTGATCCGCTGCGAAAACGCCTGTTCGTTCCCTGTTCCGGTCATTGGAAATTCCCTGTTCCGCGCCCGCTCAGGCTCACAACCGTCGGATTGTAAATCAGGCAACATTATGATATTGCGAGATTTATGGAATCCGCGGCGAACAGCGCGCGAAAAAATTCCCTGCTAGCAGGGAACCGGATCGTCGGCGGCGGACTGGGAGCGAGACGATTTTGACCCGAATCGGCTTTCCGAGCGGGTGGCCGCGTCGGCTTTCAGGCGGGCGGCCTTCTGAGCCTTCACCCCAAAGAGTTGCGCCAATTCACGATCCGCGCGAACCTAAAATCGTCCCACCCTAAGAGTCCTGGTGGAGATCCGGAGGGTCCGCGTACGGTTCGATGAACGGCGCTACGGTTTACCTCGCCGCGATCGGTTACGTCGGCATCCTGTTTCTGATCGCCTGGTGGGGCGACAGGGGCGGACGGCGCTTCATCGCGGGCGGATCGCGGGCGGTCGTCTACGCCCTGAGCCTCGCCGTCTACTGCACGTCCTGGACCTACTACGGTTCGGTCGGCCTCGCCTCCTCGCACGGCCTCGACTTCCTGCCGATCTACATCGGTCCGGCCCTCGTCATCGGCCTCGGCTCCGCCTTCGTCTGGCGCATCGCCAATCTCGCCCGGACGCAGAACCTCACTACAGTCGCGGACTTCGTCTCGGCCCGCTACGGCAAATCGCCGGCGGTCGCCGCCATCGCGGCGCTGATCGCGCTGGTCGGCTCGGCTCCTTATGTCGCCCTGCAACTCAAGGCGGTCTCGATCACGCTCCTGACCGTGGTCGCGTCCTTCGACACGTCCCGGCTGACCGCGGACACGCCGTCCGCCCCGTTCTCGCTCGCGATCGCCCTGGTGCTGGCCGCCTTCGCCATCGCCTTCGGCACGCGGCGCATCAATCCGAAGGAGCACCAGGACGGGCTCATCCTGGCGATCGCCGTAGAGTCGATCGTCAAGCTCGGGGCTTTTCTCGCGGTCGGCGCCTTTGTCGTGTGGGGTTTGAACGGCGGTCTCTCGGGGCTTACCCAGGCGGCGCTGACCAATCCGAAGATCGCCGCCGTGATCCAGACGGCGCCAGACCCGGCCGTTTGGGGCGTCACCACGTTGCTGTCGGCCTTCGCCGTTCTCTTGCTGCCGCGGCAGTTTCACGTGACGGTGGTCGAGAATCACGATCAGCTCGGCGTGCGCACCGCCTCCTGGATGTTTCCGGCCTATCTCGTGCTGATCAATCTGTTCGTCGCGCCGCTCGCCGTGGCCGGGCTCAAGATGTTTCCGGATGGCGCAATCAACCGCGATCTGACGGTGCTCGCGCTTCCGCTTGCCGCGGGCGCACGAGGCGTGGCGCTCCTGACCATGGTCGGCGGGCTGTCGGCGGCGACCGGCATGGTCGTGCTCGACAGTCTGGCCCTGGCGATCACCGTATCCAACAACCTGGTGATGCCGCTCTTGCTTCGGCGACGCCTCAACCAGGCGTGGGTCGCCGAGGGCGACATCGGGGCGCTCGTCCTGTGGGTCCGGCGCCTGTCGATCGTCGGCGTCCTGATGCTGGGTCTCCTCTATGAGCTCCTGACCGGAGAGACGGCGCTCGTCTCGATCGGCCTCTTGTCTTTCGCCGCCGTGGCGCAGATCGCCCCGGCCTTTCTCGGCGGCCTCTTCTGGCGGCGCGGCACGGCGCGCGGCGCGATCGCCGGGATGACGGCGGGTTCGCTCGCCTGGCTCTACCTTCTGTTTCTGCCGTCGCTCCAACCGCAAAAGGCGATCGCGGCCCTTCTCGCGCACGGGCCGCTGGCGATCGGCTGGCTCAGTCCGGCGGGGCTGGTATCCTTCGCGCCGAACCCTCTGGTCGGGGGCGTCGTCATTTCTCTTTTCGTCAACGTGGTCGCGCTTGTCGCCTTCTCGCTCACCCGCGACGTCACCGCGCTCGAGCGCGCGCAGGCCAGCGCCTTCGCCGGCGTCGGCGGCAAGCCGCAGGCCTTCCGCCTGTGGCGCTCGTCGACGACGGCCGGCGAACTCGAAGCCGCGGTCGCCCGCTATCTCGGCGCGGCGCGCGCGCGGCGGGCGTTTTCCGCCTTCATGCGCGAGAGCGGCCAGGACTACGACCCGACCCGGGAGGCAAGCGCGCAGCTCATCCGCCACGCGGAATTCCTGCTCTCGCCCGCCATCGGCGCCTCGACGTCGCGTCAGGTTCTGTCCCTGCTCTTGCGGCCGCGGACCGTCTCCGGCCACTCGGCGCTGAAGCTGATCGACGAGGCGTCCGCGGCGATCCAGTCGAACCGGGACCAGTTGCAGCACGCGCTCGACCATGCTCGTCAGGGCATCACGGTGTTCGACTCCAATCTCGCGCTGACCGCCTGGAACCGCGAGTTCGGTGAGCTTTTCGACCTTCCTCCCGCCCTGCTGCGTCTCAGCGTCGGGCTCGACGAGATCGTCCGCTTCAACGCCGCCCGCGGCGCCTATGGACCCGGCGACTCGGAAGACTTCGTCGCCGAGCGCGTCGCCTCGCTTCTCTACGACGACCAGCCGACGCGGCTCAGGCTCTTCTCCACCCACCGGGTCATCGAGATCCGCTCGGCCCGGCTGCCTGACGGCGGCATAGTCACGACCTACACCGACGTGACCCAGACCGTGCAGACGGAGGAGGCGCTCGAGGCGGCCAACGAGTTCCTTGAGAAGCGCGTCGACGAGCGCACCGCCGAATTGCAGCGCCTGAACGCGGAGCTTGCGAGCGCCAAGACCGTTGCGGAGGAAGCGAACCTGTCCAAGACGCGCTTCCTTGCCGCCGCGAGCCACGACATCCTCCAGCCCCTCAACGCGGCGAGGCTTTACGCCAGCTCGCTCGCGGAAGGGCCCGCCCGGATCGGCGGCGACGACGAGCGCGCGGATCTCGCGCATAAGGTCGACATGTCGCTGGAGGCGGTCGAAGAGATTCTCGGCGCTCTCCTCGATATCTCGCGCCTCGACGCGGGGGCGACCAAGCCGGAAGTCTCCGACGTTCCGGTCGCCGATCTCATGCGCATGCTCGAGGTCGAGTTCATGCCGCTGGCGCGCTCAAAGGACCTCGAGCTTCGTTTTGCGCCGACGCGGCTCGCGATCCGAACCGACCGGCGCCTGATGCGCCGGCTGCTGCAGAACCTTGTCTCCAACGCGATCAAGTACACCGTGCGCGGCAAGGTGCTGATCGGCTGCCGGCGCGAGCCGAAAGGGCTGCGCATCGAAGTCTGGGACACCGGCCTCGGCATCCCGGCCGACCGTCGGCGCGCCGTGTTCGAGGAGTTCCGGCGGCTCGACCAGGGCGCCCGGATCGCCAGGGGGCTGGGGCTCGGCCTGTCGATCGTCGAGCGCCTCGGGCGCGTGCTCGAGCATCCGGTCGACCTCAGGTCGTGGCCCGGCCAAGGCTCCGTCTTCTCCGTCACGGCTCCGCTCGGCGTCGCGGCCGTTCCGCGGGCTGAGGAGGCGGGCGCGCCGCAACCGTCTTCGGCCGACGAGCCGCTCAGCGGCCTCAGGGTTCTGGCGATCGACAACGAGGTTCGCGTGCTCGACGGCATGCGGACGCTGCTGGGACGCTGGGGTTGCGTCGTCGTCACGGCGGAGGGCCTTGCCGAGGCGCGGGCGGCGCTCGCGGACTTCGGCGCGCCCGACCTCATCATCGCCGACTATCACCTCGACAAGGGCGACGGCATCGCGGCGATCGGGGCGCTGCGCGAGGATTTGGGCCGCACGATCCCGGCCATCCTGGCGACCGCCGACCGCAGCGTCGAGGCGCGCGACGAGGCGGCCCGCCAGGACATCGTCATCCTGCATAAGCCCTTGAAGCCGGCGCCGCTGCGCGCCCAGCTCGCCCGCGTGAGCGCCCTGCGCGAGGCGGCCGAGTAGGGCGCGTTCAGTCGGCCCACGCTGCGCTTGCCCTGGTTTCGTGCAACACAGCGCCCGAGGCGCCGAGTCGGAATTCCCTGCTAGCAGGGAATTTTGTGCAGCCTGTTTTTTCGCTGGGGCCGAGAACTCCTGAGATGTCAGAGACTTGCTGAACTTGCAATCCGCCGGTTGCGGGCGGGCGCCCCACGATAACAGGGAATTCTCGACGCGCCGAACAGGGAATATTCCGCACATTTGTCGGCGGAACAGGGAATGAACAGGAGAGTCGAAACGAGGCCGCGAAACCGACCGCGGTCAGGTTGTATAATTCAAAATGACGCTGTATTTCACCTTAATTTCTAAGGACGCGCGTTGCTTCGATTGGCTAAGCGACTGCGCGACGGCTTTCGCCGCTGCCCGCTTTGCGCCTATATCGGCGCTTGGTTCCAGCCGAGCGAGCCCAACATGACCGACGCCCGACCCTTCGACGATATCCGCGCCCTCCTGAAAGAGATGCCAGGGCCGGACGAGGCGGCGACCGCCGCCGCCAAGGCGCGGGAGGCCGAGCTCACGAAGCCGGCCGGGTCGCTCGGCCGGCTCGAGGAGATCTCGGCCTTCCTCGCGGGCTGGCAAGGGTCCGCCCGCCCGCATGTCAATTCTCCGCTGGTCGCCGTGTTCGCCGGCAATCATGGCGTCGTCGCGCAAGGCGTGTCGCCGTTCCCGCAATCGGTCACGAGCGCGATGGTGGCGAACTTCACCGCTGGCGGAGCGGCGATCAACCAGATCTGCAAGGCCTTCGATTTGTCGCTCAAGGTCTATGAGCTCGCCCTCGAGCACCCGACCGGCGATATCACCAAGGAGCCGGCGATGGACGAGCGCAATTGCGCCGCCACCATCGCCTTCGGCATGGAGGCGCTCGCCTCCGGGCCGGACCTGCTCGTGCTCGGCGAGATGGGAATTGGCAACACCACGTCCGCGGCGGCGATCTACCACGCGCTCTACGGCGGCGCCCCCGAAGACTGGGTCGGCCGCGGCACCGGCGTCGACGACGCCGGCCTCAAGCGCAAGGCCGAGGCGGTGCGCGCCGCCGTCGCGCTGCACAAGCCGCAGGCCTCGGACCCGCTCGAGATCCTGGCGCGGCTTGGCGGACGGGAGATCGCCGCCATGGCCGGGGCGATTCTCGCGGCTCGGGTCAGGAACACGCCCGTGGTGCTGGACGGCTTCGTCGTCTGCTCGGCCGCCGCCGTCCTGCAGGCGCTCGACCCAAGGGCGATCGACCACTGCCTCGCCGGCCACGCGTCGGCCGAGCGCGCTCATCGTGCCGCGCTGGAACGACTGGGCAAGCGGCCGATCCTCGACCTCGGCATGCGGCTCGGCGAAGGGTCCGGCGCGGCGGTCGCGGTCGGCGTGATCAAGGCCGCCGTCGCCTGCCACAACGGCATGGCGACCTTCGCCGAGGCCGGGGTCGCCGGGAAGGAATAGCCCATAATTGCCAAGCCGTCGCGCTGCGTTCCCCCTCCCCCGTTTCGCTTGCGCCACACGGGGGAGGAGAAGCGCGGCGCCTTTCCTCCCCTGCGCGATAGCGCGGGGGAGGGGGACCATGCGAAGCATGGTGGTGGGGGCGCTCGCCGCAGCTTGGATGCGTTGGCGCCTACGAATAGCTTTGAACCGGCAGGCTTAAGCCCATGCGTTTGTTCGGACGCGGCCGTCGCGACAAACAAGACAAACAAGAGGTGGCCATCGCGCCCGACGACGAGCGCGCGGTCCGGGAGCTGATCGACGCCTGGGTCGCGGCGAGCAGGGCCCACGACGTTGCGGCCCTGCTCGCCATGATGACGGACGACGTCGTCTTCATGACGCCGGGCCGGGCGCCGTTCGGCAAGGCGGAATTCGCCGCCGACAGCGAGCGCATGAAGGGGCTCGCCGTCGACGCCCGGGCGGAGGTGCTGGAAATCGAGACCTTTGGTCCCCGTGCCTATGTCCGGAGCCGCATCGGGGCGATTGTGACATCGGGCGGCAAGTCTCCGGAGCGGCCGATGGCGGGATACGCGCTCAGCATCTTGCGCAAAGGGTCGGACGGCCGATGGCGCATCGCCCGCGACGCCAATCTCGTCATGCCGGTGTGACTTGGCGGCGCGCTCGAGGGGTCGCCACGCCTCGACGAGCGCGCGCCTCCTTCTCCGCGGAAGCGGGGAAGGTGGCCCGAAGGGCCGGATGGGGTGCGGAAAGCAGGGATGCCTCGATGAAGGTTCGCGGTGACGGTCGTGCAATTTGGCCGAAGGTTGCTGCGGCGGACCACACCCCATCGGGCGCTACGCGCCACCTTCCCGAGCAGAGCTGGGGAAGGTGGCCCGATAGGGCCGGATGGGGTGCGGCGAGCCGGGCGGCTCCGTATGCGGTTGGCTGTGACGGTCGTGCAAATCGAGCGCGGTCGGCGGCGGTGGACCACACCCCATCCGGCGCTACGCGCCACCTTCCCCGCTACGCGGAGAAGGGATTGCGTTGGCCGCTGGTAAGCGCTCTTCCGGCAAAGTTCTGGCGGCCATAGATGTGTGGGTCCCGCAGCCGCTGCGCGGGGGAGCAAATCCCGGCCTGGCTTCGCATGGTCACCCAATATCGCCGGTCACTGCGCTGGCGGGGGCAGCGGGGCCTCGAATACGGGCGGCGGCGCCGAAAGCGTTGCGTGCGTGGCGGGCGCCGCCGGGGCGGCCGGCGGGTGGGGCGCGGACGGAGCGCGACGCGCGGGCGCGGGGGGCGCGATGGACGATATCGTTTCCGGCGGCGCGGCGTTCGCCACCGCCTCGCCGACCGTGTCGAGGCCGTAGACGTCGTTGCGGAAGTTGGCCGGCCCGTCGCCATTCGACCAGCCGGTCAGGTAGACCCAGATGACCGGAACGGGATGGGCGAGGCGAATTTCATAGGGCGTGGCTTCTTTCACTTTGTCCTGCATCGCCGCCTTGTCCCAGGCGCCGTTTGGGCCGCCGGGCGTCCCCTCGAGCAGCCACTGGGCGTAATCGTAGACGCCCTCGACGCGCACGCAGCCGTGGCTCAAAAAGCGGTAGTCTGCCCCGAACAGGCGCTTCGACGGCGTGTCGTGCATGTAGACGGCGAGCTTGTTCGGCATGTTGATCCGGATCGAGCCGAGCGAATTGGCGGCGCCCGAATCCTGCCGGAGCGTGTAGTTGACGGCGCGCTCTGTGGTCCAGTCGATCGCCCGCGGATTGATCTCCTTGCCGGAGCCGTCGAGGATGCGGATCTTCTGCCGACTCAGATACCCCGGATCCCGTTGCATATGCGGGATGATTTCCTTCTTGATGATCGAGGTCGGCACGGTCCAGGTCGGGTTCAGATTGATCGACTGAACGTGAGCCGAGATTTCCGGCGACGGGTGGTCCGGGTCGCCGACGATCGCGACGTAGCGGTGGGCGACCTTGCCGTTCTCCACCGCCTCGACCGCGGTCGATGGCAGGTTGACCACCACATAGCGGTCGCCGAACTCGAAATTCGCCCCGGCCAGACGGTCGGCGGAGGAAGCGAGTTCCTTGAAGCGGACCTGCGCCGGAACGTTCATCGCTTTCAGGGTCGCCCCCGCGACGATTCCCGTCTCCTTGAGCCCCATGCGCGCCTGGAACCTCTCGACCGCCGCGGTGAGCTCGGGGTCCCAGCTCTGGCCGGACGCGTGAAGGGGCGCGAGATCGCCCTCGATCGCCAGACGCTTGCGCAACTTGGCGATCTGCGGCCCCTTGTCGCCGGGATGCAGGGCGACGACGTCGGTCGGCCAGCCGCCGGCGTCGACAATCGCGCCATAGCGCTCAGAGGCCTTGGCGGTGGCGAAGAACGTGTTGGGCTGCAGCGTCGGGTTCGGGTCGGTGGAGAGGGCCGTCTCGAGCGGCCGCGGCGGCGGCGCGACCTTCTTCGGCTTCGGCGGGGCGGCGGCGGCCGTCGGCTGCGCCGGGCTCGTCGAAGGCGTCGCGCCGATGGCGGGCTGAGCGGCCGCGGGGGTCGAGGCGGACGGCGCGGGCGTCGAGGCGTTCTGAGCTGGCATGAAGGGCGCAGGCGGGGCGCTCGCCGAAGACGCGGGCGCGGCCTCCGACGCGGCGGGCGCTGACGAGGTCGAGCCGCTTGACGGCGTCTTGGCCGATGGCGAGGCGACCGGCGCCGGTGCGGCGGATGGCGAAGCCGGAGTGGACGCCGGAGCCGAAACCGACGTTGCGGGCGCCGCCGACGTCTGCGCAAAGGCGGCAGCGGTCAGAAAAGGGGCGCAAGCGACGGCGCCGGCAAGCAAAATGCGAACTCTCATCAATCGGAACCTGCACGTGCGCCCGCGCGCTCCCTTGGACACGCGCGCCGCCACCTTTCATTTACCAACCGAAGGTTACTAAATTCGCACAAAGGCGAACTTGCGGCGACCGCGCATCAACCTTAACCGCGTGTTAATGCTGACGAGGCCCGCGATCGCGGACGCCGAACGCGCCCATTTCAGCCGGCGATCACAATGTGTAGGCGTCTCGGGCCGTGCGCGCCAAGAAGCAGCGTCTGCTCGATGTCGGCCGAGCGCGACGGCCCGGTGACGAGATTGACCGTGCGCGGCGCGCCGCCCTTGCCATACCCAGCTCGAACTCGGCCGAAGGCCGCCTCGTAGTCGGCCACGACGTGCTCCCGCTCGACCACGACGATGTGGTTGTCCGGCAGGAAATTGAGGGTGGTCGGATTGTCGGCCCCGGAGACGAGCGCGACCGTTCCCGTCTCGGCGATCCCGGCGAGCGCCATCGAGACCGCATTGACGTCGTGCCCGTCCGAAGCGCCGGTGGCGATGTCGAGCGCCGTGCCGCCCCACGGCATCGCCGCGAGACGAGGATCTGCCCCCATGCGCAGGGTGGCCGGCGCATTGCTGGCGCGCAGGAAGCGCGCGACCTCGGCCGGCGCGTCGGCGAGCGTGCCGACTTCGGCGACCGTCGCCTGCGCCCGCTCGGCCTCCGCCTTGAACGTCGCCACGCGCGTGTTGGCGTCGCCCTGGCCGCGTTGCGGCACGACCCCCGGTGGCGCCTCCGCGATCCGCCGCTCGACCTCGAACCGGCGCGGCGCCTCGGCCCCGGTCACGCCGAGCGAGCGCCGGACGCTGGCGAGGACCGCGTCGCGCGCGTTCATATCGCGGCTCCGTTGGTGTTCACTTCACCGCTCCGCTCTCGTATTCACTTCACCGCTCCGCTCTTGGCGCGCCATTGGCTCTGAAAAGTCGAGCTCTCCGGTGCGGCGAGGTCCCGGTAGTTCGTCCAGCCGCCGGCCAGCGGCGCCCGTGCGAAGCGGCCCTTGCGGCGTCCGGCAAGATGGAGCGCCTTCACGAAAAGGCCGGTCGCGAAGCGGTAGAGCGCCGGCCGGCGGGCGAAGAACGCCCAAAAGCCGAGGCCGTATCGGACCGGAGCCGGCGACAGGGCCCGCTCGAATTCGCGCTCGCGCCAGCGTCGCATCATCCTCGGCAGCGGGATGCGCACCGGGCAGACCTCTTCGCAGCGTCCGCAGAAGGTAGAGGCGTTGGGCAGCTGGCCGCCCTCGGCGACGCCGATTAGCGACGGCGTCAGCACCGCCCCCATCGGCCCGGGATAGACCCAGCCATAGGCGTGGCCGCCAACCGCCTGATAGACCGGGCAATGGTTCATGCAGGCGCCGCAGCGGATGCAGCGCAGCATGTCCTCGAATTCGCCGCCAAGCATCGACGAGCGGCCGTTGTCGAGGATCACGACGCGATAGTCCGATGGGCCGTCCGGGTCGTCCGGCCGGCGTGGGCCGGTCGAGAAGGTCGTGTAGACCGAGGCGTCCTGGCCAGTCGCCGAACGAGCGAGCACTCTCAAGAGCTGCGCGGCGTCCTCGAGCGTCGGCACGATCTTCTCAATCGAGGCGATGACGATGTGCGTCCCGGGCAGGATCTGGGTCAGGTCGCCATTGCCCTCGTTGGTGACGATCACCGACGTCCCAGTCTCGGCGATGAGGAAATTCGCGCCGGTGATCCCGACCTCGGCGGCGAGGAACTTCGCCCGCAGCACGGCGCGCGCCTCGCCGAGCAATTGCTCGGGCTGGCTCAGATCCCGGTCCGGCGGCAGGTCGCGGTGGACCTTGCGAAAATCCTGTTCGATGTCGCGCTGGGTCACATGGATCGCAGGGGCAATGATGTGCGACGGCGTCTCGCCGCGCAGCTGGATGATGTATTCGCCGAGGTCGGTCTCGACCGCTTCGATCCCAGCCGCCTCGAGCGCCTGGTTGAGCCCGATCTCCTCGGAAATCATCGACTTGCCCTTGGTGACGCTCTTCGCGCCGACCCGCTCGCAAAGCTCGATGACAATCCGGCGCGCGGCCTCCGCGTCCTCGGCGTAGTGGACATGCCCGCCACTTTCCACGACCTTGCGCTCGTAGGCCTCGAGATAGAGGTCGAGATGGGCGAGCGTATGGTCCTTGATGGCGCGGGCGCTGTCGCGCAGGGCCTCGAACTCCGGCAGCCGGTCCACGGCCGCCTTGCGCCGTCCGACGAAGTTGCGGGCGTGAACGAGCGCCCCTTGCAGGCGCGTGTCGGTCAACGCGTCGTGGACGTTGTCCTTGAACCGGGACGAGGTCGGGGCGGCGGTCATCGCCGGCCCTCCGTCTGCGGCTCGCCGATCGCCGGCCCGTCCGCCATCCCGGCCAGCACCTCCGCGACATGCCGCGCCTTCACCGGAGAATTCGCGCGTTGAAGCTTGCCCGCAATGTTCAGGAGGCAGCCGAGGTCGCCGGCGAGCACGGCGCTGGCGGCGGACTTGCGGATGTCGTCCGCCTTGCGCGACACGATGGCGTTGGACAATTCGCCGTATTTGGCGGCGAACAGGCCGCCGAAACCGCAGCAGGTCTCGGACTCGTCGAGTTCGACAAGGCTCAGCCCCTCGACGCTCTCGAGCAGCAGCCTGGGTTGCGCCTTGACGCCGAGCTCGCGTAGGCCCGAGCAGGAATCGTGATAGGCGACCGTTCCGTCGAACCGCGCCGAAACCCGCTCAAGGCGGAGCACGTCGACGAGGAAGCTCACGAGCTCGTGCGTCTTTTCGGCGAAGCGCTCGGCTTTTTGCGCCATTTCGGGCTCGCCGGCGAACAGCTCCGGGTAATGCTTGATCAGCATGCCGCCGCACGAGCCGCTCGGCGCGACGACGTAGTCGCAATCGGCAAAGGCCTCGATCGCCTGGCGCGCGAGCGTCGTGGCGGTCGTCCGGTCGCCGGAATTATAGGCCGGCTGGCCACAGCAGGTCTGGGCCGGCACGACCACCTTGCAGCCTGCGTCCTCGAGCAGCTTGACGGCGGCGAAGCCGACCGTCGGACGCATGAGGTCGACGAGGCACGTGACGAAGAGGCCCACGCGGGGGGGATGTCCGCGGCCTTCGAGAGCGCTTGAAGTCATGTTTGGCCCGGAATCCTCCCTCGCGCGCCTCGGCGCGCCCTTGTCGCCTCCCGAGCGGCCCCCTAAGCTCGCACAATGGCCACGGACATCGCAACCCGCGTCTACAATCACACGTTTCGGATCGATCCCGCGATCCGGACGCTGCTCGACACCGATTTCTACAAGCTCCTGATGCTCCAGATGATCTGGAAGATGCATCGGCAGCGGAAGGTGACCTTCCAGCTGATCAACCGGACGGCGTCGATCCGGCTCGCCGAGATCGTCGACGAGCGCGAACTGATCGATCAGCTCGACCACGCCCGGACCCTGAGATTCGCCAAGAACGAGCTGATCTGGCTGGCGGGCAACACCTTTTATGGCACGCGGCAGATTTTCGAGCCCGGCTTCATGGACTGGCTCGCGCATTTCCGCCTGCCGGATTACGAGCTGACCCAGCGCGACGGCCAGTACGAGCTTACCTTCTCAGGTCCCTGGTGCGAGACGACCATGTGGGAGATCCCGGCGCTCGCCATCATCAACGAACTCAGGGCGCGCGCGGCGATGCGGGGCATGAGCCGGTTCGACCTCGACGTGCTCTACGCCCGCGCCAAAGCCAAGCTGTGGTCGAAGGTCGAGCGGCTGAGAACGCTCGCGCGCGAGGGGCCGCTGAAGGTGTCGGACTTCGGCACCCGCCGCCGGCACGGCTTCCTGTGGCAGCTCTGGTGCGTCGAGGCGTTGCAGGAGGGGCTCGGCGACAGCTTCATCGGCACCTCGAACGTCAAGCACGCCATGGACACCGGCCTCGAGGCGATCGGCACCAATGCGCACGAGCTGCCGATGGTCTATGCCGCGGTCGCCCGCAACGAAGCGGAGCTACGCGAGGCGCCCTATGCGGTCTTGCGCGACTGGGCGACCATGTACGGCGGCAACCTTTTGATCGTGCTGCCCGACTGCTTCGGCACCACCGCCTTCCTACGCAACGCGCCGGACTGGGTCGCCGACTGGAAGGGCGCGCGCCCCGATTCCAAGCTGCCGATCGAGGCCTCGCGCGAGCTGATCGACTGGTGGAAGGCGCGCGACCGGGATCCGTCCGAGAAGCTGATCGTGCTCTCCGATGCGATGGACGTCGATTCGATCGAGGAGGCGGCGCGGGCGCTGCGTGGGAAAGTGAACCTGTCATTCGGCTGGGGCACCAATCTCACCAACGATTTCCTCGGCTGCGCCCCGGCGGGGGCGGACGGCCAGCTCAAGGCGATCTCGCTCGTGTGCAAGGTGGTCGAGGCCGACGGAAGGCCGGCGGTCAAGCTGTCGGACAATCCCAACAAGGCGCTGGGTTCGCCCGACGAGATCGAGCGGTATCAGCGGATCTTCGGCGTGAACGGCATGGCGAAACAGCCGGTCGAGGTTTGATGGGTGGGAGCGAGATGGGTTTTCAGGGCTTTGGCGATCAGGCGCTGCCCTTCTTCAAGGCGCTGGCGTTCCACCAGACCAAGGAATGGTTCGAGGAAAATCGGGCGATCTACGAAAGCTGCGTCAAAGGGCCGATGGGCGATTTCGCCGAGGACGCCGCCGCGCGGCTCGCCAAGGCGAAGATCCCGATCAAGGGCGACCGCAAGTCTTCGCCCTTTCGCATCTACCGCGACGTGCGCTTCGCCAAGAACAAGGACCCGTACAAGACCAACGCCGGCGTGGCGATGACCAGATCCGGGTCGAAGAACGATCCCGGCGTGCTGTATTTCCACCTCTCCCCCGAAGAATGCTTCTTCGCCGCCGGCTTCTACCGGCTTGATCCGCCCCTCATCGGCAAGCTGCGCGACGCGGCGGCTCGCGCCCCGAAGGCCTATAAGAGGATGATCGCGAAGCTCGAGACGCGGGGCCTCGCGCTGTCAGAGGAGGACGCGCTGAAGCGCCCGCCGCGCGGCCTCGAAACCGTCGACGACCCGGCGATCCTCATGGCTCAGCGGCAAAAGCATTTCATCTGCGTGCGAGACGTGTCGGAAGCGGAAACCCGCGCGCCGGCCCTGGTCGACGCCTTCTGCGCCTTTGCCAGCGATGCGCTGCCGCTGCTCGAATGGGGCTGGGACGCGCTCACGGATTCCCGGTAGCGCAGCGAAGAAGGCTCGCGCCGACTTGCTCTCACCCGGCGTCCCTACGGGCCGCCGCCCTCTCCCGCCAGAGGCCGTCGAGAGACGGGCGTCGTGAAGGACGCGCTTTAGCGGGCGAGGAGCGCGCAGGCTCAGCCCGTCGCATCGGCGGCGACGGCCGCCAGGAACTGGCGCATCGCCTCAAGCGTCGCTTCGTGGCCGGCGGCGGCGCCGTGCCGCTGCGCCAGCCATTCGGGGTCGTTGTAGGCGAGGCGCGTCGTTGCCGCGGCGTCCGTCCACACCAGCGCGCGCAGCGGCAGATCAAGGCCCATTGTCTGGACCGCCTGCATGAGCGGCGTGCCGGCGCGGGCGGCGCCAAACAGGATGACCTCCGTCGGGAGCAGGGCCAGACCGACGGCGGCGGCAGCCTTGGCGTGATCGATGCAGGCGAGCACGGCGGCGCCGTGCGCCGTCACGGCGGCGATCAGGCGCTCGACCGTCTCGGCCTGATTGCGCCGGCTCACCAGGGTGACAAGTCCGTCGATGGCCATGGTGGTTCCCTCCTCCTCGCCCGGAAGTCCGAATGAGGCCCCGTAACTGCTGCTATGAAAATGATCCCGCAGGGATCATTTTCATCCATAATGGCGCGCCACAGGCGCTGGTTGGCTCCCAAGCCGCGCCGAAGCCTTCAAACGCGGGCTACGCGGGCGGGTTTCCCCGCCCTCAGTTCATTCCGAGCGCCGCCAGGTACAGATCGAGGATCGTCTCCTCCTCGATCCGCTTGTCGCGGTCCTGCTTCCGGATTGACACGATCTTACGCATGATCCGGACGTCGAAGCCGTTGGCCTTGGCCTCGCCGTAGACGTCCTTGATGTCGTCGGAAAGCGCCTTCTTCTCTTCCTCGAGCCGCTCGATGCGCTCGATGAAGGCGCGCAGATGGCCGGCGTTGACCTCCTCGGTCCCGGTCGCGATCTCGTCCTTTTTCGCCGGCTCGGCCATTGCGGGTCTCTTTCCGATCCTTTTTGGAAGGCGCGGAGGTGGCGCCAAACGCGCCCGCGCGTCAAGACCGCGCGTCTTGCGCCTGTGGATGAAGCGCGGCGCGCGCGTGGCGGGACCCTTCGCCCCGCACAGCGGGGAGAAGGTGGCGCGAAGCGCCGGATGAGGGGCTGCGCCGAGGCTCGACGGTTGGCGCCTTCGCCAACTTTAGCCCATAGCCTCGCCCCTCACCCCACAAGCGGGGTGAAGGGGGCGCCATCGCGGGGCGAGGTGCGCTTTTCGCAGGCGCACGCCGCTTGCATTTTGATGACGATCGTCATATAACGTCGACGTCTGGAGGCGCCGCATGAGAGTGTCGAAGCAGCAAGCCGCTGAGAACCGCGAGGGTGTCCTCGACGCCGCCGCAAAGCTTTTCCGCGAGCGCGGGTTCGACGGCGTCGGCGTCGACGCGGTGATGGCGGAGGCCGGGCTGACTCACGGCGGCTTTTACAAGAGCTTTGCGTCCAAGGACGCCCTCGTCGCCGAGGCCTGCACGCGCGCCTTCCGCCAGATCGACGACTTTTGGGGCGGCTACGCCGGCCGCCCGGGCAAGGGTCTCGCAGCCGCTGTGGGCTGGTACCTGTCGCGCCGGCATCTCGACTCGCCCGGCGACGGCTGCGTTTTGGCTGCGCTCGCCGCCGACGCCGGCCGGCGGGGGCCGACGGCGCGCGCGGTCTTCTCCGTCGGGCTCGAGCGCTGGGTCGGCTATCTCGTGCGCCTCCTGCCCGGTGCGTCCGAGGCGCGTCGGCGCGATGCGGCGCTGGCGAGAATCGCGACCATGGTCGGCGCGGTGGCGATCGCCCGCGCGCTCGACGATCAAAGCCTGGCCGACGAAATTTTGGCCGCCGCGCGCATCGCTGTTCTGGCGGATTACGCGGTGCCGGAAGGCCAGAGCCGGTGAGAGCGCTCTCGTTTGCGGCAGTTGCCCGGCAGTCGCCGGCCGACGTCCCCATTGTATCTGAAAGTCGCTGGCCCTCGAGGAGATCCCCATGAACTCGCGTGATATTGTGCTTTGCCAACCGGTTCGCACCGCGATCGGCGCCTATAACGGATCGCTGAAGACCGTGCCGGCGCCGGCGCTTGGCGCCGTGGTCGTCCGGGAAACGCTGAAGCGCGCCGGCCTCGACGCCGCCGCCCTCGGCTCGGTGGTGATGGGCAATGTGATCCAGGCGGGCAACAGGATGAACCCGGCCCGCCAGGCGGCGATCCGCGGCGGCGCGCCGGTCGAGGTTCCTGCCTTCACCGTCAACCGCGTCTGCGGCTCGGGCGCGCAGGCGATCGTCTCCGCCGCGCAGGCGATTGCGGCCGGGGAGATCGAGGCCGCGGTCGCCGGCGGCATGGAGAACATGGACCGCGCGCCCTACCTCATGGACGGCGGGCGCTGGGGCTACCGCATGGGTCCGGCCGAGATCCACGACGCGATGCTGACCGACGGGCTCAACGACGCCTTCTCGGGCGAACATTCAGGCTGGCATACCGAGGATCTGGTCGCCAAGCTGCAGATCACCCGGGCTGAGCAGGACGCGTTTGCGGCGCGCTCGCAGCAGCGTTTCG
The DNA here is from genome assembly GCA_963822215.1 of uncultured Alphaproteobacteria bacterium. GTDB lineage: Bacteria > Pseudomonadota > Alphaproteobacteria > Rhizobiales > Beijerinckiaceae > Roseiarcus. The sequence goes on from CAWGGX010000010.1 coordinate 448,343, forward strand.
CCGCCGCCGAAAAGGCCGGCCGCTTCGCCGCCGAGATCGTCGGCATGGAGATCAAGGGCCGGAAGGGGCCGGAGCTGTTCGATCACGACGAGGCGCCGCGACCCGACACCACCGTCGAAACCCTCGCCAAGCTGAAGCCCGCCTTCCGCAAGGACGGGACGATCACCGCCGGCAACGCCCCGGGCCTCAACAGCGCCGCCGCCGCCATGATTGTCGCCGAGCGCGGTTTCGCCGAGGCCAAGGAGATCGCCCCGTTTGGACGGCTCGCGGCCTACGGCGTGGCGGCGGTCGAACCCGGCATGTTCGGCCTCGGGCCGGTTCCCGCGGTGCGCAAGGCGTTGGAGCGGGCCGGCTGGAGGCTCGGCGACGTCGAGCGGATCGAGATCAACGAGGCTTTCGCCGCCGTGCCGCTCGCGGTGATGAAGCAGCTCGGCTTGCCGGAGGACGTCGTCAATGTCGAAGGCGGCGCCATCGCACACGGTCACCCGATCGGCGCGACCGGCGCGGTCCTCGTCACGCGGCTCCTCCATGCGATGAAGCGCGACGGACTCAAAAAGGGCATGGTCACGCTCTGCATCGGCGGCGGCCAGGGCATTGCGCTGGCTCTCGAAGCGGCGTGACGCCCTTGTCGGCGCGATCGTTGATCGCGCCGCCGCGCTCAGCGAGCGCGGCTACAGAGGCCGGCGCGGCTGCCGAGGTCTTTGGGTTCGCGGACCGACGGATCGGCGAGGATTGGCTTCAAGAGCCGCGCGAGCCGGTCAGCCCAGGCCTCGGCGCCGGCCGCCTCCGCGATCAGGTCCTGCCGCACCTCGATCAGCGCGTTGGCGAGGCCGCGCGCGGTGGCGACGGCGTCGATCGTGTCGCCGGCGAGGGCGCCGTCATAGGGCTCGTTGTCGCCGATTGCGGTCTCGTGCAGGTCGTCCTCGACGCCGAATGCCGCGAGCAGGGGGGCGGCAATGCGGTCGTCGAGGTCCCACAACACCCCGATTTTCCAGCATCGCGGCGTCCCCCGCCAGATCGGCGTGAAGGAGTGGATCGCCACCAGCGCCGGCGGCTCGCCGGTCGGCAGCATCGCCTCGATCGTGGCGGCGACCGTCTCGCGATAGGGCGCCCAGTAGCGCGCCCGCCGCAGCGCGATCTCGGCGCTGTCCGCGCGGGCGTTGCCCGGAACGATCGCGCCGTCTGAATAGCGCATGACCAGCGTCGGGTCGTCCGCCCCTCGGTTGGGGTCGATCAAGAGGCGCGAGAAGGTCGACAGGACCGCCGGCGCGTCGAGCCGCCTCGCCAGCGCCCGAGTCAGCGCCGCCGCGCCGATGTCGTAGGCGATGTGGCGCTCGAGCGCGGCGGGCGGCAGGCCGAGCGTCCCGTAGCCTGGCGGCAGGGCGTTCGAGGCGTGGTCGCAGACGATGAGCACGCCGGCGTCGAGCGGCCCAGGAACCGTCTCGACCGGCTGAAAGTCCGTTGCGTCCATCCCGGGGGCGATTCGCTGTGTTCGATCCATGGCCCATGCTTGCCGTCCGGTTTTGGCGAGACTATGGACGACACGCCCGATTCCGGCTCTCTCCATCGCCCGCGGACGGATTTCCTCTTGCCGATACCCTCCAAAGCTGCCGCTGCGCGCGGCGGCGTCCTCGCCCCCGTCGCCGCGCTCGTCGCCGGCGCCGTCGCGATGGGCGCTTCGCCCATCTTCGTCCGCCTGGCTGACGTGGGGCCGTTCACCAGCGCCTTCTGGCGCGTCCTCCTCGCCCTGCCGCTGCTCTACGCCTGGACGCGGGTCGCGGACGGCCCAGCGCCGGCCGGCCGGCGGTTCGCAAAGCCGGCGATCCTGTCCGGCCTCGCCTTCGCCGGCGACCTCTTCTTCTGGCATCTGGCGATCGTCCACACCAGCGTCGCCAACGCCACCTTCTTTGCCACCTGCGCGCCGATCTGGGTCGTGCTGTTCGGCTGGTTGTTGTTCCGCGAGCGGGTCAAGGCCAACGTGCTCGTTGGCCTCGGCCTCTGCCTCGCCGGCGGGGCGGCGCTGCTCGCCCAGAGTTTTGAGCTCAAGCCGGCCGGTGCGCTCGGCGACCCCTTCGGCGTCGCGACCGGCGTCTTCTTCGGCCTCTATTTCCTGGCCGTGCAGGCGGCGCGCAAGACCACCTCCGCCGCGCGGCTCACCTTCGAGGCGACGGTGGTGACGGCGGCGATCCTGTTCGTGGTGGCGCTCGTCGCCGAGCGGTCGATGCTGCCGGTGACGCTTCGCGGCCTCGCGGCGCTCCTCGCCATGGCCTGGATCAGCCACGTTGGCGGTCAGGGGCTCCTGTCGATCGCGCTCGGCCGGCTGCCCGCGGCCTTCTCCTCGCTCGTCATCTTCCTCGAGGCGATCGCGGCGGCGGGCTTTGGCTGGCTGATCCTCAACGAGCCGGTCAGCGCCGTCCAGGCGCTCGGCGGCCTCGCGATCCTCGCCGGCATCTACGTGGCGCGGCCGCGATAGCCCCCTCGCCCCGCTTGCGGGGAGAGGGCCGGGGTGAGGGGCTGCGCTAACGATCGACGCTGGCGCTGCCCCTCATCCGGCGCTGCGCGCCACCTTCTCCCCGCTTGCGGAGAGAAGCGGGGCATCCGCGTCGTCTTGGCCGCAAGCCAAACTCATGGTAGAAACAAACCATGAACATCGACGGCGGCCCGGATGACCTCTACCGCAAGCTGGCGATCCTGGCGGTCGCCGCGAAATACAACCTTTTCGCCTGAGACACGGAAGCCGATGCACGTCGTTCGACTGTCGGACGAAGTCGATTTCGACGGGTTCCGCGCGGCCGCTCGGGCCGCGGCGAGGCGGGGCGTTCGGCCGGAAGACGTCCGCTTCCTCGCCGGCGCGGGCGCGGGCGAGGAAGGCGGTCTCCTGTCCGAGCCTGAAGCGACCGCGCCTGCTGAGACGGGCGTTTCGCCGCTGCGCGTGCCCAGACGCTTTGTCGACATGGCGGATTGGGTGTGTCGTCACCGCGACCCCGTCCGCTATGACCTTCTCTTCGCGGCCCTCTATCGGCTGCGTGAGACGCCCCGCTTGCTCGAGATCTTCGAGCGATCCGCTCGTGCGACGGCTGGAGGGGCTGGAGCGCGCAGTGCGCCGCGATCGGCACAAGATGACGGCCTCCGTCCGATTTCGGGAAATCGAGGCGCCTGACGGCGCGCGCTTTGTCGCCTGGTCCGAACCGCGGCACTTTATCGAAGAGCTTGCGGCGTCTTCTTTCGTCGATCGGTTCGCGTCGATGCGATTCGCCATTCTCACGCCGCGCGCCTCCATAGTGTGGGACGGCGCACTGCGTTTCGGCCCGGGCGCCCGGCAGGATGAGGCGCCGCCGCTCGATTCCTTCACGGACGCGTGGAACGACTATTACCGTTCGATTTTCAATCCCGCCCGGTCGATGCAACGCGCCATGCTGAAGGAGATGCCGAAGCGGTACGGGACCAATCTGCCCGAGACCCGGCAGATCCCCATGCTCGCGGGCGACGCCCACCGGCGCGCACCGGCGATGGTTGCGGCGCCGCCGTCTCCAACCGACCCCAGGGCTCAACGCATCGTGGCCGGTTTCGCGGAGATGCGGCACGCGCTTCCGCCGTCGGACGCCTACGAAGCGCTGCGGCGCGAGGCGAAGGCCTGCCGGGCGTGTCCGCTTGCAAGTTGCGCGACGCAGGTCGTCTTCGGCGAAGGGCCCTTGCAAGCGCGGGCGATTTTCGTCGGCGAGCAGCCAGGCGACCAGGAGGACCTGCAAGGCCGTCCGTTCGTCGGACCGGCGGGCGCGCTGTTGCGGTCTGCGCTCAAAAAGGCGGGATTTGCTGAGGCCGAGTGCTACCTGACCGGCGCCGTCAAGCATTTCAAATTCGTTCCGCGCGGCAAGCGCCGGATCCACAAAACACCGAGCGCCGGGGAAATCGATCAGTGCCGCTGGTGGCTCGATCGCGAATTGGCGCTGGTCGCCTCTCCCTTGATCGTCACGCTTGGCGCGAGCGCGCTGCGCGCCGTCGCGGGTCCGGCGGCGAAGCTCAAGGACGTGAGGGGCAAAACGCTTGCGATCGGCGGCCGCTCTGTGCTGCCGACGGTCCATCCGGCCTACCTGCTTCGCCTGCCGGATCAGGATCTGAAAGACGCGGAGACGAAAGCATTTGCGTCCGATCTCGCCCGGGCGGCGGCTTTCGCGGCTTGAGCGCGATGATTTCTGATCGAATCGCGCGGCCAGCCCTCATCCGGCCCTTCGGGCCATCCCCGGGGTCTTCGCCCGGGGCAGGCTCTTGCCCGAAAGGGGAAAGGGCCACCCCTCTCCCGTGCGGGGGCTAGCGTGCGCACACATTTGATTTGCTCAGCTGTCAAGTGGGGCAGGCGAGGTGGCGGCGGCGAGATTGAAGCCTTCTGCGATGGCGTGGAAGCGGCGCAGGCCGTGGACGAAGGTGATAGGGCCTGGCGAACGCTCTTTGGCGTAGCCGGTCCAGCCGCCGAGGCGGGCGATGCACCAGGCCGCCCAAGCCAGGCTGCGTCTGGGGTGCGGGTTCTTCTGCTTCTGGGTCTTGCCTTCGAATTTGCCGGCCAGCGCCTCCAGAACGGCGATTTCGTCGGGTTCGAAGACGCGCGCGGCCGGGAAAGCCGCGCCCGCCTCGTCCCGTCCCTGGACCAGTTGCATGACGCTCGCGGCGGCGATCAGCGCGGTCGCCGCCAGGCGTTCGAGCGCGTCGCCGTCGCGCAAGAGGCTGTCTTCGAGGTCGAAGCCCTGCGACTTGAGGGTGCGGAAGAGCTGCTCGATGATCCAGCGATAGCGATAGAGCTCGATAATCCACGCCGCTTGGGCAAGCGTGCTCACGCCATGCGTCGTCAACAGGCGCCAGACGATCGGCTCCTCGGAGGGCGGCGGGTCGATTTCGCGCGCCTCGACGAGATTGAGCGCGACGCCGGGCGGATCCCGCCGGTCGGCGCCGCGCTCGGGACGACGCAGGACGACCGGACAGAAACGCACCGCCAGCGTGACCTTCCGGGCCGTCCGTCCGGGCCGGCCGGGCAGATCGAAGCTCAGACGGCCCGCTTCCGGCGCGGCGGCGATCTTCGACAGCAGCCGCTCGCCCGCCTCGATGAGCGCCCGATCGCGCACGGCGCGAACCAGGACATGCGTTCGCCCATCGGGCACGCGGGCGAAATGCTCGTAGATGTCGGCCTCCCGATCGGAGATCTCGGTGATCATCGTCGCCGAGTTCAGGAACCGCTTCGCCGCCAGGGGCGTGGCGAGCCACTTGTTGCTCTCCTTCTCCTCGATCGGCAGGCTCTGGTAGTCGTCCTCCTTGATCCGCGTTCGCCGCCAGATCGTCGCCCCCGCGAGCCCCAGGACGCCGCCGTCGGCGGCGTCGACCGCCAGCGCCGGATGGACGAACAGGCCGACGTCCTTGCTGTTGCCGACGCGGCCAAGGCCACGCTTGCGCTTGGCTTTGGCTTCATAGTTGATTTCGCTCGTATCCTGGATCAACAGGACGTGCCGTCCCGCCGCGGCGGTTCCCGTCCGCTCCGCCGCGCCGCGCAGAATTTCTTCCACCGTCACTCTCGGATTGCGGAAAAACCGCGTCAGACCAACCTTCTCCGCCCGGCTGTCGCACAGTTGGCGAAAGCCCGCGCTAATGCGCGCGCACATGCGCTCCACCGCCAGGCGCCCCTTTTTTCAAGGCGCACGTCGCCGAAGAAGCCAATGTTCACGTCTGTCATCGCCGATCCTCTCCAAACAAAGGGCCGGCCGATACAAAATCACACATGATTCTCAACGATCAAGCGATGTTTGCAAAAAATGTGTTTGAACTCGTCCGCGAATCGAATGTGTGCGCACGCTAGCCCGCCGGGAGAGGGAGGCCGCCTGTCTTTCGACGGGCTCCCGCGGCAGGGCGAGGGTTTGCTGGCGCAACCCTATTTTCAGCGCGCCCCAGTTCGGAAGAGGGCGCATAAGCATCCTGCGGCAAGGTCGACGACGCGACCGAAAATATCGCCTGTCTCACCTTAACGTTACATGGAACGGGAGAAACCAGATGCTTATGCCCGTCAGCCATAGGGTCCGGAAGCGACGGCACGCGCTGCGCGCCGCCGGGCTCCGGCCGGTGCCAATCCGGGTTCCGGACACGCGTCGGCCCGGGTTCGCGGACGAATGCCGCCGAACGTCGCTTGTGGTTGCGGCGGCCGATGCGGCCGATCCCAATCTCGGCGCCTTCCTGGACGCCGCTCTTGCCGATCTCGATGACACGGGCGGATTGTGAGGCCAGGCGACTTGTCCGCGTCGAGCTCGGAGTCGGGCGCAGCAAAGACTGCCGCCAAGGATCCTGCGCTTTTGCGCCGTCTCTTGCGCGCAAGGGATCGTATGGACGCCGCTTCCCACGAAGAATGGCCTGTAAGGCGCCTGGCGTCCGTCAGCGGTGTTTCCGAAGCTCATTTTGCGCGTTCGTTCAAGCAGGCCTTTGGGGTTCCTCCCCACCGGTACCTGCTCACGCGACGGCTCGAGCGGGTCGCGGCGCTGCTTCGAGACACAGAGATGTCGATTACTGAGATCGCTTTCCTCACTGGGTGGAGCAGCTTGGGGACATTTGGACGCACGGTTCGCGATGTCACCGGTAAAACTCCGAGCGAACTGCGCGCTGACGAGAAGCGCGCCGGGCGCCAGCTCGACCAGGTTCCGGCCTGCATTCTGCGTGGGGCCCTTCGGCCCGATCTCAGAATCGCAGTTTCGGAGAAGCGACGCCGGGCTGTGGAAGGGTAATAAGCAGGGACTCTAGCAAATTGGAGGTTCCATGAACCAAGGTGTCGGGCTGGTCGGTCTGTACGTTCGCGATCAGGACGAAGCCCTGCAGTTTTACGTCGAGAAGCTCGGCTTCCGCGTGCATACCGATGCGCGCAATGGGGATTATCGATGGCTTACGGTGCAACATCCTGAGCAGCCGTCGTTCCAGCTTGGCCTTTTCGCACCCGAGTCGCCAATGATCGATGCGGCCACCGCGCGCAACCTGCGTGAGATCGTGGCGAAGGGGGCGATGCCTCCTCTTGTCCTCAACGTCGACGACTGCCGCGCGACCTGCGAACGGATGCGCAAAAAGGGAGTGGAGATCACGCAGGAGCCGGTTGAACGTTACGGCTCGATCGACGCCGGCTTCCGCGACCCGGCCGGAAATGGATGGAAAGTGATCCAGAATCCCCGAAAAACATAAGGCGTCAGTTGAAGATCATCTTCCGCTGCGCCTTTCAGCCGCAGTCCAGGCTTCCGCTTGCGCGGGCGTCCTGGCGCGAAGCGTGAAATTTGACGCGCGCGCCTCCCCCGTTCCCCCCGCCTGTCGCCCATGCTAACGAGCGGCGCATGACTGAACGCATCGATCGCCGATTCCAGCGGCTTGCCACGGAGCGCCGGCCAGCCCTCGTCACCTACGTCATGGCGGGCGACCCGGATGGCGAGACGAGTCTCGCCATCCTCAAGGCCCTGCCGGCGGCAGGGGCGGATGTGATCGAGTTCGGCATGCCGTTCACCGACCCGATGGCCGACGGCCCGGCGGTGCAGGCGGCGGGCCTCCGGGCGCTGAAGGGTGGGCAGACGCTGCGCGCCACTCTCGCCATGGTCGCGGAATTCCGTGAAGGAAACGCCGACACGCCGGTCATCCTGATGGGCTACTTCAACCCGATCTATTCCTATGGGGTCGAGCCGTTCCTCCGCGACGCCAAAGCCGCCGGGGTCGACGGCTTGATCGTGGTCGACCTGCCGCCGGAGGAGGACGACGAACTGTGCCTGCCGGCGATGCGCGCGGGCCTTGCATTTATACGGCTCGCGACGCCGACGACCGACGACGCCCGGCTGCCCGCCGTCCTCACGAACACCGCGGGATTCGTCTATTACGTGTCGATCACCGGCGTCACCGGCGCGGCGAAGCCGGACCCCGACGCGGTCGCCAAGGCGGTCAAGCGGATCAAGCGGCATACGCCTTTGCCGGTCGTAGTCGGCTTCGGCGTCAGGGACGCGGCGAGCGCCGCCGCAATCGGCGCGACCGCCGACGGCGTCGCGGTCGGGTCGGCCATCGTCGAGGCGGTGAGAACCTCGCTGGCCGACGGCAGGGCGACTTCCGCGACCGTCGGGGCTGTCAGCGGGCTGGTGCGGACGCTGGCGCGCGCCTGCGCGACGGCCTTGTAGGGCGCGCTCGTCGAGCGCGCCGCGGCGGGGTCGGCGAGCGCGCCCTACAGCGCGTCGTCCGATGCGGCCCCCTTCGGAGTTTGCTGAAGCATGAACTGGCTCGACAACGTTGTTCCACCCAAGATCCGGTCGCTGTTGCGGCGCGACACTCCGGAAAACCTGTGGGTGAAGTGCCCGGAGAGCGGGCAGCTCGTCTTCCACAAGGACCTCGAGAACAATCTCATGGTGGTGCCCGGCTCGGGCTACCACATGGCGATCGACCCGAAGGCGCGGCTCGCCGCCTTGTTCGACGACGGCGCCTATGAGGAGCTGGCCGCCCCGGAAGTCCCCGCCGACCCGCTGAAGTTTCGCGACGTCAAGCGTTACACCGACCGCCTCAAGGAGAACCGCGTCAAGACCGGCGCCTATGACGCGGTGACGCTCACCCAGGGCCGTATCGAGGGGCAGGACGTCACCGTCGCGGTGCAGGATTTCGCCTTCCAGGGCGGCAGCCTCGGCATGGCGGCGGGCGAGGCGATCATCGCCGGCATGACCGCGGCGGTCGAGCGCCGCACGCCGTTCGTCATTTTCACCGCCTCGGGCGGGGCGCGGATGCAGGAGGGCATGTTCGCGCTGATGCAGATGCCCCGGACGACGGTGGCGGTGCGAAGGCTTCGCGCTGCGCGCCTGCCTTACATCGTCGTCTTCACCAATCCGACCACCGGCGGCGTGACCGCCTCCTACGCCATGCTCGGCGACGTCCATATCGCCGAGCCCGGCGCGGTGATCGGCTTTGCCGGGGCGCGGGTGATCGAGCAGACGATCCGCGAGCGTCTGCCGGAAGGGTTCCAGCGCGCCGAGTACCTCAAGCGTCACGGCATGATCGACATGGTCGTGCCCCGGCCCCAGCATCGGGCGACGCTGGCTCGCCTCTGCAGCCTCCTCACGCGCGAGCCGCGGCCTGAGGCCGCGTTCGACGCTGCAGCCGAGTAGGGCGCGCCGGCGCCGCTTCGGCTCGCGAAACGAGACTTTTCAGCGGGTTGCGACGCGCCCAGGTTCCGCCTCCACCCTTGCGGAGCGAGGCCGGCGAGAAGCGCGGTCAGTTCGGAAATCAAGTCTGAGTAGCCCTGCGCGGCCTCGCCGCCCCCATCCTCGGGGGCGAGGGGGACCGGCATTGTCCCGGCTCCCGAATCGAGACTTTCCAGGGGGTTACGGCGCATTCCGGTTCCGCGCGCGCCTTGCGAAAGAAGGTCCCGCGAGACCGGTCGGATCGGGAAGGATGTCCGCCAACGGGTCGCGCAAATCGTCTTTCGCGACATCGTCTCCCCCAGAATCGTCTTGCGCAAGAGCCTCAGCCCCGCGCGCGCAAACGCGGCCCGGGCGGCGCAGGGGTCTGTTTCGGCTCCGGAATTGAGGCTTTCCAAGAGCTTGCGGCGCGCTTCGGTTCCGCGCGCGCCGCCGCTCAAGCCCTGATAGCGATCGCGTTCGCGCACGATTTTGACGACCCGGTCGGCCGCCGGAAGGTTTTCGCCAGACATCGCGCCGAAGCTGACGATGAGCGCCTCGTTCAGACGGCTCATTTGCGTCGCGATGAACTCCCCGGTCGCCTCGGGCGCGCGCCGGGCGAAGAGGCTGCTAAAATATTTGCGGTATCCCCGCGAGGGGATCCCCTCGCGCCGCGCGATCTCGGCCATCGGCAGCCCGCCCTTGAGGCCTTCGACGACCCGCCGCTCCCGCTCGGACTTGGCCGAGCGCATCCCGTCGGGCGCGGCGGGAGAGCGGTCGCCGCGGATATTTGGATCGGAGATGGGGTCGGACAAAGGCGCGCCTCGATTTCGGTTACTCAGAACGACCGTAGAACGCACTTGGGATGCTGTCAAGGAATTGTCGAACGCGACATCCTCGCAAGCGGGCTGAAGGGACGCGCCTCACCCGAATAGCAAGCAGCTCTAGCGTCGAAACCCAATCAGCTTGACCGGTTTCGGTAGAGTAGGAGTGTGGCGCGGTGGCTTTAGGCCGGGCATGTCTGTTTGCCGCCCCTTTCGTCTGGCGGTGCCTTAGTGGCTCGGCCATAGCTCCGTTTCCACACGCCGAGTAGGCCCGGGGAATCTCACCCCGAGCCTCTCACAGATCCGGACGTGAGACTCTCGCCTCATCCGGCTCGTGCCACTCAACGAAGGCTGGCGCCTTCCAGCGAAAGAGCTGGGTTCCTCCGATCTCCCGTTGACCCAACAAACGCCGTGAGTGACCCACCCCCTTCGCTCCACGGGCATTACCCCGCTTCGTCACTACTATGGGGCGGTCCGCGCCTGACTGGCCCATCGGTACTTTCAGCCTCGCGGGTCCACCGCTTGTGCCTTTTCCCTTGGCATGGCCAACCAGGGTCTCAAGTTCCGTACGAAAGCCCAGATGAGAGTCACGCCTCCTGAACACCGGACACCGCGTGGTCAGTAAGTAGGTATCTTCCACGCTGATCCCGGAGCAAGAGGGAGACCCCGGTTTCGATGCCGTCCCAGTTCGTTTCGATGCGTCATCAGAGGATCGCTTGCGCTCGTCTCTCTCATCCATACCTGACGTGATCACTGCCACGCCTTTTGACCATGACGTTCACCACCGCGGCTTTTGACCGAAGCAGCTCATGGCGGTTTGAAGCCTCCTCCTACAAAGCGGCTTCGAAGGGTCCACCTTCATCTCTCGTACAGCATGACGCTTGCGCGTCTTCTTGACACAACCCCCTCATCGAACCGAACGTGCAGATTTCCCGCATCCGGCTCTCGGACAAGACCTCACGCCTTCGTCCACGGCACGTCGTGCCCAAGCCGGGTCAGACGTACGAGCCCGAAGTGCCCGTAGAGGTGCGAGAGTGGATAGCTCCCGCCACTTCGTCGCCTGACCTTGTGCTTGGCGCGCAACCACCGGCGCAACCGCACCGCTGTGTAGGAGTTGAGCGCCCGATACGCCTTGCTGAAAGCGCCTACCGAGAAGTAGTTCGCCCATCCGCGCAGCGTGCGATTCACTTTGCCCACCAGCGTCGTGGTCTCTTGCCATGTGCACGATCGCTCGGTCAGCGCGTGGATTTTCTCGACCCCGCGCTGAATGCTCTTCTTTGACGGCCGGTAGCCGATACGGGCCTGCCCGGTCCTCGCCGAATACATCCGCCCGAACGTGTATCCCAGAAAGTCGAACTCTCCTTCCGGCGCCTTGCAGATGCGTGTCTTCTCCTCGTTCACCGTCAGCTTCAGCTTGCCCATGATCTCGCGCAGGCCCTGCAACGCCGCTTCGGCCTTGCCCCTTCTGCACAGGATCACGAGGTCGTCGGCGTAGGTCACGAGCCGCGAGCCGAGGGTTCGCTCGAGCCCGAACATCTTCCACCCCAGCACGAACCGGCGCATGTAGATATTCGCCAGCAAGGGTGAGAGCGGAGAGCCCTGCGGGATGCCGCGCCGCTTATCCCGCGCCTCGGTCGTGCGCGTCTTCCGCCCTCGATCGTCGGTTTCTTCCACGGGGCAGTCCAGCCACATCTTGACCAGATGCAGCACGCGCCGATCGACGATCCGGCGCGCCACCGACTTGAGCAAGTCGGAATGCGGAATGCTCCCGAAGTAGTCCGCGAGGTCGGCGTCCACCACTTCCGGATGGCCGCGAAACAGCAGTTCCTCCACCTCGACCACCGCCTGTTGGGCGTTTCGCCCGGGACGGTAGGCGTAGAGTTCCGGTGGAAGATCGGCCTCAAAGATCGCCCCCGGGTCCAAGCCCGGGGGATCGCTGCCGTCATGCAGACCCGATCCCGCAAGGTCGAGATGCCCAGCGGCCTGAGCTTGCCGTTGGCCTTCGGTATGTAGACGCGTCTGATTGGGTCCGGTCGGTAAGTCTCCTGCCTGAGCGCAAGCGCCAGTTCGCCCAGCCATCGCTCGACCCCGTACGCCTCGACGGCCTCGAAGTCCTGACGGTCCACGCCCGGCGCGCCCTTGTTGGAGCGGCACTGGGCATAGGCGTGCGCCAGGATATCCTCGCGGCTGATCTTGTCGTAGAGGGCGTAGAAGCGGTAGCCGGGTTCTGCCTTCGCTTTCGCGTGCAACGCCGTCTGCAGTTTCTGAACGCTATCCGGAGTTGATAGGTTGCCCAATCTCCAGGTCCTTCACCACGTGTTGCGTCTGTCTTGAACTGAGGTCCCTTCCCTCCCCCGGCGTTACCCGGCTTCAGCGGTACTCCGAACCTCTCCGCCACCCCGTAGCGCCCGGCCCATCCCTCGCGGGCGTCCGGTTGGTCATCCCTGACCACGCCGTGGGGCTTCCCGTGTTGCGCGCACCTTCCTTGTGTACGTGCTGCCGCCACTACCCCGGTGCAGCGACTGGGCGTCGTCTTCGCTCTTCTCACCCAGCCGTGTCAGCCTTCCCCGAAAACGTCGTCGGGTCGACCTGCACATCGGCATTTTCGAGGCTCGCTCGGCGTTCAATCGCGTTGCGGCCCGCACACCCGCGCCGTCACCTATATGTGACCTGCTACACCGAAGGCTTCAGCCATTTCGTCACCTCCATGACTGCTCCGGTTGCTTCCGGCTGGAGCGTTCGCCGGGTGGGCCTTGCACCCACTGGAAAGCGCCGCCTTCTCACGGCGCACACGTTTTGCTGCCGTTGCAGATCGCGATCGCGAATGTCGGCTGTGCGATGGTAAGTTCTGCCATCCAGTCGGCTACACCACTCATGTTCGCCGATTCAAGTGCACGCGCGAATATTCTTTTGCTCCCAATCGAGCGTTTCAGATCGGCCCAGCGCGAGTATGTGTTGATTGACACACCGAGGCGAAAACGCCAGACTAAAACGTCAGATGTCTCCTCGGGAGGAGGGCGATGTCACCAGCCGGAAACGACTTGGGCGCGCAGCGCCTCAAGGCGTTCGACGCGTTTTTCCGGGGGCCCGACTCTTCCCTGAAGCATCCAGCCGCTACCGGCGGCCTTCCGGAAGGCTGGTTTCTCGGGCCAAAGGCCGAGAACGAGGACATCCTCGTCGAACTCGTCACTCAAGCGGTCCGCCAGCACAGCGCCTTCCGTCGATGCTTCCATCCCGAAGACCCTGTCCATATCACGAACACAATCAAGCAGTCCTCCGAATATCGGCTGGCCATGGCCGCCCTGAAGGACCACGCGGCTGAACTGTTTAAGCAGATGATGAGCTCGGCCCCGCTGTTCAGTATGCGAAGTCAGGGTCACATGCTGTGGGATCAGGCCCTGCCGGCCCTGGTCGGCTACTTCGGAGCCCTGCTCTACAACCAGAACAATGTCGCAGCAGAGGCTTCACCGCTCACCACGCAACTCGAGATCGACGTGGGCAACGACCTCTGCCGGATGCTGGGATTCTCGGTCCCAACCCAATGGCCGCCGCCTCCAGGCGTTGTCGTTCCATGGGGGCATATCACCTGCGACGGATCGGTCGCCAATATCGAGGGGCTATGGGCGGCGCGCAACGCCAAGTTCTTCGCGCTTGCCCTGCGTGAAGCCTTGCGACACGAGGCGAGCCTCGTCGCGGCCAAGGATCTGCCGGTGCGGCTCCTGGATGGCAAGACACAAAAGCTCATCGACATCGATGACGCCTGGACTTTGCTCAATCTGAAGATCGACGACGTTGTTAGTCTCCCGCAGCGGATCAAAGACACCTATGAAATCGACCCTTCGGTCACCGTCGGCGCTCTGCATAGTTATTCAGTACAAAACATTGGCATGGTTGATTTCTATGCCCGGTTACTGACCGGCGTCGCGTCTCCGGTAGCGATGGCGCCTGCTACCCGGCACTACTCGTGGCCAAAAGCCGCCGCCCTGCTTGGACTTGGACAGAACAGCCTGAAGGGAATTCATGTCGACTTGCAGGCGCGCATGGACGTTCATCGGCTCAAGAGCGCACTGGACGAGTGTCTCGCCAACAAGCAACCGGTCATCGCCGTCGTCGCGGTCATCGGCAGCACCGAGGAGAGCGCCGTCGACCCGCTGCGCGCTATCATCGATTTGCGGGAGGACTTCCGCGCTCGGGGCCTCGATTTCTCCATCCATTGCGATGCCGCCTGGGGCGGCTACTTCAACACGATCCGCACGCTTTGCGGGGCTGCCGCAGCGCCGTCGACTTCCGCCACCGCGGCGACCCTCGACGCGACCGTGGCTCCGCACGTGCAGCGACTGGCGTTTCTGGCGCGTTTCGAACGGTTGCTGGCAGAGATTCCCTCACTGCCGATGAGCGACTACGTCAATCAGCAATACGCGGCCCTTGCCGACGCGGATTCGATAACCGTTGACCCTCACAAGGCCGGCTACGTTCCCTATCCGGCTGGATCGGTCTGCTACCGCAACTCGGCGATGCGCGACCTCATATCGCTCAAGGCGCCGGTGGTTTTCCACAGCGCAAGCGAGCCGACCGTCGGCATCTACGGCGTGGAGGGCTCCAAGCCGGGCGCCGCGGCCGCCGCCGTCTGGCTGGCGCACAAGGTGATCCCACTATCCCAGGCTGGCTACGGAAAAATTCTCGGCCAATGCATGTGGACGTCGAAGCGCATGTTCTGCCGGCTGGTAACAATGCGAGAGCGCGATCCGAATCCAGATCGGCGCTACAGCATTACGCTCTTCCAGATGCTGCCGGCGGAGCGAGACCACCAAAGCCCCGGGCAGATCGACCAGCAAAAGCAATACATTGCCGCCAACTTCGTCAACTGCACCAACGTCGAGCTGCTCACTCTCCTTGAGCGCGACAAGAAGGCGCGGGACCTCTTCCGGGATCTCGGCTCCGATCAGGTCATTCTCGCCTATTCATTCAATTTCAAGGACAACTCTGGCCGATGGAACGAGGACGTAGACAACCTGGTGGCGCTTAACAACCAAATATTCGAAATCTGCAGCATCATGGATCCGACCGTCAACTTGAATACCAAGCTCCTGGTCGCGACGAGCTCCGACTTCGATGCCGAAAGTTATGGACCCGCATTCGTGCAACACTATGGAGACCGGCTTGGGATCAAAAATCCAACCGCCACCGCAATTCCGTTCCTAATATCAACGACAATGGATCCATGGACTACCGACACCCCGTCCGGAGATTTCCTGGCGGTGGTAGAAGACGCGCTGCGCGGTGCCGTCTACCAGGCTCTCGACCATCTAAAGCTTTGAGGGGGCGAGATGCACGCCGTGCGCGCCTGCCGAAGACTATGTAGCTCCGCGGCAACTCGAAAATCCGCATCGACGTTTAAACGAAGGAAGCGGCTATGACCGAATTGGCAGTATCGAATCCCCGATCGCAGGCGATCCACCGATCATACGGACACAGCGTTGCGGCAATAACAGCGATGTCCGGCATGGGCGACGCTCCACAAGTTAAGGACGAACCGAGCCAGCACGCCTTCATCGTGCTGGGGACAAAAACGCTGTTCATCTGTCACCTCACCATGTACGGCATGGAGGAGCACAACTATCAACTCATTCTTCAGGCGAAGCTTCCCCATGATGCGATGCACCAATACAATGAAGATCGGCGTAACAATCCAAATAAGACCTACTTCCTTGGTAACAGCCCGCGGGATCTACTCACGATTCCCGAAATGCAAAGTGGCGCACGGCCGTATTTCATCGCCGATGTGTTCCGCGGCATTCCGCAACTGCCGGAGTATAAGACCTGGCCGTGGGCCGATCAGACGCCAATCATTCAGGGCGTGCGTCTCGACATCGAGCGCGTCGTCTACTTTCGCCATCTGGCAATGACATTCGATGCGCCAACGACCTTGACATACGCTCTGTTCGGACTCGGCGACGAAGCGCATATGACCAACTACCAAACCAAGACTCCCGATTTCGATCATGTCGTGAGCCTCGCCGAAGCGCCGGACTGGTTGCCGAGCACGCAACTACAGTCTGGCGTTCACGTGAGCATTAATGTGAATCGGACTGCTTATACGATTCCCTGTGTCGATCCGCTGCCCGCTTCGAGCACTGCGGCGCCGGCCGATTGCACGGTGAAATACCGAGGAACAGGTCCAGACCTGCCTGTCAAGATCGCGTACCATCATTGGTGTTGCACGAAAGTTGCAAACGATCCGGAGCCCGATCCCTGCGGTTGTAGCTCTCCGGCTTGCGGTTCGCCGCCCTGACGCTCGGGGCGGAGCCCCGAGGTCGCGACCTGAGAAACCAAGGGACGCGGAACAATGACGGAGACGGGCAACGAGGAGATTTGGCGGGCGGTTTTCGGGGAAGGCCACCCGAAGTTGAAGCAGTTTCAGCGGCTGCACAGCAGACTCCCTACCTCTCCGCGATGTCGAATGTGTTTTGCACCGTTCGGCGGCGTGGGGGGACTGTTCATGCGCTGGCGCGGCAAAGGCCCGTCGCAACGGAATCCGCATTATTGCAATGCTTGCGACGCATTCATCACAAAGTTTCCAGGAGGGGCAGAGGTCGATCTCTCGATCCTGTTTGTGGATGTGCGCAATTCGGTTGGAATTGCTGAGCGCCTGGGGCCGACGGCGTTCGGCCTGCTGATGAAGAACTTCTACTTAGCAGCGACTCAAGAGCTGATCGATACGGACGGGTTCATCGTCGATTTCAGCGGTGACGCCGTGGCCGGAATCTATCCGCCGGGCTTTTGCGGGCGCGAGCATGCCCGCAAGGCTATGCAGGCCGCGGAGCGTCTCGTGCGGGGCGCGATGCCTTGCTATCCCGACGGCTCCGAGTTGATGATAGGGGTCGGGGTGCATACCGGTACAGTGTTCATTGGCACTGTGTCTGGAGCTGAGGGCGGCTATCACAACGTTCAGCCACTAGGAGACAACGTCAATGTCGCTGCGCGTCTGTCGACTATGGCTGCGCCTCGAGAAGCGCTGATCAGCGATGCGACATTCTTGGCTGCGGGCGCACGGGCGCGGAAACGCGCCAACTCGATTTAAGAGGTCGTGCGGCCCCGATCGTGGTCCACGTCATTCGCCGGGACTCCCCCGCCGTCATATTTGATTGAATTTGCGCCGCCTGCTCGGCGGCTTGGTCGCGTCGTGCCAGGCGCGTAGCGATTGCCGACGACGCTGACCATGCCTTCATGCGAGGTGCGCCGCTCCAGCCTGAGGATCGCCTGATCGGGCGCCAAAGGCAGAGACTTCAGCGCAATCTTTTCTATTACTAGACCCCAGATATCTGCGCCGGTCTTCCGTACTGGGACTGAACAGGAATTTGCGCTTACGGCGCTCTCCTCTCTGAAGGGCAGCAATGGAGCAGATATCGCCGGTTGGCAAAGCCGACCGCGAACGCCCACTTCTTGCGCGAAGCGGTCGGCAGCATCGGCAGACCGATTGGGTTTTGACCCTAACTCAGTCTCCATCCGCCGCGACCAGTTCGCCCGCCAGCGCCCGCTCGATCAGCGCCCGAGTTTCCGCAAGGCCATAGAGGGCGATGAACGAGCCAAGGCGCGGACCCCGCTCCTCGCCGAGCAGCACGGCGTAGACCATGTTGAAGAAGTCGTTCGAGACGCCGGGGCGCTCCGCCGTCGCGCCCTTGGCCTTCAGATCCTGGTAGCGAGGGATCGCGCGGGCGATGTCGTAGAGGGCGTGCTGGATCGCCTCGGCGCTCGCGCCGGCCGGCATCTCCTGAAGCTTCGCCGACACAGCCATGAGCGCCTCGCGCTCGACCTCGTCGGCAAGCCGGTAGCGCTTCTTCGGCGCAACGAAGTCGCGAAAGTAGGCGACCGCGTATCGCACGAGGCGGTCGAGGCGCGGGTGGTTCTCGGGTGAAGCGGACGGCGCGTAGCGGCGCAAAAAGCCCCACAGCACAAGAGGGTTGTCGCTGTTGGCGACGGCCGCGAGATTGAGCAGCATGGCGAACGAGACCGCCGTCTGCCCTTCGCCGTGGGCGAGCGTCTCCGCAGCAGGCGGCTGGCCCGAATGGATGTGCCAGACCGGGTTGCCGAGCCGCTCCTTCCACGGCTGATCGGGGTAGGCCTCAAGGAACCCGAGATAGTCGTCGACCGTTCTCGGGATCACGTCGAAATATAGGCGCTTCGCCGCCATCGGCTTCTGGAACATGAAGAGCGACAGGCTCTCCGGGCTGGCGTAAGTCAGCCATTCCTCGATCGTCAGGCCGTTGCCCTTGGACTTCGAGATCTTCTGGCCGTTCTCGTCCAAAAACAGCTCGTAGTTGAAGCCGGCCGGCGGCTCGGCGCCGAGCGCGCGGGCGATGCGCGAGGAAAGCTTCACCGAATCGATCAGGTCCTTGCCCGCCATTTCGTAGTCGACCCCGAGCGCATGCCAGCGCATGGCCCAGTCGGGCTTCCACTGCAGCTTGCAGCGTCCGCCGGTCACCGGGGTTTCGAACTCCTCGTTCGTCTCCGGGTCGCGCCAGCGGATCAGGCCCGCCTTCGCGTCGTGGGCGATCACGGGCGCCTGCATGACGACGCCGGTCACCGGGTGGATCGGCAGGAACGGGGAATAGGTCGCCGCCCGCTCCTCCCTGAGCGAGGGCAGCATGATCGCCTGGATCTCGTCGAACTTCTCGAGGGCCCGGATGAGCGTCGCGTCGAACCGGCCCGACGTGTAGGCCTCGGTCGACGACATGAACTCGTAGTCGAAGCCGAATTGGTCGAGAAAGCCGCGCAGCCGCGCGTTGTTGTGCGCCGCGAAGCTCGGATACTCGCCGAACGGGTCCGGCACCTGGGTCAGCGGCTTGCCGAGATGCCGCGACACCATCTCACGGTTCGGGATGTTGTCGGGCGTCTTGCGCAAGCCATCCATATCGTCGGAGAACGCGATCAGCCGCGTCTTGACCGAATCCCCGGTCAGCGCGCGAAAGGCGTGCCGCACCATGGTCGTGCGCGCCACCTCGCCGAACGTCCCGATGTGCGGCAGGCCGGAGGGTCCGTATCCGGTCTCGAACACGACCTCGGACTTCGGCGAGCGTTCGAGCCGCGCAATCAGCTTCCGCGCCTCCTCGAAGGGCCACGCCTTGGAGACCTCGGCGGCCTCGCGCAGGGACTGCACAGACATCGATGTCCTGTTTCGTTGAATCCGTGAACAACCGGCGAGGCCGGTCCGAAAGCCGCGCACCCTATTCGGTGAGGGCGCCGTGTCAACGATCTTTCGGCCCGGGCTCAGACCTGGCTGCGCCGCAAAGCGCTGGCGGGAATGGGCTTTCGACGGGCTCGCCCGTGTTCGGTCTTGGCCCAGAAGTGGGGTCGGACGATGAGATCCGCGATCGCCGTCCAGGCCGCCAGCGTCACCAACACATAGTAAAGCGGCAGGAGCGCGAAGCTCCAGACGCCGACGTTCAGGCGCCGCTGCCGCGCGGCGACGATCGCCGGGCCGAGCACCGCCCAAATCCCGGCGCAGGCAAGCAGGTAGACGAACAGGTCGACAGCTTCGCGCGAGCGCGGCAAGAGAGCGGCGCCCGGACCGAAAGCGCGCCAGAACGTGTCGAGCGCGAACGGCGGCCACAACAGCGCCCCAGCCACCGTGCCGACGATCAGGGTCGTCGCCGCGCACGCCCGGAGCGCGCCGAAGTCGCGACAGAAGCGGACGGGATGGCGGGAATGGACGATGATGGCTCATCACCGTCGACCGCCCCGCCGGTAATAGCGGCGGAGCGGCAAAGGAGCCTCGGTGACGGGGCGGAGCCGGCCGCTGAAAGGCGGCCGGTTTTTTTATTATGTCCTTAACCGGACGGACGATCCTCCACAAAAATTGCATGCGACGCAACCGGGCAAATCGTCGTAGTCAGATATGATCCGATTCTGCCGTTGAGCACAAGCGCGGAAATGCCGAAATTTGCTGTGCGGAGCAGATTTCGGCTAAGGATTGCTGTTTTTGGCTGTTTTTGGCTAAGGACAGCAAATGGCGAAGACGCCCGCAAAAGACACCGAGTCAGAGGAAGACAAGGGCCAGATGCTCCGATTTACGGTGCCACCGCAAACTTGGAGGTATTTGGAGTGGCTGTCGCGTCACACGGTGCTCGGCGTCGATCCGAAGGATGTCGCCCGGCAACTGCTCATCGCCAAACTCGCGGAAATGCGTCGCGAGGAATACAAAGACCCGGAAAAGACTTAGGCGGCGATCGTCCAGCGCGCCGTTTCGCGCTCACCTTCCTTGGTGACGAGCCCGCGAACTTTCCATAGATATAGCAGGCCGCCGCGCACCCGACTTTTCATCCCGACCGCAGCGTCGGCGCCATAATTGAGTTCGACCACAACCGCCTCGATCACTTCGGCTGTCGTCATAGGCCGACCGCCCTTGCGAAGAACGCTGAGGACTGTGCGGCCGAGTTGTCCACCGCTAAATAGCTTCACTCGCTTATACGGTCGCTTCGCCTTGATCGCCTTCGGATTGCCGTCGGGATCAAAGAGCGAGAGCGTTGCGTCCAGATGCCCGAGCATCGCACGAAGATGGCGAAGGCGTTGCTCGCACTGGCGCATTTCGCCGTCGATTGCCGCCCTACGCTCCTTTAGCGCTGCCAGGGCGTAGCGGTTGCCGTTCTCCGTCATGCCGCGCTCCGTTGCCAATACCGGCTCCATCGGCCGCTCACGGGGCTATGCGAGGCCTTTGCGGCGATGATGTTGAACTGCGCTCCGTTGGAAACGCGCCGATGATCCTCGCGCCACGCCATTTCGGTCGCGTAGGCGGAGAGGTATTGCCCGCTGATACGATGATGAATGCCAATTTCGGATCGCCGCACCCGAGAGAAGTAGGACTCGGCCTGATTGGTGCAGGCACCGTCTTTGCTGTACGCCTCGGAATGATTGATGCGGTGCATGTCATAGTAGGCGTGCAAGGCGTCCCAACCGCGCGCCTCGTCGGCGTGGACAGTCGCGCCCATCGGCACGTGCTGCCGGATCATCGGAATTGCGGCGCTTTCCTTGTCGACGACAAACGGAAGCGTCCGACCGCCGCGCTCGCGGATGACGGCCACGACTTGCCGCTTGCCAGTCTGTTCCTCAGCGAGCCGGCGATCGACGCGCTTTTCAGCCTCGTTCTCGGGCTTGATGTGGCCGCCGAAATAAGCGCCGTCGATTTCCTTGTCGCCGGGGCCGTCCAAGGTCGCGGTCGCTTGATCGTTGCCGATCAGCTCGCGCAGTTTGTGCGCGAGAACGAAGGCGGTCTTGTACTGGCACGCCAAGTCGCGGCTCAGTTGGAGGGCGCTATGGCCCTTCGCGCCGTTCACGAAAATGGCGATGGCCAACAGATAGTCGCGCAGCGGGCGCTTGCGATCGGCGAAAACCGTTCCCGACGTGACGGAAAAGAACCGGCCGCATCCGCCGCATTTCCAAGATGGCCGCGTCTTGAGGGTGTAGACCTTGAGACAACCGCACTGTGCGCAATACGGTTCGCCGCCATTGTCAGCCCAGCGGAGGCGCTGGAAAACGGCCCGCGCCTCATCATCCGACATGCGCGCAACGGACGCTAGCGAGAGCGTCCTTGCGGCGGCGGAGAGAAGGAAATGTTGGGCCACTGATCATCACCAGCGATAGGTTTGTATCGCAGATAATGAGCCTTATCATATCGCTTGTCAAGAGGAGTATATCGTGTATGATGATTTTTATAGCGCTATAGGCGAGCCGGATGAAATCGGAAGCTGACTGGGGTCATCAAGCGAAAGGCTTGCTGAAAGGCGAGCTTAAAAGGCGCAATGTCAGCTACCAGGCGCTAAGCGAGTCGCTCCGGGCGATGGGCGTCAACGAGACGCCGGAGAACATCGCCAACAAGATCAGCCGAGGAAAATTCACGGCCGTCTTTTTCCTTCAGTGCATGGAAGCGATCGGCGCGAAGACCATCCATCTTGAAGAGGAATAGGTGCCTACCGTCTCGTCCAGTCAGAGTCGCCAGTGGCAGATGGTCACTTTAAGGTCGTCTTACCACCGAGGAGGCCTACGAAGAATCCTATCAAATAGCGAATTGACTCCCTAGCACTCTCCATTCTCTTAGGGCTACTAGTGGTCTGGAAAATAACAACAAACCAAAACATTAATATTATCAGTGGCACTATTATCGTTGCCTCTAAACTAATTTCTTGGCCTCCGATGGAAATAAATTTCCCATATTCGTCGGCGTGCGCACTGCCTACAACAATATATAATATATATCGAGCAACTGACAATAGGTATCCAACAAACAAATACCATGCTGCAGCAATACCAGCAACAATTGATATGAATTCAATCGGATGTTCTGTTGCAAGAAAAATCCATCGTTTCCTGCCCTTAAGTTGTGTCAAGATAACATTATCATCTTTATCGGCTTCCATACCGATACTGTCCCTCACTCTATCATCAGGATAAGCAATATATGTCCCTACCGCCCGACTATCGGAAATCGCCAGGGAACGGAACTTTTTCCTGTTGTTGTCCGTGGCGCGCATTGAATGATCGGTCATGATTGGCTAGACTGTGATTGGGCCAAGCCGTTCCGTAATACCGTTAATTCATTAATTCGGCCGCTTAACCAGTCCCGTAGCGCCATAGCAGTGTCGAGACTCATTGATAGTGAAGCTTCTACTTCCCGAAATACTCCTTCGCGAACAACTCGTTTATCGATAATCTCCGCTCCTAAAGCGCCATCTTGTGCAGAATGAACCACCATCTTAGGGAGAGGAGACCGTTCGCTATACACCGCCATCTGAATCCCGCTCGCGTTTGGCAATAATCCTCCAAACGCTCCATCTACGTGGATCACTCGGAAGAAATTCGACTTTTCAAAGTGGAATGTCACTTCGCCGCTCAGGGGCTCAGCAGGCGGCATAATGACACAGTGCCTCCGTCACGGGTGAGCAACGTGATTCTTGGTGCCTTCCATGTCAATGGCCCAAACCAAGAACGGTCTCAGAAAAGCGAACCGCAACGTCAACATGCCCTTCCACCTCGTGGGTTGGGGGGGGGGGGGAGGGCTTGACGACCGCTCGCGCTGTCCTTGCAATCCGTGGTACCCTTAGCAGGAAGCGCGGAGTTTGAGGCATGGCCATACTGCCAACGGTTGAAGAAAAGGCTCGTTTGGTTCTGGACGTCTTCAAGCAACATAATGCTCGCTCAGGGCACGTATTAGGCAAAAGAGAATTCCTTATCGCCTCTGCCGCGAGCGGATTGCCAATGAATGATTTCGACGATGGCATCCAATATGGGCGTGATCAGCATTGGTTTGAGGACGGTCCTAATGGATCGTATAAGCTGACCGATGCTGGCTTTGCCGCAATGTGAATGGACCAAACTACTAGCCCCAAAGGGAAAACGCGCCACGCCAATTCCGTAGTTGCGTCAGCTACATAATTCCGCGAGATAGAAAGGACTCGTTGGGTTTGCGCACCCACCAGGCGCGCCTGAAGGCAGTCGACGGCGCGATCCGCCGCGAACCGCGAGGCCGCGAGACGAAGCTGCCCGGCGGCGGGAATGTCCTCGGCGTCATAGACGACCAGCAATTCGCCGCGCGCCTCCGCCAGCGCAAGATTGAGCGCGCGGGGCTTGGTCGACGGCGCTCCCGGCGGCGCGACGACGACCTCGCAGCACGCAGGCAGATCGAGCGCGAGCAGGCGGGAGAGGGTCGCGCGGTCCCGCCGCTCGACCACCAGCTTGATGTCCAGTTTGCTTTTTGGGTAGTCGAGCGCGTCAAGGGCGGCGACGAGCTGCCGGGCGACAGCCGCCTCGCGATAGAGAGCCGCAACGACGGTGTAGGTCGGCAGCTCGTCGTCGGACAGGATGCGCGGCCGCTTTTCGTCCGGGTTTGCGACCGACGCCAAGCCTCGCATTGCGATCGACGCCAGAAACAGGAGCCAAAGCGCTGCCGACGCGATCATCCACAGGACCTGAACGCTCGCAGCGCCAATCGCGACCGCCACCGAGGCGACAAGGCCTATGAATGCGATTTGCGTCCGGGTAAGCCCGCTCTTCGCGGAAAGCGGACCCGGGAGGCGACCGAGCGCGTTTTCGAGCACGTCTTGCGGGCGATGCGCGCGCACGAGCGCAGCGAACCGCTGCGGGGATGTGACGACAAAGCTCTCGGGGCGCAAACGGCCGGACGACGTCATCTCGATCAGCCCAGACGCAAGCGCCGCCCGCGGCGCGATCACGGCCCGGGGCGCGCCATATGGCGCCGCGAGCGGGGCGACCCCGCGCAGCAATCCCTTGGCCGCATCGAAATCCTCGGCGAACGGCGGCGATCCGCTGTAATAGGCACAGCCAAGCCGTTCGGCCAACGTCCGGTAATACGTCTCCTCGCCGATCAGTCCGGAGCCGAGCAAAGCCTCGAGCGGACTGACGTCGACGGGCGCGCCGTCGATCGCGGACATGAGGCTTTCCATCGGAACGCCGTCGTCCGCGACGATCTGCAGTTCCGGAGGCAGCAGACGGCGGGGTTCCCGCGGGGCGGCCGGATTTCGCGCGCGATGGCGCTCGACGATAGTCGATACGGCCGGCTTGCGGATCGGGCCGATCGGCCGGTGCGGCTCTCGAGAGCTGGTCTCCATCGGGCTATGCGATCAACCGACTCTGGAAGGCGCCGCGAACAACTTTCAGACAATCAACGGCCGGCTGATCGATTGGCAATGGGGCACAAAGTCACATGTTGCCAGCCGAAACCGTCGGCTTTGCGCGAATAGCTTCAATGCAACTTCAGTTGAGCCCTCCGCTCGCGCCAATTTGGCGGCGGCAAGCCGCCGTTCTGTTGGGTCTGATCGGACTGCCTTCGCGGACGACGCCCCCGTCCTTCAGCGTCCCGCCCCGGATGACTTCGGCTGCGCGGCCGCGCGCGTCAGGCGGTCGATGGTCTCCGCGTCGGAGGGAAACCCGGCCTCTTCCCAAAGCCGATCGAAAGCCCTCAGGATTTCGCCGATGCGCGGACCCTCGGCGACGCCGAGCGCGACGACGTCCTTTCCGCCGACTGGCGACTTGAGCTCCGGGGATTCGGCAAGGAATCGCCGGGCGCGGGCGAAGCCGGCGTCGCCGGGGTTCACGGGCGCCTCGGCTTGCGCCAGCAACAGCGCGTCGGATGCGCCGCGGCGGCCGAAAGCGAACATGAGGCGGCGCAGGGCGTCGGCGTCGGCGTCGGCGTCGGGAGCGGCGATTGCGCCATGAAGCCGGATCAGCGCCGCCGCCGCCAATAGCAGGCGTTCCGCCTCGGCGTTCGACAGTCTGAGGCGCTCCGCGAACCGCTCGGCGTCCTCCTCGACCAAAACGCCGAGCGCCGCCAGTCGCAGAAGGGCGTCAGGCGTCGATCCGTCGCTCGTTTCGATGGCGACGACGCGTTTGAGCCGACTCGGATCGGCGAAGCCAAAAAGCGCCGCTAAGATCCCACCCTCGCCCATCACGCGAACGACCTCGCCGGCGTGCGGCGCGACAAGGAGCTTCAAGACTTCGGCGCGCACCCGCTCGCGCGACAGCCGGGAGAGTTCGAAACGATGGCGGACCGTCGCATGCAATCCGTCTCGATCGAGCGTTCCGCCTCCGAATCGCGCCGAGAACCGGAAGAAGCGCAGAATGCGGAGATAGTCTTCCCGAATACGTTGGTCGGCGTCGCCGATGAAGCGGACGCGGGCCGCCGTGAGGTCGTCCAAGCCGCCAAGCGGGTCGTAGATGCGGCCGCCGGCGTCGAGCGACAGGGCATTGATGGTGAAGTCGCGCCGGCGCGCGTCGGCGAGAAAATCCCGCCCGAACACGACCTTGGCGTGGCGGCCGTCAGTCTCGACGTCCTCCCGCAAGGTCGTTGTTTCGATGGTCCGGCCGTCAATGATCAGCGTGACCGTGCCGTGGGCGAGGCCGGTCGGCGCGACCCTGAATCCGGCGGCCGCGGCGCGTCGCATCGTTTCGCGCGGCGAAGCCGTCGTCGCGAGGTCAAAATCGCCCGGCTCCAGGCCGAGGACCAGGTCGCGGACCGCCCCGCCGACGACCCGCGTCTCGACGTCTCCGCCGTTCAGCGCCTCGAGAGCGCGCCCGAGCGGCCCCGGCCGCACGTGAGCCCAATCCCTGAGCCTGCCGTCCTGCAGACCGGGAAGCCCGTTCATTCGAAACGCCCCGGGACGAGCGCGCCGTTTTCCTCGTGCGCCGGCACGTAGACGCCATGGCCGCGGGGAGAAAGCAGATTGAGCGCGAGAAGCCCGAGCACCGCCGCCGCCAGACCGGCGAGCGTCAGGATCGACACCCTGGCGCCGGTCCAATGCTCGAGTTCCAAGGGATAGCGGGCGCGCAGGGCGAGAAAAATCGCGTAGATCGCGAACGGCGTTAGGAAAAACGCCAACGGCTCAAGGACCGCGCGGCTCATGACGCAAAAAGCTTCTCGTACATGTTGCGCAGGATCCCGGCAGTCGCGCCCCAGATATAGCGGCCTTCGTGCGGCATTGCATAAAATCTTCGCACACGGCCCTGCCACTCGCGTTCGTCCACCCGATGATTGGCGGCGTCCATCAGAAAGGCTAACGGCGTCTCGAACGTTTCATCGACCTCGCGCGCGTTGATCGACAGGGCGAACCCGGGATCGACAAGGGCCACGAGCGGCGCGATCCGAAAACCTGTCCCTGTCAGGTAGGGGTCGAGCCAGCCGAGCGGTTCGACAAGACGGGCGTCAAGTCCGACCTCCTCCCAGGCTTCTCGCAAGGCGGCCGCCAGCGGGGCTTCGCCAAAATCAATCTGGCCTCCTGGGAAAGCGATCTGCCCGGAATGGGCGCGCAGATGCGAGGCTCGCGTGGTGAGCAGCACGCTCAGCCCTTCCGGCCGCGCGACGACCGGCGCGAGCACCGCAGCCGGCCGCGCTCTGGCCAGTAACTCGGCGTCAGGGGCAATGCCGCTTAGGAGAAAATCGCTGGACTTTGGCGTCTCCGGTCCGGTCAGGTCCTCGACCGTGAGCGTCGGCCTCAACTTTCGCCGCGCCAGCGCCCGAAACGACCCGCCATCCAGCCCTGTCGCGTCGATGATGGTCAAAGCCCCTCAATCTCGCTCGCCGGACACATAGGAAAGAAGACGCCGCCCGAGCGCACGCCGAACCAAAGATCGTCGCCCACGCGCTCCGAGGTCCCCAGCGCGACAAGATCGTAGAACAGCGCCCGCTTCACGAGCGCCCACAGATCGCCGCGAATGCGGATATAGGGCTTCAGGCCCTCGGCAGCGCCGGGCTCGAACCTCAGGCGGTGCTCGGCTCCTGCGGTTGCGACGTCATCGACATTCGTGCGGAACGTCAGAGCAGTCTCGCCGTCCTTTGTCTCGACCTGCATCTCGACCGCCAGGAACGGCGCGTCGTCGACCCTGATTCCGACCTTCTCGACCGGCGTGACGAGAACGTAACGATCGCCGTCCTTGCGAAGAATCGAGGCGAACAACTGGACCAGCGGCGCCCGCCCGATCGGCGAGCCGCAGTAATGCCACACGCCGTCGGCGGCGATGCGCATGTCGATGTCGCCGCAGTCCGGCGCATCCCAGAGATGGACGGGCGCCGGGCCGGCCTTGCGGCGCGCCGCAACCTCGCCCAGCCCCTCGATCGCCCCTTCGGGAGATTTCGAGGGCTTCGCCATATTCTGGCGCTCGTTTGTGGGCGAGTCTGGCTTTGGCATGCTACGGATCGGCGGAGATGTCCCGCTTAATGTAGTGCGAATGGCGCGCGAGTGAAACCAAACCAGTGAGGCGTTTTGTGACGAACAGGCGTTTTGTGACGAAAAGGGAAGTGGAATGACTGCGCAGGGCGCGCCGGATTCAGAGATCTGGACCCGCGATCTCGACGTCGTTCTCGAACGGGTCTCGGCGGCGCGGGCCGAGATCGGCTCCATCATCATGGGACAAACTCGCGTCGTCGATCTGAGCCTGACCGTGCTGCTCGCGGGCGGTCACGGTCTTTTGATCGGCGTCCCCGGTCTCGCCAAGACGAAGCTGGTCGAAACGCTCGGCGTCGTCGTCGGGCTGGACGCGCGGCGCGTGCAATTCACCCCGGACCTGATGCCCTCCGACATTCTCGGCTCCGAGGTGATGGAGGAAGCGCTCGACGGCAAGCGGGCTTTCCGCTTCATCCGTGGCCCGATCTTCGCCCAACTCTTGATGGCGGACGAGATCAACCGCGCCAGCCCCCGCACCCAGTCGGCGCTCCTGCAGGCGATGCAGGAGCACCATGTGACGGTTGCGGGCGTGCGGCACGACCTGCCGCGTCCTTTCCACGTGCTGGCGACGCAGAACCCGCTGGAGCAGGAGGGCGCCTATCCGCTGCCGGAGGCGCAGCTGGACCAATTCTTGCTGCAGATCGACGTCGGCTATCCGGACCGCGACGCCGAACGTCGGATTCTCATCGAGACGACCGGCGAGCGGGAAAAGCTTCCAAGGCCGATCATGACTGCGGACGAACTCCTTCAGGCGCAGCGCGTCGTTCGCCGGTCCCCGATCGGCGAGCGGATCGTCGAGGCGATCCTCGACCTCGTCCGCGCCGCGCGTCCTGGCGGCGGCGATGCGGAACTGGCGAAGGGCATCGGCTGGGGCCCGGGACCGCGCGCCGCGCAGGCGTTGATGCTGGCTGCGCGCGCCCGGGCGCTGGTCGACGGCCGGCTTTCGCCGTCGCTCGACGACGTCGAGGCGCTCGCTGAGCCGGCTCTCAAACACAGGATGGCCCTCACCTTCGCGGCCCGCGCCGACGGCGAGACCATTCCTGCGGTGATCGAGCGCCTTGTCGCAAAGACGCTGCGATGACCAGGCACGCCGGCGAAGCCCGCCGACTCAGGGCGAGATGACCGTCTCCCCTTCCATCCGACTGGAAGCCGCGGATCTTGCAGCGCGGCTGCCGGGCCTGATCGTCGCGGCGCGCAACGTCGCGCAGACCGTTCGTCACGGCGTCCACGGCCGTCGCAAGGCCGGATCGGGCGAGACCTTTTGGCAATTCCGTCCGTTCGTCTCCGGGGAGCCCTCGTCCCGGGTCGACTGGCGCCGCTCTGCCCGCGAGGAGCATGCGTTCGTCCGCGAACGCGAATGGGAATCGGCCCACACCGTGTGGATCTGGTTCGACCGGTCGCCCTCGATGCGGTTCGGCTCGAGCCTCGCGCTGGCGCCCAAGATCGATCGCGCCGCGGTGATCGCGCTCGCCTTCGCCGACCTGTGCGTTGAAAGCGGCGAGCGCGCCGGCCTTCTCGGCCTGATACGGCCGACGGCGACGCACGGGGTGATCGAAACCTTCGCCGAGGCGATCGCGACCGACGAGCGCCGGCACGGTCCCTCGAACGCGCCCCTGCCGCCCGCTGCGCCCGCCCGCGCCCGTTCGCTTGTTCTGCTCGTCGGCGATTTTCTTGGCGAGCCCGCCGAAACCGAGCAGGCGCTGCGCGCCATCGCCGCGGAGGGCGCGGTCGGCGAACTCGTCGTCGTCGTCGATCCGATCGAGGAGACCTACCCGTTCGCCGGCAATGTCGAGTTCCTTCATCCGGCGGGATCGGCGCGGTTTTTGACTCCGCGGGCGCAGAATCTGCGCGACGCATACCTCGGGCGGCTTGCCGCCCACCGTGACGCCTTGCGGCGGATCTGCTCACGCCTCGGCTGGGGCCTGAGCCTGCACCGGACCGACGCCTCCGCGGCCGAGGCGCTGCTGGCGCTCAGGATGCGTCTTTCTGCGCCTGAGATCGGCGCATACCGGAGCGCCTGAGCCCATGCTTGGCCTTCCGCTCGCCTTTGCAGCGCCGGCTGTGCTCGTCGCCCTCGCGGGCCTCGGCGCCCTGTACTATCTCCTGCGCGTCACCCCGCCGGCGCCGCGTCGCGTGCCGTTTCCCCCGCTCCGGCTGCTCATGGGGCTCGCAGCGAAGGATACCGAGCCGGCGAGGACGCCTTGGCCGATCCTGGCCCTGCGCCTTGCGGTCGCGGCGCTGATCGTCGTGGCTATGGCGCAGCCGCTGTGGCGCAGCCTCGCCGCCATCACGGGATCGGGTCCGCTGCTTGTCCTCTTCGACGACGGCTGGCCGGCGGCCCGGACGTTCGAGAAGCGCGTCGAATACGCCCGGGAGCAGATGCTCGCCGCGGCCCGCGCCGGGCGGCCGGTGGCGATCAAGCCCTTCTCGGAGGGCGGGCGCGACATCGTTCCGCTGAACGCCGGCGAGATCGAGGGACGGCTGCGGTCGCTCGCCCCGGCGCCTTTTGCTCCGTCGCGCGACGCAGCGGCGACGGCGATCGAGCGGTATCTTGCGACGGCGCCAGGCGCGGATGTGCTGTGGATCGCGGACGGGGTCGAACTTGGCGGCGCAAAGGACTTCGCCGCGCGGATGGCGCGGCTCGCGCGACCAGTTGACGTGGTCGCCGACGGGATCGGGGTCCGCGCCGTGGCCAGCGCGGACAACGAGGCCGGATCGCTGAAGGCGCGCCTGATCCGCTCCGACGCGGCCGCGCCCGCGTCAGGCGTCGTCCGCGCGCTCGACGCCCAGGGTCGCGAGATCGGGCGCGCGCCCTTCGACTTCGCCGCAAACCCGACCGTCGATGTCCGCTTCGACCTACCGGTCGAGTTGCGCAACGAAGTCCAGAGACTCATGATCGACGGCGACCGTTCAGCCGGCGCGATCTGGCTCCTCGACGACAGCGCCCGACGGCGCCGCGTGGCGATCGCCTCCGGCGCCACAGCCGACACCGCCCAGCCACTGATCGCTCCCAGTTACTATATCCGGCGCGCGCTCGGGCCCTATGCCGACGTCAGCGAATGGCGCGATTCGGCGGGCGATCCGATCGTTTCGTTGCTGGCCGAGAAGCCGTCGGTCCTGGCGCTCGCCGACATGAGCGTCGCCCCGGGGCCGGAACGCGACGCCATCGGCAGGTTTCTCGACGACGGCGGCGTCCTCGTGCGCTTCGCCGGCGCGCGCCTCGCCGCCGGCGACGACGACCTCACGCCGACGGCGCTGAGAAGGGGCGGCCGGACGCTCGGGGGCGCGCTGTCGTGGGAAACCCCGAAACACGTCGCGCCCTTCGAGAAGGGCAGCCCGTTTTTCGGTCTCGTCGTCCCGGACGAGGTGACCGTCAGCCGGCAGGTGCTCGCCGAGCCCGAGGAGGGCCTCGTCGAAAAGACCTGGGCGCGCCTCGCCGACGGCACGCCGCTTGTCACCGCCGCGCGGCGGGGCAAGGGCCTCATCGTCCTCTTCCACGTCACCGCCGAAACGACCTGGTCGAACCTGCCGCTGTCCGGGCTGTTCGTCGACATGCTGCGTCGGGTGGTCGCCGAAGCAGGCTCCCCAGTCGCAGACGCCGACGCCAAGGCCGCTCGTGAAAGCGGCGCGAGCCGTCCGCCCTGGCGGACGCTGAACGGCTTCGGCGCGCTCGGCGTCCCGCCTGCGGAAGCCCAACCGATCGGCGACGGCTTCGCCGGCGTCGGCGACGCCGTGCATCCGCCAGGCCTGTACGGCGTCCCGGAGTCTCTCAGCGCCGTGAACGCGCTTGCCGCGGGGCAGTCGATCGCCCGCGCCGACTACGGTCCACTCAAGGTCCGCCTCGGCGCGCTCGACGCCGCCCCGCCGGTCGATTTGCGCGCCTGGCTCCTGCCGATTGCGCTCATTGGTTTGATGATCGACGCGCTCGTCTCCCTCTGGATCGCCGGGGCGTCGGGGCTGCGGCGAGGCGGAGGCGCGATTGCCGTCATCGCCCTCGCAGCGGCGCTCGGCGCTGCGTCCGCGCCGCGCCCGACCTTGGCCGCGGACGCGCCGGTCAGCGCTCGCGACATGGATTCGGCGCTCTCCGCCCGGCTCGCCTATGTCGTGACCGGCGACGCCACGGTCGACGAGGCCTCCCGCCTCGGGCTCTCCGCGCTGACCCGCGTCCTGTCGAACCGCACGTCAGCGGAGCTCGCCGAGCCGATCGGTCTCGACCCGGCGCGCGACGAACTCGCCTTCTACCCGCTTCTCTACTGGCCGATCGTCGCGCGGCAGGCCCAACCCTCGCCCGAGGCGCGCTCCCGTCTTGCCGCCTATATGAAGAACGGCGGCACGGTCCTCTTCGACACCCGCGACGCGCTGATCGCCAGCCCCGGCGGCCCGCCGACGCCGGAAGCGCTGTGGCTGCGCGCGCTCCTCGACGGGGTCGACGTGCCTGCGCTCGAGCCGGCGCCCCGCGACCACGTGCTGACCAAGACCTTCTACCTGCTCGACCGCATCGTCGGCCGGACCGCTGTCGGCCAGACCTGGGTCGAGGCGCTGCCGACGCCTGACCCGAACGACCGCGTGCAGCGGCCGGTCCGCGCCGGCGACAGCGTGTCTCCGATCATCATCGTTTCCGACGATCTCGCGGGAGGCTGGGCGACCGACGACGAGGGACGCCCGCTCTATCCGCTGATTCCCGGCGGCGCGCGGCAAAGGGAGCTCGCGATACGCAGCGGCGTCAATATCGTCATGTACGCGCTGACCGGGAACTACAAGGCGGATCAGGTCCATGCCAAGGACATCATCGAAAGGTTGACGCGGTGACGTCCTGGTCGCTCGACTTCGCGCCGCTGATCCCGGCCCTGCTCCTTTATGCGCTGGCCGCCGCGGCGCTGGCGATCTCGGTCGCCCTCATCTGGCGCGGGACGCGCGGCGCCTGGGTGAGGACGCTCGCCTTCGGGCTCGCGCTTCTGGCCTTGTGCGATCCCAACCTCGTGCAGGAGAACCGACGGCCGCTTAAGGACATCGTGGCGGTCGTGGTCGACCGTTCGGAGAGCCAGGACATCGGCGGCCGGCCGGCCCAGACCGATAGGGCGCGCGACGGGGTCGAGGCGCGCCTGAAGGCGCTCGGCGACGTGGACACGCGCGTCATCGAAACCTCGCGGACCGATTCCGACGTCGAAGGCACACGCCTCTTCGCCGCCTTGCGCGACGCGCTCGCCGACGCGCCGCCCGAGCGGATCGGCGGCGCGGTCATGATCACCGACGGGGACGTTCACGACATTCCCGGGGCCGCCGCCGCGCTCGGGTTCGACGCGCCGCTGCACGCCCTGATCACCGGCCACGAGGGCGAGCGCCAGCGGCGGATCGACCTGATTGAGGCGCCGCGCTATGGCATTGTCGGGAAGGACCAGACCATTGTCGCGCGCATCGTCGACAGCGCCGGGCCGGGCGCGCCAGTCAGCCTCGCCGTGCGTCGCGACGGCGAGACGATCGCCACGATGGACGCCGAGGTCGGCCAGCGGATCGAGGTGAAGGCCCCGATCGAACACGCCGGCGTCAACGTGATCGAGCTTGAAATTGCCCCAGTCGAGGGGGAGCTCGCGACCGACGGCGACCGCGCCGTGGTCAACATCGACGGCGTGCGCGACAAGCTGCGCGTGCTGCTCGTCTCCGGCAAGCCGCATCCCGGCGAGCGCATGTGGCGCAATCTCTTGAAGTCAGACGCCAACGTCGACCTCGTCCATTTCACCATCCTGCGTCCGCCGGAGAAGAGCGGCGACGCCGTGCCGATAAACGAACTGTCGCTGATCGCCTTCCCGGTCGCCGACCTGTTCGGTCAGAAGATCAAGGACTTCGACCTGATCATCTTCGATCGCTACGCGCAGCAGTCGATCCTGCCCTACGCCTACCTCGACAATATCGTGCACTACGTTCGCAACGGCGGCGCCCTGCTGATGGCCGAGGGCCCGGAATACTCGGCCCCGGACGGCCTGTTCTATTCGCCGCTCGGCGCGATTGCGCCCGCATCGCCGACCTCTGAGGACGTCGAAACCCCGTTCCGGGCGCAGATCCCAGAGCTTGGTCTTCGCCATCCGGTCACGCGGGGGCTCATCGGACCCGACGCCGGCGAAAACCCGCCCGCCTGGGGTCGTTGGTTCCGGCTCGTCGGCTCGACGGCGACCGACGGGCAGACCGTGATGACGGGTCCCGACGGCAAGCCCCTCCTGATTTTGTCGCGGGTCGACAAGGGCCGCGTTGGGTTGCTGCTCACCGACCAGATGTGGCTG
Source organism: uncultured Alphaproteobacteria bacterium (assembly GCA_963822215.1). Classification (GTDB taxonomy): domain Bacteria; phylum Pseudomonadota; class Alphaproteobacteria; order Rhizobiales; family Beijerinckiaceae; genus Roseiarcus. The sequence goes on from CAWGGX010000010.1 coordinate 482,317, forward strand.
TGGGCGCGCGGCTACGACGGCGGAGGCCCCTATCTCGACCTTCTGCGCCGTCTGGCGCATTGGCTCATGAAAGAGCCGGAACTCGAGGAGGAGGCGCTGCGCGCCAGCGCCCGCGGACGCAACATCACCGTCGAGCGGCAGAGCGTGAGCGGCGAGCCTCGCGACACGGTTTTGTCCGGCCCGGGCGGCGTGAAGACAAAGCTCGACCTTGCGCCCGTCGCACCCGGTCTTTCCCAGGCGCAAACGACCGTCGACCGATTCGGACTTTACCGCGCAGAGGATGGCGCGCATGTCGCGCTCGTCAACGTCGGCCCGGAGAACCCGCTTGAAATGCGCGACGTCGTCTCGACCCCGGAAAAGCTGCGCCCGCTCGCCGAGGCGACCGGAGGATCCGTACGGCGCCTCTCGACGGGTCCGGCCGACGACGCAAACGTCCCGCGCATCGTCGGGCTCAACCCCGCGCCGAGCTACGCCGGAGGCGACTATATCGGCGTCAAGCGGACGGGCTCGAGCGAACTGATCGGCGCGCGCTCGACCTCGCTCGCCTCCGGCTTCTTTGGGCTGGCCCTGCTGCTCGGCGCCGTGGTCGCGGGCTGGCTCGCCGAGGCCGGACGGTTCGACCGTCGACGGACTTGAATCCGACCGATGGCGCCCTTGCCGCCCGCGCGCGGCCGGTCTAGGGAAAGCCAGCCTTGCTTGGGAGGACCTGCCCGGTGAAAAAAGTCTACGCCAACGCGGACGCTGCGCTTGCCGGAGTTGTCAGGGACGGCATGATGGTCATGGCCGGCGGCTTCGGCCTGTGCGGCATTCCGGAGACGCTGATCGAAGCCCTGCGCAAGACGGGCGTGAAGGATCTGACCGTCGTCTCCAATAACGCGGGCGTCGACGGCGTCGGGCTCGGGGTCCTGCTCGAGACCGGCCAGATCCGGAAGATGATTTCGAGCTATGTCGGCGAGAACAAAATCTTCGCTCAGCTCTATCTGTCCGGCAAGCTGGAGCTCGAGTTCAACCCGCAGGGCACGCTGGCCGAGCGGATCCGGGCCGGCGGCGCCGGCATCCCGGCCTTCTTCACCAAGACGGGCGTCGGCACGATCGTCGCCGAAGGCAAGGAGATCCGCGACTTCAACAACGAAGCCTATCTCATGGAGTTCGGGCTCGTCGCCGACGTCTCGCTCGTCCACGCCTGGAAGGGCGACACCGAGGGCAACCTCGTCTATCGGAAGACGGCGCGGAACTTCAATCCGAACATGGCGACGGCAGGCAAGATCACCATCGCCGAGGTCGAGCATCTGGTTCAGCCCGGCGAGCTCGACCCCGACCAAATCATGACCCCCGGCGTCTTCGTTCACCGGATCGTGCATGTCCCAAACGCGCAAAAACACATCGAGCAGCGCACCACGCGTAAGCGCAACGCCGCCTGAAGATTGGAAGGACGCCCCCATGGCCTGGACCCGCGAAGAAATGGCGGCGCGCGCCGCCAAGGAGCTCAAGGACGGCTTCTACGTCAACCTCGGCATCGGCATTCCGACGCTCGTTTCCAACTACATCCCCGAGGGGATGACCGTCGCGCTGCAGAGCGAGAACGGCATGCTCGGCATGGGCGCCTTCCCATTCGAGGGCGAGGAGGACCCGGATCTCATCAACGCGGGCAAGCAGACGGTCACGCAGCTGCCGACGACCAGCTTCTTCTCCAGCGCCGATTCCTTTGCGATGATCCGCGGCGGCCACATCGATCTGGCGATTCTCGGGGCGATGCAGGTTTCGGAGACTGGCGACCTCGCCAATTGGATGATCCCCGGCAAGATGGTCAAGGGCATGGGCGGGGCGATGGACCTCGTCGCCGGCGTCAAGCGTATCGTCGTGGTAATGGAGCATTCGGCCAAGGACGGGCCGAAGCTCCTGCACCATTGCGAGCTGCCGCTGACCGGGGCGAAGGTCGTCGACCTCGTCATCACCGACCTCGGCGTGTTCACGATCGACAAGCATGGCTATCGCGGCATGGCGCTGATCGAGACGGCGCCCGGCGTCACGCTCGAGGAGATCGCGGCGAAGACGCAAGCCGCCTACCGGATGGCGATCGAGTAGGCGCCTACTGCGACGGCGGTTCGGCGCCCGCGAATCCCCTTCTTCCCGCTTGCGAGGAGAGGGCATAGCCCGTCGAGAGACGGGCGTCTTTGGACGCCCTATGGGTGAGGGGCCTGGGCGATTGGCCGGGGGCGCTCGCCCCGCCCCTCATCCTAACTTTCTCCCCGCAAGCGGGAAGAAAGGGATCCCGTGGCGCCGCGCCCCGCCGACCGGCTACTTCTTCACCAGCGGGCAGGCGGAAGCGGCGAGCTTTCCGAAGGCCTCCTCGCCGCTCATCGTCTTGATGAGCTTGTAATAATCCCAGTCGCCCTTCGATTCGGTCGGCGTCTTCACCTGCATGATGTACATGTCATGCTCGAGCAGGCCGTCCGGACGGATCGTCCCGTTCTGAGTGAACATGTCGTCGACTTTGGTTTTGTGCAGTTCGTCCATCACCTTGTCGGCGTCAGTCGTTCCGGCCGCCTTGACGGCTTTCAGATAGGTCAGCGTGGCCGAATAGACCGCGGCCTGTGGCATCGTCGGCTCTTTCTTGACCTTGTCGTAGAACCGCTTGGAGAAGGCGCGAGTCTGGTCATTGAGATCCCAGTACCAGCCGTCGGTCAGGATCAGGCCCTGCGCGATGTCGAGCCCGATGGCATGGATGTCGGAGAGGAAGACCAGCAGCGCCGCAGGCTTCATGCTCTTGGTCAGGCCGAACTCCGCCGCGGCTTTCAGCGAATTGGAAAAATCCGTGCCGGCGTTGGCGAGGCCGAGCACCTGGGCGCCCGACCCTTGCGCCTGCAACAGGTAGGAAGCGAAGTCTGACGTGCCGAGCGGCACGCGCACGTCGCCGACGACGTTCCCTCCGCCGGCCTTGACGACGTCGGAAGCGCCTTTTTCGAGCTGCGTGCCGAAGGCGTAGTCGGCGGTGAGGAAGAACCAGCTCTTGCCGCCGTCCGCAAGGATCGTCTTGGCCGTGCCGTTGGCGAGCGCGGTCGTGTCGTAGCCGTAATGGATCGTATAGGCGTTGCAGTCCTTGCCGGTCAACGAGCCGCCCGCGGCGCCGATAGCGAAGAAGGGAACGTGCTTCTCCTTGTCGGCGGAAGCCATGGCGAGGCTGACGCCGGTGTTGGACCCGCCGAGCAGCATGGTCAGGCCGGCTGTGTCGGCCCATTCGCGAAACTTCTGCTGGCCGATGTCGGGCTTGTTCTGATGGTCGGCGATCAGGATATCGATCGGCTTGCCGAGGACCGCGCCGCCGAAATCGGCGATCGCCATCTTGATCGCCTCGATGCCGCCCGCGCCGATGACGTCGGCGTATACGCCGGACATGTCGTCGATGTCGCCGATCACCACCTTGTCGGACGCCGCCTGGGCGGCTCCGGCGGCCAGCAGGGCGCAGAGCGCCGCCGCGGCGCAGGACATCGGTTTGAACTGTCTCATTTTTCCTCCCACACTCAACTTGAACAGGCGGACCGGTTGTCTTGTGGCGCCGCACCATGCGTGCATATTGCCGGCGTCAACGCCAGACAGGCGCTTCACCCGCACGAAAAGTTGAGGATCAAACACGGCGCAATGACGGCAAGACCTTCACGAAAGAAGCGCGCGGCGCTGGCCGACACCGTGTTCGAGCGGCTTCAGGCCGCCAATCCCGAGCCCATGGGCGAGCTGGAGTCCGTCAATCCCTTCACCCTGCTTGTCGCCGTCGTGCTTTCGGCGCAGGCGACCGACGCCTCCGTGAACAAGGCGACGAAGGCGCTTTTCGCCGTCGCCGACACGCCGGCCAAAATGGCGGCGCTCGGCGAGGACGGGCTTGCCGAGCGGATCAGGACGATCGGGCTCTATCGGTCGAAGGCGCGGCACGTCATCGCGCTGTCGAAGGCGCTGATCGAGCAGTGGGGCGGCGAGGTTCCGTCGGACCGCAACGCGCTCGAGGCGCTGCCGGGGGTCGGTCGCAAGACCGCCAACGTGGTCCTCAATACCGCTTTCGGCGAATCAACGTTGGCCGTCGATACCCACGTCTTCCGGGTCGCCAACCGGCTCGGCATCGCCCCCGGCAAGACGCCGCGCGAGGTCGAGGACGAGCTCATGAAGGTGGTCGCCCCGCGCTTTCTGCGCCACGCCCACCACTGGTTGATCCTGCACGGCCGCTACGTCTGCAAGGCGCGCAAGCCCGAATGCTGGCGGTGCGTGCTGAGGGAGATTTGTCCGTATGAGCCGAAAACGGCGGCGGGATGAGCGGCGTCGCCCAGCTCGACCCCGATTTGCCGTCGCACGCGAGTTCACCTTTGAGCTCCGCCGCCTTTCTTTTCGCGGCCGCGCTGTTCGTCTTAACGGCTGCTCTCGCAGACTGACGCAAAGGTAAGTATCTGACATACAAGAAGATAACGATATTGACAGGCGTACACATCGTATGTATAGCTAACGACATCAACAGAAACCAGGGGGAACGAAATGTCTGAAGACGGACGGACGTTCAAGGCGGGCGACGTTGTCATGCGCCGCGGGTCTCCACAACGGTTCGAGGTCATCGCCATATCAGGCGGCTGGCTTTGGCTCGATCCGCTCGCCGACTCTCAGTCATTCTCGGGTCGTCTTGAGGACGTCGACTTCATTGAGCCAGCAGAGCCGCCATCGACCTCAGCCGGTCATTATGGCGTGCGCTAGCGCGTCATGACGCGCTTGCGCTCGCCGGCAAGGGCGGCGGCGTTGCGGCGCTGGGGGACGAGCTCAAAAGACAGCGGAAGAGGTCCGGCAAGGTGTACTGTCCTTCATAAGCTCGCAAAGAGCCTGTAATCTTGGTGTTATTATGAAGGACGACGATCTTCCATCATTCGCAAACTTGGGGACATTCTATGCAGAGCCAGTCGGGTGTGAAAACCGTATTCCCGAAGCCGGAGGAAGGACGTCGACTCATCTCCGCTTTTTTGCAGATCGAAGACGCCAAAGTGCGCCTCGCCCTTATCAAACTGGCAGAGGCGGTCGGAAAGTCCGACAATTCGCAATGCGTCAGCGACAATTATCGCAGTGTCGCTTAGGTAACGGCTCAGCTGCACGCAATGCAGATCAAAGCGCGGTCCCGCGGCGGTGACGACCTAAACCGCGCCGTGCGTGGAAGCTTCCGTCAGGCGCGGTCGTGTTCGCCTTCGCGCTGCGTTTCCAAGGCCGCAAGCTTTTTTTGCAGATCGAAGACACCCAAAGTGCGCCCGGCCCTTATCAAACTGGCAGAGGCCCTAGGCGGGCGCGCCACTTGGCGTGGCGAGGTCACGTTCTTTGGCTCCTGCCTTGGAAGGGGAGCTTGACTCTCGGCCCACGCCTGTTCGGCCTGCGAAATCGCCATGTCAATGAAATATACGAGGACGTCGTCGCCAACCGAAACCGCCGCCTCGCGACAAGTGGCCAAAGGCGTTACCCTCTTGCATACCCAGCACAATTCCGGCTCAAAAACTAGTTGTATCAATTCCGGGATAGGCCATTGATATTTATATGGTACCGCCACCCCGGCTCGAACGGGGGACCTCTAGATCCACAATCTAGCGCTCTAACCAACTGAGCTATGGCGGCCCTTTTAAGCGGCGCGGAACCTAGTCGGAAAGGCCGGCGCATGCAAGCCCGACTGCGCCGCAGACGGGGTCGATGGCGGCGCCTGCCCGGCGGCAGGCGCCCCTTGAAGCCGAGGTCGGTCCCCGCTTCGAACTCCGTCCCTATTCGGACGCATTTGTTTCCCTGTTCCTTCGACTGGAACTCCCTATTCCGGAACCCGAATTCCGTGTCCGCTCTTGCCGTCATGCCAGGTTGGCGCCCGCCCAGTGCCGGCCCCGCACTGTCCCCGTTGCGCGCCGGCGCCGGCCAGGCGCCGTGCCCGCCGAAGCGAGTCGAAGCGCACGCCGTCGGCGGAACGCTGGAATGAAACTACGAAGGCAAACGTTGTCGCCAACCGCGCTATTCGCCATAAAGGCGCGGTCGAGAACAAATCATGTCCATTGGCTGGAGTCGGAGCTATGCTGAGGCCAATGTCGAACACGTCCCTGAAGGGCATGGGTAAGAGGGCCCCCCTTGCAAGTGAAAAAATCAACCCTTGCAATCCCGCCAAGTCATTAAAAGGGGTCAAAACGGCAATGGGCGCCTCTTACAAAAAGTTGGCATGGACTCGGCAAAAGTTGGCATGGGCTTCGCGGCGGCGCCGCGTCGGCTTGGCACCGGCTTGGTCCAGGGGAGCTCGCGGCCCAGCGGCGGTGCGGACCGCAGGGTTCCTTTCGTCGCTCGCCGCGGTGGTCCTGCTTGCCGCCGTCTCGCCCGCCACGGCCGACAGCCTTGAGCCTTTCGCCAACGCGGCCGGCGAGCCGATCGCGGGATACCTGGCGAGGCCCGCCGGCGCCGGGCCGTTTCCGGCGGTCGTGCTGCTGCACTCCTGCCTTGGCTTGCCCTCGAACCGGAAGGCGATCGAGGCCGCGCTCAACAGCGCGGGCTATGTCGCGCTGTTCGTCGACGAGTTCTCCAGCCGCGGCCTCAAGGAGACCTGCAGCGTCGACTTCCCGCAGCTCGCCCCTGATGCGTTCGGGGCGCTCGCCGCCCTTGCGCATGAGCCCGGCGTGGACACGGACCGCGTCGCTGTTGTCGGCTTCTCTCAGGGCGCAGACGGAGCGCTGGCCGCGGCCGCGTCTCCGTCCGGCGCGGCGCATGGCGTTGCGGAGGGCCTCGCGTTCCGGGCGGCGGCGGCCTTCTATCCGCCCTGCGCCAACGAGGCAGGACAGCGCCTCGCGATCCCGACCCTCATCGTGGTCGGCGCCGCCGACCAAGTGACGCCGGCGGCCGACTGCCGGCGGTTGGCCGAGGGCCAGCCTGACGTGCGGCTGATCGTCCTGCCGGGCGCCGGGCACTGCTTTGACGATCCGGCCTTCGCCGGCGGCAAGCGCGTGCTCGGCATGACGCTGACTTACGACGCCGCGGCCGCGCGACGCGGGATGGCGGAGCTGATCGCGTTTTTATATCTTACAATTGGTCAATGAATTGGCGGCGCAAGCTCCGGATTTCACGCTTGCGCCACAAAATTGGCCGAAGCGGGGGCCCACGAATCGGGAAAAGGACCAGTGAGGGGATGATTCGAAGACGCGAATTTCTGATCGGGGCGGCGGCGACGGCGTTCGCAGCGCCCGTCGCAACGGTGGCCGCCGCCACTGGCGACATGCCCCCGCTCACCGATAAGGCGGCCTTTGTCGCCTGGGGCAAGGCGCATCTTAGCGAGGACCCGATCTATCTCGAGCGGCGTTTCGACCGCTACAAGGAAGTGCTCGCCTTCAACGACCTTTGGACCCCGGCGGAGAAACGCGCCTTCCTTCTGACGCCGCGCCAGGAATTCGTGCTGCCCCAGGACAAGGACCAAGCCTATGTCGGCCATTATCTCGACATCGGCTTCGGCGTCACCATCACCCCGCCGGGTACGATGGGACGAATGACCAGCGCGCTCCAGTTGCGCAGCGGCGAGAAGGTGCTCGAGATCGGCACCGGCTCCGGCTACCAGTCGGCCCTGCTGACCTATTTGACCCCGCGGGTCTACTCAATCGAGATCATCCCCGAGCTCGCGGCGCGCACCCGCGGCGTCTACGACCGACTGATCGGCGCCGGATACCGCGAATATGGCGACATCGCGACACGCAGCGCGGACGGTTATTACGGCTGGGCGGAAGCCGCGCCCTTCGACAAGATCATCGTCACCTGCGGCATCGACCACATTCCGCCGCCGCTCCTGCAGCAGCTCAAGCCCGACGGAATCATGGTTATTCCGGTCGGGCCTCCCGGCGCGCAGCACATCCTCAAGGTGGTCAAGAAGTCCGGCGCGGACGGGACGCCGACCGTGGCGCGCTCCGACATTTTTGGTGGCAAGGTCATCCCGTTCGTGCCGCTGAGCGGCGGCCATCAGGCGGGCGGCGACAACGGATAGCAAGGTCGCGCCTGGTTTGGACGAAATTATCGTTCTTATAATGTTATATATCCCGCTGCGTCGGGACGATCGAGCGAGGAGCGCGCGGTGAGTCTGGTTCTTGTCACCGGCGGGTCCGGATTTATCGGCGGACACTGCATTCTGCAGACCCTGGCCGCGGGTCATTCCGTGCGCGCGACGCTGCGCAATCCGGCGCGCGCGGACGAAGTTCGCAGCCAGCTCGAGCGCGCAGGCGCGTCGGGTCTCCATCGGCTCTCCTTCGCCGCCGCCGACCTCGAACGCGACTCGGGCTGGCCTGAAGCAGTCGCGGGCTGCGACTTCGTCCTCCACGTCGCGTCGCCCTTCCCGCTCGCTGCGCCGAAGCACGAGGACGACCTGATCAGGCCGGCCCGCGACGGCGCGCTTCGCGTGCTCAAGGCCGCCCGCACGGCGGGCGTCAAGCGTGTCGTGCTGAGCTCGTCGTTCGCCGCCGTCGGTTACGGCCATAAGGAGCAGGCCGCGCCGTTCGACGAGACGAGCTGGACTAACCTCGAGGGCGAAGGGCTGACGGCCTACGTCAAGTCGAAGACGATCGCCGAGCGCGCGGCCTGGGATTTCGTCGGCAAGCAGGGCGGGCCGGAACTCGCCGTCGTCAACCCGGTCGGCGTCTTCGGTCCGGCGCTCGGACCCGACACGTCGACCTCAATCGTCATCGTCAAGCGCATCCTGGACGGGTCGATGCCCGGCCTGCCTCACATGACTTTTGGGGTCGTGGACGTGCGCGACGTCGCCGACCTGCACCTGCGCGCGATGACCGATGCCAGCGCCAAGGGCGAGCGCTTCCTCGCTGTCGCGGGCGACTTCATCACCCTGCGAGAGATCGCGCAAATCCTGAAGACGCGCCTGGGCGAGGCGGCCCGGCGCGCGTCGACGCGAGAGTTGCCCGATTGGCTTGTGCGGCTCGCTTCGCTCGCCAACTCGTCAGTGCGCCAAATCGTCCCCGAGCTTGGCAAATCGAAGAACGCGACGTCCGAGAAGGCGACGCGGCTCCTCGGCTGGTCGCCGCGCTCGCGCGAGGACGCCCTCGTCGCCACCGCCGAAAGCCTGATCAAGCTCGGCCTCGTCAAACGCTGACGGCGCGCCGGCCGCCCGGCGCCTTTGCGCCGGGGCGCCTCTGGCGTAAGGACGGGCAAAGGCCGCCGCGGCCGGCAGCGCAGGAGCGGGGCGGTACCATGAGGGTCTGTCGCATCGTATCGGCGATCGTGGGAATTCTTCTCGCGATCCTGGTCATCGCCCCCTTGGGGCTGTGGAGCGCGCTGGCGCTCTGGTTCCGGCTGCCGGCGCCTGAGGCCGTCCGGGCGCTGGCCGCAGCCATCGCCGCGGCGGCGGCAATCGCCACGATGATCGCGCTGTTCTCCCGCTTTCGCTGGCGCGCGCTCGGGGGCTTCGGGCTCGCCTTCGCAGTCGTCGTGGTGTGGTGGAGCACGATCGTGCCGCCGCTCGATGGCGACTGGGCGCCCGACGTCGCCCGGCAGACGACCGGCGCGGTCAACGGCGATATCCTGACGCTCTCCGATCTGCGCGACTTCGACTGGCGCACCGACGACGACTTTACCCAGAGGTGGGAGGCGCGCTCCTACGATCTCTCGAAGCTCAATTCGCTCGACCTGATCCTTTCCTATTGGGCCGGGCCGAAGATCGCCCATCTGATCATGAGTTTCGGCTTCTCGGACGGGCAGGTGCTGGCTTGGTCGATCGAGGTTCGGCGCGAGAAGGACGGCGTCTATTCGCCTCTCGCCGACGCTTTCCGGTCGCACACGCTCGTCTATCTCGCGACCACCGAGCGCGACTCGGTCCGGCTGCGCGCGAACGTGCGCGGCGAGGATGTCCGCCTCTATCGCCTGCGCGCCTCGCCCGCGGCGATCCGCGCGCTCCTGCTCGGCTATGTGGACGAAGCCAACGAACTCAAGCGCCAGCCTGCCTGGTACAATTCGATCACCACCAATTGCTCGACTGCCGTCTCGCGGATGATCCGCAGCCTCGGCGGCGCCCTGCCGTTCGACTGGCGCCTCATTGTCAACGGCTTCATGCCTGGCTTCCTCTACGACCACGGGGCGGTGAACACCTCGATGCCGCTCGCGGAACTCATGGAGCGGGCGCGCATTGACGAGCGCGCCAGGGCCGCCGACCAGTTGCCGGACTTCTCGCGCCTCATCCGGGTTGGCGTCCCCCCGCCGGACGGCAAACCCCTCATGTGAGGCCGCGTCAGCCCATCTTGGTCGCGGTCAGATGAGCGTCGAGCGCGGCCGGGTCGGCCAGCAACTCCGCGCTCGGCGCCTCGTGCGCGATCGCCCCCCGGTCGAGCACGATCGCGTGGTCGGTGAACGGAAGAATTTTCTTCGGCTTCTGCTCGACGATGATCATCGACAGGCCCTCGCGCGCGAGTTCGCGCAGCGCCGCCAGGAGCTCGTCGACGATGATCGGCGCCAGGCCTTCGGTCGGTTCATCGAGCAGCAAGAGGCGCGGGTTCAGCATCAGGGCGCGCCCGATCGCAAGCATTTGCTGCTCGCCGCCCGAGAGCTGCCGGCCGCCGTTGGTCCGCCGCTCCTCGAGGCGCGGAAAGAGGCCGTACACCCGTTTGACCGTCCACGGGCCGGGAACGGCGACCGCGGTCAGGTTCTCTTCGACCGTCAGCGACCGGAAGATGTTGCGCTCCTGCGGCGTCCAGCCGATCCCGCGATGCGCCCGGACATGCGGGCTGAGCGGCGTGATATCTTTGCCGCCGAGCCAGATGCGGCCGGCGAAGCGCGTCGTGACGCCGACCAGCGTATCGATCAGGGTCGTCTTGCCGACGCCGTTGCGGCCGAGCAGCGCGAGCGAGCGGCCATCCTCGAGCGCAAAATCGATCCCTTGCAGGACGCGGGCTTCGCCGTATCCGGCGCTCAAGGCCTGGACGCGAAGCAGCTCAGCCATGGCCGTCGTCGCCGAGATAGACGGCGCGCACGCGCTCGTCCCGGGCGATTGCTTCCGGATCGCCCTCGGTCAGCAGCCGCCCGGCGACCAGAACGGAAATGCGGGTCGCGAAGGTGAAGACGAGGTCCATGTCATGCTCGATGAGTAAGATCGCGACGTCCGAGGGGAGGGCGGCGAGCGCTGCCAGGATGTCCTGCCGTTCTTCCTCGGGCACGCCCGCAGCCGGCTCGTCCAGCAGCAGCACGCGCGGACGCGTGGCCAGAGCCAGGGCGATTTCGAGGAGACGCTGCTTGCCGTAAGGCAGTTGCCGAGTCGGCCGGTCCATCTCCGCCTCGAGGCCGAAGCGGGTCAGCAAATCCTCGATTTCCGCCACGATCGCGGGCTTAGTTCCCGCGACGCGCCAGAAGTCCGATCCGGACCGGTTCCGTTCGGAGATGGCGAGACCAAGCAACTCGATCGGCGTCAGATGGGGGAAGAGCTGGCTGATCTGAAAGGTTCGCGAAAGGCCGAGTCGGACGCGTTCGCTCGCCGTAAACGCGGTGACGTCGCGGCCGCCCAGAAGGACCTGACCCTCGGTCGGCGTGATCACGCCGGTGAGCAGGTTGATGAGCGTCGTCTTGCCGGCGCCGTTAGGTCCGATCAGCGCCTGCCGCGCGCCCGGCTCGATGGCGAACGAGACGTTGTCCGTCGCCAGCAGGGCGCCGAACTGCTTTTGCAGTCCGCGCGCTTCGAGCGCCGGGCCGCTCATGCCGCGTCTCCACGCGCCGGTCGGGGAGCAAGGATCGAGGCGGCGCGCCGTACGAAGCCCTGCAGGCGATCGCGGCCGATCACCACCAGAGCGACGAGGAGCGCGCCGATCCAGAACTCCCAATATTCCGGCGTCGCCGCCGAGATGACGTCGCGCAGGACGATGAACGCCGCGGCGCCGATGATCCCGCCATAGAGATAGCCGGCGCCGCCGATGATCAGCATCAGCATCACGTCGGCGGAGCGATGGAAGTCGAAGAGGTCGAGCGACACGATCTGGGTGGTCTGAGCAAGCAGCGCGCCCGCCACGCCGGCATAAGCCGCCGACACCGTATAGATGGCGATGATGCGCCAGCTGGTGGCGATACCGAGCGCGCCGGCGCGCAGCCGGTTCTCGCGGATCGCCGCCAACGCCAGCCCGAACGGCGATTGGCGCAGCCTGCGCGCCACGGCGAACAGGACGAAAAGGACGACGAAACTATAGAGCGCCGCGTTGCGCTGGCCCGTGAACCCGATCGGAAACAGACCGAGCACCGGATCCATTGAGAAATTGAGCCCGTCCGCTCCCCCGGTGAGCCACCCATTGCGGTTGGCGAGTTCGCCGAGCAGCAGCGACACGCCAAGAGTCACCATGAGCCGGGTGAGATCGCTGCCGCGCAGAAGAAGAGGCGCCGTCACAAACCCGGCAAGGGCGCCGATCAGCGCGCCGGCGACGAGCCCGAGAGTCGGCTCCGCATAGCCTTGGCTGGCCAGAACGGCGGCTGCGTAGGCGCCGAGCCCGAGGAACGCGGCCTGCCCGAGCGAGACAATCCCGGTCAGGCCGAGGATGAGGTCGAGCGAAAGGGCGAACAGACCCGCCACGAGAATCTCGTTGATCAGGGCGGCGCGAGAGGGAACGAAGACAATCACGGCGAGGACGGCCGCCCAGAACACGATCTCCGGCGCCCGCCAGCGGCTGCGCCGCCGGAGGTGCGCTTCGATCCGGCGCGCCGTTTCCGAAGCCGCCGGCGCGCTCATCGGCCGTCTCCGCGCGCGAACAGACCCTGCGGCCGAATGATCAGGGTGATCACCATGACCGCGTAGATAATGAAGGCGCCGATCGAAGGAACGTAATACTTGCCGGCGACATCCAGGACGCCGAGAAGCAGCGCGCCGAACAGCGCGCCGAGAATGCCGTTCGAGCCGCCGACGGTGACCACGATCAGGAACGTCACCAGGAACTTGACCGGAAACGATGGGTCGATGCCGCCGACGACGTCGGCGGCCAGAGCGCCGCCGAGTCCGGCCAACCCGCTGCCGACGGCGAAGGCGACGGCGAAGATACGGTCGACGTCGATTCCGAGCCCGTTGGCGACCCGCGCGTCGTCGACCGCCGCCCGCAACTGCGCTCCGAAACGCGTCCTGACGAGAAAGAGCTGGAGGGCGGCGGCGATGATCCCGCAGACGAGCACAATGAACAGGCGATACCGGCTCACGCCAACTCCGTGGAATTCAAGGCTGCCCGAGAGCCACGCCGGCAAGTTGACCTGCCGGGCTTCATCGCCGAGAAAAAAATTGGCGATCGGCATGGCCATCAGAACGAGGCCGATGGTGAACAGGACCTGGTCGAGCGGACTTGCGCCATAGAGACGGCGATAGAGGGTGCGCTCGAGGACGACGCCGAGGATCGCCGGAACGAGAAACGCCGCCGGCAGCGTGACGAGGAACGGCGCGCCGAGACGCTCCATCATCAGCGCCGTGACATAACCCCCGACCATGGCGAAGGCGCCGTGGGCGAGGTTGATGAAGTTCATCAGACCCAGCGTCACCGAAAGTCCGCTCGCCAGCACGAACAGCAGCATCCCGTAGGCGACGCCGTCGAACAAGATCGTCAGCATGGACGCGACCCGCGGCGGCGCCGAGCCAATGCCGGGCCGGTTCGGATTTCTTGAACGATTTCAAAGCCACGACGAGCGCTTGGGCCCTTTCCGAGCGAACTCGCCGCGTCGACCGGCCCGCGCGTTTTTTGCGGTCGATCGAGCGATTTCAAGGCGTTACGCTTCAGATTCGGCTTCGCGTGGGGTGCAAACAGGGTCTCGCGCCGTATTTTCGCCATAATTCGGCGGCCCCGAGACGGCTCCCAGCGGCGCGGCGCCTCCGTCATCGGGCGCGACCCAATGTCATCGTGGGCTAGAGGCATCGTGGCGTTCGATCCAAGGGCATTGGGATCAGCATACGGTTTCTGTCTGTTTTCCACAAGAATTTTTCGAGATGATTCCGATCAGCAGTAGCTCCGGCCGGGGGGCGTGCGCCGGCGCCGCGACTGAAACGCGAATGGATTCAGTGTTTGCTTGCCTTGTAGGGGTCCTTCACATCCGGGATCGTGGCGAACTCGACGTTGTAGAGCGAGCCATTTTTCTTCTCGACCTTGCGGATATAGACGTTCTGAACGATGTCCCGTGTCTCGGGGTCGATCGACACCGGCCCGCGCGGGCTCACCCAACGCATGCCCTTCATCGCCCCGATCAGCGCGTCGCCGCTCGCGTCGCCTTTGGTCTTCTCCAGCGCCTTGTAGAGCAGCGCCATGCCGTCATAGGCGCCGACCGCCATATAGTTCGGCCTCATGCCGTTGTTCGCCTTTTCGAAGGCGGCCACGAAGGCCTTGTTCTCCGCCGAATCGTGGTCGGCCGAATAATGGTGGGCCGTCACCGCGCCGAGCGCCGCATCGCCGAGGTCGGCGACAAAGTCGTCCTCGGTGACGTCGCCGGTGCCGATCAACTTGACCGCCGCCCTGTCGAGTCCGCGCTCGACGAACTGTTTCATGAAGATTGCGCCGAATCCCGAAGGCAGGAAGACGAACACGGCGTCGGGCTTGTCGTCGGCGACACGCTGGAGGAAGGGCGCAAAGTCCGGGTTCTTCAGCGGCACGCGAATCCTCTGCGCAATTGTCCCGCCGCCCTTCTCGAATGTGTCGCCGAACCATTTCTCGGCGTCGACGCCCGGGCCGTAGTCGGTCACGATTGTGACCACATTCCTGATCCCGTTCTTGAGCGCCCAGTCCGCCATCGGCGCCGCGACCTGCGGCAGCGTGAAGGAGGTGCGGACCACATAGGGCGACTTCTCGGTGATCATCGCGGTCGCCGCCGCCGTGACGACCTCCGGAACCTTCGCCGCGCTCGCGACGGGAGCGACGGCCAATGCAAGCGGCGTCAAGCCAAAGCCCATGAGAACGTTGGCGTGGACATTGGCGACCAGCTCTTCCCCGAGGCGCTTGGCGACATCGGCGGCGCCCGTGTCGTCCTTGACGACGAGGACGATTGTCTTGCCTGCAACCGTATCGCCGTGCTGCTGCATGTAGAGCTCCGCGCCGGCCTTCTCTTGCCGGCCCGTCGAGGCGACCGGACCCGTCATCGGCAGGATCATGCCGATCGTGACCACGTTGTCTTCGCCGAGCGCCGGGGCAATGGATCCGATCGCCACAAGAGCAGCGCTCGCGATCCAGCGTTTTGCGATCATCCGATTTCCTCCCACCGCGCCCGGCGAGCCGTAAAGAGCGCAGTATTATGCAATGTTAGCCGATCGCGTTCGGCGGTGAAAGAGCGCGGTCAGCCATTCGCATGCGGCAGGCGCAGCCGAAAGCGCGCACGTCCTGCGCGGGTCCCGCCATTGCGACAAGCAGCGCCGCGACGCCGTTGATGAGGCGATCGTGACGCCCGGCTCCGCCCGCCGTCCCTTGCGTCAATGCTTGCTCGCCTTGTAGGGATCCTTCACGTCGGGGATCGTCGCAAACTCGACGTTGTAGAGCCCGCCGTCTTTCTTCTCGACCCTGCGGACGTAGATGTTTTGCACGATTTCGCGGGTTTCCGCATCGATCGACACCGGCCCGCGCGGGCTCGTCCAACTCAGGCCCTTCATCGCCCCGATCAGCGCGTCGCCGCCGGCGTCGCCCTTGGTCTTCTCCAATGCCTTGTAGACGAGGTCCATGCCGTCGTAGGCCGCCACCGCCATGAAGTTCGGGCGCATCCCGTTGTTGGCCTTCTCGAACGCCGAGACGAACGCCTTGTTCTCCGGGGAATCGTGGTCGGCCGAGTAATGGTGCGTGGTTACGGCGCCCAGCGCGGCATCACCGATGTCGGGGAGAAGATCGTCGTCGGTGACGTCGCCGGTTCCGATCAGCTTGATGCCCGACTTGTCGAGCCCCCGCTCGACGAACTGCTTCATGAAGATGGCGCCGAATCCCGAGGGCACGAACACGAACACGGCGTCCGGCTTGTCGTCGGCCATGCGCTGCAGGAACGGCGAGAAGTCCGGGTTCTTCAGTGGCACGCGAATCTTCTGGGCGATCGTGCCGCCGCCTTTTTCGAAGGTATCGCTGAACCACTTCTCGGCGTCGACGCCCGGTCCGTAGTCAGTCACGACGGTGACGACCTTCTTGATCCCGTTCTTGAGCGCCCAGTCCGCCATCGGCGCCGCGGCCTGCGGCAGGGTGAACGAGGTGCGCGTGATATAGGGCGACTTCTCGGTAATCATCGCGGTCGCCGCGGCCGTGACGATTTCGGGCACCTTCGCTTGAGTCGCGATCGGAGCGGCCGCCAGCGCCAGCGGCGTGAGGCCGAAGCCCATCAGAACCTTGGCGTGGTCGTTGGTGACCAGTTCTTCGGCGAGGCGCTTGGTGACGTCGGCCGCCCCGGTGTCGTCCTTGACCTCGAGCGCGATCGTCTTGCCGGCGACCGAGTCGCCGTGCTGCTTGATGTAGAGCTCGGCGCCTGCCTTTTCCTGCTTTCCGGTCGAAGCCGACGGGC
The DNA here is from genome assembly GCA_963822215.1 of uncultured Alphaproteobacteria bacterium. Classification (GTDB taxonomy): domain Bacteria; phylum Pseudomonadota; class Alphaproteobacteria; order Rhizobiales; family Beijerinckiaceae; genus Roseiarcus. The sequence continues at coordinate 498,802 of CAWGGX010000010.1, forward strand.
CGGTCATCGGAAGGATCAGTCCGACGGTCACCGCATTGTCATCGGCGAGCGCAGGGGCGGCGACCAGGGTTGCACAGAGCGCGGCCCCGATCGTCCAGCGTTTGGCCGTCATCCTTTCTCCTCCCTGCCGATTGCGAACGTTGTGAAGCCTTCGATTGGGGCGCGACGTTAGCCGCTGGAACGGGCGAACGGAAGACCTTCAGGATCATTGCGGGCGAGGTGGGAGAGAATTCTGTCCGCAAGGGCGCGATAGTCCACGGCCTCGCCCGCGTCCAATCGCAGTCGCAGTTCGCCGATCGCCTGCTGCCATTCGACCGCGGCCCCCGACATGGCGGGCTTGAACCCGAGCAGGTCGACGGTCAGCGCGACTTCGCGCATCTCGGCGGCGCGCCGGACCCCATGCGTCATGACCCGTTCGAGCATGTGGGCCGAGCGCCTTTTCCAGTCGAACCCCGGATAGGTGTCGTCGAGCGAATCGAGCACCGCGCCGATCACACCGGCTTTCGTTCCGGCGAGCACGCATTCGGCGACCAGCGCCTCGAGCCCTTTCATCATGATCGAGCGGATCATCTTCACCGCCGAGGCCGAGCCGATCGGACCGTCGTGGACTGTGGCCGCCATGTCGAGCGCGGCGAGCACGGGGGCCGCGTCGCGCGCGTGCGGACCGCTGATGAGCAGCGGCGTGCGGTGAAGGCGCGGGTGGACCGGCGCCATCACCGCCACGTCGACGTAACGCGCCCCCGCCGCGTCGACCTCCTTCGCCGTGCGCTCTTTCGTTCGCGGCGCGCAGGAATCGCAGTCGAAGAAGAACGCGCCCTTGGCGAGGCCCGGGATCGCCGCGACCGCCGCCTCGTGCGCCTGATCGGCCGTGACCACGGAAAAGACCGCCCCGGCGCCCTTGACCGCCTCGGGGGCGGTCGAGGCGCCGAAGATGTTGGCTCGGGCGTAGTCGGCGCGCTTGCCCTCCCGCACCGCGGAGTCGGAAGCGTCAGTCTTGATGTCGTACGCCGTGACGACGGCGGCGAAGGCGGGAACGGTGCGCCAGCCCCCGAGAAACGCCTGCGCGGCCTCGCCGAAACCTATGAACGCGATCGCCCCCGTCTTCACATCCGGTTCGCCCATAGGCGCCCTCACCCCTGGGTCTCGGGCAAGTGGACGACGAGCCCGTCGAGGACGGGGGAGGCCTTGATCTGGCAGGAAAGGCGGCTATTCGGCTTCACTTCGGCCGCCGCCATGTCGAGCATCGCGAGCTCGCCCTCCTCGGGCGGGGGCAGGTCGCCGAGCCGCGCCTCGTCCACATAGCAATGGCAGGTGGCGCAGGCCATCGAGCCGCCGCACTCGCCGACGATCCCCTGGATGTTATTGGTCACCGCGGCCTGCATCAGGCTCCAGCCGTCCGGCACGTCGATGGTCGTCTCGCGGCCGCTGAACTCGACGTAGGTGATCTTCGCCATGGACAACTCCGAGAGCGCGCAAGCGCCGATGTTTGTTAGTGGACCGCAAGCTCCAGCGCCAGAGGGCTGCGGAAGGTCGAGGACGGCATCCAGGCCAGCTGATCGGCGACGCGGGCGTAGCGAGGCGCGACCTTGTGAAACTCCTCGAACGCGATCCTGGTCGCGAGCCGGGCGACCGATGTGCCGAGGCAGGCATGCACGCCGCCGCCGAAGCCGAGGTGGCCGCGCGGCTTGCGGGCGATGTCGTAGCGGTCCGGATCGGGATACTGCCGCTCGTCGCGGTTGCCCGAGCCGTAGGCGAGGCAGACGAAGTCGCCTTCCCGCATGGTCTCGCCATGCAGCACGACGTCGCGCATGAGCCGGCGTTTGAAGCGCTGCGCCGAGGTGTTGAAGCGCAGGCTCTCCTCGATCGCGTCGGCGAGAAGGTCCGGATTGGCGACCACCGCGGCTCGCGCCTCGGGAAAGGTCGCGAGATTATAGGCGAACATCATCATGAAGCCGCCGAGCGATTCGACGCCCGCCATGATCAGGGTCGTTGTGGTGAGCAACACCTCGCGGTCGTCGAGCCTGTCGCCGTCGATCTCGGCCGAGGCGAAGTTCGAGATCAGATCGTCGCGCGGCGCCGCGCGGCGCATGGCGATCACCTTGGCGGCGTAGTCGCGCATCCACCCGAAGGCGGCGAGGTGCTCGGGCCCCTTGGCGCGGGTGCGCGGGTCGCTTTGCACCATCAGCACGGCCTTCTCGCGCACCGTGTCCTCGTCGACGATCGCCTCCGCGCCCGAGGGCAGGCCCAGGGCCGCCATCAACACGCGGACGGTGAACCTGGCGGAGAAATCCTTGAAGTCGAACGTTCTTTCGTGTCGCAAGTCCTCGGCGGCGCCGCGGGCGATGTCGCGGATCGGCTCGGCGAGGCCCTCGAGGTTGCGCTTCATGAAGGCGTACTGGACGAGCGCGCGCAGGCGGTCGTGACGCGGCGGATCGGTGGTGCCGAGCGTCGCGCCGGCGCGGTTCGGCAACTCGGTCATCATGTTGCCGCTGGCCGACGAATAGGTCTTCCAGTCCTGTCCGGCCCCGACAATGTCCGAATAGCGCGAGAGCACCCACATCTGGGCTTCCTCGCTCCAAAAGCACGGCCCCTCGTCGCGCAGGCGCTTGTAAGCGGGGAACGGATCCGGGTCGACCGAGGGCGAATAAGGATCAAAGCGAAGCATGGCGTCCTCCCGGGGCAGGTCCTCGTTGTTATGGCGGCGCCATAGCGCCCCTGTCGTTATTTGGGCACCATAGCGCCTGCGAAGGCCGCGCGCCCGGCGAAACGGCTGTCAAAAATTGCACTTTTCGTTCAAACTGCCCTGTAGGGCGGGGTCCCGCCTTTGAGAGCGATCACGATGGACTCGTCCCTACGGCCAACGAACCGAGCCGGCAGCGCCGCGATCCCGAGCTTCGCCCTTTATGGCGAAGCCCCGGCGCCCGAGCGCGAGATCCTGCACATCGAGGAGGTCCAGTCGCGCAGCCGCCTCACCCAATGGGAGATCAAGCCGCACGTTCATAAGGGGCTTTACCAGATCCTCTGGCTGAAGCGCGGAAGGGCCGAGACCGCGCTCGACGAATGGCGGGGCGAGGTGGATGGACCGGCGGCGGTCATCGCGCCCCCAGGCGTCGTGCACGGCTTTCGCTTCGCCCCGGAGACGGATGGCCTCGTCCTGACGTTTAGCGCGCGTTTTCTGGTCGAGGGCGAGGCGCAGGCGTCCGCCGCCTTCCGCGCGCTCTTCCTCGCGCCGGGCGTCCTGAGGTTGACGTGTGGCGATCCCGCGGCCGAACGGATCGACGGGCTTTTGCGGCAACTCGCGAATGAATTCGCCTCGCCCGAACTCGGCCGCCTCGCCGACCCTGATGTGGCTTGCGCGCGCCGCCGTCTGGCGCCTGGCGGGGCTACGCGAGCGGGAGGGCCGGGCGGAGGGCGAGCGCGCCCACCGCCACCACGCGCTCTACGCCCGCTTTCTGCTGCTCGTCGAAAGCCATGTGCTCGAGCGCTGGCCGCTCGAGCGGTACGCCCGCGCCCTCGGCCTCACGACGCAGCGGCTCAATCGGCTGGCGCATGCCGAGAGCGGCCGGTCGGCGCTGGAGATCGTGCATGAGCGGCTGACCCGCGAGGCGTGCCGCCGGCTCTATTGGATCGCAGCGCCCGTCGAAAAGCTCGCGGCCAAACTTGGCTTCGACGACCCGGCCTATTTCAACCGCTTCTTCAAGCGCCGCACCGGGGTGACGCCGCGCGCCTGGCGAGAGGCGCAGCGCGCGGCGCCGTGAGAGGCGCCGGAATGTCGGAAGCGGCGACTTTGCGCGCGGCGATATCGATCCCCAGATGGATCCGATCCGATACTCGGCGAAGGTTCCGCGGCGCGGGTTTCATTTGGCGACACGCCTGCCATTCCGCGTGCGATTGCGCCACTCTCCGATGGAATTCCTTGCCTCGATGCGCCCAGCTGCATTAGCATCAAATCATGAACCTGGTCCTGCGCATCCCTGACGAGCTTGCCTCTCGTTTCGCCTCGGCGGACGAGATCGAGCGGCGCGCCCTCGAGGCGCTTGCTCTCGACCAATATCGGCTCGGACGTTTGACCCGCCCGGAACTGAAGCGCCTGTTGGGCTTGGCTACGCGCGGCGAACTCGAACTCGTTCCTCATCGACCATGGAATTGTTGGCCGCTACGGCCCCGAAGACCTGGCTCATGATCGCGCCGACCTGCAACGTCTCGGCTTTTGACCTCGCGTGAGGCTTGTTGTCGCCGACACGGGGCCGCTTCATTACCTCGTCCTGACGGGCGACATTACGCTTCTTTCCAGCCTGTTCGCCAAGGTCTTGGCGCCGGAGCGCGTGCGCGACGAACTCGCGCACGCCCGAGCGCCCGAGGCCATTCGCGCCTGGATTGCCGCTCCACCGGCCTGGCTCGAAATCCGTCGGGTCGAGGACGAGCGTGGCGCGGACGACTTGGCGGAGCTCGACGCCGGCGAACGTGACGCCATCTCGCTCGCCCTCGCGACCAAAGCCGATCTCTTGCTGATCGACGATCGGGAGGGCGTCGCGGCCGCCCGCCGACGGGGCTTCGCCGTCACGGGCACGTTGGGCTTGCTCGACCTAGCGGCGCGTAACGGCCTTGTCGATCTCGCCGCCGCCTTTGCACGGCTCAGGGCGACGAGCTTCTATTATCGCGAGGGTCTTCTCGACGCGCTGCTGGCGCAACATGAGGCGAAGAAGCCGTGAATCTGCCTTCCATACCTTCCAGGCCGACGTCAGACCCGCGATGCATGCACAAGAAGGAGATCGAGGCTTATGAAAAGGCCTATCCCGACGTTTAAGACGAACAAGGAAGCCGAAGTCTTTGTCGAGACCGCCGATTTGAGCGCATACGATCTGACCGCAGGTCAGATCGTGCGTTTCGAACTGAAGGGCAAGGACAAGCCGGTCACGCTCCGGTTGCCGAGCGAATCGCTCGATGCGGTTCGAGCGCGCGCCGAGCGGGCCGGGATGCGCTACCAGCGGTTCATCCGCATCGCGCTTGAACGCGCGGTGCAGGAGCCGAAGTCAAGCGCCTGCCTTGCACTTGCGTCACGGCGCGCGTCTCCCCGATGAGATAAGGCCGTTCGTTTCCAAGTGGCTTTCCGAACGACGTCGGCCTTACCGCCCCGCGGCCGCGAAACCGGCTTGCAGATCTTCCGGGGTCATGCACGGCGTCAGATAGACATCGCAGCCCAGATCGAACAAGGGCTCGGCGATCTCCACCTGCTGGTTCGCGCTTTTCATGTCAAAAAAGATATAGCCCGCCCGCATGCTGTCCTCGGAGGCGAAATAAACCGCTTCCGGCTTGAGTTTTTCGACGAGATCCCCGATCGCCTTCTGCATAGCGCCGGACTTGATCGCGTCGCTGCCGTCGGACGCGTCGATCACCATACGCAGCATCATCCTCGTGGCGTGCTCCCTGAACTTCGACCCGCGTCCGTTCGACGCGCCTCGTCAAGCTTGACGGTCCCGCGATCCGTGTCAACATGGGTAGAGCGTCCCCCTACCGCGCCTGCGCCGCCACCGGCTTCGCCACCGCCTCGACCTCCGCCCGCATCCAGCGGTGCGCGGCGTCGTCGTGGTCGCGGCGGCTCCAGATCATAAACATCGGCAGGATCGGGCAGGGGACCGGCGGGCTCACGCTGGCGAGGGCCTGAAACGGACCAAAACGCATGAGGCTCGGCGCGGTGGCGATCATATCCCCGCCGCGCAGAAAGGCGGGAACGCCGGCGAAGCCGGGCACCGTCACGACGAACCGGCGCTTGATCCCCTTGGCGAAGAGATGCGCGTCGAGATCGAGCGCCCGCAGCGGCGGATAGACGACGGTGACATGATCGGCCGCCAGATATTCCGCCCGCGTGCGTGGCGGCGCGCGCCGCTCGGCGTCGTAGAAGACGCGATAGCGGTCTTCGAACAGGCGCTTCTGCATGATGTCCGCCCCTTCGGGCGGCCGCGGGCTGATGATCAGGTTGCATCGCTCCTCGCGCAGCATGGCGGGCGTGGGCGCGTCGGACGGGATGATTCTCAGCGTCACGCCCGGCGCACGCTCGCGCAGGCGGGCGAGGAGCCCCGGCAGCAGCGCGTCCCGCTGAAGATCGTTGGCGGCGATGGCAAAGGTCGTCCGCCAGCGCGCCGGATCGAACGTCTCGGAATGGGCGAACCGCTCGAGCTCCCGCAAAAGGTCGCGCGCGCGGATCGCCAAGGCCTCGGCCCGCGCGGTCGCAACGATCCCGCGGCCCGACTTGACGATGACGGCGTCGCCGACGATCGCGCGCAGCTTGCCGACAAGGTGGCTCACCGCCGACTGGGTGACGCCGAGCCGGTGCGCGGCGCCGGTGACCGAGCCCGTCTCCACGATCGCCACGAGGAGGCGCAGCAGCCGCACGTCGAGGTCCGACCAATCGAAATCACTCATGCAATTCATGATGATCCATGCATTGATCTTTAGCAACCGCGCCGATATTCGGTTGGGAAATCGTTATTATCGGGAGGACTGCATGTCTGTCTCGCACGGGATTTTCGGCACGACGCCGTTCGACGGAACGATCGCGATGCGCGGCTACGCGCTCAACAAAATGTGCTTTTCGTTCAACAGCGCCGCCAACCGCGAGAAGTTTCGAGGCGACGAGGAGGCCTACATGCGCGCCTACGGCCTCAACGATCGGCAGGCCGAGGCGATCCGCAGGCGCGACGTGCTCGGACTCCTCGAGGCCGGCGGCAACGTCTACTACCTCGCCAAATTCGCTGGCATCCTCGGGCTCGACGTGCAGGATCTCGGCGCGGCCCAGACCGGGATGACCAAGGACGCGTTCAAGGCGCGGCTCGTCGCCCAGAACGACCAGCCCGAAACGATCTAGGCGGAGGAACCCCAATGGCCAGAATTGTCGGCGGACTCGCCACCTCGCATATTCCCGCCATCGGCGGCGCGATCGCCAAGGGCCTGCAGCAGGAGCCCTACTGGAAGCCGTTCTTCGACGGCTTCGATCCGGCCCGCGAATGGCTCGCCAAAGTGAAGCCGGACGCCGTCGTGGTCTTCTACAACGACCACGGCCTCAACTTCTTTCTCGACAAAATGCCGACCTTCGCGCTCGGGGCGGCGGCGGAGTACCGCAACGACGACGAGGGCTGGGGCATCCCGACCCTGCCGCCTTTCAAAGGGATCCCCGAACTCTCCTGGGCGATCATCGACCATCTGGTCGAAAAGGAGTTCGACATCGTCACCTGCCAGGAGATGCTGGTCGATCACGCCTTCACCGTGCCGTTAAAGCTCTTCTGGCCCGATGGCGACGCGCCGGCAGCGGTTCCGGTGTGCATCAACACCGTCCAGTTCCCGCTGCCGAGCGCCAGGCGCTGCTACGCGATGGGCAAGGCGGTCGGCGAGGCGATCGCCGCCTGGGACAAGGACATGAAAGTCGTGACGATCGGCTCGGGGGGCTTAAGCCACCAGCTCGAGGGCCAGCGCGCCGGTTTCATCAACAAGCCGTTCGATCTCAAATTCCTCGATACGATGGTCGACGACCCGGAATGGGCGACCCAGTTCAGCATCCTGGAGCTGGTCGAGAAGACGGGCACGCAGGGCGTCGAGCTGATCAACTGGCTCGCCGCGCGGGCGGCAGCCTCGCCTGGCCCCATGCGCAAGGTCTGCTCGAACTACCACATCCCGGTCAGCAACACCGCAGCGGCGACGCTGGCGCTCGAGGCGGCGTGAAAGCCCGGGCGGGTCGCAAGCCGATCGCGAATTTCGCCGGATGGGGCGTCCCTCGGCCCGACAGCGCAAAACCCATGCGGCGGCGCGGACTTGCGGAGAGGCGCGGCGGCGGTATTATCCACCTCTCGCGCCCCTGAGCGCCGAATGGGAGGAACGCGCTCGCGGCGACCCTTCGCGGCGATGCGCCCGCGTTGACGACGCTCTGAATTTCATCCTTAAGGAACGCGCCGCATGATCATCGACTGTCACGGCCATTACACGACTGCGCCGAAGGCGCTGGAGGCCTGGCGCAACCAGCAGATCGCCGGGATCAAGGACCCGGCCGTCATGCCGAAGGCGTCCGATCTCAAGATCAGCGATGACGAACTCAGGGAATCGATCGAAACCAACCAGCTCAAATTCATGCGCGAGCGCGGGGCGGACCTGACCATCTTCTCGCCGCGCGCAAGCTTCATGGCGCACCACATCGGCGATTTCGCCGTCAGCTCGACCTGGGCGGCGATCTGCAACGAGTTGATCCACCGGGTGTCAAAGCTGTTTCCGGAAAACTTCATCGGCGCCGCGATGCTGCCGCAGAGCCCCGGCGTCGACCCGAAAACCTGCATCCCCGAGCTCGAAAAGTGCGTGAAGGAGTACGGCTTCGTCGGGATCAACCTCAATCCCGACCCGTCCGGCGGACACTGGACGCGTCCGCCGCTGACCGACCGTCACTGGTACCCGATCTACGAGAGGATGGTCGAGTACGACATCCCGGCGATGGTGCATGTCTCGACGAGCTGCAACGCCTGCTTCCACACCACCGGCGCCCATTACATCAACGCCGACACAACGGCGGTGATGCAGCTCATCCAGGGCGACCTGTTCAAGGATTTCCCGACGCTTCGCTTTGTCATCCCGCACGGCGGCGGCGCGGCGCCCTACCACTGGGGCCGCTACCGCGGCCTCGCCCAGGAATTGAAGAAGCCGCTGCTCAAGGATCACCTGCTCAAGAACGTTTCCTTCGACACCTGCGTCTACCACCAGCCGGGGATCGACTTGCTGACCCGGGTGATCCCGGTCGACAACATCCTGTTCGCCAGCGAAATGATTGGCGCGGTGCGCGGCATCGATCCGGAGACCGGCCACAACTACGACGATACCAAGCGCTATATTGACGCGACGGCGAACCTGTCGTCCGAGGAGCGTCACAAGGTCTACGAGGGCAACGCCCGGCGGGTCTATCCACGGCTCGATGCGGCGCTCAAGGCGAAGGGTCGGTAGGACGGCTACCGTCCGGAGGTGAGCTCGGCGCCCTTGAGGATATGGTCGGCGAGCAGGCCGGCCGCCTGATCGGCGTCCCGCTTGATCGAGGCATCGAGAATGCGCCGGTGCTCTTTGGCGGACTGCGAGCGAGGAAACGGGTTGGTCTTGAGCGACAGCATCCGATAGCGACGGCTGTGGTCGTACATGGTCCTTAGGTACAGGCGCAGCCAGCGCGAGCGGCAATTGGAGACGAGCGCCTCATGGAACTCCTGATTCGCCTGCTCCCACGCTTCGCCGTACGTCTCCGGCTCGGCCTCGACCAAGTCCTCGACCTTCGACAGCTTGTGGTAGGCGCCGACGACGCGTCCTTCCCAATCAAGATCAGCCGCGGCGATCGACTGCCGGAGCGCATGACACTCGAGCAGCTGCCGCATCTCGGTAATCTCGCGCAGGTCCTCATCGGAGACCGACAGGACTGCGAAGCCCTTCTGGCCTTCGGCGACGACAAGCCCGTCCGAAGCGAGCCGCGACAGGGTCTCGCGCAGCGTGTTGACGCTGACCGCGTAGGCCTTGCTGAGCTTCTCGAGCCTGAGCTTGGCCGAGGGCGGCAGCACACCGAGAATGATGTCGTGGCGCAGCCGTTCGTACAGGGCTTCCGTCAGCGTCGAAGCCCCGCCTGGTTTTGCGGTACGATCGTCCATAATGGTCAATCTCGCCCCCGCGCAGCATTCTTACATATTGCAAGACCTTTCACAATCTAGTATGGAAGCAGAAATGTAGGAGATTTTCTGACTGCTTAGATGGTCGATCGCATCGGTCTGCATGGGCGGGGCGCTGGAAGGCAAGCTCGCCGCCGCGGCCAAGGCCGGCTTCCGCGCCATCGAGCTGTTCGAAAACGATCTGACTTTCTTCAACGGCAAAGCCCAGGACGCCCGCCGCATGGCGACCGATCTCGGGCTCGAATTCGTCGCGCTCCAGCCCTTGCGGGATTTCGAGGCGATGCCGGAGCCCATCCGGGGACGCAATTTCGAGCGCGCCAAGCGAAAGCTCGAACTGATGCGCGACCTCGGCTCGCGGCTCCTTTGCATCTGCTCCAACGTCTCGCCCGAAGCGATCGACGATCCCGAGCGCGCCGCCGCGGACCTCGGGGAGCTTGCCGATCTTGCCCGGCGCGAGGGCATGCGGATCGGCTATGAGGCGCTCGCCTGGGGCCGGCATGTCAAGGACTGGACGGCGGCCTGGGAGATCGTCCGCAAAGCCGAGCGGGACAATCTCGGCATCGTGCTCGACAGCTTCCACATCTGCGCCCGCGGCAACCCGATCGAGCCGATCGCCAGCCTGCCGGCCGACAAGATAGCGCTGGTCCAGGTCGCCGACGCTCCGGCGCTGGTGATGGACCCGCTCTCGCTGAGCCGCCACTATCGCTGTTACCCCGGTCAGGGCGACTTTCCGATCGTCGACTACCTGGACGCAGCGACGCGCGCCGGCTATCGCGGCCCCCTGTCGCTTGAGATCTTCAACGACCAGTTCCGCGGCGCCTCCGCTTCGGCGATCGCAGTCGACGGCATGCGTTCCTTGCGTGCGGCGGGCGAGGAGCTCGCGGCGAAGCGGGCCGAGCGCGGCGAAGCGCCGCTCGCGGATCTGCCGCCCCTTCCGCCGCCCCCGGTCGTAGAACGCGCGGAATTCCTCGAGTTCGCAGTCAGCGACGCGGACGCGAAGCCGCTTGTCGCGCTGATCGAAGGCCTCGGTTTTGAGCTCGTCGGGCGCCACCGTTCAAAGGATGTCGACCTTTTCACGGAAGGCGAGATCAACCTCGTCGTCAATCGCGAGCGCGAGGGCTTCGCCCATTCGTTTGGATTGCTACATGGCCCGTCTGTCTGCGCCTTGGCTTTGCGCGTCGATTCGGTCGACCAGGCGCTCGAGCGTGCAAGCGCCCTTGATTGCCAAAGCTATGCGGGTAGGATCGGGCCGGGGGAGGCGACGCTTCCGGCCGTGGCCGGCGTCGAAGGCAGTCTCATCTATTTTGTCGGCCCCGGAGATCCGGCCTGGCGCAGCGACTTCGAGCCGGTGGAGGAACGCTCTCCTGGCCAAGGCGCGCTCCGCGACGTTGATCATCTCTCAAACGTCGTGCGCCGCGGCGAATTCCTGAGCTGGTCGCTGTTCTACGGCGCGGTGCTTGGCCTCAAGGCGCAGCCGCAGGTCGAGATAGCCGACCCGCACGGCGCCTTCTACAGCCGCTCCTTGCGCAGCGCCAACGACAGGCTGCGGATCGCGCTCAATATCGGCGAGGGCGGGGCGACCGGCGTCTCGCGCTTTCTCGACGCTTTCGGCGGCGCCGGGTACCAGCAGATCGCGCTCTCCACCAGGGACATCTTCGCGGCCGCCGAGGCGGCCCGGCCGAGGGGCGTGGCCTTCCTGCCCATACCGGACAACTACTACGACGATCTCGCTACCCGCTTCGACATACCACTGGATCTGCTCGCCCGCATGCGCGCGCTCGGCGTGCTCTACGATCGGGTCAAGGATGGCGAGTTCCTCCACATCTACACGCAGACCTTCTACGACCGCTTCTTCTTCGAGATCGTCGAGCGGCGGAATTATGACCTGTTCGGCGCGGCCAACACGCCGGTGCGGCTTGCCGCTCAGGCGAGCGTGACGGAGGCCGAAAAGCGCGCGGAGGCCGCGTTCGAATGAGCCTCAACGGCGACACCATGATCATCGCTCACGTCGGCTATCCGACGACGACGTTCAAGTCGTCGATGATCTATAACCCCTGGTTCGAAAGCCGTGCGATCAACGCCGCCGTGGTGCCGATGGGCGTTAGGAACGAGGACTTCGCCCGCGCCTTTCCCGAGATCGCCCGCTTCACCAATTTCCACGGCGCGCTGATCACCATGCCGCACAAGGTCTCGGTCATTGCGCTGCTCGACGAGGTCTCGACTTCGGTCAGGGTCGCCGGCTCGTGCAACGCCGTGCGCCGGACCGAGGACGGCCGGCTGATCGGGGACATGTTTGACGGTGAGGGCTTTGTCCGCGGCGTGGCGCACAACGGCGCCACACTTTCCGGCAGGCGGCTCCTCATCGTCGGATCGGGCGGCGTCGGATCGGCGATCGCTGCGTCCTCGGCCGCGGTCGGGGCCGCCGAGATTGCGCTCTACGACGTCAACGCTGCCTCGATGGAGGCGCTGGCGGATCGACTGAGAGCCAACTATCCCCATCTTTCCGTCTCGCTCGGCTCGAATGATCCGGGTGGCTTCGACGTGGTCGTCAACGCGACGCCGCTCGGGATGTACCCTGGCGATCCGATGCCGCTCGACGTGTCGAGGCTCGCGCCTTCGACCTTTGTCGGCGAGGTCGTCATGAAGCACGAGACAACTGCATTCCTCGCAGCGGCGCAGGCGCGCGGTTGCCGTACGCAGATCGGCATCGACATGCTGTTCGAGCAAATTCCGGCCTATCTCGAGTTCTTCGGATTTCCCATAACAACGCCTGAGGAGCTGAGGTCCGTCGCCAAAATCGACTACTAACCGGCTCTAAAGAACCGGAACGCCAGGGAGGAACCGAATGAGCGCAGCAACGATCCACGAGCCGCTGGGGCGGCATCAGAGCAGGACCGCCGCCGCCAGCGGCTGGATCGGCTCGGCGCTGGAGTACTACGACTTCTTCATCTACGCGACCGCGGCGTCGCTGGTGTTTGAACTGGACCCCGGATTTAGGACCATTGGGTAAGGTGTGAAATGTCCTGCTCTGTCGCAACCGACGGAGCGAGAAAATGATGAAGTCACGCAAGAAGTTTGATGCGGCGTTCAAGGCGAAGGTTGCGCTCGAGGCGCTTCGCGAGGATGCGACGGTTCCGGATCTGGCGAAGCGGCACGGGGTGCATCCGAACCAGATTTATGCCTGGAAGAAGCAGGTTCTCGACAATGTCGCGAGCCTGTTCGCGCGCGGGGCGAGCGTTTCGGGCGATGGCGAGGAGGAGCGCGAACGTGAGGCGGCCAGGCTTTACGCCAAGATCGGCCAGCTGACGGTTGAACGGGATTTCTTGGCCAGGAGGCCAGGGCGATGAGCGCGCCCGATCGAAGGGCGATGGTGGAGCGCCCGGCGGATTTGTCGGTTCGTCGGCAATGCGTGCTGCTGAATGTGGCGCGCTCGGGGATCTATCGCCCCAAGCCAGAGCCCGGGGCGGACGATCTGGCGGTGATGCGGCGGATCGACGAACTGCATCTGGAGCTGCCGTTCTACGGATCGCGTCGGATGACGTTTGAACTCAACAAGGAGGGCTGCGGAGTCAACCGCAAGCGGGTGCGGCGTCTGATGCGCACGATGGGGATCGAGGCGCTGGTTCCGCGTCCCGGCACGAGCAAGGCCGCCCTCGGCCACAAGATCTATCCCTATCTCCTGCGCGGCCTGGCGATCACCGAGCCGAACCATGTGTGGGCGGCCGACGTGACTTACATCCCGATGGCGTGCGGCTTCCTCTATCTGGTGGCGATCATCGACTGGGCCAGCCGGGCGGTTCTGGCGTGGCGGCTGTCGAACACCAACGATGCGAGCTTCTGCGCGGCGGCGCTGGAGGAGGCGCTGCTTCGGTTCGGAAAGCCGAGGATTTTCAATACCGATCAGGGCTCCACTTTCACCGCCGAGGCTTTCGTCGGCAAGCTCGCGGCGGCTGGCGTCGCGATTTCGATGGACGGACGCGGCCGCTTCATGGACAACATCTTCATCGAACGGCTGTGGCGCTCCATCAAGTATGAAGAGGTGCATCTGAAAGCCTACGCCGACGGCCGCGAGGCGCGGGCCGGCATCGGCTCCTGGATGACCTTTTACAACTTTCGGCGCCCGCACCAGGCGATGAACAACCAGATGCCGATGGCGGTGTGGCGCGCCGGCATGGACAAGACCGAGGCGGCGGCGAGGGCTGTGGATATGCCGCTTCGCTTGGACAACGCAAACGCGTTGCCCACATACCCACAGCAGAGGCAGAAGCAGCAAGAAACGGCTTGATTCATGAAAGACAAGGGCAGGCGAGATTACACCTTAAATCCGACCTCCCGTGGTCCCACGAATAGGGTCCAGTTCAGGCCGGATCTCTTGCTTTCCGTAAAGCGAAGTGAACCATTTCCGGAAGTCGCGAGAAACTTCGAGATGACGCAACCTAACGGTTGTTCCAGTTCTTTCTGAGATAAATTGCCCATCATCATCCCTGCGCGAAGGTGATGCTCAAGGCCCGTCAGAGGACCATTCCCCTACGGCCTAATGCTTCTGCCTCAAGCCTCCGCTGATAGTGAAGGTGCCTGCTCATCATCCCCGATACCCGAGCCGTACCCCGAGCAACTCCTTCAGCCGCCCGTGCACACGAGGTTGGGCATGGCGGAGGGGCATGGTGGAGGGGCATGGTGGAGGCGCATGGTGAGGTATGCAGTCCGTTCGCGAGGCGCAGGGGATGGCTCAAGGCGAGGCATTGGGTAGGGGCAGACCAGCGAGGTGCGAAGGGTCCGAGCTGGTAGGTGTTGGCTGTAGGTGTGGCTCTCAGGGCGGACACAACGCCGACACCAGAAGGCATGCCACGCGAGCCTCACATCCTGTGTTGCCAAGGCTTCTTCCGGGTGTCAGGGATGATGAGTGGGCTTAGCCTTGATCAGCCTGTTTCCGGGGGGTGCCTAAGGGCCGTGACGCTGAGGGTGAGAGATGATGTGAGGTGATCTCCCCATCATCGTCTTCCCCTTGAGGGCTGCTTCCGGCACTTCAAAGAAGTCCTCACCGGTCGCCAAATTCGCCGTGCCCCATTTCAGGACGTTGTTGGTGAGCGTGTAAGGCACGACGAGTCGACGGGAAATTCGCGGAGACTGACGCGCGTTCGACCTCGATCGCCGGATTCCCGCTGCTCACGCCGATCATCGACATCCACACCATTGGCGCGGCGGGGCGTTCTACGTCGGTCCGCGCAGCGCGGGCGCTGTTCCGGGACCGGCCGCCTACGGGCGAGGCGGCGATGAGCCGACCGTGACCGACGCCAATCGAGGCGGATATCGTTCTCGGCTGCCATGTCCTCGCCGATGCGGCGGAAGCGACCGCCCGCGAAGCCGCGTCAGCCCGGCGCGCGTAGAGCAAGATGAGGTTTGGACGATCCCGGTGGCGTTCCCGTCCGACCGCTCGCCTGGGCCACTTTCACGTGCGGGAGAAGGGAATGCCGGCGACGCCTTGCAACCCGGCCGCGCCCGGTTCGGCGCCTCGTTTTCGCCCGCCTGATAATTCCCTGATCCGCTCCGAAAGCGCCTGTTCGTTGCCTGTTCCGGTCGCCGGATATTCCCTGTTCCGCGCCTGCGCCGGCCCACAACCGGTGCGTTGTATAGCCAGCAACATCATGACATTGCATGGTTTTCCGGAACGAGCGCTGACTGCGGGGCAAAAAAATTCCCTGCTAGCAGGGAAACCGGATCGGCGGCGGCGGACTGGGAACTTCTCGTTCCGCGTTCGCCAGAACCGCCATAGCGGCGTCGACGCCACCGCTCGCGGCGGGGACGCCGGCAAGTTTCAGACCCATCTCGACGCCGGAGAGCGCGCCGCCGTTGGCCCATGCCTTGCGAACAAAGCGCGAAACGTGGTTGCCTTCCGCGCATGTCGCTCGCTCTGATTCGCGCTCATCCCGCCCTCGACCTCAACCTCGAGCAGCAACTCGCGGTCGAGCATGCCATCGGCTCTGCCGACGGGTTCCCGCCTCTGCTGGTCATCGCCGGCGCGGGCTCCGGCAAGACGGCGATGCTCGCTCACCGGGTTGCGGCGCTCGTCCTCGCGGGCGCCGATCCGAAGCGGATCATGCTGGCGACCTTCTCGCGCCGCGCCGCGGCGGAGCTTCTTCGTCGAGTTCGAGCGGTTGCTCGCCCGAAAACTTCCGCCCGAGGCCGCCGCCGCCGCCACGCCCGAATATGCTGGAACGTTCCACGCCATCGGCGCGCGGCTGTTGCGCGAATACGCGCCGCGGGTCGGGCTCGATCCCCAATTCACCATCCATGATCGCGAGGACTCGGCGGACCTGATGAACTGGGCGCGTCACGAGGCGGGCTTGAGCGAGACGAAGGAGCGCTTTCCGACCAAGGCGACCTGCCTTTCCATCTATTCGCGCGTGGTCAACGCTCGGGCCGACCTGGGCGCGACAATCGGGAAATGGTTTCCCTGGGTCGCCGCGCACGAGGCGGCGCTGCGCGCATTGTTCGCCGCTTATGTCGAGGCCAAGCAGCGCCAGAACGTGCTCGATTACGACGACCTGTTGCTCTGGTTTGCGCAGATGCTGGCGGAGCCCGCCCTCTCCGTCGAGATCGCCGACCGGTTCGACCACTTGCTGGTCGACGAATACCAGGACACCAACGCGCTGCAAGCCGAGATCGTGCTGGCGCTGCGCCCGCGCGGGCAGGGGTTGACCGTTGTCGGCGATGACGCCCAATCGATCTATTCCTTCCGGGCCGCGACGGTGCGCAACATCCTCGACTTCCCGGGACATTTCGACCCGCCGGCCCGGGTCGTCACGCTCGAGCGCAACTATCGTTCGACGCAGGCAATTCTTTCCGCCGCCAATGCGGTGATCGCGCTCGCGCCCGAACGTTTCGCCAAGGAGCTCTGGACGGACCGGAAGGAGGGCGCGGCTCCGGCGCTCGTCACCGTGGCCGAGGAGGCCGACCAGGCGCGCTATGTGGCGACCGCCGTCCTCGCCAACCGAGAAACGGGCGCGGCGCTGAAATCGCAGGCGGTGCTGTTCCGCGCGTCGCATCACAGCGCCGCGCTCGAACTGGAGCTGACGCGCCGCAACATCCCGTTCGTGAAGTTCGGCGGCTTGAAGTTCTTGGACGCCGCCCATGTGAAGGACGCGCTGGCGCTGATGCGGTTCGCCGAGAACCCTCGCGACCGGGTGGCGGGATTCCGCATCGCGCAACTCCTGCCAGGAGTGGGGCCCAAGATCGCCGAGACGATCGTGGCCGCGGCAGCCGAGGACGACGGGTTTGAGGCGATGGCGGCGCTGACCCTGCCGACCCGCGCACGCCCCGGCTTTTCCGAGTTTGCTGGTCTCATGCGGCGCTTGGCCACGCGCGCGGCGTCCTGGCCGAGCGAACTTGCCGACGCCGTCGCCTGGCTTAGCCCCCAGATCGAGACGCGCTACGACGACGCCGCGGCGCGGATCGGCGACCTGGAGGCGCTGGAGCGGATTGCCGGCGGCTTCGCCTCGCGTGAGCGGTTCTTGAGCGAACTGACCCTCGACCCGCCGGACGCAACGAGCGACGAGGCCGGGCCGCCCCTGCGCGACGAGGACTATCTGATCCTCTCGACCATCCATTCGGCCAAGGGTCAGGAATGGCGGTCGGTGTTTGTGCTGAACTGCGTCGACGGCTGCATCCCGTCCGATCTCGCCACCGGCTCCTCGGAGGAGATCGAGGAGGAGCGCCGGCTTCTCTATGTCGCGATGACCCGGGCGAAGGAAGAACTGACCCTGGTCGTGCCGCAACGTTTCTACGTTCACGGCCAACCGAAGACCGGCGACCGCAGCGTGTTCGCGGCGCGCACCCGCTTCATCCCCCCGCCGCTGCTCAAGCACTTCGATCGCCAGACCTGGCCGGCCACGTCGACGGCTCCGCCCCCGCGCCTCCCCGCCGAAGGCCCGCGGGTGGACCTGGCGGCGCGCATGCGGGCGATGTGGCGGTGAGACGTGTCCTTGACCGATGATCGGCGCCTTCTGGGGCCGCCGCCTCGGGCAATCCGGCGCACGAATCCAAGCGAATTGTACGATATAGTGATGTCTTGTGTGTAAATTGACATTGATAAGATGATGGATAGACGTTGAAACTGTCGGCAAAGGCGTTCATTCTGGGCTGGGGCGGGACCGACGCGCTGCATGCAGGGAGGATCGGAATGACGGACACGCCCCCAGTTCACGAGCGCGACGCCGCCTTTGCCGAAACGCCGACGGCCGGTCCGCACGCCCCATGGCGGGTCGCCAGCGTCAAGGCGTTGAAAGGCTATCGTTTGTGGGTCCGCTTTCGCGACGGCCTCGAGGGGATCGTCGAAATGGGCGGCCTGATCGCTTCCCCGCGGGCGGGTCTGTTCGCGGCCCTCGCCGACACCGACGTGTTCGATCAGGCCAGCGTTCATCTGGGCGCCGTCACCTGGCCCGACGATCTCGACATCGCGCCGCACGCGATCCACAGGGCGATCAAGTCGAGCGCGTCGGGCGTTTGCGCGTTGGCCTGACGCCGCGCTTCGGGCGCGGCGCGCGGGAGCGGCGCCGGCCGCCGCCTCGGGATCAACCGATCTGAAGACTTGGCGCCTGCAAAAGCTAGGCGCGCGGCCTGCGCCTCCGCCGTGGCGGCCGCCTCGTGCTGATGGGCAGCATGACGGTCGATCTGCCGATCCCTTACACCCAGGCGATGCTCAACGACTGGGAGATTCTCGGCCAGTTCATGTACTCGGCCGACGCTTACCGGCGGCTGCTCGATCTCGTTCGCGCCGGTCTTCTGGACCTGCGGGCGGTCAAGCCGCGCGTCTTTCCGCCCGCGGCGCTCCCGGAGGCGCTGGATGCAGCCGCCGTAGCGGGCAGTCTCGAGGTCGTCGTCGTCAGAACGTCGAGACAATGATCTCCGCCACGTGCCTGTGCACGGCGTTGCGCGCGTCCATCGCTTCCGGTCCCTCGGAGTAGTAGACCGCTGCGAGCAGGGGCGCCCGGTTTGGCGGACGAAGAATGGCGATCGTGTTGACTGTGCCATGGTCGCCGCTGCCGGTCTTGTCGCCGATTCCCCAACTCGGCGGGAGGCCGGCGCGCAGCCGATTGTCGCCGACCTTGTCGGCGACCAGCCAGGATTCGAGCTGCTTCCTCGAGTTCCTCCAACAGGACGCCGCCGAGCAGTACCGCTTGCAGGTCGCGCGCCATGGCGAGCGGACTCGTTGTGTCGCGGGTGTCCGCCGGAACAGCGGTGTTCAGGGTCGGCTCGTCGCGGTCGAGGCGGGTCACGGAATCGCCGAGCGAGCGGGCGAACGCGGTGAAGCCGGCGGGGCCGCCGATCGCGTTCAGGATCAGATTGGCGGCGGTATTGTCGCTCCAGACGATCGCTGCGGCGCAGAGCTCGCCGAGCGTCATGCCCCCCCGACGCGAGATGCGCTTTCGTCACCGGCGCATAGTCGAGCAGGTCCGTCTGACTGTAGGGGATGAATCGCTTCCGCGTCTCCGCGCCCGCGTCGACCCGTTTCAGCACCGCCGCCGCGGCGAGACACTTGAACGTGCTGCACATCGGAAAGCGCTCGTCCGCGCGATGAAGGAGCTCAGCGGAGCTTCCCGAGTCGATGACGGCGACGCCAAGCCGGCCGCCGGCGCTCCTTTCCAGGGCGGCGATCCGGTCGCCTGGCATGGCCGCGTAAGCCTCACCCGCTGCCACGGTGGCAAGACCTAGAATGAAGGCGCGGCGGCTCGCCAGCCGGCCGCAATTCGGTGGCGCGTCTGTCATGGCCTACTCATGCCTGACGATTCCGGTCAGACGTGGACGTCACCGTCAAGCTCATCCTGAGAATATCAGGCGAAAAAAAGATCCGGCCGCGGGCGTTTGCAAAACGCGGCCTTGAGCGCCGGAAGTTTGTCGTCCGCCCATTGAATAAGGATTCTTGCTCGCGTGTTTTGCCTTCAATCGGGGCGCCAGTTGGCGTGCCGACGCAATGGATTTCCCTGTCGACACGGAGGACACTATGCAACAGCTGACCTGCTTGACGTCGGCTTTCCTCGATCGAAACCGTGGCGCGAGTCGTCGTCCGGGAAACGCCGCGCGGCGGATCGCAATGCGCGGGCCGACGCGCGCCTCCGCCGTCGCAGTCCTCGCGGCCGGCCTCGCAGCCTTCGCGCCTGTCGGGGCCAAGGCTCTTGTCTTCCAAACAATCAATGACCCCGCGCAGCCTCCGTTCAACGGGGTCACCTTCACCAATCTGATGGGGATCAACAGCAGCGACTTGATCGCCGGGTTCTACGGCAGCGGCCAAGCCGGAGATCCCAACACGGGCTTTCTGCTCACTTTGCCCAACACGTTCACCCCGGACAACTTTCACTTTCCCGCGATGCCCAACTTTGCGCAGACCCAAATCACCGCGCTGAACGACATCGGCACACGGACGGGGTACACGTATCCGACAAACTTGGGAGTGCCCTTCGATTTCCAGTTCGGCTTCTACGAGAAGGGCGGCGTGTTCACCATGGTCAACAACCCCAAGACCCCCGACTGCAGTGTCTCGGGCGACTGCGACCCCGGCGTGATAACCGAAAACCAGTTGATCGGCGTGAACAACGAGGATCTCGCGGTCGGCTTCTATAACGACAGGCACGGAAACAGCCACGGCTACACCTACGACATCGCGACGAAGACATTCTCGGCCGACATCAACGATCCGAGCGCGGTCAGCACGGTGGCGGCCGCGATCAACAATTCCGACGAGATCGCCGGCTTCTACACGGACGCCATGGGCGTTACGCACGGATTCCTGGACAACGGCGGCGTGTTTTCGACCGTGAACGCGCCGGGCGCCTCGGAAACGCAGTTGCTCGGACTGAACGATCACGGCCTTGCGGTGGGGTTCGACGTCGTCAATGGCGTCATGAACGGCATCCTCTTCAACAGCAACCTCGACGTTTTCACAAACATCAACCCTCCAGGATCGATGGGAACGACGCTCAACGGGCTCAACGACCTGAACCAGCTCGTCGGATTTTACGTCGACGATGCGGGCAATACCGACGGCTTGCTCGTGACTGGCGTCCCGGAAGCGCCGACATGGGCGATGATGCTCATGGGATTTGTCGTTCTCGGCACCGCCCTGACGTTTGAACGGTCGCGCAGCCGAGCCCCTCTTATGGCAGGTTCGTGATCTAAACATGCCGCCGTTCGCGCCGGAAATGGCCGGAGGCTAAATCGTCCCGCCGAGTTCGTCCTCGATGTGGACGCGAACGATGTCGTCAAATGAGGTTTCGGCGCGAAAGCCGAGAGCAAGCGCTCGGCGGGCGTCGAAGTCGCGCGGCCAGCCGGAGACGATCCGCTCGATCGCCGGGTCGGGCTCGCGGCGGATGAGCGCCGTCGCCTTGCGGCCTGCGATCCGCTCGAGCGCGGCGATCTCATCGCCGACGGTCGCCGAGCAGCCCGGCAACGTCAGGCTGCGGCGGGCGCCGAGCGCGGAAAGGTCCATTTCCGCGGCGTGCCGGAAGAATCCCACCGCCGAGCGCGGACTGGCGTGCCAGTGGCGCACGTCCTCGCTGACCGGCAGCACGGCCTCTTGTCCGACGAGCGGCTCACGGATGATGCTGGAGAAGAAGCCCGATGCGGCCTTGTTCGGCTTGCCGGGCCTGACGCAGATTGTCGGCAGGCGAAGGCCGATCCCGTCGAAAAATTCGCGCCGCGAATAGTCGGACAGCAGCAGCTCGGCGATCGCCTTCTGGGTCCCGTAGCTCGTCAGCGGCGTCGTGAAGAAATCGTCATCGATCTTTTCCGGGAAGGGGGCGCCGAAGACGGCAATCGAGGAAGCAAATATCAGGCGCGGCCGATACCCGGAGGCGACGTTCGCTGCGCGGATCGCGTCAAACAGGCCGCGCGTCGCATCGAGGTTGATGCGATAGCCTTTGTCGAAGTCGGCCTCGGCCTCGCCCGAGACCACGGCTGCGAGATGGAAGATCATGTCCGGGCGGCCGGCGATCATCGCTTCGGCCACCCCTGGCGCGGCGATGTCGGCTGCGCGGGCGACCGTTCGCTCCACGAGCTCCGCTGGCGTCCGCGGCTCGACCACGTCGATCAGGGTCAGCGCGTCGATAGGCGCCCCATTCGGGCCGCCGAGCCGCGCGAGGTTCTCCGTCAGCTTGCGGCCAATCATTCCTGCCGCGCCGGTCACCAAAACATGCATGGGGGCGCCCTCCACAAAATTCGCGCTGCGGCTCGAACGAGCCGCGGCGGATGCGTTCGACGAACGGGGGGCTGCTCTAGTAGGCGATTGCGGCGTACTTGCCGTCGCTCCATTTGTTGAGGTCGAAGCTCGGGTTTTTCATATCGCCCTTGGCGTCGAGTGCGATCGGGCCGAGCACCGTCTCGAAGGGTTCGCCGCTCTTGAGCGCCTTGGCGACCGCCTTAGGATCGTCGGAACCCGCCCTCTTGACGCCGTCGGCGATCGCCTGGACAACGCCGTAGCTGATCAGCGTGAAGCCTTCCGGGTTGACGCCCTGCGCCTTGAACTGTTCGAGCGCTTGGGCGGCGGCCGGCGAACGGCGCGGATCCGACGGGAAGGTGAACAGCGCCCCCTCGCCGGCGGGTCCCGAGATCTGCCAGAACTCCGAGGTCGCGAGCGCGTCAGCGCTCATTAACTGCGGCTTGTAGTTCTGGTCCGCCGCCTGGCGCAGGATGAGGCCCGCCTCCGGATGATAGCCGCCGAAATAGACGAAATCCGCGCCGGCGCCTTTCAGCTTGGAGACGATGGCGCTGTAGTCCTTCTCGCCTGGATTGAGACCCTCGAACAGGACCTCGGTGACGCCGGCGGCGTTGAGCTTGTCCTTGACCACGGTCGCGAGACCTTTGCCGTAGGCGGACTTGTCATGCAGGATGGCGATCGTCTTGCCTTTGTAGTTCTCGGCGATCCACGGGGCGGCGAACGCGCCCTGCGCGTCGTGGCGCGGGTAGAGACGCAGCACGGTCGGAAAGCCCTTTTCCGTCAGTGTCGGGTTCGACGAGGCCGGGGTCATCATCAGGACGTTGTTATCCGCATAGACCTCGGAGGCAGGGATCGACGACCCTGAGCAAGCGTGGCCATCGACGAACTTGATCTGCTGACCGACGATCAGGTTCGCCACCGTGACCGCCTGCTTCGGGTCGCAGGCGTCGTCCTCAACCACGATCTTGATCTTGCGACCAGCGATGCCGCCCGCGTCGTTGATTGCGGCGGCCGCGGCTTCCGCGCCCCGCTTCATCTGGTCGCCGATCGAGGCGAGCGGGCCGGTCATCGGTCCGGCGACGGCAATGGAGAGGTCGTCCGCGAGCCCCGGCGCGGCGAACCCCGACAGGGCGACGCCCGCCAGCGACACAATGAGAATGTTGCGCATGAAAAGGCTTCTCCTTGGGAAGGGCGACCGTCTTGTTTGCCGCGGGGCGCGGCGGCGGCGGCTCCTTCGCCGCGCATGGCCTAACCGGCAAGTAAGGTCTATGCACCGCGGCATAGGAGCACACCAGCCGCGCCGATCGACCGAGAGCGACAGCTCTACTGAGCGATTGCGGCGTACTTGCCGTCGCTCCATTTGTTGATGTCGTAGGTCGGGTCCTTCACGTCGCCCTTGGCGTCGAGCCTGACCGTTCCGAGCACGGTCTCGAACGGCTCGCCGCTCTCAAGCGCCTTGGCGACAGCTTTCGGGTCGTCGGACCCCGCCTTCTTGACGCCGTCAGCGATCGCCTGGACGACGCCATAGCTGAACAGCGTGAAACCCTCCGGATTGAACCCCTGGGCCTTGAACTGCTCAAGCGCGTGCGCCGCGGTCGCCGAGCGGCGCGGGTCTGTCGGGAACGTAAAGAGCGTGCCTTCGCCGGCGGGTCCCGAGATCTGCCAGAACTCAGAGGTTGCGATGCTGTCGCCGGTCATCAGCTGAGGCTTGTAGCCCTGGTCAGCCGCCTGACGCAGGATGAGGCCCGCCTCGGGATGGTAGCCGCCGAAATAGACAAAGTCCGCGCCGGCGTTCTTCAGCTTGGAGACGATGGCGCTGTAGTCCTTCTCGCCCGGATTGATCCCCTCGAACAAAACCTCTGTGACGCCGGCGGCGTTGAGCTTGTTTCTGACGACGGTCGCGAGGCCCATGCCGTAGGCCGACTTGTCGTGCAGCACGGCGATCTTCTTGCCCTTGAACTTCTCAGCGATCCAGGGAGCGACGAAGGCCCCCTGGGCGTCGTCGCGCGGATAGAGGCGCAGGATGGTCGGGTGGCCTTTCTCGGTCAGCACCGGATTGGACGAGGCCGGGCTCATCATCAGGATGTTGTTCTCGGCGTAGACCTCGGAGGCCGGTATCGACGAGCCCGAGCAAGCGTGGCCGTCGACGAACCTGATCTGCTGGCCAACGATGAGGTTCGCCACCGCGACGGCCTGCTTGGGATCGCAGGCGTCGTCCTGAACCACGATCTTGATGTTGCGGCCATTGACGCCGCCAGCGTCGTTGATCGCAGCGGCGGCGGCCTCCGCGCCGCGCTTCATCTGGTCGCCGATCGAGGCGACTGGACCCGTCATCGGACCGGCGACGGCGATGACGAGGTCGTCTGCGAAAGACGGCGTCGCAAGCGCCGACAGGGCGGCTCCCGCCAGCGACAAAATGACGAAATTGCGCATAAATGGCTTCTCCCGGGGCCGGAGGCGGACCTTATGTTCGCCGCCAAACGCGGCGGGTCGCCTCGCCGGCAAGGCGTAGCCGGAATGCGCCGCCGGGGCAACCGCGACGGGCAGCGGGATCAGCCGCGCGCGCTCCACCGCAAGCGCAGCGTCGGTAACCCCGACAAGGCGCTCGCGCCCCGAGTCACCAATACGAAGCCTTCGC
This sequence comes from uncultured Alphaproteobacteria bacterium, assembly GCA_963822215.1. Lineage (GTDB taxonomy): Bacteria > Pseudomonadota > Alphaproteobacteria > Rhizobiales > Beijerinckiaceae > Roseiarcus. The sequence continues at coordinate 523,325 of CAWGGX010000010.1, forward strand.
GTTCGTAGAAGCGGCAGGCTCGCTCGTTCGCCTCGTTGACGTCCAGTTCGACGGCGCCGCCCGCCAACCGCTTCGCCTGGTCGAGGAGCGCCCTAGCGAGCCCGGAGCCGCGTGCGTCCGGCGCCACGCAGAGTTGGTCGAGATAGCCGCTTTCCTGATCGAGCGTGACAAAACCCGCCAGCCTGCCGAACTCGTCGAGGCCGACCACGATCGCGCCGCCTTCCGCGCGATGGGCGCCGAACCGGTGGACCAGCCACGCGCGGCGCGCCTCGAAATCGATGTCGAATCCGCTCGCCCGCCAAGCCGCCACCCACAGATCGACAAGCGCCGGGAGGTCGCGTTCGTCGAAGTCGCGCAAAGTCCAGACAGAGACGCTCACCGCTCGGTCAGCTTCAGTTCGATGCGACGGTTGCGCGCCCTGGCCGCATCGTCGGTTCCAGGGTCGATCGGCTGGAACTCGCCGAAGCCGGCGGCGGCGAGCCGATCCGGCTCCACGCCCTTGGAGACGAGATATTGCGTCACGGCGACGGCGCGCGCGGCGGAAAGCTCCCAGTTCGACTTGTATTGACCGTTTCCGGTGATCGGCTGGCTGTCGGTGTGCCCGTCGACCCGCAGAATCCAGGGGATGTCCGGCGGGATCTCGCGCTCGAGGTCGAGGACGGCGGCGGCGAGCGAATCGAGCGACTGCTTGCCCTCCAGGCTGATGTCGGCCTTGCCGACGTCGAACAGCACCGAGGATTCGAACACGAACCGGTCGCCGACAACACGGATATCCGGCCGCGAGCCGAGGATCTGCCGCAAGCGGCCGAAGAAGTCGGATCGGTAGCGGTTGAGTTCCTGCACCTTCTGGGCGAGTGCGACGTTTAGCCTCTGGCCGAGGTCGGCGATCCTCGACTGGGACTCTGTATTGGCCGCCTCAGAGGCGGAGAGCGCATCCTCGATTGCGGCGAGTTGCTTGCGCAGCGCGGCGATCTGCTGATTGAGGACGTCGACCTGAGCCAGCGCGCGGGCGGAAACCTGCCTTTCGGCATCGAGGGCGCTCCCGGCGGCTGCGGCCCGTCCGGCGGCGTCGACCGAGGCGGAGGCGTCCGCCGCCGCGTCTTTCAGGCGCTTTTGCTCGTGCTCAGCCGAGTCGAGGGTCGCCGTGAGGGTCGCGATCCGGGTCTCGTCGGCGCTTTTCTGGGTGCGCTCCAGCGCCAGCAGGTTGGTCAGTTCTTCGATCTGCCGATTGAGCCGCACTAAGGCTTCGTCCTTCCCCGTCACCTCGCGCGACAGAAAGAACTGGGCCAACATGAACACGGAAAGAAGGAAGATGATGATCAGGAGCATTGTCGACAGCGCGTCGACGAACCCTGGCCAATAGTTCACCGGCTCGTAACGGCGACCCCGCGACAGCGGCATGGCATTCCTCCGTTGCCCCCTCCCTCAATGGGCGAGGGCTCAGCGCGTTGTCAATTCTTCGAGCAGTCGCCGCAGCAGTTTGCCAATGTCTTCCTGCTGCTGGGCCTGGACGTCGACCCAGTTGCGGATCTGCTGCTGCTCGGTGCGCATATGGCCAACGAGCGCCTGGATGCCCTCGGCGAGCGTGGCGATCGCCGCGGCGTTCTTCTGGTGGTCGATTGGCGCCTGGGCTACCGCCACGGGCTGAGAGATGGCGTCCGGCTCGATTGCTTGCGTCCGCACATGGCTCGCCAGAAACTCCTCGAATTCCGCATAGAAGCGGTTCTGCGCTTGTCCCGCCTGCAGGTCGAGAAAGCCGAGGATGAGCGAACTCGCGAGGCCGAAGAGCGACGAGGTGAACGAAACGCTCATGCCCGCGATCGGCGCGGAGAGGCCCGCCTTGAGGTCCTCGAACATCGACGCCGTGTCCGAGCCCGTCTTCATGCTTTCGATCACGCCGCTGATGGAATGGACCGTCTCCAACAGACCCCAGAACGTGCCAAGCAAACCGAGGAACACCAGGAGTCCAATCAGATAGCGGCTGAGTTCGCGTCCTTCGTCCAGCCGGGTCGCGATCGAATCGAGGATCGCGCGCGTGGTCAACGTAGAGAGGCCGCTCGCGCCCGCACCCGCATTGAGCATCGCGGCCATCGGAGCGAGCAGCAGCGGCTGCCTCACGTTGCGCCCCTCGTAGGCGCCGGTCAGGGAGTTGACCCAACGGATCTCGCGAAAGAGCCGGAAGACCTGGCGAAACGTGAACAGCGAGCCAATGCCCAGCGCCCCGAGGATCAGCCCGTTCAGGCCCGGGTTCGCGGAGAAGGCCAGTTGGAGCTGCTTAAAGAGAATCAGAACGACGAACCCGACAAGCGCCAGGAACGCCGCCATCCCGACCAGGAAGATTCGGGGCGAGGTAAGGAGACGGATGTCCGGTTCGTTCGCCATGGCTCGGGGTCAGGTTCCGGCACGCCGATAGCCCCTGATGAGGATCATGGCAAGTCGCGCGGCTGATCGGGAGAAAAGGCACAGGTGAGTCGACCGTTTTTTAGCGCGCGCAACATGAGAATCAGACGAGCGTCCCGAGAAGCGGATCTCGCGCGAAGGCGACGCCGGTCGACCCCACGGGGCTCCATTAGTCCCCGGACCAATTGCGGCGGCTGTGAAATCGAACTAAGGCTCGCGCCGCACCCGCAATCGGAGGCCGATCATGAAATCTCCCCGCAAGATTTTCGAGCCGCTGGCGATCGGCGCCCCGCGTCCCTTCAGGGAGCTGCCGTCGAAACTGGAGCGGATGATCCATTTCGTTCCTCCGCACATCGAGAAGGTGCGGTCGAAAGCCGGCGAGCTTGCTGGACAGGTGGATGTCGTCCTCGGCAATCTCGAGGACGCCATCCCGATCGAGTTCAAGACCGCCGCGCGCGACGGCTTTATCGCCATGGCAAAGGCCAACGACTTCGGCTCGACCGGTTTGTGGGCGCGGGTCAACGCGCTGAACTCGCCCTGGTTCCTCGACGACATGACAAAGCTCGTCGGCGAGATTGGCGACAGGCTCGACGTCGTGATGATCCCCAAAGTCGAGGGCGACTGGGACATCCATTTCGTCGACCAGTATCTGGCGCTGCTCGAGGCGCGGCACGGCCTGAAGAAGCCGATCCTCGTCCATGCGATCCTGGAAACGGCGCAGGGCGTCAACAATGTCGAAACGATCGCCGCCGCCTCGCCGCGCATGCACGGCATGAGCCTTGGGCCGGCCGACCTCGCGGCCTCCCGCGCCATGAAGACGACCCGGGTCGGCGGCGGACATCCCGGCTACAAGGTGCTCGCCGACATCGCCGAGCCGGGCGCAACGCGCGGTTCCTTCCAGCAGGATCCCTGGCACTACACGATCGCCCGCATGGTCGATGCCTGTGCGGCGTACGGGATCAAGGCGTTCTACGGACCGTTCGGCGACTTTTCCGACCCGGACGCCTGCGAGGCCCAGTTCCGCAACGCTTTCCTGCTCGGCTGCGCGGGCGCCTGGACGCTTCATCCCAGCCAGATCGCCATCGCCAAGCGGGTTTTCTCGCCCGACCCGAGCGAGGTCGCCTTCGCAAGCAAGATCCTCGACGCTATGCCCGACGGCTCGGGCGCGGTCATGATCGACGGCAAGATGCAGGACGACGCGACCTGGAAGCAGGCGCGCGTGATCGTCGAACTCGCCAGGCAGGTGGCGGCGAAAGACCCGGAATACGCCGCGCTTTACAAATTCTGAGCTGCGCGCCGTCGCGGGACCATCGAATTGACGTCGTTGCTCGCAGAGTCTAAGCCGTTCCCATGACGCCGCGCATCGCAAAATTCGGCATCGGACAAGTGGTCAAGCACCGGATTTATCCGTTCCGGGGCGTAATCTTCGACGTCGACCCGGTGTTCAGCAATACAGAGGAATGGTGGCGCTCGATCCCGGCCGAAATCCGCCCGGCCAAGGATCAGCCGTTCTACCACCTCTACGCCGAGAACGCCGACAGCCAGTACATCGCCTATGTGTCGGAGCAGAACCTCCTGATCGACAACTCGAGCGAGCCGGTACGCCACCCACAGGTCAGCGAGACGTTCGAGCGCACCGCTGACGGACGCTATCGGTTCCGCTTGGGCTCGATGGCGAGCTGACGCGCGCCGTAACCGGGTCGAAGAGACCGTCGACACCAAGCGGCAGGCGGCAGGAAAGCGCCTGCAAGAGTTGGTTGCGCCTCCGCCTCTCGCTTGGACGCGACAGACGGAGGCGGCAAGCGCTTATTGCTTCGGCGCCGCAGGCACGGCCGGGGCTGCGGCGGGCGCCGCCGGCGCGGCGGCGCCGCTCTGTTGCTGCTGCTCGAGCAGCTTGCGCTGTTCCTCGGCCTTCTTCTGCAACTGCTGCTGCAGCGCCTGGCGCTGCTCTTCGAGAACTTTGGGATCGGTCGGCTTGCCGTCGAACGTTGGCCCAAAATCCTTCAATGGAATGTTGAAGGTCAGCTCGCGGCCCGACGGATCGCCGCCAGGAACGCGCAGGACGATCGCAAGGTTCTGGCCTTTCTTCAAGTCGGCGAGCGCGCTCGCGCCGATCTCGATCTCAGCTGTGCAGGCGTTCTGGAAGCACATATCGTACTTGCCGTCGATCGGTTCGGCCTTGTCGACGATGATGCGGAAGCCGGGCTTGATCAGCATGCCAATCGGCAGCATCATGAAGCGCAGCTTCTTCTTATCCTGGCCCTGGAGCTCGAAGACCTGCATGCTGACCATCGGCGGCTGGTCGGCCGACGGCGCGAAATCGCGCATGGTCTGACAGGCGTCGCGGCCCGTCGTCTGCTCCTTGCCGCACAGTTTGACCCACTGCGGCTCCGGCGAAACGAGGTCGATCTTGGAGGGGATTTGTTGCTGCTGCGGCGCTCCGGGCGCGGGCTGAGCCGCTCCAGCCGGAGCGGCAGGAGCAGCAGGAGCGGCCGGCTTCGCCGCAGGGGTCTGCGCCTGCGCCAGCGCCGCCCCGGCGCCGAGCGCCAAGCTCATTGCGAGCGCCGCGGCGCCCAAGCGCGTGATCGGGAAATTCATCAATCGTCCTTTCAAGCCCTGAATCATTGAACTCGGTGCGCTCGCCCCGCGCCGGGTCGTTCGGCGGAGGCCTTCCACCAGCGATCTGGCGACAACGTGACCCGGCGGCGCCACGGCAGGGCGTCTTTCCGGCGCGCTCTCTTTCCATATCCAACGCGACAATCCAATAACAATTTCGCGGCTGCGCGATCGAGCGTCCCGACAACCGCCCCTCGTCAAATACGACGCCGAGACCCGGAATCGGCGCAATTTCCGGTGCTAAGCTTCAGTCATGTTCGCCCATGCGATTCGCTGTGTTCTCCTTGCTTTCCTGGCGCTCGCCGCGCCCGCGCGCGCGGGCGCGGCGCCCGTCTCGGCCATCGCCATGCACGGCCAGCCGGCCTTGCCGCCAGGCTTCGCGCACTTTCCTTACGTTAATCCGGATGCGCCGAAAGGCGGCCGGCTGAACCTCGCCTTCCTCGGCGCCTTTGACAGTGTAAATCCATACAACGTCAAGGCGCTGTCGACGGCGCAGGGACTGATCGGCAATGTCTACCAGCCGCTGATGATCCGCTCGCAGGATGAGCCCTTCACCCTCTATGGATTGATCGCGGAGAGCCTGGAGACGGATCCTGCCCGCGACCTGATCGTCTTTCATCTCAATCCGGCGGCCCGGTTCTCCGACGGGACGCCGATCACCTCGGCCGATGTGCTGTTCACCTTCAACCTGCTCAAGGAGAAGGGAAGACCGCAGACCAGGGCCGCCTACAAGCTGGTGAAGAGCGCCAACGCACCGGATTCGCATACGGTACGGTTCGACCTTGCCGGCGCCAACGACCGCGAGCTGCCGTTGACCCTGGGCATCATGCCGGTTCTGTCCAGCGCTCACACTGACGCGGAGCATTTCGAGGACCAGACGCTGCAGATCCCGGTGACGTCGGGCCCCTATCGGATCGCGGAGGTCGTTCCAGGCCAGCGGCTCATCTTGAAGCGCAATCCCGACTACTGGGCGCGCGATCTGTCGGTTTCAAAGGGCTTGTACAATTTTGACGAGATCCGCATCGATTACTTCCGCGACGCGACTGCGATGTTCGAGGCTTTCAAGGCGGGCGTGATCGACTATCGGGTCGAGGACGACGTGACCCGCTGGCGTTCCGAATATGAGTTTCCCGCCGCCAAGGAGGGGCGGGTCATTACAGCTTCGATTCCCAATGGTCTTCCGAAGGGGGTGTCGGGCTTCGCCTTCAACACCCGCCGCCCGATGTTCTCCGATCCAGGCGTGCGCGAGGCGTTGGCCTCGATGTTCGATTTTGAATGGATCAACGCCAATCTTTACGCCGACACCTATCGACGCTCGGAAGGCTTCTTCGACGACAGCGACTTGTCTTCGATCGGCCGCCCGGCATCCGAGCGCGAGAAGGCGTTGCTCGCCCGGTTTCCCGGCGCCGTGCGGGGTGATGTGATGGAGGGGACATGGCGCGCGCCCGTCTCCGACGGCTCTGGACGCGACCGGACGATCGCCCGCCGCGCCATCGATGAGCTCGAGCGCGCGGGCTACAGTCTGAAGGACGGCCGTATCGTCGATCGCGATGGGACGCCGTTCGCCTTCGAGATCACGGTGAAGACCCGGGAAGAGGAGCGGCTAGCGCTCGCCTACGCGCGCAATCTGGCCCGGATCGGCGTCATCGCCGACGTCCGCCTGGTCGATGAAGTGCAGTTCCAGCGGCGGCGGACGCGGTTCGATTTCGACATGATGCCCGGAACCTGGACCGCCTCGCCGTCCCCGGGAAACGAGCAGCGCGGACGATGGAGCTCAGCGGCGGCAAAGGCCGACGGAGCTTACAACATCGCAGGCGCTGCATCGCCGGCGATCGACGCGATGATCGCTGCGATCCAGGCGGCGGACAGCGCTGAGGATTTTGTCGCCGCGGTGCGGGCGCTCGACCGGCTGCTGATCTCCGGCTTCTACATTGTCCCGTTCTATTATGCGCCCGACGTATGGATCGCCTATTCGGCCAAGCTCGGCCGGCCGGAGACAACGCCGCTGTTCGGCGTCGACCTCGCCGCCTGGTGGCGGCGCGAACCCTAGGGCCGTTTGGCCCTGCGCGAGATCAGACGCGACAAACTCCGGGCGCTCCGCCGTGGCCGGTCACCCGCGATTTCCATTTCCTTCAATTCTCTTCCGAAGGCTTCAATTTCCTTCCAAACGAGCTTCCAAAAGCTTCCATTCCTTTCCAAAAGTTGCAAAAAATTTCCGCGAATCGGGACTTATCAAGGGGTTACGGGCGAATGCAGGGCGGAAAAAACTTCCGGACCCACCCGATCGCCGGCGACGGCCCAAAAGGCCGCGACCTCGCACGAACGCCGCCACGTCCGCCGCCCCGCCTCGTCCATCCGTCCTCGCCTCCCGGCGCCAAGCGCCCTGTTCGTCTGATGAAGACAAGCATACCACAAAACCTATATTTACCGAAGAATTCGTCGTCACATCTACCGGTGACAGCCGGAGAGGATAATTTGGTCAGTGTGTTACGTACCAGATTGAAGAGATTGGCGACTCCCGAGTGGGCGGCCGGGGCTCGATCCCATGCTGTGCCCCGCTCCGGGGTTCGCCGACAACGACGAACGGGACGCGCCTTGTAGGGCGCTGTCGGTGACCGCGCTATCGGGCGACGGCCTGGGAGTTACAGAGATTGCACGGAGACGGCGCGGGCGCGACGGAGCGGGGATATGGGGCCTTACGCTCGCGCTTTGACTGTGACAGATAGCTCTGCAACACGGAGATATCTGTGAGTTTGCCATGTACGTTCTCGATCTCCTGCTTTCGCTGCTCGCCCTGGCCGGCGCCGTCGCCCTCGTCCTAGCGGTCCTTCTCTCTCGTCCCCTGAGGCCGCCGCCGCCGCTTGCTTCCATTCTCGACGGCGCGTTGCAGATTGAGGCCGATGGTTTGCCGGAGCTTTCCCGTTTCCAGGCGCGCGATGGAACCTGGCTCGCCTACCGGCGCTATCGGGCGGCGGCCGGCGCAAGCGGTCGGGTCGTCCTCATCGCCCACGGCTCGGCCGGCGGGTCCGCACAGATGAACGCGATCGCACGGGGACTGGCGAGCGCCAGATTTGAGGCGGTCGCGGTTGACTTTCGTGGCCACGGCGCCTCCGGAACGCGGGGCGACGTCGCCTATGCCGGGCAGCTCGACGACGATCTCGCGGACCTGATCGATGACCTGCGGCGCCGCAATCCCGAGGCGAAGTTCGCGTTCGTCGGACACTCCTCCGGCGGCGGTTATGGGCTCCGGGTCGCGTCCGGCCCGCTTGGCGGCGCGTTCGAGCGCTTCGTGCTGTTGGCGCCCTATCTCGGCTATCGCGCGTCGACCTCCCGGCCGGCCGAGGGCGTGGGCTTGTGGGCCGCGGCCGACGTACCGCGCATCATCGCGATTTCGATCCTGAAGAGTTTCGGCGTCGACTGGCCTCAATCGCTGCCGGTGATCGCCTTCGCGACCGGACCGGACGCCAAGAAATTCGTGACCGACCAATACACCTTCCGCCTGATGGCGAGCTACGCCGCGCCGGATGACTGGCAGGGCGCATTCCGTCAGGCGAAGGGGCCGGTCAGCGTGATCGCCGGCGTCCACGACGAGCTGATGGACGCTCCCGCCTATCAACGTGTCCTTCCGCCGCTCGGCGCGCGGGTGACGCTGCTTCCGGGTATCGATCATATGGGGCTCTGCTGGCGGCCGGAGGCGATCAAGGCGATCGTCGCCGCGCTAAACGGCTGAGCGATGCCGAAACTCGCCGCCGCCGCGCGCTGGGCGCTCGCCGAATTCGGCACGCTGATCGTCTTCTGGGCGCTCGCGCTGACGCTGGGCGTCAAGCCGGCGATCGCCGGATCCATTGTCTTCATCGTCGCAGACGCGGCCTGGCGCCGGCGGACCGGCAAGGCCTTCACCCGGCTGTATCTGCTGGTGAGCGCGCTCACCCTCGTCTTCGGCGGGATCGATCTCGTCTCGACGTCGCCGTTCATGCTGAAATACGAGGCGGCGGTCACCAATGTCGCGACCGGCCTCGCCTTTATCGGCGGCGCGATGGGCAGGAAGCCGATCCTCCAGGAGGTCGCCGAGGAGCGTGGCGAAAACATTCCCGCCTCCCGCGAGACCCGCGCCTTCTTCCGCCTCTTCACCCTCGTCTGGGCGGCCTATTTCTTCGTCAAGGCCGCCTTCTATGTCTGGGCCGTCTTGACCATGCCGATGCTCGAGGCAATGGCGCTGCGTTCGCTGGTCGGGTCGGCCAGCCTCGGCCTGATGATTCTCGTCAGCGTGACGCAGGGGCGACGTCTGTTCTTCCTGTGCCGCCGGCTCGGCCTGCTGCCTGCGCCCGAGGCGCCGCCTGCGCCCGCCGCCGAGACAAACGCATGACGATCCGCTCCGACGAGGCCGCCGCAACGCTTGCCGAGATCGAGCGCGTCGTCGCCAAGGTCAAGCAGTCACGCGTCTATCGGACGACTGCCTTGATCACGATCGTCTGGGGCGTGGTGAATCTCGCGCGCGGGATCCTGGTCGCGCTCTGGCCGGCCGCGTTTGGGCCGCGTTGGTTCCTGGCGGATCTTTTCGGCGTGGCCGCGACGATCGCGAGTCTTTGGAAACTGCCCACGCGCGGCGGGCGGTTTCCTGTGCGCTTTCTCGCGGCGTTCGCGATTGTCTACAGCTTCGGCTGGATCTGGTCGCACGTGATTGGCCAGTTCGGGTCGCGCGAAGCCGCGGCCTTCTGGCCAATGCTGTTCCTGCTCGGGTTTGCAATCGCCGGACTTCTGTTCGGCTGGATCCTCACCGCGATCGGAATCGGCCTCGCAGCGCTCGTCATCGCCGGCTACCTCTGGTCGGGCGGCGCATTCGCGCTGTGGCAGGCGGCGGTGACAGGCTTCGGCTTCATCGCCTGCGGGCTTTGGATGCGCCGGTCGTGAACGACGGGCCCGACGAGGTCATCCACCAGCCGGTGCGCCTCAAAATTATGGCGGCGTTGACCGCGCTCGACCCAAGCGAGGAGGGGCTCGACTTCACCCGGCTGAAGAAGCTCACCGCCGCCACTGATGGCAACCTGGGCGCCCATCTCGATCAGCTCGCGCGCGCTGGCTACGTCGAGGCGACCAAGGCCTTTGTCGGCCGGCGCCCACGCACGACCGTCAAAGCGAGCGCGCCGGGGCGGGCGGCGTTTGCACGCCATGTGGCGTTCCTGAAGGCGATCATCGCGGGGGCCTAGCAGCCTGTCGGACTTAAAGGTACACTCATTGATATCATTCGGTTTTTCGTCTTTTCCGAGAAACACAAAACGTAGCAATATCAATATGTTGCTCGTAGAGAGACCCTTAAGTCCGACAGGCTGCTAGAGGCAGGCTCACGTTGACCGTGCTCGGCATTGCGCCCAAAACCTTGGCATGATCCGCGGCTTCTTTATCCTCCTCCTGTTCCAGCTTGTCGGCGAGGCGCTTGCCCGCGGTTTGAGGTGAACTGGACCCCGGATTTAGGACCATTGGGTAAGGTGTGAAATGTCCTGCTCTGTCGCAACCGACGGAGCGAGAAAATGATGAAGTCACGCAAGAAGTTTGATGCGGCGTTCAAGGCGAAGGTTGCGCTCGAGGCGCTTCGCGAGGATGCGACGGTTCCGGATCTGGCGAAGCGGCACGGGGTGCATCCGAACCAGATTTATGCCTGGAAGAAGCAGGTTCTCGACAATGTCGCGAGCCTGTTCGCGCGCGGGGCGAGCGTTTCGGGCGATGGCGAGGAGGAGCGCGAACGTGAGGCGGCCAGGCTTTACGCCAAGATCGGCCAGCTGACGGTTGAACGGGATTTCTTGGCCAGGAGGCCAGGGCGATGAGCGCGCCCGATCGAAGGGCGATGGTGGAGCGCCCGGCGGATTTGTCGGTTCGTCGGCAATGCGTGCTGCTGAATGTGGCGCGCTCGGGGATCTATCGCCCCAAGCCAGAGCCCGGGGCGGACGATCTGGCGGTGATGCGGCGGATCGACGAACTGCATCTGGAGCTGCCGTTCTACGGATCGCGTCGGATGACGTTTGAACTCAACAAGGAGGGCTGCGGAGTCAACCGCAAGCGGGTGCGGCGTCTGATGCGCACGATGGGGATCGAGGCGCTGGTTCCGCGTCCCGGCACGAGCAAGGCCGCCCTCGGCCACAAGATCTATCCCTATCTCCTGCGCGGCCTGGCGATCACCGAGCCGAACCATGTGTGGGCGGCCGACGTGACTTACATCCCGATGGCGTGCGGCTTCCTCTATCTGGTGGCGATCATCGACTGGGCCAGCCGGGCGGTTCTGGCGTGGCGGCTGTCGAACACCAACGATGCGAGCTTCTGCGCGGCGGCGCTGGAGGAGGCGCTGCTTCGGTTCGGAAAGCCGAGGATTTTCAATACCGATCAGGGCTCCACTTTCACCGCCGAGGCTTTCGTCGGCAAGCTCGCGGCGGCTGGCGTCGCGATTTCGATGGACGGACGCGGCCGCTTCATGGACAACATCTTCATCGAACGGCTGTGGCGCTCCATCAAGTATGAAGAGGTGCATCTGAAAGCCTACGCCGACGGCCGCGAGGCGCGGGCCGGCATCGGCTCCTGGATGACCTTTTACAACTTTCGGCGCCCGCACCAGGCGATGAACAACCAGATGCCGATGGCGGTGTGGCGCGCCGGCATGGACAAGACCGAGGCGGCGGCGAGGGCTGTGGATATGCCGCTTCGCTTGGACAACGCAAACGCGTTGCCCACATACCCACAGCAGAGGCAGAAGCAGCAAGAAACGGCTTGATTCATGAAAGACAAGGGCAGGCGAGATTACACCTTAAATCCGACCTCCCGTGGTCCCACGAATAGGGTCCAGTTCAAATCTTCCGGCGCCTGGCCCTGTGATCGGGCTCGCTCTTCTTGTCGTGGGCCTTGCGGTCAATCGCGCATGGCGACCCTTCGACGACGAGCAGTTGGCCAAGAGCGAGCTCGGCCAGGCGGCGAACGGATTGCTCGCCAATTTTTCCCTGTTCTTCGTTCCGGCGGGCGTTGGCGTGGTCCAGTATCTAGGGCTACTCCAGGCGCAAGGACTCGCGCTCGCCGCGTCGCTCGTCGTCTCGACGCTCCTGACCCTCGTGGTGACCGTCGGCGTCTTCGTTGCGGTCAAGCGCTTGATCGGCGGGAGGGGCGAAGCATGACGCCGTTCCGCCTCTGGGTCTATCTGCAAACGACTCCGCTCTTCTGGCTGACGACGACGCTCGCGGCCTACATGATCGCCGAGACCATCGCTTACGCCGCGCCGCGGCACCCGCTGGTCAATCCGGTTGCGATCGCCGTTGCGCTGATCGGGGCGATGCTGAAGCTGACCGGGACCGACTATCAGACCTACTTCAACGGCGCGCAGTTCGTCCACTTTCTGCTTGGTCCGGCGACGGTCGCGCTCGCGGTGCCCCTCTATCGCAACCTCGAGGCGGTCAAGCGCAATCTGCTGCCGATGACCGCGGCGCTTTTGGTCGGCGCGGTGGTCGCCGTGGTCTCGGCCCTCCTCGTCGCGCGGGCGCTCGGCGCGCCGCGGGCGGTGCTGGTGTCGCTTGCGCCGAAATCAGTGACGGCCGGGGTGGCGATGGCCGTGTCGGAAACGCTCGGCGGCGCGCCGCCGCTGACCGCCGTCCTCGTCATCGCGACCGGCATTCTCGGGGCGGTCGTCGTGACGCCGCTCATGAACGCGCTCAAGGTGATGGACTGGGCGGCGCGCGGCTTTGCCGTCGGCCTCGCCTCGCACGGTCTCGGCACCGCCCGCGCCTTCGCCGTTCACCCGGTCGCCGGCGTGTTCGCCGGCATCGCCATGGGCCTCAACGCGGTGGTGACGCCAGCGATCATCCCGGCCCTGCTGCCATGGCTGACCGGCCAATAAAAAATGGGCGGCCGAAGCCGCCCGTCTGTGAGAGCCTTCCGAGGTTTGCCGGTCAGAACTTGAGGTTCACGCCGGCCGTGAGCGCGTTGCTGGTGAGCGACGTGCTAACCGACCGCGACAGCGGCGCGATGAAGTTGACGGTCGCCGTGCCGTAGTTCGCATACATGTACTGGGCGAAAACTTCCCAGTTCTGCCAGACGTGATAGGAAACGCCGCCGCCGATGGTCCAGCCGCTGCGGTAGAGCCCCGCCTGCTGGGCGTTGCCGGCGGCCAGCGTCCCGACTGTGCCAGAATTCTGAAAATGCGTGACCGTCGAATTGGTCCACGCCCAGCCGCCCTTGATGTAAGGCAGGAAATCGCCCCAGGCGTAGCCAGCCTGGCCGACCACGTGCCCGCCAAGGCCGCTCGAATAGCTGGTCGACTCCGTGTACTTGTTGTTCACCAGCGACGCGGTCGTGCTGGAATTGCCGGAGTCCCAGTCGAGGCTGGCCTCTGCGCCGATCACGAAACGCTGCGGGAACATGTAGCGATAACCGATCTGGCCGCCCCCGATGAACGAGCTCAGGTGCTGGCTGCCGCTGTCGACAAAAGCCCCGTTGTTCAGGTTGTAGTCGGTGAATTTGCTGTTGCCCCAGTCCCAGCCGAGGTTGCCGCCGAAGTAGGCGCCAGTCCAGTCGTATTGGGTCACGATTGGAACCGGAATCGGCGCCTTCTTGGTCGGCAAGTCCGCCGCAACGGCCGGAACAACGAACATGGCGGCGACGCCAGCCAGCAGAATTGTCTTCATAACGACCCCCAAAAGGCCCGACCCGGGTCAATAGATAGCCGTTGATATACACGGCGATTCGCCGTCCGACTGTGCCCGTTCGGCAACAGTCCCGATCCAAAACTCGTCACGGAAATGTCGTAATTTAGCCGGTCGCTCACCCTTCCGGCACACCTGCCTTGCGCATCCCCTCGATCACCCGCTCGCGCTGGGCGAGATAGACCGGATTGTCGCTTTCCGCGGTGGCGCGGAAGCCGGCGAGCGTGAAATCCGGCGCAATCGCAAGCCCGGCCTTCGCTTCCGCTTCCGCTTCGCCCTGCCGCCCAAGGAGGGCGAGCGCCGCGGCGTTGTGGAAGTGGTTGAGCGGGAAATTCCGGCTGCCGTCGATCGACTCGCGGAAGAGTTCGACCGCCTCCGCGTCGGCGCCGAGATAGAGCTTCGCCAGGCCGGCAATGTACTTCCACAAAAAGGTGACGCCGTCGATCGGCGAAATGCGGAAGGCCTCGGCAAGATGGGCTTCCGTCTCTTCCGCTCGCCCCAGCATGATCTTGGCGAGGCCGGTCCAGGCATGGGCGACGCCGATGTTGCGGTTGAGCGACAACGCCCGCTCGAACTCGCCGATCCCGCGCGCCGCGCGATTGGTCATGACCTGGACGTATCCGAGCCAGAGGTGCGCCCAGTGGCTGCGCGGATCGATCGATAGCGCCTTGAGGAGTTCGGCCTCCGCCGCCTTGAGCCGCCCGGCGCGCCCCTCCTGGCGGTAGAGCGCGATAAGGACATCGGTCCGCGCCGCCCCCACGATGGAGTCGACGTGGGACGGATTGAGCTTGAGCGCCTGTTCGAACAGGTCCTTCGCGAGCTCGATGTTCTCGAGCCGGCCTTTGTTGAAAGCGGCGACGCCGCGAAAATAATAGTCGAGAGAGTCGGGATTCGGCTCGTGCTCGGCGCGTTCCGCCTCGGCCGAGATCAATTCGCCGCGGAGCTGATTGGCGAGGCGCGAGACGATCTCGTCCTGCATGTCGAACAGGTCGGCCATCGGCTTGTCGAACCGGTCGGCCCAGATGTGATTGCCGGTCGCCGCGTCAATGAACTGGGCGTTGATCCGCATCCGGCCGGCGCCGCGCTGAATGCTGCCTTCGAGGATATAGCGGACGTTGAGCTCCCGGCCGATCTGCTTGGCCTCGACCGGCTTGCCCTTGTAGGTGAACGCCGTATTGCGCGCGACGACGACGGTGTTGGCCAGCCGGGAGAGATCGGTCGTGAGGCTCTCGGTTACGCCGTCCGCGAACTGCTCTTGCTCCTCTCCGCCGCCGAGACTGGCGAACGGCAGCACAACGATCGAGCACCGCGGCGGCCCGAGTTTCTGCGGCGGGGATTCGAGCGGCGCCGGCTGAGGCTCCACGGGCGCGCCGACCTCGAGCGAATAGACGCGCAGTGGCTCGGCGATGTTCTTGAGTTCCTTGAGGCCGAGATCGCTGACGGCGAACTCGATTCGCCCTCTTACCTGCCGGTAGGCATCCTCGGAGAGCGCGATGGCGCCGGGCTTGGCGATGCTTTCGAGCCGCGCGGCGATATTCACGCCGTCGCCCATCAGGTCGCCGTCGGCCTCCTCGACGACGTCGCCGAGATGGATGCCGATCCGAAACTGGATGCGGCGATCGTCCGGAAGGCCGGCGTTGCGCTCGATGAGGCCGTTCTGCATCTCGATCCCGCAGCGCACCGCATCGACGACGCTCCGGAAATCGACCAGCACGCCGTCGCCGGTGCGTTTCACCACCCGGCCATTGTGAACCGAAATGGCGGGGTCGATCAGATCGCTGCGGAGCGTCCTGAGCCGGGCCAGGATGCGGTCCTCGTCCGCGCCGGCAAGCCGCGAAAAGCCGACAATGTCGGCGACCAGTATTGCCGCGAGCTTGCGGGTCACAATCATCAGCCGAGCTCCGCCTTCGCCACAATTATATAGGGCGGCCGGCCAGACAATCCAGAACGAAGCCGTCGCATCAACGCGTCGCGACGCCCGGGCGCGGTCCGGCCCGCAGCCAACGTCGGCCTGCTAGGCGCTCCCGCGGGGCGCGCGTTTGCTCGCTATGCCGATATCTCTCAGCCGCTGGACGGCGGTTACTGTCGGTACTGCTGGATGCGCGTGGTGCGAAGGCCAGGGAGGCCGAACTGGTCGATCGACACCTGCCAGCTCAGAAACTCGTCGACGGTCAGGGTGTAGCGAGAGCAAGCCTCCTCAAGCGACAGGAGGCCGCCCCGCACGGCGGCGACGACTTCCGCCTTCCGGCGGATGACCCAGCGGCGGGTGTTCGGCGGCGGAAGGTCGGCGACGGTCAAAGGACTCCCATCCGGACCGATCACGTATTTGACCCTCGGTCGCATGACATCACTCATGGAACGCTCACTCGTACGCTCAACTCGACCATCGCACTGTACGAGCGCCGCTTTAAATTTACCTAAACGGCAGGGACCGAAAACGGCCTGTTTGGGTCTCATGACGCGAGCGATTTTCCGTGCGACGCCTCGTTTTGGTCCGAGAGGTGGGCAAACCCGGCAACTTTCCGGCGCCCCGCCAAATTCGAACGCGAATTTCGAACGTTCGCGACAGGGCCGGAAATATACCCATGTAATGTCAGACTCCCTTTCCGGCGTCGTAAGGACGTCGTACGTTGCGAAAGCAGGGTAGCGAGCCTGCCCCGTGTTGATTGTCGCGCGCATGGCCGCCGCCGGGCTGTTCCGCAACTGGTCTCATCGCCGATTTTCAGCTAAGGACTTGTCTTTGCGGGCCGAAGGCCCATTTGTACATCTGGACCGGTTGTTTCGCCGGGATGGGATCCGTATGCTCGCGACTTCCCTAGCGCGCGTCCCGGACGGCGCGCTCAATAGCCTCGGTCTCGACAAGGCGCCGGCGGACACGCGCGTGGTGGTGGCGATGTCGGGCGGCGTCAACTCCTCAGTCGTTGCGGCGCTGCTCGCCGACCAGGGCTACGACGTGGTCGGCGTCACGATGCAGCTTTACGACCACGGCGCGGCGAGCCATCGCAAGGGCGCCTGCTGCGCCGGGCAGGACATTCATGATGCCCGCGACGTCGCTGACCGGATCGGCATTCCCCATTACGTGCTCGACTACGAAGCTCAGTTCCATGAGAAGGTGATCGAGCCCTTTGCGCGGGCCTATGTCGACGGCGAGACGCCGATTCCTTGTGTGGCGTGCAACCAGCACATGAAGTTCGCCGACCTGTTCGGCGCGGCTCGCGACCTTGGCGCCGATCTGCTCGCCACAGGCCATTACGTCGTCGCCTGCGACGATGGGCGTGGCGGGCAGGCGCTCTATCGGGCGACCGACGCCGATCGCGACCAGAGCTATTTTCTGTTCGCCACCACCCGAGAGCAACTCAGGCGGCTGCGCTTCCCGCTCGGCGGAATGCCGAAGCCGCAGGTGCGTGAGCTTGCGCGCCGATATGGTCTGATCAACGCCGAAAAATCGGACAGTCAGGACATCTGCTTTGTGCCGGCGGGCCACTACACCGACATGATTGAGCGGTTGATGCCGGGCGCCGCAACCCCCGGCGACATCGTCGATGCCGGCGGCCGGGTGCTCGGCCGCCACGCCGGAGTCGTGCATTTCACGATCGGCCAGCGGCGTGGCCTAGGTATTGCATCGACCGAGCCGCTTTATGTGGTCGCCCTCGACGCGAAGCGCGCGCGGGTGGTCGTGGGGCCACGAGCGGCGCTTGCGAGGACGCGGCTTAAGCTGCGATCCGTCAACTGGATTGGCGACGGCGACTTTGCCGACCTGCCGTCAAGCGGTCTGATGATCGGCGCTCGGGTGCGTTCGACCCGGCCGCCGACGCTGGCTATGCTGACATCGGGCGGCGAGGTCGAATTCCTCGAGCCGGAGACTGGCATTTCGCCCGGACAGGCCTGCGTCTTTTATGATTCCCTCGACAAAGGCGCCCGGGTTCTCGGCGGGGGCTTCATCGCCGCATCGTGAATAGCAGGACGATCGGTCATGGCTGACTTCGACGAAGAGTCCGTATTTGGGACGAAGCGAAAGGCGCCGACAGCGCACGAGATCGGCCAGAACGTTGACGACCTCTCGGCGATCGAGTTGGCTGAGCGAATCGCGTTGCTTCGGTCCGAGATCGATCGACTGGAGCGGGCGATCGAGGCGCGTCAGGCGACGCGCGCCGTGGCGGCGGCTGCGTTCAAGGCGTAAAGCCGCCGGTACTTGCTTGGAGACGTCCCGCAGCGGTTGGCGCGACTTCAAATCGTCGACGCAAGACCTTCCCGCCGGACCCGTGTCCCCGACCCAGGAAGTTGCAGCGAATTCCCTACTCAACTCCGTGTTCCAGGTTTCTGGGTCGATTTGGGACGTGAGCGAGACGGGCTGTCCTAAGAATCAGAAAATGCGACTCCTTGCGACCTCAATTTTGTGGATGCGGGACGCGCTCGCCGCCTGAGCGGTCGACATCCCCGCCTTGAACGCCGGCATAGAAGGCTTTCTCGGGCTATTGCCGAGACAAGGTCGCGCGCGTTAACGTTATTTCCGGGTTAATGCGCGCGCCCCGCGTGCAGGCTTTATATTTGCTTCGAGCTTTCCCGGATGAGGAACACAGCTGTGCGACCTTGCCGGCGCAGCGCGGGGGTTAGGCGTATGAATCGAAATTACAACGGATGGAGGCGCCTTTCCGGAGCCTCAAGTCTGGCGCCGGGCGCGATTCCCTTCATTCATCGCTTGACCGCCTCACCCGCATTCCAGGAGCTGTTCCGCGAAGGGATGGCTCTGGTCGAGGAAGCGGCCGCCTATCTCGACGGGCCGGGACGGGAGGAATTGCGCGGGCTATCGAGGACGGCTGCGCTCGCCTACGCTACCGAAAGCATGCGGCTGACGACCCGGCTGATGCAGGTGGCGTCCTGGCTCCTGCTGCAGCGCGCGGTCAACGAGGGCGAATTGACGCGCAACCAGGCGCTGACCGAGCGCCATCGTGTCAAGCTCGCTCGGCAGGACCTCGCCTGCGCCGCGGACATCTTCGAGCAGTTGCCCAAGACCCTGCGCGAGATGAGTCTTCGGTCGCTCCGCATCCAGGAGCGCGTCATCCATCTCGACCAGAGTCTTGCTTTCGCCTACGCGCCTGAAGCGCGCCAACGCGCCAGTGCGGTCGCCGAGCAGGTGGAGCGATTAAGGGCGGCTTTTTCGCACTGACATCGGCAGCGGCGGGCGGCCGCCGGACTTGCTTCGACCCCCATTTGGCCGCATTGGTCGGCCAGAGAGGTCGTTCTCAGACTGACGCTCATGCCGCCCGCTCCGCCTCGACCACCCTCTTGCTCGATCTACCTCGTCACGCCGCCGCTCGCAGCGGCGGCCGCCTCGGCTTTCGCTGAGCTGTTGGCCAAGGTTGTGGCGACCGCGCCGATCGCGAGCCTTCGTGTTCGCTTCGAGCGCGGCGCCGAAAGTGAGGCGAGGGCGATCGTCGCGCCGCTCCTCAAGCTGGCCGCCACGGCGGATTGCGCTTTGCTTTTGGACGGCGATCCGCGACGCGCGGCCCGTTTGGGCGCTAACGGCGCACATGTCGAGGGCGTCGGCGAGGCGCTCGACGACGCCCTCGACAGCCTGAAGCCGGAGCGGATCGTGGGCGCCGGCGCCCTTCGAATGCGCGATGACGCGATGACCGCGGGCGAGAAGGGGGTCGATTACGTCATGTTTGGCGAGCCTCGCGGCGCAGCGCCGTCAATGGCGCTCGAACTGCTCCTGGAGCGGGTCGGCTGGTGGGCGGAGATTTTCGAAACGCCTTGCGTCGCCTATGCGGAATCGATTGAGGCCGCGCATCGTCTCGCCGCGGCGGGCGCCGATTTCGTCGCGGTCGACCGAGTGATCTGGGACGCTCCCTCCCCGGTGGAAGCCGTGCGGTCGCTGCATGCTGCCCTCGACCGCGTCGCTGCGCACTCGCCATGAAGCAACTCGTTCTGGTTTTCGCCGCTGCGCTCGCTTACGCCGGCGGTGCCTCGGCCCAGGAGGCCGCTCCAAAGGCCGCCGCGTCAACGGATGCGCGGCCGCCGCTCCCTTCGCTTCCGCCGCCGCTTCCGCCCCGCGCCGACGGCAAGGCGGTGGACCTCGCCTTTGGCGCGTACCAGCGCGGCAACTTCCTTTTCGCGCTGCGAGAAGCCGAGCGTCGACTGGACCAGAATCATCAGGACGCCGCGGCGATGACCCTGATCGGCGTCATTTATCGCGATGGCGCAGCGGTCGGACAAAGCGATCTGGAAGCGTCGCGTTGGTTTCGCCTCGCCAGCAACCTGGGGGATCCGCAGGCCGCCTACGAACTTGGCGCGCTGCTGCTGCAAGGAGCAAAAGGCGTGCCGAAAGATCGGGACGCCGCAAAGGCGCAGTTCGAACGCGCCGCCGCCAAGAACCACGGAGCCGCGCTTTACAATCTCGGCGTCATCGCGCTCGATTCGTCTGATGGCCGAAAGCCGGATTTCTCGGCGGCGGCCCAGTTTTTCCTGAGGTCAGCGAACGCCGGCGACGACGACGGCGCCTATTCCTACGGCGTCATGCTGCGCGAGGGAAAAGGCGCGCCACAGGACGTCGCCGCGGGCGCGCGCTGGCTTAAGCGCGCCGCCGACTCGGGCGTCATCGCCGGCCAAGTCGAATACGCGATCATGTTGTTCAACGGCAACGGCGTCTCGAAAGACCAGGCTGCGGCCGTCGCCCTCCTGCGGGTCGCCGCGGCCAAGGGCAATCCGATCGCCCAGAACCGTCTTGCGCATCTTTACGTCGACGGCGTGGTGGTGGGTCACGACCTTGCCAAGGCCGCGGCCTGGAACGCCTTCGCCAAGGCCGCCGGTCTGCAGGACCAGAACCTCGACGTCGCGACGGCCAACCTGACGCCGGACGAACGTAGCCGCTTTACCCGAATCGTTCGCGAGACGATCGGAAACTGAGGGCTGGTTTGCGGAGCAGGCTCCGCGGCGACGCCCGACGCTAATCGATATGGAGGCGCGCATGACGGATCTGAACGCCCGCGTTGGCGAGATCACTGAGAGAATCGCCGTGCGCAGCCGCGCGTCACGGCGCGCTTATCTCGACCGGATCGAGGCGGCGGTCGCCAAGCGGCCTGCGCGCAAGCGTCCCGGCTGCGCCAATTTCGCTCACAGCTTCGCCGCCTGCGCCGCTGGCGACAAGGAGGCGCTGCGCGATGGCGACGGCCCCAACCTGGCGATCGTCACCGCCTATAACGACATGCTCTCGGCTCATCAGCCGTTCGCCCGTTTTCCCGAACTCATCAAGCAGGCGGCGCGTGCGGTCGGCGGGTCGGCGCAAGTCGCCGGCGGAGTTCCCGCGATGTGTGACGGCGTCACCCAGGGCGAGGCCGGCATGGAGCTTTCGCTGTTCTCCCGCGACGTGATCGCGCTTTCGACCGCGGTCGCGCTCTCGCACGACATGTTCGACGCGGCGGTCTATCTCGGCGTCTGCGACAAGATCGTGCCCGGCCTCCTCATTGGCGCGCTGTCGTTCGGCCATCTCCCAGCCGTGTTTCTCCCCGCCGGGCCGATGCCTTCCGGCCTGCCCAACGAGGAAAAGTCGAAGATCCGGCAGCTTTACGCCGAAGGCAAAGCCACGCGCGCCGACCTCCTGGAGGCCGAAGCCAAGGCCTACCACGCGCCCGGCACCTGCACATTCTACGGCACCGCCAACACCAACCAGATGCTGATGGAGATCATGGGTCTTCATCTGCCGGGGGCTTCGTTCGTCAATCCGGACACGCCGCTCAGGGACGCGCTGACCATGCTCGGCGTCAAGCGGGCGCTGGAGCTGACCGCGCTCGGCAACGCGTTCACGCCGATCGGCCACGTCATCGACGAGCGCGCCGTCGTCAACGGCGTGGTGGGCCTCCACGCAACCGGCGGCTCGACCAATCTCACGATCCATCTGATCGCCATGGCCGCAGCGGCGGGACTTGCGCTCACCTGGGAGGATTTCGCCGACCTCGCCGAGGTGACGCCGCTCGTCAGCCGCATCTATCCCAACGGCAAAGCCGACGTGAACCACTTCCACGCCGCCGGCGGCATGGGTCTCTTGATCCGCGAGCTGGCGGGCGCGGGTCTCATTCACGCCGACGCGCGGACGGTCTGGGGCGAGCGGCTGGCCGACTACGCCGTCGAGCCGCATCTCGACGACGCGGGCGAAGTTCGCTGGCGGCCTGCGCCGGACGTTTCCGGCGACATCAGCGTGCTGCGCGGCGTTTCCGATCCTTTCCAGGAGACCGGCGGCTTGCGCGTCCTCCAGGGCCCGCTCGGACGAGCGGTCATCAAGACCTCCGCCGTCGCGCCGGAGCGTCATGTGATCGAAGCGCCGGCGCGCGTGTTCCATAGCCAGGAGGAGCTGCACGCCGCCTTCCGCGCCGGCGAACTCAACCGTGACTTCGTCGCGGTCCTGCGCTTCCAGGGGCCGAAGGCGATCGGCATGCCGGAATTGCACAAGCTGATGCCGCCGCTCGGCGTCCTGCAGGACCGCGGGCACAAGGTGGCGCTGGTCACCGACGGGCGGCTCTCGGGCGCCTCGGGCAAGGTGCCCTCGGCCATCCATGTGACGCCCGAGGCGGCCGCAGGCGGCGCGATCGGCAAGATCCGCAACGGCGACGTCGTGCGGGTCGACGCGCGCCAGGGCGTGCTCGACGTCCTGGTCGACGCCGAGGTTTGGGCCCGGCGCGGACATGCCGAAGCCGACCTGTCGCGCTCCCACGTAGGAATGGGGCGGGAACTGTTCGCCGCGTTCCGCGGCCAGGTCGGCGCCGCCGACGAGGGCGCCGCAATCTTTCCCGCCGCTTGACAGCGCGGCGCCTGAATTCCTTGAGGCTTCGTTTACTTCTAGGGGACGATAGTGCGACGGTCCCCTTCGGGGCGATCGGCTGAAGCCGGGCGCCACGCCAAACGCGGACGGACGTCTTCTTGCCCGGCGGTCGCGCTGGGAAGCGGCGAACCGGAGTTCCGTGACGACGAGGCCCTGCGCGACTGCGGAACGCCGCCGCGACCGGTCATTCCCTCCTGCCCTCCCGGTGGGGACGGAGCGCACGGACGCTGAAGCACGCCGCTTGACGCCGGGAGCCCTGCCGCTCGAGGTTCCCGATGCCGTCGCGTCTCTGGCTCTTTATCGCCTTCGTCATCGCCTTCGGCTCCGAGCCGGCCCAGGCCGAGACAGCCTCGAAGATGCTTGCGGTCGTCCTCGACCAGGCGACCGTAGCGAAACTTCCGCCCCCCACGTCGACGCGCATCGACGGAAATCCGATGGTCGCCGACGGCGCCGCGAAGATCCTTGCGGTCGTCCTCGACCAAGCGACCGTAGCGGAACTTCCGCCCCGCACGTCGACGCTCATCGTCGGAAATCCGATGATCGCCGACGTCACCATGCTCAAGACCGGCGCAGCGATGGTCGTCACGGGAAAAGGCTACGGGCAGACCAACCTCATCGGCCTTGACGACGAAGGGCGTGTTCTTCTCGACGAACAGCTGCGCGTCCTGCCGCCGAAGACAGTTGTCGTGTTGCAGAACGGAACCTCGCACGTGTCCTATTCCTGCAATCCCGATTGCATGCCGACCGCGCAGCTCGGCGACGATCCGAAGAGCTTCAATGAGGTGGGCGGCCAGATTTCCAGCCGCAACGGCTACGCGCTCGGTTCGGGCGGCGGTAAGTAGGCTCAGGTCCACGCGGAGGGCCGGTCGACCCCATTGAGAAGCCGGCTCAGGCCCGCGGATGAAACGCCGCCGCGGACCCTTCGCCCCTCAGCAAGCACGGCGCCTATGCTCTATGTGTTGGCCGCGGGCCGGCTCGGATAATTCAAAGGGGCTGGCCACTCCGTCATGGCCGGGCTTGTCCCGGCCATCCACGCAGCGCCGGCGCCGTTCGCGACGCGATCTCAAATTATCCAATCCTATCAGGTACCTATCCTATCGAGAAGAGATCGCGTTCGCGTGGGTGGCCGGGACAAGCCCGGCCATGACGCGGTGTTACCGATCGCTCCAACAAGCCTCGGACGCTTTCGTCGGGGGCCAGATCGGAGGTCGCTCGAAAGCGACTTGAATCTGGAGGGTTATGTGAGGTCGCCGGCGCACAGGTTTGTGGGCCAGGGAAGGCGACCTCACATAAGCCGGATTGAACGAAGGCGCGGGCCGGTCAGGCGCTATGGGGAAAGCGCGCGAGGGCGCTCGGGTTTGACGGCGCGTCTTTGCCCTGCGCGTTCAGCTGGAGGAGACCGTTGAGCGGTTCGGAGGCGCGGCGGCGGGATTCGGGCGCGCTCTGGAGGGTTAGCAGCGAGGGGATCTGGGTCGAAGCGGAGCGGCGACGGCAAGAAGCCTCATCGCCGGCGGCTTGAGCGGCTTGGTGGTGGGGGCGAGGACGGGCGATCGAGGTGGGGGCGAGACTCGAGGTCATGATGTGTCGCAGCGGAATGCGGCGGCCGGGTCAACGAGGCCGATGCGGCGCATGAGACCGCCGCAATCCGGGCAGCGGGCAAACGGCTCGCGGGCGTGTTTGTCTGGCTGTGGCTCGCTGGCGGCGGCGGGCTCGCCGGTCGGCTGG
Source organism: uncultured Alphaproteobacteria bacterium (assembly GCA_963822215.1). GTDB lineage: Bacteria > Pseudomonadota > Alphaproteobacteria > Rhizobiales > Beijerinckiaceae > Roseiarcus. Next base: position 547,556 of record CAWGGX010000010.1, read on the forward strand.
GGCTGAAGCAGGCGGCGCAAGCGCGCGAGGCTCTCGCCTCGGTCGCCCTTGGCGAGAAAGCCGTAGTGCCGGATGCGGTGAAAGCCGTCGGGCAGGACGTGGAGCAGGAAACGCCGGATGAACTCGTGCGGGGCGAGGCGCATGACGCGGGGGCGCCCGCCGCGACGATAGTCCTTGTAGGAGAACGCGACTTCATCGTCGCCGACGACTACGAGCCTCGTATTGGCGATGGCGGTTCGATGCGTGTAGCGGGCGAGATAGGCGAGCACGCGCGCGGGTCCGCCGAATGGCGGCTTGGCGTAGACGACGAAGGGGCCTTGGCGCAGAGCGCGCATGCGTTCGGCGAACGCGGCGGCCTCGGCGAGCGGGACCAGGTCGCCGAAGAAACCGAGTTCGCCGCGCCGGAAAGCGGTTTCCAGGCCGTCGAGGAACAGGCGGCGGAAGGTCTTCGACAGGGCGCGGACGGAGAGCAGGAAGTTGGGTTTGCAGACCCATCGCTGACCATCGAGGGCAACGCCGCCGCCGGGAACCAGACAATGGACATGGGGGTGGTGGGTCAGCGTCTGTCCCCAGGTATGCAGGACGGCGATGAGGCCGATCCTGGCGCCCAGACGCTCGGCGGCAAGCGTCATGAGCGCCTGGGCGGCGGCGCGCATCAACAGGCCGTAGACCGTTTGCTTGTTCTGGAAAGCGATCCCGGCCGCCGCCGGCGGCAGGGTGAAGACCACGTGGAAGTAGGGAACCGGCAGCAGTTCGGCCTGACGAGCAGCGAGCCACTCCGCGCGCGCCGACCCCTGACACTTCCCGCAATGGCGGTTTCTGCACGAGTTGTAAGCGATGCGGGTGAGCCCGCAATCGTCGCAGAGCTCGACATGACCGCCGAGCGACGCCGTGCGGCAGGCCGTGATCGCTCCGATCACGCGCCGCTCGACGCGCCCGAGATGTCCGGCGTTCGCTCGTTCGTAAGTCTCGCCGTGACGGTGGAAGACATCGGCCAGTTCGAACGCCGGCCGCGCCGTCACCGGCTACTCCGGCGGCGTCACCTGCAGCGAGAGCCGGTCGAGAGGGCTCTCAGTCCTGGCGATCACCTGCGATGACACGTGCGTGTAGCGCGCCGTCGTCGACAGATTCTCGTGTCCGAGCAAGACCTGGATGATGCGAATGTCGACGCCGCTCTCCAGGAGATGGGTCGCGAAGCTGTGGCGCAGAACGTGCACGCTCACGCGCTTGTCGATGCCGGCCGCGACGCGCGCCGAACGGCAGGCGGCGTGCAGGACCGTCGGCTCGATCGGCCTGTGCTTGTCGCGACCCGGGAACAAAAACCGTTCGGGATGCGCGAGACGCCAGTAGCTGCGCAGGATGCCGAGCAATTGCTCGGACAACATGACGTAGCGCTCCTTGCCGCCCTTGCCGCATTCGACCCGGATGACCATGCGGTCGCTGTCGATGTCGGGCGCCTTCAGGCCGACGACCTCTGACTGAAGTGGACCCCGGTTTTGGGACCAGCGGTTAAGGTGTGTAGCGTCCCGCTCTGTTTTAACCAACGGAGCGAGCGAAATGGCGAGATCACGCAAGAAGTTTGATGCGGCGTTCAAGGCGAAGGTGGCGTTGGAGGCTCTGCGGGAGGATGCGACGGTTCCTGAGCTTGCCAAGCGGCATGACGTGCATCCGAACCAGATCTACGCGTGGAAGAAGCAGGTTCAGGACAATGTTGCGAGCCTGTTCGCGCGAGGAGCGAGCGGTTCAAGCGACGGCGAGGAGGAGCGCGAGCGGGAGGCGGCCAAGCTTTACGCCAAGATCGGCCAACTGACGGTCGAACGGGATTTCTTGGCCAGGAGGCCAGGGCGATGAGCGCGCCCGATCGAAGAGCAATGGTCGGACGGCCTGGCGAGGACCTGTCTGTGCGCCGCCAATGCGCGCTGCTGGATGTGGCGCGCTCGGGGGTCTATCGGCCCAGGGCGGAGCCGGGCGCCGAAGATCTGGCGGTGATGCGGCGGATCGACGAACTGCATCTGGAACTGCCGTTCTACGGCTCGCGGCGAATGACCTTCGAACTCAACAAGGAGGGCCGCGGGGTCAACCGCAAGCGGGTGCGGCGGCTGATGCGCACGATGGGGATCGAGGCGCTGGTTCCGCGTCCCGGCACGAGCAAAGCCGCGCCCGGGCACAAGATATACCCCTACCTGCTGCGGGGTCTGAAGATTGTCGAGCCGAACCACGTGTGGGCGGCCGACGTGACCTACATCCCGATGGCGTGCGGCTTCCTCTATCTGGTGGCGATCATCGACTGGGCCAGCCGGGCGGTTCTGGCGTGGCGGCTGTCGAACACCAACGATGCGAGCTTCTGCGCGGCGGCGCTGGAGGAGGCGCTGCTTCGGTTCGGAAAGCCGAGGATTTTCAATACCGACCAGGGCTCCACTTTCACCGCCGAGGCTTTTGTCGGCAAGCTCGCGGCGGCCGGCGTCGCGATTTCGATGGACGGACGCGGCCGCTTCATGGACAACATCTTCATCGAACGGCTGTGGCGCTCGATTAAGTACGAGGAAGTGCATCTGAAAGCTTACGTCGACGGCCGCGAGGCGCGGGCCGGCATTGGTTCGTGGATGACCTTTTACAATTCTCGCCGCCCCCACCAGGCGATGAACAACCAGACGCCGATGGCGGTGTGGCGCGCCGGCATCGACGAAATCGAGGCGGCGGCAAGGGCTGTGGATATGCCGCTTCGCTTGGACAACGCAAACGCGTTGCCCACATACCCACAGCAGAGGCAGAAGCAGCAGGAAGCGGCTTGAAGCCTCTTTAAAAAAGGAAGAGCGGGAAGGATTACACCTTAATTCCCACGGCCCATGGTCCCGCGAATGGGGTCCACTTCACTGTCGCAGGCCGCTCCGCCTGCATCCACCCCTTTAGTTCCTCATCAGTTTGAACCCACCGCCTTATTGCCTCGTTGTCAAATCGCGTGCGCGGGGATACTGTCGTTGTGCGCATCGCGTTTTCAGCCGCTGCAGATGACGCGGGTTCCATATTAGGCACGAGCATCGGCAAGCTCCATTACGCGGTCGATTAGGCGTTCCGAGTTGGCGATCGAACGCTCGAACTGTTCAGCTACCAAGTCCGCAACGGCGCGTCCATTGGAAAGCCTATCGGGGCAGGGGAATCGCATTTGGAAAAATCGCTTGCAAGGCGGGATGAGAAGGATTCTTGGGAGGGCCTCGATTCGGAATGGAGGCCGGAGGGATGGAGGGGTTTTCAGGGGTATTTTTGCAGCTCAAGGATCCGCGCACGGGGAATGCTCGTCGGCACGACCTGTGTGAGGTGTTGGCGATCGCGCTATGCTCGTGCCTTTGCGGAGGCACAACCTGCACGGAGATGGCGGAGTTCGCGAAGGACAAGGAGCCTTTTTTGCGGGACTTCTTGGATCTGAAAAACGGGCTGCCGTCACACGACACGTTCAGCCGTCTGTTCCGGCTGCTCGATCCGGTTGCGTTTGGCGCATGTTTTTCCGAGTTCATGCGGGCATTTTCGCAACAGACGGCCGGCGTGGTTGCGATCGACGGCAAGACGCTGCGCCGCTCCTTTGACACGGCGAGCGAAAAGTCGGCCCTGCACATGGTCAGTGCGTGGTCGTGCGAGGAGCGGCTGGTTCTGGCGCAGATCGCCACGGACGAGAAGTCGAACGAGATCACGGCGGTTCCGCAGCTTCTGCGGCTTCTCAACCTCGAGGGACGCACGGTGACCGCCGATGCGATGAGTTGCCAGAGAGAGATCGCGCAGCAGATCGTCGCCCAGGGCGGCCAGTACGTTCTGTCTCTGAAAGGCAACCAACCGACGCTGTTCGACGATGTTGCGCGTTACTTCGCCGACCCGGAGGCGCGCGTGCTCGCATGTCAGCCGACGGTCGACGCCGATCATGGCCGCATCGAGACCCGAAGCGCCGTCGTTTGCCACGATGTCGGTTGGCTACAGGACATCCATTGCTGGCCCGGCCTGAAAGCCATCGGCGCCGTTCGCCGCACGCGCGAATTCAAGGGCGCGAACACCGGCCCGCCGAAGACCGAGACCGCCTACTACCTTCTCTCCGAACCCATCGCGCCCGAGCGCCTGAACCAGTGCGCCCGCGACCACTGGGGCGTCGAAAACCGCCTCCACTGGGTGCTCGACGTCGACATGAACGAGGACCGCGCCCGCAACCGCTGTGACAACGGTCCACAAAACCTCGCCATTCTCAAACACATAGCGATCAACAGGCTTAACGCCGAACCTTCCAAACTGCCCATCCGCCGCAAACTGAAAAAAGCCGACCGTTCCGACGCTTTCCTGCGAAGCCTTCTCGCAATGTGAAATGCGATTGCCCTGCCTATCGGGGGGAGTCGTGAGGTCAAAGTGATCGTTTACCTCCACGAAAATCCCATAGCGGGTATCTAGGGGCACTGATGGCTCGACTCTAGCCCTGATGTAGCCAAACGTTCCATCCGCCCGCAAAAGCCTGCCTCCCTTTGCTATTGACTGCTCCACTGTGAGTGATCGTACACCGCCTGTCTTTTGCCCCTCAGACTGAACGAAGTCACCCCAAAATTCTTTTGGGGCTAGCACATCCCCGACATGGTCGCGGGCTGCTTCACTCGCGGTCTCAAAGTGGACCTCCCGATTGATGCCCACTGCTCTGATCGGAGTTTCCGGCAGAAACTGAAAGCATCGAACAAAGAAATCATGCACTCGCACGAGCGGCTCCCGAGTAGTCCCAATGTTGAGGATATTTCGGTCCGCTTGAAAGTTGCCCCAAGGCATATTGTAAGAAACTATCTCGGGATGCACAATCGAAATTTGTAAATTCTCGAAGTCGTTGCCGACGACAATTTCCTTATCCTTTAGCCAATCCGGCCCGAAGATGACCGGATTAAAATGGCCTAGGGCAACGATACTAGCGGCGCTGATTTTGGGCGGAATGCGCATGCCCCATTATCCCACAGCTCGTTAAAACGTATGCTAACGAGAAAATGGGGCAAGCGCAAAAAGATGCGCATCTCGTCATTTCCCGCTCCGGAATGGCGGCCTGCCCGCGTCGCGCCGGACAAACAGCCAGACTATGATGTCGCTGCAGCTCTTGCCCGGCGCGCGCAGCGAGGTTCTTTACGCCACTTACGTCTTCAGCCGAAGACCGCTTTCTCCCGCTTCCCGCCCGTTCATAGGGCCGATCCTGAAGGGTAGCAAAAGGTCCGAAAGCGGCCAATCGGGCAGCCCCGATGTGGCGCGCCCCGCTATGCCCATATGGAGTGGGTGTCTGCGTCAACCGGTTAGGCGCGATGCGATCTAAGGCGATTGCACGCGTCGATACAGCATTTCCCCCGGTGTGCGCTCCGCCGACACCAGGCCGCGCTCGCCGAGGTCCTCGAGATGGGCCAGGGTGGAGAGGCCCGCAGCGCGGACGAGCTTCGGATCGAGGCCGGCGTAGACCTTGGCGACGATTTCCGGAATGGTGGAGACGCCGCCATCGAGCGCCGCGAGGACCGACGCCTCCCGCTGGCGGCGGTGATGCGCGAGCGCCCGAACGTAGCGCTGCGGCTCGACGACCGGACCGCCGTGCCCGGGCCAGTAGATGCGCTCGCCGCGCGCCCGCACCTTGTCGAGCGAGGCCATGTAGGCGCTCATGGAGCCGTCCGGCGGCGCGACGACCGAGGTCGACCAGGCCATGACGTGGTCGCCGGAGAACAGCGCCTCCTCGTCCAGCAAAGCAAAGCAGAGATGGTTGGAGCAGTGGCCCGGGGTCGCGACGGCCTCGAGGGTAAAGCCCCGCCCCGCGAACCGCTCGCCGTCGGACAGAACCGCATCGGGCGCATAGGCGCGGTCGTGCGACGAGTCGAGCCCGCCTGTTCCGTCGCCCTTCGGTTCGAACGGCGCCGCGCCGACGATCCGGGCGCCAGTCGCCTGTTTGAGCCGGCCGGCAAGCACGCTGTGATCGCGGTGGGTGTGGCTGATGAGGATCGTTTCGATCGTCTCGCCCTCGACCGCCGCGAGGATCGCGCCGAGATGATTGTCATCGCCGGGACCCGGGTCGAGGATTGCGACTGCGCCGTGCCCCAAAATATAGGTGCACGTGCCGTTGAAGGTGAAGGGTGACGCGTTCGGCGCGATCAGGCGACGGACGAGCGGCGAAAGCTGAGTGGCTTCGCGCGGCGGCGCCTGCCGCGGATCGGCGAAAAGGTCGGGTTCCTTGTCATTGTCCATGCGCTCCGTTCCTTCCCGCCCTGCGATGCACGATCGCCTTGTCATGAAATGGCGCCACAGATAAGACGCGAAGGCGACCGCTTGTGAAGCCGTTGGAGACCCCATGACCGCCCTGGACGCCGCCCTTGCAGCGACATTGTGGGCCGCCCTCGTCGTCGCGCAGGCGGGCGCCGCCGGGGACGGGGTCGCTCGGCTGCGCGACGCCTGAGCCAGCGGGTGGCTGCGCAATCGGAACGTCAAGCAGCGCCCGACAGGACGGCGTTTGCGCGATTTGTGCCCCTCGCGACACGGTGGAGCGACAACGACGCTTACGGCCATCTCAACAACGTCGTCTACTATTCGCTGTTCGACACGGCGGTAAACGCGATTCTGATCGAGGCTGGACTGCTCGATCCGACGACGAGTTCGATCGTCGGCCTCGTCGTCGAGACCAGCTGCCGCTATTTCTCCAGCTTGACCTATCCGGACCTCGCGGAGGTCGGCGTCGCGGTCGAGCATCTCGGCCGCACCTCGGTCCGCTATCGTCTCGGCGTGTTCAAGGCCGGCGCCCCGGTGGCGGCGGCTGCGGGGCGCTTCACCCACGTCTATGTCGATCGGCAGACCAACCAGCCCTTTCCGATCCCGGAGGGACATCGCGAGCTGATGGAAAGGCTGATCGTTGGCTGAAGGGCCGGCCGGCCCCTGTCTGCGTCCAACGATCGCAGTCAGCGGGCAGGCGGCTATGCAGGTGGACGTGACCCCGATGTTCCCGAGAGCGCGCGATCCGGACGTCTTCCCGACGTCTGTCTCGCAATATAGCGTGACAATCCCCAAAGACGTGGATCCGGCGCAGGGCGTTCCGGGTCTTTCCCTCCCCGCCGCGCTCGAAGGCGCCGTCCCGAAACGAAAGATCCAGTTTCTCGCAGGCCGCTTTTGCGCGCGAGAGGCGATCGGAAGGCTCGGGACGTTATCCAACGCCGCCGCATTGCCGCGAGACGCCGACGGCTGTCCCGTGTGGCCGCAAGGGCTGGTCGGGTCGATTTCCCACACAGACGCTTTCGCCACCGCCGCGGTCGCGCCGGCCGGAATTGCGCGCGGGCTCGGCGTCGACGTCGAACCCACCATGAGTGGCGAGGCTGCCGACGAAGTGGCTCGGGTCGTCGCTCCGGAGGAGGAAAGGCGCCGGGTGGCGGAGGCTGCGGGCCTGAACCGGCTGGAGAGCCTGACGTTGATTTTCTCAGCCAAGGAGAGCCTGTTCAAGGCGCTCTACCCGCCGACGCGGCGGCATTTCGATCATCTCGACTGCGCGGTCGTCCGCCTCGACTCGCGGAAGCGCCGCTTTGCGATCCGTCTCGCGGCGCCTTTCGAAGCCGAGTTCGGCGCGGCCGAGTTCGTGGGACGCTACGAGTTGATCGACGGCGTCGTTTGGACCGGCGTGCTGGTTCCGCAGAGGCCGGAAGAATGACAGGCGCCGGCTCGCCGGGCAGCTTTTTCCTTGGCGAACCGGAGCGTGCGGACTTGATCCTGGCCGCGCTTTGAGGCATAGGACCGCCTCCGAATTCCTCCGCCGTGGGTCTTTCCCCGCGGGAAGAGCCATTGGTGAACGCCGTGAAAGTCCGTAACTCTCTCAAGTCCCTGCGCAACCGCCACCGCGACAACCGCCTCGTGCGCCGCAAGGGCCGCGTCTACATCATCAACAAGACGCAGAAGCGCTTCAAGGCCCGGCAGGGCTGAGCGCCCTATCGGAACGCTTTGACGGGACCTCTGGGGCGCGGTAGCCTCGCCCGATGAAGCTCACAACAGTGGCGTTCGCAGGCGCGCTGGCGGCGTTGGGCGCGGGCCTCGCGTGCGCGGCGGAACCCGCGAAGCCCGACGGCCGGCAGGCCGCGAGTCCCGCCCCGAAGACGGCGGCCGACGTTCGCGCGGAACTCTATGCGCGGCTCGCCGCGTCCGCGGACGCCGACGAGACGGAGGCTCTTGTCGGCCTTCTGCTCGCCTCCTACGCGCGGACGGGTTCCGACACCGGCGACCTCCTGCTCGAGCGGGCGCACAAGGCCATTACGTCTCAGGACTACGACGCCGCCCGACATATTCTCGACGCCGCCATCGCGTTCATGCCCGACCGGGCGGAAGCGTGGAACGCGCGCGCCACGCTCCGCTATCTCGACGACGACTACGACGGCTCCATGGCTGACATCGCCGAGACCCTGAAACGCGAGCCGCGCCATCTCGGCGCGCTGATGGGGATGGCGAGCATCCTCGAGGCGCGCGGCAAGAACAAGGAGGCGCTCGAGGTCTACGAGCGCGCGCTGTCGATCGCGCCGCACTGGAAGACCGTCCAGGAGGGGGCCGACAAACTGAAGGCCGAGATCGCCGGTCAGGAGCTGTGACTCGCGCCGTCCCGATCGGCGACCCGATCGCGGCGTGACGATCGGCGTCTTTGCAACCCGGCTGCGCCCAGTCAGGCGCCCCGTTTTCGCCCGCCTGATAATTCCCTGTTCCGCTTCCAAACCGCCTGATAGGCCCCTGTTCCGGTCGTTTGAAATTCCCTGTTCCGCGCCCGCTTGAGCCCGCAACCGACGGGTTGCAATGCCAACAACGCCATGGCATTGCAGGGCTTTCTGAAACGAGCGCTGACCGCGGGGCAAAAAAATTCCCTGCTAGCAGGGAAACCGGATCGTCGGCGGCGGACCCAGGAGCGCGATTTTTTGCGCTGGAATCGCGCCGTTCACGGCGCCGCGCCGCCCGCCTTGCGCCAAACCAGGATCGCCGCGGCGAGATCCTCGATTGCCGCGCCAACGGACTTGAACAGGGTAATCTCCTCCGCGTTTCTGCGGCCGGGCGCGCCGCGGCAGAGGGCGGGAAGGTCGGCGATGACGGCCGAGCGATCGATCACCCCGGCCAAAATCCCGACCGCCACGTCGCCGCCTTCGACGAGCGCGGCGTCGGTGTCGACGTAAATGCGTGAGCGCCGCAGGACCTCGTCGTCCGCCTCGCGCATCGAAATGGCAAACGCCCCGACGAGGTCGAGATGCTGCCCGGGCTTGAGCCAGCGGCCGGCGATCAGCGGCTCGGTCGCAAGCGTCGCGCAGGAGACGACATCGGCCTCGGCGACTGCGGCTTCGAGGTCCTCGGCCGGCCTGGCGGGAAGGCCGATGTCGACGAGGCTCGCGGCGAGTTTCCGCGCGCCCTCGGGACGACGGTTCCACACCGCGATCCGCTCGTATCCGCGCACGCTCGCATGCGCGCGCGCCAGGAAGGGCGCGAGCGCGCCCGCGCCGACGATGAGCAGGCGTTTTGCGTCCGCCCGCGCGAGATGGCGCGCCGCAAGCGCCGAAGCGGCCGCGGTCCGCCAGTGGGTAAGGCGGGTTCCGTCCATTGCCGCCAGCGTCTCGCCGGTGCGGCCGGACTGCAGCACATAGACGCCTTGGACCGCCGGAATGCCGCGGGCCGAATTGCCCGGGAACACATTGACCACCTTGACTCCCAGGTAGCGGCCGGCGCGCGAGGCGCTTTCGGTCCAAGCCGGCATCAAGAGGCAGGTCGCCTGCGGCTCGCCAGCGCGCTCTATCGGATGGTGATGGCGATGCGGCGCGTAGAATCCCCCACGCATCGCCTCGGCGAGTTCGTCAGTCAGTGCGGGAAATTCGAGCGTCCTGTCGATGTCCTCGGCGGAAAAGAGGCGCATCGCTGGCTTAGGCGCGAGGCAGGGTGGACGCCGCCGACTGAGCCGCCTTGAGTTGCTGGGCCTCGGCGCGCAAACGATCCGCCTCGACGCGGCTCTGGCGGGCCGCGCGACGATGCCGGCCCTGCGACACCCAAGTCGCCGCCGCGCCGGCGACCACTCCGAGCATGGCGGCGGCGATCACGACGACGAAGAGGGGAACCTCGAGCGAGAAGGCGGCGTTGTCGGCCGCGCTAAACGGATCGAACGACAGCGTTACCCATTGCCGGTTGGCAAAGGCGAACGCCAGCAGGATCACAATCACGATCGCGACAAAGACAAGGCGGAAAAAACGGATCATCGGAGTCCTTCTCGCTCCGCCGTCCTGCAGCGCCATTCGGAGGAAAGCGTCATCTCAATCCAGTTCGACCGGGGTGCGGTTGAGGCGCTCGCGCATCTCCTTGCCGGTTTTGAAGAAGGGCGCGAGCTTTTCTGTCACCGGCACCTTGTCGCCGGTGCGCGGGTTGCGGCCGGTGCGCGCTTGACGCTGCTTTGTCGAGAAGGCGCCGAAGCCACGCAACTCGACCCGCTCGCCGCGCGCCAGCGCGTCGCCAATCTCTCCGAGGATGGCGTCGATAATGTTCTCGATGTCGCGCTGATACAGATGCGGATTGCGCGCGGCCATCCGTTGCACGAGTTCGGACTTGATCACTGAACGTCCCCAACTCAAAACCGCCCGGGGAGCGCCCCAGAGCCTACATGCCGCAAAACATCGCTTCCGATCAATACGAAACCAGCGTTACGCATTTGAGATGCCAACGTCTCTCTGCGGAAAATGCGCAAGTTCATGCTGAACGCCGCAACTCATACTGGCCCGTCTTACGGAAACGCACAAGATAGGAGGCGATAATCGCGTCGACCGCTTGCGGCGCGATACCGAGACCAGCGAGGACGCGTCCCTCCGCCTCCGCCTTCGGCGACACGACATTGTCGACGGCGAGCAGGTCGATCTGGTCGCGATGAACCGTCAGAAGCTTGGGAAACAGGCCGAGCGAAGCTTTGCTCGCGAAGGTCGTGGTCGTGGCGATGAAACGGGATGGCGCGAGCGGCAGCGCGACGAGAAGGCGGCGGCGTTCGGCCGCCCGGAGCGCGAACTCGGCGGCTTCGCGCAGCGTCATCACCTGCGGTCCACCGAGCTCGTAGACGACGCCCGGCTTGGTTTCGCCAGCGAGCGCCGCGGTCGCGGCGCGCGCGACATCGCCGACATAAACCGGCTGCAGCCGGGTCCCGCCGCCGCCAAACAGCGGAATGACCCAAAAGAAGCGTGCGAGCGCTCCGAAGCGGTTGAAGAAGTCGTCCTCGGGTCCGAACACGACCGAGGGTCGAAGGATCGTCGCGCCAGGGAATTCGGACAGCGTCGCCTCCTCTCCCTGACCCTTGCTGGCGATGTAGGGCGAGGGCGAATTGGGGTTGGCGCCGATCCCGGAGACATGGGCGTAGGTCTCGAGCCCCGCGGCCCTGGCCGCGCGGGCAAGCGTAGCGGCTCCGTCAATATGCACGGCGCGATAGGTCTGAGCGCCGCTCTCAGCCTTAACGCCCGTGACGTTGATCGCCATTTCCGCGCCTTCGAGGGCGGCCGCGACCGAGGTCGGGTAGCGTAGGTTGGCCTGTACGGCCTCGATCTGCCCCACGCCCCCGATCGGCTGCAGAAAGAAGGCGAGGTCTGGACGCCGCACCGCGACGCGCACGCGCCAGCCTTGGCGCACAAGGGCGCGGACGATGTGCCGTCCCAGAAAACCCGAACCGCCGAACACGGTCGCCAAGCGGCTACGTTCGAAAGTGGCGTCGGCCATCGCGGTCGTCTCCAGAATGGTCCGCAGAGTGAGACTGATCCCGCCACCCCATATGCGATGACCGCCGGCCTGTACAGCCGCGAAAATGGCTAAATTTCCGGCGCGCGGCTGGACCTTACGCCGTGGCCTTCCGGCGCAACTCGACAACTTGGTCGGCGGCCTTCCCCGAAAGCTCTGCGAGATGATCAAACCGGGTCTCGTAGGCGCCGACGCCGGCAGTCGCCGACCGCAGTTCGATGATGAGGTCGCCGATCTCCGCTTCTGGGATAAGCGCGCGCAAGGCTTCCCAGCCTTTCCAGCCCTCGCGCGCCTCGAAGCCGAGGATCTGGCCGCGGCGGGCGCTGACGAGCGCGCTTGCGCGAGCCAGGGCGTCGGAGGGGACGTAGATCGTCACCGAGAGGATCGGCTCCAGCAGCACCGGGCGAGCCTTGGCCAGCGCCTCGTCGAGCGCGATGCGGGCGGCTGCGCGGAACGCCATGTCCGAAGAGTCGACGGTATGATAGGAACCGTCCGTCAGCGTCACCGAGACGTCAACGACCGGGAAGCCGAGGGGCCCGCGGGCCATGGCGTCCCTGGCGCCGGCTTCCACCGAAGAGAAATATTGTCGCGGCACCGCGCCGCCATGCACCCGCTCCGCGAAGGCGAAACCTTCGCCGCGGCCGCGCGGCGCGACCTCGACCACGACGTCGCCGAACTGACCGTGTCCGCCGGACTGCTTCTTGTGCCGGCCCCGCACCGTGACTGAGTCGCGGATGGTCTCGCGATAGGCCACGGTCGGCTTGGAGGTGTGGATGGTGACGCCGAAACGGTCGGCGAGGCGCTCCGTCGTTACCCTCAGATGCATCTCGCCCTGGCCATAGAGCTTCATTTCGGACATCTCGGCGTCCTGGACGAAGGACAGCGCGGGGTCCTCCTCGCACAGCTTGGCGAGCGCGGCCGCAAGTCGCACCTCGTCCTTGCGGTCCTTGACCTTGATGGCGAAAGCCTGGGTCGCCGGCGGAGGGGGCGGAAATTCGGCCGAGGCCGGAGCTGCCTTGCCGTCGGAGAACCTGTCGCCGGTGGCGAGGCTCTCGAGCCGGGCGAAGGCGACGGTGTCGCCTTCCTCGGCGCGATTGATCTTGGCCGACGAGGCGCCGGTCATGCGGGCAAGGCCGCCGATACGCTCCTCGACCCCTTGGGAATTGATGACCGTTGCACCGTCGGCGAAGGCGCCGCGCAGCACGCGCGACAGCGACAATTTGCCGCCGTGCGCGGTGTGGACCGTGCGGAAGACCTGGCCGAGCGCCGGACCGGCGTCATCTATGCCGAGGCGTTTGCGGGTGTGGGCGATGGCCGGCGCCTCGTGGCGCACCGCTTTGAGGAGGCGTGTCACGCCATGGCCTTCGGTTGCCGACCCCATCAGCACCGGTACGACATGACCTTCGCGAAGCTCGCGCGCCAGATCGCCAAACACGAGGTCCTTCGGCGGGTCGATGTCGCTGAGGAGCTGCTCCATCAGTGCGTCGTCGTAGTCGGCGAGCTTTTCCAACATGGAATAGCGGGCGTGCTTCTCCTCATGGATCACACCGCTAGGGATCTCGATCACAGTCGAGGGCGCGGCGTCGCGGTAAAGGAAGGCGCGCTCGAGCGCGAGGTCGACGAACCCGGTTGCAACCCCGTTTTCCCACACCGGGATCTGGCGCAAAAGCAGCGGCGCGCGCGAGGCGGGCTGCAGGATCTCGAGCGTTTCGCGAACGCCGATGTTGCCTTGATCGATCTTGTTCAGGAACAGGATGCGGGGCAGGGCGAGTTCCTCGAGCTCGCGCAGGATTACTTGCAACGCTGGGATCTTGCGCGGGTCGGCCTCGCACACCACGATCGCCGCATCGCAGACCGGCAGCGCGGGACGCATGTCGTGGATGAACTCGATCGATCCCGGGCAGTCGAAAAAGGTGAGCCGGTCGCCCATGTAGTCAACGCTGCCGATGTTTGGCTCAACGCTCATGGCGTGGCTGCGGGCCTCCGAGCTCGAATCGCCGATGCTGGTCCCCTCGCGGACCGTCCCTTGCCGCGCCAGCGCCCCTCCGCGCGCCAATATCCCCTCGAGAAGACTTGTCTTTCCGCTCTGGAATGGGCCGACGATCGCTACGAGACGAGGTCCGGGCACGCGGCGCTCGTTATGGACAGCAGTCAACATTCAGCTCCCTGAAGCGGCGCCCGCGGCGGAAATGCCGCTAATCTCCTTTAGCACGCGCGGCGCCTCGAAAATTCGCGGCGCCGCTATAACACGACTGTCGCGCTCTTGTCGTCTTCCTGACATGCTCGCAAGAACAGGCAAATCGCGCAAGACGGTCCAAAGTGCGACAAAACCGCCGGGAAGGGCTTTCCGTCCCTGTCGCCCTTGGGCTCGCTTTCCTGTAAGGGACGGCGTTCAAACGGCTATTCGGCGAGGACGAGGGGTCATGGTACAGGGTCAGCCGGTCGACGCGCGCCGCGTGGCGGCTGCGCTTGGGGGCCGGTCGGTAGTGCTGGTCGGCATGATGGGCGCGGGCAAGACGTCGGTGGGCAAGCGGCTGGCCGCGAAACTCGGGCTGCCGTTCGTCGACGCCGACGCGGAGATCGAGGCCGGTGCGCAACTTACAATTCCCGAGATTTTCGAGCGGTTTGGAGAATCCTATTTCCGCGAAGGCGAGCGCCGGGTGATTGCGCGGCTGCTCGCTGGCGGCCCGCAAGTGCTGGCGACGGGGGGCGGCGCCTTCATGAACGCCTCCACACGCGGGGCGATCGCCGCACACGGCGTGTCGATCTGGCTCAAGCCTGATATCGAGGTGCTGCTCGCTCGCGTGCGCAAGAAATCAAACCGCCCATTACTGCAGACCGAAGACCCGGCGGCGACGCTGCGCCGGATCTTGGCCGAACGCTCTCCGATCTATGCCCTCGCCGATCTCACCATCGAATCGCGCGATGGGCCCCATGATATGGTCGTCGAAACGACCCTGCGCCGGCTCGTAGAGGCGCTGTGCGAGCGGGTGGACCCGCCGGCCAACCGTCGCCGAGTGGAGGTCACACTCGGCGCACGCGCATATTCAATTCACGTTGGCCCGGGACTGATCGACGAGGCGGGACCGGAAATCGCCCGAATCGCCCCTGACGCAAAATGCGCCGTTGTCACGGACGCCAATGTCGCGCCCCTCTATCTCGAGCGCGTCACAGCGAGTCTTGCCCGCGAGGGTCTCGCAGCGACGGCGATCGTCTGCCCGCCCGGCGAGCCCAGCAAATCCTACGCGGAATTCGCTCGCGTGTCGGACGCCCTGATCGCCGCGCGCGTCGAGCGGCGCGACGTTGTGGTCGCGCTCGGCGGCGGCGTCATCGGGGATCTCGCCGGCTTTTGCGCCGCCTCGCTTCGCCGCGGCGCCCGTCTCGTGCAGATTCCGACGACGCTGCTGTCGCAGGTCGATTCCAGCGTCGGCGGCAAGACCGGCATCAATTCCCCACACGGCAAGAACCTCGTTGGCGCCTTCCATCAGCCGTCGCTGGTGTTGGCCGACTCCGGCGTCCTTGACACCCTGAGCGCCCGCGAGTTTCGCGCCGGCTACGCCGAGGTGGTCAAGTACGGGCTGATCGACGACCGGAAATTCTTTGATGTCCTCGAAGCTCGCTGGCGGGACGTGTTTTCCGGCGGCCCCGCGCGGGCGGAGGCGATCGCCACGAGTTGCGCAGCCAAGGCGCGGTTCGTGGTCGCTGACGAAACGGAGCAGGGCGAACGGGCGCTGCTCAATCTCGGCCACACTTTCGGTCATGCGTTCGAGAGCCTGACCCGCTACGATTCGGCGCGCCTTGTTCACGGCGAGGGGGTGGCGGTCGGCATGGGTTGCGCTTTCCGCTTCTCACGTCGGCTCGGTCTCTGCTCGGGACAAGATGCACAGCGGGTCGAGGCGCATCTGGCAGCGGTCGGCCTCCCAACGCGTATCCGCGACATACCCGGCCTCGAGGCAGATGCAGACGCCATTTTCTCCGCCATGCGCCAGGACAAGAAGGTCGAGCGCGGGCGGCTGACTTTCATCCTGGCGAAGGGTATCGGCGAGAGCTTCATCGCCCGCGACGTCGACGAGGCAAGCGTTCGCGCCTTCCTGGAACAGGATTTGGAGCTGCCGTCGGCCTGACCGGCGGGCGACCGCCGGCTGGTCGCACAGCGCTCCGGCGTTTGTGATAGAACTTCGCCATGCCGATATCTCTCGACATCGTCGTCATTGTCGTCAGTATCGCTTTTGCAGCGTTCTTCGCCGGCGCGGAGACGGCGCTGACTGCGGCGTCGCGGGCCCGCATGCACGCCCTTGAAATGGCTGGGGATCCGCGCGCTTCCCTCGTGACGCGGCTCATCGGCGAGCGCGGGCGGCTGATCAGCTCCATGCTGCTCGGCGGACAGTTCGTCACCATCGGCTCGTCGGCGATCGCGACCAGCGTCATGCTGGACCTCTACGGCGAGCATGGCGTCGCCGTAGCGACCGTCGTCATGACCGCGCTGATCGTTATTTTCGGCGAGGTTATGCCCAAGACGATCGCTATCGCCTATCCGGACCGCGTGTCGCTGGCGATTGCGCCTACCGTGCTTTTTTTCGTGACTGTGTTCGGCCCGATCGTCAGCACGGTCGAGGCGCTGGTGCGGTTCGTTTTGCGCGTCTGCGGCTTCTCTTTGACCGAGACGGACCCCAGCGTTTCGGGCCACGAGGAGCTGATGGGCGCCGTGGACATCCTGCATCGCGAGGGCGAGGTCGAGCGAAACGAGCGCGACATGTTCGGCGGCCTGCTCGAACTCGCCGAGGTGCCGGTTTCCGACGTCATGGTGCACCGCACCAAGATGCAGCTCATCGACGCCGACCTGCCGCCGGACGAGGTGGTGCGTGAAGCGATCGAATCGCCCTATACGCGCTTGCCGCTATGGCGCGGCGATCCGGACAACATCATCGGCGTGCTGCACGCCAAGGACCTGTTGCGGGCGCTGGTGGTCGCCGGCGGCGACGCGAGCCGGCTCAAGATCGCCGATTTGGCGCTGGGGCCCTGGTTTGTGCCCGAATCGACCAGCCTCAGCGATCAGCTCCAAGCCTTTCTGCGCCGCAAGACGCATTCGGCGCTCGTGGTTGACGAATACGGCGTCGTCCAGGGCCTGTTGACGCTGGAGGATATCATCGAAGAGATCGTCGGCGACATCCGGGACGAGCACGACGAAGCTGTCTTGGGTCTGCGCAAGCAGCGGGACGGCTCCGTCGTCGTCGACGGCGGCGTGACGATCCGAGACCTTAACCGGGCGATGGGCTGGAATCTTCCCGACGAACAAGCCGCGACCATCGCCGGCCTCGTCATCCACGAAGCGCGGGCCATCCCGGAGCCGCGGCAGACCTTTTCTTTCTACGGCTTTCGTTTCGAGGTGCTGCGCAAGCAACGCAACCGTATCGCAGCCCTTAGGGTGACGCCGCTTTCGCCACGCCAAGACGATGGAAAGCCCAGCGATGGGGAAGGCGAAATCGCGGCGCGGGAGTGAGACCCGGATCGCGTCCGATGAATAGCTCCGTTGGCGCTTCGTTTGGCGTAGCTATATAAGCCATTCCGGCGAGGCGTTTGGCGGCGAAGAGGTTTCGATGTCCTGGAACAATCAAGGTGGCGGGCCCTGGCGCTCGCCCGGGCGGGGCCCGTGGGGCCAGGGGCCGTCCGGCCCTCCGACCGGCGACCTCGAAGAGATCGTCCGCCGCGTCCAGGAGGCTCTCGGCAAGCTGACGCCCGGCGGATCAGGCGGAGGCAAGCCGGGAAGCGGGTTCGGCGGCCGGACGGCGCTGTTCGTGGTGCTGGCGGCGATCCTCGTCTGGTTCGCCTGGGGCACATTTTACACCGTCCAGCCCAACGAGGTTGGCATCAACCTGGTGTTTGGCCGCTACACCGGCAAGACCGCCGCCGGACTCAATACCAACTGGCCGTGGCCGATTGGCTCGGTCATTAAGGTCCCCGTCTGGGATCAGCAGATCACTGAGGTCGGCTACCGCAGCCTCGGCGGCAACGCCGACGTGCCGGAGGAGAGCCAGATGCTCACCGGCGACAAGAACATTGTCGACGTCCATTTCCGGGTGAACTGGCAGATCGATCCGGCCAAGCCCGAGGACTACGTGTTCAACATCCTGAGCCCCCGCGAAACGGTGAAGGCGGTGGCCGAGAGCATCATGCGCGAGGTTGTCGGCCTCAAGACGATCGACGGCATCCTGACCACGGACCGCGCCGCGGTCGAAGCCGACGTGCAGAAGCGCATGCAAGACTTGCTCAACGAATATCGCGCGGGCGTGCTGGTCAAGCAGGTCCAGCTCCAGTCGGTCGACGCGCCGAGCGAGGTCATTTCGGCCTACCGCGACGTGACCGCGGCGCAGCAGGACCAGCAGCGGCAGGTCAACGAGGCCGAGACCTACGCCAACAAGGTGGTGCCCGAAGCGGAAGGCGGCGCGTCGCGAATTGTCGCCGAGGCCAATGCTTATCGCGAACAGACGATCCTCGACGCCAAGGGCCAGACGTCCCGCTACAACCAGATTCACGAGCAGTACAAGAAGGCACCCGGCGTGACCCGGGAGCGCATGTACCTCGAAACCATGGAGCGCGTCCTCGGCCCAATGGACAAGACGATCATCGACACCAACGGGGCCAGCCCGCCCGTCCCCTACATTGCGCTCGACGCGCTGCAGCCCAAGGCGGGGGTGGGCAAATGAACCGTCATCTCTCCGGGTTCGCGGTCGCCGTGATCGCCGCCGTCGTGATCGTTCTCGCCTCGATGTCGATGTTCGTCGTCGACCCGACCGAACAGGCGCTGGTGCTGCGGTTCGGCCAGCCGGTGCGCGACCTAATCGGCGCGCCCGGCCTCTACTTCAAGTGGCCGTTCGTCGATTCGGTCGTCTATATCGACAAGCGCATCCTCGCGCTCGACAACGAGCGCCAGGAAGTGCTGGTGTCGGATAACCAGCGGCTCGAGGTCGACGCGTTCGTCCGCTACAAGATCGACGATCCGCTGCTCTTCTATCAATCCGTGTACAACACGCGCGGCGCCGACGCCCAGCTTGGCGGCATGCTGAACTCGGCGCTCCGCCGGACGCTCTCGGGGGCGTCGATCACCGACATCGTGCGCGACAAGCGCGATGCGCTGATGGCCGACATCAAGGACCAGATGATCGGCGGCGCCCGGCGCTTCGGCCTCGATGTCGTTGACGTGCGAATCAAGCGCGCCGACCTCCCGGCCGAGAACTCGGAGGCGGTGTTCCACCGCATGCAGACCGAGCGGCAGCAGCGCGCGGCCTCGTATCGCGCACAGGGCTCACAGCAGTCCCAGCAGATCCGGGCCGAGGCGGACCGCAAGGTCACCGTCATCACCGCGCAGGCTCAGCAGCAGTCCGAGCAGATCCGTGGCGAAGGCGACGGCGAGCGAAATCGGATCTTCGCCGAGACCTACGGTGCTGACCCGGAGTTTTTTGCCTTCTATCGGTCGATGCAGGCCTATCAGAACGCCTTCAAAGAAGGGCAGACCCGGTCGCTGGTCAGCCCGAAGTCGGATTTCTTCCGCTATTTCTCCACGCCGACGCCGCCGCCGGAAGGGACGCCGCCCGCGGCGGCCGTCCCGCCGACGGCCAAGGCCGACTGAAGATGCGGGACTTCGCCGCCGCAATTGGCCTCGTCTTCGCCATAGAAGGGTTGTTGATGGCAGCGTTCACAGAGCAGATGCGCAAACGCATGGCGGTCGCCGCCCGCGAGGATCCAAACAAGCTTCGCGGAGTCGGCCTCGGGGCGGCGCTGCTCGGCGTCGCGATCGTTTGGGCCTCGCGCTCCCTGCTCTAGTTCCTATGTAATGGCGGCAGGGTCGCGCCGCGTCTCCGTTTGCTGACGATTTCGAGGAGGATTCCCATGAACCACCCCGCGCGCATTTCGGCGTCGCCCCGCCCGCGCCGTTCGGCGCTTGCGGCGACGGCCGCTTTGGCCTTGATCGGCGGGCCGCTCGCGCTTGCGCCGGCCGGTCCGGCATTCGCCCAGGCGCGGCCGACCAACCTCGCCGACCTCGCCGAACAGGTCGACGACGCCGTCGTCAACATCTCGGCGACCCAGACGATCGAGGAAAAGGGCAGCGCCATCCCCGACCTTCCCAAGGGCACGCCGTTCGACGAGATGTTCGAGGAGTTTTTCAAGAACCACGGGGGCGTCCCGCATCCCCGCGCGCAGAAGGCGCAGTCGCTTGGGTCTGGATTCGTCATTGATCCGAGCGGGATCGTCATCACCAACAACCACGTTGTCGGCGACGCCAACGACATCGTTGTCATCTTCACCGACGGTCGCAAGCTGAAAGCCAAGGTGATCGGCAAGGATTCGAAGGTCGACGTGGCCGTGCTGAAAGTGGAGAGCGACAAGCCGCTGAAGTCGGTCAAGTTCGGCGACAGCGACAAGGCCCGGGTCGGCGACGGGGTGATGGCCGTCGGCAATCCGTTCGGGCTTGGCGAGACGGTGACCGCCGGCATCATCTCAGCCCGCAATCGCAATATCGACAGCGGCCCCTACGACGACTTCCTGCAGACCGACGCCTCGATCAACAAGGGCAATTCGGGCGGTCCGCTGTTCAATATGCAGGGCGAGGTGATTGGCATCAACACGGCGATTCTATCGCCGTCTGGCGGCTCGATCGGCATCGGGTTCGCCACGCCCTCCGCGGCGGTTCAGCCGGTCATCGCTCAGCTTGAGCAGTTCCACGAGACGCGCCGCGGGTGGCTCGGCGTGCGCATCCAGCCGGTCGACGACACCATTGCAGAAAGTCTGGGGCTCGGAACGGCGCGTGGCGCGCTGATCGCCGGCGTTGAGGACAAGGGCCCGGCAAAACCCGCCGGGCTCAAGGCGGGCGACGTGATCGTGAAGTTCGACGGCAAGGACATCAAGGAATCGCGCGACCTGCCGCGGCTTGTCGCCTCAACCTCGGTCGGCAGCACGGTCGACGTCGTCGTCGTCCGCAACGGCCAGGAGGTGACCAAATCGGTGACGCTCGGCCGCCTCGAGGATGGCGAGAAGGTCGCGGAGATCCCGACCGAGGACAACAGCTCCGCCGACGAGAGCCCGGTTCACAAGGCCCTCGGGATGGAGTTCTCCGGCATCACCGACGACGCGCGCAAGACCTTCAAGATCAAGGACTCCGTCAAGGGCGTGATCGTCACATCGGTCGAGCCGGGGTCGCCTGCGGCGAATCGCGGCTTGCGGCCGGGGGACGTGATCGAGGAGGTCAATCACCAGGCGGTCGAGAAGCCGGTCGATCTGGCAAAGGCGATCGACGCGGCCAAGAAGGACAACGCCAAGAAGCCGGCGTTGCTATTGGTCGCCAACGGCGATGGCGTGGCGCGCTTCGTCGCCGTCCCGCTCGAGTGAGCGGCGCCGGTGGACCAGACTTTGACCGCCCGTTTCCCCCGAGGGGACGACAATGCGATGGCGATGGCGCGCGCGGTTTTGGAGCGCGCGCCGCTGTTCGACGGCCACAACGACCTGCCGTGGGTCATCCGGATCGACAAGACGGCGCGCGGCGACGTTCTCGCCTACCAACTGAACCGGGTGCATGAAAAGGCCGACACGGACATCCCGCGCCTCCGCGAAGGCATGGTCGGGGCGCAATTCTGGGCCGCGTTCCAGCCGACCGGCGCGCCCCACCCGGCCCGAACGACGCTCGAGCAGATCGATCTCATCCGCCGGATGGAGGAGGCGTATCCGGACGTCTTCCACCCGGCGCGAAGCGCTGCCGATTACGCCCGGGCCAAGGCGGCCGGAAAAATCGCCTCGTTCATTGCGGTTGAGGGCGGGGTCGGGCTAGAGAATTCGCTGAGCCCGCTCAGGATCTGGCGTGCGGCCGGCGTCCGGCTGATGACGCTTTGCCACAACGAGACGCTTGACTGGGTCGATTCGGCGACCGACGCCCCGCGCAATGGCGGCCTCAACGCCTTCGGCCGCGCCGTGATCGGCGAGCTCAACCGGCTCGGGATCGTCATCGACCTCGCCCATGTCTCCCATGACGGGATGCGGCGCGTGCTCGACGTGACCGAGGCGCCGGTCTCGCTTTCGCATTCCAACGCCTATTCGCTGTGCGATCACCCGCGCAACGCGCCCGACGACGTCCTGAGAGGTCTCAAGGCGAATGGCGGGTTGGTCATGGCGACGTTTGTCCCCGGGTTCGTGTCGCAGCCGCTGCGCGACTGGCTCAGGCGTGGGCGCGACGCCTACGGCAAGGCTCCGCTTGCCGCCGATCCGAAGGCGCAGTTTGGCGAACTCGAAGCCAAACACGGCGCGGCGCCGAAGGCGACGCTGGAACAGGTCGCCGACCACATCGAACGGCTCGCAGCGACCGCCGGCGTCGATCATGTTGGGATCGGGTCAGACTATTTCGGCGGCGCTTCGCCCGAAGGCCTCGAGAACGTCAGCCGCTTCCCGCATCTCTTCGCGGAGCTCGTGCGGCGAGGCTTGTCCGAGCGCGATCTTGTAAAGATGTCGTCGGCCAACATACTGCGGGTCATGCGCAGGGTCGAAGTGGTCGGCAAGCGCCTCCAGAAAACGCGACCGCCGGCGATCGGCCGAATCGAGGACTATCCGGGCGCGTAAGGCGCGACGCGCTGCTGACGGAAACTGACAGCGCCGCGCCTTAGACTCCCACTGGGAGCGCCGATCGCGCTCGGGTCATGGTGGGGGCGTTTTCTCTATTCCCTGCTCTTCGTCGGCGGACTAGGTTCGCAGACAGGAACTCTTCTTCGTGCACGGAGCGCCATACCAAATGGCGGAACCTTGGCGTCTGGCCGCCAGCGACGGTTCGCTCTCCCAAGGTCCCAATCTGTCTCGCCTCTGACTCACGACCTCGCTGATAATAATCCGGCGCGCTATCATCCAACGTCATCACGTAATAAGGGCGCGAATGACGCCTCCTGGCGGAAGTTCCGAGCGGACCGGCTGGACGGAGCTGGTGCGAAACGGCTGCCGAATGCGGTCGTCACAGGTGTTTTCCCCGAGCGGCAGCGGGTTCGCGCGCATTGGCGGAAGCAATTGTTTGCGCTGTATAGGGTCGGTCAGCCAATCAGTAGCTTTGTCAAGGCGGTCATGAATCATCCGTTCAACGATGAGAAGGATTATGACGAAGTCAAGACCGAACGTCAGACGCTCGATCACGTTTGCTGGGATATCACTGATGAACTGATCACGGTGGACGACCTTCTGTAAGCTTGATGATATCAAATAGCTATACTCATCCCAACCAATTGATACGCTTCCTCGCTCATCAGACCAGACGCGGGAATTTGCCACATCCGGCTTTCCGAAGGAGTTCACGTCAGGCTCACGGGGCTCGCGGCCAATTCGGCGCCAGCTAGCAGCCTGTCGGACTTAAAGGTACACTCATTGATATCATTTGGTTTTTCGTCTTTTCCGAGAAACACAAAACGGAACAATATCAGTACGTTGCTCGTCGAGAAACCCTCAAGTCCGACAGGCTGCTAGCTACCAAAAGTACGGAACGAGTTGGTCGCGAACTTTGTCCATGTACTCTCGGTATCCCGGCACGCGAGGCTGGCTTCCGGATCGGAAGGGTCGCGGCGCGGTCGGCCATTTTTTTCGAAAGGGACGATCTACCGCCGCGCCGTTCCGCCAGTCTTTTCGGAGAATGGCGCGGCGCGACTGGCCGCCGCGCAGGCGCTCGTCCGGCAATTGTCCCATGCGCCAATGCGTTCAGACGAACTCCTTTCTGAGCGACGCCGCGCCTTTGGCGGCGAAACATGAGGGTTATCCTCGACGCGTCCGCGCTCTTGGCGGGGTTGAACGCAGAGCCCGGCGCGGATCGCGTCGCGGCGGCGCTAGACAACGCCGTCGTCTCAGCGGTCAACTTCGCGGAAGTGGCGGGCGGCGTCGCGCGGGGCGGCAATAGCCCGGAGCGGGTCCGCGCGGTTCTCGCGAACTCTTGCGTGCGCCGTCATTCCGGCCGACGAGGAAATGGCGGTCGACGTCGGCTTGATGCGCGCTCGAACCGATCGCGCCGGATTGTCGCTGGGCGACCGCTTCTGCCTCGCTCTCGGCCGACGTCTGCGCGCGCCCGTTATGACGGCCGATCAGCAATGGGCGCTGATTGCGGACGAAGTGGGGGTGAAGGTGGAGACGATTCGCTAAGTCGAGCGGGCGTTGCAAGATCAGCTCAGCCCGGCTCCGCGCCCATGAGCTTGCGCGCCGCGGCGGCGCTCATCGGCTGGCCGAACGCTGCCCCTTGCGCGAACTGGCAACCGATCTGGGCGAGTTCGACGGCGTCCGATTCGGTGTCCGCGCCCTCGGAAATGACGTCCATACCGATTTCGTGCGCCATCGCGACGACCGAACGCAGGATCGGCGAGCGCTGGCCGAAGGCGTTTGGCCGCACCAGGGAGGCGTCGATCCGCATCGCGTCGAAACGATATTGCGGCAAGTGCCCGAGCGAGGTGTAGCCGGCGCCGAAGCGATCCAGCATCAGCGCTGCGCCGATCTCGCGCACGCGCCTCAGAACGGCCGCAGCGTATTCCGGGTTCTCCATCACCAGGCTTTCGGCGACGGCGATCTTCAGTGAGCCGCGCTGCATGAAGTGGCGGGTGAGCGCGGCGCGGACATCCGTCAGGAGATCGTGGCCGAGCATTTGCCGCGACGATGCGCCGACTGTGGCGAAGATGGGCGGATTGACCTCGAGCGCCTTCTGCCAGGCGGCCAGCTCGCGCGCGGCGGCATCGAGGGCGAAGGCGCCGATATCGATCGCGGCGCCGGTTGATTCGGCCGCCGGGCCGAAATCGCTCTCGTCGAGGACGCCGAGCCTTGGATGACGCCAGCGGGTCAAAGCCTGGAAGCCCGCGACCGTCCGGTCCTCGAGCCGCACGATCGGCCGGAATAGCACAGTGATCTCGCCTCGGTCGAGCGCATGGCGCGCGTCGTTTTCGAGCGACTGCCGGTCCGAGCGATACGATCGCATGATTCGGGTGAACAGCTCGGCCCGGTCGCCGCCGGCCTTTTTCGCGTTGGCCAGCGCCAGCTGCGCATCAGCGATGAGGTCGCCGCCCTTGGTGTGGAGCTTTGGGTCATATACGGCCGCGCCGATCGATACGGTGAGCTCGATCTCCCGCTCGCCGAAGCTGATTGGGGCGGCCAGCGCCGCGCGCAGCGCTTCGAGCCGTTCGCCGAGCTCCGCCGGCCGCGGGTCCGCGAAAACGATGACGCCGAACTGATCGCCGGCCAAGCGGGCGAGGGTGTCGCCCGGCTTGAGGTCGCGCGCCACTCGGCGGGCGATCGCCAGCAGCGTCGCGTCGCCCATCGACAAGCCATAGGAATCGTTGACGCTCGTGAAATCGTCGATGTCGACGACAAGCGCGATTGGCGCCGCCGCTCCAGGCTTCGCCGCCTGGTTGACGGCGATGTCGAGACGGTCATGAAACAGTTCGCGGTTCGGCAGGCCAGTCAGGTTGTCGTGAATGGCGTCGTGGAGCATGCGCTCTTCGGCCGACTTGATCTCGGTGACGTCTGCGAGCGAGCCGACGACGCGCACCACCTCGCCGTCGGCGCTGATCACCGGCCGGGCCTTCAGCGTGTACCAGAAATAATGGCCGTCGGCGCCGCGCAGCCTGAGCTCATGGTTGATCCGTCCGGAGCGCTGGTGCAGCAGCCCGTCGAGCGCCAGGGAATAGCGGTCCCGGTCCAGCGGATGCAGCACATCGAGCCAATTGGCGGCAGACCCCTCCAGCGCGCCGCGCCTGAGACCGAGCTGATTTTCCAGCGCCTCGCCGCCGCTGATCTCGTCGTTGACGACGTTCCAGTCGAAGATCGCTTCGCCGGATCCGGCCATCGCCAGCGAACGCCGCTCCGCGTCGCCCACTCTGTCGCCGGCGCCGCGGGCGCCGGAGAAGGCAAACTGCATCACGGTGAAGCCGATCAGCATGACAATCAGCACGAGGCCGCCGACGAGGCCCGGCGCCGCGAGGTCATTGGTCAAATAGCCGAGCGCCGCGGCGCCGTCCGCCACCACCCAGACGGCGAGCAGATACCAGGTCGGAATCAGCATCACCGCGCGATCGGACCCGCGCGCCGCGAGGCTCAGGATGAGCAGCAGGCCAACGCCCGCCACGGTCGCGATCGAGATGCGCGCCACGCCCGCAGCGACCGGCGCATTGAACACCGAGAGCGCAACGACCGCCGCCATCATCAAGAGCCAGGCGAGCGCGAAATGCGTGTAGCGGACATGCCAGCGACGCAGGTTGAGATAGGCGAACAGGAAAACGATCAGGGTCGCGGCGATGGTCGCCTCGACGCCGGCGCGCCAGATCCGCTCCGAGGCGTCCTCGAGCCCGAACATCTTCCGCCAGAAGCCAAAGTCGATGCAGACATAGACGAACACCGCCCAGGCGAGCGCGGCGGCGGCGGGAAAGATCATGGCCCCGCGCACGACGAACACGATCGTCAGGAAGAGCGCGAGGAGGCCCGCAATGCCGATCAGGATGCCCTCGTAGAGGGTGAGGCTGGTGGACTTGTCCTTGAAGGCGTCAGGCTCCCACAGATAGAGCTGCGGCAGCGAGGGGGTGCGCAGCTCGGCGACGTAGGTCACCGTCGTGCCGGGGTCCAGGGTCAGGCGAAACACGTCGGCCTGGGGATTGTCGTCCCGCTCGGGGGCCTGACCTTGGCTCGCGGTGATCGTGGTGATGCGCGAGGAGCCGAGATCGGGCCAGACGACTCCTGAGCCGACGAAGCGAAAGTGAGGGGCGACAATGAGGCGGGTCAGCTGTTCGTCGGAATCGTTGGTCAGCGCGAACACGATCCACGCCGGCTCAGCGCCGGCCTCGAGGGCGCTCACCTCGATGCGACGGACGATGCCATCGGCGCCCGGCGCGGTCGAGACTTGAATGCGGTCGCCCTGAGCGCTGTAGTGCTCGACCGCCCGGGTGAGATCGATGGCGTCGGAATCGGCCGACACGCGCACCGACTGGACCGCCAACGCCGGGCGGCAGGCCGACAGAACGAGCGCGACGACCAGGACCAGGCGCAACGCGGCGGCGACAAGGCCGACCATACGCATCGCGCCCGATCCGGCGGGGCGGCGTTCCGTGCGAAGGATCGTCTCAACGTCGCGCAAATCGAGAACCGACAAGTCAGACCGCCGTCGATCGCGTCCGCGCGTCGCCTTCGAGGAGCGCGAAAAGGACATGGTCGCGCCAGGCCCCGTCGATCTTGAGGTAGCCGCGCGCAAACCCTTCGCGGTGGAAGCCATTGCGCTCGAGCAGCGCGATCGAGGGCGCGTTGTCCGGGATGCAGGCCGCCTCGACCCGATGGAGCCGCAATTTGCCGAAAGCGAATTCGACCATCGCCGCGACCGCCCGCGTCATGCGCCCCTTGCGAGCGTAAGGGGCGCCCATCCAGTAGCCGAGCGTTCCGGTCTGCGACACGCCGCGACGGACGCCGCCGAGCGTGACGCCGCCGATCAGCTGCTCGGACGTCTGATCGAAAATGAGGAAGGGGTAGGCCTCGTCGCGAGCCATGTCCTCGTCCTGGCGCTTCAACCGCCGGCGGAAGGCCGCCTGAGTCAGGTCGTCGTCCGGCCAGGTCGGCTCCCATGGCTCGAGAAAGGCGCGGCTCGCCGCCCGGAGCTGCGACCAGGCGGGGAAATCCGCCGGCGTCGCCGGACGCAGATAGAGCCCGTCGCCACGCAGAAGGGGCTCGGGATTGACCGATCGTGTCAAGCCGAAAAGCGCCATCAGAACTCCCCTCAGCGCCTCGGCGATCTGGGCCCGGCGGGGAACCTTGGCGACAGCGCCGATGGTTGCGACGGTGGGCGGCGACTTAAGCATGGCCGCGCCAGTTTTGCGAACGTCGGCGGCGGAGATGGCGTCCACGCGCGCGATCATCTCGTCTAGCGACAGAGGTCGGCCGTAAATCTGCATCTGCCGGGCGAGCTGCTGGGCGCGCGCCGCCGGCAACTCGAGCGCGGCCAGGATCGAAACCTTCATCTGCGCCTTGGCCCGCCGGATTTCGCCCTCCGCGATCGTTTGGGCGGCTTCAGCCAGGCAATCGAGCGATGCGGCGACCACCTCGGCGGCGTCGCGGTCGGCCGAGCCGGCGTAGACGCCAAACAGGCCGGTGTCGGCGTAGTCCCAGTGAAACGAGTAGATCGAATAGGCGAGGCCGCGCTTTTCGCGCACCTCCTGGAACAGGCGCGACGACATGCCGCCCCCGGTTACGGCCGCGAACACCTGCGCCGCATCATGGTCCGGCGCCCCGACGGGCCGGCCCTCGAAGGCGACGACGACATGCGTCTGCTCGAGTTTACGCTTGAGGCGCGCCTCCCCGCCGCGATAATCGGCCGGCGCGAGCGGTGCCGGCTGCGCGCTCGGCAGGTCGGCGAGACGCGAACGGACCAGTTCGACGATCTCGTCGTGATCGACCGCCCCGGCTGCGGCGACCACAGTCGAGGACGCGCCGTAGTGTCGTCGCAGGTAACGGTCGATCGCCTCCCGATCGAAGGTCCCGACCCCTTCGCGGGTGCCGAGGATCGGGCGGCCGATTGCCTGGTCCGGCCAGGCGCTGGCGGTCAGGAGATCGAACACATAGTCGTCGGGGGTATCCTCTACCGCTCCGATTTCCTGGACGATGACGTTCTTCTCGCGCTCGAGTTCCGCCGCGTCGAACAGGCTGTCCGTAAGAATGTCGCCGAGAACGTCGAGCGCAAGGCCGACGTCGCTCCCGATCACTCGGGCGAAGTAGCCTGTCCGCTCGACGCCGGTCTCCGCGTTGAGATCCCCGCCAACGTCCTCGATCGCCTCGGCGATTTCGCGGGCGCTTCGCCGCCGAGTGCCTTTGAACGCCATGTGCTCGAGAAGATGCGACAGGCCGTGTTCGGCGACGCTCTCGTGACGGGAGCCGGCAGCGACAAACGCGCCGACGGCGGCGGTCCGGACATGAACGCTCGTGTCGGTGACGACGGCGAGGCCCGAAGGCAGCGTTGTGGCGCGGACGTTCACGCCGGCGCCCTCGCGGTCTCGTGGAGATATCGCGCCACGGCCGCTTTGTCGTTCGGGAGCACGACGATCGTTTCGGGGCGCTCCATGAGATCTGCAAGATGGGCCGGCAGTGGAGGGCGCACGCCGGTCGCGGCTTCGACCGCCTCCGGGAACTTGGCCGGGTGCGCGGTTCCGAGCGCGACCATCGGCGTCCCCGGCGCGCCAGCAAGCCCGCGCCGCGCGGCGCCGATTCCGACCGCGCTGTGCGGATCGACGATGAGCGCGCAGTCGCGATAGACGCGCGTCATCTCTGCCGCGCACTGGGCCTCATCGACGCGCTCGGCGCCGAAATCGGCGCGGATTCGCCCGAGGGTCGCCCCCGGAATCGCAAACGACCCGTCGGCGGCGAGTTGGGTCATCAGCTTCCGCACCCCTTCTGCGTCTTGGCCAGAGGCCTCGAACAGCAGGCGCTCGAAATTGGACGACACCTGAATGTCCATCGAAGGCGATTGCGTCGCCTTGACCCCGCGCGGCGCATAGCGGCCGGTCGCGAGCGTGCGCGCCAGAATATCGTTCTCATTGGTGGCGATGATCAGCCGCTCGATCGGGAGGCCCATGCGCTTGGCATAGTAGCCGGCGAGAATATCGCCGAAGTTGCCGGTCGGCACGGCGAAGGAGATCGCCCGGTCCGGCGCGCCGAGAGCGACCGCGGCGACGAAGTAATACACGACCTGGGCCAGAATGCGGGCCCAGTTGATCGAATTGACGCCCGACAGGCGCATCGCGTCGCGAAAACCAAGGTCGCCGAACAGATCCTTGACGATCCGCTGACAGTCGTCAAACGTGCCCTCGATCGCGAGCGCATGCACGTTGGCCTTGCCGACCGTGGTCATCTGTCGGCGCTGGACGTCCGACACGCGTCCCTGCGGATAAAGAATATAGACGTCGGTCCGGGCCAGTCCGCCGAACGCTTCGATCGCCGCCGCTCCGGTGTCGCCGGAGGTCGCGCCGAGGATGGTCGCCCGTTCGCCCCGGTCGGCCAGCACACGGTTCATCGCCCGGCCGAGCCATTGCATCGCGAAGTCCTTGAACGCCAGCGTTGGGCCATGGAACAGCTCGAGTGCGAAAAGGTTCGGCTCGATCTGAACGAGCGGCGCAGTCGCCGCGTGTCGGAACCCAACGTACGCGTCGACCGTGATCGCCTCGAGTTCGGAGGCGGAGAAATCGTCGCCAACGAACTCGGACATGACCCGCATCGCCGCGCGGTGGTAGGGCAGCCTTCGGAGCGCTCGGATGTCGTCCGGCCGCAATGCCGGTAAAGTCAGCGGCGTATAAAGGCCGCCGTCCCGGGCGAGGCCGGTGAGAAGCGCGTCGGCAAAGCCGAGGATCGGCGCCGCCCCGCGCGTCGAAACATACTGCACGAACTGGAAATCCTCAGCCGATCTGACCGTCGTCTATCGCAAAAACCGCGAAAGGAAAACGGCGGCGGACATGCCCTGACGAATGGGGCCAAACCAAGACGGCACCTCACAATTTGCGCGAGCCGACCGGATTGGGCGGCGATGGCCTTGATAAACGCGTCGAACCGTCTCTAATTTAATGTCGAAGAGCAGCGCTGCGGAAGGGAGGTCGCAGCGTAAGCGGGGTGTGAGGGCATGGCGAAAACATTTGCGACGTTGCTTGGAAAGCTGGTGCGGACGGGCAACCTGGAAGTGGAGACAGCGGACGGCAATCGCCACAGGTTCGGCGACGGCTCAGGACCAAAACTCGGCGCGCGGCTCCTTGATCATGCGGCTGAACGAGAACTGCTGCTCGACCCGGCCTTCTCGCTCGGCCAGCTGTACATGGACGGTCGCTTCGTCGTTACCGAGGGCTCGCTTTATGAAATTCTCGAACTCGGCGCCAAGAACCTCGCAAGTCTCGAGGAGCTTCCCTGGGTGAAGGCAATCGAGAAAGCCCGCATCGTTTTCCGCGATTTTCATCAGCGTAACGACCGCAAGCGGGCGAAAGCCAACATCTCGCGTCACTACGACCACGACCGGCGGATCTACAATCTCTTTCTCGACGCCGACCGGCAGTATTCCTGCGCCTATTTCGAGCATCCGGGCCAGTCGCTCGACGATGCCCAGCGGGCCAAAAAGCGCCATATCGCGGCCAAGCTGCTCGTTGAGGAGGGCGCCTCGGTGCTCGACATCGGCTGCGGCTTCGGCGGCATGGCGCTTTATCTCGCCGGCGTCGCGGGTGCTGCAAAGGCGACCGGCGTCACGTTGTCGGAAGAGCAGGAGGCGGTCGCAAAGGAGCGCGCGCGGGCCTCAGGCTTCGCCGAGCGCCTCGATTTCCGCCTGCAGGACTATCGCGATGTGAAGGAGACGTTCGATCGCATCGTCTCGGTCGGCATGTTCGAGCATGTCGGGGCCGCACGCTACGACGAGTTCTTCCTGAACGTGCGCCGGCTGCTCAAAGACGGCGGCGTGATGCTGCTCCATTCGATTGGCCGCAACTCGATTCCGGGCGCGACCAACGCCTGGATTCGCAAGTACATTTTCCCGGGGGGCTACATACCAAGCTTGTCAGAGGTCTTGCCAGCAATCGAGCGGTCCGGACTCTATGTCACCGATGTCGAGATCCTGCGCCTGCATTACGCCGAAACGTTGCGGGCCTGGCGAGAGCAGTTCATGGCGCATTGGGACGAGGCCAAGGCGATCGAGGGAGAGCGGTTCTGCAGGATGTGGGAGTTCTACCTGGCGGGCTCGGAGACGTCTTTCCGCGTCGACGGCCACATGGTGTTCCAGATCCAGCTCGCCAAGCGCCAGGACGCAGTTCCACTCACCCGCGACTACATCCTCGAGCGCGAGGACGCGCTACGCCGCAGGGAGGCGGCGCAGCCTCTGTTGCGACAGGCCGCCGAATAGCCCCGGGGGGCGCGGAACTGGCCCCGGTGGGTATGTTCAGGCTGCCGCCGCCTCTGCAAAACGGACGGCAAGTCCGCTCACAGTGACGCGCTGAAGCGCGACGCCCTCAATGTCGACGCCTTTGACCCCGTCCACCTCGAACCGGACATCGACGATGGCGTCGGCATCGTACTCGGCGGCTTCACGGACGAGTGACCCGATCGCCGCCTTCCGCTCCTCTTCGGTTCCCGGCTCCGCGGCCGCCCGCCAGCGCGTGGTCGCGGTGACGCGGCCGATCACAGTGAAGTCGCGGCCGTCATCCATACCGGCGGAAAAACTGACTTTCATGTCATCCCCACTTCTTCGCCCCCGCAGCGATTTTGATAGCGCCGCCTCCTTACCAGCCCGTTAAACTAAGCCTTCTTAGACCGGGCCTTCCCCGACTGCTCCGCTGGGTTCCGAAAGAAAAACGGCGCCTCAAGCGGGCGCCGCTCCAAGAACCCATGCTCTTGCTTCAGTCGGCGGCGACGTTCGCTGTCTCGGCAGCCTGCGCCTTCTCGAGATCGGCGCCGGTCTGCTGGTCGACGACCCGCATCGATAGTTTCACCTTGCCGCGGTCGTCGTGGCCGAGCACCTTGACCTTGACCTTATCGCCTTCCTTGACGACGTCGGTCGTCTTGGCGACCCGCCCCTTGGCGAGCTGGGAGATGTGGACAAGGCCGTCCTTGGAGCCGAAGAAATTGACGAAGGCGCCGAACTCGACCGTCTTGACCACCGTGCCGTCGTAGATCGCGCCGACTTCCGGTTCGGAGGCGATCGACTTGATCCAGTTGATGGCGGCCTTGATCTTCGCGCCGTCGCTGGAAGCGATTTTCACGGTGCCGTCATCCTCGATATTGATCTTGGCGCCGGTCTTCTCGACGATCTCGCGGATCACCTTACCGCCCGTGCCGATCACTTCGCGGATCTTGTCGGTCGGGATCTTCATCGTCTCGATGCGCGGGGCGAACTCGCCGAGTTCGGCGCGCGCGCCGGTGATCGCCTTGCTCATCTCGCCGAGGATGTGCAGACGGCCGTCGCGCGCCTGGGCGAGCGCGACCCGCATGATCTCCTCGGTGATGCCGGCGATCTTGATGTCCATCTGCAGCGAAGTGACTCCTTCGCTGGTGCCTGCGACCTTGAAGTCCATGTCGCCGAGGTGGTCCTCGTCGCCGAGGATGTCCGACAGGACCGCAAAGCGCAAGTCTTCCAGGATGAGCCCCATCGCGATGCCGGCGGTCGGTCGCTTCAGCGGAACACCGGCGTCCATCAGCGCAAGCGACGAGCCGCAAACCGTGGCCATGGACGACGAGCCGTTCGAACTCGGTGATCTCGGAAACCACCCGGATCGTGTAGGGGAACTCGGCTGCGGTCGGCAGCATCGGACGGATCGCGCGCCAGGCAAGTTTGCCGTGACCGATCTCGCGCCGACCGGGCGTCCCCATGCGGCCGGTCTCGCCGACCGAGTAAGGCGGGAAGTTGTAGTGGAGCAGAAACCGCTCCTTGTAGGTGCCGTCAAGCGAGTCGACGTACTGTTCGTCTTCGCCGGTGCCGAGCGTGGCCACCACAAGCGCCTGCGTCTCGCCGCGGGTGAAGAGCGCGGAGCCGTGGGTTCGCGGGAGCACCCCGACCTGCGCCAGGATGGGCCGGACGGTCGTCAGGTCGCGACCGTCGATGCGCCGGCCGTGGTCGAGGATATTCCAGCGCACGACCTTGGCCTGGGCGTTGTGGATCGCCTCCGCGACTTCGGAGGCCGGAAACTTGGCTTCGCCGCCTTCCGGCGCGAGGGCAGCCGTCACCTTGGCCTTGACGGCGTCGACCGCCGCATAGCGCTCCTGTTTTTGCGTGATCGCGTAAGCCGCCCGGAGATCGGCCTCGCCCACCTCGAGAACGGCCTTCTCGACCTCCGCTCGGTCGCTTGCGGGAAGGTCGCGCGGCTCCTTGGCCGCCTTCTCGGCGAGGCGGATGATCGCGTCGATAACGGGCTGAAATCCGGCATGGCCGGCCATCACTGCCTTCAGCATCGTCTCTTCGCTGAGCTCCTGGGCCTCCAACTCGACCATCAGCACGGCGTCGGCGGTGCCGGCGACGACGAGATCGAGGGTCGAATCCTTCATCTCCTCGACCGTCGGGTTGACCTTGACCTCGCCCTTGATCACGCCGACCCGGGCCGCGCCGACGGGCCCCATGAACGGCACGCCCGACAGCGTCAGGGCCGCCGAAGCGGCGACCAAGGCGAGAATGTCGGAATCCGACTCGAGATCATAAGACAGCACGGTCGCGATGATCTGCGTGTCGCAGCGGAACTCGTCGGGGAAAAGCGGGCGGATCGGACGGTCGATCAGGCGCGACACCAGGGTTTCGCGCTCTGACGGGCGGCCTTCGCGCTTGAGGTAGCCGCCGGGGATGCGGCCGGCGGCGAAGGTCTTCTCCTGATAGTGGACGGTGAGGGGGAAAAAGTCCTGGCCGGGCTTGGCGGACTTCTCGGCGACGACCGTGGCGAGCACGGTGGTCTCGCCCCAGGTCGCCAGCACGGCGCCGTCCGCCTGACGGGCGATGCGGCCGGTTTCCAGCACGAGCGTGCGCCCGCACCAGTCGAGTTCTTCGCGTTGAATATCAAACATCTTTCTTCATCCTGTGGTGGGATGCGAAAGCCTGCGGTCCATGCTGCCCGCTTCTTCGGGCTCGTCATCGGCAAGACGGCCGGGGGCTGGGCGGAACTGTCGCTCCAGCCCCCGGCGATCCTGCCATGACGCAAGGCTTTCGCATGTCGAATGCGGACGCCGGCCCTTGCCGCCGCCCGAGTGGGTAAAGGGAGCGCCTCGTGCGAGGCGTCCCTTGCGGTTCGAGGCTTAGCGGCGGATGCCGAGGCGCTCGATCAAAGACTTGTAACGCGCTTCGTCCTGCTTCTTGACGTAGTCGAGCAGCGTGCGGCGCTGAGAGACCATCTTGAGCAGACCGCGCCGCGAGTGGTTGTCCTTGACGTGGGTCTTGAAATGGCCGGTCAGGTTGGCGATCCGCTCGGTGAGAATCGCGATCTGAACCTCCGGCGAGCCGGTGTCGCCGACCTTTTGGGCATACTGGTTGATGAGCGCGGTCTTGCGCTCGGCGGTGATCGACATCGAATGTTTCCTTGATCTGCGGCCGCCCTTAGGCCTGCCTCTTGTCCAAAAAACGGCCGAGCCGGGATGCCGTCCAGGTCGGTCGTAACGAGAAAATCCGCCGGCCTTCCGGGCGGCGGATCGCGCGCTTATACAGATTTTGCGCCGCGGCGCCAGCGTTTTCTCCGTCGGGCAGCAATTCTAAAAGTGGTTCATTTTTGGGATTGAACGAAGCCGCTATCGCGGCGGAAGCGGAAGGGAGCGGATGATCGGCGGGATGGAGTGAATGTCCTCCTGCCTGAGAGGATGGGGTGTTCAGTAGCCCCCTCTCAGGCAGGAGTTTCAGATGGCCGAGATGAGCCCTCTGCGTCGCGGGATGGTCGAGGACATGACGATCCGCAATCTGTCGCCGGCGACCCAGCAATCGTACATCCACGCGGTTTCGAAGTTCAGCCGATATTTCGGCCATTCGCCGGATCGGCTCGGGTTGGAAGACGTCCGCGCCTACCAGGTGCATTTGATCTCGAAAGGGATCTCCTGGGCGTCGCTCAATCAGGTCGTGTGCGCGCTGCGTTTCTTCTACGGGGTGACGCTCGGCGACGAGGCGATCCCGGAGCGGATCGCCTACGCCCGCGAGCCGCGCAAGCTGCCGGCCGTGTTGAGCGCCGGCGAAGTCGTCCGCTTTCTTGAAGCCGTCTCGAGCCTCAAGGCTCGGGTCGCGCTGACCACCGCCTATGCCGCAGGCTTGCGGGTGTCAGAGGTCGTCGGCCTGAAGGCGCCCGACATCGACAGCGACCGCATGGTCATCCGGGTCGAATGCGGCAAGGGCGGCAAGGAGCGCTACGTCATGTTGTCCGAGCAATTGCTCGGCATCCTGCGCAGCTACTGGCGTCTCGCGCATCCCGAACGGTTTTTGTTCCCGGGTCGCGACAAGCACAGGCCGATCGAGCCGACGGTCCTGCACGCCGCCTGCCGTTCGGCGCGCGTCGCGGCCGGCATCGACAAGCGCGTGAGCGTGCACGTTCTGCGCCACAGCTTCGCGACCCATCTCCTGGAGAGCGGCGTCGACATTCGCATCATCCAGGTCTTGCTCGGACACGAGAATCTGTCGACGACGGCGCGCTACACGCACGTGTCATCGCAGGTGATCGCCAGGACTGAGAGCCCTCTCGACCGGCTCTCGCTGCAGGTGACGCCGCCGGAGTAGCCGGTGACGGCGCGGCCGGCGTTCGAACTGGCCGATGTCTTCCACCGTCACGGCGAGACTTACGAACGAGCGAACGCCGGACATCTCGGGCGCGTCGAGCGGCGCGTGATCGGAGCGATCACGGCCTGCCGCACGGCGTCGCTCGGCGGTCATGTCGAGCTCTGCGACGATTGCGGGCTCACCCGCATCGCTTACAACTCGTGCAGAAACCGCCATTGCGGGAAGTGTCAGGGGTCGGCGCGCGCGGAGTGGCTCGCTGCTCGTCAGGCCGAACTGCTGCCGGTTCCCTACTTCCACGTGGTCTTCACCCTGCCGCCGGCGGCGGCCGGGATCGCTTTCCAGAACAAGCAAACGGTCTACGGCCTGTTGATGCGCGCCGCCGCCCAGGCGCTCATGACGCTTGCCGCCGAGCGTCTGGGCGCCAGGATCGGCCTCATCGCCGTCCTGCATACCTGGGGACAGACGCTGACCCACCACCCCCATGTCCATTGTCTGGTTCCCGGCGGCGGCGTTGCCCTCGATGGTCAGCGATGGGTCTGCAAACCCAACTTCCTGCTCTCCGTCCGCGCCCTGTCGAAGACCTTCCGCCGCCTGTTCCTCGACGGCCTGGAAACCGCTTTCCGGCGCGGCGAACTCGGTTTCTTCGGCGACCTGGTCCCGCTCGCCGAGGCCGCCGCGTTCGCCGAACGCATGCGCGCTCTGCGCCAAGGCCCCTTCGTCGTCTACGCCAAGCCGCCATTCGGCGGACCCGCGCGCGTGCTCGCCTATCTCGCCCGCTACACGCATCGAACCGCCATCGCCAATACGAGGCTCGTAGTCGTCGGCGACGATGAAGTCGCGTTCTCCTACAAGGACTATCGTCGCGGCGGGCGCCCCCGCGTCATGCGCCTCGCCCCGCACGAGTTCATCCGGCGTTTCCTGCTCCACGTCCTGCCCGACGGCTTTCACCGCATCCGGCACTACGGCTTTCTCGCCAAGGGCGACCGAGGCGAGAGCCTCGCGCGCTTGCGCCGCCTGCTTCAGCCCCAGCCGACCGGCGAGCCCGCCGCCGCCAGCGAGCCACAGCCAGACAAACACGCCCGCGAGCCGTTTGCCCGCTGCCCGGATTGCGGCGGTCTCATGCGCCGCATCGGCCTCGTTGACCCGGCCGCCGCATTCCGCTGCGACACATCATGACCTCGAGTCTCGCCCCCACCTCGATCGCCCGTCCTCGCCCCCACCACCAAGCCGCTCAAGCCGCCGGCGATGAGGCTTCTTGCCGTCGCCGCTCCGCTTCGACCCAGATCCCCTCGCTGCTAACCCTCCAGAGCGCGCCCGAATCCCGCCGCCGCGCCTCCGAACCGCTCAACGGTCTCCTCCAGCTGAACGCGCAGGGCAAAGACGCGCCGTCAAACCCGAGCGCCCTCGCGCGCTTTCCCCATAGCGCCTGACCGGCCCGCGCCTTCGTTCAATCCGGCTTATGTGAGGTCGCCTTCCCTGGCCCACAAACCTGTGCGCCGGCGACCTCACATAACCCTCCAGATTCCCAAATCAGCGGGACCATGATTCACGCTAGGGATGGAGATTTTGGCGGGGCTACTTTCTGGCCTGAGGGCGGTTTGCGCTGCGTTCCCGGACCCTCGCAAGGGGCGGAGCGGCAATATCGCCATGGCGGATTTCGGTTTGTCGGCGTTCGCCCTGTTCTTCATGCAGAGCGCGTCGTTTCTGTCCTTCCAGCGGGCGCTGGAGAGGGGCCAGGGACGGTCCAACTGCCAGACCTTGTTCGGAATTGAGAAAATCCCTTCCGACAATTACATCAGGGACATGCTCGACGGCGCGGACCCTGCTCTGCTCGCGCCCTGCTTCGAGAACATGGAGCGGCTGCTGTTCGAACCCGCAATGCGCGAGGCCTTCGGGCGTCTGGGCGGGCGGACGCTCGTGGCGCTAGACGGGACCGAGTATTTCTGCAGCCAGAAGATCACTTGCCCGCATTGCCAGACGCGCAAACGCAGCAACGGCAAGATCGAGAGCTATCATTCCATGCTGGCCGCGACCGTGGTCGCGCCGGGACATTCCAAGGTCGTCCCCCTGAGCCCCGAGTTCATCGTCAAGCAGGACGGCGCTGAGAAGCAGGACTGCGAGCGCAACGCCGTCAAACGCTGGCATGAGAAGCACGGCGCGCGCCTGAAACCGTTGCGCCCGGTGTATCTCGCCGACGATCTGTTCGCCTGCCAGAGCGTGGTCGAGAGGCTCGTCGCAAGCGGCGACGATTTCCTCTTCACCTGCAAGGAGACCTCGCACAAGGCGCTCTACGACTTCATCGACGGCTGCGAGTTCGAGCGCCACGAGGTCAAGGTCCGCAAGGGCAAGACGCACGAAACGCACCGCTATCGCTTCATCGAAAAGGTCCCGTTGCGCGACGGCGAGGACGCCGTGCTGATCAACTGGATCGGCTTCAAGATTTTGGACGCCAAGGGCGTCGTGAAATACAGGACGGCCTTCGTCACTTCGTTGCCGGTCACAAAAGCCAACGTCGCCGAGATTGTCGTCTGCGGCCGCGCGAGGTGGAAGATCGAGAACGAAAGCTTCAACGTCCTGAAAAACCACGGCTACGAACTCGAACACAATTTCGGCCATGGCGAGACCTATCTGGCCATGACGCTCGCCGCCCTCAACATGCTCGCCTTCGCCTGGCACACCGTGCTCGACCTCACCGAGCCGCCCTGGCGCAAGGCCAGAGAAGCGGCGGAAAAGCGAACCAGCTTCTTCGCCTATATCGCAACCTTGACGAGCTTCGTCGTCTTCCCCGCCTGGTCCGACCTCCTCGAAGCCCTCGCTACCTTCACCATCCCGCCCGATCTCCTCTCTGTCCAAAAAAACGAATGAGAAACAACCCACGGGGGACTTTTAGAATCGCTCTCCGTCGGGCCTTGGCTTAGCCGGCTTGCCCGCCGCCGTCGCAGGGTCTACTGACCGTCGCCTCCCTGCCTCAGCGCCGCCGATGCCCGCTTCCCCTGAAGAGCTTCTCGCCTATCTCACCCACCTTGGCGTCGAAACCTCGACGGTCGAGCATCCGCCTCTGTTCACGGTCGAGGAGTCGCAGGCGCTGCGTGGCCAAATCCCGGGCGGCCATGCCAAGAACCTGTTCGTCAAGGACAAGAAGGGCCGGCTCTTCCTACTCGTGCTTGGCGAGGAGACGGAGATCGATCTCAAGCGTGTGCACGAGCGGATCGGGGGGCAAGGGCGCGTGACGTTCGGCTCGGCGGACCTCCTCGAGGAGGTCTGGGGCGTCCGGCCCGGCGCGGTGACGCCGTTCGGCGCGATCAACGATCGGGACGGCCGGGTCAGCGTCGTGCTCGACGAAGCGATGATGGCTCACCAGCGCCTCAATTTCCATCCGCTGGTCAACACCCGCACCACGGGCCTCGCCAGCGCCGATCTGATGAAGTTCCTGCGCGCCACGGGCCATGAGCCGATGATCGTGGCGCTCGGACGGCAGCGCGAAGCGGTTGAATAAAAGAGCGCGCGCCTCCATCTAGAGCCGCGAATTGGGATATTTGGCGAGGCCCGCCTCGCCGGGCTGGGGAGACGGGTGGACAATGGCGAACGGAAACGGGGCGACGGCGGCCGCGACGCCGGTCAAGGAGGTGACGACAGCGTCGTTTCGCGCGGACGTGCTGACCGCCTCGCAGCAGAAGCCGGTTCTGGTCGACTTCTGGGCGCCGTGGTGCGGCCCCTGCAAGCAGCTCGCGCCGGCGCTTGAAAAGGCAGTGCGCGACTCCGGCGGCAAGGTGGCGCTCGTCAAGATGAACATCGACGGGCATCCGCAGATCGCCGGCCAGCTCGGCATCCAGTCGATTCCGGCGGTGATCGCATTCGATCGGGGCCAGCCGGTGGACGGCTTCGTCGGCGCGCTGCCGGAGGGCCAGATCCGCGGATTCATCGAGCGTCTGGTCGGGCCGCTCAAGGGCGGGACGGCGGACCTGCTGGCGGAAGCCGAGGAGGCCGCCGCCACAGGCGACGCAGCCGGCGCGGCCTCCATCTATGCCCAGATCCTGGCCGAGACCCCCGACGACGCGAAGGCGATCGGCGGCCTTGCGAAGCTGCACGTCGCCGCCGGCAACGTCGCCGAGGCGAAGGCGCTGCTCGCGACCGCTCCCGCCCCGGCGCCGGGCAGGGAGCCCGATCCGGCGATCGCCGCCGCCCAGGCGGCGGTGAACCTGGCAGAGCAGGCTTCCAGCGTCGGCGAACTCGCCCCGCTCGAAGCCGCGGTGGCGGCCAATCCGGATAATCGTCA
The DNA here is from genome assembly GCA_963822215.1 of uncultured Alphaproteobacteria bacterium. Lineage (GTDB taxonomy): Bacteria > Pseudomonadota > Alphaproteobacteria > Rhizobiales > Beijerinckiaceae > Roseiarcus. The sequence continues at coordinate 587,788 of CAWGGX010000010.1, forward strand.
GGCCCGGTTCGATCTGGCGGTCGCGCTGTCGGCCAAGGGCGACCGGGACGCCGCCGCCGATCACCTGCTCGAGATCATCCGCCGCGATCGAAAATGGAACGACGAGGCGGCGCGCAAGCAGCTGTTGCAGCTTTTCGAAGCCTGGGGCCTGATGGACCCGGCGTCGGTCGCGGCGCGCCGCAAACTGTCCGCGATCTGGTTCTAAAGAGATGGCTTGCGGAGGCTTGTGCGGGCAGCCGCAAGTTGATGGAATGCACACGATGAAGCTCAACCGCACGTTTGCCGAGCCGGCGGACATGCCCGCCACGATCCCGCTCTTTCCGCTGGAGGGAGCGCTCCTGCTGCCGCGCCGGCCGCTTCAGCTCACCGTCTTCGAGCCGCGGTACCTCGCCATGCTGGATGACGCGCTAAGCGGCGAACGTATCGTCGGCATCATCCAGCCGTTGGAGCCCGAGACCTCGGCGGGGCCGCCGCCGGATCTCTACCCGATCGGATGCGCGGGCCGGATCGTGCAATACGCCGAGGTCGGCGACGGCCGGTGCTTCATGACGTTGATGGGCATCGCCCGGTTCCGCCTCGGCGAAGAGATGCATTATGCGACCCCGTATCGAGTCGCCGCGCCTGATTACACGCCCTTCGCCGAGGACTTCACCGAAGGCGCGGGGGAGGCGGCCGTCGATCGCGATTCGCTGCTCGCCACGCTCAGGCGCTTCGCCGAGGTCAACGAGGTCAAGGTCGCCTGGAGCGACATCAAGAAGGCGTCCAACGAGGCGCTGGTCAACGGCCTCTCGATGATGAGCCCCTGCGGCCCGCGAGAGAAGCAGGCGCTACTCGAGTCGATCGACCTGCAATCCCGCGCCGAAATGCTGGTGGCGATCACCACCATCGGGCTCGCCCGCGGCGACGACGCCAGCACGCAGCTGCATTAGCCTCGCCAGCTCGGAGACGGAACGGGCTCCAAGGAGAAGCGGCGCCCTGATGTAAGCCCGCAAAGCGCGATTCGAATTCCCTGCTAGCAGGGAATTTTGTCTCGCCTGCTTTGCGCCATGCGCCCAAAACCACCGCAATTTCAGCGCTCTATCGGCATGCAACCCGCCTGTTGCATGGTCCGACCCCACGGAAACAGGGAATTGCCGGCTCCCGTTACAGGGAATTTTTTGCCCGGGCGCCGACGGATCAGGGAATTTTCAGGCCAGCGGAGAAGGCTGTCGAAAGCGGCGGCGTCAGGTTGCATCCGGCCGCCGGCCCGCGACAATCGGCGCGTCGACAGCGGCCCTGCGGGGTCCTAGACCTTTCGTCGTAACACCTCGCGCGACGGGCCCGCTTCGCGCGGGCTGCGCGGAATGGCCCGCGCCCCCGAACCGATGACAAACTCGTTCCACGATTACACCCCCGTCCGGCGCACGCTCTTGACGATCTGCGCGATGCTCGCCGTGATCATGCAGGCGCTCGACACGACCATCGCCAACGTCGCGCTGCCCTACATGCAGGGTTCGCTGTCGACGACCCAGGACCAGATCAACTGGGTGCTGACGTCCTACATCGTCGCCTCGGCGATCATGACCGCGCCGGTCGGCTGGGCCGCGAGCCGGTTTGGCCGCAAAAAGCTGTTCGTCATCTCGGCCATCGGCTTCACGGCCGCCTCGATGCTGTGCGGGATCGCTCAGACGATCGGGCAGATGGTCGGCTTCCGGCTCTTGCAGGGCGTGTTCGGCGCCGCGCTGATGCCGCTTGCCCAGTCGGTGATGCTCGATATCTATCCAACCGAAAAGCGCGGATCGGCGATGGCGACGTTCGGCATGGGCGTCATGCTCGGCCCGATCATGGGCCCGACGCTCGGCGGCTGGCTCACAGACAATTACTCCTGGCGCTGGGTGTTCTACGTCAACCTGCCGTTCGGGGCGCTGACCGCGCTCGGCCTCGCGATCCTCATGCGCAGCGAGCGGCCGAGTGGCCGATCGCCGTTTTCGTGGATGGGTTTTTTGAGCCTGTCGCTCGGCATCGGCGCGCTCCAGTTGATGCTCGACCGCGGGCAAGACCTGGGCTGGTTCGATTCGGGCGAGATTGTTGTCGAGGCGATCCTTTCGGCGGTCGGCTTCTACTTCTTTTTCGCCGACGCGGCGACGACCGACCGGCCGTTCATTCCGCTCAGGATGTTCCGCGACCGCAATTTCGCACTCGCCAACGCGATCATGTTCTTGAACGGCGTCATCCTGCTCGCCACCATGGCGTTGCTGACTCCTTTCCTTCAGATCTTGCTCGGATACCCGGTGCTGACCAGCGGCTATTTGCTCGGCGCGCGCGGCATCGGCACCCTCTGCTCCATGATGGTGGTCGGTCGTTTGCTCAACCAGGGCGTCGAGCCGCGCGGGTTGATGCTGGTCGGCTGGTCCGTCGCCACCTATGCGCTGTGGCAGATGTCCGGCTGGAACGCCGAGACGCCGGCGAGCCTGATCATCACCACCAGCATCACGCAGGGCGCCGGGCTCGGGCTCGTGTTCGTGCCGTTGCAGACGGTCGGCTATTCGACGCTGCCAGCCGAGTTTCGCACCCATGGCGCGGCGATGTGGACGCTGATCCGCAACATCGGCTCTTCGGTCGGCATTTCGTTGATGGTCGCCAACCTCGTCAACAATACCGCCATTTTTCACAGTCATATCGCCGAATTCGTCACCCCCTTCAACGACGCGATGAAACTGCCGGACGTCGCCGGGAAGTTCGCGACCACGAGCCAGCAGGGTCTCGCTGCGCTCGACGCCTTGGTGACCCAGCAGGCGGTTACGATCGCCTACACGAACGACTTTTTGATCATGGCTTATTTCTCGCTGATCGCCTTGCCGGTGATCTTGTTGTTCCAGCCGCCGAAGGCCGGCCGAACCCCGGCCGGCGCCGCGCCTCGGCTCGAGGAGCCTGCTGCGGTCCTCGACTAGCGGCCCGCTTCGCTCACGATGGCAGGAATATCGAGGCGAACGTCATCGCGAGCCGAAGGTGAAGCAATCCGTGAGCGCCGGGCACGGAGGCCGCATGGATTGCTTCGTCGCCATAGCCCGTCGATAGACGAGCGTCTATCGACGCCCTACGGCTCCTCGCAATGACGCATGTGCGGTCGACGACCCTCTCAACGTGAGCGAAGCGGGCTACTCGGGATCGCCGGCTGCCCGCGCGACGCGCGCCTTCGACCACGCTACTCAGTCCGCCCGGCGTCTGCTAAAATAAGGGACGAGGAGCGCCGCCGCGATACGCCGGGCGGCGCGGGAAGCGCCGCTGGGGGTGGATCATGGAATACGAAAACACGCCCATATCCCAGAACATCGAGGATCGGCGCGGCCAGGGCGGCGGCGGAATGATGGGCGGCGGAGGCATCGGCATCCTCGGCATCATCGCCGTGTTCGCGATCAGCTATTTCACCGGCATCAACCCCGCGGTGCTGATGGGCGGCGCGGAGATGGTTTCGCGGAGCATGAATCAGGGCCAGTCCACCCAGCAGGCGACTTCAGGTCCCGCGGTGGATCCCAACGATCCGACCCGAAAGTTCCTGGCGCATGTGATGGGCGCGACCGAGGCCGTGTGGACCACCGTGCTGCCGCAGCAGACGGGGCTTGACTACACGCCGGCGACGCTGGTCATCTATGACGGCGCGACCCGGTCCGGCTGCGGCGGCGCGCAGGCGGCGATGGGTCCGTTCTACTGCCCGATCGACAAGAAGGTCTATCTCGACACCTCGTTCTTCAATGACATGAAGACCAAGTACGGCGGCGGCGGCGACTTCGCCTACGCCTATGTCGTGGCGCACGAGATCGGCCATCACGTGCAGGACCTGCTCGGCATTCTCGACAAGGTCGACGCCGCGAAGCAGCGCTCGAGCCAGACCCAGGCCAACGCGCTCTCGGTGCGGGTCGAACTGCAGGCGGACTGCCTTGCGGGCGTCTGGGCGGCCAACGCCGACCAGAAGTGGCAGATCCTCCAGCAGGGCGACGTCGAGAAGGCGCTGGCGACCGCACAGGCGATCGGCGACGATCGCCTGCAAACCGCGGCGCGCGGCTACGCCGTGCCGGACAGCTTCACCCACGGCTCATCGGCGCAGCGGGCCAAGTGGCTGACGGCCGGATTGAAGAGCGGGCAGATCTCGTCCTGCGACACGTTCTCGCAATGAGGACGGCGTCGCCGCCGTCCAGGTGACATGAGCCACCCACTCGGGAAGCCGAGTTGGCCCAAAATCGTCGTGCTCTCGGTCGGCCCGCCGACAATGCGGTCACCTGCTAGCAGGGAATTCTTGCGCGGGTCGGCCGGCGCTACGTTCCAGGAAGTCCCGCAATGTCATAGCGTTGCTCAAGTTACAACCCGCCGGTTGCGAGCTGGAGCGGCCGCGGAACAGGGAACTTAACAGGACCGGAACAGGGAACTATCAGGCGATTTCGGAGCGGATCGGGGAAAGAACAGGCGGGCGAAAACGGGGCGCGAGATGGGCGCGGCCCAGGTTGTAAGGCGCGGCCAGGATTCCCTTCGCCGGTTGGGGGAAAAGTGGGCCTTGGGAGCGGTCGGAAGAGGGACGCCGCGCGATGCGTCCAAAAATCGTCTTGCGCACATCCAGACAACGGCGCTCTGCGCCTCAGACGGCGTTACCCCTTCCGCTCGCTGTCGAGATGCGCCATGGCCTCGGCGGGATAGCGCTCGCCCCTGGCCGAGCCTTTCGGAATGGCGGCTTTGAGCTCGGCCAGATCGAGCTCGGTGAGCATGAGCTTGTCGGCCGGGCTCGATTCCGCCCATTGCGCGGGCTTGCGCGCCCCGACGAGGGGAACGATGTCGCGCCCCTGCGCCATCACCCACGCGACCGCCAGCGCCGCGACGCTGACGCCGCGCGCCTCGGCGAGCTTGCGCAAGGACTCGACCAAAGCGAGGTTATGGTCGAGCGCCTCGCCTTTAAAGCGCGAAGAGACGGCGCGGAAGTCGCGCCCGCTCGACCGCTCCTTCGTCCAGTGACCCGAGATCAGCCCGCGCGCCAGCACGCCATAGGCGGTGATCCCGATCCCCAGCTCCCGGCAGGCTGGCAGAATGTCGGCCTCGATCAACCGGACGACCAGCGAATATTCGATCTGAAGATCGCAGATCGGATGGACGGCCGCGGCGCGCCGGATCGTCGCGGCGTTGACCTCCGAAAGCCCGATCGCCCGGACGTAGCCCTTCTGAACCATCTCGGCGATCGTGCCGACGGTGTCCTCGATCGGCACGGCCGGGTCGAGCCGGGCCGGACGGTAGATGTCGATATGATCAACGCCGAGCCGCTGCAGCGAATAGGCAAGGAAGTTCTTCAGCGCCGCGGGCCGGGCGTCGTGGCCGACGAAGGCCATCGTCGGGTCGCGCAGCGCGCCGAATTTGACGCTGAGCACGAAGTCCGCGCGCGGGCGGCCTTTCAGCGCCTCGGCGATCAGCATCTCGTTGTGGCCGGACCCATAGAAATCGCCGGTGTCGATGAAGGTCGCGCCCGAGTTCGAGCGCCGCATGGATCGTGGCGATGCTCTCGGCGCGATCGGCGGGCCCGTAGAAATCCGACATGCCCATGCAGCCGAGGCCGATCGCGCCGACGTCCGGCCCGCTCGCGCCCAGTCTCCGCTTTTGCATCGTCGTCTCCTTGGATGAGCGAAATGGAACGAGGCGCGCGTTACAGGCCGCGCCGTCGTTCTTTTCGCGCTGTTGAAAAGTCTATTGCCGGGGCGCATTCTGCGCCAAAGCGCTCGCAAAGGAACCAGCTCTTCTTTTTATCACGTTGGGAGGCATGGCCGGTGGACGAATCGCCTTCGATCAATCCTTACCTTGCCGGCAATTTCGCCCCGGTGCGCAGCGAGGACGACTACGAGCTCGAGGTCACGGGCGCGTTTCCCTCCGACCTCAGGGGCGCCTTTTACCGCAACGGGCCCAATCCCCAGTTTGAGCCCCGGGGCCATTACCACTGGTTCACCGGCGATGGCATGATCCACGCCTTCTTCGTCGACGGGGGCACGGTCGCCTATCGCAACCGCTATGTCCGCACGCCGAAATGGCAATTGGAGCACGCGGCGGGCAAGGCGCTGTTCGGCGGGTTCGACCCGAGGGCGGCCGACCCATCGGTCATGGGCAAGGACAGTGGAACGGCCAACACCAACATCGTCTGGCACGCGGGCCGGCTTCTGGCGCTTGTGGAGGCGAACAGGCCGTTTGAACTCGATCCCGAGACCCTCGACTCTCGCGGCTATGGCGAGTCCTATGGGGGCCGCGTCACGGCCCACCCCAAAATCGATCCCGAGACCGGCGAGATGGTCTGGTTCGCGTATTCGGCCGGCGGTTGGTTCTCGAAGACCAAGTCGTACGGCGTCACCGACGCGAAAGGCCAGGTGGCGCGGCGCGTCGATTTCGAAGCGCCTTTCTCGAGCATGGTGCACGACTTCCTGGTCACGCGACGCCATGCGCTCTTTCCCGTCCTGCCGTTGACCGGCGATCTTCAGCGCGCGATGCGCGGCGGCCCGGCTTACGCCTGGGAGCCGGACAAGGGCGCCCATGTCGGCGTGATGGCGCGCGACGCCGGCGTTGCGAGCATGCGCTGGTTCACGACCGACGCCTGTTACGTCTTTCATCCGATGAACGCCTGGGAAGAGGGCGAAACGATCTTCGCCGACGTCATGGAGTACCCCGTCGCCCCGCTGTTTCCGAACGCCGACGGATCAACGAACGAGCGCCCATCCGCCCGGCTGGTGCGCTGGACCTTCGACCTTGCGGCAGCGTCGAACACGATCAAGAGGGAGCCGCTGGACGACCTTGCGGGCGAATTTCCGCGCTTCGACGAGCGACGCTCGGGCTTGAGCTACCGGCAGGGCTGGTTTGCCGGACGATCCGGCGGACGACCGGGCGACGCCTTCGACTGCATCGCTCACCTCGATCTCAAGACGGGAAAACGGACGACCTACGCATTCGCGAATGGCGATGCGCCGGGAGAGCCAGTCTTTGTGCCCCGCTCTGCCGACGCGCCGGAAGGCGACGGGTGGATTGTCGCTGTCGTCTATCGCGGCGCGGAGGACCGCAGCGATTTTGTGGTCTTCAACGCCGGCGCAATTCAGGCCGGGCCGATCGGAGTCGCCAAGGCGCCGCGCCGGGTTCCCTTCGGCTTCCACGGCAACTGGCGGCCGGCGTAGACGGAGCGGCTAGTCGCTCGCGTCCTTGAATCTAAGGTGTTTCTCTGAATCTCTGTCGCGGCGGAATGCAGCGATGGAGGTGATTGGTGGCCAAGAAGGGGATTGCGGTCAAGAAGTACGTGGTGGAGCTGTGCGCTGAGGAGCGCGAACAGCTTGAGGCGATGGTTCGCGCAGGCAAGGGGTCGGCGCAAATCCTGACAAGGGCGCGCATTCTGCTGAAGGCCGACGTTTCGGAGGCGGGCGACGGGTGGAGCGACAGCGCGATCTCGGCGGCGCTGGATACCAGCGTCAACAATGTCGCTCGCACGCGTCAGCAACTGGTCGAGGAGGGGTTCGAGGCGACGCTGAAGCGCAAGTACAACCCCAATTCCGCCCGGCCCCGGATTTTCGATGGCGCGGCCGAAGCGAAGCTGATCGCTCTGACTTGCTCGCCGGCTCCGGAGGGGTTCGCCCGTTGGAGCTTGCGTCTGCTCGAAGAGAAAGTCGTCGAATTGGCCATCGTCGACAAGGCCAGCGATAATACGATCGGACGGGCATTAAAAAAAACGCGCTCAAGCCGCACCGCAATCGGCAATGGGTGATCCCGCCCGACGCCAATGCGGCCTTCGTCGCCGGCATGGAAGACGTGCTGGAAACCTACCAGAGGCCGCGAGATTCAGCCCGTCCTCTCGTATGTTTGGACGAGACCTCCAAGCAGCTGATCATCGAGACCCGCAAGCCGATCCCGGCGAAGCCCGGACAGCCCGAGCGACACGACTACGAATACCAGCGCAACGGCGTCGCCAATCTCTTCATGATCTTCGCACCGCTGGAGGGATGGCGCCGCGTCGAAGTGACAGACCATCACGCCGCCGTCGACTACGCTAATATCCTCAAAGGCCTATCCGACGTGGATTTCCCCAACGCCGAGAAAATCGTGCTCGTCCAGGACAACCTGAGCACGCATAGGCCGGCCTCGCTCTACGCCGCCTTCCCCGCCCCCGAAGCGCGCCGCCTCGTCAACCGGTTCGAATGGCATTACACGCCAAAGCATGGAAGCTGGCTCGACATGGCCGAATCCGAACTCGCCGTCCTGACGACCCAGTGCCTCAACCGCCGCATCCCCGACAAAGAGACCCTCGAGAAAGAGGTCGCCGCTTGGCAGGGCCATCGAAACAGGCATCACGCCAAAGCCGATTGGCAGTTCACAACTGAAAACGCCCGCGTCAAACTCAAGAGGCTATACCCTCAGTTCGAGTGACTCGGGCGACTAGGCCGCGTTCGTTTCGTTTTGGGACGGGCTTGACCGATCGGCGCCCCAGCACTATTTACGTGTTCCTGCTTTGTTCTAACGGGACGACGCCATGAACGCGACCAGAGCCCCGCTTGCTACCCAATCGCGCCATAGCCCCGCGGCGATCGCCGAACGTCTCCAACCGGCCGAGCGGCGGCGCGGCCGGGGCGCGGCGACCAACGCCTCCGGTCGCTTCGAGATCCTTGCGCGCGAGGATTTCGACGACGGATGGACGCGCGAGGAAGCGCCCGAACCGCTCGTCACCGAAGTGACCTGGGAGAAGCCGAAGAGCGCCATCACCCGGAACCAGTCGCCGGACATTTCCTTCGACCGCTCGATCAACCCCTATCGCGGCTGCGAGCACGGCTGCTTCTACTGCTTCGCCCGGCCGACCCACGCCTATATGGGCCTTTCGCCGGGGCTCGATTTCGAGACCCGGCTGTTCGCCAAGCAGGGCGTCGCGGCGCTGCTCGAGCGGGAACTCGCGGCGCCAAAATACGCGCCCGCCCCGATCGCGCTCGGGACCAACACCGATCCCTACCAGCCGATCGAGCGGCAGCACCGGATTACGCGTTCGGTGCTGGAAACCCTGCAACGCACGCGCCATCCGGCGAGCATCGTCACCAAATCTAACCTCGTCCTGCGCGACCTCGACATTCTCAGCGACATGGCGCGCGACGGCCTCGTCAAGGTCTTCCTGTCGGTGACGACGCTCGACCGGTCGCTGGCGCGCAAGATGGAGCCGCGCGCGCCGACGCCGGAGAAGCGGATCGAGGCAATCGCGCGCCTCAACGACGCGGGCGTTCCCGCCGGCGTCATGGTCGCGCCGGTCATCCCGGCGGTGAACGATTCAGAGATCGAGACGATCCTGACGCGCGCGTCAGCCGCCGGAGCGCGCGAGGGCGGCTATGTCGTGCTGCGCCTGCCGCTCGAATTGCGCGACATGTTCCGCGAGTGGCTGCAGGTCCATTTCCCCGACCGGCTGAACCGCTCCGTCTCGCTCGTGCAGTCGATGCGAAACGGCAAGGACTACGAGGCCGAGTGGGGTCGGCGCATGGCAGGTTCCGGCCCCTACGCTTGGATGATCGGCCGCCGGTTCGAGATGGCGGCGCAACGGCTTGGCCTTCGCCGGACGCCGCTCCGCCTGCGCACCGATCTTTTCCGAAAGCCGCCGCCGCCTGTGACGGACACCGACGCGCAGCTAAGCCTGTTCTGACCAATCGCTCGCGCCGACGACCGCCCCTCGAGGCCTTGTTGTCGGCAAAAGGGCGGCTCACGACGTAGGCGCTGGACGTCTTCGACGTCCGGAGCGGCGTGCTCTCGGATCCCGCCCGAGCGCCGATTCTCCGCCTGAAGGCGCGGTCGGCGGGGCGAAAGCGCCCCGACGCCGTTCGCGGGCGCGCCGCGCCAGAAGGACGGTCGGATCGTGGTCGAGCGCCAGCGCCGAGACGTCACGCAGGTCGGACCGCGTGAGTCCGATGTCGGCCAGTTCGCGGCCGTCCATGCCAGCGAGCGCATTCAGAGCCGCTCGCGCCGCGGCGACCCGGAACGGCCAGGCGGCGGCGCGCCGCACGATCTCGACGAGGCTGGACCTGCGATCTCTTTCGAACGACATCGGCTGCTCCTTTCCCCGGCAGAATCGTCCCAACGTCGTTGCGGAGCCAGAGACAGTTCAGTACAGTTCCGCCAAACTGTACTGGTCCACTGTCTGGACAGTTTCGGCCCAGACTTCGCTGCAGGCTCCTCATGGACGATCGCCCCGCTTCACGCGTCGAAAGAACAGCGACGCATATCCGCGATCGGGTCGCCTCGCGCGCGCTCGCGCACGGAACGCGGCTCCCCTCGGTGCGCGAGCTCGCCACAAAGCTCGGCGTGTCGAAGTCGACCGTGGTGGAGGCCTATGACCGTCTCGCCGCCGAGGGCGTGGTCTCAGCGCGCCGGGGCGCCGGCTTCTTCGTTGCGGGCTCTGCCCGGACGCCAATCCAGAACGGCGCAGCGCCGCGGCTGGAGCCGGCCATCGACCCGTCGTGGATCAATCGCCACGCCATGATGGGGATGGCGGATTTCGTCTGCCCCGGGGCCGGGTGGCTGCCGGACTCCTGGGTGCTTGACCTCGGAGTGCAGCGCGCCCTGCGGCTCACCGCGCGCGACGACGCGCAGCGCCGGCGCCAGTACGACGAGCCGTTGGGCTATGCGCCGTTGCGACGGCTGTTTTCGGTGCGCCTCGCCGAGCGCGCCGTGCTGGTCGATCCGGACCAGGTGATCGTCACCGATTCGTGCTCGCAGGCGCTCGACATCGTCTGCCGGTTCCTCCTCAGCCCGGGCGACACGGTCGTGGTCGACGACCCGTGCTATTTCAACTTTCTGTCGCTGCTGAAGGCGTCGCGGGTGAAAATCGTGGCCGCGCCGATGACCCCGGACGGACCGGACGTCGAGACGCTGGAGCGTCTCGACGTCGAGCATCGGCCGCGCCTCTACCTGACCAACGCTGGTCTTCAGAACCCGACGGGAGCGACGCTCTCGCCGTCCAAGGCGCATCGCGTCCTGCGGCTTGCGGAAGACCACGATGTGCTCATCCTCGAGGACGACACCTTCGGCGATTTCGAGCAGGAGCCGGTGATCCGGCTGGCCGGCCTCGACGGCCTCAAACGCGTGGTGCAAGTCGGCAGCGCCACCAAGGCCGTCGGCGCGGCGACGCGCTGCGGTTATATCGCCGCGCGCGCCGATTGGATCGGGCCGCTGGTCGATCTGAAGCTCACCATCAGCATGGGCAACAGCGTGACTGGCGCCGCCATGCTGCATCGGGTGCTGACCGAGAGCAACTATCGCCGCCATCTCGACGGCCTCAGGCGCAAGGCGGCCGATGCAATGGGGCTGACGCTGCGCAATCTGCGCAAGCACGGCCTCGAGCCGTGGACCGAGCCGCGCGCCGGCATCTTCGTGTGGGCGCGGCTGCCCGATGATATCGCGGCGGCCGACGTCGCCCGCTACAGCCTCGCCAGAAAGGTCTTGTTCGCGCCCGGCCCGGCGTTCAGCTCGTCCGAACTCGGGCGCAGCTACCTGCGCTTCAATGTCGCCCGCTGCAACGAGCCGCGCGTTTACGCCATGCTCGACGAGGCCATCGCCGCGGCGTCGCGCAAATAGGCGCCGACCCGGTGGAATTCCATCCCCGCGCCGGAGACGCGGCCGACGCGACGAAGCGCGTCGCTTAGAAGCTCCAGTAAGGTCCGACGCCGTAGTAGTCGTGAATTGCGTTCTCGTAGGCTCGGTCGCCCCAGGCCGGCTCCTGACCGGCGTCATAGACTGGAGCGCCTTCCAGCTGGCGCTTGTCGAGATTGACGACATACCCGCCCTTGCTCGTGTCGTAGTGCAGGATCGACCACGGCAGGGGGTGGTACTGATTTCCGATCCCGAGGAATCCGCCAAACGACATGATCGCATAGGCGACTTTCCCGGACGGCTTGTCGATCATGATATCGTGAATCGCGCCGAGGTTGTCGCCGGCGGTGTTGTAAACTTCCGTTCCCTGCACCTTGTCCGACGCAATCAGGCTCCCAGTTTCCTGGACCGCTTCCATGGGGTTCTCTTCGTGATTGGACGCCTTGCGGCTCGAGGTTCAACGCAGTCGCCCCGTGGGGAGTTCCGCGGCCGTCCGCGGCGTTTTCCCGCGACGGCTGCTCGCGTAAGAAGCCGGCTCACCTGTTGAACCCGTCGGACGCGATGCCCCGATTCAAGCTCCTCCTCGAATATGACGGCGCGCCGTTCGTCGGCTGGCAGCGCCAGGAGAACGGCGTCTCGGTGCAACAGGTCCTCGAGGAGGCGGTCTTCGCCATGACCGGGGAGGAACGGGTCGTCGCCGGGGCCGGGCGCACGGACGCGGGCGTTCACGCCAGTGGACAGGTCGCCCACCTCGATTTGTCGCGCGACTGGACGCCGTTCCGGCTTGCCGAGGGACTCAACGCGCATTGCGTTCCCCACCCGGTCGCGGTGCTCGGCGTCGAAAGCGTGGCCGACAATTTCGACGCGCGCCATAGCGCGCGCGGGCGCCGCTATGTCTATCGGGTCGCCAACCGGCGCGCGCCGCTGACTTTCGACCGCGGCTGCGCCTGGCGGATCAAGCCTCGGCTCGACGTGAACGCGATGCGCGAGGCGGCGCTGGTCCTGATCGGCCGGCACGACTTCACCACCTTCCGCGACGTGCAGTGCCAGGCCAAATCGCCTGTCCGGACCCTGGACCGGCTCGATGTCGTACGTGACGGCGACGCCGTCACTTTCGAGGTCGGCGCGCTGTCCTTCTTGCATCGCCAGGTGCGCTCCATGGTCGGCTCGCTCGTCGACGTCGGGACTGGGCGGTGGACCGCCGTCGACCTCAGGGCCGCGCTCGAAGCCGCCGACCGCAGCCGCTGCGGCCAAGTCGCCCCGCCGCACGGGCTCTATCTGACCCGGGTGGACTACTGAGCGCGCACTGCGCTCGCCGCCGCCAAAGACGGCGCCAACGGACCCCGACCGGAGAGGAAGTCGTCTACCGTGGCGCCGGCTGGCAGAGGCGCCGGCAGAAGTCGTCGAGCTGGTCGAAACTGCGGAAGGCGATGCGGATGTCGCCGCTCTCGCCGGCATGCCGGATCGTGACCTTCGCCCCGAGCGCGAGGCCGAGCTTGTCCTGAAGGGCCAGCGTGTCCGCGTCGACCTTTCCCGGCTCCTTCCGGACGCGCGCGCTCTTTCCGGCGTTCTCGCCCAGCCGCTCGATATCCCGCACGGTCAGGCCCTCGGCCACGATTCGGTCGGCGGTCGCATCCGGCTGGGCGACGGCCAGCAGCGCGCGGCCATGTCCCGCCGAGATCTTGCCGTCGGCCAGCAGCCGGCGCGTGTGCTCGGGGAGGTTCACGAGTCGCAGGGTGTTGGCGATGTGACTGCGGCTCTTGCCGACGACACGGGCGACGTCGGCGTGCGAATAGCCGTAGTCGGCGCCAAGCTGCGCATAGCCCGCCGCCTCTTCGAGGGCGTTGAGGTCGGCGCGCTGCACGTTTTCGATGATGGCGATCTCGAGCGCCTCGCGGTCGCCGGCCTCGATCACGACGATCGGCACGTCGCGCAGGCCGGCCCGCTGCGCGGCCCGCCAACGCCGCTCCCCAGCCACGATTTCATAGGCGTCGGCGACGCGCGGGATCGCGCGCACCAGGATCGGCTGAATGACGCCGCGCTCCTTGATCGACCCGGCCAGCTCGTCGAGCTCGGCATCGTCGAAGCGCTTGCGCGGATTGCGCGGATTGGGCCTCAGAAATTCGATCGGCGCCTTGCGCGCTCCGCGTGGGACCCCACCTTCCGCGTCATCGTGAGGAGCCCCCAAAAGCGCAGCGAGTCCCCGTCCGAGGCGCGGTCTGTGTTCCGTTCGGCCAAGATCTTCGGCCATGCGTTCGGCGCTCCCGTTGATTGAAACTGCGGCGCTCACGAGTGCCGCCATCGACCCTCGCGTTGAATGACTTCCGAGGCGAGCTTGAGATAGGCTTGGCTGCCGGCGCAGCGCAGATCGTAGAGCAGCGCCGGCTTGCCGTGGGACGGCGCCTCGGAGATCCGGACGTTGCGCGGAATCACGGTGTCATAGACCTTGTCGCCCATGTGTGCGCGAACGTCGGCGACCACCTGCCCCGCCAGGCTGTTGCGCGGATCGAACATCGTCAGCACGACGCCATGAATGGTCAGCCCCGGGTTGAGGGTCCGACGCACCTGGTCAACCGTCGTCAAGAGCTGCGACAAGCCTTCGAGGGCGAAGAACTCGCACTGCAGCGGTACGACCACCGCGTCGGCCGCCGCCAACGCGTTGATCGTCAGGAGGTTGAGCGAAGGCGGACAATCGATCAGCACGTAGGTGATCGGCGCGGCCCTCTCCCGGTTCGCCTCGAAAAACGCCTGGAGCGCCTTGCGCAGCTTGTACGAGCGATCGCTGTCGCCCGATATTTCCAGCTCGACGCCCAAGAGGTCCATGGTCGAAGGCGCGATCGAAAGGCGAGGGACCGCCGTCGGTATGATGACGTCGCGCAACAGCCGTTCCCCGACAAGAGCGTCATAGCTCGAGGTCACGCGGCTTTTGCGGTCGATGCCGAGGCCGGTCGAGGCGTTGCCTTGCGGATCGAGATCGATGATCAGCACATGCTCGCCGATCGCGGCCAGCGCAGTGCCCAGATTGATGGCGGTCGTGGTCTTGCCGACCCCTCCCTTCTGGTTGGCCATGACGAGCACCCGCGGTTGCGGAGCGGGGTCCGTCGCTGGCTGTGGAGGAAGCGTGGAGGACATGGCGCGGGGCCCTATTGCATCCGGACTCTCAGGATCGCGGCGTCGACGTCAATCACGCTCGGAAGCGCTTCGATCGCAAAAACCGGCGAAGGAGGTTCCCGTTCAAGGTCCCCGAGGGCCGATCGCCCGCGGGGAAACAACCCGACCGAACCACGCTCGAGCCATGGTTTGGCGAATTCGAGCGTCTTGAGCAAGGGGGCAAAGGCGCGCGCGCTCACGCAGTCCACAGCTCCCACGGCCTCGCGGTCGACAGTCTCGAGGCGAACCGGGTGAATCCTTGCGGGCGCCCCGGTCGCCCGCGCCGCCTCGCGCAGGAAAGCGCAGCGGCGCTGGTCGCTATCGACGCAATGAACCACCGCCCCCGGCGTCCCGGCGAGCCGCATCGCGACGACGAGCCCGGGAAATCCCGCGCCGGACCCCATGTCGAGCCAGCGCGTCGCGCCCTGCGCGAGCGGCAGAAGCTGGGCGCTGTCCGCGACGTGACGAGTCCAGACTGAGGGGAAGGTCGATTCGGAGATGAGATTCGTCGCCCGACGCCATCGGCTCAGAAGATCGACGAAAATTTCAAAGCGGTCCTCTGTTTCACGTGAAACAGGAACGAGGCGCAGCGCCATCCGGCGGTCCGCCTCCAGCCGATCTGCCTCGCCCACCGCCGAATTAAGCAGACCCGGGCCTCGGGGCTTCTTCACCTCGACCCCTCGGATCGCGTCGCCGCTCTCGCTCCGCGCCGTGCGTGCGCGGCGACGACGGCGAGAGCCGCCGGCGTGACGCCTTCGATTCGTCCCGCCTGGCCGAGGCTCCGTGGCCGCACCATCGAGAACTTCTGCCGCATCTCGCGTGAGAGGCCGGGAAGCTCGGCGTAGTCCATGTCTTCCGGCAACAGCAGCGCATCGTCGCGCCGGGTGCGCGCGACATCCTCCGCCTGCCGTTCGACGTAGACGGCGTATTTCGCGTCGGCCTCGAGGCGCGCGACCAGGGCCGGCGGAATCTCGGCGAGTTCCGGCCAGACGCGCGCCAGCCTCGACAGCGGGAATTGCGGCTGCGCCGCGAGTTCGAAGGCTGAGCGTCGAGCGCCGTCCTGGTTGACCGAGATCCCCGCCGCCTCCAGCGACGCGGGCGACGCGGTTGCAGCCTTCAACGCCGAACGCGCCACGGCAAGCTGCTCCAGGCCGCGGCGGTAAAGCCGGGCGCGCTCGGGCCCGACGCAGCCGAGCGCGATCCCCCGGCCGGTCAGCCGTTCGTCAGCATTGTCGGAGCGCAGCGACAAACGAAACTCAGCCCGCGAGGTGAACATCCGGTAGGGCTCGCTGACCCCGTGGGTCGTCAGATCATCGATCATGACGCCGATGTAGGAATCGGCCCGGTCGAACGTCGTCGGGGCGGAGCCTCCCGCCGCCCGGGCCGCGTTGATCCCGGCCGCCAGACCCTGCGCCGCCGCCTCCTCGTACCCCGTCGTTCCGTTGATCTGTCCGGCGAGGAACAGGCCGCGAAACCGGCGCGCCTCGAGGGTCGGGTCGAGCCCCCGAGGGTCGACATAGTCGTATTCGATCGCATAACCCGGGCGCACAATGCGCGCCCGCTCGAGCCCCGGAATCGTGGCGATCAGCGCTCGCTGCGTCTCCGCCGGCAGCGAGGTCGAGATCCCGTTCGGATAGACGGTCGGATCGTCCTCGCCCTCCGGCTCGAGAAAGATTTGATGGCTCTCGCGATCCGCGAAACGAACGACCTTGTCCTCGATGGACGGGCAGTAGCGGGGACCGCGGCCCGAGATCGAGCCCGAGTAAACCGCCGACCGCTGCGAATCCGACCGGACGATCCGGTGGGACTCGTCGGTGGTCCGGGTAATGTAGCACGGCAGCTGCCGCGCCGCCGGCGCCTGCGTATCGAGCGCAAAGAATTCCGGCGGATCGTCGCCATGCTGGATCTCCAGCGCGCCCCAGTCGATCGTGGTTCCGTCGAGTCGCGGCGGCGTGCCGGTCTTCAGTCGCCCGAAGGCGAATCCGGCGCCTTCCAGGCTCTGCGCCAGTGCGATCGACGGCCTCTCCCCGAACCGCCCTGCCGGGGTGCGGATTTCGCCGAGATGGATCATGCCGCGCAGAAACGTGCCGGTGGTGAGCACAACCGAATGGCAGCGGAAGGTCCGGCCGTCAGCGAGATCCACCCCGCAGACGACGCCGTTCTCGGACCGAATCCCGGACGCTTCGCCCTCGACGACGGTAAGCCCGCGCGTCCGCTCGATCAGGGCGCGCATGGCCTGACGATAAAGCGCGCGGTCGGCCTGCGCCCGGGGCCCTTGAACGGCCGGCCCCTTGCGGCGGTTGAGGACGCGAAACTGAATTCCGGCGGCGTCCGCGGCCCGCGCCATGACGCCGTCCATCGCGTCGATCTCGCGCACCAGATGGCCCTTGCCGACGCCGCCGATCGCCGGATTGCAAGACATCTCCCCGATCGTCGCGGCGCGATAGGTGACGAGCGCGGTCGCGGCGCCGCAGCGCGCCGCAGCGGCCGCCGCCTCGCAGCCCGCGTGTCCGCCGCCGATCACAATGACGTCAAAGCCGCCATCCGAGGAGCCGGTATGTTTCACGTGAAACAGGTTCGCCTTCACTTTCCTACACAGAGCCGCGAGAAGATCTCGCCCAATACGTCCTCGACCCCGATCCGACCAACCACGCGGTCCATCGCGGCGGCCGCGCGTCGAAACTGCTCCGCCGCCAGCTCCGCCTCGATCGGCTCTGCCGACAGCGCCGGCGCAAGCGCCCGCCGGGCGCTGACGAAGGCCTCCCGGTGCCGCGCCAGCGTCAGGACCGCAGGCTCGGCGGACGACAGGCCGGCTACCGCACGGTCGGCGATTGCGTCGAGGAGCGTGTCGATCCCCTCGCCGGTCTTCGCCGATATCGCAAATTGCGCGTCGGTCGTCGAGCCCGGCGAGAGGGTCTGCACGATGTCGAGCTTCGTCCGGACGACCACCGCCGGGCCCGTAGCCTCGACCGCGCGCCGCTGCTCACCGTCCTCGAGCCACAGGGTCAGGTCGGCCCGCTCCGCCCGCTGCCGCGCCCGCCGGACGCCCTCCTGCTCGACCGGGTCCCCGGTGTCGCGAATCCCGGCGGTATCGACGAGGATGACGGGATAACCGCGGAGATCGATCGCGACCTCGATCGGGTCGCGCGTCGTGCCCGCGAAGGGCGAAGTGATGGCGACGTCGCGTCCCGCGATCGCGTTCATCAATGTCGACTTGCCGACGTTTGGCGGCCCGGCGATGACCACGACGAACCCTGTCCGCAGCCGTTCCGCGGATTGCGCGCTCGCCAGAGCCCGATCGATACGATCAACGGCACGCCGGGCGGCGTCGCGGATCGAATCCGCCGTCAAGGAGTCGGCGTCCTCCACGTCGGAAAAGTCGAGTTGCGCCTCCACGGTCGCCATAGCGTCTAAAAGCAGAGCTCGAATGGCGTCGCACTCCCGTCGCAGCGCCCCGCCCGCGATCCGCTGCGCCTGCAAACGCTGAGCCTCGGTCTCAGCCTCGACGAGATCGGCGAGGCCCTCGGCCGCCGAGAGATCCATCTTGCCGTTCAAGAACGCGCGCCACGCGAACTCGCCGGGTTCGGCCGCCCGCAGCCCCGGCACCGCGGCGAGCGCCCGGGCGACCGCCGCCGGAACAGCGCGGCCGCCGGTCACTTGCAGCTCCGCGACCTCCTCGCCGGTAAAGCTTCGCGGAGCGGCGAACCGGATGACCAGCGCCCGATCGAGCGAAGCGCCGGTCATCGGATCCGTCAGCGCCCGGAGCGTCGCGACCCGGTCCACGAAGACCGCCCCCGGCGCCAGGGCCTCGAGCGCCGGCGGGACCAGCGGCCCGGAGATGCGGAAGACCGCGACCCCGGCCTTTCCGACGCCGCTCGCCTGAGCGAAAATCGTGTGCTGCTCGTTTTCAAACACTGGGCGCGCGCTCCGCCTCCCGATCACACCACGCCGGCGCTATTTCCACGGCGGGGTGCAGACGACGTACTGGTCGGCGATCGCATCATGGTCGCCCTGTTTCTCGCGCTGGAAATAGAGATAGCAGATGCTGAGCGCGCCAGTTCGGTAATTGACGCGAAAAACGCCGCCTTCCTGTTCGTGGCGGGTCGCGACCAGGCCGTAATCGCCCGGCTCCTGCCCGGTCGCCCCCTCGCCTGACCGATAGCACGCGGTCACGCCGAAGGCGCCAGGACCGACGTCCGTTCGGCCGGGGTTGTGGGCGAATTGACAGGCGATGATGTCGCCGCTCAGCTTGTCCACCCGGTAGACCAGCGACAAATTGATCTGCGGCGCCGCGAGAAACTCATATTGAGCGGCGGCGGCCGGCGCCGCCGCTCCGACTATCGACAGTCCAATTGCGGCGATCCTGCGCGCCATGGTTTCTCTCCGCCAAACGAATCACTGCGGCGGGGATATTAGCCCGGCTTTCGCCCTGCGGCAGCGCAGTCGCGCCGCGACCCTACTTGGTCAGGATATCCTTGGAGGCGACCGTCGAATCCGCGTTCAACCGGTAGACCAGCGGCACGCCGGTCGCGAGCTCCATCGACGGGATGGTCTCGGGCGTCAGGCGATCGAGCACCATGACCAACGCCCGGAGACTGTTGCCGTGGGCCGCGACTAGCACACGCTTGCCGCGCAGCACTTCCGGCAGGATGTGCTGGCAGTAATAGGGAAGAGCGCGCGCGACCGTGTCCTTCAGGCTCTCGCCGCCGGGTGGGGGGACGTCGTAACTGCGGCGCCACAAATGCACTTGCTCCTCGCCCCATTTCTTGCGGGCGTCGTCCTTGTTGAGCCCGCAAAGATCGCCGTAGTCGCGCTCGTTGAGCGCCTGGTCGCGCTGCTCGGGCAAACCCGTCTGCCCCAATTCTGCGAGCGTGAGCGCCAGCGTATGTTGCGCGCGGATCAGCGCCGACGTGTAGGCGAGGTCGAAGGAGACGCCATGCGCCTTCAGGCGACGGCCCGCCTCCTTGGCCTCCTCGACCCCGGTCGGCGTGAGATCTGGGTCGCGCCAGCCGGTGAACAGATTCTTCAGGTTCCACTCGCTCTGGCCATGGCGCAGGAGGACAAGCAGGCGTTCGCTATTCGGCATCGACTTTCACCCGGTTTGACGATCACGGAACCTCTAGAACATCGGTCCGGCGGGCGCCAACTGCGAAAATCGACGCATGATCGGGGTAGCCGCCGGGCTGTCGGCGCGCGATCGGCGCCAGGGCGGGGCTGACCGTCGCGAGCCGTGCTCTCGAAACGGCGTGGACGCCGACCGGACGGTGAACCTGCTTGATCGCTTCGACGATATGGACGCCCGCAAATGGAAGGCCGACCGCCGCGCCGATGCGCTCGACCGTCGGGGCGGAGCGGATCACATAACGACGGGCGATCGGTGGCGCAAACAGCGCTTCACCCCAGAACACCGGGGAAAAGACGGCGTCGTTCAGGAGGTCCCGCAGTTGCGTCTTGGAATAAGGCAGCCCCTGGCCAAATGGGGTCGCGTCGACGCGCGCCCAGACGCCACGCCGGGACGGAACGATCGCGAGCAATCGTCCCTCGGGGGCCACGACGCGCCACACTTCCTCAAGCAGCGCGGCCGGCCGCTCCGCCGCCTCGAGCCCATGGGCAATCAGCAGGCGATCGACGCTGTTGTCCGGCAGCGGCAGCATCTCGGCGTCGACGAGCGTGACGGCGTAAGGGCCGGACTCGGGCCATTTTACGCAGCCCTGTCGCGCCGGCATCAGGGCGAAGGTTCGGGCCGCCGTGTCGCGAAACCGGTCGAGATAGGGAGAGCCGTAACCCAGCGCCGCGACGGTCAGACCGGCTGTCGCGGCCCAGCGGGCGCGCACGACCCGCCCGATCAATCGTCTCACCAGATCGCCGAGGGGCGAATCATAAAAGTCGCGCACGGTCTCCGCGTCGAGGGGCATCGATGTCAGCCGGATGTCAAGCAGGGAATTCTGGCCGACCGGCCTCGCTTTCGCAATGCCGGGCACGCCAATCGCTCGCGCCGTCGCGTCGCATTTGCGCCGGGGATCGGCGGCGCTTCAGGTCTTCCCGGCCAGCGACTCGAGCTTGCGCTGGATGTCCGCAAGCTGCTTTCGCAACTCCTCAATGTCCTCCGACGCGTTCCCCTTCTTGCCGCCAGCCTCGCCGCCCGGAAGCGCAGCCGGGAACGGCGAAAACACGCCGAGCGCCTGATTGAAGGCATTCAGGTTCTTCTGCGTCAGCTCCTGGAGCGCAGCGAACGATCCGCCGGAGAACGCGTCGGCGCCGAACATTCGAGTCGCGGCTTCGCGCATCGCCTGTCGTTCGCCACTGAATTTGTCGATCGAAAATTCTAAGTAGCTTGGAAGAAGAGCCTGCATGCTGTCGCCGTAGAAGCGGATCAGTTGGCGCAGGAACGTTGTCGGGAGAAGCGCCTGACCCTCGATACCTTCCTGTTCGAATATGATCTGAGTGAGAACTGACCTTGTAATGTCTTCGTTTGTCTTCGCGTCGAAAACAACAAAGTCTTCCCCGCCCTTCACCATCTTCGCGAGGTCGGCCAAAGTTACATAGGCGCTGGACGCCGTGTTATACAGGCGCCGATTCGCGTATTTCTTGATTGTTGTGGGAGAAGTGCTCGCCATAAGATTGCGCGTTCCAGTGATACCCCAGGCTCTGACGGGTAACGCAAGATAGGCGGTTTTTTGGTGCGCCGGAACTCTTTTTTTGCGTCGCGGCGGAGTTCGGCCGCCGCCAGAGGCGGTCCCGAGGCCCTCTGGGCGCTCAAGGCTGCGACTTTCTGTCCTGCGTCGTTCGGCTACTGGCGCTTTTGCCAGGCCTTCGTGTAAGAGTCGCGACCTGAGAAAATTCCAGCATGCGACAGAATTGAGGGAGGAGGACACATGGCCAGGGTTGCAATCGTCACCGGTGGCACGCGCGGCATCGGCGCGGCGATCTCTAAGGCCTTAAAGGCGGCCGGCTACCAGGTCGCGGCGATCTATCACTCGAACGAACAAGCAGCGGCGGCGTTCAAGGCGGAGACGGGGGTCCACGTCTACAAGTGGGACGTCAGCGATTATAACGCGTGCGTCGCGGGCCTCGCCAGCGTCGAGAAAGACCTCGGGCCGGCGGACATCCTCGTCAACAACGCCGGCATCACCAAGGACGGCATGTTCCACAAGATGACGCCGGATCAATGGTACGCCGTTATCAACACCAACTTGAACTCGCTGTTTAACATGACCCGCCCTGTCATCGAGGGCATGCGCGAGCGCGGATTTGGCAGGATCATCAACATCTCCTCGGTCAACGGTCAAAAAGGGCAGATGGGTCAGTCGAACTATTCCGCGGCCAAGGCGGGCGATATCGGCTTCACCAAGGCGCTCGCCCAGGAGAACGCGAACAAGGGAATCACGGTCAATGTGATCTGCCCGGGCTATATCGCCACCGAGATGGTCAAGGCCGTTCCTAAGGAGGTGCTGGAGAAGTCGATTCTGCCGCAGATTCCGTTGCGCCGCCTCGGCGAGCCCGAGGAAATCGCGCGCTGCGTCGTGTTCCTCGCTGCGGACGAGGCCGGACTTATCACCGGCTCGACGCTGTCGGCGAATGGCGGTCAGTACATGATCTGAAGGATCCGCTTGCGGATCTCAGCGCCCCGGCCATCTGGGCGCCGTCGTAGGGCCGGGGCGCCGACCTCGCCGGCGCGATTGTAGAGCGGGGTTGCTGACCCCGCTGGCTCGCTCAGCGAGCGCGCCCTACATGCTGCGCCCTACATGCGGACTACCGGGCTGCTGTCCGCGCGACGCGGCGGCGCGTTGCGGCGTTGAGCCAGCGGCGCGTCGCGACGTCGACGAGCGGCGACAGGACCTTCCGCACGCGGGCGTGATACGCGTCGAGCCACTTGATCTCGCGCTCGTCCATGAGCTTCCAATCCACGAGCCTGAGATCGATCGGCGCGAGCGTCAGCGTTTCGAAGCCGAGCATCTCGCGCTCCGCTCCGGGAAGCGCGCGCGGCTCGACGACCAACAAATTCTCCGTTCTGATGCCGAACGCGCCCGGCGCGTAATAGCCGGGCTCATTCGATACGATCATCCCCGGAGCGAGCGGCGTCACGCCGGTCTTGGCGATCCGCTGCGGCCCCTCGTGGACAGACAGGTACGACCCCACGCCGTGCCCGACGCCGTGGTCGAAGTCGGCGCCAATGTCCCATAAGGATTTGCGCGCCAGAGCGTCGATCTGCGCCCCGCTCGTGCCGCGCGGAAACACGGCCTCGGCGATGGCGATATGGCCCTTCAGAACCCGCGTGAAGCGATCGCGCATCAACGCGCTGAGGCGTCCGACGGCGATCGTCCGAGTGACGTCGGTGGTCCCATCCTCATATTGGCCGCCGCTGTCGATGAGGAAAACTCCGCGTTCGATTGTGCGGTTGCTCGCCACGCTGACGCGATAGTGCGGCATCGCCGCGTTCGGCCCAGCGGCGGCGATGGTCGGGAACGAAATGTCTTTCAGCGCCCCGGTCTCCCGCCGGAACAACTCCAGCGCCTCGACAGCGTCGATCTCGGTCAGCCGGCCGCGCGGCGCCTCGACGTCGAACCACGCAAGAAACCGCGCCAGGGCCGCGCCGTCGCGCTCGTGCGCGGCCTTGGCCCCGACGAGCTCGGCCTTGTTCTTGGCGGCCTTCATCAGACCAATCGGATCGGCGCCGACGTCCGCCCTGCCGCCGGCCCGCTCAAGCGTCTGGGTCAGCAGGGCCGGCGCGGTCGCGCCGTCGAACACCACGTGCGCGCCCTGTCCGCCAAGGCGCTCGACGAGCGCAACGAGCGTATCCGGGTCGGCCAGTTCGATATGGTCGCCGAGCCTGTCGCGGGCAGACGGCGACACCTTCTGCGAATTGATCAGCAAAACCGGTCGGCCGTCGCGGGGAACATAGGCGTAGCCCAGCGGCAAGGGCGTATGCGAGACATCCGCGCCGCGAATGTTGAACAGCCACGCAAGATTGCTTGGATCGCTGATTAACAGGCCGTCGGCGCGCTTAAGGGCCTCTTTGACCCGCGCGACCTTGGCCGTCGACGGCTCGCCGGCGAAGCGCGTCTTGTGGGGCGTAACGGCGCCCATAGGCGCGCCCGGGCGGTCGCGCCAGATCGTGTCCACGGGATTGCGGGGCGTCGCGACGAGTTCGGCGCCGGCCGTCTCGCAGGCCGCCGAGAGTCGCCGGACGGAGTCCGGGGTATGCAGACGGGGATCATATCCTAGCCTATCGTCCCTGCGCAGCACGCGGGCGAGCCAATCCGTCGGCGGCTCGCTGACCACGTGCAAGATCGCGAACACTCCTCCGTCCACCTGAGCCTTCGCCTGTTCGGTGTAACGCCCATCCACGAACAGTGCGGCCTTGTCCGTGAGGACGATCGCGACGCCGGCCGACCCCGCGAATCCGGTCAGCCACAGGAGCCGTTCGGCGTTGGCGGGAACATACTCGTTCTGGTGTTCGTCCGCCCTGGGGACGATGAATCCGGACAAACCCTCCGCCTCCAGGAGGCGTCGAAGTTCGGCGACCCTGGCGGCCCCGTTGGTCGGGCCGCCGAGGTCAGCAAACGACTGAAACCGGCTTTCGAACACCGATGATCTCCTGACTTGGCGAAGCGTCGGCGGTGGCCGTTTACGCGGCGTCCTGGGCCGTCACGACCCGGCCGATGAACGGCAATTCGCGATAGTGATGCGAGACATCCATACCGTAGCCGACCACGAACACATCCGGGCAGACAAAGCCGACGAAGTCGGCCGTGACCGGAACGGCCCGCTTCCCGGGCTTTTCCAGCATCGTGCAGATGAGCACGCGTCGCGCGCCGCGCGCCGCGAGGAGGTCCTTGGCGAAGGCCAGCGTGCGGCCCGATTCGAGAATATCGTCGATCAGCAGAACGTCGCGGTCGCGGACCGGCGAGTCGATGTCGCGCAGGATCGTGACGGTCCCGCTCGAGACCGTGCTCTCACGGTAGCTGGACAAGTGAAAGAACTCGACCTGCGGCTCGAGGCCTACGCGATGCAGGGCGCGCAAAAGGTCGGCCGCGAACATGAAAGAACCCTTCAGGATCGCGACCACGAGCAGGTCCTTGGGCTCGGTCGCCGCGATGTCCTTGGCCAGCGCCTGGGTTCGCGCGGCGATCTCCGCCTCATCAAAAAGGACTTTGACGCTTCTGTCTCCGCTCATAAACCGTCCTCAGCCAGAAGCGCTTCGTGTTGGAATTCCCGCTCATCACCCACCATAGCCGTCGTCGATCGCGATTTCCAAGGGAGACATCTCGTTCAGTGCGATCCGCGCATCCACCGATCGGCATCCGCAACGTCATTCGTCGCCCGACCGGGGATGAAAGCTCGATTGATCTTGCGTAACCCCTTAGTGACAGTTTTAGCCCAATCGTCCTCCTTTCGAAGGTCCCGGCGCCCATGCTTTCGCCAACCCGCATGACCATCGATCCACCTCCGGCCGCTTTGGGCGCGGGCGGCGCCCAGCGTCCATCTCGCGCTGTCGCATGATCGTCGCTTCGGTCGCCACCTGGTCCTCCTCGTCGCTAACGCGGTAAAGCCCTCTTGCTTCGCTTCGAAAACGTCGGCCTGCGCTATGGACTGGGGGAGGAGGTCGTCAGCGACCTCAATTTTTCGATCGCCCCGCAGAGCTTCCAGTTCGTGACCGGACCATCGGGCGCAGGCAAGACGACGCTTCTGCGCCTGATGTTGCTGTCGCTGCGCCCGACGCGGGGAACAATCCACATCTTCGGGCAGGATTCGGCGACGCTGACCAAGGACGATTTGACCGCGCTGCGGCGGCGGATCGGCGTCGTCTTCCAGGACTTCCGGCTGCTCGATCATCTGACAACCTATGAAAACGTCGCTCTCCCGCTACGCGCCCTCGGCCGGGCGGAATCGAGCTACCGCGCCGAGGTCGTCGAACTCCTGCGCTGGGTCGGTCTTGGCGAGCGCATGAACGCCATCCCTCCGGTCCTTTCCGGCGGCGAGAAGCAGCGCGCCGCCATCGCCCGCGCGCTGATCGTGCGCCCCGAACTGCTGCTTGCCGACGAGCCGACGGGAAACGTCGATCCCGGTCTCGCGCGTCGGCTTCTGCGCCTGTTCGTCGAATTGCATCGGCTGGGAACCGCAGTTGTGATCGCAACCCACGATCTGCAGCTCATGGACCAGTTCGGATTCGCTCGGCGACTCGTGGTCGGCGACGGCAAGGTCGTCCTTTTCGACGGCGCGCCCGAATGACAGAGCCCGCGACGAACGGCGAGGTCGAGAACGCGCCCGATCCGGCGATCGATCGGCGCGTCCCGCTCATTCCGCGCAATTCGATCGCCGCACGCGCGCTGGTTGTCGTCGTCGCCATCATGACGTTCCTCGCCTGCCTGACCACCGGCAGCGCCCTTCTCGTGACCCAGGCGTCCCAGGAGTGGCGGACGGACGTTCTCAGCGACGTGACGATCCAGGTGAAACCCGGTCCCGCCGACGACCTCGACCGCGTGGTCGACAAGATCGCCGCGCTCGCGGCGAAGGGCGCGGGCGTCCAGAGCGTGCGCGCCTACAGCGCCGATGAGTCGCGAAAGCTGCTTCAGCCGTGGCTCGGCTCCGGCCTCGACCTCAGCGTTCTGCCGGTGCCGCGCATCATTGTCGTCCACATGGCTGGCGAGAAGGACAACGAGGTCGCGGCGCTGCGCCAGACCCTGGCGCAGGAGGCCCCGCAGGCCGATCTCGATGATCACCGCATCTGGGCCGCCCGGATCGGCGTCATGGCCGGCGCCGTCGTCGCGCTCGCCGCGGCCCTGTTCGTCTTGGTGATGATCGCCATGGCGACCGCCATCGGATTCGCCACCCGAGGCGCCGTCGCGGAAAACCGCGAGATCGTCGAAGTTCTGCATTTTGTCGGCGCCTCGGACCGGTTCGTCGCCAATCAATTTCACAGCCATTTCCAGCGGCTCGGCCTCCAGGGCGCGGCGATCGGCGGCGGATCGGCGATCGCCTTCTTTCTTGCCGCGGCGGCCCTGTCGCACTGGTCCGCCGCCTCTCCGGGCGGGGCCGAGATCGCCGCATTGTTCGGTTCCTTTGTTCTCGGCGCCTACGGATACGCCGGTCTCCTCCTGGTCGCCGCCGTTGTCACCCTGCTGACCGGCTTTCTCTCCCGCCGGATCGTTCTCCGTCACCTGCGCGCGCTGCAATGATGATAACCGAAGAGCCCTCCGCTCCTGCCAAAGACCATCCCGCCATGCTCGTCGTCCGCTCGATCGCCTTCAATCTTCTATTTTACCTGACCCTGGTGCTCCTGATGGTTCTGGGCTTGCCCGCGCTGCTCGGCGGAAGGCGCGCGGTCTTTGCGCTGGCCAACCTGTGGCGGGCCGCCTCCGTCTGGCTGCTCGAGGCGATCTGCGGACTCAGGGTCGAATACCGCGGGATCGAGAACATCCCGGCCGGCGCCGTGCTGATCGCGTCCAAGCATCAGTCGTTTCTCGAGACCTTCGCGCTGCTCAAATATGCGCCAGACTTCGCGATCATCCTCAAGCGCCAGCTCACCTACATTCCGCTGTTCGGCCTCTACCTGATCGTTTCCAAGCAGATCGCGATCGACAGGGCCCAAGGTCGTCAGGCGCTTCAGCAGATTGTCGAAGCCGCAAGGCCCGTCTTCGCCGCCGGCCGACAGGTGTTCATCTATCCCGAGGGCACCCGGCGCTTGCCCGGCGCGCCGCCGCGATACAAAACAGGCGTAGCGGGCATCTACGCAGGAAACGCAGCGCCTTGCCTTCCCGTCGCATTGAACACCGGACTTTTCTGGCGGCGCCGCGGGTTCCTGCGCCGACCGGGCGTGGCGGTCATCGAGTATCTTCCGCTCATTCCGCCTGGCCTCCCCCGGCGGGCCTTCGCAGACCGCTTGCAAGAGACGATCGAGACCGCCTGCGACCGGCTCAACGCCGAAGCCGCCGCCCATGATCCGTCGCTGATGGAGGTCATCAGGCATGGCGCCGCCTCCGATCGCCCGGACGGCGCTTTGGCTTGACTATGATCTTGTTACGTTCTAGTTTCGTTTCCGTTACGGAACGGAGCGACCCCCCATGCTGTCCCATGGACTCGGCGTCGAAGCGAACGGCCCCGCCCAGGCAAAGCGAGAGGGGCGGTCTTCCGCGCCTGGCGGCGACCGCGAGCACTTCGGACGCGCCTTGGCGACGTTGTCACAGACCCCGTTCGCGGGACGCTTCGTCTCCTGGCAGGGCATCACGGGCAAGAGCTATGTCTTCTCCGTCTATGCCCCGGCCGACTGCCCGGCGTTCTGCGATGCGGTGGTCGTTGCGGTCGGGCGCGACCAGCGCGGCGATCCGCGCATGCTTGCGGCCTTCGACTCCGGCCCGTTTCCCGAGCCTGTTCTGGCGCGCGTTCAGCGCAAATTCGGGGGCTGGCGGAACGGGCTCGAACTGCATGTCCATCTCCTGGCCCGCACAGCATCCGATCGGCGTGACGCGCTTGCAGATCTCGAGGCCGCGCTCGATCTCGTCCTCGAGCCCGAAGCGCCGTAGCCGGCGGCGTCAGTCGGCGACGACCCCAACGAGATCGATAAATACACTTTTATCAAGTAGTTTTGCTTGGTTTTCGACTCCTCTTGCTCCCTGCAGCGGACGGGACGGGCCCTCACCTGCGCCGGACCCATCGTGACCTTCGGCGCAGTGATTTTGTGACAGCTTTGTGGGGACTGCCTTGAGATTGGGGGTGTTAGGCCGCAACCGCTGCTTGCGGGAGCGGGTCGTTGGCAGGCTGGAATCTCTGTCCGAAGCCGGAGCAGAGCGTGCCGTTGTAGACGGCGCTGCGAACCTGAAGCAGAAGATCCGCCCCTCGCCGCGACCAGCGCATCTGCTGCGATTTGTTCATCCGGCGGTTCACCAGAAAATTGGCCGTCCCTTCGGTGATCGCGGTGCCGACCCGCAATCCGGCACGGTACCGCTCGGCGTAGTTGACCAACCAGTCGCTCTGTCCGGTGAGATAAGCATCCAATGCGTGCAAGGCGGTCCACAGCTTTCTCGAAGGCGCAATGGACCTCGGCTGCCCTTGTTCACCCTGAAAATGATGCATCACTGTGCGGATACGACCGATGCTGATATCAGCATCCTTGGCTTTGCCATTCCACAGCCTCCACTGCAGGCGCTCGACCTCCGCGACAATCACCGCCTTCGCCGCCACCCTTGCCGGGTCATCCGCCGACAGACCGCCGGCTGTTTGCTCCAGGTGCTGCAGCCGCATGGCGATGTGGAACCAGTCGAGCACTGGCGTCTCGGTGACACCGGCATCAGCCAAAATGCGCCGCAACCCGGAGCACCCGTCGGTGAACGCGGTCAGCGCCGTGTCCTCGGTTCGCCCGACCGCGTCGAGGCTGCGGCGGATCAGCACTTTGATGTCCGTATCGGCTCTGGCGACGGCGCCGAAAACCTGCCGCCCGCCAGTCTCCGTTTCAACATTGCCGATCCGCACCTCCAGATGCCGCTCGCCGTCCTCGCAGCCGCGGATGAAAGTCGAATCCAAGGTCACGGTGATCGAGGAAGCCGCCGGATCAGGCCGCACCGCGGCCTGATCCCGAAGCTCCGCACCAATTTTCAGAGTGTGCAAACGCAAAGTTTCCGGGTTGTTTCCGGCATCGACCGGGAACATTTGCCGCAGCACGTCAGCAGCCACCCGGTAAGTCATCAGGGCAGACAGATGCGCCTGAAGCTGATCCAACTCCGGCGTCGAGCGGCAATACGATGGCCAACCATGGCCGGCTTCGTTGCCGCCGCACCCGGCACAGCGAAAGCGGGGAAGCCGCACCGTGACCTGGCCGAAAAGTGTCGCGACCGCATGGTCCCGGTAATCCTTCACTCGGCACACCTCGCCACAGCTTCGGCAGTCCGGCCGCCGAACGGCGTGGCCCTTGGCCTGCGCCGCGACGATCTCCTGTTGGAGGCCGGCCAGCAACAGCTTCCCTTCGGCCAGGGTCAACCCTAAGTTGGCGATATCACCGAGATCATCAGGCCGGTTGATCTTCAAGACGTCGGCGCACTGTCTCTCACCGTCAGCTCCGGTTTTCACCAACCTCACAATCCAAGCCACGCGCCTACCCCCGATCAGAAGATCAGACGCGAAATTACCGCTTCGGCGCCCGCACCCCCAATCTCCAGGCAGTCCCGATGCTGACCGCCTGCATGCTTGGCGGCCGGTTCCTGATCGTCACCTTCGCCAGCGCGCTCTGCGGCTGGTACCGCGACTGCGTCGCCATGCACCGGCTCGAAGATCGCTGCGCAGGGGTTGTCGCGCTCGATCGCAGCTTCGGCTCCCTGGCGGATGCGCGCGAAACGAATTGGTCGGAGCTTGTGGCGCTCGCCAACGCCGCCGTCGCCGAACGCGACGCCGACGTCGCGATCCTCGCTGGCGCGCCACTTGCGGGGCTCGCCGCCCGCGCCCGCGAACTCATTCACGTCCCGGTGGTGGACCCGATTGCCGCCGCCGTGAAGCAGGCCGAGGCGCTGGTCGCGCTTCGGGCGATCAAAGCCTCGCAGGGCAGCTTCCGGCGCCCCGCGCCAAAAGCGTCCACCGGCTTGCCCCCAAAGCTCGCCGCGTATCTGGAGCATGCGCAATGACGCCTGTCGCGCCTGGGAAATCTGGTGGGCAACGAGGCGCCATCCTGCTCGCCGGTCGGCGTTACACGGTCGAACGCGATTTCGGCCGCAGTCCCTCCGGTCTCGCGCCGGCGCGCGTCAGCCAGGTCGCAGTCGATTCCCTGGGGCGCGTGCATGTCCTGCGGCGAGGCGAGCCGCCGGTGATCGTCTACGAGCCGGACGGGACCTTCGTCCGCAGCTACGGCGAGGGCGAAATCTTCGACTCGCACGGGATTTCGATCGACCCGTGGGATCGCGTCTGGATCGCCGATCGCGACGCCCATCAGATTGTCGTCTTCGATCTCTCCGGCCGGCCTGTTCTGCGCATTGGCGAACGCCACCGACCAAGATGGGACGAGCCGTTCAACCATCCGACCCGAGCGACCGTGGCGTCCGATGGCGCGGTGTACGTCGCCGACGGTTACGGTAACGCCCGCGTGCACGCGTTCTCCGCGGACGGCGCGTGGCGGGCGAGCTTCGGCGAGGTCGGCGCAGGCCCGCGGCAATTCATGACCCCCCATTCGATCCTTGTTGATCGCCAGGACCGCATATTGGTGCGCGATCGCGAGAACGATCGGGTGCAGGTTCTGGATCGCGACGGACAGTGGCTGGCCGACTGGAGGGGTTTGTGTCGCCCGATGGACCTGTGTGAGCGCGAAGACGGCGTCATTCTCGTCACCGATCAGGTTCCGAGCGTCACCGCCTTTGCGCCGGACGGCGCCCGCCTCGGCAGGTCGCGGCCGTCTCTGAACGGCGCCCACGGCATCGCGCTCGGCGGCGACCGGGCGATCTACCTTGCCGAGATCGAGCCGTCTTCGGTGACCAAACTGGTTTTTGCTTAGGAGGATGCATTACGGATCGGTTGGAAACCAACGCGGACAATTCAATCCCGACCCTGCGGGGAACAAGCCAGCCATGAGCGATGCGCGACGCCGCGGAAGTCCGCGGCCGCCCCGGACGTTACGACACGCTTTCGTCAGGCCGAGCGTTTCACCTCCCAATCCGGACAGGTTGAGAGAGGTCGACGAATTGCTCGTCTGCGGCGGTTCCGTCCACGCACGTCAGGACGGCGAACCGTCCCATCCGTTCGAGCGGCGTCAGGGGATGGCGCCAGGTGTCGGCCCTGTGGTTGATCGCCGTGTCGCCCGGGACGCGAAAGGCGCGGAGCCCATCCAGATCCGGCAGACCATCCGGCCCATGCGGCGCCACCACGACAAGATAGCTTGCGCCATCGAGCGGCGCGAAAGCCTGGGAGGAATGGACATGCCGCTCCATCTTCACGGCCGTGACCGGCAACGTTTTCGGCTCCACGGTCGAGATCGACAGCCGTGGCCGTGCAGTGGCTCGTCCGTTCGTGAGCTCCTCAATCAGATCCTGGCGACCCTGGCCAACGGTTGGCTGGAGGACCTGGCCGAACGGCGCGAAGGCCTCGACGTCGATCGGCTCGATTTTCCGGCGCATCATCACGCGACCTCGCAAGGGTGTTCGGCCAGCCAGCGCCGCGCGATATCCTCGCGCTTGCAATTCCAAACGTCGGGCTTGCCTTTCACGTAGTCGAGAAAGCGCGCGAGCCCTGACGCCCGGCCGGGATGGCCGAGAAGACGCATATGCATGCCGACGTTCATCATCTTGGGCGCCGACTGGCCTTCCTCGTACAGGAAGTCGAAGGCCTCGCGAAGGGTCGCGAACACACCAAGACCGCCCACGAGCGTTCTACTAAGAAATGAGTTGACACAGAAGGAGGCCGCGGTGCGGTCTCCTTTTGCTGGGCAAGGCCTTCGGTCGACGCCTCGGGTTCGGCCTCATGTTCACCGAGAGCCGGGTCCTGATGGCGGTGCTTGAAGTGTTCATGCGCAGAGGGATTGTCGCCTTGCCGCTGCATGGTGGACTGCTGTGCGCTCAGTCGCGGAAGGAGGAGGCGGCGAAGGTGATGTGGCTGAAGGCGATGGAGGTTGCCGAGGCGGCGATCCCCGTCGAGGAGAAGCATGTTGCTTGATCGAGGTTGGGCTCGGGGAGTTGGCATTGGGCTGATGAGGTGAGGAGGGAATTCCATCATCATCAGAATGCCTGAAGGGGACGGCCTGAAGGTGTCTGACCCAGGCCCCCCTTCTGCTCCCTACCTATAAGACCCGTGACTCTTTCGGCCCCGCAAGGTCGGCTTGCTGCTCGACCGTTATCGAGACGTCGCGGGCAGCCGTGACGCCATGGCCGCGAAAGTTTCCGATGAACGCCTCAAAGGTCTTAAGGCATCTCGGGTTGGCTTCGAGGAACGTGCATTCGCCGCCAGCGCCGTAGTCGCTTTTGGCCCGCAGATTGGCAAAGACGCGAGCCGCTTCACGGGCGCAGCCGGCCTCGACATTGGGATAGGCATCGTAAGTAAACAGGGGCATGACGCGCCCTCAATGGTTGCCGAGCCCCCGTCCCTGAGACAGCTCATTGCGACCGTTGCCGTCGCCCACCAAGCGGCAACCATACGCCAGTCCGCCACGGCAGTCGAGCAATGCTTTGAAAGTCTTGCCCTTTCGCCGCGCCCCCCGTTCAATTTGCGGCCGTCCGCCGATGGTTCGGCTTTGAGTAAGGCATTTGGAGTTGCCGCCGAGTGAACGAGATGAGGAGGGATTCCCATCATCACCGGAACGCCTGAGGCGGGCTGCCAATGGTGACTGCTAAAAGGCTCGTCTTCGGGTGTCCCTCAGGTCCGACGGGGCATGCACGCAAAGTTTACGGATAGCAGCTGTGTGGATTGGCAACCGGCGTCCGAAAGCAAGCTAAGCAGACGTCGCCTGGCTCTTTACCCCTTGTCGGATCGCGCCTGTTCCGCAACGTAATTGAGAACAGCCTGACGCCGCTCAGCACTTCTAATACTTAGAAATGTGCGCACGAGAAACCATGCCGCCTGTACGCTGGCCGAGTATTCCGGTGCATTCGGCGCAATGGCGCTCGGAACAGGGAGATTGACGATAGGCCGATCCCCGGTTGAGATGTCAGCGGCTGCCGAAATTGCGCGGCCGAGGTCGTCTATTTCGCTTAGGTCTGGGACAGAGAAGCACGTCGGCGATGGGGCGCCTTCACGGTTCGTCGTGATGTCGTTCTTCGGCGCGTTGCGGAACGCGGCGCTGTGCTCAAGGCGCTCAGTCGCCTTTGGCGCAAACGCGGCAAAATCGTAGATAAGCACTTCTCGCGTTGGACCGTGAGTTCTCACGCTCATCGGCGTTCAGTCCTCAAGGCAGGGGTTTGCCCAATTCGAGGCGACATGGCCTCAGAAGCAACTGTCGAATGCCAAACATATGCCCAATGGGGAAAGATATCGGCTGTTCAAAGTTGACCGCATTGGCGCGGCAACGAGTGCTTCCTATTCCAGCTACGGCGTGCGCGCTTTGATCTGGCTCAATCGACGTGGTTGGCCGCCCTAAAGTCATCATGTAGAGGCTCCCCGTGAATCAAATGTAGGCGACGCCGGCGGTGGGTTAGCCGCGGGAACAGCGAATTATGAAACCAAGCTTACTATTTGATGTGCACAATAATTACCTTGCCTCGGTAGAGAAAATGTGATGCTCTGCGATTAAGCCGCGGCACGACGGCATCCCTACGGGGAAGACGGAGCAGATCCCGCGACTTTGAGAGTTTGTGAGAGTGCGTCCAATTCGGGCGCTATGGACGCGTTGCTTGCCGCGGCCGAGGTCGATCTCCAACTTCACCAAAGATCTCTAAGGCGATCCAGGATGGCTCCCGAGATCCCTTCTCCCCCCGCAATATCACCGGAGGCGCTTGAAGTTGCACGTTACGCCGCGAGTTTGGCGGCCCAATTAGAGGCAATGGCGGTCGCAGCCCATCTCGATCACTTGGCCTACTTCCTCGGCCTGGCTAAAGCGGAGGGCGAGTTGTTCGTTCGCAGCAATGCCCAAGCTGACGGCTCGAAAGGCGATTGACCGTCACCCTTTGAAACTTCGCCGTGACGATCCAATGATGGTTCGGCCTGAGAATGCATTCGGGGTCGCCATCGGGTGAATGAGATGAGGAGAGAATTCCATCATCATCAGAATGCCCGAGGCGCATGGCGTGAAGGTGTCTCCAGAGCTTCCCCCCTTCTGCTCCCTACCTATGAGACCCGTAACTCTTTCGGTCCCGCAAAGCCGGCTTGTATTGTTTAACGGACTTTCAGAAGCCCGTGGTCATGACCGAAAGTACGGTTGACACGGCCTTCCTGACCCTCAATTCTCACCTGCCGCGACGGCAATTGGGCTAGCTTCGCCATTCAGGTTGTAGGCCGCGACCGTGACCCGTGAACTGGACCCCGGATTTAGGACCATTGGGTAAGGTGTGAAATGTCCTGCTCTGTCGCAACCGACGGAGCGAGAAAATGATGAAGTCACGCAAGAAGTTTGATGCGGCGTTCAAGGCGAAGGTTGCGCTCGAGGCGCTTCGCGAGGATGCGACGGTTCCGGATCTGGCGAAGCGGCACGGGGTGCATCCGAACCAGATTTATGCCTGGAAGAAGCAGGTTCTCGACAATGTCGCGAGCCTGTTCGCGCGCGGGGCGAGCGTTTCGGGCGATGGCGAGGAGGAGCGCGAACGTGAGGCGGCCAGGCTTTACGCCAAGATCGGCCAGCTGACGGTTGAACGGGATTTCTTGGCCAGGAGGCCAGGGCGATGAGCGCGCCCGATCGAAGGGCGATGGTGGAGCGCCCGGCGGATTTGTCGGTTCGTCGGCAATGCGTGCTGCTGAATGTGGCGCGCTCGGGGATCTATCGCCCCAAGCCAGAGCCCGGGGCGGACGATCTGGCGGTGATGCGGCGGATCGACGAACTGCATCTGGAGCTGCCGTTCTACGGATCGCGTCGGATGACGTTTGAACTCAACAAGGAGGGCTGCGGAGTCAACCGCAAGCGGGTGCGGCGTCTGATGCGCACGATGGGGATCGAGGCGCTGGTTCCGCGTCCCGGCACGAGCAAGGCCGCCCTCGGCCACAAGATCTATCCCTATCTCCTGCGCGGCCTGGCGATCACCGAGCCGAACCATGTGTGGGCGGCCGACGTGACTTACATCCCGATGGCGTGCGGCTTCCTCTATCTGGTGGCGATCATCGACTGGGCCAGCCGGGCGGTTCTGGCGTGGCGGCTGTCGAACACCAACGACGCGAGCTTCTGCGCGGCGGCGCTGGAGGAGGCGCTGCTTCGGTTCGGAAAGCCGAGGATTTTCAATACCGATCAGGGCTCCACTTTCACCGCCGAGGCTTTCGTCGGCAAGCTCGCGGCGGCTGGCGTCGCGATTTCGATGGACGGACGCGGCCGCTTCATGGACAAGGAGTGTGTTTCATACTGCACCTCATTCGGATAGTGGCGTACCAATTGGGGCGAGATGGGCCGAGGCTGCCCGGCCGGGGCGCCCCTTCACGACGATTTGTTCAGCGGGGACTTCCCATAGGTCACGCAAGCCGTCGTGGTAGGATTTCTTGATCAGCCCCTGCCGGCCCCATTTTTGGATGGCTGACTGCGAGACTTCGAAGTGGTCGGCAAGTTGACGTGTTGTGAGCATGCCGAGCCGACGAAGGCGATCGGGACGGCTTGATAGGTTATGGTTTTTGCGGATGTCGTGAATCTTTCTGGGATCGTAGGGCAAGCCCTCTCCGGTGCGGAAGCCTCGGCCGTTCAGGATTTCGGCGATTTCAGGATCGTTGTGATGGTTCAAGAGGTGATCGACTTCGGCGACGATCTCCGCCTTGACCCTACGGATATCGGCGATGGACAACGGACGTGGCAGCACCAGGGTACGGGTGGCGCCGCCAGACAGGCGCAGATTGGCGGTGATCGTGGTCTGGCCTTTCTGCAAGGTTATATCTTCGACGAGCAGACGGAAGATGCGCTTGCGTTCGGCCGAGGGCACGCGGGGATCATTCCAGACGCGGGGGAATTGTTCGGCGAGTTCGCGAATGCGCAGACGCGCTTGCTCATCCAATGCGGCGGCCTGCTCGCGGGCCCGGCGATCATACTCGGCGGCGGCATCGCTGTGGATACGGAGCTTTTCATTCCATTCGGCTTCGAGCGAGTTGGCGACGAGGCGATTGTCGGGGTCGACGTTCATATAGCGGCGGCGCGCCAGTTCGACCTCATAGCGGGTGCGTTCGACATGCTGGCGGCGCGCCGTATCGATCTCGGCGGCGCGGCTTTCGAGTTCTTGCTGGACGGCCAGCGTCACCTCCAGATTTATTGGTGTGACCAACTCGACGAGAAGGGCGCCGATTGCCGCGTCGACTGCCTTGCCGGGCACGGTCTGGCAGATCTTGCCGCCCCGGCGAACGAGGAGCTCCTGGCAGACATAGTCGGGTCGCCCGTATTCGTCGCCGCGCCTGCGATGATACTGGACACCCATTCGCTCACCGCAAATGCCGCACAGCACCCGGCCCTGCAATAGGGCCGGGCCTTCGCGGGGTGGCCCGCTGCGGCGATCGGCTCGGAAGGCGCCGCCATTGTCGGTCAAGCGCTGTTGGATGGCTTCGAAGCGCTCCCAGTCGATGTACCCGGCATGCGCGCCCTTGATGACGAACTGCCACTCCCCTCTGGGCAGTTTGATGATGGCGGTGCTGCCATCGGGACGCCTGCGGCTGCGCATTCGGCCGAAGACGAAGGCCCCGGCATAGCGTGGATTATGCAGGACCTGCAGGACCCGAGCATGATTGGGCAGCGCCCAAACGAGTTCCCCTTTGTTGGGGCCG
This sequence comes from uncultured Alphaproteobacteria bacterium, assembly GCA_963822215.1. Lineage (GTDB taxonomy): Bacteria > Pseudomonadota > Alphaproteobacteria > Rhizobiales > Beijerinckiaceae > Roseiarcus. The sequence goes on from CAWGGX010000010.1 coordinate 624,874, forward strand.
GACTGCAGTCGCGACGGGAACTGCAGGCCTTGCTCGCGAAGAAAGCGGGCCGTCTTCATGGCGCTGGCGGTTCGATCGAAGGTGTCGAACAGCATGCGGATCGCGCTCTGCACCTCGATGTTGGGGTCGAGCACGATCTTGCCGTCGGGACGATAGAGCAAGCCGACCGGCGGCCGGATCTCGAGTTCGCCGCGGCGCGCCTTGTTGAGGATTCCGCCACGCAGACGTGCCCTGATAAGGTGCAACTCGGCCTCGCTCATCGTCCCTTTGAGGCCGAGCAGGAGCCGGTCGTTGAAGGAGACGGGGTCATAGATGCCGTCTTCGTCGAGAATGAGGGTGCCGCTCAAGGAACAGAGTTCGATCAGGCGGTGCCAATCGGCCGAGTTGCGCGCCAGTCGAGAGACCTCCAAGCCCATGACGATGCCGGCCCTGCCCAGAGCGACCTCGCTGACGAGGTGCTGGAAGCCATCGCGCGCCGTTGCGCTCGAACCGGATTTGCCGAGGTCGTTGTCGATCGTATGGATCCGCTCGACCGGCCAGCCCGCCGCCACGGCTCGGTCGCGCAACGCGTATTGGCGATGCGTGCTCTCGACGTTCTCGGCGACTTGCCGAAGGGTGGATTGGCGGACGTAGAGATAGGCATCGCGGCGCAGGTGGTCGGCAGTGACCTTGAGGTCAGGCATGTGCATGGATGTCCCCTGTCGTCAGAGCAACGATGATTCCGGCCAGAACGCGGGTGAGTTCGTTCGGCGTCGATGCCGGAGCGGCCGAACGAATGGACGGGCCGGGCGTCGTGGACGATGGCGACGCAGGTGGCGCCTCCGGCTTCAGCTCGCCGGCCCATGCCGCAAGCCCGCGGTGAACAAGGATGGCGAGGCCGCGCTGGCCGTTCGAGTGGCCACTCAAGACGGCCGCGCGCAGGGCTTCGTAGGCGGCGGCCGGCTGGCCGGCGGCGAAGGACAGATCGGCGTCCGTCAATTTTTTTTACGCGCCACAGCACGTTCCAGGCTACGTCGGTGGACTCTGACATCGAACCGAGCCTCGAGGGCGGCGAGCCGTTCGGGCATGGTTATGACCGGGCTCCCGGCTCGCAACTCGGTGTCGAACGCGAGCATCTCCTGCGACAGTTTGTGCCCGCCCTTCGGCCCGCGCTGCTTGGGAAGCAATCCAGCAAGCCCTGCAGTCGCCAGCGCCGCCTGCGCCTTGTAGAAGGTTGGCCGCGACACGCCGAAGTTTGCCGCAACCTCGCTGATCGCCTGGTCGTCCACCTCATGGCGCCGCACCATCTCGTAGCGAACCTGCACCAGGTCGGCGGGATCGAAAAAGGCGTTGTCGGCGAACAAGGCATCGCGGACCGCTTCGGGATGGAGATTGAGTGCGCCATCGCGAGCCAGCGCCTCCCTCTTTTCATTCCTGGACTTTGCCTTGGCCACTGTCAGCTCCACCGTGTGTAAATATAAATACGCCGCACGTGACACTGTGTCAACCACCATTCCCCAAGAACCGGCCAAAATGCACCGCCTATGTCGTGATTAATGCTCAGGGTTCCCTCAGATACGGCATAATGGACTTTACATGCGCGGCGTAATTTGATTTACACACGTCCAGCGGCTGGGACGCACAGGAGGGCGTCAAGCCGGCGGCACAGCTCCAGCAGATCACAGGAACGGAACGCAGCCCGACCAGCAGCGATGCGCCGGAAGTCGTCTTCTTGGCCAATGTCGGTGAACGCTGCGGAAATCGATTGCACCCGGCCGCCGTCGTTCAGATAGACGACACGGTCCTCACCCCAGTGCTTCACGCGTCCGACGACATCGATCTCTCTTCCGCTCGTCGGCAAGAAGGGGTGGGTAATGGTGGCCTTTGTCGTCGACACCCCGGCACAGGGTGCTGTTGGCGATACAGTCCAACATCTTCATCGAACGGCTGTGGCGCTCCATCAAGTATGAAGAGGTGCATCTGAAAGCCTACGCCGACGGCCGCGAGGCGCGGGCCGGCATCGGCTCCTGGATGACCTTTTACAACTTTCGGCGCCCGCACCAGGCGATGAACAACCAGATGCCGATGGCGGTGTGGCGCGCCGGCATGGACAAGACCGAGGCGGCGGCGAGGGCTGTGGATATGCCGCTTCGCTTGGACAACGCAAACGCGTTGCCCACATACCCACAGCAGAGGCAGAAGCAGCAAGAAACGGCTTGATTCATGAAAGACAAGGGCAGGCGAGATTACACCTTAAATCCGACCTCCCGTGGTCCCACGAATAGGGTCCAGTTCAGTTCCCGCAAACGTTCTTCCCGTCCAGCAATCCGACGGTCGCCATTGTCGCGTCGCTCGCGACCTACGGGGTCGGCTATGTCGCCCGGCCGATCGGCGCGATCGTCCTCGGCCATTGGGGGGATCGGCACGGACGAAAGAATGTGTTGCTCGTCTGCCTGTTCCTCATGGGCCTATCGACGATGGCGGTCGGCCTGCTTCCGACCTACGACAAGGCGGGCATCTGGGCGCCGGCGCTTCTTGTCATATTGCGCCTCGTCCAGGGGTTTGCCGTCGCGGGCGAAATCTCGGGGGCGAGCTCGATGATTCTCGAGCACGCCCCTTTCGGCCGACGAGGCTATTTCGCAAGCTTCACGCTGCAGGGCGTGCAGGCCGGGCAGATCCTCGCCGCGGCCGTCTTCCTGCCCCTGAGCTACGCGCTGTCGAAGGAGGCGTTCATGTCCTGGGGATGGCGCGTGCCGTTCCTGCTCAGCGTTGTCGTGCTCGTCGCGGGCTATGCGATCCGGCGTGAGGTGGAAGAGACGCCAGCCTTCTCCGAGGAGCGGGCGCATCGCGAGGTCCCAAGGGCCCCGGTGATCGACGCGCTGACCAATCACTGGGACGACATGCTCCGTGTGGTGTGCATGGCGCTGATGAATGTCATCCCTGTCGTGGCGACCATCTTCGGCGCGGCCTACGCGGTGCAGCCCAGCTATGGCGTCGGCATGGATAAGAGCGTCTATCTGTGGATCCCGGTGGTCGGAAACATTGTTGCGGTGGTCGTCATTCCCTTCGTCGGGGATCTCGCCGACCGGATCGGCCGTCGGACTCCGATGATTGTCGGCTCTCTCGCGGCGGGCCTTCTGTCTTTCGCCTATCTCTACGCCATCAGCATCAAGAACGTGCCGCTCGCCTTCGTCTTCTCGATCCTCATGTGGGGCATCGTCTACCAGGGCTACAACGCGGTCTTTCCGAGCTTCTACCCCGAGCTGTTTCCGACCCGGGCGCGCGTCTCGGGGATGGCGATCGCGCAGAACGTCGGTACGATGATCACAGCGCTGCTGCCGGCGGCATTCGCCACCATCGCTCCGCCGGGCTCGACCAATGTGCCGTTAACGATCGGCGCCTGCGCCTTCGGCGTCACCGTCATATCGGCGATCGCGGCCTTCAGCGCGCGCGAAACCCATCGCGTGCACCTGAACGACCTCGGCGAGCCTAATGCCGTGGAAGTCGACAAATTGGAGTATGACCGCTTGCGCCAAGTGGCCTTGGCGCCGCAAGGACTATGAAGGCGTCCGGATTGCAACGAATATCAGAGCCGACAGGGAGAGATTGACCATGACCGAACTCGGCGTCGTCCGCCGCAAAATTGCGCGCGCCGACCGCGCGGCCGTCGACAAGCTGTCCACCTTCGGCGTCGCCACCGTTCACGAGGCGATGGGCCGCGTGGGTCTCATGCAGACCTACATGCGGCCGATCTATCCGGGCGCGCAGGTCTCCGGCACGGCGGTTACGGTGCTGCTGCATCCCGGCGACAATTGGATGATGCATGTCGCGGCCGAGCAGATCCAGCCGGGAGACGTCGTCGTCGCGGCGATCAGCGCCCCATGCACCGATGGGTATTTCGGCGACCTGCTCGCGACCTCGTTCAAGGCGCGCGGCGCGCAAGCGCTCATCATCGACGCCGGCGTGCGCGACGTGAAGACGCTGACCGACATGGGCTTCCCGGTGTGGAGCAAGTGCATTTCCGCCAAGGGCACGGTCAAGGCGACGCTGGGCTCGGTCAACATTCCGGTCGTCTGCGCCGGCGCCCTCGTCAATCCCGGCGACGCGATCGTCGCCGACGACGACGGCGTGGTCGTTGTGCCCGCGGCCTGGGCCGAGAAGACGGTCGCCGCGGCCGCCGCGCGCGAAGCCAACGAGGGGGACAAGCGGGCCAAGCTTGCCTCCGGCGTGCTGGGCCTCGACATGTACGCAATGCGCGGGCCGCTTGAGAAAGCCGGCCTGAAATACATCGACTGAGGCGACGGCCATGAGCGCTAAGGCTAAGCCCGTCAGCGGGCCGTTCGAAAAGACCAAGGGCTGGCTCGACTGGTATGACGGTCCGACCAAGCCCGACTTCGTCCTGCCGCCCGGCAGCGTCGATTCGCATTGCCACGTGTTCGGCCCCGGAGCCGAGTTTCCTTATGCGCCCGAGCGCAAATACACGCCCTGCGACGCCAGCAAGGCAGAACTCTTCGCGCTGCGCGACCACCTCGGCTTCGCCCGCAACGTGATCGTGCAGGCGACGTGCCACGGCGCCAACAATCGCGCAATGGTCGACGCCTGCATGGCGAGCGGCGGCCGCGCGCGCGGCGTGGCGACGGTCCGGCGCAGCGTGACGGATGACGAACTCCGTTCGCTCCATGCCGCCGGCGTCCGCGGCGTCCGCTTCAATTTCGTCAAGCGCCTCGTCGACTTCACGCCGAAGGACGAGCTGATGGAGATCGCCGGGCGCATCGCCAGGCTCGGCTGGCACGTCGTCATCTATTTCGAGGCCGTGGACCTGCCGGAGCTTTGGGACTTCTTCACCGCCCTGCCGACAACGGTCGTCGTCGATCACATGGGCCGGCCTGACCTGACGAAGGCGGTCGAGGGCCCCGAGTTCGCGCTTTTCCTCAAATTCATGCGCGAGAACGCCAACGTCTGGGCCAAGGTGTCGGGCGCCGAGCGCCTATCGATCTCGGGGCCGCCGGCGCTGAACGGCGAGCGGCGCCCCTATCGCGACTTTGCGCCCTTCGCCCGCAAGGTCGTGGAGACCTTTCCCGACCGGGTGATCTGGGGAACGGACTGGCCGCATCCCAATCTCAAGGACCACATGCCCGACGACGGCCTGCTGGTCGACATCCTGCCGTCGATCGCGCCGACCCCGGAGCTGCAGCAAAAGCTGCTCGTTGACAATCCGATGCGTCTCTATTGGCCCGAAGGGACAGGAGGCTGAACCATGGCGCTCGACAAGGAGTTCAAGGACATCCCCGGCACGATCGTCTTCGACGCCGAGCAATCGCGCAAGGGCTACTGGCTCAACCAGTTCTGCATGTCGCTGATGAAGGCCGAGAACCGCGCCCGCTTCAAGGCGAACGAGCGCGCCTATCTCGACGAGTGGAAGATGACCGAGGAGCAGAAGCAGGCGGTTCTCGACCGTGACCTCAACCGCATGATGGCGCTCGGCGGCAACATCTACTTTTTGTCGAAGATCGGCGCGACCGACGGCAAGAGCTTCCAGCAGATGGCCGGTTCCATGACCGGCATGAGCGAGCAGGACTATCGCGACATGATGATCAAGGGCGGCCGCTCGATCGAGGGCAACCGCAAAATTGGCGAGGACGGCGACGCCCAGCGCCCGCCGAAAGGCTGAGCGTTACCGGGCATCTGAGCGACTCAAGGAACACGGAACCATGGCCCGCATCACCGCCTCCCTCTACACCTCGCACATCCCGGCCGTCGGAGCAGCCTTCGATCACGGCAAGACCCAGGAGCCTTATTGGAAGCCGGTGTTCGCCGGATACGACTTCGACAAGGAATGGGTGAAGACGCACAAGCCCGACGTGATTGTCCTTGTCTACAACGACCACGCCACCGCATTCAGCCTTCAGTTGATCCCCACGTTTGCGATCATGACCGGCCCCGAGTTCAACCCGGCGGACGAAGGCTATGGCCCACGCCCGGTGCCGAAGGTCATCGGCCACCCGGAGCTGGCCTCGCACATCGCCTCCGAGGTGATTCAGCAGGACTTCGACCTGACCGTGGTCAACGAGATCGACGTCGACCACGGCCTCACGGTGCCGCTGAGCTGCGTCTTCGGCAAGGTCGACGTGTGGCCGTGCAAGATCATACCCTTCGCCGTCAATGTCGTGCAGCACCCAGTGCCGTCGGGGGCCCGCTGTTTCGCCCTCGGCAAGGCGATCGGCAAGGCGATCCGGAGCTATCCGGAGGATCTGAACGTCCACATCTGGGGCACCGGCGGCATGAGCCACCAGTTGCAGGGGCCGCGCGCGGGTCTGATCAACAAGGCGTGGGACAATATGTTCCTCGACCGGCTGGTCGACGACCCCAAGGGCTTGGCTCAGATGCCCAACATCGAATACGTCCGCGAGGCGGGCTCGGAGGGCATCGAGCTCGTGATGTGGCTGATCGCGCGCGGCGCCATGTCGGACGTCGTCGCGGGAGGCCCGAAGCCGAAGGTGGCGCACCGGTTCTACCATGTCCCGGCATCCAACACCGCCGTCGGCCATCTCATTCTGGAAAACGCCGCCTGAGGGCTTTGTAGGGGGCGATCGCTGTCCGCGCGGAGGCGGGCTCAACGAGCTCGCCCTACAAGCACGGGCAAACTCGGGGAGCAACTCATGACAAAGACTATCAAAGTCGCGCTCGCGGGCGCCGGCGCGTTTGGCCTCAAGCATCTCGACGGCATCAGACTGATCGACGGGGTCGAGGTGATCTCGCTCGTCGGGCGCGAACTCGACAAGACGCAGGAGGCGGCCGCCAAATACGGCGTCGGCCATGCGACGACCGAGCTTTCCGAGACGCTGAAGCTGCCCGGCCTCGACGCCGTGATCCTGGCGACGCCGACCCAGATGCATGCCGCCCAGGCGATCCAGTGCCTTGAGGCCGGCAAGCACGTGCAGGTCGAGATCCCCCTCGCCGACAGCCTCGAGGACGCCGACGCGGTCGCGGCGATGCAGGCGACAACAGGCCTCGTCGCCATGGTCGGCCACACGCGGCGGTTCAATCCGAGCCACCAGTTCGTCCACAAACGCATTCTGGCGGGGGAGTTCCATATCCAGCAGATGGACGTGCAGACCTATTTCTTCCGCCGCACCAACATGAACGCCCTCGGCCAGCCGCGTAGCTGGATCGACCACCTGCTCTGGCACCACGCCGCGCACACGGTCGACCTCTTCGCCTATCAGGCCCGTTCGCCGATCGTGAAGGCGAACGCGGTCGAGGGGCCGATTCACCCCACCCTCGGCATCGCCATGGACATGAGCATCCAGCTGAAATGCGCCAACGGCGCGATCTGCACGCTGTCGCTGTCGTTCAACAACGACGGGCCGCTCGGCACCTTCTTCCGCTACATCGGCGACAGCGCGACCTACATCGCCCGCTACGACGACCTCTTCACCGGCAAGGACGAAAAGATTGACGTGAGCAAGGTCGACGTGTCGATGAACGGCATCGAACTGCAGGACCGCGAGTTCTTCGCCGCCATCCGCGAGGGCAGAGAGCCCAACGCCAGCGTGGCGCAGGTGCTGCCGTGCTATGAGGTGCTGGGCAAACTGGAAAAACAGCTCGCGGCGTAGGACCGTCGCGTTGCCGGCGCCGATCGGGAAAGGCCGATTCGAGATTCCCTGCTAGCAGGGAATTTTTCGCATGCCCCGTTCGCGGCCGCGCCGAAAACCGTCGTAATTTCAGAGACCTGTCAGCTTGCAATCCGCCGGTTGCGCCCCCGCCTCCCACCAGAACAGGGAATTGGCGGCGTACTTTGCAGGGAATTTTCGACCCGTTCTGAGCCGGAACAGGGAATTGAACAGGGGCGAAACTTCGGGCTGAAAATTCGCTTCCGCCAGGTTGCATTTCGCCCGACTGGGCCCGATTGTTCCTGACGCCGGCCGCGGTGACGGTTGCGACCGTCCTCATCCTCGCGCTCAACGTCGTGCTGGCGCCGCAGACCTTCAACGTCCCGATCCCGCGGGCGCCGGCGGCGTGAGACGAGGGCGCGCGCCCGATGGACGGTCGCAATCTGCGCCCCGCCCCTCGTCCTAACCTTCTCCCCGTGAACGGGGAGAAGGGATCTTTCTCACCTGAGCGATGCGGTAAACGTCTGAATCCGCTTGCAGGCGTCTTCGAGCAGCCCGAGCGAGGTCGCGTAGGAGACGCGGACGTTCGGCCCTTGCCCGAATGCGGTCCCGTGCACTGCGGCGACGCCGGTCTCTCCGAGAAGCTCGCTGACAAAGTCTTCGTCGGTCGCGATCACCTTGCCCGAGGGCGCCGTCTTGCCGATCGCCTCGGCGACGGACGGGTAGACGTAGAACGCGCCTTCCGGCTTCGGGCACTTGAGGAACTTCGCCTGGTTCAGCATCGAGACGACGAGGTCGCGCCGCTCCTCGAACGCCTTGCGGCAGGCGGGAATGAAGTCCTGCGGGCCGTTCAGCGCCTCGACCGACGCCCATTGCGCGATCGTGCAGGCGCCCGAGGTCTGCTGGCCCTGGACGATGTCCATGCCCTTGATCAGCTCAGCTGGTCCGGCCGCGTAGCCGATGCGCCAGCCGGTCATGGCGTAGGCCTTCGACACGCCGTTCATGGTCAGCGCGCGGGATTTCAGCGACGGCTCGATCTGCACCGGAGTGGTGAAAGTGAAGTCGCCGTAGACGAGGTGCTCGTACATGTCGTCGCTCAGCACCCAGACATGCGGATGGCGCACCAGCACGTCGGTCAGCGCCTTCAGCTCGTCGCGCGTATAGGCGGCGCCCGACGGGTTTGATGGCGAGTTGAGGATGACCCACTTGGTGCGCGGCGTGATCGCGCGATCGAGCGCCTCGGCCCTAAGCTTGTAGCCCTCCTCGAGCCGGGTCGGCACGATCACCGGTTCGCCGCCGTTGAGGAGCACCATGTCCGGATAGCTCGTCCAGTGCGGCGCTGGAATGATGACCTCGTCGCCCTTGTTCATAGTGACGGTGAAGGCGTTATAGAGGATCTGCTTGCCGCCCGTGCCGACAATCACGTCCGAGGGCTTGTAGTCGAGCCCGTTCTCGCGCTCGAACTTGCGCGCGATCGCCTCGCGCAGCGGCGGGATGCCGAGCACCGGCGGATACTTGGTCTCGCCGCGCTTGATCGCCGCGATCGCCGCCTCCTTGATGTTGTCGGGCGTGTCGAAGTCCGGCTCGCCGACCGAGAGCGAGATGATGTTCTTGCCCGCGGCTTTCAGGTCGCGCGCCTTCTGCGTGATTGTCATGGTCGCAGAAGGCTTGACGCGGGACAGGGCGTCCGAGATGAAAGCCATGGAACCGTATTCCTTTTCGGTATTGGAGAAATCGCGCCCGGCAGCATAGTGGCGCGGGCGAACCGCGGCAACCGGTTTGGGAGGACCGCCGCGATCTCAGTTTGAAATTCCGATTTCGACCTGTTGCGGCCCTTCCGGTCGATCCAATGAAGGGTGGAATTGCGCAAATTGCGGGCGTTCGATGGCCGGTCGACAAACGTGACAGATGCGACCGTATGCACGCATTTGCACTCGGCCCCGGTACGGAAGGCTTGCGCGATGAACGGCCGTCCCGGAACCCGACATTGGCCGCTAACTGACCGCGGATTCGGTCGGGCGCTCGCTAAAGCAGACATTCAGTGATGAGCTCGTAATCACCGCGTTCTTGGTTCACGCCAAACATGCGCCCGCGACACTCCCCATTTAAGGCAATCAGGCGGATTGCGGCGGCGCGGATTGCGGCGTAGTCGGGTCGCGAAAGGGTGCGGGAGCGGAAGCAAATCCGGCAAACGGAGCCATGGTAAAGGCATCGGGGTCGGGCGAGCGTGCATCGAGACATGGGTTAAGGTATCAGGACCGGGCCTCTGCGGCACTTGCCTATCAGGCGATCCTGGATGGCACGCTCGCCTTTGTGGCTCTGGCCGATGACCAGGCTGGGATGTTCGACGATCTTGTGATCGGCATCGCGGGAAGAGTTGTCGGGCACCAGTACAAATCTTCTAGCAAGCCGAAAGCCGTTGGCATTCTGGGCCTCCTGCTCGGTACCGACAATGTCATCGCGGACTGCGCCACGTCTTTCACGATGCTCGAGAGTGAGTTTCCGGGAAAGTTTGTCCAGCTCCGCTATATCTCCTCGCATTTCCCGTCCACCGCCGACAGGGGAAAGTTCGGTGTGCAGGACCGGGATTCGGCGGACTTCTTCCGGGAAAAGGCAAGCCACCCTGACCGGTCGTTGGCTGATTGGCGGAATGGCAGCTGGAAGTCGATCATCGAACAATTGTTGCAGGCATCGGAGCTGTCCGAAGCGGATTTCGAACGCTTCTTCAGCCGCCTCGAAATCACACTCGGCGCCCCACGTACCGTCGAACTGAATCTCACATTGGATGCCGTCGCACGCGCTCAGATCGTTGAGCTGGCACATACGCTGGGCGACCTCGTTGGGCGCAACGATGGCAGAACGCGATGGACGCGCCGAGAGTTGCTCGACGAGCTTGGCTGGTCCGATCGGTTTCAGCTCCGCTTTGAGCACCGGTTTCCGCTCGGCGCGCACGTCCAGAGCAATGAGAAGAGCGAGGCGGACCTAGAAGCGGCTCTGAGCACGCACGCCTCGGGCTATATCTGCCTGCTAGGGGCCCCAGGCGCCGGCAAATCGACGCTACTCGAGCGTTTCGTGCAGCCGAGCCCTGGGCGAAATGTCGTGCGATATCTCGCGTTCGTACCGGGAGAAGCACAGGGCCAGGGGCGCGGCGTCGATGCGAATTTCCTCGCGGACCTGAACAGCCAGCTCGCCGCTCTAGGGGTACCAATCGGCTCGCGCGATGGATGACACGCTCGAGCAGCGACGCGAGACATTCGAGAAGCTGCTTCAGCAGGCCGGGAAGCGGTATGCGGCGGACAGGCAGCTGACGGTCATCGTGGTCGACGGCCTCGATCACGTTCCGCGCGAGGAAAGGTCCGCCGCAAGTTTCCTACGTGCCCTGCCGCTTCCGCAAAGCGTCCCGGAAGGCGTTCTCTTCGTCCTTGGAAGTCAGCGGATCGATCTCGCCGATATCCCGCCCGAGGTACGAGGCCAGGCGTCGCGGGATGATCGAAGAATCGAAATTGCGCCGCTGAGCGAAGATGCGGTTGCGGATATGGTCGTCTCGGTGGGACTGCATCAGCAGCAGGTCGATCCTGCAGAGGTCTTTGCCGTAAGCCTCGGCCATCCGCTCGTGACGCGGTACTTGCTCGGGAAGCTTCTGACGGCAGGCCCGCGAGAACGTGATGTCCTGCTCGCGGGCGGTTTCGAATATGATGGCGACCTAGAGAAGGTTTACCGACAGGCTTGGCGCGAGGCGCAAGGCGTAGGCGAAGATGTTTCGAAGGTGCTGTTCGTGCTAAGCTTCGCCGAAGCCCGTATCGAGCCGGAACTGTTGGCGCAGTGGCTCTCCAGTGGAGCGGTAGACAAGGCATTCAAGCTAGCGCACCATCTGATCGACCATGGCAGCGGCGCTTGGCGGATCTTCCATAACAGCTTCCGTCTCTTCCTTCGACTGCAGAGCATCGAGCTCTACGGCCGGCCTGATCCCGCTTTTAGTGACGCGGCCGTCTATCGGGGATTGGCCGAACTGGCTAAATCAGCGCCGCACACGAGCGCGCAGCGCTTTTTGGAGTTTCGATACCACTTCCTGGCGGGTGACCATGATCGCGCCGCCGCCATGGCCACTCGCCGATATTTTGTCGGTCAGTTCATCGATGGTCGCCGCAGCCATGAGGTGAGCAACGACATCCAGGATGCAGTCGCCTGTCTGGGTGCTGCCCCTTCGCCCCAAATACTGTTCGATTTGATGTTAGCCAAGGATGAAGTCTGGAGGCGTCAGGATGCTCTCAGCATGGCGCAACAGCTCGTCGCGGCCCAGATCGCGGCCGACGATCTCGACATGGCGGCGGCGCAACTCGAATCCAATCATGTCGTCGGCGAGGAACGGCTCGTCATCAGAGCCCTGCTCGATAACGGCCAGCCCGATCGCGCGCGCCTATTGTTCGACGGGGAAAACCCATGGAAATGGTTCGAGGAGGGCCCTGGTCACGACAGCGAGGAAGCGCTCGAGACCTGGGCGGACTTCGCCGTCGTCCTTCTCGATGACGAGCAGATCGAACGGCGCATACGCATGCCGGCTGGTAAACATGGCAGCGACAAGCACACGTTTTCGGGCACGACGAGAGACCAGCATCTTTCCCAGCTGCGTTTCCTTCTGTCGCGCGCAATCCTCCGCCACGACCCAGACCGGGAAGTCGCCGAGGTAGCGGCGCGGTATCGGGTCGCCTCAGGCACCCGGCTCGCGATCCTGTATCTGGAGAGCGCCGAGGCGAAGATGAGGGAATCGCGGAGCGAAGAAGCCCTCGAATGCCTGGCCAACTATGCGTCCGCTTCAGAAGGCGAGGATCTACACAACTCATGGCATCTCCATGCGGCGCGGATAGCCATCGCAGGCAAGGATCACGAACTCGCGAAGCGGTTGTTCTCAAAGGCGTCCGTCCCCAACCTCGCCAATCTCGAAGATAGTTCGAGCGAAGTTGAGGATGCCGTCAACGTCCTACTCGGCTATGCGGCGACGGCTGCTCAGCTCGGCCAGAGGCCAGTCCAGCCCGCGCTGCCCAAGGGAATTCTGTTTCGAGGCGCGCAGAACCAAGCGATTCGAACTCGGCATGCTCATCGGCGACCTCAAAGCGGAGCGTCCGGTACCGGTCCCGACCGCAGCCGCGCAGATAAAGGCGTCACTGACCGTCTTGGCAGGCGCCGTCGCCAATCGCCACGACGACGTCCTCCTCGAATACCGCATCCGGCACATCGACAAGCCTTTGTTCGAAGCCATGTGCGAAGTGGTCCGGCTCGCGCCGGATACCGCGCCCGGCTTCGCGGACGAGTTCGATGCTTGTCTGCAATTGCAGGTCTGCAGCTTCCACGACAACGCGTACGTTCATCGCCGGTTCACCGAAACGATGTTCGCTTTCGATGGCGATGCGACATCCGCCGTCGCCCATCTGGAAAGGATCCGCCACGGGCTCGATAGTGTCCGTTCCCCCCAAGAGGCGATCGACCTGCTTTCCGAGCTCGCCATCGCGTTCGGCAATATGGGCGTCCCCGAGCGGGCACGCGAGCTGCTGCATGAGATGCGGTCGAAGTCGCTGGGTTGCTATCGGGCGGCCAAGAAAGACGGGCTATATCAAATGTGGGAAGGCCTGCTCACGGTCGCCAATCGCGCGGACCCGACAGGTTCGGCGGAACGCGCCTTCAGGATGCTTCGGCTCACCGCGGGTGTCGATAATAGCGAAGCGAATGACCAAGCTGGGCGCATCGCCAAATCGGTGCTCGTCGAAGCGCTCTCAAGCGGCGCGGCACCCGCCTGGGATGCCTATGATTGGGCAAGGGCGTCGGGTGTCTGGCATTGGGACGCGCTCGTTGATGCAGTCGCCCGGGGAATATTGCGACGGCGCCCCGATCTCGCGATCCCCCTCGCGATCACCTGGTCAGCACTCTGCCTCCCTTATTATGAGGAGGTCTACAACAGCCTGACCCGAACCGGGCAGTTCCTGCGCGATCTCGCCGCGGCGGTCCCATTGGATGAGCTGCCCGTCATCGAGAGCGTGATCGTCGTCGGCCTTGAGCGCGACGCCAAGCCTTCGACGCGGCCAAAGCTCCTCCGGATTTTTCGGGACGCCTTGGCCGATCGCGGCCTAAACTCCCCTTCGGTGGATATCGCCGTAGAGCGATGGAACGCGGAACCCGCTTATGACGAGGGCGCGCTTCCCGATTATTATCAGCTGAAATCGTTCCAGGATGTGGAGCGCGCGGTTGCCGCCGAGCGCGCGCGGCGCGAAGCGCAAACCACCGTCCACTATGGCGATTTCGTCAATCATGCCCTCGGTAAGCAAATCGGCCGGATCATCGCGGGCAAGCCTTGGGACGAAGTCGAGGCGTTCGCCGCGCGCAACGCGCAGCTTGTCCGCGATCCGCCCGTGAAGAACGCGCTTGCCAAAGCCGCGATTGCGGCCGGAAAGCGGCCCTATGCCGAGTCGCTATTTTCAGGCGGCACTGAAGAGCGCCAGGGCTGGGGCGGCTGGGCGGATAGCAACCTGCTCAACACCATCGGGCGCGTCACCTTCTCGGCGCAGGCGACGCGCACAAGCGCGCTCAAGACGATTTCCTGCGGGATCTCGCCGCCGGCGGATACGGCACCGGATCGGCGTTGTGGAGCGCCGACGATATCTTCCCGCTCCTGTTTCAGCAGATCGACTGGCCGGCTATGTGGTCCCGGCTCGACGAACAAATCGTCGAGTATCACGACTATCAGAAGGTGGCGCCAATCCCTCGCGGCGATGGAAAACGGCGGGACGATATCGACTTGATCGCCCGCCTGTTTCTCGACGCCGCCGAATTCGGTGTCTCCGATCCGCGCGAGCAGGCCGGCGCAGGTCTACTGGAGCTTGCACGGGCAGGGTCGATCGAAATCTTCTGCCGAGCATGCCAAAGCATGATCGAGGGCGACGGCCCAACTGCGTTGTTCGGCCTCCGCGTTCTTTTCGAGGCGCGCAACGGTGATGGGGTGGCTCAGGTTTTCCGGGCAAAGCTGAACCGGCTGGCAGAGCATGAGGACGGATGCGTCGCGGTGCTTGCGGCGATCTTGAGCGGCATCTGGGGCGGTGATGCGAGCGTTTCGGAAACGGAGCCTCCAGCCATCTACATGTTGCAGCTGCCTCAGCTCGATGACGCCAAGGGTCGAACTCTTCGCGATGCGGAATCGCTTGGGCCGGTCATTGATGATCCCGGCGCTTGGACCGAAGGCTTCGAGAATTGGATCGAGAATCTTTCGCGCTATTCGGGCGCGCCGGTCCCGAACATCCGATACCGGGTCGCCCAGCTGATAACCGGCTGGGGCGGCGCCAGCCGATATGGTGCCAAGGCTACCGAGGAACTCGAAAATAAAGTCAATCCGCTCGGCTTGCTCCTTCCGTTTGTGCGCCCGCATATTGGCGTCTGCATTCGGGCGCTACATGTCGTCGTTGGCGAGCTCTGGCGAGCCGGAACACTGTCCCAAGCTGAATTCGACCTTCTGCTCCATCAGCTGGCCGGAGGTCCGCTTCTCCCGCCTCGAACTGCTGCCTCGGCGCGTCCGACCGACAATGACTGGCCAACTTTGCCAAAGGAGCGCTGGAAAGCCCGGGCCGACGATTGGCTTCGCGCAGAGGGTATGAAGCGCTCCGTCTCCTCAGACCGGGTAGTCGGCGAGTGGGCGCGCTTCGTGATGCTCGAGTCGGGCTCGCTGTATTGCGAGGACATGCTTGTGACGCCTGGCATGCCGATTGGAGATAAGGATGAGCTCGATGCGGCAATCCGTGAGTTGCCTAAAGCCTACTGGGCCTGTGGGCAGATCACGCTCGGCAGCAATGCGGGTGGTCCTTCGCTGGCACTTCGAAACCTACGTATTGCCTTCGTCGGCAATGGGTCCGAGGTGCTGATGTTCGATCCGATTCTTGCAAGGCGCTTGGGCTGGCGCCAGTCCGGCGAGGATCCATTCTCCTTCTGGAGCGAAGACGATGTTCTGATGGCGACCACCCGCATCTGGCGCGATGGATGGCAGCAGGAACGCCGACGCGAAGCGCGCTGGGCGGAAGGGCAACGTGTAGAACTGACCGAAGCGGGAAAAGCGCAGATCGAAGGTCGCGTGGAGCTACCCGAAGCTCGCATAATGCGATGGCGAACCCTCAGCCCACGCCATTCCAAGGAACAGGGCGCATCCAGCTGGAGAAGTGACGCCCCTCCGCTGATTCATTAGAGCAGCATGAAACTACTGCTTCGGCGATTGCAAGTATGGGTTCAAGTCCGATTTTAGAGGCCACGTCGCCGGACTTCGCCGACGCCTTCGCCCCCGGAGAAGAGGGGCTTGACCGCGAACGGCTGCTCCGTACCGCAGACGCAGCACGACTAGAGATGGAGGAGCTAGCTAGCTAGGCTGAACGCCCGCTCAGGTGAAGGGTTTCGGGCGCCGGCCCTTTGCAACGGTGGGCCTGCGGCCGGGGCCGGCGCTCGAAAGCCTCCCAAGGAGGAAACCGCGGGGAGGTAAGGGGGACCGTTTGGCGATCGCGCCTATGGGGATTTGAGGATCGCGGACGGCTGACGAGCGAGGCGTTTGCAGCGGGCCGCGCTCAGAGTTTTCAGCGGAAGGGACGACGGCGGCTGTTTTCGATGGCGACGATGCGCCGGAGCGAGGCGTTGGCTTCGGTCGCAGGAGGACTGGCGACCTCGCGCGGGCGTCGCGCTCGTGTTCCGGCGCGCGGCTGGAGGCGGAGGCGATCGACGGTGCGAGGCGGGATGCATGGCGATGGTCATGAGGTGTCGCTCCTGATCCGGCTCGGGGATGGCGATCGCGCGGGGCGGGGGCCGCCGAACGTCTCGACGACGATCATCCGGCCGCCGCAACACGGGCAGCGGCGCGCAGGGGAAAGGTCATCGGCCTGACTGTCGGCCCCGGCGCACGAGGGCTGGGGCGCATTGTCCGTCGCGGCGAGCAGTTGTCGGGCGCGCTCGATGTTGTCCGCGCGAACCGCGCCGGCGATGAGGCCGTAGTGGCGGATGCGGTGGAAGCCGCTCGGCAGGACGTGCAGGAGAAAGCGGCGGATGAACTCGGCGGCGTCGAGCGTCATGGTTTTGAGCCGGTCGCGTCCTTTGATGCGGTAGTCCTTCCATTTGAAGGTGACGCCCTTCTCGTCGAGCGCGACGAGCCGTGCGTTCGAGATCGCGACGCGATGGGTGTAGCGGGCGAGGTAGGCGAGGACGGCCTTCGGTCCGGCGAACGGCCTCTTGGCGTAGAGGACCCATTCGGACTGGCGCAGCGGCGCGAGCGCGGCGTCGAAGGCGCGCCGGTCGGCGAGCGGGGCGAGGTCGCCGAGGAAAGCGAGGCGTCCGGCCGCATGCAAGGCTGCGAGGCCGTCGAGGAAGAGGCGGCGGAAGAGACGCGACAGCACGCGCACCGGCAGGAAGAAGCCGGTCTTGCAGGCGATCCAGCGCGAACCGTCCGGCGACAGGCCGCCGCCGGGAACGATGACGTGGACGTGCGGATGATGGGTGAGCGCCGAGCCCCAGGTGTGGAGCACGGCGGTGAGGGCGATGCGCGCGCCCAGATGCTTCGGGTCGGCGGCGATCGTGGCCAGCGTCTCGGCCGCGGTCCTGAACAGCAGGTCGTAGACGGCGGCCTTGTTCTGGAACGCGACGGCGCCGATCGTGGCCGGCAGGGTGAAGACGACGTGATAG
The DNA here is from genome assembly GCA_963822215.1 of uncultured Alphaproteobacteria bacterium. Lineage (GTDB taxonomy): Bacteria > Pseudomonadota > Alphaproteobacteria > Rhizobiales > Beijerinckiaceae > Roseiarcus. Next base: position 642,159 of record CAWGGX010000010.1, read on the forward strand.
TAGGGAACCGGCAGGAGCTCGGCCTCGCGGTCTTCCAGCCATTGCCGCGCCGCGGCCGCCTGACACTTCGGGCAATGCCGGTTGCGGCAGGAGTTGTATGCGACGCGCTCGTGCGCGCAGTCCTCGCAGCGCTCGACGTGTCCGCCGAGCGCGGCAGTGCGACAGGTCTCGATCGCCGACATGACCTTCAACTGGGCGAGGCTCACGTGACCGGCGTTGGCCTTTCGCCACGCCGCCCCATGGGCGCGAAAGACGTCGGCGACCTCCAGGGGAGGCCGCGCCACGCGGTCGTGGTCAGCCGGGCGGCGTTTTCTTCGTCAGGCTGACGCCCAGCCGGTCCAGCGGGCTCTTGATGTCGCGGACCGTGTTGACGGCGACGCGGGTGTAGAGCGCGGTCGTCTCGAGCTTGGCGTGGCCGAGCAACACCTGGATCACGCGAATATCGACGCCCTGTTCGAGCAGGTGGGTGGCGATCCCCGGGTCAAAGCCCGGGGATCCCGCAGCGTATGGGGAGAAACGCGCTTGGAGATTCCAGCCAGGTCTTTGGCGGCGGTGACGGCGCGGTTGAGCTGACGCGCGGTCACCGGATTGATCGGGTTCTGGCCGGGAAACAGCCACACCTGCGGCCGCGCCGCCTTCCACCATTCGCGCAGGAGCTGGAGGAGTTGGGGCGACAGCATCACATCGCGATCCCGCTGTCCCTTGCCCTGCTCGACCCTGAGCATCATGCGCCCACTGGTCCCCGGACTTGATCCGGGGATGTCGGACACCTTCAGGTTCGCGACTTCGGACACCCGGAGGCCCGCGCCATAGGCGACGCTGAGCGCGGCCTTGTACTTGAGGCTCGGCGCGGCCTCGAGGAGACGCGCCACCTCCTCCTGGCTCAGGACGACCGGCGCCTTGCGCGGCTTGGTCACGGTCCTCAGAGGACGAACGAGATCGGGCTTTTCGAGCGTCACGGTGAAAAAGAAACGCAGTGCGGCGATGGCGGCGTTGATCGTTCCGGGGCTGGCCTGCTGCTGCGCCATATGCAGTTGATAGCGACGAAGATCCTCGCTCGTCGCCGTATCCGGCGACCGGCCGAGGAAGGCTGCGAACTTCCTCACGTTGCGAACGTAGTCCCTCTTCGTGTCTTCGCTGAACCGGCGCGCCGTGATGTCGTCGATCAGGCGCTGACGCAGCGGGCTGACGGGCTTCTTGGACATGGAAAGCTCCTGTCTCGCATGGGGTGGAACCCCACGATCTTGAGACAGGCCTGTGCTTTCGCGTTGTCCGTGCCCGTACACCCTCTCCGCTCGCTCGCCGCCCCTACCGCGCGAGCGGTTTAGTCCTCGGGCGGACTTCGCGCCTCCTGGCGAGGCCCGCTTATCTGGGAACTGGAGACGTTCGCGATGGCGATCTGCAACGGCAACTCTACGTCGGCTCCGGAAGTTCGATCGGCCGCGACGAATTCCGGCTCTCCCCCAAACCCGAAATTCAAACTGGCCCACTACCGGCGCGCCTTCCGCGTTCTCAGTCGCCGGCGGCCCAGCTTTTGATCAGGTGATGCGCGATCGCCATCGGGATTGGCGCGGCGAGCCGGTCCGGGTGGCGCTTCTCGAGCATGGCGCGGACTTCGTCGCGCGGGAACCAGCGCGCGTCGTCGAGCTCCGTGTGATCGACCATGATCGCCCGGCTTTGCGCCTCGGCGAAGCAGCCGATCATCAGCGAGGACGGAAACGGCCAGGGCTGGGAGGCGAAATAGCGCACCTCCCCGCAAGCAATTCCGGCCTCCTCCATGATCTCGCGCCGCACCGCCTGCTCGATCGTCTCGCCCGGCTCGAGAAAGCCGGCGAGCGCCGAATACATGCCTGTGGGGAACCGCGGTTGCCGGCCGAGCAGACAGGAATCGCCGTCGACCACCAGCATGATGACGACCGGGTCGGTGCGGGGAAAGTGGTGGGCGCCGCAGTTCGGGCATTCGCGCCGCCAGCCCGCAGCGCCGACATGGGTCTTGGCGCCGCAATTTGCGCAGAAACTCCGCCGCGCGTGCCACGCCAGCAGCGCCTTGGCCGTGGCCAACACGCTGGCCTCGGGCACGGGGATGAGGCCGCCGGCGGCGAGCGACCGGATGTCGACCATCTTGAGATCGTCGTGGCCGGGGACGACCAGCACGCGCCGGTCCTGAAAGGCGTCGCTCGCGTCCGCCTGCTCAACGACCGCGTCGTCCGGCAGCAGGGCGGCGAACACCGGCGCGCCGCCGGGCAGAAGCCCGAGCAGCGCCTCGACCCGCGCGCCGCCGAGCGCCTCGACCTCGGCAAGCGGAAGCAGCGGCTCGAGGCCGGCGTCGCCCTTCAGCAGCACCGGCATGTCGCGCGCAATGAGCGCCACGCGGGCGTCGGCGCGGGCTCTCAGCGCCGCAAGGGCGGCCGCATCCTCGCGGAGGGCAGTGGCGCGGTCGAGCGGATTGTGGGCGTAGCCGAGCCCTTCGAGCGAAGTCATCCGTACTATCCTCGATTGAATGCCTCTTTCGACCCAGTCTGGCGTCAGCGAATGGCCTCTTCGGTGATACGGGCATGCGCATTGGTCACATGAACGCCAAATCGTTTGATGTCGTCGAGACACTCGGCCACGTTCAGGCCGGGTTGTGCCTGTCCTTCAATGAGATCAATGGTCTTAAAGGGAGTCCAGGGCCCATAGGGAACAGGCAGTCTCTCCGCGTCGCTGCCTTCGGTAACCGCAAAAATCCGGCCTGCGCCTCTGAAGATGTGAACCTGCATGGCGCCTTCCTTGGTTGTCACGCCTTGGTTGTCACGCGATTGATCTGGCGGAACTTGATCACCTGCGCCCGGGATTCTGACTGTTGGGCGACCGAACGGCGTCCTTTCCGCAGCGCGCTCACGGATAGCGCGCCTTCAGGCTGGCGATGCGGGCGGAATTGTCGTCGATGATGCAACTGAGCCTCAGATCTCCTCCCGCGGCCCCCATGCCCCCTTCGAACGGCGCAACGTCCTGGCATTCGGAGTCGCGCCAGCCGATCCAGAGCGCCTGGGCGTCGTTGAGCGCGCGGCGCCAGCGCGCCTTCTGCGACGACAGCACGCCCTCGTGCGCGTCGATCGACTTCAGCGCGGCGTCGAACGCCGCGGTCAGCGCCTTGTCGGTCTTGTCGGCCGCGGCGCGCAGGCATGCGACGAGATCGCCGCCGCCGAGCTTGGCCGTGTCGCAGGCGGACTGCGACGGACGCGGCTGCTCGTCGGCGGCCGAAGACGTTGCGGCGGCGGCCGTGAGGACCGCGCCGGCGACCAGACAAACAAAACGCATGCTCAAACCATTCCCCCAAAAAACGGCGCCATCAACCCCGAGCATTGGCGGAGGCGGGGCGGCCGAGAAACTCCGCCATCCGCACCAGCGCGCGCTCGATGGCCTCCAGCGAATTGGCGTAGGAGAGGCGCAGATAGCCTTCCCCATAGACGCCGAAATCCGGGCCGCCGATCGTTGCGACGCCCGCTTCTTCGAGGAGCGCCGAGGCCAGAGGCTTCGCCTTCCAGCCAGTCTTTGCGATATTGGGAAAGGCGTAGAAGGCGCCCCTTGGCGTGACCGCGCTGACGCCCGGCAGCCGGTTGAGGCCCGCGACGACCGCCCGCCGCCGGCCGTCGAACTCGGCCCGCATCGCCGTGACCGAATCCTGCGGGCCCTTCAGCGCCGCGATTCCGGCGAACTGCGCCGCCGAATTGACGCAGGAATAGGAATTGACCGCGAGTTTGCGCGCCACCTCCCGCCACGGCTTCGGCCATACCGAATAGCCGAGCCGCCAGCCGGTCATCGCGTAGGTCTTCGACCAGCCGTCGAGCAGGATCAGCCGGTCGCGGATCTCGGGAAAAAACAGAAGCGAGCGGTGGGCGAGCCCGTCGTAGGTGAGCTGGCCGTAGATCTCGTCGGACAGGATCGCGACGGCGGGAAAGTCGGCGAGGCCCGCGACCAGCCGGTCGATCGCCTCGGGCGGCGTGACCCCGCCGGTCGGGTTGGCAGGAGAGTTGAGGATCAGGAGCCGGGTTCTCGGCGTCAGAAGCGCGAGCGTCTCCTCGACCGAAAAGGCGAAATCGTTCGCCTCGCGCATCGGCGCCGGCACGGGAACAGCGGCAGTGAACTCGATCATCGAACGGTAGATCGGGAAGCCAGGGTCGGGATAGACGATCTCCGTCCCTTCTGCGCCGAACATCAGGATCGCCATGAACATCGCGACCTTGCCGCCCGGCGTGATCAGGACAAGGTCGGGCGACGCCTCGACGCCAAGCCGGCGAGCGAGGTCTTCCGACACAGCCTCGCGTAATGGCGCGATCCCGGTCGCGTCGGTATAGCCGTGTTCGCCGTCGCGCAGCGCCTTCACCGCCGCCTCGACGATGTGCGGCGGGGTTTTGAAGTCGGGCTGGCCGATCCCCAAGTTGATGATGTCGCGCCCCTGGCGCTGCAATTCGGCCGCTTTCGCCAGCACGGCGAAGGCGTTCTCGTCGCCCATGCGTGCGAAGGCGGGATTGATGGCGGTCAACGGGCGATCTCCCCTCGGACGGCGCCTATTTGGCAGGGACGGGGCGAAGGAGCAAGGGCGTGCCGGGGCTTGAAGGCGAGGTCGCGCCCAGGGCGTAGGTCCGGAACCGCGTCGGCAGCGTGTCAGGAAGGAGGCGCTGTCGACCGGCTTATGAGCGCCTGGGCCGCTGCTTTTCCAGCGCGTCGCGCTCCTTCAGGAGCCCGTCACGCTCTTTCACGAGCGCGTCATGCTCCCTCAGGAGCGCCTCATGCTCTTTCAGGAGCTCCTCACGCTCTTTCTCGAGCGCGTCGCGCTCCTTCAGGAGCGTCTCGAGCGCCTGCTGCTGTTCCGCGATCCGATCCGCTGCGCGGGCCTCATCCTCGGCGCCGGAGAAAGCCGCGGCCTGCTCGGTGAGCTCCCTGAGATTGTCGCGGATCACGGCGATCTGTTGGTCAAGGTCTTGAAGCGTTGCGGGGTCTGCCATGGAAACTCCCTTTTGTTGGCAAGCGGTGACGACGAGGGCGAAGGGCCCCGCGCGAGGCGGGATCATCGCCCCCGCCCTGCACGGATCAACTTACCCGAGCGCCTTCTCCATGACCCGTCGCAGGCGCGCGGCAAAAGCCGCCGGGTCCTCGATCGCGCCGCCCTCAAGGACGCGCGCCTCGTCGAGAATGAGATGCGCCGAATCCTCGATGAGCGCCTTGTCCGCCCCGTCGCGCAACTTTCCGGCGAGCGACACCGTCAGCGGATGGGTCGGATTGATCTCGAGAATGGGCTTGGCGCGCTCCGACAGGCGCCCGTGCGCAGCGAGCATCTTTTCGAGCTGGCGGTCCGGGCCGAAGTCCGGCGCGATTAGGCAGGCGACGCTATCGGTCAGCCGGTCGGAGGGGCGCGCGTCGGCGATCTCGGCCTCGAGCGTCTGCTTCAGGAAGGCGATGAGCGTCGCGACCTCGCCCGACGCCTCGGTCGGCGCCTTGGCGCCTTCCACAAGCGCAATCGACTTGATGTCGGCCGCGCCCTGGCTCACCGACTTGAACGGCTTGCCATCAAAGCCCGCCGCCGTCGACACCCAGAAGGCGTCGACCGGGTCGGAGAGCAGCAGGACTTCCACGCCGCGGGCGCGAAACCCTTCGAGCTGCGGGCTCGCCGCGAGGCGCTTCGGTTCGTCGCCGGTCAGGTAATAGATCGCCGTCTGGTTTTCGCGCAGGGAGGCGACATATTCGGCGAGCGTGCGGCCGCCGTCCGGGTGTGTTGTCGTCGCGAAGCGAGCGATCTTGAACAGGCCGTCGCGCCGCTCCGGGTCCTCGTACAGGCCTTCCTTGATCACCGCGCCAAAATGCTCCCAGACCTTGGCGAATTTCTCCGGCTCGCTCTCGGCGAGCTTGCCGAGTTCCTGCACCATGCGGTTCGTCACGCCCTTGCGAATGGCCGCGAACACCTCGCTTTTCTGGATGATCTCGCGCGACACGTTGAGCGGCAGGTCGGCGCTGTCGACGACCAGCCGGACGAAGCGCAGCCAGCCCGGCAGGATGTCGGCGTCCTCGGTGATCAGCACCCGCCGCACGTAGAGCTTGTTGCGACCCTTGCGGGCAGGATCGAACAGGTCGAACGGCCGCGAGCCTGGAATGAAGGCGAGCACCGTGTATTCGTGCCGCCCCTCGGCGCGCCAGTGGATCGTCAGCGCCGGCTCGTCGAACTGGCCGGAGAGGCCGCGGTAGAACTCGGCGTAGTCCTCCGGCTTGATGTCGGACTTGGGCTTGGCCCAGATCGCCGCGCCGTCGGAAACGCGCTTGGGCTCCGCGCCCGGTTTCTCAACGAGTTCGACCGGGACGGCGACCGCGCCAGAATGCTCGCGGATGATCCGCTCGATCCGCCACGTGTCGAGAAATTCCTGCGACTCGGAGTTGAGATGCAGGGTGACGCGCGTGCCGCGCGCGGGCGCCGCGTCAAGCGCCAGCGGGGCGATGGTGAACGACCCCTTGCCGTCCGACGACCAGCGCCAGGCCTCCTCGGAACCGGCGCGGCGCGTCTCGACGACGACCTCGTCGGCGACCATGAAGGCCGAATAGAAGCCGATGCCGAACTGGCCGATCAGGGCCTGGGCTTCGGTCTTGGCGTCTTCGGCGGCGAGCTTGTCGAGAAAGGCCTTGGTGCCGGAGCGGGCGATAGTGCCGAGACCCGCGGTGACGTCCTCACGGCTCATGCCGACGCCGTTGTCGGAGACGATCAGGGTCTTGGCGTCCTTGTCAAGCGCGACGCTGATCGCAAAGGGCGCGCCGTCGGCGATGAGTTCCGGTCTGGCGATCGCCTCGTAACGCAGCTTTTCGCAGGCGTCGGCGGCGTTGGAGACGAGTTCGCGGACGAAGATTTCCCGGTCGGAATAGACCGAATGAACCATCAGATGCAGCAGGCGCGAAACATCGGCCTCGAAGCTCTGCGTGGTTGCGGCTTCTTGGGTCGGGGTCGTGGCGTCGGCGGTCAAAGTGGGCCTCTCTTCAAAAGGTTGACATGGAGGAGCCGCATCCCGCGGCAAGCGTGGATATCGTCGCCCTTCGGCGTCGAATCAAGGCGCGCCGGCGATCGCGAGAGCAATCGGCTGTTTTCGGGTGGAACCTCCAGACAGGAATCAGCGTTCATGGAAATCAGTAGCGCCGTCTCGTCGCAGCGCTTGACCTCGAACTCTCCGGCGCGCGCAGTTCGCAAACCGCATACTCTCGAAGCAGGACGGACTCCAGCGCGATGTTGGCCTTCCAGGCAAACTCCACAAACGCCACGCGACGGACCAGCCTTGTCCGCCGCGTCCTTGGCCTTCTGCTCGCCGCCGCCCTGGAGATCGAAAGCTACGCCGGCCGAGGAATTTCCGACGGTCAACGGCTTGAATCTCCGACGGTCACGGGATTGTGGCGGACGGCCCGCCAGGGCGAATTTCGACAGCTTGGCTCCCCTTCCGTCCTATTTCTCCGCGCCGCCGCCGCGGAGCGATTTCTCGTCACCCGGCGTTGGCGTCTTATGGGCCTAACAAAATTGTTGAGGCGATCCACCGCCAAAAGGCTTCAATTGCCCGATAGCGCTCGTATCCTTAATCTTGCGGTTCTCTTGGCAATCCGAGCAGGCGCGCTTAAATGTGCTCGTGAGGACAGCGCCGGGAGGGGATGGAGATTTCTCCGCCGCCCTTCTGTCACGGGAAGACGATGAACGCAAACTACCGAAACTTCGCCCTGTGGGTGATCATTTTCCTGCTCGTGCTCGCCCTGGTCACTCTGTTTCAGAGCCCGGGCCAGAAAGCGCCGTCGAGCGAGATCACCTTCAGCCAGCTTCTGACCGACGCCGAGGCGGGCAACGTTCGCGACGTCACGATTGCGGGGCCGGAGATCAGCGGCCACTTGAAGGACGGGCGCGCGTTCCAGACCTATGCGCCGAACGACCCTTCGCTCGTCCAGACCCTGTTCAAGAAGGACGTGGTGATCACCGCCAAGCCGCCGTCCGACGGCACCAACTGGCTGCTGACGATCATTTCCAGCGTCCTGCCAGTCCTGCTGTTCCTCGGGCTGTGGATCTACATGACTCGGCAGATGCAGGGCGGGGCTGGCAAAGCCATGGGCTTCGGCAAGTCGAAGGCGAAGCTCCTTACCGAGGCGCAGGGCCGCGTCACGTTCGAGGACGTGGCCGGGGTGGACGAGGCCAAGGAAGATCTGCAGGAGATTGTTGAGTTCCTGCGCGATCCGCAAAAATTCCAGAAGCTCGGCGGCCGCATCCCGCGCGGCGTTCTGCTGGTCGGCCCGCCGGGCACCGGCAAGACCCTGACGGCGCGAGCCGTTGCGGGTGAAGCGAACGTGCCGTTCTTCACCATTTCCGGTTCGGACTTCGTCGAGATGTTCGTCGGCGTCGGCGCGAGCCGCGTGCGCGACATGTTCGAGCAGGCCAAGAAGAACGCGCCCTGCATCATTTTCATCGACGAGATCGACGCCGTCGGCCGCCATCGCGGCGCCGGCCTCGGCGGCGGCAACGACGAGCGCGAGCAGACCCTCAACCAGTTGCTCGTCGAGATGGACGGCTTCGAGCAGAACGAGGGCATCATCATCATCGCCGCGACCAACCGGCCCGACGTGCTCGACCCGGCGTTGCTGCGCCCGGGCCGCTTCGACCGGCAGATCGTCATCTCGAATCCCGATTTCATCGGCCGCGAGAAGATCCTCAAGGTCCACGTGCGCAAGGTTCCCCTCGCGCCCGACGTCGACCTCAAGGTGGTCGCGCGCGGGACGCCCGGCTTTTCGGGCGCGGATCTGATGAACCTCGTCAACGAGGCGGCGCTGCTCGCCGCCCGGCGCGGCAAGCGCGTGGTCACCAGGCAAGAGTTCGAGGACTCGCGCGACAAGATCATGATGGGCGCCGAGCGTCGGACCCTGATCATGACCGAGGAGGAGAAGCGTCTCACCGCCTATCACGAGGCGGGCCATGCGCTGGTCTCCGTCTCGATGCCAGCCTCGACCCCGATCCACAAGGCGACCATTATTCCGCGCGGCCGTGCGCTCGGCATGGTGCAGTCGCTGCCGGAGCGCGACCAGATCTCGCAAAGCTACGAACAGCTCATCGCCATGCTGGCCATGTCGATGGGCGGGCGCGTCGCCGAGGAGCTGGTGTTCGGCAAGGACAAGGTGACCTCGGGCGCCGCCGGCGATATCCAGCAGGTGACCAAGATCGCCCGCGCCATGGTGACCCGGCTCGGCTTCTCCGACAAGCTCGGCACCGTCATGTACGGCGAGAACCAGGACGAGGTCTTCCTCGGCTACTCGCTCGGCCGCCAGCAGAACATCTCCGAGGCGACCGCCGAGACGATCGACCAGGAGGTCCGCCGTCTTGTTCATGAGGCGCACGAAACGGCGACCCGCATCCTGACCGATCGGAGCGCAGACCTCGATACGCTCGCCAAGGGTCTGATGGAGTTCGAGACGCTGACGGGCGACGAGATCGTGGGCCTGCTGCAGGGCGTGCGGCCGGTCCGCGAATCGTCCGCCGACCGCGAGCCGCCGTCGCCGCCGCGGGCGGCCGTTCCATCGACCGGCAAGCCGCGCCCGCTCGGGCCGGAGGCCGGCGGCCTCGAGCCTCAGCCGCAGGTCTGAGGAGCGACACACGGTGGCAGAGGCGGGCGGCGCGGAAAATGCGCCAGCCGCCCGCGCCGCGCCCACCGCCGTTTTGTCGGTTCCGTCCGGATCGCCTTTTCACGACCTCGGCGCATTTTACAAATCGGGAAGTTTCGGCCTGATCGTCGACGTCGACAGGACGCCCAATCGCCTTCTTTTTTGGCCGCGCCGGGACCTTGGCGCGCCTCCTGCGCCTCCCCGCGAATCCACCCGAAAGCAGATTGCTCGACCGCGATGCCGCGGCTTCCGTTTATCCTCTTTATCGGAAAAAAGGAGAGGCGTCGGCGCCTTTCCTCCCCTGCGCGTTAGCGCGGGGGTGGGACCATGCGACCCCCCGACCTTGATCGGGGGATGGTGGAGGGGATTGCCTGGCGAAAAGCGGCTCCTTTGGCAGTGACACATGCGCGGAAAACCTGCCGCATCACTTTGATAAGGTTGAATCCGCGCGCGGAGGCGCCAGGGGTCGGGAGGTTTCCGTCGGCGTCGATCGAGCGCGGGATCGGAGCGGCGCGCGAGCGCGGCGGCTCCCCCCTCCCCCCGCGGCGCGCTTCGCCAGCGGGGACCTTTGCCTACTGCACGTTGATGATCTTGCGGGCCTTGTTCATCAGCGGGATTCCGATGACGAACAGGGCCAGCGTGCATACGAGAATAAAGGGCAAATTCCAGATCGTCTTCACCGAAAGCGGAAACACGGCATAACGGAACAATTCGCAAATGTTCGCCAGCGGCGACCATTCCACGACGACCCGGGCGCGGGGCGGCAGCCAGGACGCCATGAGAAAAGCGCCGGTCAGCGGCAGGGTCAAATACATGAGCGGGTGCAGGAGCTTTTCGACGATTTCCGAGAATTCGCTCAGCCCGGCGATGACGGTCGCGAACGACATCACAAACAGCGTATCCACGCACCACGCCGCGACGACCATCCCCGGATCACGCACAGGCGGCATGAAGCCGAACAGCGCGCCCACTGTGGTGATGATGACGAACGAGGTGAAAATGCTGATGCTGATGAGGAGCGATCTCGCCAGGAACACGTCGAACAGGTTGACGTTCTGGTGGTAGAACAACCAGCCGGAGTTCTTGATCGAGCCAATGGAGGACAGGACGACCAACCGCCAAAGTTGGATATGACTGTAGCCGGTCACTGCGAGGGCGAAAACGGGCACCTGACCCGGACCTTCCGTGCGGTTGGTCACCGACCAGAGAAAGATGACTCCGCAGGTCAGGATCAGCGGTTCCGCGACTGTCCAGAAGAATCCCAAGGTCTCTTGGCTGTATTTGGCCTGAGCCTCGCGGATGAGCAGCGCCAGGATGACCCGGATCTGGATCGCGAGGCTCGACGAAAACTTGGGTCCGCGCCCTACGGCGGTCGTGGACATTCATTCAGCTCCTTTGGCAGTCGAAGCGCGAAGCCGCAGGCGTTGATAAACCATCTCGCGACAATGGGCCAGTCAAGGCGAGGGGCGGCGCCAGACGCCGGGAATGGCGTTCACGCGCGCGACTGCAACGCCGCTTCGACCGCGGCGAGAACCGGCTCGACTTTGATGGCCGCAATGCATGGGCTCGGCCCGAATTTTCCGGTCAGGCTGCAGGGCAGGTCTTCGTTGCGCCAGCAAGGGGCGCAGGCAAAACTTTCGTTGGCGGTGATTACGGTCGCTCGCCTGTGGTGCTGGGTGAACAATTTCCCATCGGTCGGTCCGAACAGCGCGACGACCGGAACGTCGAAGGCGGCGGCGGCATGGAGAAAAGCGGAATCGACGCAGACCATCGCGTCGAGCGCCGAGGCGAGTGCGATCAACTCGGCCAGCGACAGACCGGCCGTCGAGGCGATCCCGGGGCCCGACGCCAGACTGGTCTCGACATGATGGAAGATGATGAGGTCGTACCGTTCGCTCAGCGCGGCGACGAATCGCTCGATCTCCTGGTGATCCTTGTAGGAATCTCGCGCGTAGGGCTGGACGCCGATGACAGGCCGCGACCCTATGGCTTTCTCGCGAAAAAAATCCTCCCGGAATTGGCTCTGCCCTTCGTCGAGCCGGTAGTCGACGTGCCATCCATGCGCGTTGAGAAGGCGCCGGCCAACGCCCATTCCTGCGGCGAACAGCTCCGCCCGCCCCTTCCGCACGAACGGGCGCCGATGCGCCTCGTATCTTCCCGCCGGGCACAGCGTCAGGTTGTGCCACGCCTTGCAGTTGACGACGTCGACGGGCGGCCCGTCGATGTCGATCAACTCGACATAGGGGTTGTTGCGAAAAAGATCGAAGTATTTGCGTTCGACGATCAGCTTGACTCTGGTCGCCCGCCGCTTGGACAGCGCGCGCAGGCCGGCGGTCATGATCAAGAGGTCGCCGATGCCCCCCATCGCCCGGGTGACCACGACATTTCCGCTGGGCGTCCCTTTGCCTCCGTGAGCCGACGACAACCAGCGAAGATCGCCGAACTGGAGGAGAAACAGGCACGCGCCCGCGATTCCCACGCCGGTTCCCGTGACCGCGCGCCGCCATGCGCGCCGCGAGAAAGAACCGCCCGGCACACGCGCGCGCGAAGCTACACGCGAGGAGCGGACCAGTAGCCACGCAAGAACGCCATCGCCAAGCCGTCGGGATCGGTCAAAGCCGATGAACTCGACGAAGGTCGAGGCGATCTTTGCGGCGGCGGTTGGCCACAGCCGCGTCGCCGACCGCGCGCGGGCGATCGCGACCTGCCCCAGATCGTCGATCGCGCCCAGCGATGCTTGCGCCTCGCAATCGAGCCGCATGATCCTGAGAATGTCCCTCCGATCGCCCTCGATCTTGTAAATGCGATCCGCATAGGGACGGATCAACGCGCGCGCGCCGATCGGATTGTTGAGCAGAAGCCGCGCCTCCGCCTGGAGGACCCGCGCCCGCATCAGCGCGCCCGGATAGGAGCGCACGTCGGTCTTTTCGAACGCATCCAGGATGCCCTCGAAGCGTCTCACGATGCGCGGGTCGCCGGTGATGAACGAGCGCCGATGGGAATCGAACACGACCCGCATCGCCATCACGAAGTTCTCGCAGTCGGTCGGGCGCGCACGCGGATATCCCGCAATCGTCCGGCCCTGCCGTTCGAGAGCGTCGAGGAGGCGCTCCGCGCTGCGGAATTCGAGCACATCCAGATCGTCGAGGAGTTTCGCGACGACATCCGACGATCCGACCGGCGCGGGCTCCGCAGCCTCAAGCCGCGTGAGTCCCTCGCGCGTGCGCAAACTGTGATGAGCCGGAATGCGCTGGGCCTCCTTCATTGATGCGACGATCCGCGGCGGGCGTCGAATTTTCGAATCCGCCGCCGTAAGGGCGCAGCCTCGTCTCGCCTCGCGGCCCGCGTCAAGAGGCGCCGCTCCCGTCGCCGCCGCGTGCCGGAGGCGCGACGCGGTTCAAACGAATGCTGCGCAACATCAGCATACCCTCGATCGCGCCCGTTAGGAGTTGCAGACAAATCTCGACGGGGTTGGAAGGAGCCCAGATGGCGAACGCGAGCTCGCAACTGTAGACCCCCTGCGCCGGAAGCTTCGCCTTGACGGCCGCGAGAACGCCGCCGGAGACCACGTCGATCGCGATCTGATTGTCGGAATAGCAGTCGCTCACCTCGAGAATCAGCTCAGCGCGCCATCGGCCGCGGGGAAGCGCGAAATAGGGACCGTAGTAGATGAAACGGGCCGGGCCAGTCAGGTCGATCGGTCCGACCGTCAAGCGATCGGGAAAATCCGGTCGCAGCAAGGCGAAAGGCGGCCACTCGAGCCTCTCCAGCCTTCGCCCGCGTGCGATCGGCCCGTAGTGCGGCGCCAGGAGATCGAGGAGCTCGGTTTCGAGCGGACTGCGGCCGTCCAGAATCGAGCGCGCGTTCCTTGGCTCGGGCTGGGTCCGGGCGGCGTATGCCTTCAGGGTCTCGTCCTCGCTGGCGCTCTGTCCGAGCGCGCTCCGAATGGCTTGGCGCGCCGCCTCGTCCACTGAAAGACCGTAGAGCCGCGCAAGCCGCGAGACAAGTTCGCCCAGCACGACATTCGTATCGTCCACGATCATTGAGGACCTGGGCGGCGCCGAGATCAGCGGCTCGATATTAACCAACCCCATCGAGGCGAAGCGCGCCGCGTCGACCCCGCCGTATTCTCGCCAAACCACCGAAAAGTGCGCGATCGTTAGGAAATCGTCGGCGCAAATGACCAGCGGAGCGTCGATAGCGGTGAAAGCTGGCAAGACATCCGGTTGAGGGTAATCGGAATAGAGGATGACGCAGCGTTCCGGGGGCGTCGAAAGCCCAGACAGACGATCGCCCAGTTCCACCATGGTATTGGCGCAAACGACGTCATGCTCTCCGATCACCGCGGTCGCCAGCGCCTTGACGACATTCAGCGTCGTATAGAAGGCGGGCGACGGCGTCCCCACCAGCGAAAACAGTCTGCTCATGGACGCGCGGATCTCCCGCCGCTGGGCGACATGGGACGCATATCCGCCTGGCTCGGCTCAGTCGGCCCGGATCAACGTCCAGGCGCTCCAGTTCGGATAGGATTCGAAAAATGACCGAGTGTCCCCGGCGGTCGGGCCCAGATGAGACCGCGCAAACCGGTTATAGGCCTCGATGTCGAACAGCAATCCGCGCCTCTGAAGCTTCGTGGTCCAGTACATCACCGGCTGGATGTTCACGTGCGTTGGATCGCCCATGTACATGTCTCTGGTTTCGCCCTGCCGTATCGCGTCGAGGCAGAGGAAGGCGCGGCCGCCCGGGCGTAGAACCCGGGCGAACTCGTCCAGGATCCGGTCGACAAGCTGGTCAGCGATATGCTCGAGGACTTGCGCCGAATGCAGCAGGCTGACGCTTCCCGACTCCGCTGGAATCTCTGCGATCGAACCGGCGACAAGTTCGCTGTCCCGATATTTGAAATGACGCCGGCCAAGCGCGATCATGTGTTCGGACAGGTCGACGCCCAGGACACGCTCGTACATCGATAAATTCTTGAATCCCATGAGGATCGAACCGCAGGCGCAGCCGGCGTCAACGATGAATGGCTTAGGATACGCGCTCTGCAAGGTCGCTTCGGACACCATCGAAGCGTAGCTTTCATGCCAGTAACCATGATTCAGATAATCGAGCCCCGCATCAGCGTGCTCGCGATAATACTGCTCATTATAGCTTGTTGCGGTCAGAGGACTGGACGCCGTGGCGTCCCGCATTTCACTGCGGTCGGCGCCGAACCATTTACTGACTGGCCACATCGCTTGTTCCAGATGTCGTGGACACCAACCCAATTCCCTTCTATGGCACAAGCTTAACTTCGTAAAGCCAATTCCCCGCGAGCGTTCCGCCGTCGGACGAACCTGTGGGCGACGGCATTCGCGGCGACCCAGCCCCGGCGACGCGCGCACTTTTCGTGCTACAGCGTCGCGTAAATGCTGAGCGCTAGGTCGAGGTCTTCGAACACCCTTCCCCGTCCCGCCTTCAGCACCAACGCGCTGCGGCAATAGTCCCGGACGGTCTTCGTGTCGTGGCTCACCAGGATCATCGCCCGGTCACGGCGGCGCTCGAACAGCGCCTCGTGGCATTTGGCGTGAAACCGCTGATCGCCCACCGCCAGCACTTCGTCGATCAGCAGGCATTCGAAATCGATCGCCAGCGTCAGCGCAAACATGAGGCGGGAGCGCATGCCCGAGGAATAGGCCTCGATCGGCAGGTAGAGCTGCTTTCCGAGTTCCGCGAAGTCGTCGACGAAGTCCAGGACGTCCCGCTCGTCCCGATTGTAGAGCCGTGCGACGAAGCGCGCGCTCGCCGCCCCGGTCATGTAGCCGGTCACGCCGCCGGAGAAACCAAGCGGCCACGACATCGACAGGCCGCGGTGGATCGCGCCGGCGGTCGGCGCTTCCACGCCGCCGATCATCTTGACCAGCGTAGACTTGCCCGAGCCGTTGCGTCCGAGCACGGCGATCTTTTCCCCTTCGCGCAACTCGAACGAGATGCCGTCCAGCACCCGGCGCACCCCGATGTGGGTATGGTAATCCTTCGTCAGCCGCTCGACCCGGAGCGAGCGCCGCGCTTCGCCGCCCTGCGCGGGAATGGCAAGCGCGGCGGCCGGGACGTTCGGCTCGCCATCGATGACCGCAAGCGCAGTTTCGCCCGTCATGCGCGATGCTCCGCCGTGATCCCGCCGAGCAGGCGCAGAAGCTGGAAGATTCCGAGGCAGATCGCCAGCAGAACCAAAAGGTCCAGGCCGCGTCGCGGGTACCTGGCATAGTCGGCCGACAGGTTCGGGCGACTGATCAACTGCACATAAAGATGCTGGCGCTCCGCGTCCTGCCGAGCCTGGGTTTGCTCCGCCTCGGCGGCGGCCAGCGCCTTGGCCGCAAGCTCTCGCTGAAGGACGAGCTTTTCGTATCCCTCGAGTTTTGCGGCTTCCGACCCGGCGGAACCGGCGATTTCCAGCTTCCGCTTCTCGATCTCCTTGCGATAGGATTCCGCCTGCGCGCGCAGTCCGGAGAGCGATGGCGAGGTCGGCGCGATCGAGATTTGCTTTGAGATGGTCGCCTCGATCTCCGCCAACTCGGTCGACAGGGCCTCGATCACTTTCAGCTTGGACTGGGCGACGAGGTTGGGATCGACCGAGCCCGTTTGGTTGCGGAAGCCGCGCAGCGCTTCCTCAACCGCGTCGAGTTGCCCCTTCGCCTCGGTCACGGACCGGTCGGTGTCGGCGACTCCATCCTTATACGCGCGCTCGTTCATCTGATTGACCAACGCTTCCGCATAGCCGAGCATAGCCGAGGCGATCGCCAGGGCGTCCTCTGCGGTGAAAGCGTTCACTTCGATGGTGCTGATGTTGGTGATCGGATCGACCTTGGCGTCCGCCATCCACTGGAAGCGCTGATAGAGATATTCGTTGTTGTTCGGCAGCCAGAAGGTCGGATAGCGGAACAGGAAGTCCGCCCCGGGTCGATCGAGGATCGCGCGCAGACTGTTGTTCTTGGCCAGTTCGTCGACAACGTCGCGCGACGTCAGATAGGCGTTGACCGCGTTGGTCTCGTCGCGGGCGATTGAACTCGTCGACTCCGCCGACAAAGCGGCAAGCGGGTTCTGGCTTTGCTGGACGGTCGAACGGACGATGAAGCTCGCTGATGAGCTGAAGCGCGGCGTGGCGACTCCCAGCAGATAGACGGAGGCGGCCGCCATCGGCAGAACCACGGTGAGGACAAACAACCACCGCCACCCCCCGGTCGCGACCGCGGGCGCGACCGTCGTGGCGTCCGCGGTGGCCGGAAGTAACTGCGACCTCGGCGCGAGCGGCTTCAGTTCGACCTCGGCGACCGCGATCGGGCCGCCTTCGTTGACCACCGCGAGCTCGCCAGCGGGCTCCGCGCGAGTCGCCACCGACTTCGTCAGATCGCTCCGGCTCACTGTCCGTGCTCCCTGACCCCGACCGAGAGGAGCCACATGATGGCGAAGGCGGCCGCGGACACCGCAAACGTTGATGCCACCAAGCGCAGACGCTCCGGCTGGGTCGATTCGTCGGGCAGGTTCGGCGCCGCGATCACCTCGACGTAAATATGCTGACGGCGCGCATCCGCGCGGGCCGAGGTGAGCGAGGCCGTCGCGGCCTCGAGGCCCTGGTCGGCAAGGTCGCGCAGAACAATCAGTCGCTCATAACCCGACACCTTGTCGGCGACGGCGGAATGAGGTCCTGCGAGCGCCTTTTGCTCGGCGGCGATCTGCGCGGTGAGCGCGTCGGCCTTGGCCTTCAACGCGCGAACCCCGGGACTTGACGGGGACAGCTTGCTGCTCTCCGAGATCTGGGCCAGCACTTGGTCGACCTCCGCCGACAGATCGGAGATCGTGCTCAATTGGGCGATTGCATTCTGCGACGGGTCGACGACCATTTCCGCATTGCGGAACCGCGTCACCTCGTCGTGCGCCTCCATCACGGCTTTGGTCGCCTCGGCGACCACGGTCTCGGCGGAATGCACCGTGTCAGCTTCCATCCGGGCGTTCATCGCGTTGACCAGCGCTTCGGACTGGGTCAGGAGCTGCCGCGCGATGGCCCGGGAGTCCTCCGGGACGAACGCCTCCGCCTTCACGGTGATGATGCCGGTGTCCGGGTCGGCGATCGCCGTGACGCGGTCCTGGTAATACCGGTAAAGCCGCTCGAAACTTTCGCTCAAAAACGGACGCGGGAAACGCGACAGCACATCGGCCGACCTTTGGCCGTACATCGCGCGGAGCGGCAACGCGGCCTCAAGCGCGGTGACGGCGTCGCGCGAGGTCAGATACTCGAGAACGACGTTGCTGTCATCGCTCGACCGCGAGATGCCGATGGCCTGCATCAGGTTCTCGAGGCCGGGGATCGCACGGTTGCTTTGAATGCCCCGGACGATGAACTGGGTCTCGGATTCGTAGCGCGGCGTGACGACGAGCCCGAAGTAGACGGCGGCGACAACGGTCGGTCCGACAAGCACGGCCAAGCTCAGCCAGCGCATCAGCCCCCTGCGCCGCCGCTTGGCGGCGGCGGCTCGCCGCCTTGGCCGCTCAATGTCCGGCAGCGTTTCGCCGTCGACCTTGGGGCTAAGGCGGCCGGGGGCGCCTTGGAGGAGAGAAACCTTCATAGTCGGATCAATACCCCTTGGCTCCGTTACGACGGGCGCGTGGCGGACCTTATATCGCCCGAGCCGTGGAAAGTCAGTCTTGGCTTTTGGCGCACCGCCGGTGCGGCGTCGACGGTCCGGGCGCCGGATGATCCCGCTCGACGACCGCCTCCGCGTTGCCTAAGGTCACGGACGACGCCGCCGATCCGGGCGCGGATCGCGCGGAGGGGCAGGGGCCCGCCAGGCGCGTCGCGGCGAACGGACCGCGCGGATTGTATTCGATGACCATCCATGTCGACCTCACCGATGTCGCCGCCCATACCTTGGCGTGCCGCTCGTTGACCGGCATCCAGCGCGTCCAACTCGAATATGCCCGTGCGCTCGCCCGCCGCGACGATTGCCGCGCCAGTATCTTTTCCAACCTGCATGGCGCCAACGTCGATCTGAAGCACCTGTTCAGCGATCCCCGTTCGACCGGAGCCGAAGCAATATTCATGCAAATGCGGCGCCTTTTGGGGCTTGCCCCTGACTTCGGCCCGTCGCGACGGGCGCTCGAAGTCGCCCGGGCGAGCGGCGCCGCCAAGTTGCGCGCCGCCCGCGCCGTTTTGCGCGGCGCCGTCGTCGCGCCCCGACGCCGCCGGTTCGAACCGTCCGACTGCCTCTATGTCGGCGGCGCCTTCTGGGCTCATCCGCAGAGCGTGCGAACCTATGAGCAGGCGGTCCGCGACGGGACCGACGTCGTCGTGCTGTTTCACGACGTCCTCCCGATCGCCGTCCCCGATCTGGCCGACGGCAATTGCCGCCCGCTGTACGAGCGCATGCTCCGGCTGCGGGCGCGCGCGCTCACCGTTTCGCGGCACTCCCAAGCCGAGATTGAGCGCGCCCGCCGCGCGCTCGGCGCGCCGGCCGATCTTCCTCCCGCGAGGGTCGTGCCTCTGGCGCATGAATTCTCCGCCGCGCCGCGCAATTTCGTGGCGGTCGGGCCGCCGAGCGGGCGAATCGCGGCGATCGAGCGCGGCAGGTCGTTCGCGCTGTGCGTCGGAACCGTTGAAGCCCGAAAGAACCAGCTGCCGCTCATTCGCCTGTGGGAGCGGCTCGCCCGCGAAATGGGCCCCGCCTGGCCGCGGCTCATCGTCGCCGGGAATGGGGGATGGCGCGCCCGCGAGACCGTCCATGCTCTGAGGCGGGCCGACGCGGCGGCGCCCTATGCCTGGATCGAAGCGCCGACCGACGAGGAACTCGCCTGGCTCTATAGCCGCGCGGCGTTCACCGTCTTTCCGAGCCTCGCCGAAGGATGGGGGCTGCCGATCGGCGAAAGCTTGTGGTTCGGCAAGCCCTGCGTCGCGTCGAACGCCGCCTCGATGCCCGAGGTCGGCGGCTCGCTTTGCGCCTACGCCGACCCGCGGGCCATCGAGAGCTTCGCCGGCCCGATCCTCCGGCTCGTCCACGACGCCGATTTTCATCGCGCCTCCGTCGCCGCCATCCAGGCGAGCCCCCTGCGCACCTGGCGGGAGACCGCCGACGCGCTGCTCGACGCCACCCTGCCGGTCCTGTCGCGCGCCGCGAGCGCGCCGCCGGGCGAGGTCCTGGAGTCGAGCCGGGCCTTTTGATCCAAGAGGGCCCCCGCGATGAGTTCGGCCCAAAAGCCGCTCGCGCTCGGTCCCCGCCGATGATCCGGATTCCCTTCCCCCCGGGGGAAGGGAATCCTGGCCGCGCTTTACAACCCGGCCGGCCCCGGTCTGGTGCCCTCGTTTTGCCCGCCTGTTCTTTCCCTGATCCGCTCCGAAAGCGCCTGTTAGGCGCCTGTTCCGGTCGTTTGAAATTCCCTGTTCCACGCCCGCACCAGCCCGCAACCATTGGGTTGCAAAGTCGGCAACGCCATGACCTTGCAGGAGTTTCTGGAACGCAGCTCGACCGCGCCGCAAAAAAATTCCCTGCTAGCAGGCGGCCCCTGCAAAACGCCTCAGCCGAAGATCCCATCCAGCCAGTCGAGCGCCGCGCGGTTGAGCGCCGATCGGTTCAGCATCTCGCAATGGCCGCCCGCGCCGTCGGCCGCGGTGAACTTCACCATCGTCTTTGGGCATGTCAGCGTGTCGTAGAGCGTCTGCGCGCCCGCGGAGAGTGGATCGTTCTCGCCCCAAGGAAGGTGGGACAACGGATCGCTTCCGCGCGGCCCTTCAGGGTGTAACGCTCGATGTCGGCGAGGTACTCGCGCAGGTTCGCTTTGCCGTTGACCCAGAATCCGCGCTGGACCACCTTCCACGGGAGGCCCGCATTGGCCGCCAACACCCCTTCGAGCTTCTGCACGAGCCCGTCGCCCAAAAGCCGAAGGTCCGCCGCCGCCTCGGGTGACGCGCCCATCTTCTCCGCCATCGGTCGAAACGAATCCGGGACCGCCCATTGCGCCGGATCGGCGATGCAGGCGGCGAGCCGATGCTCGCCGGAGGCCGCGCGCGGGGCGAGATAGCCGCCGAGGCTCCAGCCGCTGAGCGCGATTTTCGCCGGCTCGACCTCGGGCAGCGTCAAGGCGAAGTCGACGACCGCCCCGACCACTGTCTCCCAATCGGGTCTGAGGGGAATATTGCGTTCGACCAGCATCCCGCCCTGGCCCGGTCCGTCGAACAGCAGGCTGTGGTAGCCACGCCGGCTCGCCGCGACGGCCGAAGCGAAAAACATGTCGGCGATCGTCCCGTCATAGCCGTTGGTGAAGATGATGGTCGGCCGCCGCCGCCCGGCGAAACCAAGGGCCGGGATGAAATAGGCCGGCATCGCCGCGCCCTCGAACGGGATCGCCCGAGGACGGATCGGCGGGTCGACAAGCGCGAGGCCCCTATCGAGCGCCTCCCGCTGCTTGCGGAAGGCAGAAAGCACGCGAGGATCGACGGGCGCGCCGTAGAGCGGATGATAAGAGCCAGCGTAGAATGCGCTTGCCTTCAGGTGAAGTTCGCGCGCGCTCGCTGCCCGTCCCGCCTCTTCCGCCGCGTCAGCCTGAGTCGACAGGCGATCGCCGGCCGCCACCCAGGCGGCATAGTAGGCGTCCGCGCCTCCCTCGCCGACGTCTTTGGCGACCGCTGCGATCTCGCCGAAGTCAGGACCGCCATAGGGGATGAAGCCCAGCGGCCAGGCGCCGAAATCGTCCAGCAGGTCGTCTTTGTAGAGCAGGCCCATCGGCGGGTCCTCCAAATGCGTGGTCGGCCGGATCAGTCCTTCGCGTCCTCGCTTCCCAGCCAGACGCCGGCCGCCGTGACCAGCGTCTCGACCCCCGTCCGCAAGGTCGGCTCGATCACAGGCGCGAAGTTCGGGGCGTGGTTCGACGGCAGCTCGTCGACCATCCCGGCCTTCTCGCCGGCTTCGATAACTGCAGCGTCCGTTCCGCCGACGAACCAATAGACGCTTTGCGCCCCTAGCGCCGGGCCGAAGACGCTGAAGTCCTCGCTCGCCGAGGCGGGCTCCGGCTGCTCGACCACCCGATCGGCGCCGAACCGTCGCGCGAACGCGGCGATGATCGCCCGCAACGCCTGCTCGTCGTTGACCACGGCCGGGAACTCGCTCAGCACCGAGATCTCAGGCGGCTTTGGAGCGCCGGACGCCGCGGCTTCGGCGTCGAGAATCCGCCGGATCGCGGCGAGGACGCGCTTGCGCACCTCCTGCTTGAAGGTGCGGACGTTGAGCCGCAGCAGAGCCTCGTCCGGGATGACGTTCTCGTTCTTGCCCGCCTGCAGCGTTCCGACCGTGACGACGGCCGAATCGGTCATCGCCACCTCGCGCGACACCACGCCTTGAAGCCGCATCACCGCCGACGACGCCATGACGACCGGATCGATGCTTTTCTGCGGCGCCGAGCCGTGCGCCCCTCGGCCGAACATCTTCACTTCCCAGGAATCGGCGATCGCCACCGCGGTTCCCGAGCGCCAGGCGATCGCCCCGGCCGCGGCGCCGGAACGACGTGCTGGCCCAGCGCGATGTCCGGCTTCGGAATCCGGTCGGCGAGCCGGTCCTTGACCATGGCGTCAGCCCCCTGCCCGGTTTCCTCGGCCGGCTGGAAGAGCGCGACGACCGAGCCGCGCCAGCGATCCCTGTTCTCGGCCAGGACGCGCGAGGCCCCCATCAGCCACGCGACATGCATGTCATGCCCACAGACATGGGCGATCCCGGTCGCCTGACCGAAACGGTCGATTCCGGTGGCGCGGCTGGCATAGTCGAGGCCGGTGCTTTCCGTGACCGGCAGGGCGTCCATGTCGGCGCGCAACAGCACGGTCGGGCCCTCGCCGTTCTTGAGGACGCCGGCCACGCCGGTTCCGCCGATCCCGGTTGCCACCTCATAGCCGCGAGTTTTCAGCCATTCGGCGGCGATCCGCGCCGTCCGCGTTTCCTGCATCGACAGTTCCGGATGGGCGTGGATGTCCTTGTACACGCCCTCGAGTCCGGCGATCAGGGCGTCGGAGGGACCGATCGACAGGCTGCGGGACGGAACGAGCGGCTTGAGCGCGGAGGTCATGCGCGGGCGTCCTTATCGAGATCAGCAAGGGAGAGGGGGGCTGCATCCGCCTCTTCGCAGCGATATCTTGAGGCCTCGTCCTCGCTCCAGGCGAGGAGCGCCGCGCCGAGGCGCAATGCGGCGGCCCGGTCAGGAACGGCGTCGTTCTCCAACACAGCGAGCGCAGCAAGCGCCTGCTCCTTGGTAAAAAAACGAACGCTCGACCGCCTCAACGCATACGACGCACACCGCCGCCCCCGTTCAGCCACGCGAACAGGCTAGCCGCCCGGGACATGCGCCGGCAATCGCGGCGGCTGGAGACTTTCATTTAAACATATATATTGAGTATAATCTGAGATCGGCCGCGAGCGGGCCGCTTGACGGCGCGTCGCTAAGGCGGCCTGCAAAGCTTTGAGTCTGCTGAACCCGGTCGATAAAAGGGCGCTAATTCGCCATCGACCCTCGCTCCGAACGGTTCTGCGCTCACGCCCGCCAGGGAGAGGTCCAGGTCTCGGTCAGGGCCTTGGAGCCCGCGCGCAGAAAGACGCGCAGATCGGTGCTCTGGCCGGGATCGACCGCCACGTCGACAGCGGCGCGGAAGCCGCGGGTGTGGGCGTTCGGCATGATGAAGGTGCGCAGGATCTTGCCGTTCGAGGCGGTGGCGACCGTCTCCACCATCGAGGGGTCACTCATGTAATAGGAGAGGTCGCCGCCGGCGAAGTCGATCAGGAACCGGGTCGCGCCGGGAGGCGGCGATTCCGTGGACCCATGCGCGCGCGGCTCGGCGTGGAAGGTCGCGACCGTCCGGCCGGCCGGGCTCAGATCCTGGTCGGTCGTTAGCGCCGTGATCCGGTAGGCGTAGGTCAGCGATTTTCCGGCGTCGAGCCCCTCCTTCGGGGCCCAGGCGGCCACGATATTGTCGTTGGTCTCGTCGCTGGTTGGAAGCTCGAGCAGCTCCACCTGGCCCTCGCCCCAGGCGTCATGGGGCTCGATCCAGTAGCTCGGCCGCAGCTCGTAGGCGAGCTCGAGGTCCTGATAGTCGCTGAAGTTGCGGTCGCGCTGCAGGAGCCCGAAGCCGCGCGGGTCGCGGTCGAGAAAGACCGACACCTCGGGATTGACCGGATTGCTGAGCGGCCGCCAGATCCACTCCCCGGCGCCGGTATGCATCAGGAGCCCGTCCGAATCGTGCAGCTCGCTGCGGAACGCGTCGGAGAAGCGGTGATCGTTCTTGCCGACGAAGAACATCGAGGAGAGCGGCGCCAGCCCGATCGCCGGGACCGCCTTGCGGGCGAACAGCGTCACGTTCGCCTCGATATAGGTCTCCTGCGCCGGCACGAGCAGGAAGCGGAAGGCGCCGGTCGCCGACTCGCCGTCGAGCAGCGCGTAGATGACGATCGTGTCGGCAGCGGGTTCCGGCGTCTCGATCCAGAACTCCCGGAAGAACGGGAACTCCTCGTTCAGCCTCGGACCAGCGCCGATGGCGAGCCCACGCGCCGACAGGCCGTAGCGCTGGCCGCGGCCAAGGAAGCGGAAATAGCTTGCGCCGAGGAACGACACCACCTCGTCCCACACGTGCGGGGCGTTGATCGGAAAGCGCAGCCGGAAGCCGGCGAAGCCCAGGTTGATCGGCAGGTTGGGTCCGATCTTGTTGCGCCCGTAGTCGAACAGGTTGGCCGCATAGGGGATCGGCGCTGGGATGCCGTCGCGCAGCACGTTGACGACGACCGGACGCTTGTAGAGATGCCCGAGATGGAAAAGCTCGAGCCGGAACGTGGCGTTGAGCTGCTGGTCGAGCAGCGGCTTGTCCGACTTGAAGCGGATGTCGCGCCACGCATCGTAGTCGAGATCATCGAGGCCGTCGGGGAGCGCCGGCACCGTGGCGTCATAGGGAGCCCCTGCGAGGTCGCGCGCGCGCTTAACCACGTCGGGGTAGCCGAACGTGGACGAGCCGCCCCCCTGCGGCGCGTCGCTCTGGGCAAAGACGGGCGCTGTCAATGGCGCGCCCGCAAGGACGGCCGCGCCGACGATGAGCGCGCGACGGGACAATTCAGGCATGAGCGATCATTGGGTCGGAGAGAGACGGCGCGGCCGGGCGTACCGCTTCGTCCGGACGAAAGCAACAGCCGGGGCGGGCTCAATACGGCAAGGGCGCGAGCCCGCTATTGGCATTGTTGACCCTGTACATCCGGCCTTCCACGCCGAATGAGAAGTTCGGCGTGACTTGGTAGGTGAAGCCCATGCCGACAGTGCCGACCGCCTGAACCGCCCCCGGTCCGGAGAACGCGGTGTTGACGGCGTCGAGCGGACTGAGCGCCCCGCTTGCGAAAGCGGTCGGACGCGCGAGGTCGACGCCGGCGATCAGATAGGGCGTGAACTGACCCATGCGGTAGCCGACGGTGGCCTCCCCGCCAGCGAAGGCGGTCCCGGTGAACCGGCTGAAGCCGCCCGCTGTCGACAGGAGGAACGGCTCGTAGCCGCTCGTCGCCCGCACGCCGACGACGACGCCGTTGTCGAAGGTGTGGTCATAGCCGAGATAGCCTTCGCCGCCTACGCCGCCTTTCACACCCTTGCCGCCCCACGCCGAGATTCCCGTGCCGACATAGAGCCCAGACCACGGGTTCGAGGCTGGCGCATCCGGCGCCGGCCCCAGGGCGGGATAGTTCGAGGGCCCATTCGGCAGATCCGCGGCGAGCGAGGGACCGCCGGACGCCAATGCCGCCAAGCAGCTGAGGACGAGGGAACAGGAGAGGACAGCGCTACGCATAGGTCTCCGCCGAACTGAAGAGCACGCGCAACCGGTATGCCAGAACGACAGGGGCCGATTCAAGGCGAGAGATCATCGAAAAATCCACCCCGGTTGAGCGACAGGAATCCGTCATGCTCGCTATGGACAAGCCTGCGCCCGGCGCCTATAAGCCGCGAACCGTCCGGGTCCCTGACGTCCGGCGCCCAGGTAGCTCAGTTGGTAGAGCATGCGACTGAAAATCGCAGTGTCGGTGGTTCGATTCCGCCCCTGGGCACCATTTGACAATAAAATAGCTCTTAAATCATATACTTATAGATCAGCATGACTGCCAGTCCCTCATTCGGTCCCACGCTGGGCAACGCCGAAGACTGGAAGTTTCGCCTCCTCATGCCTCGGTCGGCGCAACTGTTCGTCTCGCATCCACGGTACAGTGGTTTACGGACTTCTCAACTCGATCGCCCGGCATCTGACCCAGTCAGTCAGACTCCAGAAACTTTGCCGACAGGACGTCGGCCCATCGTCGGGGAAGAGGCAAAAAAGTGATGCACCAACCCGTTCTTACGGAGCTCTTCGACGACGCCTTTCGCTACGCCCACCACCTGCATCGCGAGCAATCGCGCAAGGGCCCGCCGATCCCCTACATTTCGCATCTGATGTCCGTGTCCGCGCTCATCATTGAGCATGGCGGCGATGAGGATCAGGCGATCGCCGCGCTCCTGCACGATGGGCCAGAAGATCAAGGCGGTGTTACAACGCTGGAGAACATCGCGCGCCGCTTTGGTGATGGCGTCGCAAAGATCGTCGACGACTGCACCGACGCCTGGACTGAGCCGAAGCCCGAATGGCGTGCGCGTAAGGAAACCTACATCGCGAAGCTACCGGGGAAGCCGTCGCGATCGTTGCTCGTCTCGCTCGCCGACAAGACCCACAACGCCGAGGCCATCCTCTACGAAGAGCGCGGCCGCGTCGCCGCCGAGCCCTGTTCAGGCCAACGCCGCGCAGCTCTTCAGGCTCAAGGGCATCGGCGTCCATTTCAGCACGACGCTCGCCGGCGAGGTCTACTATCGAACCTTCAAGAACCGGCGCGGCGTCGGGCAAACCATCGGGCTCGCGCCGTCCCCGTTCCAGAGCGGCGACATGGCGCGCGACCAGGGCATCGCCAAGGCTGGCAACGGCCGGGCGCGCAAGGCGATGATCGAGCTTGCGTGGATGTGGCGAAGGCATCAGCCCGACAGCGCTCTGTCGAAGTGGTTCCGCGAGCGCGTCGGCGACAAAAAGGGCCGCGTCAAGCGCATCGCGATCGTCGCCATGGCGCGCAAGCTTTCGGTCGCGCTCTGGCGCTACCTTGAGACCGGCCTCGTACCCGAAGGAGCTGTCTTGAAGCGCGCCTGAGCCGACAAGGGAAAGCGGGCGCGCCCTTCGCGCCGTCCGCCTCGTCCGGGATGGGACCCGTGACCGCCCCGCCCCTTGGCTGACCCCGAGGAGAAGATTGGTCCGGTCCATCCCGGGCTTCGCGACCTGATGCATGCAGGATTGTGGTCCGGCCAACCGAGCCGACCGGATATAAGGTTATGAGGGCGAGGCCCTCAAAGCCAACGCGAAGCCCCATCCCAACGACGCGGCGAGACCATGCCCGCCAACGCCTGACCATCGCCCGCATCGCCGCGGAACGCGTTCGCGCGCCTGCAATCCGAACCGCTCATCTCTTGCTCGCGTCTTGCTCGCGCAAAAGATGAAACAAGCGGCCGAACGCGGCGGCTCGCCATCGATTGCCTGAAGGCGATTGTGCGCGAAAGGACCGCCAACTCAAGGACAGCCTGAAAGGTCGCCGCCGGAAGCGGTGCGCTTTCGCGCATCCTTGACTTGACAGTCCTTTCGCGCCCCGCTCCGCCAAGCAAACAATGACGAAATCCAACCCCCGCCTTCTCGAATGGCCTCAACCCGCAAAACCGCTTGACAATCCTCGCCTCATATAAGGATTGACAATCCTCGCCTCATATAAGGAACGGGGATGAGGGGCGGGGCGAGCGCCCGCGGCCAATCGCCAAAGCCCCTCACCCCTGCCCTCTCCTGAAAGGAGGGTGTTCTGCGGACTCTTTCATGCATCAAGGTGCGCGAAAGCGCCTCCGGGCGTCCCCTACGACGTCGGTCTCGTGTTGAACCTTCGCGAGGAAGGGCTCCCGGCGTGAGGCAACGCAAAACGGCCGCATTCCCTTGAAATGGGTACGATGACTGATGCCGCGCCGATTGGCGGGTATCCTTCGATCGCGAATTTATCGTAAGGCAACCGTATAATATGTGACGGCGCCGGAATTTTGTGACAGTTTTGTGCGCTTATGTCTTTGATAAGATGGAGTCGCCGCCACGACTGCAGGGCCTCGTCCGGCGCCTTCGGTTCTCGTGACGCTTTGACGACCGGAATGTCACATTTCGCTTGGCGTCGGACCGCGTTTTCCTATATGAGCCGAGGGTGGCGCGGCGCCGAGAGGCCCCGCGCCGCGAATTTTTCTGGCCGGCGGCTTTGCCCGACCGTCCTCTTGACGTCACCGGAACCGGCGGAATGACCAACCCGTTCACATTCATCCAGCAGGTCCGCTCGGAGGCCGCAAAGGTCGTCTGGCCGACCCGCCGCGAGACGCTCATCACAACCGGGCTCGTGCTGCTGCTCGTCGTGTTCGCTGGCGTGTTCTTCACGGTGGTCGACGAGGTCCTGCGGGTACTGGTCGGCTTCGCGATCGGCGTCGGCCGTGGCGGATGAGCGCGCTCTCCGCCGGAACACTTTTGGAACGCAACACCATGAACATGCGCTGGTATATCGTCCACGCTTATTCGAACTTTGAGAAGAAGGTCAAAGATTCGATCAAAGAGCAGGCGGCCCAGCGCGGCCTCTCCGACAAGTTCGAGGACATTCTCGTCCCCACCGAAAACGTCGTCGAGGTCCGGCGCGGGCGCAAGATCAACGCGGAGCGGAAGTTCTTCCCCGGCTACGTGCTGGTGCGCTGCGACCTGACCGACGAGGTCTACCATCTCATCAAGAACACGCCGAAGGTGACCGGTTTCCTCGGCGCCGACAACAAGCCGATGCCGATCTCCGACTCGGAGGCCGACCGCATCAAAGGCCAGGTCGCCGAGGGCGTCGAGCGGCCGAAGGCGGCGATCCGGTTCGAGATCGGCGAGAACGTGCGGGTGGCGGACGGGCCGTTCGCCTCGTTCAACGGCACGGTCGAGGAGGTCGACGAATCCCGCTCGCGCGTCAAGGTCGCGGTGTCGATCTTCGGCCGCGCAACCCCGGTCGATCTCGAATTCGGCCAGGTGGAGAAGGTCGTCTAAACGCCAGGCCGTCCCGTCCGCTCCGCGCGAAGGTCGATTCCGGAGGCTTGAGGATCGATGCAGGCCGAGGCGCACACGCTTGACGAAGCCACGCGGCTTGTTCCGCTCGGCGAGGGCTGGTGGACCGGGGCGACGCATCCGGCCTACGCCAACATGGCCGGCCCGTTCGGCGGGGTCACCGCGGCGGCGCTCCTGAATGCGGTGCTCCTCGATCCGCGCCGCGCCGTCGAACCGATCGCGCTGACCGTCAATTTCTGCGGCCCGATCGCCGACGGCGAATTCGAGATCGAGACAAAGCTCCAGCGTGGCGGCAGGACGACGCAGCACTGGTCGATGGAGTTGCGCCAGAACGGCGCGGTCACGACCACGGCGAGCGCGGTCTGCGGCGTGCGCAAGCCCGTCTGGTCGCATTACCCGGTCCAGGGGCCGACAGCGCCGCCACGCGAGGACGCGCCCGAGATGAGCAAGCTCGGGCGGCCGAGATGGACGCGCCGCTACTCGTTCCGCTTCGTCGAGGGCGGCCTTGACAATTACCCGCGCGACGACGGGCTGATCCACAGCCCGCGCACCCTCGCCTACATTCAGGACGCGCCGGAGCGGCCGATCGACTTCGTGTCGCTCGCGGCGCTCTCGGACGCTTTCTTCGTGCGCATCATGCACGCGCGGGGCACTTTCCAACCGATGGCGACCGTCTCCCTCACCACGTATTTCCACGTCGGCGCGGATGAACTCGCGGCTTTGGGGGCGGCGCCGCTGCTTGGCGAAGCGGACGCGGCGATCTTCCACAACGGCTTCGCCGACCAGACCTGCGCGCTCTGGACCCCCGACGGCCGCCTCGTCGCCAACGGGGTCCAGATCACCTGGTACAAGGAATGAGCAAGCGGCCGCTTGATTCGTCCGTCGGCGCCCGCGCGCCTGTTCGCACGAGCTTGGCATTCAGCGCCCGGGCATTTAGGCGGGGTCAGCCGTAACAACTGCCACGTTCGCGCCGAAAAAGGGGTCATGATGGAGATCCGCGTCTCCATCGATCCTATATTGCGGCGAGCGCGAGGAGTTAGCCGATGCATGTCATCAGCCGGAAAGATTGGGAGATCCCCGAGCGTCTCGCCACGCCCGAGGCGCTGTTCCTCAACCGGCGCGGATTCCTGGCGGGCTTGGGCGCGGCCAGCGCGCTCGCTGTCTCCGGCCGGCGGGCTCTCGCGGACGACGCAGACCCCTCGGCGGGGCTCTATCCGGCCAGAGGCAACCCGGCCTATACGCTCGACCGCGACGTCACGCCTGAGAGGTTCAATCTCAACTACAACAACTTTTATGAGTTCAGCACCAGCAAGCGCGTCGACGCGAGCGCGCTGAAAACGCGTCCCTGGACGGTGAAGCTCGATGGCCTCGTCGAGAAGGAGCAGACGCTCGACATCGACACGCTGATCAAGACGATGGGCCTCGAGGAGCGGCTCTACCGTCACCGATGCGTCGAGGCGTGGTCGATGGCGATCCCATGGAGCGGCTTCCCGCTGAAAAAGCTGGTCGACTTCGCCAAGCCCCTGTCGGCGGCGAAATATGTGCGGTTCGAAACCTTCCTCGACAAGAAAATGGCGCCGGGCCAGCGATCCTTCATGCCGTGGCCCTATGTCGAAGGGCTGACCATGGCCGAGGCGACGAACGATCTCGCTTTCATCGCCACAGGCGCCTACGGCAAGCCGCTCGCCAAGGTGCAGGGCGCGCCGATCCGGCTCGCGACCCCTTGGAAATACGGCTTCAAGTCGATCAAGTCGATCGTGCGCGTCTCATTCGTCGACCAGCGGCCGGAGACGTTCTGGGAGACGCTTGGGCCGGACGAGTACGGCTTTTGGGCCAACGTCAATCCGGATGTGCCGCATCCGCGCTGGAGCCAGGCCAAGGAGACCTTCCTCAACGACGGGCAATTGCGTCCGACGTTGATCTACAACGGCTACGGCGCCGAGGTCGCAGGTTTGTACAAGGGGTTAGAGAAGGAGCCGCTCTACATGTAAGCGTCTAACGCGCGGGCCGAGTTTAAACGGCGCACGCCCTGCTCGCTGGCAGCCGAATCATCCCGACGATAGCCGCCAGCGGCCCGCATGACCGAACAGAATTCGGCGCTCGGGCGCTTGAAGCGACCCTGCGTGAGAGGACGGGCATGTTCCGTCAAGCTGGGCGAGACTTGATTTCTCCATGTCCGTGTGTCAGGAACGCCGGCGAATAAAGTGGCGCCGGCCAGTCTCCGGACAAGCGCAATCAATCAATTATCAAAGTCATCTTCGAACAAATCACGCAACGCGTGGGCGAGGTTGCATGGGCCGCGGCGATATACTCGATGGGATCCGGGAGATCATGGTGAACGTGTTCGACATCGATCTCGACCAGAGCGACGTGACGGAAGACACGACGGCCAACGACATCGAGGAATGGGACAGCCTGAGCCACATTCGGCTGATTGTCGCAGTAGAAAGGAAATTCAAGGTCAAATTCACCAACTCTGAAATCGAGTTGCTCAAGCGGGTCGGCGATCTCGTCACGCTCGTCGAGGCGAAGACAGCGGCCTGAGTGGATTGCGCAACGCTCGAGGGGGTTTCCGATGTTGAAGTCTATGGGCTGGCTCGAGGCGGCGCCAAACGATTTCCGGGAACGCGCGCGCGCTTTGCAGAAGGAGATCGGCGGCGAGCGCGGCGATGACTTGGGCATGCGCCTCTATTCGCTCGCCAACCACGCCCTCGACGAGAACCAGCTTGTCAGTCTCTCCCGTCTGGCTGCCGAGGGCTACAAGATCGGGATCCCGCTCCAGCCATTCACCCCCTTGAAGCTCGGGGTATTTGGAGACGGCACGCTTTCGCTGCTCGCGCCGGCGATCGCCGGGACGGCCCTGCGCCACCGGCTCTTGGTCGACACCTACGTCGGCCAGTTCAACCGCGCGCTGCTCGACGCGCTCGACCAGTCGAGTCCGGTGCGAGACGCGGGTCTTGACATGGCGTTGATCGTCAGCGATGCGCGTGTCCTTGGGCTCGACCAGCCAACGAATTCGCGAGAAGCGGCGCGCGATAAGGTCGAGCGCGCTTTCGAGCAACTGCGCCAGACGGTCGAAGGGCTACGGCCATCCGCTTCGTCGGCGATCCTTGTCCAGACGGTTGCGCCCCCGCTCGAGCCGCTGTTCGGCAGCTACGATCGCATTGAGGCCGGGTCTCCGCTGTCGATGATCGCGGCGTTCAATCAGCGGATCGCCGAATGGGCCGCAGACGGCGGCGTCGTCCTCGTGGACATCGCCCATCTGGCCGAGAGCGTCGGCCTCGAGGCTTGGGACGATCCTGGCCATTGGCACGCCTCGAAGCTGGGCTTCTCGCCCTCGGCGCTTCCGGTTTATGGCGATGTTGTCGCCCGCACGATGGCGGCGGTTCGCGGACTTTCGCGCAAGTGCCTTGTGCTTGATCTCGACAACACGCTCTGGGGCGGCGTGATCGGCGACGATGGCCTCGGCGGCATTCAGCTCGGTCAGGGTTCGGCGGTCGGCGAGGCCTATCTCGCTATCCAGCGCATGGCGCTGGCGCTGCGGGCGCGGGGCGTTATTTTGGCGGTGTGCAGCAAGAATGAGGAGGCCAACGCCAGGGCGCCGTTCCGCGAACACCCGGATATGCTGCTGCGCGAAGATCACATCGCGGTGTTCCAAGCCAACTGGACCGACAAGGCGGCCAATCTCCGGGCCATCGCGCAGACGTTGAACATCGGCGTCGACGCGCTCGTGTTCCTCGACGACAACCCGGCGGAGCGCATGCAGGTGCGCCGCGAGCTTCCGCTTGTCGGCGTGCCCGAGCTGCCCGACGATCCTGCTCTTTACCCTCGAACGCTGGCCGCGGCTGGCTATTTCGAGGCGGTTGCCTTCTCGAAGGAGGACCGGAAGCGCGCTGACATGTATCAAGCCAACGCCCAGCGGGCCGCGGCGCTCAACGCCGGCGGAGATATCAGCGCCTATCTCGCTTCGCTCGACATGGTGTGCACGATCAATTTCGTCGAAGACGTCGCGCGCGCGCGCGTCGCTCAGCTGATCAACAAGTCGAATCAATTCAACCTGACCACCCGACGGTATTCGGAAGGCGAACTCGTTGCGGCGATCCGCGATCCGGCCAAGCACGTCGTTCAGGTGCGCCTCGTCGACCGCTTCGGGGATAACGGCATCATCTCGGTCCTCATCGCGGACAAGGGGTCCGACGCCTGGGAAATCGACACCTGGCTGATGAGTTGCCGAGTCCTCGGGAGGCGGGTAGAGGAGGCGTGCCTCGGCCATCTTGCCGCGATGGCGCGAGAGGTTGGCGCGAAGGCGCTGATCGGAAAATACATTCCGTCGCCGAAAAACGACATGGTCAAAGACCATTACGGCAAGCTGGGATTCAGCCAAATCGCCGAGGTCGAGGGGAAAACGACATGGCGTCTCGATCTTGAGGTCTTCAGCGCGCCGGCGCTGGAAATGAGGGTCCAGGACAAAACCCTGAACAAGGTACATGTCCCCGCATGACCGAACTGAAAGACATGTCCCTCGACGCGATTTTGCGGGACCGGCCGTCGGCCCGCGCCGTAGCCGAAATCGCGCTCGACGCCTGGCCTGAACACGACAAGTTTCTGCTCAGAAGTTTCCGCCAGCGCTCGCCTGAGACCCTCGACGCCAGCGAAACCGTCGCCGCGGGAGTCCTCAAGCTGATCGCCGGCGAAGAGAAGCGGTTTGGCCAGGACTATCGCTGGACCTGCGACCGGCTGCGTGAGGAGGAGATCTTCTTCCACCGGGAAGGCCGCTATCGCCTGTCGACCTTCGCAGAGGCCTATGCCGAGGTCTACTCGAATCACGAATACATGCGTCGCTACGTCGGCGGCCTGCTGCTGACCCAGGTGCTATGGTACAATCACGTCGCGACGATGGAAATGTTTTTGTCCCGCGTCCTGGGCGATTTGACCATGCCGTTCGACTATCTCGAGGTCGGCCCCGGCCACGGCCTAATGACCTATTTCGCAGCGGCCTCGAACCTTTCCCGTTCGCTGGAGGCGTGGGACGTCAGCGCCGCGTCGCTCGAGGAAACCGACGCGGCGCTGAAGAAGCTCGGCGCGTCGAAGCCGATTGCCCTCGTCGAGACCGACATCATGCAAGCGGACGCCGCGAAAAAGCGTTTCGACCTCGTGGTCATCTCCGAGGTGCTCGAGCATCTGGAGACGCCCGCATCCGCGCTGCGCTTCCTGCGGTCGGCAATTTCCGAGGGGGGCCGAATATTCATCAACGTTCCGATCAACAGTCCTTCGCCCGATCACCTTTATCTCTTCTCGTCGCCGGGCGAAGTCGTTGCGCTCGTCGAAGGGGCGGGCCTGCGCGTCGAGCGGATGGAGACCTACGCGACTCAGGGCAGGCCCGTGGAAACGGCGCTTGCCCAGAAGATCAGCGTCTCGGCGGGCGTTGTCGCGCGTCCGGCCTGAGGGGAGGGCGGATTGACGAGGCGATCGGCGGGCGGTCGTGCGCCGCGGCCGCGAGACCGAGGGGCGCTGCGCCCGGAAAATTCTCCCTGTGGCGGCCAAGGACGAATCGGCGTCGATTGAACCGCCCCCGCCCCGTCGCGCGTCCGTCGTAATGCGGTGCGGCTAAATGCTTTTCAACTCGTTCCCGTTTCTGTTCGGCTTCCTGCCGATCGCGCTGGTTTTGACCTACTGGGCCGGCCGAAGGCCCACGCCCACTCTCGCGAAGTTCACCGTCGCTATGCTGTCGCTTGGATTTTACGCCTGGTGGCGGCCGGTGTACCTGTGGCTCCTGCTGTTCTCGATCGCCTTCAACTATCTCGTGGGCGATCGCATCCAGCGGGCGGTCGCCTCGGACCGGAAGAGGGCGGCGCAGACGTGGCTCGCCTTCGGTCTCCTCGTCGACATCGGAATGCTGGGCTATTTCAAATACGCGAACTTTTTCGTCGACAATGTCGACGCGTTGACTGGTGCGCACTGGACGCTCGATCACATCGTCCTGCCGCTGGCGATCTCGTTCTACACGTTCCAGAAAATCGCGTATCTCATCAACTCCTCCCGCGGCGAGGCGCGTCCGATGACGATCCTCGACTTCACGTTGTTCGCTGCGTTCTTCCCGCAACTGATTTCCGGTCCGATAGTCCATTATAAGGAGGTTGTTCCTCAGTTGCAGGGCCCGCTGTTTGGTCGCCTGATCTGGAGAAACATCCTCGTCGGCCTGACGATCATGGCGATTGGCTTGTTCAAGAAGACCGTGATTGCTGATACGATGAGCGGCTATTCCGACGCGCTGTTCCACGTCGCCGATGCGAAAGCTCCGATTGATTTTGTTACCGGGTGGCTCGCCGCGATCGTCTACACATTCCAGCTATACTTCGACTTCTCCGGCTATTCGGACATGGCGATCGGTCTTGCGCGCATGTTCGGCGTCAAGTTGCCGCTCAACTTCCATTCACCGCTCAGGTCCGCCAACATCGCCGACTACTGGCGCCGTTGGCACATGACGCTGCAGCGGATGATTTACGCCTATGTCTTCCAGCCGCTGTCGCTCTCGCTGATCCGATCGACCTGGCGATTGGGCCTGACAGGCTGGGGCGCATTCGGGGTGAGCGTCGGCGTTCCGACGTTCCTGACTTTCGTCATTGTCGGCGTCTGGCACGGGGCCGGATGGACGTTCGTCAGCTTCGGCGTGATGCACGCCATCTATGTCAGCCTGTTCGAGATTTGGCGCGAGCGCCAGACGAAGCTGCAGCGGCGGCTTCGCAAGCTCGGCAAGAAGCTCAAGGACCCAGGTCCCGGGCGGCGCGCGGCGGCGCAGGTCGTCACGCTGATCGCCATCCTCCTCGGCAACGTGATGTTCCGGGCCAAGACCGTCGGAGCGGCGGTTTCGGTATGGATGGGCATGGCCGGCCTCAGGGGCGGCTTTCTCCACTTCGACGCGATCGGATGGGATGTCGCCGCGGCGGCGCTGATCTGCGCTGCGATCGTCGGAATCTTTCCCAACACCCAGCAGATCATGTCCCGCTTCGATCCGGCTTATAACTGGAAGGAGTGGAGCGATGTGGCGCGCCCGCCGATCGCCTTCACCTGGCGGCCGAACGCGGTCGGTCTCATCGCGGCGGGCGTCGTCCTGTTCTTCGGCGTGATGTTCATCCAGCGCGGGCAGGCGATCTTTCTGTACTTCAATTTCTAGGGCGTTCCATGGTCCCCCTGCGAGCCTTCCGAAAAACCCTGTTCCTCCTCGCCGTCGCGCTGGCGTCTGCGGCCGGCGCCTCCGTCCTGCCGGGAAATTCCTATCAGCGCTGGCAGTTGCTTGACGGCACTATTCACGCCAACGCGCGCTGGATCTACGAGCGCTCCAGCTTCGACCCCACGCCGATCGACGTCGCGTTTTTGGGTCCGTCCCGAACCGAGGTTGGCGTCGACGCCCCAAGGCTTTCCGCAGAGCTTGCTGCGCGCGGCCTGACGAGCAACGTCGTCAACTTCTCGTTTCCTGAGTCGGGACGAAACATCAATTTGGTGGCTGCGCAGGAACTGTTTGCCCACAAGAAGCCGAAGCTTCTCGTTCTCGGAGTGGTTGAAAAACCGTCCCGCTTTGGCCATTCTGCGTTCAAATACCTTGCCGATCCGAGCGCCATCGCGTTTCCGGGGTACTTCGGCGACTTGGATTACTTCTCGGACCTGATCTATCTGCCCTTCCGCCAAATGCGACTCTTTGCAGCGAACGTGTTCCCCGGCGGAATGGGCCTCGCGAAAGAGTTCGACGCTTCCCAGTACCGGGGACAGTCGACCCACATCATCTTTATGCCCGGCGGACGGATCGCGGAGCCGTCCTCCAATCCCGGCACGCCGGCTGAACTCGACCGAACCGTGAAGAAATACGAGGCGTCAATCCACCCTCCGTTGCTTCCTCCGGGCTTGGCGGATTACGAATTCGGCGACGAACGCCACTACATCAGAGAGATTGCCGAACTTGCGCAGAAGAACGGCGCAAAGGTGGCCTTTCTGTTCCAACCCTACTTGACAGGCCCGGGCGAGTTGCGGGACCTGCAGGAACTGAAATTCTACGAGCAGTACGGCCCGGTGCTGAACGCCGGCTTCCTGGCCTCGCACCCAGAATGGTTCGCCGATTACGGCCATCTCGATCGGCAAGGCTCGAACATCCTCACCGACTGGCTCGCCGAACCGGTCGGGCGCCTGCTTACTGACGCAAAAGCCTCACTATGATCAGCGGAATGCCTCTCCACCATGTCGGAATCGTGCTCCCCAGCGAGGAGGAGGTCCAAACTCTGATGGCGGTCCTGGGCATGCGGGAGGACTATCGCGGCTTCGTTCCGCAATGGTCGGCGCTCTGCATTTTCGCCAAGGCCGACAAGGGATCGCTGATTGAATTCGTCGTTCCGAAGGGAGGACCGCTCGAGCGGTTCAACAAGGGCGCCGGCGGCGTGCATCACATCGCGCTCGAGGTCGCCGACCTCGCCGGGACCGTGCGCGCCTATGAGGCGCAGGGAATGAAATTCCTGGAGAAGGAGCCGATCAAGGGAGCGGGCCCCTTCCTCTGCAATTTCCTCAGCCCGATCTATACCCGCGGCGCGCTCGTCGAATTCGTCGAACTCATCTGACCGCCTGCGCCGGGGCCGGGTCAGTACCGCCACCTTTGCGCCGCGGCGACGAGAAAGTCGCGGAACGCGTGGACGCGCGCGACGTTCTTCGACTCCTCTGCGTACACGAGGAAGCAGTCCATCAGCGGCATGTCGGCCTGGGGCAACAGCCGTAGGAGGTTCGAGCCGGGCTGCACGACATAGTCGGGGAGCACCGCGATGCCGACCCCGTTCTCCACCGCGCGCACCATGGCGCTGAGGTTGTTGACGGCGATCTGCGGCACGCGCGGATTCTTCGGGTCGCGTCCGACCGCGAGCAGCGAATTGAGATCGTAGAGCAGATGCGTCGCCGTCGCCGCCCCGAAGGCGACCAGATGGTGGTAGTCGAGATCCTCCGGCTTGCGTGGCTGCGGGCGCTTCTTGGCGCAAAAGGCCTTCGATCGGCCGATCAACGCGGTCTAGTTCGAGGAATCGATGGATAAATGTCTCGTTCCCACCCTCTTGAAAGGCAACAGCGTCGTCATGGACAATCTGTCGAGCCACAAGGGACCTCGGGTCGAGCACCTCATAAAGGCCGCCGGAGCCGAATTGCGATATCTGCCGCCTTACAGCCCAGACATAAACCCGATCGAAAAGGCCTATTCCAAGCTGAAGGCCTTCCTGCACAAAATCGCCGAACGAACCGTTGCGGGCCTTCTGATCGCCTTCGGCGCCTGCGCCGATATCTTCAAATCTACGGAATGCGTAAATTACTTCAAGGCCTGCGGATATGATGCTAGTTGATCGGAGTCCGCCGGTCGGCCTCATCGGCAGGATGGAGGAGGGCCGCCGCGATCAGGACGCCGCCGAGAGCCCAACGCGGCAGGCTCGGCGGCAGGAACGGCGCGACCCAAAGGCGTTCGGCGACCCATGCCGCGCCGATCGCAAGAGTAAGCGCGACCGACGGCGGAACGAGCCCGTCGGCGTGAACTTTCACGGCGGCAATGCGGGCTCCGCGAGCTTCAAGGCCGTACCGATCGATCCGAGGCCGTCCGAAACAACGCCGTTCAGTACCCCTGCATCCACTCACGGCGCTTCGACCACATCATGACCCAGTCGTTCTTATCGAGGCTGCGTCTGGCCAGCTTGCCGCGCGCTGCGCTGGCGAGGGCGCGCGTCGCGCAGGCCAGCCAGAGTTCCGTCAAGCCGACCGGGACCAGGGGCTTCGGCCAGTGTCCGCGAATGAGCGTCGTCTTCGCCGTCCAATTCTGCAACAACCTGACACCTTTGGGCGCCGAGGCGCCGCCCAGATGCATGATCTGCGCGTCGGGCGTGATCATCGGGCGGTAGCCCATCGCTGCGGCGCGAAGGCACATGTCCACCTCTTCGCCATACATGAAGTAGCGACGATCGAATCCGCCGAGCTTCTTCCACAGCGCCGTCGGAAGCATGAAAAAGCTACCCTGCACGACGTCGACATGACGAACCGTGTCGCGCTTCCAGCCGCCGATCGCCTCCGGGTTGAAGAACGACGAGCGCCTGAAGACAATGGTCAAGCCGGAAAGGTAACAAAACAGGCTCCACGCCGTTATTTTGTTCCATCCGGACGCCGGATTCAGGGAACCGTCGCGAAAAACTGTCCGGCCTCCGGTCACGCCGGCTTCCGGATGCTGTTTCGAGAACGCCAGGAGGTTGTTAATCGCGTGCGGATGAACTTCAGTATCGGGATTGAGCAGAAGGACCCACTCACCGTTGACCCGCTCGATCGCTTCATTGTTCGCGCGGGCGAAGCCAAAATCCCCTTCGTTCCGGATCAGATCGACCTGAGGGAACCGCTCAGCGATCACATCCGCCGACCCATCCTCGGAGCCATTATCAGCGACGATCACGCGCATGTTCAGCTTCGGAGTGTTCTCGAACAGGGTTTCCAGACAGCGCAAGGTCAAGTCACGAAGATTCCACGTGACGACGATGACGGTTAGTTCGGCGGGCGACGCCCCTTCCGGACGGCCCGTCGAGCCTGCTGTACGGGTAGCCAGAGTTTCCGACGCGGTCATGCTCGCCAACTCCTGTCTTGCCGGAGGGTCCGTTAACTGGCCGTCATACCAAATCCCCGGAGGTATTCCCTCTTACACCGGAAGTCCGGAAGGCGGCCTCGCCGACCCATCGTCGGCGCCGCCCGTTGCCCCGTTATCCGGGACGAACGCACCACGCTCCTGACGACGGGGTCGTTTCAGAAGACGCGGCCCCAGGCGAAATCGGCGACGTCTCAAATATGCTGTACGAAGCCTACATAACCTATGCGACGCTTGCACTTCAACGAAGGGACCTCGTCGAACGCGCCGCGCCGCTCGGCTCTGGCGGTTTTGGCCTTGCCGCGGGAAGTCGGCCGCATCATAGAGGGCGACCCTTCGGCGGGGGAGCCGGCAACCGATGCGCGCATTGCGGGACAAACGACCGTTCCAGGATCTGCGGGCGTGGGACAGGGCGTCCGCGATCGCCCTCATTCTCTCGATGGCCGGTCTTCCGGGCGCGACGCGCGCCGAGGCGCCGGTGACGAGCCTCGACCTGAAGCCGGGGACAGGCGCTGACGTTCGCGGTGACCGTCAAGGACGGGCGCGTCACGCTCGGCCGCGGGCGGCTCGGGAAACCGGGGACAGGCGAGCCGAAGGACGGTCAGGCGAGCGTCAGCGTGGTCAGGCAGGGGCTCTTCCCCCAAGGCTATCGCATATCAGATAGCGAGGAGGTTTCGGAGGAAAGCGTCGGATCGGTCGGCTTTTTTCATTTTGCGGCGGATTGGGAGTTTGGAGGGCTCGGCGCTAAGCGCATTGACGCCATGTGTTTGAAAATAGCGAGGTTTCGCGGACCGTTGTCGCAGCCGTTGCAGGCTCGGCCCTCGTTCATGTCGACATCGAGCGCCCAGTGGAGGCCGTTTTCGACGCCCCGATGGGCTGGCTCGCCGGGGAAACGATCGCTATGGACGGCGCGCAGGGACTCGCGACCGGCGGCAATTTCTACGAGCTGCGCAAATGGGGCGACAGCGAGTGGCGGGCGGCGCGCGCCGCCATCGAGTCGCAGAACGCCCGCGACCGGGCTCACCGGGGCTGAACGGCGGTGACGGAATGCAGAGCGCAGACCGCGTCGCAGCCGGGTCTCTACGCTCGACAACCGATCCCCCTCGATTGGGCTTGAGCGGAGCGCGCCACACCGGTACGAGAGGCCTGCGCGCCGGCGGTCGGCGCGGGACATCGCGACTCCAGTTCGACGTTGAAGCCGACTGGGCCGCGAGGCAACCTCTACGGATGCTCCATTAAGACGTTTGCGCTTCATCTCGTCTCCCAGTCACGATCCGCGGAGCGGAACGGAGGCGGAGTGGCGCGCGCGCTGAGCTCCGGGAGTTGGCGACGAACCCGGCCCGCGACGCCGACGTTCGAGGACCTGCGGATATGAGTTCCATCCGTGCTGCTGTGATCTATTTTCTAACGATCGCCCGAGGCGAGACACGTCTGGCCCTCGCTGGCGCGCCGTATTTTGCCAGGCGGGCATTGGGCGTTACCTGTTGGGGTCTGCTCGCGATCCTGATGGGGTCGATTGTCGGCTTTGCCGCGGCCACGCTTCCCCCGATGGGATTGCTGGGCATCATTATGATTTTCGTCCTCGTATTGCTGTGGGTGTTGCCGGAGGGGCCCACACCGCCGGAGAAAATTCTCACGCAGGTGCTGATTGTTGTTGCGACTATAGACCTGACGCTCCCGGCTTATTACACTGTTCAGGTGGCCGGCCTTCCGTGGATCTCCGCAAGACGCATATTCACGTTTGTGTTTATCATTTTGTTTGCCATAACTTATTCGGCCTCGAAGCAAGCCAGAGAACGAATTGCTTCAATTATTCGTTATAATAGAATTATATTCGTTTGCGCTTTTGGCTTCTTGGCGATGGTATTTATCTCCATAGTCACCTCTATATCTCCGGCTCAATCTTTGACAGGGGCAGTCAATGTGGTATTGGAGTGGTACGTCCCGTTCATTGCCGTGCTCTATGTACTTCGCAAAGACGAGGACGTCGAGAGGTTGTTTCTATTGATTTTATCATGTGCAATATTTACGACAGTCATGGGACTTATAGAATACAAAGTTCAGCATCGTATATATCTTGATTTGATGCCAAAGTCTTTTATTGTCCACCTAGCGGAGAATAACCCTAGATTCGCCGCAATGGTACAAACAACATCAATGCGAAATGGCCAGTATCGCGCATCGTCGCTCTTTGGCAATGCGCTGACCTTCGCGGAATTTGAGGCGATGGTAGCGCCGCTGGGCGTGGTATTCATGATCCATGGCCGCACATTGTTTAAGCGACTGTTCGGGGCCGCCGTCGTAGCCTTTTGCTGCGCCGGCATCTTCGTTTCCGGCTCGCGCGGCGGCATTCTGTCTTTCCTCGTCGCTTCCGCGACATTCATCAGCTTGTTTGTCATCCGGAACCGCTTGATGCAGCCACGAGGCTTGGCGTGGCCTTTGTTTGGCATGGTCGGCGTCGCCGGAACCGTCGTGGTCGGGCTTGCGATTACTTTGGTTGGCAGAATCCACGGCGTCGTTACCGGCGGCGGGGCTGGCACGATGAGCGATGATGGCCGCAGGGAGCAATGGCGGTTGGGCTGGCCCCACATTCTTGCCAATCCAATCACCGGTCACGGCTACGACATGAGCGGGACCGTGATCGGCTGGGCGCCAGCTCCCGGCGCTCCCCCGAGTGTCGATAGTTACGCGCTCACTCTGCTGGTGGAGATGGGCGTCCCGTCCCTGCTGTGCTTTTTCGGGATGACTTTGTTTTGTGCGTGGATCGGCGCCCGGCGTTATTTTCGCGATCCAACCTGGGCCGGCGCGCTCTCCGCCGGACTCGCTTCCTCGCTCATCGGGTTTTCCTTTTATCGACTTTTTCTTTCCCAGACTGAAAATCATACCCTCTTGTTTTTAATGATCGCCTGCGTCGCGCTCCTGAATTACTTTTTTGAGCGAGCAAAGGAACAGCGCCCGGCGTCCCTTCCCACGTCGTCGTCGCGGCTTGCGCCTAAAGCACGTCGATAAAAAGTGCACATGGTTTCCGAAGGGCGCGCGAGTTCAGGAGGCCCAGCTGTTCGCGCAAGGCCACGAGCAGCTCCTCCCAGATCCCGCCCCACACCGCCTTCGTGCTGGAACTTGCGGAAAATGTTGTCGACCGTCGAGCGCCGCAGAAACGGATCGTGGAGCGCAAAACGCCAGGGGCAACCGGTGCGCAACAGATAGAAGATCGCTTTCATCGTCGCACGCATGTCGGCCTTACGCGGTGTCGTCCGCTTGTCCTAGTGAAGCGTTTCCAAAGTTCGAATCATATCCTGCCAATGGAGTCCCAACGTTTCGGACGCGAGGGGTCAGGGCCGCGAGCGTGAAGCTTCAAGGAATATATATACGAAAGCAAGATGGTTTTTGCACGAGCGGCGCGGCGCGCTCTCATCGGACCCCTCACAAGGGCGAGCCTCCCCGGTTGGGGAAGGGAATCCTGGCCGCGGCGTACAACCTGGCCGCGCCCGGCGCCGCACCCCGTTTTCGCCCGCCTGTTCTTTCCCTGTTCCGTTCCGAAAGCGCCTGATAACGACCTGTTCCGGTCGTCGGAAATTCCCTGTTCCGCGCCCGATCCGGCCTGCAAGCGGGGGGTTGCAAAGCCAGCAACGCCATGACATTGCAGGGCTTTTTGGAACGGAAGGCCGACCGGGGCGCAAGAAAATTCCCTGCTAGCAGGGAATTCGGATCGGCGGCGGCGGACCCGAGAGCGGGACGATTTTGAGCCGAATCGACTTCCCGAGCGTGCGGCCGCTTCAGTTTTCGGAAGGCGGATGGTCGAGGATGAAGGCGGGGGCCCTCTGAGCCTTCACCCCCAGGAGTTGCGTCCATTCAGGGTGCGCGCGAACCGCAAGTCATCCCACCCTTGTGAAGCGCTTGCAAAACTCGAATCATATCCCGCCGATGGAACCCCAACATTTCGGACGCGAGGGGCCAGAGCCGCCGGCGCGAAGTTTCAAGGAATCGATGGGCTAGGGTCTTGAGCCCCGCAATGTACCCCAAAAGACCGTTTCAGGACGGCGTCTTAGCGTCCTCGACCACGGCGATCGAGCCGAAGACCTGCGCGTCAGTACCGCCACCTTTGCGCCGCGGCGACGAGAAAGTCGCGGAACGCCTGGACGCGCGCGACGTTCTTCAACTCCTCTGCGTACACGAGGAAGCAGTCCATCAGCGGCATGTCGGCCTGGGGCAACAGCCGTAGGAGGTTCGAGCCGGGCTGCACGACATAGTCGGGGAGCACCGCGATGCCGACCCCGTTCTCCACCGCGCGCACCATGGCGCTGAGGTTGTTGACGGCGATCTGCGGCACGCGCGGATTCTTCGGGTCGCGTCCGACCGCGAGCAGCGAATTGAGATCGTAGAGCAGATGCGTCGCCGTCGCCGCCCCGAAGGCGACCAGATGGTGGTAGTCGAGATCCTCCGGCTTGCGCGGCTGCGGGCGCTTCTTGAGATACTCGGCCGAGGCGTAGGCGTGGAAATGCACGGTGAACAGCCGCCGGCGAATGAGGTCGGGCTGGCTCGGCTCGCGCAGGCGCAGCGCCACGTCCGCCTCGCGCATGCCGATGTCGAGTTCGTCGTCCGACAGGAGAAGCTGCAGCTTCACCTCCGGATAGAGATCCACGAATTCGCCGAGCCTTGGGGCGAGCCAGTTCGCCCCAAGGCCGAGGGGGCTCGTGATCCTGAGTTCGCCAGTCGGCTTCTCCCGGTTGTCGATCAGCCGGCTGCGCACCGCGTCGAGCTTGAGCACGACATCGCGCACCGCACCGAGCAGCATCTCGCCCTGTTCGGTGAGGATCAGGCCGCGGGCGTGACGATGAAACAGCGGCGCGCCGAGATCGGCCTCGAGCGCGCCGACTTGCCGGCTGACCGCCGACTGGCTCAGGCCCAGCGTTTCGCCAGCGTGGGTAAACGACCCCGCGTCGGCGGCCGCCTGGAAGATTCGCAATTTGTCCCAGTCCATGACGTTTCCTGAAGGCTCTTCCAGCTCCGTCGCCGCCGCGCGGCGCGCCGGATGCGCGAGCCCTTTTTCTGCCTATTCGGCCGCTTCAGCTTCTTGCGCCGGCGCCAGCGCGGCGAGCCAGCGGTCCGCCTCCAGCGCCGCCATGCAGCCGAGCCCCGCCGCAGTCACTGCCTGCCGGTAGACATCGTCGG
This sequence comes from uncultured Alphaproteobacteria bacterium, assembly GCA_963822215.1. Classification (GTDB taxonomy): domain Bacteria; phylum Pseudomonadota; class Alphaproteobacteria; order Rhizobiales; family Beijerinckiaceae; genus Roseiarcus. The sequence goes on from CAWGGX010000010.1 coordinate 686,762, forward strand.
CGACATCGCCCGCGGCGAACACGCCCTCGACGCTGGTCGCCGTCGAGTCCGGCCTCGTCTTGACGTAGCCGTTTGGCTTGAGCTCGACCTGTCCGCGCACGAGCTCGGTCGCCGGCGCGTGGCCGATGGCCACGAACACCCCGTCGGTCGCGACCTCCTCCAGCGCGCCCGTCGCGATGGTCTTCAGCCGCACGTGGGTGACGCTCTTCGGTTCGTGCAGGCCCAGAATATCGTCGACGACAGCGTTCCAGCGCACCGTGACGTTCGGGCGCGCCATCAGCCGCTCGATCATGACCTTCTCGGCCCGGAAGGAGTCACGTCGGTGCACGACGGTGACGCTCTTGGCGAGATGCGAGAGGTAGATCGCCTCCTCGACCGCCGAATTGCCGCCGCCGACCACAATCACCGACTTGCCGCGGAAGAAGAAGCCGTCGCAGGTTGCGCAGGCCGAGACGCCGAAGCCCTTGAAGACGTGCTCGCTCGGCAGGTCGAGCCATTTGGCCTTGGCCCCGGTCGCCAGAATGATCGCGTCGGCCCGGATGACGCGACCGGAGTCGCAACGGATGACGAACGGCCGGCCCTGAAGCTCGAGCGCCGTCACATATTCGCTTTCGACCCGTGCGCCGACATGCTCCGCCTGGGCCCGCATCTGCTCCATCAGCCACGGCCCCTGGATCGGCTCGGCGAAGCCCGGATAATTCTCGACGTCGGTGGTGATCATGAGTTGGCCGCCGGCCTCGAAGCCCGAGAGCAGCAGCGGGTTCAGCATGGCGCGCGCGGCGTAGATGGCGGCCGTGTAGCCGGCCGGCCCCGATCCGATGATGACCACGCGCTCGCGCGTGGGCCGATGCGAAGCCGTCAAGACAACCCCCTTTCAGAAGACTTCCGCCCGCCGCGGCTGGACCCGCAAAGGCGCTTGGTTTCGCGCTCTTATATGGGGGGGCGCGATTGCGCTACAACACGGTCGCGTGGGCGAGCGCGGAACAATGCGCCGGCCCGTCTTTGTCCGAAGGACCCGATCATGCTCGTCCTGAGAGCCGCCGCGGCGTCGCCGTTCGTTCGCAAGGTGCGCATCGCCGCCGCTGTGCTCGAGCTCGACGACCGGATCGAGGTGTCCGCCGCCGACACCAACGATCCCGGCGATTCCTTGAGGGCGCAAAATCCGCTGGGGAAAATCCCGGCGCTGATCCTGGCGAGCGGCGAGGTCCTCTACGACAGCGCGGTGATCGTGGAGTACCTCGACTGGCTCGCGGGCGGCGGCCGAATCATCCCCGGCGATCCGGCGCAGCGCTTCCGCTCGCTGACGCGGCAGGCTCTGGCGGACGGAATTGCCGAGGCGGCGGTCCTCATGCGCTACGAGGGGCTCTGGCGCGACGCGGACAAGCGCTCCGAGCGCTGGCTCGCCTATCAGGGCGACAAGATCTCCCGTGCGCTCAAGGCGTTCGAGGCCTCGCCGCCGGAGGAACTGAGCGACATCGGCACCATCGCGCTCGCCTGCGCGCTGGGCTATCTCGATCTCCGGTTCGAGGGCGCCTGGCGCGCCGACCGTCCCCGCCTCGCCGGATGGCTCGATCTTTTCTCCGCCGCCACGCCAAGTTTCGAAGCGACGCGGTTTCATGGGTGATCCGCCTTGCGCTGCGCGGTCATGACGCAGCGAAATCGCCAAGAGATTATGTTACGCGGCCCGCCGGCTAGACTTCGCGCAGACGAACAAGATCTGATGTTTTCTTGTTGGTTGCGAGAGCCCAACCGATGAAGCGAAGAGTTCTGGCCCAGGTTCTCGAAAGGTCCGGGCTTCGAAATCTTCGGCGATCGGGCCGCGACGCCTGACCGTGAGCGATCGGGTGGGAACCAAAAGAGACTAAAGAGCGCCGGGAGGGCCCATGACAGCGCAAACGAACGTCGCAACGCAAAGTGTGGACCCTTTGGACGCGACCTATCGGAAGGTCGCCTTCCGGCTGATTCCATATATTTTCATCTGCTATCTGTTTAACTACCTCGACCGCGTCAACGTCGGCTTTGCGAAGTTGCAGATGCTCGACGACCTGCACCTCAGCGAAACGGCCTATGGACTCGGCGCCGGCATATTTTTCATTGGCTACATCGCCTGCGGCGTCCCCAGCAACCTGATGCTGCGCCGGGTCGGCGCGCGCCGCTGGCTTGCCGTGATCATGGTCGCGTGGGGCCTGCTTTCGACCAGTCTGATGCTCGTCCGTGACGCTCACACGTTTTACGTCCTGCGCTTTCTGACCGGAGCGGCGGAGGCCGGCTTCTTTCCCGGCATCGTCCTCTATCTCACCGAGTGGTTCCCGTCCGTCCGCCGCGGCTGGGTGTTGTCGCTCTTCATGTCCGCAATCCCGCTTTCGGGCGTGCTTGGTGGCCCGTTCTCGGGTCGGATTCTCAGCCACTTCGCCGCAGGCCAGGGCGGCTTCCACGCATGGCAGTGGCTCTTCCTGCTCCAGGGCTTGCCCACGATCGTCCTGGGTCTCGGCATGCTGGCCCTGCTGAGCGACGGCGTCGATCATGCCCCGTGGCTCAGCGGCGCCGAGAGGGCGGCGTTGAAACGGGCCCTGATCGAGGATGAGAAGAGCGCCCCGAAGACCGTCGCCGACAGCTTCGCGGCGGTCCTGCGCAATCCCGGCGTCTGGGTTTTGGGCGTGATCTATTTCTCGATCCAGAGCGGCGTCTACGCCATCAACTTCTGGCTCCCCTCGATCATCAAGGCGAGCGGCCTCAGCGATCCCGCGCTGATCGGCTGGCTCTCCGCCATTCCGTATCTTGCCGCCAGCATCTTCATGATCGTGGTCGGGCGTTCCGCGGACGCCCGCCGAGAGCGCCGCTGGCACCTCGCCGTTCCGATGCTGATGGGCGTCGGCGGCCTTGTGATCGCCGCCAATTTCGCGTCCAGCACGGCAGTCTCGCTCCTCGGCCTCACCCTGGCCACCATGGGCGCGCTCACCGGTCTGCCGATGCTGTGGCCGCTCTCCAGCGGCTACCTCAGTCCCGCCGCGGCCGCCGGCGGCCTCGCCCTGATCAACTCCATCGGCCAGATCGCGGGTTTCGTCAGCCCTTATCTCGTCGGCTGGATCAAGGACGCCACTGGCAGCACCAATGTCGCCCTCTATATTCTTTCCGCCATCATCCTCGTCGGCGTCGCGCTCGTTCTCAGGGTGCCCGCGAAACTGGTGAACCGCTGAGCCAAACGAACAGTCCCCCGCCGGACCGTTCCCCACCGGCGCCACCGAGACCTTCTCGACCCGTCGCAACTTCAGGGATCTCCGGATGAAGATCGTCATTGCGCCGGACTCGTTCAAGGAAAGCCTGTCGGCGCTCGACGTGGCGCTCCACATTCGCGAGGGATTTCGCGTCGTATATCCCGATGCGGATTACGTCCTTCTGCCGGTCGCTGACGGCGGGGAAGGCACCGTCGACGCGCTGGTCGCGGCCACCGGAGGGCGTCGCGTCACGCGCCGGGTTGTCGGGCCGCTCGGCGACGAGGTCGAGGCGTTCTATGGCGTCACGGGCGACGGCGGCGTCGCGGTGATCGAAATGGCTGCGGCCTCGGGGCTCGAGCTTGTTCCGCCGCCCCTGCGCAATCCGCTGGTGACGACCACCTTCGGCGTCGGCGAGCTCATCCGGGCCGCCCTCGACGACGGCGCGCGCCGATTCATCGTCGGCATCGGCGGCAGCGCCACGAACGACGGCGGCGCCGGGATGCTGCAGGCTCTCGGTGTTCGCCTCCTTGACGCGAGCGGCATGGAATTGGCGCACGGCGGCGGCGCGCTCGCCGGCCTCGAGCGAATCGACGTCGCCGCTCTCGACCCGCGCCTCGCGGAGTGCTCGATCGAGGTCGCCTGCGACGTCGACAATCCGCTCGTCGGTCCGCAAGGCGCTTCCGCGATTTTCGGGCCGCAGAAGGGGGCGACCCCCGAGATCGTGCGAATCCTCGACGCGAACCTCGCGCATTACGCGGCGGTCATTGAGCGGACGATCGGCAAATCCGTCGCAGACATGCCGGGCGCAGGGGCCGCGGGCGGGCTCGGCGCAGGAACTCCATGCCTTCCTCGGGGCGCGCTTGCGCCCCGGAACCGAGATCGTGATGGCCGCCGTCGAGATGGATCGTGTCGTCGAGGACGCGGACCTCGTCATCACCGGCGAGGGGCGGCTCGACGGCCAGACGATCCACGGCAAGACGCCGATCGGCGTCGCTTCCGTGGCGCAGCGGCGCGGGAAACCGGTCATCGCCATTGCGGGAAGCCTCGGACAGGGCTTCGAGGCCGTTTACGACCACGGGATCGCTGCCGTCTTCAGCGTGCTGGAAAGGCCGTGCTCCCTCGCAGAGGCGCTTGCCGAAGGCGCCGTCAACCTTCGCGACACCGCCCGCGCCATCGCCGCCACGTTGAGACTTGGCGGCTTGTGAATCCGCGAAGTCGAAACGCGTCGCAACGTGGAGAGTATCGCACGGGAACGGGTCTGCGGTTCCGCTCGCCGGAACGATAGGGACAACGAGAGCGGCCCAAACGACAACGTCGTCGATACGAAGAAAGTCGCCTCCATCGGCGCTCGGGTGTCGGATCGCGCCCGGCGCCAATCATCCCCTCTCCTGAAAGGCCTACGGCGTTCACACAGGGACTGCCTGGAGATTGGGGGTGCGGGCGCCGAAGCGGTAATTTCGCGTCTGATCTTCTGATCGGGGGTAGGCGCGTGGCTTGGATTGTGAGGTTGGTGAAAACCGGAGCTGACGGTGAGAGACAGTGCGCCGACGTCTTGAAGATCAACCGGCCTGATGATCTCGGTGATATCGCCAACTTAGGGTTGACCCTGGCCGAAGGGAAGCTGTTGCTGGCCGGCCTCCAACAGGAGATCGTCGCGGCGCAGGCCAAGGGCCACGCCGTTCGGCGGCCGGACTGCCGAAGCTGTGGCGAGGTGTGCCGAGTGAAGGATTACCGGGACCATGCGGTCGCGACACTTTTCGGCCAGGTCACGGTGCGGCTTCCCCGCTTTCGCTGTGCCGGGTGCGGCGGCAACGAAGCCGGCCATGGTTGGCCATCGTATTGCCGCTCGACGCCGGAGTTGGATCAGCTTCAGGCGCATCTGTCTGCCCTGATGACTTACCGGGTGGCTGCTGACGTGCTGCGGCAAATGTTCCCGGTCGATGCCGGAAACAACCCGGAAACTTTGCGTTTGCACACTCTGAAAATTGGTGCGGAGCTTCGGGATCAGGCCGCGGTGCGGCCTGATCCGGCGGCTTCCTCGATCACCGTGACCTTGGATTCGACTTTCATCCGCGGCTGCGAGGACGGCGAGCGGCATCTGGAGGTGCGGATCGGCAATGTTGAAACGGAGACTGGCGGGCGGCAGGTTTTCGGCGCCGTCGCCAGAGCCGATACGGACATCAAAGTGCTGATCCGCCGCAGCCTCGACGCGGTCGGGCGAACCGAGGACACGGCGCTGACCGCGTTCACCGACGGGTGCTCCGGCTTGCGGCGCATTTTGGCTGATGCCGGTGTCACCGAGACGCCAGTGCTCGACTGGTTCCACATCGCCATGCGGCTGCAGCACCTGGAGCAAACAGCCGGCGGTCTGTCGGCGGATGACCCGGCAAGGGTGGCGGCGAAGGCGGTGATTGTCGCGGAGGTCGAGCGCCTGCAGTGGAGGCTGTGGAATGGCAAAGCCAAGGATGCTGATATCAGCATCGGTCGTATCCGCACAGTGATGCATCATTTTCAGGGTGAACAAGGGCAGCCGAGGTCCATTGCGCCTTCGAGAAAGCTGTGGACCGCCTTGCACGCATTGGATGCTTATCTCACCGGACAGAGCGACTGGTTGGTCAACTACGCCGAGCGGTACCGTGCCGGATTGCGGGTCGGCACCGCGATCACCGAAGGGACGGCCAATTTTCTGGTGAACCGCCGGATGAACAAATCGCAGCAGATGCGCTGGTCGCGGCGAGGGGCGGATCTTCTGCTTCAGGTTCGCAGCGCCGTCTACAACGGCACGCTCTGCTCCGGCTTCGGACAGAGATTCCAGCCTGCCAACGACCCGCTCCCGCAAGCAGCGGTTGCGGCCTAACACCCCCAATCTCAAGGCAGTCCCTCCTTGTGGATGAGTCCGCGTTGATGTAACTGGCCAAGCGTAACCGACAGGGCGACGGCAAGCCGCAGGAATCTTCCGACATCCATCGGCCGCCCGATGAGGCGGTCGAGCGGCTCGCCCTGGGTCGGTTCCAGCAGCAGTATTGCCTGCCCACGCTCGTACACCAGGTCCAGCGGCCGCAGCGCCCACGCAGCGTCGAGATGGTCCTTCAGTCCATATTCGTGGGTGAGCCTGTCAATGCTGCCAGGGGTCGGTTGCTCACCGGCGCAAGTCACAGCCGTGAACTCGTGCCGCCGGCCCTCGGCGCCTTCGCGCCAAGTTCTGCAAAACACATGTTCACCGTCCTCCCACAGCACCTGGAGAGCGCCGTCCTCGCCACCACCGGATCGAGAGGGTAGATTCATCTGTAGAGTTCCGCCGTCAGGCCAATGCCGGAATGAGTGCTAATCGAGGCTGACCAGGCCAACCTACCACAAACGCCTATCGTCACCGCGACTTGATTAAGCGTATGTTGAGCCGCCTCAGGATGTTTTGCGATTGGCGATCGCGATCTGGTGATCAGCAAGCCCTTTACTTGGTCCGCACCTGTCGGCTGGACGAGGATTACGATCCGAGGACGATCGCAAATTCACGGCCGATCAAATTCAAGAAATCCATGAGGGCGTTGGAACTCGCGTCGCGGAAAAAGCAAGACGCCAGCCGGCGCCGCCCTTGGCGCGCGAAAGAGGAATGGCGCAACGCCAAAGAAGCCGTCGAGCTCCTGAACGCGCAGTTCCGGTTGCTACGGGGGCGTCGGAACCCCCTCCCCCCGTAAATCGGCGGCTTCCCGTCTATTCGGTCCGCAACTTCGCACGGCGAGCCAATTCGTCCGCCGAGCGTGATGCGCGGACAGATACCAAGGTATCGGCAACACCATCGTGCAATAGATTCCGGTTCGCGCTCCTGATTTGGTTACACCCGTGCTTTTCGTCTTGCAGCAGTAGCAACGCCTACAGCAGGAGAGCGTCCGCCACTGCTGTTCCCACGCGATGGTCCTGCCGGACAGGGGTCTGCCACACGTGTGAGACGAGCCTCATAAGCGGGACGGTCAGATACCGGCCGGACCCAATCGATATGCCCGCAGACGGGAATGTGTTGATCTGCTGCTCGCAACCCGAGGGCGACGTCGTCATTGATTTGTGACGGCTCGCGCCCTGATCGCCGACGTCCGGCAAACCAGGAAGGACTTCACATGCGATCCGACATGGTTCCAGGGGCTGTCTTCCCCGACTATGAGCATTCCGACCACACGACGAAACGCCGGAAGCTCTCCGAAATCCAAGGACAACATCCGATGGTTCTCGTACTCAGCCGCGGAAGTTTCTGCCCCAAGGACCGTCGGCAGGCTGAGGGGCTTGTCGAGCTTCACCGCGAGATGGAGGTTGGTTATTGCCGGCTGGCGACAATCGGCACCGACAACATCATCGAGACCAACGAATATCGCGGCGGTGTCGGCGCGCATTGGCCCTTCCTCTCGGATCCGACACGGCTTGTTCAGAAGGATCTCGACATCGTCGAATATACCGATCCCGCGCACAATCCCATGATCCCGCACGTGATCGTGCTCGCGCCCGGTCTCGTCATCTACAAGATCTATAACGGATACTGGTTCTTCGGGCGACCTACGGTCGAGGAACTCCGTCAGGACCTGCGCGCCGTCAGCATGAAATGTCGGCCGGACTGGGATATCACGACGCCCGAACTCAAAGCGGCGCGGCGGGAGGGCCGCAAGGAGCTCTTTTATCCTTACGGCAAGACCTACGCCCAAACGCTCGGCGAGCAGAATTAGCTTGCACTTTCCAGCGCGTCCCGAACGCAAGAGGAGACATCTCGTGACCCGCCCGCATCAGCCAGGTCAAGAGGTATTCAGAGCGATCCTCCCCGAAGACATCGAGTGGAAACAGTTCCCGGCCTTCCCGCCTTCGGCCCGTCTCGCCGTCCTCGTCGGTCAGCCCTCGGAGCCCGGGTCCTACGTTATCAGGGTCAAGGCGCCTGCCGGCGTAAAGCTGATGCCGCATAGACATGCCGAAGACCGAGTCTACACCGTCATATCCGGCGTTTTCTACATCGGCCTCGGCGATCAGTTCGACGGCGACAAGGTGAAAGCTTATCCGCCCGGCAGTGTCATCGTTCTGCCTGGCGATACGCCTCACTTCCACTGGGCGAAGTCGGGCGAGTACGTCACCCAGGTGACCGCCATCGGGCCGCTCGGCTTCGAATATCTGAACCCGAAGGACGATCCGCAGAAGAGCAAAGGGAGACAAGAATGAAAGACCAGATTTCGCCAACAGCAAGAGCCACGCAGGTGCGGTTGACTGAGCGCTCAGCGACATGTTGGCGAGTTACATTCGATCATCCGCCGCTCAACGTCTTCGGTCCTGAAGCCATTCTGCAAATGACCGAGATCATGACGGCGCTTGAAACCGACAAGCAGGTCAAAGTTGTGGTTTTTGACAGCGCCGTTGAAGGTTTCTTTCTGAATCACTCAGACTTCCTTGGAAACCCCGAGGATCTGACCGGCCTGCCTCCAGGCCCCACCGGCTTGCAGGCATGGCCGGATATCCTTGTGCGCCTGACTCGGGCGTCTGTTGTGTCGATAGCGTTGATTCGGGGTCGGGCGACTGGCAACGGAAGTGAGATTGCCCTTGCCTGCGACATGCGCTTTGCGAGTCGCGAAAAAGCCATCCTGTCGCAGTGGGAAGTGGGTGCTGGCCTGGTGGCTGGCGGCGGACCCATGGCGCGATTGCCGCGGCTCATCGGAAGGGGCCGCGCCCTGGAAGTGCTTTTGGGCGCGGACGACATTCAAGGCGATTTGGCCGAGCTCTACGGCTATGTGAACCGGTCGTTACCGGACGCTGAGCTTGACGCGTTTGTTGATGCGCTTGCGACTCGGATCGCCACGTTCGACAAGCGTGCAATTATCGATACCAAGCGCCTCGTTAACGCAGCGAGTTTGCCGGCCGATGTCGAAATCGGGGCCGGGTGGGACGCCTTCATGGGTTCATTTGCGCGGCCAGCCGCGCAGGAAAAAATCAAGACGTTGATCGAGAGAGGGTTCCATAAACCCGGCGATGCAGAAAATCGCCTGGGCTACTACGTGGGACAACTTGGGCGGTAAACACACCAACTCGAATGTAACGGCGCCTCGCGCGACCTGGAGCGGCGCGCCGCAACAAGACTGAAGACATCCTCGAAGATCTGATTCGGTAATCAGGCGAAATCGGCCGCCGTCGCAGGTTACTACCACATCAGGGGTGACTTGATTGGGCGGCCTTCGCCACGTCCACGGCAGCCGCGCGGACCGCAGCATCAACGACTAACGAAAGGAGCGCGTTATGAAAGTCCTGATGGTTCTTACGTCTCACGACCAGCTCGGCAACACGGGCCGCAAGACCGGCTTCTGGCTGGAGGAACTCGCGGCGCCTTACTATGTCTTCAAGGATGCAGGCGCCGAGATCACCCTCGCATCGCCCAAGGGCGGTCGCCCGCCGCTCGACCCGAAGAGCAACGAGCCGAACTTCCAGACCGACATCACCCGGCGGTTCGAAAAGGACGCCGGCGCCAACGCTCAGCTCGACAGGACAGCGCGCCTCGATAGCGTCAAGCAGGAAGACTACGATACCGTCTTCTACCCTGGTGGCCATGGGCCGATGTGGGATCTCGCCGAAGACAAGAGCTCGATCAAGCTGTTGGAATCCTTCGTCGCCGCAGGCAAAACGTTCGCGGTGGTCTGCCACTCAACCGGCGCGCTGCGCCACGTCAAGACGACCGATGGCAAGCCGCTGGTCGAGGGCAAGACCGTGACCGGCTTCACCAATGGCGAGGAAGACGAGGTGGGATTGACGAAGGTGGTGCCCTTCCTTGTCGAGGACGAAGTGATGAGGCTCGGCGCCACCTTTTCCAAGGTCAAGAACTGGGGCGTTCATACGGTCGCCGATGGACAGCTGATCACCGGCCAGAATCCGGCGTCGTCGGGCACTGCCGCCAGACTTCTGATCGATGCGCTGAGCAAGAAGGCGAAATAGTCGGGCCCACTGAACCCGGGGAGGCGCCGAGATGCGCGCCTCCCCAGTCCTCGGTTGCCGAAGGTATAAGATGATTTGAGGTTCCACGCGGTTTCCCTGCTAGCAGGGAATTTTTTTCGCCTCGGTCGGCGCTCCGTTCCAGGAAGCCCTGCAATGTCATGGCGTTGCGGGCCTTGCAACCCGCCGGTTGCGTGACGCAGCGGGCGCGGAACAGGGAATTTCAAACGGCGGGAACAGGGAACGAACAGGCGCTTTCGGAGCGGATCAGGGAAAGAACAGGCGGGCGAAACGAGGGCGCGAGACTGGGCGCGGCCGGGTTGCAATGCGCGGCCAGAGGCCGGCTCGTCGGATTGTGACGGCCGCCCAGCAGATTATTTCCATCAAGGATCAGTGCGACGCCGATCTCACATCGGGGGAGGGTTGCGAGGCGTAATATTGCGCGGCCTGTTCGATTTCCTCTGGCGTCATTCGCCGCGCGACATTGCGCATCTGCTCGCTGATGTCGTTCCGCCTTTCGCCCGAAGCGAAGGCCTCAAGCTGGGACTTGATGTAGACCGCCGACTGGCCTTCGAGCCACGGACTTCCGACCTTGTTGTCCAGCGCGCCGTGGCAAGCGCCGCAGGGCGGGATGTTGCGCAGGGGCGCGCCGTTGATGACGATGCGCGGCGCGGGAAGAACCCCGGCCGGATGATAGGCCGGCAGGCGCGGCAGATAGGCGTAGTAGGAGGCAAGATCGATCATGTCCTGGTCGGAGAGGTGCAGCGCGAATGGCGACATGATGGCGTTGACACGCGCGCCCGCCCGAAAATCCTGGAGTTCCTTATAGATCACAGCCGGGTATTGCCCCGCGAGATTGGGAGAATCAGCGCGGCTGACGCCCGTGGGGCCGTGACAGATCGCGCATTGCTGGGCGAGCGTCGCGCCATGTCCGATTGAATCGGCGTCGGCGCCGCGCAGCATGTTCGAGGTCATCACGGCAGGGGAGACCTGGAAGTCAGGCTCAATTGGCCTCTCGCTGGTCGGGGTCCGCGCGAGGCCGGCCGCGCTGCAGATCGCATCCCATAAGCCCGACGCCCTCGCGTTCGGCTGCACCAGCGGGAAGACCACGAACCCCAAGATCGTCGCCCCCACAAAGACCGCGACGACCGCGGCGACGCTGCGGACTACCCAGGGGTCCCTCAGGGAGAGCGGCGTTTCCTGGCTCATCGCTGCGCCCCGACATAGACCGCGGGAACCGCGCCGCCTGGCCGGAAGGCGAGCTGCAGAATCGGATAGCCGTAGTTGGTGATTGTCAGCCCGACCATCAGCGCGACCCAAAGGCCAAGGCCGTTGAGCGCGGCTGGGACGGCGAGCGGAGGATGGACCGCCGTCGCGAAACGGTAGGGCTCCGTCTCCGCCCGAGGCGCCCTTTGAGCGCGGACAAGGATTGCAAGGAACAGAAAGCCCGAGACCAGGAGGATGAATCCGCCAAAAACGGAGAGGGTGACCCAGACGGCGTCCGCCGAGAGGCCGGAGGCGCTGTAGTCGAAATAGGCCATCCGGCGCGGCATGCCGAGGAGGCCGACCCAGTGCCAGGGAAAGGTCGTTACGATGACGCCGACGAACCAGAGCCAGAGCTGGGCGCGCATGAGCCCGAGGTCCGCCATGGCGCGACCGGTCAGATGAGGCCACAGGTCGTAGGCGATGGCAAAATACATGATCACGATCGCGCCGGCGAAGATGAGGTGAAAATGTCCGGTGACCCATTGCGTATTGTGGACGCTCGCGTCGAGCTGGTAGCTCATGTTGATCAGGCCGCCCGCGCCGCCGAAGCCGAGCATCACGAAGGAGAAAGCCGCGGCCAGCATGATCGGGTTTCTCCAAGGCAACGCCGCGAGCCAGCCGAACAGGCCGCGCCCTCCGCGAAGGCGCCCCGCGATCTCCACGGATGCGCTAATTGTGAAGACAGTGAGCAGGGTCGGAATCGCGACCAGCGCGGTGAACGTGGAGTGGATGAACTTGAAGCCGGCGCCGACCTCCGGGTCTCCGAACGTGTGATGGATGCCGATCGGCATGGCGACGACCAGGAACGTTATGAACGCCAGTCGCATCATGGTGTCGCTGTAGATCTTTCCGCCGATCGCGCGAGGCAGGATCGTGTAGTAGGCGATGTATGTCGGAATCAGCCAGAAATAGACGATGGCGTGCAGCGTCCACGAGAAGAACACGCGCGCCAGCCCGACATTGATTGTCGAAGTCAGCCCAAGCGCCACGGGAATAAGCTGCAACAGAAGTTCGAGCGTCGCGCCAACCGCCGTCCAGGCCCAGAGATAGGAGCCCGCGACATTGGCGAACATCGCCAGCGGCACCGGACGGCCCGGATTGGCTCTCTTCCAGGCGGCCAGATTGATCGACATCAGCGCGACCCAGATCCACGACCCCACCACCACAAGCACGACGCCGATGTAATAGAACGCGTTGCCGATCAGAGGCGGATAGAAGGTGTAGAGGACGGAAGCACGGCCGAGCGACACCGGTGCGATCGCCATCACGGCTCCGACGAGGACGAGGCCGAAGCCCGCCCAGGCCCAGCGTGGTCCGATCAGCGGCTGTCCGAGAGAAGACTCGCTGATCGCATATCCGAAGCCCATCGCGACCAGAGTCGGAAACACGTAACCCATGATGGTTCCGTGCGCTGTCACCGACCGATAGTACAACTCTGGGTCGCTGATCCAGGTATGCAGCGGGCTGCGGATGAACATCTGCCAGGCGCCGAGCACGATCGCCACCCCGAAGACTGCGAAGGCGAGCCAGAAATGCGCGAGGATCAGGCGCCGGCTATTCAACACAGCTCAGCCTCCGCTTGGTTTCCGCCATCTTCAGAAAGTCAGCCCTATCGATCACCCTGACCTTCGCCCACATGCCTTCGTGGCCGACGCCGCAGAACTCCTGGCACGGCATGAGGTGATCGCCAGGCTCGACGAAGCGTGCGCTAATGGTGGAGACATAGCCGGGCACGAGCATCGTGTTGATATTGGTGCCCTCGATCAGAAAGCCGTGAATGACATCAGGGCTCGACGCGCGAAAGGTGATCAGCGTATCGGTCGGCACGATCATGCATTGCGGCGTGAAGGAATATTGCTGGCCGATGGCGCGTACCGTCACGGAGCCGTCCGGCTCAACCGCGCTCCCGAGATTGGTCTCCACGAATTCGCCGCCGAGATGAAGTCGGGTCGGACTTATCGTTTCAACGAGGGCTTGCGGCATCGTGGCTTGATGAATGCCCGCGAAAGCAGCCACGACAACGAAGACCGCCATGATCAGGACGGAGATTGTCGCCCAGCGACGCTCCACGCGATCCGCTACCCGCGCGCCACGCGGATCGTGCAGGGCGGACGTGTCCTGGCTCACGGCGTCATCGCTCGCGGCGTGAAGACGAAAAGGTAGAACGCGAACCAGATCGCCACAACAAGGAGCGTGGAGAGCCCCGCCAGCGCGATCGCGCCGTGCGGGCCGCTCTCAACGATCGCCTCGATCTCGGCGTCGTGGATTTCATCGGCGTTCGAGGGGGTCAAAGGGGAATTGATCATCGGCGCCTCAATCGAGTGGAGCGGAGCGCAAGCTATTCGCGTCGCCGGCGCTGACAGGAGTCCCACGATTGCCCCATGCCGTGCGAATATAGGTGACGACGGCCGCCACTTCGTCGTCTGATAGAGACTGCGCGAACGGCGGCATGCCATAGGGCATGGGGTTGCCTGACGTGCCGGGCGGATAGCCGCCGTTCAACACCATGCGGATCGGGTTGACCGCCGACGCCATCTGGATCGACGGATTGTTGGCGAGCGGCGGAAAGTTCGGCGGCTTTCCAAGCCCTTGCGGCCCATGACAGACCGCGCACTGATTGTCATAGACCGTCTTTCCCAGCGCGACGAGAAGGCTGCTCTCGAAACCTGGGAGGTTCGAGGTCTCGGTCGGCGGCGGCCTCGGCTGGGCGAGACTTTTGAGATAGACGGCCATGGCTTGGACGTCGGCGCCCGTGAGATATTGCAGGCTGTTGTAGACGACATCGGCCATCGGCCCGTAGACGGCGCCACGCGCGGAGACCCCTGTCTTGAGGAGGTCAGCGATGGCTTTCAGGCTCCAGTCGCCGAGTCCTGCCTCCTTGTCCGAGGTGAGCGAAGGGGCATACCAATTCTGCAATGGGATTAGGCCGCCCTGGAATGCTTGCGATTCCGAGCTGCCGCCGAGCGCGTTGATGGCGGTATGACACATGCTGCAATGGCCGAGCCCCTCGACGAGATAGGCGCCACGGTTCCATTCGGCCGACTGGTCTGGGTCCGGCTTATACTCGCCTTCGGTGAAAAAAAGCGTGCGCCAGCCCAGGATCAGCGAGCGGTTGTTGAAGGGGAATTTCAGATCGTGCGGGCGGTTCGCCTGGCGCACGGGCGGGACGGTCTGCAGATAGGCGAAGATCGCGTCGCTGTCTTGGCGCGTGACATTGGTATAGGAACCAAAGGGCATCGCGGGATAAAGCAGGCCGCCGTCCGGAAAGCGTCCCGTATGCATCGTCGCGTAAAAATCGTCAGCGGTCCATGCGCCGATCCCGGTCTCGCGATCCGGCGTGATGTTCGATGTGTAGAGCGTTCCGAATGGCGTCGGCATGGCCAGGCCACCGGCGAAGAGCTTCCCCTCAGGCGCGGTGTGGCAGGCGACGCAGTCGCCGACCCGCGCGAGATATTCGCCCTTCTCGATCAGAGATGTATCCGGCGCCGCCGGTTTCGCGTCCTCGCTCCGCGCCGCGAAGCTCGCGAGGATCAACGCCCCGGCGAGCGTTGCGATCGAAAGGGCGCTCTTCCCGTGAGCGCGAAACGCCATGCAGCGAGTCATTGCGGCTCACTCCCGCAAGCAAACGGCAAAACGAACGTGCCCTGGGGCGCCGGCGTCAGATCCGGCGGCGCTGGCCGCGCAGCGAGGAACGCGGCGACCGCCCTGACGTCATCCTCCGTCAGATGACCGGCGACAATCTGCATGCAGTCGGGCTCCGCCGCGGTGCGCGTCCCATAGCGCCATGCGCCAAGCTGAGCGCTGATATACGTCGCGCGCAAGCCCAGAAGACCTGGAATTGCTGGCTCCATGCCCGTGAGATGCGGGCCATGACAGCTCGAGCAGGCGGGTATGTTGTGAACCGCGTCGCCATGCGCAACGAGGGACTCGCCTCGCTCGAGCACGTCTTTGCTGACCGCAGGAACGGCCGGCGTTGGCAGCGGCGGCCGCTGCGCGGCGAAATATTCCGCGATCTTTTTCAGGTAGTCTTCGGGAAGATAGGCGAGCAGGTAATTCATCGGCGGGTAGTGCCGGCGCCCGGTGTGGAAGGCATGAAGCTGGTTCGCAAGATAGCCGGCAGGCTTGCCCGCGAGGCGCGGGAAGTAGGCGTTGTCCGTCCCCTCCCCTTTGGCGCCGTGACATGGGACGCAGGCCATGACGCGCGCCTCCATCGTGTCCGGCGCCTGCTCAGCAGGCTGCGCAAATCCAACGTGCAGTCCGAGCCCGCCAACGCCAAGGAGAGCGACATAGAACCGGCGTCGTTCCATAGCCCCGCTCCGACACTATGGGTCGTTGCCTTTTCGGAGCGACCCGCGAACCGCTTTTACGCAGGAGCAGATCCAGCGCCTTGGGGAACGGGTCTCTCTTCAGAAAGAATTGCGCGAAACTCTTCTCCGGTCAACTCGCCGCAGAGCCGCCCGGACATTTGCTGAACTCGCCGCTCACGGCGTCCCCGGCTGAGTTCAACCCGTTAGATCTGCCGAGGGCCCGATGCGCGCAGCTCGAACGCCCTCGGTTTCATCTCGCAGCTCAATCTCAGGTTTACCCTTCAGGAACGGCAGGGATTGTCTTGCCTTGCCTCCCCGGCGCCGGCGTCCCACCTTGTGACGGCTGCCTTTCTCGCGGGCCCAGACGCTTCGTCCTTGTCGAATCCGGCTTGGCTGGCGCCCCGCGTGGAAAAGCGCGGCCGCGCCCCTCTCGATCGCCTCGGCCACGTCCGGCTCGAGAGTCTCAAGCTGCAGATGAAGCTCAATGGCGACGGCAGCCAAACCGATTTCGCGATAAAGCCTTGACAAGGGCTGCCGGCTGTCGGCCGCTTCGCCAAAGCTTAGTGGCTTGGCGGTTACATCATCGGACATGATGGGCTCTCCGAAGCAAGTAGGAAGAGACAGTGTCCCACCCCCCAGTTTTGCTGAGGCGAGCACTATCAACGAGCGCAAGGATCCGAAAGCCGCTTGCACCTTTTAGATTGGGGCCATCACATCAGGAACGCGGCGGCAAATCTATTGTACCATAGTGTCTTCGATACGTTGGTATCGGCGTCACGGAGACGCAGGCGCAAACGCCGCTCGTCTCGCCGACCAATCCCAAAGTATCGGCGATACCATCGTCCAATAGATTTGCCGTCCTTTGGTGGTAGCGTCCACGCGGTCTGTTGTTTTGGACATAGGTCGAGATCAGCCGGGTGGCGGCGAGATAGTATTTGCAACTGGCCCTTGGACGCAGATGACTCCAGTGAGAAATTCTTGCGCCTGATCGTAGACGAGATCCACCAGGGCAATCATGTACCGAAGGATGACATCTGGAAGACTGGCCGTTGGGAGAGGGGGAAATGAATATGCCCCGAAGTGAAGCCAAGGTAGCCGTGGCGCAGGCGCCGGATCGGCCAGATAACAATACGCAAAGCGCGCGCGCTAGCATGACCGTCGCGTGGTTCCCGCTGTCGGCTTGGGGCTTTGCGTTGCGGACCTGGGCCGCCATGATGGTGGCGCTGTACGCGGCGTTCTGGCTGCAGCTCGACAACGCCTGGTCCGCCGCGGTCACAGTCAGCATTCTCTCCATGCAGACGCGAGGGCAGACCGACCAAAGGGCCGCCTACTGGGTCCTCGCCGCCGTCATAGGGGTTGTCGCGTCACTTGTGATCGGTGGGTTGTTCCCGCAGAGTCGCGAGTTGTTCGTGATGGGCTTGGCGGTAACGCTCGGCCTCTGTGTCTACGCTGCCAATCTCTTGGACAGCAACAGGGCGTACGCCGCGATCCTGTGCGGTTATACGGTTGCCCAGGTCGCTGTGCCGCAGATTGACTCGCCGCTGAACATTTTTTCGACCGGGATCAACCGCGGCGCGGCGATCGTGGTCGGAATTGCGGCGCTAGCGCTGGTCAACGTGGTCGCCGCCCCGAACATACATACGGGTCTGTCCGGCAGGCTCGCGGCAACGCATCGGCGGGTACGCGCCTACGCGCTCGCCATCCTCCACCGCGAGACTGCGGACCCGATCCACTCGGCAATTCTGTTGCGTGAGATCACCGCCCTTAATCCCGATATCACGGCGCTTGCCGCTGAATCGAGCGACGGCGGCGCGCGAGGCGCCGCAGCCCGGAGCGCCGTAGTGGCGTTGGTCGCCGAGGTCAGGGCTACGGGCGCATTGTCATCGCTCCCCGGTGAGAGCTCGCCTTCTCTTCGCAGCGAGCTTGGCCGGGCTCTCGACGATGTCACCGGCGAGGAGAGCTGTGCGTTGCAGCTTCGCTTGCAGCGGCAGGCGGATGTTGGCTACGCCGACCAGAACGACGCGCTTTTCGCCCGACATGGCCTGGACTTGTTGATCGAGAACCGGCGGGCGCAGGACGCGATCCAGGACTTCGAGGCGGGTCGCAGTCCTCCACGAAATATCCAGGCGCCGATCTACCGATCGCAACGGGCCGCCATACGAAACGGCCTGCGTGGGTGTCTGGCGGTGCTGATCTGCGCGATCCTGTTGTCCCTCGGCGGCTGGCCGTTCGCGTCGCAGGCCCTCGCCGTGGTTGGGAGCATCGTAGCGCTAAGCGCCATCAACCCGAACCTGCATGCTTTCGCCGCCAGCGCCGTTATTGCGATGGTGATCGCCGCGCTCCTTGCAGGCGTGACCGAGTTCCTGATCCTCGATGGGGTCGACCAGTTTCCCCTTCTGGCAATCGGCATGGCGCCAAGCGTCCTCTTCGCCGCTTTGTGGTCAACGAAGCAGGGGTTCTTAGTGCTCGTCTTCGTCCCCGTGATCCTCTCCCCGGCGAATCCGCAGAACTACAACCCCGAAACCTATCTGTACTCCAGCTTGATGGCGGTCTTGGCGGCCATCCTGATGTTCGTCCCTCTACGGACGGTCCTGCCGACGTCCGATGCGCTTAAGCGGCGCTGGCGCCTGACGTCGGCGCGAGCAGAGATTCGCGACCTCTTCGCCGGTGTCCGGTCCCGGCGCCTCGATGACGAGGCCCTGTTCCGCGACGCGGACCGGATTGGTCAACTGGCCGCGCTCCAACCCGCCCGCGGCGACGCACGCCGTGACGACCTCCGTCAGGCTCTCGACATCTTTGGATGCGCGGCGGCGGTGCGACAGGTCCAGACATCGCTCGCCGAACTATCGGCTCGTACGGGCGGTCGCCTGGGTGAGGGCGGATGCCTGGCCCTGGTCGCTTGCGACGCGCTTGGGCTGCGCCGAGCCGCCGCCGATCTCGCGAGCACGACGACTGAGCTCAATCATGAGGGTCAGGCAGTCGCTCGCGCGGCCAGCCTGGATGTGATCTGGGCCGCCCTCCTGATCGAACTCAGCCCCTTCGGCCTCGACTCTCAACGGGGAACCACCTCATGATGCACATCTTCCCCGAATTGACGATCGGCGGGGTGCTCATCGCACCTTTCGTGATTTACGCGGGGGCCGCCGCCGCGATCTTCGCTGGGCTGCGTCCTGCCCTCCACTTCGTCGCCTTCGATCGCGCTTTCAGCAATCCGTCGATCGCGGAACTGAGTCTCTACGTCCTGATCCTGGCACTGCTCATCGTGCTGTTCTAGAGGAGGCGTCCTTGCAATTGACGAACCTCATCTCCCTCGACCAAACGAAATCCAAAGTCGTCGAGCCCGGCCTAGGCGCGGCCGAGGGCTCCATTGGTCACCTCGCCCCTCCACCGCTGCACGAGGAGGCTGCCGTCGCGTTCAAGCCACCTTTGCCAATCGCGGATCCGAGTGAGCAGCTCAAAGGGCCGGTGTCCGAACGCCCGGGTCGCGTGGCTCGTTTCGCTAGGGGCATGCTCAAGACGGCGGCGACCTTGTTCATCCTCGCCCTAGCCGCGGTCGCGGCCGCGCTCATCTGGGACTACTACATAACGGCGCCCTGGACGAGGGACGGCAGCATTCGCGTGCAGGTCGCGGACGTGGCGCCGCAGGTGTCGGGGCAGATCACGGAAATCCGGGTCGTCGACAACCAATACGTTCATCAGGGCGATGTGCTCTACGTCATCGATCCCTTCGATTTTCAGGTGGCGCTCGATATGGGCAAGGCGGAGCTTCGCGAGAAAGCCGCCGATCTGCAGGTCAAGCGAATGCAAGCAGAGCGCCGGCAGCATCTCACCAACCTGTCCACGACACCGGAGGAGCAGCAGGTATTTGTGGGCAACGCGACCCAGGCGCAGGGGGCCTTCGACGCCGCCCAGCAGCAGGTTGCGCAGGCCGACATCAACCTGAAGCGCACGCAGGTGCGCAGCCCGGTGAACGGCTACGTCACCAACCTTCTCTTGCGGGTGGGCGACTACGCCCATGCGGGCGCGACGAACGTTTCCGTGATTGACGCCGACAGTTATTGGATCGACGGCTATTTCGAGGAAACCAAGATGGCGCATATTTGCATTGGCGACCGTGCCGAAGCGGAGCTGATGGGCTACCGCGATCCGATCATAGGGCGGGTCGAGAGCGTGACCCGCGGCATCAGCGTCTCAAACGCCGCGCCGAGCACCCAAGGCCTGCCGAATGTCGATCCGGTTTACACCTGGGTGCGATTGGCGCAACGCGTGCCAGTGCGTATCCGGATCACGTATGTCCCCAGTGGCGTCCCGCTCGTTTCGGGTATGACTGCGACGGTAACGATCCGCGACGCCGGGGCGCAAGACAGCGGCGCTTGGCTTCGCCAGCGCTTCGGGAGCCTTGCGGATCACCTGCGTGACATCGCCGGCGGACCGCAGCCGTCACCAGACTGCGTGTCGCGGATCGGCAACGAGAACGGCGCAACCGTCACCCTTCCGACACCCAAACCTGTGGCGGCTCTCAATCCCGCAGAAATCAACCCCGGCCTCGCGCCCGATATGAACGCGTCGCCTGTCGGCCAGTGAGCCCAGACATATGAGGTGTCAAATCACGGTCGATCGCATCTGTCCGTGAGTCCGAGTCGAGGTGCAGAGCGCAATTGGTCGAGGACCGCCCTGCCGCTGTGGCGGCGACGACCGCAGCGGGAATCCTTTCCACCATGGCGTCAAGCTGAGATTGGCGCCTCGGCAGCGGCTCTTGGTTGATGGCGGGCTCACTGCCCCGATGGCGTGGGGCAATCGTGCTTGTGGCCCAGTTTGTCGCTGACCACAGACCAAGCGTGCGGACCACGATAGACATCCTCCGCGATCAGCTTCTCTTCGTGTAGAAAGGTCAGTAGTGTGTAGTGCTTTGATATCAGAAAGTGCCAATCTTTCTATTTTTGAGCTTTATTACCCACCACTGACACTAAAGTGTTGGCGATACCATCGTGCAATGGAGTCTCTTTGTATTTGGTGATCCTATGTTGCTGGAACAGAGGATCATAACGCAATTCGAAAGGAGCCGACATGAGCGCCTACTCGACCGCGGAACCTTCAGTCAGCGCGGTGACCGCCATCAAGGAAAAGGCCAAGCTGCTGAGCATATACTCAATGATGGCCACGACTGCAGCAGGCTCGGGACATCCAACTTCGTGCATGTCCGCCGCCGAGCTGGTGGCCGGAGTATTTTTTCACGCGATGAAATTCGATCCGAAGAATGCGAACTCGAATGAAAACGATCGTTTCGTGCTCTCGAAAGGCCATGCTGCGCCATTGCTCTACGCCGCACTGGCGGAGGCGGGCGTGTTTCCGGTTTCGCGGCTGATGACGCTGCGGCAGTTCACCAGCGAGCTGGAGGGCCACCCGACGCCCCGGATTCATGGCGTGGATGCCGCGACAGGGTCGTTGGGCCAAGGACTTTCAGTTGGCTCGGGCCTCGCGATCGGCGCGCGGATGGATGGGAGCCCGACGCGGGTCTACGTGCTTACCGGCGACGGCGAATTGGCGGAAGGGCAGATCTGGGAAGCCGCCGCATTTGCTGCGCATTACAACCTCGATAACCTGACAGTGATTGCTGACATCAACCAACTCGGCCAGAGCGAGCCGACGATGTACCAGCACGACATGGAACGCTACCGGCTGAAATTTGAGTCGGAAGGTTTCGCTACGCAAGTGATTGACGGACATGACGTGGCCGCGGTGCTTGCGGCGCTGGATCGCGCCAAGACGGTGAGGGGGCGGCCGCAGGCTATTGTGGCGCGAACGATCAAAGGCCACGGCTACAGCCTAGTCGCCGACAAACTGAACTGGCATGGCAAGCCCTTCTCGAAGGAACAGCTTGCCGCCGCGATTGAGGAAAAAGGCGGCGGTCCGACGGTCCCGCCCGATCCAGGAAAATCGTTCGAGCGAACATCACTGCCGAATCCGCCGGAATTCGCCCCGCCCGCGCCGCCGGACTACACCGGGGATGCGAAGGTGGCGACGCGCGAGGCGTATGGCTTCGCGCTGAAGCGCCTGGGAGCTGCGAACCCCCATGTGGTAGCGATATCGGGCGACGTGAAAAACTCGACATTTTCGCAAGTATTCGGCGACGCGCACCCGGACCATTTTTGGCAAGGATATATCGCCGAGCAGAACATGGTCAGCGTCGCGGTAGGATTGCAGGCGCGCGGCAAAACGCCCTTCGCCGACACGTTCGCCTGCTTCCTTTCGCGCGCCTATGACAACGTGCGCATGGCGGCCATCAGCCGCGCGAACATCAACCTATGCGGGTCTCACTGTGGCGTCTCGATCGGTGAGGACGGTCCATCGCAGATGGCGCTCGAGGATATCGCCATGTTCCGCGCGGTGCACGGCTCGGCTGTTTTCTATCCGAGCGACGCCGTCTCGGCGGAGCGCCTGACGGAGACGATGGCCCGGCGGGCGGGCATCAACTACTTGCGCACTTCGCGGCCGAAAATGCCGATTCTGTATTCGAACGACGAGGAATTCCCAGTTCCGGGTTTCAAAGTGTTGCGCAACAGCGCGGAAGACAAGGCGACCGTGATCGGCGCCGGCGTGACGCTGCACGAAGCGCTGAAGGCGGCGGATCAACTGAAGCCAACGGGAGTTGCGATTCGCGTGATCGATCTCTACTGCGTGAAGCCCCTGGACGGCGCGGCGCTGGCCGCCGAGGTCGGCGCGACGGGTGGGCGGCTGGTGACCGTGGAAGATCATTGGCCGGAGGGCGGATTAGGCGAGGCTGTGTTGCATGCCCTGGTTGGCGGCGCGGGCGCGGCGCCTGCAAAATTCAAACTGCTGGCTGTGAACGGCCTGCCGCATTCAGGCAAACAGGATGAGCTTGTCGATGCGTTTGGCATTTCTGCGCGACACATTGTTGAGGCTGTAAAGGGGCTTTTATAGGCGGCGCAAGCGAAGGGGCACGTGGATGAGAGGCGTTGCTACACGAACTGAGGCATCGTCAACTTGACCGGTGGTCATAGCGGTGGTCGACCGTGAAGAAGCCGGGGTTCCGAGAAGTAGACTTTCCTTAAAGCGCCGCCGCCACGGTCAAGAGAACGCCAAAATGCTGAAAGAGCTGCCGCCGGGGTTCCGGCTGAGCGACAACACGAACGCATTCAGGGGCGGGTTCCTGATGTGGCAACACGCCCCGCGGTCCAACAAATCCCTGTCCGTCGCGTTCGACCCCGCGGTCGCTGCGAAGTCGCGAGCAAAGGTTAGCCCGGAACGATCCTAGCGCGATTCGATCACGCACTTGCCTGAAGGAGGCGCGCATGCAACTTGGAATGGTCGGTCTAGGCCGAATTGGCGCCAATATGGTGCGCAGGCTCATCAAGCAGGGCCACGAATGCGTAGTCTTCGACATGTCTACGAAAGCGGTCGAAGATCTGGTCAAGGAAAAGGCGATCGGCAGCGCTTCGCTGGGTGAGCTTGTCAACGCGCTCGAAAGACCACGGGCCGTCTGGCTGATGGTCCCGGCGGCTGTCGTCGACACAACCATCGCCGAAGTGCTGCCGACGCTCGAGCGGGGGGACACCCTGATCGACGGCGGCAATTCCTACTACATTGACGATATTCGGCGCGGCAAGCAATTGGCCCCGAGGGGCGTCAACTACGTCGATGTCGGCACGAGCGGCGGCGTCTGGGGCCTCGAACGTGGCTATTGCATGATGATCGGCGGACCCGATCAAGCCGTGCAGCGCCTCCACCCGATTTTCAAAGCGCTAGAGCGGTATCCGAACGGACTGAATTGGTTGGGGGATTCTCGAATCGGTTAGTTTCTGATTGATCGTTTCCGCCGCGCGAAGGAGGCGGCGGGAATGGCGCTTTCTGACGATCTTCGCGAACGCGTTGTCAAGGCAGTAGTCGCCGAGGGCCTGTCGCGCAACGCGGCGGCCAAGCGATTTGGCGTGGGCATCGCCAGCGCGGTGCGCTGGGTGGCGCGCTTCAAGGCCAAGGGTGAGATTTCGCCCTCGCCGATGGGTGGGGACCGCCGGTCCCAACGGATCGAGTACCATCGGGATTACCTGCTCGGCCTCAATCGCCGCCAGCCGGACCTGACGCTCTTGGAAATCCAGGAGCGGCTGATCGCCAATTGCGGCGAGCGTTTCTCCTCTTCCGTGATCTGGCGTTTCTTCGACCGCCACGGGATCACTTTTAAAAAACCCGTCGCCGGCCGCGGCCGTCCTGTGGCGGCAGAAACGGAGCTGATATCCTGACCGTCGGGGAGGAGCGGCCGATAGTTGTCAATCGGCGTGCAAAATTGACCCCCTATCGGCGTCCAAAATTGACCCCCCTTGTGAAGGGCTCGGGCGGTAGCGCTCGCCCCGGCGGAGCTGGTCGGGGTTGCGCAGCCGGGGCGAGCGCGGTTCGGTGAGGCGCCGGCGAGGTTGGTCGGTCAGTCGCGGCTCTTGAAGCGCCGGCTCTCGCGCCGAGCGGACGTTGCGCGGGTCAATCTCGGCCGAAGCCGCGGGGCGGAACGATTGCCTGGAGTTCAGTGAGGTCGAGGTCGCAGATCGCGTGCAACGCCTCGGCGGTGGCATTGTCCTGTAGGTTCTCTGGCAGAGCTTCCAGCCAGGCGGCATACTGACCCTGCAACGTGGTCAGCTCGAAGACAGCGTCGCACCAACGCTTGGCGCGACCGCGGTGATCGAGTGGTCGCCGTATCCGGACTGCCGGTGTCCCAGACGTCCGAGCAGCGCGACAGCGCGCCTGGCGCTCGGCATCGGTCATCGGTCGCTCGCCGATCGGCTTGCGCGGCATGGTGCACTCCGAAGCGTGACGTCACGAAATCCCGGTCATTAGACAACGCTCAGGCGCGGTTCTTGAAGCGCCAGCTCTCGTTGCCGGTCTCGACGATGTCGCAGTGATGGGTGAGGCGATCGAGCAGCGCCGTGGTCATCTTGGGATCGCCGAACACGCTCGGCCATTCGCCGAAGGCGAGATTGGTGGTGAGAAGGATCGAGGTGCGCTCGTAGAGCCGGCTGACGAGGTGAAAGAGAAGCTGGCCGCCGGCCTGGGCGAACGGCAGGTAGCCGAGCTCGTCGAGGACGACGAAGTCCATGCGGGTGAGATGATCGGCGATGCGGCCCTGGCGCCCAGCGCGCGCCTCGGCCTCGAGCTGGTTGACGAGATCGACGGTGGTGAAGAAGCGCCCGCGGCGTCCGGCGCGGATGCAGCTTCGCGCAATGGCGATCACTGCGTGCGTCTTGCCGGTTCCGGTTCCGCCGATGAACACGGCGTTGCGCTGCTGGGCGATGAAGCCGCCGCCGGCGAGATCGCAAACGAGCGCCTCGTTGATCGGCGTGTCCTTGAACACGAAGTCGTCGAGATCCTTGGCGAGCGGCAGCTTGGAGGCCGTGATCTGATACTTGATCGACCGCGCCTGCTTCTCCGAGATCTCGGCGCGCAGAAGGTCGCCGACGAAGCGCTGCGGCTCGTGCTGGCGCTTGAGCGCGGTCGCGAGCGTCTCGTCGTAGGCGGCCTTCATGCCGTAGAGCTTCAGTTCGCCCATCATGTCGAGGACTTCGGTCCGCTCCATCGTCAGGCGCTCCTTAAGGTGTCGTAGCGGGCGCAGTCGGCGACCGGCGCGTGGCGGAGGCTGAGCGCGGCGGGGGTGTGGATCGGCGGCGCCGGCCCGGGATCGCGCCGCCGCGCCAAGATGTTCAGCACGACGTCGGCCGAATGGACGCCCTCGGCGAGCGCCTGGGCGCAGGCGGCCTCGACCGCCGGCAATCCGTCGGAGAGCACCGCGGCGAGAATCTTGACGAACTGCCGGTCGCCGTCGTCGGAGCCAGCGAGCTTGCGCTGGATGCGGTCCAGCGCCGCGGGCAGCACCCAGTCCCTGAACGGCGCGCCGTTGCGCAAGGCGCCGGGCTTGCGCGCTAGGACCGGCACGTAATGCCAGGGATCGTACTCGATCTTGCCGCGGCCGAACGCGCGCGGGTGCTCCGCGACAACCCGCCCGTCCTGGCGGATGACGATGCGGTCGGCGTAGGCGTGGATGTCGACCGGGCGGCCGACGGCGCTCGCGCTCACCGAATATCGGTTGTTGTCGAACCGCACGAGGCAGGTCTTCGACACGGAGGCCGGCAGCGCGTGGAATCCGTCGAAGCGGACGCCATAAGGAATGAGCTTCGGACGCTCCTCCTCAAAGACGTCCCAGATCGTCTGCCCGCTCTGTTCGGGATGGGCGTGCGCCTTGGCCCAGACGACACATTTGTCGACGAGCCAGGCGTTCACCTCGTGGTAGCTCTTGACCCTCAGCCGCGGCGTGAGGAAGCGCTCGCGCACCAGCCCGACCTGGTTCTCAACCTGGCCTTTCTCCCAACCCGCGGCCGGCGTGCAGGCGACTGGGTCGACGAGGTGATGCGAGCACATCTGGAGGAAACGGCGATTGTACTGGCGGTCCTTGCCCACGAAGACCGTCTCTACCGCCGTCTTCATGTTGTCGTAGATTCCACGCCCGCAGGCGCCCCGAAAGAACGCAAAGGCGCGGTCGTGCGCGTCGAACACCATCTCCCGCGTCTCGCGCGGATAGGCGCGAACGAACATCATGCGGCTGTGGCAGAGCCGGACGTGGGCGACCTTCACGGTCGTCGTCACCCCGCCGATGACGACGATCTCGTGGCTCCAGTCGAACTGGTAGGCTTCGCCCGGCGCAAACGTCAGGGGAATGTAGGCTTCCGCCGTCGCGCTCGCGTGCTGCTCGCCCCAGCGCCGCGCATAGCGGCGAACAGCGTCGTAGCCGCCCTCGTAGCCGAGAGGCCGCAACTCCTCGTAAATGCGGATCAGCGTCAGCCGCTCGCGCGCCGGCGCCTCGGCGTTCGCCGTCAGCAACCGGTCGAGCGCCTCCGTCCACGGCCCGAGCTTCGGCCGCGGCTGGACCTCGCGGTCATACGAAAACGCCGTCTCCCCCGACCGCAGGATCCGTCGCACCGTATTGCGCGACAGATGCAGGGTCCGCGAGATCTCCTTAATCGACTTCCCCTTGCCCAGATGCTCGCGCCGTATCCGACCGATCGTCTCCACAATCAGCATCCCCCACCGCCCGCTTCGCGCCAAAGCAGGCAGCCGACCAAACCGCAAATCGGGGGGTCAATTTTGCACGCCGAAACACAGGCATGACGCCCACAACCTCGGAATCCCCCCCACCAAGCAAAATCACCCAAGCGCGCGAAACCAACAATCAATTCAATTGTTCCGACGGGTGTCCTTAGTCCTCCACCGTCGGTTTGTTGAGCTTACAACCTTACGTGCACTCCACGAACATTAATGCACAACCATGCGTGTGCTGAAAATTGATGCAGGCCGGAAGACATAAATGGATTCATGGTTGACAATACCGACTTCCTGTGGCTCAATTCAAATACTTATCAAGTGACGCTTTCGCGCCCCTAAAGGGATATGGCGGCGGTCCACGAAGAGAGTTCAAGCGGGGGGATATTATGGCACAGCGGCGCAATCATTATCTTGGCCTTGCTGCGGACTACTCCCGAGTGGGTCTAGTACCTGATGATACTAGGCTTAATCTTATCAAGCTTGCAGAAGACATCATTATTCGCAAGGAACCCGTGCTTCCAACGATTGGCCATGACTATGCGACTGATCAAATCGAGGGGGAAAACAAAGAATGGTGGCCAACGCATTGTGAGGCCTTGCGGCAGAGCAGAGGTGATATACTGACAGCTGAATATAGGGATGATCTTGTCTATTTCTGTCAGGACGGCCCTTACTATGGGATCTCTGAACAGAAGGAACGCGAGAAGCACTGGTGGGCTCTGATTGCCCAGCCAGGCGTGACAATGACTTGGCCAATCGTATTATTCTGGGGCGAATTCGTGCACTTTGAGTGGGCTGCGGTGGACACTGAGACTTATGAGACCATTGCAAAGGGAAGCGTTTGTTGGGTGCGCCGTGGTCACCGCGGAGGCTGTTACTTCAAGAGCGAGCAGCTGACATTCTATCGTGACGTCTTTGCTTCGAAGGAATTGTTATCTTTACTAGATAAATAGGTGATGCTCGTTCACAACAATTGGGCCGGTGCCCAGAAGGCGGCCTTTCTCAAGCAGTGGAACTTGACGGAGCCGGGTGAATAGTCTGGGCAGCGGCCCCAACTTCATGTCCATGAAAGGTTCACAGGCATGACTGAGGACGCAATCAAAGGCTTTTTCGGCGCGCCAGTGAAAGGCCGGATCGGCGTGCTGATCGAAGAGCATTTCGACCAGACTGAGTTCAAGAAGTTCAACGAGTTCTTTCCGAGAAATGGGTACCAGGTCGTCTACATGACGCATTTGTGGGGAAACCCATCGCTCTACTTTCGCGGCAATCCAGACGACGGCGTCGTCGATTCCAACGTCACCGTCACCACCGAGGTGGGCACAGTGAATGCTGCGGACTACAAAGGGTTCGTGATGATCGGCGCCTACGCAACCGATCGCCTTCGCTATCAGGCCAATCCGCGCAAAGGGGAGCCCAATATGGCCCCAGCGGTCTCTCTCGCGCGCAGGATCATGGCGACCCCCGGATTGAAGCTCGGCGCGATCTGCCACAGCTTGTGGCTGCTCTGTGCGGACAAGACGCTGCTGGCCGGCCGTCGGGTCACCTGCGCGCATAACATCATCTGCGACGTCGAAAACGCGGGCGGAGACGTCATATTCGACGGCGACCAGACGGCTGACCTGATTATCGATGGCGACCTGATCACCGGAAAACACCCCGGCGTCACCGACATGTTCTTGGCGGCGTATCTTGCCGAAATCGAGAAGACGCATGCCTGACCGGCACGTCGAGCAGGGCGCAACGGCTTCGAAGACACGACCCACTTGTGAGAGAGCGATTATGGGGACGGAAGCTTACCGGCCGGTCGTCATCGAAAGCGGCTTTGTGGGGCGCCGTCGCCGCGCTTCGACACGGTGAGAAGGGCGTCAAGACCGTCGTTCTCGAACGCGGGCGCAGTTGGACGATCTCCGCCGCGAACGAAGGCACCTGTTGCACGTACCGGAAGCCGGACGGCCCAAGTTCGCTCCATCGGGAACTGGAGTGGTCCCTGCCGGGGATGGACACAACAGGGACGAAAGTCGTTGTCGCACTTTCAGTTGTGACCGGAATTCGAACGCCCGCGCCCGCAATATAGGTTAGTCTGGAGAACATCCCGTGCCTGTCCGGTTAACGCCCACACCCACCAGGGCTGGTGATGGTTATCAAACCGGCCATGGAAATCCGCCAGAGCGACGATCTGGGTTTCCCCAGTCAGTCCCAGAGTTTCATGAGCTTTTTCCGTATGACGCGGCATATGCTGCCTATCTTGATCGCGCGCGTTGGCCTGTCGGCTTTGTCTGGCCATATTGCGGCCAGATCGCTCTGCACGTGGACGCATCCTACATCTAGGGGCTGTGGGCGTTAACCGGATAGGCACGGAACATCCGATCAACTGAGAGGATATGGAGTATTAGATGGACCAGATCAACTTCTCCTTTTCGGACTCCATTGCCGGGTACATGGCGGGATACGATAAGGACGCTGACAGCTTCCAAATCAAGACCTCGGATAATCGGGAGTTCACCGTCACATTCGCGTCCAACGCCTATGCATGGATTGCGAATAATTTGAACGAACCGCGCCAGTGGTGCACCGAGCAAATGCGCGGCATGCTCACGCCGGGACGCTTCCTGTTCGTCTACGGCACCTACTATTACGAGAACGGCGGCTTCAATTTCACTGCGCAATACCTCGTGTTCCTGGCCCCCAAAGCCGGCGAATACGGCTTCGAAAAGCCAAATTGGTGGATTCGGCAGATCCAGGCCCTCGGCGATTTCTACCTGCGCGCGCAATTTGGCGGCAAGGAAGTCAATTACGACAACTACCGCACGGTCATCAAGGTCACTGGCGAGAAGGATCAAGACAACTACCGCCAGGAAACCGACACCATCTCGCGCCTCGTATACGGTTTTGCGTCCGCCTATATGCTGACCGGCGACGATCGTTACCTCGAAGGAGCAGAAAAGGGCACCGAATATCTGCGCGAGCATCTGCGCTTCGTCGACCTCGATGAAAAGATCGTTTACTGGTACCACGGAATGGACGTGTCTGGCCGGCGGGAGACCAAGATCTTTGCGTCGGAATTCGGCGACGACTTCGACGCAATTCCGGCGTACGAACAAATCTACGCCTTGGCTGGTCCCATCCAGACGTATCGGATCACCGGTGATCCTCGTATCCTCAAGGACGCGGAAATGACGCTCGACCTGTTCGATCGTTTCTTCCTCGACAAAGAGCGCGGCGGATATTTCTCTCATCTCGACCCGATCACGCTCGATCCGCGCAGCGACGCGCTCGGCGCGAACCGGGCCAAGAAGAACTGGAATTCGGTTGGCGACCACGCGCCGGCCTACCTCATAAATCTCTACCTCGCTACGGGCGAGGAACGGCACGGCCGGATGTTGGAGGACACCTTCGACACCATCACCAAGCACTTCCCGGACTACGATCACAGCCCCTTCGTCCAGGAGAAGTTTCACGAGGATTGGAGCCACGACTACACCCATATGTGGCAGCAGAATTGCGGCGTCGTTGGCCACAACCTCAAGATCGCCTGGAACCTGATGCGCATGTTCGGTGAGAAGCCCAAGCCGGAATATGAAACCTTCGCCCGGAAGATCGCCGAGTTGATGCCGGCCATCGGTGGCGATCAGCAACGTGGGGGATGGTACGATGTCATGGAGCGCATGCTGGGGCCGAACCAGCAAAAGCGCCGGTACGGCTTCCATGACCGCAAGGCCTGGTGGCAGCAGGAGCAAGCCATACTCGCCTATCTTATCCTGCGCGGCGTATTGGGCGATACGGAATACCTGAGACTTGCGCGCGAATCGTCGGCCTTCTACAACGCGTATTTCCTCGATCACGACGAAGGCGCTGTTTATTTCAACGTTATGGCGAACGGCATACCCTATATGATGGGTACCGAGCGTCTGAAAGGCAGCCACTCGATGAGCGGATACCATTCGTTTGAACTATGTTACCTAGCGCAAGTTTATACCAACCTGCTGATCACTAAGCAGCCGCTTGAACTTTACTTCAAGCCGTTCCCGGAAGGCCTCAAAGACAATCTCCTGCGGGTCGCGCCGGACCTTCTCCCGCCAGGCAGGGCGCGGCTGGAGAAAGTCTGGATCGAGGGCGAACCGTACGCCGACTTCGACGCCGAGCGGATGACTGTCAAACTGCCGCGCACCGACAAGCGCGTGCAGGTGAAGGTGCTGCTGCAACCGACGGGAGCGCCGTGATGCAAATCGACGTACGTGAGGACAGCGGCGTCGTCTTCATCGAACCGGTGGGCGACATCGATGGGAAGACCGCGCCAGAAATGCTCGACGCAGTGACGAATTTGGTAAAACCAAAGGCCCGCATTGTCCTGAACATGGGACGGATCGCATTCATGTCGAGCGCCGGATTGCGCTCGATGCTGCTAATCTACCAGCAGGCTAAGGCCAAGGATGCGAAGGTGGTGCTGACGGGGATCAATAGCGACATCCGCAAAAGCATGTCCGCCACGGGGTTCCTGGCGTTCTTCACCGTCGCTGAGACGGTGCAGGACGCCGTCGCGCGGGTGGGCTGAGGCATGCAAGGCATTGATATCCAACCGACCCACGAATACCAGGGCTACAAGATACGTCCGGGCAAACCCTTTCCTTTCGGGGCCTCCGTGGTGCCGGGAGGCGTCAACTTCTCGGTGTTTTCGCGAAACGCCAACTATTGCGTTCTCGTGATCTTTGAGAAGGGCGCTGCGAAGCCGAGTGTCGAGATCCCCTTTCGCGGGATGTTCGCCAAGGCGCTTACCGAAGAGCCTGTCTGGGGGGAATTTCGAATAGGCAATGTCTTCACCATGACCGTGTTGGGCCTCGACGACGAGGCCATCGAGTACGGGTTCCGCATGGACATCGGCCTTCCCCAGGCCGAGCGCGGAAAGCCGGCCATTCACCGCTTCGACCCTTCGATCGTGCTGCTGGACCCCTACGCTCGCGCCATCGGGGGTCGGGATGTCTGGGGGCGCGCGCCGGATTGGAACGCGCCTTTCGCGCACCGCTCGCGGGTCGTCTTCGACGACTACGACTGGGAGGGCGACCGGCCGCTGGAGATTCCGCTCGAGGATCTAGTCATTTACGAGATGCATGTGCGCGGCTTCACCCGTCATCCCTCGTCCGGGATCGGCGCTGGGGAGGCCGGGACCTTTTCGGCCATGCGGGAGAAAATCCCCTATCTGAAGGAATTGGGCGTCAACTGTGTCGAGCTCATGCCGATTTACGAGTTCGACGAATTCGAGAACAGCCGTTGGGACGAGGAGCAGAAACGTTCGGTCAAAATGAATTATTGGGGCTACAGCACAATCGGCTTCTTTAGCCCCAAGGCTGGATATGCTTCAACTGGCCGATTGAACGACGGCACAATGGTCGCGGATGAGTTGAAAAGCCTTGTGAAGGAACTACATCGAGAAGGCATCGAGGTAATACTCGACGTTGTATTCAATCATACCGCCGAGGGCAATGAGTACGGGCCGACGATTTCTTATCGAGGGATTGACAACTCCACCTATTACATGTTGACGCCCGAGGGTTACTACTACAACTTCAGCGGCACCGGCAACACCCTCAACTGCAACAACCCGATCGTGCGCGACATGGTTCTCGACGCCTTACGGTACTGGGCCTCGCAGTACCACATCGACGGGTTTCGTTTCGACCTCGCATCCATCCTCAGCAGGGACCCCTGGGGGGCGCCGATGGCCAACCCGCCCCTTCTCGAAGCGCTCGCGTTCGACCCCATCCTTGGAAAGTGCAAGCTCATCGCCGAGGCGTGGGACGCGGGAGGACTCTACCAGGTCGGGTCCTTTCCGGCTTACGGGCGCTGGGCAGAGTGGAACGGCAAATACCGTGACACCCTGCGCCGGTATCTCAAGGGCGACCCTGGCGAGACCGGCGCCATGGGCCAGGCGATCCTCGGTTCACCACAATTGTACCACGGGCGGGGACCGACGGCGTCGATCAATTTTGTTACCTGCCATGACGGCTTCAACTTAGCCGATCTGGTCTCGTACAACGGCAAGCACAACGAGGCCAACCTCGAGGACAATCGCGACGGCGCCAACGACAACGCCAGCTGGAATTGCGGATGGGAAGGCCCGACAGAAGACCCCGCCATCCTGGTTCTGCGGCAGCGCCAGATGAAGAACGCTATCGCAATGCTGCTGGTCAGCCAGGGCGTGCCGATGCTCCTGATGGGCGACGAATTCGGTCAAAGCAGGCTGGGCAATAACAACACCTATGGCCTTGATAGCGAGATCAACTGGCTGGACTGGACGCTGCAAGAAACCAATCAGATCTTCTATCAGTTCGTCAGGAAAATGATCGCGTTCCGCCGGGCCCACCCAATTCTTCGGAGCCGGGACTTTTTTCATCACGCCGACCCTGCGGGCTACGGGTATAGCGACATTTCGTGGCACGGCGTCCGGGCCTGGCAGCCGGACTGGGGCGGCAAGGCGATCGCCTTCATGCTGTGCGGGAAGTACGCTAAAGGCGAGACGGGTCCGGATGATTTCGTCTATGTCGCGTTGAATATGCACTGGGATGCGCTGCCGTTCGAATTGCCTCGCTTGCCCGACGGTTTCCGGTGGCGGGTATTCGCCAACACCAGCATGTCATCTCCTGAGGACGCCTTCGAACCCGGCAGCGAGCCGGATATTTCCGACCAGACCGGCTGCCTGGCGGGCGGGCGTTCTGTCGTCATCCTCGTGGGCCGGTCCGCGGCCCAATAGTCCAGCGACCGGGCGTGTGGAGACCGCGCGCCGAGGCAACCGATCTGTCACAGCGCCAACACCAAGGGAAGCAGCCATGGGACTCAACATTTTGGTCACGCAAGGCTCTGACGAGGTCATCGTCAAGTTGTCGGGAGAGCTGGACGCCGCGGTCGCGCCGAAGCTCAAGGAGACCGTCGAGAAGGCGGCTGAGGCGAAGCCCAAACGGCTCGTGTTCGACGTGAGCGAGCTTGAGTTCATGGCCAGCGCGGGCCTGCGGGTGCTGATCTTCGCCAAGCAGAAGATGGGCGGCGGCGTATCGCTCTATATGATCGGCAGCCACGGTCCGGTTTTGAACACGCTGACCATGAGCGGATTCCACCATAGCGTCATCTTGCAAGACACTTACAAGCCGATCGAATAGCGTCCCCGCTCCATGGAGACGCGCTCGATGCCGGCAGTGCTGGAATCCCTTGTCGAGATCCGTCACTTTGTGAAGGAGGCTGCCGACAGGGCGAGAATCGAGGACTCTCGGACCTACCAATTGCAACTGGCGGTTGACGAAATCGCCACCAACGTCATCCTGTACGGCTACAAGGAGGCCGGCGAGGGGGCGGTCATTTCAATCAGCAGCGAGGCGAACGGCGACGGACTCGTCATCACGTTGAAGGATCAGTCGCCGCCGTTCGATCCGTGCGCGATGCAAATGCCTGAAGCAACGGAGCTCGCCAAGCCATTGGAAGAACGGAAAACTGGCGGCCTGGGGATATTCCTCGCCATTCAGGGGGTGGATCGGTTCGAGTACCGCCACGAGGACGGCAGCAATCTCAACATCTTCGAGGTCAGGTCTGGCCATGACTGAGGTCACGCCGGCCAAGCCTTCCCAGCCGACGCCGAAACGCAGATCCATCAAGACCAAGATTCTGCTGGCGCTGCTGACGCTCTCGTTGGGTCCGTTGATCCTTGGTGTGGCAATCAACCGTGCTCGCATGACGGATGTGCAGGAAGACATCAGATCCCGACTCAAACAAGAAGCCAATAAGGTTCTCCTCCAGTCGGCCGCACGGCAAGCAGCAATTGCCAGCGCCATGCTCGACAAGGTTGAAGCCGAAACGCGGATGGTTGCGTTTTTCACCGAGACGCTGCTGCGGAACCCCGCTGCCTTTGGCGGGACGCGATCCAATTCGCCCGAGGGGCAACCGCACGGTCTAGTCGGCGCCTCTTATAGCCTGGCGCCCCGGCTTACCGCGGCTGCTGCAAAACCCGAGTTGGACCTGACCAGCAATCTGGACAAGCTGTTTGCCCTTATTGCGCAAGGCGATCCGACCCTGGAGGCGATCTACTATGGAACGCAGTCCGGCGTTTTCCGGCAGTATCCTCCATGGGAAGAAGACCCGTGGAATCCTGTGGAATTTACCCTCGATCGGTCACTTGCGCAGCAGTTGAACCAGGGGGGCGAGATTCTCGAGCCGCTGTGGCTCGCGTTTAGAGAAAACGGGATGGCTCTGTCCCGGCATGCCGTGGTTTCGACCCTCGAGCCGGGCAGCATTTGGGTGATACGGGACGGAGAGAGGAAACGGATGGTCTCCGTGCGGCAAGGGAAGTCCGGCCTGGATGTTCGCGCGGAATACGACCCGATAACCGAGCCCTGGTACCTCAGCGCAGTCGGCCAGGAACGTGTCGTGTGGACAAAATATGCCAACTGGGACTACCTCGGGACCGGGGGGAAACGTGTTTTCGTAATCGGAAAGGATTTCGAGGGGCAGATCACCGACAAGGTCTCTCCCGGCCTGGAGTCGGCATTCCGAGCCCAGCAACTTACCGTTCGCGTGAACAGCCCCATCTCGATTGAGCGTCCTGACAGCTGGACAGTTCAGAATAAGCGTCCCGGCAACTGGACACTTCAGGATGGGAATGGAAACCATTACGAAATAAGAAAGGAGAACGACGCGCTGAACGTCTACCTCATCGACATCCTGACCTGTTCTCAGGCCGTGTTCGATCCGCAAGGACGTTTGGCGGGCGTAGTCGGTTTGGACGTCAGCATGAACACCATCAGCAGCAAGATTATCCGACCCGCTGGGGTGTTCAAGGGCGACGCGTTTCTCTTGAACGAAAGGGGCGAACTCGTTGATCAGGAAAAGGTCGATGCGTTCATCCCGGAACCAGGCGGCCGCATTCGGTCGAAAATGACCGCCGGCGATACCGGCATTGAGTATTCCGTCGACCGCGCCGTCTTTGTGGCCTACGCCCCTATCCGCTCCATTCACTCGCCCGACGGAAAATCGTTCTGGAGTGTAGGGATATCCATGCCTGAGCGGGAGATTACCCAGATTGCCGACGATATCCACAACAAGTTGGTCTCGGTGCTGGAAGTGGCCCTGGCCATCTTCGCCGCCATGACCGCCGTTGTGGTCTTCGCCGCCACGAGGATCTCGAAAGGGATCACCGAGCCCATCGTGGCGCTTGACGCGGGCGTGAAGCGCATAGGCAGCGGGGACTTGGACTACCGCGTAAAGGTCGAGACCCGCGACGAGATTGGAGAACTGGCCGGCGCCTTCAACAAAATGGCTGGCGACGTCCAAGCCTATATCAAGAACCTCAGGGAGACCACCGCCGAGAAGGAGCGTTTCGAAAGCGAACTGCGGGTGGCTCACGATATTCAGATGAGTTTCCTCAAGAAGATCTTTCCCGCCTTTCCCAATCGGGACGAATTTTCGCTTTATGCGGCAATCAAGCCGGCAAGGGAGGTCGGTGGGGACCTTTACGATTTTGCGCTACTGGATGATTCGCGCGTTTTCTTCTATATCGGCGATGTGTCCGATAAGGGCGTCCCGGCCTCGTTGATCATGGCCATAACGATGACGCTGATGAAACGCGCGAGTCTCCAACCGGGTATTACGCCCGCAGGCATTCTGAGCCAGGTGAACGCGACGTTGTCGGAAGGGAACGAAAACGTCATGTTCGTGACTCTGTTCATCGGCATTCTCAACTTCAAAACCGGCGAGTTGGCCTTCTCCAACGCGGGACATAATCCGCCGGTGATCTTGAGCGCCGACGGGGGCTGCAAATTCCTGAACCTGCCCGACGGCATAGTCCTGGGCGTGATGCCCGAAGCCCAATACCTTGATGCGACGATCGTCCTTGAACGCGGCGATGCAATCGTCATCTACACGGATGGCGTGACCGAAGCGATGAACAACATAAAAGAGCTGTATTCTGAACTCCGCCTACGGGAAACGGTGGAGGGGTTGAGAGGTTGCTCCGTCGAAGACGTCGTTGCGGCGATTTTTGCTTCGGTCAAAACTCATACGGCCGGCGCCCCTCAGTCCGATGACATCGCGGTGCTTGCCGTGCGGCGAAGCTGAACGAGCATGCTGTC
This sequence comes from uncultured Alphaproteobacteria bacterium, assembly GCA_963822215.1. Classification (GTDB taxonomy): domain Bacteria; phylum Pseudomonadota; class Alphaproteobacteria; order Rhizobiales; family Beijerinckiaceae; genus Roseiarcus. Next base: position 723,698 of record CAWGGX010000010.1, read on the forward strand.
GCTCATCGGCCGACTTGAGAAGGGAAAGCCCGGGTGGCTCTGATCTGGGGCCTCTGCAAATGCACGGCCTTTGCAATCCATTCTTGAGTTGTCTGTGCACGGAGGCAATCATGCAGACTGTCGCGTTCAAAGCCGGAGACACCATTATCGCCCAGGGCGACGGCGGCGACACAGCGTTCCTCATTGTGACCGGATCGGTCGAGGTCTCGATCGGTCGGGGCAAAAAGGCGAGGACGTTGGGCGTCCTGGACGCGGGCGAAGTCTTTGGCGAAATGTGCCTGATCGAGCCGGGGCCGCGGTCGGCGACCGTCAAGGCGGCGACCGACGTAGAATGCCTCGCCACATCTTATGAGGAGTTTATCAAAGTTATCCAGGACCAACCGGAGCGCTCGGCGATATTCATGAAGGCGTTGGTCAAGCGGCTCCGCCGGATGAATGAATTAATGGAGAGCGTCGGTTCCGACCGGCGCGGGCTTCGCGGGATCATTCGCGATTGGCGGAAAACCGTGGCGTCATCCGACATCGTCTGCGACGCCGCCGACCTGTGGAGGATGCTGTGGTGATCCGGCTGATCGACGGCGTATCGCCGAACGACGCGCCCGTGCCCATCGATCGGGACCCTGCGATCGGGAGAACGAGCGCTCGCGGATCATCTCGGTTCGCCGAGCCCTCAGAAAGGAGATCGAGGTTAATGAAAGCGAGCGAATTCGATACGAAATGCGCCCCTGAGGGCCTGTCGGGCGACGTCGACGGGTCGAAGGCGCCTACGCGATGCTGTCGCTCTCGGTCGCGTTGGATGGCGCACCACCGCCAAGCTCGACGCCGGAGCCACGTCACGCCAATCTTCCTGCCTTTCCACGCGGCCGAACTGAACCCGGCCGAGAACGTTTGACAGTACGTGCGCGCCAACGGGCTCTCCAGCCGCGTCTTCGAAAACTACGACGCGATGGATCGGAGCCCGCCCACGAGGCCTAGCGTAAGCGTGAGACCCCCGGCTTTGCCGGGGTGGCGGTAGAAGTTTGACGTTTCCGACAGTGTGCGCGCCTCCGCCGCAGTTTCCATGAGCAAGCTGCAACATGTATCGCGCGCCCCTATTTTCTTTCCCGCACCGGGCCAGACGGGGAAACTCGGTCTGAACCAAAACGCGGCTGGTGTGGGAGACTTCGTATGGCTCCTCAGTCGGTCGTCCTTGGGCCGCTTTGAGCGGCTCCAATCCTGAAGCCCCCGGCTTTGCCGGCGGATACTTACAGAAAACTCGTCGCTAAGCTCGCTACAATTGATTCCATTGGAACACGCGACTGAGCTCACCTCCGTCAAACTTGATCCTCGACAGTGCGGAAAGGCAAGTTATTAGCGGCAAATGCGAAAGCGCGCCGCGGCGGCACGGTGTAATTTCTGATTTTGACTGTTCGATCAAGCGTCGTCGACGACGCGTAACGTCGGCGGCAGGGCGACGAACATTGAAAATTCTGTCTCAGACGTTTCCCAGCTCGTCATTCCATCCCACCCGACCACGTGCATAATGCGGCGGGGCTTGACTGGACACGCCCCGCGCCGGCCGGACGAACTGCCTGATCAGGCTGGACCGAGGACCTCGTTCAGCAACGGAAAGCAGACCACGGCTTTGTTGAACCCTGCGTACACGCATATGAACAGCAGCAGTTCCTCGAGTTCTGCGCGGGTTGCGCCCTGTTTGATGGCCATCTGGACGTGGCCACAAAGGGGTTGCCGGCTCCCACGTGGGCCTGATTGACCACATCCACGGCAAGGGCGATGAGCGCCTTGGTTTTTTGGTCGATGAGCGGAAGCCCCCACACCTCGCCGCCCACTCGGCTGATGAGATCGCCGTACTTCGGATTGATGGACCTGAGCCCGTGCTGCAGTTGCTCGTCGTCGAGCACCGCGTTCTGGTATGCCATGTTCGGTCCCCGAGATGGTTAATCGGCAATTGACACTAGGCCGGGATCAGTCGTCTGGCAACTTGGCAGCCACTCCCCTCTGGGCACTTTTTAGGTCGTGATGAGCTTCAGCGTCGATCGGACGCGAATAGGTCGCGGTATAACGACAGCGGCATGGTTGTCCACGCGGAGCCACTCGAACCAGACGAACGGCATCGTCAGGTTAACGAATTCGGAGTGGGCACGCGGCTAAGCAGCAGTGATGCCGACTGCCCGTGAGCCGCTCTATCGCCGCCATCGTTTCCCGCCGGAAGTCATCAGCTATCCAGTCTGGTTGTACTTCCGGTTTCCCTTGAGCCTGCGGATGGTCGAGGAGATGCTAGCGGCCCGCGGGATTTGCGTGAGCTACGAGACCGTGCGCCAGTGGGGAAAGAAGTTCGGCAAGGGGTTCGCCAAGCAGATCCGCGAGCGCGCGCCTGCTCGCGGCGATAAATGGCATCTCGACGAAGTCGTTGTCTCGATCGCGGGCGAGAAGCATTGGCTGTGGCGCGCCGTCGATCAGAATGGCTTCGTGCTCGACGTCTTGGTCCAGCGCCGAAGAGACACGCGCGCTGCGCAGCGGCTCATGAAGAAGCTCTTGAAATCCGCCGTCACGCCGCCACGCGTGATGATCACGGACAAGCTCCGTTCTTACGGCGCTGCAACAGCGAAAATGGGCCTTCGCGTGGAACATCGCCAGCACAAGGGCCTGAACAATCGGGCGGAGAATTCTCATCAGCCGACGCGGCGGCGCGAGCGGATTATGAAGCGCTTCAAATCAGCTGGACAGGCACAACAGTTTCTGTCGGTTCACGATCAAGTCGCGAACCTCTTTCACGTCTCTTACCCTGAAACCGCCACCGCCGACTTCCGCCGCGCTTTGCGCGAGCGAGCCTTTGCGACTTGGCGCGACGTCTCCAAGATCGCCGCGTTCTGACAAGAAGGACTTCGAACCGAAACCGCTAGCGCGTCCACCGCCCGCTCAAGTTGACGGTGCCATTGCTCGATCTGGGCGCTCCTTGCCTCCGCGCCCAAACCCTGAAAGGCTGCTCGTCTCGCTTTTCACGCTTTGAATAACGACAATGTCCGACACGCAGCAACTGCGCGAACTCATAGCCACCAGCGAAAATTGGCTTGCCGCGCGGATCATTCACTATGCCAAACAGCGTGGATACACGCCCTTCACCTCTACGCTCGAAGAGGCTTGGCTCGCGTCGATCCGCGGGCTCACGACGGCCCTGGTCGCCGCTCTCGATGACGGGCGTCTATCCTCGCCGGTCGAAGCGTCGTCGCACTATGCGCATGACCCGATCGCGCTCTATGGCATCGAAGCCGCGCGAAGGCACCGCACGCGGGGCGTGACACTCGGGCTTTTTCTCGGCCTGATGAAGAGTTATCGCGAAACCTATCAGGACCTTGCGGGCGGGCTTGAGGCCACTCCAGATGGGCGAGCCGACAACCGTCGGCTGATCGATAGGTTCTTCGATCGAATGGAGGTTGGCTTCTGTGATGAATGGTCGGGTAAGCCCGCCGACGAGCAGTTCGAGCAACTCAGAACGCAAAATCGCCTGATCACCAACGAAAAGAACAGGTATCTCACGATCTTCGAGAGCCTGAACGATCCGGTGATTCTGGTCGATGAGCACGCGAAGGTCGAAAACGCCAACCACGCGGCGCTGATGCTCTTCGCCGGCGAAGCCACGCCGGGCGCAAGTTACTACGGCGGCGCGCACCTGCCGATCGAAGACATTCTCGGCGTCGAGGCGCTGGCCGAAGGAGAACTCGCTTTCGAGCGATTGCTGCCGACAAAGCTCGGCCCACGATGGTTCGAGATTAAAGTCCAGCGGATGCTCGACGTCAGCGATAAGTATCAAGGTGCAGTCGTCATCCTTAACGACGTCACCGAATACCGGCGCGCCCGCGAGGAAGCCGAACGAGCCAATAGGGCGAAAACGGCCTTCCTCGCGACGATGAGCCACGAAATCCGCACGCCCATCCACGGCATCCTTGGCTTGGCCGAGCTTCTTAGCCAGCGCGCCCTTTCCCCCGATAACCGCCGCTACGTCGAAGCGATCGCTCGGTCGGGTCAAATGTTGTCGTCGGTCGTGTCCGATATCCTCGACTATTCCAAGATCGAGGCCGGGGCGCTCGAGCTGAACGAGACCGAATTTTCCGTCTCCGCCGTGATCGAGGACGTATTCGAGCTGATGCTGCCGCTCGCGGCGCGCAAGCTCGATCTTCAGCTCGTTCTGGATTCGCCAGCGCTCCCGCCCGTCGTCGGAGATTCCGCAAAGCTCCGCCAGATCCTGCTCAACCTCATCGGCAACGCCGTCAAATTCACCGAACGAGGCGAAGTTCGGTTGATCGTCAGCGCGCGCGATGGCGGCGCTGACCGCATCTGGTTGAGTTTCGAGGTTCTCGACACAGGCATCGGCGTCGCCGCCGAGAGGCTGGAGGCGATTTTCGACCCCTTTATGCAGTCCGACACCTCCGTCGCACGGCGCTTTGGCGGGAGCGGGCTGGGTCTCGCCATCTGCCGTCGCCTTGTCGAACGGCTGGGCGGCCAGATCTGGGCCCACAGCCGCCTCGGCGAGGGCAGCCGGTTCGGGTTTGTGGTGCCGTTCGCGCGGGCCTCGGCCAACAGACCGGCGAGGCGCGCCGAAATGTCGGCGGACCTTGTCGGAATGCCGCTGTCGCTCGACGTTCTCGTGGTCGAAGACAATGAGGTGAACGCGATGGTCGCCTGCGGGCTACTCGAGCGCGTCGGCCACCGTGCGACGTTGGCGTCGACCGGCGAGGCGGCGGTCGAGGAGGTCCGGGCTCGGGACTTCGACGTCGTTCTGATGGACCTAGAGACTTCCCGACATCGATGGCGCCGAGGCGACGCGGCGAATTCGGGCGCTCGGTTCCCCGAAAAAGAGCCGCGTGCCCATCGTCGCGTTGTCGGCCCAGGTGATTGCGAGCGACGTCGAAGCGTGTGTTCGCGCGGGCGTCGACGAGTTCCTCGGCAAACCTTTCCGCATGGATCGCCTTGAAGCGACGCTGAGGCGCGTCGTTCTGCGGCATGCGCGCCGATACGGCTTGAAGCTACGGAAGTTTCGCCGGCCGGACGACCCTCCAGCGCCGGATCTGCAAAAAGACCCAATCGACGAAAGCGTGCTCGCCGAACACGTGAACGTGCTCGGCTTCGAGCAGACGAAGCGAATTGTCGCAGCTTTTGAGATCAGCGTCGCGACCGCGCCCGAGGACATCGAACGGCTGACGAGGACTGGAGAGCACGCCAAGCTCGCTGAGATCGCTCATCGCCTCAGGAGTTCGTCCCTGCATGTCGGGCTTCTTCAACTTTCGGACCGTGCGGCGACGGTCGAGCGGTTGGCGAAAACCGAAGACGACGATCTGGCGCCCGTCGCCAACGAACTGGCGGCGGGTTGCCGCCGAGGCCTTGCGGCGTTGAGGCGGGCCTTCGATCGAATCGCCGAGGTTCAGCCCGCAAACACATAGCCGACCCCGTGCACCGTGATGATGCGCCGCGGGTTCGCCGGATCCTTTTCGATCTTGCGGCGGAGCCGCCCGACCAGCACGTCGACGGTCCGGTCCAGCGGGTCTCGGTCGCGGTGGCTGACATGATCGATGAGTCCGTCGCGGGTGAGGACTCGCCCCCGATTGGTGACGAAAGTGGCGAGGAGTTCGAATTCGGCGCGGGTCAGGCGCACCTCTTCGCCCTCGGGCGACGTCAATGTCCAGTGTGGAATATCGAGAGTCCAGCCGTCGAACCGCTTCCTGGGCTCGTCGGGCGAATTCGTTCGCGCGGCGGCGACGCGCCGGGCGAGATTCTTCGCCCGCGGCAGCAACTCCCTCATATTGTAGGGCTTCGTCACGTAGTCGTCGGCGCCGAGTTCGAGGGCGACGATGCGGTCGACGACGTCCTGTCGCCCGGTCACCATGATGATCCCAACCTCCGACTGACGCCTTAACTCTCTGAGCAGCGAGAGGCCGTCCTCGTTCGGCAGGTTGATGTCGAGCATGACCACGTCGACGTCCCCGCGCGCAAAAACGCGCCGCATCTCCTCTCCATTCGCGACCTCGGAAACGCGGTGATTTTCGCGGCGCAGATAGGCCGCCAGCGTCTCCCGCCCAACTGGGTCATCCTCCACGACCAGAATGTGATGGGACACTGTGTTCACGCACGCCGGCTTCTCGTTCGAATCACGACATTCATATCTGTTTACAATTTTCTATGCCACGTTCACGGCCGGCGCGAACGGGGTTTACGTTCGTGGGCCAGTTTCGCCCCGCTCGAGAAGCGGGAACTTCACTGTGTGGAATCCACTTGCCTGGGGGAGAAAGACCTGGACGCTGGTCGGGGTCGGCGCCCTTGGCGCGATCGCCGGAGTTGTCGCCTGGGGCGGGTTCAACACGGCCATGGAGGCAACCAACAGCATCGAGTTCTGCGTCTCCTGTCATGAAATGCGCGACACCGTCTACAAGGAGTACCAGACCTCCATCCACTACAAGAATCCGGCGGGTGTTCGGGCCGCGTGTCCGGACTGCCACGTCCCGAGCGATTGGACCCCCAAGGTCATCCGGAAAGTCCAGGCGTCCAACGAGCTCTGGCACAAGATGCTCGGCACGATCGATACGCCGGAGAAGTTCCAGGCGGCCCGGGCCTCTCTCGCCAAAGACGTCTGGAAGACGATGAAGGACACTGACAGCCGCGAATGCCGCAACTGTCACTCCTTCGAAGCGATGGATTTCGCGCATCAGCGGCCGAGCGCCCAGCGGATGCAGCAAGCCTACAAAGAAGGCGGTCAAACCTGCATCGATTGCCACAAGGGCATCGCCCACAAGCTTCCCGACATGACCGCCGGCTTCAAGGGGATCCACGACGAACTGGCGAGCGATTCCAAGTCGCTGACGCCTGCAGTCGGCTCCACCCTGTACACGCTATCGACCAAGCCCTTCTGGCTCGACCGCCCGAAGAGCGAAGACGACGTCAGCAGCGGGAAACTCCTGCCTTTGACGCCGCTTGAGGTTCTCGACCGAGACGGCGCCTGGGTGAAGGTGAAGTTCGCCGGCTGGCAGCAGGAAGGCGCGGAGCGAATGGTCTACGCGGCGCAAGGAAAGCGCATCTTCGCCGCCGCGCTCGGCCCCGGCGCTATAGACAAAGTGGCGCATGGTCAGACGATGAAAGACCCCGACACGGACCAGCAGTGGACCGAAGCAAGTCTCGTCGGTTGGACGACAAGCGCTGACCTTGTCACGGATCGGTCGAAACTCTTCGATTATGGTGCCGAGATGTACAATGCAAGCTGCGGACTTTGCCATTCGCTGCCGCCAACAGGAAACTATTTGGCCAATGAGTGGATTGGCAACTTGAACTCAATGAAGCGCAACATAGCGCTCGACGACGAACAATACCGGTTCCTCCAGAAGTTCGTGCAGTTGAACGCTCAAGACACCGGCGGCGCAAAAGACGCCAGCCAGAAAAACGGGGCAGGAAAGCAATGAATGACTTGTCGCCGTCCTTGCTGTTCGGCAGGCCATCGGCGCAAACTCTCGCGGACAGGCTGAATTGGCTGGCCGCCCTGTTCGCCGTCCCGCCGACTCCCGAATGCGTCGCCTCCTACCGGCGCGGGCCGGGGGCCGAAATGCTCTGCGACCTGGCCAAAGACCCGGGGCTTGCACATGGCGTGGCGCTGTTGCGCGAGGCGCTCGACACCGCCGCTGACGACACGACGGTCGCCGGTCAATTGGGGCGGAGCTTCGGCCTGCTTTTCGAGGGAATTGGCGGTCCCGACACCGTTCCGCCGTACGAATCCGCGTTTCGGCCAGGCGGAACCTGGCGACTCTTCCAGGCCCCGACCGCCGAAATGGACGCGCTGCTTGCCGAGCGCGACCTGTCGGTGTCGCCGGACAGCTCGATACCGGCCGATCATCTGGCGATCGAACTCGCGTTGACGGCCCATGTCGCCGCCGCTGGCGACGAAGCCGCCGCCACCGCGATGTTCGAACGTCTCGCCGGATGGATTTCGGCCTTTGCCGACGCCTGCGTCGACGCAGACGGCGAAGGATTCTGGGCTGGGGCCGCGACCGTTCTCGCCGCGGTCGTGGCGAGCCAGAACCATCCCTTCAAAATCGCCGAAGAAGAAGCAAACGCATAAAGGAGGTTTTCCATGTCCGGGCTTTCCAACGACGAATTGCGCGCCGAACTCAGCCGACGTGCATTCCTGAGGTACGGCGCCGCGCTCGGCGCGCTCGGCTTCGCCGCACCGTCGCTCTTGATGAGCGGCGCACGGGCGGCGACGGCGCCGGACGGCGAGGTGCTGACCGGCTCCCACTGGGGCGCTTTCCGCGCCAAGGTCGAAGGCGGCCGCATGGTCTCGATAGCGCCCTGGGAGAAGGACCCGGCGCCGAGCCATCAATTGCCGGGCGTGCTGGATTCCGTCTATTCGCCGACCCGCATCAAATATCCGATGGTGCGCCGCGCCTACCTCGAGAAGGGACCGGGCGCCGATCCCGACAGCCGCGGGACGGGCGATTTCGTGCGCGTTCCCTGGGACCAGGCCATCGACCTCGTCGCCAAGGAACTGACCCGGGTCGAAAAGACCTACGGCCCGGCGGCGACTTTCGCCGGCTCGTACGGCTGGAAGAGCCCCGGCCGGCTGCACAACTGCCAGAGCCTGCTCCGCCGGATGATGAACCTCAAGGGCAGCTTCGTGAACGCTTCGGGCGATTATTCGACCGGCGGCGCACAAATCATCCTCCCCCACGTGCTCGGGACGCTGGAAGTATACGAGCAGCAGACCGTCTGGCCGGTGGTCGTCGACAAAACCGAACTGATGGTGTTCTGGGGCGCCGATCCCGTGCTGACCAACCAGATCAGCTGGGTCATCGCGGACCACGGCGCCTACCCAGGCATGAAGGCGCTCAAGGACAAGGGCACGAAGGTCATCTGCATCGACCCTGTCAGGACCGCCACGGCCGAGTTCTTCGGCGCCGAATGGATCGCCCCGCGGCCGCAGACCGACGTCGCGCTCATGCTCGGCATCGCCCATACGCTGGTCGACGAGAAGCTGGTCGACGAGATGTTCCTCAAGACCTACACGACCGGCTACGACAAATTCCTGCCTTACCTCATGGGCGAGACCGACAAGACTCCCAAGACCGCCGAGTGGGCGGCCGCGATCACGGATGTGCCGGCGGACACCATCAAGGATCTTGCGCATCGGTTCGCCAAGAACCGCACGATGCTGGCCGCGGGCTGGTCGCTGCAGCGGCAGCATTACGGCGAGCAGCGGCACTGGATGCTGGTGACGCTGGCGGCGATGCTCGGCCAGATCGGCCTGCCGGGTGGCGGCTTCGGCTTCTCCTATCACTACGCGAGCGGCGGCGCGCCCTCGGCCGAGGCTCCGGTGCTGACCGGCATCACAGACGGCGGCAAGGCCAAGGAAGGCGCGGCGTGGCTGACCGAAAGCGGCGCGGCTTCGATCCCGGTGGCGCGGGTAGTCGACATGCTTCTGAACCCCGGCAAGGAATTCCACTTCAACGGAGTCATGGCCAAGTACCCCGATGTCAAGATGGCCTATTGGGTCGGCGGCAATCCGTTCGTTCATCATCAGGACCGCAACCGCATGGTCGCCGCCTGGAAGAAGCTCGATACCTTCATCGTCCAGGACTTCCAGTGGACGCCGACTGCGCGCTTCGCCGACATCGTGCTGCCGGCGACGACGTCCTATGAGCGCAACGACGTCGAGAGCGTCGGCGACTACGCGGGCTCGGCGATCATCGCGATGAAGAAGGTGATCGATCCGGTGTTCGAGAGTCGCAACGACTACGACATTTTCGCCGCGCTCGCCGCGAAGTTCGGCAAGGAAAAGGAGTTCACCGAGGGCAAGTCGGAGATGGATTGGATCCAGTCGTTCTACGATGCAGCCCTCACTCAGGCGAAGGCCAAGAAGATCCCGATGCCGGAGTTCGACGCCTTCTGGAGCGGGTCCGGCGTCGTCGAATTCCCCGTCACCTCGGGCAAGGACTTTGTGCGCTACGCGAAGTTCCGCGAAGACCCGCTTCTCGAACCGCTCGGAACGCCGTCGGGCATGATCGAGATCTATTCGAAAAATATCGAGAAGATGGGATACGACGACTGCGGTCCCCATCCGATGTGGTATGAGCCGGCGGAACGCCTCGGCGGTCCGACCACCAAGTACAAGCTGCACATCGCCGCGAGCCATCCGAAGTCCCGGCTCCATTCGCAACTTTGCGGCACCAAGCTGCGCGAGACCTACGCGATCGCCGGTCACGAGCCTTGCTGGATCAATCCAAAAGACGCGGCGACGCGTGGAATCAGCGATGGCGACGTGGTGCGCGTTTACAATGACCGCGGCCAGGTTCTCGCTGGCGCCAAGGTGACGGAGGCGATGCGTCCCGGCGTGATCAGGGTCAACGAGGGCGGCTGGTATGATCCGATCGAGCCCGGAAAGCCCGGGAGTCTGTGCAAGTACGGCGACGTCAACAATCTGAGCATGGATATCGGGTCATCCAAGCTCGCCCAGGGCAACTGTGGCCATTCGATCGTCGGCGAAGTCGAGAAATACACTGGCCCTGCGGTTACGGTCGACGTCTTCGCGGCGCCCGCATCCGCCGTCTGACCGGAAGAGAAACCGGAGCGCGGGCGCATCGCCCGGCGCTCCCGTTCGGGAGGGGACTCTCCCTCCCGGACGTCTTCGAAGCGAGTCCTTCCATGCGAATGATCGGACTTGTCGGGCGCAGCGGATCGGGAAAGACGACCCTGATCGCCTCGCTGCTGCCGGCCCTCCGGAGACGCGGGCTCACGGTCTCGACGATCAAGCACGCGCACCACGGGTTCGACCTCGATCGACCGGGCAAAGACTCGTTCGTCCACCGGGAGGCGGGCGCGAGCGAGGTCATGCTTGTTTCCGACGCGCGCTGGGCGCTTATGCACGAAATCCGCGACGCGCCGCAGCCCGCTCTCGAAGACCTCGTGGCGCGGCTCGATCCCGTCGATCTCGTGCTCATCGAGGGGTTCCACACGCATCGTCATGCGGCCATCGAAGTGCATCGTCCGAGCGAGGGCCATGCCTTGATGTGGCGGCCGGGGTCCGACATCATCGCCGTGGCCAGCGACGAACGGTTGCCGGCGGTTGCGATCCCCGTCCTCGACTTGAACGACACGGAGGCGATTGCCGACTTCGTGCTGGCGAAGGCTGAAACTCATGTTCCTGCCCGGACTTGACGCGCTGCGAGGAAGCCCCGGGACGAAATCCGCGGCGCAACGGATGATCGATCCGTATGGCCGCAGCATTTCGTACCTGCGGCTCTCGGTAACGGACCGATGCGACTGCCGCTGTGTCTATTGCATGCCGGAGCGGATGAACTTCCTGCCGAAGCGCGACGTGCTGTCGTTGGAGGAACTCGACCGACTTTGCTCCGCCTTCGTGAAGCTGGGCGCGCGCAAGATCCGGCTGACCGGCGGCGAGCCGCTGGTGCGGCGCGACATTATGGTGCTCATTCGATCGCTTTCGCGCCATCTTGCGAGCGGCGCGCTCGACGAGCTGACGTTGACCACCAACGGGTCCCAACTTGCCAAATTCGCGGCGGACCTTGCCGCCAGCGGCGTGAAGCGGATCAATGTCTCGCTCGACACGCTGGATGCGACGAAATTTCATGCGACCTCGCGCCGCGGCGACCTCTCCAAAGTGTTGTCCGGGTTGGACGCCGCAGATCGGGCGGGGCTCAAAATCAAGATCAACACGGTCGCTCTCAAAAGCGTCAATGAAGCCGAGGCGCCGGTTCTCGTGGAATGGGCGCACGCGCGCGGCTACGATTTGACCTTCATCGAGGTTATGCCGCTGGGCGGGGCGGAACGAGAGCGGCTCAATCAGCACCTTCCCCTGACGCAGATTCGCTCGGCGCTCGCAGAGCGTTTCACGCTCACGCCTTCGACGTATCGGAGCGGCGGACCGGCGAGGTATTGCCACGTCCAGGAGACAGGCGGGCGCATTGGGTTCATCACTCCGCTCACACACAGCTTCTGCGAGGCGTGCAACCGCGTCCGGGTCACCTGCTCGGGCAAGCTCTACCTTTGCCTTGGACACGAAGACGGGGTTGACCTCCGCGAACCGCTGCGGCTCGCACAAGGCGACGATCTCTTGCTTGGCGTATTGCGGACGGCGATCTCGCGAAAGCCGAAAGGTCACGACTTCGCTATGGCTCGGCGCAGCGGGACTTCGTCGACCCAGCGCGGCATGAGCCTCACCGGAGGGTAAGCTATTTCGACCACCCCGAATATAAAGCCTCGATGTTGATCGGGTCGCTCTTCGCCACGCCCGCTGCGACGATCCGGGACGACCGTACAACGTCAACTCCGGCTGTTGAATCGCTCGCGACCAATCCCTGCATTGGGCGGACTTGGCGCATTCGACCCCCGTAGGTCGGCTTCGCCGCCCAATCGAGGCGTCCGAATACGCAGTCTCCAACGTCCGCAAACTTCGATACCGACCGTCTGCGTCCGAGAGAACCGCGGCTTCGCGGCAGATGCGAAGGCCACACGCGCGGCGGCGCGAAAATTATCGAGGATCGGCCTTCTGTCGCGCAAAGACTTCGCGACCTACGTGGTCGAAGATACGCAATCCAATCGTTCGAGGCGGCCACGTCATATTCGCTGTGGCGACGATAGCTGCCGACACGTTCGTAACCTCAATCTCGACTTCTTTCAAAGTGGTCAGTCGGCCATTCACCGACGAGCCGAGAAATCGGATTCGGAATGGGTTCGTCGTGGCGGCAATCACCCGCCTTGATTTATTTGCCCCGGAAGACCCCGGAAGGGACCGGTTTTGCGCGGCGCCAGCCCGGCTAGGGATCGATGCCTGCGCGAAGCGGCGCCTTCACGATCGAGAACGAGAACGGCATTCATTGCTAGCCGCACCAAAGGGTCGACGTCGGGGCGGCTGCCGATCAGGCGCGCAACCGCCAATGCGACAAAACCCCAATCTGTCGCGATTGAGTCGGAACTGGCCTCGTATTGACGTCGGTGCGCCTCGTAATAGGCAGTTTCGCCAAAATCGCGGACGAGCGCCTCGGCCTCGGAATCGATGCGTTCTATCCTCGCGCGTCGCCGTAGCGCCCAGGAGAGCATTGCCCTCTCCTCCTTCCTCAATGTCAATTCCTGCATAGTCCAGTGAGACGCGCAACCTCTTAGTTGTGGCAAGCGAGCGCGGATGTCCTTGATTGCTATTAACCAGATGCGGATATTGACTCCTCTAGGTAATGCCAACAGCAGCGACATCAATGACTTGCGAACGGGATCCTACGCCAGTCGGTACCCGCCGGCAAGCCCGGCGAACCGTTCATCAGGACGAGGTCGGGGCCGTCCACGTGCCCGCCGCTTGACCAACCCATGTGCGGTCCCGGCGCTTTCCGCGCATCTGCGACACCCACCGCCACGGTCTGCTACGCCCCGCAATACGTCGAGGCCAGACGTCGGGGGTCGTCGGGGCTATGACGCTGTCCGCCGTGAAGAGAAGCCGCTGATCCAAAACCAAAGGTCGACCTGCCAGGCGTAGGCACCCTGCTACCGACTTGGCTTCACTCTCACACCGATAAGAGAGATTTCAACGTCCCGGTTCTCGTTCGCGCCGCGGGGGGCGAGGCTCCCGCTTCGAGAAGGGAGCCAGTAACAATGAACCTGAGTTCAAAAGCGCGATTGGCCTGCGCCGGACTTGTGTCCCTGTCGCTTGCCGGCTGCGGCGTGACCCCGGTCGCGCCGGATGTGGACACGCCTGGCATGCCGAACGCCGAGGTCGCCCTTCAGAAGAGTATGGACGACGCGACGCAGAAGATGGCCAGCATCGGAGCCATTGAGCCGAGCGCAGCCGTCGCATCGAAGCCGACGGTCGTCGCGGGCGAGATCGACCGCGTTGTCTCGATCCAGTGGAACGGCGCGCTCGACGGCGGTCAGATGCCTCGGCGAAATGATCGGCCACCGCACGGCCGTCGCCGGCAAGGCGCCGCAGGCGGGCGTCAATGTCGTGGTCGATCCGGCCCCCCGGCGCGTCTACGACATCCTTCACGGCCTCGGCGGCCAGGCCGGCGACGCCGCAACGGTGCGTGTCGACCAACGACATCAGCTCCTCGAGGTCATCTATCATGGCTGAGCGCCGCTCATTTCCGCTCGCGGCCATCTCTTTGGCCGCGCTCGGCCTCATGGCGCCGGCCGAAGCCGCCGACATGGCGGCGACGCCGGCTCTGGCGCAACCCTATGTCGACGGCGCCGACCCGCCTGCTGGCGCCCTGCTTCGAGCACGCAGAGGCTGATTCTCGAACCCGCGATGCGCGAAGCCTTCGGCCGGCTGGGCGGGCGAACCCTCGTGGCTCTCGACGGAACCGAATATTTCTGCCGCCAGAAGATCGCCTGCCCGCATTGCCAGACGCGCAAGCGCAGCAACGGCAAGATCGAGAGCTATCATTCCATGCTGGCTGCGACCGTGGTCGCGCCGGGACATTCGAAGGTCGTTCCGTTCACGCCGGTCCCCGGACTTGATCCGGGGATCATCGTGAAACAGGACGGGGCCGAGAAGCAAGATTGCGAGCGCAACGCCGTCAAACGCTGGCATGAGAAACAGGCACCGTCAACTTGAGCGGGCGGTGGACGCGCTAGCGGTTTCGGTTCGAAGTCCTTCTTGTCAGAACGCGGCGATCTTGGAGACGTCGCGCCAAGTCGCAAAGGCTCGCTCGCGCAAAGCGCGGCGGAAGTCGGCGGTGGCGGTTTCAGGGTAAGAGACGTGAAAGAGGTTCGCGACTTGATCGTGAACCGACAGAAACTGTTGTGCCTGTCCAGCTGATTTGAAGCGCTTCATAATCCGCTCGCGCCGCCGCGTCGGCTGATGAGAATTCTCCGCCCGATTGTTCAGGCCCTTGTGCTGGCGATGTTCCACGCGAAGGCCCATTTTCGCTGTTGCAGCGCCGTAAGAACGGAGCTTGTCCGTGATCATCACGCGTGGCGGCGTGACGGCGGATTTCAAGAGCTTCTTCATGAGCCGCTGCGCAGCGCGCGTGTCTCTTCGGCGCTGGACCAAGACGTCGAGCACGAAGCCATTCTGATCGACGGCGCGCCACAGCCAATGCTTCTCGCCCGCGATCGAGACAACGACTTCGTCGAGATGCCATTTATCGCCGCGAGCAGGCGCGCGCTCGCGGATCTGCTTGGCGAACCCCTTGCCGAACTTCTTTCCCCACTGGCGCACGGTCTCGTAGCTCACGCAAATCCCGCGGGCCGCTAGCATCTCCTCGACCATCCGCAGGCTCAAGGGAAACCGGAAGTACAACCAGACTGGATAGCTGATGACTTCCGGCGGGAAACGATGGCGGCGATAGAGCGGCTCACGGGCAGTCGGCATCACTGCTGCTTAGCCGCGTACCCACTCCGAACTCGTTAACCTGACGATGCCCGCTGCACCATTCGGCGGACGGTTTCCAACTCGGTCAGCGCAAGAGCTATTAAATCGCTTGAAAAGCGACGCGGCCACCAACGGAAACGGGTTCACATTCCAGAAGTTGGTTGAGCCGCTCCCGGTCGCCGACTTCGCTCCTTCGCTCACGGGATGTTACGCATCAGGTGGCCAGCGGCCTCGGCGATGCCGACGTCTCCTCGCAGCGCCGCCTCCAGGATCGCGTCGGTCTCGGCGTCGTCAAGCGAGAGAACTCGGTCTCGGATCTGACGGCCCGCGGATTGCGCAACGAGCCGGCGTACGCGACGCAGGCGGTTTGCTCGGTTCTGAGACGGCGTGCGTGCGGCGCGAGCGTCTATTGCGGCAACGAGTTCAGCGACCCCAACGCCACTGGTCGCGACCGTCTCGACGACGGCCACGTCCCGATTGTCGACCCGCAGCTTCAGCATAGCCTGCAACTGGTCAACCGTTCGATTCGCCAGAGGAAGGTCGGCCTTGTTGACCACCAGGACGTCGGCGATTTCGAGAATGCCCGACTTGATGGCCTGGACGTCGTCGCCAAGACCCGGAGCATTGACGACGACGCAGACGTCCGCCACCTCAGCGACCTCCACCTCGGATTGTCCCGCGCCGACCGTCTCGATGACGATCACGTCGCGCCCGGATGCATCCATCAGATCCACGACGAGATGAATGCTTTCGGACAGACCGCCGAGATGGCCGCGCGAGGCGATCGAGCGGATGAAGACGCCGGGGTCCTCCGTGTGGCGCTGCATGCGGACGCGGTCGCCAAGCACGGAGCCGCCGGAAATCGGGCTCGAGGGATCGACGGCGGCGACACCGACCGTGCGTCCTGCCGTGCGCACATGGGCGACGTAGGCGTCGATCAGCGTCGATTTGCCGGCGCCCGGTGGGCCGCTGAAGCCGACCACCGCCGACCGCCCGGTCGCCGGGTAGATCGCCCGGGAAATCGCGTCGGCGAGCGCGCCTCCCCGCTCGATAAGCGTGATGCAGCGCGCAAGCGCGGCGGCCTCGCCATGCCGCAGCCGATCGAGCAGCAGCCCGAAAGCCGGGGTCAGTTCAAGCGACGATGAGGGGGCGTCCAAAGCCCAGCTCTTTGCGCAGGAGGCCGACGATCTCTCCATGGGTCACGCCGCGCTCCGCCGCTTCGACGATCCTGGCGAAGATGTTGTCCTTCTCGTCGTGGGCGGCGCGCGCCAGCGCGGCGAGCGCCGTGCCGACCTCGCTCGGGCTACGGCTCGCCTTGAACGCCTTGAAGCGTTCGACATGCGCCTTCATGCGCTCAGGATCGGGCCGCTCGGTCGGCTTGACGGCGGTTTCCGCTTCATCGAGCGCGTAGCAGTTGACGCCGACGACCTTCTCCTCGGCGCGTTCGATGCGTTCCTGATAGTTGAGCGCAGAATTGCCGATCATGGTCTGGACGAGCCCCGCCTCAACCGCCTTGTACATCCCTCCGGACGCGTCGATCCTGGCGATGACCGCGACGATCTCGGCTTCCATCTGATCCGTCAGGGTCTCGACGTAATAGGACCCGGCCAGCGGGTCGATCACGTCGCAGAGATGCGCCTCCTCGCGCAAAACGTTCTGGGTCGCGACCGCGATGCGCGCCGTCTCTTCCGTCGGCGTCGCCACCGCCTCGTCATAGGCGTCGGTGTGCATGGACTGGAGGCCGCTCAGAATGCCGGCCGTCGCCTGGACCGCGACGCGCGCAATGTTGTTGAGCGGCTGCTGCCGCGTCAGGTCGACCCCCGAGGTCTGGCCATGAAACTTGAAGCGCCAGGAGTTCGGGTTCTTCGCGCCGAGGCGCTCGCGGGCGAGGCGCGCCCAGATCCGCCGCGCGGCGCGGAACTTTGCGATCTCCTCGAAGAAACTAATTGAAATGTCGAAGAAGAAGGTGAACCGGCGCAGCAGGACGTCGATGTCGATGCCGCGCGCGATGCAGTCCTCGGCGTATTGCAGCGCGGTGGAGAAGGTGAAGCCGACCGTCTCGGCTGGGGTCGCGCCAGCCTGCTGCATGTGCTGGCCGACCACCGAAATCGGGTTCCAGTTCGGCACGCGCTCCAGGCAGAACGCGACGTGATCGGTCAGCACCCGGCGCGAGCCATTGAGCGACAGGCGGTAGAACATGTGGTTGGCGACGAAATGGGAAATATAGTCGCTCTGGTTGGAGGTGCCGGAGACGGTGGTCCAGGGGACGCCGCGGCGCTTGGCGACCCCCAGCGTGAAGGCGAGCAGGGTGAACGGCGAGGGGTCGTTCATCGCCGTTGAGATTTGGCCCAGGGGCACGCCGGCCAGGGCCACGTCCATGTCGTCGACGGTGTTCGACACGGTGCCGCACGTGCCGAGCAGGGCGGGGTCGACCTCGTCGCAATCGACGCCGCGGAAACCCGAATTGCACGGCAGGAAACTGATCGCGGTCGCGCCCGCGGCCAGAAGCTGGCGCACGCGAACGTTATAGTCCTCGGGCGTCCCGAGTCCGATCAATTGGCGCTGCGTCCAGGTGCGCCCGCGGTGCATGGTCGGATAGATCCCGCGGGTGAACGGATACTGTCCCGGAAAGCCGAGATCCGTCTCGTAGGCGGAGCTATCCCAGTCGCGCGGCGTGTAGAGCGGCCTGACCTCGATGCCCGAGCGATTGACGACCTTGCGCTCCGAGCCGATCTGGCTCGCGTAGTCGGCGCGCCATTGGCCGAAGGCCTGGTCGAAGCCGGGCAGGGGAAGTTGAACGGCTTCCTTGGTCATGATGTCCATTCCCTGAGTTCGACGTCGCGCGCCGCGCGCGCTTCGGCGGCGAGCGCGGCGATGCGGTCGACGATCTCGTCGCGTGAGGCGCCGGGGCCCAGGACCACTCGCACCCCTGAGGCGATCAGCGCCGGGCGCTCGTCGTCGGGCACGATGCCGCCGACGACGACGGCCACGTGCCCCAGTCCGGCCGCGCCGAGCGCCTGAATGAGTCGCGGAACGATCAGGTGGTCTGTGGCGAGCGAACTGACGCCGATCGCGTCGACGTCCTCCTCCATAGCAAGCTTCACCACGGCGGGAATCGATTGCCAGGGCGGTGTGTAGATCACGTCCATCCCCGCGTCGCGCAGGAATGCCGCGACGATCCGGCTGCCCCGATCGTGGCCGTCGAGCCCGATCTTGGTGACGAGGACGCGGGCAGGGGGGTCGAGACGCGGAATGCTCATGACGCCTGCTCCTGGGCGAGCGCCCGAAGGGGCGCGAGCGCTGCGCGGGCGATCTCGTCAATGGCGGTCCCGTCCGGCCGAAACCAGACCGGCGTCCAGTTGAGCGCGCCGAGCAGGAAGAGCCTGGCGAGCTGCGGGTTCACACTCTTCGGCAACCGCAGCCCCGCGACCAAGTCGCGAAACCGTTGTTCGTAGCGGTCGCGCAGGCGCGTGAGATCAGCGGCGATCTCGGGGACGTCGTCAGGCAGGATGCGGATGACGACGCGCGCGTAGGCGCTCGAGTCGAGGATCGCTTCGAGGTGCGCTTCGACGGCCGCGGCGAGCCGCTCCCAGGGGTCCTTAACCGCCGCGGTCGCCTGTTCGACGTGATCGACGATGCGCTGGACGCCCTCTTCGTAGACCGCCAGCAGCAGCGCCTGTTTGCCCGGGACGTGGAAATAGATCGCGCCCGGCGTCATGTCCGTCGCGGTCGCAAGTTCGCGGATGGTAGTGGCGTGATAGCCGAGCTCGGCGAACTTCGCGGCCGCCGCGTCGAGCAGCGCCGGCCAGCGGTTGGCATGCCGTTTCGCCTCGGTCGCCGCCACGGGCCCGGTCCTCCATACCAGCTAACTAAACGATTGTTTAGCACGTCGAGTCGTGCATAATCAAGCGACGCCGACGCGCGCTCAAAAGGCCCGTCGGATGCCAAGGCGGATGGAACGCGATGTCTCAGGAGGATGACGGAGCCGACGCGATCGGGGCCGCCTGCGCGCTGAGAATGCTGGAGGGCGACCGGGTGAGCCGCGGTCTCGGCGTCGCGCTCGTGTCGGCCGGCGCCGGACGCGCCGTGCTTGAAATGACGGTCCGTGAAGACATGCTCAACGGCTTCGGGACCTGCCATGGCGGCGTGCTTTACACGCTCGCCGATACCGCGCGCTCCTGCGCGTGCAACAGCCACAACGAGCGCTCGGTCGCCCATCACTGCTCGATGATCTACCTGCGGCCGGGCCGGATCGGCGAGCGGCTCCTTGCGCGGGCCGACGAGCGCGCGAAGGCCGGACGCGTCGGCCTCTATGACGTCAGCGTCACCGACGCCTCGGGCATGATCGTTGGCGAATTCCTCGGTCATGCCCGCTTCATCGGCGGCGCCGTTCTCGACGCCCAAAGGGAGGCGGTCGAGGCGGAAGCCACTGGGGAGCCAGACATCGTTTGAAGGAACGCCGACAAGGACGTTCGACAGGGAGGAGTATCATGGCGGACGGCGCCTATTGGGACCGCAGCAAGGAAACGCGTTCGCGCGCCGAGCGCGAAGCCGAAGTGCTGGCGAATTTGCAGCGGCAATTGCACGATGTCTACGTGCGGCTGCCCTTCTATCGCGCCCATTACGACAACCACGGCTTTCGGCCGGAGGAGGTCAGGACGCTCGACGATTTCGCCAAGCGCGTGCCGATCATCACCAAGCCCATGCTGCGCGACGACCAGACGGCGCATGGGCCGTTCGGGCGCTATCTCGGCTGCGAGCCTGTCGACATCATCCGCGTGCACGGATCGTCGGGGACCAGCGGGAAGCCGACCCTCTACGCCTTTTCAAGGGCAGACTGGGACTATGTCGCCAACGTCATGGCGCAGGGGCTTTATACCTGCGGGGTGCGGCCGGGCGACGTGGTGCAACTCGCGACCGTGTTCAGCCTGTTCATGGGCGGTTGGGGGGCGCTCTTGGGCGTCGAGCGCCTGGGCGCAACTGCGTTTCCGCTTGGCGCGGGCGAGACCGAACGACAACTCGAACTGATGCATCGCATCGGCGCGACGGCGCTCGTCACCACGCCGACCTATGCGCTGCACATGCTCGAAACCGCGCGCTCGCTCGGCTACGACACCGTCAAATCGCCGTTGCGCTTAGGCATATTCATCGGGGAGCCCGGCTCGTCGATCCCCGGGACGCGGCAGGCGCTCGAACAGGGCTGGGGCATCAAGGTGCGCGACATGGCCACCACCTCGGAGATGACACCGTGGGCCACCAACGCCGAATGCGAGGCGGCCCAAGGCCCGCACGTGATGCAGGACGAAGTGTGGACGGAGATCGTCGCCAAGGACGATCCCTCGCGCGTGCTTCCGGACGGCGAGAGCGGCGCGATCGTCTACACCCACCTGAAGCGCAAGTCGCAGCCGATGATCCGCTTCTACGCCGGCGACGAGTCCCACATGGTCAACGAGCCTTGTTCCTGCGGACGCACCTATCCCCGGCTTCCGGCGGGCGTCTACGGCCGGCTCGACGACATGCTGCTGATCCGGGGGGCGAACGTCTATCCGAGTCAGGTGCAGCGGTCTTTGCTGGAGGTTCCCGGGACCGGCGTCGAGTTCAAGATCGTGCTCGAGAAGCAGGGGCCGATGGACCACGCGACGGTGTTGGTGGAGCGCGATCCGGCGCTGATGCCGCCTGATATCGATCACTTCGTCGCTGACTTGAAGGAGCGGGTCCAGGCGAAACTGAAGAACGACACCGCCGTCAATTTCGAGGTGGACATTCTTCCCCCAAACACGCTCGAACGCGCTCTGTCGAAGGCCAAGCGCGTTGATGATCGAAGGCCAAAATATCGGCCCGAAGGCCACTGAGAAGACCGCCGTCGCTCAATGGCGAACTTGGCGTGGACAGGGTCGCTGGCGTCTGAATGTGGTAGCATCGATTAGGTAGCGCTCGGTCGAACGGTGACCGTCGTTGGATACGTTGAGCTATGGGCTCTCGTCGCGGGCTGTGGCCATCCTATCTGATGGGATTGTCACGTCGCACAAGGATAGCGGATTCTCGAGGTGTTCGGGGCCACTCTCGAACTCTGCAAGCCATTGATTTTGCGGTGTGCGGCCCATAAGCGCGTCGCGGCATTGCCAAGTAAAACTGGCCAGCGTGACAACGCCCTTCTGACCGCATGTGTCCCCCGACAAGACTTGGCCAATGCGAATGAACGTCGGAACGGCGGTCAGGCCGCAGCGTCCAGCCCGATGTCGAGGATCGGCGCGCTGTGCGTGAGCCACCCGACCGAGATGAGATCGACGCCGGTCTCGGCGATCGCCGGGGCGGTTTCCGGCCTCACCCGCCCCGAGGCTTCGCTGATCGACCGGCCGCCGATCATAGCGACGCCGCGCCGCAGATCGTCGAGCGACATGTTGTCGAGCAGAATGGCGTCGGCTCTCTCCGCGAGCGCCTCCGCGAGTTGGGCCAGCGCGTCGACTTCGACCTCGATCTTCACGAGATGGCCGACATGGGCGCGGACGCGGCGGATCGCCTCGGCGACAGAGCCGGCGATGGCGACGTGGTTGTCCTTGATCAGGGCCGCATCGTCCAGACCGAAGCGATGGTTGGCGCCGCCGCCCGCGCGCACTGCGTATTTCTCGATCGCGCGCAGGAGCGGCGTGGTCTTGCGGGTGCAGACGATGCGCGCCTTGGTATGCGACACCGAGGCCGAAAGCCGCGCCGTCGTGCTCGCGATCCCGCTGAGGCGGCTGACGAAATTGAGCGCGGTGCGCTCGGCCGTGAGCACGCCGCGCGCCGGCCCTTCAACGATCGCGAGCGCCGTTCCGGGGGCGACCTCGGCGCCGTCGGCGAGGCAATGCTCGAAGCGGATCGCCGGGTCGATGAGGTGGAAGGTGTGGGCGGCGAGATCGAGTCCAGCCACGACGCCCTCTTGTCTCGCAGCCATGACACACTGGACGACGTAATCGGCAGGCGCAATAGCGTCGGTCGTGATGTCGCCGGCGCGGCCGAGGTCCTCCAGCAGCGCCTGGCGGACGAGCGGCTCAATGAGGACCGCGGGGAGGGGAACGAGCGTCATCTTCGGGCTCTCCTGGCGCGGATGTCGGGGGCGAGCGCTGCGGCCTCGGCGAGGGCCTCCCCGAGGGTCAGCAGCATGCGGCGGCGGTCCGCGAAACGTTGGGGGAAATCGAGCCGGCTGTGCGAGCCGACGCTGTCAGCGCGCCGCAGCGCGGAAACGGCGATCGTCAGTGCGACAGCGGCGGGATCCGAGGCGGGTCCGCCCGAAGCTGCGAGGGCTGCGAGCGCGGCCATCGCGTCTCGAAGGGTTTCTCCCTCGCGGGTGACGCCGGCCGCCCGCGACAGGATGGGGGCACCGTCGCCGTATCGGCCGTCGGAAGCGCAAGCGCGGCCCGCAGACGGGCGGGGCGGCGTAAAGGCGCGCCCTCGATCGAGCGGGCGACGATCGAGGCGAAGACCGCGGCTTCGGTCAGCGAATTGCTCGCAAGCCGATTTGCGCCGTGGAGGCCGGTGCAGGCCGCCTCGCCGCACGCCCAAAGGCCTGCGACCGAGCTTCGCCCCTCAGCGTCCACGGCGATCCCGCCCATGTGGTAGTGCTGCGCCGGCCGCACGGGGATCGGCTCGCGCGCCGGATCGACGCCTGCTGCGTGGCAGGACTCTGCGATGACCGGAAAGCGCGCCTCGAACCGGAACCCGATCGCCGCGCGAGCGTCGAGGAAGACGCGCCTGCCCGCCGCGCGCCTCGCTGCGATCGCGCGCGCGACCACGTCGCGCGGAGCAAGCTCGGCGCCGGGAACCCCGGCCATGAACCGTTCGCCAGTGTCGTCGACGAGGATCGCGCCCTCGCCGCGCACCGCCTCGCTGACGAGCGGCGTAGGACGGCGCGCGCCGTCGAGCGCCGTCGGGTGGAACTGCACGAACTCCATGTCGGCGAGGCTCGCGCCGGCGCGGGCCGCAAGCGCGATACCCTGGCCGAAGCTGCCGAGCGGGTTGGTGCTGTCCTCGTAAAGGCCGCCGATGCCGCCGGTCGCGATGACGACCGCGTCAGCCCGAAACAGGGTGGCCCCGAAGGTCCGACGGCGAGCAATCCGATGACGGCGTTATCCTCGACGACGAGCCGCCGCGCTTCGTACCCTTCGAGGATTTCGATCGACGTCGTGGCCTGCGCCGCCGCGACGAGGGCGCGCATCACTTCGCGCCCGGCGCCGTCGCCGCCGGAATGCGCGACCCGACGCCGGCTGTGGGCGGCCTCGAGGCCGAGCGCGAAGCCGCCGTCTCTCGTGCGGTCGAATCGGACGCCCAGTCGCGCAAGCTTCTCAATCGCCGGGGGCGCCGCCTTGGCGAAGCACTCGACGATCGCGACGTCGCAGAGGCCGTCGCCAGCGGCGATCGTGTCAGCCGCATGGAGCGCCGGCGAGTCGTCCGGCCCCAGCGCCGCAGCCAGGCCGCCCTGCGCCCAAAGCGTCGAGCCTTCCGCGCCAAGCGGCCCCTTTGAGATCAGGACGACCGGGCGGGGCGCGAGCTCGAGCGCTGTCATCAGCCCTGCGATTCCCGCGCCGATGACGACGACGCGTCGGCGCCACGCGACAGGTTCGACCGTCACAGCGCCAGCATCCGCTCGACGGCCCGCCGCGCGGGCGCGGCGATCGCCGGATCAATCGTGACTTCGCCCTCCATCGTCTCGAGCGCGTGACGGATCTTGGCAAGCGTGATCCGCTTCATGTGGGGACAGAGGGCGCAGGGCTTGACGAACTCGACGTCGGGATAGTGAACCGAGACGTTGTCGCTCATCGAGCACTCGGTCACGAACGCGACGCGCGCCGGCCGCTTTGCCCCAACGAAGCCGATCATCTCCGCGGTGGAGCCTGCGAAGTCGGCCTCCTCCACGACTTCCGGCGCGCATTCGGGATGGGCGAGGACCACGGCCCCCGGATAGGCTTCGCGCAGTTCGCGGATGTCGCGCGCGGTGAACTGCTCGTGCACTTCGCAAAGCCCCCGCCACGCGACGATCTCGACCTTCGTCTGCGCGCCGACATTTTTGGCGAGATACTCGTCCGGCGTCATGATCACCCGCGGGACGCCGAGCAACTCGACGACCTTCAGCGCATTGGCGGACGTGCAGCAGATGTCGGAGGCGGCCTTCACCGCAGCCGACGTGTTCACATAGGTGACGACCGGCGCGTCCGGATAGGCCTGCCGCAGGAGCGCGATGTCGTCGGGCGTGATCGACTCGGCGAGCGAGCAGCCGGCGCGCGCGTCGGGGATCAGCACTGTCTTCGTCGGATTGAGCAGTTTCGCCGTCTCGGCCATGAAATGGACGCCGGCCATGACGATGACGCGCGCTTCGCTCTTTGCCGCCTCGCGCGCCAACGCCAGGCTGTCGCCGACGACGTCAGCGACGCAGTGGAAGATTTCTGGTGTCTGGTAGTTGTGCGCGAGGATGATCGCCTTGCGCTCGCGCTTGAGCCGCAGGATGGCCTCGATGTCGGCCTCGAAGGCCGGCCATTCGATCGGCGGGATGAAGCGGCTCACCCGGTCATAGAGGGCGCTTGCGGCAGGCCGGAGGTCCAGAGCAGTCACGTCTTATACTCGCGATGAGCATATCTAGGATATACTTATCGTGAGAATAAGCCCTGTCAAGCCCGCGCGAGCGGCAGTTTGGTCCCGGCTGCCGCACGCTCCTCGCGGACGGCGGCGCGGAAACGGTAGGTCTTCGCCGGGCGTCCGCCTGTGTCGGATAGGGTTTCGCCGGTTTCCTCCACGAGTTGCTGCTGCTCGATGAGGCGGCGGAAATTGGGCTTGTGCACGTTGAGTCCGGAGATCGCTTCCACGCAACGCTGGAGCTGCAGCAGGGTGAAGGCGGGCGGCATCAGTTCGAAGACGACGGGATTGTATTTGATTTTGGCGCGGACGCGCGCGATTCCGGTCGCGAGAATCCGGCGATGGTCGCCGATCATCGGCGTTCCGAGGAATGGCCGCTCGCCGTCGCCCCTCTTGTGGCGGGCTTCGGTGATTAGACCGGCTTCATAGAGCAATTCGTAGCGTTGCAAGACGAACTCCTCGTTCCAGGGCCGCCCGTCGAGGCCGAAGGCGATCGCCGCGCGCCTGAGGCGCATCGGCGCTTCGTCGCCGCTTTCCGCCCAATGCGCGAGTTGCGGCGCTATCTCCGCCGCGATCTGCGAAGGAGGGCCCGCGCGATGGTCCTCCCACGGGAAGTAGTCGTACCAAGGGCGCCAAGCCCCTTGCGAAGCTGCCAGGCGCTCCTCGCGGGTCAGGGCCAGGTAGCTGATTGAAATGGCGCGCGCCCCATTTGAAGGGATGCGCCGGTCCGAGTCGGCGAAGGTGTAGAGCTGTTCGAGATAGCCGAGCGGGTGTCCTGTCTGACGCTCGACCCATGCCCGCAGCCCCGATTGCAGCGAGCGGTGCTCAACCCCGAAGGGTCCCGAGGGCAGTGCGCGCCCGCTTTCGATCGTCATGGCGAGGGGCAAGCCGTCGGCGACCGCAGCCAGCACAGCGATCAATTCCACTTCGATCGGCTGGGTCGACGCTCCGTCCGCCGCCTTCCGCTCATCCATTTCCCGCCCCGTCACCGCCATAGGGATTGGGTCTAGCCGGAAACGTCGGGGACGGAAACGCGCGTGTTCCAATCGCACGAACTGATGGCGCTCACGGCCCTTCTCGACGGTCTCACGGAACGATTTGTCGTACTCTGCACGTCGACTGCGTTCAGTGGGCAGTTGGGGACCCGCGCGGCTTCCTTGGCAACGCGGAAACCAGTTTGTTCAACCATGCGACTTCCCCTGGCGTCTGGCGCCAAGCCGGTCCGCAATCTCTGACGTAATCGGTAGCTTCGTCAGCTCCGCCCACCGTCATGTAGCCACTGCGTGAGGTCACTGGCGGCACGGCGCCGGCGAGGATGGCAGGCACGTGCTGGTTGGCTGACCAAGCGTCCTGCACCAACCGCAGGGCCTGCTGCTCGGAGGCATGCCCTTCCCGGAAGGCGACCAGCGCGCGGGTATAGAGCCAGTAGGCGCTCCATTCATCTTCATAGGCTGCCAGCAGTTCCTTCACCGCAACCATGTCGTTGCGCTTGAGCAGGCAGCCCAGCAGCAGGTAGCGGATGCCCTGGTTGTCGCCCGGATTCAGCTTCAGCATGGCGCGGAAATGACCCACCGCCGCCGCCTCTTCGCCCAGCTCGAGAAGGGACTGCGCAAGCCCATGCCGCGCACGCACGTATGGGCGGGTTTCGAGAAATCCCCAGAAATGGCCTTCATATTCCTCAAAGCCTTTGGGACCGAGCGCGAGCTCCCCAGCCTCGAGTCCGCGGGCATAGAGATCGCGGGCTTCAGCAATGGTGGCGGCTTCCTCGGCCCGGAGATTGTAGGCATCGGCGCCAAGCGGCGAGATGGCGAGCGCCTTATGAGCGAGCGCGATGCGCGAGCGGGATGTAGAGCGGTCCCACTCTTCGTACATGACGTCCTGCGCCGCGGCGATTGCCTCATCGCGGCTGCGGCCAGCAATAGCTGAGAGATAGTTCTCCATCGCTCGCCGGTCCGGCAACGCGCCGCGAGTCGCAGCAGTCTTCTTCTCCGGTTGTGGGGGTGCTGAGGCGGCCTTTCGGCGTGGCTTCTTGGAGACAGGCATAGGCGGTTCCTCTCGCGGGCTCCTGCGTAACTATGGGATCCGGTTCTGGATGTTCGGCGGCGATCCGCGACACGGTGGCTGGCTGATACGGTAGAGCCGCGCCATTTCGGGCCTCAGGTTTGCGGCAGGTGATGACGCTTTCGGCCATCTCGTGACGCCCGGCGCTATCGGGCTCTCTACGCCGTCCACCCATCTGCCCTTCCGCACGGGCGGCGCTCACGCTGGTTGAGGTCGGTTGTCGGATCATGCCGTGCTCGAACTCCGTCAAGCCGCGATCATCTGCAACATCATCCAGGAATCTTTGGTCGCCCGATCCCTTTGTAGACCGGCGGCTTCATCGGAATCAGCAAGGTCGCGCTCAAACTGCCGGATCGCGCCGAAAATGTGAAAGATCAGCCAGCCGCCAGGCGCAGTGTTGTTGATCGTTTCTGTAAGGGAACGATAGCCGCCGGCCGGTTCAGATCGCCTTTAGCCCTCGTTGCGAGCCTCGTGAAAAGCCTCATGGCGCTTGGCGAGGCTTCGCCAACCAGACCAGCCGCGGGGTACAAGAGTGGCGGCCGGCGATTGCTGGGCGACAAGCGAATCGGCGGGCGGATGAGACGACTTCGGCAGGGCAACTCGTTCGAGGATTTCGCGACAAGAACATGAGCCTGCGCCGCGGTCAGGCCATCAGCAATGATGCTTGCATCCATACGTAGACGAAACATCGTCCGGGAGTCGCCAGGCGTTTCGGCGTCAATCACGATCTGTCGAAGCATTGGTCTCCCCGCCACCGTTGTCCTTGGCGTGAACGATACGGCGCCCTTGACGCAGGTCGAGAGCGAGACTCTCCAGAAGAACAACATTTCGGAAAAGAATGACCAATGGCGGGTTTGGTTGCCGAACCACGGGGAGCGAACGCAGAGAGCCGTCACTGGCTCAGGCGGCTTCTAATCGGGAAAGTGGTGGGCGTCGGAATTCGTGCCGCGACGAGCCGGAACGAAATTCAGGAGAGACGATAGGAGGCGATAGAAGGTTGCGGCGTAGCTCCGAACGAAGGCTTGAGCTAGGAGGACGCACCCGGACCCGTAATCGTTCACACCCACCCGATCGCGGCCGGCGGTGCTGATGCGGGTGGAACGGCGACGGCGAAGGGGCGAAGGGTCGACGAGTTTCGCATTTTCGGCTTGCGTATCGGTGGGAAGGCGATTCTACCCCTTGTGTGCCGAACCAATTCGCGGACGATTTGAAGGCCTTGACGCCGGCGGACCTCGCGACGCTGTCGCATGAGGATTTGCTGGCGGCGGCGTGCGAGCTTCTGTCTCTGGCGCGGGCGCAGAACGCACGTTTGTCCGAAGACTCCCGAACCAGTTCGCGTCCGCCTTCGAGCGACAACCCGTATCGCCGCGAGGACCGACGACAGAAGGGCGAGCCGGGAGGGTCTGCCGACGAGACAGCGTCGGCCTCGCCCGACAGCCACACCGGCGAGGCGAAGGGGCCAGCCGAGCGGGCGGGCGCTCGCCGCCCCGGCAAGCCGCTCGGAGCCAAGGGGTTCTGGCGCAGCCAACCGATACTGGTCAGCGGCGAACGCGAGCATGCGCCGCTGACCTGCGAGGCCTGCGGCCAAAACCTCGATGCGCAAGCCTCGCGGCGCAAGGTTGGCGCCCACGTCAGTCTCGAACTGACGCAAGGCGACATGTCGCTCGAGATCGAGGCGATCAAACATGTGTATTTCGCCGCGCGCTGCCGCTGCGGTCATGAGAGTGTCGAACGCCCCGGGGTCGGCGCGCGTTCGCGCGTCGAGGGCCGCAAACGCGACTTGATCGCGACCGAGCGCTGTCTGGTCGGCCCGATGCTCTGCGCCTTCATCGCATCGCTGTCGTTGCGCTTTCGCCTGTCGCGCCTCAAGATTCAGGAATTCCTCGACGGATGGCTGGGGCTCGAACTCGGGACCGCCACGATCAACCGGTGCGTTCATGAGTTCGGCCTCGCCAGCGAGCCTGTGGTCGACAGGCTCATCGAAGAGGTCAAGGCCGCCCAGATCGTCCATCTCGACGAAACCCCGTGGTATCAGCGCGGCGCCTTGATGTGGATGTGGGTCGCGGTGACGGCGACGGCGGTCGTCTTTCGCATCGGCAGCCGGCGCAAGGAAGAATTGGCGGCCCTGATCGGCGAAGCCTTTCTCGGCTGGCTCGTCACCGACGGTTACGCCGCCTATCGCGACCATCCCCGCCGTCAGCGCTGTCTGGCGCATCTGATCCGCAAAGGCCTGGCGCTCGCCGGCGGGTTCTACGGCGACGGTGCCGGCTTCGGTCGCGACCTCGTCCGCGATTTGCGTCGCCTCATCGAGCGGGTCCGTGACGGCGAGGCCGACAGCAAGGCCGTCAGGCGATTGATGGACACCATCAAGTGGAACTGCCAGTGCAACCGTCATGAGATCGAGCAGAAGGTGCGGGACCTGGCCAACGAAATCCTCAACGACTGGGACGCGGTGATCGCCTTCGTCCACGACCCCCGCCTGTCGCCCACCAACAACGACGCCGAACGTGCGCTCCGTCACGCCGTGATCGCGCGCCGCATCAGCTACGGCACACGCACAGACGAGGGAAGCCGCTTCTACGCCGCAGGCCTCAGCATCATCGAAACCTGCCGCAAGCGCGGCCTCGACCCCTGGGCCTACGCCAGCGGTCTCATCGCCGCCGCTCGCGCCGCAGCCGAAACCCCAGCCATCCCCGCCGCCGCGTAATTCAACCGGGCGTGTGAACGGTTACCCGGACCCACCTCAAGGGTCATCATTTGCCTCAGTATCAACTTGGCGAGAGGGACTTGCCGTAATTGTCGAGAAGAGCGGCGACCTCTTTCGACATGGTCATCAGGGGGCGTGTCGATTTGATCTCGAAATCCATGTCAGGACGCTGGAAGAGGGCGGCGCAGAGTTCGTTTGAATCGTGCCGGGACTGATAGACGATTCCATCCGGGCTGTCGGAATGGCTCCAGAGAGCGTCGGACCATAAGCCGCACGGCTCATACGGACCAGTCGAGATCGCATCGTCGGTTCCCACGGCCTGCAGGCCCGCGCCGTAAAGCTTTACGACCCGAATTGCGCGGCGACACGTCAGTTCCGCCGCTGCCCGATCGGCAATCTCTGCGGTGGCGACCATCAACCTGTGCGGGTTCCGAAGAAGGGTCTCGGCGAGGGCGCCAGCGCGGCTCAGGTCCACATAGAGGACGCCAAACTGACCGCTTCCGCTGTCGAACCGATAGGTCGGCGGAGCGCCCGCCCCAGGTCCGAAAAAGATCGGGTCAAGGGTCATCTTATGAATGCGGTGGAACACTGTACCTGCGGGCAGGATCTCCGTCGGCAGGCGAATTCCGCTCAGCCACGAGGGTGGTGGCGGCGCGACGCCCCTCGGCCCTCGAGCTCCTGACGGACGCTCGCTTGTCACGAGAAACCGTCGCCCTGGCTCGAGCGGACGAGCCGCAGCACACGGTCACGGTCGCCGCTCTCAAGGACCTTCAGGGGCGTTCTGCCTTCGAGTACGGTGTCGGAAGCCAGCAAGAAGTCGAGCGCGACCCATGGACCCGCAGTTGCGAAGCCCTGCACGACGGAGGCAATTCCTGGAAGAATCTCTCCCTGGTGGAACTGGCAAGCGGGATAGCGCCAGTCGCTTCCCTCGCGAATGGCGAGCAAGGTGTTCGCGCGCCGTCGTTTATCGACGGCCTGACGCGAGATCCCCAGTGTGCGGCCGGCCTCCTCGGCGGACAGCGCACCGCCTGCTGACTGCAGGAGTTTCTGACGGTGTTCCACGTTCCGGGCCAGCATAGGCGCCAGGGGGTCGAGATCGACGACCGCCGAGCCAACGACGTCGGATCGGCTCAGTAGTTGCGCGAGCGATCCAACATCGGTCGAGGCGGCGAGCGCGTCTGTCAACGTCTTCGCCGACGCGCTACCGGCAATTCGTTCCAGAGCGGACATGGCCCGGCGAAGAAAGGCGGCCTGGACTGAATCAGGCGCAGCGTGGACATTGAGCATGAAGCTCGAGGGTGCATGTTCGCGGGCCAAGACGGCCTCCATCGGTTGTCGTGGTCATGATGTGGCTACGGAAACAACAAAGTCAACCAGACAACCGCATCGATTACCACGTAACGAATCCTGAGATTTCAGGAATTCGGCGATTTCGCGGAGGCGGCGAAACGGGGATAAGAGAGCATGACCGAAGGCTGCTCGCTCGCCGTCAGTTCGACCGGAGACTGGTCAGCGTCCATGCGGCATCACAGCGACCCTGCGCACCGCGCAAGATCTCGTGGCGCGCTCGACCTGCGAGTGATGTTGGGCAGGGGAGATATCGCACCTGCGGACTATTGTGAGTTCTGCCGGAACCACTCCAATATCGACAAGGCAGTCATGCAGATAAATCGGTAACCGCGCACCGCTTGCCGCCCACGCGTCGTCGAAATGATGTGAAATTCGGTGCGGTTTTTGGCGTACCCGACGTGCTGCGAATTGTATTTCGCAAGCAGCTTATCGAGACAGGGCTCGACGGAGAGTTGAGCCGCAAGCCGCAGGCGACGCCGGCCGTGTCCAAGATATTTGCCGGCGCGGCCTACGCGGAGCACAGCCGGCGCGACGCCGCAGCGCTAGCCGTTCAAAGCGGCTTGCTGCTTTTCCCCATGATGTTCAGGATTTGCCGACCCAAAATGATACGGCGCGCTACCGAGCTGTGATGACGCAGGGCTTGCTGGAGCTGACCGCCGTCGAGTCCGGCCCCGGTAACAATTCGGCCGGCCACCGGCTGAAGGAACCGCCGCGCCTCGGACGAACCGTTAGTCGCCCAGACGCGTTGGACGCTTTCGAGGTGACGGGCGTCGATGGGGGACTCCACACTCAGAGACGTCATCGTTCCCATCCTCCCTGTGTGATTTCTATTAAAAGACAGCCCAGTACGGATAGCGCGCAAGATGGACATTTTCGCGGCGGCTCGACTGCGCCCATATAAATGCGGTCCCGAGCAGAAAATCCGTGGGTCGGCCTTCGCCTATGCGAACCCCAACGACGCCGTCGACGCGATTTCCCTAACCGTGCCGAAGCGCCTCGCGTCTCAGAAGATCGACTACGGCCTCGCGCCATCTTCGACATGAACCTTCCAGAAGGCGCCTTGCGCGCTGCTGACAACCAGGTTCGCCCGAGCCCCGGCTCGTTCGACGACCTTGATCTGCTGGCGGTGTTTGGGCGCACACAGACCGGTCGGCTCCGCTATTCCGGCGCAAACGAAGACTGAAGGCCCGCAGAAGCGGGGAACTGTTCGACTATCTCTTGCACACTTTCGCCGTTTGCTCGGGCATCTCCGGGGTGTTGCCTAAGGCGCTGATTGCGGCGTGGACGACGCCGCCGACGCGGATTGATTCGCCTCGGATGACCTCTCGTCGCTGCCGCGTCGCGGAGGGACTTCGAAATGGGCGCCAATCGGCGCGGGGGCTGAACGCCGACCGGGCGCTTCATGACGGTCATAACGATGCGAGATTTGATGCGGACAGTTGCGTCGCCGACGTCTTGTGACCTCCAAACTTTATAATAACAGAGGCACGGTGGCCTTTATGGATCTACCTGATAATGCAAGATTATCGGACATCGAATGGGGTCGACAGGCGGGGCGCTTTCACCTCAAATTGATGGCCGTAAGCGCCGCTGTCGGTTACGATTGCGGCGATGATTCGCGTCGAGCCCGTCCTCTCCGGACCGCCCCTGCCTGGGCCCGGGCGGGCGGCAGTTTTCGCGAGAATTCGGACGGTGAGGCGCTGTTTTTCGCCGGCGCTTTCCGCGCTCAATTCCGTCGCCAGATCCGACCCGCCCTGGGCCGGGGTCCGGCGCCGCCGCCTGGCGCTGAAAAGCGCCGCCGCCGTGGCGCAGAACCTGCTCAACCGGCGCGAGGACGAGGCGGCGCTGCGGGACGCTGTCGCACTCGCCAGGCCCGGCCAGGAGCTTGGGCCTGCGGGACGGGTCTATGCCGCGTTCCGCGTCCTTGCCGGTCCCGGCGACCCCTTGCGCCCCGATCGGCTCTCCGCCGTCGCCGCCGACCTGCAGGCGCCGTTCGACCCGCAAAGGGCGGCGGAGCTCGCCGCCGGGCGCTGTCACGCGAACCTGAATTTGCGACGCGAAGTCCGGAAGTCACAGCTCGGGCTCATGCAGCCGTCGCGGCTCGCCACGTCCGGAACGCCTCGTCTCTGAGGACGCGGAGCGTGTCGCGGGACGTGAGATGGGGCTGGACGTTGAACGTGTTATGGACGGCGGCATGAACGGACAGGAACCGTTGGGCTGATCCGGGCGATTTGAACCGCTACATCTTGCGTTCGCGTCGTCGCGTCGGCTGATGCGAATTCTCGGCCCGATTGTTCTTCCGCAAGCCCTGCTCATGGCGAGCCGACAATCCCATCTCCGACCTGGCTGCGCCGTAAGAGCGCAGTTTGTCGGTCACCAGCACATCGGGAGCGAAGCCGTGTTTCTTGAGCAGCTTGCGCATCAGTTTCAAGGCTGCAGCCTTGTCGCGCCGTCGTTGCACCAGAAGATCGAGAACCTCGCCTTCATCGTCGACCGCGCGCCAGAGCCAGAGCCGCCGGCCCGCAATCGTCATGGCCATCTCGTCGAGATGCCCCCGCGCCGTTGGCCTTGGGCGTCGGCGGCGAAGTTCGCGGGCGAACAACGGCCCGAATTTCAAGACCCATCGCCGCACCGTTTCGTACGAGACGTCCACTCCACGCTCAGCGAGCAGATCTTCGACGTCGCGATAACTGAGGGTGAAGCGAACATAAAGCCAAACGGCGTGCCGGATGATCGAAGGGGGGGACTGGCGGCGGGCAAACGAGATCGTCATGCGCCATTTTACCCGCCAACTCGAGACGCGCCACCGTTGCCGTGACAATGCCGGTCGGCTCCATCCGCCGCCGGACGCGTTGCATTGCGCTCACAATTTCTCGGGAAACGCAAAGACCGGGCAGGGCGCCGCGATCCCGCGCAGCTCATAGGTCCCGAGCGCGACGAGCGGCGCGTTGGTCTCGGCGGCAAAGGCTCCCGACACGAGGACCGTCTTCTGGAGCGGTTTGCAGAGCCCTTCGAGACGGCTGACCAGATTGACGGCGGGCCCGATCGCGGTGAAGTCGAGGCGATCAGCTGCGCCGATATTGCCCCAAAACATGTCGCCCAGATGCAGCGCGACGCCGAACGGCAACGGCGGCAGCCCTTGTCGGCGGCGCTCCTGGTCGAGATGCGCCATTCCGGCCCTCGCGGCGGAGGCGGCGCGAAGAGCGGCCTCGCACGCGGCGCGCGGGCCTCCGTCGCCGACTGGAAAGATCGCCAAAATCCCGTCGCCGATGAACTTGAGCACCTCGCCGCCGAAGGCATGGACCGCGCCGGCGATGCGGTCGAACCACCCATTGAGCGCGGCGATAACCTCGGCTGGCGGATAGCTCTCAGAGAGCGCCGTGAAATTGCGCAGGTCCGCATAGAGGAGCGCGGCGGCGATGGTCTCGCCCTCGTCCCGCCGCAACGGCGCCGCGAGCACGCGCGCCGCGCTGCGGCGGCCGAGATAGGCCTCGAGCGCTGCCTTCAAGTTCGCCCGCGCCGCCAGCGCAGCGACCGGCGCGGCCGCGAAGCGCGCGGCCTGGCAGAGGTCGTGGGCCTCGCTCGGAGTGAACGGACGCGGACCGACCCAGGCGAGGCTCGGCGCATCCGGCCTCCGCCCGACCGCGTCTTCATGCACGGGGCCCGACGCGACGCCGGCGAGCCATTGCCGCCCGGCGTCGCCCGAGGGGCTCGCCGCCGCTGGGCCTCCAGAGGCGAAGCCCAAACCCTCGATAACCTCGCCGGTCTCAGCGCGCCACAGCCAGACGCGCCGGGAGATCAGGGGGTCCGGAACGTCGAGCGTCAGGGCGCCGGCCGCAAGCGGCAGGCGATCCGCGATAAGATGCGCTCCGATTTCCGCCAGCAGCTGGCCCGCGCCTGCGCTGTTGGCGGCCTCATCGACAAGCCAGGCGAGCGTCGAGTTCATCCGCATGGGCTCGATCATGGGCTTGACGCGGTTCCCTTGTCACGGGCTATGCCTATATCAAGGCTCTCGTCACCCGGAGGCGCCATGACGGACCCCCTTATCGTCCAACGTGAGACCTATATCCCGGCCCCGCGCGCCACCGTTTTCGCCTTCCTGACCGATCCGGAAAAGATTTTGAGCTGGATGGGCGCCGAGGCGACAACCGACCCGCATTCCGGCGGCCTTTATCTCGTCAAGGGGGTCAGCGGCGACCCCGGGCGCGTAGCGCGGGGGTCTTTCAAGGAGGTCGTGCCGGTCCACCGCCTCGCCTACAGCTTCGGCTGGGAGGGGAGCCAGGAGGTTCCGCCCGGATCCAGCTTGGTCGAAATCGACTTGCTCGAACGGGGCGACGGCACGCTCATCCGCTTTACCCACAGCGGGCTGCCGGACGCGACCCAATGCGCCAACCACGATGCCGGCTGGCGCCACTACATCGCCCGCTTGGCCGTTGCGGCCGCGGGAGGATCGCCAGGCGACGATCTTTGGGCACCGGTGGCCGACAGGTGAGCGCGTTCAGCGCCCCCGGCGGCTGCAAGGGAAGCGACGACTGAGCACAGGGTCGGAGGGGCGGCGTCTTGTTGCCCGGCGCGTGAGACGCGCGCCGTCCGCTTGACCGCGATGTCGGCTTAGGGCACCGTCAACTTGAGCGGGCGGTGGACGCGCTAGCGGTTTCGGTTCGAAGTCCTTCTTGTCAGAACGCGGCGATCTTGGAGACGTCGCGCCAAGTCGCAAAGGCTCGCTCGCGCAAAGCGCAGCGGAAGTCGGCGGTGGCGGTTTCAGGGCAAGAGACGTGGAAGAGGTTCGCGACTTGATCGTGAACCGACAGAAACTGTTGTGCCTGTCCAGCTGATTTGAAGCGCTTCATAATCCGCTCGCGCCGCCGCGTCGGCTGATGAGAATTCTCCGCCCGATTGTTCAGGCCCTTGTGCTGGCGATGTTCCACGCGAAGGCCCATTTTCGCTGTTGCAGCGCCGTAAGTGTCCGTCCGGGGACTCTGCGAGTCGTTTGAGTCGGTTGTCGGGGGTTGAGAAAACCGCTTGAGGAGCACGACTCTGGTATGATCCCCTGTGGCGTCAATTCGTGAGGCGCCCTATGTGGACACCGGAAAACCGTCCTCTCTACAACCGCGACCAGCTGCGCTATCCGAGCGATCTGACCGACGCGGAATGGCGGCATATCGGCCCGCTGATCCCGCCCGCCAGGCATGGCGGCGGCAAGCGGCGCGTCGACATGCGCGAGGTGGTGAACGGCGTGATGTACGTCCTGAGCACCGGATGCCAGTGGCGCTACATGCCGAAAGACCTGCCGCCGCGCAGCACGGTGAACGGCTACTTTTGCCTGTGGAGGCCACGACGGCACATTGGAGAGGATGCACTACGCGCTCTACGTCAAATGCCGCGAGCAGAATGACCGCGAGGCCAGCCCCACCGCCTGTATCGTCGATAGCCAGAGCGTGAAAAGCGCGGAAAAAGGGGGGCCTGCATCGATCCGCATGGGTTCGACGCCGGCAAGCTGATCAAGGGCAAGAAGCGCCACATCCTCGTCGATACGTTGGGTCTGCTGCTGCACGCGCTGGTCACCTCCGCCAATGTTCAGGATCGCGACGGCGGACTGATGCTCTTGTCCACAATGTTCGGACAGTTCCCGTTCCTCGAGAAGCTGTTCGCCGACAGCGCCTACGCCGGACCGGTTTTCCATGACGGCTTGGCGCGCGTCATGCCGGGCCTCGCCACCGAAATCGTGCGCCGTTCCGATCGCGCCAAAGGCTTCCTCGTCGTCCACAAACGATGGATCGTCGAACGCACCATCGGTTGGCTGGGTCGCTGCCGCCGCCTCGCCAAGGACTGGGAAAACCTCAGCCACAACGCCCTCGCCTTCCTGCGGCTCGCCTCAATCCGCCTGATGCTCAGAAAACTCTGTAATCCCTCATGAAGTCTCCGGACGGACTCTAAGAACGGAGCTTGTCCGTGATCATCACGCGTGGCGGCGTGACGGCGGATTTCAAGAGCTTCTTCATGAGCCGCTGCGCAGCGCGCGTGTCTCTTCGGCGCTGGACCAAGACGTCGAGCACGAAACCGTTCTGATCGACGGCGCGCCACAGCCAATGCTTCTCACCCGCGATCGAGACAACGACTTCGTCGAGATGCCATTTATCGCCGCGAGCGGGCGCGCGCTGGCGGATCTGCTTGGCGAACCCCTTGCCGAACTTCTTTCCCCACTGGCGCACGGTCTCGTAGCTCACGCAAATCCCGCGGGCCGCTAGCATCTCCTCGACCATCCGCAGGCTCAAGGGAAACCGGAAGTACAACCAGACTGCATAGCTGATGACTTCCGGCGGGAAACGATGGCGGCGATAGAGAGGGTCACGGGCAGTCGGCATCGCTGCCCCATAACCGCGTGCCCACTCCAAATTCGTTAACTTGACGATGCCGGTCCACGACTTGCGGAGCGTGGCGCCGCGCGTAAGGGTGACGGCCCATAGAAGCGCCTGCGTACCGACAAACCAAACCTAACGGCTTGGCCTCGCCGCCTTCCTCACCTCCCGCCCCGCTCCCCCATCGCCGCCATCGCCACCGCCAAAAGCGCCGCCGCGACGGCGGGCAGGGTGAGCGCGTGCACGCCGAGCGTCCCGTAGGCCACGGCGCCCGACACGCCGCCCGCGACGATGCCGACCCACCGCGCCAGATAGGGCCAAGGCGCCGCAGCCGGCTCCGATCCGGTCAACGCGTCGGCGAGCGCCTCGCCGAAATGGACCAGCGCGCCGGTGACATAGGTCAGGCCCGTCTTCGTTAGCCCGCCGTTCTGCGCTCCCATGGCGACGGCCATGAGCCCGCCTGCGGCCAGCGCCGGCAGATGCGCCGATGCGGCGAACGCGAGAAGGGCCGCCTCCATCGTCAGGACCGCCGGCCGGCGCCACGATCCGGCGCCGCTCGCCGTCAAGCGCCCGACGACGACGCCGAACGCGAACAGCGCGACGATCAATCCGGCCGGCGCGGCCCCGGACCAGAGCTCTTGTCCCGCGCGGATCGCAAACTGCGTCGAGTTCCCGCTCATGAACGAGACGAACAGGCCGCCGAGGATCAGAAAGCCGTTCGCGTCGACAAATCCGGCGAGGGCGAGCAGGAAGATCGCGAGCGTCAGGTCGTCGCGCTCTTGCGGACTCACGCCCGGTCCTTCGGCGCCGTGTCCAGGACCATCGCGTCGAGCGCTTTTGCGCAGAACCGCAAAGCCGGACGGTCCTGACGCACCGCGACTGCCCGCGAAGCTAAAGCTGGACGAACGGTCCACACCCGACGGACGGCCGTGCGTTCGGCTTCGGCAGGCGCAAAACACCGCCGATCGCGCCGTGGCAAACGGCGAGCGCTTTTGTGCTGGCGCTTGCCAACACATCGAGATCGCCATTCATCAGCGCGGCGATTGCTGCGGCGCCCTCGGCGTCGCAGCAATGTATGACGGCCTGGTGGTCGCGATCCTGGTCAACCACAACCCAATCGCCGCCTGCGCCCTGGCAGGCCGAGTATCGCAAAAAACTGCTCAATGTCTTCAAGTCCCCGACATTGCATGCAACCGCCCGGTCGTATCCCCCGCCCGGGTGAGCGATAATTTTGATGCGTGGATTAAAAGTCAAGAAAATTCCTAGGTTAACTTTGTTAATCCCGCATACTTGGCGTCGCCTCCGGCAAAAAAGGCGGTCCGCCTCACGCCGCCGCCTGGCCGTCAGCGCGTCGCCTCCACCTCCTGGCGCACGAGCTTGGCCGGGTTGCCCCGCCAGCGCGAACCGGCCGGCGTGATCTCGCCCTTCATCAGGAAGGAGTCGGAGTCGAGATGGGTCTTTTCGCCCATCGTCACGCCGTAATGGACCAGACAGCCGACGCCAACCGACGCGTCGGCGCCGATCCGCACGGCATCCGACTTGAACACGCCTTCTTCCAGCGAGTGGGCCTGCACAAGAGCGTTCTCGTTGAGATTGGCCTCGTCGCCGATCTCGACCAGCGTGCGCTCCGACAAAATGCAGCCGTCGTCGAACACCCGCTTGCCGACCTTGACGCCGAGCAGGCGCGAGACGGCGTTGCGCATCGGCGTTCCGGCGAAGGCCGACGAGAGCGGCGAGTCGCTGAGCTTCCAGTGCCGCTCGACCCGCCAGAAGGCTGGATCATAAACCGTCGCGATCTCGGGCGTCAGACGCCCGAAGCCGAGCGAGGCGCGTTCAACCAGGATGAAAACGGCGATCGACAGCAGGACGACCAGGCCCGCCGCCGCCATCATCGGCGGCGCCTCGTTGACGCCATAGACGGCCGCCGTCCAGGCGAACAGGTAGACGGCCAGGAACACGATCAGCCAACGCGAGGCGATCAGGCCCAGCATTGAGGCGACATTGAACCAGGTCTTGCGGACGAGGCGGCGTTTGCGCTCCCGCGGCCCGATGGCCGCCAGCATCTCGAGGTCGCGCGCGGATGCGCGCGGGATCTCGAAGGCGGGCGAGCCGAGCAGGCCGACGTTCTCGCGCACGGGCCCATCGATCGGCGCCATGACCTTGGTGGCCAACAGCACATTGTCGCCGGTGCGAGCGCCGGGCGGCACGTAGATCATGGTGCCGAGGAAGTTGTTCTCGCCGATGCGGCATTGGCCGACGCGGAAGGCGCGGCTCGACATCGTCAGGTTGCCGAGCCACAGGCTGTCCGAGGCCACCGTGTTGGCGCCGACCGAGCAGAGGAACGGATTGTCCTGACCCTGCTCGCTGCCGAAGTTCGAGCCCGTCTCAACGCCGAGGCCGAGCTTCCAGCCGACCCAGCGCAGGTAGGGCTCGATAAAGATCGAGTCGCCGAACATCAGGTTGAAGAATGCGGAGTTGCTGACGCCGTGGACGATCTGCTGCATGCCGTGGTGGAAGCCGTAAAGCGGATAGACCTTGCCTTCGACCAGGAACAGGTTGGCAAGCCGCGGAACGGCGACGATGGCGAGAAGCCCCACGACCAGCGCGCCGATCGTCACGGCCAAGGCCGTCTCCGCCGCCAGGGGCAGCACGGCGAAAGTCGCGCCCCAGGGCTTCAGCGCGAACGCGTCGTCGCCTTCGGTCAACGCGCCCATGAGATAGAAAATGACCGCATCGGCAAGCGCGCCTGCAACCGCGATGACGAAGGCGAGCCGCGCCGCCGTGAAGAGCGCGCGCTGGAGCGGCCGCGCCGGCGCCTCGTCGGCGAGGCGGAAGTTCGTCGCTGTCTCCTCCGCCGGCGAGCCGGCGTAGCGCTTGCCGGCGGGCACGCGATGGCCACGCTGCAGCGACGAGGCATGGCCGAGCTGGCCGAAATCGCCGATTGCAGAGCCGATCTCGAGCACGCTCTGCTCGCCGACATAGGCGTTGCGGCCAATGCGGATCGCGTCGATGTGAATGCGGTTGCCGTAGGCCACGTACCCCGGCATGAGCGCGCCGCGGGTGACGAGCGCGTCCTCGCCGACCTCGAAAAGGTCCGCCGTGACCACCGGCGCCAGGCGCGAGACGATCACTGCGTTGGCGCCGATCTTCGCGCCGAGCAGCCGCAGATAGAGATTGTAGAGCGGCGTGCCGGCGAAGGCCAAGGCGGGCGCGGAGCGCACCAGGCTCTTTGCCGCCCAGAAGCGGAAGTAGCGCGCGCTCCAGAGCGGAATCGCCCCCGCGCGCACGCGGCCGACCAGCAGCCACTTGCCGAGGATGGCCAGAGCATTGTGGCCGAAGAACCACAGGATCGCGACCGCGAGCGCGCGGCCGTAGAGCGAGACCGGCGAATCGACATCCTCGTAGACCCAGTTGAAGGCGGCCTGGACGGCGGCGACCGCGATGGCGCCGACGAGCACATAAAACGCCGTCTGCGCCACGCCGCAGGCGTAATAGGCGAAGTTCGACGGATGATGCGCGGGACCAAGGTCGAGCTCTGCCGTCTCGGCCGGCTTTTCGGCGTCGAGCGTGCGCGCAAGCCGGCGGATCGTCGGGTTGGCGTAGACGTCGCGCATGGCGACCTGCAGCGACGGGTCGAGCTGGCGAACGCGCGCGCAGAAGCGCGCCATGAGGAGCGAGTGCGCGCCGTACTCCGCAAAGATGTCGGCGTCGATCGACACGGCCTCGAGGCCCAGCACACCCTCTAGCGCCTCGCAGAGCTCCCGCTCGGTGTCGGTCTCCGGCGGAGCAACCTTGCCGTTGAGCCGGAGCCGGGCCGACTTCGGGGGCGGCAGGAGCTTGCGATCGGCCTTGTTGCTGACCAGCGTCGGAATGAACGGCAGACGTTCGAGATAAGCCGGCGTCATATAAGCGGGCAGGCGCGCCCGCATGTGCGCGACGATCGACGCCGGGTCGGGAACGGCCGCGCCGTGTTTGACCGAATAATAGGCGACGAGTTCCGGCGCCCCGGGCTCCGGCTCGAAGGTCGCCGCGACCGCCTGGGCGATCCCCGGAATCTCGATGAGAACCGACTCGATCTCGGTCAGCTCGATGCGATAGCCGCGCAGTTTGATCTGCGTGTCGATGCGGCCGAGATACTCGATCTCGCCGTCCTCGGTGAGGCGCCCGAGGTCGCCGGTGCGATAGATGCGGCCCGACGGATTGTTCGGCAGGGCGAGGAAGTCCCTGATGAACTTTGTCTCAGTGAGCTCCGGCCGGTTGAGATACCCCTCGGCGACGCCGACGCCCGCGATGCCGATCTCGCCCGGCTCGCCGCGCATGACCGCCATGTCATGCTCCGCCTCGAGGATGACGATCGAATAGGTCGGCAGGGGCTTGCCGATGGTGACGGGCCTCTCCGGATCCAGCACGCCGAGCGTCGCAGTGACGGTCGTCTCGGTCGGCCCGTAGCTGTTGAGCAGGGTGCGGCCAGGGCGGCTCCAGCGCTTCACCAGCGCCGGCGGGCACGCTTCGCCGCCGATCAGGACAACGCGCAGGCGGGGCAGATCGCGATCGATCGAGGCGAGCAGCGTCGGCACGCAGGCGAAGCAGGTGACGGCGCGGAACTCGAGGAAGTCGGCGAGCTCCTCGCCGAACAGGCTCGTCGCCGAGGTGTTGGGAACCAGCGTCGCGCCGGCGACGAGCGGCGCCCACACTTCCTCGATCGAGAAGTCGAAGGCGATCGACATGCCCTGATAGACCCGGTCGCCGGGGCCGAATCCATAAGTTTCGGCGGCGACGCGGACGAAATTGCAGATGCTCGGGTGGGCGATCGCGACGCCCTTGGGATTGCCGGTGGTGCCCGAGGTGTAGAGCGCGTAGCAGAGCCCCACGCCTCGGTCGGCCTTCTCGGCCTGGGATAGGGGCGCGTCGTCGAAGCCGGCGATCTCGCCGCGGGCGCCGTCGAGGGTGAGCGTCGGCGTGGCGAGGCCCGCGAGCTTGTCGGCGAGACGCAGATGCGCGACGACCAGGGTCGCCCCGGCGTCGTCGAGGATGTAGCGCACCCGGTCGGCCGGATGGTTCGAATCGAGCGGCACATAGGCCGCGCCCGCCTTCATCAGGGCGAACAGCGCGACATAGGCCTCCGCGCCGCGATCCAGCAGCACGCCGACCCGGTCGCCCGGCTTGACGCCGCGGGCGCGGAAGAACCGCGCCATCTGGTTGGCGCGCTGGTCGAGCTCGCGGTAGCCGAGTTCGGCGCCGTCGGTCGAGACGGCGATCCGATCGGAGAACCGACGGCACGCCTCCTCCAGCACATCATCGAGCCGCTCGCCGAAGCGCCAGCGCAGCGGCGAGCCGTCGGCCAGAATGGAGGCTGGCTGCGCCTCCTGCAGACGACGCAAATCGACCAGCAGGTCGCGTTCGTCGGCCTGCTCGCCAACGCCTAACTCCGGGTTCAACATGGAAAGACGCCATCCAACCTTTATGCGCCGGCGCCCGGTCCCTCGGGCGCCGTCCCCGCTTCAGCGCCCTCCGCCGCCGGCGCTCGAGGCGCCGTGCGGAATCAGGCCGATCATGGCGGCGACATAGGCTCCAAGTCGGCTGAATGGCCGCTGAACGCGGCCGCGACCCCTCGCCGCAGCGTGGCGGAAGCGTCCTCGGTCGGCGTCTCGCCGTCCCTTCAGCGAAAGCGACGCGGGGAGCTTGTGGTGCGAATCTTTCGCCGAACGCCCCGTCACTCCGGTTGGGAGACAGCGGGAGTCGACCCGATGCTGCCGTTCCCAATCAGCCCGGGACGGGCTGAGAACACCGGAAACCGGCCACCGGCGCCACGAGAAAATGTTGACGCGGTCAATATCAAGAAATGATCCGCATCAGCGCAAGCTGCGATTTGAGACGAGAGAAGTCTCGGTCGTGCGTCACCAGGGCGTCCGCGTTTATGGCGAGCGCGCTCGCGGCCTGCACAGCATCGGGCAGCTTTAACCGATACATGGCCCGCAACCCCGCGGCGCGACACGCGATGTCATAGTCAAGTACAATTACGCGCCACGACAAAAACACCTCGGCGTATCGTATTGCAAGTTCAGAGTATCGTAAGGGAACAGTGTAATCTTTGACCTGCGACGTCGTCACTTTGGCCTGCTCTAGACCCGTCATCACTTCGGCGATTGTGACCGTCGTCACAGCCAACTGCAATGATCCCGCCTCGTGGGCCTCGAATAGCGGTCTGAACCTTCGAGCCAACTGGGGATGCTCTTCGAGCACATATATGACGGGCGCTGTGTCCACCAAAACTAACGCGTTGGTAGGCAAGCCCTCGATGTTTAGCGGGTCCATTCGTCTCGCATCTCACGGATCGTGCGGGTGCTGTCCTTCCCCCACAGGCCAGCTCCGGACCCGCCAAGCGAAAGAAGCGAGCGCTGCTTGGGTTGCTGGGCCCGCTGGATCGCCTCGTAGAGGGCAATCGGAACAATCGCAGCGATCGGACGGCCATGCCGGCTGATGACTGCGGACTCACCGCGCTCGGTGAGATCGAGGAGCGCAGGAAGCGTATTGCGCGCTTCCTCTGCGCCTATAGCTGCTGTTTTGTTGATTTCGCCCATCCCTGCACTGTACGGGACCGTACGGCCCTTGTCAACGAGACGGTTCGCCTGACCAGCGACAGTGAAATGGCTGCTTGGGCGAACACGAACCGT
Organism: uncultured Alphaproteobacteria bacterium; assembly: GCA_963822215.1. Classification (GTDB taxonomy): domain Bacteria; phylum Pseudomonadota; class Alphaproteobacteria; order Rhizobiales; family Beijerinckiaceae; genus Roseiarcus. The sequence goes on from CAWGGX010000010.1 coordinate 767,807, forward strand.
TCCTGGCGCCCTTGGACGCCGCCGCCCCGGCTATTCCCGCCGTTCGGCTTAAGGACTTCTCCCCGCCCCATTGGGGCATTCCCGGCCGGGCGCCAAGGGTTTGATCTGAACCCCTTGCGACGCCTGGTCGGTCATCGAAAATCGGGAGCCGGGCAGGTTCTCGCTAAGCATGGTCGAAGCATTCCGCGCGAATTCGTGCTATTGCGCGAGTCGCGGCTAGACCTGCGTTCGGGTCCATGCGGCGGCCCGAGCGCTCCCGACGGATTCGGCCAAGGATGACGTCTGCGACTCCGGACACCGCTTCGCGCCGAGCGCGCTTGCGCCTCCCCGCGCCGAGCGTCCGTCAGGTCCGCCTCGCCTGTGGGCTCATCCTCTTCACCTATGTCACCCTGCACTTCCTGAACCACGCGCTCGGCAACATCTCCGTGGCGGCGATGGAAGAGGGACTGCGGTTTCAAAAGCTGATCTGGCAGTCCGTCCCGGGCGCGCTCGCGCTCTATGCGGCGCTCATCACCCACATGAGCCTCGGTTTCTGGGCGCTCTTCCAACGGCGGCAGTTCCGCTGGTCAGGGTTCGAGGCGACGCAGCTCATTCTCGGACTGACGATCCCGTTCCTGCTCGCCGACCACGTGTTCGGGACCCGGGTCGCGCTGAGCCTGTTCGGCGCCGACAAGGGCTACGCCCAGGAGCTCGCCAAGTTCGCGTCTCCCGCGTCCGGCCTGTTCCAGGCGCTGGCGCTGCTGGTTGTCTGGGTTCACGGCTGCATTGGGATCCACTTCTGGCTTGCGCTCAAGCCCTTCTACCCGCGGGTGAAGAACCTCCTGCTGTCGGCCGCGGTGCTCGTGCCGACGCTGGCCCTGCTCGGCTTCGCCCAGGGAGAGCGACAGATCCTGCCCCTCGCCGCCGATCCGCGGTGGCGGGCCGAGACCCTCTCGCCGGCGCATCTCGGGACGGCGGCGGACGACGCCAGGCTTGTTGCGGATCGGCGCGACACCGTCATCTTTCTGGCCGGGACCCTGGCGGGCGTCCTCGTCGTCCGCGGCGTCCGCCGCTGGCGGGAGCGCTGGGTCGGTTCGATCCGCCTGACCTTTCCCGACCGGACGATCCGGGCGAGGCGGGGCCTGAGCGTGCTCGACGCCAGTCTTTTGAACGGCGTCCTGCTCGCTCATGTCTGCGGCGGACGCGGGCGCTGCTCCACCTGTCGGATCCGGGTTCTGGGCGACCTCAGCGACCTTCCCCCGCCGGGCGAGGACGAGCAGGCCGTGCTCGACCGCGTCCGCGCCGAGGCCGGGGTGCGGCTCGCCTGCCAGTTGCGCCCCGACCGCGACCTCGCCTTCCTGCCGCTGCTGCCGCCGCAAGTGACGATCGCCGACATCCGGCGGGGGCCCGCCCGCAGCGGCGAGGAGCGCTACGCGGCGGTGATGTTCGTCGACATGCGCGGCTCGACCCGGCGCGCCGAGAAGCGGCTTCCCTATGACACGGTGTTCCTGATCAACCAGTTCCTCACCGCGGTGAGCCGCGGCGTGGTCGAGGCCGGCGGACAGCCGAACCAGGTGCTCGGCGACGGGTTGCTCGCTTTGTTCGGCCTCAAGTCCGACCCGGTCGAGGCTTGCTGCGCGGCGGTGGCAGCGTGCGCCGCCGTGTCCGCCAGGGTCGACGACCTCAACGACGCGCTGGCGCAGGGGCCGCTCGCGCCGATCCGGTTCGGCATCGGGGTCAACGCCGGCATCGTGATCGCCGGCGAGATCGGCTACGAGCGGCACGCCCAGTTCACCGTGATCGGCGATGCGGTCAACGTCGCCGCGCGCCTGCAGGACCTGACCCGGACGCTCGACTGCGAGGTCCTCATGTCCGAGGAGGTCTACCGCCGGGCCGGACTCCCGCCTGACGCGCTGCCCGCCCACGAGGTCGACGCGCGCGGGCGGGACGGCAAGGTCAAGGTGCGGGCGGCGAGGCGGGCGGCCGATCTCAAAGGGTTCATCGACGCCAAGGCGCAGGCGGGATCGTCAAGTCCAACTTGACGATGATTTCGCGGGCGGCGCGTTCTGCGAGCGGGATAACTCCCTGTTCATTCCCTATGAGCAGGGAAATCTGGCCGGCCGATTTCGGCGGTCATCGCGCGCTTTGGCGCACAATGCCTGAGGATGTGGCGAGTCTATACATGTCAGATAAGTACACATAACAGGGAATTTCTTTTCCCTGTTCCGATGTCGGAACAGGAGCATAACAGGAGCGGAATAGGGAAAAGAGCAGATTCACGAAAACGGCCCCAGAGCGCGCCGCGACCGTCAAGAATTTCTATACCTTGCAATCTCGGACGCCCGCCCGAAGCCGACGCCGCCATGGTGTTTGCCGGAGAACCCGGGCTTCGGCGCTCCCCCTAGCCAACCGCTTTGAGCCTCCGGCCGGCGTAAGGAATGCGCACGACGCAGCGAAGTCCGAGCCCATGGCTGTCGAACGAAATCGAAGCTCCCAGCTGCTTGGCGAGCAATCGGATCGTGCGGAAACCCAAACTCTGGCTCTGGAGCGGGTCGATGTCGTCAGGCAAACCCACGCCATCATCGCTCACTTCGACTGCAACCGCGTCATCATCGTGTGTCGAGGCTTCGATTGCGATTGCGCCTGCGACTCTGGCAGGGTGAGCGTACTTGACCGCATTGGTGACGAGTTCGCCGACGAGCAGCCCGAGCGCGACCGCCTGTTCCGCCGGAAGAACCAGGCGCGGCTGGAACCGGCAGGAGATTGACGTCTGGTTATTCGCCGTCAGGGACGACACAAGCCCCTGCGCAATCGTTTCGAGATAGGCGCCGACGTCGACGGGCGCTCCGCTCGACCGATCAGCGAGCAGCCGGTGAATTTCGCCGACTGTATCCAAGCGGCCGGCGAACTCCTCCAGGAGCCGCTGAACGGGCATCGTCAAGTTAACGAATTTGGAGTGGGCACGCGGTTATGGGGCAGCGATGCCGACTGCCCGTGACCCTCTCTATCGCCGCCATCGTTTCCCGCCGGAAGTCATCAGCTATGCAGTCTGGCTGTACTTCCGGTTTCCCTTGAGCCTGCGGATGGTCGAGGAGATGCTAGCGGCCCGCGGGATTTGCGTGAGCTACGAGACCGTGCGCCAGTGGGGAAAGAAGTTCGGCAAGGGGTTCGCCAAGCAGATCCGCGAGCGCGCGCCTGCTCGCGGCGATAAATGGCATCTCGACGAAGTCGTTGTCTCGATCGCGGGCGAGAAGCATTGGCTGTGGCGCGCCGTCGATCAGAATGGCTTCGTGCTCGACGTCTTGGTCCAGCGCCGAAGAGACACGCGCGCTGCGCAGCGGCTCATGAAGAAGCTCTTGAAATCCGCCGTCACGCCGCCACGCGTGATGATCACGGACAAGCTCCGTTCTTACGGCGCTGCAACAGCGAAAATGGGCCTTCGCGTGGAACATCGCCAGCACAAGGGCCTGAACAATCGGGCGGAGAATTCTCATCAGCCGACGCGGCGGCGCGAGCGGATTATGAAGCGCTTCAAATCAGCTGGACAGGCACAACAGTTTCTGTCGGTTCACGATCAAGTCGCGAACCTCTTTCACGTCTCTTACCCTGAAACCGCCACCGCCGACTTCCGCCGCGCTTTGCGCGAGCGAGCCTTTGCGACTTGGCGCGACGTCTCCAAGATCGCCGCGTTCTGACAAGAAGGACTTCGAACCGAAACCGCTAGCGCGTCCACCGCCCGCTCAAGTTGACGGTGCCGCGACGACAGCTTGGTCGGCTGGCGCCGCCCCTTGCGAACCGCTTGCAAGAACTCCCGGCCGCCTCACGCCTGCGGCGGCTCTGTCCCGCCCGGACCGAGCGACCGCTGCACCATGACTGTATCGGTCCAGTGGCCGAACTTGTAGCCGATCGAGGGCAGGTAGCCGACCTGGCGGAAGCCGAACGCCTCGTGCAGGGCCAGCGAGGCCCGATTGGCCCCGTCGATATAGCCGATCATCTGGCGAAAGCCCGCCGCCGCGCAGGCGTCGATCAGCGCGCCCATCAGCCTCCGCCCGAGGCCACGGTGCAGGTGATCGTTGTGGACATAGATCGAATGCTTGACGGCGTAACGGTAGGCCGGGCGCTTGCGGAACGGCACGGCGTAGGCGTAGCCGAGCACGACGCCGTTCTCCTCGGCGACGATGTGCGGCATCTTGCGCTTCTGCTGCATGTTCTTGCGGCGGCGCTTCAGGTCCTCAGCGTCTGGCGGCTCAAAGTCGCCGACATCGAGCCCCGATTCGACGCCGCGCCGGATGTGGTGCAGGTAGATGGCGAGCATCGCCGGCACGTCGACGTCGCGGAAGTCGCGGACGATGATCCGCGGCGGTTGCGACGGCTGCAGCTCGAGCCCGGCTTCCGAGTTCAGTTTGGCCTCCATCGTCGTCCCGAATCACTCCCTGACGACATAGGTATAGAAGCGAACGACGCCGGAATCGTCGACTTCCCGGTAGAGCCCCTGAATCTCCGAACTCGAAGCCCGGAAAGACGTTGGACCCCTTCTCGAACATCTTCAGGTACTCGATCATCGGCTTGGCGCGCGCGTCAAGCCGCTCGCCCGGCACGATGGTGGCGATGCCGGGCGGATAGACGACAAACAGCGTCGTGGCGACGCGCCCGTCAAGCTCGTCGAGCGGGACGTAGTCGAGGTTGTTGCGCGTCAGATGGAGCTGGGCCTCGCGCGGGGTCATCGCCATGGTTGGAATATGCTCCGCCGCGAACTGCGCTTTTTGGAGGCGGCTGATGTCATGGGCGCGGTAGAAGGCGTGCATCTCGCCGCAGAGGTCGCGCAGCCGCCGGCCGCGATAGCGCTTCGCGCGCTTGGCGACGAACTCCGGCATCACGTCGTCGAGCAGCGCGTTGTCGTCATGCAGCCGTTTGAAGGCGACGAGGGTCGAGACCAGCGTGCCGGCCTTGCTCGCCTCGACCCCGGGGGTCAGCAGGAACAGCATCGAGTTGAGGTCGTTCTTCTCGGCCACCACCCGGTTCTCGCGCAGGTGCTGGACGACCACGGGCGCGGGAATCCCGTGCGGCTCGTAATCGCCGGTCTTGCGGTCGAAGCCGGGGGTCAGCAGCGTGAGCTTGGCCGGATCGGTGATCGCGTAGCCCTCCTCGAGGGCGTGGAAGCCGTGCCAGGCCTGCCCCGGGGCCAGCGCCCAGTAGCGCGGGTCGCGCGCGAGGAGGTCGGTCGACACGCTCTCCCACGGCACGTCGTGCGCCCCGCCCTCATAGGCCGCGTCGCGGATCGACACGCGGTCGGGCACGAAGGGGTCGAAGAACCAGCGCCGCGCCGGATCGCGCTCCTTCTCCTCGAATTCGCGCCGCACTGCCCGGATCTTCTTTCGAAGCTCGATGCCGAGCCGGATGGTGTCGTCCCAGAGCACTTCGCCGGACCGGCCCTTCATCATCTGCGCGCCGACGTCGAGCGAGGCGAACAAAGGATAGAACGGCGAGGTCGAGGCGTATTGCATGAAGCTTTCGTTGAAGCGACGGTGCTCGAGGCGGCGCCGCTGGCCCTTGATGTGGCTGTCGCGCCGGTGGATCTGCGAGGCCTGGGAGAAGCTCGCGAGCTGCTTGTGGGTCGACTGGGTGGCGACGATGCCCGGCGAGCCCTCGCCGAGCCCCTTGAGCCCCATGGCGAAGCGGCTCTCGTAGATCGGGTGGAACTTCATGAAGCCCGCCCACGCCTCGTCGAACATGATGTAATCGCATAGGGGCCCGATCCGTTCGAGCGTGCGCTGCGCGTCGTAGATCGTGCCGTCATAGGTGCATTGCTCGATGACCGCGACGCGAAACGGGCGTTCGCGCTTCCAGGCGTCGGGATCCTTGACGAGCGGATTGGCGCGGATCCGCGCGCGGATCGCCGTCTCGTCGAGTTCCTCGGGCCGGATCGGGCCGATCAGGCCGTAGGCGTTGCGGTCGGTCGAAAGATAGATCGGGATGCCGCCCGCCATCAGAAGCGCGCCCTGATGGGCGGCCTTGTGGTTGTTGCGGTCGAACAGCACGAGGTCGCCCTCGGCGACCAGGCTCGTCAGCACGATCTTGTTGGACGACGACGTGCCGTTCAGGACGAAGTAGGTCTTCTCCGCCCCGAAGATCGCCGCGGCCTCCTTCTGCGCCTGCAGCGCTGGCCCCTCGTGGGTGAGGAGGTCGCCGAGTTCGAGGATCGAGTTGTCGAGGTCGTCGCGGAACACCGCCTCGCCCAGGTGCTCCATGAAGATCCGCCCGATTGGGCTGCGGCTGTAAAAGATGCCGCCGTTATGGCCGGGGCAGGTCCAGAGTTGGTTGCCCTCCTCGGCGTAATCGACCAGGGCGCCGAAGAAAGGCGTCTTCAGCGTCTCGGCGTATTGCTTGAGGCGGGAGACGAGGTTCCTGGCGATGAACTCGGGCGTCTCCTCGGCAAGGAACACATAGCCGTCGATATAGTCGAGCACCTCGACCGGAATGTCCTCGAATCGCTTGCGCCGGACAAGGATCACGATCGGCATGTCGAGCCCGCGCCGCCGCATCACGTTGATGAGCGAGGCGGCCTTGCCCTCGATGCCCTTCTTGCCCCAGTCGACGACCAGGAGGCCGATGGCGGCGTCGGTCTGGACGGCGATCTCCGCGTCCTCGACCCGGCGGGCCTTGATCACCTGGAAGCCCATTCGCTCGATCGCGGTGATGATCTGGTTGACCCTGAGGCCCTCGAGATCGTCGGCGTCGAACATCGGCGCGGAAAACAGGAAGGTGAATCGCTGGAAAAAGTTCATTCTGTCTCGGCCCCGGGGCGGGTCGGGGCGCGGCGGGCGCCCCTCAGGCCGCACAGCTAAGACAGGATGGCGGTGACAGAATCAAGACGTTTGTCGGATGCGCTGCGCAGCCGCCCCGCGGCCCCGTGTTCCCCCGCGGAATGCGTCCATTCGTCGCGCGGGATGGCTGCTCTCAATAGCCCCGGTCAGGGCTAAGTTCACCTTAGCGTCACGCTGGCGCGGTAATTGTGCATTGCACAAACGACGACCCGGGCGCATGACAAGACTGGCTGGCTCCCTTCGTCAAAGCGCGCGAAGCGGCGCCGGAGCGTGGACGTCCGGCCAGCGCAGAGGCTGACATGAGCGCAAAACCCGCCGTTCGCAACACGACCTGGGCCGAACTGAAGGTCGGGGACGCCGCCAGCATCGAGCGGACCTGCTCGGTACAGGATCTCATCCTGTTCGCCCATGTCTCGGGCAACCTGAACCCGTTGATGCTGCCGTCGGCCGAAGGCGCCGAGCACCCGGCCGATCCCGTCGCCCCGGCGATGTGGGTGGGGTCGCTGGTCTCCGCCGTGCTCGGCAACATCCTTCCCGGCCCGGGTACGCTTTACCGGGTGCAGAACCTGCACTTCCTGCGCCGCGTCCACGTCGGCGACAAGGTCACGGCCACGGTCGTCTGCCGCGAGAAGCGCGAGGAGCCGGTGGCCGTGTTCGACACCAAGATCGTGAACGCCAACGGCGAGCTCGTCTGCGAGGGGATGGCCGAGATCGAGGCGCCGACCGTCGCCCAGGTCACCGAGGCGCGCGACCTGCCGGCGCTGATCGTGGACGCGGTCGACCATTTCGGCAAACTCATCGCGGTCGCCGCCAAGCTGCCGCCGCTGAAAACCGCGGTCGTCTGTCCGGACGACCGCAACTCCCTGGGCGGCGCGCTGCTCTCGGCCAGGCGCGGCCTCATCGAGCCGATCCTGATCGGCGATCCGGAGCGAATCAAAGCGGCCGCCAAGGCGCTCGACGCCGACCTTTCCGGCTTGACGATCGAGCCGGTCGTCGACCCGCATCAGGCGGCCGCCCGCGCTGTCGCCATGGTGCTTGAAGGCAAAGCCGGCGCGGTGATGAAGGGCAACCTCCATTCAGACATCTTGCTTGCCGAGGTGGTTAAGAAGGACGGCGGCTTGCGCACGCAAAGGCGGATCAGCCATGTGTTCGCGCTCGACGTCCCGACGCTGGACGAGATCCTCTACATCTCCGACGCTGCAATCAACATCGCGCCTGACCTCATGACCAAGGTCGACATCGTCCAGAATGTGGTCGACCTCGCCCGCGCCTGCGGGCTCGAGCAGCCACGGGTCGGCATCCTCTCCGCGGTCGAGACCATCAATCCGGCCATCCCCTCGACGCTGGACGCGGCGGTGCTGTCGAAAATGGCCGAGCGCGGCCAGATCCGCGGCGCGGTCGTCGACGGGCCGCTGGCGATGGACAACGCCATCGACATCGAGGCGGCGCGCACCAAGGGCATCGCCTCGCTGGTCGCCGGCCGCGCCAACGTGCTGATCGTCCCCAATCTCGAGTCGGGCAACATGCTCGCCAAGGAGCTCACCTTCGTCGCGCGGGCGGAAGCGGCGGGGTTGGTGCTAGGCGCCAAGGTCCCCGTCATGCTGACGAGCCGGGCCGACAACGACCGGGCGCGTCTCGCTTCGTGTGCGCTGGCCCAGCTTTACCAGTATTATCGCCGCGAAGGCCGGGCGTTCGGCGGCGACGAGCCGCCGGTCGCCAAGGCCGCTGAGTGACCCACTCGACCGCGGAGCGACTCTCTTGAGCAACATCGTCCTGACTTTCAACGCCGGCTCTTCCTCCCTGAAATTCGCCGCCTTCAGCGCCGACAACGGCGTCCTGAACCATCTCGCCGCCGGCCAGGTCGAAGGCATCGGCGCGACCCCCAAAGGCTCGGTCAAGCTGGCGACCGGCGAGAAGACCGATCTCGTCTTCGACCCGGCGATCGGCAAGTTCGACCATCAAGCCGCGACGGGCGTCATCCTCGTCTGGCTGCGCGACGTCGGCTATGCGAGCGGCATCGTCGCCGTCGGCCATCGCGTCGTCCACGGCGGACCGGACATGGCCGCGCCGATGCTCATCGACCAGGCGACGCTCGAGAGACTTCGCAAGTTGATCCCGCTCGCCCCGCTGCACCAGCCGCACAACATCGCGGGCATCGAGGCGGCGATCAAGGCCTTCCCCGGAACGCCGCAGGTCGCCTGCTTCGACACGGCCTTCCACCGCAGCCACCCGTTCGTGTCCGACACCTTCGCCCTGCCGCGGTCCTATTACGACGAGGGCGTGCGGCGCTACGGGTTCCACGGGCTGTCGTACGAATACATTACGCGCACGCTGAAGAAGCTCGCGCCCCAGATTGCGCGCGAGGACGTCATCGTCGCCCATCTCGGCAACGGCGCCTCGATGTGCGCAATCAAGAACGGCCGCTCGATGGCCTCGACCATGGGCTTCACCGCGCTCGACGGCCTGCCGATGGGCACGCGCTGCGGCCAACTCGACCCGGGCGTGCTGCTCTACCTGATGGCCGAGAAGAAGATGAACGTCGAGCAGATCTCGGATCTCTTGTACAAGGAGTCCGGCCTCAAGGGCATGTCGGGAATCTCGCAGGACATGCGGGAGCTCGAAGCTTCTGACAGTCCGGCGGCGCGCGACGCCATCGACTATTTCGTCCACCGGATCCGTCGCGAGCTCGCGGGCCTCGCCGCCACCGTGGACGGCGTCGAGGGGATCGTCTTCACCGGCGGCATCGGAGAGCACGCCTGGCGCATCCGCAAAGCCGTGCTCACCGGCATGGAATGGATGGGCGTTCAGCTGGACGATGAAGCCAACGCCCAAAGCGCGCAGATCATCAGCGCGAAGTCTTCCCCCGCTACGGTCTTCGTCATTCCGACGGACGAAGAGCGCATGATCGCCAGCCACACCGTCGAACTCACAAAGGTCGGCAGGGCGAAGCCCCCGGCAGCTTAACCAAGGCACATCCAATGTCCTCGACCTACAGCCCCGGAACCGCTTCCGAACGCGCAACGCAAGACGCCACCGTGGCCGCTCATCAATTCGAGCAGCTCATGTTCGTCTTGAGCCGCCGCATCGAGCGCGCGGCGCACGACCACGGTCGGCGCCTGCAGAAGTTCTGGACCGACGCGGCCGAGGTCCAACGCGGCTTTGCCGAATCGCAGAAGGACGGCAAGCTCGCCGACGACGCCAAGGCCTACGCCGTCGACGCGCAGCAGCGGTACGCCCTGACCCTCGACGTGCTGCGCGAGCGCGCCCAGCAAGACATCGCCCATGAGGAGGCCGGGACGCCGCCGGTGCTGATCTACGACCACGAGGTCGTTCTCGACGGCAAGACCCTGCCGCGCCCGACCAACAAAGTGCTGCTCAAGATCCTGCCGCCCGAGGGGATCGAGATTAAGGCCTGGAAGCGCCCCTACATGATCGTCGACCCGCGCGCCGGCCACGGCGCCGGCATCGGCGGGTTCAAGTCGGACAGCCAGGTCGGCGTCGCGCTGCACGACGGTCACCCAGTCTATTTCGTCGTGTTCCGCCCGCATCCCGAGCCTGGGCAGACGCTCGCCGATATCATGCGCAGCGAGGCCGCCTTCGTCGCCAAGATTCGCGAGCTCCACCCCGACGCGCCCAAGCCAATCATCGTCGGCAACTGCCAGGGCGGCTGGGCCAGCCTCATTATGGCGGCGGCCAACCCGGACATCAGCGGGCCACTGGTCGTCAACGGCGCGCCGGTCGCCTACTGGTCTGGCCGCCTCGGCGAGAACCCGATGCGCTACAACGGCGGCCTGCTCGGCGGCGCGCTGCCGGCGCTGGTTCTTTCCGACATGGGCAACGGCGAGTTCGACGGCGCCCACCTCGTCAGCAATTTCGAGCAGCTCAATCCCGGCCGCAACTTCTTCGGCAAGTACTATGACCTGTTCGCCGCGCCCGAAAAGACGCGCAAGAGCTTCCTCGAGTTCGAGAAATGGTGGGGCGGCTTCCACTTCTTGAACGACCAGGAGATCCACTGGATCGTCGAGAACCTGTTCATTGGCAACAAGCTCTCCCGCCACGAAGCGAATATCGAGCCGGGCCGGCCGATCGACCTCAAGGCGATCCGTTCGCCGATCATTGTGTTCGCCTCCTGGGGCGACAACATCACCCCGCCGCAGCAGGCGCTCAACTGGATCGTCGACACCTACGCCGACGAGCACGAGATCAAGATCCGCGGCCAGCGCATCATCTACATGGTGCACGACAAGGTCGGCCATCTCGGCATCTTTGTCTCTTCCTCGATCGCCAAGAAGGAGCACGCCGAGGTCACCTCGACGATGAAGACGATCGAGGCGCTGGCGCCCGGCCTCTATGAGATGACGATCGACGATCAGATCGGCGAGGGCGTGGACGCGCGCTTCACGGTGAGCTTCCACGAGCGCAAGCTCACCGACATTCTCGCCATCGACGACAACGACCGCACCGACGAGCGTGACTTCGCCGCCGTCGAGCGGTTTTCGGAGCTCGGCACGGAGCTTTACGAGCTCTGGGCCCGTCCGCTCGTTCAATCGTGGGTGACGCCGCAGGTCGCCGACCTTCTCAAGACAACGCATCCGGCCCGAGTGGCGCGCGCGATGTTCGGCGACGCCAACCCGTTGACGAGGGGGGTTGCGGAACAAGCGCAGAAGGTCGCGGCGGCGCGACAACCCGCCGGCCCGAGCAACCCGTTCCTGTTCGCCGAGAAGCTGTGGGCCAGCAGTGTGGAGAACACGTTTGACGCCATTCGCGACTTCCGCGACGCGATGTATGAGCTGACGTTCTTTAGCATCTACAGCTCGCCCGCCATGCTGCGTCTGGGCGAGAAGTTTGCCTTCGAACGCACCCGCAAGGATCCCAAGGCGCTCCGCTTCCTGCCGGAGGTGCAGTCGGTGCTGCTCAACATCGACCGCGGCGGCTTCGAGGAGGCGGTGATCCGCATGCTGATCCTGATGGCCGATTCGCGCGCGACCGTGCGGCGCGACCGCCTCGAGCGTTCGGCCAGGGTGCTTGGCCACGACGAGCCCTTCGCCTCGCTCGGACCGGAGAAGCGCGCGGCCCTCATCCACGAGCAGTCGATCATCGTCGAGTTCGAGCGCGATCGCGCCACCGAGACCCTGCCGGACCTGCTGCCGGAGATGGAAGCGCGTCAGCGCGCCATCGAGGTGGTCGAGTATATCGCCGGCGCGATCGAGGAAATGGAGCCGGCCACGATCCAACTCGTGCAGCGCTTCCATTCAGTGCTCGGGCTGAAGGGCCTTGCCTTGCCCGCGCCTCGCCAGGATCCGTTGAAGTTGAGCGAAGGCGCCCGCGACGACCTCGGCGACGAGATCGAGCCGGCCCCGCTGGACGCCGTCGCGCCGCTCGCTCCCGAAGCGGTGGCCGAGACGACGCGTGAGGCCGAGCCGGCGAAACCCAAGGGGCGCGGCCGCGCGCGCGAAGCGGCGGAATAAGCCCGAGCCCGTTGAACAACAGCGCGCCGCGGAACAATCGGGCGGCGCGCTGCCTTTTTCGGCGCGGGCCGCGACGCCCGGCCGCGAGACGACCGATGATCCCTCCGTTCCGATCCGTTTCATGCAGACACCCAATCCATGGAGACGGGGCCGCGCGCTCGATACAATGGCGGAGATGGGCGGTGAGCCGGCCTACAAGGGTCGTCAGCGGAACGCCCGCAATCGGTAGAGTAGGAGTGTGGCGCGGTGGCTTTAGGCCGGGCATGTCTGTTTGCCGCCCCTTTCGTCTGGCGGTGCCTTAGTGGCTCGGCCATAGCTCCGTTTCCACACGCCGAGTAGGCCCGGGGAATCTCACCCCGAGCCTCTCACAGATCCGGACGTGAGACTCTCGCCTCATCCGGCTCGTGCCACTCAACGAAGGCTGGCGCCTTCCAGCGAAAGAGCTGGGTTCCTCCGATCTCCCGTTGACCCAACAAACGCCGTGAGTGACCCACCCCCTTCGCTCCACGGGCATTACCCCGCTTCGTCACTACTATGGGGCGGTCCGCGCCTGACTGGCCCATCGGTACTTTCAGCCTCGCGGGTCCACCGCTTGTGCCTTTTCCCTTGGCATGGCCAACCAGGGTCTCAAGTTCCGTACGAAAGCCCAGATGAGAGTCACGCCTCCTGAACACCGGACACCGCGTGGTCAGTATGAACTGGACCCCGGATTTAGGACCATTGGGTAAGGTGTGATGTCCTGCTCTGTCGCAACCGACGGAGCGAGAAAATGATGAAGTCACGCAAGAAGTTTGATGCGGCGTTCAAGGCGAAGGTTGCGCTCGAGGCGCTTCGCGAGGATGCGACGGTTCCGGATCTGGCGAAGCGGCACGGGGTGCATCCGAACCAGATTTATGCCTGGAAGAAGCAGGTTCTCGACAATGTCGCGAGCCTGTTCGCGCGCGGGGCGAGCGTTTCGGGCGATGGCGAGGAGGAGCGCGAACGTGAGGCGGCCAGGCTTTACGCCAAGATCGGCCAGCTGACGGTTGAACGGGATTTCTTGGCCAGGAGGCCAGGGCGATGAGCGCGCCCGATCGAAGGGCGATGGTGGAGCGCCCGGCGGATTTGTCGGTTCGTCGGCAATGCGTGCTGCTGAATGTGGCGCGCTCGGGGATCTATCGCCCCAAGCCAGAGCCCGGGGCGGACGATCTGGCGGTGATGCGGCGGATCGACGAACTGCATCTGGAGCTGCCGTTCTACGGATCGCGTCGGATGACGTTTGAACTCAACAAGGAGGGCTGCGGAGTCAACCGCAAGCGGGTGCGGCGTCTGATGCGCACGATGGGGATCGAGGCGCTGGTTCCGCGTCCCGGCACGAGCAAGGCCGCCCTCGGCCACAAGATCTATCCCTATCTCCTGCGCGGCCTGGCGATCACCGAGCCGAACCATGTGTGGGCGGCCGACGTGACTTACATCCCGATGGCGTGCGGCTTCCTCTATCTGGTGGCGATCATCGACTGGGCCAGCCGGGCGGTTCTGGCGTGGCGGCTGTCGAACACCAACGACGCGAGCTTCTGCGCGGCGGCGCTGGAGGAGGCGCTGCTTCGGTTCGGAAAGCCGAGGATTTTCAATACCGATCAGGGCTCCACTTTCACCGCCGAGGCTTTCGTCGGCAAGCTCGCGGCGGCTGGCGTCGCGATTTCGATGGACGGACGCGGCCGCTTCATGGACAACATCTTCATCGAACGGCTGTGGCGCTCCATCAAGTATGAAGAGGTGCATCTGAAAGCCTACGCCGACGGCCGCGAGGCGCGGGCCGGCATCGGCTCCTGGATGACCTTTTACAACTTTCGGCGCCCGCACCAGGCGATGAACAACCAGATGCCGATGGCGGTGTGGCGCGCCGGCATGGACAAGACCGAGGCGGCGGCGAGGGCTGTGGATATGCCGCTTCGCTTGGACAACGCAAACGCGTTGCCCACATACCCACAGCAGAGGCAGAAGCAGCAAGAAACGGCTTGATTCATGAAAGACAAGGGCAGGCGAGATTACACCTTAAATCCGACCTCCCGTGGTCCCACGAATAGGGTCCAGTTCAGTAAGTAGGTATCTTCCACGCTGATCCCGGAGCAAGAGGGAGACCCCGGTTTCGATGCCGTCCCAGTTCGTTTCGATGCGTCATCAGAGGATCGCTTGCGCTCGTCTCTCTCATCCATACCTGACGTGATCACTGCCACGCCTTTTGACCATGACGTTCACCACCGCGGCTTTTGACCGAAGCAGCTCATGGCGGTTTGAAGCCTCCTCCTACAAAGCGGCTTCGAAGGGTCCACCTTCATCTCTCGTACAGCATGACGCTTGCGCGTCTTCTTGACACAACCCCCTCATCGAACCGAACGTGCAGATTTCCCGCATCCGGCTCTCGGACAAGACCTCACGCCTTCGTCCACGGCACGTCGTGCCCAAGCCGGGTCAGACGTACGAGCCCGAAGTGCCCGTAGAGGTGCGAGAGTGGATAGCTCCCGCCACTTCGTCGCCTGACCTTGTGCTTGGCGCGCAACCACCGGCGCAACCGCACCGCTGTGTAGGAGTTGAGCGCCCGATACGCCTTGCTGAAAGCGCCTACCGAGAAGTAGTTCGCCCATCCGCGCAGCGTGCGATTCACTTTGCCCACCAGCGTCGTGGTCTCTTGCCATGTGCACGATCGCTCGGTCAGCGCGTGGATTTTCTCGACCCCGCGCTGAATGCTCTTCTTTGACGGCCGGTAGCCGATACGGGCCTGCCCGGTCCTCGCCGAATACATCCGCCCGAACGTGTATCCCAGAAAGTCGAACTCTCCTTCCGGCGCCTTGCAGATGCGTGTCTTCTCCTCGTTCACCGTCAGCTTCAGCTTGCCCATGATCTCGCGCAGGCCCTGCAACGCCGCTTCGGCCTTGCCCCTTCTGCACAGGATCACGAGGTCGTCGGCGTAGGTCACGAGCCGCGAGCCGAGGGTTCGCTCGAGCCCGAACATCTTCCACCCCAGCACGAACCGGCGCATGTAGATATTCGCCAGCAAGGGTGAGAGCGGAGAGCCCTGCGGGATGCCGCGCCGCTTATCCCGCGCCTCGGTCGTGCGCGTCTTCCGCCCTCGATCGTCGGTTTCTTCCACGGGGCAGTCCAGCCACATCTTGACCAGATGCAGCACGCGCCGATCGACGATCCGGCGCGCCACCGACTTGAGCAAGTCGGAATGCGGAATGCTCCCGAAGTAGTCCGCGAGGTCGGCGTCCACCACTTCCGGATGGCCGCGAAACAGCAGTTCCTCCACCTCGACCACCGCCTGTTGGGCGTTTCGCCCGGGACGGTAGGCGTAGAGTTCCGGTGGAAGATCGGCCTCAAAGATCGCCCCCGGGTCCAAGCCCGGGGGATCGCTGCCGTCATGCAGACCCGATCCCGCAAGGTCGAGATGCCCAGCGGCCTGAGCTTGCCGTTGGCCTTCGGTATGTAGACGCGTCTGATTGGGTCCGGTCGGTAAGTCTCCTGCCTGAGCGCAAGCGCCAGTTCGCCCAGCCATCGCTCGACCCCGTACGCCTCGACGGCCTCGAAGTCCTGACGGTCCACGCCCGGCGCGCCCTTGTTGGAGCGGCACTGGGCATAGGCGTGCGCCAGGATATCCTCGCGGCTGATCTTGTCGTAGAGGGCGTAGAAGCGGTAGCCGGGTTCTGCCTTCGCTTTCGCGTGCAACGCCGTCTGCAGTTTCTGAACGCTATCCGGAGTTGATAGGTTGCCCAATCTCCAGGTCCTTCACCACGTGTTGCGTCTGTCTTGAACTGAGGTCCCTTCCCTCCCCCGGCGTTACCCGGCTTCAGCGGTACTCCGAACCTCTCCGCCACCCCGTAGCGCCCGGCCCATCCCTCGCGGGCGTCCGGTTGGTCATCCCTGACCACGCCGTGGGGCTTCCCGTGTTGCGCGCACCTTCCTTGTGTACGTGCTGCCGCCACTACCCCGGCGCAGCGGCTGGGCGTCGTCTTCGCTCTTCTCACCCAGCCGTGTCAGCCTTCCCCGAAAACGTCGTCGGGTCGACCTGCACATCGGCATTTTCGAGGCTCGCTCGGCGTTCAATCGCGTTGCGGCCCGCACACCCGCGCCGTCACCTATATGTGACCTGCTACACCGAAGGCTTCAGCCATTTCGTCACCTCCATGACTGCTCCGGTTGCTTCCGGCTGGAGCGTTCGCCGGGTGGGCCTTGCACCCACTGGAAAGCGCCGCCTTCTCACGGCGCACACGTTTTGCTGTCGTTGCCGATCGCGACCGCGAACGTCGCAAATGGGACGGCAACCGGGCGTAGACCAGCTCGACTGGTGTGGTCTCCCTCCCCTGATCTGGCTGATATTCCGCGCAGAGTCCAAACAGCGATCAGTGCGACGAGTCCATGGATTAGCTAGAAATCATGTGTGGCGGCGCAGTCAGCGACTGCGCCCTCTCTCGGAACGACCAGGGTTGTCGCAGAACTGCGACACTTCTCTGATGACAATCTCGCATACCCCCTATGTTAGGAACGCATGCGAGGGCATTTATTCTCCCAACGCCGCGACCGTCAGCGTTCATTACGGGAGAAATCCATGACCAAGGTGGACCTCAACATCACCCTGAATTGTCCATTCAAGGAGCGCCACGAAAACTATGTGGACGGCTCGAGCGGCGGAGCGCGTCTCTCGCTCCCCCGCCGCTCTGCCTAGAGGGAAACGAACTATGGATCGCCTTGCGATGGTCAACCATACAGATCGAGTTCTCAAGGCGATCATGGGAAACGGGGCCGCGTCTTCGCCAATCGTGGCGTCCTGGCGGCGGTCCGGCACTTTCCATGCCCTCGATCCCGCCAATCGCTCGCGCTCCTGGCGGCTGCCGTCGCCCGAAGTCGCAGCGGCGCGCGAGAGAGTCGGACAACTGCTCCATGTAGCGCAGCCGAGCCTCGACCGGCTCTTCCTTGCCGTCGGCGGCGTCGGCTGCTCGGTCATGCTTGCCGATCTCGATGGGGTGATCCTGGATCGGCGTGGCGCGCCAGGCGACAACTCGGCCTTCGACGACGCCGGCCTGTGGACCGGCGGGGTCTGGAGCGAGAAAATCGAGGGGACCAACGGTATCGGGACCTGCCTTTTCGAACAGCGCGCAGTGACGATTGACCGCGAACAGCACTTCTTCGCTCGCAATTCGGTGCTCTGCTGCACCAGCGCGCCGATCTTCGACGAGAATGCCGAGCTCGCCGCCGTCCTGGACGTATCATCCACTCGGGATGCGCCGGGTTACGCTGAGCTAGCGCACGCGCCAGGCTTCATCAACCTTGTGGCAAGCGCGGTTTCGGACGCGGCGCGCTCGATTGAGGCTGAGAATTTTCGCCTCGCCTTTCCACGAGCACGAATAGTGCTGGCGCCGGGCGGCGAACGGGCAGGCCCAGCGTTGCTCGCGCTCGATCGTGACGATCTTGTGATCGGGGCGACCCGGGCGTCGCGGCTGGCGCTCGGCATCAACGCCCACACGCTTGCGAGACCAACGCCGGCCGCGGATCTCATCGACTGCGTGGCGGCGGACGAGGACGACGTCGAAGCCGCGGAATGCGCCGTGCTCAAACGCGCTCTTGCTCGATCCCGAGGCAACATCTCCAAGGCTGCTAAGATTCTCGACATGTCGCGGGCGACGCTGCACCGGAAGATGAGCCGCTTGAAACTCAAGCACTAAGCTTCGCGTCATGTCCTTGAATGCGAGGACGGACCGAACCGGAAACGGGGCGTCGCAGCGACACGTCACCGCGCGCGCTCTCACGTTACAATCCCTGTCCACATTGTCTCAATCCTGCGACAGTTCGCCGCGGCGCTCTTCGCATGCCCACTATGCCCAATCAGCGTCGGCGGGCATCGTCTCTTCCAGTGCGACGCCAGAAGCGGGCACGTCGTCCATGGGAGAAACCTGTGACCGAGGTCGACCCCCAACTAGAAATAGCCGCACAAGATGCTCGTCAGCCGCTCACCCAAGAAGCTCGGCTTCTTCTGATCGCTGACGGACCAGGCGGCGGCGCGTCTCCTCCCGCGCGCCGCCGCCGAAATATTCGGAATTGCCACGATGGAACAGCGTGAACACAACGACCTTCTCGCGCCCCACGAAGGCGAGGGCGCGCAAGGAGCCTCGACCCCATTCGCCCTCGAATATACTTCGCCAAAGAGCGCTGTCGAAGCTTCCACCAAGGCGATCGAGCGCAGGCGCCGTGGCGCTCTTTCCGAAGTAGCCGATCTGCAGCGCCGCGCGATCGCCGCGCTAGAGGAATGCGCGATCGCGACATTTCTCCTAACGAACGCACTTCATCACGCGTCCCCACAGCGATTCGACGCAATCGGCGGCGACAGGGTGCTTTCGAGCAACAAACGCGCCACTACCTCGACTGCGCCCAGCAATATGTACTGGCGCTCGCCCGCTGTGCCGGGACTGAGGGCTCCGTCTTCCGAAAAGGCGGGGTCTCCGCGCCGACCAGTTCTGGAAGCTTTAAGGGGCGTATCGCGTCACTCACTCCCAAGCAACGGCGCACGCTGAGCCTCCTGTTGACCGGATGTCCCAACAAAGTGATTGCGTACGAGCTTGGGGTGACGGAATCGGCCATCAAAGCTCATGTGACCGCGATCTTGTGCAAGCTTCAAGTTCGCAACCGGGCTCAGGTGATTGCGGCGGCCGCTCCTCTTGAGCGGTTTGAAAGCCTTCAGTTAGAAACTACCCTGGCGCCGGGAGGGCGGAGCGCAATGAGCGGTCCGGCACCGAATCCGGTGCAGCGAGACTCATAGGAGGAGGCCCAGGATGACGAACGAGGTCATTGGCACTCACGAGGCGCTCAAGCTTCTCGCCGAGATTGTCGCCGATCACGGTCAGGTCCTTTTTCGCCAGTCCGGAGGATGCTGCGACGGGTCCTCCCCGATGTGCTAACCGGCCGGCGAGTTCAGGGTGGGCGGCCAGGACGTGCGGACCGGAGAGATCGTCGGCTGTCCTTTCTACATTGGCGCCGCGCAGTTCGAGTACAGGCGGCACACGCAGCTCATTATCGACGTCGTGCCGGGGCGCGGCGCTGGCTTCTCGGTGGAGGCGCCTGAGGGTGTCCGTTTCCTCACCCGCAGCCGGGTATTCACCGACGACGAGGCGATCGCGCTCGCGACCGATGGAGAGCCACCGCGGGGCGGCCAGTGATGAAAATTAAGCCCCTGGTACCCGAGCTAAAGAGTCCAAAAAAGGGCGGACTCGGGACTTCCGATACGAAGTGGGGCAACGTACCTTTTTTCTAGACGTCGTCCGGCATTTGAGGTTGACGGCCTCGTCACACTCCTACTCTACGCTCTCCTCCCGTACCGGGAACGGCAGCAAAGGGGCGCATATGACCTGTTCGCAGGGCCGCCGATGAAGGACCGCTGTTTGCGCATTGCCGCCTTTCAGCGAGACGAATTTGAAAGACAGCAAAGGGTCGAAAGCGTTTGATCAGGCGGTCTCGATCTGGCTCTCCGGTACGTCTATATGTAGCGGCTATCCGAATCGCTCTTTGGCGCCCATTGACCGAGGCCCACCTCGACGTGGTTTGCCGGATCGCCGAGGCGATCCACGTCGGGCTTGGCGGGCGCCGCGAAGGATCGCCGAGAAGCAGCGGCTATATTCCCCAGGCTGCCTTGCCCTGACGCCCTGCGGCCGTTTCGCAGGGCGCCTCTTCAGCCACCCCTGGTCGCTCGGCGACGCGCCGGCGCTCGACGCCTTTCTCGACGCACTTCCGAGCGGCCCGACTGCCTCTATCTGCACGACCTGACGATCGTTGCCGAGGCGCGCGGACAGGGCGTCGCGACGGCCGCGGTCGACGCCCTCACGGCTCGCGCAATTGCGGTGCGTCTCGGAGCGATGGCGGTGGCGTCGGTTCGCGGCGCCGAGCGGTTCTGGGCCCGCGCCGGATTTGGTGACGCTCCCGACCTTCGTCTCGCGAAAAGGCTCGCCGCCTAGGGCCCGGACGCGCGCACCATGACGAAGCATCTGTGAAATCCGCGTGCTGGCGGCAACGCCTTTCCGGCAGCGCTCGCAGCGAGGCAGCGGCCCTGGATCGCCACGTCGCCCTTCGGGCTCCTCGCGATGACGAAACGGCCAGCCGTCATCGCGAGGCGCGTAGCGCCGTGGCGATCCAGAGGCCATAGGGCGAAAACTTCGGCCGGCGGTGGCAGGCCCCTCTGCTCTCCGACACCAGCCGTAGCGGCTCCTGGATCGCCACGTCGCCCTTCCGGGCTCCTCGCGATGACGAACGCGCACAAGTGACGGACAGAAAATACGACAATTTCTTGCCAGACAATCAGACACGTTCTATACTTCTCTTTATCAGAAGGATAGCGCCGCGTGTCCGATCCTCTCGAAGCCGCCCTGCCGCCCGCCCCGGGTACTCCGCCCACCGAGGCGCGCGCCGCGCAACTCGCCAAGTTTAGGCGCGAGCAGTTGATCGTCGACACTCTCAATCGCGGCGTTTCGGTCGCCGAGATCGCCGTGCGGATTGGCGTTGGCGAGAAGCGGACGCGCGCTATTATCCGCGAGGTCCTCGCTCGCCGCATGCCGCACCCGCCCGAAGAGTTTGTGGCCATTCAGGTCAGCCGTCTCAACGAGGCGCTGCTGGTCGCCTACAGCGCCATGTCGCCGACCAACCCCGAGGCGGTCGACCAGGTGGTCAAAATCGTGCGCGAGCTCGACCGCTACGGCGGCGCCTTCGCCGCCGAATCGCGCCTCGACGCGCCAGCGGAAGAGGCCGGAGCGTTCGATGCGGCGTGGACCTGCCAAGCGGAGCTTACGTGCGAATGGGGCGATGATCGCCCGGAAAACCCGCTGCAAAGCCTTGAAAAGGTTGAATCCGCGCCCGGAATTGCGCAGGACCCCCTCGCCCCGCTTCAGCGGGGAGAGGGCTGGGGTGAGGGGCCTGGGCGATTGGCCGTGGGCGCCCGCCAGGCCCCTCATCCTAACCTTTTCCCCGAGAACGGCGAGAAGGGACGCTTCCCGGCGGGCGACCCCCGCCCGAGAAATCTTCCGCAAAGCCTTGATAACATTGAATCCGCGCCCGGGAACGGCAGGCTGGTCGCAGCGCCGTCCGGCTGCGGCGCTTCCATCGTCAGCCCGTCGATCCCACCTCGCCGGCCCGGGACGCGACCGCATGAGAGGCTCTATAGCGTGCCCTCTAGGTGACGAACCGGCTCCGCAGGCTGCCGACAGCGAAGAGCGCCAGTTCGCCCTCGCGGGGCGGCGCCGCCTGCGGGGAGAGGGGCGCTTGAGGTCCGGCGGCCGCCCCCTCCTCGCGGGGATCGCGCGCAATGTCGAAGTCCCCGCGGTCGCCGTCGCCGGAACGACGGGTGTCGGAAGCATGCGCAACCTGCTCCGGGTCCGTTCCGCTTTGCATCGTGTCCGCCGGCGCCGCGGCGCTGATCCTCGCCTTCGCCACCTGCAGGGCCGTCAATGAGCGGACGAGGCGCGCGTCCTCATCGCAAAGCAGGCTCGCTTCAATATTCAGCGCCACGATCAACAGGCCGCAGGCGACAGGAACGTTCGTTTCGCAGTGCAGGTTATAGAGCTTCCTCAGTCCCCGAACGACGTCGAAGCGGAACTTGTCGTCGCGCTCGTCGACGTGATCGAGCAGACAATCCCAATATTGGGCGAAGAGGTTGATGGTCGCCCAGGCCTGCGGCTCACCCTCAGGGCCGAGTTTCGCCAGCTCGGGCACGACGTCGAGAAACTCTTCTAGGAGTTGGGTCCCGCGCGGCGCCGCCGCGTTCGATTGTAGGTCCTCGTGCATCGCTGCGACCGGTGTTGAGCGCAACACAAACGCGCAACGGATGAAGTTGACATCATTTCACTACGGATAGGTTATCAAGCGACGCGCTCCATGGGAGCGCGCACTCCTCTTCCACGGGAAGGCATCGCTGGGGGAAGCCTTCAGATTTCGATCTCCCGCCCGATCTCCACCACATGGTCGCAGGGAAGCGCGAGATAATCGCTGATGCGCCCTGCGTTGCGGCTCATCGCCGCGAACAGCGCTTCCTGCCAGCGCGGCAGTCCGCTACCGTCCTCGGCCGCGACAATCGTCTCGGCGCCGACGTAGAACGTCACGTCGTCGAGATCGATCTGCGCGCCCTGCTTCTTGCATTCGGCCAGAATCGCCGGAACGTCGGGATGTTCCATGAAGCCGATCCGTGCTTCGGCGCGCCAGAAGCCCTCGGCTTCGTGCGTCACCGTCACCCTTTCCTCCGGCTCCGTCCAGGGAACCGAGAGGGTGGCAAGGGTCAGCGCCACCACGTTCTGGTGCAGCGCGCGGTTCTGACGCACATGCCAGGCCATGACCGGCGGCGTCTTGTCCCTGGCGCGGGTCAGGAACACCGCGGCGCCCGGCACGCGCGCGATCTTCCCTGATTTCAGCAATTCGTCCATCTCCGAAAGCGGGGTGAGTCCAGCCTCGACCCGGGCTTGCACCGCCGTCGCCCCGCGGTGCCAGATCCACATGACGCCATAAACCAGCGAAGCGAGCAGCAGCGGAACCCACCCGCCCTCAAGAACCTTCGCCATGTTGGCGGCGAGGAAGCTGCCGTCTACCACGATGAAGCAGGCCGCGATCGCGCCCGCGGCCCAAACCGGCCAATTCCAGACCTCGCGCATGGCGATGAACAGGAGCACGCTCGTCATCAGCATGGTCGCCGACACCGCGATGCCGTAGGCGGCTGCCAGATTGTCGGACTTGCCGAAGCCGATCGTCAGCAGGAGCGTCACAATCATCAGGAGCCAATTGACCGTGCCGACATAGATCTGCCCGTAGCCCTCCTCCGAGGTCTGCGTGATGGTCATGCGCGGCAGCCAGCCGAGCTGGATCGCCTGACGGGTCATCGAATAGGCGCCGGTGATAATCGACTGGCTGGCGATGACGGTGGCGATGGTTGCGAGAAGGATCAGCGGGGTCAGCAGCGGCCCCGGGCAGAGGCGATAGAAGATGTTGCCCTCTGTCGGCGCGCCCGCGACCACGATCGCGGCCTGTCCGGCGTAATTGAGGATCAGCGCCGGAAAGACCACCGCCCACCACGATAGCCGGATCGGCCCCACGCCGAAATGGCCCATGTCGGCATAAAGCGCCTCCGCGCCGGTGACGCACAGAAACACGCCGCCAAGGACCAGAAAGCCGGTCGCCCCGCCGCGCGCCAGATACTCAAGGCCCCAGAGGGGGTTGATCGCCTGGATGACGTCCGGGTGCTGGGCGATTCCATAAACGCCGAGGAGGGCGATCACGACGAACCAGAGGAACATGACCGGGCCGAAGGCGCGACCGATCGCGGCGGTCCCAAACGGTTGGACGGCGAACAAAACCAGCAGGATGATCGACGCCGCCGGCAACACGTAGGTTTGAAGGCTCGGAGCGATCTGCTCCACGCCTTCGAGGGCCGAGAGCACCGAGATCGCCGGCGTGATCGCGCCGTCGCCGTAGATGAGCGCCGCGCCGAACAGGCCGACCGCGATGATGATCGGTCGCTGATGCTTCTTGACGCCGAGGAGGGTCATCAGCGCGATGATGCCGCCCTCCCCGTCGTTGTCGACCCGCATGGCGAAGTTGACGTACTTGATGGCGGTGATGATGAAGAGCGTCCACACGATCAGCGACAGCGCGCCGAGCGTGGCGGAAGCGTCCGGATGGGGCCCGGTATAGTCCAATACGGTTTTCAGGGTATAGAGCGGGCTTGTGCCGATGTCGCCGAACACCACGCCCAGCGCGGCGAGGGCGGCGAACGCCGTCCGTTGGAACGAAGAGTTCTGAGAGCCGCCCGCCGCGTCCGCCATTCCATCTCCCAACGCCTTGGTCGCCGTCTCCGTCATAGCCGATAGCGAAGGAGGACGACAAACTCTTGACGGCGAGGAAGACCCCGGGGGGCTCACGGTAAACGTTCCGCAACGGAACACGGTAAACCGGGATTAAAGCAAACGCATTGTCAAGATTAAGAAATTTCACGTCGGCACAAGGCCCCGATCGATAAAATTCGAGCGAATTTTTTGCCCCGGCGCCAAGCGGCGGCCGCGATGCTGGCCTGATCGAACGACGGCGAACACGATCATGGTCAACCGGTTTCTCTCCTTCGTCACCGCAGCGGTCATCGTCGGACTGGCGTGGAACAGCTTCGGCGAAGCCTCGGAAGGCCTGCCGAAGGCGAGCTACACGCCGGTCGGCGGGCAGACCACGATCCCCTACGGCTGGGTCGACTTCTGCAGCCGCCACGCCGAGGAATGCGCGTCCGGCAAGCTCGAGCCCGTCGACCTCCGCCTGAGCCGCCAGACGTGGAAGATCCTCAACGACGTCAATTCCCTGGCCAACACCGTGATCGAGCCGATCAGCAACCTCGACCACTGGGGCACCACGCTCGACCACTGGGACTATCCCGTGGACGGCAAGGGCGACTGCAAGATCTATGCGCTCTTCAAGCGCAAGCTCCTGATCGAGCGCGGTTTCCCGCGACAGGCGCTGCTGATGACGATCGTGCGCGACCTCAACGGCGAGGGTCATGCGGTGCTGACCGTCAAGACGGACCGCGGCGACTTCGTACTCGACAATCTCGCCGACGACATCCGCCCCTGGAACGCGACCGGCTACACGTTCTACAAGCGCCAGGCCCAGGACGATCCGAACGTCTGGCTGAGCCTCGGCAGCGCAAAGAACGTCGCGCCAGCAGAAGCGGCGAGTCAGTAAGAGGGGACCGCGCGGCGGCGAGCGGCCGCCGCCCTCGATGAACCGCCGGGCTTCCTACTTGACGCCGAGCAGCGCGAGCATGATGGCGCCGGAGATCGCCGTGCCGAACACGCCGGCGAGGTTGGACCCCATCGCGTGATGGATGAGGTAGTTCTCCTTGTCGTACTCGAGCGCCACATTGTGGCTGACCCTGGCCGCGATCGGCACCGAGGCGATCCCCGCCGAGCCGAGCAGCGGGTTGATCTTCTCCTTCAGAAACAGGTTCATGAGCTTGGCGCCGACCACGCCCGAGCCGGTGCCGAACAGGAACGCGACGAGGCCGAGGACGATGATCTCGATGGTCGAGCCGGTGAGGAACTTGTCGGCCGCCATCGTGGAGCCGATCGCCACCGTCAGGACGATGATGATCACGTTCATCAGGTCGTTGGCCGCGGTCCTCGCCAGCCGGTTAACGACCAGGACCTCGCGGAACAGGTTGCCGAGCATCAGCATGGTGATCAGCGGCGCCACTGGCGGGAAGAACAGGTTGACGACAATGCCGAGGCGCCTGCGAGAAAGGCTTTCACGAGCAGCTCGCCGGTTCATCTAAAGAGGGGTCCGAGCCTGAATCGCCTCGGCGATCTGGTCACCCGTCTTGAGCGTTCGCACGACGAGCGGGACGACAATCGCCTTGATGTCTCGATCCAATCCGCGGGCCCTCTGCGCCATCCGAACCTCTTCCAGCGTCATCCGCACGAGCGGGATGAACCTCAGGACCAGGGAGAACGCCAAGGCGACCTGATCGGATGGCAACCACGACGGCGCGTACCGCAATCCGGCGAGGATTCCATCGACAAACTCGCTTGTCTTGGTTGTCATGGTGACCAGCGACGCGCCCAGTATCAGCAGGGAAAACCGCGCCACGACGAAACTCGCCGATTCAACCCCGTCGAGCATGAGCTGCGCGACGAATATGACGCCGAGAATCCAGAGGGCGGGTCGCATGCATTCCCAGGCCCGGCGGACGGCGATTCCGGCCAGCCAGCATCCCGCGATGACGATGACCGACCCAATCGCAAGGGTCGTCCAGCCGGCAAAAATGAAGTTCAAGCTGCAAAAGGCGACGAGCGCCAGAAGCTTCACACCCGGCGGAGCCTTGTGGATCGGGCTGTCCCCGAAAACGTAGAGGTCGATCAGCATTCTGATCTCGCGATATATTCGGCGACGACCGAATTGGGTTCGCCGTCGCCGACGATCTTGCCCTCCTCGATATGGAGCACTCGATCGAAATTATGCAAGAGCTCGGTATCGTGAGACACTACGACCACGTATTCATCCAACGATTCGATGGTCTTCATCACGTTTTTTTTGTTCCACAAGTCGAGCAACGTGGTCGGTTCGTCGAAAACGATCATTTGCGGCCGCATGACCATAACGCCGGCCAGGGCGACCATCTGGCGCTCTCCCCCGCTCAGCTGATGGGCCAATCGGTCCTGCAAGTGCTCGATCCGAAAACGCGCCGCGAACTCGGCGATCCTTTCCCGGATCGTGGATGCGGGAAGCTTCAGATTTTTGAGTCCGAAGGCAAGGTCCTCGCTGACAATCGGATAAACGATCTGGTTGTCCGGATTTTGAAAGACAAAGCCGACTTTTCGTCGCAGGTCTTTCGGCTCGGTGGACCCGTCGATGCTCACCGTGCCGGACGTCGGTCGTTCCAAGCCGTTGAAAAGTCGTGCAAAAGTGCTTTTACCAGAGCCATTTCTGCCGACGACGCCAATCCGCCGCTCGGAGAGTTCCAAGCTGATGCCGTCCAGAACCCGCTTGGTCCCTTTCTGAACGCAGACGTTGGAAAAGGAGATCATCGACATGGCTCTCCCTGTCAGCGAAACAGGGCGGCCTCACGCTTGGAAGGTGTGATGATCGGATAGGACTGCTTGACGATGACAATGACCGCCGCCGCGATCACGCTCTTGACGATGTCGCCTGGAATAAAGGGAAGCGAGCCGAGAAACGCCTTGGATAGCGGAATCCTGGCGACAAGGGCGACCCACGGTATGCCAATTGCGTACAGCACAAGGATGCCCCCGACGACGGAGGCCAGAAACGCCGTCAGATAGTTCAGTCCACTCCACATCCGTTCGACAAGAAATCCGACCACGACGGCGGCGACGATCCAGCCGATGAGGAAGCCGCCGGTGGGCCCGAAAAACACGCCGAAGCCGCCGCGGCCGCCCGGCAGCAGCGGCAAACCGAAGGCAACGAGCGCGAGAAAGAGCGCCATCGACAGGCCGCCACGCGCGGCGCCCAGCACCCCGCCCGCCAGCATGGCGCCGAGCGATTGCGCCGTGATCGGAACGCCGACGACCGGCAACATGATCGGCGGGAAGACGGCCAGCCCGGCCATAATGGCCGCAAAAAGTGCGATGAAAACAATATCCCGCGTTTCCAAGGTCCGCTCCCAGGGTTCCGACGCTTGCCGCCTCACGAAACGTTCGTCGCGCTCAGGCGCCTGCGACTGGGCCAAAAACCATCGCGGTCCGGCGAAACGGCGTCAATCCTCGGTCCGTCTTCGCATGACCATGCGCCCGGGTTCGATGGCTTGTCGCCATTAAGCATAAGGTGTCGGTGCGCAACAGACCTCTTGGACGGGAAGAGACGCGAGCCGCTCCATGACGATCACATGGGCTGCCTTGCACGCGGAGCGGAAGTGGATCCTGGCTGCGCCTTGCAACCCGGCCGCGCCGGGTCTCGCGCCCTCGTTTCGCCCGCCTGTTCTTTCCCTGATCCGCGCCGAAAACGCCCGTTCGACCGGCGCGGTCCGCTTCGAATCTTGGCGACGGGATCCGAGTGGAATGCGGCGCGCCCCTTGCAGAGGACGGCCAGTGCCTGAAGCGGACGCCGCTTCGTCGATCCCGCCGATCCATATCGAAGAAACGATCCAGTCGATCGCCGGGCTCGACGCCGACCATCATGCGAACGCCACCCATCATCAACGCGTCGTCGACCGCATCACATCGCGCTTGGACAGCGCCAACTTCATCGCGGCGCTGACGGTCTTCGTTGTCGGCTGGATGGGTCTGAACGGCTTGGCCGCGGCTCTTGGTTATCGCGCGCTCGACCCGCCCCCCTTCGCATGGCTGGCGGGCGCGGCGTCGCTGGCGTCCCTCTACTTGGTCATCCTGATCCTCACGACGCAAAAAGGAGACGATCGCCTGACTCAGCGCCGGGAACTGCTCAATCTGGAGTTGACGATCCTGAGTGAGCAAAAGATCGCCAAGGTGGTCGCGCTGATCGAGGAGCTTCGGCAAGACAGCCCGCACCTCCACGATCGGGTCGACGACCTGGCCGAAGCGATGTCCCAACCGGCGGATCCTCGGTCGGTGATTGACGCTATCAAGGAAACGCAATCCGAATCCGCCCACGTGTCGCGCAAAGCAGAAGGAGCCAGCGATTGAACCGGCGCTATCAGCGGCGCCGGTTTCCGACCGGGTCGCGACATGAACTCTTGCCGCCCTGAGGCCTCTGATCCCGGCCGGAGTTCGACGAATTCTTTGGCGCGCCGGTCGGCGCGGACCGCAATGGAACGAAGCCCAGCGCCCTCTCCGCGCCTGCCCGAATGATGTCGATCCATGGCGCGACGCCATGAGCCTGGCGCGAATGCCGAGGGAAGCGGGCGGCGAGCGATTGACATCGCTGATTGGCGGGCTGCCGCGCGAATTGGCGAGCGCCATTCCCTCACAGACGGGCGCCTCGGATCTCGTTGCGCTGCTGCCGAAGGGCAGGACTCCCAGTGTCCGGATTTCGGACAGTGCATTAGGCGCTACCGGCTCCCGGCAGACGCCGATGTTGATTGAGCGCCCTCGTCCTGATGATGCTCATCGTCTTTGCGATTCAGTCCTCTTTTCGCCGGGGCCCGAAATTGGCGCCAACTTGTTGGAGCTTCGCGCCGCCGACGCCAGAGCGTGGCCCCTAAGGTTCGAAAGTTCAGCAGCTGCGCTCGCCTGGCGGATGCGAATTCTCCGCGGACCTCCGACAGCCAGGAAAGCCGCGGGCGGCCGCCAGCGGCAGGCTCAATCCCAGCTTCATCACCTACCGACCTGCCCAGAATGCCCTCTTATCGTCAATGTCGCGCGTCTTTCCGGCGCCGTCGACGAACGTGGTGTTTTCCACCCCGGTGCGCACGCGCTTCGCGCGACCGAGCATTTGGAGAACCATGTCCCCAAGCTTGATGCCGAGGTCCTCGCCAATCAGCATGCCGCTACCTGTTTGCGCGACCGCCTCGGGCCCGAGCACGTACTCGATATCAAGGCTTGGTCGACGCCTGAAACTAGATCCCGTCACACAATGGTCTGCCGGCCGTAAAACAACGACGGCAACGTGTCTATGTCGCTGATCACTCCCCCAACGCAAATATTGTCAGGTCCACTCTTCTACGCCTCGCCGCCGGATGTCTACGACCAGCGGTCGACCCTTCCTATCGCCGGCCCTTCGAAATCTGCTCGTTCCGACGCCGTTGTGAGTAGTTTCCGATTCTCCCCTTTCACGGTTTCGTCCGACTAGGTTTTCCGGTCGCAGGCAGCGAGCCGCGACCACACGCTGCCGATGGCGCGGAAGGATATGTCATGCACGCCTGTTTGGGACATTCCCCGATCTTTTTCCAATCGAGAAGCGCTGCAAGCCGAATGACAGGAGCGCTGCCGTCGGATGACTTCCGAAACGACCTCATCGCCGAAATTAAGTATTTGCGGGCATTCGCGATTTCTCTTTCCGGATCGGTATCCGCCGGTGACGACCTCGTGCAAGAAACGCTTCTGCGTGCATGGAGCAAATCTGATCAATTTCAAGTAGGGACAAATCTGAGGGCTTGGTTGCTGACGATCTTGCGGAACGTCTTTTATTCCGATTTTCACAAGCGCGCCCGCGAGGTGCAGGATGGGGACGGCGTGCACGCGGGACGTCTCGCGGTCTCGGGCGGTCAGGAAGGTCACATTGATCTGCAAGACTTCCGCAGAGCATTGGTCAAGCTTCCAAATCACCAACGCGAAGTCCTAATACTCGTGGGCGCGAGCGGTCATACCTATGAAGAAGCGGCCGCAATCTGCCAGGTAGAGATTGGAACGGTGAAGAGTCGCTTGAACCGTGCCCGGGCGAAGCTGATCAAGCTTCTCGACCTGTAGCATCCCGCGATCGGTTACTATCAGCCCTCATGCCGCGCGGCCAAGGGCCGGCTTCGCGTCTCCTTTCGCACAATTCCATTAGGGCGAATAAGCACAGTGATCACCGTCGGGCGAGCGGAATTATCCAGTGTCACCTCCACGGCCGCGATCCGCATATGTCCGCAATCCGCCTTCTCTCGCCGCGCGCCGCGCCGTCGGGGCTGCCCGCGCAGAGGAACCAAGCGTCAGGATTTGATCGCCAAGCGCCCACGACGTCGTCGGGACCGACAGCCAGACCAGCACAGCACCGGGGCTTGGAAAGGGCGCCAGACGGGCGCCAAGGGTTAGAGCCATCCGCCGGCGTCCCCTTGGGCCGCCAAGCCTCGAAATGAATTCCGTTGTCCTCGCTCCGTTTTGCGCTTAGGGCCATTCTTGACTGGCAATACGGACGTATGTATTTAAGGTGCATGGCACGAGAGTCCCTTCGCGACAGCATTCTCGACGCAGGCCTCAGGGTCATGTTCCGCAAGGGCTATGTCGGCGCCGGGGTGCGCGACATCGTGGCCGAGGCGCCGGCGCCCCAGGGCTCGTTCACCAACCACTTCCGCTCGAAGGAGGAATTCGCCCGCGAAGTGCTCGACCGCTATTTCGACGACCTCAAGCGGCTCGTCGCGGAGACGCTCGGCGACCGAAGCCGGAGTCCTTGCCGGCGCCTCAAGCGCTATCTGGACCTCATCTCCGATCGTCTCGCCAAGGCCGAGTTCAGCCGCGGCTGTCTGATTGGCGATTTCAGCCTGGAGGCGGCGCCGCAGAGCGAGAGGCTGCGATTGCGGCTTGCTGAGATCTTCGCCGAGTGGCGGGCGCCCTTCGCCGCCTGCATCGCGGAGGGCCAGGCGGCGGGCGAGATCGCTTCCAAATTTGCGCCAGAAGAACTTGCGGAATTCCTGCTGTCTTCGTGGGAGGGCGCGATCCTGCGAATGAAAGTCGAGCGGAACGGCGAGCCGCTCGAGCGCTTCAAGCACATTGTCTTTGCCACCGTGTTCAAGGAGCCCTGATGCTCCCATGTCAACGAAATCGAAGGCCGGCGACATTCCCTCCCCCTCGTGGGCTACGAGATTCACACATCTACCCGCCGAGGCGTGGCCACGCCGAACCGCCGCCGTCAAGCGCCCGATGGCGCTCCGTCGCTCCGCGCCGGCCCTTCGGGTGACTGCGTCGATCCGACGCTGCGATGGTCTCTCCAAGAGCTTTGGTGAGCGGCCCTGCCGGCCGGCCGTTCACGAAAGCTGTTGGAAGCCAAAACGCCTGATCCGAGCGGAGGGGTCAAGATGCGCAGAGCGCCCCGCGTTGGCGGCCCCCGGATCAAAGTCCGCGGGTTGACGCCGACCACGGATCAGGCAGTCGGAGGTGTCTGTTCTATCCTCGTGATGCGCGAGGCCCGTTCGGCGCGGGGTTGGCGCGACCCCCCATCCCTGCCTTTCCCCATCATAGGGCGTCGAAAGACGCCCGGCTCTCCACAGTTACCGGGGAACGAGAACGCCTTCACTTTGACCAAAGCGGAATCCCAGCCATGAATCCAGACGTCAGCCTGCCAACGCTCCCGGTCCTCGATTCCGAAATGGCCTATCGGGAGGCGGGCCGCGGGGGCGCGCCTGTCGCGCTGTTTCTGCACGGCAATCCGACATCCTCCTATATCTGGCGCAACATCCTTCCGCTCGTCGCCGAGGTCGCGCATTGCGTCGCTCCGGACCTGATCGGCTTCGGTCAATCGGGCAAGCCCGATATCGCCTATCGCCTTGAAGACCATGTTCGCTATCTCGACGCCTTTATCGAGAGGGCTGGCATCGGGTCGGCCTATCTCGTCGCCCAGGATTGGGGGACGGCGCTCGCCTTCCACCTCGCGGCGCGGCGGCCGGAGTTCGTGCGCGGGCTGGCGTTCATGGAGTTTGTCCGGCCGTTCCCGACTTGGGAGGACTTCGTCAGGGGCTCGCGCGGGCGCGAAATCTTCCGCAAGTTTCGGACGCCGGGCGAAGGCGAGACCCTGATCCTCAAGGAGAACGCGTTCGTCGAGCGGGTGCTGCCGGGCTCGATGCGACGCAAGCTGACCGACCAGGAGATGGCGGTCTATCGCGCCCCTTTCCCGACGCCGCAGTCGCGCCGGCCGACTTGGCGTTTTCCGAACGAGATCCCGATCGCCGGGGAGCCCGCCGACGTCGTCGCGACGATCGAGCGGGCGCATGCGGCGCTCGCCGCCTCCGCCTATCCAAAACTCCTGTTCTCGGCCGATCCGGGCGCGCTCGTCTCGCCGGCCTTTGCCGAAGATTTCGCCGGCAAGCTGCAGAACTGCCGCCTCGTGAGGCTCGGGGCCGGAGTCCACTTCCTGCAGGAGGATCATCCCGAGACCATCGGCCGATCCGTCGCCGCTTTCATCGCCGAGGTCGAGAGCCGAGGCGGTCAGCGAGCGGGACCGTAAAGCGCCATAACTTCAGGTCGCTCCCCGCCCGTCATTGCGAGCGAAGCGAAGCAATCCAGCGCCTCGAAGGGCGCTCTACGAACCCCGGGGTCGCTTCGTTGCTTCGCGCCTCGCAATGACGACTGCGGTCGAACCTAGGAGCCTGTCCAAGAAATGCAAGAAACGGTCCTCTTGCTCAATATATCGTGGCTACCGTAGCGGAGTAGACACGATATATTGATCAATTTTCGTCAAATATTGATTATCTGGACAGGCTCCTAGGAACGTCACGCTTTCGCCGGACGACGGCTCGCGCGTGTAGGCGGTATTGCTTTGCGGCGCCGCCTTCCTGCCCCTCAGATTCGAAATCCAACCAGACAGACCGCCATCCTCACCCGCTTCGAAGGCGTCGCAGGGGAGGAAAGCGCCTGCCGAGCCTCGGGCCTACTGCCCAGCCTGCACCTTCTTCACATAGTCTTCGACCGCCTCGACAACTTCCTTGTCGGGATTGGCCTTGCAATATTCGATGACAGCGTGGATTCCGTCCTTGGTGCGCTGGATATTGATCGCGTGTCTCTTCATGTGGCCGTTGAACCAGCCGCTGTACCAGACGCCGAGAAAGTTGGCGTCGTCCTGGCTCGTGTTGGCGAGCTGCGCGCAGGTCAGGGCCTTGACGTTGATATAGCCCTTGTCGTCGGCGTAGGTCGCTAAACCCACCTGGGCCTGGGAGGTGGAGGCCGACGCGGCGAGCGTTGCGCCGGCGATGAGTGCGGCGCGCCAGGCCGCGCGCCGGAACGGAGCAAAGAATTTTGCGCAAGCGATGTTTAGAGTGTGCATGTCCAACTTTCCAATTTTCTCAATTCGGTCTCGATGAGGCTAAAGCGTCAGGCTATTTTTCGTCGATGACGGTGATGCCGGCTTCCTTGCGCATCTGCTTGATGTTGATGTCCATCGCGGTGATCACTTTCGTTGCCGGATGGGCCTTGCAGTAGACGATGACGCGATGCTCCAATTCCTTGGCGCGATCGACCTTCATTTTGCTGTAGTCAGCGAGGCCATTGTACCAGCCGCTGTACCAGACGGTCAGGAAGTCGGCGTCTTCCTGCCAGGTGCCGGCCAGTTGTTTGCAGGTCAGCTTCTGCACGTCGAGATTGCCGTTGGCGTCGGCATAGGCAGACAGGTCGGTCTGGGCCTGCGCGGCGCCCGCGCAAAACAGAGCCGCGCAAAAAGGTATTGCGAATTTCATCCCTGAGGTCCTCCAATGTCGGGCGATCTCGCCCCTCGACCTGATTTCGAAGCGATCCGCGTCCCTTATTCGCGCGAAAGTTTCGCGAATTCCGGTCGAGCCGACCCCTTACGCGAAAAGCCGGCCGGCGCCAAACGAGGATGCCGGAAATCGTCGCGCGATCCACTATGTGTTGGCCGTTCTGAGGCGGCGCGCCGTTCGGCGCCCGTTGATGGGGCTCCCCAGATTGCAACCTGGCTGCGCCCGATCGTGCGCCCTCTTTTCGGCCGCCTGTTCTTTCCCTGATCCGCTCCGAAAACGCGCAAGAATTCCCTGTTCCGGTCGCTTGGTATTCCCTGTTCCGCGCCCGCCCGAGAGCGCAACCGGCGGATTGTAAATCGGGCAACACCATGACATTGCATCGCTTCCTGGAACGGAGCGCCGACCGCAGCGCAAGAAAATTCCCTGCTAGCAGGGAAACCGGATTCTCAGCGGCGGACCGCGTTGGCCGCCGCGAGCCGCCGGACTTACAGCCTGACGACCTCGCCGGTCCGCATGCTCTCGTCGGCTGCGAACACGATGCGCAGCGAATTGATCGCGTCGGCCCAGTGATCCGTCAGGTCGACCTCGCCCCGGATCGCCTTCAAGAACAGCCGCTGCTCGCGCTCGCAAAGCTCCTGATGGCCCGGCTCGTCCTCCGTTGTCTCGATCGCGTCGGGGGTGACGAAACGTCCCTCGGCGTCGAGGGCGGCGTGGTGGATGCGGAGCGCGTTGGTGCGAGTGTGGGCGTCGTGATCGGAAGACTTCACGTCGGATCCCGCCGTTTCCCTGGCGACGATCGACACGCAGCCCTTCGGTCCGATCATGTCCTTCACGAAGAAGGCGGTCTCGCTCATCATCGGGCCCCAGCCAGCTTCGTACCAGCCGACCGAACCGTCGTCGAAGGCGATGTGCAGATGGCCGTAGTTGACCATGGTCGGGGCGATCTCATTGGTGAGCCGGGCGCCGACCGCATGCACCGCGACCGGCTTCGCCCGCGTGACTTGGCACATCACGTCGACATAATGCACGCCGCAGTCGACGATCGGCGAGGTCGACT
The DNA here is from genome assembly GCA_963822215.1 of uncultured Alphaproteobacteria bacterium. Classification (GTDB taxonomy): domain Bacteria; phylum Pseudomonadota; class Alphaproteobacteria; order Rhizobiales; family Beijerinckiaceae; genus Roseiarcus. Next base: position 802,712 of record CAWGGX010000010.1, read on the forward strand.
TCATGAGATTCTTGTGCACCTCCCAGAACGAGCCGGACGACTGCTGGTTCAGGTTCATCCGCATGACGAGCGGCTTGCCCAGCGTGCGGCCGATCTCGACGAACCGGGTCCAGGACGGATGGACGCGCAGGATGTAGCCGACGAGCAGCGCCTTCCCGGCCGCCTTCGCCGCGGCGACAACGGCCTCGGCCCCGGCCAGCGTGTCGGCCAGCGGCTTCTCGCAGAAAACATGCGCGCCGGCCTCGAGCGCTTGGAGGGCCATCGGCGCGTGGTGCTCGGTGTACGCGGCGATCGCGACTGCGTCGGGCTTCAGCGCCGCGAGCGCCTCGCCGAAATCGTCGGTGCGCGGGACGCTGGGGAAATCCCGGTCGAGATCGCGGCGGCCGGCGGCGTTGCGCGTGCATAGGCCAACGAGTTCGAAACCATCGATTGCCTGGTAGGCGCGGGCGTGGCTCGTCCCCATCGTGCCGAGCCCAACGACAAGGACGCGCTTGACGACGCTCACCGGGGCCTCCTCTCGTTCCGATACGCGCCATCGTAGCCGCTTGCGACGCTCAGGGCCACGACCAGACGTGGGGCGATCGTGCGAACGCGGCCACAATTCGCCGTTCCGATCTGTTGTCATGCGCTTGCGCGCAATCGGCGCAGGCCCTATAGGCGGCGCCGGCTCCAAAGGAAGGTGGCATGGCTCAGGTGCAGGAACGACGCCCGGCCTCGCACTGGGCGCCGGGCAGCGCGCCGCCTCCCCCGGATCTCCCAGGTCTCGCTGCGCGACTCGTTGCAGCCATCGGGCGCCATCGCACAGCGCTGCGGCGACTCGGGCTGACGGCGAGCGTTCTGATCATCGCCATTTCGCTGACGATCTTTGTGCGCACGCTGATGCGCATCGACCCCGTCAAGTTCGGATCCGCCTTTGCGGCGACCGGTCGCGACCAGATCCTGCTTTCCTTCGGCTTCACCGCACTGAGCTATCTGGCCTTGACCGGTTACGACGGCCTGGCGCTCCGCCATATCGGCGTCAAGGTGCCCTACTGGCTGACGGCGCTGGCGTCCTTCGCCAGCTATGCGGTCTCGTTCACGCTTGGCTTTCCGCTGGTCACCGGTGGCGCAGTCCGCTACTGGCTTTACGCGCCGGCTGGGCTCACAGCCCGGAACATCGCCAGCCTGACGATCGTCGCCGGTGTCACGTTCTGGCTCGGTATGGGGCTTATTGTCGGCTTCGGCTTCATCTTCACCTCCGACGCGGTCGCCGAGATCAACCACTTCAACTCGTTGGCGAATAAGCTGATCGGCCTCTCGGCGATCTCCCTGCTCGCGCTGTATCTCGTTTGGGTTGGCGTCCTGAGCTGGCGCCGCGCGCCGGCGCTTGGAAATTTCAGGTTGCCCGGCCCGCTGCTGACCTTGGGACAGACGGCGCTCGGCGTGATCGACGTTTGCTCGGCCTCGGCGGCGCTCTATGTGCTGCTGCCCAAGGACGCTGTCATTGGCTTTCCGACCTTCGCCACGCTCTATTCGTTCGCCGCGATGCTCGGCATCGCCAGCCACTCGCCGGGAGGACTGGGCGTGTTCGAGGCGACCATTCTCCAGGCCGTCGGCGGGGACGTCGACGCCCTGCTTGCCGCGCTCCTTCTGTTTCGCGGCGTGTACTACATTGTGCCCTTCATCGCCGCCATGGCGCTGCTTGGCGCGGTCGAGGCGGCGCGCCGATGGCGCTCGCTGCGTGAGGCGCTATCGGCCGCGTCGGACGAGTGATCGGAGCCGACGATGACAAACGCAGTGGGCAGCCGCGTAGCCGACATGATCCAATCATCGTTCGCCGCTCAGCTCGTCGCGGCGATGCCCGAGGCGGCGTTGATCGTCGGCGCCGATGGCCGCGTCGCGGCGGCGAACAGGCCGGCGCTCAATCTGCTCGTAGCGCTCAAGCTCGGCGACCCGCTGGTGCTCGCCCTGCGCGCCCCCGACGTCGTCGACGCCTTTCGTCGGGTGATCGCCAGTGGGGAAGGCGAGACGGTGCAATGGAGCGAGCGCGTGCCGGTCGAGCGCCTGTTCGAGGTCTCTGTCGCGCCGCTGTCTTCCCCGGGCGGAGAGGTCGAGGCGGTCCTCGTCACGCTGCGCGACCTGACCGAAATCCGGCGGGTCGAACGGCTGCGGGTCGACTTCATCGCCAACGCCAGCCACGAGCTGCGCACTCCGCTCGCCTCGCTGCTGGGATTCATCGAGACCCTGCAAGGGTCGGCGCGCGACGACGCCAAGGCGCGCGACCGCTTCCTCGCCATCATGCGCGACCAGGGCCGCCGGATGGCGAGGCTCATCGAGGACCTGTTGTCGCTGTCCCGGATCGAGCAGAAGCAGCACCTGCGGCCCGAGACCGTGGTCGATCTCGCCCAAACCGTCCGCGCCGTCGTCGATTCGCTATCGCCGATGGCCGAAGAGCTGGGAGCCGAAATCCGTTTCAGCGCGCCCGAGCCTGTCCCGGTGAACGGCGACCGTGACGAACTCGTGCGTGTCGCCGAGAATCTGATCGAGAACGCGATCAAATACGGCGTGCGCTCCGACGCCGACGCTGGCCTGGTGGAGGTCGCGGTGTCGGCGACCGAGAAGGAGGCTCAGCTGACAGTACGCGACTACGGTCATGGCATCGCGCCGGAGCACCTGCCGCGTCTGACCGAGCGATTCTATCGCGTCGACGCCACCCAGAGCCGGGCGCGCAACGGCACGGGGCTCGGCCTCGCCATCGTCAAGCATATTCTGACCCGCCACCGGGGCAAGCTGAGCATCACGAGCCGCATCAATCATGGCTCGACTTTCGTCGCCAGCGTGCCGCTTCACCTCAGGCGGAAGTAAGGAGGGGCCCGGCCGAAGGCCGGTGGAAGGGAATTCGCTGGAGGCCAGACGCGCCGACAGTTACAAAGTTGGGTGCGACACGAGCCGAATTGGAAACCTGCGGGTCGGCGCCTAGTGGAGTTCTGGCAGCGAGATCATTATTTCAATGCGTTAGGCGCACAAATCCGTCACAAAATTGGGCCGCGCCAGCGCCATGACAAGCCCGCCGACATGCTTGTGATGGCGCAGCCATATACATAGTTATAATGTGAAATATGCCCCTGGAGATGCGCCAGATAATTTCGGCGGCCGCCATCGCCGCAAGCCGAACGTGAGGAGGCGCATCAATCACCGCTCGACTTTCGTCGCCAGCGGCCGCATCACGTCAGGTGGAAATAGCAAGTCCCGCTCAGGACGGAAATCCTGGGGCGCGTTTGAACATCACCGGCCTGTCACGCAACGCCGCTCCGACCTGGCTATTGCCAAATTAATAATGCATCACAGTAGATTACGATGTCATAAAACAATGGCTGGGACGTCATATAAGACTGGTGTTGGCGGCGTAAGGGTGGAGCGTGGCGCCAGCCTGCCGCGCATGCGCGCGGGGAAGGCACGCACCCTGACCTCAATGGTCTGCCGGAGAGCTACTTATGTTCATGAAATCCCTCATCACCGCGGCCGTGCTCGCCGCCGGAGTCAGCATGGCCTCGGCCGCCGACATCTCCGGCGCCGGCGCGACTTTCCCCTTCCCGATCTACGCCAAGTGGGCGGACTCCTATAAGAAGGACACCGGCAACGGCCTGAACTATCAGTCGATCGGCTCGGGCGCCGGCATCAAGCAGATCAAGGCCAAGACGGTCACGTTCGGCGCGACCGATGCGCCGCTGGAGCCCGCCGAGCTCGAAAAGGCTGGCCTTGCACAGTGGCCGATGGTGATGGGCGGTATCGTGGCTGTCGTCAATCTCCCCGGCGTAAAGCCCGGCGACATCGTCATCGACGGCCCGACCCTGGCACAGATCTATCTAGGCAAGATCACGACTTGGAACGATCCAGCGCTGAAGACGCTTAATCCTAAGCTGGATCTGCCCAATCTGCCGATCGTGCCGGTCCATCGCGCCGACGGCTCGGGCACGACCTTCAACTTCACCTATTATCTCGCCGAAGTGTCGCCGGACTGGAAGTCGAAAGTCGGCGTGGCGACGACGGTCGACTGGCCGGGGGGCATCGGCGCCAAGGGTAATGACGGCGTCGCCAACAACGTCGCCACCACCAAGGGCGCGATCGGCTACGTCGAATATGCCTACGCCGACCAGAACAAACTGACCTACGCCGCCATGGCGAACAAGGCGGGCAAGGTGGTCACCCCGACCATGGAATCCTTCCAGGCCGCGGCCGCCAACGCCGACTGGGACCATGCGCCCGGTTTTTACCTGATCCTGGCCAATCAGCCGGGCGAGAAGTCGTGGCCGATGACCGCCGCGACATTCATTCTGCTGCCCAAGGATCCCCCGAATAAGGCCGCCGCGAAGGACGCGATCGACTTCTTCAAGTGGGCCTACGAGAAGGGCGACAAGATGGCGGCGGATCTGGACTACATCCCTATGCCCGACAACGTCGTCAAGCTGGTCGAGACGATGTGGGCCAAGGACATTAATCTGAAATGAGCGAAGCACGGGGGCGAGCGGCAATCGCTCGCCCCTGGCTGTCGCGCTCGGAATGTCGCCAACCCAAGCAAGAATGTTGAAACGACGATGACGGCAACCGCACTTCAGACCCAGAGCGGCGCGCACTCTTCGGCGATGGACCGCGCGCGCGCGCTTTCACGGCTGAAATTCTCCGACAGCGGGTTTCGCGTGATGACGCTTGCCTCGGCGTTGATCGTGCTTATCCTTCTTCTCGGGGTCGCGATTTCGCTGTTCGTCGGCGCATGGCCCGCTTTCCGCGAGTTCGGGATCAATTTCTTCTTCTCCGACGCCTGGAGCCCGCCGAAAGAGCAATTCGGCGCCGCGACTGCGATCTACGGCACGCTGGTCACCTCGCTGATCGCCATGCTGATCGCGGTTCCAGTCGGTCTGGGCATCGCCGTCTTCCTCACCGAATTGTGCTGGATCTCCTTGCGGCGGCCGATCGGCGTCGCCATCGAGCTGCTCGCCGGCATTCCCTCCATCATCTACGGCATTTGGGGCGTCTATTATTTCCGGCCGGTGATGCAGCTCTATATTCAGCCGTTTCTCATCAACACGCTCGGCAACCTTCCTGGCATTGGCTTTCTGTTCCAAGGGCCGCCGTTCGGCTACGGCGTGCTGACCGCGGGGCTTGTGCTCGCGCTGATGATCCTGCCCTTTATCACGGCGGTGTCGCGCGACGTGTTCGACACGGTCCCGACCGTCCTGAAGGAGGCGGCCTACGGGGTCGGCGCGACGACCTTCGAAGTCGTCGGCAACATCGTCTTCCCCTACACGCGGGTCGGCGTGATCGGCGGCGTGATGCTGGCCCTCGGCCGCGCGCTCGGCGAGACTATGGCCGTCACCTTCGTTATCGGCAACGCGACCAAGATCCAGTCGTCGATTCTCGCCCAGGGCACCACCATTTCGGCGATGATCGCCAACCAGTTCGCCGATGCGGACCCGGGGCTGTTTACCTCGTCGCTGCTGGCGCTCGGCTTCATATTGTTCGTCATCACGTTCATTGTTCTTGCGGCCGCGCGCTGGATGCTGGCGCGCCTCGAGTTGAAGGCATAAGGCCGATGGCGGACCTCTATTCCGGGCGCAAGCGCCGCAACGCCATCTGGACGATTCTGGCCTACGCGGCGACGGCCCTCGGCCTCAGCATGCTGGTGATCATCCTGGCCACCTTGCTGTGGAACGGTTTCGGCGGGCTGTCGCTCGACGTCTTCACCAAGAACACCGCGCCGCCCGGAGTGGTCGGCGGCCTCCTGAATTCGATCGTGGGCAGTATCATCACGACCGTGATCGGCCTCGCGATCGGCGCGCCGCTCGGCATTCTGGCGGGAACCTACCTGGCCGAATACGGTCGCAATGCGCGCCTGGCGATGGTCGTGCGCTTCATCAACGACATTCTGCTCAGCGCGCCATCGATCGTGGTCGGACTGTTCATCTACGAGCTGCTCGTCGTGCCAGTCGGACACTTCTCAGCCCTTGCGGGCGGCGTCGCGCTGGCGGTTCTCGGCGCACCAATCATGGTGCGCACCACCGAGGATATGCTCAATCTGGTGCCCGACACGCTGCGCGAAGCGGCCTCGTCTTTGGGGATGCCACGTTCGCTGGTGATCCGTCACATCGCTTACAAGGCGGTGCGCTCCGGCATCGTAACCGGGATCCTCCTGGCGATCGCACGAATGACCGGTGAGACGGCGCCGTTGATATTCACTGCGCTCGGCAATTCGCTTTTTACCCTCGATCCGCGCGGACCCATGTCGAGCCTTCCGCTGATCATCTACGAGTTCGCCCGCAGCCCCTACGCCGAACAGCAGAAGCTCGCATGGACGGGTGCGCTCATCCTCACATTTGCCGTGCTCGCCCTCAGCATCGCGGCTCGCGCGCTCTCCGCCACGACAACACAAAAGTAGATCAAAGGGTTTTCGCTCATGAGCAACCATACCGGCGCCCCGAGGCCCGCCAAGGCGCCGAGCGCATCCAAGGACAAGGTCGTCATCCGTGGTCTCGACTTCTTCTACGGCCAGTCGAAGGCGCTCAAAGACGTCACCCTGTCCCTTTACGAGGGCCAGGTGACGGCGTTCATCGGTCCTTCGGGCTGCGGCAAGTCGACGCTTCTGCGCGTACTGAACCGCATGTACGACCTCTATCCCGGACAGCGGGCGGAAGGCGAGGTTCTGCTCGACGGCGAAAACATTCTGGCGAAAGACCTCGATCTTAACCTTCTGCGCTCGCGCGTCGGCATGGTGTTCCAGAAGCCGACGCCGTTTCCGATGACAATCTACGAAAACATCGCCTTCGGCGTGCGCCTTTACGAAAAGCTCGCCAAATCTGAGATGGACGCTCGTGTCGAATTGTCGCTCAAGCGGACCGCGCTTTGGGGCGAAGTCAAAGACAAACTGAACGCCAGCGGCCTCAGCCTCTCCGGCGGACAGCAGCAGCGCCTCTGCATCGCCCGAACTGTCGCGATCGCTCCGGAAGTGATCCTGTTCGACGAGCCGACCTCGGCGCTCGATCCGATTTCCACCGCCAAGATCGAGGAACTCCTGGACGAATTGTCTGGGGAGTACACGATCGCGATCGTCACCCACAACATGCAACAGGCCGCGCGCGTCTCGCACTATACGGCCTTCATGTATCTCGGCGAGATGGTCGAGTTCAGTGAGACGAACGCCGTCTTCACCTCGCCGCGCGACAAGCGCACTCAGGATTACGTCACCGGCCGGTTCGGCTGAGGGAGCACACGCCGTGGTCGAACATACCGTCAGATCCTACGACAGGGAGCTCGACACGCTCGAGCGCCTGATCGCCGAAATGGGCGGCATCGCCGAGAAGATGGTGGTCGAGGCCGTGGACGCGCTCGCCAACAGCGACACGGTGCTTGCGCATCAGGTCGTCGCCGCCGATCCGCGTCTCGACGCGCTGCAGCGTGAGATCGAAGATCTCGCCGTGATGACCATCGCCCGACGCCAGCCCGTGGCGGTCGATCTCAGGGAGCTGATCGGCGCCATCCGCGTCGCCGGCGACCTCGAGCGGGTCGGCGATCTCGCCAAAAACATCGCCAAGCGCACGATCAAACTTGGGGCCGAAGCCCGCGTGCCACGGGCCATCGTCGGCCTCAGGCACATGAACGAGGTCGCCACGGAACTGCTGAAGGACGTGCTCGACGCCTACGCCCAGCGCGACGCCGAGCGGGCGCGTGAGGTGTGGGAGCGCGACGTCGACCTCGACGCGCTCGAAGACTCGGTGTTTCGCGATCTCCTGACGCACATGATGGAGGATCCGCGCAACATCTCGTTCTGCGCCCACCTGCTGTTCTGCTCCAAGAACATCGAACGGATCGGCGATCACGCCACCAATATCGCCGAGACGGTCGTCTATCTGGTCACGGGCGAGCCGATGCCCTCGGAGCGTCCGCGCGGCCGGCAGGAGACGGACATCGACGTCGAAGCCGCCGGAGGCGACGCATGAATCAAGCGCGCAGGGAGATCGTCCGCAGCAACGCGGCGTCGGCTCCGCGCATTCTCGTGGTCGAGGACGAGTCCGATCTGGCGGTATTGCTCTCCTACAATCTCGAGGCGGAGGGCTACGTCGTCGAAAGCGTCGAGCGGGGCGACGAGGCCGAACTCCGGCTGGCGGAAAACCCGCCGGATCTCGTCATTCTCGACTGGATGCTTCCCGGCGTGTCCGGGCTGGAGATTTGCCGCAGGCTGCGCGCGCGGGAGAATACGCGCACGCTGCCCGTGATCATGGTGACGGCGCGCGGCGAGGAGGCGGAGCGGGTGCGCGGCCTGTCGGTCGGCGCCGACGATTATGTGGTCAAGCCGTTTTCGGTGCCCGAGCTTATGGCCCGGGTGCGCGCGCTTCTGCGCCGGAGCCGTCCGGAGCGGATCGCCGATCGGCTCGCAGCGGGCGACCTCGACCTCGATCGGGAAACGCGGCGTGTCCGGCGCGGAAATCGGGACATCCATCTCGGTCCGACCGAGTTCCGCTTGCTCGAATATCTGCTGGAGAAGCCGGGCCGGGTGTTCACCCGGGCGCAGTTGCTCGACGGCGTCTGGGGGCAGGCCGCCGAGATCGACGAACGTACGGTCGACGTTCACGTGGGGCGGTTGCGCAAGGCCCTGTCGCGCGGGCGGGAGCGCGATCCGATCCGCACGGTGCGCGGCACGGGCTACGCCTTCGACGAGACCTTCGGCAAGGCGTAGTCCCCCGCGCAGCCTGTGGTCAGCGCAGAGAAAGGCGGCGGTCGCGGTCGCGGTCGCGCCGACGCGTGTCGGCGGGCTGATAGGCAAGGCCGCCATGATAGGAGCAATAGGGTCCCACATGGGTCGGCGAGCCGCAATACCGGAACTCCGGGCTCGATGGGTCGCCGAGCGGCCACCGGCACATGGCTTCTTTCAACTCGACGATCGTCACCCTGACCGACATCGGAAGCACGAGGCTCTCGATCTCTTGCGGCTCGGCCTCGATGGCCGTCTGCGGCTGGATGGCAAGCGCGGTCGCGCCGCGAACGATCCGGGCGGCCTGCGCGGCGCGCGGCGATACGAGAGGCCGGGCGCTTTGCTGAGACGGGGACGAACGCGCTGGCGTCCCCGCCGCGCCGGGGGACTTGGCGCGGCCTGCGAGGCCGAGGCGGTGCACCTTTCCGATCACGGCGTTCCGGGTCAGGCCGTGCCCGAGGAGGTTTGCAATCTGGCTGGCGCTCTTGCCTTCCATCCACGCCTGCCGAAGCTGCTCCACGCGTTCGTCCGTCCAAGACATTGTCGCCTCGTTCGTCAAGACCTCTGTCAGAAGCATAGTCGGCGGCAGAATCCGGCACCTCCGCCCGACGACGCTGTTCGTCGGGCGAAACGCGAACGACCACGCTTGCTGATGTCGCCGCCACGATATCTCGTGGCCTTCTACGCAAAAACTACACTACTCGTTGAATCTCGCGCAAGAGTCGGAAGGCGCCCGAGGCCCGGCTTTTCAACAGCTCTCGGCGCCCCAGCCCTTTCGATCCTGGCGTCCGGCGCCAATTGCGTGAGTCGGCTCAAGGCGTTAGCAATGGCGAGGCTCGGCGCAAGGGCGCGCGAACTTTTTCGGCCCGGCCGCCGGTCATTTGACCAGATCCGGGCGTTTCCGCTATGCTGCAGACGCATCAGCGGCCGCCCCAGCGGGGCGGCGTTTTTATTTTGTGTTCCGTCCCGGTTGCTGATGTGACAAACCGGCACAAGGAGCTCGTGACGTGGATTCCGTTCAGGCGACTTCTGCGATCGTTCCGACCTACGCGCGCGCAAACGTCGCCTTCGAGCGCGGGGAGGGGTGCTGGCTCGTCTCGACGACCGGCGAACGCTATCTCGACTTCGGCGCCGGCATTGCGGTGACCTCCGTCGGACACGCCCATCCCCATATGGTGGAGACGCTGACCCGTCAGGGCTCGAAGCTCTGGCACGTCTCGAACCTGTATCAGAATCCCGAAGGCGAACGGTTTGCCCGCCGTCTGGCGGATGCAACCTTCGCCGATCTCGTGTTCTTCACCAATTCCGGCGCCGAGGCCAACGAGGCGGCGATCAAGATGGCGCGCCGGCGCCAGTGGATCGGCGGCCATCCTGAGCGCTATCGCGTCCTGACGTTCGAGGGCGCTTTTCACGGCCGCACGCTCGCCACTATCGCTGCCGGCGGGCAAAAGAAGTACCTTGAAGGGTTCGGGCCGAAGGTCGAAGGCTTCGATCAGATCCCGGTCGGAGACATCGAGGCGGTCGAAGCCGCGATCGGGCCGGAGACGGCCGCCATCATGATCGAGCCCATCCAGGGCGAAGGCGGCGTGCGCGTGATCCCGCCCGCTTTCCTGCGGGGCTTGCACGAGATCTGCGACCGACGCGAGCTCCTGCTCATCTTCGACGAAGTCCAGACCGGCGTCGGTCGCACCGGACGCTTCTTCGCCTACGAACTCGCCGGCGTTCATCCCGACATTCTGACATCCGCCAAGGGCATCGGCGGCGGATTCCCTATGTCCGCCTGCCTTGCCACCGCCGACGCGGCGCGCGGCCTCACCGTAGGCGTGCATGGCACGACGTTCGGCGGCAATCCGCTCGCGATGGCGGTCGGCAATGCGACGCTCGATATCGTACTCGCCCCCGGATTCCTCGACCGCGTCTCCGATCTCGGCTTGCTCCTGCGGCAGCGTCTCGCCGAGCTCAAGGACCGGCGCCCCGGCGTGATCGAGGAGGTGCGCGGCGAGGGGCTGATGGTGGGGTTGAAGCTCAGGCTTCCGCCGGGAGATTTCGCCGCGGCGGCGCTGGCGGAGAAGCTGCTCCTCATTCCCGCCGGCGACAATGTCGTGCGAGTCGTGCCGCCGCTCGTGGTGTCCGAGGAGGAGATCGCCGAGGGAGTCAGGCGGCTCGACGCCGCCTGCGCCGCGGTTGAAGGGCGCCTCACCGTCGCGATCAATTGATGAGACGCATGAACGCAGCCGTCCAAACCGCTCCGCGGCACTTTCTCGGTCTGCTCGATCTTTCGGCCGGCGAGCTTCGCCGCGTCCTCGACATGTCAGCCCGGATCAAGAAAGGCCGGGTCAAGGGGATCACGTCCGACTGGCGTCCCTTCGTCGGCAAGACGCTCGCGATGATCTTCGACCGCCCCTCGACCCGCACTCGCGTTTCGTTCGACGTCGGCATGCGCGAGCTCGGCGGTGAGACCATCATGCTGACCGGCGCCGAGATGCAGCTCGGCCGCGGCGAGACGATCGCGGACACAGCCCGCGTTCTGTCGCGTTACGTCGAGGCGATCGTCGCCCGCATCCTCAGCGAGGAGGACGTGCTTGAGATGGCCGCGCACGCGACCGTGCCCGTCATCAACGGCTTGACCAAGCAATCGCATCCCTGCCAGGTGATGGCCGACATCCTTACCTTCGAGGAACGGAAGGGTCCGATCCGGGGCCGCAAGATCGCCTGGAGCGGCGACTACAACAACGTCCTGTCGTCCTGGATCGACGCATCGGCGCGCTTCGACTTCGTCCTCGACATCGCCTGCCCGCGCGAGCTGCAGCCCTCGGCGGAGCGGGTCGCGGCGGCGTGCGCAGCTGGCGCGCGGATCACGCTCCGCGAGGATCCGCAGGCGGCGGTCAAGGAGGCGGCCGCGGTCATCTCGGACTGCTGGGTCTCGATGGGGGACGAGGACGAGGGGCGCCGTCACAACCTGCTGCAGCCCTATCAGGTCAACGCCGAACTGATGAAGCGCGCTGCGACGGACGCTATTTTCCTGCACTGCCTGCCGGCCCATCGCGGCGAGGAGGTAACCGACGAGGTCATCGACGGTCCGCAATCGGCGGTCTGGGACGAGGCGGAAAACCGTCTGCACGCGCAGAAGGGCGTGCTTGCCTGGTGTCTCGGGGTCGAGCCGTGAGCATTCCGCAACGCCCAGCCTCGGCCAGGGCGGTCGACGACATCGTTCTGCCGTTCGCGGTCGAGACGCTCAGGACTCGCGGCCGGCTCGTACGGCTCGGTCCTTCGATCGACTATCTGCTCGAGCGCCATGACTATCCCGAGCCGGTGGCGAGGCTCGTCGCCGAGGCGGTGACGCTCGCTGCGCTGCTCGGCTCGACGCTGAAGCTGGAAGGCCGCTTCCAGTTGCAGACGAAGAGCGACGGGCCGGTCTCGATGCTGCTCGTCGATTTCGACGCGCCCTCCAATTTCCGCGCCCTGGCGCGGTTCGACCGAGCCCGGATTGCGCGGGCGGCCCCAGGCGAAGACCTGCTCGGCCGCGGCCATCTCGCCTTCACCATCGATCCCGGCGGCGACATGACGCGCTATCAAGGCGTCGTCGCCCTTGACGGTCAGGGCCTTGAGGACGCCGCGCATCATTATTTCGAGCGGTCGGAGCAGATCCCGACGCTGGTGCGGCTCGCGGTCGGCGAGACGCTCGCGCCGGAAGGCCGCGCCCGGCGGGCCGGCGGACTCATTGTCCAGTATCTGCCGGCCGCAGGGGCGGGGCGCCGGGCCGATTTCCATCCCGGCGACGCTCCCGAGGGGACCGAACCGGATATTGTCGAGGAGGACGACGCTTGGACAGAGGCCCAGGCCCTCTCGGCGACGACCGAGGCCCACGAGCTGATCGACCCGACTCTGTCGGGTGAGCGGCTGCTCTATCGCCTGTTCAACGAGCGCGGCGTACACGTGTTCGAGCCGACGGCGCTGGCCGCCGTCTGCCGCTGCTCGGCCGAAGGCGTCGACGCCATGCTCCGCAGCTTCCCGCCGGAAGAAGTCAGCCACATGGTCGGCGACGACGGAATGATCGGCGTCACTTGCGAATTCTGCTCGACCAAGCGCGTGTTCAATCCGGCCGATTACGGTGTTTAGTTTCGATGGACGACAGAACGTTCAGGGCGCGGCTGGCCGCAGCCGCCGCAGCGGTCGAAGCCGAACTCGAGGCGCTCCTGTCCTTTGAACCGAGGCCGGGAGAACCGGCGCGGCCGCGGCGACTGCTTGAAGCCATGCGCTACTCGACGCTCGGCGGCGGCAAGCGCTTGAGGGCTTTTCTGGTCATAGAGACGGCGCGGGCGCTCGGCCGAAGCGACGCCGGCCCGGTGCGCGCCGCCGCCGCGATCGAGTGCCTGCACGCCTATTCCCTGATTCACGACGATCTGCCGGCGATGGACGACGATGACCTGCGGCGCGGCCGGCCGACGGCTCACCGCGCTTTCGACGAAGCGACCGCGATCCTCGCGGGCGACGCGCTCCAGACGCTCGCCTTCGAGGTCCTGGCCGATCCGCGCGCCGAGGCCAGCGCCGACACGCGCGCGGCGCTCTGCGCCGGTCTCGCCCGAGCGGCGGGCCTCGCCGGCATGGTTGGCGGCCAGATGCTCGACATTGCCGCCGAGACGTCAGCCGCGCCGCACTCGACCGCGGAGGTCGCGCTCCTGCAGGCGATGAAGACCGGCGCGCTCATCCGGTTCAGCGTCGAATCTGGCGCGCTTCTTGCCGCCGCGAGCGGCGAGACGTTTGAGGCGTTGTCGCGCTACGGCGCGGCGATCGGCGCGGCGTTCCAGGTTGCGGACGACCTGCTCGACGCCGAGGGCGACGCGGCGACGCTGGGCAAGCGCGCGGGCAAGGACGCCGAGCGTCGTAAGGCGACGCTTGTCGCGGCGCTCGGCGCCGAGGGCGCGCGCCGCGAACTCGCGGCGCTGGTCGAGAAGGCGAAAGCGGCAGTCGACGCGGCGCGTCTCGGAGAAGGCGGAGAAGCTCTGAGAGCGACGGCCGATTTCGTCGCGTCGCGGAAGAACTGACCTTCAGAAAGCGGGGCGCCAGGAGTTTCGCGCGCGCTTCGCCCCACGGCGCGGGCGTGTTCTGCGATAGGTGGCGCTTTATAGTACCAGCCGCCCGAACCAACGGGTGTCGGCCCACAGAGGCGCGGATGACGTTCCTGCGGACAACTCGCGGACGGACTGGCCTTGCCGCGATCCTTGTCCTTCTGCTTCTGGACCTCGGGCGGTCGATGCTCGTCAGGCAGGCGACGGTCGAGCCAGTATCGCGATGGAAGACCCGACCCGAAGGCCTATGCGGATATGCCGTAGCCGCCGGCGACCGCAACGGCGACGCCGGCGCGGAAGCTCTGTTGCGAGCATTGCGCGCTCTGCCACGGACCTGATGAACGACGGCTCCGGCGGCTTCACGATCAGCGGCGCCTGTTCCGAAGGTTACGGTTTCGGCACGATTTTCGTCCCCAACATCTCCTCGGACGGGGAGGTGGGAATCGGCGCGTGGAGCGACGCCGAGATCGCGCGGGCGATCCGCAGCAACGCCGCCCGCGACGGCAGACCGCTCCACTGGCAGGGCATGCCCTGGGACCATTTCTCGAACTGGGACGAGGAAGACATTCGCTCGATCGTCGCCTATTTGCGACTGCTGCCGCCCGTCGCGGAGAGAGTCCCGTCCAACGCGCCGCCGTCCGGCGACGACTGCGAGGTCTATACCTTCTGGGTGCACAAGACCCGAGAGAGGGGTTGCCAGGGTTGATGTACTCGTCCGCTGGCCTACCGCGCCGCCGCCGTTTCCTCCGGCCCGACCACGTAGCCGAGGCCGCGCGCGGTCTTGATGATGTCGACGCCGAGCTTCTTGCGCAGCCGGCCGATGAACACTTCGATCGTATTGGAATCGCGGTCGAAGTCCTGCTCGTAGAGATGCTCGACGATTTCGGTGCGCGAGATGATGCGGCCGGCGTGATGCATGAGATAGGACAGCAGTCGGTATTCGTGGCTGGTGAGCTTGACCGGCTGGCCATTGACGGTGACCCGCCCCGCGCGCGCGTCGAGCCGCACCGGGCCGACCTGAAGATCGCTCGAAGCGTGGCCGGCGGCGCGGCGCAAGAGCGCCCGCAGGCGGGCCAGCACCTCCTCCATGTGGAAGGGTTTGGCGACATAGTCGTCGGCGCCGGCGTCGATGCCCTGCACCTTCTCGCTCCAGCGGTCACGCGCGGTAAGGATCAGGACCGGCATCGTCCGCCCCGCCTTGCGCCAGGTCTCGAGGACCGAGATGCCGTCGCGCTTGGGCAGGCCGATGTCGAGAACGACCGCGTCGTAAGGCTCGGTATCGCCCTGAAACCAGCCCTCCTCGCCGTCGAAAGCCCGATCGACCGCATAGCCGGCCGCTTCGAGCGCCGCGGAGATCTGGCGGTTGAGATCGCGATCGTCTTCGACAACCAACAGTCGCATTCGAGGGACTCTTCGTTTGCTGCGTCAGTTCTTAGCCGGCGGTTCGTGCGAGTCGTGAGCGTCTTTCGCGTCGTGGCTCTCGTGCGCAGGCCGTCCGATCCACTTGCCGCTGCCGGCCTCCATCTGAACGTGGGTCAGCCGGCCGTCGCGGTGCAAGAGGGTTATCTCATAGATAAAGTCGTCGCCGTTGACGCAGAGCTTCGCCGACAGCGCCTCGGCCTTCCGCTGCTGGGCGGCCCACTTGAGCGCCACGTAGGGCTCGAGCAGCTTGTGCGCTTTCACCTGGTCGCGCGTCTCGGCGGCGTTGAGGCAGTCGGGCCTTGCCGCCGGCGCGTGCGGGTCCGCCTCCGCCGCGCGTGCGGCGCTCCATGCCGCAATGCAGAGGACCGCGGCGCGACTAGCAATGGCGAGCGCGGCCATGACGACGGAGCCCTCGTTCTTAAGCGGCGGTCAGCATCTTCGTTTTGGCGGCTGAATGCAATGTGAACGAGACGCCGCGGTCAGGTCGCGCGATCATTCCCGCGCGATTGAACCGGCGCGGTTTCGAGCGCATGTACGCGCCCCATGCGTCCGCGTCGTCTCGCCTCGCCCCTCGCCCTGTTCCTGCTCCTTGCGTCGGCAAGCCTGTCCGCCGACGCCCTCGTCGGGGCCGCGCCGGATCAGCGCTTCGCCGATCGGGTGGCGATGGTGCTGATCCGGCGGCCGGGCGAAGCGGGATTCTGCTCGGCGCTCGTCCTCGACGCGCGCACCGTGCTAACCGCCGCCCACTGCCTGCGGCCTGTTCGCGACATGGCGGTCCACTATCGCGACGCCTCGGGCGCTCCGATCGTAGTTCCCGTCGAGGCGACGCTCGCGCATCCGCAATACCGCCCGGACGCGATCCGCGACCGAGTCGAGTTCGATCGACGTCGCGCTGGTGAGGACCGCGCGGCCCCTCGACGACCGTTTCGTCGGGGCGACGCTGGCGTCCGACGAAGGACCCTCGGTCGGCGATCCGGTCATCCTGACCGGCTTCGGCGCGACGCGCGAGGGCGACTGGAAATCGGGCGGCGCGCTTCGCGCTGTGACCCTGGCCGTCCGCGCACCGGCCTCGACCGTTCTGGTCTGGGCCGCCGATCCCAACGGCCGCCCCGCGGGCGCCTGTTCGGGCGATTCCGGGGCGCCGATCTGGTCCGCCGACGGCAAGACCGCCGTCGCCATTGCGGCCTGGGCGCAGGCGCCGAACGGCCGCGGCTGCGGCGGACTCACCCAGGGCCCGAGGCTCGCGCCGCTCAAAGACTGGATCGACGGCGCGAGGCGGACGCTCTCCACGGCCATTGATCGGCAATAAGTTGACACACGCCCCGATGGCCATGCATTAATCGCCCAATCAACTCCGGTTGTGCGGCTTCGACAAGGTCTGTCGCGCTTCGCCCCCGGCGAACGGGTCCTCGCCCGCACGTAGTCCACGAAGGCGAAATCGGCTTCGTCGTTCGGGCCACGAACGCCGGGCTCGCGCCGGACCTCGCGCCATTCCGCCGGGTCGATCGGCGGAAAGTGGGCGCCGCCCTCGGGCGCGAGCGCGACCTCGGTGATGGCGAGACGGTCGGCAAGGGCGATCGTCGCAGCGTAAAGTTCGCCGCCGCCGGCGATCACAATGGCGTCCGCGCCCATTGCCGCCGCGCGCGCCTCAGCCAGCGCCAGCGCGGCGTCGAGGCCGTGCACGACGAGCGCGCTCTTGAGCAACAAGCCCGGGTCGCGGGTGACGACAATCGTCTCGCGCCCCGGCAGCGGCCGGCCGATCGATTGAAAGGTCTTCCGCCCCATGATGAGCGGCTTGCCGAGCGTCAGCGCCTTGAAGCGCTTCAGGTCGCTCGAAAGCCGCCACAGGAGTTTGTTGTCCGCGCCGATCACGCCGTTCTGCGCGACCGCGGCGACGAGAACGATCGGAAGGCGGGTCATGACGTCGCGCCGCCTTCTCTGCGAAGCCGGGAAGGCGGCCCGGAGGGCCGGATGGCGTTCGATGAAGGCTCAAGGCGACGGTCCAGCAATCCGATCCAAGTCTGCGGCAGTGGACCACACCCCATCCGGCGCTTCGCGCCACCTTCCCCAGCAGAGCTGGGGAAGGAAAGCGGCCGCCACTCACCCGTCGCCTTCACCGCCGCCGTCTTCCAGAGGGAAAAGCGGGCGCCTGGCATGCGGGGATTGCCGCCTGCGATCATTGTCATGCCGCCGAAGTCTTCGTTCGCGCATGGCGCATTGACGCGTCCAGAAAGGCGGCAAGGCCGTCAAGGCCGGTGAAGCGGCGCTCGTAGGCGAGGCCGAGGCGGTCGGCGGCGGCGCGCGCCCTTGCCGTCGTTTCCGGATCGTCGAATTGAGCCAGATGCACGACCCGCCGATAGGCGCCGAAATAGGCGTCGCGCAAATGCGGAAATCGGTCGAGGCCGAGACCGCGGATGACCAGCGCCTCGAAATGCCGGGCGAGAAAATCGGTGAGATAGAAGGTTCCCGGCTCCTCCTCGGCCATCGCGGCGAAAGCCCTTTCGCCCGCGAAAAAGGCGTAGCAATGCGCGCCGGCGATGCGCGCGACGCCTTCCTCCGCCAGCACGCGGTCGAGCGCGCCGCCGGTCCCGCAATCGCCGTAGAGGCACAGGATCTCATCGTAGGCGGCGCGATGGGCGCGGATCTTCGTCCGCATCGCCTCGGGGATACGCTCCGGCCGGTTGTGCAGGCTCGCCGGCAGGCAGGTCACGTCGACGCCGTCGAGATGAAGCGCCAGGACCTCGCGCGCGAGCGCTCCGCAGGCGATCACCAGAACCCGGCGCGCGCCGGGATTGCGGCCGGGAAAGGCCGCCGCGGCGTCGAGTTCGGGCGAGTTTTTCATGCGGTTTCGCGCGCCATCGCCGCGCCCTGGCGCCGCGCCAGCAGGGCCCTGGCGGTCTCGACCGCCGCGGACGCGTCGCGGCAATAGGCGTCGGCGCCGACGGCCTCGGCGAAGGCCTCATTGAGCGGCGCGCCGCCGACAAGGACGATGTGATCGTTGCGGATGCCTTTGGTCTTCATCGCTTCGATCACGACCTTCATGTAGGGCATGGTGGTGGTCAAGAGCGCCGACATGCCGACGATCTCCGGCTGATGGGTCTCGATCGCCTCGAGATATTTTTCGACCCCGTTGTTGACGCCGAGGTCGACGACCTCGAAGCCCGCGCCCTCCATCATCATGCCGACGAGGTTCTTGCCGATGTCGTGGATATCGCCCTTGACCGTGCCGATCACCATCTTGCCCATGCGCGGCGCGCCGGTTGCGGCGAGCAGAGGCCTCAGGATCGCCATCCCCGCCTTCATGGCGTTGGCCGACATCAGCACCTCGGGCACGAACAGGATGCCGTCGCGAAAGTCGATCCCGACGATCCGCATGCCTTCGACCAGCGCCTGGGTCAGCACGTCATAAGGGGCCCAGCCACGCTCGAGCAGGATGGTGACGCCCTCCTCGACCTCCTCCTTGAGGCCGTCGTAGAGATCGTCGTGCATCTGGCCGACAAGGTCGCCGTCGGCGAGTGTGCGAAGATCGAGGCCATCGTCCGCCATCGGGGAGTCCGGATTGATTTGACGGCGCGGCGCCGTCGGGGTTTTTGGAGGTGGGGCCTCGCGGCGAAGGGCCGCCTCCGTTCATCTTATCCGCCGGGCGTCCAGGCGCGCCAAGCACAATTATCGCAACCCGGCGTTCAATTTTGTGGCCCGGCCGCTATGCCGGAACCGCTCGACACTCGCCCGGATCGGCCTCGCTTCCTGGGTCGCCGCACCGGCGCATGGGGCGTGTCGTTCGCGCGTCGGCTCGCCGAGTCGGGCGGTGGGGATAAGGCCGACGCCAATTTGTCCCGCGACCTGTACGCGACGTTTGGACGTGGAAACCGCCGCGGACTCCTCGGCGCGCGGCCGCGTTGGGAAAAAGCAATCCGCTGCTTGCCTCAATCCGCGCGGCGCGGAATATTCGCGGCGCTTCACGAGCGCGATTCGGACCCGCCGACAGCGGGGACCCTGTGTCGCGCGATCCGTTGATCTGTGTTTTCATCCACGCGAGGTCCGCCATGGCGTCAAAAAACCTTCAGCGCCGGCACGCGAAAGCGGTGCATCGAAAAAAGGTCCTGCAAGAGCGACGCCGGCTCGAGACGACGGTCGTGAACAGGTCATTGGCGCATGATGTCCGCCGCGCGGCCGCTGCGCCTGTTCACGACTGCTTGGTGCAAGAGAGCATTTTCGAGTCCGGCGTTGGAATGGTGTTCCTGATCCGCAAGACAGGCGCGAACAGCTTTGCCCTGGGCGGATTTCTGGTCGACGCCTACTGTCTCGGCGTCAAGGACGCCATGTTCCGCGAAGTCGACGAAACGGAGATGGAAGCGCTCCTCGATGGAGTCGAAGCAACGGCTCCGCTCACCGCGGTCGACCTCCCGTATGCACGAAAACTGCTGCGGGACGCGGCGGCCTACGCGCAATCGCTCGGGCTCCCGCCCCACCCGGATTACGCGGCGGTGGAGCCGCTGTTCGGCGAGGCGAATGCGGACGCCTGCGACGTCCAGTTCCAATTCGGATACGAAGGAAGGCCGCTTTACGTTCCCGGGCCGACCGAGTCTCCGACTCAGATCCGGCGTCGCCTCGACCGACTGCGCCGAAAGCTCGGCGACGACGGCTTTGATTTTGGCGCGCCTGACCATGGGCTCGACGCTCTGGAAGATGCGAACGACGAAGACGACGAAGACGACGAAGACGAAATCGACGTCGAGGGCGCCTATGATCCCGCCATCGCTCCCGATCCGACGGAATGGCTCGCGCTCGACGAAGACGAGCGCTTGAGCCGGGTGAAGGACTATCACCGGCATGCCGACCCTTCGTTACTGAAACCCGACCTGCACGCCATTATTCACATGGTGATCGAGAATCAGGTCGCCATGGGGGACGAACTGCCAGTGCGAAGGACGCTCGAACGGCTCGTGGCGGAGGGCCTGGATCGACACGAAGCTCTCCACGCGCTGGGCACGGTGCTTGCGGCAAGAATCGGCGACGCGATTGACGACCCCAAGGCGAACACTTTTCCCGCGGACGTCTACAGTAACGACCTCGAGCGGATCACCGCGGAGGGCTGGCGTCGTCAAGCCGAGACGGACGGAGCGGCTTCCCGGTCGCGCGAGGCGACATAGACAACGTCCGGTTCTCCTCTGGGAACAGGGACAGCGACCGCCTCGACCTTTTCGAACGCGAGCTGCAATCTTGTCTGAAAGCCCCGGGCCTCCGCGGCGCTCCAGACGGTCAGGGTCCCGCCGGGTCCGAGCCGGCGGCGCAAAAGGGCGAGTCCCTCGTTCGAATAGAGCCTTCCGTTCGCCTCTGTGACGGTCCATGCCGGACCGTTGTCGATGTCCAGGCAAATCGCGTCGAACGGCGTCCCTTCGCGCTCGAGCCAAGCGGTCAGGTCATCGTTGACGATCTCGACTCTCGGGTCGGCGAGCGCGCTCCCGGAGAAGGACGCCAGCCAGGTCCGGTTCCACTCGATGATCTGCGGCTCGATCTCGACGACCGTCGCGCGCTCCACGAGGTCCGAGCGCAACGCTTCGGCGAGGGAGAAGCCGACGCCGAGGCCGCCGATCAGCAGGCGCGAGCCAAGCCGCCGCTCGCGCAGCGCCAGTTGGACGAGCAGCCGCTCCGAGTAGCCGTTGCGCGTATCCATCAGGAACACGCCGTTACTGATGATCTCGTAATGATCGCCGACTGCGCGAAGCGCCAGCTCGCCCTGACCGGCCCTGCGCCCGCGCAACGATCGTCGATGGCTTCGCGTCTGTCATCGGCGGTCGGCGCGCGCTCTCGCCTGCCGCCGCCGTCACGCGAACGCGCTGAGGCGCCTGCGGTGCTCCGCCACCGGGATCATGGCGCGCACCCTTTTGACCTGCGCCGGGTCGATGCGGGCGGAGACGATCCCGGCCCCGTCGGACGCCTTGGCCACGACATGTCCCCACGGGTCGGCGACCAGCGAATGCCCATAGGTGTGGCGCTGTTCGTTGCCGACCGTGAACGAGCCGGTCTGGGCGCTGGCGCAGACGTAGGTCTCGGTCTCGATCGCCCGGGCGCGCAGCAACACCTCCCAATGGTCCTTGCCGGTCTGGAGCGTGAAGGCGGCCGGCAGCGCGATGATCTCGGCGCCCTTCTCGGCGAGCGCCTGGAAAAGGTCGGGAAAGCGCAGGTCGTAGCAGATCGAGCAGCCGACGGTGACGCCCTCGCAATCGTAGGTGACGACCTGGTCGCCCGGCTTCACCGTCTGGCTCTCCTTGTAGGACGCGCCGTCGGGCGTGGTGACGTCGAAGAGATGGATCTTGCGGTAGCGGGCGATCTCCTCGCCTTCGCGGTTGAAGACTACCGAGGTGTTGTGGATGCGCTCCTCGCCCTCGATCCTCTCCATGATCGAGCCGGCGTGAACGAAGATGCGATGCTTGATCGCCTGGGCGCGCGCCATTCGGTAGGCCGGGCCGTCGGGGAAGGTCTCGGCGTTGGCGAGCTTGTCGGCCTTGGAGCCGCCCGCCCAGTCGAAAAACTCCGGCAGGAGCGCCCAATCCGGCCGCTCTTCGCGTACCGCGCGCTCGATCAGCGCCTCCGCCGCCGTGATATTGGCGGCCTTGTCGCTGATTGAGTTCATCTGAATGATCGAGACCTTCATTGCGTCGCGCTCCGGGGCCGTCACGAATGTGGTCGGCCCGAGCCCGAGCGTCAACCGCGGACGAAAGCGGCGAAGGCCTTGAGCTGGTCGGCGAGAAAGCCGCGGGTGGCAGGATCGGTGATTTCGCCGGTTGAGGCATCGATCTTCGTCTGCGCCTGCGGGATGATGACCTCGGGCTTGTTGAGCGGCCGAGCGTCGAGATAGACGAAGACGTGGCGCAAGTGGAGATGCGCCCGCAGGCCGCCGAACAGGCTTGGCGAGGCGCTCTGGATCGCTACCGGCTTGCCGCCAAAGGGCTGGTTCGGCAGGCGCGACAGCCAGTCGATCGCATTCTTCAGCACGCCGGGAATGGAGTGGTTGTATTCCGGCGTCACGAAGATGGCGCCGTCGGCGGCTCGGATCGCCTCCGCCATCGCGGTCACGGCCGGCGGGAAGCCTTCCGCCTGGATGTCGGCGTTGTAGAGCGGGAAATCGCCGACCGAACCCAGCTGCGCGATCGTCACGCCCTCGGGCGCCAGCGCCGGCAAGGCGCGGGCGATGGCGGCGTTAAAGGAGCCCTTGCGCAGGCTGCCGACCATGACGACGAAATGAAGCGCGTCCTTGCTCATTGGGATTCCCTGCTTTGAGTCCGGGATTTTTCTGGCCGTTCATGGCTGGAGTTTGGCCTTGTCCGCAAGCTTGCTAGGATCGAATCGAATCGACAAGTCATTGGGAGGATATTCATGCTCACGCCGTCCGATCTCATTTCCGTTCGCGGCCGCACCGCGCTCATCACCGGCGGCGCCACCGGCCTCGGTCGGGTCTGCGCCGAGGCGCTGCTCGCGGCGGGGGCGCGCGTGCTGATCGCCTCCCGCAAGGCCGAGGCTTGCGAGGCGACGGCGGCGGAGCTCTCGGCGATCGGCCCCTGCGAGGGCTTTGGCGGCACCGTCGCGACCGAGGCGGGGGTCGCCGAGCTCGCCGCCGAGACGCGCCGGCGGACCGACGCGCTGCACATCCTGGTCAACAATGCCGGCATGACCTGGGGCGCGCCGTTCGAGGCGTTCCCGTGGAAAGCGTTCGACCGGGTCCTGAGCGTCAACGTGACCGGGCTATTTGCGCTGACCCGCGAGCTCGCGCCGATGCTGTTCGCCGCCGCGACGCCCGAGCAGCCGTCCAACGTCGTCAATTTCGGCTCGGTGATGGGCACGATCACCCAGTCGGAGACCGCCTACTCCTATGCCGTTTCCAAAGGTGCGGTGCATCACCTCACCCGCATACTCGCCGCCGAATTCGCCGGACGTCAGGTTACGGTGAACGCCATCGCGCCGGGGCCGTTCCCGACCAACATGACGAAGTTTGCGCTGGGCGACGAAAAGGGCGCGGAGCGGGGCGCGAGCGTCGTGCCGATGGGCCGACTTGGCCGCCAGGAAGACATCGCCGGCGCGATCCTGTTCCTGACCGGGCGCGGCGGCGCCTACACGACCGGCGCGATCCTGCCGGTCGACGGCGGCCTCAGCGTCGCGGCGCCGTCGGCGATGTTCGGAGACGACCAATGACGACTTGGACCGAGGCGAAGACGCTCGAGCCTTCGAAGCTGCATCAGAACGTCGGCCAGACTTTCGTCTCGCACTGGTTCGTCGCCGATCAGGACCGCATCAACGCCTTCGCCAAGGTGACGGAGGACGAGCAGTTCATCCACGTCGATCCAGTTGAAGCCAGCGCCACGCCGTTGGGCGGAACGGTGGCGCACGGGTTTTTGACGCTGTCGATGCTGTCGCCAATGGCCTACAGCACGCTGCCCAAGGTCAAGGGCGCGGCGATGGGGATCAACTACGGCTTCGACCGGGTGCGATTTCTTCATCCCGTGCGTTCGGGCAGCCGGGTGCGCGCCCATTTCCTGCTGACCGCGGTGCTTAAGCGCTCGGAGCGCGAATGGCAGCTCATCTATGACGTCAGCGTCGAGATCGAAGGCCAGCACAAGCCGGCGCTGGCGGCGACGTGGCTGACGATGCAGGTGGTGGGGTAGGGAACGCGGCAAAGGCGACCACAAGCATATTGGCGAAACCGAAAGCATATACGAGTTTGTCAGTGTTGAGAAGCTGACCACGGATTTCCTCTCGGAGCTTCGGCGAATCCGGTCGAAGGGCGAACGATGAGCAAGGCCATTCATGGCCATGTCGGGGATAGCCTGGAGGCCATCGGCGACCGGGTGGTGGACGCATGGCGCCGGGCGGAACGCGGCGAGCTCATCGGCAAGAATGCCGAGGTCCATATCGGCTTCGAAACCTGGGAGACGATGGTGCGGACGCTCTCGCCCAAGCGCCTCAACTGCTGCGTCACCTTCACCGCTCGCCAGCGACAAGCATCCGGGCCCTGGCGCAGGCGCTCGGACGAGACTACCGCCGCGTGCATGAGGTCGTGGAGGCTCTCGAAGCCGCAGGGCTCTTGAGCCGGGACGAGGACGGTCTACGTGCTGATTACGACGCGTTCGACGTATCGATGCGGGTCGCCCTGTAGCCCCTTAATCAGGACCGCGCCGCCTCTCCCGTTGGCGGCGCGATCACCTCGCCCTCCCCCATCACCCGCCGGCCGCGCACGATCGTCCCGACCGGCCGGTCGGTAACATTTTCTTGCCAAATCTTCTGTTTTGTTCTATATTTGTCCTGACGAGGGAGAGCCGCTGGACGTCGTCGTCATCAGCCTTCCGTTCGGATCGCCACGCCGCCGGCGAAAGAGCGTCGAGTTCCGTGTGGACAGCGGGGCATCTCGCCCTGTGATTTTGTGACAGTTCTGTGCGCTTAACGCTTTGAAATCCTGCGGAGCTTGCCAAAGCTGCGCCACTCCCCCAGAGGGCTCCGCTGCGTCCCACGCAGTTGCGCCCGTCTCGCGACGACGGACCTGTCGCCGACCAGTTCGGCCACCAACCAGAGCCGGCGGGCGCCCTCACCAGAACCGCACCGCGTCCCCGGTCGACGGCGCGGTCAGCTCACCCTCCCACATCACCCGCCTCCCGCGCACGATTGTGCCGATCGGCCAGCCGGTGACGGTCTTGCCGTCATAAGGGGTCCAAGCGCAGCGCGAGGCGATCCAGGAATCGCGGATCGTCTCGACACGCTTGAGATCGACCACAGTGAAGTCGGCGTCGTAGCCCGCGGCGATCCGCCCCTTGCCGACAATGCGGAAGATGCGCGCCGGCCCCGCGCTAGTGAGGTCGACGAAGCGTTGCAGGGTCAGCCGACCCGCGGCGACATGGTCCAGCATGACCGGAATAAGCGTCTGCACGCCAGGCATGCCCGACGGACTCTCGGGATAGGGCCTTGCCTTCTCTTCGGGCGTGTGGGGCGCGTGGTCGGAGCCGAGCACGTCTACAACACCCTGTTGCACGCCGCGCCAGATCTCTGTCCGATGGTCGCCGCCCCGCACCGGTGGATTCATCTGCAGTTTCGTTCCGAGGCGCGGATAGTCCTCGGCGCTCAGCGTCAGGTGGTGCGGCGTCGCCTCGCAGCTCGCGACGTCCTTGGCTTCAGCGAGCAGCGCCATCTCCTGCCCTGTGGAGATATGCAGCACGTGCACCTGCGCATGCGCCTCGCGGGCCAGGCGGACGAGGCGCTCGGTGGATCGGAGCGCAGCGATCTCGTCCCGCCAGATAGGGTGCGACGAGGGATCGCCAGGCACGCGGTGAGGCTTGCGCTCATTGAGGCGCTCCTCGTCCTCGCTGTGGAAGGCCGCACGCCGGCGGATCGCCTTCAGGATGGCGAGCACGCCCGCATCGTCGGCCACCAGCAGGCTGCCGGTCGACGAGCCCATGAACACCTTGATTCCCGCTGCGCCGGGCAGGCGCTCGAGCTCGGCGAGGTCCGCGACATTGTCGTGCGTCCCGCCGACCCAGAAGGCGAAGTCGCAGTGCATGCGGCCTTTCGCCCGTCGCACCTTGTCGACGAGCGCCGCATCGGTCGTCGTCAACGGATCGGTGTTGGGCATCTCGAACACGGCGGTGACGCCGCCGAGCACGGCCGCGCGCGACCCTGTCTCGAGATCCTCCTTGTGCACCGGGCCCGGCTCGCGGAAATGCACCTGGCTGTCGATCACGCCCGGCAGCACATGCAAACCGGCGCAATCGACGCGTTCGGCCGCGGACGCCGCACTGAGATCGCCGATCTCGGCGATGCGCCCGTCGCGCACGCCGACGTCGCGCTTGGCCGTTCCATCGTGATTGACGACCGTTCCCTTTGAGAGCACGAGATCGAACGTCTGCGGCATTGGTCTCATCCTTGCGTCGCCTCGCTTGCGCGACGGCTGACGCCGCCTAATTAACAAGGCTCGGCATTGCAAGCGGGATCGGAGAGACACGCATGAGCGCCAAGGCCGCTGAACTTACGGACCGCGGGGTCGTGCGCGTGAGCGGCGAGGACGCCGCGAGCTTCTTGCAGGGGCTTCTCACCAACGACGTCGAGACGCTGAAACCTGGCGAAGCGCGTTATGCCGGCCTCCTCACGCCTCAGGGCAAGATCTTGTTCGACATGATCGTCGTGCGCGGTCCCGGAGACGCGGGCTCGGGTTTCCTTATCGATTGCGCCGCCGTCCAGGCGGCCGAGCTCGCCAAGCGACTCGGCTTCTACAAGCTGCGGGCAAAGGTCGCGATCGCCGACGAGAGCGCCGGACTCGGGGTGATCGCGGTCTGGGGCGAGGCCGACGACGTCCCGAAGGACGCGATCCTCTACGCCGACCCGCGCGATCCGCGCCTCGGCTCGAGGGCGATCGTGTCGCGCGCGGAGGCCGCGGACATCGGGACGGCGCATCTCGCGACCTACGAGGCGCTGCGCATCGATACGGTCGCGCCGAAGGGCGGCGTCGATTTCACCTATGGCGACGCCTTTCCGCACGACGTCAACTTCGATCTCCTGAACGGCGTCGATTTCAAAAAAGGCTGCTACGTCGGCCAGGAAGTCGTTTCGCGCATGAAGCACCGCGGGACCGGGCGCAAACGCGTTGCGCGCGTCATCCTTGCGGCCGATCCGCCCCCTCCCGGAACGGCGGTGGTCGACGGCGACCTTCCGGTCGGGACGTTGGGCTCCTCGTCCGGGCGCGAGGCGCTGGCCCTGCTGCGGCTCGACCGGGCCGAGGACGCCAAGGCCGCCGGGCGGACGCTGAGCGCGGCGGCCGTTGCGCTCACGCTCGCCGACTGAGCGGCGATTGGCGGCTCACGGGCGACTCGGACCGATGCTTTGCTTTGGCGCGGCGCAACCTCATGGCGGCGCGCCCGGTTTGCGTCTACACTGTCAGCGGCGGACGCTCGGCGGCGCGTTGCGCGTCGCGCGTCTGGGGGCTGGAGAGTTCGTCCGATGATCGAAGGGGCAAGCGTTTTTGCGCTCGTCATCGTGGCGTTCGTCGTGATCACCGCGCTCATGGGCGTGCGGCAGGTGCCGCAGGGCTACAATTACACCGTCGAGCGGTTCGGCCGCTATCACAAGACCCTGACGCCCGGCCTCGCCCTCATCGTTCCCTACATCGACTCGATCGGCCGCAAGCTCAACGTGATGGAGCAGGTCATCGACGTCCCGCAGCAGGAGATCATCACCAAGGACAACGCGACGGTGCGGGTGGACGGCGTCGCCTTCTACCAGGTGCTCGACGTTCGGCGCGCGTCCTACGAAATCGCCAATCTGCAGCAGGCGCTGCTCAATCTGGTGATGACCAACGTGCGCACCGTCATGGGCTCGTTGGACCTCGACCAGCTGCTGTCGCACCGCGACGAGATCAATTCGCGCCTCCTGACGGTGATTGACGCCGCCTCGGAGCCGTGGGGCATCAAGGTGACGCGCGTCGAGATCAAGGACATCGAGCCGCCGAAGGATCTCGTCGACGCCATGGGGCGGCAGATGAAGGCCGAGCGGGAGAAGCGGGCGGTGATTCTCGACGCGGAGGGCATGCGCCAGTCCGACATCACCCGCGCCGAGGGACGCAAGGCGGCGCTCGTGCTCGAGGCGGAGGGCCGGCGCGACGCCGCCTTCCGCGCAGCGGAAGCGATCGAGCGCACCGCTCAGGCCGAGGCGACCGCCACGCGTCTCATCAGCGAGGCGACCGCCGCCGGCGACGTGGTCGCGGTCAATTTCCTGATCGCCGAGAAGTACATCGCCGTGCTCCACGCGCTGGCGCAGTCGCCGAACCAGAAGCTCGTCATAGTGCCGATGGAACTCGCCTCGCTGGCGGGGACGTTGGGAGGCCTCAGCCAGATTGCGGCGAGCGCGGTCGGCGAAGGCGCCGCCGCGCGGGCCGCAGCCGGCCTGCGGCCCGCGCGGACGCGGCCTTCGATGGCTGTCGTCCCCGACACGGCGCCCGCTGCGCAGCCTCCCCCCGAGGCTCCGGCGGCCCCTTCGAACGCGTCGGGGCCCCCGCCGCCGGGCGGCCCTGCGCCCTGGGGCGGTTGAGACGGAGCGGCGATGGACCTGGATGTCGAGCCGTTCCGCTACGCCGCACTCGCCTGGCTCGTCATCGGCTTGGCGCTTTCCGCCGTCGAGACGCTCGCGCCCGGCGCCTTCTTCATCTGGTTCGGGGCCGCCGCGGCGATCGTGGGCGTCGCGGACTATGTCCTGCCGATGGCCTTCAAGACGCAGCTCCTGCTGTTCGGCATACTGGTCGCAGCCCTCATTCTGGTCGGCCGGCGCGTCTACGGATCGTTCGGCGCGCAGCCCGGTCCGCTGCCGCAGAGCCGGGCCCATGCCCTCGTCGGCGAGGAGTTCTACGTCGAGGAGGCGATCGCCCGCGGCTTCGGTCGCATCCGCGTCGGCGACAGCTCCTGGCGGGTCTCAGGCCCGGATAGTCCGGCTGGCGCTAGGGTCCGGGTCGTGGCAGTCGAAGACGGGTCGGTCCTGAGGGTCGAGCCCTCGGACGGTGACGCCGGCCCCGACTCGCCTCAGCGATAGACGAGCACGGGAATCGTCGAGTGGGTGAGCACCTTGACGGTCTCGCTGCCGAGCAGCAGCGCCGACATGCCGCGCCGTCCGTGCGACGCCATCACGATCAGGTCGCAATTGCGGGCGTGGGCCGTGTCGATGATCGCGCGATAGGGCTGGTCGTGCACCTCGCGGATCGTCTCGCAGGGGACGCCGGCGGCGTCGGCCGCCGCTTTGGCATGCGCGAGCGCCTGATCGGAGATGCGGCGCGATTCCTCCTCGTATTCGTCCTCGCCGACAGACACCAGCACCGCGTCCATCGAGGCGACGTGATAGGGCTCGGTCAGCGTGAGCGCCGTCACCTTGGCGCCCACCTCCTTGGCCAACTGCACCCCGTAGAGCACCGCCTTCTGCGACAGATCGGAGCCATCGGTGGGAATGAGAAGATGTTGGAACATGACGCCCTCGTGCTGCGTTGTCGTTCAGGTTAGGCGGACGCCGGCGCCGCTGCGGCTGTCCCGCAGTTGCGGCGCTGTCCGCGCCCGGCTAAGTATTCCGTTCCGATAGGACACGCCGTCCTTCGGCTTCCGGATTCGATTTTCACACATTTCGTCAAGGAGCCGTAGCATGAGTTTCTCGCTGCCCGAACTGCCTTACGCGTATGACGCGCTGGGCCCCTACATGTCGCGTGAGACGCTGGAATACCATCACGACAAGCATCATCTCGCCTATGTCAACAACGGCAACAATGCGCTCAAGGGCACCGAATGGGAGGGAAAGCCGCTCGAGGAGATCGTCAAGGGCTCCTTTGGCAAGAACGCCGCCGTGTTCAACAACGCCGGCCAGCACTACAACCACCTGCATTTCTGGAAATGGATGAAGCCGAGCGGCGGCGGGGCGATCCCCGGCGAGCTCGAGAAGGCGCTCAAGGATTCGTTCGGCTCGGTCGACAAGGCCAAGGAAGACCTCGTTCAGGCAGGCGTCACCCAGTTCGGCTCGGGCTGGGCCTGGCTCACCCTCAAGGACGGCAAGATCCAGGCGACCAAGACCCAGAACGGCGAGAACCCGCTCGTCCACGGCGGCAAGCCGATCCTCGGCATCGACGTCTGGGAGCACTCCTACTACATCGACTATCGCAACCGCCGGCCGGACTATCTCAAGGCCTTCGTCGACAACCTGGTCAACTGGGAATATGTCGCCGAGCTGTTCGGCCAGAAGTGATCGCCTAACCGTCGAGATGAACGCCCTCCGGCCGCGGCCGGAGGGCCAAACATGCGCTCAATCGGTCAGATTGAGAATCTTTTGCGAGCAGACGTCGACCCCGTTCGCCTCGGTCGTCTGTCCGTCGGCGAAGGTCGCGTGCAGGTCTATCTGGCAGTCCTTGTCCTTCGGGACGCGGGCCGCGGCCTTCTTGCCCGCCTTGAGCTTGCCGAGCACCTTCTTGAACGTGTCCGAGCCGCTGACCGCCGCCTGAAGTTCGGTGAGGTCCGAAGGCGCGCGAATTGATCACCGTCACCTGGACCCCCGGGGCCGTCGTCTTCCGCGCTTTCTTCGGCGCCGGCGCGGGTTCGGCAGGGGCGGCCGCAGCCGGCGCCGCGGCCGTGGGGGCGGCCGGCTCGGCGGTCTGGGCCCGCGCCGCTCCGACGGCGACGAGCCCGGCAAGCGCGGCCGCGGCGAGCGCCATCGTCCAGGTCAATCGTGTAATCGCGAAACTTTCCTCCCATGCCCATGCGCCGGACAACTCCTCGTCATCGACGGGGCGCGACCATGGCGCCGTTCCCACGACGGGAAAAGGGGCGTTTCCCTGAGCGAGGCGGTTTGCCGCAGCCCCGTCCAAGGCGAGCGCCGGCGGCGGATCGGAGGGGCGGCGTCGGATCGGACGGGCGGCCCCTCATCCCGAGCTTGACGAGGGGCTCGCCGCCCAAGGGCGCGAGACGCGCGCCGTCCAATCGTTTTCGTCACATGTCGCGGACGGAGGCCGGCTCGCGTTCGGGTCCCGCCCGCCTCTCTGCCGCCGCGCGCAGCATCGGCACGACATCCTCGATCTTTTCGGCCACGAGATAGCGCAGCTCGAATCCGCTCCGGATGAAGCCCGAATTGTGCATATGGGCGAAGAGGTCCAGGAGCGGCCGCCAGAACCCGCCGATGTCAGCGATCAGGATCGGCTTCGCGTGGCGGTCGAGTTGCGCCCAGGTCATCTGCTCGACCAGCTCCTCGAGCGTGCCGATTCCGCCGGGCAGCGCGACGAAGGCGTCGGCGCGCTCGAACATCGCCTGCTTGCGCTCGTGCATGTTCTCGACCACCAGCATTTCCTGGGCGTCGGTCAGCGCGTGTTCCTTGCGCACAAGAAAACTGGGGATAATTCCGGTGACGAAGCCGCCCGCCGCGAGCGTCGCGCGCGCCACCCGGCCCATCAAGCCCTCGCCGCCGCCGCCATAGACGAGCGCGATTCCCTCCGCCGCCAGCGTGCGTCCGAGCAGCTCGGCCGCCTCGCCGAAGCGAGGGTCGCCGCCCCGGCTCGAACCGCAGTAGACGCAAACGCTTCGAATGGAGCTCATGCCGACCTCGTCCTCTCCGGTTCGATTTGGGCGCGCCGGCGCCCTCCCGTCAAGCTGACGGTCTCGCGATCACTTGAGACCGATCTCGCGCAGAATCTCGGCCTCGTGCTCGCCGAGCCTCGGCGAGCGGCGCTCGATTGTGAGCGGGTTCAAGCTCATGACCATCGGGCTGCGCACGCCCGGCGTTCCCTGCGGCTCAATGCGCATTCCGCGCGCGGCGAATTGCGGGTCGGCGAACAGGTCCGCGATGCTGTTGATCGGTCCGGCCGGCACCACGGCTTTTTCGAGCGCGGCGAGGAGCGCGTCGCGCCGCCATGAGCTTGTTGTTGCGGCAATCTCGGCGGCGAGCGTAGCGCGATTCGCGTTCCTTGCAGGATTAGTGGCGAAGCGCGGGTCCGCGGTGAGCGCGTCGAGCCCGAGTGTGGCGCAAAGCCTCGCGAACTGCCCATCGTTGCCGACCGCGATAATGATCCAGCCGTCCGCGACCGGAAACGTCTGGTACGGCGCAAGATTGGGATGCGCGGCGCCCGTGCGCCCCGGCGTCACGCCGGAGGCGAGGAAGTTCATCGCCTGGTTGGCGAGGATGGCCGCCGTCGTATCGAGCAGGGCGAGGTCGATATGCTGGCCGCGGCCGGCGCCCTCGCGCGCGATCAGCGCCGCCTCGATGGCGACGACGCCGTAGAGCCCGGTGAACAGGTCGCTGATCGCCACCCCCGCCCGCGTCGGGGGGCCGTCCGGCTCGCCGGTGATGTCCATGAAGCCGGACATGCCCTGCATCAGGTAGTCGTAGCCGGCGCGCTCGGCGTAGGGCCCGGTCTGGCCGAAGCCGGTGATCGAGCAATAGACGAGGCGCGGATTGAGCGCGCTCAAAGTCTCGTAGTCGAGGCCGTATTTCTTCAACCCGCCGACCTTGAAGTTCTCGATCAGCACGTCGGAGCGGAGCGCGAGGCGCCGCGCGATCTCGCGTCCGCGTGTCGTCGAAAAGTCGGCGACAATCCCGCGCTTGCCGCGGTTGCAAGAATGATAGTAGGCCGCCGTTCGCTCGCCCTCGGTGTCGACGAAGGGCGGACCCCAGCGCCGAGTGTCGTCGCCCTCCGGGCTCTCGACCTTAATCACGTCGGCTCCGAGGTCGGCGAGCGTCTGGCCGATCCAGGGGCCGGCGAGAATGCGGGCGAGCTCGACGACCCGTATGCCGGAAAGCGCGCTCATGGGAGGGTCTTTTGATCCTGGGTTTCGATGGTGTGTCTTAGGGGGCGCCGGCGGCGGCGTCGAGGCGCATTCGCGAAAGCGGCGAAACTCGCTTGCGACATGCGGCGGCTGGCGAGTCGGCCGCCCCACGCCTATCATCGGCCGGACAAGGGATGCGATCCGCAATGCTCAACGACCCCCTCTCTCACGGCCTGTGGGAAAAGACCGCGCCGCCTGCGCCGCCGACCGAGCCGCTGATCGGCGACGTCAAGGCCGACGTCGTCGTGGTCGGCTGCGGCTACACCGGGCTTTCGGCGGCGCTGAGGCTCGCCGAGGCCGGCGCGAAAGTCGCAGCCCTCGAGGCGGTCGAGGTCGGCTTCGGCGGCGCCGGGCGCAACGTCGGGCTGGTCAACGCCGGCATGTGGGTGCTGCCGTCCGAGATGATTGAGGCGCTGGGCGCAGACTACGGTGAGCGGGCGCTCGCCCTGCTCGGCAACGCGCCGGCGGCGGTGTGGGAGACAATCGAAAAGCACGCTATCGACTGCGAGCCGGTCCCCAACGGCACGCTGCATTGCGCCGTCGGCCGCGCCGGCGTGGCGGAGGTCGCGGAGCGGGCGCGCCAGTGGGGGGCCCGCGGCGCGCCGGTCAGAACGCTTTCAGCCGAGGAGACGGCGAAGCAAATCGGCTCGACGGCGTTTTCCGGCGCGCTCGTCGACATGCGCGCCGGCACCCTTCAGCCGCTCGGCTACGCCCGCGGGCTGGCGCGGGCGGCGATCGCCACGGGCGCGGCGATCTACACCGGGAGCCCCGTCCGCGCCGCCGAGCGGACGGGGATCGGCTGGACGGTGCGGACCGGACGCGGCTCGGTGGCCGCCGACTGGGTCGTGGTCGCGACCGACGCCTATGGCGGCGCGCCCTGGCCGCAGCCGCGCCGCGAGCAGATCCATCTGCCCTATTTCAATTTCGCCACGGCGCCGCTCAGCGCCGAGCTTCAAGCTTCGATCCTGCCGGGGCGGGAGGGCTGCTGGGATACGAAGACGATCTTGAGTTCCTTCCGCTTCGATCGCGCCGGGCGCCTGGTGTTCGGCAGCGTCGGCGCGCTGCGCGGGACGGGACGCGCGATCCATCGCGCCTGGGCGCGGCGGGCGCTCAAAAGGCTCTTTCCGCAGATCGGCGCGGTCGCCTTCGAGACGGAATGGTACGGCATGATCGGCATGACTCCCGACGCCGTGCCGCGCTTTCACCGCCTTGCCGACCGGGTCGTGACTTTTTGCGGCTATAACGGCCGCGGCATCGGCCCCGGCACCGTTTTTGGCCGCACGCTGGCCGACCATGTCCTCGGGCGGATCGCGGAAAAAGACCTGCCGCTGCCGGTCACGACGCCCGACACGCCGGCGCTGCCGACGCTGCGCGAGGCCTATTACGAGGCCGGTGCACAGATCGCGCACGCGGCCGGGGCGCGCCTCTGATCATTCAACGGCGGCCGGCCACCTCTCTAGCATTGGCGGAACTGGGTGGAAACCCTGGGTTGCTCGGAGCCCCTTGCGGGATCGGCGACGACGATCCGGCTGGAGACGTCCGTCTAGAGCGAGTCGGATGCCAACGCATTTCGTCGGACTATCCACATCGCGGAGGCGACCAGAAAATATGGCGATTCCGGACGTTGCTGATTGTCCTCGGATCGACACAACTCGGACGCCCCCTCCGCCCGAACCATTCCGTGTCGCATTGCAATCGTTCAACTGCGCGCCATGCGTCGCGCATCCCCACACCCGCCATCGTGATTGCGCCGCACATTCAACCTCGACGACGACGATCAGGCCGAATGCAAGTGCGGCGTCGGTACGCCGGTTCCCACTTCCGATTGGCGGCCAGCCGATCAGCCGTGTTTGGCACAATCATTGCGACCGGGATCCTTGAGTCTTCCTCCATTCCAGCTTTCATTTGGAGAACGCGTTGTGAGCGACTTTGATCTCGTGATCAGGGGCGGCACGGTCGTCACGGCCGCAGATACGGTCCGTGCGGACGTCGGCGTGCGCGGAGGCGTCATTGCCGCCGTCGCCGAGACTATCGAGGACGGGCGGAAGACGATCGACGCCTCCGGCCTCCTTGTGATGCCGGGCGGAATCGACAGCCATGTGCACCTTGCGCAGCCCTCTGGCGAGTCCGTCATGGCCGACGGGTTCGAAAGCGGCACACGTTCGGCGATCGCCGGCGGCAACACCACGGTCATCCCGTTCGCATTGCAGCCG
The DNA here is from genome assembly GCA_963822215.1 of uncultured Alphaproteobacteria bacterium. Taxonomy (GTDB): domain Bacteria; phylum Pseudomonadota; class Alphaproteobacteria; order Rhizobiales; family Beijerinckiaceae; genus Roseiarcus. The sequence goes on from CAWGGX010000010.1 coordinate 837,453, forward strand.
CGAGGCCATAGCCTTCGCGCGGTCGTGCAGGATTATCACCGCAAGGCGGAGGCGCAGGCCTATTGCGACTACGGCTTCCACCTCATCATCACCGACCCGACCCCGACGCTGCTCGGGCAAGAGTTGCCGGCTCTCGTCCAAGACGGCTACACCTCGTTCAAGGTGTTCATGACCTACGACGAAATGGTCCTGGACGATCGCCAGCTTCTCGACGTCTTCGATTGCGCCCGAGGCTGCGGCGCCCTGGTCATGGTTCATTGCGAAGGCTATGACGCCATCAAGTTCATGGTGGAGCGGCTCGAACGGACCGGAAAGACGGCGCCCTACTATCACGCCGCATCGCGGCCGGAGATCGTCGAGCGCGAGGCGGCGCATCGCGCGATCAGCCACGCAAAACTGCTCGACGTGCCGCTGATGATCGTCCATGTCTCGGGCCGGCAGGCAATGGAGCAGATCCGCTGGGCGCAGCAGCGCGGTCTCAAGGTCTATGGCGAAACCTGTCCCCAATATATCGCGCTGACCGCCGACGACCTGAAAGGCCTCAACATGGACGAGACGGGCGGGAAATACGTCTGCTCGCCGCCGCCGCGCGACAAGGCGTCATGGGAGGCGATCTGGGAGGGCCTGCGCGGCGGCGTCTTCCAGACCTTCTCCTCGGATCACTGCCCGTTCCGCTATGACGACCCGCAAGGCAAGCTTTCGCAGAAAGGCCGCACCTCGTTCCGCTGGGTGCCGAACGGCATTCCCGGCGTCGAAACGCGGCTGCCGATCCTCTTCACCAAGGGGGTCGTCGAGAGCCGCATCTCGCTGAACGAGTTCGTGGCGTTGACGTCAACCAATCACGCCAAGATGTACGGGCTCTATCCCCGCAAAGGGTCGATCGCGCCCGGTTTCGACGCCGACCTCGTGCTCTGGGACCCGAACCGCAAGGAGACGATCCGGCAGGAGATCCTGCATCATGGCGCGGACTACACGCCCTACGAGGGGCTCGCCGTCACCGGCTGGCCGGTCATGACGATCCTCAGAGGCTCGGTCGCGATGGAGGAGGGGCGTATCCTTGGCGCGCGGACCGACGGCCGCTTCCGCCGTCGCGCTCTCTCGCCCTACGCCGCACCCGCCGGCGCCCCGGCCGCATAACGCGATCGGTTCCCAAATCGTTGACGATCAGGCGCGCTGATCGAACTCCGCGTCCTGGAGCGAGGCCTCGGCGTGCCGAAGCGCGGCGGCGATGGACACGGCAGTTCCGAGATCGTGCCGGCGCATGATCTCGCCGGCGCGTCGCGCGTCGCGCTCCGCAATGGCGGCCATCAGCAGGTCGTGCTCCGTCATCGCCTCCATCCAGCGCGCGTGCGACGCGAGCGCGGCGTAGCGGGCGCGGCGGGCGCGCGACATCAGCGAGGCATGGATCGCCTGCAGGGTCGCGTTCTTCGACGCGGCGACGATCGCGAGATGGATCTCGTGGTTGAGCTTGAAATAGGGCTGGCGCTCGCCCGCGGCGTGGTGGCGCGCCATGCGCTCGTGCGCGCGCCGAAGTCTGTCGAGATCGCGCTCGCTTATGCGCTCGGTGGCGAGCTCGCAGGCATAGCGCTCGATGCCGGCGATCGTCTCGAACAATTCCACGATGTCGTCGATCGAGAGGTCGCTGACCCGCGCGCCTCGCCCTGGCAGGAGATCGACCAGGCCCTCCGTCGCGAGGAGCTTGATCGCCTCGCGAATCGGCGTGCGGGAGACGTTTAATGTCGCGGCGAGATTGGCGTCATGGAGCCGCTCTCCGGTCGCGAGCTCTCCCTCCACGATCATGTCGCGCAGACGCTCGATGACCGTCGCGTGAAGCGGCTTTGGACGCTCGACAGCGGAGACCGTCTGCTTTGCCAGCCGGCGCGCCGGACCGCGCGATTGGAAGTCGTTCATGGTCCCCTTCGTGCTCCCGCCTCTTTCTCACAGCCTCGACGCAGCGCCCAAAAAGGCGGCAATTTTGCATTTTGTATGCAAAATCTGGAGGTCGTAAGCATGACCAACCTTCCAACAATCAATACCTTACGACCGTAAGAGACTGGCACACGCCTTGCAAGCTCCAGGCCACAGGCCGGGGATGCGCCCTGGCGTCGCAGGCCCGCGCGCGGGCGGCCGGCAGGTCGCCCCGATGCGCGCGCAAAGCGCAACAGGAGCCCGACCATGCGCCCGTGGACTTATCTGCAACCCTCGACGATTGGTGGAATTGCGCTTGCTGCGATGTTGGCGTGGAGCGCGACCGCCGCCGCAGAGACGGCGGATCGTTTCCAGCCGGCGCCGCCCGAGCCAGGCACGGACATTCCTGCCGCGACCATCAAGTTCGGCGTGCGCCCCTACGCCGACAACACCTTCTATATCATCGGCATGAAGAAGGGCTGGTTCCAGGACGTGGGCATCACGTTCGACCCCTCGCCTTATGGCCTTAAGGCGAACAATTCCAATGTGACGACGCTGCTGCTCAACGGCCAGCTCGACATCATTTCGGAATTCTGTCCGCTGATGCTGCCGACCTACAAGGACGCCAACAAGCTCAAGTGCATTGCTTTCACAGACAACTTTCTCGCCAACGCCATTCTGGCCAATCCGGCGCTGAAGCTGAAGACATTCAAGGACTATCTCGCCGAGGGCAAGAGCTATGGGGATGCGCTGAAGGCGGCGCTGGCGCCGATGAAGGGCACGACGCTGGTGGGCGCGCCGGAGCTCAGCGACCGTCCGTTCGAGGAATACCTCAACACCACCGCCGACGCCGGATTCAAGCTGCAGGTGCTGGACGACGCCAAGTCGCTCGTGCTCGCGAAGACGGGACGCGAGGACTTCGTCAATCCCGAGGGCGCGCCGATCGTCTACACGCTCCGGCAGGCGGGGTGGACAAACCTCGTCGACATCGGCGACCTCATCAAGAACGGGCCGGGCGGTGCCGACTCGCCGATCGAGCCGCTGATCGGCATCGTCGGAATCGGCGGCAATTCCGACTACCTCAACAGCCACCAGAACTCGGTTCTGCGCTTCCTGTCGGTCGTCTGGCGCATCATCGACGCCACCAAGAAGGATCCATCGCTCTATGATCTGCAGGCGCCCTATTTGAACTCGATGGCCGGCACGAGCCTGGACGGCAAGGGTGTCGCCGACACCGTGGCGATCCTGCATCCCTTCACGACGTTCGACAACAACGGCCAATATTACGACGACAAACAGAGCACGACTTACTACGGCAACGTCTGGAGCGCCGTGATCAAGAACTTCGAGGAGCACAACATCATTCCGGCCGGCAAGGTGACGCCCGACGATGTCGTCTGGGGCGGCCCGATCTGGAAGCAGATGGTGGACTACCGGACGAAGACGGACCACCTCCTGAAGACGCTGTCAGGAGCGACGCTCACGCCCGAGAAGCAGAAGCTCGTCGACCAGGCGAAGACGTTCTACGCTGACTTCGACTTCCTCGACGCCTATCGACTGGCGCTCGCCGCTTCGAGCTGACAGACGCCGCGTTGTGGCCGGGCGCGTTGAAGACATGACCCATGGAGCCGGCCGCCGCGACGTCTCGTCGTCGCGGCGGCTCTTCATGACAGTGTCGAGAACGCTTGCCGCCCTCGACCCGCTTCGGCTGACCGGGGCCGTCCTGTTCATCGTCCTGTGGGAGGCGGCGTCGGCCGTCGTCTCGCCGATCATCCTGCCGGGACCGCTTTCCGTGCTGCAGCGCGCGGCAGCCGACTTTTGGTCGGCTCCCGCCCTCTCCTATTACGGCGTCGCCGATCCGAGCCTGGCTGCGAACCTCGCCTACACCGCGGAGAACGTGGCGGTTGCGGCCGCGCTGGGCGCGGCGATCGGCGTCACGCTCGGCCTGCTTTCGGCTCGGGTCTGGTTCGTGCGCGCCGCGATGGACCCGGTGATGATGACCGCCGGCACGGTGCCGATCCTGATCGCCGCGCCGTTCCTGCTGATCTGGTTCGGCGTCGGACGCGCGAGCGCTGTCGCCCTGGTCGCGTTCTACATCGTGGTCATTCTTTACGTCTCGGCTCAGCGCGCGGCGCTCAATCTCGACGCGATCTACGAGGACTACGCGCTCACCCTCGGCGCCGGGCGCGGACGGATGCTGCGCGACATTCTGATCCCGGGGACCGTGCCGGAGATCCTGGGCGGCTTTCGCATTGCGCTCGCGGGCTCCTGGGGCCTGGAAGCGGTGTCCGAGCTGCTCGGCTCCCAATCCGGGATCGGGAAGATTCTGGAGGTGCTTGCGGGCGCGACGGACCCTCAAGGGATTCTCGCCACGCTGCTCGTGCTCGGCGTCGCCGCCATTCTCACCGACGCCGCGGCGGCTGCGCTGATCGCGCGCTTCGCGGCCTGGCGTTTCGCCGGACATGGATAAGGAGGACGACGAAGTGCCGGCCGAACCCAATCGTCGCATGATCGAACTCGTTCGCCTTCGGCGCAGCTATACGCGGGCGGACGGGCAACGCGTCGACGCGGTCGACGACGTTTCTCTCATTGTGCCGGAGGGCGAGTTCGTCTGCCTGATCGGCCCCTCCGGTTGCGGCAAGAGCACCCTTCTCCAGATCGTCGCGGGCCTTGTCGCGCCGTCGTCCGGCGCCGTCGTGGTGGACGACAAGGAGGTCGATGGCCCTGGACGCGAGCGCGGCATGGTCTTCCAACGCGACAGCGTGTTCCCGTGGATGCGCGTCATCGACAATGTCGAATATGGCCTCAAATGTCGCGGCGTCGCGACGGCCGCGCGGCGGGAGGTTGCGCGCGACTATCTCAAGCGCGTCGGCCTCTCCCATGTCGAGCGCGCTTGGCCGCGCGAGCTTTCCGGCGGAATGCTGAAGCGCGTCGCCATCGCCGCCGTCTTCGCCAACGGCAGCGAGGTGCTTCTTTTGGACGAGCCGTTCGGGGCGCTCGACTATGTGACGCGCCGCCAGTTGCAGGACGTCCTGCTCGATCTCTGGGAGGAGCCCGGTCGGGCCGTCCCCACGGTGCTGTTCGTCACCCACGACGTCGACGAGGCGCTTATGCTTGCGGACCGCATCATCGCCATGCGCAGCGGGGCGATCGTCGACGACATTCCCGTGAGAGCCCGGCGGCCGCGCGACACCGACAGCCTGCTTCTGCCCGAGATGGTCGAGATCAAGCACAAGCTTCTCGGCCACCTTGGCCTCGCCCACGCTTCGGGTGTACGCGTCGGCAGCGGGGCGGCCGCATGACCGCGCTTGCGCGCCAGCGAGAATGGCTGGTCTCGCTGGCGGTCTTCGCCGCGCTCGCGATTGTGTGGGAGATCCTGTCCTTCCTCTACCCGGCCGAGGCGCAGCCGGGGGAGCCGATGGTCGCCGGCTGGGGGACGCTTTTCACCCGCACGTTCCTCAGCCTTTCCGACTACTGGCAAGGCGGCTTCGGCGTGCCGGCGGTCGCCGACGGCGCCGCGCGCAGCTACCTTGCCGCGCTCTTCTCCGTCGTCTCGCATTCGCTCGCGACGCTCGCGCGGCTGGCAAGCGGGCTTCTGATCGGCGGCGTGCTCGGCGGCGCGCTCGGTCTCGCCGTATCTTGGTCGCCCTGGAGCCGCAGGCTCGTTCAACTGCCGACGCAGTTTCTGCGCGCCTTGCCGCTGCTGGCGATGGTGCCCCTCTTCCAGCTCTGGTTCGGCACCTATTTTTTCGGACAGGTCCTGTTCGTCGCCTATGGCGTCGGAATGATCGTCTTTGCTGGCGTCGTCAATGCGGTGCGCAACGTGCCGCAGATCTACATCGACAATGCGCGCGCCCTGGGCGCCTCGCGGGCGCAGCTTTATCGCACAGTGGTCCTGCCGGCGATCCTGCCCGCCATGCGTTCCGTCGTCCTTCTGAGCCTCGGCGCCGGGTGGGGCGCGGTGCTGGCGGCGGAATATCTCGGCGCGCAGTCGGGTCTCGGCTACATCATCGTCTATGCGCAGCAGTTCGGCCTTCTGGGGGACTGCCTGGAGATTGGGGGTGCGGGCGCCGAAGCGGTAATTTCGCGTCTGATCTTCTGATCGGGGGTAGGCGCGTGGCTTGGATTGTGAGGTTGGTGAAAACCGGAGCTGACGGTGAGAGACAGTGCGCCGACGTCTTGAAGATCAACCGGCCTGATGATCTCGGTGATATCGCCAACTTAGGGTTGACCCTGGCCGAAGGGAAGCTGTTGCTGGCCGGCCTCCAACAGGAGATCGTCGCGGCGCAGGCCAAGGGCCACGCCGTTCGGCGGCCGGACTGCCGAAGCTGTGGCGAGGTGTGCCGAGTGAAGGATTACCGGGACCATGCGGTCGCGACACTTTTCGGCCAGGTCACGGTGCGGCTTCCCCGCTTTCGCTGTGCCGGGTGCGGCGGCAACGAAGCCGGCCATGGTTGGCCATCGTATTGCCGCTCGACGCCGGAGTTGGATCAGCTTCAGGCGCATCTGTCTGCCCTGATGACTTACCGGGTGGCTGCTGACGTGCTGCGGCAAATGTTCCCGGTCGATGCCGGAAACAACCCGGAAACTTTGCGTTTGCACACTCTGAAAATTGGTGCGGAGCTTCGGGATCAGGCCGCGGTGCGGCCTGATCCGGCGGCTTCCTCGATCACCGTGACCTTGGATTCGACTTTCATCCGCGGCTGCGAGGACGGCGAGCGGCATCTGGAGGTGCGGATCGGCAATGTTGAAACGGAGACTGGCGGGCGGCAGGTTTTCGGCGCCGTCGCCAGAGCCGATACGGACATCAAAGTGCTGATCCGCCGCAGCCTCGACGCGGTCGGGCGAACCGAGGACACGGCGCTGACCGCGTTCACCGACGGGTGCTCCGGCTTGCGGCGCATTTTGGCTGATGCCGGTGTCACCGAGACGCCAGTGCTCGACTGGTTCCACATCGCCATGCGGCTGCAGCACCTGGAGCAAACAGCCGGCGGTCTGTCGGCGGATGACCCGGCAAGGGTGGCGGCGAAGGCGGTGATTGTCGCGGAGGTCGAGCGCCTGCAGTGGAGGCTGTGGAATGGCAAAGCCAAGGATGCTGATATCAGCATCGGTCGTATCCGCACAGTGATGCATCATTTTCAGGGTGAACAAGGGCAGCCGAGGTCCATTGCGCCTTCGAGAAAGCTGTGGACCGCCTTGCACGCATTGGATGCTTATCTCACCGGACAGAGCGACTGGTTGGTCAACTACGCCGAGCGGTACCGTGCCGGATTGCGGGTCGGCACCGCGATCACCGAAGGGACGGCCAATTTTCTGGTGAACCGCCGGATGAACAAATCGCAGCAGATGCGCTGGTCGCGGCGAGGGGCGGATCTTCTGCTTCAGGTTCGCAGCGCCGTCTACAACGGCACGCTCTGCTCCGGCTTCGGACAGAGATTCCAGCCTGCCAACGACCCGCTCCCGCAAGCAGCGGTTGCGGCCTAACACCCCCAATCTCAAGGCAGTCCCGCCATGGATTCGTCAAGCCATTGGTGACGATCGGGAAATCGACGTTGCGATGGACTGGACCGACTTCGACGCCGACGATCAATCGACCCTCATGTTGAGTCTGGTTACGACCTATGGGCGCGCCCAGCCGCTGCTGTGGCTGACGGTCTACAAGGCCGAGCTCACGGGCCGGCGCAACGAATTCGAGGACTTTTGCCTGGCTCGGCTGAAGGAAGCGCTGCCCGAGGGGGTGCGCGTAACGATCCTCGCCGATCGCGGCTTCGCCGACGTGCGGCTGATGGAATTCTTGCGCGAACTCGGCTTCGACTACGTGATCAGGTTTCGCGGCGACACGGTCGTGAGCGCCACCGACGGCGAAACTCGCAAGGCGGCTCAATGGGTTGGCGCCAGCGGCCGGGCGCGAAAGCTGACGGGAGCGAAGTTGACCAGGGAAGGCTTCGAGGTCGGCGCCTGCGTCCACGTGCACGCCAAGGGCATGAAGGAGGCTTGGCATCTGGCCGCCGGCGACGGCGCCAAGTCGGCCACGGCGATCATCGGCCTCTACGCCAAGCGCTGGACGATCGAACCGAGCTTTCGCGACATCAAGGATCTGCGTTTCGGCATGGGCATGGCCGAGTTGAGAATCGCCGACCCGATGCGGCGCGACCGACTGCTGTTTCTCAACGCACTCGCCATCCTCCTGCTCACCTTGCTCGGCGCCGCCGGCGAGAGCCTCGGCATGGACAAGGACTTGCGAACCAGCACGACCAGGCGCCGAACCCACTCCCTGTTCCGTCAAGGGTGCATGTGGTTCGGTCTCATCCCCAACATGCCCGAGCCCCGCCTCCGACCCCTCCTCATCAAATTCGGAGAAATGATCAATCAAAACACGCTCCTAGCCAGCGCCCTAACAGCTGCCGAAAAATGAGGGGATTCATGAGGCCGTGGACCTTACGGTATCGATCGTCTCCGGCGGCCGCTCAGATGAATGGCTGGTATTTGACTATACCACCACCAGTGGCGGCCCGTTGAGCCAGCCGGGCGACTATTGGAGCGTTAACGAGGTCGGCGAGCAGGCGATCCACCCTGTGAGCCTGATCGCCGCCTATCTCCAATTCTCCGTGAATGGGGTGGTCCAGACGCCGACGTACAGCATATTTGGCGGCTCCAGCGTTGCGACCAATCCCGTCCCCGGGTTCTCGGGAACAGGATTTGGAAACGGCGGCTATTCCGCTCCGTTGAGCAACCCGTTGCCTGCTCTGGGGACGTATATTACTCCCTGGGACTATCTCAACGACACCGGCATCAGTTCCGCGAGTGTGAATAGTTACGAGGAGGCCTTGGAGTTCGCCCCAACTCAAGCGGTTCCTGAGTCCTCGACCTGGGCGATGATGCTGATCGGTTTCGTGGGCGCCGGTTCACTTGCCTACCAGAAAGGCAGAAAGAACCGGCTCGCGTCGCCTTTCGCGTAATTTCGCAGTGGCCGGCATGCATTCGGGCCGCCTTCGGGCGGCCCTATTTTATCCGTCCGGCGCTACGGCGGCCGATCTTCGGTTTCGATCGCTGCTGTCGTCCAGGCGGCGTTGGAATGACCGCCGTTTGCGTAAGGGCGCGCTCGCTATCGGGGTCGCAGGCCTGTCGGCAGGTCATCCTGCCCCTGCGTGTTCCTGCCGCACAACCAGATCGAAGGCGATGGTCTCGCGGCGCCCGCGCTCTGAACGCGGCGCAAGTTGCCATTGGAAGTCAGTCGGATAAGCTTGGTTCCGGCGTTGGCGGACAGCCGTTGACGGTCGCGCATCGCGCGCCGTCATCCCCTGCCATCGCGACCGGCCGAGCGCCGCGGGGAGGGAACCTATGCTTGGACTGATGCAGCAGCGTCCGCTTCTGATTTCGACCCTCGTCGACTACGCCGCCCGTCAGCACGGCGAACGCGAGATCGTCTCGCGCGATGCCGACGGCGCAATCCACCGCTCGACCTACGCCGAAGTCGCGACACGGGCCAAAAGGCTGGCCAACGCACTCGACGCGCTTGGCGTCAAACCCGGCGACCGCGTCGCGACGCTCGCCTGGAACGGCCATCGTCACCTCGAACTCTACTATGGCGTCGCTTCCTCCGGGCGCGTGTTGCACACGGTCAACCCGCGCCTGTTCCCCGAGCAGTTGCAGTATATCATCCATCACGCCGAGGACGCCTACGTGTTCTTCGACCCGGCATTGGCGCCGCTTGTCGAGGAGCTGGCGCCGCGCCTGCCGCATGTGCGCGGCTGGGTGTCGCTGAGCGACCGCGCCGGCGCGCCTCAGGTGAAGGTCAACGAACTCCTCGTTTACGAAGAGCTCATCGCCGGCGCCTCGCCGGATTACGAATGGCCGCTCCTCGACGAGAACGCCGCCTCGACGCTGTGCTATACCTCCGGCACCACCGGCAATCCGAAGGGCGTGCTTTACAGCCATCGCTCGGCGGTGCTGCACGCCTTCGCCGCCTGCGCGGTCGACGGCCTCGGGCTGTCGGGGCGCGATTCGTTCCTCGTGGTGGTGCCGCTTTTTCACGCCAACGCCTGGAGCGTGCCGTTTTCCGGGGCGATGTGCGGGATGAAGCTCGTGCTGCCGGGGTCGCGGCTCGACCCGGAGAGCCTGTACACGCTGATGACCGAGGAGGGCTGCACCAAGTCGGGCGGCGTGCCGACGGTGTGGCTCAACTTCCTGACCTGGATCGAGGCCAATCGCGACCGCCTCGATCTCTCACGGCTCAAGCTGAAGACGGTGCTATGCGGTGGCTCGGCCCCGCCACGCGCGATCATCGAGAAGTTCCACGACCTTCTCGGCGTATTCCTGCTGCACGCCTGGGGCATGACCGAGACCAGCCCGATCGTGACGACCGGCGCGCCGCTCTGGAAGCACGACGGCGCGAGCCAGGAGGAACTCGTCGACATGCAGGCCCGGCAGGGGCGTCAGGTCTGCGGCGTCGAACTGAAGCTCGCCGGACGCGACGGGACGACGCTGCCGCACGACGGCGTCTCGATCGGCGAGCTGAAGGTGCGCGGCAACTGGGTCGTGTCGGGCTATTTCAAGGGCGAGGGCGGAAACGTGCTCGACGAGGACGGATGGTTCGGCACCGGCGACGTCGCCACGATCGATGCGGACGGCTATGTCCAGCTCACCGATCGCCTCAAGGATGTGATCAAGTCGGGCGGCGAGTGGATCTCCTCGATCGAGATCGAGAACCTCGCGATGTCGCACCCGGACGTGTTCGAGGCGGCGGTGATCGCCGTCGCCCATCCGGTCTGGCAGGAGCGGCCGCTGCTCATCGTCCATCCGCGCGAGGGGAAGAAGCCGAGCAAGCAGGCGATCCTGGCGTTTCTCGTCGAGCGGCTGCCAAAATGGCAGATTCCGGACGACGTCGTCTTCGTCGACGGCCTGCCGCACACGGCGACCGGCAAGCTCCTGAAGACCGACCTGCGCCAGCGCTTCCACGGCCACCTCGCGGTGACAGGGTGAAAGCCGGATCGCGAATGGGGTCCGGGAGGTGGGCTCCGACCCGTTGTCGAGATCTGGCGGACTCAGAGGCTCCGTTCATCTGAACGCCAGCAAGAGCATGGCCCGACGCCGACGCGCGGCGGTCCACCGCGCCAACATCTGGCGGCGCGGCGCTGACGACGGTGTCGCATGATTGAGCCAAGTCATTGAATAACAGGTGGATAGCGCCATAACGCGCCTGGCGCCGAACCCGGACGTCCCCGCCACGGGCGATCCTCCCCCTCCGTCGCGTCGATTTGCCACCTCGTTTTTCGTTTCAGGCTGGGCGAGGGGAAGACGCGTCCATTGTGAGCGAGCTGGAGAACCGGTGGTGAGGCCCGACAAGACCGATTTTATCGACGAACCGCTGATTCATCGGTTGCTGGCCGAGACGGCCGCAACGCCGCGCGATCAGATCGAGACGATCATCGACAAGGCGGCCGCAGCCGAGGGCCTCGATCTCAGCGAGGTCGCGGCCTTGATCCAGCTCGAGGACAAGACGCTGTCCAAAAAGCTGTTTGAAACTGCCTTGGCGATCAAACAAAGGATCTATGGCCGCCGACTGGTCCTGTTCGCGCCGCTCTATCTGAGCAGCTATTGCGTCAACGGTTGCGTCTATTGCGGCTATCACAAGGGCAGCGACGCGGTACGCAAGCGCCTGACTATGGACGAGATCCGTGAAGAGGTGAAGGCGCTCGAGAAACTGGGCCACAAGCGCCTGATGCTCGACATGGGCGAGGATCCAGTCAATACGCCGATCGAGTACGTGGTCGAGGCGATGAAGACGATCTACGAGACGCAGGACAACAAGGGGGAAATCCGCCGCGTCAATGTGCAGATCGCCGCCACCACGGTTGAGAATTATCGCAAGCTGAAGGAAGCGGGAACCGGCACCTACGTGCTGTTTCAGGAGACGTTTCACCGCGAAACCTACGCCAAGATGCACCGCAAAGGCCCCAAGTACAATTACGATTGGCACGCGACCGCGCTCGATCGCGCGATGGAGGGCGGCATCGACGACGTCGGCACCGGCGTGCTTTATGGGCTTTACGATTATCGCTTCGAGGTCGTCGCGCAGATGATGCTCGTGCAGCATCTCGAACAAAAGTTCGGCGTGGGCCCGCACACCATCTCGTTCCCCCGCTTACGCTCGGCGACCGGCGTCGATCTGACGACGTTCCCACACATGGTCAACGACGATCAGTTCAAAAAGATCGTCGCCGTGTTGCGTCTGGCGGTGCCCTACACCGGCATGATCATATCGACGCGGGAGGACCCGGAGTTCCGCGACGAGATCATTGATCTTGGAATTTCGCAAATGAGCGCCGGATCCTGCGTCGGCGTCGGCGGCTACAAGGCCAAGCTCGACGCCTTCATGGAGGGCAAGCGTCCGCCGGAGCCGGACAGCACGCCGCAGTTCCAGGTGCATGACGATCGCACGCCGGATGAAATTTTACGCCACATCTGCGCGGCGGGTTACATCCCGAGCTATTGCACGGCCTGCTACCGCGTCGGCCGCACCGGCGACCGCTTCATGGAACTCGCCAAGAGCGGACGGATTCAGAAGACCTGCGGGCCCAACGCGATTCTGACGTTCAAGGAATACCTGATGGACTACGCCTCGGCGGAAACGAGGGCGGTCGGCGAAAAGACCATTGAAGCGCATCTGGCCGAAATTCCCTCCGCCCCGATCCGCAGGCAGACAGCCAAGGAACTGAAAGCCATCGAAAACGGCAAGCGCGACATTTATTACTAGGCGCGAGGTCGGCACCTCGGATGGACCTCGTCGACGAGAGCCGCGACGGCCCGCTTTGCGCCGTCGCTGGGCGTGGGATTTCAGCCCCCGACCTGCAGAGCCGGGCGTTAAACCTCATGGATGAAGACAACGCGTTTCGCGTCGAACACGATCTCATCGGGGACCTGCGTGTTCCGGCCGGCGCCTATTATGGAATCCATACGGCGCGGGCGCTGGACAATTTCGCGGTTCTCGGCCGTCCCTGTCATACCGAACTGATCAAGGCGATGGCGGCGGTCAAACAGGCGGCCGCTCTCACCAATCGCGGATTGGGCGCGCTCGAGGCAGATGCGGCGGGCGCCATCTGCGAGGCGGCGCAGGAAGTTTCGCGCGGCCTGCTGCACGAATGGATCCGCGTCGATGGTCTGCAGGGCGGCGCCGGCACGTCGCTCAACATGAACGTCAACGAGGTCATCGCCAATCGGGCGGCCGAGCTGCTCGGGTCTCGTAAGGGCGATTATGCGCGCATTCATCCCAACGACCACGTCAATCTCCATCAATCAACCAACGATGTGTTTCCAACCGCGCTGAAGGTCGCCGCGCTCAGGCTGCTCGACCGCCTCGAGGCGCAAATCGCCGGGCTTCAACTCGCGCTGCAGGCGAAGGAATCGGCCTTCGCCGGCATTTTGAAAATGGGCCGCACGCAATTACAGGACGCTTGCCCCACCACGTTCGGCGCGACGTTCGGCGCCTGGGCGGAAGCGATCGCGCGCGACCGCTGGCGCGTGTTCAAGTGCTTGGAGCGGCTGCGCGTCGTCAATCTCGGCGGCACGGCGATCGGCACCGGCGTCACGGCGCCGCGCGACTATATTTTCCGGGTCGTTGGCGCGTTACGCGGAGTGACCCTGCTCAATCTGTCGCGCGCGGAAAACCTGCTCGATGCGACGCAGAACGCCGACGTGTTCGTCGAAGTGTCCGGCATTCTGAAAGCCCACGCGGTCAATCTTTACAAGATTTCTTCCGATATCCGTTTGTTGGCGTCGGGCCCCTGCGCGGGTTTGAACGAAATTGCGCTCGCGCCGGTTCAGGCGGGCTCATCGGTGATGCCCGGCAAGATCAATCCGGTCATTTGCGAGACGGTGGCGCAGGCGGCAATGGCGATGGTCGGCCATGACGCGGCGATCACGCAGGCTTGCCAGTCGGGCCAATTGGAGCTCAACGCCCTTCTGCCGCTCGTCGCCCAATCTCTGCTGGAGGGCCTTTCGTCGCTGATCGCCGCCAATGCGGCGTTCGCCGACCGGTGTATCGGCGGAGTCGAGGTCAATGCAGCCGAAGCTGCGCGGCAGGTCGAGACGTCCTGGGCGGTCGTCACCGCCCTGATTCCCGCGCTCGGCTACGAGCAAGCGACCCGGATCGCCGCGGCGGCGCGGAGCACGGGCCGGACGGTCAGGGAACTGGCGCGCGAGACGGGGCTGATCGACGACGCCGAACTGGATCGGCGGCTCTCGCCGGCGGCGATGACGCGACTGGGCGAGGCTGCGCCGCGCCTCTGCAACGAAAGGCGCTGAACGTGCTGGCGACGCCCAAGAGCCTGCGCATGCATATCGGTCTGTTCGGTCGGCGGAACGTCGGCAAGTCCAGCCTGATGAACGCGCTGCTCGGCTTTCCGATGTCGATCGTTTCCGAGGTTGCGGGCGCCACGACCGACCCAGTGGAAAAGGCCATCGAAATGCCGCCCCTTGGGCCAGTCGTACTCGTCGACACCGCAGGCGTCGACGATGTCGGCGATCTCGGCGCGTTGCGCTCGGCCAAGACGCGGGAGGTCCTCGAACGGGTCGACCTTGCCCTCGTGCTCTGCGATGAGACGGGCCTCGGGCCGTTCGAACGCGAGTTGATCGCCAATTTGCGCGAACGCGAGACGCGCACCTTGTGCGTGTTCAACAAAGCCGACCGCGGCGAGCCTTCGGTGGAGGAAGCGCGCGCGCTGCTTGGCGACGCGGGCGAGGCGGTCAGCATCTCCGTCAAGACTGGACGCAACCTCGATGCGGTGCGAGAGTCGTTGATCCGCATCGCGCCGGAGGACCGGGTCCTCGAACCGCCGCTCATCGCCGATCTAGTTCCGGCCGGCGGTTCAGTCGTGCTGGTTGTTCCGATTGATCTCGGCGCGCCGAAGGGTCGGCTGATCCTGCCGCAGGTTCAGGCGATCCGCGAAATTCTCGACGCCGATGCCTCTTGCACCGTGGTGAAGGAGCGCGAACTGGTCGCCGCTCTGGAAAACAGCCGCCGCCCGCCCTCTTTGGTGATCTGCGACTCTCAGATTGTGCTGAAGGCGGCCGCCGACACGCCGCCGGACATTCCGCTGACCACATTCTCGATCGTGATGGCGCGGTTGAAGGCGGGCCTTGTGCGCCTGGCAGAAGGCGCGGCCGTTTTGCATCAATTGCGGCCGAGGGACCGCGTGCTGGTGGCGGAAGCCTGCACGCACGATCTGATCTGCGACGACATCGGGCGGGTGAAAATTCCACGCTGGCTGCGTCAGTTCGCTGGCGGCGAACTCAGCATCGACTTCAGCAGCGGAAAGCATTTTCCCGACGATCTGTCGAAATACAAGCTCATCATCCAGTGCGGCGCCTGCATGGTGACGCGCAAGCACATGCTGTCATGGCTCTATCGCGCCGAAAGGCAGGGCGTCCCGATGACCAATTACGGCCTCGCCATCTCGGTCGTACAGGGCGTTCTCGAGCGGTCCCTGGAGCCGTTCCCCGAGGCCTACCGGGCCTATGAGGCAGCCTTGCGCAAAGCGCCGGCGGCAGCCTGACCTTGGCTCAGAGCGTTTGGCTCCTGGCCCAGAACAAAGAACGGAGAAGTCCTTGGACACGATGGTCATCGACCGCCAGGCAGCATCGACGCCTTCGTCCGCCGGCTGCGGGCTCGCAGGCTGTGCGGCCTGCTCCGGCCGCGTCGGCGCAGCGAAGGGCTGCGCGACCGTCCCAGACTTCGTCAACGCGCCGTCGCGGGCGCCCCGCGCGTTTGCAAAGCGTGCTGCGGCAGGAAACCTTTTCGGACGCCGACATCATCTATCTGCTCAGGCTTACCGACCCAGCGGATTGCGAGGCGCTGCGCCGCGCGTCCTACGATCTGACGACCCGATTTCTGGGCGACACGGTCCAGTACCGCGGGATCGTCGAGTTCTCCAATGTCTGCCGGCTCAACTGCCGCTATTGCGGCATCCGCAAATCAAACAAATCCGTGCCTCGCTATGTGCTGTCCAAACAGCAGGTCGTCGAGAGCGCGCTCTGGGCGGCTGAGAACAATTACGGATCGATCTGCCTGCAATCGGGGGAAAGACGCGACGAGAAGTTCATTCGCTTCGTCGAGGATTGCATTCGCGAAATCCGCCGGAAATCGGTGTCGGAAAAGCTGCCACACGGGTTGGGCGTCACCCTGTCGCTGGGCGAGCAGGACGTGAGCACATACCGGCGCTGGCGCGACGCGGCGGGGGCGCATGGCGGCGTGCGCTATCTGATGCGCATGGAGACCTCCAATCCAGAGCTGTTTGCAAGACTGCATCCGGCGCGCGACCGCAAGCGGATGGAAAAATCCTACCTGTCCCGTTTGCGCGCGTTGGATGACATTCGCGCCGCCGGGCTTCAGGTTGGCACTGGCGGCATGATCGGCCTGCCGGGCCAGACGCTGGCCGACCTCTGCGCCGACATCCGATTTTATGCTCGACATGACGTCGATATGCTCGGCATGGGGCCCTATATCACCTCACTTGGCGCCGACATGGTCGACGAAGGCATGATGGAAAAGCGCCGGTTGATGCAACTGTCGCTCAACATGCTGGCGGTCACCCGTCTGGCGCTGCGCGACGTCAATATCGCGGCCTCCACCGCTCTGCAGACCCTGTTCGAGGACGGACGCGAACGCGGGCTTTCCTACGGCTGCAACATCATCATGCCGAATATTTCGCCGCGCGAGGTCCGCAAGAATTATCAGCTCTATGACAACAAGCCGTGCATTGAAGAGGAGCGCACGGATTGCCGCAGCTGTTTGGAGGCCCGCATCGCCTCGGTCGGACGCCGCGTCGGCTGGAACGAATGGGGCTGTTCGCCGCATTTTGAGAAGCGGACGACCGGGGGACAGGCTGCAAGCTACGGTTGACGGAGACGACGCCGACCAACCTCGGGGCAACGGCATGCCGTCCGCGCGTCGCCCGTGTCGCAACGGCGCGCGTCGCCGTGCATGTGTGGAGCGACATTCGCGGTCTCGTCATTGTCCGCTTGGCGAAAGCCTGCGCGTGACTGCGCGGCAAATGGTCGCGCGCAGACCCATCGTCCGCCTTCGATCGTTTGCTCGATCGCCGAAAAGCCCCGGTTTCAAAGAGACTGCGAGGCTTAACATCCGGACAGGGCGAGCGGTGCGGCAACACGGCGGAGGTGGTCCGATTGCTGGGGCAATTGATCTGAATTAAAGGCGCCTTCACCGGGGTCCTCTATCCGGGCGCCACGGTTGTAGGAAGGCTGCCCTGAAATGACGCAAGTAGCTTATGGATTCTGGGTTGGCGAGGTGCATTACAGTCGGGACGTGCCGGCTGGAGACACGGCCTTGGTCCCGGGTCTACGCGGTTTTGATGAATTCAACGAAGGAAACGCCATTCGCGCGTTCTTCGGCGATCGTGGATTTTTCGTTTTCGACCCGCAAGTCAATCTGATTGACGCTTTCTGGCGCTATATGCAGGAGGCGGCGAGCCAATCCTGCGGGAAATGCACGCCCTGCCGCATGGGCACGCTTCTGGTGCGCGATTCGCTCGGCGCGATGCGCGAAGGCAAAACGGGCGCGCTTGATCTCGACGGCGTCGAACAGATGGCCCACCAGATGGCGGAGACGTCGCTGTGCGGCCTCGGCCAGAGTTGCGCGCGAGCGCTGATCGCGGCGCTGACGCATTTCCGAGACATCATCGAGGCGGAGCTGGCCGCCGGACCCGCCCCGGATCAGAACGGCATGACCTACATGACGGCGCCTTGCATCGAGGCCTGTCCGTCAAAGGTCAACGTGCCGCGCTACATCGACTACATTCGCGACGGCAAGCCCGAGCATTCGCTCGGCGTGATCCTACAGAAGTATCCGATGGCGGCCACCTGCGGCCGCGTCTGCGTGCGATTCTGCGAAATGGCGTGTCGGCGCAACCTTGTCGACAAGGCGGTCGGCATCAAGACGTTGAAACGCTATGTGTCCGAGCAGCAGGCGGGCGAGCATGCGCTGCAATTCACGCGCGGCATGACGGCTCAATCGCTCGGCCCCGATATGCGCGTCGCCGTGGTCGGCGCCGGTCCCGCCGGCGTGTCCTGCGCCTATCACCTCCTGCTGCGCGGCTTCCGCGTCGATGTGCTGGAGGCGATGAACGAAGCCGGCGGCATGGCGGCCATCGGCATCCCCAGCTACCGGCTGCCCAAAGATGTGCTGCGCGCCGAATCCGACATCATCACCACGCTGGGCGGCCGGTTCCTCTACAATAAGTCGCTCGGACGCGATTACAGCATCGACGACCTGTTCGCCCGCGGTTACAGGGCGGTGTTCCTGGCGCTCGGTTGCCAGCAGGGGACGCCGCTCGGCGTACCCGACGAAGATCCGACGATGCCCGGCTACGAATCCGGCATTGGCTTCCTGCTGAAGGTGCACGATCACGTCGCCGGCAAGCACGTGATCAAGCTTTCGGGCGACGTGGTGGTGGTCGGCGGTGGCAATGTCGCGATGGACTGCGCGCGTTCGGCGCTGCGTACGGGCGCGAAGACCGTGCATCTCGTCTATCGCCGCACCCGCGCGGACATGCCCGCTGACGCCGAGGAAGTCGAGGCGGCGGAGAAGGAAGGCGTTGTCTTCCACTTCCTGTCGAACCCGTCGCGCGTCGTCTCCGCTGACGGGCGGGTGACCGGGGTCGAGTTGCTGAAGATGCAGCAGACCGAGCCGGACGCGCGCGGCCGCAAGGGCGTGAAGCCGATCCCCGAAACCGAATGGACGCTGCCCTGCACGATGGTGATCGCGGCGATCGGCCAGGAGGTGCGCAAAGGCGCCCTGACGCCCGCCGACGGCGTGAAAATGAACAAGTGGGGCTGCGTGGAGGTCGATGAGACAACGATGGCGACAACGCGCGAAGGCGTGTTCGCCGGCGGCGATTGCGCTACCGGCGCGGCGACGCTGATCCATGCGATGGCCGCGGGTTTGAGCGGCGCGCGCGCCATAGACGATTACCTGCAATTGGGAGACGTGCGCTTCTCACCGCGCCAGCGCATGCGGCGCATCCTGAACAGCCACAAGATGCTGGCTTCCGACAGCATCGAATATCCGGTGCGCAGTCTGCACCGCGTGCACCATCCGGAATTGAGCCCGGAAATCCGCAAGCAGATGTTCGAGGAGGTCGAACAAAACATCTCCTCCCAGGAAGCCTATCACGAAGCCAGCCGCTGCCTGCGCTGCTACTGCATCTACTCGGTGATCACCGAGCAGCCCATTCCCCAAGGGATCGCCTGAGCATGGATGAGATCGCCCCCGCCCTCGAGCCCGCTGCGAGGCTTGGCGCCAAAATCAACGGCAAGCCGGTGACATTCAAGCCGCGCGAGACCGTCCTGCAATGCGCGCGCCGACACGAATTCTACATTCCTACGCTTTGCGAACTTGACGACATCGATCACACCCCCGGCACGTGCCGCGTCTGCCTGGTTGAAGCTAAGATGCCCGGCCAGGATCGCTCGATGATCCTCACCTCCTGCGACACGCCGATGCAGGAAGGGATGGACGTACAGACGCGGACGCCAA
Organism: uncultured Alphaproteobacteria bacterium; assembly: GCA_963822215.1. Lineage (GTDB taxonomy): Bacteria > Pseudomonadota > Alphaproteobacteria > Rhizobiales > Beijerinckiaceae > Roseiarcus. Next base: position 856,912 of record CAWGGX010000010.1, read on the forward strand.
GAGTCCGCGAAATGCAGCGGCTGCAGGTCGAGTTGCTGATGGCCGACCACGACCACGAATGCGCCACCTGCGTCCGCCACGGCAATTGCGAACTGCAGGATGTCGCGCAGTTCGTCGGCTTGCGCGAAAGCCGGTTCGCCGACCCGGCGCTTGTCGCCGAACGGCCCGTAGACATGTCGTCGCCGGCGATGATCCGCGACATGACCAAGTGCATCCGTTGCCAGCGCTGCGTCGCCATGTGCCGCTATGGGCAGGGTGTCGACGCCTTGGTGATCAACGGAACCAAGCATGGCACCTTCGTCGGCCTGAAGGACGGGATGTCGCAGAAAGTATCGAGCTGCGTGACCTGCGGGCAATGTGTGCTCGTCTGCCCGACGGGCGCGCTCGGCGAGCGCGACGAAACCGATAAGGTGATCGACTACCTTTACGATCCCGAGATCATCACGGTGGTGGAGTTCGCTCCCGCCATCCGCGTCGGCTTCGGCGAGGAATTCGGTCTGCCGGCCGGCGCCAACGTCCAAGGTCAGATCGTCGCCGCCTGCCGCAGGCTCGGCTTCGATATCGTGCTCGACACGAATTTCGCCGCCGATGTGGTGATCATGGAAGAGGGCACGGAGCTCCTGAGCCGGCTCGGAAAGGGCCGTCGACCAACTTTCACCTCCTGCTGCCCCGGCTGGATCAACTTTGCCGAACGGCACTATCCGGAGATCCTGCCGCTGCTGTCGACCACCAAGTCGCCGCAGCAGTGCCTTGGCGCCATCGCCAAGTCCTATCTGCCCGAACGCATGGGGCTCGACCCCAAGCGGATCCGCGTCGTGTCGATCATGCCGTGCACGGCCAAGAAAGACGAAATCGTGCGGCCGCAACTGATCCACGACGGCGTTCCCGAGATCGACATCGTGCTGACGACGCGCGAATTCGCCCGCCTGCTCAAGCGCGAAGGCGTCGACTTCAAGTCGCTGGAGCCGTCCGAATTCGACAACCCGTATATGAGCGAGTTCTCCGGCGCGGGCGCGATCTTCGGCACCACCGGCGGCGTCATGGAAGCGGCGCTGCGGACGATCTACTACGTCGTCAACGGGCGCGAACTGGAGCAGATCGAATTGACACAATTGCGCGGCTTCGAAGGCGTGCGTTCGGCGACAGTGGAGCTCGGCGGCGACATCGGCGCGGTGAAGGTCGCGATGGCCCACGGCCTCAAGCCGACCCGGCAGATTGTCGAGGCGGTGATGGCCGGAACGGCGGAGTTCGACTTCATCGAGATCATGGCCTGTCCAGGCGGCTGCGTCGACGGGGGCGGCACGCTGCGCTCGAAGAAGCACTACCTGAATCATGCCGAGAAGCGGCGCGAGACGCTGTTTGGCATTGACCGCAAGGCCAAGGCGCGGCAGTCGCACAACAATCCGCAGGTGCAGGCGCTGTACAGGGACTTCCTGGGACACCCCAATTCCGAGAAGGCCCACACGCTCTTGCACACCCGCTACACCGATCGTCGTCTGGAGACGACGCGGACCGTCAGCGAGATCTGGCGCGAAATCACGATGAGCACGCAGATCTACTGATCGATCGCCCGGACATCGCGCCCCCGCGGTCCGCTCGGGCGGCGCCGCTGAATCGCCTGCCGCTGGAATTGGGATGCGCGTCGGGCTTCGGCCCGGCGGGCCGCGCGGGGCGGGCCTGAAACCCGAAGATCCTAAGCCGCCCTTGCGGGCGATCGTCCGCGACGCCAAGGCCCAGCGGAAGACCCCGCCCTTTGCAGTGACCAACCTGAGGGCAGGCGACGGGGGTCGACAAAGTTATCGCCTTTGTGCGCGAGAAGGGCGCACTCGCACGGCGCGCGCCGCGCGCCGCCTTTCACCCGGCTGACCGCGGTTTACCGGGCTCTGGCTCGACCCCGGCGCCAGGAAGGGCGTCGGAAAACGAACCTTGCGCTTCGTCTCCCCGGTCACGGGGAAGCGGCGCGACATGGGGCTCGGAACCGATCCGACCGTAGGCATCAAGAAGGCCAGTGAGAAGGCGGGACGCCCGCCGGCTGATTGAGCGCCGGATTTGACCCTGCCGAGGCGCGAAAGGCAGCCGAGAAGGCCGCCAAGCCTATCCCGACGTTCAAGGACATCGCCGTACTCGTCATCGCGGACGCTCAGCCGAAGGCGGCGAATGCCAAGGTCCGCTATCAGTGGGAGCGCCGCCCGGAACCCGCCTACTCGGGCCCGTTGCTCGATCTGCCCATGAACGAGATTGCGACAGCCGAGGTGCAGACGGCGCTGGCGCCCGTCTGGCGGTCGAAACCGGAAGTGGCGCGAAAGCGCTATCCCGCGATTCGGCGCGTCTTCAATCGTGCTTGCGTCATCCTTCGCGACCAGCACGGGGTCGATATGCCCCGAAATCCGGCGGAATTTCGCGCGGACGGATGGGTGATTGATGGCTGTGCCAATTGTCAGGCGACTCGGCGGCCGTTTGGTTCCTGGGGCCTTAAGCGCGCCACTCCCTGACGCGATTGACGAGAACAAACTCCTTCACGTTTGGCACACGCGCCAAGTGTTCCCTGACCGCACTCGACAGCTTTTCAACGAAGGACTTTTTGTAGCCTTCCCGGCTCGAATCGAGTTGCAGCGTCGTGACAACCACAAGGATTGGGCGCTCGGTTCCATCGAGCGACACAACCGGCCGGAGAGACACCCCCCGCGCGAGCGGATGTTTGAATTTTTCAGCCATCGCTGGTCCCTTTTGGCGAGAAGCTACCGGACAGTTGTTGTCACATTCTAGTCGCTTGCGAATGCGTCGTCGCTACCAATCCGTCACGCGGGCTCGTTTAACCAAGAGCCGACGATCTCCACTTTCGGCCCGCGTTCCGGTTCCTCCCGGCGCGGGGCTTTTGTCGGCGCATTCGCAGAAGGATGTCGCCGGCACGACGCACCGGCTTCCCTTGCCGAGCGGGACTGCCTTGAGATTGGGGGTGTTAGGCCGCAACCGCTGCTTGCGGGAGCGGGTCGTTGGCAGGCTGGAATCTCTGTCCGAAGCCGGAGCAGAGCGTGCCGTTGTAGACGGCGCTGCGAACCTGAAGCAGAAGATCCGCCCCTCGCCGCGACCAGCGCATCTGCTGCGATTTGTTCATCCGGCGGTTCACCAGAAAATTGGCCGTCCCTTCGGTGATCGCGGTGCCGACCCGCAATCCGGCACGGTACCGCTCGGCGTAGTTGACCAACCAGTCGCTCTGTCCGGTGAGATAAGCATCCAATGCGTGCAAGGCGGTCCACAGCTTTCTCGAAGGCGCAATGGACCTCGGCTGCCCTTGTTCACCCTGAAAATGATGCATCACTGTGCGGATACGACCGATGCTGATATCAGCATCCTTGGCTTTGCCATTCCACAGCCTCCACTGCAGGCGCTCGACCTCCGCGACAATCACCGCCTTCGCCGCCACCCTTGCCGGGTCATCCGCCGACAGACCGCCGGCTGTTTGCTCCAGGTGCTGCAGCCGCATGGCGATGTGGAACCAGTCGAGCACTGGCGTCTCGGTGACACCGGCATCAGCCAAAATGCGCCGCAAGCCGGAGCACCCGTCGGTGAACGCGGTCAGCGCCGTGTCCTCGGTTCGCCCGACCGCGTCGAGGCTGCGGCGGATCAGCACTTTGATGTCCGTATCGGCTCTGGCGACGGCGCCGAAAACCTGCCGCCCGCCAGTCTCCGTTTCAACATTGCCGATCCGCACCTCCAGATGCCGCTCGCCGTCCTCGCAGCCGCGGATGAAAGTCGAATCCAAGGTCACGGTGATCGAGGAAGCCGCCGGATCAGGCCGCACCGCGGCCTGATCCCGAAGCTCCGCACCAATTTTCAGAGTGTGCAAACGCAAAGTTTCCGGGTTGTTTCCGGCATCGACCGGGAACATTTGCCGCAGCACGTCAGCAGCCACCCGGTAAGTCATCAGGGCAGACAGATGCGCCTGAAGCTGATCCAACTCCGGCGTCGAGCGGCAATACGATGGCCAACCATGGCCGGCTTCGTTGCCGCCGCACCCGGCACAGCGAAAGCGGGGAAGCCGCACCGTGACCTGGCCGAAAAGTGTCGCGACCGCATGGTCCCGGTAATCCTTCACTCGGCACACCTCGCCACAGCTTCGGCAGTCCGGCCGCCGAACGGCGTGGCCCTTGGCCTGCGCCGCGACGATCTCCTGTTGGAGGCCGGCCAGCAACAGCTTCCCTTCGGCCAGGGTCAACCCTAAGTTGGCGATATCACCGAGATCATCAGGCCGGTTGATCTTCAAGACGTCGGCGCACTGTCTCTCACCGTCAGCTCCGGTTTTCACCAACCTCACAATCCAAGCCACGCGCCTACCCCCGATCAGAAGATCAGACGCGAAATTACCGCTTCGGCGCCCGCACCCCCAATCTCCAGGCAGTCCCCCACAAGGATATCAAGCCAACGAATATCCTTGTGGATGTTGCGACCGACCAGATCAGGCTGACGGGCTTCGGCATCGCGTCCCCGCTGCCGCGAGAACGGCAGCCGCCTGATCCTCCCGAGGTCATCGCCGGCACCCTGGCCTATATGGCGCCCGAGCAGACAGGACGAATGAATCGCTCCGTCGATTCGCGCAGTGACCTCTATTCGCTCGGCGTGACACTTTACGAAATGTTGACCGGGAGCCTTCCCTTTACGGCTTCCGATCCGATGGAATGGGTGCACTGCCACATTGCACGGCAGGCCGAGGCGCCTGGTGAGCGGGCGAGCGGAATTCCTGAGGTGCTTTCGTCTATCGTGATGAAGCTTCTCGCGAAGACTGCTGAGAACCGTTACCAGACCGCCGCGGGTGTCGAGGCCGACCTGCGTCGTTGTCTGATGGAGTGGCGGTCGCACGGTCGCATTGATCCATTTCCGGTGGGCGGGCACGACGCTTCGGACCGATTGCTAATCACGGAAGAGCTTTACGGACGAGAGACCGAGATTGCCACCCTGCTCGCGGCCTTTGATCGGGTCGTGACGCAAGGCGCGCCAGAGCTCGTGCTAGTGTCCGGCTATTCCGGCGTCGGCAAATCCTCGGTGGTCAAGGAGCTGCACAAGGTGCTTATGCCGCAGCGCGGGCTTTTCGCGGCAGGGAAGTTCGACCATTACAAGCGCGACATCCCGTATGCGACCCTCGCACAGGCCTTCCAAACCCTGATCCGCCAAATCCTCGTCAAGAGTGAAGCGGAAGTGGAGCAGTGGCGGCGCGCCCTGACAGACGCGCTCGGCGCGCACGGGCAGCTCATCGTCAACCTCGTTCCCGAACTGGAGTTCATCATCGGGAAACAGCTAGCCGTTCCCGACCTGCCGCCGGAAGACGCGCAGAACCGATTTCAAATGGTGTTCCGGCGCTTCCTTGGCGCGTTCGCCAGGCGCGAGCATCCGCTCGCGTTGTTCCTCGATGATTTGCAATGGCTGGATGCCGGCACGCTCGACCTCATCGAGCATCTGGTCACGCGCGCGGAGGTGCGCCGCCTGCTGCTGGTCGGCGCCTATCGGGACAACGAGGTCGACCCCGCTCATCCACTTTCGCGCACGCTCGAGGCGATCAAGAAAGCGGATGCGAGGGTGGGTGAGATCGTGCTGGCGCCTCTCGGGCGGGACGATGTCGGCCGCCTTGCCGCCAGTGCGCTACACTGTGACCTCGAGCGCGCGCGGCCTTTGTCGCAGCTGGTTTACGAAAAGACCGGCGGCAATCCATTCTTTGCGATCCAATTTTTGACCGAGTTGGCCGAGGACGGGTTGCTCGCGTTTGACCCTGTTGCGCAAGCCTGGCGATGGGAAATCGATCGCATCCACGCGAAGGGTTACACCGATAATGTGGTGGATCTCATGGTGGAGAAGCTGAAGCGGCTTTCCCCCCGCACCCGGGAGGCGATGAAACAACTCGCCTGCCTTGGCCATGTCGCCAAGATCGCCACCCTAACTCTGGTTCAGGAGGAAACAGAGGAGGCGATACGCGCGACGCTCGGGGAGGCCGTCTACGCTGGCCTCATCGGCCAGCAGGATGGCGCATACAGGTTCCTGCATGATCGGATTGAACGAAGCCGCTATCGCGGCGGAAGCGGAAGGGAGCGGATGATCGGCGGGATGGAGTGAATGTCCTCCTGCCTGAGAGGATGGGGTGTTCAGTAGCCCCCTCTCAGGCAGGAGTTTCAGATGGCCGAGATGAGCCCTCTGCGTCGCGGGATGGTCGAGGACATGACGATCCGCAATCTGTCGCCGGCGACCCAGCAATCGTACATCCACGCGGTTTCGAAGTTCAGCCGATATTTCGGCCATTCGCCGGATCGGCTCGGGTTGGAAGACGTCCGCGCCTACCAGGTGCATTTGATCTCGAAAGGGATCTCCTGGGCGTCGCTCAATCAGGTCGTGTGCGCGCTGCGTTTCTTCTACGGGGTGACGCTCGGCGACGAGGCGATCCCGGAGCGGATCGCCTACGCCCGCGAGCCGCGCAAGCTGCCGGCCGTGTTGAGCGCCGGCGAAGTCGTCCGCTTTCTTGAAGCCGTCTCGAGCCTCAAGGCTCGGGTCGCGCTGACCACCGCCTATGCCGCAGGCTTGCGGGTGTCAGAGGTCGTCGGCCTGAAGGCGCCCGACATCGACAGCGACCGCATGGTCATCCGGGTCGAATGCGGCAAGGGCGGCAAGGAGCGCTACGTCATGTTGTCCGAGCAATTGCTCGGCATCCTGCGCAGCTACTGGCGTCTCGCGCATCCCGAACGGTTTTTGTTCCCGGGTCGCGACAAGCACAGGCCGATCGAGCCGACGGTCCTGCACGCCGCCTGCCGTTCGGCGCGCGTCGCGGCCGGCATCGACAAGCGCGTGAGCGTGCACGTTCTGCGCCACAGCTTCGCGACCCATCTCCTGGAGAGCGGCGTCGACATTCGCATCATCCAGGTCTTGCTCGGACACGAGAATTTGTCGACGACGGCGCGCTACACGCACGTGTCATCGCAGGTGATCGCCAGGACTGAGAGCCCTCTCGACCGGCTCTCGCTGCAGGTGACGCCGCCGGAGTAGCCGGTGACGGCGCGGCCGGCGTTCGAACTGGCCGATGTCTTCCACCGTCACGGCGAGACTTACGAACGAGCGAACGCCGGACATCTCGGGCGCGTCGAGCGGCGCGTGATCGGAGCGATCACGGCCTGCCGCACGGCGTCGCTCGGCGGTCATGTCGAGCTCTGCGACGATTGCGGGCTCACCCGCATCGCTTACAACTCGTGCAGAAACCGCCATTGCGGGAAGTGTCAGGGGTCGGCGCGCGCGGAGTGGCTCGCTGCTCGTCAGGCCGAACTGCTGCCGGTTCCCTACTTCCACGTGGTCTTCACCCTGCCGCCGGCGGCGGCCGGGATCGCTTTCCAGAACAAGCAAACGGTCTACGGCCTGTTGATGCGCGCCGCCGCCCAGGCGCTCATGACGCTTGCCGCCGAGCGTCTGGGCGCCAGGATCGGCCTCATCGCCGTCCTGCATACCTGGGGACAGACGCTGACCCACCACCCCCATGTCCATTGTCTGGTTCCCGGCGGCGGCGTTGCCCTCGATGGTCAGCGATGGGTCTGCAAACCCAACTTCCTGCTCTCCGTCCGCGCCCTGTCGAAGACCTTCCGCCGCCTGTTCCTCGACGGCCTGGAAACCGCTTTCCGGCGCGGCGAACTCGGTTTCTTCGGCGACCTGGTCCCGCTCGCCGAGGCCGCCGCGTTCGCCGAACGCATGCGCGCTCTGCGCCAAGGCCCCTTCGTCGTCTACGCCAAGCCGCCATTCGGCGGACCCGCGCGCGTGCTCGCCTATCTCGCCCGCTACACGCATCGAACCGCCATCGCCAATACGAGGCTCGTAGTCGTCGGCGACGATGAAGTCGCGTTCTCCTACAAGGACTATCGTCGCGGCGGGCGCCCCCGCGTCATGCGCCTCGCCCCGCACGAGTTCATCCGGCGTTTCCTGCTCCACGTCCTGCCCGACGGCTTTCACCGCATCCGGCACTACGGCTTTCTCGCCAAGGGCGACCGAGGCGAGAGCCTCGCGCGCTTGCGCCGCCTGCTTCAGCCCCAGCCGACCGGCGAGCCCGCCGCCGCCAGCGAGCCACAGCCAGACAAACACGCCCGCGAGCCGTTTGCCCGCTGCCCGGATTGCGGCGGTCTCATGCGCCGCATCGGCCTCGTTGACCCGGCCGCCGCATTCCGCTGCGACACATCATGACCTCGAGTCTCGCCCCCACCTCGATCGCCCGTCCTCGCCCCCACCACCAAGCCGCTCAAGCCGCCGGCGATGAGGCTTCTTGCCGTCGCCGCTCCGCTTCGACCCAGATCCCCTCGCTGCTAACCCTCCAGAGCGCGCCCGAATCCCGCCGCCGCGCCTCCGAACCGCTCAACGGTCTCCTCCAGCTGAACGCGCAGGGCAAAGACGCGCCGTCAAACCCGAGCGCCCTCGCGCGCTTTCCCCATAGCGCCTGACCGGCCCGCGCCTTCGTTCAATCCGGCTTATGTGAGGTCGCCTTCCCTGGCCCACAAACCTGTGCGCCGGCGACCTCACATAACCCTCCAGATTCAACAGGCGGCGTATTCGCTGATTCCCGACGGGCGCCGAGTTGACATCCACCTACGCATTGGTCGCGCGCTGCTGGCGAGCATGACGGCGGACCAGCTCGAAAAGCATCTGTTCGATGTCGCGGGCCAGCTCAATCGGGGTGCTGGACAGCTGATCGAGCGGCACGAGAAAGCGCGGGTGGCGACGATCGACCTGCGCGCCGGAAGAAAGGCCAAGGCGTCGGCGGCCTATGTGTCTGCGTGCGTGCATCTGGCGGCCGGGATGGCCCTGCTCGACGAAAGAGACTGGAGCAGCCAGTACGAGCTGACGTTCAGCCTGCGGCTTGAACGTGCGGAGTGCGAGTTGCTGAGCGGCAATTTCGAAAAAGCCGAGCAATTGATCGTGGATTTGCTGCAGCACGCGGTGTCGAAAGTCGACCAGGCGAGCGCCTACAGTCTCAAGGTCGTGCTCCATACTCTGAAGACGGAAAACGCCCAAGCCGTCGACAGCGCGCTCTCGTGCCTGCGCCTGTTCGGGATCGACATCCCGGCGCACCCGACCCAAGCGCAGGTCCAGGCGGAATACGAGACGGTCTGGCAGATCCTCAACGGACGGCCGGTCGAAAGCCTGATTGATCTGCCAATGATGACCGATCCAGAAATGTTGGGTGCGATGCAGGTGCTGTCAGCTCTCCTCTCTCCCGCTTACCATACTGACTTTCACTTATGGTGCTTGCTCGCGTGCCGCATAGGGAAGGTCAGCATGGAGCACGGGACGAGCGGCGCGTCCGCGCATGGCTGCGCCGATCTCGGCCAAATCCTTGGACCCGTATTTCACCGCTACAGCGATGGCTATCAATTCGCCAAGTTCGCCTGCGACCTTGTCGAGAAGCACGGCTTTATAGCCTCGCGAGCGAAAGTCTACCTGACGGCAGGAAACGCCGCGCTCTGGACTGAGCCGATCGGAACCGCGATCGATTTCGTGCGGACGGCCTTTCGCACAGCAACTGAAACCGGAGATCTAACCTTCGCGTGCTACTGCATGGACAAGTCCGTCACACATTTTCTGATGCGGAACGATCCGCTCGACGCGGTGTGGCGCGAGTCGGAAATAGGCCTGGACTTCGTCCGGAAAGCCCGGTTCCACGACGTCGCCGCCGTTATCGTGAGCCAGCAATGCTTCATTGCGACCATGCAGGGCCGTACCTCGGCCTTCTCCACCTTCAGCGGCGCCGAGTTCGACGAAGCGGACTTCGAAGCAGAAATCACGGGGGATGGGTCGGCCATGGCGGCCTGCCTGTACTGGATCCTCAAATTAAAGGCCCGGTTCCTGTCGGGCGACTACGCCGAGGCGCTTGCGTCAGCCGACGCGGCGAAGGCGCTGCTCTGGGCCATACCCGGCGAGTTCCAGCGGCTCGACTACTTCTACTACACCGCGCTGACGGTGGCCGCACTCTATCAGAACGCTTCGGCCGACGACAAGCAAGCGTGGCGTGATCTCCTGGCGGCGCACCAGGAGCAACTGCGCGAGTGGGCCGAAAACTACCCGCCCACCTTCGCCGACAAACACGCGTTGGCGTCGGCTGAGATCGCCCGCCTCGAAGGGCGCGAACTTGACGCCGAGCGCCTTTACGAGCAGGCCATACGATCCGCCCACGACCACGGTTTCGTGCAAAACGAAGGCCTGGCCTTTGAGGCAGCCGCTCGGTTCTACGGCGCGCGCGGCTTCGAGACCATTGCCGACGCCTATCTCCGGAACGCCAGGTACTGTTATCTCCGCTGGGGCGCCGACGGCAAGGTGCGGCAGCTCGATCGCCTTTACCCGCGTTTGGCCGTTCCGGAGGGTCCGGGTGCGACCATCGGCTCCCTGGTCCAACACCTGGATGTGGCTAGCGTCATGAAGGCCTCTCAGGCTTTGTCCAGCGAGATCGCGTTGCCCAAGATGATCGAGCGGCTGATGAAGATCGCGATCGAGAATGCAGGCGCGGATCGCGGCCTTTTGATGCTGCCGTCAGGGGATGAATATCTGATCGAGGCGGAGGCGCGCGCGACCGGCGATCAGGTCGAAGTCACGCTGCGCCAAGAGCCGATCACCCGGATCGCCTGCCCCGAATCCGTCGTCCGCTACGTCATCCGCACACAGGAAAGCGTGATTCTCGATGACGCCTCCAAGTCCAACCTGTTCTCGTCGGACGATTATCTGCGCGACCGACAATCGAAGTCGATCCTCTGCCTTCCGCTGATCAAGCAGCAGCAATTGACCGGGGTTCTCCTCCTCGAAAACGCGCTGACTTCGCACGCATTCACGCCAGCTCGGATCGCGGTCCTTGAACTTCTGGCGGCGCAAGCCGCGATCTCGCTGGAGAACACGCGTCTCTATAGCGATCTTCAAGAACGGGAGGCGACGGTTCGACGCCTTGTCGACTCTAATATCATCGGGATTTTGATCAAGAACTCTCGATGGTCAAGTTCTAGAGGCGAATCAGGCGTTCCTCCAGATAGTCGGATACGAGCAGGCAGACATCGAGTTCGGGTCGATTGCGCCGGGCGGAGCTGACGCCGGCGGAATGGCATGACCGAGACGCGCAGGCTGTGGTTGAACTGACGAGGATCGGAACCGCTCAGCCATACGAGAAGGAGTACTTCCGGAAAGACGGCAGTCGCGTGCCCGTGCTGGTTGGAGGCGCAACCTTCGGTGAACGTCGACACGCCGTCGTCGCCTTCGTCGTCGACCTAACCGACCGCAAGCGTGCCGAGGCAGCCGCGCGCGAAAGCGAACGGCGCTACCACGAGGTTCATATGGAATTGGCGCACGCGAACCGAGTTGCGACATTAGGGCAGCTGTCCGCTTCGATTGCGCACGAAATCAACCAGCCGCTGTCGGGTATCATCACCAACGCTAGCACCGGACTGCGCATGCTGGCGGCCGATCCTCCAAACGTCGAGGGCGCGCGGGAGACCGCGCGGCGCACGATTCGCGATGGCAACCGTGCGCATGAGGTCATCAAGCGATTGCGCGCGCTCTTTAGCAAGAAGGACCTCACGATCGAATCGGTGGATCTGAATGAGGCTACGCGAGAGGTCATCGCGCTGTCGTTGAGTGAATTTCAGAGAGACGGCGTGATTTGGCAGGCCGAGATTGCCGACGACCTGCCGCGTGTCAGGTGCGATCGCGTGCAGCTCCAGCAGGTCATTCTAAACCTGCTCCGAAACGCCCTGGACGCGATGAGCGCGGTGGACGACCGTCCAAAACGGTTGATAATCAGGACGGCCATAAGCGAGCCCGATTGCGTGACGCTCTCGGTGCAAGATTCTGGTCGAGGCGTGCGCCCAGCGAACCTGGAGCGCATCTTCGACGCCTTTTACAGCACCAAGTCCGGCGGTCTCGGGATGGGCCTATCGGTCTGCCGTGCGATCGTTGAGGCGCATAGCGGCAAACTATGGGCGACCACGGGCGCGCCCCATGGCGCCATCTTTCAGCTCACACTGCCTGTGAGCGCCGACAACGGATCCGTTCGGAATCTTCTCGCCGTTCCGGGCTCAAAGACGTCCTGAGTCGATGCCGCGTTTCAGGCGGTGGAGGCTACGGCACAGTCTCCTGGATCGTCGCGTTGTTCGTCTCGCGCTCGGCCTGGGATTGAGCGCAAGCATCCATTTCCTCAGCCGCATGACGCAGGAGAGAAAGGCGGGCAAAGTGAACTGGACCCCATTCGTGGGACCACGGGAGGTCGGATTTAAGGTGTAATCTCGCCTGCCCTTGTCTTTCAAGAATCAAGGCGCTATCAGTTTCCCGATATCGCCCGGCCACCTGCCCGAAGGACCTGCCGGGTGGCCGATCTGACCTGGCTCTTCGGCCATGCTGCGGGCGGTCGTCCGGCAGAGCGCCTGATGGCAAGCCTGGGACTGCCACAGAGCGATGACACGATCCTGCGCAGTCTCAAGCGTCATCCCGGCGCGCGATGAAGCAGCGACGTTGCGGGTGGTCGGGATTGATGACTGAGCCTGGCAGAAGGTGGGTCGTTGCGAGACGATCATGGTCGACCTCGAGCAGCGCGAGGTCGTCGACGTGCTGCCCGACCGCTCGGTCGAGGCCACCTGCCGGTGGTTGGGTCGGCATTCCGGTGTAGAGGTCGTCAGCCGGGATCGATGCGGTCTCTACGCCGAGGGTGCTCAGGGCGCGCCGCAGGCCAATCAGGTGGCCGATCGTTTCCACCTGCTGCAGAACCTCCGTCAGACGATCGAGCAGCAGCTGAGCCGCGCTCCTCGGCCCACGAGGCAGCCCTTGTCGTCGACGAATCCCGAGGCCAAGCCCGTGATCGTCGCTGGATGGATGGGTCATGGACGGCAGCCAGCGCTGGTGGAACACCGACTTCTGGTCTCGAGAGGCTGCAGGGCCGTCTATACGGACATGTTCAACCGAGTGAAAGCCTTACAGCTTGCCGGCCATGGCGTCGGCGCGATTGTCCGTCAGACGGGGTTCCACTGGCACACAGTCGCAAAATGGGTGCGGCTCGACGAACTGCCACAGCGCAACGTGATTGCGCCGAAGCCAAACACACCAAGCGGTTTCCACGAGCATCTTGCCCGACGCTGGGCCGAGGGCTGGACGTCCGGGCGCGCCTAGCTGCTGGAGATCAGACAGCTTGGCTACACAGCCAGCCTGTCTCATCTGAGCCGGCTGCTGGCGGGTTGGCGCCGTGCCGGCCGTCCTGTCACCGTCGACGCGATCACGACTCCAACGTAAGCGGTACGAGAGGACCACGGCGCCCGATGCGCCTACTCGCCGCGCTTGAAGCGTATCGGGCACCGTCAACTTGAGCGGGCGGTGGACGCGCTAGCGGTTTCGGTTCGAAGTCCTTCTTGTCAGAACGCGGCGATCTTGGAGACGTCGCGCCAAGTCGCAAAGGCTCGCTCGCGCAAAGCGCAGCGGAAGTCGGCGGTGGCGGTTTCAGGGCAAGAGACGTGGAAGAGGTTCGCGACTTGATCGTGAACCGACAGAAACTGTTGTGCCTGTCCAGCTGATTTGAAGCGCTTCATAATCCGCTCGCGCCGCCGCGTCGGCTGATGAGAATTCTCCGCCCGATTGTTCAGGCCCTTGTGCTGGCGATGTTCCACGCGAAGGCCCATTTTCGCTGTTGCAGCGCCGTAAGAACGGAGCTTGTCCGTGATCATCACGCGTGGCGGCGTGACGGCGGATTTCAAGAGCTTCTTCATGAGCCGCTGCGCAGCGCGCGTGTCTCTTCGGCGCTGGACCAAGACGTCGAGCACGAAACCGTTCTGATCGACGGCGCGCCACAGCCAATGCTTCTCACCCGCGATCGAGACAACGACTTCGTCGAGATGCCATTTATCGCCGCGAGCGGGCGCGCGCTGGCGGATCTGCTTGGCGAACCCCTTGCCGAACTTCTTTCCCCACTGGCGCACGGTCTCGTAGCTCACGCAAATCCCGCGGGCCGCTAGCATCTCCTCGACCATCCGCAGGCTCAAGGGAAACCGGAAGTACAACCAGACTGCATAGCTGATGACTTCCGGCGGGAAACGATGGCGGCGATAGAGAGGGTCACGGGCAGTCGGCATCGCTGCCCCATAACCGCGTCCCCACTCCAAATTCGTTAACTTGGCGATGCCGTCAGATCTTTATCTACCGGAAGAGGATATGAGAGTCCTCCAGTAGAAGCAATCCCATAAACGTAATACGCAGGAGTTTGACCTAACGCGGTAATGACGACACCAGCGGAAGGACTATCACCGACTGCAAACTTTTTGACCGCCGTGGGAATGGGGTAAGCATACGCGATTAGTTGCTTATGTTCAGTATCGTCTGCGATGTTGGCCTGCCGATGAGCTTCCGAAGTCCTCCAAACCGTGCCTGTCCGGTTAACGCCCACACCCACCAGGGCTGGTGATGGTTATCAAACCGGCCATGGAAATCCGCCAGAGCGACGATCTGGGTTTCCCCAGTCAGTCCCAGAGTTTCATGAGCTTTTTCCGTATGACGCGGCATATGCTGCCTATCTTGATCGCGCGCGTTGGCCTGTCGGCTTTGTCTGGCCATATTGCGGCCAGATCGCTCTGCACGTGGACGCATCCTACATCTAGGGGCTGTGGGCGTTAACCGGATAGGCACGCTCCAAACTATCCCGCACCCCTCACTCCCATTCGATCGTCGCCGACCGCTTGCTGGCGACGTCGTAGACTACCCGGTTCACGTCATTATCCTGGTTGATGACGCGGGTCGCGGTGCGGGCGAGGACGCTCACGTCGCGGGGGATTACGGATTAGGCTAACGCGCCCGCCAATCTCCAATGCTTAGGGGGAACGCGTCAGGGTGTGGGATGGGCACGGGCCGGAGGCAGTCGCCCGCGCATCGCGGTCACCGCCCTTCGCCCTCCCGTCGCACGCCGAGCCAGATCACGTGCCTCGGACCGCCGTGCGCGCCGCCGGCGCGCACGCGTCTGTCCTCGACCGCAAAGCCGGCCTTTGCGAACCGCTTCACGAAGGCGGCGTCGGGGCCCTGCGACCACACGGCGAGCACGCCGCCTGGAGAGAGCGCCGCGCGCGCCGCCGACAACCCGCGCATCGAATAGAGTTGGTCGTTCGCCGCCTGCGTCATCCCTTCCGGGCCGTTGTCGACATCGAGCAGGATCGCGTCATAGCGCGGCTTGGCTGCGCGGATCAGCGCGGCGACGTCGGCCTCGACGATGGAGACGCCCGGGCGGTCGAGCGAGCCGGCGAACAGGTCCGCCATCGGCCCCCTCGCCCAGCGCACGACCGCTGGAACGAGTTCGGCGACGACGATCTCCGCCCCGGCGCCGAACGCGCCCTGCGCCGCGCGCAGCGTGAAACCCATGCCGAGGCCGCCGATCAGGATTCTGGGCTTCGCTCGGCCTCCGAGCTTCTCCGCCGCCAGCGTCGCCAGCGCCGCCTCCGAGGCGCTGAGCCGCGAGGTCATGAGCTCGGCGACGCCCACCTTTATCGAAAACTCGTGTCCCCGGCGCATCAAGCGCAGTTCGCCGCCGAGCGGCAGAGCGGCGCGGTCGAGTTCTATCCAGGGGATCATGAGTGGGTCCGGGGCGGGTTCTGGCGCGGCGGTCGCCTTTTCGCGCCGACGGGCGCGACGGTGATGGGGCGGAGGCAAGGGAAAAGCAATTGCGCGACGATGGCGCGTTGCCCGGGGAAGTCCCTGACCTCCCGCATTCGCAGACGTCGAATTCGCCATGCTCTTCCGGGGACAGCTCGCCGTGATGGGTTTCCCCTGCTTCGCGAGGCGGGGAAGAGCCTGCCCCCGCGCGAAGACCCGGGTTTGGCCCGGAGGGCCGGATGGGGTGCGGAAAGCAGGTAGGGTGCGACGAAGGTTCGCGGCGACGGTCGCGCAATCCGACTTGGGCCGGAGCGGCGGACGACACCCCGTCCGGCCTTCGGCCATCCGGACGCGCCGTCGCGGCTAACAGCCTCGCGGAAAAGGAAGCGTGAGCCGAAGCCGGCGGATGGGGATCGAGAAAACTCCGACCCTAATCTGGGTCGTTCCGAGTGTGCGTTCTCCCCAGAATCGACGGAGCCGACGCCCGGCAAGCCGAGGAGAGACGCCTTGCCCGCGCCGGGCGACGGCCTGCAAGCCGCTAGCGCTCCTCGGAGCGCGACGGCGATGGGCACGAAATCGGGGCCGATGCAACCTGAGGGCGCCGGGATTCGCCGCCTCGCCCTCGCCGCCTGTTCCTTCCCTGATACGCTTCTGTTACCGTCCAACAATTCCCTGTTCCCGGCGTTCGAAATTCCCTGTTGTCGTCCCGCTCCGCTCCGCAACCGCCGGATTGCAAGGCCGGTAAAGCTTGGAGATTGCAGGGCAATTTGGCGCGCGACGCCGGTCGCGCGGCAAAAAATTCCCTGTTAGCAGGGATCCTATTCGGGGCGGACGGCAGGGATGCTTCGTTCGCCGGGACGGAGTAGAAGGCGGACGCAATGACCAAGATTCTTCCTGTGATCATGTGCGGCGGAACGGGCACCCGCGTTTGGCCGGAGTCGCGCGAGAGCCTGCCCAAGCAGTTCATCCCGCTGATCGGCGACCGTTCGACCTTCCAGTCGATCATGGGCGTCGTCGGGGACAGCGAGGCGTTCGAACGGCCGGTCGTGATCACCAATTTCGACTATCGCTTCCGGGTCGCCGAACAGCTGAAGGAGATCGGCGCCGAGGCGACGATCCTGCTCGAGCCCGAACGGCGCGACAGCGCGGCGGCCGTTGGCGCAGCGGCTGCATGGGCGGCGGTCCAGGATCCGCACGCGATCGTCGCGATTCTGGCGGCCGATCACGTCTTCAAGGACGAGAAGGGCTTCGCTCGGCTGTGCGCCCAGGCGGGCAAGGCGGCGGAGGCGGGGGCGATCGTCACATTCGGCGTGAAGCCGGATCATCCCGCGACCGGTTACGGCTACATCCATCCCGGCGAGCCGCTGGCCGCCGATCCGAAAGTCCGCCGCGTCGAGCGCTTCGTCGAAAAGCCGAACAAAGAGCTGGCGAAAACCTTCGTCGAGAGCGGCTATCTGTGGAACTCGGGAAACTTCGTGTTCCGGGCCGACGTGATGCTGGGCGAGCTCAAAGAGTTCGAACCCAAGATCGCGACGGCGACCGCCGAGGCCGTCGGCCTCGCCAAGACGGATCTCGACTTCCTCGTTCTCGATCGCGACGCCTTCGTTCGGGCGCCGCGCACCTCGATCGACTATGCCGTGATGGAGCGCACGGCGCGCGCTGCCGTGCTCGAGGCGGACGTGGGCTGGTCGGATGTCGGGCAATGGTCGACCGTCTGGCGGCTGAGTCCGCGGGACGCGAACGGCAACAGCCTGCGTGGCCGCGCGGTCGCGATCGATTCGTCGAACGTGCTCGTCCGCTCGGAGGAGCATCTGGCCGCCGTGATCGGGCTGGAGAACGTGATCGTGGTCGCGACCGCTGACGCGGTTCTGGTCGCGGACCAGTCGCAGTCGGACAAAGTCAAGGACCTCGTCGAGCGGCTGAAGGCCGAGAATTTGCCGGAGGCGACGCGGCATCGCCGCATGTACCGTCCCTGGGGGTATTACCAGAGCATCGACCAGGGCCCGCGCTACCAGGTCAAGCGGATCGTCGTGCGGGCCGGCGGCCGTCTGTCGCTGCAGAAGCACTATCATCGCGCCGAGCACTGGATCGTCGTGCGCGGCGCTGCGGAAGTGACGCTGAACGGGACAGTGCAACTCGTGCACGAAAATGAGTCGATCTATCTGCCGATCGGCTCCGATCACCGGCTGGCCAACCCCGGCAAGATCGACCTCGAACTGATCGAGGTTCAGACCGGGAGCTATCTGGGGGAGGACGACATCGTCCGTATGGAGGACGTGTACAACCGGACTTAGGATTGATCGGCCTGACGGTCGTGGGTTTGGGGTCTGCCTGGTTCGGAGTCTGGCGGCGCCCGCAAGGGCGCCGCCGCCAGACATGGACAGTCTTGCGATTTCCCGCCCGCGCTACGCCTTGGCTTCCTTGGCGGCGAGCCGCGCGATGGCATGGATGTCGGCGCGATCGATGCCGATATCGTGCAGTTCGCGGTTGGTGTAAGTGGACAGTTCCTGGACGACGCTCCAGTACGCCCTGCGTTCGCGGAAAAAGCGCATCACGTTGATCACCATTTGACGGTTCCCTCTAGGTTGACCGCCCTCCCGCTCACCGCTCCGAAAGAATCGGCGCCGCTGTCGCTCCATTCCCTAGACCTGAACTTTTGTATCCTACTGCGGCGCAAAAGTCAATGCTGCATCGCAACAACATATGCGGCGAACGCGTGACGAATCATCAACATTTGTGTGCGTCAGCGGCCAAATGAGCGCGTTTTGATCCCAAAAGGATCGTTATGGCTTTGGTTTAGGTCGATCCCATGCAAGATGCGCATGCCACCCTCCCGACACGCGCGGCGGACTTCCCGGGCGCCGGCCTTCGCCAAAGCCGGTTGACAGCGCCGACGCGATCCCCTACGAGGCCAGCAGCGAGCGCGCTCTCGGTCCGAGGGGGCGCGCTTGTCGTTTGACGCACCCGTGGTCAAGGCCTGGCTCGGCCGTTACCTGTCGGCGCCTCCGAAGGGCGCAGAGGAGGGCGCGTTCCTCATCCAAACCATCGGATTAGTCGCAGAGGAACCGCGATGACGAAGCGCGCAGAAGCAAAGTACAAGATCGATCGCCGCATGGGCGAGAACATCTGGGGCCGTCCCCGGAGCCCGTTCAACAAGCGCGAATATGGCCCGGGCCAGCACGGCCAGCGTCGCAAGGGCAAGGCGACCGACTTCGGCACCCAGCTCAAGGCCAAACAGAAGGTCAAGGGTTACTACGGAAACATTTCGGAGCGCCAGTTCCACAAATACTACGTGGAAGCGATCCGGATGAAGGGCGACTCGAGCGCCAATCTGATCGGCCTCCTGGAGCGCCGGCTCGATGCGGTGATCTACCGCGCCAAGTTCGTGCCCACTGTGTTCGCCGCCCGTCAGTTCGTCAATCACGGCCACATCACGGTCAACGGGCGCCGCGTCAACATCGCCTCGTACCAGGTGAAGGTCGGCGACGTGATCGAGGTCAAGGAAGCCTCGAAGCAGCTCGCCCTGGTGGTGGAAGCCCAGGCGCTGGCCGAGCGCGACGTGCCGGATTACGTTGAGGTCGACCCGGCGAAGGCCACGGCCAAGCTCACCCGCATTCCGAGCCTGACCGAGGTCCCCTATCCGACCCACATGGAGCCGAATCTCGTCATCGAGTTCTACTCGCGCTGATTGGACGGTTCTGGATCGGATTCGCGGCCGTACCCGAAGTGCGGCCGTTTCACGTTAGGGGCTCCAGGCCGGCGGGCGCCGACGTCCCGCAGACTTCCGCAGCGCCAGCGTTCAGTGCGCAACAGGCGCTGGGCCGCCAAGCTTCACCTTGCGCAGCGTCATGGCAAGCGGTACGGCCAGCAGCGCGAGAATCATCAACACCGAGAAAACGTCCATGTACGCAAGGTACGGCGCCTGAAGCGTCACCTCCTGGCCGATCCAGGCGACAGCCTGTTGCTGCGCCTCGGTCGCCGGACTCCCCTGTGCCTGGAAAAACTTCGTCATCTGCTGCAGCGCATCCTGATAGCCGACGCTTGCGGGGACGGCGTTCTCGATCAGCCGGGCCTGATGAAACTGCTCGCGATGCGCGAGCACGTTCGATGCGATCGACACGCCGATCGACCCGACAGTGTTGCGCGCGGCGTTGATCAGGGCCGAGGCCATGTCCACTCTGTTCGGCGGAATTCCGTCGTAGGACACGGCGATGATCGGAATGAAGATCAGTGGCAATCCGACGCCGAGAACCATGCGTGAGCGGGCGAAGAACCAGAAGTTGAGGTCTCCGTACACATCCGTCAGCCCATACATCGAGGCCGCGATAATGATGCAGCCGGTCATGATCAGGTATTTGGGCTGCACCTTGCTCGATATGGCGCCGATCACGAACATCATGACCATGGTCACGATCCCGCCCGGAGACAGCGCGAGACCGGCCGAGGTCGCGGTATAGCCGAAGTTCGTCTGCAGGAGCAGCGGCATGAACTGGGTGGTCGCATAGAGAATGGCGCCGGTCGCCCCCATCACCAGGAACGACGCGCCAAACTGGCGCGAGCCCACCATGCGCACATCGATCATGGGATCCGTCCTGCTCAGCTCCCAGGGAATCATGAGCACAAAAGCGGTCGCCGTAACCGCGGTCATCGTGACGATGAAGCTGGAGCCGAACCAGTCGTCCTCGAGCCCCCGATCGAGCACAACTTCGAGAGCGCCGAGGAAGGTGGCGATCAGCAGGAAGCCAATGACATCGAAGCGTCCGGCTCGTCGCTGATTCGCCCTATCAGCAGGCGGGACGGCGGCGATCGCGGCCATTGTGGCGAGGCCGACGGGAAAGTTGATCAAAAAGCACCAGCGCCAGGAGATGTTGTCGGCGAGCCAGCCGCCGAGCGTCGGTCCGACCACCGGCCCGACGACCACCGCGATGCCGAACAGTGCAAACGCCTGGCCGCGTTTGTTGGGCGGGAAGGCGTCCGCAAGGATCGACTGCGACACCGGCACCATGCCGCCTCCCGCCAGGCCCTGCATGATCCGGAACAAGAGAAGCGTGTCGAGATTCCAGGCTTGGGCGCAAAGGAGCGAACTGAGGGTGAAGAGCCCCAGACAGGCGAGGAGAAGGTCTTGCGACCCAACCGGCGGGCTAGGAAAGGGCTCGCCGTCAGGCTGACGGCGTTGGCGACCAGATAGGTCGTCGCGACCCACGAGGCCTCGTCCGTGCTGACCCCCATGCCGCCGGCGATATACGGCAGGACCACGTTGGCGACGGTGGTGTCGAGCACCTCCATGAAGGCGGCGAGCGCGACCAGGAAGGCGATCAGCCACGGGCTCGCGCCGTCGGCGCGCGCGGGGGCGGCCGGCCGGCTCTCGGCCGCAGCGCTCACCCCCCGCGCCCCATCCACGAGTCGAAGCGCGCCTTGAGCCGTTCGTAGATCGAAGGCGCAGGATTGGTGCGCACGGTCGGAACCACCGACATGCCGGGTCCAAGCGTGATGTCGGTCGGCGGGTTGTCCATGACGATCTTGACCGGCACGCGCTGGACGATCTTCACGTAATTGCCGGTCGCGTTTTCGGCGGGCAGCAGGGAGAAAGCCGTGCCAGATCCCGGCTGGACGCTTGCGACATGGCCGTGAAGGGTCCGCTCCGGGTAAGCGTCGATCTCCATTGTGACGGGTTGCCCTGACCGCATGGCGTCGAGCTGGGTCTCCTTGAAGTTCGCGGTGACCCAGATGTCGTCGGGAACGAACGTCGTGAGCGCGGTTCCGACCGTCGCGTACTGACCGACCGCTCCCGTGAGGTTGGCGATCTTTCCGGGCTGCGCGGCGGTCAGAACCGTATAGGACAGGTTGAGCGCGGCCTGGTCCCGCTGCGCTTCGGCTTGCCCGAGATTGGCCTCGGCGCTCTTGCGCTGCGCCTTCAGCGCCCCGACCTGTCGCTGCGCCGCGGCCAGAGAGGCCTTGGCGTTCTGTACCGTCGCCTCCTGTTGACGGAGGCCGGAGCTGTATTGCTGGGCGTTCTGCACTGTGCCCGCGCCGGTCTGAACCAGTTCCTGGTATCGGCTGGCCTGTTCCTGCGCGAACACCAGCGCCGCCTGCGCCAATTCAATCTGCGCATTGGCTTCTCCGACCTGCGCCTCCTGCACGGCGATCTGCGCATCGATATTGTGAATGCTGTCGTCGGCCGCCGCGACCTGGGCGTCCGCCTGCTCGAGCGCCACGCGATAGTCGCGTTCGTCGATGCGCGCGATCACCTCGCCCTGGTTGACGTGCTGGTTGTCGGTCACCGGAACGGCGGTGACATAGCCGGCCACTTTCGGCGCCACCGAGAATTGCCGCGCGGCGATGAAGGCGTCGTCGGTCGATTCGAAGTGAGAGATGTGATCCCAATAGGCATATCCGGCGGGCGCGCCGACGATGAGGACCAGCGCTCCGACCGCGATGATCAGCCGTCGGCGCCATCGCGGCTTCTGGGCCTTCGCGCCATCATGCTCCTCGGCTTCGCCATCTTGCTTCGGTCGGTCGCCGTCGCCCTTCGGGCGTTCGCCGCCAGGCTCCGACGGTTCCCTGTCGGGCTTCAGTTGGTCGCCGTCGGGGTCCCTCCGACGGTCGGTTTCGGCGGGCGCTTCCGGAGGCGGGGCAGGCTGCTCCATGCCAGGCTGCGGGGGCGGATTCGCCTTGCGCTTCCACCGCTGCGCGGGGGTCAGCTCCGGGTCTCCGGCCGAGGCCGATTCCGTTTGCCGGTCGTCGAGCAAGCGCTATCCCCGTTTCCGGCCTTCGAACTCGATCATCATCGCCTCAATCCGCATGCGCCGGTCGAAGGCCGATCGCGGACGCTTTTCCGGCAGAGAGGATTTTTCTCGGGACGCGGCGCGCACTCGCGCAAGAGCGTCCAATCAGCGTCGGTCCTTCGGCCGCGACTGTCTGGCGCGTTAACTCCGGAAGACGCGCCTGGTTCCCGATTTCGCGCGTCGCCCATTTCGGGAAGCCGGCCATGAACCCCATGCGTGCCGGGGCGGCATGAACGCCGCGCCGTTTTCGGCTAAGAATGGGCGCACTCCCCCAAGGACGCGCGCATGGCCGATCTCGAACCGATCCCGTACACGGACGCGAAAATCCGCTCCGTCCTCGAGCAAGTGAAGACGATCGCCATGGTCGGCGCCTCGCCGAATTGGAACCGGCCGAGTTACTTCGTGATGAAGTACCTTCAGGGCAAGGGCTACCGCGTCATCCCGGTCAATCCGGCCATCGCGGGCGAAAAGCTGCTCGGCGAAAGGGCGTACAGCTCGCTCGCCGATATCCCGGACAAAGTCGACATGGTCGACATGTTCCGCGCGTCGTCCGAGGCCCCCGGCGTGGTCGCCGAGGCGATCGCGATCGGCGCCAAGGTTCTCTGGATGCAGCTCGGCGTGCGCAACGACCAGGCGGCGGCGACAGCCGAGGCCGCCGGGATTGAAGTGATTATGAATCGCTGCCCGAAGATCGAGTTCGGCCGGCTCGGCGGCGAATTGTCGTGGAGCGGCGTCAACACCGGCATCATCCGCAACCGCGCTCCGGCGCCGCCGCTCCCGCGGCGGATCAAGTCGCGCCCGGCGTCGCCGCGCAATCTCGCCTTTGGCTTCGAGACCCGAGCGATCCACGCCGGCGCGGCGCCCGACCCGACCACCGGCGCACGCGCGACGCCGATCTATCAGACAACGGCCTATGTGTTCGACGACGTCGATCGCGCCGCCTCGCTCTTCAACCTGCACGACTTCGGCTACATCTATTCGCGCCTGACCAACCCGACGGTCGCAGTGCTCGAGGAGCGGATCGCCAGCCTCGAAGGCGGTCGCGCGGCGGTCGCCGCGGGCTCGGGCCATGCGGCGCAGTTCCTGACGTTCTTCACCTTGATGGGGCCGAGCGACGAGTTCGTCGCTTCGCGCGCGCTCTACGGCGGCTCGCTCACCCAGTTTGGCCTGTCGTTCCCAAAACTCGGCTGGACCTGTCATTTCGTCGATCCGAATGACCCGGAGAACTTCCGCCGGGCGCTGACGCCGCGTTGCAAGGCGATTTTCATCGAGAGCCTCGCCAATCCGGGCGGGGTGGTCGTCGACATCGCGCGCGTCGCGGCGGTGGCGCACGAGGCCGGCCTGCCGCTGATCGTCGACAACACGCTGGCGACGCCCTATCTCTGCCGGCCGATCGAGCATGGCGCCGACATCGTCGTCCATTCGACCACCAAGTTTCTCTCAGGACACGGCAATGCGCTCGGCGGGGTCGTGGTCGAGTCGGGCAAGTTCGACTGGTCGCAGGGCGGCCGTTTCCCGTCGCTGACCGAGCCGGAGCCCGCCTATCACGGCCTGAAATTCTTCGAGAATTTCGGCGACTTCGCCTTCACCATGAAGGCGCGGGCGGTGGCGCTGCGCGACTTCGGCCCGGCGCTCGCGCCGATGAACGCGTTCCTCACCATCACCGGTGTGGAGACCCTGCATGTCCGGATGGAGCGGCATGTGGCGAACGCGCAAAAGGTCGCCGAATTTATGGCGGGGCGCCCGAAGGTCGCCTGGGTCTCTTACGCCGGGCTCCCGGCGAGCCCTTATTTTGCGCTGGCGCAAAAGTACCTGCCGAAGGGCGCAGGGGCAGTGTTCACCTTCGGCGTCAAGGGCGGCTATGCCGCCGGAATCCGGCTGGTCGAGAATGTCCGGCTGTTCTCGCATCTCGCCAATATCGGCGACACCCGCAGCCTGATCTTGCACCCGGCCTCGACCACGCACCGCCAACTCACCGAAGAGCAGCGCATCGCCGCCGGCGCCGGCGACGACGTCATTCGCCTGTCGATCGGATTGGAGACGGCCGACGATCTGATCCGCGATCTGGATCAGGCGCTGGAGGGGTAAGGTCCGGGCCGCCTGCCATTTGCGAGTCGGTTTTGAGCGTTTTCAAAGGTTTGCGACGACATTTCCGGGCCGGGGCAACTGCCGAGGCGGCCCCTTCTCCCCTCGTCCTGAGCTTGTGAATCTTTCTCGACCTTGGTTTTGCATTGAGTTGCCTGGCGCTTTCTCCTGTGATTCCGTGGGAAAGAAATTGAAATTTTTGGAAGCTGCCGCGCACAGAAAGTGAGGCTTTTGGAAGGCGTCCGAAACGAAATTGAAGACGCGCGGCCAGCCGCGCTCCCATAAGCCCCTCAGTCAGCACGCCCGTCTGTCGACGGGCTATGAGGCGTCGGTCAGGCGATGGGCGATCGAGGTCGAGCCTCGCGAAGCAAAATCCTCCGCAACCGATTGAAAAGGCTCAATTCGGACTCGGAAATGGTTGCGCCACGCCCGCTTCGGCGGCGTTGCGGGTCCCGCCCCAGCGCGATCCGCGAACAACCCGCCCTGACGCGGGCCGCGGCCAGCGGTCGGGAGAAGGGCTGCCGTCTTGGGCTACCGCGTCGCGACAAAGAACAGCCTCGGGAACGGCAATAGCACCGTCCCGTCGGCCGCCGCCGGATAGGCGGCCGCAATCGCGGCCTCGTAGCGGGCGAGGTAGGCTTCGCGCTCCCCCGCGTCCAGCGGGTCGACGAAGGGCCTGAGGCCGGTGCCTTTGACCCACTCGACAATGGCGTGCGCGCCCTTGAGCGGATGGAAATAGGTGGTCCGCCAGATGTCGACCCTGGCCGCGTGGCGCCTCATGAGCCCAAAGTACCAGTCGGCGCTGCGGCGCTCGGCCCGCGCCTTGGCCGCGTCCGCGAGCTTCGCCGCCCAGGGGCCGTCGGCCGCGACCTCGCGCATCAGACGGTGCGACGGCTCGTCCAGGTTGTCCGGCGTCTGCACGGCGAGCGCTCCGCCCGGCGCGAGTTTCCCGACCAGCCCCGGCAGCAGCGCCTCGTGGTCCGGGATCCATTGGATGACCGCGTTGGCCAAGATGACGTCGAAGCCCGAGCCCGACCACCCTTCGATCTCGGCGACCTCGAAGGCGACGCCCGGCAGGCGCCTTCGCGAAGCGGCGATCATGTCGGCCGAGCTGTCGACCCCGATGATCTCCGCCTCGGGGAAACGGGCGCGCAGGACCTCGGTCGAATTGCCGGGTCCACATCCGATGTCCGCGGCGCGGCGGGCGTGCGAGACCGGGATGTGCGCCACTAGGTCCCACACAGGGCGGGTGCGCTCCTCCTCGAATTTCACATATTGCGCCGCCGACCAGCTCATGCGGCGCTCACGGGTAAAGTCGCCGCCGTTCCCACGGCGCCTCGACGCCGGCGCGGCGGAACAAGACCCGATCGTGCAGCCGGAAAGCCCCGT
Organism: uncultured Alphaproteobacteria bacterium; assembly: GCA_963822215.1. GTDB lineage: Bacteria > Pseudomonadota > Alphaproteobacteria > Rhizobiales > Beijerinckiaceae > Roseiarcus. The sequence goes on from CAWGGX010000010.1 coordinate 882,777, forward strand.
CATGCCAGAACTCGATCTCGAGCGGCGCGAGCCGCCAGCCCCTCCAGTAGGCAGGTCGGGGGATGTCGCCGTCGCCGAACCGCTGGGCATAGGCTTCGACGGCCGCCACGAGCGCCGCACGCGATTCGAGCGGTCGGGACTGCTGACTCGCCCAGGCGCCGATTTGGCTCTGGCGCGGCCGCGAGGCGAAATAGGCGCCGACCTCGGCGTCCGTCATCGGGCTCACCGGACCGCGGAACCGCGCCTGCCGTCTCAGCGACTTCCAGTGAAACAGGGCGGCCGCCTTGGGATGAGCCGAAAGCTCCCGGCCCTTCATGCTCTCGATATTGCCGTAGAAGACGACGCCTTCCGGGTCGACGCCCTTGCACAGCAACGTTCGCGCGTCCGGGAGGCCCGCTTCGTCGACCGTGGCCAATGTCATCGCCTCGGGGTCGTTGATCTCGCTCGCCGATGCGTCCTTGAACCAGAGCGCGAACAGCTGAAAGGGATCGTCGGCCTCGGTAAAGTCGCCCGGTGTTGCGTTCTCCACGGCCCCGCCGCTCCGTCTTTCGGTGAAACGTTCTCGACGGACCGCGTCTTACGCCCCTCCCCGGGGATCGACAACAGCGCCCGGCGCGGAAACTCCGGCAAGCCCCCGCGCTCAAGCTGTCCTTGCGCGATCCCTCGCGAAGGGCCAGATAGGACTTGGAGACATCGGCGGCCGTGCTTCATTAAGGCGGCTGCGCTAAAATGGGCTCGTGATGCGTAATCCTTATGACATTCTCGGGGTGCAGAAGTCGGCCAGCGCGGCGGAAATCAAGTCCGCCTTCCGCAAGCTCGCCAAAAAATATCACCCCGACCAGAGCAAGGAGCCGCGCGCGAAGGAGCGTTTCGCGGAGGTTGGCTCGGCCTACGAGATTCTCGGCGACGAAAAGAAGCGCGCCGCGTTCGACCGCGGCGAGATCGACGCCGAGGGCAAGCCGCGCGCCCCGCAGTTCGACGGGCTCGGCGGGTTTGGCCGTCGTCCAGGCGCCGGGGCCGGCGGGTTCGGATTCGACTTCGGATCGGGCGGATTCTCCGCCGGAACCGGATCGATCGACCAGGACATTCTGTCGGAACTGTTCGCCGGCGGCCGGCGCGGTCGAGCGCGGACCCAGCAGGCGGCCAAGGGCGAGGACATCGCAGTCACGGTCGCCGTTCCGCTGACGACGATCGCGACTGGCGGTTCAACCCGCGTGGCCCTGCCGACCGGGCGGACACTCGATGCGACCGTCCCCGCCGGAATCGAGGAGGGCAAGTCGATTCGGTTGCGCGGGCAGGGCCATCCGGGCGCTCGCGACGGTCCGGCCGGCGACGTCATCGTCACGATCCGCTACGCGCCTCATCCTGTGTTCAAGGTCGAGGGCCGCGATTTGCGGCTCGATCTGCCGATCACTCTGTACGAAGCCGTGCTCGGCGGGAAGGCGCGCATCCCGACCCTCGGCGGCGAGGTCGAGATGTCGATTGCGCCCGGCATGAGTGGCGGCCGGGTCATGCGGCTGCGCAGCAAGGGCTTGCCCGCGACGGCCGATGCGCCCGCCGGCGACCTTCTCGCGACCGTCCGGATCGTCTTGCCGGACGCCGCCGACCCGGAGCTCGCCGATCTCATGCGCAAATGGCGGGACCACAAGCCCTATGATCCGCGCGCCGGCCGCGGCTGAGCCGGAAACGGGGGCGAATCCGGCGTCCGCCGGACTAAAGCCCAAGATGTGAGCAATCCCACATATTTTGTGACGTGAGAACGGGGGCCCCTCACTTCCCATGCGCCTTCGGCGCCGCTAAGCACTCGTGTTCCGGAACGGAGCTGGAGCGAGGAACCGATGGAGCAAGCGAATCCGGTCGACGCCGCGCCGGGCGTCCTCAGCGGAAAGCGCGGAATCATCCTCGGGGTGGCCAACAACCGGTCCATCGCTTGGGGAATCGCCCGCGCCGCGCGCGCCGCCGGAGCGGAACTCGCCTTCACCTTCCAGGGGGAAGCGCTGGAGAAGCGCGTCCGCCCGCTCGCCAACGAACTCGGCGCCGAGGTGTTCGGCCATTGCGACGTCACCGACGGCGCCTCGATCGACGCCGTGTTCGCCGCCGCCGAGAAGACCTGGGGCTCACTCGACTTCGTTGTCCACTGCATCGCCTTTTCGGACAAGGACCAGCTGACTGGCCGATACATCGACACAACCGAGGACAATTTCACCAAATCGCTGGCGATCTCCTGCTATTCCTTCACGGCGATCGCCCAGCGGGCGGAAAAGCTCATGCCCAACGGCGGCGCGATGCTGACGCTAACCTATTACGGGGCGGAAAAATGGATGCCCCACTATAACGTGATGGGCGTCGCCAAGGCCGCGCTCGAGGCCAGCGTCCGCTATCTGGCGGCCGACCTCGGCGAGAAGGCCATTCGCGTCAACGCCATTTCCGCCGGTCCGATCAAGACCCTGGCGGCCTCGGGCATCGGCGATTTCCGCTACATCCTGCGCTGGAACGAATACAACGCGCCGTTGCGCCGCTCCGTCACGATCGAGGAGGTCGGCGAATCCGCGGTCTATCTCCTGTCGCCGATGGCGCGCGGCGTCACCGGCGAGATTTTGCATGTCGACGCCGGCTACCATGTCGTGGGCATGAAGAACCCGGCCGCGCCGGACATCTCCGTCGCCAAGGACGGCTAGGAGACCGTCCGCGGTCGGGGCTTCGGCGCGGCGACGACCCGCCAGAGCGCAATGCCGGCGATCGCCACGTGCACATAAGCGTTGTGCAGGAAAAGCATCTGCGGGCCGAAATCCCGCATCAGGACGGAGACGATCGCCGGCGCTGCAATCGCGGCGATGCAGTAAATGAACAACAGGCCGACCGAAATGAAGATCAGGTCGTGCGGCGAAGCGCCGTCGTTGGCGATCGACACCGCCAGCGTGTAGAGCGAATAGGTCGTCATCCCGACCAGGAAGCCGAGCAGGAGGACCCAAGGGCCGGGGCCGCCCTGACGGCTCAGCGCGACTTCGAACGCCGCCCCCGCGATCATTACCGCCGCCATGACCAGCCGGCGATCGACATGATCGGACAGCGCGCCGACGGGAAAGACGCCGAGCGCGGAGCCGACCACAATGGCCGAAGTGAACTGCGGCGCAGCGTCGGGCGACATGCCGATTCCGACTGCGAAGATCGGCCCCAGAGAGATCGACGCGCCGTTCGCCGCGCCGGCGGCGAACGCGGCGGCGCAGGGAATCGGCGCCCAGCGGATGAGCCACATGAGGCGCGGACGAACGGTGCGCGGCTGGGCCGGCGGGTCGACGTTGGTCATCGCCATCGGAACGATCGCCAGCGCCAGCAGCGTTCCAGCAAGGGCGAAGGCTTGGAAACCGCCTGGCCCCAGCGGCTGGAGCATCATCTGGCCCGCCGCCGAGGCGGCGAAACTGGCGATCTGGTAGAGCGCGTAAAGCGCACCGCGGTTGGCGTTGCTGGCTCTCGCATTGATCCACGCCTCGATGACCGCGTAGAGCCCGGCGAATACGAAGCCGAGCAGCGCCCGGCAGGCCAGCCAGACCCAGGGCGACACCAAGACCGGCATCAGGACGACGGATGCGATCGCAAGCGCCACGAAGGCGGTGAAGGCGCGGATATGACCGCAACGCCGGATGATCGCCGGCGCGACGAGCGTGCCCGCCAACATGCCGGCGAAGTAAGCCGAGCCGAGCAGGCCGACCATCAGCTCCGGAAATCCGTCGATGCTTGCGCGCAGCGGCGCCGCTACGCCGACGAGCGCGGTCCCGCCGATCAGCAGCACGACGGAGCACAACAAGGCAGCGATGGAGGAAAGGGCGGCGGACACGCAAACAACAGAATCGGAGAATCAGCGCCTCTTTTTGCCACGGGGAGACGCCCAGCGCGACAAGGATCGCGCCTCAGAGGAGGACGCATAATGTCGCGGGGAGATCGAAAATCCGCGCGTTGGCAGGGCGTTCCGGCTTGTATTGTGGCGGCTTTCCGTTCAAAAGGCTGCGCCCCGGAAGCAACGCGACGCAGGCAGAGGCGTAGGGTATGGCGAATTCACGTTGGACGCCGGACAGCTGGCGGACGAAGCCGATCGAACAGTCGCCCGTCTACAAGGACAAGGCGGCCCTGGCCCAAGCCGAGCGGCAGCTCGCCGGCTATCCGCCCCTCGTGTTCGCCGGCGAAGCGCGCAAGCTGAAGCGCGCGCTGGGCGCCGCCGCTGCCGGCCAGGCGTTCCTGTTGCAGGGCGGCGACTGCGCCGAGAGCTTCGCCGAGCATTCGGCCGACAACATCCGCGATTTCTTCCGCGTCTTCCTGCAGATGGCGGTGGTGATGACCTTCGCGGCGGGCTCGCCGATCGTCAAGGTCGGCCGGGTCGCTGGGCAGTTCGCCAAGCCGCGCTCGTCGGACGTCGAAACCGTCGACGGCGTCTCGCTGCCAAGCTACCGCGGCGATATCGTCAACGACATCGACTTCACTCCTGAAGCGCGCGAGCCTGACCCGCGCCGCCAGCTGGAGGCCTACCGCCAGTCGGCCGCGACGCTGAACCTGCTGCGCGCCTTCGCCACCGGCGGATACGCCAATCTCGAGAACGCCCACCGCTGGATGCTCGGGTTCGTCAAGGACAGCCCACAGTCGGAGCGCTACCAGGGCGTTGCGGACCGAATCAGCGAGACGCTCGGCTTCATGCGCGCCATCGGTCTCGACGCGGAGTCGCATCCCGAACTCAGGGCGACCGACTTCTACACATCGCATGAGGCGCTGCTGCTCGGCTACGAGCAGGCGATGACCCGGCTCGACTCCACCTCGGGCGACTATTACGCGACCTCGGGCCACATGATCTGGATCGGCGACCGCACCCGCCAGCTCGGCGGCGCCCATGTCGAGTACTGCCGTGGGGTGAAGAATCCGATCGGCCTCAAGTGCGGCCCCTCGATCACCACCGACGACCTCGTTCGGCTGATCGAAGCGCTCGATCCGGAAGGCGAGCCCGGCCGGCTCACGCTGATCTGCCGTTTCGGCGCCGATAAGGTCGCGGCGGCGCTGCCGCCGCTGCTGCGCGCCGTAAAACGCGACGGCCGCCAGCTTCTGTGGGTGACCGACCCGATGCACGGCAACACGGTCAAGACCTCGACCGGCCACAAGACGCGGCCGACCGAGCGCATCTCCGCCGAAGTGCGCAACTTTTTCGGGATCTGCGCCGCCGAAGGCGTTCACGCCGGCGGCGTCCACCTGGAGATGACGGGCCAGAACGTCACCGAATGCACGGGGGGCGCCCGGGCCATCTCGGAGGCCGACCTGCGCAATCGCTACCACACCTATTGCGATCCGCGGCTGAACGCCGAACAGGCGATCGAACTCGCCTTCACAATCGCCGAACTCCTGAAGGCGCAACGCCTCGCCCAGCTGGAGCGTCCGGTGCGGGCCGCCGAATGACGGCCTCGCGTCTTGGGCACTCACCTCCTTCCCCGGCGGAGGCCGGGGAAGGTGTCGCCGAAGGCGACGGATGGGGTGTGGCCCGCCGCTTCGACCCGAATAGCATTGCACAAACCGCGCCGCGATCCGACAGCGGCGGAGACCTGCTTTCCGCACCCCATCCGGCCTTCGGCCACCTTCCCCGCTTCGCGGAGAAGGGGGAAGCCGGCCGGCTGCAGCTCGCCGAAAGATGGGTGAATGCCGTAGCCAACAAGGGGGGAGGAACGCGCGAACCCTCTGCGGACTGCGCGCGCCGCCGGCCCCGCTCAGGCGCCTGAGGGGGCGCGATGCGGCTTTCCCACTACGCGGTCGGCCGGGACAACAACTTCACCCTGCTGCGCTTCGCCGCGGCGATGACGGTGCTGTTCGCCCACAGCATCGGCGCGCTCGGGCTGCCGCCCGACACGGAGCCGATCTTCAGGCAAGTCGGCTTTTCCTTGGGCGAAATGGGCCTCGACGCCCTGTTCGTGACCAGCGGTTTTCTGGTCACGGCGAGCCTCGCCAATCGGGGCGACCTCGTCAGCTTCTTCTGGGCGCGGGCGCTCCGGGTCTATCCAGGGCTCTGGGTCATGCTCGTGCTCACCGTGTTCGTCCTCGCGCCGGCGCTGACGACGCTCCCGCTTCCTGACTATTACGCCTCCGAGACGACCTGGAACTATTTCGCCAAATGCGCAACGCTGATCGGCGGCATTCGGTATTCGCTGCCCGGCGTGTTCGATGCGCTGCCGCTCAAGGCCGAGTTCAACGGCTCGCTCTGGACGATGCCGGTCGAGGTCAGGATGTACATCTACGTCGCTGTGCTTTGGACCGCTTTCGCGCTCCTGCCCGCCCTGCGTCCAAAGGGAATGCGGTTCGTCTCTTTGGCAGCCGTCGCGCTGTTCTTCGTGATTGTCGTGCGCGGCCGCTTTTCGGAGGGCGCGTTCAACGGCGCAAATATCCGCATGTTCATGTACCTCTACGGATCGGCGCTCTACCTGTGGCGCGACAGGGTCCCGATGGGCGCCGGCATCCTGATTGCGCTCGTTGCGGCGCTGGTTGCGGCGTCCTTCGACAGGACGGTTTTCCTGGTCGTCTACCTCCTCCTGATGGCGCCGTTCGTCCTCCACCTCGCCTATGTGCCGAGCGGACGCATCCGCCGCTTCAACGACCTCGGCGACTACTCCTACGGCGTCTACATCTACGCCTTTCCGATCCAGCAGACCCTGGCGCTTCTTTTCCCGGCGATGACGCTCGCGGCGATGATGGCCTCGTCCGCGGCCGTCTCGGTCGCGATTGCGGTCGTGTCGTGGAAGCTGATCGAGGAGCGGGCGCTCGATCACAAAAACGATTGCGCCGCCGCGACCAAGCGGCTGTTCAACTTCGGGCTGACCAAGATCGGCATGGCGGAGCGCTGACGCTCCCCACCCCTCCGGGCAAGCCGACGGCTGCGCTGAATCCGTTTGCGCAGGTTCGACCCGTGTCGATCCGGTTAACGCAGACACCCAGGATATATAGACTGACTGGGGCCGAGCGCCGGCGCCGTATCAGCCGTTCATGGCTTGAAAGTCGATCTTGACGAAGGCGCCGACAGACCCTCGCAAAGAGCGGACCGCGATCGAAGCCGCCGCCCTGAGCGACTGCTTCGCGCAAGAAGGGGTCGTTCGCCGACGGCTTGGCGAATGGGCCAAGTCAACCCTTCACGGCCGATCGGCATGGCGGCACGAATGACCGCAGAATTTTGCGATACAGGCGTTCGGCCGACGCTGGGGCCGGCGCATTGTAACCGATTGGCTCCTCCAATAAGTCGGAAGGCGGCGATTTCTTCGAACGCGCCGACGCTATATCCTCAGCCTGCGCGGGCCGCAACATTAACGACGGCGATTGGGGCGTGCGCCGTTTTCGCCGGAGAGGGCGGCGGCGAGCATCTTGTAGCTGTAGATGTCGGGTTCGCCGATCAGCGCGTCCAGCCCGTGACTGTTTTCCGGCTGCGCTTCGTAGGAAGCGTCTAAGACAGCGCTTTGGAGCGTCGCGATATCGCTTTCCAGGGACTGTGGATTGGCCGCAACGGACGGTGCGGCCGAGGCGTCCTTCTCGAAATATCTACGCTTTGGGTCGAGGTCGTCCAAACGTAGGCCTAGCCGACCGCAGGCAGCCTGCGCGGCCGCGAATTTGTTGCGACCAGTACTCGCGGCGAGTTCGCGGAAGGCAGCGCCAAGACCGGCAAGGGCGAGATTTATGTTGTTCGGCTTGAACGGCACGTTTCGGTCATCCGCAAGCGACCGCGCCGCGAGCCACACATTCAGCCCGTGATCGCCCGTCGACCCGGCCGCGACGCTCCATTCGTAGAGGACGTCGCGGCGTCCCATGAAGCGCGGCCCATGTTCGCGCATCAGCCCCAGCGCGTCGCCGGCGTGGTCGGTGTGACGGAGGATGGAAGCGTAGTCGGTGAGCCGCAGGGCGTCGCTAGGGGCGGTTTCGAATAGAATTTTCGCGATCGCACGAGCGATCGGCCAGCGGATCGGCCCGGTGTTCATGAAATGCCGCGAAAGGTCACGGTGCCAGCTATTGATGTCCGGAATAGCCGAGCGCTTCTTTAGGAATTGGGAAAGTGCGGCCTGAGCGAGAATCGGATACCACCGATCAACATCATACCCACTCTCGACAAGCCAGTCGCGCGCGACTTCGGCAATCCGACGGTGGCGCGTCAGGACGTAGGTCGTACCCCCATCGACCATCGCTTCACGGCGCAGAATCCGGAGCGGGCCACGATCGAGGTCCGCCTCGTCGCAGCGCAGCGCGTAGGCGAGGACTGTACGGGACAAGTAGAGCTGGTTCTCCGCATGCATCGCCGCGATTGCGGCATAGATGTCGAGGAGCGATTTGCCGCCGACGCCGGGCGCAGATTGCCAAGGCGTCATCAGACGAACAACTCGTTGGCGAAGCTCCTCGCCTTCGCGAGTCAGCAGAAGCGCGCCAAGCAGCGCACCCTCTTCGCGATTCGCCGCAAGTTCGCGCGCGTTGTCCAGCAACGCCTTCGCCGCGCGCTCGGGCGTCTGGCCGCGCAGCCTGCCCATGGCGGCGTCGCCCCAGGCGGCCCAACCTTCAGCGATGCGACGCGCATCTTCCTCGTCAAGGCCTGCCAGCGGTACGTGTCGGAAGTCCGCCACGCTCTGCCAAATCGGATCAGTCAGCCCGCGCAGCGCCCAGTCGGCCTCCCGCGCCGCCAAAACTAGGTGGACGTCGGTTCGCGGCCCGAGACTTCGCAGGGCGTCGGGCAGACCCGCGCCCGCGTTCTCGGCGTCGTCGATCGCGATGATCCAAGCGTGGTCGGGCCTGCGCAGCATCAGTTCCTGCCAGCTCCCGGGCAGTTCGGCGGCGGAGCTGTGGCGCCAGAGACAGCTCCAAGACTGCGCGCTCCGCAGTAAACCCGCGGCGGTTTGCAGGAGCGCCGCCGACTTTCCTTCCCCGCCGGCTCCCGTCAGCAGGCGCACGATAGGCCGTGGAGCCCCGTGATGCGCCGCCTGAAAGCTGCGGACCAGATTGTCCACGACCTGCCGGGGCCGAACACCCTCCGCCGCCGCCGCCTCCCAACGCGGGAAACTCCCGTTGAACCAGTCGGCCATTTCCTCGGCCGTGGGACGCACAGCGGTGATACGCGCGAGCTTCTCGGCGTCGACGATTTGCCACCCCTCGAGCGGCGGCGCGACCTGTGGCGCGTAGCCCGAGTGATGCGGTTCCGCGGGATTCGGTTTCCGGCCGGGCAACGGATAGGCGAAAGCGTCCTGCCCCTTGACGCGATACCCGGACGGAGCGGTGTCGACATCGAAATGATACTCGCGGTGATCGTCGTTCCACTGCAACGGCTCAACGATGAGACGACCGCTGGCCAAGTCTGCTTCGCCCCACATAATACCGTTGCGCCAGACATTGCTGTCCCCAGCCTGGAAGCCCGAGGGCGCTTGGATGGCCAACACGGATTGCAGTGCGTCGCCGGTTCTCTGAGCGCCGGAGCGATGCAGATGGCCGTGCAAGTAGATGGCGTTCGACTGTTCGAGACGCGTCCTTAATCGGTCGCCATCCGACCACTCCTTTTCTCCCGTCATGGCGGTCAGCGGGTGGTGGCCGATTACGATTGTGAGATCCGGCGATGCCTCCGCGGCCTTCTTAAGGGCCGCATCGACCATTGTTCGCCCGGCCGTGAGACGACCCCAATCCTCATCGTCATGGCAAAGCCATGCGGTGTTCATGCCGACGATGGCGAGGCGGTGGCCGTTGATTTCACGGATGGCGCACGCCGCCCCTGTCTCGGACGCCAGCCAGTCCTCACCCCAAGCTCCGAGGGACTGTTCAACAGCGCGGTAGCTCTCGAACCGCGGAAGGATCATATCGACCCGCTTTTGGCGTCCAACTTCATCGACTTGCTGGAACACGCGCTGTTGATCGGGATCCGTCATCCAGCTGCGCGGGTTCCCGGCCCGCTTTCGATTTACGTCGTGGTTGCCCGGGACGGTAAAAATCGGACAGTCTTTGGGTAGTGCCGCACGCAACTGCGTCAGGAAGCGTTCGCGCAAGAGGTCGTATTCCAGAGCTGTCCCGGAAAAGGCTAAGTCGCCCGTAAAAAACACGATGTCCGGCGTCTCCGGTCGCTGTTCGACGTTTTTGACTATGGCTTCGTACATGCCCTCGCGATGGAACTCTTCACGTGAGCATTCGTGCACGTCGGAGATGTGCAGCCATCGAATGGACAATAGCGCTCCCTTGCACTGGTAGCCTGGCAGGGTGCAACATTTTCGACTGCAGCGGAAGACACAGGATGCGTCGGTCCTCGGCGGCGTTCCGAGGGCGTGCTTGACATGACCGTACCAACGCACACCATCGACTGCTGCGCGTACGACACCGGCCGTTCAACCTACGTGTCCCACCGGGAGAGGGAAGCCGCGAAGCGGCAGGGTGAGGGCCCGCTGGCGCACCCTATTTCATCATGCTTTAGGGCGATGAGCCCCGCTTTCTCCAGCCGTCGGCCAACAGAAAATGGAACAATCTCTTGCCAAATGGGCGAAAATGTGTTCTTCTTTTGTTCTGATGATCCTGGCAAAGGAGAACGCAGCCTTGTCCGCCTGTCTCGAAGCCGCTCCGCCCGTCGCGCCCTCATATCCGTCAACGGACCCGCGCGCCCCGCGGCTGGCGAAATTTAAGCGCGAACAGCTTGTCGTCGACACTCTCAATCGCGGCGTTTCGGTCACCGAGATCGCGGCTCGCGTGGGGGTCGGCGAGAAACGCATGCGCGCGGTCATCCGGGACCCCAGGACTGGGATCCGGGGGCTCGCCCGCCGCATGCCGCATCCGCCCGCGGAGTTCGTGGCCATTCAACTCAGCCGTCTCAACGAGGCGCTGTTGGTCGCCTACAGCGCCATGACGCCGGCCAACCCTAAGGCGGTCGACCAGGTGGTCAAAATCGTTCGCGAGCTCGACCGCTACGGCGGCGCTTTCGCCGCCGAATGGGCCCGGCCAGAGGCGTCCTCCCGGATCATCCCCGGGTCGCGGCCCGGGAATCCGGGGCTCGACGCGCCCGCGGAGGGGGCCGCAGCGTTAGGGGCCGCGTGGGTTTGCGGAGCGGAGCTTGCACTGCAAGCCGGAGAATTGAACTTGCCGCCCGAATACGCTGGCGCCTGCGCAGGCGCCGAGTCCGCAAAGCCGGCGTCGGAGCCTGTCGCAATCGCGCGGACCGGAGAGCTGCACGACCCCCTCTCCCCGCTTCAGCGGGGAGAGGGCTGGGGTGAGGGGCCTTGGCGATTGGCCGCCGCCGCTCGCCCGGCCCCTCATCCTGGCCGTCTCCCCGTAAACGGGGAGAAGGGACCGGTTGGCGCTCGCCCGGAAAATCTGGCGCAAGAGTTTGAAAAGGTTAAATCCGCGCCTGGGATCTCGACCCTTGTCGCCGCGCTCGCTGAGCGCGACGACGCGGTCGTCGACCGCGTCTACAAACCCGTCGGCGCCCGCGAACGCCCGGGAATTCAGCCGCAAACCTCTGAAAAGATTGATTCCGCGCCCGAGTTCGTCCCCCTCGCCCCGCTTCAGCGGGGAGAGGGCTGGGGTGAGGGGCTTGGGCTATTGGCTGCGGACGCTCGCCCGGCCCCTCATCCTAGCCTTCTCCCCGTAATCCCCGGGTCAAGCCAGGGGAGGGAGAAAGGAGATCTCCCGTCGGCCGACAATCGCCCGGAAAACCTGGCGCAGCGCCTTGAAAACATTGAATCCGCGCCCGGGAATCGCCCGCTCGACGAAGCTGGCTCCGGCTCCTTCCCGAGCCCGTTGATCCCTTACCCGATCGGTCCCGGACGCTTCCTTATGACGCTCAACGGCGTGGGGGCGTGCTAGACGAGGGCCTGTGGTCAACCGGCTCTTCGGCTTTGACCACGCGGACGCCGCTCGCCTAAAAGCCCCGCTTCGCGCGAAAGCCACGCTTCGCGCGCCAACGATTCGGACCCCATGAAACCCATCGCCGAACGCATCGCCGAAGAATTGAACGTCAAGCCGGCGCAGGTCGCCGCCGCGATCAGTCTGCTCGACGGGGGCTCAACCGTGCCCTTCATCGCCCGTTACCGCAAGGAGGCGACGGGCGCGCTCGACGACACGCAACTGCGCACGCTGGAGACGCGCCTCGCCTATCTGCGCGAGCTGGAGGACCGGCGGAAGACGATCCTCGAATCGATCCGCGAGCAGGGCAAGCTCCACCCGGCGCTCGAAGCCCAGATCCTGGAGGCCGATACCAAGGCGCGACTCGAAGACATCTATCTGCCGTTCAAGCCGAAGCGACGCACGAAGGCGCAGATCGCCAGAGAGGCCGGCCTCGAGCCGCTCGCCGACGCGCTCCTCGCTCATTCCGAGCGCGAGCCGCTCGTTCAGGCGGAAGCCTTCGTGAAGCCCGATGCGGTGAAGACGGCGCAGGAGGCGCTGGACGGCGCCCGGGCGATCCTCACCGAGCGCTTCGCCGAGGACGCGGAGCTGATCGGCCGCCTGCGCGAGGAGTTCTGGAAGGGCGGTCGCATCGTCTCGAAAGTGCGGGAGGGCAAGGAGGCGGCGGGCGCGAAGTTCTCCGACTACTTCGACTTCTTCGAACCGCTGACCAAGATCCCTTCGCACCGGGCGCTGGCGCTCATGCGCGGCGAGCGGGAAGAGATCCTCGACCTCAAGCTCGTCCCGGACCCGAACGCCGATCCGGCGGATCGGACGCCAGGTTCGTTCGAGCTCGCCATTGCCCGGCGCTTCGCCATCGCCGACCGCGGCCGGCCCGGCGACCGCTGGCTCACTGACACGGTCCGCTGGGCGTGGCGAACCAAGATTGAGACTCAGCTGGCGGTCGACCTGCGCCTGCGCGTCTGGACGCAGGCCGAGGACGAGGCCGTCAAAGTCTTCGCCGCCAACCTGCGCGATCTTCTGCTGGCCGCGCCCGCCGGCGGACGGCCGACCATCGGTCTCGACCCCGGCTTCCGGACCGGAGTCAAGGTCGCGGTGGTGGATGCGACGGGCAAGATCGTCGAGACCACGGCGATCTATCCGCATGAGCCGCAGCGGCGGTGGGACGAGAGCCTCGCCGTGCTGGCGGCGCTCGCCGTCCGTCACAAAGCTGAGCTTGTCGCCATCGGCAACGGCACGGCTTCACGCGAGACCGACAGGCTCGTCGCCGACCTTCTGGTCCGCAATCCGGAGCTGAAGCTCACCAAGGTCACGGTGTCGGAGGCCGGCGCTTCCGTCTATTCCGCCTCGGCCTACGCGGCGCAGGAGCTGCCCGGCTTCGACGTGACGTTGCGCGGCGCGGCCTCGATCGCAAGGCGCCTGCAGGACCCTCTGGCCGAACTCGTCAAGATCGACCCCAAGTCGATCGGCGTCGGCCAGTACCAGCATGACCTCTCCGAGCAGAAGCTCGGCCGTTCGCTCGACGCCGTGGTCGAGGACTGCGTCAACGCGGTCGGGGTCGACGTCAACACGGCGTCCGCCAAGCTGCTCGCCCGAGTCTCGGGCGTCGGCGAGGCGCTGGCGCAGGCGATCGTCGTCCATCGCGAGACGCATGGGCCGTTCAAGACCCGCGCGGCGCTTAAAGACGTGCCACGCCTTGGCGCCAAGGCCTTCGAACTCAGCGCCGGCTTCCTGCGCATCACCGGCGGCGAGCAGCCGCTGGATCGCTCGGGCGTCCACCCGGAGGCCTATCCAGTCGTGCGGCGTATCCTCGACCGGCTCAAAGCCGACATCCACGCCATAATTGGCAATCCGAAGGCGCTTGCCGGGCTGAACGCCGGCGACTTCGCCGACGGGCGCTTCGGCGTGCCGACCGTCGCGGACATTTTCAAGGAGCTGGAGAAGCCCGGCCGCGACCCGCGACCCGCCTTCCGCACGGCGTCGTTCAAGGAGGGCGTCGAGACGATCGCCGACCTTAGGCCGGGCATGGTGCTGGAGGGGACCGTGACCAACGTCGCCGCCTTTGGCGCCTTCGTCGACGTTGGCGTCCACCAGGACGGGCTCGTTCACGTCTCGGCGATGTCCAATACGTTCGTGAAGGACCCACGGGCAGTCGCGAAGCCCGGCGACATCGTCAAGGTCAAGGTCCTGTCGGTCGATGCGCCGCGCAAGCGCATCGCGCTGACCATGCGCCTTTCCGATCCCGAGGCCGAGGGACCGCGGGGCGGCGGAAGAGGCGACGGCAAGGCCGTGCGGGCCGTCAACGCCGAAGCGGACCGCCGGTCTCCGACGGCCGGCGCGCTCGCCGACGCCCTGCGGCGGGCGACTGAGAAGGGACAGCGGTAGGTTTCCAGCCCCGGCGGTCGGCGTTCCGACTTCAGCCGCCCACCCGGCAAATCGCAGCGCTCACTTCGGCGCGCGCTTCGCCAGAATGCGTTGGAGGGTGCGCCGGTGCATGTTGAGCTGCCGCGCCGTCTCGGACACGTTGCGCTCGCAAGCCTCGTAGATGCGCTGGATGTGCTCCCAGCGGACCCGGTCGGCCGACATCGGCGGGTCGTGCTCGGCTGGCATATCAAGCCGTCCCGCCATCAGAGCCGCCACGACGTCGTCGGCGTTGGCCGGTTTGGCGAGATAGTCGAACGCCCCGAGCTTGACCGCCACCACGGCTGTCGCGATGGCGCCGTACCCGGTCAGGATGACCCCGCGGGAATCCGCGCGTTTTGCTTTCAGAGCCCGCATGACGTCGAGGCCGCTGCCGTCGCCGAGGCGGAGATCAATCACGGCAAATGCTGGCGGCGACGTCTCGATCGCGGCCAGCGCCTCGGACACGCTCATCGCTGTCCGCGCGGTGAATCCTCGGGAAGACAGAGCTCGCGCGAGACGGTCGCAAAACAGGCGGTCGTCGTCGACCACGAGCAACGACTTGTCGAGCGTCTCTCCGCCGCTCTGAATCTGATTTGTCGACTGGTGTGAGGCGTCCTTGTCCATTCTGCCTGCAATAAACACAAACTCACCCGAGGGCAAAAGCTTACAGGCTATTTGTCGAGTCGTCGACCCTCCTCGTACGCTGTCCGGGGCCATTGGACCGTTATGACCGCGCCGGTCGCCGGCGGCGCCGCGTTTTCGAATCGAATGGTCGCACGGGAGCGCTCGAGTAGCGACCGGGCGATGAAGAGCCCGAGACCGAGCCGGCCACCGGCTTTTTCGGAGCGCCGCGCCCCGTCCCGCTGCGACAGGTAGGGCTCGCCGATCCGCACCAGCACGCCCGGCGGAAACCCACGGCCGTCATCGGAAATGACGATCGTCACCGTCGATTTCGTCCATGCCGTCCGAATCTCCACTGCTGACCCAGCGAAGCTGACCGCGTTCTCGATAAGATTGCCGAGCCCGTAGAGAACGCCGGGGTTGCGCGGACATTGCGGCGCGGGCTCGGCTCCCTCGCCCTTGACTGTGATCGAGACCCCGAGCAGCCGATGCGGCGAAGCCGCCAATTCGGCGAGTTCGATCGGGCTCGAAACATCCATCGACTGCCCGGTGAGGTCCGACGGGGCCGACAGCTTGCCCAGGATCTCCCGGCAGCGGTTGACCAATTCCTCAAGCAGATGAAGGTCGTCGGCGAACGCCTCGTCGCGCGGCGCCGTGGAGGCCATCTCCCGGACGACGAGAGCGACGGTGGCGAGCGGCGTGCCCAGTTCGTGCGCCGCGGCCGCAGCGAGCCCGTCGAGTTGCGAGAGGTGCTGGGCGCGCGCCATGACGAGCTCGACCGCGGTAAGGGCGCTCGCCGTCTGCCGCGCCTCCGCCGCCACCCGGTAGGCGTAAAGCGCCACGAACGCCGCGCAGACCCCCAGCGACACCCAAACGCCGACCAGATAAAGCGGCGGCAGGACAAGCGTTGCTCCGCCGAGCCAAGGGAGAGGCAGGTTGAAGCGCAACAGCGCGGTCGCGCAAACCAGCGCGAGGAAGAGAAGTCCGAGCGCTCGCTGAAAGGAGAGCGACGCCGCGGCGATGGTGACAGGAGCCAAGAAGAACATGAGGAAAGGATTGGCGACGCCGCCGGTCAAAAAGAGCAACCCCGCCAGCTGAAGGATGTCGTAACCAAGAATGACGGTTGCCTGGCGCTCGCCGAGCTGCGTGCTGACCGGGTAGAGCCGTCTCAGCGCCAGGTTGAGCGCCGCAGACGCGGCAATGAGCGCGAAGCAGGCGATCGCGAGGACGCCGACTCCGAAGCCGAAGAGGCCGACCAGAACCGCCGCGGTCTGTCCGGCGACGGCCAGCCAGCGCAGGCGGATGAGGGTATTGAGCCGCAAGCGGCGCGCCTCAACGCCCCAAAGTTCCGGCTCGGGCGGGACAACGGCTGTCAAAATGCAAACGCTCCCCCCAGCCCGGCGGTCGTCATTCGATCGTCTCGTTGGGGTAGACGCCCCAGAGCTTGTATTGCTCGATATAGCCTCTGAACCCGTCGCCGTCGACCTGGCACCACGAGCCGTCGCATTTTCGCAGATTGACAATGACGCCCGATTGAAGCGTCGCCGCGAGGTCGGATCCTTCGGATGGACGGACGTAGACCTTTGAGTTTTCGGCCTTCTTGCTCGGCGTCACCAGAGCCGTGCGTCGCCCGGAAAGAAGGGAGTGCAGCACCCAGCCGTCGGCCCCTTCGGAATCGCGGATGCGCCGCCAAATCTCGAATTCAGCCGTGATTTCCACCGGGAGCCCGGCGCGCTGATAAACCCATTTCGTCGGGTGATCCTTGGACGGTCCCTCGCGCAAGTTCACACGATCGGTCTTCAGGCTGGCGAAGCGCGGCAGCGGCAATTTCGTCACCGAGCCGACCTGGTCGGCAAAAGCTAGCGCCGGCGCGAGCGTCGCCGCGCAAATCGCGGCGAGCGCGAATCGGCGCGCCAGTCGCCGAGGAAAATTCGGACGGAGGCGTGGGGTCATCAACGGATTCCTCGACGGCGTACAGGCCATCCTTGTCTTTGCCCGGTCTTCTGATAGAGAGGCCGGCGAGTTTGCGGCGCGCGCCGCAAACGGAACGTCGGCCAGGATCATTTGCTGCGAGCGGCGTTAATGGGGCGTAAACCGCTTGAAGGCGTGGACGCAAATGCTTCAGAACATCGGTTGGGCGAAAAAGGCGCAGACAGGGCGGAGAGGGCGGCGTTCATGACCAAGAAGAAACCCGTTGTGGTCGTTACGCGGCGGCTCCCTGAACTCGTCGAAACGCGAATGCGCGAACTGTTCGACGCCCGCCTCAACCTCGAGGACGAGCCGATGACGCAGGCTGAAATCGTCGAGGCCATGCGCGAGGCCGATGTCCTTGTCCCGACCATCACCGACCACATCAACGCGGCCATGATCGCGCAGGCCGGCGAGCAGATGCGGCTGATCGCAAATTTCGGCAACGGCGTCGACCACATCGACGTGACGAGCGCGTTGCGCCGGGGCATCACCGTCACCAACACCCCCGGAGTCATGACGGAGGACACGGCCGACATGACGATGGCGCTGATCCTGTCGACGGCCCGCCGGCTCGTTGAAGGATCCCGCGTCATTCCGGAGGGGCATTGGGCCGGCTGGACGCCGACCTGGATGCTTGGCCGGCAAATCACCGGCAAGCGTCTCGGGATCATCGGCATGGGCCGCATCGGCCAGGCGCTCGCCCGCCGCGCCCGCGCCTTCGGCATTTCGATCCACTACCACAACCGGCGCCGGGTCGCGCCGCAGATCGAGGAGTCGCTGGAGGCGACCTATTGGGATTCGCTCGACCAGATGCTCGCCCGGATGGATTTCGTCTCGGTCCACTGCCCGCACACGCCGGGCACCTACCATCTGTTGTCGGCCCGGCGGCTGAAGTACCTGCGCCCGGACGCCATCCTGATCAACACGGCGCGCGGCGAGGTGGTCGACGAGAACGCGCTCGTGCGCATGCTGGAGCACGGCGAACTCGCCAGCGCCGGTCTCGATGTGTTCGAGCACGCCCCCGCGGTCAACGAGAAGCTGGTCGAGCTCGCCAAGGCCGGCAAAGTGACGCTGCTGCCGCACATGGGATCGGCCACCCATGAGGGCCGCGCCGACATGGGCGAGAAGGTGATCGTCAACATCCGCACCTTTGTCGATGGCCACCGCCCGCCTGACCGGGTGCTGCCGAGCATGCTCTGACGCGAGGCGTCCGCACCTCGCCGCCGTGGTCGCCGATCTGAGGGACGCAGGATTTCCCTGCTAGCAGGGAATTTTTTTCGGCGCGGTTGGCGTCCCACGCCAAAAAGCGATGCAATATCCTTGACTTGTCGTCTTTGCAATCCGACGGTTGCAGACCGGAGCCCCACAGGAACAGGGAATTTCGAACGACGGGAACAGGGAATTTTTGGAGCGGATCAGGAGCGGAACAGGGAATTAACAGGGGGCGAAAACGAGGCTGCGAATCCCGGCGCCCTCAAGTTGCATCGGCCCCGGTTTCGCGCCCGCAGCCGTCGCGACGACGAGGAGCGTTAGGCGGCTTGCGGCCCGCGCCCCCGGCGCCGGCGAGGCGGTCGGCCCGTGCTGCCGAGCTTCGCCTCGATCCTCGCGATGCAGTCTTCGGCGCCGAGCGGGCGCCCGTTGAGGCTCAGGGCCTCGAACCTGTCGAGCGCTGCCTGCTTGACAGGCGACAAGCCGAGGAGATCGGCGAACCGCGGGGCTCGCCTAAATTTTGCCCTCGAATCTGGGGCAAGAGTTCGTCACCCACAGGATGGAGGCCATGAGCCCAAAGGCGCTGCTCAATCGGCTGCCGGTCGACCCCTATATCGCGGCGATCGTTGGCATGGTCGTTCTCGCCACGGCGCTGCCGGCGCATGGGCAGGGGGCGGTCGTCGCCAAATACGCCACCGACGCCGCCATCGCTCTGCTGTTCTTCCTGCATGGGGCCCGGCTTTCGCCCCAGGCGGCCCTGGCGGGCGCACGGCATTGGCGGCTGCATCTGGTGGTGCTCGCCTCGACGTTCGTGCTGTTTCCGGCGCTCGGCCTTGGCGCGAAGGCGCTGGCGCCGGGTCTGCTGACGCCACCGCTCTGGACTGGCGTGATCTTGCTTTGCGCCCTGCCTTCGACTGTGCAGTCGTCTATCGCCTTCACCTCGATCGCCCGCGGCAACGTGCCGGCCGCGATCTGCGCCGCGACCGCGTCCAACCTCCTGGGCATGGCGCTGACGCCATTGCTGGTCGGGCTCTTGCTCGGCGCGCAGGGGGGATTTTCGGCGCGCGGCGCGGGCGACATCGTCCTCCAGCTTCTCGTACCGTTCGCCGCGGGCCAGCTCGCTCGGCGGTGGATCGGCGCATGGGCCCTGCGGCACAAGACATTGCTCGGCCTGGTCGACCGCGGATCGATCCTACTGGTGGTTTATGCCGCTTTCAGCGAGGGCGTGACGCACGGGATCTGGCGCCAACTCAGCCCCGCAGACCTCGGACGGCTGGCGGCTGTGGACGTCGCGCTGCTCGCGGCGGTTCTGGCCATTACCACCTACGGCAGCCGGCTGCTCAAATTCTCCCGGGACGATGAGGTGACGATCGTCTTCTGCGGCTCCAAGAAGAGCCTCGCCAGCGGCCTGCCGATGGCGACCGTGTTGCTCGCTGGCCAATCGGTCGGTTTGATCGTGCTGCCGCTGATGCTGTTCCACCAGATTCAGCTGATGGTGTGCGCCGCGCTGGCGAAGCGCTACGCCAACGACCAAAGGCAAACCTCCGCGCCGGCGTTGGGCGCCAAGGTTGGGGCCGCGTAGAGCGGCGGCGCTCGGGCGCCGACGCGGCGGGAACGCGATGCGCTGCGGCGCATAGAATAATGGAGGGAACGCCATGAACGCTCTGCGCACGCCGGACGAACGCTTCGCCACCCTGCCCGGTTTCCCGTTCGCGCCCCATTACCTAGACGGCCCCGGGGGCTTGCGCATGCATTATCTCGACGAGGGCGCGCGCGACGCGCCGGTCGCGCTTTGCCTGCACGGTCAGCCGACCTGGTCCTACCTCTACCGCAAGATGATCCCGGCCTTCCTGGCCGCGGGCCTCCGCGTCGTCGCGCCCGATTTTTTCGGCTTCGGCCGGTCCGACAAGCCGGAAGAGGAGGCCGTCTATACCTTCGACTTCCATCGGGTCTCCGTCGTCGGCCTGATCGAGGCGCTCGACCTGAGACGCGTCACGCTCGTCTGCCAGGACTGGGGCGGCCTTATCGGCCTCACCATTCCGATGGACATGGCGCTTCGTTTCGAACGGCTCCTGGTCATGAACACGAGCCTCGCCACGGGCGACTTTCCGCTTCCCGAAGGTTTCCTCGCCTGGCGCGCCTTCTCCAACAGCAAGCCGGACATGGACATCGCCGCCCTGATGAAGCGGGCAGTGCCGTCCTTGAGCGATGTCGAGGCCGAGGCCTATGCGGCTCCCTATCCCGACGCGCGCTACAAATCCGGCGTGCGGCGTTTCCCCAATCTCGTGCCCGACCGGGCGGACGCCGGGGGCGCCGCGCTCGCGCGCCGAGCGCGCGATTTCTGGTCGAACGGCTGGTCCGGCAAGAGCTTTATGGCGATCGGCATGCAGGACCCGGTGCTCGGGCCACCGGCGATGCGCATGCTGCACACAATCATCCGCAACTGCCCGCCGCCGCTCGAACTCCCCGACGCCGGCCATTTCGTCCAGGAAGCCGGCGCCCTGATCGTCGAGCGGGCGATGGTGAGCTTTGCGGCGTGAGCCGCGAGCGGCCAGGCATTTTTTGTCACGCATGCGAAGCGGGCGTCCGAGCCGCGGAGACCATCGGACGCCCGGCTTTTGGTAGGCCGCTGGACCAATTCCTCGGGAAGGAAGCGTGTGAAACGGAAAAGCCTCAGTTCCGTACCGGCTCGACAGCGTGTTCTGTTTCGCTGAATGAACGGGTTGCGGACGGATGTCGCAAATAGGCTCCGGGCTGCGACGATCGACTCTAATAGGCCCGAGCTGCTGAACAATCTCGATCAGATCTTTTTGGCAAACGCCGTCTGTGAAGGAATAACCGACGCGCTGGAGTTCGTTGATATCAAGACCCATAGACACGCTCGGCGCGCAAACTCTGTTCCCTTGGCCGCACGGCGCCGATCAGGCGCCAACCGCCGCCCCTCACCCACCGACAAAACTGCGCGGGGCGGGGCTGAT
Organism: uncultured Alphaproteobacteria bacterium; assembly: GCA_963822215.1. Lineage (GTDB taxonomy): Bacteria > Pseudomonadota > Alphaproteobacteria > Rhizobiales > Beijerinckiaceae > Roseiarcus. The sequence goes on from CAWGGX010000010.1 coordinate 903,821, forward strand.
CACCACGGCGGCGTTGTTGTCGATCTCCATCACCGCAAGGCCGCGTTCGTTGGTACCGTCGGAGCGGAAGCGGAAGACGCCATCGGCGCCGTTGAACCCAGAGACGCTGGTCAGCGCCTGCTGGCTGAAGGGGTCCGGCCCGGCAGCCCGCGCCAGGGCCCCGGCGAGCGTCACCGCGTCGTAGGACAGCGTCGCAAGACGCGTCGGCGCGCTGTTGAACTTGGCCTTGTAGCGCTGGGTGAGCGCGTTGAAGCCGGCGTTGTCCGGCGCCGCGAACCAGGCGCCCTGCAACTGGGGCAGTCGCAAGACGCGCGCGTCGTTCCAGACGCCCGTGCCGAGAAGCTGCGTCTTGACCGACGTGGCGGCCAAAGCGCTTGCGACCGCCGGCATGTCCTCGGCCTGATCGGGAATGAACAGCGCGTCGATCTGGGCGCCGGCCGCGGCGATCTGCTGCGCCGCCTCCTGCGGCTGACCCGGGGCGTAGCGCGCGGCCACGACGACCGGCGCGTTGAGCCGCCCCGCCGTCTGCTGGAATTCCGCGGCGGCCAGGTTTCCATAGTCGTTTTGCGGCGCCATTAGCGCGAACGCCCGTTTGCCGCGCGAGGCGGCGAATTCGGCGATCCGGTCGACGTAGGACTGGATCAGGAACGAAAGCAGATAGACGCCCGGGGAGGCGACGCTGACGTCGGTCGAGAAGCCGATGATCGGCTTTCCCGCCGCCTTCGCGACCGACGCCGCCTGACGCACATCACTGGCGTAGACCGGTCCGAGAAGGAGTTGGGCGCCCGCGCCGATCTCGGCCTGGGCGGTCTGCCCGGCCCCCTCCGGGGACGAGCGGTCGTCCTGGATCATCAGCGTGATGTACGGGCCGGAGAACTCGTCGACCGCCAGTTGCGCCGCGTTGCGCATCGACACGCCGAGGGGGCTCGGAGCGCCGTTATGCGTGAGAGGAAGGATCATGCCGACCCTGACAGGGCCGGTTCCCAGCGTCTCTCCGACCGTCGGCCCGGACGCCGCGGGCGGAAACGCGGCGGGCGCCGCGACCTCTGCCCCAGGCGCGAGCAGGGAGCTCGAGTTGCAGCCGGCGAGTGTCGCCGCGAGACCGCTGCCGAGAAGCGCGCGCCGGCTCAGGCCGGAACGGCCCTTGCGCGACCCTGACTCAACGACCATCGCAATCTCCAACCCGAGCAGCTGCCATCCGGCCGGCGCGCTCCGGAAGCCTGTCGCGTCCGGCCGCACGGCCGCTTGTTCGCCCGCGGCGGCCTCTCCACGGAAATTGTGGCATTTTCGACGGCGTTTGGCTATGTCGTCGATGACGCTCCGGGTGGAGCGCCGATCATGAAGCCAGACGATTCCCTCCGACGACCTTCGATTGCCCGCCCGGAACGGACGTTCCTCGTCCACGGCGCGGCCATTCCCGCGCCGCCTTTGGCGGCCGGACTTTACGTTGTCGCCACGCCGATCGGCAATCTCGGCGACGTGAGCTTGCGGGCGCTGTCGATCCTGGCGGCCGCCGACGCGATTCTGGCCGAGGACACCCGCGTCTCCCGCACCCTCCTCGCCCGATACGGTGTCGAAACCCCGCTTTCGCCCTATCACGAGCACAACGCCGCCGAAGTGCGCCCGCGGGCGCTCCGCCGCCTCGCCGATGGCCAGGCGCTGGCGCTGATCTCGGACGCTGGCACGCCGCTCGTCTCCGACCCCGGCTTCAAGCTGGTCGCCGAGGCGGTCGCGGCGGGACTGGCGGTCACGACCGCGCCGGGCGCTTCCGCCGCGCTCGCCGCCCTTTGCGTCGCCGGCCTGCCGACCGATCGCTTCTTCTTCGAAGGCTTTCTGCCGCCCCGCAGCGCGGCGCGGCGCGAGCAAATCAACGCGCTTGCGGCCGTGCCCGGGACGCTGGTCTTCTACGAGGCGCCGAGCCGCCTCGCCGAGACGCTCGAAGACCTTGCGCGGGAGCTCGGCGCCAGGCCCGCGGCGGTCGCGCGCGAGCTTACCAAGCTGCACGAGGAGGTCCGGCGCGGCAGCCTCGACGCCCTCGCGGCCGAATTCGCCCAAGGCGAGGCGCCGCGCGGGGAGATCGTCGTCGTGGTCGGACCGCCGCAGGCGCGCGAGGCGGTCGACGACACTGCGCTCGACCAGGAGATCGCCGAGGCGCTGCGGAGCTTGTCGGTCAAGGACGCCGCGGCGGCCGTGGCGGCGAAGCATGGCCTGCCCCGCCGCCAGATCTATGCGCGCGCGCTTGCGCTTGCTGGAGCGGCGCGATGACCGGGCCGCGCCCGGCGGACCTTCGAGCCCGGCGCCGCGTCGCCCATCTCCTTGGCCTCAAAGCCGAAACGATCGCGGCGATTCTTCTCACCCTGAAGGGCTATTCGATCCTCGCCCGGCGCTACGCGGCGAACGGCGGGGAGATCGACCTCATCGCGCGGAGGGGCCGCGCGATCGCCTTCGTCGAGGTCAAGGCGCGCGCCGACCTCGACGTCGCCGCCAATTCGATCGGCCCGGCCAAACGGCGCCGGATCGCCCGCGCGGCGCGCGCCTGGCTCACACGCAATCCGTGGGCGATGGGCTTCACTCTGCGCGGCGACGCCGTGTTCGTGGCGCGCGGCCGGCTTCCCCGGCACCTCCCGGCCGCGTATAGCCTCATGATCGACTGACTCCTCCCAGCTATCTCGACTGGATCGCCCATGCCCCTGACCGTCGCCGTGCAGATGGACCCGATCGCGCACATCAAGATCGCTGGCGATTCCACCTTCGCCCTGCTCCTCGAAGCGCAGGCGCGCGGCCACCGCCTGCTGCACTACACGCCGGACCGCCTACGGCTGCAGGGTGGCCGAGTCGAGGCCATGGCCGAACCTCTCGCTATTCAGGACGTCGAAGGCGATCACGCCCGGCTCGGAGAGCCTGTCCTCGTCGACCTCTCGAGCATTGACGTCGTGCTGCTGCGCCAGGATCCGCCGTTCGACCTCGCCTATGTGACGACCACGCACCTGCTCGAGCGCATCCACCCGGCGACCTTGGTGGTCAACGATCCGCGCAGCGTCCGCGACTCGCCCGAGAAGCTGTTCGTCATGGACTTTCCCGAGCTGATGCCGCCGACGCTGATCGCGCGCGACCGGACCGCGATCGAGGCGTTCCGCCGCGAGCACGGCGACGTCGTGATGAAGCCGCTCTACGGTTTCGGCGGAGCGGCGGTGTTCAAGGTCGGCCCCAGCGACCCGAATTTCGGCTCGCTGTTCGATCTGTTTACGACGACGCTGCGCGAGCCGTGGGTTATCCAAAAGTTCCTGCCGGCCGTCTCGCGCGGCGACAAGCGCATCATCCTGGTCGACGGCGAGGCCAGGGGCGCGGTCAACCGCGTGCCGGCCGCCGACGACATCCGGTCGAACATGGTGCGCGGCGGCGCTGCGCGCGAAACGGAACTCACCGACCGGGAACGCGAGATCTGCGCGCGGATCGGCCCGGAGTTGAAGCGGCGTGGCCTGATCTTCGTCGGCATCGATGTGATCGACGGCTACCTGACGGAAATCAACGTCACCTCGCCGACCGGCATCCGCGCCATCAAGCGGCTGGGCGGTCCGGATGTCGCGGTCGCGATCTGGGACGCGATCGAGTCCCGACGCGCGACAAAAAGCCGCCCATAACGCCATGGCCGCTTGCGGGCGCGGACCGGAATAGGAATATAGCCGCCATGTCCATCGCCGGCCCCGCGCTCGAACGCCGCCCCCGCTCGCCGCGGGCCCTGCAGCCCCACCTCCCGGGTGGCAAGGGGCTCGACCGTGCGGGGCTTATCGACGCTCTTGCCGCGCTTCGCCGCAAGCACGCCGATGATGACATGTCGTTTCGACGCGCATCGATCGCGATCCTGCACAGCGCGCTGGAGAAAGGGCGCGAGGACGCCCGCCGGGCGCTCGAGGCCGGCGGGAGCGGGAGGGCCTGCGCCGAGATGCTGAGCGCACAAGTCGATGATTTGCTGCGCGTTGGACTCGAACTTGTGGAGCGCTGGCTGGTCCCGATCGGGTCCGAGGCAGGACCCACTGTCGTGGCGGTCGGCGGATACGGTCGGGGTATGCTGGCCCCTGGCTCCGACATCGACCTCCTGTTCCTGCTGCCGGCCCAGCCGGCCCCGGCGGTCGAGCGGATCGTCGAGGCGCTGCTCTATATCCTTTGGGACCTCAAGCAGAAGGTCGGACATGCGACCCGCACAATCGACGAGTGTCTGAAGCAGGCGCGGAGCGACATGACGATCCGCACCACGCTGACCGAGGCGCGTCTCGTCAACGGCGACCGGAAGCTGTTCGAGATGCTGCTGGCGCGTTTCGACAAGGAGATTGTCGCCAAAACTGCGCCGGAATTCGTCGCCGCCAAGCTCGCCGAGCGCGAGGAGCGCGTGCGGCGGGCGGGCGCGTCCCGTTACCTTGTCGAGCCCAATATCAAGGAGGGCAAAGGAGGCCTGCGCGACCTCAACACGCTTTTTTGGATTTCCAAATACGTCTACCGTGTGCAGAACCCGCACGACCTCATTGCAGTCGGCGTCTTCTCGCCCCGCGAGTTCGCGCTGTTCCGGCGCTGCGAGGAGTTTCTGTGGTCGGTGCGCTGCCGACTGCATTTTCTCGCCGGTCGGGCCGAGGAGCGCCTCAGTTTCGACGTGCAGCGGCCGATCGCCCGCCAGCTCGGCTATTCGACCCGCGCAGGTCAGGCCGACGTCGAGCGCTTCATGAAGCACTATTTTTTGGTGGCCAAAGATGTGGGCGATCTGACGGCGATCGTCTGCGCCGCGCTCGAGGAGCGCCAGACCAAGCCGACGCCGGTATTCGACCGGTTCATCGGACGGCTTCGCCGCCGGACCCGCGCGATCGCCGACGCCAAGGACTTCAAGGTCGATGCAGATCGCGTCAACGTCCTTCGCCCGGATGTTTTCGAAGGCGATCCGGTCAACCTGATCCAACTCTTCTGGGTCGCGGAACGGTCGAACCTGCCAATCCACCCCAATGCGACCCGGCTCGTCACGCAGTCGCTCAAGCGCATCGACGCCCAGCTGCGCGAGGACCCCGAGGCCAACCGGCTGTTTCTGGAGATCCTGACCTCGCCTGGCGCTCCGGAAACGGCGCTCCGGCGGATGAACGAGGCCGGCGTGCTCGGGCGGTTCATCCCGGAATTCGGCCGCGTCGTCGGAATGATGCAGTTCTCGATGTATCACCACTATACGGTCGATGAGCATCTCATTCGCACCGTCGGCGCGCTGAGCGCCATCGACGGAGGGCGCCTGAAGGACGACCATCCGCTTTCGAGCGAGTTCATCCACAAGATCACGCACCGCACCGAGCTCTACCTCGCCGCTTTCTTGCACGACATCGCCAAGGGCAGGCCGACCGACCACTCGAAGACGGGCGCCGAGGTCGCGCGCAGGCTCTGCCCGCGGTTTGGCCTTTCGCATGCGAACACCGAGCGGGTCGTCTCGCTCGTCGAGCAGCATCTCGTCATGTCCAACATGGCCCAGGGCCGCGACCTTTCGGATCCTCGCACCGCCGAGGCGCTGGCCGCGATCGTGCAGACGCAGGAGCAGCTCAAGCTCCTGCTCATCTTGACGGTGTCCGACATTCGCGCAGTCGGCCCGGGCGTCTGGAACGGCTGGAAGGGCCAGTTGCTGCGTACCCTCTACTGGGAGACCGAGGTAGTGCTCGGCGGCGGCCATTCGGCGGTGGATCGCAAGGCCCGCGTCCAAGGGGCGCAGGAGACCCTGCGCCGCGCGCTGCCAGGCTGGTCGGACCCCGAGTTCGACGCCTACGCGCAGCGCCACTATCCGGCCTACTGGCTCAAGGTCGAGCCGGAGCGACAGGTCGCGCACGCCAAGTTGCTGCACGCGATGGCCACGGACGTCCGCTCGCTGGCGTCCGAGGTGACGGTCGATACATTTCATGGCGTCACGGCCATCACCGTCGTCGCGCCGGACCACCCGAGGCTGCTCAGCGGCATTGCGGGAGCCTGCGCCGCGGCCGGCGCCAACATCGTCGACGCGCAGATCTTCACCACCGCCGACGGCCTCGCGCTCGACACGATCTTCGTCTCGCGGGCCTTCGAGCAGGACGAGGACGAACTGCGGCGCGGCCGGCGCATCGCTACAAACATCGAAAAGACCCTGCGCGGCGAAATTCGGTTGGCCGAGATCGCGCCGGCCAGGGAGGCGCGGGACGTCCGACGCGGCGCTTTCGCCGTCGAGCCCGAAGTCACGATCGACAACACACTGTCCGGCCGCCACACGGTCGTGGAGGTGTCCGGGCTCGACCGGCCGGGCCTGCTGCGCGACCTCACCGCGTCGTTATCCAGACTCAACCTGAACATCGGATCGGCCCATATCGTGACGTTCGGCGAGAAGGCGGTCGACGCCTTCTACGTCACCGATCTGACCGGACAGAAAATCAATTCGGCGGCCAAGCAGGCCGCCATCAAACGACGCCTGCTGGCGGACTTCGCGGTCGAGCGCTGATGGCTCGGGTCGAGCGTTGCAGGGCGCCGCACGCTTGATTTTTGCGGCGCCAACGCTGATATGCGTTCAAAAAATACGATGGGGTTCCAGACACGATGACCGAGACGAACGCCGAACGCGCAGCCGCGACGCCCGGAGCCGCCGCGCCCGCCGAAATCCCGGAGCGCGACGCTTTCGCCGTGATCGAGGCGCTGAACGCCGAAAACACTCAGCTGAAGGACCGCGTCCTGCGGACGCTGGCGGAGATGGAGAATCTGCGCCGCCGCACCGAGCGCGAGGTGGCGGACGCCAAGACCTATGGCGTGACAAGCTTCGCTCGCGACATGCTGACGGTGGTCGACAACCTGGCCCGCGCGCTGGAGCACCTTCCGTCCGAGGCGAGGGCAGCGGCGGAGCCGCAGATCCAGTCGGTGATCGAGGGCGTGGAACTGACCGCGCGCGATCTCGAGGCCGCGCTCGGCCGTCACGGCGTCAAGAAGCTCGACCCGAAGGGTCAGAAATTCGATCCTAACTTCCATCAGGCGATTTTCGAGGCCCCGGACGAGACGCTGCCCGCCGGCACGGTGTCGCAGGTGGTGCAGAGCGGCTGGACGATCGGGGATCGCGTGCTGCGTCCGGCGATGGTCGGCGTCTCCAAGGGCGGTCCAAAGGCCGCGCCGAAGGAAGAGCCGGCCTCCTCCGGAGACTGACGTTCAGGCGCCGGCCGGGGTCACACGCCGCAGGGTCAGGTTGATCCTGCCGCCGTCCGGCAGGAGCGTCGAGCCGCCGCGGACGATGCGGTCGACGCCGTGGAAGACGAGCCGCGCAGGACCGCCGAAGGTCAGCGCGTCGCCGGACTCGAGCCGGAACGAGCGGGTCGGCGCATCTCGAGTGAGGCCGCCGATCCGGAAAAGAGCCGGGTCTCCGAGCGACAGCGAGACAATCGGGGCCGAAAGTTCTCGCTCGCCGCGGTCCTGGTGCAGGCCCAGACGCGCCTTCGAGTCGTAAACATTGATGAGGCAGGCCTCGGGCGGCGCGGCGCCCGGCGCAAGCTTCGCCCAGGCGGCGAGCAGGGACTTCGGGATCGGCGGCCAGGGGCGGCCGGTGTCGGGATGGATCGGTTGGTAGCGATAGCCCGTTTCGTCCGACACCCAGCCAAGCGGGCCGCAATTGCTCATTCGGACCGAGAACGGCTTGCCGGTCTTCGGCATGCGGGGTTGATAGAGCGGCGCCTCCACGAGCGCGGCGCGGATCTCCTCGCGCAGGGCCTCCTGGGCGGCGCGGTCGAGAAATCCGGGGTAATAAGCGACGCCGGGGGCGATGGCGATGGAGGCTCCCGCCATGATCGGTTCCTTCGCTCCTTCCCTAACCGGCAGGCGCAGCGTATAGGGGGCCGAATTCCCTTTCACCCCGTGCGCGGGAAGGCGCGCGTTGCTCGAGGCGATGTATGGCAGGCCACAGTCAGTTCAAGAACATCATGCATAAGAAGGGCAAGCAGGACGCGATCCGGTCCAAGCTCTTCTCCAAACTTGCCCGCGAAATCACCGTGGCCGCCAAGCTCGGCATGCCCGACCCGGCGATGAACCCCCGCCTGCGCGCCGCCGTCATCGCGGCGCGGGCGGAGAATATGCCCAAGGACAATATCGACCGCGCGATCAAGAAGGCCTCGGGCGGCGATAGCGAGAATTATGACGAGGTGCGCTACGAGGGCTACGCGCCCGGCGGCGTCGCGGTTATCGTCGAGGCGCTGACCGACAATCGCAACCGCACGGCGGGCGAGGTTCGTTCCTATTTCACCAAGGCCGGCGGGTCGCTCGCGGAAACCGGCGCGGTGTCGTTCCTGTTCGACCGGGTCGGCCTGATCGTCTTTGATCGCAAGGTCGCAGACGAGGACGCGATGCTGGAGGCCGCGATCGAGGCGGGCGCCGACGATGTCGTCTCCGGACCCGAGGAGCACGAGGTCATCACCTCTGTCGAGGCGCTGGCGGACGCGCAGAAGGCGCTGGAAGCGAAGTTCGGCGAGCCGCGCAAGGCCGCGCTCGTTTGGCGGCCACAGAACACGATTGCCGTGGACGACGAGGCGGGCGAAAAGATCCTGCGCCTGATCGGCCAGCTGGAAGACAATGACGACGTCCAGCACGTGACCGCCAATTTCGAGGTTTCGGACGCGTTGATCGCCAAGATGGAAGGCTGAGCTCCCGTGCGGCGCCGCCAGGGCGCTGCGGACCGCCTCGCGTCGGGTTGGGAAGCGCGCTCAGACCCAGCAGCAGTGCAGGCCGCCCCACGGACCGCGCCGGCAACGGCGGTCGGGTCCACAGTAACCCTAGAAGCGCGGGAGCGGCGGGCCCCAACCTCAGCGGCGCCAGCGCCACGGCCGGTTCGGATGCCAATCGGACGGCGCGGACAGGGTGAAGGCGGAACACGGCGTGGACGACGCGGCGACCATCAGCGTCGCGCCGGCAAGCGTTACGAGCGCGGCGCGCGGGACGCAACACGAGGTCATGCGGCTCTGCTCCCGACGCCCCTCAGTCCGTCCGATCCAATGCGCTTGCCGCTGAACCGGTCCTGAACACGGACTCGGGCGGAGGCCCGCGGAAACCACCGCGCTGTCGGCCTTTTTATCGACCGGCGTCAAGCATTTCAGAAGCTTGCGCCCCGCCTTAGCGGCGTTCGCGAAAACGCGCGGCCAACTCTCCGGCCGCTATTCCACCATGGCCTCGTCCGCGTTGTTCCCCTCCACCTCGCTCCGCATCAGCGAGGTCGCCGGGATCGCGCCGCTTGCCACCGCCACCGCAACGGCATGCGTCAGGTTGATGCAGTGAAGCTTGTGGCGAGCGGTGTCGAGGTGGCTCTTCACGCTGCCGAAGGATAGGTCCAGAATATCAGCGATCTCCTGGTAGGTCTTCCCTCGCGCGGCCCAGATCAGACACTGTTCTTCCCGCCGCGACAAGGTTACTCCGCGCGCCGGCAGCTTTCCACTTTTGTTCGCTGCAGAATCGATCAAGACAGACAAGAGTTGAAGCCTGGCCATGTTGGCGCTCTTGTACGCCAGCCATTCCGCATGCGAATGTTCGCTCGAGAAGGAAACCAGAGAAAATATGCCTCTCCTGTTCCTTACCGGAATGGATAACCCATTCCTCCCCATGCCGAAGTTCACGGCATCCTCAAAAAACCCACGAGACGAAGGGTTGTCCCGCGGCACGACTTCCCAGTCAAACGGAAGCAATGCATTGGACCCGTGCGCGATCACCGGGTCAATGTTGACATATTGCTTCAGGAAGTAGCGCGACTGCCATTCCGGCGAATAGGTCACGATTGCGGTGAACAGGCTGCTGTCGGTACTTTTGTTCGAGGCCAGTCGGAGATAGGCGATGTGTCGCACGCCAATCTCGGTCGCGATCAACTTCAGTATCGTAACAAGATCCTGCTCATTGTATCCGAGTATCGCATCCGTAAGCCGCAGGGCAGCAGAGTCGATATGCTCGGTTGACGCGGCTGCGTCACGAACGATAGCCGAATACGCCAAGGGTCACCTCGTCACGCGCATGAGCAACTAGCCAAGAAGCGGCAGGATCGATCTTTCCGCTCAAATTCGAGCACAACTCAAGCAGGTCGACGCAAACATACATCAGCTTATATACGTCTGAACCCGACAGGTTGACACCCTCGACAGTGATCCCAAACTTGCTTTCCTCTGGGCGAGACACCACCGCCTGCCCTTCAAGCACTTTTACTCTCTTTGCCATTGTCTTCTCCCGCTCGCAAAACCCGGGGACATTCTGCTTACGTAAGGGGAGACAGGCAAGTGGCACATATGGTGAGAACATATCAAGTACGGAAGGGCGAGCTTGATCGGGGGACTCTCCGCCGGCGCGCATCGGGGTCCCCCGGAGGTCGACCGCGCTCAGGCGAAGACGAACTCCTTGGCCCCCGGGGCCAGCACTGAATCGCCCATCCCGAGCGTCACGCGGTAATCGGCCAGCCGGACCGGGTCGGGCTCGAACAGGCCGGCGTACGCCATGACGTCGCCGATGCGCTGCGGCTTTCCGATGATCTGCGGCGGGCAGCCGGCCACTCTGAGCACACGAAGGATGCGTGCGTCGAACACCGAGACGATCTGGGTCAGGCCGGCCAGTTGGCAGACCTCGCCGATGCCTGCGATCAGTTCGCTAAGCACATAATTGACGCCGTTGTGCATCCGGTCCGGCTGGCCTTCCGCACTCACGGCGCAGATGCGCGAGCTTTCCCAAATCGTCGCGCTTTCGATCACCTCGCCCTCTTCCAGCAATTGCGGAAAGACGTCGCGCAGCATGTTGGGACCGGTGGTCGGCAGAAGCCTGAGCGAGCCCCAGTACTGCTCCGTCTTGGGATCGACCGACACCAGATAGAGCGGGTTCAGGTCGTCGAACCGATCCCGCTCGTAGCCGTCCTTGACGGCCACTTCCCAGCCAAGGCGGGTCCAGAACGTGTCGGCCCGATTGCGGAACATGGCGTCCATCTCCCGCGGGAAGCACGAGGCGACGGACCCTTCGATAAGCTTCAACATGACGACACCCCTCCAACGCTACGTTCGAGTTCGCCGCCGGGCTTGCCGGTCCTCCGCCCCGTCCCGGCATTCGGCGGTGCCGGGGCGGCGAGCGGCTTACGGCCGCCGGCTGCTGTTTCTGTTTTGTTCTAGTGCGAATTCGAAGGCCTTTCGATCAACGAATTCGGCTTAGAGAGCAGGAAAGCTCAGTTCTTGATCAGGCGCTGGCCATGCGGATATACACGGACAGGTGGATTAAATCTGTCGTGAAACGTAAAATCGTCACCCTAGGAGTGTTTTACGGCATGTGTATTGATGGTATGGAAATTATGACTTATGCTATTCTCCAACTGTTCCGATCGAAGTTTTTCCTCTCCTTCCAGAAAGCGGATTTCGATCGGCTGGCGCACGTCCGTCGGCAGGAACAGTTCGATGACGCGTAGGCGCCCGCGGCGGTCGACGAACACGGCGCGCTTCTTCGCGCCGACGACGGCTCTGGCTTCCGAATTGCAGTCGGCGTCGGCGACGGGGGTCTCGGTGTGGCGACGCGGCAGCCCCCAACGCCGGGGCGCTGCGGTAAGGCGCGACCAGAGGCTCGGCCTTGGGCTCGCATTTGCGGAAACGGCGACGGTAGTCATGTGCTCCTCCATTGGTTTTGTTGGAAAGGAACCGGCCGCAGGGAGGCAGCCGGGATTCGGGCGGCTCACGACCTCTCCTTCGTGACCCCCAACAGATCGCCCAAGAGGTCGAGTCCGACCCTGAGCCGGTCGGTAAGGACGGCGTCGGCGCGCCACGGGGTGACGAGTTCGGGAACGAAGCCGCGACATTCGCGCACGCCCGCGCCTTCGATGACGATGCGGATGACGATCGGCCAAGCGGCCGGCCCGACGCGATCCTCCGCCTTGCGCATCTTGTCGCGGGCGTGCAGCGCCGCCTCGGCCTGCGGCAGGCCGGGGCGAGGCCCGAAGCCGGTCGCGCCCATCCGCTCGGGAGCGACGGCGCGCAGAGAGTCGAGTTGCGCCCGCTGATGGGTGCGGCGCAGCGACTCGCCGATCAGCCAGCGGATGTCGTTGAGCTTGGGATCGTGCGGCGCCAGCACGCGGTTCGCCCGCATCACGTCGAACGGATCGAGGATACGGCGGACGCGATCGGCGTCTCGGGTGGGCGTTTCGCCCGCCTCGCGGGCCCGGGCGAGCCGCTCGGGTGTTGCGTCGAGCCTTTCCTGCACCCTGTCGGCAAGACTCTTCGGGGAGCGAGGCGGCGATTGTGAGGACTTTGCGCTCATTCGGCGAGCTCCGCGCAGAGTTGGGCCGGGGACGTACACCAGGAGGCGTCCGGGACGGGACAGACGAGCCTCACGGCCAGCCTGCTGGGGAGAGGCACGTCCGGCGGGGGCCTCCCGTGCGCGCGCCGAAGGTCGGCGAGATGGGCGGCCGAGGCGCGAGCCCCCTCCGTTCGCGCCGTCTCGGTCTTCGCCCGCCTGCGGCGTGGCGACTTGGTCTTGGTCATAGCAGCCCCTTCAGTTCCAGGTTCCGGGCTAGCGGCCGTCTTCGAGCCGTCATCTCGTGTTCTTGTTTCGTCCTATATTCTGTATTTCCAAACTATCAGTCAACATTTTGCATTTTCGGGATTGCTGTTTTTCGGAAATCGTGGTTAATCACAAAAGCCGTTGGGCGTCGCCGATTCGGGGGCGCGCAAATTGCGCCGGACGCCAACGCAACAAGGGATGGAGCACGTGACCGTCGACTGGATCCGCGCCGGCCTCAAGCACACCGGCAAAACCCGCAGCGGCCTCGCTAAGGCGCTCGGCCGCTCGCCTTCCGCGGTAACCGATCTACTGAACGGACATCGCCGGCTGCGCGCCGACGAGATTCCGATCGTGGCGGAGTATCTCGGCATTGAGCCGCCCCGTCCGCTCGGGGGCGGCGGCAAGCCGATCCAACCGAAGGCGCCGCTGGTCGGCTATGTCGGCGCAGGCGCGGTCGCTCATTTCTACGCCGAGGGCCAGGGGCCGTTCGACGACGTCGACGCCCCGATCGGCGCCAAGCCGAACACGGTGGCGGTGCAGATCCGCGGGCACTCGCTGGGAGCCCTGTTCGACAACTGGCTGGTGTTCTACGACGACGTCCGCGACCCGCCGGACGATGGCCTCATCGGACGCATGTGCGTGTGCGGGCTGACCGACGGGCGCGTTCTGATCAAGGCGCTGAAGCGGAGCCAGCAGACGGGCCTGTGGAACCTCTTGTCCAACACCGAGCCGCCAATCTACGATGTCGGTCTCGACTGGGCGGCGCCGGTGCGCGAGATGCGGCCGAGGTAGCGCAACCCGCGCCTCGGCTTGGCGGAAACGGGATCCCTCACTCTGGCGGCCTGCCCCGGCAGTCGGAGCGACGCCGAAACGTTTGAGGCGGCCCCGTGCGGTCATGATTGTCTCGCGCATCGCAGCGCCGGGCCGAACGCGCGCTCGATGGGGAAATCTGGTGCGAAGGGATTATCAGACAATTCGGATTGACGACCGCGGCGAAGCGCAGTGGCTGACGCTGAACCGCCCCGAGGCGCTCAACGCGATCACGACTGAGATGGTCGAGGAGCTTGACGACTATTTTGGCGGGCTTGTCCGGGACCGGACCTGTCGAGTGGTGGTCATGCGCGGGGCGGGCCGGGCTTTCTGCGCCGGGCTCGACATCAAGGCCTTCGGCCGGGGCGACGCGCCGTTCGGCGGCGGGTTCGGTTTTCAAGGCTTTATCGCCGACGTTTATGTGAAGATGCATCGCTGCCCGCAGCCGATCGTCGCCCTCGTCCATGGCGCGGCCACGGGCGGCGGATTCGCCTTCGCGCTCGCCGCCGACATCCGTATCGCCGGCGAAAGCGCGCGGATGAACGCAGCGTTTATCCGCCTCGGTCTTTCCGCCTGCGACGTGGGCGTCAGCTATTTCTTGCCGCGCACCGTGGGCCGTTCGGTCGCCTTCGACCTCATGCTGACCGGCCGCTTCATCGACGCGCGCCGGGCGCTCGCGACAGGCCTCGTATCCGAAGTCGTGCCCGACGACCGGCTCGAAGAGACAGCCCAAGGTTACGTCGAGGACATGCTCGCGACTTCGCCGATGGGCTTGCGCCTCACCAAGGAGGGGCTGAACCTCGCGATCGACGCGCCGAGCCTCGAGGCGGCGATGGCGATCGAGAACCGCAACCAGACGCTTTGCGCCGGCACGGACGATTTCGCAGAAGGCATGCGCGCCTTTCTCAAGAAGCGGAAGCCCGTCTATCGAGACGCCTGAGCCGCCACGACCCCGCTTCGGCGCCCAAGATTGACATGGGACCGCAGAACGACGCATTCGACGCCGACCGCCGATCCCAACGAGCGAGGAAACCTGGCCGACCCATGCCTGCTCCGCCGACCGCGCTAGAGATCGCGCGCGCCCTCATCGCCTTTCCCTCGGTGACGCCTGCCGACGCCGGAGCGCTCCCCTATCTCGCCGACTTGCTCGCTCTGGCGGGTTTTTCGGTGGAGCTTGTCACGTTCTCGGCCCCCGAGACCCCGGACGTGCTCAACCTCTACGCCCGATTCGGAACCGCCGCCCCGAACCTCGCCTTCGCCGGCCACACCGACGTCGTGCCAGCGGGCGACGCCGGGCGCTGGCGGTTTCCGCCGTTCTCGGCCGAGGTGGCCGAAGGCCAGCTTTGGGGCCGCGGCGCCTGCGACATGAAGGGCGGGCTCGCGGCGGCGGTCGCGGCCGCGCTCCGGTTCGTCGCCACGGGCGACCTTCCCGGCTCGATCAGCTTTCTCGTCACCGGCGACGAGGAAGGGCCGTCGGTCAACGGGACGGCGAAACTCCTCGACTGGGCGCTGGCGAAAGGCGAGGCCTTCGATCATTGCATCGTCGGCGAGCCGACCAGCGTCGAAAGACTCGGCGATACTATCAAGAACGGCCGGCGCGGCTCCCTGACCGGGCGCCTCACGCTGAGGGGCCGCCAGGGCCACGTCGCCTATCCGCAAATCGCCGACAATCCGCTGCGCCGTCTCGCGCCGCTGCTCGGCGCTCTATTCGACCCGCCGCTCGATGCCGGCAGCGCCGATTTCGACCCGTCGAACCTCGAGGTCGTTACGGTCGATGTGGGCAATCCGGCGACCAACGTGATCCCCGGCGCGGTTCGCCTCGTCTTCAACGCGCGCTTCAACGACCGCTGGACACCGGACGCGCTCATGGCGGAGATCGAGCGCCGGGTCGCGCTCGCCGCCGGCGACGCGAAGACGACGCTGACCTTTGACCCGACGAATGCCGTTTCGTTCCTCACCGCGCGCGGCGCCTTCACCGACCTCGTTTCGGCCGCGGTCGAGGACATCACCGGGCGCCGGCCGCAACTCTCGACCAGCGGCGGCACCTCGGACGCGCGCTTCATCAAGAACGCCTGCCCGGTCGTCGATCTCGGGCTGCCGAACGCGACCATTCACGCGGTCGACGAGCGCGTGACGCTCGCCGATCTCGAGGGTCTGACCCGCATCTACGAGCGGGTGCTGGAGCGATATTTCGGTTCCCGTCTCCCGCTCACGGAAGAGGGGAAAAGGTAAGAGCTTCTGCGCCCTGACCCGGATCTCTCACTGCGCCGGGCGGCGTCGCGACGCGAGCGACCAGAGCGCCCGGCCCGCCAAAGCCTCGGCGAGATCCGGGGACGCGCGCACCCGGGCGCTCATCGCCCGCACGGCGGGCAGACGCTCAGCGATCGCCTCCGAGTTCCATTGCTCCGCAGCCCTCGCCAGCGCGCGCCGGGCCTCCAATGGAAGCCGGACGAACAACGTCTGGCAGGCGGCGTCGAAGCTCTGTCCCGCCTCCATCTCGAGCCGCAACCGGTGGAGCAGCGTCATCCGGGCGACGAGCCGGCCGATCAGCGGATCGGCGTCGCCGCCGTCGGCGAAGTATCGAGCCGCGCAGTCGGCCGCCCTGCGCAGGTCGCCGGCCAGCGCCTGATCGATGAGCTCGTCGAGTGGCGACGGGGCGGCGTCGGACACGATCGCGCGCACGTCGTCGAGCTCGATCCTGGATTTTCCGCGGGCGAACAGGATGAGCTTGGCGATTTCGGCCCGGCTGGTCTGTCGGTCCGCCCCGAGCTCGTCGATCAGCGCCGCCCGGGCGTCGGGAGCGACGGCAAGCCCGGCATTGCGCAACTCGCCATCGATCAGGACGCCAAGCGCCTTCGGCTCGTCCGCGTAGCATTCGATCGACGCGGCGTTCAGCGCCTTCTCGAAGGCCGAGCGAAGCGCATGTCCCTTTTTGAGTTGCGCCGACTTGACGACGATGGCGCATTCGACCGGGGGACGGACGAACAGCGGCTCCAGAGCCGGCATGAGATCGCGTCCCTGCGCATCGATCCAGATGGCCCGGCTGCCGCCGAACATCGACACAGCGTAGGCCTCGTCTGAAAGGGCCTCCGGGCGGCGCGCGAGCGCGTCGGCTTCGAGCCGCACGA
Source organism: uncultured Alphaproteobacteria bacterium (assembly GCA_963822215.1). GTDB lineage: Bacteria > Pseudomonadota > Alphaproteobacteria > Rhizobiales > Beijerinckiaceae > Roseiarcus. The sequence continues at coordinate 920,275 of CAWGGX010000010.1, forward strand.
GGCGAAGCGGGTCGGGGTCCGGGCCGAGCAGCTTGCGCACTACGGCTCTCGAGCGTTCGTGCGCCAGTCCTTCGTCGGTTCCGTGAACCAAAAAGAACTGGACGGAAGGCGGCAAGCGCTCGATGAAGCCGTCAGCGGCGGTGGTGGCGATCGCGGTCATCCTGCGGGTTCGGTGTCCGTTGGCTGAGAGGAGTCGGTCGGCGCGGCGATTTTCCGCATCGGCGCGGCTTTCGTCGCTCCTCGAAATCGTCTAACCGTGCGCTCCTGTTCGGCCCCATCCAACAAGAAACGTCAATGACCTCCTATCATCTCTTTCTTCTTCCCGGCGACGAAATCGGCCCCGAAGTGATGGCCGAGGTCGAGAAGGTGATCCGACAGTTCGAGGTCGAGGGCCTCGCCAGATTCGAGATCGAAAAAGGCCTTGTGGGGGGATGCGCCTACGATGCGCATGGGGCGGCGATCAGCGAGGACGACATGCAGCGCGCGGCCGCGGCGGACGCCGTGCTGCTGGCCGCGGTCGGCGGACCCAAGTGGGCGTCGGTCCCGTACGAGGTTCGGCCTGAGGCCGGCCTCCTGCGCCTGCGCAAGGACCTCGCCCTCTACGCCAACCTGCGGCCCGCGGTCTGCTATCCGGCCCTCGCCTCGGCCTCGACGTTGAAGCCGGAGGTGGTCGAGGGGCTCGACATCATGATCGTCCGCGAGCTGACCGGCGGGGTCTACTTCGGCGAGCCGAAAGAGATCATCGATCTGGGCAATGGCCAGAAGCGGGCGATCGACACGCAGGTCTACGACACCTACGAAATCGAGCGGATCGGCCGCGTCGCGTTCGACCTCGCGCGCAAGCGGGGCAACAAGGTCACGTCGGCCGAAAAGCACAACGTGATGAAGTCCGGCGTACTGTGGAACGAGGTGATCACCGCGCTCCACAAGCGCGAATATGCGGACGTCGGGCTCGAGCATCAGCTCGCCGACGCGCTCGGCATGCAGCTGGTGCGCTGGCCGAAGCAGTTTGACGTCATCGTGACCGACAATCTGTTCGGCGACATCCTGTCGGACGTGGCGGCGATGCTGACGGGCTCGCTCGGCATGCTGCCCTCCGCCTCGCTCGGCGATGAGAACCCCAAGACCGGGAAGCGCAAGGCGCTCTACGAACCGGTCCACGGCTCGGCGCCCGACATCGCCGGCAAGGGGCTGGCGAATCCGATCGCAATGATCGCCTCGTTCGGAATGGCGCTGCGCTATTCGTTCGGCGCGGGCGCGGCCGCCGACCGGCTGGACGCCGCCATCGCCGCCACGCTCGCCGACGGATTCCGCACCGCCGACATCAAGAGCGACGGCTGCACGCTCGTCTCCACCAGGGAGATGGGCGACGCGATCGTCGCCGCGCTGGCCAAGTCGGCGGCCTGAGCCGGAGGCCAAGGCCGGCGCGCCGGAAACAGCTCCCGAAGGCTCGAGACGACCTGCGCCATGAATTCCCTGCTAGCAGGGAATTTTTTGCGAGCCTGTTCTGCGCCGGTCCCCAAAACCGTCGCGATTTCAGGCGACTGCCTCATTGCAATCCGCCGGTTGCGCGGCCCCGCCCCACCGGAACAGGGAATTCATAACGCGCGATTCAGGGAATTTTCGGCGTCGTCGCATGCGGAACAGGGATCGGAACAGGGACTGAAAAACGCCCTCTGTCATCCGCTGCGGTCCGGTTGCATCGCGCGGGGGCCAGTGATCGCGCTGCGGCCGTTCTTTGATTGGCTTGCGCTTCCCCTTGCGCCAGGCGGTATGCCGGTATATCAAACGTCTCGTTCGCCAAACAGAACGAACCGACGCCCCCCAAAGCGCTCCAAGGACCTCTCGTGGACGTTTCCGTCCCCCCCGCCAACGTCGCCGCCCTCCAGTCGATTTACCCGGACAGCCAGACGTACCGGGTCGAACAGCCTTTGGCGCTGGCGATGGACTCGGGCGCGACCCTGGCGCCAGTGACGATCGCCTATCAGACCTACGGCGCGCTCAACGCCGCAAAGTCCAACGCGCTGCTCATTTGCCACGCCCTGACCGGCGACCAGCACGTGGGGAACCTGCACCCGGTCACCGGCCGGCCCGGCTGGTGGGAGACCATGGTCGGTCCCGGCCTTCCGTTCGACACCGACCGGTTCTTCGTCATCTGCGTCAACGTGCTCGGCGGCTGCATGGGAACGACCGGTCCGGGGTCGCTCAATCCCGAAACCGGCGAGCCCTACGGCCTCGACTTTCCGGTCGTCACGATCGCCGACATGGTGCGCGCCCAGGCCCTGCTGATCGACCATCTCGGCATCGACTCCCTGTTCTGCGTCGCCGGCGGCTCGATGGGCGGAATGCAGGTCCTGCAATGGGCGGCGGCCTACCCGGAGCGCGTGTTCGCCGCGCTTCCGATCGCCACCGCCGCCCGGCATTCGTCGCAGAACATCGCCTTCCATGAGGTCGGCCGCCAGGCCGTCATGGCGGATCCGGACTGGCGCGGGGGCCGCTACCTGACCGAAGGGGCGCGCCCGTCCAAGGGGCTCGCCGTCGCCCGGATGGCCGCCCACATCACCTATCTGTCGGACAGCGCGCTGCATCGGCGCTTCGGCCGGAACCTGCAGGATCGCAAGGCCCGGACCTTCTCGTTCGACGCCGACTTCCAGGTTGAATCCTACCTCCGCCACCAGGGAGCGATTTTCGTTGAGCGGTTCGACCCGAATTCCTACCTCTATCTGACCCGGGCGATGGACTATTTCGATCTGGCGGCCGACTTCGGCGGCTCGCTCGCCCAGGCATTCAAAGGGTCGCCGACACGGTTCTGTGTCGTGTCGTTCACCTCGGACTGGCTTTTCCCGACCAGCGACTCGCGCGCGATCGTGCGGGCGCTGAACGCCGGCGCCGCCTCGGTGTCCTTCGTCGAGATCGAGACAGACCGGGGACACGACGCCTTCCTGCTCGACGTGCCGGAGCTCATCGCGACGACGCGAGGGTTCATCGACTCGGCGGCCCGAGCGCGGGGGCTCTCGTGACCCTGTCGCGCGTTCTCAACGCGCGGCGCGTCGACCTGGTCCGAGTTCATGGAAATGGTGACGCCGGGGTCGCGGGTGCTGGACGTCGGCTGCGGCGACGGCGAGCTGCTCCGCCTGCTCGCCGAGGAGCGCGCGGTCGACGGCCGCGGCATCGAACTGTCGCAACAGGGGGTCAACGACTGTGTGGCCAAGGGTCTGTCTGTCGTCCAGGGCGACGCCGACGCCGACCTCGCCGACTATCCCGACGCCGCCTTCGATTTCGTGATCCTGTCTCAGACGCTTCAGGCGACCCGCCAGCCCCGCGTCGTGCTCGAGAACCTGCTGCGCATCGGTCGCCGCGCCATCGTCTCCGTCCCGAACTTCGGACACTGGAGCGTTCGGCTGCAGCTCGCCGTTCACGGCCGGATGCCGGTGACCGAGCAGCTGAGCCATTCCTGGTACGACACGCCGAACATCCATTTCTGCACCATCACCGATTTCATTGCGCTCGCAGGCGAACTCCGGGCAGTGATCGACACGAGCGTCGTCCTCGACCAGCGCGGCGCGCTCCTCTCGTCGGTCTGGCCGAGATGGACGTGGAACCTCGTCGGCGAGCAGGCGATCTTCCTCCTGCACCGTAAAGAACCTGAGCGGTCTGGCAATCCGGTCGCTTCCCCGGCGGGACGCGCCCGCGCGCGGGCCGCAGGGTGAGCGGCGCCGAGCGCTTTCAATCCGACACTTGGCGCTCATGCGGAGGACGACGCGAAAGGGCGGAGAGCGACCGTCGCCAATGGCCCGGTTCCGCGATCGCCAGAATCGCGACCGGCAGACGCGTATCAGCAGGACCCCGAATAAGCGCAGCACGATTAGCTGGGGTTGTCGACCAAGACGTGGATGTGGCGCATCGCGCTATGCGGCCGCGCCCATTAGTCGCGATTGCGCGCCTGCCTAACGTTATGCGGAGCCCTACCGTTGCTGTATTGTCGCGCCGCGACAATCATCCCTCCGCTGCAACCGCAGCTCCCATCCAGCGTAGCCCTAACCAGAACGTCGCGCTTCAATCGAGCGTATTCGAGAAATGAGAAGCCACCAATATCAGCCGGAAAGCACGCCACAGCTTGCGGACGCCCCCCCGGCGCGGGACGCCAAGATCGGCGAGCGACGCGTTGAATTGTCGGATATGATCGTCATCGACGGCGTCTCCAAGATTTTTCGGAGCGCCAAAGGCGACAGTGTAGCGCTGAAGGATGTCCACCTTTCAGTGCGTCGCGGCGAAATCGTCGGCATAATCGGTCGTTCGGGGGCCGGCAAAAGCACCTTGGCGCGTTGCGTCAACATGCTGGAGCGACCGACCTCCGGTCGAATCGTGGTCGGCGGCGAGGACCTGACCACCCTCGACGGCGAGCGGTTGCGCCAGGCGCGGCGTGCGATCGGGATGATCTTCCAGCACTTCAATCTGCTGTCGAGTCGCACCGTGTTCGACAACATCGCCCTTCCGTTGGAGCTGCAGAGGACGCCGAGAGCCGAAATCCGAGAACGCATTACCCCTCTTCTGGATCTCGTAGGGCTGGCGGACAAGCGCGACCGCTATCCCGCCGCGCTGTCCGGCGGCCAGAAGCAGCGCGTCGGCATCGCCCGCGCGCTGGCTTCGCAGCCCTCGGTCCTGCTGTGCGACGAGGCGACTTCAGCGCTCGACCCGGAAACCACCAAGTCGATCCTGCTGTTGCTGACGGACATCAATATCAAGCTGGGACTGACCATCCTGCTGATCACCCATGAAATGCAGGTGATCAAGGAAATCTGCGATCGCGTCGTCGTGCTGGACCAGGGCCGGGTGGTTGAACAGGGCCGGGTGTTCGAGGTCTTCACTTCGGCCGCCAGCGAGATTACCCGCAACATCGTCCGCGACGTCATCGACCGCGAGTTGCCGGCCCTATTGCGCGGCCGCCGGCGGGATGGATCGCGGTCTCACGGCAACCCGGTGCTGAGGATCGTCTTCACCGGAGCTTCCGCCGGCGAACCGGTGATCGCCGAGGTGGCCCGCCGGTACGACGTCCTGCTGAATATCTGGCAGGCCAATGTCGAATACATCCAGGGATTGCCCTACGGCAACATTGTGGTCGAAGCGATCGGCGCGGCGCACGAATTGCAAACGGCGATCGATCATATCCGGGACAGAAATCTGCGGGTGGAGGTGCTCGGCCATGTCGCCGGCGATGATTCAGCTGCTGCTTAACGCCCTTTGGCAAACCTTGGCGATGGTCGGCGTCTCGGCTCTCGGCGCCGCCATCGTCGGGATTCCGGCGGGAGTGGTCCTGATTGTCACCGGCAAGGGCCATATCCTGGAGAACCTGCCGCTCAACGCCGTCCTGGGCGCAACCGTCAACATCGGACGGTCGGTTCCTTTCATCATCCTCTTGGTGGCGATCATCCCCCTGACCCGGCTGATCGTCGGCACCTCGATCGGAACCTCCGCGGCCATCGTTCCCTTGACCCTTTCGGCCATCCCGTTCGTCGCCCGAGTCTCTGAAACCGCCCTGCGCGAAGTCGATCCGGGGTTGATCGAAGCTGCCCAGGCCATGGGCGCGACGCCCGGTCAGATTGTGCGCAAGGTGCTGCTGCCCGAGGCCCTGCCGGGCCTGGTCGCCGGTCTCACCATCACCGTGGTCAGCCTGATCGGCTACTCGGCGATGGCCGGCGTGGTCGGCGGCGGCGGATTGGGTGATCTCGGAATCCGCTTCGGTTATCAGCGGTTCCAGCCAGGAGTCATGCTCGCGGTCGTCGTGGTGCTGGTCGTGCTGGTGCAGGGCGTCCAGTCGATCGGCGATGGGCTGGCGCGCCGGCTGAACAAACGGCTGATCGGAACCGCTGACGAATAGGCGGCTTTCGGGACCTGCTTTCTGCTCGCTTCATCCAAGGAGTTTTTGCATTATGCGCCGGTTCATCGCTCTCCTGAGTTTTGCCGCCGTTTTCCTTGGCGGTGGTATGGCTTCTGCCGAAACAATCCAGGTCGGCGTGACCGCCGGGCCACACGCGCAGATCATGGAGGACGTCGCCAAGCGGGCGGCCAGCGAAGGGCTCACCATAAAGGTGGTGGAATTCAGTGACTATGTGCTGCCAAACGCCGCACTCGCCCAGGGAGACCTCGACGCCAACAGTTTCCAGCACCAGCCCTACCTCGACAATCAAGTCAAGGATCGTGGCTACCCCCTGGTCTCTGTCGCCAAGACCGTGATCTTCCCGATGGGACTCTATTCGAAGACAGTCAAATCTCTGGCTGCGGTTCCGGATGGCGCCACCATCGGCATCCCCAACGATCCGACCAATGGCGGCCGCGCCTTGCTGCTTTTGCAGAAGGTCGACTTCCTGAAATCGACCCCTGACGCCGGGCTGAAGGCCTCGGTCGCCGACATCGTCGAGAACCCCAGGAAGTTCAAGATCGTAGAACTGGACGCCGCGCAGCTTCCGCGCTCGCTCGACGACACGACGTTGTCGGCGATCAATACCAACTACGCGATGCAAGCCGGCCTGTCGCCGGTCCATGACGCCTTGGCCCACGAGGACGGCGATTCGCCCTACGCCAACGTCATCGCGGTGCGCGTGCAGGACAAAGACAAGGCATGGGTCGCCACGCTGGTGAAGCTTTACCAGTCGCCCGAAACCAAGGAATTTATTGAGAAAACCTTCGGGGCGTCGGTCGTCCCAGCTTTCTGACCCGCTCCTGCCTCGGCTCGCCCTTCCGGGCCGGCCGAGGGGACGAACATCGAGCAGTCAAACCCATGCCAAAGACAAGCGAGCGCATACGGGGGTTCGGCGAATCCGTCATCCGGCGGATGACCCGTGTGGCCAACCAGCATGGCGCGATCAATCTGTCCCAGGGATTCCCGGACTTCGACCCACCGAAGGCCATCATCGAGGCGGGGGTGCGGGCCATGCGCGAAGGGCCGCACCAGTACGCGGTGACGTGGGGCGATCCCGACATCCGCCGCGCCCTGGCGGCCAAGCAGAGCCGGTTCATGGGACTGGACATCGATCCCGACCGCAACATTGTCGTTACCTGCGGCAGCACCGAAGCCATGATGGCGGCAATGCTGACGGTGTGCAATCCAGGCGATAAGGTGATTGTGTTTTCGCCTTTTTACGAGAACTACGGCGCCGACGCCATCCTGAGCGGCGCCGAGCCGATCTTTGTTCCCTTGACCCCGCCCCACTTTACCTTCGACGCGGTCGCGCTCGAAGCCGCCTTTGCCCGCCGCCCCAAGGCGGTGATTTTATGCAACCCCTCGAATCCTTCCGGCAAGGTGTTCACCCGCGAAGAACTGCTGGTGATCGCGCGCCTGGCGGACAGGTACGACACTTTTGTCATCACCGACGAGGTCTATGAGCACATCGTTTTCGCGCCCTGTCGCCACGAATACTTTGCTGCGCTGCCCGGCATGTTCGAGCGGACGATTTCATGCTCGTCGCTGTCAAAAACCTACTCGATCACCGGTTGGCGGTTGGGTTACGCCATCGCACCGGCCAACGTTATCGATGGCATGAGAAAGGTGCACGACTTTCTCACCGTCGGCGCCGCTGCGCCGCTGCAAGCGGCGGTGGTCGCCGGCCTCGAGTTTCCCGATTCCTATTACGCCGACCTGGCTCGCAGCTACGCGGAGAAGCGAGCGCTTTTCCTTTCGTATCTGGAAAAGGCAGGATTGAGCTACTACCCGCCACAAGGCGCCTATTACGTTCTGGTGGACATCGCCCCCTTCACGGCCGGGACTTCGGTCGACGACACGGCGTTCAGCGAATGGCTGACGCGCAGCGTGGGGGTCGCTCCGGTGCCGGGATCGAGCTTCTTTCGCGAGCCGGTCAACAATTACATCCGCTTTCATTTCGCAAAAAGGGAAGAAACCCTGGTCGCCGCTGGCGAGCGTCTGTTGCGCATCCATGAGCTGTGGAGGGACCGATCCGTCGGAAGTGGGTAACGCCACTCGCGACGACGCCCGAATGGGCAAGACGTCTACGCGCGAAAGGCCGAGCGACGACAACTCGGGATCCCGCGATCGAAAGACCTCTGATTTCCACTCATCAAACGGATGGTCTCGACAAAGACGGTTGCGCGCCTCAGGTTGCCGGCGCATGATTCGTTCTGTGGCTCCCCGATCCGACCAATCCGAGGCCGAGGCCATTCCGCCGCTCGAGCCGTCGCGGGAGCGCTTCGGACGCGCGGCCGGCCGCATCCCGGCCTATCTCCAGGGCCTGAACGCCGAACAGCTCGCCGCGGTCGAAGCGCTCGACGGCCCCGTGCTGGTCCTGGCGGGCGCGGGCGTCGGCAAGACCCGCGTGCTGACGACGCGCATCGCGCATCTGATCGCCTCCGGCCGCGCGCGGGCGCACGAGATTCTCGCCGTCACCTTCACCAACAAGGCCGCGCGCGAAATGCGCGAGCGGGTGAGCGTTTTCACCGGCGGGCATCAGGGCATGCCCTGGCTCGGCACGTTCCATTCGATCGGCGTCAAGATCCTGCGCATGCACGCGGAGCTCGTCGGCCTGCGCCCGAACTTCACCATCCTCGATACCGACGACCAGCTCAGGCTGCTCAAGCAGGTCCTGCAAGCCGAGAACCTGGACGACAAGCGCTGGCCGGCGCGGGCGCTCGCCAGCCTGATCGACGGCTGGAAGAACCGCGGCCTCGATCCCGCGCATGTCTCGGCAAGCGAATCCGCGTCCTTCGCCGCCGGGCGCGGCGCAGCGCTCTACGCCGCCTATCAGGCGCGGCTGAAGACGCTGAACGCCGTCGATTTCGGCGACCTGCTGCTCGAATCGCTCAGACTCTTCCGCGAGCATCCCGACGTGCTCGCCTCCTTTCAGCGCCGCTTCCGCTACATCCTGGTCGACGAGTACCAGGACACCAACGCCGTCCAGTACCTGTGGCTCCGACTGCTGGCGCAGGCCGGCGGCAACATCTGCTGTGTCGGCGACGACGACCAGTCGATCTACGGCTGGCGCGGCGCCGACGTCGACAACATCCTGCGGTTCGAGGCGGACTTTCCCGGCGCGAAAGTGATTCGCCTCGAGCGCAACTACCGCTCGGGCGGCCACCTCCTCGCGGTCGCCTCGAGGCTGATCGCCCACAACCAGGGCCGCCTCGGCAAAACCCTGTTCACCGACGCGCCGATGGGCGAGCGGCCGACCGTCACCGGCGTCTGGGACAGCCAGGAGGAAGCGCGCGTCGTCGGCGAGGCGATCGAGCAGGCGCAGCGGGACGGGGTCTCGCTCGACGATGTGGCGATCCTCGTGCGCGCTTCATTCCAGATGCGCGAATTCGAGGAGCGCTTCATTACCATGGGCTTGCCGTACAAGGTGATCGGCGGGCCGCGCTTCTACGAGCGCGCGGAGATTCGAGACGCGCTCGCCTATCTGCGCTGCATCGCCCAACCGGACGACGACCTCGCCTTCGAACGCATCTACAACCAGCCCAGGCGCGGCCTTGGCGAGGCGACGCTCGCGCTCCTGCACGAGTTCGGCCGGCGCGCCGGCGTTTCGCTCATGCGCGCCGCCCAAATGCTGATCGAGACCGAGGAGATGAAGGCCCGGCCACGCCAGATCCTGCGCGACCTGCTGGCGCGTTTCGACCGTTGGCGCAAGCGGGCCGGCGAGTTGCCGCAGGAGGAGCTGGCGCAACTCGTCCTGGAGGAAAGCGGCTACGTCGACATGTGGAAGGCCGAGCGCACGCCCGACGCGGCGGGCCGCCTCGACAACCTCAAGGAACTCGTCCGCTCGATGGGCGAATTCCCGGACCTCGGCGCCTTCCTCGAGCATGTCTCCCTGGTCATGGACGTCGAAAGCGCCGAGGCCGGCCAGCGCGTCTCGATCATGACCCTGCACGCGGCCAAGGGACTGGAGTTCGACCTCGTCTTCCTGCCTGGTTGGGAAGAGGGCCTGTTCCCCCATCAGAGATCGCTGGACGACAACGGCCGCGCCGGGCTCGAGGAGGAGCGCCGGCTCGCCTATGTCGGCCTGACCCGAGCGCGCCGAGCGGCGAAGATCTATCACGCCGCCAACCGCCGCGTGCGCGGCCTGTGGCAGACGTCAGTTCCGTCGCGGTTCATCGACGAACTGCCGCCTGAACATGTCACGGTCGAAGAGTTGGCGAGCGCCTCCGCATTCGGCGGCTACGGCGTTTCCCGATTCGATGCAGCAGGATTCGGTTCGCGCTACGAGACGCCGGGCTCGCGCCGGGCGGAGGCGTGGACGCGGCGCGAGGAGGCGTCGCGCCCGGGCTTCGGGCAGGGCTCGATGCGGCCGCCCGACACGCGCGCGATCCCACGGCCTGCGCCCGCGACCGGCTTTGAGGCCGGCGCCCGTGTTTTCCACCTCAAATTCGGGCCGGGCAGCGTGGTCGCGGCGGACGGGCCAAAGCTCACCATCGATTTCGACCGCGCCGGCCGCAAGCTGGTGATGGAGAGCTTCGTCACGCCGGAGCCATAATTGGCGAGCGACGAGCCGCCGGCGCATCGTCGCAAAGACCTGCGCAACGGAGGCGATTTGAGCGCCCAAGGGAGGCGATTCCGGTCGATTTCTGGCGATTCCAGTCGCTAAAGCTGCGATTTGGGCCGGGAAAAGCGGGCCGTCAGGGCCGATTCGGAGGCCCAGATTCTGCAAGCGCGCGAGCGATTGAACGAAGCCGCTATCGCGGCGGAAGCGGAAGCGAGCGGATGATCGGCGGGATGGAGTGAATGTCCTCCTGCCTGAGAGGATGGGGTGTTCAGTAGCCCCCTCTCAGGCAGGAGTTTCAGATGGCCGAGATGAGCCCTCTGCGTCGCGGGATGGTCGAGGACATGACGATCCGCAATCTGTCGCCGGCGACCCAGCAATCGTACATCCACGCGGTTTCGAAGTTCAGCCGATATTTCGGCCATTCGCCGGATCGGCTCGGGTTGGAAGACGTCCGCGCCTACCAGGTGCATTTGATCTCGAAAGGGATCTCCTGGGCGTCGCTCAATCAGGTCGTGTGCGCGCTGCGTTTCTTCTACGGGGTGACGCTCGGCGACGAGGCGATCCCGGAGCGGATCGCCTACGCCCGCGAGCCGCGCAAGCTGCCGGCCGTGTTGAGCGCCGGCGAAGTCGTCCGCTTTCTTGAAGCCGTCTCGAGCCTCAAGGCTCGGGTCGCGCTGACCACCGCCTATGCCGCAGGCTTGCGGGTGTCAGAGGTCGTCGGCCTGAAGGCGCCCGACATCGACAGCGACCGCATGGTCATCCGGGTCGAATGCGGCAAGGGCGGCAAGGAGCGCTACGTCATGTTGTCCGAGCAATTGCTCGGCATCCTGCGCAGCTACTGGCGTCTCGCGCATCCCGAACGGTTTTTGTTCCCGGGTCGCGACAAGCACAGGCCGATCGAGCCGACGGTCCTGCACGCCGCCTGCCGTTCGGCGCGCGTCGCGGCCGGCATCGACAAGCGCGTGAGCGTGCACGTTCTGCGCCACAGCTTCGCGACCCATCTCCTGGAGAGCGGCGTCGACATTCGCATCATCCAGGTCTTGCTCGGACACGAGAATCTGTCGACGACGGCGCGCTACACGCACGTGTCATCGCAGGTGATCGCCAGGACTGAGAGCCCTCTCGACCGGCTCTCGCTGCAGGTGACGCCGCCGGAGTAGCCGGTGACGGCGCGGCCGGCGTTCGAACTGGCCGATGTCTTCCACCGTCACGGCGAGACTTACGAACGAGCGAACGCCGGACATCTCGGGCGCGTCGAGCGGCGCGTGATCGGAGCGATCACGGCCTGCCGCACGGCGTCGCTCGGCGGTCATGTCGAGCTCTGCGACGATTGCGGGCTCACCCGCATCGCTTACAACTCGTGCAGAAACCGCCATTGCGGGAAGTGTCAGGGGTCGGCGCGCGCGGAGTGGCTCGCTGCTCGTCAGGCCGAACTGCTGCCGGTTCCCTACTTCCACGTGGTCTTCACCCTGCCGCCGGCGGCGGCCGGGATCGCTTTCCAGAACAAGCAAACGGTCTACGGCCTGTTGATGCGCGCCGCCGCCCAGGCGCTCATGACGCTTGCCGCCGAGCGTCTGGGCGCCAGGATCGGCCTCATCGCCGTCCTGCATACCTGGGGACAGACGCTGACCCACCACCCCCATGTCCATTGTCTGGTTCCCGGCGGCGGCGTTGCCCTCGATGGTCAGCGATGGGTCTGCAAACCCAACTTCCTGCTCTCCGTCCGCGCCCTGTCGAAGACCTTCCGCCGCCTGTTCCTCGACGGCCTGGAAACCGCTTTCCGGCGCGGCGAACTCGGTTTCTTCGGCGACCTGGTCCCGCTCGCCGAGGCCGCCGCGTTCGCCGAACGCATGCGCGCTCTGCGCCAAGGCCCCTTCGTCGTCTACGCCAAGCCGCCATTCGGCGGACCCGCGCGCGTGCTCGCCTATCTCGCCCGCTACACGCATCGAACCGCCATCGCCAATACGAGGCTCGTAGTCGTCGGCGACGATGAAGTCGCGTTCTCCTACAAGGACTATCGTCGCGGCGGGCGCCCCCGCGTCATGCGCCTCGCCCCGCACGAGTTCATCCGGCGTTTCCTGCTCCACGTCCTGCCCGACGGCTTTCACCGCATCCGGCACTACGGCTTTCTCGCCAAGGGCGACCGAGGCGAGAGCCTCGCGCGCTTGCGCCGCCTGCTTCAGCCCCAGCCGACCGGCGAGCCCGCCGCCGCCAGCGAGCCACAGCCAGACAAACACGCCCGCGAGCCGTTTGCCCGCTGCCCGGATTGCGGCGGTCTCATGCGCCGCATCGGCCTCGTTGACCCGGCCGCCGCATTCCGCTGCGACACATCATGACCTCGAGTCTCGCCCCCACCTCGATCGCCCGTCCTCGCCCCCACCACCAAGCCGCTCAAGCCGCCGGCGATGAGGCTTCTTGCCGTCGCCGCTCCGCTTCGACCCAGATCCCCTCGCTGCGAAACTCGCCAGCCGCTCAAGACGTGCCGAGGGTTTCCGTGGTGAGGAGGTCCTTGATCGTCGCGAACTGCCTGACGCGCTCGGCTGCCCTGGCCGGGCTCTCATATTGGAACTCATCCTCGTCCGTCTCACGATTCTCGGTGTCTCTTTCGATCTGCTCGCGTTCGAGTCGCGCGAGATGGCTGCCCGTGGTCGGAGCAAACTGGGGACAAAGCCCATACTCAAGAATAGCGGGCCTTCTGCTTTTTCCACTTCGTCCATTTCGCGGCAAGCTCTTGAGCACCACGACGGAGTTTCCGTTCCAATGGCGGCGCAATCGGTTCGCTTCCCGCGACTGCCTGCTTTGGCGTTTGTTTGGGCGAGCGAATTGGCTGGGCCGCTGATTTCGCCTTCCCTTGCGCGATTGGGGCCTTAGCGCGGTTCGCGTCGGCGTCGGTCGGTTGAGGTCGCCCACCGCTCGAAACCAGAGAGGCTTTCGCATCCTTTGTGCGGGACGGCGTGGGCTAGGTTCTCGCGGAGTTGCTGTTGAGCGAGACGGGGTCCTTCACCACCGGTCGGTTGAAAGTAGTGGCTCGCTTACTATCGCACCGATTTCAGTCCCGTGTCGGGATCTTTGGAGCCAGACTGAGAAGGTGCGGGCTCAAGTTCGATGCCAAACAACGCCGCGACATCATCGTCAGCAATGGTGCGTTCCGCGGCGACTTGGGTTTGCCCGATCGGCAGATTCCTCCCGGCGCCGGCGATCAGCTCCGAACGATCGACGCCGCGCAACGCGAACAAGAGGTCAGGCTCCGCGTCGAGCCGCGCGCCGACGCCATAGAGGACCGCAGACGCGTGCTTGCACATGCCGGCCCAGTCCGGGCACGAGCACCTCATTTTAATTTCACGGGGGCCCGGAAAAGTTCATCCCCCTCTCGGCACACGCGCTCCATCACGTTCTTGGAAATCTTTCCCTGAAGCAATTCCACCAGCGAAGTGACGGAGCCCAGGCAGTCCCTGCAAATCGCTTCCCAGTGCGCCTCCAGCAATTCTAAAAGAGCGCGGGAAGAAATTTTCTGCGAAGGGATTCCCAAATCATTTGAAACGTGATTCACGCTGGGGATGGAGATTTTGGCGCCGCTTCTGTCTGAGCTGAAGGCGGTCTGCGCTGCGTTCCCGGACCCGCGCAAGGGGCGGAGCGGCAATATCGCCATGGCTGATTTCGGTCTGTCCGCGTTCGCCATGTTCTTCATGCAGTGTGCGTCGTTCCTGTCCTTCCAGCGGACGCTGGAAAAGGGACAGGGCCGCTCGAACTGCCAGACCCTGTTCGGCATCGAGAAGATCCCTTCCGACAATTATATCAGGGACATGCTCGACGGCGCGGATCCCGCTCTGCTGGCGTCTTGTTTCCAGCGGGCGGAGCAACTGCTTCTCGAACCGGCGATGCGCGACGCGTTCGGCCGGCTCGGCGGCAGAACGCTCATCGCCCTCGACGGGACCGAGTATTTTTGCAGCCAGAAGATCGTCTGCCCCCATTGTCAGACGCGCAAGCGCAGCAACGGCAAGATCGAAAGCTATCATTCCATGCTGGCCGCGACCGTGGTGGCGCCGGGACATTCGAAGGTTGTTCCGCTCGCGCCGGAGTTCATCGTCAAACAGGACGGCGCCGAGAAGCAGGATTGCGAACGCAACGCCGTCAAACGCTGGCACGAGAAGCACGGCGGACGCCTGAAACCCCTGCGCCCGGTGTATCTGGGCGATGATCTGTTCGCCTGCCAGAGCGTGGTTGAGAGGCTCGCCGCCAACGGCGACGATTTCCTCTTCACCTGCAAGGAGGCCTCGCACAAGGCGCTCTACGACTTCATCGCCGGCGCCGAACTCGATCGCCATGAGATCAAGGTGCGCAAAGGCAAGCCGCACGAGATCCATCGCTACCGCTTCATCGGCAAGGTTCCGCTGCGCGACGGCAAGGACGCCGTGCTGGTCAATTGGATCGGTTTCGAAATCCTCAACGCCAAGGGCGTCGTCAAATACAGAACGGCCCTCGTCACCTCGCTGCCGGTCGCCAAAAGCAACGTCGCCGACGTCGCCGCCTGCGGCCGCGCACGGTGGAAGATCGAGAACAAAAGCTTCAACGTTCTAAAAAATCACGGCTACGAGTTCGAGCACAACTTCGGCCACGGCGAGACCTATCTGGCCATGACGCTCGCGGCGCTCAACATGCTCGCCTTCGCCTGGCACACGGTTCTCGATCTTCTGAAGCCCCCGTGGCGACGAGCGCGCGAGGCGGCGGAAAAGCGAACGAGCTTCTTCGCCTCTCTCGCAACCCTGACCAGATTCCTCGTCTTCCCCGCCTGGTCCGAACTTCTCGAAGCCCTCGCCACCTTCACCATCCCGCCCCACCTTCTCGCCGCGCCAAAAATCGAATGACAACCACGCCGCGAGCTAGTTTTAGAATTGCTGGTGCGCCTCTGGGATGGTGTCGATATCGATCCTGACCGTGTAGAGTTCCGACCCGCACACCATCGCCCGGACTTGACCGCGCTCGATCTGCAGATCGACGACTGAGCCATTGCGAACATAGGTTCGGCCGCGCGGCAGGCGATTCTCGAAGTCGGAATAGCGTTCAAGATTTTCGCACCAGGCCTTGCCCCAGAAGGTTCGAGCGATCGGCCGGCCCTCAAGGACCACCGGCGAGATCTTGCGGCCCTTCTTTCTCAGCTTTTCCAGTTCCCGCGCTGCGATCGCCCGGCGTTTGGCGACTGGCACGTAGGGACGAAAGCCATAATAGCTCACGACGCAGCCCCTTCCGTCATCGCGGCGTTCAGATCGAGCGCGACAAGCCGCAGTAGTTCGCGGTCATCCATTTCCGTGAGATTTATCTCAGCGCCGCCAGCAAGAAAATCGTCCGCCAGCTGGCGTTTCGATTCTATCAACAGGTCGATCTTCGCCTCGATCGTCCCCCGGCAGACGAATTTGTGCACGAGCACATTGCGCCTTTGGCCAATGCGATAAGCGCGATCGGTCGCCTGGCTCTCGACCGCCGGATTCCACCAGCGATCGAAATGCACCACATGCGAAGCGCTCGTCAGATTGAGCCCCGAGCCGCCGGCCTTGATCGAGAGGACGAAAAACGGCGTGCGCTCGTCTTCCTGAAACGTCTTGACGAGGTCACGGCGTTTGGCGATCGGCGTGTCGCCATGAAGAGCAAGGCCTGGACGCCCGAACGCCGCCGCGAGCAGCCTCTCCAGGGAAGGAATGATCTCCTTGAACTGGGTGAACACGAGAAGCTTTTCCTGGCGGCTCGCGATGGTCTCGCCGATTTCCCGCAGGCGCTCGAATTTCCCGCTGTCGTTTTCGTCATAGGCGCCGTCACCCAGCCATTGCGAAGGATGATTGCAAATCTGCTTCAGGCGCATCAGCGAGGACAACACCAGCCCCCGTCGCGCAATCCCATCGCCCGATTGCTTCAGGTTCTCCTCCAACTCAGCGACTGCTGCTTGATAGAGCGCCGCCTGCTTGCGGGTCAGATGGCAGAAGGCTTTGACCTCCGTCTTGTCGGGCAGATCCGCGATGATGCTCTTGTCGGTCTTAAGCCTGCGCAGGATATAGGGCTGCACCAGCCGCCGCAGCGGGGCATAGGAGATATGGGGCTGCGAGGCGAGGGTCTTGGCGAATTGCGCGAAGGCCTTCGCGGAGCCGAGCAAACCCGGATTGACGAAGTCGAATATCGACCACAGGTCGCGCAGATTGTTTTCGATCGGCGTGCCGGTGAGGACGATGCGCGCCTTGGCCTTCAAGGATTTGACGGCCCTGGTCTGTTTGGCGTTGGGATTCTTGATCGCTTGGGCCTCGTCGAGAACCACGAGGCGCCAGGACGTTTGGCCGATCCAGCTTTGGCGCAGCAGCGTCCCATAGCTCGTCACCACCAGATCGGTCTCCGCCAGGCGCTCGTCGCTCATGGCGCCCAATTCGTCCGCGGCTTGGAACGAGGGATGCGCGATCACGACTTTCAGACGCGGCGTGAAGCGCGCGGCTTCGAGCGCCCAGTTGGCCAGAAGCGAAGCGGGCACAACCAGGAGGCTTGGCGTCCGCCCTGCCGAGCCCTTGGCCTGTTCATTGAACGTCTGAAGCAGGGCCAGGACCTGAATCGTTTTGCCGAGGCCCATGTCGTCGGCGAGGCAGGCGCCGAGCCCAAGCTGGGTCAAGAGATGGAGCCAGCGCAATCCTGTCTCTTGATAGGGCCTCAGCGTCGCTTGCAGGGCCTCGCCCGGATTAACCTTGGCCAAGCCATCGGGGCTCCGGCATCCCTCGAGCGCCTCGGCGAGCCAGGGACCGGCCTGGACATGGGCCCATTGCGCGGTCGGCTCGGCGACGGCCCCGCCGTCGATTTCGGCTCCCGCCAGCAGACGCATGGCTTGACCAAACGGCACGCCTTCTCTTCGCGATAGGCGCTCGATCTCCTGAAATTTATCGAGGGTCGCCTGCAAGCGCTCACGGTCGACCTCGACCCATTTGCCGCGAACCAGCGCCAGACCATCGGTCGAAGCGAGAAGTTCTTTGATTTCTTTGTCGGTCAGCGCCTCGCCGTCGAGGCTCACCCCGACCTGAAAATCGAGCAGCGCGTCCAAGCCAAGGACGGACGGCGAAGTCGATCCGACCGTCGCTTCGACCCGCGGTCGGCTTGGACGGTTCATGCGCCAGTTCGCCGGCATGCGAATGACGAGGCCGGCCTGCTCCATCGCCTCGACATCGTGGAGAAAGCGCAGCGCCTCCTGCGGCGTCCACCGCAAGGGATGAAAGATCTCGCCGGCGTCAACGATCGCTTTCAGCCAGGAGCAAGCCTCGCTGGCGCGGCTCACCGGATCCAAGAGTTGCAGGAGCTTGGCTTTGTCGCCTACGCCCGCAAACTCGCGTAAGGCCTGGCCCAGCGGCAAATGCCGCAAAGCGCCGCTCGCCGCCAGGCCGGACGTATAGGTCGCCATGAAGGCGAATGGACACTCCGGGTCCCGACGATTTTCCGCGAGATTGAAATGCACGCGACCGACCAATCGCCACCGACTGTCGCGGGCTTTCAAGAACTCGTTGAGGGAGAGCCCGCTTTCGGAGAGTTCGGCCTCCAGAGCCTGCCCGATCTCGCCCCAGTGCTGCGCCAGCACGTCGGGCCGCAGGTATTCGCCGCCGCGCATGGGCGGCGCGTCATCAATCAGCGCCGCGAGCTCGCTTGACGTCGGCGCGGCGAGCTCCGTCCGGCCGGCGGGCCCCTTCGCATCGCCAAGCGCGCAGAGATCGGCGATGAAGCGCATGCCGAAATCCCGCCACCACGCCAACGAGGGCGGCAAGACGCTTCCGGCCTCGCCCGCGCCGAGGTGAAGAAGGCCATGACCGGAACCCCGTTCGAAACTCTTCTCGAGCCGATCAGCCAGCCCGCTCTCGAGCACGAAATCGTCGTCGGCCTGATCAAGGCGGAGCGAACCATGCGGAGTCATCACTGGAATAAGCGAGCGCGGCATATTCCGAAATCGAATCTCCCGGGGCGCCTATCGCTTCGCCTACCATGAAATCGATCGGCTCATCGCAAGATTAGTGTGCGTCGTCCACGCCAGATCAAAGGCCGCACTTCAAGGAGGGTGCAAAAAGCCTAGTCGCGAGGACGACCGCAAAGAAGGCCGGCAAGCGCGTCGGCTTCGAGCGGGCGGTGGGCGCCCGGATGTTGCTGTGGGATGAGATCCAGGGCGAACCGAGCCGAGCATCGACGCCGGTTCCGATCCCGCCCAGGAATTGACAGCACCAGTGACGACGCGGACTATTGTTGTTCCGGAGAGGGTCCGCCATGAGCGCCGTCAATCATCAGTTCCGGCTTGCCGCCAGGCCGGTCGGCCTTCCCAAGCGCAGCGACTGGAGCCTGACCGAGGAGCCGGTCCCTGAACCAGCGATGGCGAGTTCCTGGTCAAAATCCTTTACATCTCGCTCGACCCAGCGATGCGGGGCTGGATGAACGAGGGCC
>CAWGGX010000011.1:0-209838 GCA_963822215.1 uncultured Alphaproteobacteria bacterium
GCAGTGGCGGTTGCGGCAGGAATTGTAGGCCACGCGTTCGTGCGCGCAGTCCTCGCAGCGCTCGACATGTCCGCCGAGCGCGGCTGTGCGACAGGTCTCGATCGCCGACATCACTTTCAACTGGGCGAGGCTCACGTGGCCTTCGTTGGCCTCACGCCACGCCGGCCCATGGGCGCGAAAGACGTCGGCGACCTCCAGGCGGGGCCGCGCCATGCGGCCGCGGTCAGGCGGGCGGCTTTCGCTTCGTCAGGTTGACGCCCAGCCGCTCCAGCGGGCTCTTGACGTCGCGGATCGTATTGATGGCGACGCGGGTGTAGAGCGCGGTCGTCTCCAGCTTGGCGTGTCCGAGCAGAACCTGGATCACCCGAATGTCGACGTTCTGTTCGAGCAGATGGGTAGCGATCCCCGGGTCAAAGCCCGGGGATGCCGCAACGTATGCGGCGACACGCGCTTGGCGATCCCCGCCGCCTGCGCCGCGGCGTGGACCACGCGCACCATTTGGCGGGCCGACATCGGGTTGACCGGGTTCTGGCCCGGAAACAACCATGCCCGCGGCCTGGCCGCATGCCACCATTCGCGCAACAGTTCGAGCAGTTGCGGCGACAGCATCACATCGCGATCCCGCTGTCCCTTGCCCTGCTCGACCCTGAGCATCATGCGCTGGCTGTCAATGTCGGACACCTTCAGGTTCGCGACCTCAGACACCCGCAGGCCCGCGCCGTAGGCGACGCTGAGCGCCGCCTTGTACTTGAGGCCCGGCGCGGCTTCGAGCAGACGCGCCACTTCCTCCTCGCTCAGCACCACCGGCGCCTTGCGCGGCCGCTGTACGGGCGCCAGATGCCGGACGAGGTCGGGCTTTTCCAGCGTGATCTTGAAGAAGAACCGCAGCGCCGTGCAGGCCAGGTTGATGGTCGCCGGGCCAATATGCTGCTTGGCCAGATGCAACTGATAGCGGCGAACGTCCTCGGCGGACGCCTTGTCCGGCGACCGACCGAGGAAAACCGTGAAGTTCTTCACGGCCCGAACGTAGTCCCTCTGGGTGTCCTCGCCGAACCGGCGCGCCGTCATGTCGTCGATCATGCGCTGGCGCAGAGGGCTGATGGGCTTCGAGTTGTCGGGCATCGCGAAACCTCCTGTCTCGCATGGGGTTGAACCCCACGATCTTGAGACAGACCCAGGCCTTCGCGCTTCTCCTCAGCCCACTGGTCTCCGCCGCCCCTACCGCGCGAGCGGTTTAGTCCATACGTCGGCACCGGCCGTCTGCCGCGCGCAACGAGCGGCTGTTCGCCGATGGCGCGGCGAACGGACGAAATCGACTCGAATCGCGCTTTCCTGGTCTCCGTCGGCCGGAAGCAAAGCGCCAAGTGGGGACGTTCCCGGGAGCAAGCTCCGAACCTGTCCCTTCGACCGGTTGTGGTCGATGACGATAGAAACGCGAGCGGCGGAGCCATCATATGCAGCGGTCGTTGCTCCGACGCCACGACCGGCTTCAGGACCTAAACGCTTCGGACGCAGGCGCAGCGCGCCCAAGGAGCGATATCGTTGTCGTGCCGTCGCAGCGGCCCAACAGACGCGGCCTCACCAGGTTGGAGCGATGAACGCGATGCCAAATCAAGGGTTTCACCATGCCCTGGCTGCATCCGTGACATTGGCCGCGAGCCTTTGGGTCTGCGCGTGTGCTTGGGCTCAGGCGGATGGTGCGCATGGATCCGTTCCGGGCCCGACGCGGCAAGCGGACATGCCCGCACTCACGACGCACGCTCCGCACGCGTTCTGATCCGCCGGTCGATAGGCCGGCCCGGCCCGGCGCGCTTCTCCGCAGCGAGCCGCTCAAGGATGTCATTGTCCCCGAGGGGATGCAAGGCTGGCGAATTCTCTAGACGACCACCGTCGATGACAGCACGCCCGCCACGGCTGCTGCGACCGTTTTCGCTCCGTCGGTCTCGCCTCCCGGCTCGCGCCCCGTGATCGCGTGGGAACACGGAACGACAGGGCTTCTGCAAAAGTGCATGCCATCGCTCGCCTCCATGCCGACGGCCGGCATTCCAGCGCTCGATCAAATCGCGAAGGCCGGCTGGATCATTATAGCGTCCGACTATTCGTTCGCCGAAAAGGGTGGGCCCCATCCCTACATGATCGGCGAGGGCGAGGCGCGCGCCGCACTGGACTCGGTACGCGCCGCTCGGCAGATGCCCGAGCTGTCGCTGGACCCGCGGACCGCCGTGTGGGGCCATTCGCAAGGCGGCCATGCGGCGCTGTGGACGGGAATCGTGGGTCCGCGCTATGCCCCGGACGTGCAGATCGTCGGCGTCGCGGCGATCGCGCCGGGCGCCAATATGGCGAACATCCTCGGCGCCAACCCAGCCGCCGACAAGCGACTTGGTCCCTATGTCGCGCGGTCTTACAGCCGGTTCTACCCGACATCGCTTTCGATCAGGCCGTGCGTCCAGAGGCGCTCAACGCCGCGCGCAGATCGCCGACTTGTGCGGATTTCTGCCGTCCGAGGACCCGAAAAAAATAGCGGAACTCACCGCGACGTTCGAAGGTCCGGCCTTGACGATTGAAACGAACAAGGCGCTTGCGGCCCGGCTCGCGCTAAACGTCCCAGACCATGCGATTGCGGCGCCGCTGGTGATCGCGCAAGGCCTCGCCGACACGGTCGTGCGGTCGGCCGTTACCCTCGCCTATGTCGAGGAACGTTGCGCGGCCGGCCAGCGCCTGGAATACTGGACGTTCGACGGCCTCGATCACGGCTCCATCGATCAACCCGGCACAAGGCTCGCAGACCCGCTCATCACGTGGACGAAGTCCCGCTTTTCGAGTGATCCTCCGCCGGGCGGCTGCACCCGCCGATCCTTCTGACGCCCATACGGAATTGTCCTTTTCGGATGGATCGTCGGGCGGCGCAACCTTTCGGCTGCCCCTTCAACCGCTCCAACTTCCATACCGGCTAATTCCTCTAGGGCCGCTTCCCGCCCATCGCGATGTTTGCGCCGCGACCGATGCCTGCTTCGCGCAAATAGCCCTCGTTTCGCGTCGACGTGGGAACGAGTCAAATCGCCCGTTCGGCGACGTCGGCGAAGCCGAACGAAAACTGCCGTGCCGAGCCCAGCTGTCAGTCCGATTCTCTACCTTAACTCGCCGCCGGACCTCACATCCGTCGGCGTCGCGGCGTAGCGACGCCGGAACGTGCGGTTGAAGTAAGAGAGGTCGGCGAAGCCGGAGTTGAATGCGACCGAGGCGATCGAGCGGTCGGCCAGACGCCGGTTCGTCAGTAGCCGGTGGGCGGCCGAAAGGCGACGGTCGAGAACGCACTCCGAAAAGGTCGCGCCTTCGCTCTCGAAAAGTTTGTGGATGTAGCGCGGGGTTACGCCCTGACGAGCCGCGACGGCCGCAACGCTCAATCCGCAGTCGCTGAGATTTCTGCAGATATCCGACTTCGCGGCCTGGAGGCGCGCCGCGCGCACGCCGCAAATTTCGGCCGCCGGCGCGCCACGGTCGGCGCCCGCGATGAGCGCGACAAGGTCGGCGACGTGGGCAGCCATCGTGGCGGGCAGCTCGGAGGCGTCTTCCGCTTCCCAAGAGCAGATGAACCGCAGATAGGTCGTCAGCAGGCGCAAGGAGCCCATGTCGGGCGGTATCGCTCGCATCCGGCCATTGTCGAGCTTGACGCCGAGCGGCGCCACCGCCTTATGCGACACCCGCAAGCCGAGGAATGAGACCGGCGTCGGTCGATAGGCCGCAAACCCATCGTCGAGGCAAGAAAAAAGGGCCGCTTGGCCGCTATCGAGCACGACTTCCCGCCGGGGTTGGCGAACTGTGCTCTTGCCGGTCAGGTTCACGCCGAGAAACAGGTCGTCTTGCGCGCCGGGATCCTTTGCGTCGCCAATCTGGACCAATCCGCTGAGCGTCCCGGCGAGGATCTTGACACCAGGCAGTGCGTATTTCGTGATCTCGACTCGCGATACGACGTTTGGCAACGGCTCGAGATGAAGGATGCCTCGTTCATGCAAGTCCCGAATGGAGGCGGCGCGCTCGTCCGGCGGCGAGCCGCTCGAGGAAAACGACCATTTTGATCCCGCCTCAAAGGGCATGAGTCATGCTCCGATAGCGTGTCGTCAGTCCGCCAGTTCCTTCCAGTCTTACCGGCTGTTCTCCACAGTCCAAGACGGCTGCTTCCATTTCGGCCAACTTTGACCCGCACGAAACTCGGGCTGTCCGAGGAGAAAACGGGTTTCACCTTACAACCGAAATGGGACATTCGATGGCCAAGGTCGAACGCATTCTCATCGTCGGAGGCGGCATTGCGGGACTGACGGCCGCCATCGCGCTGCGTCAGCGTGGATTCAGCCCCGAGCTCATCGAGCGAGAGCCGGCGTGGCAGGCCGTCGGCGCCGGAATTGCCCTTCAGCCGAACGCGATGCGCTTGCTGATGAGCCTCGGAGTCGGAACCGCGGTCGAACGCGCCGGCGCTCCGCTTCGGCGCTTCCGGTATTGTACTCTTCAGGGCGACACTCTCGCCGAGATTGACCTGATCCAGCTTTGGAAGGACGCCGGCCGTGGTGTCGGCGTGGAACGCTGTGAACTCCAGGATGCGCTGCTCAGCGAGCTCAGGGGGGCGCAATGTCGGCTCGGCGCACGGATCACATCGTTGGAGCAGAAGAGCGATTGCGTCTCGGTTTGCTTTAACGACGGGCGAAGCGAGAACTACGATCTGGTTATAGGCGCGGACGGAATCGGTTCGAGCGTGCGTTCGCTGGCGCTGAGCGAATGCGCTCCGAGCTACACCGGGCAAATGGGGTGGCGCAGTTTGGCGCCGATCCGCCGGGACACTCCGGACGAAGTGCAATTCTGGCTTGGAGACGGATGCTTTTTTGGCCTCTTTCCGGTCAGCAATAAACATACCTACGGCTTTGGTTACATCAATGAGCCGGAACGGCGCCATGACCAGGCGCTGGGGCGGCTGACAAGGCTGCGCGAACGCTTTGCCGCGTTTGGGAGCTTGGTCAAAGTCTATCTCGCGAACCTCGAGTGCGACGAACAAATTCATTGCGCCGCGATTGAATCGCTCGAACTGACGCACTGGCACAAGGGCCGGGTCGTACTCATCGGCGACGCCGCGCATGCCAGTTCGCCAATGATGGGCCAGGGCGGGTGCATGGCGATCGAAGACGCGGCGGTGCTTGCGGAGCTGCTGCAATCTTCTAAGAGCATCGAAGACGCGCTCGACGCCTATGTGCTGCGGCGGCGCGCGCGGGTCGATTGGGTCCAGAGCCAGAGCAGCATACTCGGGCAGAGCGTTCTGCTCCCGCCCGCTGTCCGTGACAGTGTGATTCGAGAGCGCGGCGCTGAAGCGTTCCGAGCCCGCTACGCCCCGCTGCTGACCGAGCCGTAGCTGCACGGGAGCGAAAGACGGGGGACATCAATGTCCGTGGCCGGACTTTCCAAGCGCGAGATACGCCCTCGGCTTCGTTCTGGAAGACGCACAATGCGAGAACGAGCCGCTCTTCCGACACGGAGGTCCTGCAATGAAGCCACGTCATGCTCCGATCCTGGCGATAATCCCGCCGCCCGCTTTGTATGCCGTGACGTTCCTCGCGGGGGTTGGCCTCGATCGGCTCACGCCGTGGAGGCCGGTTTGGCTGACGATGGAGGGCGTCCATTGGGCCGGGGCGGCGCTTGCCTTTGCTGGCTTGATCGTCGCACCGGCCTCGGCGGGACGGTTCGTGCTCCGGCGCACGACGCTCAACCCGGTCGGGCAGCCGGCGCATCTTGTCGTCGGCGGCGCGCACGCCTGGTCGCGCAATCCGATGTATCTAGGGCTGACGATCATCTACGCGGGCGTGGCCCTCGCGCTCGGCAAAGCCTGGCCATTGGTCCTGGTGGTCCTGCCGTGGGCCGCCATGAACTGGGTGGTGGTTCCCTTCGAGGAAGCGCGCCTTCGCGAGGCCTTTGGCCAGGCGTACGTCGATTATTGTAGCCTGGTGAGGCGTTGGTTCTGACCCGCAATCACGGGATCACGGACTTTCCTCGGGGGGTGGGGTTGACGCCTCCCGTCAACCGTCAACCACAAACCCATCAGCGGCGGTCCCATGCCAGAGCACCGGCTTTGAGGCCACCGTTCAACGGGTTGAAACAAACACGATGGAGGATTGTGATGCCAAAGTATCTGTTTCAGGCAACCTATACCGCTGAGGGGATCAAGGGGTTGGAAAAGGACAAGGCTGCGGGGCGGAAAGCAGCCCTAAGTAAAGCGGTCGAAGTCTTTGGGCGGCAAACTGGAAGCCTTATACTGGGCTTTCGGCGAGCACGATTGGGTTTTGATCGCGGACCTGCCCGACAATGCCAGCGCCACGGCTTTTTCGGTTGCGGTGTCTGGGTCCGGCCTCCTTCGGGTTGGTACGACCCCTCTCGTAACAACGGAGGAAACTGACGAAGCGTTCCAGAAGAAAGTCAATTTCCAGGCTCCAGGCCATTACACGGGAGGCTAATTTGATCTCGGCGTGTGCGGCGGCGCGCCGCCGAAGGTGAGGCTTGGGCTCGTCGTGCAGAAATCAGGTGCATAAAGGTCCGCTCTCCGCCCCAACTAAGGCGTCCAAGGCGGCGCCTGCTACGTCCGCAATATTGAAGGGTTTCGGACGCCGGCCCTTTCGGACGGTCGTGCGAGACGCGGGGGCCGGCGTTTGAAAGCCTCGTAAGGAGGAAACCGCGGGGAGGAAGGGCGCTGTTTGACCGAGCGCGCCCTATGGGGATTTGAGGATCGCGGTCGGATCGCCGATGTGGGGCGGCGGCGGAAGGCGGCCGGTGTTGTTGTCGGGAGTCGAGACGACGGGCTTTTTGGCGGCCACGGATGGGTGCAGCGGGGATGGGCGCGCCGGCTGGAGAGCATGTGCGGAGGTCGGGAGGACGTCGCGTTGCTGCTCCGCCGTGCGGCTGGAGGCGGGGGAAAGCGGCGCTGCGATGCAGGACGCGCGGCGTCGGTCATGAGGTGTCGATCCTAACCCAACTTGCGCGGTTTGGGGGCGGATTTCGCAATTTTGCGCAAGCTGGCATGAATGAGATCAAGTAGTTGCAGCATCGGCGAGGCGGATTCCAGCGTGTAGTGACGACCTTGGGTATTTTCTGGAGAGCCGTTGTGGGTTCAGATGGCGCATGTACTTGCGCCATACGATTCGCAAGAAGGACGGCAAGGTTCATCGCTATTGGACCTTGGTCCGCAGCGTTCGTGTTGGACGGCGGGTGATCCAGCAGACGGTCGCGCAGCTTGGCGAGCTCGACGAGCGCGGACGGATCGAGGCGCGCTCTCTGGCGCGCCGGCTGATCGGCGCTGCTGAAGAAGCGCCGCTTTTTTATGACGGCAGCCAACACTTGACGGCGCCCGTTCGATTGAAAGGCGTCCGAGTTGAGCGCTCACGCCGGTTTGGCGATGTGTATCTGGCGCTTGCTTTGTGGCGCGGGGTGGGTGTCGATTTTGGTTTCAAAGTGGGACTGGAGAGTTCTCACGGGGATTTTTCGGTTTCAATTGGGACTGGAACTTAGCCTCAGTCCCGGGACTGCCTTGAGATTGGGGGTGTTAGGCCGCAACCGCTGCTTGCGGGAGCGGGTCGTTGGCAGGCTGGAATCTCTGTCCGAAGCCGGAGCAGAGCGTGCCGTTGTAGACGGCGCTGCGAACCTGAAGCAGAAGATCCGCCCCTCGCCGCGACCAGCGCATCTGCTGCGATTTGTTCATCCGGCGGTTCACCAGAAAATTGGCCGTCCCTTCGGTGATCGCGGTGCCGACCCGCAATCCGGCACGGTACCGCTCGGCGTAGTTGACCAACCAGTCGCTCTGTCCGGTGAGATAACCATCCAGTGCGTGCAAGGCGGCCCACAGCTTTCTCGAAGGCGCAATGGACCTCCGCCGCCCTGGTTCCCCCTGAAAATGATGCATCACTGCGCGGATACGACCGATGCTGATTTGAGCATCCTTGGCTTTGCCATTCCACAGCCTCCACTGCAGGCGCTCGACCTCCGCGACAATCACCGCCTTCGCCGCCACCCGTGCCGGGTCATCCGCTGACAGACCGCCGGCTGTTTGCTCCAGGTGCTGCAGCCGCATGGCGATGTGGAACCAGTCGAGCACCGGCGTCTCGGTGACACCGGCATCAGCCAAAATGCGCCGCAAGCCGGAGCACCCGTCGGTGAACGCGGTCAGCGCCGTGTCCTCGGTTCGCCCGACGGCGTCGAGGCTGCGGCGGATCAGCACTTTGATGTTCGTATCGGCTTTGGCGACGGCGCCGAAGACCTGCCGCCCGCCATTCTCCGTTTCAACATTGCCGATCCGCACCTCCAGACGCCGCTCGCCGTCCTCGCAGCTGCGGATGAAGGTCGAATCCAAGGTCACGATGATCGACGGAGCCGCCGGATCAGGCCGCGCCGCGGCCTGATCCCGAAGCTCCGCACCAATTTTCAAAGTGCGCAAACGCAAGGTCTCCGGGTCGTTTCCGGCGTCGACCGGGAACATTTGCCGCAGCACGTCAGCAGCCACCCGGTAAGTCATCAGGGCAGAGAGATGCGCCTGAAGCTGATCCAACTCCGGCGTCGAGCGGCAATACGACGGCCAACCATGGCCGGCTTCGTTGCCGCCGCACCCGGCACAGCGAAAACGGGGAAGCCGCACCGTGACCTGGCCGAAAAGCGTCGCGACCGCATGGTCCCGGTAATCCTTCACTCGGCACACCTCGCCACAGCTTCGGCAGTCCGGCCGCCGAACGGCGTGGCCCTTGGCCTGCGCCGCGACGATCTCCTGTTGGAGGCCGGCCAGCAACAGCTTCCCTTCCGCCAGGGTCAACCCTAAGTTGGCGATATCACCGAGATCATCAGGCCGGTTGATCCTCAAGACGTCGGCGCACTGTCTCTCACCGTCAGCCCCGGTTTTCACCAACCTCACAATCCAAGCCACGCGCCTACCCCCGATCAGAAGATCAGACGCGAAATTACCGCTTCGGCGCCCGCACCCCCAATCTCCAGGCAGTCCCTTAAGACGGGTCGCAACTCTTTGAAAAACCAGGGGGCAGTCGAAAAACCGCCGTAAGCCGCGCGGTCGGCGGCAAGGTCAGGGGCGCGTCTGCCCGTCGCCGTGGACGCGGTACTTGAAGGTGCAGAGTTGCTCGACGCCGACGGGCCCGCGTGCATGCATGCGCCCGGTGGCGATGCCGATTTCCGCCCCGAAGCCGAACTCGCCGCCGTCGGCGAACTGGGTCGAGGCGTTGTGCAGCACGATCGCCGAGTCGACCTCCTTCAGGAACGTCTCGGCCGCCGCCGGGTCTTCGGTGACGATGCAGTCGGTGTGGTGCGACCCGTAGGTCTCGATGTGATCGATCGCCGCCTCCAGGGTGTCGACCACCCGGACCGAGATGATCGCGTCGAGATATTCGGTGCGCCAATCCGCCTCGGTCGCCGGCTTCACCCGAGCGTCGGCTTCTCGCGACGCGGCGTCGCCGCGGACCTGACAACCGGCTTCGATCAAGGCGTCGATGAGCGGCTTCAGCATCGTCCCGGCCGCCGATCGGTGAATGAGCAACGTCTCGGCGGCGGCGCAGATCCCGGTGCGGCGCATCTTGGCGTTGACCACGATCCTGACCGCCTTGTCGAAGTCGGCCGCCCGGTCGACATAGACATGCACGATGCCCTCGAGATGGGCGAAGACCGGGACGCGCGCCTCGCGCTGCACCCGGTCGACCAGGCTCTTGCCGCCGCGCGGCACGATCACGTCGAGCGTCCCGCCTAGCCCCAGCAGCATTTCACCGACCGCCTCGCGCGAGACGAACGGGGCGCACGAGACCGCCGCTTCCGGCAGCCCAGCGTCCCGAAGTCCGTGAACAAGGCATGCGTGGATCGCCGCAGACGAATGGAAGCTGTCCGAACCTCCGCGCAGAACCACGGCGTTGCCGCTCTTCAGACACAGTGCGCCAGCGTCGGCCGTCACATTCGGGCGGCTCTCGTAAATCACGCCCACGACGCCGAGCGGCGTCGCCACTCGCTCGATGACGAGACCGTTCGGACGGGTGAATGTCGCGAGCACGCGGCCGACCGGATCGGGCAGGGCGGCGACCTCGTCGACGCCGCGCGCCATCGCTTCAACCCGCGTCTCGTTCAGCGTAAGGCGGTCGAGCAACGCCGGTGTCAGACCTTTGGCCCTGCCATCGGCCAGATCGCGGGCGTTGGCGGCAAGGAGTTCCGGCGCCCGTTCCCTAAGGACGCGCGCCGCTGCGGTGAGCGCCCGGGCCTTTTGCGCCGCAGGCGCGTTGGCCAGCGCGCGCGCCGCCGTCCGCGCCGCACAGCCGATGGCGCGCATCGCGGACCGGATGTCGGCTTCGGGCTCAAGCATGTGGATGGCAGCGGACATCGAGCGTTCCCGCGGTTCGACCCGCCCCATCTAGCGGAAGCAGGACGAAAACGCCATCCCCGAAGCCGAACGCCGCCGAGGGCCAGCCGTTCAACCCTTCGGTCGGAAGGCGACGCAAAATTCCGGGTTTGTTTCCAGCCGGGGTCCCCCGATCAGGTCGATGCAATAGGGAACCGCGGCGAACACGGCGTCGAGGCAGGTGCGGATGGCGGCCGGCTTGCCGGGCAGGTTGATGATGAGGCTCGAACCCCGCGTGCCCGCGATCTGCCGCGAAAGGATTGCTGTCGGGACCTCGACGAGGCTCGTCGTCCGCATGGCCTCGCCGAACCCCGGCAGAATGCGGTCACATACCGCCTCGGTCGCTTCGGGCGTCACGTCGCGCGCGCTCGGGCCGGTGCCCCCGGTGGTAAGAATGAGCGGACAGCGCTCGATGTCGGCAAGCTCGACCAGAGCCGACTCAATGCCAGACCGCTCGTCGGGCACGAGCCGCCGGACCGGCCGCCATGGCGACGCGATCAGTTCACGGATCGCCGTCTCAATTCCGGGTCCGCCCTTGTCTTCATAGACGCCTCGCGAGGCCCGGTCGGACACTGTGACAACCCCGATGAGAATGTCGGACAAAACGCTCCTCGCCATGTTGGATCTCTTGCGGCCTACGGCGGGTCAATGACGCACAATGACATAGGTGTATCCGATCCCGGCCGCGATCAGAGCGACCGCCAGAACGTTCAACGCGAGGTCGCCGCCCTGAAGGGCTGCGTTGCCAACCTGGTTTGCGATTGCGAATGCGGCCGCGGGCAGCAGGAAATGCGCCAGCGTTTTTATTCCGCCCTCGGTAAACATGAAATACGTGAGCACGACGCACCCGAAGCATGTCACCGTGACGATGTCGTATACAGTCCCCATTCGCTCGCCCGCCCCAAGTGTCGCGCCACAAACTCGCCCTGCGAGTGCATCGCCTATCCCTCTGGCCCCTCCGAGCCTGGCAGGCGGGCCAACAACGCGTCCGCGCTCGGTTGGTCGGATTCATGCGGTTTTAGCCGTGCCGGTCGAGGAGCGCGCCGCGTGCCGGATCAGATATCCCGCCCCTACCAGCACGCTGTCGAGCAGGAAGAACAGCGCGAGCGCAAAAACGAACAAAGCAATACCCGTGATATCGTGGAACAATCCCTCAACATTATCCACTCCGAAATAATACGAGCCCAGCACCAACGCGAGAACGCGAACCAAATTGGCGATGATCGTGATCGGAATGATCGATAAGGCCAATATCGCTCTTCGCAGCCAGTTGCTCGGCACGAATTCGTGAATATAGAATATGCCTATGGCAGACAACGCGAAAATCGAGTTCATCCCCGAACAGGCGTCCTTCACCATCAACTGATACGAACCAATCATGATCATCACGCCGTTCTGCGCGATCGGATACCCAAGCGCGTACAGGAAATTCGTAACAGCGTCGGAAACCCAGCCCTTTAGCGGGACCGTCATGGCGTCCAGGATCCATCCCGGCGGAGGAGCCGAAAAGATCAGGAACGACAGCGGAAACACGAAAACCCGAGCGAGAGGCCAGCCTCCGATCAGAAGGATGCATGCCAGCAGTACAGGGATTTGTGTGAGCGTCTCGATCATTAGGACGTCCTGCGACCGAGTCACCGCCATCACCAGCAGAGACATGATCAGGATGATCCAGCCGGCAATCGGCGCCGGCTTTAGTACGATTTGCGAAAGCCTCCCACGCTGTTGCCAAGCCAGCCAGGCCGCCGCCAACATGATGAGCGGCCCATGTCCCTCCTGTTCCGTCTGCCAAGGGCCTTTGATCAGCTTGGCGTATGTCGGGACGTAGGCGACGGCGAAAGCGGCCGCGATCGCGCCGAGGTAGATCAGACGCGAACTGCGTCCTTCGGTGCGCTCGGTCGCGGCGGCGCTCCGCACAGCCTCCCGTTTCAACGAGTCAACCGACATCCCTAGCCCTTCCTCCCGACATGCGGAGCTGCGATCCCAGGAGCCTTAGCAGTTTCGCGCAAATCTCCGACGGCGAACCGCGTCAATGAGCGTTCTCCGCCGCAAAGACAACAAAAATGGTCCTGATCATAATAGAGAAATCCAGCCAAATGCTCCAGTTGTTAATATACCATAGGTCCAACTCAACTCTCCGCTGCATCTTATCGAGCGTGTCCGTTTCGCCTCTCGCGCCGCACACCTGCGCCCAGCCCGTGATACCGGATTTGACGTGGTGCCTAAAAGCATATTTCTCAATCGCCGAGGTGAAGTAGCGATCATGGGCCGACGCATGCGGTCGCGGCCCGACTATCGACATATCGCCATAAACGACGTTAAGGAGCTGCGGGAGCTCGTCGATACTGAGCCTTCGAATCCAATAGCCCACGCGCGTAACGCGATCATCGTTTTTTTGCGCCTGACGAACAACGTCGCCGTTTTCCATCACCGTCATCGAGCGAAACTTGTACATACCGAAGGGACGGCCGTTAAATCCGTGTCGAGTCTGTCGGAAAAAAACTGGGCCCTCGGAGTCGAGCTTGATAGCGATCGCAACGGAAATCATGAGCGGCGCCAAGATGATGAGCGCCGTCGCCGCTGCGACGATGTCGACAAATCGTTTCACCGCCTGTTCGGTCGGGGACAGCGCGGCTCTCTGAATCTCGATCGCCACCGTGTCGCCGATATCGCTATGGGTCCGTTGAAAAAGCTGAGCAAGGGCGCCGAAGGGCACCAGCGTTACCGGTAAGGGAAGCACGCGCAACCGTTTGGCGATCGACCGAAGGTGAGTCATCCGTTCGGGATCGACGAACAGTAGAACCTCCTCAATGTCCGACGTCCTGCACAGGTTTATGACGTTTTCGATCACCTCGTCGGCCGACGGCTCTCCGGCAGGAACATGGAAATGAGCGAGGATGTGGTATCCGAAGCGGCTCAAGTTGTCGGCAAAACGCTGCGGGACCGCCTCCTCGTACGATATGCTTACAACCGTGCGCCCGCGCAGCGCGCCGCTTTCCAGAGCGCGCGGCAGGACCGTCCACCATACGGCCCTGTGAACAAGCAGCGCGACCGCCCCGATCGCCCAAAACATCAAGATGTCGCCCCGCGACAGATCATGACTGACGCCCCATGTAAATATTCCCGACGCCAGAATGAGGAACGCACCACACCACGCACTCAGTACGCTTCTCGCTTGATCATCAATGACGATTAGTCGTTCGGGACTGTAGAGCTTTTGAACACGCATCGCCGCAACGAACAAAATGGCGACGAACACCGCCGCCGCTACAGTGTGAGAGAATTCCCCTTCGATCTCAGAGGGGAAATTGTGGTAGAGAAATTCCGCACCCATTGCGGACACCACGATAATGGCCAGATCCATAGCGAGCGCGATTGTCGGAATCGCACGGTAGGTGACCGGCAAACGCCATCGTCCTTTGCGGCCCGCGGAAGCGCGCGAAGCGGTCGCCTGGGGCCGTCGCCGCGCGGATTCAGGCGCTACTTCCGTGTCCATCCTCATTCACGTGCTCACGTTTCGTCTGGTTTCACCCAACACGAAGGGCGCCGGCTCCCCACCTAACAATCTCTCGTAACGCCCTCGGTTCAGAATTGTGGCGCCCGAATCCGGGATTGCCATTTCAGACTGTGGCAGCTTATGCGAAACCGGTTGGAAAAAAAAGCCGATCACCCGCGCTCGAGCGCCCCGACCCTTTCGGCCATTGTTGGATTCGCGCAGCTCGGGCGAGGATTGGAGGTCGGCTCGCAGTCGGTGCATGCTGATCTACACGTTTCTCAGCAGTCGCTTCGCCGCCCTCAGTGTTTTGCGGGAAGAGGTCATGTATAGCATCGTTGTTTTTGGCTACAGAGTCGTCGCCGGTCTTGCAGTACTATTCTTTGTTTGGTTCGTGTTCGACAGAATACGCGACAGGAATACCGAAATAATGGCGGCGCTCCTCGGACTACAATATTCGTTTATCTTCCTTATATCCAGGCGACTGGAATACTTTGGCCTAACCATATTTTCCTTTTTCGGTCGGACGGTATCGTATATTCAAAAGACGCCGTACGATCAGATTTTGCGCGATGAAGTTGGCATGCAGACGACCGGTCGCCACCTCTATCTCAATGTGCTTTTCGCCGCGCTGATCGAGATGCTCTGCGTTTTCCGGCTACTCGCTTCGCTCCTTGGCCAAGGCTGGCACGCCCTGTCCGACCCAATCAACAGCCTGATCAATCCCTTTCTGATGAACCTCCCCTGATGCCGCAATTCCGAACACTGAGCTTGACGAGACGGAACCGTGGACTCGGCCTCGCGGAGACGCTCGCGTTGGGGCTGCTCGTCTGCCTCGCCGCGGGGCCGAGCGCCCTTGCCCACCCCCTTTCCGATCCCGGGCTGCCCGACTCGGACCTCCGAATCTACGCCGTCCACATAAACCGGACGCCTGTGCAGCCTTGGCCTGGATTCGGAATGTATCTGGGCAATGGATTTGTGATCACCGCTGCCCACGTACCAGGCAACTTCGAGGACACGAAGCCACACGTCTTGATTGGGGGGGAGGATCGGCCAGCAAGCCTGGTCAGGCAAGGGTCGCTGGACAGCGTCGACCTGACGCTCCTGTCCGTCGACCCGAACGCGCTTCCGGTCCGCATGCGCATGCGGCGGCTGCCGCTTTGCGAAACCGCGCCCTTCGCGGGCGAAATCGTCGTCGTCGTCACACCGGAAAGCGCGGTTCGTTCTCGTGTTCTTCCGTCCTCGGCGGTTCCGCCGGACCTGCGGGTGCGGTTCGGCACCGTCATCGGCGATGTCGCCACGACCGGAAATTCGGGTTCGGGCGTTCTCGATTTACGAAAGACCTGCCTGCTCGGCATCGTCAGTCGCAAGATCTCCGTCGGCCGGCTCGGCGTCCGCGTCGGCGCGCCGGCTCAGACCAGGGACATCGCCAAGTATTTCGTGCCTGTCCTCGATATCCGCGCATTCATCCCCTTGGGAGTCTCGTTCTAGCGCGACGTTTTAGCGCAGACTTTGCTGGGAAACGCATTCGTTCACAGCTTGTTGAGCCGCATTTCCGGCCAATTGCTGATATTGGCGTTTTCTTGATGACACGCGCCGCGCCAAGAGGGCAGGCCGGAAGGATGTGGCAAAATGGGTCTTGGTCGAATGGTCGCGATCGCCGGTCTCGCGCTCGTCGCGGCGGTCGCCTATGGCGTCTACGCGCCGAACGACGTGGACCATTTCTCACCCCAACTCGGCTCCGTCGCGCATCGCGGCCATGGTCTCATCTGGCCTGAGGAAAAGCGCACGGCGGCCGCGCCCGCGCAAAGTCAGTCGAATCCCGGCAGCGCGGCTGGCCAGAGGGCCGGCGTCGCCCCGATCATCGTCTCCGTGACGCCGGCGAAACGGGCGGATTTCCCCGTGGTGCTGGAGAGCCTGGGCCAGGTTCAGGCGTACAACACCGTGCTCGTCCGCGCGCGGGTGGACGGTGAAATCGTCAAAATCGCCTTCAAGGAGGGACAAATTGTCAAGCAGGGCGATCTGCTCGCCCAAATCGACGGGCGGCCGTTTCAAGCCGCTCTCGATCAAGCGGTGGCCAAAAAGGCCCAGGACGAAGCCACGCTCGCAAACGCCAGACTGGATTTGGTCCGCTACTCGACCCTCGCCAAACAGAACTTCGCGACCGAGCAGCAGCTTGATACCCAGAACGCGCTGGTCAACCAGTTGACGGCCACGATCGCGGCCGATGCGGCCGCCATTGACGCGGCCAGGGTGCAGCTCGACTATACCACCATCCGCGCGCCAATCACCGGCCGCGCCGGTTTCCGGTTGATCGACGAAGGCAATCTCGTCAACGCCGGGCAGCAGACCGGCATTGTTTCCATCGCCCAGCTGCAGCCGATCGCGGTCATCTTCACCGAGCCGCAGCAATACGTCGATCGTATCAACCAGGAGCTCGCCGCGGGCGCTCCTCCGGTGACTGTGCTCAACACCGAGGGCGGCACGATCGCGACCGGCAAGCTGACGATCAGCGACAACCAGGTGGACCTGGCGACCGGGACGATCCGCCTGAAGGCAGAATTCGAGAACGCAGACAATGCGTTATGGCCCGGTCTGGCGGTCACCACGCGTCTGCAGCTCGGCGTCATGACCAATGTCGTCGTCGTTCCGGCCGACACTGTTCAACATGGAAACAAGGGCCTCTTCGTATATGTCGTCGGCGATGACAATCGCGCCGCGGTCCGGCTGGTGAAGCTCGCCCGGCAGGACGCAGCGACGGCAGTGGTTTCAGACGGACTTAATGAGGGCGAACGCGTTGTGACGACCGGCGAGTTCCTGTTGCAGCCTGGATCTCTGGTCTCCCTCAACTCCGGAAGCGGGAGCTGAATCAATGTTCGGCGGCATTTCCGCTCCCTTCATCCATCGCCCGGTTGCGACCACCCTCCTCATGGTCGCCATCTTCCTGGTCGGGCTCGTTGCGTTCCCGTCCCTTCCGGTCGCCCCGCTGCCGCAGGTCGACTTTCCAACCATTTCGGTGTCGGCGTCGTTGCCCGGCGCTTCGCCCGAAACGATGGCGACGTCCGTCGCGCAGCCGCTCGAGCGTCAGATCGCCCAAATCCCGGGCGTCTCCCAGATGACCTCGACCAGTTCGCTTGGCGCGACTGCGATCACGGTCCAATTCGATCTCGACCGCAACATCGATGCAGCGGCCAACGACATCCAGGCGGCGATCAACGCGGCCTCGGGCCAATTGCCGAAGGACCTGCCGACCCCGCCGACCTATCGCAAGGTCAACCCGTCCGACACGCCCATTCTCATCCTGTCGGTCCAGTCCGACGTAGCCCCGATCATCGACGTCGACGACGCGGCGGAGAACATCCTCGCCCAGCGCATCAGCCAGATTTCCGGAGTGTCTTTGGTGCGGGTCGGCGGCCAGCAGACGCCAGCGATCCGGATCCAGATCGACCCGGCGAAGCTGGTCGAGAAGAACCTTCAGCTGGAAGACGTGCGGGCGCAGATCGGCATTGCGACGGTCGACAGCCCGAAAGGCGCGATCATTGGACAAACGCAGGATTTCACGATCTTCGACAACGACCAGCTGACGACCCCCGAGCCCTGGAACGACGTGATCGTCGCCTATCGCAACGGCGCTCCGGTTCGCGTCCGCGACATCGGCCAAGCCGTCGCAGGACCGACCGACACCACCCAGGCGGCCTGGTCGAACGGCAAGCGCAGCGTCTTCCTGGTCGTGTTCAAGCAGCCCGGCGTGAATGTCATCAACACCGTCGAGGCGATCAAAAAGACGCTTACGAGCCTCGAGGCGGCGATTCCGCCGACAATTCATGTCAACGTGCTGTCCGACCGCACGACGACCATTCGCGCCTCGGTCAAAGATGTCGAGTTGACGCTGATGCTCACCATCGCGCTGGTCGTGATGGTGATCTTCGTCTTTCTGCGCAGCTTGTGGGCGACGATCATTCCCAGCGTGACGGTGCCGCTGGCGCTGCTCGGCGCCTGCGCGCTGATGTGGATGGCGAACTACAGCCTCGACAACCTGTCGCTGATGGCTTTCACAATTGGGGTCGGTTTCGTCGTCGACGACGCCATCGTGATGCTGGAGAACATCACGCGCCACATCGAGGAGGGAGAGAAGCCGTTCGAGGCGGCGTTGAAGGGCTCGGCCGAGATCGGCTTTACGATCATTTCGATCTCCATTTCGCTGGTGGCGGTGCTGATCCCGCTCCTGATGATGGGCGGCATCATTGGCCGTTTGTTCCGGGAATTTTCGGTGACGATCGCCATGACGATTGCGGTCTCGGCCTTCGTGGCGCTGACGCTGACCCCGATGCTGGCGTCTCGATTCCTCAAGAGTCACGACGAGGAACATCACGGCAGGCTCTTCAACATGAGCGAGGCGGCCTTCGCGGCTCTGGCGCGCGCCTACGAGCGCGGCGTGGACTTCGTGCTGCGCCACCGTTTCGCGACGCTGATGACCTTCTTGGCCACCATTGTCGCGACGATTTATCTGTTCACGATCATTCCCAAAGGGTTCTTCCCCCAGCAGGACACCGGGATCCTATACGGCACGACCGAGGCCGGTCAGGACATCTCGTTCCCCGCCATGTACAAGCTGCAGGAACGGGCGGGCGCGATCATCATGAAGGACCCCGCTGTCGCCACCATGGCGATGGGCCTCGGCGTCGGCGTCGGCAATTCGGCGCAAAACACCGGCCGTATGTTCATCACGCTCAAGCCGCGCGAGGAGCGCGACGTGGACGTCTTCCAGGTGATCACCCGCCTCCGGCCGCAACTGGCGAAGATAGCGGGTCTCAAGGTGTACCTGCAGGCGGCGCAGGATGTGACCGTCGGCGGACGCTTCTCCAGAACCCAGTTTCAGTACACTCTACAGGACGCCAACCTCGACGAGCTCAACGCCTGGGCGCCGAAGATCCTTGAGCGGCTGCAGTCCCTGCCGGAACTGCGCGACGTCGCCACCGACCAGCAGAATTCCGGAACGACACTGACGCTCAAGATCGACCGCGATATGGCCTCGCGCTACGGCATCCAGCCGCAGTTGATCGACGACACGCTCTATGACGCGTTCGGCCAGCGGCAAGTCACCCAATATTTTACCCAGGTGAACACCTACGAGGTGATCGAGGAGGTCCTGCCCGATCTGCAGAAAGACCCGGCGACGCTGGACAAGCTCTACATCCGCTCCCCCGTTAGCAACCAGATGGTGCCAGTCAGCGCCTTCGCCAAATGGACGACCGCCCCGGTCCAACCGTTGTCGATCAGCCACCAGGGCCAGTTTCCGGCGATCACCATCAGCTTCAATCTCGCCCAAGGCGTCGCTCTCGGGCAGGCGACTGACGCCGTTCAGAAGGCGATGCAGCAGCTCCAGATTCCTGTCAGCCTGACTACCATCTTCCAGGGCAACGCTCAGGCATTCCAGGACTCGCTGACGACGGTGCCGCTGCTGATCCTGGCGGCGCTGGTCACCGTCTATATTATCCTTGGCATCCTCTACGAGAGCTTCGTCCACCCGCTGACCATTCTGTCGACCCTGCCATCGGCGGGCCTCGGCGCGCTGGCGACGCTGATCCTGTTCGGCTACGAATTCAGCCTGATTGCGCTGATCGGGACGATCCTGCTGATCGGCATCGTCAAGAAGAACGGCATCATGATGGTGGACTTCGCCATCAGCGCCAAGCGCGACGAGGGCCTCTCGAGCGTCGAGGCGATCCGCAAGGCGGCGCTGCTGCGCTTCCGGCCGATCATGATGACCACCATGGCGGCCCTGCTCGGCGCGGTGCCCCTGATGTTCAGCCACGGCACCGGCTCGGAGCTTCGCCAGCCGCTGGGCTACACCATGTTTGGCGGCCTTCTCGTCAGCCAAGCCCTGACCCTGTTCACGACGCCGGTCGTCTACCTGTACCTCGACCGTCTGTCCCAGTGGCTCTCGGGCGGGTCGGGCAAGGGGAAATCGAAAGACGAGGAGAAACCCGACGAGCCGGCGCCCGAATCCCTCTCCGACAAGACGCCGGAGCCCGCGTGGGCCGGGCAGCGGGCGGCGGCCGAGTGAACCTGAGGCCGGGCCGAGCCGCCCCGCCGCCGTTTCCGAGCCGGTTTTGAGCGTTTTCAAGGGCTTGCGGCGCCCTTTCCGGGCAGGAGTCACGCCCGAGCCGCGGCGTGGCGCGCCTGGCGGGGGGGGGCCGCCGTCGGAGCGCATCCTCTAAAGCCGGTCGAGCGACACACGTCCTGCCGGAGGCATCATGCCCTCTGAAAGACGGGCTTTGCGCCGGAGGCCATGGATAGGCCCCCGGCCGCGCGATTTCCATTTCCTCCACTTCCCTTCCAAAGGCTTCAATTTTCTTCCGGGAGGGCTTCCAAAAGTTTCCATTTGTTGCAAAAAGTTGCAAAAAATTTCCACGAATCTGGACTTATCAATGGGTTACGGGCGTCGGCGGCCCGGAAAAAAACTTCCGCGGCCGCCGACTGCGGGAGCGGCTCCCATGGCGGCGCGATGCGCAGGAGCGCGTTTGCGTCCATCGTTTTTCCCGGCCTCGCTCCGTTTATCGTGCCGCTCATTCGCTGTCCCTACTGTCTGATTATCAGGATACCATGTGCTACCTATTCCTGTAAACCAATTGTCGTAAAAAGCCGAAAGAGGTAAACGGGTCGAAGGCGACGCAGGGACAAGGACGCAGGCGGCAAGAGGGGGAAGCGCACGGGTTACGGTCGCACGCCCGCGACTCCCTTCTCGACCTTTTTAGCTCTTTGGCCAGACCCCATCGCGCAAATGCGGAGCTGGTCCTTGCGCGGCGCCGCGCCTCCGAACGAGGCGACCGCCTGCGGATGAGCGCGGCCCGGACTGTCGCCGACGAGCGCCCGCTCACGGCGGACGTTCGGAACGAGCCTCCGCTGCGCCGCCTCAGTTCCAGTGATTGATCTGGATCGCCGCGGGCGACAGGATGGCGGCGAACAGGGCGGGAAGGAAGAACAGGATCATCGGCACGGTCAGCGTCGGCGGGAGCGCCGCGGCCTTCTTTTCCGCGGCCGTCATGCGGAGGTCGCGACTCTCCTGGGCCAGCACGCGCAGGGCCGCGCCAAGCGGCGTGCCGTAGCGCTCAGCCTGCGCGAGCACCGTGGTGAGCGCGCGGATCGAATCGAGGCCCGTGCGCGCCGCCAGGTTCTCGAACGCAATCCGCCGCTCGGCGAGATAGGACATTTCAGCCGCCAGCAGGCCCATCTCCTCGGCCATGGGGATGCTCTCGATGCCGATCTCCTGGCTGACCTTGCGCGCCGCGAGCTCGATCGACATGCCGGACTCGACGCAGATCAGGAGCAGGTCGAGAGCGTTGGGATAGGCGTGTTCGAGCGCCTTCTTGCGCTTGACGATGGTGTTTTTGAGGAACAGCGTCGGCGCCTGGATGCCGAGATAGGCCGCCGCAATCGCCGCGCCGAGCTTGACGAAGAACGGCTGGCTCCACTTTATGACGAAAAACACGTAGATAATGGTGATCAGGGAAAACGCGATCGGCGCCGCCATTCGGAAGGCGAGAAAGGCGTATTCAGCCCCGGGACCCCGAAAGCCCGCCATCGCCAGGTGTTTCTTGGCCGTATCAACTCCCAGCCAGCGCTGCAGGTCGAGGCGCTCGACCAGTTGTTTGGCGAGGCGGCCCGGTTTCATTCGAACCGCCAACCGTTTATCGGCGGCTGCCAACTTTTCGCGCTCCCGAGCGCGGATGCGCTCGCGCTCGACGCCGACCGCCTTGATCCGGCGCGCAAGCGGATCCGGGCTGATCCACGGCGCGACCGTGGCGACGATTGCCGTGGCGGCCCCGGCGATCGCGACCAGGAGCGCGATCCGGTGCGGGTCGGTTAGCAAGGCCGGGATTCCGTGCGTCACGGCGCCAATCTCCGCTCAAATGTCGAAAGAGACCATCTTCTTCATCATCGCCACGCCGATGGCCATCCAGCCGAGCGCGACCCCAGCGATCAGCCGGCCGTGCGTTGTTGTCCACAATAGCGAAATGTACTTTGGTGACGAGACGTAGAGTGAGACCACAACCACGAATGGCACGAGTCCGATAATGGCCGCCGACGCCTTCGCCTCCATCGACATCGCCCCGATTTTCGCTTTCATTTTCTTGCGCTCCCGCAGGACGCGGGACAGGTTGGTCAGGGCCTCGGACAAGTTGCCGCCCGCCTGCCCCTGGATCGAGATCACGATCGAGAAGAAATTGGTTTCGGCCACCGGAACACTCCGAGCCATGCGCTCAACGGCTTCCGCGAGCGTGAGCCCGACCGTCGTGGCCTGCACGATCTTGCGGAACTCGCCGCGCACCGGATCGGCGCACTCCTCGGCGGCGATGCGGATCGTGTCGCCGAGCGGCAGGCCGGACTTGACGCCGCGCACGATGATGTCGATCGCCGCCGGGAAATTTGCGATGAACTTGGCGATCCGCCGCTTGCGCAACCATTTGAGCGCGAATTGCGGCAGCCCGGCGCCCCCGATCACCGCGACGAGCCCCGCTATAACGAGGCTGCCGGACTGGACCCACGCCGCCACTCCGGTCGCGAGGCCCGCGATCGCGCACCCGACGAGGAACTGCAGAGGACTGACTGAGAGACCTGCCTGCTCGAGCCGGCTGCGCAGGGTGACGCGGCGGCGGTTCGCCTTTTCCAGATCGCGCAGGCCGTCGGCAATCTGCTTGCGTCGCTGGGCCTTGTCGGCCTGGGTCGCGGCCACGATCGGCTTGCCGCCCGACCGATGGACGGCCGCGCGCCGCTTGTCGGCGCGTGTGTCGCCGCCCAGGAGCAGCAGCGCCAGGACTCCGACTGCGGACGCGGCGCCGCCGGCGACAAGGATCGGCGGGATCATGCAACGCCTCGTCCGTGAGATCCGCGTCCCCGCCGATTGCGCCTGCGCCCATCCGGGTTGACTTCGACTTGCATTACTGCGCCTCGTCCGTTTCGCTCGCGTCGAGCGCGGCCGCGAGCCGCTGCTCCTCGCCGAACACGCGGGCGCGTTCCCAGAAGCGGGGCCGGCCGATGCCGGTCGAGCGATGGCGCCCTTTCAGCTTGCCTTTCGCATCTTCCCCGAGAATGTCGTAGACGAGCAGGTCCTGGGTGGTGATCACGTCGCCTTCCATGCCGACGACCTCGGTGATGTGGGTAATGCGTCGCGAGCCGTCGCGCAGGCGCGCCGCCTGAATGATGACGTCGATCGACGAGGAGATCATGTCGCGCACGGTCTTGATCGGCAACGTGTAGCCGCCCATCGAGATCATCGACTCGAGTCGGCTCAGCGCCTCCCGCGGCGAGTTGGCGTGCAGGGTGCCCATCGAGCCATCGTGGCCGGTGTTCATCGCCTGCAGGAGGTCGAAGGCCTCCGGCCCGCGCACCTCGCCGACGATGATCCGCTCCGGCCTCATGCGCAAGCAGTTGCGCACGAGGTCGCGCATGGTGATCTGCCCGGCGCCTTCGAGGTTGGCCGGACGGGTTTCGAGCCTCACGACGTGGGGCTGCTGGAGCTGCAACTCGGCCGCGTCCTCACAGGTGACGACGCGTTCGTCGGAGTCGATGAAATGGGTGAGGCAGTTGAGCAGGGTCGTCTTGCCCGAGCCGGTGCCCCCGGAGATGAGCACGTTGCAGCGCACCCGGCCGATAATCTTGAGAATCTCGGCGCCGGGCGGAGAAATCGAGCCGAAGCGCACGAGCTGGTCGAGGGTCAGCTTGTCCTTCCTGAACTTGCGGATGGTGAGGGCGACGCCGTCGATCGCCAGCGG
The DNA here is from genome assembly GCA_963822215.1 of uncultured Alphaproteobacteria bacterium. GTDB lineage: Bacteria > Pseudomonadota > Alphaproteobacteria > Rhizobiales > Beijerinckiaceae > Roseiarcus. Next base: position 23,675 of record CAWGGX010000011.1, read on the forward strand.
CGGCGCAATGACGTTGACGCGCGAGCCGTCGAGCAGGCGCGCGTCGCAGATCGGCGAGGACTCGTCGACCCGGCGCCCGACCAGGCTGACGATGCGCTGGCAGATGTTCATCAGCTGTGAATTGTCCCGGAAGCGAACGCTGGTGAGCTGGATCTTGCCGTCCACCTCGATGAAGCAGCGCGCCGGACCGTTGACCATGATGTCGGCGATGTCGTCGCGGGCAAGCAGTGGCTCGAGTGGTCCGAAGCCGAGCACGTCGTTGCAAATGTCGTCGAGCAAATCCTCCTGCTCGGCGATCGATAGGATCAGATTCTTGACCGCGACGATCTCGTGCACGATGTCGCGGATTTCGTCGCGAGCGTCGTCGGGATCAAGTTTGGAGAGCGCGGAAAGATCAATCGCCTCGATCAGGGCGCCGAAGATGAGCGCCTTGGTCTGAAAGTACGTGTCCGACTTGCCGTCCGCCTGCGGCGGGGACCGTTTCTCCGTGCGCGCTGCGCCTGGCGGCGCGACCCCGCGATCGGCGGCCGAAAAATCTGCGCCGGGAGTGGCGCGTTTGCCGAACATGGCCGAAGCCCCCTATCTATTCGCGCTGCGCACGAGGCGGCTCATCCCCGCGCCCAGGCGAGGGCCGACATCAACGGCTCGAGAAAGCCCTTCTTCGAACGCGTCGTCTCGCTTCCCCCGGCCAGCAACGCGGCAAGCGCGTCGAAGGTCTCGGCGACCTTTCCTTTCGGCTCGATCTCCGCGATCATTTGGCCATTGTTGGCGGCGGCGCCGAACAGTTTGGCGTCGTGCGGAAAAATGGCGACCGGCTTAGCCTCCACCGTCTTGGCGAACTCGGCCGCGCCGATTTCCGGCCGCCGCAGCATGCCGACGCCGTTGAGCACCAAGCGGGGCGAGTGGTCGTGGGGCCGGGCGGCCTTGAGCAGGTCGACGAGATTCTTGGCGTTGCGCAGGTTGGCGAGGTCTGGCGCGGCGACGAGGATCACGTCGTCGGACGCGATCAGCGTGCGGCGGACCCAGCCGCTCCACTGGTGCGGCAGATCGACGACGATCCAGGGCGTCGAGGCGCGCATCGCGTCGATCAGCGTGTCGAAAGCGGCTTCGGAAAAGTCGAGGGCGCGATCGAGCGTCGCGGGCGCGGCGAGCAGACTGAGATTGTCGCCGCATTTGACGAGGAGCCTGTCGACCAACATCGCGTCCACGCGTTCGGGGGCCAAGACCGCGTCGGCCACGCCCTGTGGCGGGTCCTGGTTGTAGTTGAGCCCCGCTGTGCCGAAGGCGAGGTCGAAATCGGCGATGATGGTCGCCTTGTCGGCGATCGAGGCGAGCGACCATGCGAGATTGTGCGCGACGGTCGACGCGCCGACGCCGCCCTTGGCCCCGATCACGCTGACGATCCGGCCGAGCGGTTTTGCGCCGGGGGCGCGAAAGAGCTGCGAGATCGCCTGCACGAAGTCGACGACGTCGAACGGCGGCACGAGATATTCGCTGATCCCCCGCGCCATCAGCTGACGATAGAGCGAGACGTCGTTGGTTCGGCCAAGCACCACGACCTTGGTTCCGGCGTCGCAGCAGTGCGCGAGTTCGTCGAGCTGGGCGACCAGCGCCTCCCGGTCATCCGGCGCCTCCAGGACGATGACGTTGGGCGTGGCGGCGTTGCGATAGGCCTCCAGCGCCGCCGCGGCGCCGCCCATGTTCTGCTTCACCTGCGCCTTCGCCATCCGCCGGTCAGCCGCAGCCTCGGCGACGACCGCTGAGGCTTCGATCAACTCGCAGAACGCCTGGATTGAGATGCGCGGCACGGGGTCGATCTGGACCGGGGCGGGGCGAACGCCGACGAGGCTCATCGGTCAGTTGCTCCCGCTCGGGCTGCTCCCGCCGCCCGAGCCGCTCCCGCCGATCGGGACGAGATCGGTCGTCCACTTCGTGCCCGGATCCTGGCCCTTTCGAACGGCGTCGATCGCCCGCATCCGCATGAGGGGATCCGAGGGGCCGAGGGCCTGCGGCTGGATCAAATCGCGCGGATCGTCGACCTGCGCGGCCAGCACCGTCTGGTACGCGCAGCCAAAATTGGCGTAGGGCTCGTTTTGCCAACCTTCGAGCGAGGAGCCCGAGGCGAGGTCCTCGGGCCAGTTTCCGCACGGCGTCGCGACCTTCGCCTCGAGACCCATGAAGGCGACGCGGATCGGCGCCGCCCGGCCGCCCGGACCCGCCGGGTAGGTCGAAAGACCGACTTTGGCCGCTCCTGCGCCTGCGAGCGCCTGCCGAACGGCGCCGACGGCGGCGGCGTCCGGCCGCTCGGCCGCCGGGGTGAGAATGACTATCTCACCCGAACCGAACGCGCGGTAGCGCTCGACGAACGCCCTGAGATTGGCGAGGGTCCGGCCGTCGAGCCGGCCGTGCGCCGGAAAGACGTCGATCGTCGCCGGCGCAGACACGAGGGCGATCGGATGGCGCGCTTCGAAATCGCCGGGGAAGACCGGATCGGAGGAGGCGTATCGCGCCCCGCAGCCCGTCAGCGCCGCTGCGAGCGGCAAGGCGAAAGCCAGAATCGCGCAGGATTTGAGAACAAGGCGGAAGCGCTCCGCTCGCTCTTTGCCCGCAATTCGTTGACGTTCGGGTGCGCGCATGGCGAGTCTCGCGTTTATTGGGTGATGAAGCCGATCTTGCCGGCGTAGCCCGGCAACGGCTGCAGCGCGCCGGCGGTGGAGTAGAGGCGGTTGACGCGGCCGAGAAGCCAGGCCTGCGGATCGCTGGCGTCCTGGAAGTTCTGATCCGGCTTAACAACCTGGCTTGGGTCGATCGCGTGGACGATGTAGGGCGTGACGACGATCATCAGTTCCGTCTCGTTGCGCTGGTAGTCGCGTGAGCGGAACAGGGCCCCGAGGATGGGCAGGTTCATCAGCGCCGGCACGCCGTTGATCGTCTGCTGGGTCTGCGTCGAGATGAGGCCGGCGGTGGCGATCGAGCCGCCCGATGGCAACTCGACGGTCGTGACGTTGCTGCGGGTGCGGAAACCGGGGATGTTGATGTTGGCCTGGCCAGACTGACCGGTCGTCTGGCCCGTCAATTGCAATTCCGTCGAGTAATCGATGTCGGTGACCTCGGTAGCGATGCGCAACTGGATACGGCCCACGGACACGACGACGGGCGTGAAATTGAGGGTCACTCCGTAGGGCTGCTGAATGATGCTGATCTGACAGACGCCCGCATTGCAGGTTTCGCCGTTGGGGATCGGGATGGTGCCGCCGGCCATGAACTTGGCGCTCTCGCCCGACACCGCCGTCACGTTCGGCTCCGCGAGCGTATGGGCGACGCCCTGCCGCTCGAAAGCCTGTAAGGTGGCGCTCAACGTGCTGCCCCCTTTGGCCCAGCTCAGCGTCCCCGCGGTCCCCGTAAGCGCCCCATTGATGGCGAAGGGATTGTCGACCTGGAAGCTGCCGTTGGGTCCGCTGCCGCTCAGGGTGACGCCAAGTTGCTTGGCGACCTCCCGGCGAATCTCTGCGACAGTGACCCGCAGCGTCACCTGGTCGAGCCCGCGGATGGTCAGCGAATTGATGACCTTGCCGCTCGTCCCGCCGGAGGCCGAAATGCCGCTCGCGCCGATGGAGAAGGAGCTCGCGCTGTCGTTGAGGAAGCCGGACGCGATGTCGACCGCCTTCTGCGCATCGCCGGCCGAGGCGACGGAACCGGTGAGGATGATCGAATCGGCGACCGTGCGGACGTGGATGTCATTGCCGGGCAACGCGACCGCCAGCATGTTGACGAGCGCGCCGACGTCGCGCCCGACCGAGACGTCGAGAACCGTGATCTTGCGCCCGTCCGGAGCGAGGGCGAAGATCGTCGTCTGGCCGTTGGCGACGCCAGAGATGTAAATCCGCCGTGCCGAGCGGACGATGGCGGTGGCGATCTTCGGATCGCCGACATAAATCTCGCCGGCTTCCTCGGGCAAATCGACGATCACCGACTTGCCCACGCCAAGCTGCAGGTTGCGGGCGGTGGCGCCGATGCGGTTTGGCGCAGCGAATGCCGAATCGGGCTCGGCCGCGCGGGCGCCGGCCGCCGAACCGCAGAACGTCGCGGCGAGGCCAAGCGCGATGGCCGCGCCGAGAATGGATCGCCGCCAGGTCATTGGGCCGCCTGCTGCGCTGCGCCGAAGCGGATGACGGTCAGGCCAGCGTGTCCCGCGGCCACGGTGGTCGGGTTCCCCCGGCTGTCGGCGAGGCTGCGCAGCGCCAAATCGAGCCCGCCGGCGCTTGCGTGCTGGGCAAGCACGATCAGGTTGACCTGATCGGGTTCGAGTTCGAGCGTTGCGTTGGCGCCGGTGACGACCTTCTTGCCGTTCTGCTCTTCGATGTTCTGTCCAATGGCGAGCACTCGAACGTTGACGAGAACGGTCTCGGCGGTCACGACCTCGACGCCGCGGGCCTTGGTCGCCTCGTCGTCGCGGGCGAGCCGCACGACATCGACCCGATCGCCCGGAACGATGAAGCCGCCGGCGGAGGTGTCGCCGCCGTTGTCGATCTTGATCGCAACCGCCCTCTTGCCGCTGGGCAGGACCGCCGACATGAAACCGCCAGCGCCCGCCTTGACGAGCTTTTCACGCCGGATCGGTTCGCCGCGCAGCAAGTCGGAGCGGATCATCGATCCGTTCATTTCCCGGACGGCGTCGGCGGAGGTCGACCGTGAGATCATCTCCTCCGACAGACCCGCCTTGGGCCAAGGCTGCCAGCCGAATGCGTCCTCTCCAACGACCGCGCCCATCGGCAGGTCCCGCGCGGCGACCAGCACCTGATCGACGTCCGGCTCTGGCTTCTGCGCGGCGACCGGAGCGGCCAGCCTCGCGCTCTGGCCGCCCGACAGCAGCGCGTACGCGCCGCCGAAGGTCGCAATCGCGACCGCGACGACGATGCCGAGCCTTCGATTCATGTGACGCAAACCCTGAGAAACCTGTCCCTCAGGTTCAATTAAGCTGAAAATCGTCAAGACGCAGTTAACGAAACGTATCAGACGTGGATGTAGCGGTTTCTTAAAGGCATATATCGAACTCTTAGGACAACCACAACGATAAGTGAATCGGGATTGGCCGTGAATGGCCATGCGACCTTTTGACTCGGTTGTGGGCGATTCCTCGGCGCGGCGCGGCGCGCTAGCAGCGATTGGATGATCGATTGGCGGGCAATTCGGCAACGTTGGGAAGCGGACGGTTCGAAACGGGACGAACGCGGTCGCCGGTTGTTTGCGGCAAGCGAGACGCGCGCCGCCGGATGGGGTGGTCTGGCGGTCGTGTCAAGCGTCACGGGTCTGGCGCGCAGCACCATCGGACGTGGACTGAAGGAGCTCGATGCGCCGCCACTTGCTCCTGGCCGAGTTCGCCGTGAAGGCGGCGGCCCTCGATCATTGACCGAAACGGACGCAACGCTGCTCGATGATCTCAAGCGCCTCGTTGAGCCGGCGACGCTGGGCGACCCGGCCCGCCCGCTGCTGTGGGTATCGAAGAGTCTCGACAAGCTGGCGTCCGCGCTTGTCGCCATGGGCCACTCGATCAGCCCCAACAGCGTGCGCAAGCTGCTCATCGAGATCGGTTTCTCACGGCAGGTCAACCGGAAAGCCGACGAGGGTTCGAGCCACCCCGATCGCAATGCGCAGTTTGAATACATTAACGCCGAAGTCCTTGCGGCTCAGGCGGCTGGCCAGCCCGTCATTTCCGTGGATACGAAGAAAAAGGAACTGGTCGGCAATTACCGCAACGCCGGCGGCGACTGGCGGCCGAAGGGTGATCCCAAACGCGTGAAAGTGCACGACTTCGAGGACAAGAAGCTCGGCAAGGTCGCGCCCTATGGCGTTTATGATATTGCCGCTGATGCGGGTTGGGTCAGCCTCGGCATCACCTGCGACACGGCCGAGTTCGCGGTTGCCTCTATTCGCACTTGGCTCGAAAGGATCGGCCAGGCGCGCTATCCGAAGGCAGGCGAGCTGACGATCACGGCAGATTGCGGCGGCTCGAACGGCTCACGTGTGCGGCTTTGGAAAGTGGAGCTGCAGAAGCTCGCGGACGAGACCGGCCTTACGATCAAGGTCCGGCACTATCCACCAGGCACATCGAAATGGAACAAGATCGAGCACCGCCTGTTCTGCCGCATCACGCAGAATTGGCGCGGCCGGCCGCTCACAGACCACGCCACCATCATCGACCTCATCGCGGCGACAAGCACCAAGACAGGGCTCAAAGTCGAGAGCGCCCTCGACACGAGGATCTACGAGAAAGGCATAAGGGTCACCAAGGCCGAGATGGAACACCTCGACATCCGCGGCGATGCGTTCCATCCCGAATGGAACTACTCGGTTGTTCCCCGGCAACCAAAATCGTAGCGTTTATCGTTGCGGTCGTCCTTAATGCCGTTGCGGAAAGCATAAGCTTGGCACAAGCTTTATCAAATCTTGTTGACGGGATTTTGCCGTTGGGCGCTGTCAAGTCGGCCGCTTCAGGTGACGGCGGCGAGCCAGATGGGGCTGTGCGGGAACTGAATGACGCCGGCAGCCGCCAGCGCGATTCCGTAGGGGACACCGGAGCCGGGGCGGAGGAGCCGGGCAATCCAGGTCTGGCGCGTGAGCGCCTCGGGAAGCGGTTGTGTTCGGGCGGCAAGGATCGCCAGAGTCAGCAAGCCGCCGAAGATCGAGGCGGCGATGGCAAAGTCGAGAACGCCGCCCCATCCGAGCCAGGGCGCGATCGCCGCGGCGAGCTTGGCGTCGCCGCCTCCGATCCAGTTGCGGGAGAACATGAAAAACGCGACGCCGAACACCGCCAAGCCGCAGGCAAGGCCGAAGGCGACGGTCTCGGCCGGCAAGCCGAGCGCCGCCGACAGCCCGAGATAGCCGAACGCCAGCGCCAGCGGGATGGCGTTCGGGATGGTCATCGTCATGAGGTCCATCGAGGCCGACAGCGCCATTAGGCCGGGGAAGACGGCTGCGACAAGGGCGACGAGGAGGGCGGATGGCATCGGGAAGTTGCGTTCGGTCGGAATCCGGCTAGGAACGGGAGAGACTGCTACGCGGCGACTGGCAAGGACGGGAGGATCGATCCCGCCGGCGCAGGCGCCAGGAACAGTCGCCCGTCGGCGCCTGCGGTTCTTACTTTTTATACTTGAGATTCATTGCGCTGCTGTGAGGCTTGCTCCGATGTTTGCGAACGCGGTCTTGATGTCGCCCCCGAGGGTCCCCATTGCAGTAACGAGGACGACTGAGATCAGCGCTGCGATCAACGCATACTCGATCGCGGTGACGCCAGATTCATCACGGATAAGCTTTCTTAACTCTTTACGCATCACACGCACTCCTATTTATCTTATGATAGCCTAACGTAACGTTCGGCTTTCTGGACCGATACGAAAGGACACTATCCTTCAACGCTTTCAGGCGTGTTAAAAAACAGTCGCGAATCTGTGACGAATTTACCGTTGTTAGAGCGAGATGATTTTTCGACGAATTCTGTGGCGCCACATCCGAGTGCTCGCATGGGCCACCTACCACGCGCGTAGGAAGGGAATGCCGGCGACCCCTTGCAACCCGGCCGCGCCCGATCTTGCGCCCTCGTTTTGCCCGCCTGTTCTTTCCCTGTTCCGCTCCGCAAACGCCTGATAATTGCCTGTTCCGGTCGTTTGAAATTCCCTGTTCCGCGCGCGCTCCAGCGCGCAACCGGCAGGTTGCAACTCCAGCAACGCCATAACATTGCAGGACTTTCTGGACCAGACCGAGGACCGCGGCGGAGGAAAATTCCCTGCTAGCAGGGAAACCAAATCGTCGGCGGCGCTACCCAGAGCCGGTTTTCCGCCGACCGGAAGGGGGACCGATCTTGGCGGCGCTCAGGACGCCATATCAGGGCGCGAGGTCGATCTGCGGCTCGCCGTCGCGATCCTCGACTTCGACAATCCACAGGTCCGGGTCGAAGCGGACCTGCCGCGCGAGCCGCGCCTCCGCATCGACCGGATCGATCCACTGCGGCTCGTGCATGCGCAGAAACAGGCGGTCGACGCCAGGCGGGAGTTCGGTCGCGAGCGATTGCGGGGCCGGTCCGTAAAGCGCGACGCGGCCGTCCAATCGGTCGATCTTGACGAAGATCGCCCCCGCTTCCGCCGCGCCCCGCCGGCGGAGCGCGGCGACCGAGTTTTCGGCGTTGCGCCGGCGCAGATAGGCCGCGACCCAGATGTCGGACCGCAGGCGCACCTCAGCGCGCTGCGGCCCGCGCCGCCGACGTCAGCTGCTTGACGAGATGGGAAGTGATCTCGGTCGAGATCGGCAGGCCGTGGGCGCGCTCGAAATCGCGCAGCGCCTGGTCGGTCGCGGCGCCCTGGGCGCCGTCGGCCTTTACCGAATAGCCGAGCTTGGCAAGCGCCGTCTGCGCAGCGACGACCAGATGAGGGTCGTCGACCGCCGGAGGGTCGCCGCGCAGAAGATCGCCGATCGGGTCGGACGCGCGCTGCGCGCCGCCCGCGCGGATGGGCGGCGGAGCCGCCGCGACGGGCGCCGGCGCCTCGCGCGCGACGGCCGGAGCCGGCGGGGGCGCAGGCGGCGGCGCGACCGGGGCGGGCGCGACGATTTTTGGCGGCGGCGGAGCAAACAGCGGCGCCGGATGCCGCTCGCGCTGGAGAATGAGGGCGTTCACGCCGATGCCAGCGAGCAGAGCCGACAGGATGGCGCCGATATAGAGGCGAGGCGGCAAGGCGAAGGCGCGGTCCGCCACGCGCCGAAGCGCGCCCCCGCCGCGGGCCGTTTTCCTGCTTGGCCGCGACAGGATAGAATCGTTGCGGATCCGCGCGAGCGCTTCGATCATTGTCGTCTCTCCGATCTGCCGTCTCCCGGGACGCGGGTCCGAGCCGCGACCGGACGATCCGGCTCGCGATCCCGGCGTCCCGTCCGATTGATCGCAGGCGCGTCTTAACCCAATGCTAAGGTTGAGAAGCCGGTTACGAATTCGCTAGCTTCGACGCCAATGATGGTAAAAAATTCGTCAACCGTCAAACTTTCTGGTTAATGAAGCGCGTCTGCTGCGCCGTCAATTCTGCCACGCGTATAGATGCTTCTTTGGCGCCTACCGGTTACCCTTGCGTCATCGGAGGCGGCCATGGGATTCATCGCGCGGACGATCTTCTGGCTTGGGTTGGTCTACAGCGCTATGCCGCTCGACTTCGGCTCGCTGATCTCTGACCGGGTCGCCAGCCTGACCAACGGCAACCCGCTCGCGCCCTGCGTTCGGGGCGTCGCCGAGGACTGCCGGAGACGTGTTGGCGAACTGCGCAAGGCGCTCGACGCGTCCGCTGCGGCCGGACTCGTCGGTCGCGTGGTCCAGGCGACCGGGGACGCGGTCCCGACGGATCAGGGACAGGTCCCGAATGTTCCGGACCCAGCGCCAAAAGGCTGGGCGGCCCCGCCGCGCCGACCGCCGCAATAGCCGCGCTCGCCGACGGCGCTGGTCACGGCCGGCCGCTCCCCGCTATACTGGCCTCCCTTGAGGTTTGTGAGGCCGTGGTGACTGCATTCGACACGATTCAGGAGGATTTCGCGTCCCTCGATGAATGGGAGGACCGCTATCGCTATGTGATCGAGCTCGGCCACGGCCTCGAGCCGTTGCCCGAGGAGGCCCACAACGACGAGACCAAAGTCCGCGGATGCGTCAGTCAGGTCTGGCTCGAAAAAGACCTGCGCAAAAGCGCGGCGGGCCAGTCGGTGCTCCACTATCGCGGCGACAGCAACTCGCATCTCGTGCGCGGCCTGATCGCCATCGCGATTGCGCTTTTCTCGGATCAGACGCCGAAGCACATTCTCAACACCGACGCCATCGCCACGTTCCGCGGGCTCGGCCTCGAGCAGCACCTCACCCCGCAGCGCTCGAACGGCGTCCGTGCGATGATCGACCGCATCCGCAAGGACGCCGCGGCCGCTGCAGAGTGAGGCGGCTGGTCACGATCCGCCGCTGGGGCTGAAGGTCTTGAGGTAACGGGCCATCGCCGCCACGTCCGGTTCGGGAACCTTCCCGAGATTGCGAACCACCGCCGCCATCGGGCCGCCGAGCGAATCGCCCGACGGCGTCATGCCGGTCGAGAGCGCGAAGGCGAGATCGCTTTCCGTCCAGTCCGCAAGGCCGGTCGCGGTAATGTTCGGGGCCTTGCCCTTGCCGTCGGGCAGCGGCGCCCCAGTGAGGCGGCGCGACGCGATGACGCCGCCGAGCGCGCTGCGGGGGGAATGGCACTCGCCGCAATGGCCCGGCCCCTCGACGAGATAGCGGCCAACCGCTTCGCGATCGGCCGGATCCGCCGTGAGCGGGCGCCAGACCGCAGGCATGTACAGAAGCTTCCAGAAGCCGACCGCCCTGCGGATCGAGAACGGAAACGCGAGCGCGTCGGGCGGCGCACGCCCGGAGACGGCCGGGATCGTGCGTAGAAAGGCGAGCAGGTCGCGCGCGTCCTGGACGGACATCCGCGCATAGGACGGATAGGGGAACGCCGGATAAAGGTGCCCCCCATTTGGCGCAACGCCGGCCATCAGCGCGTTGGCGAAATCGACCGCCGACCAGGCGCCGATGCCGTCGGTCCGGTCGGACGAAATGTTGGGCGGAAAGAAGGAGCCGAACGGCGTCTTCAGCTCCTGGCCGCCGCCGAGCCGCATCGGATCGGTCTGACCCGTCGACATGTGGCACGAGTCGCAGCCGGCAAGGAAGAACACGTTCCGCCCTGCCGCTGGGTCGCCTGGCGCCGAGACCGCGTGCGCCGTCTCCGGATCGATCGGCCGCGGCGCGCTGACGACCCAAAGCGCCGCAGCGAGACCCACGACGATGATCGCGACGCCCACCGAGAGCGCCGTTCGCTCGGTCGTCATTGATGTCGCCGTGGTTCAATTCTCCTTGGCGCGATACTTCTCGTGGCACCCGCCGCAGTTCTTGTAGAAGTTCGGCATGGTCGCCCTGAAGCTGGCCGGGTCTTTGACCGTAGCGAGCGCGGCCGCCGCGTCGTCCCCGAGTTTCTTGAATCGGGCGTCGAAGTCCGCCGTGTCTTCCCAGATCGCCGGCAACGCTTTGGTATCGCCCGTCTTGCTGTCTGGCGGGAACAGTGTGGGCATCTTCTCCGCGGCGTTGGCGTAGGTTCTCAAGGCCTTCTGAACCGCCGCGAGGTCGAATGGGGCTTCGCCCTTCAGGATCGGGACGATGGGCTTCGTGACCTCGCCGTTCTCCTTCATCAGCGCCTGGCGCTGCTTGATCGCGTCAGCGCCCGACAACGCAAGCGCGAAACTTGCGCTCAACGCCAAAACCGCGACCGCGCCGGCAACCGATTTGACCTTTGTCATGCTCATCGCTTCCTCACCGTTTTGCCCTGACCCCGTCTCGACAACGCAGAGCGCTTCAGCTGTGCGACCCCGAAATTCGTCACGACGACGTTCACCTTCTTGCCCCGGTCTGCCCTTTGGTCAACGCTTCGTTAAGCAGGCCGGCGGACAATCAAGCAGACATTCGTGAAGCGCGGGCGACCGCCGCCCCGATGAGCGACCCTTCAATGAGCGATCTTCAATGAACGATCTTCAATGAACGACCACGACGATCAAGACTCCGACGACCAAAATCGCGACGCCGCCGACGCGGCGAGCAGCTGCGAGAGCGCCGGAAAAGCGATTGCCAAGCCGTCGCCCGGCCCTGGAGCGCGCGCCGTTGCGGGTCCTGGGGACGACGAGCCCGTCTCGGCGCTGCCGCTCGTTCTGAAGCGCTCGCCCTGGGAGGAGGCGTTTGACGACCGGATCGCCGCGTCGTCCGCCCGCGCCTTCCGACGGCGCGCCGCCGCGATCGGCGCCGTCGCGCTTGCTGTCGTCGCGGTCAGCGCGGTTGCGTTCGTGGTCGTCGACCATCACCGGCAGGCGGGCCTGCTCGCCGAGCGGACGCAGGAGAATGGACGGCTCGCTCAGACCGTCGCCTCGCTCGGCGCCCGGTTGCAGGCGATCGAAAGCGCCAAGGGTCGCGACGAGCTTGCCGAGCTGCGCCGCTCGGTCAACGACCTGAAGGGCGCCGCCGACACCTCGCACGAGCTCGGCGCCGCCATCGCGCAGCTCTCGCAGCGGGTGGAGAAGCTCGACCACGAGCAGGACGCCAGGATCGAGAAGCTCGGCGAGCGGGTCGATCGCGGGACGACCGCGCGCGCGGCAGAGATCTCCGCGCGGCTCGAAAAGCTCGAGAAGAAGCCCGCGCCTCCGGCGCCCGCCGTGCCGGGGCCGCAGCCCCCTGCGCCGCAGCCGCCAAGGTTCGGGAACAACGTGTCCCTGGACCCGACCGGCTCGATCGACCGGCCGAGGCCGATCCTGCGCGACTACGTCGTGCTCGGGGCGCGCGACGACGTGGCCGTGATCGGCGGCCGCTACGGCGAGCGGGCCGTTCGGCCCGGCGATGTTCTGCCGGGCGCCGGGCGGATCGAACGGGTCGAGCGCCAGGGCCCGAACTGGGTCGTCGTCACTGAGCAGGGCCTGATCGCCTCGGCCTACGCCGCGCCCGACTGAGCCGCCCGCCGATCGGGCCTGCTGGAGCCTGCGGAGGCGGCCAATATGCGACCCCGGCGCATCAGGCGCCTCAAAAACGCAGCGTGGTTCCGCCACGCTTTCGATGATAGAGCGCTTGTGTTACGAAGCCGCCTTCAAGGGTCCGAGCGTCTTGCCGCGTCGACCCGAACGGCAGACGGCGCAAAATGGCAGAACGGCGCAGCAGTTTCGGTTACGAGGATCTCCTGGCCTGCGGCAGAGGCGAATTGTTCGGCGCCGGCAACGCCCAGTTACCGCTCCCCCCGATGTTGATGTTCGACCGCATATCCGAAATTTCGGAGACAGGCGGCGCGAGGGGCAAGGGCGAGGTGCGGGCCGAGTTCGACATCAAGCCGACCCTGTGGTTTTTCGATTCCCATTTCAAGGGCGACCCGGTCATGCCCGGCTGCCTCGGTCTTGACGCGCTTTGGCAGCTTACCGGGTTCTTTCTTGGCTGGCTCGGTCTGCCCGGCCGGGGCCGCGCCCTCGGCGTCGGTGAGGTGAAGTTCGCCGATCAGGTACTTCCGACAGTCAAGAAAGTCGTCTATGGCGTCGATATCAAGCGAGTCTTCAAGGGCAAACTCGTTCTCGGCATCGCCGACGGTTGGCTGGAGGCCGACGGCAAGCGGATCTACGACGTGAAAGACATGCGGGTCGGCCTGTTCACACCGGCCAGCCCAGTGTCAGCCTGAGAGTCGAGTCTGCCGAGACGCGCGATCATGGAGAAGCAGGGATGAGACGCGTCGTCGTCACGGGCATGGGCATTGTATCGTCGATCGGGAACAACGCCCAGGAGGTCGTCGCCAGCCTTCACGACGCCCGGTCCGGCGTGACGCGGGCGGAGAAGCTGGCCGAACTCGGCTTCCGCTCCCAGGTCCATGGCGCTCCGACCCTTGTCGCCGAAGAGGTGGTCGACCGCAGGGCGATGCGTTTCCACGGCGGCGGCACGGCTTGGAACCACGTCGCCATGGACCAGGCGATCGTCGACAGCGGGCTCGCGCCCGAGGACGTCTCCAACGAGCGAACGGGGATTATCATGGGATCGGGCGGCCCCTCGACCCGCGCGATTGTCGAAGCCGCCGACGTCACCCGAACCAAGGGACCGAAGCGCGTTGGACCGTTTGCGGTGCCCAAGTCCATGTGCTCGACCGCTTCGGCGACGCTTTCGACCTGGTTCAAGATCAAAGGCGTGAGCTACTCGATCTCCTCGGCCTGCGCGACCTCCAATCATTGCATCGGCGCGGCCTACGAGCAGATCCTCATGGGCAAGCAGGACGCGATGTTCGCGGGCGGCTGCGAGGAGCTCGACTGGACGCTGTCGGTGCTGTTCGATGCGATGGGCGCAATGTCGTCGGCCTATAACGAAACGCCGGCCCGCGCCTCGCGCGCCTATGACAAGAACCGCGACGGGTTCGTGATTTCCGCCGGCGCAGGCGTGCTGGTGCTCGAGGACTACGAGCGCGCGAGGTCCCGCGGCGCCAAGATCTACGCCGAGATCGTCGGCTACGGCGCAACCGCGGACGGGCACGACATGGTCGCGCCATCGGGCGAGGGCGCGGCGCGCTGCATGCGCCAGGCGCTTTCGACGGTGAAGGTCCCGATCGACTACATCAACCCGCACGCGACCTCGACCCCGGTCGGCGACATCAAGGAGATCGAGGCGCTGCGCGAAGTGTTCGGCTCGGGCGAGAAGTGCCCGCCGATCTCGGCGACGAAATCGCTGACCGGGCATTCACAGGGGGCGACGGGCGTGCACGAGGCGATCTATTCGCTCTTGATGATGCGCAACGGCTTCATCTGCGAGAGCGCCCATATCGACGAGATCGATCCGGCCTTCGCCGACATGCCGATCGTCCGCAAGCGGCGGGACAACGTCGCCCTGCGCGCGGTCCTTTCGAACTCCTTCGGCTTCGGCGGGACGAACGCCACGCTCGTCTTCAAGCACGTCGACGCGTGACGGCGCGAAGAGCGGAACCTGGCGACCCACGAACCATAGAGGAGCGAACGATGTCGTCGGGCCTCATGCAGGGGAAGCGCGGTCTGGTCATGGGCGTGGCCAACGACCACTCGATCGCCTGGGGGATCGCCAAGGCCCTTTCGGCTGAAGGCGCCGAACTCGCCTTCACCTACCAGGGCGAGGCGCTCGGCAAGCGGGTGACGCCGCTGGCGGAGAGCCTTGGATCGACGCTGATCGCGCCGTGCGACGTCGAGGATCTCGCCTCGGTCGACGCGCTCTTCTCTCGCCTCGCCGAGGAGTGGGGGACGCTCGACTTCCTCGTCCATTGCATCGGCTTTTCCGACCGCAACGAACTCAAAGGCCGCTACGCCGACACGACCCGGGAAAACTTCGTCCGCACCATGGTCATCTCGGCCTTCTCGTTCACCGAGGTCGCCAAACGCGCAGCGATCCTGATGTCGTCGGGCGGTTCGATGCTGACCTTGACCTTCGGCGGCTCGACGCGGGTGATGCCGAATTACAACGTCATGGGCGTGGCCAAGGCGGCGCTCGAATCGAGCGTGCGCTATCTTGCCGCCGACTTCGGCCCCGACAACATTCGCGTCAACGCCATTTCCGCCGGCCCGATCCGCACGCTCGCCGGCGCCGGCATCGCGGACGCGCGCTTCATGTTCAACTTTGAGCGCGCCCACTCCCCCTTGAGGCGGACGGTGACGATCGAGAACGTCGGCGGCGCCGCGCTTTACCTGCTGTCGAGCTTGTCGGAAGGCGTGACCGGCGAGATCCATTTCGTCGACGCCGGCTACAGCATCATTTCCATGCCGAGGCCGGACGACATCAAGGAGTAGCGTCGTTGGGATCGATCCGGTTGTCGGCCGAGTCCGGCGGCGCTCTCGCCGGTCTGCCGTTCGCGCGTCGAACGTGTCGCGCTTTTCGGGTCGCGCGCGCGGCGATGGGAGACCGGATTTCAACTGTGCCGTGGCGGTCTTCCTGCATGTAGCCGAGGGGCTTTGGCACGAAAGCAGCCGTGTCGCCGCGATCGAGGCGGACATCCTTTTCGACACCGGGGCCGTCATAAGCGCTTTGCCTTTCGCGGACGGGGCTTAAGCCGAACGCACGCCTCTCATGTCCGAGCTGCGCCGCGACGGGCTCGATTGGTGAAACGGCCGGAAACCACGCCTACGATTGGTCGTCGGGAAGATAAGGGATGAGCCCTTGGGCCAGAGCGAGTTCCTGGATCTCCCTGGGAGCCTTCCGGACGTCTACGATTAGGCCGCCGATTTGGAGCATCCAGACAAGAGGGTTCTTGTCGAGCTGAGAGCGAAGCGTCCAGTTCGGATCAAGTTGGTGGAGGTTGAGGGCGCGTTCAATGACGGCGGCCTTTGCGCTCGCTGTGCTTTGACCGACGCCGAACGCGGCGCACATCTCCGCCATGGTCAGGTATGGCTCGGTCGAGCGGTCCGACAGGAAATTGATCCGGCCGAGGGCGTGCAGGATGCCGCACGCCCAGGTTCGCGGCTGACCTGCTGCGAGCGGGCTCGGTCGTTTGCGACAAAGCGCTGCCGCCATCCGCTGGGCAAGCACGGCGTATTCGGGATTGAGCAGCTCGCGGCAGAAGTCGTCCATGAGCGCGACGATCTCATCGTAGCGCTTCTGCATGCTCTTCGGCACGGATGTCGACGACGCTGGTCCGCTCACGCGCGCGAGCATGACCGACCGCGACGATCTTGACCAGAGCGGCGAAAGTTTGAGTGGCCGCGTCGGCCGGAATGGCGCCCGCCCGCTCCCGTCGCACGCCCGGCCGACAGGCGGTCTTCACGCGCCGTTTTTGATATACCCTGCGTCTCGCGCCGTCGGACCCGGCATCGGAGAGCCCTGCTCATGCCTCAAGGCGGAATTTGCCGCGCGGCATTCCGCAACTCGCTTAGGGCGCTCGCCTGGGCGAGCGCCTTCCTCGTTCTGTCGGGCTGCCTGGCCTCTCAAGCGTCCGAGTTGAAGCCCACACCCTTCGCCCGCGACCGCGCCTTCGCCGACTTCATCGCCACGCTCCGGCCGATGGCCAAAACGCTCGGCGTCTCACGCGAAACCTTCGACCGCGCCTTTGCCGGCGTCGTCTTCGACCCGCGGGTCCTCGAGGAGACGAAACAGCAGGCCGAGTTCACGATCCCGATCTGGGACTATATCGGCACAGCGGTGTCGCCGGATCGCGTCGCGCGCGGCCGCGACAAGGCGCTGGCGGTCGCGCCCTGGCTCGATAAGGCGAGCAGGACATACGGCGTCGACCCTGGGATCCTGATGGGCATCTGGGGCCTGGAGACGGATTTTGGCGCGTCCCCCGGCTCGTTCGACATTGTCCGCTCGCTCGCCAGCCTCGCCTTCGCGCGATTTCGCGGCGATTATTTCCGTGACGAACTCCTGTCCGCCCTTGTGATCCTCGAGGCGCGCGACATCGCGCCGCGCGCGATGGTCGGGTCCTGGGCGGGGGCGATGGGGCAGACGCAGTTCATGCCGTCGAGCTTTCTCGCCTTTGCAGTCGACTTCGAAGGCCACGGCCGGCGTGACATCTGGACCAGCGCGCCGGACGCGATCGGCTCGGCCGCGAACTACCTGGCAGGCAACGGGTGGACGCGCGACCTTACCTGGGGTTTCGAGGTCACGCTCCCGCCGGGCTTCGCCCTCGCCGACGCCGAATTCGGCGACTGCGGCGCCTTTTTCCAGCTTCGCCAGCCGCGGCGTGCTCCGCGCCGACGGCAAGCCGTTTCCTGCCGCCGGCGAAGGACGGCTCCTGATTCCGGCCGGGCTCAAGGGGCCGGTCTTCCTGATCACAAGCAACTTCAACGTCATCAAGACCTACAATTCGTCCACGGCCTACGCGCTCGCCGTCGCCCTGCTCGGCGACGCCATCCGCGGCGGGACGGGTCTCGTCGCCTCCTGGCCCCGATCGGACGCAGCGCTCAAACCGGACGAGGTGCGCAATCTTCAGCTGAGGCTCAAGAACATGGGCTACGATCCCGGCGATGTCGACGGCATGGTCGGAGAGGCGCTGCGCGGCGCGGTCCGGAAATACCAGGAGAAGAACGGCCTTCCACCCGACGGCTACGCCGACGACGCCCTGCTGAGGCGAATTGAGTCGACCCGGTGAAACGCCGAGCGACCGACCGAAAGCCCTACGGTTTTCGGTATGACCGCGCGACAGATGCTCCAGCCGTTCGGCGTTCGCCGGCTCCAGGGGAGATAGAATGCACTGTCACCGTAACCCCGTAACCCAGAGAAAAAGGCGGCGGCGCTGCCGCCGACGCTGACCGTGCCGATGATCCTGTTTTTCCTTCCCGCCCTGTTCACCCCCGCCCTGTTCGCCGCCATCCTCTCGCCCGCGGCGATCCAGATCAACCACTGGAACTGAGGCGGCGTAGCGGAGGCTCGCGTTCCGAACGTCGGCTTGAGCCGGCGCTCGTCGGCGACAGTTTGGGCCACCCTCATCCGCTGGCCGTCGTCTCGCCTGGAGGCTCGCCGCCGGGCGCAAGGGCCAGCTCCGCGTCGTCGATGACGTAGCGGACATATTTGGTGTCGCGGATGAAGCTGATTTGGCCATCCCGCCATTCCAGCCACATCAGATAGCTGGGTTTCGACTTGGGATCCTCGTAGACCGCGATCACCTCGCGGCCTTCGAGCCAGGCGGGAACAAGGCGCACGGGGGCGCTGCGAGAATAGATGCCGAAAAACATACTCACTTCGGCGGCGCCGACGCGTTGCGGATGTGCCGACTGGATCAGCCGCACGTCGTCGGCCAGCATTGCCCGCAGTCCTTCCCAGTCATGCTGGTTGAACAGCGCGACATAGCGGGCGACGGCCGGCGATGGCGGACGCGGCGCGGGATGACCCAGCGCTGCGGCGTTGATGACTTTGAGCCGGGCTCGTCCCCGCGCAAGGTGGGCCTTCACCGCATTGACCGTGAGATCGAGCACGGCGGCGATCTCCTCCAGAGACTGGTCAAGCACGTCCTTGAGGATAACCACGCTGCGCTGGGTGGTCGGAAGCTCAGCGAACCGCGACACTGCGGTCTCGACCGCCTCCCGTCTCATCATGACCTCCAAAGGATCTGGGCTCGCCGGGTCGGCGACCTCATGCGCTGCGTCGAGCGGCTCGGCCGCACGGATCGCACGGCTGCGCAGCAGGTCAAGCGCGCGATTGTGGGCGATCCGGAACAGCCAGGCGCGCAAGGGCGGAACCTCCTCGAGCTCGTCCAGCGCGGCGTAGGCCCGAGCCAACGTATCCTGCACCACATCCTCTCCATCGATCACCGAGCCCATCAGGCGCGCGCAATAGCGGTGAAGCTCGGGCCGCAACCCGCTGGCGAGCGCCAAAAGCTGCTCCTGGCGCGGCGTGAGCGATGAGGACGCGGGTTCGCTCAAGTCGCCTCTCCCTCGAGGATCGTGATTCCCGTATCGCCTTTCAGGCCGAAGGCGACGCCGGCCGCGTACTTTGGATCCTCCAGCACCGCGACCACAACGTCGCCAAATTGGCGAGGCGGCAAAGGCGCGCCGAACCGGCCCAGGTACGCCTCGAGCTCCAGGCCCAGCGACCGAGCGTAGGCGCGGGCGGCCTCGTCTCCGACCCCGGTCCCGCCGATGATCTGCATAGGTAGGATTGCCTGGAATCGAATCCCCAGCTCTTTCTGTTTGGCGATCCCGTTCGCGTACTTCGCCATGAGCCGAAGCATGTGCTTTGCGCCGGCGTAGCCGCCCGAAAGCGGCGAGCCGTTAATGGCCGCGCCGCTCGAGCCCACCAGAACACGGCTCCCCGGATTTAGCGGCAGGTTGAGCGCCGCTTGCAGCCAATAGAGCCCGGCCTTCACGTCCGCTTCCCAGGTGACGGTGAAGTCCGCCCAACTGACCTGATCGAGCGGCCCCATTCGCGGCGTGGCGCCGGCGTTCAGTACCAGGACTTCGGGGCGGACGTCGGCGAGGATGCGCTGGGCGGCCCCCTCTTCGCTGACGTCCGCCGAAATCACGGCGACGCCGAATCGCTGCTTCACGGCGTCGAGCGCGGCCTGGTCGCGCGCGACGACCGTGACCTTGGCGCCCCGATCCACCAGGGCCTCGACGAGCCCAAGGCCCAAGCCACGGCTGCCGCCCGTCACCACTATGGTCTTGTCCTTGAGGCTCATCGGTCAGCTCCAGTGTTCACGCCAGCTGAACCAAAGACGGTTGGGCCGCCCGAAAGGAGTCACATGAAATCGTCGTCCCATGAAATCCTGGTCCGACAAACGGGGGCCGTTCGGCGTCGCCCACCCCATAACCGTAATCCCCCGGGATGAGGGATTTAGGAAAGTGTCAGTGCGCCAGGAGAAGCTGGCAGTTTCCAGCCGGTGGAAGGCGCTCGGTAGCGAGTGTTGCGGGGCGGAAGGTGACGACCGTCGCGAAGCGTACACAGCCATCGTGTGGGGTGGGCTATTGAGCCACGAAAGTTACAAATTCGCAGACGCCGACTTCTAGCAGGAGCCCAGTGCGGAAGAGCCGCACGCCGGGATCTGTGCGGAAGGCGGTGAGTAATCACCGTCCCTACCGCGACCAGTAATCCCCGAGGCGCGGCAGGGCCGCCTCGGGGCGCACATCGGCGCGCGTTATGTCCTGATAGGCATGACGATCGACCACCTGGGCCATCCGCCCTACTCCGAATAGGCAGGACGGTAGACGTGATCCCGGATCAGCGTGCCGATATCCTTCGGCCGCGGCGTCCGCGCCAGCCCCTGGTCGAAAATGTACGCGGCGATCCGTTCGGCGACGTGGACCGACGCCTTGAGGATGTGGCTCTGCGGCGGGTAGATCAGCCCCATCGAGAGGTTCTCCTCGGTGACTTGCTCGGCGACCGCTTGCGCGGCGACAATGAACATCTCCTCGGTCACCCGGCTCGCCTCGGTGGCGAACACCGCCATGCCCATCGCTGGGAAAATGTAGACATTATTGCCCTGGCCGGGCACGAAGCGGCGGCCGGCGATCTCGACCGGCGGGAATGGGCTGCCGCTGGCGAAAACGGCCCGACCGTCGGACCATCGATAGGCTTCCTCCGCCGTGCATTCTGAGCGCGAGGTCGGGTTCGAATAGGGGAAGATGATCGGGCGCTCGTTGTTGGCCGCCATGGCCTCGATCACCTCGCGGGTGAATAGCTTCGGCACGGCGCTTACGCCGATGATGCCGGTCGGACGCAGCGCCTTGACCGCCTCGACAAAGGTTGAGACCGGCCTGCGGTCCTGGACGAACGGCCTTTGAAAATCAGCGAGGTCTGTGCGCCCGGTCACCAGGAGCCCGTTGACGTCAAATAGCGCATTGCGGCGCCGCGCCTCGGCTAGATCCGCGCCTTCCTGTGCCATCACGAGGCTGATCAGCTCGGCAATTCCGGTTGCGGCCGACCCAGCCCCGAGGAACAAGAAGCGCTGGTCGGTGAGCTTCTGTCCGGTGAGGCGCAAGGCGGCGAGGATGCCGGCGAGCGCGATGCCGGCGGTGCCCTGGATATCGTCGTTGAAAGTGCAGATCTTGTCGCGATAGCGAGCCAGGATCGGCACAGCGTTGATGTTGGCAAAGTCCTCCCATTGGATGCAGCACTTCGGATAGAGCGTTTCCACCGCATCGACAAACTCGTCGACGAAGGCCGTATACTCGTCGCCGCGCACGCGGTGCTGTCGCAATCCGAGATAGAGCGGATCGTCGAGCAGGCTCTGAGTGTTGGTGCCGACGTCGAGGACGATCGGCAGGCAATATTGCGGCGGTACGCCGGCGCAGGCTGTATAGAGCGCGAGCTTGCCAAGTGGGATGCCCATCCCGCCCGCCCCGAGATCGCCGAGACCGAGGATGCGCTCGCCGTCGGTCACGACAATGAAGCGCACGTCCTTTTCCGGCCAGTTGGACAGGAGCTCCCTCAGCCGGCCTTTCGCGCTGATCGGCAGGTAGATGCCGCGCGACTGACGGAAGATGTGACCGAATTTCTGGCACGCTTCGCCGACTGTCGGCGTATAGACGAGCGGCATGTAGGTGGCCGGGTCCGACATCAGGACAGCATAATAAAGCGTCTCGTTGCGGGCCTGCAGATCGGACAGTACGAGGTACTTCTGCAGATCGTTGTCGAGGCGAGCGATTTCGTCGTGGCGGCGCGCCACCTGAAGCTCGAGCGTGATTACTGCAGGCGGCAGCAAGCCCTCAAGCCCGTAAGCGCGTCGCTCCGCCTCGGTAAAAGCGGTGCCCTTGTTGAAACGCGGGTCACGAAGAAGCTGGTAACCCGTGGGGCGATGCTGGGGGGCGGCCATCTCGATCTCCTCTGGATGTACCTGTCTCAGTGGGCGGGATCGCTGGCGCATGCGATTACCTCGCAGAGCCCGACCTGAAATTGGTTGATCGGGCTCGCTGGGCCTGATTCTCCAGAGTTTGCAAAGACTTCTGGAGAGCGGTGATGCCGTGGAGCGAAGCCGATCGGGCAAAGTATGATGTGATCCGCGAGCGCTATTCAAGCGATTTGTGGGACGGTGAGTTCGCGTTGATTTTTCCGTTGCTTCCGGCGCAAAAAAACGAGGACGCAGGCCGACCTGCACGCGCGAGGTGTTGAATGCGTTGTTCTATTTGATCCGCTCGGGATGTCCTTGGGAATACGGTGATAGTGCGCCCGCGGCGAGGAATAGGTGGTGCAAGTCCACCGCGATGAAGGAACAGGAATTCCCGAATTCCCGGAATTCCCAATTCCCGAATTCCCGTGACACTTATTTCAATCCCCGTTTCCGAGGGTCTGCCATTCCGCCATTCCGCCCCCTAGACTGTCGTGACCGCCATGCTTTTTCTCGTCCCCGGCTTCCCGGAATTCCCGTGACACTTATTTCAATCCCCGTTTCCGAGGGTCTGCCATTCCGCCATTCCGCCCCCTAGACTGTCGTGACCGCCATGCTTTTTCTCGTCCCCGGCTTCCCGGACGCCCGGTCGGGTTCGGACCGGCTCGCGGCCCTCAACAGCGGGGGGCCAAGAAGGAGCCGGGAGCATTTGAGCAAACGAGGGATTGAAGCAAGCGTCATGGGTATTCGTCATGGTACTTCATGAGAATTCGTAGGGGCGCTTATAGGGCGCGCTCCATGGGACGTCCCGCATGACGCCCGTCTTTCGACGGGCTATAGAGCGCGCCGGCGGGATTAACAACTCCACCCCACAGGGCGCGCTGCCGGCGCCGTTTCCTCTTTTGGCCGACGGGACGGGCGCGTCTACAACCGGGCCGCGGCCGATTTCGCGACCTCGTTTTCGCCGCCTGTTAATTCCCTGATCCGCTTCAATTCCGTTCGAAAATTCCCTGTTCCCGTCGTTCGAAATTCCCTGTTCCTGCCCGGCTCCGGTCCGCAACTGCCGGATTGCAAAGCTGATAAAGCATGGACATTGCAGGGCTTCTTGGCGCGGGACGCCGGCCGCGCGGGAAAAAATTCCCTGCTAGCAGGGAAACCGGTCAGACGGGCGACGGCATGCCGAACGCATTCACCGCCGCCTCGCCTCTGCCGCGCTGGTCGGCGTCCAGACCGCTCCGCCGTCCGAGCGCGGACTTCTTGTTTGCCCGGAACCGGCATGCTACGCGACGCCCCGCATCAATTCAGATTGCTCGACACGCGGCCTTGGGACGAACGGGCGTGGCGGTTGAAGGAGCGCGATACAATGTCCGATCAGAACGGTAACGGGGCGGAAGCCCCGCAGACGGCCCCACGGTTCACGGTGCTGGCGCAATATACGAAAGACCTGTCCTTCGAGAACCCGAACGCGCCGCGGACCCTCGGACCGCAGCAGTCGTCGCCGAATCTCTCCGTGCAGATCAACGTCAACGCTCGGCAGCTCGCCCCGACCGATTTTGAGGTCAGCCTGATGCTCGAAGGCGGAGCCGGCCAGGGCTCCGACACCCTGTTCAAGTTCGAACTGAATTACGCCGGCGTCTTCCGCATCGAGAATTTCCCGGCCGACCAGGTTCAGCCGATCGTGATGATCGAGGGACCGCGGCTGCTGTTTCCCTTTGCCCGTCAGATCATTGCGGATGCAGTTCGCGGCGGCTCGTTTCCCCCGCTGTTCATCGACCCGATCGACTTCCATGCGCTCTATCAGCAGCGTCTGGCGGCGGCGGGCGGCCAGCAGCAGGTCCGGCCCGCCTAACCTCAGATCGCGGCCCAACTCAAGTCGCGGCCCGCGCCTCTGCGTCGGAGGTGTAGAGGCGCCAGAGTGCGGCCTCCCCCAAGGAGGCCACGTGGCTTGCATGCGCGTCCGCTTCCTCGGGGCGGAGGCGCGCCAAGCGCGGCGGTCGTGAAAGGAGCCGCCGCTGCGCCGGCTCAGCCGCTAGACCGCCGAATTCGCGGCGTTCGTCGAACGCCAGTGATCGCTGTCGGCCGCCGGTCAGCTCGCCGTAGATTTCGACCAGGATTTCCGCGTCGAGCAGCGCCCCATGCCTGATGCGCTTCGAACGGTCGATCCGGTAGCGATCGCACAAGGCGTCGAGGCTGTTTGCCTGTCCGGGGTGTTTCTTGCGGGCAAGCGCCAGCGTGTCGACCACTCTGTCCATGCCGATCGCGTCGCGCCCGAGCCGCTGAAGCTCGGCATTGAGAAAACGCATGTCGAATTCGGCGTTGTGTATGATCAGCCGCGCGTCCCCGACGAAGGCCAGGAAGTCCTCGACGACCGCCGCGAAGACCGGCTTGTCCTTTAAGAGCTCCGCGGTGTGGCCGTGAACCCGCACAGCGTCGTCGGGAACGTCGCGCTCCGGGTTGATCAGGTGATGCAAGACGCGTCCTGTCGGCGCCTGATGGACGATTTCGACGGCGCCGATCTCGAGCAGCCTGTGGCCGTCCGCAGGATTCAGGCCGGTGGTTTCGGTATCGAGCACGATTTCACGCATGGCCTGCCTTGCGTCCTTCCAGTCCCACAGCGGCGCGCAGGAACTGGGCGACCTGCTCCCGCGTCCGCTCGCGGCTTCCGCCTGTGTCGATGACGAAATGCGCCCGCCGGCGCTTTTCCTTGTCGTCCATCTGACGCGCCAGGATCGCGTCAAGCTTTTCCTCGGTCATCCCCTCCCGGGCAAGCGCCCGAGCACGCTGAGCGGCGGGCGGCGCGCTCACCACGACGACACAATCAACCGCGGCGTCGCCGCCGGTCTCGAACAACAAGGGCACGTCGAAAAGCGCGATCCGGCGGCCCTTGCTCCTGACTTGCGCCGCGAAATCGGCGCGCATCGCGGCGACCGCCGGATGCACGAGACCCTCGAGACGAGCGAGCGCCTCCGCGTCGTTGAGCACGATCCGCGACAAGCGTTCGCGGTCGACCTCGTCGTCGACGAGAACGCCGGGAAAGGCGGCGTCGATCGTTTTGGCGCCTTCCCCCACGTAAAAGGCGCGCACCGCCGCGTCAGCGTCGAAGACCGGCGTCCCGAATTGGGCGAACATCGCCGCAACAGTCGACTTGCCCATGGCGATCGAGCCGGTCAGACCCGCTACGATCATGGCTTCGCCTTATGCCCTTTGTGCGCCGCCTTCACGTCCTCCTCGACAAGGACGCGCAGTTCGGGCGTAACTTCCGGACGCCGTCCAAACCAGCGCTCGAAAGACGGCGCGGCCTGGTGCAGGAGCATCCCGAGCCCCTCCGCCGTCCGCAACCCCCGCGCCCGTGCGGCCTCGATGAGAGGCGTGCGAAGCGGGACATAGACGATGTCCGCTACGACCGCGTGCTCCGGCAACTCGCCAAGGTCGAGGCTGAGGGCTGCACGGCCTTCCATGCCGAGGACGCTCGTGTTGACGAGGAGATCGACGCTCGTCATGGCCGCATCGAGCCAGTCCCATGGCGCCGCGAGGACCCGGTCGCCGTACGCCGCCGCCAGATCGTGAGCGTGGCTCAGCGTGCGATTGACGATCAGGATATGCTCAAGGTCGCGCTCGACGAGCGCATAGACAATCGCACGCGCCGCCCCACCGGCGCCGACGACGACAGCCAAGCGCCGGCGATCGTCCCATCCCGGCGCCGATTCGTCCAGGTTCCCCAGAAAGCCCGCAGCGTCGGTGTTGTCGCCCCACAGGAGCCCGTCCTCGCGCCAAAGCGTATTCACGGCGCCAAGCGCTTGCGCGACCGGAGTTTGGCGGTCGCAAGCGGCAAAAGCCGTCACCTTGTGCGGCGCCGTGACGTTCGAGCCGACCAGGCCGTCCTTTCCGATCCGGGCCGCGAACTCGGCGAAGGCGCCCGGCGGCACCGGAAACCGCTCATAACCGGCGTCGATCCCGTACAGATCAAACCAGTATTGATGGATCATCGGCGAGCGCGAATGTTCGATGGGCCAGCCCGCCACCCCGGCCCGGATGAGGGCGCTCGACGTCGTCATAGTGACACCAGTCCTTCGGCCCTGAGCCAAGCCAGGAGTTTGAGGAGCGGCAGCCCAAGAATGGTGAAATGATCGCCGCGGATTCGTTCGAAGAGGTGCACGCCAAGTCCTTCGAGCTGATAGACGCCGACGCTCGCTAGCACCGCGGGGCCGGCGGCGTCGAGATAGCGCGCGATCGCCGACGTATCGAGGGCGCGCATCGTGAGTTCAGCCGAATCCTCATCGACGACCAGCGCGCTTCCGGCTCGCGCGAAGCAGAAGGCGGAGGTCAGCCGATGGGCTCGGCCGGCCAGCGCCGCCAGAGACCGCGCCGCCTCGACCCGATCGCGAGCCTTATGCAATAGCTGCGCATCCACGGTCAGCGTCTGGTCTGCGCCCAGGCAATACGCGTCGGGCCTCAGGGCGCTCGCCGCCAAAGCCTTGGCGCACGCGAGTTCCCGGGCCAGCCCTTCCAGCGGACGGCCGGCGGCGAAATAGCGGTCTTCCTCAGCGCGCTCGTCGAGATCCACGGCCAGCGTTTCGGCTTCGAGGCCGCAGGCGGCGAGCAGCGCGCGCCGGCTTGCGCTCTTCGAGGCGAGCACAAGCGGCGCGTCCCCCGACCACACGGCCGGTTTCGGCCGATCGCTAGCGTCGCTCATCTCCCCCTCAGCCCTCGGCAATGAACTTGAGCCGGTGGGCGCGGTAGAGATCGAGGATCGCCGCAGCCGTCTCCTCGATCGAGCGGCGCGAGACGTCGATCACCGGCCAGCCCCGCTCGGCGAACAGTCGCCGCGACGCGGCGATCTCCTCCGCGACCGCCACGCGATCGACATATTCGGTCTGCGAATCGGCGTTGAGGCTTAGCAGCCGGTTTTGACGGATCTGGACGATGCGTTCGGCCGAGGCGACCAATCCGACAATCAGGGGGTGGCGCACATGGGCCAGCGCCCTCGGTAGAGAAACGTGGGGCACGAGCGGGATATTGGCGGTCTTGTAACCCCGGTTGGCGAGGTAGATGCTTGTCGGCGTCTTCGACGTGCGGCTGACGCCGACGAGCACGATGTCGGCATGCTCGAGGTTCTCGGGCAACTGGCCGTCGTCGCTCATCATGGTGAAGTTCATGGCGTCGATCCGCTTGAAATAGTCGGCGTTGAGCATGTGTTGCGCGCCGGCGCGCGGGGTCGAATTCTGCCCAAGATAGGACTTGAACAAATTGAGGATTGGGCCCAGCACGCTGAGGCACGGCGAGCCGGCGCTCTCGCAGCTTTCCTCGAGCCGCCGTGAAAGGTTCGAATCGACCAGGGTGAAAAGGACGATGCCGGGCGCGTTCTCGATCTCGGCGATCACCCGCTCAAGCTGCTCGGACGTCCGCACCAGCGGATAGACGTGTTCGATCGACGCGACGCCCTGATACTGGGCCGAGGCCGCGCGCGACGCCGCGATCAGAGTCTCTCCGGTCGAATCCGAGACGAGATGGAGATGAAAATAGCTGCGGCCCACGGTCGTTCCCCGGCAGGAAGTCCACGAGGCTTATATTCGGTGAATAAACGTGTGGACAGTGCGGGAGGAGCGTCCGTCCCCACCCCGATCGCGGTCTCGCATGGGGAAGCTTCTAATCCGGGCTCCACAGGCTCGAAAGCGTGGACGTTCCGTCAACCGAAACCGCAGGTCCCGGTGAATTCCGGGGATAAGCCTAGGCCCTTCCGCCACCACGCCCGCATCGATCGGGAATCCTTAACGTATCGTTAACCCGAATCCAGATTGTAGCAGCCGCGCCCTGCGCGCCCGACGGGATCCGCGGTAACTCGTCGGGGCTCAACTTAGAATATCGGTTAACGACCCCTTAAGATAAGGAATCAAACTCGTCATTCCCTCTTCCTTCTCTTTCCAGCCCGATCTGGGCTTGCGCAGCCGTTCGACGGCCCGTATTGGCGGCGTATCTACCCGACCCTCGCCCTCGCGCGGATATGGATTGGCTTCATGTACCTCTGGCTCAAGGCCATCCACATCATCGCGGTGATCGCCTGGATGGCCGGGATGCTCTATCTCCCTAGGCTTTTTGTCTATCACGTCGAGGCTCCCAAGGGCTCGGCGATGTCCGAAACCTTCAAGGTCATGGAGCGAAAGCTGCTCAAGGCGATCATCAATCCGTCGATGATGGTGGTCTTCGTCACCGGGCCGGCGCTCGCCTATCTGACCGGGTACTGGCAATCGCCCTGGCTTCAGATCAAGGTCGTCCTCGCCGTCGGACTCGGGGCGGTGCACGGCTATCTGGCCCGCGCGGTCAAAATCTTCGCAAGGGACGGAAACACCAGGCCGGCGATCTTTTACCGCATTCTCAACGAAATCCCGACGGCGCTGATGATCCTCATCGTGCTGCTCGTCGTACTCAAGCCATTCTGAACCGCCGGCGTGGGACAGATCCCGCGATCCGCAATTGGCCGTTGATAATCTTGCCCAAGGCGATTATAGCACCGCTGCTAATCACTCACGCGTCTCACTCTCGGCCTCGGACCCGAACGGTTCGCTCGGCCGCAGCGGCCCTCCCGGGCCGCGGAAATCCGGTGAGCGCTTTCCACTCTCCACTCCATTCGTGACGGAAGGCTTTTTCAGCCCGTCCGCCCGAGCCAAAGGTCCGCCGATGCGGGAAATCAAACTCAAGGACTTGAAGCAGAAGTCTCCTACCGAACTCCTGGCGTTCGCGGAGGAGAACGACGTCGAAAACGCTTCGACAATGCGCAAGCAGGAACTCATGTTCGCCATTCTCAAGCAGCTGGCGAGCGTCGACGTTCAGATCATCGGCGAAGGCGTCGTCGAAATCCTGCAAGACGGTTTCGCTTTCCTGCGGTCGGCCGACGCCAATTATCTGCCGGGTCCGGACGACATCTACATTTCGCCGTCCCAGATTCGCCGCCTCGGCCTGCGCACCGGCGACACGGTCGAAGGCGTGATTCGCAGTCCGAAAGAGGGCGAGCGCTACTTCGCCCTCAGAGAGTGCAAAGCGATCAATTTCGAGGATCCGGAGAAGACGCGGCACAAAGTTCACTTCGACAATCTGACGCCGCTCTATCCGAACGAACGCCTCAAGCTCGAGGTGGAGGATCCGACCCGCAAGGACATGTCGTCGCGCGTCATCGACATCGTGTCGCCGATCGGCAAGGGCCAGCGTGCGCTGATCGTTGCCCCGCCGCGGACCGGCAAGACCGTCCTCTTGCAAAACATCGCCCAGTCGATCACCGCCAACCACCCCGAGTGCTACTTGATCGTTCTGCTCATCGACGAGCGCCCGGAGGAAGTGACCGACATGCAACGCTCGGTGAAGGGCGAGGTCGTGTCCTCGACCTTCGACGAGCCGGCGGTCCGCCACGTCCAGGTGGCCGAGATGGTGATCGAGAAAGCCAAGCGCCTGGTTGAGCATGGGCGCGACGTGCTGATCCTGCTCAATTCGATCACCCGCCTCGGCCGCGCCTACAACACCGTCGTGCCGTCGTCGGGCAAGGTGCTGACCGGCGGCGTCGACGCCAACGCCCTGCAACGGCCGAAGCGGTTTTTCGGCGCGGCGCGCAACATCGAAGAGGGCGGGTCGCTGACGATCATCGCCACCGCGCTCATCGACACCGGATCGCGCATGGACGAGGTGATCTTCGAGGAGTTCAAGGGCACCGGCAACTCGGAAATTATTCTCGATCGCAAGGTCGCCGACAAGCGCACCTTCCCGGCGATGGACATCACCCGCTCGGGCACGCGCAAGGAGGAACTGCTGGTTCCGCCGGACATCCTCAAGAAGATGTATGTGCTCAGGCGCATCCTCAATCCGATGGGCACGGTCGACGCCATCGAGTTTCTGCTTGGCAAGCTGCGCGAGACCAAGACCAACGCGAATTTCTTCGAATCGATGAACACCTGACGGCGCAAGCCGTTGGTCGGATGGAGCGGAGCCGAGGAGGAGGCGTTGACCGATACCGGATCGCTGAAACCGACGCTCGCCGACCTGCGGGGCGAGATCGACCGCATCGACGCGGCCATGCACGAACTCCTGATCGAGCGCGGGCGGATCATCGATCGGCTGATCGAGATCAAGGCGCGCCGGGGCGGCGGGTCGGCGTTCCGTCCGGCCCGGGAAGCGGCGATGATGCGCGCGATCGCCGAACGGCACCGCGGTCTTTTGCCGCTCGACACGGTCGAGGGCATCTGGCGGATCATTATATCGACCTTCACCTATGTCCAGGCGCCCTACCGCGTGCATGTCGACGTGTCCCGCGGCGACGCGGCCATGCGCGACTCGGCCCGGTTCCATTTTGGCTTCACCGTTCCCTGTGTGCCGCACCTGAGCGCAGCCGACGTGATCGAGGCCGTGGCCCAGTCGACCGGCGATCTGGGCATGTTCCCGCTCGACGAGGGGCCTCGAGCGGACGCGTGGTGGACGCGGCTTGCAGACAGCCAGGCGCCGAAGGTGATTGCGCGGCTGCCGTTCGTGGAGCGCGGCGACCACCCGGCCGGTATGCCGGTGTTCGTCATCTCGCGGCCGCTCGCCGACGGAGGCGCGCGCGACGTTGTGCTTGAGGCGATCAGCCTCGACCGCTGGCGGCCGGACTTTCCGCCAGCGTTGAGCTCGATCGGCGCCGAGATTGTCGCCTCGGCGGCGAACCGGATGGGGCTCAGCCTGCTCATCGGCCGGCCGGGCGCGCTCGACCCTCGCCAGGCCACGGCAGCGCTCAGGAGCGCCGGGGCGGCCGATGTCCGCAGCGTGGAGATCGGAGCGCACGCGGCGCGATTTGACGCGTCAGCGTTGCGCCCAGCCGCCGCTTGAGGCTATCGAGAGATCATGTCCACAATCGCCCTCAACCGCCCCACGGCCCGTCCTGAAATCATGGCGATCGACGCCTACGTGCCCGGCAAGAGCCAGGTGGAGGGACTGACCAAGGTCCACAAGCTGTCGTCGAACGAGTCGCCGCTTGGTCCGTCGCCAAAGGCGGTCGAGGCGTTTCACGCGGCGGCGCGCGATCTGGCGATGTATCCGGACGGCGGGTGGCGCGCGCTGCGGGATGCGATCGGACGTCGGTTCGGCCTCGATCCGGAACGGATCCTGTGCGGGAACGGTTCGGACGAGATTCTGGCCCTGCTCGCGCATGTCTTTCTTCGGCCAGGCGACGAAGGGATCTACAGCGAGCACGGATTCCTCGAATATCCGATTTCCATCCGCGCGGCGGGCGGGACGGCGGTGATCGCCCCGGAGACGAACCGGACGGCTAACGTCGACGCGCTGCTCGCAAAGGTGAGCCGCCGCACCCGGATCCTCTATCTCGCCAATCCGAACAATCCGACCGGCACTTATCTGCCCTTTTCGGAGATCAAGCGGCTGCATGCGGGGCTTCCGGGCGACTGCCTCCTGGTGCTTGACGCGGCCTACGCCGAATATGTGATGCGCAACGACTACGCGGCCGGGATCGAACTCGCCTCGTCCTGCGACAACGTCGTCATGACGCGGACATTCTCCAAGATCCACGGGCTCGCGGGCCTGCGGATCGGTTGGTCCTACGGGCCGGCCCATGTGGCGGATGCGATCCATCGGGTGCGCCCGCCGTTCAGTCTCAATGGGCCGGCGCTTGCCGCCGGCGTCGCAAGCCTCGAGGATATGGCGCATATCGAAGCCGCGATCGCGCACAACGCACGATGGCTGCCGTGGCTCGCCGAATCGATCGCTGAGCTCGGAATCGAGGTCACGCCGAGCGTCGCGAATTTCCTGCTGCTGGGGTTCGGCTGGAATGGCGTCCGCGGCGCCGCGGAGGCGGACGCTTTTTTGAGCGCGCGCGGCTTTATCCTGCGCGCGGTCGGGGCCTACGGTTTGTCCGACTGCCTGCGGTTGACGGTGGGCGGCGAGGAGGCCAACCGGGGCGTGGTCGCGGCGTTGACCGAGTTCGTGAGGGCGGGTGGTGGCTGAGCGGCTTCCGCCGCCGCTCGACGAGCCTGTTTTCGACGAGTTGGCGATCATCGGGATTGGACTGATCGGGTCGTCGCTCGCCCGCGCCGTCGCCAAGCAGAAGGCGGCCAGACGGATCGTGATCGCCGACGCCTCCCCCGAGGCTCTGGCGCGGGCCAAAGCGCTGGAGCTTGGCGACGCGTTCACGACCGATCTTGCCGAGGCCTCGGGCAACGCCGATTGCGTCGTCCTCTGCGCGCCCTTGGGGGCGTACGGCGGCATCGGACGGGCGATTGCTCCCGCGCTGAAGCCCGGCGCAATCGTGTCCGACGTCGGCTCGGTCAAGGGCGCGGTGATCGCCGAGCTCGAGCCGATCCTGCCGTCTCACGCGCGGCTCGTGCCGGCCCACCCGGTGGCCGGCACGGAGCAGTCCGGGCCGGATGCCGGATTCGCGACCCTGTTCGTCAACCGCTGGTGCATTCTGACCCCTCCCGGAGGGGCCGACCCGTCGGCGGTCGCCAAGGTGCGAGCGCTGTGGGAGGCGATCGGGGCCAATGTCGAAAGGATGGAGGCCGGGCGCCACGACCTGGTGCTCGCCATCACCAGCCACGTGCCGCATCTCGTCGCTTACAATATCGTCGGGACGGCCGCGGACCTCGAGGACGTGACGCGCTCCGAGGTGATGAAATTCTCCGCTGGCGGTTTCCGCGATTTCACACGCATCGCCGCCTCCGATCCGACGATGTGGCGCGACGTGTTCCTGCACAACAAGGAGGCCGTGCTCGAAATGCTGGGCCGGTTCAGCGAGGATTTGACGGCGCTTCAGAGGATGATCCGGCGCGAGGATGGCGACGGGCTGTTTGCGCTGTTCACGCGGACACGGGCGATCCGGCTCGGGATCGTGGCGCAAGGTCAGGAAACTGCCGCCCCGGATTTCGGTCGGCGTGGGCCGGACAGCCAGACGCCGGAGCGATAGGCGGCGAGGGCAAGTTGCAGCTTTGGCAAGCCTCGCATGTTTTCAACGCGTTAAGCGCACAAAGCTGGGACTGCCTTGAGATTGGGGGTGTTAGGCCGCAACCGCTGCTTGCGGGAGCGGGTCGTTGGCAGGCTGGAATCTCTGTCCGAAGCCGGAGCAGAGCGTGCCGTTGTAGACGGCGCTGCGAACCTGAAGCAGAAGATCCGCCCCTCGCCGCGACCAGCGCATCTGCTGCGATTTGTTCATCCGGCGGTTCACCAGAAAATTGGCCGTCCCTTCGGTGATCGCGGTGCCGACCCGCAATCCGGCACGGTACCGCTCGGCGTAGTTGACCAACCAGTCGCTCTGTCCGGTGAGATAAGCATCCAATGCGTGCAAGGCGGTCCACAGCTTTCTCGAAGGCGCAATGGACCTCCGCCGCCCTGGTTCCCCCTGAAAATGATGCATCACTGCGCGGATACGACCGATGCTGATTTGAGCATCCTTGGCTTTGCCATTCCACAGCCTCCACTGCAGGCGCTCGACCTCCGCGACAATCACCGCCTTCGCCGCCACCCGTGCCGGGTCATCCGCTGACAGACCGCCGGCTGTTTGCTCCAGGTGCTGCAGCCGCATGGCGATGTGGAACCAGTCGAGCACTGGCGTCTCGGTGACACCGGCATCAGCCAAAATGCGCCGCAAGCCGGAGCACCCGTCGGTGAACGCGGTCAGCGCCGTGTCCTCGGTTCGCCCGACCGCGTCGAGGCTGCGGCGGATCAGCACTTTGATGTCCGTATCGGCTCTGGCGACGGCGCCGAAAACCTGCCGCCCGCCAGTCTCCGTTTCAACATTGCCGATCCGCACCTCCAGATGCCGCTCGCCGTCCTCGCAGCCGCGGATGAAAGTCGAATCCAAGGTCACGGTGATCGAGGAAGCCGCCGGATCAGGCCGCACCGCGGCCTGATCCCGAAGCTCCGCACCAATTTTCAGAGTGTGCAAACGCAAAGTTTCCGGGTTGTTTCCGGCATCGACCGGGAACATTTGCCGCAGCACGTCAGCAGCCACCCGGTAAGTCATCAGGGCAGACAGATGCGCCTGAAGCTGATCCAACTCCGGCGTCGAGCGGCAATACGATGGCCAACCATGGCCGGCTTCGTTGCCGCCGCACCCGGCACAGCGAAAGCGGGGAAGCCGCACCGTGACCTGGCCGAAAAGTGTCGCGACCGCATGGTCCCGGTAATCCTTCACTCGGCACACCTCGCCACAGCTTCGGCAGTCCGGCCGCCGAACGGCGTGGCCCTTGGCCTGCGCCGCGACGATCTCCTGTTGGAGGCCGGCCAGCAACAGCTTCCCTTCGGCCAGGGTCAACCCTAAGTTGGCGATATCACCGAGATCATCAGGCCGGTTGATCTTCAAGACGTCGGCGCACTGTCTCTCACCGTCAGCTCCGGTTTTCACCAACCTCACAATCCAAGCCACGCGCCTACCCCCGATCAGAAGATCAGACGCGAAATTACCGCTTCGGCGCCCGCACCCCCAATCTCCAGGCAGTCCCCACAAAACTGTCAAAAAATCCTGCTGAGCGTTGGTTATTATACAAAGTATATACGGTTAATAGACGCCTCACTAACGGGTCAGAGGATAGTGAGAATAAGCTCGAACGAAGAGTCGTCCCGGTCCAGACAGCCTTCAGCGCAAGCCCTTGACCTCTCTATTCTCCCGGTGCTGGCATCGAAGGCCTCATTCTGGAGATTGCGCCAAGGACCGGAGCGTCGGGCAATCCGTCCAGGTCGCGAATTGTTCGCACACGAGGGCTCAACTGTTCGGCCAACAACGCCCAGCCGGCAGCCGCGACCAGGGCCGTAAGAAAGCTCAGGCCACCGTAAAGATACTTCAGCGGCTTAACCGGGTACAAACTGGGCTGGGCGGGCGAAACAATTCTGATTTCCTTGATAATAGCGGATTCTTTCAGTTCAGCCTCTTCGAACCGCTTCTGAAGGAAATTATACCGTTCGTCGGCAAGATGTTCAGCAAGCGTAATCGCGCTCAGTCGGGCCTCCTTTTCAGGATAATCGACGAGCGGCGCCCGCAAACCGTCAACTTGCTTCTGAAGCGCCGCAATCTCGGCCTCTTGAGCCTGGACTTCCAGTCGATCCGGCCTGGGCAAACGCTGCATTCCCGCCAACTTTGCTTCAGCTTTCGCCAGGGCGTCCTGAAGCTCCGTTATGCCCTTCAAGCTTGCGTCGTATTCGGACGTCAGATTGAACGTCTCGCCAGCGTTCTTATATTCACGCACCGCAGCGCGAGCCTGATCGAGCGCCTTTCGGCTCTCCTCGAGTTGGCTCTCGATGAACTCGCGGGCGCGCCTCGCCTCGCCTCGGTAGGCCTCGGAACTGTGATCGATGAAGATCTGAGCCGCCATGTTGGCGACAGCGGCAAATTCGTCCGGGTCCGACGAATTGAAGGTGATCTCGAAGGCGTAAGTGTCCTTACGAACCGAAACCTCAAGATTGTCCTGGACGGTCTCCACGGCAAGATCAAATGCTGACGCTGGAATGTCGCGCCCGTATCTGACGTAATTGCGAACCGTCCGGAAGCTGGAGGCAAGCCAATCCCGCAGCCTGTCCTTGAACACCTCGAATTCCGTACGCCCTTCTTTCGGTCGCTTGATGTCGAGATGGAGCGCTTCCACGATCCGTTCAGCGACCGTCAAGCTCTTGATTTCTTCCATGTAGGTCTTGCTCGGCGCGTCGAGAGGAGTCGATCGGCTGACAGGATAATCCATCACCTCTTTTTGGTCGCTGGGGCTCGCGTCAAACCTCAGCTCTTCGCCCGGCCGGACCACAACCAAAGCTGTGGAGGCGTACTTTTCCGGCAGGACAAAGGCCAATCCCAGACCGACCAAGGTGGCGATCACAGGCAACAAGAACAGGATCAGCTTGTAGCCCATGAGAATACGCCAGACGCGGTAAATCTCCATCGCCGTCACCTCGTCCCCGTTGGCAGGCAACCCCTACGCGACACGGCTCGCTCGAATCCGCTTTCTCGAACCGTAAAGGAATATGCATGCTCTGGATATGGAGGCGGCGCCGATTTTAGAATTGACGCCGTCCATCAACAGCGTGACATCACGTTGTTTCGCCATAGTCCGGCCATTATTACACGGTGAACTCAGCGAAATTGTGTCCGGGTTGGGAGCGTGATGACAGATGTAAACAAAGGGGAACGGCATGACTCAACATTTCTCGAAAACGCTTGTCGCAGCAAACGATATCGACGCCGAGCTCGAGCGAAGCTTGACCACCGTGTGGGACGCAAAAGTCTACTCTTGGGACAATAGCAAGTACCCGTTCAGCGAGTGGATCCTAAACCGCATCCAAGGAATGGGGTATGATCTGAACGACCTGAGCAATTTGCACGAGGTCGTTCCGCTTAAAGAAGTCTACACCGTCACCAAACAGCTCTGCGCCGACACCAACCTGCCCGAGTTCCGCCGGATGCTGAACCGCTTCGTCCGGGAAGTGGTGGTTCCCAAAGGCGAGCTTCGGCTTCCCGTAGGCGTGCAGCGGTTCATGAATGTCCGCATCATGCTCCCGACAACCCCAGAGTTGTTCTTTCCATTCCACACAGGCCTGCTTTACGGGCACGGCATCGCGTCGCGCAGCATTTGGATGCCCTTCGTCGATGTCACTGCCGACGAAGACCGCAGCCGATCCATGCAGATCCTTGGCATCATGAAGTCGCGCGAGCTGATCAAATATGCGATCGACCACCGGCTCAGCATGCAGGAGATGACAGAACTCTTCGGCAAGGAAAGCTGGCAGATCAAGGCGGGGCCGGGCAGCGCCTGCTTCTTCACCCAGGAAAACATTCACGGCTCAGGCCGGCCAAACACATCTGGCAAGACTCGCGTCAGCATGGATTTCCGCATTGCCGAGGGAATCTATGGAGATTATCTCGGCCGCAAGATTCCGGCCGGCTACTTCCATCTCATTCCCGACACCGAGGAAGAGGAAGAAGCGTTGGCGGCGCGACCGCCGCGCGAAAAGGCTTTCATCAACGGGAAGCAGAACATCTTCTATGTCGCCAACAACACGGCGTCGACCTACAGCATCCCTGTGCATCTGCAGCGCTATATGCTTGTGGATTACTGCAAGAAGAAGGGCCTTGAGTTCGACTACGAGCTGTTCGACCTCGAAGATATGACGCACCTCCCGACCTTGCGTCATCTGGTTGGCGATCGGCAGGCCAATACGATTATGTACAGCATCTTCGCGTTGCCGGAGGATGAAAACGATCGCCATTGGCTGCTCAACACGGCGGTCGAGCGTGGGAACATCATCCACTTCGTCAACGAGGATCTGCAGCTGGCAAATGACGAAGACCTGAAAGAAATTAACAAATATCTCGAGTTCGCCAAGTACGGCAGATCGCGGCTGCCAATCGGGTTGCCGCTGTCTGGATTGAGCAAATCGTATTTCGATAAGTGGTCGGCGTCCCTGGCCAGTTAAGGGTCCCCGAAAAGACAGAAGACGATGGGCTTATGACCCGTCGTCTCCAACCGTCTGGAAACAGATAAGCGCCCCGCGACAGTGGTGATCCGGGGCGGTTATTCACAGAAGATCGCGAACCGTCACTGCGGCCTGATAGCCGGGACGGCGAAGCGGCGCGCTTCTTTGCTCGTGAAAATCGGGGAAGACAATGCCGCAGGCGAAAGCCGTTCAAGAGGCGTTTGCAGACGTCGTTTCGCGGACAGCGCGGGACACGCAGGTCCGCGACGAGATCGACCAGCGTGTCGGGCGCATTCACGCCATTCCTGTCGTCCGACGGGCGGCCGGATCCGGCTTTGTTGCTGAGGCCGCGTACCGGATCTTCGAGATTGCTCTTGCATCGGTCGGATTGATCGTCGCTCTGCCCATCATGCTGGCGACGGCGATCGTCGTCCGGCTCGATTCGCCGGGACCGACGCTGTTTTTCGCGGCGCGGGCGGCCCGGTCGGTCAAGGTCCGCGGGAGGGATCTCGAGGGACGCGCCGATCTCATTCCGCCGCCCGGGGGCTTCGAGCCTGACGCGCTCTACTATGCGCCGCGCCGTTTCAAGCTGATCAAGTTCCGCACGATGTTTCAGGACGCGCGCGCGCGCTTTCCGGAATGTTTCCACTCCGAATACGCGCGAGAGAACTTCCGTAGCACCTATGCCCACATCCCGAATGATCCGAGGATTACGCGCGTTGGGCGGGTCCTACGCAAGCTGTCCGTGGACGAGTTGCCCAATCTGTGGTCGGTGTTAACCGGGGAGATGCGTCTGGTCGGGCCGCGGCCAGAAGCGACGGAAGTCGTGCAGCATTACACCCCCGAGGAAATGCTGAAGTTCACGTGCAGGCCGGGGGTAACCGGCCTCGCGCAGGTCAGCGGCCGTGGTCTCTTGAACTGGGGCGACACGCTTGCCCTGGATATTGAATATGTCCGCACGCGCAGCGTCGCCCTGGACCTGAAGATCCTGCTGCTGACCATCAAGCGCGTCGTCGCAAGACACGGCGCGCTGTGAGCAGGGGAGCAATCCAATGACCCCGAGCTCGATCTTTCTGCTTGCGGCGTTTGTGATCGTCGCAGTCCCGGTCGTCCTGTTGCGTGTGTCCGGGCTCAAGAGCGTCTTGCCCCTCGTGGTCGTTCAGATCATCGTTGGCATCGCCTTGGGGCCGTCGGTGTTTGGGCGGATTGCTCCGGACGCCTTCCGATCGCTTGCGACTCCAGAAACGATTTCGTCGCTCTCGGGGCTCGCGGCGATCGGAGTTCTGATCTTTGGCCTGATATCCGGACTCCACATCGATCCGGGCGTCTTCAGCGGCCGAGAACGGGCGTTTTGGCCGATTGCGTCCGCCAATATCGTCGTCCCGCTGATATTTGGCGCCTTGGCCGGACACTGGATCCTTAGTCGCCATCCTGATGAACTTCTTCCTGGCGTCAGCGCGCCTGAGTTCATGGCGGCGATCGGGATTTGCGTCGCGATGAACGCTCTTCCGGTGCTCGGGGCAATTCTTGGAGAGATGGGCCTGCTCGGCAGCCGTGTCGGCAAGCTCGCGCTTGGCGTTGCGGGCGTGAACAATATCACTTTGTGGGTGGTTCTGGGCGTTGTGCTGACGGCTGCGGCGGCGCACTCGAGGGTCCATCACGGTCTCCTGCCGCCAATCTACCTTTTCGTATTGGTCCCGAGCTATTTCGTCCTTATGGTCCGCTTCGTACGGCCGGTCCTACGAAATATGGTGATGAGTCGGATGCAGGGCGAAGCGATGTGCGCCCGGGCGCTCGTTGTCGTAGGCGCAGCGGCGATCGCATCGGCCCTGGTCACTGAACTCATGGGTTTGCATTACATTCTTGGCGCTTTCCTGATCGGAGCAATCCTGCCCGCCAACTTGCATCAGCCCATCCTGGATCGCTTGCAGGTGGTGACAATTGCGCTGCTGATGCCATTCTTCTTCGCGCTCACCGGCATGAAAATCCTGATTGACCTGCATTCTCCGGCGCTGCTCGAGATGACCATCGGCGTCACGCTCGCGGCCGTCCTCGGCATAGTCGGCGGCACGGCCGTTGTCGCGCGGATGAAGGGTGAACCGTGGCGCTTCGCGCTCGGTCTCGGGGCGTTGCTGCAATCCAAGGGGCTGACCGAACTGATCGTCATCACCATGCTCCTGGACGCCGGGATCATCTCTCCGAAAATCTTCACGGCGATGATCCTGATGGCGCTGGCGAGCACCGCTTTGACCATGCCGTTGGCCCGTCTGACTTTGGCTGCCAAGAAACCGCTCATGAGCGCGCCGATGAGCGCGCCAAGTCAGCAGGCATGAGGCGCGCGGTGCAACGGCGGCTTGGAAAGCTAACAACCCGCGAGCGCCTCGTCGCAGACGAGGCGCCATCGTCGGACGGGGCCGTCCTCCTCGATAGGCAGCTCGGTTTCGATCATCGCGATACGGTCGAAAAGATAGCTGCCCATTGGCGCGTCAGTTGTCTGGCAAAGCTCCTGTCTGGTAGCCGCGGGCAACGTCTTATAGAGCAGGCTCAAGTGAGGGTTCAAAATGTAGCTCGACTGCGGGGAACCAGCTTTCGCCTTTTCAAATATCCGCCGGAGCGCTGCCGATTCCCGGAACTGCGCAAACAGCGTCTTGGTGAAGCTGGCGGTATGATCCAGCCGTTCGGCGATCAATTCGCACGGAGGAGTCTGCCGCGCGATCTGAAGAACGAGGTCGCGGGCGGCCGCATCGTTGGAAGGACTGCAAAATACCGTCACATGCGGCTCGAACTCGACACCGTCGAGCCTTGCCGCCAAGTCAAGAACAATCGAACGCAGCCTCGATCGGAGCGGTTCGCTGGGAATCAGCCACAACGTATATTCGGTGTAGGCGATAGGTCTTCCCTCTTAGACTCAGTCGGTCAAACCGCCGATTCAGTCACCGGCGAGGGTGGGTTCGTCGCAAGAGCTACGGCTGCGAATGCTACGGGGACCCATCCATGAGCGCGACGAAACCAATCGGCAAAGACATCTCGGACGTCGAAATCGTCCTGACGATCATCATCTCATGCTACAATACGCGCGATCTCGTGAGAGATTGCCTCACGTCAATCTACCAGAACCCGCCCTCCGCGGCATATGAAATCTTCCTCGTCGACGACGCCTCCGTTGATGGGACGAGCGAAATGGTCCGGGCGGCTTTTCCCGCCGTCCGCGTCCTGCGAAGCGAGGTGAACCGTCACTACGCGCATTCGAATAACTGGGCGCTGCAGCAGGCCCGCGGCCGCTATGTGTTGCTGCTCAACAATGACACGATCGTCCTGCCCCGCGCGCTGGACGACATGATCCATTTCCTGCGTGAGCATCCTGACGCGGGCGCTGTCGGTTGCAAGCTCCTGAATGAGGACGGATCGATCCAATGGTCCGTCAAATCGCTTCCCAGCCCGGTCTCGGCGCTGGTCGGGTCCCGCTCATTCGTGGCCAAGCTGTTCCCGAACAACAAATTCACGCGGGAGCACTTGTTGCACATCGATCGGGATATGACCAAGCCGTTCGTCGCCGGCTATGTCTCGA
Organism: uncultured Alphaproteobacteria bacterium; assembly: GCA_963822215.1. GTDB lineage: Bacteria > Pseudomonadota > Alphaproteobacteria > Rhizobiales > Beijerinckiaceae > Roseiarcus. Next base: position 64,487 of record CAWGGX010000011.1, read on the forward strand.
GCGCGGCTTCAATGATGCCGCTCTCCGTGATGAAGCAAGTCGGGGCCCTCGATCCGCTCTTTGCCTATCATGTCGACGCCGATTACTGTAAGCGAATCAGCGATGCGGGATTCAAGAACTACTATCTCCCGTCGGCCACAATTATCCATCTTAACCACAGAGGCGGCACCATGGCGAGTTTGCCAGTGCGCTTCCGATCCTTGATGATGTTCGAAGTCCAGAGCTACCGCTATTACCGCAAGCACCTGCAAAGGTCGCGGTGGAGTCCAATGCAAGTCGTCGTCCTGGCCGGCCTCTCTTGTCATTTCCTGGCGCTGGCGTTGTCTCAGGTTTGCAAGGAAGTCGTCCAGGGCGTCCGGTCGACGTCGCAGCCCAGGAGGCCGGTCGGAGCCGAAACCCCGGGCGAGTGAAACGACAAGGCGGTTCTACGAAGAGCCTCCCCTCAGGCCGTTCCCCGCGCCCGATCCACCGGCGTCCGCGGGCGACAAACCAAGAGCGCAAAAGAGTCGATGTCTATTTCGGATTCGCCTGGAGGGGAGGCCGTTCGCAGGCGCGTCCCTCGGAATGTTCGACCGGAGACGCAAGCGGGCGAAACTCTGCAGAGAGGGCTTCGCGCGGTTCTCCTACGGATCATCGTGTCGGTCGGGACATGCGCTGTTCTTGTCTTCGCCACGGCGACGCTGATCGATCGGCCTGTCGCGGACTGGGTGCATGCGCACCTTTGCGACGGGCGGTTCGACTGGTTCGAGGCGACATACAAAGGTCACTTGTTGAGACTGGGTCCGTTCAGCCTCATGGCCGGCCCGGCCGAAGCGCTTGAACCCCTGGCTGTTCTTGTCTTCACAATCCTCGCGATTCTCTCTTTTGCAGGCTGGCGCCCCGGAATTCGCAGTCGGACTGGTCTCGCTCTTTGTCTATCGGTATTCGTCGCCGTCGGCGCCAACGGCGTTGCAAAGGAGATCTTTGGACGGACCTGGCCTGAAAGCTGGTTGGGCGACAATCCGTCATGGATCCGCGACGGCGTGTTCGGATTCTTCCCTTTCCACGGAGGAATGGGATGGGGCTCTTTTCCATCCGGCCATACGACCGTAATCACGACGGCCGCCACGATTCTTTGGATGGTCTGGCCTGAACTGAGATGGGTCTGGGCGGGAGCCGTCGCGATCGTCGTGGTTGGACTGCTCGCAGGGAACTATCACTTCGTATCCGACATGATCGGCGGTCTTTACCTCGGCGTCGGGATAGGGATTTCTGTCGTCACGCTGATGGTGCGGCCGAACGATTGGACGCGTCACCCGCGGAGGCCCTCAGATCCAATTTCCACCGAGGGAAACCGCACGGACAGAACGATTGTATCGCCGACAGCTTCCCAGGAGTGAACGACCTCCGGACCGAACGCGACGTAATCACCCTTTGTCTGGAGCGTAACCGACTGTTCCGACCCGTCGACATAGAACGTGACCCGGAGGCTGCCTTCGATCAGCACAGCGATTGTTGTTGCGTTCCGATTGGCCCAGGGCTGGGCCCGCTTATCGCCGTCAGGGTGGATCCCCCACTTCAGTTCAACGTCCGTTTGATGTCGGAGCCCGACCTCGGGTGGGACGAATTGTCCGACAAACCACCCCGTGTCGCGCACGTTGTCGGCGCTCGCGTTGCCAAAGTAGAATGATTTTGTCGGGTTCATTCGTCAATTGCGCCGTGTTCGATTTTGGCGCCTCCGGATCGCGCAACTTGAGTCAAATCCATTTCCGTGCCTGGGATCCCCGCGAGGCGCCCGCGGCGCCCGCCGCTTGCGCTAGAGCTTAGCAGGCGGCAGCCGTCCCGGCACCCACACCGATGGGATCAGCTTCAACCTGCGCCTGGCGTACTGAACCGCCGAAAATTTGTCGAGGCCAAGCTGGAGAACGACATACCAGCGCTGAAGTCTCGTTAGTCGTTCGTACGCGTCGCGAGTCTCTCTTTGCCCAATTCGAAGCACGTCTCTGTAAAGGATCTCGCTTCCGGGCGTGCTGCAGCCGTCCGTGTCGAAGACCAGTCCCAGACTCTGCGCGTGCCTCATCGCGTCCAGGAGGAGAAGCTTAATTGCGTCCGGATGGGAATCGTGAGGCCTGCGGGTCGACATCCAATAATAGGAGCGCATCCGGTCGCAGGCGCACGCGATGGCGGCGTCGAACGGCCCCGCCGAGGCTTTTCTTTTGGCCGCGAAGATCTTGACCTGCGGCGGTTCTTGCGCCCCGCCCGCCGCGATCAGGTCGCGGGCCGTATTGAGCTCGCGCCGGGTCGGCAAACCGGCCTCCGCGAGATTGGCCGAATAGAACTCGACGAATTCATCTGGGCCGATCTCGATGATATCGATCGCCTTGCGCGCCGCTTCAAGACGCGACCGGTGCTTTCGTTTCAACCTGTTCAAACCGCAAAGCTCAGTCGGTCGCTCGCAATACGTCTCTTCGATAAAGTGACTAAATCCTGCGCTCGTGAACGCGCGCCGAATCAGAGCCGCCTCATTGGCATAAGAACTGCAGACGAAGCCGTACGATATGTGCGCCGGCAACTGCGCGATCAATCTCGCGAGGACATCGTTTTTTTCTTGTTCACTTAGCGACTGACGCAGGACAGGCCCGCCCAAATGCGACCAGTCCGGCGAGGCGCCCCACAGCATGCCGATCTTGGTTCGTCGGACGACGTAAGGAAGCCTCCCGACCAGCACGTGGCCTTTGAAGACCTGAGCCTCACGGTAGTTCCGTTTTTGCCGGACGATGTCCAGCCACCAGTCCTGTTGAAAGACCGGGATCGAGGATTGCTCTATTTCAGACTTGAGCATGAGGTTTGCCGGCGCGGGCGTGCTTTCCGTTCCGATCGGGCGTCCAGCCTGCGCGTGCAGCGAACTCTGAGTGAAGGGGCCAGCGTAAGGGATCGATTGGCAACTCTCCCTTTACGGTGGACACCGTCACCGGTGTGGAACACTATGGTGGTCTCTCCGCCGCTTCGCAACGGTGACTAATGTTCTGAGATTTGGCGCCGCGGCGACGACATAAGCTGCGGAAAATCAATATTTCAAGCGGTTGCCTTGCGTCAGCGCGCGTCCCGCGCGGACTCCGAGGCGTCTCTGCCGGGAACCCGTGTTCGTTGAACGACAAGAGATTGACGGATGGAAGGCGGCATGCTGTTTCGGAGGCAGGTTTTGCTCGGCGAGAAAGCGGCCAAGGGCGCCGAGAGCCTTCCGGGGACATCCGCGGACGGGCCAGTGGCGACACCGCCCACGTCCGTCGCCGTCCATGGCGCGCCTCTTGCCGAGATTGCGAGCGGCGGCTTGGAGCCTTCAAACTTGCTCTTTGAGCCTCGACTTTGGAAAGGGACGATCGAGCGATTCACTCCGGATTCGCGACTGTTGGCGAAGAACCTGGTGCTTGGACCCGGAGCGCCGAAGGGTGTTCGAGCCGCCTATAACCTGGTGCGCGCCGAGGCGCTCAAGCGTCTCAGACAGAACCACTGGAACACGGTCGCCGTCACGAGCCCGTCCCGCGCGTCTGGAAACACCCTCACAGCCGTCAATCTTGCGATCAGCATGGCGAGAGATTTCGGTCAGTCGGTGCTGCTCGTAGAACTCGACCTCGGAAGCCCAGCCTTCCATCGCATTTTCGGCTTTGCACCGCGACCCGGGCTTACGGACTACCTTCTGAATGGCGCTCCCTTGTCGGAGATTCTGTTGGACATCGGTATCGAGCGTTTCGCAATCATTCCAGCGGGATATGGAGTGCCCAACTCCTCCGAGCTGCTGTCTTCGCCGCAAATGGCGCAGTTCGTTCAGGAGCTCAAGCGATGCCAGGGGCAGTTGCTCGTCCTCTTCGATCTGCCTTCGGTGCTCGCCGTCGACGACGCCATGGCGTTTGCCTCCTTCGTTGATTGCGCGCTGCTCGTGGTCGAGGAAAATGAAACCCGCGTCGAGGACGTGCGCAGAGCTCTGGGCCACCTCGAACCGACGAAGATTCTCGGTATTGTCCTCAATCGCTCGCTACACGGCGAGAACGAGATCGGCGTCATTTCGCGCTGACCGGCCGCCCTTGCAGAAGGCTCAACGGGAGGCGAGAATGGGTTTCAGCGCCTGGACCTCTTCGTACGCCGTTTCCAGTTCGCCCGCGTCGATGTGCTTTTGGATGCTGGCGACTTTGTCTCTGATGCGATTCATGTCCCCGTTGCGCTCCTGATAGGCTGCGATCATTTGAGGCAGCGCGCGCACGTCTCGCTGAAGAGCGCTGATATCGAATCCGGTTTTCGCGGCGAGCGCGATTTGGGCGTCGATCTCCGCCTCGATTCGGTCAACGCGGCTCTTGAGCGCATCGAGTCGACCTTCTTTCATGGTCTGTTCGAGTTCGGCGACTTTGGGCCGCATGAAGGTTTCGCTGCCCCCGGCCCGAATGTAACTCTGGATGCGGTCGGGGAGCGCTCGAATGAGCCGCTGCAAGACGGAAAAGTCAACCGCGCCGGACTCTGACAGAGGTCCCTCCTCAAGGCGCCCGCCGCGGAGGAATTTTCGGTACGCTTCAATCGATTGCGGGCCCTCCGCGGCGCGACGAAAAATGTTGTCGCCGTCGCCGACGTCCCAGCCAAACACATTCGTCAGAGTCGCGCCGTGATTGAACATGCGCGCCAGGTACCCCTCCATGGTCTCGTCGGGAGCCCGGGGCGGCGCCGCTTGAATATCGACATTTGCCCCCTCCGCAGAGGCCCACTGGGGGGTCCCTTGGGCTTTCAGCGCGGCGTAGATTTTGGCGAAGGCGTCTGCGTTCGGGTAGGTGGTGAACCCGGGGAGATGGGCCCCGCCGAAAGCGACCAAAGGCGGCGTCGTCGCAGTGACCGCGATGTGCGAATAGATCTTGTCGGTCGGGACGCCAGCATCGGCCAGACCGCGCGACCAGGTATCGATCCATGTCTGAACGACCGATTCGAGCGCAGCGTCGAAATCGGGCGGCGGAGATCTCTCGCTGTATCCGAGATTTGTCAGGGCGCAATAGCCCAGTTGCCGGCCCGTATCGAAGTCCCGCCCGATTTCTGTTTCCCAGCCGACAATCACGCCCGCGAACAAGTCCTCCTCTCCTGACCGGCGAAGGTTTGCAATCCCTGCCACAATCTCCGGGCCGATCACGGTCCGGGTTAGCCGATTGGCTTCCTTGATTATGCCGGGGCTGTTGAAGCAAGCCTGCGGCGCTAGCTTCCACGGCTCGCCCCAGTTCAGATAGCGGCCCGTGTTCGGAACGCCCTTCCAGTTGAGCCATTCCACGTTCGCGGGGTCGCGCCACAGATCGCTTCGCTGCATCCAGAACTTCGAATCGTCGATATGGAACCCCACGGCGATCTTCTGTTTCGCTGCGACCTCGAAGGTTTGCTCGATAAGTGCGCGCAATTGCCCGTCGCTGTAATCGAGCGTCAGTGGCCCAACAATGATCCCCAAACGGCGGCGGGGATCGCCGGGCTCGCCCACAGCATCCAGAATTGACCTTGCTTCGTCATCTAACAGCTTTGGGTCGGGCAGACGCGAGAATACGTGCTTTCCCTCCTCGGTCGTCATTCCAGGACCGGCAGTGAATATCTGGAATGTGAGGTATCGGGTCGCCTGCGGCGCGGCCACGGCCTGCGCACGCGTGCCCCCTCCGATCGAGATCGTCATCAGCGCCAAAGTCAGAAGCCCGACATAACGCGACGAAAGCGCGCTCATCCCCGGTTCCTTTCTCAACCGTCGTAAACGCATCTGCAGACGTCGAGCGTTTCCTTCGCGGCCCTGCGCCAGGAGTACAGCTTCACCCGCTCATGTCCGCGTGCGATCAATGTCTCCCGCCATGCCCGATCGGTCAGGACGCGCTCCATGCTTCGACTGATATCGTCGATATCGTAGGGATCGAATGCGTCTGCGGCGTCGCCCGCTATCTCCGGCATCGTTGTGTTGTTGGCGATCGCCACGGGAACGCCCGCGACCATCGCTTCGTGCACCTGCAGACCCCAGCCTTCGTAAAACGAGGGATAAACGAAGAGATCGGAGCCCTGGTACAGCGGCAGCACGTCTTTGGCGGGGGCGTAGCCCAAGACCTTGATATCGTCGGCGAACGGACTCGCTTTCACGCACCGATAAAACTCGGGGTAGGGCCAAAGCGTTCGTCCGGCAATGACCAACTGATGCGGTAGCCGGCTGCGGGACTTCATCCGTCCGAACGCCTCGACCAGGCCCTCGAGATTCTTGCGCGGGTGAATGTCGTTCAGCGACAGAATGTAAGGCGGCGCAATGTCGTGGCGGGCGCGTACCTCCGCCATGACCTCGGGCGATAGCCTTTCTGCGAATTCGGTTCGAATCCCGTCCGGCACGACGACGATCTTCTCGGCTGGGACGTTTAGCAGGCGCATGATTTCGCGGCGGGAGAATTCCGTGGTCGTGACAACTCGGTCGGCTCTATCGACCGAGCGCCGGGTAGCGAGCGTCCTTGGCTGCGCGATATGCCACGGCAGCCACCCCGGATTGGCGAGCCAGAAGACGTCTGCCAGCAGCAAAACCGTCTTGCATGGCGCGTAGGCTGGCAAAGTTGAGAAAGCAATCAGCACATCGATGGGGCGCCGACCCAGTTCGATGGGATAGGCGACTGCGTTGCGCAGGTACGCGTTCTTGGCGAAGCCCGGGAAGGTGACGACCTCACAGTTGGGGCGCAGATCGACGCCCAATTTCTTGTCGAGGGCGTAAATCCTGAACCGGTCCTCCGGCCACATGGCCGGCATTTCCTTGAGGAGGCCTTTCGCGTGAATGCCGAGACCCGAGCGAGAACCGAAGCTCTTTCCACTCCAGAGGAACTTGCCGTCGTAGCCAACGGTCAGCGTCATGGTAAAAGGCCCCTTTGGAAATATTGAACTTCAGAAGCCGCCGGGCGCGGATTTTCCGGTCAATTCGCCGTAATTGGCGGTTCCCCAATCATCGCAGCTTCGCAGGAGAGTGAAGGAATCGCATTCATCCGGATAATCCGCTCTGGAAGACCGCGCCGAACGCTTCGTTTTCCAACCGCAAATCGTCCGGAAGTCTGTCCGGGCGCGCGGCGAAGCCAAGCGCCAAGACACTCAGATAGGCGGCGATCTTGGACCAGGCCTCCGTTTTCCGATCAGGACGCACAAGCCACATTGCGCCGTAATTCAGGACCCGCAGCGCGGCGCCAGCGCTCATGATCGGCCGCAAGGCGTGCATCGTCGCGCTGCCATAATGCTTGCGGAAGAAGTAGTATCGATTAATGTGGTTTCTCAGCAAGTTACCGTAGGTCTTGGGGCCCGGTTGCACGCTGTGCGGCCCGCCGATATGCATGATCTGGGCCTGCGGCACATAAGCCACCGTCCAGCCGGCCTTCGCGATGCGCAGACACCAGTCCGCTTCCAATACTGACGTGTAGAAGAACTCGTCGAGCATGCCCACCTGTTCGATGACTTCCGCCCGCACCATGAGAAACGTGCTGCTTGGCCAGTCGACGATTTTCCACTCTGCGACGGTCTCATCCACGCCGTCCCGCCATATCGCGCCGGGGCGAAAGACGCTCATCGCCTCGACGGACAGTCCCACCATCAAACCCGTCGACTTCTGATAGCTTCCGTCGGGATTGACGATCCGGCAACCCGCAATTCCGACGTCGCGATGAGTGTCCAGGAATCGGACGACGGTCTCAATGGCGCCCGGTCGCAATACTGTGTCGTCGTCCAGCAGCAAGACGTAGCGCCCCTTGCTGTGCGCCATCAATTGGTTGTATGCGCGGCAGTACCCGAGCTTCGTTGGCGCCCTCAATTGCTCTGCTTCTGGAAACTCGTGCTCGACCGCTCGCTGGCTGTCGCTCTCGCCCTGAAAATTAAAGCCGATAATCACTTTGAACGCGATTTGCCCGGCCGCCTGGCCGAGAGACCGGAGACAAGGCAGAAGGTTCTCAAGACGCCCGAGATTTGCGATCAAGACCGTGACGTCTTCGGCCATTGAAGGGAACTCGACTGTTGAATTGATCCGCTACAATAGCGCGGGCGGTTAGAAAAATCCACGTTTCACTTTGCATATACTGTCATGCCTTAAAGCCCGCGCGCCGTTCGTTATTTAGGATTAAACCACCCAACAGGCTCAAATTCAAATTGACAAACAAAGCATGCGTCCCGCAAACTTCTGACGTTCTAATGTCTACATAGGCGGGTTCAATTTCGAGGTGTCGAGATGTTGACTGTCAAGTCGATCGGCGACAATGTCAAGCAATTAACACAATATGGCAAGGTGGCCGCCGGTAGCCTCGGCTTGGCGGGAGGAAGAGCTTTGACCGGCCCGGTCCAGGCGCAGATCGGCGTCAGCGATCCCTGCAACCACGAATGCGTCTTCTGTTGGGACCATCCGCCGAAGGAGCGAGAAACCTCGGCAACGGCGGATCGCTTCGGCCATCGCAAAGCCGGGGTAATGAAATTCGGCCAGTTCAAGGGGATCGTCGACGACCTTTACAAGATGGGGACGCGCCGGGTCGATCTCGTCGGACGAGGCGAGCCGCTCCTCAATCGCTCCGCCCTCGACATGGTTCGTTATGTCAAGAACCGCGGCATGCATCTGGTGCTGTGCACCAACGCGTCGCGGCTGTTTGAACCGGTCGCTCGGGAATTCGTCGCGCTCGGCGTCGATCGCGTCAATGTCTCTCTCAACGCCGGAACGCCGGAGACCTACCCGCTCAATCACGTGACGGAAACGCCGGCGAACTATCTCAAGGTGAAAAAAAACCTGCGGTTCCTGGCGGACTGCAAAATTGCGGCAGGAAGCACGGTCCCCCAGATCACGCTCTCGTTTGTGATCTCCTCGAAGAATTTCTTCGAGATCGACAAAATGGTCGAAGTCGCCCATGAGGTCGGGGCCCAGGAAATCCAGTTCAACCATGCCGTGACTCACGAAGGCACGGCCGACCTCGCCTTGAGCGACGCACAGTATCAGGAGCTTCAGGGGCGCCTGCCGGCGATGCGCGAGCAGGCGGCGGCGCTGGGATTGCAGAGCAACCTCGAAACGTTTGCAGCCTCCACCCCTCCGTATATGGCGAGTGAGACGTCCGCGCCATCAGTCGTTCCGTGCTACGTCGGCTGGTACTTCACGGTGATTCTGGGAAACGGCTCCGTCATGCCCTGTTGCCAATGTTCGGAGCCTGTCGGCCAGGTAACGGAGGAACGTCGACTGGCCGAAATCTGGACGTCGGAGGACTACGAACAATTTCGCAACGCGGCGAGATCGCTTCCTGAACCCAGCGAGCGGCTCGCGTCATGCGAGTGCGGCAATTGCCAACTGCGTCCACGCAATGTCGCCATCCACAACCTTCTCCACCCGCTGAACCAGGTGCAGGCCGGAGAGGAGGTCAAATTTTATTCGAAGAGCTTGCTTCGACGGCTGCAGGGCAAGCGCGTGATCACCTGAGCGCCGGGCCTCCAATGTGGGCCGCGACATTGCCGACCGGCGACATAAAAACTCGCGCCCGTCGTATTTCGGATCCGCGTTTATCCTCCAGCCGCCTGCAACGCGCCGAGCAGAAGAGGTGTCGCGGAGGTGATCCTCCCTGTCTCCCGCCGGCCTTACCAACTCGTCGGCGAGTCCGTCGCCGATGACGAGCCTCGCGTCTGCCCCGCGTTCGCGGTCGACCTTGCTGGCGATGCTCGGCGCCGGGGTGGTGATCGGGATCGGCATCGGGCTCGCCCTGTATGGCGCCAAGTCCCCCGCTTATGTCGCGCTCGCCCCCCTGGCCCTGGCCGCTGTTCTGCCATCGCTCGCGCTCCCGCACGCTCGTTGGTACTGGTTCACGATATTCGTGCTTTCTCTGCAATTTCAGATTACCAAGAACCTGAACGACGGGTTCACGGTGCTCGATGCGCTTCATATTGATTATCTGATTACGCATTTCACGTTTGACGTCTCACTATCCGATCTGGCGCTCCTGGCGCTGCTTGCGATCTGGGCGAGCGATCGGTTGCTGCATGCGAAGCCGCTGCGCTTTCCGCCTGTGTCGTGGCTGGCGGTCGGCTATTTCGCGGTCGCGCTCCTTTCCGTGCTTCGCGCGGAATCGCGCTATCTGGGCGCAGTCGAGATTTTCCAGCAATTCAAGTACTTCGTTGCATATCTGTTCGCCGTCAACTGTCTGGACACGAAGGGCGCTCTGCGGGTGCTGACAGCCGTCGCGATGGTCGTGCTGGTCACTCAGGGGGCGATGACCCTGATCCGCTTTGAGACCGGGTACATGACCTTCTTCAGCTTCGGCGACAGTGGGCAAGACCCATCTCAAGTGACAAATTATCTGACCGTGGACCGCTCCGACCCCAACTCCGCGGTGCGGGCGTTCGGGACATTGGGATCGCCGAACGAGACGACGCGGCTGTGCCTGATGGTCATTCCGTTTGCGCTGTTCCTTTGCGTCCCGAACCCGATGTTCCGCATGCGTCTTGCGTTCGTGGCCCTGACGATGTTCGCGCTCGCAGGGCTCGTCCTCACGTTTACCCGGGTCTTCTACATCACGACGGCCGTCCAGGTGGCGCTCGCCTTCGTCATCATGGTCCGGGACAGGATGCTGAAAAGGGAAGAGGCGATCGTGATTGTACTCGTCACGATTGTGGGCGTCGGGGCGATCAGCCCCAAACTCTATTACCAGTTCACCGTACGCGAGGACTCGGTGTCCGTGCGTGAGCTGCAAAACAAGACGGCCGTCAAGATCATTCGCGACCATCCGCTTCTCGGCGTCGGCCTGAACAACGCTCCGGAGTCATTGAGAAAATACTCCAATGTCACATATAATAAATACGACTCGAACACGCAGTTTTACTCGGAGCCGATCAACAACATGGTTCTCAGTTTGACAACGGAAGTCGGCGTCTTCGGCGCTATTCTGTTCTTCGCGTTTTTTGCCTGGGCCGCGGTCGTCGCTTGGCGGCAGTCGCGCGCCTCGCCGGATCCGGAAGTCAGGTTCGTCGCAAATGCTCTGGTCGTCGTATTCTGCGGCGTGGCGGTCAACGGCGTCCTCGACCCCTTCGACGACTATCCCGTCCTCATGCTTTTGTGGCTTTTTGCCGGGATCAGCCTGAATTTTCCAAGAATATCTGTCGCCCTTCCCTTGAATGGCGCTTCGATTGACAGGTCGGCTCGGTGAGCGTCAGCGCCATGTCGAATGGCAAGCGGCGTCGTTCTCTCTTGCCGAGAGGCATGGAGAACGATATTCTGATCTGCGCTTCGTTCAGTAAATCTCAAGTGGACGAGGACAGGCTGGTATTCAAACGTTCTGCCTGGGATAGTCGGGCGAAGATCCATTATAATAATTCTTTCGTAGTCGGGCGTTGGAGGGGCGAGGTCGGTTCAATCAGTCTCTGGCGCGAGGTGCCGTGATGCCGTCAATCAAGTCGGTCGCTCTCAACGCAAAGCAGTACGCAATGGTGGCCGCCGGAGGACTGGGTCTCACTGGCGGCCGGGCGCCTTCGGGTCCGCTGAACGCGCAGATCGGGATCAGCGACCCCTGCAACCACAAGTGCGTCTTTTGCCTGGATCATCCCGACGAGATCCATGAGAGCGCGGAGACGGACACCGACCTGCGCTTCGGCCACTCCAGGCCCGGGATCATGTCGTTCGAGATCTTCAAAGGGATCGTCGACGATTTGTGGGCCCTGGGGACGCGGCGGCTCGACCTGATCGGGCGCGGCGAGCCGTTCAACAATCGCGCCGCCATGCAAATGATCCGCTACGCCAAGTCGCGCGACATGCACATCCAGCTTTGCAGCAACGGTTCGCGCATCACCGGGTCGATCGCCAAGGATCTTGTGGCGGTCGGCGTGGATCGCCTGAACATCTCGCTGAACGCTGGGACGCCAGACACATACCCGCGCATCCATGTGACGGAGAGCCCGGAAAAATATCTGAAGGTGAAGAAGAACCTTCGGTTCTTGTCCGACTGCAAGATCGCTGCAGGCGCCGACAAGCCTCAGATCAGTTTGTCCTTCGTCATCAACTCGCGAAATTATTTCGAGATCGAGCAGATGGTCGAGGCGGCCCAGGAAGTGGGGGCGCAGGAGGCCCAGTTCGCCCATCTCGTTCCGCATGACGGGACCCTGGACCTGAGACTGAGCCCCAGTCAGTTTGAAGAGCTTCAGACGTCATGGCCGCTCGCCCTTGAAAAAGCCGTGGCCGGCGGCGTCATGAACAATCTTCAGGCGTTCGGCGTCAGTATCCCGTCGTACATGCCGAGCGAGATGGTCGGGCCGCCGGTCGTTCCCTGTTACGTCGGCTGGTACATGACCGTGGTCCTTGGCAATGGCAACGTCCTGCCGTGCTGTCAGTGCTCGAAGCCGATTGACAACGTGAGTGGCGAGCGCCGTTTTTCGGAGGTTTGGGCTGGGCGGGAGTATGGGGACTTCCGCACCGCGGCCCGTTCGCTTCCGGAAGCGAGCGAACGGCTGATGACATGCCAGTGCGACAACTGCCAGCAGCGCCCGCGCAATTTGGCGATTCACAATGCCCTGCACCCTTTGACTCGCATTCCGGCCGGCAAGGAAGTTCAGCGCTTCACTCCGAACGAAGTCGTCCGGAAGATGTTGGGCAAACGCGGTCTGCGTCGGGAAACGGCGGAGCCGCCGGCTGTTGTTGAGCGCGCCTCGCTCAAGAAGGGCCAGAAGAAGCCAGCCGACGTGGATGCGTCTTGAACGCTCCAACTTTTGCTCGAGATGGGATCGGCCCCGCCCTTGCAGAAGTCGCCCTCGCGGCGCAACAGGTCCGGCGCCTGCGGGCCCACGCGCAGAAGAGCGCAAATGATCGCCGAAACGGGACCCCTGGACTTGTACGTTACTCGACCAGGATATGCGCAAGCCTCTTTACCCGGTCGCGCGGACGGCCGTTCATGGCGCGCTCCCTCCGTCGCCCCTTTGCCGGCTTCACGCCCGAGTCCTGCCCTTCAGCAAGCGCAGGGAAGGGCAAAACTCCGCCCGAAGCGGGCGATCCCGGTTCGCCAGCGCCGCTGGGCATAGGGCGAAGATATGACCCCTCCCATGTCGAATGGCGGGGGAGAGCGCGCGCGAACGAGCCCCGGGATTTTCCTTGCCTGTCGGCTCGAACAGGAGAACATTCCCCGGCGTTCGCTAACGGGAATCGGCCATGCGATACGGCGCAAGCACCTTCATTTGGGCCTCGCCCTTCTCCAATCGAACGCTCGATCTCTTCGACCGCGTCAAGGCCATCGGGGTCGATATCCTCGAAATCTGTGTCGAGGATCCCGCCACGATCGACGCGCCTGCAATTCGCGACCGAGCGGCGCGGACCAGCGTTTCGGTCACGATATGCGGCGCCTTTGGGCCGAGCCGCGACCTGAGCTCGGGGGAAGCGGCTATCCGGCAGGCGGGGCTCGCCTATGTTGCGCGCTGCGTCGACTCAGTTGGAAAGTCCGTTCGTTTCGGGGCCGATGTACGCCGCCGTCGGCAATACGGTCCTGCTCGACGAGCGCGCCCGTCGCGAGCAATGGGAGCGCGCTGTCGCGAGCTTGAAACGCGCCGCCTCCTATGCTGCCGAGCGCGCCGTCAAGCTCGCAATCGAGCCGCTGAACCGCTTCGAGACGGATCTTGTCAATACGGTCGATCAGGGCCTCAAACTCGTCGAAGACGTCGGCTCCGACAACGTCGGCCTGCTCCTCGACACTTTCCATATGAATATCGAAGAGAAGGACATTCCCGCCGCGATCCGGCGCGCCGCCTGGCGCATCGTCGAGTTCCACGCCAGCTCCAACGACCGGGGAACGCCCGGCGACGACCATCTGCCTTGGCGCGACATTGCGACGGCGCTCAGCGAAGTCGGCTTCGAAGGGCCGGTCGTGATCGAGGCCTTCACCCCCGAAATCAAGGAGATCGCGAAGGCGGTCTCGATCTGGCGGCCGCTTGCCAAGAGCCAGGACGCGCTCGCGGCGGACGGACTGAAACACCTTCGAACAGTCTTCGCGTCCGCCTCCCCTGGCGGCTAGCCGGAGGGTCGCCCCTCCGGCCGGGTCCAAGCCTTACTTCCCGCCCCAGCGCTCCGGATAGCCCGGCAGGTCTTCGCAACCGCACATGGCGTAATGCAGAGGCGGCATCTTGTCGTTGACGTACTTGTCGAGGTCGGCCTGGGTGATGGTCGGCTGCGGCAGTTTCCAGTTCGGTCCCGGCACCGGCTCGCCCTTGAGGATGTCGACGGCGGCGATGATCGGCGTGCGCCACTGGTAGGTCGGATAGGTCGGGGCGATCGCCGTCAGGCCCTTTTCGTTCCACTTCTTCAGAAAGTCCTCCTGGTCCTCGCCGGTGATGATCGGGTACGGCTTGCCCGCATCCTCGAAGGCCTCGAGCGCCGCGACCGACGTCGCGCCCGCGTCCATCCAGACGGCGTCGATATTGCCGAAGCGGTTGATGTAGTCCTCGACGATCTGCTTGGTTTTGGCGTTGTCGCCGCCGGTGAATTCGGCGCCCACGACATTGATCCCATGTTCCTTGAAGATGCGGTTGGCCGCCGACCAGCGCGTCTCGAGGACGTCGACGCCGGGAGAGATCCTCAGCGCCAGCACCTTGCCGCCCTTCGGCAGCTTGTCGACGACGAAGTTCGCCGTCTGGATGCCCCAGCCGTAGCCACCGACCGGATTGATGAAAGTCACCGGACACTGGGTCAGCACGCCGCGGTCGAACACGATCACCGGCAGCTTCTTGCAGGCGGCCTCGACCGCCGGCGTCAGCGCCGCCGTCGTGGTCGGCGAGACAATCAAGAGGTCGCAATTGCCGCTCGAGACGAACGCGTCGATGTCGGAAATCTGCTTGTCGTCCTTGCCCTGCGCGTCGGCGACCGTGAAGGACTTGATGTCGCTCTTGAGCAGGTCGACCTGCGCCTGCATGTTCGTGAAGCCGACGACGCGCCAGGGATTTTCGAGGCTGGCGTTCGACAAGCAGATCCGATAGGGCCCAGGCTTCTTGTACTGCGAGGTGTCGACCGTCTGGCCCCAAATATGTTGCGCCCACGGCTGGCCGGCGGGCCCCTCCGGGGTGGTCGCAAGCAGGTCTTTGGCGGCCTGGAATTCCTTCGGGTCGTCGAAGTTCTGGGCGGATGCGGAGCTTGCGAGCCCCGCCAGCGCCGCGGCCGCGAGCATTGCGGCGACCGATGCTTTCACCATCATTTTCTTCCTCCTGCCGCCCATGCGGCTTTCCTGTGGGGCGCGGTTCTCACGTCCCCGCTATCCGACGCGGCGACGGCGCCATGCGCCGAACGCCACCGCCGCGATCAGAATGAGTTCCTGCGCGGTCTCTTTCAGCGGCTGAGGCAGACCGAGCAGGGTGAGAAGCGTGAAGAGAGCGGTCAGCGTCAGCGCGCCCGCGACCGCGCCGACAACCGTGCCGCGCCCCCCCATGAGCTGGACGCCGCCGACGACGCAGGCGGCGATCGCCTGAAGCTCGAGACCGAGCCCGACGTCGACCGACACGCCGCCAAACCCGCCGAGCATGACGCCCGCGGTTACCGCCGACAGCGCCGAAACGACGAAGACTCCGAGACGAACGAATTCGACCTTGACGCCGGCGAGCTCGGCGGCGCGTGCGTTGTCGCCAACCGCGAAAACCCGGCGCCCGAACACGGTTCCGTGGAGGCCCCACCATGCGAGCGCGGCGACCGCGACGAGCACGACGACGGCGAGCGGAAAGACTTTGACGACCGGCACGTCATGAAACATGAACCGGCCGAACATCCGGAAATTGTCGGGCAGGTATCCACGCGGCGCGCCGCCGCACCACATCATTGCCGCGCCGTTGACCGAGAGCAGCGTTCCAAGCGTGGCGATGAACGACGGGGTCTTGAGGTAGGCGACAACCGCGCCGTTGATGAGGCCGACGAAGAGACCGATCGCGTAAAGGGCGCCGATCGCCCACCACGTCTGCGCGGGGTCGTTGGCGGTGAGCATGGATCCGCCAATCACGGTGATCGTGACCAGCGATCCGACCGACAGGTCGAAACCGCCGCTGACCAGCACAAAGACCTGTCCCGAGGCGAGGATCGCCAGTGGCGCCGCGCGGCGCAGGAAATTCATCGCGCCAGCGGGCTCCAGATAGCTCGGCTGAAGCGCGCCGACCACGCCATAGAAAACGACGAGCACGACCACTGCGAGATTGATCTGGCGAACGAACGCGGCGGCGCGCGAGGCTTGCTTACTGTGGTCGAGGGCGACGGTCACGCGACGAGGTCCCGCGACCGCACGGTGTAGACGGCGACGGCGGCGACCACAATCGCGCCGCGCAGGACGAGCTTCGGATAGGCGGAGACGCCAAGCATGTTGAAAGCCGCGTCCAGTGACGCAAACAGAAGCACACCAGCTAGGGTTCCCCAGACGCCTCCTCGCCCGCCAGAGAGCAGCGTTCCGCCGATGACGACGACCGCGATCGACTCGAGATCGTAGACGCCATCGCGGCCGACCCAGGGCGCGCCGGAACGCAGACGGCTCGCGAGATAGAGCCCCGTGACGCCGGCCGTCAGGCTGCATACGACATGCGCGCCGATCGTCACAAGATCGGTTCGGATCCCCGCGAACCGCGCCCCCTCAGCGTTGCCGCCGACAGCGTAGAGATGGGCGCCAAACTTTGTCGCGCCGAGGACGACCGAGGCCAAAGCCGCGAGGGCAAACAGGCCGATTACGGAGAACGGCGCGCCGCCGTAGCCGCCATAGGCCAGCGCTTGAAACTCCTTCGGCACCGATCCTGCGAAATTGGTGAAGCTCGCCGAAAGCACCCCTTGCGAAATGAGCCCGACGGCAAGCGTGGCGATGAACGCGTTGACCTGCGCCCATGCGATCAGCGCCCCGTTCAGAAACCCTACCGCCGCCGACACGACGAGCACGAGGGCGACCGCAGGCAGCATCATTTCGGGCCGCCCCTGCATGACGTACGAAGCAAGCACGGCGCCGACGCTGATGAGATTGGCCACCGACAGGTCGATCGAGCCGGCCAGAATGACGAACGTCTGGCCGATCGCGACGATTCCGAGTGCGACCATCCTTTGAAGGAGGCCGATCACGCCCTCCGCCTCGAGCATTTTCGTCTGGCCGGTCCACAGCGCGACACCGACATAGAGCGCGACCGATCCCCCGAACAGCAGCAGCGGGGCGGTCAGAACGAACCGGCTGGCCGAAGGCGAGGAGACTGCGCCAGCGTCGCTCATTGCAGCCTTGCTTCCGGCGCGCGGTCGCGGTCGTGACCAACCGCCAGCGCCATCACGTCCTCTTCGCTCGCCCCGCCCGGCAGTTCGCTGGCGACAACGCCCTGCCGCATCACCAGGATGCGATCGCTGACGCCGACCACTTCGGGCAGATCGGACGAGATCATCAGAATCCCGCGGCCGCGGTCGGCGAGGTCGCGCATGATCCGGTAGATCGCGGCTTTCGCCGCCACGTCTACGCCTCGTGTCGGCTCGGAGAAGACGAGGACCTGAGGGTCGAGCGCGAGCAGCCGGGCAATGATGACGCGCTGCTGATTTCCGCCCGAAAGCTGCCTGGCTTCCTGATCAAAGTTCGCGGCGCGAACGTCGACCTGCTTCAGGCGCGCGTCCGTGGCCTTAACCGACATCGACATGGCGTTGGGGGGCTTGAGCGGGCTTGCGAACGCTCGCTGGCTCAAGGCGGCGTTGTCGCGCACCGATTGCTGCAACAGGAGACCTTCGCGCTTCCGGTCCTCGGAGACGCGGCCGAGACCCGCTTCGAGCGCGGACCTCGGGCTCGAAAATACGACCGGTCGACCCGCGACTTCCATCGTCCCGCCGTCGAACGGCTCATCCCCGGCGACGGCGCGGCCGAGCGCGCTCTTCCCGGAGCCCTCGAGCCCGGCGACGCCGACGATTTCGCCGCCGCAAAGAGCAAGATCGACCCCGCGCAGATGTCGGTTGGTCCCGCCTCGGATGACAAGCGCCGGCGATCCGGGCGCGACGGTGGGACGCGGCGGGTAGAAGTCCCTGAGGTCACGGCCGACCATGGCGCGCACGAGGCGATCGGTCGGCGCGTCGGCAAGCGCCGCGGTCAGCACGGTCCGGCCGTCTTTGAGCACGGTCACGCGATCCGCGACAGCCTGGATTTCTGGCAAGTGGTGCGAGATGTACACGATCGTGACGCCCTGCCCGCTCAGGCGTCGCACGAGATCGAGCAGGCGCGAGGCGTCGGCGCCGTCGAGGGCGGCGGTGGGCTCGTCCATGACCAGAATCTTCGCGTCGACGGCGAGCGCCTTCGCAATCTCGACAATCTGTTGATGTGCAATGGACAGGTCGCCCGCGGCGGCGGCGGGAGCGATGGCCGAGCCAAGGCGATCGAGAAGCCGCGCCGAGTCCGCGCGCATCCTGCGCCGGTCGAGCACGCCGAAGCGCGAAGCCTCGAGGCCCAGATAGATGTTCTCGGCGACGGTCCGATAAGGCAGAAGGCTCAGCTCCTGATGGATGATGCTGACGCCCGCCCGGCGGGCGGCGACAGGATGCGGGAAAGACACGTCGCGCCCCTCGATCCGGATGCGCCCTGCGTCCGGAGGATAGATTCCGCCGAGGACTTTGATGAGGGTCGACTTGCCGGCGCCGTTCTCGCCGCAGAGCGCGTGGACCTCCCCGCGGGCGCAGCCGAAGCTCACGTCGTCGAGGGCCCGCACTCCAGGGAACGTTTTGACAATGTTGAGCATCTCGAGAGCGAGCGGCTGGTCGGTCACGGCGTGCTCGGGTGCTGTCGAGCCGATGCGCCCGAACGCCGCCGCGCCAGATTCGCTCCCCCTCGACCCTGCACTGACAACTTCGCGCTGTCCTTCGATCCCTGTCGGCGCTCTTGCGCACAGGTACGCCATTTCAGGCGCCCTTCCGCTCCCCTCCGCCCATTCAAAGGAGATGACGAGCGCTCATCATGATGGCGCCGCCGCGGCTCGTCGTCGAGCCCCTCAGGCATGGCTAGAGGTGGGATCCGCTCGCGTCGCGGCCATGCTCTTAGGAAAACGGTTTACCGAAGCCACTCCGGATGCCCCTTGAAGCAGCCTTGTCTTCTTGGACAAGGGCGACGATAACATCGTAACCTCATGAGACTTTTGTCCACGTTTACAACGTTAGTTCGCGTAGGCGCCTATAGGCCCGCCTGAGAACCTTTGCTCATTTCAACAAAGGAGGGCGAATGAATCGGTTCGTGTCGAATGCTCGAGCGCGCGCCCCGCTTCGCCTGGGCTTGGCGGGCGGTGGAACCGACTTGTCGCCCTATTGTGATGAGCACGGCGGCGCGATCCTGAATGCGACGATCAACCAGTTTGCTTACGCGCATGTCTTCCCGAGCGATGACGACAACGTGACTTTTCGAGCTCGGGACGTTGGCGAAGAGGAGACCGTACCGGCCGACGCCAATCTGCCCGTTCGACAGGGGCTTATGCTGCATCGCGCCGTATACGCGCGGATTATGAAAAGCTATTGCAGCGGGATCGGCATCCCTTTGACTGTATCGACGACGATCGACGTTCCAGTCGGTTCTGGCCTCGGAGCGTCATCGGCGCTGGTTGTCGCCCTCGTGGAAGCGTTTCGAAGCGCGCTTGAACTCCCGCTTGGTCCTTACGACGTGGCCAGATTGGCGTTTGAAATCGAGCGCGTCGTTCTTGGACTCGCTGGCGGACGCCAAGACCATTACGCCGCGTCGTTTGGCGGCCTGAACTACATGGAGTTTCTTGCGCAGGAGCGCGTGATCGTCAATCCGCTTCGGATGCGGCGCGATTATCTCAACGAGTTTGAATCGTCGCTGGTCATAGCCTTCACAGGTCAGTCCCGCCGTTCCGACACGATCATCCGGGAACAGGTCAAGGGTCTAACCGCGCTCGATCCGGAAATCGTCGCCAGCATGCACGCGCTCAAGCATGACGCCACAGAGATGAAAATTGCTCTGCTGACAGGCAAGATCCGCGAGGTTGCGGAAATCCTGGGCCATTCCTGGACGGCGAAAAAGAGAACGGCGACGGGGGTCTCCAGCTCCAAAGTCGAAGAGATGTACGATGTCGCTATGAAAGCGGGCGCCTGGGCGGGCAAGGTGTCGGGCGCGGGGGGCGGAGGATTTCTGATGTTGATGACCGACCCGGAAAACCGATACCGGCTGATCAGTCAGATCAATCGAGCCGGCGGCAGCGCCAGCCCAGCGAAACTGACATTTGAAGGGGCGGAGGGCTGGACGGCTGGCTGAACCAACGATGACTCCCGGGCAAAACTCGCCATCGAGGCTCTAGGATTGGGCAATCAGTGCGTGATTCTGATCGGGGGGCTCGGCACGCGCCTCGGGCAAAGGACAAAAGCCACGCCCAAGCCGCTGCTTGAGGTGGGAGGCGCGCCGTTTCTCGAAACCTTGTTCGGCGAGGCGCGACGGCGCGGGTTCGACGAGTTCCTCTTGCTCGCGGGACATCTCAACGAGGCGGTCGTCGCTTTTCTCGTCGAACGCGACATCGAGAGACGGTTTTCATGCCGCGTCGACCTGTCGATCGAGCCGACGCTGCTCGGAACAGGGGGCGCCCTGATCAACGCGGTGAACCAGCTGCGGGACGACTTTCTCCTCTTGAACGGCGACACCTGGTTCGATTTCAACTGGCTCGATCTCTTCGCGAGGGCACGCCGTGACCGGGCCGGCGGCGCGCTGGCGCTGCGGGAGATTGACGATCCGGACCGCTACGAGACTGTCGAACTGGACGGCGACATCGTCCGGGCGATCCGACCCCGTGGGCGGAAGCTGGCGTCAGCGCTGATTAACGGCGGGGTCTATTACCTGACCCGCCAGGCTCTCGGGGGGTCGGTCGCCCCGTCGTCGCTCGAGAGCGACATTCTGCCTCGGCTCGCCGCCTGTCGGGCGCTTAAGGGCTATCTCTATCGTGGCTTCTTCATCGACATCGGCGTGCCGGCCAGTCTCGCCGCCGCCGATACGCTCGTGCCGGAACGCCGGCGGCGCTCGGCCGTCTTTTTCGATCACGACGCCGTTCTCAGTCTCGATTCCGGCGATGTTCATGTGCCCCGTCAGGTCGACTGGGCGGCCGGCGCCAAGGAGGCGGTCAAGCTCCTCAACGACGCGGGCTACTACGCGTTCGTCCTCACCCATGAGTCCGGCGTCGCCACGGACCTGCGCGGGGAGGCGGCGACCGAAGCGCCGCATCGCCGGGTGTCGGAGGAACTCGCGGCCGTCGGCGCCTCGGTTGACGACTGGCGCAACGACCCATCGCACCCGGAGGCCGACCTCGCGCCCTCGGGAGCGGCCCATCCAGGGCGCAAGCCGGGCCCAGGCGCGATTCTGGATCTCTTCGCCCATTGGCCGATCGCACGGGAGGGAAGTTTCCTCATTGGAAACAAGGCCAGCGACATCGAGGCCGCCGAGGCCGCGGGTATAAGAGGCTACGCTTTCGAGGGAAGAGACCTGCACGCCTACTTACGGGAGCGCCTGCGACAGCAGCAAACGGCCCAAGCCCGCTGAGCCCTTGCGGAGCTGTCCGTTCGCCCCTCGTCCTGAGCCTGTCGAAGGACGTTTCAGAGTAACGCCCAAGCCGAAGCGCTGTCGGGAAGGTCGCTGACCCGGCCGCGGCGCGGTCGGCGACCGCGCCCGACAAAGACGCGCGCGGTGCGGTGTCGGCGATATCCGCTCCGGCGCGAGCCTGCCCCGAACCCCGGCAGGTCCCCACTCGTTGCAGCTCTGGCAGCGACCTCATGATTTCAGCGGGTTGAGCGCACAAAACTGTCACAAACGAGCCCCCGGCAACCGGAGGTCCATGCGCGATCGCGCTGCGGACAATCGCGCCGCTGCGCGCAGGCCAATCCCGGCATTGGATAGCGCAGCGCGCGCGGAAGTGAACGCGCCGTCGTGTCATGTTATTAGCGCATATTTATGCGGTCACCTTAGGTAATAACCGAAAACTGCCAGCAACAATGTCATTATATGGAGGTCAGCCCCTATATATTCACCACATACTATTGTTGTTATTGGAGTATATCTCCAAGAGATACTGATGTTATAATCATTACCTTCACATAAATACGACAGCTCCAGAATCGAGCCTCGCACAAGGATCGCCTGTCAACAGACAAGGCGGCGAAGCCTGCCGAATCGGCCGCTTCCATCCGAGGCTAAAGCGGAGCCAACAAATGCGTCTGGGTGTCCTGTCAGCAGCGCTGCTGCTGTCGTCGTCATTTGCGTGCGCGCAAGACGTTTCGTTTGTTGCGACGGTCAACGGCGTCGGTCACGTGTTCATCGCCAATCTCTCCAGCGGAGGCGGGCTCACGCAACTCACCAGCGGAGCGGACACCGACCAGGCGCCGGAATGGTCCGCCAACGGGTCGGAGCTCGTCTTCCAGCGCAACGGGCCTGACGTCGGTTACGCCGTCATGGTCATGAACGCGAACGGAACAGGCCTGACGGACATTTCGCCGAAGAACGGCCAGGACATGCTTCCGTCGTGGACGCCGGGTGGCCAGATCTTGTTCAGCCAGGTCGTCCAGCCGCCGAGCGCCGCCACGATGGGCGTGCCGGTCACCGCCCTGATGATCATGAATGCAAACGGGACAAACCGGAAGATGCTCGTGGCGCCCGGCGCCGGCGACATCGGCAACCTCGCCGCCTTCGAGTCGCCGAACGGAAAGGAAATCGCGTTCGAATGCGGCCCGGCGTTCGGCGCGCCGATGCAGATCTGCGAGATCAATTCGAATGGGACGGGCTTCAAGTACTTGACCGAGACCGCGGGCGCCGCCAACGCCGATCCGCATTGGTCGCCCGACGGGAACACAATCATCTTCGACAGCACCCGCGCAGGCGGGGTCAACCTGTTCAGCATGAACGCGGACGGAAGTGGCGTGACTCAACTTACGGACTTCAGCGAGCCGCTCGAGGGTCAGGACGCGAGCTATTCCAGCAACGAGTCCGTGATCGCATTCGAATGGGACAATGGCGGCGCCGAGTCGACCAATGCGAACGCTCCAGCGGCTCTGTGGATCATGAATTCGAACGGGACCGATCGGCAATCGCTCGGCATTCCGTGCGACGAATCCGGTTGCGCCCCGCGCTTCCAGCCGCAGTCGACGACGTCGGCCGCCCTGGCCGCGTTCAGCGCCGAGGCGTTGCTTCCGACCGCCATCCCCGAGCCGTCGACCTGGGCCATGATGCTGCTCGGCTTCGCTGGCCTCGGCTTTGCCGGATATCGTCATAAGGCGTTTGGACCCCGGGTCATCGGCTGAGTCGAGGCGCGCCAAGCCGACTCCCGCTTCATGCTGACCGGTCCGCCCGGCGCGCTCAGTCCGCGCCAGACGGCGAACTCATAATCTCCTTGATCGTTGAAAAGGAAAAACTTGAGGAGAATATCAGCAAGCCCCCGACAAGCGCGACATAGAACAGCATCAGCCAGGCCGGGCGCTGCGCATTGAGCAGAAGATAACAAATCGACCCTGCCCCGATGCTGATCAGCGCTTGTTTTCGCGCGAATCGAATCCAGTCCACCCCGGTCAGCACACGGCGGATCAGGAGGTGACGGGCAGTCGCCGAGGCGACTCCTCCGCCGACCCGCCCGAGCGCAGCGCCGATCGCTCCGAAGGCCGGCAGGAGTACGAGATTCAGCCCGACATTGGTGACGAGATTCAGGGCGACGAAGGTGGCGTCCTGGCGCTGCCGATGGGCCGACTTCAAAATGGCGCTCATCACCACGTCCAGGGTCTCGGTCAAGACGTAGATCATCAGGATCCGGAGGATCCACACCGCATCCCCAAACGACGCGCCAAAGAGCGTTTCGAGAATCGGCCCGGCGAACACCCAGACGCCGATAGATAGCGGCAGGACGAGCGCAAACAGGACCTCGAACCATGTCCCGAACCGATTGGGATTCCGGTCGCCGCGCACGATGAAATTGTGCGCCATGCGAGTGAGCAGGAACTGAGCGAAAAGCTCGGGGACGATCAGACAAAATTCCATGGTCTTCGTCGCCGCCGCAAAATGGCCGACGATCTCGATATTCGCCCAGAGCGAGACCATGATCAGGTTCACGCGCTTCGACAGCATGCCGATCCCCGCGCCAACGCCGAACGCGAATACCGACCGCGCCGTTTGTCTCAGAACGCCCAAATCGAACGGCGGCCGCACCTTCAACACCTTGCGAAACAGCATGGTCACGACCAGCGACGCGGAGGCGATCTTGGCGCCCACCACCGTGATTATCAGGGCGACCGCGCCATGGCCGGACAAGACCAGAAAGAGGCTGACAGAGGTCGTAATCGTCATTTCGACCAGCGCCGCCAGAAGCGGCACGTGCATCTCGCGGCGCGCGACGAACACCGAACGACAGGCTGTATTGAGAAAGGCCGGGGTCAGCGCGAGGCTCGCAACGCTGATCGGCCGCGCGACAGCCGCGGGATATCCCAGCACTTTGACCGTCGCCAGCATCACACCGATGGCCGCGACGCTGCTGAGAAGGCCAAGAAGCAGCGCGTGAGCCACCTCGGTTCCGGCGTCCCGACCGTGCGCCCCCGTCTCACGAAGGACGAACTCCGGAATCCCGAAGCTGCTGACGCCCTGAAACAGCGTCAGCCAAGCGAGCGCGAGGGCGTAAACCCCGAGCAGCCCCGGCCCGGACGCTCGCGAGATAATGACGTACTGAACTCCGCCGGACACAAGCGCCAAGCCGGCCTCGCCAAGCGCGAAGGCCAGTTGTCGCCAAGGTTTCTGCCGCACGCCGACCGGCTCCATCCGATCCCTCCTGCCGAAAGACAGTCCCCACGACAAACGGCGGAGGAGGCCTCAGTTTGCGCCTCCTGATCCCATCTGAGAAGCCCTGCCGCAGAAAACATGGGCGGCCTGGACGCCATCGATCAGCGGCATTCCAGTCGGTCTTGCGCTACGGCATAAGGGCCGCATATGTTGGCCTTCGAGGCGGGGAAGCCTGGACGAGCGCGCGGTGATCGAGCGTGGACTGGCGGGTCCAAGGGTCGAGGCGCCCGCAGACGCGGCCATCATTGAGAGTGGGACTGACGAAAGCCTGAACTTGGTTGGACGGTGACGGACTGACTGCTCCTCGGGAGAACGTCGGCGCATGCGGGTCTTGGTCCACATCCACGCCTTCAATGACGGAGCGGTCATCGACAATTTGCTCGACGGACTTCGCCGACAGACGCGACCAGCCGACGCGTTCGTCATCATCGACAACGCCTCGACCGACAACACTCTGGACCGAGATTTTCCTGAAAACGCCGTCGTCATCCGCAATCCGTCCAACACAGGATCGTGTGGAGCGGTCCATATTGGCCTCGCTCACGCCCTGAAGCACGGATTCGACTGGACGTGGGTGTTTGACGCCGATAGCGTTCCGGAGGCTGACGCTCTCGCAAACCTGCTCGCCTTCTACGACGAGCTCACGCCCGAAGAGCAAGAGCGCGTGTACACTCTCGCCAGCAATATGGCGAGCGCGCCCGGAGCGCCACAGGACCGGCCGATGATCTTCACCGACTCGGGCGTCGAGTTCGTGTCTGTCGATCCGGCTCGCCGCGCCATGCGGATCGATTTCTACAAATGGAGTGGCGCGCTGTTCCGGATGGAGGCCGTCGCGAAGATTGGGCTTCCGTCACCCGACTACTTCATCGATTTCGGCGAGCTCGAGTTCGGCTACCGGGCGTCGCGGGCGGGGCTTGACGGCTACATGGTCGTCGACTCGGTGGTCCATCAGGACGTCGGCCGCCCCGCGGGCGTCGTCGACCACGTCACTCGTTTTGGGCCTTTCCAGTTCCGCCAATACGACTTGTCGCCCTTGCGCTGCTATTATCGCGTGCGAAACCTCATCTACTTCTGGGTGTACGAGTGCCGGCCGCGGCGGCGGCGGTGGGTGTTCCGGAGCATTCGCAGCGGATTGTTTTTTCCGGGGAATTTTCTTCTGCGACCCGTCAGTCACCGTCGACATTTGGTGGCTTGCGTACGCGGATTCTGGGATGGAATGACGATGCAAATCGATCGGCGTTACTGAGGATTAGCGCTTTTCCGGAGACCGCGAGACGGGTTGCAACCTCGTCTTTCGAGCGCTCGAGTTTCAACTTCTGTTTTTCAAAGGTTCGAGCCGATGAACAGCATGTCGAAGATCGAGAAGGGAAACCGGTTTCAAAACCCGCTTCCGGGCGTGCCGCTGGTCGAATCGCCGTTTTTCCACCAGCTCCTCGCCGACCTCGAACTCGATGAGGCGACAAAAGCCGTCGCCACGCAACTTCACGACCAGGGTTGGGCCGTCATCGATTTCCCCGATCCGGAGATCGGCTTGCGCGCCGATCGCATCAAGCGGTCGTTGCATCCTCGCTACGATTGGACGACCTGGCGTGCGGCCGGAAGGCGGAGCGACGACGGCTTGCGGATCCAGGACGCGTTTGCGTTCGATGACGACGTGAGGCGGATCGCGGCCAATCCACAGATCGTGACCCTATTGTCCACCCTTTACGGTCGTCGGGCATGGCCGTTTCAGACGTTGAACTTCCCAGTCGGCACGCAGCAGCATTTTCACACAGATTCGGTCCATTTCAGTTCGGTGCCGGAACGCTTCATGTGTGCGGTCTGGGTCGCCCTCGAGGATATCGGTCCGGAGCAGGGGCCGCTCCTCTATTATCCAGGCAGTCACAGATGGCCGATCTACGTCAACGAGCACATCGGCCTCTGCCGAGCCGGCGAGGGGGACGCGCCGACTCAGAAGGCGTTCGAAGCCTTGTGGTCGTCTCTTGTGCGCGCAAACGCGCTCGAACCCGTTCAATTTCACGCCAAGAAAGGCCAGGCCCTGATCTGGGCGGCGAACCTGCTGCACGGCGGATCGCGCCAGACCAATCCGGAGCTGACCCGCTGGTCGCAGGTGACCCACTACTATTTTGACGGTTGCTGTTACTATTCGCCTATGGAGAGCGATCCGTTTTATGGCCGGATTTTCTTTCGACGTCCCGTGGACATCAGCACAGGCGCGGCAATGCCGAATGTCTATTCAGGCCTACGAGTTCCCATCCTCATTCGTCATCCCGATGACCTACAGATCAATTTCTACGCGACGGTTGTGGAACGAATTCAGGCGCAAGCTTCCGACGATCGGAACGCGGCGGGGCAGAGCCGCGGAGTGATGCAGGGCGCTCACGGGCAGGCCGCGGCGTCCGGCCGCCAGGGGAATGACGGCATGACCAATGTCACCCAAACCTTGTCGGCGCGGCTCGGGCCGGGCGGCCACTGGCGCAACTGGGTTGGCAACCAATCCTTCGTCGCCCGGCAGAAGGCGGAACCGGACTCGGAAGACGAATTGGCGGCGCTCGTGCGCGAAGCCTCGCGTCAAAATCTTTCCATCCGCGTAGCCGGCTCCGGCCATTCGTTCACGCCGATCGTTGCGACCAGCGGCTTGCTGCTGAGCCTGAAGAACATGCAAGGAGTGGTCCGAGTTGACCTCGATCGCAAGCGCGTCGTCGTGCGCGCCGGCACAAGGATCGGCGATATCGGCCGGGCTCTCAAAGAGATCGGGCTCTCGCTTGCCAATCAGGGCGATATCGACACCCAGGCGATCGCCGGCGCGCTGTCGACCGGCACGCATGGGACCGGAATCGGTCTTGGCTGCCTGTCGTCTCAGGCGGTCGGCATGCGGCTGGTTCAGCCGGACGGGTCGGTCTTTGACATTGACGCAGACCAGGATCCCGAAACGATGGCGGCCGCGCAGGTTTCCATCGGCACGCTCGGCGTGATTTCGACGATTACGCTGCAGGCGGTCTCCGCCTACAACCTGAAGGAAAGGCTGTGGCGCGAGGATTTCGAGTCCTGCATGGAAAAGCACGACGATCTCGCGGCAAACAATCGCCATTTCAGTTTCTTCTGGTGTCCGGTCGCCGAGTCCCGGCATCTCTACTGCTTGCCGGACGTCGCCGCGGTCTCGGCGGTCAAGCGCGAGCACGATGTCTGCGAGATGAAGGTGATGAACCTCACCGACGAGCCACCCACCTCGAACGAGAAGACGTTCGAGCGGGTCGCTTACAGTTCGGAAATCTATCCGATCGAATACGTCCCGAACTTCCACGAGCTCGAATACGCCATCCCCGTCGAGAACGGCAAGGAGGCCTTGCGGCAAATTCGCGAGCTGATGCTGACCAAGCACACGAACTGCATCTATCCGGTCGAATATCGTTTCGTTGCTGGCGATTCGGGGATGCTGAGCCCCTATTACCACCGCGCAAGCGTGACGGTCTCCGTCTCCGGCGGCCCGGGGATCGACTATTGGCCTTATCTCCTCGACGTCGACGCGATCCTCAGGCGATACGGAGCGCGACCACACTGGGGCAAGCTGCATTTCAATCGCGCGGAGGACATGCCGGCGCTCTATCCGCGCTTTCATGACTTCCAGGCGATCCGGCGCAGAATGGACCCATCAGACCGCTTCCTGAACGATCACTTGAAAAACCTGTTCGCGTGACGAACGGATCGTCAGGGCGCCGTTCTCGATCAAATTCGGCGGAACGCCACGCTCGAATTGCTTTCGGGCGTCTCGGCGATCGTCGGAACCGAGAATCGGATGGATTGCGCATGGACTCGCCGCGCCGCCTGAAGCGTTGCGGACCGCGATGGCGCCCCCTTTTTCTGGCCGACGAGAGCCACGTTCGCCGGAAGCTCGGCGGCTCATTAACTTCCCGGTGACATTCGTCGCTTTACCGTACGTCCTCTTGAAACGAGGAGCAGGCATGACGGACACGGCAGGAATCCCGGGCGATCGCATTCGCTCCTTCATCGAGCGGGTTGAGCACATCGACGAAGAGATCAAGGCGTTGAACGAGGGCAAGAAGGACGCGTTCGCAGAGGCAAGGGAGAGGGCTTCGATGTGAAAGTCCTCAGGGAGATCCTGCGCCTGCGTAAGCAGGACAAGGACGAGCGCGACGAGCAGGAGTCCTTGCTCGACCTGTATCTCAGAGCCATGGAGAGCGACGGGTCGTCGCAAGCGAAGGCGGCTTAGAGCGGTCTTCGACCACACTGAGTCGTGATTGCGAGGAGCGTGAGCTCCGAAGACTGTATGTCCTTGCGCTGAGGCGGCGGCTCGCCCTCGATGCGCGTTGCGAGGGTTGCCCGGATAGGCCGGGCGGAGCCTCACGCAAGGAGGACGAGCCATGAAAGATTATAGCGAAGTTTTCGTCGGCATGGACGTGTCGAAGTCGAGTATCGCGGTAGGGTTGGCTGACGGCGGAGGCGCGGCCGAGGCGAGGTTTCTCGGGGAGATCGAGGCGAACGAGGCTGCGGTGACGAAGCTGGTCCGCCGCCTGTCTGGCAAGCACGACAAGCTGACGTTCTGTTACGAGGCGGGGCCGACCGGCTACGGTCTTTATCGGCTGATCGGCGAGCTTGGGCATGCGTGCCGGGTGGTCGCGCCCTCGCTCATTCCGCGCAAGCCGGGCGATCGGGTGAAGACCAATCGCCGCGACGCCTTGAATCTGGCGCGCTTGCTGCGGGCCGGCGAGCTCACCGCCGTGTGGACGCCGGACGAGCGGCACGAGGCGATGCGCGATCTGGTGCGGGCGCGCTCGACGGCCGCCTTCGACCTCAGGATCAAGCGCCAGCAGACCGGCGCCTTCCTTTTGCGTCTCGGACGCGTCTATCCCGGTAAGAAGACATGGGGCGGCGCGCACCGGAAGTGGCTGGCGAGCCAAGCTTTCGCCCATCTCGAGCAGCGCATCGCCTTCGAGGAGCAGGTGGCCGCGATGGACGAGGCGAAGGCGCGCATCGCCCGGCTGGAGAAGGCGATCGAGGAGGCGGTTCCCGATTGGTCGCTGGCGCCGATGGTCACGGCGCTGATGGCGATGCGCGGGATCGACCTCGTCGCGGCGACGGCGATTCTGGCCGAAGTCGGCGACCTCGGGCGCTTTCGGACGCCGCGCGAGTTGATGGCCTGGCTGGGGCTCGTGCCCTCGGAGTCCTCAACCGGCGACCGAGTCAGGCGCTTCGGCATCACCAAGGCCGGCAACGGCCGGGCGCGCAAAACCCTGATCGAGAGCGCTTGGCGCCATCGCTTTCCTGCGCGCATCGGTCAGGCCAAGCTCGCCCGGGTCGAGGCGGCGCCGCCGGCGGCGCGGCGGATCGCCTGGAAGGCGCAGATGCGGCTCACCGCGCGCTACCGGGCGCTGATGCGCAAAGGCAAGACGAAGAGCGTCGCCGTCACGGCGGTCGCGCGCGAACTCGCCGGCTTCATCTGGGCGATCCATCGCGCGCTTGAGCAGGAGCAAGCCGTCGCATGAAGCCGCTCGCTCGCTACAGCGCAATTTGGGAGCGCGCTTCGCGAGCGGCTTCATGCGATCCCGCGCCATCGCGGGCGGCGCGCCATCGCGTCGACTGACCCCACACAGACCGAGGAGGGATACGGCAGACGGATGCAACAAACATTGCGCAGCGGCGGGGGTGAAGCCGCGGCAGGGGAACTCCCGAGGATTGCAAGTGGCCGATCGACGCATCGACGCCCGTACGAAGACGTGGAGCAGCCCCGGACGAAACTCGGACATGCGGAACAAATACGCGTATTAGAGCTTGATCACCGACGTCCAACAGGCCTCGCCCCCACCTCTGCGCAATCATCCAACGCCATCACTCCGCCCACCCCTGAAGCGGAAACGGGAGGGTGCGTCCGACCCCTTGACGAAGGACATAAGAGCAATCCAGGGCATCGTAGAGCGCCCGACGTTCTGCTGGATTGCTTCCCCCCGGGCTCTTTGACCCGGGGGTCGCTCGCAATGACGAGGGCGCTTCGATTTGATCGAAAACTGCTCTAGCGCCAAGCAGACGACGAACTTCCGGTTGTTGAAGGAAAGCTTGTTCTCAGCGGTGATCCACTCTGCGAGGACTTCCTGAGTCGATGATTGCGACGTCGGCCTCATGAGGGCGCCAGGATCGCCAGTTCTCTCTTCAAGCGGCACTCAGCGGATGCCGCCCCGCGCGAGGCGTCTCGGCGCCCCCATCCATCGATTCCCTTTCCCAAGCGTCCTCAGTATAGCCGACATTCCCTGGAATGGTTCGACGCGGCGACGATCATCGCCCTCCCGTCAGGGAGTGATTTCGCGCATGAAAGGGAGTAGGAGTGCGAAATGAGTTCTCGAAGGACTGGAGAAGACGGACAGGAGGAATACGAGCGCCGCCCTGGCGCCGGTACGACGCGACAAGCGAACGCCGAAGAGCTGCTGTCCGAATTGAAGCGCTTGCTTGAGTCCTCGGGGCGTCCGCCCTTCGCTCTCCAACCCTCCTCACCGTCTGCGTCGATCGCGGCCGCGTCTCCATCAACTGCTGGCGACCCTGAGCAATCGGAGGACTTCGACAGAACACACGATAGCGCCGATGATGTGAGCGCCGACGGATCGCCGGAGCACGGACCGGCGCGCCTGCGCAAAACCTGGGACCAACCTCAGGATCCGACCAAAGCGGCGACACATCTTCGTTCGCGAAGGTGGAGACTTGCGGCTTCGGGGCTTGCATTGGGCTTCGTGGCTCTGGCCGGCGCAGGCGTCGCCCTCAAGCCGGCCGCTGTCGGGTCGAAGAGCTTACTGTCCGTCGTTCCCACGCAGGCGCAAAGCGATGTCCAGCCGCCGCCAAGCGGGGAGCCCGTTGCAGCCTCAAGCGGCGCCGGCGGATCGCCGATGAAGGACAGCGCGCCGCCCGATCATAAGCAAGTCGGCAGCCCGGAAGCCGGAATCAACGCTCCGGAATCGACACCAACGACGTCGGCTGCGATCGACGCGCAACGGCCTGCCGAGAGCCCCAACGCAGTCGTGGTCGGGACGCCGGCCGAAACGCCGGCTTTAGCAAGCGCGGCGACCGGAAGCGCGTCGGCGGCTTCACAGGCTGCTGGCGGCGAGCCTGTCCGGAGCGCCGTGGTCAGGCAAGACCGGACAGCAAGCGCGAGAATAACGACCGATACGACGTCTCCGAGCGAAACGCCAAAGCCGCATACGGTAACGACGACGAGTGCTGGCGCTAAGGCAGCGTCATCAAAATCGTCGTCGACCAAGATCGACGTGTCGGCGACGCCCAATGTCAGCAAAAAGTCAGTAAGAGAAATCGTTGCAAAGGGCGGAAAGGCCACAGCGGGAGCAATGGCCGATGTTCCGAAGCCGCCGCTTTCTCCGGTGCAGCCAGAGAAGACGGTGACCTCACCTACCCCTCAGGCGGCGACAGATCCAGTTGCTGCCGCGCCGGCTGCGCCGACCACGCCGATTACATTCGCCACGCAGTCCGTCGGTCAATTGACGCACGCGTTTGTCTACCTGACGCAGTTGCCGGTCGCGCTTATCCAACATGCCAGAGATCCAAACACAGAAGCAAAGTAATAGCTTCGTTAGCGAGCTGGAGCGACCGCGAGCGGGTCGGGAAGCCGATGTGCGCCGACCAGAGAAGCTATTCGGCGCCGGCAGCGATCCGCTTCGTCATGCGCGCGCTCGTGGTCGGCGAGGTCGTCGAACAATGGACTTGCCGCGCGGCCGGCCTTGCGCAGTTCATGGGGCAGGACGCCAGGAGGGACGAGAAGCATGGCTGCCAGCCCCTATGGCTTTTGGACGTCTCCGATAACCTCCGACCTCGTCGTCGGCGACTCGATCCGTCTCGAACAGGTCACGCTCGACGGCGCCGCAATCTATTGGAGCGAGACTCAGCCGCAGCAGCAGGGACGAACTTTCGTCTACCGCGTTGGCGCGGACGGCGAGCCGGAACGGGTGACGCCCGACGACGCCAACGCTTTCAGCGTTCGCTCGCGCGCTCACGAATATGACGGCGGCTCGTTCGCGGTCAGCGACGGCGTGGTCTATTTCTCGAACAATCGCGATCAGCGGCTCTATCGCCAGGATGAAGGCCGGCCGCCGCGCCCGATCACGCCTGCTCCAGCCGGCGCCGCTGCCGATGCGCTGCGTTATGCGGACGGCGTCATCGACCGGCGTCGGGGGCGCATGGTTTGCGTCCGGGAGGATCACACGGGCGCAAGGGAGGCGATCACCGCGTTGGTCGGCGTCGATCTCTCCGGCGCGACCGCCCGAAAAGTTCTCGTGTCGGGGAACGACTTCTATTCGACGCCGCGTCTCAGTCTCGACGGAAACCGCATGTCCTGGCTGACCTGGCGCCATCCCGATATGCCGTGGATGGCGACGGAGGCATGGATCGGGGACATCCTCCCGGATGGGACAATCGGGACCGCGCGCCGGGTCGCCGGCGGGCCGGACGAGTCGGTGTTCCAGCCGGAATGGTCGCCTGACGGGGATCTCTATTTCGTATCGGACCGGGGTTCGGGCTGGTGGAATCTCTATCGCGAGCGTGACGGCGCGATCGAGCCCATGGCGCAGATGGATGTCGAATTCGGGCGGCCGCAATGGCAGTTCGGCATGTCGACCTACGCATTCGAGTCCGCCGATCGCCTGATTGCGTGCTTCGTCCGCGACGGCGTCTGGACGCTGGCTGGGGTCGATACGCGGTCCAAGCGCTTCGACCTCATTTCGACCGAATTCACCGACATCGCCCAACTCCGCGCCGTTCCTGGGCGGGTCGCGTTCATCGGCGGGTCGGCTTCCCAGGCCCCCGCGCTCGTCGACCTCGACCTGAACACGGGAACGCGCCGGGTCTTGCGTCGCTTGTTCGTCCTTCGCGAGGACGTCCGCCGTTATGTCTCGATCCCCCAGCCGGTCGCTTTCCCGACAAGCGGCGGGGAGACGGCGCATGCGTTCTACTATCCGCCCTTTTCGCCCGAGTTTGCCGCGTCCGCGGACGAGAAGGCGCCGGTCCTCGTGAAGACTCACGGAGGGCCGACGTCGGCCGCCTCGAGCACCCTCTCGCTTTCGACGCAATACTGGACGAGCCGCGGGATCGGAGTGCTGGACGTGAACTATCGCGGCAGCACAGGCTACGGCCGTCCCTACCGGCTGCGGCTCGAAAAACAGTGGGGCCTTGTCGACGTCGAGGACTGCGTCGCCGGCGCGCGCTGGCTCATCGAGAACCGGAACGCCGACCCCGGGCGGCTCATGATCAGTGGCGGAAGCGCCGGCGACTACACGACGCTCTGCGCACTCACGCCCAAATGCGACAAAATGTTCAGCGGAGGCGCGAGTTATTACGGCGTCAGCGATCTCGAGGCGCTGGCGCGGGACACGCATAAATTCGAGTCCCGTTACCTGGACTGGCTGATTGGTCCCTATCCTGAGGACCGAGAGACCTATGCCGAACGCTCCCCCATCAACCATGTCGATCGTCTTTCGGCGCCCGTCATCTTCTTCCAGGGCTCCGAGGATCGCGTCGTTCCGCGGAACCAGACCGAACTCATGGTCGCGGCGCTGAAGACACGTTGCGTTCCGGTCGGCTACTTTTTGTTCGACGGCGAGCAGCACGGTTTCCGCAAGGCCGAGAACATCAAGCGCGCCCTCGACGCGGAGCTCTACTTCTATGCGATGCTGATCCTGCGCTCCGGACTCCGGTTCTGATGTTCGCCTGCGGCGCGCAATCGGGGGGAGGGGTTGGATTGACGCTACCGCTTGTTGTGAACAGATCGTGCGTCGGCGCTGGACGCTTCGGGCGCAATTGCCGCACGATTCAAACGGTTAAATATCCGCGCGTGGCGCTTCCGTCGCGTTCCGCCACTGACCGCAATAAGGTGCAACGGTCGCTTTCGTCGGGCCCGTTGATCGGTGAGCGCCGCCCTAAAGCGGTCGTTCCAAGCACTCGGTCCGGCGACGTGGACGCAGAGATCCATGGGGCGGCGCCCCGGCCGTCGCGGACCCCCGCGCTAGCCTTCTAGTCGCGCCAGAATGGAGTCGACCTTCGCGACCTCGGCGAATTCGTTGGCGAGAGTCGCCAGATGGACGGCGTGAACGAGGCTGCCGGGGATCGCGCGGCCGTCCAGCCCCGGCTGGTCGAAGGCGGCGCACGCGTCTCCCGCCACGATCATCCGGTAGCCGAGGTTCGCCCCCATGCGTACTGTGGTCGACACACAGCGGTCGGACGTTACGCCGCAAGCGACGATCGTCGTCACGCCGAGACGCCGCAGCCGAAGATCGAGATCGGTCCCGATGAAGGCCGAATTGACGCTTTTGGTCACCAGCGGCTCGTTCGATCGTGGCGCGAAGCCGGGGCGGAGGGCATTCCCGGGCCTGGAGGCCGCAAGCTGCGACCCGGCCTCAACCGAATTGTGCTTGACGTGGATGATGCGGCCGCCCCTCGCCCGGCACTCCTCGAGGAGACGAAGCGCCGCCGGCTCCGGATCGGCGTGCAGAGCCGGGGCGTCAGGAAGCCAAAAGGCTTCCTGCATGTCGATGACGAGCGCGACGGCCGTTCCGAGCGGAATGGCCGCTCCGTTCACGCCGCCCTGGCCTTCGGGCTCAGCCAGCCGCGGTTGGCGAGCACTTCGGCGATCTGCACCGCGTTCAACGCCGCGCCCTTGCGCAGGTTGTCGGAGACGCACCAGAGATTCAGGCCGTTCTCGATCGTCGGGTCCTCGCGGATGCGGCTGATGTAGGTCGCGTCCTCGCCCGCCGCCTCGTGCGGCGTGATATAGCCGCCGGGCTCGCGCCGGTCGATCACCAGACAACCCGGGGCCTCGCGCAGGA
Organism: uncultured Alphaproteobacteria bacterium; assembly: GCA_963822215.1. Taxonomy (GTDB): domain Bacteria; phylum Pseudomonadota; class Alphaproteobacteria; order Rhizobiales; family Beijerinckiaceae; genus Roseiarcus. The sequence continues at coordinate 100,068 of CAWGGX010000011.1, forward strand.
TGTCGCGCGCCTCGTCGGCGCTGATCGGCTTCTCGAACTCGATGTTGACCGCCTCCGAATGGCTGATGAACACCGGCACGCGCACGCAGGTCGCGGTCAGCTTGATCTTCGGGTCGAGGATCTTCTTGGTCTCGGCGACCATCTTCCACTCTTCCTTGGTCGAGCCGTCGTCCATGAAGACGTCGATCTGGGGAATGAGGTTGAAGGCGATGCGCTTGGGGAACTTTTTCGTCTCGACCGGATTGCTCGTGAACACCGCGCGGGTCTGGGAGAAGAGCTCGTCCATCGCCTCCTTGCCGGCGCCGGAGACCGACTGATAGGTCGCCACCACCACCCGCTTGATCGTAGCGCGGTCGTGCAGGGGCTTCAGCGCCACGACGAGCTGGGCGGTGGAGCAGTTCGGGTTGGCGATGATGTACTTCGAGACAAATCCCCTGGCCGCGTCGGCGTTGACCTCGGGCACGATGAGCGGCACGTCCGGGTCCATCCGCCAGGCGGAGGAATTGTCGATCACGACGCAACCCTTGGCCCCGATCTTGGGCGACCATTCCTTGGACACCGAGCCGCCGGCCGACATGAGGCAAATGTCGGTGTCGGAAAAATCATAATGGTCGAGCGCCTTGCACTTCAGCGTCCGGTCGCCGAAGGAGACCTCCTTGCCGATCGAGCGGGACGAGGCGAGCGCCACCACCTCGGAAACTGGGAAGCGTCGCTCGGCGAGGATACTGAGCATCTCGCGGCCGACATTGCCGGTGGCGCCGGCGATCGCGACCTTATAGCCTGACATTGTTCGAATTCCTCTTGGCTCTCAGGCCTCCCCGCGACACGCGTCCGAACCGATGGGAATTCTCGATTTGGACCTTGACCCCGGCGCCCCGCCGGGGGAGGAAACCGGAGCGGAAGGCGCGTTCAGCTGAACGTCCCGCCTTTGGCAGGACGCGTTTTCGTCGTCGTCGTTTTGACCAGACGCAGCATGAGACGGTTCCGGGGGCGGACGCCGGGAGAAGCGCCGACCACGATTTCGCAAACCATGGCCTGCGTTCGTTGTCAATGCGGCGAATTTCCTGCCTCTGCGAATCGGAGAGCCGGTCCCGCCGCCCGGTTGCGGCCGGCGCAAGACCTGTCGGCGCCGCGAGCCTGTGCCTATGTACCTCGGCGAGCGATCATGGCACTGTATTGGACGGCGGCGCCGCGGAGGACATCCATGCAATCGGTCTCGTTCAAGGCCGGAGAGGCCATCATTCGCGAAGGCGATGAAGGCGACACCGCGTTCTTCATCGTATCCGGCTCGGTCGAGGTTCTCGTCGGGGCCGGGGGGAGGCGGGTCGGGACGCTCGGGATGGGCGAGGTGTTCGGCGAGATGTCCCTGATCGAGCCCGGTCCCCGCTCCGCGACCGTCGTCGCCCAGACCGACGTCGAATGCCTCGAGACGTCCTACGAGGAGTTCACCGCCTCGATCGAGGACTATCCCCAGCGCGCCGTCGCTTTCATGAAGACATTGGTGCGACGGCTCCGTCAGATGAATGAACTGATGGAGAAGATCGATCCCAACCGCCGCGGCCTGCAGGGCTTCGTCCGCGAATATCAGAAGGTCAGCAGCGCTCCTACGCCGGTCGATCCGGAGGTTACGAATCTCGCCTGGACGATGCTTTGGTGAGCCGTCACGCCGGCGCTCATCAGGAAAGGCTGAATCCGAATTCCCTGCTAGCAGGGAATTCTTCCAATGCCCGATTCGCGCGCGAGCCGAAAAACGTTGCAATTTCAAATGACTGCCGGATCACAACCCGGCAGTTGCGACCCTCGGCTCCCACCGAAACAGGGAATTGGCAGCCTCCATAACAGGGAATTTTCCACCTGTTTCAGGTCGGATCAGGGAATTTTGCAGGCTGAAGCAACCGGCTGAGAATTCGCTTTCTCCAGGTTGTATTTCGCCGTCGCGGGGGTCGGAACGGGACGTACGGGCGATCATCCTTGTCCGGGAGGATGCCGGCCGCAGCGCGCGGCCGCCGGCGTCGGCCTCTGCGACACGCGCCGAAGATCCGCCGACCCTCAGGCCGATGCGGCAGGCGAGGGAAGCCCGCTCGCGGCGGCAGTCTCGCCCCAGAGCCTCCGATAGACGGCGACGATCTCGTCCGCCTCGCGCTCGCGGCTGAAGTCCCGCTCGACGCGCGCGCGGGCCTTCGCTCCGATCGCCGGGATTCGCTCCGGCTCGCGCATCAGCGGCTCGATCGCCGCCGTCAGCGCGTCGACGTCGTCGATCGGCGCCAGGAACCCGGTCTCGCCCTCCTCGATCAGCATCTCGGCCACGCCCGCCCGGGTCGCGACCACGGCGTCGCCGGCCGCCATCGCCTCGAGCATGGTGAGGCCGAAACCCTCGACGCGCGAGGCGAATACGTAGATCGAGATCCGTTGATACCAGAGCGGCACCTGCTCGATCGGCAATTCGCCGAGGAAGCGGATGCGCTCGGAAAGGCCGGCGGCGGCGATCTGGCTTTTCAGCCGTTCGACGAACGGCAGGTTGTCGACCGACACGTGGCCGACGATCACGGCGGTGAAATCGGGATATTTGGGCAGGAGCCGGCACATCGCCTCGACGAACAGGTCGCTCCCTTTCTGCTTGCGCACCCGGCCGAACGTCCCGACCGCATAGGCGCCGGGCAGACCGGTGGCCGCATAGGCGGCGGCCCGGTCTGCGGGCGGCCGGTAGGTCTCAAGGTCGATGCCGTGGTGGATCACCGTCGCCGGGCGCTCGACAAACGAGGCCGAAATGGCGCTCGTGGCGATGACGCAGTCCATGCGCCCGATCAGGACATTGGTGTAGGCCGTTTTCCGGCGTTGCCCGGCGGAATTGAAGATGAGCTTCAGCCGCCACCCGAGGAACTTGAGAACGAGGCCGACCAGCATCTCGGAGTTGCGGCGCGCGTGCCAGATGCGCGCGGGTCGGCCCTTGGGCGGCGTGAACCGGAGCCGGAGGAGGTCGACAAGCCCGAGCCCGGCGATCCCGTCCGGCCGGTCGGGCCCGAACCAGACCGCGCTGCAGCGCTCGGCGACCAGCGGCGCGACCGTTCGGTTGACCGCCGTGCCGCCGGAATAGCGCCTTTTCAGATTCGGAATGACGACCTCGATCGCCCCGAGGTCGATGCGCCCTGCGCCGGTCATGGGCGCTTCCGGGCGGTATAGAACTGCCGATGCATGGATTCGGTCATGAATGAATAGGTCGCCCCCGTCATGGCGTGGATGAACCCCGCCCAGCCGCATAAAAAGAACCGGTTCCACAGGAAGATGCGCAGAAAGTAGATCGGCGGGTTGAAGAAGAGCTTTGCCCGCGACGGTTTTCGCCCGCGCTCGATCCGCTGCTCCGCCTTGAGCTTGGCGTAGACGATTTCCTTGCGCATCTGCTGATCGAGCGGCAGGCCGCGCTCATGGCGCAGCAGGCCCTTGCCGGCGATCTCCGTTCGGCCTTCGACGATCAGGCCCTCGTGGACGATCAGCGTCTCGTCGAAACGCGCGGCGCCGCGCCGGACGAGACGCAGGATGCGCTCGGGCCGGGTCCACAGGCTCACCGGCTTCAGGCTGCCGTAAAGCGTCAGCGTGCGGCGAAGCTGCCAGCCCTGGATCGAGGCGTCGGCTGCGAGGAGGCGGGGCAGGTCCCCGGCCAGGTCATTGTCGAGCCACTCGTCGGCGTCGATGCTCAGCACCCAGGGCTCGCGCGCCTGATCGAGGGCGAACTGCTTCTGCCGCGCATAGCCGAGCCAGTCCTGATCGATGAGGCGGATCGGCAGGCCTCCGCGCGCAAGCTCCTCGACGATGGCGAGCGTTCTGTCGGTCGAGCCCGAATCGACCACAATGATTTCGGCGAGGCCGGCAAGGCTCGCGAGGCACTTGCCGATGCAGGCTTCCTCGTTCTTGCAGATGACGGTCGCGGAAATCGGCAGGGGGGCGGGCTTTGACGGGTTGGCGGTCATGCTGGCGGCGGGAGAGGGTCGTCCCTGGGCGGGATAAGGGGCTTCGGGATCGCGGACTTCGGGATGACGGCTCCGGGATGGCTCTCGGCGTGCCGGCGCGGTAGAACGCCGCTCGCCCTGTTCGCCGGGCGCAATATCAGGTCTTGGCAGGATCGGCCAGCGTTGAGCGCCATAAAGGCATTCGTCATCCACCTCGAGCGCGCTGTCGGAAGGCAGCCGAACGTCGAGGCGCTGAGGCGCGCTCTGCCCATCGCCAGCGAGATCCTGCCGGCGGTCGACGGCCGGCTTCTCTCGCCCGAGGAAGCGGCGGCGGCTTACCTGCGCGCCCGGTACGCGCCGCGCTATCCGTTCGCCCTCGGCCTGCCGGAGATCGGCGTCTTCCTCAGCCATCGCGCCGCCTGGCGCCGGATCGTCGACGAAGGGCTCGACGCCGCGGTGGTGTTCGAGGACGACGCCTCGATCGACGCCGAGCGGTTCGGCGCGGTTCTCGAATTCCTCGCCGGGGAGCGCGGCCGCTGGTCCTACGCGCTGATGCCGGCTGCAGGGCTCGAGCCTGCGGCGGAGACGCTCGTGCGGCGGGGCGCGCTCGCCCTCACGAGACCCTATTCGCCGCCGCTGCGCGCAATCGGCCAGTTCGTCTCGCGCGAGACGGCCGAACTGCTGCTCGCGGCGACGGCTCCGTTCGACCGGCCGATCGACACCTTCCTGCAGATGAACTGGGTGACCGGCGTGACCCTCCTCGTCGTGACGCCGACCCCGATCCGCGATGTCTCACGCGAGACCGGCGGCACCACCGTGCAGCGCAAACGGGTCGGCCTCATCGAGCGCCTGCATCACGAGGCGATGCGGCCGATCTATCGGGCGCAGGCGCTCAAGCGCTATCGTCAGGCGCTGGCCAGGGCGGACGACATGAAAATGCGACACGACCCACGGTAAGAAACGCGGGCGCCCAAGCTCTCAACCGAGGACACGGAGAAACAAACATGAGCGATCTGATTTTCATCGCCTTCGACACCGAGACGCACGCCGAGGAGGTGCGCGAGAAGGTGCTCGACTTGCAAAAAGAGTACCTCATCGACGTCGAGGACGCGGTGATCGCGACCCGCGACGACGCCGGCCGGGTGAAGCTCAACCAGCTCATCCATCCGGCCAAGAGCGGAGCGGTGTCGGGCGCCTTCTGGGGCATGCTGGTCGGCTGGCTGTTCATGATGCCGCTCGCCGGCGCCGCCGTTGGCGCTGCCGGCGGCGCGCTCGGCGGATCGCTGGTCGACGTCGGCATCAACGACGACGACATGCGCAAACAGGCGAATGAGGCCTTGAAGCCCGGAACGGCGGGGCTCTTCCTGCTCATCCGCAAGATGACGACCGACAAGGTGCTCGAAGACCTCAAGGGGGTCGGCGGTACGGTGATCAAGACGTCGTTCGACAACGCCAAGGAAGAAGCGCTGAGGGCCGCGCTCGCCTCGCCTGTTCCGGCGCCGCCGACGCCGCCAGCGCCCGCCCCAGGCGCGGTCGAAGCGCCGACGGGCTGACCCTACGCGACTGCACGGGTTGCCTTGCGAGGCTTGACCGTCAGGGGCCATCGACGCGGCGCCTTGGCGAGGCCGCGTAGCCTGCTTGGAGGAGGGCGTCCAGCCGGACGCCCTGCTGGGGGCCGGCGCCCGGCTGCGCGCCTTCCATTTCCTTCACTTCCCTTCCAAAGCCTTCAATTTCTTTCCGGAAGGGCTTCCGAAAGTTTCCATTTGCTGCAAAAAGTTGCAAAAAATTTCCGCGAAACGGGACTTATCAAGGGGTTACCGACGAATGAGGCGGAAAAAGCAACTCCCAAGCCGGGCTAGATCGGGGCCCGAGAGTTGGACGTCAACGCCGTCATCGCGAGGAGCCCACAGGGCGACGTGGCGATCCAGGAGACCGTAGGGCGCCCTACGCTCCTCTGGATCGCCACCCCCCGGGCTCTTCGACCCGGGGGTCGCTCGCGATGACGGTGTGTAATCTCTCAACTCCGCGTCCCGGCTTGGGAGATACCGGAAAAAATCCGTCAGTGCGCCGATGCCGGAGTCGGGCCGAACGGGCGCCGCGACCGAGCGCGACGCGTCCGCGCCGCCTGGCTGAATTGCCTCCGCCGCCTTCGGCGGCCTTGCCTCGTTCATCCCGTCCTCTCCTACGACCCGTCGCGCGGCCTGATTGACCGATTGGAATGACCAAAACTGGGCAGAATTTCAGCGCGTTACGCGGGCAGGGAAAGGGATCGGGCGGAGGGCGCGCGGGCCCCGCGGAGCAGGCGTTTGCTGGCGGAGCGCCATCGGCTCGCCTCAGCGCAGGAGCCGGCCGCGTTTGAGGCGCGGCCCTGTCTTAACGCCTCGGCAACGATTTTGGCCGCCGGGCTGATCTGGATCAATGCATCGCCCGTGGGTCGCGTTAACCCCAACGTTAACTTGGCGGAGCGCAGCCGGATGTTCGGCGGCCGCAAGCAAGGGAGACCGGACGCCCGGAGGTTGCAAGGAGCCAACGATGCGCGGACATGTCAGTTTGCGGATGGCGCGGGCCCCGTCGCGAATGCGGGCGTTGCACAGCCGGCCAGTGTACGCGCGGCCGATTGCCAAAAGGGCGGCGGCGCTCGACACCTTGTGGATCAGACTCCACAGCCGCCGGTGGATGACCGAAGAGGACGCGCGCTGGGGCCGCCGCCGCTCGCTGCTCCAGGACAATCCGACATCCGGCTGAGGCGGACGAGGAGCGCGGCGCCGGCGGAGGTCTCAAGGCCGGCTGACCGGCTTCAGCTAGCGCGTGTTGACATAGGATCGCGCCGTTTCACCCTCACCCTGCCACGCTTCGCGGCTTCCCGGAGCCTCGTGGATTTCGCGTAGCGCAGGTTCTCGGGCAGGGGTTGGGCGAAATAGTGGAAGTTGCGGTTGAGTCCGCTTGGCGGCCTGCTTGGTTGCAAGCGGCGAACTCCAGCGTCAGTCGATGAATGCCGCCGCCCTCACGCGCGAGGCGACGCGCCGCGGGCGCGTTCCGCGCCCGAGCGGAAACTCGCGCAGGATCTCGAACTGGCGGTCGCTCTCGCGTTCGCCAAACAGGGTCAGCGTCTCGACCCGCAGGCGCGGCGAGTCGACCCGCATCTGGAACTCCCAGCGAAGCGCCTTCTCCACCGGCTTGGCGTCGGCAAGGGCGTTCGTCAGCGTCAGGTGCGGACGGAACTCGGTCAAGACGTAAGGGTACCCCCAGAGATCGAGGAAGTAGCGCTGGAGCGGCGTCAGCTCGGCGGCGGCCGTACGGGCGCCGCGCTCGGAGTTGGTCAGCGGGGCGCGCAGCCCGTCGAGCCGGCGAACGGCCTTTTCTTCGAAGGCGCGAAGCCCTTTCGCCTCCCCGTCCGGCTTCAGCGCGACGAAGGCGCGCCCGTCGGCGGTGGCGATGCTGCCGATCCGCAGCTCTCCAGCGTCGAACGGGTGGGCCGCCTGGGCGAATGCGGCGATCCCGTCAACGAGATCGCCGAAATCGAGGTCGGCCCTGAGACGGAAAGGCGCGACCAGGGTGGCGTGGAACCCGTAGCGTCGCGGCTCCTCGGTAAGCTTCAGCCACGATTCCGGACTGTGACCCTCCGGCGCGAAGCCTTCGAGATTCTCGCCGGTCGACGCATCCCTGCCGACCACGTCGCATCCGAATTTCCAAAGAGCGCTGGTCAAGGGCGGCGTGAGATAAAGCGCATACCGGGAGTGTGACATGACGGGCCTCGGCCTCCACGCCGGCTATGCTGCCACGCAACACAGCCGTCGCGCAATTACTCTAACGGCTTGAAAAATAACGCAAAGGCGACGACTACGCCTAAAGTCTGACAGACGCCGGAAGCTCAGCCAGCGCGGCTTCGGCGTCCCGCCAAAGTCGCTCGGTGAGCGGACCGGCGTCCTCCTCGCGTGCCAGCGCCGCCGACTGCCCGGACCACATCGGCGAATAATCTCCCGATTCCTGCGCCTCGTAGAAGGCACGCAGGGGCGCCACCGCGCCGGTCGCCCTCGGAAAGGCCGGCGCCCGCAAGTTCATGGGCCCATGCTCGCGTATGAAGCGGTTGAGAAGGCCGCGCGCCGGCCGGCCGGTGAAGAGATTGGTGATCCGCGTCGTGTCGTCACGGGCGTTCGCGAGCGCCTGCCGGTGCGCCGCCGAGATCGTCGCCTGCGGCGTCCTGAGATAGGCGGTGCCGATCTGGACCGCCCGGGCCCCAAGGGCGAAAGCCGCGACGACGCCCCGGCTGTCGGCGATCCCGCCGGCGGCGATGACGGGAACATGAACAGCGTCAACGACTTGCGGCAGCAATGCGAACAGGCCGGGCTGGGCTTCGACGGTCTCGGAGAGAAACATGCCGCGATGGCCGCCCGCCTCCGCGCCCTGCGCGATGACGGCGTCGACGCCGCGTACGTCGAGCCAGCGCGCCTCGGCGACAGTGGTGGCGGAAGAATAGATCTTGGCGCCGACGCGCCGGACCCGTTCAAGGAGCGCCTCTTCCGGCAGGCCGAAGTGGAAGCTCACCACCTCCGGCCTGGTCGCCTCAACGACTTCGGCCATCGCCGCATCGAACGGCGCGCGACCGGGTCCGGCGCCCGCATCCGGCGGCAGGAGGCCGGCCTCCGCGTAATCCGGGGCAAGCTCCGCAAGCCAGGCAGCCTCGCGCTCCAAATCCGGCGCTGGCGGGACATGGCAAAAGAAATTGACGTTGATCGCGGCGCGCGTTCGGGCGCGAACCGCACCAATCTGCTCGCGCAGCAGATCCGGCGTCAGCATCGCAGCCGGCAGCGAGCCGAGACCGCCGGCGGCGGCCACGGAGACGCACAGCTCAACGCCCTGTGAACCCGCCATCGGCGCCTGGATGATCGGCAGGCGCGACGGCAGGAAATCCGCGTTCACGACGCGCCTCCACCGCGGCCGTTTCGCCGATGCGGCGCGCGCCGCATCGCCCAGTCGACGGCCTCCTCGGCAAGATCGGCGAGAGCGGCGCCCAGTTCCGCTCGCGTCAGCGACGGATAGGCTTTCATCGCCTGAACTCGCGGCGGCGGCGGTCAGCACGCCGACCAGCGCGCGGGAAAGGGTCTGCCGGTCCAACCCGTCTTGCTCCGCGGCGGCCTCCGCCGCCCGCGCCAGATCCCGGATCGCATCGTCGACCTCGACCAGCCGCTCGGGGGAGGGGGAGGGGGAGGGGGTGGCGAGAACGTCGACGAGCGTAAGCATGGGCATCGGCGAGCCAGCGACAAGGGGTTCCCGGCTCTTATCTGAGGCGGGCGGCGCTGTAAACGCGCGGACAATCGACGACGCGCTTACAAAACGGTAACACCCCGAGATTAGAACACCAAGGTCCGAATGAGTTGGACGATTTCGTTGCGTAGGGGCGGCCTGATCGGGACCGTCCCCAGCCGCCATGACCGGCGCCGGCGCAAGAGCGTTCACAGTCCGGCAGTCCATGCGTCATCCGAAGAGCAGAGCGACATTCCTCTGGCCCAGCGCGTCTGGCGCCTCTCCGACGCGCTGCCGGCCGAAAAGGCCGCCCCGATGAACGCGCTGCTACTCATTCGCTCCCACATGGCGACCGTCTATGCGCTCGGCGTCGTGTTTCTCGTTGCGGTCGCGCTGTCGGCTCTGAAATTGAGCATTCCGGACGTCATTCCGGGAGCCGAGCTCCTGGTGTTCGGCTGGCTCGGCGTCGTGCTCGGGCGTCTGGCGGTCGGCGCCGGAGCCGACCCAGTCGCCGCGCCAAAGCCGGAGGCCGCGGAAAAATCCGACCGGCTCGACGCGATCGTGCGGGCGATCGTCAGGCTGCTCCAGGCCCAGGCGACGGAAAGCGAAGCCTTCTCCGAGCGCCTCAAAGGCGCCAACACCCGGCTTGCGCAGCACACGGACGCAACCTCCGTGCGCGATATCGTGCTGGCGCTGATCGAAGACAATCGTCACATGCGTGACAAGCTGTCCAAGGTTCGGGACCAACTCGAGGAATCGAAGCTCCAGGTGGTGCAACTGCAAAGCGTCCTCGAGCGATCCGAGGAGGCCGGCATGCGCGACGTGGTGACGCTGATTGGCAACCGGCGGTATTTCGACGCAACGATCGCTCAGGAGCTGGAGCGGGCGCGCAGGACCGGCGAAAGCTTCTGCCTGACGCTTGCCGACATCGACCGCTTCAAGCTGGTCAACGATCGCTTCGGACATCTGGTGGGCGATCGCGTCTTGCGGCTTTTCGCCGAAATTCTGGTGCAGAACGTCCGCGGGCAGGATCGCGTGGCGCGTTTCGGCGGGGAGGAGTTCGCCCTCATGATGTCGGGCGCCAGTCTCGAGGACGCGACCGCCGCGGCGGAGCGGATCCGCACAGTCCTCGAGACGAAGCAATGGGCGCTCGGACCGACCGGCGGCCCGGTCGGTCCGATCACCGCCTCGTTCGGCATCGCGGGCCTGCGCGCCGGCGAGACGGGCGACGACCTCATCAGGCGCGCCGATGGCCGGCTCTATGAAGCCAAGGGCCAAGGTCGCAATTGTGTCGTCGTCGACCCGCCAGATTCGCCTCGGACGCCGAGGCGCGCGCAGCGCTCGAAGCGAGTCGCGAACGGCTGACGCCGAGGATTCCCATGGTTCATCTCGACCGCGAAGGCGACGCCTTCCGGCGCGCTCTTGACGAGATCCGTGGCCGCCCGCGGCCGACGGTCGACGACCCGGGCCCGCCCCTTCACGGCTTCGGATTCGGCGCGCCCCTGAATCTGGGTCCGGCGCAAGGCGGCGGGGGAGAAGCGCGTTGGGGGCTCGCGATGAATTGGGCGGACGAGCCGCCGGGGTCGGAGGCGCGGCTGCCGCGCGTCGGCCGGCCCGATTCGGCTGTCGCCGCCGACATCGCGGCGGCTGCCGCGCTTGAGCTCGGCATCGGCCCGGGCCTGACGGCGGACGCCTTGACGAAGCGCTGGCGCGCCTTCGTCTGGCGTAATCATCCCGATCGCCAGCCCGCGCATGCGCGCGAACGAGCCAACGCCCGCGTCGCCGTCGCCAATGCGCTCTATGACCAAGCCTGCCGGTCGCTCCGCCGCGCCTGAGTCCGGCGGAGCGTTCAGTCGAAGATCAGGTTGCGGGAGAACAGCACGGAGCCATTGGCCGGGGCCGCGAGCGTCGTGAGCGTCCGTCCCTTGTCGTCGAGCACAGCCCAGCCGCCGTCGCGCCGAATGATCGCGCCGATCCGTCCGAGGCCGGCGACCTCCTCGCCGGGGCCCGCCGCGACAATCTTTCCCTCGGTGCTCAGCCAAACGCGATCGCGACGTGCGGCGACGATTTGCGGCCGCGCCGGCGGCTGCAGATCGGGCGGGGTTTCGGCGACTGATCCAGTCGGCGCCGTGTCGACCGCCATCCCGCTTGCGGCTGGAAGCGGCGCCGCCACGGCAACCGCGGCGAGCGCAGCCGATCCGCGCGGCTGGGCGAAAATTGCCAGATGGTCCATGCCGACGACTCGAATCTCGCCGCCGCCGAAGGCGAGCATGTAGCCGGCAAACGCAATCGACACGCCGGCGAGGGCCGTGCCAATCGCTCGCAGCACAACGTCCGGTCCGCTTGGGATCATCGCCGCCTCACAAATCGCCCGCCTTGGCGTCGTTGCGCAACGCCGCGGCCAGGTCGATGAACGGATCCTCGCAAAGCGGCGCGTCAGGCGCCTGGATCATCGCATCGTAAATCCGCGGCACCGACTTGATCGCCTTGTCGAGGACCGGATCGGCGCCGGGCGTGTAGCCGCCCATGAGCCGGAGCTCGCGCGTCTCCTCGTAACGCGCAACTAACGCTCTGAGGTTCGAAACCAGCTTGCGCTGCTCGGGCGTCCGCACCGGGTGGGCGAGCCGCGACACCGAAGAAAGGATGTTGACCGCCGGATAGCGGCCATCGTCGGCGATCGCGCGATCAAGCACGATATGGCCATCGAGCGTGCCGCGCACCGCGTCGGCGACCGGATCGTTGTGGTCGTCGCCGTCGACCAGCACGGAAAAAATGCCGGTGATGGAGCCCGCGCCCGCCGGCCCGGGCCCCGCGCGTTCCAGAAGCCGGGGAAGGTCGCTGAACACGCTCGGCGCATAGCCGCGCGCGACCGCCGGTTCTCCCGCGGCGAGCGCGACGTCGCGCGCGGCGTGGGCGAAACGCGTCACGGAGTCGAGGATGAGCAGCACCTGCTCGCCCCGATCGCGGAAATATTCGGCGACCGCCATCGCCGTCTTCGGCGCGAGGCGCCGCATCATTGGGCTCTCGTCGCCGGTCGAAACGACCGCAACGGCTTGGGCGCGATCGTCGCCCAGCGTGTCGTCGAGGAATTCGCGAACTTCCCGGCCGCGCTCGCCGACCAGACCGATGACGACGGTGTCGAACTGCGGCGCGCGTGCGAGCATCGCCAGCAGCGACGACTTGCCGACGCCCGAGCCAGCGAACACACCGATGCGCTGCCCGAGGCAGAGAGGCGTGAACAGATCGACCACCCGCACGCCGGTGCGGATCGGGGTCGAGACGCGCGCGCGGCTCAGCGCCGGCGGCGGATCGGCGTCAAGCGGCGCGGGATGGTCGCCAAAAGCGAGATCGCCGCCGCCGTCGAGCGGCCGGCCCAGCGCGTCGATCACCCGTCCCTTCCACGACGGGTCGGGCGACAGCGACAGATTTTCCGTGCGATAGGCCCGCGCGCCGATGGCCGCGTCGCAGCGTGCGTCGAACGGCTTCAGCGTCGCCGAAAGATCGTCGATTTTGACGACCTCGCCGATCCGGACGCGGCCTCCGACGTCGACGCCGACACATTCTCCAAGCTTGAGGAAGCGAGAGAGACCCGCGACTCGGTAATGCGACATCGAGACCTCGGTCACGAGCCCACTGACGCGCGCCGCCTGCAAATTGCGCAGACCCCAGGCGACCTGGCGCTCGAGGCGCGCGAGAGCGGAGGCTTCGGCCGGCGCGTCGCTCATGACGAGGACCCCAACGTCTTGATGGCGTCCTGAAGCGAGGATTCGGACTGCGATGACTCGGCTGCGACGCCGTCGAAGGCGCGCGACACGTTGATGAGCCGGGTCATCTCGCGCACAGGATCGACGTTCGAGTTCTCGACAGCCCCTTGGACGACGCCATCGCGAGTGAAATCGAGGAGCGGCCGCGCCGGCTGGTCGGGGATAACCCCCGAGTTTTCCGTTCGCCTCAGGTTGGCGTTCGCGTCGATGGAGAAGAGTCCGATCGCGCCGACCTGCCGGCCATTCTGGTTGATCATGCCGTCAGCCGAGACGTTCAGCGGCCCGGCGGTAGTGTCGATCAGGATCGGCGCCCCGCCGGCGTCGAGGATCGGATCGCCGTTCAGGGTTCTGAGCATCCCCAATTCGTCGATCTGCGCCCGGCCGTCACGAGTATAGGCCGTCCCCTGCGGCGTCTTGATGCCGAACCAGCCATCACCCTGGACGGCGAAATCCAGCGGATTATCGGTCTTGATCAGCCCTCCGAGCCGGCGAGACACATAATCGGCGCCGGACGACACGTAGTTGAGGGTCGAATCGCCAGTCCGCACCATCTCCGACTCGAACGACACGCCCGTCGCGCGATAGCCGACGGTGTTCATGTTGGCGATATTGTCAGCAATCGTCTCCATCCGACGCTCGAGCGCCACTTGAGCCGATACCGCGACGTAAAGTCCGTTCTGCATGAAACGCCCTTGGCTCGCGCCGCAGCGACGGTTGGCGAACGGATGAGAAGATCCCGTCCAGAGCTTGTCCCGGGCTGACCGGGCCGCAGACAGCTTGGGGTAAGTCTGACGTCGCAAACATCGGCGGCCAAAGACCAGGAGCGCGCCTTGAATTTCGCCATCGGCCTTGTCATCGCGATCGGCTCGGTTCTCGGCGGCTACGCGGCGCTTGGCGGACATCTCGAAGTGTTGGCGCAGCCGTTCGAGTTCGTCATCATCGGCGGCGCGGCGCTGGGCATCTTCATCGTCGCAAACTCGACCGCGACCATCAAGGACTGCGGCAAGGCATTCCTCGAGGCCATTCTCGACAAGGTCCCCAAGCCGCGCGACTATCTCGACGTGATGAGCGTGCTGCACGCGCTGATGCGGGAATTGAGGGCGAAATCGCGCAGCGAGGTCGAAGGTCATTTTGACAACCCGACTGAGTCGGAGATCTTCAAGGCCTTTCCCAAGCTGGTGGCCAACAAGGATCTGGTCACCTTCATATGCGACTACGGTCGTCTGATCATCATCGGGAACGCGCGCACCCATGAGATCGAGGCGCTAATGGACGAGGAAATCGAGACCCTTGCGCATGACCGCTACAAGCCGTCGGACGCCTTCCAGGCCTCTGCCGACGGCTTGCCGGCGCTCGGCATCATCGCAGCGGTGCTGGGCATCATCCATGCGATGAGTGCGCTCGACTCGTCGCCTGAGATGCTCGGCGGCCTCATCGGCGCGGCCCTTGTCGGCACTTTCGGCGGCATCTTTCTCTCCTATGGGCTGGTCGGGCCGATCGCGCAAAAGATTCGCGTCGTTCGGCAGAAGCAGTTGCGCATGTTCACCCTCGTCAAGCAGACCCTGCTCGCCTTCATGAACGGCGCCATGCCGCAGGTCGCGGTCGAGTTCGGCCGCAAGACGATTCCCTCCCACGAGCGCCCGACCATCGACGTGGTCGAGAACGAGACCATCTCGGGCGGAGGCGGCGGGGGCGACAACCAGGTCAAAGAGGCCGCATGATCGACGACGAAAACGCTGTCGGGGGCGACTCGGGCGCCCGTCGCCTCAAAGGGGCGATGCTCGACCATTCGGGGCTTCCCATCGAGCGGATGCCGGGTCTGGCCGCGGCGCTCGACGGATTCATCGCCGAGGCGCCGAACAGGCTCGCGCCGCTCGTCAGCCGCCCGAGCGTTGTCGGCGCGATTGAGCCGGCCCAGCCGACGACCCTCTTTCAAGCGATCGGCGATTGCGCCGGGCTAACCGCGGCAATCTACGTCAGCGCCGAATCGGAGGCGCGCATGCTAATCGCACTCGACGAGCGGATCGACGATCTGATTGTGGCCTCGATCTTTGGCGAAAGCATCACGCCGGATAGCGACGGCGACAGCGGCGAGGGCGATACGCCGCCCGCACGCACGCCAATTGAGGCGGCGCTGATCGAGGAGGTCGCCCGCGGGCTCGCCCGCGCCATCGAGACGGGTTTCGCGTCGACGGCCCCGGTTGCTCTCGTTTTCGAGCGACTCACGACGCTGACCGACGTCTATGCGCTCGGACGACGCGACATGCCGGCCGCCGCAGCGCGATTCTCCCTGCCGATGGGCGGCGGCGCGTGCGAAGGCTTGGTTCTGCTGCCGCAGTCGTTTCTGCTGCCGTTCCGCAAGGAGCTCGAGCGCGAGCACCCGGCCCAGACGCGCTCAACCGATCGCCGCTGGTCGAACTCTATGGAAAGCGGGCTCAGGCAAACGCGCCTGCCGGTCAAGGCGATCCTTGAGGAGTTGTCAATGAGTCTCGGAGACGTCGCAAGCTTCCGCACAGGCTCAGTCCTGCCGCTGCAAAACGGCGAGTTCGACTCCGTTAGGCTCGAATGCGCCGGGCGAGGCATGTTCCGGTGCAGGCTCGGTCAAGGCGACGGGCGCTATCGCCTGGAGATCGAAGCTTCCATCCCACAACCTCCCGAGTCGTCCCCGTCTTAGCAATAGCCCGCTTTCCGTTAAACCCTCCCCGTCACGAGAGACGCCGCCATGGATGAAGACTCCCTTTCGCAAGACCTGCCGAATGCGACCGAGCCGCTCGACCCCGCGCCTTCCGTGGGCGCTTCGTCGATGGCCGCATCATCGCCGGCCGCACCCAACCTTAGCGCCATCCTGGCGATCCCGGTCACCGTTCAGGTCGTGCTTGGCTCGACGTCGATGCCAGTCGCAAGCCTGATGAAGCTCGCCCGCGGCGCCGTGATCTCGCTCGATCAGCGGGTTGGCGATCCCGTCGATATCGTCGTCAACGGCAAGGTCGTGGCGCGCGGCGAGATCGTCGTGGTCGACGAGTTCGAGTCAGCGGTTTGGGGTATCCCTGCTCGAGATCGTCGCGAGCGCGCACCTCGAACAGGCGGCTTGAGGACGCGAGCTCCATGCCCGAGCCCATGTTCGAAAGCGAACGCTTTTTTACCGGTCCCGAAAAGGCCGCCGCGCTGCTGCTGATGCTCGGACCGTCGTCTGCGGGACGGCTTCTCAAGCACTTCGATCCGACTGACCTGCGCGAAGTGGCGCGCGCCGCGGTCGGCCTCGGCGCCGTCGCTCCCGCCACGCTCGACCGACTGGTGGACGAATTCACCGCCGACTTCTCAGCCGGGACGAACCTGCTTGGCGACGCGGGCCAGGCGCGCATCCTGCTTGCCGAGACCCTTCCGCCCAACGAAGTCGACGACCTGATCGGCTTAGCGCTAGGGCAGCGGGGCGCGAAGGATATCTGGCAGGCGCTCGCCAGAGTCCCCGAGAGCGCAATCGTCGGTTACCTGACCGCGGAGCGGGCTGCCACCGCGACCTACATCCTGTCGCGCCTCGAGCCGTCGGTCGCGGCGCGAATCGTCAGCGCGCTGCCGCGCGATCGGCGCAACGCCGCCCTGTGCGGGCTGATCGCGCCGCACGCGATCAGCCCGCGGGCGGCCGAGCTGGTCGAGGCCACGCTTCGCGACATGCTCAAGACCGACGCGGCGTCGAGCGGCGCCGTCGAGGGCCGCATGAGGATCGCGGGCATCATCAACAATCTTGAGCCCGAGGCGGCGGAGGATGTCATGCGGGCGATTGGCGAGACCCGTCCGAAAGACGCGGCGATTCTCAAGACCATGCTGTTCACGTTCAATGACCTGCCGAGGCTCAGCGATCGCGCCCGGGCGCTGCTGTTCGACCGCGCCTCGATCGACATTGTCGTCATGGCGCTGCGCGGAACCGACGCAGAGTTCCGCAACGTGGTGTTGTCGTCGATGCCGTCACGCGGCCGCAGACTGGTTGAGGGCGAACTCTCGTCGGGCGCCTCCGCGCCCGCGCGCGACATTGCCAAGGCGCGCAGGGCGATCGCCGAAATGGTCCTCGGGATGGCTGCGCGCAGCGAGATCGAGCTCACGCCTCCGGCCGAGGACGCCGCGGCCTAGCGTCGCCCCTCCAGCCGGCGGCAATATCGGGAAGGCACCGGTCGCATGAGCGACGTCGTCGACCATGAAGACAAGACCGAAGAGCCGACCGAGAAGCGGTTGCACGACGCCGTCGAAAAAGGACAGGTCGCGTTCTCGCGCGAGGCGCCGCTGTTCGCCTCGCTGTCGGCCGCGCTCGTCGCGCTTGTCTTCATCGTCCCGGGTCGCGCGGCCGCATTGTTTGCCGGAATCGTGGGCGTCCTCGACGACCCTGCCGGCTGGCGAATCACGCGCGGCGAAGACGCGCTCGCGCTGGCGGCTCCGCTCTTGTCCGCGACGGCCGACTTTCTCTGGCCGGTCGTGGCGCTGCTGGGGCTCGCCGGCATCATCGCCTCCGTCTCTCAGACCCCGCCTCGCATCGTGCCTGACCGCATCATGCCCGATTTCTCGCGCATCTCGCCGCGCGCCGGATTGCGTCGCGTCTTCGGCCCTCGCGGGCTGGTCGAATTCGCCAAGAGCCTGATCAAGGTCGCGGCGGTCGGATGCGTGGCTGCAACAATGCTGATCAGCCAGAAGGCTGTGCTTCTGACGGCGGTGAACGACGATCCTGGCACGCTGCCCGAACGCATTCTTGCGCTTGCGGTCCGGACGATCGCAGCGGTGCTAGTGGCGACGCTAGCCGTCGCCAGCGCCGATCTCGTCTGGTCGCGCATCCTTTGGCGCCGCGACAATCGAATGAGCAAGTACGAGGTCAAGGAAGAGCTCAAGCAGGTCGAGGGCGACCGCATGGTCAAGGCGCGCCAGCGGTCGCTGAGGATCGACCGGGCGCGCAAGCGGATGCTGTCGGCCGTGCCGCGCGCGACTATGGTCGTGGTCAATCCGACCCATTACGCGGTCGCGATGCGCTATGTGCGCAGCGAGGGCGGCGCTCCGATCGCCCTCGCCAAAGGCGTCGACCTCATCGCGCTCAAGATTCGCGCAATCGCCGAGGCGCATGAAATTCCTGTCGTCGAGGACAAGTCGCTCGCGCGATCGCTCTATGCGGCGGTCGAGGTCGAGCGGCCGATCCCGGCGGAATTCTACCGCGCGGTCGCCGAGATCGTGCACTTGATCCAGCAGAGGAAATCCGCATGGGCGCAACGAAGGGCATAACCGTCGCGCGACAGGCTCGCCGTGGGCTCGACAGGGAGAGGATTATCGCCAACGCGCTCATCGACGTCGCGAGCGAGCTTCGCCTGACCGACGTCGCGGAGCTGATCAACCTGATCCGCAACGATCAAGAGGCCAATCTCGCGGACCTGATCAACTCGTCCACGGAGCTATTCTATCGGAGCGGCACCCTGCGTTACGCGCTCTCGGCGACCTTCAACGCGCCGTGGCACGCAACCCCTCAGGTCGCGCTCGACATGGAGTTCTGCCATCAAAACGTATCCGCTTTCTTCCGGTTGACGATCGGCGAGAAACGGGCGGCAATCGAGATCACCGACATCCTGTTCGACGAGCAGGGGCTGGACGAGGGGGCGAAGGCCGAACGGTTGGTCGCCGCGTTCGCAAGCGCCCGCAGGCCGAAGGACTCCCCTTCGCCGGACGCCTTGTGATTCGCCGCCCCGCAGCGCCGAGCCGTTCTCAATACTGGAGCGTTCCGCCGCGCACCCGGTCGAACTCCCGTTTGATCGCGGCGAGGCGCGCCTCGACTTGCGAGTCGTGCTCGGTATCCAGCATGACGGTCAGGAAGGTGTTCTCGATTGCGTCGCGGACAAGCTCGGCGACATACAGTAGCTCGATGCCGTCCGCGACACCGAGGTTGACTGCGAACGTCCGTTCCCAACCCGCGTCCGCCCGTAGAGACCGCCGCCCGTGACGCCGGCTTTGGTTCACCTCCTCGATGCTCTCGGCCACCCGGCTGGCGCCGACTCGTCGATGTCGCAAAGCGCTCCCTGCATGCCGTCCTGCGCAGCGCTGGTCGCGAAGGCCGTTTCCCGCCAAGTCCTTCATCGGCGCTACGACCGGCGCGTCATTGCCGCGTTACACTCGTATTTTCATGGGGGAGGCGCGATCGCAATGACGGATCTTCGCCACCCGCGGCAAGCCCCGTGCAAGCCGGGCGACGGAGGATCGCATCGGCCTCAAGCGGGAATTCGATCCTTGTCCGACATTTATCTCTTCCAGGTCGCCTCCCAAAAGAGCCATTGGCTGTCGGCGCGCCAGACAACGGTGGCGAGCAACGTCGCAAACGCCAGCACGCCAGGCTATCGGGCTCTCGACCTCAAGCCATTTTCCTCCCTGCTTGACGCTTCGCCGATCGCGATGGCGCTGACCAACGCCTCGCACGTCGCGCCCGACGCGTCGCCGCTCGAATCGATCCAGGAGGTCGAGACGGACCCGACCGAGCAGTCGCTGTCCGGCAACACGGTCAATCTCGAACAACAGATGATCACCCTGGGCGACGTTGGCCGCGACTTCTCGATGACCGCCGGCATTCGCCGGGCCTTCAACCAGCTGATTCTCGCGGCGCTGAAATGACCTCAGATCCGTTGCAGGCGTCCCTCCGTATCGCCGCCTCGGGCCTGCAGGCGCAATCGACGCGGCTGCGCATCGTGTCCGAGAATATCGCCAACGCCCAATCGACCGGCCCGATGGCCGGGGCCGACCCCTACAGGCGCCGGACCGTGTCATTCGAGAGCGCGCTCGACCGCGCCAGCGGCGCCGAGCTCGTCGAGGTCAAGTCGGTCGGTATGGACCAGACGCCGTACAGGGTCGAGCGCGACCCCGGCAATCCGGCCGCAGACGCTCAGGGCATGGTCAAGATGCCGAACGTGGACGTGCTCGTCGAACTCGCCGACATGCGCGAGGCTAACCGCAGCTACGAGGCGAACCTTCAGGTCGCCAAGCAGACGGCCGACATGCTCAACGTGACGGTCGGCATGATGAAGGACGTCTAAGTGTCGGATCGCAAGGAATGAACCGATGATCGAAGAGATCTCCGCTATCGCCGGCCTCGGCCAAACTGCCGGCCCCACTGCGCCTCAGGCAACGTCGCCCTCGGGCGGGGTCAGCTTCGAGGACGCGCTGGGCCAAGCCGTCGGCTCGGCCATCGATACGCTGAAGGCCGGCGAAGCGATAGCGATTCAGGGCGTCGAAGGCGCCACGCCGCCGATGCGGGTGGTCGAGTTGATCATGGACGCCCAACGGTCGCTGCAGTCCGTGCTCGCGATCCGCGACAAGCTCGTCTCCGCCTGGCAGGACATTTCGCGGATGTCGATCTGAAACTGGCTGCGGAACCTCGAGACATTCAGGAAGGATGACGCGATGAGAGCGTTGACGATCGCCGCGACGGGCATGAGCGCCCAGGAACAAAATCTGGAGGTCATCGCCAACAACATCGCGAACATCAACACAACCGGATTCAAGCGCTCACGCGCCGAATTCACCGATCTCATCTACCAGACCGAGCGGCTGATGGGCGTGGCCAGCCGCGGCCGCGACGCCACGATACCCGAAGGCGCGCAGATCGGCCTTGGCGTCCGCACGGCGGCGATCCGAACAATCAATATTCAGGGCGCCCTGACCAATACCGGCAACACGCTCGATCTGGCGATCAATGGCCGCGGCTGGTTCCAGGTGACGAACGCAAACGGCGACACCGTCTACACCCGCGACGGCGCGTTCAACACCAACCAGAGCGGCCAGCTTGTCACCATGGACGGCTACCTGGTGACACCGGCGATTACCGTACCGGCGAACGCGACAAACGTGACCGTGAGCCAAACCGGTGTGGTCACGGTGACGACACCCGGCCAGACGAATCCCCAGCAGCTCGGCCAGCTCACGATCGCCAACTTTGTTAACGACGCCGGGCTCCAGGCGCTCGGCGGCAACTACTTCCAGCAGACCCAGGCCTCCGGCCAGCCGACCGTCGGCGTGCCCGGAGACACGGCTTTCGGCATCCTTCAGCAGGGTTACATCGAGGCGTCCAATGTCGATCCGGTCACCGAGATCACCAACCTGATCGCGGCCCAGCGCGCCTACGAAATGAACTCCAAGGTCATCCAGGCGGCGGACCAGATGTCGGGCACGATCTCCAACATGCGCTCATAAGGCTTGGCCGATGCGCACGCGATTCCTGTTCGCCGCTCTCGCGGCGCTGGCTTCCCTCGTCGCGGCTTTCGACCCGGCGCTCGCCCAGGAGGCGCTCGCGCCGTCGCCGAAGGCGGTCATCTATCCGGGCGACATCGTTCTCGACGAGATGTTGAGCGACCTTCCAGGGGGCGGCGCGCGCGACGGCGGCGGTCCCTATGTGGAAGATCGCTCCTTCATCGTCGGCAAGACGGCGCGGCTGACACTGCTGCCCGGCCACGCGATCCCCTACGCCGGCATCTCCAACCGCAAGCTCGTCGCCAACGGCGCCGAGGTGAAGCTCGTCTACGCCGAGGGCGGCCTCCTCATTGTGACCTCCGGCGCGGCGCTGCAGGACGGGTCGATCGGCGAGGTCGTGCGCGTACGCAACAGCGACAGCGGCGTCACGGTTTCCGGCGCCGTGCAGCCGGACGGCTCCGTCAAGGTCGACGGCGGATGAGACGCCTTCTCCTCGCGTTCTTGGCGCTATGTCTTGCTGTCGCGCCCGCCACTGCTGCGCGCATCAAGGACATCGCCGTGCTCCGCAGCCCGCGCGACAGCCAGCTTGTCGGCTATGGCCTTGTCGTAGGCCTGAGCGGCACCGGCGACACGTTCCGCAACGCGCCGTTCACGCAGCAGGCGGTGCAGGGCATGTTGCAGAACCTCGGCATGGACATGCACGGCGTCACCCTTACCAACCGCAACGTCGCCGCGGCCATCGTCACCGCCGATCTCTCGGCTGGCGTCGAGAGCGGCACCCGGGTCGACGTCACCGTCTCGGCGCTCGGCGACGCGCCGTCGCTCATGGGCGGAACGTTGCTCTTGACCCAGATGCTCGGTTCCGACGGCGCGCTCTACGCGACGGCGCAGGGCGCTGTGTCGGTTACCGGATTTCAGTCACAGGGCGAGGGGGAGACGCTGTCTCAGGGTGTCCCGACCGCAGGCCGCATACCCAACGGGGCGATCGTCCAGCACGAGGTCGCCGGCGCGCCGGACGAGGCGCGGTCGATGCTCGAACTGAAGAATCCTGACTATGCGACCGCGGTTCGCATCGTCGACGCGATCAACATCTATTCCCGCGGCCGTTTCGGAGCGCGTGCAGCCTTCGAGGTCGACGCCCGGACGGTCGAGCTCTTCCGCCCGCGCAACGTCTCTTTTGCGCGCTTCATGGCGGAGATTGGCGAGTTGGAGGTCCAACCTGACATGGCCGCGCGCGTCGTGCTCGATTCGCGGACTGGAACCGTTGTCGTCGGACAGGATGTGCAGATATCGACTGTCGCCGTCACCTACGGAACCCTGACCGTCCGGGTCAACGAGCAGCCCCAGGTGTCGCAGCCCAATCCCTTCGCCAACGGCCGCACGGTCGTCACCCCGAAAACGACGATCAACGCCGATCAGACCGGCGGCCCAATCGCCATCGTCGGCGGCTCCAGCCTGCGTATGCTCGTCGGCGGCCTCAATCGCATCGGCGTCAAGCCGCCGGGCATCATCGCCATCCTGCAAGCGATCAAGACTGCCGGCGCGCTTCAGGCCGACCTCGTCATCCAGTAGCGCGCAAGCCCAGCGCAAGTCGCCGAGCCGACGATGACGCCCGATATTGAGGCCGACATGATGTCGATTGTCCGCACTTTACGAAACGTCGCCGCCGTCGCGGGCATCGCGGCCACGTTCGTTTCCCCCGTCTCGGCTCAGAACGGCAAGGCTCCGGAAACGCCGAAACCGAAGCCGCCCGCGGAAAAGCTCGTTGCGGAGAAGCCTTCGGAAGCGGACGCGAATCGCTATTGCGCCAGCGTCTCGCCCTCGATCGCGGAGGCCCGCATCGCCTGGCAAACCAAGCGCCTCGCCGAGCTCGACGCGCAGGTCCGTCAGCGCATCGCCGATCTGGAGAAGGTCGAGGCCTCGGCACGCGAATGGATCGACAAACGCGACGCTCTCATGAAAGCGGCTCAAGACGATGTGGTGGCGATCTACTCCAAGATGGACCCCGAAGCCGCATCGAGGCAAATAGCCGCCCTCGACGACCCCATGGCCGCTGCGATCCTGGGCAAGCTGAAGCCGAACGCAGCCGGCGCCATCCTTGGCGAGATGGACCCAGATCGCGCGAGCCGGCTCGCCAGCCTCATCTCCGCGATGAACCCAGCGGAGAAGAAGTCGTGATGCGGCCGGCGTCGTTGGCCCCTCTGCTCGCCGCGCTCGCGCTCGCGGGTTGCTGGCAAAGCCCTTCCGAGTTCATGCGCGAACCGAACTTCTCGCCTGTGGGCGCTGGGTTCATCTCGGAAGAGACGGAAGCGATTCAGAGCGCGCAGGCGCTCGCTCCGAACCACTCCTCAAGTCCACCGCCGTCGCTCTATACCGAGCCGCGCATCAGCAAGGTCGGCGACATCGTTACGGTCATCATCCTGATGAACGACAAGGCGCAGCTGGGCAACGGCTCCGACAGGTCCATGACGACCAAGGATGGCATGACCATCGACTACGGCTTCAACAACGGATCCTCGTCGTCGTCCTCGAGCCAGCCCGCCAAGCTCCTCGGCGACCTCACTTCGAGCTCCTCGACCCAAGGCCAGGGCGACGTCAACCGCTCCGAGCAGATCCAGGTCTCGGTCGCCGCCGTCGTCACTCGCGTGCTGCCGAACGGCAATCTCGTCATCTCGGGGTCGCAGGAAGTGCGCGTCAATTACGAGATGCGGCAACTGACGGTTGCCGGCATCGTCAATCCAAACGACATCTCCCTCAACAATACGATCGCTTACCAGAAGATCGCCGAAGCGCGCATCTCCTACGGCGGCCGCGGTCGGCAGAGCGACTTCCAGCAGCCATCGTGGGGACAGCAGATCTATGACGCCGTCAGGCCCTTCTAGCGGACGTCGCGATGACTGACGCCGCAGTCCCCGCCGCTCCGCCCGCAAAGGGTTTCAAGAGCGCGCTGATCGAGTTCCTGGTGGTCGCGCTGATGGGCGCCGGGGTCGGCGCGGGCTTCGAGCTCTTGCATCCCACCGGAAGCGGCGCCGACAAGCCGAAAGAGGTCGCCGCCGCGGTCGAACCGTCGACAGTCTACAACCTGCCGTCGATCGTCACCAACCTCGGCACGCCACAGGACACCTGGATCCGGCTGGAGGGCTCGATCGTGTTCGACCCTAAAGTTCTGCCTCACCCCGAAGCCGTCGCGGCCCGGATTGGCGAGGATGCGCTTGCCTATCTCCGAACCGTGACGCTGAAGCAGCTCGAGGGGCCGGTCGGACTCGAGGCCATCCGCGACGACCTGAACGAGCGCGCAGCGACGCGTTCAGACGGAAAGGTGCGCGAATTCGTGATCCGAACGCTGGTGGTGCAATGAGACGCCTCGCCATCGCCGCGCTCGCCGCCATGCTTATGGCGCACCCCGCCGCCGCGCAGACGGTCGACCTCGGCGCCCTCATCCCGTCGGGCAGCGCCTCGGCGAGCGGCCGCATCATCGAGATGGTTGCGCTGCTGTCCGTCCTGTCGGTGGCGCCAGGCCTGCTCATCATGATCACGAGCTTCACTCGCTTCATCATCGCGCTGTCATTTCTGCGCGCCGGATTGGGCGTTCAGGGCGCGCCTGCCAATCTGGTGCTGATCAGCCTCGCGCTATTCATGACGTTTTTCGTCATGGCGCCGACCTTCGACCGGGCCTGGGAGAACGGCCTCAAACCGATGCTCGACAATGAGATCAGCCAGCAGGACGCGCTTGTCGCCGTCGCGCAACCGTTCCGCGAGTTCATGCTGTCGCAGGTGCGAGAGAAGGACATCGCCCTTTTCGAAAGCCTATCGAAGGGGCGCTTCGACGCCGGCGAGCGTTCGAAGGTCGATTTCCGGCTCCTGGTCCCGGCCTATATGATCTCCGAACTGAGGCGTGGCTTCGAGATCGGCTTCCTGATCATGCTGCCGTTCCTGGTGATCGACATGATCGTGGCGACGCTCACGATGTCGATGGGCATGATGATGTTGCCGCCCTCCGTCATCTCGTTGCCGGTCAAGGTCCTGTTCTTCGTCCTGGTGGACGGCTGGAGCCTGCTCGTCGGCAGTCTCGTCCGCTCCACGAGCTGAGGCGCCAGTTTCGCACAAGCCCCCTCGTTTCAAATGGGCCCGCACGCCGAGGAGTCTCCATGTCGATTCTGAACACCAGCGTTTCCGGCATGTCCGCCGACCAGAACTGGCTGTCGTCGATCTCTCAGAATGTCGCAAATGCTTCGACGACGGGGTATAAGGGCATCGAGACGGAATTTTCGACCATGGTCGATCAGTTGCCCGGCGGGCCCTACCAGGGCGAAGGCGTGCAAACGACCACGATCTCGTATAACGCGCAGCAGGGTGGCGTCGTCTCCTCCACCACGCCGACCAATCTTGCGGTCCAGGGCGCCGGATTCTTTGTCGTCTCCGATGCGGCCGGCAACATCTATCTGACCCGCAACGGATCGTTCGTCCCCGATTCCTCCGGCAACCTTGTCAATAGCTCCGGCCTGTATCTGATGGCGGACAACATTCAGAATGGCCAGACCGTCACCTCAAATTCGCTGAGCAGCCTGCAGAAGGTCAACGTTGAAAGTTCCGGCCTGGCAGCGCAAGAAACGACCTCGGGTTCGCTTGCGGTCAATGTGTCTTCGAAGGCGACGGCGATCGCCGCGGCCAATCTGCCGACGGCGAACAGTGCGAGCTCGTCCTACACTTCGGAGACATCCCTCGTCGTCTACGACAACCTCGGCGCCGCACACACCGTCAATCTCTATTTCTCCAACACTGGGACTGGGACCTGGCAGGTCGCCGCCTATGATGCTACGACGCAAGCCTTAGACGCCGCCGCCGCGTCGCCCGCCGGCTCAGATCCGTACGATCCGAAGGCTCTGCTTGGCGTCCAGACCCTGACGTTCAACGCGAATGGTGGGCTGCCGTCCGGCACGATGCTCACTTTGTCAAACCCTGCAGCCTCACCAACAGCCCCGCTCTCGACCGGCCAGTCCATCAGCCTGGACCTGAGCGACACGACGCAGCTCGCCACCAGTTTCACCGTGACCTCCGCAACCGCCAACGGCAACGCGCCGGCGACCCTCTCGGGCGTCTCGATCGCGACCGACGGAACGATGTTGTACCAATACGCGAATGGCGCTTCGAAGAATGCCTATGTCATTCCGCTCGCCAATGTGGCGAGCCCGGACAACCTGAGCGCCGTCAACGGCGGCGCCTACACCACGACCGCGCAGTCGGGTCCGATCTTTCTCGGAACCGCCGGGTTGACCTTGGGCTCGATCGACTCGAGTTCGCTCGAAAGCTCGACCGTCGACCTCGCCACCGAGCTCACCGACATGATTGGAACGCAGAGCGCCTACGAGGCCAACTCAAAAGTGTTTCAGACGGGAGCGACCCTGCTCGACGTCCTCAATAATCTGAAATCCTGATTGAGAAACACGGACCTCCGCCATGAACCTCTCGAGCGCGTTCAACATCATCAGCTCTTCCTTCGCCGCCAATGCGGCGCAGACCGCGGTCGTCTCCAACAACATCGCCAACGTCAACACGACCGGCTATTCCACCGAAGTCGCGAACCTCGTCGCCAATCCTTATGGCGGAGTCGATGTCGCCTCCGTGACCCGGGTCGCCAACGCCGCGCTTCAAGAGCAGGTGTCGACGTCGACCGGGCAAGCCGCCTATCAGCAGGCGATTGCCAACGGCCTATCCACGCTCGCCGCCACAGTCGACGACAGTTCCACGACATCGTCGACCTCGGGAACGAACCAGAACGGCGCTTCGCCGTCCGCGATGCTGGCCAATCTTCAGAGCGCCTTCACGACTTACGAGGACTCGCCGACCTCGACGGCCGCGGCGGACACGGCCGTGACCGCGGCGCAGAACCTCGCCCAGTCGCTCAATTCGGGAGACGCCACGGTCAACCAGGTTCGCGAGCAGGCGGACCAGGAAATGGCCTCGTCGGTCTCGACCATCAATTCGCTTCTCGCCCAGTTTCAGACCGCCAACAACGCCGTTGTCAGCGGACTGTCGTCCGGCGCCAACGTCGCGAGCGACCAGGACACGCGCAACTCCGTCCTGACGCAGCTTGCGCAGCAGATTGGCGGGGTGACGACGTCGACGAGCGCCAATGGCTCGATGTCGATCTACACCGACAGCGGCGTGCTGCTCTTCCAGAACACGGCGCGCACGGTCTCGTTCACGCCGACGACAAGCTATGCGGACGGCGTCAGCGGAAACGCGGTCACGGTCGACACTGAAGACGGCTCGGGGAACGTCGTCGAAAGCATTCCAATCACCGGCCCGACCTCGGTCAGCCCGATCCAGTCGGGCGCGCTCGCCGGCTACGCGGAGCTGCGCGATACGATTGCGCCGCAGTACCAGGCTCAGCTCGACCAGATCGCCGGAGGCCTCATCAACGCCTTTTCCGACACCGGCCCGAGCGCAACAAACGCTGCGTTGCCGGGACTTTTCACAACTGCGGCAGGCGACGTGCCCTCAGCCTTGGACACGACCGGCCTTGCAGCGGCGATTGAGGTTAATCCGCTTGTCGATCCGTCGCGGGGAGGAACGCCGACCCTGCTGCAAGACGGCGTCAACTCGGCCAATTCCGCTTACGACTACAACCCGAATAACGACGCCGGCTACACCGGCTATATCCAACAACTCGTCGCCGCAACTCAGTCGCCATCGCAAACTTTCGACGACACCACCGCCAAACTCGGGACTGTCGGCCTTGCTAACTACGCCAACGCCTCGGTGAGCTGGGTTCAAAGCCAGAACCAACAGGCGAGCGACGCCTCCACCTACCAAAACGCGCTCGTGACGCAGGCCACGTCCGCGCTGTCCAACGCGACCGGGGTCAATCTCGACGCGGAGATGACCAATATGCTCAGCCTCGAAAACACCTATAAATCGACGGCCAAGCTTCTGACCACTGTCAACGACATGTTCTCCGCTCTGTTGCAGGCCGCATGACCATGACCCCAACCTTCGTCTCGAGCCAATATCTCGCCAACAGCCTCGTCCTGCCAGTGCAGCAGGCGCAGGGCCAGCTCACGACGGCGATGACGGAACTATCGACCGGCCAATACGCCGATATCGGCCTTCAGCTCGGCGACCAGTCCGGCTACGAGCTGTCGCTGAAAGAGCAGGTCCAGCAATTGCAGGCGCTGACTGCGGACAACAGCGTAGTCGCGACCAATCTTTCAACGGTCCAGGACGCCCTGACGTCAATGGCTAGCAGCGCTGAAACCGCCGTAAAGGATCTCGCAACCTGGACGGCCGGTGCCACTCCCAACACGCAATTGCAGGCCATTGGACAAACGGCTTTGCAGGAACTGACGTCCTCGGCCAACGCAACCTCGAGTGGCGGATACGTCTTTGGCGGGATCAATAGTGGTGAGGCGCCGCTCAACGACTATTTCTCGACAGGTTCAACGGCGAGCAGCGCCGTCGAAACCGCATTCCAAACAGCCTTCGGGTGCTCGCCGACCTCGGCCGCCGCGGCCAACATCACCGCCTCGCAGATCCAGAGCTTTCTCGCCGGGCCATTCGCAGATTTGTTTTCCGGCAGCAACTGGACATCCGACTGGTCCTCGGCCTCGAGCACCAATACGAGCGCGGAAATCGCACCGGGCCAGACGGCGACGACCTCGACCAACGTCAACACGCCCGCCTTTCAGAACCTCACCGAGGCGTACACGATGCTCGCGGCCTTCGGCGGGTCGTCGCTCAGCACCTCGGCCCAGCAGGCGGTCGCCTCGACGGCGACGTCGCTCATCACCCAAGGGCAAACCGCCCTCACCAACACGCAGGCCGCGCTGGGCACGACGCAGGCTCAGGTGACCGACGCCAACAGCGCAATGAGCTCGCAGCTGACCCTGATCCAGACCCAGATCGGCAACCTCGACAACGTCGATCAGACAGCGACGGCCTCGAAGATCACGGCGCTGACCAACCAGATCCAGATGGCCTACGAGCTCACGTCGCGGCTGCAGAACCTCACCCTGGCCCAGTACCTTCCCGTTTCCTAATGAACGCCCGAGATTGAAATGTACGAATTCGCCTACAACGAGGTGGTCGAAAACTCGCGGCAGACCATGCGCGCGCGCGAGCGCGACGCCATGGATCGCGTGATTGGCATGCTGCGGGCGGCCAAGGAGAAGGGACCTCTGTCACGCGAGCGGATCGACGCGCTCTTCTACTTGCGCCGCCTTTGGATGATCTTCCTCGACGACCTCAAGGACCCCAACAACGAACTGCCCCAACAATTGCGCGCAGGCCTCATCTCGATTGGCATCTGGATGATGAAGGAGATGGACCGGGTGAATTCCCGCGTCACCGACGACCTCGCCCCGATGATCGAGATCAACGAGATCATTCGCGACGGTCTGAAATAGGGGCGGGGCATGAACATCACGCTAAGGGCGGGCGAGCGGTTCTTCATCAACGGCGCGGTCATCCGCATCGACCGCAAGGCCACGATCGAATTGCTCAATGACGTGACTTTCCTGCTCGAAAACCACGTGATGCAGGCCAAGGACGCCACGACGCTTACACGCCAGATCTATTTCGCCGTGCAGATCATGTTGATGGATCCGGGCGCGGCGACGACAGCAACGCCACTGGCGCGCTCGCTGATCGAGACGGCGCTGAGCGCCTACCAGACGCCGGAGCTCATCTCGGGCCTGCGCGGCGTCGCCCAGTCGCTCGCCAAGGACCGGAACTTCGAGGCGCTGAAGGCGCTCCGCGCGCTCTTCGGTCTCGAGGACACGGAGCTCAAGCGCGAGGCCGCGGCGAACGCCGCGTGACACAGGAGACTTGTCATGACCGTATCCTCAACCCCCCCGGTCACGAGCGGCGCCCAGTCCTCGACCACGTCGTCGTCGACCGCGACGTCGGCGACGCAGGGACTAAACTACAACGATTTTCTGACTTTGCTGATGTCAGAGATGAAGAATCAGGATCCGACCCAGCCGATGGACCCGTCGACCATGGTGTCGCAACTCGCGACCGTCTCCGAGGTCGGGCAGGCGGTGCAGACCAACACGACGCTCTCCTCCCTCCTGACCGCGAGCTCGCTGACGCAGGCCGAAGCGTTGGTCGGAACGAACATCACGTCCGCCGACGGCTCGACATCGGGCACAGTGGCCTCGGTCAATGTCACGAGCTCCGGGGCGACCGCGACGCTCACCAACGGCCAGACAGTTTCGCTGGGCAGCGGGGCGACGGTGCAATGAACGAGGGCGACGCCGTCGATCTCGTCCAGCGGGCGATCTGGATGGTGGTGATGGGGGCCGGACCCGCGGTCGGGGCGGCGATGGCGGTCGGAGTCGTCATCGCGCTCATTCAGGCGCTGACCCAGGTTCAGGAAATGACGCTGACCTTCGTGCCGAAGATGATCGCGGTCTTCATCGCCGCAAGCCTCTCGGCGAGCTTTGTCGGCGGCAAGTTCATGATCTTCACCGAGCTGCTCTACGCCCGGATCGAGCGGGGATACTGACAGGGCGACAGCGAAACCGACCGGCCGCGCCTTGCGCTGAGCGGATTCTTGGACGAATCACGTGGCGCGGACATCCGAACCACTCACATGGGCCACCTTCCACGCGCGGGGGAAGGGAATGCCGGCGACACCTTGCAACCGGGCCGCGCCCGATCTTGCGCCCTCGTTTGGCCCGCCTGTTCTTTCCCTGATCCGCTCCGAAATCGCCTGATAATTCCCTGTTCCGGTCGTTCGAAATTCCCTGTTTCGCGCCCGCTCCGGCCCGCAACCGATAGGTTGAAATGGCGGCAACGCAATGACATTGCAGAGCTTCCTCGAACAGAGCGCCGACCGCGGCGCAAAAAAATTCCCTGCTAGCAGGGAATCCGGATCGTCGGCGGCGGACCGAGAGCGAGATGATTTTTTTGCCGAGCCGGAAGGGGAACGGATCGGTCAGGGAATGTCGACGGGCGCCGGAGGGTTCAGCGCTGCGCAGCCGTGCGCCTGGCCGCCGTCCCTTCGCGCGCAGCCCTCCCCGACCGGCGCGGCGGCGGGCGCAAGGCCGATCCAGGCGTCGATCCGCGCAGCGTCGAAGCCGGCCTCCCGACGCCCGTCGACCTCGATCAGCGGTCGGCGGATCAGCAGCGGGTCGGCGAGCATCAGCGCGAGCGCGGTCTCCGCATCCAGGGTTTCGGGCCGCACCTCGCCCGATTTCACCCGTGGCGAGGCCGCGTTGAACCATTGCCCGACCGGGCGCACGCCGAAGAACGCGCGCAGCCTTTCGCCAGTCCAGGGGGTCGTGAGAAGGTCGCGCACGTCGAGGTCGTGCCCCGATTGCCCGAGCAACGCCTTCTGCCGCGCGTTGCCGCCGCAGCCGGGCTTCTCGTAGAAGACAACTCTGGCCATGGCTAATCCTCCTCGGACGGTCCGGGCTCCGCCACGACGGCGAGCAGGCGGCGCGCGCCGAACCGGTCGCGCCGCTCGAGTTCAGCGACCTTGGCGATCGCTTGCGCCCCCTCGGCGCGCTGGCCGAGCCGCGCCTGGCAATAGCCCCAGGCGAGCAGCGCCTGCAGGTAGAGGCTGGGCGCCTCCTCCAGCTCATCGAACGCGGCGTCGCCCGGCTTCACGGCGCGCCAGTCGCCCGCCACGTTGAGGCGCCGCACCAGCAGGCCCACGAGGAAGGCGGCGTGCGGCAGGGCCTCGGCGAGCCTGTGGTTGTAGAAATAGAACTTGTAGGCGGCGAGCCGGGCCGAGAAATCCTCCGGCGCCATGGCGAGCGCCTGTTTGACCGCCCGCTCGGCCGCGACCGGGTCGGTGCGCGCCTGTCGGGCGCCGGCGAGCAGCGCGAAGACGGCGCGGGTCTCGCCCGCCTCGGCGAAGGCGTCCATCAGGAGACCGCCCGCGTCAGATCGGCGACGACGCCGCCGCCGATTCCCTCGCTCGCGCCAAGCTCGGCGAGCTTGTCGAGGCGCTTTTCCGTTTCGCGCCGCGCCCCGCGCTTGAGCTCAATGAACGCGATGGCCTTGAGGGTATAGAGCGCGAAGCGCGCCGGGGCCTGGGCCGCCTGCGCAAGGTCTTTGGGCGTCCAGCAGGACCAGTCGCGCGGCAGGCCCGCCTGGCGCACGGCCTCCGCGAGCCCCGCCTCGGCGATCTCGAGCGCGTCATCGAGACGGGCCGCATAGGCGTGGATCTTGTAAAGGCAGAAATAGGTCGCGAGCGTGGAAGGGTCGAGCGCCAAAGCCTCGCGGAATTTGGCGTCCGCCGCCGCTTTGTCGTGTCGGGCAAGCGACACGCCCTGTTGTAGGAGATCATTCACTTCGGGCCGCGTGTCGCCGAAGTCGATCCCATCTTTCTGTCTGATTTCGCTCATGAATTCCGCCGCATGGCCGCGCTCGCCTGGGGCGCCAAGGTCAATCAAGCAGAATTCGCGCCATGGCCGCCCCATTGTATTCACGCATCTCAAATCGCCGCGCGGACCCCTTCCCCAGCTTGCTGTGGAAGGTGGCCGAAGGCCGATTGCTGCGGCCCAAGTCGGATTGCGCGACCGTCGCCGCCAACCTTCGTCGGACGCTACCTGCTTTCCGCACCCCATCCGGCGCTTCGCGCAACCTTGTGCCCGGCGAATTCGGCCGTCGGAGTTCTCCGCGCGATTGTTCAGGCCCTTATGCTGGTGATGATCGACGCGAAGGCCGATCTTCGCGCTCGCCGCGCCGTATGACCGGAACTTGTCCGTGATCATGACGCGTGGCGGTGTGACGGCGGATTTGAGAAAGTCTGAAAATTTCGGCGCGCGGCAAGAAATGCTTTTGTTTCGACCTGAAAATGTCTGGATGCAGACAATATTTTGGTAAATGAAGGTCTGCAGTCTTGTGATAAGTGGTAACTTGAATTCGATGGCCTGCGAGACTAGGCGCACTCGCGAACCGGAATGATTGAGCAAGTTCGGCGAAAGGTGCGAAGTTCTTGTCCACGAGAACAACAGCAGCGAGCTCTCTCGCTGCGATCCTGCTTCTGGCCTCGGCGCTGGGCTCCGTGGGGCGCGCCGCTGAGCTTCCCACGTACATGCAACCGATAGCTGGCGCCGTCACGACGAGCCCGGCCGATGTCGCAAACGGCAACCTGCTCGCGCTCAACACGTCGATGTTTCAGCTCTATGGCGACGCGTCCAAGGTATTCCAGCGGAACATCCTTGCCCAGCACCCCGTCATTCTGGGTCTCTTCTCGGGCGCCGGAGGGCGGTTCATCCTCTATCGTCCTAGCGCGGCGCCGCTCGAGGCGCCGCCGGTCCCGATCGTCTATCAACTCTTGAAGTCGGTTGCCCACAGCGCCATGGCGCTGACCGAGGTCGTCAGCCCCTACATCGACAATCCAACGAATCAGGCATGGCGCGCGTCTCTGCTCGCCTATCGCAGCCAGACGCAATCGGCGCTGGATACGCTGGACGCCGCCGACCTGCCGGCTGACTGGCGCCCCATCGTTGGCGCGATCCTCAAGAACAATGTCGCGTTCATGGACGCCTGCGCCGAGAAGGGCGCGATCACGATGACCGACATACAGGATTTTGCCAAACTTCAGGGCCCGAGCCTGAGGAAAGTGATCGCTTGGGCAGCTCAGATCCAGGTTGAGCATTGGATGACGGTGATCGGCGACTGGAAGACGATGCTTGGAGCCAGCTGGGACAAGACGTACGCGGCCAGCAACTCGATCTATGTCACCCGGCAGAATAACGTCCTGTTTAGCGTGCTGGCGCAGTTTTTCGGCGCCGACGCCATCAACGATCGGCTT
The DNA here is from genome assembly GCA_963822215.1 of uncultured Alphaproteobacteria bacterium. Classification (GTDB taxonomy): domain Bacteria; phylum Pseudomonadota; class Alphaproteobacteria; order Rhizobiales; family Beijerinckiaceae; genus Roseiarcus. The sequence goes on from CAWGGX010000011.1 coordinate 133,991, forward strand.
TTGCTGATCGAGACGATCTCCTTCACCACGACGCCGGCCGACATGCTGGAGGCCTTGACGCGGATAATCGCCGATCGCTCGATCGGTGCGATCTTCTTCGGCAACTATAAGCTGATGGACTTCGAATTGATGGGCGGCGACGCGCGCGTCGCGATCATCGACGAAGACCGCAAGCGCGGCATTGCTCCGGTGTTGCCGCCTGCCGTGCCCTTCGGCTCCCACCAATGGCCTGGTCTTGTCACGCCGGGCGCCGGTCCGACGTCGCTGGGCGATCTCCCATGAAGGTTCGGCCATGAACCTCAACACCATACGGGCGGTGCAGCATCCCGCGTCGGCCATGGAGGTGACCTCGTGGCGCGACGGCGTCGCGTGGCTCGCGGGGGGTACCTGGCTCTACTCCGAGCCGCAGCCCGTGCTCGACACGCTGATCGACCTCGAGGGGCTCGACTGGCGCCCCATCGAGGCAACGTCCGCGGGACTGACCATCGCCGCCACGTGCCGAATCGCCGAGCTCTTTCGCTACTCGGGGCCCGCGGAATGGAAGGCGCTGCCGCTCATCCGCCAATGCTGCAATGCGTTCCTTGCTTCGTTCAAGATCTGGAACGCCGCGACGGTCGGCGGCAATGTCTGCATGTCCTTGCCGGCGGGGCCGATGACGTCATTGACCTCGGCGATGCAGGGCGTCTGCACGCTCTTGCCGCGTCAAGGAGCGCCGCGGGAAATTCTGGTGATTGATTTCGTCACCGGCAACCATCGCAACGTTCTCTGTCCGGGCGAACTCATGCGCAGCATCCATCTCCAGGCCGCGGCGCTGACGCGGCGGAGCGCCTTCCGTCAGTGTTCGCTGACCAAGCTTGGCCGCTCGGCGGCGCTCTTGATCGGGACGAGCGGCCCCTCCGGCGATCTGTTGCTCACCATCACTGCCGCGACCGATCGGCCGATGCAGCTTTCCTTTCCACGGGCGCCGTCCGCAGCTGAACTCAGCGACAGGATCGATGCCGAGATCGCGGAGGCGCGATGGTTCGACGACGTACACGGGTCGGCGCCCTACAAGCGGCACGTCGCGCGCTATTTCGCCGAGCAGATACGCGCCGAGCTGGCGTAAGCGAGAGCGGGCATGAACGACACCCAAACCACCGCCAGTTTCACCGTCGACGGCCGCACTGTCGTCGCCGAGCCGACGCCCGGGCAGTGCCTCAGGACCTTCCTCAGGGATCAGGGCGCCTTTGGCGTGAAGAAGGGCTGCGATGGCGGCGATTGCGGCGCCTGCACGGTCTGGCTCGACGGCGAGCCCGTGCACTCTTGCCTGATCCCGGCCTTCCGCGCCGCCGGCCGTTCGGTGACGACGATCCAGGGGCTCGGGCAGCCTGGCGCCCTGCATCCGGTGCAGCAGGCTTTTCTCAATGCGCAGGGTTTCCAATGCGGCTTCTGCACGGCCGGCATGATCATGACCGTCGCGTCGCTCGACGATCAGCAGCGAGCCGATCTCCCGCACGCCCTCAAGGGGAACCTCTGTCGGTGCACCGGCTACCGGTCGGTCGCGGACGCCGTGCACGGCGTCGAGTCGAACGGAACCCGACGCCGCCGGAGAGGCCTTTGGCGCCAGCCTCGCCAATCCGTTCAGCGAAGGCATCGTCACCGGCCGCGCCTGCTACACCATGGACATCGCCATGGAGGGACTGCTGCACCTCAAGGCGCTGCGCTCGCCCCATGCCCACGCCCGCATTCTCGACATCGACCGAACGCGCGCCGCCGCTCTGCCAGGCGTCGTCGCGGTCTTCACCTGGGAGGACGTTCCGCGCCGGCTGTTCAGCACCGCACTGCATGAGGATCATCTCGTCGACCCCGACGACTGCTATATTCTGGACAATGTGGTGCGCTTCGTGGGTCAGCGCGTGGCGGCGGTCGTCGCAGAGACCGAGAGCATTGCCGAAGCGGCGTGCCGGCTGATCGACGTCGTCTACGAGCCGCTCCACCCGGTGTTCGATCCAGTCGCAGCGATGCAGCCGGGCGCGCCGCTCCTGCACGACAAGGGACTCGGGAGCACCGGGAATGTCTACGTCGACATCCATGGCGAGGTCGGCAACGTCGCGAACGGCTTCGCTGCGGCGGATGTCGTGCACGAGGCGACCTATTCCACCTCCCGCGCGCAGCATGTGCATCTCGAGACCCATGGTTCGATAGCCTGGCGCGACTCGGACGGGCGACTGCATGTGCGCACCAGCTCCCAGGCCCCGTTCATCGTGCAGGGCAAGCTCGCGCACCTGTTCGGGCTGCCCAACCGCAATATTCACGTGTTCACCGAGCGGGTTGGCGGCGGGTTCGGCGGTAAGCAGGAGATGGTGACCGAGGACCTGTGCGTCCTCGCCACGCTGTCGATCGGCCGACCGGTACAATGGGAGTACACCCGCGAGGAGCAGTTCACCGCGGCGACGACGCGCCATCAGATGACGTCGCGCGTCAAACTCGGCGCCAGGCGCGACGGCACGCTGACGGCAATCCAGATGCATGTCGTCTCGAACACCGGAGCTTATGGCGGTCATGGCGGCGAGACTTTGGCTGCGGCGCTCGGCAGTCCGATCGCCGCTTACCGTTGCGCCAACAAGCGGGCCGACGGTTACGCGGTCTATACCAATGTCGTGCCGGGGGGCGGCTTTCGCGGCTATGGCGCCTCGCAGACCACTTTCGCCATCGAATCCGCGATGGACGATCTGGCCAATCTTCTCGGGCTGGATCCGTTTGCGATTCGGCGGCTCAACATGATCCGCGAGGGCGACTGGATGCAATCCATCCGGCCGGAGGCGTCGGATGTCGATTACGGCAGCTATGGACTCGACCAGTGCATGGACAGGGTGGAGGAGGCTCTGGCGAGCGGGCGCGGCGAAAAAAAGCCCGAAGGGCCGGACTGGCTCGAGGGGCGAGGCATCGCGCTGGCCATGCTGGAAAGCGGTCCGCCGACCGAGCACCGCTCCGGATCGCAGATGACGCTTCTGCCCCATGGCTCCTATCATCTCGCCGTTGGCTCGACCGAGATGGGGAACGGCTCGGTCACGTCGCATATGCAGCTAGCCGCGGCCGTCCTCGGCTGCCGCGCCGGCCAGATCGCGATTATCAACGCCGACACTGACCGCACGCCCTATGACACCGGCACCTTCGCCAGCACCGGCACGGTGGTCGCCGGCCAGGCGGTTGCGCTGACCGCCGCGGCGCTGCGCGAGAACATTGTGGACTATGCCTCCCGCCACGCCGGAGTCGTGCGTGACGCCTGCAAGCTGGAGGCCGAGGCGGTGCTCTGCGGCAACCACAGGATCTCGCTGACCGATCTCTACGCCGCCGGCAAGAAGGATGGTCATCACTTTGAGGCCAGACGCAAAGCGTACCTCGCCCCGCGCACCGTCGGGTTCAACGTGCAGGGCATCCGTCTGGCGGTGCATCGCGTCACTGCCGAGATCCGCATCCTGCACAGCGTTCACGCCGCTGATATTGGGCGGCTGATCAATCCGATGCAGTGCCGCGGGCAGATCGACGGCTCGATCGGCATGGGGATCGGCTGGGCGCTGACCGAGCACATGGTGCATGACGAGAAGGGCGCCGTGGTCAATCCAAGCCTGCGCAACTACCGCATCCCGGCCTTTGCCGATACGCCGGCGAGCGAGGTGATGTTCGCCGACACTTACGATCGGATCGGTCCGCTCGGCGCCAAGGCGCAGGGCGAATGTGCGATCAATCCGGTCGCGCCGGCGATCGCCAACGCGCTGATGCATGCGACCGGCGTGCGCTTCGCCCATCTTCCGCTGACGCCGGACCGTATCTTCGGACCCCTGAGCGCCGCCTGATGAATGGCGCGGTCGCTGACGCGCCCGTCACCGTCGTCGTCCAAACGCGCACGCGCGAAGGGCAGGGCGAAGCGTTCGCGAAATGGCAGGCGGGGATGAGCGCAACAGTCGCGGCGCAGCCCGGGTTCATCGAACAGTCGGTCATGCCGCCCAATCCGCCGACTCAGGTCGATTGGGTCATCCTGCAGCGCTTCAAATCCGCCGACGCCGCGGTCTCCTGGTTGCATTCCGGCACGCGGCAGAAGCTGATCGCGCAAGTCCAGCCGATGCTTGTCGGGTTGGACGACGTGCACCTCCTGCGCGATCCGGCCGCGGGAGCTGCGCCCGCGCCTGTCTCGGCGGTGTTCACGACCCGGGTCAAACCTGGGCGGGAGGACGCGTTCCGGGCGTGGGAGCAACGCGTCGCAGCGGCCCAGGCGCGCGCGCCGGGGTTTCAGGGCTTCCGGTTCGAACCGCCGGTTCCGGGCGTCCAAGACGACTGGATGGCGATCCTCCGGTTCGACACCGAGGCCCATCTCCAGGGCTGGATGGACTCGCCCGAGCGCAAGGCGCTCCTTCGCGAGTCCGAGCCGCTCGTCCAAGAGTACCACATGCGCACCGTGCGCTCGGGGTTCGAGCAATGGTTCCCCGGCGCGGACGGGGCGGCGGCGTTGCCCGTGTGGAAGCAGAACATGATCGTTCTCCTGGTGCTCTATCCGGTGGTGTTCCTGTTTGGGCGCTACATTGGAACGCCGATCCTCATGGGCCGGGCCGGAATCCCGTTCTACGCCGCGCTCTTCATCAGCAATGTGGCGAGCATCGTCGTGATGAACTGGCTCGTGCCGTGGACCAGCCAGGCGCTCGGCTGGTGGTTGAAGCCACCGAAGGAGAGCAACAGGCGCGTCGACCTCGCCGGCACGGCGTTGGTGTTTATTATCTACGGGGTGCTGCTGCTGGCGTTCAGCGCGATCTCGTAGCGCCTTACTCGCGCTCGACTTTGCTGCGCACAGTCTGCGGCTCGATCGCCTGCTTTGTCCGCGCTGCTTGCCGCCCTTCTCGTGCAAGCCTACCCATAGCGGGGTCATCGCGGAATACGTGAATACGGTGAAATAGGTTGACGCTTAATGCTATTCCTTCCCGCCGAACGAAGCCTCCCCTCTGTCCGGCCCAAACAGGAACATGCCAAGGCCCGCGGCCGCCAGGGCGAGGGCGAAGGCGCCGAACGCTGCGGGCAGGGAGAAATGCTCGGCGATCGCGCCGGTCGCCAGCGGGGCCGGCAGGCGCGTCAGCGTGCTGATGAGCGAAGCCGAGGCGAGGCCTACCGCCGGACGTCCGGGCGACTGCCGAGCCGCCAGGGCGTAACTGCAGGGCACGATCGCGCCCGTGCCGAAGCCGATCAGGGCGAAGCCGGCGACGCTCGCCGCAAAACCGACGTCGGCCGCGGCAAGGGTGAAGCCGAGCGTGGCGATCGCGAATGACACGACGATGATCCTCCCGTCGCTGACCTGGAGCCGGATGATGTCAGCGTTGAAACGCAGCGTCGCCTGACAGATCGCGAAAAAGCCCGCGCCGAGCCCGGCGATCGCGGCGAGCCGCGGCGCCTCGTCGCGAAGCAGCAGCGACGACCACACGGTCGCCGCCGTCTCCGCCGCGACCGAGACGCCGATCACCAGGCCGAGTCCGATCAGCGCCGGGGTGAAGGACAGGCCGCGCGCCGCGTGTGGCGCCGCCGGCGCCTGGGGCGGCGCCGGCTCCCGGCGGGCGGCGCGGTCATAGGCGAGCCCGGCCCCCGCGAGGCTGGCGAGCGCCAGCAGTCCGGCGACCCAGGGCGCGACGCTCGCGGCGAGGAGGCTCCCCAGGATCGCGCCGAGCGCAATTCCGGCAGAGGCGGAAGCGTGCAGGCGCGCCAGAACCGGCTTTCCGCGCAGGCGCTCGATCCGCGCACCCTCCGCGTTCATCGTCACATCGACCACGCCGCCGAACAGGCCCGAGGCAAGCAGGAAGCCCGCGACCGTCGGGCCGCTCCCCGCGTCGAGCAGACCGCACAACGTTGCGCCAAAGAGACCGGCGCTGACCGTAAGGACGCGCGGCGGGCCGAACCGATGGGCGAGCGCGCCGCCCGCCGACATCGCCATCAGATAGACACCCGTATAGACGGTGAGGATGACGCCGAACGACGCCGGATCGACGCCCGCCCGGGTCAGGATGGCGCCGGCCGCGCCGCCCCACAGGCCGACGCCGAGGCCGAGCGCGAAGAATACGCCGGCGACCGCCGCGTGGACGCTCAACGCGCCGGTCCGCATCCCGCTCGACCCTCAGTAATCCGTCGGCGCCCCGCCCTCGGCCTTGCGGCGGGCGACGAACGCTTCGAGCGCTTCGCGCCGTTCCGGCTCGAACGGCGGCGGCGCGTAGGACCCGAGCCGCTCGGCGACGATGCGCTCGGCGGTGTCGGCGGCCGTGGGCGATCCGGCCTCGCGCCAGGCCTCGGAATTGCGCCAGTCGGAGATCATCGGCGCGAAGAAGGCGGTCCGGTAGCGCGATTGGGTATGCGCCGCGCCGAAGAAATGTCCGCCCGGCCCCACTTCCCGTATCGCCTCGAGCGCCAGCTCCGCCTCGTCGACGCGCACGGGCTTGAGAAACTCCGCGACCATGGCGAGCAGGTCCGCGTCGAGCGCCATCTTTCCGAACGAGGCCTGCAGGCCTCCTTCCATCCAGCCCGCGCCGTGCATGATAAAATTGGCTCCGCCCATGATCGCGCCCCACAAGGAGAAGACGCTCTCGTAAGCCGCCTGCGCGTCGAGCGCATTGGCGGCGTTGGCGTTCGAGGAGCGATAGGGCAGGCCGAGCCGGCGGGCGAGCTGGCCGCCGACGATCGCTGACTTCATGTATTCCGGCGTGCCGAAGGCGGGCGCGCCCGACCGCATGTCGACGTTCGAGGTGAAGCCGCCATAGACGAAGGGCGAGCCCGGCCGGACAATCTGAGCGAGCGTCAGTCCCGCCAGCGCCTCGGCGTGCTGCTCGGCGAGCGCGCCGGCGAGCGTCACCGGGGCCATGGCGCCGGCGAGCGTGAACGGCGTCATCACGACTGCCTGATTGCGCCGCGCCATCTGGATGATCCCCTCCAGCATCGGCGTATCGAGGCGGAGCGGCGAGGACGAATTGATGACGGTGAACAGCGACGGCTCGCGCTCGAGCGTCGCATCGTCGAGGCCACGGGCGATCTTGATCATCTCGATCGCGTCGAGATTGCGCTCCCTCCCGAGACTGTAGGCGTGGATCGGCTTGTCCGAAAGCGTCAGCATGTCGAAGAGCGCGTCGAGATGGCGCACCGACGGATGGACGTCGACCGGCTCGACCGGGTAGCCGCCCCAGAAGTGGATTTGGTCGAGCGTCTGCCCGAGGCGGATGAAGTTGCGGTAGTCGGCGATCGTCCCAGGCCGCCGGCCGCCGGCGCGATCGAAGGCGTTGGGCGCGCTCGCCACCGAGCCGAACGCGACGCGCCGGCCGCCGATCGAGAGACTGCGCGCAGGGTTGCGCGCATGGAGGGTGAACGCCCGCGGCGCACGGCCGATCTCGGCCTCGACCAGCGCCGGATCGAAGCGCACCCGCTGCGAGCCTGGATCGACGTCGGCGCCGGCGTCCTTCAGGATGGCGCGCGCGCCATCGTGCAGAAAGTCGATCCCGATCTCCCTGAGCACCGTCAGGGCGGCCTGATGGATCGATTCGAGTTCGTCCTTCGAGACGAGGTCGAGCGGCGGGAAAGGCGCCTCAGGCTGCGCCGGCGGAGCAGCGGCAGCCGACGAGGCGGCGCGCTCGGCGCCGCGGCGACGGCGGCGGCCCGAGTTCCTGCAGCTGGTCTTTGGCGGACATGGCGGCTCCCGCGGGCGGTCGTGGCGGCGTCAATTGGGATTCGAGGCTAACTGCCGGGGGCCGCCCCGGCCCCGCGCGAAGATGGCATTGCCCCATGCCAATTTGAACAGACTACTTCGCCACCCGGATTTTCGCCGGCTCGCTTGGAGCAGGCTCAGGGTTGGCGGCCCTGCCGGCGGCGAACCGGGCGATGAGCCACGAGCGGAACAGCGCCACCGCCTCGTTGCTGAGATCCTCGGGGTGGGTCGTGAGATAGTAGCCGTAGCCCTCTTCGAGCCAGAGGTCGAACGGCTGCGCCAGCCGTCCGGCCTTGATCTCCTCCTGGAAGAGCCGCGGATCGATCAGCGCGAGCCCGTCGCCGCTCATCGCATATTGGGCGGCGAGCTGCTGCGTGTCGAACACGAGGCCCCGGTCGACCGCGATGTCCGGCCGCCCGATCGAGCGCACGAACATCTCCCAGAAGAAGTGGCGCGGACGTCCGTCGATCTTGGTGTGCAGGAGGTCGCACATGGCGATGAACCGGGCGGGGTCGCTGGCGTCGACCGTTTCGAGCAGTTTCGGGCTGCACATCGGCGTCGCCCGCACCATCCACAAGAGGTCGTGGATCGCGTCCGTGACGCGCGGCTCGGAGTAGACGATGGCGATGTCGACGTCGCCGTCGACGTCCGGCCCTGTGCTCGGCTTCGACACGATCTCCAGCGTGATGCCCGCGTTCTCAGCGCGGAAGTCGCGCAGGATCGGGATCGCCAGGCGATAAGCGAAGGACGTCGGCAGCGCGACCTTCAGCACGCGCTTCGGCCGGCCCTTCTCCTTGATGACCTCGCCGAGCGCCTGGTCGATGCGATCGAACGACTTCGTCACCACCGGCAGAATATGGCGTCCTGCCTCGGTGAGCACGAGCTGCTGCGGACGCCGTTCGAACAAGGCCACGCCGAGAAAATTCTCGAGGACGATCACATGGCGGCTCACTGCGCTTTGCGCCACCGTCAGGCTATTGGCCGCGGCGGTGAAGCTGAGGTGCTGTCCCGCCGCCTCGAACGCTCTGAGCGCGTTCAGCGGCAACCATTTGCGATCCATCCATCCTCCCCGCGCCGCGCGCGTCCGGACGTCGCCATCCGTGCGGCCTTGCTGGCGCGATGAAGGAATTTTCATAACGCATGACGAGGCGTTCCCACAATACGGCGACGTCGCTGAACTGCACGCAACGCCTGTTACGTCGAGCCTTCGCACAAGTATTTTTGCGCGACCGCCGGCTCACGCCTTCCACAAGCGCGTTTCAGCGGTAACTGGTCCAGATCGTCTTGAGGTCCGTGTACTTGTCGATCGCGTGAGGCGAGCGGTCGCGACCGAAGCCGGACTGCTTGAATCCGCCGAACGGCGTCGTGAGCGACGAGCGGTCGTACGCATTGACCCAGACGGTGCCGGCGCGCAGCGCCCGCGACAGCCGATGCGCAGCGTTCATGTCGCGCGTCCAGACCGCGGCGGCGAGACCGTAGATCGAATCGTTGGCGAGCGTCACCGCCTCGGCCTCCGACTCGAACGGAATGACCACGACGACGGGTCCGAAGATTTCCTCCTGCGCAATCCGCATGCCGTTGGTCGCGCCGTCGAGGATCGTCGGCTCGACATAGAAGCCGCCGGTTTCGGCGAGCGCACGCTTGCCGCCGTGCGCGATCCGTGCGCCTTCTCGCACGCCGAGCTCGATATAGCCGAGCACGCGTTGCATCTGCCCCTCATCGACCATGGCGCCGAGCTGCGCTCCCGGATCGAACGGGTGGCCGAGCGGGATCTGCGACCGCTGCACGCGAGCGATCCTTGCGACCAACCGTTCGCGGATCGAGGCGTGCGCTAGAACGCGCGAGCCGGCATGGCAGGTTTCGCCCTGATTGTAATAGACGCCCCAGGCGATCGCCTCGGCGGCGGCGTCGAGATCGGCGTCCAGCATCACCACATGGGGCGACTTGCCGCCGCATTCGAGCGCGACGCGCTTCATGTTGCTTTCGCCGGCATAGACCATCATCAGCTTGCCGACCTCGGTCGAGCCAGTGAAGGCGATCATGTCGACGTCCGGATGGAGGGCAAGCGGCTTGCCGGCCTTGTCGCCGAATCCCGGCACGATGTTGAGCACGCCGTCGGGCAGGCCCGCCTCCTTCGCCAGCCGACCGAGCGCCAGCGAGGCGAGCGGCGACTGCTCGGCAGGTTTCAAAACCACTGAATTGCCCGCGACCAGCGCCGGCCCGATCTTCCAGGCGGCGATGATCAGCGGATAATTCCACGGCACGATCGCCCCGACGACGCCGAGCGGCTCCTTCAGCACCAACGCGACGTCCTTGGGTCCGAGCGGCGCCACCTCGTCGTAGAGCTTGTCAGCGAGCTCGGCGTAGTACTGGATGCAGTTGGCGCAGAAGGGCGCGTCGACATTCAGGGTATTGGCGATCACCTTGCCGACGTCGAGCGTCTCGAGCAACGCGAGTTCATCGCCGTTCTCGCGAATGAGCTCAGCGAAACGGAGCAACACCGCCTTCTTGCGCAGCGGATCGGCGTCGCGCCAGACGCCGGCGTCGAACGCGGCCCGGGCCGCCTTGACCGCGCGGTCGACGTCGGCCGCGCCGCAGTCGGCGACATCGGCGAACGCCTTGCCGTCGATCGGCGAAATTCGGGCGAAGGTCGCGCCGTCGAGCGCCGGGACATACACGCCGTCGATGAAGGCGCGCCCCTCGATCGTGAGCGCGGCGGCGCGTGCGGCCCAGCCTTCACGGTTGTCGGGGCGGTCGAGCATTTTTGGCGGCCTTGCGGGAATCGAGGAGCAGGTCCGTCGAGCATCGCTTCCAAAACGCCGCCGCCAAACAGGTTTTCCTTATGAGGGAATGCCCGGCGGGCATGGACCTTCTGGACTCAGCCTCAAGACGCGCCAGCCGCGGACCTAGGCAGAGTCAGGCCGCCGGGCCCGAACTCGAGCGCCCAGACCGCCATCGCGGTGAGAATGGGCCGCAGCGCCTCAGCCTTGGCGGTCGGCGAATAGATCGTCTGAGCGCCGTTGTTCGGATCCTCCGCTCTAGTGATCAGTCCCTTGTCGAGCATGGCCTTGAGACGGTCCGCGAGAACGTTGGTCGCGATCCCCTCTCCGGAATTGATAAAATCGCGATAGTAGCGCTTTCCGCCGATCAGCATGTCCCGCACGATCAGGAGCGTCCACTTGTCGCCGAAGACGTCAAGCGAGTAGCAGATCGGACACTTGCTTTGCGGCCGCTGTTTCATCCTCTTCAGTCCAAGCTCGCCTCGTGCGCCAGTAGCGATCCGCGCCGCGAATTTCGTCACGTCGGCTCGCTACGGCGCCGCCACTTGCAAAACGCAAGCAACTCCATTATAGCGCTCCTTATTGGTCACTTGCAAAAGGCAAGTGACATCCCTGAGGAGGTCGGCATGAGCACGCGAGAAGGCAAGGGAACCGCAGTTGTCACGGGCGCGTCCCAAGGGATCGGGGCGGTTTATGCCCGCAAGCTCGCCGAGCGCGGCTACGACGTCGTGGTGGCGGCCCGCAACGGAGAGCGGCTGCGGGAGAACGCCGCGAAAATCCGCGCGGAGACGGGTCGAAACGCCGAGGTCCTCGTCGCCGATCTCTCGGTCGCCGCCGACCTGTCGGCTCTTGCCGAGCGGCTCCACAGCGACGCCGCCATTACCCTTCTGGTCAACAACGCCGGCGCGACCCTGGATGGCGGCTTGCTCGCAAACGACTCCGAGGCCCTTGCCTGGCAAATCGCGCTGAACGTCACGGCGCCCGCCCTGCTGACGCAAGCCGCCGCAAAGGCCTTCATCGCCCGCGGCCGGGGTTCGATCGTCAACATCAGCTCGGTGACGGCCTTCGTTCCGGAGAGGTTCGACGGTGTCTACAGCGGCTCGAAGATCTTCCTTCTGAACCTTACGCTGAGCCTCGCCAGCAAGGCGAAAGACTCAGGAGTCCGTTTTCAGGCCGTGCTGCCCGGCCCGACGAACACGGACATGTGGGCGCGAAGCGGCGTTCCGACGAGCGTCATTCCGCGAGAGAGGATCATGGAGGCGGAAGACCTTGTCGAAGCGGCCCTGGTCGGCCTGGAGCGCGGCGAGATCGTTACCGCGCCGACCATTGACGACGAAGCCGTGTGGGAGGCCTACGAGGCCGCCCGGCGCGCCCTCGGACCGCATCTTGCGGCCGGGACGCCGGCGCATCGCTACCGCGAGTCCGCGCCCGCGCTCTGAGGAAGCCTCGCGGATCCGCAATAGCGCGCGCGTTTCTCCCGACGCTGGAAAGGCCGACATGGATTCGACAGCCGGCGCGGCGCCTGCCGCCTCTTCCGCAGCAGGCCTTTCCGCGCAGCAAGGAGTCGCTTCGGCCCCAAGACGTTCCGACGAGGCGAAGCTCCGTGCTCGCGCAGCGATGCTCGAGGGCCCGATCCTGCCGACCCTGATGCGGCTGGCGCTGCCGACGATCGCGGTGCTGGTCGCTCAGACCCTAGTGAGCGTGGCGGAGACGTTTTATGTCTCCTTTCTCGGCACGGACGCCCTTGTCGGGGTCGCTCTCGTCTTTCCGGTCTGGATGCTGATGACGATGATGGCGGCCGGCGGGATCGGAAGCGGCGTCGCCTCCTCCGTCGCGCGGGCCGCAGGCGCCGGCCGCCATGAGGACGCGGACGCCCTCGTCTTTCACGCGGTGCTGATCGCCGTCGTCTTCGGGCTCGTGTTCTCGATCGGCGTTCTCAGTCTCGGCGCCCCGCTTTTCCGCGCTCTCGGGGGATCGGGAGCGGCGCTTGATGCCGCCTTGCTCTACTCGCGCTTCATCTTTCTCGCCGCCTTGCCGATCTGGATCGTCAACCTCCTGTCCGCCACGCTGCGCGGAATCGGGAACGTCCGCGTCCCGGCGCTCGTCACCCTGACCGGCGCGGTCATCCTCGTCCCGCTGTCTCCCGGATTCATCTTCGGCGTCGGCCCCTTTCGCGGATTCGGCGTCGCGGGCGCCGGAATCGCCGTGACACTCTACTATTGCGGCGCGGCGATCGCGATGATCCGTTACTTGCTCAGCGGCCGTTCGGGATTGCGGCTCACCCTGACACGGCTGCGCTGGGACCTCGTCCGCGACATCCTCCGCGTCGGCGTCTTGTCCTCGGTCAATGCGCTCCTGCTCAACCTCACGGTCCTTCTCGTGACCGCGGCTGTCGGTCGATTCGGCGTCGACGCGATCGGCGGCTACGGAACCGCCTCGCGGCTCGACTACGTCCTGATTCCGATCCTGTTCGGTATGGGCACCGCGATCCTGACCATGGTGGGGACAAACGTCGGCGCCGGTTCTTTCGTCCGCGCAAGACGGGTCGCCTGGCTTGGGGCGGCGATCAGCGCCGCGTTTACCGGGCTCCTGGGACTTACGGTGGCGTTGTTTCCGGCGCTCTGGATCGGGCTTTTCAGCTGGCGTCCCGCGATCATGGAGACGGGAAGCCTTTACCTTCGCATCGTCGGCCCGACCTACGCCGCGAACGGCCTGATCTTCGCCTTGAGCTTCGCAGCGCAAGGACGAGGGCGAATGACGTGGCCCGTTGTCGCCGCAAGCGTCCGGCTTCTCATCGCCGCCGGGGGCGGGTGGATCGCCGTCTCGGTCTTCGATTGCCCGCCAGCGGTCCTGTTCGCCATCGTCGCCGCAGCGTCGGTCATCGCCGCGCTGATCTTTGTCGTCGCCGACCTCTCAGGACTCCTATTGGCGCCCCGTCGCAACCGGCGATCTTGAAGCGCGGCGCGCCAGACACGGAAACGACGACGCCGCGCCTGCGTCAGAGCCGCGCACGAGGTCCCGCGCGCCCGCCGCCGCCCTTCCCTTGGCGCGCCTTCCGCATTAAGTAAGCGCCTCGCTTCCCCGAAAACCCGAAGCTCCATGCCTGAACCCAACCCCGTCGCGCGCCGGCGCACGTTCGCGATCATCTCGCACCCGGACGCCGGCAAGACGACGCTGACCGAAAAGATCCTGCTGTTCGGCGGCGCGATCCAGCTTGCCGGCGAGGTGCGCGCTAAGGCCAATCGCCGCCAGACCCGTTCCGACTGGATGGGCATCGAGCGCGAGCGCGGCATCTCGGTGGTCACCTCGGTGATGACCTTCGAATACGCCGACTGCGTGTTCAACCTGCTCGACACGCCCGGCCACGAAGACTTTTCGGAAGACACCTACCGCACGCTGACCGCGGTCGATTCGGCGGTGATGGTGATCGACGCCGCCAAGGGGATCGAGGCCCGCACGCGAAAACTGTTCGAGGTCTGCCGGCTGCGCGACATTCCGATCGTCACCTTCATCAACAAGATGGACCGCGAGACGCGCGACCCGTTCGACCTTTTGGACGAGATCGAGAAGACGCTGGCGCTCGACACCGCCCCACTCACCTGGACGATCGGCCGCGGCCGCTCGCTCGCGGGCGCGTACGACATCCGCCGCAGCCGCCTGACGCCGCTCGGCAAGGACGCGGAGACAATCCGCGTCAACGGTCCCGACGACCCGCGCGTGGCCGAGCTCCTGCCCGAGCACGAACGCGCCGAGGCGATCGAGGAGCTGAACCTCGCCGTCGAGGGCCTGAAGCCTTTCGACAAGCAGGCGTTCCTCGAAGGCCACCTGACGCCGGTCCTATGGGGCAGCGCGCTCAAGGACTTCGGGGTCAAGGACCTGATCGACGCGATGGCCGAATTCGCCCCGAGCCCGCGCGCCCAGGCGGCGGCGAGCCGGCTGGTGAAGGCGGACGAACCGAAGATGACCGGCTTCGTCTTCAAGATCCAGGCGAACATGGACCCGAACCATCGCGACCGCATCGCTTTCATGCGCGTCTGTTCGGGCAGGCTGCAGCGCGGCATGCGGGCGAAGCTGGTGCGCACCGGCAAGCCCATCACGCTGTCGGCGCCGCAGTTCTTCTTCGCCCAGGACCGCTCGCTGGCGGAGGAGGCCTTCGCCGGCGACGTGGTCGGCATCCCCAACCACGGGCTTTTGCGCATCGGCGACACGCTGAGCGAGGGCGAGGAGATCGTCTTCCGCGGCGTGCCGAGCTTCGCGCCGGAACTCCTGCGCCGGGTCAAGCTCGCCGACGCGATGAAGGCCAAGAAACTGCGCGAGGCGCTGCAGCAGATGGCGGAAGAGGGGGTCGTGCAGGTGTTCCAGCCGTTCGACGGCGCGGCCGCGATCGTGGGCGTGGTGGGCGCGCTGCAACTCGACGTGCTGATCGAGCGGCTCGACGCCGAATACGGCCTGCCAGTGTCGTTCGAGCCGAGCCGGTTCGAGGTCTGCCGCTGGGTGTCGGCGGACGATCGGACGGAAATGGACAAGTTCCTCGCCGCCTATCCGTCCTCGCTCGCCTCCGATCTCGACGGCGCGCCGGTGTTCATGGCGACCAGCGCCTTCAACCTGCGTTACGAGCAGGAGCGCTGGCCGAAAATCGCCTTCGCCGACGTCAAGGACTACCAGAAGGCGGCGGCATAGCGGAGCGGCCCCGCCGATCAGGCCCGCTCCAGACGAGGGCCCGACCTCCAAAGCGGAGGCCGGTCCGCGCTGCTCGACAGGCCGACTACTTGATATACGTGTCGACGTTCTCCTTGGTGATCAGCGCGTGCGGCACGGTGATCGTGGAGTCGATCTTCTCGCCGTTCGCCTGCTTCACCGCGGCCTCCATGGCCATCTTCGCCTGATCGACAGTGTTCTGGGAAACCGTCGCGGTCATGCTGCCGTCCTTCACAGCGGCAAGCGGGCGCGGCGTCGATTCCAGCGATCTTGATCTTGCCGACGCCGCGGTTCGACTATTGGCTCACGGGTGCTGCCGGCAATCCGTGTCCCGTTCTCCCGAGACGCTCAATATCGGTCACTCGGCGCTTGGCGTTCTAACTTTCGCCTAACGGAAACGGCGGCGAATGCCGTCCAAGTGGCCAGAAATCCGTCCCTTGGTCAGGCGGTGGATAAACTCGAAATTCGAGGAATGCGACCGAGAAAGGTCTCCTGGGAAGTTAACGCGTTTGACCGGCATGGGCCCAAAGCCCCCGGTTATCGGTGGCTTGCAGCGCCAAAACCGATGCGCTGCCCGAATGCAGCGTCAACCATGCTTTTGTGGTCGCGGCTATGCGACCGCGACGGCGCCCCTGCGCAAGGCGGGTTTGCCTGCGAAGGCCAAGCCCGCAAAGCCCAAGAGAATCATGGCCCACGTCGAGGGCTCTGGAACGGGCGTGGCGGGGGGCGGATCGGCGACGACGAAATCGACTCCGAACCCTCCGGTTCCATCGGCGACGAGATTGTATCCGAAGGTCAGATCGACCGCAGGGCCGGAATTCCAGCCAAGATCGATAACCTGATCCTCAAAGAAATTCGTGGCGCTGGTCAGGTCGGTGAAGGCCCAGTCGTCGATCTTTGCATTGTTATCCAGGACGTAAAACTCAAGCGACTGGAACCCGAGCCCGCTGACGAAGCCGCTTTCATCATTGCCGATAAGGCCCAGAAGCACGTCCCCTTGATAGGCGAAATCGAAGGTTGACGTTGCACTATAGGTGAGACTCGCTCCGCCGCCGTCGGGCGTGGTATTGGCGCCCATGATCGTGGACCCGAACGTGACATCGCGTGGTCCGAGAACTGCCGCGGCGACATTCCCGGCCCCACCGACCAGCGTCGTAAGATAAGCCTTGCCCGGCAGACCCGTCGCCAGCGCGTAAGCGGATTGGCCGGGATTGCCGAACGCTTGACCTGCTCCACCGCCCTGCGCAATCGCATTCGTGGTCGCCGTGGTTGCAGCGGGAGCGCTCGCGGTGGTTTGAACCAACGACACCCGGGAAAGACTGGTTTGTGCGGTCGATTGCGCCTGCCCGCTCGACCCGACCGCGGCTGACTGGGCCTGCGCAGCATTCCCGTTAATCGTCGTCGCGGTTGAAGTCGCGTTCGCGGCCCCGGGGGCGCCGAAAGGCCCGGGGGGTAGATAGGCGCGATTTGCGCCTCCAGCGCCGCCTGTCGCGGTTGCGCTTGCGCTTGCGGCGCCCCCGTGCATCGCGCTTGAAGTCGCGGTCGCGGTCGCCGCGCCGCCAGCGCCTCCCACGCCGCTGCCGACGCTCGCGGACATATTAGCAAAGGCGCCGCCTCCGCCGCCGGTAGCCGAGGCAGTCGCCGCGCCTCCGCTTGTCGCGTTGGCGTTCGCAGTTGCGGCGCCGCCGCCGCCAGGCGAAGAACCTGTGGCGCCATTGCCGCCGGTCGCTGTCGCGAGCGCCGGGCCGGCCCCAACCAGATTTGAACTCGCGGCTGCGCTCGCGGCGCCTCCGTTGCCCCCGACGCCTACGGCTCCGGATAGGCCGCCTCCGCTCATCCCCCCTGCGCCGCCAGTTGCAGTTGCGCTGGCCGATCCGTTCGTCGCGCGGCTCGCATTTGCGGTCGCGCTGGCCATGCCTCCGTCGCTGCCGTTTGCGCTCGAGGGCGTGAGCTCAATGCCCATAGCGCCGGCGCCGCCAGTCGCGTTTGCTGTTGCGGTCGCAGAACCGCCGATGGACCCGATTGCATTCGAAGTCGCCGCGGCGGCCCCGCCTGTTCCGCCGCCGGATTGCGAACCTCCGCCGAAGCCGCCGTTGGCCGTGGCGTTTGCGTTCGCCGCGCCGCCATTGGTCGCCACCGCTGTAGCCGTTCCGGTCGCGCCGCCGCCCGGTCCGCCCGACCCGAAAAACAATGCACTTCCGCCTACGCCGCCAGATGCGTCGACGCTTGCATCAGCGGCGCCGGTCGCACTGGTCGTGGCCACCGCACCTGCAGACCCGCCGGGACCTGCGTCGCCTGCGTTGACGTTCCCGCCGGCGCCCCCTGTCGCGTTTGCGTTATTGTTGGAAACTCCGGTTTGGGAAGCCGTGGCGTTTGCCGCTCCGCCAGCCCCACCATTGATTCCAGGGGCGCCGATGACGGTGACAGAGCTCGCCTGGGAAGGCGAGGGACCCAAAGCTAAAAGCGAAATCGTCGCAAGCGAGCCTAGGGCCGCGACCGCAAGTTGTTTGCTCATTGCCCACACTCCCAATGTAAGTGGCCCAAAGGGTAAAAACCCGCTTCCCGCCCGGAGAGCCGGCGGCGCGCGGCGACGCTAAGCGCCATAAGCGGCTTCGGCGCAGTCGAGATCAGTCTTCAGTTCAGCAATCTGCCTGGCTGCCGAAGGCTAGCGAAAATCCGTATGGCCCGTGCAATGGCAACCCCAGAGGCGAGCGCAGAACGCAACCTAGATAATTTGCAGATTCAACTTCATAGCGTCCCCCTCACCGGCGCATGACCGTGTGCAACCACGCTTACAACTAAACACAGCGTCAACATCGCGTCAAGGAGGGCATTCGTGTTTTCGTCAACGGAAGATTCCATCGCTTCCCCGGACGGCTTTCGACAATTTATGCCTTCGACCAATCCGGAAACCGGTCGTCGGGCGCACGTCGATGCAAACGGATAGACGCCGCCCAAAAGATGCAGAACACATGCTTTCTGAGATTCCGATTTTCTGAAGCAAAATGTTGTGAAAACCGGCGCGGCGAGGTAACGTGTTTCTGTCGCTCATGGATCGAGGCCACGATGCCGTTCGTCCTGTTCCCGTCCTCCGCCCGTCGCCCTGAGCGGCCGGGGTTTCCCCGCGCTGGGCGCGAGTTGAAAGACCCCTCGCGTCGGACCCGCGCTGGCGGGGACCAAACTGTGGAAAATAAGGCGGAAATCCGGCGAACAGGGGCGGCAGCGCGAGTTGGGATTCAGAATCTTGGACTTAACGCCTTGAATTCGCTTGCTCGCCCTCGAAAATGGCAGGCCTCGGACGGCCGCGGCTGGGCGAAATGAGGCATGTCCCGCGAGCTTTTGGCCTCTCAAAACGCCGGAACAGCGGCGAAGGGGCGCGTATCGACGTGGGAACGGGCGTTCAAAACGTCGATTTTGCCACGTCTCAAAACTCACGAATGATGGCGAAAGCTGGTCGATGACCCTTCCAAACCCGGACGCCAACCCGCTCCTCGAAGTCTGGACCGCCCCATTCGAGGCTCCGCCTTTCGACCGCATCGCGCCGGGGCACTTCCTCCCGGCCTTCGATGTCGCCCTCAAGGAGGCGCGCGCCGAGATCGACGCCATCGCCGCGGGCCCCGAGCCCCCGACCTTCGCCAACACGATCGAGGCGCTCGAGCGGAGCGGGCGGACGCTCGACCGGGTCGCCAAGGCGTTCTTCAATCTCGCCGGCGCCGAGACCAACGACGAGCTCGAGGCGATCGAGCGCGCCATCGCCCCGGTCCTCTCGCGTCACGCGAACGACACCTATCTCAACGACGCGCTTTTCCGACGCATCGACGCGTTGAAGGCGAGCGAGGAGACGCTCGGGCTCACGCCGGAGCAGGCGCGCGCGCTTAGCCGCTATCACCTCGATTTCGTCCGCGCCGGCGCCGGGCTCGAGCCGGAAGCGAAGCCGCGGCTTGCGGCGATCGGCGAACAACTCGCCACGCTTTCGGCCGCCTTCGGCCAGAACGTGCTGGCGGACGAGAAGGCGTGGGCGATGCTGCTCGACGCAAACGACCTCGACGGGCTTCCGGACTTTTTGGTCGCGAGCGCCGCGCGACTTGCGGCCGAGCGCGGCCATCCCGGCCAGTACCTCGTGACGCTGGCAAGATCGAGCGTCGAGTCGTTCCTGCAATTCTCGACGCGCCGGGATCTGCGGGAAACCGCCTTCCGCGCCTGGGCCGCGCGCGGCGAGAACGGCGGCGCGACCGACAACCGGGCGATCGCCGCCGAGACGGTGCGCCTCAGGGCCGAGCGTGCGAAACTGCTAGGCTACGTAAGCCACGCCCACTACCGCCTCGCCGATACGATGGCGAAGACGCCGCGCGCCGCGCTCGACCTCCTCGAATCGGTCTGGACGCCCGGCGCCGCCGCAGGACGCAGGGAAGCCGAGGCGTTGCAGGAGATCGTGGCGCGCGAGGGCGGCAATTTCCGCGTCGCGCCGTGGGACTGGCGCTACCTCGCCGAGAAGCGCCGCAAGGCGGAGTACGATTTCGACGAAAGCGCGGTGAAGCCCTACCTCCAGCTCGACCGGATGATCGAAGCCGCCTTCTACGCGGCGGGACGGCTGTTCGGCGTGAACTTCGCCGAGCGCTTCGACTTGCCGCTCCATCACCCCGACGCCCGCGCCTGGACGGTGACCGGCGGTGACGGCGCGCCGATCGCGCTCTTCATCGGCGACTATTTCGCCCGTCCCTCGAAGCGGAGCGGCGCCTGGATGAGCAACTTCCGCGGGCAAAGGAAGCTCGACGGACCGCAGGCGCCGATCGTGATCAATGTCATGAATTTCGCCAAGGGCGCCGACGGCGAGCCGAGCCTCCTGAGCTTCGACGACGCGGGGACCCTGTTCCACGAATTCGGCCATGCGTTGCACGGCATGCTGTCGGACGTGACCTACCCGATCCTGTCGGGGACCCGCGTCGCCGGCGACTTTGTCGAGTTCCCCTCCCAGCTCTACGAGCACTGGCTCGAACAGCCGGAGATGCTTCGCCGGTTCGCCGTCCACTACAAGACGGGCGAGCCGTTGCCCGAGCCGCTGCTCGACAAGCTCATCCGCGGGCGCCGCTTCAACCAGGGCTTCGCCACGGTCGAATACACCGCCTCCGCGCTGGTCGACCTCAAGCTGCACCTCGATCCGGCGCCGGACGCGGTCGATGTCGTCGCGTTCGAGCGGGCGGAACTCGAGCGGATCGGCATGCCGGAGGGCATCGCAATGCGCCACCGCACGCCGCATTTCCAGCACGTCTTTTCCGGCGGCTATTCGGCCGCCTATTACAGCTACCTGTGGTCCGAGATTCTCGACGCCGACGGTTTCGAGGCCTTCGAGGAGGCGGGCGACATCTTCGATTCATCGGTCGCCCGGCGTCTCCGCGACTACGTCTACACCGCCGGCGGCACGCGCGACTACGACGAGGCCTATCGCGCCTTCCGCGGCCGGCCGCCCTCGCCGGCTGCGCTGTTTCGCAAGCGCGGGCTGGACACGAAGCCAGGCTAGGTGGGATCGCGCGGACTCAGCCCCGTGGGCCAACGGACGGTGCGCGTCTCGCGCTCCTTGGGCGCCGAGACGCCGCCCCTCCGATGTCGAGGCGCGGCCTTTACGCCGCCCGGGCGCGAGCCCTTTCGTACTGGGCCTTGACCGTTGCCGTCGGACGCAACCCGGCTCGCTCGGCGAGCAGCGCTCGGGCCAGACGCCATTGGCCGGACCGCTCCGCCGCGGCGATGAGAGTCAGATTGACGATGTCGCGCTGGGCGTGGCTTCCGCCGATGCGGAAGGCTTCGTAGCGCACCCGGAGAATCGCCTCGATCGCCTCGCGGTCCGCACCCGCGCCGTAGTGGAGCATGCCCTCGACGAGCCGCCGCCCGACCTCGGCGGTGACCTTGCGGTTGTGGCCGCGCCCGTCGCGCTCATAGGCGTCAAGCGAGCGCCTCAGCCGCCTTGCGTAATCCGGATCGGGCGAGCGCGCCGCTGCGAGCGCCGCGTGAAGGTCGTTGAAAGCGAGGACATGGTCGTCGGCGTGCGCCCTCCAGGCCTGCGCGACCGGCCCCCAGCGGTCGCCGACATCGACGCCGGCGAGTTCGAGGCGCCAGAGGAGTGCGGCGGCGTCGCAGCGGTCGAGCGTCATGTCGTCGGCGAGCTTCGGCGCAGACAAGCGGTCGTAATCGGCCAGGACCTCGCCGACGCGGCCCTGCTCGCAGAAAGAGGGCGAGGTGCCAGCCATTGTGGCCAGCCATGAAATGCGCGGGACTCCAGGCCTCGCGGGTGGTTTTGAGGAATGCGATCCCTTCCTCGGGGCGGGAGGCCGTCTCGAAGACGTGCGCCAGCGCATGAGTGGCCCACGCGTCGTTCGGATTGAGGGCGAGCGCCTCCCGCGCAGCCTCCTCCGCGCGGCCGAGTTCGCCGGCCTCCTCCAAGCCGAACGCGTAGGCGCCCAGGACAAAGCTCGTGAGCGGATGGCCGCGATCCCACGCTGGCAGCACGCGCGCTGCGGAATCGCGGATCGCCAGCGACTGGCCCAAAAAGAAGTAGGCGTCCTGAACAAAGCGCAGCGCGAGCGCGTCGGTCGGCCACTCGACGAGGATCGCCTCCCAGATGAGGGTGGCGTCGATCGACCGGCCCTCGGCCCAAGCCTTGACGGCGTCGACATGCAGCTTTTCGCGCCGCGACGCGTTGGGGAGCCCGCGCTCGACGCCGGCGAGCGCGCCGACGACTTCCGGATGGTCGCCGCGGAATCCGCCGATCAGGAACAGCCCCGCGATCGCCGCCGCACCGAGGGCGAAGGCTGGATCGTCGACAAGCGCCTGCTTCAGCGCGCCGACCGGGTCGCCGGTCAGGCCCCAGTAGTCTGAGATTGCACGATCATATGCCAGGGCCGACGGATCAGACCCCGCGAGCGGCAGTCCCAGTTGATCCTTCGCCATTGACTCCGATCCTTTGGGTTGTGAGCGTCTCCTGGGAGACTATCGCGAGTCGCCCGCCGGCGGGAAGGAACGGGAGCATGAAAGGCAAGACCGTGGTTGCGACCGGCGCCACCTCGGGAATCGGCGAGGAGGCCGTGCTGGTGCTTGCCCGATTGGGCGCGCGGATCGTGTTCGTGGCGCGCGACGGAAAGCGGGCCAAGGCGACTCTCGACAAGCTTGAGCGCGCCGCGCCTCGGCTCGGCCATAGCGCGCATCTGGCCGACCTTTCCAGCATGGCCGAGACGCGCCGGATCGGGCGGCTGATCGCCGAAAGCGAACCGCGAATCGACGTCCTCGTTAACAATGCCGGCGCGATGTTCGCGGATCGGCGGGTGATGGACGAAGGCCTCGAGCTGACCTTCGCCCTCAACCACATGGCCTATTTCGTCCTGACCGCTGAGCTCGTTGAACGCCTCGCCGCCTCTGCGCCCGCCCGGGTCGTCTCGACCTCTTCCATTGCGCATCAGGGCATGCGCCTCGATTTCTCCGACCTGCAGAGCGCGAAGGGCTATAACGGCTGGCGAACTTATGGCCGCTCGAAGCTCGCCAACATCCTGTTCACGCGCGAGGCGGCGCGACGGTTGGTAGGCCTCGGCGTGACCGCGAATTGCCTCCACCCTGGCTTCGTCGCAAGCCGATTCGGGTCGGCGTCGGGCGGCTGGACAAGCCGCCTCATGCCGCTCGCCCGCGCGTTCGCGATCACCCCCAAGCAGGGCGCCGACACGCTCGTTCATCTCGCCTCGTCGTCGCAGGTCGCAAGTGTTACCGGCGCCTATTTCGTCAAACGGAAAGCGGTCCAGCCCTCTGCCGCCGCGCGCGACGACGCGGCAGCGAAGGCGCTCTGGATGGCGAGCGAATCGCTGGCCGGGCCGGGACCTTGACCGGGTCAGTCCTTTCCGACTCTGCGCCGATCGGGTATGGCCGCGGCGCGCCGCCAAGCCAGCTCCAGCGCTGCGTGAAGCTCTTTCTCGGTCAGCGCGGCGAGGATTGCACAGGTCCAGCCCCGCCGGCCCCAGGCGTTGTCGAGCGGCGAGAAGACGTCGGGAGCGACTGCGCATTTCAGCGCCTGTTCGTCGGGGGCGAATTTGATGTTGGCGGTCCGCTCATCCGGGGCAAGCGTAGCGAAAGTCACGCGCGCCTTGAAGGCGCGGCGGTCGAAATGAGGATGTTCGGTCGCGCCGTCGAACGACAGCGCAATGCGGCGAAAGTCGGCGGCGTTGGCCATCAGCGTCTCCAGCGACCGCAACGTTGAGCCCGCATGGTATGACGCGCCCCTGTTGCGGAAAAGGCGGTTGGTATGACGGGGACAAAGCCAGGAATTGAGACGCCCGTCGTTGTGGTCGGGGCGGGTCCCGCGGGCCTGATGGCGGCGGAAACGCTTGCGCGCGCCGGCCGGCGGGTCGTCACGCACGACTCGAGCCCAAGCCCGGCGCGAAAGTTCCTGCTCGCAGGACGTGGCGGGCTCAACCTCACCCATTCCGAGCCGCTTGAGACCTTTCTGACCCGCTACGGCGCGGCAGCCGAGCGCCTCAAGCCAGCGGTCGAGGCCTTTCCGCCCGAGGCGCTGCAGCGCTGGGCGGCGGAGCTGGGCGAGGAGACGTTCGTCGGCAGCAGCGGGCGCGTCTTCCCGAAGAGCTTTAAAGCCACACCACTGCTGCGCGCCTGGCTGAGACGGCTCGACGGCCTCGGCGTCGAGCGCAAGGCCCGCTCGCGCTTTGTTGGATTCGGCGAGGGCGAGACGTTGCGCTTCGTTTCGCCGGTCGGCGACGAGGCCGTCGAGGCGGCGGCGGCCGTTTTCGCTCTTGGCGGCGCGTCCTGGCCGCGGCTCGGCTCGGACGGCGGCTGGGTCGAGAAGTTCCGCCGAGCCGGCATCGAGGTCACGCCGCTGAAGCCAGCCAATTGCGGCTTTCTCGTCGCATGGTCGGACCCTGTACGCGAGCGGTTCGCCGGGGCGCCGCTGAAGAACGTCGCGCTGAGCCATGGCGAGGCGCGCGTGCGCGGCGAGGCAATGGTCACAAAGGCCGGGCTCGAAGGCGGCGCTGTTTATGCTTTATCGGCGCGCCTGCGCGACTCCATCGCCGTCGACGGCGCCACGACGCTCGCGATCGATTTCCGGCCTGACGCCGACGAACGCGCGCTCACTGCCCGGTTCGTTCGCAAGCCGGGTCAGTCGCTTTCGACGCGCCTTCGAAGGGCCGGGCTGCCGCCGGTCGCGGCGGCGCTCATGCGTGAGGCCGGCCCTTTGCCTGACGACCCCGAGAGCCTGGCGCAGCGGGCGAAGTCTTGCCCGATCCGCCTCGTCGGGACCGCGCCGATCGCCCGCGCCATCTCGGCTGCCGGCGGCGTCGCCTGGCGCGAGCTGGATGAGGGCTTCATGCTGATCAAGCGCCCCGGCGTGTTCGTCGCGGGCGAGATGATCGACTGGGAGGCGCCGACCGGCGGCTATCTGCTGCAGGCCTGCTTCTCGACGGGAGCTGCGGCCGGGCGCGCCGCGGCGCGCTTCGCGGCCGAGACGGCTACGGGTTTGCGCAAAGGCGCCCGCAGAGGATAGCGTTGGGCTAGGCGCGGACGGCGCCTGACCGGCGCTGCGCGTTCAGGCGCAGGCACGGGAGGATGCGATGGACCGCGCCCGCTTGCAGAAGATCAAGACCGTTCTCCGAGTCACGAGCGGCAACTTTCTCGAGATGTATGACTTCTTCCTGTTCGGCATCTACGCTCGGCAGATTTCGCATGCGTTTTTTCCAAGTGACGATCCCTACGCCTCGCTGATGGCGACCTTCCTGAGTTTCGCGGCCGGCTTTGCGATGCGCCCGATCGGCGCGCTGGTGCTCGGGCCGTATATCGACCGGATCGGACGGCGCAAAGGCCTGATCCTCACCCTCACGATCATGGCTTCCGGCACGGTCTTGATCGCCTTCGTTCCGTCCTACGCGACAATCGGGATGCTCGCGCCGCTGCTGGTCGTGCTCGGGCGCTTGTTGCAAGGATTCTCCGCCGGCGTCGAGCTCGGCGGCGTGTCGGTCTATCTGTCGGAAATGGCGACGCCGGGCCACAAGGGCTTCTATGTCAGCTGGCAATCGGCGAGCCAGCAGGTCGCGGTCGTGGTTGCCGCGCTGCTCGGCTTTGCGATCGCCAACCTGCTGCCGGCCGCCACGACCGACGCCTGGGGCTGGCGCATCCCGTTCTTCATCGGCTGCGCGATCGTGCCGTTTATCTATGTCATCCGGCGCTCGCTCGAGGAGACGGCCGAATTCGCCGCGCGCAAGGTGCATCCGACGCTGGCCCAGATTTACGAGACGCTCGCCGCCAACTGGGCGGTCGTGCTCGGCGGCGTGGCGATGGTCGTCATGACGACGGTGTCGTTCTACCTCATCACCGTCTACACGCCGACCTTCGCCCGAAACGTCCTGAAGATGAGCGAGTCGGATGCGCTGCTCGCCACCATGGCGATCGCCGCGTCGAACTTCGTCTGGCTCCCCATATTCGGCGCGCTGTCCGACCGGATTGGCCGTAAGCCGATCCTCGTCGCCTTCACCGTGCTTGCGCTCGTCACCGCCTACCCGGCGCTCGCCTGGCTTGTCGCGGCTCCGAGCTTCGGCCGGACGATGGCGGTCGAACTGTGGCTGTCGTTCATCTACGCTGGGTACAACGGGGCGATGGTCGTGGCGCTGACGGAGGTCGTGCCGGCGTCGGTTCGCACGGCGGGATTTTCTCTCGCCTACAGCCTCGCCACCACGCTCGGCGGCTCTTCCCTGGCGATCTCGACCTTCCTCATCG
Organism: uncultured Alphaproteobacteria bacterium; assembly: GCA_963822215.1. Classification (GTDB taxonomy): domain Bacteria; phylum Pseudomonadota; class Alphaproteobacteria; order Rhizobiales; family Beijerinckiaceae; genus Roseiarcus. Next base: position 159,929 of record CAWGGX010000011.1, read on the forward strand.
AGCGGACCGGCGACAAGGCGGCGCCCGGCTACTGGATGAGTTTTGCCGCGCTCTGCGGGCTGGTCGCGACTCTTTCGCTCTATCGCCGACGCGCGACGGGACCGCGCCTCGCTGCGGCCGTCGGCTGAGGCTCATCGTGCGTCAGGGCCGTGTGGCCGCCTCCGCGTCGCCACATTTCGAAAGCTTTGAGAGATGACCGAAACGTTCAATTTGTAGCCCGGACGCGGCGCCGGAAAGAGGGTGTCTCGTCCGTTGAGCCTGCTTCGGTTCGGAATTGGCCCCCTGAAAGCCCCTAAGACCGGCGAAAGCGGCGCTATAGCGGCCGCCATTTTGGAGAGTGATCAAACGATTTCAGGCGCTTAAGCCCAATTTCGTGATTCGTGAGGGCTCTCGGAGCCTAGTTTGCCACATTTATACCACTTTATCTAATCTTTGACCCCGGCCGCTTTCCTCGTCCCGGCGGCGGTCGTCTCCACGGCGCCGTCCGTCCGGGCCGGACGAGGGCGCGCATCGGCGGCGAAAGCCAATACGGCGCGACGGAAGCGGAACGGATCGACGCGAGCGCCGTTGCGCATCTCATCTTCGGCCGACAGAAACACCCTATCCCATAATTCTCCTTTTCGCAAGAAAATGCCGGCGGCATTCTCGGGGCTGGAGCGCACGTCAATTCGGCTTATGCCGACGTTCGGCGAGCCCGCCTAGGCTCGTCGGCCCGGAGCGCTGAGGAGATCGAGCGCGCGATCGACAATCTGTCGCCACGCCTCCGGGTCCGGCAGGTCAAGCCGTTTCACCTGGACATCTGCGAGGAACGCATAAAGCCCTTCCCGACCTTCTCCCGCCCGGATCCGATCGTACAACAACTCGGCGTAGGTAAAGAGTTCGCCGTCATTGCAGTCGGCCGGCAGGTCCCATACCCCCTTCATGACGTCGACCACGGCGTCGATCTGGGCGGCCTTGTCCGGCCCGTCTGTCGCCGCGGTCCGATGAGACTGCCCCGCAGCGGTTCCCCCGGCCGGGCCCCACGCGCCTCGCCACGGCGTTTCCGGCACGGGGGTCAGCGGCGGTTTGCCCTCCGACCACGCGAGAAGATTGTCGAGAACGCACTGGGCCATGGCGTGGCGCGTCTTCACCGAGGCCGATCCGACATGCGGCAGCAGCACGACGTTGTCGAGCGCGATGAGCGCAGCCGGGACCTTCGGCTCGTTGTCGAACACATCGAGGCCGGCGGCCAGGATTGCGTTGCTCCGAAGCGCCTCGATCAGGGCCTGCTCGTCGACCAGAGAGCCGCGGGCGATGTTGACGAGCACACCGTCCGGACCGAGCGCGCCGAGGACCTCGCCATTCACGATATGCCGGGTCTCCGGGCCGCCGGGCGCCGTGACCATCAGGATGTCGCAAGCCTCGGCCATCGCGGTCAGCGACGGATAGTAACGATAGGGAATGTCGGACTGGGGCTGGCGGCCGTGATAGACGACCGCGAGCCCGAACGCTTCGGCGCGCCGGGCGATCGCCTTGCCGATCCGCCCGAGTCCGAGAATGCCCAAAGTCCGGCCACGCAGCGACGCGGTCAGAGGGAACGACGTCTTCAGCCATTTTCCGGCGCGCAGATAGCGCTCGGCCTGCGGAAGCTGGCGAACCGCCATGATTGTCAGGGCCATTGCCACGTCGGCGACCTCGTCATCGAGCACGCCGGGGGTGTTGGCGACGATGATCCCGTGTTCGCCCGCCCATCTGGCGTCGATATGGTCGTAACCGACGCCGAAGCTTGCGACGATCTCGAGCTTGGGCAATCGTCTCATGAGCGCCTCGTCGATACGCCCATGGCCGCCGGCCGAAGCGATCGCCCGGATCGACGGACCGTACTTGTCGAGCCACGCTTCGGGGTCGGGCTCCTGCCACAGGCGATGCAGCGGCAGCCGCTCCGCGATCATATCAGCGACAACCCCCATTCCGGCCGCCGGCATGAGAACGTCGACAGGCTTCATTGACAGCGCCCTTTCCGCTTTCCCGCCCGCGCCGGACGTGGCACATGCCACGGCCATGGCCAGCCCTGACGGCATGTCTCCCGCCCGCCGGCGCCCCATGGTGCGACGCCTCATGCTGCGGGACTTCCGCTCTTACGCGGCGCTCGATCTGAGGATCGGCGGCCGTCTGGTCGTCCTATGTGGCGAGAATGGCGCCGGCAAGACCAATCTCCTCGAGGCGCTGTCGCTGCTTGCGCCGGGGCGCGGACTTCGCCGGGCGGAGCTTGCCGAATGCGCGCGCCGCGACGGCGACGGCGGATTCGCGCTGTCGATCGAGGTCGAGGAGGATGGCGCCCTCTGGCAGCTCGGCTCGGGTTGGAGTTCCTGCCGATGCGAACGGCGCCGCTGAACGCAAGAACCGCATCGACCGCGCGCCGGTCTCCTCGTCACGCGCCTTCAGCGACCATGTCCGGGTCGTCTGGCTGACCCCGGCGATGGATTCGCTGTTCGCCGGACCGGCCAGCGAGCGTCGGCGGTTCCTCGATCGGTTCGTGCTGGCGATCGACCCGGGACACGGCGCACGGGTCGGCGCTTTCGAGCGCGCCCTGCGCCAGCGCAACCGGCTGCTCGAAGAGGACCGGCGCAACGCGACCTGGCTCGATGCGATCGAGCGCGAGGCCGCCGAACTCGGCGTGGCGATCGCCGCGGCCCGGCTCGAATGTGTGAGCCGCCTCGAGGCGCTGATCGCCGCCGAACGCGACAATTCCTCGCCCTTTCCGTGGGCGCGGCTGGCGCTCGAAGGCGAAATCGAGACGATTGCCGCCAACGGCCCGGCGCTCGACGCCGAGGACCGTTACCGCGCGCTCTTGCGCGACAATCGCAGCCGCGACGCCGCCGCCGGCCGCACACTGGTCGGCCCTCACGTCGGCGATCTGTCGGTCCGGCACGGGCCCAAGGACGCGCCCGCGGCCAGCGCCTCGACCGGCGAGCAGAAGGCGCTGCTGGTCGGCCTGGCGCTCGCCCACGCGCGCCTTGTCGCGGAGGCGTCGAGGATCGTCCCGATCGCGCTCCTCGACGAGATCGCCGCCCATTTCGACCCGCGCCGTCGCGCAGCCCTGTTCGACGCGCTGACGCGCCTCGGCGGACAGGTGTTCCTCACCGGCGCCGATCCGGCCGCCTTCGCCGATCTCGCCGGCCGGGCCGAGACGTTCGAGGTGTCGGCCGAGACGGGCGTCAGGGCAAAGGCTCAGGCGTGACCGGCGTCCGACGATAGCATCCCGACATGGACGCCGAGCTTGGCGAGCGCCCGCTCGTATTTGCTGGCGTCGTCGGCGCTGAAGATGAGGTCAGGGTCGGCCGGGCAGGTCAGCCAGCCGTTGGCCAGAATCTCGCTCTCGAGCTGGCCCGAACCCCAGCCCGCATACCCGAGGGCCAGCACTGCCTGCGCCGGCCCCGTCCCCATCGCGATGGCGCGCAGGATGTCGATGGTCGCCGTGAGGCAGACGTCGTCGGCGATTTTCACCGTCGAATCCGTTGCGCCGTAGTCGGCGGAATGAAGGACGAAGCCACGCCCGGTCTCCACCGGGCCGCCGCGCACAACCCGCACGGCTTCGGCCCGCGGCGGCAGACGGATCTCCGGCTCGCCCGGCACGATCCCGAGCTGGGTCAGGAGCTCGGCGAAGTCGATCTCGTCAGCGCGCTGGTTGATGATAAGGCCCATGGCGCCGTCTTCGCGATGGGCGCACATGTAGACGACCGAACGGGCAAACGGCCCGTCGCGCAGCGCCGGCATCGCGATCAGGAACTGGCCTTCGAGGCTGGTCGGGGGCGGGGGGTCTGCCCTTTTCATTCTCGCCTCCGGGATGGAGCCGGCATTGACGGTTCATGGCTATGGTAGTCGAATTCCCCGAAGGGGTGAAGGAGCGCGATGACGCACGCAAGTTCGATCGGAAAATCCTGGCTCCTGACCTGGCGATGGCGCGTGGTCGCGCTTGCCGCCATGGCGCTCGGCGCGCCGGCGGCGGCGGCCGATAGCTACTCGACCGACTGGGCGCCTGCGGCGAAGTCCGAGGCGCGGCTCATCGCCGGGGGCGGCGCGCTCGCCGGCTTCGAGATCAGGCTCGCGCCGGGCGCGATCACCTACTGGCGCGACCCGGGCGAGTCGGGCGTTCCGCCCACGTTCGACTTTTCGGGTTCGAACAACGTCGCCGATGTCTCGCCGAGGTTTCCGGCACCGAAGCGGATCGAGGAGCCCGACGGCAGCGAGGCTTTCGGCTACGAAGGCGGCGGCGTCATCCCGCTCAAGATCACGCCGCGCGATCCGACGAAGCCGGTCACACTGTCTCTCCTTGCCAGCTATGCCGTCTGCGAGAAACTGTGCCTGCCGGCCAAGGCGAAGCTGACGCTGACCCTGTCCGGGGGGGGGTCGCCTTACGCCGCCAAGGTCGAGGCGGCGCTCGCCGCGGCGCCCCGCGCGATCGCGCCGGAGGCGTTCGGCGCGCTGACCGGCGACAGCGCCGGCGGCTGGCGATTGTGCACGCCCCGCGCGCCGGGGCCGCCACGCGACCTGTTCGTCGAACCGCCGCAGGGCTGGTGGGTGACCGCCGCCCCAGCCCCGGGCGACGCGGGCCAGGACTGTTTCGCGATCAGCCTGCACGACAGGCCGAAGGACGAGGCGCCGCCCGTCCCGCTGCGGCTGACGATGACGGGCGGGGCCGGGCCGGTCGAGACGACGGTGATCGCCCGGTAGAGGCGCGGTGCAGGCTTGGCGCCGAGCGAGCCATTTCAAAGCGTTAAGCGCACAAAACTGTCACAAAGTAACTCCCAAGCCCGAGTGAGTCCGAAATGCCACAGGGTTTGTGAATTTGGTTTTTGGCGCCGAATTCATGAAGACATAATGGGGCGAGTTTGACTCAAGGGTGGGATGACCCTTCCTGCGGAAGTCGAGGAGCTTATCGCTTCGCTGAATCGCCAAGTTTTGGCGCTTCAGGCGGAGGTTGTCGAACTTCGTCGTCGATTGGGTCTGGACAGTTCGACGAGTTCGAAACCGCCATCGAGCGACGGGTTGAAGAAGAAGCCGCGGGTGGCGGGCAGCCGGCGCGGCCGCTCTGGCAAGCCGAGCGGGGGCCAGAAGGGCCATCAGGGCGGCACGTTGCGTCAGGTCGCCGATCCCGACGCCGTGGTTCGGCACGAGGCCTGCGCGTGCGGCCATTGCGGTTCGTCTCTGGATCCGATGGCGGCGATTGGGGTCGAGAAACGCCAGGTGTTCGATCTTCCCGAGCGTGCGTTGTTGGTCACGGAACATCAGGCTTCGATCTATCATTGCGCGCAATGCCGGGGCGTGACGAAGGCCGAGTTTCCCGATGGCGTGGTCTCGCCGACCCAATATGGCGAGCGTATCAAGGCGGCGGCGATTTATCTCAACATCCATCAACTCATCCCCGAGGATCGGGTCGCGCAGGCGCTGAACGATCTGTTCGGCGCGCCGTTGATCTGTCCGGCCAGCGTCGTCGCCTGGGTGGGCAAGAAGGCGGGCGAACTGGGCGAAGTCTACAAGGCCATCGGCGAACGCGTGGCCGAGGCCAAGGTTCGCTGCCTCGATGAGACGGGCTATCGGATCGCCGGCAAGCTGCACTGGCTGCACACGACGTCGAGTTTGGCCTTCACTTTCTATCGCGCGGGCGAAAAGCGCGGCGACATCCCCACGGATTTGCGGGACGGCGTCGTCGTGCATGACCACTTCTTGCCCTATCGCGGGATGGACACGGTCGAGCACGCCTTCTGCAACGCGCATATCCTGCGCGAACTCCAAGCTCTCATAGAGTTTGAGAAGGAGCCCTGGGCCGAACTCATGCGCGCGGTCCTCCTCGACGCCAACGCCGCCGTCAATGGGGCGCGCGAGGCGGGCGCCTCGGCGCTCCCGCCCGAGACGATCGCGGCGTTCGTCGAGCGCTATTGGGCCGCGGTTCGGCTCGGCCTCGCCTTTCATCGTCAATTGCCCAAGCTGGAGACGAAATCTCCCGGGCGCGGACGCCCCAAACAACGCCCAGGACAAAATCTGCTCGAAAGGCTGAAGACCTTCAAGACCGAAACGCTCCGGTTCATGAGCAATTTCGACGTGCCCTTCACCAACAATCTGGCCGAGCAGGACCTGCGAATGATGAAGGTCAAAATGAAAATCTCGGGGTGTTTCCGAACCCTCGACGGCGCCAAAATCTTCGCCAGCCTCAGATCCGTCGTCTCGACAGCCCGAAAACAGGGCGCCAACATCCTCCAAACCCTCGCCGCCTCGCCAAATCAAATCATGCACGCCTTGATCGCGTCAGGGTAAAGGGCTTGGGAGTTACGTCACAAAATAACGGCCTAGACGGGCCGTCGCGCCTCGTCCTGACCCCCGGACTATGATCCAGGGGTGTCGAAGGACGTTCCAGAGCGCACGAACGTCCCCGCCCGCTGGAGCATCCTTCGACAAGCTCAGGATGAGGTTTGCGGGGTAATACAAAGTTGGAATGTTATTAGTTCCGTAATCTAGAAATGCCTTCCCGCCGGTTCGGCAAGAAAATGTCGCTAATCGGCAGTCCGTCCGCGGCCTCGAGATTGCGCCTCAGCGACAGCCCGGGAGCGGAATCGCGCCGCGTGCCCACCCCCAGCCTTTGCCGCTGCGCGCCTGGCGTATAGGACCTAGCTCCCCCGCATCCGGAGCCGTCATGCCTCACGTCCACGCCAACGGGATCGACATCGCCTACGAGAGCTTCGGGCGCGTGACCGATCCGGTCCTTCTCCTCATCCACGGCTTGGCCACCCCGCGGACGGGCTGGCCCGACTCGCTCTGCGCCGGCCTGGTGCGGCGCGGGTTTCGGGTCGTGCGGTTCGACAACCGCGACATCGGCCGCTCGACCGTCTTCACGCAACTCGGGATCCCGGACATCGGCGCGATGATGGCGACGCTTCAGTCGGGCGGCGAGCCTCGCCCGCCCTATCCGCTCGACGCGATGGCGGCGGACGCGGCAGGGCTCATGGACGCGCTGGCAATTCCGCGCGCTCATATCGCCGGCGCCTCGATGGGCGGTATGATCGCGCAGCTCGTCGCCCTCAACCATCCCGAAAAGACGGAGAGCCTCATCTCGATCATGTCTTCGACGGGCCGGCCCAGGCTCCCGCCGGCGAAGCCCGAGGCCATGCGGGCGCTGTTGGCCATGCCCGCCAGTCCGGGCCGCGCCGACCGGCTTGCGACCGCGGTCGCGGCGGTCAAGGCGATCAGCGGCCATGGCTTCCCGCAGACCGACGAAGAACTTGCCGCCTATCTCGGGCGCAGCATCGACGCCACGCCCTACGATCCGCCGGCGGCCGCGCGGCATATGGCGGCCGTCATCGCCGCGGCGCCTCGACATGAGCGGCTGAACGAACTCGACCTCCCGGCGCTCGTCATCCACGGCTCGGACGATCCGATCAGGCCGCCCGCGCACGGCGAGGACACGGCCAACAGCATTCCCGGCGCAGAGCTTCTCGTCGTTCCCGGCATGGGCCACGACTTAAAGGAAGCGCTGATGCCGGTGTGGGTCGAGGCGATCGGCGACTTCGCGGAAAAGGCGGAGGCGCGGAAGATGGTTTGACGTTGCGCGCTATTCGGCTATCGATCCGCGTCATCGACAGAGGAAGAAATGGCCATGCCCCAGGTCCGTGCCAACGGGATCGACATCGTCTATGAGAGCTTCGGGCGCGTCAGCGATCCGGCGGTTCTCCTCATCATGGGCGTCATGTCTCCCATGATGAACTGGCCGGATTCCCTCTGCCAGGGCCTGGCGGCCAGGGGCTTTCGCGTCATCCGCTTCGACAATCGCGACGCCGGCCGATCTACCCATCTCGACGCTCTTGGCGCGCCCGACCTCGCGGCGATCATCGCCGAGGCCACAGCCGGCAGACCCGTGATGGCGCCTTACAGCCTCGACGACATGGCGGCCGACGCCGCGGCCCTCATCGAAGCGCTCGGGATCGACCGCGCCCATGTCGCCGGCGCCTCGATGGGCGGGATGATCGCGCAGCTCGTCGCGATAAATCACCCGGCGCGGGTGAAGAGCCTCATCTCCATCATGTCAACCACCGGCCGGCCCGAGGTGTCGCAACCGAAGCCGGAAGCCTTTGCCGCAATCCTGACGCCGGCCCGCAGCCCGGCCCGGGCGGACATGATTGCGCGGGGCGTCGCGGTCTGGCGCGTCATCGGAAGTCCTGGCTTTGCCGCGACCGACGAGGAGCTTGCGGCCTTCGTCGCGCGCGGCGTCGATTACGCTCCTTTCGACCCTGCGGCGAACGCCCGTCAGATGGCCGCCGTGATCGCCGCGCCGCCGCGCAACGACCGGCTTGGCGCGATCCGGGTCCCTACGCTTGTCATCCACGGCGCCGACGATCCGCTGATCCCGGCGACCGGCGGCGAGGACACAGCGAGGAGCATTCCGGGGGCCGAGATCCTGATCGTGCCTGGGCTGGGGCACGACATTCGCGAGTCCGCGGTGCCGGTCTATGTCGAGGCGATCGGCGGCCTTGCAGAAAAGGTCGAGGCCGGAGCGTCGGGCCGGGCATAGGGCGCTATTCGAAACCTCGCCTCGGCATCGGCGGCGCCGGATAGCGGCCGAGCTTCAGGTTCCAGTAAGCCCAGGACCGCGGGTCGATAACGCCCGGGGGCGCGGTGTCGAGCGCCTCTTCAAGGTCCGTGTCGTTCAGATAGGCGCGCAGCGCCTTCATGTCCTGGTGGGTGGCGCGCGCGAAGGCGTAGGCCATGAACCGGACCGGATCGGCGAGCGCCTGCGCCGGCGGCTCGAACCAGACGATCCGGCTGGCGATCGCACGCGTCTCGTCGTTGAGGGGAATTGGCTTCAACGCCGGTCCCCTTCCCACTCGTCGTGCGGGTTTTCGGACGCCGTCACGATGGGAAGGCAGTCGAGGTCAACCTCCCGAACCGCCCGCGACAGCCGATCCCTCACCGCTTGCGGCAAATCCGACAGGTTCCCGTCCTTGAAATAGGCGAGCGCTTTCAGCGTCGACTGCGGATTGAACTGGGAACCGTACAGGGTCTGTGCGCAGCCAATCGCGGTCGGCAGGTCGACGCGGCCGTCCAGCAGCAGCGCGTCGATGTCGACATAATCCTTCGCCTCGGCCCGCATTTGGACGACCGCGGCCTTGGTCCCTGCCAGGTCGAGAAGCGAGGCGATTCGGAGCCCGTTGTCGGGCGCAATCGCCGGAGCCCGGAGACGAGGCAGATTCGGAACGCCGAAGAAGGAGAGCTTCACCGGCCCGCTCCGATCGATGAGGCAGCTCAGTGTGTTCGGCTCGCGCTGCAAAATCTCGGCGCCGAGTAAGTATCCCCCGGCAAAGCCGGGGGCTTTAGGCCTTTAGCCGCTCAAAGCGGCTGTGTCGTCGCTGACGCGACTATTGGGGTTGTGGCCGCTCAAGGGAGCGGCGGAGGGAGGCGCTAACGCGGCTCCGAATACGTGGGCCACCTGAAGGTGGCTGTCACTTCCAGAGATTGAGTTGCTCCGGCCGCTGGTCTTCCTTCTCTTGGCTTTGGATGTATTCCCGGATCGCCTTTTCGTCACGACCGACCGTGCTCACAAAATACCCGCGCGCCCAGAAGCTTTGCCCCACGAAATTGCGCTTTCGTTCGCCGTACGTCCGCGCCAGATGGATAGCGCTCTTTCCCTTGATGTACCCGACCACGTTCGACACTGCGTATTTTGGTGGGATCGACAAAAGCATGTGAACATGGTCCGGGAGCAAATGCGCCTCTTCAACCTTCGCTTCCTTCTGAGCCGCGAGCTGACGAAAAACCTCGCCCAGCGGTTTCCTCAGCTCCTGAAACAGGAGTTTGCGCCGATATTTTGGGATGAAAACCACATGAAATTTGCAGTCCCACGTCGTGTGGTTTAGCGTCTCGTACTCGTCCATCGGTCCGGTTCCTTTCGTGTGAGTGGCTGCTCACGACCGAACCGGACCGGGGGACCCCCCGAAACGTCAAACTGCTACTGCCACCCCGGCAAAGCCGGGGGATCTCCTTTGGACTTTAGGAAGGGAAGCGCAGGGGTGAGCATCGTGGGATCGAGCGGCCGTACGCTGAAAAAGTCGAAATCGACCGACTGCCGATGGCCGAGATAGAGCGCCAGGGCCGTGCCGCCATAAAGGCGGAACTCCGGCGGGACCGACGCTAACTCCGGCCACAACCGTCGTTGCGGCGGCGGAAGGATCTCCAAGCGGGGCGAGAAGGCTGCGGGCACGCCGCATTTTATCACCTTCCTGAGATGTCCGCCCGAATCCTCTGCGGCCCAGTCGCTCCCGCCTTTACGACTGTCACATCCTTCGCTTAGTCTTTGCCAGAAGCCGCCGCGGAGGGCGGCGCGAGCTCAGAGGACTGCCCATGACCATCGCCGTCGGCGAAAGCCTGCCCAACGTGACGCTCACGCTCGTGACCCCGGACGGCCCGAAGCCGGTCGCGACCAAGGATTACTTCGCCGGCAAGACCGTGGTCCTGTTCGGCCTCCCGGGCGCCTTCACCCCGACCTGCCACAAGAACCATCTGCCGGGCTTCGTCGCCAACGAGCCCGCGTTCAAGGCCAAGGGCGTCGACGCCATCGCCATGACCTCGGTCAACGATCCGTTCGTGCTCGCGGCCTGGGCCGAGGCCACCGGCGCCGGGGGACATGTCGATTTTCTCGCCGACGGCAGCGCTGTCTTCGCCAAGGCGGCCGGCCTCGACCTCGATCTGACCGAGCGCGGCTTGGGCATACGCTCGAAGCGCTATTCCGCGCTGGTGAAGGACGGCGTGGTGAAGGAACTGAACATCGAGCCGCAACCGGGCGTCGCGGACCTCTCGGGCGCCGAGCATATTCTCAAGCAGATCCCATAGAGAACCGCCTCTGCTGGCGCGATCGCCGATCGCGCCAGACGCCGCCAGCGGCCGCGCCTGCAATTTCCGGTCGCGTTTCCGGCGCCTCACCGCAGGATTTCGACCATCAGAACCCACGCATTGACCATCACGGCGACGAGGCAGGCCACTTCGCCGGCCCCGACCCAGAACAGGCCGGCGCGAGCGCCAGCGACAAGGAGCGCGCCGCCGACGATGAAGGCGAGGCTGTAGCCGGCGCTGTTGGCGAACCGCAGGAGCCGCTCGATCGGCGTAGCGTCCTTCCGGTCGGACCATGTTCGCAGCTGGATCGTCAGCGGGGCCGCGACCATGACGAGACCAATCACGAGAACTTCCGCGCCCACCAGCGCCGCGGGCTGCTCCGGCAGGAGCATCAGGCCCGTAGCGGCGATCGCGCCGACCGGGCCGACCAGCGCTTCGGCCGCTCGGCTCGGCAGGCTCGGATTGGCGAGAATTCGGCTCAGATTGATCGAGATCGCGACCACGACGAAGCCGGTCAGCGCCGCAAGCGCGCCGAGTTCCGCGGTGAAAAAGTTGAACCACTCCGGGGTCAGCGGCATGGCTAGAGCGGGAAGATTTCTGACCAAATCACGCTGCAAACCCTCATCCGGCCGCTTACGCGGCCCCCTTCGAAGGGGGCACCCCTCTCCCCATAGGGCGTCCGATAGACGCCCGTCTCGCGACGGGCTATGGGGAGAGGGAAGCCGCGAAGCGGCAGGGTGAGGGTAAACCGACGCAACCTAACTCATCATGCTCTACCGCAAATTCCCCGTATGCCCGAGCGAGTAGCGACCCGGTTGCGGCCACACCGTCAGGCCGTGCGGCATGCCGCCGACCGGGATCGTTTTTACCGAACCGTCATCGGTGTTGAAGGCGTAGATCACCCCATCGTAGCGGCCCGACAGCCACAGCCATTTGCCGTCGGCGGAAAGGTTGCCCATGTCCGGGCTGCCCCCGCCGGGGATGGTCCAGGTGGCGAGCACCCGCGGCTGAAACATGTCCACCACACTGACGCTGCCCAGGCCGTTCTTCACGCCGGCGATATTGTGGGTGCCGCGGTTGGCCACGTAGAGCCTCGTGCCGTCGCGCGACGGATAGAGCCCGTGCGCCCCGACGCCGGTCCCGATGAAGCCGATCTGCTGGAACAACTCGCCCGCCACGAGCACCAGGCCGTCCTTGAGCAGGTCGGCGACGAAGAACACCGAGCCGTCGGGCGAGACTCGGATGTCCTGCGGCATGCCGCCGGGCGTGAGCTGCAGCATGCCGGCCAGCGTGTGGTGGACAAGGTCGATCTTGGCGAGCGCGTTGCCGAACTCGCAGGTGAAGATCGCATAGGAGCCATCGGCGGCGAAGTCGGCGTGGTTGATCCCGGCGCACCCGGGCGTCGCGATATAGCCCTGCAACGCCATGGTGTGCGGATCGCGGAACTCCAGCCGCCGCATCGCCTCGGCGACCATGATCGCCGACTTTCCGTCGGGGGTGAAGTAGAGGTTGTAGGAATCCGGCACGTCGATCGCCTTGCCGAGCTTGCCGGTCTTCGGGTCGATCGGCATCACATCGGCGTGGCCGCCGCGATAGGAGATGTCGCCCGACACCCAGAGCGTCTGCAAGTCCCAGGACGGGACGATGTGCTCCGGAACTCGGAACCGCGTCGAGGCTTTCGATCACCTTGAAGGTCTCGGGGTCGATGACGTCGACCTTGCCGGTGATCAGGTTCGGCGAATAGACGCGCGACAGGTGTCCGGCGACGGCCGGGCTGAACAGGCCCGCGCCGGTCCCGGCGTAGACGTTGTTCCGATCGACTGGCGCCGGCATCGACAGATTGGCCGGCGGCAGATTCATGCCCTGCTGAGGCCCGAGCTGATAGGCCGCCAACTGAAGGAAATCGCTCTCGGTCCGTCCCTGCTCGACCACGCGGCTGCAAAACGAGGCGCATTGCGCCGCGTCCGCGCAGACGGTCGGGATGGTGAAGGACTGCGCGGTCTCGAGCGCCGAATCCGAGCCGAGCGCCGCAGCCGCCAAGACCAGGATCGACGCGCCGATCCACCCCTGCCGCATCATTGCCCCGTCCCGCTATCGCAGACGCGGTCGCCTTGACCGCGAATCGCCTAGCTTTTCTTGCGCCAGCCTGGATGACTGGCGGATGAACGGAGGATGAACACGGGCGGCGTCGCGGCGATGGCGCGGGCGCGCCGCTTCGCCTATTCTCAGCCATCATGACCCAGCCCCACCGTCCGGTCGGCCCCGGCGACCATGTCTTTCTCGTCGACGGCTCGTCGTTCGTCTTCCGCGCCTATTTTCAGTCGATCCGGCAGGACCAGAAGTACAACTATCGCTCCGACCGCCTGCCGATCGGAGCGGTCAGGCTGTTCGCCACCAAGGTGCTGCAATTCGTCAAGGACGGCGCGGCGGGCATCAAGCCGACGCATCTCGCCATCATCTTCGACAAGTCGGAGAATTCGTTTCGCCGCGAGCTCTACCCGCCCTACAAGACCAACCGTTCCGACCCGCCGGCCGACCTCGTGCCGCAGTTCCCCCTGATGCGGGCGACGGTGCGCGCCTTCGGCATGGTTCCGGTCGAGCAGGACCGCTACGAGGCGGACGACCTGATCGCCACCTACGCCCGGCAGGCGTGCGACCGGGGCGCCGACGTCCTGATCGTGTCGGCCGACAAGGACCTGATGCAGCTCATCGAGCCCCGCGTCGCAATGTACGACCCGGCCTCCGGCGACCGCGAGGAGCGGCGCATCGGCCCGGCCGAGGTTTTCGATTATTTTGGGGTCGGGCCGGACAAGGTGGTCGACGTCCAGGCGCTCGCTGGCGACTCGACCGACAACGTGCCCGGCGCGCCCGGGATCGGGGTCAAGACCGCGGCCCAACTGATCGGAGAATTCGGCGGCCTCGAGACGCTGTTGGCGCGCGCGGGCGAGATCAAGCAGCCGAAGCGCCGCGAGGCGTTGACGCTGCCCGAGAACGTCAACCGCATCCTCATTTCTCAGAAGCTGGTCACGCTCGTGCGCGACGTGCAGCTCGAGACGCCGCTTGACGACCTCGCCGCGCCGACGCTCGACGGCAAGGAGCTGGTCGCCTTCCTGAAGGCGATGGAGCTCACCACGATCACCCGCCGGGTCGGCGAGCTCACCGGCGTCGACGTCTCCGCGATCGAGCCGGACCCGCGCTTCGTCGGCCCGGCCGGCTGGCTAGGGCGCAACGGCGAAGTGGCGGTCGCGGTCGATGCGGCGCCCACGACCGCGCCCGCGGCTTCGGAGGCCCCGCTCGCCGCTCCCGAAGGCGCGACGCCCGCCGAGCTTGCGAGGACACGGGCCGCCGAGGCCAAGGCGCCGCTCGACCGCTCCACCTATAAGACGGTGCGGAGCCTCGATGAACTCAGCGCCTGGATCGCCCGCGCCCACGAGATCGGGCTTGTCGCATTCGACACCGAGACGACGTCGCTCGATCCGTTGCAGGCCGAACTCGTCGGCTTCTCGCTCGCGGTCGCGCCGAACGAGGCCTGCTATGCGCCGCTCGGCCATCGCACCGGCGCCGAGGACCTGTTCGACGGCGGAGGGCTCGTTCCCGACCAGATCCGCGAGGAGGACGCGATCGCGCTCCTGAAGCCGCTGATGGAAGCGCCGGGCGTGCTCAAGATCGGCCAGAACGTCAAGTTCGACCTGCAGGTGCTCGCGCGGCGCGGCGTAACGGTGGCGCCGATCGACGACACGATGCTGATCTCCTACGCGTTGGACGCCGCAGCGACCACCGATGGACACGGCATGGACACGCTGTCGGAGCGGTTCCTCGGCCACAAGCCGATCGCGTTTTCCGAGGTCGCCGGCTCGGGCCGCAATTTCGTCGGCTTCGCGCGCGTAGCCGTCGACAAGGCGACCGAATACGCCGCCGAGGACGCCGACGTGACGCTCAGGCTTTGGCGGGCGCTGAAGCCCCGGCTCGCCGCCGAGCGTCTAACGACGGTCTACGAGACGCTGGAGCGGCCGATGGTCGCCACGCTCGCCCGCATGGAGCGGCGCGGCGTCTCGATCGATCGCGACATGCTCTCGCGCCTCGCCGGCGACTTCGCCCAGAGCATGGCGCGGCTCGAAGCCGAGATCAGCCGGATCGTCGGCGGCCCGTTCAATCCGGGCTCGCCGAAGCAGCTCGGCGACATCCTGTTCGGCCAGATGGGCCTGCCAGGCGGCAAGAAGACCGCGACCGGCGCGTGGTCGACCACGGCGAGCGTGCTCGACGACCTTGCCGCCGAGGGCCACGAATTGCCGGCGCGGGTGCTGGAATGGCGGCAGCTGGCGAAGCTGAAGTCGACCTACGCCGACGCGCTGCCAAGCTATGTCAATCCGTCGACGAACAGGGTGCACACGTCCTACGCCCTCGCCGCCACCACCACCGGGCGGCTGTCGTCGTCGGAGCCGAACCTGCAGAATATTCCGGTCCGCACTGAGGAGGGGCGGAAGATCCGCCGCGCCTTCGTCGCGCCGAAGGGCCGCAAGCTGATCTCGGCCGACTACAGCCAGATCGAACTGCGCCTGCTCGCCCATATCGCCGACATCCCGGCGCTGAAAAAGGCCTTCGCCGACGGCCTCGACATCCATGCGATGACCGCCTCGGAGATGTTCGGCGTCCCGATCGCCGGCATGCCCGGAGAAATCCGGCGACGCGCCAAGGCGATCAATTTCGGCATCATCTACGGCATCTCGGCCTTCGGCCTCGCCAACCAGCTCGGCATCGCGCGCGAGGAGGCGGGCGCCTACATCCGCAAGTATTTCGAGCGCTTCCCCGGCATCCGCGACTATATGGAGGCGACCAAGAAGGCCGCCCGCGCCGACGGCTATGTGACGACGATCTTCGGCCGCAAGTGCCACTATCCGCGCATCGCCTCGTCCAACGCCTCGGAGCGGGCCTTCAATGAGCGCGCGGCGATCAACGCGCCGATCCAGGGCTCGGCCGCCGACATCATTCGCCGCGCCATGGTCCGGATGGAGGAGGCGCTGGCGAAGGCCAGGCTCTCGGCCCTGATGCTGCTGCAGGTGCATGATGAGCTTGTGTTCGAGGCGCCGGACGACGAGATCAAGGCGACGCTGCCGGTTGTGACCAAAGTGATGATTGACGCGCCCGAGCCGGCGCTCAAGTTGCATGTGCCGCTGCAAGTGGACGCGCGGGCGGCGCAGAACTGGGATGAGGCGCATTAAGGTGGGCGCGATTTGTCATTGCGAGGAGCGGAAGCGACGAAGACTGTATGTCCTTGCGCTGAGGCGGCGGCTCGCCCTCGATGCGCGTTGCGAGGGTTGCCCGGATAGGCCGGGCGGAGCCTCACGCAAGGAGGACGAGCCATGAAAGATTATAGCGAAGTTTTCGTCGGCATGGACGTGTCGAAGTCGAGTATCGCGGTAGGGTTGGCTGACGGCGGAGGCGCGGCCGAGGCGAGGTTTCTCGGGGAGATCGAGGCGAACGAGGCTGCGGTGACGAAGCTGGTCCGCCGCCTGTCTGGCAAGCACGACAAGCTGACGTTCTGTTACGAGGCGGGGCCGACCGGCTACGGTCTTTATCGGCTGATCGGCGAGCTTGGGCATGCGTGCCGGGTGGTCGCGCCCTCGCTCATTCCGCGCAAGCCGGGCGATCGGGTGAAGACCAATCGCCGCGACGCCTTGAATCTGGCGCGCTTGCTGCGGGCCGGCGAGCTCACCGCCGTGTGGACGCCGGACGAGCGGCACGAGGCGATGCGCGATCTGGTGCGGGCGCGCTCGACGGCCGCCTTCGACCTCAGGATCAAGCGCCAGCAGACCGGCGCCTTCCTTTTGCGTCTCGGACGCGTCTATCCCGGTAAGAAGACATGGGGCGGCGCGCACCGGAAGTGGCTGGCGAGCCAAGCTTTCGCCCATCTCGAGCAGCGCATCGCCTTCGAGGAGCAGGTGGCCGCGATGGACGAGGCGAAGGCGCGCATCGCCCGGCTGGAGAAGGCGATCGAGGAGGCGGTTCCCGATTGGTCGCTGGCGCCGATGGTCACGGCGCTGATGGCGATGCGCGGGATCGACCTCGTCGCGGCGACGGCGATTCTGGCCGAAGTCGGCGACCTCGGGCGCTTTCGGACGCCGCGCGAGTTGATGGCCTGGCTGGGGCTCGTGCCCTCGGAGTCCTCAACCGGCGACCGAGTCAGGCGCTTCGGCATCACCAAGGCCGGCAACGGCCGGGCGCGCAAAACCCTGATCGAGAGCGCTTGGCGCCATCGCTTTCCTGCGCGCATCGGTCAGGCCAAGCTCGCCCGGGTCGAGGCGGCGCCGCCGGCGGCGCGGCGGATCGCCTGGAAGGCGCAGATGCGGCTCACCGCGCGCTACCGGGCGCTGATGCGCAAAGGCAAGACGAAGAGCGTCGCCGTCACGGCGGTCGCGCGCGAACTCGCCGGCTTCATCTGGGCGATCCATCGCGCGCTTGAGCAGGAGCAAGCCGTCGCATGAAGCCGCTCGCTCGCTACAGCGCAATTTGGGAGCGCGCTTCGCGAGCGGCTTCATGCGATCCCGCGCCATCGCGGGCGGCGCGCCATCGCGTCGACTGACCCCACACAGACCGAGGAGGGATACGGCAGACGGATGCAACAAACATTGCGCAGCGGCGGGGGTGAAGCCGCGGCAGGGGAACTCCCGAGGATTGCAAGTGGCCGATCGACGCATCGACGCCCGTACGAAGACGTGGAGCAGCCCCGGACGAAACTCGGACATGCGGAACAAATACGCGTATTAGAGCTTGATCACCGACGTCCAACAGGCCTCGCCCCCACCTCTGCGCAATCATCCAACGCCATCACTCCGCCCACCCCTGAAGCGGAAACGGGAGGGTGCGTCCGACCCCTTGACGAAGGACATAAGAGCAATCCCGGGAAAGTCGGGCGGAAGCGGCGGCTCTGGATTGCTTCGCTTCGCTCGCTATGACGTCGTTCCGTTTTCCCCAGGCTTGCAAATGACCTCCATCTCCGGACGCTATCGGGCGCTGATCGACGAGCGCCAGATCACATTCGACCCGGCCCAGGCGGCGCTGATCGTAAAACTCGACACGCTCTGCGATCGGCTCAGCGGCTACACGGCCGCGGAAGCGAAGCCGAACGCCTTTTCGCGTCTCTTCGGCGCGAAGCCCGCCGAGCCGCCGCGCGGGCTCTATGTTCATGGCTCGGTCGGCCGCGGCAAGACGATGCTGATGGACCTGTTCTTCGCCGCGGCCGAGGTCCCAAGAAAGCGCCGCGTCCATTTCCACGCCTTCATGGCCGACGTCCACGCCCGGCTGCACGAATGGCGCCAGGCGCGCAAGGTCGGAACGGTGACGGGCGAGGACCCGATCGCCCCCGTCGCGGCCGACCTCGCGCACGAAGCCTCGCTGTTGTGCTTCGACGAATTCGCGGTGCGCGACATTGCAGACGCGATGATTCTGGGGCGCCTGTTCACCGCGCTGTTTTCGGCCGGAGTGGTTATGGTGGCGACCACCAACGTCGCTCCGGACGATCTCTACAAGGACGGGCTGAATCGCGCCCTGTTGCTGCCGTTCATCGCGCTCTTGCAGGAGCGGTGCGAGGTGGTCGAGCTGGATGCGCGCACGGACTACCGGCTCGAGAAGCTCGTCCGCGCGCCCGTCTATTATACGCCGCTCAGCCCCAAAGCGGACGCCGCGCTCGACGCCGCCTTCCTGAGCCTGTCCGGATTGCAGCGCGGCGCGCCGATCGAGATCGAGCTGCTCGGGCGCCGTCTCGAGGTGCCGCAGGCCGCCGACGGCGTCGCCCGCTTCGACTTCGACGGTCTCTGCCGCAGGCCGCTCGGCTCGCCAGACTACCTGGAAATCGCCGAGCGTTTCCATACCGTGTTCATCGACCGCATTCCGGTTCTCCGGCCTGCCGAGCGCAACGAGGCCAAGCGTTTCATCATCCTGATCGACGCGCTCTACGACAACCGGGTCAAGCTCGTGGCCTCCGCCGCCGCCGAGCCAGAGGGGCTGTTCGTCGGCGCCGACGGGGCGGAGGCGTTCGAATTCGCGCGCACGGCCTCGCGCCTGTTCGAGATGCGCTCGGCCGATTACCTCGCGCTGCCGCACGGCTCGGTCGGGGCGCGGCTCGGCGACCTCGGCGGCATCGCGGAGACCTGAGTGCCGGCCGGCCTCAACGCCGAAACCAACGACGTGCGGCTCGTCGAGATCGCCAGGGCGCACGTGCGCCGGTTCGGCCACGCGCGCACCACGGTTGTCGGGATCGCGACGGAGGCGGGCATGACCCACGCCAACGTCTACCGCTATTTTGCGACCAAGTCGGCGCTGCTCGACGAGGTCGTGGCGAGCAGCCTGAGGCCGCTCGAAGCGCGCCTGCGCGAAGCGGCGGAGGGAGCCGATCCCGCCTACGACAAGCTCGAGCGCATGCTCCTGGAGGTCCACCGCGACTATCGCGGCAAGCTCGACAGCGACCCCGAGGTGTTCGACCTCCTGGTCGACGCGCTGACGCGAAACCGGGCGAGCGTCCGCAAGCACCGCGGCCGCGTGCAGTCGGAGATCCAGCGGGTCTACGAGGAGGGCGTCGCCTCGGGCGCGTTCGCCATGACCGACCGGCGCCGGGCGATGTCGCTGATTTTCGACGCGGCGCATCGTTTCATCCATCCGGTCGCGCTGCGGCTTGACAAGGACGCGACGCCGAACGCCTCGGCGTCCCGCTTCGAGACGGTGCTGGCGATCACCCTGAGAGCGCTCAGGACCGGGAGGGTGTGACGCCCCCTGGCCCAGCAGCCTCCCGCGACCCGATGTCATCGGCCGCGTCGAAGGAGCGAACACTGCCTTTGGCACACGTCTGGCGTACCAAGTCAACATTTTCGACAGACATCGCAGTAAAGCAAAAGCTTTACCTCGTCCACTTTCCACCTGACCGCTGCGCTTACCTAACATGTTGGTTCGGCGATGGCCTGGCTTGAGCGGGTTGCCAACTGGGAATACGTCGGACGAGCTCTTGGTCGCGTCGCTTTTTGATCTATGCGCTTTCCGCTTGCCACATATATGAAACTACGGCAGAGTTATGGCGGAGCAGAGAAGGAAGGTTGAATACGCGAAGTCGGGCAGGAGGTCACTGTGGACTCAAAGTATAATGAAGTATTACGGAAACGATCTGCGATAGAAAGATTGTTGTACTTCCTTAATTCCGTGCCTATCCGGTTAACGCCCACAGCCCCTAGATGTAGGATGCGTCCACGTGCAGAGCGATCTGGCCGCAATATGGCCAGACAAAGCCGACAGGCCAACGCGCGCGATCAAGATAGGCAGCATATGCCGCGTCATACGGAAAAAGCTCATGAAACTCTGGGACTGACTGGGGAAACCCAGATCGTCGCTCTGGCGGATTTCCATGGCCGGTTTGATAACCATCACCAGCCCTGGTGGGTGTGGGCGTTAACCGGACAGGCACGCTTAATTCAAGCAATAGGGCTTGGTATTTGACTGCGGCTGGCATTTTTTTGTTTCAATTGCCATCATCTTCGGTTATGCATTTGAGGCGCAATCGCTGAGGAAGACTAAGATCGCTCAAGTCGGCCAAACGATCGCAAAATCAAGAAGGGATGCAATCCAAGTCGCTGATAATATTGCGTTGCTGAAATCTCGCGTCCAAATTATTGAAGATTCAAGTGTTGAGCAAACCGCCCTTTCCAAGTTATATGATGCTGCTAGGAATGTTGACATAATCATGGATCAACTAAACGATATTTCTAGAGTTCTGTCAGATTTCAGATCGAATTTCGATCCAATGACGATCATAAAATCGTGCGACGCAGCTAGGATAAATATTGCCAGGTGCAGGGAGCGGTTTCATCATATAGATTTTACCAAAATGATCCTGACCTAAGAAGAATGTTTGCTGATAGCATCGAATTGTTGCCTGATATAAGTAGTAATATTTACGAAAGCCTCGTGCTTCCGAAACCCACTCAGAGATCGGACATGACTGCACCATCGCAATGGCTTGATTTAATATCGGTGGGTATGCCGAAACAAACGACTTAGGTTCCAAGAATTCAGGCATTGGATTAACTTATACGTTGCATATTGCTCAAGACGACGCAAAGATGTACATTTTTCTTCGCATTTTTGCCGTTTTGCTGGTTACTTTCCTTTCGGCTGTGGTTGCGATCTTCACCACCAACAACCAGCAGGTATTCTCGTTTGCGCTCGATACTGTTAAGACACTACTTGGATTTTTCATTAGAGCAGCGACAGCTTTTTTAGGACTGCCGTCAGGGCATTAGTCGGCAAGGAACTCTACGAACTCAATTAGGCTGATCTTTTCACATTCGTCGGACAGAAGGTGGCCGCTAGCGGCCTCATGAGCGCGCGGCTGCGCCCTTTCCGGACACGCGCGCGCATAACCATTCACCGGGCATCTCTCCCCTTGAGGGGCGAGTGATGACTGCCGTCGGAAATCACGTCAGCTTCGGATACCCCGCCGCTGCCGCTTCCCGCTCGTAGTCGAGCACGCGCCCGTAGTCGGCGGCCGTGAGGACCCGCTCCCCCTGAGCCCAAGTGCGGCGCGCGATGGGGCGAGGTCCGGGTCTGCAATCGCCTCGAACAAACACTCGCGGACGGCGGCGAGCGTCTTGTCCGGCAGGTTTGCGCTGGCGATGAACGGCAGTCCGGGCGAGGACGGGCTTTCGGCGACAATGGCGACACGCGCGACAAGCTCCGGGCGAAGGCGGCGCAAGAGGCCGAAGCTGACGCAGTCGATCGCCGCGAGGTCCGCGCGCCCTTCGGCGACCGCCGCGAAACTCGCGGCATGCGATCCAGTGACGACGACTTCCGAGAAGAACGGCCGTCCGTTCGCGACCGGCGCGATCGCAGCGCGGAACAGGTTCATGCCGGTGTCGCTGTCCCAGGAATTGACTGCCGCAACCGCGCCGCGGAACGCCGCAAGTTCGCGACGGGGGTCTTGCGTCGAGCAGACGATGAAGCTGCAGTGATCGGCGCCGTCGCAGCCGGGAAAGGCGTACTCGGGCGTCGCAACGAGGACGGCGCGGTCCTGGAGCGCCGTCATGAAGGGATATCCGCAGGTCTGGGCGAAGATCAGGCCGGGGTCGCGCCACAGGTCCACAAGGTCGCGCTCGCGCGTCAGCCCCGCTGGCGCGTCCACCCCCCTGCGGCGCAGGCCGTCCGCGATGCGCCGCCACAGCGCGTCGTTGGCGGCGAAAATCTCCGGAAAGTCGTACATCGGCAGCGCCGCGACCGGCGCGTCCGCCCTCATGCCGCCCGGCCGGTCCAATCGGGATGGACCTGGCGGTCGTGCGGGACGAACCCATAGCGCCGCGCGACGTCGAGATAGCCGTCGTAGACGAGGCCGCCGTTGTGACGGATCAGCGCCTCCCGGTTTAGCCGGTAGAAGGTCGGGATTTGGTACCACGGCAGGCCGCCGCGCAGGTGATGCGCGACGTGCAGGTTGTTGTAAAGGAACAGAAGGCCGAGGATACGGGCGTTCTCGACGATCGCGGTGCGCTTCTCAGGCTCGAGCGCGGCGCGGTGTTCGGCGAAAGAGCGCACCATCGCCAAACTCATGCCGGGGTAAACGAAGGCCGCGGCATAGACCCAAAGCGGCATGCCGCAGACCCCGATGACCCAGACAAGCACCGGAATGCACTGGGCGCAATGCCAGAACAGCACTGAGCGCGCGTCGTTCCGGCCGCGCCACGCCTCTCCGACGAAGTGGAAGACGAAGCGCCCAATCATCCAGGTTGGCCCGAACAGCAGGCGGCCGAATAGGGTCGACTGGGCGACAACGAACGGCTGCCAGACGAGCTCAAGGTCATGCCACCCCGCCGAGGTCCAGTAATAACTCTCGGGATCCTCGAATGGATCGGTGAGGTTGGCATCGCGGTGATGGCGGATATGGGTCTCGCGATAACTCGAGTAAGGCAGCCACAGCGACAGCGGCCACACGCCGATCGCCTCGTTCACCGCCCGCCACGGGGTCGGATGGCCATGAATGACCTCGTGCTGCAGGTTCATCTGCCAAGCGACGACCCACGCGCCGAGCGGGACCAGCGCCCATGCCGGCAAGTCGTGCCAGAACCAGGTCGCAAGGCCCCACCATCCATAGATGACGACCGCCAACGCGATGGTCGGCCCCTCGATCCGGCGGCCAAGAGGCGGCACTTCGACGATGTCCAAATCCCGCTCCGACCTCAGGGGCATTTGCGAAAGCGTGCCCAAGCCGGATTCAGAAAACCATTATTTCCGCAAGTGGACAATGCGGCAAAAAGGCGCTACGTCGATTTTTTCTATCTAAAAAGTCGATTTTGGAAAAACCACAGCCGGTTCAAACGCCGCGCGCCTCGCCCTTCGCCGCCTCCAGCGCACCGGGCTCAAGCTCGCAATAGAGCAGGCGCGCCGGGTCGACCGGGCCAGGCAGAGCGATGCGGCCGGGCGGAACCGGCTTGAACCCCATGCGCGCGTAATAGGGTTCGTCGCCGACCAGGATGACCAGCTTCCAGCCCGCCGCCTTGGCCGCTTCAAGCGACCGCGTGACCAGCGCTTCGCCGATGCCCTGGCTGCGGAATACCGGCTCGACGATCAGCGGCCCGAGCAGCAGCGCGGACTCTCCGCCAATGTCGACCGGCGTCATCGCGTTGGCGCCGACCAGCAGCGTGCCGACACGCGCGACAAAGCTCAGCGACGGGTCGGGATCGGCCCTCTCGCGCACGCGATAGGCGGAGCGGGCGAAGCGGCCAGGGCCGAACACGCGCGCGTTCAGATGCTCGATGGCCGTTGCGTCGTCGGGTGTCACCGGTTCCAGAAGGAGGGAGAGGTCGGACATCGCGCCGCCTGTATCACGCGGCGCGGCGATCCGTCATCCTTCAGGAGCCGAACTCGTCGGGTTCGCGCCACTCCCGTTCGAACGGCAGGCGCCAGGAATGCGGCGCGATCAGTTGATAGATTGATTGCGGTCCCCAGGAGCCCGGGGCGTAGACGCGCACCGACGGCGGATTCTCGAGCACCCGGGTCGAGATCTCCCACAGACGCTCGATGCCGTCGGCGGTGCAGAACAGCGTGTGGTCGCCGCGCATGGCGTCAAGGATCAGCCGCTCGTAGGCCTCGAGCACGGCGCCGCCCTCGCCGGTGTCGTGCAGACGGAACTGCAGGCTCTGCTTGGCGAGCCGCATGCCCGGTCCGGGCTTCTTGCCGTAGAAGGACAGCGACACGCGCGTCTGGTCGGCAAGATCGAACGTGAGATGGTCGGGCCCCTGGAGGCCGAGACCCGAGTCCTCCGGAAACATGCTGCGCGGCGGCTCTTTGAAGGCGATCGAAATGATCCGCTGGCCCTCCGCCATGCGCTTGCCGGTGCGCAGATAGAAGGGCACGCCCGCCCAGCGCCAGTTGTCGATCCGGCACTTGACCGCAACAAAGGTCTCCGTGTCCGATTCCGGATCGACGCCCTTCTCGCTGCGGTAGCCGACGTACTGGCCTCGCACGACGTTGGCGGGGTCGATCGGCATGAGCGAGCGGAACACCTTGTTCTTCTCCTCGCTGATCGGGTTCGGGGCGAGCGAGGTCGGCGGCTCCATCGCCACGAAACCGAGGATCTGGAAGAGGTGGGTCACGATCATGTCGCGAAAGGCGCCGGTCTGCTCGTAGAAGCCGATGCGAGTGCCGATGTCCAGCGTCTCGGGCACGTCGATTTGCACATGATCGATGAAGTTACGGTTCCAGATTGGCTCGAACAGGCCGTTGCCGAAGCGGAAGGCCAAAATGTTCTGCGCCGGCTCCTTGCCGAGAAAGTGGTCGATGCGAAAGATCTGGTCCTCGTCGAACACCTTGTGCAGTTCGGCGTTGAGCGCGACCGCGCTCTCGAGGTCGGTCCCGAACGGCTTCTCCATGATCACCCGCGAGCCCTTGGCGAGGCCTGCTTCGTCCAGCATCCGGACCGCCGACAGCGCCGCGTTCGGCGGCACGCTGAGATAGTTGACGAGCTGGAAATTTCCGCCGAACGGTTCCGCGGCCCGATGGACGGCCGCGGCCAGCGCCTTGGGACCGTCCTTGATCGGAACGTAATCGAGCGCCGCGTCGAGCACCGGCCAGTCGCTCTGGGCCGGCGGGTGATCGTGATGCATCTGAATCGCCTTGTGGGCGATCCCCCGGAAGTCGTCCGGCGTCATGTCGTCGAGCGAGACGCCGATGATGCGGCACTTATGGATGAAGCCCGCCGTGATGAGGTGAAAAAGCCCGGGCAGGAGCTTTCGCTGGGAAAGATCGCCGGTCGCGCCGAACAGCACGACGACCTGCGGCAACTTCGGACCAACTCCGGCCGGTATCTTTGACATCGCGCCTCTCCGTCATCCCCTTGGGCCGCCCAGTCTGCGGGCCAATGCGTGACAGTCGTGCGACAGGAGCGCGGCGCTGGCAAGGCCGAAGCCGGCTGTGGACGCGCCGGCCGATCGGACGGGCATCCTGATCGCGCCCGGCCGCGCGCCTTCCAATTCCCTCAGACACCTTCCGAAAGCTTCACTTTCTGCGCACCGCACTCCAATCCGCTTCAATTTCCTTGCAAAAATTTCAATTCCTTTCCCGGAATCGGGACTTCTCAAGGGCTTACGGACGAATGAAGGGGACTGCCTGGAGATTGGGGGTGCGGGCGCCGAAGCGGTAATTTCGCGTCTGATCTTCTGATCGGGGGTAGGCGCGTGGCTTGGATTGTGAGGTTGGTGAAAACCGGAGCTGACGGTGAGAGACAGTGCGCCGACGTCTTGAAGATCAACCGGCCTGATGATCTCGGTGATATCGCCAACTTAGGGTTGACCCTGGCCGAAGGGAAGCTGTTGCTGGCCGGCCTCCAACAGGAGATCGTCGCGGCGCAGGCCAAGGGCCACGCCGTTCGGCGGCCGGACTGCCGAAGCTGTGGCGAGGTGTGCCGAGTGAAGGATTACCGGGACCATGCGGTCGCGACACTTTTCGGCCAGGTCACGGTGCGGCTTCCCCGCTTTCGCTGTGCCGGGTGCGGCGGCAACGAAGCCGGCCATGGTTGGCCATCGTATTGCCGCTCGACGCCGGAGTTGGATCAGCTTCAGGCGCATCTGTCTGCCCTGATGACTTACCGGGTGGCTGCTGACGTGCTGCGGCAAATGTTCCCGGTCGATGCCGGAAACAACCCGGAAACTTTGCGTTTGCACACTCTGAAAATTGGTGCGGAGCTTCGGGATCAGGCCGCGGTGCGGCCTGATCCGGCGGCTTCCTCGATCACCGTGACCTTGGATTCGACTTTCATCCGCGGCTGCGAGGACGGCGAGCGGCATCTGGAGGTGCGGATCGGCAATGTTGAAACGGAGACTGGCGGGCGGCAGGTTTTCGGCGCCGTCGCCAGAGCCGATACGGACATCAAAGTGCTGATCCGCCGCAGCCTCGACGCGGTCGGGCGAACCGAGGACACGGCGCTGACCGCGTTCACCGACGGGTGCTCCGGCTTGCGGCGCATTTTGGCTGATGCCGGTGTCACCGAGACGCCAGTGCTCGACTGGTTCCACATCGCCATGCGGCTGCAGCACCTGGAGCAAACAGCCGGCGGTCTGTCGGCGGATGACCCGGCAAGGGTGGCGGCGAAGGCGGTGATTGTCGCGGAGGTCGAGCGCCTGCAGTGGAGGCTGTGGAATGGCAAAGCCAAGGATGCTGATATCAGCATCGGTCGTATCCGCACAGTGATGCATCATTTTCAGGGTGAACAAGGGCAGCCGAGGTCCATTGCGCCTTCGAGAAAGCTGTGGACCGCCTTGCACGCATTGGATGCTTATCTCACCGGACAGAGCGACTGGTTGGTCAACTACGCCGAGCGGTACCGTGCCGGATTGCGGGTCGGCACCGCGATCACCGAAGGGACGGCCAATTTTCTGGTGAACCGCCGGATGAACAAATCGCAGCAGATGCGCTGGTCGCGGCGAGGGGCGGATCTTCTGCTTCAGGTTCGCAGCGCCGTCTACAACGGCACGCTCTGCTCCGGCTTCGGACAGAGATTCCAGCCTGCCAACGACCCGCTCCCGCAAGCAGCGGTTGCGGCCTAACACCCCCAATCTCAAGGCAGTCCCGTTGTAAAGCCGGCAACGCCATGACATTGCAAGGCTTTGTGGAACGGAGCGCCGACCGCGGCTGAAGAAAATTCCCTGCTAGCAGGGAATTCGGATCGGCGCCGGCGGACCCGAGAGCGAGACGATTTTGAACCGAATCGGCTTTTCCGAGCGCGCAGCCGCTTCGGTTTTCGGCAGGCGGATGGTCGAGGATGAAGGCGACGACCTTCGGAGCCTTCACCCCCAGGAGTCGCGTCCATTCAGGATGCGCGCGAACCTCAAGTCATCCCACCCTCGTGAAGCGCTTGCAAAACTCGAATCATATCCCGCCGATGGAACCCCAACATTTCGGACGCGAGGGGCCAGGGGCTGCCAGCGTGAAGTTTCAAGGAATCGATGGAATAGTTCCCGCCCGGAATGGCCGATCTCCCCGGAAGGTTCAGCGCGAACGGCTGACTTTCGTCAGGGCGAGGGCGCCGGATCGGCGCGCGGTCACGAGTTTTCGGGACGCGCCTCGGGGATCGGACCCCAGCGATCGCCCGGCGCCGTGGATCGGATCGGCGATTGGCCAGTTCCGCGGTCTCGAAGCCGCCTTTTCGCCTTATTTCTACGCCGAAGCGCGCCAAGCGCGGTCAGACCGCCGAGCGCGCCTCGATGATCACGAAGGCCTGCGCGAGCGGCGGCTCGTCGGTGATCGTCAGATGGATGAACGCCTGCGCGCCTGGAGGGAGAATCGCCTTCAGGCGCTCCGCGGCGCCGCCGGTCAGCCGCATGGTCGGCTGCCCCGACGGCAGGTTGACGACTCCCATGTCGCGCCAGAACACCCCGCGTCTCAGGCCCGTCCCGAGCGCCTTGGCGCAGGCCTCCTTGGCCGCGAATCGCTTGGCGTACGAGGCGGCGCGCCCTGCCCGCGCGTCGGATCGGCGCCGCTCGATCTCGGTGAAGCAGCGTTCGACGAACCGGTCGCCGTGGCGCTCGAGCGTCCGTTCGATCCGTCGGATGTCGCAAAGATCGCTGCCGACGCCGATGATCACTTATGCGTCCCCGCGGCCGCCCGCCCTTCCGCCATCGCCGCGCGCATGCGCTTCAGCGTCTCGGCGAGACCGACGAAAATCGCCTCGCCGACGAGAAAGTGGCCGATGTTCAGCTCCACGACCTGGGGCAGCCCGGAGATGACTCGGGCGGAATCATAGTCGAGACCGTGGCCCGCGTGGCATTCGAGCCCGAGGCCGGCGGTCTGCGCGGCGGCCACCCTCAGGCGGCCGAATTCGTAGTCGGCGCGGGGCGCGTCGCGATGGTCGAGCGCGTCGCACCAGGCCCCAGTGTGCAGTTCCACCACCGGCGCGCCGAGATCGGCGCTCGCCTTCAGCGCCTCGCCCGAGGGTTCGATGAACATCGAGACGCGAATCCCCGCCTTGCCGAGTTCGGCGACAAACGGCTTCAGCGCCCGGAATCCGCCGACCACGTCGAGGCCGCCCTCGGTCGTGCGCTCGGTGCGCTTCTCCGGCACCAGGCAGCAGGCGTGCGGGCGGAGGCGCAACGCGATGTCGAGCATCGCCTCGGTCGCCGCCAGCTCGAAATTGAGCGGCTTCTTGATCGCGGCTTTGAGCCGCCGCATGTCGTCGTCATGGATGTGACGGCGGTCCTCGCGCAGATGCGCGGTGATCCCGTCGGCCCCCGCCTCGATGGCGAGGAGCGCCGCGCGCACGGGATCGGGCGTCGTTCCGCCCCGGGCGTTGCGGACGGTGGCGACGTGGTCGACGTTGACGCCGAGGCGGACCGCGGTCATCGGAAGTCTTCCTCTCCCTTTTTGTCAGGCCGCCCCGGCAAGCGACCGGCTGCCGGGCTTAACCGCCGGCAGGGCCGCGAGTTCCGGCGGCAGCCCGTCGGGGGGATAGGCCGGAATGTCGAGGGTCGCAAGCGCTATGCGGGGAACGCCGATCTCGGCCTTGCCCCCCGAGCGATCGATCAGGCAGGCGGCGCCGACGATCCGGCCCGGATGCTCGGCGAGCGCGGCGAGACATTCGCGCGACGAGAGCCCCGTGGTGATGATGTCCTCGACCATCAGCACCCGCGCGCCCGGCGCGATTTCGAAGCCGCGCCTGAGCCTGAAGGCGCCATTCTCGCGCTCGACGAAAATCGCCTTGGCGCCGAGCCAGCGCGCCGTCTCGTAGCCCGGGACGATGCCGCCGACCGCGGGCGAGGCGACGACGTCGATCGGCCCGAAGGCTTCGCGCGCCTTTCCGGCCAAAGCCCGGCAGAGCCGCTCGGTCCGCGCCGGGTCCTGGAACACGAACATCTTCTGCAGGAAGACCGGCGAGTGCAGGCCGGACGACAGGATGAAATGGCCTTCGAGCAGCGCGCCCGCCGCGCGGAACTCGTCAAGCGCCTGATCGGCGGTTAAGGTCGTGCTCATCGGCTCCTCTTAGCAGGCGCGGGCGGGCCGCGTCACGCGGCGGAGCGCAGGAACCGACAGTCCGACCGGCCAACCCATGACCACGCCCCTCCCGTTCGCGACCAAGACGCTCGCCGCCGAACCCGACGCAACGGCGCCCGACGGCACGGCGGTCCGGCTGCTGCTTCAGCTTGCCGGCGGCAGCATGGCGCATTTCGAGCTTCCCGCCGGGGCCGTCTCGCACGCCGTGACGCACCGCACCGTCGAGGAGCTTTGGTACGTGGTCGCCGGCCGCGGCCTCTTGTGGCGGCGTGCCGGCGACCGCGACAGCGTCGAAACGCTCGCCCCCGGCATGGCGGCGACAATCCCGCTCGGCGCTTCGTTCCAGTTCCGCGCCGGGGACGACGGTCCGCTCGCCTTCGTCGCAGTCACCATGCCGCCCTGGCCGGGCATGGACGAGGCCGTCGCTGTCGAAGGCCGATGGACCCCGACCGTCCCCGCCGGCCGATGATCGGGCCTTGCGCAGGCGCAAGGCCGCTGCTAGCCAAGACGCGCTTGAGGGCCGGATTAGCACAGCGGTAGTGCAGCGGTTTTGTAAACCGAAGGTCGGGGGTTCGATCCCCTCATCCGGCACCATTGTATTCAATCATTTCCAAGGGTTGGATGGCTCGGCAAGGGACTGCCTGGAGATTGGGGGTGCGGGCGCCGAAGCGGTAATTTCGCGTCTGATCTTCTGATCGGGGGTAGGCGCGTGGCTTGGATTGTGAGGTTGGTGAAAACCGGAGCTGACGGTGAGAGACAGTGCGCCGACGTCTTGAAGATCAACCGGCCTGATGATCTCGGTGATATCGCCAACTTAGGGTTGACCCTGGCCGAAGGGAAGCTGTTGCTGGCCGGCCTCCAACAGGAGATCGTCGCGGCGCAGGCCAAGGGCCACGCCGTTCGGCGGCCGGACTGCCGAAGCTGTGGCGAGGTGTGCCGAGTGAAGGATTACCGGGACCATGCGGTCGCGACACTTTTCGGCCAGGTCACGGTGCGGCTTCCCCGCTTTCGCTGTGCCGGGTGCGGCGGCAACGAAGCCGGCCATGGTTGGCCATCGTATTGCCGCTCGACGCCGGAGTTGGATCAGCTTCAGGCGCATCTGTCTGCCCTGATGACTTACCGGGTGGCTGCTGACGTGCTGCGGCAAATGTTCCCGGTCGATGCCGGAAACAACCCGGAAACTTTGCGTTTGCACACTCTGAAAATTGGTGCGGAGCTTCGGGATCAGGCCGCGGTGCGGCCTGATCCGGCGGCTTCCTCGATCACCGTGACCTTGGATTCGACTTTCATCCGCGGCTGCGAGGACGGCGAGCGGCATCTGGAGGTGCGGATCGGCAATGTTGAAACGGAGACTGGCGGGCGGCAGGTTTTCGGCGCCGTCGCCAGAGCCGATACGGACATCAAAGTGCTGATCCGCCGCAGCCTCGACGCGGTCGGGCGAACCGAGGACACGGCGCTGACCGCGTTCACCGACGGGTGCTCCGGCTTGCGGCGCATTTTGGCTGATGCCGGTGTCACCGAGACGCCAGTGCTCGACTGGTTCCACATCGCCATGCGGCTGCAGCACCTGGAGCAAACAGCCGGCGGTCTGTCGGCGGATGACCCGGCAAGGGTGGCGGCGAAGGCGGTGATTGTCGCGGAGGTCGAGCGCCTGCAGTGGAGGCTGTGGAATGGCAAAGCCAAGGATGCTGATATCAGCATCGGTCGTATCCGCACAGTGATGCATCATTTTCAGGGTGAACAAGGGCAGCCGAGGTCCATTGCGCCTTCGAGAAAGCTGTGGACCGCCTTGCACGCATTGGATGCTTATCTCACCGGACAGAGCGACTGGTTGGTCAACTACGCCGAGCGGTACCGTGCCGGATTGCGGGTCGGCACCGCGATCACCGAAGGGACGGCCAATTTTCTGGTGAACCGCCGGATGAACAAATCGCAGCAGATGCGCTGGTCGCGGCGAGGGGCGGATCTTCTGCTTCAGGTTCGCAGCGCCGTCTACAACGGCACGCTCTGCTCCGGCTTCGGACAGAGATTCCAGCCTGCCAACGACCCGCTCCCGCAAGCAGCGGTTGCGGCCTAACACCCCCAATCTCAAGGCAGTCCCGCCCCACGCATCGTTTCCCTCAAGCCGGCTGATTTCCTGTCAGCACAACCTCGGAATCTCAAAATCAGGCGTTTTCGAGTCCGGGAAAATGAGGGGATTCATGAGACTACGGGCGACTGCGCTTCGCGATCTCAAAGGTTAGCGACATGGCCGAGGCGCTCGCCAGCAACTATTAGGCTCGATGAGCCGGTCTGCGCCGGTGATCGATAGGGGCGGCTTTCGGGCCGCCCTTTTCGTTGAACGGCGAGAAATTGGGCGCGGAGAGGGAAAGGCTACTGAGAGACGCTTTGGATGGCGAAGGAGCGGAACTTTGCATACTTATCGCCGATCTTCCGCGCTTCTTTGTACTGCGGCGAACTGCGCCACGCTAGGACAGCCCCGAGGCTGTCGAACTGATTGATTGCGACGCGTGCTGCTGGCGGCGTTCCTTCTAGAGCAACGGCATTCTGACCAGCGGCAATGATGCGACCGCCGGAGGCTTTGATGGAGGCTTGGACGACGGGGACATACTCCTTCTGGTATGCGGCCAAGTCGCTAACGTCGACCTCCGTCACGACATAGACGGGCGGAGAAGCGGCCGCGTGTAATTCATGGATGGCCGCCGTAGAAACCGCCACGCCGGCCAGGAAGGCGAGCGTAGTCAGAGATTGTGTCCTCATCGCTTCCTCCAGTTTGGGCCCGGCTACGGCTGTTCGAGCACGCGCTTGCCAGGGGCTTATATTAACACCCGTTATTTGAGCCGCTGGGAACCCGGTTGTAAAGCGATCGAAGGTTGGAACGTGCTACGCGCCGGGTTGTTTCCGTTCCGAACCGCCGTCTCCTTACTCCGGCGGACGCGCGCCGGGCCTCCCCGGCGCTAACTTTGTCCCGGCGCTCCCCGGACTCGACTCGGGGTTGAGCGCGGGGCGATTTTTTGCGTCTGAGGTCACGCCCAGCGAACGCCCTGAAGGGTCAGC
This sequence comes from uncultured Alphaproteobacteria bacterium, assembly GCA_963822215.1. Lineage (GTDB taxonomy): Bacteria > Pseudomonadota > Alphaproteobacteria > Rhizobiales > Beijerinckiaceae > Roseiarcus. Next base: position 192,353 of record CAWGGX010000011.1, read on the forward strand.
CCGCTTGATATTGGTCAAATGTACGACTTATGTTCCTGTTATGATCTCCCCAGATCTGGGTGTTGGTAATCGTTCACTCAGTGCTTACGTGTGGTGACATGACGCAAGGGAACCGTTGGGCACGTCCCCGGCCCAGCGCACAGCGCGCCCTTCCGTTCAGTCAGTGGTCGCGCGTTCCCCCGCCGTGACCAGGACAATCAGCGGCAGGTCCTCATCGTCCCCATGAGGACCTGCCGCCATTCGTTTGGGGAGACGGCGGCGCCCGCCATATCCCCCACCCCGGAGCGCATCCCGGCGCGACCCGCATTGACGACAAAGCCGTCGGGGCGACTCGGCAGCCGTTTCACGGGCGTCAAGCCAAGACCAACAATCGGCCGCTCGGTTGTGATCAGCGCTGCCCGCTAGATCTGAGGGAACGCCTCTCGCCCAACGGCGGGCCGCCCTCGCGGTTTGAGCACGCGTAGCGCGCCCCGTATCGCGCTGTAGCAATGCGCCAACGTCTCGGCGCTGGCGTTCCCGAGCGGGTTAAGATCGCCATTCATCAGCGCGGCGATCAATTCGGCTCCGTTACCGTGGCTTGAGTGCGCCACAACCGTGTCATCGTCGGCCACAATAGCCCAGCCCCCGCTCTCGACCCGCCGGGTCGAGAATCGCGAATCGCGCAGCATTAACTTGTCCCCGCTTCCCCGTGGACAGCGACAACCCGACTGAAATGGATTGCCGCCTTCTAATCAAATCGTTAGCAAAAGTTAATGTGAACGAACAATCACGACTTTAGTCTAAAGTTGGCCATGACATTTTAGTTATATTGCCCGACGCCGACAACCTCACCCCTGCCGACCCATCCGGACCTCGCGAACACACTGGCGTTTGGGCTCCGCTACCAGGGCCGCAAGCGCATCACGACGCCGATGAGATCATGGCGGAGTTCGTTGCCAAGCGCCTGGTCGAGCACTTGCAGCGCTCGGGCTTCGCCGCCGGCGGTCGGCGGGGCGGCGCTGTCAGCCTCTAGTGCGCACGATCGAGCAAGCGGCATCAATCGCGTCGATTAGAGCTCGACCAGCGTCGATCTCTGCATTGATCTCCTCGAGGCTGTATTCGATTGACACTCAAAGCCAACGCAGACGAGCGGGCGGCGGGTCTAGCGTCGACGATTGACGCCTTGAAGGCCAAGGGCATCCTGTCCGCCAATGGCTTGGCGGGCGTGCTCAACGCTCGGGGCTATGCGACCGCTCGGGGCGGCCGGTGGACGGCCCGGAGCGTTCTCAACGTCACGGCTCGGCTGGCTTGAAGCCAACCTCCTGCCCAACTTCCGGCTGTGGCTCGTTGAACGGATCCCCAGGCTGCGGCTCTGGCTCGTTGAACGGGTCCGGCTGATCCCCCGGCTGCGGCTCGGGCTCGTCGAACGGGTCTGGTTGCTCCGGCTTCGGTTTCGGCGGCTCGTTGAACGGATCCGGCGCATACGCCCCACCTTTCGACTTCGACATCGACAAGCCTCTCTGCTTCGGTGAGAGTCACCAATGCGCCTTTCTGGCGATCGGGCAATGATCTTGGTCAAGCCTACCGGCGCGGCTAAGCGTTTTCCTTTTCAGATGCGCCCTCCTGAGGGTGATCCTCTCAACGGCGCGAGGCCCAGCTTTGCCCGCGCGGCGTCTCGGGTCTTTGACGTGTAGTCGCCATAGAATTCGACACTCTGAGCGAGCGTCCTCGCTCGCTCTCAGACAAGGCCGAGAGTGCCCCAAAGGGTGCTTCTCGGCCTTTTTGCGGCTCGGAGTCTGGGATCTTGCCCCTATAAACGACCGCTCATGGCGTAACCGCCCGCCACTTTGTCATCCAGCCCGCCCAGCCGAGGCTGGCCGCCAAGCGGGTGCATGAATTTTTAACACACTCTTTTCGTGCGACCCAAAATCCGGTATTAAAGGAAACCTGTCTGGGCACACCGATGTACCATCCGTGCCTGTCCGGTTAACGCCCACACCCACCAGGGCTGGTGATGGTTATCAAACCGGCCATGGAAATCCGCCAGAGCGACGATCTGGGTTTCCCCAGTCAGTCCCAGAGTTTCATGAGCTTTTTCCGTATGACGCGGCATATGCTGCCTATCTTGATCGCGCGCGTTGGCCTGTCGGCTTTGTCTGGCCATATTGCGGCCAGATCGCTCTGCACGTGGACGCATCCTACATCTAGGGGCTGTGGGCGTCAACCGGATAGGCACGGTACCATCTTCCCCGGAATTCCTGATCTGCAGCAAACCAGTCGCCGTCATAATGTATCAAAGGATGCGGACCGACGCCTTTAATCGATGATCCGTTTTCATCACGATAATATCTAACTGGCATCTTCTTCGTGAAGATCAATCGCCCGTCCGTCATGGTTCCCCAAATCTGGCCCTCGCCGGGCATCCCAATGTCTAAATCATCACGAACGTTACCAATAAAGTCATTTTTTCCAACCCATGTCCGATGCAGAACGAGGAGGAAAGCGACCTGGGGGCGATCACGACTGTACCACCAATACTCGCCTTGCCAGCGACCGCTGTCCCACCAATATTGTCCTTGCCAGCGACCGATCAGCGCGTCGGATTGCATGCCTTCAACCTCGAGGGTCGGAATTCCTTACACTTTAGCACAAGCTACAACCCTACCGAAGAATCGCCAATGGCCATCGCAAGCGCTCGCTCGCTACGGGCGTTAGCCTTGACCCTTGCGTATGCGGACCAGGCGGACACCAGCTTCTCAAGAAACCGGGCGGGTGGCTCTCCTAGTCGGAATCGAACCCCGCGAGCCTGAGCTCAGCCGTCACGGACCCCCCAAACGCGAGCCCGTCGAGGTCAACCCGGGACGCCGGTCCCCTCCTCACGCCTTAGCCGCCCCGATTCACCGAGCGCAAGCTTGCCACGCCGCGAGGTAAGGGCGATTCTCGCCGGCCTAGCCGCGATTCGCGCAGCTGATTCGTGGAGAACGCATGCCTGCCGACGAAGACCTGAAAGCTATATGGCTCGCGTATGCGGAAGGCCGCCTAACCGATGAGGCTGCGCAAGCCGCAGCGGAATCCGTACCCGCCCAACGCGCCAGTTCCGGAGGAAACGAAGCTGTGCGTTTTGGCCACGGGGCGGAGATGCCTCGTTCCCGCATTTGGCAGGCTGGCCGGTTCCAGGCTCGGGCGAGGATGGGAGCCAACTTTTGACATTTCGCCGGTTGCCTGCCCCAGGGGCATCGCTACGGGATGCATACATCTCGAACGCCGGCGCAGGACAGGTCACGTCTTCTTCTCCCTTGCGGGACCCGAAACGGGAGAGGGCAGCGCGCGAGCAAGGCGCCAACCTGCTCAATCGAGAAGCGCGCTTCTTCGTCCTTGACGCAGTCCCGCCGTCGCGTGAAACATCCTTCAGCTCGACGCCGAGAAATAATACGAACTTCTATACGTAAATACTCGGTCTGATGAGGTAGAGGCTTAATACCCAATACGGCGCCGACACGTTTCTCGCGCTCAACGGCACGCGTCTGGCCTATCGTCAAAGCAGGTAGCCGGAGGGAACATGAAGAATGCGACCGTCAGGGAACAGGACACCATCGCCTTTATTCGTACTGTGGTTGTGCCGCAAGCACAGAACAGGCGCGATCTGATCGCGGATCTGCTGGAATACAAATACCCTATAGACAACGCCACCAGCATCGGCATGTCGCAGGGGAGCAACTGGGCGATTATCAACCGGGGAACCGTTCAGACGCATCGTCATTACCGCAGGGCCTGCATCGCGATACGGGTGGCGATCCTCGGTCAACCTCTCGGCGCCGCCGCAATGGCCGTGTCAGGCGTGGCGGACGCCAATCTGCCGGCGGCTCTCGCCGCCGACCTGAACGCCGCTTACAACCATGAAGAACAACATCTGCAAAACGTTCTGCAGGCATTCAGAAACAACCCGAACAATTTCCTGCAGAATAACGTTGTCTATGTGACCGAAGCCGGGCCTTCAGGCCAACAGAATTTCATTTTCTATTACCATTTTAACAACGGTACATATTGTTTTTTGCCTAAGGGCGCACACATTGGCAATATCATTACCCTGGGCGGCGCCTTGGGAGGAAACACTCGCGCGGTCTATATTGACGTTCAGGCGCATAATGTGCGCATTCAGGAATTCACCGCGTTACAAAACAATCTGGGGGCCATCCAGGGCGATAGGATCGTGGCGGGGGCGGCGGTCTTAATGCTGACGGCCCGGTTCTCAGGCTGCTCCTTCATGTATTGCCATGCAGGGGCCAACATGACCGCCATTCACATCAACCCCGGCGGCCCTGCCTATGGCCGGTTCGACCAGCTCGCGCTGACGTTGAGAGGCAATGTTCCTCCTCCGCCTCCTGTTGTTCCGCAGCCCGCATTCGGCAACGCCAACAACAATGGTCAGGTTCGCGTTTGGGGGTGCCAGCAGAACGAAAATAGACCCTTTGATTACGAGCCCGCGGCCTATCATTTCGTCATCGGGGTCTATCGCGGCGGCCAGTGGGAGGTCTGGGTGCAGAAGCACAATCCCATCAACCACCGTTCCGATCATTGGCGCCTGAGCTGAGGGGGCAGGCCCTCCTCCAGCAGAGCTTGCGGGATGAACGCAAGTCGTCTTCTCCCCGCGAATGGTGGACGCGCGCCCCTTCCCCGGGTTCTGCCAAGGGGCATCGGGGGAGGCATGCATTTCCGGAAGCCGGAGCGCTGACTTTTACAAAAATGCGTGGGGCTCACTCCTCGCCTGAACTCGAACCCAAAATCGACGCAAGACCAATATGGCGGCTGGTGACACGACTGTTGGGTCTAGCCCGCATTTCTCACAGGTCGGGTCGACGGCTCATGTCTGAAGACAGTTACATCTCGCCTGTGTGATGGACGCGGATCGCCGTGGCGCAGTTTGCGCGGATCGAGTCGGATTGTTTCGGGTCTCCTTTGGGCCTTGGGGTGGATGCCGCGATTTGTTGGCGTCGCGGCGACGCCTCAGGCGAGGCGGGCGGCGGCCAGGCGCCATTCGTCGGCGTAGGGACAGGCGGTGGCGAGGGCGAACTTGATCCGGCGCGCGCTGACGCGGACGAGGCCGGCGAGCTTGAGGAGCTTGAGCCTTATCGTGCCGCAAGTGGCCTGCGCGAACTGCGTGTGCGCAAGGCCGATGCGCCTGAGGGCGCACATGAGAACATAGGCGAACGAGGCGAACCAGAGCCTGAGCTGGTCGGCGCGCATGGTGGCCGTCGAGGTCCGGTCGGCGAACAAATCGCCCTGGCACTCCTTGATCCGGTTCTCCATGTCGCCGCGGGCGCAGTAGATTTTCTCGTAGAGAAAGCGGCCGTTCGTTCCGGCCTTGCTGAGCGAGGTGACGATGAAGCGCGGATTGGCCTCGCCCTGAGTCCATTCCGCTTTGGCCACCACCCGACGCCGGCGCGACCAACTGTCGAGCGTCGCATAGCGGAAGTCCTTGAAGCGGCGGGCCGGCTTGCCGGTTGAGGACGCTTCCGCCTCGGCCTGCAGCAGTTCGACGGCAATTTCATCGACAAGCCGCGCGTTGCGGGCGAGGCCGAACACGAAGTCGACCCGGTTCTGTTCGCACCAAGTCATCAGCGCCTCGCGCGCGAACCCGGAATCGGCGCGCAGCAGGATGCGCGTCCCGGGCCAGCGCGCCCGGATCTGGCCGACGATCCGCGCGATCTCCTCCTTCGCTCCGGCGCTGCCGTCGATGTTCGAGGGCCTCAGCTTGGCCGCCAGCAGATGCCGGCCGCAGAACACGTAGAGCGGCAGATAGCAGTAACAATCATAGTAGCCGTGAAAGAACCGGTCCTCCTGATGGCCGTGCAGAGGGTCGTCGGTGGCGTCGAGGTCGAGAACGATCTCTTTGGGCGCCTTTGCGTGCGCATCGAGGAAGAGATCGACGAACAGAGCCTCGATCGCCGCCGGGTCGTGGCTGATCTTGTGGTAGCGGGTGGCGATCTCGCGCGACCGTTCGAGCCGGTTGAGCGTCGATTTGCCAGCCACCGGCGCGCAGTCGCCTCGCCAAGCCTCGAGCTTGCCGGCCAGCACCGCCATCAGCGGGTCGTGGCGAAGCTCGTCGTGATCGTTGAGGTCCTCGTAGCCGAGCGCGATGCCGAACACGCGCTGCCCGACGAGCGTGGCGACCGAATGTTCGACCAGCCTCTGGTCCCTTGTGTCGCGGAAACATCCCGCGAGCCGTCGAACCAGCCCCAGACTCCGATCCGCGGCGCCCAGCAGCAGTCCGCCCGCGTCGGACGTCAGCGCGCCGCCATCGAACTCGGCCACCACAGGCCGTCCTTCGACCCGTCCAAACACGCTCGGTCCTGCGCTACACTCCGTCTGCATCGGGCTGCCCTTTCGAATCGGGACTGCCTTGAGATTGGGGGTGTTAGGCCGCAACCGCTGCTTGCGGGAGCGGGTCGTTGGCAGGCTGGAATCTCTGTCCGAAGCCGGAGCAGAGCGTGCCGTTGTAGACGGCGCTGCGAACCTGAAGCAGAAGATCCGCCCCTCGCCGCGACCAGCGCATCTGCTGCGATTTGTTCATCCGGCGGTTCACCAGAAAATTGGCCGTCCCTTCGGTGATCGCGGTGCCGACCCGCAATCCGGCACGGTACCGCTCGGCGTAGTTGACCAACCAGTCGCTCTGTCCGGTGAGATAAGCATCCAATGCGTGCAAGGCGGTCCACAGCTTTCTCGAAGGCGCAATGGACCTCGGCTGCCCTTGTTCACCCTGAAAATGATGCATCACTGTGCGGATACGACCGATGCTGATATCAGCATCCTTGGCTTTGCCATTCCACAGCCTCCACTGCAGGCGCTCGACCTCCGCGACAATCACCGCCTTCGCCGCCACCCTTGCCGGGTCATCCGCCGACAGACCGCCGGCTGTTTGCTCCAGGTGCTGCAGCCGCATGGCGATGTGGAACCAGTCGAGCACTGGCGTCTCGGTGACACCGGCATCAGCCAAAATGCGCCGCAAGCCGGAGCACCCGTCGGTGAACGCGGTCAGCGCCGTGTCCTCGGTTCGCCCGACCGCGTCGAGGCTGCGGCGGATCAGCACTTTGATGTCCGTATCGGCTCTGGCGACGGCGCCGAAAACCTGCCGCCCGCCAGTCTCCGTTTCAACATTGCCGATCCGCACCTCCAGATGCCGCTCGCCGTCCTCGCAGCCGCGGATGAAAGTCGAATCCAAGGTCACGGTGATCGAGGAAGCCGCCGGATCAGGCCGCACCGCGGCCTGATCCCGAAGCTCCGCACCAATTTTCAGAGTGTGCAAACGCAAAGTTTCCGGGTTGTTTCCGGCATCGACCGGGAACATTTGCCGCAGCACGTCAGCAGCCACCCGGTAAGTCATCAGGGCAGACAGATGCGCCTGAAGCTGATCCAACTCCGGCGTCGAGCGGCAATACGATGGCCAACCATGGCCGGCTTCGTTGCCGCCGCACCCGGCACAGCGAAAGCGGGGAAGCCGCACCGTGACCTGGCCGAAAAGTGTCGCGACCGCATGGTCCCGGTAATCCTTCACTCGGCACACCTCGCCACAGCTTCGGCAGTCCGGCCGCCGAACGGCGTGGCCCTTGGCCTGCGCCGCGACGATCTCCTGTTGGAGGCCGGCCAGCAACAGCTTCCCTTCGGCCAGGGTCAACCCTAAGTTGGCGATATCACCGAGATCATCAGGCCGGTTGATCTTCAAGACGTCGGCGCACTGTCTCTCACCGTCAGCTCCGGTTTTCACCAACCTCACAATCCAAGCCACGCGCCTACCCCCGATCAGAAGATCAGACGCGAAATTACCGCTTCGGCGCCCGCACCCCCAATCTCCAGGCAGTCCCGTTGCAAATCTGGCAACGCCATGACATTGCGGAGCTTTCTGGAACGAGCGCTGACCGCGGCGCAAAAAAATTCCCTGCTAGCAGGGAATTCGGATTGGCGGCGGCGGACCGCGAGCGAGAGGTTCCCGCGCCTTTGCCGCCGTTCGAGGTCAGCCCCCGCGTTCTCTGGCGCCTGCGGACGCAGTTTTTTACGGGATCTGGCCGGAGGCCTCCCGGGTCCCTGCGCTTCCGGTCTCGCGCCGCTCCAGAGCGAGCGAACCCGCAAGCCGAGTCGATCGAGATAAAGATAGACAAGCGGAGTCGTGTAGAGGGTCAACGCCTGGCTGACGATCAGGCCGCCGACGATCGAGACGCCGAGCGGCTGGCGCAACTCGCTGCCCTCGCCGAGCGGGAAGCAGAGCGGCAGGGCGCCGAGCAGCGCCGCGGTCGTCGTCATCATGATCGGACGAAACCGCATGGTCGCTGCGGTGAAGATCGCATCGCGGCTGTTCATGCCGCGCTCACGCTCCGCCTGCAGCGCGAAGTCGATCATCATGATCGCGTTCTTCTTGACGATGCCGATCAGCAGGATCACCCGGATGAGCGCGATGATTGTGAACGGGATCCCGCAGAGAATCAGCGCAACGACTGCGCCGACGCCCGCCGAAGGAAGTGTCGAGAGGAGCTGTCCGGATTTCCTTTGCCGTTTTCCGACAGGTCGATGTTTGCTCTGACTGCGGGGCGCTGCGTCGTTTGGCGGAGATTTCCTTCGTGTCCGCGTTGCGGCGGCGCCAGATCTAAAGTTGGTCGATGATGGTCGCCCGGTTGGGGCCGATGAAGCGGATCGCCAACACCCGGCCCGCGATTGCCGAGCTGAGCCGGGTCGAGAAATGCAATGGCGTGCAGTCGCGGATCGCCTCCACCATGGACTCCGCGAGCGCGCCGTCGTCGGCTGAGCCGCCGCTCGACCGCGCATAGGCGACTTTCGGCTCGCCGATGACGGCGCCGTCCCGCGTAAAGCTGATGCGAACCGTGACTTGATCGTCTTCGTGCGGCGGCCGCCAGCAGGCGGCGAGCTTCGTGGCGACGTCATGGACGCGCTTGAGCGGCGATTGCCCCTCGGCGCCCTGTGCTGGCGCCGCTAAGCACAGAACGAGGATCCCTATCGAGATGAACCGGCCAACCGTCGCGCGCTCGCCGGACGGCGACCTGGGTTTGGTCGGCCGAGAAGCGCCGGCGTCGCGGGTCTGCATTTGCGGCGGCCCAAAGTCCGAGCCATGGACGAGTTGGTTGGCTGGCGCCGTTGACCAGGTGGCGCACATGATAACGGGTAAGGGCGCAGCCTCCGCCAGGACTGCGCCGCGACGATCAGCTCGAATATTTCACCGAGCAGCCGTAAGGCCTCGTCACCGAATGCGGCACGGGCTTCCCGGCTGCGACCGCCTCGAGCGCTTCGCGCGCGTAAGGTTCGGCCTTTTGCAGGTCCTCGATCCGAGTCGAGGCGATCGAGTCCGCGCCGCCCATGAAGGCGAGTGCGCCGCTCGGACCGATCACGAAGATGTGCGGCGTCGTCTGCGCCCCGTAAAGGCGGCCGATCGCGCCTTGGGGATCGAGCAGCACATGAGCCGGATCAGCGTTGCGATCCTTGGTGTCGGCGTTGGCCTGCGTGGCGTTGACATAGCCCTGCTCGCCCGGCGCCGAACTCGCGACCGTCAGCCAGACCGCCCCAAGCTTCGCCGCCTCGCGCTGCAAAGTCTGCATCGCGCCGCTGCGGTACCATTTGCCGACATACGGGCACCCGTCATTGGTCCATTCGAGAACCACCTCCTTGCCCGCGAAGTCGGCGAGACGAATGGTCTGGCCGTTGCTGTCGACTGCGGCGAAGCCGGGCGCGGGGTCACCGATCTTCAAGGGTTCGCCCGCTAGGCCCGGCGCCAGTGTCAGGCCGAGCGCGGCGATCGTCAGTCCAAGCGTGATCACTCGCATCATCGTCTCCTCTCAGCCTCCCATTCGATTGAGCTCTTCCAACACCGCCGTCTCCGTCAGGATCTGCGGCAGGACGACCGGCTTTTCGCCATGCGGAGGATAGAGAATGTAGAGCGGCACGCCGTCGCGGCCATGGTCTTTGAGAAACCGTGAAATCTCGGGATCGGCCCGAGTCCAATCGCCTTTCAGATAGGCGACGTTCCACTTGGCGAAAGCGCCTTTGACTCTGTTCGACGAGAGCGCCACCCGTTCATTGACAAGGCATGTGACGCACCAGGCCGCGGTCATGTTGACAAAGACCGGCCGCCCCTCGGCGCGCAGGGCGGCTAGTCGGTCAGGCGTGTAGACGGTGGCGCCTCCCGCCGTGTCCGCGGCCGTCGCGCCCTGCGGCAAGACCGCAAGCTTGTCGAGCGTCAGCAGAGCCAGGAGCGCGATGGCGGCGGCGACCGCCCCGCCGATCGCGCGACCGCGCCTCGCTTGACTCCGCGTCGCGCCAAACATCCAGGCGGCGAAGCCGATGAGCAGGGCGCCGCTCAAGACGATGAGCGCTCCATCGGCGCCCGCCTGCTGGCTGACCACCCAGACCAGCCACACCGCGGCGCCATACATTGGAAAGGCCAGCGCCTGTCGTAAGATCAACATCCAGCGTCCCGGCCGCGGCAGCGCAACCGCAAGTCCAGGCGAGAGGGCAAGAGCGCCGTACGGCGCGGCGAGGCCGAGCCCCAGGGCGACGAAAATCAGAAGCGCCGTCGCCGGCGGCGCGGTCGCCGCCGCGGCGAGTGCCGCGCCCATGAACGGCGCTGTGCATGGGCTCGCCACGACGACGGCGAGAAGACCGGTGAAGAAGCTGCCCGCGAGCCCATCGCGTTGGGTCAACCCGTCGCCGACGCCGACCCAGCCCCCGCCGATTTCGAATACGCCGGACAAGTTCAGGCCGATCGCAAACAGCAACCAGGCCACGGCGGCGACGAACGCCGGCGATTGGAACTGAAAGCCCCACCCCGCTGAAGCGCCCGCCGCACGCAAGGCGATGAGCGCCGCGCCGAGCTCGCCGAAGGCGACGAGAACGCCGAGCGTATAACTCGCAGCGTGCAGCCGGATAATCCGGCGATCTCGACCGGCGAGGCCCGCAATGCTCATCGCCTTGACCGCGAGAATCGGGAAGACACACGGCATCAGATTGAGAATCAGACCCCCGAGAAAGGCGAAAGCCAACACGGAGACGAGGCTTAGACGATCGCTTTCCGCCGGCGCGGCGGCGCCGTCCGGCCGATCCGGAGCCGCCGCGGACGCGTTTCCGGCGAGAGGCGCCGCGGCGATCGTGAGATCGTGCTCGCGCCCCGCGGCGTCCTTGAGCGCGAGCACGCCGGCGAGCGTCGCTGTTGGATCGAACGCCTGACCCGGCTTCAGGGAAAGCGAAAGCTTGCCGGGTTCGACATTCAGCGGCTGCGGCGCGAGATCGTCGACGGCGCCCCATAACGCGGGCAGGAACCAGGCCTCGCGAACGGCTTCGGGCGAGAGGTCTTCGCCTGCGACGGTCAGCGCGCCGTCACGGGATATGGTCGCAGCGTCGGACGACGGCTGGGGGATGCGCGCGTCGGCGGCGGCGAAAAGCGTCGCTTCGACGGAAGGCGAGGCTCGGCCGATCGGGAGATCAAGCGTCAACCGACCCTCTTCGGGCACGCAGATCTTCTCGCAGATGAGCCAACTGGCCTTCGCTTTGACCGGAAACGACGAGACGCCGGCGGGCGGCGTTACGGTGAACGGCAGCAAGACCTCGTCGACATAGGCATAGCTCATCACCTCGTCGCTTTGCCGCACGCGCTCTGGCGTCGGCCAAGCCAGGTCCGACGCTTTGGCGCCCTCGGGCAGACTGAGGTCGAGTTGTGGCGGCTCGCCCGCGGCGCCTGGATTCGTCCAATAGATGTGCCAGCCTTTGGCGAGCTTGAAATGCAAGCCGAGCCGGAAGGGTGCGCCTGGCTCGACCGCCGCCGTCTCCGAGACCAAAGCGACCGTTGCATGCGGCGTCATGATCGGCGCGCTTTGCTGAGCTTGCGCCGTCGAAGCCCACGCGACAACTATCGCCGCCGTCAAACACCGACTGATGAGACTGCAACTCATACTGCTTGATGCACCGTCGAATGCGAGCGCTCCGTCCCGCGTCAAAGTGCCGACCCGCCGCAGCGTCGTCAAATCAAGACCATGTGAGGAGTTGGCCAGCTCTCATCGACGCGAGCGGCATCGTCAACGCCGAGGACATCCTGCCGTTGAACCTAGTGAAGCGTTGCCAAAATTCGAATCATATCCTGCCGATTGAGTTCCAACGTTTCGGACGCGAGCAGTCAGGGCTGCCAGCGTGAAGCTTCAAGGTATCGATGGACGAGAACAAAGTGGTTTTGTACGAGCGGTGCAGCGCGCGCTCGTCGGACCCTCACGAGCGCAACCCTCCCCGGTTGGGGAAGGGAATCCTGGCCGCCCCTTACAACCCAGCCGCGCCCGATGTCGCGTCCCGTTTTCGCCCGCCTGTTCTTTCCCTGTTCCGATCCGAAAGCGCCTGATAATGACCTGTTCCGGTCGTCGGAAATTCCCTGTTCCGCGCCTGCGCGCGCCCGCAACCGGCGGGTTGTAAATCCGACAACATCATGACATTGCAGGGCTTTATGGAACGGAGCGTCGACCGCGGCGGAAGAAAATTCCCTGCTAGCAGGGAATTCGGATTGTCGGCGGCGGACCCGAGAGCGAGACGATTTTGAGCCGAATCGGCTTCCCGAACGCGCAGCCGCTTCGGTCTTGGAAGGCGGATGGTCGCGGATGAGGGCGGCGGCCTTCGGAGCCTTCACCCCCAGGAGTTGCGTCCATTCAGGATGCGTGCGAACCGCAAGTCGTCCCACCCTGGTGAAGCGCTTCCACAACTCGAATCATATCCCGCCGATGGAACCCCAACATTTCGGACGCGAGGGGCCAGGGGTTGCCAGCGTGAAGTTTCAAGGAATCGATGGACTAGTCGACTTCTCTGCTCTTGCGCAGCGCATCGCCGCCAACACGGGAGAGCGCGGAACCCTTCCCGGGCGCACCCCCCAGAAATCAAAGCGCAGGAATCGGGCCTCAAAAAGGCCGTGGCGCCAACGAGCCTGTCCCCACTTTCCCATACGCCAGCGCCAGCGCGATCGCGGCGGCGTTGGAGACGTTGAGGCTTTTGATCGCGCCGGGCAGGTCGAGCCGCGCGAGGGCGTCGCAGCGCTCGCGCGTCAGACGCCGCAACCCCTTGTCCTCCGCGCCGAACACCAGCGCGAGCGGGCGGGCGAGCGGGACGGCCTCCAGCGGCGCGGGCGCTTCCGAATCGAGGCCGACCCTGAGATAGCCCATGTCGCCCATCTCGGCGAGCGCCCGGGCGAGATTGGTCACCGTGGCGATCGGCACATGCTCGAGGCCGCCTGACGCCGATTTGGCGAGCGCGCCGGAAAACTCGGGCGAATGGCGCTCTGTGGTGACAAGCGCGTCGACCGCGAACGCGGCCGCGGTGCGTAGGATCGCCCCGACATTGTGCGGGTCGGTGATCTGGTCGAGCACGACGACAAGGCCGCGCGCCGGCAATTCGGACAGGTCGATCGGCGCCAGCGGGCGGGCTTCGAGGACCACCCCCTGATGGACGGCGTCGCGCGGCGCGCGCAGGGCGACCTCCTCGAGGCTGAGGATTCGCGTCTCCACTCCTCGCGCGCCGATCTCCGCCTTCAGGCGCTCGGCCGCCGCAGCGGTGGCGTAGAGACGGATCAGGTCCCGGCGCGGCGCCTTCAACGCCGCCTCGACGCTGTGGAAGCCGTAAATGCGGGCGACGTCGGAGTCGCGCTTCTCGCGCGCCCGTCCGGCCTCGGGCGCCGCCGCGGGTGCGCTGCGCGACGGCTTTGCCGCGCGGGCCCGGCGCGGATCGGATCCGGGGGGCTCAGCGGCGCCCCGCCGCTCGCGATTGCGGGTCATGAGGTCCCTTTGCGACTCGTCAGTGAGGCAAAGCTCTAGGCCGTATCCCGGCGCTCCGCCAGCGACGGCCGCGGATGGGGGCGAAGTTTGAGGCGATTTTCCAGTTGACAGGCCAAGGGTCGAGGCAACATAAGCCGTCGCCCGCGCCTCGGAATGACCGAGGCGTTTTCGTCCGCGCCGGCCCTCGCGCCGAACGGGTGCGGGGGAGTGTCCCGAGCGGCAAAGGGGGCGGACTGTAAATCCGCTGGCTATGCCTTCGTAGGTTCGAGTCCTACCTCCCCCACCACCCGGACTTATCGGCCTTCCAAGCTATTGGAAACAAGAGCTTATTTTTTTAGGTGCGGGTGTTTTTCGAGAAGGCGCGGGGATAGATTGTTCGTTCCTCGTCCACTCGCGAGCTTGTCCATAGCCGATCCCGCGAGCTTCGTTCGGTTGGCCTTTCGAGTGTAGGGTGAGGCCATGCCGCCGCCCCGCCACCCGAATAGCGCCTCCAGCTCATGCGAGGTCGCGCCATTGTTGGCCAGACGCGTCGCCAGCGCTTTTCGGAGTCCGTGGGCCGACCCAGGACAGCCGGCCGAGCGACTGACCTGACGAAACCAGTTGCCAAACGATTCCTTCGTCATCGGGCCACTTGATTTGGACTGACGAAGAAATTGAACGGTTTCGCGGCCTTGCTACCATTGTCCTCGTTCAGAGCCGAGCCGACGTCGAAGTAGATCTTGACGATCTTCAGTTCGGTGTCCTTTGCGAACTGCCGGAGCACCAGCTTCTGGGTGGCAATGCTCCCTCCCACTTCAGCTTGCCTCTGCGTTGACACTCTCGCGTAACCAATTACAGGCTTCATCTTTATCCTCGAGTTGAAGTAAGTTTTGAATGTTAACCAGTTTCAGCTATCGGGACGTCCGGACCCCAGGATCAGCCTGGCGCGCCGGGCGACCCAGTTAGCCGCGTAACCACATCCACGCGGCGTCTTGCGTTTTTGTTCATGTTTTGTTCTGTCCACTTTCCGGCGTCAGACACCTCCTTCATTCACGTGGTCTCCCAGGAGATCTCAGTCAGCATGCGATCGACCGCCTTCTTGATCCGGGTGTTGATTTTGGGGTCCCTATCCTTGGTCGCCTCGCGCCAGGGCTTGATGAGGATTTCCTCCTCGTTCGCCGTGACCACGCGGCCGAAGATCTCGGCAATGGTCGCCCCGAGCCCCAACCAATACTGTTCCAGCGCCAGCCGGAAGAGGTGCCCTGGATCGACGTGCAACGCCTTCGCGAGCAATGGGATCTTGTCCAGCGGCACCTTGACCTCGCCGCGCTTGAACATGGAGATCATGTTCGGCTTCTCATAGCCGATCTCGGATGCGATCTCTCGCTGGGTCTTGACGCCTTTGAGGGCGTCTATCTGTTTATCAAGGTAAACGGCCACAGCGGAGCTCGCGAATGGCATCCCCGGCCTAATGTTGTCTGTCCCAGTCATTCCATTCTCCGTCTGTGGATACAGTTGCTCTGCGACTGGCGTCCGGTTCTGGCAGTCGATTCATCACGAAGCGTCTCTTTCTCAGGTGTCCAAACAAAAGTCAATACAGACTTATCATTGTTTGCCGGTAAATGTCCCTCCTTGCATCCGTCGCTACCGAACCATTGGGATTTTCGCCGACAAACTCAGCCTAGATCAATTCCCACTTGCATAGATTCATGATTCTACAGCAAGATTCCCCTACGCATGGGGAACGAAATGAAACCGCTGTCGAACGATCTTCGCGAAAGATTCGTCCATGCCGTCCTGATTGAGGGCATGACATGCCGTGCGGCGGGGGAGCGTTTCGCGGTCTCCCATTCGGCGGTGATAAAGATCGTCCGACAGTTCGTCGAGACGGACGCTATCGACCCGCAAAAGGTCGGCGGATCGAGGAAGCCGGCTCTCGTCAAATGCTACGACATGGTCCGCGCCATCGTCGATGAAACGCCGGATTTGACGCTGGCGCAGATCGCCGACGAGATCGTCGCGCGTGGCGGACCGAAGGTCGGCAAATCCACCGTCGACAGGACGTTGGCGCGCCTCGATCTGAGATTCAAAAAAACCCGTCGCCGGCCGCGGCCGTCCTGTGGCGGCAGAAACGGAGCTGATATCCTGACCGTTGGGGAGGAGCGGCCGATAGTCTTCTGGTGGTGGTAACCCCGTCAAAAAACGTGGTCCATGAGCTGTTGCGCACTTGAGAGTGGTGACGCCATCGCGGCGATCCCGGTCAGGAAGTTGATCTCCTTGCGCGGCTCAGCCTCTCCACTTGAGTGAGAGGAGCATCACATCATGACCAAATCGAAGCGGCGCCGCGCCGAACGAGACTTCACCCCCACCCATCCTGATGCCGCAGCGATCGATATCGGCTCAAGGATGCATGTCGCGGCCGTTCCGCCGGACCGGGACCCTGAGCCAGTGCGCGCCTTCGGGACCTGCACCGGCGATTTGCAACAGTTGGCCGATTGGTTCGAGCGCTGCGGCGTTCGAACGGTCGCGATGGAGTCCACCGGCGTCTATTGGATACCTGCCTACGAACTGCTCGAACAGCGCGGATTCGAGGTGGTGCTGGTCAACGCCCGCGACGCCAAGCACGTGCCGGGACGCAAGAGCGACGTCAGCGACGCCCAATGGCTGAGACGGCTGCACGAATATGGGCTGCTAATCTCCGTGCCCACAAGCAACCGGCTGTGGCGACGGCAGTCCGCGCAGCCGGCGCTTCAATTCTCTTCACTCCGCCTTATTCGCCGGATTTCAACCCGATCGAGAATTTCTTCTCGAAGCTCAAGGCCTATCTGCGCAAGGTGCAGGCGCGGACCAAATCCGACTTGGACGTCGCCATCGTCGCATGCTGCGCAACGCTGACGCGCAAGGAATGCGAGAATTTCTTCCTACACTGTGGATATGGAGTCGCGTAACAGGGAACCGCTCTAAATTACAAATAGAGAATGTTCCCAAGACCGTTTTGGCCCATTGGTCCGATTTACGCCCAATGTGAACGGGGTCAATACCGACGTGTCGAGACGCGCTTGTGCATTCGCCGGGAGCGCGCCAGAGGGTCCACGTAGGGTTCTTTGCTTTGCATTGAGGCGTGAATAGGGGGCGCACCAAAATTGCCGTTTGTGGCGATGGAGTTGCGTCGACGCAAAATATGGGGACACTAACATGCACAAAGTTCTGGGTTCAGCAGCTGTATTTGTCTTAGCGCTTGCTTGCCAGGGAGCACATGCCGGCTTGTTCGTGCCGGACAGTACGTTCCAAGTTGAGGCTAACTCGTCGCCTGATACCTTTACCGATACGGTTACCTTAACCCCCGGCGTTGTGCAATCGCTCGATGGCGGCGCCGTGGACCTCAGGAATGCCCTCGTTTTATGATTGACTCGATATTGCCATGATCCAGGCGCCGAAGGCCGTGAGTTTTGGATCACGGGGGCGGCGATGCGGGTTGGGGATTTCCGGGCGGATATGGTGTCGCAGTGGGTCGGGGAGTGCTTCGACGGCGAATTGCACGCCAAGCGGATTGCATCTGTGAGCGATGGCGTGCTGGGGGTGCTGCATTCGACGTCGCTGGCGGTTTCGGCGATCGGGTTGGCTTTGGCGCAAGCGCACGGCCTGAAAGCCAAGCACGCCACCAAGCAGGTCGACCGCCTGCTGAGCAACCCCGGCGTCGATCTCGGCCGCCTGTTCACGCCATGGATG
>CAWGGX010000012.1:0-16543 GCA_963822215.1 uncultured Alphaproteobacteria bacterium
TGCAGCGGCGCGCGCTGGATATTCTCGGCGAGCGAGTCTTCTTCCGGAAGGCCGCCCTCACGCACCACGCAAGGGATCGGCGCGGTCTTCGCTAGGCGCTTTTGCTTGACCAGCAATTCGAGCGCACGAAAGCGGCGGCCACCGGCCGGAATCTCAAATATGCCGGTCTCGGCGCCTGCCTCGTCGAGGATTGACCGCACGGTCAGGCTCTGGAGGAGCGTGCGTCGGGCGATATCCTCGGCCAATTCCTCGATCGACACGCCGGCCTTTATGCGGCGCACGTTTGCCTGAGAGAGGACAAGCTTATTGAACGGGATGTCGCGCGACAGGCTGAGCGCAATCTTCACTGGGGACTTCGTCATGATCGGATCTCCGTGACGGGCCCCGAGACCTCTCGCGGCTATCCAACCCGTCAGTGAATCCGACTCCAGCCCTCTTCCTCTCCACCGTTCTGCGGCCGCAGCCCGCGGGAGAGGAGTCCGCCCGCCGGTTGCTTCGCATGGGCTGCGGTCGCTCGGCCGACACGGGGGGCGGGCGAACACTGACCGAATGCCGCCGACTTGTCGGAAATGCGGCCCCGGCGCGCAGTCGGAGAGCGCGTTGCGGCTACGCGATCAGGCGGCGCGGTCCAGCAACTTCTTGGCCCGCATCTCCATGTCGAGCCGGGCGTCCTGGTGCGGCTTCATGCGTGCGCAGGCGGTAATCCCTTGCACGAAGTCATAGACAGACTCGACTTCATGACCTTCCTCCGCCAACACGGTCTCGATGATCTTGGCCGTCTCGGTCCTGGAGAACCCGCGCTTCCTCAGGAATTCGTCGCGATCTTCTTCCGTGCGCGCGACGATCTGTTGTCGGGCGGCTTTGACGCCAGCGATGAAAGGCGTCGGTGAGGAATCGGCGAAACGGGTCAAGGCCGGGGCGGCTTCGTGCGCGAACCGCGAGGCGGCGTATTTGGAGTGGCGAATGGCGATCTCCTGGAAGTCTTCGACGCCCCACAGGTTGCGACTCATGCACACCGCCCGAAGGTAGAACGAGGCGATCCCGAGCGTCTTCGAACCGACTTCGGAGTTCCAGCAATAGAAGCCCCGGAAGGAGAGATCCGGCGAGCCGTCCGGCAGCTTGCCGGCCTCGATCGGATTGAGATCGTCAACCAGAAACAGGAACACATCGCGATCGGACACATACAAGGTCGTCGTGTCCTTCGTCACGTCGACCAGGGGATTGTAGACGCTCGTTGACCAGTCAAGCGCGCCGGGCACTTTCCAGCGCGTGTCGCCAGTTCCGTTGCCGGCGTTGCGCTGCACGGCTGCGACGAGTTCGTGATCATAGATGCGGC
Organism: uncultured Alphaproteobacteria bacterium; assembly: GCA_963822215.1. Lineage (GTDB taxonomy): Bacteria > Pseudomonadota > Alphaproteobacteria > Rhizobiales > Beijerinckiaceae > Roseiarcus. The sequence goes on from CAWGGX010000012.1 coordinate 1,337, forward strand.
CGTAGTCGGGACCCGTCACGGCGCGCAGTTCGACATGGCCGTCTTCGATCTCCAGGGTCTTGACCTGTTCGGCGCGATGGGAGGTCAGGCCATATTGCAGGTTGACGCCGGCGAGCGGCGGCGGAAGTTGCCGCAAGTAGGACGCCGGCGCGCCAACCAGGCTCGCGAGCGGACCGAAGCTCCAATGCGTCGGCGCGAGGGGCGCCTCCGCGCCCGGCAGGCTCAAGGTGAGCCGTTCCGCGTCATCGCGGCTCGCCTCGACGCGAATGGCGGCGCTCTTGACGGTTCGCGTGCGGCTGCGCTCCGTCCGGCCGCGCACGGCGCTGTACAGCTCGGACAACGAGAGGTGCTTTTCATCGTCCGGCCGCGAGAACCACTCCGACGACACGCGGCCCACTCGCGAGCCGCGGCTGACGTCCACCCTGTATCCGCCGTTCGCATCGCGGGCGGAATCCAACATTTGCGCTTGGGTCATGACCTACTCCTTGACGGCGCCGGGGGACACTCTCTCCCGATCCTCAGCCGTCATCGGAGCGCAGCCCCGCCTCTGACTCTCATCCGAGAGGGAGCGATTGGTTTCCGCCGGACGATCCACCGCAGATCCTGGCGAGGCGCGCCATTACGTCGATCACCCTGGCCGGGCTGGAGGCGGCGCTGCCGTTGACAGAAATGCGATGCGCTTCCTCGAATTTGTTTCGCCGCAGGGAATTGCCGGGACGGAGGGCGGCGGAGCGGAGCGCAGCGCGGCGCAGAGACATCGGTCTGCGAAATACGGTTCGGGCTCGCGGAGGGAGCGAGACAAGGACCGGTCGATGTCCGCGGACGCTCGCCAGGCGGTCGGCACGGGTTTCGACGTGTGAGCGACAAGAGCGACGGCGACGCGCACGATCAATCTTCGGCCGACGTCGTCTTCTACGAGCGCATTCCGCTGACGATCATCGGCCGAGATCAGGTCCGGAACGATCATGGGCGCGATCGTGCGAGACGGTTCGCTCAGCCCTCTGCTCGCCGATCGACTTACGTCGCATGGCCGAGATGATGCGACACTCGCGGACGAAAGAGCGAGCCAACGGGGAAAACGAAATTCGCCCAAAACCGGCGCGCCAGTCTCCGACCCTTCCTGTGAGAGGCCCTGGGTGAAATTCCCCGGGCCTACTCGGCGCGTGGAAACAGAGCCACGCTTGCGCCGCTAGACTAAGGCACCGGCAGACAAAAGGGGCGGCAAACCGACATGCTCAACCTACAACCACTGCGCCACACACCTATGCCACGCATACTGAACGGCCGGAGTCGACGTAGAGCTTCCGTCGCTGGTTGCGACCGCGAACGGCGGAAGTGCGCGGGTAAGCGGCCCTTGCCTCTAGGCGCGCTCTCCGCCCATTGCGAAAGTTCGCCGGCATTATGACGCGATCGCGACGCCCTGTTTCGAACCTGGACGGCACTTTAAAAAGTGCGCGTCGTCCCACGGTCCCGAGTGGCGCGAAGCTTTGATGTCACCACTGGCCGCCCCGCGGTGGATCGCCATCGGCCGCGAGCGCCTCCGACTCCTCGTCGGTGAAGACGCGGCTTCGGGTGAGGAAGCGGACCCCTTCAGGCGCTTCGACTGAGAAGCCCGCGCCCCGCCCGGGCACGACATCGATGATGAGCTGGGTGTGGCGCCAATATTCGAATTGGGCCGCTCCGATGTAGAAGGGGGAGCCCACGATTTCGCCGATCAGCACGTCTTGGCTGCCGACCTTGAACTCGCCGGCCGGGTAGCACATCGGCGCCGAGCCGTCGCAGCAGCCTCCTGACTGATGGAACATCAGCGGCCCGTGCTGGCCCTTGAGCTTGTCCACCATCGCCGCAGCGGCGTCGGTAATGAGCACGCGCGCAACCATCGGTGTTGCCTCCTATGAGAGCCGGACGGAGGCCCGCCTCCGTCCGGCTCGGTCTCTATAGGGCGGCTACGCTGACACCGCCCCGGCCCGCTCAGCGAGCGGGCCCTTCGGCGCAAAAGCTCAGAAGAAGCCCAGCGCCTTGTTCGAGTAACTGATCAACAGGTTCTTGGTCTGCTGATAGTGGTCGAGCATCATCTTGTGGGTCTCGCGCCCGAAGCCCGACTGTTTGTAGCCGCCGAACGCCGCGTGCGCGGGATAGGCGTGATAACAGTTGACCCACACGCGGCCGGCGTGGATACCGCGGCCGACGCGATAGTAGCGCAATCCGGAGCGGGTCCATACGCCCGCGCCGAGGCCATAGAGCGTGTCGTTGGCGATGGCGAGCGCTTCCTCTTCGTCCTTGAACTTGGTCACCGACACGACCGGCCCGAAGATTTCCTCCTGGAAGATGCGCATCTTGTTGTTGCCGGCGAAGATCGTCGGCTCGACATAGTAGCCGCCCTCGAGCTCGCCCTCGAGTTTCGCGCGGTGGCCGCCGGTCAGCACTTGCGCGCCTTCGCCGCGGCCGATGTCCATGTAGGAGAGGATCTTCTCGAGCTGGTCGCTCGAGGCCTGGGCGCCGATCATCGTCGCCGGATCGAGCGGGTGGCCCTGCTTGACCTTCTTCACCCGCTCGACCGCGCGCTCCATGAACTTGTCGTAGATCGACTCCTGGATGAGCGCCCGGCTCGGACAGGTGCAGACCTCGCCCTGGTTGAGCGCGAACATCGCAAAGCCTTCGAGCGCCTTGTCGAAGAACTCGTCGTCGGCCTCCATCACGTCGGCGAAGAAGATGTTGGGCGATTTGCCGCCGAGTTCGAGCGTGACCGGGATCAGGTTCTCCGATGCATATTGCATGATGAGCCGGCCGGTGGTCGTCTCGCCGGTGAAGGCGATCTTCGAGATGCGCTTGCTCTGGGCGAGCGGCTTGCCGGCCTCGACGCCGAACCCGTTGACGACGTTGAGGACGCCGGCGGGCAGCAGATCGCCGATCAGTTCCATCAGCGCCAGAATGCCGAGCGGCGTCTGTTCGGCCGGCTTGAGGACGACGCAATTGCCGGCGGCGATCGCGGGACAGAGCTTCCAAACCGCCATCAGCAGCGGGAAGTTCCAGGGGATGATCTGGCCGACGACGCCGAGCGGCTCATGGTAGTGATAGGCGACCATGTCGTGGTCGATCTCGCTGAGCGAGCCCTCCTGCGCGCGCAGCGCGCCGGCGAAATAACGCCAATGATCGACGCAGAGCGGCAGGTCGGCGGCGGTCGTCTCGCGGATCGGCTTGCCGTTGTCGAGCGTTTCGACGAGCGCCAGGAGATCGAGATTCTGCTCCATGCGGTCGGCGATCTTGAGCATGATGTTGGCGCGGTCGGCGACCGAAGTCCTGCCCCAGGCGTCCTTTGCGGTATGCGCCGCGTCGAGTGCGAGCTCGATGTCTGCAGCCGAAGATCGCGGGATCGCGCACAACCGCTTGCCGGTGATCGGGCTCGGATTGTCGAAGTAGCGCCCTTCTACTGGCGCGACCCACTTACCGCCAATGAAGTTGCCGTATTTTTCGCGGATCAGTCCGCGCGCCGCGACCTTGTCGATGGCTGCCTGGTACATGTGGTTCCTCCCGTGAAGGACGCCGACGGTGGCGGCGCTGACGGAGAGGATTGCACGCCAATGCGGCTGAAGCATAGCGGGTATGCGATAAGGTCGGCGGTAAACTGTCGCAGTTCTGCGACACTACTTTTCGGCTTCGGCTTCGGCTTCGGCTTCGGCCTCAGCGATGCAGGCCGAGCTGTTTCATGCTGCGGTGCAGCGTAGCGAGCAAAAGGTTGAGGTCCTTCGCCGTGAGGACGACCCGCGGCCCCGGCTGGCCCTTGGCATCAATACGGCTCGCCCGGCCACGGCCTGCGGCAGACGTCGTGGACCGCGCCTGCCTTCGAGACTTTCCCGCCGTGCGCGCGCGAGCCCGCGGCGACGCCGCCCGTTCTGCGGGCGTTGATGTCGTCAGCTGCGGCATAAGGGGGACGACGAGCCCGGCCAGCTCCGGATCGCGCAGCGGCGCATTATTGCGGACCGCCTCGAACTGAAGGGCGACGCCGATGCGCGATGCGCGACAAGGGCGAAAGGCGTTGGTCAGCGTCTCCTGGGCGAAGCGGCAGGCCATAAGGCCCACCCGCCCTGCGAGCGCGCGGGCACGGGGATCCGCCTCGACTATACCTGCGCTTGCACTTTCGAGCGCTTCGCTTGGCGGCACGAAGCGCCCACACCTGAGACCGCCCTCTACTATCAGTCGTGCATCACCGCACCGACGATCTGCCAGCTTGTCCCATCGAACGTCAGGAGCTGCAGCTGGCGGATCGGGCTGAAATTGTCGGGCGACGTGTCGACGGTAATGCCAGGGATTAGCATTGGCGCCGCGAACGACTTCAGGTTCGCCGCCTGACGCATGACGTTTTCGCGCGACAGGTCGCTTCCGCACTGCTTGAGGACCTGAACCATGGTCGAGGCCACGCCGAAAGCGTAGGCCGCATTGGCGTCGCCATACTCTTTCGCCGACATGTATTTGTCGGTGAAGGCCTTCCATTCCTGAATCGACGGTTGGTCCTTCCAATGCGGATCGTTGACGTCGATGACGTAGCCGCCGGTGATGAGGCCCTTCGACTTCTCGAGCCCGGCGGGCTTCAGGACGGTCGCGATCGATGGCGAAACGTTGCTTAGATAGCGCACGGCGTTCCAGCCGAGATCGTAGGACTTGCGGATCGCCTGCGCGGCGAATTTTGGCGTTGCAACGATGAGGAAGATGTTGGCGCCCGAGCCCTGCAAGGTCACGACCTGCGAGTCGACGGTCGGCTCGCTCGTCTCGTAGGAGGCCTCCTTGACGATCATCGCGCCGGCCTTGTCGCCGAGCGTTTCCTTCAGTGCGTCGAGATAGTCCCTGCCGAACCCATCGTTCTGGAACAGCACCGAGATTTTACCGTCCGGCTTGGTCGCCAGGATATGCTTGCCGTAGACGTGCGCCTCGGTCTCGTAGCTCGGATTGTAGCCCATCGTCCAGGGATAGCGCGCCCGGTCGGCAAAGATGTTCGCGCCAGTGGCCACGAAGAGCTGCGGGACATTGTTGTCGTTGAGATATTGTCGGATCGCAAGGTTGGGCGCGGTGCCGAGCGTGTTGAAGAGGAAGGCCACCTTCTCGTCCTCGACGAGCCGACGCACCTGCTCGACGGTCTTGGGTGGGCTGTAGCCGTCATCAAGGCTGATCAGGTCGATCTTGCGCCCGTTCAAGCCGCCCTTGTCGTTGATCATCTTGAAGAAGGCGGCCTCGGTGCGGCCGATCACGCCATAGGCGGACTCCGAACCGCTGTAGGGCATGGTCTGGCCGATCTTGATCTCCGTGTCGGTCACGCCCGGCGTATCGGCTTGCGCGGCGCGCGCCCCCGCGGCGAGGGCCGTCGCCGCGGCGCCGGATTGCAAGAACAAACGTCTCGTGATCATCGCCTTCATCCTTCGTCCCACGGAATGCCTCGATCGCAGAGCGATCGGCAACCGTAAAAGCCAAAACCGGGTTCCGATGCTCTCGGTCCGACGTGAGAGAAACCGCTCGACTATTCCGCCGACTGGATCGCCGACAGGAAGGCATAGATTTGGGCGAGTTGCTCGTCGGTGAACACCTCCTTCCAAGCCGGCATGCCCTTGGTCTGCCGGCCCTCGTGGACGGTCTTCCAGAACATGTTGTGCGCCCCGTCGCCGTACCGCAGCGTCAGGCGGCGCAGGTCGATCTTCTTGACCCCCTGCATCGCGTCCACTCCGTGGCAATGGGCGCAGGTGCCGTTGAACACTTCCTTGCCGGCGGCGATGAGGTCCGGGGTGGCGGGCGGTGGCACAGGCGCGACGTCGAACTCTCCCGTTCCATCGCCGGCGGGTTTGCCGGGATCGCGGGCGCCGACTTCGGCTTTCGCCGTCTGGCTGGGCGCGGCCGCGGGCGTCGACGCAGGCGTCGCCTGAGGGGCCGGCGAAGCAGAGGCCGGCGTCGCGGCGCCTTCCGCCTGAGCGACGACGAGCGAGGACTTCTCGACTGCAGCAGGCCTCTCCGCGGCGCCGTGCGTCTCCGGCGCGTCGGGGCCGACGCCATACTTCGCCAGCAGCGCCGGAAACTGCTTCGACACCTCGGGCAGAACGGCGTCGATCGAATCGCGCAAGCTCTTCGAAGCCTTGGCGTAGCCGATCGCCGTCGGATAGTTGAGCCTCGGCCCATCGACCGGGACGACGGCGAAGCGTCCCTCATAGGCGGTCTTGTTGAGGTAGCCCGCTGACGGCGCCCAGAGGAAGGCCGCGTCGGCCCCCCCTTCCGCCAGCGCCTTCATGCCCGCGTCAGGCGAGAGCACGGTGACAGCTTCGATGTCGTCACGCGGGCCGACGATGTTCTGCGGCTCGGTTTCGAACTGCACCGCAACCCGCTTGCCCTTGAGTTCCTCGACGTTCGCGATCGACCGCTCTTTTGGCGCGACGATGGCGTAGCCGAGGTTGAACAGCGGCTTCGAGAAGATGACCTTCGGCCCCATGAAATCGTCGCTTTCGGGCAGGCCGATGGTTGCATCGCACTGTTTGGCGAGCATGGTCACGCGCACCGCGCGCTTGCCGAAATAGGTGCGGTACCAGACATGCGTCACCGGTCGTCCAAGGGCCTTGCCGATGGCGTCGCCGATCTCGACATAGAGACCAGGCTTGGCCGGATCGTCGCTGGAGAACGGCAGATTGCTGGGGTCTGCGCAGAGGCGCAACGCATTGTCAGGCGGATCCTGCGCGAGCGCGGGAGGAACGCTCGCGCAGGCCGCCAGCAGGGCGGAGACAGCAAACGCCGTGTGTAAAGAAACAAAACGCATCTCCATCTCCTCCCTCTCGCTGTTGCTCAATCGACGGTGAAGACGAACAGCGCGCCGCCTTCGGGGGTCGCCGCGATCATTTTTTCGCCGATGTAGCCGACGAAGGACGGGATCGAGACCGTGCGACCGATAACGACCGCAACATATTGCTTGCCGTTCACCGAATAGGTGATGGGGCCTGCGCCGATGCCCGAGCCGAGGTTCTTCTTCCACAGCTCGCTGCCGGTCTTGGCGTCGATCGCGCGGAAGTCGCCGTGCAGGTCGCCCCAGAACACCAGGTCGCCGCCGGTCGTCAGCGTGCCGCCGTTGAAGGGCAGATCGGACTTCATGCCCCAGACCTTCTCATGCTTGACCGGATCCCACGCGATCAGCTCTCCGAGATAGCCGCCCGGCCCGTCGTGCGGGGGAAATTCGCCGCCGAGATAGAAGACGCCCCGCTTGTAGGTGACGTCGCTGACCGACCAGTCCATGCATACGTTGTTGGTGGGGATATAGACGAGGCCGGTCTCCGGGTTATAGGACATCGGCTGCCAGTTCTTGCCGCCGATCAGGTTCGGGCAAACGCCCTTCACCGGATGGCCGGGGCCCGCCCGCTTGTCAGCGACTTCGACCGCGCGGTCGGTGTTGATGTCCCACTTGTCGGCCCAGGTGGTCGGCACGTATTTCTCGGCTGACAATACTTTGCCCGTCTCGCGGTTGGCGACGAAGAAGAAGCCGTTGCGGTCGGCCTTCATCATCGCCGGCACGGTCTCTCCACCCATCTTGAGGTCGACGAGCACGTTTTCATTGACGCCGTCATAGTCCCACGCGTCGGCGGGGGTCGTCTGCACCCACCACTTAATCTTGCCCGTGTCGGCGTCGAACGCGAGGGTCGAGGCGGTGTAGAGGTTGGTCAATTTGCCGAAGTCGCCGTTGCCGGTCGAACGAACGCCGGTGTTCCACGGGCTGGGGTTCGACGTGCCCCAGAAAACGGTGTTGGTCTTGGGGTCGTAGGAGCCGACCAGCCACGGCGCGCCGCCGCCGTGCACTGCGCTGTCGCCCTTCCAGGTGTCGCCGTTCGGCTCGTCCTTGAGCGGAACGGTGTAGGTCTTCCAGACCTGCTTGCCCGTGTTGATGTCGTAGGCCTGCAGCGCACCGCGCGCGCCGTATTCACCGCCGCCGAAGCCGGTGATGACCAGGTTCTTGACCACCAGCGGGGGCGAAGAGATGACCGAACCTTGCGTATAGTCGACGACGTCGGACTTCCACAGCTCCTTGCCGGTCTTGGCGTCGAGCGCCACCAGCTTGCCGTCGAGCCGGCCGACGAAGATTTTGCCGTCGGCGTAGGCCACGCCGCGGCTGTCGACGTCGCAGCAGGCGAACTGCAGCGTGTCGTCGGGCATGTCGGGCTCATAAGTCCACTTGCGCGCGCCGGTCGCCGCGTCGAGCGCATAAACATATTTCGGGCCCCACGAGGTCGAGACGTACAGCGTGTCGCCGATGACGAGCGGCGTCGATTCGTTCGAGCGCAGTGACGCGAGCTGGAACGCGTAAGCGAGCTTGAGATTGCCTACGTTTGTCGTGTTGATTGACTTCAGCGGACTGTAGCGCGTGTTCGCGTAGTCCTTGCCGTAGACCGCCCATTCGTCTGGGTCTTGGCCGCCCTTGATGACGGATTCATTCGCGCTGGCTGGCGCGAAGCCAAGCAGCAGAGTCGCGAGAGCTCCCGCGCTCGCGAGGAGCGCGCCAGAAAATTTTGCCATTGCGTTTCCTCCAAACTATTTTCGCATGAACCCGTTCATTGCCCGCGAGTCCCAACGACCGTCACCGTCAGTTGACGAAGGCATGTCAGACTTAGGGCGAGATTGGGGCCGCTGTAAGGTTGCGTTCGCTGCAGCGTTGCCGGGGCGACCGCGGTTTTACTTTGTCCTGAACTCTCCTGTGAGGACACCGCCGACTGCGGCGCTGCACGAGGAGGATTGCCAAGACATTCCTGCGCGGCATAGGGGGTATGCGCAAGCGTCAGAGATAGAATGTCGCATTTCTGCGACACTTCCCTCTCATCCCGGCATTAGCGATGCAGTCCGAGCTGATTTATTCTGCGGTGGAGTGTCGCGCGCGAGAGGTTGAGGAGTTTCGCCGCCTTCGAGACATTGCCGCCCGAACGCGCCAGCGCGCGTATCAGCACCGCCCGTTCTGCGGCCTCGACGTCGTCCCCGGCTGAATGAGAGAGCCCGATCACATCCGCGGCGGGGCGTGGCCGGGCGAGGGTCTGCGCAGTGATGCCGAGCGCCTGACGCGCCGCACGCGTCGCCCCCGCGAGGAGATCGTCTCGATCAACCGCCAGCAGCGCGGGGCCGGCGCGCTCCCCTACGGGCGCCAGCAGGATACGCGCCTGAGGAAAGGCGACCCGAAAATTCTCGACCTCGATCGCGCGGGCGGCCTCCAACACGGCGGTGGCGATCAGTCTCGCAAAACCAGCCGTCAGGTCGGCGCGGCACGAGGAGACGTCGAGCGCGGCGACGAGGTCGCCGCGCTCGTCATAGATCGGCGCCGTTGTGCAGGCGAGCAGCGCATTGCGGGCGTAGAAATGTTGGTCTCGATCAATCGTTACGGAGCGTTGCTCGAATAGGCAGGTTCCAATGCCGTTGGTGCCCTCGAATTTCTCGCTCCAGACCGCTCCGGTCCAAAGCCCCCAAGTGTCGAAGGTCGTGTCGTCGCATGCCGCCCCGCGGCGCTCGAGGACGACGCCGTTCACGTCGGCCAGCAGGACCGAGCAGCCGACCCCGCCGACGGCCTGAAACAGGCGATCGAGATGGGATTGAGCAAGGGCCGGGAGCGGACCCAGACGCTCGCGTGCTTCGGCGATCTCGGTTTTGGTAAGACGCACCGATGGCGCGTTGTTGGCGGGATCGAGCGCATGGAGACGCCCGGAGCGCCGCCACGAGGCGGCAACGGCGGAGCTTGCGGCGTCGCCGCTCGAAATCGCCTTGGTAATGCGCTCCACATGGACGGCAGCGGCTGTACGCCCCATCCTTCGCTTCCTCCAGAGTTGATCGTCAGGCGGCGTCTCCGCAGCGGAGCGACGGCCAATTGTAATCGATTGGTTAGGTTACATGACGCTGTTGCAGGCTGCAATCCAACGGAAGGCTTGTAGGCGACTGATCAGCCGTCCGCCCTTGGGCGCGCATCTTTTGGTTCAGCAGAGTGACCGCCGGCTTCCGGCCGGTCGGGACCCGATTCCATCGCGCTCCAGAAGACTCGGTTTCCCCGTCACCCGGCGCTCGGCCAGTTCAGTCCTAGCCCTCCTGCCCGGTTTCGCGTAGCGTCTGGTTCAGGAGGAATCCGCGATGTCGCGTCTGACGGTCCTTAGCGCGAGCGCGCTTGTCGTTGCCCTGGCGGCTCCGCACATTGCGTACGCAGGACAAGGACGGCCTGATCCCGAAGTGCTCCCGGTCCCGCTGGGCGGAACGCGCGAGCAGGTTCTTCTTGGAGACAAGATCTTCCACGGCGAGGCGGCGGACGGAAAGTGCGCGGAGTGCCATGGCGTCGACGCCAAAGGCACCGCGAACGGGAACGATCTGACTCTTGGCATGTGGATTTGGGGCGACGGGAGCGTGGCCGCGATAAAAACGACCATCGGCCACAACATGAAAATGGCGCCCGGCATGGACGGCAACCTGACTCCGGGCGACATCGACGCCGTCGTCGCCTACGTCTGGGCGCTCGGGCACCAAAAGAATTGAAGCGTTGCGAGCGCCCTTCGGGGCCGACTTTCTCGCGTCGAGAGGATCGCCACTGAACAACCGAATAGCTCGGGTGGTTCAGATAAATTCGCCTTCGTCGTCGGCGACGTAGAACGCTTGATTGTGCTCCCCGGTCACACCTGGGTTTTGCACATCCTAAATGAGATCGAGGAACAGGATCACGATGTTGCGCGCCAAGTCGCGGAGGATATTGCCGCCGCGCTCGACCCGGAGGCTTGCGACGACCGATCCTGCTACATGGTCTCGATACGGCAGTATGACATTATGACGAGCCCGCGCGTCAGCGGCGCTGGCCGACACGCGTCGGGTTGGAGCTCGTGGGTCGGCCACGGCGCGCCATCATCTTGAGCGGCGCCTCGGCGTCAAGCTCCGGTCCTCACGAATCGGAGTGTCGTCCAAGGGAGGCAGGCGCACCGCATTGACGCACTTTCGCGCCATCTTCATCTCGGGCCCTTCGGAATATCGACCGAGCGTCATCCCGGTGCGCTTGTGGCCAACGATTGCAGCAATAAGGTCGCCGCTGTAGCCGGCGCGTTCGGCCTTTGTGATGAACCAGCGGCGAAAACTGTGAAAATTGACGAGGGAACGTCGCAAGCCTTCGACCTGTTGGTCTACCCCGCAAGTGCGTCGATATTCCGTGAACGCATTACTCGCCTTGAACGATCGTTCGCGAGTAGACCCTATCTTCTTGGGCCGGGGCCATTCAGGGAATAGATCGTCGTTCGGGTCCTTGCCGAGGGTCCGCGTGGCGATGATCTCATGAAGTTCACGATGAATGGGAACATCGCGAGGGGCGCGTTCGCGCTTTTGCGGCTTGAACGTGAACACTCCGTCTGCGACGTCGCTCACTTTGAGATCAACAATTGCGTCAAGACGCGCTCCGCAGAGCGCGGCAATCTTCATCAAGTCCATCATTTTCGGCGGCGCGCCACCCTTTAACAGGCTTCGGACTTCGTTATCCGTGAAGGCGCGCTCCTCTTTGTCGTGCTCTTTTTGCTTTCCTTCGACATGCAGGCCCGCCCAGACGTTGGCGCCCACTATTTCCCGCGTCACAAGGTACTGCCAAAAGCGCGACAAGCGGTTGAGGTATTTGTTCTGGGTTGCAGGCTCTAAATTGCCGGATAATCCTTCCAGGTCGCCCATGAAACGAACCGCCGTTTTTCTCGTGATCGATTCGAGCGACGCCGGAATGCCCTTTGCCAGGCACCATTCCGAAAGATATTTGATTGCGCGAATGTCATCTCCTTTTGTGCGGGCTTTGACATTTATCTTTGCGAGATAGGATTCGTGATGCAATTTAATTGGGGTTGCGGCGCCCCGCACGATCCCGAGGAATTCACCTGCGAGCGCGTCACGACGGGGATCGTAAACCGGGTCAGGCTCGCTCGAATCGTCATAGTACCGCTCTGCGATTTGTGGCCCCCGAAGATCGGTCGCGAGTTCAGCGATTTCCCGCAGCGCGTCGTTGGCGGCGAACTCGCTGTCCGCTTCTTTCAATTGGTCTCTGAGCGCCAATGCCTCCGCTATCGTTGTACGCGGGAGCACTCCGAGGGTTTCCAACTCGCGAGTGATCACCGTTCGAAACTCGTCGACGACCCGAAGCTTGCGCTGGTTGGCGACCGCGAGACTGTCAGTCTTAAGAGATCGCTTGAGACGGGTTCCCAGCTTGGCGTGTAGGACCCTGGGGACCGCGAGCGTCACCCGCCATGTGCCCGCGTGCATCTCGAGCCATCGGCGATCTCGAACAGTGCGCGCCACTAATTTTGCTCCCGCCCTGCGCCTGCTTACCCGTGCTGCGTACCCCTATGCGTACCCACATTGAGTACCATCAGACCCTGATTATCGCACAATAATGATGAAAATCAATGTCCCGGGAAGGCCAAGGGTTCGAATCCCCTTAGCTCCACCAGGAAGTCCGCGCGAGCGGCGGCGGCACGACCATTTCCAGATAGCTTCGCGATTTCGATAGGCTCGCAGACGCGTTCGGATCTGCGGTTGCTCCCGGGTCGAGGCGATGACCCGATCGGCGTGCAGCGTCGTCGATGCCGCCAGCCACACGGCGCCGAGGCCGGGATGAGCCATAAGTTCCGTCAGTCCGGGATAGGTCGCAACCCCGTTTAGCGTCGTCTCGGCTCAGGCGCGCTCCTCGGTGACTGGGCCGGCCGCGGCGATGAGATCAGCGCCGGCGCCGCGAAACGCCAGATTTTCGGCATGGCGGCGGCCAAGGCGGCCGAGCCCGCCGAGGCCGATGCGAACCGCCTCAGACGTGTCCCCGGTCCTTCCGATCGTAAAATCGGCGACCCTTTGGAGGCGGCCGTCAAGCCTCCGATGCAACCTCTGCGCATCCGGTCGCGACGCTCGGCGCCGCCGCCTGTTCTTTCCCTGATCCGCTCCGAAAGCGCCTGTTCGTTCCCTGTTCCGGTCGTTTGAAATTCCCTGTTCCGTGCCCGCGCTAGCCCACAGCCGACGGGTTGTATAGCCAGCAACGCCATGACATATCTTGGCTTTTCGGCGCGGCGCGCCGATCGCGCCGAAAAAAATTCCCTGCTAGCAGGGAAATGGCTCAGCTTGCTTTGCGGGCTTTGCCGGCGCGCCGCGGCATTCCGACGTCGGCGCCGCTTCCCCGCTGACCTCGTCTGCTTCGGCGGCGATCGCCTTGAGACCGGCGGCGGTCAGCTTGAGCGCGAACGCCTGTCCTGTCTCGTCGTCGCGCCGCCACACGGGCGCGTCCTTGCGCGCCCGCACTTCTTTCACAAGTCCCGCGTCAAGAAGCTTGGCGGCCGCCGGAGGCGTCAAATGGCGATCCTCGCGCTGCGACGCGGCGCTGAGCAGCATGAGCTGAGTATCCGTGAGCTTGTTGGACGTGGTCAACTCTCTGCGTTGCGACGGGCGCGACAAATCCGGCCCCGTCACGGACGCGAGCCCCCGATCGCAACGATCTCAAGGGCTGGGTCTCCGGCGGCGCTTCAGCGCCATTCGGGTACGCCCGTACGGCCGGTGTCACCCAGAAAGCCGCCGAAAGCGCTACGGCGAGGAAGCGCCAGAAGGCGACCTTGGCGGCGCGCAGCGGCGATACGAGGCGTATGCGAGCGTTTTTCAGGCCGCGGGGCTGGAAGCGGCGCTGGAAATTGTGGCGCTGATCGAGGACGTGCGCGCGGAGCTTTCGCGGAGTTCGGCGAACGCCTTTTAGGTCGCTCTTCCCGCTTCCGCGGCGCAGACGACGCATTGGCTGCGAGCGGCGCTCGGCCAGGCCGCGCCGGTTCGCCGGCCGCCTTCGCAAGCCCCGCCGGAGATCGCGGATCGTCCCTCGATCGCCGTGTTGGCGTTTGACGATCTTTCGGAGCCAAGCGCGCCTCCCGATCCCTATCTCGGCGACTTCGTGACCGAAGAAATCACGGCGTCTTTAACCCGCATGCGCGGGCTTTTCGTCTGCGCGCGCCATTCCGCCTCCGCCTATCGGGGCGCCCGGATGGACGCGCGTGCCATCGCCGGCGAACTCGGCGTCCGATACCTGGTCGAAGGAGCGATTTCGCGAAGCGCGATCGGGCTGCGCTGCAACGTGCGCCTGATCGACGGGCGCACCGGCTTTCACATCTGGGCGGATCGACCGGAGGCCGCTTCCGATGGCCAGGGCGACCTCCGCGACTGCATCGTGCGCGAGACGGCCGCGCGCCTCAGTCCGCGCGTGCTGTACGCCGAGGTCCTGCGCGAAAGCAACGGGCGCGAGCCGCCGCGCGACGCCTGCGCCGCCTTGATGCGGGCTCGCGCCGAACTTCTGCGCGAGCAGCCCTACGCCGAAAACCTCAACCGTGCGCTCGTAGCCGCTCGCGCCGCCGTGGCCCTGGATCCCGAGTCCAACGAGGCCCACGCCATGGCCGCCTACCTCCTGACGTTGCAAAGCTGGTCCCGCATGTCCGCGCAGCCTTGGCGCGACAATTGGCGCGCGCGTTGGCACCTGCGAGAAGCGCTGAAGCTCGATATCGGCGCCGGGTCGGCCCTCGCCATGTGCTCGGAGACCGCGCTGATCGGCGCTCACGACATCGACCAGGCCCTCGCGCTCGCGGAGGCGGCGGTTCGTGGCGAGCCCGACGACCCGCACGCGCTGGCGTTGCTCGGCCACATCCGCCGCATGGCGGGAGAAGACCCGCGCGCCTCGATCGCGCTGATCGAACGCGCCCTGCGTCTCAGTCCGCGCGATCCGCGCACATTCCTCTGGCTTCTCTACGCCGTCTGGCGCCGCTGGAAGCTCGGCGAGACCGCAGAGATGGAGGCGCTCGCCCGCCGCTCGATCGGGCTCTATCCGAACACTCCATGGAACTGGCTGGGCCTCGCGGCCGCACTTGCCTTGCAAGGGCGCCTTGACGAAGCGCACGACGCGATAGAGCCGGTGCGAACGATGATGCCGAACTACACCCCTTCGCGCTTTCACTGGGGCGCGCGATACGTTTACGGTTCTCGGTTCAAGGACCACGTGGAGCGTGACTATCGTGCGCTGCGCGACGCGCTGAACGCGTGTCTCGCCGGGCCGATCGCGCGCGACGGCATCACGTGAGCACGCGGCCGTGGCAGAAGCAAACTTCCGCTCCGGAGGGAGACCGCGCCTACCAGGCTAGCCAGGAAGGCCCGGAATTGGGCGGGAAGCAGCCGTTCCCTGGTGAGCATGTAGGCCGGAGT
>CAWGGX010000013.1:0-232056 GCA_963822215.1 uncultured Alphaproteobacteria bacterium
AGGTCGATGACGTGGTGCAGCGTGGAAAGCGCCGCTCCGCGCTTGGCTCTTGCCAGCGCAGCTATCCGTTGTCGTTTCGTGGACAGGTTTGCGAAGCTCAAGGTCTTCTCCCGTGTTTCTCGCCAACGGCTCTCGTCCCGTGGCGCCTCCCTTCCCTCAGTCGGGTCCCGGTGGGTCCAGTTCCCCGCGTGTGGTTGGTACTATGAAGGCGCTACGACTTCCCGCTCGCGCAATCCCGGTCGCTTATTGGTTCGCTTCCGAGCACCACGCGATCCCTCCAGTGTTCGTGCTCGCCGCATGGCGCTCCCAGATCGGTGGAGGACCGGCCCCGGGCCCGGGCACTTGTTCAGCCGGCTGCCCAAACTGCCGGCTCGCTCTCACGTGGGCATGAGCGGGATCTCTCAGGTTCCCAGGCGATCCGTCCCGTGCCTCTGCCCCGCTCCAAGACCCCGGTCGGACCGACGAGCCCATGGCCATTGGCGGTCTCGTCGATGCTGCCCCCGCTCGAATGACAGCGAAGGCTCCAACAAGAAAAGCATTTCGAGGCTAATGCGCGGCTTCGGCACCTGCTGCCTACGCTTCCAGACTGACGTTGCCGTCAGCCCGGCAAGGCTCACTTCCGGCTGGCTGGCTCGCCTTTGCCGGGAGGGAGTTGAACCCTCTGGATCGCATTGAAAGGTTTCAGATCACGTGTTCATCCTCCTTTCCAGGGCTTACCCTGACGCTACATCCGCCGCTTTCTCCTGCACGTCCTGCCGAGCGGCTTCCACCGCATCCGACACTACGGCCTCTTCGCCGGCGCGGTCCGAGCCAGCAACATCGAGCGCGTCCGCCAGGCGCTCGCCGCGACGGACAATGCGCCCCAGCCCTCGTGCGCCGGGGCCGACAGTCAGGCCGATGACCTTTCCCCTGCGCGCCGCTGCCCGTGTTGCGGCGGCCGGATGATCGTCGTCGAGACGTTCGGCGGCCCCCGCCCCGCGCGATCGCCATCCCCGAGCCGGATCAGGATCGACACCTCATGACCATCGCCATGCATCCCGCCTCGCACCGTCGATCGCCTCCGCCTCCAGCCGCGCGCCGGAACACGAGCGCGACGCCCGCGCGAGGTCGCCAGTCCTCCTGCGACCGAAGCCAACGCCTCGCTCCGGCGCATCGTCGCCATCGAAAACAGCCGCCGTCGTCCCTTCCGCTGAAAACTCTGAGCGCGGCCCGCTGCAAACGCCTCGCTCGTCAGCCGTCCGCGATCCTCAAATCCCCATAGGCGCGATCGCCAAACGGTCCCCCTTACCTCCCCGCGGTTTCCTCCTTGGGAGGCTTTCGAGCGCCGGCCCCGGCCGCAGGCCCACCGTTGCAAAGGGCCGGCGCCCGAAACCCTTCACCAACTGAGGCGTCCAAGGTCGCGATCTGCAACGGCAGCAATACGTCGACTCCGGTCGTTCGATTGTTTGGGACGAACGTTACGCAGCGGTCGAGCTAACTTGTTTCAGGGACGGTCGTTCGTGGCGCTTGGTTGCGCCGAAGAAACAATGGCTCCGGCATCCCTATATGGAGTGGGTGTCTGTCTTAGGACACTCAGCAAAATAAGTGCGCCCAATTCCCCCGTCGTCATTGCGAGCCGAGGGCGAAGCAATCCATGCCGCAGGGCGCGGCGGCGGCATGGATTGCTTCGTCCCCCCGGGCTCTTCGACCCGGGGGTCGCTCCTCGCAATGACGGTCGCGGGTTGTTTGAATTGATTCGGTAGTTTCGGTACGTCGTCTTAACCGGATAGGCACGGATGATTCCGGTCCCATGAAATGTCGCGCCAATGTCACGGCGGGACTCGCATTCTTAGAGTGGCTTAGAGTGGTCTTCGACCACACTGAATCGTCATTGCGAGGAGCGAAGCGACTTCGCTTTGCTCGCAATGACGAGGGCGCTTCGCTTTGCTCGAAAACTGCTCTAAGCGCTCCAAGGGTCAATCACCGGCACATCGAGCGCTTCGAAGTCGCGGATGTTTCGGGTCGCCAAGGTCAGGGACCGCATTTGCGCCGTGGCCGCGATCAGGGCGTCCAGCGGGGCGACGACGCGGCCCTGCGAGGCCGCGCGACCTCGACCGCTCCCCGCCGCTTCGGCAATCATTTGATCAACAGGCAGAATCCTGCTGCCAAACCTTGTCCTTAAGGACCCAAGCCATGTCGTCAGACGCTGCACCCAGCCGCTTTCGCCGAGGCGCGCGATGCCAAAAGCCAATTCGTGAAGTGTGATGACGCTCAGCCAGAGGTCGCCCTCGCGCGCAAGAAATTTAAGCACGCCCGCGTCCGGAGCCGGTTTGACCAACTCCGAGACGACATTCGTGTCGAGCAGAAAAGACGCCACGCTTAAAAGCTTCCGTCGACGTCATCAAACGGACTGCCGCGATCGTGGGATCGCGACGGCAATTCGAGCTCAAAGCCGCGCGGCGCGCTCTCGATCAGGTACCGGCCCAAGTGTCCCGACTGAAGAGACTGTTCGAACTGGGTCGCCGACACCACGACGCAGGCGTCCTCTGTTCCGATGGTCTGAGGCTGGCCTGCTCGCGCCAGACGCAGAATCTCGGAAAGCCTCGCCTTTGCCTCTACGACCGTCCAGGCTTTGGCCGGCGCGCGCACGCCCGCTTCGCCTCGCTTCGAACCGGCCGACCATCGCTTGCGAAGCAACGATGACGCCATCACCCGCCTCCTGTCTAAAACATGGTCTAGTGTGGTCCGGACCACTTTGCAGGTCAAGCGGTCCGCGAAACGTCGCCCGCTTGCCTCACCTCGACCCGCCTGCTTGGGCGGCAGGCGAAGCCCTCGTTGATGTCGTCGAGTTTGACCGGCGCCTCAGCGGCGCGCCAACGCCTTACCTCCTCCAAGGTTTCTACGCCGCCCCGCCGTTCGCCAGAATGACCTGACCATTGACCCAGCCGCCGTCGGGGCCGACCAGGAACGCCACGACGCCGGCGATATCGTCCGGCTGGCCAAGCCGCCCGAGCGGGCTGCGCGCCTTGGCGGCCTCGATCTGCGCTTCCGTCTTGCCGGTCATGAAAAGCGCCGTCTCGACCGGCCCCGGCGACACCGCGTTGACCGTCACGCGGCGCGCGCCGAGCTCCTTCGAGGCGATGCGGCTCAGAGTCTCCACGGCCGCCTTGGTGGCGGCGTAGACGCCATAGTGCGGAAAGCTGGTCGCGACCACGGTGGTCGAGAGGTTGACCACCCGACCGCCGTCGCGGAGGCGCCGTCCCGCTTCCCTGAGGCCGTTGAACACGCCCTTGAGGTTGACCGCCACCATGCGGTCGAACGCCTCGTCCTCGGCCTCGGCCAAGGGCGCCAGCTCCATGATTCCGGCGTTGTTGACCAGGACGTCGACGCCGCCGAACGCCCGCTCGGCCTCGTCGAACATGGCCTTGACCGCGGCGGGATCGGCGACGCTGGCCTTGAATGCGCGGGCGGTCCCGCCGGCCTGGACGATTGTCGCGACGACCGCCTCAGCGGAGGCGGCGTCGCCGGAATAGTTCACCAGCACGCGAAAGCCGTCGCGGGCCAGCCGCTCGGCGATTGCGGCGCCGATGCCGCGCGACGCCCCGGTCACGATGGCCGTCCGTTGCTCCGTTCGATTCATAAGCAGACTCCCTGACGCCCCGGCTGTCCCGGAGCCTGATATAGGGCCTTTACCGGTGTTTTGCTCTCCGCTGTGCGCAGCGGCCGGGCGCCCTCGCCGCCTTCGCGGGAGCGGACCATCGCTCGAAAAGCCCTCTCGCAGATCGTTAAATTACGCGATTCCTGCCCGGATCTGGAGACGCGTCGGTCGGTGACATTTCGCCTGGCCCACCAGCGTCCGGCGGCCCCTGGCTCGGGTCCGGTCGGCGGCCAAATGCAACCTGGCGGAAGCGAAATTTCAGCCCGCGGTTTCGCCCCTGTTCAATTCCCTGTTCCGGCGCAGAACAGGTGGAAAATTCCCTGTAAAGCACGCCATCAATTTCCTGTTCTGGTGGGAGCCGGGGGCCGCAACCGGCGGATTGCAAGCCGACAGGCCGATGAAATTCCAACGATTTCCGGCGCGGACGGAAAAGCGGCGGGCGGAAAATTCCCTGCTAGCAGGGAATTCGGAATCGCCGGTTTCCGCCGGGCGAGGGCATGCCGGGCGCCTTCGGCGCCAACGTCGGGCCTTGCTCCGGGGCGGCGGGAATCGCGGCCCCGATGGCCGGCTCTAGGAAAAGATCACCACCTGCCGGACTCCGATTCCCTCGCGCAGGCGATCAAAACCCTCGTTGATGTCGTCGAGCCTGAGCCGGTGCGTCAGCAGCGCGTCGACCGGAAGCTTGCCGGCCTTGAAGAGGGCGATGAGGCGTGGAACGTCGCGTAAAGGGACGGCCGAGCCGATGTACGAGCCCTTGAGCGTCCGCTCCTCCGCCACCAGCGTCACCGGCGCGAGCGCCATCCGCTTGTCCGGATGCGGCAGGCCGGCCGTCACGGTCGTGCCACCCCGCGCGGTGACGGCGTAGGCAAGTTCGAGCGCCGGCACGGCGCCGGCCATGTCGAAAGCGACCTCGACCCCGCCGCCCGAGAGCGTCCGGACCGCCTGCACGGCGTCCGGCGCGCCGGCGTTGACCGTGTCGCTCGCGCCGAGCTCGCGCGCAAAGGCGAGCTTGTCGTCGGAGAGATCGACGGCGACGATCTGGCGCGCGCCGGCGAGCTTCGCCCCGATGACGGCGCTGAGGCCCACCCCGCCAAGGCCGACCACCGCGACCGAGGCGCCCGGCTCGACTTTGGCCGTGTTGATCACCGCGCCGACGCCGGTCAGCACGGCGCAGCCGAACAGGGCCGCGAGCTCGAGCGGCAATTCGGGATCGATCTTCACGCAGGATTCGCGCGCGACGACGGCGTGCTCGGCGAAGGCCGAGACGCCGAGATGGTGATTGACAGGCTCGGCCCTGAACGCGAGGCGCCGCTCGCCCGAGAGCAGGGTCCCGGCGCCGTTGGCCTTCGCGCCCGGCTCGCAGAGCGCCGGCCGCCCTGCGGCGCAGGGGCTGCAGCGCCCGCAACTCGGCACGAAGACGAGCACCACGTGATCGCCGACCGCAAGGTCCGTCACGCCCTCGCCGAGCGCCTCGACGACGCCCGCCGCCTCGTGGCCGAGCGCCATCGGGACCGGCCGCGGCCGCGAGCCGTCGATCACCGAGAGGTCCGAATGGCACAAGCCCGCCGCGGCGATGCGCACCAGCACCTCGCCGCGTCCGGGCGGAGCGAGATCGAGTTCGACCACGTCCAGGGGCCGCGACCGGATGTAGGGCGGCGGCAGGCCTGTTGTCCTGAGAACGGCGGCTTGGATGCGCATGGAATGTCCTCGACGTTTCCCCGTGGCCCGCAATGCTAGCGCCCCTTCGGCCTGCTTGTCATCGGCGCGGAAACGCCGGCGGATTTGCGGACGCGGTCCTGCGCTCGCGGGCGCGCCCGCCCTTGCGCGCTGCGCCGGGGCGCGCCACATATCCCTCGCGCCGCGGCCCCGACGCCGCCGCCTGCGCGAACCGGGAGCCGCTCATGCCGCAGACCAACAGCCAATTCTTCGACGATCTCTCCCGCCTGATGACGGACGCCGCGGGCCTTGCCGACGGCGCCCGGCGGGAAGCGCAGACCTTCGCCAAGAGCCAGCTTGAGCGCATGATGGCCGGCATGGACCTCGTCAGTCGCGAGGAATTCGAGGCCGTGCGCGAAATGGCGGCGAGAGCCCGCGAGGAAAACGAGAAGCTCGCCGCCCGCGTCGCCGCGCTCGAGGCGAAGCTTGCCGGGCCAACTCCCTGACGGGATTCACCTTCTTTCGCAGAGTCTCGATTCGTTTCACTGATTCTGTGGACGGCTGGGCCGGCTGGGTTTACGATTCGCTACGAATCATTGAGGTTGCGGCCGTCCGCTCCGACGCCGGAGCGGGCCGCAGGGGGCGGCGGGCGAGGTCGGTGCGCGTCGTCTCGAGCCTGTGTCGTAGCGCCGCGTCCCGTATCCCTCGCCGGAAGAACTCCTGATGACTATGATCGAGACTGTCGCCGACGATCGACCCGAACATCCAGTCGACGTGGTGGAGCGATTGGCCGCCATCAACGAATGGACCTTTGACCGCGCCGAGGAGGACGAGATCTCGATCCTGGTCGCCGGCGACTGGGCCAATTACGACCTCGCCTTCACCTGGCTTCCCGACATCGAATCGCTGCACGTCGCCTGCTCGTTCGATCTCAAGGCGCCGACGCGCAAGCGTGCGGCGGTCGGCGAACTGATCCAGCTCATCAACGAGCAGATGTGGCTCGGCCACTTCGACATCTGGCGGGAGCAGGACCTGGTCATGTTCCGTCACTCGCTCTGCCTTGCCGGCGGAGCGAACGCGAGCGACGCCCAGTGCTCGGCGGTGGTGAAGGCGGCGGTTGCGGCCTGCGAGACCTATTATCAGGCGTTCCAGTTCGTCCTCTGGGCCGACCGCGCCCCGCGCGAGGCGATCGCCTTCGCCGCCTTCGAGACGCGCGGCTCCGCCTGACCGCGAGGTCCGCCATGTCCTCGGCGTTTTCATAATTCCAAGCTGGGTGAGACGCATATTGTATTCGTAAGAACCTCATCCTGAGCTTGTCGAAGGATACTCCAGTGGACAGCGACGTCCGTGCGCGCTGGAACGTCCTTCGACAGGCTCAGGACGAGGGGCGGAGGGAGGGGCTTGGCAGTTGCGTTTTGTCGCGCCCGAGGGCTGGCGTTTGCGTGCGTTTGCGTGTATGAGCCCGCCTTCCCCGTTTCTCCCCCCGCGAAGACGTTCGTTCGCGCGTGTACGCTTTGGAGTCGTATCAATGGCCGTTCCGAGACGCAAAACCTCGCCCTCCCGCCGCGGCATGCGCCGCTCCGCCGACGCCCTCAAGGCGCCGGCCTATGTCGAGGACAAGGACTCGGGCGAACTGCGTCGTCCGCACCACATCGACCTGAAGACCGGCATGTACCGCGGCCGTCAGGTGCTCAAGCCGAAGAACACGCCCGTCGAGGCCTGATCGGACGCCCATCCGCAACGGCGATGAAGCCGGCCCCCGGGCCGGCTTTTTGTCGTCCGCCGCTCTCGCGCATGGCGAATCAGGCGTTGCGGGAAGCGACCACCGCGCCGCCGACGATCAGCGCGCAGGCGACGGCGAGCGACGGCGTCGCGGGTGCGACGCCGGCCGCCACCAGAATGAGCGTCGAGAGCACCGGCGCAGCATAGGCGGCGACGCCGAGCAGACGGATGTCGCCGTGCTTGACCCCATAGTCCCAGACGTAGAAGGCGAGTCCGACCGGGCCGAGCCCTAGGCCGAGGATGGCGAGCCACTCGCCACGGCCCGCGGGAACCACCGTCGTCTCGAACGCCGCATGACAGGCCGCCGCGAGCGCGGCGGTGGCGAGACAGAAGCCCGCGACCGCCTCGGTCGGCGCGCCCGCCAGCGTGCGCGACAGAACCGAATAGCCGGACCAGACGAAGGCGCAGCAGAAGGCTAAGCCGTAGCCGACGAGCGCCTCCCCGCCCGCTCCGGCGAAGCTCGCCCCGTTCGAGAGAAAGAGCGTCGCCGCACCGGCGAAGCCGAGCGCCGCGCCGATCACGTGGCGCGCGCTGAGCCGCTCGCCCGGTAGCGCGGCGGAAAAGAGAACGATCAGCAACGGCCAGAGATATGCGATCAGGCTCGCGTCGGCCGGCGGGGCGCGGCGAAGCGCCGCGAAATAGAGCGCGTGATAGCCGAACAGGCCGCCGATTCCGACCGCCCACACCTTGGCCGGCTGACACAGCGCCGAGAGCCGCCCGCGCGCCGCCGCATAGACGAGCCCGCATAGGCCGCCGATGGCGAAGGTGAGCGCCGCCAGTTCGAACGGCGGCGCCTCTCCCGAGAGCGCCGTCATGAGCGCGAGCGCCGACCACAGCACGATCGCGCCGAACCCGATCAGGGTCGCGGAAAGGGTTGCGCGCGTGGCGCCGGACGAAGGTCCCATGGACCGCGCTGCTATCAGGGGCCGGCGGCCATGGAAAGCGCGGCGGGGTCCTCGGTCGTCCGATAAGGGCGTGCGCCATGCGACGTAAACATTACAAAGCTTTCATGTTGGAGCCATGCGAAGGTTAGGGCGCAGGGGCGATCATGGCGCCAAGGTCGCCCTTCCGCTTGGCGACCGAGTGGACGGGATCCAGAATGCGCGACTTCGGTCGATCCACTGTGCTGCGGAGGGCCTTGCTCGCGGGAGCCGCGTGCATAGCCGTCGCTAGCGCAGCAGCGCAGACCGCTTCAGATTCAGCGCGGGCAGTCGGGGCGACCGCGACGCAGCGGGCGATCGCGCCTCAGCCGGCCGCCGGGCCGGCGTCGTTTGCAGACATCGTCGATCGAGTCACCCCGGCCGTCGTATCCGTCAAGGTCAAGATCGCGGACTTAGACGAAGGGAACGGCTTGCAGGACCTTTCGCCCGGCAGTCCCCTCTACCGCTTTTTCCGGCGCTTCGGTCTGCCGGACGACGACGACCCGGCGCCGCGCAGTCATACGACCCGGGCGCAAGGATCGGGATTCTTCGTCTCCTCGGACGGATACATCGTCAGCAACAACCATGTTGTCGATCATGCGAGCGAGGTGGAGGTCACGCTCGCGGGCGGCAAGACCATCCCGGCCAAGGTGATCGGCGTCGACAAGAAAACCGATCTCGCCCTCCTGAAGGTGACCGGCGAAACCTTCCCGTTCGTAACGTTCACGTCCAAGCCGCCGCGGGTGGGCGACTGGGTGATCGCGGTCGGCAATCCCTTCGGCCTCGGCGGAACAGTCACAGCGGGCATCGTGTCGGCGCGCGGCCGCGACATCGG
The DNA here is from genome assembly GCA_963822215.1 of uncultured Alphaproteobacteria bacterium. GTDB lineage: Bacteria > Pseudomonadota > Alphaproteobacteria > Rhizobiales > Beijerinckiaceae > Roseiarcus. The sequence continues at coordinate 8,831 of CAWGGX010000013.1, forward strand.
CGCCGGGCCCTACGACGACTTTCTCCAGATCGACGCGCCGGTGAATCACGGCAACTCGGGCGGCCCGACCTTCAACGCCCAGGGCGAAGTGGTCGGCGTCAACACCGCGATCTTCTCGCCGTCGGGCGGCAGCGTCGGGATTGGTTTCGCCATCGCCAGCGACGTGGTCAAAACCGTCATCGATCAACTCAAGGCGAACGGCGCCGTCACCCGCGGCTGGATAGGAGTTCAGATCCAGTTGGTGTCGCAGGACATCGCCGACAGCCTCGGCCTGAAGGACGCCAAGGGCGCGCTCGTCGCCGGGGTCGAAAAGGATTCGCCCGCCGGCTCCGCCGGGGTGAAAAGCGGAGACGTCATCACCGCGTTGGACGGGGAGACGGTCCCCGATCCGCATGAGCTCGCCCGCCGGATCGCGTCGATGGGTCCGAAGACGACGGTGAGCATAACGCTTGTCCGCGACGGCGCGCCGAAGACGGTTGACGTGACTGTGGGAACTATGCCGCCCGACAAGGCCGAGAAAGCGGACATTGCCCCGGGAGGAGATGCAACGGAGCTTGCCAAGCTGGGTCTGACGTTGCGCGCCAATCGGGGGGACAGCGGAGTCGTTGTGGCTGGGGTCGATCCGGACAGCCCGGCCGCAGACGAAGGTCTGAAGCGCGGCGACGTCATCCTCGAGGTGCGCGGCAAGGCGGTCAGCCAGCCGTCCGACGTCGCCGAGGAGATCGACGCCGCCAAGAGCGACGGAAAGAGAAGTGTGCTGTTTCGCGTGAAATCGGACGACGGCGAGCGCTTCCTCGCCCTGCCGACACGCGCGTCCTAGAGGTTCCGGCGCGCCGCGCCCAGAGTGACGGCGCGGCGGCAACAAATGGGCGGAAGGAAAACATGGGCTCGTCCCCGGCCCAGCGCATTTGCGCTTCCTTTCGTCCAGTCGGCGGTCGCACAATCCCCGCCCGCGCGACGCCGGCAACGCGGCGGCAGGTCCCACATTCAGCCCCCCAGGGACCTGCCGCCGCACCTATTTTGGCCAAGTCGCCCAGTCTTGTTATATATCGGCTTATGCGAATCCTGATCATCGAAGACGACCGCGACGCCGCAGCCTATCTATCGAAGGCGTTTCGCGAAGCGGGGCACGTGGTCGACGCCGCCCACGATGGCGTCAGCGGTTACGACATGGCGCTCGATGGCGGGTACGATGTCGCAATCGTCGACCGGATGCTGCCGAAGATGGACGGCCTGACGCTCATCGGCTCGCTGCGTAGCCAGAAGAACGAAACGCCCGTTCTGATCCTGTCCGCACTCGGACAGGTGGACGACCGGGTCAAGGGCCTGAGAGCGGGCGGCGACGACTATCTCGCCAAGCCCTACGCGTTCTCCGAACTGCTGGCCCGGGTCGAGACGCTGGCGAGGCGCCGTCCGGCAGGCGCTCCGGAGGAGACGGTATACAGGGTCGGCGACCTCACGCTCGACCGGCTTTCTCACAAAGTGACTCGCCGCGGCGAGGAGATCGTGCTGCAGCCGCGGGAGTTCCGGCTGCTCGAGTATCTGATGCAGAACGCCGGCAAGGTCGTCACCCGGACGATGCTGCTCGAGCATGTCTGGGACTACCATTTCGACCCCCAGACCAACGTGATCGACGTCCATGTCTCACGACTCCGGGCCAAGATCGACAGGGACTTCGACGCGCCCCTGCTCAGCACCGTTCGAGGCGCCGGGTACATGATTCGTGACGGCGCTCGCTAAGCTTTTCCGCGCGACCGCTTTTCGCCTCGCGCTGGCGATTCTGGCCGTCAGCGCGGTCGGCGCGGGCGTGGTGCTCGCGATCATCGCTTGGCAGGTCATCTCGGTCGTCGACGAGGAAATCGCCCGCACGATCGACGCCGAGGCCAAGGGCTTGGCGGACACCTACAACCACGACGGGCTCGTCGGCCTCTACTCGTCGATCGAGACGCGCAAACGCCAGCCGGGCGCGGCGCTCTATCTGCTGACCGACCCGGCCGGCGAATCGCTCGCCGGCAACGTCGAGCAGATTCCGCTGGAAGTGCTCGAGCGGCGCGGATTCATCGTCGTCAACTACCGCACCAACGGCCCGGGCGACAGGGTCCGCCAAGCGCTCGTCCGCATCTACAAATTGCCGCCCGGTTTCCTGCTCCTGGTCGGCCACGATCTCGGCGACCGCGCCCGGATCGAAGGGGTGATGGTCCGGGCGCTGGCGATCTCTCTGATCTTCTTCGCCGCGCTCGCGGCCGTGGGGGCGTTGTTCGTCGCCCGCAATGTGCTCAAGCGCATCGACGACATCAACACCTCGGCGCATGGGATCATGAAGGGCGACATGACCGGCCAACTCCCGGTTTCCGGCTCGGGGGACGAGCTCGACCGGCTGGCCGAAAGCCTGAACGCGATGCTCAAGCGCATCGGACTCCTGATGCAGGGCCTGCGCGAGGTGTCGGATAACATCGCGCACGATCTGCGCACGCCGCTCACCCGTTTGCGCAACCACGCCGAAGCGGCGCTCGCCTTCGGCGACGACGCCGCCGCCTATCGCACGGCCCTGGAGAAGACGATCGAAGAGTCCGACAGCTTGATCAAGATCTTCAACGCGCTTCTGCTGATCGCGCGCGCCGAGGCCGGGGCGGGCGTCGACGGGCAAAGCTCGTTCGAACTTGGCGAGGCCGCGCGCGCGGTCGCCGAGCTCTACGAGCCGATCGCGGAGGAGCAGGGGGTTGCTCTGACCGTCTCCGTCGACGGCCCGCTGCATATCCGCGGCAATCGCGAACTGATCGGCCAGACGATCGCCAATCTGGTCGACAACGCGCTGAAATACGGCGCGCAGACGGATGGCGTCGAGGCCGCCGTCAAGCCGGAAATCGTCGTGGCGGCCCGGCGTTCGGGCAATAACGTCGAGCTGATTGTGGCCGACCGCGGTCCGGGCGTCTCGCTGCGGGACAGGGAACGCGTGCTGGGGCGCTTTGTTCGGCTCGAAGGCTCGCGCTCGCGCCCGGGCTCGGGACTCGGCCTCTCACTCGCCGCCGCGGTCGCGCGCATGCATGGCGGCAGGGTGGAGCTCGAGGACAACCGGCCGGGCTTGCGCGTGCGCGTGATTCTGCCCGCCGGGCCCACTCCGCTCTCTTTGCCGGGACCGGCGCACGCGGCGATCAATGAGCCGATCGCTGGCTGAACGGATTGCCGGCGCGCCGCGGCTCTCCGCCCCGGCCGCCGCCCGCCGTCGGCTCGAAGCATTGATCGCCGCTCCGCAGGCGGAGGCGCTGGCGCCGCTGATCGCTCTCGGCAGAACGCGCGATCTGCTCCTCGGCCTCGCCGACCATTCGCCTTATCTCTGGACGCTGGCGACGGAGGATACGGCCCGACTCGCGCGCCTGCTGTCGCAGCCGCCCCGCGAGGCGCTCGACGCGGTCATCGCCGGCCTTACCGCGCGCCGCGACGACCACGAGGCCGCACTGATGCGGACGCTCCGTCTCGCCAAGCGCGAGTCGGCGCTCTTGATCGCGCTCGCCGACATCGGCGGCGTCTGGGACGTGGTCGAGACCACCGAGGCGCTGACCCGCTTCGCCGACGCCGCGGTCGGCGAAGCGCTCGCGTTCCTCTTGCGGCAGAACGCGCTGAGCGGCCGGCTCGCGCTCGATCTGGACGCGCCGGACCTTCAGGCCGGCTGCGGCCTGGTCGTGCTGGCCCTCGGTAAGCTTGGCGCACGCGAGCTCAACTATTCGAGCGACATCGACCTCATCGTGCTCTACGACCAGGCCGCCGCCGCGATTCCCGACGGCGTCGAGCCTGCGCCCCTGCTGGTGCGAATCACCAAGGCGCTGGCGCGTCTTCTGCAGGAGCGCACCTCCGACGGCTACGTGCACAGGGTCGATCTGAGGCTCAGGCCCGATCCCGCCTCGACGCCGGCAGCCCTCTCGACGGTCAGCGCCTACGCCTATTACGAGACGGTCGGACAGAACTGGGAGCGCGCAGCGCTGATCAAGGCTCGTCCCGCGGCGGGCGATCTCGAGCTCGGACGGCGATTCCTCGCCGATCTCGCTCCCTTCATCTGGCGCAAGTATTTCGACTATGCCGCGATCGCCGACATCCACGCGATGAAGCGGCAGATCCACGCGGTGCGTGGACACGAGCGCGTGGTCGTGCCTGGACACGACGTCAAGCTCGGGCGAGGCGGCATTCGCGAGGTCGAGTTCTTCGTCCAAACGCAGCAGCTCATCTTCGGCGGCCGGCGGCCAAAGATGCGCGGCTCGCGCACGCTCGACATGCTCAGCGAGCTCGCCGCCGAGAAGTGGGTGACGGCGGAGGCGGTGAAGGAGCTGACCGCGGCCTATCTCTTCCTGCGCACGATCGAGCACCGGCTGCAGATGGTCGCCGACGAACAGACCCAGCGCCTGCCGTTCGAGCGCGCCGAGCTTTCCCGCTTTGCCCGGTTCTGCGGCTATGATCGGCTCGAGTTCTTCACCAAGGCCCTCACCTTTCACCTGACCCAGGTCGAAAAGCATTACGCGCGCCTGTTCGAGAGCGCGCCGACCCTCAGCGCCGCGGCCGGCAATCTCGTCTTCACCGGCGTCACCAACGATCCGGAGACGCTCGCAACGTTGAGCCGGCTCGGCTTCCAGCATCCGGAAGCGGCGGCCGAGACGATCCGCGGCTGGCACTTCGGCCGTCGGCCCGCGGTGCGCAGCGCGCGCGCCCGCGAGGTGCTGACGGAACTGACGCCGGCGCTGCTCGAAGCCTTCGCCGGCTCCGGCGACGCCGATGCGGCGCTCGCCGCCTTCGACGGGGCGATGGCCCGGATGAACGCTGCCGTTGAGCTGTTGTCTATCCTGCGTTCCAACGACGATGTGCGCGAACTGTTCGGCGACGTGCTCGGTTCGGCGCCGCGGCTCGCCCAGGTGGTGGCGACCCGCCCGCATGTGCTCGACGCGGCGATCGACCCGGGCCGGACGACCGATTTCGAGGACAGCTTCAACGAGGAGGCGACCCGCCGGCGCGCCGAGACTTATGTCGAGCAGGCGCGCAGCACCGAGGACGCACTCGACCGGGCGCGCGATTTCGCCGCCGAGGAGATGTTTCTGATCGGTCTCCATCTTCTCTCGGGCCGGCTCGACCCGGACCGCGCCGGCCAAGCCTATAGCGCGCTGGCGCAGGCGCTGGTCGGGACGATGCTGAAGCAGGTGGAGGCGGCCTTCGCCGCCGACCACGGAAACGTCCGCGGCGGCCGTGTGGCGGTGCTGGCGATGGGCAAGCTCGGCTCGCGCGAAATGACGGCGGCGTCGGACCTCGACCTCATCCTCATCTACGATTTCCCGGCCGACGCCGACGAGTCCGATGGGCCGAAGCCGCTCGGTCCCGTGGTCTATTATACGCGTCTCACCCAACGCCTGCTCGCCGCGCTGACCGCGCCGACCCGGCGCGGATCGCTCTACGAAGTCGACATGCGACTGAGGCCCTCGGGTCGCAAGGGACCGCTCGCCACCCAGTTCTCCGCCTTCGCCCTCTACCAGCGCAACGAAGCCGAGACCTGGGAGCACATGGCGCTCACGCGCGCCCGCGTCATCGCAGGCGACACGGGATTGGCGGCCGATGTCGCCCGGGCGATCCGGGACACGCTGACACGCAAGCGCGACCCGGCTGCGGTCGCCCACGAGGTGGCGAAAATGCGCGCCCTGATCGCCAAGGAGAAGGGCGACCGCGACGCTTGGGACCTCAAGCTCGTCAGGGGCGGCCTGATGGACATCGAGTTCGTCGCGCAGTTCCTCAGCCTCGCCTTCGCCCATTCAAAGCCCGAGATCCTCGACGTCTCGACGCGAATGGCGATCGACAAGGCGGGGCGTGCGGGGCTTCTTCCGTCGGCTCCCGTCCAGACGCTCGTCGAGGCGCACCGGCTCTACACCGACGCGACCCAGTTCATGCGGCTCGCCATCGCCGGCCCCTTCGATCCGCAGACCGCCGCCTCGGGCGTCAAGCGACGCATCGCCGCCTCGGCTGGCTTTCCCGATTTCGAGGCTTTCGTCGCCGCGCTCGACGAAGCGCGCAAGCGGGTGCGGGAGACCTATGAGGCGGTGGTCAAAGGGTGAGCGTGGGTAGACACGCCGGCGCGGGGCGGCGTCAGCCGGACCAAATCCGGCCGCCTTCCACGCCCTGCAGTCTTGGCAGGCGCCTCATGATTTCAGTCGCTTAAGCGCACAAAACTGTCACAACGCGCCTCTTGTTTCGCCTGCTTCGACCCCTCGTAAGGTCGAGCAGCGGTTGGCGCCTCAACCCAAAAATAACATTTACTGATTGTTCTATACTCTGCGCGTCGCGCGAAACGGCGCGCAGGCCGCCGAAGGCGAAGGCCGAACCGCGTCCGCGCCGTTCGACACGACCTCGCCTACCCTATGTCGCCCACGCTCGCCGCGCATCGGCCCGCTGATTCCATGAACATAAGGGGAACGTATTCCACTGGCCTTGTCAAGGATTTGTCGCAAAAACATTGGCCGGAGCCGCGACGGCGCGACCCCGTTCATGCGGCTCGCCATCGCCGGCCCCTTCGATCCGAAGACCGCCGCCTCGGGCGTCAAGCGCCGCATCGCCGCCTCGGCTGGATTCCTGGATTTCGAAGCCTTCGTCGCCGCGCTCGACGAAACGCGTAAAAAAGTGCGCGAGGCGTACGAGGCGGTCGTGAAAGGCTGACGGCCGGCAAACGGGAGGGTCGGCCTGCAGCGGCGCAGAGAGTCGCGTCAGCCGTTGCGCCGGAGGCTGTCTCACCCCTTCGCCAGCCCCTCGATCAGCGCCTTCAACGTCGCGACCGTCGACGCGTCCGCCTCGCCGTCGACCAGCTCGGGACGGAAATGGCGCTGGAACGCCGCCACGACCGCCCGGGTGCGCCGGTCATAGACGCCGGAAAGCTCGAGCCCGTAGCCGTACAGCGCCAGCATCGCCTGCAGCGCCCGCACCGGCGGCCCATCCTCTTCGTGCCGGAACAGCGCGCCGCCGGAAATGGGGGCAGGCTCGACCCAATGGCCAACGCCGCCTTCGCGCAGCCGCGCCCACGGAAAGGCTTCGCCCGGATCGCGCTTGCGGTGCGGGGCGACGTCGGAATGGGCGAGCACCCGTTCGGGCCAGATTTTCCAGCGTGCGCAGATGTCGCGCGCCAGCGCGATGGTCGCGGCGATCTGGGGGTCAGGGAAAGGCGGCGCGCCGCCGTCGTGTCCGGGATTGACGATCTCGACCCCGATCGAGGCCGAGTTGAGGTCGCTCTCGCCTTTCCAGTGCCCGGCGCCGGCGTGCCAGGCGCGATCACGCTCGGCGACCAGTTGATCGATCCGCCCGTCCTCCCAGACGAGATAATGCGAGGAGACCTCGGCGGCCGGATCGACCAGCAAAGCGAGCGCGTCCTCGCCGGTCGGCACGCCGGTGTAATGGAGGATGAGCGTGTTGGGCGCACGCGCGCCGCGCCGCTCGCCGAAATTCGGCGAGGCGCGGAACGCCCCGGCGAGCGGACTGTCGCAGGTCGGACCGGACATCAATTCCGGTCTCTTGACAGGCGACCCCCGGCCCCGCCGTCGCGTCTCACGCGGGACCTCAGTTGTACCAGGCTACGCAGATGCGGTTGCCATTGACGTCGTAGCCATGGCGCGCGCAGTGGCGCGGACGCGTCACGGCGTTGCCGACCAAGGCGCCGCCCACCCCGCCGACCACAGCGCCCGCAATGGCGCCGCCGGCGCTGCCGCCGGAAACCGCCGAGCCGACCAGCGCGCCCGTGCCCGCGCCAAGCGCGCCGCCGACGACCGTGCCCGTCTGCTGCTGCTGGGTCTGGCAGGCCGATAGAGAGATTGCGCTGGCGAGGGTCAGCGCGACGGCGATCATCTTTCTTGTCATGTTTTCGATTCCTTTCCGCGAAGGCGTCACGGTTGGAGGTAGCCCGCTCACGTCCACTCGGCTGGCGGATCGTGGCGACGATTCGGTCCGTCAATAATAGGCCACGCAGACGCGGTTGCCGTTGTAGTCGTAGCCCCAGCGCGCGCAGTTGCCGACAGGCTGCGGCGTGGCGGCGGCGCCGATCATCGCGCCCGAGGCCGCGCCGATCGCCGCGCCCGCGAGCGTCCCGCCCGCGCTTCCGCCCGAAACCGCGGAGCCGATGAGCGCCCCCGTGCCCCCGCCGAGCGCCCCGCCCACCAGGGCGTTCTGCTGCTGCGGCGTCTGGCAGGCCGACAGCGAAACGGCGCCGGCGAGCGCCAGCGAAACAGCCAACATTCTCTTCATGGAACGATCTCCCGATCGATGGAAGCCAAACTTCAGGGTTCCCCCCACCGCGGACCACGCCGCGTAGCGGGCCAGCCGCCCGCGGCGGCACATTCCCATAAACGGAGTGAAGCTGCAACGAAGGGTCGAAGGATCGAAAGGGCGAGCGCCGGCTCCGGCGGCGATCCGCCCGCGAGCGGCGCGAGGCGATGGTCAGCGCGTCCGGCCTGCGTCGAGAAGCCGCAAAATGATCCACACCGGCACGACCACCATCGCGCCGGTGAGGAGGATGCGGCCGAACTGGCGCAGGTCGGAAAAGCCGTACTCCATGATGTGGCGCGCCATGCGCACGGCTTCGGCGACAAGGCTCGTCGGATCAAGGCCGAAGGCGTCGAGCAGGAAGCCGACGACGAAGGACACGACGATGAGCCGCGCCGCGACCGCTAAAGGCGAGCCGCCGAGGAAACGGCCGACGACAGGATTGCTCATCGGATGAGTGCTCTCCTGAAGCTTCCCTAGCTCACAGGCGCCGTCGATCCCTTCTCCCCGCCTGCGGGGAGAAGGTTAGGATGAGGGGCGCGGGAGATTCTCCGCGGCGGCCAATCGCCGAGCCCCTCACCCCGGCCCTCTCCCCGCTTGCGGGGAGAGGGGGGGCAAGCGCCCGCTGGTTCTATACTCAATTGCAGCACAAATTAAGCGCGCCGAGTCCCGCTCGCGGGTGACCGGTCCGCTCGGTCAGGTCTTCGGGAACGGCACCACCGTTGGCTTGGTGGGCGCCTCTTCCGGCTCCTGGCCGTCGACCGGCTTGCCGTTGACCGTCAGCTTGCCGTGCGCGGCGCTGATCTTGACCGTCGATCCGTCGCCGATCTCGCCCGAGAGCAATTCGGCCGCGAGCGGGTCCTGCACCCACTTCTGGATCACGCGCTTCAGCGGCCGCGCGCCGTAGTGCGGATCGTAGCCCTTGTCGGCAAGCCACTGGCGGCCCTTGGCGTCGAGCGACAGGGCGATCTTCCGGTCGTCGAGCAGCCGCTGCAGCCTCCGGAACTGGATGTCGACGATCTCGCCCATGTCTTCGCGCCTGAGGCGGTGGAACAGGATGATCTCGTCGACGCGGTTCAGGAACTCCGGTCGGAAGTGCCCGCGCACCACCGCCATGACCTCCTTCTCGACCGCCTTGGCGTCCTGGCCGTCCTCGAGGTTGACCAGGTACTCGGAGCCGAGATTGGAAGTCATCACGATCAGCACGTTGCGGAAGTCGACGGTGCGGCCCTGTCCATCGGTGAGCCGGCCATCGTCGAGCACCTGCAACAGGACGTTGAACACGTCCGGATGCGCCTTCTCGATCTCGTCGAACAGCACGACCTGATAGGGCCGGCGGCGGACCGCCTCGGTCAGCGCCCCGCCCTCCTCATAGCCGACGTAGCCCGGAGGGGCGCCGATGAGCCGCGCGACCGAGTGCTTCTCCATGTATTCCGACATGTCGATGCGCACCATCGCGCTCTCGTCGTCGAACAGGAACGCGGCGAGCGCCTTGGTGAGCTCGGTCTTGCCGACGCCGGTGGGGCCGAGGAACATGAACGAGCCGATCGGCCGGTTCGGGTCCTGCAGGCCGGCGCGGGCGCGCCGAACCGCGGTCGACACCGCGGTCACCGCCTCCTTCTGGCCAACCACCCGGCGCGCGATCTCCTCCTCCATCTTGAGGAGCTTCTCGCGCTCACCCTCGAGCATCTTGTCCACCGGCACGCCGGTCCAGCGCGACACGACCTGGGCGACGTGGTTGGCGGTCACCGCCTCGTCGACCAGCCCGCCCTCGCGCTGCTTGGTCTCGGCCTCGGCAAGCTTCTTCTCAATCTCTGGGATCGTACCGTAGGCAAGCTTGCCAGCTTCGGCGTAGTCGCCCTTGCGCTGCGCCTGGGCGAGCGCGTTGCGCGCCGCGTCGAGGTCCTCCTTGAGCTTCGCCGCCTGGCCGATCTTGTCCTTCTCAGCCTTCCATCGCGCGGTCAGCGCGTCGGACTTCTCCTGAAGCTCGGCAAGCTCTGCGCCAAGCTTCTTCAGCCGATCCTTCGAGGCGGCGTCGGTCTCCTTCTTCAGCGCTTCCTGCTCGATCTTGAGCTGCATGATGCGCCGGTCGAACTCGTCGAGTTCCTCGGGCTTGGAATCGACCTGCATGCGCTGGCGCGAGGCCGCCTCGTCGATCAGGTCGATCGCCTTGTCCGGCAGGAAGCGATCGGAGATGTAACGATCGGACAGGGTCGCGGCGGCGATGATCGCCGGATCGGTGATGCGGACGCCGTGGTGGGCTTCGTACTTGTCCTTCAAGCCCCGCAGGATCGAGATCGTATCCTCGACCGTCGGCTGGGAGACGAACACCGGCTGGAAGCGCCGCGCCAGCGCCGCGTCCTTCTCGACATGCTTGCGATATTCGTCGAGCGTGGTCGCGCCGACGCAATGCAGCTCGCCGCGCGCCAGAGCGGGCTTCAAGAGGTTCGAGGCGTCCATCGCCCCCTCCGCCTTGCCAGCGCCGACAAGCGTGTGCATCTCGTCGATGAACAGGATGATCCCGCCCTCAGCCGCAGTCACTTCGTTCAGCACGGCCTTCAACCGCTCCTCAAACTCGCCGCGGTATTTCGCGCCGGCGATCAGGGCGCCCATGTCGAGGGCGAGCAGCTTTTTGTCGCGAATCGATTCCGGCACGTCGCCGTTGACGATGCGCAAGGCCAGGCCTTCGACGATCGCCGTCTTGCCCACGCCGGGCTCGCCGATGAGGACCGGGTTGTTCTTGGTGCGGCGCGACAGCACCTGCATTGTGCGGCGGATCTCCTCGTCGCGGCCGATGACCGGATCGAGCTTGCCCGACCGCGCCGCCTCGGTGAGGTCGCGGGTGTATTTCTTCAGCGCCTCATAGGCGTTCTCGGCGCTCGCGGAATCGGCGGTCCGGCCCTTGCGCAGATCGTTGATCGCGGCGTTGAGGGTCTGCGGCGTCACCCCGGCGTTCGCCAGGATCTTGCCGGCCTCGGAGCTCTTCTCCATCGCCAGCGCCAGCAGCAGGCGCTCGACGGTGACAAAGGAATCGCCCGCCTTCTGCGCGATCTTCTCGGCGTTATCGAAGACGCGCGCGGTCGTCGGCGCCATGTAGAGCTGGCCCGCCCCGGCCCCCTGCACCTTCGGCAGCTTGGAGAGCGCGAGCTCGACCTGCTGCAGCGCCTCGCGCGAGTTGCCGCCCGCCTTGTCGATCAGGCCGGCGCCCAGGCCTTCCTCGTCGTCGAGCAAGACTTTTAGAACGTGCTCCGGCGTGAATTGCTGATGGCCTTCGCGAAGCGCCAGCGACTGCGCGGACTGAACAAAACCCCGCGCCCGTTCCGTATATTTCTCGAGATTCATGCTTCACCCCTCTGGCGTCGCCCCCCGACCCGTAGCGACGGCGGTCGACCCGACATTGGATTTGCCGCTTGGCGGCATGGCCCCAATGTAGGAAGGGCCTCCTCGCCGGGAAAGGGTTTCGCCGGCCGAAATGGGCTCCGGGCAGAGCGCCTCAGGGCGTCGCACGCTTGAGAAACTCCTGAAGCCACTCGGCATTCTTGCCGGCGATCGGCAGCCAGGCCTTGAACAGCGATTCCGGCGAATAGCGCTCGAGTTCGACCAACATGCGCTTTTCGATTTCCGCCATCGCGGCCTTCTGCATCGGCTCGACGTCCGGCAGTCCCATGAACTGGCGCGCCTCCAGCGGCGTGCAGTCGACATTGACGGTGATCTTCATCGGACGACGCACTCCCTTGCCTGATCGCTGAGGCTCGCGGGCGCACGGACGGCCCGAAGTCACCGCTCTCGACGTATATAGGCGCGTTCGCCGTGTTGCGACAACGGTTTACGCGAAGCCCGGCGCTTCCGGCTCGAGCCGTAGCGACGCCCGGCAAACCGACTGCTAAAACACAGGGCCTAAGCGGGACCTCGCCTCATCTGCCCTGCGGCGGCAGTCGCCAAACGGATGTGAACAATATTTAATGTCGCCGTAAGGCAGCATCGCCGCCACTTCTGTATTGTAGGCTGCAGACATGTAATGACGCATGTCGACGCGGCACGGGGTGCCACAACACAGGCCGCGTAGGTATAATCTGGTCGGGGCGCTTCGGGGGAGGCGGCCGCTTACAGGCGGTGTGCTTGCCGGCCAGTCGAGCATTTGCGGGTCCCGGAACGGAATCTGCGCTCGAAAGTTCCACTAGCCCTGCGCCACGTTTCCGGCGGGCGGCTACAACCCAAAGGAACGACGATGGAAGAGATTCCTGCTCCTCGCCCTTACCGACACGGAAATCTGCCGAACGCCATGCGGGCCGCCGCAAGGACGCTGCTCGACGAAGCCGGCCCCGATGGCGTCGGGCTGCGCGAGGCCGCCCGCCGGGTCGGCGTGTCGGCGACAGCCGCCTACCGGTATTTCGCCAGCAAGGAGGACCTCCTCGCCTCGGTCGCCGCGGAAGGCTTCCGCGAACTTGCGGCCGCGCTGAAAGCGGCGGCCGACAGCGGCGACCCGGTCAGCGGGATCGGCCCCGCCTACGTCGATTTCGCGCTGCAGAAACGCGGACTGTTCCGCCTGATGTTCGGGCCGCTGCTGGCCGACCGCGAGAAGTATCCGGCGCTCAACGAAGCCGTGAACGAAGCGTTCGATTTCCTTCAGAAGGCCGTTACCGGCGCGGAGGGCAAGCGGCAGGAAGACAGTCCCGCGACCCTGGCCGCCTGGGGCCTCGTCCACGGCCTGTCGACGCTGTTCATCGACGGGCTGGTTCCGGAAAGCCGCGCCAGGGGCATGGCCGAGCAGATCCTGTCCCACTCGAACGCGACCACGGCTTTCACAATCCAATAACGGGTTTTCTGCCGGGCCACACGGCCCGGCGGTTCTCGTCGGCGCGGCGAGCCGTGTTGCGCCGACCAGTGCAGCGTGGGCCGAACCGCGCGGCATCTTCTGACCGGCTTTCCCGACCGGCTCAGCCGCCGAAGATGACGCGCCGGAACCGGCGCTGTGCGACCGCGTAATAGACTGCGCCGATCGCGACCATCGCCAGAAGCTCCGACCAGACCAGCGTGACGTCGGCGCCGCGGAACAGCACCGCCTGCGCGAACGAGACGAAATGCGGCGTCGGGCTGACGGTCTGGACGACGTATTGCAGCCACACCGGCATGCTTTCCATCGGCGTACTGCTGCCTGAAAGAAGCTGCGTCACCATCAGCACGGGGATCGCGAGCAGCCCGAACTGGCCCATGGTGGTGGCCAACGTGCCCAGCATGATGCCGAGCGCCGCGACCACCAGAGCATAGATCGCCGCCCCGAATACGAACAGGACGAGCGACCCGTTGATCGGCGAGCCGATCCACCAATGGACCACAAATTGAATCGATAAGGTCGCCGCCACCAGAATCACAAGGGCGTTGGCGATCATCTTCGCCACCATGATCTCCGGCGCCACGATCGGCATGACCAGCAGATGCTCGACTGTGCCCTGCTCGCGTTCGCGAATGAGCGCCGCGCCGGTCAGGATCACTGTCAGCATGGTGATCTGGTTGATGACCTGCGTCATTGCCGAGAACCATGCCGTCTTGAGGTTCGGGTTGAAAGCGGCCCGTACGACCAAATTGACCGGCGCTGCGGTCGAGTCGTCCTTGCCTGACAGGAATCGCTGGATCTCGTTGGCGATCGCGGTTCTGACATAGCTCGCGCCATTGCCGGCCTGGGCGACGGCGGTCGCATCGACGTTGATCTGCACCCCAGTTTTGCGCTGGGCGCGCAAGTCCGCCTCGAAGTTCGGCGGGATCTCGACGACGAACAAGAGCTTGTTCTTGTCCATCAAAGGATCGATGTCGGACGCCCGGATTTGCACCGGCGGCTGAAACGTCGGCTGTCTCAGCGCTTCGGCGATCTGCCTGGAAAGCGCCGAGCCGTCCTCGTCGACAATTCCTACAGAGAGGTTGGTCGCCTCGGTCACCGCGCCGGTCGCGACCGTATTCACGGAAATGCTGAAGGAATAGATGACCAGGAACAGCATCACCGGGTCGGCGCGGATGCTCCGGAGTTCCTTGATGATCAGATGATAGACGTTCGCGATGTGGTCGGCGAAAGTCAGCGGCTTGTGCTCGACGAAACGCGGGATCGGGGCGACGGGGGCCTCGGACATCTCACGCCTCCTTCTTGCGAAGCAGCATGAGCGACAGCGCCAGGAACACGAGCGCGATCAACCCGAGCGCTGCGATGCTGCGCCAGAGGTCGGCGAGGCCGAGCGCCTTGGCGAATACGCCGACCGAGATCTGCTGGTACCACGACGATGGGAAGGCGAGCCCGATGACCCTCGCGCCGCCCGAAAGCGAGGAGACCGGCGCAAGCATTCCGGAAAAATTGATCGCCGGCACCATCGCAAGGATGGTGGTGGCGAAGACAGCGGCGACTTGCGTGCGCGTGAACGACGAGATCAGTTCGCCGAAGCCTGTCGTGGCGATCACGTAGATGAATGTCCCCAACAGGAGAACGAGGAACGGCCCCTTGGCGGGAACGTCGAAGATGAAAACCGCCATCACATAGAGCGTGAAGAAGTTGACCATCGCGATGGCGATGTAGGGGAGCTGCTTGCCGACCAGGAACTCGAAGCGGGTGATCGGCGTCGAGCGAAAATTGGCGATCGAGCCGGTTTCTTTTTCACGCACGACCGAGATCGCCGACATGATCGCCGGGATCAGGCAGAGCATAAGCATGAAGATGCTCGGAATCATCGCGTTGACGCTGAGGAACGCCTGATTGTAGCGGAACCGAACCTCAATATCGTCGTTGCTCCATTTGTTGGGCGCGCCAGGCCGCAAAACTTCGCGTTTCAGTTCTTCACTCTGTTTTGAGACGACCCCTTGAACATAGTTCTTGGCCGTCTCGCCGCGGAACGTCATGGCGCCGTCGACCGTGACGTCGACCTCAGGCTTGCGTCCGTTCAGGAGATCGCGCCCGAAGCCTGGGGGCACCTCGACGACGATCTGGGTATCGCCGCTCCTCAGGCGCCGCTGCGCCTCCTCATCCGAGGTGATCGGCGGTTGCACCGAGAAGTAGCGCGAGCCTTCGAAGCCCTGCAGCAGCTCACGGCTTTGCGGCGTCTGGTCCTGGTCGAACGCCGCCATCTTCAGGTTTTCGATGTCGAACGAGATGCCGAAGCCGAAGGCCAGCATCAGGATGATCGGGCCGAGGCCAGCGAAGGCGAGTCGGATCGGATCGCGCAGCAGTTCGACCGTCTCGCGCCGCGCGTAAGCCCACAGTCGCCCCAGGCTGAAGCGCTTCGGCGGCGCAATGTTCTCGGAAGCGGTCTGCACGGCCTCCGCCGACAGAGCCTCGACCGACTTCGTGCGGTCGATTCCCGCGGCCTCGGCAAGATAGCCGACGAAACAGTCCTCGAGCGACGAACTCCCTCGTTCCTTCACGAGATCGTAGGGCGCGCCGACCGCGAGCACACGGCCTGCATGCATCAGCGAAATGCGGTCGCAGCGCTCAGCCTCGTTCATGAAATGGGTGGTGACGAAGATCGTCACGCCCTCGTCGCGCGACAAGTCGATCAGCGTGCGCCAGAAGGCGTCGCGCGCGATCGGATCGACGCCGGAGGTCGGCTCGTCGAGGATCAGAATCGCCGGCTCGTGCAGCACCGCGACGGCGAGTTGCAGGCGCTGCTTGATGCCGAGCGGCAGGCTGTCGGGCCTTGCGTTTGCGAAAGCCTTCAGGTCGTAGCGTTCGAGCAGCTCGGCGATCCGCGGGGCGATCTTCTCCTTCGGCAGATGATAGAGCTGCGCGTGCAGTTCGAGGTTCTGACTGACAGTCAGTTCGCCATAGAGCGAGAAGGCCTGGGTCATGTAGCCGACGTTGCGCCGCGCCTGCATGTCGTCCGAGCCCATCGGCTGGCCGAACAGCTCGCACGTGCCGCTGGTCGCCGGCAGGAAACCCACCAGCATCTTCATCGTGGTCGACTTGCCGCAGCCGTTCGAGCCGAGAAAGCCGAAGATCTCGCCGGGCGGGATCTTGAAACTGACGTGGTCGACGGCGACGAAGTCGCCGAACCTGCGGGTGAGCCCTTCCGCCTGGATCGCCGGCGTCTCGTCGGGCGAAGCGATGCGCGGACGGACGACGACCTTCTGGTGCAGGGCGCGCTTGGCCTCGGGCATGAGCGCGATGAAGGCCTCGTCGAGATTCGGCTCGCCGGTCTTGGCGAGCAGCTCCTTGAGGGTCCCAGTGGCGATGATCTTGCCGTCGTCCATCGCCATCAGCCAGTCGAAGCGCTCGGCCTCGTCCATATAGGCGGTGGCGACAATGACGCTCATCTGCGGCCGACGGGCGCGGATGGAATTGATGAGGTCCCAGAACTGGCCGCGCGACAGGGGATCGACGCCGGTCGTCGGCTCGTCGAGAATGAGAAGATCGGGATCGTTGATCAGCGCGCAGCAGAGGCTGAGCTTCTGCTTCATGCCCCCCGAGAGCTTGCCGGCCGGGCGCGCTTCGAACTTCTCCATGGCGGTCGCGGTCAGGAGCTCGGTGATGCGTGCGCGCCGCTCCTCGGCGCCCTGCCCGAACAGGCGCCCGAAAAAGTCGATGTTCTCGAAGACGCTCAGCGTCGGATAGAGGTTGCGGCCGAGACCCTGCGGCATATAGGCGATGCGGCCGCGGATCTCGGTGAGGTTGCGGACGTCGCCGACATTCTTGTCGAAGACCAGGACCTCGCCGGCCTGAATGGTCTTGACCCCGGCGATCAGCCCGAGCAGCGTCGATTTGCCCACCCCGTCCGGTCCGATTACGCCGACCATGATGCGAGACGGGATGTCGATCGAGACGTCGTTGAGCGAGACGGTCGCGCCATAACGGTGCGACACGCCATTGACCCGCGCGATGGGCTCGCCGGTCATTTGGCGGCGGGAGTTCTTGTCGTCCGAAGCCTGGGGCGCCGCAGCCGGCGGCGCTGAAGCGGCCGGCGCGGCGGCGTCGCTTGCCTTGGGCGGCGCCAGGACATTGACCTTGAGATCGTCAGGCCAGGCGACATCGGCCTTGGTGCGCACGAAGCCCATGCCGCGAATGCCCGTCTTGACCCTGGTATAGAACGCCTCTAGCACGTCGGGATCGATCTTGAGCTTCAGACGGAACATCAGCTTGGCGCGTTCGTCCTTGGTCTCGACCGTTTTCGGGGTGAACTGCGCGTCGGCGGCGACGAAGCTGACTTTGGCCGGAATGATGCGATCGGGGACCGGGTCGAGGACGATGCGCGCCTCGTCGCCGATGTTGACCCTGCCGGCATCCGCCGCAGGCAGGAAGATCGTCATGTAGACGTCGGTGAGATCGAGAATGGTGACGATCGGCGCGCCGGCGGCGACGACCTCTCCCGCGCGGGCGAGCTGATACTGCACGCGGCCGTTGCGCGGCGAGACGAGCGTCAGGTCGTGGATGATCGATTCGATGCGCTCGACCTCGGCTTCCGAGTTCTTGATCTTGGACTGGGCCTGATCCCGCTGCGAGGTGAAGCTCGCCACCGCCGCGACCGACGAGTCGAAATTGCGCTTGCGCTGCTCGAAGACCTGCTTGGTGATGAACCCAGTCTTCATCAGCTCCTGGCCGCGCTCGAAATCGGACTTGGCGAAATCGAGCGCGCTCTGGCGCGAGGTGATCTCGGCCTCAGCGGCCGCAAGCGCGTCCTTGGAGCTCTGGACGCTCGCCTGGGCGGCGCGCAGCTGGGCCTCGTATTCAGGCGACGAGATCCGTGCGATCACTTGCCCCTGCGCAACGCTCGACCCCTCCTCGACCGTGACCTCGGCCAGGCGGCCGGCATATTTGGAGGACACGTCGACCTGCGTCGCCTCGATGCGGCCGTTGGATTTGACGATGCCGGCGGGCAGCGTCTCGCCGCGCAGCCGGGCGATCAGGTTCTTGATCAAGCCCTGCGCATGCGCCGACGAGATTGGCGACAGTCGGCCTTCCGGGCCGACGCTGAGGCCAAGAGTCAGAGCGACGGCGCCCGTCAGGGCCGCGACGGAGGCGGACCGCCGAACATGTTTCATGATGCGTCTCCTGCCCAAAGCTCTACCGCGCAGCCTTCGGTCGAGCCGAGGCCCCAGCTCCGCCTCAATCGTTCAGCTCCGGCGCTTTACTAGGCACGCGCGACAGTGTTGTAAAGGACGCACATGGGAGGACTTCGATGGCGACAACCCGGGAAAAGGCTAAAAATCGGCGCGACGAGGACGAATCGGCGCCGCCGGCCAAGCTTTCGGGCAAGACTTACGAGCGCGAACTCGCCCGCCTTCACGCCGAACTGGTCAAACTACAACTCTGGACCGTTCATGCGGGGCTGAAGGTCTGCATCGTGTTCGAGGGCCGGGACGGCGCCGGCAAGGGCGGGGTGATCAAGGCGATCACCGAACGCGTCAGCCCGCGGATCTTTCGCGTCGTCGCGCTCCCCGCCCCGACCGACCGCGAGAAGTCGCAGATGTACATGCAGCGCTACGTGCGGCGCCTCCCTGCTGGTGGCGAGATCGTGATCTTCGACCGCAGCTGGTACAACCGGGCCGGCGTCGAGCGGGTCATGCAATTTTGCACGATGGAGCAGGTCGAGCGCTTCCTCGCGGTGGCTCCGGAGTTCGAGAAGGCGATGGTCGAGTCCGGGATCATCCTGATCAAGTACTGGCTTGAAGTCCGCGACGAGGAGCAGACGCGCCGGCTCGAGGCGCGCATCAGCGACCCGCGCAAGATCTGGAAATTGTCGCCGATGGACCTCAGGTCGTACAGCCGGTGGTACGACTATTCTCGCGCCCGCGACGACATGTTCAAGGCGACCGACACACCCTGGGCGCCGTGGCATGTGGTGCGCTCGGACGACAAGAAGCGCGCCCGGCTCAATACGATCGCCCATCTCCTGTCGCAGATCCCCTACAAGGAGCTGCCGAGTGAGAAACCGGTCCTGCCGAAGCGGCAGAAGCGTGGCGGCTATGTCGAGCCGGACTATCCGTTCAAGCTCGTGCCGCAGCTCGACTGGCGCGCTAGCGAGTAGCGCCCGTGAGGCTCCGGGAACCAAGCGCTGAGGCGGCTCGCTGCGACCTCAAGCTTCCGAACTACGACCAAAATTGCCCACCAGGATCTGAATGCTCAACATCAGCACCCAAAGGGGAAAAAGCGCGAAGCTCCAGCGCAGGAAAGAGCTGCCGAGAAGCAGCAGGACCGCCAACAGATAGCCGAGCGCGGCGAGCCAACGCGGCGCAAACCGGGTCGCCATCGCGACCGTCGAGGTGGAGATCATGAACACTCCGGCCATCTTGACCATGTAGACGTTGACCACGCTGTATGCGACCGCCCTCGCAAAGCGAAACTCGGGGGCAGCGGCGAACGCGGCCGGTTCGTCTTTGAACGCGATTAGCATGGCCCCGACGACGGCCGCGGCGATGAACAGCATGCCGAGAAACAGGAGGCCGCTGCCGAAGAACACCGTCGCAAAGAAACGATCTTCGCGCCGCCCGAGCCGGTCGCGAATGACGCCGATGAACCACAGAAAGGCGATCCCGGCGAAGGGGATCAGATTGAGCGCGAGCGCGACCTCGTTCGCGTTTATCGCGAGCCACGCGCCCGACGCCTGCGGTTCGGCGGGGATCGCTCGCCAAAGCAACCCGAAGCTCGCCAGGGTCAGCAATGAAAAGGCGACGCCCGCGATGGCGGCGGCTTTCGGGGTTCTCAGCCCTGCGTCCGTGAGACTGTCGATCTCGCTCATGCCCTCAAATCTATGCCTGACAACTCGATCCGACCGGCCGGCGCTTCCACCATTATCACCTTCAAGCCTGTCCGGAATTGGCTTTCCCCCGCGCAACCTGCGCGTCAACGGGTCGCCCAAGTCTTCGGGTTTCCGACCACCAAAATATGCGTCAAAGCGCTAGCAGCCTGTCGGACTTAACGCACCTTCGGTTTGGTGGTCGGGACAAACGTGGTTGGTGGGGGTAGAATCATGGTGTTGATTCTCGGGTATTAAACCGACGCGCATGGACAATTTCCGGACGATCGATCGGCAAACTGGGTATCTGCTGCCGCCTTCGGTGGACGAGTGGCTTCCGGAGAAGCATTTGGCGCGGTTCGTCGTCGAAGTGATCGACGGTCTCGACCTTGGCCGGATGAGCGGGGCGTATCGAGGCTCGGGGTCGGCTTCGTATCATCCCCGGATGTTGCTGGGCCTGTTGGTTTACGGCTACGCGACGGGGGTGTTTTCGAGCCGGAAGCTCGAGCGGGCGACCTACGACTCGGTGGCGTTTCGGTTCATCGCGGCCAACGATCATCCCGACCACGACACGATTGCCACGTTTCGGCGGCGGTTCTTGAAGGAGATCGAGAAGCTGTTCGTCGAGGTTCTTCAGTTGGCGCGCGAGATGGGCGTTCTGAAGATGGGCACGATCGGACTGGACGGGACGAAGATCCACGCCAACGCCAGCCGGCACAGCGCGCTTTCCTACGAGCATGCCGGCAACCCCCGGGTCGAAGAGCCCGGGGGGAGGCGCAACTGAAGGCCGAGGTCGCCGATCTCATGGCCAAGGCGGAGGCTGCGGACAAGGCTGATATTCCCGATGGGATGTCGATCCCCGACGAACTGGCGCGGCGCGAGGAGCGCCTGCGCAAGATCGCCGAGGCGCGCGCGACCATGGAGGCGCGGGCCAAGGAACGGCATGCGCGCGAGATGGCCGAGCACGAAGCCAAAGTGGCGGCACGCGAGGCGAAGATCGCGGCGACGGGCAAGAAGCCCGGGGGCAAGCCGCCGGCGCCGCCGACCGAAGGGCCGCTGCCGACCGATCAGGTCAACCTGACGGACGCGGAGTTGCGCATCATGCCGGTGGCGGGCGGCGGCTTCGATCAGTGCTACAATGCGCAAGCCGCGGTCGCAGCGGGAAGTCTTCTGGTCGTGGCCGTCGATGTGGTTCAGGCGCCCAACGACAAGAACCAGGTCGAACCGATGCTGGAGAAGATCGGCGCGTTGCCCGAAGGCCTCGGCAAGGTCGACCATCTGCTGGCCGATACCGGTTATTTCAGCGCGGGCGCCGTGGCCGCCTGCGAAAAAGCCAGCGTCGAGCCGATGATCGCGATGGGCCGCCAGCCCCATCACCCGCCGCTGAGCGAGCGCTTCCAGAAGGCCCCGGCCGCGCCGGACGACCCGACGCCGGTCGAGGCGATGGCGCATCGGTTGAAGACGCCCGAGGGCCGAGCGCTCTACGCCTTGCGCAAGCAGACCCCGGAGCCGGTGTTCGGCATCATCAAATCCGCGCTCGGATTCCGTCAATTTTCCTTGCGCGGGCTCGAAAAGGTGCGCGGCGAGTGGAGCCTCGTGACCATGGCCTGGAATTTGAAGCGGATGTTCGTCCTCGCTCCGGCCTGACGGCGCGAAATGCTCCGGCGGGCAAGGCCGGGAGGCCCACGCAACGCCCACGCAGGCCCGACCGCAGCTGGTCCAGAGCCAAACCAGCCCATATGAACATCGCGTACCCCTCCATACCCGCAGTCGCCGTCCCAATAGTACTCAGTCCGACAGGTTGCTAGGTTGACCTGCCGCAGCATCGGCCCATGATAGGCAATGGGCCAGCGGCGCGATTGAGACGGGGCTTTCGAATCCCCGCGCGCGCAAACAGCCAAGCGTGAGGGAGGGAACGATGATTCGCGCGCTCAGCGAACCGAAATCCGGCATGCGCCTGATGAGCCTCTCGCTCGCAGCGTTGCTTGCGGCGACGCCGGTGATTGCAGAAGCCCAGAACAATCCGGTTGCGCCTCCGGCGCCGGCGGCCTCAGCTCCGGAACCAGACGCTGCGCAGGCGCCCGCGCCGCAGACCAGTTTCAGCCGGGCCGAGCTCGAAGAAGCTGCTCGCGCCGATCGCGCTTTATCCCGACAGTCTTCTGGCGCAGGTTCTGCCCGCCAGCGCCTATCCGATCCAGATCGTCCAGGTTCACCGTTGGCTCGACAAAAACGCGGAAGCCGTTGCGAAGAACGATTATTCGGCGATCGACGGCGCCAAATATGACCCGGCGGTGAAGGCTCTGGCGCGCTTTCCGGACGTCATCAGCAAGATGAGCGAGAATCTCGACTGGACGACGGACCTTGGCGACGCCTTCGTCAATCAGCCGAAGGATGTCGCTGACGTCATCCAGGATTTGCGCGCCAGGGCCGAGAGCTCGGGGACCCTGAAGTCGTCTGCGCAGCAGACCGTCACCAGTAGCGTCCAGGACGGCCAAAACATCATCGCGATCGCCCCGACAGACCCGTCGATGGTCTACGTCCCGTCCTACGATCCGGTCGCGGCCTACGAGCCCTACACCGGCGTTGCGCCCTTTCTGACGTACGGGGCGGCCGCCGTGGCGGTTGGCGCGATCTTCGCCAACAACTACTGGAACTGGGGAACGGGTTGGGTCCGCCCGCCGGTCTGGCCGGGCTACGCCGGCTGGCGAGCCCCCTACGCGGGCTGGCGGTCGGGCTCCCCGGTCGTCGGAGGCGGCAACATCATCAACACCGGCAACATCAACGCCGGCAACCGCTGGCGTCCGGGAGGGGACTATCGTCCGGGCCTCGGCAGCAAGCCCGGCATCGGGGGAGCCGGTCGTCCTGGCGGCGTGGGAGGCCCTGGCGGCATCGGAGGAGCCGGTCGTCCCGGCGGCGTAGGAGGCCCTGGCGGCATCGGCGGGGCGGGGCGTCCCGGCGGCGTGGGAGGCCCTGGCGGCATCGGAGGAGCCGGTCGTCCCGGCGGCGTGGGCGGCGCTGGCGGCGTCGGCGGGGCTGGGCGTCCCGGCGGCGTAGGAGGCGTTGGCGGCGTCGGCGGGGCCGGGCGTCCCGGCGGCGTAGGCGGCGCTGGCGGCGTCGGGGGGGCCGGGCGTCCCGGCGGCGCGGGAGCCGCTGGCCGTCCCGGCGGCGCACGGCCCGCAACCCGGCCCGCCTCGCGGCCGGGTAACGCGAGCCGGCCAGCGCCCCGCCCCGGCGGCGCGCGTCCTGGCGGCTATCCCGGAGGCGGGCGGCCCGGCGGCCTCCCCGGCGGCGCGCGGCCCGGCGGCTTCGGAGGCGCCCATCCGGGCGGTTTCGGAGGCGCACATCCCGGCGGCTTCGGAGGAGCTCGCGCCGGCGGTTTCCACGGCGGCGGTCGCGGGGGCGGTTTCCACGGCGGGCATGGCGGCGGGCATCGCGGCGGGGGGGGGCACCGCGGCGGAGGCGGCGGCGGCCGGCGTCGGTCCGATATGCGGCTCAAGCACGATATCGTGCTGCTCGGGCGGCTCAGCGACGGCCTCGGATACTATCGCTTCGTCTACAACGGCGGCCATTCCGCTTATGTCGGGGTGATGGCGCAGGAGGTGCAAACCGTGGCGCCGGAAGCGGTCACGACCGGCGCCGACGGCTATCTACGCGTCTCCTACGACCTGCTCGGATTGCCGTTCGAAACCTACCAGCAATGGGTCGCGACGGGCGCCCACTTGCCGAGCGTAAAACCGGTCGCGCAGTGACAGCAACATTCTGGGGTGATGTTGCAACGGAGGATTGCATGACAACGCCAAGGCCGCGCCGGGTCCGCGCCGGGCTATGGGCGAAATCGGTTGTCGCGGCCTTCCTGGTCCTTGCCGTTGGCGGCGTGGCGGAGAGCGCGCCCGAGCGTTACATCGTCATAAAGCTGGCAAATAACCACAGCTACAGTACGGCCTATGCGCGTGTGAACAAGCAGCTTACGGTCTTGCAGTCGAAGAGGGCCGGACGGTCGAGGCGCGCCAAGTGCCGAAATGACGAAGCGATCACTTGGCTGGCGGAACAGGGGAAGGAGACCGCGAGCTGGGAGGTTGTCCCTTCCGAAATGCAAAGGAACAACGCCCTGGTGGCCGAGATCAAGAGCGAGCTAACAAATCAAAGCCAGTTGCAACCCTGCAAGAGACTTGAGGTTCGACGCCAAATCTGAGTTCGCACCCGCCGCGCCCCGGCGTCATTCGGGTTCGCTAGAGGAGGGCGGTTCAGAGGATTCTCGCCCATGTTCGCCCTCCCGCATCACGTGGTGAAGGTTGCTCACTTGTGGATCGGTATCGGCAGCCACGCCGCGGCGAGTCGATGGGGGGTTCGATCATGATCGACGCCGCCAAGTATTTGGTGACCGAAACGCTGCGTGACGGGCGCACGATCACGATCCGCGCTCAGCGCCCCGACGACCTCGATGGCTGGCGTGCGGCGCTCGCGCGGACAAGCGCGCAAACGCTTTACCTCCGCTTCTTTGCGGCCAAACACGAGATTTCCGAGAAAGAGGTCCACTACTTTCTCGATATTGACTTCGTCAAGCATGTCGCGCTGGTCGCGATCGCGGACGAAGACGGGCGCCCGATTTTGATCGGCGGCGGCCGCTACATCGTCATTGAGCCCGGCAAGGCCGAGGCTGCCTTCGCGCTCATCGACGACTATCAGGCCATGGGGATTGGCTCCGCATTGATGCGGCATCTGGTGGCGATCGGACGCAAGGCAGGCCTGCGCGAACTGGTGGCGGAGGTCCTCTCGGACAACCTTTCGATGCTAAGGGTCTTTGAGCGTAGCGGCCTCGCGATGATCACAACGCGCGAGGGCCCCATCGTGCACGTCGCTCTGCGCTATCCCTGATCGCCTGAGGCGCTCGGCGCTGCTCTCCGAGCTGGTCGCCCGACACAACTAACCGTCAAGGAAGATCATCTATGAAGAGGATCGCTCAATTCGTACGGACGACGATTGTCGGCGGCATCTTTTTCCTGGCGCCGATCGTTGTTCTTATTGTCATCCTCGCCAAGGCGTTCGACTACGCGAAGAAGGGTTTAAACGCCCTTCTTGTCCACATTCCAGCCGCTTCGGACTTGAGCGCTAGTGCGGCGACGGCGCTGGCGGTGGCGATCATCGCGCTCATCTGCTTTCTTGCCGGGCTCGCCGCTCGCTCCGTGACCGCACATCGCGTCATCGATACATTGGAGTCGTCGGTACTGTCGAAGATTCCTGGTTACGGCTATCTGAAGCAGGAAAGCGCAAGCGCGCTGGGCGTCGCCGAGATCGCAGAACTCCCCGTGGTCTTCGTGCCCATGGAAGGGGGATGGCAGCTCGGCGTTCGAACCGAAGCGCTGAGCAACGGCCTCATCTCGGTCTTCGTCCCCGGCGCGCCGAACCCGCATTCCGGGTCGGTCTTTTTCTTTTCGGCGGACAACGTTCGCCCCGCCGGCGTCAAGCTCGTCGCCGCACTCAACTGCCTCAGGCAATGCGGCGCCGGCGCATCCGCGCTCGGAGCCAATTGGCCTATCGGCGCATAGTGCCGCGTCGGGCTCTTGAATGCTCCTTGGACGCCATTCGACGCTCCCACTGGGCGTTCTTCTTTCAACTTGACGGTTCGTATTCGGAATGGCTGAGTCTTCGCGACTTCGGTCCCTATGGCGACATTGCAAGTTGTCGCAAGGAGACGGAATCATGGCGGTTCATCTCGAAATACGCCATACGACCACGTATAAATATGCGAACCCCGTAACTTTTGGTCCGCACCGCGCCATGTTCTTGCCGCGCGTCGCAATGCGCGGACGCCTGCTCAGCTGGTCGGCAAGAACGAATCCTCCGTCGAGGATTCGCTGGGTGAGCGATCCGCTGGCAAACAATATAACCGTGATGGAGTTCTCCGAGCCCAGCGCCGAACTTGCCTTCATGTTTCAGTTTCGCGGCGTCCACTACGGTGCAAGAGCGGTCGAGGAGTTCCCCCTTGAGCCCCGCGCCGAAGACGTGCCGGTCCAGCATACGCCCGATGAATGGACCGACCTTGGCGTTTTCATGCGACCCCACGCCGAGGACTCCGATTCCAGCGTCGCCGCGTGGGCCAAAAGCTTCATCGCCGACAATCGCGACCGAACGACCGATGTCCTGAATCGCATGATGGACACGTTCCACGACGCTTTCAGCTACAACACGAGAGAGGCGCAAGGCACTCAGGCCCCCGGCGAGACCTTGCGCACCAAATCGGGCACCTGCCGCGACTACGCCTGGCTGATGATCGAGGCATCGCGCCGGCTCGGTTTCGCGGCCCGCTTTGTCAGCGGCTATCTATATGACGCCGCGCTCGACGGCGGAGCGGCCGGCATTATCGGCTCCAGCGCCACCCATGCTTGGGTGCAGGTGTTTCTACCGGGCGCCGGATGGGTGCATTACGACCCGACCAACCGCATCACCGCGGGCTATGACCTGATCCCGGTGGCGATCGCGCGCCACCCCGCGCAAGCCGTCCCCCTCGATGGTTCGTGGTTCGGCGAGGCGGATGACTACCTCGGCATGTCGGTCGATGTTGCGGTCCGCAAGCTCGGCGACGTCTCCGACCCATCAGAGGAATAGCCCGTTCGCTGCTATTCAATCGGCGGGCGGCCGGAATCGCCGCCAAGCGTGCGACCGACCGGGATGCGCCCTCGGCGCATCCCGCTTGATGTGGCTTCACACCAGATCGGCGGTTCGACGCCCCGAAATCAGACGCTCCCGCTGAGCGGGAACTAGTCGCCAGCGGGAGACGCAATATACGCCATCGCGCCCCTGCACTGGTCGCTGACCTCGCCAAGATGCGGCCTCATACAGTCGGCGATGCCGCCATATTTGGCGTCGGGGCAGAAGTGCTGGACGTCCGCATGGCACTCCGAGAAGACCCATGCAGCCTTCGACAGCCTTGACGAGCAGCCCACGGAGAGTTCGCTGATGTGCGACTGTATGCACGCCTGAATGCGCCCCTCGCCGGGCGCAACGCCGGCGCAAAGGGATTTGAGATCGACGGTGCAATCTCGGTCCTCCGCTCGAACCGATGCAGTCGACGCCGTGAGAAGTAGCGCCGCGCCGAACGCGACGGAATAGAACGCAGTCTTCATGATTGTACCTCCCTTTGTTTTTTTGACAGAGATCGTTAACGCTTGGGCCGGACCTCCTACGGTATGGCGAATATCCTCAGGTGTACGGCAGATGAGTACTTTGCGTAAAAAGATATATACCTCTCGCCAACATCGTACGGGAAAGCGTCAAAAGAACTGCGCCACCCACGACAAACACTAAGGCCACGACTGTCACCATGACATCTTTATATGTCAACCCAATATCAAATCCCTGATATCCAAATTGAAGTCGCGCGCGACTTGACAACCAATAGGCAATAACTTGCACGGCCGCGCCGCTGAGACGGCGCGTCCATCGTTTGAATCAAGATACTTGAGCGAGCGCTTCCTCTATTTTGCGGGCGCTTCTGCGGGGGCCGCCGCGGGAGTCGCGTGGCCGGTACGCCTCTCGTGACGCCTCTCATGGCGCCCAGTGCGCCGCCCCTGACGCCGCTGCATCCCGTGCGTCCCCGTCGCCTCTGGGGTCGCGGCGGTCCCGGCGGCCGGGGTGGTCGTGGTTGTCTGCGCCTCGGCGTCTGGAACCGTCAACGCTCCGAAGCCCGCGGCGACCGCCAGCCCAAGAAAGGAAACTACCCTTCGCCGCGAAACCATTTTGGCTTGTTCCCGGCCACTCATCTTCACCCTCCCTACTTCGCGCCTATCAGGCCCTTCTTCCAGAGTTGGATTCCGCCTCATTCTGTTTATTTTGCGGCAATCTTTAGTCGAGAATGCGAAGAAAAGCAAGCAAAACTTGCGATGCCCAGCATTGTTGACGATGTTTTCCATTAAAGCCTTTTATTTCCATCGGGCTTAAGAATGACGGTGGCCCGTTGAAGTTTGCTAGATCTTCAGAAGATCCCAGTTGTCCTCATATTGCTCCACCGCCACAACATCAATGAAGCCAAATTTGCGCCAATTCGGGGGCTGACGGTAGCTCGTCTCTATGTCGCAGTTTCTGGTTACGAAGAAGCGAGCGCAATTCGGATCGTTTTCGAGGCCGAAGAGGACATAGACCGTGACTTCAGCTGCAACGGGTCCAGTGAAGTGGGAAACGCGGACATACCATGGTCCCACATGCACGGCTCTCACATGAACGGGCTTCGGCGGCGAGCCAGATAGCCCGACAAGAAGGTCATATTTCTTGGTCCGGCGGTCCGCGAGCCTTGCATCGAAGCCGCGTTTCAGGAGTTCGTCCATCACCAGTCGGGCGCCCACCAAGCCTGCTGGAAGGCGCGACCTGCGCTTCTTTCTGGATTTGCCTTCTGGGATCTCGCTCATCTGACTTGGCCCGTCAACGCACCGACCTACCCAGTCCGTACGAACGACCCCCAACGGCAAAATCGCCGGGTGTTTGCAGCCGTCCGTCAATCCGGGCCGGTCGGGTCAACGAGCGACCGTCACATCGTGGAGGATTTTGTGAATCTCGTCGGCGCTCTCGCGATAGGTGAAGGGCTCGAATGAGTCCTTGATCAGGTAGGATAGGGGCTTGCCGTCCTTGTCATAGTCGCCGCCATAGATCATCAGGGCATGGTCAAGCGACCCCCATACCACTGCCTGGCCCCTTGCAAGGGACCGGTGGATGAGGTCGATCAGGACCTCGAGCTTGACGAATTTGACGCGCGTCTCAGGGCGGGCGTCGGGATCGTGGGAGGGACCCCAGGCCTCGGCGCCGTCCGGGGAAAGGTCGAACTCTGTCCATTCGTATCCGTCCGTGACGGCATGGGCCAACTGATACGCGCTCACCACCTGGCCGTCGAGACGCGTGACTTCGGGCACGACGCCGAGCTTGCCGTGAAGTTCCTCGCTCAGCGCCTTTTCCTTGGCGGCGCGATCGGGAACGGCGGCGAGGTCCTGTTCGATCGACTGAGCGATCGGATTCGAATCCACGATGTCCCGGAAATCGGACTGAGCGACGATGCCGTCCTTGCGAATGAGCGCAAGAGCCTCCACCGCAAGCCCCCCTTCAGGCAGGCTGGTGGACTCCCCGCGCACCAGGCGCTCAAGCCGATCTTCGACCGCCTCAACCTGCATCGCGCCCCTCGACAGCGAGATCTGCGATCCGGGATGACGAGCGAGATAGTTCGTTTCCAGCATGCTGAGCGTCGCGTACATCCAGCACAGACCCGTGTCCCCTTGATGGAGAGGTGGGGTGATCGGCAAGGCGTAGCTTTCCGCGACTTCTTGCGCCGGAGGCGCCGGGTTCGGCTCGTTCGCGAAGGGTCTGTCGACGTTTGCCACAATCGAGGCGACGCCGGCGACAAGCAGCGAGACAGCGAGCTTTTTCAATTTCGTGCCCTGACATGGATCGGTGATCAGGCGCCCTTGGGGTGCGGGGCCGTCACAATCGATCTACTCCCGAGAACAATTTTGGTAACTATATCATTGGACATCCTCCGGATGAAGGTGCAACCAAGAGCGAGACCGCCGCTGTCGATGGTTGTCCGCCACGACGAGCACCGGCCGGCCGGCCGGTAAGTTTCCAAGCCGTTTTGCAAGACGAGGCTCGCTTCGAAAGAAGCGATGCTGATTTGATCAGCACGACATCGGGCGAATGCGGGCCCATGACTCGAACCTACTCCAGCGCCGATCCTCAATCCGTGCCTGTCCGGTTAACGCCCACACCCACCAGGGCTGGTGATGGTTATCAAACCGGCCATGGAAATCCGCCAGAGCGACGATCTGGGTTTCCCCAGTCAGTCCCAGAGTTTCATGAGCTTTTTCCGTATGACGCGGCATATGCTGCCTATCTTGATCGCGCGCGTTGGCCTGTCGGCTTTGTCTGGCCATATTGCGGCCAGATCGCTCTGCACGTGGACGCATCCTACATCTAGGGGCTGTGGGCGTTAACCGGATAGGCACGCCTCAATCTTCGGATACAACTGTGATTCGACCCTCGCGGATCGCCTTGACGAAGGCGCGGTAGTCGCGAAGGTTCTGGTCGGCGTACTCGACCGCGAACTCGCATACGGCGTCGTCGAACGTCCTATTGGAGCCCATGTAGCCCGCAATCTTCGCGGCGTCGCCGGATCTGGCATGCGCCCGGGCAAGCGCCCAGCCGCAAAGCTTGCCGTATTCCCGCAACATGGTCACGTCCCAGTCGTCCGGCACGGCCGAGATCTTGGCGTCGCGAAGCTGGCGGAAGTAGTAGTCGCGGCCATTCAGTCCGCGCGTCCAGCCGAGGAAAATGTCGCTTGCCGACTGCATGAGGCGCTGGCCCGCCACGACCCGCTCGCCGTGGTTCTTGTGCAGGGACTTGCCGGCGTAAGGCTCGAGAACCGATTTCCGCGCCTCCTTGACTTGCAGGAAAATCGGATCGTCGTCGGCCGCCATGAACAGTCCGAGGGCGCAGAACGTGCCGACACTGCCCACGCCGACGGCCTTGATCGCGAAGTCGAACAGATGGAAGCGGTCAAACAGCGTCCGGACGTGCTCGGGCAAGGACTTCCGATAGCGTTCGAGCGGCTCGGCGTATCCCGACTTGACGCCCGGGGCCTGCTCCTCGGTCGGGTGGAAGATCAGCGGCGGCTCGTCCTTGATCCTTGGCGCGGAGCCCAAATGCTCGACCAGCTTCGGAAACAGGCTTTCGGGGAGGCTTTTCCGGCGGGCCTGCTCGAACTCTTTGCCTGACGCGCTCAACCTCGCCCCCGGTCGGCAGGACCTTGAGGACGCGGTCGAGGTCGATGCGGTCGTACCAGACCTCCAGGGCGCGCATCGAGGCGTAGTCGATCATGCGTTCACGGTAGGAGCATACGGACTTTGTCGCCGCCTTCGCCGCCTCGCTGTCGGGCAGGCCGAGATGCTGGGCGGCGATGACGATGCTGGCCGTGAGCCGCTTGACGTCCCACTCCCAGGGACCCGGCAGCGTCTCGTCGAAATCGTTGATGTCGAAGAAGATGTTGCGCTCCGGCGTGGCGAAGCCGCCGAAGTTCATCAGGTGAGCGTCGCCGCAGGCCTGCACGCGAAGTCCGGACGTCGGGGTCGACGCCAGGTCGGCCGCCATGACCGCGGCCGAGCCGCGATAGAAGGCGAAAGGCGATTGCGACATGCGCCCGAAGCGGATCGGGATCAGCTCCGGGATTCGACCCTCGTTGAACTCGTGCAGAAGCTCGATCGGATCGCGGCGATCCTTGGGCGGCTTCCAGCCGCCATGGGCCACACGCGGCGTGGCGTCGCGCAACGCCTTCCCCTCAGCCCGCCGTTCGTCCGCGGATATGTAACCGCCAGGGGAACCCGCGCCGGCGTTTGTCGCCGCAGGCCGCGCGTTCATCTTGAGCATGGTTGCGCTCCTCATCCGCCATGATTCCGATGCCGACACCCGCCGCGGCGATCAAGGCGCCGAGACGACATCATCGCTTGTCTCCACCTCGGCGCTTTGGCCGCTTCGGGCTGAACAGGTTCTCGAACTCGTGCCAAGCGGCGCTCGCCCTCCGGGCCCAATGCGCCAACCGCGCCGACGATTTGGCGCAGCGCATCGAGCCCGGCGGCGATTTGTGCCTCGTCCTCGGTCTGCAGAAGTTTCGGCAAGGCGGCGATCGCGCGCTCCTCGTCCAGCGCCACGAGCGGGAGTTGCTCATTCAGCATTTCCCGGAATTGCCGGACGCTCAATCGCTCGTTCGACTTCCGCGTCTCGCGGATGTCTTTCAGCGTCCGGTAGCCCCGCTCGTCGAAGCCGCCTTCGGGTCTTCGCACATAGATCAGCGCACGTAGCAACGCCTCCTCGACGCCGCCTTCCTCGAATTTATGGTCGAGGGCGACCCGCAGTTCTGCCTGCGTGGCCTCCCGCACGAGATCGCGCTCGATGTGATGCGGAGTCTGATCGCCCGGGGAGCCGAGCCCGACCACCGACTGCAAGAGCGGCGAGCCGTAGCTCGTGAGAAAGAATGACTCGGTCATGGCGTCGCGGATTTTACCCCCGCTCTCGAGGGCGGAGGTGATCAAGGACGAGGCTTCCTTCTCCACCGCGAGCAACGGATTGTCGGCGTCGACCGGCTTCCGGTTGGCGCGAACCTGCTCGGCTATCGGCTTGATCGCCGACATGAACGGGTTCCGGTCGGAGAAGAGCTCGAAGCGCAGACGGTTCGGGTGCATCGCGCGCATCGCCTCGGCCATCGGCTCCGTGACCGCGGCCCGAACAAAGGGTTCCACGAACGTGCGATAGAGGCCGAGATTGATCTCGGACAAGCGAGCGACTGTCGCAAACCGCTTCTCGTCCTCGGGGCTGTTGACGCCGAAGGCGCGGATGTCGTCGAGCGTTCGCGGCTCGAGGCGGAAGAGATACTTGCCGTCGACGAGGTCGCGGTTCGCCGTGTCCTCGCCAACCTCGCTGATGACGGCCTCATAGAGGCCGGGCGGCGTCGCCTCGATCATCTCCATGCAGGAGACGAACTCGCTATGCTCCTTGGTCGCGACCTTGCCCGAGACGAAGATGCCGAGGTGCCCGATCGACTGGTGCAGCGAATAGACGATCGTCTGACCGTTGGCGACGATCTCGCCGACGTCGTTATAGAGGTCGAGAATCCAGTCCAGCGCCTGCTGCGGCGGGGTGATGTCGTCGCCCCAGGAGCAGAAGCAGACGATCGGCGACTTGATGTTGCGCAGATCGATTCGGACACCATGGGACGTGCGGATCTCCCCGGCGGACAGCTTGTTGCCGACGAACAGGTTGTCAGCGATCCACTGCATCTCTCCCGCGTTCAACAGCACCGGGCTGCCCCACCAGGTTTCGAATTCGAGGAAGCGCTCCGTCTCCGAATCGACCTTGGAGTAAACGTTGTAGGGCTTCGTCCAGTACGTGTTGGCCGGGTTCAAGGACTCAAAATTGGCGACGAGGCTCGCCCCGTCGAAGGTCCCTGCTCCCAAGTCGCCGGCGAGCGCTGTAAGCCACGTGCCGCCGTTCGTACCGCCGAGATAGCGCATGGGGTTCTTGCCGCGAACCCCGGCCCAGTAGGAGAGCGGCGCGCCGGCCAGCATGATCACGCCGACCAGTTCCGGCCGGATCGCGGTCGTCATCATCATCTGCCAGCCGGCTTGACAATTAGCGATGACGATAGGCTTGCCCTCGGCCTCGGGGTGCCGCTTCGCGACCTCTTCCAGAAAGATCGCCTCGGCGCGACAGACGTCTTCGATCGTCTGCCCCGCAACCGGCTTCGGCAGGAAGCCGACGAAGTAGACCGCGTGACTAGCGCGCAACGCCACGCCGATTTCGCCCTCGGGCTTCATACCCCCGATCCCGGGACCGTGGCCGGCGCGCGGGTCGACGACGACGATCGGCGGCTTCGCCGGATCGATCGTCACGTCCGCCGGCGGGACGATGCGAACGAGCAGGTAATTGACCGGCCGCTCCAGCGTCCGGCCGTCGAGCACGAGCTCGGTCTGGAAGGTCAAGACGTGCGGGACCTCCTTCGCCGCCTGTGCGACCGCGATGTTGCCCCGCTCGTTCAGCGTCTCCAGAACCAGCACGCCGCGTTGCCAGGCGTCGGTCCAATATCGCGCGGTTGCGCCGAAGAGACTCGAATCTTGGGCCATAAATCGTCCTCCCGACGGACGCCTCCCTACGGAGCATTCCGTTCCCCCGGTCGTCATTGGGCCGGGCGCTGCAAGTATTCATACCGCGAACGGAACGCAGGCCTGTTGATATCGATCAAACTTTAACGCAGTTCAGGGGCCTCGCAATGGCTCTGGGTGTGAAAGCACGGACTCGATAGGAGGACTTATGCAGCCGATCTCACGTTTTGTCGGGACGACGATCCTTGGCGGCGTCCTCTTTCTGACGCCAATCGTCGTGCTCGGTTTCGTCCTGAGCAAGGCGTTCGATGTCCTGCGCCGTGGGCTGAAGCCCTTGACGGCGCTCATACCGGACGCCCTCGGCTCCGGACCGACCATGACGACGATGCTGACGATCCTCCTGCTCGGACTGGCGTGCCTCCTGGCAGGGCTCGTCGCTGAGACGCTTCTCGCGCAGAAGATCGTGAGCGCTTTGGAAGCGACCGTTCTTTCGAAGCTGCCGGGCTATGAGTATCTGAAGGAGGCGGGAACGAGCGTTCTGGGCCTCAGCGAGTCCACGGAGCATCCGGTCGTGCTCGCCGATCTCGGCGGCGCCTGGCGGATCGGGGTGCAGACAGAGTTCATCGGCGGCGGCTTCGTCGCGGTGTTCATCCCCAACTCCCCAAACCCGATGTCGGGATCGGTCTTTTTCGTCCCGGTGGACCGCGTCCGCCCGGCCAACGTGCCGCTCGCCACGGCGATCGCCTGCCTGAGGCGGTGCGGAATCGGCGCGGGAGCGTTGATGGACGAACGGCCCGCAGGGGCTCCACCGACGTGACGCCCCAGATCCGGAACCGCCCGCGGCTAGTAATATCGTGGTCCCATGAACGTATTGTGGATCGCGGTCGGCTGATTGTATCGGTGTCGGGTGTAGCTGTAGGCAGGATGGCGGCGCTCAGGGCGCCCGTGCGGATAAAGCGTCAGCTGATGCGGATGCATGGGGACTTTGTGGCTCGCCGAACTCTTCGGCTTGACGCCGGATTGCTTCGCGGTCTGGGCCTCCGCCGGCAGGGATGCGAACAAAAGCGCCCACACCGCAGCCACGCTCAGCAGCATTGCAAACAACTTCATCCTGTTCTCACCTGTCTGCTCGGCTGACCGCCACGATCGCCCGTCAGGGGCCGCTACGGACCCGAACCGCCAAACGAGTTTCATGATCAATGTCCTGCGCAACAGCGTAGAGCGCAGCCTTCGGTCGCGCCGAGGCCCCAGCGCCACCTCGATCTTCCGGCGGCCTTTACTAGGCATGCGCGAGAACCCTGTAAAGGACGCGCACGGGAGCGCTTCGATCGCAACAACGCCGGAAAGGCTAAAAAACCAACTCGACGAGAACGAACCAGCGCTCCCGGTTAAGTTTCAGCTTCGCAACTCATTCCAATGGAAAAAGGCGGCCGGCCTGGCGCCCATGCCAAGGGACCTGGAAAACAACGACTGACGTCCCTAGGGGTTGCTGCGTTCTTTCAAGCCGAGAAGCGGTCCGCTCGGCCAAGCGCGCCGACGCGCGAAGATTGTTTCGAAGTCTGAGGCCATGAGGGCGCGGCGCTCGACGTGACGAGGACCTCGACTGACATGCTCTCGAGAGCGTCGCTGCTTCCGGCATAGGCGCCCGACACCGGCGCCGTCTGCCGGATGTCGCGCGCGACTGCGACGGGAATGAGAATTCGCGCCCCCGACGCTGCGGTTCGTCGGATCGAAGCTGATCCACCCGGCGCCTGACACGAAGACTTCGCCCCAGGCGTGCGTCGATCCGGCGTCCGTCGATCCCTGAAGCATCTGATCGGGGTTGAAAAGGTAGCCCGAGACCAGCCTTGCGCCGAAGCCCAGTGACCGCGCCGCTTCAGCGAAAAGGACCGCGAAATCCCGGCAGGAGCCCCAACCACGGTCGAGCGTCTCGGTCGGCGACTGCGTTCCTTCGTCCTCGCGGCTCTGATAGCGGATCGCCGCCGACACGCCGGCGCTGAGGTCCTTGAGCAGCGCAAGCGTATCGGTCTGATCGCCGCGGACGAACGCCCGCGCCCAAGTCCCCAGGCGTCCGACCGGATCCGGATATTGCTGTCGGGTCAGCGCGCCAAGGTCCGTCCATTCGTCGTCCGAATAGCGAAAAGGATAGACGATCGCAGAGGCGGCGATGTTGAAGATCGGCCACGCCGTCGCCTCGAGGCGAAGCTCCACCACGCTGTCGATGATGAGACTGTCGCTCGCCCCCTGAAACACTGCGGTGGCGACGGCGTTGCCGAAGACGTCGTGCGCCCATGTGACCTGCGCGGTCGGCGACACCGTCACCACACAGGAGATCACTTGCAGATCGCGGCTCTCGCGTGGGCAGAGCATCAGCCGATGCGGCCACAGATCCACCAATCGTCGATATCGGTAAGCTGTCCGATGATGGACCGTGAGTGGAACCATCTGCCGGTCCTCCTGCGCATCGCATTCGTGTGGTCGCTGGGCCTCAGGGTCGAAATCGGAATTCAAAAAGGCACCCGAGCTTGCCGCATTCGCCACCGACGAGGGCGACCCGGGCAGGTGACAGATAGTGCAGAACTTCAGGAATATTAGACGCCGGACTGAGCTCAGCTTCGCATATCGCGTCAGGAAAGTCGCTCGAATTACCAACCCCAACTCCTTTTCCGCCCTTATCCGCCGGAAATTCGTCCCTATATAACGATCGTAGATTGCCGGAATTGTGCGGAGCGAGGCTCGCCA
Source organism: uncultured Alphaproteobacteria bacterium (assembly GCA_963822215.1). Taxonomy (GTDB): domain Bacteria; phylum Pseudomonadota; class Alphaproteobacteria; order Rhizobiales; family Beijerinckiaceae; genus Roseiarcus. The sequence goes on from CAWGGX010000013.1 coordinate 45,177, forward strand.
ATTCCGAGACCGGCGCCGCATGCCGCCAAAAGGAGATGAAATGGCCAAGGAGAAACGGCGCGGCAACCGCGAAATACGGAAGCCCAAAGTCGCGAAGTCGGCAGCCGCCGCGCCGGTCTCGCCCTTCGCCCCGAAAGCTCCGTCGGCTGCAGCGGCCCCGCCGAAGCGGAAGTAAGGCCCGGCGATGACGACGCGAAGCCGCGAGACGACGGCGACATTCTCCAGCGCGTTCGCTTTGTCGGACGTGGATCGCTCGTTGCCGGCAGGGACCTATCGCGTCGTCGTCGACGAGGAGGACATACCCGGTCTCTCGTTCCTCGCCTTCAGGCGCACCGCAACGATGCTCCATCTGCCAGCCTTGTCGGCGACGGGCGGCGTTAACGAGATGTTTCTGGTCAATCCGGACGAATTTGCAGCGGCCCTAGAGGCCGACCGCGGCGCCGCGTGAGACGCCCCTCCACGCAAGCGACTGCGATCGTCGGATACCTCGGTCGACTTGCTGGCGCCGGCAGTGTGAAGATCGGCGGTCAGACGGTCGCCCGCGCTGCTTACGATTTTGATGGCTTTGCGACGCCGCATGGAGGCGTGACGGGCTCCGGCGAGCTCAGGCTCACGGCTTCCGACCTTGAAGCCGTGTTTGGCAAGCCCGGAGTTCAACTCCTTACCGACGACGGCCGCCTGCTCGACTTGAGGTTTTCTGAAAAGGAACTCCCCCCCGGGACCGAGGCGGCCCATGTCGACGTGAGCGGCGACTTGCCGCATTCGCCAGCGGAGTGGCGCGCCGGATCGGCGGAGAAGTCGATTCGATCGGGGCAAGACCCCGACCCCACCTCGAGCTAACCGCGGGCGTCCACAGCCGCTGTCTCGACAAGGCAGCCGATCCGCACTTAGCCCAACCGGATGTGAACGCGGTGGATGGCGCTGTCGTCGACGACCTGCACTCGCAGAGGTCGCTCCGTGATTTCAATCCCGTCCACCTCGGCAAAATGGACGCCCCGATTGACCCCAGCCGGATTGTCGACCACGATTTCGTATCGCGCGGATCGCCGGCGAACCGTCATCTCGAATTGCGGCCAGTTCTTCGGAATGCAGGGGTCGAGATGCAGGACAGCGCCACGGATCCTGAGCCCAAGAATGCTTTCGACCCCGGCGCGCTGCATCCAACCGGCCGAGCCCGTGTACCACGTCCAGCCGCCGCGTCCGATATGGGGCGCGCTCGCGTAGATGTCGGCCGCGACGACATACGGCTCCACCTTGTAGCGATGCACGTCGGAGCGGGTTCGCGCATGATTGATGGGGTTGAGCAACGAAAACAGATCGGCCGCCTTGTCGCCCTCGCCGAGCGCGGCGACGGCCATCACCGACCACAAGGCCGCGTGCGTGTACTGGCCGCCGTTCTCTCGAATTCCCGGCGGATAGCCCTTGATGTAGCCAGGGTCCGGTCCGGACTTGTCGAATGGCGGCGCGAACAACAACGCGAGGCCCTCGTCGCGCCGGATCAGCTCCCGCTCGACTGCGATCATCGCCCTTGTCGCCCGATCGCGCGCCGCCGCGCCAGAGAGGACAGCCCACGACTGCGCAATCGAATCGATGCGGCACTCTTCGTTTGCCGCCGCGCCCAGCGGCTCGCCGTCGTCGAAGAAGGCGCGACGATACCAGTCTCCATCCCACGCCTCGTCTTCGAGCGAGGCGGCCAGAGCGGCGGCATGAGCGCGCCAAGTCGCGGCCCTGCCGGTTTCCTGGCGCGTCTCGGCGATGGGAATGAAAGCCATCAAGGCCGCGTAGAGAAACCAGCCGAGCCAAACGCTTTCCCCCGCGCCTTTTTCGCCGACGCGATTCATGCCGTCGTTCCAGTCGCCGGTCCCCATCAGAGGAAGCCCGTGCGCGCCGAGCGCCAGAGAGGCGTCGAGAGCCAGAGCGCAGTGCTCGAACACGGTCGCCTTCTGATCAGAGACGGTCGGATTGAAGAAGCTGTCATGCTCGCCCGGCTCGAGCGTCTGGCCCTCCAGGAAAGGGACCTGTTCATCGAGGACAGCGAGGTCTCCGGTGGCCTCGACGTAGTGGGCGACGGCATAGGCGAGCCACGGGCGGTCGTCCGAGAAACGGGTTCGCACCCCCTGACCCGAATGTGGCAGCCACCAATGTTGGACATCGCCTTCAACGAATTGTCGCGCAGCGGCGCGCATGAGATGCTCGCGGGTTAACTTGGGCTGCGTCGCCGCGAGCGCCATACCGTCTTGCAGTTGATCGCGGAAACCGTAGGCGCCGCTGGCTTGATAGAATCCGGACCGCGCCCAGACGCGGCAGCTCAGCGTCTGGTAGAGCAGCCAGCCGTTGAGCATGACGTCCATCGACCGGTCCGGAGTCTTGACGACGACCGAACCGAGGATTTCGTCCCATTGGCGTTCGATTTCCGCTTCGACCGCATCGAGATCGGCCGCGCGATAGCGGTCGACGAGACCGCGCGCCGCCTCCTCGTTCCTGGCTTCGCCCAGAAAGAAAACGACTTCGACGGCTTGGCCGGGCGACAGTTCGATCGTGGCGCTCAATGCGGCGCACGGATCGAGGCCCGCCCCGACCGTCCCCGAAAGCGGCGCGGCGTCCGAGAGCGCGGAGGGTTTAGCGAGCGCGCCGTTGCGACCGATGAATTCGCGCCGATCGCCGGTCCAGCTTGTCTGAGCCGCGCGGAGGTCGGCGAAGGCGATGCGCGAGCCGAAACTCGCGTTCCAGCGGTTGCGGGCGAACATCGCGCCCGTGGCGGCGTCGATCTCGGTCGAAATGAACGGCAGGGTCGCGGAACGGGCCGGGCCGAGAACCCATTCGACATAGGCGGTGACGCTGAGCCGACGAGTCCGGCTCGAGCGATTGGTCAGCACGAGGCGTGAAACCTTGATCGAATCGTCGACCGGCACGTACTGAAGCAGATCGGACGCGATCTCATGAGCGACATGTTCGAAGCGGCTATATCCGCGACCGTGGCGGGCGACATAAGTCGCTGCGAGGTTGCGGATCGGCAGCGCCGTCGGAGTCCAAAGATCGCCCGTGTCGTCGTCTCGCAGGTAGAACGCCTCGCCCGGACGATCGCTCACCGGATCGTTCGACCACGGCGTGATCTGATTTTCTCGGCTGTTGATCGACCAGGTGTAGCCGCCGCCCTCGGCCCCCGCGTGGAAGCCGAACGCAGGATTGGCGATGACATTGATCCACGGCGCAGGCGTTGACTGGCCCGGCCCCAGGACCGTCACATATTCCCGTCCATCTCGCGTGAAGCCGCCGAGCCCGTTGAAGAACTCGAGATCGGGAGCGCGAGCCCGTTCCGGCCTCCTCATACGGGCGAAGGTTTGCCTCGGCGCGGCTTTCTCGGGCGGCGCGGGCTCGACAATGCGCTCGAGCTGTTCGAACAGTCTGCCGTGCTGGGCGGCGAGAGCGACCCGCGCGACGGAAGCGAGAAGGTCCTTCGTCTCTGCTGTGATCAGGTCGGCGCGCAACAGGAAGACGCGACCCGGACGGTGCTCGGTCCCCGGCAGCGGCGACGAGCGACTTGTCCGAATCAGAAGTCTCGATCGCGATCTGAAGTTCCTGGACGTAGGAGGATTGGCGATCGTTCAGGATGACCAGATCGACAGCAAGCTGTTTCATCCGCCAGTATTCGTGCGCCTGTAGAAGCTCTCGCACGATTTCGAGGTCTTCGATGTCGGCGATGCGCAGAAGAACGATCGGCAGATCCCCGGAAACGCCCTGCCCCCAGAGACCCGACTGCGCGCCAGAGCCCCGCAGAACCGTATCCGAGGAGGGTCGCATGGCCGACCCAGCATAAACCACATGCCCGGCAAGCCGCTGAAACAGGCTCGCTTCGCCTGCGGTGACGCCAAGATGGTGCAACTGCACCTGACCCTGCGTCCAGGCCAGCATCGAGGCGCGCGTGAAGGCGGTTGCGTCCCGGTGTTTGTCGACGCCGTCGAGAAGCGCTTCGCGACTGGCCGCAGCGATCGTCCAATAGGCGACGCGAACCGTCGCGCCAGGCGCAACGCGAATGCGTCGGCGGATGGAGAAAATGGGATCGAGGACAGCCCCAATCGAATTTGACAGCGGCCGGCTATCCATGATCGCGATTGGCGCGCGGACGGTATGGCTGCGACCGAGGAATCGCGCCCTGTCCGTCTCGAATTCCGGCGCGCCGACGGCCTCCCCGTCGATGACTGTCAAATGCGCCGCCCAGATTTCGGGGTCGCCCGGACCCCGCTTTCGCCGCGTGGCCAGGATGGCGCCGACGTCGGGAAGATACTCCGTTTCGACGAACAGCTTGGAGAAAGCCGGATGCGCGATGTCGGCGGTCTGGGGCGCGAGCACGAGCTCCGCGTAGGAGGTCATCTCGATATCGCGCGGGCGGCTGCCGGAATTCGTGATCGACACCCGGCGAACTTCCGCGTCGTCCTCGGCCGAGACGATGACGTCCAAAGTCGTCGTCAGCGAGCCGTCGCTTCGCGTGAACTCGGCGCGGTCTTCATCGAAGGCGACATGATAGTCATCCGGCTCGACGCCGGTCGGCTGGAATCCCGCCGACCACGCGACGCCGGTGCGAAGGTCTTTGACATAGATGTAGAAGCCCGAGTCATCGCAGGTCGCGTCCTCGCGCCACCGCGTCAGCGCCAAATCGCCCCAGCGGCTGTAACCCGAGCCGGCGGCGGTGAGCATCGTCGCGTAGCGGCCGTTCGAAAGCAGATGCGTGGCGGGCGTCGCCTGTTGCGCCGAGGCGAACCGCCGGCCGCCCGGCGCCTCGACGTTGCGAGCCCCGGCAGCCGACTTCACGTCCGCGGCCCAAAGACGCGTCGCCGCGACATCGCGGGGCATGCGCTCCTGCAGAAGCAGTTCGGTCGCCTTGATGATCGGCTCGGCATGAAACCACGCCCGCATTCCGCCGTCCAACACGGCGTCGGCGAGGGCGACGATGGTCATCCCCTGATGATGCGCCATGAAGGTGCGGACGATCGCAACGCTCTGGCCCTCCGGAACGCGCGCGGGCGTGAAGTCCAGGGCTTCGTAGAATCCATAGCGCCCTCGCGCCCCGATCTCGGCCAAACGTTCGAGATTCGTCACCGCGGCCCGCGGGTCGACCATCGCGGCCAGCGCGGTTGCGTAGGGCGCAATGACCCTATTTTCGCCGAGACCGCGTTTCAGCCCAAGGCCCGGAACGCCGAAATTGGAATATTGATAGGTCAGTTCCAGATCGCGAGCGTTATAGGCGGACTCGGAAATGCCCCACGGAAGACCCAGTTTCGTGGCGTAGGCGATCTGCCGAGCGACGATCAGCCGATTCGTCTGCTCGAGCAGGCTTCCCGAAGGCCCCCGCATGACGAGCGACGGCATCAAGTACTCGAACATGGACCCCGACCAAGAGATCAGCGCGGCGCCATGTGCGACAGGCGTTGCGGAGCGGCCCAGGTGGAACCAATGCTTCGCCGCGACGTCGCCCTTGGCGATCGCGAAGAAGCTGGCGAGCCGCGCCTCGGAAGCCAAGAGATCGTAACAGTTATGATCGAGCGCGCCTTCGTTGACGAGATATCCGATCGACAGCAATTGCCGGTCGGGATCGAGCAGGAAGCCGAAATCCATCGCAAGCGCCATCGACCGCGCCGTGCTTTCGAGAACGGTCAGCCTTTCACGCTGGGCGCCGGCCGCCACCGCCGCCTGCGCGAGATCATCGCCGTGGGCGTCGATCGAACTCAAGAGCGCGCGCGCCCAAAGCAGCATATCCGCGCCCGACCCGTCGTCCCGTTCGATCGCGAGCGCGCTGGCGCTGTCGACCATGATCTCGACACTGGCGCGAAGGTCGGCGAGCTGCTTCTGAGAATCGACTTGCGTTATCGAGGCCTGTTGCAGAGCCGACGAGACCGCGGCCAGCTCCTCGTCCAGCTGATGCAAAGTCACGGTCTGGGTCTGGCGGCCGTCCCGTAAGCGGGCGCATTCGGCGCGGGTAATGTCGAGCGCATCGGCGACGCCGCTGAGCCGCCGCGCCGCGCTGAGGGGACGATCCCTCCAGGCCTTGCAGGCGTTGGCGAGCGCGATGAGATGCCCAGCCAGATTGCCACTGTCGACGGTCGACACGTATCTTGGCTCTAGCGGTCGAAGATCTCTCGTGTCGTACCAGTTCAGCAGATGGCCCCGCACACGTTGCAGGCGACCCATCGTCGCGAGCGTCGCCTCCAATCGATCGATCGCCTGACCGGTTCCGATCCAACCGAACTCTCGCGCGCAAACGACCGAAAGCAGATAGAGCCCGATATTGGTCGGCGACGTCCGATGCGCGAGCGCGGGCGCCGGATCGTCCTGATAATTGTCGGGCGGCAGCATGTTGTCGGCCGATGTGACGAAAGTTTCGAAGAACCGCCAGGTTCGGCGCGCGGTCCGCCGAAGCGCCTGCGCATCGGCGCCGGTCATCGGCAGGCGAGAGGCGGCGGCGGGAGGCAAGCTTACAAATCGCGCCACGGCGGGCGAAGCCAGCCAGAGCGCGGCGAAGGGAAGCGCCACCGGCCAGGACCCGTGGCGAGACGCCAGCGCGACAACCACGGCGCCCGCGCCGATGACCATCGCGCCCGTCATTCGGCGAACGAAACCCACGAAGTCGAGGCGCGGACCGATGGTCGCCTGAGCAGCCGGGGTCCATTCGAGCAGATGGCGTCGGCTGAGGCCGAGGCGCCAGAGCGTGCGGCCGATCGCATCGACCATGAGCCACGCCTGATCCGCCAGGAACGCGACGTTCAACGTCGACAGGGTCAAGGCGAGGCCCGCATCGCCGCCGAGCGCGCGCATATGGCTCGACATCGTCACCCCCGGGCGACGCGGCGGAATGGCGGCCAGGACCGGAATGAGGGTTGGCAGCGCGATCGTCAATACGACGAACAGCGTCCAGAGCAGCGCCAGGTGAAGCGGCAGGGTCCAACCGACCAGCAGCGCGAGGACCGCGGTGGGCGCCGAAAGCGTGCGGCGCAGATTGTCCAGCATTTTCCAACGGCCGATCGCCGGAAGAGCGCTTGACGGCGACGCGGCTCGGGACGGCGACGGCCCGCGCCCAAAAATCCAGGGCAGCAATTGCCAGTCGCCGCGCGCCCACCGGTGATGGCGAATAGCGCCGACGTCGTAGCGGGCGGGGAATTCCTCGACGACTTCGACGTCCGAAGCGAGGCCGGCGCGCGCGAACGTGCCCTCGAAGAGATCGTGACTCAGGAGGGTCGAGTCCGGCGCGCGGTCAGCAAGCGCGGCCTCGAATGCGTCGATATCGTAGATGCCCTTTCCGGCATAGGATCCCTCTCCAAACAGATCCTGATAGACGTCGGAGACTGCCGAGGCGTAGGGGTCGATTCCGCTCACGCTCGAGAAGATCCGCTGGAACAGCGAGCCTTCGCGGCCGGTCGGCAGCGACGGCGTCACGCGAGGCTGCAGCACGGCGTAGCCCTCGACGACCCGACGCCCGTCGGCGTCGAGGCGAGGGCGGTTCAGCGGATGCGCCATCTTGCCGATCAGGCGGCGCACCGCATCGCGCGGCAAACGGGTGTCCGAATCAAGCGTCACGACGTAGCGGACGCCGGTCGGGACGGCGGGCGTGCCTAACCCAGCGTCCATGAAAGTCGTGTCGGTCGCGCCGCGCAGCAGGCGATTGAGTTCGTGGAGCTTGCCGCGCTTGCGCTCCCACCCGATCCACCGCGATTCGCCTTCATTCCAGACGCGCCGCCGGTGCAAGAGGAGGAATCGCGTCCCGCCGGGCGCAAGGCCGTAACGCCAATTCAGTCGTGTGATCCCTTCCGCCGCAACAGCGACCAGCGCTGCGTCTCCGTCGACATGTTCGCTCGCGGCGTCGGTCCAATCGGTCAGGAGCGCGAAATGGAGATTGCCTTCCGGGCTCGCGAGATGATGAATCTCGAGACGTTCGATCAGCTCTTCGATTCCCGCCGGGGTGGAAAGCAGAGTTGGAACAGCGACGAGCGTCCGCAGATCGGCGGGCACGCCGTCGCTGAGATCCATAGCCGGGAGAAGAGTCGCGGCAAATCCGACGTTGACTCCACGATTGACCAACGCCACCGCGGCGTCGATTGCGGGAATGGCCCCGAGCAGGCCAAGCATCGCGGAGCCCACTCCGACAAAAGCTAGGGCGAGCAGCGGCGCCGCAAGAAGGACCGCGGCGACGAGAGAAATGGCCGTCAAATAGCCGCTGACGCCAGCCGATCGGTTGATGCGCGCCAGCCAGTTTCGCATCGGCGGCCGATAGCCGATCGCTTCTTCGAAGGCGCGGCGCCCGCCTGCAAGCAGAATGTATCCCGTGTCCCCCCGTCGAGCCCGTTCCGTCGCCGGCGCTTCATCCGCGGCCTGCTTTGCCGCAAGAACCGCGGCGCTCGCGATATCGAGCTCCGTACGGCCCGAGCTCCGCGAGAGTTCCTCGACTGCGTTGCGGTAGAGTGTCCGAGTCGGAAAGTCCATACTCTCGAAGTTGCTGTCCGCCGCGAGCACGACGTCGACGAGGCTCAGCCGCTCGAACAGTTGCTTCCAGTCGACATCCGAAATTCGGCCCAAGCTGGTAATGATGTTGCGAACGGAGACGTTCGCTGCGCCTTGCTGACGATGAACGTCGCGCACCGCCGTTTCCGTGGTCGTGTCTTGAACGGCGAGGCGTTGGTCGAGCCAATTCAACGCGGGCGTGATCTTCGGATCCTGGTCGCGCAATCGATGCACGAGTTGGACCGCGAACGCGTTCGAAAGCGCCAGGCGCTCATGCGTCGCAAGCACGGCGGTCGCGGATTCGGCCGGTCGGCCACCCTTGCCCAGCAAACGGTCGGCGACGATGTCCGCCGCCTGCCTCTCAGCGCGGCTGCTGGTGATCTGCTGCGCGAGGCGCCCAAGATTCTCGATCAGAACGATCCGGAGCGTGATCGACACCGCCCAGAGTTCGCCAATGGTAAGGGGCTGCACCTCTTGATAGGCTCTGACGAAGCGAACCAGCGTCTCGGGGTCGAAACGACTATCGGAATGGGCGACGAAGGCCCAGGCGATGCCAAACACCCGGGGATAGCCCGCGAACGGCCCAACCGCGAGCTTGGGAAGCTGGCGGTAGTATCCGGGCGGCAAGTCCGAATGAATCTCATGGATTTGCTTTTCGACGAGATGATAATTGTCGACCAGCCATTCCGACGCGGGCGTGATCGGGTGACCGTCGTTGATCGCCTTTATGGCGGAACGATAGGCGTCCAGCAGCACCGATCGATTTTCGCCGAGCCGCCTCGCCAGAAGTCGTCCCTTGGTCGTTCGAGCCGACACGATCTGCGCAACCGCAAGGCTGCGCGCATGATCCTCGAGGCGCTCGACGCTGAAAAGTTCTTCGCGAACGGGTTCTTTGCTATTCCACGGCGACGACAAATGCGCGTCTTGAAAGGCGCTCTGCAGGAAAACTTTCAATGTCACCTTTCTGCCGCGGAACGTCGCCGTGGAGGAGCGCCGGACCGGGACTCGCGTACCCGCTGCGGCGCGAATGCCGCTCCCTCACGGAGTCGGGCACGACGAAAAGCAAGCGAAGGGGCGGAGCAACCCGTCCCTTCGAAATCGTTCACCGCATGAGCTCGCAGCGACGTCCTGGCAGTCGCCTGTCGTGCGTCATGCGATCAGTAGTCCATGCCGCCCATTCCGCCGCCCGGCATGGCGGGAGCGTCGGGCTTCGGCCGCTCTGCGACCATCGCCTCGGTCGTGATCATGAGGCCCGCGACCGACGCCGCGTCCTGCAAGGCGACCCGCACCACCTTTGCCGGATCGACGATGCCGGCGCTCAGCATGTCGACATATTGCTCGGTCTGGGCGTCGTAGCCGTAAGTCTCAGACTTGTGTTCGAGGATCTTGCCGATGACGACCGAACCTTCGACGCCGGCGTTCTCGACGATCTGCCGGGCCGGCGCCTCGAGCGCCCTGAGCACGATGCTGATGCCGGCCTGGACGTCGGCATTCTCGCCGTTGAGCTTGCCGATGGCGGCCTTGGCGCGGAGGAGCGCAACCCCTCCGCCGACGACGATGCCTTCCTCGACCGCGGCCTTGGTCGCGTTCATCGCGTCGTCCACCCTGTCCTTCTTCTCCTTGACCTCGATCTCGGTCGAGCCGCCGACCCGGATCACTGCGACGCCGCCCGCAAGCTTCGCAAGTCGTTCCTGCAGCTTCTCCTTGTCGTAGTCCGAGGTTGTATCCTCCACCTGCGTCTTGATCTGCGCAATACGCGCCGCGATCTCATCCTTCTTGCCGGCGCCGTCGATAATCGTCGTGTTGTCCTTCTCGATGCGCACCCGCTTGGCTTTGCCCAGCGTCTGAAGGGTCACGTTTTCAAGCTTGATGCCGAGGTCCTCGGCGATCAGGGTGCCGCCGCTGAGGACGGCGATGTCTTCGAGCATGGCCTTGCGACGATCGCCGAAGCCGGGCGCCTTGACGGCCGCGACCTTGAGGCCGCCACGCAGCTTGTTGACGACGAGCGTGGCGAGCGCCTCTCCGTCAATGTCCTCGGCGACGATCAGCAGCGGCTTGCCCGTCTGCACGACTGCCTCGAGGATCGGCAGCATCGGCTGCAACGACGACAGCTTCTTCTCGTGCAGGAGGATATAGGGCTCCTCGAGCTCCGCCACCATCTTCTCGGCGTTGGTGATGAAATAGGGCGACAGGTAACCCCGGTCGAACTGCATGCCTTCGACGACGTCGAGTTCAGTCTCGAGGCTCTTGGCCTCCTCCACTGTGATGACGCCTTCGTTGCCGACCTTCTTCATCGCCTTGGCGATCATGTCGCCGATCGACTTGTCGCCATTCGCCGCAATCGTGCCGATCTGGGCGATTTCCTCAGACGACGCGACCTTCTTGGCTCGCTTTTCGATGTCTTTGACGACCGCGATCACGGCGATGTCGATGCCGCGCTTCAGGTCCATCGGGTTCATGCCGGCGGCGACGAGCTTCAAGCCCTCCTTCATGATCGAGGCGGCAAGCACAGTCGCAGTCGTCGTGCCATCGCCGGCGAGATCGTTGGTCTTCGAGGCGACATCGCGCACCATCTGCGCGCCCATGTTCTCGAACTTGTCGGACAGCTCGATTTCCTTGGCGACGGTGACGCCGTCCTTGGTGATGCGCGGCGCGCCATAGGACTTGTCAAGAATGACGTTGCGCCCTTTGGGGCCGAGCGTCACCTTCACCGCGTTATTGAGAATATCGACCCCGCGCAGCATTCTGTCGCGGGCGTCGCCGGAGAATCTGACATCTTTCGCAGACATGATTTTCAATTCCTTGTGTTGAGATGAGGTCGATGCGGCGTCAGGCCGCGTGCTTCTTCGCGACGCTTGCGCCTTCAATCACGCCCATGACGTCGGACTCCTTCATGATCAGGAGGTCCTGACCGTCGATCTTGACTTCCGAGCCCGACCACTTGCCGAACAGGACCCGGTCGCCGGCCTTCAGTTCGAGCGGCTGAAGCTTGCCGCTCTCGTCGCGGGCGCCGGGCCCCACAGCGACGACCTCGCCTTCTTGCGGCTTCTCCTTGACAGTGTCGGGAATGATGATGCCGCCCTTCGTCTTGTCCTCACCCTCGATGCGGCGGATCACCACGCGGTCGTGCAATGGTCGGAATTTCATGGAAATCGCTTTCAGGTCGACGGCCCAACCGGCTCACGAGCAAATGCTCCGGCTCTCGGCGGCAGTCTGACGCCTCCGGTATATGGTGTGTCTTGGCACTCGTTGCAAGTGAGTGCTAATGGCCACGGCCCAAGCGCCGGCCCCGGTCCTCGTTCTCCTCGCGGTCGTGCGGGCGGAACTTGCGGATAGGCAGGCGATGAGATCAACCTGAAGGTCGGCGGCGGCTCGGATCTTGCCGCTTCGTTGAAGGCGCGGTTTCAAGCGCCCCGACTTGAACCCCAGGAGCGGAATCATGGGTGCGAACGCGCCGGGTCCGCCCGGAAGCCGGCCAATAGAAAGTGCAACAATTTCTTGCCTTTTGGGCCAGAGTATGTTCTCCTTTTGTTCTAATGATCGCGTCAAAGGAGAGCGCCGCCTTGTCCGCCTGTCTCGAAACCGCTCCGTCCATCGCGCCCTCCCTTCCGACAACGGACGCGCGCGCCGCGCGGCTGGCGAAATTCCGCCGGGAACAGCTAATCGTCGATTATCTCAACCGCGGCGTTTCGATCGCCGAGATCGCCGCGCGGGTGGGGCTAAGCGAGAAGCGAATGCGCGCCGTCATTAAGGAGATTCTTGCGCACCGCTGTCCGCATCCGCCCGAGGAGTTTTTGGCGATCCAGGTCAGCCGTCTCAACGAGGCGCTGCTGGTCGCCGCCAGCGCCATGTCGGGCGCAAACCTCAAGGCGGTCGACCGGGTGGTGAAAATCGTAAGCGAACTCGATCGCTACCACGGGTTTGCCGCCTTCGTCGGCCGACGGCGTCCGGAGCCGCGCCTCGACGCGCCCGCCGAAGGGGCCACGACGTATGGCGCGGCGCTCGTCTGCCAGGCGCGGTTTGCGCCGGGAGATGATGAAGAGATTGAGTTCGAGCGGAACACCCAGTTCCCCCTCGCCCCGCATCAGCGGGGAGAGGGTTGGGGTGAGGGGCTTGGGCGATTGGCCACTGTCGGCGCTCGCCCGCAAATTCCTCCACAAGCCTTTGAAAGGGTTGATTCTGCGCCCGGGCTTGCGACGAGCCCGGAAACCTCAGACCTCGCCGCGCAGTCAAGCCTGCTTCGAGATGCGACGCATTGCGTCGCGCCTCGATATGAGGGCGGAGAGGTCCAGTCCGCCGCCGCCGCCGCAGACGACAACCGCCCGCAAAATCCCGCGCAAGGCCTTGAAAAGGTTGAATCCGCGCCCGGGATTGCGACGAGCCCGCCGGCGGAGGACGCCCTCGCCCCTGCGCACAATCGCCCGGAAATTCCCGCACAAGACCTTGAAAAGGTTGGTTCTGCGCCCGGGATTGCGACGAGCCCCGAAGCTACGCCTCCCGACCTTGTCCTGAGTTGGCCACCGGCGGGGCCGACCCGCTGCGCACGAAAGTCTTCGCCGCCGCTTGGCGACGGGAACTTCCGGGTAAGCCCGTCGAAGGACGCTCCAGAGAGCGCAAAGGTCGCGTCCAGCTCGAGCTGGCTCCGCGACGCGCCGCCTTTCATCGTTCCTCAGCATGAGGGCGGAGAGGTTCCAGTCGCCGCGTCCCCAGGCGACACGCGCCCGGAAAATCCCGCGCAAGGCCTTGAAAAGGTTGAATCCGTGCCCGGACACAGCTGGCTCGCCCAAGCGGCGTCGGCGTCCGAGAGGGCGATCGTCAGCCCGGTCCCGAATCCGGGCGGCTTTCGATTCCGCCCTGTCCGGATGACGCTCAATCGCGTGATGACCCGCTGAACGCGCCGCTGACGCCGCTCGACCGATGTCCGTCGCTCCGCGAAAGCGGGGAGCGGGCAAGGGCGGCGCGCTTGGCGTCGGCTGGCGCTTTGCCCGGAACTCTGCATAATCGCGGCGGAAACGCGAGGGCCGGACGAGCGGGGCGCCTGACATGTTCCAACCCGAGAAATTTCATGTGATCGAAACCCTCCACGACGGGAGCGCGGTCGAGATCCGCGCGCAAAGGCCGGAGGACAAGGAAGCCATCCTCGAGGCAGTCCAGCACGCCAGCGCGGACACGCTCTATCATCGCTTCTTTGCTGTGAAGCGCACGCTGTCGGAGCAGGAGCAGCATTTCTTCTTCGACGTCGATTTCGTCAATCACGTCGTGCTGCTCGCCGTCGCGACAATCAACGGCCAGCCCCGGATCGTCGGCGGCGCGCGCTTTATCGTCACCGAACCGGGCAAGGCCGAGGTGGCCTTCTCGGTCGTTGATGACTACCAGCACCATGGCTTGGGCGCTGTGCTGATGCATCACATCGCGGCGATCGCCCGCGAGGCGGGCGTCCGGGAATTATTCGCCGAGGTTCTTGCCGACAACGCTTCGATGCTGGGTGTGTTCGAGCACAGCGGGCTCACTGCGACGACGCGTCGCGAGGGCACGACCATTCACGTCTCGATGCGCTATCCGGGGGCGTGACCGTCAGCGCCGCCGCCCGGCCTCGCGCGTCACAGCGTGCACTTGACCAGCGTGGTGTCGAGCGTCTTGTCGCCGTTCGGGCGGTAGACCATCTCGGTGCCGGACTTGACTTCGATCTCGACGGATTGCGACGTGTAGCTGATCGTGTCCCTGCAAATGAAATCGAGCTTGGTCAGCCCCTTGTCGTGAGCAACGCTCGTGACCTGACAGGTCTGGTTGGGCTGTATGACTGTCCCCTGCTCGATGATCGCCGCCTGGGCGAACTGGTCGACCGGCTGGCGAAAGGTCAGACCGCCCCCCTGTCGCACGAACAGCTTCTGGCAGTCGGCTTGCGACGTCGCCCAGGCGCCCGACAGCCGGCTGTCCAGCTCCGCGGCGCTTGCTGCGCCGCAACACAGAAGCAGCAGCGCGCCACCAGCAAACCGACAATTCATATTCATGGTCTGACCCCGAACCCCTTTCGCGCATTTCGAAACGCGCGCAGGGGGACGATACTGCGCCGGACGCTCCGCCGCCAGCCGTCAATACGTAGACGGAACGCCGCGCCGCAAGCCGATTTCGCGGGTCCCGCCGTCCCTCGGCGGCGCGCCGGTCAGAAGAACGCCTGGATCCCAGTGATCGCGCGCCCGAGGATAAGGGCGTGGATGTCGTGCGTGCCCTCGTAAGTGTTGACCACCTCGAGGTTGACGAGATGGCGGGCGACGCCGAACTCGTCGCTGATGCCGTTGCCGCCCATCATGTCGCGGGCCGCTCGGGCGATGTCGAGCGCCTTGCCGCAATTGTTGCGCTTGAGGATCGAGGTCAGCTCCAAGGGCGCGGCGCCCTCGTCCTTCAGCCGCCCGAGGCGCAGGCAGCCCTGAAGGCCGAGCGCGATGTCGGTCAGCATGTCGGCAAGCTTCTTCTGGATGAGCTGGTTCGCCGCCAGCGGACGGCCGAACTGCTTTCGATCGAGCACATATTGCCGGGCGCGCCGGAAGCAGTCCTCTGCGGCCCCGAGCGCGCCCCAGGCGATGCCGTAGCGGGCGCTGTTCAGACAGGTGAACGGACCCTTGAGCCCGTGCACCGCGGGGAAGGCGTTCTCCTCGGGGCAGAACACCTCGTCGAGCGCGATTTCGCCGGTAATCGACGTTCGCAGCCCGACCTTGCCGTGGATTGCCGGCGCGCTCAGGCCCTTCCAGCCCTTCTCCAGCACGAAGCCACGAATGTCGCCCGCGTCGTCCTTCGCCCAGACGACGAACACGTCGGCGATCGGGCTGTTGGTGATCCACATCTTGGCGCCCGTGAGCCGGTAGCCGCCGTCGGCCTTGCGCGCCCGCGTGACGATGCCGCCGGGGTCCGATCCGTGATTGGGCTCGGTCAGGCCGAAGCAGCCGATCCACTCCCCGGTCGCGAGTTTCGGCAGATATTTCTGCTTCGTCGCTTCGTTTCCAAACTCGAAGATCGGCAGCATCACCAGCGACGACTGGACGCTCATCATCGAGCGATAGCCGGAGTCGACCCGCTCGATCTCGCGCGCGATGAGCCCGTAGCTGACGTAATTCAGGCCTGCGCCGCCGTAGGTCTCGGGGATCGTCGCGCCGAGCAGGCCCAGTTCCCCCATGGAGCGGAAGATGCCGGCGTCGGTCTTTTCATGGCGGAAGGCGTCCTGCGCCTTCGGCAGCAGCCGTTCCTGCGCATAAGCCTGAGCCGTGTCGCGCACCGCGCGCTCGTCCTCGGTCAGCTGGCCTTCGAGAAAGAACGGGTCGTCCCACTGGAAGGAGGCGCGCGTCAACGAGGAAGCCATCGGAAATCTCCTGATCGCCGAGCCCGGCGAAGCCGGGCCTCACATGACAAACTCCGGCGAAGGCCGGGTCTCTCACCATCACTCGGTCCGGCGAAGCGGGGCGTCACATGCCGGAATAGTTCGGACCGCCGCCGCCTTCCGGCGCGACCCAGACGATGTTCTGGGTCGGATCCTTGATGTCGCAGGTCTTGCAGTGGACGCAGTTCTGCGCGTTGATCACCAGCCGCTCGCCGCGCTCGTCGGTGTTGACGAATTCGTAAACCCCCGCCGGACAGTAGCGCTGCTCCGGGCCGGCGTAGCGGGCGAAGTTCACATCGACCGGGACTTTCGAATCCTTCAGCGTTAGGTGAGGCGGCTGATCCTCCTCGTGATTGACGTTGGCGATGAACACCGACCCCAGCCGATCGAAGGTCAGCTTGCCATCCGGCTTCGGATAGTCGATCCGCGGGCATTCCGACGCCGGCTTCAGAGAGGCGTAATCGGGCTTCGGCGTGTGGATCGTCCATGGCGGCGAGGCGACCCCGATCTTCGGCAGAAGCCAGTGCTCGACGCCGGTCATCAACTCGCCGATGAGCGGCCCCTTCTTGAACCAGGGTTTGAAGTTGCGGCTCTGCTGCAACTCGTCGTAGAGCCAGCTCTTCCGGAAGAGCTCCGGAAAGGCCGTGAGTTCGTCTCCGCTGCGGCCGGCGGCGAGCGCCTCGGCCAGCGCCTCGGCGGCGAGCATCCCGCTCTTGATCGCCGCGTGGCTGCCTTTGACCCGCGCCGCGTTCATGAAGCCCGCATCGCAGCCGACCAGCGCGCCGCCCGGGAACACGAGCTTCGGCAAGGCCTGGGGACCGCCGTTGTTGATCGCCCGCGCGCCGTATTCGAGGCGCTTGCCGCCCTCGAGATGCGAGCGGATCGCGCGGTGCGTCTTCCAGCGCTGCATCTCCTCGAACGGGCTGAGCCAGGGGTTCGAATAGTCGAGGCCGATGACGAAGCCGACCGAAACAAGGTTGCCCTCGAGATGATACAGGAACCCACCGCCAAACGCGGTCCTGTCCATCGGCCAGCCCGCGGTGTGCATGACCTGGCCGGGTTCCGCCTTGTCCTCGGGAACCTCCCACAATTCCTTGACGCCGATGGCGTATGTCTGCGGGTCCTTGCCTTCGGCGAGCCGGAACCGCTCGAGAAGCTGCCGGCCGAGCTGGCCGCGCGCGCCCTCGGCGAAGATCGTGTAGCGGCCCGTCAGCTCCATGCCGAGCTGGAAGGAATCCTTCGGCTCGACGTCCTTGCCGATCCCCATGTTCCCGGTCGCGACGCCGCGCACCGAGCCGTCTTCGGCGTAGAGGATTTCGGCCGCCGCGAATCCCGGAAAGATCTCGACCCCGAGCGCCTCGGCCTGTTCGGCGAGCCATTTGACCACGTAGCCCAGCCGGACAATGTAGCATCCGTGATTGTGGAAATTGCGTGGAACCAGAAAGTCCGGAATGCGGCGCGAGCCGTTCTCGCGCAGGAGGACGACGTCGTCTCCAGTAACAGGCTGGTTGAGCGGCGCGCCGCGCTCCTTCCAGTCGGGAATGAGCTCGGTCAGCGCCCTGGGGTCCATGACCGCGCCGGACAGGATATGCGCGCCGGGCTCGGACCCCTTCTCCAGCACGACGACGGAAAGATCCGGGTTGACCTGTTTGAGATGGATGGCCGTCGCGAGCCCGGCAGGTCCCGCCCCGACGACCACCACGTCGTAGGCCATCAACTCGCGCGGCCCGAACTGTTCGAGAATTGCCTTCGGCGTCATCTCTGCCTCGCCCTCATTCCGTCCTGCGCGTTCCCGTCCGCCGACCAGGTTCCGGACCTGCGCCAAGCCTTCCTAGAATCGCAGGAGGCATATGTCACGGACAAATCGTTCAGGTCTAAACTAGTCTCGAAGGTCCTCGTGCGTCTATTGGCCCGGCCGCCACGGCGTCCGGACCGGACGGCGACCGGGATCCGGGCGCAGAGGCGCGCCCCGGCGGAGGACCGGACACGCGCCCGTTCAAGACGAATCGGAAAGCTCTCGGCGGCGATGGCCATGCGTCTCTCGGTGTTATCGTGCGCCGAAGCGCGACGTCTCGCTACAACGTCGCGTTGCGCAACATCTCGCGCAGCCAGAACTTCTGGATCTTGCCCGAAGGGGTCGCCGGCGGGGCGTCGCGCACAATCAGCTTCTCCGGAATGTATTGCGTGGCGACCTTCTGCGCCTTCAGAAAATCGCTCATGCCGGCGAAGTCGATCGTCTGGCCGCTTTTCACGACAACCACCGCGCAGGCGCGTTCACCCAAGCGCTCGTCGGGATAGGCGACCACGGCGACCTGCGCGACCGCGGGATGCCGGTAGAGAAGCGACTCGACTACGACGGCCGGAATGTTCTCCCCGCCGCGGATGATGACGTCCTTGGTGCGGCCGCTGATGCGGATGTAGCGGTTGGCGTCCATGGTGGGTGCCCGACGTGTAGATGAGCTGGGTGATGTCGTCGGGGCCCGGCCGACTCCGCGTCAAGATCGAATCCGCGTCCGGCGCCCTCTCCCATTCGGGCGCGGTCAGCAAGGCGTCAAAATCGTCCTCTCCCCCGCCCCCAACGACGACGACCCGGGCGAGGTCCGGTAGGTCCTTCTGCAGTTCGCGCGCCATCGCCCCATGGTCGAAATGGCGAAAGGTCTTGGGGACGATCAGAACCTTAGCTTCGCTATGGCGCAGCATGAACGACAGCTCGTGTTCCCGGAAGATCGGCATGGGCAGATTGAGGACCGCGCCAATGCGCGAACAGGCAAGATAGAGCGCGGTGAACCGCCAACCGTTCGGAAGCTGCATGGGGACGACGTCGTTGCGGCCGACGCCGAGACGGGCGAGGCCGACTGCGATCCGGTCCGCCATCGCGGCGAGTTCCCGGTAGGCGAATCGTCGAGCCTCCCCGGATTCGCGCTCGACGGCGGTCAGCGCGAGCCTGTCGGGGCAATGGACGAGGCAGGCGTTGAGATCGTCGTTGATCGTCCGGTCGCGCCAGTAGCCGCGCGCCACGCTTTCCGACCGGCGCGGCGGTAGGAGAACGGCGTCGAATTCCATGTTTCCTCTCCCCCTGGTCGCTGAGTTCGTTCGCGTCTCTTACGCCGGAACTGCGTCGCGCCCGGCGCGGGCGCGCGCGACGACGGTCTTCATGATCTCCGCCGTGCCGTCGCCGATCTGAAAGCCGAGCACATCGCGGAGCCGCTGCTTCATGGGCCCGCGGTCGTAGCCGCCGTGGCCATGCATGAGCAGGCACTGATGGATGGCGTCGTAGGCAAGCTTCGGGGCCCACCACTTGCACATGGCTGCCTCGGCGCTGTGCGGCGCCCCCTTATCCTTGAGCCAAAGCGCCTGGAGGCAGAGGAGCCGCGCGGCCTCGACCTGCGTGTCGAAAGCAGCAAGCGGATGGGACACGCCCTGGAAGGCCGAGAGCGGCCTGCCGAAGGCTTGGCGCTCCGCGACGTAGGCCCACGTCTCCTCAAGCGCGACGCGGGCGACCGCAAGCACCTGCAGTCCGATCAACGCGCGGGAGAAGTCGAAGCCCTGCATCACCTGCACAAAGCCCTTGTTCTCATCGCCGAGCCGGTGCGAGACGGGAACGCAAACGCTCTCGAAGAACAGCGAGCCGCGGCCGATGGCCCGCTGACCGTGGCAGTCGAAACGGCTGCGGGTGATCCCCGGCAGGTCCATCGGAACGAGCAGGGCGGTCACGCCGTGGGCGCCGGACTCGACCGAACCCGTACGCCCGAACACCACCGCGGCGTCGGCCTGGTCGGCGGCGGAGGTCGAGGTTTTTTCGCCGTTGACCAAGTAGCGGTCGCCGTCGCGCTCGATGCGCAGGCGAAGGTTGGCGGCGTCCGATCCGCCGCGCGGCTCGGTGAGCGCGATGGCGAGCAGCGCTTCGCCTGCCGTCAGGCGTCTGAGCCACGGCGTCACGATCAGCGGATCGCCGTGATGAGAGAGAATCTGCCCAATCAGCGAGGCGAGCAAGCTGACGTAGGACAGGCTGAGGTCGGCGCGCGCGACCTCCTCGCAGATCAAGCCGGCCGCGAGAGAGCCGAGTCCTAGGCCTCCGTACTCTTCCTGCAGCTCGGGGGCGATGAAGCCCATCGCGCCCATCGCCTGCATGATCCCGCGGTCGAGAACGCGCGTCCGGTCGCGCTCCTCAAAGCCGGGGGCGACGCGGTCGGCGGAGAAACGCCGGACCTGTGCGGCGAGGGTGACGAGATCGTCGTCGAGATAGGGATTCATAGACTTCCTCCCTCGTAATGCGTCCCTTCGCCCCGCGTGCGAGGAGAAGGTGGCCGTGCAGCAGCCGGATGAGGGGCCGCGCCAACGTCCGACATCGGCGCCGCCCCCTCACCCTGGCCGTCTCCTGAAAGGGACGCTCATGCGCCTTTTTCATCCATCCAGGTGCGCAAGCGCGAATGAGAGTTCTCCCGCGAGCGGGAGAGGGAGCGCTCTTCACCTCACATATTTACGAAACTCCGGCTTGCGCTTTTCCTTAAGCGCGGCGACGCCTTCTTTCGACTCGTCGGTGTCGTAGTAGAGCTTGAGCGCATACATCCCCATGCCGGCAATGCCGGCCTGATGGGCGGTGTCCATGTTGAAGCTGCGCTTGGCGATGGCGAGCGCGGTCGGGCTGCGCTCACACAACTCTTCGCCCCATTTCTGCACCTCGGCGTCGAGTTGATCGTGTGGCACGCACAGGTTGGCGAGCCCCATTGCGACCGCCTCCTCGCCCGAATAGCGCCGGCACAGGTACCAGATCTCGCGCGCCTTCTTCTCGCCGACGACGCGGGCGAGAAAGGCGGTGCCGTAGCCGGGATCGACCGAGCCCATTTTCGGCCCGACCTGGCCGAAGACCGCCTTGTCCGAGCAGATGGTCAGGTCGCAGATGGTCGCGAGCACATTGCCCCCGCCGATGGCGTAGCCCTGCACCCGCGCAATCACCGGCTTCGGCACGTCGCGGATCGCCGCGTGCAGCTCCTCCATCGGCAGGCCGATCGTTCCGCGGCCGTCGTAGGCGCCCTCGTGCGCCGACTGGTCGCCTCCGGTGCAGAAGGCCCGGTCACCGGCGCCCGCCAGTACGATGGCGCCCACGCTGTTGTCGTAGCCAGCCTTGTAGAACGCCTTGATCAGCTCGTCGCAGGTCGTCCCGCGGAAGGCATTCATCTTGTCAGGACGATTGATGACGATCCAGGCGACGCCGTTGCGGATCTCGTAGATGATGTCCTCGAAAGGCATGCGGGTTTCTCCCTGAAACAGAACTCGGTCAGCCGGCCATGGTGAGGCCGCCTGAAACGCTGAGCACTTGGCCGGTGATATACGCCGCATCATCGCTGGCGAAGAACAGGATCGCTCCCGGCAGGTCGTCCGGCCGGCCGATCCGGCCGAGCGGGATCGAGCGGGTGAAGGCCTCGACCAGCTTTTCCGGATTGCCGGCGCCTTCCTTGTACGCGGCGAACAGCGCCGTGTCGGTCGGGCCGGGACAGACAACGTTGACCGTGATCCCGTGCCTCGAATGCTCGCGCGCGATGGTCTTGGAGAAGGCGACGAGGCCGCCCTTGCAGGCGGCGTAGACCGCCTCGCCCGAGGAGCCGACGCGCGCGGCGTCGGAGGCGATGTTGACGATGCGACCAGCCTTGCGGGCGACCATGCCGGGCAGCACGGCATGGTGCATGTTGAGCGCGCCGGTGAGATTGACGGCGATCAGCCGGTCCCACTCGGTGGGCTCGGTCTTGACGAAGGGCCGAAACACGTCAAAGCCGGCGTTGTTGACCAACACGTCGATCGGGCCGAGCTCGGCCTCGGCCGCGGCGACGGCCGCGTCGACCGCGGCCCTCTTGGCGATGTCGCAGGCGAAGGCCTCGGCGACGCCGCCCGCGGCGGTGATTTCGGCGGCGACCGCGTTCGCCGATTCGAGATTGAGATCGAACACGGCGACCCGTGCGCCTTCGCGGGCAAAACGTCGCGCGGCGGCCCCGCCGATGCCGCCGCCGCCGCCGGTGATCACGACGACCTTTCCTGCAAAACGCGTCATGCCCATTCTCCTCCCAGCGGGCCCAGGATTGAGACCGCCGCCGATTTCGGACAGAATCGCAGGCGTCTCGTTTCATATTAAGTAAATATGTTGTCGTAGATACCCGCGCATGGTGCGGAGCGCAAGAGGCAGCATGGCGAAAAAAGCAGGGGAAACCGGCGGCAGCGCGGCGATCACCAAACTTGAATTGGCTAATAGGTTGTTCTTTCGCCTGTATCAATGCGCAAATTTGTTGCATAAAACCGGAAGCCGGGCGGTCGAGGCCGAGGGCCTCACCACCCAGCAATGGGCCGTCCTCGGCGCCCTCTCGCGCAAGTCGGTCGAAAGCGGCATGAGCGTCGGCGACCTTGCCCGATATCTGATGGTCAGCCGGCAAAATCTCGCCGGGCTCCTGGGCCGCATGGAGCGCGACGGCCATATCGGGATCGCGCCGGACGTGCGCGACCGACGCTCTCGCATCGTGACCATGACGGACGGCGGCCGTCATGTTTGGGGGACCCTCGCCCTTCCAAAGATCCACGCCTATTACGATGAGATCCTGGCCGATTTCTCGATCAATGACGCCGCCCACATGTTGCACTATCTCCTGAAGATCATCGAGACCATGCAGCGCCTCGACGCGGCGTCGGCGAAAGCGGTAGAGGACGAAACGGAACAGCCGATCCGCGCCGCGCGACAGGAGACTCCCGGATGACCACCCTCACGCTGAAAGATCCCACCCTCCTCAAGGACACATGCTATGTCGCCGGCGCGTGGATCGGCGGCGCGGCGACGATCGCCGTCACAAATCCGGCCGACGGGAGCGTGATCGGCGTCGTGCCGAAGCTCGGCGCCGCCGAGACCCGGCGCGCGATCGAGGCGGCCGAAAAGGTGCAGAAGCTCTGGGCGAAGAGGACCGCCAAGGAGCGCGCCGCGGTGCTGCGCCAATGGTTCAACCTGATGATGGACAATCAGGAAGACCTGGCGCGGATCATGACCGCCGAGCAGGGAAAGCCGCTCGCCGAGTCGCGCGGCGAGATCGCCTACGGCGCCTCCTTCATCGAGTTCTTCGCCGAGGAGGGCAAGCGCATCTACGGCGAGACGATCCCCTCGCCCTGGCCCAACGCCCGAATGCTAGTGATCCGGCAGCCGATCGGCGTGGTGGCGGCGATTACGCCGTGGAACTTCCCCAACGCTATGATCACCCGCAAGGCCGGACCCGCACTCGCCGCCGGCTGCGCCTTCGTCTGCAAGCCGGCCGGCGAGACCCCGCTCTCGGCGCTGGCGCTCGCCGAACTCGGCGAACGCGCCGGCCTGCCGCCCGGCGTCTTCTCCGTCATCACCGGCTCTTCGCGCGAGATCGGCGCGGAGATGACATCGAACCCGATTGTCCGCGGCCTCACCTTCACCGGGTCGACCGAGGTCGGCCGCGTGCTGATGGCCCAATGCGCCCCGACCATCAAGAAGCTTGGGCTCGAGCTCGGCGGCAACGCGCCGTTCATTGTGTTCGACGACGCCGACCTCGACGCGGCGGTTGAGGGCGCGATGGCCTCCAAATACCGCAACGCCGGCCAGACCTGCGTCTGCGCCAACCGGCTCTTGGTGCAGGACGGCGTGTACGACGCGTTCGCCGCCAAGCTGGCCGAGGCGGTCAAAAAGCTGAAAGTGGGCGACGGCTTCGAGTCCGGCGTCACCACCGGCCCGCTGATCAATGAGGCGGCGGTCGCCAAGGTCAAGGAGCATGTGGCGGACGCGTTGGCGAAGGGGGCGAGCGTCGTCGTCGGCGGCAAGCCGCTCGGCGGCAATTTCTACGAGCCGACGGTGCTCGCCGGCGTGACGCCCGAGATGGCGGTGGCGCGCGAGGAGACCTTTGGGCCGGTCGCGCCGCTCTTCCGCTTCAAGACCGAGGAGGAGGCGATCGCCATGGCCAACGCCACCGAATTCGGCCTCGCCTGCTATTTCTACGCCCGCGACATCGGCCGCGTCTGGCGGGTCGCGGAGGCCCTCGAATACGGAATGGTCGGCATCAACGAGGGTCTCATCTCGACAGCCGAAGCCCCGTTCGGCGGCGTCAAGGAGAGCGGCATCGGCCGCGAAGGCTCGCGCCACGGCGTCGAGGAATATCTCGAGCTGAAATACATGCTGATGGGCGGGCTTGGTGAACCGAAAAGCTGACCCTTCTATCCGACGCCACTCGTGGCGCTCAACTCTAAAGCTCGCGTAGGATCGCCTCGAAGTTTGATCTCTCGCTGCTCCCGCGTTATTTTCTGATGCGGCGGAGGAATCAGCGTGTTAGGTGGGGCATTTATTTGCTATCGACGAGAGGACACCGCCGGTTTTGCGCGGCTCATCTATGATCGCTTGACAAAAAAACTCGGGAAAGACAGCGTTTTTTTCGACGTTGACAGCATAATTGTCGGGGTCGATTTTGTCGACATTCTTTCCGAGCAAGTGGGAAAGTGTGATGCGCTTATTGTCGTCATAGGTAAGTCCTGGACGGCTTGCGCAGACAGCTTGAATAGGCGCCGGCTCGACGATCCGAACGACTTCGTGCGCATTGAGATCGAAGCAGCGCTTGCGCGCGATATTCGTGTTATCCCCGTGCTGGTGGACGGAGCGCCGATGCCCCGTCCGGAGGATCTTCCGGAAAGTATCCGAAAATTAACTCGACGTCAGGGGATCGAGATTTCCCATACTCGTTTCGATTCCGACGTTGAACGACTGACTCGGGCGCTCGCTATCCTTGAAGATGAGT
The DNA here is from genome assembly GCA_963822215.1 of uncultured Alphaproteobacteria bacterium. Classification (GTDB taxonomy): domain Bacteria; phylum Pseudomonadota; class Alphaproteobacteria; order Rhizobiales; family Beijerinckiaceae; genus Roseiarcus. The sequence goes on from CAWGGX010000013.1 coordinate 69,819, forward strand.
TTCGGGAACCAGGCGCGCTTGGCCGAACTGCACAGAAAGACGAAAGAGGACGGAGCACGACTGAGCAATCGCGACGATCGGATGACGGCACGAACAAACCGAAAGCAACGCAACGCGTCGATGCACTTGTCTCCTCCCCCACAGTTCTCGCGAGCTCGTCACGCGACGCATCGAAATCCCGGAACGAGAGAGAGCTTCCGGTTGTACCACCCGCTCAAAGCGGTTCGTCCCCGGCTGCCGGGCCAACCGAGTCGATCCCGGACTCGGTCCCCGAGTCGCCAGAACCCGCGCCAAGCTTAACGCCGGCCGCATTCGGGGGTGGCGGCGAAAGCGGGAGCGCTCCTACGTCGTCCGTCGGGACGCCGCCGCCCGGTCGCGGGGCGGGGAACTCCGATCCACGAGTATTGGGGCGATCTGGTTTCGTCGGCATTGGAATCCTAATCGCCGCCGGGCTCGGAATCGGGGTCTTCTTCTTTGAGCACGAGCATCGTCTGCAAAAGCCGTCCGGTCACCCGGAAAATGTCGTCCCGCAGCCGGCGCCGGACAATTCGCTGACCCCGGCGCAAGCGGAAACATCCCCGCGGCCGAACGCGGCCGCGCCGCTGCCAAAGCTCGGTTCGCCCAGCCTGACGCCCTCGCTGGAATCGCCATCTCCGGCCACAAATCCGCTGGGCTCGACGTCCGCGCTGCCGCCACTTGCATCGCCGGAGGCACAAACGCAGCCTTCTTTCGCTAAGGAAAGCCCGGAAAAGCCGGCCCCGATATCAACGACGCGAGAGCAGCCTTTGCAGCCGACGATTCTCCCGACGCCTCCCTTTGTCGAGCCTCTGACGGCGGAAGCCGCGCGGTCTCTTCAGCCAAAGGACGAGTTCAAAGAATGTTTGCGATGCCCAACCATGGTGGTGGTCCCACCGGGCTCGTTTACGTTGGGGTCGAGCAAAACCGACATTGACGCAACCCTTGCTAGTCCGAACGAAGGTCCGCAGCATCGCGTTTTCATCAAACGACGGTTCGCTCTGTCGAGAACCGAGGTTACGCGAGGCGAATTCAACTCGTTCGTGAAGTCTGCTAACTACGCACTCGAAAATCGATGCTACACTCTTGAGGACGGAGTCGCTGAGGAGCGCGCCGATCGGTCGTATCGGAATCCCGGGTTCGATCAGACTGCCGATCATCCCGTTGTCTGCGTCGATTGGTCCGACGCGAAAGCCTACGTCGAATGGCTGTCGCATGTCACTGGCCAGCCGTACCGCCTACCCACCGAAGCCGAGTACGAATACGCGGCCCGGGCCGGAAGCGAGTCGCGCTACGGATTTGGCGACGATCCGGCGGAGCTGTGCAAGTTCGTGAATGGGGCGGACGGGTCCGCAAAGAGCGCGGGTCTGCCGGGCGATCTCGATTTCCTGGACTGCACCGACGGCTACGTTTACACGGCGCCGGTCGGCTCCTTTCCGGCCAACGCTTTTGGTCTGTTCGACCTTCAAGGGAATGTCTGGGAGCTGACATCGGATTGCTATCGCGACGACTACTCGGCTGGTTCGTCCGACGGCTCCAGTCCCACAACGGAACTCTGCGTAGCGCGGACGGTCCGAGGCGGATCATGGGCCAGCCCTGCGTTTTCGCTGCGACCGGCCGTCCGCGCCAGGGCGTTCATCAACAAACGCTATGACGACATGGGCTTCCGCGTCGCGAGGGACCTCGAGCCGTGATATCAGCCGCCGCACTTCATCACATTGAGTTCAACCCTGCGATCGAGCGCGTCGCTTGCGTCGTCGCGCCCCGTGCCCACCATCAACTCTCGCGATCCTTTGCCAGACGCGATGAGTTGATCGCGCAAAACGCTATCGTCGGTTTCGAGCCGATCCTTGACGTATTGCGCCCGCAGGACCGACAACTCGTCGTTGACCGCAGCAATACCTGTCGCGCTGGTATGTCCGACGATCTCGAGACAGGATCGGATGGCGACGGTGCGCTGAGCGATCGTCGAGAGCCATAACTCGTACTGCGCTCGCAGCCTTGAATCCGCGGAGAATATTGTCGACCCCGGCTGGAACAGAAACTTCACTGCGAGCTTGTCGCCTTTCAGCCCAAAATCGATGAGCTTGCCGAAGGCGTCCGCGGCGTCGCTGCGGCGATGGAGAGCTTCGTTCGCGAGATAAATCCCGTTCAGCACACGGAGTTGCTCCCCGTCTGGAAGTTCCAACGCGCTGCGGTAGAGATCAAGCGCATCTCCGTAGCGTTTGGCGTCGTAGGCCTCGACAGCCCGATTGACCAGGGCGGAGGCGAGAATTCGATCGGCATAGGCCGGACTGATCGGGTCCCCAGGCTTTGTCCCCTGACAGCTCTTGATATAGGCGTCGGTCGCAGGGTCCTTCGCGAACACCGGACTATCGGCGAAGAATGGAGTTGGCGTCGGGTCAACGCCGTCCGGCAACGCCCGTGCGACGCCCTTGGAAATGATCTTTCCGGTCGCTAGGTCGGCCAGCGCGAGACATATCCGGTACGAGTCACGCGGTCCGGCCGGCGTTCCCGCATTGTTAATCGCGGTGAACGTTCCGATGAGTACGACGGGAGACTTCGCGATCGATTCCGCTTGGAAAGGAGCCACCTCAAATCGAGGGTAGCTTTCTTTGACCAACTTGACGATCTGCTTCTCCTCGAACAACGTCGCATTCGAACGGGCCCCCGTGACGCCGTCAATCAAGGGGTCAATGACGAGCGTGACTCTGCTGGGCGCGCCCTGCAAATTGGCTTTTGCAAACAGGTCGTTCGCCGCTTTTAGAAGCGCTTCCTGCAAGGGGATGGGTGTGGGCGCCGGGGCGGCCGGAACAGAGCCAGACGCCGGCGGGGTGGTTGGCAAAACGGGCTGCGGCGTTGACGGCCGTGCGGAAGCCGGCTGCGCAATGGTCACCCGGAGTTCTGACGGGACAAGGTCTCGCGCCAACCGAAAGCCGTTCGCGTAATAGCTGACGTCGTGATCGTACCGAAAGCGCGCCGAGGAGCGCAAAGCAGTCGCCTTGTCCGCAAACGAGCCGCCCCTCAGGACTCGAAGCGAACAATCGCCGCTCGTCCAGGCCGACCCGTCGGTCGGCGCACCGTGATAGGATGGATTCCAGCAATCCTCGACCCACTCGGCCGCGTCGCCACCCATGTCGTACAGTCCGAAAGCGTTTGGCGGAAACGAGCCGACTGACACAAGCTTAGCGCCCTGCTTGTCTCCACATTCTGCGCACTGCGCGTTATCCGTCCCAATATTCGTGCCCCACCAATATGGAGTCGTCGATCCGGCGCGGGCCGCATATTCCCACTCCGCCTCGGTCGGAAGCCGATAAGCCTTGCCCGTCGTCTTCGACATCCACGTCGCAAACTGTTTCGCGTCGTCCCAGCGGACATTCGTGACCGGAAGGTCCCCGGCGCCCGCGCCCTCCCCCGGAGGAGCAATCTGGCAACCGCCCTCAGATACGCATTTGTCCCATTCAGCGAACGTCACCAGCTTGCGACCAATGGCGAATGGAGCCTTGATACGCACGCGGTGGACAGGCTGCTCGCTGGGCTTTGTGGCCGAGCCCATGTCAAACTCGCCCGCCGGAACCACGACCAATTCGCTGCAGTCGGGGCAATCTCGAAACCGGTCTCCTGGCGCGCGGGCTTCGTCCGCGCCCGCGGAGGATATTGTCAGAGCGCACCCGAGCGCGAGCGCTACCTGCCTCGTCGCGATCCTCACCTGCCGAACCATGAGCCGATTTCGCAACGCTCGGTCTCCGAAGGGATTGTCGATCATTGGCGCCGTGATAACAACTCGTGGTCACTGGAACAAGAAGCCGATGACGCCAAGACATGCGGCCCGGCGGCGCTTTACAATCGCGTGCGTTCGCGCCAAGAATTCCCGAAAGAAATCGCAAGCGGCTGGCGGAATCCGATTCATCGGCCTGCGGTGGACTTGCGCGCTCGACAGCTTTCACGCGGTTACGTAGGCGGGCGCAAATGCCTGGGAGGGCGGCATGAAGGTGACCTTAGGGGCGGTTGTCGCGCTGATCCTAAATATCGTCCTTGCGTCAACGGTCATGTCTCAGACGACGCCCACGGGGGGTCCGACCCCGTCCCCTCCCGGCGCAAAGGTCGAATTTGTGGATCTGAAGGACGGCGCCGTCATCGGCCCCAAAACGACCATTCACTTCGGGTTGCGCGGGATGGGCGTCGCGCCGGCGGGCACAATCAGAGCCAATTCGGGTCATCATCACTTACTGATCGACACCGACCTGCCCCCGCTCGACCAACCGATCCCAAATGATGAAAATCATCTCCATTTCGGCAGCGGCCAGACGGAGGTCGATCTGACGCTCCCCCCAGGGCCGCACACGCTGCAACTGCTGCTCGGGGACGCCAATCATATCCCGCACAGTCCGCCAATCTATTCTGACAAGATTTACGTCACCGTTGTCGCCTCCAGTTCGGGAGGGCAAGCCTCTCTCCGGCATCCGTCTCCGGCGGGCGCCCGGGTCTATATCGCGTCTCCTCAGAACGGCGCTTACGTGCCGAAGACCTTCGTCGTTCGCTTCGGACTTGAAAAGATGGGGGTTGCGCCGGCCGGAGTCGACAGGCCCAACTCGGGACACCACCATCTGTTGATCGACACGCCTTTGCCGCCGTTCGACCAGCCGATCCCGAACGACGAAAACCACCTGCATTTCGGCGGCGGCCAAACGGAGGCGACCGTCACCCTTCCGGCAGGACGCCACACGCTGCAGCTTCTCTTGGGAGACGCGGCCCATGTCCCCCACCAGCCGCCGGTCTATTCCGCTCCAATCGTGGTCTACGTCGGCATGTCGCCGCCCGTCAGGCGGCGCCACCACCCACATCCCCACCACCCGTTTTAGCGAGAGGCCGCGTACCGGCCAACGGCTGAACGCTATGTCACCCTCGCCCGCGGCCGACGCTCAGGCGCCGCGTCGCTTGATCGCCTGCCTATAACGATCTACACGTCGGCGGCACAACGCCGGGAGGACAGGCATGGCGAAGCCGCTCATCGTGATTGATCCGCAGCCGCGGGGGCTGACCGAGATCTTCGACGACGCGTTGTGGCGCCGCCTGAGAAGCCTCTGCGAGGTCGCCGTGCATGAGGGGCCGGGCCGGACGCCGACGGAGCAATTCGAAGCGCTCCTGCCGGAGATGGCGCTGCTCATCGGCCAGAGCGACATGCCGAAAGACCGGCTCGACCGCGCCCCCAGGCTTCGCGCCATCATCAACGTCGAGACCAATTTTTTGCAGAACGTCGATTACGAGACCTGTTTTCGGCGCGGGATTCATGTGCTTACGCCGAGTTCCGCTTTCGCCAAACCCGTCGCGGAGATGGCGCTCGGGCTCCTGATCGACCTCTGCCGCGGGATCACGACGGCCGACCGCGCGATGCGCTCAGGCCGCGAGAAATGGCTGCTCGAGGGCGCCGAGGGTTGCTTCTCGCTCTATGGCGCGCGGGTCGGCCTGATCGGCTTCGGCGATCTTGCGCGCGCGTTCGTTCCGCTCGTTCGCCCGTTCGGCTCAACCGTGAAGGCCTATGATCCCTGGGTGTCGGCGCATTTCATGGCCGGCTTCGGGGTCGAGGCGGCTTCGCTCGATGAGGTTTTGGGCGGATCGCAAGCGATCGTCGTCTTTGCCTCTGTCACCAGCGAAAACCAGGGTTTTTTGGGCAAGCGCGAGTTCGATCTCGTCACGCCCGGCGCCGTCGTGCTTCTGATGAGCCGCGCCGGCGTGGTCGACTACCCTGAGTTCCTGCGCGCGGTCGAGAGCGGACGGTTTCGCGCCGCAACCGACGTGTTCCCGGTCGAGCCCGCCCCAGCCGACGATCCGGCGCGCAAGGTCGAGGGCCTCGTGCTGTCGCCGCACCGCGCCGGCGCGATGACGGATTCGCTGCTCGAGATCGGCCGCCAGACCGTCGCCGACGCGGAGCTGATTCTGCGCGGTCTGCCGCCGCTCTCCTGCCGGCGGGCGCAGCGCGAGACGGTGGCGCTGTCGCGCTCGAAGCCGATCGAGCGGAGCTAGGGGTCCGCCGCCGACGATCCGAATTCCCTGCTAGCAGGGAATTTTTTTGCGCCTCGGTCGGCGCTCGGTCCGGGAAGTCCTGCAATGTCATGACGTTGCTGGATTTACAATCTACCGGTTGCGGGCTCGAGCGGGCGCGGAACAGGGAATTTCCAATGACCGGAACAGGGAACGAACAGGCGCTTTCGGAGCGGATCAGGGAATTATCAGGCGGGCGAAAACGAGGGCGCAAGACCGGCGCAGCCGGGTTGTAAACGTGGCCAGGATTCCCCTTCCCTGCGCGTGAAAAAGCCTGCCCGCGGGCGAAGGGTGGCGCCTTTTGGCGGTCGGATGCGGGGCAGCCCGCCCGAGTCATGCAAAACCATCTTGTTCTCGGCAGGATTGCGCGGAGTGCGCATCGCCAACGGAGGGCGCGCGTCTCGCGCGCCTTGAGGGCGGCGAGACGCCGCCCGTCCTCGTCGTGCGGCCGCTTTTATCGCGCGGGCGCCTCGGACTCGTTTGCGCTTACGGGCGGCGCCTGGGGCGCCTGGAGGACCGCCAGCGCGCGCTGGAAGGGCGCGTTCGAGACTTCCATCATCAGGCCCGTGGCCGGCGTGTCCATCTCGAGAATGAGATAGAGGGTGCTCGAGAGGAGCAGCGCCGACACGACGAACGCCGTCGTCACCACCGCGTTGCGGGGCGCTCGAAATCCGAGGCTGGCGAAGATCAAAGTAAGCCACCCGATCAGCATGACCGCCAGAGGCGTGGGGATCGCGCCGCCGGCGGCGTCAAGGCCAACCCAACGAAGGCGCACGACCTGACGAAGGAGTTGGCGCGCGTCGTTCCACTGGGCCAGCGTCTGGTCGTCCGAGGCCCGGATCGACCTCAGGCTCGCTCCCGCTGCGTCAAGCATGGCCTCGGCCTGCGGGTTCGCCTCCAGAATATGGGGCTGCCTCAGCGCGGCTTGAACGTAGTCGATCAGGTGACGATGTGTGTCCTCGGCGCCAGGGCCCAAGCCCCGCACGGTCCGGTCCAAAAGGATGAGTTCGGTGGCCAGGGCGTGAATATTGCGATCATTGGTCTCGAAGGTGGTCTTGGCCGAGTTCAGCATGAGCCCGAGAACCACCGATGTCGTGACGAGGAAGATATTCGCGGTCTGTCCGACGATCTCGAGCGTGCCTTCAGGCAGGTCTTTGGGGGCCAAACGCATATTGCCGACAGCGCCGGCATAAGCGGCGCCGATCAAACATAGGAATGTCGCCACGGCGACGAGAAGTTCGGTCAAAGCGATCCCCGCTTGCGTGAACGGCACGCAGTGCGCCAACCTCTGGTTGGGGGAATCGTTTACCGCAACCTGGTGAATCTTCGGTTGGCAAACGAGGGCGCCTGAACCTTTGAAGCGCGCCTATCCGGTTAAGACAGACACTCGCTACCTATGGACTGACCGGTGCGCAACGCCGACACCGTCTGATCGGCCGCTCATGACCCGCAGGCAGGCATTGATCAAGGCGCCGGCGGAACATCGCGAAGAGCGGATTGCCGTCAGTCGAAGCCGACGTCCTGGGGCGGCCGCAATGCGCAAAGAACGGCTCTTCCAGTACGGCTTAGCAAACGCGTCAAATACAACCCCTTGCTGCCCTTCCTGCTCGCTCCGGTGCGGTAGGAGGGCGCCTTAAGCGGTATGTCGCACTCGTCGCGCCGTTGGATTGAAACATAGTGTCGCCGCGATCGTGGCCGCACACTTTCCGTCGTGCTGAACGAAGCCGGAGGACTCAAAGAGGGGAAATCGCGATCGCGCGTCTCGCAGCGATCGTCGGAGCGTCCTACGACGCGATCATCGGCAAGGATCTGGATTCCCTTGTCACGACGTGGAATCTCGGCGCAGAGCGCCTGTTCGGCTACAGCGCCGCAGACATGATCGGTCAGCCGATCAAGCGAATAATACCCGGGGCGCGCCAGGGCGCCGCAATTTCGACTTCGAACAGCCTGCCCCGCACGTATTGTCCGACGTTCCAAGCAAGGTTAAGCTGCAGTTGCCGAGCCAGAGAGCCTCAGCTTTCGCTGCAAAGCAGTCCAGTTATAAGTATGCTAAAACCCGTTTAGTACCATTGCTTAATAACTATAGAAAGGCTATACAATGGGAAATGGCGCGACCAGTGTGAGCTATTCCACAATAACAGTCGGAACTGGAGCGCCGACTGCCGGTATCGGTAATGACGGTGATTATTTTCTCGACTATAACCCACCGGGAACATTTTATCTCAAGAATAGTGGAACTTGGAATAGTTTAGGTTGTTTTCTGTATCCCCAGAGTCAATTCACTAGCATAAGCACGGTATTGATAGGGGATGGCGCGCCATCAAGCGCCGGCGCAAACGGAAATTATTATCTTGATCGTCACAACTATGTTCTCTACGTTTACAACGATGGTAAATGGATCTGCGTTAGCTTTATTCTATACGATATTCAGAGCGCCTGCATCCGGATGGGAGAGAATCTTCAATTTACTGGTCTTGCCGATAAGTTTAGGGGACTTTATTCCAATGCGAGTGCAAGCCTTGCCTTGAACAACAGCGGAAACGTATCTGCAAATATTAATTCACTTGCGGAACAATTCTACATAAAATACATCTGGCCTCTAATAAGGGCGGCCGGGGAAGTAGCTATAGTGCGATCCATAGAGAAGGGAAAGTCAGAAATCGCAGCTCTAGATGAAAAATTTGATGGAAGAGTCGCGCCAGCAGCTAGAAGTTTACTCAATGTCCTTGTTGGAATTAACGCCATCGTGAGTCATGGACAAGAGATGGATTTTTTTAATGCGTGCCTGTCCGGTTAACGCCCACACCCACCAGGGCTGGTGATGGTTATCAAACCGGCCATGGAAATCCGCCAGAGCGACGATCTGGGTTTCCCCAGTCAGTCCCAGAGTTTCATGAGCTTTTTCCGTATGACGCGGCATATGCTGCCTATCTTGATCGCGCGCGTTGGCCTGTCGGCTTTGTCTGGCCATATTGCGGCCAGATCGCTCTGCACGTGGGCGCATCCTACATCTAGGGGCTGTGGGCGTTAACCGGATAGGCACGTTTTAATGAAAATATAGCGACGGATTGGATCTTTGCGCTTCAGGCGTTTTATCTTGATTTCGACATGATATGGACGAATGTCGGCATTGGAAAACACGGCTATATGATCGATTTAATGAAAAAATCTCTTGGCTGGAATGAGATAGTAGGTGATAAGATACAGGGTTGGGCGCGCCAACTTGGAACGGACTTGAATTCGACCACGCCTACCGCAATCGTGATCGGCACGGGAGCCGGTTCGGCCCAGGAGTTCGTGAATAATTTCGACGGGTCAGTGATGCTCGGGGCACACTCGACAAAGCCGTCCATCGTGATCTCGCCGGGGACAGTCACCGCAGCCGGCAGTGTGGCGATCGGCCACGACGCCGCGGCGATTGGCGCTCGCAGCGCCTCCTTCGGCCCCTCCGCGAAAGCGGAAAAAGACGACTCTCTGGCGATGGGCAATGCGACCGAAGCCAAACATGCTGGCTCCATGGTCGTCGGTAGCGGAGTCGACGCTCAGCAAAAGCTAACCAGTCCTTTCGACAACTCGGTGGCATTGGGCGCGCACTCCACAAAGCCGTCCATAGTTATCTCGTCAGGTTCTCAATCTCGAGCCGGCAGCGTGGCGATCGGGCACGAAGCCGCAACGGCGGGCGATCGTAGTGTCTCCCTCGGCGCCTTCGCTAACGCGGAAAAAGACGACTCTTTGTCGATAGGCTATGCGACCGAAGCCAAACGCGACGGCGCCATGGTCATCGGCAGCGGAGCGGACGATAAGAAGAAGCTATCCAGTACTTCCGACAACTCGGTGGCGCTGGGAGCATACTCCACAAAGCCGTCCATCGTAATCTCGCCCGGGTTCGAATCTCGAGCCGGTAGCGTGGCGATCGGGCACGACGCCGCGGCGACCGGCGCTCGCAGCGTCTCTCTCGGCCCCTCCGCCAAAGCGGAAGAAGACGACTCTGTGGCGATGGGCTATGCGACCGAAGCCAAACATGCCGGCTCCATGGTCATCGGTAGCGGAGTCGACGCCGAGCACAAACTAACCAGTCACTCCGACAAGTCGGTGGCTCTGGGGGCCGGCTCCGCAAAGCCGTCCATCGTGATCTCGCCAGGACAAGACTCTCAAGCCGGTAGCGTGGCGATCGGGCACGACGCCGCGGCGACCGGGGCTCGCAGCGTCTCTCTCGGCCCCTCCGCCAAAGCGGAAAAAGACGACTCTGTGGCGATGGGCTATGCGACCGAAGCCAAACATGCCGGCTCCATGGTCATCGGTAGCGGATTCAACGCCCAGCACAAACTAACCAGTCACTCCAACAAGTCGGTGGCTCTGGGGGCCGGCTCCGAAAAGCCGTCCATCGTGATCTCGCCAGGACAAGACTCTCAAGCCGGTAGCGTGGCGATCGGGCACGACGCCGCGGCGACCGGGGCTCGCAGCGTCTCTCTCGGCCCCTCCGCCAAAGCGGAAAAAGACAACTCTCTGGCGATGGGCTATGCGACCGAAGCCAAACATGCCGGCTCCATGGTCATCGGTAGCGGATTCAACGCCCAGCACAAACTAACCAGTCACTCCAACAAGTCGGTGGCTCTGGGGGCCGGCTCCGAAAAGCCGTCCATCGTGATCTCGCCAGGACAAGACTCTCAAGCCGGTAGCGTGGCGATCGGGCACGACGCCGCGGCGACCGGGGCTCGCAGCGTCTCTCTCGGCCCCTCCGCCAAAGCGGATAAAGACGACTCTCTAGCGACGGGCTATGCGACCGAAGCCAAACATGCCGGCTCCATGGTCATCGGTAGCGGATTCAACGCCCAGCACAAACTAACCAGTCACTCCAACAAGTCGGTGGCTCTGGGGGCCGGCTCCGCAAAGCCGTCCATCGTGATCTCGCCAGGAGATGACTCTCAAGCCGGTGGTGTTGCGATCGGTGCAAACGCGCGGGCGAAGCACCCACAGTCAGTGGTCATCGGCGTCGGATTGCCAAACCAAACACTGGAGAACGACAACCCAAACACAGTCGTCTTGGGCGCGGGTTCGTCGAAGCCCTCATTAATTATCCAGGCTGGAAAAGACGCAAATACCCCCGGGGAGATTACTCTTTGCGCGGATCTCGTCGCTGGTAAAGGGAAAACGTTGTCGCTCGGAAGCAATGAAGGCCGCATTGATAGGCTCTATGTTAGTAATAATAGCATACATATTGGTATAAATGACAAAAACGAAGGAACTATCGGGTATGACGAAGAGAATAGCCGACTTAGGCTTGGTCATAATGTTGTTGTAACGGGAGATCTTGCCTTAACTGGATTCTCTGATCTTGAGGAAACCAATTTCCTTGCGCTCGATAACGGAGGAAAGTTCAAGGTTGCGACAGTCGAAATAAAACGCCAAGTGGAGCGGGCCAAAACGGAAGCGGACCGCGCCGAAGGCAAGGCCGGCGACGCGTCCGCATCAGCACGGGATGCCAGCGCTGCAGCGTCAAGGGCGGAGGCAGCTAAGTCAGGGGCAAGCACTGCAGAGACGGCGGCCAACACCGCAGCGGGAAGGGCTGCCGCTTCAGCGACCGGGGCCGCCGCTGCGGCGGAAGCAGCAGTGGCGGCCGCAGTCGCCGGGTCCCTTGCCGGAATTGCAACTTCGCTGACGGCAGCACAAACGGCGAGAGGTGGCGCAGAGAAGGCCAGGGACGAGGCAGAGCAGGCCAAGAATCAGGCCCTGCAAGCAAGGTTCGAAGCCCAACAGGCGAAGGCGGAGGCTCAGCGGGCTGCTGAGAAGGCTGAAGAAGCCCGGGGCGAAGCTGTGCGGGCTGATGCAGAAGCTCAGCGGGCTGCGACGGCCGCCGCAGCATCGGCCGCAGGCGCAGAAAGATCCAACGCTTTGCTCCTCGAAGCAGTCACTAAGCTGAGCTCACAAAACGCTTTATTGACAGAAAAGATCAAATATTTGCAACGGTTTGAGTTTACATGGGAACAAGTGCTTAAGAACGAGTTGACGGTAATATCAACTCCCGGTGGCTATATGATGGGGGCGGATGGCAACGGCAACATATACGTCTGCAACGACGAGTATATATTGAAAGCGACTGACTTTGGCATCCTCTATTCGCGCTTTTACCAATTTAATTCTCCTCCGAATGTACACATAAAAGCGCTGGCGGCTGATCATGAAGGAAACGTCTACGTTATCTCCGGTTCTCAAGTCTTCGAGCTGCACAAGTATGGTAGCGATGGGAGCCGCGTTGCCAGAGGCCCCGCACCTGACTCCGGATACAACGTCGGCGCCATCGCGGCAAAAGGACCACGTGATTTTGTATACGTACCCTTTTGGAAGACTTCTGGCGGATACGACGCCGGAGATCGTCGAACAATCTTTCAGCCTTGGGATGTCGATTTACTCGGCAACATATACCTGTGTGCCCGTGAGAGTGTTTATGTGGGTCGTAATTTATCGCGAATGAAGCCTACCTGATCTCGACCCCATGCTTTCATCGCGCGACGCTGTCCAGCGGGTGGAGAGAGGCGCCACGAATCACATTTCCGCGAGGACAACCGCGCGAGTGAGGCGCGTTATCTCTCGCAAAGCCCCTCGGAGCCCCGCTTGGGATACTCTACGCCAACTCGAAAGGAAGCCGCGTCTTTTTCGATGACCTTGCCCCCGATTGGCCGAAGCGCCCTTGCACCAATAATCCGCGTTCATCGAACATCAGGCCGGCTTCGATCTCTGAACCCATCAGGACGCGCCCGCCCACTGCGCACGGCTTCCATAGCGGCCACGGCAGATTAACACCGTTCTCCGCTCGATACGCGCCAATCGCGAACGCCCGCTCCGGGCGGACTGCGCGCCTAGAGGCAAAGCCCGCTTTCCTACCTAATCTGCGCCTACGACGTGGCGATCAGCGACGACCGCTAAACGTCGATTTGCGCCGTTCAATTGTAACCGGTACGCCGCCCCCACCTCGCCTGCGGCCCTTGGCTGAGCGAGACTCGCGTTCCGATTCGACAACGCGAAGGGCGCTAATTCCATGCATCAAGCCAGGCATGAAGCCAACTCTTATCAGCGCGTTGAGGTGATCACGGGACGTCGGCGACGCCGCGATTGGAGCGATGAGGAGAAGGCGCGGATCCTGGCTGAGAGCTCCGATCCCGGGGTGAACATTTCCGAGGTGGCGCGGCGCAACGGGGTCAACCGGGGATTGCTCAACGTTTGGCGGCGCAAGGCGCGGCTCGCATCGAGCGAAGGGCCGCAGTTCGTTCAACTCAAGCTCGAGGACTTCGGGGCGCGACCGGACGCGATCGACCCGCCCCACGTCCTGGCGGGTCCGAGCGAACGGATCGAGGTGACGATCGCGGACGCGACAGTGAGCGTGCCCATCGGCGTCGACGCCGCGACGCTGGAGCGCGTGTTGGCTGCGGTGAGGTCGAAGCGGTGATCTCGTTCGGCTCGGATGTCCGGGTGTTCGTTGCAACTCAGCCGATCGACTTTCGAAGAGGCGTACACGGCCTGGTCGCGCTGGTGGCGGAGGGGGGCGGCGAGCCCTACAGCGGGGACGTTTTCGTTTTCCGCTCGAAGCGATCGGACCGTTTGAAGCTTCTTGTTTTTGACGGCTCGGGTCTGGTTCTGGCGACAAAATGGCTGGAGGAAGGTGATTTCGCCTGGCCTCCTGTTCGCGAGGGGACGATGCGCGTGACGGGGGCGCAGCTGGCGATGCTGATCGAAGGTCTCTCGGAGTGGTCGCGGGTGGTCCCGAAGGTGACGAAGCGGCCGACGAGAGTGGGCTGAGTCGCCCCGTTTTGCTGGCGACTCCGAGGGTTTTCGTGTAGCTTTTCGATATGGCGATTCGCCCTGAAGATCTGCCCAAGGACCCTGCGGCGCTCGCCGAGATGGTGCTGGCTTTCGACGGCGAAATCGACGATCTTCGCGCTGAGATCGCGACGTTGAAAAACCTGATCTTCGGCGCGCGGTCGGAGCGCTCCGTGATCGTCTGCGCCGAACAGCTCGCGTTCGACCTGGAACGGACCGCCGCCGCGCCGCCCCCGGCCAACGACGACGAACCGGAATCGGACGCGCCGAAGGCGAAGCGGCGCAAAGCCCGGCGCAACATCGGCGCGCTGCCGGCGCATCTGCCCCGGGTCGAACAGGTGATCGAGCCGGTCGCTCTGCCCGTGCTGCACGGGTCCGATGCATCGGATCGGCGAGGAGATGAGCGAAGCGCTCGACCGGGTACCCGCGTGGCTGCGCGTGCTGCGCACGGTCCGTCCCAAATACGCCTGCCGCGCCTGCGAGGGCCCGATCGTCCAGGCCCCGGCGCCGGCTCGGCTGGTCGAGGGCGGCATGGCCACGACGGCGCTGATCGCGCACATCGCCGCGGCCAAATACGCCTGGCAGTCGACGCTCTATCGTCAGACGCAGATCCTGGCGGGCCACGGCGTCGTCGTCGACCGCCAAACGCTGGCGCGCTGGATGGGAAGCGCGGCCTGGATGGTCCGGGGCCTCTACGATCTGCAACTGAAGACCATGCATCGCTTCGAGCGGCTGTTCTGCGACGAGACGCCGATGCCGGTGCTCGACCCGGGGCGCGGCCGCACGAAGATCAGCCAGTTCTGGGCGCATGCGACGGACGACCGGCCCTGGAAGGGGCCGGCGCCGCCGGCGGTCGCTTACGTGTTCGCAGGCGGCCGCGGCAAGAAGGAGATAATGGCGCAGCTTGCCGGCTTCGAAGGCGTGCTGCAGGTCGACGGCTATGCCGCCTACGTCTCGCTTGCGGGCGATGCGAAGATGTCGGGTAGGATCCGGCTGGCGTATTGTCTCGTTCACGCGCGCCGCAACTTCGTGAGGGTGCACAAGACGACGAACTCGCCCTTCGCCAGGGAGGTCATCGAGCGCATCGCAGCCGTCTACGCAATCGAGGACAGGATCCGCGGCCTCGACGCCAGGGAGCGCTGCGTGGCGCGCCAGGCCGAGACGAAGCCGCTGATGGAGGCGTTGAAGGCCCGTCTGGTCGCGGTGAAGGACGGGATCTCCCGCCGATCGACGCTGATCAAGGCGATCGACTATATGCTCGAACGCTGGGAGGGCCTGACGGCGTTCCTCGACGACGGGCGGCTCGAGCCGGACACCAACACGGTCGAGCGTTCGATCAGGCCGATTGCAATCGGAAAAAAGAATTCGTTGTTCAGCGGCGACGAAGGCGGGGGCGAGACCTGGGCTATTCTTTCTTCGCTTCTTAACACGGCAAAATTGAATGGCGTCGACCCCGAGGCCTATCTCGTCGACGTGCTTGAGAGGATGGTCTCCGGCCGAACGACCAACGACCGCCTGCATGAAGTTCTGGCCTGGAACTGGAAGGCCGCGCGCGAAGCCGAAAAGCACGCAGCGGCATGACGCAGTCGAAGCCGAAGCGACGGCGGGGAACGCGAGCAGCGCTCAAGCCGGTCAAGACGACGATGGCGGACTACGCCATGTCGTTCGAGCAGCTCGGACAATGGATGAGCGAGCGCGCCAGGTCGCCGATGCTTCGGCATCCGCAGGCGACATCGCTCTCCATGCTCGACGGCGCGGTGACCGCGGTCGTCGCCGGGCCGGTCTCGATGCCGCCCGAGGAATGGGTGTGCCCGCTCCTCGGCGTCGATCCCGACGCCTTCAATCACGACACCGAGGAGTTCTCGGCGATCGCCGCTACACTGATGCGGCACAACGCGATCAGCGAGACGCTGTCGACGAGGCCGGAGAGCTTCGAGCCGCTGTTCGTGCGGTCGCAAGATGGTGAAGTCGACCCGCAGCCCTGGTGCATAGGCTTCTACGTCGTCATGAAGCTGCGGCTGCCCGCCTGGTCGCGGCTGCTCTCGCCGGACAGGATCGAACACCCTCTGCTGTCGCCGATCCTGGTCCACTGCATTGCTGACGCCGGCCAGCCCACGCTGTCACCGGCGATGGGCCGCCCCGAAAACGTCTGGCGCAACATTCCCGCATCCGTCGAAGCGCTGCGCCAGGTCTGGATGCCGACCCGCTTCAAGCGTGGCGCATAGAACGCCCGTAGCCAGCCGTGCTCTTCTCGTGCCGCTTACGTTCAATTGCTTGGGAAGCGTGTTACGCATTGGGTCGAGCTGATGGGTTCGAATATTGTTTTCGGGACCGCCGCTCCTGGCGCTTGGCGCGGCAGGAAGAATGCCCTCCGGCATCCCGATATGTCGTGGGTATGTGTGCGGTAACCGGATAGGCACGCTTTGAAGCTCGCCTCGTCAAGGTTCGCACGCCCGACACCGTTCGATGACGCGGCCAACGCCGGTCGAAGCGCCTTGACGTAACACCCTAGCCGCCCCCCCCCCCGCGTCGTCCTGATCCCGGGGCAAGCCCGGGGATGTCGAAGGACGCTCCAGCGCACAAGAACGGCCCCGCCCACTGGATCATCCTTCGACAGGCTCAGGATGAGGGCATTGTCATGGCGGCCCGGCTTAGGAGTTACGCCTTGACAACGGGCCGCCCGGAGACTTAGCCTATAACGTTATAGAAAGAGCCCGACGCCGCCGTACACAGGGGAAAGGAACGCTTGTCGAGGCCGCCCACAATTCGCGATGTCGCTGCGCGCGCCGGGGTTTCGGTCGCGACCGCGTCGAACGTGGCGAACGGCAATCGCCCTGTCGGCGAGGCGAGCCGGCGTCGGGTTGTCGAAGCGATCGAAGAGCTCGGCTACCAGGTCGACCGGGCCGCGAGCGCGCTGCGCGGCGCCGCGACCCGCCTTGTCGGGATGGTCGTCCCCGACATCACCAACGTTTTTTTCGCCAGCCTCGTGCACGGCGTCGAGGCGCTCGCCGAGCGCCACGGCTATGATCTCCTGCTCGTCTCCACCAGCGAGGACGCGGCCATCGAAAAGCGGCGGGTCGAGGCGCTGATCGGCCGGCGGATCGACGGCCTGATCGCCGTGCCGGCGAGCGACGCCTCGATGGCGTCGCTCAGCGCCCGCGGGGCGCGTCTGCCGCCGACCATTCTGCTCGACCGCGGCGAGGATTCGCCGGGCTTCGATACGGTCCGCGCCGATTGCGAGAGCGGCGGCTACGAAGCCGTGCGGCATCTCATCGGTCTCGGGCATCGCGACATCGCGGCGCTCGCCCATTCGGAGCACCTGCGCAACATCGCCGAGCGCATCGCCGGCTGCCGCCGCGCGCTGAGCGAAGCGGGCCTTGCCGGCCGCGAACGGGTCGTCTGCGGCGGCCATGACCTCGAAAGCCTGCGGGGGGCGATCGAGATGGAGCTCCATCGCGCCGATCCGCCGACCGCGATCTTCGCCTTGACCAATGTCTGCGCGCTCGCGGCGCTGAAGGCGGCTCGCGGCCTCGGGCTCGAGATCCCGCGCGACATTTCGATTGCCGGCTTCGACGATTTCGACTGGATGCTGGCGCTCCGCCCCTATCTGACCACGGTCGCCCAGCCGGTCGACGACTTCGCCGCGTCCGCATGGTGGCTGCTCACCCGCCGGATGGCCGGCGGCGCGACGCATCCAGCCGAACGCATCCTGCTTCCCTGCGCCCTCAAGGTTCGGGAATCCACCGGGCCCGCCCGCCCAAGGCTGAAAGCCGTGGCGGAGGCCCATTGATCAAGTCAAAAACGTGGGAGGTAAGCATGGGTAAACATTGTTTGGCGGCGGCCTCGATCGCCGCGCTCGCGCTCGGTCTTGCGGCCTCGGCCGCCTTCGCCGAAGAGAAGCCGACCTACGGCGCCCTGATGAAGACGCTGTCGAATCCCTTCTGGGGCGCGATGGAAAAGGGAGTCGATGCGGGCGGCAAGGCCGCGGGCGTCGACATCTATCTGCAGGCGGTCGAGTCCGACCAGGCCTCCGAGCCGCAGCTCAACGCCTGCAACACCATGTTGCAGAAGAAGCCGGCTGCGATGATCACCGCCTCGATCAGCTCGACCAATCTGCTGCCGTGCCTCAAGCAGGCCAACGAGATGAAGATCCCGGTCGTCGACCTCGACAACAACCTCGACCCGGCGATCACCGCCAAGGCCGGCGTCGAGGTCGCCTTCCACATCGGCTCGGACAACGAGGCGGCCGGCGCGAAGGGCGCGGACTGGCTGGCGGGCCAGCTCGGCAAGGACGCCAAGGGGCCGGTGCTGGTGATCGAAGGCCTCTCCGGCAACATCACCGGCAAGAAGCGGGCGGTCGGATTCGCTGACGAACTCAAGAAGGAAGCGCCCGGCCTGACCATCGTCGCCTCGCTGCCCGGCGACTGGGACAGCCTGAAGGCCACCAACATCACCAACGACACCCTGCAACGCACGCCGGACCTGGTCGCGATCTTCGCGTGCAACGACGACATGGCGCTCGGCGCGGTCGAGGCGGCGCGCTCGGCCGGCAAGGACAAGCTGATCGTGATCGGCGTCGACGGCAACTCGAACGCGGTCAAGTCGATCAAGGCCGGGCGGCTCAACGCCTCGGTCGCGCAACTGCCCTATCTCGTCGGCATGCAGGCGGTCGAGAACGTCAAGAAGGTGGTGACCGGCGACAAGGTGGCCGAGATGACCTACGTGCCGACGCTCGTGCTGACGAAACAGGTCATCGAAGACAACAAGGACCCGCTGCTGCAATACGTGAAGTGAGTCCCTTATATGGGGCGAGGGTTGTCAAGTGGGAGATTTGCGACGGCGGGGGTTGGAACTCGTCATGGCTTGCTTGGCGGGGCGGAGCGCGAAAGGGCTTTGAAGTCAAGGATGCGCGAACGCGCACCGCCTGCGGCGGCGGCCCGACGGGCCGTGCTTGAGTTCAAAGCCCTTTCGCGCACAATCGCGGTCAAGCAATCCATGGCGAGCCGCAGGCTTTGGCTGCTCGTGTGTAGGTTCGAACCCGGACGGTTGTTTCGATCGCAGGCAAGCGCGATCGACCCGCCTCTTGGGCGAATGACCAGAGCAGGTTCCGGCGGGCATTCGGTTTCGACGCCTCGTCGGTGGGATGGGGCCTCGCTTTGGCTCAAGGGCCTCGCCCTCGTAACCTTATATCCGGTCGGCTCGGGTGGCCGGACCATAATCCTGCGTGCATCAGGTCGCGAGGCCCGGGATGGACCGGACCAATCTTCTCCTCGGGTCGACCCAAGGGGCGGGGCGGTCACGGGTCCCATCCCGGACGAGGCGGACGGCCCGAAGGCTCGCCCGCTTTTGCTTCTCGGCTCAGGCTCGCTTCAGGACGGCTCCCTCGGGAACGAGGCCGGTCTCAAGGTAGCGCCAGAGCGCGACCGAAAGCTTGCGCGCCATGGCGACGATCGCGATGCGCTTGACGCGTCCCTTGCGGTCGCCCACCCGCTCGTCGAACCACTTGGAGAGCGCGCTGTCGGGCTGATGCCTTCGCCACATCCACGCAAGCTCGATCATCGCCTTGCGCGCCCGGCTGTTGCCGGCCTTGGCGATGCCCTGGTCGCGCGCCATGTCGCCGCTCTGGAACGGGGACGGCGCGAGCCCGATGTATTGCCCGACGCCGCGCCGGTTCTTGAAGGTTCGATAGTAGACCTCGCCGGCGAGCGTCGCGCTGAAATGGACGCCGATGCCCTTGAGCTTGATGAGCTCAGCGGCCTTGGCCTGAACAGGGCTCGGCGGCGACGCGGCTGCGCTCTTCGGATTGGCCGTCTTGGGCTTGACGATCCGCGCCGCCATCTCCGCCTCGACCTCAGCGATGTCGTCGATGAGCTTGGCCAGGCGGCGGCATTCGCGGCTGAGCTCGGCCTTGAGCCCAGGCAGGATCGGCAACGCCGCCAGCCGCGCCAGCCGGTCCGGCGCCATCGGGTCGAAATCGCGAACCCCCTGGGCGAACAGCAGCGCCTTCACCCGGTTGCCGTGCGACGTTCGCTCCTTGACGAGCCGCTCGTATTCGCGGTGCGGCCGCTTGGCGTCCTCCTCCTCCGGGGTGGGAACCACGACCACCCGGCAGGCGTCGAGTTCGCCCCTCGTCAGGCGCGCGAGCGTGCGCACCAGTTTGTCGACGTCGACGCCGTCCGACTTGACCCGCCGCGCTCGCCGGTCGACCGCCACGCTCGCCGGATCGATCTCGTAGGCGGCGTATCCCGCCGCTGTCAGCGCGCGATAAAGCCAGTGCCCGTCGCGACCGGCCTCGAAGCAGACATGGACCTTGACCGGAACGCCGGCGCGCTTCGCCTCTGCCGCCGCCACCCGCCGCAACAGCGCCAACAGCCCATCCAGGTCGCCGCCCTCGACCTCGTGCCGGCGAACCGCCCACTTCTGCGACGTGCCGACCCCGACAAGCCACTTCGATCGGCTCAGTTCCAATGCGACGAAAATCGGCGCAAACTCATGCCCGGCGACGGGCGCAATTTGCTGAATAAGCATGGTCGATCCCTATGTTCGGGTTTGGACGCTTCGATCATAGGACCCAAAGCGCCCGTCGCCGCATAGGATCTTCTCCCCGCTTGCGGGGAGAAGGTTAGGATGAGGGGCGGGGCGAGCGCCCGCAGCCAATCGCCAAGCCCCTCACCCCGGCCCTCTCCCCGCTTGCGGGGAGAGGGGGACTTGCGCCCGCAATTGCAGCTTGCTTTAGGGCCTCACAACGCGCCGCCGCCCGCCTCCGGCGGGCTGGCGGCGCTGGCCGAAAAAGCTTCGGAGACCCCTTGACGATGGCCTCGACTGCAGCCAACGCCGCCTCGTCCTGGCGCGCCCGCTTCGCCGGCGGCGGCGCGCTGCGCCTCGAGTCGCTTGTCGTTCTCGCCGTCCTGTCGGCAATCATGGCGTTTCTCTCGAGCGCCTTTCTCTCCGTCTCCAACATTCTCAACATTCTCCTGTCGACGTCGGTGTTCGGCGTGCTCGCGATCGGCATGACCTTCGTCATCTCGTCGGCCGGCATCGATCTGTCGGTGGGCTCGATCCTGGGGCTGTCCGGCGTCGTCGGCGCGATGCTGACTGCGAACCTCGACCTGCCGTGGTGGATCGGCATTCTCGGCTGCCTCGCGGCCGGCGCCTTCACCGGCGCCGTCAACGGCTTTCTCATCACCAAGGGCGGCATTCCGCCCTTCATCGTCACCCTCGGCATGCTCGGGGTGGCGCGCGGCGTTGCGCTCGTGCTGAGCGACGGCGTCTCGATCTATGGCCTTGCGCCGGAGATGACCTGGCTCGGACAGGGTCGTCCGTTCGGCGTGCCGGTCCCGGTGATCGTACTTTTGCTGACCGCGCTCGTCGCCCATGTCGTCCTCGCCCACACCCGCCTCGGCGTCTACGCGCAGGTGATCGGCGACAACGAGGGCGCGGCCCGGGCGATGGGCGTGCGGGTCGAGCGGATGAAAGTGCTGCTCTATACCCTCTCGGGCCTGCTCTCCGGCCTCGCCGGCCTGCTGTTCGCAGCGCGGATCAATTCGGGCGAGCCGACCGCCGGTCTCAGCTACGAGCTCACGGCCATCACCGCGACCATCCTTGGCGGCACCAACCTGTTCGGCGGCCGCGGCAGCGTCGCGGGCACGCTGATCGGCGCGCTGATCATGGGCGTCCTGCAGAACGGCCTGAACCTGCTCGCGGTCCGGCCTTTCTATCAGCAGATCGCCATCGGCGCGGTGCTGATCCTTGCGGTCTGGCTCGACCGCATCAACAGCCGGGAGGGCTGGCGGCGATGAGCCTTCTCGAACTCCGCGACGTCCGCAAGTCGTTCGGCGCCATCGAAGCGCTGCGCGGCGTCACCTTCTCGGTCGAAGCGGGCGCCGTGGTCGGCCTCGTCGGCGACAACGGCGCCGGCAAGTCGACGCTGATGAAGACGATCACCGGCGTCTACGCCATCGACAGCGGCGACATCCGCTTCGACGGCGCTTCGCTGGCCGGCAAGGATCCCGGCGCCATCCGGCAGGCCGGGATCGAAATGATCTACCAGGATCTCGCGCTGGCCCGCATGCGCGACGTCGCCTCCAACATCTTCCTCGGCCGCGAGCTGACGCGCTCTGTGCTCGGCGTGCGTTTGATCGACACGAAGCGCATGCGCGCGGAGGCCGAGACGATGGTTGCGCGGCTCGGGGCGCGCATTCCTTCGGTCGCGCAGATCACCGGCCAGCTCTCGGGCGGGCAGCAGCAGTCGGTGGCGATCGCCCGCGCGCTCACCTTCGACCCCAAGCTCGTCATCATGGACGAGCCGACTGCGGCGCTCGCGGTGCGCGAGGTCGAGCACGTGCTCGATCTCATTCGCACTTTGAAGAGCCAGGGCATCGCGGTCATTCTGATCAGCCATCGTCTGACCGACGTGTTCGCGGTCTGCGACCGGATTGTCGTGCTGCGTCAGGGAACGGTGATCGCGGACGATGCGACGCGCGACACCAGCATGAACGCCGTCGTCGCCCATATCGTCGGCGCGACCGGCGCCAGCGCCCAGGGCGCCCATCCATGATCCACACGACTGGCGATAGGCGTCCCCGCCCCCCACAGCACGTCGACAGACGGGCGTCCTTCCGGACGCCCTATGGTGGGGGCGGGACAGGCGCGCCGACCGCCGAGCGCGAGATCAGGTAGCTACGAGAGCTGCGTGAACGTCGTAGTCTTTGGCCCAGGGGTCCTCGCAGTGACGGATAGCGGTCTTCTTCAAAATTGGAGGCGTCAATGAAGTTCGGCATTTACTACTCGTACTGGGAGCAGGAATGGAGCGCCGACTGCCTGAAATACGTCGAACGGGCCGCCCTGCTCGGTTTCGACATCATCGAAATCGCCGCTCATCATCTGAACAGCTATAGCCCCGCGCATATCGCCGAAGTCGGCCGCGCCGCCCGGGACAACGGCATCGCGATCACCGCCGGGCTTGGTCCGTCGGCGCAAAAGAACCTGTCCTCCGCCGATCCGGCGATCAGAAAAGCCGGGCGGGCCTTCTTCGAAGAGACGCTCGGCAATCTCGCCAAGCTCGATATTCATATCATCGGCGGCGCCCTCCATTCCTACTGGCCGATCGACTATTCGAAGCCCGTCGACAAGGCGGGGGACCGGGCGCGGGGGCTGGAGGGCATTTCCAGCCTTGCGGACTTCGCCGCCTATCACGGCGTCACCCTCTGTCTGGAAGTGCTCAACCGGTTCGAGAACCACGTTCTGAACACGGCCGAAGAAGGGGTCGCCTTCGTCCGCGAAGTCGGCAAGCCCAACGTCAAGGTGATGCTCGACACCTTCCATATGAACATCGAGGAGGACAGTTTCGGCAAGGCGATCCGCGCCGCCGGGCCGCTGCTCGGCCATTTCCATACCGGCGAGAACAACCGCCGCGTTCCCGGCAAAGGCCGCCTGCCCTGGCACGAAATCGGGACGGCGCTGCGCGAGATCGGTTACAGCGGCGCGGTTGTCATGGAGCCCTTCGTCAAGATGGGCGGCGGGGTCGGCAGCGACATCAAGGTTTGGCGCGATCTCAGCGGCAACGCCGACGAGGCCCAGATGGACGAGGCGGCGCGGCAGGGCTTGGCGTTCTCACGCTACGTGCTCGGTTGAACGGCGCGAGCCGGACAAGGGCGTAAGAAAGCGCGGCAAAACACCGCAGTAACTTGAGTGAATAGGGCTTCAGCGCTAGTCTGCGTGACGGCGCGAGGACATAGAGATGCCAGGCGGCGTCTTCATCAGCTATCGCCGGGAGGATTCCGGCGGCTACACGGGGCGCATTTATGATCGCCTGGCGAAGCGCCTGGGACGCAAGAACGTCTTTATCGACGTTGACAATATTCCGCCCGGCTTGGATTTCGTCGATGTTCTGTCCGAGCGAGTCGGTAAATGCGATGCGCTCGTTGTCGTCATCGGCAGGAATTGGATTTCCAGCACCAACAAGGACAACCGTCGTCGAACTCGACGACCCCAACGACTTTGTGCGCATCGAGATCGAGGCGGCGCTCGAGCGCGGTGTCCGCGTCATTCCCGTCCTCGTCGAAGGCGCGCAAGTGCCTAAAGCTGAGGACCTTCCTGAGAGCTTGAAGAAGCTCACTCGCCGGCAGGGTATTGAGATTTCCCTGATCCGCTTCAATTCCGACGTCAGACAGTTGGTACGCGCTCTCTCAAAACTTGAGGAGGAACTCCAGCGCAAAGCAGCGGAAGCCGAGGCGCGTGACGAACGGGAGAGGAAGGAGGCCGCCGAGGCGGCGGAAAGGGCCCAGCAAGCCCGGCGGCTGGCCGAAGCGGAAGCACAGCGGGCGCACGAGGAACGGCGCGCCCACGAATCCGCCGAGGCCGAACGCACCGCGCGCGAGGAACGCGAGCGCCAAGCCGCCCGTGTCGGGGCCGAGGCGCGGAGGACCGAGGCGGAGCGCCGCGCGAGGGAAGCCGAGGAAGCCGAACATGCCGCGCGCGAGGAACGCGCGCGCATCGAGGCCGCCGAGGCAGCGGCGAAAGCCGAGTCGGAGGTAGAGAGCCAGCCGCCCGGCACGCCGGCCCAGCAATATGAGATGGGAGAGCGCTATTTTTACGGGCACGGCGTCGAGAAGGACTACGCCAAGGCCCTCGCCTGGTATGAAAAGGCCGCCGACCAGGGAAACGCGGCTGCGCAATACAGCGTCGGCTGGCTCTACCAAAACGGCTGGGGCGCCGGCAAAGACTACGCCAAGGCCCTCGCAT
Source organism: uncultured Alphaproteobacteria bacterium (assembly GCA_963822215.1). Lineage (GTDB taxonomy): Bacteria > Pseudomonadota > Alphaproteobacteria > Rhizobiales > Beijerinckiaceae > Roseiarcus. The sequence goes on from CAWGGX010000013.1 coordinate 94,434, forward strand.
GGTATCAAAAGGCCGCCGATCAGGGGAACGGGGCTGCGCAGTTCGCCATCGGCTGGCTCTGCCAAAACGGCCGCGGCGTCGAGAAGGACTACGCCAAGGACCTCGCCTGGTACCAGAAGGCCGCCGACGCGACGTCAAGAGCCCAGTCGGAGGTGGAGAGCCAGCCGCCCGGCACGCCGGCCCAGCAATACGAGATGGGAGAGCGCTATTATTACGGACGCGGAGTCGAGAAGGACTACGCCAAGGCCCTCGCCTGGTACCAGAAGGCCGCCGACCAGGGAAACGCGGCTGCGCAATACAGCGTCGGCTGGCTCTACGAAAACGGCTGGGGCGTCGATAAGGACTCCGCTAAGGCCCTCGCCTGGTACCAGAAGGCTGCAGATCAGGGAAACCCGGCTGCGCAATGCAGCATCAACTCGCTTGGCAACAGACCACGACGTTGGTGGGCAAGGTGAACCGCATGCTGCGCGGATGGGCAAACTACTCTTCGGAGGGACCGTCTACCAAAACGGCTGAGGCGTCGACAAAGACTACGCCAGGGACCTCGCCTGGTACCAGAAGGGGGACGAAGTCGCAAAGAGCGCTCTGGACCGGATTCGAGGGAGGTGACCCCTCTCCTCGCCGCGCTGAAACGCGAGGTCGCAGCTCAGTGCACTGCGCCCCCTCAGTACCGGTAAGTCTCCGGCTTGAACGGCCCGGTCTGCGGCAGGTTGAGGTACTTGGCCTGCTCGGGCGTCATCTTGGTCAGCTTGGCGCCGACCTTGGCGAGGTGAAGCGAGGCGACCTTCTCGTCCAGGTGTTTGGGCAGCGTGTAGACCTGCTTTGCGTACTGGCCGGGCTTGGTGAAGATCTCGATCTGGGCGAGCGTCTGGTTGGTGAACGAGGCCGACATCACGAACGACGGATGGCCGGTCGCATTGCCCAGGTTCACCAGGCGCCCCTCGGACAGGAGGATGATCTTCTTGCCATTCGGGAACTCGATCTCGTCGACCTGCGGCTTGACGTTGTTCCACTTGTAGTTGCGCAGCGCCGCGACCTGGATCTCCGAGTCGAAGTGGCCGATGTTGCAGACGATCGCCCGGTCGTGCATGGCGCGCATGTGGTCGAGGGTGATGACGTCGACGTTGCCGGTGGCGGTGACGAAGATGTCGGCGCGAGGCGCCGCATCCTCCATCGTCACGACCTCATAGCCTTCCATCGCCGCCTGGAGCGCGCAGATCGGATCGACCTCCGACACCATGACGCGGCAACCGGCGTTGCGCAGGGAGGCCGCCGAGCCCTTGCCGACGTCGCCGAAGCCCGCGACCATGGCGACCTTGCCGGCCATCATCACGTCGGTGCCCCGCCGGATGCCGTCGACCAGCAACTCGCGGCAGCCGTACAGGTTGTCGAACTTCGACTTGGTGACGCTGTCGTTGACGTTGATCGCCGGCCACAGGAGCTTGCCCTCCTTGGCCATGATATAAAGGCGGTGGACGCCGGTCGTCGTCTCCTCGGTGACGCCGCGGATCGACTCCGCATTCTTGGCGTACCAGCCCGGCTTCGTCTTCAGCCGCGTCTTGATCGCCGCGAACAGCACCTCTTCCTCCTCGTTGGTCGCCTTGTCGAGGAAGGCCGTGTCGCCCTGCTCGGCGCGCAGCCCCAGGTGGATCAGCAGCGTCGCGTCGCCGCCGTCGTCGAGGATCATGTTGGGCGCGCCGCCGTCGGCCCATTCGAAGATGCGGTGGGTGTAGTCCCAGTAGTCCTTGAGGCTCTCGCCCTTGATCGCGAACACCGGCGTGCCGGTCGCGGCGATCGCGGCGGCGGCGTGGTCCTGGGTCGAATAGATGTTGCACGAGGCCCAGCGGACGTCGGCGCCGAGCGCCTTCAGCGTCTCGATCAGGACAGCGGTCTGGATGGTCATGTGGAGGGAGCCCGCGATGCGCGCGCCCTTGAGCGGCTGGCTCGCGGCATATTCCGCGCGCGTGGCCATCAGGCCCGGCATTTCGGTCTCGGCGATAGCGATCTCCTTGCGCCCGAAAGCGGCAAGGCCGATGTCGGCGACGGCGTAGTCGGCGGCTTTGGTCATTGCGTCCCTGTCCCGGTTGTGGTTCAGCGCCGACCCTTACCAGCGGCCGGCGCATAGCGCAATAAACATATAAGCAAATCTTTATATGCTCTCGCCAGCGGAGCTTGCCGGCGGATCGAAGGGCGCTGCGCAAATCTACAGCGGCGCTCCGGATGCAAACCTGCAACGCGGATTTGTATGACAATTGGTCGCAATTCGTTTAGCTGGGCGAAGGCAGACCTCATGCTATAGTCGCCTAGCAAGAAGCGCGCCGTACTGGCAGAAGGGTGGCGCGTGCGGATTTCGCGTCAACGGTTGCAAGGGTTGAGATGGCGCTTTCGGCCAAATTGATAATGCGGCAGGGCCAGACGATGGTCCTGACGCCACAGCTGCTTCAGGCGATCAAGCTGTTGCAGATGCCGAACGTCGAGCTCAGCGCCTTCATCGAGAACGAACTCGCCAGCAATCCGCTGCTCGAGCGCGCCGAGGAGCACGAGACCCGCGAGGCCGAACGCCTCGAGGCGCCGCCCGAAGCGCCGGCGGCCGAGGGTCCGGTCGAGCCTGGCGACTGGGCGTCCGAACTCGCTTGAAACCGATCGCGGTTCGCTGGAGGCTGGCCTCGGGACCGAGGTGGAGAACGCCTTCGACACCGACCGCAGCGCGCCCGCATCCGACTTCCGTCCCGGCGATGGCTTGACGACCGGCTCCTGGTCCGGCGGGGGTGGCGGGGGGTCGGAATTGGGCCAGGCCCCCGATCTCGAGGCCTACGTGTCCGAGAGCGTCTCGCTGCGGGATCACCTCGAGCGGCAGGCCGGCGTCATCCTCGTCGATCCGGTCGAGCGGATAATCGGCGCCGCGTTGATCGACGGGCTCGACGAGGCCGGCTACTTCGTCGGGTCGCTGGAGGAGATCGCCGCCCGCCTCGGCGCGACGCCGGCGGCGGTCGAGGCGGCGCTCCTGAAGCTCCAGTCGCTCGAGCCGACCGGCGTATTCGCCCGCAACCTCGCCGAGTGCCTTGCGCTGCAACTCGTCGAGCGCGACCGCTTCGACCCGGCCATGGAGGCGATGATCGCCAATCTGCCGGCGCTGGCGCGACGCGACTACGCCCTTCTGCGCAAGGTCTGCGCGGTCGACGACGAGGACCTCGCCGACATGATCGCCGAAATCAAGCGGCTCGAGCCGAAACCCGGCCGCGCCTTTGGCGACCTGCCCGGCGCGCCCGCCATCCCAGACGTTTTTGTCCTCGCGGCGCCCGACCGAAACTGGAGGGTCGAGCTGAACAGTCAGGCGCTGCCGCGCGTGCTCGTCAACGACATCTACGCTGCGGTGATCCGGCGGGGCGCGAGTCGTGACGAGGACAAGCAATACGTCTCCGCCCAGCTTCAGTCGGCGAACTGGCTGACCAAGAGCCTGGAACAGCGCGCCCGCACCATTCTCAATGTCGCAACCGAGATCGTCCGGCGGCAGGACGCGTTCCTGGTCGAGGGCGTCGCGGCGCTGAAGCCGCTCAATCTGAAGATGATCGGCGAGGCGATCGGCGTTCACGAGTCGACCGTCTCGCGCGCGACCGCGCACAAGTTCATCCAGACGCCGCGCGGGCTGTTCGAGATGAAATACTTCTTCACCGCCGCCATCCCTTCTGCCGAGTCGGGGCAGTCTCATTCGGCCGAGGCGGTGCGACAGCGCATCCGGCAGATGATCGACGAGGAGGATCCCGACGAGGTCCTGTCCGACGACAGCATCGTGGACCGGTTGCGCAAGGCGGACATCGTCGTCGCCCGCCGCACCGTGGCGAAGTATCGCGACAGCCTCAAAATTCCGTCTTCGGTCGAGCGGCGGAAGCTGAAGATGTCGCTCGCCGGGACGCTGCGGGCGCGCGGCGACGCTGTCCGGGCCGAGGCCTGAACTTGAATTACCTGCTGCGAACCAACATGTTTTTCGGGCAATTGACACGGGCGCGGGAGACTCCTAACGCTAAATTTCGGAGGACCGCTTGCGCGATGATCCCGACGAAGCGGGAGGGGGCGAAGGGCGCGCGAACGTGGAGTTGAGCGGCCATGGCCGCGCAGCTCGCCGAGATGACAAGGCCGACAATCGATGACTTTGAGAGTATCCGGAAAGAACCTCGACGTCGGGGAATCTTTACGTCAGCATGTCTTGAGCAAAGTGGAGGGAATGGTCACCCGCTACTTCAATGGAACCGTCAGCGGTCACGTGGTGATCGCCCGCGAGGGTTCCGGCTACCGCTCGGACTGCACGCTGATGCTGAGCTCCGGCGTGAGTTTGCACGCCGATGGCCGGGCGCATGAGCCCTATCCCTGCTTCGAGCATGCGGCGAACAAGATCGAGGCCAGGCTCAGGCGCTACAAGAAACGGCTCAAGGGCCGCGTCGCCCCGGAGGCGGCCGGTCCGGCGGAGAGCAGGGTCACCGTCACGAATTACGTCGTCGAGGCGCCGACCGACGAAGAAGAGCCGGCCGGGGGCTTCAATCCGGTGGTGGTCGCCGAGGGAACGGAGATGTTGAAGACCCTTTCGGTGGCTTCGGCGGTCGCCGAGCTCGATCTCTCCGGCGCGCCGGTCGTCGTTTTCGCGCACGCCGGAAGCGGACGCGTGAACATCGTTTATCGGCGGCGCGATGGCGCGATCGGGTGGATCGACCCGCGCTGACGGCGAACGCCCGAGCGCGGCCGCCGAACCTGCAGGATGGACATGTCGCTATCCGAACTCATCAAACCGGACGCCATCCTGCCCGCCCTGCGGGTCAACGGCAAGAAGCAGGCGCTTCAGGAAATGAGCGAGCGCGCCGCAGCGGTGTCCAACCTGACGGCGCGGGAGATCTTCGACGCCCTGCTACAGCGCGAGCGCCTGGGCTCGACCGGGGTGGGCGACGGCGTCGCCATCCCGCACGGCAAGCTCGCGAAATGCGACCGGATCTTCGGCGTCTTCGCCCGGCTCGAGCGCGCTATCGACTTCGAGGCCCCGGACGGGCTTCCGGTCGACCTGATCTTCATGCTGATCGCCCCGGAATCCGCCGGCGCCGACCACCTGAAGGCGCTGGCGACGATCGCCCGCCTGCTTCGCAACAACGCGGCCGCCGCCCAGTTGCGCGCGACCCGCGACCCGGCCGCGCTCTATGCGCTCATCACCATGGCGCCGACGTCGAACGCCGCCTGAACCAAACGGAGACCACCCCCGTGAAAGCTCGCGTCGTCGTCACGCTGAAAAGCGGAGTTCTCGATCCGCAGGGCAAGGCGATCGAGGGCGCCCTCCGCTCGCTGGCGATCGACGGCGTCACGTCGGTGCGGCAAGGCAAGGTGTTCGACATCGAGCTCGCCGACGAGGATCGCGACGGCGCCCGCCGGGCGCTCGGCGAGGCCTGCGAGCGCCTGCTGGCCAACACCATCGTCGAGAATTACGCGATCGAGATCGCTTGAGCCCTCGATGAAAGCCGCCGTCATCCTCTTCCCCGGCTCCAATCGCGAAGGCGACGCCGCCCGGGCGCTCAGCGACCTCACCGGCCAGGCTCCCGCCGTCGTCTGGCACGCCGAGGCGGATCTGCCGCAGGGCGTGGACCTCGTCGTCCTGCCCGGCGGCTTCTCCTATGGCGACTACCTGCGCTGCGGGGCGATCGCGGCGCGGTCGCCGATCATGCGCGCGGTCGCCCGTCACGCCGAGCGCGGCGGGCTGGTGCTCGGCATCTGCAACGGCTTTCAGATCCTGTGCGAGGCAGGCCTGCTCCCGGGCGTGCTGATGCGCAACGCGAAGCGCCGCTTCCTGTGCAAGATGCAACATCTGAGGGTCGAGAACGCCGCGACGCCGTTCACCCGCGGCTATGCCGAGGGACAGGTGGTGAAGTTTGCGATCGCCCACGGCGAAGGCAATTTCGAAGCCGATCCCGCCACCCTCGACGCGATCGAGGACGCGGGCCAGGTCGCCTTCCGCTACAGCGACGCCGCCGGCCGCGTCGACGCCGCCGCCAATCCGAACGGCTCGGAGCGCAACATCGCCGGCGTGTTCAACAGCCGGTTCAACGTGCTCGGACTGATGCCGCACCCCGAGAACCTGATCGACCCGCTGGTCGGCGGAACCGACGGCAGGGCGCTCTTCGCCGCGCTCGCGCTCGCGGCCTGACCGGCGTCATCCACAGGAAGCTTCATGCTTCGCTAAGAAATTTCGTGGATGACGAACCTCTGTCATCATACGTCAATCCGTATGCCGCACAATCTATGGTTTAAGGGAAGGAACCATGGCTGATTCGCTGGACAGGCTGTTTGCCGGGGTGCTTGAGGCGCGCAATCGCAGTCCGGCGGAATCGCGCACCGCGAAGCTCTTCCGCGACGGCGTGCAGAAGATGACCAAGAAGCTGGTCGAGGAAGCGATCGAGGTCGGTCTCGACGCCGTCCAGATGAACCGCGAGTCGGTCGTCCTGGAAAGCGCCGATATGCTCTACCATCTCGCCGTGATCTGGGCCGAGTGCGGCGTGACGCCGGGCGAGGTGATGAGCGAAATCGACCGTCGCGAGCGAACCTACGGAATCGCCGAAAAGCTGCCGAAGAGCGCCGGAGCGGCGCAGATCCGCCGGATGAACGCGTTCGGCCCGCGCCGGAAGACCGTCTCCTGACTGCCCTTCACAACACCACGGGATTCTGCGCCCCGTCCATGGAAAGCGTGGCGGCAGTCACGTAGGACGCCCTCTCCGAGGCGAGAAACACAACCGCGTCGGCGATCTCGCGCGGGCTCGCCAGACGGCCGAGCGGAAGTTTCGCGACGGCCCGGCGCCGCGCCTCGTCGAGATCGACGCCTTGAAGCTTCGCGTCGGCCTTGAGCCCTTCCGCGACCCGGTCGGTCTCCGTCAGGCCCGGGCTCACGCCGACGATCCTGACCCCGCTCGCCGCGTAGGCCGCGCCAAGTCCCGCGGTCGCGAGCATCAGCGCAGCGTTGGCCGCCCCGCCGGCGATGTGGGTGGGCGAGGCGACCTTGCCGCCCGCCCCGATGACGTTGACGATGACGCCGCGCCCGCGCGCGGCCATGCGCTGCACCAGCGGGTCGATCGCGTTGACGTAGGAGAAGAACTTCGCGTCGAAAGCGGCCCGCCACACCCCGGGAGCGAGATCGGGAGGCGGGGTGCGGCGGGCGGCGCCGGCCGAATTGACCAGAACGTCGATCGGGCCGAGGCGGGTTTCGACCGCCTCGATCATCGCCGCGGCGGCTTCGGCGTTCGAGCAGTCGGCCGCGAAGCCGACGGCGCCGGGGAGCCCGGCCAGCGCCCGGTCGATGTTGTCCTGCGCCCGCGAGCAGATGGCTACGCGCGCGCCCTCGGCTTGAAACGCCTCGGCGCAGGCGAGCCCGATCCCCTTTGAGCCCCCAGTGACAAGAACGATCCGATCCCGCAGGCCCAGATCCATCGACTCGCTCCTACTACTCAGATCGAATCGCGCCCAAAACCCTCATCCGGCCCTTCGGGCCACCCCCGGGTCTTCGCCCGGGGGCAGGCTCTTCCCCCGAAAGGGGAAGGGAATCCTCCCTCTCCCACCGGGCTAGCGTGCGCACACATTCAATTCGCGGACAAGTCAAACACATTTTTTGCAAACATCGCTTGATCGTTGAGAATCATGTGTGATTCTGTATCGGCCGGCCCTTTGTTTGGAGAGGATCGGCGATGACAGACGTGAACATTGGCTTCTTCGGCGACGTGCGCCTTGAAAAAAGGGGCGCCTGGCGGTGGAGCGCATGTGCGCGCGCATTAGCGCGGGCTTTCGCCAACTGTGCGACAGCCGGGCGGAGAAGGTTGGTCTGACGCGGTTTTTCCGCAATCCGAGAGTGACGGTGGAAGAAATTCTGCGCGGCGCGGCGGAGCGGACGGGAACCGCCGCGGCGGGACGGCACGTCCTGTTGATCCAGGATACGAGCGAAATCAACTATGAAGCCAAAGCCAAGCGCAAGCGTGGCCTTGGCCGCGTCGGCAACGGCAAGGACGTCGGCCTGTTCGTCCATCCGGCGCTGGCGGTCGACGCCGCCGACGGCGGCGTCCTGGGGCTCGCGGGGGCGACGATCTGGCGGCGAACGCGGATCAAGGAGGACGACTACCAGAGCCTGCCGATCGAGGAGAAGGAGAGCAACAAGTGGCTCGCCACGCCCCTGGCGGCGAAGCGGTTCCTGAACTCGGCGACGATGATCACCGAGATCTCCGATCGGGAGGCCGACATCTACGAGCATTTCGCCCGCGTGCCCGATGGGCGAACGCATGTCCTGGTTCGCGCCGTGCGCGATCGGGCGCTCATCGAGGCGGGCGAGCGGCTGCTGTCGAAGATCGCCGCCGCGCCGGAAGCGGGCCGTCTGAGCTTCGATCTGCCCGGCCGGCCCGGACGGACGGCCCGGAAGGTCACGCTGGCGGTGCGTTTCTGTCCGGTCGTCCTGCGTCGTCCCGAGCGCGGCGCCGACCGGCGGGATCCGCCCGGCGTCGCGCTCAATCTCGTCGAGGCGCGCGAAATCGACCCGCCGCCCTCCGAGGAGCCGATCGTCTGGCGCCTGTTGACGACGCATGGCGTGAGCACGCTTGCCCAAGCGGCGTGGATTATCGAGCTCTATCGCTATCGCTGGATCATCGAGCAGCTCTTCCGCACCCTCAAGTCGCAGGGCTTCGACCTCGAAGACAGCCTCTTGCGCGACGGCGACGCGCTCGAACGCCTGGCGGCGACCGCGCTGATCGCCGCCGCGAGCGTCATGCAACTGGTCCAGGGACGGGACGAGGCGGGCGCGGCTTTCCCGGCCGCGCGCGTCTTCGAACCCGACGAAATCGCCGTTCTGGAGGCGCTGGCCGGCAAATTCGAAGGCAAGACCCAGAAGCAGAAGAACCCGCACCCCAGACGCAGCCTGGCTTGGGCGGCCTGGTGCATCGCCCGCCTCGGCGGCTGGACCGGCTACGCCAAAGAGCGTTCGCCAGGCCCTATCACCTTCGTCCACGGCCTGCGCCGCTTCCACGCCATCGCAGAAGGCTTCAATCTCGCCGCCGCCACCTCGCCTGCCCCACTTGACAGCTGAGCAAATCAAATGTGTGCGCACGCTAGCCCACCGGGAGAGGGAAGCCGCCATAGGGCGTCCGGGAGGACGCCCGTCTTTCGACGGGCTATCGCGGCAGGGTGAGGGTTAGCTGGCGCGACCCCGTGTCATCATGCTCTAATCCTCAACCCTCAACCGAGTTGCTTGTGCAAGAACTCGATTGCGCGCCCCCAGGCGAGCTCGGTGGCGTGCCGGTCGTGCACCGACACCCGCTGCTCGTTGGCGAAGGCGTGGTCCGCGTCGTAGCGGAAGAACTCGAAGTCCTTGCCCGCGGCCTTGAGCCCCTGTTCGAAAGCGTCGACCGCCGCCGGCGTGACAAAGTCGTCGCGATTGGCGAAATGGCCCCGCAGCGGGATCTTGACGTCGGCGGGCTTGACCGCATCGGCCGGCGGCAGGCCGTAGAACGTGACCGCGGCCGAGAACTCCGGGACATGAGCCGCGGCGATCACCGTGACCGCCCCGCCCATGCAGAACCCAGCGATTCCGACCTTGGCGCCGTTGCGCTTCAGATATTGGGCGGCCCCGCGCACGGTCTGCGACGTCGCGTCCATGAAGTCGAGCGACATCATCTCCTTCGAGGCCGCATCGGCGTCGTGGTAAGGCACCACCACGCCCTTGAAGAGGTCGGGCGCGAGCGCGTCGAAGCCCGCCAGCGCGAACCGGTCGACCATCGCCTTGATCTGCTCCGACAGGCCCCACCATTCCTGGATCACCACAAGACCAGGCGCGTCGCCGCGGCTGGCGTTGGCCAGGTACCCTTGCGCCTCGCCGCCATCCGGACGCTTGAACGTGATCGTCGCCCCCATGATTTCGCTCCTCTCTTCCCATCCGCTGTCGCGCTGCAAACCCTCACCCTGCCGCTTCGCGGCTTCCCTCTCCCGATGGGAGAGGGGCGTCCCCTTCCCCCTCAGGGGGAAGAGCCTGCCCCCGGGCGAAGACCCGGGGGTGGCCCGAAGGGCCGGATGAGGGTTTGCAGCGCGATTCGATCAGAATTTGTCTCGCTGTAATAGCCGCATTTGACCACATCAAGACCGTCCGGCGCCTTTCAGCCGAGCCGGCTGCCGTTGGTCATCAACATGACCGAATAGAGCGACGTCGTGCCGCAGATGAACAGGCGGTTGCGCTTCGCCCCGCCAAATGTGACGTTCGCGACGGCCTCCGGGATCAGGACCTTGCCGATCAGCGTCCCGTCCGGGTCGTAGCAGTGGACGCCCTCGTCGCAACTCGTCCACAGCCTGGCCTCCCGGTCAACGCGAAAGCCGTCGAACAGCCCCGCGTTCGCTTCGGCGAACACCTCGCCGCCGGACACGCTCCGCCCGTCGGCGGCGACCGCGAAGCGCCGGATGTGGCGCGGGCCGTTTTCCTTGTGGGTCGCGCCTGTATCGGACACGTAGAGAACGCGCTCGTCGGGGGAGAAGGCGAGGCCGTTCGGCCGCAGCATGTCGTCGATCACGCGCTCGACCGTGCCGCCCGGATCGACCCGATAGACGTGGCAGCCATCGATTTCGGACTCGGCGCGCTCGCCCTCGTTGTCGGTTTCGATCCCGTAGGCCGGGTCGGTGAACCAGACCGAATCGTCGGATTTCACCACGACGTCGTTGGGCGAATTCAGCCTCTTGCCCTGCCAGCGGTCGGCGACGACGGCGATCGAGCCGTCGATCTCGGTGCGCGTCACCCGGCGCGTCAAATGCTCGCAGGTGACGAGCCGGCCCTGGTTGTCGATGGTGTTGCCGTTGGCATTGTTGGACGGCGCGCGGAACACCGAAACCTGCCTCGAATCCTCGCCCCAGCGCAGCATGCGGTTGTTGGGGATGTCGGACCAGACGAGATAGCGGCCGGCTGGAAACCAGGCCGGCCCCTCGCTCCAGACCGCGCCTGTCCACAGCCGCTCGACCCGCACATAGCCGGCGAACATCCGCCTGAATCGAGGATCGAGCACCAGAATGTCGGTCCCCTCGATCTGGCCGAAATGCATGGGCGCGCCCTTCCGTTCGTCGACAGCCCGAGCGTGGCCCAGTCGGGCCGCCGCCGCAAGGCCGTCGCGCCGATGTAGGGCGCGCTCGGCTCGCGCGCGCCGGCGCGGTCGCCGACCGCGCCCTACAGCCGCCGCGCTCCATGCGACATTTCCATGACAAAATGGGGAATATGACAGATACAAGAACTTGCGGGCCGGCGTTTCGTCCTCCACATTCCGAATCATGAACAACTCGCCGTTGCGTTCGCGTCTGGTCGCCGTTCTCGGTCCGACCAATACCGGCAAGACCCATCTCGCGGTCGAGCGCATGTTGGCTCACTCTTCGGGCATGATCGGCCTGCCTCTGCGTCTGCTCGCGCGCGAGATTTACGACAGAATCGTGAAGGCGCGCGGCGCCAAATGCGTCGCGCTGATCACCGGCGAGGAGAAGATCGTCCCCGCCCACCCGCAATATTTCGTCTGCACGGTCGAGGCGATGCCGCTCGATCGCAAGGTCGAATTCCTGGCGGTCGACGAGATCCAGCTCTGCGCCGATCCGGAGCGCGGGCACGTCTTCACCCACCGGCTGCTGCACGCCCGAGGCGTCTCCGAGACGATGCTGCTCGGCGCGGCGACCATGGTCCCGCTGGTTCGCCGCCTCTGCCCCGGGGCCGAGATCCAGTTCCGCGAGCGCCTGTCGACGCTGAGCTACGCCGGCCCGAAGAAGCTGACCCGCCTGCCCCGGCGCAGCGCCGTCGTCGCCTTCTCGGCCGACGCGGTCTACGCCATCGCCGAGCTCATCCGTCGTCATCGCGGCGGGGCGGCGGTGGTGATGGGGTCGCTCTCGCCCCGCACCCGCAACGCCCAGGTCGGACTTTTCCAGTCCGGCGAGGTCGACTTCCTGGTGGCGACCGACGCCATCGGCATGGGCCTCAACATGGACGTCGATCACGTGGCCTTCGCGGGCCTGCGCAAGTTCGATGGCCGCCGCACCCGCAACCTCCATTCCCAGGAGATCGGCCAGATCGCCGGCCGCGCCGGCCGCTTCCGCCGCGACGGCGCCTTCGGCGTCACGGGCGATGCGCCCGACCTCGACCCCGACATCGTCGCGGCCGTCGAGGGCCATGTCTTCCCGGCCGTGCACGGAGCGGAATGGCGCAACCCCGAGCTCGATTTCTCCTCGCTGCAAAGCCTGATGCGCTCGCTCGGCGCCTCGCCCCCGATCCACGGCCTGCGCCTGTCCGAGGAGGCGCAGGACGAGGTCACGCTTCGCCAGCTCTCCGTCGACGAGCTCATCGTGCGCCGCACCCGCGACCGGGCCAATCTCAAGCGGCTGTGGGAGGCCTGCCAGACCCCCGACTTCCGCAAGACCACGCAAGAGGAGCATACGAGGCTGATCGGCGGTCTGTTCGAGCACTTGACCCAGGGCGACCGCCGCGTGCCGGAAGACTGGATGCAGGGCCAGTTCTCGACGCTCGACCGCACCGATGGCGACATCGACGCGCTGCAGAGCCGCCTCGCCCGCGTGCGCACGCTAGCCTATATCGCCAATCGTCCGAGCTGGCTCGCCGATCCGACCGGCTGGCAGGGCCGCGCCCGGGCGCTCGAGGACCGGCTTTCCGACACGCTGCACCAGTCGCTGATGCAGCGTTTCGTCGACCGGCGCACCAGCACGCTGCTGCGGTCGCTGCATGAGCACGCGGGTCCGGTGCTCGGCGGCATCGCCGCCGACGGCGAAGTGACGGTCGAGGGCCATGTGGTCGGCCGTCTGACCGGCGTCCATTTCGAACCGGCCCGCGCTGACACGGCGCTGGAGGCCCGCGCTTTGCGCGGCGCGGTCGAGCGGGCGGTGGGGCCCGAGGTCGCACGGCGGCTCGGCGAGCTCGCCAGCGAGACCGACGAGGCTTTCGCGCTCGGCGAGAACGGCGTGGTCGCGTGGCGCGGAATTGTGGCGGGGGAGATCGCCGGCGGCGGCCCGTTCAAGCCGCGCGTCCGCCTGATCGGCGAATTCGGCAACGACGCGGCGCGCGAGCGCGCCGCGCGCCGGCTCGAAGCCTACGTGGCCTCGGAGGCGAGCCACCGCCTCGCGCCCTTGAAGCATTTGACCGAAGCGATCGCCGACGGCCGCCTGAGGGGGCTCGCGCGCGGCGTCGCCTACCAGCTCGTCGAGCGGTTCGGCGTGCTCGACCGGCGCGCCGCCGAGGAGCATATCCGGGCGCTGAGCCGCAGCGAGCGGCGCATCCTGAAAAGCTTTGGCGTGCGGTTCGGCGCCTTCTCGCTCTATCTGCCGGCGCTTCTGACCGCGGAAGCGCTGGCGATCGGGGCCGTGTTCGCCCATCTCGCGGCGCCGCGCTGGCGACCGGCGCCTGGAAAGCTGAACGTTCTTCCCTCGCCCGCTCCGCCGACGGAGGCCCTGAGCCTGCGCGGCCTCGCCGCCGTCGCGGGCCTCGCAATTCCGGTCATGGCTCTGGAGACCTTCGACGCCATGGCGCGGGCCGCGCCGTCGGGGAGCCGGCCGGACCTCATCGAGCTGACCCCGACGCTGCTCGCGGTCGTCGGCTGGACCGCGGCCCAAGCCGACGCCATCCTTCGCTCGCTCGGCTTCGTCCGGGTCAAGAAGGCAGAATCCGCCGAGGCGAGCCTCTGGCGCCGCAGACCGTTCGCGCCGCGCCCGCCCGCCCCCGCGCGACCGCCCGCAACGCCGGAGCCCATCCTTGCGCGCGCCGCTCCGCCGGCTACCGCAACGGCGCAAAAGCGGCGGCGACGCCGCCCTCGCCATCGTTCCACCCCCGCCGCACCAGGGACCACCGCTTGAACGAAGCCTTCGACACCTGCCGCGCCGACGTCTGGCTCTGGCGCGCCCGTTTCTTCAAGACGCGGAGCCTCGCCGCGCGCATCATCGAGGAAGGCGGCGTCCGCCTCGCCCGCGGCGCCGCCCGAACCCCGCTCGACAAACCCAGCCGTTCGCTCCGCCCCGGCGACGTGCTGAGCTTCGCCCAGGGGCCGCGGTGGCTGGCGGTCAAGGTTGAGGCGGTCGGGGAACGCCGGGGCCCCGCGCCCGAGGCGCGGACGCTGTACAGCGTGATGGAGGGGTCGCGCGGAGCGGGTTGAGGCAAGGCCCTCATCCGGCCGCGCTTCGCGCGTCCACCTTCCCCCATGGGGGGGGGAGGAATTCCGGCGCGCACTCGAGACGCGCAGCGACCCGGGCATTGGCGCCCTTCTCCCTGGCGAGAAAGTGTCACGGAAGGCGACGAATGAGGGCGGTCCATGCCGGAAGTGAACCTTCGCGAGTAATAGCATAATGTAAATGTTAATGATGAAGATTCCGCTTTCCCAGAGTCGCCGCGGTATTTTATTGGACTTTTGGACAGATTTGTGCGCTTAAGACTTTGAAATCGCTGCGCCGGCGCCAAGCCTGCGCGCCTCAGCCCGCCCTCCCCTCCTTCGCCGCCTCCATGAGGCCGACGAAGCGGCGGAAAAGGTAGTGGCTGTCGCGGGGCCCGGGCGACGCCTCCGGGTGGTACTGCACCGAGAAGGCCGGGCGGTCGGTCAGCGCCACGCCGCAATTCGAGCCATCGAACAGCGAGACATGGGTTTCCTGGACATTGCCCGGCAGGCTCTCGCGGTCGACGGCGAAGCCGTGGTTCATCGACACGATCTCGACCTTGCCGGTGGTGAAGTCCTTCACCGGATGGTTCGCGCCATGATGGCCCTGTGACATCTTGATCGCCCGCCCGCCGACCGCGATCCCGAGGAGCTGGTGGCCGAGGCAGATGCCGAACAGCGGGATCCTGGTGTCCAGCAGCGCCCGGATGGTCGGAACGGCGTATACGCCGGTCTCAGCCGGATCGCCCGGGCCGTTCGACAGAAAGACGCCGTCGGGCCGAAGCGCCAAAATCTCCTCGGCCGTCGCCGTCGCTGGCACGACGGTGACCGAGCAGCCGCAATCGTTGAGCAGGCGGAGGATGTTGCGCTTCACGCCGTAGTCGACGGCGACGACATGGAAACGCGTCTCGCTCCGCCGGCCGTAGCCGTGCTCCAGCGTCCAGCTCGTCTCGTCCCAATCGTAGCGCTGCGTCGTCCCGACCTGCGGAACGAGGTCCATGCCGTCGATGCCGGGCCAGCGCCGGGCTTCGGCGCGCAGGGCGTCGAGGTCGAAGGCGCCGTCGCGCGCGTGGGCGATGACGGCGTTCGGCATGCCGGTCTTGCGGATGAGCGTCGTCAGAGCCCGGGTGTCGATCCCGGCGAGGCCGATGACGCCGCGCGTCTTCAACCAGGCGCCGAGCGGCCCGCGGGCGCGGAAATTGGACGGTTCTCCGAGATCGGCGCGGAAGATCGCCCCAACCGCGGCGGTGGCTGCGGCCGGGTTGACGACCTCAATATCGTCGGTATTGACGCCGACGATACCGATATGGGGAAAGGTGAAGGTGATTATCTGGGCGGCGTAGGAGGGATCGGTCAGGATCTCTTGATAGCCGGTCATCGCCGTGTTGAAGCAGACCTCGCCGACGGCCGAGCCGGTCGCGCCGACGCCAAAGCCTTCGATCACGTCGCCGCTCGCCAGCACCAGAACGCCGGTCGCTACGCGCGGCCGCCAGCCCGAAGCGGAGCCGTCGTCCGGGCCGGCGGGGGATGGGGAGATTGTTGCGCTTGCCATGCGGCTGTGCTTAAGCGCCCGCTATTCATCGCGTCAAGCGACGCGTCCGACAACATTTCGAGGCGATCATGGCGGACTCTCAGCCGCTACGCGACATCGTAAGCGCCAAGATGAAGGAGGCGATGAAGGCCGGCGACAAGGTCCGGGTCGGCGCGCTGCGCCTCATCATGGCCGCGCTGAAGGATCGCGAGATCGAGGCGCGCGGGGCGGGCAAGATCGTCAGCCGCTCCGACGAGCTGGCGCTGCTGACCAAGATGGTCAAGTCGCGCCAGGAGTCGGCGACGATCTACGCCGAGGCCGGCCGGGCGGAGCTCGCGGCGCAGGAGAACGCCGAGGTCGCGGTGATCAACGAGTTCCTGCCGAAGCAGATGACCGAAGCGGAAGTGACCGCCGCCGCCAAGGCCGCCATCGCCGCGACGGGCGCGACGAGCGTCAAGGACATGGGCAGGGTGGTCAGCGCGCTGAAGGAGGCGCACGCCGGCCAGATGGACTTCGCCAAAGCGAGCGCGATCGTGAAGAGCTTGCTGGCGGGCTGAACCGTCCGGCGGCCTGCGCTCGGCGCGCTCCAACGATGAAGACGGCTGCGGCGCTGATCGAAAGACGGGTCATCGGACGAGGACCGAAAGGCGCCCATTCGACCGGCCGGCTCGCCCGGCTTCGCGTTCGCCCGCGCGCCGGCAACCGCGCGCAAGGGTGGCTCACAGCGGGCGCCTTCCGCATTCCCTGCGCGCTGGGGCGGGCCGGAATCGTGCGGATCAAGCGCGAGGGCGACCGGGGCACTCCGGCCGGACGCTTCGCGCTCCTTTGGGTTTACTACCGTCCGGATCGCGGGTTGCGCCCCGGCGGAGGCGTTCCGCTGAAGCTCCTGCAGCCCGATCAGGGCTGGTGCGAGGATCCGGCGAGCCGGCGCTACAACCGGCCGGTCCGCCTGCCGGCCGCCGACTGCACCGACCGGATGTGGCGCGAGGACCGCCTTTATGACGTGGTCGTCGTGCTGGACCAGAATTTCTCGCGCCGCGTCAAGGGGAAGGGCAGCGCGATCTTCTTTCACCTCGCCCGGCCCGGCCTGACGCCGACCGCCGGTTGCGTTGCGATTTCTCCGC
Organism: uncultured Alphaproteobacteria bacterium; assembly: GCA_963822215.1. Classification (GTDB taxonomy): domain Bacteria; phylum Pseudomonadota; class Alphaproteobacteria; order Rhizobiales; family Beijerinckiaceae; genus Roseiarcus. The sequence continues at coordinate 111,254 of CAWGGX010000013.1, forward strand.
CCGACATGCGCAGGCTCGCGCCTCGGCTTGCGCGCAATTGCGTCATGGAGATTGGGTAGGCGCGACGGCGTGGCCTGGCGCTCGGCCGCATCGCAGCGCCGCCGCTGGAACGACGACGCCGCGGCGGCGCGATGATGTTCGCGTCCGTTCGCCTGACCGTTTTCGCCCTTTGTCTCGCGCCCGCCGTTGCGCTCGCCGACCCACAGCCGCTCTATCGTCGCCGCACGATCTCGACCCCGACCGCTCCTGGGACGACGTCGAGCTTTTCGATCCTCACCCGCGCCTGTCAAACGCGCGGATGCTTCAGCGCAATCGCCGCGACCTCCTCCGCCACCGTCTCGAGAACCTCGAAATGGCCGCGTCCGACGACGATGCGCACCGCGTCGAGAATGATGTCGTAGGAGACGAGACTCACGCAGAGCTACATTCTGAGACGTTCGCGCGCTGGTGACGTTTGATCACGGGTACAGCAAGGAATAGCGCCAATAACAACCGTCGATAACCGTCGAAATGACCGTCGACCCGGCTGCTGAGAATCGCCGGCAATCCCGACGCCGCCGCAATTTGGCCCCAGCGGTTGTTGCATGGCCGCTCGGGATTCATTCAACGGTGCGGACGCCCGGACGAGTTCGCCCGGCTGGCCTATTTTGGCGCAACGATGGCGCGGGCGGCCCACTTCGCGAGGCGCGAGCAGCGGCGGGCAGGCTCAAACCTGTTGCAAAAAGAGCACATTGGCCAGCGAAGTCTCACTTCGGTCATCAGGGGCCGAACGCCGCCGCGCAAGCCGCCAGAGGCGTTATACGTATGCTCGTTTTCGCTAATCTATGGAAATGATTGATTTTCGAGCGTCGCATGACTGCCATGATTTTGTCACCTGTTCGTCGCCGGTGACCCCGGCCGCCAAAACGGCCCGATTTCTTGCCCAGCGGCCCCTAGCGCCGATTCTAAATCTTGTTTTAGTGTGCGACGCAGTGCGCCGGAATCAACCGCGCGCCGGACGACCTCGGGATTGGGCCACAGTCCGGCGAGACGAGATCGAGGTCCGGCGCGTGCGCTGGGAATTCGGGGATTTATGATGAAGAGACTTGGCATTGCGCTTCTGGCGACCGTCGGATTCGCCGCGATGGCCCAGGCGGCCGATCTGCCGACGACCAAGGCGCCCCTAGCAGCCCCTCCGCCGAACTGCTGGGCGAGTTTCTGGACTTGGCTCAATTCGTCCGCCAGCGACTGCCCGCTCAGCGCCTACGGCATCACGCTCTACGGAACGCTCGACGTCAACTACGGCTACCAGGACTGGGGCGCGCCGCGAAACGCCAGCGCGGACAAGCTTCAGTATGGCATCCGGAGCAACGCCTACGAGCACATTTGGCAGGCCGGGTTCAACGGGCTCAGCACAAGCGTGGTCGGCCTGAGGATGAATGAGAGCCTGGCGCCGCTCGGGCTCGCGGGATGGTCGGTGGTCGGCGTACTCGAAGCCGGCGTCAATCCCTACACGGGCATGTTTTTCAACGGACCGCGATCGCTGGCCGACGCCAACAGCCAATCCAACACCGGCTTGGTCACGATCGGCGGCAAGAACTACTACTATAACTTCCAGAGAACGAATCTCGATTCGAGCCGCGCCGGCCAATGGGACAATTCGCAAGGTTACGTCGGGATCAGCAACGCGACGTGGGGAACCCTGACCTTCGGCCGAACCAACTCGCTCACCTATGACACGCTGGCCGCCTACGATCCGATGGCGGGCTCGCCGGCGTTCTCGCTGCTGGGGTTTTCGAGCTCGTTCCCCGGCTATGGCGACACTGAGATCGTCCGCATCAACACTGCTCTGACCTACAAACTCGCGATCCCGAATGTCGCCGGGGTCTTCGACAACGTTCGTTTGGCCGGCCAGGCGCAGATCGGCGGCTACGGCGTCGGAAACGGCGCTATGGAACACTACGAAGGCCAGGTCGGCTTCGACCGGGGCAACTTCTCGTTCGACGGCATCTTCACCTGGGCGAAGGACGCGGTGTCAGCCTCGACCTTTAACGGCGGCAGCCTCGGCCAGTGCACGCTCACCGGGCCCAGCGCGCCCTGGTCCATCAAGGTCAATGGCGTCTGCTACGACACCAACGATGTCCTCAAGGCGACGCTAGGCAATATTTTCGGCACGGAGCTGATGGCGAGCTACAAGTGGGACCGCTTCAAGTTCTACGGCGGCTACATTTACGCGAGGACGTCAAATCCATCGGATGGCTTCGGGAGCGGCTTCCAGACGATGTACCCGGGCATTTTCGTTCCGCCGACCTCCGTCACGTCGACGGCCTACCTTCTCCCCAACGGCACCTTGAGCGCCCCGGGCTTCGCCTTGAACCCCAAGGTCCTGCAGACGATATGGACCGGCGCCAAGTATTCGGTTCCGGACGATTGGATGCACGGCTGGGGCGCGCTCGATCTCTCCGCTGCCTTCTACTATCAGACCCAGAACAACTATAACTTCACCTGGACGACCGGAAACACCAAAGGCGTTCCCTTCGGCTACGCGACGAGCGCGGCCTGCACCGGCACCGGCGCCTTCATCAGCAGCGGCAAGTGCGCCGGCAGCCAGGACGGCATCGCATTCCTGGCGGACTGGCGGCCGGTCAAGCGGATCGACATCTACGCGGGCGTCATGCTCACCAACGTCTACGGCGGCCTCGCCAACGGCTTTGACAGCGTTATCCCGGTCATCAACGGAAAAACGGTGATCAACACGATGGAGGCGCATACGCAGAGCTACGACCCGACGATCGGAATTCGAATTCGGTTCTAGGCTCGGCCGACCCGCGGACGGTTGGCTGCGATCTTGCTAAACTCCCGCGTCGCGGTGAGTGGCGCTCGGGGTAATTATCCCCCGGCAACGCCGGGGCGCCGCACGGCGAAGCCTGCGCCAAGATCGTCGACCAAGCCTTTCTGAAAGCCGTGAACCGAATCCTGGTAATCGGGCAGACGATGGTTCTTGGGCGCCCATTTGCGATTAAGCGGGGCGTATTGCGTGTCGAGGTCGAGGTCTTCGGACCGCAGACCCAAGTCTACGCCGTTGACGTTACAACCGACCGCGCCTGCCGAGTGCTTGCAACCAGTACCCGTCTGGAGTTTGAAGCAGAGCCCGTCCGATGAAATTCGCCCTCCCGGTCGCGGACAGGGGCGAGGGCGCCAATCCGACTGGTCCACGCCAGCAACCCATGGGGCTTGGCCGCCACCAGGTAAGGCCGGCGTAGAACCTTGGCCTCCACCCTGGTGGCGTGCTTTCACGATCAACCCTTCTCGCGCGTGTGAAAGGTGTCTTCGACAGGTCCCCCAATCTTAGATCGAACCGAGTCCCCATCCGACGTTTCAGGCCCTGCGACAGTTGGCGCGAGACTCACCCCCGCTTCGACCATCTTGTGCGTTTCCCGCTCTCTTCGCTCTTGTCCCTGCGCCGCAATCGGGCAATAAGAGACTCCAAAACTTGTGTCGGCTTCCTGGGGAGCGGCGGCCCTTGCGCCGCAAAGGCCCGCAAGCGTAAGCGGCCGCCGCGCGGCGCGGCCGTTCCGACTGAGAGGTCGCCGCGCACGGGGTACCCAATGACATTCGCGCATCCCCTCGCCAGGGCCGCCAAGATCTGGACGGCCAGGGGCGCCGACGACAGCGAGCAACGCGTTCTGGTGATTGTGACGACGATCCCGCTCGACGCGGACCACAAAGGCTACAAGAAGTCCCTCGTCGAAAAGCTGACGCGCGCCGCGCGCGAGTATCTCGCCGGGTCGAAGGAGGCGGATTCGTTTGTCCTGATCAACCGGCTCAGGGACTGGGGCGCGGCGAAGCTCTAACCAAGTGCTCGTTCCTCATCCCCAGCCACTCATGGCGGGGCGCCGTTCGTTGCGTTCGAGTTCGAAATGGCGTGAGACACAAGGAACGCCCGGACCGCGCCGCGGGCAAAATTGGACGTGAGGAGCCTCATGACAAGCGTGTTTTCACCAGGAACCGGCATCGCCCACACGCTCGCACCTTTGCGGGCCAAATGGGGCTGGATTGTCGCGCTCGGAGTCGTCTATCTCGTCGCCGGCATGGTCGCGCTCGGCAGCGTCGTAGCCGCCACCGCGGCCAGCGTTCTGGTCGTCGGGGTGATGATGTTCGTGGCCGGCGTCTTCGAGGTGATCAACGCCTTTCAGGTCAAGACCTGGGGACGTTTCATTTTCTGGCTGCTGCTCGGCGTTCTTTACATGGTGGCGGGCTTTCTCGCCTGGGACAACCCGTTCCTGACCGCCATCTGGCTGACGCTGTTTCTCGGCGCGGCGCTGGTCGCATCCGGCATCATGCGCATCTTTCTCGCCTTCAACATGAAGCACGGCTCGCCTTGGGTCTGGGTCGTCGTCTCCGGCCTGATCACCCTGGCGCTCGGCATCATCATCCTTGTGCATTGGCCATTCTCGGCGGTCTACACGCTCGGAATCTTCCTCGGCGTCGACCTCGTCTTCGCCGGCGTGAGCTGGATCAGCCTTGGCATGGGCCTCCGGAACGCGGCCTGAGTCGGCCGCGTCGGCGGTGAAATGCCGGAGCGGTTTCGTCCGCTGCCTATCCGGGCTAATCTTGCGCCATGCGCGCGATGACGCTCAGGCGAGCCGGGCAACGGCTTGCGTTCGAGGACCGGCCCGATCCCCTTCCCGGACCTGGAGAGATCCGGCTGCGCGTCGAGGCCTGCGGGGTCTGCCGGACAGACCTGCATGTCGTCGACGGCGACCTGCCCGATCCCAAGCTGCCGATCGTCCCGGGCCACGAAATCGTCGGCCGGGTCGAGGCGGCGGGCGCGGGCGTCGCGCTCGCGCCCGGCGCGCGGGTCGGCGTGCCGTGGCTCGGCCGCACCTGCGGCCATTGCCCCTATTGCTTGGGGGGACGCGAGAACCTGTGCGACACGCCGCTCTTCACCGGCTACACGCGCGACGGCGGCTTCGCCACGCATACGCTCGCCGATGCGGCTTACGCCTTCCCGCTCGCCGAGGATCTCGATCCGGTCGCCGCCGCGCCGCTGCTCTGCGCGGGGCTGATCGGCTGGCGGTCGCTGAAAAGCGCGGGCGACGCCCAGACGATCGGCCTCTACGGCTTCGGCGCGGCCGCCCACATCATCGCCCAGGTCTGCCGATGGCAGGGACGGCGGGTGTTCGCCTTCACCAAGCCGGGCGATGCGGCCGGCCAGGCCTTTGCCCGGTCGATGGGCGCGGACTGGGCCGGCGGCTCGGACGAAACTCCGCCCGCCGCCCTCGACGCGGCGATCCTGTTCGCGCCTGTCGGCGCCCTCGTCCCAGCGGCGCTCGCGGCGGTGCGCAAGGGCGGCAGGGTTGTCTGCGCCGGCATCCACATGAGCGACATCCCGGCCTTCCCCTACCGGCTTCTGTGGGAGGAGCGCAGCATCGTCTCGGTGGCCAATCTCACTCGCGCCGACGGCGAAGAGTTTTTGGCGCTCGCCCTGCGCGTGCCGGTCAGGACGATCACCAAGGCCTATCCGCTCGAGGCGGCCAACGAAGCGCTCGACGACCTGCGGGCCGGGCGGCTCGAGGGCGCGGCGGTGCTCGTGACATAAGACGGGCGCCGCTCGACGCGTGCATTCTCCTGACCCGGCGTTGCTGTGTCCGGGGCCCCCGGATGCGAAATCCTTGTTCCCCATTGTTATAACCGGTAGATGAAAAGGCGCACGCGGACAAATCATAGATGTCACAGCCGAAGCGCCTGTAAGTCATGTGACCCCGCTCACAGCGTAGTCTCATAATTTTCACTACACCCAAATTCCTATGGCCGTCAGCAACTCGGCCGGAGATTGTATGATAATTTGCTTCAACAGGTAAGATGTTACATCGCATGGGCCGAAATCCTTGCTGACAATTTCAAAGGGAGCTCGTTATGCCTGCGAACAAGTTCACCCTCAAGGGGTCACAGGTTACTGTTGAATACACAGTTGGCGGCAACCCCTCGTTCACCGCGCTCACCGACGACAGCGGCGCATTCCACAAGAGCTTTACGCCGGCCGCCATCAAGACGGACGATACCGGGCTCGGAGAGCTCGTTTCCATTCCGTTGATCGTTACGGTCGATACCGGTGGAGAGCGTTTCGGCTTCTTCCTGCCGTTCATCGACGTCCAGTCCGGCCAGAAGGCCCATTTTCACACGATAGGAATATATGAGACGTTCAGCGGTCCGGATTCAATTCCTCACCGGCCGTCGACTTGGCGTTGCGTCGAACTGCACGGGACGGCGGAGTCCGTCGCCGTGCCGCTCTAACCGAAACAGCTTCATGGGAACGGATCGCGCGAGCCCGTTCCCATGAGGACGTCCGCCGGAATGTGGGCAATGGCTTGCCCCTATGGATCGCAATGCGCCGGTCTTCGCCTTCTGTAAGCGCGGCGGATACGCCCTCCGGCGCGGCTCGCGGCGGCCCCTGGGGGCGAGGCCTGTCATTCGCCGCCCGGATCTCGCCGTCGCGAGACGCCGGGCTTCGACCCGCCGCTGTCCTTCGGGGTCGCCCGGAGAGGGAAGCAATGCGCTGGATTGCGGCCGATGGCGGAACGTGACAGATGCGCCGAGTGTTGCCGTTCACGAAGCCGCCAAGTAACTGACGAGTTCGCTCTTTCACAGATCCCGGCAGAATCGTGCCTCAGTTTGGGCTGGGGTTTCCCGTCCTGCCGTAAGAGCTCCCAGGGCAGCCTCAAATCGCGATCCGCTCGACTTCATCGAGGGTGATCGATGGTCGCGCCTCCCAGAACGCCGATTGAAAAAACAACAATGTCTTGACAAACCGGCCAAAATGTTCTCTATTTGTTCTCATGGGCCCTTGCCAGCGAGACCGCCGCTTGTCCGATCGTCATGGCGCCGCCGAGCCAGCCGTCGCCTTCAACCCGTCCGCCGCACGGCGCGCCGCGCGGGTGGCGAAATTCGAGCGCGACAAGCTCATCATCGACCGTCTCAACCACAGCGTTTCTGTCGCCGACACCGCCGCTCAGATCGGGATCGGCGAGAAGCGCAAGCGTGCGGTCATTCGAGACCCCCGGACTAAGATCCGGGGGCTCGCCCGCCGCATGCCGCGCCCGCCCGAGGCGTTCGTCGCCATTCAGGTGAGCCGTCTCAACGAGGCGCTGCTCATGGCCTACAACGCCATGTCGCCGACCAACCTCAAGGCGGTCCATGAGGTGGTGAAAATCGTGCGCGAGCTCGACCGCTTTGGCGGCGCTTTCGCCGCCGAATGGGCGCGGCCCGAGGCGTCCCCCCGGATCATCCCCGAGCCGCAGCCCGAGAACCCAGGGCTCGACGCGTCATGCAAAGAGTCGCTCGCGTTCGGCGGAGCATGGGTGTGCAGCGCGGACCTCGCGCTGCAGGGCTTTGACGCCGCTGCCGCCGGCCATCGCCTGGAAAACTTGGCGCAAGGCCTTGAAAAGATTGAATCCGTGCCCGGGATCGCGAAGGACCCCCTCGCCCCGCTTCAGCTGGGAGAGGGTTGGGGTGAGGGGCTCGGGCGACTGGCCGCCGACCCTCGCCAAGCCCCTCATCCTAGCCTTCTCCCCGTAAACGGGGAGAAGGAACCGATCGGCGCTCGCCCGTAACTGCCACGAAAATGGCTTCAGCGTGGATATGGGGTCATGCGGGCACGGCCTTTGGTTCGAGGGTGACGTTGTAGCCGAGGCGCTCGAGACGCCGTTTGAGGTTGGCGACGGTTCGGGTCTGGCTGATCTGGTCGAGATAGGCTTCGCCGAGATCGCGATAGGGCAGGTTTTTGGCGAGCATGTGATAGGCGGAGACGAGGATTTTGTGAGCGATGGCGAGCGCTGCGCGCAAGGCGCCGCGGCGCGCCTTGAGGCGGTGATACTTGTCCTTGAGATAGCTGCCCTTGGTTCGCGCCGCGGAAATCGCGGCGCCGACGAGCATGGTGCGCAGATGGACATTGCCCTTGCGGGCGCGGCCGCTCTTCTGCTTGCCGGCGCTCTCATGGTTGCCGGGACAGACGCCCGCCCAGGCCGACAAATGATAGACGCTCAGGAATACACTCATGTCGACGCCGATCTCGGCGATCAGCACGGCCGCGACCACCCAGTCGACGCCCGGAATCTGCATCAGGAGCGTGTGCGGCGCGCGATAGGGCTCGAGCCGCTCGTCAATGCGCAGGTCGAGCGCTGCGATGTCGGCCTCAATGGCTTCGAGCCGGCGCAGTTGCATCGCCAGGAGGAAGCGGTGATGCTCCTCCATCCGCCCTTCGAGCGCCAGAACCAGATCGTCCCGCTTACGGCGCAATTGCCCTCTGGCAAGGTCCGCCATCGCCTCGGCCGAGGCGCCGCCCTCGATCAGAGCCTTCAACATGGCGCGCCCGGAAACCCCGAAGACGTCGCTGGCGACGCTGGCCAGCTTGATGTTGGCCGTCTCCAGGAGCTTCAGGAGCCGGTTGCGCTCGGCCGCCTGGCTCTCCACCAGCTTGCGGCGATAGCGCAGCAACTCGCGCAACTCGCGCTGCGGCGCCGGTGGGACGAAACTCTTGGCGATCAGCCCATGGCGGACCAGATCGGCGATCCACTCGGCGTCCTTCACATCGGTCTTGCGACCCGGCACGTTACGGATGTGCCGGGCGTTGCCGACGATCAGCTCGAAACACCCCTCGAGGACGGCATAGACCGGGCGTCAGTAAACGCCGGTGCTCTCCATCCCGACGTGCGTCACCCCAAGCTCTTGCAACCAGTCCCGCAACGCCTCCAGATCGCGCGTCATCGTCCGGAAGGTCCTGATCTCCTTCCTCGGCCGCTCGCCCGGGGCGCCGATCAAGACGCAGGCGACGACCGTCTCCTGATGCACGTCCACCCCGCAACACCGCTCAATGATGACCTCCATCCTCGCCTCCATCCAGGGGAAGGCGACCGTGACGCCGCAGGTATAGTCGAGACACTGCCACGCGTGCTCCCCGTTCCCGGGGGCGACAAAGAATGGTACCTCTATGCAGCGCGGGCCGGACTGCCAATCGGGGTCGCAAGCCACCGCAGTTTTGTCAGCCTTGCACGATCGCCCGTCGCAAAGACTCTGACAAATCGGCCCGCGCCGCCACCATTTTCATCCATAATGGCGCGCCGCAGGCGCTGGTTGGCTGCCAAGCTGGGGTGAGTCCGAAAAGCCACACCGGACGGACGATTGATTGCGGCGCTGCGATTTTTCGAGACAGGGGCGCGGACTTCTGACTCAAGGGTGGAATGGTCCTTCCGCCCGAAGTCGTGGAGCTGATCGACTCGCTCAGACGCGAGATCGAGGCGCTTCGGGCCGAGAACGCCGAGCTTCGGCGACGTCTGGGCTTGGACAGCTCCAACAGTTCCAAGCCGCCGTCGAGCGACGGGCTGAAGAAGAAGCCTCGGGTCTTGAAGAGCCTGCGCACGCGCTCGGGCAAGCCGAGCGGAGGCCAGAAAGGCCATCGCGGCGACACGCTGCGTCAGGTCGCCGAACCCGACGCGATCGTCGAGCACGCGGCCGAGGTATGCGAGCATTGCCGGGCGCTGCTTCTGGCGGATTCGAAGATCGGCGAGGAGAAGCGGCAGGTCTTCGATCTTCCGGAGAAGCCGCTGATCGTGACCGAGCACCGCGCGGCGATCCACGATTGCCCGGCTTGCGGCCTGAGGACGCGCGCCGGGTTCCCCGAGGGCGTCGTTTCGCCGGCCCAGTATGGCGAGCGCGTCAAGGCGGCGGCCGTCTATCTCAACGCCCAGCAGCTCGTGCCCGAGGAACGAACCGCGCAGGTCCTGCAGGACCTGTTCGGGGCGGCGGCGGCCTGCGGCGCGAGCGTGGCGGCCTGGGTACGCCGCAAGGCCGGGGCGCTGGCGCCGGTCCACCGCGGCATCGGCGCATGCGTGGCGGGAGCGCCGGTGCGCTGCCTCGACGAAACGGGCTTGCGCATCGCCGGCGCCACCCGCTGGCTGCACACCGCCTCGACCCTGACCCACACGTTCTATCGCGCCGGCGAGCCCCGCTCGGCCGTGCCCGAGTTCGAGGGCGGCGTCGTGGTCCACGACCACTGGCGCGCCTATTTGAGCCTCGAAACCGTCGATCACGCCTTCTGCAACGCCCATCTCCTGCGCGAGCTTCAGGCGGTTTGCGAACTCGACAAGGAGCCCTGGGCCGAGGCCCTGCGCGCGACGCTTCTCGACGCCGACGAGGCCGTGCGAACGGCCAAAGCGCAGGGCGCCTCGGCACTCCCCGCCGAAACCATCAAGGCGTTCGAGGACCGCTATTGGGCCGCCGTCCGGGAAGGCCTCGCCCTGCACAGGAGCCTGCCCGGCCTTCGATCCCTCGACCAACCCGAAAAAGCGCAAGAAGCAGCGGCCCGCTCACAATCTCCTCATCCGGTTCAAGACCTTCAAGGAGGCGACCCTCAGGTTCCTCACCGACTTCACCGTTCCCTTCACCAACAACCTTGCCGAACAAGATTTGAGGATGATGAAGGTGAAGATCAAAATCTCGGGCGGCTTCCGAACCCTGCAAGGCGCCGTCGACTTCGCAAGCCTGCGCTCCGTGATCTCGTCGGCCAGAAAGCAGGGCCTCAACATCCGCAAAGCCCTGACCCTCGGCCCAGAACCTCTCGCCGCCGAACTGAAGCTCTGACACCGGGCTTCCCTTCCACTCCCATTCGAAGCAGAACCAATCCATCCGCCGCCCCAGTGGCGAGAAATGCTCAACACGACAGCCGGCTTGGCAGTTACGCTCGCCCGGAAATTCAGGCCCAAAGCCTTGAAAAGATTGAAGCCACGCCCGGGATCGCGAGGGCCCCCCTCGCCCCGCTTCAGCGGGGAGAGGGTTTGGGTGAGGGGCCTGGGCGACTGGCCGCCGACCCTCGCCAAGCCCCTCATCCTAACCTTCTCCCCGTAAGCGGGGAGAAGGAACCGATCGGCGATCGCCCGGAAATTCCCTCGGAAGACCCTGAAAGGATTGAATCCGCGCCCGGAATTGGGGCGGCCCCACGGGCCGGCGGAGGCCGCGACCCCGCGCTCGACGATCGAGCGGGCTCCAAAGGCGTTCCCTCCGACCTCGCCCCGCCCTCCGGGCTCGTTCTGTCCTCCGACCTCGCCCTGAGCCTGTCGAAGGGCGCTCGCCTGGCCTTCACCGTCGCCCCTGCCTGGAGCCAGCTTGGGGATGCGACGGGCTGCGCCAATCCTCAGCATGATGGCGGAGAATATCCGTCCCCCGCCCCGGCAGGCGGCAAGCGCCCGGAAAATCCGCCGCAAAGCTCTGAAAACATTGAATCCGCGCCCGGGAACGCCTGGCTGGCGGGAGCGGCGTCCTGCTCCGTCCGGTCCTCCGTCGTCAGCAGGTGGATCCCGCCCCCGTTAACCACGCGACGCGGTGGCCTGACACTCAAGTGCGCGACGGCGCGCTAGACCGGCCCGCCGGGCGCCCGCTAATCCCTTCCCAGCCGGTCCTCCGGCAGGTCGTCGTCGCTGATCGCCCGCCAGCCGGCGCCGTCGAGGTCGTCGAACTGGCCGCTTCTCAGCGCCCAGAGGAAGGCTGCAAGGCCGAGGAGGCCCAGCGCCAGCGCGATCGGCACGAGATAGACGAGAACGTTCATCGGCTCCGCTTTCCGGCGTCGCGCGCCCTGAGCGCGTTCAGCGTCACCACGACCGAGGACCCGGACATCGCCAGCGCCGCGACCAGCGGGGTCGCATGGCCGAGCACCGCGACCGGCACCGCGACCAGATTGTACATCACGGAGAACCACAGGTTCTGCACCATCAGGCGGCGCGCCTTGTCCGAGATGCGGAGGGCGTCGGCGACCGGCCGAAGCCGCTCGCCGAGGAACAGGGCGTCGGCCTGGGCCTGGGCGACATGGGCGGCCGAGATCGGCGAGATCGAAACATAGGCCGCGGCCAGCGCGGGCGCGTCGTTGAGGCCGTCGCCGATCATCAGCGGTTGCCGTCCCGCCTGCTTCAGCGCCTCGAGGCGGGCGATCTTGTCGGCCGGCTTCAGCGCCGCCGCATAGCGGGTGACGCCGAGCTCGCGGGCCGCCAGCGCCACCGCCGCCTCGCGATCGCCCGACAGGATCTCCACCTCCCGGTCGCGCGCGAGCTCGGCGACGATCGCCGCCGCATCCGGGCGCAAGGCCTGACGGATGGCGAAGACGACGCGGCGTCCGGGACGATTGAGGGCGATCAGCGACGCGTCCGGCCACTGCGTCGCAACGGCGGCGGCCTCGGCCTCGGCGCCACACCAGGCGGCGGACCCAAGCCGAACGAGAGCGCCGTCGTGGACCGCGCTCACGCCTTCGCCCGGAAACTCCTCGGCCGCCAGCGGTTCGCGCGCGCCGGCCGCCTCGACGATCGCCTTGGCGAGCGGGTGACGGCTCGCGAGCGCAAGGCGTCCGGCGAGCGCGAGATCGTCGGGCGCAACGTCGGCCGCGTTGGCCAGCGCCGGGCGCGGCTGGGTCAGGGTGCCCGTCTTGTCGAACACGACGCAGTCGGACCGCGATAGCCGTTCCAACGCCTCGCCCGAATGGAGGATGAGCCCGCGACGGAAGAGCGCTCCGGCCGCCACCACCTGCACCGCCGGAACCGCGAGACCAAGCGCGCAGGGGCAGGTGATGATGAGCACCGTAATCGCGGTCAGGAGCGACGGCTCCCAACCGGCGCCGAGCGCGAGCCAGCCAAGGAATGTGGCGAGCGCCGTGACATGTACGATCGGCGCGTAGAGCCGCGCCGCGCGGTCGGCGAGGCGCACGTAGGACGAGCGCTGCTCGACGGCGCTCGCGAGCAGGCCTTCGACCTCGTCGAGGAACGTGCCGGCGCCGGCGTTCTGCACGCGGATGCGCAGCGCGCCGGTCAGATTGAGCGTGCCCGCATAGACCTCGGCGCCGGGCGAGACGGCGATCGGCGCGGTCTCCCCGGTCACCAGAACTCTGATCGACCTCCGAACGTCCGTCCTCGACCGCCCCATCGACGGCGATGCGTTCTCCGGGGCGGGCGATCACCAGGTCGCCCGGGCGGATCGCGGCGATCGGCGTCTCGCGCGCCTCTCCATCCTCGCCGAGCTTCATCGCCCGATCGGCCCGCATGGCCGAGAGGTTGATGGCGAAGTCGCGCGTGCGCCGGCGCATCCGCTGGTCGAGCAGGCGCCCGGCGAGCAGGAACATGAGCAGCATGACGGCGCCTTCATAGTAGGCGCCACGCTGATGCGTGACCGTCTGTAGCAGCGACATCGCCAGACCGAGGATGACGCCGAGCGAGATCGGAACGTCCATGTTGAGCGCGCCAGCCCGCACCGAGCGCGCCGCGCTCTCGAAGAAAGGCATGCCGGCGTAGGCAGCGCAGGGCAGCGCGACGAGTGCGGAGAGCCAATGGAAGAGGTCGCGCGTCGCGGGATCGTTTTCCGCGCCCGCCCACAGCGAAACCGACAGCAGCATCACGTTCATCGCGCCGAAAGCGGCGACGCCGAGACAGCGCAGAAGACGCTTCTCCTCCAGGAGTTCGACGCTGTCGGCCGCCTCGGCGGTGAAGGGAAAGGCCGGATAGCCGAGCGCCTCGAGCCGCTCGAGGATGACCGGCGGCTCGAGGGCGCCCTCATTCCATTCCACGGTCACGCGCTTGTTGGCCAGATTGACCCGCGCGCCGCGCACGCCGGCCTGCCTGCCGAGACCCTTCTCGATCGCGACGATGCAGGCGCCGCAATAAACACCGTTCACCACGAGATCCATTGCCGCGACGCCGTCGGCGGGGCGCCGCACGAAATGCGACAGGTCCTGCGCTTCCGTCATGGGGCGCCGTCCTAGTCCGCGGCGGTGTCCGTGACCGTCATCCTGTTTTCGCTGCGGAACATCGGCTCGACGCCGCGCTTCGCCTCGATGATCAGGGTCCAGCGTCCTTGCCCGATCGGGGTCGCGACCGCTTCGTAATTGCCCCCGTCGGAGATGAGCGCTGCGGTGCGGTCCTGCGCGGCGTCAAACGGATGCTGAAACGTCGCGGTGACGGTGAGATCGGAAACCGGCCCCCCGTTGCGGTCGTGGAACTCGACCATCACCCGTTCGCCGGCGCCCTCCGCGCGTGTCAGCACGTCGGCTTTCCAGCCTCTCTCATCCTGCGCCCGCGCCTCGGCGATGCGCTTGTTGAACGCCTGGCTGGCGTCGTAGGAATTTTCCAGCGCCTCGCCATGCAGCGTATGCAGGGCGAAGTAGATCAGCGCGCCGTTTGCGGCGAACATCACCAAAAAGAACCCGCCGAGCCAGGCGAGAACGTGGCGTCCCGTCAGTTGTCCAGACACGAGATGCCTTTCTCCGCGCGATCGTGCAAATATGCGCCCGCCCCCGCGCCCTGCAAGCCCTTCTGCATTGTCCTGCGGTCGCTCATGGACCGAAGAAGTGATCGACCACCACGTTGCGCTCGCCCGTCTTCGGGTCGACCACGGTGAAGGTCAGCGGCGTCGACGACGCCGCGAGATTGACGTCCGGGGCCGTCGTTACATAGACTGGGACCTCGAGCGTCGAATCCGGATCGACGCGAACGCTCGAGCGCCCGTCGGAAAGGGGCTTGGCGACCACGCTACTGAGCGTCACGCGGGGAATGCCGCTCACCTCGAGGGTGAAATCCTCCGGGTCGGCGAGCTTGTTGGAGAAGCGCAGCGTATAACCGTTTCGAATGCCGCCCTCGGCAGTCTGAGTGTAGAGCGGCGCGCGCACGTGCAGCACGCTCAAGTGCGAATTCGATCGCGTCGTGAGCACATAGAGCATGATGCCGGCGGTCAGCACGATAAGGGCGGCGTACATGATGGTGCGCGGGCGGATTGGATGAAAGGCGTTCGCCTCGCCGCGCATGCGCCGTTCACGGTTCTCGTCATTGTCGTAGGCGATAAGCCGGGTCGGACGCTTGATCTTGGTCATCACCGCGTCGCAGGCGTCGATGCACAAGCCGCAGTTGATGCAGCCGAGTTGCGGCCCGTTGCGGATGTCGACGCCGGTCGGGCAGACCGCGACGCACTGCAGACAGTCGACGCAGTCGCCGGCGGCCTGGTCGTGGGCCCGCGCTCGCGCCGCGTCCTTGACCGACATGCGAGGTTCGCCGCGATCGAAGCGGTAGGCGACGTTGAGCGCGTCAGTGTCGGTCAGCGCCGCCTGGATACGAGGCCACGGGCACATGTAGAGGCACACCTGCTCGCGCATGTGGCCGGCGAGCGCGTAGGTCGTGAACGTGAGGATGCCCGCCCAGATGTAGGCTAGGGCCGGAGCCCTGAGCGTGAAGAATTCTCTCATCAGCGTCGGCGCGTCGACGAAATAGAGCATCGCCGCTCCGCCGGTCGCGAGCGCGATCAGGAGCCAGATCGCGTGCTTGGCGGCGCGCTTCATGATCTTGTCGGCCGTCCACGGCGCCGCGTCGAGCTTCATCCGCTCGCGCCGGTCGCCCTCGATCCGGCGCTCGACCCAAAAATACAGGTCCGTCCAGACTGTCTGCGGACAGGCGTAGCCGCACCACACGCGGCCGAACAGCGCGTTGGAAAGGAAGAGAATCAACGACGCGAGAATCAAGAGCCCGGTAAAGTAGTAGACCTCCTGCGGCCAGATCTGAATGAAGAAAAAGTAAAAACGCGAATGCGCGATGTCCGCCAGGACCGCCTGGTCAGGCAGGTTCGGTCCCCGATCCCACCGGATGAACGGCAAGACATAGTAGACGCCGAGTGCGATCCACAACACGATCCATTTTAAGCGCCTGTAGGTCCCCGAAACCTTCTGCGGGTAGACTTTCTTTGCAGCTTCATACAATGGACCGTCGTCGTAGATCTCCTCGGCGCTGATCGTCACTTCAAACGCGTCCTTTACCCGCTCACTTGCCGCCGCCGAGGCTGTGGACATAGACCGCCAGCGACTTGATCGTTTCCGGATCGAGCCGCCTGCCCCACGCCGGCATCGTCGAGTTGCGAGCGTTGGTGATCGTATAGATGAGGTCGTTGATGTCGTTGCCGTACAACCAGACCTTGGTCGTCAGGTTGGCGGAGCCCATGTCGATATTACCCTTGCCGTCCTCGCCATGGCAAGCCACACAATTGTCGGCGAATATCTTCTTCCCGGCGGCGACGTCGATGCCCTGCTCCGGCCCGAGGCCGTCGAGGGTGCGCACATAGTTGGCGACCTGGCGGATTTCCTCGGCCTTCAGGATGCCGTCCTTGCCGAACGCGGGCATGGCGCTCGTGTGCGTGTCAGAATCATCGGGCGCGCGGATGCCGTGGGAGATGGTCGTCTGGATCTGATCTAGCGTTCCGCCCCACAGCCAGCGTCCGGCGGTCAGGTTGGGGTAGCCCTTCTGGCCCTGCCCGCCCGCGCCGTGGCACGGGGTGCAGTTGTCGCCGAACGCGGCCTTGCCCTGCGCGAGCGCGAGTTCGAGCATCTTGGGATCGCCTTCGATCTGGGTGAGGCTCGCTTTCTCGAGGCCGGCCGCCATCTCCTTGCGCACCGACTGGCTGAAGGCGATGTCCTGCAGCACCGCTGCACGGTTGGTGTGGCCCAATATGCCCGGCGTGAAGCTGCCGACCAAAGGCCATGCCGGATAGAAGATCCAGTAGACGAACGCAAAGGCGATCGTCGCGTAGAAGATCCACAACCACCAGCGCGGCAGCGGCGTGTTCAGCTCACGAATGCCATCCCACTCGTGTCCGGTGGTTGTCTGGCCGGAGACTTTATCGACTTGAACCGGGTCGGCGCTCATTGCTCAATCCTCCCGCAGCGGCATGCGGGCCGCGTCATGGAACCGCGCGCTGTTCTTCGGCCAAAGCGCGTAAACGAGCGTCGCGAGGAAAAACAGGAAACAGTAGACAGTCCCACCCGATTGCGCGAACTGCGCGAGCATTTCGTAGGTCGTTGACATGGCGATCCCCTATCCCGTCAGCGCAAGCTGGCCTTGTCGTCGAACTGCTGGAAGTCGACGAGGGTGCCCAGCATCTGCAGATAAGCGATCACGGCGTCGCCCTCGGTGATCTCGGGCGAGCCCGGGTAGAACTTGCGCACGACCGCCTTGGGATAGCGCTTGAGCAGCGCCGCCGCCTCGGGGCTATCCGGGCTCACCTGGGCCCTCAGGTCCGTCATGACATTGGCCATCTGATCGTCCGTGTACGGAACGCCGACTTCGCGGTTGGTCTCGACATTGGCGACAAGCTGACGCGTGTCGAGCGGCGTGTCGAACAGGAACCGGTAGGTCGGCATGATCGACTGCGGCACGACCGAACGCGGGTCGGTCAGGTGCGCGACGTGCCAGGAGTCGGTGTACTTGCCGCCGACCCGGGCGATGTCCGGGCCGTTGCGCTTCGACCCCCACTGGAAGGGGTGGTCGTACATGCTCTCGGCCGCGAGCGAGAAATGGCCGTAACGCTCCACCTCGTCGCGCAGCGAGCGGATCATCTGGCTGTGGCAAAGGTAGCAGCCTTCGCGCACGTAGATGTTCCGCCCGGCAAGTTCGAGCGGCGTGTACGGTCTCATCCCCTCCACGGGTTCGATGGTGCTCTTCAGGTAGAAGAGCGGGACGATCTCGACCAGGCCGCCGATGGCGACCATGATCAGGATGCCGAGGATGAGCAGGATAGGGTTCTTCTCCAAGATGTGGTGCTTGGCGAAGAGCGACGACCCGCCGTGCTGAGTCTGCGCGGAATTGCTCATGGTCTAAGTCCTCATTCCGCGGGCTGGAGCGAAGGCTGCGCCGACGGCGCGGCCGCCTCGGACGCCGTGATTGTCATGTAGACGTTGTACAGCATCAGGCAGTAGGCGAGGAGGAACAACAGGCCGCCGAGCATGCGGATCACGTAGAACGGATGCATCGCCGCGACCGTCTCGATGAACGAGTATTCGAGATAGCCCTGCGGGGTGTAGCTGCGCCACATCAGACCCTGCAGGATGCCCGACACCCACATCGAGGTGATGTAGAGAACGATGCCGAGAGTCGCGATCCAGAAGTGCCAGTTGACCAGCTTCAGCGAGTACAGCTCGCGCTTGTTCCACAGCCAGGGAACCAGGCAGTAGAGCGCGCCGAACGAGACAAAGGCGACCCAGCCGAGCGCCCCCGAGTGCACGTGGCCGACGGTCCAGTCGGTATAGTGCGACAGCGAGTTGACCGTCTTGATCGACATCGCCGGGCCTTCGAAGGTCGACATGCCGTAGAAGGCGACCGACACGACCAGCATGCGCAGGACGGGATCGGTGCGCAGCTTGTCCCAGGCGCCCGAAAGCGTCAGCAGGCCGTTGATCATGCCGCCCCAGGAGGGCATCCAGAGCATGATCGAGAAGGTCATGCCGAGGGTCTGCGTCCAGTCCGGCAGCGCCGTGTAGTGCAGGTGGTGCGGGCCGGCCCAGATGTAGAGGAAGATCAGCGCCCAGAAATGGATGATCGACAGCCGGTACGAGTAGATCGGCCGTTCCGCGCGCTTCGGCACGAAGTAGTACATGATGGCCAGGAAGCCCGCAGTGAGGAAGAAGCCGACCGCGTTATGGCCGTACCACCACTGGAACATCGCGTCCTGCACGCCGCTCCAGACGACGTAGGACTTCGCCGAGAACAGCGACACCGGCACAGCGGCGTTGTTGCCGATGTGCAGCATCGCGATCGTCAGGATGAAGGCGAGATAGAACCAGTTCGCCACGAAGATGTGGGGCTCCTTGCGACGGAAGATGGTGCCGAGGAACACCAGCAGATAGGTGACCCAAACGATGGTCAGCCACAGGTCGGCGTACCATTCCGGCTCGGCGTATTCCTTGCTCTCGGTAATGCCGAGCAGGTAACCCGTGCCTGCGATCAGGATGAAGAAGTTGTAGCCGAGCACGACGAACCACGGCGCAAGGTCGCCGGCGAGGCGCGCCCGGGAGGTGCGCTGCACGACGTAGAACGACGTCGCCAGCAGCACATTGCCGCCAAAGGCGAAGATCACCGCCGAGGTGTGCAGCGGCCGCAAGCGGCCGAAGTTGAACCAGGGGGCGATGTTCAGATCGGGGAAAGCGAGTTCGGCCGCGATGTAGACGCCGACCGCCATGCCGGCGAGGCCCCAGAACAGGGCCATGATGGTCGAGAACTTGACCGGCCCGAAGTTATAGTTCGGCAGACCGTTGATCTCGAGCGGGGGGCGCGCCACATCCCGTTTGTTGTAGCGCTGGAAAATGGCGAGGATGCCGAGCGCCGCGCAGATGACGCCGAGGCCCATATGGAAGGCGTAGGCAGGCTCGATCGTCTTGGCCGCGATAAAGAGACAGAGCAAGGCCAGGATCGCGAGGACCACGATCAGCCCGATTTCGCCGCTCCAAAGCGACTTTGGTTGAGATACCGTCTGCATTCCTCATCCCCAACGCGAGAGGCTGGCTCCCGGCCCGTTTCCGACTGCGTCATGGGCAGTCTTCGAGGCTCCGGGAACGTCGAACGTCATCATGGCCTTCCGACGGGTCGACAAATGTGGCGGCCGGATGACGCGACAAAACTCTCATGCATTGTTGATCGCCAGTCGTCCACCTCTCCCAAGGTCGCATTCCGCTCGCACTTTCGTCTGGCGCTCGGAAAAGCCTCGAAAATCAGGGCGAACGCGCAGTTTCACGCGGCTTTCCCGCCTCCGGCCTGGGGCGTGACCAATTGCCGCACGTAACGCGCATCGCGACGCTTGCCGCTTTGCGCCCATCGGGGCGGCTCGGCGCCCGCGCCGACGATTCGGGCCGCCTGCGCTTTGGCGATTCGAGGAGAACCGATGGCTCGATCAGACGGCGGCCGCGGCGAACTCCACCGCGTCCGGCGCCGGGCCGACCGCGTCCCGGTCCGCGGCGGCGAGGCGAGCGAGCGCATCCGGGCGCACGATCTCAACCCGCCGCTTGCGCGGCAGCCTGAGGAACCCGCGATCGCGGAAGAGCGTGAAGGTCCGGCTGACGGTTTCGATCGTCAGCCCGAGATAATCGGCGATGTCCTGCCGCTGCATCGCCAGATCGAGCGCCAACGCGCACGGTTCGCCCGACCGCTCAGACAGCATAGTCAGGAACCACGCGAGCCGCTCCTCGGCCGAGCTGCGGCCGATCATCATCATGTGATCGATTGACAGCGTGAGCGCCCGAGTCGCTCCGTCGAACAGCGCCGCGTTGAGGCGGGGATCGTCGTTCATGCGCGCCCGGCAGGCGTGCCGCGGCACGATCGCCATCGCGGCCGCATCCACCGCCTCGATCGTCAGCTTGTGGGCGGCGTCCGGCTCGAGGCCACAGATGTCGCCGGGCATGTAAAACGCGAAGACCTGCCGGCGACCGTCGCGGGTGAACTTCACTGCGCGGAACATGCCGCGCATGACGAGGTAGTAACTCTCGGTCGGATCGCCTTCGCCCACGATCTCCTGGCCGGCCTCAAACGGAACGATCAGGCCTTCGAAATGCGGGAAGCTTTCGGCGAAGAGCTCGCCGGCGTTCGGCGCGCCATCCTTCATGCGGTTGAGCGCAAAGGCCATCCGACCATCCGTTCCCCATTCCCGTCGACAAGCGTCGGCCGGGCTCCTGATCGCGCTCCGCGCGGCCATCTGCCCCCGCGTTGCCAGACTATATGGGCGCGGCGGCGGCCGAAGAAACGGGACCATTTGCCGCAGTCGGACTGGACGCCGACGCAAGGCGCCCATGCGGCCCGATTCTCGACTGAACAGCGACGATTTCCGGGCGGATCCCGCTCGACAGAGCCGAACAAACCTGTCAGTCCGGGCGCATGGCGAGGCTACGCTCTTCCTATGTCTGCCAGAACTGCGGGGCCGTCACCCAGCGCTGGCAGGGAAAATGCGAGTCTTGCGGCGAATGGAACACCATCATCGAGGAGGCCGCCGCGCTCGGCGTCGGCGGCGCGGCGGCGCGGCGCGGCGCGGGCGGACGCCCCTTCCCGCTCGAGGACCTTGCCGGCTCCTCCAGGCCTGAACCGCGGGTCGCCAGCGGGATCGGCGAACTCGACCGGGTGGCCGGCGGCGGTTTCGTACCCGGCTCCGCGACCCTGATCGGCGGCGAGCCCGGCATCGGCAAGTCGACGTTGCTCATTCAGGCCTGCGCCGCCGTCGCTCGTGCGGGCGCGCGGGTGGTGTACGTCTCCGGCGAAGAATCGACCGCCCAGGTCCGCCTGCGGGCTGCGCGGCTAGGGCTCGCGAGCGCCCCGGTCCAGATCGCCGCCCAGACCCTCGTCGAGGACATCGTGGCGACGCTGGCCTCGGGCGACGCCCCGAAATTCGTGGTGATCGATTCGATCCAGACCATGTGGAGCGACGCCATCGAATCGGCGCCGGGAACGGTGAGCCAGGTTCGCGGGTCCGCCCAGGCCCTCATCCGCTTCGCCAAGGCGAGCGGCGCGGCGCTGCTGATCGTCGGGCACGTGACCAAGGACGGCCAGATCGCCGGCCCGCGCGTCGTCGAGCACATGGTCGACGCGGTCTTTTCGTTCGAGGGCGACGGCGCGCACGCCTTCCGCCTTCTGCGCGCGGCCAAGAACCGCTTCGGGGCGACCGACGAGGTCGGCGTGTTCGAGATGACGGGGGCCGGGCTCGCCGAAGTGCCGAACCCTTCCGCGCTGTTCCTGGCCGGCCGGGATATCGGCGCGGCGCCCGGCGCCTCGGTGTTCGCCGGCGTCGAGGGCGCGCGGCCGCTGCTGGTCGAGATCCAGGCCCTCGTCGCGCCCACTTCGCTCGGCACGCCGCGCCGGGCCGTGGTCGGCTGGGAGCCGAACCGGCTCGCCATGGTGCTGGCGGTGCTCGAATCGCACGGCGGGCTGAAGCTCGGTCCGTTCGACATCTACCTCAATGTCGCCGGCGGCCTCAGGGTCGCCGAGCCGGCTGCGGACCTTGCGGCGGCCGCGGCGCTGGTGTCCTCGCTGACCGGGGCGACGTTGCCGCATGACGCGGTCTACTTTGGCGAGATTGCGCTCTCCGGCTCGGTCCGACCCGTCGCCCATACCGCGCTGAGGCTGAAGGAGGCCGCCAAGCTCGGCTTCGCCCGCGCCTTCGCCCCGCCCGCGCCGCGCGCCGAGGGCGAGACGGCCGCCGCCGGCGTCACGCCGATCGGCTCTGTCGCATCGTTGGTCGCGCTGATCGCGGCCTCCGCCGTCGAAGCCGGGTCCAGCAGGGGCGCGTCTGGCGGAAGCAAGTCCGGCGCAGGTGGGTCGGTCGCGGACAAGCCGGCGGCAAACGGGCCGAAGCCCGCGGCCCGGACGCAAACGACGCCTTTGGCTGGGTGACGAACCCGGACGGCTTGGCTATAAGGCCCTCCGCAGGATGCGCCGGACGCCGTCGCCCATGCCTTTTCCGCGTTTCGACAAGGTTGATTCGGATGCCTTCCTATCTCGATCTCGCCGTTCTCGCGATCGTCCTGGTTTCGGCGATCCTGTCGATGCTGCGCGGTTTCTCGCGCGAGGTGCTGGCGATCGCGTCCTGGGCGGCGGCGGCGGCGGCGGCCTATTATTTCTACCCGGTTGTGACCCCCTATCTCACGCCCTATATCCACAAGGACGTCATCGCGGAAGCGGCGGCGGCGGCGCTGGTGTTCTTCGCCACGTTGATCGTCGTTTCGTTGTTTACCGTCAGACTGTCGGACGCGATTCTCGACAGCAAGATCGGCGCTCTCGACCGAACGCTCGGTGTTGTCTTCGGCGTGGCGCGCGGATTTCTGCTTGCGGTGGTCGCATTCGCGATCTTCAACTGGCTGGTTTCGGATAAGCAGCAACCGGAATGGGTGAAAACCGCAAAAATGCGCCCGATCCTGACGGACACGGCGGACAGGATCGTGGCCCTGCTGCCCGAGGACGCCGCAACGACCATCGACGCGTGGATCAAGTCGCGGGGGAACGTCACTCCGGCGAACGACGAACCGGTCGACGACGACGCGAGCGCGCCGACTGGGGTCAAAGCGGCGACGCCCCCACCGGCGTCGGGCCCGCAAGTCGTGCAGAGGAAGCCGGACGCTGCGGCGCCCTCGACATCCATGACCGACAAACAGAAGCTCGACGCGCTGATCAATGGTCGCCCGGTTTCGACGGCGCCGAAACAATGAGTCCCGCGAGACCGGACGCGGACGCCGATCCTGGCGTCAATCTCGACGAGGACCGCCTGCATGAGGAATGCGGCGTCTTCGGCATCTTCGGCCACCCCCACGCGGCGGCGATCGTCGCGCTTGGCCTTCATGCCCTGCAGCACCGCGGGCAAGAGGCGGCCGGCATCGTCGCCTTCGACGGCCAACGCTTTCATTCGGAGCGGCGCCAGGGTCTCGTCGGCGATTACTTCTCCAGCGCCGCCGTCATCGATCGCCTTCCCGGCCAAACCGCAATCGGTCATGTACGCTACTCGACCACCGGCGAGACGGCCTTGCGCAACGTCCAGCCGCTGTTTGCCGAGCTCGAGGCGGGCGGCCTCGCCGTCGCCCACAACGGCAATCTGACCAACGGCCTGACGCTCCGGCGCGAGCTCATTCGCGGCGGCGCGATCTGCCAGTCGACCACCGACACCGAGGTCGTCCTGCTGCTGGCGGCGCGCTCGCGTCGGCCAAAGATCGTCGACCGTTTCGTCGAGGCGCTGGCCGAAATCGAGGGCGCCTACGCCCTGGTGGCGCTGACCAACAAGAAGCTGATCGGCGCGCGCGACCCGCTTGGCATCCGCCCGCTGGTGCTCGGCGAGCTCGACGGCTGTCCCATCCTCTGCTCGGAGACCTGCGCGCTCGACATTATCGGCGCCAGGTTCATCCGCGACATCGAGAACGGCGAGGTCGTGGTGATCGACGCCGACGGGGTTAAGAGCTTCTTCCCCTTACCTCGCCAGCCGGCGCGGCCGTGCATTTTCGAATACGTCTATTTCGCCCGGCCGGATTCGGTCGTCTACGGGCGTTCGGTCTACGACGCCCGCAAGGCGATGGGCGAGGAGCTCGCGCGCGAAGCTCCGGCGGACGCCGACGTCGTGGTGCCAGTGCCGGATTCCGGCGTGCCGGCGGCGATCGGCTACGCGCGCGGCTGCGGTCTTCCGTTCGAGCTCGGCATCATCCGCAACCACTATGTCGGCCGGACTTTCATCCAGCCGACCCAGTCGATCCGCGAGCTCGGCGTGCGCATGAAGCACAACGCCAACCGGGCCGTAGTGGCCGGCAAGCGCGTGGTGCTGATCGACAATTCGATCGTGCGCGGCACGACCAGTGTCAAGATCGTGCGGATGATGCGCGAGGCGGGCGCACGCGAAGTGCATTTTCGCATCTCCTCGCCGCCGATCGCCTATCCCGACTTCTACGGCATCGACACGCCCGAGCGCGACAAGCTTCTGGCCGCGCGCATGGATCTCGAGGCCATGCGCGGGTTCATGGGCGCTGACAGCCTAGCGTTTCTGTCGGTGGCCGGGATCTACCGGGCGATGGGATTTGCCGAGCGGAACCCGCGGCAGCCGCAGTTCACCGATCACTGCTTCACCGGCGATTACCCGACCCGGCTCACCGACCAGGACGGCGAGCGGGGAAGCGGACGCCTGCCGCTGCTCGCCGAGGCGGGCTGAAGCTCCGCGCCACGCGCCTACTGGAACAACTTCATGGCGTTCACGAGGGTGCCGTAGAATTCCCCACAGCAGCGGGATCCCGACGAAGCCCCACGCGAGGGCCAGTTCGAGCGCCGTCATGCCGCGAACCTTTTCGTCTGACATTTTCCTCTCCCTCAGCCGACTCCGATCACGTCGTCCGGCGTTTTCGGATCCATGTGGCGCCGGTCGCCGGTTGATATGGCGAGATCTGAGCCTTGCCGCTTGGACCGCCGGCGATCGACCTCGGTGATGTTCGCCAGGCGCAGCTCTTTGCCGCGGACGCCTGTTCAGATTCGCGCAGGGTAGCGGCTTTGGCAACGCCAATCTTGCTGCGAACTCAAGCGGCGAACCTTCACAGCGTTGTCACACGGGGTCGCGATACAGAGAGCCCGCAGTCCCGAGGAGCGCCGCGATGACAGCCGTAACCGACCTTTCGACGCCGGGCGCGGCCGCGCCCCCTTCGGGCAAGCCGCAGCTCGACCACCCTATGGACATCCGGCTTGCGCTGGGGATTCTCGCAGTGCTCGCTGGCGGTCTGTTCTACATGGCCTATTCGATACGCTCGGATATTACCGAATCCGGCGGAGGACCGACGACGATCCTGCCATTCGTGCTGCTCGGCCTCGCCATGCTGATCGCGCTCGGTTTCGAATTCGTCAATGGCTTCCACGACACCGCCAACGCCGTCGCGACCGTCATCTACACCCACGCCCTGCCAGCGCAATTCGCCGTCGTCTGGTCGGGGTGCTTTAACCTGCTCGGGGTGCTCGCTTCCAGCGGCGCTGTCGCCTTCGGCATCGTTTCGCTCTTGCCGGTCGAACTCATCCTGCAGGTTGGCTCGAGCGCCGGCTACGCGATGGTGTTCGCTCTGCTGATAGCGGCGATCATCTGGAATCTGGGCACATGGCTTTTAGGCATCCCGGCCTCCAGCTCGCACACGTTGATCGGCTCGATTGTCGGCGTCGGCGTCGCCAACGCGCTCATGCGCGGCGTGGACGGCACCTCCGGCGTCGACTGGGATCAGGTGACGAAGATCGGCGAAGCTCTGCTATTTTCGCCGCTCTTCGGCTTCGTCCTTTCCGCGCTGCTGCTCCTTCTGATGAAGGCGATCGTGCGGGTGCCGGCGCTCTACAAGGCGCCCGAGGGCCGTAACCCCCCGCCGCCGTGGATCCGCGGCCTTCTCGTCCTCACCTGCACGCTGGTCTCGTTCTTCCACGGATCGAATGACGGCCAGAAGGGCATGGGCCTGATCATGCTGATCCTGATCGGCGTCGCGCCGACCGCCTACGCCTTGAACCGGGCGCCGCCGGCAGGGCACGCCGAATCGTTCATCGCCGCCGCGCAGGACGCCTCGAAGGTCGTCGCGGCGCACGGAGCGGGCTTCGACGTGATCGGCGACCCCCGCCCCGCGGTCACCGAGTACGTCCATGCCCACAAGATCTCCGAGGGCACCTATCCTTCGCTCGCGGTGCTGGTGAAGCAGATCAGCGATCAGGTCAAAGACTACGGCTCCGTCGCCAGGACGCCGCTCGACAAGGTGCAGAACGTCCGCAACGACATGTATCTCGCCTCGGAGGCGCTGCGCGTCCTCACCAAGGACAAGGAAAGCGAGCTGACCGACGCCGAGAAGAAGCAGATCGGCGAGTTCAAGAAACAGCTCGACTACGCCACCAAGTTCATCCCGATCTGGGTGAAAATCTGCGTGGCGATTGCGCTCGGCCTCGGCACGATGGTTGGCTGGAAGCGCATTGTTGTGACCGTCGGCGAGAAGATCGGCAAGACCCACCTCACCTACGGCCAGGGGGCCGCGGCCGAGCTCATCGCGGCCGCCACGATCGGCGCGGCCGACGGTCTCGGCCTGCCGGTGTCGACGACCCACGTGCTGTCGTCCGGCGTGGCCGGCACGATGGTCGCTAACGGCTCAGGCATGCAGTGGTCGACGGTCGGAAGCATCGCGCTCGCTTGGGTGTTGACCTTGCCGGCCGCGATGCTCTTGTCCGGCGTCCTGTTCTTCATCTTCCGCCACGTCTTCTGACGGACGATTCGACGGACACAATCGCTAGGACCGCGCACCCCGACGCGGTGCCTTTCGTTCGGCTCAGCCGCCGTAGAACGCGACCGGCCTGGCGCGCGCCCGGGGGATGCGGACGCCGCGGGCCCTGTAGTCCTCGAGCGTCAGATACATCATCGCCGTCATCAGCGCGTCGGAATAGGCGTCATGCTGGGCGAGCGCAGGCAGGCCGAGATCCCTGAGGATGCTCATGAATCGCAGATCGACCTCGGTGCCGGGGGGCGCGTCGCGGTACTTCTGCTCGTAATAGATTCCGGAAACCTCGATCTGCGCGTTCGGCAGCTCGATCCCGAGCATGCGCCGCACGTGCTTGTTCAGCATCGCGACGTCGAACTCGAGGTAGAAGCCGACCAGCGGCCGCGACCCGATGAACCGCAGGAGGTCGGGCAGCACCGCCTCGATCGGACGCCCTCCGGCGACGTCCTGCTCGCGCAGGCGATGGACCTTGATGGCGTCCGGATTGAGCCTGACCCTCGGCTTGACCATCGCCTCGAAGCGCTCGCTGGTGAGGATCCGGTTGTCGCGGATCCTGATCGCGGCGACCGTGACAATGTCGTCCTTGCGGGCGCTGAGGCCCGTCGTCTCGCAGTCGATCGACACTGCTTCGCCTTGTGGCGGCGGATCGAACAGGAAACGATAGGCGGGATCACGCAGGAGATGCAGCAGAACCCGCCGCTTGAGCTTCAACAGCATCAGAACATCGCTAGATTGAAGTGCCGGCGCAGCATCTCGCGCAGGCGCTTCACCACATGGAAGGCGTCGCGCAAGAGATCACGCTCCATGGTCGACAGCTCGCCGGGCTTGACGAGGCTGGTCGAGACCTTCTCCGCAATCTGAGCGTCGAGGCGCAGCGTCATCAGGTAATGCAGCGCCTGAACGAGTTCGCGCGCGAACTGGCTGTCGAACAGGCTAAGTTCCGCGAGCTTGCCGATGCGCGCCGCCGTTCCCGTCTCGTGCAGCCCCTTCTCCAGCGCCAGCGCCCGCACGCCGTGCACGATCGGAAAGATGCCGCCCTTCTTCAGATCGAGCGCGTCGCCCTCCGCCTTCGAGGTGACGAGATTGTTGAAAAACCCGATCGGCGTCGGAAAGGCGTCGATCGCGCGGGCGAAGCGGGCGAGCCGCAACCGCTCGCCGTGCATGAGGTCGATCAGCTCCTGCTTGGCGGCCCGGAGAAGCCCAGGATCGCCCGCCGTCGCCTCGGCGTCGTAGAAGATCGCGATGTTCATCGCGCCCGTCTCGTCCGACACCGCGAGCCAGCGCTGGAAATCGGCGCGATAGTCGTCGAGCGTTTTCGACCAGACCGGATTGCGCACCATCACTTCGCCCGGGCACGGCGGGAAGCCACATTCAGCCAGCGCGTCGAAGACGTCGGCACGGAACTTGACGAGGTCCCCATTCGGCACGGGCGCCGAGAGAATGAGCCCGTTGTCCTGGTCGGTGCGGAAAGTCTGCTCGCCGCGTCCCTCGCTGCCCATCACCACGAAGCAGCCGGCCTCGCGGATGGACTTGGGCGCGACGAGCTGAAAAAGCTTGTGATGCAGGCGCCGGTTGAGATCGGAAACGATCTCGCAGACGAGGTCGACCCTGACCCCTTGCCGGCGCATCAGGCGAATCTGCGGCTCGATCCGGCGCGCCGCGCGCGCGAGGTCGGACACGTCGCGCGACCGGTCGATCCGCCCGGCGACAAGCTGCGCGTTGCCGGCGAGGAAGCTCACGAGGTCGATATCCTCGAGCAGGCCGACAAACTGTCCGTCTGCGCCGATGGCGACGCGGCGCTTGTTGTATTTCGTCATGCGCAGGAGCGCGGTCGTGACGAGGTCGTCGGGCGCGACTGAGACGACCGGCCGGTGCGCCAGCGGACCGATGGCGCTGTGGAGTGGCAGGCGCTCGCAAAGGACGGCGTTCAGGAGATCCGAGCGGGTGACGATTCCGACGCCTTCGGCTTCGGTGACGAACAGCGCGTAGGTCTTGTGGTCCCGCATCAAGAGGCCCGCTTCGGCGATCGTCTCCGTCGCATCGACATAGATGGCGGGATGATGAAAGAGCTCGTCCACCCGCGCCCCGAGCAGGGGCGTGAACCGGGCCTCCTCCTCCTCGCGCGACACCGTGTCGAGCTTGTGGGCGATGTCGAGGTAGAAGAACGAGGCGAAGCGCGGGTTCTCGTTGATGAGCCTCAGGGTCACAGCGCCCGGCAGGAGGTTGCAGAGCGTTTCCTCGCGCGCGACGAAGGCGTTGGAGCTGCGGCCCTGCACCAAGGCGCGCGAATCGAACATGTCGCCCGGGCCTCGCAGCGCCACGAGATCGTCGCCGTCGCGCTCCTCGACGGCGCCCTTGATGACGATGAACAGGCTTTCGGGCGCGCCGCCGCTGGCGATGATGGTCTCGTTCGGCCGGTAATAAGCGATGTCGAGCGCGTCTCGGACGACGTCGATCTCCTCGCCGCTCAGCCGGTCGAACGGCGCATTGCGCGGATCGAAATGCTGCGCCAAACCTTCCCTCCCTCGTCTGGGCGCAACTTGTCCCTGCGACGCTCAGGCTTTGCAAGTGGACAATGGTCAAACGCGGGCCGCCGGGTGCAGGAGCGAGCTGCGAATCGATCGGGTCGGCGAGCGCAAATCCCCCTCGCCCCGCTTGAGGGGAGAGGGCCGGGATGAGGGGCAGCGCCAACCTCGGAGGCTTGGCGCTGCCCCTCGTCCGGCGCCATAGCCCGTCGAGAGACGGGCGTCTTTCGACGCCCTATGCGGGGAGAAGGGACCGAAAAGCGACGCGCCCTAAGCCGAGACCGAGATTCTCCCGATCTCGCCGGCGCTTGGGAGGCTTTCGACGCTCCAGCAAGCCTGCATGACTCGCTGGATCGCGGACGGTGGAAGGACGCCGTCGGCAAGGTCGGCGAACTTGGCCTCGAGCTGTGTGTCCGTCATCGGGACTTCGACGCTGCCGATCGCATGCGCGATGAAGCGGCGCAGCGTCCGCCTGTCCTTCGGCGCAATCGTCATGTCGATCTGCGCCGGCTCGATTCCGGGCATGACGACCGGGATCGCCTTGGCGCGCTTTCGCGTCTCAGTAGCCCCAAACGCCCGTGAGTGTCGCCTTCGCCAGCGTGTGGAAGTGAAGGTTGAAGCCGACGACCGCCGCCGAGGAATTTTCGTCGGCGTCGAGCTTGTCTGTGTCCACCGCGAAGATGGTGAAATGATAATGGTGCGGCTTGTCGCCCTTGGGCGGGCACGGACCGCCATAGCCCGGCGCGCCCCAATCGGTGCGGCTCTGGATGGCGCCCTTCGGCGCCGCATCGCTCTTGGGATCGCCCGCGCCTTTCGGCAGGCTGGTCACGTCCGGCGGAATGTTGAAGACGACCCAGTGCCAGAACCCGCTTCCGGTCGGCGCGTCGGGATCGTAGACGCTGAGCGCAAAGCTCTTGGCGCCCTTCGGGGCGCCCGACCAGCTTAGCGCCGGCGAGACGTTTTTGCCGCCGCAGCCGGCGTACACCTGCTCATCGGCGATGCGCGCGCCCGGCTTGATGTCGGGGCTGGTCAGGGTCAGCGCATGAGCCGCACCGCCGAGGGCGAGAAGCGCGGCCAGGATGGACCCGGCAAATACCTTCGTCGACACGAGTTTCCTCCTGAGTTCTTTGCTCGGCGCCCTATCGAGCGCACGGAAGTCCGCAGTCCGGACAATCTCATGACAACACGGGCCGCCCTTGCAAATCAATCCTTCAATTCGCGGAGTCCGCGCGGCGTGAGCCGGGATGACGATCAAGGGTTGCAGTATCAAATCTGACGAGCAGAAGGGGAAGCCTCTGCGGGCGGACACATTCAGGGCAGCCCACGCGTCAAACGACCCATTGCTTTCGCCTGAAGTTGTGTTAATGGTGTAACCGCAACCCGATCGAAGGGTGTGACTCTCTGCGCCCAACGCTCGCAGTTGCATCGAGTTGCACGAACTTGCGCGCCTCCTTTGATGAGATTTTCCCTATGCTCTCCCTCAAGATCTTTCGGGATAGAGACAAAACGATCGAGGCAGAGGCTGACGCGCTAGCCGAAAAGCACGGCCTGGGCGCAGGTCTGGCCGCGCGCAACATGGAACGGCAAGCCAATAATCTAAGCGCTGCGCTCTTCTGGCGAGCGGTTGGAAAGGCCCTGTCCCGCAGAAAGATCGAGGAAGCGGTGGACGTTTTGCCGCCGACGAGGACGCACAATTGCCTCACCTGTCTCGCGGAGCGATTTTCGGGCACGCATGAGAGCGAGACGTCGCTGCCGGCCGCTTGCATCGCATGCGTGGCGGGGCGGCTCAGAGGAGGCTCGCATGGTCGCATTCCGGCAGGACGGGCGCCGACCCCTGTCCTTTCGTTTGAAAACCAATCGACAGAGTCTCAAGGCTAGCGTCGTTGGCTCGGATCACGGTGACTCGACCGTCCTTACCGTTATGCCGCATGCCAATATCCCCAATATCCCTTTGCGTGTCGCGAGATCGTCGCCCGCCCAGCAAAAAGGGAGCTGATCGCGCGTCACCGTAATCCACCAGTGCGGCAGGGCGCGACCTTTTCCGCGGTGGGGAAGGCCGCAGCGAAATATCCCTCCCGCCGTCATGGCCGGGCTTGTCCCGGCCATCCACGAGCGCGCCGCAAGCGTCCCTCACAGGCCGCGATCCGCTACTGCCGCAAGACCTCGACTCGCCCTGCGCTGCGCCATCGGGTCCGGCGCCAAACAGGAACCAAGCGTCAGGTTCCGACGACTAGCCCACTCCCCGACATCCGCCCCGGATGGAAGACCGGCGCCGAGCCTGCTACAACGTCGGGCGGCGTTCCGGGGAACGACCGATTGCGGAGGGGCGGAAGGGTATGAGCATGCTTGAAGACGCGCTCTCGGCGATCGATTCCGACACGGGCCCGGCGCTCGACCGGCTGTTTGACTTTCTCAAAATTCCCTCGGTCTCGGCCGCGCCTGATCACTACGCCGATTGCGAGCGGGCGGCCGATTGGCTCGCCGCCCAGCTCACCGCCATCGGGTTCGAGACGGCCAAGCGCCCGACCACGGGACGGCCGATGGTGGTCGGACACATCAAGGCCGCCCGGCGCGATTCGCCACACGTGCTGTTCTACGGCCATTACGACGTCCAGCCGGCCGATCCGCTCGATCTCTGGCGTTCGCCGCCGTTCGAACCC
The DNA here is from genome assembly GCA_963822215.1 of uncultured Alphaproteobacteria bacterium. Classification (GTDB taxonomy): domain Bacteria; phylum Pseudomonadota; class Alphaproteobacteria; order Rhizobiales; family Beijerinckiaceae; genus Roseiarcus. The sequence continues at coordinate 142,987 of CAWGGX010000013.1, forward strand.
AAGCTCGAGGCGGGGCCGCGCGGCGAGCGGATCGTGGCGCGCGGCGCCTCCGACGACAAAGGCCAGCTGATGACCTTCGTGGAGGCCTGCCGCACCTTCCAGAAGCTCGGCGGCCTGCCATGCGCGGTAACCGTGCTGTTCGAGGGCGAGGAGGAGACCGGCTCGCCCTCGCTGGGGCCCTTCCTGGCGCAGAACGCCAAAATGCTGAAGGCCGACGTCGCGCTCGTCTGCGACACCGGCATGTGGAACGCCTCGACGCCGGCGATCACCACCGCGCTGCGCGGGATCGTCGCCGACGAGGTGATCCTTACCGGCGCCAACCGCGACCTGCATTCGGGCGTTTACGGCGGCGCCGCCGTCAATCCGATCCACGCGCTTGCGCGCATCCTCGGCGCGCTTCACGACGACAATGGCGCGGTCGCGCTGCCCGGCTTCTACGAGGGCGTCGAGGAGTTGCCCCAGGACATCAAGGCGCAATGGGACGCGCTCGATGTCGACCCCAAAACATTCCTCGGCGACGTCGGCCTGACGACGCTAGCCGGCGAGCGCGGCCGAACGCTGCTGGAGCAGGTCTGGTCCCGCCCGACCTGCGAGGTCAACGAAATCGTCGGCGGCTACACAGGTGAGGGGCTCAAGACGGTGCTGCCCGCCAAGGCGAGCGCCAAAGTGTCGTTCCGGCTGGTCGGCTCGCAAAACCCCGAAAGAATCGTGCAGTCCTTCCGCGCCTTCGTCGAAGCGCGGCTGCCGCCGGACATCAAGGCCGAGTTCATCGGCCACGCCGGCAGCCCAGCGATCACCCTGCCGGTCAAGAACGAGGCGCTTCGCCGCGCCCGACGCGCGCTCGAGGCCGAATGGGGCAAGCCGGCGGTGCTAATCGGCTGCGGCGGATCGATCCCAATTGTCGGCGCGTTCAAGCGCGAGCTGAACATGGACAGCCTGCTGGTCGGCTTCTCGCTCGAAGACGACGCCATGCATTCGCCGAACGAGAAGTACGAGCGGACCTCGTTCGTGAAGGGCGCCCGGTCCTGGGCGCGCATCCTGGCGGCGCTGGCCGCGTGAGGGCGCGCCCTCATCCGGCCCTCCGGGCCACCTTCTCCCCATGGGGAAAGGGACGCGGTCCCTTCTCCCCGCGAGCGGGGAGAAGGTTAGGATGAGGGGCCGGGCGAGCGCCCGCGGCCAATCGCCAAGGCCCCTCACCCCGTCCCTCTCCCCGCTTACGGGGAGAGGGGGCTTGCGCTCGCCCCACGGGGCGTCGGTCTTTCGACGGGCTATGGGGAGAGGGAAGCCGCGAAGCGGCAGGGTGAGGGCGAGCGGCGCAGACCGATGTCATTCTGCGCCTGCCCCCGCATCCGATGACTGAAGACCGCCGACATCGCCAGCGCGACCGTTTCCTCGCCGCGCTCGGCCGGTCGCCTGTCCTGATGGGGATTGTCAACGTCACGCCCAATTCGTTTTCCGACGGCGGTCGCCATTTTGATGCGAGCGCCGCGGTCGCGCACGCCAAGGCGCTCGCGGCCGAGGGCGCGGCGATCATCGACATCGGCGGCGAATCGACCCGGCCAGGCTACGCGCCGGTCGGCGCCGAGGAGGAACTGGGTCGCGTCGCGCCGGTGCTCGAGGCGTTGGCGCGCGAACTCGACGCGCCCCTCGCGATCGACACCTCGAAGGCATCGGTGGCGCGGGCCGCGGCCGCCCTTGGCGCCTCGGTGATCAATGACGTCTGGGGCCTTGAGCGCGATCCCGGCATGGCCGAGGCGGTCGCCGAGACCGGCTCGGCGCGCCCATCCTCGCCGGGCTGTCGCGCAAGTCGTTCATCGGCCGGATCGTCGGCGGCGCTCCGGATGAGCGCCTTGTCGGCACGCTCGCCGCCGACGTCGTCGCGCTGATGCGGCGCGTCGGTGTTGCGCGTCCATGACGTCGCCGAACACCGGCGCCGCGCGCTCGCCGCGCTCGACGACGAGCCGGGGATCGCGCTCGTGGCGGTCTCCCGCTTTTATCGCACCCCGCCATGGGGAAAGACCGACCAGGACTGGTTCGTCAACGCATGCGCCCTGGCCCGCACCGATCTCAAGCCCGAGGCGCTGCTCGACCGGGTCAAGGCGATCGAGACCGCGCTCGGCCGGAGCCCGGCCGAGCGATGGGGTCCGCGCCTCATCGACCTCGACATCATCGCCTATGACGACCTGGCGATGCAGAGCGAGCGACTGACCGTGCCGCATCCAGAGGCCCTCGACCGCGCCTTCGCCCTCGTTCCGCTGGCTGAGATCGCCCCCGATCGCGTCATCGGCGGCCGCAGGGTCGGCGACGCGGCCGCGAGCCTCGGCGCGGCGACTGAAGGCGTCATTCCGCTGGACTGAACCGGGCAAAGGGGCAAAAATCAACGCTCGCGCCGATTCCCGGCGGAGGGAGGAGCCCGGTTCATGACCGTCTGGTCGCAGACCTATACATTTCTCGACGGTCAATGGCTCGAGGGCAACGCCCCGATCGTCGGCCCGCGCACCCACGCCTTCTGGCTCGCTTCGAGCGTGTTCGACGGCGCCCGAGCCTTCGACGGCGTCGCGCCCGACCTCGACCGGCATTGCCAGCGGGTCAACCGCTCGGCCCGGGCGATGGGCCTCGAGCCGACCATGAGCGCCGAGTCGATCTGCAGCCTCGCGTGGGAAGGAATCCGAAAATTCCCGGCGGGGGCGGAGCTTTACATTCGTCCGATGTACTGGGCGGAGGAGAGCGGGCACAATTCGTCGGTGCCGCCGAATCCGGAATCGACCCGCTTTTGCCTGTGCATCTACGAGGCGCCGCTGCCGAAGCCGGCCGGCGTCTCGATCACCCGCTCGCCCTTTGCGAAGCCGCTCGCGATCACCATGCCGATCGAGGCGAAGGCCGGCTGCCTCTATCCGAACGACGGCCGCGCGCTGATCGAGGCGCGCTCGCGCGGGTTCGACAATTGCCTGCTGATGGACATGCTCGGCAACGTGGCGGAACTCGCGACGGCCAACGTCTTTTTGGCCAGGGACGGCGTGGTGATGACGCCGATCGCCAACGGGTCGTTCCTCAACGGCATTACCCGCCAGCGCGTTCTGCAATTGCTCAGCGCCGACGGCCGCGACGTCCGCGAGGCAACGCTGACTTTCGCGGATCTCGACGCCGCCGACGAGATTTTCGCAGTCGGCAATTTCGGCAAGGTCATGCCGGTTCGGCGGATCGAGGGACGCGAGCTTCAGCCGGGGCCGGCGTTCCGCCGCGCGCGCGAACTCTATTGGGACTTCGCCCATTCTGGGTGACCGGGCGCGCCGGCGCGAGAGCACAGAAAGGGAAGACGCCATGCCGACACGATTGACGGTCCGGATCGATTTCGACGCCGGACGCAGGCTCGGGCCCGGCAAGATCGCGCTCCTCGAAGCCATCGACACAACCGGCTCGATCTCGGCGGCGGGCCGGGTCTACGCCATGTCCTACCGCCGCGCCTGGCTGCTGGTCGACGAATTGAACCAGCTTTTCGTCGCCCCTTTGGTCGCCGCGCACCACGGCGGGGCGAAGGGAGGCGGCGCGACGCTGACCGAGGAAGGACGGCGGATCGTCGCGCTCTATCGCGCCGCCGAAGCCAAGATGCGCGCGGCCGGCGAGGCCGACATCGAGGCGATCGAAAGGATGCTGGCGCCGCTCGGCGAGGCCGCAAGGGCGTGACGGCGCGGCTGCCGTTGGCCAGACCGATGCAACCTGAACGCAGCGGAACTCGGCGCCTCTTTCCCGCCGCCTGTTCCTTGCCTGTTCTCGCCTGTTCCCGCCGCAAAATTTCCCTGTTATCGGCCGCTCGAATTCCCTGTTCCTTGACATGGCCGATCCGCAACCGGCGAGTTGCGCCTCCGCAACCCCATGATTCCCGATCCCATTTTCGCTCGGGCGCAAGCTGCGCCAAAAAAAATTCCCTGTTTAACAGGTCCGGCCGTTTCCAAGAGCCGGGGCCGATCCCGATCATTTGTGCGCTAGTTGGTCTTCCCGTCCGGTCCGAACTGCTTGAGATAGGCGATCACATTGGCCGCGTCCTCGTCGCTGGGGAGGCCCGGGAAGGCCATCTTGGTGCCGGGCACCACCGCCCGCGGATTGCGCAGGTATCTGGTCAGCGTCGCCTCGTCCCAGGTGAGACCGGAATTCTTGTTGGGGTCGGAGTAGTTGTAGCCCGGCGCGCTGCCCGCCTTGCGGCCGACGACGCCGTTGAGCTGCGGTCCGACGAAGTTCCGCGCGCCCTCTCCGATCTGATGGCAGATGCGGCAGACCTTGAATTTGGCCTCGCCCGCGGCAGGATCGCCAGCGGCGGACGCCGAACAGGGGGTCGCCGCCAGCGCCAACGCGGCGAAGAGGATCGAATGCAGAAGCCTCACGCTCGTCGCCTCATCGTCTCCTGCCTCCCTCGCTTCGCTCGCCGGGCGCGCGCGAAGGGCGTGTCCGACTCCGAGCGTCGCGTCAAGCCCGGCGGCCACCGTCAACGTCCGGGGTCTCCTCGCGTACGGACATGAAGGGCGGAGATCCGTCAGCTTGCGATGGCGATCGACGGAAAAAATCATTATGAACAAGGACCATGTCGGTTTCCGACGCCCCTGACCCGCGAGCCTCATGACTCCGCTAACCCGTGCGATCGCTGTCGGACTGACGACCTTTGCTGCATGCGTCGTGGGCATGCTGCTGCAAGACCTCGTCGCTCCGGATGTCCTGACCGCGTCCAAGGGCGCAGTGGGCGCGATGATCGGGCTCGTGTCGCTGCTGCTCGCGCTTGTTCTCGGCCTCCTGGTGTATACGGCCTTTTCGGTATTCACCGCCCAGCAGTCGGAAGCCTATTCGCTCGGGCCGGTCATTGCCGACATCGACCTCGCGCTCGAACAGTATGGTCCGGAGGGCGCCGATGGGCGGGCGGGGCTCCGCGCGTCGCTCGAGCGGACACGCATGCGGTTTTTCGGCGACGCCGAACACGGGCCGCGGCCGTACAGCTTTGAGGAGATGAAGACGGTATTCGCCGGCCTCGACGGCTACTTCGAAAGCCTCGAGCCCGCAACTGACAGGCAGCGCCGGCTGCTGAACAAGGCGTGGGACCTTGCGAGGAAATATCACGACACCCAGATGCTGATGACGCGTCAGCTCGCGAGTCCGTTTCCGCCACATGTGCAGACCATCGTGATCTGCTGGGCCGCGATCCTGTTCCTTGGCAATGGCCTTGTGGCGACGCCGAACGCGGTCACCGTCATCGCGGATCTCGCCGGCGCAATCTCGATCGCGACCGCGATGTTCCTGATTCTCGAGCTCAGCCATCCGTACACCGGGCTCATCCGGATCTCGCCGGCCGGCGTCGACAACGCGCTGCGCGTCCTGGGAAAAGTTTCTGGGCCGGTTTCGGACGAGATAGGGCGGGCGCAGGACGTTCGAACGGCCGCGTAGCAGAAACGCTGAGCGGCCCGCGAATAGGAGCGTGCAATGAGCGGGGCGGTCCACATCGAGAAACAGGATTCGGGATCCGGCGGCCGGTATGTGGCTCGGGTCGACGGACGCGACGGAATGGCGCAGCTGGCCTTTACCCGCCGAGGTCCGGGACTGATCAGCGCCGATCACACCGAGGCGCCGGTCAGCCTGCGTGGGACCGGCGTCGCGCGGGCGCTCGTCGAACACATGATCGCTGACGCCCGCGCGACCAATTTCAAGATCGTTCCGGTCTGTCCCTATGTGCTTGGCGAAGTGAAAAAGCATCCCGAGTGGGGCGACGTGTTCGTAACGTCGGCGGCGACGTAGGCGTCTGAGATGGCGCCCACTATCGAGACGTCACACGATCCCTGACGACGATCCCGCGACGGGCGGCCGCTCCTCGGCCTTTTTCGCTCGGTAGCCCGCGGCGCGATACGCGGCGATGGGATCGATGGCGCCGCCCTGGCGACGGCGAGCCTCGGCAAGGATCGGTGACACGTCGGTGACGAAACCGGCCTTGAGCAGCCGATGCGCGAGCATGACGTCGTTCGCGTCCTGCGCGGCTTCCAAGGCCGTGCGGTCCACGGCGAGCGCCTGGGCATAGGCGCGCTGCGTCTCGACGGCCGAGGCCATCAGGCTTTCGATCGGGTCTGTGATGTTGTGCGACTGGTCGAGCATGTAGGCTGGGTCAAAACCCGGGGCCTTGCGCTCGGCTGCGTCGACGAGTTCATTGAACACGCGGAACAGCCGGAATGGGTCGATCGAGCCCGCGTCGAGATCGTCGTCGCCATATTTCGAGTCGTTGAAATGGAAGCCGGCGAGGCGGCCGACGCGGATCAGTCGCGCCACGATCTGCTCGATGTTGACGTTTGGCGCATGGTGGCCGAGGTCGACGAGGCAAAAGGCCTTGGGGCCCAGCGCCTCAGCCGCCATGAGGCTTGTTCCCCAATCCGAAATCACGGTTGAATAGAAGGCCGGCTCGTAAAGCTTGTGCTCCAGGAACACCCGCCAGTCGCCTGCGAGGCGCGCGTAGATCTCGGCAAGCGACTCGAGATACCAGTCGAAAACGCGGTTGAGGTTCGACTGACCGGGGAAATTGGAGCCGTCGGCGATCCAGACCGTCAGCGCCTTCGAGCCGAGCTTCTCGCCGATCTCGATACATTCGAGATTGTGCGCGACCGCCTGGTCCCGGACCGCTTTCGACGCGTGGGTCAGCGAGCCGAACTTGTAGGAAAGCTTTTGCCCGGGCTGGTCCTGAAAGGTGTTGGAATTGACCGCGTCGAAGCCGACGCCGAGCGCCTTGGCGAGCTCGGCGAGGGCGCGATAATCGCTGACCTTGTCCCAGGGGAAATGCGGCGAGCAGGTCGGCGTGGCGCAGGTGAGCTGCTGGATCGTCGCGCAGTCCTCGAGCTTGTCGAACACGTCGCGCGGCTCGCCGGGGCCAGGAAAGCGGGCGAAGCGCGTTCCGCCCGTGCCGACGCCCCAGGTTGGCACGGCCACGCCGAAGGCGGCGACCTTGCCGGTGATCGCCTCGATGTCGAGCCCGCGCCGCGCGAGCTGGCGGCCGAGCGCGCCGTAGTCGTCTTCGAGTTCGGCGGCGCGTCTTGCGTTCGCCTCGGCGATCAGCGAGTCGGGAATGCGGTACGACATGTTTCCTTCCCTCTCGGCCGGCCCTATCGGGTGAAGCTGGCCGCGTTGCCGGCGTCGACGTTGAGAATGTTGCCGGTGCTCTTGGCGGACAGGTCGGAGGCGAAATAATAGGCCGCCTCTGCGATATCCTCCGGATAAACTGAGCGCTTCAGGAGCGAGCGTTGGCGGTAGACCTCCTCGAGGTCGTCCTCCGACACCTTGTTGGACGCCGCACGCTGTGTGCGCCATTCACCCTGCCAGATCTTCGAGCCGCGCAGCACGGCGTCCGGATTGACCGTGTTGGCGCGGATGCCGAGCGGCGCCCCTTCGAGCGCAATGCAACGGGCAAGGTGCACCTCGGCGGCTTTTGCCGTGCAATAGGCCGAGGCGCCGGGCGAGGCGGCGAGCGCGTTCTTCGAGGCGATGAACACGATGCTGCCGCCGAGCCCCTGATCCTTCATCACGCGATAGCCTTCGCGCGCGGCGAGGAAGTAGCCCGTCGCCAGAATGGCGATGTTGCGGTTCCACAGTTCGACCGAAGTGTCCTCGAACGGGGCGGCCGAGGCGATGCCGGCGTTGGCGACGACGATGTCGATGCCGCCATAGGCGAGGACGGCGTTGCGAAAGGTGGTCGCGACCGCGCCTTCGTCGGTCACGTCGCCGGCCGCGCCAATCGCGGCGTCCCTGCCGAAGGTCTTGCGGAACGCCGCGACCGTCTCATCGAGGCTCTTCGCGTCGATGTCGGCGAGGACGACGCAGGCGCCCTCCGCCATCAACCGGGCGGCGATCGCGCGCCCGATGCCGCCAGCCCCGCCGGTGATCAGCGCGACACGGCCCGCGAGCGCCTTCGGCTTCGGCATGCGCTGGAGCTTGGCCTCCTCGAGGAGCCAGTATTCGATGTCGAAGGCCTCCTGCTCGTCGAGCCCAACGTATCGGCTGACGCTCGAAGCGCCGCGTATGACGTTGATCGCGTTGAGGTAGAACTCCGCCGCGATCCGCGCCGTCGCCTTGTCCTTGGCGAAGGACAGCATGCCGACGCCGGGAACGAGGTGAATGACTGCGTTCGGGTCGCGCATCGCTGGCGAGTTCGGGCGTTTGCAGCGCTCGTAATAGGCGGCGTAGTCGGCGCGATAGGCTTCGAGGATTTCGTCGAGCGAAGCGACGACCGCGTCGAGATTGTCCGCCGCCGGATCGAAAGGCAGCACGAGCGGGCGGATCTTTGTCCGCAGAAAGTGATCCGGACACGAGGTTCCGAGCGCCGCAAGGGCCCCGAGGTCGCGCGCGTTGACGAACTCGAGCACTTCCGGCGCATCGGTGAAATGGCCGATCTTGCGCTCGCCGGCCGAAATGCGCTTGCGGATCGCCGGCATCAGCCGCGCCGCGACCGCCCACCGCTCCTGGGGCGGCAGGGCTTCGACCGCCGCGCCGCCGAACACCGCGCCCCGGGCGTTGGCGGCGAGCCAGGCCGAGGCCTTGTTGATCATGGCGAGCGTCGTTGCGTAGCAGGCCTTCGAGGTCTCGCCCCAGGTGAAGAGGCCGTGCCCGCCGAGCACGACGCCCTTGAGGCGCGGGTTCGCGGCGGCGATATCGCCGAGTTTCAAGCCGAGATCGAAGCCAGGACGCTGCCAGGGAAGAAAGCCCATCTCGTCGCCATAGATCTCGCGCGTCAGCGCTTCGGCGTTGGCGCTTGCCGCAATCGCGATTACTGCGTCGGCGTGGACGTGGTCGACATGGGCGTGCGGGATGAAGCCGTGCAGCGGCGTATCGATCGAGGTCGCGCGCGGGTTGAGGTTGAAGGTACAGTGGTTGAACAGCGCCACCATCCCGTCCTCGTGCGCGAGGCCGCGATAGATGGACCGCAGACCGAGGAGTTTATCGAGATAGAGGGTCGAGAAACCATCGAGCTTCATCGAGCCGATGTCGCCACCGGAACCCTTGACCCACAGCACCTTGACCGTCTCGCCGGTCAGCGGATCGACGCCGTCGATCTTGGCCGAGGTGTTGCCGCCGCCGAAATTGGTGATGCGCAGGTCGCTGCCAAGCAGGTTCGAGCGGTAGAGCAGCAGGTGAGGGTCATCGAGCTTCGCCGCAGGCGGGTCGTCCCACAGGTCGGGAAGAGGCGCATAGAGGCCGGAAGCGGGGCCGCTCATGGGTCGTTCCTCTCGATGATCGAGCGATTTTGATCAAAGGTTACGCGACCACTCACAATCCGTCAATCGAGACGCAGATTTGCGCTTCACAATGATCAATTTCGAGCGAACGTGATTGACAGCACGCACGAGCGGTGAGAGCCTAGCAGACAATCAAGGTCCGATCGAGGAAACGGCAAGGGGATCATGCGCGAGCGCCAGCGCGCCGAAATCGTCCGAAACCTCCTCGCCGAGCGCGGGTTCCTCTCGATCGCCGACATCATGGCGGCGACGGGGGTGTCTGCGGCCTCGGCGCGACGCGACGCGGTGCGGCTCGCCGACCTGGGGCTGGCCGAACGCCTGCACGGCGGCATCCAGGCGCTCGACGGCGCTTTTTCGAAGGCGATGGCGCCAACGCCGCTCGCCACGCGGTCCTTCAATTCGACCCGGACGATCAACATCGCGGCCAAGCGCGCGATCGCCCGCAGGGCGGTCGAAATGTGCTCCGACGGCGATGTCGTCATCATCAACGGCGGCACGACGACCTATCAGATGTCGGACTTCCTGCGCGACGCGCGGCTGAAGATTCTGACCAATTCCTATCCGCTGGCGGAGTTCCTGATCCACGAGACCCAGAACCGCGTTGCGCTGCCCGGCGGCGAGGTCTATCGAGACCAGAAGCTGATCGTCGCGCCTTTCGACGACGATGCGATCCAGCACTATTCGGCGAGGCTCATGTTCATGAGCGCCATCTCGATCGGTCCCCTCGGCCTGATCGAGGGCGATGCGCTGATCGCCCGCGCCGAGACCAAGCTCCTCAAGCGCGCCGACCGGCTCGTCGTGCTCGCCGAATTCTTCGAAGTTCGCGCCGCGCGGCAGCCTGGTCGTGTGCCCGCTTCAGCGCATCCATACGCTCATCACAAACTCGCGCGCCTCGCCCGAGGCGCTCGACATGCTCGCGGACGCGGGCGTGCGGACAATCGTCGTCGAGCCGGAATCGCAAGCAACGGAGGCCGCATGAGCGCGACGCCGCCATCGGCCGACCCGCTGCTCGAGGTGCGCAGCCTCGAGAAGAGCTTTCCCGGCGTGCGCGCGCTGAGCGGCGTCTCATTCGAGGTGCGCGCAGGCGAGGTTCACGCGCTGCTCGGCGAGAACGGCGCGGGCAAGTCGACGCTGATCAAGATCGTCTCCGGCGTTTATCAGCCGGACGCGGGCGAGATCCTGATCGACGGGCGCGTGACGCACTTCGCCACGCCCGAAGAGGCAAAGCGCGCCGGGGTCGCGACCATCTACCAGGAGCTGCTGCTCTTTCCCGAACTCACCGTCGCCGAAAATATCTTCCTCGGCCATGCTCCGCGCGCCGGCGGCGGCCGGATCGACTGGCGCGCCATGCGGGCGGAGGCCGAGGCGCTGCTCGCCTCGCTCGAGATCGACGACCTCGCCGCCGACCAGATCGTCGGCGCGCTCTCCGTCGGCCACCGCCAGCGGGTCGAGATCCTACGCGCGCTGTCGCACGACGCGCGCATCCTGATCATGGACGAGCCGACCGCCGCGCTGACGGAATCCGACGTCGCGCGCCTCTTCGATATCGTCCGCAAGCTTAAGAGCCGCGGCGTCGGGATCGTCTATATCAGTCATCGGCTCGACGAGCTGTTCGAGATCGCCGACCGCGTCACGGTGCTGCGCGACGGCGCCTACGTGGGGTCGCGCACGATGGCGGAGACCAATGCGGCCGAACTCGTCCAGATGATGGTCGGGCGCCGCATCGAGAACCTCTTTCCCAAGAGCGCCGTGCCGATCGGCGCGCCGGTGCTCGAGGCGCGCGACCTCGTCCGGCGGCCGATGACGCGGAAGGTCAGCCTGACCGTGCGCGCGGGCGAGATCGTCGGCCTCGCCGGGCTCGTCGGCTCCGGCCGCAGCGAGCTCGCCCAGGTCCTGTTCGGGATCACGCCGGCCGAAGACGGGAACATTCGACTGATGGGCGAGGCTGTCGCGATCGGCTCCCCCGAGAGCGCGCGGGCGCGCGGGATCGCCTACGTGCCGGAGGACCGCGGCGTCCAGGGCCTCGTCCGGCCGATGAGCGTGCTGCACAATTTCTCGCTCGCTACGCTCGGCGCCCTGTCGCGCCTCGGCTTCATCGACCGCGCGGCCGAGCGCCGCCTGGCCGAGGCTGGCGTCAAGCGCTTCAGCGTCAAGACCAGCTCGGTCGACGAGATCGCCGGCCGCCTTTCCGGCGGCAACCAGCAGAAGATCGTGCTGGGCAAGTGGCTCGCCAACAATCCGAAGCTGCTCATCCTCGACGAGCCGACGCGCGGCATCGACGTCGGCGCCAAGGCCGAGATTCATCGCCTGATGTGCGAGCTCGCGGCCGACGGCGTCGCGATCCTGATGATCTCGAGCGAGCTGCCCGAGGTGCTCGGCATGAGCGATCGCGTGCTCGTCATGCGCGAGGGCCGGCTTGTCGCCGAGTTCGACCGTGCGCGCGCGACCTCGGAGACGGTCGGCGCGGCAATGATGGGCTCGGAGCCGACGATGGAGCGCGCGGCGTGAGCGCTATTCCGTTCACGGGCGCGGCCGCCCCGCGCACGGGCCTCCTCAGGCGCCTCGCCTCACAGGAGGCGCTGCTCGCGGTCGCCGTGATCGGCCTTGCGGTCGCGGTCGGGTTCGTCAATCCGCGCTTCCTCGCCTATCGCAATCTCGCCGACATCCTGCTCGGCAACGCGTATATTGCGATCGCCGCGATCGGCATGTCGATGGTCATCATCTCCGGCAACATCGACATCTCCGTCGGCGCGCTGATCGGCGTGCTGGCGACGGTCAGCGGCTCGCTGGCGGTCGCCGGCGCGCCGACCGTCGTGACCTGGCTCGCCCCGCTCGTCCTCGGCGTCGCGGTGATGGCGGCGCAAGGGGCGGTCGTCGCCTATCTGCGCATCCCCGCGATCGTGGTCACGCTCGGAATGCTGTCGATCCTCAAGGGCGGCCTCATCAGCGTCACCGGCGGCAAGTGGATCACCGACCTGCCGCAAAGCTTCCATCTCGCCGACCTCAATGTGCTCGGCGTTCCGATGCCGGTCGTCATCATGGTCGCTGCGACCGCGCTGGCGGCGCTCTGGATGCGCTATTCGCCGAGCGGCCGCGCGATCTACGCGACCGGCGGAAATGCGGAGGCGGCGCGGCTCTGCGGCGTCGATCCGCAGCGCACGGTCGTGATGGTGTTCGCGATCCATGGACTTTTTGCGGGCTTTGCGACGCTCGTCTATGCGACGCAGCTCCGCGTCATCCAGTCGACTACGCCGTCGGGCCTCGAGCTCACCATCATCACCGCATCCGTCGTCGGCGGCGTCAGCATCCTCGGCGGCGTCGGCACGGTGGTCGGCGCGACGCTCGCCGCCATCCTGATCGCCGAGATCACCAGCGCCCTGGTCTTTATCAACGTCTCACCGTACTGGACCGACGCCTTGCGCGGCGGGCTGATCCTCGCGACCGTCATCGCCGATATTCTCCGCCGGCAGCGCCGCACGGCGCGGGGATGGAAGACATGAGCGCCGTCGCGGAAACCTCCGCCCGCCGGGCGCCGTGGTGGCTCAGGCGCCATGAGACGCTGCTCGCGATCATCCTCATCCTTGCGCTGATCGGCCTGGGCGCGTTCAACGACCGCTTCCTCACGGTCGACAACCTGCTCAATCAAGGCCGGCTGATGACGGAGATCGGCCTCATCGCGCTGCCGATGACCTTCGTCATCATCACCGGCGGGATCGACCTCTCGGTCGGTGCGATCGTCGGCCTCAGCGCAGTCATGCTCGGCACTTCGTGGAAGACGTTCGGCTTTCCGCTGCCGCTCGCGATCGCCTTTGCGCTGTTCATCGGCGGCCTCGCAGGCTTCGTCAACGGCTTGGTGATCACCCGAATCAAGGTGCCCCCGCTCATCATGACGATCGCCACGCTCGCGCTCTATCGGGGGCTGGCGGAGGGCGTGAGCCAGGCGCATTCCGTTCGTGGCTACCCCGAGTGGTTCTATGTCCTGGGCCAGGGCGACGTTTTCGGCATGCCGACGCAGCTCCTGATCCTGATCGTCCTGATCGTGATTGCGGGCGTCGCGCTCGATCGGACCACCTTCGGACGCGCACTCTACGCCATCGGCGCGAACGAGACGGCGGCGCGCTATTCCGCGCTCAACGTCGACCGGACGAAGCTCGTCATCTACACGCTCTCGGGCCTCGCCTCGGGGCTGGCGGCGGTGGTGCTCGTCTCGCGCGTGACGACGACGCGCATGGATATGGGCATGGGCTACGAGCTCGACGTGATCGCGGCGGTCGTCCTCGGCGGAACCAGCATCTTCGGCGGCTCTGGCACGATCTGGGGAACCGTGATCGGCCTTGTGATGATCCAGCTCTTGAAGAACGGGCTGGCGCTGACCGGGGTCAAGGGCGACGCGACCATCGTCGTCATCGGGGTGGCGCTCATTCTCTCGGTGCTGATCGCAAGCTCGCTCCAGCGCCGACGGGAGTGACAACTGTCAGGGAGTTGGCCGCGCATGTGCGGCGAAGCAGGGAAGGAAACACAAAAATGAAGTCGAGGTATCTGGTAACGACGGCGGCTGCGGCCTTCGTGCTGTCCGCCTGGGCCACGGGCGCGAACGCGGCCAGCAAGTGGGACGGCGGCGACGATCTGCCGACGAGCCCGCTCGAATGCGGGACGGGCGCCGCTCCTGCGCCCGCGCCGGTGAAATACGACGGCGGCCAGCCGACCAACCCGCCGGACAAGGCCGCCAAGGAGATCACCGTCGTCGACGTGCCGAAGCTGATCGGCATAGGCTATTTCAACGCGACGTCGAAGGGCATCGGGGACGCCGCCAAGGAGCTCGGCAACGTCAAGGCCAAGACCGACGGCCCGACCGAGGCCAAGATCGACGAGCAGATCAAGTTCATCGACAATTACATCACCAGCGGCGTCGACGGCATTCTGTTCGCCGCCAACGATCCCGTGGCCATCGCGCCAGTGCTGAAGAAGGCGCTCTCCAAGGGCATCCACGTCGTCGGCTACGACGCCAACTCGACGCCCGACGCGCGCGAATGGTTCGTCAACCAGGCCCAGTTCAACGGCATCGGCAAGGCGATGATGGACTCGATGGCCAAGGAGAGCGGCGAGGACGCCAGCTTCGCCATCGTCACCTCGACCTTCACCACGCCGAACCAAGCGCGCTGGATCGCGGAGATGCAGGCCTATGCGACCAAATGCCATCCGAAGCTGCAGTGGCTCGAGACGGTCGAGGCGCAGGAGGACAACAACCTGTCCTTCAACCAGGCGACCACGCTCATCAACAAGTACGGCGATAAGCTCAAGGGCCTGTTCGGCATGACCTCGGTCGCGACGCCCGCTTCCGCCGAAGCGGTGACCAAGGCGGGCCTCTGCGGTAAGGTCGCGGTTATCGGCCTCGCCACGCCAAATGCGATGAAGCCTTACGTCCACGCCGACTGCGTGAGGTCGGTGGTCCTGTGGAATCCGATCGATCTCGGCTACGCGGCGAGCTACGTCCTGCGCGCCGCGGTCGATGGGAAGCTGAAACCCGGCGATGCGTCGGTCGAGGCCGGCAAGCTCGGCAAGCTCAACGTGATCAACGGCAGCGAAGTCCTGCTTGGGGCGCCCTTCATCTACACCAAGGAGAACATCGACCAGTTCGACTTCTGAGGCGAGCGCCCGTCGAGAGACGGGCGTTTTTCGACGCCCTAATGGGCCCGAGACCGGTCGCGCGGTTTCAGATTCCTTCAAACGGTTTCCAAAACCTTCAATTTCTTTCCGCGGCGGCTTCAAAACACGTCAATTTCCTTCCAAAAATTTCAAAACATTTCCGCGAATCCCGACTTATCAAGGGCTTACGGGCGAATGAAGCGGAAAGAAATCGTCTGGCCGCAGACCGTGAAGCGCCGCGCTGGTGGGCCGGGTCGATGACCCGGCCGGCGCGGTCCATAGGGCGTCCGCCAGAGCGCCCGTCTCACGGCGGGCTCTCGACCGCGCCCGCCAGCGCGCGCCGTTCGTCCGGCGCCACGCGGCCGAATCGCGGTCGCCTGCGTCACCCGCCTCTCTTCGTCCATGCTGTCCTCGCTCGCCGGCCCCGCGCGGGGCAAATTTTTCGATGGGGTTATCATAGCACGGAATTCTTATTTCCACAATCATCTGTCGTCAAGCGCAGAAATCACCAGATGTGTGAATGCCGGCGCCCGGAGGGGGAGACGGGAGAAGGGAGCCATATCGTGTAGCGTTGCGCCCTCAAGATGTTTCTCAATCCCGGCGTGGTTGTCCACCTGGACTGACGCTGAGCCCTCCGCCATCCGACTCCGGCGGTCCGTCCGCTGGAGCGCCTCCGGCGCGAGACATTTGGATTTCCTCAGCCCTCCGCGGGGAAGGGCCGGGGCTCCGCGAATCTCCGGTTTTCGGACGTTTGGATTTTCTTGGATCCTCTCGTCAGAAATTAGCCTTTTCAATGGGTTACACGCAACCCAAGGCCGATTTTTTCGTCAGGCGGCTCTTTCCCGCAGCATGTTTCGTAAGGGCCAGCCGGCTTCGATCCGAAGGCCGACCGCGCTCAAACGCCTCGCCGGCCGGAAGAGGCGGGTCAAGGTGGGGATCATGGCAGCCGACATCGCAAGGTTCGATCCGGCATTGCGGTGAGACTAAGGCAGCCTTCTCCTTTTTGCAAGGAATTGTCGATCTGGCGCCATTTATGCGAAATTTCCCGCGCCGACCGCGTGGCCACCCTCCGTGTGCGTCCGCCAGGACGCCCGTCCTTCGATCGTGTACGGAGCAAGGCGACGATTGGGCGCGTCAACCGAAACGCGATTTGCCCTAACACGCAACTCGCGCGTCCAACCTGCGGTCGGTTACTCGCCTGAATCGGCGTCCGCCGGTTTGCGATGCGGCGGCCCGCGATCGGCGGCGGTTACGCGCCTTCTGAACGACAGGACCGTGCCAGGCGTCCGACTGCCGGCCGCAATCCGCCGTCGTCCCGTGCCCGTCAGCACGAAACGGCCCCATGTGTCGTCCCAGCGCACGAGATTGGCTTGGAGGACGTTCTCGCGCAAGAGCATCGTCATCGGGTCGTGGACGCTCGGGGGCGCGACGTCTCCGTGCGCCTCCACGCGCTTCAAGGCCTCGATCAGTCTCTCTTCCAATGCGTCGGTCATCGCTGGACACACATGATACGGACGGACGGCTTGCGCAAGCCCTGCGTGCCGCTCAGGGGGGTTCAGGCAGGATCTGTGTGACTTTTACTGAGAATGTGCTTCTCGAATCCCTTCGAAGTTGATCCGTGCGTGGAGTTTTAACACTGAAATACTGTTTAACCCACCCGGTTCAATTTTGCCCCTGGAAGCAAGCCGAGCCCGTGATGACCTCTCCGTTCGCAAGGAGATCGACGAGCGCAGGTACGACGGACTGGAACGTATAGGTCACCTGAACCTGCGAAAATCGGACTCACCCGACGCGAGCCGGCGCTCCTGTCGTCCGCCGACGCCAGAATTGGCGCAAAAGGAGCGCGACTGGCGGAACAGCCCCGCGATCCGGTCAAAACCAGCGTGTCAGGGATGGAATGGAGCGGGCGAAGGGAATCGAACCCTCGTATGAAGCTTGGGAAGCCTTAGGCAGACCCTAAAAAGCTAAATTGTCAAAATCCATTAAATCGTTTATCTAATGAATTTGGCAACTTAAGCGGAAGCAGGAGATTTCGCCCTCGTGCCGATGCCGGCAGGTGCGTGGTCCAAGTGTGGTCCAAAATACATACCATCGTGTTTGATAAGGGCGGGGAATGAAAACCGAGTTGAAGGCCTCTCATGTCTTGCAAGCTGCCGCGTGGGCTGAGGCGGGCGTGAAGTCGGAAAAGCGGATCCGTGATACAATCGTTCCCGGACTTTGCATTCGCATCCGCGGGCGATCGGCCGCTTGGCATCTGATGACTCGCACCCAATCGATCCAACTCGCGGCGATAGACGAACTGTCGGTGAAAGAAGCCCGAGAACGCGCACGCTCTGTGTTTCAAGAGACAAAACCCAAAATCAAGCGCGCGGTGGCGGCGATGCTTGAAGCGGGAATCCCTCCTGTCGACGCCAATCTCATCGCCCGAGGAATTCCAATTGACCCAACCGACAAGTGGGTCGGTACATGGGCCTGGTCGAAAGCGATGGGTGAGTTCCTCGTGACCAAGGCCGAAGAACTGAGCCCGAACTGGTTTCGTCAGTTTAGAGGGTTTGCGCGGGACAATGTCTTTTTTCCGCTCGAAGAACGGGCCTTGGCGAAGCTCGAATTCGCTCACCTCGATGCGATCCGACAAGAGGTGAGGGCGACCTACTCAGCCACCCGCGCAAGCCGTGTGATGTCCGCAGCAATCGACATGCTCGATTGGATTTGGAAAGAGCATCGCTCCGAGGCCGGACTGCAAAAGCTGCAATACCCCTGGTGGCGCGACCTCAGCCTAAAGCAGAAAGAAGGTACGGCGCGTCTCGTGCCATCGGTCGACAACCTTGTTAGAACGATCGCTGCGTTGCAGCGAGAACCGGATCTGAAGTCCGTTCACATTAGGATCGTGCATTTCGTTGTGATAACCGCTCAGCGCATCGATCAAGTTTGTTCGTTGAAGCGCTCGAATGTCGAGCGCAACCCAGACGGCTCGGGGATTGTCCACTGGACCGCCAAAGACATGAAGGGGCGCGAGCCGCACGCAATTTGGATCCCCAAGGAGGGCGCGGAGTTGATCGCTGGCGAGGGCGATTACGCATTTCCTGCCGACCGTGACGGACGCCGGCCTGTGCGTCCGAGCGTGATCAACCGATGGCTCTCAAACCTTTGGGGCCGCCCGTCCACCAAGCCCAAAACTGAACGGATTGGGAAGCCCGGTCCGAAGCCGGGCGTCGGTGCGCTGCCTGCCGTGCTGAAGCAGGCTGGCATCCCCTACTGGACGCCTCATGCGGTGCGGTCCGTTTTCGCGACCGTTCTTATCGACGCGATGCAGGACTCGGCTGCATCGGCAATCCTAGCCCACAAGCGTCCAAAGTCGTTGCGCCTTCCCGATAGACCGGCCGAAGCAGCCGGTGCGGAAGAGGTGACGCTGCGTTTCTACAATAGATCACAACGATTGCCGTTGAAAAAGGCCGGAATGGAGACATGGGTCGCGACGCTCGACGCAGCCCACAGTAAGTTGTGTGACGTTAAGGTCAACGATCCAAAGAGCTTTGGACCAAGAAACGAGGTGGAACGCAAGTCGGAACTTATCGGAATCAGTCCAACGATCACAGTACGGTAGGTCAATTGAGCAATTCATCGAGACATTTTTGGCTCCTCGCTCAATTGAGTGGGTAAGGCTGGTTTTGGGTTGGCTTGGGGAGCGATTGGTTGGGATCGAGTTTATCGTGGGGCGATGCGAGACACCGATCTTTTCCAGTTGGCCCTTGGGTTGAAGTCGCCTTGGATGGTGACGCGAGCCGAGTTTGCGATCTCGGATGGCCGGCTCGATTTGTACGTGGATTTTGGGCGCGGGAGCCGGTTCGCCTGCGCGGAGTGCGGCGGCGAGGGTTGCGCGGTTCACGACACGAAGGACGAGACGTGGCGGCATCTGGACTTCTTCCAGCATCGCACGCTGTTGCACGCTCGTGTGCCGCGCGTGCGCTGTCCGAAATGCGGAGTGCGCAAGGCCGCCACGCCATGGGCTCGAGCGGGTTCCGGGTTCACGTTGTTGTTCGAGGCCTACGTGCTGGCGCTGGCCAAGGCGATGCCGATCGCGAATGCGGCCAAGCGGCTCGGCGAGCACGACACGCGCTTGTGGCGGATCGTCGACCATTCCGTGTGGCAGGCGGTGGAGGCGCTGGATTTGTCTGAGGTGCGGCGCATCGCCGCCGACGAAACCTCGGCGCGGCGCGGCCACGATTACATCAGCCTGTTCGTCGACATGGCGCAGCGCAAAGTCGTCTACGTGGCCGACGGCAAGGACGCCGCGACGGTGAAGGAATTCGCCGATTTCCTGGAGGCGCATGGCGGCAAGCGCGAGGCGGTCACCGACGCCAGCATCGACATGGGGGCGGCGTTCGAAGCGGGGATCAAGGCGAATTTCGACAACGCCGAGATCACGTTCGACAAGTTCCACGTCATCAAACTCGCCAACGAGGCCGTCGACGAAGTGCGGCGTCAGGAGGCGAAGAATAATTTCCAGATCAAGGGCCGGCGCTACATCTTCCTGAAGAACGTCGATCATCTGACGCTGGAGGAAAAGGAGGCGCTGTCTCGATTGGAAGCGCTGAACCTGGACACGATCCAGGCGATGCAAATCCGCATGAACCTGCAACAGCTGTTCACGATGGACGCCAAGACCGCCCGACGCTTCCTCGATCGCTGGAACACCTGGGTTCAGGTCTGCGATCTCGGCCCGATGAAACGATTGGCCAAGACGATCATGGCCAAGGCCGAGGGCATTCTCAGATCAATCGCCACCGGCCTTTCCAACGGCGTCCTCGAAGCCATCAACGGCAACGTCCAGGCCGCCAAGCGCAAGGCCAAAGGCTACCGGACCAAGCGAAATCTCAAAGCCATCGTCTACCTCATCGCCGGAGACGTTCTGGCCAATTCACCCACTTGAAATAGCGACGAGCCCGAAATAGGCATCGAGTGGCGCGACGTTCCTGACGAAATGCGTGCGGCTTGGCGAGATCTGACGCGATCCGCGGCGCAGGAGGCGTGCGAAGTGCTCGCGCTGGCGCTCAGCGATAGCAGTCGGGTCCCTTCCACGCTCGCCGCGGCCCTCGACCGGTACATGACCTACACTCTCAACGCCGGGCAACTCCCGGATTCGAACCGCTCGGAAAAGTGACCCGGTCCGCGGGTCGTCAGCCCGGCGATTTGCCGATGCGCGCGCGGCGAAGGCCGCGACTAGTCTAGAGCTTTGCGCTTCGGTCGGCCGGCTCGGGTCGAACTGACGCATTCGCAGAGTGGTCCGGGAACGTCCAGAGTTAGCGAAATTCCTCCGTACCGGGGGACCGACCAAGAACGGCAGCAAGGGGCGTTGGTGCACAAATCGGCGGCGTGCGGCATGGGCAGGGTCGCTAGAGTAGGATGGTGGACCTGCCGCCAGCGCTTGGGACGATGATTTGCCGATGCCGTACAAGCATAACGAGCCCCGCCGCCACAAGATCCCGAAAGCCCGGTACCGGGTGGAGAACTGGCGAGAGTACGAGGTCGCGCTGCGCGACCGCGGCAGCCTGACGGTGTGGGTGACGCCCGAGGCGATCGCGGCGTGGCATCCGGCGCGGACCGGCCGTCCGGGGCGGTCAGCTCACTATTCGGACCTCGCCATCGAGACCGGCGTGATGCTGCGGCTGGCATTTGCCCGGCCATGGCGGCAGACCGAGGGGCTGTTGCGGTGCGCGGCCTTGTCCTTGGTCACCGCCCTGACCGTGACTGGTCCGGTCACCGAGGTGATCGACAGCACCGGCTTGAAAGTTTTCGGTGCGGGTGAAAGCCATCGATCCGGACACCGGCGAGGTTCTCGCCTCGGCCTTGACCCCGACCGAGGATGGTGACGCCTCGCTGGTTGGCCCGCTGCTTGACCAGATTGCGGCCCCGATCGCCGCCGTCCTGGCGGACGGCGCGTACGACGGCGATCCTGTCTATCGGGCCGTTGCCGATCGGGCTCCCGCGGCCACCGTGATCATTCCACCTCGCGCCACCGCCGTCGCCAGCCAGGCCGCCGCCGCGGGCACACCGACACCGCGTGACCACCACATCGAGATGATCGCCGCCAAGGGCCGACTGGGATGGCAGAAGGCCGTCGGATACGGCCGCCGCTCGCTCGTCGAAACCGTGATGTTGCGTTACAAGACCATCATCGGCCGAACGCTCCGCGCCCGGACGCTGCCCGCGCAGAAGGTCGAGGCCAGAGTCGGCTGCAAGGTGCTCAACCGCATGACCGCTCTCGGCATGCCAGTCTCTCGAAGGCTCGCCTGAAACCTCCGGGAGGGCCACCGCTGCCCCCACGATCTCAGGTTGTGCACCAACGCCTGTAAGCCATTGATTGCTCTGCGTGCGGCCCACTAGCGCGTCGGGCCATTTACACGTAGAATTGGTCAACGTGACAATGCCGTCGGAACTCGGCGATTCGTTCGAATCCAAGACTGAAGCGGAATTTTTTGGGTCGGAATTTGTCGACCATGTCGGCCCGACGGATAGGCTAGACGTTTTCTTCGCCGGGCCGGTGTTCGCCTCGGTCTTAACCGCCGTCAATCAGCGAGGGTTCCTACCTCGCAAGCGGGGTCCTTTAATGGTGAGCGAGGCGGCCGCCCTGCGTCCCGAGCCGGCGCATACGCGCGGCTCACTCCCTGGAACGCGACCCAAGCGGCTCGCTATCCTTGGGGCGACGGGATCGATTGGGAGGTCGTGCGCGCAGGTGATAGGCGCGGCGCCAGACCGGTTCGAGGTGGTCTCGGTGGCGAGCGGGCGCGACGGCGCAGCACTGGCGCGGCGCGCGGTAGAGCTTGGCGCCGAATTCGCAGCGGTCGCGGATCCGGCAGGATACGCCGACCTCAAGAGCGGGCTTGCCGGTTCGCGCGTCGAGGCTGCGGCAGGGGCCGCAGCGGTTCGCGAGGCGGCCCTGCGCAAGGCCGATCTGGTCGTCTCGGCGATCGTCGGCGCGGCCGGGCTGGAGCCGACCTTTGCCGCGGTCGCGGCGGGACGGACGGTCGCGCTCGCTAATAAGGAAACGCTGGTTTGCGCGGGCGCTGCGGTGATGCAGGCGGCCAAACGCGCCGGAGCGCTGCTCTTGCCAATGGACTCCGAGCACAACGCGCTCTTCCAGGCTATCGGCGCTCGCGATCCGAACACCATCGTGAAAATGACGATCACCGCGTCTGGCGGTCCCTTCCGCGAGTGGAGCGCCGAGCGCATCGCGCGCGCAACGCCCGAGGAGGCGCTTGCTCATCCGAACTGGGTGATGGGTCCGAAGGTGACGATCAATTCCGCCAGCCTGATGAACAAGGGGCTCGAGTTGATCGAGGCGCATTTTCTGTTCAGCGTGTCGCCCGAAAGGCTAGACGTCGTTGTGCATCCGCAATCGATCGTTCACGGCCTCATCGCGTTCGCCGACGGATCGCTGATCGCAGGTCTGGCCTCGCCCGACATGCGCACACCGATCGCCCATTGTCTCGCCTATCCGGATCGGATCGTTTCAGGAGTCCGAGCACCCGATCTCGCCGCCCTCGGCCGCCTGACCTTCGAGCGGGCTGACCTCGCCCGCTTCCCTGCGCTCGGCCTCGCCGTTGACGCCCTCAGGGAGGGCGGGGGCACGCCAACCGCTCTCAACGCCGCCAACGAGATCGCCGTCGCCGCGTTCCTGGACCGGCGGATAGCCTTCGGCGAAATCGCCCGCCTCGTTGCCCGCGTGATCTCGGAGATGAAGGCTTCCGGCGAGCTCGCGGCGCCTCGGGACGTTGCCGAAGCGCTCGCGATTCATCATATCGCATCAGATCGTGCAAGACGTGTTTTGCTCTAAGCGGCGGCCCCTGTGACGGGAAGGCCCGTCGAAAAACTGATGCGCCTCGAGCGTCAGGCGGCGAACGCTTTCCTCCAATCGTCCTGACGGCGCTACGCAGTCGCTCACGTGTCGTCCCTGCAAGTTTATACCCGTCGAGATGTAAGGGCGAGCCCAGCGCAGGCTTCATCCAGCAACGCCCTGAATTTTGGCGGCATTGTCACGTAGGCTAAGAATAGCGATTCGCGAGGTGTCCAGCGCCACAGCGCCACTCTCAAGCGTCGCGATCTGGGCATGTGAGTTCGACTCGCGCTGATGGTGCAGATCACGACAAACGCACTGTCAGATGAACCCGCGTGATCCAGCCGTCTCTACGAGTTGGCATCGGAGGCAGGATTGGGCAGGAGAGCTGGCTTCCAGCATCGCCGCGGAACGGCAAAGGTCCGCCCAATGCAGACCTCGCTACGCGGCTCCGGCGCGAACTGTATTCAACCGGCGCCTCGCCCAGAGTGACGCGCCAGAGGAGACACGGCGTCAAAGAACGCCGCTACGACGGAAAGTCGTGCGGCGCAAGTTCGATCGGCTTTCCATGCGGTGTGCGGCTCGCCGCTGCGTCCCATGCGTCGTGGTAACGCGTGAGCATTGCGGATGTGGTCAGGCCCTTCGCAACGACGATCTGCTCCAGCGCTGCGAGCCAATGATGGTAGTACGTCTCGCCGGTATCGGGATCACCGCCGGACTGAGCGCGTCGGATCTCGTTTGCGAGAGAGGCCGTCCATTCGGGCCACGTGAAGACACCGCGTTCGTGGAGGGCCAGCACAATCGCGAAAGCCTGGGCTTCCCAGGATTCGCGAAAGACGCGACCGCTCTCGTCACGCGCGAGGCCCGGCGCCGCTTCCGTCGTCGAGCGTTGGGCTTTTGGGTCCGTCGCGCTCACGCCGGCTCCAGATAAGGCTCGAAGGCATCGATAGACACCTTGAGGAAGGCGTCAGTGTCGGAGCCCCACAATTCGCGCCCCTCAAAAACCACTGTGTATAGCCACCGAGGGTCTTCTCCGTGTCCGAGTGCCGAACTGTCTGGAAAGACCTGATATCCGAGCACCCGTTCGATCACGCCCGACCGCCCGCGGGCGTACCTGGGAAGGCGCGTGTGCGTTGTCGGATGCATGTTCTTTGTCCGCACGCGATCGCCTGCTTTGAATAGCGCGGGCGATGTCGAGGGCCGCTCGTAGGAACCGCGCCGCACAGCGGCAGGCACGTCCTTTTCGCGCAACACTGCGCGCGGCAGCGACTTCGCGGGGTGCAGAGCATGGCCAGCCGCCAACTCCTCGGCCGCGACATACCCGCGCCCGAGCGCGAGCGTCTCAGCAGCAAGCGCCCAACTCCTGTAATACGAAGAGGTGAGATAGACTGCCGGCCCCTGGTGCTCTCGCGCATCGCGGAACATGTCCAAATTCCAGGCGCCGGCGGCGCCCATCGCGCGCATCATTGCGATCACGCGACCTTCCCAAGGCGCATGGAAAACGGGTTCGTTCGCCTCGGGCTCAACTTTGCCGAAACCGTCCATGCCGCCCATGTCATGGATACCGTTCATGGACTCACGTCCTCGGGTTTCTTCGCCAGCCCAGTCCCGATCATCGAATCGCGTGTGACCAGCGCGGCGAGCCGCCCCTCGTCCCAGCCATCCGTTCCAGCGGGGCGAATGGGCAGGACAAGGAAGCGCGTCTCGGCAGTCGAATCCCAGACCCGGATCTCCGTGTCGGACGGCAGGGTCACCCCGAATTCGGCCAGGACTCCGCGCGGATCCCTGACCGCGCGAGAGCGGTAGGGCGCCGATTTGTACCAGACCGGCGGCGTTCCAAGAAGGTCGATCGGATAGCAGGAGCAAAGCGTGCACACGACCATGTTGTGGAGCTCGGGCGTGTTCTCGACCGCCACCAGATGGTCGCCGACGCGACCCGCTTGACCGAATGCGGCCACGGCCTTCGTTGCGTCATCGAGCAGCGCTTGTTTGAACGCCTCGTCGGTCCAAGCTCTGGCGATGATCTTGGTCCCGTTGTGCGGGCCGATCTTCGTTTCATAAGTTTCGACTATCAAGTCGAGCGCCGCAGGATCAACATAACCTTTTTCAGTCAAAATTGTCTCAAGGGCGCGCACGCGCAAACTCATCTCCGACAATTCCGAACCTTGACCGTTATGGTGATCATGTTGAGGCATGCTTCCAAACCCCTAAGAATCTGCTCCTGACCTTTTCAGTGTTTACCTAGCGTGGCCAGTTGTCGTCCATACGAAAACCAAGGATGCGTCCGTTGAACGCCTTTAGCAAGTGGAAGGCCGTATCGCTCTGCTGACGCGCGCCGACTGGCGAAGGAACATTCGATCGCCGGAAGTCGACAACTCAACTCCGCGATCGCCCATAGCCGCCTTTCGCCGCTCGGCGTGTTCAGGGTCGCGGCGTTCGAGTTCGGGCATCGAAGCGACGCCAAGGTGAAGCAATGCCGATGTCCGTTGTTGTGCAGGCTTTTGGACGCCGGCATCACGAGCGGCGCCGCGTGCTCCGACGGCCGGCGTCCAAAAAGCGCCAGGGCACGAAGTCGCGGGGAGTTTGGCCGCCCTTGCGAGCGGCCGGCGTTATGGGGATTTGATTTTCACGCCGGTTAAGGCGGTGGGCGCGAAGCTAGCGCGAGGCGGCCTGGACCGGGTGCGGAGAGGAGCGTGGAAGCGCGCAATTGGGGATCTCGGTGGCGGCGTGAAGGGTATGAACGGCCGATCGACTGGCTGATTGGCGTGGTCGCGGCGAGAGGGATCGCCGCGGGCGTGGAGCCAGCGCGATGGAAGGGGAAGACGGCGGCGCGCGGAGGGAGTCTGGCTCATGACGTGTCGAACCTGCCGGGCGTCGGGCGCCACCTCGGCTCGCAGCCGCGGGCGAAGACCTCGACGACGATCATGCGGGCGCCGCAGCGCGGGCATGGGCAGGACGCCACGCGCGGCGCGTCCTGTGCGACCTCCGGCTGCGGGTCGGCGGCAGGCGGGTCGGCGCCGAGCAGCGCGCGGGCTTTTGCGATGTTTTGGGCGCGGCTTGCGTTGGCGAAGAGCCCGTAGTTGTAGCGGCGCGCAATCGAAATGTGGCGAACGCGCAATCAAGGGCGGTTTCCGACGCACATTAGCTGAGACGGAAGGGACGTTCCGGCGCACGCTATTTGAGACTGAGCGCACGCTATGTGAGACGGACGCGAGATCGTAAATCTCGACGCACGATAAGTGAGACGGATCGCGGCGTGGCGATCACGGGATGGTTCGCGAGAAAAACGGGCGGTTTCCTGGTGACTGAGCGCAGCCGGCCGATCGCCCGCAGATTCCACCAGAAAACCCGTTGCGGAATTGATCGCAAGCTTGCAGGGTAAGCTTGATCTTTCCTGAGGCTCCGGGTGCCGCGATGCTGATCGGCTACGTCCGCGTTTCCAAGTCGGACGGCACCCAGACGCTGGCGCCGCAACGGGACGCGATGCTTGCGGCCGGCGTTGATCCCACCCGCATTTACGAGGACCTCGCGTCAGGCCGCCACGATGCCCGCCCTGGGCTGACAGCCTGCCTGAAGGCGATCCAGCCCGGCAACACGCTGGTGCTCTGGAAGCTCGACCGGCTCGGGCGCGACCTGCGTCACCTGGTCAACACGGTCGAGGACCTGCGCACCCGGGGCGTCGGGTTGAAGGTTCTGACCGGCACCGGTGCGCAGATCGACACGACGACCGCCAACGGGCAACTCGCGTTCGGCATTTTTGCCGCGTTCGCTGAATTCGAGCGCGAGCTGATCGCCGAGCGCACCATGGCGGGGCTTGCCGCAGCCCGTGCGCGCGGACGCATGGGCGGGCGACCGCGCAAGATGGATCGCGCCACGCTGATGATGGCGATGTCGGCGATGGCGGATCGCAAGGCTGTCGCGGCCGAAGTGGCCAAGCGCCTGAATCTCACGACCACCACCCTCTACACCTACGTCAACGGCGACGGGACGCCGAAGGCCGCCGGCCAAGCCGTGCTCGACGGCACGCATCGTCCCGGCGCGGCCAGCAAGACACGCTCCCGGCCTCCACCCGTCTTGCGGCGGCACTCCAACGCGACTGCGGACGCGTGATGCCGAGGGGCGGCGGCGTACCGACCGAGGCGCTTTCGGCTTTGCGCCGTCGTCTCATGGCGCTGCCGATGCGGCATCCGGAGCGCAACGTTCTGATGGCATCCACGGCGCAACTCTACGCCGTCAGCCGAGCCACGCTGTACCGCCTGCTGTGTGGCGAGCGCCGTCCAAAGGACGCACATCGCGCCGATCGCGGCCGTCCACGGGCGATGCCGGCGCCGGAGATCGAGCGCTGGTGCGAGATCGTCGCCGCCATGAAGATCAGGACCACCAACAAGAAAGGCCGCCACCTGTCGACGGTGCGCACCTTGCAGCTGCTGGTCGAGCACGGCGTCGATACGCCGAATGGCTTTCAGAAGCTGGCGCCGGGCAAGCTGACCGCCTCGACCGTCAACCGCCACCTGCGGCGCCTCGGCTACGACCACGAGCGGATGACACCCCAGCCGCCTGCGGTCCGCTTCCAGGCCGAGTGCGCCAACGCTCTGTGGCACTTCGACATGAGCCCGTCCGACCTAAAGCACCTGAAGATGCCGGCCTGGATCGACGCGGACCGGCAGGGGGCGCCCATCCTGATGCTGTTCTCCGTCGTCGATGATCGCTCGGGCGTCGCCTATCAGGAATACCGTTGCGTCTACGGCGAGGATGTCGAGACGGCGCTGCGCTTCCTGTTCAACGCCATGTCGCCGAAGCCACCGGAGGCGGGCGATGAGGCGGACCCGTTCCAGGGCATTCCGGCCGCGCTCTCCCTCGACAACGGGCCGGTCGCGAAATCGGCGGTGTTCAAGCGCGTGATGGAAAGCCTTGGCGTCGAGATCCTGCCGCACATGCCCGCCGGCTCGGACGGACGGCGAACGACGGCGCGCGCCAAGGAGTGTGTTTCATACTGCACCTCATTCGGATAGTGGCGTACCAATTGGGGCGAGATGGGCCGAGGCTGCCCGGCCGGGGCGCCCCTTCACGACGATTTGTTCAGCGGGGACTTCCCATAGGTCACGCAAGCCGTCGTGGTAGGATTTCTTGATCAGCCCCTGCCGGCCCCATTTTTGGATGGCTGACTGCGAGACTTCGAAGTGGTCGGCAAGTTGACGTGTTGTGAGCATGCCGAGCCGACGAAGGCGATCGGGACGGCTTGATAGGTTATGGTTTTTGCGGATGTCGTGAATCTTTCTGGGATCGTAGGGCAAGCCCTCTCCGGTGCGGAAGCCTCGGCCGTTCAGGATTTCGGCGATTTCAGGATCGTTGTGATGGTTCAAGAGGTGATCGACTTCGGCGACGATCTCCGCCTTGACCCTACGGATATCGGCGATGGACAACGGACGTGGCAGCACCAGGGTACGGGTGGCGCCGCCAGACAGGCGCAGATTGGCGGTGATCGTGGTCTGGCCTTTCTGCAAGGTTATATCTTCGACGAGCAGACGGAAGATGCGCTTGCGTTCGGCCGAGGGCACGCGGGGATCATTCCAGACGCGGGGGAATTGTTCGGCGAGTTCGCGAATGCGCAGACGCGCTTGCTCATCCAATGCGGCGGCCTGCTCGCGGGCCCGGCGATCATACTCGGCGGCGGCATCGCTGTGGATACGGAGCTTTTCATTCCATTCGGCTTCGAGCGAGTTGGCGACGAGGCGATTGTCGGGGTCGACGTTCATATAGCGGCGGCGCGCCAGTTCGACCTCATAGCGGGTGCGTTCGACATGCTGGCGGCGCGCCGTATCGATCTCGGCGGCGCGGCTTTCGAGTTCTTGCTGGACGGCCAGCGTCACCTCCAGATTCATTGGTGTGACCAACTCGACGAGAAGGGCGCCGATTGCCGCGTCGACTGCCTTGCCGGGCACGGTCTGGCAGATCTTGCCGCCCCGGCGAACGAGGAGCTCCTGGCAGACATAGTCGGGTCGCCCGTATTCGTCGCCGCGCCTGCGATGATACTGGACACCCATTCGCTCACCGCAAATGCCGCACAGCACCCGGCCCTGCAATAGGGCCGGGCCTTCGCGGGGTGGCCCGCTGCGGCGATCGGCTCGGAAGGCGCCGCCATTGTCGGTCAAGCGCTGTTGGATGGCTTCGAAGCGCTCCCAGTCGATGTACCCGGCATGCGCGCCCTTGATGACGAACTGCCACTCCCCTCTGGGCAGTTTGATGATGGCGGTGCTGCCATCGGGACGCCTGCGGCTGCGCATTCGGCCGAAGACGAAGGCCCCGGCATAGCGTGGATTATGCAGGACCTGCAGGACCCGAGCATGATTGGGCAGCGCCCAAACGAGTTCCCCTTTGTTGGGGCCGGACTGCAGTCGCGACGGGAACTGCAGGCCTTGCTCGCGAAGAAAGCGGGCCGTCTTCATGGCGCTGGCGGTTCGATCGAAGGTGTCGAACAGCATGCGGATCGCGCTCTGCACCTCGATGTTGGGGTCGAGCACGATCTTGCCGTCGGGACGATAGAGCAAGCCGACCGGCGGCCGGATCTCGAGTTCGCCGCGGCGCGCCTTGTTGAGGATTCCGCCACGCAGACGTGCCCTGATAAGGTGCAACTCGGCCTCGCTCATCGTCCCTTTGAGGCCGAGCAGGAGCCGGTCGTTGAAGGAGACGGGGTCATAGATGCCGTCTTCGTCGAGAATGAGGGTGCCGCTCAAGGAACAGAGTTCGATCAGGCGGTGCCAATCGGCCGAGTTGCGCGCCAGTCGAGAGACCTCCAAGCCCATGACGATGCCGGCCCTGCCCAGAGCGACCTCGCTGACGAGGTGCTGGAAGCCATCGCGCGCCGTTGCGCTCGAACCGGATTTGCCGAGGTCGTTGTCGATCGTATGGATCCGCTCGACCGGCCAGCCCGCCGCCACGGCTCGGTCGCGCAACGCGTATTGGCGATGCGTGCTCTCGACGTTCTCGGCGACTTGCCGAAGGGTGGATTGGCGGACGTAGAGATAGGCATCGCGGCGCAGGTGGTCGGCAGTGACCTTGAGGTCAGGCATGTGCATGGATGTCCCCTGTCGTCAGAGCAACGATGATTCCGGCCAGAACGCGGGTGAGTTCGTTCGGCGTCGATGCCGGAGCGGCCGAACGAATGGACGGGCCGGGCGTCGTGGACGATGGCGACGCAGGTGGCGCCTCCGGCTTCAGCTCGCCGGCCCATGCCGCAAGCCCGCGGTGAACAAGGATGGCGAGGCCGCGCTGGCCGTTCGAGTGGCCACTCAAGACGGCCGCGCGCAGGGCTTCGTAGGCGGCGGCCGGCTGGCCGGCGGCGAAGGACAGATCGGCGTCCGTCAATTTTTTTTACGCGCCACAGCACGTTCCAGGCTACGTCGGTGGACTCTGACATCGAACCGAGCCTCGAGGGCGGCGAGCCGTTCGGGCATGGTTATGACCGGGCTCCCGGCTCGCAACTCGGTGTCGAACGCGAGCATCTCCTGCGACAGTTTGTGCCCGCCCTTCGGCCCGCGCTGCTTGGGAAGCAATCCAGCAAGCCCTGCAGTCGCCAGCGCCGCCTGCGCCTTGTAGAAGGTTGGCCGCGACACGCCGAAGTTTGCCGCAACCTCGCTGATCGCCTGGTCGTCCACCTCATGGCGCCGCACCATCTCGTAGCGAACCTGCACCAGGTCGGCGGGATCGAAAAAGGCGTTGTCGGCGAACAAGGCATCGCGGACCGCTTCGGGATGGAGATTGAGTGCGCCATCGCGAGCCAGCGCCTCCCTCTTTTCATTCCTGGACTTTGCCTTGGCCACTGTCAGCTCCACCGTGTGTAAATATAAATACGCCGCACGTGACACTGTGTCAACCACCATTCCCCAAGAACCGGCCAAAATGCACCGCCTATGTCGTGATTAATGCTCAGGGTTCCCTCAGATACGGCATAATGGACTTTACATGCGCGGCGTAATTTGATTTACACACGTCCAGCGGCTGGGACGCACAGGAGGGCGTCAAGCCGGCGGCACAGCTCCAGCAGATCACAGGAACGGAACGCAGCCCGACCAGCAGCGATGCGCCGGAAGTCGTCTTCTTGGCCAATGTCGGTGAACGCTGCGGAAATCGATTGCACCCGGCCGCCGTCGTTCAGATAGACGACACGGTCCTCACCCCAGTGCTTCACGCGTCCGACGACATCGATCTCTCTTCCGCTCGTCGGCAAGAAGGGGTGGGTAATGGTGGCCTTTGTCGTCGACACCCCGGCACAGGGTGCTGTTGGCGATACAGTCCAAGGGCAAGGTCGAACGGCCATTCCGCACCGTGAAGGATGCGCACGAGACGCTCTACCATTTCCATGAACCCGAGACCGAAGCGGAGGCGAACCGCTGGCTTGCGCGCTTCATCGCCACCTACAACCGCGGCGACCATCGCTCCGAGCCGCATTCGCGCATCGACGACTGGCTGACACATTTGCCGGCCGACGGTGTGCGGCAGATGTGTGCCTGGGAACGGTTCTGCGTCTTCGCGCGCGAGCCGGAGCGTCGCCTGGTCGGTATCGATTGCCGCCTGACGGTCGCGGGGGTGGTGTATGAGGTCGATGCCGAACTCGCCGGCGAGACGGTCGTGGTCTGGTGGGGCCTGTTCGACCAGGAACTCTGGGTCGAACACGGCGACGAACGCATGGGGCCGTTCCGGCCGACTGGTGGCCCGATCCCGCTGCATCGCTATCGCAAGCACCGCAAGTCGCGCCACGAGGTCCGCGCCGACCAAGTGGCAGCCCTCGCCGGCAAGCTCGCGCTGCCGCGCGCGGCGTTGTCGGGTGAGAATGCCGTGGTCATGACCGGCATACGGCGCGAGGTCGACGCTGCCGCGATCCCCGCGCGCCCGTTCCAGGACCCCGATCCGTTCCATCAACTCGTCTTCGCCAATCCGATCGCGGCACGGTGCGCGATCGCCGACGAGATCAGGGTGCCGCTGGCAACCTTGTCGGATGACGACAGGGCGTTCATCGATGCGTTGCTGAACCGGACTCTGGCGCGCCCCGAAATCATCGCCGCCATACGAGACCGCTTTCCGCAAGGACGAAGGGGAGGCGTTGGCTGATGCTGACCGAGGTCATGCGGTTCTACGGCCTGGCGCGCCCGCCGGTCGATGCCGGCTTCTTCGAGACCGAGCACCATGCCCAGGTGTCGCGCGACATCCGGGCGGCGATTGCAGGTGGCCGGCGTTGGTGCACAAATCGGCAGCGTGCGGCATGGGTAGGTCGCTGGAGTAGGATGATGGACCTGCCGTCAGCACCTGGGACGATGATTTGCCGATGCCGTACAAGCATAACGAGCCCCGCCGTCACAAGATCCCGAAAGCCCGGTACCGGGTGGAGAACTGGCGAGAGTACGAGGTCGCGCTGCGCGACCGCGGCAGCCTGACGGTGTGGGTGACGCCCGAGGCGATCGCGGCGTGGCATCCGGCGAGGACCGGCCGTCCGGGGCGGTCAGCTCACTATTCGGACCTCGCCATCGAGACCGGCGTGATGCTGCGGCTGGCATTTGCCCGGCCATGGCGGCAGACCGAGGGGCTGTTGCGTTCGGTGACGACGTCGCTGGGTCTGAGCCTCGATGTCCCCGACCATACGACGCTGTCGCGCCGCAGCGCCGCGTTGTCCTTGGTCACCGCCCTGGCCGTGCCGGCTGGTCCGGTCACCGTGGTGATCGACAGCACCGGCTTGAAGGTTTTCGGCGCCGGCGAATGGCGGATGGCCAAGCATGGCGGCCGCGATCGGCGGACCTGGCGCAAGTTGCACCTGGCCATCGATCCGGACACCGGCGAGGTTCTCGCTTCGGCCTTGACCACGACCGAGGAGGGCGACGCCTCGCTGGTTCGCCCGCTGCTTGACCAGATTGCGGCCCCGATCGCCGCCGTCCTGGCGGACGGCGCGTATGACGGCGATCCTGTCTACCGGGCCGTTGCCGATCGGGCTCCCGCGGCCACCATGATCATTCCGCCCCGCGCTACCGCTGTGGTCAGCGAGGTCTCCGCCGCGGGCGCACCGACACCGCGTGACCGCCACATCGAGATGATCGCCGCCAAGGGCCGACTGGGATGGCAGAAGGCCGTCGGCTACGGCCGGCGCTCGCTCGTCGAGACCGGGATGCTGCGCTACAAGACCATCATCGGCCGAACGCTCCGCGCCCGGACTCTGCCCGCACAAAAGGTCGAGGCCAGGGTCGGCTGCAAGGTGCTCAACCGCATGACCGCTCTCGGCATGCCCGTCTCTCGAAGGCTCGCCTGAAACCTCCGGGAGGGCCACCGCTGCCCCCCGATCTCAGGTTGTGCACCAACGCCAAGTTAGATGAGTCGTCCCGAATTAACTCATCAGCTAATCAATTGAGAGTCCACAAGCCGCTGTACCGCGGTTAGATGGAGTCCGACGGCCAACTCACACCCTATCCGTCCGTTGCACTGGTCGTTGTGTTCGCCTCAAGTTGAGCAGGCACCGTAAATTGAAAGATGGCGCCTTGCGGCGCGTTCGCGGTCGCCCACAATCGTCCCCCGAGAGCTTCGACGATCGAACGGCAGATCGGCAGGCCCATTCCCAAGCCGGCGGGCTTGGTCGTGTAGAACGGCTCGAAGAGGCGCTCAAGACTCGCGTGAGCCAGCCCCGGGCCCGAATCCGCCACCGCGACGAGCACGCCCTCCGACCTGGCTTCGCCGGTGCTGATCAGCAATTCTCGCGACCCCTCGCCGACGCCTCCCATGGCTTCCGCGGCGTTGACTATCAAGTTGAGGACCACTTGTTGCAGTTGGACCCTATCGCCTTGAATGTACGGCAAGTCCTGCGCGAGTTGCGTCCGTACCGAGACGCCGTCCTTCAGGACTTCGCTCCGGGTCATGGCGATAACCTCGAGAATCGCTTCGTTGATCTCGAAGCGATTCCGCCGAGGCGGTTCTTTCTTGACGAGGGCGCGGATCCCGCCGATGACGTCGCTGGCCCGCTTACAGTCGTTGACGATTCGGCCGAGCGCCTGCCGAACCTTTTCCACGTTTGGAGGTTGCGCCTCCAGCCAGCGCAAAGCGGTCTGCGCATTGGTGACTGCCGCCGCGAGCGGTTGATTGACCTCGTGGGCGATCGAAGCCGACAGTTGCCCCACTGTGGCGACGCGGTTCGCGTGCTCCAGCTCCAGCTGCACTTCTTGGAATCGCCGCTCGCTTGCGCGTGCTTCCGCTTCCGCCTGTTTGCGCTCCGTCAAGTCGATCACGAAGGCTATGCCCTCGTCTCGTCGTCCACCGAATCCCGCCGTGCCGACAAGCACAGGCGCGCGGCTGCCATCCCTGCGGAAATACTCCTTCTCTGAGGGTTGGGCCGTCCCGGTCGCCCTTATTGCCGCCACGACCTGCCGGTCGCGCTCGCGCCACTCCGGCGGCGTCAGGTCCGTCCAGCGCAGGTGACCGGAGCCGAGATCTTCGCGACGGTATCCCACCATATGAAGAAACGCATCATTGGCCTCGATAATCTCGCCTTCGAGATTCCAGATGAAGATTCCCACGATGTTGGCGTCGACCAGGCGCCGGATCTTCGCTTCGCGTTCCTCGAGATCGGCGTAAAGACGGGTATTCTCCAGCGAGATCGCGGCCTGCGACGCCAGCAGTTCCAGCACCGCGACCCGGGTCGGCGTGAAGACATGCGGCATCAAGTTGTTTTCGAGGTAGAGCACGCCGATGAGCGTGGCCTGTTTGATCAACGGCAGGCAGAGAATTGATCGGGCGCGATGCCGGCCGATGTATGGATCGGGGGAAAACGGATTCTGGGCAGAGGCGTCGTCGAGAATCACGCTCTCCCGCGCGCGCACGACATATTGGACGATCAACTCCGGCAGCGCGGCCCCGGCCAGGGGAGCCCCTGGCAGACGGACGATCACCGCATCGCCGCTGGTCGTCGCTTCCGCCTCAATTCGCTCCTCAGCCCCTCGCGCAAGAATCAACAGACCTCGCTCAGCGCCGGCGTGCTCAATCGCAGTGCGCATCAGCGTGTCGATCAGTTTCTCCGAGACGATCTCGCCCGATACGGCTTGCGACACCTTGATGACTGTAGCGAGATCCAGGTGTTCGAGCGAGGCCACGATCGTGCTCGTCGAGCCGTGTGCCGGCGCTTCCTCCGTGAGGCGCGGATTTAATTGATCGAGTCGCCGCACCTTGCCGAGCGCCCCCCAACGCAGGTAGCCGTGCCGGGCGTCGCACAAATAACCATGCGCGATCTTCTCGAAACCGCGCGCCGCGTAGAAGCGCGCGGCGAGTTCGTTGGCGAGGCCATCGTCCTGCACGAAGTCGTGCTCGCGAGACGATCGAATGGCCTCCTCATAGTGACGCATCGCGTCCAAATCCCGGCCCTCGATTCGGGCGATTTCGGCCGACACCAGGGCGTGCTTGCCGCCGAAAATCGGTGGGTGGTTTTCGGCCCACACACGCAATTGTTCCCGATGCGTCGTCAGGAGTTCGAGCCACGCATGCTGTTCGTGGGTAGAAGCGTTCTCATAAAGCGCGGTCACCGTGAGCGCGGCGTAGTAAAAGTAGTCGACCACCTGGAGCTGAACGCTTGAGGTCCAAAGGAGCGCCTCAGCCTTCTCGGCTGCCGCGTGCGCCTCGGCGTAGTCGCCTGCCAGGAAGCGCGCCTTCAGTTTGAGTATCCAGTACCGCCATATTATCGTTGGTATCAAGTTCCCCGCCAATTGCGCCTCGAACGCTGCTTCGTCGAATTGCGCGTCGTTGAAGGTCGAGACGGTCGCGGTCCGACCCTGCAGGGCCGCGATAAAGCGTTGCTGGCTCACGATGATGTCCACCATGGCCCGGTATCCGGCCTTTCGGGCGAAGTCCAGACCCAGCTCCGACTCGCGCCACACCACGTCGAGCGGATCGTTCCGAAGGAGAAGGTTTGTAACGGCTTGGTGCAAGGTGTAGCAGGCGCACGTCAGATTGCCCGTCTCGATTGCCGCGCGAAGGCCCGCGCGATTGAAGTCGATCGCCGTCGCGATCGGCTGCGTCCAGAAGGCAATTATCCCCATCGCGTGGTAAACCCTTGCCCTGTAGGCGATGAAGCCATGCTTATCGACTAGGTCGCATGCGAGCTTGCCGAAGCGATAACCCTCGTGGTAGCGCCGAAAGGCCGGGCCGACGACCTTTCCAAGAAGGCTATAGCCGTGCGCGGAAGGGCCGCTATGCCCGTGCCGTATGCTGATGTTCGCCATGCGGCACGAGAGCAGGCAGTAGAATGGGAGGCCGGTAAAGCCGGCGGGGCCGTCGAGGACCGAAAGCAGACGCATGGCGGCCTGCAGGTCCGGATCCGTCATCAGCGGCAGATCGATCAGGCTTTCGATCGGGCGCCCATCGAGGGATTGCTGGACCGCCTCGTATTCGACCTGGACCTGCCCCCAGGTCGGGTGCGCCGGGAGGTCGATGCCAAACAGGCGCAGGCATGTGAGCCCGCTGTCGATGGCTTGCGGGTATTCCCCCTTCACTTCATGCAACTGGGCCTTAAGTTGATAGGCGGCTGATTGGTCGACTTTCGACATCGCGCGCCGCAACAACTCCTCAATCAGTCGCTCGGCCGTGTCGAAGCGACCCGTCAGAAACGTGCACTCCGCGCGTTCTAGCCACAGCCTGAACATCAATTCATACTGGCTGCTCCAGTCGCTTTCATCGAGCAGCGCCGTGCCGGCTGCGAGATAGTTACACGCCGATTCATGGGCCGCCGACGCTTTGGCCTTCTGCCCGGCGCGCAGGCTGATCGCCGCCACCCGCAGTTTCTCGTCGCGTTCGACCAGCAGCGCGGCGCCCCGATTGAACTGGTTCGCGACATCGAAGAGATGCTCGGCGAGTTTGTCCGTCGTCAGGCTCGCGAGCAGCACGCGGCCGATGCGCATGTGGGCCTCGGCGCGCCGCTCGTCCGGGATCAGCGCATAGGCCGCCTGCTGGACGCGGTCGTGGAGAAAATTGTAGGCGCTACCCTCACGAATGACGAGACCGGCATGCACGGCTTCCCAGAGGGCGGCGTGCATCGCCTCTTCAGTATTGCCGTGAACCAGGGTCAGGGTCGCGATCTCGGCGGCGTTGCCGAGGGTGGCGAGCTGTTTCAGGGCTTCCTGAGTGGTGGCGGGGAGACGCTTGAGCTTTCCCGCCATAAAGTCCACCACGTTGTCGGTGTAATTCTTGACGCGGATGACATCGATGTCCCAGCGCCAGGCTGGCGTGACCGGGTCGAACGCGATGTGCCCTTGCTCTGCCAGTGCCGTGAGGAACTGAATCGCGAAGAACGGATTGCCGCCGGTCTTCTCGTGCACCATTTGCGCGAGGGGCCGCGCGCGCTCCGGCTGGCAATGCAGGGCGTCGGTGACGAGCCGGCCGATATCGTGGAGCCCGAGAGGCGTCAGCGCGATCTCCTCGACCCTTGCTCCTGCCTTTCGGATTGCCTCGAACGTTTGGCGGAGAGGGTGCGCGGGGCCGACGTCGTTGTCCCTGTACGCCCCTACGAGCAGCAGGCCCTGCACCTCCGAGTGCGTGACAAGGTGCTCAAGGAGGTCGAGCGTCGCTGCATCCAGCCATTGCAAATCGTCGAGGAACAGTGCGAGCGGGTGTTCCTTGCGCGCGAACACGCTGAGGAAGCGCCGGAGAACCATATGGACGCGATTCTTGGCGTCCTGCGGCGGCAAGTCGGGGACCGGCGGCTGTTTGCCAATGACGAGTTCCAGCTCGGGGACGAGATTGACGATGAGCGCGCCGTGAGGACCGAGCGCTGCGTTTAAGGAGTCCCGCCACCTGCGCAGCTCCGCCTGGCTCTCACCGAGAAGGGGCCGCACAAGGCTCCGGAAGGCCTGAGCCAGGGTGGCGTACGGGATGTCGCGTTTGTACTGGTCGAACTTGCCGGACGCGAACAAGCCGCGCGGCGGGACGAGCGCCTTGTGAAGCTCGTTCACCACCGAGGACTTGCCGATGCCGGAATAACCGGACACCAGCACCAGTTCCGTTGCGCCATTCGCCACGACGCGGTCGAAGGAAGCGATCAGCGCGTCAATCTCGCGCTCCCGCCCGTAAAGCTTCTCTGGGATCAGCAGCCGATCCGACGCATCGTGCAAGCCCAGAGGGAACGGCTCGATCCGACCGCCCGCCTCCCATTCCCCTTGGCAGCGCCGGAGGTCGGTCGCGACGCCCGCGGCGGCCTGGTAGCGCTCATCGGCGGTCTTGGCGAGCAGCTTCATCACGATCGCTGAGAGCGGCGCGGGGATCTCGTTCGCCCGCTCGCTGGGCGGCGTTGCCTGCCGGGCGATATGGCAATGGATCCATTCCATGGGATCGTCTGCAGTGAAGGGCAGCGCGCCCGTGAGCATCTGGTAAAGGCTGACGCCGAACGCGTAGAGATCGCTGCGGGCATCGATCGAGCGGTTCATGCGTCCGGTCTGTTCCGGCGCCATATAGGCGAGCGTGCCCGCGATTACCGCGGGCGGTCCAGGGGCCTGGCGCTCGCGCGGCAGGCGGGACGCGATGCCGAAACCCGTCAGCCGGACCGCGCCGGTTTCGGCGTCGACGAGGATATTGGCCGGCTTGACGTCTTTGTGGATGAGGCCGCGCTCGTGGACATTGCCCAGGGCCGTGGCGATACCGATGGCGAGTCGCAAGAAGCTTCCCACCTGCATAGGCGCACCGAGAATCCGATCGAGCGGCTCACCGCCGGGGTCCTCGAGCACCAGCATGGTCCGACCATGGTCGCGCACGAGCTCCAGCGGCCGCACCGCCCAGGCGCCGTCTAGTTCATCCTTCAATCCGTATTCGCGCGCGAGGCGATCGAGGCTGAGAGGCGCCGGGTGCTCCGCGGCGGGAAGCACGGCAAGTACGCCCTTCCGGGTGCCGTCGGCGCCATCGCGCCATCCCCTGCAGAAGACGCGCTCACCATCTTCCCCCAGCACCTGGAGGCTATAATCGCTGCCAGCTCTGAACCGAAAGGATGAGTCCATTTGCCAGACTTCGCCGTCAGGCCCGTGCCCAGCGAGCTGAGGGTCAGCTCAAACTCAGGCGCGCACGGCTCCTCCAGGTAACGGCGATATGAGAAAGTTACACCTTCGGCCACGGTAAGCCAAGCATCCCCGCGAGCGAGCCGCTCAACTCGCCGGGGTTCTCAAGGAATGTCGGGCGGAGGACGGGAGAGGATGCGAGAGAGAAGATGCTCTCGTCGACGGGCTCGCTCAAATAGCGAATAATCCCGGGCTTTCAGCGCGAGGTCGCGAGCGCGGCAGTCGGGATCGGCTGTGACCAAAACGGTCGAAACTGCCCTACTCGAATGCCCGGCGAACTCGGGGCTACAACTCGCGCTGTGTGGCAAAGTTGCGAGGTATGTCGCCCACCGGCCGCGTGGCGTCATCGGTGGCGCGTCCCCGTCCGGCCGCCCGCTCAGAGGTCCAAATCTAAGACGCCTAGTCGCTCGCGTCCTTGAAACTTGGTGGCATTTCCGAATCTCTGTGCCTGCGCCGGCGGGGCGAGGATGGAGATGATTCGTGGCAGGGACAAGCACTGGGGCGAAGAAGTACGTTGCGAAATTGAGCGCGGAGGAGCGCGAGCGGCTTGAGGCGCTGATCAGCTCAGGCAAGCGATCGGCGCAACTGATCACGAAGGCGAGGATCCTGCTCAAAGCGGACGCGTCGGAGGCGGGAGAAGGTTGGACCGACCGCGAAATAGCGGCGGCGTTGGATACCAGCGTCAACACCGTCGGTAGCGCACGGCGACAATTGGTCGAAGAAGGGTTCGAGGCGACGCTGCTGCGCAAATACAATCCGAATTCCGCCCGTCCCCGAATTTTCGACGGCGCGGCCGAGGCCAAGTTGATCGCCTTGGCCTGCTCTCCGGCTCCTGAGGGCTTCGCGCGTTGGAGCCTGCGGCTGCTCGAAGAGAAGGTCGTCGAACTGAACATCGTCGAGAAAGCGAGCGACAACACGATCGGACGGACTCTAAAAAACCCGTCGCCGGCCGGGGCCGGCCTGTGGCGGCAGAAACGGAGCTGATATCCTGACCGTTGGGGAGGAGCGGCCGATAGTCTTCTGGTGGTGGTAACCCCGTCAAAAAACGTGGTCCATGAGCTGTTGCGCACTTGAGAGTGGTGACGCCATCGCGGCGATCCCGGTCAGGAAGTTGATCTCCTTGCGCGGCTCAGCCTCTCCACTTGAGTGAGAGGAGCATCACATCATGACCAAATCGAAGCGGCGCCGCGCCGAACGAGACTTCACCCCCACCCATCCTGATGCCGCAGCGATCGATATCGGCTCAAGGATGCATGTCGCGGCCGTTCCGCCGGACCGGGACCCTGAGCCAGTGCGCGCCTTCGGGACCTGCACCGGCGATTTGCAACAGTTGGCCGATTGGTTCGAGCGCTGCGGCGTTCGAACGGTCGCGATGGAGTCCACCGGCGTCTATTGGATACCTGCCTACGAACTGCTCGAACAGCGCGGATTCGAGGTGGTGCTGGTCAACGCCCGCGACGCCAAGCGCGTGCCGGGACGCAAGAGCGACGTCAGCGACGCCCAATGGCTGAGACGGCTACACGAATATGGGCTGCTGCGCGCCAGCTTCAGACCGAAGGGCGAGTTGGCCGCATTGCGCGCCTATCTGCGCCAACGCGAGCGCCTGCTGGACTACAGCGCCTCGCACATCCAGCATATGCAGAAGGCGTTGATGCAGATGAACGTTCAACTCCATCACGTGGTGACCGACATCACCGGCGAGACCGGGATGCGGATCATCCGCGCGGTGGTTGCGGGTGAACGGGATCCCGCCGTTCTGGCCACTCATCGGGATCGGCGCTGCCATGCCTCGGAGGCTGAGATCGCTGCCGCGCTGGCTGGAAACTGGCGTGAGGAGCATGTCTTTGCTCTCGGACAGGCCCTTGAGCTTCACGACGCCTACCACGCCAAGGTGGTGGAGTGCGATTTGCGGATCGAAGCGGTCTTGCAGCGTCTTCGAGACGCCGCAGCCAAACCAGCGGGGCGGCTGCCGCGAGCTCGTCATCGAGACAAGACGCCCAATGCGCCGACCTTCGATGCGCGGGCGGCATTGCACGCGGTCCTCGGCGTCGATCTGACGCAAATTCATGGCCTCGGTCCTTCGCTGGCGCTGAAACTGATCGGCGAGTGCGGGACCGACCTCTCCGCTTGGCCAAACGCCAAGCACTTCACATCCTGGCTATGCCTGGCGCCGGCCAACAAGATCTCGGGGGGCAAGGTGCTTTCGACGCGAACGCGGCGATCCGGCAGCAGAGCCGCGGCTCTGCTGAGGCTGGCTGCAGTGACCGTCGGTCGCACCCAGACTGCGCTGGGCGCCTTCTATCGACGGCTCTCCGCACGCGTCGGCAAAGCCAAAGCGGTGACTGCAACCGCACGCAAGATCGCCACCCTGTTCTACAACGCCCTCCGACATGGGATGGACTACGCCGACCCCGGCGCGTCGTCCTATGAGGATCGTAAGCGGTGCGAGCATACACTTGCCTGCCCGGGCTGCTCCGGCGGCTATGTAACTCGGGCGAACCGACTCGGCATCCAGAACTGGCGCATGGCTTCAACGGCGGCGGGAATGTCGCGCCACGCCTCGTGAGCGAAGGACGAAGCAGCCGGACGGCGTCGTTGGGGGTCGAGAACCGGGCGACCGGAAGGGTCGACGCAGTGGATCAATATCGGCAGCAGCATTCCGTGC
This sequence comes from uncultured Alphaproteobacteria bacterium, assembly GCA_963822215.1. Classification (GTDB taxonomy): domain Bacteria; phylum Pseudomonadota; class Alphaproteobacteria; order Rhizobiales; family Beijerinckiaceae; genus Roseiarcus. The sequence continues at coordinate 184,441 of CAWGGX010000013.1, forward strand.
TCGGCAGCGTTCGGGCTTATCAATCGGGACCACGCGAGCAGCCGCAACTTGATGACCGCGTAGAAGCCCATGCACCAGGCCCGCGGGTCCACCTCGCCGTTTGGTCCGCGCACGAATAGGGGTTCGAAGCTTTCCGGTTTCGTGGACAGCGCGTTGACGATCGCGTTGTGCCGCGTGAGCGTGGCGGCGATCGCGGAGAATGTCTCCGTGTCATGGTTGAAGTCGTCCGGATAGACGCCGAGCAGCGGGCAGACCCATTCCTCGGGCATCATCGAGACCGGCCCGGCGACGACGGCGGCGACCGCGCCGTCGAGCATGGAAAGGGACGTCGCCTGGGGATTACGAAGCGTCGCCGACTTGGCGCGCTCGCCGATCCAAAGGCCGAGCCGGTCGAACGACATCGCGTAGTCGGCCATGGTCTTGGCGGGCTCGGCGCTCCTGGCCGTCCTGCGTCGTTTTTCCGTCGTCATGCCGCGGCCTTTTCCGCCTCGCGCGCGGCCTTCCAGTTCCAGACGAGCAGTTCATGCAATCGGTTGTTCTTCGTCGCCCCGGACACCATGCGCTCGAGGACGTCGGTCAGATAAGTCTCGGGATCGACGCCGTGCAGTTTGCAAGTGTTGAGGAGCGACGCAAGAATCGCCCAGGTCTCACCGCCGCCTTCGTCGCCACAGAACAGACTATTTTTCTTTCCGATGGATATCGGCCGGATCGAACGCTCGACAATGTTCGTGTCCGGCTCCAGCCGCCCGTCCTCCAGGAACAGCGTCAGGCCCGACCACCGTTCGAGCGCGTAGTCGATCGCCCCGACCAGGGTCGACTTTCGAGATATGCCGTCTTTGGTGGCTTCGAGCCGCGCCTTCAAGGCCTCCATCAGCGGCTTCGTCTCGGCCTGCCGGACCGCGCGGCGTTGGTCAGCCTCGAGACCGCGGATCCGCTTCTCAATCGCGTAGACGGCAGCGATGCGTTCGATGACCTCTTTGGCGAATGGCGAGTTCGTCGTCTTGTGGACGTCGACGAAGTTTCTTCGCGCGTGAACGAGACAAAATGCCAGGCGGATTTTCCCCGACGTCTTCTTGTCGCCCGCCAGCGAGGCATAGGCGGCATAACCGTCGACTTGCAGCACACCCTCAAACCCGGTCAGTTGGGTCAGGATCTCCCTCTTGCCCCGACCGCCCGCGAAGACGTACGCGACCGCCGGAGGCGCCGGCCCTTTCCATGACCGATCGTCCGTCGCATGCGCCCAGAACTGGCAGACTTTTGTTCGGCCTCGCCCAGGATCGAGCACCCGCACCGGCGTTTCGTCGCAGAACAGGCGAGGATGGCTGTGCATGGCCGCGAGTTGCAGGTCATAGAGCCCCTTCACCGTCCATGCCGCCCGCTTCATCCAGCGCGCCAGCGTCTGGCGGTCGACGGCGAGGCCATGGCCGGCAAGGATCTGCGTCTGGCGATACAGCGTCGAGCCCCAGGCGAACTTCGCCGAGGCGATCCATGCGACGAGGGCCGTCGAGGCCATGCCGCTCTCAATCAGGCGGGGGCGCGCCTTGGCCTGAACCACCGTGCCCTCGCAGGCCCGACAGGCGTATTTGGGGCGGATCGTGCGAAGGATCCGAAGCACCGCGGGAACTCGATCGACCACGTCGTTGACGTCCTCGCCAATGCGGTGCAACCCGCCCGTGCAGCACGGACACGTCGTCGTCTCCGGCTCGATCGTCACATCGACGCGGGGGAGATGCGTGGGCAAGGCCCCGATGTTCCGGTTGCGCTTCTTCCGTCCTTCCGAACCGGTCTTGTTCCCGCCCTCGTCCGGGCCGTCGTCATTCGCCGGCGCCGAGAGCGCAGCTTCCGTCGCGACGTCGCTCAGCCCCAGCGATAATTGCTCCGCGATGATGACGGCGCTCTTTTCCGACCGCGACCCGAAAATGATCGTCCTCAGCTTCACGATCGTCGCCTGCAAGGACTCGATTTCGCCTTTGCAGGCGAGCACCATCTCGATCAAACGATCGGGGTCGCGAGGCAGGGTTTCGGGGCGAAGCGCCATGCAACAACACTAGCAAAAAACGCCCTGAATCGCCAGCAAAAGCAAGCGTTTCAAGCGATCTTATTGGGCCTTCTCACAGCCTTCTGAGCAACATGGGTCCAGTCCAATCCCGCCACCAGAACCGAGAGCTGCGTCGCCGTCAGAACAACCGCGCCGTCTTGAATAGGAGGAAAGGTGAATGCGTTTTCTTCGAGCCATTTTGTCATCAGGACCATCCCGGTTCCGTCCCAGAAAATCATCTTGAGCCGATCTTTCCGCTTCGACCTGAAGACAAAAATATTGCCGCAGTAGGGATCGGCCCCCAATGCCTGTGCGACCATCGCAACCAAGCCATGGACCCCGCGGCGGAAATCAATCGGTCGCGACGCCACCAATACCTTCAAGTCGCCGCGAAGGCCGATCACGACGTGCGACGCAGAGCGGCCAACACAACCGAAAGCGTCTTGGCGTCGACGCCCTCGGGAACATGAACGCGCGCGCCAGCCGTCTCAATCTCAATCATCCGTCGGGGCGATCCCGATGCAGGCGCACCTTCGCTACCGCCCATCTCATTCGTGTTGGCAATCGCTACCGGGACGAAAAGCGGCGCCTGCGTCGCCCCCGCTTCCAAAGCCTGCGCCCTTGCGCGTCTTCGCCAATAATGCAGCAGGCCGCCATTGACGCCATTCTGACGCGCCACCGCTGCGATATTCGCGCCTGGCTCAAAGCTCTCCGACAAAATCCGCGCCCGCTCCTCATCGCTCCTGCGCAGGTGGCGCGTCGTTCCGGTGATCAACTCGACCCGGCGATAGCGAACACCGGCTGTGCGACTGTCTTTGTGAGTGTCATTATGACTGTCATTCTTCACGGCGCTATCCGACGCATCCAAGGCCCGCTCAGGATGCTATCGAATGCCGCGCGACTTGGTAGGTCCGATCGCCGTGTGATCGCCGTGCCGCTTACTGAGGATCGATATCGCGCCCGCGTTCTCGCCAACCTCCGACGACGCGCAAAGTCTCTCGGCTACACGCTGCACGAGATGCCGGCGCCGGCATAGTTTCTCAGGAAACACTCTCCAACCGCACCGCAATCGGCAATGGGTGATTCCACCCGACGCCAACGCCGCCTTCGTCGCAGCGATGGAAGACGTGCTGGAAACCTACCAGAAGCCGCGTGATCCCGAGCGGCCCTTGGTTTGTCTCGATGAAACGTCGAAACAGTTGGTCATCGAGACGCGCAAGCCGATCCCAGCCAAGCCGGGGCAACCGATACGGTACGACTACGAGTACGAACGCAACGGCGTGGCCAACATATTCATGACGTTCGCTCCGCTGGAGGGCTGGCGCAAAGTCAAGGTCACCGACCATCACGCCGCCGTCGATTACGCGCAGGTGCTCAAAGAACTATCCGACGTGCATCTTCCCGACGCCAAACAGATCGTCCTGGTTCAGGATAACCTGAGCACGCACACGGCGGCCTCGCTCTACGCGGCCTTCCCACCAGAGGAGGCGCGCCGCCTCGCCAAGCGTTTCGAGTGGCACTATACGCCCAAACACGGAAGCTGGCTCGACATGGCAGAATCCGAACTTGCCGTCCTGACCAACCGATGCCTCGATCGTCGCATCCCCGACAAGCCAACGCTCGGAAAAGAGATCGCCGCTTGGGAGGCCCATCGAAACAAACATCACGCCAAAGCCGATTGGCAGTTCACGACCAACGATGCCCGCGTCAAACTCAAGAGGCTATACCCCCAATTTTGAGCGACTCGGGCGACTAGGGCCGACCAAGCCCGTGCAAGCTGGCACCCGTTGCCTCCGAGATCGTCCGTCTAACGCTCGCCACGGGCAATATTCCCCATGAACGGCGTCCGTTTACGATCTCGCATGTTGCTGCCTCGAGCGCGCCGCGCCAGCAGGATGCGGTCTGGCGCCGAGTTGGACGGGATCGAGCAGATTTGACGTCGAAAACCCTCTAGATCACAGCGGCTCAGCACATAGACATATTTGCCAGCCGCCTGATCACGTAAATCCGTGGGATCGGAGAGGTGCCAGACGAAGAAAGCGGTCGACTCATACCTTGGTTTGATCCACACGGCGAATTCTGCCATGCTAAAGGTTGGGTGGGACGTATTCACATGCGGGCCCCTCTAATGCCGTTCCATTCGAGCGAGAACGCGATTGTGCATGTTGTCGACGACGATGCGTCGGTGCGCGGCGCGTTGGAAAATCTGTTTGATTCCGTGGGGCTTCGCGCCCGAACCTACGCGGCGGCGCGCGATTTTCTGAGCGCAACCCTTGCCGATCAACCCGGATGCATCGTTATCGACGTTCGCTTGCCCGATATCGGTGGGTTAGAATTCCAGGCCCAATTGATCAAGATGGGCGTTCGCCTCCCCGTTGTAATGATGACCGGCTTTGGCGACATTCCCATGTCGGTCCGCGCGATGAAGCGGGGCGCCGTGGATTTTCTGCCCAAGCCATTCCACGATCAGGACATGCTTGACGCGGTGATGACCGCCATCGAACGCGATCGGCAGCGGCGGGAAGCGGACGATGACGTTTCGCAGTTGCAGCAGCGATTTGAAACGCTGTCCCCCCGGGAAAAGCAGGTGATGCTGATGGTGACGGCCGGCAAGATGAATAAGCAGGTTGCCGGTGAACTGGGCATAAGCGAGATAACGGTGAAGATTCATCGAGGCGCAGCCATGCGAAAAATGGGCGCGCGGACCCTCCCTGATCTCGTCAGGTCGGCCGAAGCGCTCAGACCCAAGCGATCATGAAGTGCAAGCATAATACTTGTGTATGATTCCCGGGCGCCGCACGCGCACGCGACAATCGCCAGCCTCCGCCCGCTGTCTGCGAGCGATCTCAGCGGAAAGGTGCAACGTGGCTGGGGAGCCAGTAGTCTCTGTCGTCGACGACGATGAACCATTCCGCGTTGCGCTTATTGATTCGCTTGCCTCCGTGGGGTACCGGGCGCGCGGTTTTGCTTCTGCAGAGGAATTTGTCGCAGAGGACGGCGGAAGTCTATGTGATTGCGTGATTACTGACATTCACATGCCGGGCATGAGCGGGTTTGATCTCAAGCGGCTGCTTTCGGCTCGCGACTCCAAGGTGCCGGTCATCATGATCACCGCGCGTGCAGAGCCCGGGCTAGAAGCAAAAGCGGCCGCCGCCGGCGCCGTTTGCTTGCTCAGAAAGCCATTCGACCCAAGCGCTTTAATCGGCTGTCTCGATAGGGCTCTAAGCGGCCGATAGCCGATGCGATATGCAGACTCCGCCAAATGGAGAGCGTCCCTATCGCGAGAGATTCCGTCGCGACTTTGACGCCAGCCGATGGCGCGGCGATCACGGACTTTTGGGCGCCAACGCCTCGAGAGATCGGACCGCATCCAAAACCTTGGCCAAATAGGGCTCGCCGCGCTTCTCCGTCGAGGACCGAGGCGCATGATCCGATGCGCGGCGAACTTTGACTTTTCGATAACCAGGAACGGCTGAGCGCTGTCGCCGATGCCGACATATGCCGCGCCGAATCGAAGAGCGCCCAGCCCGCAAGCTGCGGCGCGAGCCAACGGCAAGACGTCGAAAGTCCGCGCTTGCTTCGACCACGTCGTCGCTCGACGGATCCGGCCGATCAGCGTCGCGATTCGAACCATCGGTCTGGCTGGCGCCAAAATGAAAATCGGGCTCGCCGACATCACGCACGCCACAAATCGTGCAGTTTGGCCGACGACGCGAGCCGCGACAGCGTGATCCTGCCGACAAACCCGCCCGCGGCGTTGAGATCATCGTCCCTTGCCCAGACCCAAGCGGCTCGATCAGCTCAAATCCGAGCGCGACGCGGCCCGCCTGGTTGGCGCGGCCCATCATCTCGCAAGAAAGGCAGTTCTTGGCGCCATGCTCGTCGAGCGCCCCGCAGTTCTCGGGCGGAGCTGGAAAAACATGGCCCCGCAACACGCGGAGACTCGACGCTCGACGTGGGCGCCAAGTGCTTTTGAATCACGCGTTCGAGGCGCTAACCACTCATACATCGATATGAGCGCCGTTTCCAAAGGCTTGATGGCGGGGCGCGAAAAAGTCCTGCAGGATTGCGCCACAAATTGCTTCGCGAAAAGCCACAACGCGCAAGCTCGCATTTCCTCCAAGGAAAAAGTCATGTCGCCAATGTCGTCATCTTCCACCCGACGCAGCTTACTTGCCGCCTCAGCAGCCGTTGGCGCCGTCAGCATTCGTCCTATGCATTTGGCCGCGGCGGCGGCCGACGAGAAGTCCAGTCAGACGTCGAACCAAGGAGATCTATCGATGGATACGGCCATAGACAACGCAATCCGCCCCTTCCGCGTCAACATTCCGGAGACGGCCCTCGTCGACCTGCGCAGGCGCATAGGCGTGACCCAGTGGCCCGACCGGGAAACTGTCGCAGATCAATCGCAAGGCCCACAGCTCGCGACGCTGCAAAAACTGGCGCGCTATTGGATGACAGAGTACGACTGGCGCAAAGTCGAGGCGAGGCTGAACGCCCTGCCGAATTTCATGACCATGATCGATGGGCTGGACATCCACTTCATTCACGTTCGTTCGAAACACAAGAACGCGTTGCCGCTCATCGTCACGCACGGTTGGCCGGGGTCGATCATCGAGCAGTTGAAGATTGTCGACCCGCTCACCGACCCCACGGTTCATGGCGGGAGCGCATCGGACGCCTTCGATCTGGTGATTCCGTCGATGCCCGGTTACGGGTTCTCTGGCAAGCCGACGACGACCGGCTGGGGCCCTGAGCGCATCGCCCGCGCTTGGGTCACGCTCATGAAACACCTTGGCTACAAGCATTTTGTCGCGCAGGGCGGCGATTGGGGCGCGATCATCACGGACGTGATGGCGGCCCAGGGGCATCCGGAGCTGCTTGGCATTCACTCCAACATGCCCGGAGTGTTTTCGCCCGACGTCGACAAGGCTGCACTTACGGGCGCTCCGGCGCCGTCCGATCTCTCCGCGGACGAGAGACTCGCGTACGAGCGCCTGGCCTTCGTATATGCGAAGGGTATCGGCTACGGCTACCAGATGGGGTTGCGCCCGCAGGCGCTTTACGGCGTTGCCGATTCTCCTGTCGGCATCGCTGGTTACTTCCTCGATCATGACGCACGGAGTCTGGCGCTCATCTCTCGGGCGTTTGACGGGCAGCCCGAAGGCCTGACACGGGATGATGTCCTCGACAACGTCACGCTCACCTGGTTGACGAACTCGTTTGTTTCCGGGGCGCGCCTCTATTGGGAATGTCTTGAGAGCAAGGTTTCATTTTTCGGCGTCAAAGGCGTCTCCATCCCGGCAGCCGTGAGCGTTTTCCCTGACGAACTCTACCAGACGCCGCGGAGTTGGGCAGAGCGCGCGTATCCCAAGCTCATCTACTACAACAAAGTCGATAAAGGTGGACACTTTGCGGCCTGGGAACAGCCGGCGCTCTTCACTGCAGAGATGCGAGCGTCGTTCAAATCGCTGCGCCAGGCCACGTAAGTAAACGTCCAGCCGCTCCTGTGCAGCTATATTCAATACTGAGATGATGCTGCCCACACGATCTGCCCGTACTCCAAGGCCGTCCACGGCAATATTGACGTAACGACCACCCTCGTTCGAACCGAGCCCTCGTCCACGCACAACTTTGCAGAAGTGGAGAAATAGATATGGACGACTTCGAAATTGTCGATTCGAGCTTCACGGCGATCGTCAACGCCCCGTTGGATAGGATCGACATTCCGACCTGGTGCTTCAATCTCTCGGCGGGCATGAATGGCGAAATTGGCAGCCTGATCTGAAAGACACGATCAAGGGCCCAAGTGTTCGCACTGCAACAGGAGGGCTTCGATCGTCCGAGCTCCCCTGTTTGACTTAGCAAAATTGGGCACATGCCATGTCACATCTATCACGGTCATCCTAGTTGATGGACCAGTCATCAAGGAGCAATCATGAAACTCGCAGGTAAGAAGGCTCTCATCACCGGCGGAAACAGCGGCATCGGCCTGGCCACCGCCCGCCTTTTCGTTGCAGAAGGCGCTGAAATCGCGATTACCGGACGGGACCAGAAGACGCTGGGTGAAGCAGTCGCCGAACTGGGATCCAACGCGCGCGGCTACCGCGCTGACGTTACTGTGGCGGACGACCGCAAGCGGCTCTTCGCGGATCTAGCCAAGGATTTCGGAAAGCTGGACATCGTCTTCGCCAATGCCGGAATTGGCGGCAGGACGCCGACCGGCGCTACGGACGAAGCAGTGTTTGAGAATATCGTCCACACTAACCTGAATGGCGCGTTCTTCACCATCAACTCCGCCGCTTCTCTGTTGAACAACGGCGCCAGCATCATCTTCAACGGATCGGTGCACAACTATATGGGCCAGGCCGGCCAAGCGGCCTATGCGGCCACGAAGGGCGGGGTGGTCTCCATGGCGCGTGCGATCGCTGCCGACTTTGCGCCGCGCAACATTCGCGTCAATGTCGTCGCGCCCGGAGCGACCAAAACTCCCATCTGGAAGCGCGGGTCTCTCGCCTCGATGTCGGCTGAACAATCCGCCGAGCTGGCTGATTGGTACTCCTCGACGGTTCCTCTGGGCCGATGGGGCGAACCTGAAGAACTCGCGAAGGCTGTACTTTTCCTGGCTTCTGAGGATTCGTCGTACATCAATGCGGTCGAGCTGCTGGTGGATGGCGGATTAACGGGTGCTCCTTTCGGGGCGCCCATTCTTCGCGGCTAGGCGCGGAATGCCGCCCGTCGAAGATTCAAGTCGTTTGAGAAATGCTCCGCCGCCTCATTCCTTCGTAGATAAAACCGTGACGGCGATCCCCCCGGAACACCCGAGGTACCCATGAGCACCAATGAAGTCCGTAGTAACGACTCAGCAAGAAACGCGGGCGCCGCGAGAATTGACATGAAGCTCGAGGTCGTCATCATCCCCGTTTCGGATGTCGACCGCGCGAAGGAGTTTTACGAGAGGATCGGATGGCGGCTCAACTTCGACCGCTCTATCGGCGAAGATTTCCGCTTGGTCCAGTTCACGCCGCCGGGCTCCTGGTGCTCGGTCCAGTTCGGCAAGAACCTCACGTCGGCCGCTCCCGGTTCGGCCAAGGGATTCCTGATCGTTTCCGACATCGAGGCCGCCCGGGACCGGCTGGTTGCCGCCGGCGTCGAGGTCGGCGAGTTCTTCCACGACGGCCCGGAAGGCCGGGGCAGCGGCCTGCATCCCGAGCGTCTCACCTACCGCTCGCGCGCCTTATTCAGTGATCCCGACGGCAACGGCTGGCAGCTGCAGGAGGTCACGAACCGGCTCCCCGGGCGCGTCGAACCCGGAGCGACTTCCTTCGGCTCCGCAAGCGACCTAGCGAGCGCGCTTCGGCGTGCGGGGGCCGCTCACGGCGAGCACGAGAAGCGCATTGGGCAGCGCGACGCGAACTGGCCAGACTGGTACGCCGCCTACATGGTGGCTGAGCAGTCCGGTAAAGAGTTGCCGCAATGAACGACTACGCCGGTGCGTCCCTGCGCTCGGGCAGGCGGACGACGATAACACGCATACGCAACCCGCCTGATCGTCGCCCTGCATCGGCGGCCGCGCGCGGCTTTGGGCGGCCCGATCCGGGTGAATCCACATCGCAGAGGAGATGGCAATGAGGCTTCAAGGGAAAACGGCCCCGATAGGCCGGGCTGCGACCCTCGCCAGCGCCACGCATCGTGGCCGGCTACCGTGGCGGATACGAGCATGTGCCTTTTGTGTTCATGCCGGGAAAACTTAGGCGGTGCCCGCATCGCCTCCTGACCTCAGCGAGGTCCCCCGCTCGACCAGCTTGGTCGGGAAATCCATACGGTGGCAACGAGCCTTCAAGGGGGCAACGGCGCGTCCATTCGCCGCCGAAGGAGTCGTCCGTTCGGCCGACTATTCCTTCTCGAACTGAGTGGCGATCGCATCCACTCAATGAATCCGGACGGATCCGACCGCAAGACCCATTGCGGTGGAAACATGGAGGTGAAGATGGCTCAAGCGGAACAATTTGATGTCCTGGCTCTCGGAAGCGGTCCGGGCGCAAATCTACTTGCGTGGGACTTGGCGCGATCCGGGCAACGGGTGGCCCTCGTCGAGCGGCGATACATCGGAGGTTCCTGTCCCAACATCGCCTGCATGCCTAGCAAGAACGAAGTCTGGAGCGCGCGCATCGCCTATCTGGCCCGGCACGCGGCGCAGTTCGGCACAATCACCGGCCCGGTCACGACCGACATGGCGAAGGTGCGCCAGCGCAAGCGCGACATGGTCGAGCGGGAGATCGCCGCCCATTTTGCGCCCTTCAAGTCGAGCGGCGCCGAACTGGTCATGGGCAGCGGAAACTTCGTGGCGCCGAAGACGCTCGAAGTCCACCTGAACGACGGCGGCACGCGGCGGCTGAGCGGCGACAAGGTCTTCATCGATGTCGGTTCGCATGCGGCGATACCGAGCGTTCCCGGCCTCGCGGAAGCGCGGCCGCTCACGCATATCGAGGCACTGGACCTGGACTATGCACCCTCGCACCTGATCGTGCTCGGCGGCGGCTATGTCGGCTTGGAACTGGCGCAGGCCTACCGCCGCTTCGGCAGTCGGGTGACGGTGATCGAGACGGGCCAGCAGATCTTGAGCCGGGAGGACCCGGACATCGTCGAGGCAATGCACCGCATATTGAGTGAGGAAGGCATCCGATTCGTGCTGTCTGCTGAGCCTGTTGCCGTGCAAGGCCGATCCGGCGGAGGCGTCAGCCTCACTGCGCGGATGCCCGCCGGTACGCAGACGATCGAGGCAAGTGACATTCTGGTCGCGATCGGGCGCATTCCGAACACCGCCGGCATCGGCCTGGAGGCGGCGGGCGTCGGTTTGGATGCGCGTGGCTTCATACGCGTCAACGAACGGCTGGAGACGACGGCGCCCGATGTCTGGGCAATTGGCGATTGTGCTGGCAGCCCGCAGTTTACGCACGTCTCGGTCGATGATTTTCGCATCATCCGCGGCAACCTCGCCGGCGGCGCGCGCAGCACGAGCGACCGGCTGGTGCCGTACTGCGTGTTCACCGATCCGCCGCTTGCGCATGTCGGGTTAAATGAACGGGACGCACAGCGACAGGGCATTGCCGTGCGCATCGGCAAATTGCCGATGAGTGCCGTGAACCGGCGCGAAGTGACCGACGAGACACAAGGCTTCATGAAAGTCCTTGTCGGCGCAAATGACGACCGCATTCTCGGCTTCACGATGATCGGCGCCGATGCGGGCGAGGTCATGACCGCGATACAGACGGCGATGCTGGCGGGGCTGCCATACCCGAAGCTTCGTGACGCCGTCATTGCGCACCTGACAACGGCTGAGGGGCTGGGGCTGCTGCTTGGGAACGTGCCGCCTCGCTGACGGTGATGGATATCGGCATCCAGATGGAGAGTTCGATGGACAAGCTTGCGCACAAAGTCGCGGTCGCGACGGGGGCGTCCAACGGGATCGGAGCATACGACAAGGAGATCACGGTCCTTCTGGTGATCGATCCGTATAACGATTTCATTTCCGAGGGAGGCAAGGCGTGGGGCCGCATTCGGGCCGTTGCGGAAGCGAATGGCTGCGTCCCTCACATGCTGCAGGTCCTGCATGCGGCGCGGGAGGCGCAGGTTCGGGTTCTACGTGGCGATGCTGATCGCAGGGTGCGGCGCGGGTCTTCTCAACGGGCAGACTGTCAAGGTCCTGCAGGGCGCGGTGCCCGAGGACCGGGCTGGAATGGCCTTCGGCCTCGCAAGCACGACGCGGTTCATCGGGATACTCGTAAGCATCGCGGCGCTCGGTGCGGAGCTGTCCAACGTCGCGCGTGAACGGTTCGTAGCGGCCGCGACTTAAGTTGGCTTCACTGTCGACGCCGCCGTCGCCGCGGCCGCCCGCGTGACGTCGGGCGACCTCTCCGGAGTGCTCGCGTCGGCGCAGCCCGGCGCGCGCGACGCGCTGCGTTCGGCGGCCCTGGCTGCCTATGGCGCCGGCTTCGCATCGGCGGCCCTCGTGGCGGCCGTCATCGCGATTGCCGCTGCCTGCTGGCCTTCAACCTCATTAGCGAGAGCGAGACGGCGCCGGTTCCTGTAGAGACCCCAGCAAAGATGCCATGCAAGTTCATCGACTGCCGTGACACGCTGTGAGGTGGCCTCAAGCCAGTGAAGCAACGAGGCGCTCTGTTCGCCTGAAGGGATGGAAGCCATGACAAGCTTGGACCACCAAAGTGCCCATCATCCTCAGGCCATCATCGCCGGCTACCTCACAGAGGGCGGCATGCTCAGCGGGCGAGCGGGCGATTCGTCCGCGGTTGTTCGGCGGACTACGGTTCACGGAAGTTGGTCGCCCGGTGACGCTCGCACCGGACGCCCGCACGAGTTGGTCGACGAGTTCAGGGTAGCACTGACATGAAGAACCATCGTTATTTGGGTAGCGTCGCGGCCCTAGCGGCCTTAGTCGCAAGCGTAGGCGCGCACGCCGCCGACAAGCCGGTGATAGGCCTCGTCCAGGCTAACCAGCAGGCGTTATATTTCGTGCAGCTCGGCCAGGGCGCCCAAGCCGAGGCGAATAAACGTGGATTCAAACTCGTCGTTTTCGACGCCAATAACGATCCTGCCGCGCAGAACAACGCCATGGAGACGTATACCCAGCAGAAGGTGGTCGGGATCGTCATCGATGCGCTCGATCGCAACGCGGTCATGCCGGACGTCAGGGCTTCGGCAACCGCCGGGATCTATGTGTCGGCGGTCGACACTATTCTGCCCGATGGCCCGCAGATCGCACAGGTCGGAGTGGACAGCGTAGCGGCCGGGGCGATTATGGGAAAGTTCTTTGTCCAATACGTTGCGGCGAATGGCGGCAAAGCCAAGGTGGGCGTCGTCGGCGCGCTAAACTCCTCTAGCCAAAACGAGCGCCAGAAGGGGTTCGAGGACGTGGTCAAGGCTGCTCCGGGCATCGCGATGGCGGGCGTTGTCGATGGGCGCAATATCCAGGACAATGCGATGAGCGCCGCAGAGAATCTCATCACGGCCAATCCCGACCTGACCGCGATCTATGCTACCGGGGAGCCAGCTCTCATCGGTGCCGCGGCGGCGGTCGAAAGCCAAGGCAAACAGACGCGAGTCAAGATTTTCGGATGGGACTTGTCGGCCTCCGCGATCAAAGGAATCGATGCCGGATACGTAGTGGGCGTCATCCAACAAGATCCCGCCGGCATGGGGGCCGCGGCCGTCGACGCGATCGCCGACGCGGTAGCCGCCGGCAAGGCGCCGTCAAAGATGGCCACGATCAACGTTCCAGTCGTCACCGTCACCAAGGACAACGTCGGTCCATACCGGGCAGTCTTCAAATGAATAGCACCGGCCCAGACCAGAGTTCGGTGATCGACTTGGCCTCCAGGCGCTCGGGCCCGATTGTCTCGATACGAGGGATCACCAAGCGCTTCGGGTCGGTCGCCGCGCTCCGCGGCGTCGATCTCGATCTTTTCGCCGGGGAGTGCCTGGGCATCATAGGCGATAACGCCGCGGGCAAGTCGACCCTGACCAAGATTCTGGCCGGGACCTATGTGCCGGACGCGGGCTCCATTCTGCTGAACGGCGAAGCGATCAAGTTCGCCGTTCCCGCAGACGCTCGCGCCCGCCATATCGAGATGGTCTATCAGGACCTTAGTCTCTGCGACACGATCGACATTCCGGGGAATATGTTCCTGGGAAGGGAATTGACCCGTGGGTTCTTGCTGGACCGCGCCTCGATGGAGAGGGAGACCCGGCGGATGCTTGACGAACTCGGCATCCGAATCCCGAAACTGGCACTAACCGTCGCGCAGCTTTCCGGAGGCCAGAGGCAATCGATCGCTATCGCCAGAGCTGTCGCCTTCGATCCTAAGGTCCTCATCATGGATGAGCCGACCTCGGCTCTGGCTGTGACAGAGGTCGAGGCGGTCCTCTCGCTCATCAACCGAGTCAAAAGCATGGGCGTTTCAGTGATTCTGATCACTCACCAACTCCAGGATCTATTTAGGGTCTGCGACCGCATCGCCGTCATGTACGAGGGTTCAAAGGTGGCCGAGCGATCGATCGGACAAACCGGCTTAGAGGAACTCGTCCAGCTGATCGTCGGAAAGGCCTACGCACCATGACGACTACTTATTCGGAACGGCCACGGTACTCGCCCGACGTCGATTGGTTGACCCGGAACGCCCACGTGCTTTCCATTGCTGCTTTCTTTGTCGCCTGTTGCATCATCTTCACCATTACCAGCAGCGTCTTCCTTACCGCCGGAAACCTGCTCAATGTCTTGAGGCAGTCCGCGCCGCTCATGATCGTGGCGATCGCGATGACGTTTGTCATCACCAGCGGCGGCATTGACCTGTCGATTGGTTCGATGATCGCGTTGGTGAACGCGAGCACCGCCATCTTGCTCCACGCCGCCGCCCCTTGGCCCTGGGTGGTTGTCGGAATGTTGCTTGTCGGCGGTGCGCTCGGTCTGGCTCAGGGATGGGTCGTGGCCTTTCAGCGGATTCCAGCTTTCATCGTCACGCTGGCTGGACTCTCGATTCTTCGCGGCATCGCTTTGGTGATGACCGAAGGGTTTTCAATCCCTATCGGCGATGTCCCGGCCTTCTCGGCCATCGGGAGGGGAGACATTTTTGGTGTGCCGATACCTGCGTTGATCGCTTTGGCCACCATGATCCTCGGATACGTGGTGCTCGATAAAATGCGCCTGGGGCGCCATGTCACGGCTATTGGGGCCAATCCAGAGGCGGCTCGGCGGGCAGGCATTCCCGTTAAGCTCGTCACCATGTCGGTCTTCGGAATGACCGGTCTGGCTTCTGCCGCCTCCGGCATAATCATTGCCGCCAGGCTTTCGTCGGGATCGTCGAACGCGGCGGTTGGGTTCGAACTCGAGGTGATCGCAGCGGTCGTGTTGGGCGGCACGGCGCTCGTAGGCGGCCGGGGCACGATCATCGGCACCGTGCTCGGCGCACTCACGATCGCGATCATCGGCAACGGATTAATCCTCGTACACGTCTCCGCGTTTTTCACCCAGATCGTTACAGGGACGATCATCCTCACCGCGATATGGTTGAATTCGAAAGTCTTCTCGCAAATGGCCACGAGCTATCGCGGGCGCGCGCAATGACGCCGATGGCGCCGACGTCGATCCACCGCAGTCAGCGCGCGCCGGCGGCGCGAACCAAAGAATTCAGGAGAAATACTTGATCGATTCCAAAACCGCCGAAGCCAGCGCCTCGGCCGTCCCCGCGACCGAGCGCGCGTTGGCCAGGATCGCCAGCAGGGAACGAAGCGTGCGAGCGTGGGCCCAGGTCGATGAGGCAGGGGCCCGCGAACAGGCGGTTGCGATCGACGCGGACGAGGCGTTCCTGCCCCTGCGCGGTCTCACGCTGGGGGTGAAGGACATCATCGACGTTAGAGGCCTGCAGTGCGAATGCGGGAGTCCGATCTTCCGTGGCAAGGTTGCGTTCGGCGACGCCCCCCTGGTCGCTAAGCTCAGGGCGCTCGGCATGGTCGTCATCGGCAAGACCGAGACGGCAGAGTACGCCTATCTTCAGCCGCCGGCGACCCGCAACCCGGCGAATCTGGATTTTTCACCCGGCGGATCGTCGAGCGGCTCCGCCGCGGCGGTCGCGGACGGCCACGTCGACGCCGCGCTCAGTACTCAGACCGCCGGCTCGATCCTGCGGCCGGCTTCGTTTTGCGGGGTCGTCGGTTACAAGCCTACCTACGGTCGCATCAGTCGGGTCGGCGTGCTGTCCGCGTCCCCGGCCGTGGACACCATCGGTTGGATATCGAGGGACGTCGGCACCAGCATTCGGATGCGCCGCGCTCTCGCGGGGCCGTCCGCCGCCGCGGCGGGGCGCAGCCTGGGGTTCATGCGAACCGTACATTGGGCGAAGGCGGAGCCAGCGATGCGTGCGGGCGTCGAACGATTGGCGGCAAGCCTGTCTGCTATGGAAGTGGTGTCGCTGTCGGCCGTGCTCGACGACGTGCACGGCACAATCATGCGATATGAGATGCGCGAGGAACTGGCGACGCAGAGACTCCAGGCGCCGGCATTGCTGAGCGCAGCGCTCGCCGCATATCTGGATGGCGCGCCGATCCCGCTCGCCGATTACGTGGCCGCATTGGCGTTCCGGGACCGCTTCGATGCGGAAGCTATGTTTGCGGGCGTCGATGTGCTGATGACGCCTGCCGCCTGCGGCGAAGCCGTGGCGTTCGGATCGAGTGGCGACCCCTGCTTCAATCGCTTCGTGACGCTACTGGGGCTGCCGAGCGTGACCCTGCCCTTTGGGTTCGGCGTCAAGGGCTTGCCCCTCGGCCTGCAATTGTTCGCTCGCAAGGATCAGGACGACATGCTGCTGGCGACGGCGGCGACGATCGAACGTTGGCTAATCGAGCAGCGCGAGGTCGCCGTCTAGGCTGCGGTTTGTCAGAGGAGCATTTAAGCATGGAAGTCGACACCGTCTTCCAATGCGCGCTATCGGTATGGGATCGCCCCGATCGCGGCGGCGTGGCCGCCGGCGTAATCAGGAACGGCGAGGTGATTTTTCGCGGAGAGGTCGGCTTCGCCAATCTCGAGCATTCGGTCAGGGTGGACCGCGCAACGCGGTTTCAGATCGCCTCGCTCTCGAAGCAGTTCCTAGCCGCTTTGGCCCTGCTCCTGTCGGACGAAGGTCGAATCGAACTCGATGCCGACGTCAGAGGCGGAAGCCGACAACTCGGGGGATATCCCGCAGCCATTACCCTCCGGCAGCTTCTCAGCCATACCAGCGGGCTCCTCGACACCTTCGACGTCATGACCCTTGCCGGAGCCAAGGTCGAGACTCCCGTCAGCAAGGAGACGATCGACGAACTCTTCGCGACGCAGCGTCATCTGAATTTCCCCGCCGGCGAGGGCTTTGCATATTCCAACGGCGGATTCGAGGTCGCGGCTGCCCTTCTCGAGGCGACGATGGGTCTGCCGCTGACGAGCCTTTACGATCGCTATATCTTCGGTCCGACCGGCATGACGCGGTCGGTCCTCGTCCATCGCGACACCACGGTCACCGAGGGAGAAGCGACAGGATATCTGGTCCACGAGGGACAGGTTCGGCGTGGAGCCCACGGGCTCCCGTTTAACGGCGCCTCCGGCGTGCTTTCGACGTTGGACGACATGCTTTTGTGGGAGCGCCGTCTCCTCGGCGACCTGTCGCCGGGGTCTCTTCTTTCGCGAATGGAGACGCCGCCCCACTTCGCTGGCGGCGCGGCGAGCGTCTACGGACTTGGCGCCTATGTGGACCGTTGGCGCGGCCTTCCCATCTCGGGGCATGGCGGCCTGCTCCCGGGGTTCGTCGCTCAGGTCGTGCGATGCTCGATAAAGCGGACCTCGGTGGTGGTTCTCTCCAACAGTTCGGACGTGGACTCGAACGGCCTTGCGAGGGGCCTGCTTCGCACAGCGCTGGCCGACAAAGGAGAGGAGTTGGGCCAAGACGTGGATATCGAGCCAGGCCGGTATTTCGATGCGGCCAAGAACGAGCAGTTCGAGGTGCGCCGCGAGGGATCGCGGACCGTCGCTTTGACGCATGGATGGCGCGTGCCGCTTCTCCTCGACGCCGATCGATCGGTCATCTTCGACGATCCCCTGCTGGACTGGCGCGTGCGGGGCCCCGACCGCCTCGAACTCGTGGAATGGGGAAGGAACTGGGCCTTGCGGCGGATCGCTCCGGCCTCGGATCCGGGTGCCGGTCTGGATGGGTTCGAGGGAGATTTCAGTCGCGCCGAAATACCCACACGACTGCGGTTCTCGCGCGCCGAAGGGACTCTCGTGCTGAATATCGACGGCGCCTTTGGTCGTGCCTCCTATCGGCTCGAACGAATCGGCGGTGAGATATTCCTGGGATGGTCGCCGGCCGGCACGTGGATGCCGTTCGAAATGCTCATCCAATTCGTCGACGCCGAGGCGGGCCCGGCACAATCCGTGAGAATAACGACCGACAGGACGAAGGGCATCGCGTTTCGGCGCCACGCCGCACCTTGACCGCTGCGGGAGGTCGTCGTCTGCGGAAGCGATGACGGCGGGACCAAGGCTTTGACCATCGAACGATGGTCATCGGAGCGGAGATCTACCTCCCAGGGTACGAAAAGGCATGGGCAAAAGGCCGAGAACTCGGCCTGCAACTCGCTATGCACATCGATGACGGATTGGTCCGCATCTGCTCTTGCTGACAAGGCCTAATCTTCGATCGGCTTGCAAGCAGGCCATCGAGATGGAGCTATCGAACCGCTCGCCAAGCCTTCGAACGAGGCCATGAAGATCGTCGGCCAATTCGCGAAGAGAAGTAGTGCGTCGACGGGCTTCCTTTTCGACGACCGCCAGCCACCATGAACTGTTTCGGCGATGTCGCCGCAACCTCCAGTGCGTGCGACGGGCGGGATAGTCCGTAAGCCACCCATTCGATCGCTCGTGAGGAGAGCGGCGTCGAGCGACGCGCGCTCGGCTCACAGGATTCCCCAAGCCCGATAGCGCCCACGTCCGGTCGCCTCGCGCAGGCCGAGCTCGGCCACCAGGTTTTGTGCGGCCCGAGCGCTGATGTCGAGCTCGGCGGCGATCATGCCGGCCGAGACGAGCGGCCGGCTCATGACATAGTCCACGAGCGCCGGCAGGCTCGAGGTGGAACGGCGACGCTCGAGCTTGCGCGCCAGCAGGCTGCGCGCCGTGAGCCAGCGATCATGATCCTTGAGGCCGGCCTCGGCCATCGCGGCGATGGCCTCGAGCGTGGCGACGAGCCGCGGTGTCGCCTCGCGGGCCCGTCGGCGCTCGCGCGGCACGAGGCGCAGTCCGACATTCAGGCAGGCGAGATGGGAGGTCTTGCCGCGTTGTCGCAGCAGGGAGGCGACGAGCAGCCGCCCGAGCCAAGGCTGGCGCTGTAGCGGCTCGATGGCGCTCCAGGCCTCGAGTGCGATGGCCGCGGCGAGCGTGGCTGGCAGGCTGCGGGTTTCGCCGAGCGCCTGGCGCCACTCCTCCAGCCTCGCATCCTCGTCCCAGTCGGGATCATAGGCGAGCGGATCTCGCTCGCGCTGCCGCGCCTGGGCGCCGGCGACGGCCCGATCGGCGCGTGCCATGGCGGCGTCGACGGCGGTCAGCGCCTCGGCGAGCAACGGATCGTGGCGATCCTCGATGTCGTCCGGCGCGAGATCCGCGTCATTGCCGTCGCCGTTGATCGCGAGCGGCTTCGCCGGGTCAGCGTCCTCGCCCTCCCCTGCCCGCCGACGTAGCCCGCCTAGGCCCGAGGCCGACAAGGCCCAGCCGAGCTCGGCGCTGGCTATGCGGCGGCGGGCGCGCAGCAAGGCATGGGCTCGCGTCAGCTCGTGGGTGGGGCTGCGGACGTCCTTCTCGGCATCGTGCAGCACGAGGTCCTCAAGATGGACGAGCTCGCCTTCGAGCCGCAGGGAGGCGCAGGCGTCCAGGAAGTGGGTGCGGACGATGAAGCCTTCGCGGATCGGGCTTGTGCGCAGCCTCTCGTCGAGCCGCGCCAGCGCGTCCTCGGCCGTGGCGAGAGGCGCCGCCATTCGGGGCCAGGGCAATCGCTCCGCGATTCCAGCAAGGTCGGACATTTCAGGCCGCATAAGATTTGCGCCCCCGTTCGGGCGCCCGGACTTTGGCGCGGCGCGTCGATCGCCGGTCCCACTGCCTCGTCGGCCGAACCCACATGCCCCTCAAGATGTTAGACAGGCCTACTTGAAACGGTAGAGGCAAAACGGGGGACCTCCTTTCAGCTATGGGTTGAAAATTGAACCGGGTAAGCGAAACCGTCGACAAGAGCGTCAGATCGAGCCGGGCGGCCACGGTCTTCGAATTGAAGTTCTCAGCCAAAACGACCCCTTGGTTCCTGCGCACGGCGAGCCGGTCTCCCGCAGCGCTGCTCCGAACGCAAACCCCTGTTTGAATTCAAAGGCATGAGGCGAAGAGACCGTCCAAAACCTGGGGGGCCTCATGCGGCATGGCGAAAAGGGCGACGGGCCCATCGCTCAGCGGTCGTGTGGTCCTTGTTGAAGGTCCTGTTGACGACCGCGGTGCGGACCTTGAGCATCAGATGCGCTCCTGTCGGCGACCAACGCATCTGTTGGTTGGCGCTCATCCGCCGGTGCAGCAGCCGATGCACCGTACTCTCGGTGGTCGCCGTCGATATCGGCTCGTCGTTTCGCCGGGCCGTGGCATAATCGATGATCAGACCGGATTGGCCGGATACGTAAGTCTCGAGGCCACGAAGCACGCCTGCCACCTTACCCGCCGTCGCAGCGTGCGGCGATGTCACTACGGCCGCGGCATCGAGTATCGCCAGGGTGTCTCCGATGAGATCGAGCGCCCGCTGCACCTGCCCGTGCCAGAGACGCCAACGGATATGCTCGATGGTGTCGGCCAGGCGGGCAGCCTCCGCGCGGTCCTCCGGCGTGGCGTCCGGCCAGCTCTTGGCGGCCTGAGCGACGTGCTGGATGCGCATCGAGAGATGAAAGCAATCGAGCACGTGATGGGTCGGACCGACGCTCGCCGCCTCGCCCAAAGATCGTGGCCCATCGGCGCCGTCGCTCAGGATGGTGACTGGCGTTCGCGGCGTAGCGCCAAGGCGATGCAGCACGCCGCGCAACTGCTGTTGCTGCAGATCAGCCTCGGCCGGCACGCTGCTAAACATGACCCGCTTGCCGGCGTCGTTGCTGACCTGAGCGACGAAGACCTCAAACGAACGCACCTGATAGCTGCGCACCGATTTCACGTGACCCCCGTCGATGGCGAGCGCGATCGACCCCGCTTCGCTCGACGGACTCGACGTTGGCGGTGCTACGGCGTCGCGCTCCAGTCTGGCGCCGACGCGCATCGTCCGCTGACGGATCGTCTCGACTTCCGGGGCGTCCCCGAGCGGGAAGAACTCTTCGAGCAGCGAGCGGGCGCGGCGGTACGGCAGCCAGGCGCCCATCTTGGCGAGGGTGCGCTCATACTCCGGCGTGCATCGATCCGGCATGATCTCCGCGGCCGGGGTGATGGTCCGGCGCGACGCCACACCGCACCGGCAGGGACCGAAACGGGGTGCACGAACCTCCACGACGCCAAACAGCGACGCCAGCCGCCGACGGCGCATATCCTTCAGCGGACGTTGAGACCCGCAGCGCTGGCAGCGTCGCCGGTTCCGGCAATGCTCCTCCGTCTGCGCCTGAACCAGATGGCGTTGCAGTCCGGCCAGGGTCTTCTTGCCTTCCGCCAGCGTCAGCCCCAGCGTTTCGGCCGAAGAATCGATCGCGCCGCAGCCGCCGACGCTGATTTCATGGGACTGGACGGCACCGTCCGCTCCGGCCAATTCCACGACAACTCGCCACTTCATCCTGCTCTCCTGGTCCCCCGCGACCAGGCCGATCCGTAGCACCCCCCAGGATATGGACGGTCTCTAACGTACGCCGTGGCGCCAATCTTGTCGTGACTCCATGCAGCGCTTTCGAAGCGTGAAGACGTTGCAGAAATTCAGCTCAGTTCACGCCGAGGTCCACAACCATTTCAGTCACGAGCGCCATCTGATCACCCGCCGAGTCTACAAGCAGAGACGCTCTGCCGCAGTGGCCGAGTGGCGCGCCCTCGCGGCATGAATGTCGCTTGAGGGCGTCGTGCTGCGCCGTGCGCTGACAACCTGCCGTTACTCTGACAAAACCCTTGCAACACTTCAATCGCCGAACGTCACCATTTCGCGCGGTTCTTCGATGATCCGGCCGTTCTTTTCGGCCCGAAACCTTTTGGCCATTTCATAGACTTGCCGTCGCGAGCGCATGATTCCACCGAGTGGACGATGCGCGGCCAGTCCGTGCCAGGGCGAGAATGACATTCCATCATCGACGCACGACGATCGCGCCTCGCTCCATGCCACTTGCGGTTTGACCTTGATCCGGGCGATCGGCCGGAAGGGGCTCTTGTCCTCCGGCCAAACAACCGCGGCGTTTTCGATCGGCATCAGTGCGAGGTCTGTGCACAGTTGTGCTCGAACCTCCCACTCACCGCCATTTGTCTTGAAAAACGCAACCACCGCCTCTCGGAGGCCATTTGGCGCTCGGTTCACGTTCAAAGGCGCTTGCTTGAGAGCCGTCAGCTCCGCGGATATTGGAGCCACCATTATTTTCGCAATGAAGTCGCCAAAACGCAGCGCGGCCTGACTGTAGAAGGTTTCGCCCAGAATGTGAGTTTCGGGATGCCCCCCGAGGGTTGCGACAGTCACATTCGCCCGGCCGGTGATTGCGACGATTATCCGCTGCAGCGGCCGCATAATTGCCGACAGAAGTTTCTTGAGCCATTGAACCCTGTTGGTGGTTCTCGCCAGAAGCCTCACGACCGAGAGAAATGCTTTCGGAGTGGGTGCCCCGAAGGCCGGACCATTGATCAAAAGGAAGTCCTGCGTTACGTCCCCCTCGGATCCGTCAAGTCGTTCGCCTTCCACACTAATGACCTTTATCGCCAATCCGCGCGGCACGGACACGCTGTCGTCGAGGATGTCTCCGGGAATCGTGGAGAACCGCATCACCAGCGGGTAGCGTCCGGGTTTTGCAAACAGTCCCTGAGCAAGCTCGCTTGGAAGTCCCGCGTCGACTTCAAGATTCCCCTCGAGAATCCCGTGGGACTTGGCATGGACAGGGCGAATCGCATGGCCGCCGCCTGCGAAGGTCTTTTCGGCGATGTACCGCATGGTTGCGATCAGGCCCGTTATAGTTGCGGCCTCATCAACGACCGCCCGCTCGACACCCGGGCTAAATCGGATAGGAGCCTCGATGTGCCTGTTCGGGGTTTTCGATGAAGAATTCATGGAGACCTCTCGATAGTTGCGGAGCGTCCTCGGACAGTTTCGTGAAAATGTCTCATCTACTCCGACGTCTACCCTCTCAGTGGGCTCCATCGCGTGGCGTGATTTTGTGATCCCTCGCTGCCGAAACGGCGAATGTCGTCTTGTCCGCGTCCATGCGTCCGGGCAATCGCGCGGTGACCTCTTGGAACAGCCAGCCGTTGCCGTCCGGATCGCTGAACGAGGCGAACGAGCGGTAGCTGCGATGCTCGGGATCGAGACCGCTAACCCGGAGCCGCCCAAAGAGATAGGGCTCGTTTGATCCAGCATGCAGGTCGCCGGCATCGTGGAACAGCTCACTGATCTCGACGCCACGCCCGAGGAACTCCTTGCGGGCGGCTTCGATGTCGGAAACGATCAGGTACAGTCCCTGGGCGGAGCCCGGCGCCGCCACGGTGACGTTCTTGCCGAAGATCACCGAGCACCTGGAGCCAGGCGGCGTGAACTGGATCACGCGGAAGTCGTCGCCTGAGGCGAAGTCGACGTCGAGTCTCCAGCCCAAGCCGCCATAAAAGCGTTTGGCGCGATCGACGTCCGAAACAGGAATGACGACCACCTCGAGCTTCGCGTCGATCGCCGGCGCTCTGGGGGCTTCGAGCAGCGACTGGCCGCTTGCGACGATCAGGACGTCGTATTCGCTCGACGGGAATTCGCGAGAAGCGCGCTCGAATTCCCTGAACGCCGGATCCTCCGACCGGAACAACTGGCTCAGCGAGTCATCGGTCTTAATGCGCCCAATTCCCATGACGGCCAGAACAGTAAGCGCCAGCGCGACGACAACCGTCGCGACCGGAGCCCTGAACGGAAGGAGCGCAAAGCGCTCAACGCGATGGCTGAGAGTCCTCAAGGGCACCTCTCCTTCCGGCGAACACGAGTCTTATTGGCTCAGGCCGGCAAGCGCCCGAGCAGCCCGGCGCGCTGATCCCCAGCGCGGCGTCGGCGTTCTCCTCCATCCTTTCGCTGCTCCCGTTCCCGGACTTCTGGCAGGAGCATGCGAGCGCCAGCAACGAAGGATGTCTACTCGACATGATTGCCGCCGCGTGGCTTGGCGTTGAGGTCGGCGGTCCATGCGTCGACGCATCCAACGGTCGCCCTTACCCCGGTTCTTTCCCGACCGCCCATCGCCGCTCCGAAAATCGGGGCGCCTTCGTCGCAGCGATCCCTCGGAAAATTGGCGCTGGAGACAGATAAGGTCCGATTTCCTAGCGCTTCGTCGTAACCACGATCGGGGGAATTCGGGTCGAGCGGCCGGATCTCCGACACGAACCCGAGGAACGCGGCGCAGAGCATGCCGATCGAGGCGAGCACGAACGACCCTATCCGGACGTCCGATCGATCGGACGAAGGACGCTCTTGTCGAGGAACCCGGACCGGCGCTTCGCCCTGGCGGAGTCCCCCTGCGCGAAGCCCGCCCGCCGCTGCCGCGCTGAAGCCCGACGCCTCGCCCAAATCCTGCAAGCCTTGGTCGGTCGCATCCATGGCGAACCGGGAAACCGCCGCCGCGAAATTGGGATTGCCCGCAGTCGAGGCGTCCGATGGAATCCCCTCCTTGAAGGGAATGCGCACTGCGAAAGTTTCGATCCTTTCAGTGTCCATGGCCGGCCTGCCGTTCGAGGGACAGCCCGCATCGCCCCGCCCGCTCCGGGCGGAGGAGCGAGGAACGAAATGGCCGCAAAATCGGCCACCGCGCTGATAACAGCGCTGCGCCTGATACTATGGCCCACTCGATCCCGTAGCAGACATTACTGCCGCCGCAAGATGAAGAAGGCACCGGCACGAACAAATCAGGAGGGCGAAGCAGAATCTATAGCACGATGGTGTCGCCGATACCTTGGTATTTGTCGGCGCCTCATGCTCGATGGGCGAATTGGCGCGCAGTCCGAAGGTTGCGCGCCAAACAGACGGGCTATGGCGACGGCGCTCGCTCATTGCCCCGCTCGGTCCTCGCCGACTCTCAGAATTTTGGCAACGAGACCCCAAGTCTCGCAGCCATCATCACCAGCTCGGGAAGGGAGTTCGCTCTGTTGCAAACCCTGCAGCAAGGTTCAGGAGCGTGACTGTCGTGGTTGGCGCCGGGGTTACGCCGCCTCGAACTCTATCCGCTCCGTGACGAATTGCATAGTCTCGGCGAGAACGCAGGGGCCGATTCCAAAAGCGCGCTCGACAATGTGGGCCTCTCCCCGCATGTCGCGCGTGGGTTGAAGATCGCCGCCTGCCCTTTGCGCAGCGCCCGCATCACCTCAAAGCCCTTTATTGTCGCATAGGCCGTCTTCAGCGTCTTGAAGCCGCGCACCGGGCGGATCAGCTGCTTCAGCTTGCCGTGGTCAGCCTCGACGACATTGTTCAAGTACTTGACCTGGCGATGCTCCGTTTCCTTTGGGCATTTGCCTTCCTTCTTGAGCTCGGCAATCGCGGCGGCATAGGTCGGCGCCTTGTCGGTGTTGATGACCACGGGCTTCTCCCAAGCCTTTAGCCCGGTCAGCGACTTGGCCAGGAAGCGCTTGGCGGCCTGCGTGGTCCGCGTCGAGGAGAGATAGAAGTCGATGGTGTCGCCGTGCTTGTCGACAGCCCGGTACAGATACGCCCATTTTCCGCCGACTTTCACGTAGGTTTCGTCCACCTGCCAACTCGTTGACTGTGGACGGCGCTGGACGGCGCCACTGGCAGCGTAGCCGCTTCTCGGCCTCAGGGGCGTATTTCTGAACCCAGCGGTAGATGGTCGAGTGGTCGACCGAGACGCCGCGCTCGCCCATCATCTGTTCGAGATCGATCAAAATGGCGGACCTTGAAGTCCGACATAGCTTGGCTCCCCCACGTTCAGACCCATCAAGCCCGGGCGCCGACGGATTTGCAACAGAGCCCCCTCGCCGAGGGCGACACCCTCCTTGTCACCAGTCTCGACCGCCTGGCGCGATCGACACGCGACTTGCTGAACACCCTGGCCAAGTTCGCGGAGCACGGAGCCGGTTTCCCTGCACATGGGCCGACACCACGACCGCTGCACGGCCGGCTTATGCTGACTGTCCTAGGAGGGCCTGCCGAGTTCAAGCGCGAATTGATCCGCGCCCGCACCGGCGAAGGCCGCGCCCGCGCCAAGCCGCGCGGGCTGAGCTTTGGGCGGCCATTCGAGCTCACGAAGCATCAGCAGCAGGAGGCGATAACGCGGCGCGACAAGGGCGAGGAAACCCTCGCCCAGATCGGCCGCAGCTACAATGTCAGCGACGCGACGATTTCCAGGCTCATAGGGTAAACAATCAACAAGCCGATGAAGCATTATTGCCGCAATTGATAGTGTCCGCGATGTCGCACGGCAGTGCTTTGAGCACCACAATATTCAGCAGTTGTTGGGTGTCTGGTTGCCTAATCCATCGACGAATATCGAAGATTTAGCATTGCCAGTCCGAGCAGCCGTGGAGACGCACCCCATCTTCAAACAGGCTGACAATAAGCCGAGGGTGGAGTGGAGACGGCGTCGCGGCGTCGGCTGTAGACTCCGTCGATGAACTTCGGAAGATCCTTGGCGACGTCGGCGAAGATTATCCAACGATGTTTCAGTCTTGTCAAAGTCTTGCTGCGGGCGCAATCTAAGCCTCGGTGAGGTTTTCATACTGCGAACCTCTGATGAGGACTTGGCGTGTGCCGGTGAACGAGGAGGAGGCGAACGCCGGATCGTCGCTTCACGGGGGCGGCCCGCGTTTCGGGCCGCATCTTTGTCCGCCGGTCGTGACAGCCGTCGCCATGGTGCTCGCGGCGCTTGTCGTCGCGTGGACCGGCAGTTTTGTCTTCGTCGGGTTTTGGTTGGCTGCTTCGGTGATCGTGCTGAGGGAATGGCAGTCCACCGTCGAAGGCGAGGTCCTCGCACGATGTCGTCCCCGGCGGCCTTGCCTTCGCGCTCGCCCCGCTGTTTGCTTGGCATATGTCGTCGGTGGGCGTATGTGTCGGTGCCCCGTGCGATCGCCTCCGTCGTAGCCGGCGAGCTGGCGGTCGATTGAACCGCGTGTCCGGCGGCGTAAATGTGGGCTAGTGCGGGCGCCCTTTCGCTGGCGGTCAGCTTCAGCCTTTTCCGCGCAGCCGAAGTGTGGGATCGCATCATTTCTCTGGCTTCTCGCCGCGGTGCAGGGAGCCGATTTTCTCGCCTTTTCCGTTGGGACGCTGATGGTCGGATCGAAATTGTGGCCGTGCGTCTCGCCGGCCAAGACCTGGTCGCGGGCGATCGTCGGCGCATGCGGGAGCGCGGATGCCGACCTTCTTCTCGGCCGGTGGACCGATCGGATTGGCGGGCTTTTGTGGCCCCGGTTTGCGCGGGCTAATGCGTCGGAACTCGGCAATTCGTTCGAATCCGGACTGAAGCGGAATTTTCGAGGCCGGGAACGCAAGCCGGCTGTCGGCCATATCGGCCTGACGGATAGGCTCGACGCTTTCTTCGGCGTACCGGTGTTCGCCTCGGTCTTCACCTCCGTCAACATCGACGTCTCCTTTATCGCAAGCGGGGTCCTTTGATGGTGAGCGAGTTGGCCGCCACGCGGCCCGAGCCGGCGCGTCCGCGCGGATCATTCCGTGAAACCCGACCCAGGCGGCTTGCGATCCTTGGGGCGACGGGATCGATTGGACGCTCGTGCGCGCAGGTGATAGGGGCGGCGCCAGGCCGGTTCGCGGTGGTTTCGGTGGCGAGCGGGCGCGACGGTGCGGCGCTCGCGCGGCGCGCGATCGAGCTTGGCGCCGAATTCGCAGCGGTCGCGGATCCGGCAGGATACGCCGACCTCAAGGGCGGGCTTGCTGGTTCGCGAGTCGAGGCCGCGGCAGGGGCGGAAGCGGTTCGCGAGGCGGCCCTGCGCAAGGCCGATCTGGTGGTCTCGGCGATAGTCGGCGCGGCCGGGCTGGAGCCGACGTTTGGCGCGGTCGCGGCGGGACGAACGGTCGCGCTCGCCAATAAAGAAACACTGGTATGCGCGGGCGCTGCGGTGATGCAGGCGGCCGAACGCGCCGGAGCGCTGCTCTTACCGGTGGACTCCGAGCACAACGCGCTCTTCCAGGCGATCGGCGCACGCGATCCCAAAACCATCGAGACAATGACGATCACCGCGTCCGGCGGTCCGTTCCGCGAGTGGAGCGCCGAGCGCATCGCGCGCGCAACGCCCGACGAGGCGCTCGCCCATCCCAACTGGGTGATGGGTCCGAAGGTGACGATCAATTCCGCCAGCCTGATGAACAAGGGGCTCGAGTTGATCGAGGCGCATTTTCTGTTCAGCGTGTCGCCCGAAAGGCTAGACGTCGTTGTGCATCCGCAATCGATCGTTCACGGCCTTATCGCCTTCGCCGACGGATCGGTGATCGCAGGCCTAGCCTCGCCTGACATGCGCACACCGATCGCCCATTGTCTCGCCTATCCGGATCGGATCGTCTCAGGGGTCCGAGCACCCGATCTCGCCGCCCTCGGCCGCCTGACCTTCGAGCGGGCTGACCTCGCCCGCTTCCCTGCGCTGGGCCTCGCCGTCGAGGCCCTCAAGGAGGGCGGGGGTACCCCAACCGCTCTCAACGCCGCCAACGAGATCGCCGTCGCCGCGTTCCTGGACCGGCGGATAGCCTTCGGCGAAATCGCCCGCCTCGTTGCCCGCGTGATCTCGGAGATGAAGGCTTCCGGCGAGCTCGCGGCGCCTCGGGACGTTGCCGAAGCGCT
The DNA here is from genome assembly GCA_963822215.1 of uncultured Alphaproteobacteria bacterium. Taxonomy (GTDB): domain Bacteria; phylum Pseudomonadota; class Alphaproteobacteria; order Rhizobiales; family Beijerinckiaceae; genus Roseiarcus. The sequence goes on from CAWGGX010000013.1 coordinate 213,026, forward strand.
CGCGATTCATCATATCGCATCAGATCGTGCAAGACGTGTTTTGCTCTGAGGCAGCGGATCTTGTGACGGATTGTCCGTAAATCCTTGCGTCAGATTGAAGTTCGCAGTGGTTGACGGCTAGTAGTCCGACTTCTGTCGAGAAGCTTCTCTACGAGATATCTGATGTAATACCTGAATCATCGGGAGTAGGCTCCACGTCGCATAGGCGTGCCCAGGAGTTCGATTCCCGACCGGCCGTACATGGCGGGCCTTCGCGTCGTTCATCACCAGATAAGGGCCCGAACAATCGCGCGGAGAACTCCGACCAGCCGACACGGCGACGCGAACGGATGATGAAGCGATCTCGGTGTCTCGCCCGTAAAGCTCTTCGGCGATTAGCAATCGGTCCGAGGCGTCGTGCGCGCCCAGCGGGAATGGATCAATGCGACCGTGCGACCGCCACTCCATCAGACAACGATGCAGGTCGGCCTCGACACCCGCGGCGGTCTGGTAACGGTCCTCAGCGGTCTTCGCGAGAAGCTTCATCACGATAGACGAAAGCACCTCAGGAATTCCGCTCGCCCGCTCACCAGGGGCGATGGCCTGCCTCGCGATGTGGCAGTGTATCCATTCCATCGGATCAGAAGCCGCAAACGGAAGGCTTCCGGTCAGCATCTGGTAAAATGTCACGCCGAGCGCATGGAGGTCGCTGCGCGAATCGACGGAGCGATTCATTCGTCCTGTCTGCTCGGGCGCCATATAGGCCAGCGTCCCCGCGATGACCTCGGGTGGCCCGGGGGCCTGACGCTCGCGCGGCAGCTGGGACGCGATGCCGAAGCCCGTCAGCCTGATCTGGTCGGTCGCAACATCCACAAGGATATTCGTTGGCTTGATATCCTTGTGGATGAGTTCGCGTTCGTGTAGCCGGCCAACCGCAGCCGACAGGGCGACGGCAAGACGCAGGAATCTTCCGACCTCCATCGGCCGCCCGATGAGATGACCGAGCGGCTCGCCCCGGGTCGGTTCCAGCAGCAGGATCGCCTGCCCACGCTCGTGCACCAGGTCCAGCGGCCGCAGCGCCCACTCAGCATCGAGATGGTCCTTCAGTCCATATTCGTTGGTAAGCCTGTCAATGCCGCCAGGGGTCGGCTGCTCACCGGCGCAACTTACCGCTATGAACTCGCGCCGGCGCCCCTCGGCGCCTTCGCGCCAAGTTCTGCAGAAGACACATTCTCCGTCCTCCCACAGCACCTCGAGAGCGCCGTCCTCGCTACCGCCGGACCGAGAGGGTGGGTTCATCTGGGGAGATCCGCCGTCAGGCCAATGTCGGAATGTGTCCCAATCGCAGCTGACCGGGCCAACCTACCACAAACGCCTATCGTATGTTGTGCCGCCTCAAAATGTTTTGCGATTGGCGATCGCGATCTGGTGATCAGCAAACCTTTTACTTGGTCCGGACCTGTCGGCTGGACGAGGATTACGATCCAAGGACGATCGCATATTCACGGCCGATAAAATTCATGAAATGCATGAGGGCATTGGAACTTGCGTGGCGGAAAAAGCAAGACGCCAGCCGGCGCCGCCCTTGGCGCGCGAAAGTAGAATGGCGCAACGCCAAAGAGGCCGTCGGCCTCCTGAAGGCGCAGGTCCGGCTCGTACGAGGGCGTGGGAAACTGCCCCGTATATCAGCGCCCTCCCGTCTATTCGGTCCGCAGCTTCGCAGGGGCTGTGCCAATTCGTCCGCCGAGCATGATGTACGGACGGATACCAAGGTATCGGCAATACCATCGTGCAATAAATTCCTCTCCGCGCTTCTGATTTGCGTGTGTGTGTTTTTGGTCTTGCAGGAGGAGTAGCGGTTACACAGGGAGAGCGTCCGCCATTGCTTAACAGCCTCCGGGGTCTTGTCTGCACGGCGGCCGCTGCGAGATTTCCCGCGGATTGGGACATCTCCATGCCAGCGCTCAAGGTTGCATGGCAGCAAGGCCGCAAGGAGCTCTTTTATCCTTACGGCAGGGCCTACGCCCAAACTCTCGACGAGCAGAATTAGCTCGCGCTGCCCAGCGCGTCCCGAACGCAAGAGGAGACATCTCGTGACCCGCCCGCATCAGCTAGGCGAAGAGGTATTCAGAGCGATCTTGCCCGAAGACATCGAGTGGAAGCCGTTCCCTGCCTTCCCGCCTTCGGCCCGCCTCGCCGTCCTCGTCGGTCAGCCCTCGGAGCCCGGGTCCTACGTTATCAGGGTCAAGGCGCCTGCCGGCGTGAAGCTGATGCCACATAGACATGCCGAAGACCGAATCTACACCGTCATATCCGGCGTTTTCTACATCGGCCTGGGCGATCAGTTCGACGGCGACAAGGTGAAAGCTTATCCGCCCGGCAGTGTCATCGTTCTGCCTGGCGATACGCCTCACTTCCACTGGGCGAAGTCGGGCGAGTGCGTCACCCAGGTGACGGCCATCGGGCCGCTCGGCCTCGAATATCTGAACCCGAAGGACGATCCGCGGAAGAGCAAAGGGAGACAAGAATGAAAGACCAGATTTCGCCAACACCAAGAACCACGCAGGTGCGGTTGACTGAGCGCTCAGCGACATATTGGCGAATTACATTCGATCATCCGCCGCTCAACGTCTTCGGCCCCGAAGCCATTCTGCAAATGACCGAGATCATGACGGCGCTTGAAACCGACAAGCAGGTCAAAGTTGTGGTTTTTGACAGCGCTGTTGAAGGTTTCTTTCTGAATCACTCAGACTTCCTTGGAAACCCCGAGGATCTGATGGCGCTGCCTCCAGGCCCCACCGGCTTGCAGGCGTGGCCGGATATCCTTGTGCGCCTGACTCGAGCGCCTGTTGTATCGATCGCGTTGATTCGGGGTCGGGCGACTGGCAACGGAAGTGAGATTGCCCTTGCCTGTGACATGCGTTTCGCGAGTCGCGAAAAAGCCATCCTGTCGCAGTGGGAGGTGGGCGCTGGTCTGGTGGCTGGCGGCGGACCTATGGCGCGATTGCCGCGGCTCATCGGAAGGGGACGCGCCATGGAAGTGCTTTTGGGCGCGGACGACATTCGAGGCGACTTGGCCGAGCTCTATGGCTATGTGAACCGGTCGTTACCGGACGCTGACCTTGACGCGTTCGTCGATGCGCTTGCGACTCGGATCGTCACGTTCGACAAGCGTGCAATTATTGATACCAAGCGCCTCGTTAACGCAGCGAGTTTGCCGGCCGATGTCGAAATCGGGGCTGGGTGGGACGCCTTCATGGGTTCATTTGCGCGGCCAGCCGCGCAGGAAAAAATCAAGACGTTGATCGAGAGAGGGTTCCATAAGCCTGGCGATGCAGAAAATCGCTTGGGACATTACCTGGGACAACTCGGACGGTGAACGCGCCAACTCGAAGGTAACGGCGCATCGCGCGGCCTCGAGCGGCGCGCCGCAAGAAGGACTGAAGGCATCCGCGAAGATCTGATTTGGCAAGCAGGCGAAATCGGACTCCGTCGGAGGTTACGACCACAGTAAGGGCGACTTGATTGGGCGGCCGTCGCCACGGCCAGGACAGCCGCGCGGACCGCTGCATCAACGACCAAGGAAAGGAGCGCGTTATGAAAGTCCTGATGGTTCTTACTTCTCACGACCAGCTCGGCAACACGGGTCGCAAGACCGGCTTCTGGCTGGAGGAACTCGCGGCGCCTTACTATGTCTTCAAGGATGCAGGAGCTCAGATCACCCTCGCATCGCCCAAGGGCGGTCGCCCCCCGCTCGATCCGAAGAGCAACGAGCCGAACTTCCAGACCGACATCACCCGCCGGTTCGAAAAGGACGCCGGCGCCAACGCTCAACTCGACCAGACAGCGCGCCTCGATAGTGTCAAGCAGGAAGATTACGATACCGTCTTCTACCCCGGCGGCCACGGGCCGATGTGGGATCTCGCCGAAGACAGGAACTCGATCAAGCTGTTGGAATCCTTCGTGGCCGCAGGCAAGACATTCGCGGTGGTCTGCCACTCAACCGGCGCGCTGCGCCACGTCAAGACTACCGATGGCAAGCCGCTCGTCGAGGGCAAGACCGTGACCGGCTTCACCAACGGCGAGGAAAACGAGGTGGAATTGAAGAAGGTGGTGCCCTTCCTTGTCGAGGACGAAGTGATGAGGCTCGGCGCCACCTTTTCGAAGGTCAAGAACTGGGGCGTTCATACGGTCGCCGATGGACAGCTGATCACCGGCCAGAATCCGGCGTCGTCGGGTCCTGCCGCCAGACTTCTGATCGATACGCTGAGCAAGAAGGCGAGATAGTCGGGCCCACAGAACCCGGGACGGCGCCGACATGCGCGCCTCCGCGGTCTTTGGTTTCCGAAAAGGTGCAAAGTCGCCGCCCGATCGCCACAGGAGCAGAACGCTCAGAGGCCGCCGCGGCGAATCTTCTGTGGCCATCACCGAAGGCGGTCTGGCGGGTTCCGAACGAGCGCGGCCCTAGCGGCCAGTTGAAGAAGTCTCGCTTTCAGGTTGATGTCGGCGTGGCAGCGATGACGAGGACAAGTGTTGTGCGTTCTCCGTCCGTCGACGCCGAAGTGTCAATCGGCGTCCAAAATTTGCACGCCGAAACACAGCCGAAGACCAGCGCGGTCTCGGTTCGCAGGGCGAAATTGAGGCGTGTGCGGTCTCCGCGGCGTCAGGACGCCGAGGTTGAACCTGGCGACATGAATCACATAGCGCTTGTGAATCTTCTCGCGTAAGCGCAGCCAAGCGCGGCGCATGCCGCCGCGATCGACGACATGGGCGAAGGAGCGTTCGACCAATTCGCCACGTCGGCGCTTGGTCTCGCGACCGACCCATGATTTCAGCCGCGCCCGATTGGCGTCGACTGTTTTCCGGGTCGCGGCGTCGCCATCCCAGCGAAGATAGCCCTTGGCCGGTTCGGGTTCGGCGACGCGCGTCTTCCATACGCCGTCATCGAGCGCCTTCAACTGGTCGCGCGCATGATAGCCCTTGTCGGCGAACATCCAATCCGCGTTCGACAACGTCTTTCTTTTGCGCTTGCGGTCGAAGCGCGCCAGGTCCTCGGCGCTTGGCGTGTCGATCCCGCTCTCTTTCGCCATCCGCGTCAGCATCTCGCGGTAGCTCTCGCCATTGTCGCACCGGTCCCCGGACTTGATCCGAGGATCGTGCGCAAGGCCGCATTGGCCTCCATCGTCGAGCCGTCGACGCCAATCCGCTCGCCCTTCACCAGGCCGCGCTCGGCGACCAGCTTCACAACCCAGCCGAACACCTTCTCGTGCGCCTCGTGCGGCAGGCGCGAGCGCGTGCGCCACAGCCACGAATGATCGGGAACCTTGTCGCCTCGACAGCCGCAGGAAATCGCGCAGCGAGAACGAGTCCGCGCAACGCCACACGATGCCGCGCTCGCTGTCGATCCCCTCGAAATAGCCGATCATGTGCATGCGGAAATACCGCCCCGGCGGCAGCGACGGCGCGCCCATGCTCGGCGCGTAGTACGGCTTGCAGACCTGCTCCACGAACGCGTCGAAGCGGCCCTCTCGCAGTAACTCCTGCAGCCGGTCGTAGAACGCATGTCCCGGCGAGCCCGGCATCTTGGCCCACGTCGCCATCAGGTCGTTTTGAACCCCCTCCGCCCGACCCATCGCCATCGCCAATCGCCCCGCCTGAACGAAACGCCTCAGGCCCAGGGACTTCGAATTCCCAGACTTCGTCAACGGGCCGCTAAGCCGAATGTCCGGCAATCCGCATCCTGATTGCGGAGCCGACTAGCCCGAATTATGCGCGTGGGGTTGGCGGGAGTAGCTTAAGCGGCTGATTTTGCGTAGAATCTGGTTGTTGAGGCCGATTCATCGCGTTTTCAGACGAGCTGCCCCCGCCATGAGCGATTCTATGCTGCCGTTGCCCGGCCTGTCACCTGTTTCAGGCAAGCGGGTCGAGGTCAAATTCGACGGCGGGCTGCTGTCGTCGGACGGCGGCGTGTTGGCGTTTCGGGAAGTCGAACAGCGGCTTCGGGTCGCCGATCGGCTGGCCGGGTGCGTGGTGGATCCTCGGGCGCCGGAGCAGATCACCCACAGCCTGGCGGATATCATCCGGTTTCGGGTTCTAATGATTGGCGCGGGCTACGAGGATGGGATCGACGCCAATTGCCTGCGCAGCGATCCGATGTTCAAGATGGCGCTCGACCTGACGCCGTCGGATCGCGAGCTTTGCTCGCAGTCGACGATCTCGCGATTGGAGAACCTGCCGGACGTTCGCGCGCTATTGCGGATGGGTCGGGCTATGGTCGACCTCTATTGCGAGTCGTTCGCCAAGGTTCCCAAACGGATCACGCTCGACATCGACGACACGTTCGACGCCGTTCACGGCGGCCAGCAATTGCGGCTGTTCAACGGCCATTATGACGAGTACGGCTTTCAGCCGATCGTGGTGTTCGACGGCGAGGGCCGCTTCGTCACGGCGGTTCTTCGTCCCGCCAAACGCCCGAGCGGCAAGGAGATCAAGCCCTTCTTGCGCCGGCTGTTGCGCGCGATCCGCGCTCACTGGCCCAACACCGAAATCCTGTTGCGCGCCGACAGCCACTATTGCGGCCCCGAAGTTCTCGACTGGTGTCGGGCGAACGGTCTCGACTACATCCTCGGCGTCGCGCCGACCGCGACCTTGCGTCGCCACGTCGAGTGTCTCGAAGCCAGCGCGAAGGCGCGGTTCGAGGCCGCGCCGCGCGATGACAAGCTCCGCCGCTTCAAGGAATTCTATGACGGCGCGCAGAGCTGGAGCCGTGTCGAGCAAATCATCGCCCGCGTCGAAGTCGGCGCGGAAGGACCCGACACCCGCTTCGTCGTCACCAACCTGCAAAGGCGCAATGCCCGCGCGCTTTACGAGGACCTCTACTGCCGACGCGGTCAGGCCGAAAACCATATCAAATCCTGGAAGACGCATCTGGCCGCTGATCGCACATCCTGCACAAAGGCGACCGCCAACCAGTTTCGGCTCTTCCTGCACGCCGGCGCCTATTGGCTGATGTGGGGGCTTCGCGTGTCGATGCCGAAACGTTCGATGTGGCGCGTCGCTCAGTTCGACACCCTGCGCCTGCGCCTCATCAAGATCGCTGCCCGCGTCGTCGAAATGAAGACAATGATCCGCGTGCACCTGCCGAGCTCATGCCCGGCGCAGGATATTCTGCGTTTCGCCTTGCAACGCATACCGCGCCTCGTCACCTGAGCAAGCGGGCGCGAGACCCCAAAACGCAAACCCTTCCCGTCAACCCGAAAACCGCCCCAACCAAAACTCAGGCTCAAAGCCCGAGCAGAACCAACACGTCCAGACTCTGCCGAAATCAACCAATCCCCCGCAAAGTCCCGCCGATGTCGTCAAAGCGCTGCATAATGCGGGCTAGCAGAAACCGACCCGTCCCTGTCAGGGCAGCAGTTAACCGATATGTCCACCTTCAAGATCGACCGCCCTGTTCCTCCGAATTTTTCTTCTCTGCGCGGTTATGGGCCGCGAATTTTCGGCGCCAAGCAACCTCTCGCGCAGTTTTCGCACGGTCCGCAAAGTGTTTGGCGACATGCCTCCTCCCTAACAAGATGACAACAACGTGCTGCGTCTGAGAATTCGCCCAACTGTCCGAGGCGCGACGGAGAGGCAGGCGTGAACGCCGCTCGTCTCGCCGACCAATCCCAAAGTATCGGCGACACCATCGTCCAATAGATTTGCCGTGCTTTGGTGGTAGCGTCCACGCGGCGTGTTGTTTTGGACATAGGTCGAGATCAGCCGGGTGGCGGCGAGATGGCATTTGCAACTGGCCCTTGGACGCAGATGACTCCAGTGAGAAATTCTTGCGCCTGATCGTAGACGAGATCCACCAGGGCAGTCTTCTACCGAAGGATGACATCTGGATAATTCAAGTCGACACAGATTGTGGAGGCTGGTCGTTGGGAGACGGGGAAATGAATATGCCCCCAGGTGAAGCCAGGGTAGCCGTGGCGCAAGTGCCGTATCGGCCAGAGAACAATACGCAAAGCGCGCGCCCTAGCATGACCATCGCGTGGTTCCCGCTCTCGGCTTGGGGCTTTGCGTTTCGGACCTGGGCTGCCATGATGGTGGCGCTGTACGCGGCGTTCTGGCTGCAGCTCGACAACGCCTGGTCCGCCGCGGTCACGGTCAGCATTCTCTCTATGCAGACGCGAGGGCAGACCTACCAAAGGGCAGTCTACTGGGTCCTCGCCGCCATCATAGGGGTTGTCGCGTCACTTGTGATCGGTGGGATGTTCCCGCAGAGTCGTGAATTGTTCGTGATCGGCTTGGCGGTCACGCTCGGCCTTTGTGTCTACGCTGCCAATCTTTTGGACAACAACAGGGCGTACGCCGCTATTCTGTGCGGTTATACGGTTGCCCAGGTCGCTGTGCCGCAGATCGACTCGCCGCTGAACATTTTTTCGGCCGGGATCAACCGCGGCGCGGCGATCGTGGTGGGAATTGCGGCGCTGGTGCTGGTCAACGTGTTCGCCGCCCCGAACATACATACGGGTCTGTCCGGCAGGCTCGCGGCAACGCATCGGCGGGTACGCGCCTATGCGCTCGCCATCCTCCGCGGCGAGACTGCGGACCCGATCCACTCGGCGAATCTGTTGCGTGAGATCACCGCCCTTCATCCCGATATCACGGCGCTTGCCGCTGAATCGAGCGACGGCGGCGCGCGAGGCGCCGCAGCCCGGAGCGCCGCCGTGGCGTTGGTCGCCGAGGTCAGGGCCGCGGGCGCATTGTCGTCGCTCCCCGGTGAGAGCTCGCCTTCTCTTCGCAGCGAGCTTGGCTGGGCTCTCGACGATGTCCCCGGGGGAGAGAGCCGTGCGTTGCAGCTTCGCTTGCAGCGGCAGGCGGATGTCGGCTGCGCCGACCCGAACGACGCGCTTTTTGCCCGACATGGCCTGGACTTGTTAATCGAGAACCGGCGGGCGCAGGACGCGATCCAGGACTTCGAGGCGGGTCGCAGTCCTCCACGAAATATCCAGGCGCCGATCTACCGATCGCAACGGGCCGCCATACGAAACGGCCTGCGTGGGTGTCTGGCGGTGCTGATCTGCGCGATCCTGTTGTCCCTCGGCGGCTGGCCGTTCGCGTCGCAGGGCCTCGCCGTGGCTGGGAGCATCGTAGCGCTAAGCGCCATCAACCCGAACCTGCATGCTTTCGCCGCCAGCGCCGTTATTGCGATGGTGATCGCCGCGCTCCTTGCAGGCGTGACCGAGTTCCTGATCCTCGATGGGGTCGACCAGTTTCCCCTTCTGGCAATCGGCATGGCGCCAAGCGTCCTCTTCGCCGCTTTGTGGTCAACGAAGCAGGGGTTCTTAGTGCTCGTCTTCGTCCCCGTGATCCTCTCCCCGGCCAATCCGCAGAACTACAACCCCGAAACCTATCTGTACTCCAGCTTGATGGCGGTCTTGGCGGCCATCCTGATGTTCGTCCCTCTACGGACGGTCCTGCCGACGTCAGATGCGCTCAAGCGGCGCTGGCGCCTGACGTCGGCGCGAGCGGAGATTCGCGACCTCTTCGCCGGTGTCCGGTCTCGGGGCCTCGATGACGAGGCCCTGTTCCGGGACGCGGACCGGATCGGTCAACTGGCGGCGCTCCAACCCGCCCACGGCGATGCACGCCGTGACGACCTCCGTCAGGCTCTCGACATCTTCGGATGCGCGGCGGCGGTGCGACAGGTCCGGACATCGCTCGCCGAACTATCCGCTCGTACGGGCGGTCGCCTGGGTGAGGGCGGATACTTGGCCTTGGCCGCTTGCGACGCGCTTGGCCTCCGTCGAGTCGCCGCCGATCTCACGAGCACGGCGACTGAGCTCGATCATGATGGTCAGGCAGTCGCTCGCGCGGCCAGCCTGGATCTGATCTGGGCCGCCTTCCTGATCGAGCTCAGCCCCTTCGGCCTCGACTCTCAACGTTGGACCACCTCATGATGCACGTCTTCCCAGAATTGACGATCGGTGGGGTGCTCATCGCGCCTTTCGCGATCTACGCCGGCGCCGCCGCCGCGATCTTCGCTGGGCTGCGTCCTGCCCTCCACCTCGTCGGCTTCGATCGCGCTTTCAGCAATCCGTCGATCGCGGAACTGAGTCTCTACGTCCTGATCCTGGCACTGCTCATCGTGCTGTTCTAGAGGAGGCGTCCTTGGAATTGACGAACCTCATCTCCCTCGACCAAACGAAATCCAAAGTCGTCGAGCCCGGCCTAGGCGCGGCCGAGGGCTCCATTCGTCACCTCGCCCCTCCACCGCTGCACGAGGAGGCTGCCGTCGCGTTCAAGCCACCTTTGCCAATCGCGGATCCGAGTGAGCAGCTCAAAGGGCCGGTGTCCGAACGCCCGGGTCGCGTGGCTCGTTTCGCTAGGGGCATGCTCAAGACGGCGGCGACCTTGTTCATCCTCGCCCTAGCCGCGGTCGCGGCCGCGCTCATCTGGGACTACTACATAACGGCGCCCTGGACGAGGGACGGCAGCATTCGCGTGCAGGTCGCGGACGTGGCGCCGCAGGTGTCGGGGCAGATCACGGAAATCCGGGTCGTCGACAACCAATACGTTCATCAGGGCGATGTGCTCTATGTCATCGATCCCTTCGATTTTCAGGTGGCGCTCGACATGGGCAAGGCGCAGCTGCGCGAGAAAGCCGCCGATCTGCAGGTCAAGCGAATGCAAGCAGAGCGCCGGCAGCATCTTACCAACCTTTCCACGACACCGGAGGAGCAGCAGGTATTTGTGGGCAACGCGACCCAAGCGCAGGGGGTCTTCGACGCCGCCCAGCAGCAGGTTGCCCAGGCCGACATCAACCTGAAGCGCACGCAGGTGCGCAGTCCGGTGAACGGCTACGTCACCAACCTTCTCTTGCGGGTGGGCGACTACGCCAATGCGGGCGCGACGAACGTTTCCGTGATTGACGCCGACAGTTATTGGATCGACGGCTATTTCGAGGAAACCAAGATGGCGCATATTTGCATTGGCGACCGCGCCGAAGCGCAGCTGATGGGCTACCGCGATCCGATCATAGGCCGGGTCGAGAGCATGACCCGTGGCATCAGCGTCTCAAACGCCGCGCCGAGCACCCAAGGCCTGCCGAATGTCGATCCGGTTTACACCTGGGTGCGACTGGCGCAACGCGTGCCAGTGCGTATCCGGATCACGCATGTCCCAACAGGCGTGCCGCTCGTTTCGGGTATGACTGCCACGGTAACGATCCGCGACGCCGAGGCGCAAGACAGCGGCGCTTGGCTCCGCCAGCGCTTTTCGAGCCTTGCGGATCACCTGCGTGACATCGCCGGCGGACAGGAGCCGTCACCAGACTGCGTGCCGCGGATCGGAAACGAGAACGGCGAGACCGTCACCCTTCCAACACCCAAACCCGTGGCGGCTCTCAATCCCGCAGAAATCAACCCCGGCCTCGCGCCCGATATGAACGCCTCGCCCCGCAGCCGGTGAGCCTAGACGTATGGGGTGTCAAATGACGGTTGATGGCATCTGTCCGTGAGTACGATTCGAGGTGCAGAGCGCAATGTTCTAGACCGTCCTGCCACCGTAGTCCTCCGGCACCATGGCGCCAAGCTGAGATTGGTGCGTCGGCAGTAACTCTTCGTTTATGGCGGGCTCACTGCCCCGACGCGATAGAGTGATCGCGCTTGTGCCCCAGTTGGTCGCTGACCACAGACCAAGCGTGCGGACGACGACAGGCCTCCTCTGCGATTTGCCGCTCCTCGTGTAGAGGGATCGGTAGTGTATAGTGCTATGATATCGTAAAGTACTAATTTTTCTGTTTTTGAGCTTAGTTCCGCACCCGACACTAAGGTGTTGGCGATACCATTGTGCAATAGAATTTGGTCGTAGTTGGTGGTCTCATTTTTTTTATAGCATGGGGGTCGCAGTGAGCTTGATCTGAACCCAGACGTCCTCAATGGAGGAAAAGATGAAAAAGGGAGTTTTCGTTCGTTTGGCGGTTATGTTTATCTCTGTGACTCCAGTGCTCGCGGGCACGACAGGCGCCATGGCGGAGGTTGTCCACCGCGGTGCGCATCGATTCGAGCGCTAGGCGTTCCGAGCCGAGGCGGACGCTCCCGTCTTCACCGCCTCGCAAGGCCGGTTGCCGCCAAAACGTGTGCCGATTCTGGACCGCGGCCCCGAGAACTGCACTCGGACCGTCTGCATCGACACCAATTGAGTGGAGAACCCCGGGCGAGGCGCCAGCTGTGTAACGGCCTCGGGAAATCGTCAGCGTTCGCCTCGGTTGACGAGATTTCAATCCACCATGATAACGCAATTCGAAAGGAGCCGACATGAGCGCCTACTCGACCGCAGAACCTTCAGCCAGCGCCGTCAACGCCATCAAGGAAAAGGCCAAGCTGTTGAGCATCTACTCAATGATGGCCACGACTGCCGCAGGCTCGGGACATCCGACTTCGTGCATGTCCGCCGCCGAGCTGGTGGCCGGAGTAATTTTTCACGCGATGAAATTCGATCCAAAGAATGCGAACTCGAATGAGAACGATCGTTTCGTGCTCTCGAAAGGGCACGCTGCACCATTGCTCTACGCCGCGCTGGCGGAGGCGGGCGTGTTTCCGGTTTCGCGGCTGATGACGCTGCGGCAGTTCACGAGTGAGCTCGAGGGCCACCCAACGCCCCGGATTCATGGCGTGGATGCCGCGACAGGGTCGTTGGGCCAAGGACTTTCGGTGGGCTCGGGCCTCGCGATCGGCGCGCGGATGGATAAGAGCCCGACGCGGGTCTACGTGCTTACGGGCGATGGCGAATTGGCGGAGGGACAGATCTGGGAAGCCGCGGCATTCGCCGCGCATTACAATCTCGATAATCTGACGGTGATTGCCGACATCAACCGGCTCGGCCAGAGCGAGCCGACGATGTACCAGCACGACATGGAACGCTACCGGCTGAAATTCGAGTCGGAAGGTTTCGATACGCAAGTGATTGACGGACATGACGTGGCCGCAGTGCTCGCGGCGCTCGACCGCGCCAAGACCGTGAAAGGGCGGCCGCAGGCCATCGTGGCGCAAACGATCAAAGGCCACGGCTTCAGCCTCGTCGCCGACAAACTGAATTGGCACGGCAAGCCATTTTCTAAGGAGCAGCTTGCCGCCGCGATTGAGGAAAAAGGCGGCGGACCGACGGTCCCGCCCGACTCGGGAAAATCGTTCGAGCGAACATCGCTGCCGAAGCCGCCTGAATTCGCCCCTCCCGCGCCGCCGGACTACGCCAAGGATGCGAAGGTCGCGACGCGCGAGGCGTATGGCTTCGCGCTGAAGCGGCTCGGAGCTGCCAACCCCAATGTGGTGGCCATATCGGGGGACGTGAAAAACTCGACGTTCTCGCAGGTATTCGGCGACGCGTACCCGGACCATTTCTGGCAAGGATACATTGCCGAGCAGAACATGGTCAGCGTCGCGGTCGGATTGCAGGCGCGCGGCAAGACGCCCTTTGCCGACACGTTCGCCTGTTTCCTTTCCCGGGCCTATGACAATGTGCGCATGGCGGCCATCAGCCGCGCGAACATCAACCTGTGCGGGTCGCACTGTGGCGTCTCGATCGGCGAGGACGGTCCATCGCAGATGGCGCTCGAGGATATCGCCATGTTCCGCGCGGTGCATGGCTCGGCTGTTTTCTATCCAAGCGACGCCGTCTCGGCGGAGCGCCTGACTGAGGCGATGGCCCGGCGAGGGGGCGTCAACTACATGCGCACTTCGCGGCCGAAAATGCCCATTCTATATTCGAACGATGAGAAATTCCCGATTCCTGGTTTCAAATTGCTGCGCAAGAGCGCGGAAGACAAGGCGACGGTGATTGGGGCCGGCGTGACGCTGCACGAAGCGCTGAAGGCCGCAGATCAACTGAAACCAGCGGGGATTGCGATTCGCGTGATCGATCTCTACTGCGTGAAGCCTCTCGATGGCGAGGCGCTGGTCGCCGAGGTCGGCGCGACGGGTGGGCGTCTGGTGACCGTCGAAGATCATTGGCCCGAGGGTGGTTTAGGTGAGGCTGTGTTGCATGCCTTGGCTGCCGCGGGAGCGGCGCCTGCAAAATTCAAGCTGCTCGCTGTGAACGACCTGCCGCATTCTGGTAAGCCGGATGAGCTTGTTGACGCATTTGGAATCTCTTCACGCCACGTTGCTGAGGCCGTAAAGGGCCTTTTGTAGGCCGCGCAAGCCAAGTGGCAGGTGGATGAGAGGCGTTGTTACACGAACCTTGGCGCGATTGGATCACGCACTCGTTTGGAGGAGGCGAGCATGCAACTTGGAATGGTTGGTCTGGGCCGAATGGGCGCCAATATGGCGCGCAGGCTGATCAAGCAGGGTCACGAGTGCGTGGTTTTCGACATGTCTGCGAAAGCGGTCGAAGATCTCGTCAAGGAAAAGGCGATCGGCAGTGCTTCGCTGGCTGAACTCGTCAAGGCGCTCGAAAGACCACGGGCTGTCTGGCTGATGGTCCCGGCGGCTGTCGTCGACAAGACCATCGCTGATGTGCTGCCGGCACTGGAGTCAGGGGACACTCTGATCGATGGCGGCAATTCCTACTACGTCGACGATATTCGGCGCGGCAAGCAACTGGCCCCGAGGGGTGTCGACTACATTGATGTCGGCACGAGCGGCGGCGTTTGGGGCCTCGAACGCGGCTATTGCATGATGATCGGCGGACCCGATCAAGCCGTGCAGCGCCTCGACCCGATTTTCAGGGCGCTCGCCCCCGGCGCAGGCGGCATTCCCCCGACCCCTGGAAAAGATAAGCGAGGCGGCACCTCCGAGCTCGGTTACCTTCATTGCGGGCCAAGCGGCGCCGGCCATTTTGTCAAGATGGTGCACAATGGCATCGAGTATGGAATCATGGCCGCGTACGCCGAGGGACTCGACATCTTGCGCGCCGCGAATGTCGGCAATGAATTGCATACGATCGACGCCGAGACGACGCCGCTGCGCAATCCCGAGCACTACCAGTACGATCTCAACCTGCCTGACATCGCCGAGGTTTGGCGACGCGGAAGCGTGATTGCTTCATGGCTCCTTGACCTGACCGCGACCGCTCTGCAGGCGGACCCGGCGCTGGCCAAGTTTGCTGGGCGCGTGTCCGATTCCGGCGAAGGTCGCTGGACGATCCAGGCGGCCATCGATGAGGGCACGCCGGCCCCGGTATTGACGACCGCGCTCTACGAACGGTTCAGCTCGCGCGGCGACGCTGATTTCCAGAACAAGCTTTTGTCGGCGATGCGCTACGAGTTTGGCGGCCACCTGGAAAAGCCAGTCAGCAAATAATCCGACGACCAGGTCGGCGAACAATTTCCACGCCCCTGACGGTTACCCGGCCGGCAGCCTAAATTGAATGGCTGAACTGGACCCCGGATTTAGGACCATTGGGTAAGGTGTGAAATGTCCTGCTCTGTCGCAACCGACGGAGCGAGAAAATGATGAAGTCACGCAAGAAGTTTGATGCGGCGTTCAAGGCGAAGGTTGCGCTCGAGGCGCTTCGCGAGGATGCGACGGTTCCGGATCTGGCGAAGCGGCACGGGGTGCATCCGAACCAGATTTATGCCTGGAAGAAGCAGGTTCTCGACAATGTCGCGAGCCTATTCGCGCGCGGGGCGAGCGTTTCGGGCGATGGCGAGGAGGAGCGCGAACGTGAGGCGGCCAGGCTTTACGCCAAGATCGGCCAGCTGACGGTTGAACGGGATTTCTTGGCCAGGAGGCCAGGGCGATGAGCGCGCCCGATCGAAGGGCGATGGTGGAGCGCCCGGCGGATTTGTCGGTTCGTCGGCAATGCGTGCTGCTGAATGTGGCGCGCTCGGGGATCTATCGCCCCAAGCCAGAGCCCGGGGCGGACGATCTGGCGGTGATGCGGCGGATCGACGAACTGCATCTGGAGCTGCCGTTCTACGGATCGCGTCGGATGACGTTTGAACTCAACAAGGAGGGCTGCGGAGTCAACCGCAAGCGGGTGCGGCGTCTGATGCGCACGATGGGGATCGAGGCGCTGGTTCCGCGTCCCGGCACGAGCAAGGCCGCCCTCGGCCACAAGATCTATCCCTATCTCCTGCGCGGCCTGGCGATCACCGAGCCGAACCATGTGTGGGCGGCCGACGTGACTTACATCCCGATGGCGTGCGGCTTCCTCTATCTGGTGGCGATCATCGACTGGGCCAGCCGGGCGGTTCTGGCGTGGCGGCTGTCGAACACCAACGACGCGAGCTTCTGCGCGGCGGCGCTGGAGGAGGCGCTGCTTCGGTTCGGAAAGCCGAGGATTTTCAATACCGATCAGGGCTCCACTTTCACCGCCGAGGCTTTCGTCGGCAAGCTCGCGGCGGCTGGCGTCGCGATTTCGATGGACGGACGCGGCCGCTTCATGGACAACATCTTCATCGAACGGCTGTGGCGCTCCATCAAGTATGAAGAGGTGCATCTGAAAGCCTACGCCGACGGCCGCGAGGCGCGGGCCGGCATCGGCTCCTGGATGACCTTTTACAACTTTCGGCGCCCGCACCAGGCGATGAACAACCAGATGCCGATGGCGGTGTGGCGCGCCGGCATGGACAAGACCGAGGCGGCGGCGAGGGCTGTGGATATGCCGCTTCGCTTGGACAACGCAAACGCGTTGCCCACATACCCACAGCAGAGGCAGAAGCAGCAAGAAACGGCTTGATTCATGAAAGACAAGGGCAGGCGAGATTACACCTTAAATCCGACCTCCCGTGGTCCCACGAATAGGGTCCAGTTCAGGCTGCCTCCTGCCGCACTTTCGACGTCACCCGCAATCTTCCAATCGTAACGGACAGCTGGTCCAATGCAGCAACTCGGTTAGCCTGAACCAATTCCTTATGAAGCTCGTGGTAGCGCCGTTCACTTTCGCTCGCGGCTGCGTCCGCACGCTCGCGCCCGGTTAGGTCGACGCCAGTTCATTCATCAAACGTTGCTCCTCCAACCGGCACCGGCACGCGACTGTCGTCTTTCCGGAAGTATTCCTTCTCGCATGGCTGGGCGGTTCCGATCATCGGCAGTTGAGCCACAGCATGCGCGTCCCGGTCATGCCAGTCCGCGGGCGTTAGCAGAACTTAGCCGGTTCGCCCGTGGTTTTGGCGATTTTCAGCTTTATTCTGATCGCGCAAGGTGTTGATATTGCTTGCATGGAAGTTGACAACGGGGCCGAAAGCGGCTGTGGTTTCGACCTTGGGTGTTTTCTGAGGCGGCGATCTGTGAACAATGCGGCGCCACTATGTTTTTGCCCCACAAGATTCGCAACAACGACGCAAGCGGCTTCGCTATTGGAGCGTCGTCGAGAACAAGCGGGCCGCGGGCGAACGAGGTGGTGCAGCGGCATGTGCTGCATCTGGGCGAGATCAACCACTCGCCGGAACTGACCTGGCGTCGTTTGATCGAGGTGTTGGGCGCGGCGGATCGGCCGAAGACTCTTTCGCTGCTTCCGGAAGATCGCTGCGACAGGCTTTGCCCACCGCCTCGATCATTCCGTTGAAGCTCTCGCGGCTTCGCCTCTGTCGGCCGCGACAATGGGGGGCTGTTGCTTGGCGCTCTCGCTGCGGGAGGACTTGCAGCTCGATCGGTTCTGGGCTGCGCGCCATCCAGCGAGTCGCAAGGGCACGCGCTTGGATCAGGAACTATTCGTGCGGGTCGGCTATCGCCTGCTGGCGCCGGGCAGCGAGTGGCGGTTGCTGGTTTACGGCCATGCGACGGGGGTGTTTTCCAGCCGGAAGCTGGACCGGCCGACCTACAACTCGGTGGCGTTTCGGTTCATCGCGGCCAACGATCATCCCGACCACGACACGATCGCCACGTCTCGGCGGCGGTTCTTGAAGGATATCGAGAAGCCGTTTGTCGAGGTTCTTCAGTTGGCGGGCGAGATGGGCGTGCCGAAGATGGGCACGATCGGACTGGACGGGACGAAGATCCACGCCAACGCGAGCCGGCACAGCGCGCTTTCCTATGCGTACGCGGGCAGCCCCCGGGTCGAAGAGCCCGGGGGAACTGAAGGCCGAGGTCGCCGATCTGATGGCCGAGGCCGAGGGGGCGGACAAGTCGGATGTTCCCGACGGCATGCGCGGCGCGAGGAGCGTCTGCGCAAGATCGCCGAGGCGCGGGCGAACCCCCGGATCGCGGTCCGGGGGGAGGCGCGAGCCAAGGAGCGGCACGCGCGCGAGAAGGCGGAGCACGAAGCCAAAATGGCCGCGCGCGAGGCCAAGACCGCCGCGACGGGCAAGAAGCCCAGGGGCAAGCCGCCGGCGCCGCCGGTTGAAGGGCCGTTGCCGACCGATCAGGTCAGCCTGACGGACGAGGAGTCGCGCATCATGCCGGTGGCGGGCGGCGGCTTTGACCAATGCTACAACGCGCAGGCGGCGGTGGCGGCGGGCAGCCTTCTGGTGGTGGCGACCGACGTGGTCCAGGCGCACAACGACAAGAACCAGGTCGAACCGATGCCGGAGAAGATCGAGGCGTTGCCCGAGGCCTTGGGCAAGGTCGAACATCTGCTGGCGGACACCGGATATTTCAGCGCGGGCAACGTGGCCGCCTGCGAGAAGGCTGGCGTCGAACCGGTGATCGCGATGGGCCGACAGCCGCATCACCCGCCGTTGAGCGAACGGTTCGAGAAGGCGCCCGAGGCGCCGAAGGACCCGACGCCGGTCGAGGCGGCGGCGCATCGGCTGAAGACGCCAGCGGGCCGAGCGCTCTACGCCTTGCGCAAACAGACGCCCGAACCGGTATTCGGCATCATCAAATCCGCGCTCGGATTCCGTCAATTCTCGCTGCGCGGGCTCGAAAACGTGCGCGGCGAGTGGAGCCTCGTGACCACGGCCCGGAATTTGAAGCGGATATTCGTCCTCAACCCTGCCTGTTGAGGGCGGGGCGCCACCCGGCGCGCAGGCGATCCAATCCATCGCCATCCAACAGGTTCAATCGGAACGCCCACGAAGTCCGACCGGGCGTTCACTGCCGCCGCAAAGCGAAAAATCCCTTCGACCACCAATCGCAAAAGTCAGTCCAACAGGCTGCTAGCCTAGCCGTAGCCGATATCGC
>CAWGGX010000014.1:0-133285 GCA_963822215.1 uncultured Alphaproteobacteria bacterium
CCATTCCAGCGGGTGAGAGTCCCGCCGACACAAGGAGTCCAGTCCGTGTTGTAGTCATATCCAGCGGCGGGGCGGGCGACCAATCTGCCGGAAGCCTGGAAGTAAAAGCCCTCTGGGGCCGGGAAGCCGGTTCGATCCGACAAAGGGGGGCGAGCAACCTGGCAGGCCGCAACGTAAGCAAACCGGGAAGCCTCGAAAGACGTGCCCCGCGTGAAGCGGATTGCGGGAACTTTGGGAGTGCCGAGCCGCTCAGATCTCGGCGAAGGCCATGTCGGCATCGAATACCTGGACGATAACGATGTTCGAACTCCCCGGGGTCATAGAGGACGGCATGCCAGGAAGGAATGGACAGCGAAAGCCCGGAACCGCTCGCGGGTCGCTTAGGCGCTCCCGTACAGCGAAGGCGTTCCGTATAAGCCGCCGTGCGGCGAAGTCGGGACGTGCCCGCGAGTGGGGCGGATGGGGTCGATTAAGTGATGACGGATCGGGACAGAACAACCCGGACCCGAGCGAGGACCCCTGGGGCGGAGGACTACCCAACCTCCCACGGCGGTGCATCGACGCGCAACCGTCCCGACACAGCGCGGGATTATCGGGATTGCCAAGCGATGCGCGAAGGATGGACGCAAACCGAGCGGGAAGCGGCGTATGCCGGGAGCAGGCTTAAGCCGACCAGCGTCTCGGGAAGGCCCCATCTGATAGGCCAGCCTTCCAGCCGTACTGGGGAAAACCCGCCGTACGGAATGATAGGGGGGATCAAGGAAACGTCGGCATCATCCGAAGCCCGGTCCGCGCCTTGATCCTACCCGACTGAGGGGTGGGGATGGCGACATCCCCACCTACTCGGCACTTGATGCGCCTGAGCGGGGCGAGGAAGCGCTTGAACGCGGTCTTGTCGGCGAGCCGGGCCTGCGCGTTGAAGAACGTCAACCGGCCGGCGTCGTGGGCGTCCGTGAGCATCGCCAGCATCCTGCCGCTGAACAGGCGGGCCAGCAGGTTGACGTGCACGAGGAAGTTGGAGCGGGAAGCGACCCATCGCGACCCGTCGGGCGAGAGGCCGCCGCCGGGCACGATCATGTGCACGTGCGGATGATGGGTGAGGGTCGAGCCCCAGGTGTGCAGCACGGCGGTGACGCCGATCCTGGCGCCGAGGCGCCTGGGATTGGCGGCGATGGCGAGCGTCGTCTCGGCCGCCGCCTTCATCAGGAGGTCGTAGACCACGCGCTTGTTCTGCCAGGCGATGTCGCGCAGCTTGCCCGGCAGCGTGTAGACGACGTGAAAGTACGGAACGGGCAACAGTTCCGCTTCCCGGTCGGCCAGCCATCGGCGCGAGGCCGCGGCTTGGCACTTCGGACAATGTCTATCCCGGCACGAGTTGAAAGCGACGTGCGTATGGCCGCACGCCGGGTTCTCGCAGCGCGCCACGTGGCCGCCGAGCGCCGCCGTGCGGCAGCGCTCGATGGCGCTCATTACCTTCAGCTGGTCGAGGCTCACGTGGCCGCGGTTGGCCTCGCGCCACGCGGGACCGTGCTCGCGGAGGATGTCCGCGAGCTCGAGAACGGGCCGAACCATGATCGGCGGCGCTATCGCGCCGGCGGCTTCTTCCGCGTGGCCTGCCTGTGGCGCGGCGTGATCAGGCGCGCGATCGGGCTCTCGACCTTGGCGATCAGTCCCGTCGCCACGCGGGTGTAGCGCGCCGTCGTATCCAGCTTCTCGTGTCCGAGCAACGCCTGAATCAGACGAATATCCTTGCCGTCCTCGAGCAGGTGGGTCGCGAAGGAATGACGCAGCGAATGAAGGGAGACCGTCTTGCGCAGGCCCGCCGCTTTCGTCGCGTCCTTGAACAGCCGGCCGAACTGGCGCGTGGTCAGATGACCGAGGCGACCGGGAAAAAGCCAGCGCTGTTGTGGCGGGACGCCGGCGTCACGGCGTTTCGGCCGCGCCTTCCACCATTGTCGCAGCAGGTCGAGGATCTCGGGCGGAAGCATCACGTTTCGGTCCTTGCGGCCCTTCGCCTGCACGACGCGAATGATCATCTGGTCGCTGTCGATGTCGCACACCCGCAGCCGCGCCACCTCGCTGGCCCGCAGCCCGCAGCCATACGCGACCGACAGCATCGCCCGCGCCTTGAGGCTCGTCGCCATGGTCAGGACGCGCCTGATCTCCTCGGGGCTCAGCACTGGCGGCAGCTTCTGCGGCTCCTTCATGTGCCAGATCTCCGCCGCCAGGTCGTGGCGGCGCAGCGTGACCCGGTACAGGAAGCGCACCCCGGTCACGATCCGGTTGCGGTTGCAGATGCTGGCGCCGCTCTCGACGAGGTGCAGCTGGAAGAGGCGCACCTCGTCGGCCGTCGCCGTGTCCGGCGAACGCCCGAGCCAGGCGGAGAACCGCTCGCAACTGGAGAGGTGGCCGCGTTGCGTGTGCGGGTCGAGCTTGCGCGCGGCCATGTCGTCGATCATACGCTGACGCAGCGGACTGACAGTGTCGGTCTTGCTCATGGAGAGCTCCATCCTGAGTGAGGGTCACAACACCTCGATTCTCAGGACGGAGCTCTCCGTCGCGCCATCGCGAATTCTATCCGCCTGCTACCCGGCCTCCCGGCTCACGCCACCCGCGCAGCGGGCCGGAGCGGAGCGACTTCGTGCCCTTTCCCAACGAGGACGTCTTCGGTTCGTAGGGAAATATCTCCTGGCGTCGCGAGTCCGGACGCCAAATTTCAGAGAGCTTTCACCGATTTTTCAGCGGTCTCTCCGGACATGAAACTGTCTCGCAAGGTTTGATGGCGCTCGACGGATGAGCCGCACCTAAGGACAACGCAAATGACAAGCTCGCCCTGGCACGGGGGATCAGACATACCAGCGCAGTTCGAAGCCACGGAGTCGGCGGAGATCGCTCCGGCCTCGCACGTCATCCGCGCCGAGGACTGCCCTTCGGCATTGGTGACCGACCCGCCCGTCTTGTCGCTGCAACCTTTTTTCTCTGTCGCGCCGCATTGGCGACGCGACAACGGCCTCTACTTGAGCAGCGCTTCTTTGCGCGCTGCCCCTTTCTCTGGAATGCTGAGATGTCTTTGCGCCTCGCCGGCACGAACGGCAAGACAGCGGGCGTGTTTGCCGGATCCGGCCTTCAACAGAGCCTCGGCGTTCCCTGCACTGCTCGACTTTGTCGTAGACTATGCAAACCGATGCTCGGTGTTCGGCGTTCGCTACAAGCCATATTGGATCATGTCCGATGTCGCCACAATGTCGGCGCTTGTCTTTGCGTGGGCATTTTCCGTGCATTGTCCGGAAGTTTCCGCCCTCGGGTTGGGCCTGGGCATCCTGGGTGCCCTGCTGGCTCATAAGGTCGTCTTGGAAGCGAAGGCAGCTCTGGGTCGTGTGGCGGCGCGGTCGTTTCTTCAAGACTGCTTGCTGATTATCATTCCGACTTTCTTAGCTATCAATGTTGTCTGTAGGCAGCCTCTCAATTTAACGTTAGCGTTCGCAGGATTGTTGCTGCCGCTGTACGGAGGTCTTGCTCGCATTGGGTGCTTTCTCGGGGGATGTTGCTATGGAAAACCGCAACGATA
This sequence comes from uncultured Alphaproteobacteria bacterium, assembly GCA_963822215.1. Classification (GTDB taxonomy): domain Bacteria; phylum Pseudomonadota; class Alphaproteobacteria; order Rhizobiales; family Beijerinckiaceae; genus Roseiarcus. Next base: position 3,569 of record CAWGGX010000014.1, read on the forward strand.
TGGGGTTCTCTATCCCTGGTGGATCTTTTTAACACCTAACAATGGGTGCAGGAGGTATTCGCCTAGCCCCTGTCCTCAGGATCGTGTCTTTCCGATACAGCTCGTTGAAGCCGTCGCGCAACTAACACTGTTGGCAATACTCACGCTCCTAGTTTGGAAGGCGCCGCATTCGGTACCATACATTTTTCCTCTTTACCTTTTACTCTACGCAATTGTACGTTTCGTGCTGGATTGCTATCGCACCACCAGCGCACGGCCGCGCTACGGGCGCTTTTCGGAAGCACAATTGCTATGTGCTTTGGTCGCGGTCATTACTTCCCTCACTGTTGCATCCATGGTGGCGGCCTGAGAGCCGCCCGTTTGCGAGGAAACCCGGCGCAGCATCTCAATCAGCCAACGCGATCTAAACTCGAAGAGTGGTCGCCGCCTTGCCGAGAAAGGGGAAAGGTTCACAGGTTCGTCGAAATGCTCATAAACGGTGCCGTCCCCTGAAGCCTCGGCCACTGAAGCAGTCCTACAGCCCCCGCGGGCCTTCGACGTGAGCACGTCTGCCGGGCGGAACGCGGGCTTGGCGTAGACCCTCGGAAAGAGCTCGATCATCCACGCGTGGCAAAACTGTTATTTCCGGGCGTCCACCTAACCGCGTATCCCGGGTCGCGACGCAGAAGCTCTTTCGCCTGGGCCCGCGCCTCCTCTCGCATTCTCAGTTGTTATCCGCGCCAGCGTCTGGAAGACTGGCGCGATCAACGCCGGCGGCCAACACCGCCAAGCACCCGCCGAATGCCCGGTGCGCCGACGAGCGTCCGCGGCCGATCGACGCATTGTCAAACCAGGCAGGTCATCATAAAGGGCGGCAAGCGACTCCCGAAAGCCCGTTGAAATCTCGCCGAACTTCGCTGAGAAAGCGCCGTACCTCCAGGGATGACGGCCGATGAGCTCCGAACCAAGGGCAATCTATCGCTTCGACCGTTTCACGCTCGATCTCGTGCGCGGCGGTCTTTTCGCCGAGGACGGCTCACAAGTGGCCTTGCGCCCCAAATCATTCGATTTGCTGCGTTATATGGTCATCAATGCCGGGCGGCTCGTCGACCGCGACGAGCTGATGCAGGCGGTTTGGCCAAGTGTCTTCGTCACCGAAGACAGTATCGCGCAATGCGTCAAGGACATCCGCCGCGCGCTCGGCGACCAGACCCAGCAGCTGTTGCGCACCGCGCAGCGGCGCGGCTATCTGCTCGATGTTACGGCGTCGGTCGTCGGCGGAGACGCCGCCGCCGCGCCACTGCCAGCCGTTGCCGCTGCGGCGGCGTCGTTGCCGCTGCCGACGGCGAACCGGCCGATGCTGGTGGTGCTCCCCTTCGAGAACCTCAGCGGCGATCTCGAACAGCAATATTTCGCCAGCGGTCTGACCGCCGATCTCGCCACCGACCTGACGCGGTTCGAGGAGCTCCACGTCGTCACCCCGCCGGACCTTGCCCAGAGTTCGGCAGCAATCCCGAAGGAGGCCAGCTACCTCGTCACCGGCAGCGTGCGCCGTGCCGAGGGGCGCATCCGCATCACGATCCGGCTCAACGACGCGCGCACCGGCATCAGTCTGTGGGCCGAGCGTTTCGACGGACCGCTTGGCGAATTGATGGCGTTGCAGGAAGAACTGGTCGACCGCCTACCGGCGCATCTCGTGATTCAGATAGAGCGTGAGGCGACGCGCCGCTCGCGGCGTCGCCCGGCGGCCAGTCTCGACGCCTACGACCTTTGCCTGCAAGGCCGCGAACTGCAGCTGCGCGTCACCGAACCGGACACGCTCGCCGCCCGAGAACTATTCGACCGGGCCATCAAGCTCGATCCCGAATACGCAACAGCCTATGCTTGGCAGGCCTATACAGTGCAGCGCGGCTTCACTTGGCTGTGGGGCGAGCCGAAAGGGCGGGAGGCGGCGAAGCTCGCGCTGAGATTGGCCCGTCGGGCAGTCGAGCTCGAACCCGGATCGTCGCTGTGTCTCGGCCGGCTCGCCGTCATTCTAATGCTGAATCATGAATGGGACGAGGCGCTTGAAACCGGGCGCGCCGCGGTCCAGGCAAATCCCTGCGCGGCGGAGAGCCGATATGACTACGGCGATGTTCTGGCGCATGCCGGCGACCCGGCTGAGGCGGAGCGCGAAGTTCGCCTGGCGCACAGGCTCAACCCGTTTCGCCCGCCTCATTGGCGGGTGCCGCTGGCGCGGGCGCTGATCCGCACTGGGAGGTGGGAGGAGGCGCTTGCGGAGCTGCGTTTCTGCAACGTCCGGATGCAGCAATACATACCTTGCCTGCAATCATTGGCTGCGGCCTCGGCGGAGCTCGGACATATCGAAGAAGCCCGAGCCGCCGTGGCTGCGATGTTGCACGAAAATCCCGGCCTGACCGTGCGCGACCTCCTCGAGCGGACATTCTTTCGTGATCTTGCGATGCTCGAATACCACCGCCGCGGCTTCGTCGCCGGCGGCATGCCCGAGGGCGACACGCCCGTCACGCCGGCCTCTCCCTAACCCCGCGTTCGCGGTTGACCTATCGGCGGGGGGGTCGACTCGACGGCCGGCAGGTACGCCGCCGAAGAGGGAGAAATGTCGGCGATCCGCGGGTAGCGCATGCCGCGAATGACCTTTCGGAGTATTCGGCCCTCGGGGTCGCCGATCGCGCGTCGAACCTCGCGCACGCATTGGGTGATGCTGTCCTCGAGCGCCTCGTAGAGGCTGGGGTTCTCCTCTTCGATGCCGATCTGCAGGGTTCCGACCTGCCTCCTAGCCTAGCAGGACGCTGCTGAAAAAGTCGGTCGGAAAGGCTTTGAAGTTTGCGCTGGGGCATGATTTCGCTGGCGTCGGCGAGGCGAATTTCTTGCCGGCCGAGACCCCGACGGTGCAAGATGGTTACGACGGGCCGGGGCGGACTCAGCTGGGACGAAGCGAGGCGCAATCCCCTGATGCTACCACCGCCGGCGACCTTCCTCCAGCGCCGACGTCCCGGGCTCGCGGGAGCGGGGAGGCGTGGACAGGCGGCCACAAGTGACCCGTCCGCCCAGTTCGAGTGGAGCGGGCCACCTATTGCCAGCCGCCGTTTGGGAGAGGCCCATGATAGGGCGTGTCGCGGCAATGGCCCCAGGGGCCGCGCCAATAGCCTGGAGGGCAACCATTGTAGCTCCCCCCCCCATCCGGGGCCGGGGCCGGCCCACCTCCATCCCGCGCCGGAGTAACCCCATGCCGGGCCCGGGCCATGGCCCCATCTGTGGCACGCTCCGCCTGGCCCGCGATACCAGCCCGGACCGCAGCCCTGCGCCACGAGCGAAACCGATGTCCCGACGTCGAGCGGCGGAACCGTGAAGGCACCGGCCCCAGCGGAACGAGAACGAGCGCGGCGCCGACCAGCAGTTGTGCAATAGCTCTCATGAACCTCTCCTTAGCTGCGCGGCCGCTCGGCCGCCAGTTGATTGGACTGTCCTGAATCGCGGGCCCCGCTATAAAAATCCGCGGCAGAAGCCGGTCCGCTTCCTCATGAGCGAGGGCCGACATACTCTGACTCGGCGTCCCGGCAGCTTGGGTTGGGGGCCGCGTGTCGGGAGCCGGCCCCAAAGTCCCCGAAAAAGTAAACTGTGATCAGAAGAGAGAGGGTGCACGCCACCAATACGTACTCCATGATTGTCGTGCGCCCGTTAAACGGTAAGGTTTCCATTTTTTCCTCCAGGATACGCGCCGTGGCGTCTCAACCGAGCGCCTGAGCGCCGAGTGTTTGCCCAGCGCTGGATGCGCGGGGCCATGTCTTCAGTTGTCGTAAGCCGTCAAGCGGACCACTTCAGGGAGCGCGGGGGGACGGGCCTGGAAAGCCTGGCCAGCATGGCCGCGAAGCAAAGGGATAGCCGCGGCCCTGCATAACGAGGGCAGCGCGCTCCCCGCAGAGACCGCCCACGCAACTGCCGCAGTTCCAGCGACGCCAAGGCAGAGAAGGACGAAGATCTCGACGACGGAGCTCACCGACTTGATCCAGACGCCGGAATATTCTAGTCCCAGCCCGACAAGCGCGAGATTGGCCGCGACGATCGAGCCGGCGATCATGGTCCTGAGCCGAAGCATGCGCCGCTTCTCGGTGCGCTCAGCGCCGGAATCGTCGGTCAGGCCCTTCGTGCCCCAGGTCACGTTGTGTACGTTGGCCAACGCGTATCCGTAGAGGACGAAGCTGATGAGCCGGTCGGTCAGGAAGTAGAGCGACAAATGGCGCAGAGCGGCCCGGCGCTGTCCGGGCATGGAAGCTGCGACTACCCCGGCCATGAGGACGACGGGTGCGACCAGAAGGGCGGCCTGTTGGAGGGGATTCAAATAAAAGGCGAGTCCGAGAAGGGAAACGACCGCCAGGGTCGCGGCCGCGTCTCGCGCCAGGCACAGCCTCGATTGCCAGCGGGAAGTTCGATTGGCGAATGTCAGCCATGCGAGGCCTCCGACTGCGGCCAGCGCGCCGCCGACCGCAGCGGAGATCGGCGCACTTCTGGGATGGATCAGGCCGCCCGCTGCGGCAAGGAGCAGCAGCACAAGGAAGGCTGGGCTCATCACTTCCGACGCGGTCAGCAGCCCCTGCCAGAGCATCGCGCCGGCGAAGCGCGCTTTGTCGACCCCGCTCTTGTCCGGCCGCGCGAGATAGGCAGGTAAACGTCCCCAGAGCCAAAGGCGAACCGCGAGCGAACTGTTCTGCCAGCGTCGCCGCTGCCGGAGCAACTCTCCGAACGTGTCGCAGGCGTCGGTCGTCGCCTGCGCAGCCGGGCAGTACCCGATGCGCCAGGACTTGTCCCGCGCGAGCACGATCTCGTTTCCGAACACCCGGTCCTCGGCCAAGAACATGACCCGCTCGAGCGGCGCGATCGCGTTGAGCCCGCGTAGATACGTATCCAGCGGCCGCTGGCCGCCAATCTCGGAGGAGGGCGCGCTCACCGCGCTCCAGCGAAAAACACAGAACTGACCCGGGATGACGCTCAAATAGCCCGAGGCCACCTCGGTCGGCCAGGTCACCGCCTTCTGCATGACGAAGTCCATGTACTGCCAGACGGAAAGCGTGCTGGCGGCGGCGCCTTGGGGAGTCGGGGTCAGGATGCGGCTGGCGGCGGCGGCGACGTCCGGCTCCTCCGCCATATACGCGACCAGCTTCGAGACCGCGTCGGCCTCGACCACTGTCCCGACATCGAGTTGATAGCAGAGGTCGGGGCCCAGCGAGGGGCAGATCGACTGGAAAAAGAGGGCATGAGAATGGAGCTTTCCGCGATTCAAATTCTTCACGCAGATCGCAAAGCTCACTTCGCAACGGAATTGGCCGCCAGCCCCGAGCGTCGCCATAGTGTCGCCGGCGCGATGGCGCGAGAAATGGACGGTCTCGCCAAGCGCCAGAAACGATGACGCCGTGTCCATGAGGCCGGCGGACTGAAAGAACTGCAATATGTCCGCGTCGACGCGATCACGCCCATCGGCGATGATGACGATGCAGGATCTCGTCGCGGGCCCCTGGGTCGCATACTCTTGCGCCTCGATGCTTGCGATCAGCGCGGAGAGGCTGTTCTTGAGTTGGTCAAGAGGCTCGTTGTAGAGCGTCATGCAGAAGACGTTCTTAAATCCGCGCTCGATTGCCTCGCCGCTTTGGCCGAATCCGCCGTCGCTCAGGGCCAGGCGTGGTTCGTGATCAGCCACCAAAGAGGGAAGCGGCCCGGGAATCCGCAGCGGCGCGGCCCGGTCCAGAATCGATTCGCGCGTGGCCTCGATTTTGCGGCGCGAGGAAACGGGGGAAATGAAACGCTCGCCGGGGAGGCGTGCTCGGTGCCGCTGAGAGCTGGCCCGTGAGGTTCTTCGCCGCCCATCGAGGAGTGGCTTCCAGGCGGCTATGCGCCGAATACGCGGGCGCCGACGCGCCGGCTGGGCTGAATGCAAATCGATTGAATTCTGAACGGCCGACGGCCGCGTTGTCGTAACTTCGGACATGGGAAACACTCCTTTTGGTTACGCGCGGCGATATGCGCCTTCAGGGCGTTTCAAGTCCGGAGGGACGGCTGAGATTTCAGCGAAGGTCCTGTGAAGATGTTCTGAACGCGATGAAAGGAGACGAACGGGTTCCGAAAGTTCGCTGAGCTCCCACTCCGACGTCCAACGCCGCCAAGGCTCAGCGGGAATTGACCATTCAACAAATGGGACGGCCGACCGGCGCTCGATGAGGATTGAGCGCCATGTGGGTGCCATTGGCGCGCTGGTCGATGAGACGCCTGACATCACGAGGCAAGGACGGCGCTCGCCGCGCGGGGTTTTGTTTCGGCAAACTACAAGGCGCTCTGCGCCTCTTTCGCCGTCACAAGATCGGGCCAAAAAACGCGCACGCCGTGACGCGCCGCAAGGCCTGGTTCGATAGCCTGTTGGATCTCGTTCCCGACCGCCTCGTTTTCATCGACGAGACGCGGTCCTTAACCAACATGGCCCGCCGTACGGAATGGGCGCCGAAAGGCCAGAGGCTCAGGGTCGGCGTTTCTCATGGACACCGGAAGACTAAGACGTTTCGCCTGAGCAGCATCGTCGCGCCGATGGTTCGACGACTCGCCCGGGCCCCGCCCCGGGCTCGTAGCGCAGCGAGCAGCCGAACGCCGTCGGCGATGACGAGAGCATGACCCTTATGGCGCTTGCCGGCGACCTGCCAGCGCTCTGGAACGACGCAACTGCTTCCATCGAAACGCGCAAGCGGATTTTGCGCGCCGTTCTGAAGGAGATCATCGTGACAGTCGAGACCGGTCGGCTGCACCTCGTGCTGCACTGGCAGGGTGGGGATCATACGCGGCTTGAAGTGCTGAAGAACCGGTCGGGCCAAACTTCAAATCGGTGTTTCGTCAATTCACGCTGCTGTGCGAGCGGCTCGACCTGTTCGGACGCGAACTGCTGGCGGTGGACGGGACCCGCATCAAGGCGGTCAACAACAAGGATCGAAATTTCACCCGCAATTCGCTGGAGAAATTCATCAAGGCGGCCGACGAGCGGCTGGCCGATTATCTCCAGCGGCTCGACGAGGGCGACGCCGCGGAACAGGCGACGAGCGGCGCGCGGGTGAAAAATCTCGCCGAGAAGATCGAGGGACTGCGCAAGAAGCGCGGCCAATACGACGCCATGCTGAAGCGGCTCGAACGCACGGGCGAAGACCAGATATCCCTGACCGATCCCGACAGCCGCGCCATGGCGGCGCACACGCGCGTCGCTGTCGGCTACAACATTCAGGTTGCGGTCGACGCCAAGCACAAGCTGATCGTCGAACAGGAAGTGACCAACCAGGTCGTCGACATGGGGCTGTTGCAGGCGACTGCCGAGCCGGCCCGCGAGATCCTCGAAGTCGAGACGATCGACGTCGTCGCCGACAAGGGTTATTTCAAGACGGAAGACATCGCCGCCTGCGAAGAGGCGGGGCTGACGCCGTATGTGCCCAGACCCCAACGCGGCTCTTCGGTCAGCAATGGCTTCTTCCGCAAGGACGAGTTCACTTACGATCCGGAGCGGGACGCATACGTTTGCCCGGGCGGCCACGAACTGAGGCCGCTCCGCCATGGCAAGTTACGCGAGATGACGAAGGTCGATTACGGCAACCCGGCGGCGTGCCGCGATTGCCCGCTACGCCCACGCTGCACGGACGCCGACTATCGCGCCGTCTCGCGTCTCGAGCACGAGGACGCGCTCGACCGCATGGCGGCCCGCCTGAAGGCGAGGCCGGAACTTCTCGACCGCCGTCGCGAGACGGTCGAACATCCGTTCGCCAGCATCAAGCAATGGATGAACCAGGGCGCGTTCCTGATGCGCGGCCTGGAAAAAGTGCGCGCCGAATTCAGCCTGAGGGCGCTCGTCTACAATTTGCGGCGAGCGCTCAACATTCTCGGCATGAACAAGATGATGGCGGCCGTCGCCGCATGACAGAGGCCCAAATCGCGTTGTTTCGTGGCAAAACCGCCCATGGGGGTCCTCCCATCCCTTCCAAGAGGCCATCGGCGCGATTTCAGCCCGAAACGCGAGAAAAGCGCCGACCCGCACGCTCAGTCGTCGCGTCCATCAACCTCGACGAGTTTTCGCACGGGTGCGCCGGGAGACCGGCAAGGAGTAGGTGGTGCAAGTCCACTACGATGAAGGAATAGCGAACCACATCGGCCCCGAGCCGTGCGCAGGCGTCCGCGAGGGTGTCGGCGAAGCGTCGGCAGGGGAACGTTCAGGCCAGCCATTGAGCCGCGGTGCGCCGGGAGACCGGCAGGAGGTTGAAGGTGAGAGTCCATTACGGTGAAGGGCGTAGCGTCCCACACCGGCCCCGAGTCATGCGTGAGCGCCGCGAGGTTGCCCGCGAAGCGTTGACAGGGGTGTGTGCAGGCCAGGTTGTGAGCGGCGAAAGCAATGTAGTCCGGGGTGCCGATGCCGTCGTGGCAGCAGAAGGCAATAGGGGCGGGTCCGCCAGCGCGAGGATTCGCACCACCCCGCGTCGTCTGGGACCCTGGCATGTACATATGCCTCCTGCATGGGAACCGGGAGAGCTCTGTCACCACCCTGTGGCGCCAACCACTGGGCCGCATCGGGAAGGCCGGAGGCCGTAGCCGATGATGCACGGGACGGAGCACTCAGACCCACTGGTAGTACCGAGGAGGCCGGCGAACAAAGCGGTGCGAACCGTGGCGGAGTTGGTGGAGGGAAGCGGTGGGACCGAGAGGAATGCGGACCAGCAAAGCACGGGCCGGACGCAGAGCCGGGAAGCCGTGTCACAGGCGCAGGGCCGCATACGTGAGGCCGTCAACAGGAACAACAAGGAGCGACTGACAGCGCTTCTGCACCACGTCGACATCGATTGCCTTCGGTGGGCGTTCTTCAGCTTGAAGAGACGGGCTGCCCCAGGCGTCGACGAGGTCACGTGGGACCAATACGCGGAGCAACTCGAGGACAACCTCGTAGGCCTCCACGCACGGGTCCATGCGGGAACGTATCGAGCGCTGCCGTCCCGTCGGAGGTACATACCGAAGGCGGATGGCCGACAGCGGCCGCTCGGCATCGCCGCCATCGAGGACAAGGTTGTCCAGGCGGCGGTGGTGGCGATCCTGACGCCAATCTACGAGGCGGAGTTCCTGGGGTTTAGCTATGGGTTCCGACCTGGGCGCAGCCAGCACGACGCGCTGGATGCGCTGGCGTACGGGATCGGAGCACGCAAGATCGACTGGATCATCGACGCCGACATTCGATCGTTTTTCGACACGATCAGCCAGGACTGGTTGGTACGGTTCATGGAACATCGGATCGGCGATCGAAGGATCATCCGCCTGATCCAGAAATGGCTGAAGGCGGGCGTGCTGGAAGAGGGCCAGTGGATCGAGACGACGGAGGGTACGCCGCAGGGCTCGGTCATTTCACCGTTGCTTGCCAACGTATATCTCCACTACGCCTACGATCTCTGGGTCCAGCAGTGGCGCACGCGGAATGCGACCGGCGATATGATCGTCGTGAGATACGCGGACGACACGATCGTTGGCTTCCAGCACCAAGGCGATGCGAAGCGCTTTCTGAACGATCTCAAGGACCGGCTGGCCCGGTTCGCACTGAGCCTGCATCCGGAGAAGACGCGCCTGATTGAGTTCGGCAAGTTTGCCGCCGAACGCCGAAAAGGACGCGGCGAAGGCAAGCCAGAAATGTTCGACTTCCTGGGGTTCACCCACTACTGCACCACCCGGAAGGACGGCACGGGCTTTCAACTCGGGCGTAGGACGCAGCGGAAGCGGATGCGAGCCAGACTCAATGAGATCACGGAGACGCTTCGCCGGGACAGGCATAGGCCGATCGATGAGCAGGGGGGCTGGCTCGGGGCCGTGGTGAGGGGCTACTTCGCCTACTTCGCGGTGCCGACCAACAGCCGCATGCTGTCGGCGTTCCGTGCCCACATAGGCGAACGATGGTTCCACAGTCTGCGACGACGCAGCCAGCGGCATCGGATGACCTGGGAACGGATGAGCCGACTGATCGAACGCTACTTGCCACCCGTCCGCGTGCTGCACCCGTGGCCGGACCAGAGGTTTCGCGTCAAGTACTCAAGGTAGGAGCCGAGTGCCTGAATTGGGCATGCTCGGATCTGGTGCAGCGAGGCTAGCTGCCATTCCAGCGGGTGAGAGTCCCGCCGACACAAGGAGTCCAGTCCATGTTGTAGTCATATCCAGCGGCGGGGCGGGCGACCAATCTGCCGGAAGCCTGGAAGTAAAAGCCCTCTGGGGCCGGGAAGCCGGTTCGATCCGACAAAGGGGGGCGAGCAACCTGGCAGGCCGCAACGTAAGCAAACCGGGAAGCCTCGAAAGACGTGCCCCGCGTGAAGCGGATTGCGGGAACTTTGGGAGTGCCGAGCCGCTCAGATCTCGGCGAAGGCCATGTCGGCATCGAATACCTGGACGATAACGATGTTCGAACTCCCCGGGGTCATAGAGGACGGCATGCCAGGAAGGAATGGACAGCGAAAGCCCGGAACCGCTCGCGGGTCGCCTAGGCGCTCCCGTACAGCGAAGGCGTTCCGTATAAGCCGCCGTGCGGCGAAGTCGGGACGTGCCCGCGAGTGGGGCGGATGGGGTCGATTAAGTGATGACGGATCGGGACAGAACAACCCGGACCCGAGCGAGGACCCCTGGGGCGGAGGACTACCCAACCTCCCACGGCGGTGCATCGACGCGCAACCGTCCCGACACAGCGCGGGATTATCGGGATTGCCAAGCGATGCGCGAAGGATGGACGCAAACCGAGCGGGAAGCGGCGTATGCCGGGAGCAGGCTTAAGCCGACCAGCGTCTCGGGAAGGCCCCATCTGATAGGCCAGCCTTCCAGCCGTACTGGGGAAAACCCGCCGTACGGAATGATAGGGGGGATCAAGGAAACGTCGGCATCATCCGAAGCCCGGTCCGCGCCTTGATCCTACCCGACTGCGGGGGGGCGCTCAGCAATGAGCGTCCCTACCGCGATATAGAAGACTTGTCCCGGGCGCCGACGCTTTCTGTGCAGCGGAAGGCAACATGCCCAAGAGCGCCAACGCAAGCGCTTGGGCGACCCGGCGTGGTCAGAGAACCTGGCATGTACGCACGCTCCTTGTACGGGAACCGGGAGGTCTCCAGGTCGGCCGAAGGCTCTATCGAGTTGACGGTCCGCGGCGGGAAGGCGAGGAGCCATAGTCGCCGATGCACGATCTGGAGAAGTCAGACCCTGCGATAGTAGCAATGAAGCCGCCGAACAGAGCCGGGTCCCCGGCCGCGGAGGCGGCGGAGCCAAGGGCAGGGACCAAGGGGAACGCGGATCAGCTTAGCACGCACCGGACTCAGACCCGGGAGCGCGTGACCCAGAGGCTGGGCCGCGTACGGCAAGCCGCAAGGCAAAGGAAGAAGGAACGGTTCACCGCGCTTCTCCTCCATGTCAATGTCGACACCCTGGAAACGGCGTTCTATGCGCTTAAACGCAAAGCCGCCCCCGGCGTGGATGGGATGACATGGCAGGACTACGAGGCGAATCTCGAGCGCAATCTCGAGGTTCTCCACGGGAAGGTCCACCGGGGAGGGTATCGGCCGCAACCGTCTCGTCGGACGTACATACCGAAGGCGGACGGCCGACACCGGCCGCTGGCGATCGCAGCCCTGGAAGACAAGATCGTGCAGGGCGCATGCGTCATGACGCTCAACGCCATCTACGAAGAGGATTTCCTCGGGTTCTCGTACGGGTTCCGTCCCGCGCGAGGGCCGCATGATGCGTTGGACGCCTTGTCGGCAGCGATCACCAGCCGGAAGGTGAATCACATACTTGACGCCGATGTTCGGGACTTCTTCGGCAGCGTCAGCCAGGATTGGTTGATCCGCTTCCTGGAACACCGGATCGGCGACAAGCGCATCATCCGCCTTATCCGCAAATGGCTTAAGGCGGGCATCCTCGAAGACGGGATCGTAACCGTAGCCGACAGGGGGACCGGCCAAGGATCGGTGATCTCGCCGCTCCTCGGCAACATCTACCTGCACTACGTGTTCGATCTATGGGCCGAACGTTGGCGACGGCAGGAGGCCCGAGGCGACATGATCGTCGTGCGCTACGCCGATGATCTGGTGGCCGGCTTCGAGCACGAGGGCGACGCTCGTCGCTTCCTCGATGCGATGCGTGAACGGTTCGAGGCGTTCGCGCTGTCGCTCCATCCGGAGAAGACCCGCTTGATTGAGTTCGGCCGCCGCGCGGCGGCCGATCGCAAGGAGCGCGGCGTCGGCAGACCGGAGACCTTCACGTTCTTGGGCTTCACCCACATCTGCGGCAAATCACGCCGGGGCCTCTTCCAACTTCAGCGGAAGACCCGGCGTGACCGCATGCGGGCCAAGCTGCAGGAAATCAAGGTGGAGCTGCGGCGACGAATGCACCAGACGATCCCGGTTCAGGGACGCTGGTTGAAGCAAGTCGTTACCGGACATTTCGCCTACTACGCAGTACCCACCAACAGTCGGGCGCTATCCGCGTTCCGGCACTACGTGACCGACCTCTGGCGACGAACGCTTCGGCGGCGCAGCCAGAAAGACGGCTTCACATGGGAGCGCATGACGAAACTGACCGACGGCTGGCTTCCCCCACCGCGTATCCTTCACCCCTGGCCAGATCAGCGTTTCGCCGTCAAACACCCGAGGTAGGAGCCGGATGCTCGAATTGGGCCCGTCCGGATCTGGTGCAGCGAGGCTAGCTGCCATTCCAGCGGGTGAGAGTCCCGCCGACACAAGGAGTCCAGTCCGTGTTGTAGTCATATCCAGCGGCGGGGCGGGCGACCAATCTGCCGGAAGCCTGGAAGTAAAAGCCCTCTGGGGCCGGGAAGCCGGTTCGATCCGACAAAGGGGGGCGAGCAACCTGGCAGGCCGCAACGTAAGCAAACCGGGAAGCCTCGAAAGACGTGCCCCGCGTGAAGCGGATTGCGGGAACTTTGGGAGTGCCGAGCCGCTCAGATCTCGGCGAAGGCCATGTCGGCATCGAATACCTGGACGATAACGATGTTCGAACTCCCCGGGGTCATAGAGGACGGCATGCCAGGAAGGAATGGACAGCGAAAGCCCGGAACCGCTCGCGGGTCGCTTAGGCGCTCCCGTACAGCGAAGGCGTTCCGTATAAGCCGCCGTGCGGCGAAGTCGGGACGTGCCCGCGAGTGGGGCGGATGGGGTCGATTAAGTGATGACGGATCGGGACAGAACAACCCGGACCCGAGCGAGGACCCCTGGGGCGGAGGACTACCCAACCTCCCACGGCGGTGCATCGACGCGCAACCGTCCCGACACAGCGCGGGATTATCGGGATTGCCAAGCGATGCGCGAAGGATGGACGCAAACCGAGCGGGAAGCGGCGTATGCCGGGAGCAGGCTTAAGCCGACCAGCGTCTCGGGAAGGCCCCATCTGATAGGCCAGCCTTCCAGCCGTACTGGGGAAAACCCGCCGTACGGAATGATAGGGGGGATCAAGGAAACGTCGGCATCATCCGAAGCCCGGTCCGCGCCTTGATCCTACCCGACTGCGGGGGGCGCTCAGCAATGAGCGTCCCTACCGCGATTCTGGTTGACTTTTGCACCACTGTCACAAACGCCTTATGAGAGGCGGTAATCGAGACTGAGTTCTGAGAGATGGCGGGTTCGCGGGTCACAACGTCGACCGCCGGCTATGGGCGGATAGCGCGCGGACAGGAGTCGCCTCGCGAAGGACCGGAGTGCGTGCCAAAGCCGCCATACGAAGCAGTCCCTACGATCCGCAAAGACGCGCTGCCAGCGGGCTTGGCGAGCAGGTCACCGATCCGGCGCTCCGCGTTCCCCTGTTGGGGTTGGGTCGGTCGCTAGGCGACTTGCCGCGGGCCTCGAAGCGCGCCGGGTTTGTAGTCATGAAGGGCCCGCCAGAGATCGGCCGACGCGGCGATTGTGAGGGGCTACGAGGGCTCACTGGTCATTGCGGCGAAAAGCGAGCGGCGCCGCAAGCCCGCCGGCCGCGCGGGACTTTCGCGCGCCGCCAACGCGAGTCTGGCTCGGCCGGCCAATCGCGACCCGCTCAACGCATCATGTCGGCGAGCGCATTGCGCATCAATTCGCTCGGAATGCCGAACAGCCCGCCATAGGGATCGTTCATGTCGAGGATGACGACGACGGCGCTCGTGACGGAGAGCGCGCAGAGGCCGATGATCCCAAGGATCATTGGGTTGGGAGCGGCACGAAGACCGAAGCTCGCGAAGAGGATCATGAGCCAGAACACGAGCACCCAGTACAAGGGGGTCGAGATCGAGGGGCGCACGCCCTCGATCACTGTTTCGCGGGCCAAGGTCACGTCCCGATAGCGCTGGACGCACGCGGCCATGAGACCGCGGTGTTGTGGGTCGGTGGGCTGTAGCGTGAGCGTCTCCACGCCGACTTGGTTTATCAACTCCGCCAGGACGGAGCTTTCGCCGGTAAGTGGCATGTGCGACGTGTCGGGGTAGCTCACGCCTGTCGGAGGCGGCTCGTCGGGCCAGGTGCTAGCAATCACTGCCGCCACGTAACTGCGTAACTGCTCGCGAATGGGGGCCGCCTCCGGTCCATAATCACGCAGACAACGGTAGAGCCGCGCAAGCGTGCCGGCATAATCGCCGCGCGTCTTGTAGGCCTCGTCGAAGCCAGACTTGACGGAGGTGGTGAGCAGCCCAAGCACGATCGCGATGAAGGTCACGAGCAAGGTATTGGCGAGCTGCACGAGCTCCATCGATTCGGGCGTCCAATGCCGCTTCGGCAGGCGCGAATTGGCGAGGAAACCGAAATACGCGCTCAACGCCAAGAGCGCGAGCACAACAAGCGCCGCCCATAAGATCCTCATGCGCCAACCTGCCGAGCAATTGAAAGTACGGTCCTTTGTCTAGAACATCCTTCACGGCGCCGGAATTGGCGAGCGCACTTTGAGGCGGTCGAGTATCGAGCCAGAGCTTGCGTCGCCCTTTGGGCCGACCTCGCGCTCAACGCTGACTGAGCCGAGCGGCAACGTCGCGGCGATCGCGTCGAGGAGGCGGATATGATCGAGGTGCGGATCCCCAATGCCACTAGGCACGTAGCTGGTACCCGGAACGGCCGCTCTTGTGCGCAATCCGTCGGTTAACGCGACCGGTCTGGAATGGCAGCTTCGGGTCGATAGCGGGCTTTCGAGGGGCAACAGTCGAGACCTCGTGGCGTCTCTCAAAACCCCTCGATTTTCGGCCGAAAATCGCCGTTGCAAATATCTTGATTGTTGCAAGCATCTGTTGCCGTCACGTCGGCGCTGGGCGGCTTGTAATGGTTGGATGACGCCACTAAAACAGTATCCCGGATCGTAGACGGGGTAACTCTAAAGTTAGATTTAAGCCGATGTCCAAAAGAATTGACAAGTCGTGGGTGGTGTTCGCGAGCATTGAGAATGACGACCACGGAAAGTGCGTGGATATTTTTTATCGCCCTGACGGCACTTTTGGATTTGACGAATTTCGGCGAGATGTTGAAGACGCCGGTGAATGGACACCGCTCGGGTATTATTCAGGAGCGATGTATGCCTCATCAGTGGCCGCATACGACGCTGCCGAATCCGCTACTCCTTGGCTCGCTGAAATATTGCGCCTCAATCCGACCCTGAGACGTCACCCCCGTCGATAACGGTACGGATAAAAGCCATCGCCCGGCGGCGGCCTGTTTGAAAAATACCGATCTCTCAAAAGCCCCACTTTTTCGGGCAAAAGTCGCTTCGTCAGAATTCTTGAATCATTCGCACGCGCGCAGGTCAGTTCCTAACTGCCCGCCGCACACTACACTGGTGCTTTTCTAGCGGAGTTATCGGAGTAAGAACAATAGCAACACTTTCACGCTTAAGCCTATTTTGGAGTTTTTGCACCAAGTGTCTCTCGGCTTCCTTCGCAGTCCGTCCAGTGGCAGAGATAATCGGCACGTTTTTCACACTCATAGTACCCACAAAAAATCTTCCGTCTTCATTCCTTTCAATAACCCCGTAAATAGCATCTCTTGGTGTAGGCATATGATTGTCGCGTTCCCTCATAGCGACTCCAAAAGACTTCGCACATGGGTTCCACCAGTCCATCAGTTTATCATCCCACTCGCCAAATTGAGCGGTTGCGAGAAGGCTATTTGGAATATCCGCAAGGGTGGCTTCCGGCTTTTTCCTCAAAATAAGCCCAACTCGATTGTTGCCGTCAGCGACAACCCAACATCCACACTTCATCTCACAGATTTGAATTGGCGGCGCATGGGAGTATTTTTCAGGATCAAAGCGACCAGACAAATTGCATTTGAACCTGCCCTCGTGCCCATACATAAGGTCGGCCAATTGCACGTCTTCATCAGGTTTCATTTTAGGTACCCTGGCCCGTGAATCTCACCGTCCTGTCGCGTCCATGCGTGACGCTTCTGCTTGTCGCTCGGGGCCGGCTTCCACCTTTTGCGGGGCGCGGCCCGCCTGGTTTTCGTCGGCTTTGTGGCCATTGGCTATCTCTCACAACTCGTCTGGATAATGCGCTTTTGAGAGACGGGAATCAGGAGAGACTTTTGAGAGACGATTTTGCGGGTTTCGTGGCGCTGCCGGCGTCTGGTCGCGCGTCTCTCAAAAAGGATCGTTTTTGAGGGGGATGACCCATAGTGCTCGTGATGGAGCGCGACGCCGACTTATTCCGTGCCTCGCATCCGCCGTCGTGATCCCCAGCAGGAAGAACGGCGAGGAACGGGAGAAGGCAGCCCGCAAGAGGTTTTAGGGCGCCTTGGTTCCAAACGCCCCTTCCGCTAACCGGCCATACGCAAACGGTGGCCGGCGAAGCCGACCGCCGGGGCGGGCCCGGGGCAGCGCGCCAGCAGCCGACATTTGGCCAAAGCCGAGCCCCGACGGCGCCCGGCGGCCGTGCAAGCGCGACGCTCGACGCTCGACCGCAAGGCGCGCCGCCTAAGGCGTAACCCAGCCGCCACGCCAATTGCGGCCGTCGCGCCGAAACACCGCGCGCAGGTGCAGAGGTCCAGAGACATCGAGCCAATCGATACGGATGACCGAGACGACGACCACGGCGAAGTGCCTTTCGCCATCGCCATCGTCAGAGGGCGCAGCTTCGGTGGGAGCGGCGATCGGGGTACCCGAAGGCAGCAGATGCTGGAACAGCGCGCGGGTATGAGATCGACAAGCCGCCCAGGCCGCAGCCTTTTCCGGGCCCTCCGTGTCTAAGCTGGCCTTGCCCTCCAGCCGAATTTGAAATCCCGCGTCCGGATCGTAACCGATCAGCGAAACCCGCGGCTCATGGCGTATCTCTTCGACTTTCGCCGAACGAAGGTCGGTGAAGAACGAGACGGCGCCTTGTTCTGCGTCGACGCTCCGAAGGATGACGCCGCGAACCCTCGGCGCACCGTCCAGGCCCGAGGTGGCGAGCTGAAGAACGGTGAACGGCGTGCGTCCGGGTTGCGCGCCGATCATGAGGGCCGCCCAGACCCGATCCAGGTTCGGTTCGATCACAATCGCGCGCGCCCTTGAAATGTTGATCGGCGCCAGGGCCGACCCGCGAATCATAACGCCGATCGGCGGCCAATTCTCACGCCGGAGCCCGAAGTCGGCCGACGAGGCGCTACCCGCCGCGGGCCGCGAAGGACGACGCTGCCGCCGGAGGTTCAATGACCATCGCCAATGCTGGGCCGCCTCGCTTCGACGGTCGAGAAAGCGGGCAACGTTCCCTATGGGCCGGCGACGGACGCGGGCGCCGCGACACGCTGGCTTCCGCCATGATTGTCGGCTATCCCTGCGTCGCGCTTTGGTTCGATTCGCAAGTTCTTTAGCCGAGACCGATCTCGCGCCTGCCAACACCTGTATCGAGGGCCTCATTGAGACGCGCCGTTCCGTCGTTCACCGTCGAAGTCCGGCGCCGGCCGAGACTGGCGACCGACTCGAGCCAAGACTTGCAATTGTCGGAGACCAAGACTCGCCCTGCCGCATTTGAACACGAGTCTCATCGTCTGGCGGCCCGAACATTCGGGGCGGCCAAGACGCCAAATCAGCCCTCCGGCGATGGCGTCGCGTCGTATCCAAAGCGTCGAATACTTCCGAGCCTTGTCCCTGAAAAACCACCCGGAGGTCAGCCCCAAGACGCCTTCTTGTCGGCCGGAGCGTCGCATCCGATGTCGCACGCGCAGAAGCCGACGTCGGCGGCCCCGATAAAGGGCAAGGATCACATGTCAGCGTCGCCGCGGAATTTGGAAGCCTCGTCGGAGCTGACGGCGCAGTTGGCGGACAGATCATCGGTCGGATCCGGTCGATCATCCGCGCCGTCGAGCGACGGGACAGCCGCATCGTCAGGCATGCCGACGGCGACGGCGAATGACGTCGTCGCAGACTCCGGCGGCCCGGCGCCGCGCCCAATGGCAAAACCGAGGGTCCGGGTTCCGATCACTCTCGATGCCAGTCAGGTCCCTGTTGCTGCCGAAGACCGAGGCTTCATCACGCGAACGGACGCCTTGGGCGCGCTCCCGACCACCATCGACGACGTTTCGCGTCCAAAGCGAAAGCGAACCATTTTGGATCGCTACGTCTTCGGCGATGAGCTCAAGCCCGGCGAACGCTGGAAGCGGCGCTTATCCAAGGGGCGGTGAGACGCGCCACAACAAAAGACACCGGCAACCCGCAAGGAGCGACCGGCCCGTCGGTGTCCGGCGCACGGGAAATTTTCGACTGAGGCGATGAGGTTTCTCGGCGTCGCTAGCCTCGGCTTCGCGCGATAGCGGTCCTCACGCAAGGTCGGCTCGAAAATCGCCTGATCGGCAACTGCCTTTCGACCCTAGAAGGACAGCGCATGCCCGCTGTTTGTGGGCAGTCGCGGAGAAAGCCTGACCGGACACGCTCCTTGGCTCGACCTTACGCAAAGAGCGACGTAGTCTTTCCTGCCCAAGTTGGCACGGAGAACTGGCGATGGTCCGGCAGATCGTGATTGAGGCCGAAACACCCGGCGACTCCCGGACCATGTTCCGACTTCGGATAGACGCGAGCGCGATTGCCGAAGGGTTGACAGCGGTACAGGCCCATGTCCTTGTCGGGGAGATCCTTGAGCGTATCGCCGTGCCGCAGTCGCCCAGCGCGCAGGCGACAGCTACGGCGCCAGACGCCGCTCTTGCGCCTCGCCGTTGGTCGGCTGGCGGACGGCTGACGAGATTGATGTCTCACGCTTGGGCTTAGAAGGGGAAGAACGCGCCGCCCGTTAACACTGCCGAGCCCGCATGCACACGCGGTGGTTTCCGGCGCCCGGTTCACGTCGGCTCGAGCCGTCCCCTTCGCGCCGACCACGCTCGATCCGGCCGTCGTCGAATTGGGAAACCTCTAACCGCGGAGTGGGCGTCGCCTGTCAGGAGGGCAGAGCGCGGGCGCTCGCCGCCCGCCGAATGATGAGAGCGCCCTGAGTTTGAGACTGTTCGGATATGTGCGGTCAACTCGCCGCGCGCGTACGCCGATCAGCTTGATGAGCCCTGAAAGGGGCTGCCGACGAGGGATAGAGGCGGCGCGCGTCTTCTGCGGTCGCGTCGACAAAACGCCCCAGTCCGTTCACGAAACTTTACAATCGGCCGGAATGCGCGAAACCTTCGGACGCTACCGTCTTCGTCGATGCGGCGTCGAACGCCGCCGACGAAGGAGACGATCATGACCGACTCTGACAAATCAACGCTACGGCGAAAACCGCCGCTACTGGAAACGAAGGGGGACCCCGGCAGCCGAGGCCCGTGGCGCTGGGCAGCGCCCGCAGTTTTCGCCGGCGCCCTTGTCTGCGGAATTGCGCTTGGTCTCGGGTCTTATGCCGCGACCGCACCGACGCAGGCGGACGGCTGGAGGCAAGGCGTCCGCCTCGCCTTCGTCCAGCATATGATCGGGCGCGCCCTTGATTCGGTCGGCGCCAGCGCCGAGCAGGAGAACAAAGTGCACGACATCGTCGCCGCCAAGTTCGCCGAGATCGCCCCCGATCCGGACGAGCATGCGGCGCTCCGGAAACATGCGCTCGAACTCCTGGCCGCGCCGACCATCGATCGCGCCGAGGTCGAGAAGGTGCGCGCCCAGGCGGTCGCGGCCTTCGACGCCAAGTCCAAGGCGGTCGTCGGCGGCCTCCTCGACATCGCCGACCAGCTCACGCCTGACCAGAGAGCCAAGCTCGCGGCTGAGATCGAGGCGATGCCGCAGCATGGGCCTATGATGGGCCCGTGGGGCGGATGGCGACATGGTGGCCCGATGTCCGGTCCTCCTGACGGCGGGGCCGACTAGGGTTAAGACGTCACGGCGGTCAGGGGCGTCATGGCGGAGCGGCTTCTCATCATCGACGACGATGCGCGCCTCGCCGCCATGCTGTCGGACTATCTGAGCGCGGCCGGGTTTGTCGTCGAGCGCCGTTTCTGCGGCCTCGATGGGCTCGCCGCGCTCGAATCGGCTGTGTTCGACGCCGTCATTCTCGACGTGATGCTGCCCGATATCGACGGCTTCGAGGTCTGTCGCAGGATCCGCGCCCGCGCGCAGACCCCGATCCTCATGCTGACCGCGCGCGGCGAGGACACCGACCGCATCGTCGGACTCGAGATCGGCGCCGACGACTATCTCCCCAAGCCCTTCAACCCGCGCGAGCTGCAAGCGCGCATTCGCGCGATCCTGCGCCGCGGCCGGGTCGCGGCGGGCGCGCCGGAGGCGATGCTGCGCTTCGGGCGGCTGCAGATCGACCGCGAATCCCGCATGGTTCGCGTCGACGGGGAGGAGCGACTTCTCACCAGCTATCAGTTCGATCTTCTGGTCGCACTTGCCGAAAACGCCGGGCGGGTGCTCGGGCGCGAGCGCCTGATGGATCTCGTCAAGGGCGCGGAGCTCGACGCCTTCGACCGCTCGATCGACGTCCACATCTCGCGCATCCGCTTGGCGATCGAGGACGATCCCAAACATCCGCGCCGCATCATCACCGTGCGCGGCGCGGGCTACGTCTTCGCCCGCAAGCAGGACGGCGAGCCATGACCGGCGTGCGTCGCAGGCTGTTCTGGAAGGTGTATCTGACGTTGCTGTCGAGCCTCATCGCCGTCACGGCGCTGATGGGCGCGTTCTGGTGGCTCGTGGGCGAACGCGCGCAGGAGGGCTGGCGGGCTCCGGAAATCCGTCTCGATGACCGAATGCTTCCCCCGCCCGGCGGTCAGCCGGCGGCGATTGCCGCCGCGGCGAAGCGCCTCGGCGACGAGATGAACGCCGACGTCTCGGTCTACGGAGCGGACGGGAAGCTCGCCGCATCGCACGGCTTTCCCATCGGGCTCGCGGCCAGCGAGCGCGAGCGGTATGGCGGGATGCCGCGCATCCTGCGCATCGACCTCGCCGACGGGCGCGTCGTGTTGGCGCATTTGCGCCCGCCTGGCCCGAGGCCCGGCCTGCGCATCCTCACGATTGTGCTGATCGTCGCCGGCGGCGTTGGTCTGACTGCCTTTCCGGTCGCCGCCAGGCTCACGCGGCGGCTCGAAGCTCTGCGCTCGGGCGTCGAGCGTTGGGGGGCGGGCGGGCTGTCGTTGCGCGTCGACGACGACGGCGACGACGAAGTCGCGGTGGTCGCGCGCACATTCAACGCCGCCGCCGCACGCATCGAGCAGCTCCTGAACGCACAGAAGGCGCTGCTCGCCAACGCAAGCCACGAAGTGCGCTCGCCGCTGGCGCGGCTGCGAGTGGCTGTCGAACTCTGGCTCGCCGATCCGCGCCCCGACCTGCATGCGGAGATCCTGCGCGATCTGGCCGAGAGCGAGCAACTCGTCGATGAGATCCTGCTTGCCAGCCGCCTCGACCACGACGGCCCGACCGCGGCCCGCAATGGTCGCGTCGATCTGCTCGGCCTTGCGGCTGAGGAGGTGGCGCGCCTCGAGGCAGGGGCGGCGAGCGTTGCGGATGACGGCGATCCGGTCGAGATCGACGGCGACGCGAGGCTGCTGCGCCGCCTGATCCGCAATCTTCTCGAGAACGCCATGAGGCATGGACGGCCGCCGATCCGCATCGCCGTGAGACGGCGCCAGGGCAGGGCGCAGATCGCCGTTAGCGACTGCGGGGTCGGGATCGCGCCGGCCGAACGGGAGCGGGTGTTCGAGCCGTTCTACCGACCGGCCGGACGCAGCGAATCTGCGGGCGGCTGGGGCCTCGGCCTGTCGCTGGTGCGCCAGATCGCGCGCCGCCACGGCGGCGACGTCGTCTGTGACGCGGAGCCGGGCGGCGGCAGCCGGTTTGTGGTCGATCTGGCGACGGATGCTGCCACTTCGGCCCGCGAGTATTGAACGCGGCGAGATTGTCAGAGGTTGATGACGCCTAGTCGCGCGGCGTGCGCGACAGCGTCGGTTCGGCCGGCGGCGTCGAGCTTGTCGAGAAGCGAACCGACATGAAACTTGACGGTATGAACTGAGATTTCGAGGCGACGGGCGATGGTCTTGTTCGAAGCGCCCTCCGCCATCAGGTTCAGAACCTCGATTTCTCGCGGCGTCAGCCCGGCGCCCTGCTCGTAAGCACTGGCGACTGCGAGCGACGAGACCAGGACCGCGTCCGCCCTCTCGCCTGTCCGCGCCAACCGCAAGCCTGGAGCGTCGGCAAGCAACGCGGTCAGCCGATCGAGAAGAACGGGATCGTCGATCTCGATTGCGATGACGACCGGTTCTGGCACGCCTTCCTTGGTCAATTCTCGGGTCTCTCCGCGATTGTTAGCGTGACCTCAATCGGCTCGCCGCCGCGCAGCAACGAAAGCTTGGCGGTCTGACCGACACTGTCGGGTCCAAGCGCTCCGAGGATCGTCCGCATGTCGCGAATGCGCTCCTCGTTCCATTTGACGATGAGGTCGCCCTGCCGCACCCCGACCGCCGAGCCGGGCCCTGTCGGGTCGACGCTCATCACCATCGCTCCGATTCCGCCATTGCCGTCGAGCTTAGCCGTCTGGAGGCCGAGGCCAAGGTACCCGTGCGCGATCCGGCCATGGGTCTGCAACTTGACGGCGACGCGTTCGATGGTCGCCGCCGGAATGACCAGAGCCGTTCGTCGCGGCCCGAACACCGCCATGCCGAATGCGCGGCCCGAGACGTCGAGCGCGAGGCCGCCTTCGCCGGCGCGACGCAAAGAAAGGTCAAGCTCGATCCGCTCGTCGATCTCGCCGCCACGCAGGCTGCGCCACGCGGGGCCAACGGATGAGACCGAGCCGAATGCAGCGATCGGCGCGCCGTTCCGGACTCCGACAGCTAGCGCCAGAGCGCCTGTCCGCAGCGACGCGGATTGGAGCGGGATAGCCGACGCATTGACGCCTTCGGCGCGAAGAAGGGCAATATCGGTCGTCGAGTCACGCCCGACTAAGGTCGCGGCCGTGGTTTCGCCATCAGGCGACACGACAGAGATATCACCTTCTTCCGCGAGCGCTTCGTCCGCCGTCACGATCAAGCCAGGTCGCCAGACGAATCCGCTCGAACGCGAATGGGCCGAGTGAACGGCGACAACACTCTTCGCAGCGTCAGCGACGACGTTGCAGAGCGCGTCGGAAAAGGTTTGCAAGGAACTCGCGGGCGCCGCGTTTGACATGGAAGCCTCCAAGATCAGAGCTTCAAGCTAGGCGGCGTATTGACGGTCGCCTACTACCCAGGCGGCTAGGTTGCCCCCACGTTAGCCGCTCAGCCCAGAGTCGGCGCGCCCCCTTTACGCCGTCGCCGGCGCCTGCCAATGCGGCGGTTCTCAAATGAGCGGACGCCAGGCCGGAGAGGCGCCTTCGGCGTCCATGGGTGAATTCTGCCGTTCACGCCGAACGTCAGGCATCAGGGCTGTGTCGCCCAACAGATAGTCGAGCTGGCCATCGCGAGAGATCTCTTCGCCGACATCCTGCGGCTGATCGCCGGAAAAGCTGATCATGATCGGCGCGAAGGTCATCAGCCATCGCCGCTGTGTCGCGTTTGTCGGTTGGGTTTTAATTGGCCCAGAGCGTTCGAAACGGCCGAATTCTCGCAATTAAGGGGTCTGATTTACTCTTGGTGCACGCGCCGGCCACAGCACACCCGATGACGCCCTGGCATCTTGCGCCGGTGGGCTGCAGCAAGGGTGATGAAAACATCAGCGTCATGGTCACCTACGCCAAGCCTGAACGTTGAGCGTCCAACGGGGAGAACAGGCTTGGTCGGTCACGGTGGACAGCCGGCAGCCGACCTCCTGTCCGGGATGCGGTACGCAGTCCATATCGCGTCACAGCGCTTTCAAGCGGCGGTCCCGGCCCTCGTCGTGAACCGAGAGGCAAAGCTCTTCGCCGATCCGCCTGGCGGCGAGCGTGACCGTTGTCTCCTCCTGGCGCGGCCTGGATCGCGTTCGGGACGAGAATGTCGAGGGCGATCCGTACCTGTTCCGGGTCGAAGAGCGCCTCTTCGCGATCCGTCATTGCGCGGAGGGCCACGCGCCTTGCCGCTGCCATTTCTTCATGAGCCGCCGCGCAATCTTGCATCAGCCGCGGAAGGGCGACCGGCGCGAGACGGGCCGCCGGACGTTCCGTAGCCCCGAGGAGGCGTCTGAGCGGCGTGTCGAGCCGAACGCACCGGTCACAACCAAGGTTGCGGAGGCGACTGGAATGTGACAGCGGCCGCTGTTAATCTAAGAAATCCATGTTCCGTGCTGTGAAAAACGTGACCAGAGAGTTCGTTCACCCGCTGTGCCGAGCGGCGCGCGTCTTCGAAGCTGAAAGACAAGATGCGTCCGGGGAGCGTGTCCTGGTCATCGTAACAACGATGGAGTTGGACCCGACCAGCCCTCGGTACAAGAAGAACCTTGTCGAGAAGCTTTCGTATGCGGCGAAAGGGTATCTATCGAAGTCATCTGACGCGACTTCTTATGTCCTCGTAAACCGCCTGAGGAATTGGGATCAGTGATCAACTGCCCTGCCGACGTTTACAGGAGAACTCTGATAATGGCGATCGGCTTGTATGTGACGTCAGACGGGAGAGTGGCGGTGGACTACGGATCCCGTAAGCTTTCTATCCCGATCAGCCAGTACAAGGCGAATGGGTACAAGCCCCCGTTCAAGAAGTTGCTCGTCAGAGCCACGACAAGCCCCGACGCCATTCCCAGATCAAGTCGGCAAAGCACAGGGGCGGGCGTTCCTAGCGCCTAGGCAACCGATGCGGCCCCGGGCGATTGGCCCCAATCTTTGGGTTCCATAACGCCCCCATACTCGTTTCGGCGACGACTCAATACGTCGCGGACGCACATTCGCGATTTGCACGATCCGTTCGCCGCGAAACGCACCAAGCGGAAAAGGCAAACAGCATGCCGTTCTCGAGCGTCTCCCGCGACCCCGCGCGGCGGCGGCCGGAGCCCGTTCACGATCCTTCACCCGCCTGGCATTTGCGGGCGGCCGCGGGGGTTGCGAATATTGCCTATGCGGATCGCCATAGACGTTGCAGCTACGACGACGCGCGCGACGGGAGCGACGCGGAATGGCCGACGGGATCTTTGGCCAGAAAAGCGGCTGTGGCCACGCGGCGCCCAGTCACCCGGACCCGCCCGGCGGAAGAAACCATTGCCATGACGCTCCGCGCGGGAAAATATCCAGCGTTCGCTCAACCCAATTGCAGCGAGAGCAAGGCCATGAGTGCGGACAAACACCATCTGATTTGGATCGAGCAATGCGAAGCGGCGCGAACCATCCGGGAGCGCTACGGACTCGAGGCGGCGTTCGACTACGTCGTCGGCGAGAAACTGATAAACTTCGCCAGCGCGGCCCATGACCATCCAGCGTTCGCCAGGGAGCTTCCCCGATTTGTCTCCGAAGCGCGGCGCATGTTTTCGGCCGATGAAATTCGTACCCATCTTGCGCGCCTCGAACGCGAGCAGGCCGAAAGAGACGCCGAGATCAGCGACCCGGACGAGGATGAGGTCCTCTTTGAGACCACGGCCATGGCGGCCGAGCGCATCAGGCAGTTCGCCACGATCAAAGACCTCCTCACCGCGGATACGCTCGGCACGTCTTGAGCCGGCGCTCGTTTCACAGCGATAAGTCGCGCCTGCGCCTCTGCCCGGCGCTCAGATCCGCGGGCATCGTCGCCATCGTGCTTTAGCGCGCGACGGACGAAACGAGCGTCGAGCGCGACGCGCCGAGCCGCAGCCAATCATCGAGTTTCGACCAGCGTCGCCGGCCCGAAACATTGCGAACGGCGATCGCGACGGCCTTCTTCTGGCCGACGAGAACCACGAGCTTCTTGCCGCGGGTGACGCCGGTATAGAGGAGATTCCGCTGCAGCATCGGGTAGTGCTGCGTCATGACCGGGATGATCACGGCGGGATACTCAGAGCCCTGGCTCTTGTGGATGGTGGCGGCGTAGGCGGGGACGAGCGTGTCGAGTTCGCCGAAGCCGTAGGTCACCGAGCGCCCATCGAAGCTCGCCGCGAGTTCGCCCGCCTCGGGATCGACGTCGACGACGTAGCCGATATCGCCGTTGTAGACCTCCTTGTCGTAGTCATTCTCGATCTGCATGACCTTGTCGCCTGGGGCAAAGGTCCAGCCGAAACGCTCGACCTTGCGTTCGCCAGCGGGGTTCAAAGCCGCCTGCAATTCGATGTTGAGCGAGCGGGCGCCAACGCCGCCGCGGTTCATCGGGCACAGGACCTGGATGTCCCGGATCGGGTTCAAGTGGAAGCGTTTGGGGATGCGGGTCTTCACCAACTCCAAGATGCGCTGAACGGCGGTCTCGGGATCCTCGGCCGCAACGAAGTAGAAGTCGCTGTCGCCGGCAGGCGAGACGAGATCGGGCGCCAAGCCTTGATTGATGCGGTGGGCGTTGATGATGATCCGGCTCGCCGCGGCCTGCCGGAACACCTCGGTCAAGCGCACGACGGGAACTGCGCCAGAGCCGATGATGTCGGCCAGGACCTGCCCGGGTCCGACGGAAGGCAACTGGTCGATGTCGCCGACGATGAGCAGCGCCGCATCGTCCGGCGTCGCCTTCATCAGCGCCTGCATCAGCATGACGTCGATCATCGAGGCCTCGTCGACCACGAGCAGATCGCAATCGAGAGGATTGTCGGAGTTGCGTTTGAACCCGCCACTCCTTGGATCGACCTCGAGGAGACGGTGGATGGTCTTGGCCTCGA
The DNA here is from genome assembly GCA_963822215.1 of uncultured Alphaproteobacteria bacterium. GTDB lineage: Bacteria > Pseudomonadota > Alphaproteobacteria > Rhizobiales > Beijerinckiaceae > Roseiarcus. Next base: position 30,701 of record CAWGGX010000014.1, read on the forward strand.
CGCCCGTCGCTTCGGTTATGCGCTTCGCGGCGCGGCCCGTGGGCGCGCAAAGCAGCAGCCGCACGCCCTTGGCCGCAAGGATCTTGAGGATCGAATTGACGATCGTCGTCTTGCCAACGCCCGGACCGCCGGTGATTACCAGCGCCTTGGCGGTCAGCGCCTGGCGGATCGCCGCCTTCTGACTGTCGGCAAGCTGCAGCCCGCTGCGCTTTTCAACCCACGGTATGGCCTTCGCTACGTCGATCCATGCCCAGGGCAGCCGGCCGCGCGCGATGCGGATCAGTCGATCGGCGATCGCTTGCTCGGCCCTGTAGAGGCCCGCCAGGAACATGCAGGCGGCATCGCCGACCTTGTCGGCGATCACGGCGCCGTCGGATCGTTCGAGCTCCAGGGCAGTCAAAATCAACGCCTTCGGCGCTTCGAGCAGCTTTTCGGCGAGCGGGATCAATTGATCCGTTGGCAGCCCGCAGTGACCCTCGTCCATCGCCTCTGTCAGCGCGTACGATATTCCGGCGCGAAGTCGGATCATGGCGGTCTTTTCGATGCCGAGCTTCATCGCGATCGCATCGGCGGTCTTGAAGCCGATACCTCGGATATCCCGGGCAAGGCGATAAGGATTCTCGGTCATGACCTGCACGGCGTCGGCGCCGTAGGTCTTGAAGATGCGAACGGCGCGGGCGGTTCCGACCCCGTTGCTATGAAGGAAGACCATGATCTCCCGGACGACCTTCTGCTCGGCCCAGGCGTCCGTGATCCGCTTGGCCCGAACCGAGCCAATGCCCGTCACCTCGCGAAGCCGATCGGGTTCGGCCTCGATGACATCGAAGACTTTCTCGCCGAAGGCCTTGACCATCTTCCTGGCGTAGACCGGCCCAATGCCCCGGATCATGCCGGAGCCCAGGTATTTCTCGATCCCGTCGATCGAACTCGGCGCCGAGGTCCTGAGAAAGCGCGCCCTGAACTGCTGACCGTGGGCGCGATCGTTGATCCATTCCCCGGACGCGGTGATCCACTCGCCGGCCGAGATGACGGCGGCGTGGCCGACGACGGTCACCAAATCGCGGTGTCCGCGCGCCTTCGCCCTCAGAACGCAGAAGCCGTTCTCCGGATTGTGGAAGGTAACCCGCTCGACGAGGCCAGCGAGCACTTCCTGCGTCGAAGGCTTAGGATTCGACTTCATACGGACCGCAGGATCCTTCATTTTCCGGCAAGATACCGCGAACGTGACGGCGTCCTGCCATTACGAGAGCTGAACCCGTGAGACGGAGACAGAGTCAAACGCCTGCCGGGTGGTCTCTCGCGGGCGACGAATTCGGGTTTCCGCATTGCGGACTGACCGGCGTTTTTCGTGTCTTCGTCGTTTAGACGGTTTCGTCATTCCGCGGACCGGGCCGTCGCTTCAAACAGCGCCGCTGCCTTGGCCGCTTCGAACGTGTCGGCGGCGCCGCCAACCACCAGATCGCTGCCGCCGCCGCCCGTTTTGGCTTTGCGCCGGACCTCCCATGTCGGGACGATATCCTCCGTAAAGACCAACAGCATGAACCCTCCAACATCGGTCGAAACCGCAGGGCTCGGCCAGAGTGGAGGCAGCGGTTGCCAGTCTACGTCGGTCATATGTTCGCTCTTAGTCATCACGTATCTGGCTTTGATAACAATTAGAGCCACACAGGCCCTGGCCTAGAGTTCTTCGAGTCCTCCGCCGCTGCGTTGAGTGCTAAGGCCATTCCTGTTTTACATGCATCACGCGTAAAATTTCAACTCGAGCGGATCGCGCGCGAACCCGATAGACGACGATGAAAGGGGTCGAGGCGATCACCAATTCGCGGGTTCCGCGCCGTCGTCCGACCCTTCCGGCTTCGGGATAGTCGCTCAGGAGGACGTCGGCCCCGCGGCGGATGGCGAGCGCCATCGCCAGTGCGCCCTGCGGGCTTTCCTGCTCGATATAGTCGAGGATGTGGTCCAGATCGGCGGCAGCGGAGTCAAGCCAGACGACGGAAACGCTCAAGCATCGCGCCCCTTAAGCCGCGCAATGCGGGCGTCCAGCTCCGCCATCACCTCGCCGTGCGGGATCCATTCGGCGTCCGAACCGTCCGCGCGGCCGACGCCCTTCTCGACTTCGGCTCGGAACCAGGCGTCATGCTTGGCCGCCAGGTGGCGGGCCTTCATACGGGCGGCCTGATCGGGACGATGGCGCGCGCCAACCTCGGGCTCGTGCGCCTCAGCGTCCACCTCGAAGCGGGTGACGCCCAACTCGTCCCGCACGAAGGAGGCCGCCGTGGCGAGGTTGCGCCACAGCCGCGGCGCGTGTCCGCGCTGGGCAGCGACGGCGCGCTCGAGCGCGCCGTAACGCACGAGGACGGTCCATCCGCCAGGCTGGCCGAGGACGGTCGCGCCGCGGATCGCCTGGGCGTCGACCAGACTGCGAACCGCCTTGCCGTCGATGATCTCGGGGGCGCTTGCTCGCGTCGTCATTCTGTCCCACCATGGCGTTTAGGTGTGCGGTGCGGGATTATTTAGTGCTCCGACGAGAAAGTCCAGTCTCAGCGGAGTTTTTGGTTCCATAACGCCCCATCCCGGAACCGCCCGAACCGCGCGGCGGCTCGTGTGACCATCGACGGCCGCCCCAGGCGAGGCCAGCTCAGTCCCCGGCGTATCTTGAAGCCGCCCGACGAAGCGTCGCCTTGATGGCCGCGCCCGAACGGAAGCGTCAGGGTCGCCTCGACCGATCGCCAAAGGACCTCGGGCAGATGCGACAATTCGCGGCGCGTCCGCGACAATTATCGTCACGCTGCCGAAGGCAAGGCTAGGTTAGATATCGTGCAGGTCACAGCGGCCGCTGGGTTGCGGTGACTTAGACGGGCATTGTCACGTTGGCGATTTTTACTTGTCACCGAGGCGACCCGCTAATCAACCGCAGACAGGAAAATCAACGGCTTTGAGGTTTCCATGGTGGCGCTCGAACCCTCCGGAATCCACTATTATTGGCCAACGTGACAATTCCGCCAGGCACGGCCGTTCCGGAAGCGGGATGCGAACGCGTCAGATCGACCCGTTGCGGACGTTCCCTGTCGGTCCCGGTACGGACGCAAAGCGCTTAAGAGCGGCCCTTCCGAAGCAACTGCCCATGATCTGAGGGCCGTCGAATGTTGGACGCAGTTCGGGCATAATCGATCGAGGATTAAAGACCTCAGCCAATAAGAAAGAGCGCCTTGCAACGCGGGAGGATTTTATGCCCATCAGCCGATCATCGTTTCGCGTCCAGCGCCGCGCCTTTCTTGGCGCTGGGCTTGCCGCAGGGGCTCTGAAGGTCTTCAGTCCGTTCGTCAAGACGGCGCGCGCCGCGGAAGCCGTCGCGATCGGCCTCGACAATCCCCTGACCGGTCCACTCGCCGGGCTCGGAAAAAACGAGCTGATTGGTTGTCAAATGGCGACCGACGCCATCAACGCCAAGGGCGGCATCCTCGGCCGTTCAGTCAAGCTGATCGTCGAGGACTCCACCAGCGGGGACGCCGGGACTGCGGTGCTAAAGGCGCGCAAGCTGATCGAGGGCGCCAAGGTCGACTTCCTGCTTGGCAACGTCAACTCGGCGCTATCCCTCGCCATGGCGCAGGTGTCTAACGAAAAAGGCATCCTGCATATCGTACCGGGCGGCCACACCGACGCGGTCACTGGCGCGAGTTGCCACTGGAACGTGTTTCGCGTCTGCAACACCACACAGATGGAGGCGAACGCGGTCGCCGGCGCGCTCGTCAAGGAATACGGCAAGAAGTTCTACTACCTCACACCCGACTACGCCTTCGGCCATACGCTGGAGGCGGGCCTGACCAAGGCCATCGCCGCGCTCGGCGGCGAGAGGGTTGGCGGCGATTTGACGCCGCTCGGCAGCGTCGATTTCTCGTCTTATCTGATAAAGGCACAGGCGGCGAACCCCGACGTCATCATGTTCCTGATAGCCGGTGACGACATGACGAACGCTTTGAAACAGGCGGTTCAGTTTGGGCTCGACAAGAGAGTTCACCTGGCGGGCGCGCACCAGGAACTGGAGCCTCTGCAGGGCCTGCCGCCTGAGGCACGCATCGGCACGTGGGTTTTGGAGTGGTACTGGAACCAGCCCGGTGCTCCCGATGCCGCCGCGTTCGTAGAGGCGACCAAGAAACGCACTGGCCGCGTGCCGACCGCGCGCACTTGGTTCGGTTATGTTTCGGTCTGGACCTGCGCGCTCGCCGCCGCCAAAGCCAACTCGCTCAAGGCGGTCGACATGGCGAAGGCGCTGCAGGACTTTCATCTGTCGCAGGAAATCGCGCTTGGACCGAATCCGGCATTCTATCGGGCCGGCCAAAATCAGCTCCTCGCCTCTCTGTTCGTCGGCGAGGCGCAGGCCGGCGGATCGGCGCCCGACGATCTGTTCAAGGTTGCCTTCATCGTAAACGGCGCTGATGTTGCGGGCTCACTCGAGGATAGCGGCTGCAGGATGACTTGGCCGGCATGAAGCCGCTCTAGCAGCCTGTCGGACTTAGCTCCGAGCCTGCGGCCCTGCTAGAATCAATCGTTGATTCGCGCAGGGGCGGCGGCCTTTTTTGATGACCAACTTCCGGACGATTGATCGGCAGACTGGGTATCTGCTGCCGCCTTCGGTGGACGAGTGGCTTCCGGAGAAGCATTTGGCGCGGTTCGTCGTCGAAGTGATCGACGGTTTCGACCTTGGCCGGATGAGCGGGGCGTATCGAGGCTCGGGGTCGGCTTCGTATCATCCCAGGATGTTGCTGGGCCTGCTGGTTTACGGCTACGCGACGGGGGTGTTTTCGAGCCGGAAGCTCGAGCGGGCGACCTACAACTCGGTGGCGTTTCGGTTCATCGCGGCGAACGATCATTCCGACCACGACACGATCGCCACGTTTCGCCGGCGGTTCTTGAAGGAGATCGAGAAGCTGTTCGTCGAGGTTCTTCAGTTGGCGCGCGAGATGGGCGTCTTGAAGATGGGCACGATCGGACTGGACGGGACGAAGATCCACGCCAACGCGAGCCGGCACAGCGCGCTTTCCTACGAGCATGCCGGCAACCCCCGGGTCGAAGAGCCCGGGGGGAGGCGCAACTGAAGGCCGAGGTCGCCGATCTCATGGCCAAGGCGGAGGCTGCGGACAAGGCTGATATTCCCGATGGGATGTCGATCCCCGACGAACTGGCGCGGCGCGAGGAGCGCCTGCGCAAGATCGCCGAGGCGCGCGCGACCATGGAGGCGCGGGCCAAGGAACGGCATGCGCGCGAGATGGCCGAGCACGAAGCCAAAGTGGCGGCACGCGAGGCGAAGATCGCGGCGACGGGCAAGAAGCCCGGGGGCAAGCCGCCGGCGCCGCCGACCGAAGGGCCGCTGCCGACCGATCAGGTCAACTTGACGGACGCGGAGTCGCGCATCATGCCGGTGGCGGGCGGCGGCTTCGATCAGTGCTACAATGCGCAAGCCGCGGTCGCAGCGGGAAGTCTTCTGGTCGTGGCCGTCGATGTGGTTCAGGCGCCCAACGACAAGAACCAGGTCGAACCGATGCTGGAGAAGATCGGCGCGTTGCCCGAAGGCCTCGGCAAGGTCGACCATCTGCTGGCCGATACCGGTTATTTCAGCGCGGGCGCCGGCCGCCTGCGAAAAAGCCAGCGTCGAGCCGATGATCGCGATGGGCCGCCAGCCCCATCACCCGCCGCTGAGCGAGCGCTTCCAGAAGGCCCCGGCCGCGCCGGACGACCCGACGCCGGTCGAGGCGATGGCGCATCGGTTGAAGACGCCCGAGGGCCGAGCGCTCTACGCCTTGCGCAAGCAGACCCCGGAGCCGGTGTTCGGCATCATCAAATCCGCGCTCGGATTCCGTCAATTTTCCTTGCGCGGGCTCGAAAAGGTGCGCGGCGAGTGGAGCCTCGTGACCATGGCCTGGAATTTGAAGCGGATGTTCGTCCTCAACCCCGCCTGTTGAGGGCGGGGCGCAACCCGACGCGCAGACTGTCCCGCCCACCGCCATCCAACAGGCTCAATCGGAACGCCCACGACGCCCGATCGGGCGTTCACCGCCGGCGCAAACCGAAAAGCCCGTTCGACCCCCAATCTCAAGACTCAGTCCGACAGGCTGCTAGGAGCGCTCGACCTTACAACTTGTCTAATCTGTCTCGGGGTCGACGCAAGGCTCGTCGTGGCGCCAAGCAGTAACTTCTCGAAAGATGGCTTGTAACCATTCGCCTTGTATTGGTTTATCGGGAGGAAGAGCTTGCGGGTTCCGTAGTTCACAGCCACTCGCCCGTCTGGCGTCACATACAAGCCGGTCGCCATTGTCAGACCTCCCCTGTGAATGTCAGTCCCGCCGCTTGGTCATTGCTGTCACAATCCAGCCCCCTCCGCAACTTTGGTTGTGACCGATTTTAGCTCATAGCAAGTTCGGAGGGCCGGACGACTGCGGTGCAAATATTACGCTTTGGCGTTATGACAGACCCAGCGAGGATGAACCGTGGCCCTTTCGCAGGGCCGGCCGAGCCCTCGCCATTTTCCCCCGTGGCAGTCCACACGCAAGGAGTTGCAGGGGGAAGGGTCGCCCCTCTGCGATCGCTAGGGCTGCGCCAGCTGAAGTCGATCGAGCAGCGGCTTGTCTCCGCTCAGTCCGAACAGGCTAAGTTGAACCCCGAGATGCAACATTAGAGCGGTCTTCGACCACACTGAATCGTCATTGCGAGGAGCAAAGCGACGAAGCAATCCAAGGGATCGTAGAGCGCTCGACGTTCTGCTGGATTGCTTCGCCTGCTCGCAATGACGAGGGCGCTTCGATTTGATCGAAAGCTGCTCTAAACTCGCTCCCGTGCATCAGCGGTTGGACTTGGGCTGGTCTCGAATGACAGTCAGCGTCCATCGTTGCCGACCCCGCCCGTCCCCCGCATCATCGAACCGCCGGCCGCTTTCTGACGACGAGCATGAGTTCGGGATGCTCGGACGCCTTGAGCGCGGCGTCTGTCAGGAGCCATCTTGGCGTGAGAATTCCGTTTCAATGAAATCAACGACCTGGCCAAAGCCATGATGCTTCGGAATATCCATTTGGTTTGAGAATATGGCCCGCCAAAGCCATCTAATTTGAGAATTTCGGCTACAAACGTTGAAGCGCTTTTCGCGCATGGGATAGGATGCCGCGCCAGCGGAAACGCCGGCCGAATCAGGCCCTTCGACGACGCGCCTAGCCGTTAAACTTGAGAATATTGTTCGCCTAAATTCTCGCATTCGATGGCTTTTCTAATTCGGAGTTCGATATTCTCACGCCAAGATGGCTCCCGACAGGCGCAGCCGTATGATCGCGGAGACGGAGAAGCTGATGGGCGAACTCGACGTCCGCATCCCTTCGGCGACCGCGACCGTCAGCGACCTTTCTGGCGGCCAACGGCAGGGTATTGCAATCGCGCGGGCCACGCACTGGGCGTCGAAGCTTGTGCTGATGGACGAGCCGACGGCCGCGCTCGGCATCGCGGAAACCGAGAGCGTCGAGCGCATCATCCTGTCGTTGAAGGCGCGCGATCTGGCGATCGTGATCGTCAGCCACAACCTCGATCAAGTGTTCCGTCTCGCCGACCGCATCTGCGTCTTACGGCGGGGGCGCCAAATTGGCGTTCGCGACTCGCGAACCGTCACCCGCAACGAAATCGTGTCGATGATTACGGGTTTGACCAATTGACGCGACTTCGGCCGCTAACAGAGTGAGGGAAAGCTTGCTCCGGCCGCAATCTTTTCGACCGAAATCGATCAATCGCGGTCTCTTCGCGATGTTCTGGCGGAGGCGCCCGCGCTTCCTTCTTGACGCTGGTCGACACTCACTTCAAATCGACGAACAATGTCCCGCGTTGGCGACCGATCCTGGTCGTGCGCGCGGGAGGCGAAAATGAGACGGGCGAAAGAAGGAGGCCCCCTCCGATGGACGATCGCGCCATTGCCGACGAGGCCCTCGCTTGTCTTGGGACGGGGTGTCAAATCACGCCCTTTACCACTCGCGATTCCGCTTTCAGGATCGCTGACGCGTACCGTATCGCGCGGACCATCCGCAACTTGCGCGCGACGCGCGGCGAGAGCCCGGTCGGGCGCAAGATCGGTTTCACCAACCGAGACGCCTGGCCGAAGTTCAAGGCCGACGCGCCGATGTGGGGCTACGTGTACGCGAGCTCGGCGCACGAACTGGGGATGGCCTCGTGCGCGTCGCTGGCGGGAGTCGCCGAGCCGCGTATCGAACCTGAGATCGTCTTTGGCCTCGCCACGGCGCCGGCGGCTGATATGGACGACGAAGCACTCGCCGGATGTCTCGCCTGGGTCGCGCACGGTTTCGAGATCGTGCAGTCGATCTTTCCCGGCTGGGACTGTCTGGCCGCCGACGCGGTCGCGGGATTCGGAATGCATGAGGCGCTCTGGATCGGACCGCGCCATTCCGTAGCCGAGCGCCCAGGCGAATGGACCCGCGAATTGACGACATGCGAAGCCGAGCTCTTCTGCAACGGCGCGTCCGTCGATCGCGGCAATGCGGCCAATGTACTCGGCGGTCCGCTCAACGCTCTGCGCGCTCTCGTCTCCGTCTTGGCTGTCGACGCGAACAATCCCCCGCTCGCGCCGGGCGACATCGTTACCACCGGCTCGCTGACGCGCGCTCCGCCGATTTCCGCCGGAGAGGTTTGGACGACGCAATTGACTGGAATTCCGCTCGAAGACGCCCGCCTCGCCCTGACCGAAGGTTAGGCAGGTCGTTTTCCGCGACACGCGGCTTCCTCCCCGACGCCGCCCCTGCCGCGGTTGCCCCTTGCGCGTCGAACGTGCATCCTGGTTCTTACGCGCAAGGCGGGCGACCGCAGAGAAGCGCCCGCGCGCGTTCGGACTGTCACAGGAACCGGGTCCGCCATGATCGAGGAACCGCCTCCGCTCGTGTTCGCGCCGGCCATCGAGCGACCGCCGTCCGAGCTGGTCGAGGGACTCCGCGGCGCGTCGACGAGCTTCATCGTCGACGCGATGGGCGGCTCGGGCGGGCTCGACTGGCGCATCAAGCCGATCGTCGGCAATTCCCTCTTCGGTGTCGCGCTGACCTGCGACTGCGGCCCCAACGATAATCTGGCTCTCATCGCCGCCTGCGCCGAGAGCGAGCCGGGCGACGTGCTCGTCGCCGCGACGGGTTTCTTCGCCGGCGCCGCCGTGACCGGCGATCTTCTGCTCGGCGTCGCGCGCAATCGCGGCGTGACCGGCTTCGTCACCGATGGCCTGGTGCGCGACCTCGCGGATCTCGAAGCCTTGAACCTGCCGGTCTATGCAATGGGCGTGAGCCCGAATTCTCCCGGCAAGCGTGGTCCAGGCGCTGTTGGCCTACCGATCATCTGCGGCGGCTGCGCGGTCGCGGCGGGCGATGTGGTTGTCGGCGATCGCGACGGCGTTGTCGTCGTGCCGCGCGCTCGCCTAGCCGAAACGCTCGCCAATCTTGACCGTGTGAGGGCTGCGGAAGCCGCGATGCTGAAGCGCGTGCAGGGCGGCTTGAGAGACCTTCCGGTCGCCATCGCGTCGCGACGACCGGGAAGCGCCAGGTGACGGGCGCCGCGGCGCGGCGGTCCTTCGCGACGAGAGTTGGAGGCAGTGGGCCATGATCGATTTTCCCATCGTCGACTCCCATATCCATCTCTTGGACCAGAAGCGCTTCAGCTACGGCTGGTCGAACGGGGCGCCATCGCTCAAACGCGACTGGACGCCTGACGATCTCGCGGCGTCAGCTAAGCCATATGAGATGGAGGGATTCGTCTTCGTCGAGGTCGACGTCGACATGCCGCAATACCTCGACGAAGCGCATTGGATCGACGGGCTCGCGAAGAGCGACGGCCGCGTGCTCGGCGCCGTCACCTGCCTGCCGCTGGAGCGAGGCGCGGCGATCGAGCCGGAAATCGCGCGGATCGCAAAACTCCCGGCGATCCGCGGCGTGCGCCGCCTGATCCAGAATCAGCCTGACCCGGAGTATGTGCGGAAGCCGGGGTTCCTCGAAGCGATGCGGCTGTTGCCGAAATACAACCTGTCCTTCGACATCTGCGTCTTCCATCGGCAGTTGCCGAATGTGCTGAAGATGATGCATCTGTGCCCCGAGGTCGCGTTCGTCCTCGATCACATTGGCAAGCCGGCAATCAAGGCGGGTATCGCCGATCCCTGGCGAGATCACATCCGCGACATGGCGGCGCTGCCGAATGTCGTCTGCAAGCTCTCCGGGCTGACCACCGAGGCCGATCACCGGACCTGGGGCCGCGAGCAACTGCGCCCCTATATCGATCATGTCGTCGAGTGTTTCGGCCCCGACCGCATTCTCTATGGCGGCGACTGGCCGGTGTCCGAACTGGCCGGCGGCTACCTCCAGTGGCTGACGACACTCGATTGGGCGACCGCAGGCTTTTCCAAGGCCGACAAGCGCAAGCTCTTTCGCGACAACGCCGTCAAGGCCTATCGCCTGAACGTGTGATGGACGCAACCGCCCTGCGACGCAAAGGCTACAGCGTCGCCGCCCTGCGCGCGCTCGCAAAAAAGAGGTTGCCGCGCATGGTGTTCGACATGGTGGACGGAGCCGCCGGCGACGAGACCACCATGCGGCGCAACGAGGCGGCTATCGCCGCGATCGAAATCGTACCGAAAATGCTCGAAGGAGCGCCGAAGCGCGACCAGTCGGTCGAGCTGTTCGGCGTCAAGCTCCCGTCACCCGTCATCATCGGCCCGACCGGCCTCGCCGGCCTCCTGTGGCCGCACGCGGAACTGGCCGCGGCCCGCGCCGCGGCGCGCTTCGGGACGATCTATTCGACCAGCCACGCTTCGACCGCGACGATCGAGGCAATCGGCGCGGCCACGCCAGGGCCGAAATGGATGCAGGTGTTTCTCTACAAGGATCGCGGCCTCACCGCCGAGTTCGCGGTGCGAGCCGCAAGCGCCGGCTACAAGGCGCTGATCCTCACCGTCGACAACCAGGTGACCGCCGGCCGTGACCGCGACGCACGCAATGGGCTGAGCTTTCCCTTGCGGTGGGGTCCAAGCAGCTTCGTCGACTTCATCAGCCGTCCCGGCTGGCTCATGCGCATGGCAAGCGCGCCATCGCCGACCTTCGTCAACTACGGCGAGCGAACCTCGATCGGCGCCTTCGGTCCGCTGATGGCCGAGCAGCTCGACCCAGCGGTCGGCTGGAGCGACGTCGAATGGCTGCGACGGCAATGGCGCGGGCCGCTGGTGATCAAGGGCCTTCTGCATCCTGACGATGCACGGCAAGCGCTGAAGTGCGGCGCGGAGGGCGTGGTCGTCTCCAATCACGGCGGGCGGCAGCTCGACGGCGCAATTCCATCGATCGTCGCGCTGCCGCCCATCGTCGACGCAGTTGAGGACGCAATTCCGGTGCTCATCGACGGAGGCTTCCGCCGCGGCGTCGACGTTGTGAAGGCGCTGGCTCTCGGCGCGCGGGCTGTGCTCATCGGCCGGCCGCATCTTTGGGGCGTGGCCTGCGCCGGCGAGGACGGGGTCCATTGGGTGCTCGAGCTCTACCGGCGCGAGATCGACCGAGCCTTGGCGCTCGGAAGCTGGGACAGCATCGCGAAGCTCGATCGGAGCATCATCTTTGTTTCTGAACGGTGAGCCGCCGGACGTTTAGTCCTCGAGTCGCATTGCATTTGCCAAAGTCGCCGGGCCCGCCGGTTGTCGAAGACTTGTACGACGCCTTCGGAAGGCAGGCGGATTGGCCGCTGTGAGGAAGAGGACTGCCCAGTCCGATCCTGTCGCTTTGTGGGATACGAGGACCTTCGGCAGCGTGGTCGCCATCGAGGAAATCCCGCGTCCCCTTGTAGCGCAGATTCTGTTTTTCAAAAAGCAGATGCCGACCCTCCAAACGCCGCGCGCCCCGGACGCGCTGCCGTTGGCCGAACGGGACCGGTTTATAAAGCGCTTTACGAAACCGCTTCACCATGCGAGGCTTGCAGCCGGAAGGGGCGGACGGAATGCGATCGGCGACGCTCAGTGACGTGGCGAAAGCGGCGAATGTGTCGCCGACCACAGTGTCGCGCCACCTGAACGGCTCGATCCATCTCCCCGAGGACACCGTCGGGCGCATCGACGCCGCGATCGCGGCGCTCCGATACCGGCCCAATCCCCACGCCCGCAGCCTCGGACGCGGGCGTTCCGACACCATTGGCCTCGTCATCCCCGACATCGCCAATCCGTTCTTCGCGAGGCTCGCGGCGGCGGTCGAGATCGCGGCCAGCCGACGCGGCCTCGGCGTCATGCTGTGCTCGACGTTCAACCGGCCGGCGCGGGAGCTCGACTACATCGACCGCTTGCGCAACCACTTCGTCGACGCCCTCCTGTTCGCGACCAACCATGTCGACGACGGCGCGCTTTGCGCATCCATCAACGAAACGTCGGGGGTGGTGCTGGTCGACGAGGACGTCGCTGGCTCCCGCGGCCCGAAAGTCTTTGCGGACAACGAGGGCGGCGGCGCGCTCGCGGCCGGACACCTCCTCGCCGCGGGCCACCGGAGCCTCGCCTATATCGGTGGCCCGAGCGGGCTCATGAGCGCGCGCGAGCGCGCCGACGGGTTTCGCAAGGTGGTCCGGGAGGGCGGCGCAGCCGTCGCCTGCGAAGACTGCGGCGAATACGCCGCGGCGCATGGACGTGCGGCGATGGCGCGCATCCTGAACGAGCGCCCTGACGTCACGGGGGTGTTCGCCGCGAGCGACGAAATCCTGATCGGCATGCTGGAAGTCTTGCGCGACCGTCAGCTCGTGGTCGGCCGGGACATCTCCGTCGTCACCTTTGACGACGTCGGGCCGCTTCGCCTCTTCGATCCTCCGGTGACTGCGGTTCGCCAGCCGATCGACGAGCTCGGCCGCGCGGCCCTCGCCCACATCGAGGCGCTCCTCGGTGGATCCTCGGCATTCGAGACGACGCGCGTTCCGGTGGAGCTCGTGGTCCGAAGTTCGGTCGCGCCACCGAAGCGCATCATGAAGCGTGCTCGAACCGTGGCGGAAGGAGCGGTGGGGCGAGAGGCAGGCGTGTCATGACCGGAGCGAAGGCGTCGTTCACGACCAGCGTCGCGGGTTTGCCAGGCGGCCGCCACCGGCTGCCGCGCTTTTCCGCCGAGCGGTCTCGAGGCTGACGGCGCTACCGGAGGAGGGAGTCCGTATGGCGACACAGCCGTTCCTCGCAGCCAGAGGCATCGGAAAGAGATTCGGAGCCCTGGTCGCGTTGTCCGGCGTCGATCTCGATGTCTGCACGGGCGAGGTCCTCGCGCTGGTCGGCGACAACGGAGCCGGCAAGTCGACTTTCATCAAGATCCTCGCGGGCGCTCATCCTGCGAGCGAGGGCGAGATTCGCGTGGAAGGCGTCCCCGTGGCTTTCGCAACGCCGCACGACGCCGCCTCCGCCGGAGTCGCCACCATTTTTCAGGAACTGGCGCTCTCCGAGAATCTCTCCATCGCCGAGAACGTCTATTTGGGCCGGGAGATCGTCACGCGCGTCGCCGGCGTTCCTTTCCTCCGCCGTGCGGAGATGAGGCGACGCGTGGTCCGCCTACTCGACGAACTCGACGCCCACATCCCAAACGTCGACGCCGTTGTCGGCAGCCTTTCCGGAGGCCAGAGACAGGTGGTCGCGATCTGCCGCGCGCTGAACCTCAATGCCCGGCTTGTCATCATGGACGAGCCAACCGCAGCGCTCGCGGTTGCGGAAACGCGTAAGGTTCTCGCCCTCGCGCGCCGGCTGGCCGACCGCGGCTGCGCGGTCGTCCTAATCAGTCACAACATCGGCGACGTCATGGATGTCGCGGACCGCGTCGTCGTATTCCGGCGCGGCCGCAAAATCGCCGAACGGAAGCGGGGCCTGACAAACGCGGAGGAGATCATCGCTTTCATAACGGGCGCCCATCCCGACGTACGGGCGCTCGAGAAGGCCTCGTAAGGGTAGACCGCACGTCGATCATCGGAGGCAAGGACATGAACACCTTAACGAAAATGCTGGCCCTCGCGAGTTCGATCCTAAGCTTCGCTGCCGGAACGGCGATTGCAGACGAGATGAAGAGCGTCGCGTTCGTGCCGGAGATCGTGGGCATTCCCTACTTCAACGCGATGCAGGACGGGGGGAACAAGGCCGCCAAGGATCTAGGCGTCAAATTCATTTATTCCGGTCCGGTGGACACCAACCCGGTCGATCAGCTGCAGATCGTTCAGAATCTGATCAACCAGGGGGTGAACGCGATCGCGGTGAGCGTCCTCGACGCTTCCAGCATCGCGCCTGTCGTCCAGGCCGCGAAGGCCAAGGGCAGCGTCCTCTTCACCTCGGACAGCGACGCCCCCAACAGCGGCCGCGCCGTGTTCGTCGCGCAGGCGACAGACGAGGGTCTCGGCGACACGATCATCGACGAGATGGTGAAGCGGGTGGGCGAGAACGCCAAGGTCGGCATCGTCTCTGGCGAAGCGACCGCGTCGAACCTCAACGCCTGGATAGCCGTGATGCAGAAGCGCGCCAAGGAGAAGTATCCGAAACTGACGCTGCTACCGCCGCAATTTGCAGGCGGCACGGCCGAGCGCGCCGCCCAGCTCGCCACCGACCTCATCACCGCCAATCCGGACCTCAAGGGCATCATTGCGGTCGCATCGACCACCTGTCCCGGAGTCGCGCAGGCGATCGAAGGCGCGGGCAAGATCGGCAAGATCGTGGGAACCGGCTATTGCAGCCCCAACACGGTCCGCTCCTACCTCAAGAGCGGCGCCATGGGCTACAGTGTCCTCTGGGATCCAACCGCGCTCGGCTATCTGACAGTCTGGGCCGGCAAGCAGCTGATCGACGGCAAGCCGTTCGCGGCCGCAAACCAGGTGTCCGGATTCGAAAAGCCCGTGAACTTCGACGACAAGACCAAGATCCTGCTTCTCGGCGACCCCGCCGTCTTCACGGCGGAGAACGTCGACAAGTTCAACTTCTGACGTCGCGCGATGTGGCGGACTTCGGTTGTCGGCGGGCGCGAGCTTACTCTGCTGACTGCCTGTGTGCTCGTGGCCCTGGCCGCGTCCGCCGCGTCGCCGTATTTCGCGACCGTCGACAATCTCTCGACGGTGCTGCGCAACAGCGTCGAACTCATGATCATCGGCCTAGGGATGACGCTGTTGTTGGCCATGGGCGGTATCGACGTCTCCGTCGGGATGGTGCTCGGCCTCGCCGCCATCGCCGTCGGCACGCTCGCCGAAAACGGTTACAGTCCCCTCGCGCCCATCCTGGCCGGACCGAGCGTTGGAGGGCTTCTCGGCGCGCTCACCGGCGCGGTGGTCGTGCTCGGCGGCATTCCGGCGATCGTCGGCTCGCTCGGGCTCTTCGGCGTCTATCGCGCCGCGATCTTCATTCTTCTCGGCGGCAGGTGGCTCTCGGGCTTGCCTCCGACGCTGACGAATGTCCTCTCCGCCCACGTCCTCGGAGCGCCGCTTCCGGCGTTCGTCATTGCGATCCTCTATCTCGCGGTCTGGACGGCGCTCCGCCACACCCCGTACGGGCCGCATCTCCTTGCCATCGGCAACAACGAAGAGAAGGCGAGGCTTTCGGGTGTCGCGGTCCGGCGCGTGCGGATCGCGACCTTCGTCATCAGCGGCGTTCTTGCGGGCGTCGCCGCAGACTTCTACGTGTCGACCTACCGCAATGTCGCGATGACCGTCGGGGGGAGCATCGCGCTCGAAGCGATTGCGGCGGTGGTCCTTGGCGGTACAAGCATTCTCGGCGGCAGGTGCAGCCTGGCGGGGACGGCGCTCGGAGTCGTCCTCATCCGCCTGATCCAGAACGGCCTTGTCTTGATCGGCGTTCCCTCGCTCTGGCAGACGGTGGTGACCGGCTGTCTTCTTCTCCTCGTCCTGAGCGGCGAAGCCTTGCGCGGCCGCTTGTCGACGCTTCCGCTCGCGTGGCGGACGTGACGGCGCCGGCTTTCTTCTTCCGCCATCCGGTGCTCGCCGCTCTGGCGATGCTCTGGCTCCTTGTCGTCCTGGGCTTGTTCGTCTTCGCGCCGGCGACGCTGAACGCGGACACCCTGACGACGATCCTGCAGTTCTCGACGATCCTGGCGCTCGCCGCGCTCGGGCAATCTCTGGTCATCCTCTGCGGAGGGGCCGGCATCGATTTGTCGGTGGGAGGGATCGTGTCCCTGACCGCGGTTCTCGTCGCCCTGTTCGGGAAGGCGGGTGCGCCGGGCTGGACGCTTCCGCTCTTGTGCCTCGTCGTCGGCGCGCTGCTCGGGGCGGTCAACGGGCTTCTCGTCGCCCGCGTGCGCGTCCTGCCTCTGATCACCACCCTCGGCACCTTCTACGTCTATTCCGGCCTCGCCGTCGCGCTGACCGGGGGGGCCGCGACGGGCAACGTTCCGGCATGGATGATCGGCTGGGGGCGCGGCCAGTTCCTGGCGGTCCCGCTTCCCTTTCTCACGACCGCGCTTCCCGCGTTCCTCGTCGCTGCTCTCGTGCTTGGCGCGACGGCCTGGGGCACGTGGATCTATGCCATGGGCTTCAACGAGGTCTCCGCACGGCTTTGCGGCATTCCGGTCGACCAGACGCGGACGATTCTCTACACGGGCAGCGGCGCCTGCGCCGGCGCGGCGGCGCTCGTGTCCCTGGCGTGGCTAGGCAGCGCCCGGCCCAACATCGGCGCCAATCTCGAACTCACCTCGCTATCCGCTGCGATGCTCGGCGGCGTCTCCATCTTCGGCGGGCGCGGCGGCGCCATCGGGGTTTTCGCGGCCGTCATTCTTCTGGTCACGCTCCAGACCAGTCTGCTTCAGCTGAACGTGAACCCCACTTGGCAGGTCGGCGTGGTCGGCGTCCTGCTCATTGTTGTGTTGTTGGTCGACCGCTTTGCCTCCAGTCGAGCGTGAGCGGCGGGAGAAGGAGGGAGTCATGACGGGTATTGAAGAGCGGATCGCATCGGCCGTCGCCGGAGCGAACGATCGGATCGTCGCGACACTTCGCGATCTGATCGCCTTTCCTTCCGTCGTCAAAGCCGATCCGAAGGAGGCCGGGCCTGGCGAGCGGGATTGCCAGCTCTATCTCAAAAGGCGGCTCGAACGGATTGGTTTCGCAACCGATCTCTGGGAGCCCGACGGACCGGCCCTGTTCGCCAAATACGAAGGGCGCCCCGGCGCCAACAAGGGCCGGACGTTCGAGGGCCGCCCAAACCTGGGCGGCCGCCTTGGAGGATCGGGTGGAGGCCGCTCGATCATGCTGACCGGCCACATCGACGTCGTGCCGTCCGGCCCGATCGAGCACTGGACCAGCGATCCGTTTCAAGCGATCGTTCAGGACGGGGTCGTCCGGGGACGCGGCGCGGTCGACATGAAGGGGGGCGTCGCCTGCATGCTGATGGCGATCGAGGTTTTGCGGGATCTCGACGTCAGGCTGTCCGGAGACGTAGTCTTCACCATCGTCGTCGACGAAGAGATCGGCGGGATGGGATCGCTCGCCATGGTCGACCGGGGCTTTCGCGCCGACGCCGGCATCATGACGGAGGCGACCGCCAACCGGATCGCGCCCCTCTGTCGCGGCATCCTTTGGGGCCGCATCGTCATCGACGGGGTCGGCGGTCATGCCGAACTCTTGCCCAACAGCTGGGCCACGAGCGGTCCGGTGGATGCGATCCAGCTCTGCCGCCAGATGCTCGACGGTTTGGACATCCTCAATCGGCGCTGGGCCAACGATCCGGGGAAGAATCACCCGTTGCTGGGGTTGCCGAACCAGGTGGTCGTCACTCAGATCAAGGCCGGCGAACATCCCGCGTCGTTCGCCGGACGCGGCGAAATCGTCATCGACGTCCAGTATCTGCCGTCGGAACAGGACGAACACGGGCTGGGCGGCGCGGTCAAGCGCGAGGTGGAGGAGCACGTCCAGGCGGTCTGCCAGGCCGATCCCTACCTGCGCCGGAAGCCTGCGCGCGTCGAATGGATTCTCGACGCGGACTGCGCCGAAGTGCCCTCGGACAGCCCGTTCGTCGCCGCGATGCGGGAGTCGGTCGCCGCGGCCGGTCTTTCCCCCGCCCTTACCGGCTTCGGCGCTCACAGCGACATCGGCCTCCCGACGAAGCTCGGACGCACG
This sequence comes from uncultured Alphaproteobacteria bacterium, assembly GCA_963822215.1. Lineage (GTDB taxonomy): Bacteria > Pseudomonadota > Alphaproteobacteria > Rhizobiales > Beijerinckiaceae > Roseiarcus. The sequence goes on from CAWGGX010000014.1 coordinate 48,806, forward strand.
CCGACCGTGAATTTCGGGCCGGGCAATCCCGCCATGGCCCACCAGCCGAACGAGCGCGTGGCGATCGCCGATCTTGTCGACTGCACCAGGGCGATCGCGCTGACGATCGAGCGCTGGTGCCGCTGATGCCGGCTCGCGAGGCGGGATGGGACTGGACTGTGTTGCGCGAACCGTCGGCGCGGGCGCATCCCGGTGCGGACGGGAACGGAAGGTCTTTGCGGCTGAAGCGGGATCGAGGGCAATGACGCTTCCGATCCGGGCCGCGAGAAGGAGGGTGTGATGAACAAAATGATCAAGCGCCTCTGCATGGCGGGCGCCATGCTGGCTGCGGCGGCCTTCGCGGGCAGCGCGGCCGACGCGACCACTGTAGCGCTCGTCACCATCAACCAGCAGGCGTTGTTCTTCAACCAGATCAACGACGGCGCGAAGCAGGCGGCCGACAAGGCGGGCGCCACGCTCGTCATCTTCAACGCCAACAACCAGGCCGCGGCCCAGAACAGCGCGATCGAGGACTACATCGCGCAGAAGGTCGACGGGATTGTGCTCGTCGCGATCGACGTCAACGGCGTCAAGCCCGCGATTACCGCCGCCAAGAAGGCGGGCATTCCGGTCGTCGCCATCGACGCCCGCATTCCCGACGGCGACAACGCCGCCTTCATCGGCGTCGACAACAAGGGCGCTGGAGAGGAGATCGGCAAGTACTTCGTCAACTACGCGAAGGCCAAGATGGGCGGCGCCGCGAAGGTGGGCGTCGTCGGTGCGCTCAACTCCTTCATTCAGAACCAGCGACTCGACGGCTTCAAGGCCGCCGCGCAGGCGGGCTCGGGCGTCAAGTTCCTCGACACCGTGGACGGGCAGAACGTGCAGGACATCGCGCTCACCGCCGCGGAAAACCTGATGACCGCCAACCCTGATATGACCGCGCTTTATGCGACCGGTGAACCGGCGCTCGTCGGCGCGATCTCGGCCGTCACTAGCCAGAAGCAGACGGACAAGGTCAAGGTCTTCGGCTGGGATCTCACCGCCCAGGCGATCAAGGGCATCGACGACGGATGGATCGTGGCGGTGGTGCAGCAGGACCCCTTCCAGGAAGGCGTCGCCGGCGTTGAGACGATCCTCAAGCTGAAGAAGGGCGATAAAGTCAACCCGAGCATCGACATCCCGGTCACGATCGTGACGAAGGAGAACGTCGACAAGTTCCGCAGCCTCTTCAAGTAGGCGCACCACGGACGGCGGCGCGCCTTCGGGCGCGAGAACCGAGAGCAGGATAAGCGATGGGGAGCGAGAGCGCGCCGATCCGGGTAAGTATGGAGGAGATCAGCAAGTCGTTCGGCGCGATCAAGTCGCTCGATCGCGTCAATCTCGTGTTGCGCGCCGGCGAGGTTTTGGGCCTCGTCGGCGACAACGGAGCGGGAAAGTCGACCTTGAGCAAGATACTGTCCGGCGCAACCATTCCGGACTCCGGGCGGCTCATTCTCGACAGCAAGGAGGTGCGGTTCGCGTCTCCCGCGGAGGCCCGCCGCGAGCGGATCGAGATGGTCTATCAGGACCTCGCGCTCTGCGACACCGTGGACGTCGCAGGCAACCTTCTGCTTGGCCGCGAGCCGCTGCGGTGGCGGCTCGGCGTGCCGCTGATGGATAAGCCGGCCATGCACGCGCGGGCGACCGAGATGCTCAGCAGCCTCGGCATCCGGATGCCGAGCACCCGGCTCAAGGTCGAAAGCCTTTCGGGCGGCCAACGGCAGAGCATCGCCATCGGCCGGGCGGTCTCGTTCGACCCGCTCGTCCTCATCATGGACGAGCCGACGGCCGCGCTCGCGGTCGCCGAGGTCGACGCGGTGCTCAGGCTCATTCGCACTGTCAGCGCCCGCGGCGTCAGCGTCATCCTGATCACCCACAGGCTGCAGGACCTATTCGTGGTCTGCGACCGCATCATGGTCCTCTTTGAGGGCAAGAACGTCGCCGAACGACGGATCGGCGAGACGAACATCGAGGAAATCGTCAACCTGATCGTCGGCCGGAAATTCCAGTCCGTGTCGGCGAGCCACGTCTCGATCGGAGCGCGGCCGGCATGAGCGGCGGCCTCGACGAACCACTGGAGCGCTCCCGCTCGGACGAGCTTCGCAGCCGGGTGAGGCTCCTCGTTCACGACAGCGGGGGCGTCGCAAGCATCGCCGTCTTCTTTGTCGTCATGGTGGTCGTCTTCTCCCTCGTCACAGACACGTTCCTGACGCAGGCGAACCTCCTCAACATTTTGCGCCAGATCGCGCCGCTGATGATCGTCGCCGTCGCCATGACCTTCGTGATCACGACGGGGGGCATCGACCTCTCGGTCGGCTCGGTGCTCGCGCTCGTCAACGCGCTCGCCGCGATTTCGCTGCAGGCTGGCGTTCCCTGGCCGGCGGTCGTGATCCTCATGCTCGCGCTCGGCGTCCTCGTCGGCATGATCCAGGGCTTTTTCGTCGCCCACGAGGGCATCCCGGCTTTCATCGTAACGCTCGCGGGCCTCAGCTCCATCCGCGGAACCGCGCTCTACCTCACCAAGGGCTATTCGATCCCGATCGACCCCGCGAGCCTGTTCAACGAGATCGGCCGCGGCTGGGTCGCGGGACTTCCGCTGCCGGCGATCATCGCCGTTGTCGTCCTCGCCGCGGGCTACGTCGTTTTAAACGAGACCACGTTTGGTCGCTACGTCACCGGCGTTGGCGCGAACGCCGAGGCCGTGCGCCGCTCGGGCGTCAACACCGAGCGGGTCGTCCTCTCGGTCTATGCGCTCAGCGGGCTCTCGGCCGCGCTCGCTGGGCTGATCATCGCCGCAAGGCTCGGGAGCGGCTCGTCCAACGCCGGCGTGGGCTTCGAACTCGACGTCATCGCGGCCGTGGTCCTCGGCGGCACCAGCCTCTTCGGCGGCCGGGGCACGATGACCGGCACTATGCTCGGCGCGCTGACCGTCGCGGTGATCGGCAACGGCCTGATCCTTGCCCATCTGTCGCCGTTCCTGACGCCCATCGTCGAGGGCGTCATCATTCTCGTCGCCATCTGGCTGAACTTCCGCATCTTTCGGACAGGACGGAAGTCGGCCTGAGGAGGGAGCGCGTTCAAGCATGGTCGAAGCGAGGAAGACGGGCGTCGAGTTGGGCATGGTGCGGACCGTGCTCGGGCCTATAAAGCCCGAGGAGATGGGTGTAACACTGATGCACGAGCACATCCTGCTCGACACATCGAGCTGGTGGAAGCGGCCCTGCTGCGCCTCCGACATCGGTTTCGCCGAGCGTGCACTCGACATCTCGATGATCGGGGAATTGCGGATGAATCCGTTCCTCAATCGGGACAATTGCGGCCTCTTCGACGTCAAGGCGGCGGTGGAGGAGCTCGGCGCCTTCGTCGAATACGGGGGCAAGACCGTCGTCGATCCGACCAACCTCGGCATCGGCCGCGACCCGTCCGCCCTGCAGCGCGTCAGCCGCCGCACTGGGCTCAACATCGTGATGGGCGCGGGCTTCTATCTCGAGCCGTCCCACCCGGACTATGTCAAGGCCATGTCGGTCGAGGCGATCGCCGAGGCGATCGCGGCCGACTGCGGGGTCTCGGAGTACGAGCCCGAAGTCTGCGCCGGGATCATCGGGGAAATCGGAATCAGCAAGGATTTCACGCTCGCCGAGGAGAAGGTGCTGCGCGGGGCCGCGCGGGCCTCGAAGATCAGCGGCGCGCCGCTGACCATTCATCTGCCGGGGTGGGAACGGCTCGCCCACCGCGTGCTGGACGTCGTCGAGAGCGAAGGCGCTGACCCCCGGCACACCGTGCTCTGCCATATGAACCCCAGTCTGCACGATCCCAAATACCAGCGCAGCCTCGCCGACCGCGGCGCGTTTCTTGAGTACGACATGATCGGCATGGACTACTTCTACGCGGACCAGCAGGCTCAATCGCCCTCGGACGAGGAGAACGCGATCGCCATCTGCAGGCTGGCCGAGGACGGCTACCTCAACACGATCCTCATGTCGCAGGACGTGTTCCTCAAGATGATGCTGACGCGCTACGGAGGCTTCGGATACGGATACATCCTTCGCCACTTCGTTCCGCGTCTCAAACGTCACGGGATGGACCAGGCGACGATCGACCGCATCCTGATCGAGAACCCGCGCCGCGTTTTCTCCGCCGCACACCGGGCGATGTAAGTACAGGGAGGGTGGCCATGACCGACAGGCGGTACAAAGTTCTGCTCGCAGGCGAATCCTGGGTCACCACGGCGAACCACGTCAAAGGCTTCGATCAGTTCGCGACGGTGACCTTTCATCTCGGCGCCGAGCCGCTGGTGGACGCTTTGAAGGATTCGTCATTCGACCTGCGCTACATGCCTTCGCACGAGGCGCAGCGCGACTTTCCACAGACGAGCGAGGCAATCGCGGCCTACGACGCCGTGATCCTGTCCGACATCGGCTCGAACACGCTGCTCCTGCATCCCGACACCTGGATCCACAGCCGGCGGACGCCGAACCGGCTGCGCGCCCTGAAGGCCTATGTCGAGACCGGCGGCGGCTTGATGATGGTCGGCGGCTATTACAGCTTCCAGGGCATCAACGGTGGGGCGCGCTATCACGGGACGCCGGTCGAGGAGACGCTGCCGGTGGAAATCCTTTCTTACGACGACCGCGTTGAGGCGCCGGAAGGCTTCATCCCTTCGGTGAAACAACCGAAGCACCCCATCCTCGCCGGGCTCGACGAGGAGTGGCCGGCCCTGCTCGGTTTCAACGAGGTCCGGCCGAAGTCGAGCGCGAACGTTTTGGCGACGGTCTCGGCGGATTACGGCGAGAAGCCCCTGCTGGTCGCCGGAGAGTTCGGCGACGGACGGACGCTCGCTTGGACCTCCGACATCGGCCCGCACTGGCTGCCGCCGGAATTCGCCGCCTGGACAGGATATGCGCGGCTTTGGCGGCAGGCGCTCGAGTGGCTCGTCCGGTCCCGGTAGCTCTCATGATCCACGTCCTCGGCAACGCGGCGATCGACACGCTCCTTCGCGTCGACACGTTTCCGCGGCCGGGGGAGACCATTGTGGCTCGGGGCGCCCTCGAGGACCTCGGCGGCAAGGGGGTCAACCAGGCGATCGTGCTTGCCCGTTGCGGACAGGAGGTCCGTCTCGCCGCTGCGCTCGGCGGCGATGCTGCCGGCGAGCGGATCCGAAACATTCTGGCGGCGGAGGGCATTCGTCTCGACGGGATTCACGTCTGGGGTGGAGCGACCGATCGCTGCGTCATCACCGTCGACCGCGATGGCGAGAACATGATTGTGAGCCTCGTCGACGCCGCCGCCCATTTCGACCCGCTCGCCTGCGGGAGCATCGGGCCCGAGGTCGCGCACGGCGACTGGATGCTGCTGCAGGGCAACCTCAGTCCTGCCATCACCCGGGCGTGCCTCGCCTTCGCGAGGCGGGCGGGCACGGTGGCGGCCCTCAATCCGTCCCCGACCTATCCGGCGGCAGAATACGACTGGCGCCTCGTCGACCTCGTCGTCCTCAACCGCGTCGAAGCCGTCGCCCTCGGCGGCCGCTCCGACCCCATCGAGGCGGGGGGCGCCCTGCGCGCCGCGGGCGCGGGAACTGTCGTCGTGACCCTGGGCGCGGAAGGCGCGGCGCTTCTTTCGGAGACCGGCGTCTTGTGGGCGCAGGCTCCACCGACAAACGTCGTGGACACCACCGGCGCTGGCGACGCTTTCTGCGGCGTCCTGATCGCGGCGCGCGCGAGCGGCTCGTCCTGGAAGCGCGCGCTGAGGGTCGCCTGCGAGGCGGCGACGATTTGCGTGTCGCGCCCGGGCGTGCGCGCCTCGTTCCCAACCCGCGCCGAGATAACCGCAATCTTTGAGAGAGCGACGGAGCATTCGACATGAGCGATTCGCCGCTGGTCGCGCGGGAGCGCGGCGACCCCCTTCAGGAGATTTTCGGACGCAGGGAGCGCGTCCTCATCGGCGTCGTGCATCTCCTGCCACTGCCCGGATCGCCGGACCATGCCGTCTCGGACGTCGAGGCGATCTACGACCGCGCCCTCGCCGACGCGCGCGCCTATCGCGCGGCTGGATTCGACGGCCTTATCGTCGAGAACCACGGCGACATTCCCTTTGCCAAGCCCGACGACATCGGGCCGGAGACGGCGGCCCACATGGAGGTCGCCGCCGACCGCATCCGGCGTGAGACGAAGGCGCCGATCGGCGTCAACGTGCTCGCCAACGCGGCGGTGCACGCGGTCGCTGTCGCCAGCGCCGCGGCCGCGCGCTTCGTGCGGGTCAACCAGTGGGCGAACGCCTATGTCGCCAATGAAGGATTCATCGAGGGCGCCGCGGCGCGCGCGACCCGCTACCGTCGCGCGCTCGGCGCCTCGGGCGTCCGGATCTTCGCCGACGCGCACGTTAAGCACGGCGCCCATGCCATCGTGCAGGATCGGTCGATCGCGGAACTCGTGCGCGACGTCGAGTTCTTCAACGCTGACGTCGTCATCGCGACGGGCCAGCGCACCGGGCACGCAGCCGATCTCGACTACATCCGAATCATCAGGTCCGCCGCCTCGGTTCCGGTCTTGGTCGGCAGCGGCGTCACGCCGGACAATGTCCGCGACATTCTCGCCGTCGTGAATGGGGTCATTGTCGCCAGCGCGCTCAAGGTAGACGGGTTGTGGTGGAACTCCGTGGACCCGGACCGGGCCAGGCGCTTCGTCGACGGCGTGGGAGTGTAGACAACCGAGACCGGGGCGCAGCATGGCCTCGTTTTCCGAGCGGATGAAGTCAGAGGCGCAGACGGCCTGGGACACGATCCTCGCCCATAGGTTCTTTCGCGAGATCGCGGAAGATGCGATCGAGGACGCAGTTTTCGGTCGCTACCTCGATATCGAGTATTCCTTTGTCGACACGGCGGCCGCGGCGCTCGGCTATGCGGTGGCGAAGGCGCCGTCCTTTCGGGAGCGGCGCCATCTTGCGCTCGGGCTGCATGGCCTCGTGACCGACCAGGAGCAGTTCTTCGCGACGGCGTTCGAACAGATCGGGCGGCGCGCCCCGGAGTCCGGGAGCCCTCGCCCCGGCCTGGCCGCGCCGCTGCACGGCCTCTTTCTTACCGTCGCTCGGGACGAGCCCTACGAGGAGATTCTGGCCTGCACGCTCGGCGCCGAGTGGCTATACTTGACCTGGTGCTCGCGGGCGGCCGGCACACCTTCGTCGCGGGCCGCCATCCGGGAGTGGGTCGCCCTTCACGCAGGCGGCCCTTTCGCCGGGCAGGTGGCATGGACGCGAGCTGAGATCGACGCGCGCGGCCCGAATTTGTCGATGGAGCGGCAGGCCAGACTTTGCCGCCTCTTCGAACAGGTGCTCGTGGCCGAGGCGCCGTTTCACGATGCCGCCTATGGGTGAACCGCGGCCTTTCGGGAGAGTTGTCATTCGCTTTCGCGCACCTTGATGCATGAAAGTGTCCGCAGAGCACCCTCCTTTCAGGAGAGGGCCGCGGGGGCGAGGGCGAAATCAGCGCATCGCGCAGACGGCCTTGGCTTCGCAGGCTATCGCAAGGCGAAGTCCAGCATTGCTGTCCTAGCTTCGTCGCGAGTTGAGCGAGGACATGATGCAGGCCGCCGCCCTTGGGCGGTCGTTTGCAGGTCTTCTGGCCAAAAACGAGAACTGTCCGCGCAATTGGCGTTGTCACGGGAACCTGAATTTGCGACGCGAAGTCCGGAAGTCACAGCTCGGGCTTATGCTGCCGTCGCGGCTCGCCACGTCCGGAACGCTTCGTCTCTGAGGACGCGGAGCGTGTTGCGGGACGTGAGATGGCGCTGGACGTTGAGCTTGTTATGGACGGCGGCATGAACGGACAGGAACCGTTGGGCTGATCCGGGCGATTTGAACCGCTGCATCTTGCGTTCGCGTCGTCGCGTCGGCTGATGCGAATTCTCGGCCCGATTGTTCTTCCCCAAGCCCTGCTCATGGCGAGCCGACAATCCCATCTCCGACCTGGCTGCGCCGTAAGAGCGCAGTTTGTCGGTCACCAGCACATCGGGAGCGAAGCCGTGTTTCTTGAGCAGCTCGCGCATCAGTTTCAAGGCTGCGGCCTTGTCGCGCCGTCGTTGCACCAGGAGATCGAGAACCTCGCCTTCATCGTCGACCGCGCGCCAGAGCCAGAACCGCCGGCCCGCAATCGTCACGGCCATCTCGTCGAGATGCCACCGCGCCGTTGGCCTTGGGCGTCGGCGGCGAAGTTCGCGGGCGAACAACGGCCCGAATTTCAAGACCCATCGCCGCACCGTTTCGTAGGAGACATCCAGTCCGCGCTCAGCGAGCAGATCTTCGACGTCGCGATAACTGAGGGTGAAACGAACATAGAGCCAAACCGCGTGTCGGATGATCGAAGGGGGGAACTGGTGGCGGGCAAACGAGATCGTCATGTGCCATCTTACCCGCCGACTCGAGACGCGCTACAGTTGCCGTGACAAGGCCTTTCAGACTATCCCCCGCGTCGCACGCACTGGAGGTTGCGGCTACATCGCCGAAACAGTTCACGGTGGCTGGCGGAAGTTGAAAAAGAAGCACGCCGACGCAGCTTACTTCTCTTCGTGAATTAGCCGACGGTCTTCAGGGCCTCGTTCGAAGGCTTGGCGACCGGTTCGGCAGCTCGATCTCGATGGCCCGCTTGCAAGCTGATCGAAGATTAGGCCTTGTCAGCAAGAGCAGATGCGGACCAATCCGCCATCCTCATCCGGCGCACTGGGGGGCGCCAATCTGTCGACCGCGCTTGGGCCTCGGGCGCTGGGGCGACCGGTAGAGTGACGGCAAAGGAACGAAGCCGTGAGCAAGACCAAAAAGATTGTCAACATGCTGGCGGATGACACGGCCGCGCCGGTCGCCGCTCGCACCTTGGCCAAGGCAGCAGAGCAGGAAGGGAAGCTGATCTCCGACTATCTGACGGAACGGCTTCAGCACGACCACGCGCCACCGACGAGTGCCTGGGACAAAATGAAGGCGGCTGCCGCCGAAGCTCGGGAAAGGAGACAAGCGAAGGACGAGAAGTTTGAGACGACAGAACCGCGACCCAGATACAAGGAGCCAGCGGAGGTCACTGCGATGGTTCTGGCGTACAAGGAGCAGATCGAGTTCCTTGACCGCCTGAAGCTCGTTGTAAAGGCGATGAAGGGCTTGCCGCCGGATACGAATTTCGCCCAGGCCCTGGCCGCTGCGATTACAGAAGGCGCGCGGGCGTTGAAGGCGCTTGAGAAGGAACAAGAGCCGATGATCGCAGCCGGCATTGCCGCGAGAAAAGCGAGCGCGGAGGCCTATGCCATCGCCTTCAAGGCCTGGGAGGCGCGCATGGAGCGTGAGCGAACTCATTCGGCGGAGACGCGGCGCGAGAAGCTCTGACGAACATTTACGGACAAACGACTTCAACCCGTCGCCTTCAAGGACGGTGACGTATTAAAGCGGGAGGCCCGGCGCAGCCGCCGAGTTGCACTGGGGGACGTCGGAGCGCCGGAAATTCGGCTGTAATTTTTACAGCACGAATGTCTCGCTGAGGTCCGAATCCGACGCTTGCCTCCCGCAGCGACGGCAGCTCTCGACCGAAATCGGAAGTTGCAGGGCGGTTCACGAATGTCCGTCCGTCGCAAGAAAGCAGTCGGAGGCGTCTTGGCAGGGGAGACCGCCAAAACGCATGCAAAGGATCTTGGGCGCGGCAGGGCCCTCCGTCGGCAGCTAGCCGAGCGCACGCACAACGGCCTCGGAGTTCGTCACTACCGAGACATTCTGCAGCGCGAAGGCGATCGAGGCCTGATGCCACTCCGCGTTCATGGTCGAGCAGCAGTCCTCGGGAACGATCATGAAATAACCCTTGTCGGCGCCGGTGCGGGCAGTGTGCTCAATCGACATGTTGGTCCAGGCGCCCGTCACGATGACCCTGTCGCGGCCCGTGCTCTTGAGAATCGTCTCGAGCCGCGTGCCCTCCCAGGCGCTCATACGCATCTTCTCCACCACAAAGTCCCCCGACTGCGGCTCAAGGCCGCTGACCGGGGCCGCGCCCCAGGAGCCGCGCACCATCGCATTGTTGTCGACGACCCCTACAAAGAGCGGCGCGTTCAGCGTCAGCCCCGGGGCGCCGGGCTCGACGACGAACCACACGTGAATGACCGGAATACCGCGCGCGCGAGCGGCGTCCGCCACGCGCCGGACGTTCTCGACGACATTCTGCGCGCGCGCGTGCGCTGGCGAGCCGGAGTCGGCGAACGCGCCACCCTCGCTGATCACGTCGTTCTGCAGATCTTGGATGATCACGGCGCAGCGCCGCGGATCGAGCGAAAGATCGGTGCTGATCGGCGCAGATTGCGCCGCTGCGACGGGAGGGCGCTCGGTGGCCGGCGGAACGGCGCGACCCCGGGGGCGCGCGGTCATATAGGGCTCGCGCCGCGGGCCGACCTTGGTCGTGACCCGGTACATCGACTGACTAGCGGTCATGAACAGCGTCTGGAAGTCCGGCCCACCACAGGCGAGGTTCGCCACGAGCTCGGGGACGCGCAGCTTGCCGAGAAGGTTGCCGTCCGGCGCATAAACCCAGACGCCGCCCGGCGCCGTGACCCAGATGTTTCCGCGCTGGTCGCATTTCATGCCGTCGGGGACGCCGAGCTCGAGGGAAGAGCGGATGCCGGAAGCGAAGATTCGACCGTTCGAGAGCGAGCCGTCGCGAGCGACGTCGAAGACGCGGATCAGCGCCTGCTCTGTGTCGTTGACGTAGAGCAACGATTCGTCAGGCGAGAAGCAAATGCCGTTCGGCTGGTCGAAGAGGTCCCGGTCGACGAGGAGGCGCGGCGACCCGCCGCCGGGCGCAACGCGATAGACGCCTTGGAATCCGAGCTGGCGCGGCCGCTCGACTCCATAGACCGGCATCCGCCCGTACCAGGGGTCGGAGAAGTAAATCGAGCCGTCCGAGCGCACGCAGACGTCGTTGGGGCTGTTCAGCTCCTGGTGCTCGTAATGCGAAGCGAGCACCTCCCGCCGCCCGTCGGGCCGCTCGCGCACAACGCTCGAGGTCGCGTGCTCGCAAACAATGAGGTTGAGGTCGGCATCGTAGGTCATGCCGTTGCATTTGTTCGACGGACGCTTGACCTCGCTCACCGCGTTGCGCGCGTCCCACCGCCTGCGCACGTCGGCGGGCATGTCGGAGAACAGAAGAAAGTGGTCGATCGGGTGCCAGACTGGCCCCTCGGTGAAGCCGAACCCGGTTGCGACCTGGCCGACCAGCGCGTTCGGGTCGATCAGCTCCTCGAACTCCGGTCGGAGCGTTGTAAGGGCCATGCCGATTCACCTCGCCGCGGTTCTAGTTCTTCTTCAAGTCGATCGAGATTCCCCTGGCCGTCCAGCTCACGGAGGGCGATCCGCCCCCGAGCGGGATTCCGCACGAAGGTCGCCTTCGCGCCGTTGATGGAGAAATTGAGTTGCGCGCCGTTCGTTGAAGACCGCACGTTCTCGGCGTCGTGAGCCTAGTAGAGTTTCAACCCCCTTCGCACACAAAATCGAACGTCCCTGACGTGTTACAGGCCAGTGCATCCAAGTCCAGCCGGCGAGCGGAAGGAAATTCTCGTCATGCGAACGCCTCGCTGCGAATGCGCCAGTTCGACCTTTTGCTGCGACTCTATGAGCGGCTGGTAAGCGCAAGGAAAGCGATCTTCGGCTGGAGAGGTGTCGGCTACGCCAGAGCGGTCATTACCATACCTGCTATGTTTGGTAGAAGCGACGCCTTCTTCCTATTCGGTGCTCTGTTCGAGCGCAGGCTAGCGAGACGCGCCACAGCCCGGTGTAGGCAGGCTCAATACCGTTGGGAGGGACGCAGGTCCGATGATCGCTGTGGATCATGTCGGAAGACCAGCGATCAAGTCGCGCATAGTGTCAGGCGGCTGCGGGGTGACGCCGGAACATGGATTTTGCCGTCGCCTTCCCGATTGACTCGAATTTTGTGAGGGTGCTAGCACTGACATGTTAGCGCCGCGCATTATTTTGGTATCGTCGCGGACGTCAATCCGACCGATTTTTGTCGACAGGTGGGACTGCTTTGCGCGGCAGACCGCTCCGGGGAGGAATCCAAATGAGCCTTGGTCTCTCTAGGCTGGCGCTTGCCGTCGCCGCCAGTGCTTTTTTCGTTGCGCCTGCGCTCGCCGACACGAGCGGCATGAAAATCGCCTTCTCCAACAATTACGCCGGCAATTCCTGGCGCCAGGCGATGCTGAAGAGCTACGATATTGTCACCCAGCAGGCAGTCAAGGATCACGTGGTCGCCGCGGCGGACGTGTTCACGACCGCCGACAAGGAGGTGCCGACGCAAGCGGCGCAGATCCAGAACCTCATCCTGCAGGGTTATAACGCCATTGTGATCAATGCGGCTTCGCCCGACGCGCTAAACGGTGCGATCAAGCAGGCTTGCGACGCCGGCATCGTCGTCGTCTCCTTCGACGGGATCGTCACCGAGCCCTGCGCCTACCGCGTCGTCGTCGACTTCAAGGACATGGGCAAGCAGGAAGTCGAACACATGGCCAAGTTCCAACCGAAAGGCGGCAACCTGCTCGAGATCCGCGGCCTCGCCGGCACTTCGATTGACGACGCTATTCACGCTGGCATCGAGGAAGGCGTAAAGGCCCACCCGGATTTCAAGATCGTCTCGTCGGTGACTGGCGACTGGGACCAGACGACCGCGCAGAAGGCGGTCGCGACCGTGCTGCCGTCGCTGCCCCCGATCGTCGGCGTCGTGGACCAGGGCGGCGACGGCTACGGCGCGGCGCAGGCCTTCGCCGCCGCGGGTAAGCCCCGCCCGACCATCATCGAGGGCAACCGCCAGGACGAGCTCGACTGGTGGAAGGAGCAGAAGGAGAAGGACGGCTACGTGACGTGGTCGGCCTCGATCGCGCCGGGCGTCTCGACGCTCGCCTTTTGGGTGGCGCAGCAGGTGCTCGACGGCAACAAGAACATTCCGCACGACTTGCTCGTGCCGTATCTCGCCTTCGACCAGAACGACTTCGAGGCCGAGTTGCCCAAGATCCCGAAAGGCGGCGTCGCGAGCCACGAATATACGCAGGCGGACGCGGTCGCCGCCATCAAGGCGAACATGAAGTAGACTCCCCGACGGGAAGGCGGCGTCGCGCGCTCAGGGATCTAGGATACATGGCGGGCGACGGCGCAGCTCTTGTCGAGTTCACGGGGGTCGAAAAGTCGTACGGCGCCGTCCGGGCGCTGGACGGCGTCGATTTCTCGGTTCGGCAGGGCGAGTGCGTCGGAGTCGTCGGCCACAACGGCGCCGGCAAGTCGACGCTAATGCATGTCCTCAACGGGGCTGTCGCGCCCGACCGCGGCCGCCTCGTGATCTGCGGCGAAGAGCTGCGCGCCTATTCCGCCGCGCGCGCCAAGGCGTTCGGGCTGCGTCCGGTCTACCAGGAGCTCTCGCTGTGCCCGAACCTGACCGTCGCCGAGAACGCGCGGATCGTCCATCCGTCGATTCGCGGTTTCGGCTGGCACAGACGCGCCGGGGGGCTCATCCGCGCCAAGCTCGACGAGATCTTTCCCCGCCATGGCGTCTCCCCTGACGACCTCGTGCAGGATCTGTCGATCGGACGGCGTCAGATGGTCGAAATCTCGCGCGCCTTCACCGTGTCGGATGATCGGCCGGCGCGCCTCGTCATCCTCGACGAGCCGACCTCTTCGCTCGACACGCACACCGCGAGCCAGCTGCTTGTCCATGTCCGGCGCTCCGTCGGCCAAGGTCTGAGCTGCGTGCTCATCTCGCATATCCTCGGCGAGGTCCTCGAGACCTGCGATCGCATTCTCGTCATGCGCGACGGCAAAGTGGTTGCGGAAGACCGTTCGCGCAATCTCAGCCGTTCGAAGCTGGTCGCCGCAATGGGGGGTGTCGAAGGCGAACCCCCCATTTCAGCCGCTCAGCGCCGCGGCGACAGCGCCGGGCGGATCCGTGTGCGCATTCGCCCCGAGCGGCAGGCGGACGGCCGCGAGCTCACGGCGCACGAAGGCGAGATCGTCGGCCTCGCCGGGCTCGCGGGGCACGGCCAGACCGAGCTCCTGCTGGCCGCGTTCGACGCCGCCTCGCGCCCGCGATCGGGCGAAATGGTCGAGGGGCCGGTCGCCCTTGTCGCCGGCGACCGGGTTTCGGACGGGATCTTCCCGCTATGGTCAATCGCGCGGAATATCGGCGTGCGCTCGCTAAAGCGCCTGCGCGCGGGTCCCTTGGTCTCGCCTCGTCTCGAGGCGGAGTTGGCGGACTCCTGGCGGCGGCGGATCAGGATCCGCACGCCCGACGTCAGTCATAACATCCTGTCGCTGTCGGGCGGCAATCAGCAGAAGGCGCTGTTCGCGCGCGCGCTCGCGTCCGACGGGCGCGTCGTGCTGATGGACGACCCGATGCGCGGCGTCGACTATGGCACCAAGATCGAGGTCTACGAGCTCATCCGCGCCGAGGCGGCCGCTGGACGGACCTTTCTCTGGTATACGACCGAGACGGAGGAGCTGAAGAACTGCGACCGCATCTACATCTTCCGCAACGGCGCGGTCGTCGCCGAGCTCACGCGCGACGAACTCACAGAGGAGCGCGTTATCCATTCCTCCTTCGCCGGGGTCGACTGACATGAGCCTCGCGGCCTCGGCCTCGGATTTCGCGGGCGGGGCGGACTTTCGGCGCAGGCTTCGCGCGGCCCTTCCAGGTCTGTCGCTCGCCCTCGTCGTTGCGGCGATCGCCTGGCTGAACCCACGCGCGATCAGTTATTTCGGCTTCACGCTGATGCTGAACCTGGCGATCCCGATCGCGCTCGCGACGGTCGCGCAGATGTTCGTCATCGCTGGCAACGACCTTGATTTGTCGATCGGCACGTTCGTCGGCTTCGTCTGCTGCGTCTCGGCGACCTGGCTGCGTGATCAGCCGGCGCTTGGCGCGCTGGCGCTTCTGGGCTGCATCGCGCTCTACGCCGCGCTCGGGACCCTGATCTATCTGCGCAACCTGCCCTCGATCGTGGTGACGCTCGGGATGAGCTTCGTCTGGCAGGGCCTCGCGATCCTCCTCTTGCCGAAGCCAGGCGGGAGGGCGCCCGGATGGCTGCTCGCGATCATGGGCGTCAAGCCGCCGTTCCTTCCGTTCCCGATCATCGCCGCCGTCGTTATCGCTGCGGTCGCCTGGTTCGGCCTCATGCGGACGTCCTACGGGGCGATCCTGCGGGGCGCCGGCGGCAACGCGACCGCCATCCAACGGGCAGGCTGGTCGCTGCTCAAGGCGAAGGCGGTCCTGTTCGCGCTCGCGGGCGTCTTCGGCGTGCTGTCGGGCATGGCGCTCGTCGGCAACACGACCTCGGCCGACGCCAATATCGGCAACGGCTACACGCTGCTCTCGATTGCTGGAGTCATCCTCGGGGGCGGCGAATTCGTCGGGGGAAAAGTCTCCCCGATCGGGGCGGTCGTCGGAGCCCTGACCATGGCGATGGCGGCCTCACCGCTGCTCACTTTTATGCGCATTCCGCCGGACTGGCAGGTCGCCGCCAACGGCGCAATCCTGATCATCGTCCTCGCAGCGCGCGTTCTCATCAGCCGGGGGGCCGCGCGATGACCCGCACGCTCGCTGAGAGGCCGTGGATCTGGTCGTTTCTCGGCGCGTTCGTCGTCTGGCTCGCCGCGGTCGCCTTCACCGGTGGCCACGGCGCCGGGGGCATGCTGACCGCCGCACTGTCGCTTGCAGTCTTCACGGTGTTCGTCGGCGTCGGGCAGATGTTCGTCATCACGCTCGGGCCCGGCAACGTCGACTTGTCGCTACCCGCCAATATCGGGCTTGCGAGCGCGGTGGCGATGAAGACCATGGGCGGCGACGACTCGCTCGTCGCTCTCGGCCTCGTGGCGGCCCTCGCTTCCGGATTTGCAGTCGGCGTCGCCAATTATCTCTTGATCCGTGCCTTGCGCATCCCGCCGATCATCGCGACCCTATCGGCGAGTTTCATCATCCAGTCGATCGACATTTCCTATGGCCGCGGCCTGCAAATCAAGCCTCCTCCAGGCTTCGCGGACTTCACCAACATACAATTTGCAAGCGTTCCGCTGCTCGCGATCCTGGCGGCGCTGTTCGCCTACGGCGCGCATGTGGCGCTCCACCACACGATCTGGGGTCGCTCGGTGCTGGCGATCGGGCAGAACATCCGCGCGGCCCGCCTGGCGGGGATCAAGGTCGGGCCTGTGCGGTTCGCCGCCTACGCGCTCTGCGGCATGCTGGGAGGCCTCGACGGCGCGCTGCTCGCCGGCTATTTCCGCGGGGCCAACGTCGACATCGGCAATGAATATCTTCTTGCTTCGATCGCCGTAGTGGTGATTGGGGGGACGTCCGTGTCCGGCGGCAATGCGAACCTCCCCGGCGTTTGGGGCGGGGCTTTGTTTCTGGTGCTCCTGCTCACCATGCTGAACACCTTCGGCGTCAGCGCCGGCGTGCGGCTGGTGGCGACGGGACTCATCATCGTGGCGGTTATTGCAGCAGCCGGCGGGGAGAAAAGACCGAGGTGAACTAGGGGTCACTACACGATTTGTCCAAAATCGCACGCAAAGAAAAAATACCAATGAAATCAGGACAGTTCCAAATTTGGCATGGGGAGTCGCCTCGACTTCTGGGGGCTAGTGGTCAGCACGGTCCCGTTTCCAACCAGCCCCGACGCCGCCGCAAACGCCGAGGGGACCAGCCAACCATGTTAACGTGCAGTTTTGAACAAATCGTCTGGTGACCCCTAGTTGCGGGTCGCGACCGCGAACGTCGCAAGTGGGCAGGCAACCGGGCGTTCCCAGGTGAGACTTGTATGCGCAGTCTCCGCCCTGAGGGGGCATTCATCGTGGCCAGCACGCGAGCGCGACGAACGGCTTACCGACTTTCGATGGTCGACATCGCAAATGGCCGCCAGACGCCGGTCGCCTGGTTCGCCTTCCGTCGGGTCGACGACAAGTCACAGGGGACGGACGCTGCGGGTCATTCCTCGTTCCTCAGTCAGATGCCGCCTCGCATGGTATGGCCCTGGCCGCCATGTTTCGGCTACCGTCGTCCATGACAATTTTGCGACGATCGGGATGGCGTGCAGGTGTCGACTTTCGTTTGGGCGGCGGTGTTGGGCGCGGCGTTGCTGCATGCGCTGTGGAATTCGGTCGTAAAAAGCGCCGGCGACAAGTTCATGAGCTCGGCCCGCGTCGCCCTGTGGACGGGCGTCGTCGCCCTGTTTGTCAGTCTGGCCACGCCGGCGCCGTTGGCGGCGTCACTGCCGTATGTGATCGCTTCGGCGCTCATCCACGTCCTCTATTTCCTGCTGGTCGGCCGCTTATATCGCAACGCCGATCTGTCCGTCGCCTATCCGCTCATGCGCGGTCTCGCGCCGCTCGTCGCGAGTGGCATAGCCGCCGTGACGCTGCATGAAGTCCCCGGCGCGGTCGCGCTCGTCGGTGTACTGGCGCTCGTCGCCGGTGTGGCGACGATGGGGCTTTCCGGTCTCGCCCATGGGCGCATCGACCGCGTCACGCTAGTTGTTGCGCTTTTCAATTCGGTGATTATCGCGACCTATTCGGTCGTGGATGGCGAGGGCGCCCGGCTTGCCGGACCCGACGCACTGCACGCCTTCGCCTACAACGCGTGGTCGGACGGCTTGACCGCGGCGCTCTATCTACCGGTTGTCCTGGCGCTGCGGGGCAAGTCCGCCGGCCCGGAATTCGTGCGTGATCCTCTGCGAAGCGCCTTTGCCGGCCTTGCTGCATTCGGCGGCTACGCAATCGTCGTCTGGGCGATGACGCAGGCCCCTATAGGAGCGGTCGCAGCGCTGCGGGAATGCTCCGTCGTATTTGCCGCGATCATCGGCGTCGCATTCCTCGGCGAACCATTCCGCGGCGCGCGCGCCGGCGCGGCGTTGCTGATTGTCGGCGGGGTGATCGCGCTGCGGCTCGCTTGACGCCATCGAACGCTGGCCCAAAGGGACCGGAGTCTGGACGACCCCGAGCAATGCATAGGCTCGAGCATCGCCGCTTATCGGAAGCTCGACGTGGCTTGGGAAATTTTGACGATGTTCATTTTGAGTTTTTGTGCCAGGGGAGGCTCCGCCGCTCATGAAGACCGCCGACTTTGTTGTTTCGAAACGTCCGAGACTTTCCGAAGTTCAGCGTTTCCCGAAGGTCGAGTTCGCCGACTACGAGCGCCGTCTTGAGGAACTTCAAGAAACGCTTCAACGCGTTCAGCAGGCCTTTCTCGGGACGGTCCAGCGCGCTGTCCTCGTTCTTGAGGGTTGGGACACTGCGGGCAAGGGCGGCATCGTTCGCCGCTTGGGGTGGGCGCTCGACCCGCGTAGGCCTCAAGGTGCATTCGATCTCCGCTCCGAGCGAGCGTGAGAAGTCGCTGGATTACCTCCAGCGTTTTTGGGAGCGCCTGCCACAGCACGGCCAAATCGTCGTTTTCGACCGCTCCTGGTACGGCCGCGTCCTCGTCGAGCGCGTCGAGAGCTTCGCCAAGCCGGCCGAATGGCATCGGGCCTACGAAGAGATCAATGACTTCCAGCGCATGTTGATCGCCGAGGACACGCGGCTCATCAAGCTGTTTCTGCACATGACCGCTAATGAACAGTTGCGCCGATTTCGAAGTCGGCTCAACGATCAGCTCAAGCGCTGGAAGCTGTCCTACGAGGATTTCCGCAATCGCGCCGCTGGAAGGAATACAAGGCGGCGATCGAGGACATCATGCAGAAGACCTCAACTCGTCATGCGCCATGGCATCTGATCTCGGCCAACGACAAGCCGTAGGGGAGGCTGGCTGCACTGCGCATCATGGTCGATCGTCTGTCCAAGAATGTGTCATTGGATCCGCGCCCGCTCGATCCGAAAGTGCTCGAAGCGGCGGAGTCGCTATTGGGAGTCTCCGTTCTGGCAAATGGTTTGCCGTCCAAATAGAACTCGCTGACTTCCGACGTTCATTAGCATTTCCCCCAACTTTCCGCGGGTTGTTCACTCGGTCTTTGAGCGATAAAGGCGGCGCCGAGGAACCAAACACCCGAACCAGGAGTCACGGGAATTCCTCGTAAACCGACGAAACGGAGAGCAAAGGCCGCTGTTCGTATCCAGTACGGCGCGCTGCCCTACCGGTTCACGGAAGACGCTGCGCTGGAGGTCCTTATTGTGACCACGCGACAGTCCAGACGCTGGATCGTTCCAAAGGGTTGGCCGATAAAGGGATTGGGCCCGGCCAAGTCGGCCGCGAGGGAAGCTTTCGAAGAAGCAGGGGTGCGCGGAAAGATTGGCGCAAAGCCGCTAGGCCTCTTCACTTACGACAAGCTGCTCGACGAGGCCGGCGTCAGGGCGACGTGCGAAGTGAGAGTCTATCCGTTGCTGGTGAAGCGACAAAGCGAAGTCTGGCCCGAGTTCGCACAGCGGACAACCCAGTGGGTCGAACCGAGCAAGGCGATCGCGCTGATCAAGGAGCCCGGCCTCCGGAAGATTGTCGCCTCGTTCGCAAAGCGAGCCGCGACCGCCGCCAGCAAGTCGGTCTCCTGAACGGGAATTCCCGCGGTTTTTAGAGTGGTCCGTCGTCGCCGTCGTGGGCGAGTCTACTGGGCATCAGGTCCCCGGCGGCCTCAAGCACCGGGTAGGCGGCGCCGGCCACGAGGTGATCGTTCAGACGCTTGATGTCGCGCAGGAGGTCGAGCGGCGTCGCCTGCGGCGGGGAGGCGTCGCGACGGTCGCGTAGCCGGGCGAAGTGGGCTTTGATCGCATCGGCCTCCCGGCGCCTGAATTCCTCTTTCTGTTGCGACAGAACTCTGGCGGCGTGGCGGTCACCGGTCACGAACACGGACGCCGCCGAGCGAAGGTTGCCGCGGGCAGCCTCGAAGACGTCCTGGATTTCCTGCTCGTCGTCGGGCCTGAGGTCGGTCCCGCGCTTGAGGAGCTTGCCGACGAAGCCCGCGATGTTCCGCTCCACGACATCGCCCGCGCCTTCGAGGTTCACCGAGAATGCCAGCACGGCTTCGAGGCGGCGATGCTCTTCGTCGCTCAGACTTTCCGGGTCGAGACGGGTCAGGTAGCGCTTGATCTCGCCATTGAGCGCATCGAGCACGTCGTCCGATTTTCGCGCCCGCGCGACGGCCTCGCGGTCTCGCGAACGCAGGGAATCGGCGGCGTCTTGGATCATCGAATCGAGGACGTCGACCATCCTCAGCGCCTCTCGCGCGGCGTGACCAATGGCGATCGAAGGGGTCTCCAGCGCCGCGTCGTCGAGATACAGCGGACTTGCGGGGTCGGCGGCGGCGAGGCGCTGAGGCATCAGGCGTTCGAGGACGCGCGCTAGCGGGTCGAGCAAAGGCAGAAACGCCAGAGCCAGAACGACGTTGAACGCGGTGTGGAAATCGGCGACCGCACGAGAGAAATTCGGCTCGATCTGGACCAGGCCGATACCGATCGGCGTCAGAAGCGGCAACGCGATTACGGCGCCGACGAGGCGCGTGACGACGTTTCCCACCACCACCCGGCGGCCCGCCGCATCTCCGCCGCGCGCGCCTTCGATGAGCGGATTGAGCGCCGTCCCGATGTTCGCGCCGATGATCAGGGCGAGCGCGGCGTTGAGAGGAATGACGCCCTTTTCGGTGAAGGACATGACCAGCAACGCGACCGCAACGCTCGAATGGGCGGCCCAGGCAAGCATGGCGCCGAAGGCGACGGAGATCAGGCGGTCGGTCGCGATTGCGCCCATGAGGATCCTGAGGCTCGGGACATCTTCGTAGGGCGTGATGATTTCCAGGAGCTGGGGCAGGGCGATCAGCATCAGCCCGAGTCCGATCGAGACGCGGCCGATGTCGCGCGCACGGACGCCGCCCGTCCTGAACATCGCTACCCCCGAGAGCAAGAGCAGCGGCGACAGTCTCGAGACGTCGAACGATAGAACCTGCACAATCAGAGTCGTGCCGACGTTCGCGCCGAGCATCACCGCCAGCGCCGGAACGAGGGCGACGAAGCCGGCGCCGGCGAACGAGGCGATCATCAGGCCGGTCGCAGTGCTGCTCTGCAGAATGGCGGTGACGCCGAGGCCGGCGGCGGCGGCTTTGATCCGGTTGTCGAGCGCATGGCCGAGGAACCGTCTCAGATCGGACCCGAAGGCGCGCTGCACGCCGCTCTGCACCATGTGAACGCCCCACAACAGTAGGGCGATCGCGCCGGCGAGGTTGAGGAGCGTCAGCGTCGCGTCCAATGGCGCCTCCTGTGATCATGTCGAGGGCCCGCGCCAAGCCAAAAAGCTCGCGGACGGTCGTGTAAACGCACGAGCGAAGCTTTCGTTCAGAATTGGGCCAAAATGCGCAAATGACGTTGCTGGCTTAGGAGGGTGGTTGAAGCTTATGCGCGCGCCTGGCGCGCCGACGGGCCAGGCGAAGCGTCCCTGAGCGTGGGCTTTTAGAGCAATCGCCGGTCACGCTATCGAAAATTGCGAGGCGTTCCGCTAACTCTGATATGTTTCGCCGAAGCGAACGCCGTCATTCCCGGCTTTCCGGCAGAAGGACCAAGCGCCGTGCACGACCACACCGTCAAAGCCTATGACAGGGAGCTCGATGCGCTCGACCGCCTGATCGCCGAAATGGGCGGCATCGCCGAAAAGATGGTGGTTGAGGCCGTGGACGCGCTCGCCAGCGCCGATACGGTGCTCGCCCATCAGGTCGTCGCCGCCGATCCCCGTCTCGACGCGCTGCAGCGCGAGATCGAGAATCTCGCCGTGATGACCATCGCACGTCGCCAGCCCGTGTCGATTGATCTGCGCGAGCTGATCGGCGCGATTCGCGTCGCTGGCGACCTCGAGCGGGTCGGCGATCTCGCCAAGAACATCGCCAAGCGTACGATCAAGCTCGGGACCGAAGCCCGCGTGCCACGGGCGATCGTCGGCCTCAGGCACATGAACGATGTCGCCACCGAACTGATGAATGACGTGCTCGACGCCTACGCCCAGCGCGACGCGGAACGTGCGCGCGAGGTGTGGGAGCGCGACGTCGATCTCGACGCGCTCGAAGACTCGGTGTTTCGCGATCTCCTGACGCACATGATGGAGGATCCGCGCAACATCTCGTTCTGCGCTCATCTTCTGTTCTGCTCCAAGAACATCGAGCGGATCGGCGATCACGCCACCAATATCGCCGAGACGGTCGTCTATCTGGTCACGGGCGAGCCGATGCCCTCGGAACGTCCCCGCGGCCGGCGGGAGACGGACATTGACGTCGAAGCCGCCGGAGGCGACGCATGAATCAAGCGCGCAGGGAGATCGTCCGCGGCAACGCGGCGTCGGCTCCGCGCATTCTCGTGGTCGAGGACGAGTACGATCTGGCGGTATTGCTCTCCTACAACCTTGAGGCCGAGGGCTACGTCGTGGACAGCGTCGAGCGGGGCGACGAGGCCGAGCTTCGGCTGGCGGAAAACCCGCCCGATCTCGTCATTCTCGACTGGATGCTCCCGGGCGTGTCGGGGCTCGAGATCTGCCACAGGCTGCGCGCGCGGGAGAATACCCGCACGTTGCCCGTGATCATGGTGACGGCGCGCGGCGAGGAGGCGGAGCGCGTGCGCGGTCTCATGGTGGGGGCGGACGACTATGTCGTGAAGCCCTTCTCCGTTCCCGAACTGATCGCGCGCGTGCATGCTCTGCTGAGGCGAAGCCGCCCGGAGCGGATCGCTGGCCGCCTGAGCCGCGGCGACATCGACCTCGACCGGGACACCCGGAGCGTGCGGCGCGGCGAGCGCGTCATTTATCCTAGCCCCACCGGATTCCGACTGCTCGAACTTCTCCTCGAGAAGCCGGGCCGGGTGTTCACCCGGGCCCAAATGCTCGACGGCGTATGGGGGCAGACCGCCGAAATCGACGAGCGCACAGTCGATGTTCACGTCGGGCGATTGCGCAAGGCCCTGTCGCGCGCGCGGGAGCGCGATCCGATCCGCACCGTGCGCAGCGTCGGCTACGCGTTTGATGAGACCTACGGCAAGACAAAGAGATAATCCCGCCTGCGATGCAACCCGGTCGGCTTTGCTAGGACGAGGAGCAAATACCGATCCCGAACGCAGCATCCATCGTGGCAATCTGGAAAGGTTGCTTAACGTTCGAAACGACGCTTTCGGAACTTGCTCAGGGTACGCGCGCTGTTGGCGCAATCCTTCCGTCGTGCCCCCGGCCGCTTTCCTCCCGACACCTGCCGCTGACATCTGCCGCTTTCCAGCCGCTGGGCTTCGGATACCTGCCTTGCCACGTCGCGCGGTTCCAACGCCGATCGGTTAGCAGTCACTCGCCTTCGCCGCTCATTGACGCCGATCAGAACCACTCGCCCACCGGCGCCGACGCGCTCGCAGGCGGTGGGGCGTAAACGTCGAACAGCCTGCCTTCGCCGCCACCGCTAACCGCCGCCAGACCGAGAGCTTCTGCGATGGGGATCCAGGTATCGCCATCCGCCGTCTTTCGACGCAGCTTCATGTCCGGCGCTGGCATGTAATAGCCAACTGTGCGCCGCTTCCAGAGCTTGCGGGCAGGCCGGTAGCTGGAGTTGACTTCCGCCCGCGCCAGCACGCCGTTGAGATAGTCTCTCTTGCGGCGTGCTTTCGGCCAGAGATGCTCCGGCAGACATTCGAGCGTCACGAGCAGGCCATCGGCGAAAAACCCTTGCGTATATCGGTAGGGCCCGAGCGGCCGGGCGGTCAGGCCGCCGCAGTGGGTCTTGAGGCCAGCCAGCATCAACCCAAGGAGCCAGAATTCGCCCTGGCCGCGCTCGAGACGAACGAGCCGCCCGTCAGTGTGAACGTCGAGCGTCTCCGGTCCCAGGCGCTCGAACAGGGCCGCGACATGGGCGCGGGCGAAAGCTTGGTCGTCGATGGCGCGGTTGAGCGCGCCCATCCAGGCGGTGTGCCCGTAATCGTCGACGATCTCCGGATCCGCGCCGCGCGCGAGCAGGGTGTCGATCAGCGCGACGTTGCCGGCGCGCGCGGCGAGCATCAACGGGGTGGCGCCGCAATAGGTCTTGTGGTCGACGCCGTACAGGTCGCAATCCTGCAGCACGGCCTTTGCGGATCGTTCGAGAAACGGCCGCAACTGCCGCGCGCGCGTCGCCGCCGCCGCGCGGGTCGCGCGGCCCATCGGGTTGCGCGGATCTTCCGAGAACCCGGGAACGTTGGCGAGGCCGACGAGCTTGCCCTCATGAATCACCTGGGCGACGCGGGTCAGCAGCCGCCCGCGGTGGGTCAGCGTCAGCGCAGGCGCGAAATTCGCCTTGGCGAGCCTTTCGACATAGGCGCCCTGTCCATGCCACAGCGCATAATCGAGCAGGGCCTGTTTGATCTTGGCGGACGGATTCTTGGGATCGAGCGCCTTGGGCGTCCATTCCCGCAAGGCTTGCAGCGACCAGGGCGTCCAGGGCGTCGGCGGCGCGGTGAGAAACGTTTCCCGGATGGCGCGCGCCTGTTCCTGCTTGCCCTGCAGTTCGAGCTTGCGGGCCTCTTGCGCCCATTCGTCCTTGCTCGACGCCGGAGCCGCCGTCGGCGCGGTTTCCGCGGTCTCCTTGAGCTCGAGCAGTCGGAGCAACGAGTGCTGAACGTCGGTCTCGACGATCGTCAGTCCTTCGACGGCACGGGTCATCGCGACATAAAGCGCGTTGACATAGAACTTGTTGATCTCGAGCGACTTGTCGCTCTTGTCCCTGGCGCGGCGGTAATCGAGCTCCTCGCCTTCGAGATCGCTCGGCGCTACGTCGCGGCACACTTCGGCGTAAGGACCGCGGTTCGCCGAGATCATCTGGAACAGGATGACGTTCGGATATTCGAGGCCTTTCGCCTCATGGACGGAAAAGATGAGCGGCGTCGCGAAGTAGGCGCGGGCGGCCGCTTTGTCCTCGTCGCGCAGGACGATGACGGCGTAGCGAACCGACGCGCGCGACGTGGCGTTGAGCGCGCGCAAGACCTTGTCCTCGCCCTTGAGTAATTGCGCCGCGCCCACCGCGCCGGAGGCGCACCGGACCAGGAAACTGCTCTCGCGGTCGACCGAGCCGAAACGCGCCTGCTTGATCCTTAGGAGACGATTGGCGAGGCCGGTGACGGCCTGAGTGTTGCGGAAATTGGTCTGCAGGACGGAGATTTCGCGCGCGGCGGAAGCGTCCTCGGCCGCCTGCGCCTTTCGCCAGAACAGCGCCCGCAGCGAAGCCCAGGAAAAGAAGTTTGGATGCACGATCTGGTGCGAATCGCCGCAAAGCAAAAAATGATCCTTGGCTTTCAGCGTATCGAGGATCAGCGCGAGCTGGGCGTTGGTGAAATCCTGCACTTCGTCGACGACGACGAAATCGTAGCGCGGCTCGGCCTTGGCGCGCCAGGCGTGCGAGACGAGGTTGAGATCGATGAGCCTCTCCTCTTTCAGCCAGGCCCGGTATTTTTCGGCCGTGCGTGCCTCTCCCGCCGGGTAGAGGGATTGCCGCACGCCGAGCGCCTGGTATTCGGTCTCGGTCAGCGCCCCGCCGGCGGGCGCCCGAGTACGCCGCGGAATTCCTCCAGCAGCGAATGCGCGTCGGCCTGCCGCAAGTCGCCTTTCAGACCGCCTCGCCGGCGCTCGAACCAGGCGCGAAAGGCGGCGAAGCGAACCTCCTCGCCCTCGGGGACGGCGATCGAATCGACGAACTCGCGAAAGCTCATGAATTCGGCGTCCTGACGAGGATTTTCGTAGCCATGCGCGCCGTAGAGCCGCCGCGCTGTCTGCGCCAGATAGGCCGAGAGCGTCACATAAAGAACGCTTCCAGTCGCCTCGCGCATCTTGGCGAGGGTCACGGCCGTCTTGCCCGAGCCCGCGGGGCCGATGATGACGAGCGGCGGCGCATGGCGGCGCACCGCCTCCTGGGCGGCGTCAAGAACGATCGGCTTGTCGATGAGATCGAATTCCACCGCCTCCGGCGGCAGCCACTTGAGCTCCCATCCCTGGCGTGCGCTCGGCTCAGGATGAGCCGTCAGATCGTCCGGGCCGGCCTCGATCTTGTCGCGATCCACCGGCGCGCCCCGCAGGAAGCGGGACTTTTCGTAGGCGTGGTCGGCGATCACCTCCAGAAACAGGCAGACGGTTTCGCCGTTGTACGGGGCAAATTGCATGAGGAGGCGAGCCTCGTCGCTAAGCTTGGCGCGCCAATAGGGCGTGGGGGCCAGTTTCTTGAGCCCGGCGGCTGCGAAGTCGCCGCGGGCGAGCGCGGCGCGCAGTCGTTCGAGCGGTTTGGCGAAGCGGCCGGGGCGGAGGTCGCGATATGTGACGATTCGCATTCGGCAAGTTTACGCGAACGGCGCGCGGAAACCGCGTCGTTCGGCCGGGCGACGCGGCGTCGAAGTCCATTCGATTTCGCACGACGGATTGAGGGTCAGTGCGCGCCAGCCCCGGAGCATCTGAAGGCAGACGGACGCGTCATGACGGGCAGTAGTGAAGCGAGATTTGGTGCGGATATTTGCGCCTCCCAACATATTGCGATTTTGCCCGTTTTGATAACACTTACGGGTCCTGTTGCTATGATAAGAGTCTGATAATGCAAGATTATCGGACATCGAATGCGGTCGACAGGTGGGGCGCTTTTGCGTGCTTACGGTGGCCATAAGCGCCGCCGTCGGCTACAATTCCGGCGATGATTCGCGCCGAGCTCACCCCCTCCGAACCCCTTCGCGCGCCCGCCTGGGCGCGGCCGGGCGGCGCTTTTCGCGAGAATTCCGAGGCAGAAGCCCTCTATTTCGCCGGCGCGGCGCTTTCCGCGCTCGATTCGGTCGCAAAATCCGGCCCGCCGTGGGCCGGCGTCTGGCGCCGCCGCCTCGCCCTGAAAGGCGCCGCCGCGGTAGCGGCGAATCTGCTCAAACGCCGCGAGGACGAGGCGGCGCTCCGCGACGCCGTCGCCCTCGCCAGGCCCGGCCAGGACCTCGGGCCGGCGGGGCGGGTCTATTCTGCATTCCGGACGCTGGCGGGCCCGGGCGATCCTTTGCGCCCCGCGCGACTGTCCGCCGTCGCCGCCGATCTGCAGGCGCCGTTCGATTCGGGAAAGGCGGCGGAGATCGCCGCCGCGCTCCGGGAGACGGGCGGACGCGGCCGACCGGCCCCGATCGCCGCCGCCGCGGCTGCCGAAGCGGTGATCGCGCTCAAGCCCGACGCCGAGCCGCTCGCGATTTGGGCTGCCGACGCCGCGCTGGCCAGGAACCTCGGCTGGCCATCGCCGCTGCCGCTCCTCGCCGGCGAGCTGTTCTTGCGCCGCGCCACAGGCGAGGGACGGCGGCCGCGGCCGGGCGAGGCCGGCTGGATGAAGCTCGTGGCTCTCGCTTATGCGCGCTCGGCGCTCGCCGCCCTCGACCTGGCCCAGGACCTGTCGCGCCGGGCGGCGAGGCTCGCGGACGCTGCGCCAAAACTGCGCGCCAAGGGGAAGACGGGCGCCATCGAGGCGCTGCTTGCCGACGACGCCGTCTCCGCCGCCGCGCCCATCGTGGGCCTCAGCGATCGCGCCAGGCGGCGGCTGTTCGACCGCCTGGTGTCCTTAAGCGCCGCCCGGGAGCTGACCGGCCGCCCAACCTTCCGGCTCTACGGGCTCTGAGTCATGGCGCGGAAGTCCAACCCTGAACCCGACTTCGACCGCGAGCTCGCCGACCTGCCGCCGGAATTGCGCTGGCGCGAATGGAAGGCCCGGGTCGAAGCCGTCCTGTTCGCCGCGGCGAAGCCCGTGACTCGTGAAGTGCTTGCTCGTGTGGTCGGAGGCGATTGCGCGCTCGAGCTCCTGCTCGACGACCTGAAAGAAGACCTGCGCGGGCGGCCGATCGAGCTCGTCAGGGCAGGCGAGAGCTTTGCCCTCCACACCCGCCCCGCCTTCGGCCCGGCGATTCGCGCGGCCTTCGACATCCCGGCCGACGCCAAGTCGCTCACCAAACTCGAGGCCGGGGTGTTGATGGCGGTGGCGATGTTCCAGCCGGTGACGAGGGGGGAGATTTCGGAGACGTTCGGGCGGGAGATCTCGCGCGACCTGGTCGCATCGCTGCGCGAGGAGGGGCTGATCGCCGCCGGTCCCCGCAGCCCGAAACTCGGCGCGCCCTACGCCTATGTGACGACCGAGAAATTCCTGTTCGAGTTCGGGCTCGAGTCGCTGCGCGACCTGCCGGATTTGGAAAAACTCGAGGACGCCGGGCTTCTCGGTACGTCGAGCCGGGATGAGCCCGGACGAGCGGGGCTTGGCCTGGAAAGCGCAACTGGCGAGGCGCCCCCTGACAAGGCGAGCCTTCTTGCCGACTTCGCAGGCGGTGTTGGTCTTATGGCCACAGAGGACGAGCCGGGGGAGGATGCGGCTTAGGCCTGTTCCCGGGCGGCCAAAACGCCTCGGGCGCGGCAGTGGGGCGAGGTCGGTCGTAACCCCTCAACGCCGACTTCTCGAAGCCCGAGGAGTATGAGGTCGTGTTGGCGAAGCTTTTGCGGCGGCTTCGGATTGCGTGATGAGTGAGGTGGCGGACGATCCGAGCGCGGCGATGCTGACGGCAATGGTCG
Source organism: uncultured Alphaproteobacteria bacterium (assembly GCA_963822215.1). Lineage (GTDB taxonomy): Bacteria > Pseudomonadota > Alphaproteobacteria > Rhizobiales > Beijerinckiaceae > Roseiarcus. The sequence goes on from CAWGGX010000014.1 coordinate 77,337, forward strand.
ACCTGTGGCGGTTGCGTCCGCCCGGTCCCGACAATATCCTCGCGCATCCGGCATTCGTGCGTCTGCGCGAGGTTTGCCGTGACGGCTATCCCAACGCGGGCAAGAACGGGCCGGCTTTCGCGCTGTCGACGGCATTAAGGGCGCTGGGTCTGCCGTGCGAGCTTCGCAGCGACGCCGCCGATCTCGCCTTGCCGGTCGAGCAAGCGACGAAGGAACTCGAAGTAGCCCTTCGCGCTACACATGCGCGCCGCGTTTATATTGCGCCGCTTGATCTCGCCGAGGATCTGCCGCCGCTCGCATTCGGCTCGGCCAAGGTGGGCCGGCTCAAACCGGACGCGTTGCGGGGGCTGTTCGATGAGCGTCGACTGAAGCGGATCTATCAACAACAGGAATTCGATGCCGACCGGTTTTCCGAATTTCACTGGCTCGTCGTCGAGGAGACCGAGGCGCTGGGCGGCGAGCCCGAGGCGCGCGCCGTCCCCGTGATGTTCATGGATCTGAGCCAGGATCTCGGACGGATCGAACCCCATAAGGGCCGTTTCCCAACCGCTTTCGAAGATGCGCTGTTCTTTCTCTTGCTCGCGCCCTGGGAGAACTGGTCGACCATGCAGGAAGTTGACTGGCGCGGCTTCCGCGTACCGTGGGTCCATACGGTCGACAGCGACATTTTCGTGCGTCCCGCTTCGCCGCCGACCCCCGACACGCTGAGCTGGGAAGATCGCATTTATGACGATGGTTGCGGTGGGACATATGAGGAAGAGCGGCCCCTTGAGCTGCGCTTGCAGGACGAGGCCAAGGCCGAGCTGGCCATCTGGGATCAGAGCCGTTGGGGGGTCGTCGAGGAGGCGAAGCGGTCAGTCCTGTTCGAGACGCCGATCGCTCACTTTCTCGTCCGCGCGTTCTTGGCCGAGGGGGTAGATGAGTTTCTCGCGCACGTCACGACGATCGAGGCGGCGCTCGGTCTGCGCGCGGACTATCAAAAGATCTTTCGCGTCGCGCCCGATCGCCACAAGGGGATGCGCGCGACGAACAGGATGCGTGGTCGGGTTGCCGGACTGCTCGGTGATCGCCTCTACGCGGACCAATATGAGCAGCTTTTCGACGTAAGGAGCGCGTTCTTGCACGGGCGAGCGATGACGGCAATTTCGACGCAGGAGCGCGTGATGGCGCGGTCGCTCGCCCGCCAGGTCGTCGAGGCGCTGATCCTCGCGACGCGAGGACCGGTTACGTCGCGCGAGCACTTTCTCGACGGCTGCTCGATAAGGGCGCACCTCTGATCTAGTGCGCTCGGCGGGCGCCCTGGAAACATCAGAGACCGTCCATATCCTGGGGGGTGCTACGGATCGGCCTGGTCGCGGGGGACCAGGAGAGCAGGATGAAGTGGCGAGTCGTCGTGGAATTGGCCGGAGCGGACGGTGCCGTCCAGTCCCATGAAATCAGCGTCGGCGGCTGCGGCACGATCAATTCGGCGGAAAAGCCGGGGCTGACGCTGGCGGAAGGCAAGAAGACCTTGGCCGGGAACGCCATCTGGTTCAGGCGCAGACGGAGGAGCATTGCCGGAACCGGCGACGCTGCCAGCGCTGCGGGTCTCAACGTCCGCTGAAGGATATGCGCCGTCGGCGGCTGGCGTCGCTGTTTGGCGTCGTGGAGGTTCGTGCACCCCGTTTCGGTCCCTGCCGGTGCGGTGTGGCGTCGCGCCGGACCATCACCCCTGCCGCGGAGATCATGCCGGATCGCTGCACGCCGGAGTATGAGCGCACCCTCGCCAAGATGGGCGCCCTGCTGCCGTACCGCCGCGCCCGCTCGCTGCTCGAAGAGTTCTTCCCGCTCGGGGACGCCCCGGAAGTCGAGACGATCCGTCAGCGGACGATGCGCGTCGGCGCCAGACTGGAGCGCGACGCCGTAGCACCGCCAACGTCGAGTCCGTCGAGCGAAGCGGGGTCGATCGCGCTCGCCATCGACGGGGGTCACGTGAAATCGGTGCGCAGCTATCAGGTGCGTTCGTTTGAGGTCTTCGTCGCTCAGGTCAGCAACGACGCCGGCAAGCGGGTCATGTTTAGCAGCGTGCCGCCCGAGGCTGATCTGCAGCAACAGCAGTTGCGCGGCGTGCTGCATCGCCTTGGCGCTACGCCGCGAACGCCAGTCACCATCCTGAGCGACGGCGCCGATGGGCCACGATCTTTGGGCGAGGCGGCGAGCGTCGGTCCGACCCATCACGTGCTCGATTGCTTTCATCTCTCCATGCGCATCCAGCACGTCGCTCAGGCCGCCAAGAGCTGGCCGGATGCCACGCCGTGCGACCGCGCGGACGCTGCCCGCCTGGCCGACACCATCGAGCATATCCGTTGGCGTCTCTGGCACGGGCAGGTACAGCGGGCGCTCGATCTCATCGGAGACACCCTGGTGATACTCGATGCCGCGGCCGAGGTGACATCGCCGCACACTGCGACGGCGGGTAAGGTGGCAGGCGCGCTTCGTGGCCTCGAGACTTACGTATCCGGCCAATCCGGCCTGATCATCGATTATGCCACCGCCCGGCGAAACGACGAGCCGATATCGACGGCGACCACCGAGAGTACGGTGCATCGGCTGCTGCACCGGCGGATGAGCGCCAACCAACAGATGCGTTGGTCGCCGAGAGGAGCGCATCTGATGCTCAAGGTCCGCACCGCGGTCGTCAACGGGACCTTCAACAAGGACCACACGACCGCTGAGCGATGGGCCCGTCGCCCGTTTCGCCACGCCGCATGAGTCCCCCAGGATATGGACGGTCTCTGTCTCGGCCATTCCGAACGATCGCGCTCAAAGCGTTGAGGAAGCTCTCGGCGGCCTTCTCCTCCATGGCGAACCATCCGGCGAAATCGTCCGTGCCGCGAGGGAGCGTTCGCGCCGGCCGAATCGGCGGCCACCACCGCGGATGCCAAAATTCGGCAAGCCACTCCGGGTAGCCACCGAAAGGCCAGCCCGTCTCCATGCTGCAGAGAAAGACCTGGCCTGCGTAGGGAATTCGGACGAACAGTGACGGTTGCATATCGTCGGAGCGTTCGCCGCCGCCACGTACCCAGTCGATCCATCGCACAATGTTCGCCGCATCCATTATCGCGAAGTTCGACCGATGCGCGGCAAGCGCGAGGGAGGTGGGCGCCGCCACTGGGCTTGGCGTCGGCGCCGTTTGGCTCGGCGGAGGTCGCCGGCCACGTGGCTTCGAAATCAGCGTCTCGGCGACGTGAAGGAAAGCTCCCGCTGCTCCCGGTCGGGAGCCAAACGCGATCGAATACCCATGAACGATCTTGCCGTGCGGGGAGGCGGTGGCGAGATGAGGCCGCACCTGCCGCAGATACTTGCGCTTTGCCTCACGGGTCACGCCGGCCGAGCTAACGCTTGCCGCGAAGGACCCATGCGCCTCGGCCAGGACCACGCCATGTCCCGATACTGCTCCATCGGCGTAGATGAAGTCCGCGTGCGGCGCGAGCGAGCTCGACAGGCAAGAGGCATTGTCTCTCCAGGTGAAGCCCAGCGCGTTCATCAGCAAGTCCGTTATCCCGGCACCAACACGCCCGGCGAAGGATGTTCGCTCTGCGTCGGCCAGCGCCTGGAGATGCTGCGACAACGCAAAGGCCGCCCCGTCCTCGACCAGCCATTCGACCTGCGTCAGGGCGCTGTCGCCCCACCGCGCCAACATTTCCGGGGGCGCATTTCGGAGCGTTGCCGTCCTTGCGATCGAAGCCGCCAGAGCGCTTGGGCCGAACACAAGTGTCGTGTTCGCCGCGGGAGCCTCAAAGCCCGATGAGATTGGGCTCGGCTTATGTCGATGGCGCGTGTGGCCACTGACTGTCACCTTCTTTTCAGTGCGCCATACCGTGGAAGCTGACAGAACGGTGCTCAATACACGCTCCCCATCCGATCGTTCTCACGCTTCGTCCGAAGACGGGAGGATCGACGCGAGCTCTGGCTCGACATCCAGGCCGTACTGGTATGCGAGGGCTGCGACATGGGTCCCGAATGTCGCCCGCAGCTCACCCAATGCGACGAAGAAGGATGGACTCCCTTCTTCGTCGCCTGCGTGCCGCCCGCCATGCCATCGCATGAGGTTACGAAAGTCGGGCATCGGCTCCTCAAGGAAGCGGCGACAGGCGGTGCGCATCGCGCGAATGGAGCCTTCCGCCCGCGACGTCTCCGGCAGGGTCTGCAAGGTCTTCGTCAAAAATCTCCCGTATCTGGAGAACGGAGGATGTCACTTGGGAGACGACCTCGAGGTTATAGGGGACGAAAAGGACGCGCCGATCCTCCATAGCGGTGAGGAGACCTCTAACGATCTCACGCTCGTCTGCAGGAGGCGTCCATTGGACGCCGAAGAATGGGAGTGAAAACCCGCTCAGTCGATGCACCAGCGAATTCGCAGCAATTCGGCCCTTCTGCGTGATATCGTGAGATCTTCCCACGTTCGCCCCCTAAAGTTCTCTGTCTCGTTGTCTGATCGGCCAAGAGTTAATACTTACGCTTGAATCTGTCTTCGACCGTTGGAAGCGACTGGCTCGCGATAAGCCGTTTGCTTCGGCGCCGTTTTATGCGCCGCCGTTCTTCCCAATGCATCCCGAGGCAGAGATAGATGAGCGCTGCGCGCACCAGCTTCAACAGCCGGAGCGTGCGGGCCTCAAGATCTGAGCGCGAGATCGAATAGGCTAGCGTGTCGACGAACAAATCGCCTGCCGCGTTCTGACGCCCCGCCGGGCCGCCCATCAACTCGTGAACCTTCACATAGCGGTGTTCGAGGTGGATACGCAGTTCGTGCAGAGCGCGCGCGTCCGGATCGGCCACATCGGCAAAAGCCTCTTCGAAGAGATCTTTACTGACCCAGTAGAGGCCGCGGAAGGGCAGGTTTTTCGATGCGGCAAGCGCGGCAAGGATCCCGCGCGGCCCCTTCCCCTTCTTCGGGCGCCACACAGCCCGAAAGGAGACATCCTGATCGGCGTGTCCGAGCGCCATATAGTGATTTAGGAAGAAAGCTATCTTGTCGAATAAGGAATACGCGATCCGATAAGCCGTTCGAATCTTTTCGGCACCGAGTCCATAGCTCGGATAGTCTAGCGTATTGATCAAGAGGACGTCGTTGTCCGATAGGTGCGCAGGGCCATCCTGGATGCCCTCGAAGAACGTCCACCGCGCTGAGACGAACTCTTGTTTTAGCTGATTGAAATAGCCGATCAGCGCTGGCGGCTCCCCGAGTTTCGTTACGAATGACGGCAGTACCAGTGGATCATGTGCCGCCACGGTGTTGGGGCCGAGCTCGTTGAGGAGGTTCAGGAACAAGTAGTGGCGCAGACACCACAAACGATACTGGCGCACCCGTTTCGACAGGCCGATTGCGTAGCCGTCCGGTTCGAAATTCTCCGCGACGGCGGATAGGTCGAGGTTCGCCTCGATGTCGCGGCGTTGCTGTTCGAAGTAAGCGCGCGCTTCAGGAAAGCCGAAAATCGGATATTTCTCAGCGTCCCCCAGGGCGCGCACGAGTTCCTTGTGCGCGGACAGGAGCATGACCGCACCTTGGTTGCGGTCGTAGTGAAGCCGGCCAAGTCGCGCCAGGCCTGATCCGAGATTGCCGCGGGCCATCCAAAATTCGGGATCAACTTCCAGCGCTCGTCTCCAGATCTCCAGCGCTTCAATCGAGCGCCCGAGGTGGCTGAGCAGGTTTCCGAGATTGGTTAGGATCTCACATCGACGATAGTGCTCGACCGCAGAGAAGCTTTCGGCGCTGGTGGCGCGGCGCAGGAAGAAAATTTCCTGCTGAAGCGCTGGCTGGTCCCATAACCAGACATCGCCGCTCCGGCGTCGCGGCCGACGGGTGTTCCAGGCGTTGGCGCGGAAATAGTCCAGCTGGCCGCGTTCGGCTGCGCTTAAGTCTCGAGCCTCCAACTCGTCACACCAAGCAAGCGCCCTCGCAATTCCGGCCCTGCGCCGTGGCGCCCCGCACATGTCGATCAGGACTCCGGTGCGGAGGAACGCTTCGTCTGTTGAAAGCCGACCGACGCCGGTACTGGCCATCAAACTCCTATAGGTCGGTAGGCGCTTCATGAGCCGACTGTTCGCCGAACAAGGCACGAGGCGTCAGAGTCGGCGACTGCGATAGCCTCAATGATCGGTGGGGCGTGCCCAAGGGCTGTCAGGTAATCGCGCCATCCGTCGGGGCCGCTGAGCTGGTTGTTCATCACCGTGCCAGGCGCGTGAATATGCGGCTCCCACCTCCGCCATTCCGATCCCCGGTCGAGCATCGTTGTCCTCGCTATTCGCCTGCACGATTGGCCCGCTCGGCGATGTCGGCGCATCGCGCCATGAGCGTCTCAAAGGGCTCGGCATCATCCAACAGCAACCCGTCCTCGACCATGCGGGCATAGTCTTCCTCCAAGGCCTTCAGGGCGTCGCCGGCCGGTACGAGGCGCAAGCCACCGCTGACCGCAACCGAGTAGTCGATAGGACTGCGATCGGCGGCCCTCTCGGCGAAGAACATGCCCTTGTGACGCGCCACGGCCTGGGCGAGATCGCGGTCAGCGAAGGCCGCGGCGGCAAGCCCAGCCTCGTCCAGCCGGACCACATCATGCCAATGGCGGGCAAACCGATCGCCGCGCAGCCGTTCCTGCAGGCAGAAGACGTGGATCGCGGTCGCCTTCTCCCAGAACGTCCGCTCTGCGTGCATCACGCGGGGCCGGGCCGTTGGAAACTCTACCTCCGCAATCAAATCAGCCGCGTCGCAGGCGACATCGCGCAAACTCGCCGGCTCGCCCGTTGAGCGAGCCCCAAACTCGAGCATCACGACCGGCGCGACATAGCTCGAGCCGGTCGTCGTCGCCTCGTAGTCGATGAATAGCTTCTCGCCTTCGACGCGGGTCGCCGCCGCCAGCCCTTCTGCGGTCAACGCGCTTGCGATGACGGGCTGGGCAGTCCTGGCGACCCATTCCGGCAGACGCCGGCGGACCTCGCTCGACCACCGTTTCTCCTCGCTGCGCGTCTTCGGCAGCGCTTCGCCATCGGCACCCACAAGGTCCGGCGCGATCTGTCGGATGTCGTAGGTGAGGTCGACGTCCTCGGAGAATCTACGGATGACCCTATAGGCTTTTGGTAGCGACGTGCCACCCTTGAATACCAGGTGCTCGCCGAGAGGCGATCCGTATAGGGCGGCAAGCGCCCAGACCACCCACACGTCCTTCTCCAGAAGGTGCGCAGGTCGCCCTGATTGATCGGCCGCTACACCGAGGGCGTCGCGGCGATCCTTCGCCGAAAGGCTAAGGAAGGCGTCAGCCATAGGCGGTCTTGCCCACGCTTCGGGCGAGCCAAGTCGGAAGCTGCGGCGCGACGGCCACCAGTTCACCAAATGCACCCGCCGGCATTTTTCGCTTCAGCATCTTGAGCGCCTCCTCGGCCTTCTCCGGGCCGAGCCAGGCCAGCGCCCGGACCGCTTCGCCCGCTGGCCGATTGGCCAGAGTCAATAGCCAGCGCGGCGCATGTCGCAGCTCGATGACCTGCTTGCCGAGGTTCATCGTCCGGCTGCGCCCCGAGGTCAGATAGACCGACCGGATAGGCACCTGCGTCGTCAGACCGAGGGTATTTGCCGCGGCCGCGCCGTTCGAGACGATGACCTCGCCTCGCTGGCTGGCGAGCGCCTCGACCGCTTGCTCGACGGATGGAGCCCGCACGCCGAACCGGCTCGCGATGGGGCGGAGATAAACGCCGCGCCCCGCGCGGATGAGTTGGCCACGTTCAGCCAGACGCGACAGAGCCTGATCCACCGCAGCGCGATTACCGAGGTGGAGCAAGCTCTTAGCCGCTACGGGCGCGCCTTCCGGCAACCCTTCCGCATGCGCAAGAATCTGTTCGGTCAAGCGTTGCATGGTCTTCTCCTGTCAGAAATATATGCGGTTTTCTGACAGTTTTCAATTGATGTTTCGAGACCGTCTATATCCTGGGGGGTGCTACGGATCGGCCTGGTCGCGGGGGACCAGGAGAGCAGGATGAAGTGGCGAGTCGTCGTGGAATTGGCCGGAGCGGACGGTGCCGTCCAGTCCCATGAAATCAGCGTCGGCGGCTGCGGCACGATCAATTCGGTGGAAAAGCTGGGGCTGACGCTGGCGGAAGGCAAGAAGACCTTGGCCGGGCTGCAACGCCATCTGGTTCAGGCGCAGGCAGAGGAGCATTGCCGCAATCGGCGACGCTGCCAGCGCTGCGGGTCTCAACGTCCGCTGAAGGATATGCGCCGTCGGCGGCTGGCGTCGCTGTTTGGCGTCGTGGAGGTTCGTGCACCCCGTTTCGGTCCCTGCCGGTGCGGTGTGGCGTCGCGCCGGACCATCACCCCTGCCGCGGAGATCATGCCGGATCGCTGCACGCCGGAGTATGAGCGCACCCTCGCCAAGATGGGCGCCCTGCTGCCGTACCGCCGCGCCCGCTCGCTGCTCGAAGAGTTCTTCCCGCTCGGGGACACCCCGGAAGTCGAGACGATCCGTCAGCGGACGATGCGTGTCGGCGCCAGACTGGAGCGCGACGCCGTAGCACCGCCAACGTCAAGTCCGTCGAGCGAAGCGGGGTCGATCGCGCTCGCCATCGACGGGGGTCACGTGAAATCGGTGCGCAGCTATCAGGTGCGTTCGTTTGAGGTCTTCGTCGCTCAGGTCAGCAACGACGCCGGCAAGCGGGTCATGTTCAGCAGCGTGCCGGCCGAGGCTGATCTGCAGCAACAGCAGTTGCGCGGCGTGCTGCATCGCCTTGGCGCTACGCCGCGAACGCCAATCACCATCCTGAGCGACGGCGCCGATGGGCCACGATCTTTGGGCGAGGCGGCGAGCGTCGGTCCGACCCATCACGTGCTCGATTGCTTTCATCTCTCCATGCGCATCCAGCATGTCGCTCAGGCCGCCAAGGGCTGGCCGGACGCCACGCCGGAGGACCGCGCGGAAGCTGCCCGCTTGGCCGACGCCATCGAGCATATCCGTTGGCGTCTCTGGCACGGGCAGGTACAGCGGGCGCTCGATCTCATCGGAGACACCCTGGCGATACTCGATGCCGCGGCCGAAGTGACATCGCCGCACACTGCGACGGCGGGTAAGGTGGCAGGCGTGCTTCGTGGCCTCGAGACTTACGTATCCGGCCAATCCGGTCTGATCATCGATTATGCCACCGCCCGGCGAAACGACGAGCCGATCTCCCCGGCGACCACCGAGAGTACGGTGCATCGGCTGCTGCACCGGCGGATGAGCGCCAACCAACAAATGCGTTGGTCGCCGAGAGGAGCGCATCTGATGCTCAAGGTCCGCACCGCGGTCGTCAACGGGACCTTCAACAAGGACCACACGACCGCTGAGCGATGGGCCCGTCGCCCGTTTCGCCATGCCGCATAGAGTCCCCCAGGTTTTGGACGGTCTCGGCCCTCGATCGTGCCGCCCTTTGAAGTCGAGCTTGCGCCGTGGCGTCGTCGATCAGAAGATTCTGGCCGGCAATGTAGCTCGCTTGCACCGAGCAAAGGAAAGCGCAGGCGACGCCGAACTCCTCTGGTCGTCCGAAGCGGCCGCCGGATTTGCGGCGCGAATCTCATTCGACCACCGGCCGACTTCGCGCCCCGACCCCTTCGCCAGCGCTTCGAGGTTGGCCTTCAGGCGGGTCAGTTTCAAACGTGCGGGCAGATTGTTGATAGTTACGTTGTGCTCAGCGACAGAGCGTGGAAGTCCGGCCACGAAGCCCGTAAGCCCGGCGCGTGCGCCGTTCGACAGGCCCAGAAAGCCGATCGGCGCTTAGACCGCACGAGAGGTGATGTTGACCGGGGACAAAGTCGGGGTTGGCGCGGCAAAGCGGCCGAACAAGGCCAAAGTTATTTGGCGGCCTCGATCAGCTTGCGCGCCGCGATCAGCAGCATGATTTCGTTGGTGCCTTCGAGAATCTGATGTACGCGCAAATCGCGCACGATTTTTTCAATTCCATATTCGGCGAGATAGCCGTAGCCGCCATGCAATTGCAACGCCTCGTTGGCGACATTAAAACACGCGTCGGTGGTGAATTTCTTGGCCATTGCGCAAAGTTTCGTGGCTTCTGGATCCTTGGCGTCGAGGGCGCTCGCGGCCCGCCACAAAAAGCTTCGCGCGGCTTCGACATCGATGGCCATCTCGGCCAGACGGAATTGCAGGGCCTGAAAGTCCGAAAGGCGGCGGCCAAAAGCCTGGCGCTGGGCCATGTAGGAGACGGATTTGTCCAGCGCCGCCTGTGCTCCGCCGAGTGAGCAGGCCGCGATATTTACGCGGCCCCCGTCGAGGCCGGACATGGCGATTTTGAACCCCTGCCCCTCGGACGCCAGCAGGTTGCCTGCCGGAATGCGGGCACCGTCGAGAATGACTTGGCGCGTTGGTTGCGCGCTCCAACCCATCTTCTTTTCGTTCGCGCCGAATGACAGGCCGGGCGTACCCTTCTCGACCACGAACGCTGAAACGCCATTGGCGCCGGCGTCCGAGGTTCGGGCCATGACCACATAAATATCGGAAGTTCCAGCGCCCGAAATGAACTGCTTTACGCCGTTCAGAACGTAGGCGTCGCCATCCTTGACTGCGCGCGTGCGCAAGGCCGCCGCGTCCGACCCGGCGCCAGGTTCGGTCAGGCAATAGGACGCCAGGTTCTCCATGGTGCAAAGCCTGGGAATCCATTTCGCCCGCTGCACCATGTCGCCAAAGCGGTCGATCATCCATGTACACATATTATGGATTGAAATGTATGCGGCGATGGACGGGCAGCCCGTGGCCAAAGCCTCAAAGATCAGGGCCGCGTCGAGGCGCGAGAGGCCGCTGCCGCCAAAATCGTCGCGCACATAAATCCCGCCCATGCCTAAGGCGGCGGCCTTGCGCAGCACATCGACTGGAAAGTGCTTTTCCTGATCCCACTCGATCGCTTTTGGCGCCAATTCCTGCTGAGAGAAGCCCCTGGCCATCTCGGCGATGGCCTGCTGCTCTGCGTTCAAGGCAAACATCGATTGGTGCTGAGCGGAATCGTTCATTTTATCCACGATATGCGGAGGCGGCGCGAACAGTCGCTCCTAGCTTAGGGTCGATGGTCTCCGCGCTTTCAGCGTTTTCCGTATTGGACGGCGACCCGCCCGACACGTTCTCGCGCGACGATCAGTTTCATGATGCCCGCGGTGCCGTCGCCAATCTCGAGCCCCATGACATCCCGCATCCGCTGCTGATGCGGTAGGTCCATGGACCAGCCGTAGTGGCCAAAGGTCAGGAGGCATTGATGGATAACGTCAAAAGCGGTCTTCGGACCCATCCATTTGACCATCGCCGCCTCGGCCGTATGGGGAAGCCCGGCGTCGCGGAGCGCGATCGCGTGATAGCAAAGCTGACGGATCGCCGCGATCTGGCTTTCGCCTTCGACCAGGGGAAACGTCACCCCTTGATAGGAGGCGATGGGCGCATTGAAGGCGGTGCGAGTTTTTGTGTATTCCCAGGCTTCGTCCAGCGACGCCTGGGCGCATCCGACGCACTGAAGCGCGATCAGGGCGCGGCTGAAATCGAAGCCGCGCATGACGTGCGTGAACCCTTGGTTCTCCTCGCCGAGCCTGTTTTCAATCGGCACGCGCGCGTCCTCGAAGAAGACCGAGCCGCGCCCTATGATGTGGCTGCCTACGTCGTTGAAGCGCGTGCGGGCGATACCGGGCGTATCGGCGGGGACCACCAGGGCGGTCACGCCCGCCGCCCCGCTCTCCGGCGACCCGGTCCGCGCGAACACGATGAATGCGTCGGCGCAGTCGGCGAACGTAATCGATGTCTTTTCGCCGTCGAGAACGTAATGATCGCCGTCGCGGCGGCAGCGCAGCTTAAGCGCACTCGCGTCGGAGCCGCCGCTCGGCTCGGTCACGCACACGCCCATCAGCGTCTCCCCACTGATCATCCGGGGGATCCAATAGGCCGCGAGGTTGGACGAGGCGCTGCTCATGATGATCGCGCCGAGGAGCGACACGCCGACCGGAACGGCGCTGACGTTGAAATCGCCGTAAGCGAGTTCTTCGGCAATTAGGCCCGCCGTGACGCCCGGCGCGCTCAGTCCGCCGACAGCCTCTGGAAGATCGACCCCCATGAGGCCCAGTTCCCCCATCTCGCGGATAAGCGAGCGGTCGAGTACGCCTGACTTGTCACGGGCCTGATACTGCGGAGCGAGTTGCTCGCGCGCGAAACGACGGGCGAGATCCCTGATGGCGATTTGGTCCTCGTTGAAAATCATGCGCAAAGAGCTCCTGTCGCGGATCGCACAAAAGCCGCGTCAGCGGCCCTGAAAGGTCGGCTTTTGCTTAGCGAGCATGGCGCGCATCGCGTTCCACGCGTCGTCGGTGCGGGTGACGCGCGCCATTGCCCGCGCCTCGTTTTCGAGTTGTCCCTCGAGGCTCTCGACAGGACTGGAAAGCAGCAGGTTCTTCGCTTCGCCAAAGGCGCGGGTCGGACCTTGCGCAAGCTTGCGGGCGAGCGCCCAGGCTTCCGTTTCGAGCGCGTCGGCGTCGACGACTCGGTTGATGAGCCCGGCAGCGACCGCTTCCTCGGCACTGATGGTTTCGTTGAGCATATAGAATTGCGCCGCCCGGCGTGACCCCATCCGGCGCGGCAGGAAGTAGCTGCCGCCGCTGTCGCTGACGATCCCGATGCCGGCGAAGGCAGCGTAGAATTTGGCGTTCGGCGAAGCGAGGACAAAATCCGCACCGGCGACCAGCGCGACGGCGCCGCCCGCGGCAAGCCCATGAACCGCCGCAACGACCGGCGCGTCGAGCCGAGCGAAGCGGGAGATGCCCATGTGGAGATTCGATGTCGCCGCGGAGACGAAGCGCGCAAGGTCTTCGCGGCTGCGGGTCAGGGCATTGAGGTCGCCCCCGACGCTGAAGAACCGCCCTTTCGCGTCGATGAGCACCGAGCGAACGTCCTCACGCACCGTGCATTCGGTCGCAAGACGATCGAAGTCCGCGGCAAAATGCTCGTCGAACGGATTGCCGCGCTCGGGCTGGTTCATCGTGACATGCGCGACGCCGTCCACGACCTCGAAGGCGAATGCGGTGAGTTCCATCTCAAAAACCTCGCGACCGGCTGGAAGAACACAAGATCGCGCCGGCGGACGGACAAGGCGGAGCCTCGGGCGTGACGTCGCAAAGGCGCGTCTCAAGGGTGACGCGCCTCAGGCGCTGCGAGCAAAACGGGATAGAGAGCAGGCGTCGGACGCGACGGGATCGGCCCTCCGGCATCGTTTTCTCCCTGAGGCGAAAGACCGGCGTCGAGGCGGTCTTGGTTTAAGTCGTAACGTAGTTTATCATTGTCGGATAGCTCCTGTCCAGCGCGGTGGGAGCACAACCACGCCCCTTCGTTGACATAGCGCTCATTTTTCGCGAAGTCCCGGGTTGTTGCCCGCCCAATGATGGTGTGCTAGTTTATGAAAATGCGATCGGCCGTTAAGGCGTGGCGCCAACGCGAGGATATCTGGTGAGGGAGCCCACAGGAGCGGTGTCGGGCGACGTCCCGGACTTTGAAACGATAGATCGTCTTCGCGGGCGTCTCAGCGATTATCTTAGCATGGTTGCGAAGCGTTCCGTCGCGGTCGAAGGCGTAACGAAATATCCGGCCGGCTTCTCCTGGATTACCTGCGCCGTCACGCTATCGGGTTTTCCCGATGCAAACGAGGCGATCCTCCGGGTCGGGCCGCCTTATGGCCTTTTTGCTCCCTATAGCGCGATGCCGGAATTCAACTCCTTGAGCGCCCTTGCGGCGAGCGAAGTTCCGGCGCCCCGCGTCTATCTAGCGAGCGATGATCAAGCGATACTCGGCGCGCCGTTCTTCTTAAGCGAGAAAGTCGAAGGCGACACGCCTCTGCCCTGGGGTTCGCAGGGCCAGGCGCTGGACGGCGCCCGACGCGAGTCGCTCGCGGCGGACTTCATCGGCGCGCTGGCTGCCTTGCATCGCTTCGACTGGCGCGCGACGTCGCTTGCAAAATGGGGTGAAGGGGTCACGCTCGAAAACGCGGCCCACCGGCAGATCGACGACTGGGAGGCGCGTTTCCGCCGCTGGGCGCTGCGCCCACATCCGATGGCGCATCGTGCGCTCGCCTGGTTGCGCGCCCATGCGCCTGTCGCCCGGCGGCTTTCGCTCGTGCACGGCGATTACCGGCTCGGCAACTTTCTCGAAAAGCACGGGCGGATTACCGCCATTCTCGACTGGGAGCTTGTGCATCTTGGCGACCCGGTCGAGGATCTCGGCTGGGCATTCCTCCCCCAATACCGCGGCGGCACGCCGCTCGTCTGCGGCCTCGCCTCCGAAGCGGATTTTCTTGCCCGCTACGAAGCTCACGCCGGACTTCCGGTCGATCCGCCCTCGCTCCGTTTCTACCACGTCTTTTCGCTGCTGAAGCTCGCTTTCACCCATATGGCGGCCGCGCGTTGTTTTGAGCAGGGACTTTTCAACGACATGCGAATGCCCGCGATGGCGACGCAGATCGCCCCGGTGTTCCGCCAGATCAGTCGAACGCTGGAGCAGGCCGCATGAACAATTCACTTCCCCGCCTGATCGACGGCATGGTCGCAACGCTCCGAACGGAGGTCATTCCGCGGGTCGACGGCGATTACGCGCGCGGGCAGGCGTTCGGCGTCATCTATATGCTGAACAGCCTCAAGCTTCGCTGTTCGTGGTCCAATGCCTTTCTCGTCGAGCAGTTGAAGGCGCTTGAAGACGCGAGCCGCGAACTTCAAGCGGTCGCGGCGGACCTTCCGGGCGCTCCCCTGCCCGATGTTCACGCCCCGGCCGCCTTGCCGAACGCAAGTTCGCTCGAAACAATGCGCGACGCGGGCGACGCCAGCCTATGCGAACTCATCGACTGGCTCGCCTCCAATCGCGCGCGCCTTCCCGCCGGGGCCGCTCAGCGTGCGGAAAGCGTCGTCGACGCCTATCTCGCCCGTCAGGCGAAAAATGAAATCTCCACAAGCGCAAAACCGATGTTCGTCGAAATGTCGAGCGGCGCCGAAAAGACCTGAGCGCCGGAGGCCCACATGCTGAGCAAGCAGGACGACTTCATCGGCCATCAGCTGCCGACAACTTTCGATCATGTCATGAGTTCAGATCCCGCCTGGATGGAGCGGCTGTGGTACACGGGCCATCCGGTCCCGGGCGGTGATTTCATCTTTGACATCGGGCTCGGGTGGCATCCGAACCGCAACGTCATGGACGGGTTCGCGGGCGTCGCCTTTGGCGGCAAGCAGTACAACTTCCGCGTCTCGCGGCGGCTTCGGCCGAATCCGCTGGAGACGGTTATCGGTCCGCTGGAGATCGAGATCCTCGAGGGTTTGCGCCGCCATCGCCTGACGCTGAAGCCCAACGAATCCGGCCTCGCCTTCGATCTTGAATTTCTGGCGACGATGAACCCGCATGAGGAGGGCGAGCATTTCCGCCGCCGAAGCGGTCGTGTGACGGAGCACATGGCGCGGGCGCAGCAACTCGGCGCCTATCGCGGCTGGGTGGAGGTCGCCGGTGAACGGCGCGAGGTCAGACAAGCAAAGTGGCTCGGACAACGCGATCATTCCTGGGGTATCCGCGCCGAGATGCGCACTGACGAGACCAACCCGCCGCTCACATTTTACCCGCCGTTTTTCTATTGCTGGACGACCGCGCAGTTCAAGGATCGTGGACTGCACGTTTTTTTCAAGGAGCGCGCTCCGGGCGACGCGATCTACATTTCCGGTGAAGAGGTGCTTACGCTCGGGACGCGCGCGAAGGAGAGCGTCCGGCTGGACGCCGTTTCGCACGACATCGCGTGGGCGAAAGACCGGCTCGGGCAGACGCTCGAGTGCGCGGAATTTGAAGCCCGCTTTTCAAACGGCTCGACGCGGAAGCTGAAGATCCGCGCCCTGCCCGCGCGGTTCTTCCTCAAGGGCGGCCTCTATGGCGGCCTGAACGGCTGGTCGCATGGCGACGACAAGGGCAAGTTCTACGCGGAGCACGACGTCTGGACGCTCGCGGAGCCGGCGACCCGCCAGCTCGTGCGCACGCTGAGCGATCATGTGATCGAGGTAACGGACGGCGACGAGGTCGGCTACGGCATCGTCGAATATGGGGTGGGCAAGGGATACGCCCGCTATGCCGAGGTGCAGGACCATCCGCCGATCTGAATGGAGGCGCGAAAACTCATGACCTATGCGACGCTAAAGCTGGAGCAGCGCGGCGCCGTCGAAATCCTTTCGCTCAACCGGCCGGAGAAGCTCAACACGCTCTCGCCCGAGATGGCGCGAGAAATCACGGATTATTTTGACGCCCTCAGGGCGCGACTCGATGTGCGGGTCATCCTCCTGCGCGGCGAGGGCCGGCTTTTCTGCGCCGGCGCCGACCTCGGGACGGACGCTTTCTCCGAACAGGGTTCCGGTCGCGCGCAGCGTCAAATGGCGATGCAAAAGCTATACTCTGGCGTGGTTCGCGCCATGCGATCCTGTCCGCAGCCGATCATTGCGCTGATCCACGGGGCCGCTTGCGGCGGCGGGCTGTCGCTGGCGCTGGCTTCCGACGTGCGCTATGCTGCGCCGGACGCCCGCATGAACGCGGCGTACCTCAGGATCGGCCTCGGCGGTTGCGACATGGGTGCGGGCTATTTCCTGCCCCGGCTCGTCGGCCTTTCCAACGCCTCGGAGTTCCTCCTCAGCGGGCGCTTTATTCAAGCCGAGCGCGCCTTGCGCATGGGGCTGATCAGCGAGATCGTTCCGGCAGAACAACTCCTCGATACAGGGCTCGCGCTTGCCGACGACATGCTAAAGGCGGCGCCGATGGGGCTTCGCATGACCAAGGAGACGCTCGCCGCCGAAATCGATGCGCCGAGCCTGGAGGCGGCGCTGACCATCGAGGACCGACAGCAGGTCGTCCTGATCGACACCGACGATCACCGTGAGGCGGTCAAGGCCTTTCGGGAGAAGCGGGCGCCGACCTATCGGGACTCCTGATCAGGAGGTGAGCCGGATGAGGCGCTTGCCCCTGTTGTCGCCGCGATACATTCCGGCGAGCGCATCGGGGCAGGCTTCGATCCCGTCGAGAATGTCCTCGGCGTAGCGGAGCCTTCCCGCGCGCACCCAGTCCGCGAGCCGCGCGACAGAGGCCTCCCAGCAGTCAAGGTGGTCGAAGACGACAAAGCCCTGCGCCCGTGCGCGCTTGACGAGGAGATGCCGTTCGAGCCGAGGTCCGGTCGGCCATGGCTCCCACGAGGTGATCGAGGCCGTGCCGCAGATCACCACCCGGGCGCCGACTGCGAGCCTCGGCCAGACGACGTCGCTGATCGCGCCGGACGTATTGTCGAAGTAGACGTTCACGCCCTTCGGACAGGCCGCGTCGATCGCCTCGGCTAGGCACGGCGCCCGGTAGTCGATGGCGGCGTCATAGCCGAAAAGGTCACGGCACATCGCCACCTTGTCCGGACCGCCTGCGACGCCAACCGTTCGGCATCCGAGGATCTTGGCAATCTGCCCGACAGCCGATCCGACGGCCCCGGCCGCCGTCGAGACGAGGACGGTCTCGCCCGCCATCGGCTCGCCGATAACCTCGAGTCCAATCAGGGCCGTGACGCCGTTGATGCCGAGAATGCCGAGCGCCAGAGAAAGCGGAAGGTCCGTTTCCCTCACACGCCGTACAACAGCCGAGGGCGCCACGTCGGCATAGTCCTGCCAGCCAAACCAGCCGGTGACGATTTCACCGGGATGGAAATCTGCAGCTTGCGATTCCACGACTTCGCCAGCGGCCAACGCGCGCATGACCGAGCCGATCTCGACGGTCGCCGAATAATTGCCCTTATCGGCGATCCAGCCCCGCATCGCCGGTTCGACCGAGAGAAAGGCGTTGCGCACGCGAATTTGTCCTTCACCCAACGGCGCCAGTTCGGCCTCGTCGATAGCAAAATTCTCCGCCTGCGCGACGCCGCGCGGCCGCGAGACGATCAGTACGCGCCGCGTCTTCATGTCCTCATTCCCATGATGTCCCGCGCCTTTGCATAGTCCGCCGCGAGGCTCGCGATCCAGTGGGCGGCGGGCAGCGAATCCTTGACCGCGCCGATCCCTTGCCCAGCGCTCCAGATGTCGCGCCAAGGCTTGCCATGCGAGGCTTCCCCCGAAATGTCGACCCGCTCAGGGTCCTTCCTCGCAATGGTGTCAGGATCGAGCCCATTCGCCCGCAGCGAAGGCGCGAGAAAGGAGGCGCGCGCGCCGGTGAAGGCCTTGGTGACTATCACGTCGGCCGCGCTCCCCTCGACCACCATCCGCTTGAAGGCATCAACAGTATTGGCTTCCCGGCTCGCCAGAAAGGGAGAGCCGATATAGGCGAAGTCGGCGCTGAGCGTCTCAGCCGCCAGCACGCCTCGTCCGGTCGCAATGCAGCCTGCAAGCAGAAGCGGCCCCCGCCACCATTCCCTGATCTCGGCTGTGAGAGCGAACGGTGAAACCGAACCGGTATGGCCGCCCGCCCCGAAGGAAACCGCGATGATCCCGTCCACGCCCATCTCGCCGCACTTGCGAGCGTGCCTGTCGCTCGCCACGTCGTTGAAGACGAGACCGCCATAGCCATGGACCGCAGAAATGACTTCGGGATCGGCGCCGAGCGCCAGCACGACGATCGGCGCCTTGTGCTTCACAACCAAGTCGAGATCATCCTGGAGCCGTGCGTTGGTGCGATGGCAGACAAGATTGATCGCGTAGGGCGCCGGGCAATCCGCAAGCGCGTTCGCGATCCTTGTCAGGTCGGCGTTGAGGGCGTCTGTCGTCCGTGCGTTCAGCGCGGGCATCGCGCCGATGATCCCGGCGCGGCACTGGGCGATCACCAGATCGGGCGTCGAGGCGATGAACATCGGCCCCGCCATCACCGGCAGTTTGAGGCGCGCTTTCAACCTCGCGGCGAGGGCTGGATCGCCCTTCACGGTGAGTCTCCGAAGGTCGCAAAGCCCTGGTCGAGCGCCTTGCGTTCCCCGGTGAAAGCTTGAAATGCGGCTCCTGTCCCCTCCCGCCAGATGCGGAAGTCAAGGCGGTCGCCGGGGAAGACGATCCCGGCGAAGCGACAGCCGAGGGAGGCGAGGGCGCAGGGCGAGCGGCCGAGCGCGCGGGCGACCGTGACGCCGGCGATCGCGTAGGACGCGAGCCCGTGCAGGATCGGACGCTCGAATCCAGCGCGCTTCGACGCCGCCGGGTCCGCGTGCAGCGGATTCCAGTCGCCCGAAAGACGATAGATGAGGGCGGCTCGAGGATCGACCAAGAAGCTCGCGAGTAAATCGGGATCGCGGTCCGGAATGACGGATTCTTGCGGCCTCGGCGGATCGCCCCCGAAGCCGCCGGCGCCGCGCAGAAGCAGCGTCTGCCGAAGCGTGCAGAGCGGCTTTTGGTAGGACGTATCCACGACTTCACGTTCGAGAACGACCAGCGCGCCTTTGCCTGCCCCCCGGTCCGTCACCGAAACGACGCGCGAGCGCGCCGCGATTTCGCCCTCCGGCGCGAGGCGTTGGCGAAAGACAGCGGCCTGTTCGGAGTGAACGAGTTTTGCGAAGTCGACGCCGAATTGCGGTTCGCGAATCCACATACCTGGCGAGCCAAGCGTCACCGCGAAGGTCGGCAGGACTGCGAGCCGATCCTCGAGCAGGAACGGAAGATCGGCGGGATCGGTCGGGTCGGCGCCGAGCCCGACTCCGAGCGCATAAAGGATGGCGTCGCGCTTCCGATACGTCTGGCGCGCCTCCGCGAATTCATGGCTACGCAGAAGGTCGGGACGGATCGCCATCGTCAGACGGGGTCCCAGGTGAAAACCTCGCCCGAGCGAAGCAGGGGATAGAAGTCGTTCGCGAACATCGGGAAGACGCGCTCGGCGATGGTCTCGGCCGTCCAGCCGTCCGACGAATGGGCGGTGCGGATCGGGCGCGGCTGCGAGAAGAGATAGATCTCGTTGTTGCGCACGCCGAAAATCTGACCGGTCACGGCCGCGCCTGCATCGCCGAGAAGCGCGGTGACGAACGGGGCGATCTTTTCCGGCACAAGCTTCTTCAGGCCCTCGACGCGCCTCTGCTGTTCGGGGGTATTGGTAGGGATCGAGTCGATCATCCGCGTCCAGGCGAATGGCGCGACCGCGTTGGAGCGCACGTTGAAGCGCTGCATGTCGAGCGCGATGGATTTGGACAGGGCGACGACGCCCAGTTTGGCGGCCGCATAGTTCGCCTGCCCGAAATTGCCGACGAGCCCCGACGTCGAGGTCATATGGACATAGGCCCCGGACGCCTGGGTCTTGAAATGGGGCGCCGCCGCTCGGCTGACGTTGAACGAGCCCTTGAGATGGACGGCGATGACGGCATCGAATTCCTCTTCCGTCATCTTGTGGAAGAGGTTGTCGCGCAGGTTGCCGGCATTGTTGACGACGCCGTCGATGCGGCCAAAGGAGTCCAGCGCAGCCTGCACGATGCGATGCGCGCCTTCCCACGACGCGACGAAATCGTCGTTAGCGACGGCGCGCCCGCCAAAGGCGCGGATTTCGCCGGCGACCTGCTGAGCGACCGGGGTTTCGTCGCCCTCTCCCACGAGGCTCACCCCGAGGTCGTTGACCACGACCGCCGCGCCTGCGCGCGCAAGATCGAGCGCGACGCCGCGGCCAACCCCCCGGCCCGCGCCCGTGACTATGGCGACCTTGCCGTCCATGACTCCCATGATGGCCCTCAATAGCTTTTTGGCAGCTCCAGCACCTTTTCGGCGATGAAGCTCAGGATCAGTTGCTCGGTGATCGGCGCGAGGCGCGTCAGCGCCGCTTCGCGGTAGAGGCGTTCGACGTGATATTCCTTGGCGTAGCCGAACCCGCCATGGGTCACGATGGACTGCCAGGCAGCGTCGTGCCCGGCTCGTGCGCCGAGGAATTTTGCGCTGTTGGCCTCGGCGCCGCAGGGGCGGCCCGTGTCGTAAAGCTCGGCCGCCTTCATCGCCATGAGCCAGGCCGACTCGAGATACATCCATTTCTCGGCAAGCGGATGCTGGATCCCCTGGTTCTGGCCGATCGGCCGGTCGAAGACGACGCGCTCCTTCGCGTAACGCGTGGCGCGGCGCAGCGCGTCCTGTCCGATCCCGATCGCCTCGACCGCGATCAGGATGCGCTCGGGATTCAGGCTGTGCAGGATGTAGGAGAAGCCCTTCCCCTCCTCGCCGATGCGGTCTTCCTCCGGCACAAAAAGGCCGTCGATGAAGATCGCGTTGGAGTCGACCGCCTTGCGTCCCATCTTCGGGATCCGCTTGACGTCGATCTTCGACCGGTCGAGGTCGGTGTAGAAGATCGTGATTCCGTCGGTCGGGCGTTTGCAGTCTTCGTATTTCGTGGTGCGCGTCAGCAGCATGATCTTGCTCGCGACCTGCGCGGTCGATGTCCAGACCTTCTGGCCCCGAACGACGTAGCCGCCGGGAGCTTTCTCGGCGAAGGTCTTGATGCGGGTCGTGTTGAGGCCCGAATCCGGCTCGGTGAAGCCGAAGGCGCACTGGTCCTGCCCGGAGATCAGCCGCGGCACCCATCGCGCCTTCTGTTCTGGCGTGCCCTTTACGACGATCGGGTGGGGCCCGAAGAGATTGATGTGCACCGTCGAGGCGGCGGCCATGGCGCCGCCGTGGCTCGCGACCTCGTGCATCATGACGGCCGCTTCGATGACGCCGAGACCGGCGCCGCCATATTCCTCCGGCATGGTGATCCCGAGCCACCCGGCCTCAGCCATCGCGCGATGAAATTCGCGCGGGAAAGCGCCGTCGTCATCGCGCGCTAGCCAGTAATCGTCGCCGAACCTCGAGACGACGGCGCGCACGCCTTCCCGGATGGCGCTCAGTTCCTCCTCGCCCGGCAGGGTCCTGCTTTCGCTCATGGTGGAGCTTCCTCCGTTCAGATGGCCGCTAGCGTCTTCTGCGCCGCCTTCAAGTGCGGGATGTCGACCATCTTGCCGTCGATCCCAAGCGTTCCCGCGCCAGGGTTGGCGGCGAAAGCCTCGACAATTCGTCGCGCATGCGCGATCTCTGCTTCCGACGGCGCGTAGCAGCGGTTGATGGTTGCGACCTGGTCCGGATGGATCGCCATGCGGCCCAGGAATCCGTCGCGGCGCGAACGGCGGCAGTCAAGTTCGAGCCCCTCCGTGTCGCGAAAGTCGGCATGGATCGTGTCGATCGGGGTGACCTCGGCGGCGCCGGCCGCGAAGAGGCATTGCGTGCGTGCGACCTGGTACGGAAAGGTCCAGCCGCCTTTTTCCCGGTTCTCCGTTGCGCCGAGCGCCGCGGCAAGGTCCTCCCCGCCCCACGTCAGCGCGGCGAGCCGCGGATGCGCAGGCGCGTAGGTGTGAAGGGCGAACATCGCCTTTGCCGTCTCGGTGGCGACGACCGCGATCTTGACGGAGCCGACCGGCATCTCGGCCTTCGTCTCGAAGGCATCGAGATAGTGGCCGAAATGGACGATGTCCTCCACGCCGTTCGCTTTCGGAACGAGGACACCATCGAGTCCCGGCTTCACCACGGCGGCGAGATCGTCGAGGGTCAGGCCCGTGTCGAGCGCATTGATGCGGACGAAGAAGGACCAGTCGCGCGGCTCCACGTTTTCGAGAAGGCTCGCGACATGGGCGCGCGCCGCCGCCTTCTGGGCCGGCGCGACCGAGTCCTCGAGGTCGAGGATCAGCGCGTCGGCGCCGGACGCCTGCGCCTTGACGAACTTGCGTTCCGAATCGCCGGGAACGAACAGAAGCGAGCGAAGCCTCATTGGGCCTTCCTAAGCATCAAGGCGACGCGCCGGCAGGAGCAGACAATCTCGCCGCGCTGATTGAACCCCTTGTGCTCGAAGGTCACGATCCCCTGCATCGGGCGCGACTTCGAGTCGCGTAAGGCGACCACCGTCGTCTCCGCGTGAATCGTGTCGCCGGCGAAGACCGGCTTTGGAAAGGCGACTTCCTCCCAGCCGAGGTTGCCGACCGTGGTGCCAAGCGTGGTGTCCAGCACCGACAGGCCTACGACGAGTTCGAGCGTGAAGATGGAATTGACCAGCGGCTTCCCGAATTCGGTGGTCTTGGCGTATTCGTGGTCAATGTGGATGGCGGCCGGATTGTGGGTCAGTGTCGAGAACAAAATATTGTCCATGTCGGTGACCGTGCGCCGCACCTCGTGCACGAAGGTCTGACCGATAGCGAATTCCTCGAAATATTTTCCGCCCAAAGTGGGGCCTCCTCTCTGACCATCTCAGTACGCCGTTTCGCTCGCATGCCCCGCGTTACGTGGCAGCACTCCTGCGATCCGATCAATCCAGGCCCGAAGTACGCCAAGGACTTCAAGCCGGTTGGTTTCGTTCATGACCTCGTGGCGCGCTCCGCCATAAACGTGCCACGACACGTTAGACAGACCCGCATCCCGATAGCGATCCACAAGCGGGTGGAACCAGGCGAGCTTCGCGTTCACGGGGTCCAGATCGCCCACGAACAGAAACATCGGCAGGTCGCGGCGGATGCGCTTGAGCTCCGACGGGTCGGCAAGCCGTGATGCAACCGAGAACATCGAACCATAAGACTCCGGCGTCACCGTGAATCCGCAGAGTGGGTCGGCGATATAGGCTTCGACCTCGGTCGGGTCGCGGCTCAGCCAGTCGAACGGCGTCCGAGCCGGTTCGAACGGCGCATTTAGGTCTTCGAGTTTCCACTGTCCGCTCATAGCGGCGGCGCCCAGAAGGTCGAGCGCAGCTGAGCCCGAGAGAGCGACCCCGTCCACAAGGTCGCTATGATCGAGAATATAGAGCTGCGCGGCGAAGGACCCCATGCTGTGGCCGAGCAGAAACACAGGTTTGCCGTCTGCTTGGCTCCGCGCCAAGTGGGTCACTTCGACCATGTCGGCGACAACCGCCGAAAAGCCTCCAGGGCCAAAGTCTCCCAAAGCGCCTGCGTCGGCGGCAAGCGCGCCATGGCCGCGATGATCGTTGGCGTAGAAGTCATAACCGCAACTCGCGAGCGCTTCGGCGACAGGGCGGTATCGAAGCGCGTGCTCGCCCATGCCATGCGCGATTTGGACGGCTCCTCGTTTCGGCAAAGCCCCTTCCCAGTGGTAAACCCTAGCTTTTCCTCCGTCAGCGGTTTTGATCGAATGAACCGTTTCAGCGATCGTCATTGGCGCTTCTCCCCACTGACTTGCCGCACGCTTTGCTCGGTGCGATTTCGAGACGCCGACGCTTAATGTAGGCGTCCAAAGATCGAGACCGCAGCGACGCTGTTGAACGGCGCGCCGCCGAGATTGTGGGTCAATCCGAAATCCACCCTGTCGAGTTGGCGCGGCCCGGCCCGCCCGAGAAGCTGCGTATAGATTTCGTAAGCCATGCGGAGCCCGGACGCGCCGACCGGGTGGCCGAAGCACTTGAGGCCGCCGTCCGGTTGGCAGGGCTGCGCGCCGCTGCGGTCGTAGCGGCCGTCTAGAATGTCGCGCGGCGCGGCCCCTTCCTCCGACAGGCCGAGGTCCTCCATCGTCACGAGCTCCGTGATGGAAAAGCAGTCATGCACTTCGGTAAGGGACAGCTCTGTCGCCGGGTTACGCACGCCCGCCTCCGCGTAGGCGCGCTTCGCGGCCTCCCGCGTGTTCAGTACATAGGCGCCGTCCCAGGCGCCATATTGCATCTCCCAGCCATGACTGGCGGACAGCTGCACCGCCTTGACGGTAACAGGATTGGCGACGCCGAGCCCTCTCGCAATCTCGGGCGTCGTGACAATGGCCGCCGCGGCGCCGTCGGACACGCCGCAGCAATCGTAGAGCCCGAGCGGGTCTGCGATCATCGGCGCCTTCAGGATCGTCTCGACGTCAACGGCCTTGCGCAGATGGGCGCGCGGATTGTGAACTGCGTTCTGATGGCTCTTCCAGCTCACATGCGCCATGGCCCGCTTGAGGTCGTCGCCGTTCAGTCGGTGTTTCGCTCCATAGGCGCCCGCAAGCTGGGCGAAGGAGCCGGGCGCGGAGCCATACGGAAGCCAGAGGTCGTTGGCGAGACCCTTGGTGCGCAGCGGCAGGCCGCCGTAACCAGTGTCTTTGAGCTTCTCGACGCCGAGCGCCAGCGCGAAATCGACTGCGCCAGCTGCAACGGCGTAGACCGCGGCGCGCAAGGCCTCGGACCCGGTCGCGCACATGTTCTCGACCCGCGAGACTGGGATTGTCTTCAGGCGCAGGGCATGCGCGAGCGGCAGCGCGCTGTTGCCGACATTGATGTCGTCGAGCGCATTGCCCATCCAGGCTGCCTGGACGTCGGAACGCGCGATCTTCGCATCCGCCAGCGCCTCCTCAAAGGCCTCGACCATGAGATCCTCCGGGCCCTTGTCCCAGTGTTCTCCAAAAGTCGTGCATCCCATCCCGACGATCGCGACCTTGTCCTTGATCCCGCTTGCCATCTCTCAACCCTCGAGCAAGGGGCGCTCGGCCGGCGCCGCCTTCCAGAAATAGGTTCGAAAACCCCGACGCTGGTCGCGCGACTTGACGCGAAGGCGCATCCGCACCCAGTCGCCCACCGAAAAGCCTCGCAAGTCGTCGTCCGTGAATTCCATCATCACGCGGGCGCCGTTGTCGAACTGCGCGAGTCCGAACCAGAACGGCGGGTCGGGCGTGAAGTTCAACCGGTCTGCGGTCACGGACACAATGCGGGCCAAGTCGTCCGCAAGCCGGACGTCCTGCATCGAACTCGGGGCCATCGGCGTCGGGCCGGACGGGAATGCGGCTCTTCGGAAACTGCACGTTTCCGGCCGCGTCGCGACCGCCGACGAAGCCGATCATGTCGCGCCCGTAGCGCGCGATAACGGTGGCCTGCGCCTTCTGCTCGAACTCCGAGCGAACGCCCCAATCGAGTTCGAGCGCGCCGTTGAGACTAAGGAAACGAACATAGTCGCCGAAAGCCAGCCCCTGCCGTAGGGCCTCCTCCGCCGATCCGGCGCCCGGCATTGGGGCCGTCATTTCCAGCACCAGCGCGTCACAACCGCTTCCGAACCCTGCCAGCAGAATGCGTTCTCCCGGTATGGCCCGCGCGGCTGCGAGCGCAAACGCGAAGAGGCCATGAGCGGCGCCGAGATCGCCGAGCGCCGCCGCCACGTCGGACGCATGGTTCGGGGTGGTGATCCCGGTCACGCGGCCGATCTCGCGCCACAGGCCCGCAAGCGGCTCGTGGACGGCGGCGTGATGGATGTCGGAGGGACTAAGTCCCGCCATCGCGAGCGCCTTGCGGATGGTCGGCGCGAAAATCGTCGAGACGGCGGTCTCGCGTACGAACCGCTCTTCATAGGCGTAGGGCTCGGGGTGCTCGCGCGACGCGTAGATGTCCACGAGATCGTGAGAGAGGCTGGCCCATCCGATAAGACGGGCAGCGCCGTCCTCGGCGACCATTGCCGCGGCGCCCCCATCGCCCTGCAACAGGTGCAGCGGCGAGCCTGCGCGACCTGGCCGCCTTTCGCCAGCCGCGACGAGGGCGGACCCCGGCGCAAGCAGGGCGTCGAGCAGCGCCGAGACGGCGCAGCGCCGCGAGCCCGAGACGTCCCTGGCCCGCGTTTCCGCTGGCAGCGCCAGCGCGTCCACGACGAGCGCCGCGTGAAGCCGCTCGTAGAAGGGGGCGGACGTGGACGCGAACACCACCGTGCTGGGCGCCTCAGACACGATCCGCGCCGCCTCGACGGCAAGGGTCAGAGGATCCTCGTCCCATCCTGCGACGGCGCGCCTTCCCCCACCTCGGCCCTCGAGCCCAGAAAATTTCAGCGCTTTCGCGGCGGCATCCCGGTCGAGTTGCAGGAGCGGCGCGTAGGCTCCAACGCTGGCGATCGCGCTCCCGCTGACTGTTTTCGCCGCTGCCTGCAAGCGTTCGCTCCCGTTTTGACTGACCAACCTTGACAGCTTTTCGAGAGTTTGTAAATATGCTTACGATCTTGGCGCTTGTTAAAGGAAGATGGGCCAAGTCGCGGGAGGCGCTTGTTGATGAGCATGGATATCTTTCGCGACGATGCGCTTGCCGAAAAATCGATTCTGGTGACAGGCGGAGGCGGCGGTCTCGGTCTCGAGATCGGCAAAGCCCTAGCCGCCAAGGGCGCAAAGGTTCACATTTGTGGCCGTCGCCCACAAGTGCTCGAGGAGGCGGCGAAGACGATCTCGGAAGGCGCGGCTTTTCCCGCGTCTCATCATGTCTGCGACGTTCGCGATGCCGATCAGGTCGATTCCATGATGGACCGGATCTGGGCCGAGGGGCCGCTGACCGGACTCCTCAATAACGCAGCTGCAAATTTCATCGCTCCCACCAAAGACCTCAGTCCGCGCGGCTTTCGCGCCGTGACTTCGACGGTTATGGACGGCAGTTTCCACGCGACGCTCGCCGCCGGAAAGCGGTGGATCGCGAATGGTCAGAAGGGCTCGGTGGTCAGCAATCTGGTGACCTGGGTGTGGACGGGATCGGCTTTCGTCGTGCCCTCGGCGATGGCCAAGACCGCGCTCCATGCGATGACCATGTCGCTTGCGGTCGAATGGGGACGTTACGGCATTCGCCTCAACGCGACGGCGCCTGGGCCGTTTCCGACCGAGAGCGCATGGGAGAAGCTCAATCCGATACCGGACGTGTCCTCCTCGGCGACGCGCGCCGACACGGTGCCGCTCGGGCGGTACGGCCAAATGCGAGAGCTTCAGAACCTCATCATATTCCTGTTCTCCGATGCGTGCGACTATCTCACCGGGCAGACGATCGCCATTGACGGCGGCCAGCATCTCGCGGGTCCCGCGACTTTCGCGGATCTCACCGCGCTCACCGACGATCAGTGGCGCGCGGCGCGTGAAGCAATCCAGCGCTCCACGCAGCGCGACAAGGCGCAGCGCGCCGCGGGCGCCCAGGTGGGAACCGACCGATGATCGAACGCTCGCTCTTCACCGAAGAACATGAGATCTGGCGGGCCTCGGTACGGCGCTTCGTCGAGGCGGAGATCGTCCCGTATCACGCGAAATGGGAGGAAGAGGGCATCGTTCCCCGAGAGCTCTGGCTGAAAGCCGGAGCCCAGGGCCTCCTTTGCTGCACCGTGCCGGAAGTATACGGCGGTCTCGGCCTCGATTATCTGTTCGATGTGGTCGTGTTCGAGGAGCTTTGGCGCGTCGGGGCGAGCGGGCCCGGCTTTCTCATCCATACCGATCTCGTGGCGACCTACATCCTTTCATTCGGCACCGATGCGCAGAAGCACGAATGGCTGCCCAGAATGGTCAAGGGTGAGGCGATCGGTTCGCTCGGCATGACCGAGCCGCACGCCGGCAGCGATCTCAAGGCGATTCGCACGCAGGCACGCCGCGATGGCGACGATTATGTCATCAATGGGCAGAAGGTCTTCATTTCCAACGGACAGCTTTGCGATGTCATCGTTCTGGCAACGAAGACGGATTCTGGCGCGGGCGCGGGCGGCGTGACGCTCTTTCTGGTCGAGTCGAAGCGACGCGGCTTCACCAGGGGCCGCAATCTCGAAAAGCTCGGGATGAAGGCGCAGGACACCTCGGAGCTGTTCTTCGAGGATGTGCGTATCCCCGCCTCGAACATGCTTGGGCCCGAGGGCAAGGGCTTCGCTCTCATGATGACCAAGCTGCCCCAGGAACGGCTCGCGCAAGCTATCCGGTCGGCGACCGTCACCGAAACGGTGATCGAGTGGACGGCAGATTATACGGCTGAACGCAAGGCCTTCGGCCAGACGATCGCCGACTTTCAGAACACCCAGTACGTGCTTGCCGACCTGAAGGCGCGAGCGACGATGGCGCGCGTTTTCACCGACAAGTGCATCGAGCTTTTCCTGAACGACAAGCTCGACCCGGTCGACGCGGCGATGGCGAAGCTAGTGACGTCCGAGCTTCATTGCGAGGCCGTCGACAAGTGCCTGCAGCTTTTCGGCGGCTGGGGCTACATGTGGGAATATCCGATCTGTCGGGCCTATGCCGACGCGCGCGTCGTCAAGATCGCTGGCGGCTCGGTCGAGGTGATGAAGACGATTATCGCGCGCGACATGTTCAAGGGACGACTGCCGGCAAGGTCGTCCCGCGGATGAGCAAGCGGCCCGCCCTCACCGAAGGCAAGCCCTCAACGCGCGACCTCAATTCTGGCCTCCGCTTCGGCTTCCTGATCCACGACGTCTCCCGGCTCCGGCGCGTCGCCGTGGACAGGGCATTGAAGCCACTGGGCATTACGCGCGCGCAGTGGTGGGTGCTGGCCTTTCTCTCCCGTCGGGATGGAATGACGCAGACGGCGCTCGCCGGGGATCTCGACCTCACCAAGGTCGCGGTCGGCGGATTGCTGGACCGAATGGAAAGCGCCGGTTTCGTGGAACGTCGCGCGGACGAGCATGATGGCCGCGCGCGGCGGGTTTATCTGACCCGCGCGGGATCGAAGCTTGTCGGCGCCATCCGAGCAAGTGTCGAAACGGTCGAAATGGAGATCCTCAGCCGCATCTCGAACGCCGAACTCGAACAAGCGACGGAGACGCTGCGGACGATCAAGGAGACGGTGCTCGAAATTCTCGGCGCCGAAGCCGAGAGCGACGAGAGCGACGAGATCGAAACACTCAGTTGAGAGGAGGTCACCCTTGCGTGGATTGAAGGATAGAGTCGCAATCGTCACCGGCGGCGGACAGGGAATTGGACGAGCGCTGACGCTGCGGCTTGCGGAAGAAGGCTGCAAGGTCGCCATCTTCGACCTCAAGCCTGAAGCCGCAAAGGAGACGGAGGCGCTTGCGCCGAAAGGTCTGGTCACGAGCTACGAACTTGATGTCGGCGACTATGACGCGGTGGCGGCGGCGGTCGCCAAGGTTGAGGCGGATATCGGGCCGATCTGGGCGCTCGTCAATAACGCGGGGTGGGACCGCCCTGCCCCGTTCCTCACGACCGACAAGGCGCTGTGGGACAAGATCGTCCGCATCAATCTCTACGGGCCGCTCAACACCCATCACGTGGTCGCTCCGCTGATGGCGAAGCGCGGCGGCGGCCGGATCATCAACATCGCCTCCGACGCGGCGCGGGTCGGGACCAGCAACGAAGCCGTCTATTCGGCCTGCAAGGGCGGCCTCATCAGCTTCACGAAGTCGGTGGCGCGGGAGCTCGCGAGCAAGGGTGTTCTGCTCAACGTCGTCTGCCCCGGCCCCACCAACACGCCGATGATGGCCACAGTGCTCGGCGAAGGCGAGCAGGCGGTCAAGTGGAAA
Organism: uncultured Alphaproteobacteria bacterium; assembly: GCA_963822215.1. Taxonomy (GTDB): domain Bacteria; phylum Pseudomonadota; class Alphaproteobacteria; order Rhizobiales; family Beijerinckiaceae; genus Roseiarcus. The sequence goes on from CAWGGX010000014.1 coordinate 107,547, forward strand.
GACGCCATGGTTCGCGGCATCCCCCTGAAACGTATGGGCGAGCCCGGGGACTATGCCGGCATCGTCGCCTTTCTCGCCTCCGACGACGCGTCCTTTATGACCGGTCAGACCATTTCGGTCGCCGGCGGCATGAACATGCTCTGAAAAACTGGAGAAGATCCCGATGACTGACGCCCCCGCGTTCAAAGACGTTCTCTATGAGAAGCGCGACAACCGAGCCGCCTGGATCATCATCAACCGGCCGAAGCTCTACAACGCCTTTCGCGCGCAGACGATGGAGGAGTTGATCAAGGCCTTTCAGATCGTGGGCTACGACAGAGCCGTTTCCTCGATCGTTTTGACCGGCGCCGGCGAAAAGGCGTTCTGCACCGGCGGCGACCAGAGCGCGCACGAGGGGCAGTACGACGGGCGCGGCGTCGTCGGCCTGCCGATCGACGAGTTCCAGTCGATTATCCGCGACGTTCCGAAGCCAGTGATCGCCCGTGTGAACGGCTTCGCCATCGGCGGCGGAAACGTGTTCGCCACCCTCTGCGACCTGACCATTGCGGCGGACACCGCGAAGTTCGGCCAGGTCGGCCCGAAGGTCGGCTCGGTCGACGCCGGCTGGGGCACGGCCCTGCTCGCCCGCCATATCGGCGACAAGCGGGCGCGCGAAATGTGGTTCCTGAACGAGCAGTATACGGCGCAGCAGGCCCTCGAGATGGGCCTCGTCAACAAGGTCGTGCCGCTTTCGGAACTGGACGCGGCGGTGAAGGCCTGGACGGATATTCTCGCGGAACGATCGCCGACCGCGCTGGCGCTTGCCAAGCGCTCGTTTAACGCCGATAGCGAGAACATCCGGGGCATCAGCCTCGCCATGCTTAGCGCCGTTAAGCTCTTCTACGAAACCGAGGAGTCGAAGGAAGGCGTGCGCGCTTTCATGGGCAAGCGGAAGCCCGACTTCCATGCGTTCCTGAAGTGAAGTCATCTTAAGCAATGCCGCCGCGCCGTCTCGACCTGGACGACTTCGCCTCGGTGCTTCCAGCAGGCGGCCGGGCGATCGTCTCATCCTGCTCAGGCGAGTCCCTCCTTCTTGCGGAGGGAGTCAGACGCGCTGGTGAAAGCCTCGGCGCGATGACGTTCACCGGCGTGTTTGTGCCCGGACTGAACACAACCACCTGGCTCGCGAACGCTTCGTGTCGGGTCGAGACGTTCTTCATGACGCCAGAACTGAAGGCGGCCGGCGCCGCGGCAAGGCTCCTGCCGTTCTGCTATGGCGACATCCTCGAATGGTTGAAAGTAACGTCAATAGATGCGGCCCTGTTCATGGCGTCGCCGCCGGATGCGGACGGAAACTGCAATTTCGGCCCAATCGTCGACTTCCTCGCGGAACTGTGGCCCCGCATTCCGATCCGGGTCGCTCACATCAATCCGCGTCTTCCGAGAACCGCGGGCCCCTGCGCCATTCCCTTCGGCGCGCTGACCGCCTATGTCGAGGGCGAGCAAGACCTTCTTGGCGGATCCGACCGGCTCGACGACCCCGTCTCGCAAGCCATCGGCGGGGCCGTCGCCTGCTACATCCAAGACGGCGCCACGATCCAGACCGGCCTCGGCAAGATCCCCACCGCGGCGCTGCGCGCGCTGACGGGGCGCAGAAACCTGAAGATACATTCGGGTCTCATTCCGGAGGCGGTCGTCGATCTCGAGGACGCCGGCGCCCTTGCGCCGGGCGTCAGCGTCACGGGCGGCGTCGCGATAGGATCGAGGCGGCTTTACGACCGGGTCAGCGGGCCGGCCTATCGCTTTCACCCGGTTTCCACCACCCATTCGCCGCGCGTGCTGGCGGACATCGGCCATTTCGTGACGCTCAATTCCGCGATGGAGGTCGATCTCTTCGGTCAGGCCTTCGCGGAAATGGGGCCGTCCGGTCTCGTTTCCGGTCCTGGCGGCGCGTCGGATTTCGCGCGCGGCGCGCGGGCGTCCGGCGGCTTGCGGATCGTGGCGCTGGCGGCGCAGGCCGGTGGCGGAAAGATCAGCCGGATCGCCGCGCCCGGCGAAGGCTCAGGCCCGGTTTCGCTCGGCCGCATGGATACCGACATTGTCGTCACGGAATATGGATCGGCGGACCTGCGCGGGCTAGACCATGGCGAGCGCGCCAACGCGCTGATCGCGATCGCGCCGCCCGGCCATCGCGAACGGCTCGGACGACAATGGGCGGCAGTCGCCGCAAAATTCTAAAGAAGAACGGGAGGAAACGAGATGGCCCAGAGGAAAGTCATCATCAGTTGCGCCGTCACCGGCTCGATCCACACGCCCTCGATGTCGCCGCACCTGCCGGTCACGGCGGAAGAGATCGCGGAGAGCGCGATCGGCGCGGCGGAGGCCGGCGCGGCGATCGTCCATCTGCACGCGCGCAATCCGGTCGACGGTCGCCCGGACCAGAGCCCCGAGGCCTTCGAGCCGTTCCTGCGCAGCATCAAGCAGTCGTCCAATGTTGTCGTCAATCTGACGACCGGCGGCTCTCCCTACATGACGGTCGAGGAACGCGTGCGACCGGCCGCGAAGTGGAAGCCGGAAATCGCCTCGCTGAACATGGGATCGATGAATTTCGGCCTATTCCCAATGCTCAAGCGCTTCAAGACGTTCAAGCACGAGTGGGAGCCAGAAATGCTGGAGGGCTCGCACGATCTCGTGTTCCGGAACAGCTTCAAGGACATCCGCTACGCGCTCGACACGCTGAACGCCTCCGGCGCGCGCTACGAGTTCGAGTGCTACGACACGAGCCATCTCTATAACTTGCACTATTTCTTCACCGAGGGCTTGGTGAAGGCTCCCCTGTTCATCCAGACCTGCTTCGGGCTGCTTGGCGGCATCGGCGGGCATCCTGACGACGTCATGCATATGAAGCGGACGGCGGACCGGCTGTTTGGCGACAATTATCGCTGGTCAGTGCTTGGCGCGGGACGCAACCAGATGCCGGTCGCGGCAATGGCCGCGGCGATGGGCGGCAATGTCCGCGTCGGCCTCGAGGACAGCCTTTGGATCGGGGCGGGCAAGCTCGCGCCTTCGAACGCAAGCCAAGTCACGCAGGTGCGCAAGATCATCGAGGGTCTCGGGCTCGAGGTCGCGACACCGGACGAGGCGCGCGAGATCCTCGCGCTCAAAGGCGGCGACCGAGTGGCCTTCTGATCAACCCTTTGAACGCACGGAGCTTCGCGAGGACAGGACATGATCTCTGCTCCACCCGACGATCTCAAAGAGTTCCGCATCGAAATCCAAAGCAATGGGCTCGCCCAAATCGTCTTCGATGCGCCGGGCCGCTCGATGAACGTGTTCTCGGAATCCGCGATCGTCGAGATCGGGCGCATTGCCCGCTGGCTCGAAAACGCCGATGTCCGCGGCGCGTTGATCCGCTCGGGCAAGGCGTCAGGCTTCTGCGCGGGCGCCAACCTGCCGGAAATCTGGGCGGCCTATGACATGATCATGGCGACGCCGACGCCGCGCCGCTTCCGCGCGGCGTACGATCATTTCTTTCGCTTGAGCCTCGCCCTTCGCGCTCTCGAGACGTGCGGCAAGCCAGTCGCCTCCGCGATCGCCGGATTGGCGCTCGGGGGCGGTGGCGAGCTTGCGCTGGCTTCGCACTATCGCGTCCTGAGCGACGACCGGCGCGCCGCGATCGGCCTGCCGGAGTCGCTGGTCGGCCTCCTTCCGGGCGCCGGGGGCACGCAGCGCTTGCCGCGCCTCGTCGGGATCGAGCAGGCCATGCCGCTGCTTCTCGAAGGCAAGCGCCTCGCCGGCGTGAGCGCCGTGGACGCCGGGATCGCACATCGTGTGGTCAAGGCGGGCGAGGAGATCGCCGCCGCCGAGGCGTGGCTCCTGTCCTCACCCGAACCGACCCAGCCGTGGGACCGCGAGGACTGGACGCCTCCCGCGCCAGCCGCAGTCAGCTCCACGCTCGAACCCCTCCGTCGTAAGGCGATTGAAGCCTCGCTCGGCCATTATCCCGCGGTCTTCGCGATCCTCGATTGCGTCGAGTTCGGTTTGCCGCAGAGCTTCGAGGGGGCCATCCGAAGTGAGATGACCAGCTTTTCCCACCTCGTGCTCCGGCCCGAGCCGCGCGCCATGATCCAGACCATGTTCCTCGGCCGTGTCGACTATGAACGGCTTGATCGTATCTATGAGTTGCCCGAGGTCGCTCGCGCGGCGGTCGCTCTGGTGAAGTCGGAGCTCGAGAACTCGGACGACGAGGCCTCAGCGCTCGCCGCCACGGGATTTGGCGGGCTCGGCAAGGCGCCGCCGATGCGGGATCGCCAGCAACCGGGTTACTGGGTCGAAGGCGACGATCCGCCCGCGCGCTCAGCTCTGGCGGTGCTGCGCCGTATCCATGACGCAGCGCAAGTTCTAGCCGCAGGTCAGAGCGAAGAGGCGCTGCGGGTCGCCGACTATGCCGCGGTGACCCAGGCCGGATATCCAGCCTATCTCGGAGGTCCGTTCTCGTTTCGCTCTGAGCGCTGGACTTGATGCGCGACTTGACGAAATGGCTCGAATTTAGATAGTACGCTACTTAACGATCACTGGCCTCGCTGCCCGGGAGGAGACCATGGCAAGAACGCGTTTCGATGCTGTTGCGCACGCCAAGTCGATGCGCTCCCAAGGGTTCTGGATCGACAAGAACTACGACGAATTTCTCCGGCAATGGATCGAAAAATCGCCCGATAAGCTGGCCCTGCTGGCTTATCGTTCTGATCGTCCGGACGGCAGGCGCTTCACCTACGCCGAGCTTGGCGACAGGGTCTCGCGCGCCGCGGCGTCGCTGAAGCGCATGGGGATCGGGCGGGGCGACATCATTTCCGTTCAGCTGCCGAACTGGTGGGAATTCGCCGTGATCGCGCTCGCAGCCTTCCGAGTCGGCGCGGTCGTCAATCCCCTGATGCCGATCTTTCGCGAGCATGAACTGAGCTACATGCTGGGATTTGCGGCGACGAAGGTCTTCGTCGTCCCAAAACTCTTCCGCGGCTTCGATCACGAGGCCATGGCGATGTCGCTTCGAGCTGAGTTGCCAGAGCTTCAGCATATCCTTGTTGTCGATGGGGACGGACCGGACGGCTTCGAGGCGGCGTTGCTGTCCTCCGAGGAGCGTCTCCCTCCCTCGCCTGCGGGAGACATCGGCGCCCTGCCCGCGGATGAGATGGCGGTGCTCATGTTTACCTCCGGCACCACCGGGTCGCCCAAGGGCGTGATGCACTGCCTCAACACGCTGATGGCCTGCAACGTCGCTCTCGCCGGACGTTTCGCGCTCGATTCCAGTGACACCATGCTGGTTTGCTCGCCGCTCGGACACATGACCGGGTTTGCCGCGGGCATGCTGCTCGGGGTCAAGATCGGCGCGAGCGTCATTTTCCAGGATGTGTGGGAGCCAAAGCGCGGCGTCTTCATCATGGCGGAAGAAGGCGTCACATATTCCGCCGGCGCCGCGACCTTTCTCTCTGATATGTGCGAAGCTGTCGCGTCCGGCGCGCCGAAGCCGAAGCAGCTTCGCAAGTTCCTTTGCGCCGGGGCGCCAATTCCTCCGGCGCTGATCGAACGCGTCTACCGGGAACTCGATCTCAGCGTCTGCTCGCTGTGGGGCATGACGGAGTCGCTGTCGAGCACGCTGACGGAACCCGAGCGGGCTTTGGAGAAGTCCTCGAAGACCGACGGCCGGCCACTTGAAGGCGTCGGGATCAAGGTCGTCAGGCTCGACGGCAGCACTGCCCCGATCGGCGAAACCGGTTCGCTCCGGGTTCGCGGCGCCCAAATGTGCCTCGGATACTACAAGCGGCCCGACATGCAGCCGTTCGACGAGGAGGGCTGGTTTGACACCGGCGACCTCGCATACCAGGTCGACGCCGAAGGCTACATCCGCATCAACGGTCGCTCGAAGGACATCATCATTCGTGGCGGCGAGAATATTCCGATCGCCGAGATCGAAAACCTCCTCTACCAGCACCCGGCGGTTCTCACTGCGGCGCTCGTCGGCTACCCGGACTCGCGCCTTGGCGAACGCGGCTGCGCTTTCGTGGTGCTGCGGCCCGGCCAGACGATCGATCTTCCGTCTCTTCAGAGCTTCATGTCCGATCACAAGGTCGCCAAGCAGTACTGGCCCGAACATGTCGAGGTCGTGGCCGAACTACCGACGACCCCGGCGGGCAAGGTCCAGAAGTTCCAGCTCAAGGAGCGAGCCAAGGCGTTCGGCGACGTCCCGCAAAAGGCCTCCGCGTGAGTCTGCGCTTCGCCGGCCGGCTCTGCGTCGTCACGGGCGCAGCGCGGGGCATCGGCTTTTCGATAGCGGAGCGGTTGGGCCGCGAAGGCGGTCTGATCGCGGCCCTCGACGTGAGTGCGCGGAGGCTTGAGCCGGCCGTCGAAGACCTTCGCGCCAGAGGCATAAAGGTTCGCGGATATGCCGTGGACGTCGGCGACCGCACGGCGGTGCGCTCCGGTTTCGACCGAATCGGGACCGACTTCGGCGCGCCGGTTGCGGTGCTCATCAACAATGCGGTCTGGGCGCGGTTCCAGCCGCTCGCGGACATCGATGAAGAGACTTCGCGGCGTATGCTCTCGGTTGGCGTCGAGGGACTGATCTGGACGACCCAGGCGGCGGCGCCGCAAATGTCGCGACGCGGCGGCGGCGCGATCGTCAATCTCACGTCCGTTTCCGCCTCTCATCCGGCAAAACACTCCATCGCCTACTCCGCGGTCAAGGCGGGCGTCAGCGGCCTCACGCGCGCGTGCGCGATGGAGCTCGGTCCCGTGGGCATCCGGGTCAACGCCATCGCGCCGGGCATGATCGGCACGCCCGCTTCGATCGCCCAGTTCGATGAGGCGACCATCGCCGTACGTCAGGCGGAAATGCCGCTCGGCCGTTTCGGCGCGCCGGAGGAAATCGCTGCCCTCGCCGCCTTTCTCGCGAGCGACGAGGCGAGCTACCTGCAAGGGGCGATCGTCACGGCGGACGGAGGTTGGACCGTTCCGGCAAGATAGGAGACTGACCTTGAAGCGACTCGAAGGCAGGCGTGCGGTCGTCACCGGCGGCGGCAGCGGGATCGGGAAGGCGAGCGCGCTTCGCCTCGCGAGCGAGGGCGCCTCCGTTCTGGTGGTCGGGCGCTCCGCCAATACGGAGGAGACGGTAGAGGCGATCAAAGCCGAAGGCGGAGTTGCGCTGGGCATGATCACCGACGCGTCCCTCGAGGACAATGTCGCCGAGATCGTCCGCCGTTGCGTGCGGGAACTTGGCGGCCTTGAGGTGTTCTTCGCCAATATCGGCGTTACCGGGACCAATACGCCTCTCTTCGACCAGAGCGTCGACGAGTGGATGGACGTCTATCGCATCAACACACTGAGCTGCTTCCTCGCGATCAAGCACGCGGGGCCCCACATGACGGCGCAGGGTTACGGGTCGATCATCCTGACTTCGTCCGCGGCGTCGTTGCGGGCCAATGCGGGCGCAATCTCTTACAGCGCCAGCAAGGCCGCGGTGAACAGTCTCGCGCAGACCGCCGCCAATGCTTTTGCCGGCACGGGCGTAAGGGTGAACGCGGTTCTCCCAGGTCTTGTCGAGACGCAATTGACCCGCAAGGTTTTCGAGGACGCGCGCGCTCGCGGCGTCGAGGGCCGGCTCGGGCACGTCACGCCGCTGAAGCGGCCCGGCCGCGCCGAGGAGATCGCCGCGGCGGTGGCCTTTCTGGCGAGCGACAACTCCTCCTACGTGGACGGACAGCTCATTTCGGTCGATGGCGGCGTCAGCAGCACGCATCCTTACGGGCGCATCGCGCTGCCAAACTGACGACACCGCTTGACACAATCGTACGGTAGCGTACTTTCTGGGACGAACAGCAAATACAGGGAGGCGCGGCCTTGAATTTCGAGCTACCAAGGGAGATCACCGAAAAGCTTGCAGAGCTGGACGCGTTCATCGAGGCGGAGATCAAGCCGCTGGAGCGCAAAAACGCCCAGTTCTTCGACCACCGCCGCGAAAATGCCCGAACGGATTGGGATCACGACGGACGACCGCGGGACGAATGGCGCGCGCTGATTGTCGAGATGGAACGGCGAGCCGACAAGGCGGGCCACCTGCGCTACGGCCTGCCGAAATCCTGCGGCGGCGGCGCGGCCTCGAATCTGGCGATCGCCGCAATCCGCGAGCATCTCGCCGCCAAAGGCCTCGGCCTGCACAACGACCTGCAGGACGAATCCTCGATCGTCGGTAATTTCCCGATCATCCCCGCACTCGCCGATTACGGGACCGAGGAGCAGAAGACCTATATCGAAGGCATCATCACCGGAAAGAAGCATCTCTCCTTCGGCCTGACGGAACCCGATCACGGGAGCGATGCGACATGGCTTGAGACGACGGGCGTGCGCGACGGCGACGTGTGGGTCATTAACGGGCGCAAGCGCTGGAACAGCCAGGTCGCTCGCGCCCACGCCAACCTCGTCTTTGCGAGGACTTCCGGCAAGCCCGGAGACGCCAAGGGCATCACCGCTTTCATCGTCCCGACGGACTCTCCGGGCCACAACGTCCTCTACAATCACTGGACGTTCAATATGCCAAGCGACCACGCCGAAACCGAACTCAAGGACGTGCGCGTTCCTGACAGCGCGATCCTGCACAAGGAAGGCGAGGGGCTGATCGTCGCGCAGCGCTTCGTGCACGAGAACCGCATCCGCCAAGCTGCGGCGAGCGCCGGCGCCGCGCGCTACTGCATCCAGGAAGCGGTGAAATACGCCCGCGGCCGTGTCGCCTTCGGCGAGCCGCTCGCCAAGAAGCAGGCGGTGCAGTTCCCGCTCGTCGAGCTCTGGGCGGAATTCCAGATGCTGAGGACCTTCATCTTCCGCACCGCATGGCAAATGGACCGGCAGAATCCGCTCGAGATCAGCGACATGGTCTCGATCTGCAATTTCCGTGCGAACCGGCTCTGCTGCGAAGCGGCCGACCGGGCCATGCAGGTGCATGGCGGCATGGGCTACAGCCGCGCCCTGCCCTTTGAGCACATCTACCGCCACCATCGCCGCTACCGCATCACCGAGGGCACGGAGGAGGTCCAGATGCGCCGGGTCGCGCAGTACCTGTTCGGCTTCGGCAGGCAGACGACGATCGCATGAGCGCAGTCGATCCATCAGCCGCGCTCGACTTCGATGTCGATGCGCTCGACGCCTGGCTGAAGGACTGGCTCGGCGGCGAGGCGCGCACGGAAGCGCGGCAGACGGAAGGGGGCATGTCGAACCCCACCTACTTCCTGCAGCGCGGCGACTGGCGCGCCGTGCTGCGCAAGCAGCCGCGCGCCGTGCTTGCGCCTTCCGCGCATGCGATCGACCGCGAATTCCGGGTGCTGAAGGCGCTTCAGGACACGGCCGTGCCGGTTCCGAAGCCGATCCGATATTGCGCCGACCGCGACATCCTGGGAACCCCTTTTTATCTCATGGAATGGCTGGAAGGCCGGGTGTTCCACGAATTCGCCACGCCGGGCGTCTCGCCCGAGGAACGCGCAGCGCTCTATAGCTCCATGTGCGCGACGCTGGCCGAGGTTCACAAGCTCGACTTCAAGGCGCTCGGCCTCGAGGACTATGGCAAACCCGGCAACTATTTCCGGCGCCAGCTGTCGCGCTGGGCGCGCCTCTGGTCGGAATATCGCAAGGGCGACGACGACAACCCCGGGCTCGACCGCATGGTCCGGTGGCTTGACGAGCGCGTCCCGGAAAGCGAGACGATCGCGCTTTGCCACGGCGATTTTCGTATCGGCAACGTGATGTTCCACCTCACCGAGCCGCGCGTGATTGGCGTGCTGGACTGGGAGCTGTCGACGCTCGGTCATCCGCTGGTGGACCTCGCCTTCAACAGCCAGGCGTGGCGGATGGCGCCGGACGAGAACGGCGGCCTGCTTGGACTTCCGCTCGAAGACCTGGGCATCCCGGAGGAAGACGCATATCTCGACCTCTATTACCGGCTTTCGGCCAACCCCGAGCGCCTGACGCGATTCCATCAGGTGTTCGCGATGTTCCGTGGGGCGGTCGGCAGCGCTGGCGTCGCCGTTCGGGGCGAGATCGGCAACAATGTCCTGCCCGACGCCGCCCGCATCGGCCGTCATCTTGCGCTGGCTTACGCGGCGCGCGGCTTGGCCCTGACCAAGGAGGAGCCATGAGCCTTCACGAACAGCGCGCCCTGACGGTGGACGAAGCCATACGGCGGCGCCGCTCGGTTCGGGGCTTTCTTCCGGACGAGGTTCCCGAGGCGACGCTCAAAGAGGTGTTTGCACTCGCACAGCTCTCCCCCTCGAACTGCAACGTTCAGCCCTGGATCCCGCATGTGGTCTCCGGACCGGCGCTACGCCGGCTCCGCGATGCGCTGGTCGAAGCCGGCATGCGCGATGAGCCGATCAATGCCGATTTCGCGGCGGACCGGAAATTTCTCGGCGTCCACCGCGAGCGGCAGGTTGACGCGGCCCAACAGCTTTACGGCGCCATGGGCGTCGAGCGGCGCGACATGGTCGGCCGCAAGATGGCCTATATCCGCAACCACGCCTGTTTCGACGCGCCCCACGCCGTCTTCGTCTTCATGCCAGGCTATTTCGACGTCCGCGAAGCCACTGACATCGGCATGTACGCGCAGACCCTGATGCTGGCGCTGACCGCCCGCGGTATCGCGTCCTGCGCGCAAGGCGCGCTGAGCCTCTATCCCGATATCGTGCGCCAGCATCTCGGCGTGTCCGAGGACCAAAAGCTCCTGTTCGGCGTTTCGTTCGGCTACGAGGATCCGGACGTGAAGGCCAACACTGCGCGTGTCGGACGCGCTTCGCTCGATGACGCCGTCCACTTCCACCGCTGATCTTTCGGCCCGGGTCGGCGTCGTGGGTCCGGGCCTGATGGGCCTCGGCATCGCCCAGGCCTTCGCCGCCGCCGGCGCCGACGTGGTCCTCTGCGGGCGCGACGAAGACGCTTCGCGTCGCGGACGCGAAAGGCTCACGGCGTCGCTGGCGCGGCAGGTGGCCCGTGGCCGGCTAGATCCCGCCGCAAGCGCCGATCTCCTTGCGAGAGTCGAACCCACTGCAATCGGCGCCGGAATTCGAACTTGCGACCTCGTGATCGAAAGCGTGCGTGAGGACCGCGCGCTGAAGAATGACGTACTCGCGGCAATTGAGAGGGCCGCGCCCCAAGCGATCCTTGCGAGCAATACGTCGGGGCTGGCGATCAGAGGGCTGGCGCAGACGCTCGCCGATCCTTCCCGCTTCCTTGGGCTGCATTTCTTTTCCCCGGCGGAACGCATGCCTCTGGTCGAGGTCGTGGCGGGGCCTCAGACCGCCGAAGCCGTCGTCGCAAGCGCGTTGGACCTCGTCCGCGGCGCAGGCAAAAAGCCGGTGCTGGTGCGTGACGGTCCCGGTTTCTTCGCGACCCGCGTCTTTTCGGCTTATCTGGATGAGGCCGTCGCGATGGCGGACGAAGGCGTCGCGGTCGAATCGATCGAAGCCGCGGCGGTCGCCAACGGCCGAGCGCTCGGCCCGCTCGCCATGCTCGACGAGACGGGCGTCGCGCTGAACCTGTCCCAGGCGAGACAGGCCCGCGCCGACGGCCTCGACCCGCGCTTCTGTCGTCCGCTGGCGGAGCCGACCCTCGCGGCGCTGGTGGCCGCCGGTCGATCCGGCCGGCGTGCGGGCGGCGGTTTCTTCGACTGGCCGAGCGATGGCCCGCGAAAGCCTTGGCCGGGATTGAACGCCTTCTTTCCCGTGTCCGCGTTGCAGCCCGAACCCGAGGCGATCCGACTGAGGCTTCTCGCCGCCGAGGCCCACGAAGCCTTGCGCTGTCTCGAGGAGGGCGTCATCCGCAACGCCGACGACGCGGACCTCGCGTCGGTTCTCGGCCTCGGATTTTCGAAGGCCGAGGGCGGCGTCCTTGGCTGGGCCGAACATTTCGGACTTCAGGCGTTGATCGAGGCTCTGGACCATCTGGCCGAGACCCATGGCGACCGCTTCTTGCCGTCGCCCTGGCTGCGTGCGCTCGCCGCGCGCGCCGACGGGCTCGGCCTCTATCGAGGAAAGGATCTTGCGACGTGACGGGACCGTTAGCCGGCCTTCGGGTCGTCGAAATGGGCGGGATCGGACCCGCCCCATTCGCCGGTGCGCTGCTCGGCGATCTCGGCGCCGAAATTCTGCGCATTGACCGGATCCCCAAGGCGGGCGTCGAACCCGAGACGCCGGCCCGTTTCGATTTCTACAACCGCAACAAACGCTCGGTCGCGCTCGACCTGAAACAGCGCGCCGCGATCGACGCGGTGCTCGCGACGGTCGCCAGCGCGGACGCCCTGATCGAGGGCTTCCGGCCCGGTGTCATGGAGCGGCTCGGTCTTGGTCCCGACGTCTGCCTTGCCGCCAACCCGCGCCTGGTCTTCGCCCGCATGACCGGATGGGGACAGGAGGGGCCGCTTGCGCAAGAAGCCGGCCACGACATCAATTATCTCGCCCTCACCGGAGCGCTCCATGTGCTCGGGGACGCCGATCGCCCGCCTCCTCCGCCACTCAATCTCGTCGCCGACCTGGGCGGAGGCGCGCTCTATCTGACGGTCGGCATTCTTTCCGCCGTTCTCCACGCGCGCGAGACGGGGCATGGCCAGACGCTCGATGTTGCGATGGTGGACGGAGTCACGCATCTCATGTCCGCCTTCCAGGCGTTCCGCCAACAGGGCGTCTGGACCGATCGGCGGACAGACAACATCGTCGACGGCGGCGCTCCGTTCTATCGTTGCTATGAGACCGCGGACGGGAAATGGATCGCGGTCGGCGCCATCGAACCGCATTTCTACGCCAACCTCCTCGACTGCATGGGGCTCGCGGCCAAAGACCTTGCCGACCAGAACGACCGCAGCGCGTGGGCCGGGATGCGCGAACGTTTCGCGACCGTCTTTCGCACGCGGACCCGCGACGAATGGGTCGAGCGCGCCGCCGGATGCGACGCGTGTCTTGCGCCCGCCCTCTCCATCGATGAGGCGTCGAACCATCCACACATGCGGGCGCGCGGCGCCCATGTCGCCTTTGACGGCGTGACCCATCCGGCTCCGGCTCCGCGCTTCAGCCTGACGCCGGGCGCGCTGCGGCGCGCCGCCCCCTCCCCAGGCCGAGACAGTCGCGAGGCCCTTTCCGACTGGGGCCTCTCGCCCAGCGCGATCGAAGCGCTTGAAGCAACCGGGGCTCTGGCCCAAACCTGACCCCATGCGCCTCATCCTCATTCGCCACGGGCGCCCCAACGAAGATGATGCGGACGCGCCGCACGATCCGCCACTCAATGCGGACGGTTGGCGGCAGGCGCGGGCGGCGGCGCGGCTTCTCGAAACCGAGGGTGTGACCCGCATTGTCGTAAGCCCCCTTCAGCGCGCGCGCCAGACCGCCGAACCTCTGGCTGAGCGCCTCGGGCTCCCGATCGAAACGATCGACAATTGGGCGGAGGCGGATCGCAGGGCGATCCGATACCGCTCCACAGAGACGCTGCGAGCCGAGGGCGGAGAGGCATGGTCGCGATTCCTCGTCGACCCGATCGGCTATCTCGGCGGCGATCCGATATCCTTCCGGACAGACGTGCTCGGCGCGCTCGCCGCGACGGTAGCGAACGAACCGGCCACGGCCCGGGTCGCGGTTTTCACCCATGGCATGCCGATCAACATCGTGCTCTCGCACGCGCTCGGGCTGGAAAGCATCACGCGATTTCTCGTCGGCTACGGCTCCGTTACCCGCCTCAGGCATCTCGGCGATGGGCGCTATGGCGTCGTCAGCGTCAATGAAACGGGACACCACAAATGGACGGCTTGATTTCTGAGGCCGCAATTCCGCCCGAGCAGAAAGAACTACCGGAATGGGACGGACGGGATGTCGGCGATCTGCTCGGACTTACGCGGATGTCCGACAGCCGCTTTCGGTCCCAGTACGCGGAGACGAACGAGCACGGACGAATCTACGGCGGGCAGATCCTGGGACAAGCCCTGTCCGCGGCGTCTGAGACTGTCTCGAAAGACAGAATCGCATCCTGCCTGCAGCTTGTCTTCGCCGCCGGTGGTCTACCCGATCAGGCGATCGATTTCGAAGTTCAGACCCTTCAAGAGGGGAAACGTTTCTCGGCGCGCAACGTGCGCGGCCCGCAGCAAAACGGCCGCATCGTCTGCGACGCCAGCGTCACCCTCGCCAAGGCCTTGGAGTCGCCGGCCCATGAATCGCCGCCACTTGCCGATTGCGGACTGCACCGCGATCCTGTGGATTGCCCAGCGCTGGAGGAGATCAACCGCCCCGGCGTTCGAGATGTCGAACGGACACTGAATTACATGTACCGCCCGCATCGGGCGATCGACATGCGCGCGCCATTCGCGGAGGACCTCCTGCCGGGATCAACCGGGGAGCCGCGGATGCGCTTCTGGATCCGCTTGCGGCAGACGCTCGGCGACGCCCCCGAATTGCATGCCGCCGCTTTCGCTTATCTCTCCGACTACTGGATCAATTTCGCAGCCTGCATCGCCCACGTGAGCGCCATAGCCGAACGGGACGCGAGGCTCTATGTTGCGAGCCTCAACCACACGATCTGGTTCCACCGGCCGCTCCGCGCCGACGCGTGGCTTCTTTTCGATTGCGTCAGCCCAAGCGGCGCCTTCGGTCGTGGCCTGGCGACTGCCCGCGTCTTTTCCCGCGCCGGCGATCTCGTCGCCAGCGCGGCGCAGGAGTGCCTGCTGGCTCCCGTAGGCTGACAGAGGCGTCCCGCCATGAATCTCGAACATGTTCGCGGGCTTCAGTTCGCGCCGATCGTGCAGCGCTACGACGCCCGAGATAGCGCGCTCTACGCCTTGAGTCTCGGCATGGGTCATGACCCGCTCGACGAGGATGAGTTGCCCTATGTCTATGAGGGTCGCGGGCCGCTCGCGGTCCCAAGCCAGTGCGTCACCCTGTGCTGGCCGCCGTTCTGGCACCAGGCGCCGGAAACCGGGATCGCCTGGCGGCGCATTCTGCATGGCGAGCAAAGTTTCTCGCTCGTTCATCCGCTCGCGGTCGAGGGTCGGATTCGCGCCGAGCACAGAATTGTCGCTGTGGACGACAAGGGCGCCGACCGCGGCGCGGTTGTCCATACGGCGCACGACCTCTTCGACGAGGGGAACGGACAGCCGCTTGCGAGTCTTCGATCGACGGAGTTTCTGCGCGACGACGGCGGTTTCGGTGGATTTGGGACCCCTTTGAAACTGACGCGACCTCTGGAAGAGATCGACCATCCCGTCGCCGTCTGTGATTTCCAAACATCCGCACAGGCGGCTCTGCTTTACCGTCAGGCCAGCCGCGACTACATGCCGATCCACGCCGATCCGGATATTGCCCGCAACGCCGGCTTCGACCGTCCCATCTCGCACGGCCTCAATACGTTCGGACTCGCCTGCCGGGCGGTCCTCAAACGGTTTCAGCCGCGCCGTCCGGAGGCGATTGCCTCGATGGCGACGCGCTTCGCGGCGCCGGCCTTCCCGGGCGACACGATACGGATCGAGATGTTCGAAACGTCAAAAGGCTTGCGGTTCCGAGGTCTTGCGGTCGAGCGCCGCGTTCTGGTGTTGGATCGGGGCGAAGTGGAGTTCCGCTGAGCAGTCGGGGTCACGCCGCGTCCGAATTCTCGTCGTCCTCGCTGTCGTCGATCATGGCGAGCAGGTTTTCCTTCATGCCGCGAAGCGCGCGGACGGTCGCCTTCAAATCCTCCGGTTCGATCTTCTCCAGGATTTCCTTTTCCGTCACGCTCACATTGGCCCGGATCTGCGCGATCAGCGCATGGCTGCGCCGCGTGAGATAGACGCGCTTGACGCGCCGGTCCGCCTCGTCAGGCCGTCGCGAGACGAACCCGGTCTTTTCCAGCCGGTCAATCAACTGACCGAGCGCCACCTTTCCCAGGTCGAGTTCGTCGGCGAGCGCAACTTGAGACATCCCGTCGGAGCGCGATAGGAACGCGAGCACCCACCATTGCGAACGCGTCACGCCAAGCGGTTTCAGCGCCCGGTCGACCACGCGCCGCCGCATCCGCGAGACATCGTGGAGCAGGAAGCCGAGCCGCAGCTCCCAGTTCAGATCTGGCGCCATCTTGGCCTCGTTCGGGAGCCGAGCGGCTCGCCAGGGAATCGTACGCTACAACACGACTGGTCATTTGGGCCAGCCCACGCTCGCCCGCAAGCGCTCGCCGGGTGATTTAGGGCCTCATGCGACTAATTTCTCAGATCTTTCGCTCGCGTCCCGCCCACCACGGATCCCGGAGGACCCCCTTTCGCACCTTGCCGACGGAGGTCACCGGAAGCGGCTCCGAGCGGAATTCGTAAGATCGAGGAACCTTGTAGCCGCCGATGTGCTTGCGGCAGTGCGCGGTCAGTTCCTCGGGCGTCACGCTGACGCCGTCCTTCGGCACAATCACCGCATGCACCGCCTCGCCCCATTGCTCGTTGGGCACGCCGATCACGGCCGCCTCGCGAACGGCTGGATGCAAGAACAGGATGCGCTCAACCTCGATCGAGTAAACGTTTTCGCCTCCGGTGACGATCATGTCCTTCACTCGGTCTGCGACATAGAGGTATCCGTCCTCGTCGATCGTGCCAGCGTCGCCCGTGTGCATCCAGCCGTCGCGAAGCACGGCGGCGGTGGCTTCCGGATTGTTAAAATATCCGCTCATTAGCGAGTCGCTTCGCACGATAATTTCGCCAAGCGTGTTCGGCGGCGCAAAGGATCCATCGGGAAGGATGACCCGGACCTCGTTCCCCGGCGCGGGCTGACCCGCCGACCGAAGGCGTTGCGCTTTCGGGCCCGAGACGAGATGGTCCCGCCACCGCAACATGCTCGCGAACCCCCCGGTCTCCGTCATGCCGAAGATCTGGTAAAACCTCCAGGTCGGCATTCGCGTCATCGCGAATTGAATCAGCGCCTCCGGCATCGGCGAGCCGCCGTAAATGCAGGTCTTAAGACTGGAGAGGTCGTAGGCCTCGAAGTCAGGATGATGAATCAGCAAATTGATCATGGTCGGGACGAGCACCATGTTTGTCACCCGATGCTCCGATATCGCCCGCATCACCGGAAGGGGCTCGAACTTCGGCAGAAGCACATGCGTCCCGCCGACCATTGTGATATAGAGGAGCGCGCTCGCTCCGGCGAAGTGGAAGAAGCCCGCGACATAGAGGAATTTCAGGTCCTCGATGTCGGGTAGCATGGCGAGATAACCGAGAGTCGCGACGAACAGCCCGCGGTGAGACATCATCACGCCCTTGGGATGCGACGTCGTCCCCGCGGTGTAGAAGATGACCCATACATCCTCGCCGCTTCGGTTCGCGTCCTCCATCGGTTCATGCTCGGCGACGACCTGCTCGTAGGAGAGCATGCCTTCGGGCGTCTGGCCCTCTCCCATGAAGACGAGCGTCTTCACAAAATCGAGTTCGCGCTTGAGTTCTATGGCCTGGTCGACGAAGCTTTCGTCCACGAACAGCACCGATGCCCGGGAGTCCTTCAGTGCATAAGCGTTCTCCGCGAGCGACCATCGGATGTTGAGCGGCGCAAAGGCGCCGCCGGCCCATGGCGTCGCGAAGAACAGCTCGACGTATCGGTCCGAGTTAAATCCGAGCGCCGCGACGAACGCCCCATCGGCGATCCCCATCTCCCGAAGCGCCGCCGCCAGGCGGGGGACGCGGTCTCCGACCTCTGTCCAGGTCCGTCGGCGGTCGCCGGCGATCGTTGCGATCCCGTGAGGCTGGCAGGCTACGGCCTGGCGAAGGAAGCGTGTTCCCTGCATGTCTGTCGTCCGATTTGGGCGCCTTCGGCCGAGGGGGCCTTGCGCCACAGGAAGTTTGCGGGGCCTCAGGCGCCGCCTACATCTTGCATTCCGCGCTCACAGCCGGCTCGATCACGTCGCGGCCGAGGGTCGATCGAAGGGTGATTTCGCCCTTGCCCTCTGCAGCCTTCGTCGCCTGGACGATGACAAGGGGACGCAGCAACTGGTGATCGGCCGCGCGCATCTCGACGTCGCCCACGATCGTCGTCGCCTTCAGCCCCGCAAGCGCATTGCGAACGGCAGGCACGTCCGTCGAACCCGCCTTGAGGATCGCCTGGTGCACAAGATCGAAGGCCAGATAAGCGTCCGCGTCGATGTAGGTCGGCCTGCGATTGAACCGTCGCTCGAAAGCCTGGACGAATTTGGCGTTGATCTCGCCGGGCAATGTCCAGAAATAGCTCTGTGCGGACCACAGACCGACGCTGGCGTCGCCATGTGCGCCGATCAGAATTTCGTTCACCATCGAAGACGACAACACCATCTTGTATTTCTCAAACAGCTTGAACGGCGCCTGCTGCTTGATGAACGTGATGCCGCCGGAAGACGGGTAGTAGGTAAACAGGCCCTCGGCGGGGTTCTCGGCAAGTTGCGAAATGTAGCTCCCGAGATCGGACGCGGTGATCGGCGCAAACAAGGTCTTGTTTACTTTCGCCCCTCGGGCCTCCGCGGCCGCGGCAAACAGCTTCGCGCTGTCATGACCGACAGCAATGTCGGCCATCATCAAATCCCATGATTTGACGCCGCTCTCCTTAGCCAACTCGATGAAGGCGTTGACCTGCATTCCGTCGGTGATGCCGATCCGAAAATAGTTAGGCGTGCGGTCTTTGCCCGTCAGATCGTTCGACGCCGCTGTCGCATCGACGAAGAGGGCATTCATGCCGGCGAGCTTCGACTCGATCGCCAGCGACGTACCCGATGGATTGAGCCCGGTGAAGAACGACACGCCGTCCCGCTCGACAAGTTTCTTCGCCGCATCGATCGCAGAGGCAGGCTTGCCGTCATGGTTCTGGATGACGAGCTCATATTTCCGCCCGAGAGCGCCGCCATCGGCATTGAGCTGCTCGACTGCAAAAGTCGCTCCGTCATTGACGTACGCGCCGCTGACCGCATACGGTCCGCCGTCGATGTTGACGACCCCGAGTTTGATGGCGTCCTCGGCGGCAGCCGCTCCCTGCAAGGCCACGGTCAGCGCGACGACGGCGACTATTCGCTTCACTTCCTATCCTTCCTCAGTGAAAATCTCTGTCAATAGTCCTGCCGCCCCAGCGATCCGGTTCGCCGAGCAGTCCCTCGTGTGTGCAACGAAGAGCGATCGCCTCATGGAGCGCGCTCTGTCGGACGTCCGCCGCGCGGGCCGAGAATTCGGGACGAAGCATGGGTCGCGACCTGTCTCAGGAAGCCGATCACGCCTTCCGGGAAGACGTAGATGACCAGCGCTACGCCGACCCCCGTCAGGAGTTCGAGATTGCCCGTCGCGCCGAACCGGTCCTGTCCTAGGACGAAAAGGAGAGCCCCGAGAGGCGGCCCGGCGAGCGTGCCCACGCCCCCGATCAGGGTCGCGACGAGCGCATTTCCGCCAGCCGAAAAGTCGAGCAGTTCGGGCGAGGCAAAGGCGGTGTAGAGGCCCGCAAGAAGGCCGGCGGCGGTGGCAATGAAACCGGAAATCGCGAAGGCGAAAATGCGGGGCGTCGAGGTGTCGAATCCGGAAAAGCTCGTGCGCTCCTCATTCGCCTTCACCGCGCGCAGGACCTCGCCAAAACGGGACCGTTCCACCATCCAAACGATCGATATCGCCACCCAGAAGGCGATCCAGCAGATTGGCCAGAACGGCGCGGGACGCGACATGTCGGCTTGCGTCAGCTCGAATAAAGTTCCGCCGTAGCTGATCGGCAGCCCATCGTCCCCGCCGGTCCATGGGCGGACTTCAGTGACGAGAACGACCGAGTGGAGAAGTTGCGCCAGGGCGAGGGTCAGCATCGCGAACGGAAGCGGCCGGGCTCTGACGATGAGCGCGCCGATCAAGGCGAAGCCAACCGGGCACGCAACAAGTGTGAAAACCGCGGCGGCAACGGCGCTCAGCCCGAGCGAGGTGATCGCGATGGCGTACACATAGGTCGAGGCGCCTGTCAGCGCCGACACGCCGAACATCATGAGCCCGCACTGCCTAGCGAGAAAGCCGATCGAGACCGCCGACAGGCCCAGGATCATCGCGTTGACGAGAAGACCGAGCCAGTAGGCGCTCGTGACGACAACCGGGGCAAAGGCGCCGAGCGCCACGACAGCCAGCGCAAGGACAGCGCGAAGCGCCGCTTCGGCGCCTGGCGTCCCAACCCATGAGATGCGCTTGTCGGCCGCCGCGCCGGCGAGCGTCGCCATCAGTCCACCCTCCCGTGGCCGAAGCCCTGCGGCCGCCACAGCAGGACGAATGCCAACAGCAGATAGGGCGCCGTCACCGAGACCACCGGCGAAATGAGCGACCCGATGACCTCGATGAAGCCGTAGACGAGGGCGGCGGCGATCACCCCGCCGATACTGCCGAGCCCGCCAACGACAACGATGATCAGGCAACTGATCAGCGTGTTCGCGCCAAGAGCTGGATCAATAGAGAGATATGGTCCCGCAAGGACCCCGGCGAAGCCGGCGTAGGCGGTGCCAAGGCAAACCACGAGAAGTCCAAGCCTATCCGTATCGACGCCAAGCATCCGCGCGACCTCCGGGCTACGGCTGACTGCGCGAACATGCAGTCCAAGGCGCGTGAACCGCAGCCAGCCCGCGAGACCCAGGCAGGCCACGAAGCCGACGCCGATCAGAAATAGTCGGTACGTCGGATAGGGGCGTCCCAGAAGATCGACCGAACCGGAAAGCGCGGCGGGCGCGGGGATCGCGACCGGGTCCGCGCCCCAGATCTTGATGACAAGCTGGCTCAGGATCAGCGCGAATCCGAAGGTCAGCAGCGCGACTTCCATGCGGGCGCGTCGTCTCAGCGGCCTGACCGCGCCATATTCGAACGCGGCCCCCAGCAGCGCCAGGAGCAGCGGCACGATGATCAACGCCGCCCAGAAATTCAGACGGGCGGACACGGAATAGGCGAGATAGGCGCCGAGCATGAACATCGCGCCATGGGCAAAATTCATCACGTCGCGAAGGCCGAAGACGAGCGCCAGTCCCGTCGCGAGCAAGGTCAGGAGAGAAGCGAGCGCCAGCGCGTTAGCCAGTTGCGCGATGCTGAAGATCTCGCCGAGCCCCATGCTCAAGACGAGCCTTCGCTGAAGACTCGCAGGAACGCGCCAACCCCGGTCGGTTGCATGCTTTCCTCCCTCGCGCCCACTCTCGAACGAGATCGTCGCAGATCGACTTCGCTATCGCGCGGTCGCCGCTCGACCGCTTAGGCAAACAAAATGATACGCATACGTACGATACAAGTCAATACGATCTCGGCGACCGGTCGCGTCAATTGAGCTCTTTGGGCGAGTAACCGAGGATCTCGCGCGCGATGATCAGGCGTTGCACCTCGCCTGTCCCTTCGTAGATGTCGAAGATCCGGGCGTCGCGGAAGGCTTTCTCGACGGGATGGAGGTCGGACAGCCCGCCGGCGCCAAGCACATCAATGCATGTCTGGGTCACGCGGCGCGCAAGCGCTCCGCCCATGGCCTTGGCCATCGAGGATTCGATCTTTCCCGGGCCTTCATTCTGTTCGATCCACTTCGCCTGGAGAACGGTCACCCAGGTCGCTTCCCATTCCGCCTCAAGGCTCATCAGGCGGTCGGCCGCGGCGGTCGTCTCCGACGGCCCTTTGTCATAGTCCGGCGCAATTCCGATCTCGGCGAGGCGGGCCCAGGTGAAGTCGAGCGCTGCGCGGCAAACACCCAGCGCATAGGCTGCAACGACGGGCCGGGATTCGCTGAAAGATTGAAGCATCGACTTGAGGTCGCCGTCGATGTGGTTGAAGGCCGGGACGCGGCAGCCCGAGAAGGCGAGTGGAGCCGTGTCCTCAAAGCGGACGCCCATCTTGCGGAACTGCCGCCCAACATTGAAACCGCGCGTTCCTTTTTCCACCATGAAGGCTGAAAGCCCCTGTCGTTCCGGATGAACGAGGCGGGCCAGCACAAGGACGGCGTCGCAGCTTTCCGCGTAGGTAATGAAGGTCTTCTCCCCCTCGATCAGCCACTCGCCGGACTCGGCGTCCCAGGTCGCGGTCGTTCGGGTCGAAGCCGGGTCGGAGCCTCCGGCTGGCTCGGTGAGGCCGATCGCGATCGTTCGATCGCGCCAGCGTGCGTATTGTTCCGGCGTGCCTGCAATCCTCAGCGCGGTGTTGCCAAGGGAATAACGGGACTCGCGCAAGGGGACGCCGCCGCGCCAATCCTCGAGATACAGCAGCGCATGCAAAATCTTGGCGCCGCTCGTCTCGGACGCCAAGGATGCGAGCATGGCCCGTGGGTCCGGCCGCCCCTCCGCTTCCGGAAAGGCGTGAGGCAGCAGCCGGTCTTCATCATGCTCGAAATCGCGCGCGTATTTTGAGGCGAGATCGGCTTGCGTCCTCGCTTCCCCGAGAATCGCGGCGTCAGTGTCGGTCAGCGCGAAACTGATCATCGTCCCATCCTCTAAACCCCGACAAGACCGTCGAGCACAGAGAGGGACCGCGCGTTTCGGTACCACATCTCGAGCGGATAATCGCGAACGAAGCCGTAGCCGCCGAAGATCTGGACACCCTCGTCGGCGATCTTCAGCGCCTGTTCGGCGGCGTAGCGCTGCGCGAGGCGTGCAGTGCGGGCCGCCTCCGAACGCGAATCGAATTCCGCCGCGGCTCTCAAACCCGACCAACGGATCGCATTCGCAGCGATATGCATGTCCGCAAGCTTGAAAGCGACGGCCTGTTTTCGGCCGATGGCCTCGCCATGCACCACGCGCTCCTTGGCATATGGCAAGGCATAATCGTAGACGGCGCGGGCGAGGCCGCTGAGGACAGCGGTCAGCGCGATGCGGCTCGCATCTATTAAGCGTCTGACGCCGCCCGGCAACACATCGTCGTCGTAGACTTCGACGCCGTCGAGAACGACGTCGGCCATCTGCAGCGCCCGCAAGCCCAGCGTGCCCTTGGCGACCTGGATCAGAAGATTGGATGTGTTCGCGGCGACGATAAAGCCGCGAACCCCCTCATCCGTCTCCGCTGTCACGAGAAACCGATCGCAGCGTGCGGCAAGCGGAACGAGCGCTTTCGCGCCCTCGATCCGCCAGCTCTTTCCGGCCCTCGCCGCCCGCGTCGCGCGACCCGCGCCGCGAAACCACCCGGCGTCAACCGTAGCGACGGCGGCGAAAGTGGGCGTGTCGGACTGGAAGGGCGGGAGATGCCGCTCGCGCTGACCCTTCGTTCCCTGCTCCACGATCGCCCTCACGAAACCGAGCGCGCCCGCGAGCGCGACAGCCAGCGCCGCGTCGCCGCAGCCGATTTCCTCAAGCACAAGGGCGTTGAGAACCGCCGGCTGCTCGATCAGCTCGCCGGACGCCGCGGCCTGGGACAGTCCGAGGTCCCAGGCGCCGCGAAGCAGAGCCTCGGGAAACGCGCCCTTCTCCTCGGCGGCGCGCGCCGCCGGTCGGGCCTCGCCGGAAGCGAAACCACGGGCCGAGGCCTGGGCGAGGATCTGGTCCTCTGTTAGCGCAAAGGAAATCATGCGGCTTCGGACCTCGACAGTACGTTAGCGAACCAATATCGTCTCCCGGGCATCGCGTCCGCCGAACGGACGCAGTTCCTGGGGAGGATGGAGAGACGCATGAAGGCGGTTGTTCTGGAGAAGCGAGGGCGAAGCGGCGTGAGCTGGCGCGATTTCGCCGATCCGACGGCTGCATCCGGCGAGTTGGTCCTCAAGGTGGTCGCCGGTTCGCTCAATCGCGTCGATCTCTACATGCGCGACAGCGGAGCTGGGATCACCCATGTGTTGCCGCAGGTCATGGGGATCGACGCCGCCGGCATCGTCCTGGAAGCCGAGCCCGGCAGTGCATTGCGTCCCGGCATGAACGCTATGCTCTATTCCGAGGCCTTTTGCGGCAGATGCCGCTATTGCCTCGCTGGCGACCAGCCGCTGTGCGAGCGCGTAAAAATCATGGGCGAGCATCGGCACGGCGGCTTCGCCGAATATGTCGCGATGCCAACACGCTGCTTCTTCCCACTGCCCGACGACGCCGATGTCGAGGCGGCCGGTGCGCTGATGACGGGGCACCTGACTGCATGGCGGATGCTCTTTGGCAAGCGGGCGCTGCGGCCGGGAGAGAGCGTGCTGATCGTTGGGATCGGCGGCGGCGTCGCCGTGGCCTGTCTCCAGCTGGCGAAGCTCGTCGGCGCGCGCGTCTTCGTCACGTCGTCCAGCGATGAAAAGATCGCGCGCGCCGTTGCGATGGGCGCCGACGGCGGCGTCAACTACGCGAAGGACAAGGTATCCCCGGCGATCCTCGACCTGAGCGGCGGCGGCGTCGACATGGCGATCGATAGCGTCGGCGCCGCGAGCTGGGGCGAATCCCTGAAGTCGCTGCGTCGTGGGGGACGACTTGTGACCTGTGGCGCGACCACCGGCGCCAATCCGCCGGCGGATCTGCAACGAGTCTTCATCCGCCAACTTGAAATCTACGGATCCACCGGCGGAAGCATCAGCGAACTCAGCCAACTGCTCGACGTCTTCAATCGCGGCCTGGTCAAGCCCGTGATCGACTCCCGCTTTCGCATGTCCGACATCAACGCCGCCTTTGACCGGCTGGAATCGAGCGCCCAGTTCGGCAAAGTGTCGGTCGTCGTTTAGGCTGAGCGCCTCAGACCCGCGCTGGAGACAGAAAGCGGCGCAGGGATCGAGGTCGTCGGAGCGGGTCGACCTCACATTTTGCATGCCGGGTCCACCGGGGGCATGATTTCTGACCCGAGGAAAACCTTGTCGATTTTGTAGGTAGCCTTGCCGTCCGGACCTTTGACGATCTCATTCATCAGGATCGGTCGCGCCGTCTGATGGTCTTGGGCGCGAACCTCCGCTGTCCCGAGAACGGTGTCGGCCTTGAGGCCTGACAATGAGGCGCGGACCGCGGCGACGTCGGTTGATTTCGCCTTGTTGATCGCCGCCGCCATGAGTTGGATCGCGGCGTATTGGTCGGCCGACGTGTAGGCGGGCAGTTCGCCATTGTACTTCGCCTTGTACGCCTTCACAAAAGCGTCGGCCTGCGCTCCGGGTTCGCCAGGCACGAACCCGAGCGTCTGGTAGACGCCGAGCGCCGAGTCGCCCATCGCCGGCAGCACCTGGGGGATGACGAAGGAGTTTCCGATCACCATCTTGTACTTGCTGAACAGTCCGAACTGAGCCTGCTGCTTGGCGAGATTGATGGCGTCGCTTCCGAAGATCGTGACGTAGAGGCCTTCCGACGGATTGGCGCCGAGTTCCGAAATCTTGGCGCCGAAGTCCGCGGTCCCGAAGGGCGCGAAGAGCACCTTTCCGATCGTTCCGCCCCGCGATTTGACCAGCGCCTGAAACTTCTGCGCAGCGTCACGTCCGGAGGAATAATCGACCGCGATGATGTCCCACGACTTGATTGACTTATCCTTGAGGAACTCGCCGACCGCGTTCATCAGCATTGAGTCGTTGACGTTGACGCGAAAGTAGTTGGGATTGCAGGCCTTGCCGGTCATCTGGTCCGCCTGCGCGTAAACCTCGACCATCAGCGCATTGAGGGAGGCGAGTTTCGCCGAGAGCGCCGGCGACACCGCCGATGTGTCCATGCCGGTCAGGAAGAGCGCGCCGTCCTTCTCCACCGCGCGCGTGGCCCCGTCGACCGCAGTGTCGGGCGTTCCTGCATAAGTGATGAACACCGGCTCGAGCTTCTTGCCCGCGGCGCCGCCGGCCGCATTGATCTCATCGATCGCCAGATTGATCGCCTTCGTCTGGGAC
>CAWGGX010000015.1:0-39519 GCA_963822215.1 uncultured Alphaproteobacteria bacterium
AGCGCCGGGCCTGATCCCCGCCGACGCCGACGGCCTCTCGGCCGTCATGCGGCTCGCGCCTTGGACGCCTCACCCGTCCACGGCCGCTTGTTCCTCGTCGGAACGCGCAGCCGTTTTCCTGTGGGATCCCCTCGATCTATCCCGCCTTGCTTTGGCAGGAGATCCTGAAGGCGGCACATCTCGACCGGACCGCCGTTGCTGTCATGCAGCGTAACCGGCCTCTTCCAGCACCGCTCGACCGCCGCGACCACAGCCTGTTCCGCCTGCGTCTCTTTGTCCTGTCTCCATCCCGCCATCGTATAGCCGCCGACGAACACCGCCAGCGCCGCCGCCGCGACGCCGGCGGCAAGCCGCCGCGCGTCGCGCCGATTGTGCTGGGTCTGCTTCAGGACAAGCCATTGCTGGCATTCGTCCAGAAGCTTCACCGACAGGTCCTTTGCGATCTTCGCCACCGAGGCGTTGAAAACCCGTTCGGCGCGCTCGCCTGCGGCGGCGGATGTTTCCGCCGCCTGCTGGGCCATGCTCAACGTCTGCTGACTGGCCTCGATCAGCAAGCCGATCCGACGAAGCTCTCCTTCTCCCGTCGCTCTCGCACGCTCCAAAAGCGCCTCGATGTCGCCAAGGACCGCAAGATTCGTCCGACCGCTCTCCCGGATTGCGGCCAACAACGCGCCGATGAACCGGCCTTCGAGCGCGTCGACATGAACGCCCCAGTCCGCCGCCGCCCTCTCGACCTCCCGGATATGATCCTTGAGTTCGAGATCGCGAGGCCCTGTCGGGGCCTCGCTGCTGCGCTCGTTCGCCATCTTCGGTTCCCCGTCTATTCGGCCGCCGCCGATCCGCGCACGGGTCCGGTCCGATCGGTCCTCTCAGGATCGCCCCTTTCCGGCAGCCACTCCGCGGGGATGCGGCGAACCATCTCCGGAAATTCTTTGGTCCACCACTTGCGAACGCGCGGCCTGTCGAGGAGCACAAGATTGCGCCCATCGGCGCCTACCTTGCCATTCATCGCGTCCTCGAACGCCAGTCCCCGATCCGTCACCGCTCCCATGCAGGCGAGACGGGGCATCTCCACGATTCGCGCCCCCTTGGTCAGGGATCGCGTGATCGTGTCGTGGTCGTTGATCTGTTGGAACGCGAAATCCAGCGACCGGCCGGACAGGACAAGTCCGCCGTTCATGACGATCAGCGTCGCCTCCGGCGAGAAGAGATCATCCTGTTCGAACCGATCCAGATAATCGAGGTCCGCAAGATCGGGCCCGACCACATGGACGACCACGACGCGCACGCCCTCGTCCTCGAGGGTGGTGGCGATCGGCACTTCGGCGACCAGACGCGCGAGCGGCGTATCGCCGCCGCCAACGTCCAGCATCGCGTCGAACCGCCGCTCGACCAGATCGGTGAACCGCTGTTCGAGCCACGCCTTGACGTCTTCCGGATCGACCGACGTCGGCTGAAGCGCCTCCCGGTGGAAGAGCGACATGTTGTTCGTCGCATTCATCTTGTCGGCGTCCCAGATTTGGAAGGACGCGCCATGGCTGCGCAGATATTGCGCGAGCGCATTGAGGAATGTCGTCTTGCCGACCCGCTGGCGGCCGACCACGATCATCAGGACCGGCTTGCGGTCATCGTTGAGCGTTTCGAAGGGCATTCAACCGTTTCCTTTCTCGGTCTATCGGATTGTTCAGGTCC
Organism: uncultured Alphaproteobacteria bacterium; assembly: GCA_963822215.1. Classification (GTDB taxonomy): domain Bacteria; phylum Pseudomonadota; class Alphaproteobacteria; order Rhizobiales; family Beijerinckiaceae; genus Roseiarcus. The sequence goes on from CAWGGX010000015.1 coordinate 1,693, forward strand.
AGAATTCGATCCTTCTTCCAGTGCTCGAAGCGCAGCGTCAGCATCGTCACCTTGATGTGCTGTCGCGCCTCCGCGCTCAGCCCTGGCTTCTCCCAGGGCTCCTGCACGCCGGGCCGCACGAAGATGTTCAGGTCCAGGGGCTCCCCCTGGAACATCACGATCATCGACGGATCGACGGGAAGGTCCGTCCCCTCGTCCCGGACGATCGCCGGGAGGTTGGAGACGGGTTGCGGTTGCGGCTGACTGACCGCTCGCCGAGGCTGAACCTCGGCGAGCGGGGCTTCGTATCGGCCCGACATCCGCGACGGCATGTTGCGTCGCGGATCCTGCGCGCGCCGGAGGGCGCGTTCGGCTTCCGCTTCCGCTTCCAACCGCCGCAGCCGGGCCTTCTCTTTGCGAACGCGCCACCAGGTTTGCCGCGCTCGCTCCGGGGTGACGGGCGCGCCGGCCGCCAGGGTCAGCTCAAGCTCGGCGAAGACCGGACACATGGCCTTCCATGGAAATCCGAGCCCGCCCATGCCTTTCGCTTCAAGCAGTTCGTCATGATTGTCGAACAGCCACCAGAAGAGCGACGAGCGACGCGGGGATCGACCGGCCACGGCTAACGCCGCTTCCCGGCCGGTCGCCCCGCTCCGCTTCCCGCTTTCGACCCTGCGGGAGGCTTCGCCCGCCGCGCTCATCCGAGCGCGAGCTCCGCGCCAAACGGCGCAAACGCCTCTTCCATCCGCCCAAGCCACGTTCGCACGGCGTGCCGATCGAACGACACCGGCTTGGCTTCACCGCCCTCGCCTTCGGCGAATGAGGTGAAGTCGACGATCTCGCTCACCCTCTCCTGGTCCACACGCAGTTCCGGCATCCGCACCACGCTCGCGCCTTTCCCGATCGCCTCCCGAACCGCGGGATGCGCCAGAACTGCGTCGAACCGATCAGACCTTCGGCTTCCGATCGCCCCTTCGTTCAACACCAGCAACGTGCTCGCCGCGGTCACGCCCCCGCCGACGTTCGTGAAGGTTGCGACGTCCCCAATGTCGGGGGCGAAGAAAAACACCTTCGTTACGTCAAAGCCGCGCGGCGCATAGCGTTCGGCGAAGTTCGTCCCCTCCGGGTCGACGTTACGGACGAGGCCCGCGTCCAGGCTGAAGTCGACGACGACCGGACGCCCAGCGAGTTCGTCGCCGTTCGCCAGCACCGTCTTCCACCAATTCGTGTGAGCGCGGGGCTCGCTGCCGAGACGCACGGCGTCCTCGTCATGACGAGAGAGCCCGGGCGTGCTCCAGTCCGCATCCGCCGCCACGGGGCTTACGCCCCGTGCCCGCATTGTCTCGACCAGCCACCGCGACCACAGGGTCTTCCCGGACTTGCCGCGCCCGAGGGCGAGGATCAGTCGGCGGCGCGCCGCCTCGTCTCCAATGTTCATCATCGTATTCGTGTGCATAGGTCAGTCTCCTTTCGACCGACTCATCAGACACCCGCACGGCGCGAAGAACTCATGCGCATTTCATGCTCGCGAACGAGCCCTCGGCGCCCGCCGGCGCGCCTCGCTCTTCGTCAATATCGGCCAAGGCGTGTCACTCCCGTTTCGCTTCCGCTTCACTCGCGTCTCGCTGGCGTGTCGGCCGCGTGTCAGTCAAAAGCAGCAAAAAACACTCATACGGACCAATGCACCGTTGGTGCAGGTCCGCTTCGCGGAGCGCGCGTTCCGCGCGCCGAAGGCGTCCACCGGCGAAGTGCGAAAGAAGCGCAAATATTCCCGTACTTGTTCGCGCCGTCGTCCCGCACGCTCAAAGGGCGATCGGGAAATGGTTCCTGATCCAACCGGGCCGAAGGGCCAGCTGCGCGGCGCGCCGTCTCATATCCATGACGCGCCAAGCCACTGAAAAGGAACACGTTATGCCATCCGAAGAGACGCCTAAGTACGCAAAATCGCCAGACTTGCCGACCGAATTCAAGTTCGAAGAAAGCCTTGTTCGCGCCGTCATGAAAGGCGACCAGACCTGGTTTGTCGCCAAAGACGTCTGCGACATTCTCGGCATTGCGAACCCTCGCGACGCGATCGCCGATTTCGACGACGATGAGAAGGGGGTCGTCAATAGTGACACCCCTGGCGGCCCACAGAACCTCAACGCAATTAATGAATCTGGACTGTACAATCTCATCTTCTCGAGTCGTAAGCCCGAGGCCAAACGCTTCCGCAGGTGGGTCACAGGCACCGTCCTGCCGGAGATTCGCAAAACCGGCAGCTACAACGGACCGGACAGCGGCTATATCGGCCTCAAGGGCGATGAGGTCGATTACGAGCGTTGGCTCCTCGAGCGCGCGCTGATCGACGCTCAGATCATCGCCATCGAAATGCAGCGCGTCGGCGTCCATTTCCTCCAGCAGATGACCGACGACCCGGAGAAAGGGGAGGCGCGCTCGACCCAGAACCTGAACGAGTTCCACGACGCCGTTCGTGACAATATGCAGCGAGCAATCACCTTCCTCGACCGGGCGCGACCCGGAATGCAGTGGACCCGGACCAAGCACTAGAAGCTTGCTTCGGCTGAGCCGAGCGACCATCGCCGGGGGCTTGCCCATTTGACCCCTGCCCCCGGCAAACCCGACGCTGGCGAAGCGCGCAGCCTCGCCGGCGTCATTCATTTTGCCGTTCGCGCCGTGCGCCGCCAAACCTCTCGGCAGGCTTTTCCTAACCGAAGGTTCATGTTCATGGCCGCTGCCACGCCCCGCGAAACCCTCGACGCCCGCCTGACCCGAATCGGCGACGATCTGATCGGACTGCGCGAGACCGTCGACAAGATGGATCATGCGCAAGACGCCCTTCTGGTGAATGGAAATTCGCTTCAGGGACAGGTCGAAACCCTTTCCGGCCTCATCGCCCACATGATCGAAGTGCTGACCCCGGAGCGGCCCGAACAGCAAGGCCCGAGTCTCGCCGACCTTCTGTCGCGACTCATCACCCAACAGTCGGCGCTCGCCGGCCTCATGCGCCAGACCCTCGAAATCGTCACCCGCCTCGACCCAACCGTCTCCGCCGCCGCCAACGGCGCCCCCGCGATCGGCGCCGGACGAGCCTGACATGCTCAACTTCGCCAAAGTCTCCGCCGCAAGCGAAGGCGCGCTGATCCGCGCCTATATGACCCAGGACAAGCCCGAGCCCGAAACGCTCAAGGTCCATGGCGTCTCAATCGACGGTCGCGACCTCGAAACCGGCGAGCGCCTGACCGCCTACTATACCGGCCGGGGCGAGCGGGCGAACTGGCGGCCGGATATGTCGCCGCGCGTCGCGACGGCGCTCGGGGTCGCCAAGGTCCGGGCCGACCCGCGCGACGATGAACTCGACGCCCTGTTCGAGGCGCGACGGGCCGACAACGGGGCTGACTGGAGCGAGCATGTCCGGAAGAATTCTGGCTTTGATTTCGTGTTCGCCCCCCATAAATCCGTATCGCTTGCGGCCGAATTCGCGCCGACCGAGGCCGAGCGACAGCTGATCCGCAACGCCATGCATGCCGCGAGCGACGATGCGCTCCGCTACGCCTCACGAGACCTCGGCGTCGCAAGGAAGGGGCATGCGGGCGAGAAAGGTTCCGAGCGTGGCGAGATCGGCTGGGTGACGTTCGCTCATGACGCCGCCCGGCCGACCCTCGCCGTCCAGAACGGGCCGAACGGCGCGACCTATCTGATGGACGCGCCGATCGCCGGCGATCCCCACTACCATCTGCACAATTTCATTCCGAACGTCGTGGTCACGGACGATGGACGGGTCGGCTCGATCGATTCGAAGGCGCTGACCGCCCACAAGGTTCATGAATACGGTGCGATCTTCCAGGCGCGGCTTGCCGACCGCCTGCGGGCGCTCGGCGTCCGGGTCGGGCTCGACGCCGAGCGCGAGGCCGTCGTTGTTCTCGATATCCCCGAAAGCGCGGTTGCGACCTTTTCCAAGCGCGACCGCCAGGTGATCGGCGACGCCAAGGCTTATGCCAAGGATAACGCCATGGAGTGGGACGAGCTCTCGCTCGAGCGCAAGAAGCAGCTCCTGCACGAGGCAAGCGCGGCCGGACGGCTCGGCAAAAGCAAGGACGAGGCGCAATCGGTCTGGCGAAGCCAAGCGGCCGCCATCGGCTGGACGCCGAAAACCGTCCTCGACGCGGCGGCGCCCGTGAAATGGACGGAGGCCCAGCGCCATGAGGCGGCCTACGCTCTGGCGTCGGAAGCGCTCTCGGCGGAATTCCAGACGGCGGCCGTCCTCGACGCCGAGCGGCTGCGCGTCCATGCCGCACGCGGCCTGATCGAGGCTGGGGCGACGGGCGGGCGGGACGACGTCGATGCGATCGTCAATCTGTTCGAGAAGCGCGGCTTCGTTCATGACGGCAATTGCGTCGCCCTCGTCTTCGGCGTCCACGAAGGCAAAATCCGGTTCAGCCATACCGAGCAGCTGCAGATCGAGCGCGACGTCGTCGAGAAATCCAAGCTCGCAGCGATCGACCGCTCCGACGCGCTCTCCGACGCGGCGATCCGGCGCGCGATCGAGGCGAACGAGGCCGGGGATGCGGGCATCCGGTTCTCGAGGGAGCAGCGGGCCGCCATCCATGCGCTGGGCAGCGGAGGCAAGCTCTCGCTCCTCACCGGCGTTGCGGGGTCGGGCAAGACCACGCTCCTCAAGCCCCTGGTGGACGCATGGGCTTCGGACGGGCGAACAATCGTCGGCATGTCGACCGCCTGGCGGCAGGCCGACGCCCTCAAGGACGCCGGCGTCGACGAGACCTGGGCCCTTCAGCCCCTCCTCAACGCCATCGACACCGGGGAATTCCGCCCCGACGCCAAAACCGTCCTTGTCGTGGACGAGATCAGCCAGATCGGCCCTCGCCCCATGCTGCGCCTGCTCGAGCTGCAGGCCGAGACTGGCATGACCATCAAGATGCTCGGCGACCGGGAGCAGGTCCAGTCGATCGAGGCCGGCGACACGATCGCACTCCTGAAGCGCGTTCTGCCCAAGACCGCCCTGCCCGAGGCTTTGACCGCCGTTCGCCAGAAGAGCGATCACGACCGCAAGATCGCCTCGCTCTTCCGCGACGGCGAGGCGGCCGCGGCCTTCGCCATGAAGCGGGACGACGGCACGGCCCGGCTCCTCGAAGGCGACTACGATCAGGTCGTGCGTCAGATCGCCGACCTCTATATTGAGCGGGACGACGCGCTCAAGGCGCAGGATCCGAGCTACGGGGTCACGCTGACCACGCTGACCAACGCAGAGGCCGCCGACATCAGCCGGGCGATCCGCGAGCGCCTCAAGGCCCGCGGTGAGATCGGGACGGACGAGGCGACCTACAAGGCTGTCGTCTATCGCGGCGACAAAGCAGAATTCTTCGAACTGCCGATCGCCACGGGCGACCGGCTGCGGATCTATCGTAAGACCGTGGCCCAGATCGGTGGCGAGCGCGCGACGATCGGAAACAACGGCGATATCGTCGAGGTGGTCCGCAAGACGGCCGCTGGCCTCGTTCTTCGAAACGCGCGCGGCCAGACCGCCGAGCTCGACTGGAAGCGCCTCTCGGACCAGCGGACCGGACGGCTTCTTCTGGGATTCGGCCGCGCCTTCACGATCGACGCCGCACAAGGCATGAGCACCAAGGGCGAGCACATCAACGCTCTGCCCCACGGAACTGGAGCCACGTCGGCTTTCAAGACTTATACGGCCGAGAGCCGCGCCACCGGCCGCACGCACACGCTGATTTCCAAGGTCGCGCTCCACGCCGCCGTACAACGCTCCCGGGCGCTCGGCGACGTCACGCCGATGACCGAGGATGATTTATGGGCGCGCGTCGCCAAGGACGCCTCGGCTAAGCCCTATAAGGCGCTCGCGCTCGACCTCGTCGGCAAGGCATATCGCCGCCACGACCAGGCGGTCGAGGCGGGGCTTTCCTCGCATAACCGGATCGAGAAGGCGCAGGCCCGCTCGGATGCCGCTGGCCAGATGAAGGCGGCTTATGAGGCCGGCCTTGCGCGCGAGGCCTTCGCTCAGCAACGCGGCGCGCTCGAAACGCTGGCCGAGGCAGCGTTCGACCGCCTGAAGCAGGCCGCGGCGCTTATCGCCGAACATGCGAGAGCCGTCGCGGCAGCCATCCAACTCCGAGCGGACGCGGTCAGCTCGGCTGATCCGCAACCTCCAAGTCCGCCTTCGCCATCCCCTCACGGTCCCAGCCTGTAAGCATGACTTTACTGAAGGACCGTCCTTCGGCCCGTTGCGGACATTCAACTCGACACCATGAACGGGGAGAACGCGCCATCATCAGCCATTCGTCTCTGGTTGGGTCGAGGCCGAGCACAGACCTGTAGCCGCTCGCCGCGGCCGACGGCGAAGGGGGAGAGGGAGGGAGATCATTTTTTTGCGCCCTCGGACCTACATACGCAATTTCATGTATTCGGACGCGATCAGCAGAAGCTTCGTCGTGGTGTTGACGTTGAGCTTGCGCTTGATCAGGGAGACGACGTTGGCGACGGTGCGATAGCCGATGTCGAGGGCGCCCGCGATTTCGCCGAGACTCTTGCCGCTCGCGAACAGCCGCAGCACGTCTAGCTCGCGCTGGGTCAGAAGCCTGAGAGGAGTGTCTTCTGCCCGCAGCTCCATGATCGCGAGTTTCTGCGCCATGCGATGACTGAGATAATCCTCCCCCCGAAGCACGGCCTGCAGCGCCTCGAGCAGCGTCTCCGCCCTATCCGCCTTACTGACATAGGACTTCGCCCCCATCTGGATCGCCCGCGCGGCAAAAACCGGATCCTCGTACATCGAGAAGACGATGACCCGCACAGAAGGGAGTTCCGCGCGCAATCGCTTGAGGACATCGAACCCACTTGTCCCGGGCAAATTCAAGTCGAGCAGCACGACGTCGGGAGGAGTTGACAGCGCGAGCTCGAGGCCCTCCTCTCCGCTGCCGGCCTCGACGACCTCGATTTCCGGCCAGCGCGCGAACAACACGCCGCAACCTGTGCGCACCGTCGCGTGATCATCGATGATGAGAATGCGTGACGCCGCTTTCATGTCAGCCTCCAATCGGCAGCCAGACGTCTACGGCGACCCCTCGGCCGGGTTCAGCGGTGACCGTCACCTGTCCTCCAAGTCCTCGCGCACGCTCTTCAACTCCCCGCAGGCCCAATCCGCGGCGGGCTCCATCGAGGAAACCTTTTCCGTTGTCCCTCACGTGAAGCCGGATCGCATCGGTCGCCGATCCAGGACGAGGACCGCTCGGCGTATTCACCGTGGTTGCGCGTTGCCTCTTCACCACGATCTCAGCGAAATCGGCCGAGGCGTGGCGCGCCACATTCGTCAGGCACTCCTGCACGATGCGATAGACCGCAAGCGCCACCGGCTCGTCGACGCCTTCCACCTCGGCGTCGGCGGCGTCCAGGGCAACGAGAGCGCTCGGGTTTCGCTCCTGCCAGTTGTCGACCAGATCGCGCAGCGCAGCTGCGAGTCCGAGCTCGGCGAGCGTCACCGGCCTCAGCGCTTCCAGCACTCGGCGATTGATCTGTTGCACGGCGTCGACCAGATCGTTGATCGCTTTCGCGCGCGCCGAGATCGCGGATCCGGAGGGCAAGAGAGCGGCTGCGATATCCACGATGCTCGCCGTCTCCGCGCGAATCCCGAAAAGGCAGGGTCCAAGCTCGTCGTGCAGCTCCCGGGCAATGCCCTTGCGCTCCGCTTCCGCAAGAGACACTACCCTCTGGTAGAGCCTGCGATTTTCGGCTTCGCTGGCCAAGAGCGAGGCGGCGAGTTTGTTGAAACGATCACGGATCGGTTCGAGTTCGTCGAGGCGCGCCGGCGGAAGCGCGGTCGTGAAGTCTCCTTGCTCCAGGCGTTCGAGCCCAGCGCCCAGTTCACGGATAGGTCGCAGCGTGCGGGCGAACACCAGGAACACCGCCGCAGCGTTGATTAAGGTGGCCGATCCGCATATTGCCGACAAATACAAAAAGTCGCGCCATATCTCGTCGATCTCGTCGGCCGGGTTCGGTGCGATCAAAACGTAGCCAAGCGGTCGTCCTGCGAAACCCAGCTTCAATGTCTCCAATCCTTGCGGCAGGCCGATCAGCCGCACGAACCAGCCAGGAGCCGCCGTCTCCACCTCGGCGCTCGGAATGACCCTGGCGTCCGCCGCCTCTTGCCCGGAGGTCGCGATCGTGATTCGCACGTGACGGACGCGAGGCGAAAGCCGGCTCAGACGATCGAGCGCCTCAACCGGGTCCAGACCCTCTTGCAAGCTCTGAACGGCACTTTCCATCATCGCTCGCGCCAGAGCCGTGCTCGATGCGACCTCGCTTTGGATCCTCTCGCGCGCATCAGCGACCATGAACGTCAACGTCGCCGCAAGCCAGACGACGAGAACAGCGATCGGAACCGCGACGATCTGAAAGCCGAGGGAATTGAAACGCTGAAGGACGCCGGTCGAATCGTCCATGGATCTGGGGTCGATGATCAATTTGACCTCGCTTGCTCGCTCCCGCGCCATCGCCGGTTGTTTGCAAAGCAGGAATTTCGACCGCGATCGCCCACTCATATTGGAGGGTTGTTTGGCCCGGAGTCCATGACAAGTTTTCCCGAAATCATTTTCGATTGCTCGCGACATCGTTGCGAGCCGTTTGTGTGATACCGCAACTGCGCGCGCAACGCGGCCGGCGCGGCGCAAGCGCGTGACTGAGATCACCGCGGCGCAAGCGCGTGACTGAGATCACGCCCTCAATGATGAGCGCCCAGCACCAAAAGGAGACGACGAACAGCACGGCCATCACCGCCTTGCCGACGACGCCCGCCGCGAGAACCAGCCCAACCGGAGAAAGGTTCAACGCTTCCAAGCCGTCGCATACCCGCCAATACCAAGACGCGCTCTGAAAAATTTACTCCAACAGTTTCAACAGCGCGCGGCCCGCCTTGGTTCGCAGCTCCGCCGCGGTCAGCGTGCCGTCGTTATCGCGATCCGCCTCCTTGAACCGCTTCTCGACCAAAGCGAGGTATTCGTCCTTCGAAAGCGTTCCATCCTTGTCGAGATCGGCCGCGGTGAAATCGCCCTTCGCCATTCTCCCGCGCACTTCCTTCGCGTCCAGTGTGCCGTCGTGATCGTGGTCGAGTTTATCGAACAGCGTTTCGGCGGCTTTTTTCGCTTCTGCGAGATCTACCGTCCCGTCAGCGTCCGTATCGAGTCCCTTTGGCAGGCCGGAGTCCGCAATCGCTGGCGTCCCGCTGAAAGCAAGCAAGCCAGCAAGCGATGCAAGCATCTTACGTCTTGAGAGCGTCATCACTCCGTCTCCTCGCGAAAGCGATATGTGCAATCAGCGCATGAGGGAACGTAACCGCGCTCCCGTTGCCCGCGACATGTCGCGATGGCAGCCGATTGCAAGTAATAGTATCACATCGTTCATGCTTGTCCGACAATCTTCAGTGGATACGGGTATGGGCCGCGTACGACGCATGCTCGGCGCATCTTTATTTTGCGCAGCCGATCAGATCCTTTTCCTCTATGGAGAACGCCTTGCCGGTAACGACCTGCACATTCTTCGCCATGCATTTGCGCCCATCGGCCAGCGTATGCTTTGCGTCATACGCGCCAGTCCTGACGCCCTTGATGTTGAGGCGCTCGTCGTGGTCGACCGCGCCGTCTGCGTCATTGACACACTGGTTGGGGCCGAACGCCGTCGTGCCGGCTGGCGCCAGTTCGGAAGACTTCACCGTAGACGCGGTCAAATTCCAAAATTGCGTGTCTTTCGCCAGCGCCGGATGGGCGAGTAAAGTCGCCACAAATGCAACTGGAACGGTCCGATTCATGGTTCCTCCGTATAACCGTCGCCGAACCATGGCCCACGGACAAATGCACTACAGCGTGATCCTGATCCCCCCGTAGATGGCGAAGGGCTTTCCGGGCCCGAACGTCCGCGGATCCGTAATGGCCGGGCCGGTCATGAACTCCCCGGTCTGGACCAGGCCGCCGGAAGTATAATAACGCTGATCGAAGATGTTCTGAGCGTAGCCATAAATCTGCACTTGCTTGTTGTATTGGTAGGAAGTGTGCAGGCCGAACACGGCATAGCCGGGAACTTGCGGAACCGCGCCGTTCTCATTACCGAAGATCACCTGACCCGAGGCCGCGACCATGTCCACGCCAATCTTCCAGTTGGGCGTCACGGCGTAGTCAACGCCGACCTTCACCGTATTCTTTGGGATGCCGGCGATCTGCGTGCCGTTGGTGATCGGAATGTTTCCATTGGCGTCGGCCAATGGATTGTTCGGCGACGGCTCCTCGAAGGTCGTGAGATAAATGGCGTCAATATAGGTGTAATTGGCGTAGGCCGACCACCGGTCGCCGGTCCATTGCAGGCTGGCCTCCGCCCCCTGGCGCAAGGTCGTGCCAACGTTGGTGTAGTAGCCGAAGCCGTTGAACGTGCTCACCACCGGCAAGATGTCATTGGTGAGCGTGGTGCGGAAGAGCCCGGCCGACCATTGCAGCTTGCCCCATTGGGGCCCCCATCCGGCAAGAGCGTTCTGACCACGGAAACCCAGCTCAAAAGTGTTGCCGACAACCTGCTTGAGCGGCGGGTCGGAGGACAGGAAGTTGTCGATGATGCAGGGGTCAGTGGGGCTGGCGCAACCGAGCTCGAGCGGCGTCGGCGTGCGATTGGTCATCGCATATCCAGCGTAGAAGTTGATGTCAGGCGTGATCTTGTAGGTGAAGCCGGCCGTCGGATTGAGGTGGAAGTAGTCCGAGTATCCGCTGAGGAGAGCGTCGTTCGTGCCCTCGAGACTGATCCCGGCGAAATTAAAGCGCGCGCCGCCGGTCAGCGTCAGGCGATCGGTGGCGTTGAACGTGTCGAGCGCGTAGACGCCGGCATAGGTGTTGTTCGCATTGACGTCGATCGGGTTCAGGAAACTGTCAGGCTCGTCGATGATGTACCCATAGCCGGTCAACGGGTACGAATTGTTGGCGAAATTGATGGTGCCAAGTTCGCTGTTGCCGGTGTAATGCGTCCAACCATGGTCGAGCGACGTGCCGACGGTCAGCGTGTTGTCGCGGCCCCAAATCTTGTCGGTGTCGACAGCCTGCCCGCTGACGCCGAGGGAGCGCGATTGCGTTTGGTTTCGGTCGTTCTCGCCGAGGTCGAGCGCGCCGTTCTGCGAGATGTCGGGGATGATTCCGCCGAGCGTGTCATGAACCGGGCTTCCGTTCAGGCACGAAAACGGCGGACAAGGGGTTACGTCGGTCCCGTTGCCGTCTGCGTGCTGCTGGTTGAAGCCGCGGAAATAGGCCGCTGCCTGGAAATTCAGCGTAGGGGAATAGGCGTAGCTGCCGTTCCATTGGAGCATGGCCATCTGGTTATTGGTCGTCTGGGGGATGGTATAGACGCTGCCCCAATTCGTCTGCAGTTGCTGAAGCGGCGTGTAGGCGGCGACGCCGAACTGGGTGTTCGCCGCGGTGAGTTGCAGGTGCGACTCAAACCCGTTCGCCTTGTAGCCGACGTCGCCGTAGAAATTGGTGAGCTGCGACGCTTCGGCGACCCGCCAGCCGCCGTCGTCGATCTGTGTGGCCGCGAGATAGATCGACCAGGCGCCGACCTGCTTGCCGTACTGGATTTGCTCTTGCGCATTATAGAATGAGCCGCCCTGGAGATTGGCTTCCAAGCCCTGCCAGGTGAAGCCGTTCTTCATCGTCACGGTGACGGCGCCGCCGAGGGCGTTGAGGCCGAAAATCGGATCGCCGGCGATGATCGTCGTCTTGTCAATCGCATTGGCCGGGATGAGGTCCCAATTGACGACGTCGCCGAACGCCTCGTTGATGCGACTGCCGTTCTGGTACACGGCCAGCCCTTGGGGCGTGCCGGTGACCGCAGTCGCATCGAAACCACGATAGAAGAGGTCTGGCTCGAACTCGTTGCCGGAGACATTGCCGGCGGTGACGCCCGGCGCCGAGCGGGCCAGCGTGTCGGTGAGCGTGGTATCATTGAAGGTCTGGATGTCCTGGGCGCCGGTCTGCCAGACGGCGCCGGGATATCTTGCAACGTCGATCTCGTTGCCGCCGAGCGGCGTCGTGGCGACGACGTCGAAGGTCGGAAGCACGAACGTGTCGGCGCGAGCTCCGGTGATGGCGAGCGCAAAAAAAAGGGCGCCCAGCGGACCGCAGGGCCGAGCTGTCCGACGAGTCATACCCAAGGGTCCGCCCCGTTGTTGCGTGCCAAGCACGTTGAGCTGTCGCGGTTCGGCGTGTCGGGAGAAAGAGACGCGCAGCATTTCAGTTTGCCGACCCGCGACGCCGTGACGATAGCGCCGCATTGCGGGGCGGCTCAGTTGAATTATTGCAATCCATCCCGACACCAATTCATTCGACGTCGGGAACTTTTTCCCGAATGTCCGGCGTCTCGGCGCTCCGCGCCTTGAAGGGCGCGCTTCTCCCGCGAAACCCTTATCGTCTATTGCCGCCCGTAGGGCGCCGTCTAACGGCGGCGTTCGGTTCAGCGCAACGGGCGCATGACCGCTCGGCCCGTCGGCTTGCGCGCTTTCTTCGCCGCCACTGGGGCTTCGCCGTGCTTGTCCGCGCGCTTAGTCTCCGTCACTATACTTGATTGAGTCTCATGAATCGGTTGTGAGTCCGTAGAAGGCGACTGATTCGGGGGTCCCAATGTGAACGAACGAGAACCGAGCCAATTACAAGCGTGATCATTTGCGATCCCCAAGCGACCCGACGGATGAGGAGGGGGCGCTGTGGAACCGCTCATTCCTCCCGCAAGGAGAGGCGGCGGCAGACGCGAAACAAATATGCGAGAGGCGCTCAACGTCATGTGCGTGCTGAGCACAAATGCAAACGGCCGAGTTGCGCGAGACCCCCGGATTACGCGTCGCCATCGACTGGCTCCTCACTATAGCCCGACCGACCGCCATCGCGATGGCAGCTCCTGCTCCGCCGTTTCTCTCGTGGTTCGCCCCAACGAAAGACCGCTCGGGGCAGATACGCCGCGATCGAGGTTGCTCCGCAACTGAAGCGATCGGTCATAAAGCGGGCAATGGCTCAACAGGTAGGAAGCGCCATAGCCGGACGAACGCGCCTGCATTCCCGATAGAGTGATCGAAGATCGCCGACCCGGCGCCACCTCCTCACCCGCCGGTCCGCGCGAACTGCATCGGTGTCGTGCCGAAATGCTTGCGGAAACCGGCGATGAAGGAACTCAAACTCTCGAAGCCGAGTAACAGCGACACTTCGGTCACCGGCTTGCCTTCCGACAGCAGCCTAACCGCCGCCATCAGCCGCGCCTGCGTCCGCCAGCGGCCGAATGAGAGGCCGGTTTCCGCGACCATGTAGCGGCTGAGCGATCGGCGCGACATGCCGATCTCGACCGCCCAGCGTTCGAGATCGCTGCGGTCGGATGGGTCCTCCATCAGCCCCCGGCACATCCTGACCAGCCGCGGGTCGCGGGGCATCGGCAGATGCAGCGGTTCGGGCCTCGCCGCATTCAACTCGTCGCTCAATACGTCAAGCAACCGGCTGCGCCGCGCCGCGTTGCCTTGCCCGAGGGCACGCAGCCGTTCGATCAACGCGGTCATGAACGGCGACAGCGACAGCACCGTCGGCGCCTGCGGCAAGATCGCGGCCCGATCGGCGTCGAAATAGAGGATCAGCGCCCGGATCGCGCCAAAGCTGCGCCCGGCATGCGGCCAACCGGGCGGCAACCAGCCGACCCGGCCGGGCGGCATGATCCACCAGCCATCGCCGATATCGGCCGCCAGCAATCCCTGCTCGACGATCGACAGCTGACCGAGGGGGTGGAAATGGCGCTCGTTCTCGTGGACTCCGCCAGCAGCGGCGACCTCGTCCACATGGCCGGTATCGACGACGATTACGCCCGGCGGCACGTCGGTGACGAAAATCGGGACCGCCGCTAATGGTCCGCACCTTTGGCCCGCTGCGAACATTTGATGGCCGTAAGTCGTTAGAAAGCCAGGCCGCCAAGGGATAGCATCGCCCTCATCTGGCCTCAACGGAGCTTTCTATGTTCATCGACCTGACCCTGTCCCTATCCCGCGACAATCCCGTCTTGACCCGCATCCCGCCGCCCGACAAGGCGCCGCTGCTCGCCGCAGGCCATATTGGCACCCATCTCGACACGCTGCTGCATCGGCCGATCCCGCTCGACTGGATGGACCGGTCCGGCATCATCGTCGATGCGCGGGCGAGCGGCGCCGATATCGGCCTCGACGCGATCAAGGGGGTCGCGATCGGCGAGGGTGATTTCGTGTTCTTCCATACTGGCCATATCGACCAGCATCTCTATGGCAGCGACGATTATTTCCACTTCCATCCGCAACTCGACTGGCCGCTGGTCGAGACCCTGCTCGACAAGCGCGTGACTTTTATCGGCATCGACGCCCCCGGACTGCGGCGCGGCCGCGAGGAACATGCCAAGGTCGATCGCATCTGCGAGGAACGCGGCGCCTATGTGATCGAGAACCTGATCAATCTCGGTAAGCTCCAGGCGGCGGCGAGAGGGCGCTTCCCGGTCCGGGTCGCCTGGATCGCCCATGAAGGACAGACCGGGATCCTGGTCAAGGTTGTCGCGACTGCGACCGACCCGGTCTGACAGGCGGCAGCCCTGCCCGGGGCAAAATGCCGACAGCGGAGGGCCGACAGCTACGACTTTCAATTTGTCAGCCAACCCCGATGGGTTCGTCGAGTTTTTCCAACGAGGCGCTCGCAATTGGCTTGCCGGAGCGATCAGCCTTGAGCGATTTCCGGCTGGTGCAGTCAGGCGTCGACCTCGTCGGACGCGGTCAGGATCGCGAATGAGGGTTACGCCATTTGCGCCCGATCCCTTCTCGCGACGGCTATGACCAGCGCGAATCCGAGGGTCGCGGCCAGTCCGCCGATGAGGAACACGACGCCATATCCGAAACGGTCGGCCAGCAGTCCCGTCGCCGGGCCGGTGACGCCATAGGCGAGGTCCTGGAACGCGGCGAAGCCGCCGATCGCGGTGCCGCGCAGGTGCGGCGGGATGCGCCGGACCGCTTCGACGCCCATCGCCGGGAAGATCAGTGAACAGCCAAGCCCGCTCAGGAAGGCGCCCGCAAGCCCGACGACGGGGCCGCTCGCGGTCCACAGCAGATATTGTCCGACGGCCTCAACGGCCAACGAGACAAGGGCCACCGGAATACCGCCGACCCGGTCGGGCAGGTGGCCGAACAGGATGCGCATCAACACGAACGCGCAGCCGAAGCAGGTCAGTCCGAGCCCGGCATGGGGCCAGCCGCGATGCAGGAACAGCAGCGGCATGAACGCGCCGATCGCGGCGAAGCCGACGCCCTGGAGGCCCACAACGAGGCCGGGCTCCCAGATGCGCCCGATGATGCTCCAGAAGGACGGTCGCTTGCCAACCAGGGGCGCGACCCCCGCGACCGGCAGCGCCATGGCCAGCCCGATGAGCGGGACGAGCGCAGAGGCGCCCATGACGCCGGCGAAGCCCGTCCGGTTGAACAGGGCGAGTCCGACCGGGCTGCCGACCGCGAACGCGCCATACATGCCCATGCCGACCCACGCGATCACCCGCCCCGAGGCTTGCGGTCCCATGATGCCGAAACCCCAGGAGAGGAGCCCGACCATCGTCAGACTTTCGCCGAGACCCAGCAGCAGTCGACCGACGATCAGGACACCGTAGGCCGTCGTGGCCGGGAAGCCCGGCCAGCTCGCGGCGAGGCAGACAAGTGCGGCAGTGGAATAGACCAAAAGTCCCCGGATCATGCAATATTTGCCGCCTCGATGGTCGGACATCTTGCCGGCCATGCCACGCGTCACGATGGTGGACGCGAACGGGACGCCTACGGCCAGCCCCGCGAGCGCGTTGCTGAGGCCAAGCTGTGTGGAGACGTAGACCGACGTCACCGGAAGGGACATCGCGACGCAGAGGAAGGAAAGGAAGAGCGCCAGCGTGAGCCAGACTACACGACGCAAGGCGCGGTCCGTGCGGATCGGAACGGTCGAAGTTGAAGACGACGCCAACGGGCAACCCCTTTCTGGGAGGCCCCGTCGTCAAACAAGCCGGCTCGCATCGCCAACGGCAACGCGACCCGTCGATCTGGCGACAGGGCGCGCGTTGGTTGACGTAAACGCTTACGGCGGACCGTCCGGTATCAGCCAGGCAAATCCACGTTCTCCCGTAAAATATATCTTACGATAATCGGGCTCGCAACCACTTTTTTCCGTGTCCGGCAGGCCCCCCCAACGCGCGGGTTCCTTGAGGTGACGGTCTCCAACGCGATCGAGCTTCGTCATTCCGGCCAAACACTCCGCGGGCAGTTACCACCGCGACTCTGACGAGGTACTGAGGACCGGCAACGGCAGCATCTTGCCGGTCGTGGACCACGCGGGAAAGGTCCCTGCTCGCCGACTGGCCGTTACTAACCGAATAGAGACTACACAAGTCAGCAGCTTGGCGGCAGGCGCCAGGCGGATCAAGCCGGAAGACGGCAAGCGACGTCGCCAGGGTCGCCGTCGGAGCCTTAGTAGCGGGTGGGAGCTATCCAGCCGAAACCTCGATTTCGTCGTAGCGGTTGGCACGATAAACCAAATATGAGACCAACCACGCAACCACGAAGATCCCGACGATGATGTAACCGAGAACGCCAAAATTGTCGTTCAGCGAGCCTATTGCGCCCCAAAAGCCGCCACCGTCAGTTAGTCCAAGTTGATCGCCTATGAGGTTGAGGGTCTCAAGGCCGCCGACAACGACGGCGACAATGACGGACACGGCGGTGATCGTGAGATTGTAGTAGAGCTTGCGGATAGGCTTCACAAAGGCCCAGCCATAAGCGCCCAGCATTAAAATGCTGTCCGTCGTGTCGATCAACGTCATGCCTGCCGTGAACAAGGCCGGAAAGACCATAATCGACCAGATCGATAGGCCTTGCGACGCTTGAGTGGCTGAAATCCCCAAGAGACCGACCTCGGTTGCGGTATCAAAACCCAGGCCTAAGAGAACACCGAGCGGAAACATTTGCCAACTGCGCTCGATCATCCGGAAGAAGCGACGAAACAGGCGGCCAAGGAAACCTCTCTTGGCGAGCGTTATGTTTAGGTCTTCCTCGACAAATTTACCACCATTCTTGACTGTTTGAAAAGTTCGATAAATCGAAATCCAAACCAGAATGTTTGCGATTGCGATCCCAAACAGAAAAAGCGCCGACACAAGCGTTCCAACGACAGCGCCGAAGCTTGTAAACGAATCGAACCGGTCTTTAAGAGCCGTCGCCGTGATCGCAATGGCGATGCTGAGGGCGACGACGATTGTCGAATGCCCAAGCGAAAAGAAGAGGCCGACTGCGACAGGCCGCCGTCCTTCCTGCATCAGCTTGCGCGTGACGTTGTCGATTGCAGCGATATGATCGGCGTCGAAGGCGTGGCGAAGGCCGAAACTGTAAGCGAGCGCCGCCGTCCCCAAGAGAAGCGGAAACTTATGAAAGGCGACGATCGCCCAAATCCATGCGGCAATATTAAAAGCAAACAGCAGAATATAAATTCCAATGACTTTGCCTCGAATATTTTCCCCCTCATCATTAAAGAGATTAGAAAGATTGACGCTCATCTCACGTACTCCCGCTTAAGCCGCGCCGATCAGGCGTTGGACTCGTTTTCAATCTTTCGGATTCGAGTGCAGGTGAGCATGGCCGTGATCATGCTCCGCGCTCCCTTGCGTATGGGCTTCGGCGCCAAGAGGGGTCGGCACAAGGCTAACTTGGCCGTATTTGACCCCGCGCTCTGCGATCACGGACTTTGAAAACTCCCTTACCGCCGAGGCTTCGCCCCGCAGGACGGCAACTTCGAGACAATTATCGTGGTCGAGATGAATGTGCATCGTCGCGATCTGAAGGTGATGATGATCGTGTTGCCCATCCGTCAGCCGTTTCGACAGATCGCGCGTATGGTGGTTGAAAACGTAGGAGAGCGTCGCGACGCATTGGCCGGCCATGCTGTGATCGATCCGAGCCTGCTTGAGACCGAGTCGCGCGAGATCGCGCAGCGCCTCGGAGCGATTGTCGTAGCGGTGGCTTTCCACGAAATCGGCGAGTTCCGCGGCAAACTCGTCAGACATGCTAATCGTCACCCGCTCCACGAAGGCAGACCCCGATCCATGAAGGTGTAAGAGGTTTTCATCAGAACAGCATACAAGCAGGTTATTCACGGACCTGCAAGACGACGCAATCCTGGGACCCTCTGCTTCGCCCGAAGCAGCTATGGTATTGTTCGCCACAACGGCGATCACAATCTGCGATCGATGATGCAGCTTGGCTTGGCGATGGACCTCACGCTGCGGATCTTTGCCGTGGTCGTCCTTGCAATCCTCCTCAAGGGATTGCTTTTCCGGATCCTTATGGCGATCGTGACCCGTTGGGCGGAGAAACGCGATCTCGGTTGAGATGACCCGATTGCACTCAAGTCAAGCAGGCCGTTCGAGTGTCCGCAATTCGAGAGCCGTCATCCGGTCTGATCCTGGACGAGCCCCACCACCCGCCCTCTTGCCCTTCGTCACAATCTGCAACGCATTCGGGAGAGTTCTCATTCGTTTTCACTTACCTTTATGCATGAAAGAGTCCGCGGAACACCCCCCTTTCAGGAGAGGCCATTGAGTTTCAGCGCGCCAAATTGGCGGTCATTAGGGAGCCGCGGAGTTCGGAGCCGCGGCCCCGATTGTGAACCTCACAGTGGCCCCCAAAGACAGCCGTTCCTAGACGCCACCGCTCCCTTCCCTGTTGCGTAAGCGGCGCGACAATAGGCGCACCGGCCGGGTCTTGCCAATGGCCTGAGAATTGCTGCATGACATCCGCTGTAGCGGAACACGACTGTGACGCGGCAGTCATGTCCGGTTCGCGACAATGCAAGGACGGCAGAAAGACGTTTGCAGATGTACTTAGCGCGGAAACCGCAAGGGGAGGCGATCGACAGCTTCATCCGCCGCAAGCTCAAAGGCGCGGGTGTCCGTCCGACGCGGCAACGGGTCGACCTCGGACGTGTGATCTTTGGTGGCGACGACTGGCACTTCACCGCCGAGATGATCCACCGGGAGACGCGCGCGATCCGTTTCGCCCCGACGCTCGGCACGATCTATAACACGCTCAACGAATTTGCCCGTTGCGGGCTTTTGCGCGAGATCGCCATCTACGACGCCAAGCTCTGGTACGACACGAAGACCGGTCCGCATTTCCATTTCTATCGCGAGGACTTGGAAGAGTTGTCCGACATCCCCGACGAGTGGCGACCGACGATCGACATTCCCGCCCCCGAGGGGACGCGCATCGCCGCCATCGACGTGATCGTCCGGCTGAAGAAGACGTAGAGGGTCGTCCTCTCGCGGTAGGCGCATGCGTGCCAATCACCTTAGAGAAGACGATAATTCCACTGTCATTGGCTCGTCTTAGCCGCACGATTCACTCGACATGGAATCGGATCGTGGTGCTGGCCGAGAACGAGCCGCCGGGCGGGGGCGGTGGGGCGATCGACCGCACGATCTCGCGCGCGGCATCGTCGAGTACGGCAAAGCCTGATGGCCGCACGATCGAGGCCGCAGCGACCCGGCCGCCCGGCCCGATCGTGAAGGAGACGCCAACCGCTCCCTCCTCGTCGCGCTCGCGCGCCGAGGAGGGGTAAAAGCGATGGGCTTGGATTTCGGCGACCACTAGCGCTGCGTAACTCGCGCGTGACGCGCCCGAACCGACCGGTTGTCCCGTCGCCGTCCCCACGCGATGGGCCTCCGACGAGCCAGGCCGACTGGCGGCCGGACCGGCATTGGCTTCGTTGGTCACGGGCGCCGCGGGCTTGCGCGGTTTCGGACGCTCCGCGGATTCCGGCCGCGCCTGCGCCTTGGGCCGGTCGGCCGGTTCACGGCTACCCTCCGGTCTCGGCCGCGGCGGCGTCTGGACGCGCGGGGGCGGCGAAACGGTTTCGGACTGCCGCTCGACCGCCCGAGTCGGCTGCTCGGGACGCGCCACCGCTGGGCCCGGCGAAGGCGCAGGTTTCGGTTCGGCCGCCGGCGGCTTCTCGACGGCCGGCGCCGGTTTCTCCGGCGGGGGAAGCGACGGCGTGTCTTCAGCCGTCGCGACGGGCGGTGAGGCCTCGGGCAGCGCCGGCTTGTCCGGCGGGGACAATGGGGGCGTCTCCTCAGCGGCCGCGTCGGCGGGCGGTGCGGAAGGCGACGCCTGCTCAGAAGAAGGCGCTGGCTTCGGATCGGCGACCATCGTCGGCGGGGTCTCAGGCGGCGTCGGCCTCTCGGGCGGAGGCAACGGCGGCGTATCCTCGTCCGACGAATTGTCGGCCCGGGCCGGCTGAGGGTGAGCCTCGGCGGCCGCGGGCGACGGCGCCGCAGGGGGCGACGGGCTTGTGTCGGTTGGCCTGCTGTCACCTGTCGAGGCAGCGGCGGCTTCGGCTTGGCCGGGCGACGCATCCGCCTCGGACACGACCGTGACCTCAATCGAATCGGACGGCGCGGAGATCGGCGCCGCGCGCCACACCACGACTACGAGAAGCGCGAGGCTCGCATGCAACACGATGGCGCTTGCGACCGAGGCTGGCCGGGCTGAAACCGCTCGGACCGGCGGCCGATCGTGCGCCCCAATGTCCTCCGGGCGAATGTCCACAGGCAAGCTTGTGTCGACCGTGGCTGCCACGTCGCCGCCGCCGTCGAGGCTCAAGCAGACGTCCGGGATCAGACCCGCGTCCGGGAGGAGCCGAAGGTCAAGATCGACCAGCGTCGCCATTTCGCGCCTTCGTCGCCGGGCCTCGCTTGCCGAGAAAACAGCCTGCTGGACTAGGCATGTCCGGTCTCTTTGTCGTTGGCCGGTTCGTCGGTCCCGCGGTCGTAAGTCTGCATCCAAAGCTGCAGATTGGGCGAAGGACCATCGAGCGCACGAATTTGTCTGAGCGTCACGCGCAACGCGGCGCGGCCAAAGCGGCTATTGGGCGCGGGAAGCGCTTCCGGGCCGCTCCCGGCCGCGATGGCTTTGGCAGCGAGCGCCTTGAGCGCGACTAGATCGGGGTCGCCGAAGGCGCGAAGTAGGTTTTGAAATCGCTCGTGCTCGGCCCGGTCGAACGGCTTTTGACGTCCGAAGGCGTCTTTCGCCGGATGGGCCGGATAGACATGCGCGCAGGGGACCCAGCCATCGGGAATGGGGGTGTTGGCCGAATGAGTCCGGCGCGCCCTCAGAAGCTTGGGCAGAACGTGGGTATGCGGGCCGTCCGGGCTTTTCGCGTCCGGCGCGGGAATCGGTTGATAGACCTCGGCGCGTCCCAGACGGCCGACAAAGACGCGGTGGGGGCTTAACCGGACGATTGCGTCGATCACGGGATTGTCGTGGTCGAACACGGATCGGCCGGCGCTCGCGCGCAGGATGCCGAGAAGCTCCGGGTCCGAGGTTCGCACGCAGACGTTGACCTGCAGCGTCGCGAGACCGAGATCGAAAAGCGCCGCTCCCCGGTCCTCCTCGCGCAACGCCGCAGCATCCGGACCGATCTCCGTCAGCACGCTTCGACCGCTCATCGCGCATTCCGCGTCAGGCAGACACAGGGCGACCGCGTGGCTCCAGTGATCCGCGTCCTTGCCCGTGGTCTCGTAAGCCACGGGCCGGACAGCCAGCGTGTTGTCGAGCCGGATGCCCCCTCTCGACGTGACGACCTCCGATTGCGAGGCGCCGCAGACGATGGTCGCCGGCTCATCGCACTCCCTGGAGAATTCCGCGAGCGCGCCGAACGTACCAAAGCTCCAGCTCGCGCCCGGATCCCGGATTTCCCTCGACATCCACTCTTGCTCGCCGGTCATGGGCAGGCCCCGTGGGTCGTGGCGGTCCGCGACTGTGTTTCGATCGGCGCCCAGGGAAGGACGAAGGGTTGGCCGAAATGCTCGCCGCGAAAGGCCGCGACGCCGTAGGCCCTGGCGATCAGGCCGTCCGAGAGCTCGGAGGGCGCGCCATCGAGCAGCAACCGTCCGTCGGCGATAAGCAGGATCCGGTCGCAAAAGCGGCTCGCCAGCGTCAGGTCGTGAAGGACGACGACGACGCCCGCGCCTTGTCGCGCCGCGGCCCCGAGGAGCTTCATGATGCGAAGCTGATGCAGCGGATCGAGGGCGGCCACGGGCTCGTCGGCGAGCAGCATCTCGGCCTCGACCGCAAGCGCGCGCGCAAGAAGAACGCGCATGCGCTCGCCGCCCGAGAGCGTCGCCGCCGTACGAAGCCTCAGACGCGCGATATCGGCCGCGACCATGGCGCGCTCGACCGCGGCGTAATCTTCAGCGCTCATGCCGGCGAACGGACGCCGATGCGGCAGACGTCCGAGCGCGACGATGTGGTCGACCCGCAAGGGCCAATTGACGTCGCCGACCTGGGCCAGAAAGGAGAGTCGCCGCGCAAGCGCCGTGCGTCCCATTTCGGCGGCGGACTTTCCGTCGTAATGGATCGCGCCATCCGACGCCTTGAGAAGACCGGCAAGCGCGCGAAGCAGCGTGGTCTTGCCCGCCCCGTTGGGACCAATCAGGCCGACGACCTCTCCTCCGTTCAAGCTCAGCGACACGCCATCGAGGATGGTCGCGGGCCCAAAGCGAACCGTGAGGTTTTCGGCGCGGATGTCCATCACGCGTCCTTCCGAAGGCGATAGATGAGGCTGAACAGAAAGGGCGCGCCGATGATCGCGGTGACGACGCCGAGCTTCAGTTCGGGACGGATCGGCAAGAGCCGAACCGCGATATCGGCCGCGAGAAGCAGGATGGCGCCGCCCAATCCGCTGACCAGCAGGAGGCGCCCCGGTCTCGCGCCAACAAACGGGCGAAGAATGTGCGGCACGACGAGCCCGACGAAGCCGATCGCTCCGGTGACCGCGACCGCGCTGCCGACCGCGAGCGCCGAACCCGCAATCAGCTTGAGCCGCAGCGCGGAGAGGTCGAAACCGAGGCTTTGCGCGCTATCCTCGCCAAGCGTCAAGCCATCCAGGGCCGAGACGGACGACAGCATCAGCCCCCAGCCGACAATCATCAACGGCAGGACAAGCCAGACCTGCGGAAGGCTGCGATCGACGAGCGACCCCATCAGCCAGAAGACGATTTCGAGCGCGGCATAAGGGTTGGGCGAAAGGTTGAGCGCCAGGCTCGTGATTGCGCCGGCGAAGGTGCTGATCGCGACGCCTGCGAGGATCAGGGTCATCGTGCCGGCGCCGCGCCCGGCGAGCCCATAGAGCACCGCCGCAGCCAGGATTGCGCCGGCGATGCCGCCGAGGGGAAGCGCGAGCGCGAAGACGCCCCCAAGGCCGGAATAGAAGGCGGCGACGGCGCCGAAGGCGGCCGCGCCGGATATGCCGATCACGCCCGGCTCTGCCAGCGGGTTGCGCAGCAGGCCCTGCATCGCGGCGCCGGTCATCCCCAGGCTGAACCCAACGAGGCAGCCGAGGAGCGCGCGTGGAAGGCGAAGCTGAACCAGCACCAGCGCCGGAAGGCTTTGCCGTCCGTGAACGGCATCGAAAAACGCCTGCGGGACGTCGAGACTGGCGTAGCCGACAAAGACCGACAGGACCGTCATCGCAACGGCGCCGAGCGCGAGGCCCGCGACCAGCTTCCAGTAGCCCTCGGCCACCGTCGAGACAGCGTGCATCGGGCGCTGCGCTTCCAGAGTGCTCATGGAGCGGCGCCGACGACGGGTGGATTGGTTTGCTCGATCAGCCGTTCGACCGCGTCGACAACCGACGGCCCCGCGCAGGTCCACAGGCGCGAAGGCATAGACACGAGCTTGAGCCTCTCTCCGAGGTCCGCCACGATGGGATGATGGAGCGCTTTGGTCGCCAGAGACGGAGCGCCCTCGCTCTCGCCGTTGAGGATCAGCACGTCAGCCTTTTGCAGCGCAATCGCCTCCAGCGGGATCTGAACGTAGTCGCCGATGCGAATCCACGTCGCCATATTGACGAGGCCCGCGCGCTCGAGAAGCTCGTTGACCAGCGACCCCTTGCCGACCGTGAAGCCATTGGGGCGAAGGACAACCGCATTGAGCGGGGGATTATGAGCGCGCGCGCTCAAGCGCGCGAGGCGCGCGTCCATGTCGGCGACGAGGGCCTCGCCCCGTGCGCTTTCGCCAATCGCGGCCGCGAGGTCGCGGATTTGTCGGCGCACGCCTTCGAGTGTCTTCGGCACGCCGAAATCCACGACCTTCATTCCGATTCCGCGGAGAATCTGAACCGTCGTCCGGCTCGTATAGACGCCAGCGAGCACGAGAGCGGGATGGTAGGAGATGACCTCCTCGGCGAGCCCGTGGTTCGCGGGATACATGGCGGCGGCATCCGCCATGTTCGCGTTGCGCCTGTCCTGGGAGAGCCGGGTCACGGAGGCGATTCGGTCGCGATCGGCCAGCCGCAACAGGAGTTCGTCCGTGCACATGTTGATCGAGACGATGCGCGCCGGCTTCGCCTCGTCGGCGACGGCGGGTGCGGCCACGCAGAACAGCGACAGCGCGAAGGCCGCTCGAACTGCCGTCGCGTTTCGGCCGAACCGTCGGCCGCGCCGTGTCACTGGCCTTCGCATCAGAACGCCGGCGCCCGAATGCCGGGACGGACTCCGATGTCGGGCTGAAGGATTGCGGACACGAGCAAGGCGAGCGGGCACGTGGAAACGCGGGCTAGGCGATATGACCGAGAGAGGTTCAACGGGTGACTCGTCGGGACACCAAGTGGCCGTCACCGCGACTGAAGTCTCCCCTCGCGCCCTACACTCGGGAGCTCGGATCGGCTACCATCAGGACACCCCGCCCAACGTTATCGCGCGTGACCACGGCTGACGGCAGGTCTCCTGGCTCGCGGGTCGCCGCTCCCCATCCGCCTTCCCGGGATCATCCGATCCCAGTGGCATTTCGACGGAGATCTCGCCGCTGACAGTTGCGGGGGCAGCCGCGCACCGGACAATCGCTTGCCCGCATCGCGTTCCCTTTTAATCCCCGAAGGGAGCCGTCAGAGTCACGTTACTGGCCGGGTTCGCGAAGTGTCAAGCACGGCGCACGGCGGATCGCGGTCGACAACGGCGCCGACGAACCGCAACGGCAGGGGCGCAGTGCAAGAAGGGGTGAGGCATTCGGACGCAGACGGCACCCGGGTGAGCCGAAGATCGAATATCCAATTCCGTGGGCTGTCGCGGAAAACGCCAACGCGCCGCTTGGCTTATCCGTTCAGCGATGCGTGCGGGACAAGGGGCGGATATGGGCTTGCGCTCGAGCGGCGCCTAAAATTCGCGCGCTTTCCGCCCGCTTGCAACCGCACGCTTTTCGTCTTAGCGTCACATTGTCATCGGCGATCCGGCCGCAAGGCCGGGTCAAGGGAATGCGGTGCGCGCTCTTCGAGCGCAATTCCGCAGCTGCCCCCGCAACTGTAAGCGGAGAGCCGTTCGCGCAATCGAGCCACTGGGGCCAAGGCCCTGGGAAGGCGCGCGACGGCAAGAACCCGCAAGCCAGGAGACCGGCCGCTGACCTCATCAACCAACTGCCGTCGGTGGGACGGAAGGGGGACATATGATCAGGTTCAAACGGCCGTCCGGCTACGCGTTCGCCGCAATCCTCGGGGCGGCGTCGCTTGCAAACCTTGCCCACGCCCAAGCCACATCGTCGCAGCTCGGCGAAATCACCGTCACCGCCGACCGCGTCGACGAGCCCGTCAACTCGACCGGTTCCGACGTGACGGTCATTCCAGGCTCCCGGATCCAGGAATGGGGCGCCAACGGGATCACTGAGGTGCTGCGCGAGGCGGTCGGCGTCGACGTCACCCCGAGTGGCGGACCGAACACGGCGACCGAGGTGCGGATACGCGGTGGGGATCCGGGGGAGTCCCTCGTGATGATCGACGGCATTCCTATCGGGAATGTCGCGGGCACCGACGGCTCGCTCGACTTCGGCAACCTGAGCGCCCTCGATATCGACAGAATTGAGATCGTGCGCGGTCCACAATCGTCGCTCTACGGTTCGGACGCTATGTCGGGCGTCATCAACATCATCACCAAAAAAGGCAAGAAGGGCGAGCGGCGCCGCACGGTCACGATCGAGGGCGGCAGCTACGGCGCCATCACGGGCACGGCCACCATGTCCGGCTCGACCGACAACTGGGTCTATTCGCTCGGGATAACAAACACCTACTCGAATGGATTTCCCACATACGGATATCGCATCAACCGGCCGCTGTTTCTGTCTGATGGGGTAACGCCGCTGCCTGCCCTGCCGAGCACAATGCCCGCGGACAAGGGGGCGGCCAACGGCAACTTCACCTATACGTTTGGGCCGGATGCGAGCATCGATTTCGGGTTCAACGTCTTCGGAAATAATCTGCAGATCTCGAATCCCTACGCGTTGACGCCCGCCGACGTTTTCTCGCCTCTCAACACCTCGACGGCCTGGATCGGGACCGGGTTCATTCGGGCGAACGCCACGACCGGCATCCTGACGAACCATCTGACCGTCTTCACCAACACGACGGAGTTGGCCAGCCGGGGCGCCGATCAATGCTACGACATCAATTTCAATCCGTTCAACTGCACCGACTATTATCGGGGAACGCGCTATGGGGCAGAGTACCAGGGCCAGCTCGCCTTTGGGCCTTACGGCTCGCTCATTTTCGGCGCGCGGAACATGATCGAGACCGCGGACACATCCCAATCGCCCAATCCGGGCGACGGATCCTTCACCCCGGCCAGCGCCGAGCAGACGACCAATTCAGTCTATGGCGAATATCGCCTGCCGCTCCTCAGCCGTCTCGACCTGACCTTCGGCGGACGCGTCGACGCCATCCAGGACGGCGAGACATTCGTCACCGGGCGCGCGACGGCCGCCTATCACATCGACGAGACCGGAACGAAGCTGCGCGCGGCGTTCGGCAACGGCGCGAAGGCGCCGACCCTTTACCAGCAATTCAGCCCCTATGGCGCCCCGGATCTGCTGCCTCAGCAGAACGTCGGCGGCGAAGTCGGCATCGACCAGAAGCTGTTCCACGACCGGCTGACCCTGTCGGCGACAGCCTACGACGCCTTCTACAGGAACCTGATCGCCTTTGCGTCCGTCTCCTCCTGCACGCTGGCGCAGGACGCCCTGGGCGGTTGCTATTACAACATCGGCACGGCCCAGACCAGGGGCGTCGAAGTCACGGCGGACGCGACCATCGTTCCCGACGTGCTGCACGCGCGCGGCGGCTACACCTACACGCTTGCGGTGGACACGCAGACTCACATCCAAGAATATCGCGTGCCCCTCAACTCCGGCTATCTTTCGGCGGTCTACACCGGCCTGCCGAATATCGAGATCGAACCGCGGCTTCTTCTCGTGGGACCGGCCTTGGACGAAAACTTCGGCTCCGGCCCGACAAACGTTGTTCTGGCGGGATACGCGCGGCTCGATTGCATCTTAAGATACAAAATCAACGACACCTTCACTGCCTACGTTCGGGGCGAGAACATTACCGACACGAGATATGAGACAGTCTACAATTACAGCACGGCGGGCGCTGCGGTCTATGCCGGCCTGACGGCGAAGTTTTGAGGCCTGAACACGAGGAGTGCAACATGCGTTGCTTTCCGCCCTCCCGCATCGTCTGTCTGACCGAGGAGACGGTCGAGACGCTCTATTTGCTCGGCGAGCAGGACCGCATCGTCGGCGTGTCCGGCTATGTGGTCCGGCCGCGCGAGGCGCGGCGCGACAAACCACGGGTGTCGGCATTCACCTCGGCCGACATCCCGAAGATCCTGGCGCTCGAGCCCGATCTTGTCTTCACCTTCTCCGATCTTCAGGCCGAGATCGCCGCCGAACTCATCCGCGCAGGCGTCGCCGTGCATGCGTTCAACCAGCGCGACGTCGCCGGCATTCTGGCGATGATCCGCACCGTCGGGGCGCTGGTCGGCACTGCCGAGAAGGCCGGCGCGCTGGTCGAGGGTTACGAGGCCCGGCTCGCCGAGGCGGAAGCGGCGGCGCGCGGACGGCCGAAGCCGAAGGTGTATTTCGAGGAATGGAACGATCCGCTGATCAGTGGCGTCGGCTGGGTGTCGGAGTTGATCGAGGTCGCCGGCGGCGAGGACGTGTTCGCGCCTCTCCGGACGCGGAAGGCGGCCAAGGACCGGATCGTTGCGCCGGAGGCCGTGGTCGCCGCGGCGCCCGACCTGATCCTCGCCTCGTGGTGCGGCAAGAAGGTCCAGCCCGAACAGATCCGCGGGCGCGCCGGCTGGGACGCTATCCCCGCGGTGCGGAACGGGCGGATCGTCGAGATCAAATCGCCTCTGATCCTTCAGCCCGGGCCGGCCGCGCTGACCGATGGGCTCGACGCGATGAAGGCCGCCATAGCGACGGTCTGAATGACGCTCGCCGAGCGGGCGCCGAAGCGAGTTCTGAGTCGCGAAGCGACTACTGATCACCCCGCGTTCACGAGGGCGCCCGCATTCTCAGCGTCCCACTCTTCCGCCCCCTCGCGCGTCGCATCGTAGACCGCTCTACCGATCGCTTCGCCGACCGCGGTGTGGAGGCCCGCCCAGGGTTCTGGCTCTCTGGCGCACGGCGCGGCGACGACGATGCAATCTGTTCCTGTGCCGGTGATCGCGGGTTCGTCCTGTGGCCGGCGGCTTTCGATAATCGCGGCGGTTCGGGCCTCGGCGGCGATCGAAATCGCCTCGACCAGCGCGCCGTCGGTCAGGGGGCGGGACACGTGGACCAGCGTATTGATCGTGCCGACGAGGGCGCGGGCGGGACGGCGCGCGCCGACGCGCTCTCCGTTCGACAGGCCGACGGTCGTGAGACATGTCGCCTCGACGCCTTCGACGGTGGTTGCGAGAAGCCGGCCGCGCCGGACGTTGCGCGAGGTCATGAGCGCCAGCGCGTTGGGGAGCCCGACGGCAGCCAGTTTCCCCTTCAGGAAGCCTCGGACGTCGACGTCGGGCCCGAGCTCGCGATTGTGGACTTCGACCCAGACCACCTCGCGTATCGTCGCAAAGCCCGGGTGAAGCAGCGACCAGCTCAGGGCGCGCTGCGGCCCAGCAAAACGGACCGTCAGGAAGGGCGGCGCGCAATGGACGGCGAAAGGCGGCGCCGTGGTCATGGCGCCGTCCCGACCGATTTCAGGCATGCCGAAGGGCGTTGGCCTTCGCGGACTCGTGAGCGAGGGGCGAGCGAAGGGCCAGCGCGCGAAGCGCAAGGAATCCGCCGAAGGTCGCAGCGTTGATGACGAAAATCCGCGTCACGATCGGCAGGGTGAAGTGCGCCAGGCCGATGCCGCTGATCAGGCAGCCGACGGCGACCGCGCCCTCGTAGACGACGAAGGCGGCGACGAAGCTCCCGGCGATGGCGAGGGCGCCGCGATCGCGCGCCGGAACCGCGGCCGCCGCTGCAAGCGACAGGAGCGCGATGAGGCCGAGGCCCGCGCCCCAGGCCAGTGTGCTGGCGTCGGTCGGATAACTGAGGAAAGCGAAACCGATGATCTGATTGGCGAGCCAGACCGCGAGGATCGAGCCGATCGCGGCGGCCGGGCCGAACAGCGTCGCCGCCATGGTCGCGAAGGCGGCGAGCGGCAGGGCGCAGGCGAAGCCGAGCGTCAGCGCGACGCTGGCCGCGACCATGAGCGCAACGAGAGCGGCCGTGCGGCCGCCGGGGGTCAGGTTGGCGATGGCGTTCATTGCGGGTCTCCTCAGGTGTTGTGGCGTCAGGGTCATCAAGAAATAGAGCGGGCGCGTGGGAGGAGCGGAGCGCGCGTCACTCCTGCGCCCAGCGGGATGCGGACCGGTCGACCGGGTCCGGCTCGGTTAACCCGAACCATCGCGCCCGCAGCTTGTCCCACAGCGCAAGGCGCGACCAATCGGGCTCCTTGAGGAACCGGTCCGTCTCCCGATCGAGGAACGGATTGGGCAAGAAGATGGTGATCTGCTGATCCCCCAGACGATTGTACAAGCGCACTCCCCACGACATTGGGACACAGGAGCGCCGCCGCGTGCGATAGAGCTCGGCCCTCGCGGTGCGGCGATCGGCCGAAACCTCAGGCGGCGTCGGCCGGTTGGGCGCCCCCTTCGTATCGCCGATGCAGATGTGGAAGTGCGGCACGCCGAACGCGACGGTCAGGTAGCCGTCGAACAAACTGATCTTGGGGGCTGCGTCGGCGCGCATCTCCCACGCCGCGCCGGGCATGATCGGCCCGAAGACGACGTCCCGCCAGTGATTTTCGAAAATGTCGCGCAGCAGGCTTTCGAGGCTCGTGGGATCGGTCGGAAGCGGAAAGACGTCCAGCGGCGTCCCGTCGGGCTCGACAATCCGTAGAGGCAGGGCGCGCCCGGACGTCTCCTCGTTCAACGCTTTACTTGGGTTCGGACCCGCCTCGGAGGCGTCCGAGCGCTCGAGACTAGACCTCAGGTCCGAACGGGGTGAGCTGTGCTCCGACACCGTGCTCATATCGCCTCCTGCCGTCCCGCCGACGGCCTTGGGTCGAATGCGTCTCCGGCCGGTCTCCTGGCTCGCGACGATCGTCTCATTCCGCCTTCCCAGACGCTGTGCGTCCAGTGGCCTCGTGGAAAAAGACACGTCGCCCACAGTTGCGGGGGCAGCCGCGGCTTCGGATTGCTCCTGACCGCATTCCTGTTTGCCTCGGGTTGACCCGAGGCGCCGATGACAAGCTTTGACTAGCGCCGATTCGCGGACGAAACAAGCAGTGATCGACTCGGACGGGTTCATCTTGAACTCCGGTCTCAGCTGAATGTGAACGCAAAGACTTGCACGCCCGGATCGAGAAATTCGATCATGAATGTATGATCGTCGACGACACCGTTTTGCCTGACGAGCCGATAGAGCCGCTGTCGCTCCACGACCCCCGTGCCCCCTGCATCGGTGTCGCCGGCGGGGCTGTGATTTCCCTCTCGAATCGTGAGGAGCGCCCGATGCGCCCGAACCCGGTTCCACCCCTGCGACGCAGGTCGCGACAGCCTGCAGCGCCTTTGAGGCCCTTGCAGCGGTGAGCTCGCCGGCAGTTTCCGCTTTCGCGAAGGCGTTGCGCTGGTCAACGACGTCTGCCGCTGACGTACGCCGAGTGCACGGCCTGCGCCGAAGCCTGCAAGGCCAACGCGGAGGAATGCGGGAAGGTCGCTGCGTAGCCAGTCTGTGACCTGGGCGTTTCCGAGCAACCGGCGTCGTAGGGCGCCGATTACGGAGCTGCGACTTTCTGGATTTCGACGATCGTGTACGACGTCCCATCGACGCCGAACGCGATTTTGTCGCCCTTCTGCAATCGGTTGGTGAGGGTCGCCGGGCGCACCTTGTACGCCATCTCCATCGCGTCCATGAAGCCGGGAATGTCGCCGTGGTCGATGGTGAGCGTGCCGGAGGCAGCGTCTATGCCGGTGACGATCCCGACGCCATGGAAGATCTTCGGCGCTTCGTCCGCGCGCGCCTCAGCGATCGCGTGAGGGACGAGCCCGGCGGATTGCGGCTGGGGCGCGCCCGACAGGGCGAGGACGGCGACAGCCGCCGCGGCCAGCGGAGAAGCGGCGCTGGGACGTTTCTTGAGCATGGAATCTCCTCAGCAGGTTCAGGGGTTGGAACGGGACCTCGGGACCTCACGCGGGATCGAGCAAGGCAAAGACGCTCACGAGCCCGACGACGATTGCCCCAAGCCCGACATTGACAATGCTGATTGTGCGCAGCGCCGGGAGCGCCGTGGCGCTCGACCTCAGCCTAGGCACGAGCACGTACCGATTGACGACCGCGAGCCCGATCATGATGGCAACGACGCCGATCTTGACGTCGAGCAGGACGCGATAGGGCGTCGTCGGCGGCAGCGGCGCCCGGCCCGAGGTCAGCGCGACGTTGACGATTCCCGTCGCGACGATCGCAGCGACCACGAAATGCCCCCAGAAGGAAAAGCGCATCATCGCGGCCACTGCGTCGGTACGAAGGGAATTCCTGGCGTAGACGTCGAGGCACATGATGAACGGGACGAGTCCGCCGATCCACACGCCCGTAGTCAGGAGGTGCACCGCGTGATTGCCACGATGCAGAACGCCCTCGACGCCCGTCTGCATCGAAGCGTGGCCGACGAGCGCGAGGCTCGCCAATACAAGACATGACAGCGCGACGATTGTCGTCCAGCGGTCGCGCGGCGCAAGGATGGCGGCGACGACGAGCGCCGCAGCCAGCGCGAGATGAAGGATCCAGGCCTGGCCGAAAGCCGTGTCGGTCAGGACCGTCATGATCGCGCCGGGGTCGGCTGCCGCGTTTGGGTCGTCGGCCATAGACGCCGCCTCGAGGGAAAGCCATAGCGCGGCGGTCGCAAGCATAATCACACTCGCCGCGGCGACGAGCCGCACGACCGGCTGCGAGAGCGCCCGCCGCAGGTCGAGGGGCGCGTATAGCCGGAGGTAAGCGCTCGAACCGAACGCCAGCATCGCCGCCAGGAAGTGGACGAAACGGCAGAAAGCGAGGGCCGTCACCGGCGAGGAGTTGTCCGCCTACATCTTCATGCCCTTCATGCCGTCACCCTTCATCGGCGCGGCCGCTCCTGCGCCGATGCCTTGGACCGGGAATTCGACCGTCATTGAGCCGGCGTGCTCGAAATTGAGCATCGCGGTGACCTTGTCCCCCTTCGTCAGCGGCTTGGTCAGGTGAGTGAACATGATGTGGTAGCCGCTCGGCGCAAGGCGGACCGTGCCGTGCGCGGGAATGTTCAGACCGTCTTTCAGCTCGCGCATTTGCATGACGCCGTTTTCCATCTTCATCTCATGGACCTCAACGGAGGCGAAATCGGCGGAGCCGCCGGTCAGCTTGTCGGGCGTCGAGCCGTTGTTGCCGATGGTGAGATAGCCGGCGCCAACGTCCGCGCCCTTCGGGGTGGCGCGAGACCACGCCTTGTTGATCGTGATGTCGCCGGCTTTGAACTGTTGGGCGAGGGCAGGCGCGGCGGCGGCTGAGAGCGCGAGCGCCAGGGCGAGAGCAAAATAGCGGGTCATGTCGTGGTCCTCTTTGGTGCAGTTTCCATGCGGAAACGCCGTCCGGGCCCCCGCTCGCGCGAGGCCCGGCTCCGGCTCACTTCACGGTGAACTCGAACGTTCCCTGGGTGCGGTGTGTGTCGACCGACACTGCGTGCCACTTGACCGTGTAGACGCCGGCCGACAGGGGTTTGGCGACCGGAACGATCAGCACGTTCTGATGGCCGGCTTCGACCGAAGGCGCGCCGAGCGCCGCCGCGCCGCCGGGGCCTGTCACCGTCACGCCAGTGAATTTTGGCTCGACGCCTTCGCTGAAGACGAGCTGGATCGCGCTCGGCGAAGACACGGTGCCCCCGACCGGGGGCGTCGAGCTTTCGAGCTGCGCGTGGGCGAAAGCAGCGCTCGCGGCGAAGGCGAAGGCGAGCGAGGCGGCGATTTTGAGGAGAGTGTTGCGCATGGGTCAGATTCCTGGAGCGATGCCGAAGCCGTGGGGGAAGATCGGTTCGTCGATTCTGTTGGGGATGTCGTCGAGATAGATATCAAGGCTGCCGACCACGCCGGCGCCATGGCCGGTCGCGCCGGTCATCGGGATCATCGCCTCTAGGGCGAACTGCCATTTGTCAGCTTCGTAGATGAGGCCGGGCTGGAAATATCCGGTTTGCGGCTGCCCTGCGGCGCCGCCGTTGTGGATCGGCGTCTGGAAGGCGAACTCCGCGACCGGGATCAGGCGCTTGAGGAAGTCGTTGTCGATCGAAGCCACGTGCGAGTTGAAGTAGGGCAGGCTGTACTGCAGGGTGAACCCCCAGTTGAAAGTCGTGACGTAGGGTGTGCCGTTCACCCAGTTGTTGCCCGGCGCAGTCGTGCTGAACTCGGCCGTGATCGCGAAAGGTCGGAGGTACTTGAGGCTCGGCGGCAAGGTGCCGAAGCCGAGACCTGCGTCCACCAGCGGAGAGTAGGTGTTTTGCCGGCCGGAGGCGGCATTAATCCCTGTGCCGGTTCCGGCCCAGGTGATGTCGAAGCCGACCTTCATCATGAACTCGGCGTCGGGGATGCACAGGGCTTGCCATTGCAGCTCAGTGTCGAGCCCGTCCCAGCCGTAGCCTCCGGGGTGTTCCCAGGTGGGACCGTCGGTGATCACCACGCTGAGGCCCGGGGTGATCGTCTTGGTCCAGCTGAAGCTCGCGTCCCACTCGTGGGCGCCGTCGGAATTGTTGGGAACCCAGCTGACGGTCGGCAGCGTGAGTTCGTCCAGAACGCCTGGATCGTCGATGGCGATAGTGGCCGGGAAGATGCGGTCGCCGCATACGGCGTGCGAATAGGCGGGTGATAGCCACAGCGCGGCCGCGGCAGCGGCGAGCGCGCCCAATAGCGCGCGCGGATTGGGGGGAGGCATGCAAGGAATCCTTCGAGTCTGAGGACAGGCGGCCTTCGCCCGCTTGGGGCGCGGGCGCGGCCGGACGAGGTCAGGTCTCAGACAGAGAAGGGCGGGCCGCGGGCGCGATTGTGACGGATCGGGAGGGCGGGAACGGCGCCGTCTTCGGGCGGCGCGCCGAGCGTCCGGACAGCGAGGTCGAAGCGCGCCGGGAAAGCGGGCAGGTCAGGCGCGATCAGCGCCGCCGCCTGCGCGGCGAACTGGCAGAGCGGGCAATGGTCGTCGCAATCGCCCCGCGGGGCGGTGGGCCCGTCTTTGCCGTCCGAGTGGATGCAGAGCGCCGCCGCGTTGCCGAAAGTCGCCTTCAGCTTCGCCGTCACCGACGCGACATCGACCACCGCCGCCGGCGCTCGTGGTGCGGACAAGGCCTGGTGATAAGGAGCGGCAAAAAGCTGGAAGACGAGCGCCAACGCGGCAACGACGGACGTCAGCGGCGAACGGAACGCCGCGCCGGCGGTCCTAGCCGCCCGTCTCCGACGCTCTCTCTGGCACGCGCGCTTCACCGCGTTCGACTCTTCCGATCCGGTTTTCTTGACCGACACTGGCCACAAGGCCATACCACTATTGATGATAATCAAGCCTGAGATTGGGCTGCTGGCAAGCCCTTCAGGCCCAGGCCAGACCTTCAGGCCGGGATCTGGCCAGCATAGCCGTGCTTTGAGCGGCTGTGCTGGCAAAGGACATTTCGTCGTCCTGCCGCCAGAGGCGCGGGACCAAAGATTGAGCCCAGAGAAGCCTTGTGCAGGTCGTTTGTTTTGTCAAATACACTCCTTTAGCCTCGCCTCGATGGTTCCCCTTTCGGGATCGAAAGGGAATGCGGTGCGGAACCAATCCGGTCCAAAGCCGCAGCTGCTCCCGCAACTGTAAACGGTGAGCCTGTCGCCATTCGGCGCCGCTGGGGAAACCCGGGAAGGCCGG
Source organism: uncultured Alphaproteobacteria bacterium (assembly GCA_963822215.1). Lineage (GTDB taxonomy): Bacteria > Pseudomonadota > Alphaproteobacteria > Rhizobiales > Beijerinckiaceae > Roseiarcus. The sequence goes on from CAWGGX010000015.1 coordinate 36,995, forward strand.
CGTCAGGCGGCGATGCGCGAGCCAGGAGACTTGCCATCATAGCGCGCTGATCGCGCTTTGCGCGCGAATTTTCCAGGTGCCTCGCGGGTATTATCGTGCAGAGAGTGTAGAATCGAGACGCGTGCGAGGGTGTCATGCCTGGTCTAGTCCCCGTATCTGGAAGGAAAGCGACGCGAGCATTCGTGGCAGCCTGATTGCTTTTTGCGCGTTTCTCATTGGCGCGAACGTCCTGGTCTGGCTCTGGGCCTTCCTCGCCTTTGCACGACAACGCCGTCCTGCTCGGTTCCGCGTTCCCCGCCCAGACGTTCGGCCTGCGGGACGCGGGAGACGCCGACCATATCGCCGCCATCGACAAATCGACGCGCGAGCTCATGCAGCAGGGGCAGCAGCCGGTTGGCGTCGGCTTCTCTTTCACCCTCGGCCATTCGCTGGCCGTTCTCCCAGTGTCGATAGCGGCCGGTTCGACAGCCTCAAGACCTTCGGCGACATCTCCGGGACGGTCGCTTCCGCGCTATTCCTGCTTTTTGCTGGCGGGCTTCAACACAATCGTGCTGACCTCGGTCTGGCGGAACCTTTCAGGCTGTGAAGCGCGGCGAATCGTTCTCGGAGGACGATTTCGACATCCTGCTCAACAGCCCGCGGGTTTCTCGCGCGCCTCGTCCGCCCGTAGTTCAGGCTGGTGAGCAAGAGCTGCCACCTCTTCCCGATCGGGTTCCTGTTCGGACTCGGCTTCGACATCGCGACTGAGGTGGCTCTATTCGGCATATCCGCGACGCAGGCTGCCAACGACGCCTCGTTCGGCTCGCTCCTGGTCTTTCCCGCGCTCTTCACCGTCCGCACGACTATCATCGATACGACTGACGGCGTGCTGATGCTCGGCGCCTACGGCTGGGCCTTCATAAAGCCGATCCGCAAGCTCTACTACAACATCACCATCACGACCGTGTCCGTCATCGTCGCGGTCCTAATCGGCGGGATCGAGACGCTTGGCGTGATCGGGGACACATTCAAGCTCAAGGGGCCTTTCTGGGACGCGATCGGGCGCTTAACGACAGTTTCGGCGTCCTCGGCTACATGATCATCGGCGTGTTCACACCAAGTTGGCTGCTTTCGATCGTGATCTACCGCGTTAGAGGTTACGACGAGCTGGAGGCAACGCGAGCCCGTAGCGGCCGCGGGTTCCCACCCGGCCCACGAGCATTGCGCAGGTCGACAGAGCGTCTTTTGGCGGCGTCTAACTCTAGCGGGTCTAAGGCCGCCATCTCTCAATAATTCACCTTAAGTCAACCGAAAAATTCGCGACGCATAATCCTTGACTTTTTGCGCAGCTTCGGACGTCGGCTTCGGGAGCACGCTGTGTGAAAACTGTTTTGTTCTACGAACGTCCCGGATTCATTGAGAGTCCAAGGGACAAACAAAGGTAGATTTCGAAGGGGTTCTCGCACAGCCTCGGCGGACCTTTGCCGTTCCCGATCCGCTGCTGAAGGTCCGCTTTCCCGCTCCCTTGCCCCGTTCCCAGGCAACCCACGACCGGCGTCACTAGTGGCGATGGCCAAAAATGTTATGCGCGATCTCCCGCCCGATCCCCCAGCCGAAACCATGCACCACGGACCGCATGAGGCCGGCGCCCTGCTCGGGCGCAAAGGCCGCGATCGCGCCGACGGCCAGGCCGGCGAGGATGAAGAGTCTCATGAAGGTGCTCCTTGGGATTGAGGCGGCGGGGACAGGTCGGCCTGGGCGAAGAGAACGCGCAGTTCGGCGACGGAATAGGTTCGCTGCGCCTTCACGCGCAGCAGCGGTAGCCCGATCTCAGCGAAGACCACGTTGACGAAGGCGTCCCGGTCCCGGCGTTCGGGCAGAAGATGGCTGCGGTCGTCGACCTCGATCGCGGCGACCGGATCGAGAGTGAGGACGTCGCAGACCACGAAGTCGACGCTCTTGGCCATGACGGCGTTGAGGGCCCGGCGGCGAAGGTGGTCGTTGGCGCTCTGGGCAGGGTTCGCGAGCTCGGCCAACCGCACCTGCGCGAACGCGCGATAGCTGGGGCCGAGCGCCACATCGAGCGTCCGCAGAAAAATCTTCTCGTTGGCGCTCAGGAACCGGCCGCGCTGATAGCCGAGCCGGCTCCCGACCGTGAGGCCGCTGAACGTGAGGGCGAGAACCGCGACGATCCCCACGACATAGAACAGGACGGCGGGGCGATCGAGGAGGGCGGCAAGTCCCGTCCGCCAGTTCTCTCCAAACGCTTGCGCGACGAAGGCCAGCGTTCCGGTCATCTCGCTCCAGGCGTCCGACAGAGCGTCGAGAAACACATTCATGGCGCCGCCCCGCGCGATCGGGGCGCCGCCGCCTCATCGGCCTCGACCCCGTCGCCATCGAGCGGCGCGTCCCCCGCCGACAGACGCGCGCCCTCAGCCCGAATATTCTGGGAGAGCTCCTCGATCTCTCGTACGGTCTGGATCTCTCGCGTGATCTCCTCAGGCGTCCCGCCAGATCCGGACGGCGCCTCGAACGACTGTGCCGTC
>CAWGGX010000016.1:0-105692 GCA_963822215.1 uncultured Alphaproteobacteria bacterium
CCCGCCGCCGCGCCTCCGAACCGCTCAACGGTCTCCTCCAGCTGAACGCGCAGGGCAAAGACGCGCCGTCAAACCCGAGCGCCCTCGCGCGCTTTCCCCATAGCGCCTGACCGGCCCGCGCCTTCGTTCAATCCGGCTTATGTGAGGTCGCCTTCCCTGGCCCACAAACCTGTGCGCCGGCGACCTCACATAACCCTCCGGATTCCAAGGCGTTAGGCGCCAGATTCCGATTCCCGCTGCGCTCTCAGGGGTCTTTCGCCACATTCTCGACATATTTAAGCCGGACCGGGACGGCCCTGCGCCAGCCCGAGCCCCGCGTCAGAGGCGTTCGGCGAGCGATGCGCTGCGCGCGGCGCTCTGGCCGATCACGGCCCGCCGCAATCGCGGGCGGACAAGCGAAACGGGGCGAAGGGCATTGCTGGCTCCATCGAAGGCGACACGTTCACTCTACCCAATCCTACAGATTTAGGCAAGCAATTGCTACAATAATTCTGATAACAAGAATACATGGCGCGAGACAGGAGCGGGATGAAAGGCGCCTCGCGCCGGTTCATCTCCCTTCGAGGCCGGCGCCGCGCCGACCGATGGGCGTCTTTCGCCGCCCCAAACCCAACGCTTGGCGCCAGATCCGTCCGTCTCGATCGTCAAAAGCCTGGTGGGCCATGCCTCATCCCTCGTCTCGAGTCTGGCATTGGTTTGGAATTTCCCTGATTGGGTTTACATGCAGGGCGTCCGGGCCTGCGGAATTCGTAACCGACCCTTTAAATTAAGCCAATAATGCTGACCTAATGACCGACGCCATGCCGCCCAAGACCGCAAGCGCTCAAGTGGGACCTCGCCCTCGCCCAGACGACACGCCGATGTACGATCTGATCGAACTCCTGTTTTTCGCCTATCGCGATTTCGTCGGCGACGCCGACCGTTTGCTCGAGTCCTATGGGTTCGGCCGCGCGCACCATCGGGTGCTCTATTTCGTCAGCCGCAGGCCGGGGCTGACCATCGCGGAGCTCTTGGAAATCCTGCGCATCACCAAGCAGAGCCTCAATCGCGTCCTGAGGGAGCTGATCGACAAGAACTTCATCGAGGCGCGCGCAGGCGCGCTCGACCGCCGCCGCCGGGAGCTCTACGCGACGCCCGACGGCGAGCGGCTCGCCTTGCGTCTCGCCGAGGCGCAGACGCGCCGGTTCGCCGTCGCCCTGGACAAACTCGGCCCCTCGGGCCGCCAGTCGGCCGCGCAATTCTTAAGCGCGATGATCGACCCGCAGGGTCCGGTCGCGCCCTCCACGGTCGGCCCCCAAACCCCTGGAGCGCGCCGGAATTGACCGCGAACCCACCCGAAGACGACGCCACGCACGTGCTGGTCGTCGATGACGACCGCCGACTGCGGGACCTGCTGTCGAGCTACCTGATGAAGCACGGCCATCGCGTCACGACGGCCGCGAATGCCGCCGAAGCGCGGGCGTTTCTCGACGGGCTGGCCTTCGACATCATTGTGCTCGACGTCATGATGCCCGGCGAAGACGGGTTTGCCTTCGCCGAGGACCTGCGGCGGCGCTCGCAGGTGCCGATCCTGATGCTGACGGCGCGCGGAGAGCCCGAGGACCGCGTCCGAGGAACTCGAGATCGGCGTGGACGATTATCTGGCGAAGCCCTTCGATCCGCGTGAACTGCTGCTGCGGATCGGATCCGTGCTGCGCCGCACGCGCGCCGAGCCGGTCGGTAAGCCTGGGGCCTCGGTCGTTCGGTTCGGGCCGTTCGCCTTCTCGCTCGAGCGTGGCGAACTGCGCTCCGGCGACGAGCTCGTCCGGATTACCGAGCGCGAGCGCGAGATGCTGCGTCTCTTATGCGCGAACGCCGGGGCGAGCGTGACCCGCGAGGCCCTGTCCGGGTCGGGCGGCGCGGCCCAAGAACGGACAGTCGACGTGCTCATCAACCGGCTGAGGCGGAAAATCGAGCGCGACCCGGCCAACCCGCTTTATCTGCAGACGGCGCGGGGCGCTGGCTATCGATTGATCTCAGACGGATGATCGCCCGGCCGTCTTTTCGCACGCTGCGCGTTCTCGCGCGCCTCCGCGATCTCTGGCGGCGCGGGGCGCGCGGCCTTGCGGACATGCTGCCGAAAGGACTCTACAAGCGGTCTCTGTTGATCGTCATCCTGCCGATGGTCCTGTTGCAGACGGCGGTGACGTTCGTGTTCATGCAGCACCATTTCGATCTGGTCACCCGCCGCCTCTCGGAAGCGGTGGCGCGCGACGTCGGCGCGCTTGCCGATCTTTATCGTCAGACCCCTCTGGGCGTCGACGAGTCCTTCCTGGCGAATCTCGCCGCGGACCGCTTCCGAATGGACGCGACCATCCTTCCGGCAGGCCCGCTGCCGCCTGCGATGCCGCGATCGTTTTTCAGCGCGCTCGATCCCTTGACGCGCACCCTGCCCAACGAGATCAAGAACCAGGTCCGACAACCATTCTGGGTTGACACGATCGGCCGCTCCGGACTTATGGAAATTCGCGTCGATCTTGGAGACAGGGTGCTTCGGCTGGTGACGCGCCGGGCCCTCGCCTACGAAGCCAACGCGCATATCTTCGTGCTGTGGATGCTGGGCGCCATGATTGTCCTGCTGACGGTCGCGATTATCTTCCTGCGCAATCAAATCCGGCCGATCCTGCGGCTTGCGCGAGCCGCGGAGGATTTCGGCAAGGGTCGGGACATCGATTTCAGCCCGCACGGCGCGCGAGAGGTTCGACAAGCCGGCCACGCCTTCATCGAAATGAAACGCAGGGTCGAGCGCGCCAGCGAACAGCGTACGGTCATGCTGAACGGCGTCAGCCATGACCTGCGCACGATTCTCACCCGCTTCAAGCTGTCGCTCGCGCTGCTCGACAATTCCGCCGACAGCGAACTCTTGCAAAAGGACGTCGACGAGATGGGCCGCATGCTCGAGGGCTATCTCGCCTTCGCTCGCGGCGACGCCAGCGAGCCGACGGTCCGCACGGACGTTGGGGCTTTGCTCGAAGACCTGCGGGCCGACGCCGAGCGACACGGCGCGGCCGTCCGCCTCGAGACCGGCGGAGACCTCGACATTCGAGTGCGGCCGCTCGCCGTCAAGCGCTGCGTGGGCAACCTCGTCGCCAACGCCCAGCGTCACGCCGATCATGTCTGGATATCGGCGAAGCGCGAGCCTCAGTTTGTCTCGGTGATCGTCGACGATGACGGCGTCGGCATCCCTGCCGAGCATCGGGAGAAGGTTTTCCGGCCGTTCTACCGACGCGATGAAGCCAGAAATCAGGACCAGGGCGGCGCCGGGCTCGGGCTATCGATCGCTCGCGACATCGCCCGGTCCCATGGGGGGGACCTCGTTCTCGCCGACAGTCCGAGGGGCGGCCTTCGGGCCGCCGTACGGCTCCCGGTGTGAACCGGGACGACCGAGGTCGCAGGATCAAACGGCGGCGGAGATCCAGCGGGACAATTCGTTCTTCGGACCCGCGCCGATCTTGGTGGCGACGTTTTTGCCCCCCTTGAAGATCATCAGCGTCGGTATCGAGCGGATCCCATATTTGCCCGCGACCCCGGGATTCTCGTCAACGTTGAGCTTGGCGATCTTCACCTTGCCCTTCATCTCCGTCGCGATTTCCTCGAGCGCTGGAGCGATCATCCGGCAGGGGCCGCACCATTCGGCCCAAAAGTCGACGACCACGGGCTCGTTCGAATTGATGACGTCGGAGTCGAAGCTCGCGTCCGTGACCTTGGCTGTAAACGGGTTATCGGCCATCTCATCGCCTCTCATGCGGCGAAGCCGCCGCTTATTGGATAGTTAGGAACGGGGCCGAACCGCGTCAAGAAGGTTGCGCCGGCGCCGCTCCGCGAGCTTGACAGCCGCGAGCGCGCGCCCTAGCCGGGCCGGCATGCCCACGCACGACCAGACCCAAGCGGTTCGCCAGATCGACGGCCTCGCCGACATCTCCGACCGCTACGACGCCATTCTATGCGACGTCTGGGGCGTCGTGCATAATGGCGTCGCTGCTTTTTCTTCGGCGTCCGACGCCCTGGTCGCCTATCGCCGCCGCGGCGGGACCGTCATTCTGATCACCAACGCGCCGCGTCCCTCGGCGCCGGTCCGCCACCAGCTTTTGAAGCTCGGCGTCGCGCCGGACGCTTTCGACGAGGTCGCAACCTCGGGCGATGTGACGACCGGCCTGATTGCCGAGCGGATCGACGAGCCCGTTCTCCACATCGGGCCGGAGCGCGACCTCAGCCTTTTCGAAGCCGCCGGCGAGGCCGCCGGGCGCCGTCCGCGACGGGTCGCTCTCGAAGAAGCGCGATACGTGCTTTGCACAGGGCTGCGCGACGACGTGACCGAAACGCTGGATGACTACGAGGCGGAGCTGCGGGCCATGGCTGGCCGCGCGCTGCCGATGGTCTGCGCCAACCCAGACATCGTGATCCATCGCGGCGAAACGCTCATCTATTGCGCCGGCGCGCTGGCCGCCCGTTTTGAGGCGCTCGGCGGAGCGGTCGTTTACGCCGGCAAGCCGCATTTGCCGATCTATCGGCGCGCCCTGGCGCTCGCGGAAGCGGGGCGCGGCCGCCCGGTCGACGAGCGGCGCGTGCTTGCCATCGGCGACGGGATGAAGACCGACATCGCCGGCGCGGCGCGGGCAGGACTGGACGCCTTGCTGGTCACGCGCGGCATTCATCGGGTTGCGCTCCACGGAGACGCGTTCGACTCTCCAGCCGACCCCCTGAAGCTCCGACGCCTCTGTGACGAGTTTTCGTTGTGGCCGACGGCGGCGATCGGCTCGCTGGAAGGCTGACGCGCCCGAATCGCGCGGCCCCCATATTCATAATGCGAATTGATTGCTCCCGACTTTCAAAATAGGAAAGGCGATCCGGGGAACAGGACGAGTCGCCCCCCAGCGGTCGCTCACGACGCGTCGCCAACTCGGGCTGGCGTTGGACGCGGGCAAGACTCAATGTTTCAGACCCTCTATTTCGAAGACCTCTCGGTTGGAATGCGGGAGACGATCAGCAAGACCGTGGAGAATGAGGACGTCATTGGATTTGCCGAACTGTCGGGCGACCACAATCCGATTCACTTATCGGAACACTTTGCCCGCAAGACGCGGTTCGGCGGACGGATCGTGCATGGGCTGTACACGGCGAGCCTCATCTCGGGCGTCATCGGGATGCGGCTGCCTGGACCCGGTGCGATCTACATCTCGCAGACGCTGAACTTCGTCGGCCCGGTCAAGATCGGCGACGTGATCGACGTGAGCGTCGAGGTGGCCGAACTGACGGAGAGGGGCCGGCGCGTCCGCCTGAAATGCGAATGCCGGGTTGGCGACAAGGTGGTCCTGGAGGGCGAGGGGATTCTCAGCGTCCCGCCGAATCCCAGGCTTAGGCATGCGACGGCTTGACCATGCCCGCCGGGAGAGGCACTTATCCCACCGGTGGGGCTCGCATCCGCGCGCGTGAACTCTTTGGATCGCAGGACGCCATGACAAGCGGCTTCGTGCTCGCCACGGATCCGGTGACGCCGCCGCGAGGACTTGAGCGCGCCGTTTACGCAATCGGCAATTTCGACGGGCTCCACATCGGCCATCAGGCAGTTCTCGAACGGACCCGGCGCCTGGCGGATGCGCGCGGCGCGCCGAGCGCGTTGCTCACCTTCGAGCCCCATCCGGCCGACCATTTCGCCGAGCGACCGGTCGCGTTCCGACTGACCCCGCCGGACGTCAAGGCGACCGTCGCCGAGCGGCTCGGACTGTCCGGTGTGGTTTTCATCACGTTCAACGCCTTGCTGGCGGGAATGTCCGCCGAAACCTTCGTCGCGACGATTCTCGTCGACAGGCTGAGCGTCGGCGCCGTCGTGATCGGCTGGGACTTCCATTTCGGCAAGGGGCGGACAGGAACGCCGGCCTTTCTCGCCGAGGCGGGCCAGCGCCACGGCTTTGACGTCGAGATCGTCGGCAAGGTCGAAATCGGCGACGGTGATTCGGCCCGCATCGTGTCATCGACGGCGATCCGTCGAGCGTTGGAGCACGGAGACGTTGTCGAGGCGGCACGCGGCCTCGGGCGCCGCTACGCCGTGGCGGGACCGGTGATCGCGGGGCAGCATCTGGGACGCACGCTTGGCGTGCCGACGGCCAACATCGAGCTGGCGCCGACAAACCGCCTGGCGCACGGCGTCTACGCCGTGCTGGCGACGGTAAACGGGCGACGCCATCCGGCCGTCGCGAGCTTCGGCGTCCGGCCGACCGTGGACAATGGGCCGCCCCTGCTCGAAGTCCACCTCCTGGATTTCACCGGCGACCTCTATGGCCGCGACATGACGGTCGAGTTCGTCGAGCGCATTCGCGAAGAGCGAAAGTTTGAATCGCTCGCGGCGCTCGTCGAGGAGATGCAGCGCGACATTTCGCGCGCGCGTGAAATTCTTGCGCCCCTCTCCTGATTCCGATTTGGCGATTCTGCGGAAATCCTCTAATTCCCTCGCCTCTCCTTCGCCCAACTGGTTCCTGGCCCCACAATCCTCATGACCGACGCGCCCGACAAAGGCTTCGACTATTCGCAGACGCTCTATCTGCCGAAGACGGATTTTCCTATGCGGGCGGGCCTGCCGCAGAAGGAGCCCGAGATTCTCGCCCGCTGGGCCCGCGACGACCTCTACGCGCAACTGCGCGCGGACGGCAAAGGCCGGCCGAAGTTCGTGCTGCACGACGGGCCGCCCTACGCCAACGGCAATGTTCACATCGGTACGGCGCTCAACAAGATCCTCAAGGACATGGTCGTCCGCTCGCACCAGATGGCTGGCAAGGATTCGAACTACGTCCCGGGTTGGGACTGCCACGGCCTGCCGATCGAGTGGAAGGTTGAGGAGGAATTTTACCGCAAGAAGGGCAAGACGAAGCCCGACTTCTCCGATCCCGACGCGATCATCGCGTTCCGGCAGGAGTGCCGCGTCTATGCGGAACACTGGATCTCGGTCCAGCGGGAAGAGTTTAAACGTCTCGGCGTTGTCGGCGACTGGGATCATCCCTACACGACCATGAGCTATCCCGCCGAGGCGCAGATCGCCCGCGAGATCTTCAAATTTGTCGCCAACGGGCTGCTTTATCGCGGCTCCAAGCCGGTAATGTGGAGCGTTGTCGAGAAGACGGCGCTCGCCGAGGCGGAGGTCGAATACGAGGATCACGTCAGCGACACGATCTATGTCGCCTTCCCGGTGAAAAGCGCGCGTCACATTACTCTTGGCGCAAACAACGAAATACATCAGGCGGCCGAAGAGTCCCCGGCGTCAACTTATCACTATGTCATCGTCGAAAACGCTGTTGAGTTTCAGCACAAGAAAGACTTGCTGGAGAACGCCTCGGTCGTAATCTGGACGACGACCCCATGGACGATCCCCGGCAACCGCGCGATCGCCTTCTCCAAGCGCATCGCTTACGGGTGCTATCGCGTGACGGAGGCGGACGCCGACAATTGGGCGAAGCCGGGCGCGACCTATATCCTCGCCAAATCGCTCGCCGAGAGCGTGATGAACGCGGCGCGGGTCAAGGCCTACGAGCTTCTGGGCGATGTATCGGGGGACGAACTCGCCGCCATGTCGTGCGCCCATCCCCTTCACGCGTTCGGTTACAGCTTCGCCGTGCCGCTTCTCGATGGTGACCATGTGACGGAGGACACTGGAACCGGTTTCGTTCACACGGCGCCGAGTCACGGACGCGAGGACTTCGAGCTTTGGACGGACAACACACTTGAACTTGCCAGGCGCGGAATTGACACTCGCATTCCTTTCACGGTGGATGCGGACGGCGTGCTCACCGATGAGGCGCCCGAATTCGCCGGCCTGCGCGTGCTCACCGAAATGGGCGACAAGGGCGACGCCAACGACGCCGTCATCGCGGCGCTGATCGAAGCGGGCGCCCTGATTGCGCGCGGAAAACTCAAGCACCAGTACCCGATGAGTTGGCGGTCGAAGAAGCCGGTGATCTTCCGCAACACGCCCCAATGGTTCCTCGCCATGGACAAGCCGATCGGAGAACCGTCCGAGCCGTTCATTGAGAGACTTTCTAGGACCTCGGAGGGCATCAAGGTAATCTATCCGCCCACCCTGCGCGAGCTCGCGGTCGACGCCATCGAGCAGACCCGCTGGGTGCCGAAGACTGGCGAGAACCGCATCAAGGGCATGGTCGCCAACAAGCCCGACTGGGTGCTGTCGCGTCAGCGCGCCTGGGGCGTGCCGCTCGCGATCTTTGTGCGCAAGGGCGAGCCCGAAGTTCTTTACGACGAGAAGGTCAACGCCCGCATCGCGGAGGCCTTCGAAAGCGAGGGCGCGGACGCATGGTTTGCCGAAGGCGCAAAGGAGCGCTTTCTTGGCGACAAGTACAAAGCCGACGATTACGACAAGGTCGACAATCTGGTCGAAGTCTGGTTCGATTCCGGGTCGACTCACGCCTTCGTCCTCGAGGACCCCGTTCATTTTCCGGGGCTTGCCGGAATCCGTCGCGCTGTCGACGGCGGCCCGGACGAAGTGATGTATCTCGAGGGTTCAGACCAGCATCGCGGCTGGTTCCAGTCGTCGCTCCTCGAGAGTTGCGGCACACGGGGCCGCGCGCCCTTTGACGTCGTGCTGACGCATGGCTTCACGCTCGACGAGAGAGGCCGAAAGCAGTCGAAATCGCTGGGCAATCAAACTTTCCCGCAGGACGTCATCCGCGTTTCCGGCGCCGACATCCTTCGCCTTTGGGTGGCGAGCGTCGATTATTCCGACGATCAGCGCATCGGACCGGAGATCCTGAAGGCGGTGGCCGACAATTACCGCAAGCTGCGCAATACGATCCGTTGGATGCTCGGCACGCTCGCTCATCACGAAGGGAGCGCCTCGGTTGGGTTCGCCGGCATGGGCGAACTCGACCGGCTGATGCTGCACAAGCTCGCGGAACTCGACGGAAAGGTGCGCGAGGCCTACGCGAACTTCGACTACGCCCGCGTGACGTCGCTCCTTTCTGCGTTCATGAACGCGGACCTGTCCGCCTTTTACTTCGACATCCGCAAGGACGCGCTTTATTGCGACCCGCCCTCGAGCGCCAGACGGCTCGGCGCGCTGGAGGCGATCGAGCACATCTTCCGCGCCGCGACCGTCTGGCTTGCGCCGGTGCTCGTCTTCACCGCCGAAGAGGCCTGGGCTTCGCGCAACCCGGAGAGCCGCTCGGTCCACCTCGAGCTTTTTCCGACGATCCCGACGGAATGGGCGGACGAGGCGCTGGCGCGAAAGTGGGAGACGATCCGCGCCCTGCGCTTCGCCGTGACCGGCGCCATCGAGATCGCGCGCGCCGACAAGCAGATTGGATCGTCGCTGGAGGCCGCGCCGCGGGTGTACGTCTCGCGGCCCGAGCACATCGAGGCGCTCGCAGGAGTCGATTTCGCCGAAGTCTGCATCACCTCCGACATCGCGATCGAGATCGACGCTGTGGCGCCCGAGCACGCTTTCCGCCTGCCGGACCTGCAGGACGTCGCGGTCGTGATCGACCGGGCGAAGGGCGTCAAATGCGCGCGCTCCTGGCGCTATTTCGATCCGTCGACGGCCTCGCCCGATTTCCCGGATGTCAGTCCGCGTGACGCCGAGGCGTTGCGCGAGCTGCGGGCGCTCGGCCGATTTCCGTGACGCCGCGTGCGCTGGGCGCCCTTGTCGCGCTTGCCGTTCTTGTGGGCGATCAAGGGGTGAAGCTCGCGGTTCTCGCCCGACCGGAGGCCGCGTTCGAGCGGACGCCGATCGGGCCGTTCCTCGATCTCGTCTTGATCGGGAATCGGGGCATATCCTTCAGCCTCTTCACCCAGGACACGGCGTTCGGGCGCGCGGTCCTGCTCGTGGTGACTCTCGGCGCAATCGCCCTGCTCGGCTGGTGGTTGATGGCGAGCCGCTCGTTCCTTTCCGCCTGCGGATTGGGGGCGATCATCGGAGGCGCGCTCGGCAATGCGCTCGACCGGCTGACGCATGGCGCGGTCGTGGATTACCTCGACCTTCACATGTTCGGGTTGCGTTTCTTTGTGTTCAATCTGGCCGATGCGGCGATTAACGTCGGCGTTGCGCTCCTCGTGATCGACCTCGTGTTCGGTTCGCGGACGGCCCGACCCGGAGCCGGAGCGCCGACGTCGAGAACGGAGGGGCGATGAGTGGCGCTCCGGCGTGGGAGCGGCAGTTCCCGCCATGGAATAGCCGGAATTTTCGAGGATGAGGCGGTTTGGCGCGTAGCCTGGGCGACCTGCGTCCGCAGTGATTCGTGAGAGAACAGGAATGCATTCCACAATTCGCGGAGCGCTTATCGCCATAGCGGCGGCCGCAGCGTATCTGGCCGCCGACGGGGCCCGCGCTGGCGACGACGGGGCCGCGCCCTTGTGGGATGGCATCGGCTCGATCGTCAGCCCGCTGGTCGGCTTCGGCGGCAAGGAAGAAAAACCGCCGATCGCGTATCGTGAGCATGGCAAGATCGTCGTGCCGAAGTCTTTGGATCTTCCGCCGCCCGCCGCGGCCGTCCAGACGACGGGAGGCGCGTGGCCGGTGGACCAGGAGACCCTGCGCAAGAATATCGCCAAGGAGAAGGCGAAGAAGGAGACCGCCGGCGTCGGAGACGCGCGCCTGCGCTATACCAAGCCTTTCCCCAACGCGCCCGTGACTGTCAACGCGTCGGATCAGTCGGACGAAGCGGCGGCCGCTCAGGCGAGCAGCGAGAAGGCGCCGTCATCCAACGTGCTTGAGAATTTGAATCCTCTGGGCTGGGTCGGGATGGGCAAGAGCTCCGCGACATTGGGTCCCGAACCGGACCGCGAATGGCTGACCGATCCGCCCAAGGGCTATCGCGCGCCAGAGGCGTCTGGGGTCGCTCCGCAGCAGCGGCAGGCGCAGACCGGCGCCGCGTCGAATTGACGTCTCGGAAGTCGCTTCGCTACGAATTCAGTCATGACTCGCCAATTCGGCGCTTGGCGGACGGACGAAAAACAGGTATCCTGTTCTTAAGAATCGCCGTAAATCGGCTCTGTCGAGCGGCGCGAGGGATGGGGCAGAGGGGCGCCATTCGCGGATTGGGCCGCTCGCTTAGACGAACGCCAGAGAATTGAGCCGAAGCTCGGAAAGACTCCGCGTGAATTTCAGCGGGGGTCTTCGTCGAAATCCTGAAGCAACGCTGCACGGATGACGTCGTAACCGGCGGGGAGTTGGCAAAGCCGAAGCGGGACGCGAACCGGACGATTGAGTGCGGTAATCGGCCGAAGCGGGGCGCGGGCTAGGGGGCTGCGCTTTGTCGTCGATGCAACGAGCGCGACGGCAAATGGAATTGACGAATCGATTGAGCGTGTTTCCGCGCCGGCGCTTGTTACGCCGACGACGGCGCGATCCGACTACAAACTGGAAAAGGCAATGAGACCAGGTCAGAACAAGAGGATGCGCGGAAGGCCGACAAACGGTCGGCGCGGGCCGAACCCTTTGACGCGATCCTACGAATCGAACGGTCCGGACGTAAAGATTCGCGGGAACGCGCAGCACGTGGCGGAGAAGTACCTTCAGCTGGCGCGTGACGCCCATACGGGCGGAGATCCGGTCGCGGCGGAAAACTATCTCCAGCACGCGGAGCACTATTTCCGCCTCATTGCCGCGGCGCAGGCTGCCCAGGCGATGGCGCAGAGCGGTCAGGCGCGTCCGGCCGGCGAAGGCGACGTCGACGATCTCGATGACGATGACGACTATAGCGCGCTGTCGGATCGGTTTGCCTCGCCGTCCGAGCGCGCGGCGGCGGCGTTCCCGCAGCAGCAGGGCGCCTTTCCAAGCCAGCCGAGCGCCCCGAACGCGCCGCAGCCTTATCTCGAGCGGCCCGCTTTCGACGCCGACCGACAGGCTCAAAACGACCGGGGCGGATTTCAGCCGCGCCAGGACAGGCAAGGCAATCGTTTTCCGGATCGCGGGCCGCGTCAGGATCGTCCGTTCCAAGATCGCGGGGACGGATATCGCGACAACCGGCAGAATCGCGACGGCAGGCCGCGCGATTTTCGCCCGTATCGCGACGCCGCGCCGCAGCCTGCGCGCGAGAACGCCCCCGAGGCGGTCGGAGCCGCGGCTCTGCCGTCGTTCATCACCGGCCCCACGAGGACGACTGGGACGGAGTCGGAGGCGCCGCCCGCGCCGCCGGTCGCCGAGGTTCAGCCCGCCGTCGAGGCCGAGGCGAACGAGGCCGCGACGCCCGGTTTCGTCGAAGGCCCCGCCGGCGAGGCCCGGTTTCCGCAACGCGGCCGGCGTCGCCGGTTGCGTTCGCCCTACGGCTTCAACGCCACGCAATCGGACCAGGATCTGCCGAGCGCAGAGCCCAATCCGATGAGCGACAACTCGCCGGTCAACGAATAGGGCTTGCGATCGCAAGGCGCGGATGACTGCAAGCGAACAGGCTTCGATCCCGGGCGCCGGGAGGAGCGCGGCGCGCTCAAGCGGATTCCGCCGGTCGCTCGACATCCAAGCCGTGGACGAACGGTCAGCTCGCGATGGTCGCCTTTGAGGACGGGTATTCTCCGCTGCCGTCAGAGCTCGATGCTGCGCGCGACGCTATCAGCGTCACGGACTCCGGCGCCGTTGCGGCTTCGATCGTGAGCTCGCAGTCCTTCGCGAGCAGCGCTGTGTAGTAGGGCTGGATGGAATGGGGGTCGATTGTCTCGGGCTCGGCCCCGGAGAACATTGTCGCGGCGGCATGGGGAAGCCGCACGTTCGATCCGTCGGCGCTGACCCGGATGCGCAAGGCGTCCCCCTCGCCGCTCATGTCGACGGTGACAACTCCGCCGCGCGGCGCGGCGCTCGACGCGACCAAGCAAAGGTTGAGCAGGAGCTTGACCACGTTCTTGGGCGCGAGGCGGCGCGGCGCGTCCCACCGCAAGCTCGTGCGATCGCTGACGATAAGGCCACGCGCCGCAGCCTCCGCGTCACCCGTGTCGATCGCAGCGGTCAGGGAGCCGGCGGCGCCGAAAGCGAGCCGACAGAACTGCAGTCGCGCTGAGGCCAACTCGGCGCTTTTCCTGATCAAATTCATGGCGACGTCGCGCATCTCAGCGTCGTCCTCGCCGTCGAGCACTTCCAGTCCGTTGATGATGGCGCCGACAGGACTGATGACGTCATGGCACACGCGCGAACACAGAAGGGCGGCAAGATCGAGCGGGGCGATTGTCAAGCGGCTGATCCTATGGTCAATGCCCGTCGCGTTGGCGTAGCGAATCGCCGTCGCGCGGACTCGATATTGACAACTGCCATATCCGATTCGCTGTGGCGCCGCGATACCCTCGAGCCGGCGAAGCGCGCGCGGTGGGCTGGCGGGGTCCGCGCCGCTTATGGGAATCTGTGAAAAAAGGACAGCCATGCAGCCGCTTCACGCCGAAGGCCCGCTCGAATTGGATCGAGCCGCGCGCGACGACATCGCCGCCTGTCTGGCGGAGGTCGCCATCGCGGCCGGTCCGGCGGTCATGGAGGTCTACGCGTCCGGCGGGAACGTCTCGACCAAGTCGGACGGCAGCCCCGTCACGCTCGCCGACGAGCGGGCGGAGGCGATCATCTGCGATCGCCTCGCCCGCCTCTTGCCCACAACGCCAGTCGTCGCAGAGGAGAGGGTGGCCGCAGGCGACAGGGTCCGGATCGCCGGAAGGTTCCTGCTGGTCGATCCCCTCGACGGGACGAAGGAGTTCATCAGCGGCAACGGCGAATTCACCATCAATGTCGCGCTTGTCGAATCCGGCCGGCCGGTCGCCGGCGCGGTCTATGCGCCCGCGCTTGCACGGCTGTGGTTTGGGGGCGAGCGCGCGTTCGTCTGCGACGTCCCTGTCGGCGCGGCGATGCCCGAACCGGCCATCTGGCGTCCGATTCACGCCCGCTCCGCGCCGGCCCGCCTCGTGGCCATGGCGAGCCGGTCACATGCCGACGCCGCGACTGAGGCCTTTCTCGGCCGGCTCCGGCTCGCCGAGCGACGCTCGATCGGTTCGTCGCTGAAATTCTGTGTCCTTGCCGAGGGGTTGGCGGACGTCTATCCGCGTTTCGGGCCGACCATGGAATGGGACACCGCCGCCGGCGACGCCGTGCTGCGCGCGGCCGGCGGAATCGTTCTCGATGCGAGCGGGGCGCCGCTTCCCTATGGCAAGACCGACGCGGACTTGCGCAACGGCTCGTTTGTCGCCTGGGGCGACCCGGCCGCGGCGGAAGGCTGCCGCTAACGTTAACAATCCGGAAACGCCCTCCGCGGACAATGACCGCATTCGCGCGCCGGGCTTGGGCGTCGCGAATCGGCGCATTGGGCGGGTTTGGGGCGCGGCAAAGGAGCGCAAGGATGACGAGGTTGACGCGTCGTGAGGCGCTGGCTGGAATAGTTGCGAGCCCGTTGGCGCTCGCTGGACGCGCCTGGGCCGACGAGCGGCCGGCGGACTTTTCCATCGACGAAGTCGTCGACAGCGGCCACAAATTCTTTGGGACGTTGTCCCGCGGGCTTGCCGAGACCATTCAGGAAGCGGCCCGGCGATGGGGTCTGCCGAACGGGTATGTTCTTGGCCAGGAGGCCTCCGGCGCTTTCATCGGCGGCCTGCGTTATGGTGAGGGCAAGATGTACACCCGCAACGCCGGCTCCCAGCCGGTGTTCTGGCAGGGCCCTTCGGTCGGTTTCGATTGGGGCGCGGACGGCGACCGCACCATGATGCTCGTTTACAACCTGCCTGCGGTCGGCGCGGTCTACCAGCGGTTCGGCGGCGTCGACGGCTCGGCCTATTTCATCGGCGGCTTCGGCTTCACCGCGCTCGATGCGGCCGGCGTCGTCGTCGTGCCGATCCGGACCGGCGTAGGCGCCCGGCTGGGCGTCAATGTCGGCTACCTCAAGTTCACCCCGAGCCCCACCTGGAATCCGTTCTGACCACGATCCCATGACAGCGATCGCCTTTGCAGCCGTATGACCTTGTGCGAGGATTGTCGGTGGGGCGAAGCGCGGGATTGACGAGTCTTGAGCGATCATTCGCTGTCTGCAATTCGTATTCTGACGGCGGACCGGAGGTCGGTGCAGCGCAAGATTGGAATTCTTCGCAGCCAACTCGCGGCGCGTGGCGATCGGGGCGTTCCCACCGACGCGGAGCTGCGCGAATCGATCGTCCGCCTCGGTTGCGAAGTCGTCCGCCTTTTTTCCGATGAGAGGGCGCTGATCGCCGCGGCTCGAACGGCCGACGAGCGCAAGCCGCGCCGACCGCGAGAGGGACCCGGGCGATCGCGTGCGCCGGAGCGTTGACGCCGGCCCGGAGGCGATTGCGGGCCGGGTCGAGCAAAGCCTGAAGGCCGAGAGGGAAGCGAGACAATGAGCGACGATCCCGCTGAGACCGCAGTCGAGGCGAAGGAGAAAGACCGCAGGGCCGCGCTCGTCATCGCCATCCTTGCGCTGCTGCTCGCGCTATCGGAGGCGGGGGCGAAAAGAGCCCAGCATCTTTCGACCGAAAGCGACATCGAGGCGTCCGATCTGTTCAATTTCTATCAGGCAAAGAGGATTCGCTCGACGGTCGTCGAGACCGCCTCCGAGCTTCTCGAAGCCCAGAAGGCCGCCGTCGGCGACGCCAACGCCCAGGCGGCGTTCGACAAACGGATCGAAGCGTTCCGCGCGGCCAATGCGCGCCTCGAGCACGATCCCGAGAAGCCGAAGGACAGCCTTGAAGCCATTCAGAAGCGCGCCGAAGCCGCGACCGAGACGCGCGAGTTGGCGAACCAGCGGCTCGAGCGCTACGAACTCGGCAGCGGCCTGACCCAAATCGCGATCGTCCTGGCCTCGGCCTCGATCATCACCGATATCGGCGCGCTCCTGTGGCTCAGCGTCGGGCTGGGCGCGATCGGCGCCGTCCTTTTGGGGCTCGGCTTCTTCGCGCCGACCGCGCTGAGCCTGCTCGGCTAGAGCGGGATGATTTGAGGTTCGCGCCAATCCTAAATTGCCGCAGCTCCTCGACCCGCTCGCGACAATCCGATTTCCCTGCTAGCAGGGAGTTTTCTTGCGCCGCGGTCGACGCTTCGTTCCGAAAAGTCCTATGATGTCACCACGTTGCCGGATTTACAACCCGACGGTTGCGGGCTCACGCGGGCGCGGAACAGGGAATTTCAGGCGACCGGGAACAGGGTATGAACAGGCGGTTTCGGAGCGGATCAGGGAAAGAACAGGCGGGCAAAAACGAGGGCGCGAGACGGCCCCGGCCGGGTTGCAAGGCGTGGCCAGGACGGCCTTCCCCGCGCGATTCGTGCAAAAATCATCTTGCGCCAGCGCCCGCCTTCACCCGGCGGCTTTGCGCTGTGGCGGAGCAGCGGACCGCGCCGCGCGGCGCGCGACAGTCTCGCGCAGGGCCGGCGCGCCCTCGGGCGCCGGCGCCGGACGCCTTCGCCCGAGCGGCAGGCCGCGAAGCGCCGCCAACACCGCCACGGCGGCGTTGCGGTTGAGGGCGTTGTTCAGCCGGGCAAGCGTGCGTATGCGCCGATAGGCCTCGCCGGACTCCAGGTCGTTGGCGATCAGCACACGCACCAGCACGTCGCTTGGCGCGCCGAGCGCCGCCATGGCGACGGCGAGCGGTTCGCCCGAGGCGTCTTCGGCAATCCGCGCGGCGAGCGCCGGGTCGCAGTCCAACGCCTCGGCGAGAATGGCGACAAACCGCTCAGGACGCCGTGCGACCGCGGCTTGCTCCAGTTCGTTGACGATCTCCGGGGCGACTGTCGGCGGCAGGCCGGGCGGACGGCCGAGCTGGGCGCGTTGCGCGGCAAGCAGGATCTCGACGCGCTGGAGCGGATCGGCGATCAGGAACAGCGCGGCGTTTTCCGGATGAACGGGCCGTCGTTCGAGCAGCGCCTCGGCGAGCCGCCGGTCGCTGCGATCGTCGGCGAGCGCTCGGGCCCGCTGCAAGAGACCGGCAAGAACCGCGCCTTCGAGGCGCGCCCGCGGGTTGGACGCGAGCGCAACGAGCGGATCGATCTCGTCGAGCGCGACGAGAGCGCCGATCAGACGGGCGTTCAGATCGGCGCGCCGGGCGACGGCGGTCGCCTTCCGGCCTCCGCTCTTGATCGCGTCGCCGAGTTCAGCGCCGCCAAAGGCCGCGCCGTGCTCGAGCACATAGTCGCTCACGTCCGGGCCGATCGACTGCAATTTTGCCAGCAGCCGGGCTGGGATATGGGGGCAGGGAGCGAGCTTCCGCGCCGCCTCGAGGACCGTCGGCAGGTCCACCGCCTCGATCTGCCGGGCAATCGCTTCGGCGAAGCGCTCAATCGCCTCGCGGTCGGCCGTTCCCGAGGCGACGAAATGATCGCAGGCCACGCGCAGCCAGATACGCCGGTCGCTCGGATTGTCGCTGTCGGCGAGCGAAGCGACGAAGGGGAAGTCGGAAAGAGTCAGGTCGTGCACGGACGAGCCTTGAAGAACCTCTGGAATACGATCGGGTTAGCGCAACGGAATTGACGGAGTGTTAACCGTCGCTCGTCCAGATGCGAGGACATCGCGCTGAGCGAACGAGCGGGGTGATTCATGGGCCAGGTGATTGCCTTTCGGCTGCAAGCGCAGCCCAAACGCAGGCCGCCGCCGGACGGCCCGGCGCGGATTCTCTTTTTCACCGGCGTACGTTATCAGCGCGACGACGCGGACTTGGTTGCGTCGGACTGCGAGCCGACCACTCCCGAATCGCGTCGTGGCGGCCGCAAGGCAGGCGGCCATCGCCGCCGCCGTAGGGACTGAGCAGCGCCGGGCGCGGCCTCCCCTTGCCTATCCGGGGACGATCGGCTATCAGCCGCGGCGGGACACCTCTCCCCAACGAGGGGCGCCCATCTGAAAGGATGGCACAAGATGACGATTGAGACGCCTGCCGTCAGGCCTGCGAGCGCCTGCTTTTCTTCCGGCCCCTGCGCCAAGCGCCCCGGCTGGACCCCCGAAATCCTCAAAGACGCCGCCTTGGGCCGTTCGCATCGGGCGAAGATCGGCAAGGCCAAGCTCAAACTGGCGATCGACCTGACGCGCGAGGTGCTTGGCGTCCCGGCGGACTACCGAATCGGCATCACGCCCGGCTCCGACACCGGCGCGGTCGAGATGGCGCTCTGGACCCTGCTCGGCGCGCGCGGCGTCGATGTGCTGGCCTGGGAGAGTTTTGGCGACGGCTGGGTCACCGATGTCGTCAAACAGCTTAAGATCAAGGACGTCCGCACGCTGAAAGCGGCCTACGGCGAGCTTCCGAATCTCCGTGAGGTCAACTTCGACAACGACGTCATATTCACCTGGAATGGCACGACGTCGGGCGTGCGGGTGCCGAATGGCGACTGGATCGCGGCCGACCGCAAAGGCCTCACCATCTGCGACGCCACCTCAGCGGCCTTCGCCCAGGCTCTCGACTGGCCGAAGCTCGACGTCGTCACCTTCTCCTGGCAGAAGGTTCTGGGCGGCGAGGCGGCGCATGGCGTGATCATTCTGAGCCCCCGGGCGGCGGAGCGCCTGACCACCTATACGCCGCCGTGGCCGCTGCCAAAGCTGTTCCGCCTGGCCAAGGGCGGGAAGCTTACCGAGGGTTTCTTCGAGGGCGAGACGATCAACACGCCTTCGATGCTGTGCGTCGAGGATTACATCGACGCCCTGCAATGGGCGAAGGCGCTCGGCGGCGCCAAGGCGCTGTTCGGCCGCGCCGACGCCAACGCCGCGGCGATCGCCAAATGGGTCGAACGGACCCCGTGGATCAACTTCCTCGCCGCGGTCCCGGCGACCCGCTCCAACACCAGCGTCTGCCTCAAGGTCGTGGACCCCGCAGTCGTCGCGCTCCCCGCCGACGCTCAGGCCGCCTTCGCCAAGTCGCTGGCGAGCTTTCTCGAGAAGGAGAAGGTGGCTTACGATATCGGCTCGTACCGCGATGCGCCGGCGGGCCTGCGCATCTGGTGCGGCGCCACGGTCGAGACGGCCGACATCGAGGCGCTGACCGCGTGGCTCGACACCGCCCACGCGCTCGAAAAGGCCAAGCTCGCCAAGGCCGCGGCGTGATCGTTCGCGCCCGCGCCTTCCGAGCGGCCGGGCGCGGCTCTCATCCTTCGACATTCTCCGCGCGGCCGTGACGGCCGCCGATCCGAGGTCTTCCCCATGGCTCCCCGCGTTCTCATTTCGGATAAGCTTTCTCCCGCCGCTGTCGCCATCTTCAAGGAGCGCGGCGTCGAGGTCGACGTCAAGCCGGGCCTCGACAAGGACGAACTCGCCAGGATCATCGGCGAGTACGACGGCCTTGCGATCCGTTCGGCGACCAAGGTCACCGCGAAGCTGCTCGAACATGCGGCCAAACTGAGGGTCGTCGGCCGCGCCGGCATCGGCGTCGACAACGTCGACATTCCGGCCGCCACGGCCCGCGGCGTGATCGTGATGAACACGCCGTTCGGCAACTCGATCACCACCGCCGAGCATGCGATTGCGCTGATGTTCGCGCTCGCCCGCCAGATCCCGACCGCGGACGCCTCGACCCAAGCCGGCAAGTGGGAGAAAAACCGCTTCATGGGCGTCGAGCTCACCGGCAAGACGCTCGGCGTGATCGGATGCGGCAACGTCGGCTCGATCGCCGCTTCGCGCGGCCTCGGGCTCAAGATGCGAGTGATCGCCTATGATCCGTTCCTGAGCCCCGATCGGGCCGCCGAAATCGGCGTCGAGAAGGTCGAGCTCGACGACCTTCTGGCGCGCGCCGACTTCATCACCCTGCACACGCCGCTGACCGCGCAGACGCGCAACATCCTGTCGGCCGAGAACCTAGCCAAGACCAAGAAGGGTGTGCGCATCGTCAACTGCGCCCGCGGCGGCCTTGTCGACGAGGCCGCGCTCAGGGCGGCGCTCGACAGCGGCCAGGTCGCGGGCGCGGCGTTCGACGTCTTCGTCGAGGAGCCGGCCAAGGAGAACCCGCTGTTTGGCCATCCCAACTTCATAGCCACCCCGCATCTCGGCGCCTCGACCAGCGAAGCCCAGGAGAATGTGGCGCTGCAGGTCGCCGAGCAGATGTCGGACTATCTGATCCGCGGCGCGATCACCAACGCGGTCAACTTCCCGTCGATCACTGCGGAGGAGGCGCCGAAGCTCAAGCCGTTCATCGCGCTCGCCGAGGGGCTTGGCTCGTTCGCCGGTCAGCTCACCACGGCGCCGCTCGAGAAGATCGCCATCACCTATGAAGGCGCCGTCGCCGAGCTCAAGATCAAGGCGCTCACCTCCGCCGCGATCGCCGGTCTCCTCCGTCCCTCGCTGCAGGACGTCAACGTGGTTTCCGCGCCGTCGGTCGCGGCCAGCCGCGGCATCGTCGTCGAGGAGATGACCCGCGCAGCCCAGGGCGACTACGAGAGCTTCATCACGCTGACCGTGACGACCAAGGAGCAGACCCGCTCGATCGGGGGCACCGTCTTCCACGACGGCAGGCCGCGAATCCTGTCGATCAAGGGCATCAAGATCGACGCGGAATTCACTCCGTCGATGATCTATGTGACCAACGAGGACAGACCGGGCTTCATCGGCCGGTTCGCCAGCGTGCTCGGCGACGCGGGGGTCAATATCGCGACCTTCGCCCTTGGCCGCGACGAACAGGGCGGCTCGGCGATCGCGCTGGTATCGGTCGACGGGGACGTCCCTCAGCCGGTGCTCGACGCGGTCGGCAAGCTCAAAGGGGTCCGCCAGGCGACCGCCCTGCGCTTCTGACGCGCGAGCCGGACGGCCGGTTCCCCTGCGGCGGCGCGATTTGCCAGACAGGGCGTCGACCGCCGATACTGATGGTCGCCCAGGAGCGGAATCGATGACCAACGACAAGGAGCAGCCAAGCGCCGTGCCGACAAAGGTCGGGCGCACCGACCCGCGGCTGCTCGAGCTGCTCGTTTGCCCGCTGACTCGCGACACGCTGATCTACGACGCCGCGCGCCAGGAGTTGATCTCACGCGCGGCCAAACTCGCCTACCCGATCCGCGACGGCGTGCCGATCATGCTGCCCGAAGAAGCTCGTAAGCTCGAAGACTGATTGCGTCCGTCTGCCGCCCGGCTTTCTGCATTCGGCTCGAACCAGCCCCCAATTCCGACGATAGCAGGATGCGCGCCCCCCCCCCTCGCCCACCCGGGCCGCGCTTGCGCGCGCCCGGGCGCAAGCTCTTGTGGGGGAGGATTGAGGAGGGGGGTCGCGCCATTCCTGTCTCGTTTGCGCATCGTGCTCACTTCAAACGGTCAGTGCGACCCCCCACCAAAGGGCGTTCGCCAGAACGCCCGTCTTTCGACGGGCTACGCCCGCCCCCACCATAGGGCGTCCGGAAGGACGCCCTATGGTGGGGGCGGGGACGCTAGTCGCCGATGTCGATTCCATCCATTTGCAGAGCGCTCTAACGTTCCGCCTTCGCCTGTTCCCCGAATACCGGCCTCGGTTTCCCGTGGTCGTCGATGGCGACGAAGGTGAAGGTGGCGTCCGTGACTTTCTCACGGTGATGGCCGCGGAACCGTCGCGCCCACGCTTCGACATGCACCTTCATCGAGGTGCGTCCCACGCGGTCAACCGCGGTGTAGACGCAGAGCACGTCGCCGACGTTGACCGGGCGGATGAAATGCATCGCTTCGATCGCGACCGTGACCACCCGACCTTGCGCCGTCTCGACAGCCGCCATGCCGCCGGCCTGATCCATCTGGCTCAGTACCCAGCCGCCAAAAATGTCGCCGTTGGGGTTGGTGTCGCCCGGCATCGCGGCAAGGCGCACGGTCAGCTCTCCCCGGGGTTGATCGATTGCGTCGTCAGTCATGAGCGGCCCCCTTCGAATGGCTCCCGCCAAGTCTGGCGCCGCCCCGGGGGGCGATCAAGAGACAGCCGGGCGCTCTCGCCGTTGGGCGAAGGGCGTCACGTCGGCCGCTCGCCGATCACGATCCGCTCGACGCCCGCGAGGTCGCGCCGGGTTTCGGCGTGAACGAAGCCGAGCCTCGCTGCGAGACCGAGAACTTCGCCGCCCTGCCCGGCGCCGACCTCGACGATCAGGCGGCCGCCCCGCGCCAGCAGTCCGACAGAGGCGGGCAAGATCATACGGTAGGCGTCGAGCCCATCGGCGCCGCCGTCGAGCGCCAGGCGCGGATCGAAATCGCGCACCTCGCGCGCGAGAGCCGCGATGTCGGCGCTCGGAATATAGGGGGGGTTCGACACGATCAGGTCGAACGGACCTTTCACCCCCTCGGTCCAGGAGCCGAGGCGAATGTCGGCGCGCGCGGCCAAGCCGCAGGCCTCGACGTTGCGGCGGGCGATCGCGACGGCGGCGGCCGAGGCGTCGACGCCGAGGCCGTGGGCAGCCGGACATTCGGTGAGCAGCGCGCAGAGAATCGCCCCCGAGCCGACGCCGAGATCGAGAATGCGCAGCCGCTCGCCGCGCCGCCTCCCGATCAGCTTGAGCGCGGCTTCAACCAGGGTCTCCGTCTCCGGGCGCGGGTCGAGCACGTCTGGCGAAACGATGAGCGTCAGGCCCCAGAATTCGCGCCGCCCGGCGATCTTGGACAGCGGCTCGCCAGCGGCCCGTCGCGCCGCAAGATCGGCGAGGCGCGTCGCAGCCGGTTGGCCGAGCGCCGTTTCCGGCGCCGCAATCAACGCAGCGGCAGAGAGACCGCCCGCTGCGCAGAAGGCGAGCCGCGCCTCACGCCTCGGCTCTTCGATCCCGGCGCGGTCGAACGCCTCGGCGAGCCATGCGAGCGCGTCGGCTCGGGTCGTCGCGGCGCTCACCCCGGACACGACGCTCAGGCGACCTGACCGTGGCAATGCTTGAACTTCTTGCCGGAGCCGCAAGGGCAGGGCTCGTTGCGGCCGACCCGTCCCCAGGTGGCCGGGTTGCGCGGGTCGCGCTCGGCGAGCGCGACGTTGGAGACCGGCGCCAACTGCACCTCGGAGGCCGCTTCGATCAGCCCGCCGAGCGGATACTCGCCTTCGGGCGCCCCCGCGTCGGCGTGCTGGAACTGCATCGGCGGAGGCGGCGGTTCGGGGGCCTGGAAACGCACCTCGACGCGCGACATCTGGCTGATCACCGCGTCGTGCCATTGCTCGATCAACTGCTGGAAGAGCTCGAACGCCTCGGACTTGTACTCGTTGAGCGGGTCGCGCTGCGCCATGCCGCGCCAGCCGATGACCTGACGCAGATGGTCGAGCGTCACCAGATGCTCGCGCCAGAGGTGGTCGAGCGTCTGCAGGATGATCTGCTTCTCGATGTAGCGCATCGCCTCGGGCGTGTTGCGCTTGACGCGCTCGGCGTAGTCCTCAGCGGCCGCCTTGTGCAGACGGGCGCCCACCTCCTCGTCGGCGATGCCTTCCTCTTTCGCCCAGGCGTCGACCGGGAGATCGAGGTTGAGCTTCTCGAGGACTTCCTGCTTTAGCCCGACGATATCCCAGGCTTCCGGATAGGCGTCGTGCGGAATGTGCTTGCCGACCATGTCGTCGATGACGCCCGTGCGCATCTCCTCGATGTTGGGCTCGAGCGTTTCCGCCGCCATCATCGTGCGCCGGTTCTCGAAGATCACCTTGCGCTGGTCGTTCATTACGTTGTCGAACTTGAGAACGTTCTTGCGGATGTCGAAGTTGCGCGCCTCGACCTTCTGCTGCGCCTTTTCGAGCGCCTTGTTGATCCAGGGATGGACGATCGCCTCGTCCTCCTTGAGGCCCAAGCGCTTGAGCATCGCGTCCATGCGCTCGGCGCCGAAGATGCGCATCAGGTCGTCCTGCAGCGACAGAAAGAACTTCGACTTCCCGGGGTCGCCCTGGCGGCCGGAGCGGCCGCGCAGCTGGTTGTCGATGCGGCGGCTCTCGTGCCGTTCCGTGCCGATGATGTACAGGCCGCCGGCGTCGAGCGCCTTCTGCTTGAACGACGCCACCTCGGCGCGGATCGCCGTCTCCTGCTCCGCCCGCTGTTCGGGAGGCGCATTCGGGTCGATCTCGTGGCGGACGCGCATCTCGACATTGCCGCCGAGCTGGATGTCGGTGCCGCGGCCGGCCATGTTGGTGGCGATGGTGATCGCGCCCGGAACGCCCGCCTCGGCAATGATCAAGGCCTCCTGCTCATGGAACCGGGCGTTCAGCACGGCGAAATGTCTCGACGGCTCGCCCGCGCGCGCGGCGTTATAGAGCGGCTTCAGCGCGCCCGGCTGGGTGAAGTCGATCTTCTTGTAGCCCTTCCGCTCGAGCACCTCCGCAAGCATCTCGGACTTCTCGATCGAGGTCGTGCCGACCAGCATCGGCTGCATCTTGGCGTTGGCGTCCTCGATCTCGCGCACGACGGCGCGCATCTTCTCGTCGGTGGTGCGGTAGACCTCGTCGTCCTCGTCGGCGCGGACGATCGGAAGATTGGTCGGGATCTCGACGACGACGAGCTTGTAAATCTCGGCGAACTCGTCCGCCTCGGTCGAGGCCGTGCCGGTCATGCCGGCAAGTTTCTTGTAAAGGCGGAAGTAGTTCTGGAAGGTGATCGAGGCGAGCGTCACGTTCTCCGGTTGGACGGTGACGTGCTCCTTGGCCTCGAGCGCCTGATGCAGACCTTCCGAATAGCGGCGGCCGGGCATCATGCGCCCGGTGAACTCGTCGACGATGACCACCTCGCCGTTGCGAACGATATAGTCCTTGTCGTGCTGGAAAAGCTTGTGAGCGCGCAGGGCCTG
This sequence comes from uncultured Alphaproteobacteria bacterium, assembly GCA_963822215.1. Lineage (GTDB taxonomy): Bacteria > Pseudomonadota > Alphaproteobacteria > Rhizobiales > Beijerinckiaceae > Roseiarcus. Next base: position 24,660 of record CAWGGX010000016.1, read on the forward strand.
GTTGACGTGATGGACGAGCGTCGCGTTGCCGGCCTCGTAAAGCGAGCCCTCCTCCTTCATCACGCCGATCTCGCGCAGAAGCGCCTCGGCGTGCTCGTTGCCGGCCTCGGTCAGGTTGACCGTGCGCTGCTTCTCGTCGAGCTCGAAATCCTCTTTGGCCAGCCTCGGGATGATCGCGTCGACCGCGGCGTAGAGGCCCGAGCGGTCCTCCGACGGGCCGGAAATGATCAGGGGCGTGCGCGCCTCGTCCACCAGAATCGAGTCGACCTCGTCGACGATGGCGAAGGCGTGGCCGCGCTGAACCATCTGCGACATGTCGTATTTCATGTTGTCGCGCAGGTAGTCGAAGCCGAATTCGTTGTTGGTGCCGTAGGTGACGTCGGCGGCGTAGGCCACCCGGCGCTCCTCGTCGTCAAGCCCATGCACGATCACGCCGACGGTCAGGCCCAGGAACTTGTAGACTTGGCCCATCCAATCCGAGTCGCGGCGGGCGAGGTAGTCGTTGACCGTGATGACGTGGACGCCTTCACCGGCGAGCGCATTGAGATAGACGGCGCAGGTGGCCACCAAGGTCTTGCCTTCGCCGGTCTTCATCTCGGCGATCGCGCCCTCGTGCAGGACAAAGCCGCCGATCAGCTGGACGTCGAAATGGCGCTGTTTCAGCGTCCGCTTGGCCGCCTCGCGCACCGCGGCGAAGGCGGCCGCGTAGATGTCGTCAAGCGTCTTGCCGGCGGCGAGCTCAGCGCGAAACTCGTCGGTCTTCGCCCGCAATTGCTCGTCGGTCAGCGCCGCGAATTCGGGCTCCAGGGCGTTGATCGCCGCCATCTTTGGCCGGTAGCCCTTCACGCGCCGGTCGTTGGTTGAGCCGAACACCCGTTTCATCACGGAGTCGAACTTGAGGGCGGCGAGCATTTTCGACCTTTCCACGCCGGACGCCGGATTTCTCGCGCTGCGCCCCTTCATCAGGCGTTAAGGGCGCGGCTCACGACAACGGCCACAACAAAAAGCGCGAAACAAGGCAAAACGCCCGCTTTCGCGCCGCTGAACAGGGTTACCCGTGCAGATAGGCGCCGGGCCCGGCCTTGTCAATGAGAGCGCGCTGTGGCGCGCGGTCGCTGACCGGGCCGGGGCGGGCGCCCGACGCGGACCTACAGCGCGCTATTTCTGACAATCCGGACAGTAGAACGTGGAGCGACCGGATTGCACGTCGCGAGCGATCGTTCCGCGACAGCCCGGCTTCGGGCAGGACGCGCCCTCGCGGTCGTAGACGGCGAACCGGTGCTGGAAATAGCCGAGGTCGCCGTCCGCCTGGCGATGATCGCGCAGCGTCGAGCCGCCCGCCTCGATCGCCTCCTCGAGCACCGCGCGGATCGCCTTCGCCAGGGCGCGCGCAGGTTTCGTCGGCGCCCCTTTCACGGTCGCGAGATCGCCTGTGGGGCGAAACGGCGACAGCCCGGCTCGGAAAAGCGCCTCGCACACATAGATATTACCGAGGCCGGCGATCCGCTTCTGGTCGAGCAGCGCCGACTTCAGCGGCGCGCGCGACCCGGCGAACAGCGCCGCCAGCCGCGACCCGTCGAACTCAGCCGCCAGCGGTTCGTCGCCCAGTCCTGCGAGCCGCGGGTGGCGGTCGAGCGCGTCGGCGCCGGCAATGTCCATGAAGCCGAACCGGCGCGGGTCGTTGTAGGTGACGGTGGTCCCGCTATCGAGATGGATCACGACATGGTCGTGCTTGGGGTCCTTCGACCGCTCATGATGGAAGACGCCGGGCGTCGCCTCCTCGATGCGGAACGAGCCGGACATGCCAAGATGGGCGATCAGCGTCTCGCCGCTGTCGAGGGCGACGAGCAGGTATTTGGCGCGGCGCGTCAGGGCTTCGATCCGCCGCCCAGTCAGCCGTTCGCGGAAAGCGGGCGGGAATGGGAAGCGGATGTCGCCGCGCCGGACCTCGACCCTTTCGATCCGCGCGCCAACCATCGCAGGCTCGAGTCCCCGCCGGACCGTCTCGACCTCGGGCAGTTCAGGCATGGGGCAGTCCAAGCATGGGCCAACTTACACATGGGCATTGTCCCGGACCACTGCCAGGAAGGCGGGGCCGTATTTCTGCAGCTTGACCTCGCCGACCCCGTGGATCGAAGCGAGATCGTCGAGCGTCTCCGGGCGCTCTTTGGCCATCTCGATCAGCGTCCGGTCGGGAAAGATGACATAGGCGGGCTGCTTCTGGGCCGCCGCGATCGCGCCGCGCAGGCCCTTCAGCGCCGTGAGCAGCGCGGCGTCCGCGTCGCCCGGCTCGACGATTTTGCGTTCGGCGCGTTTCGGACGCGGGCTCAGGACGTCTTCGCGCAGGGCGAAGGGCGCTTCGCCCTTCAGCACGCGCCGGCCCTCCTCGGTCACGACCAGGCGGTCGCGGTCCTCCTCGTCGCGCACGATCAGCTTTGCCGACTGCAACTGCCGCAGCACGCCGCGCCAACCAGCCGGCGCGCGGTCCTTGCCGACGCCGAAGGTCTTGAGCTGGTCGTGCCCGTGCCGCTCGATTGCCTCGGTCGCCTTTCCTGCCAGAATGTTCGCGAGGTGGCCGAAGAAGAAGCGCCCCGAGGTGCGCAGGACGGCGGACAGCGCCTTCTGCGCCTCGACCCGCCCGTCGACCAGGCGCACGGCGCCCTGGCAGACGTCGCAATGGCCGCAGGGGCCGGACTCTTCGCCGAACATGGAAAGCAGCGTCTGACGGCGGCAGCGCGCCGTCTCGCATAAGGTCACGAGGTCGTCGAGCTTGGCCATCTCGACGCGCTTGCGCTCGTCCGGCGAGCCGCCTTCGGCGATCTGGCGGCGGCGCAGCTCGATATCGCCCGCTCCGTAGAGGGTGAACGTGTCGGCGGGCAGTCCATCCCGCCCGGCCCGACCGATCTCCTGATAATAGGCCTCGATCGACGACGGCATGTCGGCGTGGAAGACGAACCGCACGTCCGGCTTGTCGATCCCCATGCCGAAGGCGACGGTGGCGCAGATGACGCAATCGTCCTCACGCAGAAAGGCGTCGTGGTTGGCCGCCCGCACCACATGCTCGAGCCCGGCGTGATAAGGCAGCGCGCGGCGGCCGGTGCGGCAAAGCTCGTCGGCGAGTTCCTCAGTCCGGCGGCGCGAGGCGCAATAGATGATCCCGCTCTCGCCGCGATGGGTGTCGAGCCGCTCGACCAGCTGGCGCGTCGCGTTGGTCTTCGGCCGCATCGCCAGGAAGAGGTTCGGCCGGTCGAACGAGCGGAGGAAGACATTTGGACGCCGGACGAACAGCTTGCCGGCGATCTCGCCCCGCGTCGGCGCGTCCGCCGTCGCCGTCACGGCGATCGTCTGGAGGGAGCCAAGCGCCTCGACCACCTCGCGCAGGCGCAGATATTCCGGGCGGAAGTCATGCCCCCACTGAGATACGCAATGGGCTTCGTCGATGGCGAGACAGCCAATGGAAAAGCCCTTGAGGTAGGCGATCACGTCGTCGCGGAGCAGTCGTTCCGGGGCGATGTAGAGAAGGCGCAGCGTTCCCTCTTTGAGGCCGCGCGCGATCCGGCGGCGTTCGTCGGGTTCGGTCGAGGAATTGAGGGTCGCGGCCTCGATTCCGAGCTCGCGGAGCTGCGCCACTTGGCCGCGCATCAGCGCGATCAGCGGCGAGACGACCAGGGTCAGGCCTTCCCGGACGACCGGCGGGAGCTGGAAGAGGAGCGACTTGCCGCTGCCGGTCGGCATCACGGCGAGCACGTCGTCGCCATCGAAAATCGCGGACAGAATCTCCTCCTGCCCGGGGCGGAAGGCGGAATAGCCGTAGACGCCGGTCAGCGCCGCACGAGCCTTGTCCATCAGCGCCGGATCGAGGCTCATGCGTTCGTTTTCGGGTCGACGACCGGCGTCCACTGGACGGCCTCGACGCTGTCGGCGCCGGTCGCCAGCATGACGAGGCGGTCGAAGCCGAGCGCCGCGCCCGAGGCGTCCGGCATCGCGGCGACCGCGGCCAAAAAGTCCTCATCGATCGGATAGGACGCGCCGTAGATCCGCTGCTGCTCGGCCATGTCGGCCTCGAAGCGGTTGCGCTGCTCGGCGGCGTCGGTCAGCTCGTGGAAGGCGTTGGCGAGTTCGACGCCGCAGGCGTAGAGCTCGAAGCGCTCCGCGACGCGTGGATCGGCCGGATCCACCCGCGCCAGGGCGGCTTCGCTCGCCGGATAGGCGGTAAGGAGGGTCGGGCGGCCGATCCCGAGATAGGGCTCGACCCGCTCGCTGAGGAGCCGGCTGAACACGTCGGACCACGTGTCGTCCGCCGCGACCCGCAGGCCCGCCGCCTCCGCCTGCCGGGCGAGGAGGGCCGAGTCCGGCTCGCCGCCGGGCGGCAGGCTGTCATAGAGATCGATGCCGGCATGGCGCAGGAAGGCTTCGCGGACGCTCACCCGCTCGGGCGGCTCCCACGGGCTCGCCGCGCGGCCGCGAAAGGCGAAGGTCTCGGCGCCCGCCACTTCCGCCGCTATCGTAAGGAGCGCCGCGCAATCGTCCATGAGCGCCGTCAGCGGCGCGCCGACGCGGTACCATTCCAGCATCGCGAATTCCGGCGCGTGCAGCGCCGTGCGCTCTCGGTTGCGGAAGACGTGCGTCAGCGCAAAGATCTCCGTCTCGCCGGCGGCAAGCAGCTTCTTCATCGCGAATTCGGGCGAGGTATGGAGCCATGCCTCGCGGGAAGCGCCGTCGGGGCCGACGAGGCCGGCGCGAAGGCCGTGCAGGTGGGTCTCGTTGCCCGGCGAGGCCTGCAGGGCGGCGGGATCGACCTCGACAAAGCCCTCGGCGTCAAACCATTGGCGAATGGCTGCGGCGATGCGCGCGCGCGCGACGAGCCGCGGCCGGCGGTCGGCGTGCCGGTCGCGGCTCCAGAACGGCGCGGGGGCGGACAAACTCAAGGGACTCCGAGGCTTGCGGTCGGATCGCAGACGTTCCATATGGCCTTTGCCGCCGAAATCAGTATAAAGCGCGCCGACATCGCCGGAACGCCGCTTGAAAACGCGCGTTCGTTCGCGCAATCAGGCGCGCGCCAATTTCATAAGGACACCGTCGTGAGAGTTATCGCAAGCTCGATTCGCAAGGGCAACATCATCGAGCGGGAGGATGGGCAGCTATGCGTCGTGCTCTCGGCTGAGAGCTTCCACCCCGGCAAGGGCACGCCGACGACGCAGATCGACATGCGCCGCCTGTCGGACGGGGTGAAGGTGACCGACCGCTTCAAGACCACCGAGCAGGTCGAACGCGCCTTCGTCGAGGACAAGGAATACGACTTCCTTTACGCCGACGGCGACGGCCAGCACTTCATGAACACCGCGACCTACGATCAGATCACCGTCCCGAAGGAGGTCATCGGCGACCAGGCGCAGTGGCTGCAGGAGGGCATGAAGGTCCTGCTTTCGATCTTCAACGAGACGCCGGTGGCGATCCAGCTTCCCCCGCGCGTGACGCTCGAAGTCATCGAGACGGAGCCGGCGATGAAGGGCCAGACGGCCTCTTCGTCTTACAAGCCCGCCAAGCTGTCGAACGGCGCCCGCGCCATGGTGCCCCCGCACATCTCGCCCGGAACGCGCATCGTCATCCAGACCGATGACGGCAGCTACGTCGAACGCGCCAAGGATTGAGGCTCGTAGGGCCGGGCCGCTGACCCAGCCGCGCGCGCCGCGCGCGACGACGGAGTCGCCGACCTGAGGGACCGTGCGTCCCCCGGGTTGCAGGTTCCCGCGTATGCGCTCTCCACGCGGCCATTAGGGCCCGTCGTCGCGCAGCCGCGGCATTTTCGATCACGCGATAGCAAGCCCCAGGTGGCGCGCTCCATTGCGCCGCCGTCGCGATCGTCATACGAAAGCCCTAGGGTCCCCACGCGAGCGCACTGCAGAATTGTCGTCAACGAGCGGCGGGGCTGGCAGGCCGCTTGCGAGCGAGGCTGTCTCTGAACAGGCTCTGACGTATAGCTTCAATAGAATGCGTGCAGGGGGATAAGATGCAAATGAATATCAAAGGAAGGTTCGGCGCAATTATCGGCGCTACGCTGGGAAGGGAGTCACAGCCCGAACTTCTCCGCCTTGCGGACGATGCCCGGGATAGCAAGCAATATCAGGCCGCCGCCAAACTCTACGACCGGGCGCTGCGCGCCGCGGAGCCGAACGTTGATATCCTTCTCCTTCTCCAGTGCGGGCACATGCACAAAGACGCGGGGAACCTCCCCGAGGCGGAAGCGCGCTACCTGCGGGCGCACAGCCTGGAGCCGAAGAACGCGGAAGTCTTGTTGCAACTCGGGCACTTCTACAAGATGGCCGGCCGCTATGCAGACGCGAAGAATTATTACCAACAGGCGTTGGTCGCCAAGCCCGGCTTGACGGATGCGGAAGACGAATTGCATCGATTGGGAAAGAGCGCCGTGCCTCAACTCATGAAGCCGCCGCTCCAACGGCTCAATCCGGCGGGCGGCGCCGCGAAGAAGGAACCTGACGAAATCGACCGCCGCTTACATCGCGAACTTCTCCGCCTTGCGGATGAGGCTCGGGACAGCAAGCAATGTCTGGTCGCCGCCGAGCTCTACGACCGGGCTCTGCGCGCCGTTGCGCCGAACGTCGATATCCTTCTCCTTCTCCAATGCGGTCATATGTACAAGGAGGCGAGGAACTTTCCCGAGGCGCAAGCACGCTACCTGCAAGCGCTCAGTCTGGAGCCGAAGAACGCCGAAGTCCTGATAGAACTTGGTCATTTCTTCAAGGGTGTCGGCCGTTACGAAGACGCGGAGCACTATTACCAGGAGGCGCTGATTGCCCGGCCGGACTGGGCGGACCCGGAAAACGAATTGAGCCACCTGAGAACAAGCGTGGAGCTTCGGCGCGAGAAGGCTCGTCTTGAGCGGCTCGATCAGGTTAGCCTGATGGCCCGGGAGGAACCGCAAGAATTCGATGGCCGCATCGATCCCGATCTCTTCGCGAAGACGCGTGACGAATTGTATATCAGTCACCAGGACGCCTTCGTATTCAAACGGGACGGCATTCACCAAAGGACGAAATGGGGTGTCGGGCAGACCGTTCGTGGAGTCGACTCGCTGCGCGGTTATGTAGTTTCTGCAACGCCATATCTGTACATCGAAATCTTCCTCGATGGACAGCTCATATGGAAGAGCGACCTCGTCGTCGCGCCTCAGCGGCGTGAGAAATCCAATCCGGATATCAAGAAATACGTCTATAATGCCTGGATTGATTTCTCGCAATTCCCGCCGGGCCAGCACGAACTGGTGTACCGGGCGGTCAATGTGCGCGGCGACGCCAGGGAGGGGATCGACTGGCGCCGCGAGCGGGTCATCATCGCGGAGCCGACGCCACCCGATACATTCATTGACAGCGACGGAATCATCCCGCCGCTCGACAAGGATTCGCCGCTGTCCGTGGTCGAGCAGGTCAACGCCCGGCCAAGCATCATCCACCGCGCTTCGACCTATTCCTTTCCCGGCAAGATCAAGAACGTCGCCATCCTTCGCCCGGATCAGTTGGGCGACATGGTCATATCCGTTCCAGCGTTACTGCGTCTTCGCGAGCTTTTGCCCGATGCGCGACTCGTCGGCCTGCTCAGTCCGGCGAATGCGCCGCTGGCGGAGAGCCTCGGGATTTTCGACGAAATCGTCCTGCTCGACTTCCCCGATGACCTACACCAGCGCCAGCGGATCATGGACAGGAAGGGCCAGGCGGAGCTCGCTCGCCAGCTTGCGCCCTACAAGTTCGACGTCGCGTTCAACTTCCCCGTCGCCGGCGAATCGCACAGGCTGCTGCACCTGACCGGCGCCCCGATCCTGATTGCCCACGGCGCCGAACGGGTTTCGCTCAATCTCAATCAGTCGACCCAGGACCCGAAGACCGGGAACGACATGATGCGCCACTCGGCGAGGACGCGCTCCCTGATCGAGACCTTTGCCGCGTGGCTGGACAGCGGAGCCAAAGTCGTCCGCCGCAAGGACCTCGATCGCAGCCTCCTGACCCCCTTGGGCCTGGCCGAAGACGAGGATTACATCGTTCTGCACAGCGGTTCACGGATCAAATTTACCCAGTGGCCTCACTTCACCGAACTGGCCGAAGAGATCGTCGACAAGCTTGGCATCACGGTCGTTTTCATCGCGGAGGGCGACGTCCTGAAGAGTAAGCTGCCGCAAGATGCGCTGGAGAGCGGCGAGATCATCTATCTGAACCAAACACTCCCCTTTGATCAATTCGACGCGCTGCTGTCGTTTTGCTCCGTCTTCGTCGGCAACGATTCCGGCCCGAAGCATCTGGCCGCGCTACGGGGCGCGCAGGTCGTCAGCATCCACTCCTCCCGAATCGGCTGGAACGAGTGGGGGCAAGAGCAGACCGGCGTCGTCATCAGCCGCCAGGTGCCCTGCGCCGGCTGCTCCCTGCATCACGATCCGGAGGAATGCGGCCAGGACGTGGCCTGCATCACCAAGATCACGACGCAGGAGGTGTTTCGCGAGGTGAAGACCTTGTTGGAGCTCCAGACAAAACTGTCGTCTTCCGGCTGACCGGCATCGCATATTCCCCGGCGACCGGCCGACTGCGTTTCAAATCGGGCGATACGCCTGGAGCTTTTCAGCGCGGCATGACCCAAGCGTCCAGAATGTCGTACCGCTTTGCCGTTGTTGGCGAGAGCGAGAGCCTCAGCGCGACCGCGCCGGGCTTCAAGACGAAAGCTGGGGCGGTCTTCAGGAAAACAGAGCTCGCGTTGTAGACCGAATCTCGCACGGTCCAGTTTCGATAGTGATTGGGGACGTGAGCCGTGAAGCGGTCTTCCCACAGGGAACGTCCCTGCGCGTCGCGCTGGGACAGCGAAACGTCGATAACACCGTCGCCACTGCCGGCGACCGCGCCGCTGAACCCATAGTCGTACGAGTTCGCCTTGGGAAGATCCGCAACGGGAATGTCTTGATGCAGAGAGCCGCAGTCATGTGCGTTTTCGGGGCAGGAGAGCTGGAGGTAGCGAACGCCCGCGCCACGTTCGAGACCGCCGGGCGCGAATTTCGTGTCCGCCTCCGTTCGGGAATTCATGCGTTCGGCGCTCATCACGCCACCCTGCAAGCTCCATGGTGAAATTTCGCCATTTGTGAAGTGCCAATCCGCAAGGACATTGGCTTCGGGATAAGGCCAAGGCGTGTGCGGACGCGGCGGATCGTTGATCTCGGTATGGGAATAGTCCCGACAAGCCACGAGCGTGTAGATATTCCCCTCGTAGACCATCTCCGTTGGGCCGCTGCAATTTGTCGCCACGCTCGGAGGCTTCTCAAGGTTGCTGATCCAGGCCTCCCATCTGGTCGCTCCATAAAGGTCCGTGAAATAGATTCGCTCAAGCTGGAAACGTCCGACCGGCGAATTGGGCGGCAACGTCCAGCCGTGGGTGGCGGCAATCGCGTCGATCCGTTTGGACTTGCCTCCGCCCAGCCCGCCGAACTCATGTCCGGGCGAGAAGGACCATGTCGTCAGCGTTGACGTGGAGAATCCCTCGCCCTGCTCGCAACGGCCCGGCCAAGGCAGGCCGGCCTGTTCCCAGTAAGACCCGCGGATTGGCGCCATCGTTCTTCCCTGGGCTCCAGGGCGGAGTTCGCGCAGGAAGTTGACTGGGAAAAAAACTCATCCGCCAAACGCCTTGCAATCCGCGCCGAAGAACGATTGCGAATATCCGCCCCCGTCGCGAGTGTCCCCGCCGGTCACCCATCCATTGGCCACCCGATAGACGTCGTACCCGTCGCCGTCGCCGGGGTGCACAACGCCGTAGGGCTCTGAATAGTCGAAATCGAAATCATTGGCCGAGACGACTCCCCCATAGTGGCGATCGATGATCGGGTATGCGTCGTGACGTTGAAAGCCAAGCGGGTGATCGTTCTTCTGGCCAGGCTCGTCGTGCCGGTAGTATGGCGGCGTTTCGTTGATCTTGAGGCGCCGTTCCTGCGTGCCCGCGGGGCATCCCGCGTAGGGGTCGACCGGAGCCGGTTTGTCATGCGCATCGGCGCAAACGTGCTGTATGAGCCAGTCCATCGCATCGATCGAATGCGCCCGAGCGGCGTTCGGCTCGGCGGCCAGCAAAGGGAAAGCGGCGAGAATGGATAAGCGATGAACAAATCTCACGGTCAAGCCTAACTAAGGTTCACGCCCGACGGTCGGGCTGGCGCTGCAGCCTTGGTTCGTCAACCCTTGCCCGGCTGCCTCGCAGGGGGCGCTTGTTGCGCAGGCACTAATGCTATCGGGCATCCGCCCGATACAGCGCTGCCCCTGCGAACCGCCGAGCTTTCCCGCAAATCAGGCCAAAAGTGAGATGAAGAGTTTATCGGCTCCCAAGACAAATTTGGTGTCTGCCGGCCGACCGCCGTCGCCAATGCCTATCGCGACCGGCCGACCGTGATTCATGTCTGGAGGAACGTGTGCTTAAACGTAAAATGGGGTCGCATACAGAATTCGACGGCAGGATAGGGACTCAGACTTGCACATAAGCCGTACAAATGCTGTGCTCAAATCCCGATTATCCACTCGGTTTAGCCGGGGAATGAAGGGGAAATAGAACAATGTCAAGTGACGGTGGCGTTAGCGCGGATGACGTGATTTCCGGCATCGAAATGATTCTTGGACGAACGCCGGATCAGACTCTTGTCGATTATCATGTGGGCCTTGGATTCTCAAATCGTGCCGAGCTGGGAAAATATCTTACGAGTACTGACGAATTCAAGAACAAGATGAACTATGACCTGCAGAATCAGCTATCACACTTACATAGTAATGTCCAAGAGCTGATGCGAGATCAGAAGTTATTGCTCCGTAAGTTTAATGATCTGGCAAACTCATACACCGTATTTCTGGGAGGCGCAAAGGTAGTCACTAGCATGCGGACCGGGCAACGATTGTTCGTCGATGGACGCGATACTGGTTCAGGCTTCAATATCATCACGAGTGGTCATATCGAACCCAACGTGCTGAGGGTCTTGCAGAGAGCGTTCACCGCCGACGCTGTCTTTCTCGATATAGGTGCAAATTTCGGCTTTTACTCCATTATGGCCGGAGGGCAAGTGGGACCCCGTGGGAAAGTCTACGCTTTCGAGGCCAATCCTAATCTGTTCGAATATATAGAGAGAAGCGTTTACATTAACGGCTTGGGCGACATCGTCACCATCATAAACAAAGCGGTGTCCGACCATGAGGGCAAGGCGGAGTTCGGCTTCTCGTTTGGCGAGATTGGCGGCGGGTCGCTGGCCAAGGCCCTGCCAGTCAATCGCATACCCCGAGACCAGTACGTCGAAGTTCCGCTGGTTCGCATCGATGACGTTCTGCCCGCGAATCTCGTCGTTGATTGCGCCAAATTGGACGTCGAAGGGAATGAACTGGCCGCGCTGCGCGGAATGGGCAAGGTCATTGCGCGCTCGCCAAACATTCAACTCGTGATCGAGTTCTTTCCGGGGCTTCTCGGCGGCACGGATGGCTCAGCGCGAGTTTTGGACCTATTGACCGATATGGGCTTGAGTTATTGGCGCATTGACGGGGCCGGCCATCTCGAGTCCGTGTCCAGGAGCGACTTGTTGCGCGGCGGCGACTGTTATCTCACAGCGGCCCGTACTCGCCCAAACGATCGTTCGCTCGTCCTGCGAAAAAACGCGTTGCGTCTGCCCACCCCCCCAGACGATGCTGGATTTCTTACAGGTCCGCCCGGCGCAGTGCTTGTGCACGGTCCCTATTGGCATCTTCAGCAGGGTCCGTATCGAGCAGTCGTCGAAGGCGAAATGGAGGGCGCGATCGACATTTCCGTGACACACGAATTTGGGTTTGCCATCGCCTCGGGAAGGGTCGACGCTTCTCGGCGCGGCTTTGAATTTGGCCTTATTGAAGACGCGCGCTATTTCGAAGTCGTCCTGCGATCGACCGGACCAGAATCGAAGCTGCGCCTTGAAGCGATCGTGATTGAAGAGCGGTAGCGGTCGCCGGGCGTTGACGGAGGCGATTCCCCTCCTTATCAAGTCGGCTGGCGCAAAACATGCAATTTGATCGGGCGATATCAAGAGCATCGCCTATGAAATCTGCTCTCGGACGACGGGCCAAGCGGTGTACAAGTTGTCCCTCGCCCGAAGCGGTCCGGCATTACACGCGTACCGGTAGGCGTTGACAGAACAGCACGATTTAAATCAACATGTCGAACCCCAACGCCACCTCACTATTAATCGCTCTCGGTCTATACGCAAGCACGATCAATCCGTCGGTGGCGGCTAAATCTCCCACAATTGAGATCACAGATTACTGCACGCCTCGGCAAATCAACAACGACATCACCCAGTGCGCCCAAGCCGCCATCAACGCAGTCGCCCCGCGCAATAATTCCTATGGCGGCGGGATTGTGCATTTTCCGGCGTCATTGAGCCCCTATCAGCTTCTCGGCACGCTCACGATTCCGTACAGCTTCGTCACTTTAGAAGGCGACGGCCCGCAGGCGACCTTGATCCGTTGCGGCAACGGCCGGGCTGACTGTATTGCAATCGGGGGTGGACACGATCAAACGCGCGGGCAAGCTGTCCTGAATCTCGGCATGGTTGGCGACGCCAAGACCGGCGGCGCCGCGGTGACCATCTCCAACGCCTTCAACGTGAGGATAGAGAACGCGACGTTCGACCAGATGGTCAATGGAATCGATCTCGCCGGAGCCAACAACAGCATCACATTGCGGGATATCATCATTGTCGACAACCAGCCGAACAGCGAGTTCGGCGTTTATTGGCATGACAGAGCGGACGGCGCCTCGAGAAGCGATGTGTTGACGATCAATAATGTCGTGATTGAAGGAGACTGGAGCAACGCGACCGGCTTCCTCTGGGATGGATTCGCCAACACCGTCGTCGGCTCCGGCTTGCGGATCTTGCATCAGGCTTACGGCGTGCACGTCATGAATTCCGCCCATAGTCAATCATACTACCCGCAATTCCTGAATATATTCGACATGGAGCTGGAGGGATTCAAGGCGACGGCTTTGAAGATCGACGCCGGGCGAGACTTCAAGATCGTCGGAAGCGATATCAACAATTTGACCGGCGGCCCACAGGGCAAGGCCGACAAAGCGGCGATAGCGATTTCGGCAGACATCGGCGCCTCCACCACGGCAGGCGTCTCCATTATCAACTCCCGGATCGGCGATTCCCATCTGGAAGGATTATACAGCGAGGCCCGGGACGTCCAATTGTCGAACGACGTCTTTTTCTCGACATCGGGCATTGGGCCGTCTGGGGCCTCGGTGATCCGGTTGGCGCCGTCCTCAAGCGACGTGCTGCTCAGCAACATCAGGTGCGAGGAATTCGGAGGGCTGGCGTACGCCGCATACTGCATAAGCGTGGACGCCGGAGCTCAGGGAATCATCGCCAACACCATTGACGCTCGGTATGTCCGCAACGGGGCCATTCTCGACCACGGCTCCGTTGGCGCGTCCTACATTGGGATCATCCAGCCGAATGGACAGCCTGACAGCCTCTTGAAGTGACGGGCTTATGGGCGAGGGCGCTGCCCAACTGGCTTCCTTGCGCCGTAGCTATACAACCTGGCCGCGCCCGGTCGTGCGCCCCGCTTTGGGCCGCCTGTTCTTTCCCTGTTCCGCTCCGAAACCGCCTGATAAGTCCCTGTTCCCGTCCTGTTAAATTCCCTGTTTCGCAACCGAACGCGCCAACAACGTGTGGGTTGCAAATCCAGCAACGCCATGACATTGCAGGACTTCCTGGAACCGAGCGCCGGCCGCGGGGCAAAAAAACTCCCTGCTAGCACGGAACCGGATTCGGCTTCGGAAGGCGGGTCATCCCGCCCTAGGGCGCCCACCCCGCGCGCCGGCCGCGATCAGCTCCGCGCAGGCGTCGGCCAGCTGGTCGAAATGCGAGATCACCCGGTCCGGACCGAGCTCCGCCACCGGCACGTCGGTGTAGCCGAAATCGACCGCGATCACCGGCAGGCCGGCGGCCCGCGCCGTCTTGATGTCGGTCGCCGAATCGCCGACCACGATCGCCCGCTCGAGGACGCCACCCGCCGCGGCGACCGTGCCGATCAGCGGCTTCGGGTCGGGTTTCCCGACCCCAAAGGTGTCCTGGCCACAGATGAAGGCGAAGCGGTCTGAAACGCCGAGCCGTCCCATCAGCATCTTGGCCGAGGCCTCCATCTTGTTGGTGCAGATCGCCTGCCGCCAGCCCGCCGCGGCGAAGGCGTCGAGGGCCTTGACCACACCGGGGTAGAGCTGGGTCAGGACCGCGATATGCGCGTTGTAATGGGCGAGGAAATCGCCGAACAGCACCTCGAGCCTATCGGGCGACAGCTCGCGCTTCGAGGCGGCGAAGCCGCGCTGGATCAGCGCCCGCCCACCGGCGCCGAGCATCGAGCGGGCGTTTTCGACCGGCAGCGGCGCGAGCCCGTCGCGCTCGAGCACGAAATTGAGCGCGCCCATGAGATCGCCCGCCGTATCGGCGAGCGTGCCGTCGAGATCGTAGACGATCGTCGGGGGCGCCATCCCGCCCTCAGGCCCAGAAGTCCGGGACGGCCGGAGCGAGCAGGCCGCCGATCCGCACCGGCGCGATCGCCTTGGCAAGCCCCGCGCGGGTCAGCTCCACGGCGACCGCGCACAGCGTCGCCGGCCCGGAGGCCGGCTCGAACCGGCCCGAGGGAATGCGGCGGGTGAAGCGCCTCAGCGGTTCGTCCTTCTCCATGCCGATCACCGAATCGTAATCGCCGGTCATGCCGACATCGGTGACGAAGCCCGTTCCGCGCGCGAGAATGCGATGGTCGGCGCTCGGCACATGGGTGTGGGTGCCGGCGACAAGGCTCGCGCGCCCGTCGGCGTAATGGCCGAGCGCCCACTTCTCGCTGGTGGCCTCGGCGTGAACGTCCACCACAGCCGCGTCGCAGGCGCCGCCGAGCGGATGGGCCGAGAGTTCGCGGTCGAGGCCGGAGAACGGATCGTCGAGCGCCTGCATGAAGACCCGCCCGAGCACGTTGACAACCAGCAGGCGCGCGCCGCTGGCGTTCTCGACGATCGTCGCGCCCCGCCCCGGCGTGCCGGGGGGATAGTTGGCGGGGCGGACGAGGCGAGGCTGGCGTTCGATGAACACCAGGGCCTCGCGCTGGTCGAAGGCGTGGTTGCCGAGCGTGACGGCGTCGACGCCCGCGGCGAGGAATTCTTCGAGGATCGGCTCCGTGACGCCGAATCCGCCGGCGGCGTTCTCGCCGTTGACGATGATGAAATCGAGCTTCCAGCGCGCCCGCAACAGCGGCGCCTGCTGAATGACCGCCACCCGTCCGGAACGTCCGACGACGTCGCCAATGAACAGGAGCCGCATTCAGCGCTCGCTTACGAAGATGGTTTCCCGTTCCGTCACAATCGCGTCCAGGGTCTGATCATGCGCCTCATAAGGCACGACGGCGACTTCGCAAACCCCATAAGCGACGCCGACCGCCCGGATTGTCTTCATCGCCCTCAGCCGGGCCAGCGTCCGATCGTAGAACCCTGCGCCATAGCCGATGCGTCGGCAGCGGCGGTCGTAGCAGGCGAGTGGGGTGAACAGAAGATCCGGATCGACCAGGGGGGCGTCCTCCAGCGGCTCTGAAATTCCCATCGGGCCGAGCCCTGTCGGCTGGCCGGGTCGCCAGAGACGAAAATCAAGGTGGGTTTCGCGCCCCATCACCACGGGCAGGGCGACCACGAAACCGATGTCGGCGAGCGCGCCGAGCAGGGCGAGCGCGTCCGGCTCCTCGCGGATCGGGTGAAAGGCGGACACCACGGCCGGCTTCCACAGGCCCGCGAGCCGCAGCCCTTCGCCAACAAGCCGCGCCGTCAGCTGCGCCCGGAGTTCGGGGGAGACGGCCTTGCGTCGCGCGAGCGCGCTCCGGCGAAGCTCGGCCTTCAGATCGGGGGCGGTCGAGGTCAAGCGGCGGCCAATCTCTGCAGAAGTTCGCGGAGCCGAGACGGCCGTTGGACGGTGATCCCGGGCGCCTACGTAAGTAGGTGGGCGCCGTGTGCCAAAGCCCACGGGCAAGGGCAGGGACAGCTCCCATAGGGATCGTACGGCCCCGAGGAATGTTGTCCTGACGGGCCACCCAGCTCCGCGAGGCCCCAATGTAGGCTCTCCGGGGCCGCGTGGCTAGCCCATCAATTCCTGGAAACTTCACGCTGGCAACCCCTGGCCCCTGCTGTCCGAAATGTTGGGGTTCCATCGGCGGGATATGATTCGAGTTTTGGAAGCGCTTGACGAGGGTGAGATGACTTGAGGCTTGCGCGCATCCTGAATGGACGCAACTCTTGGGGGTTGAGGGCTCCAAAGGCCGCCGCGCTCATCCGCCTTCCAAAGACCGAAGCGGCCACCCCGCCCGGGAAGCCGATTCGGCTCAAAATCGTCTCGCTCTCGGGTCCGCCGCCGCCGATCCGAATTCCCTGCTAGCAGGGAATTTTCTTGCGCCCCGGTCGGCCTTCCGTTCCAAAAAGCCTTGCAATGTCATGGCGTTGTTGGCTTTGCAACCCCCCGCTTGCAGGCCGGATCGGGCGCGGAACAGGGAATTTCCGGCGACCGGAACAGGTCATTGTCAGGCGCTTTCGGAACGGAACAGGGAAAGAACAGGCGGGCGAAAACGGGGTGCGGCGCCGGGCGCGGCTAGGTTGTACGCCGCGGCCAGGATTCCCTTTCCCAACCGGCGAGGGTTGCGCTCGTGAGGAGTCCGACGAGAGCGCGGCGCGCCGCTCGTGCAAAAGCCATCTTGCTCTCGTCCATCAATTCCTTGAAGCTTCACGCTGGCGGCCCTGACCCTTCGCGTCCGAAACGTTCGAACGCAATCGGCAGGATATGATTCGAGTTTTGGAAACGCTTCACGAGACCCGTCACGCGGCGCGGCGCGCCACCGCCAGCGTCGCATAGCCGCGTCGCCAGGCCTCAGCGGACGAGGCGAGGCCGCGAGCGGCCGCGAGCGCGGCGAGCGTCTCGCCGAGGTCATTGCGCGGGGTGACGTCGAAGGCGGCGAGCCAGCGACGCAGCGCCGCCTTGAACGGGCTTGGCAGCCCAGCGCAGTCGCCGAAATCGACAATGTGCAGAGCCCCGCCGGGGGCGACGAGGTCGAGCGCATGGGCAAGCGCTTCGCGCCACGGCGGGATCATCGAGAGCGCGTAGGAGATCATCACCCGCTCGAACGCGGCTCGGCCAAAGAGAGCGACGGGGTCGAAGGCGGTCGCGTCGCCCTGGGCGACAGCGATGCGATCGGCGAGCCCGGCGCGGCGGATCGCCGTCTCGGCCGTGTCGAGCATTTCGCGCGAGACGTCGAGCCCGTGGAAGCGCGCGTCCGGATAGGCGCGCGCCGCCTTGATCAGGTTCCGCCCGGTGCCGCAGCCGATTTCGAGCACGCCGTCGCCGGGTCCCGGACCGATGCGGGCGATCGCCTCGTCGCGCCCGATGAGATAATATTTGCGGCTGAGATCGTAGATGTGCCGCTGATTGCGGTACATCCTGTCCATCAGCGCCGCGGCGTCGCTCATTCTCTGGCGTCCTTCAGCGCATAGAGATGGAATCCGCCGTAGATGGAGGACCGATCCTGCCGGCCGAATTCGCGGCTCGCCTCCTCGTCATAGCGCCAGCGGCTGAGAATGGTCGCGGGCACGCGACCGGGCAGCAGCCGTTCGTCGGCGGCGGTTCGAAAGATCACGCGCGCGCCGCGCCGGGCGGTGCGGGTGATCTCGGTCCAGAGCGCGGTCAGGTCGGCGTCGTTCATCCAGTCCTGCGCATCGAGCAGCGCGTAGCGGTCGAACCGCGCCCCGGGCTCCCCGCGCAGCGTCTCGGTGAACGTGCGCTGGACGTAGCGCACCCGCTCGGCGCGGCTGCGGACGGCGTCGAAATGCTCGCGCTGCAGATAGGGCGGCAGCGACGGGTCCGGGCCCGGCGCGTAGCGGCGGCCGAACGCCTGCCAGGCGAAATAATTGTCCGCGACGGCGAAATCGCAGGCCAGCCGCTCGACCCTCTGGCTCAGTACGGCCCCGATTCCGCGGGGCGAATCGCCGGCCAACGCCCTGTACTGCGCTGGCGGAATGCCGAGCCCGTAAAGCGAGGCCGGCTGCTTCATCATCCAGCGGACAAGCGGCTTGTCGAAGATCGGCGCCAGCCGCTCCTCGTAAAGTCGTCGCTGCTCGTCGAGGGAACGCGCCTCGAGAATGACCGAAGGGTCGACGCCGTGCAGCCGGGCGAGCGCGTGTCCCGCGCCGAGGAAATGGCCAAGCAGGCCGTGCCGATAGAAGTTGTGGGCGAAGACGCCGATCCGCCGCCGTCCGAACCCCCGGCGTTTGTCCCAGTAGGCGCGGGTCGCCGGATCGAGCTTTTGGCGTAGGAGCCGGTCGTACACGCCCACATTGGCGCGCGCGTCGGCGCGGCCGAAGAAGCGGAAGAAGGTATCGTAGTCAGGCAGGTTTTCGAGCGCGCAGATTTTCAGCTTGCCGAGCGCGATGTGAGCGCCGTTGAGGTCGACCGCGGTGACCCCGGCCGGGCCCGCCGTCAAGTAGGACAATACATTGCAGCCGCCAGAAGCGATGGCGATCACCTCGTGGCCCGGACCGATCTCGAGCGCCTTCATGTCCACAACCGGGTCTTCCCAGATCTGCGGATAGACAAGCTTCGAGAAGGCGAAGGTGAACATACGCTCGAGCACGCCTGCGCGCGTCAAGGGTCGCGCCCGATGCACGGCGGCCTTGAGGTGCGCGTCGGTCGCCTTGCGAACCGCCTTCATGGAATGCCGCAACGCTTTCTCCCGCCGCTGGGTTTCGGATCGCGCCGCGCTAGATGAGTCACGTGACGGACGCGTGACGGCCGGGCTTCGATCAAAGCCGAAGCGCTCCTCGCGTTGCGCAAGGATGTGCGCCGCGCTCGCCAAAAATGGGTGAGAGAAAAAAAGAGCGGATCGGCTGGGAGGGGGCCCGCCGATCCGCTAGCCGCGACAAGATACCTTCGGTCCGACTTGGCGCTCGGGGGCTGGGGGGCAAGAAAACCGAGCAAACCGCGAACCGATCTCGCGCGGCACGAGCTTAAGATGACCAATGCTTACGGCAGTCGCTTGTTCGCATCCGGGCCAAACTAAGGCATTACGCGAACCATTTGTGACAGCTTCGGCTTACGCCGAAAGGGACTCGGAAACGCCGCCTATTCGCTCGCACGACTGCGGTTCTGCAGCCTCCCTCGGCCCCGTTACTGGTCGCCTGGCGGCTTTGGCGGCGGCGTGACCGGGTCGGCCTTCGCGGCCTCGGCAGTCTTCGGGGTTTTCGCGGAAGCCTTGGCCGTTGCGCCATGCCTCACCGGCTTCAAGTGATGCTTGTGCTCCGCCGGCGGTGTCCGCACCACGGTCTGCAGCGCCCGCGGAGCGTTCGGCTCGCCCGTCGCGCTCGCGCTATCGATCGCGTCCGGCTGGTCTCCCGCGTAGGCCTTGGCGCCGGACGGCGCCTCCGCCACAGCGGAAGTGTTGCGCGGACCCAGAACCGGGCCGTTCCAGCCGGCGACCGGGCCGATGAACACCGGCACCGGGTCGAACTGCGGCCGCTCGTCGGAAAGCACGGTGCGGGTCGGGGCGCCCGACGCCGCGACGGCCGCGATTGCGCCGCCGCCTCGGCCGCCCGAGCCCGCGCTCGTCTGCTCCTCCGCGCCCTCGTCTTCCTCCGCCGCGATCGCCGCGGCGCCGCGATGCAGGCAGACGTTGGCGCGCGAATTGGGCGGCCCCCCGCCGGCGGACGGCAGCGAATCCAGAGATCCTGAGCCGCCGCCCATGGCGAAGCCGCGGTCGAACAGATCGGCCGCCTCCTGGTTGCGCAGCCTGGTCGAAGGCATGCCAAGGACGACCGTGATCAGGCGCCGGCCATAATGGTTGGCGGTCGCCACCACATTGAACCCAGCCGGGCAGGTGAACCCGGTCTTCATCCCGTCGGCGCCGGGATAGCGGCCGAGCAGGCCGTTGTGGTTGCGGATGATCTGGGAGCCGAGTTGCAGTTCGCCGATGTCGAAAAGGCCGGCGCGCTCGGGAAACTCGCGCAACAGGGCCCGGGCGATCATCGCCATGTCGCGCGCCGAGGAGTAGTGCTCGGGATTGTGCAGCCCGTTCGGGTTGACGAAATGCGATTCGTGCAGCCCGATCTTCTGGGCCTCGGCGTTCATCTCCGCCGCGAAGGCCTCCACCGAGCCCGAGACGCCCTCGGCGACCGTCACGGCGGTGTCGTTTGGCGACTTCACCATCAACATCTTGAGGGCGTTGTCGAGCGTGACCTCCGTGCCCGGCCGGAAGCCCATCTTGGAGGGCGCCTGGCTTGCCGCGCGCGCCGAGACGACGAGCGGCGTGTCCATGGTCAACCGGCCGGCGCGCACCGCGTCGAGCGCGACATAGACCGTCATCAGCTTGGTCAGCGACGCGGGATACCAGATCTCGGTCGATTCTTTCTCGATCAGCACCTGTCCGCTGTCGGCGTCGGCGACGAGATAGGGAGTCGCGCAGGCGGCGGAGGCGGACAAAGCCAGCGCTGCGGCGGCGGCCAGCCGCCCGATGCAAGAAACGCCAAAAGGCATGCCAACCCGCTCCTTCGACGCCGAAAGCCTTGCAGGCTCTTAGAGGAGAACGCCGGCAAGCTCAAGTTTGGACGGATCGACGGCTGCGTCGGCTGGCTCAACCCGCTGGCGACCGTCCAGGGTTCGGCGCTCAAGAGCCGACCGCGCGCCACGGCGAGACAGCCTTCCATGTGTCGGGCGCATCGTCGCTGTGATAACGGTGCGATCTTCAAAGAGGCGAAGCAACCGCCGAGCGATTTGCGGATTTCCGTGCATGGATCGGAACCACGAGCCTTTGGATTCTCAGGGGGCCGCCAGAGCCCTCATATGGTGGGCGGAGGCCGGAGGCGGCTTCACCCTGAACGAGCGGCCGACCGATCGTTTTGCCGCGCCGGCGGCAATCCCCGATCGGCCGGCGGACCGCGCCGCTCCTCCCGCTCCCTCCGTCCGGCCGTCCCCCGAGGCGCCGGCGCGCCGGGAAACCGCTCGCCACTCCGGGGGGCCAGCCCCGGCGGCCGCGACCGAACTCGCCGGCTCGGCCGAGGACCTGCCCGCCCTGCGGGCCGCGCTCGAGCGGTTCGAGGGCTGCGCGCTGAAAAAGACCGCAACCCAGCTCGTCTTTTCCGACGGGGTCCCAGGCTCGCGCGTGATGTTCGTCGGCGAGGCGCCGGGCGCCGACGAGGACCGGATCGGACGTCCTTTCGTCGGGCGGGCCGGGCAATTGCTCGACCGTATGCTCGCGGCGATCGGATTGGACCGAAGCCAAGTCTATATCGCCAATGTCGTGCCTTGGCGGCCGCCCGGCAACCGGACGCCGACGCCCGAAGAGACGCAGGCCTGCCTGCCCTTCATCCGGCGGCAAATCGAACTCGCCGCCCCCGAGATTCTCGTCTGTCTCGGCCTCCCCTCCGCCCAGACGCTGCTCGGCATCCGCACCGGCATCACGCGGGCGCGGGGATCATGGTTCACCTACGAGCAGGGGGATGGACGCGCCATTCGCGCGATCGCCATGCTCCATCCCGCGTACCTATTGCGGCAGCCGTCTCAGAAGCGCGCCGCGTGGGCCGACATGCGCGCGCTGGCCGCGGCGCTGGCGGCTCCCTCTCCGGATGTGAGTGCGGCGCGAGAGTGAGGGAGCAGGGCCGGGCCGGGCCGCTCACCGATTCTTGAACGCCGCCGGTCGCTTTTCGATGAAGGCCTTCATGCCTTCCTTCTGGTCTTCGGTGGCGAAGAGGGAGTGGAAGATGCGGCGCTCGAAGCGGATTCCTTCCCAGAGCGTCGTCTCGTAGGCCCGGTTTACGCTCTCCTTGGCGGCGTAGACGGCGGAGGCGGACATCGAGGCGATCGTGTCCGCGGTCTTGATCGCTTCCTCGACCAGCGAGGCGGCCGGCACGATCCGCGAGACGAGGCCCGAGCGCTCGGCCTCGGCCGCGTCCATCATCCGTCCGGTCAGGCACATCTCCATCGCCTTGGACTTGCCGACAAAGCGGGTGAGCCGCTGCGTCCCGCCCGCGCCCGGAATGACGCCGAGCTTGATCTCGGGCTGGCCGAATTTCGCCGTGTCGGCGGCGAGAATGAAATCGCACATCATGGCGAGCTCGCAACCGCCGCCGAGCGCAAAACCCGCCACCGCCGCGATCACCGGCTTGCGGGTTTTGGCCACGTTTTCCCAACGCGAGATGAAGTCGCCCAGAAAAACGTCGGCGAAGCTTTTGTCCCTCATCTCCTTGATGTCGGCGCCGGCGGCGAAGGCCTTGTCCGAGCCAGTCAGCACGATCGCCGCGATCCCCGGGTCGGTCTCAAACGCCTCGAGCGCCTTGTTGAGGTCCTCGATCAGGGGCGACGACAGCGCGTTCAGCGCATGCGGCCGGTTGAGCCGGATGAGACCGACTTTGCCGTGGGTTTCGACGAGGATGTTTTCGTAGGTCATTGAGGCGCGCCTCCTGGACTAGCTCCCAGGGAGGCCTAGCCAATTGGCGGGCGCGTGAAAAGGGGATGCGCGACGCATTCGCGTCCTGCGGCCCGTCTGGCCGCTGGCGGCGACGACGACACCCCCGGTGTCCGCGCTCCGGCTGGCAGCCCCTTCGGACCCCCACCTGAGCGCGGTTAAGTGGCCGTCAACCGCTCTGGAGACGGAATTTTCGTCTTACTGATAGTAGTAATAGTGGTGCGGTCGCCAGCCGTAATGATGGTAGTAGTGCGGATGGCGCGTCATCGCATTGCCGACCGCCGCGCCGCCGACCCCGCCGACCACCGCGCCAACCGGACCGCCGACGACCGCGCCGCCGACAGCTCCCGCCACGCCGCCCGTGACCGCGCCAGCTTGATCGGCTTGCGCGCCGTACGACGCGCCGAGCGTTACGCCTGCCGCCAGAGCGGCCGCGACAATCTTCAAGACCATAGACGCCTCCAAATTCATTGAGGGACGGCAACAGCCGTTCCGAGACGTTGAACGCGTCAACGCGCAACCGGTTCCCCCGGCCGAACAGATTCGAAACCGGAAAGTCGCAAGCCCGCGCTCGAAATGACGACGCAAGCCTCGGTTGCGACACAGAACGAGGTGACCTCGCCGAAAAAAGTCGTACACTTTGCGCGTGGGCCGGTCGCAATGCCCTCCCCAAACCCGAATGCGGAGAGACGCCCCATGCCTCCCACTCCCGCCTCTGCCGCCTTCGCGGGCCTTGAGACTACGGAACCCCTCACGCCGGAAGAGATCGACCGGCGCGCCCGGGATTTGCGCGCCCGGCTTAGCCTCGACGAAAAGATCAGTTTGATGCACGGCCTGTTGCCGATCTGGCGCGGGCTTGCCGAGATGACCGCCGCGAACGGCTACAGCAGCCGGGTCTGGCCAGCCGGCGAGATCGCGCGGCTCGGCGTTCCCGGCATCCGCTTTTCCGACGGGCCGCGTGGCATCATTCTGGACGGCGCGACCACCTTCCCGGTTTCCATGGCCCGCGGCGCGACCTTCGACGCGGACCTCGAGGAGCGTGTCGGCGACGCCATCGGCCGGGAATTGCGCGCGCTCGGCGGCAATTATTTCGGCGGCGTCTGCATCAATCTTTTGCGCCACCCCGCCTGGGGCCGCGCCCAGGAGACCTATGGAGAGGACCCAGCGCATCTCGGCGCGATGGGGGCGGCGCTGACGCGCGGCGTGCAGCGCCACGTGATGGCCTGCGTCAAGCATTACGCACTCAACTCGATGGAGAATGCGCGCTTCAAGGTCGATGTGACCATTTCCCCGCGTGCGCTGCACGAGATCTACCTACCCCACTTCCGCCGTGTGGTCGCGGAGGGGGTCGCCTCGGTGATGAGCGCCTACAACAGCGTCAACGGCGAGTGGGCCGGGCAGAACCGTGCGCTCCTGACCGACATTCTCAAGCAGCAATGGGGCTTCGACGGTTTCGTGGTGACGGATTTTATCTTCGGCATGCGCGACGCCAGAACCGCAGCGCTCGCGGGACAGGACGTCGAGATGCCCTTCGCCCTGCTGTTCGCCCGTGACCTCAAGGGCCTGGTCGAGCGCGGAGAGGTTCCGGCGGAGCGGGTCGACGACGCGGCCCTGCGCGTGCTGCGCCAGCTGCTGCGCTTCGGTCAGGGCCGCGACCCCCGGGATTACCCGCCGGACGCAGTCGGCTGCGAGGCCCATCGCAAGCTTGCGCGGGAGGCGGCCGAAAAAAGCATCGTGCTGCTCAAGAACGAGGGCGGACTCCTGCCGCTCGAGGGCGTGCGGCGCATCGCGGTCATCGGGCGCCTCGCCGATGTTCCGAACACCGGCGACGGCGGTTCGAGCAACACGCGGCCGGCCCATGTGGTCACGCCGCTGCAGGGCCTCCGCGCCGCTGTGGACAAGACGGTCGCCATCGACTACGACGACGGCGCCGATCCGGCGCGCGCCGCCGCCCTCGCCAAGAGCGCGGATGTGGCGCTGGTCGTCGCCGGCTACACCCACGCCGACGAGGGCGAATACATTCCCCCCGACATCTTCGCCGCTTTCGTCCCGAGCTTCCCGCCGCCCGGGCCTCAGGACATGGCCTTTGCCCAGAGGATGCAGGCGGGCGACACGGACCCCGGCCTTGCGCTTGGCGGCGACCGCGAACGGCTCAGCCTCAATCCGCTCGACGAGGCGCTGATCCAGGCGGTGACGGCGGCGAACCCGAAAACGGTCGTCGCCGTCATGGCGGGCAGCGCGGTGATCATGGAGGCCTGGCGGGAGCAGGCGGCCGCGATCCTGATGCTGTGGTACCCGGGCATGGAAGGCGGTCACGCGCTGGCCGACGTGCTCTTCGGCCGCGTCAACCCGAGCGGCCGGCTGCCCTGCGTCTTTCCCGCCCGCGCCGAGGATCTGCCGGTGTTCGACCGAGACGCGACAGCGATCACCTACGACTTGTGGCACGGCTACCGCAAGATGGAGCGCGACGGCGCGGCGCCCGCTTTCCCGTTCGGCTTTGGCCTCTCCTACTCCCGGTTCGAATACGCGAGCCTGCGGCTGGCGAAAGACCAGCTTTCGGCTTCCGATGGTCTCGAGGCGACCGTCGATGTGACGAACGTCAGCGATCGCCCCGGCGAGGAGGTCGTTCAGCTCTACGTCGCGGCGATAGCCTCGAAGGTGGAGCGGGCGCCGAAGGAATTGAAAGCCTTCGCGCGGGCGGCGCTCGGTCCCGGCGAGACGCGCGCCGTGCGGCTTGTCGTGCCCGTGGCCGAACTCGCTTATTATGACGAAGGCGCCGCGGACTGGGTGGTCGAGTCGATCGCTTACGCCGCGATCGTCGGGCGGCATTCCCTGGACCCGGGCGCGTTGCGGGCGGCCTTCACGGTCGCCTGAACGCGGCGACGGCGGCGCGCCCAAGCCGAGCGAACCTGCTTTCGCAACGGCTAAAACGTGATGACTTGAGATCGAGTCGCGCGGCAAGCCCTCATCCGGCCCTTCGCGCCTTGAGGTCAACAGACACACACGCCCGGCTCACGCCAGGGTCGGCGATCGAAAGAAACACCTATTTTGATTTGACAGCTGTGCGGACCCGCCGCAGTGATCTTGCTCACATTGCTCCTACGCAATGGAAGATAAGAAAAATTCTGGCGAAGAATGAGAACGATGTTCAGTTCGCCTCCCGGAACAGGCGCGTGGCGCGGGGGCGGGCTGCGCCGCGCGCCAATCCCCTTGAAAGCCGAATGTCGCCGAGGACCGGTTCGAAGGCAGAGCGCGCCGAAGAATTTGAGGGCTTTGGCGCTCCGCCGCTGGGGCGCTGCGAGACGCGTGCCGCGCGGCATGTCGCGCCCGTCGCCGAACTTGCCTATGGCGACAAGGCCGCCGCGGACCGGGTGGTCGAGCCTTGAAAGGCGATGTAACGAACGCCAGATTTGCCGCGAAGAGCAGCCGACATCAACGTCTCGAGACGAGAAGGAGTCCCCTTATGGCCGATTTCCCCTCACGCGCCGTGCTGGCTGGAGGTTGCTTCTGGGGCATGCAGGATCTGATCCGGCGCATGCCGGGCGTGCTCTCCACCCGCGTCGGCTACACCGGCGGCGACGTGCCGAACGCGACTTATCGCAACCACGGCGACCACGCCGAGGCGATCGAGATCCTGTTCGACCCGGCGAAGCTGAGCTACCGACAATTGCTGGAGTTCTTCTTCCAGATCCACGATCCGTCGACCCGCAACCGCCAGGGCAACGACGTCGGCCGCAGCTACCGTTCGGCGATCTTCACCACCGACGACGAACAGAAGCGCGTCGCGCTCGACACGATCGCCGACGTCGACGCATCCGGACTGTGGCCGGGCAAGGCGGTGACGGAGGTCGCGCCGGCGGGTCCTTTCTGGCAAGCCGAGCCCGAGCATCAGGACTACCTCGAGCGCTACCCGAGCGGCTATACCTGCCACTACGCCAGACCGGGCTGGGTGCTGCCCAGGCGAGCCGCTGCGGAATAGGCGGCGCATTGCCGGGCGATCGGCCGCCGATCCGAGGCGACCGTTCGCCATTCGGCATGGTGTTTCTGTCCGGAGGCGGGGCGCTTGGTGTAGGGCGCGGTCGATAGTCCGTCGTGTGACGGGCGTGCGGACGGCCGCCCTACGGACCGCGCCTTGGCCGGGCCGGCGACCCGGCGCTAAAGCGCCGCGCTGCAAGGCTCGCGCAAGGCGCACGTGATTGATATCATTGATATTGCCGGCGCGACGGGCCGAGACCCGTTGGGTATTGTGCGACTATAGCACGTGAATTGCGGTAAAAAAGTGACAGGTTTGTGGGGACTGCCTGGAGATTGGGGGTGCGGGCGCCGAAGCGGTAATTTCGCGTCTGATCTTCTGATCGGGGGTAGGCGCGTGGCTTGGATTGTGAGGTTGGTGAAAACCGGGGCTGACGGTGAGAGACAGTGCGCCGACGTCTTGAGGATCAACCGGCCTGATGATCTCGGTGATATCGCCAACTTAGGGTTGACCCTGGCGGAAGGGAAGCTGTTGCTGGCCGGCCTCCAACAGGAGATCGTCGCGGCGCAGGCCAAGGGCCACGCCGTTCGGCGGCCGGACTGCCGAAGCTGTGGCGAGGTGTGCCGAGTGAAGGATTACCGGGACCATGCGGTCGCGACGCTTTTCGGCCAGGTCACGGTGCGGCTTCCCCGTTTTCGCTGTGCCGGGTGCGGCGGCAACGAAGCCGGCCATGGTTGGCCGTCGTATTGCCGCTCGACGCCGGAGTTGGATCAGCTTCAGGCGCATCTCTCTGCCCTGATGACTTACCGGGTGGCTGCTGACGTGCTGCGGCAAATGTTCCCGGTCGACGCCGGAAACGACCCGGAGACCTTGCGTTTGCGCACTTTGAAAATTGGTGCGGAGCTTCGGGATCAGGCCGCGGCGCGGCCTGATCCGGCGGCTCCGTCGATCATCGTGACCTTGGATTCGACCTTCATCCGCAGCTGCGAGGACGGCGAGCGGCGTCTGGAGGTGCGGATCGGCAATGTTGAAACGGAGAATGGCGGGCGGCAGGTCTTCGGCGCCGTCGCCAAAGCCGATACGAACATCAAAGTGCTGATCCGCCGCAGCCTCGACGCCGTCGGGCGAACCGAGGACACGGCGCTGACCGCGTTCACCGACGGGTGCTCCGGCTTGCGGCGCATTTTGGCTGATGCCGGTGTCACCGAGACGCCGGTGCTCGACTGGTTCCACATCGCCATGCGGCTGCAGCACCTGGAGCAAACAGCCGGCGGTCTGTCAGCGGATGACCCGGCACGGGTGGCGGCGAAGGCGGTGATTGTCGCGGAGGTCGAGCGCCTGCAGTGGAGGCTGTGGAATGGCAAAGCCAAGGATGCTCAAATCAGCATCGGTCGTATCCGCGCAGTGATGCATCATTTTCAGGGGGAACCAGGGCGGCGGAGGTCCATTGCGCCTTCGAGAAAGCTGTGGGCCGCCTTGCACGCACTGGATGGTTATCTCACCGGACAGAGCGACTGGTTGGTCAACTACGCCGAGCGGTACCGTGCCGGATTGCGGGTCGGCACCGCGATCACCGAAGGGACGGCCAATTTTCTGGTGAACCGCCGGATGAACAAATCGCAGCAGATGCGCTGGTCGCGGCGAGGGGCGGATCTTCTGCTTCAGGTTCGCAGCGCCGTCTACAACGGCACGCTCTGCTCCGGCTTCGGACAGAGATTCCAGCCTGCCAACGACCCGCTCCCGCAAGCAGCGGTTGCGGCCTAACACCCCCAATCTCAAGGCAGTCCCCCGTCTTAACGACCGGTCGGCGCGGGGGTGTTTGCGCCCAGAAAATTTGCTGCCACCCCTTGCGCCGCCAATCGCGAGATATATCTTTTGTTACGACATATCGCAGATATGTTCAGCAAGGAACCAGGAGGAAAACATGTTCCATCGTCACTTTGAGGACTACGTCCGGTATGGCCGTCACGGCGGCTTCGGGCACGGGCCGTTCGGCTGGGGTCGACGCGGTGGCGGCTTCGAGCCGCGCGAGGGCCGGATGTTCGACGGCGGCGAGCTGAAGCTCGTCATCCTCGCCCTGATCGCCGAGAAGCCCCGCCACGGCTACGAGATCATCAAGGAGCTCGGCGAGCGGGTCGGCGGCGATTATTCGCCGAGCCCCGGCGTCGTCTACCCGACCCTCACCATGCTCGAGGAGATGGGCCTGGCCAGCGTCAGCCAGGACGACCAGGGGCGCAAGCTCTATGCGGTCACTCCCGAGGGCGAGAAGGCGCTCGCCGACTCGAAACCCCAGGTCGACGCCATCTTCGCCCGCTTCAGCGCGCGCGAGGAGGCCTTTGCGCGCGGCGGAATGGGGTCGGTGATCCGCGCCATGATGAACCTGCGCGCCGCCACCAAGCTCCGCCTGCGCTCCCGCTCCGCCACGCTGGAGCAGGTCCAGGCGATCGTCGACGCGCTCGACGAGGCGGCGAAAAAGATCGAGCGCACGTAGACTGGAAACATGGGCGGCGCTCGCCCGCGGAACGGATCGGCGCGTTGGAGCGCCGGTCCATGGTTCCAACTGCTTCAAAGTTATTTCCCGTACTGCGGGAAGGCGCCGGCATCGATCGCTGTCGCCGAACCCATTCGCCCGTTTACCAACGATTTAGGGCAGTTTTCGATCAAATCGAAGCGCCCTCGTCATTGCGAGCGAAGCGAAGCAATCCAGCAGAACGTCGGGGGCTCTACGATCCCCTGGATTGCTTCGTCGCTTCGCTTCTCGCAATGACAATTCAGCGTCGAAGACCGCTCTAAGCCAGTCAGCAAGCCGGCTCGGCCTTATGTCATCAGGCTCTAGAGCCATCTTCTCGAATCGATGTGTGGGCGGTTGCAACCCAGGCCATTTAGACCCTTGCTTCGAAGATCTTGATCCCGTCGACCGTCCCGACGAATTCCCCGCCAAAAGCGGTGGAGGGCGTGTGCGCGCCGGGAGACGGCCGATGGGACAGGGCGCGCTCGACCGCTGCGACGGCGATGTCGGCCGCGGTCGAAAACCCCTCTCCCGCCTCCAGGGTTAAGGAAGCCGTTTTTCCATCCTTCCAGGCGGTCACGAACACCCGCGAGATAAGCGCCTTACCGTCATCGGCGCCAGAATGACCGCCCGCATTGGCCAGCGCCCTGCGGATCGGCTGCGCCCTAAGGAGATACGGCGGGACGGGCGACATCAGGCGCAGCGCGAAGGCTTGAGCTAGCGACATCGGCGCCCCTGCGACGATCTCGGGAACGCCGAGCGCGTGTCGGATGGCCACAATCTCCGCAAGCGGCGCGCTGGCGAAGGCTTTGGTCGTTGCGTCGGGCAGAGTTTCGCGCCACGTGACGCGTCCGATGGCCCTCGCCCGTAGCTCGCCGTTGGAAATCTCACGGCCGCCTGCGGCCAGCACCGCCAGAGTGCTGTCGGCGACGGCCGCGTTGGCGTAACCCGAGGCCGCGTCGACCGCGAGACGGATCCGGTCGGCCCCGCCGAACTTCGCCACGACCTGAGCGGCGAGACCGTCGCCGGCGGCGACGCCGAAGCCCACGCCACCGACGAGCGCCACTCCGCGGGCGCACGCCTCGGAATGACGGTTCAGCAGGATCGCGAAAGGGTCGATCTCGCCATCGACGTCGAGATAGTCGCACCCCGCGTCGAGCGCGGCTGCGATGACCGGCGCGCTCGTCTTCGCAAACGGCCCGGCCGCGTTGAAGACGAGTCTGCGCCCGGCTAGCGCCGCGGTCAGGCCAGCCGCGTCGGTCGCGTCAACAGCGGCCGTCTCCAGACCGTGCGGTCTCGCGAGCGTCTCAAGCTTTGCCTTATCTCGGCCCAGGAGCGCCGGCCGCAGGCCTTTTGTCGCGGCCCGCTCCAGAATGAGCCTCCCGGTGACGCCGGTGGCGCCAAGCAGGGCCCAATTCGAGGACGTCTGATTCACCTCGACGCCTCCGGGCGCTTCAACGTTTTCCCAAACCATGCGACGGCTGCCGAAACGGCCTGTTCGAAGAAGGGCTCCGCGTTGTAAACATCGTGATGAGCGTAGCCGCGCACGAACAGCAGCGATTTCGGCTCAAGCGCCCGGGCATAGACCTTGAGCGCCAGATCGGGAGGCGTCAGGACGTCGTCACCGGCGATGATCATCAGCAAAGGGGCCGGCGAGACGAGTTCGACGCTCGCCCCGGGATTGTACTCCGTGAGATACTCGATCGAGAGCATGGAGACCGAGTTGCGCCAGGTTGGGGCCCGTCGCTCCTGTTCCGCGAGTTCCTCGCTCGTGCCTGATTCGTTGATCAGGGCGAGTTCGCCCGCTTGCGCGACGACCGGCATCCGCAGGTGCTCCCCCGTCGCCGCGAGATGACGCCGGGCCGCTTGGCCAGCGGCAAACCACGCCTGGACCGCCGCCGGCGGCTGGAGGTGGCGAAGGTTGGCGTAGATGTCCACCGCGGGCGCCTGGCTGACGACACACTTGACGCGCTTGTCGAAGGCCGTGACGTGCAGGACGTGCGCGCCCGACAGCGACGTGCCCCAGACCGCGAGCCGGCTTGAGTCGACTTCCGGTTGGTTCTCGAGCCAGGTCAGCGCGTTGCGATAATCCTCGGTCTGCATCATCGGCGCGAGGAGCCCGCGCGGCTCGCCGTCGGATGCGCCGAAGGTGCGGTAATCGAAAAGCAATACGGCGAAGCCGGCGTTGCAGAAACGTTGCGCAAAGCGGTCGAGGTCCATCTCCTTTACGCCCGAAAGACCGTGCGCCATGGCGATGGCGGGAAGGCGAACGCCCCCGCTTCCGTCGGGAATGTAGTACCAGCCGGCGCACAGCACGCCGTTGGAGGGAAAAGTCACGTCGCGTCGCATGGAAAGCTCCAGGCAGGAATGCCGCTCCCAAGCTAAGGCGTCTGCGCTGGTCCGTCTGTGACTTGGCGTCGCGCTCGGCGTGACTTAAGTCACACAGCGTCGGTTTCCTGCAATTCACGCAGTCGCTTCGAGTCGATCACGACGATGGCGCCGTTGCGCGAGGCGATCAGCCCTTCGGAGCGCAGCTCCGACAGTGTCCGTGACACCACTTCGCGCACGCTTCCAACCGCCAGGGCCAGATCTTGTAAGGTTGCGACGACAGTTTGCTCGCCTCCTTGCTCGATCGCCAGATCGAGCAGATGGCGAATCGTCCGCGTGCGCACCGAGCCGAAGGCGGCGATCCGCATCCGGTCGATAACGTCGTAGAGATTGAACGCGCATTCGCGTCCGAGCGCGAGCGCGAACACAGGATCCGAGAAGGCTTGGCGTGTGACTTCCCCCGCATCGAAGTAGTGAACTTTGCATTGCGCGATCGCCGAGACGTTGACCGGCGCAGGCCCTGCGAGAAAGGTCGGGGCGCCCAGTAGATCGCCGGCCTTTGCATAGCGGATGGTCGTCTCCCGACCCTTGGGACCGGCGATCCACACGCGCGCCACGCCGTGAGCAAGGAGCCCAAGCCCCGCGGGACCATCACCGCGATACAGGAGCGAACCTGCCGGCGCCTCCAGAACTTGGCTACGGCGAAGAAGATCGTTCAGCGAGTCTTCAGACAATCTCGAAAACGCGGACTGTTTCAGCAGACGCGCCGCCGCGGGCGTTTCCGAATCCATGGCGACTCTCCCGACAAGATCGAGTTCCACCCGCCGCTTCGGCAATCCGAAGACCGCTCCTGCATCCAATTCGATGTCTGGGCATATCCCGGAGCAGAAGACCAGGGCATCGACAGTGCTGTCGTGCTGCATTTGATCGGGTTCCGTGTCCCTTAACTCGCGCCAAAGAGACGGGCGCCGCGACTGCAAGCCGGAGCGGCCAACGCGCGCACTCCCCTCTCCCGTCCGGGCTAGCGTGCGCACACATTCAATTCGCGGACGAGTCAAACACATTTTTTGCAAACATCGCTTGATCGTTGAGAATCATGTGTGATTCTGTATCGGCCGGCCCTTTGTTTGGAGAGGATCGGCGATGACAGACGTGAACATTGGCTTCTTCGGCGACGTGCGCCTTGAAAAAAGGGGCGCCTGGCGGTGGAGCGCATGTGCGCGCGCATTAGCGCGGGCTTTCGCCAACTGTGCGACAGCCGGGCGGAGAAGGTTGGTCTGACGCGGTTTTTCCGCAATCCGAGAGTGACGGTGGAAGAAATTCTGCGCGGCGCGGCGGAGCGGACGGGAACCGCCGCGGCGGGACGGCACGTCCTGTTGATCCAGGATACGAGCGAAATCAACTATGAAGCCAAAGCCAAGCGCAAGCGTGGCCTTGGCCGCGTCGGCAACAGCAAGGACGTCGGCCTGTTCGTCCATCCGGCGCTGGCGGTCGACGCCGCCGACGGCGGCGTCCTGGGGCTCGCGGGGGCGACGATCTGGCGGCGAACGCGGATCAAGGAGGACGACTACCAGAGCCTGCCGATCGAGGAGAAGGAGAGCAACAAGTGGCTCGCCACGCCCCTGGCGGCGAAGCGGTTCCTGAACTCGGCGACGATGATCACCGAGATCTCCGATCGGGAGGCCGACATCTACGAGCATTTCGCCCGCGTGCCCGATGGGCGAACGCATGTCCTGGTTCGCGCCGTGCGCGATCGGGCGCTCATCGAGGCGGGCGAGCGGCTGCTGTCGAAGATCGCCGCCGCGCCGGAAGCGGGCCGTCTGAGCTTCGATCTGCCCGGCCGGCCCGGACGGACGGCCCGGAAGGTCACGCTGGCGGTGCGTTTCTGTCCGGTCGTCCTGCGTCGTCCCGAGCGCGGCGCCGACCGGCGGGATCCGCCCGGCGTCGCGCTCAATCTCGTCGAGGCGCGCGAAATCGACCCGCCGCCCTCCGAGGAGCCGATCGTCTGGCGCCTGTTGACGACGCATGGCGTGAGCACGCTTGCCCAAGCGGCGTGGATTATCGAGCTCTATCGCTATCGCTGGATCATCGAGCAGCTCTTCCGCACCCTCAAGTCGCAGGGCTTCGACCTCGAAGACAGCCTCTTGCGCGACGGCGACGCGCTCGAACGCCTGGCGGCGACCGCGCTGATCGCCGCCGCGAGCGTCATGCAACTGGTCCAGGGACGGGACGAGGCGGGCGCGGCTTTCCCGGCCGCGCGCGTCTTCGAACCCGACGAAATCGCCGTTCTGGAGGCGCTGGCCGGCAAATTCGAAGGCAAGACCCAGAAGCAGAAGAACCCGCACCCCAGACGCAGCCTGGCTTGGGCGGCCTGGTGCATCGCCCGCCTCGGCGGCTGGACCGGCTACGCCAAAGAGCGTTCGCCAGGCCCTATCACCTTCGTCCACGGCCTGCGCCGCTTCCACGCCATCGCAGAAGGCTTCAATCTCGCCGCCGCCACCTCGCCTGCCCCACTTGACAGCTGAGCAAATCAAATGTGTGCGCACGCTAGCCCGTCCGGGAGAGGGGTCGGGGGTGAGGGGGCCGGCGCCGGCGCATCAGACAAAGGGCAAATTCAATTCATCTCGAATGTGAATCAGAACCAACTCGAGATCGGAGCATACCTCGTCATTGGTGAAGCGGATAATGCGGACGCCGAAGGCCTCGATCACCTTGGTCCGACCGTCGTCGGTGTCGGCGAACCACTTGTGCTGTTTCCCGTCGACTTCGATGACGAGCTTTGCGGCGTGACAATAGAAGTCGGCGACATAGCGGTCGAACGGGACATGCCGCTTGAACTTGGCGCCTTCGAAACGCGACCCCCGCAGACGCTGCCAAAGCATGTCCTCGGCGCGTGTCGGCTGCTTGCGCAGGCTCCGGGTGAACTGGACACGCTCCGAGGTCATCGTATCATGCCCCGACCGTGGATTCCCCTCACCCCTGCCCCTCGCCCTCCGGGAGAGGGGTTTCCGCCTTGCATACATGGCCCGTCACGGATAACGCGCGACGCACTCGACTTCGAGCTTTCCGCCGAGCGCGAGGCCATTGCAGCCGAAGGCGGAGCGCGCCGGCAGGCGGTCAGGCTTGAAATAGCCGACATAGATGGCGTTGAACGCGCTCCACTCCGCCATGTCGGCGAGCATAACCGTACACTTGACGACGTCGTCGAAGCCAAGGCCGCAGAAGCGGAGCACGGCGCCGATATTCTCCATCGTCTGGCGCGCCTGCCCCGCCATGCCGCCGTCCGCGAGGGTCAGCGTTCCGGGAAGGTTGCCGAGCGCGCCCGAGAGATAGAGCATGTCGCCAACCCGCACGGCCGCGCTGAACGGCAGGCCGAGGGCCTTCATCTCCGGGGTTTGGAAATAGTGCATGGAGGTCCTCCGTGGCTGCGTCGTCTTGGGGCTTCCGCGCCTTCCTCCGCTATCCGAGCAAGCGCGCCTCGCCGCCCGTCGCGGCGATCAGCGCCACTGCGTCCCGATCAAAGCTCGTGAAAACGCCGCCGCCGGCCCGTCGGCCCTCGAAGGCGATGACGCCATCGGCGAAATCGCCGCCACTTTCGAGAAGGGCGAGACCGGCCTCGACCGCCGGTCGGTCGACCACGACGCTTGCGCTCGCCGCCAGTGTTCGCAAAGCCGCCGCGACCTCCTGAGCGCTTCTTTTGTAGCCGCGGATCATCACCCAAACGAATTCGCACAGCGCCGGAAGCGGCGCTACGACAAGATCCGCTTCGATGAGCGCGGCGACCGCCAGCGCGCCTTGCGTCGGGTCGTCCAAAACCGCGGCGCGCACGAGAACGTTCGTGTCGGCCGTGATCTTCACCGCCTACCCGCCCAGCCGTCGCGAGCAATCGCATTCATCTCTTGGATCGAGAGCGTCGGGCCGCCAGCCTCTTTCAGACACCCGACGAACGCCTGGAGATTGGCGCTCGTCGGGGCCGGTCTCACCTCCACGCGGCCGGGCGCGATGAACTCGACCGTGATCTTGTCGCCTGGCCGAACGCCGAGCCGGTCTAGCACCGCCTTGCGCAGCGTGACCTGGCCCTTTGACGTGATTTTCAAAGTGCTTTTCATAGCGGATATCTAGGAGCGTCGATCGGAGAGCGTTCCGGCGGGTCCAATGTAAGGAAATCGTGCCTTACATTCAAGCCATTTCGCGGGACCCTGGAGTCGGAACCGTGGCGTCCGGGCGCATTGCCTCGAGGTCCTCGACCGGCCGCGCGACCAAGGCGCGCTCAGGCGGCATCGCCAAAATCTTTGGGCGCTGGCGCCCTCATCCCTGCCCCTCTCCCGTCCGGGCTAGCGTGCGCACACATTCAATTCGCGGACGAGTCAAACACATTTTTTGCAAACATCGCTTGATCGTTGAGAATCATGTGTGATTCTGTATCGGCCGGCCCTTTGTTTGGAGAGGATCGGCGATGACAGACGTGAACATTGGCTTCTTCGGCGACGTGCGCCTTGAAAAAAGGGGCGCCTGGCGGTGGAGCGCATGTGCGCGCGCATTAGCGCGGGCTTTCGCCAACTGTGCGACAGCCGGGCGGAGAAGGTTGGTCTGACGCGGTTTTTCCGCAATCCGAGAGTGACGGTGGAAGAAATTCTGCGCGGCGCGGCGGAGCGGACGGGAACCGCCGCGGCGGGACGGCACGTCCTGTTGATCCAGGATACGAGCGAAATCAACTATGAAGCCAAAGCCAAGCGCAAGCGTGGCCTTGGCCGCGTCGGCAACAGCAAGGACGTCGGCCTGTTCGTCCATCCGGCGCTGGCGGTCGACGCCGCCGACGGCGGCGTCCTGGGGCTCGCGGGGGCGACGATCTGGCGGCGAACGCGGATCAAGGAGGACGACTACCAGAGCCTGCCGATCGAGGAGAAGGAGAGCAACAAGTGGCTCGCCACGCCCCTGGCGGCGAAGCGGTTCCTGAACTCGGCGACGATGATCACCGAGATCTCCGATCGGGAGGCCGACATCTACGAGCATTTCGCCCGCGTGCCCGATGGGCGAACGCATGTCCTGGTTCGCGCCGTGCGCGATCGGGCGCTCATCGAGGCGGGCGAGCGGCTGCTGTCGAAGATCGCCGCCGCGCCGGAAGCGGGCCGTCTGAGCTTCGATCTGCCCGGCCGGCCCGGACGGACGGCCCGGAAGGTCACGCTGGCGGTGCGTTTCTGTCCGGTCGTCCTGCGTCGTCCCGAGCGCGGCGCCGACCGGCGGGATCCGCCCGGCGTCGCGCTCAATCTCGTCGAGGCGCGCGAAATCGACCCGCCGCCCTCCGAGGAGCCGATCGTCTGGCGCCTGTTGACGACGCATGGCGTGAGCACGCTTGCCCAAGCGGCGTGGATTATCGAGCTCTATCGCTATCGCTGGATCATCGAGCAGCTCTTCCGCACCCTCAAGTCGCAGGGCTTCGACCTCGAAGACAGCCTCTTGCGCGACGGCGACGCGCTCGAACGCCTGGCGGCGACCGCGCTGATCGCCGCCGCGAGCGTCATGCAACTGGTCCAGGGACGGGACGAGGCGGGCGCGGCTTTCCCGGCCGCGCGCGTCTTCGAACCCGACGAAATCGCCGTTCTGGAGGCGCTGGCCGGCAAATTCGAAGGCAAGACCCAGAAGCAGAAGAACCCGCACCCCAGACGCAGCCTGGCTTGGGCGGCCTGGTGCATCGCCCGCCTCGGCGGCTGGACCGGCTACGCCAAAGAGCGTTCGCCAGGCCCTATCACCTTCGTCCACGGCCTGCGCCGCTTCCACGCCATCGCAGAAGGCTTCAATCTCGCCGCCGCCACCTCGCCTGCCCCACTTGACAGCTGAGCAAATCAAATGTGTGCGCACGCTAGCCCCCGCACGGGAGAGGGGTAGCGCCTCAGTACCCCCGCGTCCTGTCCACCACGTTTTGCAGCGGCTCGCCGCGCTCGTACGCCTCGATCTGCCGTGCAATTGCGGCGACGATCGCGCCGGGCTCCGAGACTGCGGCGTTGTGCGGGCTCACGTAGACGGCGGGATGCGACCAGAGCGGCGAGTCCGCGGGCAGCGGCTCGCGCTCGAACACGTCGAGCGAAGCGCCCTTCAGCACGCCGGTTTCGAGAGCCTCGACGAGGTCGGCCTCGACCTGCAAGCCGCCGCGGCCGGCGTTGATCAGCACGGGCCCGCCGAGCGGGCCGTCTCGTTTCAACTGGGCAAAGAGTCCTGCGTTCAGCATCCCGCGCGTTTCCGAAGTGAGCGGCAACAGGACCACGAGCATGTCGGCGCCGGCGAGCAGCCGTCGCAGCCCATCCGGGCCGTGGAACGACTCCACGTCCGCGAAAGCCTTCGGCGTGGCGCTCCAGCCGGCGACCCGAAAGCCCAACGCCACGAGCTTGGTCGCCGCGTCCGCGCCCAGCGCGCCGAGGCCGAGCACGCCGACGCGCACGTCGGCCGCTTTCGGCTGCGTTTCGTCGTCGGCCCAGATTGTTTCGCGCTGCTGCCGCTCGTAGCGGCGAAGCTGGCGCAGATGGGCAAGGGCGTGCAGGACGACCCATTCGCTCATCCGGTCGCGGAGGTCCGGATCGACGAGGCGCACGATCGGAGCGTCGGGCAGCGCCGGATCGGCGAACAGGTGATCGACGCCAGCGCCGAGGGAAAAGATCGCGTTCAGGTTCGCCAGGCCGTCCAGCGCTCCGGGCGGATGGCGCCAGGAGAGGACGTAGCGGATGCTCGCTGGGTCGAAGGGCTCGCCGAGCGCGACGACGGCGTGGAGGGGCAGAACAACGGCCAGCCGCGCGCGCCACGGCTTGGGGTCTATGTTGGGCGCGGCGAACAGGATGGTCATTGCACCGACAGAATGCGCTCGACGATCCGCTCCGCCAAGACCGAGTCAGGCGCGCAGACGATCAGACCGCCCGACGGCGCAACCTCGCCGCCGAGCGCCGCTGGCGTGCTGAGCCTCTAAGCCCCAGAAGCCGCGGCCGCCTCGTCGAACCAATGCTCCGTCCAGGTCTGGCGCTTCACCGGTTGGAACTCGGTGAACGTGAAGACCGCGAGCTTTTCCCTATTGAGCGGCTCCTCCTGGAACATGGTTTCGAGAGCTTCAGCCGATTTGGCGCGGGCTACGAGATAGCCGCCCGTCGGGGGGTTCTTCGGGCCCGAACAGAGGAAAAGTCCGGCGTCGTAGCCTTTCTGCAGCCAGGCGCGATGACGCGCGTAGGCTTCGCGCACCTGCTCGATCGGCGCCGCATAGACCGCCTCGACCACGAAATGCTTCATTTCCGTTCCTCGACCCGACCTACGCGGCCGCCCTGACACTCGACTGTTACGAACCGGTCGGTTACATGTCAAGCCGAATGGCTACGGCGAGGTTGCGATGAAGCAGGGTTCGAAGCAGACGCCGCGCGGCCCGGCTCGCGGGAAGCTGGCTCGCGACAGGGTCTGCGAAGTCGCGGCCGACCTATTCTACCGCAAGGGCCTACACGCGGTCGGCGTGGAGGAAATTGTCAAGGAAGCTGGGGTCGCCAAAATCAGTCTTTATCGCAGCTTCGCCTCCAAGGACGATTTGATCGTGACCTATCTCGATGAACGTGGAAAGACGTTCCTTCGCGACTGGGATGATGCCTTTGAGCGCTACCGGGACGATCCTCGCGCGCAACTGCGCGCGATCATGACTTCCATCGCGGAACGGACGACCAGCGACGGTTATCGCGGCTGTCCCTTCATCAACTTCTGCGCCGAGTATCCAGAGTCGTCCCACGGGGGCCACGAAGTCGCCCGGGCGATCAAGCGGGCGTTACAGGAGCGTTTCCTGCGGCTCGCGAAGGCCCTGCGCGCTCGGAATCCAGCGAAGCTGGCCGACGCCTTCTTGCTCTTGGTGGAAGGCGCCTACGCGATCAGTCAGACGCTCGGCGGCGGTGACGAGGGCGTGGGCCATTCGATCGTATGGACCAGCGAAATCCTCGTCGAAGCGGAGCTCAACGCCTTCCGGCCTTCGACGTCGAGGGCGAACCAGGGAGCGTGACACGTCGGCGCGACGGCCAAGGCGCACGAGCCGGCATTGGGCGATCGCCTCGGCGGCTTTCACCGCGCCGAAAAGCCAGGGCGAGACCAGTTATTGCGTCGGGCCGGCCGGCAGAATGCGCTCGACGACCGGATCGGCGCGGCGGGGCGCGGCGTCGCCGAGGCGGTAGGCGGCACGCAGGCGTTTGGTCACCGCTTCGACCGAGAGCGGGTCGCGCGCGTGCACGATCGCCAGCGGCCGCTCCGCGCCGACCTCCTCGCCGAGCGCCGCAAGCCGGGTCAGCCCGACTGAAGGGTCGATCGCGTCGGCGGCGCGCGCCCGTCCGCCGCCAAGCTCGACCACCGCAAGTCCGATCGCGCGCACGTCGATAGCCGTGACGATGCCGCCCCGCTCGGGCGCGGCCTCGACCACGACGCCGGCCCGCGGCAGGAGCGCCGGGGCGCGGGCGAGGAAATCGGCCGGGCCGCCGAGGGCCGCGACCATGCGCTCGAACGTCTCCGCCGCCTTGCCGGATTCGAGCGTGCCGCGCAGGAGCGCCTCGCCCTCGACGACCGTGTGGGCAAGCCCCGCCAGGCGCAAAAGCTCGGCGCCGAGCGACAAGGTCACGCGCAGGAGCCGCACGTCCTGGCGCCTTCCGATCAGGAAATCGACGGCGTTCTGCACCTCGACCGCGTTGCCGGCGGCGCTGGCGAGCGGCTCGTTCATGTCGGTGATCAGCGAGACGGTCGGCAAGCCGGCGCCGGTCGCCACCGTCGCGATGCTCTCGGCCAGCTCGCGCGAGGCGTCGAGCGTCGGCATGAAGGCGCCGGAGCCTGTCTTGACGTCCATCACCAGGGCCTCGAGGCCGGCGGCGAGTTTCTTGGACAGGATCGAGGCGGTGATGAGGGCGACCGATTCCACCGTCGCGGTCACATCACGGATGGCGTAGAGGCGCCGGTCGGCCGGAGCGAGCGACTCTGTCTGGCCGATGATGGCGCAGCCGACGTCGCGCACCACCTGCTTGAAGCGCAAGAGGTCCGGCCTCGTGTCGTAACCGGGGATGGAATTGAGCTTGTCGAGCGTGCCGCCGGTATGGCCGAGGCCGCGGCCGGAGATCATCGGCACAAAGGCGCCGAGGGCGGCGAGCATCGGGGCGAGCATGAGCGACACGTTGTCGCCGACGCCGCCGGTCGAGTGCTTGTCGAGCACGGGGCCCGGCAGGTCGGGCGCGCCCCAGTCGATGGTCGTTCCCGAGAGCGTCATCGCCTCGGTCAGCGCCACCCGTTCGGCGAGGCTCATGCCGCGGAAGAACACCGCCATGGCGAAGGCCGCGGCCTGGCCTTCGGTGACCTCGCCGCTGGTGAGGCCGCCGATGAATTCGGCGATTTCGCTCGCGGACAACTCGCGCCCGTCGCGCTTGGCGCGGATGATTTCCTGGGGGAGGGTCATGCCGATTTCGCCTCGTAGGCGCGGATGAAGCCCCGCAGGAGCCGCTTGAAGTTTTCGGCGGCGAGGCTGGCGTATTCCCGGGTCTCCTCGTGGCTCGGGGCGCCGCCGGCGAGGCCCGCCGCGTAATTGGTCACCACCGAGACGGCGGCGACGTCGAGGCCCGCGCGGCGGGCGAGGATCACTTCCGGCACGGTCGACATGCCGACGAGGTCGGCCCCGAGCGTGCGCGCGGCGCGGATTTCGGCCGGCGTCTCGAAGCTCGGGCCGGAGAACCACATATAGACGCCCTCGTGCAGGGCGACGCCCGCCTCCCGCGCCGCGCGATGCAGCGCCTCGATCAGGTTCGGGTCATAGGCGCGGGTCAGCGGCACGAAGCGGTCGGCGCCGGCATGGCCAATGAGCGGGTTCGTTCCCGAGAAGTTGATGTGGTCGGTGATCGCCACGAGCGACGGCGGCCGCCATTCGGTGTTGAGCCCGCCGGCGGCGTTGGTGATGAGCAGCGTCTCGCCGCCGAGGCTCTTGAACGTGTCGATCGCGACCCGCATCGCGCTGGCGTCGCCGCGCTCGTAATAGTGGCCGCGGCCCTGGAAGAGCGCGACCCGCTTGCCTTCGATCGCGCCGACGACCAGCCGCCCGGCATGGCCCTCGACGCTTGGCACGGGAAAGCCCGGAAGCTCCGAATAGGCGAGCTGGACGGCGTCCGCCGCTTCCTCGGCGAACGGGCCGAGGCCGGAACCGAGCACGATGCCGAGCGGCGGCAAGCCCTCGAGACCGTGCTCCTTGAGCGCGACGATCGCGCCTCCGATGTCCTGATCCATGCGACGGCTCCGTATCGCGACGCTACCGGGGTCGTGACCCGCTTTCGCGCTGGGCCGGCCGCGGCCCCTTCCCGGAAAGAGGGAAAGAGGGGGTCATTGATTGCTTGGTAGAGCGGAGCGCGAAGAAAGGCTGAAGTCAAGGAAGCGCGCACGCCGTCATCCCTTCACATCCCTCTGGGGCTCCGAAAACCTCTAGCCGAAGAATCATTCAGCGGGGTCAAGCTCGCCGAGCTTGACCCGCAAGGCTTTCGCGATCCGCGAGCGGCGATGTGAGGCTGCGCCTTCCCTGCCGCGTCGGCCAGTTTCGCCTGCGTCATGCCGCGCTTCGCGCTTCAGAAGGCGACCGGCGTCGGCCGCCATAAGGGCATCGACCTCCTCGAGCGTCAGCGCTTTGTCCCGCCCGGCGTAATAGTCCGCCATCGCTTGGGCATGAGCAAGCTGGTCGCAGAGATCCTCGAATTCGTCGGCTGGGAGGATGGCCAGCTTTTCGCCGCCGGGCGTGATGATGAGCTTTGCGGTCATGGCCTTGAAGAATACCTTCAATCGTAGATCGAGCCGCGAGGTCCGATTTCCGTTACAATGATCTCTGTTTCTGTTTCCTCAGACAGAACGCGGAAGTCCCCGACTCGGAGTCTCTTCAGCGCGGAGCCTTGCAGCTCGGGCATCTGCTTTGCAAGCGATGCTGGCCCCGCGGCGTAGACCGCGAGCTTTTCCCGAATTCGGGGAGCCATATTCTTGTACTTGCACAGCCCCGAATACGCCGGTTTCAGGAAGACAAGCCTTTTCACGTCATCAGAATATAGAAATTTGACCAAGATGTCAATCTTTGCCGTTCATCCTTTCAAGTGCCCAGGCCCGAACGACTCCGGCAGGAGCGTCGCGAGCCGGAACGTCGCGCGGACGCCTTCCGGCCCGGCGACATGGACGATCGTTCCGTCATCGGCGAATTCGCGGATGCGCTGGCGGCAGCCGCCGCACGGGGTGCAGAGCGCCGCGCCGTCGCCGACGACGCAGATTTCCGCGATCCGCCGC
The DNA here is from genome assembly GCA_963822215.1 of uncultured Alphaproteobacteria bacterium. GTDB lineage: Bacteria > Pseudomonadota > Alphaproteobacteria > Rhizobiales > Beijerinckiaceae > Roseiarcus. The sequence continues at coordinate 67,291 of CAWGGX010000016.1, forward strand.
GCGCCGGCGGCGGCCATGGCGGCGATGGCGCTCGTCTCGGCGCACCATCCTTCGGGATAGGATGCGTTCTCGACGTTGCCGCCGGAGTAGATCGCGCCGTCCGGGGTCATGAGCGCCGCCCCGACGCGGAATTTGGAATAGGGCGCGTAAGATCTCGCCTGCGCCGCCTTCGCGGCGGCGAACAGCTCGGCGAGTGGGTCAGCGCTCTTTGACATACGGGATCCCCGAGGCGCGCGGCGGGATCGCCTTGCCGATGAAGCCAGCGAGCAGAATGACGGTCAGGACGTAGGGCAGCGCCTCGATCGCCTGGACCGGCACCGGGCCGATCACCGGTAGCTCGACCCCCTGCAGGCGGATCGCCAACGCGTCGAGGAAGCCGAACAGGAGGCAGGTAGCGAGCGCCGGCCAAGGCCGCCACTTGGCGAACACGAGCGCGGCGAGCGCGATGAAGCCGCGCCCGGCCGACATGTGCGGCTGGAAATAGGCTTCCTGCGACAGCACCAGATAGACGCCGGCGAGACCGACCAGCACGCCGCAGATGACGACGGCGCTGTAGCGGAGCGCCCGGACCGAGATGCCCGCCGTGTCGACCGCGGCGGGGTTCTCGCCGACCGCGCGCAGGCGCAGGCCGAACCGAGTGCTGTAGAGCGCCCAGTAGGTCAGCGGGACCATCAGGAACGCGACGTAGGTGATCAGGTCGTGCCCCGACAGCAGATGCTGATAGATCGGGCCGACGATTGGAACGGCGCCGATCTCGCGCGCGAAGGGCCAGTCGATCGTGCCGAACTGGGCGGTGTCCGGCAACTGCGGCGTGCGGCCGCCCTGCTGCCAGATCGCGTTGCCGATGAGGGCGGTGAGGCCGTCGGCGACCATGTTGATCGCCGTGCCGGAGACAATCTGGTTGGCGCGCTGATCAATCGAGGCGTAGCCGTGGATGAGCGAGAAGACGATGGTCGAGGCGACGCCGACCGCGAGCCCCGCCCAGACGTTGCCGGTGAAGGTCGCGCCCACCGCGGAGCCAAACGCGCCGACCAGAATCTTGCCCTCGAGGCCGATGTCCACCACGCCCGAGCGCTCAGACCACAGGCCCGCAAGACAGGCGAGGATCAGCGGGACGGCGAGCCGGATCCCCGAGGCGAAGACGACGATGAAGGCGTCAAATCCTTCCATGGGTTCCGGCCCTCAGATCGGCGGCTGGGTCGTGCGGCGCGCAAGCAGGGTCGCCACGGGCCTTCGGAACATGTGCTCGAGCGCGCCGGCGAACAGCACGACGAGGCCCTGGATGACGACGATCATGTCGCGGCTGATCTTCGGCTTGTCGAAGGCGAGTTCCGCCCCGCCCTGGTAGAGCATGCCGAACAGGATCGCGGCGAGGATGATGCCAACCGGATGCGCCCGTCCCATCAGCGCCACCGCGATGCCGACGAAGCCGAAGCCCGCGGTATATTCGAGGATTAGCCGGTGCTCCTCGCCGAGGATGACGTTGACCGCCATCCCGCCGGCCAGCGCGCCCGAGATGAGCGTCGTGATGACGGTCACGCGCGCCGGCGAAATGCCGCCGTAGATCGCGGCGGTCGGATTCGCGCCGACGGTGCGGATCGCGTAGCCGAGCCGGGTGCGCCAGATGAGGAGCCAGACGGCGAAGGCGGCGGCGAGCGCCAGCAGGAACGACAGGTTGAACGGCGTATCCGGCCAATGGACGCCGAAATTCGCCAGCACCACATGAAACTGCGGCGCCCAGGCGTTCCAGGGAAATGTCAAGGTCTCTGCATTCATCTGGCCGGGGACGCGCAGCACGTCGACCAGCAGGTAGCCCATGATCGCCGAGGCGATGTAGTTGAACATGATCGTCGTGATGACGATGTGGCTATCGCGGTAGGCCTGCAGATAGCCCGGGATCGCTGCGAAGGCGGCGCCAAACAACGCGGCGGCGACGATTGCGGCGAACAGCAGGGTGTAGCCGGGCAGGAAGCCGAGATGGAGCGCGGCCAGCGCCGCGCCGAGGCCCGCGATATAGGCCTGCCCCTCGACCCCGATGTTGAACAGGCCCGCGTGGAAGCAGATCGCCACGGCGAGGCCGGTGAAGATGAAACTCGTCGCGTAATAGAGGGTGAAGCCGATCCCCTCGAGATCGCCGAGCGCGCCGGTGATCAGGATCTGCACCGCTTCCAGTGGGTTCTCGCCGATCGCCAGGACGACGAAGCCCGAAATGATGAAGGCGGCGGCGACATTGACCAGCGGAATCAGCGCGACGTCGGCCCATTGGGGCAGGGGCTTGAGAGGCGCGCTCATGCGGCGCGCTCGCTGACGCCGGCCATCAGGAGACCGAGGTCCTGGGCGTTGGTTTCCTCGGGCTTTCTTTCGCCTGTGATGTGTCCGCCGCACAACACGATGATGCGGTCGGACAAGGCGAAGATCTCGTCCAGTTCGACCGACACCAGCAGCAACGCCTTGCCGGCGTCGCGCTGGGCGACGATGCGCTTGTGGATGAACTCGATCGCGCCGATGTCGACTCCGCGGGTCGGCTGGCCGACCAGCATGATCTTCGGATTGCGCTCGATCTCGCGCGCCAGCACCAGCTTCTGCTGGTTGCCGCCCGAGAAATTGGCGGTCTTGAGCAGGGGCGCCCGGGGCCTGACGTCAAAGGCCTCCATCTTGCGCTCCGCGTCGGCGATGATCGCCTGGCGGTCGTAGAGCAGGCCTGCGCCGTAGACGGTCTCGTAATGGAAGCCAAGCATCGCGCTCTCGCAGGCCTCGAACGGCATGACGAGCCCGACGCGGTGGCGGTCCTCGGGGACGTGGCCGACGCCGATCAGTCGCTCGTCGTGGGGATTGCGCTCCGCGGTCGCGAGCGGGTGGCCGTCGATCAAGATTTCACCCGAACTCAGCGGCCGGATGCCCGCGAGCGCCTCCAGGAGCTCGGACTGGCCGTTGCCGGCGACGCCCGCCACGCCCAGGATCTCGCCCTCGCGCAACACGAAGGAGACACCATCCACGCGGACGACGCCACGGTCGTCGCGCACCACCAAATCGCGCGCCTCGAGCGCGACCTTGCCGGGATGGGCCGAACCCTTGTCGATCTTGAGGATGACCTTACGACCGACCATGGCGTCGGCGAGTTCCGGCGGCGAAGTCTCGGCGGTGTCGAAGGTCGCGACCATCTCGCCGCGCCGCATGACCGACACTCGGTCGGTGAGGCTCATGATCTCGCGCAGCTTGTGGGTGATGAAGATGATCGTCTTGTTCTGGCTCTTGAGCACCCGGAGCATGGTGAACAGCTGATCGGCCTCGGACGGCGTCAGCACTGCGGTCGGCTCATCGAGCACCAGAATCTCGGCGCCGCGCACCAGCGCCTTCAAGATTTCGACCCGCTGCTGGAGGCCGACCGATAGCTCGCCGACTATCGTCTCCGGGTCGACCTCGAGGCCGTATTCCCGGCCGAGCTCGGCGAGGCGTCTGCGGATGGCGCCCGCGCCCCGGGCGAGCAGCGCGCCGCCTTCGGCCCCGAGCATGACGTTCTCGAGCACGCTCAGCGGTGGCACCAGCATGAAGTGCTGGTGGACCATGCCGACGCCGCAGTCGATCGCCTCGCGTGACGAGCGGATGCGCACAGGTCGGCCGTTGACGCGGATCTCGCCGGAGTCGGCTTCGTAAAAGCCATAGAGAATCGACATCAGCGTGGACTTGCCGGCGCCGTTCTCGCCGACGATGCCGTGAATGACGCCACGCTCGACGCGAAGGTTGACGTTCTTGTTGGCATGAACCGGGCCGAAGCTCTTGTTGATGCCGATGAGCTCGATGGCGGGAGGCGCCGCGCCGGCCCCTGATGTCACGCCCTGCTCCTCGCCCCCAGGGCGTCACTCCCGCGATCGCGGGAGCCACTGCGCCCAGCCGATAACGGTTCGAACAATCGAATACGACGCCGCTGCATGCCCGCTTTCGCGGACATGCGATGATCGGCGTGACAACGAAACGAGCTCGAGCGCCTTACATCGGACACTTGTTGTCGGACATGTAGTCGTGGATCTGAATTTTCCCGGAGACGATGTCGGCCTTGATCGCGTCGAGCTTGGCCTTGATCTCAGGCGTCAGCAGGTTCTTGTTGTACTCGTCGACGGCGTAATCGACCCCGCCATCCTTGAGGCCAAGGACCTGAATGCCCGGCTTCCACGTGCCGTCCTTGGCGTCCATGAAGGATTTGTAGGTCGCGACGTCGACATGCTTGAGCGCCGAGGTGAGGACCTTGCCCGGGAACATGTAATCCTGGTCCGAGTCGACGCCAATCGACAGCTTGCCGGCGTCGGCAGCCGCCTTAAGCACGCCTTGCCCGGTCGAGCCCGCCGCCGCGTAAACGACGTCGGCGCCGCGGTCGATCTGCGACTTCGCCAGTTCGCCACCCTTGACCGGGTCGTTCCAGGCGGCCGGCGTCGTACCAGTCATGTTGGCGAACACTTCGTCCTTGCCGCCGGATTCGTACTTGACGCCCTGGGCGTAGCCGCACTCGAACTTGGAGATGAGCGGAATGTCCATGCCGCCGACGAAGCCCACCTTGCCCGTCTTCGACACCATGGCGGCAAGCGCGCCGACGAGGAACGAGCTTTCCTGCTCCTTGAACACGATCGACTGCACGTTGGGCTTGTCGACCACCATGTCGATGATGCCGAACTTAGTGTTGGGGAACTCGTCGGCAATCTTGGCGAGCGCGGTCGCCCAGGCGAAGCCGACGGTCATGATCGGCGAATAGCCGTCCTTGGCGAACTTGCGCAGAACCTGCTCGCGCTGGGCGTCGTTCTGGATCTCGAGGTCGCGGAACGCGACGCCGGAGTCCTTTGCGAACTTGGTCGCGCCATTGAACACGCCCTCGTTGAAGGACTTGTCGAATTTGCCCCCGAGATCGTAGACGACCGCCGGCTTGATGTCGGCGGCCAACGCCGCCGTACACGCCATGACGCTGCAGCCGACCAGCGCGGCGATCATAAACTTGGATGTGCGACCGAACATTCTCTACCTCCCGGTGTTGGCGACGGCCGACATCCGGCGGGCGCCAAGGCCCTCAAAAGCTGACCGATCAGTCAAGACAACCTGTCCGCGCCGACTCTGTCAACGGTTCGCGGCCGAGTTTCTGTCTTTCCCGACGATCGTCGGGAAAGACTATGCGCGGGATTTTGCAAGAGCAAGAAGGGATCGGGATTTTGGCGGGGGGAGATTGGACCGGCGCGCGTCAGTTGAACAGCGACGAGACGCTTTCTTCCTTGGCGATGCGCGCGATCGCCTCGCCGATCAGCGGCGCGATAGAGATGACGCGGATGTTGCGCGCCACCCGCACCGCCTCCGTCGGGGTGATCGTGTCCGTCAGCACAAGTTCGGTGAGCTTCGAGGCGGCGACGCGCGCCACGGCGCCGCCGGAGAGCACGCCATGGGTGATATAGGCCGAGACGCTGGCCGCGCCCGCCGCGAGCAGCGCGTCGGCGGCGTTGCACAGCGTGCCGCCGGAATCGACGATGTCGTCGAGAAGCATGCAATTGCGGCCTTTGACGTCGCCGATGATGTTCATCACCTCCAACTCGCCGGCCCGCTCGCGCCGCTTGTCGACAATCGACAGCGGAGCGTCGAGTCGCTTGGCGAGCGCGCGGGCGCGAATCACGCCGCCGACGTCCGGCGAGACGACCATCACGTTCTTGCCGCCGTGGCCGCGGGACTGGATGTCGCGCACCATGGTCGGGGCGGCGAACAGATTGTCGGTCGGGATGTCGAAGAAGCCCTGGATCTGCCCAGCGTGCAGGTCGACGGTCAGCACCCGGTCTGCGCCGGCGCGCGTAATCAGATTGGCGACGAGTTTGGCCGAAATCGGCGAACGCGGGCCCGGCTTTCGGTCCTGGCGAGCGTAGCCGAAATAGGGGATGACCGCCGTGATGCGATGCGCCGAGGCTCGCCGCAGGGCGTCGATGATGATCAGCAGCTCCATCAGGTTGTCGTTGGCCGGATAGGAGGTCGACTGGATGACGAAGACGTCGCGGCCTCGTACGTTCTCGAGGATCTCGACGAAGATCTCCATGTCGGCGAAGCGGCGAACATGACAGCCGGTCAGCGGCTCGCCGAGATAGGCCGCGATCGCGTTGGCGAGGGGCGGGTTGGAATTGCCGGCCAGAACTTTCATCTTGCCGTTCACGGCAAATCTCCCCGAGCGCCTTGTGCGCTGCGAAAAAAAGCGGACGCGGCGGCTCATAGCAGCCGCATCCATCGCAAACAACATGACATTTTGACTACAGGGCGGCCCGTCCACCGTCGGGCAGTTCAGGAGGAAGCCGCGTCACTGCCCGTAGCTGAGCGCCGCGCCCGGCTCGGCCTCGGGCGTGTTGGAGAGATAGGCGGCCAGATCGTCGGCGCTCTTGGCGGCGATGCTGTCGAGCGCGGCGGGAGTGACCATGGCCCACGGGTCGTCGCCCGCTCCGCGCACCACCAGGGTATCGCTGAGCCGTTGCGCGCGCTTTTTGTCGGGCGTGTAGACGTCCCAGACGAACTCGACCGCAGCGCCATCCTTCACCGGCGAGGCGCTCAGATAGCCGCGCACGAGATATTTGGCCGAGGTCGGGGGGCTAAGCGCGATTTGCCGCTGCGTCGCGGCGTCGTCGAGGCTTTGGTCGAACTGCTGGGCGAGCGGCTCGGGCGCCCCCTCGACCGACATGATCGCGAGCGTCGCGCCGGCCATGCTGGCGTCGGGCCGCCGCACGAACTGCCAGGAGCCGTCCGAGGGGCCGGTCGCGAGATCGCCTGCGGTCTCCACGCAGCCGCCGAGCGTAAGAGCCGCGGCGAGCGCGATCGACGCCGTGGTCAGCGCCCTCGCCAGCGTCAGCCGGCCGCCCTGATTGGTCGCCACGCTGGAAGACTCCCGCTCCGTCTTGCGCCCCCGGGGGAGGACGTTGGTTAACAAACGCTTAACGCGGGGGAGACAGCTAGCTCCAATTCGGCGCGAGGTCCAGCCCAAGGCGCCGCAAGCGGTTAACGGCGACCCATTCTGTAGGGCGCGCTCCATAGCCCGTCGAATGACGGGCGTCCTGCGGGAGGCGCTTTGGAGCGCGCCGGCGGGGTCATCGACCCCGCCCTACAACCCTCACCGACCCCGCCCTACAGCTCCGGCCGACTCCCTATTCCCAACCTTCCCGGCCGGCCCTAGATAGGTCCGCATGACCGGCGCGCCGAAACGCTATCCGCCAGGAGAGGCGCCCGAGGCCGAGGCCCGGGCCGAGGCGGCGCTGGAGCGCGAGCTCCGCGCCGAATCGAGTCCGCTCGACATCGCCCTCGACGAGCCGGTGGTCGAACCCTCGAATCTGGCGCGCGGCGCCGAGGCGATCCGCGATTTCTGGCGCCACGCGCCGCTTGGCCCCGGCGTCTATCGGATGATTGGCGCCGAGGGCGAGGTGCTCTATGTCGGCAAGGCGCGCTCGATCAAAAAGCGCATCGCCGCCTACGCGACGCCCGAACGGCAATCGATGCGCATCGCGCGCATGGTGGCCCAGACCCGCTCGATGGTGTTCGTCACCACCGAGACCGAGGCCGAGGCGCTGCTGCTGGAAGCCAACCTGATCAAGCAGCTGAAACCGCGCTACAACGTGGTGCTGCGCGACGACAAGAGCTTCCCCTACATCTTGATCGCGCGGGGCGAGGCGGCGCGGCTGGTCAAGCACCGGGGCGCGCGCTCGATCCCGGGCGACTATTTTGGCCCCTTCGCCAGCGCCGGCGCCGTCTTCCGCACCATGAACGCGCTCCAGCGCGCGTTTCTGCTGCGCACCTGCTCGGACAGTTATTACGAGAACCGCACCCGCCCCTGCCTGCTCTATCAGATCAAGCGCTGCTCGGGCCCGTGCACCGGCGAGATCGGGCTCGACGACTACGCCGGGCTGGTGAAAGAGGCCAAGGATTTCCTGTCGGGCCGCAGCCTCGCCATCCGCCGCCGCCTCGCCGAAGAGATGGCCCATGCGGCGGAGGCGCTCGAATTCGAGAAGGCCGCACGCCTGCGCGACCGCATCTCGGCGCTCTCGGCGATCTCGGGCGAACAGAGCGTCAACCCGCGCTCGATCGCCGAGGCCGACGTGTTCGCCATCGCCGAGGAGGCCGGGCAATATGGCGTCGAGGTGTTCTTCTTCCGCACCTACCAGAACTGGGGCAACCGCGCCTATTTCCCGCGCGCCGACCGGGCGCTCGGGCCGGAGGAGGTGCTCGACGCGTTTCTGGCGCAATTCTATCTCGAGCGCCCCGCGCCGCGGTTGGTGCTGCTCAGTCACCCCGTCGCCAGCGCCACAGCGCTTTGCGAGGTGCTGAGCGCACGGGCGGAGCGCCGCATCGCGATCGGCGTGCCGCGGAGGGGCGAGAAGCGGGATCTGGTCGACGCCGCCATGCGCAACGCCCGCGAGGCGCTATCGCGCAAGCTCGCCGAGGCCGCGAGCCAGGGCAAGCTGCTCGCCGCGCTGGCGCAGGCGTTCGGGATCGAGAAGCCGCTCCGGCGGGTCGAGATCTACGACAATTCGCACATCATGGGGACGAACGCGATCGGCGCGATGGTGGTCGCGGGGCCGGAAGGCTTCGTCAAGAGCGCTTACCGCACCTTCAACATCAAGAGCGCCGACCTCACGCCGGGCGATGATTACGCGATGATGCGCGAGGTGCTGACGCGGCGCTTCGCTCGGCTGAAGCGGCAAACTGTAGCCGCGGTCCAGAGCCCGTCGGAAGACGGGCGTCCTTCCGAACGCCCTATGGACCGCGGCGGCCGCGATCAGCGATCGCGGCTACAGGGCGGGGACGCCGCCGACCCCGAGGCCTTTCCGGACACGCCCGACCTCGTCGTCATCGACGGCGGCCGGGGCCAGTTCGAGGCCGCGCGCGAGGTGATGGCGTCGCTCGACGTCGAGGGCGTGGCGCTCGCCTCGATCGCCAAGGGTCCCGACCGCAACGCCGGCCGCGAGACCTTTTTCGTCGAGGGCCGCGAACCGTTTCGGCTGTCGCCCCGCGATCCCGCCCTCTTCTTCGTCCAGCGGCTGCGCGACGAGGCGCACCGCTTCGCCATCGGCACGCACCGGGCGCGCCGCAAGAAGGATTTTGTCAAAAGCCCGCTGGACGAGATTTCCGGCATCGGTCCGGCGCGCAAGCGCGCGCTCCTGCACGCCTTCGGCTCCGCCAAGGCCGTCGCACGCGCCGGCCTCGCCGACCTGGAAAAGACGCCGGGGCTGAACGCGGCGACGGCGAAGCTGGTGTACGACTTTTTCCACGAGGCTGGCGGGGCCTGAAGCAAGCGGCGCGGGGTCCAGGCGCGGCGCTCGAAGGCGGTCCGCATGCCGGCGCCCGTCCGGAAAGGTCGATCCGAATGACCTGCTAGCAGGGAATTTTGCCAAGGTCCGTTTTCCGCCCGCGGCGAAAACCATAACGATTTCCGCTGCATGCCGGCGTGCAATCCGCAGGTTGTAACCATTGGCTCCCACCAGAACAGGGAATTGGCGGCGTCCGTTTCAGGGAATCTTTCGCCTGTTCGGCCCCGGAACAGGGAATTGAGCGCGGGGAAACGGAAGGCTGAAAATCCGTCTCGATCAGGTTGCATTTTTGCCGCCGGCCGAGCCCCTTGTTCTCGCGAAGGCCCGCGGACGGCAGGCGGCTGGCCAGCGGACGACGCGCGTCTCGCGCGCCTTTAGGGCGGTGAGACGCCGCCCGTCTGGTCCCGCCGTTGGGCGGCGAATGCAAATCTACTCAGCCGCGCTCGCTCGTTGCTTTGCGTCCTTGTGAGTCCAGCGGTCCAGCGACGCCTGCAATCGGATCCAACGGCTCGCTAAGTCGGCGGAGCGTTTTAGCGCATGGGCGCTGTAATAGACGGAGTCGACTTGGCTTCCCTTAGACGCTAGCGGTGGCGAACCCACAGTGTTATCTTCTTGTTTTGGGTCGGCGGAATTTTGAGCCCGATTGCGACGCGAATTTTTTAGCGCAGGCTTTTCGACACGGCGACATTACGCATCAGCCAGCAACTTGGCTCCGGGGAAAACAAGTATCAAGTCGCCGTTGAGGCCGAAATTCCCGGCTTTCAGCGTCTCAGCTTCAGCCGCGAGATCGAATTCGCGCTGTCGCCGCAGAATGGCGAGAAGATCCGCTGGTATCTCGAGGACTATCTACAGTTTGCCCAGGACCCGGCGCCGCAGATCGCCGCGCGCGTCGAAAAGCTGATGGCGGAGCGCGGAGAGGCGCTGTTTCGCGCGATCTTCGAGGGACGCAACGACGCCGTGCAGCTTTGGGCGTTCGTCGAGCCGCATCTGTCTTCGACGCGAATCCAGGTTGTCACGGGCATCGCCGAGGCCACGGCCATCCCGTGGGAGTTGATCCGCAATCTCCATACCGGCGTCAATCTCGCTTTGTCCGCGCAGGCGTTTGTGCGTTCGCAGCAGGGTGGGCCACCCTCGCTCGCCCCTGGGAAGGTCGCCGATAAGGTTCGCATCCTGCTCGCGATCTGCCGGCCGGGAGCGGGGGAGGACGTTCCTTTCCGTTCCGTCGCCGGGCGGCTAGTCAAGGGATTGAGCGACAGCGACCGTGAGGCCTTCCAGCTCGACGTTCTGCGTCCTCCGACCTACGAGCAGCTGGCGAAAGAGCTGAAGCTCGCCAAGGAGCGGGGCGAGCCCTATCACATCGTGCATTTCGACGGGCATGGCGTTTACGCCGAACCGGAGGCGGTCGGAGGCGTGGGTCAAATCCTCAGCAAAGTGATGCTGAAGGGCGAGACGAAAGGCCCGCGCGGTTATTTGATTTTCGAAGACCCGGACAGCAAGGCCCGCAGCAAACGCATCGACGGCGCCAAGATTGGCGGCATGCTGCGAGACACGGGCGTGCCGATCCTCATTCTCAACGCCTGCCAATCCGCTTTCGCCGAAGCGAAGTCGACGCCGGATGAGAATGCGCCGGCGTCGGCGCGGGAGGAGATAGAGGCCTATGGCTCCTTGGCGCAGGCGGTGATGAACGCCGGCGCGGCCGGCGTCGTCGCCATGCGGTATTCGGTCTATGTCGTGACTGCCGCGCAATTCGTCGCCGAACTCTATAGCGCGCTGGCGCGCGGGCGAACGCTCGGCGAGGCGGTGGCTTTTGCTCGCGGCAATCTCGCCGATCAGCCGGACCGCAAGGTCGCTTATGATCCCCGGCCCTTGCAGGACTGGCCGGTGCCTGTGGTCTGGGAGCGCACGCCGCTGAGCCTTTGGCCGCAAAAGTCCGATGGCCCGCCGCTCAGAATCAACCTTGGCGGCGGCGCGACGGCGGGCGCGCTTGACCGCGAGCTGCCGAAACCGCCCGAGGTCGGCTTCTTCGGCCGCGACGAGACGCTTTATGCGCTCGATCGCGCCTTCGACCGGCACAAGATCGTGCTGCTCCATGCCTTCGCCGGCAGCGGCAAAACGACGACCGCGGCCGAATTCGCGCGTTGGTATGCGCTGACCGGCGGGATCGAAGGGCCGGTGCTGTTCACCAGTTTCGAGCGCGGTCTGCTGCTCGCCCGCGTGCTGGACAAGATCGGCGAGATGTTTGGCCCGGCCCTGGAGCGCTCGGGCGTCCATTGGGGCGCGGCGAATGACGCGCAGAGGCGTCAAGTCACGCTTGACGTGCTGCGGCAGATTCCCGTTCTGTGGATCTGGGACAATGTCGAGCCGATCGCTGGCTTTCCCGCCGGAACGGCATCCGAATGGAGCGCGACGGAACAGCAGGAGTTGCGCGGCTTTCTCTTGGCAGCGCGCGAGACAAAAGCGAAATTCCTGCTCACCTCGCGGCGCGACGAACAGGCCTGGCTCGGCGAGGCGCCGTGCCGCGTCGAAGCGCCGCCGATGCCGATGCAGGAGCGGCTGCAGCTCGCCGCCGCCATCGCCGAGCACAGGGGCCGTCGCCTCGCGGACCTGCCGGACCTGGCGCCCTTGCTGCGGTTCACCCAAGGCAATCCCCTGACCATTCTGGTGACGGTCGGCGAGGCCTTGCGCGCCAGAATAACTAGCAAGAAGCAGCTTGACGACTTCGTCGCCGGTTTGCGCCGCGGCGAAGGGAATTTCGAGGACGAAGAGGCGGAGGGACGCACCAAATCGCTCGGCGCGTCGCTGAGTTTTGGTTTCGCCAACGCGTTCACCGACGACGAGCGCAAGAGACTGGCGCTGCTGCACCTTTTCCAGGGCTTTGTCGACGTCGACGCGTTGCGCGCGATGGGCACGCCCGAAGCCGAGTGGGCATTGGAAGAAGTGCGCGGCATGACGCGCGAACAGGGCCTCGACTTGCTCGATCGCGCCGCCGAAATCGGGCTTCTGATCGCGCACCGCGGGGGCTATTACGGCGTGCATCCGGCGCTGCCCTGGTATTTTCCCGACCTGTTCGCGCGCCACTTTGCCGGCGAAAAGGCCCAGCGCGCCCGTCGCGCCTTTGTCGAAACGATGGGCGAACTGGCGAACTACTACCACAACCAATACGAGGCCGGAGATCGACAGGTCCTCGATGCGTTGATGGCGGAAGAGGACAATCTGCTCGCCGCCTGGCGCCTGGCGCGCCAATTGCGTTTGTGGCGTCGCATCATTTCTGTGATGCAAGGACTGAGCGTGCTCTACCGGGAGACCGGACGCGATCCCGCGTGGCGGAGGCTGGTCGAGGCCGTGACGCCGGATTTTGTTGATTCTGGCACTGATCGGTCGCTTCCCGGGCGCGGGGAGGAGTGGAGCGTTTTCACCGAATATCGGGTTCCCCTGGCGCGAAAGGATCGCGATCTCGTCAGGGCCGAGCGCCTGCAACGCCTCCGCATCGATTGGGAACGCGAGCGCGCCCGTCCCGCGCTGGCGACGGTGCCCGAGCAGCGCACCGACGATCAGCGCAACGCCATCCGCTCCCTCGCCACGAGCTTTCATCAACTCGGAGAAGTACAACGGGAAAGCAACAATCCCGCCTGCGCCGACGCCTACCGCGAGGCCTTCGGTTTGGCGCAAGCCATCGGCGACAAAGCCGGGCAAGCCGTTTGCGCCTTCAGTCTCGGCGCCGTCTACATGGACATCGCGGAGCTGCGGGATTTCGATGCCGCGGAATACTGGCTGAAGCAGAGCCTGGATTTGCGTTCACCAGGGGACGCCAAGGGTCGCGCAGTCTCGCTCAGTGAGCTCGGCAGGCTCGCGCTCGAGCGTTTTGACGACGCCATGGAAAACGAGCGACCGAAAGAAGAGTGTTTACGGTTGATCAACGACGCGGCGCGCCATTACCAGCAAGCGCTTGAGTTGCTTCCGCCCACCGCGATTACCGAGCTCGGCGTCGCCCACAACCAGCTTGGCAGGATCTACCGCCGCGCCGACGATATCGACCGCGCGCTGCAACATTACCAACAGAGCATTCGCTACAAAGAACAGGCGGGCGACATCTTTGGCGCAGGACAGACCCGCTCCAATGTCGCGATCGCTCTGTCGCAAGCCGAGCGCTTCGATGACGCCCGCGCCTATGCCGAGGCGGCGTTCGCGAATTATCGAAGCTTTGGCGATCGCGCCGCAGACAGAGTTCAAAAGGTTAAGGGACTGCTCGCCGCCATCGACGAAGCCGAGGCGGAACAGCGGGGACAATCATGAGCGCCGGCCCAACAAACCTCCCCGTCCTCGGCGCGATGCCGCGCGCGGCCGCTGCCGCGAAGCTGAGGGAAATCGGCGAAGACCAGGCCGCGGAGGCGCTGGAGCGCGCCGCGCCGCCGTCGAAAATGGGCGCGGCCGACTGGTGGCCGTTCGGCGACAAGGCGTGGCAGCACACCGCGCACGCCATCGGCTTTCTGCCGGCGGGCGGAAGCGGAACGCAAACCATCGTCGGCGTCGGCGAGGCGCAGGCCGACCCGGCTCTCAAGAGCGCGCGCATCAACGTCGCGCTCAATACGCTGCGGGTCGCCGATTATCCGGGCAGCGGGACGCACCGCATCCTGTTCGATTTTTACGCCCGCAACCAGGTCCCGGGCGCGAGCGAAGACCTGCATTTCAACTCGGCCTATCGCGTCCGGGAGGGCGAGCGCGCGGGGCTGCGCGGCTATCCGATCTTCGTCGGCCTCGGTGTCGGCCCGACCGGAGTCGCCTTTCACTTCCACACCGTCAACGTTAAGAACGATGACGACGAAGCCTTTCTCAACTTCCTCGACGGCGACGCCTTCAAGGCCGGGCTCAAGCTCGCGACGACCGCGCAGCCTGCAATTGCGCCGCTATCCGGCATGGCGCTTGCGCTGACCAAGAGCATCGCGCAACGCAATCGCAACGTGTCGGTTCAGGACTGCTATCTCGGCCTCGATTTTGCCGGCACGGCGATGGGCGCGCGCCTCGCCATCGGCGACTACATCGCCGTGCAGATCCCCGAGAAGCTGCAACGGGTCTGGGACTGGCAGGACTGGGTCTACGACCCCCGCGCCGGCCTGATCGTTTCGCGCGACGATTCCAATGCGCTGATCCGGTACAACTACGTCGTCTTCGGCGTCAGCCGCTACGAAGGCGAGTAAGGTCGCCTGCCCTGGCGGGGGGTGAGAGGGCGTGGTAGGTCGCCAATCCCTTCTCCCGCTTGCGGGAGAAGGTGGCCGGCGCAAGCCGGCCGGATGAGGGGACCCGCTGCGGCAAGCCCTCATCCGGCCCTCTGGGCCACCTTCTCCCGTAAACGGGAGAAGGGAACTATGCTCGAAGGCCTGCCGCCCAACAACGCCGCCCATCGCCTGACGCTCGTGACCGACGAGCGGCGGGCGCGCGCCGTCGCGGATCTGATCGTCGAGAGCTTCGAGCCGGCCGAGGCGGCCTCGGCCGCTTTCGAAACCGAGGACGCCTGGCCGGGCGGCGGCAAGGCGTGGCTGGTCGAGGCCTATTTCGGGTTCGAGCCGGACGAGGACGAGGTTCGGGCGCTGATCGCCGCTGCGGCCGACGAGGAGACGGCGAGCGCCGCGACCTTCGGCCTGACGGAAAAGCGCGACTGGGTCGCCAATGCGCTGGCCGGTCTCGCCCCCGTGCGCGCCGGACGCTTCCTCGTCCATGGCGGGCACGACCGCGCCAAGGTTAAGCCCAACGACATCGGCGTCGAGATCGAGGCCGGTCTCGCCTTCGGCACCGGCCACCATGGCACGACCCGCGGCTGCCTCCTCCACTTCGACAGGCTCTTGAAACGTCGCCGCCCTGAGCGCGTGCTCGACGTCGGCTGCGGCGCGGGCGTGCTCGCCATCGCCGCCGCGAAGGTCCTGCGCCGCAAGATCTGGCTCGGCGACATCGACCCCATCGCGGTCGCGGTCGCCAACGACAACGCCCGGCTCAACGGCGTCGGCCAATGGTGCAAGGCCGTCGTCTCGCGCGGCGTGGAAAGCCGCGCCTTGCGGGAGGGAGCGCCTTACGACGTCGTGTTCGCCAATATCCTCGCCAAACCGCTGCGGCTGCTCGCTCCCTCGCTCGCCGCTGTGACCGCGCCGGAGGGCGACGCTATCGTCTCGGGCCTGCTGCTGGCCGACGTTCCCGGGGTGCTCGCTGCATGGCGGGCGCAGGGCTTCCACCTCGCCGAGCGCATCGACCTCGAAGGCTGGGCGAGCCTGAGGCTCAGGCGCCGATGAACGGCGCCGATGCGCCTCCGCCAACGCCGACCGACGTCGGCGACGCCGTCGCCCGCGCGCGGGCGAGCTACGACCGGACGCCGTACGAATCGCTGCCTTACCCGCGCCAGCAGCCGGCGCGGATGGCGGCTGCCGCGCTCTGGGCTGGCGTCGCGGCGCCGGACGCCGCGACGGCCCGCGTGCTCGAGATCGGCTGCGCCTCGGGCGGCCACCTCATTCCGCTCGCCGCCGCCTGGCCGAAGGCGCGCTTTCTGGGCGTCGACATCTCGCCGTTGCAGATCGCGGCGGGGCGCGACCGGATCGGCAGGGCCGGGCTCGCCAATATCGTGCTCGACGCCCGCAGTTTGCACGAGATCGGGGCTAAGGACGGCGCCTTCGACTACATCATTTGTCACGGCCTCCTGAGCTGGGTCGGCGAGCCGCTGCGCGAAGCGCTGATGCGCGTCGTGGCGGAACGCCTCGCGCCGAACGGCGTCGCGATGGTCAGCTTCAATGTCCTGCCCGGCTGGCGGCTCATCCAGGTCGCCCGCGACAGCTTGCTGTTGCACGCGCGACTCGGCAAAGAACGCGACCGTCAAGCGCTTGACGGCCGCGCGCTGGTCGAGGCGCTGTCGGCTCAGAGCAACAGCCGATATTCGTACGGCCGCATCTGGCGCGACGAGGCCCGGCAGGTGTTCCGCGGCGGCGACGCCTACGTCGCGCACGAATTCTACGAGGACGTCAACGAACCGCTCGCCTTCCTCGACTTCTGCGAAGCGCTCGACCGGCACGGCCTCGCCTATCTCGGCGACTGCAACGTCGCGGCCAATCTCGTCCGCGCCATGGCGCCGGCGGCGGCCGACACCATCGCCGCGCTCGCTCCCGGCGACGAGAGGGCCCGCGAGCAATATATCGACATCTTCAGCGGCCGCGCCTTCCGCGAGTCCCTGATCGTGCGGCGCGATCGTGCGGACGCGATCCATGGCGGCCAGGGCGTCGCGCTCGACCGTTTCCACTTCGTCGCCGCGCCGGGGCTGGCATCTAGCCCGCCCGCGGAGCCCCTCGGCCCCTGGCGGATCGTCGACGGCGATGACAGCGCCACGGTCTCGGACGAGGCCACGGCCGGCGCCAGCCGGCAGTTGATCGCGCGGCTGCCGCGCTCCTCGACGCTCGAGGACCTCGCCCCGGTCGCGGCGACCGAGCCGGAGATGCGCAAGCGCATCGCCGCGGGGCTGGTCGAGCTCGTCATGTGCGGGCTTTGCGCGGTCTCGAGCGAGCCGGTCGTCTGCGCGACGCGGCTGGCCGAGCGGCCCCGGGCCTGGCCGCTTGCGGCGCGGGACGCCCTCTCCGGCGCGGCGACCGCGAGCCTCCGCCACGAGCCGGTCGCGCTCGAGCCGCTCCAGCGCCTCTACCTGCCGCTGCTCGACGGAACCCGGACGCGGGCCGATCTGGTGGCGCACGCCCTCAGTCTCGTGGACGCAGGGGAGCTCAGCATCAGCGGTCCCGACGGCCCGGTCGCCGATCGCGCCAGCCTGGTCGAGGGGCTCGAGCGGGCGACGGACGCCTGTCTCGCCGACCTTCTGCGGCTGGCCCTGCTCGAAGGCGATTGACCGCCATCCCGGAGCGCGGCGAAATCCGCAACTCCCACGGAGTCCGTCCTTCGTAGAGAGCCCCCTCCACCATGCTTCGAATGGTCCCCCTCCCCCGCGCTGACGCGCCTCGCGATGACGGTGTGCAATCTCTCAACTCCGCGTCCCGGCTTGGGAGATACCTTTTTCCCTTCATTCGGGGACTGCCTTGAGATTGGGGGTGTTAGGCCGCAACCGCTGCTTGCGGGAGCGGGTCGTTGGCAGGCTGGAATCTCTGTCCGAAGCCGGAGCAGAGCGTGCCGTTGTAGACGGCGCTGCGAACCTGAAGCAGAAGATCCGCCCCTCGCCGCGACCAGCGCATCTGCTGCGATTTGTTCATCCGGCGGTTCACCAGAAAATTGGCCGTCCCTTCGGTGATCGCGGTGCCGACCCGCAATCCGGCACGGTACCGCTCGGCGTAGTTGACCAACCAGTCGCTCTGTCCGGTGAGATAAGCATCCAATGCGTGCAAGGCGGTCCACAGCTTTCTCGAAGGCGCAATGGACCTCGGCTGCCCTTGTTCACCCTGAAAATGATGCATCACTGTGCGGATACGACCGATGCTGATATCAGCATCCTTGGCTTTGCCATTCCACAGCCTCCACTGCAGGCGCTCGACCTCCGCGACAATCACCGCCTTCGCCGCCACCCTTGCCGGGTCATCCGCCGACAGACCGCCGGCTGTTTGCTCCAGGTGCTGCAGCCGCATGGCGATGTGGAACCAGTCGAGCACTGGCGTCTCGGTGACACCGGCATCAGCCAAAATGCGCCGCAAGCCGGAGCACCCGTCGGTGAACGCGGTCAGCGCCGTGTCCTCGGTTCGCCCGACCGCGTCGAGGCTGCGGCGGATCAGCACTTTGATGTCCGTATCGGCTCTGGCGACGGCGCCGAAAACCTGCCGCCCGCCAGTCTCCGTTTCAACATTGCCGATCCGCACCTCCAGATGCCGCTCGCCGTCCTCGCAGCCGCGGATGAAAGTCGAATCCAAGGTCACGGTGATCGAGGAAGCCGCCGGATCAGGCCGCACCGCGGCCTGATCCCGAAGCTCCGCACCAATTTTCAGAGTGTGCAAACGCAAAGTTTCCGGGTTGTTTCCGGCATCGACCGGGAACATTTGCCGCAGCACGTCAGCAGCCACCCGGTAAGTCATCAGGGCAGACAGATGCGCCTGAAGCTGATCCAACTCCGGCGTCGAGCGGCAATACGATGGCCAACCATGGCCGGCTTCGTTGCCGCCGCACCCGGCACAGCGAAAGCGGGGAAGCCGCACCGTGACCTGGCCGAAAAGTGTCGCGACCGCATGGTCCCGGTAATCCTTCACTCGGCACACCTCGCCACAGCTTCGGCAGTCCGGCCGCCGAACGGCGTGGCCCTTGGCCTGCGCCGCGACGATCTCCTGTTGGAGGCCGGCCAGCAACAGCTTCCCTTCGGCCAGGGTCAACCCTAAGTTGGCGATATCACCGAGATCATCAGGCCGGTTGATCTTCAAGACGTCGGCGCACTGTCTCTCACCGTCAGCTCCGGTTTTCACCAACCTCACAATCCAAGCCACGCGCCTACCCCCGATCAGAAGATCAGACGCGAAATTACCGCTTCGGCGCCCGCACCCCCAATCTCCAGGCAGTCCCCATCATGCCGGGTGCTGGCGGTGGCCGAGACGCTGATCAGATAGCGGCTGAACCCATCCGTCATCGTCAACGGCTCGACGCGCCCGCCGTCGCCAAGCCGAACCCAACCCTTGTGGTCGACGTTCCAGACGTGGTTGGAATATTGCGGCGCGGTCAACTCGCCAAGCCGCTTCGGAGACCGCAGCCGCAAGCGCCGGGCGCACACCAGCCCCGCCCGCTTCAGGATTTCGCCGGCCGTCGAGGCCGCCGGCCAGTCCCCCTCCGGTTGACGCGCCTTGAGCTTGGCGAGGATCTTGCGCGGTCCACAAGTCGGATGGTCGTGCCGCGGGCTGACGATCGCCTGCGCCAGATGCTCCGGCGTCGCACGGCCGTGCGACGCCGGAGCCCGCGACCGCTCCGCCAAGCCCGCCGGCCCCTCCAATTCATACCGCCCAAGCCATTTGTAGCCGGTGTTGCGGCTGATCTCGCAGCGCTCGCAAAGCTCCGTCATCGTCCACTCGTCCAACGGCCAGTCGACAATGAAACGCATCCGCTCGTCCATCGCACAGCTCTCTCGCCAGGGCATCGGCCGGTCCTCCCAGCCGACAGAGAACTGTCACCGGTCCGTTCCGTCACCTATCTATCCGGTCCGAACAAATCCCTGCCTTCCCCCACAAGGGGGGAGGGACAACGCCTTCGATTTGACTGACGCATGTCACTAGGCCGCCCCGGCGAACACGCTGCCGAGGGTCGCCGCCGTCTGCCTGTTCCTCGCCGGATTGCGGGTCGTCCAACCGGCGGCGGTCGCGCTTTCATCGGCGAAGCGGGCTTCGCTTTTCCCTATATCCCGTTTCGGCCAAGCCGTCGTGGTCCCATTCGGCCCGCCCTTCTAGTCTCCGGCCAACGCGCCGAAATCGATTGGACGAGAGTTTGAATCATGGCGGACAAGGTCTTTATCGGAACCGTCGTCCTCCCCGATCGGATCGTTGAGAACGGCTATGTTCTGGTCGCCGACGGCGTTGTCCAGCGGGTGGGCGGGGGCGCCCCGCCGACCGGCGAACGCCACGGCGGCGCGGGCTTTCTTGTGCTTCCCGGCGCGATCGACGGACAGGTCCATAGCCGCAGTCAGGCGGGACAGGAGGATTTTATATGGTCGACCCGCAGCGCGGCGTCCGGCGGCGTGACGACGATCGTCGACATGCCCTATGACGACAATTGCTTGATCGCCTCCGCCGAACGCTTTCGCGCCAAGGCGGAGAGCGCCGGGCGGCAGGCGCGGGTGGATTTCGCGCTTTACGCCACGATTGATCCCGACGAAGGCGCCGTGCGGGTGGATGAACTGGTCGACGCCGGGGCGGCGGCGTTCAAGTTCTCGACCTTCGGCACGCATCCAAAGCGCTTTCCGCGCATTCCGCCGCGCGTCCTGTTCGCCGCCTTTCGCGCCGTCGGCCAGCGAGGACTGGTCTCTGGCATCCATAACGAGAACGACGAAATGGTGCGCGCTTTCGTGGCTGAGGTCGAGGCCGCAAACCTGACCGACTATACCGCGCACGGGCTGTCGCGGCCTCCGATCACCGAGGCGCTCGCCATCGCCGAGGTCTACGAGCTTGGCGCCGGCGCCGGCTGTCCGGTTCATATCGTCCATTGCTCGATCGGCCGGGGCTATGAGCAGATGGCGTCTTATCGCGCGCAAGGCTTCGACGCGACGATGGAGGCCTGCATCCATTACCTGACGCTGGACGAGGAGACCGACGTCAGGCGGCTCGGCGGCAAGGCCAAGATCAATCCGCCGATCCGGTCGCGTGCGGAATTGGATTCGCTCTGGCGACATCTCGCCGCGGGGAACGTGACGATCGTATCGACGGATCACGTAAGCTGGTCGGAAGACCGCAAGACGGACCCGAACATGCTCAAGAACGCTTCGGGCGTACCCGGACTCGAGGCGCTTTATCCGCTGCTCCTGAAGGGACTCGACCAACGCCGGCTGCCCTTCACCCACGCCGCGCGGCTGCTCGCCCATAATCCGGCGGCGCTCTTCCGTCTCGCGCATGTCAAGGGCGCGCTGGCCGTCGGCCGCGACGCCGACATTGTGCTCATGCGGCGCGATCCTTATCGATACGATGCCGGAGCGAGTGGAAGCAATTTCGTGTCGTGGAGCCCCTATCAGGGCGTCGAACTTCCGTATCGCGTGGCCGAGACATGGCTGCGGGGCGAATGCGTGGCCGCGGAGGGCCGCGTCCTGGCCGAGCCGGGAAACGGCCGCTTTGTGCGGCCGCGGGCCGCGGGCTGAGGCGCGCTTGCGCATGCCCCTCAATTGTCCAGTCGATCCCGGTCGCTTGTGGGACGATGTCATGGCGCTTGCCGCCATCACGGACCCGGAGCGCCCCTATACGCGCCGGTCCTTTAGCGCCTTGTTCCTGAAGGGGCGTGAATGGCTGGCGCATCGGTTCGATGCGGCCGGGCTTGACGTCAGAATCGATACTGCGGGCAATCTCATTGGCCGGCGCGCAGGCGCTGAACCGGGGCTGAAGACCATCATGCTCGGCTCCCACTCCGACACGGTCCCTTCGGGCGGCCGCTTCGACGGGATTGCCGGGGTCATCGCCGCGCTCGAGGCCGCGCGCTCGCTGAAAAGCGCCGACGTCGTGTTGCGACATCCACTCGAAGTGGTCGACTTTCTTGCCGAGGAGCCGAGCGAATATGGTCTCTCGTGTGTTGGCAGTCGCGGCATGGCCGGCGCGCTCGAACCGGAGATGCTTGCGCTGAAGGGTCCGAACGGCGAGCCGCTGGCGTCCGCGCTTCGCCGCGTTGGCGGCGATCCCGAAAAACTCGCGGAGTCGAAGCGAGAGGATATCGCGGCCTTCCTTGAACTGCATATCGAGCAAGGCGTCGTGCTCGAGTCCGAAGGCGTCGACGTCGGCCTCGTGACGTCCATCGTCGGTATCCGCCGCATGGAGATCGCGTTCGAGGGCGAAGCGGACCATGCCGGCACGACGCCGATGGGTCTCCGCCGCGACGCGCTGGTCGCCGCCGCTCGCACGGTGGATTCGGTCAGGCGCGCCGCCGAGGCGCTCGCCGCCGAGGGCGCGGATTACTTCGTGGCGACGGTCGGCGTCCTCGATGTTTCGCCCTCGGCCTCCAATGTGGTGCCCGGCCGCTGCCGCCTGATCGTCGATGCGCGCTCAACTTTGCCGGAAAAGACGAAGCGCTTTGCCGAGCGGATCGACCGAGAGAGCGCGGACCATGCCGGAGAAGCGCGTGTGCGGCGAACGATCTTCTCGGTCCTCTCCGACGGGCCGCCGGCAGCCTGCGATCCAGCGCTGCGCGCAGAGCTCGGCCGCGCCGCGAACCGGCTCGGCCTCAGCGCTCGGGAGCTCGCGAGCGGCGCCGGCCACGATGCGGCCTTCATGACGCGCATCTGCCCGGCCGCCATGATCTTCACGCCCTGCCGCGCCGGCAAGAGCCACGCGCCTGAGGAATGGGCGGATCGCGACGCCCTCGCCGCCGGCGTCTCGGTGATGTTCGAGACCGTCCGCGCGCTCGATCGAGCCGTATAGGGGAAAGAACGATGGGTCGAATTCTGACCATGGACGATGTCGAGGCGGCCATCCGCGGCGGCTCCGTCTTCGCGGCCGGCGGGGGCGGCTGGGCCGAGCACGGACGCATGCTCGGTACGGCCGCGGTCAACGCCGGGGAGCCGGAGCTCGTGTCGATCGAGGAAGCGCCTGACGACGCCTTCATCGCCACCGCCGCCGCGATTGGCGCGCCAGCCGGAACGACGGAATGGCAAATGCTCGGCGTCGACTATGTCAAGGCTGTTCAGATGATGCAGGACGCGCTCGGCGCGCCGGTCTGGGGGCTGATGATCGGACAGAACGGCATGTCGAGCACGCTGAACGCCTGGCTTCCGTCCGCGCTTCTCGGGACGAAAGTGGTGGACGCCGTCGGCGATATTCGGGCCCATCCGACCGGAGACATGGGCTCGATCGGCATGGCGGCCAGTCCGGAGGCGACCATCCAGACGGCGGTCGGCGGGCGCCGCTCGAGCCATTCCTATATCGAGCTCGTCGTCCGCGGCGCGACCGCCAAGGTCTCGCCGATCCTGCGCAAGGCCGCCGACATGTCCGGCGGCTTCATCGCCAGCTGCCGCAATCCGGTGCGCGCATCCTACGTCCGCACCCACGCTGCGCTCGGCGGCATTTCGCGGGCGTTGGCGCTCGGCCGCGCAATCCTGGAGGCGGAGCCGAACGGCGGCGAGCGCGTCGTGGAGGCGATCTGCTCGGCGACGTCCGGCGAGATTGTCGGGAGTGGCCGCGTGACGAGGAAAAGCGTGGTCTACACCGACGCCGCCTTCGACATCGGGACGATCACAGTTCGCAGCGCCGCTCGCGATCTCGTGCTGCACGTGATGAACGAATATATGGCGATCGAGGACGGCGATGGGCGCCGCCTCGCGACATTTCCGGACGTGATCACCACGCTCGGTCCGGACGGCCGTCCGGTCAGCGTCGGGAATCTGAGGGAAGGCGACGACGTGTCCATCTTCCATATCGCCAAGGCGCATCTGCCGCTGAGCGCATCGGTGAAGGACCCGTCGGTCTATCCCGTCTGCGAAGCGGCCCTCGGCATCGAGATCGCCAAATATGCGCTTGAGTAGCTCGCGATGACCCGACGCTTCCCAATTCCTTCTGGTTCGAACCTGCGATGTCGCGGCTGGAGACAGGAAGGGCTGCTGCGCCTGCTCGAAAACGTGCTCGCCGTCGGCGAGGATCCCGCCAATCTCGTGGTCTATGCCGCGCTCGGAAAGGCCGCGCGCAACTGGCCGTCGCACGACAAGATCGTCGAGACGCTGCGCACGATGGGCGAGGACGAGACGCTGATCGTTCAGTCCGGCAAGCCGATCGGTCTCATCCGCACGCACGAGCGGGCGCCGATCGTGATCATGGCGAACTGCAACATGGTTGGCCAATGGGCGAAGGCGGAGACGTTCTATGAGTTGCAGAAGAAAGGGTTGATCTGCTGGGGAGGTTTGACCGCGGGCGACTGGCAGTACATCGGGTCTCAGGGGGTCATCCAGGGCACCTACGAAATCTTCATGCGCATCGCCGAGCGCCAATTTGGCGGCTCCCTCGCGGGCCGCTTCATTCTGACCGCCGGTTTAGGCGGCATGGGCGGCGCGCAGCCGCTCGCGGGACGTATGGCGGGCACCGCCATCCTCTGCGTCGAGATCGATCCGCAGCGCGTCGAGAAGCGCCTTGCCAACGGATTTCTCGACAGCCGGGCCGCCGATCTCGAGGAAGCCTTGACGATGATCGAGGCCGCGCGCCGGGAGCGAAGGGCGCTTTCGGTCGGCCTCATTGGCAACGCCGCCGACGTCTACGAGACGATGCTCGCGCGCGGCGTTGCGCCAGACATCGTCACCGACCAGACCTCGGCGCACGATCTCATTTACGGCTACGCGCCCTCAGGGCGAAGCCTCGAAGACATCCGGCGCATGCGCGACGAGGATCCCGCGACCCTGATGCGCGAGGGCCGCGCCACAATCGTCCGTCATGTTCGCGCCATGCTGGGTTTCCGGCGCCAAGGCGCGATCGTCTTCGACAACGGAAACTTGATTCGCACCCAGGCTTTCGAGGGCGGAGTCGGGGACGCCTTCGACATCCCGATCTTCACCGAGGCCTATCTGCGGCCGCTGTTCGCGCAGGCGATCGGTCCCTTCCGCTGGATCTCGCTCACCGACAGCGAGGACGACATTCGGCGCATCGACGGCCATCTTCTTGAGGCCTTTCCGGACAACAAAATCCTTTCCAACTGGATTGCGCTGGCCCGCCGCCATGTGCCGTTCGAAGGGCTCCCGGCACGGATCGCCTGGCTCGGCCACGGCGAACGCACATCCCTGACGCTGGCGGTCAATCAGATGGTGCGCGACGGTGTGTTGTCAGGACCGATCGCCTTCACGCGCGATCATCTCGACGCGGGCGCGATGGCGCATCCGAACATCATGACCGAGCGCATGCGCGACGGATCCGACGCGATCGCCGACTGGCCGCTGCTCGACGCCATGGCGATGTGCTCTTCACAAGCCGATCTCGTCGCCATTCACTCCGGCGGAGGCGGCTATTCCGGCTATATGACAAGCGCAGGGGTCACCGTCATCGCCGATGGGACACGGGAGGCTGACGAGCGCCTCTCGCTGTCCATGACCAATGACACGAGCCTTGGCGTGATGCGTTACGCGGACGCGGGTTATCCGGAATCGTTCGAGGCCATCCGCCGTGGCGGCGTACGGCATTTCAAACTGTGAGAGAGGCGGCGCTCAGAGCCGCGCCGAAAGGGATCGTCGCAGCGCGTTGACGAGGTCGCGTTCCGGCGGGGTCAGCGCGCGATCGCCGGAATAGATGAGGAAAAGCCGACGGGATACGGCCGGCTCCACGATCGGATGCACGACGAGATCGCCGTTTGTCACCTCATTGGCGATGGCCGATGGCGGCAGCACTGTGCAGACCGGCATTCGCGCGAGCAGCGCCACGGCCATCGGAAGCGCGTCGATTTCCAGGACCGGCCGTAGTTTGAGGTTGCGCGCTTCAGCCGCCGCGTCGAGCAATTGCCGGAGGCCGGAACGGGTCGTCGGCAGGACGAGCTTCTGGCGCGCAAGCTCCGCAAGCGTGACCGGACCCTGCGGCAGCAACCCGTGCACGGGATGCGCGACGGCCGCGAGCTCCTCCGAGGAGGCGAGCGGCAGCCGGGGCATGTGCGGAAGCGCCGTCTCGACGATGGCGACGCCGACGAGGTCGCGCGTCACCCAGTCCTGAAGAGCGCCATTCGGTCCTTCCTGGACGACGACCTTCAGTCCAGGATGGCGCGCCTGCATGCTGACGATCGCGTCGGTGATGCGGTTGACGAGGAATCCACGCTGGCTGACCGACGGCAATATGCCGATGGCGATGCGCCGCCCCTGCGCCGGCGCGCCTTTCTCGCTTTCGGAGAGCCCACGGGATCGCGTCTCGATAAAGGCGGCGATCTCAGCAAAACGTTCGCCGCGCGCGGTCGGAAGCACGCCATCGCCCCGGCGCTCGAATAGAGCGCCGCCGAGCGCTTCCTCCACCCTGTGGATCTGCTGGCTGAGCGCCGGCTGGCTGATGTTGCCGGCGCGGGCGGCCGAGGCGATGCGCCTGAGGCGCTGGACGAGGGCCGTATAGCGAATCTGCCGCAAGGTGAGAACGGATCGCTCGACATGGGTTTCGCCTGCGGAAAGCGCGCGGCGCAAATGCTCGGCGAAAAGCCCGGGCAGGGTCCCTGGCCCGAAGGGTCGCGCGGTAAGCCTCAGCCTCAGCGGCTCTTCCGGCTCGACCGTCGTGACGTTGGCGAGCCCGAGGCGGGCGGTTGTGACGGTGCGCGGCACGAAGAGCGCCGCGTCCGGACGCTCTTCGATGAGACGCGGCAATTCGGCGGGGTCATGATCGACAAAGCGGACGTTGGGAAAGCGGTGGCGGGAGAGGTAGCGGTCGGCTTGGTCGATCAGCGCCGGCGACAGGAGCGGCACGATCAACCTGCCTGCGGCAAGCTCTCCGGCCCGCGGCGGCGCTCGGGTCCCCGCGGGCAGCCGGCTGGCGAATACCCACCGGTCGTCGAGAAGCTCGATCTCCCCCCGCGAAACCAAGCCTTCGCCGGCGCCAATCCCGATCCGCAGCGTCGAGTGGGCGGCGGCGCCGTCAGCCCCGGTCAAAGGCGGAATCGACGGGCGGTCCCGTTCGTCGACCCAAACCGGATCGATGAGGACGTCTGGCCGCTCGGCGCCGAACGTTTCCGCCGCCCGGCGCAAGGCGGCCGCGACCCCGCCGACAGTGTGACCCAGGGCAATTTCGATGCGCAAGATCTTCAGACTTCCGCGCGGAGGGGCTTGGAGCCACCGGCGCGCGAATTGCTCAGCCATGAGCAGCGGCTCGGCAGCGCGGATCAGCGCAACGCCTGCGGCGTTCGGATAGAGCGCATTGTTGCGTCGATGGAACAGTACGACATTGGCGTCATCCTCGACGCCCTTCAAGACCGCGCTCAGCGTCGAAACCGCAATGCCCAGCCGGCTCGCGCCGTGCGCGAGACTGAGAGACCGGCAAGCGGTCACAAAATAAGCGAGCGCGCGCAATTGCAAGGCGGCCTCCGCATCCAAGGCGTGATCGTTCAGTTTAGCCTATAGGCTGCTTCGGGAGCCAGCATCGTGGACTGGCGCGGGTCGACCGATATGATTTGCCGTGCGGACAACGGTGGCCCGCGAGCGAATATGAGGTTCCTTCCGCTTGCCTGCGAGGGCCGAGGCGAACAGCTCAATCGGTGAATCTCCTCAATCGATGCGCGCCTTACTGGCGCGCCTCGACGAAGGCGGGGAAATGCTGACTGTGGCGGCGCCGGTCGACGCGGATTTCGAGATCGCCGCCTGCCTTGCTCAGACGCGGGACGGTCCTGCGCTCTGTTTTCGCCGGCCGGTTCGCGACGGGCAGGCATTCGAAAGCCCGATCGTCGGGAATCTTGTCAATAGTCTGCCCCGTTTCGCCGCCGCCCTCGATTGCCCTCCGAACGAGGTCCAGAAGCGGCTGATCGCGGCGATCGAAAATCCGCTGCCGCATCATGTTCTGGGCGCGGCGCCATGCCAGGAGACAATTGTCGAAAGTCCCGACATCGAGCGGCTTCTGCCCGTCCCGCGCTTTTTTGAGAAGGAAAGCGGGCGCTATATCACGGCGGGCGCGATCGTCGCCCGTGACACCGTCTCGGGCGGGACGAACCTTTCGATCGCTCGCGTCATGCCGCTTGGCGGCTCGCGGGCCTTCGTCGGCATTGCGCCCAATCATCATCTCGCGGTCATGGCGCGCGCGGCCCGGGCGCGGGGCGACAAGCTCGATATCGCCGTCTCAATCGGCAATCATCCCGCCGTCCTGATCGCGGCCTGTCTCTATCTCGGTCTTGGCGACGACGAGCTCCCGATCGCCGGAGCCCTTTTCGGCGCGCCCCTGGACGTGGCGAAGTGCGTCGGGTCCGATCTGCTCGTTCCGGCTCACAGCGAATTTGTGCTCGAGGGAGAGCTCGACGCGGGCGAGCCTCACGAAGAGGGGCTCGTGAGTGAATACCACGGCATGTATGAAGCTTATGGCGCCGGGATCGTCGCAACCTTCTCGCGCCTGACGCGACGTCGCGATGCGATATTCCAGGTCGTCCTTCCAGGCTATCATCCCGAGCACTGTCTCCTGGGGGGCGTGGCCATCGCCGCGGGCCTTGCGCGCGCGGCGCGAGCGGCCGTGCCGGGGCTGTCCGAAGTCGCCGTCGGGCTTGGCGGCGCCGGCCGCCTCCATGCCGTCGTCTCGATCGATTCGCCCCGGCCTGGGGAGGCTCGCAAGGCGATGTTCGCCATCTGGGCGGCCGTCAATCTCGTGAAGCAGGTGGTCGTGGTCGACGCGGACATCGACCCCTGGGACGCAATTCAGGTCGAATGGGCTATTGCGACCCGCATGAGAGCGGACGAGGATCTGCTTGTCGTTCCGGGCGTCCGCACCGACCGGTCCGATCCGCTGGAGCGGGGCGGAGTGATCGCCAAGCTTGGACTCGACGCGACGCGGAAGTTGGCCAATCGCGACGACTGGACCCAGGCAAAGCCGCCGCAAGCCGCGGCGGCGCGGGCGCAAGACTTGCTTGCGCCGATCCTTGGCGGCGTCCGCTCGGGCGGGAAGCTCTGAAGATTTGTTAGGTTTGAAGGAGAAGGCCATGTCCAAAGGAACTCGATCGCTGCGGTCCCGGATCGCGCTCGGCCTCGCGGGAGCGATCTTATTGGGCCTTTGCGCTTTGAGCCCAGCCTTCGCCGACATCAAGATCGGCTTCCAGGCCCCGCTTACCGGGCCTTCGGCGACAGACGGGAAATCGGCTGCGATCGCCGCGCAGATGGCGGTCGAAGACATCAACGCGGCTGGCGGCGTGCTCGGCCAGAAGATTGCGCTTGTCAGCTACGACGACCAGGCCAAGCCCGATCAAGCCATCTTCACCGCCAACAAGCTGATCGGCGAGGACGGCGTGAAGCTGGTCGTCAATGGCAGCTATTCGGCCTCTGGCCGCGCGGCCGCGCCGGTGTTCCAGCAGGCTGGCGTCGTGATGATCTCGGCCTACGGCGTGCATCCCGACATCACCCGCGCCGGAGACGACATGTTCCGCCTCGTCCACCTCGGGCCGCCACAGGGCGCCGCGACGGCGCTCTATATCGGCAAGACGCTCGGCTTGAAGAAGGTGTCGGCCATCACGATGGACAACGACTACGGCCAGGCGACGATGGACGGCTTTTTGGAGGCGGCCCCGAAATACGGCATCGAGATCCTGAACAAGTACAGCTATTCGCTGAAGGACCGACAGTTCGGTTCGATCGTCGCGAGCGTCAAGCGCGACAATCCGGACGCCGTCTACGCGACCGGATATTTCTTCACCGCCGGCCCGCTTGTCGCTCAGCTACGTGCGGCCGGCGTGACCGCCCCGATCATCGGCTCGCAGGCCTTCGATTCGGGGAAATTCATCGAGATCGCTGGCCCTGCGGCCGAAGGCGTGACGATCATCGACAGCTTCAACCGCCAGCGCGACGACGCGGACCTGAAGAAATTCTTCGAAGGATTCAAGGCCAAGGCTGGGTATGAGCCCGAAGGCGTCGCCGCCATCACCTATTCGGCGGTCAGGCTGATGGCGGACGCGATCAATCGTGCAGGAAGCGCGGATCCCGCGAAGGTCAGGGACGCCCTTGCCGCGACCAAAGATTTCCGGACCTTCGACGGAACGCTGGCCGGCTTCAACAAGCTGCACGAGATCATCATGCCGATCAGCGTCAATGTCATCAAGGACGGCAAATTCGCGCCGGCCGGCGAGATCACCGATCTCGACGCATTCGCCCCGCCCGAGAAATAGGGCGCCGGTCAGGCCGCGCGCTCAAGGACAATACGCGTGTATTACGTGGACCTTGCGCTGACCGGCGTCAGTTTCGGCTGCATGTATGCGATGATGTCGGTCGGATTGACGCTGGTCTATGGCCTCTTGCGCATTCTCCATATTGCCCACGCCGCCATCTTCGCGCTGGGCGCCTACGTTACGGTTCTCATCGCCAACGCGAGCGGAAGCCTGACGCTCGGTTTTCTCGCAGCGCTCGCGACTGCGCCTGTGTTCGGAATGGCGGTGTATCGACTGCTTTACGAACCCCTGCTGAAATTTCGACCCGATGTTCCGATGGTCGCCTCTGTCGGACTGCTCATCTTCATGCAGGACGCATTCCGCATTCTGTTCGGCGAGCAGGGAGTCACGTTCAAGAACAGCGCGGTCGCGTTCAAGACCTTCGATGTCGGCGGGCTGCGGATTGGCGCGGTGCAGGTCGCGCTTATCGTCTCTGCGGTGGTCGTGTTCGTCGGGCTGCATGCGCTGACGACCCGCACGCGCGTCGGCCTCGGCTGGCGGGCGACGGTCTCGCGGCCGAAGATCGCGGCCTCTTTCGGCGTCGATCCGATCCGCGTGCGCTATCTCGTCTTCGCCTTGGGTTCAGCGCTGGCCGCGCTCGCCGGCGGCCTCGTTGCGCTCATGGATAATCTCGTCGATCCCGGCATCGGATTTGTGGTGAGCTACAAGGCGCTCGCCATCATCGTGCTCGGCGGCCTCGGCAACGTGCGCGGAACGCTGCTCGCGAGCCTCGCGCTCGGTCTGGTTGAATCCTACGGCACAATCTTCATCGGCGGTTGGCTCGATCGCGACGCCATCGCTTTTCTTGCGGTTATCGCGCTCCTGATGATCCGTCCGCAGGGGTTCACAGGGGTGCGGGCCGCATGAGCGCCTACGAGATCAGCATCGCCTCGGTCATCGGCATCAACGTGGTCCTCGCGGTCAGCCTCAATCTCATCAGTGGATTCTGCGGGCAGATCAGCCTTGGCCACGGCGCATTTTTCGGGGCGGGGGCTTATGCAGCGGCGGTGGTGATGACGAGGGTCGGAAACGCGCCGCTGGCCGTGGTGGCGGCTGTGGTCGCCGCGAGCCTGCTCGGAACGGTGGTCGGCTTCGCGTCGCTTCGCGTGCGCAGCGACTTCCTCGCCGTAACGACGATTGGCGTCAACTTCCTGTTCGTCGGCTTCGTCCGCAAACAATCGTGGCTCGGCGGCGAGATGGGGATCAGCGGCATCCCGCCGTCGGGGCTAGGCGCGCTCGGCAACCTATGGCTCATCCTGTTTTGCGCCTGCGCGACCGTCGCTTTCAGCGCCTACGTCAACCGGTCCTGGATGGGGTTTGCGTTTCGCGCGGTCGGCGAGGACGAGGGCGCTGCGCGCACGCTAGGGATCGATCCGGGCGCCTACAAGCTCGCAGCCTTCGCGATCGGCACGGCGCTCGCCGGTTTGGCGGGCGCCTTCTATACATTCTTCACCCAATTCATCACCCCGGACGCGTTCGACTTCATCTTTTCCGTCATGCTGATGGCGATGGTGGTGATCGGCGGCGTCGGTTCGACCCTCGGGGTCCTGGCCGCGGCGATCGGCCTGACATTGCTTCCGGAAGCCATCCGCTTCGTCAACGATTATCGCCTGCTCGTCTTCGGCGGACTGTTGATCCTGGTCATTCGCCTCGCGCCCGGCGGCCTTGCCGGCTTGGCGCGCGCCGCCTTTTTGCATGCGAGACCGACGTGAGCGTCGCGCTTCGCCTCGAGGGCCTGGCGATCCGTTTCGGCGGCGTGACGGCCGTCAA
Organism: uncultured Alphaproteobacteria bacterium; assembly: GCA_963822215.1. Taxonomy (GTDB): domain Bacteria; phylum Pseudomonadota; class Alphaproteobacteria; order Rhizobiales; family Beijerinckiaceae; genus Roseiarcus. Next base: position 98,820 of record CAWGGX010000016.1, read on the forward strand.
TGACGTTTCGCTGGAGATCTCGACCGGCGAATTTGTCGGCCTCATCGGGCCGAATGGGGCCGGAAAGACGACGCTCGTCCGCATCGTCGGGGGCATGCTGCGGCCGAACCGCGGGCGTGTCTTTCTCGGCGATCACAACGTCACCGATCTCCCGACCCAGGCGCGCGTACGCCTGGGGCTGGCATTGACGCATCAGATCGTGCGACCTTTCTGTGAGATGACTGCGCTGGACAATGTCGTGCTCGCAGCCGGATATCGGCGGACGTCTTCTCCCCTGCGCGCGTTGTCGCGCGTCGGCCGGCGCGCCGAGACGGAGCGGGCTGCCGAAATCCTTGCCCGCGTCGGCCTCGCCGGTACGGAGCGCAAGCTTGCGGGGGCGCTGTCCCTCGGATTGATGAAGCGCCTCGAGGTCGCCCGCGCGCTCGCCGTCGATCCGAAGATCATCCTCCTCGACGAACCGCTTGCCGGACTCAATCAGGCAGAAGCGTCCAAGCAGATTGATACGATCCTCGAAGTCAATGCGAGCGGCGTGACGATCGCGCTGGTCGAGCACAATCTCGAGGAGGTCTTGCGAGTATGCCGAAAGTTGGTCGTGCTGAATAACGGCGCGATCATCGCCGACGGAGGTCCGACCGAGGTCATGGCCGATCCGGTCGTGCGCGAGGCCTATATCGGCGCCGGGACGAACCGACATGCTGCGGCTTGAAGGGCTCGCCTGCGGTTACGGCGCGGTCGAAGCCGTGCACAACCTCAGTCTGGAGGTCGAGCAGGGAACAATCTTCGCCCTCTTGGGGCCCAACGGCGCGGGAAAGACCTCGACAATTATGGCTATCATGGGCCATGTCGACATCCATGCGGGACGCGTTCTCCTTGAGGGCGAGGACATCTCCCGGCGGCGCGCCACCGAACGCGCCCGGCAGGGAGTCGCTGTCGTCCCCGAGGGCAGGCAACTCTTCTCGGACCTCACGGTGGACGAGAATTTGACCGTTGGCGGCTATGTTCGTCCGGCGCGAGACGAGGTTCGCAATCGCGAGCGCGTGTTCGCGACCTTTCCGCGCCTGCGCGACCGGCGGCGCCAGATCGCCGGTTCGCTTTCCGGCGGCGAGCAACAGATGCTGGCGATCAGCCGCGCGCTCATGGCGGAGCCGCGGCTGCTGTTGGTCGATGAATTGTCGCTCGGGCTGATGCCGAAGATGATCGACCTGTGTCTTGATGCGCTGGTGCGCCTCAAGCGCGAGGGGCTCACGATGATCCTCGTCGAACAGAACACGGCGCGGGCGTTGGATGTCGCCAGCCGAGTCTGCGTGCTGGCGTCGGGCGTCGCCGTCTATCAGGGCGACGCAGCCGAAGCGAAGGCGGCGGGCTCGCTCTTCGCGACGTTTCTCGGTCAGTCGGCGGCGTTGTAGAGCGCCCGCTTGCGTGAGGGAGAGATCGGATGGCGCGTATGCTGACCCTGGACGACGTGGAGGCGGGCGTCGCCGGCGGCCTGTTCCTCTCCGCCGGCGGAAGCGGTCGGAACGCGGTCGAGAAAAACCGCAACCTCGGGCGCATGGCGCTCGATTACGGCGGGGTGCGGCTCGTCGGGATCGATGAACTCGATCCGCAGGATCTTGTCATCACGGCCGCGGCAGTCGGCGCGCCTGGTTTCGCCAACTGGGCGATCCGGCCGCGCGATGCGATCAACGCCGCGCGCCGGCTGGTCGAACGGATGGACCGACCCCCAAGGGGAGTGATCTGCGGCCACGTGCCTGGCTTCAACGCCTGGCTCGTCGCGGCCGCGCTGGGGCTTGATTATGTCGATCTCGCCTCGAATGGCCGGGGCCATCCGACGGTCAAGATGGGCGGCATGGGCCTCGCCTCACGGCCCGAGCTCTCCATCACCCAGATCGCGGTCAGCGGCTCCCGGGCCGAGGCGAATGCATTCGCGGTTTGCGTCGAGGGCGACATCGTCCGCACCTCGAATGTGCTGCGCCAGGCCGCTGTCCTGAACGGCGGCTTGATCTATGCGGCGCGAGGGCCGCTCACGGCCGGGTTCATCCAGGCGAATGGCGCGCCGGGCGCGATATCGTTCCAACTCGAGCTCGGCCGCGCCCTGCTCGCGGCGACCGGCGGCGACCGCGTCCGCGCGACGATCGACTTTCTCGGCGGTGAGCTTCTCGTCGAAGGCGAGGTCGTGACCAACGACGTGACCTACGGCGGCGGATTCGACCTCGGCCGAATCGTCGTACGCGGCGCAAAGGGGGAAGCGACGCTGGGCGTTTACAATGAATTCATGACGGCGGACATCGACGGAAAGCGTGCGGCGACCTTTCCGGACATGATCGGAACCCTCGACCCGGAAACCGGCGATGTCGTGTCGATCTCGGAATCGAAGGTCGGCGCGCGCGTCGCCGTCGTCATTGCGCATCGGACCCAATTTCCGGTCGGGAAGGGCGCGCTCGATCCGGCCGTCTTCCCCGAAGTGGAGCAAGCAATGGGCGTCGACTTGCGCTCGTATCTGTGAAGGGAGGGAGGCGATTGTACCGTCTGTTCGACAGCCGACTTTCGGGCAACTCCTGGAAAGTGCGAATCCTGTTGCGCCAGCTTGGACTGCCCTTTGAGCGAGTCACCCTCGATCTCGCAAAGGGCGCCACCGCCGATCCTGTCTTTCGCGGCAAGAGCCGGTTCTGGCGCGTGCCCGTGCTCGAGCTCGAGGACGGGCGAACGATTGTCGAATCGGACGCCATCCTGCTCTACCTCGCAGAGGGGTCGCCTCTTCTGCCCGAAGACCGGTTCTTGCGGGCCGAGGTCGCGAGCTGGCTCTTCTTCGAGCAGGCCGAACTCCTGCGTCCGCTGGCGCTGCCTCGTTTCTACCATCTGATCGGCAAGGCCGCGGAGATGGAGCGCCGCATCGCCGAATTCCACGAGGTCGGCTATCCGGCGCTCGCCAAGCTCGACCGATGGCTGTCGGGGCGGGACTGGCTTGTCGCCGGCCGCTACTCGATCGCCGATCTCGGCGTCTTTCCCTATGTCGAGATGGCGCCGCAGGGCGGCTACGACATGGGGCGTTTCCCGGCGATCGCGGCGTGGCTCGCGCGAGTCAAGGGTGAGCGCGGCTGGGTCCCGCTCGTGGAGGAGGCTTGAGCATGACCATACCGGTGCGCCGCGGACGCGAAGTCAGGGCCGCCCGCGGAACGGAGCTGCGCTGCAGAGGCTGGCGGCAGGAGGCGATCCTGCGTCTCTTGGAAAACAACCTCGAGAACGCCGAAGACCCGGACAATCTGGTGATCTACATGTCGATCGCTCGGGCGGCGCGCAACTGGGAAAGCTTCGACCGGATCGTTGCGGCGCTCGCCACGATGCGAGAGGACCAGACGCTCGTCATGCAGTCGGGCAAGCCGATCGGCCTCTTTCCCGGACAGGCGACGACGCCGCTGGTCATCATGGCCAATGGCAACATTGTCGGCGAGTGGACGGCCGAAGAGAGCCGCCGCCGGCTCGACGACATGGGGCTGACGATCATGCCGGGCATGACGGCGGCGGCGTGGCAATATATCGGGAGCCAGGGAATCCTGCAGGGCACTTACGAGACCTTCATGGCGATCGCTCGTCGGCATTTCGGCGGATCGCTCGCCGGGCGTCTGCTGCTGACCTCCGGCTGTGGCGGGATGAGCGGCGCGCAGTCGCTTGCGGGCAAGCTCGCCGGAGCTTCGACCCTGGTGGTCGAGGTGGACGAGGCCCGCATCGACCGTCGGATCTCAACCGGCTATTGCGACCAAAAGTCGGACGATCTGGACGAGGCCTTGCGCCTGTGGATCGAGGCGCGCGACAAAGGCGAGCCGCTCGCGCTCGCGCTTTGCGCCAACGCGGCGGCGGTCCTGCCCGAGATCGCGCGGCGCGGCATTGCGCCCGACACCGTGACCGATCAGACGTTTCCGGACCCGCTGAAGGGCTATATCCCTGTCGAGCTTTCCCTCGACGAAGCGCGCGCGATGCGAAAGAGCGATCCCGAGCGGCTGATCGCGCTTGCACGCCGCTCGCTCGCCGTCCACATGCGCGCGATGCTCGAGTTCATGGATCACGGCGCGGTCGTCTTCGAATATGGCAACGGGCTTCGCGCCGAGGCGCGGGTGGCCGGCGTTGCGGACGCGTTCCGCATGCGCTCCTTCGTCGATCTCTATATCCGTCCGCGGTTCTGCCAGGGCGTCGGTCCGTTTCGCTGGATCGCGGTCTCCGGCGATCCGCAAGACATTTACACAATCGATGACATGATTCTCGAGGCGTTCTCGCACAACCATCCAATCGCGTCCTGGATCGCCAAGGCCCGCGAGCACGTGCGGTTCACTGGCCTGCCGGCGCGGATCGGCTGGCTTGGCTACGGCGAGCGCAGCAAGCTCGCGTTGCTGGTGAACGACGCTGTCGCCTCCGGACGGATCTCCGCGCCCATCGCCTTCACGCGCGATCATCTCGATTCGGGCTCGGCGGCGCTGCCCCATCGGGAAACCGAGAACATGAAGGACGGATCGGACGCCATCGCCGACTGGCCAATCCTCAACGCGCTGCTCAACTGCTCTTCCGGCGCCGACCTGGTGGCGATCCATGGCCTGGGCGGACGCGGCGTCAGCGCCGGCCTCACCATTGTCGCGGACGGCGCCCCGGCGACGGCCGAGCGCCTGAAGCGCGTGCTCGACGGCGATCCGGGCATCGGCGTGCTGCGCCATGCGGACGCCGGCTACGAGGCCGCGATCGAACATGCGGACAATGTCGGCCTTTCGGCGACAATCCCCAAGGGCCTCTGATCGGAAAACGTCGCCACGGAGAATCGAAGCGCAGCCCTTCGGGGAGACGGGCGTCCCCTTCCCCGTCAGTGGAAGAGCCTGCCCGGGTTGAACAACCTATTCGATTGACGCAAGTCGAATTCCCAACGCTTTTCATGGGGCCCGTGGCGATGACGGTTCACCCTTCTCCGCGAAAGCGAGAAAGGTGGCCGGAGGCCGGATGGGGTGCGGAAAGCAGGTATGGTCTGGCGGTCGCTCGCGATGATGATGTGGACGCCCTCACCCAAACGGCATCAAGTGCCAAGCGGTGACCGGTGGCAGGTCACGGATAGGGAAGCCGTCCATGAAGACCTTTATCAGGATTGGGATCGACCTGGCGAAGACCTTTTTTCAGGTGCATGCGATCGAGCGTGAGGGTGCGCCTGCGGTGACGCGAAAGTTGAGTCGAGGCAAGGTGCTGGATTTCTTCGCCCAGGCGGCGCCCTGCCGGGTCGGGATGGAGGCTTGTGGATCCTCCCATTACTGGGCGCGAGAGATCCGGGCGTTGGGGCACGAAGTGGTCCTCATTCCTCCGGCTTACACGAAACCCTACGTCAAACGCGGCAAGAACGACGCGAACGATGCAGCGGCGATCTGCGAGGCCATGTCGCGCCCCGACATGCGGTTCGTGCCGATCAAGAGCGCCGATCAGCAAGCCGTGCTGATGCTGCACAAGACCCGGGATTTGCTGGTCAAGCAGCGAACCATGACCGTCAACGCGCTGCGCGGGCATCTCTCGGAGTTCGGCCTGATCGCGCCCAAGGGCATCCAACGGGTCAAGGAATTGCTGGCGCTCGCGCAAGCCGACGAGACCCTTCCCGAAGCGGCCAAGCAAGCAACCGCGATGCTGGGCTTCCCACAACGACGTCCTCGACGACAAGATCGACGATTTGGAGAAGACAATCGCCCAAGCAAGCGCGGACAACCAGACCAGCCGTCTCTTGGACGAAATTCCCGCCTTCGGCCCGCTGATCGCATCGGCGATGGTCGCTTTCACTCCCGATCCCAGCGTCTTCAGGTCGGGAAGCGATTTCAGCGCGTCTCTGGGCCTCACGCCGAGCAAGCACTCGAGCGGCGGCAAGGACAGGCTCGGCGGCATCACCAAAAAGGGCAATCGCTATCTGCGCAAGATGCTGGTGGTGGGATGCACGTCGGTGTTGCGCGTGGCCCACAAATACAAAGGCGGCTTGGCCGAATGGATCGTGGCCATGAGGGCCAGGAAGCCCGAGCGCGTCGTCGCGGTCGCCCTGGCCAACAAGCTGGCCAGAATCGCCTGGGCGATGATGTCGACCGGCGAAGGCTTCCGAACCGAACTTTACACGAAGGCCTGAAGAAAGGGCTTTCCAACACAGGCGTTTCAGTTTCGAGGAGTTTGGCAAGCGCAACGACGTGATGAACGACACGGTCGCCACGAAAGCCCAGGACACCCCGACAGCCGTCACGAGCTCCAAAGCTCGCCGCAATGATAGGGACCAGGACTGTCGAATATCATCAAGGCCAGCGGTCCTATACCGCGCCAACAGGCCGGACATATGACCGCAGCCGACCAAAGCGATCAGAGCGTCAAAAACCGCTTGCCAAGAGGCCGTCCACATATGACGGCGGGGGAATTTGGCGCACTTGTTTTGCTGAGTGTCCTAAGCCGTCCTTCGCGCAAGTATCGCTTTCCGCCCGTTGCGGTCGCTCCCAACTGGCGCCAACCGTCAGACATCCATTCCGGGCCTCTCCTTCGAACGCGGAGAAGGAAACCGCCTCCGCCCCTTCCCAAACACGCCCCGCCCGATGAGAAAGGGCGCCAGGAGGCGCCCTCGAAACTGCGCTGCAGAAGCCGCGGAAGCTTACTTGATCTTGGTTTCCTTGAACTCGACGTGCTTGCGCGCGACCGGGTCGTACTTCTTGAAGGTCAGCTTCTCGGTCTTGGTGCGGGCGTTCTTCTTGGTGACGTAGAAGTAGCCGGTGTCGGCGGTCGACAGCAGCTTGATCTTGAGCGAAGCGGCCTTGGCCATCTGGGTACGGTCCTTGAACGAAGGCGCTTGACGCCGCGCCGGAAACGGGAAACGCCCGCGGGTCGCGCGGG